>CAVTMQ010000001.1:0-1371913 GCA_963735895.1 uncultured Acidobacteriaceae bacterium
CAGAGTGCTGAAAAACTCATATCGCATGCACAGGGGAATGAGGTAAGAAACAAGCATGCGCGGAGATGATTGGCAGCAAGAAGGCGTGTTTAGTTATGTGAGTCTGGAACAGCGGGTGCCGAAGGATCATCCGCTGCGCGTGATTCCAAGCTGGTGGATGGGGCCTTAGCGGCGCTTTCGGGGCGGTTCGATGAGTTGTATGGGACGACGGGACAACCGTCGATTGCGCCGGAGAAGTTGCTGCGGGCGCTGTTGCTGCAAGCGCTGTATGGCAAGCGGAGCGAGCGACTGCTGATGGAAGAGTTGGACTACAGTCGGCTGTTTCGCTGGTTTGTGGGTTTGGGGATCGACTCAGGAGGCTCCATGTGCAGAATAGTGAGCTGCATTGATAACGTCTAGCCTAGCTGAGCTTAGCTCAGAACGCGAATGGCGTCTTCTGAATTACCCCCATTCCGCACATTGGACCCGCAATGCCATCGTGAAAGAGTACCTCCGAGCGGTGTTGGGGAGCGCAGTTGACTCCGACGTCGTTAGAGATGCGCCAGTGTAAGGGTTACGGCGGAGTGTTGGACCTTGCAGCTGCTCTACTCACTTGTCACAAGGGCAAGGAGATGCACGTAGTGATTAGTATTTCTTGCCGGTTCGCGCAATGAATTAAGCTCAATAAAAAAGCGCGTAACTCCCCTCCTGAGCAAGCTCTGCGGCTAAGCCTAATAGTTAGAATGCCTTATGGCGCGTCATCCCCTCTGCGGCAGACTGAAAACAAGGAGCTTCCTTATAGAGCATAGGTAGGGTGGCCCAGACGCAACCGATCGGTTGTGCATTTCTGATTTACATGCGCTCATGCGACAGCCTGCCAATTGCTTGTCTTTTCGGCGAAGCACTCATGTCTCAGTGGGAGGTCAGTCGAACCGGGTCCCTGCGTTCTTGAGAGCCCAACAACTTTGCTCCTAAATCAATGCAGGTTCAATGCGTGTCTGCGCTAGCGATCTCGTACGCCCGGATTTACTTCGAGTCCGCGAAGAGGTTTTGCCTGGTTCTCTTCAAAAAATCCAACTTTTCTTGAAGGTGCGTGACCTCTGGCGCGCTGGGATAAATCCACGAAACTTTGTTACATTCCTTAAGATTGCCGGTGGCAAGATAGCAATTCTTCCACGTCGCTTTTATGTCGTGCCAGTACATCATATCTGCGCGCGAGCGTTCCCCAGAAACGATCGTACCTAGCAGGGAAATGCCGAGGAATACGACCAGCATGTTGCGTATAACCGCATCGGAAATCGTGAGCAGAGAAAAATATAGGCCCAGGAATCCCAGATTCAGATAAATCGCGTAGCGTGACGCCTGGGCAAAATGCATGCCCAGGCACAACCTGCCATACGCTGTGGCCATGCAGAACAACAGGCAGTACGTGCACAAGGCTGCAGTCACTGCGTGCCTGGTCCATTGCGTACCCCGCTCGCGCAAAAGACCCCATCCACTTATGGCTGTCACGGTAAGTAGGGCAAAGACTGCCATCGTTCCTGCCAGCGTTGGCAGCGCATCGGCGCCCTGGGCGCCGAAGAATGGAGCAAACATCAAAACCGAGAACCTTACGTAACCTGCTATCGGTTGGAATTGATAAGTGAAGCAATCTGCAGAGGGTTGTGATTTGAATCCAATGAAGAATGAGCCAAAGGATGCCAGCGAGACAAGCAACGGCACTACAAAATAGACGAGCCTTTTGCCTGTTTTTCGCAGATTGACCCAATAGTCGATGGCAAGGAGCAGTGGCGTCACCAGGCCCAGGAGCAAGCCAAACCCGGTATAAATCGTCAGGAAATTGAGCGTCAGCACCATCCCGTATCGAAGCGAGGTATTGCGGCAGGTCCAGGCCAGACAATACAGGAGAATTAAGACCAAGGGCATTGGGCCATGCGCGAAATCGGCTGTGACGAACAACGTCTCATACTGTAGCGGACTCAAGAAAATGAGCGGGATAATTGCGTCTGAATAAGAGAGTCGGCCATACAATTTTCTTTTCAACCACAGGGCGCAAACTGTGGCAATAACAATCACGACCCCTACAATGAACGACTCAGTCCGGCTGTTCCAACTGAAAAGAGGATCTACCAGTCGTTCGAACAGAGCTCCGACTCCCAGGCGAGGCGGCCCGTGTTGCCAGTCAAACATCTGCCACAACGAATGGTGTTGAAACAGAGTGGCATTGTTAAAATCCCACTGATCGACGAAAAAGATGTTCACTGCATACGTCGATATCAGCGTGAAAAACCTGACAGCAAGAACGACGAAAACGAGACCAACAAAAAACATCTCCGCAAAATGAATAATAACGCCAGGCGACAACCGAGAAAGCGCAGACGAGACACTTGGTTGCGGATTCGAGTCGCGCAGCTTCGTTGTCCCGGCCATATCTGCTCTCTGAGCCTCCCGTTTCGTCTACTAAGTGCACCAGGTGAATGCGCGGTAGAAACTGTGCCAGGAATCCTTAGCCACTGCTATGAGGCCGTGACCGACAGGTGGCTGACAAACGTGCGTCACATGCTCGGACAAGAGGAAAAGCACTTGCTCAAAGAGGCGCACAGCCGCGAAGTGAAGTTTCTTCATCCGAAAGACGGCCCACTCGTTTTGCTTCGCAAATTATACTTCCAGATGCACCATAGCGCGCGCAAGGTGAGCAGGCATCATCCTCCGTCGGATTTCACCTAACGAAATGGCTTAGAAACTCGTGCAGTTTGACTCCGGCGCGATTTGGCGCAAGGCGAGCAGTCTCTCTCAAAAACGCAGGTTGGCTTGCTGCAGTAGCGTCCATCCTCCTGCATCACCACCTTCTGCGGACACCTTGAAGCTCCAATGAACTTCCCGAGCCGCGAGAAGCAATGAACGGCTGATTCAGTCAATCCGCTGCACAGCGCATCGGTGCTGCCAAATTTACGTAGAGGTCCTCGGTTCCCTCAAACGTCGAAACCCAATTGCTTCACCTCCGTTTGCTTGGCTCTTGGATCCAGCCTGGATCTCCGCTGATAAACTCGTTACCGTGCCAGATCAGGAAAAGCCGCCCGTCTTTCTACTTGACGCAATGTCGTTTATCTTCCGCGCCTACCACGCGATGCAGCGCAGTCGGCCCATGTCTACCCGATCAGGGCTGCCCACGGCGGCCACTTATGTCTTCGTGAACATGATCAAGAAGCTGCGCCAGGACTTCTCCCCGCGCTACTTTGCCGCGGTCTTCGACCCCAGCGGTGCGGTTTTTCGCGACGAGCGAGCCCAGGCGATCGGTACACTTCGCAAGTGGAACTCCAAGTCGCAAAGCTTTGAAGATGTCAGCTACGACGGCTACAAAGCGAAGCGTGAATCCATGCCCGAGGACCTTCGCCGCCAGGTCCCCTACATTCGCCGTTCGCTCGAAGCGTTGCGCATTCCAATTCTTGAAGTCCAGGGATTCGAGGCGGACGACGTTATCGGCACGCTCGCCCGCGAGGCCGCCGAACTCGGCCACGAAGTCTTCATCGTCTCCGGCGACAAGGACATGATGCAGCTCGTGACGCCAGCACGTGAAGGTCCTGAATCCACAGAAGGACAATCTCGTCCTCGATGCAGCCAAGGTGACTGAGGTACTTGGCGTTCCGCCCGAAAAGGTCGTCGATGTCATGGCTCTTCGCGGTGACACGGTCGATAACATCCCCGGTGCCCCCGGCATCGGTGACAAGGGAAGTGTGGACCTGATTGTCGAATTCGGAAGCGTGGAAGCCGTCCTCGATCGCGCCTCCGAAGTTAAACGCAAGAGCTATCGCGAGTCGCTCGAGCAGAACCGGGATGCCGTCCTGCTTTCAAAGGAACTCGTCACAATCGACTGCCGCGTCCCGCTTCCGCTTGATCTTACGGCGATGGAGACTCGGGAACCGGACCTCGAGGCATGCCGCGTTCTCTTCAGCGAGCTCGAGTTCACGTCAATGCTTCGCGAACTGGCACCTTCGGCGTCCGCACCGGCGTTTGAACTTATCGATGAGGCCAGCGATGAGCAGGCCATCGAGTTCTACTCTGCTGCACGCAAGAACGGCTTCGCCTTTGCCCTTGCGGCTGCCGAACCTACCGAGGCAGAAACTGAGATCCGACGAGCCTGCTGTTCCTCAAACCATGTCACTTCTCGACGTGGTTGAAGAAGCTGAAAAGAAGACGCAATCCAGCATTGGCCTCAGCGCCGAGCCCGGCAAAGGCCTGTGCCTGCCGCTCACGCCCGAGTTGAAGGCGCTCTTCGAAGACGCATCCGTGCCCAAGCGTGTACACGATCTCAAACTTGCGTTGCATGTTCTCTACGGACTCGATATTGCCCTGCAAGGTAGCGTCGATGACTCCATGCTGCTCTCCTACGCTCTGAACCCGACACACACGACTCAGACTCTCGCCGATGTCGCCGCACGCCACAACCAGCAGGCGCCGGAGTCCCTGCCGGGCGCTGCGGCTGCGATTCAGGCCCTGGTGACGGATCTCCGTGCGGAAGCCGAACGCAGCAACGTGACACGAGTGTATGAAGAAATTGACCTGCCGCTGGCGCCGGTTCTCTACCGCATGGAGAAGAAGGGAGTCCGCATCGACACCGCCGTTCTTGACGGCCTTTCAACGCGATTCGGGCAGGAACTCGAACGCGTCGGCGAACGCATTTATTCGCTCGCCGGCCGCCGTTTCAACATCAATTCGCCAAAACAGCTTGGTGAAGTGCTCTTCAAAGACATGGGCCTGCCGGTGCCCGTGAAGTACGGCAAGGGCAAAACCATCTCCACCGCGGTGGATGTTCTCGAAGGCCTTGCCGAAACCAACGAGGTTCCGCGCCTCGTTCTCGAATTTCGACATCTCTCCAAGCTCAAGTCGAATTACATTGACTCGTTGCCGCTGCTCGCCGACTCAGAATCGCGCGTCCACACCACGTTTCAAGCTGCTGCAACGGCGACCGGCCGCCTTTCGTCCGTGAATCCGAATCTGCAGAACATCCCCATCCGCACTGAGTTGGGCCGCGAAATCCGCGCTGCCTTTGTCGCTGCGCCAGGCACGCAACTTCTCTCGGCCGACTATTCACAGATCGAGTTGCGGCTGCTCGCACACTTCAGCGGCGACCCGCTTCTTGTGCGTGCCTATCAGCAGAACGAAGACATTCATACCCTCACGGCCAGCGAAGTCTTTGGTGTTCCCGCGGAAACCATGGACAAGGAGACGCGCAACCGCGCCAAGGCCGTCAATTTCGGCATTGTCTACGGCATCTCGCCCTTCGGGCTAGCCGCGCAGCTGGGCATTCCGCAGGGTGAGGCGCGTGCCTACATCGATCGCTACTTTGCTCGCTACCAGGGAGTGAAGGCCTTCATTGAAAAGACCCTTGAAGATACACGCCACGACGGAGCGGTGCGCACGCTCTTCGGCCGCGTCCGGCCCATCCCGGACATCAGCAGCCGCAACCCGAATGCCCGCGGTTTCGCCGAGCGCACCGCCGTGAACACGCCGCTGCAGGGAACAGCAGCCGACCTGATCAAGCTGGCCATGATCGCTCTCGACCGCAAACTGACAGAGAACAAGCTGAGAACCCGCATGGTCCTGCAGGTCCACGACGAACTGCTCTTCGAGGTTCCCACGGCTGAAACAAAGGTCGTCGAGGATTTGGTGCGCGCCGAAATGGAAGGCGTGATCAAGCTAAATGTTCCTCTGGTTGCCGATCTGGGCTTCGGTCCAAACTGGCGCGACCTTTAAAAGATCATCAGGTCAATCAAAGTCACTGACCACCAGCGCTGTTGCGGGACTATATATCCATTCCCGATATCCATTTCAGGTTCAGTTCCGAACATGGCTAAGTTTCCTGTCGGAATCACCTAACCTGTCATTCAACGCAGGTGGATTCTCCTCGGCTTGATAGAGCCACTCCGATACGAGCATGGCCACTGCTGCCAGCAAGATTCCGCCGAGCACATCGCTGAAGTAGTGCCATCCGCTGGTCATCGTGGAAATAACGATTAGCCCGGATAGCAACGATACCGGGATGCGCAAAAGCCGGAATTCCCAGAGCGCCCGCGCGCAGAGAATCGCCCACATCACGTGAAATGACGGGAAACAAATGACTCCGTTTGCGTGGTGTACATATATGCCGACGTTCCGAAGCTCAAAGAGGTCCGACTGACACTGAATCTGCAGCGGTGTTGGAGCGAGATGATAGCCACTCCAGGGCCCGACTGCCGGAAGGAGAGCAAACACGGGAAGTCCCACGATGAACGCGACGAGATTTCCGGTCAGAAACTGTCGCGCGGGTTTGACTCTTCCCGTCAAACTCGGTAGTAGAAATGCGAATGCAATCAAAGGTGCGAGTATCGTGTAGGTGCTATTGACCACTCCTCCTATCCAATGATGTCCACTCCACCTCATGATCGCAGGCACGCTTACTCCGAGCGTTTCATCCAGCCTGGCAAAGTGTGCATCTTGCAGACTCACGTGTGCGCTCAAACGTGCTGCGATGTCGGCAGGAAATGGAAGGATCGCCCAGAAAAAAAACGCCCAGGGAATCGTGAAGGAGGCATCACGTAAATCTGTCTTCCCCTTCGAATGCCAATAGGTCGGAAGAACCTGCACTGCAGCCATCGTCACCAAGACAGCAAGCGCAATTGGCCCCGCATACGGAACCTTGATTGTTGTAAACCTGCAACCGACTAACGAAACAATGAGGAGCGCAACGGCAGCGTACGCCATTTGAACGTGGAATCCCGGCCTGCTCATTGCGTTCCAAATCTGAACAGTCGACCACTGCTTTGGATTGCGCTCCCTGGGTGCAGATACGGTAATGGGAGGTCTCCTTCCTGAACGCAACCTACTTCAATCATCGTGGCGCTGACTGCGGCTGAAATTCACGGAAAAGTTCAGGACAACATTAGACCCCTAGCTCGACCCGAATCGCTGCTGCAATTGCATCTGCATGCCGGCGCATCGCTTCTTCGCTCTCAGCTTCGATCATCACGCGTGCCAGCGACTCTGTGCCGGAGTAGCGGATCACCACACGCCCTGAATCCTTCAACTCCGCTTCGGCTTCGCGAATCCGGGCTGCCACCGCCGGTATGCTCTCAAGCGGCTTCTTCTCCCGCACTTTAATGTTCACAATCACCTGCGGGAATACCTTCAGATCCTGCGTCAGCTCATCCACGCTCTTGCCGGTGCGCGCAACCAGATCCAGCACAACCAGAGCGGTCAGCAACCCATCCCCCGTCGTTGCCAGGTGGGGGAAGAGGATATGGCCGGACTGTTCGCCGCCCAGAGATGCATCATGCTGCTGCATCTGTTCCAGTACATAGCGGTCGCCGACGGGAGCGCGCAACATGCGAATGCCCGAGCGCTTCAGCGCGGCCTCGAGTCCCATGTTCGACATCGTCGTGGCAACGACCAGGTCGCCTGTCAGGAGCCCACGCGCTTTCAAATCGCGCGCGGCCATCAGCAGAATCGCATCTCCGTTGATCACGTTGCCGTGCGCGCCGGCTAACATGCACCGGTCTGCATCACCGTCGAATGTCAACCCGATCGCCGCTCCCCGCTTCTGGACTTCCGATGCAACCCATTGCGGATGGAGTGCTCCGCACCCCTCGTTGATGTTGCGGCCGTCTGGTGCGATATTGAGCAGCGCGAATTGCCCAGGAATCCGAGCACCCAGCCGCGCAAACAGATCCGGGGCCACTGCTGCGGCAGCGCCATTCGCGCAGTCGGCAACGATGCGCAAACCATCCAGCCTCAGCCCAGGCACAGATTCGATGAGGAATTGAATGTATTGCTCGGGAAGAGCCGCGTTATCTTCTATACGCAGTAACTCTGTCACATTCGGAATCGAAGCCTCTTCGGCATGCCGTAAAATGCCATCCTCAATCGACGCCTCGACAGCGTCCGGAAGCTTGAATCCGTCTGCGCCAAACAGTTTGATGCCGTTGTCGCGCCATGGATTGTGAGAAGCGGAAATCACAACACCCGCATTGAAGCCCCGAGTTCGCGCCAGAAACGCCACCGCGGGAGTGGGAACTACGCCCGCGCTTTCAACAAGCACGTCTGCTTCTCGAAGTGCAGCGGTTATCGTTGCAGCAATCCAGGAGCTAGACTCGCGCGTGTCGCGGCCGAGGATTACCTTGGGCTGCGTATGACGCCGCAGCGAATGTCCCAATGCCAACCCTGTTGCATAGATCGTTCTTGCATCAAGCGGTGGCTCGCCCGCAACGCCTCGAATCCCGTCGGTCCCAAACAGCTTTCGTGCAGTTCCTGTGCTCATAGCCTCACTTCTTGGTTTTCTTTCCGCTTACTTCATTAACTGTGCTGCTGAACTCGCCGTCCGACAATCTGGTCCTGATGCGATCGCCTTGTGCAACCTGATTTGCTGACCGTATCACCGCGCCGCCCCCGCTCAGCACGAGAGCGTAGCCGCGGTCCAGCACCGCCAAGGGCGACAGTGACCGCAAGCGCGCATCCAGGGCGTCGAGCCGGGCTGCATTTCTTCGCAGAGTCCGTTCCAACGAGCGTTCCAACCGCGTTGCTCCGACTCCAAGCCTCTCCCGCATCCGTGCGAGCATTTGGCGAGGTTCATGATGCAGCACATCAGCGGTTAGTTCCGCGACCTCGCGTTGTCGAGCGCGCACGAGACCGCTCATGCCTGCTTCAGCACGAAAGACAAGATCATCAAGCCGCTGGCTAATTCTGTGTAATGTACCAGTGAGTCGCCGTTCTGCGCGATCCAGCGGCACATTGTCCAAAAGCTGGCGTGCATGAAGCACTTGGAATCGGGTTGCGCGCTCCAGTCGATTTGTCTGCGTTTCAACTCGTTCCGCTACGCGATGCTGCGCCTCGGTAATCAGCTCGGCGGCGGCTGAGGGTGTGGGCGCCCTCAAGTCGGCCACAAAATCCGCAATTGTAAAGTCCGTCTCATGGCCGACCGCGGAGACAACCGGCAGGGCGGACGCGACAATGGCCCGCGCCACCCGCTCGCTGTTAAAGGCGCTCAAGTCTTCAAGCGAACCGCCTCCGCGCGCTACGACAATCAAGTCAACCAACCCACTTGTATTCAGCCGGGCCAGCGCCAATTCCAGTTCGCCCGCGGCCTGATCACCTTGCACTGCGGCAGAGCACACTACCACGTTCAGGGCCGCATGCCGTCGCCCCACGATGTTGAGGAAATCGCGGATCACCGCACCCGTCGGTGACGTCACGACACCTACGGTTCGAGGGAAAGTCGGAAGTGGCCGCTTTCGCGCGGTATCGAACAGCCCTTCGGCTTTTAGTCGCTCCTTCAGTTGTTCGAAAGCCAACTGCAGTGAGCCGGCGCCAACGGGTTCAATCGTCTCGCCCACCAGTTGCAACTGTCCTCGCTGCGCATAGACACTTACGCGCCCGCGCACCAGCACGTGCTGCCCATCCTCTGGCTTGAAGCGCAGCAGTTGCGCCTGCCTGCGAAATAAGACGACGGGCAGCTGTGCATCCGCATCCTTCAGCGTGAAATACAGGTGTCCCGATGGCGCTGGGCGGCAATTCGAAATCTCCCCCTCCACCCAGATGTCGCCGTACTCCTGCTCAACCTGTTCGCAGACGTGCTCCACGAGTTGGCGCACTGGCCAAATGCGGCGCGCTCTCTGCGGCTCCTCAAAACTGAGGTCAAGTTGCCGGACAGATGTGTCCTGTCGAATCACCTATACGAGTGTAATTGCTGGGGTGCCCGCAACGCCCCTGAGGCGGTGCAGGCTAACGGCGATTTGCGATCATGGCGCGCAATTGTTCTGCAATCGCTGCCAGGCGCGCTGTAATCAGTGGGTCTTCACCAATTGAATCACTGCACAGACTCTCCGCCTCGCGCGCCAGTTCCGTACCTTCATTCATGCCGAAGGTTCCCAGAACGCCAGCCAGCTTGTGCGCGTCGCTGCTTGCCCGTTGCTGTTCGATTGCGGTGAGAGTTCCGTTGATCGCGCTCTCGGCCGCTTTGCGCAGCGAGCCCGCACGTTCTTCCATTTGCGGCAGGTATTTCACCCACAGCCGATTCATGGCTTCAGCCAGCGGCGATTCCAAAATCTCGTCCACGGAAGGTGCTTCAGCTCCAGCCCAGAATGCCGGCAACTTGCTGCGAAAGTGTCAGGGGATCGAAGGGCTTTACCAGCACGGCTTTCACGCCAAGATCGGCAAAACGAGACCGATCGGTCGCCTGCACCTTTGCTGTCAGCAGCATGACCGGAATATGCGCCGTCGCCGGGTTCTTCTGCAATTCTCGAAAGGTCGCGGGGCCGTCCATCCCGGGCATCATCACGTCCAGCAGGATCGCATCTGGCTGATAGGTTGCCGCACGGGCAAGCCCCTGCGCGCCTGAACTGGCCACCATCACTTCCCAGCCCGCAACCGTCTCCAGGCTCAAGGCTGCCACTTCGCGGATGTCGTCTTCGTCATCAATGATAAGAATGCGATGCATGAAATACTTCTCCAGAATCGGCCCTAGGAACCCTGGCCGGCAGATACCTCGGGTACAGATTCTTCAGCTTCCTGCGAACTGCGCAGCATTGTCAGTACCAGGCCTTCCAGTTGTTCGGGCTCAACGCTGGCTTTTGCGAGGAAGTGACTCAACCCGAGCACTAGTTGCATACGCTCGGCCTGCGTCAAACCATGTGCAGAATAGGCCACCAGCGGCGCCCGGTTCAAATCTTCGTGCTGGCGCAGCCAATCTACGACGTTGAATCCATCGCCATTCGGCATTCCAATGTCCAGCACAATCATATGCGGTTGCAGCGTCAGGCACTCATCCAGCGCGCTTTGGCGTGTATGAGCCACGCGCACGACGATCGCTTCGCGCCTGAAGATCTCGGCGACCACCTGGCCCAGATCTGGGTCGTCCTCCACGACAAGGACGCGCGCCTGCTCTCCGGGCTCGCAGAGCACTTTGACCAACTCGTCCAGCAGCACGTCGTCACTCGGTCGCGGGAAGAGACGGTCCACCTTGTTACCTTGCTCTGCTGACTGCTGCGGATTTGCCACGCCCAACAGCACTACCGGCGTATGCGCCTCCGGATCCTCTCGGCGTAGCATCGGCAGAATCTCCCATCCATTGATGCCGTCGATCGTGGTGTCCAACACAATCGCCGAAACTCCGTCGTGCGCCACAGCTACTGCCTGGTCAACGGTTGACGCTTCCACCACGCGATATCCGTACCGCGTCAGTTGATCTTGAATCAACGGACGTGTTCCTCCATTGGTATCGGCTACAAGCACCGCTCCGTGTGCAGCTGGGCTTGCTTCGCCTTCCTCGGCCTTGGCGGCCACCGGCTGATAGGGCAGGAAGACCCGGAACGTCGATCCGCGCACTGGGTTGCGTTCTGCCCAGATTCGTCCGCTATGCTGCAAAACAATCGCGCGGCAGATTGCCAATCCAAGGCCGCTACCACCCTTTTGACGCGAGTCCGAAGCATCGACCTGCTGGAATCGACCGAAGATCGCTTCCAGCTTGTCTGCGGGGATTCCGCGGCCCTGGTCGATGACCGACAGCGTCACGCCGCTGGCACCCGAGCGAAGCATCACGGAGATTGCTGAATTTGGCGGTGAGAACTTGATTGCATTCGATAAGAGATTCGTCACCACCTGCAGCAGTCGATCGGAGTCCGCCGTGACTTCGACCAGCGTCTTGTCGTGGATCAGCAGCACCCCGGCCTCATCGGCCATTGGCTGCACGCCGTCGATTGCCTGGCGCACAATCTCCCCCAACTGCGCTGGCCGGAAACTAAGCGGTTCGCGACCGCTCTGTGTGCGCTCCAGATCGAGAATGTCGTTGATCAACCGTACCAGGCGCTCGGAGTTGCTGAGCGCGATGCGTAACAGATTGGCTGCCTTTTCGTTGATCACGCCGAGCATGCCCGAGGAAAGCAACCCCAATGCTCCGCGAATTGAGGTTAGCGGCGTGCGCAGTTCGTGGCTCACCGTCGAAACGAACTCGTCCTTCATGCGGTCGAGCGCATAGCGCTGGCTGATGTCTCTGAAACTCAGCACCGATCCCGAGAATCTTCCCTGGTCCAGAATAGGGTTCAGGAAGAACTCCGCTGGAAATCCCGTACCGTTGCTGCGGAAGATTGTGCCTTCGCCTGTCACGGACTTGCGCTGTCCCGATGCGCGTCGAAGTGGGCAGTCCTCACTGCACTTTTTGTCAGCTGGCGCCGAACCGTGCACCAACTGGTGAACCGGTTTGCCGATCAGGTTTTGTGGGCGCGCTCCAAGCAGCCGAGCCGCTGCAGGATTTGCAAACCGCACCAGGCCGTTTCTATCGACCCCGCAGATACCGTCAGCCACGGATCCCAGCAGGATTTCCTGCTGCCGGCTCAGTTCCTCCGCACGCTCCCTCTCCCGCGTCCGTGCGAGCATCTGCGCCAGCGATCCGGCCACAGTTTCCATCGCTGCGGTGGTCTCGCGATCCTCGCGGATCCGCGCGTGGCAATAGAACTCCAATACGGCCAGCACGTGATTGCCGACCTGCACAGGCGCAGCCCAGCCCGATACCATCTTGCTTCGAATCGCAGCCTGTACACGCGGGCTCGTTGTCAGCACCGATAAATCCGACGCCCACACCAGTCGGCCCTCTTTCCACGCGCGTCCCGGCAGGCTGCCGCCGGAAGCCAGGGTAATCCCCATGCTCTCCTGGATCAGTCCTTCCGCGCCTTTGCCCGGAATGCCCCAGGCCGTACTGAATTCAAGACGATTCTCTTCGGCGTTCACATCCCACTTCACCGCGACGTCCCAGCCTTGCGAGATGCACAATGCCTCGAGCACCCGCTTGGTCGCAATCTCGGCAGAGATGTTCTCACCTACGATCTGGCTCACTACCAGTTGCAGAGCCAGACGATGCTCGCGCTGTTTCTGCTGCGTCACGTCGTGCAGAAGGCATTGCACTGCCAGCGGCTTGCCGGCGCGCCGGCGCTGATGCAAACTCATCTCCAGTTCCAGCACTCGACCATCGGCAGTTTCAGTGCGTAGGGGGGCACGATCCACCGTTACGCCATCGAGAGCCTTCTTCAGCAACGCCGCGACTTCATCGCGACAGCCCAGCCCAAATACGTCTGCGAACGAATCATGTTCCAGGGGAGCGTTCCGGTCCAGCCGAAAGGTTTGTCTCCACGCCGGATTGGCGTACAGGAACTTGCCCGTCATGTCGAGCGTCGCAATCATTTCGCTCGAGTTTTCAAACAGGTCGCGATACCGATCGCGCGGAACGCGCAGGCTCTCGCCCGGTGTGGTATTGACCGACTGGTCCAGCGCTACTCCCACGAGTCCGATGGGCAATCCATCTCGATTGCGAAGAGTGTTGATGTGCAACCGCACGGGGAAGAGCGATCCGTCCCTGCGCCGCAAATGCGTCTCGAAGCTCGGAACCTGACTCGGCGCGAGGGAAGTAACTACCTCCGCATAGGTTACGAGGCTTCCTTCCTGGCCTCCCTCCACCATTTTGTTGATGCCGTATAGCCTCCGGACCTCGGAAACCAGCCGGTCCTCCTCGCCGGGCGCCAGCAGCTTTTCTGTGCTTTCCAGGTTCACCAGTTCAGCGGCGTGGTAGCCCAGCAGCCGCTCTGCAGTCGGATTCATGTAGGTGAGCTTGCCGTCCATGCCGATGGAGATCACCATCGTACCCGCGGAATCCAGAATGTCTTTCAAAGGGTCGCCAGCGTATCGAGCTGCGGCTTCCCGTTCGGCTGACAAATCGGCCAGCACGCGCATGAGGACCGCAGCCGTAAGGCCCATCGCGGTCATCAGCAAAAGCCAGTCGTATTTTGGACCTGCTTCAACGCGAGCGAGAATGAGCCCCGCGGCCATCGCCACGGCAAAGACGGAGAGCGAAGACCAAAGCGGCGGAGCGGGGTTATCTGCTTCGGGGTTCGATTGTCTGGCTTCGCCTAAGTTCATCGGGTTGCCGCGCTCCTGCATCTTCATCCCGTACCTTCGCGGTTCCCTTTGCGCGAGCCGCTCGGACACGTGGTGCAACTTCTCCGCCGCACGGCAAGTTCCTCTTGCCACATGCGAACGCGGGGCTAGTGGAACACTACCGGGGCCCCTTTTGTCTCGCACTGTTTAAGCGAGCATACATCCTCATTGCCTCGGCCGTCCCAAGGGCCTTTTCATCGAAGGCAAGCACGAACACAATAAGGCTTACCTTGCACCCTTCCACAAAATGGGCTGGTTTTCAAGCGTATGTTACTGAACCAGCGTACTGTTGTACACGAATCGGCATCAGTGTCGTCTGCCGCCAACCCAGTTCGCCTATACTGACTTTCATGCTTCGGACGTCTCCCCGTAACATACTGACTGCACCTGTATTCATTGTCCTTGCAAGTACCTTCCTGCATGCCCCGTTTGCCTACGCTTGGGGTAACGAAGGTCATCGCATTATTAACCGTTTGGCCGCCTCAAACCTGCCTGCGGATGTTCCTGCGTTCCTTCGCTCCGAAGGCGCAATCAAGGAGATCGAATATCTCGGCCCAGAGCCGGATCGATGGCGTTCTGCCGGGGAGCCTGAACTGAATGCTGCCCAGGCCCCGGAGCACTTTATTGATCTGGAGCCTGCCGATGCCCTCGGACCCTTGCCTCGCCACCGGCTCGACTTCGAGGCTGCTGGCTTTGCCTCTGGCCAACGTCCGGAAAAGATTGGTCTGCAACCCTGGGAGGCCACCGAGGTCTGGGAGAGGCTCAAGGCTGCGCTGCGCGAGTATCGGCAGCTCTCCGCAGCCCACCAGGACACGCATGCCGTCGAGCAGGCTGCTATCTTCTATGCGGGATGGCTTGGGCACTATGTCGGGGATGCATCGCAGCCGCTGCACACTACCGTCCAATACAACGGATGGACAGGTCCTAACCCCAATGGCTACACCACTTCCCACACGATTCATTGGAATTTGAAGGGCCGTTTCGTGGCGGCCAATCTGCATCTCGGCGACGTTCAGCCGCGCATGACCCCCGTGCATGTCATTGAAGGGGACGTGTTTGCGGATTATGTGGCCTATCTCCGGCAAACCTCAAAATACGTCGAAAAGGTGTATCAATTGGAGAAAATTGGTGGATTTCAGGGGCAGGGAACGCAGGAATCGCGCGATTTTACAGCCGATAGGCTCGCAGCGGGCGCGAGCAAGTTGCGCGACATGATCTATTCGGCATGGTTGCAGAGCGGAATCCGGTTCCGGACCCATATGCCTCGGGAAAATGATTTCGCTGTCTCTACGTCCGCTTTGTTCCTGTGATCGGATTCGTTCCAGAGAAGAACTCAAGCAGAACTCGTCCTTAAAACAATCCGCCAAGCGCCCCAATGCGGCGGTTGGGGCAGGCGCGGGTCGAATCTCCAACAAAGAGGATCCGCCGTCTCATCATGTAACGTGATCCGGATCACTGCGTAAAACACGGACTTAATTGTGTCGTATATTTAATGAAGACCAAATTGGTCGGGGTTAAGCGGGTGCTGCTATTCAAGGTGTCAGGAATCAGCGATCCAGGAACAGCCGTGAAAAGATCGATCATTCTTATAGCTTATCTTTCTTTCTTTTCCATTATTTGGCGTGGCCCAGTCGTATCAGTCCAACGGCGTGGTGCACGATGCAACTGGCGCAATCGATTCCCGGTGCCTCCGTGGGCCTTCGCCAAACTGGAAGTGGACTCAGATGGTCGTCTCAGACGGACGATCAGGGCGTATTTAAGATCAGTTTGCCAGCTGCCGGAACCTATCAGCTTGAAGATCAGGGCAAGTGGTTTTGCGGTCTATCGGGCAGCAGATCATCCTGACTGCCGGCGCACCTTCCTCTAACCTGGATATCGCTCTTGCGATTGAGGGCAACTCGCAGACCGTCGAGGTGACGGCCAATGCGCTGGCGGCCGAGACCACCAGCACGCAGCTGGGCGAGTCGCTGGACACGAAGAAGATCGAGGCGGTGCCGCTGAACGGGCGCAGCTTTACCGACCTGATGGCGGTGCAGCCGGGGATCGTTCCGCAGAACACCGCGCAGCCGGGAGCGGTCATCATGACCGGTGTGGCGTCTACGCCTCCGTCCGGCGACGCAAATCCCGGCAATCTTTCGATCAGCGGCCAACGCGAGTCTTCCAATGGATTCCGGGTGAACGGCAGCGACGTGGAAGAGGACGTCAACATGGGCACATCGATTCTGCCGAACCTCGACGCGATCGACAGCTTTCGCGTGCTCACGTCAAACTTCGACGCCGAGTACGGCAACTCCAGCGGTGGCCAGGTGCTGGTGACGACCAAGGCCGGGACAGCGCACGTGCACGGTTCAGCATTCGAGTTCCTGCGCAATACGGCACTCGATGCGCGAAACTACTTTTCGCAAGACCGTGCAGCCTACCGGCAGAACCAGTTTGGCGGAACGCTTGGCGGCGCGCCGTTTCGCTCAAAGTCATTGACGTTCTTTGGCGATTACCAGGGAACGCGGCTGACCGAGGGCATCGATACAGGGAACATTTCGGTTCCATCTTTGGCCGAGCGCGGCGGCGACTTCAGCCAGAACCCGTTAATGGGCAGCGTGAATGGCAACAGCTGGGCGGGTTTGCTGAGCGCGCGGCTGGGCCGAACGGTGACGGCGGGTGAGCCCTACTCCGCAGTCTTTCCCGACGGCCAAGATTCCCCAATCGGCCTGGTCGGCTCCGGCGATGAGTCTGCTGGCGTATGTGCCGCAGCCAAACGCCGGGACGGCGCTCTTTGCTACTGCGGCTGAGGCTGAAACGCTGACCGACAACAAAGGCGCGTTGCGCGCCGACTGGACGCACGGCAAGGGAACGCTTACGGCCTACTACTTTCTCGACGACTACTCGCTGGACAATCCTTATCCGACAGGAACTGGCGGGGCGAGCGTGCCGGGATTCGACGCCAGCTCCAAGGGACGGGCGCAATTGGCCAGCGTGGCTCACACGGCGACATTTGGCTGCGTCGGCATTGAATGAATCTCACCTGAGCTTTATGCGCAACGCGAATGCCGTGGGGCAGCCGCGAGGCGGCGTTGGGCCGTCGCTTGCGTCGCAAGGATTTACAGGAATCGTCGCGCTGAAGCCTTCGACGGAAGGGGTCGAGAATGTCGCCTTCAACGATTTCACGATGGGCGTGGACACAACTGCGCTGGTGCAGGCCGAGAACATCTATGAGATCAGCGACGCGTTTTCGCGCATCATGGGCAAACATGGGCTGAAGTTCGGCGGTGAGATTCCACGCGAACCAGATCAACACGCATCCCGACGTGGTGTTCAACGGCAGCTTCGCTTTCAACGGATCGGAAACGGGCCTGGACTTCGCGGACTTTCTGCTTGGTGTGCCGTCGAGCTATACGCAGGGGCAGGCACGCGATTTCTACAACCGCAACCTTTACATGGCGGCGTTTGTCCAGGACAGTTGGAAGGCCACAAGCCAGCTCACGGTGAACTACGGCGTGCGCTGGGACCGCATCCGCCCCTGGCAGGAGAAGTTCAACCAGCTGCAGACGCTGGTGAAGGGCGAGCAGTCGCAGGTCTTTCCCGGCGCGCCGCAGGGGCTGGTTTTCCCCGGCGATCCCGGGGTGCCCGATTCGCTGGCTCCTGCGCGGAACAATTTCGCTCCGCGCATCGGCGTGGCGTGGACGCCCTCGTTTGACGCGCCGTGGCTGCACCGGCTTGCGGGACCGGTGGGTCAAACCAGCATCCGGCTTGGATATGGATGTTTCTACACCGCGTACGAAGGACTTTCCGCCGGCATCATGAGCGCCAATCCGCCTTATGGGTACACGTACACGTCCGCCGCGCCGCCGCTATTCGAATCGCCATTTACTGTGGCCGCAACAGGGGCGGACGCCGGACAGCGATTCCCGCTGCAGAAGGTGGCGTACGGAGCCAGCCGCGCAAATCCCAACGCGAGTGTGGACTGGAGCCAGTTCGAGCCGCTGGTCGGAATTCCTGCCGTCGATCCGAAGGACGTGACGCCCTTACGCCGAGCACTGGATGGCGAGCGTGGAGCGGCAGTTTGGAACCGGATCGTTGCTCACGCTTAGCTACGTGGGCGCCTCGTCGCATCACCTGCTGGTGCTGGAAGAGGCGAACCCCGCCGATCCAGCGCTGTGCCTGAGTCTCGGGTCAGCCTGCGGGCCGTTCAACGAGCAGGCGGCGCGCACTCAGTTCGGTCCGGCCTTCGGCAGCGTCGAATTGCAGCGCACCATCGCCAATGCGAGCTACAACGCGCTGGAGGCCACGATCAATCATCGCTCCCATGGCCTGGAACTGCTGGCGAGCTACACGTGGTCGAAGTCCATCGATCAGTCCGCCGGACTGCCGGAGCCGGTTAATCCCGTGGACCCATCGCTGAGCCGCGGGCTCTCGTCTTTCGATATGCGGCACAACCTGGTTGCCAGCTTCCATTACCAGACTTCCCGCATTGCAGTCTCGATGGGAACGCATTCACGCAGTCGACGTCTGGCTGGGCGGTTGCCGGCATTGCGCGCTTTACGTCGGGGCTGCCGGTAACGTTGCTCAACAACAACGACACATCGCTGCTCGGCACAATTCCCAACGGCATCAACAACAATGGCGTGGATACTCCGGAGTGGAGCGGGACAGTCGCTGCGGATAGACACGAATCCTCGGCGGCGCAGGCGGTGTTCGATGCTTCGCAGTTCACCCTTCCCGCGCTGGGGACCATGGGCAATGCGCGCCGCCGGTTCTTCTCGGGCCCCGGCATGGAGAATTTGGATGCGACGGTTTCGCGCAGCTTCCTGGTCGAGAGATGATCGCTCGCTCGAATTTCGCGCCGAAGCGTTCAACGTGTTCAATCACGCTCAGTTCTTCGGCGCTTCTGCCGTGGAGGGCAACATTTCAAGCGGAAGCTTCGGCCAGGCGGTAAGCGCCATGCCTCCGCGTCTGATGCAGCTGGCGTTGCGTTATCGGTTCTGATGAAGGTGTCAGTTTGTCTTACGATGAACGGATGTTAGTCGCCGGATTCGGCAGAGGCCAGAACCGGGACGCGGCGCAGCAGCGGCGTCAGCACTGAACGTCAGCAACGAGATACCATCGGGACTGCGATCAGGAGCCACGCTGCCAGGGCTTCACCTGCGAGGCTTCCGGAAGTCCACATGAGCTTCATCGGCGACCCGTGGGCAAGGTTCTGACGCTCATTAGCGCAGGGTGCGCACTGGACGCAAAACAGCCATCCGCCAAGGCGTACAAACGGGAAGATCAGCGCCACCTGGAGGGGCATGGCGGCATAATTTGCTGCCTGGATAGCCGGAATATTTAGCCGCAGACCGAGTGCGACCAGAAGGCACACAGCCGTTGGAATGCCGATAACAGGAATGCATCCGATGGCAAACCCAAGGGCAAGCGTGAGCGCAAGACGTTGCGGCGAGATTCCCTGCCGCAACCACGCCTCCGCTTTCTGTCGAATCGCTCTGAGTGACTTGCTCATTTCATTTCCTACGTTATCGGTACAAACCTGTTCCCCTTTAGATGTCGCGTAAATGTTCAATGAACCGATACCAAATTTCGCATCACTTACAGTTTTGTACGGATCCGAGAGGCCTGCAGTGATCTTCCATCAATCAAGCATAGGCGTGATTCGAGTCCTGACGCCCCTCCACTTTCGACGCATTTGCTGATCGAAAGTGGCACGATCCGGTGAATTTGGCGTTTTGTGGATGTTTATCCACTCGGTAATCGGAGAAGTCCTCGTCCGCGCATTGCCGACAAGCACCTGTTCAACCTTCCAGTCCAGGGCTGCCGTTCCGTCGATGACGAGGTCGGCATGGACCGCGGAGGGCCGCACGAATGCAATGCTCGATGGCCGAACCGTCGCTTCATACTGCCGAAGGACCGACTCCGGCGTGCGCCCACGTTCAGTCGTGTCCCGCCTCATGCGCCGATCGAAGCAGACATCATCCGGGGTGTCGAGATAAACACGCATCTGGTAGAGAGGGAGCAATTCAGCGTAATAAAGCGAGAACAGTCCCTCGACCAGCAGGAATGCACCTGCTTGCATGGTTTCGGTGCGATCGGGAATGCGGATGTGGCGTGAAAAATCGTAGAGCGGCCGCTCGATGGTCTCTCCGCGGGCCAGTGCGGCGACGTGCGCGGCCAGCAGGCCACTCTCAATCAGCGCGGGATCGTCAAAGTTCTCCTTCGCGCGCTCTGCGGGCGGCAGGTGCGATAGGTCGAGATAGTAGTTGTCGAGAGGGAAGTGGATGCCGTCGAGCTCGCGGGCGAGTTCGGCGGCCAGCGTGGTTTTGCCCGATCCGGAGGCCCCGGCAATTCCGATGACCTGCGGCGGAAACGGGAGCCGCAGCATAGTAGCCCCAGCTGTGTGTGCGGGCGTCGCTCACGGCTCTGCGTCCACCAGCGCTGCGATCCACATAGCCAGCCGCTCCAGCAATTCGGCCAGCTTTCGCTCAACCTGTTTGCCGGCTTCGAAGACCTCCGTATGGCTGAGGGGCGTTGGGCTGAGCCCGGCTGCGAGGTTTGTAACGCAGGAGATGCCGAGTACCTCGATTCCCATGTGCCGTGCAACGATCGTCTCCGGCACGGTAGACATGCCGACCAGCGTCGCGCCCATGGTGCGAAAGGCGCGAATTTCTGCCGGCGTCTCGAAGCTGGGGCCGCTGACGGCGAGGTAGACGCCCTCTTCCAGCGTCTGGCCTTCCATCTCTGTGGCTTGAATGGCCACCTGGCGGAGGCGCTTCGAATACGCATCGGACATGTCAAAGAAGCGAAGTCCTCCGTTGGGGCGATTGAAGGCGAATCGGGGTTCATTAGGACCAACGAGCGGATTCCAACCCATCAAGTTGATGTGGTCGGCGATGAGAACGAGCTGCCCGATTTTGTATCCTTCGACGATGCCGCCCGCCGCATTAGTGAGAATTACGGCACGAATGCCGAGCGCACCCATGACACGCATGGGAAAAGTGACGTCTTGAGGCGAGTAGCCCTCGTAGAAGTGCACGCGGCCCTGCATGACGACAACGGGCGTTCCGCCAAGCGTGCCTGCAACCAGGCGGCCAGAGTGTCCCTCGACCGTGGATTTGGGGAAGTGGGGAATCGATTCGTAAGGCACGATGACCGGATCGTGAACCGCGTTCGCTGCAGCGCCCAATCCGGAACCCAATACGATGCCCAGACGGGGCCGCAGCCTGCCCAACTTCGCGCGCAGAAATTGTGCGGCCTCTGAAACGTCGTCAAAGTAGCTCATAACTTGTACGGATTAGTCCGTTCCTGCGATTCTACAACTGCGCTTCAGCCCGGTTTGGTACGCGGATCGGGTTGAAGCGCGGGCGAAACTTCTGCGGGGGGTCAGCATCCTATGTGCCGCAATATCAAAATTCTTTTCAACTTTGATCCGCCGGTTACACCGGAGGAGATTCGTGCTGCGTCGCTGCAGTTTGTGCGGAAGATCAGCGGGTTTGCGAAACCATCGAAGGCGAACGAATCGGCATTTCTCACGGCCGTCGATGAAGTGGCACAGGTTTCAGCACGTCTGCTGGCTTCGCTTGAGACTAACGCGCCAGCTCGTACGCGCGAGGAAGAAGCTGCAAAAGCACGTCTGCGCAATGCGCTGAGGTTTCCCGAGAAAGTGACTCCATGAAAGAGATCGTCGCTGTGATCTTCGGATTGGGCTTGGTGTGCAATGCATTGCTCTTTGTCCCGCAGGTGCTCGCCGTGTGGCGCAAGAAGACCGACGAGGGAATCTCGCTGATTACGTTTGGCGGATTCAGCGTGCTGCAGGTGATCGGGATCGTGCATGGGGTATATCAGCGGGATCTGTCGCTGATCCTGGGCATGGCAGCGAGCTTTGTGAGTTGCGGATCGGTTACGGCACTTACATTTTTCTATCGTGTTCGGCGTATGAGGACTGCGAAGCCCGCATAAGGAATGAGCCTCGGCTTTTTACCACTTCGATCCAATGGCCTTGACGTCTGTGATCGTCGCTCTATATCTGTTTTCCACAGATTGCATCTAAGTAATTGTCTGTCTGGCACTCTTGCCGGAGGTTCTCGTGCTCTGGACTCGGCCCATTACGTTGGCAATCCTCTGTGCTTCGACAGGATTTATTCGAGCGCAAGCGCCGCGCGACATTGTCAAACAAGCTGTTCAGACGGAACTAGATGCCAGCCGTGACGATCATTCCCATTGGCTTTACTTCGAAGTCGACCGGCAACCCAGCAAGACTGTGAAACAGTGGGTCGCCCAGGCGCGGCTGGTAACTCTAGATCGCGTTGTCGAGCGTAATGGACAGACACTCCCAGAGGATCAACAGCGCCAGGAGATGAGCGCCTTCATGAACGATTCGCACGCGCAAGCCAGCCAGCGCAAAAGCGGTCAGCATGATGACGAGCAGGCCGCTGAACTTCTCAAGATCCTTCCCGACGCGTTTGTCTGGACCACGGTAGGCGAAAAGGGAAGCAATATCGTTCTCCATTTCAGGCCTGATCCGCAATTTCATCCGCCGGATCTCGAAGCACGCGTGTTTGCCGGGATGGAAGGCGATATGGAGATCGACCGCGACCAGCATCGCATCGTCAGCCTGAAAGGACAGCTTATCCGCGACATCAAAATCGGGTACGGGCTGCTGGGCGAGCTCAAGGCCGGCGGTACCTTTGATGTTGAGCGCCGCGAGCTTTCTCCTCAGGTCTGGGAGATCACAGAGACCCACGTCCATATCGAGGGCCACGTCCTCATTTTCAAAACGATTTCGGAAGAAGAAGATGACGTGAAAACCCACTTTCAGCAAATCGAAGCAACGACGTCTCTGCAGCAGGCTCAGGACGAATTGCTCCATCAAAATCCTGCTCCAGTGCAGGATCAGGCTTCGCGTCAATCGCGTTAATTGGGAACCGTTACGGCAGACTGCGGTTCTACGCGCGCGAAGTTAACGCGAAGCGGTCAGCGTGGCTGCTGCGTTGCTGGAGTCGGCAGGTCTTGCGATGTGTCTGCGCCCGCATTGTGAGGGCACATTCGCCATCTGCTGGACGAATACGCGAAAACCGGGCCATCCTGGTCGAAGTGGCGACCAGTAGCTCGACTTTGTCAACAGCGGCCGCTGTTGCGTGACCAATTGATTCTCGAGGATATTCAGACCGCAGAGCAGATTGTTCTCCGGCTTCAGGATCGTCTTGTTCGGGTCGTGTTCGGGCAGTTGCTTGTCCGCATTCCAATCGAAATTGCAGCTATAGCGCCTGGCGTCTTCATAGGTGAGCTGAAGGAGTCCTTCGCTGCGAACCATGCGGTGACTCACTTCATCGACAACAGCGACTTCTGGTTCACTGTGCTGCACAGTCGAGGTTGGCTTCAATCCCGCCTCGGCTCCAGAAAGTGCCTGGAAGAAGTACGCCCAGAATACGCGCCGGTCCACGTCCGCCATGGACCCGAAGCGTGGACAAAACTCCCTGACGTTCTTCGCCATCTGAGGTGCGAGCAAATGGTCGGGCAGGGCTCTTTCAATCAGGGCGTCCCACTCCGGGCGCCAGGTCTCGTCGTCGCCCAGTTCGGCTTTCTGTTCCGCGATTGGGGTCGAAGGTGCCGGTTTCAGCCTCGGAGTTAGAGCGGCAATCGACGAAGTTGCCGCTGAAGCGGTCGACGAAGTTGCCGCTGAAGCGGTCGACGGTTCCCGGACGCCACGAAGTGCGACGAGGCCCACGCTCACTCCGGCGCCAAGCAGGCAAACTGCGATTCGAGACGTTTGAGGCACCTTCACCTGTGGAAATCTCCAGCAGGGTGAGATGCGGATTCGACCATTTCCGGTTTGTCGCAGAGTGATGTGCTACACAAGAACTGGGAATCGCGTAGCACAAAACCTGCGGATTCAGATGGATGAGCGACTACTTCTTGTTGGAGACAACCCCAAGATTGCGCCCAACTTCTTACTTGCTGATCACCCAAGGAAGATTCCGGCAATCGAAGCCGAAATCAGGTTGGCCATCGTGCCGGCCAGCATGGCTCGCACGCCTAACCGTGCCAGATCGTTGCGACGCTCCGGAACCAGCGCACCGATGCCGCCAATCTGCATTCCGATGGATCCGAGATTTGCAAAGCCGCACAACGCGAAAGTCGCAATGGTGAAGGACCTTGGCATGATCATCGCCTTGTGTGCACCGAGTGCGATATAGGCGATCACTTCATTAAGCGCCATGCGCGTGCCGAGCAGGTTGCCAATCACGCTGCAATCCTGCGCTGGAATTCCGATGAGCCATGCCACGGGCCAGAAGACATATCCGAGAATCTCGCCCAGGCTTCCGGGTATCCAGTGAAACCCGGCGTGGATGTGCACCCAGCTGAGCATCATATCGAGCAGGGCAACGAGCGCAAGAAAGCTGATGAGCATGATGGCCACATTCAGCGCGAGCTTGCCGCCGTCGATGGTGCCGCGTGCGATGGAGCCGATCAGGTTCTCGTCTTTGTGCTGCTCATCTTTCGGAATGACGACTTTGCCCTCGGTGGCGGGCACTTCTGTTTCTGGCACAAGCATCTTCGAAATCAGAATGGTTCCTGGCGAAGTCATGATGACCGCCGATAAAAGATGCCGCGCTTCGATGCCCTGCGAGATGTACATGGCCATGATGCCGCCTGACACGTGCGCCATGCCGCTAGTCATGATGGTCATCAGTTCGCTGCGCGTAGCCTTGGAAAGGAACGGCCTGATCGTCAGTGGAGCTTCGGTCTGCCCCATGAAGATCGATGCCGCCACGTTCATACTCTCGGCGCCGGAGATGCGCATGGTCTTCAACATCACCCACGCCAGTGCTCGAATGATGATCTGCATCAGGCCGATATGGTAGAGGACGGCGAAGAAGGCCGAGATGAAAATGATGGTGGGCAGCACCTGGAAGGCGAAGATCGATCCCAGCGAAGTGTCGGGCGTGCCGAGCTTGCCAAACAGAACGGATGTTCCTGCGGTGGTCGCGCTCAGCATCTTGGTGACCACGCCGCCGGCCCAAAACATCGCGCGCTGGCCGAAATCGAATCGAAGCACAAGGAATGCAAATATGACCTGCAGACTCAGTCCCCAGCCCACCGTCCGCCAGCGGATATGCCGTCTATCGGTTGAGCCAAGCCATGCCGCCAGCAGTACAGCCAAGATCCCCAGCACCCCAGTAAATCGCGCCAATGCGAACGCTCCTTCAAAGACAGCTTCTTGCCGCGCGCTCCCAGTTCCTCGCCTTGTGTAGTTCGCGAGGTCGCAGCTAGCCGCCTAAACACACTGTTGCTTTTCGATACAAACAGGCTAACAGCAGTTCATGCCAAACTGAGGTGGGAATCAGCCTGCGGCTAAAAGCTAGGAACTGGAAGCTGTTTCTTGCAGATACCTCTCCGCATTTTCGCGAGCGAAGACATGGCTGACGAGCGGCACCTCTTCCGGTGGTTCGTCGGAAAACGTGATGGCTCTCTTGATGCGATCCACTGGTTCCGCCAGCATTGTTTCGTTCGTGGCGTACAGAGTGGCAAACGGTTGGCCCTTTTCGACGCGCACACCGCGTTTTGCATGAAACTCGATGCCCGCGTGCGGATCGACCGGTTCGCCGGCCTTCTCGCGGCCTGCACCGAGACGCTGTACCGCCCAGCCAAGTTCCATCGTGTCCATCTTGGAGACGTAGCCGGTCTTCCAGGCTTTTAGAACCAGAGTTGCACCCGGTTTGTGCGAGGCTTTCAAGTTGTCGAATACGGTGAGATCGCCACCCTGAGCCTTCACCATTTCCAGGAACACTTTCAATGCTGTTCCATCTGCCAGCGCTCCGGCTGCGGCCCAATATCCCTGCTCCGCCGTTTCCGTTCTTCCGCCCAGGTGAATCATCCATCCAGCGAGCCGTAACGAAAGCTCGCGCAAGTTCTCACTGCCGGCGGGCACAGTTCCGCGCAGAAGTTCGACGCACTCTGCAACCTCTATCCAGTTCCCGGCAGTGCGACCCAGCGGCTCGCCCATGTCGGTCATCAAGGCAACGGTGTGCGTTCCGGCACCCTCGGCTGTCGCGACCATCAAAGCAGCAAGAAACTCCGCATCAGCCCGTCTCCGCAGAAAGGCGCCTGAGCCGGTCTTTACATCGAGCACCAATGCATTCAATCCAGCGGCCAGTTTCTTGCTCAAAATCGAAGCGCAGATCAAGCCCGGATTTTCCACGGTGCCGGTACGATCGCGCAGTGCATACAGCACGCGGTCTGCAGGTACCAGCTTGGGGGTCTGGCTTACGATAGCCGCACCGCACTGCTGCAAAACCGTTTCGAACTCCGCGAGCGACAGCGCCGAGCGGAATCCTGGAATGGAATCGAGCTTATCCAGAGTCCCGCCGGTGTGGCCGAGAGCGCGTCCGCTGATCATGGGTACAGCCACTCCGCATGCGGCAGCCAGCGGAGCGACCAAAAAGCTGGTCTTGTCGCCTACACCGCCGGTCGAGTGCTTATCCACAGCCTGCTTACCGAGCCGCGACGCGTCGAACTTTTCGCCGGAGTCGCGCATGGCCAGGGCCAGCGCGCGTGTCTCTTCGATTGTCAGGCCATTGATCCATGCCGCCATCAACCATGCCGACAACTGTTCCAGCGGAATCGACTCACTGGCCGTGCCAGCTACGATGAACCCGATCTCGCGCGCATCAAGCGCCCCGCCGTCGCGCTTCTTTCGGATCAGATCGATCATGTGCAGGGGCACACTTGCTTTTTCAGACATACGAGATCACCTTCAATTCCGGGAACAGATGAAATTATCGCAAGGAAGGCCGGCGAGAGTATGTGCAGCCGCGGTCATCACAAGCAGGCGCCCTCGGAAAAAGTGAAGCCGCTTTCCAGACTGAACACGGCGCGTCCGAATAGAGAGATGCTCCTGCAGTTTTTTACTCTCTATGCCTGTTCAATCTTGCCGGTCTTCTTCAGGCTCATGTCGAACCCGAGGGGTAGGACCTGATCGAACGGCATCGTCGTCATTCCGTCGGCTGCTGGAAAGATGACCAAAGTATCAGGCGCCGCGAATTCCGCCAGCATCTGGCGGCATGCTCCGCATGGGGGACTTGCCGCGTCGTTGAGATTTGCAACGGCCACCGCCGCGATGCGAATCTCCGGACCGAACTCGCTCACTGCCCGCACCAGCGCAGCGCGTTCTGCGCAGATCGTCAGTCCGTAGCTAACATTTTCGACGTTCGTGCCTGTCACGACCGTGCCGTTCGCAAGACGCAGCGCCGCGCCGACTTTAAATCCCGAGTATGGCGAGTAGGAATTCGCGGCCGCTTTTTTTGCTTCCTCGAGCAGATTGTCGAGCGCTGTCTGCGCTAAACTCGTCGTCATTATTGCAGTCCTCATTTGTATCCAGAGTGAACCTTGAGGCTAATGCATGACCATTGCCCGTGTACATACAGGACGCCTGGTGGCCAGCATCGCGCTCTTTGCAGTTGTTGGCGCCGTCAGCCCCATTTTCACCTCGGCGCAGAGTCCGAGTCCTGCGGTAACCCCTGCTTCTCAATCCACAACGGCGCAGCGATCTGCCGCAAAGTCCACGGCACTCCCTTCGACACCGACGTTCGCTGTTGCCTCTATTCGCCCTAATAACTCTGACCACACGGCGCGTACGCATATCTACTCCTACGCGGACCATGGTCACTTCGTCGCCATCAATGCAACGCCCATGCAGTTGCTTCAATATGCTTACGTTCTGCCCGATTCCCGCATCCTGGGCGCGCCGGCCTGGGCCAAATCTTCGAAATACGACATCGAAGGCAAGTCCGATACGGGACTTGCCGAACAGCTGGCAGCGTTGCCATACAGCGGTGCCAAGACTCAGCTGCTGACAATGGTGCGGGCGCTCCTCGCGGACCGTTTTCGTCTTGCCGCGCACTTCGAGAACCGTGATCTTCCGGTTTATAACCTTGTCATCACAAGGAAAGGTCCAAAGTTCTCTCCAGTCGAGGAGACGAGCAAACACATCGACACAACCGGACGCGCTGGGAGCGTAACGATCGACATCACCAGCAGTTCGCACGCCATGGCCGATCTCGCAGAGATTCTCTACCGCTACACAGGTCGCATCGTCGTCGATAAGACTGGGCTGCAGGGGAACTACACCATCAATCTCAAATTCGCGCCTGACGATGCCCGTCTCGCCCTACCAAGTACCGAAACATCCTCCGCGCCTGACACCGGGCCCTCGGTCTTCACCGCAGTCAAAGAGCAGTTAGGCCTTGAACTCAAATCCGGCAAAGGCTCTATTGAGATTTTGGTAATCGACCACATCGACCCGCCAACAGAGAATTAGCGGCTCCAAACCGTTCTTCTCAAGTCTCCTCGCGCTCATCCGATAAATCCCTTGTGCGCGCACCGGAACTCCAATCGGGGCGGCAGGAAAAATGCGTGATGGACGAGCTGACACGAGAGTTCCTGATCGAGAGCCAGGAAGGGCTCGACCGGATGGAACGCTGCCTCACCGATCTCGAGAAGCAACCGGGTGACGCCGCGCTCCTCGCGGAGATATTTCGCTCGGTTCACACGATTAAAGGCACCACAGGATTTCTCGGTTACAAACGTCTCGAGAAGCTGGCTCACGCTGGTGAGAACCTCCTTGGTTTGTTGCGCGATGGAAAACTCTCAGCTACAGTCCCCATCGTCACCTCACTTTTGCAACTTTTGGATGCACTTCGTCTCATTCTTCGCGGCATCGAGGTCGAGGACACCGAAGGCGGTGGAGACGACGCCGACCTCATCCGGCGTATCGCTGAACTTCAGGCCGCGCCTGCTGCGCAATCCGTGAAGATCGCGGAGATTCCCACCTCGCACCAGCCGCGAAAAAAGATTGCTCGCTCCCGTTCAGCGCGCGCCTCAGGTTTACGCAACACCAACACTGTTCCGGACCCCAATCCGAAACAGCTTATTGAGGCGCAAGCACCGGTGGTTCCTCCTGTTCCGGAAACCCCTTCGAAGCCGCCGGCATCTATCGTTTCGTTGGGCGAGCCCGAGAAATCGAAGCCGGCAAAAGTTCTGCAGGTCGCTGCTGCCGAAAGCACGCTGCGGGTCGACGTGAACCTGCTGAATCGCATGATGAATCTCGTGGGCGAACTGGTGCTTACCCGCAACCAGGTTCTGCAGGCCTGCGCCATTGTTCCCAGTCTTACGCAACTCTCTCGCCGGCTCGACATGGTGACGGCGGATCTGCGGGAGTCCGTGATGAAGGCCCGCATGCAGCCGGTTTCGAATGTCTTCTCCAAAGTTCCGCGCATGGTCCGCGACTTGTCGCAGTCCTTGGGCCGCCGTGTGCGCCTGGAAATGGAAGGCCAGGAAACGGAACTGGACAAAAGCCTGCTCGAGGCAATCAAAGACCCGCTGACACACGCCGTGCGCAACGCACTGGATCACGGTATCGAACCGCCGGAAGAACGGATTGCGGCGGGCAAAGACCCCGAAGGTGTGTTGCGGCTTCGTGCGTTCCAGGAAGGCAGCCACGTCATCATCGAAATTGCGGACGATGGAGCGGGCATCTCTGTCGACCGGGTGCGCGACAAGGCGATCGAGCGCAACCTCATCTCCGCTGAACGCGTTGCGCAGCAATCTGAGCGGGAACTTCTGCAACTTGTTTTCCTGCCAGGGTTCTCCACCGCTGCGGCTGTCAGCAACGTGAGCGGCCGCGGAGTGGGGATGGATGTGGTCCGCACCAACGTTGAAAGAATTGGCGGCAAGGTCGAGCTCGATTCGGGTCCCGGCAAAGGCACGACTCTGCGCTTGCGCATTCCGCTGACACTTGCCATCATTCCAGCGCTGATCGTCCGCAGCGTCGGCCAGAGTTTCGCCCTTCCCCAGGCAGCGCTTTCTGAACTGGTTCACCTCTCGCAGCCCAAGGCTGCCTCTGAGATTGAATGGATTGAAAATGCGCCTCTTTATCGCCTTCGCGGCAGTCTGCTTCCACTGGTGTTTCTCAATCGTCTCCTGGTTCCAGGCCTGGCAAATGACCGCAGCGACCCGAGCGAGAGTTACATCGCAGTTCTTGAGGCTGACGGCCGCCGCTTCGGACTGGTAGTGGACGGCCTCGCCGAGCCCGAAGAGATTGTTGTGAAGCCGCTAAGTGCCGCTCTTAAAGGAATCGGCCTATACTCAGGGGCCACGGTGCTTGGCAGCGGCAATCTGGCGCTCATCCTTGACCCAACGGCCATTGCAACTCGTGCGGGCATCGCCCTCGAAGAAACGGAATCCGACGTGGTCATTGATGCTTCGGTCGTGCCGGACATCAACGCAGCCGATTATCTGTTGGTCGACATTTGCGGACGGCGCGCTGCTGTCTCCCTGAACGACGTACTTCGCATTGAACAACTTCCCATCTCGCGCATCGAGTACATAGGCGTTCGTCCGGTGCTCAACTTCCAGGGGCAGATTCTTCCCGTCGAGGACTCCCCTGGCTTACTGTCCGCGGCTGAGCCTGACTCTGGAGCCCAGATTGTGGTCGTGGTCTGTCGCGACGGCGATCGCCATGTAGGCTTTGTGGTCTCGCATGTACTCGATGTGACTGCCGGTGCCGACCTGTTCGAAGCGGGCAGCGGCCGTCGAACCGAGAGGGTGACGCTGCTCCAAGATCGCGTCACGGGCCTGGTCGATCTCGCCGAAGTTCCTGCACTTCCAGTTTCCGCCACTGGCGCACATTCCAGCCGATTTGCCGAGGCGTTTTCATGAGCGCTTTACTGAAAGCATCACATCACGGAAGGAATTCTGTCACTGCGCCAGTTGAAATGTGTTCGGCGCAGGTGGGTGACTCACTGTTCGGCTTGCCTATCAGCCACATTCTGGAAATCGTGGGCTCAGTTCGTCCGCAGGCTGTTCCTCTTGCACCGCGGTTTGTCGGCGGCCTGGTTCACTATCGCGGCGATGTTCTCACAACTGTGAGCCTTCGCCACCTGCTTGGTCTGGTGCCGCTGGACCGCGCTCAGCCCATTCTCGTGCTTGAAGGTCCCGGCGGCAGTTTCGGGGTGCTGGTGGACGCCGTCGGCGAAGTGCTGACTGTTTCGCCTGAAGATTATGAAGCCAATCCCTCGACCCTCGACGAAAGCAGGAAAAAACTCTTCACCGGCTCATACAAGTTGAAAAACGGACTGCTGGTGGTCCTCGATCCTACCCGTCTCGACCCCCTGTACCTGGTTGAGGCGCAGGCGGCCTAATCTGGAGAAGATCGTATGCGCGCTTTGATTGTTGACGATTCCCGTTTTGTTCGAAGCTTCCTTCGCGGCCTCCTTGAAGAGAAAGGAATCGCCTGCGAAGAGGCTGGCGACGGCCTGGCCGGCATGGATCAACTGAAATCAGGCGCGGGCTTCGACCTCGCCCTTATCGACTGGAATATGCCTGTCATGAATGGGTTTGAGATGCTCACTGCGTTGCGTGCAGAAGGGTTCAGGGACCTCAAGGTCATGATGGTCACGACTGAAGCCGAGAACGAATTCATCATTAGGGCTCTTGATTCCGGCGCCGATGAATATCTGATGAAGCCCTTTGGCGAAGAAGCCCTCACCGAAAAACTGACCATGCTCGGGCTCACGGAGGGATGACCGATGGCGCACGGCCGCCGCACCCGCATCCTTATTGTTGACGACTCTGCCGTGACTCGCAGCCTGCTGCGCTCCGTGATCTCCGCGGATCCATCTCTGGAGATTGCCGGGACCGCGGTCGACGGCGCTACTGCGCTTCAAGCAATCGAATCAGTGCGCCCCGATCTGGTGCTGCTTGACGTCGAGATGCCAAACATGGACGGCCTTGAGACTCTTCGCGCGTTACGCACTCGTGCCTACCGCATACCTGTGGTGATGGTCAGTGCGGTCACGCAGCGTGGCGCCCGCGTCACCATCGAGGCCCTCGGTTGCGGAGCATCGGACTACGTGGCCAAGCCAAGCGGCTACTCTGATCGCGAACATGCGCTCCGCGCTCTTGCACAAGAACTGCTTCCCAAGATCCAGGCCCTGACCGTCACTGCGGTTGGGGAAACGGCGCGTTTTGTAGCCACGGCAATCCCGCCGGAACCTACCAGGTCTTCTTCAACCCCACCATCGGTGGTGGTCATCGGCGTCTCAACCGGGGGCCCGGCTGCTCTTGAAGTTCTCCTCTCCGCGATTCCGCCACATTTCCCACTTCCCATTCTGATCGTTCAGCATATGCCCGAGGTGTTCACGGGACCGCTTGCCGAGCGTCTCAGCCAGCGATGCCGCATCCAGGTTCGGGAAGCGACGGACAGCGCACCCATCATCTCTGGCAACATTTACCTGGCGCGCGGCAATTGGCATATGGAGGTTCTTCCGCCTTGTCACGCCGGATCTCCTCCCACCCTGCATCTGCACCAGGGCCCGCTTGAAAATCATTGCCGCCCGGCAGTTGATATTCTCTTCCGCTCTGCGGCCGCGATCTTTGGTCCCGCCACACTGGCCGTGGTGCTCACGGGCATGGGTTCCGACGGCCTCGCCGCGTGTCGTATCATTCGCGCTCAAGGCGGCACGATTCTTGCGCAGGATCAAGCTACCAGCGTTGTCTGGGGCATGCCGGGGGTGGTTGCCAGGGCTGGCCTCGCGCAGCGCGTGATGCCCTTGCCTGCCATCGCTTCTGAAATTCTTCGCCTTGCGAGCCGAGCCGGCGGAGGACTGCGCGACCTTGGCGAACCGGCGGTCCAACGATGAGTTCGACTCCGGCGCCTGATTACACCTATCTCCGGGAGCTGGTTTTCCAGTATTCGCAGAATGTGCTGGAGCCTTCGCACGACCATCTCTTCCAATCGCGCCTGGTCGGCGTCCTTCATCGGCAGGGCATGTCGCGGCTTGATGAACTCGTCCACCTTCTGCGGCGAGCCAAGAGCCCCGAACTGGAGCGCGCGGTTGCTGAGGCAATGACCATTAACGAAACCAGCTTCTTTCGCGATAGCCGGTCCTTTGATCTGCTGCGAACCGAGGTGTTGCCCAAAGTCGTCGAAGCTCGCCGCGCAAGCCGGAAGTTGCGCTTGTTGAGTGCGGCCAGTTCCACCGGCCAGGAAGCGTACTCGCTCGCCATCCTCTTACGAGAACACTTTCCACATCTGACCGGCTGGAATATCCGCGTTGAGGCAGCCGATATCTGCTCCGAGGTCGTAGAGCGCGCGCGCCAGGGACGTTATCACCGCATTGAAATGAATCGCGGGCTTCCGGCACGGCTTCTCGTGCGCTATTTCGATCGTGCTGGCGAGGACTGGATCGTCAAACCTGAAATCGCTGAACTCTGCACTTTCAGCCAGGCAAATTTGTGCGCTGCTCTGCCGTACAAGGAGCATTTCGACGTTGTTTTCATGCGGAATGTGATGCTCTATCTCTCGCTGGAGACGCGGCGTGCGTTGCTCACCGCGGTGCACCGCCTCATCGCGTCGGACGGCTACCTTTTTCTCGGCGCTGCCGAACAGCCTCCCGACCGTTCCCTTTGGACAACGGTTCTTTCGGGTGGCACGTGCCACTACCGGCCCCGATAGCCGGTTTGCTGGTCAACTTCCAATCCCGGCTTGATTTGGGAGGGTCGCCCGCGTCCTGCTTCCGAATAAGGGGCGTAGAAGGCTCCCGCATCCCGGCGATGACCGTGGCAACGAGCGTAGAGTTCGAGAGCCAGTTGCGTTGGAGTAATCGCAGCCAGATCAAGAAGCGAGAAGGAATTCCATTTCACGCTCCTCTCGATCAGGCCAAGTTCGACAAGGTGCTGGATGTCGCGTTCGATGTGTACACGATCATGAGTGTCGGCAATCTGTACGAGTTTCTCTGAGGAGCAAGTGAGCGAACGAACTGATAGGCGTCCGTCCTTATCCACAGACTTGACAGCAAGAGTGCAGGAACCGGCGAAGATACGGGCCTGAATGGTTGTGATCTGGCTGAGCAAAGACACCGACTTCAGATCACGCTGCGGGAATTCATCGGCCGCGCAGGCTGTAGCCAGGACACCAGCCCAGTAGTGCTGAATCCAATCGGTCTCAGCCCAGGAACCATCTTCGAGGATGCGGAGGACAACTGTGGGCTCAGCGCGAAGCGGTGCGCTGTCATTCTCGAGTGCGAGTAGCTCCTCCGCGTGCAGTGCGATTTCGGTAGCGCTTTCAAGACGAAAGTTGCTGAGCCCATTGCGCATCAGGAGCCTGGCTTGATCGGTTGCATCCGGTGCAACCCGATCGATGAATGCAATGGCTGCCGCAAGCCGGAATTCGCGCACCACGTCTTCAGGTTCGGTCTGGGGCACGTCAGCCTTGACGTCGCTCTGCCATAGTCGCAGGTCTGCACCACGCGGCATGAGAAAGGCCACACCAGCGCCTTCACGATCGCGACGAATGACTTTGGCCTGTACAGTGAAACGGCGATGGCTGACGGTCTCAAGAACACCTGATCGCTGGAGCGTTAACGAGAGGATATCGCCCGGGTTCCAGAGTTCATTTGTATAGAGATAGGCGCCGCTAGCGCTGATATTTGCAACAAAGCTCTGCCGCGGATTCGAGCCATCCCAGTAGACTGCAGCCAGGGCCGGCGATTCGCGGCGTTCTGCGCGGGGACGATGAACGAAGGGCAAACGAAACCATTTTCTGGTTGAGCTCAACAATCCCTCTCGGCACGGTCGGCATCGACGGCATGGCACGCCAAGTCGCCCATCGCATCGAAGTCAATGGGCCGAATGGCGCTAAGCAGTCAAATGTCTTAATGCAGCGGATTTTACAAAGCGCGCTGTGCCGCCATTTGTGTCTTTCGTCACGGTTGATTGGGAAAGATTCGCGAGGGAAACAGGTGGTTGAAGGTGAACCTGATTTGGACCGAGGAAGGAGCGTGTAACCTGCTCACGCTTGTCCGTGATCAGATGCGGGCAATTATTGCTCGAGGGCGAGAGCGCCGGCTAGGGTAAGCGGAACTCCGTAGAAAACTTGCGCCGTCCCCCGGTGGCCATTGCAGCGAGCGTAGAGTTCCAGCCCGAGACCGGTCGGTGCAACCGTCGTGTCGGTCATCTGCTGGAAGAATCCGGACTGCTCCCTGGGTGCTATGACTCCGAGATCAGCCATGTAGTTCAGTTCCCGGTCAAGCTTGATCAGATCGTGCGAACCGGAAAACTTGATGAGATCAGCAGCTTTCCAATTCAGAGGACGCGTGGAGATCATGCCGGGGCCGGTAATGAGCTTGGTTGCCTTGGTGCAAGCTGCGGAGAGAATACGCAAGTGAAGTACCTTGAGTTGGCTCAGCAACTCAACGAAGGCAAGGCTCGAGTCGTCGCCACCTTTCGGGGTGCAAGAAGCAGCTAGAAGGCCGGCCCAGAACTGCAGCACCCACTTGTCGTCGGAGGACCAGGATCCGCCGTCGAGGATTCGCATCGCAACATGGGGTTGCGCACGCAGGTTGTCGCCTTCGACTGCCCCGCCGAGCATCTTCTCCGCTTTCAGAGCAATCTCGACCGCGTTTTCAAGGCGGTAATTACTCAGTTCTTCGTGCAGAAGGGTGCTGACTAACTTCGTAGTTTCGGGCGATATGCGCGACAGAAATGAGATAGCCTGGGCTACACGAAATTCGCGCAGGATGTCTTCCGGTTCATTCTGCTCGGCTGCGCTCTTGAGCGGACTCTGCCAGAGGCGGAGATCGGCTCCCGGAGGCAAGACAAACGAGATTGCCACACCTTGGTCGTCCCAACGCACCGCCCTGGCCTGGATGGAGAAGCTGTTGTCCTTTTCAGGGGGTCCGCTGCGTTGCAATGTGAGGGCGATGATTGCACCCGGTTCCCAACGCTCCTGTGTCACGAGGAAAGCACCAGTCGCACTGATGTCGCGTACGCTGTTTTGACGCGGACTCAGCCCTTTCCAGTGATAGGCGGCAAGTGAGGGTGAATTCCTGCGTTCGGCCCGGCGGCGATCTGGCACGGCGGCATTTTCGGACTGGGAGGTCGTTGAATTCATGCAACCCTCGGAGACGCTGTTCTGTGCAGGCACGTAGGTTCGGGGATGAGGAGATGGACCTGTTGCGAAACCTGATTCCGAGCGGCGCCCGAAGCTCCGTACAAATGACAATCTTACTCCCCAATATGCCACTTTTGTGGTATTGGCAGACGTTACTTTGGGCACCAAAGGCGGTTTTTGGGTCTAGACGACCCAGGGTACGTTGGATAATGGAATCATCCCGACCGTGGAAGCTGATCGTTGTACGGCGAACTGCTGCGAGGATTCTGTGTCGTTACTCCTGCTGACGGATTTCTTTGCGGGGGGCAGCCTGCTGAGCGCCGGCTGCTGTTGCCTGCTTGAAGTCGCAATGGTGCTGGAAATCAGGCGCGGGCTGCAAGGTTGGCAGCCTGCCCGCACCCCAAGGGATATAGCGGTCACATTTCGCAGCCACCGCCGATTCTATCCCGCGAGCCCGCTGCGGGCGGCGTTCGTGGCATCTTCGTTTCTGATGGGATGCTGCATCGCGGGGGTGATTGTGATTCATCGCGTGCAACACGGATTGTGAGAATTGTCTCAAGTCGGACACGGGTCTGGCTGCCGCCAGCGACTGAGATCTTAAGACAGAGAACTCCTCCCAAGCTCCCGGCCAAGCCTGCTGCCTAAGTAATTACCTCCCGTTACGAAGCGGGAATTGCGAGAGTAGGATGCAGTCAGGAACAATTCACTATTGGGAACGAGTTCACGGGGGCGGAGGCTCCGTCAGCTCTTCTCTTCAAAGCGCGGCAAAGTTAGGAGGGCAGCATGAGGTCTCTGAAGAGCTGGTTCGAAAAGACATTTCCGCCGGAACGCTCCCAGGAGCCTCGCGCCGAGCGACGCGCTGTACCCGGTCTCGAAGCCATTCACTGGACCGGAACCTCGCCGGGCCTGGACATTGTGAAAAACATCAGCTCGACCGGTATGTACCTGGTTACGCGTGAACGTTGGCCCCAAGGCGAGATTAATCCAGTTCGCCTTGTTTATCCGGAGCTGGCCGATGATTCCGCCGAGAATCAAGTGACCCTCGAAACCAAGGCAGTGCGTTGGGATGAGGATGGCATGGGCCTGACGTTCGTCCTTCCTGAATGTATGGACCTGTGGCTATGGAAGACCGACGGACTGATTGAAGCCGAAGACATTCTGAGCGAATTTCGTCTTGCCCGCTCGCTTGCCTTTCTCCGCCGCATCTGTCCTTCGGCGACGCAGGAGCTGAAGCTCCTGTTTCGCGAGGGCCTAAGCAATTTGCGCATCGCAAGTGCGATCGGCATTACCCATCGGGCCGAGGCTATGCTCGCGGCCGAGCGTGATTTTGACCGGCTCCGCGCGCCGCAAAGCGTTGTCATGCGTGTCGTCAAGGACGGCTCATGGGCTGAAGACGGTATTACACAACAGCTCTGGGCCGGCATCCTCGCCACCGCCTGCACCATGGTGGGCGATGACGAGTCGAATCTTCCTTACATCGATTTGCTCTGCGAACTCGCCACTATCGATGGCCGCCTTTTCACCACGGCGTGCACCAAGTCCCAAAAGGTTTTCGCAACCTCCGGCGCAGTTTCTGCTCAGCCGCTTATTTGCTCTGCGCAGGACCTGGCTCACATCGCCGGCGCGCACGATCTGATGAAGATCGATCGCAACATCTTTCAACTCGCGAACCTCGGGCTGCTGGAACCGAGGGTCAAGTCAAAATACTTCAATTTCGAACAGGACGCGAATCTCACGCCCACTGCGCTTGGGCTCGAATTGTTTGCTCGCTGCCAGGGCCATCGCGGTGCGCCGCACGAATATTATGTAACGCAGACTCAAGAAAGCGCATCGGGTTCGAAAGAAGAATCAGCCGCGCAGAGCTGAGGCCTCCATCAAACCTTCTACCTTTGCCTGCAGAGCTTGTGTGATCGTCGCTTCGCTATCCAGCGGGCTGAAGCGCAGCGGTTCTCCGACCCTCACTTCTATCTTCCCTGAGCGGAACCAACCACGTCCCTTGGCTTTCAATTCGCCCAATCCAAGAATTGCCACGGGGAGCACGGGCGCATGAGCCTGTTTGACCAGCAGCCCGATTCCCGGCCTGAACGGCGCGAGCTGACCTGCTGCCGATCGCGTGCCTTCAGGAAACACAAGCACGTTATACCCCCGGTCCAGCGCCTCACCGGCGTGTGCAAAGCTTCTCTGGAAATCCCTTCGTCGCGGCAGCGGGAAGACGTTGTATAGCGCGGTCACCAGCCAGTATGCTGCCGGCCCAAACAGCATGAAGTGCCCAGTGTCGGGATTGCGGAAATGCCGGAAGTCCTCCAGCATCTCGCCCTGCATAGCGACTGCGGTCCAGCGCCGCACGCGACCCGGCAGGGCGTACTCCACCAACGCACCGTCGTATGCGGTCACGTGATTGCAGATGATCAGCATGGGTTCGTCGGATCGGAGATCGCTCGGCGTCGACACACGAGGATTTCCCAGGAACCAGACAAACGGCTGTGCAATCAGCTCCACAAATGCCGAGCGGAGCCACTGCATTGGTTTCGACCATGGCCAACGCGGATAACGAAATTCAGCTTTCTCGACCCCGGGCGCGGGAAGACGCATGGGAGACGCGGGGACCGTGGCAATTGCCGAATCGTCAGGGCCGCCGGAGGTTCCAATTTGGGAAGACGATGGGGAAGGTTGAGCGGACAGGGAACCAGTTCTACTGACAGACTCAACTCCAACGGCAGCATCAGGTGCAGTCTGGATTGCGGACTCAGATCTGCGAACCGCCCCGACGAACTGCCGCAAGTCTCCCAACGTTTTCGCCGCGTCCACCGCGCCTTCCTCCAAAGCGCCCGCCAATCGCTCTTCCAATGCGGCTGCGAGTTGTACGCGCCCCAGACTGTCGAGATGAAAGTCTTCGTTCAGGCGCAGCTCATCTCCGCCCGCCGGTCGCTCGTTTGCGATCTCCGCAACCAGCGCATACAGCCAGTCCACGCCACGGGAATTTGCCCGTGGGCTGGCTCCGTTTGCGGATGCCGCAATTTCGCTCGAACGTCCTGCGACCCAATCGGCAACGGCTTTTCTCCTAACCTTACCAGTCGATGTTCTCGGCAGATCGGGCTCAGGCCACACCATCCATCGCCGCACCCGTTGAAAATCCGCGAGGCGCGTATTGGCCCGATCGACTGCTGCCGCAGCCTGCTTTTCATCACCGCGGATCGTGAGGACAGCACAAGGTTCAGGTCCGGACGCGGTCTCCACTGCGACCACCGCGCTCGCCGCAATCTCAGGCTGATCTTCGAGTACGGCTTCCACGTCCTCGGGATGCACGTTGACGCCGGCAGCGGTAACGATGGTCTCGCTCTTGCGTCCCATGAAGCGCAACTCTCCGGTTGCCTGTTCCTGAGCCAGGTCGCCGGTTGCCAGCCATTCGTCATCACACTGACGAAGCTGTCCACCGCTCCAGGTTGCGGTCGAAATCATCGGACCCTTCACCAACACCTCCCCATCGGGTCCGATCTTCACTTCCCGTCCTGGCAACGGCTTGCCGATTGTCCCGCTGGCCACGTGGAAGGGATGATTCAGCGTGATCAACGCCGTCGTCTCCGTCATGCCGTATCCCTGCACCACAACAAGTCCGAGCGCGTTCCAGAACTGCTCCAGCGGTCCGGCAAGCGCACCTCCGCCCGAGACCAGCGCCCAGAACTTGAGGCCAAGGGTCCGATGGACGTCGCGGAAAAACCACCAGCGTTTCCATGCCTTCATTCCTTTTGAAGTCGCCACACGCTCCGTTAGTCCCGGCGTGCTGTTCTCAAGGTGCGTCATCAGCAGGGCCATGACGCGTGGCACCGCGGCCAACACTGAAATCCGTTCCCGCTTGATCGTCTCCACCAGGCGGGGCGCCACCAGACGGGTTTCAAAGTGCACCTCGGCGGCAAAGATCGGCGGAATCCAGAGACCCATCGTCTGCCCGAAAACGTGACTCAACGGCAACGTATGGAGGATCCGTAGCGGATGAAAGAATCTCTCGTATGGCAGATATTTCTGCGCACCTTCCTCAATCGGCCCCACGCTCGCGAGCACATTGCCATGCGTGTGGACGATACCCTTGGGATCTCCGGTTGTCCCCGAAGTAAACAGAATCTGCAACGGCGTCTCGGGCGAGAGTCCGCCTATCGCTGCGGCCTCGCGCGTGGGAAGGGAAGCAGGCCAGTCCTCAAAGACTACCGAGGATGTTTCTGAACTCTGATCCCTGAACTCTGATCCCTGCAGTCTACGCAGCAACCTGGCATCCCCTACCGCCAGCTTCGGCTTCACGTCCGCCGCAACACGCGCTGCAAATTCCGCGCTCCCGAATGCGTCCAATGGAACCGCTATAACCCCTCGCAGCATGCAGCCATAGAACGCCGCCACCCACTCCGCGCTGTTCTCGCCCCATAGCAGCACGCGGTCACCCATGCCAATGCCGCGATCCTCGAGAAATGCCGCGAACCTACCGGCCATCGTGGCAAGCGCGCCATAGGTTGTGACCCTGCGGCGGACGCCCTGGTAGCGCACGATTGCGATCTCGTGTTTGTTTTTTCTGAAGTCGTTCAGCAGCGTAGCCAGATGCTCGCGCACGTAACTTGCTCCTGCATCGAATCCTAGCAGCGCCTTATGCCTTGCCGCCGTCTCTGATGTGCGACTTCGCGTAGTGTCACAATTTGCACTTGGACGATTCCTCAAAGGTCCCGGAATCGCCAGTCGCTCGACGCTCATCTCGATGAAAGACGTACTCGAACACGTGGTAACAAGGAGAGGCCGCATGAACTACCCCTGGATCGCTATCCCCGAGTCTTCCATACCCCGCGCTGTGAACCCGATCTTCCAGCACCTGATCGACACCTACGTCAGCGAATCCAACAAGGTCGCCTCCACCTGGAAGCAGTTCACCGATGCCGACCTCGAGTACAAACCGCACGTTCGTTCCAGCAGTGTCGGCCAGATTCTCAGCCACCAACTCCTTTCCGAGCGCCGGTTCTTCGGCGAATTCCTTGGCACCCCTGAGCCCGCTCCAGACCAGGTATTGCCCGCGGCCCTCACCATCGACAGCGCAACAAACCGGTTCGTCGAATTGGTGGTCGCGCGTCTCGGCTTCTTTGCCCGACAGCAGGAAAGCTGGTGGATGGAAATAGTCCCATTCTTCGATGTCCAGCGCCAGCGTATCTGGGTATTCTGGCGTCGAGTGCTTCACACCGCGCATCACCGCACCCAACTCACCGTCTTTCTACGGCTGCTCGGTCGCGACGTCCCCGCGACCTACGGCCCCACCGCCGACGTCAGCTGGACCGGTGCGGACCCCACGAATTCAGCAGCGGCGGCAGGACGACGATAGACGAAGCCGACTCTTTCTTCGCCTTTTCTTTCCCGTCGGACCGCGCTATCCTCTAAGGGCGTCAAAGGAAAAGATGTCTCCCCATCCTCCCAAGCCGGCCCCTGAGACTGATGCTTTTGCCTGCTTTCACCCTGTGACCGCGGAGTGGTTTCAGGCTGTCTTTGACGAGCCAACTGCGCCCCAGCGCTTAGGCTGGCCCGTAATCGCTCGCGGAGAGAGCGCACTAATCCTTGCCCCTACCGGGACCGGAAAGACACTGACAGCCTTCCTCTGGTGCCTAGACCGGCTCATGCTGCATGACGTGAGCGATGAGAAGAAGGGCTGCAAGATCGTCTACGTCTCGCCACTGAAAGCCCTGGCCGTGGACGTCGAGCGCAATCTGAGATCTCCGCTGGCCGGCATTGCCAACATGGCCCGTCGCAAGGGCGTTCCTTTTCACGACCCGGTCATCAGCGTTCGAACCGGCGACACGCCGCAGCAGGAGAGGGCCCGCTTCCGCCGCGATCCTGCCGAGATTTTGATTACAACGCCGGAGTCGCTCTATCTCTTGCTGACTTCGCAGTCTGCTGAAGCTCTGCGCACGGTTGACACGGTCATCATCGACGAAATCCATGCCCTGGTTCCCACCAAAAGAGGAGCCCATCTTGCTCTAACTCTGGAGCGGCTTGAAGCGCTCGCGGGACGACGGCTCCAGCGGATCGGCCTCTCCGCTACGCAACGGCCGCTGGAAGAGGTGGCGCGGTTCCTTGGCGGGATTGAGGTCGCTTCTTCGACGCCGATCCTCGTCAAAAGCCATAGCGAAGAGATACAAAACAAAACTTTAAGTCTAGGATTGCAAACTATTGATACGAAAGAGAAATATCAAGATGATGATGGCAGAGAAGTTGGGTTGGCCAGTGTGGATTCACAGGCGCTTGCACAGCCGACTGCGCGAGACACATCGAATCAAATCGAACTGCTCGCCGGCAACCTTTCGCTGACTAGTGGCGAAACCGAAACTCCGATTCGCTTTCGTCCCGTCACCATCATCAATACCTCTGCTTGCAAGCAGTTAAAGCTGCGAATTGAGGTTCCAGTTGAGGATATGGCGCGGCTGCAGACCATGGAGGAAATCCCTTCCGGACCTGCTTCGCAAACGCCGCGTCGCGTTTCCATCTGGAACGCAATCCATCCCCGTCTCCTCGAACTCATTCGCGAACGCCATTCCACGATCCTGTTCGTTAACAGCCGCCAGGTGGCCGAACGCCTGGCCGGTTCGCTCAATGATCTTGCCGGTGAGGCGATTGCGCGCGCCCACCACGGCTCACTCGCCGCCTACCAGCGCTCTGTGATCGAGGAGCAGTTGAAGGCCGGGCAGATCAAGGCTCTCTGCGCTACGTCTACCCTTGAACTCGGTATCGACATGGGCGCGGTCGACCTCGTTATCCAGATCGAGGCGCCGCCTTCCGTGGCCAGTGGCATGCAGCGCATTGGCCGCGCCGGGCACTCTGTCGATGCCGTTAGCGAGGGCGTGCTGTTTCCGAAATACCGGGCCGACCTCGTGGCCTGTGCCGCCGTCACCCGAGCCATGCATGAAGGACACATCGAGTCGACCCGCTTTCCGCGAAATCCTCTGGACGTGCTCTGCCAGCAACTGGTCGCCATCGTCGCCCACCCGCCGGGTTACAAACCTCCGACCCGCCCCAAATCACTCAAGCGCCGAATTGGAGCTTCTCGTTCCCACAACCTGGGTGCCCCATCCCCACAACGCTTTTCAGCCTCGAGGGTGGGAGAGCAAGAACCCCGTCCAGTTTCCGAATACGAGTCTGTCGAACAAGAGCCGAAGCCGGAAGTCCACGTCGACGCCCTCTATGATCTGGTCCGTCGAGCGGCCCCGTTCGGCGCCCTCACCCGATCCGCTTTCGACGGAGTTCTCGATCTTCTGAGCGGCCGCTACCCCTCCGATGAGTTCGCCGAACTGCGTCCCCGTCTCACATGGGATCGCATTCGCAATGTCGTCACAGCTCGCGAAGGTGCGGGCCGACTCGCCATCCTCAACGCCGGGACCATCCCCGATCGTGGCCTCTATGGCGTCTTTCTCGCCCACACCGAGGGCAAATCCATCCGCGTTGGCGAACTCGACGAGGAGATGGTCTTCGAGTCACATCCCAACGAAACCTTCATCCTCGGAGCCTCGACGTGGCGCATTGAAGACATCACCCACGACCGCGTCCTTGTGGTTCCTGCTCCTGGCGAGCCGGGCAAAATGCCATTTTGGAAGGGCGATGGACCGGGGCGTCCGCTGGAGTTTGGCAGACGCATCGGCGCGCTGATCCGCGAAGTTCGCGCGCTGCCCAAACCTGCTGCTCTCACGCGCCTTGTCACCGAGCACGATCTCGACCCCGGTGCTGCCGAAAATCTCCTGCAATTCCTGGCCGACCAGGAAGCCTCAACCGGGCAGGTTCCCGACGACCGGACGATTGTGATTGAACGGACCCGCGATGAACTCGGCGATTGGCGCGTCTGTGTGCTGACGCCTTTTGGTAGCCGTATTCATATCCCGTGGGCGATGGCCATCAGCGCGCGCATCCGCGCTGCCGGGGGGCCAGAGGTTGAAACGCTTTGGGGCGACGATGGCTTCGTTCTTCGTTTTCCCGATACCGACGAACCGCCCGATCCCGATTGGATTCTCATTGAATCCGCCGAAGCGATGCAGATGGTTCTGCGTCAGCTTGGCTCGACCGCACTGTTCGCGGGCCGCTTTCGCGAGGCTGCTGGGCGCGCATTGCTTCTGCCTCGACGCCGTGCCGATCAGCGCTCGCCCCTGTGGCAACTGCGCAAGCGGTCCTACGACTTGCTGAGTGTTGCCTCGCGCTATCCGTCGTTTCCATTACTGCTTGAGGCTTACCGCGAGTGTCTGCGTGATGTCTTCGATATGCCGGCGCTCATCGAAACTCTTCGCGCCATCGAGCAGCGCCAGCTTCGCGTTCACGTTGTCGAAACGCACAAGCCTTCGCCGTTTGCCTCATCGCTGCTTTTCAGCTACGTGGCTAACTTCGTCTACGATGGCGACGCGCCACTGGCCGAGCGCCGCGCGCAAGCGCTGACGATCGACCAGGACCAACTGCGGGAGTTGCTTGGCGAAGCCGATCTGCGCGAACTGCTTGATGCCGACGCCATCGCCGAGGTCGAAGAAACGGCGCAATGCCTTGTCGAATCGTACCGAGCCCATTCTGCCGACGGTATACACGACCTGCTCCTGCGGCTTGGCGATCTGACACGCGATGAACTGGCTCGACGTGTAGCCGACCACGCGCTGCTTGAATCACTCGACCGCCTGCTGCGCGCGCGCCGCCTCCTCGAACTGCGCATCACCGGGGAGCGTCGCCTGATCGCGGTCGAAGACGCTGCGCGTTATCGCGATGCGCTGGGCATTCCGTTGCCGCCCGGCTTGCCCACCTCGCTCATCGATCCCGTGGCGCAACCGGTGCTCGAACTCGTCCGTCGCTACGCCCGCACCCATGGGCCGTTCACGCTGCGCGAAGTCGCCGATCGTTTTGCGCTCGATTCTGCGGTGATTGAGAACACGCTTCGCCAGCTTACTTTGGAGGGTCGCGTTCTTGAAGGCGGATTCCGTCCGGGCGGGCTCCAACACCCCGTCGGATACACGTCATCCGCCGGAGCCCCTGGGCTGCATCGCGAATGGTGCGACATGGAGATTCTGCGGCAGATCCGGCGCAAGTCCCTGGCCAAGCTTCGTCGTGAGGTCGAGCCCGTCGAGCAGCACACGCTGGCCCGGTTTCTTTCTCACTGGCAGGGGCTGCTCTTGCCACGGCGGAGCTCCCATGCGCATCTCGATGCGCTTGCTCGACGCCATCGAAAGCCTGCAGGGCGCGCCGATTCCTGCATCGCTGCTTGAAACATCCATCCTTCCTGCGCGCGTTCCCGGATACGAACCTGCTGGACTCGACACGCTGATCGCCGCTGGCGAGGTCACGTGGGCCGGCATCGATCCCATCGGCGAGCGCGATGGCCGCATCGCTCTTTTTCTCGCGGACAAGCTGCCATTGCTCGCACAGCAACGACCGATTACAGAGCCGCTCACCGAACGCGAAGAGAAACTGCTTGCTGTGCTTGAGTCCACCGGCGCCAACTTCTTCGATCCGCTGCATCAGGCAGTCGGAGGCGGATATCCTGGCGAATCGATCGACGCTTTATGGAGTCTCGTGTGGCGCGGCCTCGTCACGAATGACTCGCTTCACGCATTGCGGGCCTATATCACGCGACCGGAAAGTGCCCGGGTTCCGCGCCGCCTGCAGACCGGGATGGTCTTCCGCTCGCGGCGCACTACTCCGCCGAATGCTCAAGGCCGCTGGTCGCTGCTGCCTCTTCATTTCGCATTCGATGCTTTGAAAGGGCGCGACTTCAATCGTGCCGCTAAGGGAGACCCAAGAGATAAGGCTTTAGCCGCTGAGCGAATCCCTGAGAGCTTCCCTCAGGGGCTAAAGCCCGGCGAAGTATTCGGCTCATCGAGCGGCACGGCTAAAGCCGTGCCCTTTCAAGGCCATGCTTCTTTCACCGCGACCGAAGCCAGCCATGCCCTCGCCCTGCAACTGCTCAATCGCTACGGCGTTCTCACGCGCGAAGCGGTTGGTGCAGAGAACATCCCTGGCGGATTCAGTGCCGTTTACGACGTGCTGAAAGCGTTGGAAGAAAGCGGCCGCATTCGCCGTGGATACTTCGTTGCAGGTTTGGGCGCTACACAATTCGCGCTGCCCGCTGCCGTTGATCTGCTGCGGCAACTTCGCACCGAACCACCTGCAGAGAAGCCGGAATTCCTCCAGCTTGCCGCAACCGATCCGGCGAATCCCTATGGCTCTGTCCTGCGCTGGCCCGATCTGCCGGTGATGGATGAGGACTCTGAATCCGCGCCGCGGGTGCTGACACGCGCCGTCTATGCCGAGGTTATCCTTCGCAACGGTCAGCTTGTCGCATGGCTGCGGCGAAATAATCCCAACTTGCTTATCTTTCTTCCGGCCGACGAGCCGGAGCGCTCGCAGGTTGCCTCAGGCCTTTCCCATTTTCTCTCCGCGCGCGGGCAGGAGCGCATGCGAATCGGCAGCCACCAGGGAGTGCTGATCACTACTATCAATGGCCAGCCCATCGCCGCGCATCCCATGGCGCGCTTCCTCATGGATGCGGGATTCCACCCCGGACCGCTCGGCTTGCACCTTCGCCGCATTCCCATCCCGATTCATCACGACACTCACGCCGCCGATTCGGCCACAGAGGAATTGCAATAGATCATGCCTGAGGGCGATACCATCTTTCGCACCGCACGCTCCGTGGGCCGTGCACTTATCGGCAAGCCAATCACCGGCTTCCGCTCGAATTATCCGCTGCTCACGCGCTTCCACGATGACACGCCGATCATCGGCCAGACCGTCGAACGCGTTGAATCGCGCGGCAAGTGGCTGCTGATCCATCTTTCCGGTGGCGCCACACTCGTCACTCACATGCTGATGAACGGATCGTGGCACCTCTATCGCATCGGCGAGCGCTGGCAGAAGCCGGCCCGGGATATGCGCATCGTGCTTGAGAATCGCGATTACCAGGCCGTTGCCTTTACCGTGCCGGTCGCGCGCATCTACACCGCGGAGGCACTGGTGCGCGAGAAGCGTATCCCGCCCGCAGGCGCCGACGTGCTCAGCGAAGAATTCGATCCTATTGCGGCAGCCGCACGTCTTCGCTCTTGCTCCGGCGAAGAGATTGGCGACGTGCTGCTCCATCAGCATGTGCTGGCCGGGGTTGGGAACGTCTTCAAATCAGAAATCTGCTTCGTTGAGAGTGTGAATCCGTTTTGCATTGTCTCTGCGCTGAACGATCAGCAGGTCGCCGCACTGATCGCAACTGCGAAACGTCTCGTCGCCGCCAATGTTCTCGAAGACGCGGGCAACACGATCGTGACCTACCGTGGCCAGCAGAGGCGAACGACACGGAGCAGCAGCCCACAAGACAGCCTGTGGGTCTACGGACGTTCCGGTGATCCATGCCGCCGCTGTGGCACTTCGGTTCGCCATCGCCTACAAGGTCCGGACGCGCGTGTCACTTTCTGGTGTCAGGTTTGCCAGCCAATGCCAGATGGTTCTGATGTAGATGGCATTGCACGCTAGTCGCGGACTGCTTAGTTTCCGGGTTTGCCCAGTCCGAAGATCTTCTGCAGGATGTTGCGGTGGTCGGCAGGGTGGTCGCAGGTATCTGTAGGTGCGGTGCCCATCAGAAATGCAGCCTCGTAGCTTTCCGGGCAGGCATCGTCGCTGAGCAGATTGCTGACCTTATCGAGCGTCACAATCTGCACGCCGTCCGGCGGAGTGAACTCGTTGGTGTCGGAATACTGCGACAACTGGATCGCCTGTTTCATAAAGGCGGCCCAGATGGGCGCAGCGGCGTGGGCGCCTTCAACCTTGATATCGGTATAGTCGTCGTTGCCCACCCAGACCACGCAGAGAAGGCTGCTGGTGAAGCCGGCGAACCAGGCATCGTGGCTGGTGCCAGTTTTGCCCGCGGCCGGTGCGGTGAATCCCATGTTGCGGACGCCGGCGCCTGTTCCGCAATAATCCAGCCCTCCAACTTTGCAGCCAGCGGGCCCGTTGCCTTGCAGAACAGCCTCCATCATGTAAGTGGTGAGGAAGGCGACGCGAGGATCGAGGACCTGCCGTGTAGTCGGCGTGTAGTCCGTAATGACGTCGCCGGTGGGCGTGCGCACACTGGCCAGCATCCACGGGTCGATGTGTACGCCGCCGTTGGAGAAGACCGTATAGGCTCCCGCCATATCCAGCGGCGTCGCATCATAAGAGCCGATGGCCATGGAAGGCGTACCCATGGCACTCTTGATGCCCGCGTCCCGCGCCAGTGAAGCCACGCGATCGAAACCGACCATGGAAGCTAGGCCGATGGTTGCGTTGTTGTCCGATCGCATCAGAGCCAAGCGGGCAGTCATCTCGCCGTAAAACTCGCCTTGATAGTTTCGTGGCGTGTACTCGTATTGCGTGCCTTCGCCGTAGGTGGCTTGCTGATCGTTCAGCATGGTAACCGGCGAAAACAATGCGTTCTGCCCGGGCAGCATGGTACCTTCGACTGCGGTTTGAAATGCGGACGCGTAGACAAACGGCTTGAAGATCGAGCCTGTCGGACGGTGCGCCACCGCGTGATCCACCTGCGACTTGCCGTAGTCGCGGCCGCCTACCAGCGCCAGTACCTGGCCGGTATGCGGATTGAGCGCCACCAGTGCCACTTGCGGGTAGACATACGATTCGCCGAGCTTTTTCTGCCGCGCGTGCTGCTTGTCCACCTGCGCGTCGATTTGGGGAATGATCGAATTCACGGCGTCCGTTGCAATACGCTGCAACTCAGGATCAAGCGACGTGTAAATGTGCAGACCTTCGCGGTTGAAGTCGCGATCGCCAAGTTTCTGCACGAGCTGATCGCGCACAAGATCGACAAAATAGGGAGCCTCGCTGGCGTCTACGCTGCCGGGCGTAAGATGCAGTGGCTCGTCCTTTGCGCGTTCGGCCTGGTCCTTGTCGATGGCACCGGTCTCGACCATCGAATCGATCACAACGTTGCGGCGCTCGATCGTTCGCTCGGGATGGCGAAAAGGATTGAAGTAATTCGGGCGCTGGATGATGCCGGCGAGCATCGCGCACTCAGCCAGATCAAGCTGCTGAACATCCTTGCCGAAGTAGGCTTCCGCAGCCTCGCCAAATCCGTCAATCGAGAAGCTGCCGCGCTGGCCCAGGTTTATCTGGTTGGCATACGCCTCGAAGATCTGTTTTTTGGTGAAGCGGTGCTCCAGGTGAAAGGTGATGAGGATCTGCGTGACCTTGTATTTAATGGTGCCGGTGTCGGCAAGGAATAGCAGTTTCGCCAGCTGCATAGTCAGCGTGGATGCGCCGCCGCGATGCTTGCGGTCGCCGATCACGTCGTGCCATCCCCAGCTGATCATGCTGAAGTAGTTCACTCCGCCATGTTCGAAGAACTTGCGGTCTTCGATGGCGAGGACGGCCTGCACGAGGTTCGGCGGAATCGCATCGTAAGTCAGCAACCGCCGCTTTGTGCGGTTCGCGTCGTCGCTCAAGCCGGTGATCAGCAGCGGTTCCAGCTCGTAACTAGAAAGCGACTGCCCACGTTCATCGGTGATCGAATCGACCCGGCCTTGGCGGGTGTGGATAGTGGCAGCATCCGGCGCGTGGTATGACTCAGGGCCGGGGTGAACCGTGATCGATGAAGATGCCTCGGTAAACGTGCCCATCTGCGAGGGGTGCGATAGCCCGTCGACTGTGTATCCAGCCGCTCGCAATTCGGTGGCAATCAGCTGGGCGGTGATCTTCTGCCCGGGACGTATCTCGCGCGGCGCGGCGTAGATCTTTGCCGTGTTCGCAAACAGAGGCTGTTTCAGCCGGTCATCGACTATGCGCGCGTACTTGTTGTAGTAGAAGGTGAAAACTGAGAGTCCGACAATTCCAACGAGAAGAACGGCAGCAATAACGCCCCGGACCAGCCAGGAAGACCAGGAGAGGCCAGGCCAGGAAAGCTTCATCTTTGGTTGTTGCAGCCTGACCTTTAATGCCATCCCCATTCCCTCGATTCATTTACGAAATATCCGAACTTTTGTTCCCGCACGATCTCGATCTGTACACTCAACCGCGGACCTGAGACTACCCCATCAATTGCGGCTTACCTTTTGTGCCAGGGTGCGATACCACCGAGCGCACAATTAGGAACTTTCATCCAATAGCTTTTCTTCCAGCACGCGCCGCTTCACCTGTGTCACAACCTCGGCAATCGCCACATCCACACTACTCGCCGTTGCGCGCGAGACCAACTCCACCTGGCCGCTCGCCGTCTTCTTGCCTACATTGATCCGGTAAGGAATCCCCACGAGGTCAGCGTCTTTAAATTTGACGCCCGCGCGCTCGTCTCTGTCATCAAGCAGCACGTCGAGCCCCGCCGCTTCAAGCTCCGCCGCGAGAGTTTCGCCGGCCTCGCGCAGTGCCGCGTCCGCAACATTTGTCACCGTTACTACCACGGTAAACGGTGCAATCGAGGACGGCAGCCAGAATCCATTCGCGTCATTCGACTGCTCGATCGCAGCCGTCAGAATGCGTTCGATACCGATTCCGTAGCTGCCCATGATCGGCGTTACTTCCTTGCCATTCGGGTCCAGGACGCGCGCGCCCATGGTTTCTGTATACCTTGTTCCGAGTTTGAAGATGTGGCCGACTTCGACGGCCTTACCCACGACCAGCTTGCCGCCGCAATTGTCTTGTGGGCATGCCTCGCCCTCGTTCACACTGCGAATGTCGGCCAGAACTGTCCAGGTAAAATCGCGGCCCGGCACTACGTTGCGCAAGTGATAGTCGAGCTTGTTGGCGCCGGCTACCAGGTTCTTCCGGCCCTCCAGCGACTTATCCACGACCACAGTCAGTCCGTCGCCCAGTGGCTTTTCATTGATGGTGAGACCCACCGGGCCCAGGAATCCCGCGGGACCCTTGAAATACTGCTGAAGCTCCTCCGCCTGCATGGTGCGGAGCTCTGCTCCCTTAATCGCTCCGAGGAGTTTTGTTTCGTTTACCTGGTGATCGCCGCGCAGAAACGCCGCCACGCCGTGCCACGTGTCTTTTGCGGCGCTGTGTTTCGAGCCTGCTTCACGCTTCAGCACCATGTAGGCCACGCATTTGATGTCGCTCGCCGGCGAAATCTTGAAGAACTCGGCCACATCGGAGATAGCAGCGCATCCGGGCGTCGACACTAGCTCCGGCGTGCCATCTCCAGTGGCAACCATCTCGTCCAAAGGGTCAAGCCGTGAAACGGCCTTCTCCAAATTGGCCGCGTACCCGCACACCGGGCAGCTTGCGATCAGGTCCTCGCCCGCATCGGTGTACACCATGAATTCCTGCGACCGCGAACCGCCCATGGCGCCGGAATCGGCTTCCACTGCAACGAACTTCAGTCCGCTGCGCTTGAAGATTGCGCGATAGGCCGCGTCATGCAGATCGTAGCTCTTGTCCAGTCCTTCTGCGTTTAGGTCGAAGGAGTAGCTGTCTTTCATGATGAACTGACGCACGCGCAAGAGTCCGGCCTTGGGCCGCGGCTCATCGCGAAACTTGGTCTGGATCTGGTACCAGATCTGCGGCAACTGCTTGTAACTGCGCAGCTCGCCGCGGGCGATGGTGGTCATGATCTCTTCATGAGTCATGCCCAGGCACATTTCGGCGCCCTTGCGATCTTTCAAGCGGAACATGTTGTCGCCCATGGTTGTCCAGCGGCCACTTTCTTCCCAGGGCTCCTTGGGCAAAATCGCTGGGAGAAAAAACTCCTGGCCAATCTTGTCCATCTCTTCGCGCACGATGCCGATGACTTTATTTAGCGACCGCTGCCCGAGAAAAAGGTAGTTGTAAATGCCCGCGCCGAGCTGGCGAATATATCCGGCCCGCAGCAGGAACTTGTGGCTGGCCACTTCGGCATCCGCCGGCGCCTCGCGAAGAGTAGGGACAAAGAGCTTCGACCAACGATGCATAGAAATGGGGTTACGGGCTTTCCCGTCCGCTAAATCTTGGTGAGACACGCACTTCCGACCAAGGCCTGTTGCGGACGCATGACAATTAAGAAGCAGAAACCATTCTAAATGTTCAGGGAGCCGACGCATCTCCGGGCGCTGCGCTTCTGCCTCGAACTCTGTGAACGACAAACCGTTGAACTGCGCCTGCATTCGTGGCCTCCTGCGCTCAGGTGAGTGCAAGCGCCGGGCCAAAGTGCGGGCTGCTGAAAACAATCGAGCTACGAGGCAACTGTGTCGGCGGCCGTGTCAGGCCGGCCACGAGGTGTGGACTGGGTGACACGCGAATGATCGGCTCAGGAACCGGCCTCTCTGTTTAACCCACTCCCGACATCTTGACGATGATTTTTTCGAAAATGCCGGCGGGCAAGAATCGGCGCAGCCTGAGAGCCATGCGGGCGTCGTTGCCTACTACATAGCGGAGTTTGGGGTGTGGAGTTTCAAGTACTCGGGCAATTAGATCGGCGACCAGCTGCGGGTTCGCGCGATCTTTTGCGCCTTGTTCGATGCGATTTCGCCACGCCGGTACGCGGGAGGCGTTGGCCGAGGTTGGATCCTGAAGGCCTGCTGTCAATTTTGCATTGCGCGTCCAGATGTCGGTGGCAAACGAGCCCGGTTCCACGAGAACTACCTGGACGCCGAGCGGCTTCATTTCGTAGCGCAACGTCTCCGTCCAGCCTTCGAGGGCGAATTTCGAAGCCGCATAACTGCTGACGCCGGGAAAGCCTAACCTTCCGGAGATCGACGACACCATTACTACGTGACCGAATGCCTGGCGCCGCATCTGTGGCAGCAAGGCGCGCGTTACGGCTACCGACCCGAAGAAGTTCGTATCGAATTGTTCGCGCAACTCCGCGTCGGTTATGTCTTCTGCGAATCCCGGGACGGCAAAGCCTGCATTGTTTACGAGAGCATGCAACGGTTCGCCGCGCTTGGCAACCAGATCAGCCATCATGGCAATCTGCCCGGCATTCGTCACGTCGAGCGCGTGAAACTCGATCCGCTCCAACACTCCGGCACTGCGTGCTGCGGTTTCGAGACTTTCTCGCCGGCTCAGGTCGCGCATTGTGGCAAGCACGTGCCATCCTCGCCGCGCCAGCGTGACCGAAGTCAGCAGGCCGAAGCCGCTGGATGCGCCGGTGATGAGGGCGGTTCTTTCAATGGTTGTCATCAAAAGGAGCTCTCACCCTCGGCCAGGTTGGCTTGATCAAGCAACGCTCGGATCTTCGTCATGTTCGCTGTTGAGCAGGCGCAGTATTTCTCTGCCCATTCAAGGAAGATCGCCAGGGAATTGCCGTGCGGATGGCAATCCCTGGTTGCATTATTCTTCAGCAGGAGATCCACAAAGGGAGCATGTCCAAACTGAATAGCGAGAGAGAGGGGCGTATCTCGATGCATGTTGCGCGCGTTCAATTCCGCGCCGCGTTCGATCAGCATTCGACCAATTACAACGTTGCCCTTCATAGCAGCGCACATGAGAATCGTCCACGAGAATCTGTTAGAGAGGTTTGGATTCAAACCATTATCCAATGCCTCTCGCAAACTGATCGTGTCTCCGTCTTTGATAAGTTTGTCAACTTCCTCGAAGGTCATTCGGGGCTCCCAATCGAAACGGATGCTAGATGAGCTCCACGCCCCACAGATCGTGCAGATGTACTACGCCTTCAACCTTGTCTTCTGCATCGACGACGACCAGCGAGGTAATTTTCCGTTCCTCGAGAATCGCCAGCGCTTTCGCAGCCAATTCCTCCGCGGCAATCGTTCGCGGGTTTGCGTTCATGGCTTCGCCTGCTGTTTTGCTCAGCGCGGCGCCGCCTTCGCGCTCCAGCAGACGACGCAGGTCGCCGTCGCTGATTACGCCGAGCAGCTTGCCTGACTCCTGAACTGTGGTCATGCCCAGCTTCTTTGAGGACATCTCGTAGATCACGTCGGTCATCGGTGTTGATGGCGCCACTGCCGGCACATTCTCGCCGGCGTGCATGAGGTCACGAACCTTCGCGAGTTGCTTGCCCAGCTTTCCGCCTGGGTGCAACTCCGCAAAATCCTCTGCCTTGAAGCCCTTGCGGAGACTTACCGCAACAGCCAGCGCATCGCCGAGCGCCAGCATGGCCGTCGTGCTCGCAGTCGGCGCCAGATTCAGGCCGCAGGCCTCGCGCTCCACGCTGCAATCGAGCACCACATCGCTCGCCTCCGCCAGCGTCGACTTCAGATTGCAGCAGAAACTGACCAGCGCATCGCCTTTACGTTTCAGCGTCGCGAGCAGCCGCAGGATCTCCTCTGTCTCGCCGCTTGCGGATAGCGCAATCACCACGTCGCCAGGCATCAACACGCCCAGATCGCCGTGCACCGCTTCGGCGGGATGAAGGAACAGCGCCGCGCTTCCGGTCGAGCTCATCGTCGCAGCAATTTTCTGCGCGATGATGCCGCTCTTGCCCATACCCGTGACCACAACGCGCCCGTTACCCTCGCCGCAATGCACTATCAACTCGACGGCGCGGTCGAAGTCTGCCGCCATTGCGCCATCGAGCCGCGCCGCCAGCGACTCCAGCGCCGCAGCTTCTGTGCGCACCAGTTCCGATGGCCTCAGGCAGTCCTTTTCATGGTCGCGATTCATCGGTTTCTGATGGTAACAGGTCAGAGAACAGTGCTCAGTGAACAGTGATCCGACAGAACAGCTTGCTTCAGCTAGTTCTGGCCCACCATCTGGGTTACGAACGCTAATCCCTGACCACTGACCACCGAGCACTGTTCACTGTGCACTATCCTCCCTCGTACAATAGAGACATAAGAGGTCTTGTCCCCCGTGAAGCGCAACACCATCGTTATCGGCGTTACATTGCTCATTCTGGCTACCTTTGCCTGGGCCGGGTGGGCGAACTGGGAGTATCGTAAGCAGGCGGCAGAACGCGCGCTTGCTTCTGCTGCTCATGCAGATCTCATTCCCGTTGCTCCCGGCGATGTTCCGCAAAGTCAAACGTCTCTTGTCGGCAAGCCCGCGCCCGACTTCGTCCTCGAAGACCTAAGCGGCAGGACCGTTGCTCTCTCCAGCTTCAAGGGCAAGCCCTTGCTGATCAACTTCTGGGCAACCTGGTGCGGCCCCTGCAAGATCGAGACGCCATGGCTGATCGAACTCCAAAATGAATATGCGGCGAAAGGTTTCCAAATCGTCGGCATCTCCACGGAAGGCGAGGATCTTCAACCTGGCGACAAAGAGGGCCTCGCGCGCCAGAAGGCGGCCGTCGCGAAATTCGTGAAGGAAGAGCACATGCAGTATCCCGTGCTCGTCAACGGCGACAGCCTCGCCAGCACGTATGGCGGACTCGACGCCATGCCGACCTCGGTCTATGTCAATCGCGATGGCAAAGTGGTGGCCGTGCAACTGGGCATCACTTCAAAAGAGGACATGGTGGCCAACATCAACAAAGCGCTAGGCTCGGGTAGCTAAGGAGCAGGGAATTGAACGCTTCGAGAAATCGACTTGTAGCCGTCGCGGTCTGCGCGACGATGGGTGCGGCCTGCTGCGGAATACGAGCACAGGATTCGCTCTCCGAGACGCCGCACAGATCAACTCCGAAAGCTCAAGCGGTCGAGTATCTTTACCCCGAGCAGGTCACGGTTGCCGCAGGCAAGCCAAGCGCGGTCACACTCCATTTCCGCATTCAGCAGAATCTTCATATCAACTCGCACACTCCACGCGAGCAGTATCTGATTCCGACAGTGTTTTCGATTCCGGAATCTTCTGGTGTGCGTCTTGCTAGCGCGAGCTATCCTGCGGGAACAGACTTCACGCTTCCCGTTGATCCAAGTCAGAAGCTCCTGGTTTATTCCGGCGAGTTCGCCATCCAGGCACACATCATTGCAACGCAGGGCGATCATCTTGTAGAGGGCCAGCTTCACTACCAGGCCTGCGACCAGAACGCCTGCCTGCCGCCGAAGACCATCACTGTGCCGATCGATGTGGTTGGGAAGTAGACGAAACAGGGAGCAGGGAGTAAAAAGCTAGAGCTTGCGGGGTAGATCAATCTGCTCCGACGATATGCAACTGACGGGTTGCATATGGGTACCCTTTATACCTATCTCTTTGGATAAGTTCCTTGTTTTCAGGGAACTAGGGCGAGGGGGTGGCTGCAAAATATTCTCTCCATTGACGTTAGCTGTAGATTATTCTCTGCAAAGGGTTTACGGGCACGAATAACGATCATTACAAATTCCAGGGACTCACGGTTGAGTTGTCTTGCAGATCACGATCGATTCAATCTCATTGTGCTCCACGGGGTGGAAATGACCTGCAAGATCCCTTCGAGAATCTTTCGTTTGGAATCAAAGGTTTAGCGATCTTGGTGAAAGGGGCGGCCTTGACTTCGCTCTTAGTCAGCATTTAAAGAAAGGCCCCGGCCTAAAGGCCAACACATGGAGACACGCTGGTTACAGGGGGCTGAAGCCCCCTGCTCCCTCCGTCCGTCGTCTCGCCTTCACAGCCGAATGACTTCCTGCTTCCTGGGCAAATTAAGATCCTTTGGCAAGGAATAGGAGAGGCCGGGTCCAGGTCTGGATCTTGCCGTGAAGTTCCTACCTAGGGAGGGAGCAGGGGCCTTTAGGGCCCCTGAATCGGGCACCTTCGATGCGAGGCCTTCATGCCTGGGCTTTCTGTCTGCGCAAGTGGGAAGGCATGGGGTCCAATGGCCCATGAGAAGCGGAACTGAAAGGGTGGGCTTGCGATGTCGATACAAGTCCCCTGCGAACGGGGTTCTGCTCGATGTAACGCACACAGCTTATAAACTTCTCCTCCGTCGAGATCTGGCTCTCGTTGAAGCTGCGCTCCCACGCGTCGAGTTTGCTCTTTAATCGGAAGGAGAAGCCGCCCTTGATGAACTGCATTGCTTTTTCCAGCGAAACATCCGGTGCAGGAGTGATGAGTGCGTGGAAATGGTCAGGCATGATGACGAACGCGTGTAAGAGGAATTTTCGTTGACTGCGGTAGTCGAGGATTATGTGATGGAGCAATTCGGCTGTTGCGGTGACCTGAAAGAGGCTGCGGCGTCGCGCGGTGACGGCAGTGACGAAGTATGTCCGGGTTTCCTGGGGCGCGATCCGCATATGGGGAGGATAGACGAAAGGCCCGGGCCTAAAGGCCCACGAAACGGAGGCTCGCTGTTTCAGGGGCCTGAAGGCCCCTGCTCCCTCCGTAATTTGGGACCAGGGCATGCGCAAGAAGGCCTTATGAGCGACAAGCGAGTGTCTCGCCCCATCGCTCGTGAGCCCCTACGCTCCGGACTTCTTTTCGATCTTGGCCCAGGAGTCTTTCAGCGGAAGGGTGCGGTTGAAGACCAGATTGCCCGGAGTCGAGTCGGGATCGAGGCAGAAGTAGCCGACGCGCTCGAACTGGAAGCGGTCTTCAAGCTTGGCGTTGGCGAGCGAGGGCTCAAGCTTGGCGTCCTGCGAGGATCTCGAGCGAGTTGGGGTTGAGATTGTCGAGGAAGCTCTCGCCTTCTTCGAGGTCGCTGGGATCGGCCTTGGTGAAGAGCTTGTCGTAGAGGCGGATTTCGGCGGAGATGGCGTGCGGCGGCCGAAACCCAGTGCATGGTGGACTTGACCTTGCGGCCGTCGGGAGAGTTGCCGCCGCGGCTGGCCGGATCGTAGGTGCAGTGCACCTCGACGATGTTGCCGTCCGCGTCTTTCACCACGCTCTGCGCGGTGATGAAGTAGGCGTTGCGCAGGCGGACTTCTTTGCCCGGAGAGAGGCGGTAGTACTTGGGCGGAGGAACTTCGCGGAAGTCGTCCTGCTCGATGTAGAGTCTCGCGGGAGAAGGGCACCTGGCGGGTTCCGGCCGAGGGGTCTTCGGGATTGTTGGCGACCTCGACGAACTCTTCCTTGCCTTCGGGGTAGTTGTCGATGACGAGCTTGAGCGGGCGCAGCACGGCCATGGCGCGCGAGGCGCGGCGGTTCAGGTCGTCGCGCTGGAAGTGCTCCAGCATTTCGATGTCGGTTGATGCCGTTGGTGCGCGAGGCTCCGATGGCGGCGCAGAAGGTGCGGATGGCCTCGGGCGTAAAGCCGCGGCGGCGGATGCCGGAGAGCGTGGGCATGCGCGGATCGTCCCAGCCGCTGACGCGCTTTTCCTGCACGAGCTGCAGCAGCTTGCGCTTGCTGAGCAGGGTGTAGGTGAGGTTGAGGCGGTCGAATTCAATCTGCTGCGAGGGAAAGATGCCGAGCTGCTCGATATACCACGGTAGAGCGGCTGGTGGTCGGCGAACTCCAGCGTGCACATGGAGTGGGTGACGTGCTCGATCGAATCCGACTGGCCGTGCGCGTAGTCGTACATGGGATAGATGCACCACTCGTCGCCGGTGCGGTGATGCGTGGCGTGGAGGATGCGGTACATGACCGGATCGCGCATGTTGAGGTTGGGCGAGGCCATGTCGATTTTGGCGCGGAGGACGCGGCTGCCGTCGGGGAACTCGCCGTGCCTTCATGCGCTCGAAGAGGTCGAGATTTTCCTCGACGGTGCGGTTGCGGTAGGGGCTGTCCTTGCCGGGTTCGGTGAGGGTGCCGCGGTGCTGGCGAATCTCGTCGGCGGTGAGGTCATCGACGTAGGCCTTGCCGGCCTTGATGAGCTTGCAGCGCCCACTCGTAGAGCTGGCCGAAGTAGTCGGAGGCGTAGCAGAGCCGCTCCCAGTCGAAGCCGAGCCAGCGCACGTCCTTCTTGATGGAGTCGACGTACTCCTGCTCTTCCTTTTCGGGATTGGTGTCGTCGAAGCGCAGGTTGGTTTTGCCGCCGAACTCGTCGGCGAGGCCGAAGTCGAGGCAGATGGCCTTGGCGTGGCCGATGTGGAGGTAGCCGTTGGGCTCGGGAGGAAAGCGCGTCTGGACGACGGCGTCGCCGTATTTTTTGGTGCGCACATCCTCGGCGATGATGTCGCGGAGGAAGTTGGAGGGGGTGCGGAGCTGTCCTGAGCTTTCCGGATTTGTGGTGGTCATAACTGCGATTCCTTGTGCAACTGGCGAACTGTGCTCAACCGAGCGATTCGAGGCTTGCTTCGGCCTGGCGGATGCGCTCGAGGCAGACCTCGCGGCCGAGGACGACCATGGTTTCAAACAGCGGCGGCGCGTTTTTGCGTCCGCAGACGGCGACCCGGATGGGCTGGAACATGGGGCCGGCCTTTAAACCCAGAGACGCTGCGGCGGCGCGAAGCGCCTGATCGAGCGAATCGTGATCGAACGGCGTTGTGGCCAGGACCTCGAGCGCGGTTTGAAGAACGCGGCGGGCCAGCGCGGCATCGCCTCCCTTCGCGGGATCAGCTCCGGCGGGTCATACGGCGGAAGTTCCGGCACGAAGAAGAAATCGGCGGCGGAGACGGCATCGCGCAGCAGCTTGATGCGCTCGCGAATGAGCGGGGTGACGGCGAGAAGCTTTTCCGGCGAGGCATGGAAGCCGGCCTGCTCGAAAAAGGGCTGGAGGCGCGCGCTGAGCTGCGTCGACGGGCAGGGCGCGGATGTGCTCGGCGTTGAGCCAGACGGCCTTGGGATCGAAGGGATCTTCTTCAGTGAAGTTGACGACGGCGTTGGAGCGGTTGACGCCTTCGAGCGTGAAGGCGGCGGTGAGTTCGTCGAGAGTGAGGAACTCGCGATCGTTCTTGGGCGACCAGCCGAGCAGGCAGAGGAAGTTGATGAAAGCCTCCGGCAGGAAGCCGGCGTCGCGATAGGTGGTGACGCTGACGACGGGTCCGTGTTTGCGCTTGGAGAGTTTGGCGCCATCGGGGGCGACCAGCAGCGGAAGATGCGCGAACTGCGGCGGCTCGACGCCGAGCCCTTCGAAGATCAGCAGGTGCTTGAAGGTGTTGGTGAGGTGATCCTGGCCGCGGATGATGTGGCTGATGCGGAGATCGGCGTCGTCGACGCACGAGGCGAGGTGGTAGGTCGGCATGCCGTCCGAGCGCAGCAGGGCGAAGTCTTCGACCTCGTCGGCCAGCTTGGACTGCTGCGCCGTAGACGCTGTCGGTGAAGTGCAGGGTGCGGCCTTCGCCGCGCGGGACGCGATAGCGAAGCGCGAATGGCTCGCCCGCGGCGGCGCGGCGGTCGCTTTCTTCGCGGGACAGTTCGCGCATGCCGGGGTTGAAGAGCCAGGCGCCTTGCGCGGAGGAAGACTGGTTGTCATCGCCTGAGTGGGCTGGCGTGAAGTCGCGATAGGCAAGGCCCTTGGCGAAGATGGCTTCGGCCGCGGAGCGGTGCAGGGCCAGGCGTTCGGACTGCTTGTACTCTTCGTCCCAGCTCAGACCCAGCCAGCGCAGGCCCTCGAAGATGGACTGGACGCTGGCCTCGGTATTGCGCTCGACATCGGTGTCGTCCAGGCGCAACACCATGGTTCCGTGGTTGTGGCGGGCATAGAGCCAATTGAAGATAAACGTGCGCGCGCTGCCCGACGTGGAGAAAGCCGGTGGGCGAAGGGCGCAAATCGAACGCGGATATTTCCAGGTTTTGAGGGGTTCAAATCAGGCATCGTGTCAATTACTTTCCATTCACGATGCTAGCATTCACTCCCTGCCCAATCGGGTGAGCCGTCTCACACCTGGGGTGGATACGGCGGTGGATATGCAGCCGTCGATGTCGGTATTGCCTTCCACTTTACGAAGGCCAGCAGGTAGACCAGGAGCAGGGTGCCGAGTGGGAAAGGAACGAGGTTCAAAAATGTGAGCCAAGGCGAGAATCCAGCCTTCTTGCAGATGAACCAGAAAGGGATCAGCCCAATGATGACTATTGGGAAGATTAAAAAAGAGATCACAATCAAGTGCCACGGTTGCAGCAGTTCGCCCATAAGCCTCTCCAGCAGCGCAGGTCGTTTCGCCGACCATCATACATCTGTCGAGAGTATTCGCTTAGTGACGATGCGTCGTCGTTCCCGGCCGGCAGGTCAGGTTGCGAAAACATGGATGCGCGCTGCTGAGCGCCTGTCTGCCGTCTCACGCCTGTGGTGGATATGGCGGCTGCGGCGGTGGCGGATAGGGCGGCAGATAAGCGGCCTGCGGCGCCGGTATTACCTTCCATTCTGCAAACGCAAGCACGTAGAGCAGCACCAGCGTGCCCAGCGACGGTATCAGGCATAGTAGGCACAGCCAGGGCGAGAATCCTGCCTTCTTTAGAATGAACCAGCACGGAATCATTACGATGGCAATCGTGATTACGATGATGATTGGAATCAGGGCCATCATCACCATCACGATGTGCCTGATCGCTTCGGGATTGAGCTGCGGATTGTCCTGCAACAGCATTGCAAGCATATGCATACAAACACTCCAGGGATGGAATCGAACTCTGAGCCAAGCTACGTCGAATCATGGAATTTCGCAATCAGATTCTTTCGAATCAGGGATGCGATCAGAGAATTGCAGCAGAGAAGCCGAGGACCCTGGAGCGATGGGAAGGCTTACGCCACTTCCGATTTCAATGGCGGACTGGCTATGGTCTCGCCCTCTTTCTCCTGGGCCATCCGCGCGATCGATACGACTGTGATGTCGTCTTCCTGCCCGAAGATCTCCGCCGCCTTTACGATGAACGCCGCAGGCAGATGACTGATCGAGCGCGCTCGGTTGAATCCGAATAACTCGTTCTTCGCGTTCTTTGCTTCAATCACGCCGTCGGTGATCACCAGCAGCCGGTCTTTCCCTTTCAGCTGCATTGTTATCTGGTCGAAGGTGATGGAGTCGTTCAGTCCGAGAGGCAAGTTCCCCGTCATGGTGAGTTCCTTGCCGTTGAGGTAGGGAGCGAGGTGTCCAGCGTTGGCGATGGTCGTTTTGCCATCGGCGGCGATATGCATCGCGACGCACGTCGCGTACGACTGTCCGCGGCCGCACAGCCTGCGGTTTAGCGCCTCGAGCACTACGTGGGGTTCGTAGCTTGTTTCCACAATGGTGCGAATGGCGCCGACAATCAGTGCCACCTGCATGCCGGCCTGCAAGCCTTTACCGGTCACATCGCCCAGCAGAATCAGCACGCCACCACGTCCATCGGGCAGAATCTGGAAGAAGTCACCCCCTACCTCCTGGGCCGGCTTGTACTCGGTCTCCAGCACATATCCCGGAATGGTTGGGATGGCTTCTGGAATCAGCAATTGCTGAATCTGGCGCGCCTGGTCGATTTCCGCTTCCCACTGTTGCCGCAGCCGTAGCGATTGCAGGAAGCGACGCATCAGCAGGATTGTGATCATGTTCAGCGAGACAACCACCGCGATCTGGCTAATGTGCAACGCCATGCCAAATGGGAAGAAGGTCAGCGGCACATGCAGCACCAGCAGTTCCTGCTGGTAGAGCGAGACGATTATCAGTCCAACGGCAGGCATCGCCAGCCACGCGCCCGTGTGGTCTTTGCGCATGCCTTCCCACGCCACCCATAGCAGCAATCCGCCGAGTAGAAGTTTCATGAGGATCGCAAGCGGGGCCAGGTAAACCACTGCGTGCACCGGGATGAGCTTCCCATACAACGGTGCACGCATCATGGCCATGGTTACTGCCAGCACAAAAGCGAACGACCAAACCATCTTGTGCATCCGCTCCATGCGGCCCATTCGAAACCAGTAGGCCCAGAAGATGATCCAGAGCCCAATCACCATCGGAACCAGAACCGCATCCGCCAGCAGAAAGTGAAACGAGGCGGGCAGCAGGGCTGTGTAGTTGCCCACCAGACTTACTACGGCCTGCAGGGCCACTCCGCAACAAGCAAGGCCGAGCCACAAGTACGCTTTCTCTTTACGGTCCAGCCAGAAGAGGATAATCGCCACCGTGATAGCGAGCAGAACCACGGCAAGCTCAAGGAAACTGCTTACCTGGGAATGATTGACGGCATCCCAATCCAGACGAAGCATACGTTCGATCGGCGCGGCTTGCCCCAGTACAGGTGGCCCGTGCAGGCCGCCAGTATCCGGGTTGGTCAGGGGTGTCGCGGGGTCCATCCAGACACGGATGGCAAACGTGATTTGTCCGCTCCTGATCCCTTTGGGAAGAGCGAAGGTCCGAGGCAGAGAGAGATAGGTTCTCACGCCATTCTGCTTAAAATGCCCAAACTCCCCGATGAATTGTCCATTCACATAGACCTGGTAGGCATCGTCGACATTATCGGGCATCTTGATTTCGAGGCCGCCCTCCGATAGTCCAGGATCGTATTGGACATTGACCTTGAGCCGATACCACGCGTATCCCGAGTAGCCCGCATCGCCCAGCTCGGTCCATCCCGGCATGAATCCGCTGGTGCCCAGGAATGGGTCATAGGATCCCGAAGGCGGTGTCAGATCCATTGCAGCCCAGCCGGCATCATTAAAATCCGGTTGAGCCCATTGCATGTCATCGCCCTTGTGAAATTTCCAAGGTCCGTTCAATTCCACGGTCGACGACCCAAGCACCACCTGTTCCGCCCAGTGCGACGCGGGAGCCGGTGACGTGGCCGTTGTCTTGGCGTCAGACGCGGGAGTGCCGATCGCGGACACGGGAAATGACATCGTGCCGAGACAAAGAGCCGCGACGAGCATGGATATCTTCTTGCTTGTTATTGTTGACCGCAACTCGAGCATCTGGGAAGTGGCCTCGCCCCACCGAGGTCGTTCAGCTTTGGCCCAATGGTATGCGGCGAGAATACGCGTTGCAGCCGCTTTACGGCAACACAAATTGACCGGTTCAAATTATTGCCAACAATAATTTGAACCGATCCAGGTGCAAAGCTGTTTCTACGTGATGTCCTCGGTATCGTAGACGGGATCGATCGTCCGCTTTTTCGGCAGACCGTGCACGGAGGCGAGCAGATCGTCTACGACATCCTCCAACTGGCGCTGGCTTTCGATGACTGCGCTCATGCTCTTCAACTCGTCCGGTTCAGCTGTGCGCTCCACCAGCACCACCGCGTGGCATTGCGCCACGTGGTCCAGCCCCAGGCCCTCAGGGGTCTTGGCCTTGATGCTGACCTGTTCCATTTCGATTCCCAACAGGTCTGCGACCGATGAACGCATGTCTCCAGAGATAGGCGCAATCTTCGGAGCGTTCATGATCAGGGTGGTATCGACATTGACGATGCGGAATCCGGCGTGTTGCAGCTCTTCCATCGCAAGTTTCAGAAAGATCGCCGAGTTCGCATCCTTCCAGCGCGGATCACCCGGCGGAAAGAAGCTCCCAATATCGCCGGCTGCGACTGACCCCAGCAGCGCGTCGGTCACGGCATGCAACAGCACGTCACCGTCGGAGTGTCCAACAAGGCCTTCAGGGTGCTCCAGCGTCATTCCACCGATGCGCAGCGGGATGCCTGCCTTGAACGCGTGTGAGTCCCAGCCAAATCCGATTCGTGTCTCCATGGTCTCCGTGCCCGTTTGTGGTTTCGCAGGACTCAGCGAGCGCGCTGGTGCAAGTAAAACTCCGCCAACTCCAGATCGCCCGGCTGTGTAATCTTCAGATTAACCTGAGAACCGGGAACCACGGCCACCGGAAGTCCGGCGCGTTCGATTACCGAAGCTTCGTCGGTTCCCACAAACCCCTCCGCAGTGGCATCGGCCATGGCTTTTTGCAGCAATCCAAAGCGGAAACCCTGCGGCGTCTGCGCCTGCACAATGAACTCACGTGGAATCGTAGCGGTAATGATTGCACCATGCGCGGTGCGCTCCACCTGCTTGATAGTGTCAATTGCAGGGAGGCCCACAACGGCTGCGCCGTGCTCTACGACCGCATCGATGGTCCGATCAATCGTGGCCGTGTCGATCAGCGGCCGCACTGCGTCGTGTACCAGGATTACATCGTCCGTGTCGGCCTCAATGGCATTCAACGCATGCATCACGGACTCCTGCCGCGTATCTCCGCCTTCGACTACATGGGCGCGACAGGCGAGCCCGTACTCCGCGATCTGCGCTTGCACGCGCTCCATTTCTGTCTTGCGCACGGCAACGTAAATCGCAGTCACTCGTTTGACCGCGGCAAACGCACGCAGCGAGTGAATCAGAATCGGAATCCCGCCCAGCGAGAGAAACTGTTTGGGCGGGGTCCCCGAGCGAAGGGTCCTTGTCGTTGGGAAGCTTGGGTTGCGGTCCGGCCATACGTGTTCCGAGGCCTGCCGCGGGAAGGATCGCAAAAACCTGCATGACTCGCCGAGTATACAACCTCGCCGGTGTTCATTGCCGAAAGCTGAGCGATGGAAGCGAAACCCGCCGAGCCGCCAGGAATAGAATGATCGCGTCGCCGATTCAGGACTCTTTCAATAGAGGAAAAGCACGATGCGGATTCGCTTGTTCGTTTTTGTTTCAGGCTCTTTGCTTTTGGGCAGTGCACTTGCGGTTGCCGCGCAGGCCGGCATCTGCTTCGGCTCAGAATGCTACGCAGCCTTCCAGCGATAGCTGTGAGCGGCTTGCCAAACTCGAACTGCCTAACGCGAAAATCACCATGGCTAAGGCGGTGCCTGCGGGGACCTTTGAAGGTCCACGTGAGCAGTTTACGGGCGCCGATCTGTCCGCGTTTTACAAAATGCTGCCGGGGTTCTGCCGTGTCGTGGCACATGCCACGCCTACTGCGGACTCCGACATTCCCATTGAAGTCTGGATGCCCCTTGCCGGATGGAACGGCAAGCTCGAGGGACTTGGCAACGGAGGATTTGCCGGCGCGATCGGCTACGACGGCCTCGGCGCCGCGATCATCCGCGGCTATGCGGCCACAGCCACCGATACCGGCCACTCCGGCTCGCCCGCTGACGCATCCTGGGCGCTCGGCCATCCCGGAGAAGGTCGTCGACTTCGGCCATCGCGGCATCCACGAGATGACCCGGATCGCAAAGCTCATCGTTCCGCAGTTCTATGGATCGGCGCCGAAGCGCTCCTACTTCGATGGGTGCTCCGATGGCGGCCGCGAAGCGCTGATGGAAGCGCAGCGTTATCCGGAGGACTACGACGGCATCATTGCCGGCGCGCCTGCCAACTACTGGACCGGACTCCTGTCCCTCGCGGTCGTCGACACGCAGGCGCTTACAGCGACTCCAGAGAGCTTCATCCCGCCGGCAAAGATACCGGTCATCGCCACGGCTGTGCTCGCCGCCTGCGACAAACTGGACGGAGTGGCCGACGGCATTCTCAACGATCCGCGCCAGTGCCATTTCGATCCTGCTTCGATCGAGTGCAAGGCCGGAGATAGCTCGGACAAGTGTCTGACCACGGCGCAAGTCTCCGCACTCAAGCAGATTTATGCGGGACTTCATGATGGCACGAGGTCGCACCATCTTTCCCGGATATCTGCCCGGCGCTGAGGAGGGACGATCCGGCTGGGGCCTTTGGATCACCGGTCCGGCTCCCGCAAGAAGTGCGATGGCCTTCTTCGGCATCGGCTACTACTCCAACATGGTCTACGAGAAATCGGACTGGACCTACAAGTCATTCACACTGGATAGCGGCATGCAGGCGGCAAAGGAGAAAACGGCCGCGGCGCTTGATGCCGTGAATCCCGACCTGAGCGCCTTTCGCAACCATGGCGGCAAGCTGATCCTTTATCACGGCTGGGACGATCCCGCGATTCCCGCTCTCAATACGGTGAACTACTACCAGAGCGTAATTGCCAAGATGGGCCGCGCCGATGTCGATTCTTTCGCGCGCCTCTACATGATCCCCGGCATGCAGCACTGCGGAGGTGGTCCCGGTCCCGACAGCTTCGGCGCCTTCGTCGGCTCATTGTCCAATGATCCCCAGAGGAACGTCGTGATCGCCCTGGAGAACTGGGTTGAGAAGGGAACCGCGCCAGGCACAATCATCGCGGCCAAGAGACCAGAAGGGCATCCGCTGGGCAATGCCGACGATGACGAGGCCGCTGTGCCCATATCCTCAATCCGCGAAGTACAAGGGAAGCGGCGATCCAAACAGCGCGGAAAGCTTCGAATGCACGAGTCCGAAAAAATAGTGAAGGCCGGAATCGGGTGATCTAGTCAGTTGCCGAATCGATATAGAGCATTTCGTTGCTCGTCGTAAATCCAAGCTTCTCGTAAACTGGCTGACCTTTCTGCGACGCGTGCAGCGCAACCACACGAATCCCGCGCCGTTTGGCTTCATCCATGCATTCGGTCATGAGTGCCTGCGCAAGTCCGCGCCTTCGAAACTCGGATTCCACAAATACGTTGAGCACATACCCGCGCTAGTTCGCCCGCGGGATCGAGATGGTGCGGCGCCCAATCCAACATCAGCAAACCTGCCGATGCAATATCACGATCTTCGTCGCTGATAATCCAACCAACATACTTGTCATTCGCAAGCATGCGATGCACCCACGGCTCAAAGTTTCTTCCCATCTCTCTCGAGCACAGGCTCAGGCGCACTTCCGCGTATCTGCAAACATCGCCTTGCGATGGCGAGTGATCAGCGCGGCATCCTCGACAGTGGCTCTCCGCGTTTCCAACATGAGGTGAGTATAGGATCAGGCGCCGCCGGAACAGATTTCAGTCAACGCGGAAACAGCTCGAACTGCTGAATCGCAATCCTCGGAGCGATAAACGTGTGCTCGATATCCGGCAGAAACATCACGGTAATCTCATTGAACTTCCGCAGTGGCGCGTCGGGCGGCACGGAAAAACGAATCGTCTCGTACAACGGTATTGTTTTTACGGAGAAATGACCGGGCTCGGTCGACACAATCGACTGCTGACCAAGGTAGAGCGTCCTCTTCGAGGAGGAATCTTCATCCGTCAGCAACACGCCAAGTGATACAAGGCCTTGTCTATTGTCGCGATTTTCAATCGCTATCTCGATCTCGCGACATCGCCCCGTGGGGATTGCTCGCGCCAACTTTTGATGCGCATTCATCACCAACGCGACATCATTGTTAGATTCAAGATTCACGTTGATGGGCGAGCCCTGCGCAACGTGGGCCCCGGGCCCGGGCCGTTTCGACGGCGGCTGCAGAAACCAGTACGGGCCGTCAAAACGAATGATGAGCGGCCGCTTTGTTCCCGGCGCGAGGATGGAGTCATCAGCAATCAGCGGCGGCACAAGCTCCTTCTTCTTCGGATACGGCCAGAGAACGACGCTCTCGTATCCACTTGCCCCGGAGGTTGAGAGCGTTGCCTTCGGTTCGGCAGGGAGATTCGTTTGCCGAGGCGCCTTCGCCGTTTTCGACGGCATTCGCCTGTTGCAGCTGGCAGGCGATGGGCCACGCCATCCAGCAATGCCCAGATAGTAAGCAGAACGGCAGGAACAGCGGCGCTAGCAACGCGTATCGAGCCGTCCCGCCTCGATCTGAACGTCGCGCTCGAAGGCTCGCTCGGTGGAATGGTCTTCTCCCATGCGAACAGGAACGCGCTCGATCGCAAGCAAGGCGGCAGCGGTGTAGTTGGAACGGCTCGGATCGCCGCACCGGCCGCGAACAAGCTGAGCGCAATCAGATAACCATGAATGTCAAGAGGTGCACGGTAGAGCGACTCGGCAAACAGGTCACCTTCTTCCACGGGAGCGCATTCGGTTGACTCGGGGCGAGAACGAAGATATCGTTGCGGTACTCAACCCAGTCGCCAGCATACGCGCCAAACATCGCGACAAACGCCGTCATGCCGGAAACCTGTTCAGCAAAGAGCATCATGGCGGGTACCCAGACCCATCCTGCCGTGCATGTCAATGCAAACAGCGAGAACGGCAGCGGCGAGCCTTCGCGAAGTGGGCTCGAAGGGCTTATCCAGTAGAGCCATGAGCCCGCGACGCCGCCAGCGCGCCAATGAACAAAGATCAGGCATGTGCCGCAAAGAGTGACCGATGCCGCGCTGAGTGCATGTCGGGCAGGCGGCAAAGAAACACGGCCACGATCATGGATTCACCAGTCCCGCCGCGACCATGAAGGCAGAAGGTCGCCTCAGTCGAACTGCCGTCTGAATGCGGCACCCGTGCAGCGGCAATCTGCAGCGGACTTCTGATGGATTCCGACTCCGTGAATGACGAAGAGCGGATCTACATCGCGCTCGATGCGGTAAACATGTTCCCCAAAGGGCACCAACAGAGCGACAAAATACGGAAAGCGAATGAAATCGGCTAGAGTCCCAGATCAGAGATTTCCCCGCCGAAGTTGCCGCCAGCTTTGCATTCGCAAGGCCAGGCAATGAATACCAATACAGAGTTCGCCACCAGGAAAGTAGCACAGTAAACCAGGAGCAAGAATAGCCGGCGCAATCCAGAATGCCCGGCGCATATCCTTTTGCTCAAGGGCCTTTCCTCGAACGAGGTGAGCGAGTTGATAGATCACGATTCCAGCCCAGAGAAAAACCGCATGTATCGCTATCCAACCGATAAGAGCCGCCAGGTATTGAAAAGCGGCCAGAGAATCTGCCAGGCTCTGACCGAACTCATGTGAATTGGCCTCGATTTCATCGAGGGTCGAGGTACCACGCCGGCGAGAGCATCGACCAAAGCAATGCGAAAAACAAGCGCGGGGCCTCGAGCGAAGATTGCCGCTCCACGAAACCGCGCATGCGGAAGTGACCTGTCGCCAATACCACGCGTTCGAACGGCCGAGCCGGAACACTTCGAGCAGGTCGCCGTCCAGCGCCTCATCGCGATCACCTGGAGTCAGATGCCTCAGCATCCACGCGGCAAGCAGCGGAGGTTCTCTGCGTCTCATCAGCTCTCCTGCGGCACGTCCATTTTCAGATCGGGAATCGTCTGCCAGAGGCGCGTCAGCACGCGGCGCGTCTCATGTACCTGGCGCAATCCTTCCTTCGTAATACGGAAAAAGCGCTTGGCCTTGCCACCGCGTTCCGGGGTCGGATCTCCGAGCATGGAAATAATCAGGCCTTTTGCTTCCAGGCGTTCCAGCGCCGCATACACGCTGCCGACTGCTACATCTTTCCCCCGGTGTTTCTCTAGTTCGCGCGAAATTGGAACCCCATATGCGTCCTCTCCCAGGTGAATCACCGCGAGAAGAAGCATCAGTTCGAATTCGCCGAGATAGCTTCGATCTGACATTAATTCAACAATAGCGAAGAAACAGTACTCGCGCAATTGAATTTCCGGCGCGCAGGTGCCTTATCATCCTCTCGTGCCCTCAAAGCCAAAGCTCGCGCTCGACACGTCCCTGTTCAAGCCCGGCATGCGGCTGGCTGTCGGCCTTTCCGGGGGGGCTGATTCGGTAGCGTTGCTGTGCGCGCTCGCTGAGCGGAGCGGGGAACTGGGCCTCGTGCTGCACGTCGCGCATTTGCATCACGGGCTGCGCGGAGCAGAAGCCGATGCCGACCTCGAGTTTTGCCGCGATCTTGCCGCGAAACTAGGCCTGCCGTTCCACGAATCCCGCGTCGACACCGCGGCTGAAGCGCGACGGGCTCCAAAAACTTCAGCTGTCGACTCATCCGACAGCATTCCTTCCGATTCAATCGAAGGTACTGCCCGCCGCTTACGCTATTCGTGGTTTCGGCAACTTTTGTCCGAGAGTCTGCCCCAGGCAGCGTCGCTCGATGCAGTTGCTACTGCGCACACGCTGGATGACCAGGCCGAAACTGTGCTCGCCAAATTTCTTCGTGGCGCGTGGACAGAGGGTTTATCGGGAATTCATCCTGTTCTTCAATTTCCCGAAGGCATCATCATTCGTCCGCTGCTTCACACCACTCGCGTCGAAATCGAAGCCTTTCTCCATGCACGCAATCAGCAATGGCGCGAAGACTCCACCAACCGGCACCTGACCTTTACGCGCAATCGAATCCGCCACGAACTGCTGCCGCAACTCGGAACCTGGAACCCACAGCTCCGCGATCATCTGGCGCAGATGGCGGAGCTGGCTCGCGATGAAGAATCCTGGTGGCAGGCCGAAGTTGCACGTGTGGCCGAGCAGGTAATTCTTCGCGGGCGCCCGGTTCGTGGCGGAGGCCGGACTACCACCACCGCCGACGGCGTCGCGCTGGACTTGGGTCGGCTAACTGCCGAGCCAATTGCGCTTCAGCGCCGGCTTCTGCGGTATGCCGCTGCGCAGCTCGAGGCCGCCCCTGACTTCACCGCGACCGAAGCGCTACGCTCCCTCGCGCAAACCGGCAAGGCTGGTCAGAAGCTCGAGCTTGCCCAGGGGCTTCGCGCTGACCGTACCCACCGCGAAATTCGGCTCACCCGTGGCCCCGGCACCGCGCTCGCCGAGTCTGCACATCAAGTCGAACAGTACGAATGTGTTATCCCAGGTGAACTGGTCGCGCCCGCCTTTGCTTGCTGCATTCAGATCGAGCTGGCGGATCCCGAGGCCTCGCGCGACGACGCGACATTGAAAGCTGTTCTACGCCCCTGGAGGCCCGGGGACCGGGTTCACCTGCGCTACTCTTCCGGCCCGCGGAAGGTCAAGGAAGTGCTTGAGCGGATGAAAGTTACGGGAGCGGATCGCAGCCGGTGGCCCGTCCTTGAAGTGTCAGGCCATATTGTCTGGATGCGGGGTGTTGAGGTTGAGCCAGAGCCCGGTCTTCGCATCTCGGTTGAACCGATCTGGTCGGAATCTGACTAGCTGCGGCGTCCACCGTTGGCGCGGCCCTTCCCGGTTTTTCCATTGACCTACCGGATTCCCACCTTTCCGGCCCGTACACTTCTTCAAACTTCATTCACCTTCGGAGTACAATCGGAGTTACTGCACATCCCGCGCGGTGAGTGCGTAGTGTCTGTTGTGAAGAGGACCTGCACTTTCTGTGACTTCAAGGACTGCTCGGGCGTCTAAAAGGGATGATGTAGGCGGTGTTGGAAGTTCTTAAGCGGCTTCTCCCCGCCGGGAAAGAGGATCCTGGTGAATTCGACCGTCAAAACGATCATGTTCTGGGTCTTTATACTTATCTGCCTCGTACTGCTGTGGGGCGTTGTCCAGCACGGCACTATCGGCCAGGGTAAAGACACGGAGATACCTTATTCGGACCTGTACGACAAGGTGCAGCAGGGGATGGTGCAGGACGCTGCCATCCAGGGCACCGATCTCCGCGGCCATATGAAAGCCACACCGAAGGAGCAGTTCCACACCACGGTCGGAGATCACTACGACGATCTCGAGAAGGCGATGCTGACCGCGCACGTCAGCTTCTCAAAGAAGGACGCGCAGAGCAACTTGCTGCTTCCCGATTCTCTTTAACGTCGGCCCGTTTGTTCTGCTCGGCGCAATCTGGTTCTTCATGTTGCGGCAGATGCAGTCCGGCGGGAACAAGGCCCTTTCGTTCGGCAAGAGCCGCGCCCGCCTGCTCTCGATGCAGCAGAAGAAGGTTACGTTCAAGGACGTGGCCGGCGTGGATGAGGCCAAGGAAGAGCTGAAGGAGATCATCGAGTACCTGCGCGAGCCGCAGAAGTTTCAGAAGCTCGGCGGACGCATTCCGAAGGGCGTGCTGCTCGTCGGGCCTCCGGGCACCGGCAAAACGCTGCTGGCCCGCGCGGTGGCCGGCGAAGCCAACGTGCCGTTCTTCTCCATCTCTGGTTCTGACTTCGTTGAGATGTTTGTCGGCGTGGGCGCTAGCCGCGTCCGCGACCTGTTCGAACAGGGCAAGAAGAATGCCCCCTGCATTATCTTCATCGACGAAATCGATGCTGTCGGCCGTCACCGTGGCGCAGGCCTCGGCGGCGGACACGACGAGCGCGAGCAGACACTGAACCAGTTGCTCGTGGAGATGGACGGGTTCGAGTCGAATGACGGCGTGATTCTCGTCGCCGCGACCAACCGTCCCGATGTGCTCGATCCCGCGCTGCTTCGCCCGGGCCGTTTCGATCGCCGCGTAGTTGTGGGCCTGCCCGATGTCCGTGGCCGCGAAGAGGTTCTTCGCGTACACGTGAAGAAGGTGCCCGTTGCCGACGACGTGAACCTCAACATCCTTGCCCGTGGAACACCGGGCTTCAGCGGCGCCGACCTGGCCAACATGGTCAACGAGGCCGCGCTGAACGCCGCACGCGTCAATCGCAAGCAGGTCGTGATGTACGACTTCGAACTTGCGAAAGACAAGGTGCTGATGGGTGCCGAGCGCAAGTCGATGCTGCTTACGGACGAAGAGAAGCGCGTCACTGCTTATCACGAGGCCGGACACGCGCTGGTCTCAATCAAGCACGAACACTCCGATCCCATCCACAAGGTCACGATTATTCCTCGTGGCATGGCACTCGGTGTGACGATTTTCCTGCCCGGCGATCGGCACAACTACACGCGCGAGTATCTCGAAGCCAATCTTGCCATCGCCTACGGCGGACGCACGGCTGAGGAGATCTTCCTCAATCAGATGTCCACCGGTGCGGGCAGCGACATTGAGAACGCCACCGACCTCGCCCGCCGCATGGTGTGCGAGTACGGCATGAGCCGCCTCGGTCCGCTGACCTTCGGCAAGAAGGAAGAGCAGATCTTCCTCGGGCGCGAGATCGCACAGCACCGCGACTTCTCTGAGGAGACGGCGCGCCAGATCGATCTAGAGGTTCGCCGCCTGATCGACGAGGCTTACCAGTCTGCTCACGGGATTCTCGAGGCCCACCAGGATGCAATGCACCGCATTGCTGCAGCCTTGCTGGAGCGCGAGACGATCGATGCCGAAGAAGTGAAGATGCTGATCGACGGCAAGGAACTGCCCCCAATGCGCTCCATCCTGGCTTCGCCCAGCGATGGCAGCGGCACCGGCGGACAGCAGGTCCTCAAGCCCGACACTCGCGGCGGCGGTGGCTTCCCCGAGGGGTCACCGTCGCCGGCATAAACCCCTGCGGTGGGGCAGACACGGTTTGCGCCGCAAGCGCTTTTTCAATCTAGCTCAGGGCCGCTCCCTCAGGGAGCGGCCCTTTTCTTTGTGCCGAGCCTGCTTGAGTGGACGGCAAGCCGATTCCCACTCATCGCGATGAAGCCGCGATGAATGGGGCACACACTTTCGTCCCTCCGGGCAACTGAAGAATGTGATGAATGGGTGAACTACCTCCTCACGGAGCGGCCCTTTTCCTTTCGTAAAACAAATTTCTCACCGTAAATTGAACCTAAAGCCTCGCTGTTTCGACATAGAGATAAATGCCGCCAGAAAGCGCAAACCGACTCCAGTTCGAATGGCTTGCGCTTCGGTGCCAGTCTGGTGAGCCCGGATCGTTCGAAGACTTGATTGCAGTGATGGAGCGGCCGTTGCTTTATTACGCGATGAGCCTCACAGGCGCGCAAGACAGCGCCCTCGATGTTCTGCAGGAAGTATGGATCAAAACATTTCGCGGTATTCGGAAACTCAAGGATCCTGGTTCTCTGCGTTCATGGCTGTACTCGATTACTCACGGGATCGCTGTCGATCGCATTCGCAAGAACTATTCCAGGGAGCAGGCGGAAATGGGTCAGCTCGAAGATTTCCAGGAAGCAGATGAGCCTTCATTTGCGAATGAAGATGCTGCGGCAGTGCATCAGGCCTTGAGTCAAATTGGAATCAAGCATCGCGAAGTTCTGGTTCTGCATTTTCTTGAGGACCTATCTGTCGCGGAAATCGCGGAAGTAGTCGGCTTGCACAGAAGGGACTGTGAAGTCCCGTATCCACTACGCCAAAAAAGCAATGCAGGAGATTCTGAGAGGAGTGAATCATGGAACAACAAAATGACACACTGCGCGAGCGCTTGTTGTCACGCCTTCCGCAGCCGGAGAATCTTGCTGGCCTTTCGAGAGGAAACCGCGGCCCTGCTGGCGAAGCACGAGAAAGCGCTCTTCACGGAAAAGATGGCCGTCCTCAGTGTGTTTATGAGTGCGTTTGCCATTGATCTGGCCGAATTGTTCTGGGGACCGAAAGCTCGATGTGAGTGCGACCCAGTTCCTCTGGTTCTGGGAGGCCTATTGTTTTTTGTGGGTGCTGTTTCAGACCTGGAGAGGTACCGGATCTGTCGAAGCAAGGTCGACCTTCTGAAAGAAGTGAAGCAGGTCCAATTGCAGATGCCTCGAACTTCAGGCTTCGCTGCAAAAGGATCGCTCACCTCAGTCTTGATTGCGCAAAAACCAGCCTTTGTAACCGCTCGATTAGAGGTTCCCCTTATCGATGCTGCACGAGCGGCAGGGAGACAGAAGCAGATCCTTCACTCCGCCTACCCCATGGACACAGGTGTCCACGGGGCCCCAAAGCGCTCCGTTCAGGATGACACAGTGGTGGATGTTTGTGGCTTCCCGCCCTTGACGCGATAACGTTGCGTCAAGGTGAGAACCAGACAGTGCGAGAAGCAGATCCTTCGATTCGCTTACCCCACGAACGATGAACTCGTTCGCGGGGCCCCAAACGCGCTCCTCTCATGATGACGCTGCTGGGTGGATGTTTGTGGCTTTTCGCTCTTGGCGCGATAACGTTGCGTCGAGGTGAGAACCGGTAGTGCGAGAAGCAGGTCCTTCACTTCGCTTACCCCATGGACACTCGTGTCCACGAGGCCCCAAAGCGCTCCGTCTAGGATGACACAGCTGGGTGGAAGGCGGAGATCCGATATGGCGTCAGGTTGTTTCGACTGGAGCTGGCGCTTCGGGAGGAAGCGTCGGCGGCCGGTACACCATGGCGGGGAGCAGCATGGACGTATAAGCGCACGCGGTCATGGCTAGTGCGAACGCCACATAGCGCCAATCGAAGCGAAAGATCCCACAGGCAGCGATGGCAGAGACGAGAGCAATTGTTCCGGTGACGAGGAATGCGCGCGCCACTCTGGCAACCGTTGGGCTGCGGAAGGTCTCGCCGGCAACGGGATTGAAGCCTTGGATCGAGGTGCTTTCCAGCGAAGTTTCGGTCGCCCTCCAGCGTTCGATCGACCGCCGCAATCGCCGCTGAGTGGCGAGCCAATCCAAGGTATGCAGGATGAAGGCATTGATCTGGCCGGTCTCAGGGTTGCGAAATCGCACCATCGGCTGTCGCCGGAACCAGTTCGAGGGCGCCGCCGCCACCATGCCGACTTCCACAACATCCGCCGGATTGAGCGCAATCGCGATGCGCTCGCTTTGGTAACAGAGCCTTCCGTTTTCGAAGCGAAGCAGGCCAGCATCGCAAAAGCGATAAACGCTGTAGATGCGCGCCTCGCTATCCGGGGCGAGGCCCACGATCTGTCCGTCGACGCCGAGCTTTGCCACCAGTTTTCGCCGCAGACGTCCGTAGCTGCGGGACATCGCAGCCGCGGTTAAGCCCTTGGTGAGCAAACACCCGAGGACAATTCCGCAGAGGACCGGTACGACTCCGAAGCCGGTAAGCCTTTCGAGGAGCCACGCGACGAGGAGTCCCGCGCAGCAACTGCCCAAAACCACGGCCCAACTGTAGGCACCGGAATTGGCCCTCTGCCAGGCCGGCGTGAAGATGTCTGCTACGCCACCACTCTTCTGCGCCGGGATCTCGTAGTGCTCACCCGGATCGTCCCTGGCGCACAGGGTTTCCACTTCGGTCGCTTCGAGTCTCGCCGGAGCGGCCAGAGCTCGAATGCGCCTGAGCGTGGAAGGATGCGAGGAGAACCACTCCACCATGGAATTCATGTCAATCGGGCTTTTATTGTTGCGAGAGATTCTGGCCAACGAACTGATCATCGCTCGCGGATCTCCGGTGAGTGCAGCGGCGCTGGCATCGGCCGCAAACTCGCGCCGTCTTGATCCATGCAAAGCGGCAAAGAACACGGCGATGGGAAGGATGATGGCCACAGCCAGGCCGCCGGGCAACTCGTACAGAACGTCACGCACCGGCGTTTCGCATAGAAGCATAGCGATACAGAGAGCCGTCCACGCGCGATTCGAATTGCGCACGTGCGACAGTTCGTGGGCCGCAACTGCATCCACTTCGCGCTTGCTGAGCAGGCGGACCAGAGGAGCGGTCAGGAAGATTTTCTTACCAGGCAATGCAAATGCATTCGCAACCTGAGAACGCGTCGAGAAAGAGACGAAGACCCCGACTTGAGGATATCCCGCGCGGGCAGCCAGCGCCGAGACACGCTCTTTCAACTCGCCGGCGGTGATCTGCAGGGTGCTGGAGCGCGCTCGAGCTCGATTCCAAGCTCGGCGCAAGAGAAGAGAGACCGGTGCGGCCGCGAACCAGCCGGCCGCTGCGAACCAGTTGTCTCGATACATTTGCGGCAATGCACCCACGACGGAGGTCAGGATGAGGGGGACGACCGCATAGGCCCAGAAGACCTCGCCAAATTTCCCGCTTCGCACTGGGCTGCCGCGCATCCGGCTTCCCAACGCTACGCCAGCAGCAACGCAGAGCAAGGGCGGCCAGAGGTCTACAAACAGGGCTGCGAAGTCGGCCAGAGGAGTTGAGAACAGCAGAATGCGTAGTGGGGCATCGGCCTGCAGTTGCGAGGCTGCAGCCATCCAGATCATGGTGCCCAGCAGGATCGCGGAGAGGGCCAGGGGTGCGTATCCCGCTCGCGACATGATGGCCGCAATCAGCGTCATAGCCAGCGCCAGGGCAAGCAGCGGCAGATAAATGCCCGCCAGTTGATCGGGCCGGTAGCCAAACCGAATCTTGATCGGCGGAGGCACAACACCGGGTGCGAATTGGACGGTCCGGTTCTCACGCGGACCATTTCCCGTCTCTGTCATGTCCACCGACAACGATTCAAATCCGAGGCGCGGATGATTTACAAACAGCTCAATGCCGGTGGATCCATTGAGATATCGCACGATGGGTGCAAGGTCTACCACGGCTTCGAGCACGAGGCCGTCGCGTCGGAGCGCCCGGGAGCAGCGAATCGTGCTTCCTCCGGTCGTGTCAGCCTTCGGGCTGTCCTGGCAGTGCAGAACCTCCGGCAAGAGCCGAGCCAGCTCCGCCTGGTTGTTCTGGGACCACGCGCTGATCGAGGCCTCTCCGGTGGTGTCCAGGTGAAGCTGCACATACTGATTGGGACTCATCGGGGTGAGCAACTGCGCTCGTCCCGCGGGAAACAGGAGGGAGCACAACACCACGGCAAAGGCATGCGCAAAAACCTTTCTCATCGACACGGCGTGAACCTTCCCCTGGATTTTGGTGTCACCTATTGTCGCCGATGCGGACGCGATTAGAACGAGATTCTGCTCACATCCAGAATTTGCCGGATATCGTGCCGGCGCCATTCGCGAGGCTCAGAAACGTGACGTGACCTGCCTGTGCAAACTAACAGTGGACAAAGGGTTGCAGGGGCCCAAGACTCGACTATCGAGTGCGTGCCGCCGCTCCGCTCCTTGCTTCGAGCACACCATCCCTCGAAAGTCCAGCGAAAGGATTGGTCATGAAAAGTCTATCGACGGTCTCGCGACGCGACTTCTTCACGCTGGCTACCGCGGGATTGAGCCTGGCGAATCCTTCAGTGCTATTCGCTGAGCTGCGGAGAGAACTGCCGAGCGAGGCGCGCCCGTCGATGAATCCTGATCAGGCATTGCGTGATCTGCTCCACGGTAACCTGCGTTTCGTGAAAGGCCAAACCCTCGCTCCCCGACGAACCCCTGCGGATTTCAGCCGGCTTGCGGCAGCGCAGCATCCCGAGGCCGTGGTTGTCAGCTGTGCGGATTCGCGCGTAGCCCCCGAGATCTTATTTGACGCGGGAGTAGGAGATATCTTTGTCGTGCGTATCGCTGGCAATGTGATTGACGGCGCCGGCGTGGTGGTGAAAGGCAGCATTGAGTATGCCGTCGCTGAATTGAATGTGCCCCTCATCATGGTCCTTGGTCACAGCGGTTGCGGCGCGGTGAAAGCGGCAAAGCATCTGATTGAGGACAAGGGTTCGTTACCGGGCGCAATCAATGGACTGGTGGAATTGATTGAGCCCGCCGTGATTCAAAGCAAGGGAGAATCAGGCGACGCGCTGGCGAACGCAATCAAGAAGAACGTGGAGATCGGCGTGGCACGGCTCAAAGAACTTGAGCCGATTCTGGCACCACGAGCCAGAGATGGAAAGCTGAAGATAGTCGGGGCCACATACGACTTGCATACGGGAACAGTGGACGTTGTGTAGCCCGAAAGACTTGTTTTCAAAACTTGGCCGGGTTTTGAGCAGTGCTCTTCGCAGTTCTCTCACCTGCCTCAAAGACCCGGTCGGCTACCGAATTACTTTGGTATCGACCGGAGGAACTATGAAGAGAATGATGCGCATGACGGCGCTCTTGACGGGGCTTCTCGCTTCGCAACTGTGTTTGGCACAGGCACCGGCCGGCGCCCCGGCTGGTGCGACCGGAGTTTGTAAAGATGGGACGTATACAACCGCGGCAAGTAAATCTGGCGCCTGCAGGGGCCATCAGGGAGTCAAAACCTGGTTTGCAGCGCCCGCTGCACCCTCATCGACGACCCCAAAAGCTCAACCAGCACCGGCTCCGGCCGCGAACTCGGCACCGGCTCCCGCGCCGACCCCGGCTCCGGCACCTCCAAAGAAAGCAGCGTCCAGCACTGCGACTCCTGCACCTGGTGGTGGTGCCGGCAAAGTCTGGCTTAATACGGCAAGCAACGTCTACCACTGCCCCGGTTCGCACTACTATGGCACAACCAAAGCTGGTGCGTACATGACCGAGGCAGAGGCGAAGGCAAAGGGTGCCCACCCTGATCACGGGAAGGCATGCGGTAATTGACGCAACCGCGGCTTGCTGAGTGATTCAGTAGACTCTCGGTACGAGCGCCGATGTTTCTTCGCGATAGTCGCGGTATTTCTCACCGAAGGCGTTGAAGAGGTTTGCTTCCTCGAGCCGCGTTTTGCGCAGGAAGGCCACGATGGCCAGTGCCAAGCCTGCCAGCGCGTGCATCTCTCCTGACACGATCGCTGTGCCGGCACACATCGCCAGCAACGCGGTGTAGATGGGGTGGCGCACCAGTCTGTAGGGGCCGCTGCGTACCAACTCGTGGTCGGCTTTGATGGTGATTTCGCCGCTCCAGTTGCGACCGAGAACGCGCCGCGCCCAGATTGCCAGCGCAAGTCCAGCGCTCTCCAATGCCAGGCCGATCAGTTTCACGATCAATGCGTCGGGCAGGAATCGCTGGTTAAGCCCGCGAATGGGCACGATCATCAGGAGCAGAGCGGCGTTCGCGAGGACCACGTGCACTCCCCGCGAAAGTTTTGATTCCGAGGAGATAGCAGGCGCCGAATTCTTTGCTTCGATCTCCCAGTAGATGCTGAATATGATCCACGGTACGAACGCCGCGAGAACCGGCCAGCTTTTAGGCTGGAGCCCGGATGCGTGTGCGTCGATCCACGGCTTGATGACGGGTCGAGCCAGCAGCGCGCCTACGAGCGCGCCTGCCATAGCAGCATAGCGGACAGCTTGATTTGAGCTTTTAACAGGGGGTTGATCGGCCATCTTTTTCAAAGGGTAGCATCGACCCTGCAGGCTGAGAAATCCTGTGGCGGAAAGCGAGTGGAAAGCAGGTTCTTCCACAGCGCTTACCCCATGGACACTCGTGGCCACGGGGGCACCAAGGCGCTTTGTTCAGGATGCACCGTGGGTGGGGTGTGCATTGCCCTTGGCGCGAAACTCAGAAGATCTTGTATCCGATGCCGGCGCTAAATCCGTAAGGCTTGAGAGTGCCGTTGATCCAGTTGGGCCAGAGTTGATACTCGAAGTCGACCGGTCGCACGCTCAGGCGTCTGGTCACCTTCAGGTCAACGCCGCCGCCAAGAGCCACGTTGGTGAATCGGCCATAGGCTTCGTTGTACTCGAAGGTCATCCGACCCAGTCCGACGAGCGCCTTGCCGTAGGGGGTTATGCCGAGCCGTTTGAATTCATGAATGGGCACGCGCGGGCCGATCAGGTAGTTGTCCTGGGTGATGTCAAGGTATGAATTCTCGCGCAGCCAACGTGCTTCGCCCTCTACTTGTATCCAGCGAGTCATCTTCAGGTCCACGTAAAAGCCTGCGCCAAAGAGGCGTTGTGGACTGGCTTGCGGAAGGCCCCCCCCGGCGTAGTCCGGTTGAAACACCGAGCCGATTCCGCCCGCGGTCAGCGACAGCTGGCCGCGATATGCCGAAGGGGTCACCTGCGCATGCAAAGAAGAAGCAGCGCAAATCAAGCAGCTGAAAACAAAGGCTACGATTTGTCTCATGAAAAAGGGGTTCACTCCTGATGGTGAATCGTCGAACCGCGCAACCAAACCCGTAGCAGGCAAAGCGTATTCACTCGACCGAAGATCATATCCCAAAGGAGAATCAGCTTTGTGTTGCCGTCAGTATAAAGGCTCAGAAGCGGATAACGAAGTTACCGTTATCCGATCCTGAGCCCGGTGAAACCGATCTTACTGCTGTGGGTTAGGTGATCCACCCGTCTGTTGTTGCTGAGGTCCCTCCGCCTGCGAAGGCGTGGGCTGATCCGATGATGCTGCAGGTGGCTGCGTTCCACCTGTCGTCGGCGTTGCCGGAGCAGTTGCGGGAGCCGGATCGCTCGCCGCCGGCTGTGCCGCTGCGCCATTTGCGTTCGGCTTTGTGGCGGCGTTCGCGTTTGCAGCCTGCGACTGTGCATCGTCGTAGCGCTGCAGCCTGAAGTAAACCGGTGTCACTTCCAGCGGCATCTTGTCACGCGGATTCAATGGGGCATAGAGCTTGGCATTCAACTGATGCACGTGGTCATCCCATGGATCAGTCTTCAACCAGCTACCCAGTGGCAGCGCGGGAATCTGCGCGAGGTCATCCCAGTTGATTTTGGGAGCGCTGTGGGCCAGCGTCGTCATCCACGGCGTTCCATCGGTCTTCAGCAGGGAATCGCCCAGCTTCGGTGTGTTGAGGGCCTTCAGTTCCTGGCTGCGATCGGCGAGTTGCGCCCAATAGAGGCCAGCGGTCGACAGCTGATCCTTGTACATGGAGGCATCCAGGTATTCCTGCGCCTTGGCGGCTGCCTCCTGGTTGTCGTGATCGGTGTGGTTCATGTTGATGCGGCGGAACGAAGACTCATCCGGGAACATCAGCCGGTCGTTGAATGCATACCGGGTGTCGATGTGGTGGCCGAGAGCGATGTGCGCCAGTTCCATCGAGATTACAGACGCAATCGTCGCTTCGTTGCGCGGCATGGTGTCGATGAGGCCCTTGCTGAGCAGAATTGTGTTGCCCACCGTGGTGGTTTCGATGGTGTTCGTCAGCATGATCCGGCAATGCACCGGCATGCTGAGCTGAATGTTGTTCGGTACCACGAGGTTGGTGACGATCTGATCGAGCACGGTGGTCTCGAAACCGTTTGGCGTCAGCGGAGCGACAAGTCCGGCCTGCTCCAGGCGGTCAATCACGTTGTTCTCAGCCTGCAGAACCCACTGGCGCGAGGCCTGCAGCGGGCTCACGTCCTGCGAGTCGTCGCTCTTGTCCTCGGCATCTTCCACCTTCATGCTGACGCTTTCGCTGTCACGCGTGGGTAGCTTAAGGCTGTAGCCCCAGAAGTGCGTCTGCGCTTTCAGGCCTTGCTGCTTATCGCCGTCGCGCGTGGTTTCTTCAACGTAAATTGCGACCGGGAGCCAGATGTTCGGCTGCACGTTCATACGCCAGCTGTCGAAGTGGAAGTAGTAGCGCGAGTCGTCCTCGGACTTCGGTCCTGTGTAGGTTCCGTTGAAGCGGACGACGTTGCCTTCCTGATCCTCAATCCAAATGCGGCCATAGAAACGTCCCATGCCGGACACCTTTGGATGCACATCAAACACCCAGGTCCGCACCGATCCGAGGAATTCGCGCCGCACGTAGCTGAACACGTAGTGCTGCTCATCGAATCCCGTCGGATCCAGGAACATCATCTGCATGAAGCCGGTGGGGTTATATGTGAAGTGCTTATCGAGGCCAAGGGCTTTCGTCAATCCCGTGATCGCTCCCATCGAGCCTTTGAACCAGCCGTGCTTGGCGCTATCTTTCGCCTCGTAGGTCTTATCAAAGAAGCCCTTGCCAAAATCAACGCGGCTCAGCGTGTACTGATCGCTGATAGGCACCTGGTAGAGCTTTACGTCAGGTCGTGTGTCCTGGATATATGTCTCCACGAGCGGGGTCCGTTGCTGGATCGCCTTGATGAGGACCTTCTCCTGCCCGATTGCCTTTTGCACAAGCGCTGCCTGATCTGGGGTCAATTGGTGAATCTGCTCGTAACGCGGAGCTTTTTTCGCATACGCCCATGACGTCCCAAGAAGCAGCGTCAGGAGGGTTAGGGCGATCTTTCTGGACATCATGTCATCTCCTAGGATGATTCTTTCTTGCCGTTCTAAGACAGTGCCTGACTTCGTCGCAACTGGTCATGCACTGCCGGGGTCATTGGTGCAAATTGGCCGCTATGCCAATTGAAACGTGATGGTGATATTGGTTGTCAAATCAACTGCCTGTCCATTGCGCGTGGCGGGGCGAAAACGAATCTGCGAAGCAACGCGGCGAGCCTCTTCATCGAGTCCGTGGCCTAATCCGTGAACCACGCCCTGGATGACGACCTGTCCCGAGGCGGTGAATGTCACGCGCAGGATTACATCTCCCTGGACCCGCAATTGGCGCGCTTCCGGCGTGTACTGCACCGCCGGTTTGGAAAGAACTTCGAGATTGGTGGGTGCTACTTGACGAGGCGACTGCGCCATGGCAGGGACCGCCATTTGCGTCTGAATTCCAGCAGACGCGACCTTGCCACCCGTTGCGTAGCCGGTCGTCGCGGTTCCGGTGCCACCGGGGATTCCAGCTTGCGCAACCTTGCCCACGGTGCCGGCATTCGAACCGGATTTCAATCCATTGCCGATTCCGGCCGATCCCACAACTCCATGGGGAGCGACAGCAGGACCCTGCATGCCGCCATAAGGATTGCCGATCGCGGCTACCGTTGCCGGTCGGGTCGCGTTGGGATTCGGGGTCACGCCAAAGGTCTCACCCAGGTGCACCGGCGCGGTCGAAGCTTTCACAGTCTTCGATTGCGCGGGCATGGCTGCGGTTAACGCGGCCTTGGGCTGGGGTGCCAGAATGATTGCCGGCTTGGCCGCCTTGATTTGCGGCGTGTTCAGCTTCGATTCCATCTCCAAAGGCTTCAGTGCCGGCTTTGGCTCTGGTTTCGGCATATTGATTTTGGGCTGCTCCATCTGCATTTCCAGCTTCGGCTTGAGTGGCTCAGGAAGCTTGGGCGGAGGCGGAGTCTTGAACTTGGGCTGGGGCGGCGGCGTGGTGGGGAAAATCAGTTCCGTTTGCTCGAATTTGTGTTCCTGCAAAGCATGCTTTGCCGTCATTCCGATATAAATCACTAAACCAAAAATGATAATGTTGACGGTTGCGCTTGTAATAAAGGGCGCAGACCTGCCCTCCGGCTCCGGAAGCAAGCCGAAACTGGTACGACCAGGATAGCCACTCATCTGCATCTTCATACCTCGGGGGTTAGCCATGGAGACGGGGTCTCTGAGCCCGCAAGATTTCAGAAAAAACACCGTAGAGGAGGGATGCGCGAAAACGACGCCACGTTGCCATTTCGGCTCCAGCCTTTTCCGGGCATATTGAAACGATTTTTACGTGCCGCAAGCGACCCTCATTCTCCGCGGCAAATGGCTGATTCCAAAAAGAAAAATATTCAGTGTTATACGGCGTCTGATGGCAGGGGATTTTTATGCCTTTAAGACCCGCTTGCTCTGTTTGACGCTGCCCCTTGTTATTCGAGATGGGGTGGTCACAAAAGTCTCCCACAATGCTATCGGATGGGGGTTCGAAAACGCCAATCTTCGCGTTTCCCGCTGCCAAATTGCGATACGCTGCCGCAAACCCGATCTTCTGAGTTCGACCCGAATACATCTGACCTCTCCCCTTTAACTCCAAAAGCTCCGAGACTTGCAGATCCTCGCTTCGGAGGGAAGGGAAAAAGGGATCTTCTGCCGGCAGACTATATCCCTCCTCAAAACCCGAAATTTGGAACGTTGTTGCGTTCCCATTTCAAGTCGTTCGGGGCAAGCCGTCTTTTTCGACGGTCTTCGAGTTGAACGGCGCTAACCGCCCATGCTTGCCTGCTGTAATAGACTCACGGTAACCCAATCCGCTCTGGAAGGACAGTATTTTTGTGAGAACTTTGGTTACCGGCGGTGCCGGATATGTCGGGGGCACTGTGGCAGCTTTGCTGACCGCTCGGGGACATCAACCGACTGTCTTTGACAACCTCTGCCACGCCCGGCGCGAGATGGTTCCCACAGGCGTTGATTTCATCCAGGGTGACCTGGCAGACCGTGGTCTGATTGAAAATATTTTCTGCGCCGCCAAAAGCGAAGGTAAGCCCTTCGACAATGTCCTCCATTTTGCCGCGCTGATCGAAGCGGGCGAGTCGATGCAGCGGCCCGAGATTTACTTCCGCAACAACGTGGCCTCCACGCTTTCTTTGCTTGAAGCCGTCATTGCCGAAGGGCCGCGGCGCATCGTGTTTTCGTCTACGGCAGCCGTTTATGGAGAGCCGGAATCGGTCCCCATCACGGAAGGCGCGCGCCTGAAGCCAACCAATGTCTATGGCGAGTCAAAACTCATCGTTGAAACCATGCTCAACTGGTTCCACGCGATTCACGGCCTCCGCTCTGTTGCGCTGCGTTATTTCAATGTGGCCGGGGCACCTGAGGGCCCCGACGGCATTACCCGTGGCGAGGACCATGAACCCGAGTCGCATCTGATCCCGCTCATTCTCGATGTCGCACTCGGTCGCCGCCAATCGATCCGTATCTACGGCGACGACTACGCGACACCGGACGGCACCTGCATTCGCGACTACATCCATGTTTCCGACCTCGCCGATGCTCACCTGCTTGCGGTGAAAGCTCTTGAGACGGATGCCGCAGCGAAATGCCGCCTCATTTTCAATCTCGGCAACGGGCAAGGCTTCAGCGTGCGGGAGGTTATCGAGTCCGCGCGCCGCGTCACGGGCCACCCAATTCCTGCAGAGCTGCATCCCCGCCGTCCCGGCGACCCCGCAGTGCTGGTTGCAAGCTCAGACAAGGCTATTCGCGACATGGGCTGGAAACCACGCTATACGCAGCTTGACGACATCCTTCGCACAGCGTGGGTCTGGCACCAGAAGCGGTACAAATCCTGATCAGTCGCAACCCTTAGCCCTGCAGACTCTCCGCACATTGATGAATCGTGCCCGAATTCCCTTGACTGCGGCCCTCACAGCCAGCAGAGTGACTTGGAAGCCGCCAGTGCTGCTGCAAGGCAATCCGGCGGGGACTCCTCTCGAGGCTGACAGCAAAATGTCATCACTGGATCTTCCCCGCACTGGGGCTGCGAGCACCAACTCAATCGTGCGCGTCATTCTCGGCGCGGCCACCGGGACCCTGATCGAGTGGTACGACTTCTTCATCTTCGGCTCGCTGACAACGATTCTTGCCCTCAAGTTTTATCCTCCCGGCAACGATACTTTTGCGTTGATTGCGTATCTTGCGACGTTTGCCGTGGGCTTTCTGGTGCGGCCTTTCGGGGCGCTGTTTTTTGGCAGCATCGGCGACCTGTTCGGCAGGCGAATCGCCTTTATCATTACGCTCAGCGTCATGGGAGCATCCACGGCATCCATCGGCTTGCTGCCGACATACAAGACGGCCGGTTGGCTCTCGCCCATAATTCTTATTGCCATTCGTGTTCTGCAGGGGTTGGCGCTGGGTGGCGAATACGGCGGAGCGGCTGTGTATGTTGCCGAGCATGTGCCCGATAACAGGCGCGGATTCTATACCAGCCTCATCCAGATCACGGCGTCCGCCGGCCTTCTGTTGTCACTTGCAACCATCCTCATCACTCAGCAGGTCATGAGCGCCGCATCTTTTCAGCAATGGGGCTGGCGGCTCCCGTTTCTTCTTTCTATCGTGCTGGTCAGCATATCGCTCTACATCCGCATCCGCATGAAGGAGTCGCCGATCTTCTCGCAGATCAAGTCTGCAGGCATGCACTCCACCCAGCCGCTCAAGGATGCGTTGACGCATTGGTCCAACCTGAAGCAGATTCTTATTTCCTTGTTCGGTGCGACTGCGGGTCAGGGAGTCCTCTGGTATACGGGATCGTTCTATGCTCTCTTCTACCTGCAAACAGTTCTAAGGCTGAATCCACACACTGCAAATATCGTGATCGTCGTTTTCGCTTATCGCCGGGATTCCCTTTTACGTCGTTTTTGGCGCGCTGTCAGACCGCATCGGGCGGAAGAAACTTATGATGACCGCGCTGGTGCTGTCTGTATTCACGCTCGTTCCCATTTACAAGGGCATGCGTTACGCCGCCGGTAACAATGTGGTCACCGTGAGCTCGGTCAAAGACCGGGTTACCGGCGCCATCCGGCTCACACCGCTCACCGTGGACGTCGCAACCGGCAAGCTCGTTCCTGCGCCTGAAGCCGTGAATGCCAACCTGCCGCTGCTCAGTTTGCTGGTCTGGATTCAGGTCCTCTTCGGATGCATGACGTACGGCCCTATCGCCGCTTACCTGGTCGAAGCCTTTCCCGCGAAGGTCCGCTACACGTCCATATCGCTTCCGTACCATATTGGAAACGGAGTCTTTGGAGGCCTTCTACCGCTCATTGGCCTGACCCTCTGCGCCTCCACGGGCAATATCTTTGCCGGGCTCTATTACCCCATTGCCGTGGCGACTTTGTGCTTTGTTGTCGGCATGCTTCTGCTGAAGGAAACTCACGGCACGCTGATCTGGGAGGAAGCAACGCTGGCTGCGAAGAAGTCCGGCGACGCACTGCGGGCCTGAATTGCCTCGCTCTGTTCGCTCTCACTTGCCCGTTGTGCGCCTACCCCTTTAAAGTGACTCCCACATGCAATGTTCACGGGTGCGGCGTAACATCTGAGGCGCCAGCTCGCGTTGCAGTTCTGTCTTCTTCCCTGAAGGGGCTCTTTCATGTCTTCGATGCACGTTCCAGCTGATCCAGCTTCGGTCTCATCCCTCTCCAATCAGGATCTCGAATCGACTCTCCGCGAAAATCGCGTCTTTCCCCCGTCTGAAGAGTTTTCAAAGCGAGCCCACATCCAGAGCCTTGAACAGTACGAGGCTATGTATAAGCAGTCCATCGAAGACCCTGAGACGTTCTGGGCTGATATCGCCAAGGAACTCCACTGGTTCAAGCCGTGGGACAAAGTGCTGGAGTGGAATCTGCCCTGGGCAAAGTGGTTTGTCGGCGCCAAACTGAATCTGAGCTACAACTGCCTCGACCGGCACGTCAACGGATCCCGTGCTAACAAGACTGCCATTATCTGGGAGGGCGAACCGGGCGAGGTCCGCCGGCTCACTTACGCAGAACTTCATGCGGAAGTGCAGCGCTTTGCCAACGGGCTCAAGGCCCTCGGCATCAAGAAGGGCGATCGCGTCGCCGTCTACATGGGGATGACGCCCGAGCTAGCGATCGCTTTGCTGGCCTGCGCGCGCATCGGCGCTGTCCACTCGGTGATCTTCGGCGGATTCGCCGCCAACGCCATCGCCGACCGCGTCAACGATTCCGGCTGCGTAGCCATCATCACGCAGGACACAAGCTATCGCCGCGGCAATGAAGTCCAGCTCAAGCGCACGGTCGATGAAGCCATGCCCGCCTGCCACACCGTCGAGCACGTCATCGTCTACAAGCGGAGCGGCTCGCCCGTCAACATGGTCGCAGGCCGGGACTGGTGGTGGCACGACATCGCGGCCAACGCGCCGACGGAGTGCCCGGCCGAGCCGCTCGATTCTGAGGATCCGCTCTACATCCTCTACACCTCCGGCACGACAGGAAAGCCGAAGGGCCTGGTCCATACCACCGGCGGATACGCGGTGCAGACCTACATCACGTCGAAGTACGTTTTCGACCTGCAGGACAAGACATCTACTGGTGCTCGGCTGACATTGGCTGGGTTACCGGGCATTCGTATGTGGTGTACGGTCCGTTGCAGAACGGCGCCACGGTGCTGATGTACGAGGGAGCGCCGAACTGGCCGGACTTTTCGCGCTTCTGGAAGATCATCGACGACCACCGCGTCACGATCTTCTACACGGCGCCTACAGCGATTCGCGCCTTTATGAAGTGGGGCGACCAGCACGTCGAAAAATTCGATCTCCGATCGCTCAGGCTCCTTGGAACAGTTGGTGAGCCCATCAATCCCGAAGCATGGATGTGGTATCGCGAGAAGATCGGCCGCAACCGCTGCCCCATCGTCGACACCTGGTGGCAGACTGAAACCGGATCGATCATGATCGCGCCCATTCCAGGCGCCGTTCCTACAAAGCCCGGCTCGGCCACGCGTCCGTTCTTCGGCATCCAGCCTGAAGTGATCACGAAGCCCGATGCGGATGGGAAGTTTCATGCTGTCCCCGCTGGACACGGCGGACTGCTGATCATTCGCAAGCCCTGGCCTTCGATGGCGCGCACCGTGTATGGCGACCCCGAGCGCTACGAGCGAACCTACTGGTCCGACGTGCCCGGAAGCTATTTCACCGGCGATGGGGCGCGCATGGATGCCGACGGGTACTTCTGGCTGATGGGTCGCGTTGACGACGTCATCAACGTGAGTGGGCACCGTCTCGGCACCATGGAAGTCGAGTCGGCGCTCGTCGCGCATCCCAAGGTTGCAGAGGCCGCGGTCGTAGGCCGCCCCGACGATCTCAAGGGCCAGGCCATCTCCGCCTTCGTCTCGCTCGAGAGCGGCAATCAGCCAAGTGAAGCGCTGAAGGACGAGCTACGTAAATGGGTCGCGAAAGAGATCGGCGCGCTGGCACGGCCCGACGATATTCGGTTCACTGAAGCGCTGCCCAAAACCCGCAGCGGCAAAATCATGCGCCGCCTGCTGCGCGAACTGGCCACCCACGGCGAGATCAAAGGCGACGTAACGACGCTGGAAGACTTTACCGTAATCGCCAAACTCCGCGAAGCTGAAGAAGGCTGAGCTCCACACGCCGCTCAAACGAAAGCGAAAGGACGACGCATGTCGGCTGCGAATAAGGAAATCATTCGCGCATTCATGGAAGAGGTTCTTAATCAGGGCCGGTTCGAGCGCATGAACGATCTCGTCAAGGAGGACTTCGTCGAGCTCGATCCGTTTCCCGGACAGCAGCCGGGCAGGGAAGGACTGAAAGCCGTTCTGATGCAGATGAAGTCAGCCTTCCCTGACATCCATTGGGTCATCCAGGAGACGATCTCGGAGGGCGACAAGGTTGTCACGCGCTTTACATGGAGCGGAACCCACCGCGACACTTTCCTCGGTATTCCCGCCACTGGCAAGCCCGTCGAGGTTAAAGGCGTAGTCATCGATCGCCTGGAAGCAGGCAAGATGGCCGACAGCCGCATCCTGATGGACACCCTTGGCCTGATGCAGCAACTGGGCATTCTTCCCGCTCCAGCCCCGGCGGCCTGAACAGAGAGATCAAAAACGACGCAACGACTCTCGAAGACCTATAGCCACACTCTACAAAGCCGAAGAAGGGTAGGTGCCAGCGATGACGCGCCTCGACTTGTGCTTCGCCTCGGAAGACTGTAACGGCAACGGGAATATTGACCAGGCATAGACTAGCTGTGAGGTTTCGCGAGCCTCGTGGTTGGAAGGTTAAGACATGGCGGCTTCGTCGGATCAAGTTTCATCGAAGAAACTCGAACAGCAGAATCGCGATGCCCGCTTTGCGATTCTGCTGTCTCTATTCGTCGGCGTTCTCATGCTGATCGGCAAAGTGGCCGCGTACTGGTTTACAGGGTCTTCGGCCATCTTTTCGGATGCAGCCGAATCGGTGGTGCACGTGGTCGCTGTTGCGTTTGCCGTGTTCAGCCTCTGGCTGAGCGCCCGACCGGCCGTTCCGCACTTCCACTATGGATACGAGCGAATCACCTTTTTCTCCGCCGGTTTTGAGGGAGCAATGATCGTGCTGGCCGCCGGAAGCATCATCGCTACGACAACTCAAAGGTGGAGGCGTGGCCTCACCATCGACAACCTGGGAAGCGGGGTGGCCCTGATACTGGCTGCCGGGCTACTTAACGCTTTCCTGGGGTGGTACTTGTTGCGGATGGGCAAGCAAAATCACTCGCTGATTCTTGAGGCGGACGGAAAGCATGTTCTGACTGACAGTTGGACCAGCTTTGGCGTCGTTGCGGGCTTGGGCTTGGTCATGATGACCGGATGGAAGCCATTCGATCCGCTGGTCGCGTATGCAGTAGCCGCAAACATCCTGTGGCAGGGCGGTCAACTAATGTGGCACTCGATGAAGGGATTGCTGGATTACTCTGATCCCAAGATCGGTCACCAGATTCGCAATCGGCTCGATGTAATATGCGAGGAACTCGGGTTGCAATATCACGGGGTACGATTCCGCACCACCGGCTATCGACAGATCATCGAGGTTCACCTGTTGTTTCCTCACACGATGGCAGTTGGCGAAGCACACCGGCAAGCGACAATGCTCGAAGAGCGCCTGACGATTGACTTGGAAGTACCTGCGGAGGTCACCACCCATTTGGAATCTCTCGAGGATCATTTCGAAGTGCATCATGTGCAGCACTACACTGGAAGACCTGACTAGTTAAGGGAATAGCCGGGAATTTGGTTGTATTCCTCAATGCATCCATGCGTCAGCTTGTTTACAGCGTCGCCACCAGCCTTGACGGGTTCATTGCCGGACCGAAGGGCGAATACGACTGGATTGTCCAGGACCCCACCATTGACTTCGGTGAAATCTTTCGCCAGTTCGATACGGCTGTCATGGGGCGATACACCTACGAGGCGATGCTGCGCGAAGGACGTTCGCCGAAAGAACTTGGCATGAAGGTCTTTGTGGCTTCTACAACGCTCGACCAGGCCCAGCATGGCGACGTCACAATTGTCGGATCGGGGCTGGCCGCAGCGGTGATGGAACTAAAACGCGCACCAGGCAAAGACATCTGGCTCTTTGGCGGCGGCACAACGTTTCGCAGTCTGCTGGATGCAGGCTTGGTCGACCGCGTCGAAGTCTCCATCATTCCGGTGATTCTCGGCGGAGGAGTTCCCCTGGTTCCGCAGGGGCGCCGGTGGCCGCTGCAGTTCAAGGACTCGCGGACCTTTCCCAGCGGCATCGTTTCGCTTACCTATGTTGTCGCGCGCGAACCGCAACTGTGAAGCGAAGCAAAAGGCGGAAGCAGACAGCTTCCGCCATTCTCTTGCATTCAACTCCAAATCAGAAGTGATATACGACTCCAACACCGGCACGCGCGTTCCAGCGCATGTGGGGAGAGTAGCCCGGCTCGAAGGGAGTCAGAGTGAACGACGACCCGATGTCGTCGCCGAAAGCACGTATGGACCAGCGCGCGCTCTTGTTGTAGTCCAGTCCAACACCCACTCCGCCGGCAAACGACACGTCGGGTTGAATGCTCACGCCGCCCGTGTGCACTCCGCCTACCAGACCCTGGGCATAAGCGCTCCATTTTTCAAAAAGGTTCCCGTGTATCACGGGGCCCCCAGGAACATATCTACCGTCGGATTCCCAGGGTTGGTCGCGGTCAGATTCCACTGGTAGTGTCCGCCGTCCACCTTTACTCCGAAGTGATCGCCGAATCCGCGCATGACTGAAGCACTGACACCCTGCAAACCGCTGCGCGACTGGTTCACCTGGTTCAAGCTTGTGTAACTCCAGCCGACATACGCTTCATACTTGTAATCTGGCCCTGTCAGGTCCTTAGGCGGACGTTCCGGTGCAACCTGGCCCACAGCAGAGATCGGAACAACAATGGCCAAAGCCGCGGCCAGGATTGAAAGCAGCAACTTACTCTTCAATGCAGATTCTCCTCAACACCGCAGCACGGCGCATCAGCCATGTGCTGGCCTCTGCCCTCAGGGTGCCGTCCTTCAAAATCGGTACTCTCATAGACTACCTTCTCGCCCCCGGTTCCTTCACCCCAGCCACCAAAATCAGTTGCTGGGGACCCCGGTTCCACGAAACGCGTCAGCGCATCTGGACCGTTATCGGTGAGCTCAAGCGAATCAGCGTACCCGATGTGTCTGATACTGTGACGCTTGTGGCGCGGGGAAGGTAGCGCGCCATTGCCGCGGGACTGGTCCAATCGAGTGGCCAGCCGTCCTCAATGGCAATCACGGTGTAGTTCACCCGGAGCCACGCCTCGAAGCGCGAAGCTTCCGTCCGAGTCGGATTGGTCGCGGCGCGTCAACGCCCGCCACTGCGCGGGATTCTTTGGCAGCAGCACGATCATGGCCCCTGCAAATCCCTTGCCATCCTTGCGGGCAAAACCCTCCACGCGTGCTTCCGCATCGCTTAGGGTGACCACAAGATCCGGCGCGCGCCCTGGCAGCGTCACGATGTTTCCGGGTCGCTGAACACCGCCGGCATTCACGGCGACGACAGGCAGGGCTTTGTTGCCGTTGGTTGCAGCAATGCCCACTGGCCCGGCGGCACTGCGTCGAATTTGAAACGTCCCCGTTGCGCCTGCGCGGCGTAAATGGATCTGTCCTACCCCATCACTCATGCGTACGAGGGACAGGGTGATCTCCTCGGGAACCGGCGCCCCGGTTACCATGCGCACTCGTCCTTCCGCTGCGTCGGCCGCGCTGCCTGCATTTGCTTCTACCTGCTGGCTCGTGGTGAGATCGAGATCCACGATTCGTGGCGGATCGCCCTGCGTAAGTTCGTAGTGCCCCGGCGCAATTCCGCCAATCTCCGTAGTGCCAAACCGGGTATCGGTTGTTCCGCTCGCGACCTCTGACGGAATCGCATTGCCGAAAATAGTCTCCTGTATCTGCGGTATCGCCGTTGAACCGTCTGGTTTTCGCGGAGCCGAAATCGACAGGTGCAGTGCAGGCAAGGCGTGCAAGCTGATATTCGCCTCTTCGTGGCTTCCGCCCGCCAGCACAATCGGAGTCGCCGATCCTTCTTCCGTTGTCGAGTCAAAGTAGGTTACGGGGTACGCCACGTCGAGAGCCGCATTCCGTTTGGCTGGGGAGCCTTCGTGCACCGCGTACCATGGCTCCGCTGTCACGGCGAGCAGATATTCGCCGGCCGCAATGTCGCCAAACTCGTAGGCGCCGGTGTCGTCTGTCAATGCTGTATCTGCCTGTGCGATGCGCTCGCCCGCTCCGGGATGCTTTGGCCCCTTGAACAGCATGACGCGTGCCTCTGCCACGGGTTCGCCAGCGTTGCCGGTGACCACGCCATGCAGCACAGCTCCCGGTGTCAGCTTGAATTGCAAGTGACTTGTATCCTGGTCGGGCCCAGTGACGATAGATGTGGCGTATTCGTCATGTTCGTCGTAGAAAGCGGTGCGGAAGCCCCGCTTCGACGCGGTCAGCTGATACTTCGCCTCAGCCAGTCGTTCCAGTGCGAAGCGCCCATCGTTGTCGGTCCTGCACGAGGCAACCGCGCGGCTGTCGTCTTCGTTGAGCGCTTCGACGGTCGCTCTTCGCACCGGGTCGCCCGTCGCCGCATTCACTACAATTCCGGCGATGCGGTATGGACCGGACAATGCGTTGGCTGCGACTGACGGCGGCTGTGCGTTCTGCGCTTGCGCAAAGGCAACGCCGCTAATGAGAACTCCCGCAAGCAAACCCACCGCGTCATGCACTGCCGATCGGATAAAGCTCATCGCTGCGGCACCTCGACCGTAAGTTCGGCTTCACCGCCGGGAGCAAGTGTCACCGCTTGGCCCGGCAGCGATGCCAGCATTGCGGGATTCCGATACTCGAGCGCCATTGGACGATCGAAGGTGTAGACGTGATAGTTGCCGGGCGTCAGCCCCGTCAGCGTGATCTTGCCGCCGGTGGACGGGCGCAGTGTTTGCGGCACTACGTCCTCAGTCGAGTCAAAATCGGGGACAGCATAGACGGTATAGAAACGCTCCTCGCCTGCGGACAGTCCCACCGAGCCCGGCAGCGAGAGCGTCAGCTTTGCGCAATCGTCGCGCAGAGCCAGCATGAGCGGGGCTGTCGTGCCCGCAATGCCAAGCACCAGGGGTTCGCGTGCAAGACTTGTCCCGCCCGCGGTGAACGAGGCCTCGCAGAGCGTTTTTGGAGCAATGCTCGTGTGCACCCAGTACGAACCGGGCGGCGGGCTTTGTGTCTGCATCGGCGCGGCAATCGAGCCCTCCGCGTAACTGCCGACCATGCCATCGGCGAGCCCTCCGCCAGTCTGGCTCAGTGTGACAAAGATCCGCGGATCTTCCGACGATGATGATCCGTTCGCGCTTCGTTCCACTGTCACCTGGATGGGATTGCCGCGCATCTCCGACATCGGGATGCGCAGGTTTGAAACCGCATGGCCCACGACAGCAAAACTCGTTTCGCCCCTGGAAACCCGAGAATTCACGGCTGTGAGATTGACGAGTTCTCCGCCACGAGCAGAAAGAACATGGATTTCGTTCGTCTGCAACAGGGCGAGGAAACTGTAGGTTCCGTCTGGCAGGGATGCCTGCACAGTATGCGTCGACGCATCATATTGCGCCGTGTAAGGCAGCGGACGTGACTGCGCATCCATTACCTGGATCGATACATTCTCATCCGACGCAGACCGCACCTTCGGCGTTGTTACCATTGCCGTCACCGACTGAAACGGCTCCAGCGTGAGGGCAATGTTGGCCTGCGCCGACTCCCCACCAGCGACGTGGATCTTCTCCGCACCGGCCCAATCGAGCGCATCCGGATAGAAAACGCTGGCGTAGCCTTCGCGTGCCACCTTACTGTCCCTTCCGGTCTCCACTAGATTGGTGGCCGCGTCGCTGTCCATCGTGGGCTGGGTGTATAGCGCATAGACGCCGTCTGAAAGCTCGCCGAATCGATAAACGCCTTCGCTGTTGGTCTTCGCATTCGCTTCGAATTGCCACACCGCACGTCCATCCTGCACGGTGCGCCGCATCAGCATGACGGTGATTCCCTCAGCTACATCTCCGGTGGAGAGCTGAATCTGGCCCTGGATGGAGTTCACCCGCTCCATCGTGAACACCAGATCGCCCATTTGAGGCGCAACAATCACGTTGCGTGCGTAGCTGTGCGGATTCTCTGAAATTGCGTCGGCCCCGGTCTCTTCGTGGTCAAGATAACCTGGCTTGACGACCTGGAAACTCTGCGGTCCATCAGGAACTCCAGCGATTTCAAATCGCCCGTCTGCGTCGGACAGTACACCGGTTGAGGCATCGCCGTTGATACGGACCATGGCGCGCGGCAGCGGTTCACCCGAGACGCCAACGCGGACAATTCCATGAACTATGGTCGTTGAATTCGGGTTCGTAGGCTGGTTCGCTTGCTGGGCATCCTGCGCCCGAGCATTCAGTCCGATGAAGAGGGCAGGGAAGCCGAGAAGCACGCATGCCAGAAACCGCATATGAGACTTTTGGCGCGCGATATCGCCGAAGCCCGTGCGTCCAATTGCTCTTCTGGAGTCCACCCTCCATTCTGACGCTTCAGGCCGGGGAAGGGAATCGGCAGCGGAGCAAGTACGCCCGTACGCCCGATCACCCGCGCTCGAGGTACCACGGAATATTGATCACGATGATGCGCCGCGTGCCGCGCAGGAGGAGCATGGCCTTTAGCAGATTGGCGCGGCGGTTGTGCAGCAGGTTCTCCCACCAGTGCAGCACCACAAGTTCCGGCACCAGCACGCACACCTTGCGCAACTCAGACTGCTGCTCCACCTTCAGAACGTAGTCGACCATCGGCTGCAGCACGTAGCGATACGGCGACTGCAGGATCTCCAGTTTCGGCACGCACTTGCCCGCGGCCTTCAATGGATCCGCAATAAACCTGTCGAAGTCCTTGCAGATTTCGTCTGGGTCATCGGCCACCTGCACATGAAGACAGCGAATGTCGTTCGACATCGAGAGCGCAAACGACAGCGCCTTCTCCGTAATCCTGCTCCAGCGATCGATGGGTACCACCACGATCGGCTCCTGCAACTGCGCCGGCTGGATTGGGCGGTCAAGATAAACCTCTTTGTCGACGCGCAGGTAGTGGCGCTTCACCATGTGCATGAACACGATCATCACGGCGACCAGTAACGCCGTGATCCATGCGCCCTCAGTGAACTTCGCCATCAGAACCACGATCACGGTGATGCCTGTCGCCACCGCACCCAGCCCGTTAGCAAACATCTTGAAGGGATGGCCGCCAGAGCGCTTCCAGTGCATCACCATGCCGGCCTGCGAAAGCGTGAATGCAAGAAACGCGCCGATCGCGTAAAGCGGTATCAGCCGGTCTGTAACACCACGAAAGATGATCAGCAGCAGCGCTGTCAGCGCAACCAGTATGTAGATGCCCCACGAGTAAAGCAGCCTGCGGCCGCGCAGCAGGAAGATATGCGGCATGTAGTCGTCGAGAGCGATCGCGCGTGTGAGCCGCGGGAAATCTGCAAACGCCGTATTCGCCGACAGCGCCAGCACCAGCAGCACTGAACCGATGGTCACGTAGTAGAACCATCCATGCCCCATCACCGCGCGCGTCAGCATGGAGAGTACGCTTTCGTACCCCGGGCCGTTGGGGTTGGTCGCGCCGATTCCGTAGGCACGGCACAAGAGAGCAATCCCGATCAGCAGCACCATCAGCAGCCCAATGATGATGGTCAGCGTGATCTTCGCGTTCTTCCGCGTGTCGTCGCGGAAGGCCATCACGCCGTTGCTTACGGCCTCCACGCCGGTCATCGCTGTGCAGCCGGACGAAAAGACCTTTAGCAGCAGCCATGCGCTCACCATTGCGGTTGCCGGCGGAAACGCAGGCATCGGCATCGCGGGCTGTGGATGACCGCCGCTTGCGATTGCATGAGCCATGCCCACCACGATTACGATGAGCAGAGTGCCTGTGAACAGATAGGTCGGAATCATGAACACGACGCCGGTGTCGTGGACGCCGCGCATGTTCACAATAGTCAGGATCAGCAACACCAAAAGACACAGTTTCAGCGTGTCCGGCTGCAGACTCGGCACTGCCGAGATCAGCGCGCCTACGCCCGCCGAGATGCCCACCGCCGCCGTCAGGATGTAGTCAATCATCAGCGCCGCGGCAGCCAGCAGTCCCGCACCCTCGCCGAGGTTCTGCGATGCCACGGTATACGACCCGCCGCCCCGGGGATACGCATCGATTGTCTGCCGATAGCTGATGTAGACGATGGCCAGCAGGATGACGATCGCCACGCTCACCGGCACGATGTACTTCACGCCTAACAGGCCGAGCGGCAGCAGTAGTGTCAGGGCTGCCTCAGGTCCGTAGGCGGCGGAACTGAGTGCGTCGAGGCCGAAGATGGGAATGCCGGCAATCGGGCCGATGTGTTCTGCGCGCTCCTCGCTCGTGGCAAGCGGACGCCCGAACAGCAAGGTGATCAGTTTTCCAGAAAGAGCCATAGAGGAGTCATCGTGCGGCTGCCAAAGTTAGATGCGGGTCAGATGCGGGGAAACACCGTCGAGCGCATTGTCTCACGGCCCGATGCCCTGGAGATGAAACCACGCAAACGCGCATTTTGCGTCCGTCGGGAGCGAGTCAGATTTGTTTCATCACGCGAAGGAGCCTCTTCGGCGCCGTTTGCGCGTAGCTGCCTCGGACCAGCTCTTTGACTTCCGCCCAGTCAACGGTCGGGCTGTCGAGGCGCAGGCCGACCCACCCTCGCGGACCGATGTAAGCAGGCATGATGAATTTAAGGGGATTCGCAGCGATCAGACGGTCGTTATCGCCGGGCAACACCTTGCAGCAGACACTCACGACGCCGTCGCCGTGATGATCGTTCAGATAGTAGGCGAAGACCTTCCTCGAGACCGTGAAGCTTGCGTGGGAGCCCTTGTCTTCGCGCATTGCCTTTGGAAGCGCGAGGCATATCGCGGACAGCTTGTCCAGACGATCGTTTGGAAGTCGCTCTCGCTTTGTGGTGGCGTCCGGCATGCGCGGGCCTCAGATGAAGATCAAAGACCAGACGAGTTCTGCTTCCGATAAATACTCAGGAGTTCGGAAGTTTGCAGCAATCGCCCGCGCCGGCGGGTTCGTTGGCGCCGGCGTCGAGCACCACCTTCCAGCTTCCGTCCGGTTGTTTCCGCCAGATAGTGAGGTAGCGCCCCGTTGTTGTCACTGGATTACCGGCGGCATCCTTGCTGTGGCCTTCGAAGTGTCCCCACGTATACCCCATATCACCGGATGGGCCCATCTGGGCGTCGGTAGGTGTCCAGGTCAGTTGATACGCCTTCGGGTCCCAATTCGCCGACTTCGCAATCGCTACTCGCCCGATCGCCGGCGGCTGCCCATTGCCGAGCGCTACTCCATCGTCGGCGAACCATGACGCGAACCCGGCGCCGCCCCGCTGCAGCACATCTTTGGCGAAGCGCGCTTCGAGGTCGAACAGCAGCACCTTACCCGGCTTGGCAGTCGGGTCGGTGAGCGGATTCGGTGTGGCCTGATCGCCCGGCATGGGCAACTGCGCCCAGGCCATTCCTGGACCAGCGCAGGCCATCATCCCCGCCACCACAATGCCGCAAAGAAGCCCTCGACCCATTCCCATTCCCACTTGCAACCGATTCATCAGCGCACCCTATCTCTCCAGAATCGTACACAATCGGGCCGAATCATGTGCTGGGCCGGCTGCTGGTTTGGCCCATCAACGCAATACCTTCGAGCTGCGTTCCGCGTCTAATAGCCCGACACCGAAAACTGTCTCGTTGGTATACTCTTGGTTGGCAAAGCTCGCTTTTCGAGGGGTAGCCCGGTGAGGGCTATCGGCCAATGATTGCCGGGCTTTTACACGGGGAAGGGTGAAAATGGGAGCATTGCTTGAGACGATCCAATCGCCGGCCGACCTCAAGCGCCTCAACCCCGCGCAGATGACGGAGCTGGCAGAGGAGATTCGGACATTCCTCATCCAAACCCTTTCGAAAACCGGCGGCCATCTGGGGCCGAATTTAGGCGTTGTCGAGTTGACGCTCGCGCTCCACACCGTATTTGATACACCGACAGACCGCATCCTTTTCGACGTAAGCCACCAGGCCTACATCCACAAGATTCTTACCGGACGGCTCGATCGCTTCTCCACCATTCGCCAGCCGGGCGGACTCAACGGCTTCATGCTGCGTACCGAGAGCGAGCACGACTGCTATGGCGCAGGTCATGCTGGCACTGCTCTCTCTGCTGCGCTGGGAATGGCCGTAGCCCGCGATCTCGCCGGCGGCAAGGAAAACGTGATCGCTGTTGCCGGAGACGCAGCTTTCACCAACGGAATCTCCTTCGAAGCGCTGAACAACATCGCGGATCAGACCAAGCGTCTCATCGTTGTCCTTAACGATAATGAGTGGTCCATCGACCGGAATGTCGGCGCTATTGCTCGCTACTTCCATCGCATTGTGACTAACGAGCACTACAACCGTTTGCACGATTCCGCGCGCCGCATCGTCGAGAAGATTGCCGGCAAGACTGCAGTTGAAGTTGTGCGCCGCGCTGAAGAAGCTGCCAAGAGCATGTTGTGGCCATCGATCATGTTTGAGGAATTCGGGCTGCAATACTACGGGCCTATCGACGGGCATAACCTGCCGCTGCTGATCGAGACATTCAAGTTTCTCAAGACCGAGAACCGGCCCGTACTGCTGCACGTGCTTACGCAGAAGGGGCGCGGATTCCAGCCCGCGCTCGATGGCCAGAAGAAATTCCACGGACTCGGGCCGTACGATCCTGAGACCGGCACAACCAAGCCTGCCGGCGTGCCGACATATGCTGAGGTCTTCGCCAACACTCTCGTTGGCCTGGCCAACAAGGATCCGCGTGTCGTCGCCATCACGGCGGCGATGCCCAACGGCACGGGCCTCGATCTCTTCCGCCCGCATCATCCCAAGCGCTACTTCGACGTCGGCATCGCCGAGGAGCACGCTGTGATCTTTGCGGCCGGCATGGCTACGCGTGGTTACCGCCCGTTCTGCGCCATCTACTCCACTTTCCTGCAGCGTGCCTTCGACCCCGTCGTGCACGACGTCGCCCTGCAAAAGCTTCCCGTGGTTTTCTGCATGGACCGCGCCGGCCTCTCGGGCGACGACGGCCCCACGCACCATGGTCTGTTCGACATCAGCTATCTTCGCGGCATTCCCGAGATGGTGCTGATGGCGCCGAAGGACGAAGATGAACTCGCCGACATGATGGCCACCGCGCTCACGCTGAATGGCCCCAGCGCCATCCGCTATCCGCGCGGGGCCGTGGCCTGCGTGGAATGCAAGAACGGAGCCGCAACCGATCCCCGTCGGTAAGGCTGAAGTGCTCAAGGATGGCTCAGATGTTGCGATTCTTGGACTCGGCCCCATGATCACGCTTGCGCGTGAACTTGGCGATCGTCTTGAGCGCGACGGCTTTTCGGCTGCCGTCATCAATCCGCGCTTCGTGAAACCCATCGATCGCGAGATGCTCGCGCAATACGCACGCCGGGTCGCCGCGTTCGTCACTTTCGAGGATCACGTCAAGATGGGTGGCTTCGGTTCTGCGGTTATCGAGGCGCTTCAGGAGATCGGCATCGCTGTTCCCGTCGTCCGCATCGGCTGGCCCGATCAGTTCATCGAGCATGGCAAGATCGAATCGCTTCGCGCCAAATATGGCCTCACCGTCGACGAAGCGTACACGCAGGTGCTGCCCCTGCTCCACTCGCGCAAACGCCGCACGCTGGTTGCAAGCTGAGCGTAGTTGCGATGCATTTTCTTGCAAGGGAAAATGGCAATGCATCCGGTTCCGACGATATCTTCTGCGCGGCCGAACCAACAACTCTGTCGCGCATCGGGTCACTCTGTCATCTAACTCCGGATGGCCGTGTGCGACAATCCAGTAGATAAAGCTTCTCGTATGCGACTTATTTGTATTGTGCTGGCATGGACGCTCCTAGCGCTGTCGGCAGATATCCCTGCATCATCACAGCCTCCCGGCCAGATCACGCCGAAGCCGGCTCCCGCGCCACTGGTTCTGGTCGGCGGCACCATTGTCGATGTCACCGACTGGGGCCGCTCTGCAATCGATCAGCCGGACGCCATCGTCATTATTCAAAACGGCCGCATCACCGACGTCGGTTCGCGTTGCGTCATTCCAGTGCCCAAGGGCGCGCAGGTGATCGACTGCACGGGAAAGTATCTCATCCCCGGCCTTATGGATGGATTTGCCGGGATGAACAGCCAGGGCCAGGCCAATGCGAACCTCTACATGGGCGTGACCACCGTGGTCGCCCGCGGCGACGACCGCCGCGGTCACATCGACTTCTCCGCCAACCCCAGCCCTCACCTCTATCTGCTCGACTCGATCGGCTCCACAGACAACTGGAGCCTGCTGATGGGTCACGGCGACTGGACCGCGAAACTCAGTGAAGGCGCGCACCCCGTCGAGCTCAGCCCTGAAGACACCGCCAACCAGATCAACGCCACTGCACATCTGGGCACGCGCGTGCTTTGGCTTGGCTGGAACATCACCGCCGCCAATGCGCAGTGGATCATTGCCCGCGCCCACCAGACTCGGGCTCGTGACCTATGGGGAGTTCGTCTCCACGCCCTACAGCGTGGGCATCGATGCCGGCGTCGATGCGCTGCTGCACATGGGCCGCTACGAACTTGGCGTCATTCCCGACGAATTGCAGCGGCCGCTGGTCGACGACCCCTACGGCGCGGCGGCCACGACGGCCTACGACTACTCCGAGCAGCTGCCGCCGACCGATCCGCACCTCCGGAATTATGCGTCACTTCCTCGCCACGCACCATGCCGCGCTGATGCCCACCTTCAGCCTCTTCTATCTGCAATCTGCCGGGCCATCGCAACCTGTGGAAGGAGCCGGCCGCCGCGCTGCTCGATCCGGCCAATATGTTCCATGCCGCCGAATCGCGGCACCGGCGAGATCGACGTATCCGCTCGCGGCCTGGACGCGCCATCTGCCCGGCATCCGGCAGCGCTGGATGGAAGAAAGCCAGCGCAAAAAAGCCGATCAGGCGGCCATGCGGCTGTGGCGCATCAACCAGACCATCTTCGCCGCTTACCCGCATTACCTGGCCGCTCGGGCGCAGCGGCCATGGGCACCATGCCCGGCATCTCCATGCACACCGAGCTTGAAATGCTGGTGCGCGTCGGGCTCTCGCCCGCGCGAGGCGCTGGCCGCGGCCACCAACAACTATGCGCTTCAGTTCGGCTGGAACGAACTCGGCCAGATCGCGCCCGGCCGCCGCGCCGACATCCTCGTGGTGGATGGCGATCCCGACCGTCAACATCTGGAACGCGCGCCGCATCTCCACCCTCATCTTCGACGGCAACATCATCGATCGCGACGGTCTCCTCAAACTGAAAAAGTAAGGCATATGGGTGATCCGTAGCGCAGACGACTCATGATTGCGCTTGTGCTTTGCAAGAGTGTTGCGGCCTGGTCCAAAGCAGGATTCTTGGGACGAATCAGACATGCGCCGGGGCATGAAGGCGCGACGAAGGGTTACCGCGGTCACAGAGAGACCTGCGTGCTCAGAGCGTGTTGTGTTGCCTCCGATCAGCACAATTGACTAATCTCAGGGAACGCTTCGGCACATCTAAGGGATTCGAGGGATAAGGGCGTACTTTGACCTACTCCACAAAACTCGACTTCGGCGGTGGTGATAAACCTGCGCGCTTTCACAACGATCTAGCTCCCCCGATCAGCGCTGGCGAACTTCCTGACGAGCTGTCACGTAAGATGAAAGGGACGGTTCGTTCAGGTTTCGAACTGCCGGAGAGCATGACTGAATCGAATCCGCAGCTCGACCAGGAGCGCCAGAAACACAATCAATGGCTGGTGTTCATAGCGGTCTACAAGTTTGTTCTGGCGTTGATGATTGCTGCTGTCGGAGTAGGTGCATTGCGTCTGATGCACAAAGACATCGACGACGTCATCAGCTGGCTCGGCGACCTCTGCGTTTCAATCCCGAGTCTCGCTTCGTCAATTTCTGTACTGGATAAGGCATCGCTCATGAACGATCCGATGCTGCGGCGCATCGGCGCCGTGGCCTTCAGCTATGCGGGCCTCAGCCTTGCCGAGGGAATCGGCCTCTACCTCGAAAAAGCCTGGGGCGAATATCTGACCCTTTCATTACGGCTTCATTCCTGCCCTGGGAGGTTTTTGAGGTCATTCGCCGGTTCACCGGGATACGCGTGGGCCTCCTGATCGTCAATACCTGGTCTTCGTCTATCTAATCAAGCTCGTCGCGAGCCGTCGCAAATCAGCCAGAAGCTGAGCTCCTCGATTAGATTCGCTTTTTATTCTCCTATAAAGCCAGCCGATACTTCTTGAAAAGTGGCTTTCCAGCAAAGGTACTCAAATCAATAAACACCATATATTGTGGTTGTAGGATTGGTCCCACTATTAGGACTTTCCGGAAACGGAATTCCAGCCCACTTTCCTCTAACCCCCTAGAGTTGAAGGGTTTCAACGGATTACCGTTGGAGTGGAAAGCCCTTGGGCTATTATCGTGTCTGAAGTGGAGTTAAGTGGAGTGAAAGGGATTTAAAGGCTCACTTCCACAGCAAGATTACTCCGATTTCACTCACTTCTGGGCTAATTCCGAATGATCGACCCGCAGGTTCGGAACCACACCTTTGCATCAAAGACGAGGCGAACGACGAACATGTTTCGTGGCAATCATCCAGCGAAAGTTGATGAAAAGGGAAGGCTTAAGATGCCTTCTGCTTTCAAGCAGCTGGCCGATGCCACCAATGTTACGCAGTTTTATGTCACCTCAAGCGATGGCAAAAGCGCCGAAATATGGCCGCTGCCGGAGTGGGAGAGACGAGAAGAGCAGCTGGCCGACTCCAGCACCATGGACGACGCCGTTCGCAAGTACCTTAACGTGACCAGCTACTACGGTCAGCAGGTGGAGATGGATAACCAGGCACGGCTACTCCTCCCCCAGATCCTCCGCAATGCTGCCCAGCTCGACGGCGAAGTGACGGTGTTCGGCATGAGGACCTACCTGGAAGTTCATAACCGGGAGATCTTCGAACAGAATCTGGCGGCCAATCAATTGACCGCTGACGATCGCAAGGCAATGGCGGAGATTCTCAGCCGCAAAAGCTAAGGGCTCACACCCCTCAGGGGGAAGCGCATGACGAATCGAAGCGAACGTCATGTGCCGGTTCTTTTACAAGATGCGATTCAGTTTCTGAACGTACGCGCAGGAAGCGTCGTTGCGGACTGCACCCTCGGCCTCGCCGGCCACGCGGCAGAGATCATCCGCCGCCTTGGCCCGCAGGGAAGGCTGATCGGCTTCGATCGCGATCCCGAGGCGCTGGCGCTTGCCAAAGCCCGACTCGACCAGGTCGCGAGCGAGCTAGGCAGCCAGGCTCCTCAAATAACACTCATCGGCGAGGCATTCAGTTCCATTAGCGAGCATGTCGAACCGGGCTCCCTCGATGGCATTTTGGCCGACTTCGGAGTCAGCAGCCTGCAACTCGACGAAGCGCGCAGAGGATTCAGTTTTATGGCGGACGGACCCCTGGATATGCGGCAGGATCCGCGATCCGGTCCCACCGCCGCACAAGTGGTGAATGAGGCGAACGAGCGCGAGCTTGCCGACCTTATTTACGAATACGGAGACGAAAGGAGGTCGCGGAGAATCGCCAGAGCCATTGTTCGCGGGCGGCCAGTTACAACTACCGGGCAGTTATCCCGGATCGTTGCTTCAGCCGCCCCGTCAATGAAGCAGGACAAGATTCACCCGGCAACGCGCACGTTCCAGGCGCTCCGGATTTACGTGAATCGCGAGTTGGATGAGATTCGGGCGCTGCTGGAGGCCGCACCCACATTGCTTAACCCCTCCGGACGACTGGTCGTCATTAGCTTTCACTCGCTGGAAGATCGCATCGCGAAAGACATTTTGCGCGAATACGCGCACAAGGGGATTGTTCAGGTGTTAACCAAAAAACCGGTCACCGCTAATGAAGAAGAGGTAGATCGCAACCCGCGTTCCAGAAGCGCCAAGTTGCGGGCGGCGGAAAAGCAGGGAACAGGGACCAGGGAACAGGGATCTGGCAGAAGAGTTTACAAGTGAGCGGCAGAGAGGTAGCTGTTTACTTTGGTGAGTCGAGCAAAACAGATTAAGCAAGATTCCGGCTAGCAGCTAGAAGCTAGCGGCTAGAAGCTAGGAGACACGACATGGCTGCATGCACGGCAACGTTATTTGATACAAAACCCGGATGGACCGCCCGTGTAGTCGAGCGCAATGCTGCCCTGTTGGCACAGCAGCCGATGCGCCGTCGCGGAGTGCGCACGCCGGAAGTCATCTTCGCGCATTACATCGACAATTCGCGCCTCGTCAAGGCGCCCGATCCGGTGCGCGCGCGCCAGATGCGCACATTTTCTGCCGCGCTCACGGTGCTGTTCTCGCTCATCATGTTCTACGGCCTACAGCACTTCAACGCTATCGAGAACTCGTACCGCATCGAGTCGGAAAAGCTGGTTCGCGATCAGCTTCGCGAAGAGAATCGCCAGCTCCGCTTGACTGAAGCGCAGCTCACGCAGCCAGGCCGCATTGACGGCATGGCCCGCCAGCTTGGAATGAGCGAGCCGCAGCCCGGACAGGTGGTGCATGCGACACCGCATATTGACAACAGCGCGCCCGTACTCGCACAAGTCAACGTGCCACAGCCGAACCCAGCCAACTGAGTCGGCCCGCTTTTCATTCGTTCGATTATTTAGGAGATACCCCGTCGAGCGCATCGAGTGATTCGTCGCATTTTGACGTGCCTCGATGTTCTAATCTGAGATTCGAAACGCTGATCAAACAATGCAGGCAGCTCTCCGCGCAACTCGTCCACGCACCGTCACACGCGCCACGCCGATGAAGCTGGCGCGTTTTTGGCTTGTGTGCGGGTTCTTTCTGTTCTGGGCAGTTGTCATATCCACGCGTCTGTTTTGGCTGCAGATTATTCGTCACAGCGAATACGTGGAGCGCGCAGAAAAGCAGCAGCAGCGCACTTTTGAGGTAGCGCCCCGCCGCGGTGTCTTGTACGACCGCAATATGCACGAGCTTGCCATGACCGTGCAGGTTGACTCCATCTATGCGGTTCCGTCGGAGATCGACGACCAGAAAAGCGCAGCCCGCACTCTCGCAACCATCGTCCACACCGACCCTGAAGACAAGCTGACCCGCGAAGACCAGATCGCCCATCGTCTCGATGAGGGCAAGAACTTTGCCTGGGTCGCACGCCGCGTCACGCCCGAGGTTGCCACGAAAATTCGCGCCCTCAATATGAAGGGCATCTACACCCAGAAGGAATTCCAGCGCTTTTATCCCGACAACCAGATCGCAGCGCAGGTCCTCGGTTACGTCGGCCTCGACGACAACGGTCTCGGCGGTCTCGAAGGCAAATTCGACGCCAAGCTTCACGGCGTGCCGGGCCGCATGTTTACGGCCATGGACGCGCGCCGTCATGTACTCGGCTCCGTCGCGCATGAGCCGGAGCCCGGCCAGAATCTCCAACTCACCATCGACGAGAACATACAGTTCATGGCGGAGCGGGCTCTCGATCACAACATGGAGAAGACGCACGCCGACAGCGGCACAGTCGTGGTGCAGGACGTTCATACCGGCCAGATTCTCGCGCTCGCCATCCGGCCCACATTCAATCCCAACCAGTTTCGCCACGCCACGCCCGCGCTCTTAAAAAACCATGCGGTCAGCGATGTCTACGAGCCAGGCTCGACCTTCAAGCTCGTCACCTACTCCGCTGCTCTCGACCAGGGCGTGACCCACCCCGACGACATGATCGACTGCCAGGGCGGCCAGATCAAGATGGCCGGCGGACGCATCATTCACGACAATCAAGGCGAGCACATGGGTGTGGTTCCCGTCCACAAGGCGCTCGAGGAATCAAGCGACGTGGCCGCGGTGAAACTCGCCCTCAAGATGGGCCCCGACACTTTCTACAAATACATTCACGATCTAGGATTCGGCAGCCGCAGCGGTGCTGAACTGCCGGGCGAGACGCGCGGCCTGCTGCGACCACCCAGCAAATGGGGATCTACATCCATCGGCTCCATCGCCATTGGTCAGGAGATCGGCGTCACTCCTATTCAACTCGTCGCAATGGTTTCGACGATCGCTAATGGCGGAGTGTATCTGCCTCCGCATGTGCTGATGTCGCAACCAGCCGCGATCGATGGCCAGCCCGGACCCCAGATGCAGGCAGCGCCATTCCGGGCTGGTGAGGACCTTCCTGAACCCCTGCCGACCGGCGCCCATCGCGTTCTCTCCACCATGACCGCGGCCCAGATGCGCAAGATGATGGAAGGAGTCGTTCTCTACGGCACCGGCAAGCCCGCGGCGCTCAACGGATATTCCTCCGGCGGCAAGACGGGAACCGCGCAAAAAATCGACCCTGCAACCCATACGTACTCGAAGACCATGCACATCGCTTCGTTTGCGGGCCTGGCGCCGGTCAACAACCCTGTCATCGCCGTCGCCGTTGTCATGGACAACCCCAAAGCCGGTTCCTATTACGGGACTGCCGCCTCCGCACCGGTTTTTGCTGAAGTCGCTCAACAGGTGCTCGAGTATCTCAACGTGCCCCACGACGTCGAGGTCCGCGCGTCCAAAACGCCGCCGAAGGTAGCTAAGGCCGAGAAGCCGATCCATGAGGATGATGCCAACGTCGATCAGGCTGAAGTGAATGCGCTATTCGCCGCGGCTAACGACCTTCCGGCCGACGATCCGCTGCGTCAGCCGCAGCAGGCAGCCGCACAACCGGCTCAGCAGCCCGCAGCGCAGACCGCTCAATCCACCTCACCATCTACTGCATCGGCCAATAGCGACACTCAACACAAGACCACATCCAGCCAAACCGACTCAGCGCCATCGCCGTCACCGCGATCAACCTTCGTCAGCGTGAGCGACGGCAAGAAGCTGAGCGTGCCCACGCTGGTCGGACTGCCCATTCGCGCAGTGATCGAGATGACCGCCGCCGAGGGCCTGCAACTGCAGATCAATGGCAGTGGCACCGTGCGCGAGCAAGCTCCGGCGCCTGGTACGCAAGTCCCCAGCGGCACGAAGATCATCGTCCGCTGTGGGAGGTGATATTGCCGCCTCCCAACGCCGTGTCATCCTGAGCGGAGAGCCTGGGGCCCCGTGGACAAAGTCCGTGGGGTATGCGTAGCGAAGGATCTGCTTGTGTCGCGTCAAAGTCCGTTTAACATATGTTTGGAATTTGTGATCCGCGGTACTCAAGGATGTTACTGCCTTCTTCGACCACTACCGCGTAGCCCGCGAGAAATCTGGAACATCGCTTTCAGGCCTAATGCGGAATTCCGAGAGGGTTTCTACATCGGTCAATTCGAATGGATCGCGAAGATTCATTCGATACGTTCGCCTGCGAGGTTGGAACGTGGAATTCCTGCTTTTACTCTGAAGTATTTCTCCGCGCAAACCCATTCCATTTTTCATGTGATTCGCAACCCTGAGCAGGGCGCCGATCAGATCGCGATCACGCGGAGACTGGCCGGAATCAGGCGGACATATCCGGGGGACCAGGTAACTCGAAGTGAAGGAGGGCGTCGAGTTACACTTCATCGAATTTGTAGATCGGGCCGGGATGGCGGCATTATTTCCAGTACCCCTAACGGTAGAATTTAGCGATTCTACGAACACCCACATCTCGCGGGGCGCGACGCTCTAATTGAGAAGATCAATACGTCAATGGTTCTCTTTTCGAGCCGCTGAGAGAGCCTCCGATTAGTCGCCGAGTGGTTCATCACTTTCAACCCTGCCCCCGCAATCTACAATCAACCAGACATGCTTTGGCAAGATCTCATCGCCGAAATCACTGCCGTTGGCTCCTCGGGCTCGTCCGCGCAGCCCGTGGCGGGCATCGAGTATGACTCGCGCCGCGTTCATCCCAGCTCTGTTTTTGTCGCGATGAAAGGCGGAACCACCGACGGCAATCGCTATATCAACAAAGCGATTGCTGCAGGCGCCATCGGCATCATCACGGACTCCTCGCTGACTTTCGATCATCTCGTTGTTTACAATCCGGACATCGCTGTCGTTGAAGTTGAGCACGGCCGCCGCGCACTCGCCGAAGCTTCAGCCGCGTTCTTCGGCCACCCCGAACGCAAGCTGGCCGCGACCGGCATCACCGGAACCAATGGCAAGACGACGACTGCCTTCCTCACCGAAGCGCTTCTCAACGCCGCTGCCCGCAAAACAGTCCTCATCGGCACCATCGAATATCACGTTGCCGGTGAAGTGCGGCCCTCGTTGCACACCACGCCGGAATCGCGCGATCTTTTCGAATTGATGGCCGAAGGCGCGAGCCGCGGCGCAACCGAATTGGTGACGGAAGTCTCGAGTCATGGGCTCGACCAGGGCAGGGCTTACGGCATTCCCTTCGACGTTGCCATCTTTACCAACCTCACCCGCGATCACCTCGACTACCACCAGTCGATGGAGAAATACTTCGCAGCCAAGAAACTTCTCTTCGACGGCACCATGTATCCCGCTCCGCGCGTCGCTGTCCTCAATGCCCACGACGAGCGCACGCCTCAGCTCATCGAAATCGCACGCGCAGCTGGCTCCGAAGTCCGCACCTACGGCATCGGCCTCGGAGACTTTCGCGCCGCGTCGCACACGCTCACGCCGGGCGGCGCCGTCATCCAACTCGAAACTCCCGCCGGTTCTACGCAGGTCGTATCGCGTCTCGCTGGTGAAGTCAATATTCTTAACCTGCTCGCCGCGTTTACCACTGCATTCGCTCGCGGCGTGCCCTTCGAATCTCTTGTCGAATCCGTGCCGCGCCTCTCGCCTGTCCCTGGCCGCTTCCAGCCCGTCGATGGCGGCCAGCCCTTCACCGTGATCGTGGACTACGCGCACACGGACGACGCGCTCCGCAACCTCATCGCTCTCGCGCGCCAGCTAGTCGCAAAATCCGGTGGCCGCATCATTACGCTTTTCGGCTGTGGCGGCGATCGCGATCGCACGAAGCGCCCCAAGATGGGCTACGCCGCGGGTGAGGGAAGCGACTTTGTCGTAGCCACCAGCGACAATCCTCGCTCTGAAGATCCGCGCGCCATCCTCGCCGAAATTGAGCCCGCGCTCAAGGCCAGCGGAGTTCTCTACACGGTCGAGCCTGATCGAGCAAATGCAATTCGCTTTGCTCTCGGCTCCGCAAAGGAAAACGATGTCGTCCTGCTCGCGGGCAAGGGGCACGAAACGGAACAGATTCTCGTCGACCGCACCATCCCCTTTGATGACTCACAAATTGCGCTCGCAGCGCTGCGCGATTTGGGTTACGTTGGAATGTCATGAAATTGACACTCGCAGATGCGGCTATCGGTGCAGGCGCGGTGCTCGAAGCTCCCGCCAGCATCACGAATGCGGGTGCGCTCGTCGTTACCGGGTACTCTATTGACTCGCGCACCGTAGCGCCGGGTGATCTGTTTTTCGCTGTGCGCGGAGAGCGCCTCGACGGCCACGATTATGTCGCCGCGGCCCTCGAGCGGGGAGCCGTTGCCGCAGTCGTCTCACGCGCCAAGGCCGCCTTACTGCCCGATGCCGTGCTGGCTGTACCGCTGCTAATTACGGAAGATCCGCTTGTTGCGCTCCAGGAGCTTGCCGCGCATGTGCGGCGTCGGTGGGGCAGGCGTGTCATCGCTATTACGGGCTCTGCCGGCAAGACCACGACAAAAGAGGCTATCGCCGCAACGCTTGCCGCGAAATTCAACGTACTCAAGTCGCAGGGCAATCTCAACAACGCCTTCGGCCTGCCACTGCAGCTCCTTCGCCTCCAACCCGAGCACGAGTACGCCGTTGTCGAAATGGGTATGAACCACCTGGGCGAGATTGCCGCCCTCGCCCGCATCGCCTCGCCTGACTGGGGAGTCGTCACGAACGTCGGTACCGCCCACATCGAAAACTTCACGGAGGGCCAAGCTGGCATAGCCCGCGCCAAGTACGAGTTGATCGCCGCGCTGCCCACGGCCGGGGTCGCGTTCCTCAACTGCTCCGACCCTTACGTTTCGCAGTTCGGCCGCGACTTTCACGGCAAAGTCGTTTACTTCGGCATCGGTCCTTGCGGCGATCCCGCCATTCTCGATGTGAAGGAAGATATCTCGGGCCTGAACGTACATTTTCGCGCCGGGGAACACGACGGTACCTTCAAACTCGGGCTTCTCGGCGAGCATAACGCGCAGAACGCCATGGCCGGCCTCGCCGTCGCTCTCGAAGCGGGAGTTCCACTCGACGCCACTATCGCCGCGCTCGAATCGCTCACGCCCGGCAGCAAGCGTGGAGAAGTGCTGGAAATCGGCGGCGCAACGATTCTCAACGACAGCTACAACTCGAACCCTGAAGCGCTGCGATCCATGATTCACACGCTGGCTACGCGCCCCACCCAGCGCCGCATCCTCATCGCGGGAGAGATGCTGGAACTCGGTGAGCATGCCCCGAAGCTTCATGCGGCAGCCGGCAAGGAGGCCGCCGACGTCGGAATTGATATCGTGGTGGGCGTGCGCGGCAATGCGCAACACCTCGCTGCCGCAGCCTGCCTGTGCGGAGTCGCCTCGATCTTTCTGCCCGACGCGCAAACGGCCGGCGAGTGGCTTGCGAAGAATCTTCAGCCCGGCGATGTCGTGCTCGTCAAAGGCTCGCGTGGAGTCCAGCTGGAACGCGCGATTGAAGTCCTCAAGACTCATATCACCTCATCGGAGAACCAGTGATTCGTCGTAACGTTCCCATCCTGTCCTGTGCCCTAATCGTCCTGCTTTTTGCTTTCCCGCTTGCCGCCCAGATCCCCGCATCATGGACAAAACCGTTCCCGCCGTTTCGCATCGCTGGCAACCTCTACTATGTAGGCTCCGAAGATCTCGCCGCCTACCTCATCGTCACGCCCCGGGGCAATATCCTCATCAACAGCAATCTCGAATCATCGCCGGCCCTGATCAAGAAATCGATTGAGTCGCTTGGCTTCAAATTCAGCGATACGAAGATTCTGCTCATCAGCCATGGGCACTACGACCACTGCGCCGGCAGCGCAGAGATCAAGCGCATGACCGGCGCGAAATACGAAGTGATGGCGCAGGACGTCTCTGTGGTTGAATCAGGGGGCCGCAACGATTTCCATTATGCGGCCGACAAAACCATGGGTTTTCCGCCGACGAAGGTCGATCGCATCCTTCATGATGGCGACAGGGTCTCGCTCGGCGGCACAACGCTGACGGCACACCTCACCGCCGGGCATACCAAGGGTACGACCACTTGGACTCTCGACGAGAAAGAGGACGGCCGCATGCTCCACGTTGTCATCGTCGGCAGCCCCAACGTGAATCCCGGATACAAGCTCGTCAACAACAAGACTTACCCGCAAATTGCCGCCGACTATCGTCACGGCTTTGAAGTGCTCAAGGGGCTGCCCTGCGATATCTTCCTAGGCGCCCACGGCGGTTACTTCGGACTTGCCGAAAAGTATTCGCGCTGGAAAGCCGGCAACAAAAACGCCTTCATCGACCCGGTCGGCTACCAAGCCTACATCGCCGAACGCGAGCAGGCGTTCGAAGCTGAGCTCAAGAAGCAATCGACCGCGAAGCACTGAATCGCGGTGCCTACCCTCGGATGCGTCTTTCCTTTTGCGGCTAGTGTGTGTCTCCGAAGTCATTGGCCTAAATCTGCCTTTGGTTTTCCTGGTTTCGATTCCACCATGCCTCTTCGCGGACAGTAAGATGGATCTTTCACTCCCCAAGCATGATCCGCTGAATCGCCGATGCGCGCCCCGTTGCGGCATCGCAGGTAATGAGCGCTGCGCACATCTTCGGATTTCCCTTGGCAGCTTCGAATTTGCCCGGCATCCCCGTTAGAAACCGGTGCAGCACTAACTCCTTTTCCACCCCAATCACGCTGTCGTACGGGCCGCTCATCCCCACATCGGTCTGGTAAGCGGTGCCACCCGGCAAAATGCGCTCATCGGCGGTTGGAATGTGAGTATGCGTGCCCAGCACAGCGGTGACGCGTCCGTCGAGATGCCAGCCCATTGCAACCTTCTCGCTTGTCGCTTCACCGTGAAAATCGACTACGATCACCTTCGCTTTGATTCCTGCGATCAGACCGTTGGCCGCGTTGAAGGGATCGTTCGTGCCGCTCATGAACACTTTCCCCATCAGGTCAATTACCGCGTACTCGATACCGCTCCGTGTTACGCCTTCAAAGACGCCGTATCCCGGTACGCCCGGCTGCATGTTCGCTGGTCGCAGCACTCGCCGCGGCCGCTCTTGGCTCTCGGCGGAAGCAGAATTCAAATAGTCCAGGAGCTCGCGCTTATCCCAAACGTGATTGCCGGTGGTGAGCACGTCAGCGCCCAAGTCGAACAGCTCTTCCGCAATCTGCGGCGTCACTCCGAAACCGCCTGCAGCATTCTCCGCGTTGATGACGACGAGCTCGACATCATGCGCCTCTCGCACATGTCCAATGTGCTCGCGCACAATCCTGCGTCCCGCGCTGCCAAAGATATCGCCGACAAAAAGAATCTTCAAAACAGCTCCTAGCTACTAGCCCCTAGCTCGAAGCCGGCGGCTGCTTCTCCTGATCCTTGTTCTCTGACCCCTGATCTCTGTCTCTCATCAGCGGGAACAGGATCACATCGCGAATCGACTTCGATCCCGTCAGCAGCATGGTCAAGCGATCCACGCCTATGCCTTCACCGCCAGTTGGCGGAAGGCCGTACGCAAGCGCGCGCACGTAGTCTTCGTCCATCTGGTGCGCCTCGTCGTCGCCGCGATCACGTTCGGCAAGCTGCTCCTCGAACCGCTTGTGCTGCTCCGCCGGATCGTTCAACTCGCTGAACGCATTCCCCAACTCAAATCCACCCGCGAAAAACTCGAACCGCTCCACGTGCTCCGGATCGTCTGGCTTCGCCTTCGAAAGCGGCGACACGACCGTCGGGTAGTCGTAGATAATCGTCGGCTGAATCAGGAACGGTTCCACTACCGCCTCAAACAGGTTATAGATCGACTTGCCCAGCGGCGCGCCCTTGACGGAGTCGTAATAGACCGCGCTCATCGCCATCCGAATCGTCTTCAAATCCGAAAGACGTTCTGTTGTCGTCTGATGTACCGTATGTCCTTCCACCGACTCCAGAGAACTGATCGCCGCATGCATCCGCGCCTGCAGCACTTCAGCCGACTCAAACGCAGTCAGCGCCGGCTTTGCGCCTGCCTCTTCCGGCCAATACTGCCGAATCGCCTCGCGCATTGACAGTCGCGTCCACTTGCCCAGGTCGATCTTGTTTCCATCGAATTCGGTGATTGTGGTCCCGTTCACCTCGCGCGCCACAAACGCCATCAGCTCTTCCGTCAGCTGCATCATGTCGTGATAGTTCGCATACGCCTGGTAGAACTCCAGCATCGTGAACTCGGGATTGTGCTGTGTGCTCACGCCTTCATTGCGGAAGTTGCGATTGATCTCGTACACGCGATCGAGTCCGCCCACCACCAGCCGCTTCAGATAAAGCTCCGGCGCGATCCGCAAAAACAGATCCATATCCAGCGCGTTGTGATGCGTCTTGAACGGCCGCGCATTCGCTCCACCGGCGATCGGCTGCATCATCGGCGTCTCGACTTCCAGATATCCGCGCTCATCAAAAAAACGCCGTATCGCCTGCAATACCTTGGCCCGCTTCACAAATACTTCCCGCGCTTCGAGATTCGCAAACAGATCGACATACCGCTGCCGGTAGCGCAGTTCCACATCCGCCAACCCGTGAAATTTCTCCGGCAGCGCCAGCATCGCCTTTGCCAGAAACGTCAGCCGCTCCACGTGAACGCTCAGCTCTCCCGTACGCGTCCGGAACAAATACCCGCTGACGCCGACATGATCGCCCAGATCCAGCAGCTTGTAGAGCGCCCAACCCTGCTCGCCAACCGCGTCAAGCCGCACATAAATTTGCAGCCGTTCGCCGCCCTGCTGCAGCGTCGCAAACCCTGCCTTGCCCATCACGCGAATCGCCATGATGCGGCCGGCAATGGCCACCGTCACGCGCTCCGCATCCAGCGTCTCGGCCGTCGTTTCGCCCCACTTCGCCCGAATCTGCGGAAGCGTGTGCGAGGCAGGGAACTGGTTGGGATACGCAGCCTGCCCCAGCTTCTCGATCTCGGTAAGTTTTCCCCTGCGCAACTCAAAAAGATTGCGCTCAAATTCCGAATCAAACACGGTATTTCCTTCTAACTGAATCGTTAAGGTCCAATCGTAAGTATAGCGTTCGCAACTTCACACTTCCGCAGCGGTATCCTGTATAAACACGAAGGATGCCGTTCAACCGCCCCATTCCGAAATCGAAACAGCCCTCCAAATCCACGAGAAGCCTTGCATCGCTTGTCGAAGCCGAAAAGATGATGCAGGTTGCCGTGCTTCTGCCGTGTTCGGCGTTCGTCGGATGGGTCTTCGGAGCCCTGCTCGACAAATACCTTCACCAGACCTGGATCAGTCTCGTGGGCATCCTCTTCGGCGGCATATCCGGCATCATCTATGTCGTCCGTATGGTGGTCACTGCGGGCGCAAAGCGTGGCCCGGGGGCAGGTCCAAATTCTGACAATTCAGGAACTGGGAAATGAGCGAATTGACTCCCGCAATTGCTAATCTCTCTGACGATGCTCTTCAAGCGTTGCTCAAGAGTGCGATCTACAAGACGCTCATCCTGGGAGGTTTGGCTTCGTTGGTGCTGACCGCCTCGAGTGGCTGGGGAACAGGTGCGCTCTTCGCTTCTGGGACCCTCGTTTCCGCCGCCAGCATCTTCGAATGGCGGCGCCTGGTGAGGATCATCAATTCCCGAATGAGGAATCAAGCAGCACCTCGAGGCGTCGGCCTGTCGATCGCCTTCATTCTGTTGCGGCTTGTGGTCTTTGGAGCGGTGATTTATGGTAGCCTTAAATGTTTCCGGGGTTCGCCTATAGCCCTTGTCTGCGGCCTGAGCCTGGCGGTCATCACGCTCACGTGGGAAGCGCTCAAGTTATTGCGTGGCTGACACTTGATCCGCGTCCGTCCACCGGACTCTTACCGGAATCAGAAAGTTATTCGTCTTCATGGAAGCTCCACTGGGAATCACAAATCTTCTGAATCACACTTTCGCCGGTCCAGTCGACTCGCTGCTGAAGATGGTCGGCGTTCATCCTGCCAATCCCGCTGCCCCGATCGACGACACGTTTTCGGTCGAGTTGCTCGTCGTACTGGGATTCATAGCGTTTTTTATCTGGGTTCGCGCCGGCCTTTCCGTCGAAAAGCCGCCCCTTCAGCAGCACGTGGCCGAGCTTATCCACGAGTTCATCGGGGGGCAAGCGAAGGCCATCATCGGCCATAAGTACGAGCGCTTCCAAGCCTTTGTCACTTGCCTTTTCCTGTTCATCCTCACTTGCAATCTCCTTGGGCTCATTCCGGGTATTGCTCCACCCACAAGCTCGGCAGTTGTGCCTTTTGGCTTGGCTGTAGCTGTCTTCATCTACTACAACTTCTACGGATTGAAAGACCAAGGTCTTTTGGGCTATCTCAAGCATTTTGCGGGTCCGGTGTGGTGGATCGCTTGGCTGCTTTTCCCCATTGAGGTTGTTTCGAACCTGGCCCGCATGATGTCGCTTACCATCCGTCTCTGGGCCAACATGTTCGCTGGAGATCTGGTCACGCTGGTCTTTTTTTCCCTGGCTCCGGTAGCCATTCCAATCATTTTTCTCGCACTGCATGTTTTAGTTTCGCTGGTGCAGGCACTGGTGTTCACGCTGCTGCCAATGATTTATCTTGGCGAGGCAACACGCCAGGAGCATTGATGTTATGCAGTACCTCGAAGGATTGAGGGATAAGAAAGGATTTCCGCCGGGGAACGCTTCCGCCCCGGGTCAACGGAAAGGCCGCAAGTGTGAGGGGGCCAGCACGGTGAGCCTCAACCACCTCCTGGCGGCCAATCTTAGAGAAGCTGGAGAAACAATGCGTAAATTGCAAAATGTTCTGATGACGATGTCCTTGCTGTGTTTCGCAGTGCCGGCATTTGCGGATGCAGGTTCCGCTGCCGTCAACCTTGCTCCAATCGGCATCGGCATTGGTATCGCCCTGGCCGCTGGGCTCTGCGGTATTGGGCAGGGCAGAGCCGTTGGTTCTGCCGTCGAGTCAGTGGCGCGCAACCCAGGAGCTTCCGGGACCATCCAGCTGCTGATGATTCTCGGTCTTGCCTTCATCGAATCGCTCACTCTGTTCACCTTCGCCATGATCTTCATCAAGATCAAGTAAGGCGAATAAGGTTCCAACAAAGCGGGCCCGTCAATTCGACGGGCCCGCTTTTCGTTCGCAGCTGGATTATCTTTTGCCCAGGGCATTCACTCCCTGGCTCGTACTCGCACCTTCAGCCCGCACCATCCGAATCGCCTGTTGATAACTCAAGCCCACGGGCAACGGGGCAAACTGGCTCTGGTCTTCGGTCGTATCGAAGACCTTCGTTTTGAAGACCACGCGCCCGCTCATCGACATCTTGAAGTGCGTGATGCGCCACTGATGTTGTCCCACGTCTGCCTGCTCGATCACGATCCATCCACCCTTGTTGAGCCGTCCCAGAATTCCCCAACCAAAGTCCACATCCTGCTGGAGATGGCCTTCGAGCCTTGTCACACGCTCCTGGGCAGTATCGACCCATATTTCGCCCGTCATCTCCGTCAGGACCTCCGTTTCGAGATCTGGCGGATTAAACTCCGGGTTGGGCGTAAAGGTGAACTTCGCCATTTCACCCGTGGGTCCCCCGACGGAGCCCGCGTAGCGGTATAAAAAAGCCTTCGGAAGAGCCCGCAGCACCTTCATCGCTCGCGCGGAGTCGTCATCTTCCGCCTGCTTCCGATGGCGCTGTTTGCTCGGATCGCCAAGCAGGCCGTCGAGCCGGGCCTGTTCCTTTTGTTCGTCAGCCGCGCTCAAAGGCGAGCCGTTAACAGCGATAAGCCGTGCCACCGCTCCGTCTTTTGTCTCTAGAATTTCCTTTGTCGAAGCGAATCGGGGGCTGGATTTGTCGAGGCGATACCGCATTGGGTGCTGCACGTCGCCCGCCGCCCGAGCCTCATTCGATAGGGCTCTCTTCACCAGCGCCTCGTCCGGATGCGCGGTTATACCCTGGCCGGTTGCGGTCAGGGGCAAAATCAAAATAAGCGACAGGAGGCGGCCCACTCTCACCAGTTTATCGTCTCTCGTTTCGGTTGCTGTCGGAGGTTCCTTAGGTTTGGACGCAGGCGGGCAAGCTACGGTTTCTTAAATTGAAGTGCTCCGCCCCGATGCTATAGTTCGAGAAGGGGATTTTTGCGTCCGCAGAGGTGTTCCGATGGCGGATTTCCGAGCCGCCGGTAACTCCTTGTGATTGTTTCCAACAACGGGGAAGGCGCCATTTTGGCGTCGGTTGAATTCAAATAATTTGGAAGGAAATTGATCCATGGCAACCGAAAATGGTTCTGCTCGGATTGGCAAGTCCGTCGTGATCCGTGGCGAAGTGAAGGGCGGGGAAGACTTGATCATCGACGGGCGCGTCGAGGGAACCGTAACCCTGACTGAGAGCCGTCTCACCATTGGCCCAAGCGCAAACATTGCAGCGGATCTTGCGGCGCGCGACGTGCTCATCCAGGGACAGGTGCTGGGCAACATCGTTGCTACCGGTCGAGTAGAACTGAGGGCCGGCTGCGTGGTCGAAGGGGACGTACGCGCTCTGCGCCTCGCCGTCGAAGACAATGCCATATTTCGCGGCAAAGTCGATCTCACGCAGGGCGCCAAGACACCTGAACCAGTTCCGGCAACCAATGCTTAGTATCGGCGTGCTGGTGGGCGGTCGATCGCTGCGAGCGCCCCGGCACAAAGGGATTTCAAAGTGATTCGCGGTTGGTTCGATAAAAAGGAAAGTACCCAGTCTGCCGGCTCCGGCGCCACCGGTCCCCGTATCCCGCGTCATTCGGGTGGCTGGGCGGCGCTGCGGAAACGGCTTCAGGCCGAGCCAGGCCTTCGCATCATCGACTCGGGCGCCACTTCACCCACGAATATCAATTACCTCACCAGCCTCGGTCACAGCGTTTTTATGACCGATCTGGCGACTGAAGCGTGTACCGGCACGTGGCAAAAGGGAGTTGACGAGGACGACAAGCCGATCTACGACACCGAGGGTTATCTGAAACAGACGCTCAATTTCGGCGACCGCATGTACGACATCGTACTGCTCTGGACCGCTCTCGATTATCTGCCTGAGCCTTTCGTGCCGGCCGTCGTCAGACACTTGCACGCTGCGCTGAATCCCGGCGGTCAGGTCCTTGCCTTCTTTCATACGCGGAAGCAACCCGAAGAATCCGCACACTGCCGCTTCCACATCACCGAGAGCGATACGGTAGAAATGCAGCTTGCCCAGCCGTTCCCCCTTCAGCGGGCCTTTACCAATCGCATTATCCAGGACTTGTTTAGCGAATGGTCGGGATTCCGTCAGTTCCTGGCCAAGGACAGCATTTCAGAAGTGATCATCACGCGCTGACAGCATTCTGAATCCAGTTCGCATCCAACCATCTGCTCTTTTCCTGAAATAACCTCTATTGGAGCGACTATGACTTCCTTGAAAGGCACACGCATCACGTGGCTCGGACATGCCACGGTGCTTGTCCAGACTGCAAATGGCACCAACATCCTCATCGATCCCTTTATCCAGCACAACCCCAAATACCCCAAGGGATTTGCTCTACCCGAGAAAATTCATTTCATCCTGCTCACTCACGGTCACGGCGACCATATCTCCGATGCAGTCCCTGTCGCGAAGAAGCACAAATCCAATGTGGTTGCGATTTATGAACTGGCCGCATTCATTGGCCAGCAGGGAGCCGAGAGCACAACCGGAATGAACATCGGTGGAACCATTCAGTTGGAAGATGTAGCGGTCACGATGGTGGAGGCGAAACACTCTTCCGGTGTTGACGGCAAAGACGGAACACAATACGCCGGGGTGGCCGCTGGCTTTGTTCTTACCATCACCGACGGCCCGGTCCTTTATCACTCGGGTGATACCACCGTCTTCAGCGACATGAAGCTGATCAAGGAACTCTACCATCCAGAGATTGCGATGCTTCCCATCGGCGGTTTCTACACCATGGGACCAAGGGAAGCGGCTATAGCGGCGCAGTTTCTGGAACCCAAAGCGATCCTTCCGATCCACTTCGGAACCTTCCCGCCACTGACCGGAACGCCGGAGCAACTTGAAGGTTTCCTGAAGGGCTCAATCGAAGTCATCAAAATCGCGCCCGGGCAATCGATCTAGACGCGATTCTTTCGGCGATAGAGACACAAACGGCTGGAAGCCTCTTCCAGCCGTCTCTACGATCAAGCTATTTCCCGGCAGCCGCTTTCCTGTGCTTCTCCCAGCGGCGCCTTACTGCTTCAACAATCCGCCTTCGGCCTTCAGGGCTCAGTTTCCGCCTTTTCTGACCGGTCTTTGCCATGCCGTTTCTGGATGCGTGCGAGCCCCAGCCGTTGCTGGCCGTGAGCAGAGCGCGCGCTCGTTGCAGTTGAGCGATGTCACGATCGATATGCTGCAGTATCTCCGCAACCCCCACCATGCCTCCTCAGACGATCCGGCGCACCACCGAGATGGATGCGCGTAAATCCTCATCAACATCAGGATTGAGTTTCTGAGAGAGACAATACCGAATAGTCGGGTCAATGACAAACGAAAAAGAGTAACAAGCTCAGACTTTAGTGAACTAACTGTTGTGGATACATTTCGTTTAGATATCTCAAATCAACAAACGACTTGAGATAGAGGACTAACTATGTGACTAATGGCTCTCGATAAAGCAATTTTCGACAGTTTTCATTTCCCTTAAGTAACATGTCGGCGATGATTGATGCCCGGAGAGAACGGATTATGCGCCTCTTCGATTAAGTTACTTTTGGTTACTTTTCGGTTATCTTAGCTACGGAATATCGCTATCTAAACTCCGCGTGGAGCTTTGTTCGATTGCTGCGCTTGATCGTGAGCGGAAGATGGCGAAGCAACCCCAGTAAGGTCCTGCCCGCCGATCCGAAGCGTTGGCGACTCCGATGCGCGATAATTCCGAAGATCGCGAAGGATCTCAACCTTCTCGCGCGCGTATTGACCGGCAAGCCGCGTCAAGGCATAGGTAATAATGTCGCTGTGGTGCAAATCCTGTACCGAGGGATCTCGTCGCATGTTGAGCCACAACCGATGCACAAGTTGCACATCATCCGGTCCGAGCGTCGGTGCGTGCGGCCCAATATAGAAAACCTTTGTTTCGCCATTCGCGCCAACAACGTAAAAGTTGAACTGCCGCTTCGGCTCGGGCAATGCTTCCCATGCCTGCCCCATGTGAAACGCCTGGTCCTCTGCCGTCATCGAGGTAGACTGCCCCGAAACCACCGAGTCAACCTCAAGCGAATTCGCACCCTGCACCAGCGCCGCAAACACATCGCCCGCCGGAACAACCAGCAGCGAGACCTTCTTTCCGAAGCTCTCGGCTACAGACACAGCCTTGGTAAACAGCATCTGCTCGTGCTCGCTGAAGCTCTGGTCTTCGGCGCTCAGATACTCCGGTCCGCCCGCGCCCATCATGCGCACGCTCATCACCACCACGTCTCGATCTTCCGTCTTGGTTCGAGCCAGGACCCATTTCAGCGCAACCGGGTTAGTTGAATCGCGCATCGTGACCATGATGCCGCCTGGGCGAATCGCAACGGACTCGCGGCTGATGATGTCCTGATGTTCCAGTTGGAAGTGATCCTTCATCTGTCGCGCGGTCAGAGCATGCTTCCGCAGATTCTGCCGCTCCGAGACAGTGAAGATCACAAAAAACGCTGCAGCAAAAATGATGCCGCTGACCGTCGCGATCGACTTGGTAAACAAATTCGTGATGGCCGTGGAAAGCAGGACGAGAAAGACGCAGAATAATCCAACCGGAAGTTCGGTCTTGCCAATCTTGATATTCGGCGGAACCTTCCAGCCGCGTTCGCCGTGGTATTTCCACCGCAGCACCAGCATGGCGAGACTGTTGAAGGTAAATGACCAAATTACGCCGAACGCATATGCCTCGCCCAGGGTGATTACGTTGCCGCGCGACACGAGGATCGTGAACATCTGCAGGCCAAAGACGAGGTTCACGATGCGATGGCTGGTGCCGAATTTCGGGTGCGGTTTGCGGAACCAGTCGGTAAGAACTCCGTCTTCCGCCACGCGCATCAGCACGCCGGTCGATCCAATCATCGAGGTATTGATGGCACCCGAAAGAATCAAAAATCCGACAAATACAACGAAGATGCGGAACGCTACGCGCCAGAACATCGGACCGGCCATGTACATGGCAAGACCGGCAATCAAGTTGTCCTGATAGACTTGCGTCCGTGGAACATCCGGAATCAGCATCGAGGCCAGAAGCGTCGCGCCGCCAGTGAAGATGAGGCTGTAGATCGCGATGACGATTGCTGCGCGCTTCAGGTTCTTGAGCTTCGGATGCTGGATCTCGCGGTTCACCTGCGCGAGGCTTTCCTCGCCGCTCATCGCCAGGATGGAGTGCCCAAAGGCCATGATGATGCCGAACAAGCCAAAGATCGGCAAGCCGGTGCCCTTGAGGAAACCGAGAGAATCCGGACTGAATTTCAGGTTGGCCGGTGTCGGCAGCGGCGGCAGATGCACGCCTCGCACCATCACCGAGTACGCTCCCCAAATGAAAAGAACGATCACCATAACCGTGGTGATCTGCATAACCCGCAGAGCCTTGTCGCTCGACTCCTCGATGCCCTTGATGTTCTGCCACCAGTAGTAGATGGTGACCGCCGCCGCAAACACCGCGGAGGTGTAATTCAAATCGAACTGGAATGGGTTGCCGCGCGCATCCATCAGCGCCGGCGGGAGCCAGTGGCTGGTGTTCGCCACATTCATCAGCTCGTTCATCAGGCCCGTGATGTATTGGCCCGCGGATACGCCCGAGATCGGCCCCGTCAGAATATAGTCGAACATCAGCGCTGAGACGCTAAGCTTCGCAAACGTGCCGCCAAGAGCCTCTTTCACCACGCGGTAGACACCGCCGCGCGTGAACATCGAGCAACTCTCCACGTACACTGCGCGCACCGCGAAGCTGAACAGCATGATGCCGAGAATGAACCACGGCGCGGCTGCGCCTACAGCGTGCTCTGCAATACCGCCTGCGTAGAAAGCCGACGAACCCAAGTCATTGAGGACGATGGCGGCCGCACGCCAGAAGGAGATGAACGTTAGCATCACGGAGGATGCCACGATGAGCCGGACGCGGTCTGATGGTGGGGCTACGGTCGTTCGAGTGGATGCCATCACGAATGTGCGGCTATGTGTATCTGCCGCTCAGAGTCCAAAGGGCTACTATCCCGTACGCCCTTGGCTGAGTTTAGTGCTGGACGATGCGGAGGTCAACAACTAAACGGAAATGCCTGTAAACACGATGGAAACGCGCTTGGCGCGGGGTCTTTCACTCTTCGCCGAACAATTCCTTGAAATCTTCGACAAAGCTGATCAGGACCACCACGGCTGACCCCACCAGACCGACAAAAAACATCAGTTCCAGGAGCCGAATTCCAAAAGTGGCAAAGGCCATGAGGAAGATTGTAACCGCTCTCCGCCTGCGGACTCGGTCGAAATTGCCGAATATCTCTCATTGCGATGAGAATAAGATGGCCGCACTCGTTCATTGAGCGGTCCTCCACTTCTCGATGGAAGAGCTCTCTAACCCTCCTGAGCGGCCCGATGCTTTAAACTCCACCCTGTATGCGCTGGCATTCAATGAAGATGTGGGCGGCGGCCGTATTGTCCGCGGCGTTGCTGGAGTTGCCCTTCCCGCTCGCTGGCCCTATGCCCCCCTTGCGCAGCATCTTCGCGTGGTTTGGCCTTGTCCCGCTTCTGTGGGCAATCCTCAGCCCCGCCACTGTGGATCATCCCCGCCCGCTTCGCCGCGCATTTTTGATTTCCTACCTCTGCGGCGTGCTCTGGTACATGGGCAATTGCTACTGGGTTCGCGACACCATGCTCCACTACGGCGACATGCCCACTGGCGCGCCAACCCTCCTGCTTATCGCCTTCAGCCTCGTTCTCGGCCTCTACTTTGGCCTCTTCGGTTTGGGCTTAATGTTGGTCCGTCGTGCGACCGGCAACACACGCCTTGCCCTTGCCGCTGCACCAATTCTATGGGTAGCACTCGACCTAGCCGGCGCCCGCATCACAAGCGTTCCGTGGGACCAACTCGGCTACTCGCAAGTCGACAATGGCCTTGCGAATCAGATGGCATCGTGGACCGGCGTATATGGGATCACGTTTGTTCTCGTCCTAGTTAACGCCCTACTGGCCGGCGCACTACTTCTCGGCAGGATGTCATGGTCCGAGGAACTGCAATCTGAGTTCACACAAGTGTTGCGTTCAGAACGGCTTTATTGCGCAATCAGCGGAATAGGTCTCCTCTTAGGGCTCGGTTTTGGAGGACTGATGGAGGACCCGCAAAAACCTCCAACCTCTGCCACCGCCGTCCTCATCCAGCCCAACCTCGATGTCGGCGGCGACAATAACTGGTCCGGTCCCGGCGAATGGGAAAGCCACATTGCCCAGTTTCAGCAGCTCGCCGGCGAACAATGCAAAACTTACATCGCCGGAATCCCGCAAACCGGTGCGCCCATGGGCGAAATTATTTGCCCACCCTATCCCACCCGCCCCGATCTCGTCGTATGGCCTGAATCGCCGGCGCCTTTTACCCAATCCGATCCGCGCTTTCGGAAGTCACTCGCCGGTATTGCTCAATCGGTCGATGCTCCACTGGTAGTAGGCAATATCGGCGAGGATTACAACGACGACGGTCAGGTAACGGCCTACTACAACTCGGCCCTGGTGATCGACAACGTGGGTGGTCTCGTCGGTCGATACGACAAGATCCATCTCGTTCCCTTCGGCGAATACATTCCGTTCGCCCAATACCTTACCTTCGCCCACAAGCTCACCGGCCGCGTATCGTCGTTTTCGCGAGGGACCGATCGCAAAGTCTTCCGCCTAAACGGCCGCCACTACGGCGTCTTCATCTGCTACGAAGCCGTCTTTGCCGACGAGGTTCGCCACTTCGCTCAGCTCGGCGCCGAGGTCCTCGTCAACATCAGCGACGACGGCTGGTATGGCGACACCAGCGCCCCCTGGCAGCACCTGAACATAGCCCGCATGCGCGCCATTGAGAACCGCCGCTGGCTTCTCCGCTGCACCAACAACGGCATCACTGCTGTCATCGATCCCTACGGCCGCGTGCGCCAGAGCATTCCGCGCCACCAAACCGACGCACTTCCCGCCCAATATGGCTTCCGCGACGACGTCACCTTCTACACCTCCCACGGCGACATCTTCGCCTGGTTGTGCGTGTTGCTTTCGATTGTCGTTCTCGCCTGGTCGCTGAAGATCGAAATCAGGCAAATCGCAAGCAGGACCGGTACCTCAAACTACCGCCGCTAACCCCGCTAACTCCGCTATACTTGCCTCAGTGCAGTCGACGGTCTGTCCCCGACCAGCTGACTCGCCAACTTGCTATCAAGTCAGGTCCTAAGAGCAAAGTATGGCAATCACCGATCTCGAATACGCCTATGCTCCGGTACGCGATCAAGTCCGCGACCTGCGGGAGTATCTTTGACCCTGCCCGCCTCCGCAGTGAATTAGCCGCAATCGAAACCAAGCTTGCCGACCCCGCAATGTGGTCGAATTCTGCTGCTGGCAAGCCCTTGATGCGCGACCGCAAGCGCCTTGAATCGCTCATTGCCGACGATGAAGAGCTCGTTCGCCGCACCGGCGACATAGAAGCCTACTTCGAACTCGCTCGTGAAGGCGAAGACGTCCTCGCAGATCTCGAGCGCGACATGAAGAGTCTCGCCACGTTTACTGAAGAACTCGAAGCCCGCACCATGCTCTCGGGCGAGACCGATGCGCTCAATGCCATCGTCACCGTGCATCCCGGCGCCGGTGGTACCGAGAGCCAGGACTGGGCCGAGATGCTCCTGCGCATGTATCTGCGCTGGGCCGAGCAGCAAGGCTTCAAAACAGAAATGAACGACTACCAGGACGGCGAAGAAGCCGGCATCAAGTCTGCCACCTTCACCATCACGGGCGAATATGCCTTCGGCCTGCTCGCCGGTGAGAGCGGTGTCCATCGCCTCGTGCGCATCTCGCCGTTCGACTCAGCGAAGCGTCGCCACACTTCATTCGCATCGGTCTACGTTTCGCCTGAAATCGACGAGACCATCCAGGTCGACATCAAGACAGAAGACCTGCGCATCGACACTTATCGCTCCGGCGGCAAGGGTGGACAACACGTGAACACCACCGACTCCGCCGTGCGCATGACGCACCTGCCCACCGGCATCGTAGTCCAGTGTCAGAACGAGCGCTCGCAGCACAAGAATCGCGAGAAGGCGATGAAGATGCTCCGCTCGCGCCTGTATGAATATGAGCTCGAAAAGAAACGCGCCGTAAGCAAGAAGGTCGAAGACTCCAAGCTCGAAATCAACTTCGGCTCGCAAATCCGCTCTTACGTGTTGCAGCCCTACCGCATAGCTAAGGACCACCGCACCAAGGTAGAGGTAGGCGACGTCGACAAGGTGCTCGACGGCTATTTGGAGCCGTTCCTTCGCGGCTATCTCCTGGCCAAGCGTCGCGGCACCGCAGTTTCCGCCGGCCAAGAAGACGAACTGGACGTGTAAGAGAAGAAGCTGGGAGCTAGAGGCTAGGAGCTAAAAGCTAATACATGAACGATCCAACGATCATCAACGAAATGCTTCGCAGCTCGCAGGCTATCGCCGTCGTTGGCATGAGCGACAAATCGTGGCGCGCAAGCCATAACATCGGTCGTTACCTCGTCATGCAGGGCTACCATGTGTTTCCCGTGAACCCGGCTCTTACTGAAGTGCTTGGCCTCAAGTGCTATCCCGATATCGAATCCGCGCAAGCCGTAGCGAAAAACGAATACCCCAAGGGCATCGATCTCGTTGACGTCTTTCGTTCCTCTGAAAACGTTCCGCCCATTGTCGAAGATGTGATCCGTCTTGGAATTCCGTACCTCTGGCTCCAGGAAGACGTAATCAACGACAAGGCCATCGCTCGTGCGCGGGCCGCCGGCGTGAAGTGCGTCCAGAACGTTTGCATTTTCCGCGAACATGCCCAGAGAGTTGGCTAATTCCGTGACCACTCTTACCAGCACAATCCTCGGGTGCCCCATCCTTGCGACGCTCCGTGCCTCAAACGTGGGAAATCGGTCTCCCTTCGGCATGTCATTGCCTGGAGAGTGGAGGAACCCCCAGTTGCTTTCTCTTTCCGGAATCCTGAAACCCTGGGTGCCCCATCCTTGCGGAGTTGTTGCCGCAAGGGTGGGAAACCTCAATACGTCGCGGCCGGATTCCGCGACCAATGATTCTCTGCAAGCGTCCAATGCAAAGACGCTCTCGTGCTCTCAATGAGATTCCTTCGAACAATCGTCGCACTCATCGCTCCGCTCGCCACGGCACTGCCCGCACTTGCCGCTAGTTCCGCCGATCTGCCTCATGTCCACGTCCAGCTCATCAGCCCCGACGCGCAACTTCACCCCGGCACTGCCAACCGCGGCGGACTCTACTTCAAGCTTGAACCCGGCTGGCACGTCTACTGGAAGAATCCCGGCGACGCCGGCGAACCACCCCACATCAAGTGGACTCTGCCCGCAGGCATCACCGCTGGTCCGCTGAGGTTTCCCGTTCCCAAGCGACTTCCGCTCGGCCCGTTAATGGACTTCGGCTACGAAGACGAAGTTCTTTTTCCGATTCAACTCAATGTTGCCGACGGATCGTCATCCGGCCCGTCAACGCTGCGTGCCAAGGTCGATTGGCTCGTGTGCCGCGGCAGCTGCATCCCTGAGAAGACGGAACTCGAACTCACACGTCCAATCGCCGCAGCAAGCGCAGGCACCCCGCCGATCCAGCCCGATAACGACATCTGGACTCGCCTCGCCAACCGGCTTCCGCAGGCAATCCCAGCTAATCTCAAGGTCGGATTTGTACCCACTCCCACCGGCTTCCGCCTTACCGCAATCACCGGCCATCGCGAGACCGAAGCATCGTTTTTCCCAGCCGATCCCGACATCCTCTCCAACCCCGCGCCGCAGACCGTGACGCCCACCGCCAACGGCCTTACCCTCGACATCAAAAAGGACGAAAGTCTCGCCGCCAACCCGAAACAACTGCGCGGCCTCCTCCAACTCTCCGGCGGTCGCGCCTATGAGCTGATTGCATCGGCAGGTCCGCCAGCCGCTCCTAAGCCGATGGCACCCGGACCCGCACCCGCGCAAAACTCATCGACTCAGCCTGCGACCTCGCCATCCTCAACCACGCCGAACGCCGCGATCGAACCTGCGCACGCAAACCCCGCCACTTCGACCGAAGGCCCCGGCCTCCTCAGGGCAGTCGCGCTGGCTTTTCTTGGCGGCCTGCTGCTCAACCTCATGCCCTGCGTCTTCCCGGTCCTGTTCATCAAGGGACTGTCCCTTGTGCAATCGGGCAATGAGGAACGCCACAAGCTCCGAACGCATGGCTTCGTCTACGCTGCGGGAATTCTAGTTTCCTTCTGGGCGCTGGTCGCTCTGTTGCTTGGTCTTCGTTCCGCCGGCTCCCACCTCGGCTGGGGATTCCAGTTCCAGTCGCCGATCTTCCTATCGCTGATGGCAGCGCTGCTCTTCTTCCTCGGTCTCTCGCTCGCCGGCCAATTCGACATCGGCCTTACCCTCACCAGCGCTGGTAGCTCGCTCGCCGCCAAGCATGGCTATACCGGCAGCTTCTTCACCGGAGTCCTCGCCGTCATCGTCGCCACTCCCTGCACCGCGCCGTTCATGGGAGTCGCTCTCGGCTACGCGCTTTCGCAAACGGCCCTCGTCACCTTCGCCATCTTCACCGCGCTTGCCCTCGGCCTCGCCGCACCCTACGTCGCGCTGACCCTGCAACCCGCATGGACCCGCATCCTTCCGCGCCCCGGCGCATGGATGGAGGTGCTCAAGCAGGCCGTCTCCGTTCCCATCTTCGCAACCGTCATCTGGCTCGCATGGGTGCTTGCCAACGCCTATGGCGCCGCCGTGCTTGCAGCGTTGCTCGCGAGTTTCCTTCTCCTCGCCATTGCCGGGTGGTTCCTGGGCCGCTGGCCCGCAAAGCGCTGGGCAAGCGTCGTGGCCGGGCTGATTCTTTTGGGAGTCGTTTCGATAAGTATCGCGGCGCCCGCAAATCTGGAAGATCCAACACGCTCAGTTCTAAAGATGGCACTCTCACCGGATGACGCTCATGCACTGTCGACAATCACGAAGAACGAAGCCGTCTGGCAGCCTTGGTCCGCCGGCGCTGTTCAGAAATATCAATCCCAGGGTCGCCCCGTTTTCGTCGACTTCACTGCAAGCTGGTGCCTTAGCTGCCAAGTCAACGAGCGCGTCGCCTTCGGCAACCCCGGTGTCCAGAAAGCCTTCGCCGACAACAACGTCGTCCTTCTCCGCGCCGACTGGACCCGCTATGACGACTCCATTACCCAGACACTGACTTCGCTGGGCCGTAGCGGCGTACCAACTTATGCGCTCTACGTCCCTGGTGAAAGCAAGCCACGCGTGCTGCCTGAAGTCCTCACCCCCGGCATCGTCACCGACGCCCTCGCGCAACTCCCGCACCCCGTATCCCAAAGCGCCGCATCCCGGGCCGCCTCTTCCTCGTCCAATCAGCAGTGAGGTCCCGGATCTTTCCGCCTCACCTTCTGAATTCCCCTCAGGAGGATTGCTTTCATGCATCTCCACGCTCAAGTGGCGCTGACTGCCGCAATCACATTCTTCCTTCTCCCGATTTCAAGTCGTGCGCAGACTGCACGCGTAAATGCGCCGGCACCGGATTTCACTTCAACCGACTCAAAGGGTCAGAGCCACGCGCTTGACCAATATCGCGGCAAGTTCGTCGTGCTCGAGTGGCACAACCAGGGCTGTCCCTTCACGCGCAAACATTACGTCTCCGGAAATATGCAGGCTCTGCAGAAGCAGTGGACAGGGAAGGGAGTCGTCTGGTTCACCGTCATCTCTTCCGCGCCCGGCGCGCAGGGCTACGTCACGCCGGCCCAGGAGAACGACTATCTGGCAGAGATGCACGCTGCGCCCACGGCCGCTCTTCTTGATCCCGATGGCAAACTCGGACGCCTCTATGACGCCAAGACCACGCCTGACATGTTTATCATTGACCCGCAGGGCAAGCTCATCTACGCGGGAGCCATCGACAATCGACCCACTCCCGACGTCGGAGATATTCAGGGCGCCGACAACTACGTTTCCGATGCCCTGAGTGCCGCAATATCCGGCAAGCCTGTAGCTATGCCCTATACGCGGGCTTACGGATGCTCTGTGAAATACCGCGATTAACTTGCGCGATTAGCTCGCCTGTCCGCCGCAGTCAGGCTGCAGATCACCATTCGAAGTAGTGAAGGCCGGTGGCCTGCAGACTCGGATGAAGCGGCAAACCGTCACGCCGCATGAAAATGTATTGCGGCGCGCCGCTTGAACGATGGTCCAGCTTCTGAAGTTCCCGCACCATTTCCTCCGACATCATCCGCAGGTTTGTGTTGACGCGCATCGGGACCGGTCCAGAGGAGCCGCGCATATTGCCTTCAAACTTCTTTTCGTAGGTATATTCATTCCAATTCGACGCCATAACTTCCTCCTCAATCCCAAGCCCAGTCCCGCGGATACCGGCCACACCAGGTTCGGCCTGTCTCGGCATCTTCTCGTCCGTCGAATCGCCCTTCCACTTGCCGCGCAACGTTGGTTCTTCCGTTGCGCCTCGCGATTCCCATTGGACCTGTCCGCGCTTGGCTGTATAAACAGCAACTCAGGTGCCAAAGTTGCGATCAGCACGAAAGCGGCGTCTGGCGTATGAAAGCAGAAGATTTAGGAATTCATCGCTAACTGGCGAGGACGTGACGAGCCGCAAGTGACGAAAATCCAGTGACGAAATCTCGTCGCGGATGCCGGCATTTCGTCAATTTCATGAGGACGACGTTAGAGTTTTATTTTCCAGGGCGGACTTAGCTCTCGCGCTTTCCCGCGCGAATCCTTCGTATCTCTTCCATTCGCTGCGCCAGCGCTTTCTCGCGCCCTTCCTGCGTGGGCTTGTAGTAGCTGCGTCCTTTCAGCGAGTCGGGCAGGCAATCCATATCCGCGACCTTGCCGTCCTCATCATGCGCGTAGCGGTATCCCTTGCCGTACTCCAGTTCCTTCATCAGCCGTGTCGGCGCATTGCGCAGATGCAGCGGCACCGGCTCCTGCCGCGTATGCTCGATCTCCTGCTGTACCGCGCCGTACGCCGTGTACACTGCATTCGACTTCGGCGCCAGGCATAGATACACCACAGCCTCCGCCAGCGCCAGATCCCCCTCGGGCGACCCCAGAAAATCAATCGTCTCTTTCGCCGACAAGCACAGGTTCAACGCCTCCGGCGCCGCCAGCCCAATATCTTCGACCGCCATCCGCACCACCCGCCGCGCCAGGTACAGCGGATCTTCGCCCGCCGCAAACATCCGTGCCAGCCAGTAAAGTGCCGCATCGGGATCGCTATTGCGCACGCTTTTGTGCAGCGCTGAAATCAGGTTGTAGTGCTCCTCGCCTGACTTGTCGTACATCAGCACACGCTGCTGCACGGCCTCCGTCGCCAGCGCCTTGTCGATATGCTTCCTTCCGGCCTGGTTCGGCTCCAGCGCCAGTTGCGCCGCCACTTCCAGCGTGTTGTAGGCGCTTCGGCAATCTCCGCTTGAGTAGCTCGCAATCAACTCCAGCGCATCGTCGTCCGCCGTGAGTTCCATCGCGCCCAATCCGCGCTCTTTGTCTTCCACAGCCTTTCGCAGCAGCGCCACAATCCGCTCCTCGCTCAGCGGTTGCAACACATATACACGGCACCGCGACAGCAGCGCCGAAATAATCTCAAACGACGGATTCTCTGTCGTCGCGCCGATCAGTCGTATCGTTCCGCGCTCCACGTAAGGCAAAAACGCATCCTGCTGCGCCTTGTTGAATCGGTGAATCTCATCAACAAACAAGATCGTCCGCGAATGCATCTCCGCCGCCTGCGCCGCCGCGGCCATCACCTGCTTGATCTCCTTGATCCCGCTCATCACCGCCGAAAACTCGACGAAATTCGCCTTCGTCGTCTCGGCAATAATCTTTGCCAGCGTTGTCTTGCCCACTCCGGGAGGGCCCCACAAGATCATCGAACCCAAACTTTGTGAGTCTTGCGCATCGCGCTCGATTTGCACACGAAGCGGCTTTCCCGGCCCCAGCAAATGCTCCTGCCCGACATACTCCTCCAGCGTCCGCGGCCGCATCCTCTCCGCCAGCGGCGCCATTGCATGGAGCAGCCCTTTGGACGAGGGTGTTGCCAGTTCCGGCACGCCGTCAAACAAGCTCATCGAGATCCTCCGCGCCGTTCAAGAGGACCGCCGCTCTTCGCCGCCCGCTGCCGCGCCGCTTCATACAGCAGCACGCTCGCAGCCACCGCCGCATTCAGGCTCTCCACTGCCCCAGGGCAGGGAATCGTCACCGCCCCATCCGCCTTGGTCGCTAAATCCACCGGCACTCCATTCCCCTCGTTCCCGATGACTAGGGCCACGGGCTCGTCCAAGGCGATCAGTTCCGCCGGTTGCGCCCCCTGCGCAGTCGTCGCCAGAATCCTTACGCCAGCCTCGCGCAGCAAATCCAGAGCATCCCTCTCGTTCGCGCACACCACCGGCACCCGAAACACGCTTCCGGCAGACGCCCGCACAGCCTTGGGATTCCACGCGCTCACGGTTCCAGGCAGGCACACCACACCATCGGCGCCAAACGCCTCCGCCGACCGCACAATTGTCCCCAGGTTTCCCGGATCCTGCAGCCCTGCCAGAACCACGATCAGCGGAGCTGATTCTTTTCGATCGCCGACCACATGTGCCCAGGTCCAATCGGGTGGCTCAACCAGCGCAGCAAGCGGTTGTGGTGTTTCCGTCGACAGTGCGGCGTCCAGTAGTTCGCGTGGCATCGCCAGCACTTCTACGCGCTCCGACAGTCTCAGCGCCTCCACCAGGCGCTCCGATCCCTGCGCTACAAACACACAGGCAATATGCAGCCCCGCGCGCACCGCCTCCGCCAGAAGATTCGGCCCTTCGATGCCCGCAAGTCCGTTTTCGTTTCGTCCCGGACTCGCCAGCGCCCGCCGCAATTCCTTCAGCCGCGCGTTCTGCTTGCTCTGTACAATGCGTATAGACATTCCTGCGAACCGTCTTCTGCTTAGCCGATTCTAAGCCGTTTTGCGGGATGTCGCTGAATTGATGGCAGTACTCAAGTTGCACCGTTGCTCGTGCTGTGATAGCTTCCGTCATTGTGGCGTCCGCAATCGCTTCATGAAAGTCGGCAATCGCGAATTGCCCGAGGGAACCGAGGTAGACCTTCTTGTCCGCGGAAATCTTGCGCGTCCATCCCGACGAGCCCCAACCAGACCGGATTGATTACATTGTCTCTTGTCTGCAGCAGGGCGACGTAGTCGCAATGCCCACCGACACCTTCTACGGCCTTGCTGTTGATCCGGTAAATCTTCACGCCGTCGAAAACATCTACCGCATCAAGTGTCGCCAGAAGCAGAAGCCGCTCTCCCTGCTGATCTCCTCCCTGGCCCAGGCTTATCAGCTGGCTCGCGACAGCGATCCCATGCTCGACAAACTCGCCGATCGCTTTTGGCCCGGCCCCCTCACCATCATCGTGCGCGCCGGCACCAAACTGCCCCTGCGCTCCACGGCCAACACCGGCAATGTCGCCCTCCGCATTCCCGACGCCGCCATCCCGCGTGCCGTCGTCGAGCGCTTCGGTCTGCCCATTACCGCTACAGCTGCAAATCTGCAAGGCGCATCAGAGTGTACCCACGCCGCCTGCGTGCGTGACCAGATTGGCGACCGCATTCCCCTTATCGTGGACGGCGGACCCACAGGCCGTGCACAGCCCACCACCATTGTCGATTTGTCGCTCGGCGAAGGCCGCTGGGAAATTCTCCGCGAAGGCGCCATTCCTACGCACGAAATTGTCATGGTGTTGCAGCGCTAAGAGCCGAAATGGACCCGCAGACGAAGCCAGTTTTGGGCCAAAAAAAGCCGAGAGGGCCCCTTTTTCGCTGGATTCTTGTGCTCCTCGGCGTCCTTGTGCTGGCGATCCTGGGCTGGTGCCGTTGGGTCTACGTTCAGATCGAGCACTTTGCCAGGCAGGACCAGGCCGCACCCTCAGACGCCATCGCCGTCTTCGGTGCGGCGGAATATGATGGCCATCCCTCGCCCGTCTTTCGTGCCCGGCTCGATCACGCTGAATCCCTCTACAGCCACGGCATCGCCCAGCTCATCATCACTCTCGGCGGCGATGGCGGCGATCAGTACTCTGAGGGTGCAGTGGGACAGCAGTACCTCGTAGGCGCCGGAGTCCCGGAGTCCGACATCATCGCCGAAACCGAAAGCACCAGCACCAACGAATCCGTCAAGCGCCTCGCCGTCATCGCGCGCACCAACAGCCTCCATCGCATCGTTGTCGTCAGCGACCCTACACACCTGTTCCGCATTCGCCAGATATGCGCCGCCAACGGCCTCGACGTGCTCACCTCACCGCGCCCCCGAGTGCAAATCGAAGGCAACACCGGCGAAACTGAGCGCGTAGAGCACGAGATCCTCAGCTACACCCTCTGGCGCCTTCACCTCGATTAAGTGAACTTGGAATTGGGAATAAAGACGGGGATTAGCGGAACAGGGAATTGAGAGTAGAAGAAGAGCGAACCGAGTTGAATAAATCGAGTCAGCGTAGAGTCTCCATAGCCCGCAATGCGCTAACCCGCTACGGCGCGCAAGCGCCGCTGCCCCGCTAACTCCGCTGCCACGTGCGCAGCACGACAAACTCCGCCTACAGAAACCGCATCGGCATCAGCGCCAGCAAGCCCAGCGCAAACCCCGCCGCACTCGCCGTAGACAGAAAATTCACAGCATCGTTGTTGATCCATCCGCGCTGCTCCAGCGTTGCGCCCAGCAGGCTGTCGAAGAACAACCCGAACACGCCCGCAATCCAGCTCAATGCGAACATTCTCCATCCCAAATCCAGAACCCAAGCGCCCGACGCAGCAACCAACCCGCCCGCGACGATCCCTGCCACTGTTCCACCCGCGCTGATCGCACCATCTACGCCCGGTTCAGCTCTGCGAAAAGTCGTGATCATCCGCGGATTCCCGCTCAGCACCTGCCCCAACTCTGAAGAAACCGTATCCGCCGCTGCCTCAGCCAGCGCGGCCAAACCCACGCAGAAAGCTGCGGCAGGGAAGACCTTTGCCACTGGAAGCCAGCTCTGCTTCACCATCCACGACAGCGCCAGCCCATTTGAAACCAGTGCGGCCACACCCAGGTTCGCCGCGACCTGCGAAGGTTCGCGTCCACGCTTGCTCTCCGCTGTCCCCAGCTTCTCCTTACGCTTTCGTCCCAGCCGCGTCGCCAGCGAAGTGATCACCAGCAGCACCAGCACCGGCACCAGCCCCGTTTTCCAGGGCACGTAGGGAAACGACACCGTCGCAAACATCAGGCTCGCCGTGATTGCCGCGCCCGCCAGCGCAGCGCCCGCCGTAGCTGAACGAACCAGGAACGCAACCAGTCCCAGCAACGCACTCAAGCCCAGCGTCCAGACCGCGACCAGGGGCATCTGCGTCGCCCACCAGTGCGCCTCCAGCACCACATCGGCCCCCACAAACGGGAACACCAGCAACAAAATCGTCTTCGATTGCCACTGCAGCTTCGCTCGGGCCACGAATCAATCGTATAGCTCCAGCCCACGATGCTCTGTCATCCTGACGCAAAGCGGAAGGATCTGCGGTTGCTCTTCACGCCTCAAACTGCCAAGACGGCAGCAAAATTGCTACTTCCCCATTGCCCACTACTCACCCGCAATGATTGTCCCTAGTATCCAGTCTGGTATTTTTGAATGGTTTGGAGTCTCGGCCCCGGCTTTGCCGCGTCGTGACATCGAGGATTTCAATTGGCTGACGACGCGAGCAAGTTAGTGAAGGTCCATTTTGATTTGCAGGAACCGGAGATGGGCGTTGGCGGGGAGTCGCTCTGGGCGGCAGCAGTCGGACCAAATCTCTATGAACTGAGAAATTCTCCGTGGCACGTCCGCGCGGTCAATTGGCTCGACGTCGTCGAAGCGACTCCCGACGCTGAGCACAAACTGCCCGAGTTCGTCAGGGTCCACAAGCGGAGCGGCCATCGAACGATCCACTTCTACGTCTTCGACGCCGGACAAGGCAGCAGGCAAGAAATTCTGGATATGTGCAATCAACTTGGTGCGACATACGAGGGCATGGACGACAGGATGTATGCACTAGATTTTGCTCCTGAGATTGACATCGCTCCTGCGATCAAGTATCTGGAGTCCCTGCAAGATCGCGAGTTGATGACTTGGCGTCTCAATGAATATGAGTGAAGACTTCGAGTCTTGGATCCCAACGGCACGTGGCCCACGCATCGACTCCGAATCTGTGCCCCGTTCATCGCATCGCCATGAGCGGGCCTTCGGATGAAACCCTCACACTCGTCCTACCGACCTGTTCATTTACACTCATCCCGCGTACCAATCCGCTCATTTCCATGGTCCTTGGAGTTCAGGATGAAAAGGTATTCATCGCTCGCGTTGTCTTTTGCCGTAATCCTTCTAGCCCCGGCAATGAGCCCCTGCCAGTCCGCCGCCCAGCGTCTCGAACTCGACCGCAAAGGCCAAACCATCATCCTCGAGCCCTATGCCCCCAACATCCTCCGCGTCACCCTCAGCCTCCAGCGCGACAACGCCCTCGCTAAACCGGGCTACGGCTTCATCGGCACACCCAACGCCGAAGGCTGGTCCAAAAATCAAACCGACCTCAACGACGTCTACCAATCCTCACGGATCCTCGCCACCGTCGAGCGCGACCATCCGCCCGCGCACCCGCCGCTCCAAACCGAGCTCGACATCAAAAAGTATTTCAACGGCTCGACTCCGGGCACTCACATCACCTTCACCACGCCGGAAGGCAAAAAGCTTCTCGAGATGACCGGCTGGCAACAGGCCGTCCCCAACCACAAAGATGGCACCGCCAGCGTGAACAACGACCGCCGTCCCACGGACCCCGAGTTCTTCACGGTCGGCGCCACCTTCGTTTCCCCCGACGACGAACACTACTACGGCTTAGGCGACAATCACGAAGGATTCCTCGATCATCGCGGCCATCCCGTTCGCTGCTGGAACGACTATCTCTCGCCCGCCGCGCCCACCACCTGCGTTCCGTTCCTCATCACCAACAAAGGCTACGGCCTTATCTGGGACAATCCCTCCAAAACCACCATCGAACCTGGCTTCAACGAGCAGACCAAGTGGACGTCGCAAGTGGGCGACCGCGTCTCTTTCTTCGTGATCGCCGGGAACACAGCCGACGAAATCTACGCCGGTTATCGTCTACTCACCGGCCCCACACCTCTGCTGCCCAAAGCGGCCTACGGCTACATCCAGTGCAAGCAGCGCTACGCCAGCCAGGATGAAGTTCTCTCCGTTGCCAAGGGTTATCGTGACCGCCATCTTCCCGCTGATGTCATGGTCGTCGACTGGTTCTACTACACCAAAATGGGCCAGATGGACATGGATCCGAAGCTCTGGCCCGATCCCGCCGCGATGAACAAGCAGCTCCACGACATGGGCTTCGAAACCATGATCAGCGTCTGGCCGCGCTTCGTTCCCGACGATCGCTTCTACGATGAACTCGCGAAAAACGGCTGGCTCATCCACACCGCCGACGGCAAGCCCATCAACGGCCTGCCCTACGATCGCGCCGGCTCCGACATCGACACCACCAACCCCGACGCCGCTGCATGGTATTGGAAAACGATTCGCGACAACATCCTCAGCAAGGGCTTCGATTCCCTCTGGGCCGATGAAACCGAGCCTGACCTGCCGCCGAATGGCTCGTATTACAAGATCGGTCCGGGCACCCAGTTCTACAACGTCTACGCGCTGTTCCATACCGGCGCACTCTCCGACGGCTTCCGTCGCGATCTTCCGCAGAAGCGCGCGCTCATCCTCTCTCGCGACGCCTGGCTCGGCGTGCAGCGCAACGGCGCCATCGTCTGGTCGTCCGACATCTACCCCACGTGGGACACTTTCCGTCGCCAGATTCCCACCGGCCTCGACTTCACGGCTTCGGGGATTACGTATTGGTCCAACGACACCGGCGGCTGGCAGTATCTCCCGCCCGAGCATCATCCCGCGCATCCGCCGCTGCTCGATCCCAGCGATGCCCGCGACAACGTCGGCGGCTACGACGACTATCCCGAGCTCTACACCCGCTGGTTCCAGTACGCCACCTTCCTGCCCATCATGCGCAGCGCACGGCAGCCGCCGCACCAACGAGGTCTGGTCTTACGGCAAGCAGGCCGAGCCCATCCTCGAAAAATACCTCCGCCTGCGCTACCAGCTATGCCCTACATCTACTCGCTCGGCTACCAGACATGGCTCACCGGCGCTCCCTTCATGCGCGCGCTTCCGCTCGATTTCCCCAACGACCCCAACGTTGCCGATCTCCGCGACGAGTACATGTTCGGCCCCGCGTTCCTCGTCGCTCCGGTTACGGAGCAGGGTGCCACCAGCCGCAAGGTCTACCTGCCCGCAGGCACAGACTGGTACAACTACTGGACCAATGAGCGCGTCACGGGCGGCCAGACCATCACCGTCTCCGCACCCATCGACACCATTCCGCTCTTCGTCCGCGCCGGCTCCATCCTCCCCATCGGCTCAGAAGTCGAAAGCACGCATGAGAAGCAATCCATCGCCAAGCTTCGCGTCTACCCAGGAGCCGACACCAGCTTCACGCTTGTTCTCCGACGACGGCACCACCTACGCCTACGAAAAAGGTGCCGGCTCAGTCACGCATCTGCACTGGAATGACGCCAGTCGGCAACTCACGCACGAAGGCCCCGCAGCGTGGAGCGGTCCCGACAGCACCATCGTCGAGATTGTCGGCAATTGACGCGCGAACGCGTTGAACGCGATCTGGACAGTGGAATCCACGATTCCGATACCGAATCGCTGCCGCGTCGCGTCTAAAGTCCAGTAACGCCGGATCATGGCCCTGCGGCCATCGCAATCAAAATGGGAGCTATGTCCAGTTCCTTGCGATAGTTGCTGGACGGCCAATGCCGGATTCCGCCGTCCTCTGATTTACAATCGGTAAGTAAGCAGGAACGAACTGAATGAGTCTTTTTCCCAACGTTTTAAGCCAGGCGCGCGTGCGGTTGGTCCAGGCGAGCGCCGCTCTTACGGTTGCTGCCCTCTTTGCCGGTTGTGGTAACTCTTACCGGCCAGTCATTACGCCGATTAACCCCACCGGACCTGCGGCGCAGCCGACTTCCTACGCGGTCGTCGTTTCATCTCCAGCGGCAAACGCCCCGGGCGTTGCGACGGTCATTGATTACTCGGGAGATAGTGTCCTGGCCCAGGCCCCCATCGGGCCGAACCCTTTTGCCTTTACGCTCGATTCGAACGGCGCGAATGGGTACACGGTCAACAGTGACCATACCCTGACCAACTTCCAGGTCTCCGCTTCCCAGCCTCAGGAAAAGAATATTTACTTCTCAACGTTGCCTGCGACGTCTCAGACGATAGGATTGTTTTCGCCCACTGCCGGTCTATGGGCTCCCGACTTGTTCGGGAACGTCATTGATGTGTTGGCCATCAATGGCTCGGCTGAAGCTTTCAAGCTCGCCATTCCGGTTGCCACTACTCCCATTGCCGTGGTGGGTCTGGGATCGCTCGGAGAGCGCCTATACTCCATCGCCCAGAACGTGCCCTTCGACGTGACCTGCAACAACGCGCCCACTTCTGTCACGCAGATTGGCGAGGCCGACGCGCTTGAAGTCTCCACCTTCACCGTCTCTGCGCGCATCCCTGTCGGCAAATGCCCGGTCTATGGCATTCCCAGTCCCGATGGCCGGCGCGTCTTCGTGCTCAATCGTGGCGACGACACCATCACCGTAATCAACAGCCAGAACAACACGCTTGACCAGTGCACGCCCTTTACTAATCAAAACGGTCAACTCGTCACTTGCCATCCCAGCCTGCCTCTATCCACCGCGGCCGGCTTGACCGGTGCGAATGTGCCCGCGGTTGCCGGGCCTGTTTACGGCGAATACATTCCAGCCACCCAGCAACTCGTCGTTGCCGACTACGATGGCGGCACCATCAGCTTGATCGACGTAAGTCTCGATGAGTATGGCAACGACAGTCAGACCTTCGGAACCACATTCACCATTCCGGTTGGAAATAATCCCGCCAGCGTTACCGCGCTGGCCGACGGCAGCCGGGCCTACACCGCCGACCAGACCGACGGCACGGTGCACATCGTGAACCTGACCAGCCACACAGTGGAGAAGACGCTGAACGTCACCGGCCATCCGCGAACCGTTGTTTCCACCTCAAATTCCCTCTATGGCAAAGTCTACGTCGCCTCGCCGGACGCCACCCTCCTGACCATCATCCGCACCGACCAGGACATTGTCGATACCACTGTGCTGATTGAAGGCAACATCGTCGATGTGCGCGTCTCCACACAAAACGGTACCAGGGGTAATGTCAATATCTCCAGCCGCGTCCCCGGCGGAGGCCAGCCGTGTTACCAACCCGGACCCACAGCCTCCCTGGCCGCCTGCCAGAATATCCATCCCTGATCATCCACCGCGCAGGATGCAGCAAAATGAGGGCCGTCCCTGTACAGAGATGGCCCTCTCGGTTTTGACGCCGTGGCTCACTTGTGACTCGAAACACAGACCGTTGTAATGCCTGCCACTCAGCATGATCTGTTGATGCGGAATGCGCTTCGGAACTATCGGAGCATTCCGCCTCCATTCTCATGCTCGAGGTTGCTAGTGCGACGGCCCGCATCAAAAGGCGTTCTCACGCGACGGCAGTTTGCCTTGGCAAGTGCCCTCGGCGGCGCAGCAGCGGTCATCGGCTGCCACACCAGCACCGGTGACGGCTGGAAACTCTTGAGCGACAACCACGCCCGTATTCTCGCTGTGTTATGCGATCAGATCATTCCCGCCGATGATTTTCCCAGCGCCTCGCAGGCCGGAGTCGTCACCTACATTGACCGCCAGCTGGCGCGCCACTACCGCCGCCATCGATCACGCCTATCGCGACGGTCTTGAACAGGCAGACGCGATGAGCCGCAACCGCTTTGGCCGCCGCTCTCGTCGATGCGACCCCGCCGCAGCAGACTGCAAATCGTCACCGCGCCTCGAGAACGAGAATCCGCACCTTCTTCGATCTGGTCCGCCAGCACACCATGGAGGGCTACTACGGCTCGCCGCGCCACGGCGGCAATCGCGACGCCGTGAGCTGGCGGATGCTGGGCCTGGCTGAGCCGCCCATGCGCGGCCGCGCGCAATACGACCTGCAGAAAGGGCCGCCGCTCATGAAGCGCGTCAACGCAGTCGTTATCGGCGCGGGCGCCGCGGGCGGCATCGTCGCCAAGGAACTGTCCGATCGCCGGCCTGAGCGTGGTCCTGCTGGAGCGCGGCAAGTGGTACACCGCCAACGATTGCCGCAAGGACGACCTGCGCAACCAGCGCACCACCGTGCTGGGCAATGCCTTCGGCCCGGAGGACGAAGGCAATCCCGCGCGTCTGGGTCGATGCGAAGGGCGTCGCCGCACACCGTGCTGCCCAGCGAAGGCGCCTACCAGAACAACGCCGCCTGCGTGGGCGGCGGCACGCTGAGCTACGGCGCCCAGGCCTGGCGCTACCTGCCCCAGGACTTCCGCATGCGCTCCACCTACGGCGCGCCCGCCGGGCAGTTCGCTGGAAGACTGGCCCATCACCTACGACGATCTGGAGCCCTTCTACGAGAAGGCCGAATACGAGATCGGCATCTCCGGCGACTACTCCGGCACACCCTTTCACGGCCCGCGCCGCCGCGCCTCTGCCCATGCCGCCGCTGCCGCCCAATCGCGAGTTCGGAATCCTCGAGCCGGCCGCCAAACGCCTTGGCCTGCATCCGTTCCACCTTCCCATGGCGCGCAACAGCGTGCCCTACAACGGCCGCGGCCCCTGCATGCGCTGCCGCTGGTGCTGCGGATTTGCCTGCGAAGTGGATGCCAAAAACGGCTCGCAGAACACCGTGATCCCCGTCGCGCTCACCACCGGCAACTGCGAACTGCGCACCGAGTGCATGGCCAAGGAGATCCTCACCGACGATCGCGGCCGCGCCCGCGGCGTCGCCTACTTCGACGCAACGCGGCCATCTGCAGGAGCAGCTCTGCCGACATCGTCGTCGTCTCGGCCTGCGCCATCGAGTCGGCGCGCCTGCTGCTGAACTCCAAGAGCCGCCTGTTTCCCAACGGCCTCGGCAATCGCTACGACCAGGTCGGCCGCAATCTGCAAGGCCATCACTACACCGGCGCCGTCGGCTACTTCGACTTCGAAACCTACGACGACGTCGGCCCCGGCGCCAGCATCGCCATCACCGACTACAACCACGGCACTCCGGGTCTCTGCGGCGGCGGCATGCTGGCCAACGAGTTCATCCGCCTGCCCATTCACATGGTCGACCGGCTGCCCGCCGAACACGCCGCGCTGGGGCTTGGCGCACAAGCAGGCCATGCGCCACTGGCACAAGCGCACCATCGTCATCATGGGACCGACGCAGCAGATTCCCACAGCCGACGGCCGCGTCACCCTCGATCCCGTCGGTGCGCGACAAGTGGGGCATGCCCGTGGCGCGCATCTCCGGCAACGTCCACCCGCACACATTCGAGATCGGCGACGTGCAGGCCAAGCGCGCCGAAGCCTGGCTCAAGGAGGCCGGCGCCATCAACACCTCGCTCATGACGCCGGCACTCCGAGACCGTCTCCGGCCGGCCAGCACCAGGCCGGCACCTGCCGCATGGGCAACGATCCGCACAGCTCCGTCGTCAATCGCAACTGCCAGCTTCACGACGTCGACAACGTCTTCGTCATCGATGGCAGCGTGCACGTCACCAACGGCGGATTCAATCCCGGCGCTCACCATCATGGCCGTCGCCTACTTCGCCTCCGATGCGCTGGTCCGCAACTGGAAGGGCACGGGATTCCGCTCATGAAGCGCTTCCTCAAACTCGCGGCACATCGTTGTCGCGTCTCGTCGTCGCTTTGTCTGGTCGTCGTCGGCATCTATGGCGCGTCGTATTACTACACCTCGCAGCACGGCCAGGGCTGCGCAAGCTGCCACGAGATGGCCGCCTACGTGACGCGGTGCACGCTTCTGCCGCACCGCAACGCGGCGTGCATGGATTGCCACGAAGCCAGCCTCGCCACCAAGCTGCGCCACATCCGGGTTCATCTCTTCGGCAACTGGCCTGAGTCATCCGGCTGCGCGACGTGGACGTGCTTGCGATGACCCGAACTGCCAGAGCTGCCACCAGCACGAATACGCAACCTGGCACGCCGGCCCGCACAGCGCCACCTACGCGCAGATCTTCACCGACCCCACGCATAACTCCAAGCGCCGTCTGATGGACGATTGCCTCCGCTGCCACGGCATGCACTTCAACGGATCAATCCGCGACCTCGTTCAGCCGCAAAACACCACCGGTCCCTGGCAGTTGAAGCGCGCTTCGACTTGCCGAACGAGCCAGCCATCCCTTGCATGGCCTGCCACTAGATGCACCGCGAAGGCGCGCACGGAACCAAGCCATCAACGCGCATCTCCGTTGCGGGCCCGCCGGTCCGCGATTCGCTCGCCTTCTTCGACCGCCGCGAGCAACTGCACTTCGCCGCAACCCTGCTTACGATTCCGCAGCTCTGGGACGGACCGCGCTCCGTAACAATCAGTCCCGACCAGCGCCAGGCTCTCTGCTACCAGTGCCACGCGCCGCGCCAGCCCGAAGCTGCGACCACCGCCGCGACAAATCACTGGGGTCCGCAGGTCGGCTCCGGCGACGACCGCACGCCCATGGGCGTGCACGAAGGCCTGAGCTGCCTCGCCTGTCACGACGGCCACAACGAGAACGCGCACAGCCTCCTGCAAGACCTGCCATCCCGCAGATGTCCCATTGCGGCATCGACGTGGAGAAGATGGACACGACCTTCGCCAGCGACAGAAGCGCCCACAACATCCACTGGGTCCACTGCACCGACTGCCATCAGCATGGCATCCCGAGACAAAAAACCACCGTCCAGTACGCGCAAAACGCATCCAGCTCCGGAACGACCGCGTCAGAGTAGAAGAATCTCCGCGTAGGCAGACTTGTCAAGCTCGGATTCGATCCGGAGAGGTCCCAGGCGCTGCTTAACCACGCCGTTCGCCCGTTTTGAGTGTCATCGCTGAGCCCCGCAAGCTTGGGGCTCCGCGAACGATTGTTCGTGGCATTCGACCCGGCCCACAGTTGTCAAGCTCTTGAGCCCCACTGCCAGGCCGAACCGACTGATTCCGCGCGACATAAGTCATGCGCTCCTTTTGCAGGCTATTTCCCCGAATTTGCTATCCTCGAACAGGACAACAAACAAAGGAGCATGGCTCGGCAGCCCTTCGATTGCGCTAAGTCTTTTCAGCGGAGTAATCTGCAGCTAACTCTAACTGCATGAAATATTTGCCGGTACCCCCTGTCCGTAATCCAGAATAGGAAACTTCCTTACAGAGACCGGATATAGGGGGATAACGTGCAACCATCCGGTTGCATACGCACGAACACGATCCGGAACGGAGCCGGGTACAACCCGCTGCGCACCGCGATTATCCTGAGAACGACTCGAACGCCTTGTCTGCCGCCAACGTCAAAACCCGCATCGATCTTCTCCTCGTCGAACGAGGCCTCGTCCAGAGCCGTGAGCGCGCCCGCGCCCTCATCCTTGCCGGCCGCGTCCTCGTCAACGAACAGAAGATCGACAAACCTGGCGCTGCCGTCTCTGCCGACTCCATGATCCGCCTTCTCGGCGAAGACATGCCCTACGTCAGTCGCGGTGGCCTCAAACTTCAGGGCGCCCTCGATCACTGGAAGGTCGACGTCGCAGGCCGATCCTGCCTCGACATCGGCGCCTCGACCGGCGGCTTTACTGACTGCCTCCTGCAGCGTGGCGCCGCCCACGTCACCGCCGTCGACACTGGCTTCGGCCAGATCGCCATGAAGCTCCGCAACGATCCGCGCGTCCGTCTCGTCGAACGCACCAACGCCCGCTTCCTCGCCCCCGAGGCACTCGCCGAACCCGGCCAACCCATACTCACCCTGCTCGTCATGGACGTGTCCTTCATCTCCGCAACGCTTTTGCTCGTTCCAGTCTTCGCGGCTGCACCGGCGCTCACTGAAGCCATCATCCTCGTCAAGCCGCAATTCGAGGCCGGCCGCGGCAACGTCGGCAAAGGTGGCATCGTCCGCGATCCCGAAATTCACAAATTCACCATCGAAAGAGTCTCGAGCGCCATCACTGAACTAGGCTGGCAAGTTGCAGAAGTCATCCCATCTCCCATCACCGGCGCCGAAGGCAACGTCGAATTCCTCCTCTATGCGCCGCCGCGTGTAGCGTCGTTCGTTACTCCCTATTCCCCATTCCCTAGTCCCTGCTTTTCAACCCCATCCGTTACACTTGAGACCGAATGACATGCGTCGCAATCGTTAGTAAGCCACGAAAGCAGGAACTCGCCCAGTTGCTGCCCGAACTGATTGACTGGCTCCGCAAACACAACTACGATCCGCTCCTCGATCGCGAAGGCGCCTGCTATACCGAGAACGCCCCTGCCGTGGATCGGTCTGACATGCCCGCGCACAAGCCTCAATTGGTGATCGTGCTCGGCGGTGATGGCACGTTGCTCTCCGTGGCGCGCATTTTCGCCGCGACCGGTACGCCCATTCTCAGCGTCAACCTCGGCTCTCTCGGCTTCCTCACTGAAGTGCGTCTCGGCGATCTCTATACGACGCTCGAAAGCTGGTGCGACAACTGTCACACCCTTGATGCGCGCGCCATGCTTCATTCCGAGGTTATTCGCGACGGCTCGACCGTCAAGGCATTCGAAGCTTTAAACGAAGTTGTCGTCTCTAAGGGAGACATCGCGCGCATGGGTGAATTCGCCGTGGAACTCGATGGAAAGAGCGTCGCACGCTTTCGCGCTGACGGTGTCATTATCTCCACGCCGACCGGTTCCACTGCCTACACCCTGGCGGCCAACGGCCCCATCCTCACACCTGATGTCGACGCTCTCATCGTCACGCCCATCTGTCCACATCTGCTCACCCTGCGTCCCATTGTGGTCCGCGGAGATGCGTGTCTCGCGGTTCGCGTCGAAGGCGTCCCCACGGAGTGCCTGCTCACCGTGGACGGCCAGACTGGATTTGAGCTTCACCTCGGCGATGAGGTCCGCTGCAACCGCTCTGATTACACCGTCAACCTTGTCCGCCTGAGTGAGAGCGGCTTCTTCGACGCACTGCGCAACAAGCTCAGCTGGGGCGAGCGCTAGAGCAGTTGTCGGAATACGCGTGACTTCTTAAGAGTGATGAAAGGTGGTTTTTCCTTGATGAAAAGCCACTTAACTGTGTGCTTTCGGTCGACACTAATTCCGAAAACTGCTGTAACGCCGCTCAACAGAAAAGTCGTGAGTCAGGGAAGGGAAGCCCGCCTTATGGGTGCAACTCGTCCAACAGAACCTTTGCCTTGAGAGCCAGAGTGTGCGCGCCATCCACATCGCCAGCAGTCAGCGCATCGCGTGCCTGCTTCAGAAATTCGCGAACCTGCGCGGCTGTCTTCTGCTCCTGATCATTCAGTCTTCGCGTGATCCCGTTCAGGGACTTCTCTGTCGACGCAATCGATTCATCCGTCTGCTGCCTCATATTCGGCGGATCACCGGTTGAAAGCTGACCGATCGCTGACACGGCGGGCGTCTCGTTCGAAGCCACCTGCGTAGTCGGGGGCTTCTTGTGCTTCGCCGGTTTTTTCACCGGCTCGGGCGGTGGCGTAATCTGCTGGGTCGGAGTCTGCACCGGAATCGACACCTCCGGTGGCGGCAGATTCGTTGGAGCAGGTTCGGGCTTAGGCGGAGGCGTCTCCTCGATCGGTGGCGCCATTGGCTGATTCTGCGCGATCTGGGTCTTGTGAAAGCAGCCCGTCAGCAGCAATGGAAAAAGCCAAGCAGCGCTCCTGGCGCTCAACTTCATGTCTCCAACCCCTTTGTTTCTTCCACATTAGCCGGCTGCAGATGCCGGCGTCCCCACTCCGTGGCGGCGAGTGGAATGCGCAGTGAGAATTCCGTGCCACGGCCTACCTTCGATTGTACGTCCACGCTTCCGTGGTGCAATTGCAAAATACGGTACGTCATTGCCAGGCCGATGCCGCTGCCGCCAGTCTTCGTCGTGAAATAGAGATCGAAAATCTTCTCTCGAATCTCCGGCGGAATCCCCGATCCTTCATCGGCGATTCGCAGAACCGCCATCTTGCGATCTTCTTCCAGCGAGACACGCAGCAGGCCGCCATTGGGCATGGCTTGCGCACCATTTTGAATCACGTTGATCGCTGCCTGTTTCAGCAAATCCGCGTCTACGTTCACAATGAGGGGATTCGCGGGCATCCGCCCCTCCAGCTTCACATTTCGCGTCGAGAGCTCTTCGTCAGCGAGAGCCAGCACATCCCCGATTACGGTGCGCAGATCCTGTTCCCGCAGCCGCAGTTCTACCGGCCGCGAGAAATCAACCAGCGTCTGCACCACGCGATCCAGCCGGTGAATCTCCGCATCGATAACATCCAGGTGACGCGTTGCCGGCGCTTGATCTGCACCCAGCTTGTTCTTCAGCAACTCAAGATGCACCACGATGGCATTGATCGGATTCTTGACTTCATGTCCTACACCCGCGGTCAGTCGTCCAATCGCAGCCATGCGTCGCGAAAGCTCCAACTCCGACTCGATCTCCTCCACCGACTCAAGATCGTGCAGCGTCACCAACGCGCCCAGTCCCATCCTCGTTCGATCGTCGTAAATGAAATCCACCGACGCCTGGATGCGACGCCCCGTCTCGGTCAGGATCTCTTCCTGTACGAGGTTGACGCCGGCATCAAAGGATTCGCGAAGTGTCCGGCCCAGCAACGTCGATCGGTCGAAGATCTCCCTTGCCTGTAAGCCCAGGATGTTGTCGCCATCAATGTTCAGAAAGCGGTGTGCGGCCTCAGAAACCAGCACCGCCCGTCCATCTCCCGTGAACAGCAGGATGCCATCCTGCAGGTTTCCTAGAATCTGGTCGAGGTTCTCTTTCAGGGCCGAAAAAACCTCCTCCACATTTCGCATGCGCTGCCCGATCTGTTCAATCTTCGTCGAAACCCTCGCGGCGGTATCGAGCTTGGGCAACTCGCCTCCCTCGGGAGCGCTCTCCACCGGCGCAGGATTCCAGTAATCGAGCTGCATGCTGATCTCTTCCAGGGGTCGCAGCGCGAGGTTACTCAGCAGGAATGCCGCAATCAGCGCGGTGCCCGCCGCAAAGGCCATCAGCGTAGTGGCCTCCTTCAGCGACGGTTCATAAACCGCCTGCAGCAGCGTTGTCCGCACACCCACGTGAACGCTCAGAAAGGGCGCGCCATTGCGATCTTGCGGCACCACAATGTCGAATACCTTTGCCGGCCCGTAGATCTCGCGCATCTTGGTGATCGGATCGGCCGCCAGCAACGCACCATAGTTCGGCCGCCACGGCAGCACCTTTCCTTCATTGTCCGGAAATGTGCTTAACAGGATGCGCGATTGCGTATCCACAATGTTCACGTCGTATTCCGTCGCGGAATACATATTTGCCGAGTCCAGTGTCGCGCGCAGAGATGCGCTGTCGTGAATCGCCGCTGCAACCAACTCCCTTAGTTGGGCCGTATTATTCGGATCGACGGTCTGCCCCTCCAGCCCCGTTTCCAGCGCGTTCTGCAAGGCAAAACGCACCTGGTTTGCAATCATGCGGTTTGAATCATAAGACTGCTGAATTGCCGCATCCACCAGGTGACTCACGTACACCAGCGACAGCAATCCCGCAATTAGAAACACCATCCCCGTGATTGCCAGAACGAGTTTTGTCTTTAGTCGCATCGTTCACGAACAGTTGCCGTAACCAGGCCTGATCTCAACGCCAAATCCGATCAACCCCGGCTTGAAAGAGCGCAGCTTTAACCGAGCTGTCTCAGGCCGGCTGGTCCTCCCGCGAGTGGCTGTACTCTTTGAGCTTGTTGTGCAGCGTCTTCAGGCTGACACCCAGGATCTCGGCCGCACGCGTCTTATTCTGTCCCGTGGACTCGAGCGTGCGCAAAATCAGCATCCGCTCCGCCTCATCCACTGTGTTCCCCACGCGCACCGGCACAACGTTTGCGTCATTCACGCGCGCCGGCATAGGCAGCTGCGGCGTACCGAAGGTCCTTGGCAAATGCGTCGCGTCCAGCGGAGCCCCATCCGGGCACAAAATCACGGCGCGTTCAATCGTATTGCGCAGTTCACGCGCGTTTCCCGGCCAGTCATACGCGAGCATTCGGTCAAGAATCTGATCTGACAATCCCGCAACGTGTCGCGTGTGCTTCTGATTCATCTCCAGCACCATGGCCTCGGCCATCACCTGAAGGTCCTCCAGGTGCTCGCGCAGAGGAGGCATGTGAATGTGAAACACATTCAAGCGGTAAAACAAATCCGCCCGCAGATGGCCATGCGTCACTGCATCCTGTGGATCGCGATTTGTCGCCGCCAGTACACGCACGTCCACATCCTGCTCGGTGCGTCCCCCCAGCCTGCGCAGCTTTCGCTCTTCCAGAACCCGCAACAGCTTGGCTTGCGTGCCGATAGGCATCTCGCCCAGCTCGTCCAGTAGCAACGTGCCGCCTGTTGCCAGTTCAAAGCACCCAGCCCGCCGCTCCACCGCCCCGGTAAACGCACCCTTTTCGTGACCGAAGATCTCGCTCTCGATCAGTGTCTCGGGAATCGCCGCACAGTTCACTGCGAGAAACGGCCGGCCCTTCCGCGGACTCAAGTCATGTAGTGTCCGCGCCACCATTTCCTTGCCTGTGCCGCTCTCGCCCGTAATCAGCACCGAAACATTCGATGGCGCAATCTGTTCGATCAGCGCGAAGATCTCGCGCATCGCCTTTGAACTTCCCACCATAGAGCCCAGGATGCCGGTGTTCCGCAACTGCCTGCGCGTAACTTCCAGCTCGATCTCTGTCGCACGCTGCCGCGTCGCATTGGCCAGGATGGTCCGCAGTCGCGTGGCATCCACCGGCTTTTGCAGAAAGTCATAAGCGCCCAGCTTCATGGCATCCACCGCCAGCTGGATTGAGCCTTGTGCCGTCAGCAGAACCACGGCCGACATTGGAATTCGACTCCGCAAGTTTTGTCAGCAGTCCAATGCCGTCCATGCGCGGCATCTTCAAGTCCGTCACGACAATCGACGGATCCCACGCGAGCGCCTTTTCCCAGCCCTCGACGCCATCGCGCGCCGTCTCCGTCTGGTATCCCCAACCGGAGATCAACTCTGCGAGCCCCATCAAGGCATGGGGTTCGTCCTCGACAATTAAAACCTTCACCGGGTTATGCATATCGTCTTTCGATGCAGATGTTTCGCCGTGTGTCGTCGAAGTCCTGCTTTCGCTTCGACTTGGTTTAGGATCCCACATTCAGTTTAGACTGCCTTATCGGTCAATTCAGCCCATCGGGCATAGAGATCCTCGTTTTCCTGCTCCGCCGCCGCCTGTTCCCCCAGAGCGGCCTCCAGGGCCGTCGCATCCGAAGCAATCGCCGGGTCTTCAACCCGCGCCCGAGCCGCAGCCAAGCGCGCGTCGCTCTGCTCCACCCGCTGCTCAATCGCCGCAAACTCCCGCGCCTCCAGATACGAGAGCTTCTTTTTCGCGGGTGTCTCCGACCTGGTCTCAGAACGCCCCACTTGATCTGCTGATCCTCCTGAGAGTCCTGATCTCTGTTTGTCACTCCCTGATCTATCCACGCTTCCCACTGCGCATAATCCGCAAACTGCCCGACGTGTCCATTGCCGTCCAGCCCCAGCACTGTCGAAGCCACTCGATTCAGCAGATAGCGGTCATGCGTCACCAGCACCAGCGCACCCGGAAAATCGAGCAGGTTCTCCTCCAGAATCTCCAGCGTCGGAATATCCAGATCGTTGGTCGGCTCATCCAGCAGCAGCACATCTGCCGGCTCCAGCATCAACTTCGCAATCAGGACGCGCGCCCGCTCGCCGCCGCTCAAGTTCCGCACCGGCTGATTCAGTTGCTCGCCGGTAAACAGAAACCGCGCCGCCCAGCTCGCCACGTGCATGTTCCGACCCTGGTAGACAAGCCCGTCTCCCTCCGGCGCCAGCGCCCGCCGCAGCGTCAGATTCTCATCCAGCTCGCGCATCTGGCTGAAATACACCAGCCGCAGCGCATCCGCCCGTACGAATGCTGCCCTCGGCCGGCTCAATTCGCCGCGCAGCAAGCCGCAGCAAGGTCGTCTTTCCGCTCCCATTCGGCCCCACCAGTCCCACCTTCGAGCCCGCCGTCAGAACAAAATTCAGTCCCTCGAACAGCCTGCGCCCCGCGATGTCGCAAGCCACATCGTTGAACTCCACCAGCCGCTTCGTCTTCCGCTGCGTCGCCTCAGAAATCAATGCCCGCTGAACTCGCCGCTGTCCGCGAATCCATCGCCGCCAGCTGCCCGATCATCTCGTTGGCCGTATCGATCCGCGCCTTCGATTTCGTCGTCCGCGCCTTCGGCCCGCGCCGCAGCCACTCGATCTCCGTCCGCACCCGGTTGCGCAAGCTCTCCTGCTGCCTGCTCTGCGATTCCAGATACGCCTCGCGCTCTTCGAGAAACCGGCTGAAGTTCCCCTTCACGCGAAACAAGTCCTTCCGCATACACCCGGTTCAGCTCGATAATCTCGCTCGATGTCGCTTCAAGGAAATAGCGGTCGTGGCTCACCGTCACCACCGCAAACGAAGCCGCAGCCAGCAACTCCTCCAGCCACTCAATCCCGGCAAGATCCAGATGATTGGTCGGCTCATCCAGCAGCAGCACATCCGGATGCCTAACCAGCGCCTCGACAATCGCCAGCCGCTTGCGCCATCCGCCGGAAAGCGAAGCCGCCTCCGCCGCCAGATCCTCGAACCCGGCCCGTCCAGTCAGCTCCCGCAGCCGCCCTTCGCGCTCGCCCTCATTCGCATGCGCCGCGCCAAGCGCCGTCTCCAGCACCTGCCGCACCGTCAGCCCAGCCGCAAACCGCGAATCCTGCGGGACATACGCGGCCCGCGCCCGCTTCCGCACCGCCAGCTCGCCGGAATCCGGTTCAACTGCTCCCGCCAGAATCGCCAGCAACGTGGATTTCCCGGCGCCATTCGGCCCAATCAGCCCGATCCGCGCCCCGTCCTCTACCGTGAAAGAAATATTCTTGAAAAGAGGCTTGGCCCCAAATTGCTTCGTGATCGATTGTGCATTCAGAATCGGCGGCATCTCTTCCAGACTAATTTCCTCGCCCGATTTAAGCGACTCGCGGCGCCCGAATAAACTAGGCTCATGCTGGAATACGAAATCTCCCCGACCGAAGCCGTTGCCCTTATCCGGGAAAACAAGACCCGCCTCATCGATGTCCGCGAGCCATGGGAATACTCCACAGCCCACATCGAACCCAGCACCCTGATGTCCATGGGCGATGTCCCCGCCCGCGCTCACCAGGAACTCGACCCTGAAGAGCACCTCACCGTCCTCTGCCACCATGGACAGCGCTCCCTCAACGTGACTGCGTGGCTCCGCAACCAGGGATTCGAAAACGTGCAGTCCCTCCGCGGCGGCATCGACGCCTGGTCCGCGGAAATCGACCCGAAAGTCCCACGCTACTAGCGCCCGAACGCGTATGTCACCTGGAATACGCCGTTGTCGATGCCGGGATTAGCATCGGCTGTCTCATGGTTCGATATATGGTGATAGCGATAGTCGACGCGGACTGACCGGCTGTTCCAGCGGTAATACTCCACACCCGCTCCCAGGTCGAAGGTGAAGTTGAATGATCCCGCGAAATCGATGGGGATGGCTTGCGTGCTGTAAATGTATCCGCCATGCCCGATCACGACGGGTTGCAGTCGGTGTCGTGGCAGAAAGTTCCACTGAAAGCCGATCGGAGAGAATGCCTCCCCAACCGTCCACATGCGCTTGCAGGTGGTAGCGACGGTCCCGCTGTACGTCACGCCATTGGGAAGCGTGTCTGAATAGCTCTCGCTGCTCGCCACACACGCCGCCGACTGCCGGAAATCCGACACAAAGACCTCGGGCGTCGGAGTCTGTTGATCGACGACTGTATGAGTTACGGGATCGCTTTCCAGTGCCACCGGTAGGAACTCTGCGTTGTACTGCCAGTTCACAATCGATCCCTGCTTTAGTCTCCGCCCATAGACAACTCCAATATTCAGGAGCTTGCGGTTCTGTGCGTAGCCCAGCACCATGTGGCTGGAATCCCCGGAGTACGCTCCAAACACCCCGAACGTGTTCAACCTCGAATAGATCGGTTCCTGCGGTTGCGTCTGCGCAATTGCAGACCACGCATATCCCAAAAGCACGACCGAAACTGCAAGATTCAGGTTGCGCAAAAGGCCGACCAGGCAGACACCGTCGCGTTTTGACAAGAGGAAGTCCCTTCATTCCATTGGAGTCAGCATAACGCCTATACTCTTCTTTGACTGCAACACCCCGCATTTGAGGAGCGATATTCATGTCTTCGCCCGCTATAGAATTGGGTTCCTAATGTTTCGCGTTATTGAGCAAGTTTCCCAAACCCGAAGGCCAAGCAGATACGACCCATTCGCCAGGCTGGTTGCGCTATTCATTTGCATCTCTTTTTCGGCGACTCCGAAGGCTGCCGCCGCGGCGAGAGTTCTCGAACTGCAACCTTCTTCACCGCACCCGAGGATTGGCGTTCATTTTGAAGGAAAGCCATTTGCAAACGCCAAAATCGAAATCTTTCGCCAACCAGATTCTTCGGGAGAAGCGATTTTTACAGTCGTCACAGATCAGCACGGCTTAGCTCAAATTCCAGAATTGGCAACGGGCAAATATCGATTCTCGGTTTCCGCAGAACCAAAACTCCTAGGCGACCTCTATCTAGATGTGTCGCCCTATGTCAGCGCCGCTGCCAGCCAGTTCACAGTCGATCTGCAGTGTTGCGCGCCCCCGACATACGAAGAAATCATCGCATCTGCAGAAGGGCAGCCCGCGCAAGATACTCTGCAGAGTTTTCAAGGCTTCTTAACGGATCCGACTGGTGCAGTAATTCCAAATGCCGCCATTGGCGTAGTCGTCCGGGGAACGCACGGAAGAGTTCACGTTGCCCAACTGCACTCCGATCTTAATGGTAGATTCTCCGCACATTTGGATGACGGCCAATATATTGCCTTCTTCAGCGGGAAGGGTTTTTCAGTTAGCGTCGTACCCTTCACAATTTCTCGACAGACTGGAAGCGGAGAACTGCATGTGACATTAAAGATAGGTCGCTCAACCTAAGCCTGCAGCCGCTCGCCACTGCACCACCACGCCCCAACCGCCTATACTCTCCTCTGTTCGATTTTGTTGAAAGGGCACACGCCACATGTCTTTGTCTGCTGTTGACTTTGCGACTCAGAACCACCCCCGCTTTCTGAATGAACTGAAAGATTTGCTCCGCATCCCTTCCATCTCCACGCTGCCCGAGCACAAGGACGACTGCCGCCGCGCCGCCGAATTCCTCGTCGCAGAGCTCAAGCGCATCGGCATGGAAAACGTCCGCCTCATCGATACACAGGGTCACCCGCTTGTCTACGCTGATTGGCTCCACGCCTCCAGCAAACCGACCGTTCTCATCTACGGCCACTATGACGTCCAGCCCACCGATCCTATCGACGAATGGACCTCGCCGCCCTTCGAGCCCGCGGAACGTAACGGGAATATCTATGCCCGCGGCGCCGTCGACGACAAAGGCCAGGTCTGGATGCAGGTGAAAGCTCTCGAAGCCCTCCTCGCCTCCAACAAATCTCTTCCACTCAATGTCCGCGTCCTCTTCGAAGGCGAAGAGGAGGTTGGAGGGGAGGGAATCGCCGACTACGTCGCCTCCAAGCCCGCCAATCTCAAGGCGGACTTTGCCCTCGTCTCCGACACCGAACTTTTCGCCCCCGGTCTGCCTACTCTCTGCGTCGGCCTGCGCGGCATGATCTATACCGAACTCGAAGTCCGCGGCGCCAAAACCGATCTCCACTCCGGCATGTACGGCGGCGCTGCCCCCAATCCGTTTACTGCCATCGCGCAAATCATCGCCCGACTTAAAGACGAAAACGGCCACATCTGTATCCCCGGCTTTTACGACGACATCATCCTGCCCAGTCCCGAGGAACTCGCCGCCTGGAAGAGCCTGCCCTTCGACGAAGAGCACTACCGCATCACCGAAGTCGGCTCCCGTCAACTCGTCGGCGAAAACGGTTACAGCGTTCTCGAGCGCACCTGGGCCCGCCCCACGCTCGACGTCCACGGGATCCCCGGTGGATTCATCGGGGCCGGCGCCAAAACTGTAATTCCCGCCAAAGCCCTTGCCAAGGTTTCCATGCGCCTTGTCCCTGGCATGACGCCAACCAAGGCGTTCGCCCAATACAAAAGCTATGTCGAGAAGATTGCCCCGGCCGGCGTTGACGTCGAAGTCCGTCTTATCCACTCTGGCGACCCGTGCCTGATTCCCGTCAACAATCAGTACATCCAGGCTGCCACGCGTGCTCTTCACGAGGTCTGGGGCAAAGACACCGTATTCATCCGCTCCGGCGGCTCCATTCCCATCGTCGGCGACTTCGACCGCCACCTCGGCCTGCCCAGCGTCATGATGGGCTTTGGTCTTCCTGACGACAACATTCACGCCCCGAACGAAAAATTCAATCTCAAGAACTTCGAACTCGGCATCCGCTCCCTGATCCGATTCCTGGAGGAGGCTGGCCGTTGAGCCTGCCTCACCCCGACCCCGTGACCGCCGACGCATTCATCCTCGCTGGCGGTCACTCGAGTCGCATGGGACGCGATAAAGCCCTCATCCCCCTCGCCGGTTCACCGCTCATCCAACACGCATTGGGAATCCTCCGCGCCGCCGGTCTGGATCCCCGCATCGCCGGCGCTCGCAGCGATCTCTCCTCCTTTGCGCCCACTTTGCCCGACGATCCCACCCGATCCGGCCTCGGGCCGCTTTCCGGCATCTGCTCGGCGCTCGCCGCCGGTTTCGCTCGACACGCTGTCTTCCTTCCCACCGACCTCCCGTTCCTGCCCTCCAGCCTTGTCACCTATCTTCTCCATCACGCTGCAATCACCCAATCCGCGATAACAGTCGTCTCCATTGCCGGCTTCACTCAAACCTTTCCCGTAGTCATTGACCGCGCAGCGCTCCCGGTTCTCCAATCCGGCCTTGATTCCAACGACCGCAACTGCCTTCGTGCCTTCCGCGAAGCCGCCAGCGCTCTCGCAAAGCCTCTTTCCGTGGTGCCGATCGAGCTCCTGCTTCAGTCAGGCCAGGTCTCTCATCCCCAGGGCTTTCCTGCTGCGCTCTGGTTCCTCAATATCAACTCTCCCGGCGACCTCGCCCATGCCGAAACCCTCTTCTCAGGGTCCCCATCTTAAAGGTCTTCCTCTACAACGCGGCTCGCCCGCCAACTTCAAGTAAGCTGGGTTCGTGGACACACCCGATCCCACTTTCAAACCCGGCACCGATCCCTCTCCGGCTCCGTCCATTCCTGAGGTGCCCGAAATCAGCGGCGAAGTGCTCGCCGACATTGTCGGCGATAAGCCCGTCCCCGCCGAAGAACAGACAAGCTGGCCGCTTATCTCCTTCAGCCACGTCTCCATGTGGTTCGGCGAAAGCAGGGTTCTCGACAACGTCAGCTTCACGGTCAATCGTGGCGAAACTCTCTGCATCCTGGGCCGTAGCGGCGTCGGCAAATCCGTCTCCCTCCGCATTCTCATGGGTTTCCTGAAACCGCAGGTTGGCTCCATCCGTGTCGATGGCCATGAAATCAATGCCTACACGGAAGAAGAAATGCAGGCTGTTCGAAGGCGTATCACGATGGTCTTTCAGAACGGCGCTCTCTTCGACTCGCTCACCGTCCGCGAAAACGTAGCCTTCCCACTGCGCGAACGTGGCGGCCAGGAAGAAGACCAGGTCCAGCAGGTCGTTGATCGTCTTCTCGGTCTCGTCGGCGCAGATGATGTACCAAATGCGTTACCCTCCAGTCTGTCCACGGGCCGCCGTCGCGCCGTCGCCATCGCTCGTGCTTTGGCCTCGCAACCGGAAGTGGTTCTTTACGACGAGCCCACCACAATGGTCGATCCGATCATTGCTCGCAGGCTCGGCGGTCTCATCCAGCGATTGCAGCAACAGCTTGGATTTACAAGCATTGTCGTCACCCACGACATGCGTTTTGCCGAGAGACTCGCAGATACGGTTCTGTTTCTCGATGAAGGACGTGCATCCTTCTTTGGACCTCTCAAAGACTTCATGGCGTCACCCGATCCTCACATCCAGCAGTTTCTAACTCTCGATGCCTATGTGGTACCTTCGGTTTAAGGAATTAACATCTCTATAACTGGACTTCCCTGATAATTTAGTAGCCAAGCAAGTTCCCCGCACGTCGAGCAAACGAAGGGTTTCACCCTGACGAGAAGGTCCCCAGTCTCAACTGGGTAGGCCAGATTTATCGGTTTTCTTGTACTACTGCCTCGACTCTTTGCCTTGTCAATCGAATTGCGCGTCAAGCAGATTCAGGAGCGGTATCTGCGGCGAATGCAGCTGACGAGCCGACATCCGGCATCTGTCGAATACGAAGTAATGGCAGGGCTCGAAGGCTCCGAGGCAACCATCCCCGAGGTGACTGCCTCAAAACAATAGCTCTAGCAGCACCGGCATTCTGCTTCTTGCTCAGTTCAACCGGGGAGGCTCCCCGACTTGCAGATCTAGCTTTGAACTCCTGAGGCTTGCGGAAAGAATATGGCGACATCGGATTTCTGGCAGAAGATCTCCGCCACGGTCTCCTCCCCTTCTGACTGGGTGACCGACACAGCCACAAGGTCATCGCGCAGATCACAAGCCAAAGTCAAGCTTTGGATGTTTCTTGATGTCCTCACAGTCCTTGTCTCCGCGATTATCGCCACCACCTACGAGCGCCACACAGGTCCAGTCGTCGGAGCACGCGCTTTCTACAATGGAACGCTCTTTAACGGCCGCTCAATGTGGATCCTGTTGGCTTTGGTCTCCGCATTCGCCACTGGGCTGGTTGTTACCAGCCGCCGGCTGCATCTCTACTCGCCTACTCGCCTGAGTTCCTTCCTGCATGAGCAGCGGTTGACCGTTCAGGTCTGCTTCACCTCCGGCCTGTTGCTCACTGGAACTCTCTACCTTGTTCGCGCCGAAGACATCCCGCGGCGTGTCGTCATCGTCACGCTGCTTCTCGTCACGGTCTCCCTAAGCCTGCGCCGCCTCATCTACCGCACCCTGATGTACCGCAGATTTGAGCGCGGCAAAGACACCCGCAACGTACTCATCGTCGGCACCGGCCCCGAAGCACACGCTCTCCGTCATCACCTCGAGAGCATCCGCCACCTCGGCTACACCTTCAAGGGCTTCATCGAATTTCCCGGTGTGTCTTCCCACATCATGTCCTCCAGCGGCGATGTCGTCGGCACTCTCGACACGCTCTTCCAGCACGCGCGCAAGCAGTTTGTCGACGAGATCTTCTTCACCACCCCCTGCGAGCGCGGCATCGTCCAGGATGTCCTCGAGAAGTCCCGTATGCACGGCGTCGACCTGCGCGTCGTTCCCGACCTGTACGACGGCCTGGCCTGGAACAGCCCCATCGAATACATCGGCCAGTTCCCGACCATTCCGCTGCATTGCGGCCACGTTCCCGAACTCGGCTTCATGCTCAAGCGCGTGCTCGATGTCCTTTTTTCCAGCCTGTTGCTTCTCTTCCTTCTGCCCTTCCTTCTCGTCATCGCCATCGCCATCAAGCTTGAGTCGCCAGGACCCGTCTTCTACACCTCCGAGCGCATCGGCAAGAAAGGCCGCGTCTTCCGCTGCTACAAGTTCCGCACCATGGTGCGCGATGCGGAAAAGCGCCGGGCTGAAATCATGCACATGAACGAGCGCGACGGCGTGCTCTTCAAGATCACCAACGATCCGCGCATCACTCGGCTCGGCCGCATTCTGCGCAAGTACTCGCTCGATGAGTTGCCTCAATTCATCAATGTTCTTCGTGGCGACATGAGCGTCGTCGGACCGCGCCCCCCCATCGCCAGCGAAGTCATGGAGTACAAGCCCAGCCATCTCCGCCGTCTCGACGTCACCCCAGGCATCACCGGTCTCTGGCAGGTGCAGGGCCGCCAGGATCCCTCGTTCGACAGCTACGTCTCCCTCGACGTGACTTACATCGAGAAACTGGAGCCTCTGGCTCGACATCAAGATCATCGTTCGCACCATCGGCGTTGTCTTCTCCGGCACCGGCACCTAGATTTGCTGACTCCTGATCGATCTCTAATCCTGGCCATGGTCTCTGAGCAAGACCCTTCCTGCATTAAACTGGAGTAGTGAAGATCGCACTGGCCCAGATCAACCCCACGGTCGGGGATTTCACCGGCAATCTTGAAAAAATCGTTGCTGTCACCCGGCAAGCCGCCGAACAGGGCGCTCGTCTCACTGTGTTTTCAGAACTGGCCATCTGCGGATATCCGCCGGCAGACTTTCTTGAGAAACCAAGCTTTCTCGCCCGCTGCCGCAAAGCGGTCGAAGAACTCGCCACAGCCACTCGCGACCTGCCCACCGCGGTCATCGCCGGCGTAGCTTTGCCTGCACCTCCGAATGCTGGGAAGCCTGCCGTAAACGCCGCTGTTCTGCTCGACTGTGGCCACGTGCTCCTCGAGCAGCACAAGCGCCTGCTGCCCTTCTACGACGTCTTCGACGAGCAGCGCTACTTCCTGCCCTCGGGTCCGCAGCAGGTGGTCGAACTGGATGGTGTGCGCCTTGCCGTCTCCATCTGCGAGGACGCCTGGAACGACAAAAACTTCTGGCCGCGCCGCCTCTACTACGTTCGATCCGCTGGAAGACCTGATGCGCCAGAATCCCGCCATCCACATCAACCTGTCTTCGTCGCCTTTCTGGCACACCAAGCGCAAAATCCGCCGCCAGATGCTCGCCGCCATCGCCCGTCGCGACGGCATCCCCGTGATCATGTGCAATCAGGTCGGCGGCAACGACAGCCTCATCTTCGATGGCTCCTCCATCGCCCTCAACGCCCACGGTGACCTCATCGCGCAGGCAAAATCCTTCGAAGAAGACCTCGTTTTCGTCGATCCTTTCTGTGCGCCCGCAATCCCCGATCCGCTCGATGACGACACCGAAGCCGCGTATCGCGCTCTTGTCCTGGGCACCCGCGACTACGTCCGCAAATGCGGCTTCCGCAAAGCCCTCATCGCCCTCAGCGGCGGCATCGACTCCGCGCTAGTCGCCGCCATCGCCGCAGATGCTCTCGGCAAAGAGAATGTGCTCTGCATCGGCATGCCCAGCCCCTACTCCTCGCAAGGCTCCATCGACGACAGCCGCGCGCTTGCCGCCAATCTCGGAATACGCTTCGAACTGATCGGGATCAGCGATCTGATTCATCAATACACGCGGGCTCTCGAGCCGCTGTTCACAGGCACGCAGCCCGGACTCGCCGAAGAGAATCTCCAGGCGCGCATCCGCGGCAATCTGCTCATGGCGCTCTCCAACAAGTTCGGCTCTCTCGTGCTCACCACCGGCAACAAATCGGAAATGGCGGTCGGCTATTGCACGCTTTACGGCGACATGGTCGGCGCGCTTGCGGTCATCGGCGATCTCATCAAGACGCGCGTCTACGCCATCTGCCGCTGGCTCAATCGCGAGCGCGAAATCATTCCCCTGGCAATCCTCGAGAAACCTCCTTCCGCCGAACTGCGCCCGGATCAGAAGGATACCGACTCTCTGCCGCCCTACGAGATCCTCGATCCCATCCTCGAGGCCTATGTCGAGCGCTATGAGACCCCCGAATGCATTGCGCAGAAAAACGGTTTTCCGCTCGAACTCGTCCAACAGGTGGTAAGCCTCGTGGAGCGCTCGGAATACAAGCGCCAGCAGGCTGCACCGGTTTTGAAGGTCACCTCGAAATCCTTCGGCATGGGCCGCCGCTTTCCCATCGCCGTCAAAGTGCAGGTATAAGCTAAAGTTCGGGAGTCATCCCGCCAATGAAGGAGAAATTCGCTTGATCCGTAACTCCGCTCGACTGGCCACTGCAACAGCTCTGGCCCTTCTGTTCTCTCCCATCCATTACGTCTTTGCGCAGGACCAGGCTCCCGCTACATCCACGCCCGAAGCCGCAGCGCCGGCTGCACCCGTAGCGGCTCCTGTTTTTCCTGCGCCCGATCCGGCGGACTTCACCGCCACCGCTCCCACCAAGGACGTTGTCAACGCCTTCATGCAGGCCAACCTCGGCTTCGATGTCAACTCCATGTGGCAGGTGCAGGCAATCCAGAAGACACAAATTCCCGGCATCAGCAAGGTCATCGTCTTCGTCGGAGACAAGACCGGCAAGCAGCAGCCCTACCGCTTTGCCTTCTTCACAATGCCAGATGAAAAGCACATCATTGTCGGCGAAAAAATTGTCCCATTCGGCGATCGTCCTTTCGCCGAAAACCGCGCTATGCTCCAGCAACGCGCCAACGGCCCATATCGCGGATCAGCAGCGAAGGATCTCGAAATCGTCGAGTTCGCCGACTTCCAGTGCCCTCATTGCAAGGCCGCCCAGGCCAATATGGATAAGCTCGTCGCCGATTTCCCCAAGGCCCGGATCGTCTTCCAGAATTATCCACTGCCCTCCATCCATCCACAGTCTTCCATCGCAGCAGCCTACGGTGTCTGCGTTGCAAAGGAGGCCGGGAGCACCGCATTCTTCCAGTTCGCCGCCGCAGTGTTTGATGGACAGGATGGCCTCGCCACCCCGGATGGCGCGACCCTCACACTGAACAGTGCTGTCACCAAGGCAGGGCTCGATCCCGCAAAGATCGCTGCCTGCGCGGCGACACCCGAAACCAAGGCCACAGTCGAATCCTCCGTCCAGCTCAGCAAAGATCTCGACATCTCCTCGGTGCCCACGCTGGTCATCAACGGCCGCGAAGTTCCGGCCAACGCCCCCTACGAGACCCTGAAACAGCTCATCCAGTATCAGGCCAAAATGGACGGCGTCGCGCAATAACCGAGCACGACTTTCCGGGCCGCATCGCTTAATCTCTTTGTCAATCTGAGCGCCGCGTGTCTGGGGCCCTGCGGATGATTCATCATCCGCGGGGTAAGCGGCGCGAAGAACCTGCTTTGTGCGAATCTCCCGAAGGCATGCTTTCTTTAGCCATTCAGGACACCAATGGTGCGCGCCTACTGCGTACTCTGTCCCCGCTCAATCCGCACCATGGGCGAGTGCCCCGCCGCCTGCGTTCCGCGTATCACGTGCGGCGTAACAATGATCAGAAGACTGGCGTAATTCCGCTGCGCATCAGTAGTGGAGGTCGCTGTGTTCAATCCCGGAATCTCAGTCAGCCCGGGCCATCCACTCAGCGCGCGGCTCTCTTCCTTATCCACTTCGCTCACAATCACCACGCCCGCGTCGTCCTTCAGCGTCACCACGCCGGAGTAGCTCCGGTTGTTCAGAATCGGCACTCCGTTCAATGACGATCCGCCCAGCGCCGTTATCTTCAGATCCATCGTCAGAGCCACTTCACCGCTGCGAATTACCCGCGGCGTAGCCTTGAACGTGAGTCCCAGGTCCTGGTACTCCACTTGCGGGATCGTCTGCGTGGCAGCCTGTTGCGTGAGCAGGGAACTCAGACTTCCCGAAAGCCCCGCCGTCGTGAGCCCGGGAATGCTGATCCCGCCCGTGCCCAGATTCGAGTATTGCGATGTTGTGATCGGGTACCGCGATCCGCTCTTGATCGTCCCCTCTTCTCCATCGCCCAAATGCATTTGCACTTGATCCAGTTCGCGCGACTCCGAAGAATTCAGATTCAGGTTGAACGTCACAGGAGCCGCCGAAACTCCCGTCAACGTCAATCCGCCGCCAAACAGCGCGATTCCGTTTTGAAAGATCGGGTTCGAGACCTGCCCTGACGCCAGCAGAATTCCCAGAATCGCCAGCGTGTCGCCCGGCGATGCAAGACCTGATGCGATAATCTCCTGCACCAGAGCCTGGTTCTGGTTCAGAATCGCTTGCTCTTCCGTGTATACGTTGAACGCCGTAATCTGCTGCGGAGGCTGTACGCCCGTATTGCGCTGGTTGGTGTGCATCACTTGGATCAGCCTTACATCCAGCAGCACCTGGCTTCGTCCGTCCAGCAGCGGACGCAGCGTCTCATTGAATGCGTTCAGCTTGTCCGTCGTTGCGCGAATGGTCAGTGTGCCCGCGCCCTGCTCAACCACCGCTTGCTGGGCCTGAAACACGTTTTTGGCAAGATTCCCGATATCCGTCATCTCGGTAGTCGTCAGACCACCCAGGTAGATCGTTTCGTACTCCTGCCGCATAAACTGCTGCCGATTCTCGCGAGTGTCCTTCGCTACCAGTGCCCGATGGGCATCCAGCGGAACGGTGAACGAATCGGTCACCATGCTTCACCGCCTGCGACGCTTGTCCAAAGGTCGCGTCGTCCATATCAAATCGCACTGGCGGCCCGGACACGCTTTGGTCGACCGACGCTTCGATCCCGAATGTCCGAAACACTGTCTGGATCACCGTGCGACGGTCACTCTTCAGATGAAAACTATGCGCTCCCGTCGTTGGCTCCAGCGAAGGTGCCGGTGCAAGCGTATCCGTCCCCTGCTCGTACAACGGTTTCGTTTGCGTTGCAGCCGCATCCGCTGCCATCTCGTCCAGGTGTTCCGCAACCTGGATATTTTTCGGGTCGAGTTCTGCGGCTTTTTGCAACGCGGCTTGCTCCGCCGTTTTGTCCCCGCGAATCCGCGCCTTGGCCGCTGTCTGGATCAGATCCGTGACCTCATGACTTCGTGCGACCTCAGTCGCCGCGGCGTAGTTCGGATTTTCCGGATCCAGCTTCGTTGCTTCCTGGTAGTCGCGTAACGCGGCATCGAACTGCTGCTTCTCGAAGAGCTTCGTCGCTTGCAGGTACAGCTTCGTTGCACGCCTGCGATCCTTGCCCGTAATCGTCTTCACAGGAGCACTATCTTTAGCCTGTTCGGCCGGAGCGCTGCTCCCCGCACCGGGCGCCGAATCCGCTTGCGTTTGCGCCGGTTGCTGTGAGGCCGCCGCTGCTGTCATTAGCAGCATCGCTAGAATCGCCGGGAATCCCGCGTGTACTTTCCTCATGCAGCGCCTCGCGTCGCCGCCAGCAAATCTGCCAGAGTCGTCGTGCAGACCTCCGGTTTGTGTTCCAGTAATTCGTCGAACGAGAAATGTCCGGTAGCGACCGCAATCACCGGGAGTCTGTTCGCATGTGCCGCTTCAATATCCCGCGGCGTATCGCCCACCACGCAAACACTCGCTAGCGCGCCCGCCAGTTCGCGCGCTTTCTTCGCGGCGTGCCCCACCAGTTCCGAGCGAACAGGGAAGTGGTCGCTGAATCCGCCGAAGCGAAACCATTCGCGCAATCCTGCGCGCTCCATCTTGATCCAGCCAATCATCTCCAGGTTTCCCGTGGCCACGCCCAGCGTTGCTCCGCGATCCGCCAGATGCTTCAGGGTCTCGTTCACGCCCGGCATCAGGATCGGTTGCAACTCGTGGCGTCTGTCCGACACATTCTGGCACATACCATCGAGAATCGCCGCCACCTGCGGCTCCAGCACGTGCGCCAGAATCCCTGCGTGTGCACAGGCTTCGCGCAGTATCGAAGTATCGGTATTCCCGGCCAGAGAGACACCTTCCAGCGAGACTTCGATTCCCATCACCTCGCGCACACTCGCAGGCAGGCTGTCCATGTGCACGCGGTCGCGGCTCCGCAAAAGCGTGCCGTCGATATCGAACAGGTACGCGTCCTGCCCATCCCAGGCAAAACCGCCTTCGATTGCAGTCCGCGCTTCGTTGTTCTGATGAGTTGTCTGCATGCCGGTGCGAAGCTCGCTTCAGCCTTGGCGTATGCCCTGGCGTGCGGCTCCGAATATAGGACGTTCGCTACGTGGCGGACGCTTGAGCCCGGCGCGAACTTCCGCAAGGCTGATCCCCAGTTCCGCCATCGTGCGACTGAGTGTGTTTCTGTGAATACCCAGCTCCTCCGCGGCCTTGCACTGGTTCCCCTTGTTCGCCGCCAGCACTTCGCGCAGATACTGTCTCTTGAACTCTTTTACGGCATCCTCGTAGCGAATGCCGGTGGAATGCATCTGTGTAACCAGGCTGTCCAGGTCTCGTCTCACGTCAACCTCGTGCTCTACTAGATTGCCACAACCCGCAGGCTTGAGCCCGCGAAAAATTATTTGCTCTTCTCTTCGTGAATCAAGTTCTGTGATTCCGATTCCAGCGTATACAATTCCTGACGCACACGGTCCGACAGCCGCGACGGGGTCACCCGAATGCTCACGTGGAGTGCACCGAAGAAATACCTTGGCAACCTCGCATCCGTCAACCATACAGTTTGCGGAAAGAACGCTACCGTAACGAGGATGCACACCATTACGAAGACCATGCCCTCCACAAAGCCGAAAACGCCTCCCGCCAGCCGGTCAAGGCAACCCAGTCCCACCTTCTCAAACATCTTGGCCAGCAGCGACCCAAGAATGGACGCTATCGCCATCACTGCAAGCGCAATCACCAGGAACGCGATCGCATTGGCCGCTTCGACGGAATGAATCAGCGGCTTCATCAAAGCTGCAAACCGCCAGTAGTTCCATGCCGCCAGCGCCAGCCCCAGAATCAGCCCGGCCAGAGAGAAGGCAGACCGAAAGAATCCTCGCGCTATGCCCCCGAGCACCGCCGCCGCCAGCACCACCACGATGATCCAATCAACCAGCGTCATCCGTTCACCGTTTGCGCAGACACATCGAGATCCCGTCCGGTCAAGCGGCGAAATGCCTCGAGGTATTTCTGAAGTGTACGCTCAACCACATCGTTGGGAAGACTCGGCGCCGGTTCTTGTTTGTTCCAATGAATGCTCTCGAGGTAGTCGCGTACAAACTGTTTGTCGAAACTCGGCTGTGCTCCGCCCGGCTTCCACAACGACGCTTCCCAGAACCGCGAAGAATCCGGCGTCAGCACTTCGTCTGCCAGCGCAATTCCATCCTGCGTCCTGCCAAATTCAAATTTAGTGTCCGCCAGGATCAGCCCGCGCGACTCGGCATGCTTGGCAGCCTTCTCATAAATAGCCAATGTCAGCCGTCGCAGCTCCCGCGCCGTTTCTACGCCTACAGCCTTCTCTACCGCCGCGAACGCAATGTTTTCATCATGCGTTCCGTCCTGACTCTTGGTCGAAGGAGTAAACAGCGGCTCTGGCAGCCGCGACCCATCCTGCAAACCCTCCGGCAACTTGATCCCGCACACGGTTCCGCTCGTTTTGTACTCTTTCCATCCCGAACCTGCGATATACCCGCGCGCCACGCACTCCACCGGAAACATCTGTGCGCGCTTCACCAGCATCGACCGTCCCTCCAGCTGGTCCGCATACTTGTGCAACTCTGCCGGAAAGTCTGCAACTTTCGTAGCAATCAGGTGGTTCGGCACAATATCCCGCACCAAATCGAACCAGAACAGCGAAATCTGCGTCAGAATCTTGCCCTTGCCCGGAATCCCAGTGCCCAGCACGTGATCGAACGCCGAGATGCGATCCGTCGCCACCAAGAGCAGCGCATCGCCTACCGCATACAAATCGCGAACCTTGCCCCTGCCGATTAACGGACTCGTGCCTAAATCTGTCTTCAAAAGAGTTGTCATGGGAGAGTCTTTCCTTGGCGCTGTGAATCTCCGATTCTCTTGCCGCCGGCCGCCTTTGTCAAACTCGTCCGAATCCATCAAATTGACTTGCACGAAACCCAAATCGATATCTGCCTTCGTTTCCCACAAAGGCCTGTGACAGCCGTCACGGAGCCCCGGAAGAACTTCGGCGAAACTTCATTTGTCACCAAGGTTCGGGAGCTCGTTAGAAGGTTCCTTTGAGCCGGTGGCACGAGGCAGCAGTGGAAAGGGGAAGCCGCGGCTAGCTTCGTTTTATTGGGATCGCCAGTAGCTGTGTACTACCGACCTCCAGTGCCAGCTACTGGTCCCCGTCTTGATCTTGTGCTATTCAATGCAAGCGCCTCCGAAGCGAAGATATCCTTTGGGGGCGGTTTTTTGGTCTTTTACCCTATTCATCACGCTCGCATGTTTGGCCATCTTTCGAATTGATCTCATCCTTCGAGCCCGGTCGTTATAATTCTGCAATCCACTGAGAGGTTGATCCCATGGGCTTGAAGAGATTCGTCGCCGTAGTCGCCTGCGTCATAGCTCTAACCACTGCATCCCTCGCGCAGTCCTTGCCTGCAGGAGTCCAGAAGGTAACATCTATCGAAGGCGTCACGGAATACTCGTTTCCGAACGGCCTGCATGTCCTGCTGTTCCCAGACAACTCGAAGCCCAAGATCACGGTCAATGTTGTCTATAAGGTCGGCTCACGGAACGAGGGCTACGGCGAAACCGGCATGGCTCACCTGCTCGAACACATGACTTTTAAAACCTCCACCAGCGGCCGCGAGCTCTTCAAGGAACTCACCGACAAGGCTGGCGGATTCTTCAACGGCACCACCAATTACGACCAGACTATGTACTTCGAGACCTTCAATGCCAACGATGAAAATCTCCGCTGGGCACTGGAGCTCGAAGCCGATCGCATGGTCCGCATGACCATGCTCAAGAAAGATCTCGACACCGAGATGACCGTCGTGCGCAACGAAATGGAATCCGGTGAAAACAACCCGACGGAGGTTCTCGAAGAGCGCGTGCTCGCCTCCGCGTACAACTTCCACAACTATGGCAAGACCGTCATCGGCAACCGCACCGATGTAGAGCGTGTTCCCGTGGAGAATCTGGCCGTCTTCTACAAGAAGTACTACCAGCCTGATGACGCCGACCTCGTTATCGCCGGCCAGTTCGATGAGTCCAAGGCTCTCGCCATGGTTGCTGCAACTATCGGTGCTCTTCCCAAGCCCGATCGCGTACTCAAGCAGCCATACACATCCGAACCCACCCAGGAGGGCGAGCGCTCCGTCATCCTGCGCCGTGTTGGCAACATCCAGGCCGTGTTGGCCGTGTACCACATCCCCGCGGGTCTTCATCCCGATGCGGCAGCGCTTGAGGTTGCCGCCCAGATTCTCGGCGCTCCGCAAACCGGGCGTCTTTACAAGGCGCTCGTCGACAGCAAGAAAGCCGTCTCCACCAACATGAGCGCCGACGGCATGCACGATCCCGGCGTCGCCGAGGCTTTTGCACAACTCAAGCCCGACCAGTCCATCGACGACGCCCAGCAAACACTTCTCAAAGTTGTCGAGGGTCTTGCCACCAACCCTCCTACGCAGGAGGAAGTCGATCGTGCCAAGGGCCGCATCCTGAAAAACATCGAACTCTCCTTCACCAACTCCCAGAACGTTTCAATCATGCTGGGCGGTTATATCGGCCAAGGTGACTGGCGAGCCATGTTTCTCAATCGCGACGAGGTCGCCAAGGTCACTTCAGACGATGTAACCCGCGTCGCAAAGGCCTACCTCAAGTCCTCTAACCGCACCGAGGGCGAATTCATCCCCACCGCCGCACCCGGTCGCGCCGAAATCCCCGCAACCCCGGATCCCGCCGTCATCTTCAAGGACTACAAAGGCGGCGCAACCATCCAGCAGGGCGAAGCCTTCGACCCCACGCCGCAGAACATCGAGGCTCGCGTCATCCGCGCCAAGTTGCCCAATGGCATGAAGCTCGTTATGTTCCCGAAGAAGACACGCGGAGGCACCGTCGTGGCCCGCATCAACATCCACTTCGGTGACGAGAAATCTCTCTTCGGCAAAAGCACGCAAGCCCAGATCGCCGGCGCGCTTCTGATGCGCGGAACAAAGAACAAAAACCGTCAGCAGATTCAGGACGAAACCGACCGACTGAAGGCGCAGATCAGTGTCATCGGCGGCGTTAGCCAGGCCAGCGCCAGCATCCGCACCCTCGATGCCAATCTCGCTGACTCCCTGCGTCTAGTTCGCGAACTCCTCCGCGAGCCTTCGTTCCCCGAGACTGAATTCGAACAGGTCCGCCAGCAGCGTATCGCCGGCGCAGAAGCCGGCAAAACCGAACCCAACAACCTGGTCCAGATCGACCTGTACCGTCATCTCAACGCCGAATATCCGCGGGGCCACGTCCACTACGTTGCCACGCTCGACGAAGAAATTGAAGACTATAAGAAAGTGACGCTCGACGAAGTGCGTTCGTTCTATCAGCAGTTCTACGGCCCCGGCGATGGCGAAATTGTCCTCAGCGGCCAGTTCGATCCCGAACAGATGCGCAAGCTCGTCACCGAACTCTTCGGCGACTGGAAGAGTCCAAGCCGCTACCAGCGCGTCCCCGACTCATATGCAAAGGTCGATGCAGTCAACCACAAGATCGAAACGCCAGACAAGCAGAACGGACTATTTCTCGCTGGAATGCCCCTCAAGATGAAGGACACCGACCCCGACTATCCGGCGCTGACCATTGCCGGAATGGTCTTCGGCGGCACGCCGAATTCGCGTCTCTTCCGCCGCATCCGCGTTAAAGACGGCCTCAGTTACGGTGCCGGCGCGCAATTCCAAATTCCCACCGAAGATGATTCCGCAGTCCTCTCCGGATACGCTATCGCCGCCCCGCAGAACATGCCCAGAGTTGAAGCCGACTTCAACGAAGAGCTAGCTCTCGCGCTCAAAGACGGCTTCACTGCAGACGAAGTCGAAAAAGCCAAGAAGACCTGGCTCGATGAACGCACTGTGCAGCGCTCTGAAGAAGGCTCCATCGCATCACTCCTCATTACTCGCGAGTACTGGGGCCGCACCATGCAGTGGGATTCGAAGCTCGAAGCAGCCGTCGCCGCGCTAACCCCACAGCAAGTCAACGATGCCTTCAAACATCACGTCGATCCCGCCACCTTCAGCATCGTCAAAGGCGGCGACTTCAAAAAAGCAGGCGCCTACCAACAGCCACAATCCGGAGGCGGCAATTGATAGGGCCAATCACCTAGGGACTGGGTGCCCCATCCTTGCGACGCATTTGTCTTTGTCGCAAGGGTGGGAAACCTCGACCCTACTTCCTATCCCAAACCCTTCACCCCAAAAACCGCCCCGGCGAAAACAATGCAATCGGACGCGCAGTCGAACCCGTCGTAGCCAGGTCCGCCAGAATCTCACCAACCACGCCAGCAAACTTGAACCCATGCCCCGAAAATCCGCAAGCGATCGTACACGAAGGCGCCTGCGGATGCGCCCCGATCACAAAGTGCTCGTCCGGCGACATCGTATAAAGACACGTCTGCGCCCGCACCACCTTGCCATCCAGTGCAGGCATCCGCACCTTCAGTTTCTCAATAATCCTCTGCACATCTGACGCATGAATCGCACGGTCAACCGTCTCCGGCGTGCACACCACATCGCTGCCGTGAATCGCCGCCTTGATCCCGCCTCCCGGTCCGTCAATCGCAGGAAAGCCGTATCCCGGTGGTCCGCCCTGAAGGTCCTCGCACAAGAAAACCGGAAAACTCTGCGGCAAAAATGGCGTAACGCCCGTCGTTGGCTCAATCCACGCCATCACCTGCCGCGTCACGCGCAGCGGAAAAATCCCCCGCAGTGCTTCGTTCGCCCATGGCCCAGCCGTAATCACCAGGTGTCCGGCGCTGTATGTGCCTTTGCTCGTCCGCACCTCGACGCGATCGCTGTCTGCGGACCACGAAAGAACGCTCTCCTCGAAGTTGAGTTCCGCACCTGCACGCGCCGCAAGTTTCAACTGCGCGCGAATGCACTCCTCAGGAAAGAGGTAACCAGCATTCGTCTCGTGAACCGCAACGTCGTCAGCCTGCGGAACCACGACAGGGAAGCGCTCGCTGATCGCATGACCTTCCAGCACTTCGAACGGAATTGAGTACATCTCTGAAGCTGCAATTGTGCGTTTCACTAGCTCGCCGTCTCTCGAGCCGATGTTCATGCCGCCAGTGACGTGCAGCAGGCGACTGCTGGTATCCCGCTCGACCTTTCGCCACAACTCATAAGCGCGCAACACCAGCGGAATGTAATCCGCGCTTTCAAAGTATGCCTGGCGGATCATCCGCGACCCGCCGTGTGAAGAGCCCTTGTCGTGCGGAGAGGTAAATTGCTCGATCCCCAGCACGCGTGCGCCCCGCTCCGCAAGATGTTGCGCAGCCGCGCTCCCCATCGCGCCAAGCCCAAGAACGATTACGTCGTAAGCCATCCAGCTCAATTCCAGAATTCTGATTCCGAATCTTCATTCAGAGTTGAATCCCACGAGATCCGCGCCGTTAGCAATTCTGGTATTTCCAGTTGCGCTGCTTTCCCTCGCTGATCCAGTCCACAGCCGTCGCAATTCGTTTGTCGCGCGTCTCTGCGCGCTTGGCGTCTGCGATCCACTCCACGTATTCCTTCTTGCAACTGGGACTGAAAGCAGCGAAGACAGCTGCAGCCTTCTTATTGGCTTTGAGAGCCTTGGTAAACTCCAGCGGCGCTTCCAGCGGAGGCGCGGGAGCCTTCACCACCTTGTGCCGGGCAGCGATCGGGCTCGTGTATTCACCTTTGTCAATGAAGGCAACTGCCTGCCGAAGGATACTCAGGATGTCTTTTTTGCTAGGCAGGTCTTCCACGCGCGTCAGCCGTCCAAGCGAACCCATAGCACCCGTCTTCAGCGCTTTCTTGTCACGCAGGACCGCCGAGATCTCTTCACCCCAGAAGCCAAAGCTGCAATGTTCGTTGAAGGCCGACATGTTGCCAAGAATCGCGCCCTTGTACTCGAAGAAAGGGCGGCTCCACTTCATGGTTTCCACCACGGCAGGGCATGCCTTGTGAACCAGTTCGCGAATCTCGAAGAGAATCGGCTGCGCAAAAGGTCTGGACTTGGCAATGTAGGCGTCGACGCGTGGATCAAAGGAGGATGTTCTTGGGCTCACTGTTCCGCTCCTCAAAAGGTTTGGAAAACAGTGTAACCGTATTCGCAGAGATTTGAGGAGGGGACTGTGCTCACGCCGACCGTGCGTTAGTCGAGATACCCGGGTGCCCCATCCTTGCGACGTTGTTGTTTTTGTCGCAAGGGTGGGAGAGCACAAACCTTGTCCGATTCACCGGAGCCGCCTGCCCCAGAGGTGAGATATGGGAGATGCTGAAATTCAACTCACGGAGGAATGAGGAATAAGGAGCAGTCCCTACGCCGTAGCCCGCTGCTGCTCCTGCCCACCCAGTTTTACGCTGATCACCTTCGACACACCCGGCTCCTGCATCGTTACGCCGTAAATCATGTCCGCGGAGTGCATCATGCGCTTCGAGTGCGTCACCAGTAGGAACTGCGTCTCTTTGCTCAGCGTGTGCAGTAGATCGGCCAGCCGGCCAACGTTCGTCTCATCCAACGCCGCATCCACTTCGTCGAGCACGCAGAACGGGCTCGGCTGGAACTGGAAGATGCCAACCAGCAGCGAAATCGCCGTCAGCGCTTTCTCGCCACCGGAGAGCAACAGCACATTCTGCAGTTTCTTGCCCGGTGGGGAGGCTACAATCTCCAGCCCACTCTCGGCCTGGTTCTCTGCATCCGTCAGCCGCAGGAACGCCTGCCCGCCGTGGAACAGCCGCGTAAACACCTGCCCGAAGTTCTCATTGATGCGCGCAAACGCCTCGTCAAACTTCTCTCGCGAAATCTGATCGATCTCCTTGATTGTCTCCTGCGTGTTCTCGATCGACTCGACCAGATCTCTGCGCTGTGTCTCAAGGAAGCTGTGCCGTTCCGCCGTCTCCTTGTACTCTTCCAGCGCCATCATGTTCACCGGGCCCATCTGCTCGATCTTCTGCCGAAGCGTCCGGCAAGTCTCTTCCTCAACTGCCAGCGGCTCATCGGCAATGCGCACAATCTCCGCATCGGCGCGAAGCTCAGCCGCCTCCACGTTCACTTCCGTCAGGCAGCTTCCTTCCAGATGCTCCAGGTCCGACCGCAGCTTCGCAGCCTGGCTCGACGCGGCTGCCGCGATCTTCGCGCAACTGGTCCAGCATCGCACGCGCTGTCTTCAACTGGGTTTCCATCGCAGCCAATTGATGCCGCAGTTCCTGAGCCTGTGCCGCAATCGCTTCAGCCTGCGCCAGCGCTTCTGCTTTCTGTCCCGTCAGCTCCTGCTCGCGACGCGCCAGTTCCGCGCTTTCCTTGATGCGCTGCTCGCGCTCTGCTTCTGCTGCTGCACGCTGCTGATCAATCGCCAGCACGCGCCGCTCAAGATCGCTGTGCAACCGGTCGATCCGCTGGAAAGCAGCTTCCGCGCCGCGCCGCCGTTCTTCCAGCCCCGCCAGCTCCGCCGTCAGCTTCGCTGCCTCATGCTGCAATCGTCTCGCGCGTTTGCCGCATCGTCGCCAGCTTGTTCTGCTGCTCGTCCAGCGCGGCCTCGGCAGTCGCACGCTCTGCTTCCAGACGCACCGCCTCTTCGCGCTTCTGTTCAATCACCGAATGCTTGGCGTCGCGTGCTTCCTTGTTTCGCGCAGCCTGCGTCATCCACTCCTGCAGCCGGCGCTCGATGCGCTGCGCCTCGTTCTCCATCTGCTTCAGCGCCGCGCCCTGGTTCGCTGCATCGCGCTCCGCCTGCCTGCGCTCCTCGCTGCGCGCCTCCAGCAGCGTCGTCAGCTCCTCAATCTGCCGCGTCAGCGCCGTCGCTTCCAGTTCGGCTTGCCCCAGATCGCGTTCCAGCGTCGCCAGCCGCATCTCGGTCTCGCGCAGTTCGCGCTTCAGCACCAGCGGACCTGCACTCGCCGGTTTGCCGCCCGTCACTGTCGCGTTATGGAAGCACTCGCCTCCCGGCGTCAGGAAATAGGCATGCGTATGCTCATTCGCCATGCGCCTGCGCCAGTTCCGCGGTCTCCACCAGATATCCATCGCGCAGCTTCGGCAGAATCGTCTCCAGCGACCGGCCAAACCCGTTCAGCACGCGCACTGCATCTTTCAGCGGAGTCACGCCCGGCCCGGAGATTGTTTCCGCCGCATCGTTAAACAGAGCTGCCTGCGCCGAATCGTGAATCAGGAACGTCGCCCGCCCGTCTACGCCCGACTTCAGCACGCGTACGCCTTCTTCCGCCGCATCCCAGCTCTTCACGACGACATAGTTCAGTTCTTCGCGCAGAAACTCGTCGACCACGCCTTCGTGCTGCGCCGCTCACTTCAATGAAGTCCGCCAGCGTGCCCACCGGCGTCGATCCGTTCTGCAGCGCCCCCGGCTTCAGCAGCCGCCGAACCGTTTCCGTTGAGTAGCTGTGATCGCGAATCAGCGACTCCAGCGAGTCCCTGCGCCCCACGGCCGTCGCTTGCTCGCTGCGCAACTGGTTTGCCTTCGCGCCGCACCGCGCCCTCATCCGCGCGTCGCGCCTGCAGTTGCTCACGCAACTCCGCAATCTCGCCCTCAAGCCGCTTCAGCGTCTCCCCGGCCGACTCAAACCGCAGCCGTGCCTGCCCGCTCTGTACGCCCAGGCTCTCCTGCTCGTTGCGCGCCTGGTTCATCTCCGCGCTCAGCCGCTCGGCTTCACGCTCCAGCGCCGCCAGGCTCTCTTCCGCCTGCGCCGTGCTGTTTCGCGCATTGCCCGCCAGCGTCAGACAGGTGCATCGCGTGGCGCCGATCCGCCTTCAAGCTTGCGCTCCGCGTTGAATACCTCATCCGCAGCCGCGCGCGCTTCGTGTTGCCGCGCCTCCACCTTCTCGTGAAACGCACGAGCCTCGCCCGCCGCTGTCTCCAGAAACGCCTTCTGCTGCTGCGCGCTCTTCGGCGATCGTGCCAAGCTGCGTCTTCGTCTGTTCCAGTTCGCCTGCCGCTGCCGCCAGCCGCGCTTCGAGATCCGTCACGCGCTCCGCATTGCTGCGCTCCCGTGCCGCCGCTCGCTCCAGTTCCACGGCCGCGCTGTTCGCACGGTTCTGCGCGTCCTGCCCTTCCCGATCGAGCTCATACCCGCGCTCCGTCAGCTGAATGCTGGCTTGCCTCCATCGTTCCAATCTCGGCGGCGCCGCTCGTAATCTTTTCCGCGAATGCGGCGATCTCCTGCTCCAGCGCGCGCCTGCTCCGCATCCATCAGCGCCATCCGGCTCGCCAGCACCACGCGCAGCCGTCCGCGCAGCTCATCGCGCACCTGCGCAAACCGCTCTGCCTTCGACGCCTGCCGCTTCAAGCTGTTCATCTGCCGCGTAACTTCTTCAAAAATGTCGTCCACGCGCGCCAGATTCTGCTTCGCGCTTTCCAGCCGCAACTCCGCCAGCCGCTTCTTCGTCTTGAAGCGCGTAATCCCCGCGGCCTCTTCGATAATCGCGCGCCGGTCGTGCGGCTTCGAACTCAGCAACTGCCCAATCCGCTCCTGCCCGATAATCGCGTAGCTCTCCGGTCCCAGGCCCGTGCCCATGAAGATGTCCTGAATATCGCGCAGCCGGCACAGCTTGCCATTCAGCAGGTACTCGCTCTCGCCGGTCCGGAACAGCCGCCGCGTGATCACAATTTCGCCCTTTTGCGGCGTCCGGTTGAACTTCCTGCGGCGAATCTTCAGCACCACCGGTTGCGGCCCGCCGGCGCCGCCTCAGCCGTTCCGCTCAGCAGCGGCGTCGTTGCGTCTGGGCACCGACGCTCTGCGGCGCCTTCTCCGTCGTCCAGCAACTGCCCCGGCTGCTCATCGGCAATAATCTCTTCCGCCTCCGCCGCCTTTTGCTTGCGCAGCTTCGTCCTCGTCCCAGTCCGCCGGGCCGTCGTGATCCACCACGACCTCCGGCTCGACCGGAATCGGCCCCTCGTACGCCTCCGGGTCCACCATCGTCAGCGTCACCTCGGCCATCCCCAGCGGCTTCCGCTCCCGCGTTCCGGCAAAGATCACGTCCTGCATGTGCCGCCGCGCAGGCTCTTGGCGCTCTGCTCGCCCAGCACCCAGCTCACCCCGTCCAGGATGTTCGACTTCCCGCATCCGTTCGGCCCCACCACCACGGCAATGCCCCGTTCCCGGCACGGTCAATTCCGTGCGGTCGCAAAAGCTCTTGAAGCCGAGAATGTGGATTTTTTTCAGTTTCAGCATGTACTCTCCGGGTCAGCGGGATACGAACAGGTTCAACCTTGGCAGCCAGCGCTGGCGACGTGCCAGAGGGGAAATGACCCTCTCCGATTACAGACTCTAAGGAGCCCAAAAGACAGGGTCAATCATGGGGAGAGGTTCTTTTGTGGATAAGGGGGTCCCGAACCTTTCTTCTTCGATTATTTTAGGCTTTTTTCGTAATTTGTCCTATTTTTATTGAGTTTCTGCCGAGTTTTCCACAAGCCCAATTGCACCCAGAATTCATGTCAGATCCGACGAAAAACTTACCGCCTTGCGGATCACTTTTTCGATTGCTCTCAAGGCCTGCGCCCTGGGAAACCCCGGCCGGCTTGCCAGCCGGATCGTCCTCCGTGACTTTCCCGCCAGCGGAAGCAGCACAATCCCCCGCTGCCCCAGCGACCCCGCCGCCAGCGCCGGGATCAGCGTGGCCCCGTATCCCGCCGCCACCAGGTTTACCAGTGTCTCCAGTGTCGCCGCCTGCATCGTCCCCTGCAGCGCACCGCGGGCATGTCCCATCCCATGCGCACCATGTTTGGCTCCGCAAGCCGCCAGCGCCTGGGTCGTGAGGCAGTGCCCGTCCGCCAGCACCAGCAATTCGTCCGTCAGCGCCTCTTCGTCAACCTTCTTTGCCCCCGCAAGCCTGTGGTTCCGCGGGAGCGCCGCCAGCAGCGGCTCGTCAAACAGCTCAATCTCCGTAATCTCCGGCGCATCCGTCTCCGTCGCCAGCAGCACCGCATCCAGCCTGTGATTCCGCAGTCCCTCCACCAGCGCGCGCGTCTGGTCCTCCCACAGCTCGATCGTCAGTCCCGGATATCCCTGCTTCAGCGGCTTCAAAATCAGCGGCATCAGATACGGCGCGACCGTCGGAATCACGCCCAGCTTCAGCGGCCCCACCAGCGGATCCCGCGCCGCGCGCGCGACCGCCTCCATCTGCCCAGCTTCGGCCAGCGCTCTCTGCGCATGCGCCAGGATCTGGCTGCCCACCGGCGTCATATCCACGCGCTTGTTGGTCCGCTCCAGCAGCGTCACACCCAACTCGTCTTCGAGCTTCTTGATCTGGCTGCTCAGCGTCGGCTGGCTCACATGGCAAGCCTCCGCCGCCCGCCCAAAGTGCCGGTGCTCCGCAATCGCCACCAGATACCGCAATTCCTGCAAATTCATCTGCTTTGATTGCCTTCCGCGCAGCGTTCTCTGAACGTTGCCTCGCCCACGCACCGCTAACTCGCTAGCCTGCTGATTCCGCGCAGCAGAAGCTGACTTGCTGCCTCTGACCTGACTCCGCTAACCCCGCAAACTGGTGCGAGAGTGCCGGGCTGACTCCGCTGCCTTCATCATAGACCCAGCCAATCATCATCAAAGAAACAATTGATTTGCTATATCGAACCCCGCGGCGATAACTTAGTTTTGAATGCGATGTAAATCTGCCGGGATTCTCCCGGAAACCTCCTTAACCAGCAATTTTGCACACGACTTTAGGAGACATCATGTCTAGCGAAGCAAAATGCCCGTTCTCGACGGCGCAATCAAGCACACATCGGCAGGCGCAAAGGGCAACAGCAGACTGGTGGCCCGATCAGCTGAACCTCGGCATCCTGCATCAGCACTCGTCGCTCTCCAATCCGATGGGCGAAGGAATTCAACTACGCCCAGGAGTTCAAGAGCCTCGACCTGGATGCCGTGATCAAGGACCTCCATGCCCTGATGACGGATTCGCAGGACTGGTGGCCGGCCGACTTCGGCCACTACGGCCCGCTTCTTATCCGCATGGCCTGGCACTCCGCGGGCACCTATCGCATTCACGACGGACGCGGCGGCGCCGGCCGAGGAGCGCAGCGTTTTGCGCCGCTCAACAGCTGGCCCGACAACGTCAACCTCGACAAGGCACGCCGCCTGCTCTGGCCCATCAAGCAGAAGTACGGCCGCAAAATCTCCTGGGCCGACCTGATGATCCTCGCCGGCAACGTGGCGCTCGACTCGATGGGCTTCAAGACCTTCGGCTTCGGCGGCGGTCGCGCAGACATCTGGGAGCCGGAAAAGGACGTCGATTGGGGTCCTGAGACCACGTGGCTCGGCGGTGACAAGCGCTACAGCGGCGATCGCGAGCTCGCCAACCCTCTTGCCGCCGTGCAGATGGGCCTCATCTACGTGAACCCCGAAGGTCCCAACGGCAATCCCGACCCCGTCGCCTCGGCGCGCGATATCCGCGAAACCTTCGCCCGCATGGCGATGAACGACGAAGAGACTGTCGCCCTCATCGCCGGCGGCCACACCTTCGGCAAGACTCATGGCGCCGCCGCCCGCGAGTCATGTTGGTGCGGAGCCCGAGGGCGCAGGCATTGAGGAGCAGGGACTCGGCTGGAAGAACAGCTTCGGCACCGGCAACGGCGGCGACGCCATCACCAGCGGCCTTGAAGTCATCTGGTCCCCGACCCCGACCAAGTGGAGCAACAACTTCTTCACGAATCTCTTCGGCTACGATTGGGAACTGACCAAGAGCCCTGCCGGCGCGCACCAATGGAAGCCCAAAGGGAACGCGCTGCCGGTACCGTTCCGGATGCGCACGACCCCCAAGCACCACGCGCCCACCATGCTCACCACCGACCTCTCGCTGCGATTTGACCCGGCCTACGAGAAGATCTCGCGCCGATTTCCTCGAGCATCCTGACGAGTTCGCCGACGCCTTTGCCCGCGCCTGGTTCAAGCTCACCCACCGCGACATGGGTCCGCGCTCCCGCTACCTGGGCCCGCTGGTGCCCAAGGAAGAGCTGATCTGGCAGGATCCGGTTCCCGCCGTCGATCATGCAGCTGATCGACGAGAAGGACATCGAAGCGCTCAAGGCCAAGATTCTGGCTTCCGGGCTCTCGATCTCGCAGCTCGTCACCACCGCATGGGCCTCGGCCTCAACCTTCCGCGGCAGCGACAAGCGCGGCGGCGCCAATGGCGCGCGCATTCGCCTCGCTCCGCAAAAGGACTGGGAAGTCAACCAGCCTGCCGAACTGGCCAAAGTGCTCACGAAGCTCGAAGCCATCCAGAAGGAGTTCAACGCCGCGCAGAACGGCGGCAAGAAGGTCTCGCTCGCCGACCTGATCGTTCTCGGCGGTTGCGCGGCCGTTGAGGCTGCCGCAAAGAAGGCCGGCCACAACGTGAAGGTTCCATTCGCGCCGGGCCGCACCGATGCTTCGCAGGAGCAGACCGATGTCGCGTCGTTCGCTGTGCTCGAACCCAAGGCCGACGGCTTCCGCAACTACGTCCGCAAGGGACTGGAGAGCTATGCCGCCGAGTTGCTGCTCGACAAGGCGCAACTGCTCACCCTCACCGCTCCCGAGATGACCGTCCTCATCGGCGGCATGCGCGTTCTGGGCGCGAACTTCGGCGCACTCCGCAGCACGGCGTCTTCACCAAACGGCCCGAAACCCTGACCAACGACTTCTTCGTCAATCTGCTCGACATGGGCACGAAGTGGCAGAAGTCCGAGAATCCCGGACGTATTGGAAGGACGCGATCGCGACACCGGCGAGCTCAAGTGGACCGGCAACCGTCGTCGATCTCGTCTTCGGCTCAAACTCCCAGCTCCGCGCGCTCGCCGAGGTCTATGCCAGCAGCGACGCCAAGCAAGCCTTCGTGCAGGACTTCGTCGCCGCCTGGACCAAGGTGATGAACCTCGATCGCTTCGATCTTCTGAGAGAAGGACATATCGAAGATGTTCCTCCGTCAACCCACCCAATCGCCGAAACCGTAGCCGGCGACTGACCAACAGGTAGTGTCATCGCGAGCGAATCGGGTTCCCCAGCGACAGGTCTTTGTCGCTGGGGTGGTAAGAGGCAGTATCTGCGGTTGTTCTTGTTCTGCATCGCCACGATTTGGGTGCCCCAGGTCTCGCTTCTGAGACCTGGGTAGGACTCAACGAGAAGAGCTTGGGAGGTCCTTCCATGAATGCGATTTCACACTGAATTCAGATTCTGGAATTGTCATCCTGAGAAGAGCGAGTTTGGGGCCCCGTGAACGATTGATCGTTCGTGGGGTAAGCGAATCGAAGGATCTGCTTCTCCCCACCGCCAAAATAAAGACTGCGAACTAAGAACTTCGAACTTTCCTGAACGTCAACGTCGCATAGTTCATCTGGCCCTGCGCGACAGTATGCACCGTCAGCACATTCCTGCCCTTGTTCAGATGAATCCGCGCCAGGTCCTTCGCCACATTCCAGTGATGCCACTGCCGCCACCCCAACGGATCGGCCGCATCGTACGTCGACACAATCGCCAGCGGCCCCGTCGCCGTCACGCCATTCACATCCAGTGAAATCGTCCCGCCGCGATTTGATGTATACAGCAGATCGGCCGAGTACTCGCCCGCCTCCGCCACATCCACTGTCACGTTGAACCACTCGCCCGGCTCGGTCCATCCCACGTAGAGCAGTCCCGCCGGCGGCGTCACCTTGTCATAAGGGTTATCGTCAATCTTCGGATCGAGCCCAAACTTCGTATACGAAGTATCCACGCCCTCGTTCATCCGAAACTCATTGAGATAAGTCCCATTCGCCGGATTCAGCGCGCCGCTTCCGTTATTCTTCGTATCCGCATCGTGATATGCCACGCCCTCGCCGCCCAGATCGTAGTACGCGCACATCACCGTGCCCGGAATCTTCTGCGCCCCGCCGTTGTACTTGCTGTCATGGAACGGAATCCCTTTGTAGCTCTTCAGAAAATCCGTCTTCTGCGCCCCAACTGTGCCCGCAGCCATCAGCGCCACTACAGAAGCCGTCAACCAATACCGATAAACCATACGACGCATCACTAAATTCACCGTTCTTTCCAGAGGATTATGCGAATCACACGAATACTAACCGCGCGCGCTCGAATCCGAAAGTGATCGAAAATCTATCTCGCTCGCTGCAGATATGGAATACGGAGGGAGAAGCAGCCTTAAGGCTGCTGAAATCACGCGCAGGAGTTGCAGGCCTTTAGGCCCGGACAGCCCCGGCCATCCGACACTCTCACGTTCTTCACGTGGAGCGACGCGCCATGAACGACTGCGGTTGTCCATCACGATCTCTCCAGCAACAAAAATGCTCACTTCCGAATAGGCTGCAATTCGGGAACCGCGGTGCGCGTTGAAGTATAAGATTGGAGGCCAGGGGATTCAGATGCTATACAACAAAATCAATCTCGAAGCTCGTTGTCGCCGCTGATGAGGCCGACGCAGTTGTCGCCGGGTTGAATGCATCGCTCGATCAACTGGAAGAACGGCACACACTTTTCGGTGGTGAGATCGAGTCCGTCCCTTTCGAGCACCCCCGAACGCGGAAGAGATCGGCACTCGCGCATACGATAGCCGCAGGCGAGACGGTCGCTGTTGCTATCCAGGCGGCGCGCGAGAGCGTGACTGTTGCCCTCCGCGCAGTCATCTAATTTCCCTCCGGCGAAGCGTAGGCCATTGATCGCGCTGAGAACTCAAAGCAAGCGGCTCGCCCGAGTTGGCTCCCGAGCACTCGACAGCAACCGAGCAGTTATTTCCAGATCGATGGGAACATGCGCGTAACGCGTAACGCGCTGCATGGCTCGATGAGTACCAGACTTTTGATCTGTTAGTTCAGGAACCGAGTTTTAAGCTTAGTAAGTCGGGCGTCGCTTCTTCCCGGAAGATGATACTGTCTGCCTTCCGAAGACGGCTGTTCGTCCCCCATCGAATGAGAATTGCAGCCAACGAGACGCAGACGACCAGAGAAATGGACCCTAATCGACTGGCCAGCAACCGCCATTCAATTGAAGCCGCCTCGCTGATCAGCGGCAATCCCAGGAGCATGCCACCCCAAAAGACGAAATGGAGTTTTGCTTTCCCTGGTAGGTAAGAGCAGGTGAACGGGATGTTACGCAGACTCACAACCGCCAAATCGGCGAGGATCGCTCCGATACAGGCCAAGGCAGTCAGGTGAGTTGCTGTCCTCCATGAGGGCGCAGCGCAGAACATGACTGCGGCAACCACAATCCAGATGGGAACGACGGCGAGAACGAGGATGACCTTACGCGACGCACTGAAGTACACGCCTACTGTGTGAATCTGGGTAAGTTGGAAAATCCAATTTGCTCTGAGGATAACGGGGACAGAGATAATCATTCGCAGTCCCAGAACCGCGATGCAGAGCAGCATCAGGCTCGCCCCAACATAGGCTGCCGAACCCTTCGCAATATAGCCGTGCATCTCGGGAAGGCCGGTGTAGAGCATGACAGTTGCAAACCCCACGCTCAGATAGAACGCATATAGCAATCGGTGCTGCGGGCTGCGAAGCAGACTGCGCGCACTGAACTGGACGATCGCCTCAGGAATAACACCACTGAATTCTGGCCATCTCCAGCTTTGTCCACCATCAGGAGTAACATCGGGCTGCTCTACAGCGCGCCGGAGTTTCATTAACCAGGAAAGCATGAGGAGCACTACTGCAAGAATGGGGGCGCAGGCGAGAGCGTACCAGGCTCGGTCCGCGAGCGGATTGAATGCAGGTCTCATGGTTCCATTGAGCTGCTGAAATAGCCCCAAAAACCAATACGAGGGCAGAAAATGCAGATACCGCTGGTTAGCCGGCGCGGAGAGTGCCGAGACACTTTCGAGCGGCGGCTCAAGCAGATATACGCCGAATAGAGTGGTGAACGCTAAAACTTGCAGCAGGGACGACAGACGAAGAAACAGTTGCCTGGAAAGAATCAGAGCAGCTATGCCCTGGAGACAAAGCACGCAGCTGAAAATGAAGATTGCTGCTGGCCCGGTCACAGCCCAATACGCGATGAGCGACCTTGCGGCGCCGAGAAACCCAGAGCCGGATGCCCTGAAGAGCATTGGCCAAATCAGCCCTGATGAAAAATTCAGAGCCACCACGGAGAAGCTCAGCACTCCTGCAAGCGAGGACAGTTTTGCTGCGAAAACGGTACGCGTTCGAATCGGCAACGGCCCGAGGACAAGCAGATCGCGCCGGTCAGGAAGAGACGAATCCCAACTAAGCACGGAGAGAACTCCGACGACCGTCAATGTCGTAGTGAAGAACAGGTGCTCGAAGGTCCAGAGATCTGGTTCAGCCATCGGGCCGCCAATGAGGATAATCGGCGCAGTGAACAGCACACTGACGCCAGCCAAGAGAGCGGCGAGATGGCCGAGCAATGTCTGCGCATCATTGTCGGGAGAAAGAACCTCGAGGTCTACAACGCGAAGCCAGAAGACGCGACAAAGTATTTCGAATTGGGACGGGGCACGGGGCGATTCACGCATGTATAAGATCCGCGATCTGCGTCGAGATTGCTGCCGTGTCCTGTTCGACGGCCAACTGGGAGAAGATTGCTTCAAGGCTGGAGAGTGACATCAGCGCTCGAAGATTCTCGATCGAATCATCAGCAACTATGCGTCCGCGGTGGAGGATGACCACGTGCGAACAGATTTTCTCAACCGTCTCCAATTCGTGCGAGCTGAATAAGATCACCTTTCCTCTTCCGGCCAACTCCTCGATCAGGCTCCGCAGCACAAGCGATGACGCGACATCGAGCCCTGAGAAGGGCTCATCCAACAGGATTAGATCGGGATTATGGAGCAAAGCCGCCGCGAGCAATACTTTCTGGCGCATACCTTTGGAATATGCGGAGATTGCCACATGCCGGTCGCTGTATAAATTCAGAAGATGTAGAAGCCCGTCGATGGTTTTCGAAGCATCTCGCCGTGGCATGCATCGCAACTGAGACACCATGATCAGATACTCGAGGCCGCTGAGGTGCGTGTAAAGATGCGGCTCCTCCGGTACGTATCCGATTCGTTTTCGCCATGCGATCAAATCCTTGCGGATGGGAGTTCCATTGAAAAGAATGTCTCCCGAGTTCATCTCGATCAAACCCGTAATCATCTTCATGGTCGTGGATTTTCCAGACCCATTAGCGCCAAGGTATCCGGTTACCTGCCCAGCACAAGCGGTGAAGCTTGCTTCCTCGACAGCGAAAATGCCGGAATATTGTTTTGAGACTTTGCGCAGTCCGAGAGAAACAGGCATACCCCTATGTAGCACACTACCTTCTGCAACTGTCAAACATATGAAGATTTGCGAACGATCTAGCGCGTGACCGAGAGCTATCTATCGAGTTAGAGTGGGTGGCCGACTCGCCACTTACTTGTCGATCAAAAGCTCACGGCGGCTCAAGCCTTGGCTTCGTCCTCGCCCGCTTACCCCGCCCAATCGGTCCCCCGCTGGACCCCACGACGAAAAAGTCAAGCACCCAACTGTCGCCAACAGTTGTAATCCCCTTAAAGAACGGCAAATAGAAACAGCCGCAACTTTGCCGATAATTTCAGCCCTTCGGCGCACAATAAAACTGAATTCAAATTCTCGGTGAGGTTGGAACAAGACTCAGATCTAGGGTTGTGCTGGCGAATCCCAATTTCAAGCTTAGACTTTGACCGCTAAGTCCTTTCCTGAGAGGACTCTGCGGATAAGTCTAATTGGCAGAAGATTTTGCAATCGACTCAGCGCTGTAAAGGATTGAAAGAAGAGACTTTCCTTACAGGGTATGGGGATACCCCCCCTTATTTCCCGAGCAGTCGCCCGCGATCGATTGCGCAGAGCCTTTTATCTCGATTCGTAGCCTGTCAGTTCGCCGCCGCGTTCGCCAGCGCCTCGATCACCGCCAGATTCTTTAGCAACTCCGCAGGCACGCCATGCCGCTCTGCAAGAAACTGCGGGCTGTTGTACGAGATCCAAACTTTGCCCGCTCCATCTTCCGCGACCAGGATCTTCAGCGGTAGATCGATCGCGATACTCGGCACCGCCAGCATCACCGGCGTCCCTGCCTTGGGGCTCCCGAAGATCATCAGCTTCGTATTCGGCATCTGCAGACCGGCCTTCGCCGCTTCGCCGCTGTGATCCACAACCGTGAACAGCATCACGCTCTTGGCCTGCAATATGTCCTTGAGTTTCTGTACCGTCTCATCCACAGAGTGCTTGCTGGCAATCTGAACAATGCCGCTATCGTTGGACAAGGGAGACCTCCTTCGCGCTTCCAGAACTCGACGTCGTGTACCGAACGGAGATGAGATAGATCGCCATCGCAATCCCAACCAGCGCCAGCAGGAACGCTGCCGTGACAGCCTGTGCCGTAGCGTGGGCATGGTTCGTCTCGCCACGGTCAAGTTGCCTGATCAGGCGCAGGTGATGCCATCCGGCAGTCACATTCACCAGAACTCCGAGTGCAATCAGAGCAGTGCCGAACCACAACGACAAACCCAACCCATAATGCTCGGTGCCTGCGGGATTTTCCGCAACATGCAGCTGCTGTAGAAACAAACCGAACCGCGCCACCACAAAACCGAATCCCATCATCGCCAACCCGGTGCGTATCCACGCCAGCAGCGTGCGCTCAGCGGCAAGATAATCGGTCAGGCTGGCCCTATGCGGAGCGTCTGCGGGACTGTTCGTCATTTCCGAAATCCTTGAGGCCGGGGAAACTGCTGAGGAATGTGATTGTAAAGCGTCCGGAATCGTTGCACCAGACTCGTTACTTCATCTTGCGAAAGCCATAGGGACGCGCTCCTCCAGCCTTCTGTAGAGTTGAAGCAGGGAACCATTTCAGATCAGGTCCGCTGCTTTTTGACCACATCTTCCAATCCGGAAAACATTACCCAGCTTCTTCAATCGGCATTCGGGTTCGCAAGCTTCCGCGCTAACCAGGAGGCTGTCTGCCGCGCCGCCATCGAAGGGCGTGACCTGCTGCTCGTCATGCCCACCGGGGCAGGGAAGTCGCTCTGCTACCAACTTCCAGCCATCGCCCTCGGCGGAACTGCGCTCGTGATTTCGCCGCTCATCGCGCTCATGGAGGACCAGGTCGCCAAACTTGCTGCCCTCGGCCTCCGCGTCGCACGGATTCACTCCGGCCTCGACCGCTCTGTCTCGCGCCAGGCCTGCGTCGACTATCTCGCCGGCACACTCGACTTCCTTTTCATCGCTCCTGAGCGCCTGCGCGTTCCCGGCTTTCCCGAGATGCTTGCCAAGCGCCCGCCCGCGCTCATTGCCATCGACGAGGCCCATTGCATCTCGCAATGGGGCCATGATTTCCGTCCCGACTACCGCATGATCGGCCAATACATACCGGCTCTGCGCAACGGTTCTGGATCCGTACCTGTTCTCGCCCTCACTGCCACTGCGACGCCGACCGTGCAAGCCGACATCACTGCGCAACTCGGCATGAACTCCCCCGCAAGATTCATCCACGGCTTCCGTCGCCACAACTTGGCTATCGAAGTCGTCGAATTGCCAGTCCCACAGCGCTCCCGCGCCATCTGCGGGCTCTTGTCTCAGCGCAATCGCCGCCCCGCCATCGTTTACGCAACCTCGCGCAAGCAAGCCGAAAGCCTCGCCGAGGAGTTATCTCAACTGATGCCCGCCGCTGCATACCACGCCGGTCTCGATGCCGAAACCCGCGAACGCGTGCAGAGTGCCTTCCAGTGCGGCCAGCTTGAAGTCGTCGTCGCCACCATCGCCTTCGGCATGGGCATCGACAAGTCCGACATCCGCACCATCATTCACGCCGGCCTCCCCGGTACCCTCGAGGGCTATTACCAGGAAATTGGCCGCGCCGGCCGTGACGGCGCCGCCGCCCGCACCTTTCTGATGCACTCCTACGCCGACCAGCGTACCCACGGATTTTTCCTCAATCGCGACTACCCGCCGACAGACCATCTCCACCAGATCTTCCGCACACTTGGCGATGATGCTGCATCCATCGACGATCTGCGCGCAGCTTCGAAACTGACCGAAGAGGAATTCGACAAGGCTCTCGAGAAACTCGAAATCCACGGCGGAGCCCGCGTCGACTTCGCCGGCAACGTCACCCTTGGCGCCTCCGGCTGGAAGAAGACCTACTCCATTCAGGCCCAGCATCGCGCCGAGCAATTCGAAAAAGTCCTGCGCTTCACAACATCGAGTGAATGCCGCATGGCCGCCCTCGTCCGTCACTTCGGCGATGAAGAGGACGCAGCACAATCTTGCGGTATCTGCGATATCTGCGATCCTGCAGGAGCCGTCTTGCGGCTGTTTCGCCGCGCCACCGATGCCGAGCGCTCACTCGTCGACTCGATCCTCGATGAACTTCGGCCCGTCGATTACAAAGCAGCCGGCACCTTGCAAAAATCCGTCGATCATACCGGTAGGATCACCCGCGACGAATTTGACTCCGTACTCGACGCCATGACTCGTGCTCGTCTCATCGTCATCGAAAACGCCGAATACGAAAAAGATGGTGAAGTTCGTCACTACCGCAAAGTCAGACTCAGCGAAGCCGGTCTCGACACCCGCTCCACCGCGCATGTCGAATTGCTCATCAGCGACGGCATTGCAGAAGAGTTTGCCGAACCCACAAACCAGAAGCGTATCCGAAAAAGTTCAAAACGCGATGCGGCTTATTCCAGCGCTGAAGCAGATCGCTCCTCTGTTCGAATTCCGCGCTCTAATAACGAATCCGACACGCTATCTTTATCCGTCGAAGGAGCAGCACTCGCGACGCGTCTCAAAGAGTGGCGCACCGGTGAAGCAAAGCGTCTGCAGGTACCACCCTATTGCGTTCTGCACGACCGAACGCTCACAGCAGTTGCCCTCGCTCGTCCCAGCAATCCGCGCCAACTTCTCGAGATCGACGGTATCGGCCCAACGAAGGCAGAAAAATTTGGCCCCGCGATCATCGAGATCTGCGGAGCCAAACTGATCACTGAACACTGATCTCTGACAACTGTGGTCAAGCCACGCGCTCAATCGTTACCGACTCAAGCACCACCGGCGTCTTGGGCTTATCCTGGCCGCCCCGCGGAACCTTCGAAATCTTGTCGGCGATATCCTGCCCCTCGACTACCTCGCCGAATATCGTGTGATTGCCTGTCAGCCACGGTGTCGGTGCAACAGTGATAAAGAATTGGCACCCGTTCGTTCCGGGGCCTGAATTGGCCATGGCCAGTTTGCCCGCCTTGTCGAACTTGTGCTTCGATCCCTTCGTCTCATCCTCAAAGCGATATCCCGGGCCGCCCATGCCCGTGCCCGTCGGATCGCCGCCCTGGATCATGAAGTCGGGAATGACGCGATGAAAAATCGTTCCGTCAAAAAGCTTGTCCGTCGATTTAGCGCGCGTTGAAGGATGTGTCCACTCCCTCTTGCCTTCCGCAAGTTCGATGAAGTTCTTCACGGTGATCGGCGCTTCCGATTCAAAGAGGCGAACAACAATTTTTCCTTCGCTCGTGTTGAGGGTTGCGTAGGTTCCTGATGCAAGTGCCATAGAAAACTCCTAACTATTGTTGGAATTCAAAGTGAAATGAAGGTCGGAAGGCACCGGCCTGCTTGCGGTCCGTCCCATCTATTGTTGAGGTGCAGCCGGAGGCGGCGCAGTTGCTCCCGGCGCCGGTGGAACAGCCTGTCCTTCCGGAATGATCGTCACCTTCTTCAGCACCACCGGCGTCACCGGCTTGTCATTTGGATCGCGCTCGACACGAGCAATCGTCTTGACCACATTAATGCTCGGCTCATCGCATTGTCCAAAGATCGTATGGTGCTGGTTCAGATGCTCTGTGGGCACCTCGGTGATGAAGAACTGGCTGCCATTCGTGTTCGGTCCGGAATTCGCCATCGCCAGCCGCCCCGGCACATCGAAATTCAGGTCCGGATTGAATTCATCCTCAAACGTGAATCCGGGATCGCCCGCGCCAGTGCCTGCTGGGTCGCCGCCCTGGATCATGAACTCCGGAATTACGCGATGGAAGATTGTCCCGTCATACAGCGGTTTGTTGTGCATCTTCTTCTGAGTCTGGGGATCGGTCCAGTCCTTTGTTCCCTGAGCGAGCGCAATGAAGTTTGCCACCGTCTTCGGAGCTTCCTTCTGAAAGAACTGGCAAGTGATCCGCCCCATCGACGTGTCCATTACGACGGTGGGACCATTGGGACGAATCATCGCTGCGGCGGTGGCCTGTGGCGCGTCCGGCAGAGCGGGCTCCACAGGCTTCGTTGTTTCCTGCGCGCTCGCGGCCGCGGTAAAGGCGGCCACGGCAATAGGTGCAATTAAGCGGAACGTAAGTTTCATGCCGAATTCGAGGTTAAATCATCGCGCTCGTTTGGGGCCACCCCCCGGCAGAATCACACTGATCGCAACCGCAGGTGGTCTGCCCTGAGAAAGTAGCTCCCCGCGGCCAGTCCCAGCACAAGCAGAGGGATAAACGCAACCCGCAGCGGATCGCGCACAACCGCATGAGAGATGAAAGCTCCGATCAGATCGAACGTCATTCCCGCGTATGCCCATTCACGGAGGAGGCGCGTTTGCGGCGTCAGGATTGCTGCAATCGCCAACAGCTTTCCGACTCCAAGAATCACTCCTACATAGGCGGGATACCCAAGGTGGCTGAGAATCTCAACCACTCCCGGCACACGAAGAATGTCGAGGACGCCACTCGGCACAAGCCAGAGCGCCAGTAATCCGGTACAGATCCAGTAGCCGATTCGACAGGACATATTTATCTTCTTTCGAAGGATAGGAAGGCGGGGGACTGAAGCGAAACGGCAATCGCTGCATGTATTGTATTCGCATGAGCTCTCGACATTTGATGACCTTCCCCGCACGCCCGGTTCTTCTGGCGTGCGCTCTTCTGTGCCTTGGGATCGCACCTGTGCGCGCAATGGCGCAGGCCGACAAGGCGCCTGCCGCAACCGACAAGGACAAGGACAAGAACGCCCAAAAGCCTGCCGACGACAAATCCGCATTTCCGCCTCTGCCACCTGAGGCGCACGCTCAGCAAACCATCGAACTCGACGGCAAAACCCTGCACTACACCGTCACCGTCGGCGCGCTGCCTGTTCGCGACAGCGATGGCAAAGTTGCTGGAGAGGTCGTCGTCACCGCTTACACCATGGAAGGCGCCAACCGTCCCGTCACCTTCGCCTTCAACGGCGGACCCGGCGCAGCCTCTGTCTATCTGAACTTCGGAGCCATCGGCCCCAAGCACCTCGATGCTGGCAACGAAGGTGACAGCCCCTCTGATCCCATCAATCTCGTCGATAATCCGGGCACATGGCTCGACTTCACAGACCTCGTCTTCATCGACCCCATCGGCACTGGCTTCAGCCGATCCAAAGTGTCGGAAGCCGAGAGCAAAAAGCTGTTTTACAGCACCGAACCCGACATCCAATACCTATCGCGCATTGTCTACGACTGGCTCGTGAAGAACGATCGCCTCAGTTCCCGGAAATACCTCGTCGGCGAAAGCTATGGCGGCTTCCGCGGCCCACGCATCACCCATTACCTGCAGTCGCAGCTCGGCGTGGCGATGAACGGTGTCGTTCTCGTCTCGCCCTATCTCAACCCCACCATCGAAAACGATGGCGACCTCTCTCCGCTGCCCTGGATGATGACGTTGCCTTCGATCACAGCGGCCCATCTAGAACGTGAAAAGAAGCTCACGCCCGAAGCGATGGCCGACGTTATTGCCTATACCCAGGGTGAATACGCGACCACACTGCTCAAGGGCCGCGCCGACGAAGGGGCTACACAGAAGATGATTGCCCACGTCACCGAACTCACCGGCCTCGATCCCGTATTCGTGAAGTTTTCCGGCGGCCGCATCGAAACCGGCGCGTATCTCCGCGAGGTGCATCGCGAAGAAGGCAAGCTCGGCTCGGTTTACGACTCCAACGTGACATCCTTCGATCCATTCCCGTTCGCTCCCGAGCAGCGCGCCAACGATCCCATCCTCGCCAGCATCATTGCTCCGCTCACCACCGCAATGGTCGACTTCGTTACCCGCACCGTTGGCTGGAAAGTCGACGCCCGCTACAATGCGCTCTCCTTCGAAGTCAATCGTCTGTGGGATCGCGACGCCGAACTTCGCCGCGGCTCCGTGCCCGATCTGCGCGAAGCCGTCGCCGCCGACCCCAAACTGCGCGTCATGATCGTCCACGGCTGGAACGACCTGTCGTGCCCCTTCATGGGCTCCGTGCTTACCGTCGATCAAATGCCGGTGATGGGCGACCCCACACGAGTCTCGGTGCACGAATTCCCCGGCGGACACATGTTCTACACCCGCAACGACAGCCGTCTCGCCCTCCGCAAAGACGTGATGGAGATGTACGCCAAACACTAAAAAAACAGTGGTCAGGGATCAGTGAACAGTGATCAGACGAAAATCTAGGGTGGCCGCCCTCGGCTTATGGACCCACTGACCACTGATCACTGACTACCGCCCCCCCTTGACTTCCTATCCATAGATAACCTATACATAGACGCATGAAGAAACCGGACCTGCTCCCCGGCACTCTCGACATGCTCATCCTCAAGACCCTGACCCGAGCACCCTTACACGGTTACGGCATCGCCCAATCCATCAAACGTTTCTCCGACGATGTGCTGACGGTGGAAGAAGGCTCGCTTTATCCCGCCCTGCAGCGCCTCCTGCTGCAAGGCTGGGTCAAAGCCGAATGGAAGATGACTGAGACGAATCGCCGAGCGCGCTTTTACACGCTCACCGTTGCTGGCCGCAAGCAGTTGGGACTCGAAGTTTCGCAATTCGAGCAGATGATCGCTGCCATTGGACGAGTTCTGAGCGAACCTGCTTGAAGTCTTCGATCCTGCACTTGTCAGCTCTTCATCTCAATCACTGTTCGCCTGAATCACCGGAGGCCAGGATGAACCCGATCACACTCTTCGCAAAGAAGCTCTCCATTCTCTTCCGTCGCAATCGTTTCCGCAGCGAACTCGACGAAGAGATGGCCTTTCATCGTGCACAGGCTGAAAGGGAACTGGTTGCGTCCGGTGTCTCCTCAGAGGAAGCTCACTCGGCGGTGGCGCATCAATTCGGCAACACGACGCAAATCATGGAGCAGAGTCACAGCTTCATCGCATTCCGCTGGGAAACAGTCCTGCAGGATCTTCGATTTACACTGCGTCAGTTGCGTAAAAATCCAGGCTTCGCTGCGACGGCAATCCTGATTATTGCGCTTGGCATTGCCTCCAGCGTGGCTATATTCGCCTTTGTCGATGCAGCCCTGATCCAGCCGCTGCCGTACCAGGATCCCGCGCGCCTCGTGCAGCTCTTCGAGAGCATTCCGCTTGGCCCGCGCTTTCATCTGTCCTATCCCGATTACCTCGATTGGAAACGCGACAACAAAGTGTTCCAATCGCTGAACGTATTTGCGCCGTACGGTTTCATGATGAAAACGCCTGATGGGCTTCGGCAGACGGATGGCGCCCGGGTCAGCGATGGCTTTTTCCGTACCCTCGGCGTGAAGCCGATTCTGGGGCGCGATTTCTATTACGGCGAAGATCGCCCCGAAGCGCCGCGCACCACGTTGCTGACCTATGGAACCTGGCAAAAACGTTACGGCGGAAGTCCCAACGTGCTCGGGCAGAGCGTTGTCCTGGACGGTGATCCTTACCTCATTATCGGAGTCCTGCCGCGCGATTTCAGCTTTGCGCCTGCGGAGCCTGCGGATTTCTGGGCGATTCTGAAGCCTAACTCTTGCCGAGGTTGCCACGGACTGTTTGGAGTGGCCCGTCTCAAGGACGGCGTGACCTTCTCTCAGGCGTTTGCAGACATCAAGGCAGTCGCGCAGCAGTTGGAACGTCAATATCCCGATTCCAATCGCGATCAACGGGCCTTTATGCTGCCTTTGACCGATGTAATTGTCGGAGACATCCGCCCAATTCTGCTGACGGTGCTGAGTGGCGCGGGTCTTCTTCTATTGATCGCCAGCGTGAATGTGGCAAGTCTCCTGCTCGTGCGTACGGAAAGCCGCAGGCGCGAAATGGCCGTTCGCGGAGCGTTAGGGGCGTCGCCTCGTCGCCTCGTTCGCCAATTCATCACTGAGGGCATGTTGCTGGCATCCATCGGATGCATTCTGGGAGTCGCATGCGCAGAGAAATCGATGCGCATGCTTGCCACGCTCATTCCCAAAGACATGATGGCCGCCATGCCCTTCCTGCACAACCTCGGTTTGAATGCCCGGGTTCTTGCATTTGCCATAGTACTTGCGGTTTTCGCAGGGGCGCTGTTTGCGTTCATTCCGATCTTGCGCCTGCGATTCAGCGAGATTCGTGAAGGCCTGTCGGAAGGCGGACGCGGCGCCGCGGGAATCGTCTGGCGTCACTTTGGTTCGAGGCTTGTCGTAATCGAACTCGCGACTGCGGTGGTACTTCTGACGGGTGCAGGTTTGCTGGGTAAGAGCTTCTATCGCCTGATGCACATCGATATCGGACTGCGACCCGACCATATTGCGATAGTGCACATCAACGCACAACCTGAGAAGTACAACAATAACGAAAAGCAGGCGGCGCTAGGCCGTACCATTGTGAGATCTCTCGCCAACTTTCCAGGCGTAAAGTCCGCTGCCATCACCACCAAGTTGCCCATCGAAGATGCCGATTGGACGACTGGATTTCGCATTGTGGGCCGCCCCTATCACGGGGAACACAACGAAGTTGCGATCCGCCTCGTGAGCACCGGTTACATGACGACTCTTCGCACGACGCTCGTGAGCGGTCGCTATTTCGCCGACATCGACAATGCCTCCAGTGCAAAGGTCGTTATCGTGAATCAGGCTCTGGCTAAACAGTATTTCCCCGGGGAGAATCCGGTCGGCAAACAGATCACGTTCGGCGGACCCAAGGACCCTGCGATGTTAATCGTCGGTCTCATCAACGACATTCAGGAAGGCCAACTCGATGCTGCGCCGCGCGGAGCGATGTACGTTCCCTTCGTCCAGAATCCAAGCAGTAGCTTCGTGGTTCTCGTGCGCACCGCCCAGGATGAGCGAGCCATGCTGCCCGCAGTCGAATCTGCACTGCGATCCATCGACAGCGGCATGGCCATCTACGATCCGATGACTATGGACGAGAAGATTCATGATGCTCCCTCAACCTATCTGCATCGCTCGTCCGCGTGGATCGTCGGTGGATTCGCCGCGATGGCGCTGCTGCTGGGCGTCGTTGGTCTTTATGGAGTCATCGCCTATTCCGTCAGCCAGCGGACGCGGGAGATCGGCGTTCGCATGGCCATGGGCGCCGCTCGACGCACTGTCTACGGGATGGTGCTGATTGAAGCCGGATGGCTTATCGCCATCGGTGTCGGCCTCGGACTGGTCGTGTCTGTTCCGGCGGGGCTGCTGATGCGCAATCTGCTCTTCGGCGTGCGGGCATGGGATGCGCCAACGCTGGCGGCTGTGGCCGCGCTTCTGGCCGCTGCTGCCCTGCTTGCAAGCTTTCTCCCGGCGCGCCGCGCTGCGTCGGTTAGCCCGGCCGAAGCCCTGCGGGCTGAGTAAACCGAAATCGTTCTTCAACACATCGTCTGCGGGAGGTCGCACCGTGAGCTTCATCGCGCAAGTGGCAAAAAAGATGGATCTCCTGTTTCACCGCAATCGCTTTCGCAGCGAACTCGACGAAGAGATGACCTTCCACCGCGAACAAGCGGAGAAAGACTTCATCGCCGCCGGACTGCCCACGCATCAAGCTCACTTCGCGGCCATGTGTCAGTTTGGCAATGCCACTCAGCTGCGAGAACAGAGCCTCAGCTTTGTTTCCTTTCGATGGGAGACCGTCACGCAAGATTTGCGCTTTGCACTGCGCCAACTGCGCCACAACTTCGGCTTCGCGCTCACCGCCATCTTCATCCTCGCCCTCGGCATGGGCGTGAGCGTCGCAATCTTCAGCTTTGTCGATGCTGCGCTGATTCAGCCGTTGCCCTATTTCGCTCCCAATCGCCTGATGGATGTGGGCGAAAAGAGCGCCATGATCACCCGGTCCAACCTCTCCCGCGCCGACTACGACGACTGGAAGCGTCTCAACCACTCCTTCAGTTCGCTTCAGGCCTACACAGGAACGGGCTTTCTTTTGCGTAGCTCCTCCGGCTCCGAGCCAGTGCCCGCCGCGCGCGTTTCCGATGGCTTCTTTCAAACTCTGGGCGTCCGCCCCATGCTTGGCCGCGACTTCCACGCTGGCGAAGACCGCCCCGGCGGCGCAAAGATTGTAATTCTCACCCACGGAGCTTGGCAGAGAAGATTCGGCAGCCGCAGCGACGTCATCGGGCAGTCGTTGACCCTCGACGGAAGCGCTTACACCATCGTCGGCGTCCTTCCCCGCAGTTTTGAGTTCGCCCCGCGCGCCACCGCCGAGCTCTACGTTCCGCTGCTCGACAATAGCGGCTGCGAGCAACGCCGCAGTTGCCACAACCTCTTCGCCATCGGCCGCCTTCGCGATGGAGTTACGCCCTACGCAGCTCTCGAAGACATGAAAGCTATCGCTGCACAGTTGGCCGTCCAATATCCCGGTTCGAATCAGGGACAGGGCGCGGAAGTGCAGCCCCTTTCGCAAATTATCGTCGGCCAGATTCGCCCGGTCCTGCTTACCTTGCTCGCGGCCTCCGGTCTGCTGCTTCTCATCGCATCGGTCAACGTCGCAAGTTTGCTCCTCGTCAGGTCTGAATCGCGTCGCCGCGAGATCGCAGTGCGCGGAGCTCTGGGGGCCACATCGGCGCGCCTCAGCCGCCAATTCGTGACCGAGGGGCTGCTCCTGGCTGCAGCCGGAAGTCTCGCCAGCCTTGCTGCTGCGGCGTGGACCATGACGATCCTGAAGAGCCTCATACCGAAATCGATGGCCGACTCCGTGCCCTTCCTCAGTCGCGTCGGCCTGCACTCGCACCCTATCCTGTTTGCTGCGGCCGTTGCTGTTCTCGCAGCTGCGCTCATGGCCCTCACGCCCATCCTTCGCCTCTCCTTCCAGGACATCCGCATCGGTCTTAGCGACGGTGGTCGCGGCGCGGCTGGCCGATTCTGGCGTCGCATGGGAGCCAATCTCGTCGTCGTCGAACTCGCAGTCGCCGTCGTCCTTCTCGTGGGCGCCGGTCTGCTGGGAAAGAGCTTCTATCGCCTCCTTCACGTCGATCTCGGTTTCGAAGCGACGCATCTCGCGACTCTGCAGATGGTCGCGCCCGATGCCTCTTACCACAAGCCTGAACAACGAGTGGCCCTGCTCCGCGAAATCACGCGCCGCCTTTCTGCACTTCCCGGAGTTGAGTCTGTCGGTATGACGAGCGACCTACCCGTCCAATGCCTCTGCGATACCGACTGGATTCGCATCGTCGGCAAGCCCTTTCACGGCGAGCACAACGAAGTGGACGAGCGCGACGTGAGCCCCGGTTATCTGCCCACCCTCAAAGCGCGCCTCATTCGTGGCCGGCTTTTCACGGAAGACGATGACGCATCCAAATCGCAAAAAATCGTCATCAACGAAGCTCTCGCGCAAAAATACTTTCCGGGCGAAGACCCAATCGGAAAGAAGATCGCCAATGGCAGTCTCGATCCCAAAACGATGCGCGAGATCATTGGCGTCATCGGCAATGTTCGCGAAGGCGGCCTCGACGACGAACAGTGGCCGGCTGAATACGAGGCCATGTACTACGGTCCCGATACGAACATTGCAATCGCAATTCGAACGGCTGGCGACGAGCAGGCGATCCTCCCTGAAGTCATCAAGACAATTCACCAGGTTGATCCCAGCCTCGGAACCTACGGTGAAATTACGATGGCCGATCAGATCAGCGGTACCCAGTCCGCCCTTCTCCATCGCTTCGCAACGTGGATCGTCGCCGGCTTTGCCTTCATCGCGCTGGTCCTTGGAGTGGTGGGCCTATACGGCGTTATCGCTTACTCTGTGAGCCAGAGAACCCGCGAAATCGGCGTGCGCATGGCGCTCGGCGCACAACGCAGCACAGTCTACAAGATGGTGATGCGCCAGGCTGGATGGCTTACTCTCGCCGGTGTCGGCATAGGCCTTGTTTGTGCGGTCGGCGCGTCGATGTTGATGGGCAAGTTGCTGTTTGGTGTACAGGCGTGGGACGCCGCAACCCTGGCTGCTGTTGCTCTCGTTCTCGGATCCGCTTCGCTGGCGGCCAGTTTCCTGCCCGCGCGTCGAGCCGCCTCGGTGAATCCAACCGATGCCTTGCGCGCCGAATAAGCCTGTCCGCATTTGAACCCGCCGCCAATTGGCAGTTGGAAGTTCTTGAGATAGCGCATTCTCCGGACTTGACTTCAAGTTCAACCATCTGCGGCGTTTATGAATGCTCTGCAACTCATTGAGTGATTGCAATTGCTTCAATGAAATCAACGATTTCTCGTCGACCGAGATGTACCAGCTGGCTCTCCTGCGCATCGTAAGTCACTATGGGGAGCAGCGTTACGCAACTGACCGCGGCAAGGGGGATGGACGAGATCGCGGACGGGACGATCGCCGGACTGAGCGGTCCGAGGCAAAACAGCGGAGCATCGCTTCACAAGTTTGACTCATCGAGTTCAATTCCGCCCAACAAGGATTCGGGATCCGTCGCATCCGAGCGGGGCAACGCGCGAGGAATGATGAGTCGAAAGATCAAGCGGAGGATTCTGATCGTTGATGACGAAGCGGCGATCGCCGATACTCTGGTGCTGATTTTTCAACTGCAACATTACGAAATGCGCGTCGCTTACTCGGCCGAGCAGGCCATTGAGGTAATTGCGGAGTGGCGTCCAGATCTGGCGATTCTGGATGTGATGTTACCGGAGATGAACGGAATCGATCTCGCGATCGTGATCAAGGCCAACTACCCCTGCTGCCATGTGCTTCTTTTCTCGGGGCATGCCAACACGGCGATGCTGCTGGAAGAGGCCGGCAGAAAGGGTTACCAGTTCGAGGTGCTGGCCAAACCTGTGCATCCGAGTCTGATGCTGGAACGCGCTTTTTTCTTCTCGCCACACCAGATGAACCGGTCTATGACTGACTTGAAGAATGATGAACGAAGCCGCACGGACCCCACTCCCAGATGCAGCTTTACTCCACGGATTCCATAAGCGTCGGCTACAAGGTGGGAATCTTCACCTTCCGAACGCGAACTGAAGAGAAACCGGCCGTTGCGTTGAGGCGAAGCTCGAGACGACTGGCCCGGCGCACATGATAGACGAGCGCAGGACGAAAGCAGGCGATGCATGTCCCGCCATCACGCCGTACGCTCGGGAACACAATCCCGTTGGAGCCGCGTTCTATCAGATCCTGAGCCAAGTGTTGAGAGTCTCGATAGCATTGAGGCACCGGGCTGCGCTTGAGATACTTGCGAAGCCTTGGATTCTTGCCTCGAAGATCGTGAAAGCTCACCGCGAAGTCAGCAAGATAGTCGTCGTAAGTGGAGATCTCTTCGAACTTCCAGTCCACTTCTTTGAGTTGCTCGATTTTATGAAAGGAGACTTCGGCGATGGACGTTTCTTGTTCAAGAGCGGAGTACCAGGCGCCGCGCCTGCCGTTGTTGAACCTTCCGCCATCCGGTGCGGCATGGGTAAACGCTGCGTTCACGATCTCGCTATAGGCGACTCCGTAGAGAAGTTCGTGGACACCTATGTCCGGCAGCAACCCCGCTTCCCCTAAGAGTCTGGCGTTGGTAGCGCCATCCAACTCAATGAGCTCTCGCAGTTCCTTGTCGTTGTTGCTGAGCTCACCCAGAACGCTACCTTCTGGGCTGTACTTCGAAGGGATCAGGCGATGAGTGTCCTGAAATGAGCACTCATGGACGGGCGGTATCACTGGCCTCCGCGGCGGGCGTCCAATAGCTGTCGTACCCGCATCATCCCGGGCTGACCAAGTCGCAGGATATATGCCAGAGGTGCCGAACCACGAAACATCGGATTGCTGTTCGGAAGCGTCACCCATGCATCAGCGAGACGCTGGCTGTAGAGGATGTTGAGCGCCTTGAATATGCCGATGAGAAGAGAGATGCGAGTCAATGTATCCTGATCGAGAGCTCGCGCATCAGGCGTTTTCTTCAGACCATAGAACGTTCCGGACGAAATGCCACCGAGAAGTTCCCGTGCATCCTGGTCCTTTACATTCCATCTCTCGGCAATCCGGAGGAAGGCTTTGATCCCGACGGCGCTCAATCGCCTTCTCGTGGAGGGGTCAGACAGATTCGCCGAAACGTCGAACCGATAGCCTGCGATTTGCGGTATGGTAGCGGCAGCAGTCATTTACTCCACTCCAATATTGGAATAATATCACTCTATATTTGTAATTACAAATATAGCCTTTATCTCCGGGTATACCCGTCGAGAGAGCGCGACCCTGCGAAAAACATGTGCATTCCATCGATAATTCGGAACCATAGGATTCTTCGTGGGCTTCCAATTGCCAACGAGCTTACCTTGGCTCGGCACATTAGTTTGTGATTGGCTGGAACATCTGAGACCACATCGATGGCTCACATCCGGGTTCGGGCGGATCTGAGTGACGCTGAACGACCGCGCGCCGCGGCGACTTTGGATTGCTGACCCAGCGCGCAGCCCCATACAATTCTTCACAATGCACATTCCCCGAAAGCTCTTTCTCGCCCTTGCACTCGCCCTCTGTGCGCTCGTCGGCTCCGCGCAGCAGCCACAACATCTCTTCTTCCGTGTAACCGTTGGACCGAAGTTCACTACGCCGGTCTCCGGGCGCATGCTGATTTTTCTGACGGCAGGAACGGGAGCGAAGGATGTCGATGAGAACCCCTTCGCGCCAACTGCGGTCTACGTGGCTGCAAAGGAAGTCTCGGACATCGCCGCCGGAGCATCTGTCGACGTCGACACAGACGACGTCGCCTTTCCCGCCGAGTTTTCGTCGTTGAAGCCGGGCGACTACCAGGCGCAGGCCGTGCTCGATGTGAACCACAGCTACAACTACAGCGGCCGCAGCGCGGGCGATCTCACCAGCGATGTCGTCTCGCTCGCATCATTCACGCCCGGCCAGGGCGATGAGCCGGCATTCACGCTCAACGATGTTGTGCCCCAGCGCCCCAGTCGTCCAGACCCTCCGGGATTCGAGAAGAACGCCCATCTCGAAGACTTCGTTAGCCCCGCGCTGACTGCGTTTGCGGGCCGGCCCATCCACGTTCGCGCGTGGGTCATTACGCCGCCGGATTACGATCAGCACTCCAAGCTGCGCTATCCCACGGTCTACTGGACGCACGGCTTTGGAGGCGATCTGCAGGGAGCCAGATACTTCGGCGGGCTGCATATCGAATCTGATGGCGAAAAACAAGCTGCCGCCCATGATCTGGGTCATGCTCGACGAGTCGTGCCCCACCGGAACCCATGAATTCGACGACTCGGTGAACAACGGCCCGTGGGGCACCGCGCTCACGACCGAATACATTCCTTATCTTGAGAAGAAGTACCGCATGGACGCGCGCCCCAGCGGCCGCTTTTTGCAGGGCCACTCCTCAGGCGGATGGGCAACCCTTCAGTTGCAGATAGACTACCCGTCGATCTTCGGAGGCACCTGGTCAACGTCACCCGATCCTAGCGATTTTCACGAATTCAGCAGCATCGATCTCTACGCGCCGCACGCCAATGTTTACAAGCGCCCCGACGGAACGCCTTATCCGATCATTCGCGATCACGAAAAGGTGATGGCCAGTTTTGAAGAATATGCGAAGAACGAGCGCGTCCTAGGCCCGTATGGCGGGCAGATCGCATCCTTCGAGTGGGTTTTCTCGCCACGTGGACCGGACGGCCGGCCGCTGCCGATGTTCGATCGTAATACCGGAGATGTCGATCCCGCGGTAATTGCCTACTGGCACGATCACTACGACCTCGCGCACATTGTGCAGACGACATGGGCACAGCGCGGTCCACAGCTACGTGGCAAGATTCACGTCTTTGTTGGAACCGCCGACACGTTCTACCTGGATGGTGCCGCGCACAAGATGGAGGCCGTACTGAGCGCATTGAACGCCAATGCCCACTTCACCTACATTCCCGATCGGACGCACTTCGACCTCTACGTCACCCATCCGGCCGGTGCCGATCCCAAGGGCGACCGATACGGGCTCTTCTCGCAGATCGGGGCGGAGATGTATGTGGTCGCGCGTCCGCATGCGAACTGGAAGCCAGCAGAGTAGACAGAGAGACGCCCAGGCTCTCATCTTCGCGATCCGCCTGGGCGCCGTTGCGATCAGTGCGGGCGTTCGCCGTGTTCGTGCGCTGCACCGAGGTTCGAGTGGCCGTGGCCATCGCGCATTTCGTTGCCGCTGAAATGCTCGACATGCTCTGGCTGATGATGCGCGTCGAAGTGCTCACCGCGCGGCGGATACTCACCGTGCCAGCCATCATTGTGATCGTAATGGTTATCAACATGGCCCCAGAAATGAGCGGGGCCATGGAACCACGGTCCTGCGCCGATGAAGACGCCTCCCGAAAACCACTCGGGCCCGTAGTATCCATACGGCGCGCACTCATAAGGTGGATAGTCGAAATAGCCGTATGGGCAGACCGGCGGCGGTCCGATTTGAACGGCGATTTGTGCCTGTGCCTTTTGAGCTGAAGCTGCAAAACAAAGAGCAGCGACAACGATTAACAATAAATATTTGAATTTACCCACTTATCCTCCTTTATTTTTAGCTCGCATCTTTAACGGGGAAGCGGCGCTGGCGGCCAACCCGACAGTCTCAGATCCCTTGTAAATGAACAACTATGGCTTTGATGAAATCATCAGATCAAAGGTTTTCGCGGTGAATCACAACGCAATCTCGAGGTCAGGGATACATTCCTGCTGTTTTCACTTGCGAATTTGTGCATCGGGCAGCCTCTTTGTCCGAGTGAACGCAGCGAGGGCGAAACTCAACCCGCCATCAAAATCACCTTCGTGCAATGTGAACGTTATTTCATGATGTGGTAAAGCAGGGTCCCCCTGTGTCTCTCATCACAGCCGCTAAACGCCTCAAAGCAGAGACTCCTCGTAGCGGTTTTTCTCCGCAGGCCGCGTCATGAGGCAAAGCGAATGAGTGAACAGAAAATGGTGATTTTAGATGGGAACGAGGCCGCGGCCTCCGTAGCCTATCGACTCTCCGAAGTTGTCGCAATCTACCCGATTACCCCCTCGTCGCCGATGGCCGAGTGGGCCGATCAGTGGCGCTCGGAAGGCAAGAAGAATATCTGGGGCGCATTGCCCATCGTTGAAGAGTTGCAGAGCGAAGGCGGCGCCGCTGGCGCGCTCCATGGCGCACTGCAGGCCGGTGCGTTTGGCACCACTTTTACGGCCTCTCAGGGCCTGCTCCTGATGATCCCCAACATGTACAAGATCGCCGGTGAGTTGACGCCGGCCACCATGCACGTGACGGCGCGTACCCTGGCAACGCACGCGCTGTCGATCTTCGGCGATCACTCCGACGTCATGGCCTGCCGCTCGACCGGCTGGGCGATGCTGGCGTCGAACTCCGTGCAGGAAGTGGCCGACATGGCCCTCGTTGCGCAGATCGCCACCCTTGAGTCACGCATTCCGTTCATCCATTTCTTCGACGGATTCCGCACCTCGCACGAAGTCGGCAAGATCATCCCCATCAGCGACGAAACCATTCGCGCGGTTGTCGACGACAAATACATCATCCAGTTCCGTCAGAACGCCCTCAGCCCCGATCGCCCCGTGCTTCGCGGTTCCGCGCAAAATCCCGACGTCTTCTTCCAGGCGCGCGAAGCCTGCAGCCCCTGGCATGAAGCGGTTCCGGGTATTGTGCAGTCAGTCATGAATCGCGTTGCAGCGCAGACTGGCCGCGCCTATCACCTCTTCGATTACTACGGAGCTGCCGATGCGGAACGCGTCATCATCATCATGGGTTCCGGTGCTGAAGCGGCCGAAGAAGCCGTCGATGCCATGGTCAAGAATGGCGAGAAGATCGGCCTGCTGAAGGTTCGCCTCTATCGCCCCTTCGACGCCTCAGCCTTCATCAACGCGCTACCCGCGACGGTCAAGTCCATCGCCGTGCTCGATCGCTGCAAGGACCCCGGTGCAGCAGGCGAGCCGCTCTATCAGGATGTCGTCACCGTTCTTGCCGAGCACGCCGAGACGCTGCCGTTCGCTGCAATGCCCTCCATCATTGGCGGTCGCTATGGCCTCTCGTCGAAGGAATTCACCCCTGCGATGATCAAGGGCATCTTCGACGAACTCAACAAGACCACGCCGAAAAAGCATTTCACCATCGGCATTGACGACGACGTCTCGCACAGCAGCCTTTCGTATGATCCGACGTTCTCCACAGAAGATCCCAAGACAGTTCGCGCGCTTTTCTACGGGCTCGGCTCTGACGGAACCGTCGGCGCCAACAAGAACTCCATCAAGATCATCGGCAGCGAGACAGACAACTACGCGCAGGGCTACTTCGTTTACGACTCCAAGAAGTCCGGCTCGATGACTACCTCGCACCTGCGCTTCGGCCCGAACCCGATCCGCTCCACCTACCTGATCACGCGCGCTAGTTTCGTGGCCTGCCACAACTTCAGCTTCCTCGAGAAGATGAACGTGCTTGAAGCAGCCATGCCCGGGGCGGTCTTCCTGCTCAACTCGCCGTACTCCGCCGCCGGAGTCTGGGACAAGCTTCCCAAATCGACGCAGGAAGAGATGCTGCGCAAGAAGATCGAGTTCTACGTAATCGACGGCTACACAGTGGCGCGCGATGCCGGAATGGGAACACGCATCAACACCATCATGCAGACCTGCTTCTTCGCCATCAGCGGCGTATTGCCGCGCGAAGAGGCCATCGCGCAGATCAAGAAGGCCATCAAGAAGACCTACGGCAAGCGCGGCGAAGCGGTGGTGCAAAAAAATTTCGACGCTGTAGACGCGGCACTCGCGCATCTCCACAAGGTTGAATTGCCGACAGCCGCCTCCTCGAACTTCGATCTCATTCCGTCCATTTCCAGCAAGGCTCCGGAGTTCGTCCGCAACGTGCTGGGCGAAATTGCAGCCGGCCGTGGCGACCTGCTTCCAGTCAGCGCCATTCCCGCCGGCGGCGCATTCCCAACCGCGACCGCACAGTGGGAGAAGCGCAACATCGCGCAATTTATCCCGGTGTGGGACAAGGACCTCTGCATCCAGTGCGGCAAATGCGTCATGGTTTGCCCGCACGCTGTCATTCGCGCCAAGGTCTACAGCCCCGAACTCGGCGACAAGGCTCCGGCAACAATGCAGTGGGCCAAGCCGAAGTGGAAGGGTATGGAAGCCGATCGCTACACGTTGCAGGTTGCACCGGAAGATTGCACCGGTTGCGCCGTCTGCGTGGATGTCTGCCCGGTGAAGAGCAAGAGCGATGCCAGCCATAAGGCCATCAACATGGCGCCGCAGGCTCCGCTGCGCGAAGCCGAGCGCGACAACTGGGAGTACTTCCTCGATCTGCCTGAGGTTGACCGCTCCAAGCTCTCGCACACGCAGGTCAAGGATCTGCAACTGATGCAGCCGCTCTTCGAGTTCTCGGGCGCCTGCGCAGGTTGCGGAGAAACCGCCTATATCAAGCTGCTTACTCAGCTCTTTGGCGATCGCCTCTATGTCGCCAACGCCACCGGCTGCTCCTCGATCTACGGCGGCAACCTCCCCACCACTCCCTATAGCAAGAACGCTGCAGGCCGTGGACCGACGTGGGCCAACTCGCTCTTCGAAGACAATGCGGAGTTCGGCTTCGGCATGCGCACCGCGCTCGACCAGCAGAAGACCTTTGCAGAGGTTCTGGTAACGCGCCTGGCCGCTGCAATCGGGCCAGAACTTGCAGCCGACATCATCAACGCCCCGCAGAAGACAGAGGCCGAAATCAACGCGCAGCGCGATCGGGTGAAGATCCTCTCCGCAAAGCTCGCTGGCATCGATTCGTCTGACGCGCGCAACCTGCTCGCCATCGCCGACACACTGGTTCGCAAGAGCGTGTGGATCCTCGGCGGCGACGGCTGGGCCTTCGACATCGGATTCGGTGGCCTCGACCACGTCCTCGGCTCGGGCAAGAACGTCAATGTGCTCGTCCTCGATACCGAGGTCTACTCCAACACCGGTGGCCAGTCGTCCAAGGCCACACCGCGCGGCGCCGTTGCCAAGTTCGCAGCCAGCGGCAAGGTCAACAGCAAGAAAGACCTCGCCATGGAGGCCGTCAGCTATGGATACGTGTACGTCGCGCAGGTTGCCCTCGGCGGCAACGACAGCCACGTCATCAAGGCCTTCCAGGAGGCCGAGGCGCACGAGGGACCGTCAATCATCATCGCGTACTCCAGCTGCATCGCGCACGGCTACGATCTGGTCCACGGACTCGAGCAGCAGAAGCTGGCTGTGCAGTCCGGCTACTGGCCGCTGATGCGCTACAACCCCGCGTTGCGTGAAACCGGCAAGAACCCGTTCCAGCTGGATTCAAAGGCGCCGTCGATCCGGCTCAAGGATTACGCCTACCGTGAGGCACGCTACACCATGCTTGCACGCAGCAATCCCGAGCTGGCCGCCACACTGCTGAAGGAAGCACAGGACGATGTCGAGCGCCAGTGGCGCGTCTATTCCGCTCGCGCAGCCATGCCGGGCCGTGGCGAGACACCTCATATCGCGCCCGCAGAAAAGCCGGAAGAGAAGCTGGCAGCACCACCTGCCGGAGGATCAAAATGATTGATGTATCCACCAAGTACCTGGGTCTCAAACTGAATGGACCCATCGTTGTTTCGTCTACTCCGCTTTCGGAGTCGATCGAGAACGTGCGCCGGATGGAAGATGCCGGCGCATCGGCAATCGTTCTTACCTCGCTGTTTGAAGAGCAGCTTGCGCTCGAGTCGCGTGCGCTCGACGAAGATTTGTCGCGCGGCACCGAATCCTTCGCCGAGTCGCTTGGCTATCTGCCCGACCTCAATGACTACCGGATGACCCACGAGGTCTATCTCGAGCACATCCGGCGCTGCAAGGACGCGGTGAGGATCCCGATCCTCGCCAGTCTCAATGGTGCCTCAACTGGTGGCTGGGTGCGTTTCGCGCAGGAGTCGGAAGAAGCCGGCGCGGATGCTATCGAACTGAACACCTACGCGCTTGCCACTGATCGCAGCCAGACCTCCCATGAACTCGAATCGCAGCTGCTCGAACTCGTCGAGAGTGTCTGCAAAGCGGTCAAGGTGCCGGTAGCGGTCAAGCTCTCACAATCTTTCACGAGCCTGCCCCACATGGCCGCCAAGCTTGAAGACGCTGGTGCAGCGGGTGTCGTTCTCTTCAACCGTTTCTATCAGCCCGATTTCGACATTGAGGGGTTGGAGGTACGGCCCACGCTGCACTTCTCCACGCCATCCGAGCTTCTGCCGCGCCTTCACTGGGCTGCAATTCTCTATGGCCACCTCAACATCGATATCGCCATCACGGGTGGCGTGCACTCGGCCGAAGATGTGATCAAGAGCATCATGGCCGGCGGCAACGTGGCCATGATGTGCTCAGCGCTGCACATTCACGGCATCGAACACATCGGTCGTGTTCTCTCTGACCTGCAGTATTGGCTTGAAAAGCGTGAGTACTCGTCGCTCTCTGAAACGCGCGGCTGTCTCAGCCGGCGCTCGGTGCCCGACGTCTCACCCTTCGATCGTGGTAACTACATCAAGACGCTGAGCTCCTATAGCCTGCGCCAGACGGTAGCTGCATTTTGATGAGCGTTGAAGTGTCATCCTGAGCGAAGCATGCTTGGGACTCCGCGGACGACATAGTCGGCCACGGGGTAAGCGCAGCGAAGGATCTGCTTTTTCCTAGGGCCAGCGGCGACTGTGCGTTACGTGCAGTCGCCGTTGGTTTATGTGGAACCTTTTCCATTCTCTGATTGCAGGGCATCCCGCTTTGCCCTTTATCATTCGTGTGATCTTCTCGCGAGGCCACGGATGACTCTGAATCCATTCTTCACTCTGTTTGCTGCCACAGTTCTGTCCTTCGGTGCACTTGCATCCGCGCAGGCTCCCACAAAATACGAGCCGACACTCGCATCGCTTGATCAGCATCCGCTTCCGCAGTGGTACGACGGGGCCAAACTCGGCATCTTCATCCACTGGGGACTCTACTCGGTTCCGGGATGGGCGCCGCTCACGCATCCCGATCACGACTTTTCGTCGAACGACTACATCAAGTACGACCCCTACGCCGAGTGGTATCTGAACACGATGCGCATTCCCGGTTCGCCGACCGAGGCATATCACGAGGAACACTACGGCGCCGGCTTCAACTACTATGACTTTTCGCTGACCTTCGATCGCGAATCAAAAAAGTGGGACCCCGACAAGATGGCCGCGATCTTTCGCGATGCCGGGGCGCGCTACGTTGTCCTCACCAGTAAACACCACGAAGGGTTCACGCTCTGGCCGAGCACGACGCCAAATCCAACGCCAAGCCTTAAACCGAGCCAGCTTCACGCAGGGCGCGACATCGTCGGCGAACTGACCACCGCAGTGCAGAAGCAGGGAATGAAGATGGGCCTCTACTACTCCGGCGGCTACGACTGGACCTTCAACACCGGCCCCATCGAAGTCGACAAGGATTATCAAGCCGTGAAGCCTGAGTCGAAGGCCTACGGCGACTACGCCTTTGCGCAGATACATGAACTCATCGATCGCTACCATCCCGCGATACTGTGGAATGACATCGACTGGCCGAAAACCGGCAACGCCCTCCAGGTCGAAGCCGATTACTACAACGCCATCCCCGACGGCGTCATCGACGACCGCTTCGGCATCAAGCACTCCGACTTCACCTCGCCCGAGTACGAGAAACTCGACAAGATCAGCGAGAAGAAGTGGGAAGAGTGCCGCGGCCTTGGCCGGTCTTTTGGTTACAACCGCGCGGAGGGTGAGAATGAAACCATCGCGCCGGGAGAGTTGATCGCGCTGCTCATCGACATCGTCAGCAAGAATGGCAACCTCCTGCTCGACGTAGGGCCCGAAGCCGACGGCACGATCCCACCCGTCCAGATGGAGCGGCTGAAGGCGCTCGGAGCATGGCTCAAACAGAACAGCGAAGCGATCTACGACACCACCCCTTGGACCAGGGCGGCGGGGAAGTCGGCAGAGGGAGACGATCTGCGATTCACGCGCAAGGGCGACGATTTATTTGTGACTGTGCTGGGAAAACCTAAGGCCCAGACAATAACAATGCCGGATGTGCCCGCGAAACCGGAGTCACCGATTACGCAACTCGGCGTGGACTCGTTGGAGTTGAATGCGAAGGTGCAAGACCCGGGAACGCGAATTATCTTGCGAGCGCCGCTCAAAGGCGATTACGCGTATTCATTCAAGCTGGCAGGCTACCTGCGCTAATTCGCATCAGCCGAGTAGCTGATGCACAGTGAGCTCGAGAAGATCCTCCGCGCCGGGAAGCGCATCGCGAACGGCGGGGCTGAGCCCTTCACCCAGTTCGATGCTCCCGGCGCCGATCGTGAGCAGGCAGGCCCTCCGAGGCTGCGTTCCATACAGGTCCTGCGCGACGCAGAGCAGTTCCGCAGCGCCGAGGTGATGCGTAACCAGCCCTGGTTTCAGAGAAGCCGGGCTTAGCTCACGCAGCATGATCTGGCCGGGAGCTTGATCCAGCGAACAGTCCACAAAGATCACCGTTTCGGCTGTGGCGATTTGTTCCGCCATATCCGGCGTCCACTGGTGATCGCAGAGTACGCGCACCCGCGCATCGTCGCGCCAGTGTTCTTCTGCCCACTGCGCAAGAAACGGCCCGACGCCATCATCCTCGCGCATCGTGTTGCCACAGGCGAGGATGAGGCATCGAATTGAAATCTGATTCATGATTGCCAAGTTTAGACTGAAAAACCCCAGGTCTCAGAATCGAGGCCTGGGGTACCCAGGTTGAGGGAGGATCTAGCGAATGACTCGATCGACAACTTCGCCGTCTGCAGAGAGCAACGTCATCGCCAGCGGCATCTGCCCGAAAGCGTGCGTTGAACAGCTCAGGCATGGGTCGAAGGTACGGATCACAGCCTCGACCCGATTCAAAGCGCCTTCAGAGAACTTGCCGTCCTTCACGTAGCATTTCGCAGCCTGAAGAACGCCCTTGTTCATCGCGTTGTTGTTGTGTCCAGTGGCGACAACAAGGTTGGCCCACGTAATCAACCCATTCTCATCCACTTTGTAGTGGTGGCTTAGAGTACCGCGGGGCGCTTCGATCTGGCCTGTGCCTTCCAGGCGGTTCACGCCGGCGGTTGCGCGCACATGCTTGTCGAGGATCTGCGGATCGGCGAGGATGTGCTCGATTTTTTCGATGCCGTAGAGCGCCTCGACTAGCCGCGCGTGGTGATAGAAGAACGAGCTCTCCACGGGACCGGCAGCCAGGTGCTTGAACTCGGCGAGTTCGAGATCGGCCCTTGGCGTCCCCATCGACTTGACGATGTTGAGCCGCGCGAGCGGGCCTACTCGATAGCTTCCTTCCGGATAGCCGAGCGGCTTGTAGTAGACGAACTTCGTGTAGCTGTAATTCTCCACAGCTTCGCCGATCACCTCGGTAAAGTGCTGTGCAGTGATTCCGTCTTCGATGATGTCGCCCTTCGGCCCGATCAGCCGCAGAGTTCCATCCGAAAACTCAATCGACTCGTCTTCGTTGATCAGTCCCATGTAATTCGATGGGAAATTGGCGAAGACTGAGATCTCCTGCTGGAAACGGTCGGCGATCTGTTTGTAAGCCGCCAGCGCCAGGTTGACGTTGGCGTACGCTTCGGGCAGCATAGCGAGAATCTCGTCGCGTTTGGCAGAGCTCAGAGGTTCGGTCACGCCACCGGGAATCACCCATCCGGTATGAATGCGCTTCGTTCCGAGCAACTCGATAACGTGCTGGCCAAAACGGCGCAATCCTATTCCGGCGCGACCTAGCTCAGGACGAGCGGCAGCTACGCCAAATATGTGCCTCTGAGCAGGATCAGACTCCATACCCAGCAACAGATCGGGAGAGGACAGATGGAAGAAACTGAGCGCGTGTGATTGGATCATCTGCGCCAGGTTCAGCATGCGACGTAACTGCGCGGCGGTATGCGGAATGCGCACGGACATGATGGCTTCGCACGCCTTGGCCGAGGCCAGCAGATGCGAGACGGGGCAGATACCGCAGATGCGCGCCGTGATGCTGGGCATCTCGTAAAACGGACGGCCCTCGGTGAATCTCTCGAATCCGCGCACCTGGGTTACATGAAAGTGCGCGTCTTCAACCTCACCCTTCGCATTCAGCTGGATCGTGATCTTGCCGTGTCCTTCGAGGCGGGTTACCGGGTCGATCGTGATGGTCTGTGTCATAACTCGAACTCCTTCGGGGATCAGGCTCCAAAGCGGGTGAGGGCCGGAATGTCCAGCGGCTCTCCGGTGATCAGCGCCGTCAGCGCCGTGTGGAATGTATCGGCAGATGGCGGGCAGCCGGGAAGGAAGACATCCACCTTCACAAATTCGTGAATCGGCCTGACAACTTTCAGAAGCTTCGGCACCACCATGCACGGAATCTGCGGTTGCAGTGTCGCGTTCTCAATGTAGGCGCGATCGAGAATCGCTTCCGGCCCGATCGGGTTGCGCATCGACGGAACATTACCCGTAATGGCGCAATCTCCCATCGCAATCAGCATCTTTGAGTGAGCGCGAATCTTCCTGATCTTCTTCTCGTCGTCAACCGAGGCCACCGCTCCCTCAACCAGTGCGATATCCACGCTGTCAGGGAACTCCTTGGTGTCCACGATGGGGCTGTAAACCACGTCGACCAGCGCAGCCAATTCCAGAAGCCGTTCATCCATATCGAGGAACGACATATGGCAGCCTGAGCAGCCGTCCAGCCATACCGTTGCCAATTTCAGTTTGTTCATTGCGCTTCCCTCATAAGGTTCAGGTAAGGCAGAAAATCGGGATACTTGGGGTGATCGGAGCCGATCTTGCTCTTGTCGAAGAGCGCTCCGGTCGGACATACCTGGACGCATTTGCCGCAGCGCGTGCAGGTCGACTTGCCCCATTCATCGTGCAGATCCGTGATCACCATGCAGTCGATTCCGCGGCCCATCACATCCCACACATGCGCGCCTTCGATTTCGGCACACACACGGACGCAGCGCGTGCACAGGATGCAGCGATTGTGGTCGGCGGTGAAGCGCTCGTGGGACGCATCGACAGGCAGTTCAGGATTGCGGTAGGGAAGACGGATGTGAGTTACGCCCTGATCCTGCGCGAGCGACTGCAGTTCGCAGTGTCCGTTTGAAACACAGACCGAGCAGACGTGATTGCGCTCGGCAAACAGTAGTTCGAGAATCGTGCGCCGGTGTTTCTTCAGCCTCTCGGACTGTGTCGTAACCTCCATACCCTCGAACACCGAGGTTACGCAGGCCGGCAGCAGCTTGTTATTGCCCTTGATTTCGACCACGCACAAACGGCACGCGCCTACATCGGTCAGGCCATCGAGGTGACAGAGCGTCGGAATCTTGATGCCATTCTCGTTTGCCACTTCCAGAATTGTCTGGCCGGCGCGGGCGCTTACATTCTTGCCATCGATGACCAGCGTTTTGACGTCTACGGCAGCGCTCATGCCAACACCTCCTGGGGAACTTCGGCAGCTTTCGGCGCTTCGATGTTGCAGACGCCCGCCGGGCAGCGCTTATGCACGATGTGCTCGATGTACTCCTGCTTGAAGTAGCGCAGTGTGCTGAGGATCGGGTTCGGAGCAGTTTGGCCGAGTCCGCAGAGACTGGTTTCCTTCACCGTGGCACAGAGTTCCAGCAGCAGGTTCAGGTCGTCCATGGTTCCCGTGCCGTTGCAGATGCGCGTGAGCAGGGTAAACATCTGAGCTGTTCCCGCGCGGCACGGAATGCATTTACCGCACGATTCAGTCATGCAGAACTCGATGAAGAAGCGGGCCACATTCACCATGCAGGAGGTATCGTCCATCACGATCATGCCGCCCGAGCCCATCATCGATCCGGCGCTGATCAATGCGTCGTAGCTGATGCCGATATCCAGAAGCTCCTCGGGAATGCAGCCGCCCGACGGTCCGCCGGTCTGGACTGCCTTGAACTTGTGTCCGTCCGGTACGCCGCCGCCGATGCCCTCGATAATCTGGCGCAGGCTCATGCCCATCGGTACTTCGACCAGGCCGGTGTTGGTGATTTTGCCGGTCAGTGCGAATACTTTTGTTCCTTTGCTGCGCGCCGATCCCATGCTCGAAAACCATTTGCCGCCTTTGCGAATGATCGGTGCAATATTCGCGAACGTCTCAACGTTGTTGATGAGCGTTGGCTTGCCCCAAAGTCCGCTAACAGCTGGATACGGCGGCCGTGGTTTGGGCGTACCGCGCCTTCCTTCAATGGAGGCGATGAGCGCGGTTTCCTCGCCGCAGACAAATGCTCCGGCGCCCAGACGGATCTCCACATCGAAGTTGAATGGCGTGTTGCAGATGTTGTTGCCGAGCAACCCGCGCCGACGCGCATCGCGCAGGCAGGCCTGAAGGCGTTGCACTGCCAGAGGATACTCCGCGCGGACATAGATGTAGCCCTTGCTTGCGCCGACGGCATAAGCTGCGAGAGCCATGCCTTCCACTACTCGTTGTGGATCGCTCTCCAGAACGCTTCGATCCATGAACGCGCCGGGATCGCCTTCATCGCCGTTGCAGATCACGTATTTCAGGTCGCCCATGGCCTTGGCTACAGTGCCCCACTTCAGGCCCGTCGGATATCCACCGCCGCCGCGACCGCGAAGCCCGCTTTCTGCGATCTCGTTGATCACATCCTTGGGCTCCATCTCGGTTACAGCCTTTACCAGCGCCTGGTATCCGTCGTGCGCAATATAGTCGTCAATCTTCTCGGGATCGATGTGACCGGAATTCTCCAGTACCACGTGAACCTGCTGATCAAAATGATCGCGCAGATCGCACTGCAATTCCTTGACTGGTTCGCCGCCCAGTTGGTTCACCACCTTCTCGGCGTGGCCGGCATCCATGTGCCCGTACAAGGTCTCTTCAGGATCAATCAGCACCAGTGGCCCGGCAGCGCACAGACCCATGCATCCGGTGCGGCGCACAAGGGCCTTTTTGCCGGATGCTTCGACGGCCTTCGCCAGTGCATCTTTCAGCTGATCGGAGTGCTGGCTGAGGCAGCCGGTTCCCATGCATACGTTGATCTCATGATCGAACTTCGCATTTTCGAGGCGAACGGATTCCTTGATCTGTTCCAGTTCTTCGATGTTCATTCCACCGCCCACCTTTCCAGCTGCTCGAGCATATGCTCGCTACTAATCTGGCCTCGCAATTCACCATCGGTCAGGACTATCGGCGCACGGCCACACGCACCGACGCAGCGCGCGGTCATCAGGCTGATCTTTCCGTCCTTCGTGGTTTGTCCCTGCGGGATGCCGAGACGCTTTTCGGCCGATGCCAGCAGCTTGTCGGTGCCCTTGATATAACACGCAGTTCCCGTGCAGATCGTCATGGTGTGCTTGCCGGGCGGTTTCAGGCTGAAGTAGTGATAGAAAGTGACAACTCCATAGGCCTGGCTCAGCGGGACACGGAGTGACTTCGCGACGAACCGAATCGAATCGTCGTCGAGATATCCAAATGCCGATTGCACAGTGTGAAGCGTTTCGATCAGCGCGTGACGGGCAAATCCATTTTTGCGCATGGTGCCGTTCACGATCTTCCAGCGTTTGTCGTCGCTGGGCAGCGGCGGTGGTGTGAATGCGGGCACAATCCCTCCAGACATTGATGGCGAAGGACTTACATTTACGACTTACGCTCCGCTCTCTGTCTGGACTTGTTTTACTCCCGCGTGCATACGACCCTCCGTGACCACGGTCACGCGGGTCTGGGACTGTTCCACAAGACGGAACATTTCGCAAGGGAAGCGATACCGAATCAAGAACTTGTGACGAATTCGTGATCAGCCGAGCGCTGGAAGGCGATCGGAAATTCCGAATAGAAAGATCAATCCGATTGCACAGCTATAAATGGCCCCTGTCCAGGCGATCACGTGATAGAACTTCGGATGGTGTCCACCGGCTCTGAAGGCGCCACCAAGCGAAGCCGTCATCAGGGCATTCATGGAGACCAGCCCAACAGCAAACGCTGCCAGGCCGAGCATGCCGCGGGAAGTTCCGCCAAGATTTGCCGTCAGGAAGAACAGGGCAAGCTGGCTCGGCGTCTCGGCGCCCACCCCATGCAGAATGCCGATCACAAAGACCGACTTCCCGTTATACATCCACTGAAACCGCTCCGGCTTCGGTGCCGCTGGGTTCCAAATACGTCGCACCTGCCAAGCCATCCACAACACGCCATTGATCGCGATCGCCAGGCGGCTTTCGATGCGGCCATGCCGATGCCCGTGCGCATCCTTGCGCAGGATTCCGGCCACGACGCCAATGCCCAGCACGATCAGCGTGAGGCCGATCAGCCGCTCCGTCCAGTGATCAAGCCCTTCGGGCAATCCCAAATGCATCTGCAGGACTGCAATGCCGAGCGCCACCACCGTGAAGGCGTGGCCGAGGGCGTAAGTCATCCCTAAACGCAGACCGCTGCGCCAGTTCTTCTGTACGGCTGTGATATCTGATATCGCGGCGAGATGGTCGTAGTCGAAGCCATGCTTGAGCCCCAGCACAAGGCAGGAGCCGAGGGCGGCCATCAATTTCCAGTCGCTCAGAATCGGTGTCACAGGTGCTCAGTATAGAGCAGGTCTGGTGACGCTGGCGCGTTCATTCGTCACCCGTTTTTGTCAGTAGGGCCGCGCCGGCGTTCGGGACGATGCCTTTAACCCCAGGGCCTTTTTCGGTCCACTTCAGGGTCCGGTCGCCAGATCAATCTGATAATTGGAGTAGTCGACCTTCACCACCGTCTGGCCCAGTAATGCGCTGCCTGAAACGGCCTCGGCGTGCGTTGCCATCGGCAGTTCGCTCATCTCGTCGTATTGGCGGGTAACCTCCGCCGCGCTTGCCAGGAAGAAGGCGCTTTTGGATGCCGTGCCCTTTAGCTGCACGATCGCGAAGTCCTGCGCATCCACCCAAAGCTTCCCATTAAAGAGATACTGGCTGGTGCGTCTCGGCGTTATATCCAGCACCAGGCAGTCCCGCCCATTCAGGTGTTCCCGCGCATTCCCATCCAGTTTCATCTCGTAGTTGGAACTGTTGATCAGCGCCGTCTCAACATTACCCGGCTGGCTCATACGCTTCTCGTTGTCGAGCAGTGTGCCAAGCACTTCGTTTCGCCAGATCGACGAGCCACTCTCGGAGACAATTTCGTAGCTTTTGCCGGTTTGTTTCCGGTAGGTGGTTTTCACCAGCATCTCTGCCGCTGGGTGGACTTCATCCTTGCCACGAAACACAGCGTAGTGTTCCGTTACCGTGTAGCTGGCCAGCCGGTCGATCCGGTTCCTAACTGAGGCATCAACCCCGCGAATGATCGTGGAAATGTCCGGCATCTGCTGTGCACAGGCCAGATTTGAAGCCAGGATGGGAAGAATCAAGAAGAAGCGCGTGTACCTGGCGAGTCGAAGCCGCCACAGTTCTACCATGGTCCGATTCTTTCATGCGACGTCACAACGCCTGCAATCCCTGGCTGCTTACAACAGATGTGCGGGCGCCCCAAAATCCAAAATGTGCACAGTATTTCGACGAGGAGCCCCGACGAGTGTCCCTAAACAGTGCGAGCATCCGGAAAAACGTTCCGGATGCTCGCTGTCTTTCGCAACACACTCGGGTTAGCGCGAGGCGGACTGAACGCGCGCAACGTGAACCGCGGAGAGAAACGCGTGTGCCTGTGGAGGCGGTGGCACTGCACCGGTGAGAACCGAACGGAACGTGGCGTCGGGGCCGTAGACGGTGTCCATCGAATCCTTGTCCGGCCGAACATCCGCGCCCGAAAGGGTCAGTCCCGCGAAGACGCCCTTGGCGCGCGAGTAGGTGAGAATCTCAGCATTCATCTTCCAGTCGGTGTCTGCCGAAGCATGACGCCCCACCGGTCCGGCAGCGGCCGAGGCGTCAGCCCCGATCTGGAACTTGCTTGCCAGCAGATGCTTCATGCCCTGGTCGTTCTGGATAATCATCACCAGGTCGACGCCTTCCACGCCGATCTGCAATCCCCAGCTTCCACCGGTGATCGCGAAGAACGCCGGTGCGCTCCAGCCATGTTCGGTGCGGCAGGTGGCGACGCCGCGGCCGCCTTCAGCGCCAAAGACGAATCCGCCCTTGACCATGTGCGGAACGACGGCGATGCACTTTGCGTGATCCATTACTTCCTCGGGGATTCCCTTGTCGGGGGCCGACATCACCTCGTGCAGGACTGTCGCTGCCATATTGAGCCGGTCCGTAGTATCGTGTTTGTCCTGCTCTGCTATTGCACTCATGCTCGCGAGGCTCGCCAAAGCGAGCGTCAACATAATCTTTTTCATCTGATTCACCTTTCGTATTGTGCTGAGAGCATCGTTGAAAATTGGGGGAATAGTTTTCGATTGTCTATTGTCGAACTCTCTCTATTGGTCTTGCGCAACACTGGATAAGTTATGAGTTTCAACTTTTCTTTCACAGTCCAATTTATTGGAGCGAAATCTGAAAGGTTTGGTTGTCCCGCGCAACGATTTCCTCTCGGATTCTCCCAAAGTTCTCCATGGATTTGATTTGCCCTTGGGCTATGCTTGATTTTGAGGCGCGAAAATTTGACCGTGCGGATATCTCCGGAGTCGGATTCGCATCGCGAGCGGAGGAGCATTCGGGTACGCGGGGTGGTTCAGGGCGTCGGGTTTCGCCCGTTTGTTTACCGGCTGGCCACAGAAGAGAGACTCGCTGGGCTCATCGGCAACGATACCGACGGTGTCACCATCGAGCTTGAAGGTCCCTCAGACCAAATTCAGATATTTCTTGCCCGCCTCACTTCCGAGACTCCGCCGTTGGCGCGCATTGATGCCGTAACAACCGGCGATCTGGCGCCCACTGGCGAGACGGGATTTCGGATCGTCGCCAGCGAGGTGCTTGGCCCGGTCAGCACCGGCATCCCCGCAGACGCCGCCACCTGTTCCGACTGTCTTCGCGAACTGCTCGACCCAGCCGACCGCCGCTACCGATATCCGTTTCTGAACTGCACCAACTGCGGACCGCGCTTTACCATTACGCGACGCATCCCCTACGACCGGCCGCAAACCTCGATGGCGATGTTTCCCATGTGCCCCGAGTGCCAGGCCGAATATGATGACCCGCTTAATCGCCGCTTTCACGCGCAGCCGAATGCCTGCTGGCGCTGTGGTCCGCATGTCTGGCTTGAAACCGGGGCCCCCATCGACAGCGGGCACCCTCTGGCTGCGTCGATGGGGAGGGAATCGCCCGCCGGGGCGCCGATTGAGAGTGCCGACCCTGTTGCCGAAACCATCGAGCGCCTTCTTCGTGGAGAGGTCATGGCCATCAAGGGGATTGGCGGATTCCACTTGAGTGTGGACGCAATCAACGAAGATGCCGTCAACCTCCTGCGCCGGCGCAAACATCGATATGGCAAGCCGCTCGCCATCATGGTCCGCGACCTTGCAGCCGCGCGCGCCGTATGCGACCTGACCACTGACGAAGAAGCGCTGCTGCAGACTCCAGCACGTCCAATCGTCCTTGCCCACGCGCGCCGGGAGAATGGAATAGCTCCAGCCGTCGCGCCAGGCATTCCGTGGCTGGGCATCTTTCTGCCCTACGCGCCGCTCCAACACCTGCTCTTCGCCGATCCCCGCGTGAAGGCCCTCGTCATGACCTCCGCAAATCTCAGCGAAGAGCCCATCGCCATCGACAACGACGAAGCCCGCACCCGCCTCGCCGCCATCGCCGATGCATTCCTCATGCACAATCGCGAGATTCTACAGCGTTGCGACGACTCGGTTGCCGCGGTGGTTGACGGCGCTCCTCAACTCGTTCGCCGTGCCCGCGGCTATGTTCCGCTCGCCGTGCCGTTGCCGCTTGAAGCCCCGCCGTTGCTTGCCGTCGGCGGCCATCTGAAGAACGTTTTCGCGCTGGCCCGCGGCAACTTCGCCTATCAAAGCCAGCACCTGGGCGACCTTGAGAATCCCGTTGGGCTGCAATTCTTCGAAGAGTCATTACGCCATCTGATGCGTACCTTCGAAATCGAACCGCAGGCAGTCGTGCACGATCTTCACCCCGGTTATCTCTCGACAGGCTGGGCGAAGCGATGGGCAGGCGAGCGCGGACTGCGCCTCATCGGTGTGCAGCATCATCACGCGCACATTGCCGCCTGCATGGCCGAGCATGCTCTCACAGACCCGGTTATTGGCATCGCACTCGACGGCACGGGCTACGGCACCGACGGCCGGATATGGGGCGGGGAAGTGCTGATCTGCCGTCTCGACAGATTCGAGCGCTTTGCCCACCTCGACTACGTTCGCATGCCCGGAGGAGATGCTGCTGTCCGCGAGCCCTGGCGCATGGCCTTCGGACACCTCATTGCTGCGGGTTTTCCCGAAGATGAGGCAAGGGAACTCGTTGGAGCTACGGCGCAGGAAGCCCGCGTGATGACACGTATGATCGAGCGGGAAATCAATGCTCCTCTCACGTCCAGTCTCGGACGTCTTTTCGACGCCGCGGCAGCCGTGATTCTCAACCGCCGCATCGTGGACTATGACGCGCAGGCGGCCATCGAGCTCGAGGGCATCGCCATCAACGAATCGGATGAACAACGCCGATTCGAATACATGCCCGAGCTATGCAGCACAAAGACGCAGAGTGATGGGTCGCTCTCGCTCAGCATCGGTCGCCTTTGGCGTGCATTAGTGGAGGATCTCAGGCGCGGCGTTCCTCCAGAGCGCATTGCGGCGGAATTTCACTCCGGCGTTGCAAAGGGATTCATCCTGGCTGCAGCAAAAGCCCGCGAGAAGACTGGAATCAATGACGTTGCTTTGAGCGGCGGCTGCATGCACAATCGCAGACTCTCTCGACTCCTGCGTGCCGGACTCGAAGATGAGGGCTTTACGGTCTTTCGGCATCGCAAGGTCAGCCCCGGCGATGGTGGCCTCAGCTACGGCCAGGCCGCTGTCGCCGCAGCCATCTTGTACAGTGAAGTTACCCAATAATCAGATCCGAGGATTGAACAGATGACGGTTCGCGGAATTATCTGGGCTGTGCTTCTATCCCTGGCCGGCATTCTCAGCGCCGGCGTCACGCTCTATGGAATCAGGGCGGCCATGAACGTGGATTTGCGGCAGGATACCCTGCTCAGCAGTCTTTATGGCGGGCTGCCGCTGCTTTGTTTCCCAGTATTCCTGCTTGTTCGCCCGCGGCACCGGGCTGCCGTCGTGCTGTCGTTGATGGCGCTTACGTACCTTGGCGCATACTCAGCGCTCAACTGGCGCACCTGCTCAGAGCTTGGCTACTGCGACAGCATCATGGCCACCGTGATGCTGACACTCAGCACGAACATGGTTCTGGCATTCTTCGGGGTCGTCATCCTCAGCCTTCTCGCGCAGCTTCTGGACGACCGCTCATCGCTCTGGCGTGCGGGCCGGTAGCTATCCCGAGAGTTTCACCAGTTGTTCCGCTTCGATCTTCGGTCCGAGGATCGAGATCCGTGGAATGCGACCTCGCACCATCGCCACCTCGTCGCAGCGATGCAGACGAGGGCAGATCTGGCAATCCTTGAAAATCTTGTCAGGCAGATCCGTCTTGTCTTCTACCGGGCGAAAACCGTACTTGAAGAAGAAGTCCGGAATGCGCGTAAACAGGCATACGGATTGGATGCCATGCTCCTCGGCCTCTTCAATCAGTGCACCCAGGATGCGTCCCCCGACGCCTTGTCCTTTGGCCTCGGGCTTCACCACGATGGAGCGGACTTCGCACAGATGCGGCCCGTAGAAGTGAAGCGCTCCGCAACCGAGAAACACACCACCGTCGGACTCCGCAACTGTAAAGTCGCGGACGTTTTCGCAGATCTCCGCAAACGAACGCTTCAGCAGCGTTCCGTCGCCCGAAAGCGAATTCACAATGTCGTAGATGTTCGTCGCATCGCGCAATAGCGCCTTACGCACCAGCATGGAGCACCTCCGGTGCGTTTGACCTTTTCAGCGCAGACACGCGGCTAGCTGTTTCGCGTAAGGCCGTCTTCACACGTCGGGTCGCCGTTCCGCCGATCACGTCGTGGCAATCAAGCGTCGCCTGCAACGTGACGGCGGGATAAAAGTCCTCGCCAAACTCGTCGCCGAATTGCCTCAATTCATCGAGGCTCAATTCGCCGAGTTCGACGCCCTTTTCCAGCGCAAAACGAACCGCGTTGCCAATCTTTTCGTGAGCCGTGCGGAAGGGAACGCCCTTGTGTACGAGATACGTCGCCCCGGCCATTGCGTTCAGATAGCCCGACTGCGCCGCCGTGCGCATGCGTTCGAAGTTGAAATGCAGGGCACCAGTAAAGCGAGCCACCAGCCCCAGCATCGGCGCGACAAAATCCACCTGAAATGCGGGCTCCTGCGTCTCCTGCATATCCTTATTGTAGGCGAGCGGCAATCCCTTTAGCTGCAGCGTGACAGCCTCTGCCGCGCCGTGAATGCGTCCGACTTTCGCACGAATCAGCTCAGTCAAGTCCGGGTTTTTCTTCTGCGGCATTGCACTCGATCCCGTCGAGAACGCCTCGGGCAGCACAACAAATCCAAACTCGGCTGTTGCGAACAGCGTGATCTCTTCCGCAAATCGGCTCAGGTGCAAACCAACAAATGTCAGCGCCTGCAAATACCCAAGAATGAAGTCACGATCGCTGGTCGCGTCCATCGAATTGTTTGTGGGTGCCGTGAATCCGAGCTCCCGCGCCGCAATCGTCCGATCCAGCTCGAGCGTCGCACCTGCCACCGCGCCCGATCCCAGCGGGCAGTAATTCAACCGTGCCGAGCAGTCTTGCAAGCGCGCAGCATCCCGCAGGATCATCTCGACATACGCCAGCATCCAATGCGCTACCAGCACCGGCTCAGCACGTTGCATGTGCGTATAGCTCGGCATTACCGCGTCGCCGGCCTTATCGGCTTTCTCAAGCAGCGCCGCTGCCCATTTTGCAACTCCATCGACAACGAGATCGATCTGCCCCCGCACATACAGCCGCAGGTCTGTCGCGATTTGCTCATTGCGGGAGCGACCTGAATGCAGCTTCAATCCAAGGGAGCCGATCCGCCCTACAAGAGACAGTTCGACAAAATGATGAATGTCTTCCGCAACCGGATGGTTGCGTACAATGACCTGGCCTTCATCAGAGCCAAACTCCGTTGCGATGCCGTCCAAAGCTTCACGTACCTGTCCGAGCTCAAGCGAGGTCAATACTCCGGCAGCCGCAAGTGCAGACGCATGCGCCTTGCTCGCCGCTGTCTCTTGTTCGAGAAGCCGCCAGTCAAACACAATCGAGCGCTGCCACTGCTCGAACTCCTTATCCAGCGGCTCGCGAAAGCGGCCGGACCACATCTTCCCGGATTGTTGTTCATTCGACATTGCTTTAAGCGTCCCTCACAGTTTCTTCTCTTTACCGCCATTCAGCTGAGGCATCTCCGCGCCTTTGCTCAGGGTGAGAAGGCCGGCTTCGGCATAGGTGAGGAGCTTCTCCCGGGTGTCGGTAATGTCCAGATTGCGCATGGTGAGTTGGCCGATGCGGTCGCGCGGAGAGAAGGCAGAATCAGTCTTCTCCATGCTGAGGCGTTCGGGGTGGAAGGTAAGGTTGGGCGACTCGGTGTTGAGGATCGAGTAGTCATTGCCGCGGCGCAGCTCAAGCGTGACCTGGCCAGTGATGGGTCTAGCGACCCAGCGCTGGGCAGATTCGCGCAGCATGATGGCCTGGGGGTCGAACCACCGCCCCTGGTAGAGGAGGCGGCCGAGTTTGCGGCCATTCTCGCGGTACTGCTCAATGGTGTCCTCGTTGTGGATTCCGGTAATGAGACGCTCGTAGGCGATGTACAGCAGAGCCAGGCCAGGGGCCTCGTATATACCGCGGGATTTCGCTTCGATGATGCGGTTCTCGATCTGGTCGGACATGCCAAGGCCGTGGCGACCGCCGATGCGGTTGGCTTCGAGCAGAAGAGTAACGGGATCATCGAACCTCTCGCCGTTTAGAGCCACCGGGAAGCCCTCTTCAAAGCGCACCGTGACCTCTTCGCGGGGAACCTCTACGTCGTCTCGCCACGAGGCCGTCCCCATAATGGGAGCGACGATTCGGATAGACGAAGAAAGATACTCCAGGTCTTTGGCTTCGTGGGTTGCGCCCAAAATGTTGGAGTCGGTGGAGTAGGCCTTCTCGGCGGACATCTTATACGCAAAACCTGCCCGCTGCATGAAGGCAGACATTTCGGCCCTGCCGCCCAACTCGTCGATGAAGGCGTCGTCGAGCCATGGTTTATAGACTTGGAGCTCGGGGTTGACCAGCAGGCCGTAGCGATAGAAGCGCTCGATGTCGTTGCCTTTGAAGGTGGACCCGTCGCCCCAGATGTGAACGTCGTCCTCCTTCATGGCCGTGACCAGCATGGTGCCGGTGACGGCGCGGCCGATGGGGGTGGTGTTGAAGTAGGTGACGCCCGCGGTGCTGATGTGGAAGGCGCCAGCCTGCAACGCTGCGATGCCCTCGCGGACGAGTGGGCCGCGGCAGTCGATCAGGCGGGCTTTTTCGGCGCCGTATTCGAGAGCGGCGCGCGGAATCGCATCGTAATCGGATTCGTCTGGCTGGCCGAGGTTAGCTGTATAGGCATAGGGGAGCGCCCCCTTCTGCTTCATCCAGTGCAGAGCAGCGGAGGTGTCGAGCCCGCCGGAGAAGGCAATGCCTACCTTCTGGCCGACCGGCAATGATTCAAGAATTACAGACATGCTTGCAAAACCTCAAAGAGCTTCTAGCTTTTGGCTAGGCTTCGAACGGGCACGACTCTAGTCGTGCCGCAGAAACGTCTCAAAATCGTGGGCTCACAACTGCGAACTGAGGACTGAGAACTTCGCCACATTCGGCAAGCCGCCCAACAACAGCAGCAGTAACGCCTTTTGCGCATGCATGCGGTTCTCAGCTTGGTCGAACACAATTGATTGAGGCCCATCCAGCACCGCGTCCGTTACTTCCGCATTGCGCCGCGCAGGCAGGCAATGCATGAACACGCCATTCGACGCTGCTTTCGACATCAGCGCCTCGTTTACCTGAAATGGCCGGAAGATTGGTGCGCGCTTCGTCGACTCGTGCTCCATGCCCATGCTCACGCACACATCGGTGTAGACAGCGTCCGCGTTCTCGGCAGCAGCTTGCGGATCCTGCGTCAGCTTTACCTCGCAGCCGTTCTGCTCTGCAATCTCGCGTGCCTTGGTCACGATCTCGATATCCGGTGAGTAGCCACGTGGTGTCGCCACAGTGACGTTCGCGCCCAATTGTGCACCGGTCAGCATCAGGGAATGGCAAACGTTATTCCCATCGCCGACGTATGTGAAGTTCAAGCCCGCCGCAGATCCGAAGTGCTCTTCCAGCGTCATGAAGTCCGCCAGGGCCTGGCATGGATGTTCGAAGTCAGACAGCGCATTGATCACCGGCACCCGCGAATTCACGGCCATCTCGGTAATGGTGTCGTGAGCATAGGTGCGCAGGACCATCACGTCAACCCAACGTTCCACGTTGCGCGCTACGTCGGCAATCGCCTCGCGCTCGCCGAGCGGGGAACTGGTCTGATCCACGAAGATCGCATTGCCGCCCATCGTATTGATGCCTGTTTCAAATGCGAGCCGCGTGCGCAGGCTCGCCTTTTCAAACATCAGCACCATCTGCTTCGCATCCAGTGCATGCCGGTACTCGCGTGGATTCAATTTCACGTCGTGCCCAAGCTTTACGATCGCGCGAACTTCACTGCTCGAAAGATCGGAGATCGAACACAGATCCTCGCCTGCAAGTCGCGCTGCCGCGGCCAGAATGTCTTCGTCCTTTTGCACCGGAACTGCTGGTGCCCGGCGCTCCATGGTTGCTCTGCTAGCCACGGCTGTTTCCTCCTGTGGTCTGATGTGCGGCGCTCGCGGCCGCTGCGTGTTCGGTAAGAATCGAATCCAGTACTTTAACGGCCTCGTCCACATGCTTGCGTTCGATCACGTACGGAGGCAGGAAGCGCAGCACGGTATCGCTGGTGCGATTGATAACGATCCTGTGCTTCAGCATCTCGTAGACCGTCAGCTTCGCCAGGTCCGCTGAATCAAGTTCGGCCGCCAGCATCAAGCCCTTGCCACGCACGTCCTTGATGCATTCGTGCTTCGCTGCCAGCCCGCGCAACTGCGCCTGGAAGTAGTCGCCCACTTCAGTCGCATGATTCAGCAGATCTTCTTTTTCGATAGCGTCGATTACGGCGATTGCAACAGCGCAGGCTAGCGGACCGCCGCCAAACGTGGTTCCGTGCATTCCCGCATGAATCGCGCGTGCAGCCTCTTCCGTGCAAAGAATCGCGCCCAGCGGAATTCCGCCTGCAATCGGCTTAGCCAACGTCGTTACATCCGGCCGAATACCATAGTGCTGATATGCACACCACTTGCCCGTGCGCCCCATGCCGGCTTGGATCTCATCCACGATTAGCAACGCACCAGTAGAGTCGGCCAACTTTCGCGCCTCGGCAAAAAACTCCTGCGTCAGCGGACGAATACCGCCCTCGCCCTGGATTGCCTCGGCAAGAATCGCACAGACATCACTTGAAAACTTCGCGCGCAGATCAGCGACATCATTGAACTTCACAAACTCAACGCCCGGAACTCCCGGCGTAAACGGTTCGCGATACTTCGCCTTGTACGTGGTCGACATCGATCCGTAGGTGCGCCCGTGAAAGCTCTGCTCCAGTGCCAGGAACTTCGTCCCAATCTGCTTGCCTTCACTCCGCAACAGCCCCGCGTGTGCGCGTGCCAGCTTCAACGCACCCTCCCACGCCTCTGTGCCAGTGTTCGAAAAGAACACCCGATCCATGCCCGTGCGTTCGGTCAGCCGCAGCGCAAGTTCTGCCTGCCCCTCGTGATAGAAGAGGTTCGACGTGTGAATCAGCGCGCGGCTCTGGTTCACGATGGCGCGCTCTATCGCCGGATGCCCGTACCCCAGCGCATTCACGCCGATGCCGCTCAGCAGGTCGAGATACTTTGCACCGCCTTCGTCGACCAGGTGCACGCCCTCTCCGCGAATAAATAGGATCGGGTTCCGCTCGTAAGTTTGCAGCAGCAACTTCGACTCTGCTGCGCGAATCTGTTCAAGTTTCGTCAATTCACTCTCCTCATGCCACCATCACTTCGGTGCCGTGGGCGACGCGGCTGCTGCACAGGTCGGGAAGGGAACCGGCCGCCTCCGCGGGAAGAATCCGTACACGTTTCACGCCGTTCAGCAGCGCCTCGCGGCACGCCCCAAGCTTGGGCAACATGCCGCCGGAGATGATCGCGCTCTTCGCCATCTCCGCGATCTGGTCGATGCTGAGCCAGCGCAGTACCTGTCCATTCGCGCCCTTCACGCCGGGCACATCCGTCAAAAACACCAGCGCATCGGCATGGCAGGCAACCGCACAGGCCGCGGCCATCTCGTCGCCGTTCACGTTGTAATACTCACCGTCAAACCCCAGGGCAATCGGCGCAATCACGGGCACGCCGTTCAAGCTCCAGATCGCTTCCAGCCATCGCGGATCGCTGGCTACGATTTCGCCGACAAATCCAAGGTCCGGCGCTGTCCGCTTCTTGCGTGCGCGAAATAACAACCCATCTCCGCCCGTCATACCAACCGCAGGTTGCCCAAGCGTGCCGAGCGCCGCCACAAGGCCCTTGTTTACCTTGCCAGCAAAAACCATCAGCGCAATGTTTCGCGTCTCGGCATCCGTGACGCGCAGTCCGTCTATGAACTCGCTTTTCGCGCCCAGACGCTCCATCATGCGCGTTAACTGCACACCGCCGCCATGCACCACGGCCACCTGGTGTCCATCGCGAACCAGATCTGTAATGGCGCGAATGCATCCCTGCAAAAGCTCCGGAACTTCCAGGCCGGCACCGCCGAGTTTTACGACATACTTCATGCCAGCCCCTCCGCTTCGTCCCAGCCGAGCATCACATTCATGTTCTGCATGGCCTGTCCTGATGCGCCTTTCAGCAAATTGTCGAGGCAGCTCACAATCACCGCCCGCCGCCCATCGCTTGAAATCTGAAACCCGATATCCGCAAAATTCGTGCGCACCGAATACTGAATCTGCGGCAGCGCTTTCTCATAGATGCGCACCAGCTGGCTGGATGCAAAAAAGTCGCGATAAATTCGCGCCACACTCTCGTGCGTCTGTCCATCCTTGAACCGCACGTAGATCGTGGACATAATCCCACGAGGAATCGGCAGAAGATGCGGTGTAAACACGATATCGCTCGCGCCAATTCCGATTTGCTCCAGCAACTCGCCGGTGTGCCGATGGCTGAAAACGCCATACGCCGACAGATTGTCAGCCGCATACATATAGTGCGTCTTCGCCGTGGGAGCCTTGCCCGCACCGCTCACGCCACTCTTCGCATCGGCAACAATTCCGTGTGACACATCCACAATCCCTGCGGCAACCAGGGGCCGCACCGCCAGGATTACCGACGTTGCGTAGCATCCCGGATTAGCGACCAGCTTCGCCGTGGCAATTTCTGCGCGATGCAACTCCGGCATGCCATATACAGCGTTCGCTTGCGTTGCCACTGCAGCATCCGAGCCTTCATCTTCAAACGCATACACGGCGCGATTCTTCGCGTCTGTAAGTCGCCACGCCCCGCTCAAATCCACGACGCGCAGCCCATGTTTCAACGCTTCCGGTACCCACTCGCGCGATTGCTCATGCGGAGTTGCCAAAAACAGAAACTGTACGCCGTGATCCGCGATCCTCTCCCATGAAAATGGCTCGACCTTCAACGATCGGCTGCCATTGTTATCTGCGAGCTGTGGATGAATCTCTTCAAGGGGCACTCCACCCCGCGCTGCATCCTTCTCATCCATGCGGCCGGCAAACACGGGTGGCTTGCCCTTCAGGCGCGGATGATGGAGCAGCAACCGCGCCAGTTCCGCGCCGGCGTACCCCGTCACTCCCACAACCGCCGTTTGTACCGTCTTCGTCATGATTCGAGCATCTTCCTCAGCCGCGTCTCCACTTCGTGTGCGCGCCTCATGTCCGGGCAGATCAGCAGCACTGTATCATCACCCGCGATTGTGCCCAGCACTTCGCTCCAGCTTTCGCGATCGAGCGCCGCGGCCATCGGCTGTGCTCCGCCCATCGTGGTGCGCAGCACTACCTGGTTCATCGCATGCCGCACTTGCAATCCAAAGCTCCCCATCATCTGAGCCACCGAGGGAGGACCATCTTCCGCGGCGTGCGTTTCCGAGCCATTCCCATTCCCGCTTCCATTCGGAAGGGAATAGCCGCCCGGCCCTTTCGTAAGCCTCAGCTCGTGGATATCGCGCGAGAGCGTCGCCTGCGTAACTTCAAACCCGCGGCGGCGGAGCTTGCGTCGAAGCTCGTCCTGGTTGGCCACGAGTGCGTGCGCCACGAGTTCTCGTATTGCATCGTGCCTTTGGAACTTCATTTCTTCTTTTCCAGACAAAGTAAAAACGCGGCTCGCAGTTGCGGCAGCCGCGCTTGCATAAATATACAAAGAAAGTGTATAACTATGCAAGTCGGCTCTTTCATTGCCGTCAACCGGAATCACCTTAGAGCTTGTTTCAAAAATAGGTTCGGCCTCAAGTCAGGCACTTACGCTTGAGGTAGTTAACTGTTGAGCTTCTGTCATGAAGAGGCGGCAGAAGCTGTTGGCTGATTCGCAGTGGAAGTTGATTGAACCCTTGCTTCCCCAGCCGAAGCGGCGGCGGGATAGGCGAGGACGACCGCCGGCGCCGAATCGGGCCTGTTTGGAGGGCATACTTTGGGTTCTGCAAACCGGGGCGGCGTGGCGATTTCTGCCTGACGAGTTCCCTTCGCCGTCGACCTGTTGGCGGCGATTACAGCGGTGGCAGGAGCAAGGCGTCTGGCTGAATGCATGGCGTACGCTGCTGGGGACACTGGATAAGCGAGGTCTGCTCAAGTGGGACGAGACCTTCCTTGACGGCAGCTTCGCTCCGGCAAAAAAGGGGGCTCGGCAGTCGGCAAAACCAAGCGTGGCAAGGGGACGAAGTGGATGGTACTGGTCGACGGTAAAGGTCTTCCGATGGGAGTTCGGCTGGAAAGTGCCTCTCCGAGCGAAGTTAACCTTGCGGAGGCCACAGTCGCCGAAGTCCGCGTCCCCCGGCCGCGCGGCCGTCCGCGGCAAAAGCCGAAGCGCATCATAGCCGACCGCGGCTACGACTCCGACCCACTGCGCGAGCGATTCAAGAACCGAGGTATCGAACTGATTGCGCCGTATCGGAAGAACAACAAACTGCGGCGCTATGAAGATGGCCGAAAGCTGCGCCGCTACAAGCGCAGATGGATCGTGGAAAGAACTAATGCTTGGCTCGGGCAGTTTCGACGATTGCTGGTTCGTTACGAGCATCTGCTCTCCATTTATTACGCCTTCTTCTACCTCGCGTGCTTCTGGATCACACTCAGAAGGCATTTTTGAAACAAGCTCTAGTAACATGCCGTCTTTTGAGTTGCGAATTCGAACTAGATGTCGTCGCCCAGCCGATTGGCAGGCTGTCTGACTGCTCCCTCCCCCATCCCCTTTGCTCTTGCAGCTTGAGCCGTTTTAGCAACTACATCAAATTGCCAAAGGTCGTATAGTTGAATATGGGGTTCCCCGACCGGCATTCCTCCCGTTCTACGTCCATACCCTCAGCGATTTCGCGTGCGACCGGAAACTCTGCGCGTTTTCCCTCCTATCCCTCCTATATTGACGGCAGCCTGATCGACCCGCGCTTTGATTTCGACTCCTGCGGTGTAGGCTTCGTCGCCCAACTTTCCGCTGAGCCCTCGCACCGGATTCTCCAGCATGCACTTGGCGCTCTCTCGCGGCTCGAGCATCGCGGCGCAGTCGCGGCCGACGGAAAATCGAGCGACGGAGTCGGCGTAACCACTGCCATCCCGCGCGAATGGCTCCTCGCTCAGTGCAGCCTCTCACTCGACGAGAGCAGCCCCCTCGGCGTGGGCGTCGTTTTTCTACCAAAAGATGACACAGAACAGCGTGACGCAATCGAGTCCGCTCTTTTTGAGCTGGATATGGATGTGCTCACATGGCGTCCAGTGCCTATCCGCTCTGAAGTGCTCGGCGAAATCGCAGACTCTTCGCGTCCAGAGATCTGGCATCTGCTCATCACTTCCGACGATACGGAATTCTTCGATCGCCGCCTCTTCCTCGCGCGCAAGCAATTTGAGCGTTCGGAGTTGCCGGGCTACTTCGTCAGCATGTCGTCATCAACCATGATCTACAAGGCACTCTGCGCAGGCCGACTGCTCGCGGAGTTCTATCCCGACCTCGCCGATCCGGAATACAAAACGCCTTTCGCGCTCTTCCACCAGCGCTACGCCACCAACGTGCTTCCATCGTGGGAGCGCGCGCAGCCCTTTCGTACCCTCGCTCACAACGGCGAAATCAACACCATCTGGGGCAATCGAGCGCGTATGGAAGCGCGAGCCGCCACGCTGCCGCTCGACGTCTACCCGGTGCTGACGCAGGGCGGCTCCGACTCCACCTCGCTCGACGAGATTGTCGAACTCCTCGCGCACAACGGCCGCACGGTCGGCGAAGCTGTGCGCATGATCGTTCCGCCCGCGAATCCGGGAAACTCGTCTTCTTTTCTTCAGTACAGCGGCGACTGCATCGAGCCATGGGACGGTCCCGCCGCACTCGCATTTACTGACGGCCACCAGGTTGGCGCCATTCTCGACCGCAATGGTCTTCGTCCCTGCCGCTTCGCGCTTGACGACAGCGGACTCGTCGTTGCCGGCTCTGAAGCGGGTCTCGTCGACATGGACCCCGACCACATCATTCACAGCGGACGACTCGGCCCCGGCCAGATGATCGTTGCGGATCTCGACTTTCATCGTTTCTTCGAGAACGACGAGATCCTCCGTATTTACGACGCCAAGCGCCAGTACCACGACCTCATTAGCGAAGACGTGCCACTCGAGGACTCCCTCGAAGCACCTCAGCCCCTTGCTGACGCTGAACTCAACCGGCTTCAGCATCGCTTCGGTTATACCCGCGAAGACGTGCGCATGGTTCTGCAACCTATGGCCACCGACGGCAAAGATGCAGTCTGGTCCATGGGCGACGACACCTCCATTGCGCCGCTGGCCCGCGCGCCCCGTCCCCTCTACGCATTTTTCCGCCAGCGATTCGCACAGGTCACCAATCCGCCCATCGATCCACTCCGCGAAACCGTCGTGCTGCAAATGCATACGCGCCTCGGCCCATGGCCGCATATCTTCGAACTGCGCGAGCCATTGCCCGGCCTGTCATTGCGTTCGCCAATTCTCTCGCTCGGACAGATGCATGCGCTCTTCGAAGGCCACCATCCGCAGGCCGGCAAGATGCCACACGCTGTGCTCCACTGTCTCTACACTCCCGATACCACGCTGGAGATTGCGGTCGACATCCTGGCGCAACGCGCCATCCAACTCGTCGCCAATGGCGCATCGTTGCTCATCCTTACGGATCGCGGTGCAACACCCGAATCGCTCCCTGTTCCGTTGGCCATGGCCGCTGGAGCCGTACATCTCGCACTTACCAAGGCCGGAGTCCGTGCAGAAGTCGGAATCGCCGTCGATGCGGCCGACTGTCGCGAGATTCACCACGTCGCAGTTCTGCTTGGACTCGGCGTCGGCGCCGTCTGCCCGTGGCTCGCACTTGAAACTGCACGCGCTCTCAATCCCGAGCATGGAGAAGAAAACCTTCTACACGCTCTTGAACTGGGCCTCGCCAAGGTCATGTCAAAAATGGGCATCAGCGTCGTTGACAGCTATCGTGGTGCGCACCTCTTCGACGCCATCGGAATCTCCCAGCATGTCGTCGACAAGTGTTTTGCCGGAGTCCCTACACCCATCGGTGGCATTGGCTTCACCGAGATTGAGAACTACGTCCGCCAACTCTGGAGCGCCGAACCGGTAATCGAGAAATCCGCGGAACAGGGGCCTGCCGAGTTTTCTGTTGCTCCCATTCGCGAACTCCCCGATTACGGTTTCGTGCGCTTCCGCAAAGCGGATGAGACCGAGTCCCACTCATGGCAGCCCACAACCGTTCGCGCGCTTCAAACCGTCGTCGGGTCGACAAAGCAGGGCGCCGCGCTCGCGCTCTTGCCCTTCGCAACTTTCGCCGCTCAGGCTGTCGAAGCTGAGCCATCGCACCTCCGCGATCTTCTCGAAATTCGCCCCGCCGGCGCTGAGCTTGCGCTCGACCAGATCGCTCCTGCTGACACGATCACGCGAACCTTCGTCGCCAGCGCCATGTCTTTCGGCTCGCTCTCGCCTGAGGCGCACCAGACCATCACCGAAGCGATGAATCTGCTCGGCGCGCGCTCCAACACTGGCGAAGGTGGCGAAGATCCTGCGGTCTACACGCCCGTCAACGGCGCGCCCTCACTGCTCAACAACAAGATCAAGCAGGTGGCCAGCGCTCGCTTCGGCGTTACGGCCGAGTATCTCGCTCACGCTGAAGAACTCGAAATCAAAATCGCCCAGGGAGCGAAGCCGGGCGAGGGCGGCCAGCTCCCCGGCCACAAGGTCACCGAACTCATTGCGCGCCTGCGCCACGCGCAGCCCGGCATGCAGCTCATCTCGCCGCCTCCGCACCACGACATCTATTCGATCGAAGACCTGGCGCAACTCATCTGGGACCTCAAGCGTGCCAACCCGAGGGCTGCCGTCGGCGTCAAGCTCGTTTCCGGTTGTGGCATAGGCACCATCGCCGCTGGGGTTGCGAAGGCCTATGCCGACTACATCGTAATCGCCGGCCACGCGGGTGGGACGGGAGCCTCGCCGCTCTCCAGCATCAAGTACGCCGGGAATCCGTGGGAACTCGGACTCGCCGAAGCACAGCAGGTGCTCATCCACACTGGCCTGCGCGGCCGCGTTCGCCTGCGCACCGACGGTGGTCTTCGCACCGCGCGCGACATCGTGATCGCCGCCCTCCTCGGGGCCGACGAATTTGCATTCGGCACCGCTGTTCTCGTCGCGCTTGGCTGCGACATGGCCCGCCAGTGCCACCTCAACACCTGTCCCACCGGCATCGCCACGCAGCGCCCCGATCTGCGTGCCAAGTTCCGCGGCAAGCCCGAGCACGTCGTACGGCTCTTCACCGAACTCGCCGAAGAAGTGCGCCAGCTTCTTGCCAAGCTCGGACTGCCGTCACTCGCCGCCGCAACCGGGCGTACCGATTTGCTCGAGCAGGTCCGCTTCAACGCCGATCTCGATCTGAAGCCGCTCCTCGCTGCTACCGCCGTCGCCGTCGCAACCGGCAACGCGATCCGGTGGGAAGGGAAGCGCAATGACCGCCCCGAGCCCCACCCGCCCATTGACGACGCCTGGGTCGAACCGGGGTTTGCCGCGTACAAGTCCGGTGTGCCGTTTTGCCTCGACGAGAACATCACGAACGAGGACCGCACGCTGGGCGCACGTCTCGCAGGGCAAATCGCGCAGTATCGCACTGACAATCCGGGAGTGATCAGCTCATGCCTCACCTTCAATTTGAAGGGTGTGGCAGGACAATCCTTTGGCGCCTTCGCCACAAGCGGCATGACGCTCAAACTCGAAGGCCTCGCGAACGACTTCGTCGGCAAGGGTCTCTGTGGCGGCGAACTCGTGATCCGTGGCCGCGGACGTGTCGCCCGGCAAAGCGAAGCCCACACCCTGCTCGGCAATGTTGCCCTCTACGGTGCGACGAGTGGCTGGCTCTTCGCTGCGGGCCGCGCCGGCGAGCGCTTTGCCGTACGCAACTCCGGCGCGCGCGCGATCGTCGAAGGCGTCGGCGATCACGGCTGCGAATACATGACCGGCGGACTTGCCGTTGTCCTCGGCCGCACCGGCATCAATTTCGGCGCGGGCATGACCGGTGGTCTCGCCTGGGTTTACGACGAAGACGGAGAGTTCCTCGGTAAGAGCCGATATCACCGCGATTTCTTGCAACCCGACACCTGGGAACAGCTTGACGAAACCAGCCGCGAATCCGTCCGCGAACTCGTTACATTGCATGCGAACAAGACCGCAAGCACCCGCGCACAATGGCTGCTGGCGAACTGGCAGTTCGAGGCGCCGAAATTCGTCCGCCTCACCCCGAAGCCGCAAGCCTGATCAATATAGAAATGGAGATTTTGAAGGGAAATGAGCCGCCTCAGTTCACACGCATCTCTGTGAGTTGGCTATCCTGACGGTTCCGCACATGGCCCGCGCGCTCGAGCAGATCTTTCAGGCTCTCAGCCTCACTCGTTTCGCAAGATGTGACGTGCCCCATGCTGAACTTTAGCGGAATGGGCCTTGCGCTCTTCGAGTTGCATGCCGCTACCGAGGCTTCAAGACGCAGCGCCGCCACCAAAATTCCTACGCGATCGAACCGCCCCGCCACGGCGAACTTATCGGCGTCAATCCTGCCCTTAATGTCTGACTCGCGGAATGTTGCCCGGAGAAGTTCTCCCGCCTCGGCGAGGGATGCCGTCGACGCTTCCGATCCCAGCTGCGCGTGAATTTGCGCCAGATTCTCAAGATCGATGAACAGAACGGAGAAGGGAACATTCGACCTTTGCGCCAGGCGCAACGCATGCTCGGCCAGCATGTGAAATCCCCGCGCATTATAGAGGCGCGTCGCCTCGTCGCGCAGAATCAAATCGTGAATCTCGTTTTCCATCGTGCTGATGCGCCATGTAAAGAACAGAAGGATGCCAATCGCCACAGCCACACCGCAGGAAGCGAGCAATGCGGCGTTCAGATGTCCGGTTAAACCAACGCGGTTTATCCATTTGTTCAAAGCTTCCCATGCAAATGGCAGCACCAGCAGGATAGGCGCGAAGATCCTTGCCAGATTGCTTCCCACGCCAACACCCAGAAAGATTGAAAAGACGCCATGTTCAGCCTGATGCAGCGTCACTACGGTCGTCAGAGCCAAAAGGCAAAGCAGCAACGATACCCATCCCTGGTTGTCGGCTGTCGTTCCAAACAGCGCGAACCCGCCGAACACCGCATCCGAGACGAGAAGCAACCCCAGCAGAGATAGGCCGCACACCAGCACATCCGCAACGCGGTTGAGCAGCCAGTTCCTTTTGTCCACCAGAACCACTGCGATCGCCAGAGCGACGAACCCTGCCGTAAACCCGGCTGGTGGGAACGCGGCGTTCTGTTGAGTTGCGCTGTCATTCGCGACGCGTGCGACGAAAATCAGTGCGGCGGCTCCGCAAATCACAAAAACATTCACGACCGGCCTCGCGTAGCTCACCGCGATCCAGGTCCAGCTCGGCTCCGCAAGAAGCAGACTGATGCCGCACAGCAGGGCGGTGAGCAGAAACAGGAGGCTCCCGCCTGTCATCGCAGCCAACCAGCCTCTTATTTCACTTCCAAACAATGGCATCAACCCGACAAAGACAGCGACCGCGGCGATGCCCAGGCAGATCCTCTGCAGCCACCGCGCAGCCCGGAACAGCCTCGGATCGGGCAGCACTGTGAGCGTATCTGGAGCAATCTCATTCATTCGATCTTTTCACTGTGCCTCGTGGCCCAAAGGCCTTTCCCTTGCCAGCCCGAAACCCGGCGCATTACCGATGCTCAATTTCGCCATCCACGCAACATACAGGCGGGTAACAAGCTTTCTAGCCCCGCGCCACCTTTTTGCTTCTCTTATCCCTGTACATGGCCTCATCAGCGCGTCGCACAAGTTCCTTCAGGCTTTCCACTGACGGATGGTCCAAGGTCACCCAGCCGATACTTAGGCTTAGTGGATACTTTCTCGGCGTCACTGCATTGCGCTCTTCCGCGGCCGCTTTCAGTCGCGCCGCCGCCACTTCAATGCCCACCATGCTGAACTGGCCGGCCACCACAAATTCATCGCCGCCAAATCTGCCCTTCACATCGGTCTCGCGAAAACATGCCAGCACCAGTTCGCCGGTTTCCGCCAGGTACGACGAGCCGGTGCTATGGCCCAGGTCGTCATTGATCCTCTTCAGCCCATCCAGATCGATGAACATCACCGAGAACGGTAGTTCCGCGCGCTGCGCGAGACGCAGCGTCTGCTCGCCCAGCAGGTAAAAGCCGCGCATGTTGTAGAGACCCGTCAGATCGTCGCGCAAAGTCAGGTCGTGAATCTCTTTTTCCATCGAGTTGATGCGCCACACCAGCACCAGCAGCAACACCATTGACAGTCCGGCCGCCAGCGAAGTCAAAATCGCCGCGCCATATTGTTCCGGCACCAGGTCCTTCAAAATGAACCGCGTTCGCGCCACCTCAACGAGGAAGGGAATTACGAGCAGCACCGGGGCGAATGCTCGGGCGATCCTGCTTCCGATGCCCGCTCCGACAAAGATGGACCAGATCCCGTGTGCAGCCTGCCTCATCGCCACAACCCATGTCAGCAGCACCAAACACATCAGAAGCAGCGGCGAAATCATGTTGTCGGCCGACAGCCGCAACAGCCCGATCGCCCCAAACAGGTTTTCGCTCAGCAGGACGAGGGTCATCAGGCACATCGCCGGCACCACGAAATCGGCAATCCGCCTTAGAACCGGTCCAGTTGCGCTCACCAGCAACATCGAAAGGCTCAGCAGAACAAACGCCGCAGGGGAATGCACCGGCAATCCACCCGTGTTGCCCGGTGCCCGATCGGCTTCCAGCAGCGTGTCCACCGTAGGGAAGAGCCGGAAGGCCGATTCAAGCAGGATCAGGATCGCGAGCACTCCAGCCTGCACCGTAATGGCACGGCTCGCTCTCGGCAACGAAAGGTGATTCCCAGGTTCTGAGATCGCCAGACTCAGCGCGCACAACAGAACTGTCAACGCCATCGGCGTGCTCATGCGTGTGGCGAAGACAGGCAGATACGCCGCAAGAGGTGGGAAGAGCCAGCCGGCAAAGACAGTAAGCGCAATCAGCGCCACAACCAGAAGGCACGCCTGTTGCAGGACGCCAAGCTTCGCAAGAAGAGCCGGGTCCGGCTCGCCGGGAGGCATGGTTGCAGTGTTCGTAGGCATGGCTTAGGCTGCGGGTGGTGCGTTTGGCTGGAGTGATCTTACCGCACAAAGACTCGTTCTCTAGATGACCATCAGTATTCATTTGAAACCGAAGTTTGCCCCGAAACCTTGGGGGACGCAAGGACTTAGGATCCCTTGCACAATCCAGCTCCATTCCGCCGTCCGCATGCGGGTTAGGAGCGCCGCCTACCGATCAACTGGGCAGCTTTCAACCAGCTAATGGAGATCTGTTGAAGCAGCCCAGAACGATGGGTCCTGGCTGAGCATCTTGTCCAAAAAATTCACTGCCTCACCTCTTCGAAGTCGCCGGGTTTCCAGGAACCGTCGAAGGCGGCGGCTTCGGGACCGTAGACGCGGAAGTAGACGAACCAGCCTTTCCCGGGAATGGTCTTGATCCACTGGTTTTCGTGTCCCTGTGGAGCGGTGGGTCCGAAATAGAGGTCGGTGGGTTGGGTCTTGGAGACATCCTTCAGTTCGAACATGGAGCGGAGGGCGGCTTTGCCCTGGCCGCTATCGATCTGGCTGCGGGTCTCGGTGTCGTAGACGGTGACCGACCAGAAGAGCTTGCCGGGGACAGGTTGGGGAACGGAGAGCTTGTATGTTTTGGCGCCATCGAGGGTTGCGCCAGCGGAGTCGCGCAGACCGAGCCAGTAGAGAGAGCCGGCAGTGGGATCGCGTTTGAACATGGCGGGCGAGGCTCCGATGGCCTGAAAGAACCACTTGTCGCGGGCGTAGAGATCGCCGTAGTTGGCGGTGTTGAAGTCGCCATCTTCGAATCGCAAGGCAACCCACTCCCACTTGCGGTCAGGCCAGACGATTCGGTCTGGTCGTGCGTCGTCGAAGGACTCTACGCGCATCTGCGCATTGCCGATTCTGGCGGCCTTTTCGAGGAGGGCAATCATGCGGGCATCGGGGTTGAAGGGCTTGCCCTTCTCCATACCTAACGCGGCCAGTTCGCCGTAAAAGTAATGGAAGCGCGGGTTGGGCGGCTCGGGGTTGATGACCTCGGCGAGCTGCCGCCAGAACTGGATGTTGTTCTCCCAGGCGAGGGGCGTGGTGTCCTGGGGTGCGGGTGTGAGGTCAAGCCATTGGAGCTCAGGCCAGCCGGGCGTCGGCTTGAGCGGATGGACCTTGACGGTCTTGATTAGGGCAATCGCTTTGGGGACATCGCCTCCGATGGGAATTGAGCGGATGCCGACAATCATGGTGTTGGAGGGCGACCAGGCGACGCGGTAGCCGGCCGGAGGCTTGTCTTTGTATCAGGGCGGGAGAAACACGACCTTGTCGCCCTTGCCGCCAGATGGGCCAGGTAGGCCGAGGTCCGCTATCCAGAGCTGGTTGACGTCCATGGATATGCAGATGAGAGGCCCGGGCGGAAGCTCAACGACCATCGGACCGGCGGAAAGGTCGATGAGAGCGGGGGCGTAAGGGGTGTCGGAGTTGAGTGTGAAGCCGACGTGCCTCGGTTTGGTGTCGAGTGTGCCGAAGACCTTGTTGGGGACGATTCCAATCTTCTCGTTCCCGACGAAAATGGCGTGACCGGAGACCGTGGGATAGAAGAAGCGATACGCCTCGACCGCGCGGTTAAGGTCGGCGTCGTCATAAGCTTTCTGAGCGGTATTGCCGGAAGGGAAACCGCGCTCGAAGGTATAGCCGTTATCAGCGCTTTGCGTTGCCGGTGCCTGCGTCTGTTGTTTGCACCCGAAGAATGAGAAAGTGAGAACAACAGTCATCGCTACAACTAAGATCGCCTGCTGCTTCCGCATCGTTCCTCCTCTTTCGCCTAAAGCTGGCTATGGAGTCTCCCTGTGCCAAATCGTGTTCAGTTCGTCTTCTCGATGTCGGGCAGCTTCCAGGACTTGTCGAATAGCGCCTTCGTTGGTCCGTAGAAACGGAAGAGGACCTCAAACTTGCCGTTTGGGTCGGTCGGAATCCAGTTGGACTCCTTGCCCGCCGGGGCCTGGGGCGCAAAGTAAACATCCACGGAACCATCCGCGTTCTTCTGAAGTCCTGAGGTGTTGGAGGCTCTGCTGGACCACTGCGTGTTCCGGATGAGGGCGTGCGTAGCGCGATCGTAGGCGGTGGCCGACCAGTACAGACTGACTGGCGCTCTGGCTGGCACATGCAGGCGGTAGGTGGTAGCTCCATTTAGCGGCTGGCCTGCCTTGTCGCTGGTCGTTATCAGATAATACTGACCAGCCCCGATATGTTTTGCGCTGAAGAAAGCGAAAGAATATGTCAAACCCCGGGCGTCGACGGGATAGCTGTCGGGATCCGCATAATCTGTCTGAATAGCTTTCGCGAACTCCGGCGAGGCGGGAAAGGCCCAATGGGTGCCGTCGTTGAAAGGTACCGCCAGCATCTTTTCATACTGGGGTTGGAACCACGCGTGGGCTTCGAGAACCGCCTGCTTAACGATGTTCTGGGTCGAGGCGTCTGGGTTGAAGGTCTTACCTTTCTCGATGCCGATGGATTTGAGCTGGTCGATCATAGCTTTATCGCGGGTCAGCCAGGGCTCGATCTGGACGATTCGATTGAGCGATTCGAAGAAGCGCATATCGTAGGGAATGGTTGCGTCGAAGACCACGTCGACGGCATCGATGAATTGGGTGTCGGGCGGATGTGCGGCCTGCGAAAGCGGGTAGACCTTGATCCGTTTGCCGTAGGCGACCGCACTGGCGATATCCGCGTCACTGCTGCTTTTCAGGTTGGAGCGAAGGAGTGCATAGCTCTGGTAGGTTGCGGATGGCATGGGGATATATCCGGAGGGGACGTGGTCCTTGAAGCCGGGAGGCAAGATCAAGTACTTGCCGCCTTTTCCCTTGTCAACCCCGGCGGGTCCGACGTCTTCGATAGCGGTCTGCCAGGCGTCGTCCACTGAGCCGGTGATCGAGCCGTTGTCGGCGCGCGGAATTTCCAGCACCACCGGCCCGACGTTCTTGGTGTTGAAGAAGGGCATGAGATAGATGGTGTCCGGATTGGGCGTGAGGGTCTGGTTCTTCCAGCTCAAGGGGCGAGACCAGTAGACGACCTTGTTGCTTCCTTCGCCGGCTTTGGCATCGTGGACCATTGCCTGGTACATGCGGTCGTAGTTGACCGCTGGCATGCCCCAGATAACAGCCTCGACGCCGCGCCGCTCAATCGTGCGTCTAGCCAGGTCATCCGCAGACAGAGTGGCGGCTGCCGGTTGTGTCTGGCTCTGATTCCCAGTCTTGCATCCGACTGCTACCGCGACGAATGCTGCAACGAGAACGAATTCGGCAATCTTCCGTTCGCTTCTCATGTGAGTTTTCCGCCAGCACTTCTTTTCAGGAAAGAAATCGAGAGACGCAGTGTCGTGGCATTTGAGTTATCCGGACGCTTGGGGTTGTAGTAGAACTGAAAGCCCAGTGCCATGGGCTGCCCGTTGAAAATGACGGTGCGGCCGATTCCACCGCCCACTGGAACCGTCGACTGTTCGCCGCTCTGCGCATCCCAGTTTGCATTGATGCCGGGCGTCCAACGGCTCGGACCGCAGAACGAGACTCATCGCTATTCCTCCTGGGGGAACATCAAACGTACGCACGAAGTCCACAGGGCTCGAACAAATGCCTAACGTTCAATGAGATATCGATCGGTGGGCTCACTGGAACTGTAAGAGATACCAGTCGCCTGCACCTTGCATCGATTGTCGAAGGCGCAGTTATCTCGCTTCATCTCGCTGTTTCCGGGGCAGCCTGATTCTCCCGTCGCTATGGCTACACGCGATTTCCCAGTGCAGAGGGATCGCAGGCCCGGCAGGACAAATCGCTGCATAACGGATAATTGAGTGGCCTGCTGATCGGGCTGCAAATTCATGACTTGATCGCTACTCGTAACCGGTCATTCTGCCCAGACTTCTCGCAGCACTGTTACACTCTCCCTTGACCTAAATTCAAGTTGATCGGTTGAATTAAATCTCGACATGACACCTGCTCCACTCTCCACAATCAACGACCTCTTCTGTCGCGTAGCGGCGGCGGTCAATCCCCGTGCCATCCTCTGGCAGGACGAGTTCGGCCACTGGCAGCCTCTCTCCTCCGACCAGATTTACCATCGCGTCCATACCCTCGCTGAGGCCTTCCTGAGCTGGGGAGCGAAGAAGGGCGACCGCATCGCCCTCATCGCTGAAAACCGCTGGGAGTGGGCAGTCGCCGATTTCGCCATCCTCGCCATCAACGGCGTCAATGTCCCGATCTACCCCACGCTGACCGGCGAGCAGATCGCCGTGCTCCTGGCCGATGCAGGTTGCAACATCGCAATCGTATCCACGCGCCAGCAATTCGACAAGCTCAACGCGGTTCGCTCCCAAACGCAGCTTGAGCGAATCGTCATGATGGACGGCAAAGCTCCGGACAGCGCCATCGCATTCTCGAAGATCCTTGCCGGTGCCGACGATGCCGGTCCATACCGCGATCCTGTCTTCGATGCCCTGGTCCGCTCTGTTGAGCCCACCGATCTGGCCACGCTTATCTATACCTCCGGTACCACCGGCGAACCCAAGGGCGTCATGCTCACCCATGGCAACATGGCCGCTAACCAAAACCACGCCGCCGCCGAGTTCACTTTTAACGAATCCGATGCCTGTATCTCTTTTCTGCCTCTGTCTCACGTCACTGCACGGGCTCTCGACTACGTCATGTACGGCCATGGAGCGCAGGTAGCCTACTGCTCCAACTTCGATAAGCTTCCCCAGGCAATGAAAGAGATCCGCCCAACCGTCTTCGTCGGAGTTCCACGTGTCTACGAGAAGATCCGCCAGGCCGTCGAGCAGAAGGCATCGATCTCGCCCATCAAGAAGCGATTACTCGCCTGGGCTCTCGGCGTTGGCGCGCATCAAGGCGATACGGTTTATGACAGCCGCCAGCCCGCTTCGTTCTTCTGGAAGATCGCCAATAAGCTCGTCTACAGCAAAGTACGCGAAGCCTTCGGCGGTCGTGTGCGCATCTGGGTCTCCGGCGGCGCACCCCTTGGCATCGACACCGCAAAGTGGTTCGCCTCGGCCGGCATCGCCGTGTGGGAAGGGTACGGCCTCACTGAATCCTCGCCTGTTATTGCCCTCAACAATCCGGTGGTCCATCGTATGGGAGCAGTGGGGAAGGTTCTTCCTAACGTAGAACTCAAGTTTGCCGAAGATGGCGAACTGCTGGCACGCGGTCCGTCTATTTTTGTCGGCTATTGGAAGAAGCCCAATGCCAACGCAGAATGCTTCGACGCCGATGGCTGGTTCCGCACCGGCGACATCGGCCACCTCGACGCAGACGGCTTTCTCTACATCACCGATCGCAAGAAAGAGCTGCTCAAGACCTCCGGCGGCAAGATCGTCGCTCCGCAACCCATCGAGAACAAGCTCAAGAACTCCGTCATGGTTGCGCAATGTGCGGTCATCGGGGACAAGCACAAATTTGTCTCGGCACTCATCTCGCCCAACTTTGCAGCACTGGAACAATGGGCTAAACACGCAGGCCTTGAAGTGCCCGACCGCGAGGCCCTGGTTTCCGATAACCGCGTGATTGCCCTCTATGGCGAAGCCGTGCGCGAAGCCAACGCCGGCCTTGCCAACTTCGAAACTATCAAGCGCTTTCGTATCGTTGCCGACGAGTGGTCGCAGGACTCCGGCGAGCTCACCCCGTCCATGAAGCTCAAACGTCGCGTTATTTTGGCAAAGTATGCGTCGGTAATCGACGAACTTTACGCGGACGAAGCAACCTCACGCGCCGAATAGGGGATTCCAGCCGTCCGATCTCCTTGCGGAAGCTCTTCCCCTTGGTCCACATCAGTTGCAGGCCACGGAAGAATGGTGCACCCCATGCGCCCACCGCGAGGATCCCCCCGAAAAGTATCACCGCGTCAATGCTGATACGACCTTCGCGCGACCAGTAATCGTTAGGGTCAAGGTTGAGCCACAGCGAGAACTCATCCAGCGTCAGTGCAGCGCCAACTCCGTAGCTCACGCTCATCAGTCGGCTGAAGAAGATGGACAGCGGCGAATGGCTCCGTCCCAGGTCCAGCAGCCAGCCGTAGCCCACCAGCAGCAGGATCATGATGCCCCACACCAGGTGGTGGATGTGATGCCCGCGCACCACCACCCAGTTAAACGGGCCATGATTGTGCATGATCAGGCCCACCAGCAGTCGCACACCCGCAAATGTGATCAGGAACGAAGCCGATGCAATGAACATGCGCCGCCGCGGCCGGTCGGGAATCGTGGACCGCACCAGGAATCCGAGTCGCGTGAGCTGCAACAGCACCAGCAGCACGACCACCACCAGGCTCGCAAACGCCAGTAGTATCAGGGCTCCGGTTCCGGGCATAGGCATACTTTCCTATTGAACCATCCCGTCGCGCCTTTTCACGAGCGAATGCGATACCAACCTGAGACGGACCTGAAATGTCACCCGCGTGTGCCTATCTGCTTTTGCGATCCATATCCAGCAACGACTGAGGGTGCCCCATCCTTGACGAAGTCAAGGGTGGGAACCGCAACCGCATCCAGAATGCGTCGTCATTGAGGAGCCAATGCAGCCGCTTTACACCCGCGTGAGCGTTGTCACGAAACCGCTTTACAACCGCGGCTATACTGTCTAAGGCGTCGAGGGCGGCGATTTTAACTTCACGCCCGACCTCAGCCCAGGTATTTCCGGAGCGGCCCGCGCGAGGCGCAGTCGCCCGAATTCGATCAGGAGAAATCTACGATGCGAGTTGCACTATTGACCGGTGGCGGCGACTGCCCCGGCTTGAACGCAGTGATCTACGCAGCCGTGCGCAAGGGAATCCAGACCTACGGCGACGAATTCATCGGCTTCCTCAACGGCTGGCGCGGCGTGCTCGATAACAACTTCATTCCGCTCACCCTTGAAAACACCGATGGCATCCAGCTGAAGGGGGGCACTATCCTGCACTCCTCGCGCACCAATGTGAAAAAGATTCCGGGCGGCATCGAGAAGGTGCAGGAAGTTCTCAAGGCCAACAAGATCGATGCCCTCATCGCCCTCGGTGGCGATGATACGCAGTCCGTCACTCTCTTTCTTGCGGAAAACGGCATCAACGCCGTCGGCGTTCCCAAGACCATCGACAACGATATCAACGGAACCGACCAGACCTTCGGCTTCGATACCGCCGTCATGATTGCCACCGAGGCCATCGACCGCATCCACACTACCGCCGACTCGCACAATCGCGTCATCGTCGTCGAAGTCATGGGCCGCGACGCAGGCTGGATCGCTTATGCCTCCGGCGTCGCATCTGGCGCCCACGTCGTTCTGGTTCCCGAAAAAGAGATCGACATCGATCACGTCTGCGCCCTGCTCAAATACAACTACGATCACGGCAAGCACTATGGCGTCGTCGTTGTTGCGGAAGGCTGCCATCTTCCCGAAGTCGGCCAGGTCATCGGCTCCAAGGAAGTCGACTCCTTCGGACACGCACGCCTCTCTGGCATCGGCGAAGCCCTCGCCAACCTCATCGAGAAGAAGACTGGTTTTGAGACTCGATCAGTCAACCTCGGTCACACCCAGCGCGGCGGAGTACCCACCGCCTACGACCGCGTCCTCGGTCAGCGCTACGGACTCCACGCCATCGACATGGTGCATGAGAAGAAGTGGGGCCGCATCGCCGTCCTCAAGGGCCTCGACGTCACCGACATCACCATCAAAGAAGCCATCGCCTCCAATCGCCGCCTGGATCAGCGCTTCTTCGACGTCATCCGTGACCTCGAAGCAAAAGTCTGACGCTGCGTGTCATTTTGAGCGCAGCGTAGCGGTTTTGGGGCCCCCACAGATGACCGATCATCTGTGGGGTAGGCGAGCGAAGGATCTGCTCCTACTATTTACGACGAATCTCGGGTGCCCCATCCATCGCGCAGTCTCCCCGCGCGATGGGTGGGAAACCACAAGCCCAACGCGAACTGGCCGCCAAGCGGTTGCCAACCCCGTTCTTCCTTCCCCATGAACTACCGCCTTTTTCAGCGCGAAGACTTCGACGATCTCTACGCCATCGAAGAGATCTGCTTTCAGCCGCCACAGCGCTTCACCCCTCGCTACATGCGCCAGATCATCGCCTCGCAGGATTCCGCAACCTGGATCGCCGAGCACAATGGCCACATGGCCGGATTCGCCATCGTTGAATGGACCCAGCAGATCGCCGGCATCCTGGCCTACATTGCCACTATCGAGGTGCTGCCCACTCTGCGCCACCACGGCATCGGTGCCGAATTGCTTCGCCGCATCGAAGGCTCCGCAAACGCCGAAGGCGCCAGCCAGATCTGGCTTCACGTCGACACGGAAAACACCGCCGCGATCCAACTCTATGAGCGATCCGGTTACCACAGCCGTGGCCGAGCCGACCACTACTATGCCCGTAACCGCCCGGCGGCCATCTACTTGAAGCATCTTGTTTAAGCGAAATCTTAGGAGGTTACCCGCGCGCTTCGTCATCCCATGATCCGCCGAGGCCCGACTCGAATTCCACTAAAATAGAAGTAGACTAATGTCCATCAGCAATCCCAACTTGCCCAAACTGGTCGTGTCTCTGCGGCAGTACAGCAAGCAGATGTTCCTGCACGACCTCCTTGCCGGCATCACCGTCGGGCCTGGTCGCTCTGCCGCTCGCCATGGCCTTCGGCATCGCCTCGGGGGTTACGCCGCAGGCCGGACTCTACACCGCTGTCGTGGCCGGCTTTCTCATCTCCGCACTTGGCGGCTCGCGCACTCAGATCGGCGGACCCACCGGCGCATTCGTCGTCATCGTCGCCGGCATCGTCGCCCGTTTCGGACATGCCCGGCCTCGCCATGGTCACCCTCATGGCCGGCATCATCCTGCTCGCCATGGGACTCACCGGCCTTGGCTCTGCAGTTCGCTTCATCCCCCGTCCGGTAGTCATCGGATTCACCAACGGCATCGCCATCCTCATCGCCTCGACGCAGATCAAGGACTTTTTCGGCCTTCGCGTCGGCGCCGTTCCCAGCGAGTTTCTTCCCCGCATGAAGCTGCTGATCGGCCACATGCCCAGCCTCAACGGGCAAGCGCTGGCAATCGGCGCCGCGACACTGGCCATCATGCTCATCCTGCCGCGCATTCACCAAGCGCGTGCCCGCATCGATCGTCGCGCTGCTCGCTTGCACCGTGGCAGTGTGCCTGGTTTCATCTTCCGGTCGAAACCATCGGCACTCGCTTCGGCGGAATTCCGCGCGGACTCCCGCCCTTCGCCATTCCCGACTTCCACGCCGAGCACATCCTGCCACTGATTCCGTCGGCATTTACCGTCGCGATGCTTGCCGCGCTGGAAAGCATGCTCTCCGCCGTCGTCGCCGACGGCATGACCGGCGATCGCCACAACTCCAATGTCGAACTCGTTGCCCAGGGAATCGCCAACATCACCTCGCCGCTCTTCGGCGGCATTCCCGCCACCGGCGCCATCGCCCGCACCGCAACCAATATCCGTTCCGGCGCGCGCTCTCCGGTCTCCGGCATGATCCATGCGCTCACGCTGCTCGTCATCCTGCTCGTCGCCGCGCCGCTGGCCAGCTATATTCCGCTGGCCACACTCGCCGCCGTACTCTTCGTCGTGGCTTACAACATGGGCGAGTGGCGCGAGATCGGCGGCATCCTGCAACTGGATTTCACGGCCATCTGCCGTCTGGCTCGTCACCTTTGCCCTTACTGTCTTCGCCGACCTCACCGTCGCTGTCGGCGTAGGCATGGCGCTGGCCGCGCTGCTCTACATCTATCGCATCGCCGAAACCACCACCGTCACTCCTGTCACCGACGACTACATTCGCGACGGCTTGCCGCACACGCTCCAGGGACGCATCATTCCGCCCTACGTCACGCTGCTTACGCATCCACGGCCCATTCCTCTTCGGCACAACCGAGAAGCTGGTCGAAGCCACCGCCAACATCGAGGCTTTCGAGCCCGTCGTCATTCTCCGCCTGCGCAACATGACGGCAATTGATGCCACCGGCATTCACGCCATCGAGACATTCGCCAAGCGCCTCACCGAATCCGGCCGCATCCTCCTGCTCTGCGGAGCGATGCAGCAGCCTTCAAAACTGCTCCAGCAGCCACGCTTTCTCGACCACGTTGGCCGCGAAAACATCATGCCCAACATCCAGGCCGCCCTCGATCGCGCCAAACAAGTCCATGAATCCCACGCCGTTCTCGCTAGCTAACGGCCCCGAAGCTCCGTCTCCATCTTCTTACCATCCAACATAAGTGGGTGCCCCATCCATGGAGCAGTTTCATCGCGCCATGGGTGGGAAAGCACGAACCGTGTGGAACATACGATGTGGACGCCATGGCGCAGCCTCATCGTGCCATCGCTGTATGGCACGAATCCAAACACCATGTAATCCTATATTCCGGGGAGGGGAATCATGAGCGATGGCCGCGAAGAGCGCGAAGAACGCGAAAAACGCCGCGAGCAGGAAGAGCGCGAAGACCGCGAGGATCGCATCGACCACGATCTACCCGATCTGTGGAAACCCGAACGCCCCGAATCTTGAATTTCAACAATTGCACGGATTTATCAAGGAGACGTTCCGAGGTCCTTGAAACGCCTTATGACTTCGTCCGGCTGTAACGGATTGCCTCGACAGTCGACGAGGCCACGACGCCTTCTTCCACCACCGCATCGAGGAAAGGAATCAGCCTGGCAATCTGCTCCTCGGTGTCCACGATGCTCACCTGAATAGGCGCATCCTTCGAAAAATGACTCGTCCGGCGAATGCGGCTGCCGGCGCCGTAGCCTTCGATCCCGCGGAAGACGATTGCCTCGGCAATATTCAGCTCTTGGCACTTGGTCAAAATCGCCTCGTGCAGAGACTTGCCCTGCCACTTGTCGTCCTCTCCAAAGTGGATGCGCAGCATGCGGCCCTGAAATTCTTCTTTCACGTAAAGCCCTCTACAACGACGCCTCACCGATTTGGCCGGGCGCATCGATCGCGCGGTAGGCGTACTTGATGATGTCCACATCCGAGAACACCACCATGCCCTCTTCGACCATCTGCTCCACAATTGGTAAAAACGCGTGGAGCTTCTCCGCCGTGTCGATGGCCGACAGCATCACCGATCCATGATGTGATGTAAGCAAGGGCTTGTCCTTGTGCATACGCCGGTGCGCCCCGTACCCCAAAATCCCACGATACACCGTCACTCCTGCAATATCGTTCGCGCGCATCGCTTCCACCAGCGCCTCGTGCAGCGGCTTGTTCTTCCAGCGGTCTTCTTCGCTCAGGAAAATTCGCATCATCTGCGCCTTGCCTTCGATCTTCAAGTGGTGCGGCGGGATCGGCTTCTTTGGTTTGGAGACCTGTGCAGGCTTGGCGACAGTGGTCTCCTGCATCTCGATCAGCCCTGTGCCTGCCAGTTCTTCAAGCTTGCCCAGCAAAGAGTCCACCTTCTCGCGCGTGTCGATGAATTCGATCTTCAGCGGCAGACGGTCTGAAATGTCCACCATTGTTGAGGAATGCATGTGATGATCGGCGCCGAATCCCGCGATGCCCTTGGTGACGGTTGCGCCCGCGACCCCACGGTAGAAAAGAAAATCCAGAATGCGGGAATACACAGGCACGCCGTGCTGCGTTGTGCCTTCGCTCAGGTAGATGGTGACCTTGACGGCTTTTCCCGGACTCAGCATCGAAGCTCTCCCAGGCCAACTCAGGATTCTACGCCTTGTCGGGAATTTCGCGCATCTTGGGTTTGTGTCACGCACAATTTCAGTCGTGCCGGCACGGTTCCTCAGTCCCGGATTTGTCATCCTGAACGTAGCGTTTTGGGGCCCCATGGACAAACTGTCCGTGGGGTAGGCGAAGTGAAGGACCTGCTTTTGTTTCACTCTTCAACGGCAAAACTTGATTTGAAGTCTCTGGCCGCGAGCCCAACTGCAGCCAGACTACGGCACCATCTCCCCCAGCACCGACCCGCCCCAAACAGCTGCAAGCCCCAGCACAAAGCTGCCCACTGCATACAGCGCGGCGATACCGAAAGCCCCCGCGCGCAGCGTCGATAGCGTTTCCCACTCGTACGTCGAAAACGTGCTGTACGCCCCGATGAACCCCACCGGCACCAAATAGCGCCACGCCGGATTCAACTCGGCACGCCTGCCAAGGTAAGTCATCGAGAAGCCGATAATCACACACGCGGTAACGTTCACGATCAGCGTGCCGTATGGAAAGCGAATCCCCATGCGGCTCGCGATCGACGAGCCGACCCAATACCGCGCAATAGAACCCAGCGCGCCACCAAAAGCAATCAGCAGATACTTCTGCAATTTTTCCTCCCAGCACACAGCAAGATAATGCGAGATGCCGTTCCAGGGCGCCGATCCAACCAGGCGCTGGGGTGCCCCATTCATGACAGCGCCTTCTGCTGTCATGGATGGGAAAGCACAACCCCATCGCAGCCATCGTGTGTCTCTTATCCAAATCTCCAGGGATCGCGCCGACGTGACTCCACGACAGGACCACCTGTCAGGAGTCATCATCTGTCCGGGCCGTACGCGAGAGGACAGCGGTTAACAGCAAAGCATTACCAGCCTCGCTGCGCGGTGAACTCCATCACCACTACCACTGCATCCATTACACCGGCGTTTACATTTCGATGTCAAGTAACCAGCGTGTACGCGGACTCTTATATGTAATTCTGCATCGGCCGGGGCGGTGCCCCATCCACGCCGGGGTGCCCATCCATGGCAGCGTTCTTTGCTGTCATGGGTGGGAAAGCACAAACCTCGCCTGTATGTGTTTTCGAATCGGTCTTCAAACCTGAGACCACCTGTCACCCGACCCGAAGTACGGCCGTAAGAAAGCAGACCATTGCCGCCGTCAGCGTCGCCACTCGCCAGCGGTGCATCGCATCCCACCGTCCATGTTCTTTAAGCGCGGGCTCCACGGCTGCATTCGGATCAACGCGCGCCAGCCGATTGTTGATTGGCACAAGGAAGAGAATCGTCAGCACAATCACCGTGGCCCAGATGGCGCTGGCCGTAATCAGCAAGAGAAAGCCGGTCTCGCCGCGTCTCAAGACCGCTTCCGCAACCAGCAGCAGAAGAGAGACGCCATACCAGATTGGCATTGCAGATCCCAGTGTTGCCGCAAACAATCTGATCGCCCGCAACTCCTCCCGCGCTCCAAGCTTCCGCAGAATCGGATTGATGAAGGCAGCGACAGCAAATTCCGTGCCGATCAGCAGCCCGATGCAGACAGTCGTAACAATATCCAGCAGAGGTCTCATGTTTTCAACTCCTGAGCTTCAGACTCGGCGCGGCGATAGAATGATTCAGTAAACGGTGCTGACAAAGATGTCAGTCCGCGTCCCCGATCAGGTCCACAACATGCCAGTTTCAAAGAAGGAGATTTCCGAGTGCCCCATCGATGCAATGCTGTCCGTCATCGACGGCCGATGGAAGGGAACCATCCTCTGGCGGCTTTCTGAGAGACCTATGCGCACCAGCGAATTGCTGCGCAGCATCCCCGAAATCAGCGAGCGCATGCTGATCCGCCACCTAAAAGACCTCGTCGGCGACGGCATCCTGATCCGCCAGCGGGAGAAGGGGACTCATCCCCGCGTCGTCTACAAAATCTCCGAATACGGAGTGACGATGCTCCCCGTGCTCGAACACATCTGTTCATGGGGACGAAAGCACATTGAGGTGCGAAAACGCGCCGGATGAATTCGCCTCAGGTCTGTTATGGTCTCCGCAGGAGAATTTCCCGCCAATGGAAGGGGCTCGACGGCTATTGATGTACGTGGTTCTAGTCACTGCAGCCATGTGTATTGGCCTACTGGCCTTGGTCTTCTTTTCCCAGAGATCGCTAATCTATTTCCCACAGCCGCGATCAAACAGCGCCGGCTTGATCATGTCGCTTCCGTCCGACGCTGGGTCGGTACTAGTGTCGATGCGGTCAGCCTCAGGTCCCGATGCCGTCGTCTACTTTGGCGGAAACGCGGAAGACGTCTCGCTCGACCTGCCCGACTTCGCCGCGGCCTTCCCGAATGACGCGATCTATCTGCTTCACTATCCCGGCTATGGCGGTAGTGCAGGACATCCGACCGAGAAAAGCATCCTTGCAGCCGCGTTCGCTCTCTTTGACGCGGTCCATGCCCAGCATTCGAATGTGATCCTGATCGGTCGAAGCCTCGGCACCGGCGTCGCAATACATGTCGCAAGCCAACGCCCGGTTGGGCGACTCGTTCTGGTCACACCTTACGACAGTCTGGTCGATGTGGCGCAAGAACATTATCCGTTCCTGCCCAATCGCTGGATGATGCTCGACAAATACGATTCCTGGAAGTGGGCGCCCCACGTGACCGCTCCTGTAAAGATCATCGTTGCCGGGGATGACGAAGTCATCCCGCGCACAAGCACGGAGCGGCTTCGCACTCGATTCAAAGACGGCATCGTGTCTTACGTGGTCGTTCCCGGGGTGGGGCACAACACGATCTCAGATAGCCCGGATTACCTGCGGCTCCTCCGCGATCAACAGCAGGCAAGCGATTAGTTGTGCTTCCCCTTCCACTCGGCGTACGGCCCCTGGAAATCCTCAATCCCGTCGGCCTTGAAGTTCCACAGCCGCGTTGCCACCTCATCAATCAGATCGTGATCGTGCGTTACCAGCAGAACCGTGCCTTCGTACCGCTGTAGCGCAATATTCAGGGCGTTGATCGATTCCAGATCGAGGTGGTTCGTCGGCTCGTCGAAAATGAGAATGTTCGGCTTGGTCAGAATCAGCTTGCAGAAGATCAACCGTGCCTGCTCACCGCCTGAGAGCGCCTTGGTCGGCTTTTCGCCCTCTTCACCTGAGAAAAGCATCTGTCCCAGAATGCCGCGAATTTCCTCGACATGTGCTGCCGGATTCCAGCGATGCAGCCACTCCGCCACGGTCAATCCGTGCTCGATCGTCGATCCCACATCCTGCGGGAAGTATCCGATCTGTGCCTCGTGCCCCCAGAAAACAGTCCCCGAATCCAGCGTGAAGTCCTTCTCGGCCAGCCCAGGGTAATTCGCCAGCAGGCTTTTCAGCAGCGTCGTCTTGCCTGCGCCGTTGCGCCCCATCAGGCAGATTTTCTCTCCGCGCAGCACATTCGCGGTAAATCCGTCGATCACCTTCAGATCATCGTAGAGCTTTGTCAGGTGTTTGAATTCCAGTACGTGCTTGCCACTCGGCCGCACTTGTTCAAACTTGATGTATGGGCGCTGAATATTCGAGCGCGCAAGTTCGTTGGTTTGCAGCCGCTCCACTTCCTTGCGCCGGCTGGTCACCTGCGAAGACCGCGTACCCGCTGCAAATCGTGCGATGAATTCGTTGAGCTGCGCGATCTTTTTGTCGCGCTGCGCATTCTGCGACTCGAGCGTGGAACGGATCTGGGTTTTCGCCATCACCATGTCGTCGTAACCGCCCGTGTAGGTGATGATCGTCTGGTAATCGATATCGGCCGTATGTGTGGTCACGCTGTTTAAAAAATGCCGATCGTGTGAAATCGCAATCAGCGTACCGTCGTAGGAATTCAGAAAATCCTGCAGCCAGTGCACCGAATCCAGATCGAGATAGTTCGTGGGCTCGTCCAGCAACAGTGCCTCCGGCTTTCCAAACAACGCCTGCGCCAGCAGTACTCGCACCTTTTGCCCGCCCTGCAGTTCGCCCATTTTCCGTTCGTGCAAATCCTCGGTGATGTCCAGGCCATCGAGCAGTACTGCTGCATCGGCCTCGGCTGTGTAGCCGTCCTCGTCACCGATCACGCCTTCCAACTCGCCCAGGCGCATGCCGTCTGCATCGCTCAGTTCTGCCTTCTCATAGATCCGGTCTCGCTCTTCCAGCGCTGCCCAAAGCGGCTTGTTGCCCATGATGACCGTATCGATCACGCGATAGCCGTCGAACGCGAACTGATCCTGGCGCAGCACGCCCACCTTCCGCGGACGCACTACCGTGCCCTTTTGTGCTTCCAGTTCGCCGGTCAGGACCTTCATAAAAGTGGATTTGCCTGACCCGTTCGGTCCCGTCAATCCATAGCGCCGCCCCGGCGTAAATGTCACCGACACTTCTTCAAACAGCACTTTTGCGCCATAGCGCATCGATACATTGCTTACACTCAGCATTCGTTTCGTTTTCCTGTACGCGAACCGCGGCGAAGTTTCGGCACCGCCGGTTCAAAAAGTTTGAGTTGAATCAGAGTTTCGGGGAACGTTAATACCGATTTGCCCCGTTAGGCGAAGCCGCAGATACAAAAGTTCCGAAGCCGGTGCGATCCAGTCGACGCGAACATCAAGGAGCGAAGACAAGGCTAAAAACTCGGAGAGCGCACTGTTATCCGTGATTCCGCTCAGAGAACTGCTGTACTCTAAGTTTCTCATAACTCCGCGCTCGCCGCGGAGCCAAAGCAAAGGGCGCGAAGGCCACCTGCCTCGATCTCTTCCCCTTCCGAGCCGTAGCGTCGTGTCATCCTGAGCGGAGCATGCTTGGGGCCCCATAGACGAAAGTCCATGGGGTAAGCGGAGCGAAGGATCTGCTTCTGCTTTCACCCTGCTCAGCGCACGATTTCCGTCGCCGCAACAGCATTCAATGCGACGGGTTTCAGCGCCATGCGCCGGGTGCCCCATCCTTGCGGCGCTTTTGCCGCAAGGGTGGGAAACCACCAGTCCTCGACCCGCCAAAACAGAAAGGCGCGACGGCCCAGAGCCGTTGCTTCCTTTTCCTACGGAATCCCCAAAATTTTATGCGTCTGCAAACTCAGCCTCCATTTCGGGTGCTCCATGCAATACCTCACCGCCAGCTCCGTATTCGCTACGCGATCAGGCCCATCCATCGGCTGCAAAAAGAAATGTCGAAATCCGAGGCTCTCGAACTCCTGCGGTTGCGCATGCAACTGCGGAAATACCAGCTTCAACTCGTCGCCAGTCTTCTGCACCAGCCCTGCCCCTGCCTTCGGACTCACGCATACCCAGTCAATTCCCACCGGAGCCTCAACCGTTCCGTTCGTCTCAACCGCAATCTCAAAATCGCGTTCGTGCAGCGCATCGATCAATACCCGGTCGAGCTGCAGTAGGGGCTCGCCTCCAGTACAAACCACAAATCGCGAGCCCTCCGCGCCGCGCACAGCCCATGTCGCGCCGATCGCCTCCGCCAGATCCTCGGCTGTTTCAAACCTGCCTCCACCCGGCCCGTCGACTCCCACAAATTCCGTATCGCAGAACCGGCAGATCGCCGACGCACGATCGCTCTCACGCCCTGACCACAAATTGCATCCCGCAAACCGGCAGAACACTGCCGCGCGCCCCGCCTGCGCACCCTCGCCTTGCAGCGTATAGAAAATCTCTTTGACTGCGTAGCTCATTGGCTCGCCTTCGCATCGGGATAGGGCAGGGGATCGTCAATGCCGTTTTCTCGAAATCCTTTTCTCCGCAGGAAACACGAATCGCATTGCCCGCACGGCTTTCCATTTGGCGCGGGGTCGTAGCAACTGCTCGTCAGGCTGTAATCCACACCCAGTTCCATCCCTTTTCCGATGATCTGCGCTTTCGTCAGTTGCATCAGGGGCGCATGAATCACCAGCTTCTGCCGACCTTCCACGCCGGCCTTCGTCGCAAGGTTCGCCATCATTTCAAATGCGCGAATGAACTCCGGCCGGCAGTCGGGATATCCGCTGTAATCCAGCGCATTCACCCCGATGAACACGTCACTCGCTCCCAGTACTTCGGCCCACGCCAGTGCGAACGACAGAAAGATAGTGTTCCGCGCCGGCACGTACGTCACCGGAATCCCATGCTCCATCGCCGCGCTGTCCCGGCCCTTTGGCACATCGATATCGTCCGTCAATGCCGACCCACCAAATGCGCGTAAATCAATCGTGGCGATGCGATGTTGCGCCACACCGAGCGACACCGCTACCCGCCGCGCCGCTTCAAGTTCAAAGCTGTGACGCTGCCCGTAGGCAAACGAGAGCGCATGCACAAGGTAGCCCTCGCTTTGCGCAATCGCCGCCACTGTCGCCGAGTCAAGGCCGCCGCTTAGAAGAACTACCGCTGTATTTTTTCGGTTCAATAAACTCGTCTCCTCTGATCCTAAAGCGAATGTTTGACAGAACACATTTCTTTCGATCTTAAAGCGAATACTGCATCAAAGTGAAACAAGCGGACCGCTCCGAGAGCTGTTCTTTCCTCTTTGCCCTCATTTTTGTTCACCCGCTTGAACTTCCGGCCACTTTCTCCGCTCGAAGAAATTTGCGCGTCAACAAATCCGGAGGTTATCGTATGCGTCAGCAGAGTTCCCCCGCTCTGTCTTTATTCATGCTTGCATCGGTTTTCGTCACTCCATGCATGCTTCACGCCCAGGTATCCGGCGCTGCTTCAGATGAGCGAACCGATTCATCTGCGTCGTTGGTTGCGGCACATGCTCCCACCTTTTCTCTCGAGACCCTGAACGGGGCTCTCGAACGTTATCGGAAGGCGGGCAATCGCGCGGGTGAAGCGCATGCACTCGGCGCCATAGCCCACTTGTACAAGGATCAGAACCAACAGCAGAAAGCTGTCGAGATTTATCAATCGGCGCTCGCGATATGGCGCGAACTGGATAACAAGGAACTTGAAGCAATCACGCTCGCTCATATCGGTAATGTCTATCGCGAGTGGCGATTCCCTGAGCAGGCTAAGCACTTCTACATCGATGCACTCAAGAAATACCCGGCCAACTCCGACAAGTCACAAGAAGCCGCCATCCTCAACAATCTCGGTATGGCTTACTTCGGTCTGCGCGACCGCAAAAAAAGTTTGGAGTGTTTTGACAAGGCTCTCGCCGAGTACCGTGTCCGGCAGGACCGACAAGGTGAGGCGTTTGCACTTACGAACCTCGGTTCGACCTACGCATTTTTGGTCAACGATCCGCAAAAGGCACTCGACTACTTTCAGCAAGCACTCACCAAACTCGAACTGCTGAACGACCGGGCAAATGAGGCAAACACGCTTGAGCTTATGGGAAACGTCTGGGTAAAACTCCAGAAGCGGGACATGGCCGTTCAAAGTTTCCAGCGCTCCCTATTCCTCTACAGCCGGTTAGGCAACGCGGAAGGTGAAGCGTCCGTACGCAAGCAAATGAGGACAGCCACTGATCCTGAGGCACGCGACGGCGGCCACTAAGCCAAGTAAGCCAGAGAAGGTTTCGGCAAGTAATTCCTCCCCCTGACGCCTTAGAATGATCCTTCGTGCCCTTCGCCATGAAGATCTTCCTGACAGGCGCCACCGGATTCGTCGGCCATCATGTCGCAAAAGCGCTTGCGGATCAAGGCGCCGACCTGCGCCTCCTGGTACGCAAATCCAGCAAGCTCTCGAATCTCGAAGGCATCCCGGGCGACACCGTTGTAGGTGACCTCGCGAAACCCGACTCCTACGCTCCGGCTCTTGAAGGCTGCGACGCCGTCATGCACGTTGCAGCCGACTACCGCCTCTGGATCCGCGACCCCGACGCGATGTACCGGGCCAACGTTGATGGCACGCGCGACCTGCTCAAGCTCGCCCGCGAAGTCCGCGTCCGCCGCGTCGTCTACACCTCCAGCGTCGCCACCATGGCCTTCCGCACTGATGGAATTGTGGTCAACGAAGACACGCCTGTTTCGATCGATGACATGGTCGGCCACTACAAGCGATCCAAGTTTCTTGCCGAGCAGCAAGCCATCGCGGCAGCGCAGGACGGCCAGCAGGTAATCATCCTCAACCCGACCACACCCATCGGCCCCAACGACGCCAAGCCCACTCCCACCGGCCGCATTTTCGTGGATTTTCTGAATCGCAAATTCCCAGCTTATGTTGACACCGGCCTCAATCTTGTCGACGTCGCTGAAGTCGCGCGCACCCACGTTGCCGCACTTGAAGTGGGAAAACCCGGACGCCGCTACATTCTTGGCGGCGAAAATCTCACCCTCAAGCAGATCCTCGATAAGATGTCCGCCATCACCGGCATCCCTTCGCCGACAACAGAAATCCCTTTCGTCATCGCTGCCACCTATGCCTTCTTCGAAGAGTGGATCACCGGTCGCATCCGCGGCAAAGAGCCCCGCGCGACATTAGAAGAAGTCCGCATGGGACGCAAAAAGATGTTCGCGTCATCGGCGCGCGCCCAGCAGGAACTAGGCTTCCGCATCGTCCCCGTCTACCCCGCCATGCGCGCTGCCATAGACTGGTTCCGCGCCCACGGCTACGCGCCATGACAATTCACTCTACGTTCCATTCCCGGCGTGTCATCCTGAGGAAAGTTCGCGAAGCGAGCGAAGTCGAAAGATCTGCGGCTGCTCCTAGAATTCGCATAGTGCCACGAATGTTGGGTGCCCCATCCTTGCGCAGCAAGTGTGGGAAACCACGAACCAAAATCGGCCCTGTCACAGGCTGCTTCTGCCACCACGAATCCCGCAGCCGTCGCTCCCGCCTCCACAAAATCATCAGGCATCACGTGGCGCGCGCATGACCCGAGTCGCCATCATCGCCGCCATGCCCGGCGAACTCAAACCCCTCGTCCGCGAATGGCCCCACTCCACCCGCGGCAACATCCACTTCTGGGCTCAGCGCACTGAAGAAGAAGAATGGATAGCGGCCTGCGCCGGAGCGGGCCTTGACGCCGCCACCCGAGCCTTCGCCGGAATCGAAGACGGCGGCCCCATCGACCTAGTCATCTCCATTGGCTGGGCAGGCGCATTAAAGCTCGAGATCGCCGCCGGCACCGCCCACAATTGTGCCGGTGTGATCGACGCCCGCACCGGCGAGCGATTCAACTGCGATGCCGGAGCAGGTCCCCTCTGGCTCGCCACCAGTCCCCGCGTCGCCGATGAACCTGAAAAACGCCGCCTGGCGACAACCTACAAGGCCTCATTGGTCGATATGGAAGCCGCCGCCGTCGCCCGCCTCGCTGCCATGCGTGGCATCCCGTTCTATGCAATCAAGGGCGTCAGTGATTCCCTCGACACGAAGTTGCCTGATTTCAATCGTTTTATCGCTGCAAATGGCCGGTTTAAGACCCCAAAGTTTGTTCTTTTTGCTCTCCTCAGGCCTTGGATATGGCCGGCACTCATCCAAATGGGCGAAAATAGTAAAAAGGCTTCCCAAAGCATTGCGGAGCGGCTTCGAGAACTCCTGAATGAATGACGAATGAGGTCACGTTAACTCAGAATGGCTACCCAAACCACCAACGCTGAAAGCCATATCGCTACCCGGATCCCCTCGACCATGCGCGCCGTAGTCTACCGCGGCGTCAACGACATGCGCGTCGAAACGGTGCCTGTACCCTCCATCGGCTCCGGCGAACTTCTCGTCAAGGTCGCCACCTGCGGAATCTGCGGGACCGACCTCAAAAAGATCCACACCGGCTCCCATTCCGCCCCCCGCATCTTCGGCCACGAGATGTCCGGTACCGTCGTCGCCGTTGGCGAGGGAGTCACGCGTTTTCGCGGTGGCGAGCGTGTCGTCGTCCACCATCACGTCCCTTGCGGCGAGTGCTTCTATTGCCGAAAAGGCACCCCGGCCCAGTGTCCTCTCTACAAAAAGGTCGGCGTCACCGCAGGATTTGAGCCTTCCGGCGGTGGTTTTGCCGAATACATCCGAGTAATGGACTGGGTTGCTTCCAGTTGTGGCGTAGTTCCTATCCCCGATGGCATTCCTTTTGAGCAAGCCGCCTTCCTCGAGCCTGTCAACACCGTTCTCAAAGGCGTAAAGATGCTCAACCTCCGTCCCGACGACACGGTGCTCGTGATCGGCCAGGGTCCCATCGGCCTCATGCATGCCGTGCTCGCCAGCCGTACCGGCGCCCGTGTCCTCACATCTGATCTCTATCCTGAGCGCCACGCCATCGCCGCTCGCTACGGTCTCAAAGACCCCATCCATGCAGGCAGCGAAAATGTCGTGGAGCGCGTCCTGGCCGAGACCGATGGCCGCGGGGCTGACGCCGTCATCCTCGCTGTCGGCGGAAACGCCCTCATCAAGACCGCCATGGACGCGGCCCGCTGCGGAGGCAAGGTCATGCTTTTTGCCCAGACCCAGCGCGGTGACGCAACTTTTGATCCCGGCGTGGTTTGTATGGATGAGAAGACCCTGATGGGCTCCTACTCATCTTCATTCGCGATACTCGACGAAGTCACCGACCTGGTATTCAATGGTTACCGCAACGGATTTGACCTGACGCAGCTCATCTCGCATCGATTCGCGCTCGACGAGGCTATTGGAGCTATCGAAATAGCTTCACACCCCAAAGCTGACTCGATGAAGATTATGATTGAGCCTGTTTCCGGCGCAGGTGCAAAGTGATGGGTTCTTTGCCGGACTTTTGCGGGCGCCCTTTCGCAGGCTCCTTCTCATGTATCGCGCCTCTCAACCGCGGCAGCTTCCTGACTGAACCAATGAGTGAGCTGTTCCTGAGCCGCTCGTGGAGGAATAGATGCCAAAGACGGTAAAGGACACCATCCAACGCGGCCGCTCGACGGTCGAGGATGTCCTCCAGGTCGGCCGCAGCACCGTTGGAGATGTGCTCCAGATCGGCCGCAATACCGTCGAGGAAGTCCTCCACGTTGGCAGGAGCACCGTTGAAGAGGTCATTCAGGTCGGCCGCAACACTGTCGAGTCCGCGCGCCAACTGCGCCAGGGAACCATGCAGGCCGCGGTTCTGCACGGCCGCCAGGACATTCGGATTGAAGATGTGCCGGTTCCCCGGGCAGCCCCCGGCGAGCTGATTGTCCGCGTGGGCGCTGCCCTCACTTGCGGAACAGACCTGAAAGTCTTTCGCCGCGGTTACCATGCCCGCATGATCGTGCCTCCGGCCCTCTTCGGTCACGAGTTGGCTGGAACCGTTTTCGAGGTGGGGGAGGGAGTTCAAGGTTTTCCGAACGGTAGCCGCGTGGTGGCGCTCAACTCCGCACCATGCGGCGAGTGCTACTTCTGCCAGCATGGGCAGGAAAATCTCTGTGACGATCTGCTCTTCAACAACGGCGCGTACGCAGAGTTCATCCGCATTCCGGCGCGCATCGTCGCTAAAAATACCCTGCACATTCCTGATCACGTTCCACTCGAGCACGCCGCGCTCACTGAGCCGCTTGCCTGCGCCGTGCATGGCTTTGAAGATTCCAGACCGTATCCGGGCGCGACCGTCGCCATCATCGGTGGCGGCCCGCTCGGTCTCATGATGCTCCACGTCGCCGCGCTTGCCGGCTGCGAAGTCATTGCCATCGTCAAGCACGACGGACAGGTTGAAGCTGCCAGACAACTCGGCGCCGCTCACGTAGTCCAAACGAGCAGCATCCGCAAAGCGATCCGCGAAACGCGCGCTCTAACCCCCAAAAATCGGGGCGTCGACATCGCCATTGAAGCGGTCGGCGTCCCCGAAGCCTGGGAAGAAGCCGTCGAAATGGTGCGCAAAGGCGGCACCGTCAACTTCTTCGGCGGATGCGCCGTTGGCACACACGTCACGCTCGACACCAACCGCATTCACTACAGCGACATCACGCTCCGCGCCACCTTCCACCACACGCCGGCCATGTGCCGCAAGTCGCTGGACCTCATCGCCAGCGGCCGCTTCCAGGCCAGCGCATTCATCACCGGGCACGCTCACCTCTACGAACTCAATCGCGTTTTTGAGAAGTTGATGAACCGCTCCAGCGAAATCAAGACCGCAATCGTCCCGTGAGCGGATTGGTTTGTATCAGGGCATGACTTCAGTCATGCCGCAAAACGCAATAAAATCAAGAGGGCTTTAGCCCCTGAGGGAACAGTGGCGCGACCACAACAAATAGCCGAAGGAGAATCAGAGCAACGGGCCCTCATCGCTCTCGGTTGGGCCGCTCTACCCGCGAGCTATCGCATCCCTGAGAAAGCGCCGTCACTCCAGGAAGCCCGCGCCTGGTGCAAACACCTCGCCGAAACGCACTACGAGAACTTCCACGTCGCCACGTGGTTTCTTCCCGAGCGCCTGCGCCCGCACTTCCACGCCATCTACGCCTACTGCCGCGTCTCCGACGATTTAGGAGACGAAGTAGGCAACACCCAGCAGTCGTTAGCCCTTCTCGACCTCTGGGGCCGCGAACTCGATTCCTGCTACGAAGGCCGCGCGCGCCACCCTGTCTTTGTCGCGCTGGCTGAGACCATTCGCACCTGCGACATTCCCAAAGAGCCGTTCGCCGATCTGCTCACCGCCTTCCGCCAGGACCAGGTGGTCACGCGTTATGCCAGCATGGACGAGGTTCTGCGCTACTGCCGCTACTCGGCAAATCCCGTCGGCCGTCTCGTCCTCTACACCTGCGGCTATACAGACGAAGAGCGCTTCCGCCTTTCTGACGCAACGTGCTCCGCTCTCCAGCTCGCCAACTTCTGGCAGGACGTGCGCGTCGACTTCGCTAAAGACCGCGTCTATCTCCCGCAAGACGGTATGCAGCGGTTCGGCGTCAACGACGCGACGATTGAGAAGGGAATCGCCACCCCGGAGTTCCGTGCTCTTCTCAAACACGAAGTCGAGTTCGCGCGCGGCCTCTTTCTGCAAGGTCTCCCACTCATCAACATGGTCGACCGCGATCTGGCCGTCGATCTCGATCTCTTCAGCCGCGGCGGTCTCGAGATCCTCAACGCCATTGAGCGCGAGGATTATGATGTGTTGAGTGCGCGCCCGGCAATCTCAAAACGCACCAAGCTGAGCCTCGCACTGCGCGCCGTGAGCGGAAAGTTTCTACCGTTCCTGCGCCTCGGAGCTGGACCGGGACCCAAAGGGAAGGCCGCTTGAAGCAAGAGATGCCGCAAGCGATCACACTGGACCAAGCGTACGCGACTTGCAGGGCCATCGCCAAACGAGAAGCCAAGAATTTCTATTACGCCTTTGTCGCCCTTCCTGAGCCGCGCCGCAACGCCATCTGCGCCATCTATGCGTTCATGCGCAAGGCCGACGATCTTTCCGACGACGAGAGCATCTCGCGCCAACAACGCCTCCGCAATCTCGAGCAATGGCACGCCTCATGGCACGAAGCAGCAAAAGGCGCAGCGACGAGCGATCCAGTATTCGTTGCCGTCCGCGATGCGGCCCAACGCTTCAACATCCCTCTCAGCCTCCTCGACGAACTGATTGCCGGCACCACCTCCGATCTGAAAGCAAACCCCGGCGATGCCCCCGACACTTACGCCACCTTCGCCGACCTCTACCGCTACTGCTATCTAGTCGCGTCTGTCGTGGGACTGGTCTGCATTCGCATCTTCGGCTACAGCGATCCCGCCGCCGAAAAGCTCGCCGAAGAAACCGGCGTAGCCTTCCAACTCACCAACATCCTGCGCGATGTTGCTGAAGACGCCGAGCGCGGTCGCGTCTACCTGCCGCTCGAAGACCTGGCTGCCCACGACGTGAGTCTCGAATCCATCCTGCATCGCGCGAAAGCCTCGCCGCCAACATCAAACGAACGCGCCCTTCTGGCCGACATTGGCAAACGTGCGGAAGCCTACTACGCATCCGCTGCCAGGCTGCTTCCGCTTATCGATCGCGAAAGTCGCCCCGCGATGTGGGTCCTCGTGTCGATCTACCACGCATTGCTCAAACGAATCGAGCACGCCAATTACGATGTATTCTCAAGCCGTGCCAGCGTTCCCACCGTGCAGAAGATCAGCATCCTCGCCGCCGGCATGACGCGCATGGCTGTCGTGCGCCTATCTCCATGAAGTTCAAACAATTTCTATGAACCGTGTCATCCTGAGCGGAGCATGCTTGGGGCCCCATAGACGAAAGTCCATGGGGTAAGCGGAGCGAAGGATCTGCTTTTGACCTCTCCGTTGAAACAAAGTCCCTGAGGAACACTTGCACGCGACCTCAAAACAAAGCGAACCGTCCACCGTCACCGTCATCGGCGGCGGCGTCTCCGGCATGAGCGCAGCCTGCGCCCTCGCCGAAGCCGGCTATCGCGTGCAGTTAGTCGAGCGCCGCGGCTACCTCGGCGGCCGCGCCTCCTCTTATCTGCATCCCGGCGTCGACGAAGTCATCGACAACTGCCAGCACGTCCTCTTCGGCTGCTGCACCAACCTCATCGGCTTCTACAAGCGGATCGGCGTCGAGAAGAAAATCCACTGGACCAAAGAGATGACCATGATTGAGCCCGGCGGCCGGCGCTCGAAGCTTGGTCCGTCTCTGCTGCCCGCTCCGCTCCACGGTTTGCCAAAGCTTCTCTCAGCGCACGCATTCACACGCGCCGACAAGCTTGCTCTTGCACGAGCCTTTTCGGCGATCCTCAAATTCGATCCAAGAGTCCCATCGACGGAGTCGCTGTCCGCCTGGCTCATCCGTAATAACCAGACCCCCGGCGCCATCGAGCGCTTCTGGCGCCTCGTCATTGCCAGCGCTCTCAACGCCGACCTCGACGCCATCGCCGTTCCCTACGCCGCCAAAGTCATCCGCGAGCTCTTCATGAACTCCGCCGAAGCCGGCAAGATGGGCATGAGCTCTGTCCCGCTTAGCGAACTGTACGCAGGTGCTGCGCGGTTTCTGAGAGATAAAGGAGCGGAGCTCCATCTCAACACCAACGTCGAATCTGCCGAGTGGGACGAAGAAGTTTCTCAGTGGACCATCAACACTCGCACCGGCACGCTCGTTTCCGAATTCCTCATCATCGCATTGCCCTTCGAGGCGATGCAGAAGCTGCTGCCCCACATGCCTCCCGCACCGCACGGCGAAGAACTCGCGCGCAAAGTCGATCGATTCGAGCACTGGCCCATCTGCAGCGTGCACCTCTGGTTCGATCGCGAAATCACCGACCTGCCCCACGCCGTCCTTCTCGACCGCGAGATTCATTGGATGTACAACAAAAGCGTCCTGCAGCCGTGGCGCAAGCACAAAGGCAGCTACCTCGAACTCGTCCAGTCGGCGTCGCGAAAATTCGCGACCCTGGAACGTCAGCAGGCCATCGACCAGGCACTCTCTGAACTCGCCGAATTCTTTCCGGTGATCAAGGAAGCAAATCTCGAAAAAGCCGCGCTCATCAAGGAAATCCGCGCCACTTTTGGTGTGCCGCCAGGAATTGACGGAGTAAGACCGCCCACGGCGGCGCCATGGCCTAACTGCTTACTCGCCGGCGATTGGGTCTCCACCGGCTGGCCCTCCACCATGGAAAGCGCTGCCCGTTCCGGCCACCTCGCCGCCGACGCCCTCTGCGCCAGCAGAATAGAGGACTTCAGATTCCTCGAACCCGATCTAAAGCCGCAAGGTCTGATGAAGCTGATAGCCCGCTGAACACACCTGAAGTTCGCCGTTTCTAATTCTCGGACGGTTTCTCTACATGATCAATGACAAGAGTTTCCACCGGCCCTTTGGCGGGCACGAGTTTCAGTCCTAGTTGCTCCTGTAGCGCTGTAAAAACTGTTGGGCCGACTTCACCTTCGCTCTGTTTCTCCTCAGGAGTCCACTGGAGGAGCATGTGGTATCTGCCCGTCAGCCCCGTATCATCTCTCACCTTCCTTCCGACGACGTCCGAAAGCGAGAAGGCAAGACTCTGCGATGTTCCTCCTCTGACCTCGACGTTACCGGAACTCCAGCTTGATCCACGGTCAGCATCCTTTTCTGCGACTTCCTTGAACTTGAAACCACCTTTCGCAATCTGAAGAGAATAGATTGGCCGCTCTCGGGTTTCGAAGTGGAAGCGCATCTTGAATCGATCCGCCAATAATGCCTGCAGCATCAACTGCCTCTTCTCCCACCGCTCGTCCTTGGGCAGCTTCTGCAGTTGAGCTGCCAGTCCTTCATCCATCTTTGCCTCGACATCGAACAATGCCGTCGTTCCCCACGACGGCATTCCGGGAATATCGTCATGGGGTCGGATTGGGAATGCATTGAAAAGCATTCCCAGCAACGTCGTACCACCCATCACGAGCCGGTTCGGTTCCGTGCTCACGCTCATCCCGTCGCCCTGTTTGCTCGGGCGCACGGAGATGACTTCATACACAAGCGCCTTTGGATCCGGATCTTTGCTTGGATTGCTTTGTCCAGCGACTGTCAGTGTAGAGAACAAGCTCGCGAATACACTCGCACAATAAAGCCAGCTTCGGGTTCGACGCATAAGTTTACCCATTGCCTCGGAACGCAATGAGCCTACGCTGGACCAGTCCGCACGAATGTGTTGGCGAACACGCGATCCATCTCAATCGCAACCAGCTTCAATCGACACGTCGGGGCTGATAGCTAGCAGCCGGGGGTTAGGAATTGCTTCTCAATGCGCCAGCAAATACACACCCACGCACACCAGCGCGGCCGAAGCCCATCGCCGTCCGTCCACATTCTCATGCAGAAAGAACTTCCCTGCAATCGCATTCGTCACCAGCGTCAGCGAAGCAGATGCAGGCGCCACCAGGCTCAGATTCAGATGATTCAGCGCAAACAACAGCGCAAAGAACGCCAGCGCCAGAAAGAATACCCCGGCAAAGAACAACGGACACGTCACCACCGCACGGATCGCGCCCTTCATTCCCGACTTCGCTCGAATGTCGTCGAGATCGCCAATCGACTTCATCGCCGCTGCCGTCAGCACCTCGCCGATAGTCGAAGTCAGTACGATTGCCGCGATCATGCCGGCCGCAGCCCAAGCCCCTGAAACCGAAGCAGCGATCATCGCACCTGCTCCTCTGCGATCTCACGGGTGGGCTCAGCATTCGCCGCCGGCCGCTCCGTCAACGAAGGCCCGTGCGCCACAAACCCCACGCCCACCGTGATCAGCACTATGCCTGCCCACCGTTGCCATGAAATCGATTCATGCAGCCAGAACTTCGACAGCAGTGCCACAATCACATTCCCGAATGCAGTTGCCGGTAGCACATACGTCAGATCCGCCCACGATAGCGCCGTCAGGTAGCTGGCAAAGAATCCGATCAGCAGCGCAATCCCCGCCGCAATCCACGGCGTAAACACCGCACTGATCAGCGACAGCGGGTGCGCAAGCGAAATCGCGGGCAGGGAAGTCATACCCCGCGAAAGGCATGTATCTCCCAGCGGCGCGCACAGCGCCACCAGCCCCAGGATCATGTATTGCCGCGGCGTTGGCCGGATATATGCCATGAGTCTTAGAAAACCTTGATGCGAAGCCTAAATGAAGAAGGGCGGGAATCCGCTGCGGCGGACCCGCCCCTCCGTTAACCCATGTGGACGAATCTACGCGCCCGCGTTCACAGGTGCGGTCGGCTTTGCAGGCTGACTGCGTTTCTGCTTGACGGCCTTGTTGCGCTCCGCGCGAAGCTTCATGAACGCCTTCGCCTCAACATAAAGTCGCGGAACGTCGCGGTTCACAATCGCCTTCCACACCACGCGGAACGCCGCCTTCGGACGGAAGTAGTACTCGTCGTAGAAGCGGTGCACCATCTCCATTACGTAGTCGACCGGCAGGCCGGGATACTCGATGTGCGCCATCTGGTGGCCGCCGCCGTCTTCCATCTTCTCGTTGGTGATGAAGCCGTTGGCCTTGGCGTAATCGTAGAACTCCGTACCCGGATAGGCGTGCGCAATCGAAACCTGGATCGTTTCGCAGTCCAGCGTCTTGGCAAAGTTGATCGTGTTGCGGATCGACTCCTTTGTCTCACCTGGCAGGCCGAGAATGAAGTCGCCATGAATCACGAGGCCGAGATCGTTGCAGTCTTTTGCGAAAGCGCGGGCGCGTTCAACCGTTGCGCCCTTCTTGATGTTCTTCAGAATCTGCGGATCGCCCGATTCAAATCCCACGATCAGCAAACGGCATCCCGCATCCTTCATGGCCTTCAGCGTGTCGCGGTCTGTCGTAACTCTGGAAGTACAGCTCCACGTGATCCCGAGAGGCTTCAGCTTCTCGCAAAGTTCAATGGTGCGGCCCTTCTGGATGTTGAACGTGTCGTCGTCGAAGAAGAATTCCTTCACATGCGGAAAGTTTTCATGTGCCCACTTCAACTCGGCAGCCACGTCATCGGTCGAGCGCTTGCGCCAGGCATGCCCGCTCAGAGTCTGCGGCCACAGGCAGAAGGTACACTGCGCCGGGCATCCGCGCGTCGAGTAGAGCGCAATGTACGGATGCAGCAGGAACGGCACGTTGTACTTCGTCACATCCATGTCGCGCTTGTAGATCTTCGTCGCCCATGGCATCGCATCCAGGTCTTCAACCTGCGGGCGATCGGGATTGTGAACGATCTTGCTGTCCTTCTTGTAGCTGATTCCAAGAATCTCGTTCAGCGGTTTGCCCTGGGCAAACTCCACCACGGAATAATCGAATTCGCGGCGGCAGATAAAGTCCAGCACTTCGCACTCGTTCAGCGCCTTCTCCGGCGAAGTCGTTACCGGCGGCCCGACAAAGGCAATGCGAATCGAAGGGTTCGCCTTCTTGATCGCTTCGGCCAGGCGTTGATCGCCTTCCCATCCCACCGTCGAGGTGAACAGGACGAGGAACTCATAGTCCTTGCAAATCTTGATCGTCTCATCGGCCGACACGTGGTGAGGCGGCGCATCCAGCAGGCGCGAGCCTTCCAGCAAACCTGCAGGGTAGGTGAGCCACACGGGGTACCAGTAGGACTCGATTTCGCGCGTAGCAGGCCAACGTGAACTTGCGCCACCGTCAAAATTCTCAAACGAAGGCGGGTTGAGGAAGAGTGTTTTCAGAGGCATGGGCATCCCTTCAATTCTAACATTTAGCGTAGTTTTTACACGGGTTTGGATGTGTATTCCGGTGGTTACTTGTGCAGTTCGTGTAGCCAGTCGTCCATATGGCCCAATGCGCGCAATAAGTTAAGACGCGCCTTCGCCAGTTCAAAACCTGCATCCAGTGCATCTTCAGTCTTTTGGCCCGCATCGATCCGTGCCAGTTGCTCGGCCTTGGGCGTCGTCTGTGGCGTGGAGCCGGGCCCTGATCCTGCCCCATTGCCTAACTCCAACTGTGTCAATACGGCCTTCAGCTGTTCATTCGCGATTTGTTGTTTTAGACTCGCAATCTCCGCCTGCGTATCCAGCTCACGAATGCTCCCGCTAAGATCCGATATAGCTAGGTCATTCTGCTTCTCTGCCTGCTCCGCCTCCACCTTGGACCGCAGTGCTTCCGCTGCGGACTCCTTGGCCCTCGCGCGTCGGCCCATGTCGAGGAGCGGAAGATTTACTGATATCCCGGATGCAAAGTTGTTCGCTGGAAGAGGCTTTGCGAAGAAAGAATTTACTTCGTTCAAAATGGTCGTGTTGCGCAGGTATTCCACTGCGAACCGCAAGTCGGGTATGTAGGTCGTCTCCCAATCGCCCTTGGCCTGCAGAGCCTTGGACGTCGCAATCAAGTGCGACGCCTTCACTCCATCGATCTCACGGGCAGCCAGGTCGCCGTGCACCTGGGGAATCTCCGGGATGCTGGCATGATCGACTTTGATCGACCCTGGCGGCAGGCCGGTAAGCGTTTCGAGCTGTTTCTCCAGGCTTGCAGCGCGCGCCTCCAGATGCATACGTTTCAGCTTGATCTGTGCGCCGGTGAGCCTTGCCTGCAACTGCTCGCTCATCGGATCGACTCCAGCCTCGGTCCTTTGCATTTCGATTTCGATAAGCCGAGCAGAGAATTGCTCCTGCTGTTGCACATCCGCAAGTTCCTGATTGACGGTATCAAGCTCGAGGTAGGCCGTCGAGGCATCCAGCGCCACCTGCTGGCGCACATCCTGCAACCGCGCCTTTGCCGCGCGAAGCCCGTATCCAGCGGCATCGATATAGCGTTTTTGGGGAATGCTGTAGACCAGCGACTGCACCGTGGCGCTCCAGATCGAGGGTGGAGAACCGGTATAACCAACTTCCGGGAAGACCGGCAAGCCGGTCTCGACATTGATGGAGGGGATCACCGCATCCTTGCTCTCCGAGAGCTGTGCGTTCGACTTTTCCACGTCGGCCATCGCCGCACGCACCCCGGTGCTGTTCCGTTGCGCCAGATCAATAACCGTGGCCAATGAGACCTGCGCCTGCGCTGCGTTGGGCAGGCCAACTAGCCCTGCTGCAATCGCAACAGCAATCCCGCCGATGACCGTCGCGATTCGCGGTCTCTCGCCCCTCGTCCGTGGTCGCAATCGAATCAAAATGTCAGCTCCAGCGCCGGCTTGTAATCGTGCGCGAGTTTCAGAGCCGCCGATCGTGCCTGCCATGCAGCGTTCTTATCCCCCAACTGAGCCTTCAGCCGGGCAAGCCGCGTGTAGGCCTCGAAGGCCGGGCCTTCCTCTGTCCTGGGGAAATCTGCGAGATATTCTTCCAGCATCTTCGCGGCAAAACTCAGATTTCGATTGCCGTGCGCCAACACCGAAGCACCGTTAAAGAGCGCAACGCCCGCGTGCCGATCACGCTGTGCGGCCCTGTAGCCGCTTTCTACTGCAGCTTCCATGTCGTCCCAGCGCTCGTGCTTGCGATAGAAACTGCTCAGGGTAATCCAGCCAAATGCAGGATGCTCGCCGGTTGAAGCCGCCAGCTTGTATTCACGCTCTGCGGTCACATAGTCCTTACGGCTCTCGGCAATGCGCGCAAGCAGAACGTGCGCTCGCGCAGGGTCGACCTTCTCCATCGACGCCAACAGTGCCTGTGCCTTGTCAATCCCTCCGCCCACCACGGCCGGCGCGGAGGTGTAAAACTCACCCAGATCTGCCAGCGCTTCACCATCGTGCGGATCCAGGCTCACCGCCTGTTCGAACTCGGCACGCGCCCGCTTCGCAAGGTTGAACGCAGTAATAAACGACGAGTTGTCAGCTTTCTCACCAAGGGCCCGTCCCAGCCACAGATGATTCGTCGCACTCTGGCCGTCGAGCCTGACCGCCTGGTCGCATTCGTCTGCAGCGGCATCCCAGCGTTCCAGCGTGAAATAGACCCGGCAGCGCAAATTGTGTGTCTCGGCAGAAGGAGGCAACGAATTCAACAAAGCGAGCGCGTTGTCCGCCGCGCCCGATTGCAGCGCATCATGGGCAAGTGCGACGCCATCCTTCGGGACTTCTGCCGGCGCAGACATGACAACGGCGGCCAGCAAAGCCATTTGAAGCGCCTTCTTCACGGGACTCTCTTGATCGGGACGCCCTCTTGCAGAGGCTGTCCGGTTGTGGTTCCCGTCGCAACCCAGTCACCGTTTCTCAGTCCGGAAAGAATGGCAACCTGCGTAAGATTCAGCGCGCCGGTCACGACACCGGTCTTTTTCAACTCGTCGCCCGTGATTTTGTAGACGTAGGTTTTGCCGTTCTCTGATCGCAGCGCCTCACGGGGAATGCTCAGCGCATCCGCTTCACTCGCAGTCGTCACGGTCACGGTGACGTTCGTGTCGGGCAAGAGCTGTCCATCTACGTCGTCAATATGAATCAAAACTTCGCCCACGTTGCGCGTTCCGTAGGTGGTTACCGTGATCGGCGTGCGCTCGATGTGCCCGTGCCAGAATTTTCCGGGCTTCGCATCCCACTTGATCAGGATTGGCTGGCCCACAGCGAGCTTTCCGATTTCTGGTTCATCGAAGTAGGCGCGAACGCGCTCCTGGTGAAGGTCGGCCATCTGCAAAAGCAACTTGCCCTGCTCCGCAAACTCCGTCGCATTCACGTTCAGGCTGTAGACGGTGCCTGCTGAAGGTGCGTGTACCGAAGTCTGCGCCAGCACTTGCTGGGCCGCCTGTCGATTGGCCTCCGCATCCCGCACCGCCGCCTGCGCGCGCGCAACTTCTGAAGGAGAATAGCGGCTGTGCTCGTTCTGCTCCGCTGCATGCAGATTTGCATCTGCTGTTGCAAGCCTTTCGCGGGCAGCTGTCACTTCGCTCGGAGACGCCGCGCCTGTGGCGCTCAGTTTTACCAGGGCATCCAGATCGTGCTGTGCCTGGTCCCGATCAAGTTTGTCTCGCGCGATCTCCGCAGTCACGCCTTGCCGTTGCTCCAGCGTGCCGTTCTGCATGGTGGCCTCAAGCGATGCCTGGGCTGACTTCACCGCGCTGTCTGCGCTTGCCAGCTTTGCCCGCGCGTCAATGTCATCCAGCTGCATCAGCAGCTTGCCAGCTGGAACCGTATCGCCGGCCTGCACGTACACCGCCTTCACAATGGCGGGAATGGGAGCGTGAATTTCGATATTGTGCACCGGCTCTACCTTGCCGTTGGTGCTCGTGGTGCTTGCCAGCGGCTCTTGGGAAACCTCCGCTGCGCGCACGGGCAGGCGATCCCGCGTGAGAGATCGTGCGACAAAATAAACCACGATGAGTACTACGACCGCACCCAACCAAAGCCATTTGCGGTTCAATTGCTTTCTTTCTGTAACCATGAAGGCGACCAACGCCAGTATATAAGACTCATTGCCAAGCCCTTAAGAAGCAGAAATCTGCATGAATACGAAGTAGAAACCTGCATGACGTAGTGTTCATCTTGGTCCCTCGTACAATGGAAATATGTCTCACCAACCCCGCTATACCGACGATCACGCCAGAGCCGGGCTCGACTTTGCTTTTCCCGCGATTGAGACCTGGCAAAACCAGTTTCCCGGCTATGAAATCGTCATCGACGATCCCGAATTGACCTCGGTCTGCCCCAAGACGGGCCTGCCCGACTTCGGATCGCTCTCCATTCGCTACATGCCCCGCGCACGCTGCCTCGAGCTCAAATCGCTCAAGGAATATCTCTTCAGCTACCGCAACCTCGGCATCTTCCAGGAAAACATCGTCAACCAGGTCCTCGAAGATGTAGTGAAGGCCTGCGACCCGGTGTGGGCAGTTGTGCGCGGCGAGTTCCGCCCCCGCGGCGGCATCGCGACCACAGTAGAAGCCCGCTGGCCCAGACCCTCGGCGTAAAGAGATTTGAAAGTCTCTGCCTTAAAAGGGCACGACTCCAGTCGCGCAAACTACCTCAAGCATTGAGTTGTCATCCCGAGTGGTGCACGCTCGGGGCCCCGCAGTCGGGGCCCCGAAGACGATCTGATCGTCTGCGGGGTAGGCGCTGCGAAGGATCTGCTTTTTTCTTCTTTGGTCCATCCGCCTCCGCTCACGCCCAGCCTCATGCTGCCATGGGATACTCAAAACCGAGGACCCTCCAGCTTGGCGACATCGACTTCATCTGCACCCGCGCGCATCAGCCCCGCGCTCGCCACGCTTATTCTCCTCATCGCCCTCAACCTCCTCAACTACATCGACCGTTACATCCTCCCCGGCGAACTCTCGCTCATCCAGAATGAATTCCACGCAACCCGCGAGCAGATGGGCGCGCTTACCACGGCCATGTTCTTCGTCTACATGTTCGCCGCTCCGCTCACCGGTTGGCTCGGCGACCGCTACCGACGCAAGCCCCTCATCATCGGCGGCGCTGTCCTGTGGAGCCTCGCAACGCTCAGCACTGCATGGGTGCATAGTTATTGGACGCTCTACCTCCGCCACGCCGTCGTCGGCATCGGCGAAGCCTCCTTCGGCATCTTCGCCCCGGCCGTCATCGCCGACTTCTACCCCGAGCGCGATCGCAACCGCATCCTCTCCATCTTTTACGTCGCGATCCCCGTCGGCGCCGCGTTGGGCTACATGGCCGGCGGACAGATGGGATCGGCATGGGGCTGGCGACAGCCGTTCTTCATTTGCGCAATCCCCGGCCTCGTCGTCGCCGTGCTCTATGGATTCTTCGGCCACGAGCCCGTACGCGGTGCGCAGGACCACATCAAGGCAACTGCGAGCCGCGCCACATTCTGGGGTCTCTTCCGCAATCCAGCATTTCTGACGGCGACGTTCGGACTGGCAACGCTGACCTTTGCCATGGGCGGCATCTCCAATTGGGTCCCCGAATTTCTTCACGACCCCATCGGCCTCTCCGTCGCCAAGGCCAGCCAGGTCGCCGGTGCAAGCACCGTAATCAATGGCATCCTCGGCACGGCGTTTGGCGGCTGGATCGCGCAACGCTGGCTACGGACCAACCACCGAGCCCTCTACCTGCTCAGCTTCTGGAGCGTTGCATTGACGCTTCCATTCGGCATCCTGCTCTTCTTTGGGTCTGCCCGCTGGACCATCCCTGCACTTTTCGCTGCGGAGTTCTTCCTCTTCCTCAACACCGGGCCGCTGAACACCGCAATCGTGAACTCCGTCTCCGCACCTGTGCGCGCAACGGCCGTCTCGGTGAATCTCTTCTGCATCCACTTCTTCGGTGACACCTTCTCACCCCAGATCATCGGCAGAGTTGCCGATCATTCGAGTCTGCGCATTGGTCTCGGAGCCACGTTGATCTTCCTCGCCATCTCCTGCGTCATCCTGCTCGTCGGCTCTCGATTCGCGCCGCAACTGGAAGACATTCCTCTCTAGCTTGCCTCCGGTCGTGCTTGATACTGGCAACATGATTCCCAACGAGGCGCTGCGGCTCACGCTTACTGCACTGGCCTGGCTGATGGCTTTGAGCTGGCTGCATCGCTCGGCAACGGCGCTGCATGGGATGGCGTCAGTTCTTGACCTGACTGACATTGATAAAGGCGAGTTGCCGGCATTGCCCGAAAGCAATGGCCCCGATGTAACGGTTGTTGTTCCGGCACGCGACGAGCAGGATTCGATCGACGCGAGCCTCGAATCGTTGCTTTGCTCCGAAGGAATTCGAGCGCAGATCGTTGCCATAGACGACCGTTCGGAAGATCGTACCGGCGAGCTTATGGATTCAATGGCATCAAGGTCGCACAATGGCTCCAACACCCTCGAGATCATCCACAATCGAGATTTGCCCCAGGGCTGGCTTGGAAAACCGCATGCTCTGGCCCTGGGCGTGGCCCTGGCCCGCGCACCCTGGCTGCTCTTCACTGATGGAGATGTAACCTTCGCGCCTCAAGCCCTGGAACTGGCTCTGCGCGCGGCCACGAAAAATGGTGCGGATCATTTTGTCCTCGTGCCAACATTGACGCATGAGGGCGTGCTGGCAGCGGGCGTTCAAGCGTCAATCCAGGCGCTCGGTCAATGGGCCGCACGGATGTGGAAGGTCCAGGATCCTGAAGCAAAGGACTTTTTCGGAGTAGGCGGTTTCACCCTGCTTCGCGCGGAGGCTCTCGAAGCTGTCGGCGGGATGGATCGGTTGCGGATGGAGATTGTGGAAGATGTTTCCCTCGGCTGGCTCGTGAAGAAGGAATTGCGTCGAAAGTCGATGATGGTGCTGGGGCCCGGGCTCGCAAAGATCGCATGGATGCAGGGACCATTCGGAATCGTGAGCCTGCTCGAAAAGAACGCATTCGCCGGATTTCGCTACAGCATCCGGACCACGGTGGTTGCTTCTGTGCTGCTCGGCCTCCAGGCTGTGGTGCCGCTTTTGGCGCTTGCAGCAGGCCCCTGGGGAGTAGCTGCATGCGTCACGCTCTACTGCAGCGTGGCAATGAGTTTCCATGCAAACCGGAAACTCAACAACATTTCGCCATGGCTGGCCATTCTTTACGCGCCGGGTGTGGTGATCCTGGCTTGGTCATTTCTGCGCTCGATGATTCTCACCATCAGACGCGGTGGCGTAACCTGGCGGGGCACTCTGTATCCGCTTGCAGACCTTAAACGAGCAATGATCCCATGGCGCATGGGCTAGCCCTGCAGGTCTACTTGCCCTGCAAGGTTTCCTGGTCCCGCGTATTCATAAATGCCCGATGCCCGCCCTGTGGCCGCAGATTAGGATCGGCAATCGGCGGCTTCGCCTGATCCCCCGAGAACCCGCGTAGCAGTTTCGGATTCGGCTTGAACTTCGGCGGCCCGCCATAGAACTGCCGCGCGTGACTCAGCACCATGCCATTGCGCCCATGCATCGATTGCACAATCCCGCGCACATGCACATCCGCATCGCGGTACTTCGCGAGTTCGCCCACCTCCTCGCGATCCTCCCGCAAGCTCACGATCGTAAACCTGCACTGATCATCTGGCGTATCCGGCGCGCACACATCCAGAAACCGCGTCCCATCGGGCAGTTCCACCACGTCATAAACGTGAACGTCGACGCACACGTCTTTATTGGTCAGCTTCGAGGCTGCATCCGGTGGAACGCAAGCCTTTGGCGGTGCCGCAAAACCGGCTTGAGCGATAACGTAGAGAACCGGCAAAATCGCAAAACAACGGAGACGCACGAAGAACCTTTCCGGGGAATTGAGCGATAGATTAAGCTTCGCGAAGCAAACGAGAAAGTACCTTCATCACACAACCGGATCTGAAAGTCGATCAGAAAGCTATATACAGATCAACGGCGCAAGCCTGATAATCGGCCAGCTTCGGAACGCGCGCGCCAGTTCCGGTCCCCTTGTCAAATCGCGAGTGATCTCCGAGCAAGCCCAGGAGGTTTTGTAAATATGAAGAAACTCAACTCCATCCTAGTGGGATTGTCCCTCGCGGTCATTGGCAGCTCGCTCGCCGCGGCGCAAGACGCAGCATCAACGTCTGCAGTACCCCATATCCTGCAAATCACCCGTGAATACACCAAGCCCTACAAAGGTGGCGCGGAACACGACAAAACTGAAAGTGCGTTCGTCAACGCCAATCGTCAGGCAAAATTCCCCGTGAATTACGTCGGGATGAACTCGCTGACTGGCAAAGCACGCTCCTTGTACCTGACGCGGTATTCGTCCTTCGCAGAGTGGGAAAAGGCCAACGCTTTGATGGCCAAGAACACTTCGTTTGCCGCAGAAGTTGAGCGCGCAAGCCTCGCCGATGGCGAACTCCTGGAAGAAGTAGATTCCGCCGTCTATGCATTGGACGACGAGCTCAGCTTCCATATCCATAACGACCTTCAAAATCACCGCTTCTACCAGGTCTTCGCCTTCCACGTACGCCCCGGACACGAGACGGAGTGGCGCGAGGTTGTGAAGATGGTCAAGGATGCCCATGAAAAGGCTGGCGACGGCGCTCATTGGGGCATGTATCGGCTGGTATATGGGGGCGAAGGTGGCACCTATGTCGCCCTCAGCGGCGATCCTTCCATGTCCGTCATTGACGACGGCTTCGCAGGCCAAAAGAAGTATCTCGAAGCCATGGGCGGCGACGAAGGAATGGCAAAACTCGACACTCTGTTTGGCGCCGCAGTCGATACTTCCCACTCCGAGATCTTTGCGGTCAATCCAAAACAAAGCTATGTAAGCGACGAATGGATCAAAGCGAACGCCGCTTTCTGGAAGCCATAGCCGCATTCGAGCATCATCCCGAATGGCTTCGCCGTTGGCGGAGCCATTCGTTTTTGCAACCCTGAAACTGAAGGTAGATCTGTCCTCCAAAAAGAAAATGAGCGCAATCGCTGCGCTCATTCGCTGATCAATTCACCTGACCTACTTTGCCCCCACCAGTTCCTCGCTCTTCGCTCCCTGCCCGTAATGGCTCTGCACGTAGTTATCCAGGATTTGCTTGAACTCAGCCACAATCGTGTCGCCACGGAGCGTCGTGTACAGCTTCCCATCGACATACACCGGCGCCTTGGGCTCTTCAAACGTCCCCGGCAGGCTGATACCGAGATTGGCGTGCTTCGATTCGCCGGGCCCGTTGACTACGCAGCCCATCACTGCCAGCTTCAGCTCCTCGACACCCGGATACTTCTTCCGCCACTCCGGCATCGACGTGCGCAGGTAGCTCTGAATCTGCTCCGCCAATTCCTGGAAGTAGGTGCTCGTCGTCCGCCCGCATCCCGGGCAACTCGTTACCTGCGGCATGAAGCTGCGAATTGAGAGCGACTGCAAGATCTGCTGCGCCGCCTGCACCTCTTCCGTGCGATCGCCACCCGGCTTCGGTGTCAAGGCTCACGCGAATCGTATCGCCGATGCCAGCAAGCAGCAGCGGAGCCAGCCCGGCGGTCGAAGCGATTAACCCCTTCGCGCCCATGCCCGCCTCTGTCAAACCAAGATGCAGCGCATAATTGCAACGCGACGCAAGATTCGTATACACGTCGATCAGATCGCGAACGCCGCTCACCTTCGCCGACAGAATGATCTGATCCGGCCGCAGCCCGAAGTGTTCGGCCGCCTTGGCCGACTCCAGTGCGCTCACCACCATCGCTTCCATCATCACGTCGCGCGCGGGAAGGGGATTGGCCTTCTTGCTGTTCTCGTCCATCATCCTGGTGAGAAGAGACTGGTCCAGCGATCCCCAGTTCACGCCGATGCGTACCGGCTTCTGGTTTTCAACTGCGCACTCCACCATCACCTGAAAGTTGTCGTTGTCCTTCTTCCCAATCGACGCGTTGCCCGGATTGATTCTGTACTTCGCCAGCGCCCTCGCCGTCTCCGGAAACTTCTTCAGCAGCAGGTGTCCGTTGTAGTGAAAGTCCCCCACGATCGGCACTCGGATCCCGCGCTTGTCGAGTCCCTCCACAATCGCAGGAACTGCAGCGGCGGCATCCTCGTTGTTCACCGTAACGCGCACAATCTCCGACCCGGCCATGGCCAATGCGGCCACCTGCTCAATGGTGCCCGCGACATCAGCGGTATCAGTGTTGGTCATCGACTGCACGACAACCGGCACCTCCCAGCCCACACGAACGTGACCGATTTTGACCGTAGGTGTCTTCCTGCGCTGAATCTCCGGCATAGCGACCTCTTTCTCTTCAGTTTACCCGGATTGCCGACTTCGCTTTAGGCCGCCAACGCCGGGAGAAACAGGTTTGTAACAGGGCATGCCCTTCGTCATGCCACAACTCCATGAAAATAATTGGACTTCACCGCTCGTCACGGTGGAGCAGCGACCTTAGCCTTTACGCCCGTGAATCAAGCCAAGCGAGAAAGCAAGGGGGTTTAGCCCCAGACCTCTTTCCGCTCCCACGAGAGATCGAGATTGGCTTGGGACGAAATCCTTAGTTGGCGGTCCGCGCAGAATCACCCGCCTCCGGGGAGTCGCCGATTCACACCTTCCCAAGATTCGCAACCTCTCCCATTCGCCACTCCAACCCTCGCTTGGAGGGCACGCCAACAGATACAATACTGGCATGTTGTCCCGCATTTCCTTTCGCTCTCTCGCCGTCACCCTTGCAGTCGTCTCTGCAGTCAGTCTCTCTGCGCAGGATTCGGCCCATCGTGGCCGCAAGTACAAACCCCCGCCGCCCACATCGCGCATTGAGGTTACTGTGGTCCGCGATAGTGATTCCAAGCCCGTTGAGAATGCCTCGGTGATCTTCCAGCTTCAGGGCGACAAGGGCAACATGGAACTCAAGACCAATGAAGACGGAAAATCGGTGATTGATGTTCTGCCCATGGGTTCTACCATGCGCATGCAGATCATCGCCAAGGGCTATCAGACCTACGGTCAGGATTACAAGATCGACAAGTCCGACCTGGCCTTCGGCATTCGTCTCAAGCGGCCTGGTGAGCAATACTCGATCTACAAGAAACACGACCAGGATGCGAACGCGCAGAAGGACGCCAAGAGCGGCGATTCCAGCGCACAAAAGGACACACCTCCCGCCGATGCGGCACCGCCAGCTACAGTCAAACCCAGCGAGTCCGCTCCGCAGTCCACGAACCCTCCGTCCAAACCGCAGTAGCCAGGCTGCTGCGGCGAACCCAGCACATGAGCCCGCCATGACCAGCCAAACCCTCGTCGGAAAAGCGGTCCTGGTCACCGGCGGTGCACGCCGCATCGGCCGCGAAATCGCGTTGGAACTTGCCTCTGCCGGTGCCGACGTCACTATTACTTACCGCAACTCAAAAGACGAAGCCGAGCAAACCCTGCAACTCATCAAGCAGTTGGGTAGGCTCGCAATTGCGCTTGAATGCGACGTGCGCTCGGAGCCGTCGGTGCGCTCCGCCATCTCCGCCTCAGTCAGATTCCACGGCCATCTGGATGTGCTGGTAAACAACGCCGCCATCTACGAAGCTGCGCAACTCGACACGTTGAGCCTAGATCAGTGGGACGCCGTCTTCGAAACGAACGCGCGCGGACCGTTTCTGGTCGCCCGCGAGGCTCTGCCGCATCTGCGGGCCTCTCATGGCCGCATCATCAACATCGGCTCGCTCGGCGGCCTCCGCGCTTGGCCCGGCCACGCCCACTACTGCGCATCCAAGGCCGCCCTCCACATGCTTACCGAGGCTATGGCCAAGGCTTTTGCACCTGAGGTTGCAGTCAACTGCGTCGCCCCGGGCTGGATCGAATTCGATGAAGACAAGGGGACGCCGGCCACCCAGCGATTCGCGGCCAAAACCCCCATGCAGCGCAACGGCACCGCAAAAGACGTCGCACAAGCCGTGGCTTTTTTTGCCGGAACCAGCGATTTCATCACCGGCCAGGTTCTCACCGTCGACGGAGGGCTGGGACTGTAAGGGAATTATCCCGCGCTCAGATTTGGGTGCCCCAGGTCTCGCTTCTGGGGCGACAATCACCGCGAAAACAAGCGACTCCAGAATCCTCTTCTGACCTGCGCCCCGTTAGCGCGCAGTTCCTTGCCGTTGGCTCGGGCATCGAAATCCAGAGGAACACCCTCCCAAAGCCCGACAGCTTCCGGCTGCACCGGCCACTTCGCACCTTCCACGGCCGCTCTCGGATTGCTGACATACAGCCGATGCGCCGTCTCCTCACCCATTTTCGCGGCTACATAGTCGTATCCCTTTTTCAGGTGCAGCGGACGCCACTCAGGATGATGGGCATCGCTGGCCAGAAAATGGATCCAGTTGCGCTCCAGCAGAGCATCGGCGAATGCCTTCGCTAGTTTCCCGAATCGCCCGTAGAGCGATGCCGATGTCACCTGCGCCAGGCATCCCTCGCGCATCCACTCCGCCAGCGTCTCAGGATCCTGCTGCAGAACCGGGTTCCGCTCCGGATGAGTAATGATCAGCGTGTACCCCGCGTTCCGCAGTCGGCTCAGCGCAATCGTCAGTTGCTGCGGGATCAGCATGTCAGGGAATTCGACGAGCAGATAGCCCTTGCCCTCAATCGAATAGCGCAATGGATTCTCAAGGGCATCCGCGATGTTTTGCGCATTCATGTGAAAGTCGCAACCAAGGCTCAACTTGACCTTGTCGCCAACCCGCTCCCGGAGTTCGGCCAGGCGAATCCTGTTCACTTCAGGCTGAAAGGGATAATTCTCGCTTGCATGAGGAGTGCAAACGATGTGAGTTACGCCTTCGCTGATCGCTGCTTCGGCCAGTTCAACAGACGTTTCCAGGTCCGGTGAACCGTCGTCTACGCCGTAAATCAGGTGTGTGTGGATGTCGATCATTCAATGCCGGCTTCCCATTTCGTGACAACTCAGCGCGTTGCCAACGCCTCAATCATGGACGCGAAAATCTTCCAGCCGTCAGACGACCCCAGCAGCTTCTCGCTGGAGCGATCCGGATGCGGCATCATTCCCAGTACATTCCTGCCCTCATTTAGAACTCCAGCGATATTGCTCAGAGAACCATTTGGGTTTGCGCTGTTTGTAATCTCACCCGCCTGTGTCGAGTAGCGAAATGCAATCCGATCCTCCGCTTCCAATCGCGCCAGTTCCTCCGGAGTGCAGAAGTAATTCCCCTCCATGTGGCCAATCGGAATCTGCAGCACCTCGCCTTGTTGCAGTTGATTTGTAAACGGGCTGTTCGTCGTCTCCACCCGCAGATGTACCTGCTTGCAGACGTATTTCAGGCCCGCGTTGCGCATCAGCGCCCCCGGCAGCAAACCCGACTCTGCGAGTATCTGAAAACCATTGCAGATGCCCAGCACCAGTCCACCGCCAGCGGCAAACTTCTGCACCGCCTGCATCACCGGCGAAAAACGCGCGATTGCACCCGTGCGCAGATAGTCTCCATACGCAAAACCGCCCGGAACAAGAACCGCATCCACACCCTGCAGGTCCTCCGAATCATGCCAGAGAAATATGACTGGCTGGTTCGCGATCTCCGCAATCACGTTGTAGGTGTCGTGGTCGCAATTGGACCCCGGAAAGACCAGAACGCCGAATTTCATAACATTAGGTTAACAGTCTGCGAGGCATCACCCAACTGCTGTCATTCCGACCGAGTCGCCGCGGCGACGAGTGGAGGAACCTGCAGTTGCTTTTGTCCTCGAGCGCCGCTGGGACCCCAGACGAGCACCTAATCCCACCCACCCACCGCCGCTAGCATCCGCTTATGCGAATCCCGCCCAAACCGGTGCTGAAATGCTCGTGTTACCGGATACCCCAGCAGAGCCATCAGATCGCGTGGCCGCGATACGGCTTCGGTCTCATAGCTGACAGCGCCCGACTTCTCGTCGAGCATCACTTCGAACCGCTCCTCGCCCTCTTCGACATGCGCCTGAGTCGTTTTGTAGATAAACCCGAACCGGCTTTCCATCTGAATCACTTCGACAATCTGGCTCAGATTCAGTGACCAAAGCCCAAGGCTGCGCATCTCCACCGCGACGATCTGGCCAGCTTCGATCCGAGCCGAAGAATTGGCCACCCGCGTCCAGCCAAGGTCGAACTGCGTCCAGTTTTTGAATGCCTGGATTGCGCGCTCGAATGTCTGTTTGCCTTTGCCTATCCGGGACTGCAGCCGGTCCAGCGCGAACCCATTCGGCAGGCCGACCGCACAAACCCCGCCGCACTCGTCCAGGTATTCCGCACTCATCATTCCGGGCAGGGAAGCCGCGATGACTTCGCGCCCGATCTCATCTGCCGTTGGTTTCTGGAGGCGGAACACGGTTTCAGTATGTCAGCTGCAACTCCAATCCCTTGGCATTATCACTTACCAATGCCGTTACGCGATGGTGCTCCGCGTCGAAGCTGGTTGAGATCGGGGTCGCTCCGGGGCGATCCAGCACCGTCACAGATGCGCTGGCGTAGGGCTTAGTCGCGCCGTACACCTCGATCGTCAGCAGCTTCCACCATGGCTCAAAACTGCCTTTGTGTGGCGCCACCGTCACAATCAGTCCCTGCGCGCTTAGCCTGCACGCAAACTGCTCACGAAGATAATTACCCTTCTTGAAGTCGTAGCTCACTCCGTCGTCGAGGTAGAGCGAGCCTTCACAATCCGCCCCCAGCGTGGTCGGCGGATAAACCCGCATCGTCAGCGGCCCGACAGGCTTCTCGTCCGTGCTCTGAACCAGCGGCTGCTCCGGCACAATCGACCCCGCCCGCACAAATACCGGCAACGTCTCCAGGGTTCTGTGGACGTGAACTTCTGGTTGTGCAATTGCAGCATTATCAATGCCTTTGCGTCCCGAGATTGGATCAATTCTTGAACCTGTCCAGTAGTCGTACCAGCTCGAGGGCGGCAGCGCTACCTGGTAATCGTCCAACTCGTCGGGATAGGGACTCTGCGCAACCAGCAGGTCACGTCCCACCATAAAGGCATTGCCGGTGCTTAGATCCAGCGGGTCCCCATCAGCCTCGCCATGCGGAAATTCCATAAACAGCGGCCGCATAATCGGCAGCCCCGTCCGGCTCATCTCTTCCGCCGTCGTGTAGAAATACGGCATCAGCCTGTAGCGCTCCTCGATGTATCGCCGACGCAGACTCACATCCTCGGCCGTGCCGTTCTCCCACGGTTCCTGGGGTAGCGTTCCCACAGCGGTGTGATCGCGATCGATAGGATGAAATGCCGCCACCTCCAGCCACCGCGTCAGCAACTCCGGCTGCGGAGAACCTGCAAATCCACCCACGTCCGCCCCCGCCATCGCAAACCCGCTCAACCCAAGATTCAGCAGCTGTGGAGTCGTCTGCCGCAGATGATCCCACGTGGCCGAGTTGTCGCCTGTCCACGTCACGGCGTAGCGATGACCGCCCGCAAAGCTCGCACGCGTCATCACGAACGGCCGCAGATTCGGCTCCAACTTCAACAGCCCCTCGAACGTACCGCGCGAGTTTTGCATGCCGTAGATGTTGTGAACTTCAAGATGATTCGTTACCCGCGTGGCAAATCCGGGCTCATCGATGCGATGTTGCGTATCATCCGGCATTGTCTTCGAAGGCACCAGGAAAATCGCCGGCTCATTCATATCGTTCCAAAATCCCGCCACGCCCTTCTTCACGAAATCCGCATACAGCGTGCCCCACCACTCGCGCGAAACCTTGCGCGTAAAATCCGGAAACACAGCCTTTCCCGGCCACACCACGCCCTCGTAAATTGTCCCATCGGGATTCTTGACGAAATGATCACCTGCAATCCCTTCTTCGAACGGCTTATACTTCGCCATCGGCTGGTCGGCAATATGCAGGTCGGTAATCACCACCGTGCGCAAATGCTGCGCGCGCAGGTCCTTGATCATCTGTTCGAACGTGGGAAACCGCTCCGGATCCACCGTGAACGGCCAGTTCTTGTACTGGAAATCGATATCCAGCCAGATCACGTCTGAAGGAATTCGCTCGCTGCGGAGTCGGTCGGCAATGCGCCGGACCTCGGCCTCAGGATAGTAGCTATAGCGCGACTGCTGGTACCCCAGCGCCCACATCGGCGGCATTGGCGTCGTCCCCACCAGCCACGCCCACGTCTCCACTACGGCCTTCGGCTCCGGGCCATAGAGAATGTAGAAATCCAGCGGTCCGCCCTCCGACCCGAACGAATACCCGTCGCGATACTCCTTGTTGAAGTCGAAGCTCGCGCGCCACGTGTTGTCAAAATAAATCCCACCACACACGCCCTTGTTGAACGTGATGAACCAGGGAATGGACTTGTAAATTGGATCGGTCGACTGCTGCCAACCGAACGCGTCGGTGTTCCAGTCGGTAAATGCTTCGTTGCGCCGATCCAGCGGTCCTGGCTTGTCGCCCAGCCCGAAATAATGCTCGTCCGCGGGCGACTTCATGTACACGCGAAACGAAGCACCGTGATACTCAATCGGCCGCCCGGGCAAATCCTGCGCAATCACATGCCCTGCATTGTCCGTCACACTCAGGCCAAACGGATCCTTGTGTACCGCGACATGTAGCTTTGCCGTCTTGAACCCGGTAGCGCCTCCATTCGACTCCGGCGCAACGTTCACGCTCGCCGTCCGCGAAGAGGGAAGCACGGCCCACGAGGCGTCCTCCGGAAGCTGCCCCGCCGGTCCTACGCGCACTCGCACCACATCGTCCCGCAGCGCAGTGATCTGCATAACCGCCGCGCCCAACCGAATCTCAATTCCATTCGGAAGCGGCCGCGATGCAGTCACGCGATCCAGCCGGACGAATGCGGCCTTCTGCTGTGCTACTGCCTTGATGGTCAGTTGCGATGTTGCGGCTGAAAACAGAACTACAAAAACAACAAGGAAACCCTGTCTTGCTCTCTGCACTTTTCACCTCAAGCGGGCTTGAGCTTTGCCACCCGCGTTCGCGACTCTTCGACAAATGCATCGTCCTCGGCAAACCCCGCCTTCATCGATCCAACGTTGATCTCCACATTCGCCAGCGCTCCCGTCAATGCAGCCTCCGCCAGCGCGATGCCCGTCGTCAAATCCGATGCCATGTTGGGATTCGTAATCGGCCTCAATGCTTCCGCAATTCGAGCCACCTCGGCTGCGCGCTCCGCCACTCCAAGCGGCACGCTCGTCGCCTGCTTGAGCGCAGCATTCACACCTACTCCACCATCGTCGGTCTCCCGCGCCGCACGATACGCCTTCATCACGACGTTGTACGACTCGGCATCCGCATCGATTGCCGCCTTCAATTCCTCGCGCAACGTCGCCAGCCGTGCGATCGCCTCGCTCAACTGTGCCTCATGCTGCAGGTAAGCCTTCTTTCCCCGCGACATCGCCGCCACCATGTGTGCCAGTCCGGCCGCCATCGCTCCACTCGCCGCCGCCGCGCTACCGCCTCCCGGAGTTGCCGTCGGCCCCGCCAGTTGCTCAATAAACGGCTCGACTCCGGCGCGCAATCCGCCGACGGCCGTTTTGCCGCCCATCACCGCAGCCAGCCGGTTTTCGAGAATCAGCGACGAATCAAAGTTCTCCACCTGCAAGAACCACTCCGCCGCCTGCTCCAGCGCCGCCTTCGGAATCAAGCCCACAATCTCGCTCGACACCGGCACAACGCCGTACCGCGCGGCCTCCCGCTTCACGATCTCGAACACGCGCGCAATCGGCGTCTGCTCAAAGTCCGTCAGGTTCATCGAAACCTGCGCCATCCCGCGCACCAGGAAACCCGCGCCCTTCACAAACCGGAATCCGCCCGATGAGGCCCGCACCGCCTTCGCAATCTTCTTCGCAACGTCCACATCCGCAGTATTCAGAAACACGTTGTAAGCGATGAGGGCCTTGCGTGCGCCAACGACCGTTGCGCCCGCTGTTGGATGCACCTTTGCCTCGCCGAAATCCGGCTTCCGAGCCGGGTTTGTCGCAATCTCGGTACGAATCCCCTCAAACTGTCCGCGCCGGATGTTCTCAAGGTTTTGCCGCTCCGGCGAAGTCGCCGCTGCCTCGTACAGATACACCGGAATCGCAAACCGCTTCGCGATCTCCGCGCCCACATGCTTCGCCATCGCCACGCAGTCTTCCAATGTCACGCCGTCGATGGGAATAAACGGCACCACGTCCGCCGCTCCCATCCGCGGATGCGCGCCCTGATGCTGCGTTAGGTCGATCAGCTCTGCGGCTTTGCCCACTCCGCGAATCGCCGCCTCCTGGATCGCCTCCCGTTCGCCGACGAGCGTAATGACGCAGCGATTGTGATCCGCATCCATCTCGCGATCGAGCAGGTAGACGCCAGGAACCTTCATGGCCTCGACAATGGCATCCACCTTTGCCTTGTCGCGCCCCTCAGAGAAATTAGGTACGCACTCCACTAATGTGTTCGACACGAGGAAAAGGATAAATCAGCAGGGTAGCCGGCGATTTCGAATTCTCTCTCCCGCGCAAGGGCTAGACGGGACATCCAAGCCAGAACCAGACAGCCTCAATAACGATGTAAGCCACAAGCGTCGTCACGTAGGGGCGTGCAGGCCTGCCACCCCGCTTGTCCAACGCGATCAACGCAAGAAGAATGGCGGTTATTAATCCAAGGCATATCGTTTGCGATGAAGATTGCCGGAAATTGAGCCAATACCCAAGTGTCCTTGCCAGCCCAGCGGGCAGCACCACCAGCACGATGCAAATCATGTACCGCATATGCGCGGCCACATCCCGCGTCCGAATTGCCGAGAGCGCCAGGCCGTAAAGACAGCCCAGCAGCAGGAGTTGGACGGCCGACAGAAACTCGTCGTCGCGAGCCTCTGCCATCGACGCTCCGTCGGCCAGATGCTCGTGATACTCCTTCCGCAGCATTGCAACCGAAAAAATCAGAATGAAGGGCATCAGGACATTCGCAAACTTCCCCAGTCTTCTGTGGACTGGAAGCGCCTTGTAACGGTCGCCAGCGGCTGGAAAATCAGCAACCCTAGAAAGCAGAAGAGCAGCACCGCGTGAATATGAACCGCTGCGGTGATCGATGCGTCGAAATGCGGAAATTCCGCAAAGTACGGAATCCAGAACCCCGCAATGAAAATGGGAAGCAGGGCAAGGAACACGTAGCCGAGAGTGCGATATGCACGCTCCATCTTTTAACCTCGCCTATCTGGTTCTGGACTGGCAATTATTTTCATGTAAACAGAAATTCGAAATCCACTCTGCGCGCAGTATTGGGATCATACCTCGATCACCTCACGCCTCTCCGCCAGTAGTATCCTCAAGGTGTCGATACCGCAGGAGTTTGCCATTGACCACCACCACGTCATCCCCCATCATTCGCGCCCCCCGCGGTAACACCCTTCGCTGCAAAGGCTGGCAGCAGGAAGCCGCCCTCCGCTGCCTCATGAACAACCTCGACCCCGAAGTTGCCGAGCGGCCACAGGACCTAGTCGTCTACGGCGGCATCGGCAAGGCGGCCCGCAACTGGGAGTGCTTCCACGCCATCGTCCACGAGCTCGAGCACCTCGGTCCCGAAGACACGCTCCTCGTGCAATCCGGCAAGCCTGTCGCCGTCTTTCCCACCCACGAAATGGCGCCGCGCGTCATCATCGCCAATTCCAATCTTGTTGGCAAATGGGCCACATGGGATCACTTCAACGAGCTCGACCGCAAGGGACTGATGATGTACGGCCAGATGACCGCCGGCTCCTGGATCTACATCGGAACACAGGGAATTCTGCAGGGCACCTTCCAAACCTTCGCCGCGCTGGCCGAGCGCCACTTCGGCGGGACCCTGAAGCATAAACTCGTCGTCACCGGTGGCATGGGCGGCATGGGCGGAGCCCAGCCCTTATCCGTCACCCTCAATGGCGGAGTGGTTCTCGCCATCGATGTCGACCGCAGCCGCATCTTGCGACGTGTTGAAACACGCTATTGCGACACGCTGACCGAGAATCTGGATGAGGCGCTGAGGCTCTGCGAGTTGGCCCGTCGCGAAGGCCGCGCACTCTCCGTTGGCCTCGTCGCCAACTGTGCCGACATCCTCCCCGAAATCGTGCGCCGCGGCGTGCAGGTCGACGTTGTCACCGACCAGACCAGCGCCCATGATCCGCTCAATGGCTACGTCCCGCAAGGTCTCTCCCTGAGTGAAGCAACGGATCTCCGCCACCGCGATCCCAAAGAATACGTCCGCCGCTCCACCGAATCCATGGTTGTGCACGTTAACGCCATGCTTGCCCTGCAGCATGCCGGCGCGGTCACCTTCGACTACGGCAACAACATTCGCCGCTTCGCCTTCGACGCCGGTTGCGCCGATGCATTCCTCATCCCCGGCTTCGTCCCCGAGTACATCCGACCGCTGTTCTGCACCGGCGCCGGTCCCTTTCGCTGGGTCGCGCTCTCCGGCGATCCCAAGGACATCGACGTGACGGACGATCTCGCCCTCGAACTTTTTCCCGACAACGAGATTCTCACGCGCTGGATGAGACTCGCCCGCGGCCGCTTTGCATTCCAGGGACTTCCCGCGCGCATCTGCTGGCTCGGCTATGGCGAGCGAGCAAAAATGGGCGAAGCCATGAATGACCTCGTCAAGAAGGGAAAAATCTCCGCGCCCATCGCCATTGGCCGCGACCACCTCGACACCGGCTCCGTCGCCAGCCCCTATCGCGAAACCGAGAAGATGCTCGACGGCAGCGACGCCGTGGCCGACTGGCCCATCCTCAATGCGCTACTCAACACCGCTTCCGGCGCAACGTGGGTCAGCTTCCACCACGGCGGCGGAGTAGGCATGGGCTACTCGCTCCACGCCGGCCAAGTCACTGTCGCCGACGGCACCGAGATGGCCACCCGCAAAATCGCTCGCGTGCTCAACAACGACCCCGGCATAGGCGTAGCCCGCCACGCCGACGCCGGCTACGAACTAGCCCAGCAAACCGCCAAAGAAAAAGGTATCCACATCCCCATGGCAGGCAAGTAGCCGATGAGTCGCAAGGGGGAAGCAATCGAATTCCTTGGAGCGCTGGCACTCCTTCTCCTTCTCGCAGGCCATGTCCTGCAAGTTATCCTCCTGAGACGGACGAGATTTTGGCCGAAAGTATGGGCGACGATTCATTCAGCCGACATGGAAGTGATGGAGCTTGATAGCAAGACGGACATCATGCTACCGTGCTTCACATTTTCGTACGTCGTCGCCGACAAGGAATATTCGGGGCGATTCTCGCTCTTCACCAACGGTGAGGAGGAGGGCGAATCAGTGGCCGAGAAGATGATCGAACGCAAATTCGAGCTTAGATACAATCCGAAAACGACCGTCGACTTGGTACATTCCGGACAAGAAGATGACAGGCTACGAAGTCCAACAGAAGATGGGCCCGCATATGGAAAATCTCTATCCGAAAGATTGAATCGGGTGCCGGGTGCCCCATCCATTCCGGCCTTTTGCGGAATGGGTGGGAAACCACTACACTCATCCCGCCAGCAATTACTAACTCCGCTAACGGGCGCAAAGCGCCGCTAACACCGCGAACCCCGCTATGATCGCCATCGTCAACATCGGTCAACTCGTCACCCTCTCCGGTCCCGCACACCCGCGCACCGGCGTTGAACTGAGCGACCTCGCCATCATCAACGACGCAGCTCTCCTGATCGAAAACGGCCACTCAGAACCTGCTTTGAAGGGTACGGGCTTTAGCCCGTACATTCAGCCTGCAGAAGAAACGCGGGCTTTAGCCCCCGAGGGACGCATTCTCGCAGCCGGTTCACACTCGGCCCTGAAATCTCAAATCCCGCCCGACGCGACAATCATTGACGCCAACCACCGCTGCGTAACCCCCGGCTTCGTCGATGCCCACACCCACCTCGTCTTCGCGGGGAACCGAGCCGCAGAGTTCGAGCAGCGCATCGCCGGCGCCACCTACCAGCAGATCGCCGCTGCTGGCGGAGGCATCCTGCGCACCGTTGCGCTCACCCGTGCCACCACCGAAAATGAATTGCTCGCTGCCGCCCGCCGTCATCGCGACTGGATGCTGCGCTCCGGCACTACAACAATAGAAGCGAAATCCGGCTACGGTCTCGACCGCAAGACCGAACTCAAGATGCTTCGCGTGATTCGCCGCCTCAACGAAGAAGGCCCTACGCGCATCATCCCCACGCTCCTAGCCGCCCACACCGTCCCGCCCGAATACAAGGACCGCCGCGCCGACTACATCCGCTTCGTTTCCGAAGAACTCATCCCTGAAGTCGCCAAACTCGGACTCGCGAAATATTGCGACGCCTTCTGCGACGACCACGCCTTCACCGTTGACGAATGCCGCACCGTCCTTACTGCTGCGAAGAAGCACGGCCTCAAGCTCCGCATCCATGCCGAGCAGTTCCGTTCCGGCACCGGCGCCGACCTGGCCGCCGAACTCGGAGCCGCGACAGCCGACCACCTCGAGACCGTCACCGAAGAAACTCTTCAGCGACTCCGCAAAGCGGGCACGCAGCCTGTTCTGCTCCCCGGTTCGGTCTTCGCTCTCAGCCGCACGCAATACCCGCCCGCGCGCAAAATGATCGAAGCCGGACTCGCCATCGTCCTCGCCACCGACTTCAACCCCGGCTCCTCGCCGGTCCCATCCATGCCGTTCATGCTCTCGCTTGCCTGTCTCGAAATGCGCTTGTCGCCTGCCGAAGCGCTCACAGCCGCCACCATCAACGCGGCCCACAGCCTCGGTCTCGGAGCCGAGATCGGCTCGCTCGAAGCAGGGAAGCAAGCCGACTTTGTCATCCACGAGTTCGCCGACTACCGCGAGCTCGCCTACTTCATCGCCGCCCCCACACGCCCCAGAGTCTTCATCGCAGGCCGCGAAGTCGCTCTCTAACCATCGACTATCTCTTTCACTCGAATTGTTTTCTGGAGGTGTCATTCTGAGCCGAGTACGTTTGGGTCCCTATCGCGCGTAAGCGGGATGGGGTATGCGAGGCGAAGGATCTGCTTTTCTCGATGCCTTCTCAATCACGATCCTCCGGGTGCCCCCATCCTTGCGTAGCGTGGGTGGGAAAGCACGAACCCAACCTGGCCCGCGTCATCTTGAGTGCCGCAAGTTTGGGGCCCGTGAACGCATCAGCGATCATGGGGAAAGTGGCGCGAAGGATCTGCTTTAGTGCCGCAGTCGGATGCCCGCAATCACGAGCCCCAGCATGAAAGCCACGAGCAGGACATCGTAGACGATCATGACGAAACCGTCGAACCAACTGGTTTCGGAATCGAACGAGTTGTTTTGTCCAGGGTGTGCGGGATTGTAGCGGATGGCAAACGCGTCATGCGCTTGAACCTCGGCGGGAGAGATCACGATGCCATCGTAGTTTTTACCATCCACCGCGTAATTGAAGGTGACAGCCCATCCGCCCACGCCAACGTAGCCGTTCCGCGAGTAATGCGAGCGAATTAGCTTGCATGTGGCGACTTCCGCCTGTGTCTCAACCCAACCGCGCTGAGTGAAACTGCCGACGACATCCTTTCGCCACGTACTGAATCGCAGAACCCGCGCACTCCGCCATTCCTGAAACCGCTGCCATCGCGTCTTCCGGAATGTCTCGTAATCGACGTTGATTTCCTTGCTCATCTGCGAGGGCCCACTGTAAGGGTGAAGTGGCCCAATCATACCAGCGGCTGTCAGTCGTTCTTTCCATGTCAACCCTTTCCTCCCTCCGGATCCGCCGATGGGAGAGCACAGCCCTGCGCGCCACCGGTTCCCACCAATCAACATGTCAACCCCGCGCCCGGTCCAGATCCGCCTAAGCCACTGAAAACGCTCTGCAGATAGTTCGCTTCGCTTTTGCAGGGAATTATCGGTTCACGGCGCACAATGGAACCATGCGTAGGCCTGGGCTCCCGAATGCACCAGGACCGTAAGAGGGCCCAAAACAGAGGCACCCCCCACCCCTCCCTATGTAGATCCGTATTTTCTTCGCCTCGACGCCCATCGGTTGTTAAGAATCAGCGTCTTACATCGAGAAGCGTGCTCGGAGTGTGCACACTATTGAGTGCATAACAGGGTATTTAAATTTGATTCCAGCCACGATTCCAGCCAAGGGTGAGCGACCATCAATGTTTCAGCGCCGCCTCATCGATTTTGCCGATCCGTCCATGCGGCCCGACGACAAACGGCAGCGAAAGCGCGTTCCAGTTACGATCCGCATCTGTCGCCTCATGCAATGCCGCATCCGGATGGAGTGCGCGCCAGTTTTCGCCGTCATCTGTCGAGATGTCGGTGCCGTTGGGGCCAACGGTGATCCAGGTTTTGTTGGTTGGCTCATAGGCCACAGACGAACGATAACCACGCGGTGGGGTCGCGGAAGCGTGCCAACTTTTGCCTCCGTCATGCGTGAATGCGGCCGTTAGATTCTGCTCACTGGGTTTCGTGTAGTCACCACCGACAGCGACCCAGCAGCACCACTCTCGATTTTCGATTGAAAATGCTCCTGCACCCGTCGATCCGCCAATTAGAGGCAGTCTCTGAACGGAGAAGCTTCCTTTTTCGCTCGTATCTTCGCTGTAGAAGATGCGCGCGCCTTCGGGTCCGCCGGTGACGAATGCCGTGCCGAAGCTTTCATCGAGAAGGATCGAAGTATTGCTTGCAGCGAAAGCTCCTTCATCCTTTGCCGCACCAAGGCCTTTCGCAAGCACTCTCGTCCAGGTCGCTCCCTTGTCTTCTGTCTCCCAAAACGCAAATTCTCCGGCGACAGGATCGCCTAAAAGTTCACCATCTTTATCGAAACGATTGAGTAACATCGCATCCCAGAAGCCTTCTGGATCTGGGTTGGTGAAGATTAGCGTCCACGAGTGGCAGCCATCCGTAGTCTTGTAGAGCCGCGACAAGTCTCCCTTGCCGCTCGACATCACAATTGCCGTGTTCGCATCAAACGCCTGAATCCCGCGGAAGTCCAGCTTCTCTGCGCCCGGCGGCACAGAGCACGATTGCCACAAATAGCCACCGTCTTCCGTGCGCAACACGGTGCCGTTGGTCCCTGAAGCCCACGCCACACCACCGCCGATCGAGTGGATGCCACGAAGGTCGGCGGCGGTGTTCGAGGTTTCGAGCGTCCACTGGGCGCGTGCTGTCGAGGAGGTTGCCGCGAGAATCGCGAGGAGCGTCAGAGTTGTCCGCATGAAGATCAGTGTCAGGCATGAGAGGTGGTGCAGGCAACGAGGTCCGAGGTGCGGACCTCAGTGCTTTCCCACCCTTGCGGCAAAGAACAAAAGCGCCGCAAGAATGGGGCACCCCAAATCCGTGGTCTTGTGATGCCCGCCGTGGTTACATAACGAAATAGGGGTGGCGTGGGCAACCGCCGGCGTTACCCTTCCAATGGAGCAATCTGATGACCTTGCAAGACCTGATCGATGAGCTTGGCGGGAACCTTGTACAGGGCGACAAGGAATGGATGGTTGACGGCGCGAATTCGCACGAGAAGGCGGGCGCATTTGACATCGCGTTCGCCGACTCCGATGCCGCCGTGACAGCGGCGCTGAAAAGCAATGCCGGGGTAGTGGTGCTGAAGCCGGGCGCGCCGACGGAGTATCCCCACGGCAAGTGCATCGTCGAATCGGATCAGCCAAAACTCTGGTTTGCCAAAGCAGCGCACCTCGTGAAGAAGTCCACGCACGTCGCGGGGATCGCGCACTCGGCGATAGTGGCGCAGGACGCAAAAGTCGACCAAGGAGTGCTGGTGGGACCCTGCGCGGTGATCGGTATGCATGCGCGAATCGGCGACGGAACCATCATTGGCGCGGGTGCGGTGATCGGCGAGAACGTGACGATTGGGATGCGTTGCCACATCTACCCGCGAGCCGTGATCTATCCGGGTACGACTCTCGGCGATCGTGTAGTTGTGCATGCGGGGGCAGTTCTCGGCGCAGACGGGTTTGGATACGTCCGCGATTCCGTCACGGGAGAGTACACGCAATTTCCGCAGCAGGGTACGCTCACCATTGAAGACGACGTGGAAATCGGCGCCAACTCCACCGTCGACCGCGGAGCGCTGGAGGAGACGCGTATTCGCCGCGGCGCCAAGATTGACAACCTGGTGCACGTGGGCCACAACTGCGATATCGGCGAGAATGTCATCCTGGTAGCGCTGACAGGAATTTCCGGGTCGAGCACGGTAGGCAAAGGAGCGGTGCTGGCCGGGCAGGTCGGCATCGGCGATCATGTGCACATTGGTCCCGGCGTGATTTTGGGCGGCCAGTCCGGCGTGTTTAATGGTAAAACCATCTCGAATGAAGGCCAGAGACCCGGAACTGTGATGTTCGGCACGCCGGCGCGGCCGCTGAAGCAGGTGCTGCGCGAGCAGGCGTTGCTGACTAAACTGGCGAAGGCGGCGAGACCGAGCCAGAAAGAGGAAACATCCAAGGCCGGCGAATGAGGGGCATAAAACTCTGCGAAGGAGGAGTTCGATGATCCGTCGCGCGATTCCCCTGCTTCACGTTTCGAATGCGGCTGCGGCCGTCGAGTTTTATTGTCACGGTTTGGGCTTTCAACTTGAATTCGAGCATCGTCCCGACGGAGTGACAACAGATCCGTGCTACATGGGCATCTCGCGCGACGGCGTCTGGCTACATCTTTCGTCGTTCAGCGGCGACGGTGTGCCGGGCGCAGTGGCAAACATGGTTGTGGACGACGTGGACAAGTTTTACGCCGAGTTCACCTTGAGGCACGTGCCCATCGATACGCCGCCCGTGGATCAGTCCTGGGGAAATCGCGAGATGTATATAAAGGACGCGGATAAGAACTGCCTGCGGTTCATCGCGTAAAAAACAGGGATTAGGGAATAGGGATTAGCTTTGTCCATCGTTGTCGTAGGCGGCAGCACAAAAGATATCGGCAAGACTGCGCTGGTCTGCGCGATTATTTCCGCGCTCCCAGACTTTAACTGGACCGCGGTCAAGATTACCGGCCACAGCTATGAGTTGGGACCTTTCTTATCGAGACTCGCGGCAGAAGATAGCGATCCAACAGTCTGGGAGGAAATGAACCCTGGGCAGGAGACGGACACAGCGCGCTATCTTGCGGCGGGCGCGCGAAGGGCGCTGCTGGTGACACGTTGCGGGCCTGAAATCCCGATCGACGAGATTCGGGGCGCGCTCAAAGGAGATCGCAACATCATCTTCGAGTCGAATCGGATTATCGGCGCGATCGAGCCCGATGTGTGCATTGCCCTTTTGAGCGTCGGAGCTATTGAGTTGAAGCCCAGCTTCACACGACTGTTGCGCAAGGCGGATGCGCTCGTATGCGTGTATCCCGCCGGCATAGAGGTGCCGGAGTTTCCCTTTGGGCTCCCGCGTTTCCGTTTGCAATCGGAGGATCGGCTGTCCCCTGAATTAGACGTGTGGCTTCGGATGAAGCTCGATCGATATCCTCAGCAGGATTCGACAGCCTGATTTATTTGTCAGTAGGGAAGGGCTCGGTTTTCAGCGAGCCATCGCGCTGCTTGATGAGGATCTGCACTTTGCCTTCTGCGGTGTCGAGCTCTTTTTTGCAGGCAGCAGAGAGGCCGACGCCCTCTTCGAAGAGCTTGATCGAGTCTTCAAGACTCAGGTCACCCTTTTCGAGCTGATCGACGATTGCTTCGAGCTTCTTGAGGGATTCTTCGAAGGATGGCATGGCATTACTCCGTGATTGAGGCGGCGGTGCTAGGCCGCTGGTTCACCCAAGTTTAGATCGCCCGTATCGCCCTTCGGCAACACGCTGGCGATCACTTCGGCGGCGGCGCTGTATCTGCCGAACGGCGCGCTGACTTGAACGCCTTGCACCATTGGCCGTACGGCTTCGAGCATCTCCTGTGCGATGAGGATGCCTTCCTTGCGGGCGGCATCGGGTGTGTCGGCCTGGGCCATGCGCAGCATGATTTCTTCAGGCATGGAGACGCGCAGGTCGTTCTTCATGAATTCTGCGTTGCGCAGGCTGGTGAGGGGCCAGATGCCTGCGATGACAGGAATCCGGAACGACTCGATGCGGTTGAGAAATTCCTCGAGCAGGCGCAGGTCGAATACGGGTTGGGTGATGGAGTATTCGGCCCCTGCCTCGACCTTGTAGGCGAAGCGGCGAAGTTCGTGCTCGATGTCGGGTACTCCGGGATTGGCGGCGACGCCGATAGTGAAGTTGGTCGAGGCACCGATGGAGTTGGAGCCGATGTCGAGTCCATGATTGAGGCGGCGCACGATGTTCACCAGGCCGATGGCATCGACGTCGAAGACGGCCGTCGCATCGGGGTAGTTGCCGAGTTTGGGCGGGTCACCGGTGAGACAGAGGATGTTGCGCAGACCTATCGACGACGCGCCGAGCAGGTCGGACTGGATGCTGAGCACATTGCGATCCCGGCAGGTATAGTGCAGGATCGTCTCGATGCCGGTATGCTGCTGGATTTGAATGCAGAGGCTTTGGGCGCTCATGCGAGCCGAAGCGCGGGGCGAATCCGGCACATTGATAGCGTGGACGCCGAGCTGGGCCAGCAGCCGCGCACCTTCAATCTCCTTGCTGCAGTCGATGCCTTTAGGCGGAACGATTTCTACAAGCGTGACGAAGCCGCCCTGTTCAATGAGAGATCCGATGCGCGAACGCTGGCCGAGGGGCGCTGGCGGCGTCTCCGTTGAGATTTCAGCTTGCTTGCCGCCATCGGTTACGCGGGCCTGGGCGTCGATGGCGCGCATGGCAGAACGCATGGCGCGGATGTGGTTGGGCGTAGTGCCGCAACAGCCGCCGACAATTTGTGCGCCAGCCGCGATGGCCTTGCGGGCGAAGCTGGCCATGTATTCAGGCGAGCAGAGATAAATGTTGCGGCCCTCAATGGCGCGGGGCATGCCTGCATTGGGCATGGCGGCCAATGGCAGCGTCGTGGCGCTGTGCATGGCTTCAATCGCGGTGAGAACGGTGGAGGGGCCGGTGGAGCAGTTGACCCCAATGGCTCCCGCGCCCCACTCGGTCAACAGGGCAGCAGCTTGTTGAGGGGAGGAGCCGTCGAGGCAATTGCTTTCGTCGTCGACTGTGACCATGACAAGGACAGGAAGTTGCGGCGCGGTTTCTTCGGCGGCCAGCAGAGCTTCGCGTGCCTCGTTCAGCGCAGGCATGGTCTCGATGATGATCATGTCAACGCCAGCGTCATCGAGAGCCCGGATCTGCTCGGCAAAAGCGGCTCGCGCTTCATCGAGTCCGGTTTTGCCCAGCGGCTCGAGCCGGACGCCAAGCGGACCGACGGAGCCGGCGACATATGCAGTGCCGGCTTGCTTTTCCTTGATGTGGTCCGACAGCCTGGCGCGCCAATTTGACGCCGGCGGCATTGATCTCGGCAACTTTTGAGGCGAGCCCATGGCGCGCGAGGCGAAACCTGTTGGCACCAAAGGTGTTGGTCTCAAGAATCTCGGCGCCGGCCTGAAGGTAGTCCTCGTGAATGGAGAGGATCAGGTTGGGATCAGACAGGTTCAACTCGTCATAGCAGCGGTTGATGAAGACACCGCGCGCATAAAGGACCGTGCCCATGGCGCCATCAGCGAGCACGGGGCGGCTGGAAAAGATATCTGCGAACTGAGCCATCCTCTTGTCATGCTATCGCATACCTTCCCGACATGTACCCAATTGTGCGGCGAACGGCGCCGCGTGCTCCTCGAATGCGCGAACCGGGCATTCAGTCGAATGAGCGGGTTGCTTTGTTATACTTCGAGAGTCAAAAGCTATGCAGAACCAGTCCAGGATGAGTGTGCTTTAACGGGCTGGGTTTGCGGCAATCGCCATTCATTTTGTCTAAGTTGCGGCAACTGCCGCGCAACGTTTTCGCGGCTTGTTCGCGCCGGTGTTTGAGGGAATCGATTTTGAAGAAGAGAAGTCTTTGGTTTAGCGCCGCCGGTGCTCTGGCAGCGGCAATTGCTCTGGCGGGATGTGGTACCACGACATACTTCGCGGGAAGAGAGTTGCCCCCCAGCGGGCTTCCTGACCGCGTTCTGATCGCCGTACAGAATCCGAGCGTCGCCTCGTCTGGTGCGTTGGTCATCGTGGATGCCTACTACGATATTCGCTTCAGCTATAACCAGAAGGTTGCGAGTTTCAGCATTTCGGGGTACTCCGGACAGTTGCCGGTGACAATCCAGAGCATGCCCGAGGAGCAAATCGGAGCGGTCTACGGCTCCGGTGACGGTTCGCTGCACGTGGTGAACTATCAGAAAGAGAGCGACAACGGTGCCCAGAAGGGGTTGAACGGCCTGTCGTCGAGCATCTTTATTACGCGCAATCAGAACTACATTTTTGCAGCGAGCCAGCAGGCGACGGTGCTCACCGTGGTGGACAACACCAATGGCGGCACGTACGCGTTGAGTCTGCCGGGCGTGTATCGCGTAAGCGTCAATCCGGGTGGTTCAGCGGCGATGGCGTTTGTGCAGAACTCGAACTACGCCTACTACGCGCGCAAGTTGACCGCCAGTGAGACGCTTTCCTATTCGGGCGGATCTAGCACCTGGCCGAAGGCCGCCATGGATTGTGAGCCACAGAATTCCCCTGGATGGTGCCTGTTCCAGATGCAGAGCCCGGACAACGTAGACTCGACCGGCAATGCCTATGGAGCACCGCTGATCTTCGATCGCCCCGTCAAGGCGATATTCTCGGCCGATGGCAATACCGCGTACGTGATGAATTGCGGGGCCGAGTGCGGCGGATCGACGTCCTCAATCACGGCTGTGCCGGTATCTCCAATGATATTTCTGTCCGGACAGCACTCCGGCAGCCTTCCGACCAATAACGCGCTGCATGCGGACTGCTCTGCCACGCCAAACGCAAGTTCGTGCACGCTGACGATTCCAGGTGGATCGAGCAATGCACTTGTGTCGTCAACCACGATGTATGTCGTGGGTCAGCAGTTGCAACCCGATAGCTTGTTTACCGGCTACCTTACGGTGGTAAGTCTAGCCGGAACGGCGTCGAGCACGATCTCGGCTTCGGGGCCGATTCCAATCAGCGACGGTGCACCGGGAGCGCCGAGCCGGATGCTAATGGCCGACGACAATACGCTGTGGATTGGCATGACGAAATGCAATAACGGCGAGCGTTTCAAGATAGGCTTGCCTTACGGGTGCCTGACGATGTTCAACACCAGCACCAACTCGGTAACATTGCTGGAACCGTACCTCGGCGATCTGAACGGGATTGCGGGAGTCATCGGGCTGCATAAGGTGTATGTTGCACAAGGCGGCCAGGTCTATATCTTCCATACGACGGACGGTTCGTCGATCAACAACCAATATGTGACCGTTACAGGAACCGCGTCAGACGTTGCGTTTATGGATGCGCAAAGTGATGGCGACAATACCGTCTACTAACTTCGATGCCAGCATCTCAGGAAGCCGTGCGTTACAGCGCCGATGTGCTGGCGATTGCTGCGCACCGCGACGACGTGGAGCAGACCTGCGGAGGAACGCTACTCCGCATGGCGGCTCGCGGGTTGCGAACGGCGATCCTGGACCTGACGCGAGGTGAGGCTGGAACGCGCGGAACAACCGAGGATCGGGCGCGCGAAGCTGCGGAAGCGGCACGATTGTTGGGCGTGAGTTGGCGCGAAGCGCTGGAGCTGCCTGACGGGGCAATTGAAAACACGCTGGAGAATCGCACCATGATCGTGCGCGTGCTGCGCGAGGTACGGCCACGGGTCGTGATTCTGCCCTATTGGCAGGCACGCCATCCAGACCACGCGATTGTGGCTACGCTTGGATACGAAGCATGCTTCTTGTCGGGGCTGGCGAAGGTTGAGACTGGGACAGCTCCGCATCGACCGTTCAAGATTGTGTATGCCAGTTTGTATGCGGACGTGCGGCCCAGCTTTATTGTCGATATCACGCCGTTCATTGAACAGAGGCACGCGGCGCTGATGGCATACAAATCGCAATATGTAAATCAGGACGCGGGCAACGCGCTCTTCGTGCCGGAAGAAGAGATTCGCGAACGCACGTTTGCCGAGGCCCGGCATTATGGCTTGCTGGCGGGCGTGAAGTACGGCGAGCCCTTTGTGCAGAAGGAAGTCGGGTTGGTAGATGATCTGACGCTTCTGCCGGTGCAGTCGATTTGAAGCGCCGTTACCGCTGCGGAGTCTATAACAATCCCTTATCGGTAATCAAAACACAATAACTTTGCGTTATGGGCTGTAATTCGCCGAGACTGTCGGTGGAGGTTGCTGATGACGCAGACCTGGGATCCGCTGGCTTACGAACGGAATGGTGCATTTGTGCACGGACTCGCCGGTGGAGTACTGGAGTGGCTGAATGCGCAGATGGGGGAGTTCATCCTCGATCTGGGCTGCGGAGATGGACAGCTGACGCAGCGGATCGCCGCGACGGGTGCTCACGTGCTTGGCGTGGATGCTTCACAGGAAATGGTTGCAGCGGCGCGTGAACGAGGGATCGAGGCGGAACAGGCGAACGCCGAGTCGCTGCCATTTCGCGACGCGACATTTGATGCTGTCTTTTCGAATGCCGCGCTGCACTGGGTGCGCGGCCAGGATGCCATGCTGGCGCAGGTGCATCGCGTCCTGAAGCCGGGAGGGCGCTTTGTTGCGGAGATGGGAGGCCAAGGCAATATTGCCGCGATTCGTGTTGCGCTGATGGCGGTGTTGGAGCGTCATGGATATGGCGACCGGGAAGATGGCGTGAATTACTATCCGACGGCAGAAAGCTACGCGGAGCGGCTGAAGCGGCATGGATTCAGGGTGGAACAGATGGCGATCATTCCGCGGCCCACCCGGCTGGCGAAGAGTGGAATGGAGGGCTGGCTACGGACGTTCCGCCCCGGAGTCCTGGATGGATTGCCGGAAAATCTACGCGATGTAGTGGTGAAAGAGACAGCAGAACTGCTTGCACCGGCGCTTCAGAATGAAGAGGGAAACTGGATTGCCGATTACGTGCGGCTGCGGTTTGCTGCTATTGCTCAGTGCGCGCACTCCGTGGACCGCGATTAACGTGGCTCGAATCGAACGGTATGGGGCTCCGCCTTCCAAAAGTCAAACAGGGAGATCTGTAGAAACAGATTTCCCTGTTTGTTTCTTGCAGAAATCAGACAAATCAGCTAAATCGCGAGTTCGTTCTCGACTCCGCGGCGGTTCTTGATTTCCGGCATAGGCTCATCAGCTTCAAGCAATTTCAAGCGGAACAGCAGCCCTGCGACAAGGCCGGCGATGCTGGGAACGAGGAGAAAGAGCCAGACCTGCGTGAGCGCGGTGCCGCCGACGAAGAGCGCCGGGCCGAGACTACGTGCCGGGTTCACGCTCACGCCGGTGATGTGAATACCGAAGATGTGAATGACGACAAGGGTCAGGCCGATGCCGAGGCCAGCGAAGCCTGCGGGAGCGGCTTTCTGCGTCGCTCCGAGGATGACGATCACGAAGATCAGCGTAGCTACGAATTCGAACACGATGGCGGATGTTACGTTGTATCCTCCCTGGTAGCCCGGGCCCCAGCCGTTCTGGCCAAGACCGCTAGTTGCGATGTCGTAGCCCGTGCCCATGCCGCGAACGATCAGCGACAGGACGCCTGCCGCGAGAATCGCGCCGCAGAACTGCCCGATCCAGTAACCGATCATCTCACCGAACTTCATCCGGCCCGCGGACCAAACGCCGAGGCTGACAGCGGGATTGATATGGCAGCCGGAGATGGGGCCGATACCGTAAGCCGCTCCGATGAGTGCTAATCCGAAGGCGAAGGCAATCCCGAGAATGCCAACCTTATCCCCTGCGACCACGGCGGTGCCGCAGCCGAAGAGCACGAGGATGAATGTGCCCACCAATTCAGCAAAGTACTTTTTCATGAGTTCCTCCAGTTTGGTTTGAAAGCTGAGAACCGCAGCCGCTCGCTTTCAAGCGTTGCCGGACATCGAAGACTTCACAGCTGAGAGAAGGAGAAAAATGGACAAAAGCCCATTGTTTGATGCGGAGCGAGTGTTGCAGAGGTGCCCGAATGGAGTCAAGGAGGATGACTGGGGACACGCTCAATATTCCAAATTCATCAAACGTTTGCAATTTGTTTGCCTGGCTGAATTACTCTGTTAACGATTCCAGCGGCCACGCATTCTCCTACTCCCGCGACAAAAGCCTGTCGCCGGCGCCATCGGAGAAATCCACCGGCCGCCGGCGAAAGGCATTCCGGTTGAGCCAAACCGTATTTGTACTGGAAGACGACACCGACATCGCGCGGCTCGTACAGCATCACCTTGAGGCCGCTGGGTTTGCACCCCGGATTTTCCATACTCCCAGTAATGTGATTTCTGACGCCGAGCGGCAACCACCGGCACTATTTCTGCTGGATATCATGGTTCCGGGAGGCGATGGACTGGACGTTTGCCGGCGGTTGAGGTCGCATCCGGCGCTTTCGACCATTCCCATCATCTTTCTGACGGCACGAGCGGGTGAGAACGATCGCGTTCTTGGGCTGGAACTGGGTGCCGATGACTACATCACCAAGCCGTTCGCCACCCGTGAACTGGTGGCCCGGGTCAAGGCGGTACTGCGCAGGTTTGAGCGCCCGACTACCCCTTCGGTTATTTCTTTTGAAGAGGTCGTGATCGACGCGAACGCCATGCAGTTGAGGGTTCGCGGCGATCTGACGACGACGACGGCCACGGAATTCCGCCTGCTTGACTATCTTGCCCGGCACCCGGGGCGCGTGTTCAGCCGCGATCACCTGCTGGACTCGGTTTGGGGCGATGCGCGCTTTGTTACTCCCCGTTCTGTGGACGTATACGTGCGCCGGATCCGTGAGAAAATCGAGGTCGACCCGGAAAATCCCCGCTACCTGAAGACCGTGCGCGGGGCAGGGTACCGGTTTGAGATTCCCAAGGGGGAATGAAACCGCTGGTCTAGAGGCATAGCGTGAGCAGGCCCTGAATTGACGCGCAAAGTATTCGCAAAACTGATGGCGCTTTTTGTGCTCCTGCTGTTGTTTGAGACAGCGGCGATGGAGGTGATTCTGCGCCGGATGATCGAGCACTCACCCGGAGAGACGCTGCACCGGCTGGGACGTGAAGCGCTGTGGTCCGGACTGATCGCGTTGCTTGTTGCACTGCCGATTGCGGCCTGGGCGGCGAGCCGCATTGCTACGCGCCTGCAGCGGGTGATGGTGTTTGCCCGCCGGATTGCGCAGGGTGATTTGGGCGCTCGTCTCGAGAACGGGCGCGGGGATGAAATGGCCGCGATGGAAACTGCGTTGAATCAGACGGCGGAGCGGCTGGGACAGAGCTTTGCCGAGATTGAGAGTAGCCGGCACGAACTGGCGACGATGCTGGATTCGATGCAGGAGGCCGTTGTTGCGGTGACTGCGGAGGGCGTTGTCCGCTGGTCGAACACTGTCATGAAGCGCATTGCTGGGACGGAGATTCGCGTAGGTAGACCGCTGGTACACTCGGTGCGCGATCCAGAACTGCTGACGTGCGTCAAAGGCGCTCAGGAGGCGCGGGAGGTTCGGTACGGGCGATCAAGTTCGCTCGCGGCGGGGCGGACATTTGAGATTAGCGCGGCGCCGCTGCCGACTGGCGGCGTGATTGCAGTTCTTCACGACGTGACGCGGATTGAGGCTGCAGAGCGGTCGCGTCGCGACTTTATTGCCAATGTAAGCCATGAGCTGCGTACGCCGTTGACGTCGATTCAGGGGTATGTGGAGACGCTGGTGGAGGATCCACACCCGAATCCGACTACGACCAATGAATTTCTGCACGTGATTCTAAAGAACGCGACGCGCATGAACCGGTTGACAGAAGACCTGCTGGCGTTGGCCACAATCGAGAGCCCTGATTACAAGCTGGCCATGCAGCCGACGCGGGCAAGCGAAATGGTAAACGACGCTATTGATTCGCTTGGTGGACTGGTGGTGGATTCGGGGATTGAACTTGAGTCGTCAGGTGCGCCTGATGCTCTTGTCATGGTGGATCCAGACGCGATGAACCAGGTTTTCGGAAACCTGATTGAGAATGCAGTCAAATACGGTAGGTCGGGCAGGCGGATTCGGGTAGGCGCCCGGGAGTTGCCAGGCGAGATTGAGTTCTTCGTGCAGGATTTTGGTCCGGGCATTTCATCGGAGCATCTTGGACGGATCTTCGAGCGGTTCTATCGCGTGGACAAGGCGCGATCGCGAGAAGCCGGCGGGACCGGGCTTGGGCTGGCGATTGTGAAGCATATTGTGCATGCGCATAGGGGACATATCCGTGCAGAGAGCGAACTCGGATCAGGGACCACTTTCCTCTTTACCTTGCCGATGGTTCCTTCAAAACCTCGACAAGACGAGCATTCCGATGCTCAGATGGTGGCGCGAGACGACGCCTAAGCCGAGAAAGATCAGAAAGCTGCCAGCTTTTCAAATCCCCGTAACATTGCCTAGCGACAATAGAGCACGGCAGTGATCCTGCACGGGAGCAATTACGTGAAAAAGACTTTGCTTGGAATAGGTTTGTTGGTTTTAGCGATGGGCACGGCCCAGGCGCAGAAGTTAACCGCAGCCGGCGCGACTTTTCCCTATCCGATGTACTCCAAATGGTTTGCTGAATACAGCGCGGCGCATCCGGGCGTCGAGATCAATTACGCGTCGATCGGTTCCGGTGGCGGAATTGCCCAGGTGACAAAGGGGACGGTGGACTTTGGCGCGTCCGACATGCCGATGACCGACGAAATGTTAGCATCATCTCCGGTTAAGCTCATTCATATTCCCACAGTGCTCGGTGCTGATGTGCCGGCATTCAACGTGTCGGGTGTGACCGATCTCAGATTTAGCGGCGATGTGCTAGCCGACATTTTTCTCGGCAAAATCACGAACTGGAATGACGCGCGCATCGCCAAAGATAATCCTGGCGTGAAACTGCCCGACCAGAAGATCATCGTTGTGCACCGATCTGACGGTTCCGGCACCACCTTTATCTGGACGGACTATCTGAGCAAGGTGAGCAAGGAGTGGGCCACCGGGCCTGGCAAGGGCACTTCGGTCGCGTGGCCTGTGGGGGTTGGCGGGAAGGGCAACGAAAACGTGGCAGGGCTCGTGCGTCAGTTGCCTGGTGCGATAGGCTACATCGAGCTGATCTATGCTTTGCAGAACCACATCAGTTTTGCCTCGGTGAAAAATGTGGCCGGGAACTATATCAAAGCCTCGATCGAAGGCGTTACTGAGGCTGCCGCGAGCGTGAAGCAGATGCCTGCGGACTATCGCGTATCGATCACCAACGCTCCGGGTGCGAACGCCTATCCGATCTCGAGCTTCACCTACCTGCTGGTTCCGGTGAAGGGTACGAACCAGGCGAATCGCGCGGTGTTGAAGGACTTGCTGAGCTGGATGTTGAAGACGGGCCAGAGCCAAGCACCTTCGCTTTCGTATGCTCCGCTGCCGGATTCTCTGATCGAGAAGGAACTGAAGACAGTCTACTCGCTGCAGTAGATCTGATCCTAGTCAGGAAAGGCGGGGCCGCGCATGGAGCGTGGCTCCGCTTTTTTGTTTGAGCCGGCACAGAGTTCATACGCGCACGCTCTCGTCATCAGAAGAGTAGAATTCGAGGTTGAGAAAAATTCTCGAATCAAGGGATCTTGTTGATGCGCGTGCACTCCTCTTTCTGCGTTCTATTGTCTCTGCCTTTTCTGTTTGCCTCGCCGGTTCTCGCACAATCTTCGACAAACCCGTATGACGCAGTCGATCCGCTGATTGGTACCGCGGGAGGCGGCAATACGTTTCCCGGGGCGACGTTGCCATTCGGAATGGTGCAGTGGAGTCCCGATACCAACACGGACGCGTGGTACAAGTACGACGAGAAGCAGTTGTATGGGTTCAGCTTGACGCACATCAGTGGAGCAGGATGCCCGTTGTACGGTGATTTTGCGGTATTTCCGACGCTGGATGCGCTGACGACAAGTCCGGGAATAAAGTTCACACCGATGGCATTTGACCGGCGCGATGAAGAGGCGCATCCGGGCTATTATGCTGTGACGCTGAACAACGGGGTGCGCGTGCAGCTAACCGTCGCAGAGCGAGCCGGGATTGCGATGTTTACTTTTCCGCAGGGCAGCAATATGCGGATGTTGATCAATGCGGGGAGCAGCGCAAATTCGATTCCCTCGCCAAATGAGAGGCCGCGCGACCTCGAAGCATTTGGCAATCACATCGAGATCAAGCCAGACGGGAGTTTCTCCGGGTGGACGAGCGCCGGACGCTTCTGCGGATCGGACTCCCATTACAAACTGTATGTGGTTGGAAAATTCAGTAGGCCGTTCAAGTCGATTGCGTTGTGGCAGGACGATGCCATTCTGACTAACGCCAAAACGGCTGAAGGAAAACACACGGGCGCTTGGGTAGGGTTCGATGGAAGTGACTCAGCGCGTTCTGATGTTGAGCTCAAGATCGGCATTTCATTTGTGAGCGAGGCGGGGGCACGAGCGAATCTGGAGAAGGAGATTCCCGGGTTGGACTTTGAGCACGTTCATCAGCAGGCGCGGGACAAGTGGAGCGCGCTGCTGAATCGTGTTGCTGTTGAAGGTGGCGAAGACGACCAGCGAAAGATCTTCTATACGGGTGTTTACCACTCATTTTTGTCACCGACGTTGTTCAGCGATGAGGATGGGCAATACACCGGATTTGATAACAAGGTGCACTCCGTAGCCGGCACCAAACAGAAGGCACAATACGCTAACTTCTCCGATTGGGATATCTATCGGAACACGGTGCAATGGCAGGCGCTGTTTGAGCCAGATCGCGAGAGCGACATGATGCAGTCGCTGGTGAATGATGCGGAACAGAGCGGATGGCTGCCGCGCTGGCCGGCGGCGAACGACGTGACCTACGTGATGGGCGGCGATTCGCCTGCTGCCTTGCTGTCGTCGTCGTACGCGTTTGGCGCGCAGAATTTCGATACTGAGAAAGCGCTTGAACAGATGGTGAAGGCAGGTACGCAACCCGGTGATGGTCCGCACCATAATTCCGAGCGCCCCTTCCTCGCCGAGTACCTGAAAGCCGGGTATACGCCGGTGGAAAAAGATCATATTGCGGCTTCGAGGACGCTGGAGTATGCCAGCGATGATTTTGCGATCGCGCAGTTTGCGAAGGCGATCGGCAGCGATGACGCCTATCAGCAATTTCTGAAGCGATCGGAAAACTGGAAGACACTCGTCGATCCGGAGACTCACTGGATCAGGCCGCGCAATGCGGATGGCTCGTGGATCGCGGGATTTGATCCGGAGCGGTCAACGCCGAAACGCTATCAAGGTGCCGGTGAGGGTAGCGATCAGATGGGATTCGAAGAAGGAAATACGTACCAGTATTCATTCATGATTCCATTCGACTATCCGGCGTTGTTTGCGGCGATGGGCGGCGAGCAGGTTGTTGAGCCGCGACTCGACCATTTCTTTGCAGGTTTGCGCTGCTGGGGAAAACCGTGTTTCAACATTGAAAATGAGCCGGATTTTGTGACTCCATACGCCTATGTGTTTCTTGGAAAGCCGTGGAAGACCCAGGAAGTGGTGACGCGGATCGGAAAAGAGACCTTCAAGCCGACGACCGACGGGATTCCGGGGAATGACGACCTGGGCGCGACATCGGGCGTGTATGTCTGGAACGCGCTGGGGTTCTACCCGGCGGTTCCGGGTGTGGGAGGAGTTGTAGTGGGCACGCCGATGTTTGACCGGGCGACTTTGCAGCTGGCGGGCGGCCGCACCGTGGTCGTCACGCGCGATGGGGAGGGAATTTACGTGCAGCAAGTAATGCTGAACGGCGTCCCTTATCCAAATTCGTGGTTGCCGATCAGCAAGATTCACCCAGGGACGAATCAGCTGCGATTCAAAATGGGTACTCAGCCGAACACACAGCGCGGCGCGGCGCCGGAAGATCGGCCCCCGGCGTTTCGATAGATGGGTGACTAGTCCTGCTTGTTTTCGCTGATGAGGCGGTCGACGAGCGGGATGAGCTTTTCGCCGGTTCGGGGAAGAACGAATGCGCCGGCAGAGCCGTCCCAGTCGAGCTTGAAACTGGTCGAGAGGGCGGAGATCCAAATCTGGCGCACAGGCGTGTTGGGAGTGACGACGAATTTGCTTGGCGGCTCTTCGAAGACAACATTCAGCACGCCGCCCTGCTCTTCGACTTCGAATCCGGCCTCGTCTTCTTCTTCACGGGCAATCAGGTGTTTTTTCAGCGCGTCGAGAGCGCTCTCCGCCGCTCGGCGAAACTCTATTTCGTCCTGCATGATTCAAGTGTAGCAATCGATAGCTTGCGGCGGCGAGACAGCGCTGCCGAAGACGATCTCCTACAGTGTTTTCGCATAGGGCCAGATGTTGCGGGCGTGCGCAAGACTGATGGCCCACCAGTGGAGACGGCGGAGCATCGCGTCCATGGAGCGCTCGGCGCGCTCGGGACTGCGCAGTCGACCCTCTTCATCAAACTGTTCCCAGGCGCCGGCGAAGCTGACGCTTTCGCGAATCGTGACAGCGTGAAGTTCTGCGAAGACGAGGCGGAGTTGCTCGACCGCGCGCAGACCGCCGGAGATGCCGCCGTAGGAGACGAAGGCGACTGGCTTGGCATGCCACTCCGACCCGAACGAATCGATGAGCGCCTTGAGGGGCGCCGGGTAGCCATGGTTGTACTCAGGCGTAACGACGATGAATGCATCACAAGATGCGATGCGCTCGTTTAGTGACGCCTTGCCGGCAGATGCGGCTACTGCCGGGTCGATGATCTCGAGCGCAAAACCTCCGCGGTTGGCGATCTGGCCGGTGGCCCAGCGCACGATGGTTTCGCAGAAGCGGCCGGGCCGCGTCGATCCGTAGACAAGTCCAACTTTGATCGGGGTTTCCATCATATGGTTTTTCTCCACTGGATCAAGCGTAGAACCTCAAGTAAACTTGAGGTCAAGAGGGAAATGCGAATGACGCAGAAGTTGCTGAATGGCCAGCCGCATCGATCGGAGGTTCGCCGGGCTTTGACGGTTGGGGAAGTAGCTAAGCGAAGCGGCGTCGCCGTTTCGACGCTGCACTTTTACGAGACGGAGGGTTTGATCGGCAGTTGGCGAAACAGCGGAAACCAGCGGCGGTATGCTCGTGAGGTTCTGCGAAGGGTGGCTGTGATCAAGGTGGCGCAGAGAACTGGAATCGCGCTCGCGGAGATTAGGGAAGCCCTTGCGACACTGCCCGAGAAGCGCACTCCAACCTCGGCGGATTGGAAAGAGCTCTCGGCTCGATGGAGGTCGCAACTCAATGATCGGATCGAGCGATTGACGCGGTTACGCGACCAGCTGGACGGGTGCATCGGGTGCGGATGCCTGTCGCTGGAGATTTGCCCGCTTCGAAACCCGTGCGATTGCCTGGCGGCCGATGGGCCAGGACCACGGTTGCTGGATCCGGATCTTTGTCGAAATAAGTGAGATGCCGACTGACACCTCTGAGGCAGCGCTGTCTCCCAAGCATGAATGAAGATGGTTGCCCGGCTTCTCCGTCAACATGGCAGACGTGAAAGGCTTGGATCCTTGCTGAGAAGAATTTTCAAGCGAATACTATTCCTTCTAAAGCTCCGGCGATATTCTGCCGATGAGGTTCGAAGGGGAGTCTCCGGAGGGCGCGATGGAACTCGGACCGATACCAGGCATTCGCGGACTGGGCCCGGCGAGCACGCCACGAATCGAGCGTGAAGTCCAGCCGCCGTTTGCGCTCGATCCTTCCAGTCGAATGGAGGATGATGCGTACAATGGGGGCGGTCAAGGAGCGCAACGAGGCCTGGAAGAAGAAGACTCCTCTCCGGCGGGAGAGACGGCCGACGCCACGGAAGCTTCGTCAACCTCAGTCGAGCCGGATACGAAGGTCAATTTCTTTGCGTAAAGCAGGCCTGCTATTTTTCATAGGCTTCGGATGCAACCGACTATTAGGCGACGATTGCGGTGAGTCCGAAGACACGTTCTCCCAGCGCGTGATCTCCCTCCAGAGATGAAGAAGCAAGTGCTTCTTTGCGATCGATACCCTTGGTAAAGACTCGCCAGGCTAGCTCCTGCGGGATAACCACTCGAGCTACGGGGTTTGCCTCAGGAGTCCCCGCAAAGCCCCAACCTGCGTTCTCCTTCCTGAGAAGCCATGTGCCGCCGCAGTCGCCGGAGACGTCGAGTTGCATTGTGAACCCGAGCGGTGCTTCGACATTGCGAAAGGCATACGGCAAGCCGCGCACAAAGCAGTCGAGGACCGGGTGGTAAAGTTCTGGCGTCATGATGCCGGGGCGATTGGTGGCGAAGCGTATCTGCTGCTGGTGATGCCAGCGCTCGGTGAGTTCACGTGCGGTGTCGAACCAGTTGAGCGAGCTGGATTCGCCGGCCCAGCTCACATTGAAGAGGGCTGGAGCAAAGGGATCAAGAGACTCATGGAAGTCGGCGCTCTGGTGGCAGGCTGATTCCATCATGCCCGTGAGAACCTGTGCGCTGAGACGGCGATAAACCGTGACGCCTTCGCGATTGAGGCGATTCACCAGATCGATGAGGTCCTGTGGCGACTGAATGATGGGACTCTCGACGAGGCAATGGTCACGGACCATAGAGAGCTTTCGGAGAACCGTGTCGAGCAGGTGCGCCGCGACATCGCGGATCTTCCAGGCGGGCGCTACGGTCTGTTGGTCCCATTCTTCGGGGCGCAGATCGCGCAGTAGTTGGATGAGCTTTGTATCGACATGGCGAAGCAGTGGGGCGCAGAGGATCGGTTCGGTGCCGGAGATTTGGTCGGACATGGGATGAGGGTTATGGTAAATCGTCTTCTTGTATGGCACGCGATGGTTCGTGCTTTCCCACCCTTGACTTCGTCAAGGATGGGGCACCCGGCATCCATCCGGTCGAGATTCTTTTCCACCTCACTTGCGCCAGGCCAGACGCAAAAGCAGATCCTTCGCTCGCCTACCCCGCAAACGCAGGCATTTGTGGGGCCCCACGACCGCTACGCTCAGGATGACACTTCTTGGGCCTAGCGGTTAATGCTTCTGCACTTTGTACGCGAGGACATTCCGCCCTTGTTCGTGATCAACGGAGATTCACGGAAGGACTCGTCAGGTTGCGAGGATGGCCCTCGCGCTCCTGATCAAGGTTGCTTCTTTTTCGTCTGCCTCCTCCTCATCTTCATCCTCGTCCCCTTCATCGGATGAGTGCTCGTTGCATTCGTCTGGGGCTTCTTCGTCTTCAAGGTCGTCGTCCTCTTCCTCGTCGTCAGAATCGTCTGCGCCTTCTTTTGGCTTGTGGTCTTCGGAGTTGGCGTCATCGCCTGTTGTGTGTTCATCACAGCGTGGCTCCTCTGCTTCTTCGACCTCTTCTTCTTCGTCGTCTTCGGCGGGTTCTTCGTAGTTTTCGCAAGTGTCCTGGCGGGTACAGTTTCGGCAATCGCGGGGAGGTTCGCAGACGGTCTTCCCCGGGGCGAGGGCGGCGCCGGTGGAATCATCGCATGTGCGGACGGCTTCGTCGGGCTCGAGGCCGGAAGTTCGGTTGGCAAGCTGAGTGGCGATCTGGAGTCCGTAAAGCAGGAGTCCGGCGCGGCGAGTGTCCATATACGGCGAATTGAGAGCGGTGAGGACCTGGGTGAGAGCGATCTGGATGCCGCGGTTGTCTTCGATGGAGGACAGGCTGAGATTGTCGCCTACCGGAGGACGGCTATAACGACGGAGATTGTTGTGGTAGTAGCAGTACGCCTGGTTATGGAGAGCCGGGGAGTGGCATTTCTTTCCGCTTGGCATGATGTGTCGGCATTCGTGGTACATGATTTTTGTTCTCCCGGGTTCCCCCACCGATACTCTGTGAGGAAGTTATTTCGTTTCAGCAGCTTACGGCGTATTTGTCGCGCAAAGTATTCTGTTTAAATGGGTTAGGCGCAGAGTCTAGCTGAATAAGGACTTAGCGGCAGGGATTTTAGAATTGGGAATAGGGAACAGGAAGTAGGGAGTACGGAATAAGACAGCTGTTGGTGCGATTCATGGGCGTGGTCCTCGAGCGCAGGCGATTCGATTTCAATTTCATTGTGCGCCGGGCAGGAGAAATTACCTGCAAAATGGCCGTCGGCGAAAGTAGTTCAAATAGAGGGAGATAGAAGGAATAGTGCTTGAAGAGGCTTGACAACTGTGGAGTTGCTTGCATTTTTCGGATAACTCAGTTAATTTACTAACCAGTTAGTTTAACTGTTTGGTCAAAATGAATTCCGAGACACAAACCGCCTCAACATTGACGGATCGGTCTTCCGAGACGCGTACACGGATTCTCGATGCAGCTTTGCGCGAGTTCAGTGCGTTGGGGATGGCCGGTGCGCGCATGGACCAGATTGCCGCGGCTGCGGGTGTGAATAAAGCACTGCTTTACTATCACTTCGACAGCAAGGAAAACCTCTACGTAGCGGCCGTGGAGATGATCTCGGCGAAGATTCGTGATCGCTCTATGGCGGTGTTTCTGCGTGCAGCTTCGCCGGGCGAGCGGCTGCTCAGGTCGACGCTGGATCATTTTGATCGCATTCTTGCGCAGGGTGAGTTTCAGAGCCTGATGCAGCAGGAAATGATGCGCCTGCACCAGGGGCAGTCGGATGCGTTGCCGGTGCTGGTGAAGCGTGTATTTGCTCCGCTGCAAACGATGTACCAGTCGATGATGCGCGAGGGAATCGCTTCGGGCGAGTTGATCGACGTGGACTGGTTGCAGATTCACCTGGCCGCCTTGGGAGCCAATGTTTTTTATTTTCTGGCTGCGCCAGTGTGGCGGATCCTAATGCCGTTTGAGCCATTCGCACCTGATGTTCTGAAAGAGCGCCGGCGCTCGGTGGTGGAGTTTCTGGGGCAGGCAGTCTTTACCGATCGCAGTCATGGAGCCGAACTAGCGGCCCGTGTGCTTGCCGATACGCCGATGCCTGAATTGCCGAGCACTGGACACCTTTATGGGAGAACCGATGAACGCAAGAAATAGAGTTTTTATGATCCTGGGTCTGCTCACGCTGGGATCGCTTGCCTGGTATTTGCTGACCGCCCGCAGTTCGGGCGACTTAAAGCTAATTGGCACCGTCGATGCCAACGAGGTGCTGGTGAGCGCGAAGATACCGGGGCGACTCCAGACGCTGAATGTGGACGAAGGACAGGCGGTGAAGGCCGGCGAGCTGATTGCTGTGGTGGAAAGCGACGACCTGGCGGCAGCGGAGAAGGCCGCCGAGGCAAATGTTCTGAGTAATCAATCGAAGCTTGCCGAGACGGAAGAGACGCAACGGCAGGATGAAGGCGAAGTCTCAAGCGCCGCAGTCAATGCCGAGGCGCAGGTGAAAGCAAGTCAAGCGGCGCTAGCCGAGGCCCAGGCAAATCTGGAACATCAGAAGGCCGACACTTCACGCACGGTTGCCCTTGCCAAGCAGGGAATTGCCAGTGATCAGGCCAGGGACGAAGCCGTGACCAGCTTGAACGCTGCCGAGGCTGCGGTGGAGTCGGCACACGCGAATGTGGCGGCGGCGCAAGCGGCGCTGCAGCAGGCGCATGCTCATGAACTGTTGGCACAGGTTTCAGCGCGGACGGTGGCCTCGACGCGTGGGATTGTGCAGAATTCGATGGCGCTAGCCGATCAGGCAGGTGTCGAGCTGAAGTATGCGCAGGTGTTCGCACCCGTTACCGGCAAGGTAAATGTGCTGGCTGCGCGGCAGGGCGAAGTGTTGCCGGCTGGCGGGACCATCGCGACGGTAATGGATCTGACGCAGACGTGGGTGTACGCTCCGCTACCCGAGACGCAGGCCGATGCTGTGCAACTGGGCGACAGCCTGAAGGTAGTCATGCCGAGCGGAGCGACGGTGCAGGGGAGAGTGATTGCGAAATCGGCTGAAGCAGACTTTGCGACGCAGCGTGATATCAACGGCGGTCGCAAGCGCGATATCAAGACGGTGCGGCTGAAGCTACTGATCGCCAATCCAGAAGAGAAATTTGTTCCGGGAATGACGGCAGAAGTGTACGTGCCCAAGAGCAGGCTGGTGAAGCAATGAGCGCTGCTGCAACAGCTGTGCGTAGCGCGAACTCGACGGCTGCAGCGGCGATTCGCGTCGAAAATATCGTGAAGAAATACGGTGATTTCGAGGCGGTGAAGAGTGTGAATTTCACTGTTGCCGACGGGGAGATCTTTGGGCTGCTGGGTCCGAATGGAGCGGGCAAGAGTACGCTGATCCGCATGATGACGACGCTGATCCCAGTCACCAGCGGGAAAGCAATTGTCGGCGGACATGATGTGAGCAAGGATTCTGACGCAGTTCGACGGATGATCGGCGTAATTCCGCAGGCGCTGACCAGCGATCAGGATTTGACGGTGGAAGAGAACCTGAGTATCTACGCCAAGCTGTACAGCGTTCCGCGGGCGCAGCGGGAGAAGAATATTGCCGAAGTTCTGGAAGCGGTCGACCTGACCAAGTGGCGGACGGCGCAGACGAAGACACTTTCAGGCGGCATGCGTCGGCGGCTTGAAATTGCGCGTGGACTTGTGCATGATCCGCGGATCTTCTTTCTCGATGAGCCGACAACGGGACTCGATCCTGTTTCCCGCATCGCCGTGTGGGAGATGCTGAACAACCTGAAGAAGACGCGCAACCTCACAATGCTTCTGACGACGCACTACATGGAAGAGGCCGACAGGCTCTGCGACCGCATCGCGATTGTCGATCACGGAACGCTGGTGGCGTTGGGAACTCCGGTGGAGTTGAAGCAGAGTGTTCCGGGATCGAATGTGGTCGAGGTGCAGTTCAATCGCGAAGATCCGGAGTGGCAGACGCGGTTGGAGAAGCTTCCGGATGTGACGGAAGTACAGTCGCAGTCGGCGGGAGTCTATCGCGTACTGACTGCGAACGGATCGCAGACCACCACCCAATTGGTCGAGATGGCCAAGGCGCTGGGTGAGCAACTTACCTCCCTGAGCGTGCAAAACACATCGCTGGACGACGTTTTTGTGCACTATACGGGCCGCCAGCTGCGCGATGAGCAGGTGAAGTCAGTTTTCACGATGCCGCCGCGTCCAGGAGCACAACCATGAACAGATTTCTGGCTATCGTTGAGCGCGAAATGCGGAAGTTCTTTCGCTCGCCGGTGCTGATGATTATGTCGATGATGCTGCCGCTGGTGCAGCTCATCATTCTGGGCAACGCGTTCGGCGGGAAGATTCGCGGGGCGAAGGTTGCGGTGGTTGACTACGATCACGGCCCGCAGGCACTGAAGGTTCGTGAAGCGTTCGATTCCGTTGCGGCCAACATCGCAACGTTTACTACTGTCAATTACGACAATGAAAACCAGGCCCGCGAGGACGTACGAACGGGCAAGGTGGATGCGGCTGTGATTATTCCGGCCCAGTATTCACGTCGCGTGTATGCGCAGGATGCGCCAAGCATCGGGCTGGTAGTTGACAACTCGGATCAGTTTATTAGCGGGTCACTCGAAAGCGAGATGCAATCGCTGGTGGATGCGTTGAATCAGCCGGTGATTCAGGATCGCGTGGTGAAGAATATTGCGCTTGAAATTGTGGAGCTCTATCCCTACGTCGAGTACATGAAGTATTTGCTATCCGGATCGATTGCGCTGGCGATGTACATCTCGGTGATGATCGGCGGCGGAATGCTGTACATCGACGACAAAGCGCGGGGTGTGCACGAGGGATACCTGGTGACGCCGATCAGCAAGCTGGAATTGGTGATGGGATTGAACGCGGCGGGTGCGATAAAGGCGGTGCTGGCGGGCATTTCGCTAACGGTGATCGGATCGCTGATGGCAGGACTCGGGAGTGATATTTCGGCCGGTGGCGGATGCTGCAGCTGCTGCTGCTGATATGTGGGAAGTTCGATCGCGTTCAACGGAATGATGTTTTTGATGATGGTGCGGGTGGACGATCCGTTGGTGCCGCGTGCGATGTTTGGAGTGCTGAACACGTTGCTGTTCTTTCCGTCGGGCGCGATCTTATCCGATTGCTGCATTTCCGCAAGTGGTTACGGGCTATTGCGATTGTCGATCCATTCACGTATGCAATTCACGGATTCAAGGCAATTCTGCTGAAGGATGGCGGGTTGGTGGCGATACGCGGCGATTTGCTGTTCCTGTTTGCTTTTGGAATTGGCACACTGCTGATTGCCACGCCGCTTTTCAAGCGCACACTTTAAGACTTTCCGGCCGGCAAAGAATTAGTCCGGAATGCGATGAGGCGGTCCACTCCTTGTGGGAGGGTGGGCCGCCTTAGCGTTTTGGCGAGGGACCGAGCGCGAATTATGATTTCCCAGGTTCAGGCAAATCAGACAAACCGTTCAGCTGCTTTCGGTTATCACAAGGTATTCGGGAGCGATTTTGATATAAGATCCAGACCTTGTCGGCCAATTGGACTCCGCGGGGGATGTATTCTGAGCATCCCCAAAAAGTACCGTTACCCCGGTGTTGATCCGGCGATCTAAGAATGCGTTTGCGCTTAACATCGGGTAAGAAGGCCTACCACGCCATGACAACCAAAACCGTATCTGACGTGATTTCCGAGCGTATCGCGGAAGTGACAAAGCCGGTGGAGCGGCGCCGGAGGGCCCTCGGAGAAAAAAGGCTCCCCTGACCTGGGAAGAGGAAGAGCTTGGAAAACTATGAGCCCAAGCGAGCCGTAGCGGTTGAATTAAAACGGAAAGCTGACGCCAGGGCAGGCTGTTTATTCGGCAGCTTCCGCAGCAATGGAATGCACTGTGCGAGGTGTTTTCGATTCGATGCGAGAGCATCAACACAAGGGCCGGCCGATCGGTATTGCGCGGAGCAATGCCGGATCAAAATCAACTGGAAATCCGACGTGAAGACGATCAGGGAATTGTGATTCAGTTTGATCCCGAGAAGAAGAAGGTTATCTTCACCGGGCAAAGTACTTGGATTCGATCGGCAATACGAACTCATCGTCCTGACACGTGACGGGGTCGACTCAACGGCATGGTTCTCTCAGACCACTCTTGCAACCGAGCAGACAGACGATCTGGCAAAAGGAATGATCTCTACCCTTTTGAGGTTTGACCAGTAACGGTAACGGCTACCCCCCTCTACAATTGAGCCGCGCTCGTGCGGTCGGCATGCTTTCCCTTCGCGGCTGCACCGCCTACAATGGGAACTGACTTCAATCAAGAGGACCCCAATGCCGCTGTCTGGTGAAGCCATTCGACTGATGAACTATATCGATGATGTTGCGGTGACGCTGCGCCGCATTCTTGCCCTTGTACCGACGCTCTCTGCTGAAGAGCGTGCGCGGATTGCCGAACACCTCGTGCATTCCAGCCCGAATGCGGAAGACGTGGCCAAGGCCCTTACCTCAAAGTAATCCGGAAGACAATGCAAGTTGCCATTATTGGAGCCGGGCCGCTGGGCCGCTGGCTCGCGCTCGCTGCCGCCCGCGCAGGTTACACGGTGTTACTTGAGGACGTGATGCCTGCGAATCTGCATCATGCGGAGGAGTATCTGCGGCAACAATTGGGTCCAGCGGCGATGCCGAAGGTCATGTTCGCCTCGACCATTGAAGGAGCTGTGCGCGAGGCCGACCTGGCGATTGACTGCGTGCCCGATGAGCTGGAATCGAAACTGGAGATTTTCTGTCTGCTCGACCGGATGGCTCCTCCCCGAACTGTCCTGGTGACTCCCACGAAAAAGCTCTCGATCGCGGACCTTGCGTCGTGCACGTATCGTGCTGAGAAGTGCGTGGCACTGGTCGCAAATGTCCAGGAGCTTTCCAGTTCATCGTTGAGCGAAGTTGCGGAGCGGGGAAACGGCGCAAAAATCCTGCTGCGGACTCCGCCTCAAGTCACTGAGGAGACGGTCGGGTTGGTGAAGGAGTTCTGGGAACGTGTTGGATTTGCTCCGCGATTCGAACCGGACCGCATGCAGTGATCGAGTTGATCCGACTGAACAGCTTGGTGAAAAAGTCCGTATGAGCCGAGCCACAGGGGCTAAAGCCCGACACTCATTTTGTTGCATTTGCGGCCTGGCTGAAGCCATGCCCTTGTTACAAAACAGCGGTTCGTTGAGTTTTCAGCAAGCTGTGAAGTCTTGCCTGATACAAACTCGAGTCAGAATTAGTTTTTCACCAAAGTCGTGCCCTGATACAAAGCCTGTTTATCAAACACGCCCTAGCTAGCGAGGATTTTCTCGTAGTACTTGACGTATTGGGGAATCACCAAGGAAGCGCAAAAGCGCTTTTGCGCGTCTTTGCGAGCGGCTTCGCGCATGGCATCAAATCGTGGCGCGGTCTTTCAGAAGCGTGATGGCGCCAGCGGCCATTGCGTCGACATCTCCGACCGGGAAAAGCAGGCCGGTTACGCCGTCTTCAATGAGTTCCGGCACGCCGCCGACGCGCGTTGCAATGGCGGGAACTTTACAGGCCATGGCTTCAAGGGCGGCGAGCCCGAACGATTCGAGAGAGCTTGGCATGACCATCAAATCGGCCAGCGGAAGGAGTTCGTTTACGCGGTCCTGCTTGCCGAGGAAGTGAACTCTGTCATTGATCTTGAGATCGTGCGCCAGCCACTCAGCGGCAGAGCGATCGGGGCCGTCGCCAACGAAGATCAGTTGCGCTGGAACTTCGCGCACAACCTGTGCAAAGACCTTCACTACGTCGACGACACGTTTGACGGGCCGGAAGTTGGACAGGTGGATAAAGATGGCTTCGTCGGGATGCGGCGAATTTGCGCGCGCGCCTTTGCTCGATGCTCTTCGTCGGCAATGGGCGTGTAGACATCGCAGTTGACGAAGTTCGGAATGACCTCAATAGGGCGGGATGACGCCGAAGTCGGTGACGGTTTTGTCTTTCAGATAGTTCGAGATGCTGGTCACGCCGTCGCTTTCCTGGATGGAGTAGCGCGTGATGGGCAGATAACTGCGGTCGAGGCCCACCAGGGTAATGTCGGTGCCGTGCAGCGTGGTGACAAAGGGCAGTTTGCGGCCGCGCGCTGCCAGCATTTGGCGAGCCAGCAGGGCGCTGACAGAGTGTGGAATGGCGTAGTGAACGTGGAGCAGGTCGAGATCGCAGAACTCGGCAACTTCAGCCATGCGCGAGGCCAGGGCCAGATCGTATGGGGGAAACTCGAAGAGCGGGTAACTTGAGACTGGGACCTCGTGATAGAAGATGCCGTCATCCCGCCCGCTAAGGCGGAAGGGCTGCGAGTAGGAGATGAAATGGACCTCGTGGCCGGAGGCGGCAAGTTCGATGCCTAGTTCGGTGGCCACAACGCCCGAGCCGCCGTAAGTGGGATAACAGGTAATGCCGATGCGCATGCCGTCGCCTTGCTTTCGAGCAGCAGTAGTAGTAGTAGTTTTTGTCTGTTCCGAAGATGGGACCTTTAATGGCAGCAATCCTTAAAGAAAGTGCCATCTGGCAAAGGTTAATCTGCGGACCCGCCAATTCTTATTTGGTTTTGTGAGCCGCCTGCTTTGTTTTGACGTTTTGGGCCTCGGCGAAGATGCAGAACCTGTCATCGAAGTGGTCTCAGCCTGCCGTTTTCGATTCGACTGAGTTACCGAGGCAGGCAAATGAGATGAGGTCAACGCCCCGGAAATCCTTGATGGCCATGAGTGCGTTGCGTTCGATTTCGCGCGATTCGAGAAGCCGCGTGTTGGCCCGAGAAGTACTCATCGCGATAGCCGGGGTGAGAGACCAACTCGAACGTGCCCTCAGGCATGGCGGTGATGAGGGTATTGACCGTCGCAATGTTGACGGTGCCCGTTGCAAGAAACGCCGACCGCTCCATCGGTTGTTTGGAGCCCTTCTTCCCGGACGATGCGGCGAAACTTTGCTTCGAATCGGCGAAGCAAGATGACCTCGGCGCGCCGCACATCGGGTGCGTTGGTGGTGGCGTTCAGGCTCCATAGAGGCTCGAACGGGTTTCGTATGGCGTAAGATGCCAGCCGCTTTTGCCGCGCGAATCACAGGCCTCAGGATCGCCGGAAACATGTGCACGTGCTTGTGGGTGTCGATATGCGTAAGGCGGAGGCCATAACTCTGCAGCAAGGCGATTTGCGCTGCGGCTTCCGCTTCGACCTCAGCGCTGCGGATGCGTGCCGTGAAGTGGCGGCTTCAAAAAGCTGCCCAGGGTTGGATGAAAGTCCCCAGTCGTGCGATCGACCAGGGAAGGAATCTTGTTTTTGTCGGAAACCGGCGACCCGTCGACGAGGACGATGTGACACCCCACTCCGAGGTCGGCATGGCCAGAGCCATGTTCACGGCTTCTTCAGTGGCGGCAGCCTGCGCCATAAGGGTTGCGCTGGTGAGCACTTCGGCAGCGTGAAGCTCGAGGATGGCGCGATTGACACCGGGAGCAAGGCCAAAGTCGTCGGCGTTCACGATAAGTCGGGGCACAAGGACTAGCTTATCAATCGGGGATGAACGCTGCGCCGGCGGTATCCGGAAATGCCGGGGGAATCAACGGGGAACGTGTTCGCTGTTATGATGACTGAGGGCCGCCGGTCGGCCCTCCGCCTTGGGGCGGTTAGCTCAGTTGGTTAGAGCGCCTGCCTTACAAGCACTCATTGGTCCGACTAGCTGAGTCAAGCCTTCTCCACACAATCGAAACCAGATAGGCATTCCACTCGATGCCCAGAATAGTACAGGCATGAGGTCATTTTGGGCAAGTGATTTGACTGCCTGCTGTCGCCGACAGACGGTTGTTTGCAGTCGATTGATACCAGACGATCACCAGAGACTCAGGACGCCGTGTAGGGCAACCCCTCAACCAAACGAGAGACGCGCCCTAGCGGCCTGCAAATGGCTTCTAGGGGCATTCTGTTTCTATTCCACTGCAATCATGTCCACACGTGCATCGAGGTCTGCGACGATCTTGGCTTCGCGACTGGCCAACAGGTTGTACGCTAGCGTGCGTTCGACCAGCACATTGACTCCATTCACATTCAAGAGAATCGGTCGTGACGTGATGATCTCTTCACTGCGCCATGACTCGGCGGCTCTGTTGATGGCGTCCGCCTGACGTTTCAATTTGCGGCTGAGTTTCTTACCTCTCGTCAGTGTGGCAGGTTCAGACAAACGTGGTAGCAGTTCTTTCTCAAGGAATCTCACATCAACCGTCCAGTCTTGACGTACTCAGCGCCAAAGAGGAATTCATCCGATGCCTCGGGATGCAGTGTGGCAGGCTGAGGCAGCAATGAGCGTCTGTTGCCACTTGCGAGCACGATAGGTCGGCTGCGTTCTCGAAGCCTTCACGTTGATAGTCCCTGCGCTGCGCCGTTCCTGCCGCGATCTTCTCAAGCAACAGTCATCGCAGCTTTGCGGCCTGCACCCTCACGCTTGCCGCCATGTGGTTCGATATTTCTTCTTTGCCCTAGGCATTGAACCCCTCAAACTTTCTGATCACCATCGGGCGGTTGCCGATTTCCTTCATGATCTCCATCGCTTCCTTGTAGGCTTCCTGTTCATCGGCTTCGATGGCCTCATTGAGTGCGATTGCGAAACACTTCGCACACACGTCCTTGCCGAATGCGCTGTGAATCTGGTTAGTTTCCTTTTTGCAATTGCTGCACTTCATTGTTCCGTTTCTCCCGTTTCTCTCTCTGCAAATCGTTGTAATGTTTCACCAGTGCTTTGGCCTTCTGCCGGTCTTCACTGCAACCTACCCACACACGCTCTCGCTGCGGTCGGTCGGTGTATGCGTATGCGTGCCACATGCCGCGATCACCGTGATGCTGATTGAACCTGATGCTCATCATGTCTTCTCCAATAACGAACGAACCCCCACGGTGTACGCAGGGGTCCGATTCGTAGGTTGTTGGTTGATTACTGCGCGATCAACTGCTTCACAGCGTTCGTGAGAATCGGTGCTGAACCCAGACGAGTGTGAATCAGCAATTCCTTTTTCAGGTTCTCTGCGAGACCGACACCCTGACTCACAGTCATCAGCGTCGTACCCGCATCGAGCCACGCGATTGCCTTGGAGAAGTCTCCAAACAAAACGGCAGGCTTACCTGACGCGAACTGCATCGCAGAGTTAATCACTACCGGCTTTCCTGCGATGAGCAGACGACCTTGCTCGTCGTAGCGGTCGTAGAAGATGTGGCCCATGCCGTCCTTCTGCGAGATCATGAGATCGTTCAGCGCCTGCGAGACCATCCAGAATCCGTTAACACGGTTCGAAGGGTCCACGGCAGTCAACAACGTTTCGATCAGATCGCCATATCCAACCTGACCCGTACCAGTGCTCACAGTGCCAGCGACAGCAGCCGATGCCAACAAGCCACCAGTGATGTTGTTGGGCAAAGCGGTGCCAGTCGCTTCGTCCTTGCCGAACATCAGCGAGTAATTGATGGCGCGGCTGGTCCTCTTCGCTGCGATGTCCAGCAAAAACTGCTGAAATTGAAATGCATCTTTCTCCAGTTGTACGGAGTACTTCAGCTTGGTAAGCAGCAGGTCCGCTCCGTTGATCTCAACCGAGATTGTCGGATCAGACTCGATGCTGGTGTTGCTGCCACCTTCGACTACATAGGTCGATTCCTGCGATGCACCGGTGTCATCGATCACGGCAAACTTCGCGTATGCAGGACCGCCCACACGGTCAATCCGGTTGACGAGTCCAACCAACGGCGACGTCCAGCGAGTCGCTGCGATCCACTGCGAGTAAGGCGTCTTCTGTACAGTGCCGCTAGTGCTTGTGAGAAGATCGCGAACGCTGACCATTCCACCTTGGAAGAGCGTCCGCAGTTCCACTGCATTCATTCCGTGCTTGCGCTGCTGCTGCACTACTGCGGGAGCAGACATAGCGGCGGTGTACTGCGCAGTGGCGAGCGAATCCTCAAGGGTACTCAGTTGTGCCCTCAGAGTGCGAATGTTCTGGAGCTTCTGACCTTCGAGTTGCAGATTGTGACCAGTCTCTTGGTACTGGGCACTGAGGAGAGCGGAGCGTACAGCGTTGACTTTATTCTTGAGGTCGGAAACGATTGCGGCGGGTGAGGAGGAAATATTAGACAAGGGGATATCCTTGCGCACAGGTTTGCTGTGGCGGGTTTAGAAACGTTTGATTGTCGAGGGTGGATTTGGAGGGGTTTGGTGTTGGTGTAAAAGGTTAGACTGTCTGCTTCAACTTCTCTGCTACCAGCGCCAACAGGGCATCAGTCTCAGCGTTTCGATGCTTGCGACCGCTTCGAACCATCCGGTCCCATTCGACCCACCGGGGATCAGTGCGTCTCTGTGCAGACAGTAATTCAAGCCACAAGCGCAAGTGCTCGGGATCATCGGCAGTGGTCGGTGCGTTGTTGCTTATGCCGCCGATCTTTGCTTTCTTTTTGTTCATTGGTCATTCCTTTCCGAACAACACACCGGGAAAATCTGAGTCCGTGCCGTTGTTCAATTTGTGGCGAATGTATTGATAGGTGAAGTTGTCCAGCATTGTGCTCTTGTACATGAGTTGTTCGACGGCCCTCAGTGCTTGTGTCTTCAGTGTGAAGATCATCTGTGAATTGATCTCTTCTTTACTTCTCATTGGTGCTCTCCTCATCTCTGTTGGTTGGTGATACAAACGTGAGCAATGCGGCTGCGCCAGCTTCGAGCGTTTGGCAATCATCGCAAGTGGAGTGCTGTTCAAACTTTGCATCCTTGGGCGACGAGTACACACGAAGCCAGTTGACGGCGTTGCGTGGTGGTAGCGTCCCACGGTCGCAATGATTCGTGACGTTAGTGACGATCTTCGCGATTCGCTTGGCTCGGTTGCAGTGGATACCGAGTTTGTGCAGATTTCGCTTTCGCTGCTGCTCTACCACTCGTCACCGTCACGATTCTTTGCCGCAATCTTCTGCATGTCTGCAACGTAGTTGTCGAATGTGAATCGAGGGTCGGGACTGTGACCGCCGTACACATGGATGTGCTCAATGGGCTGCGTCTGGTTGAATGCTGCATAGAATGCCTTTGCCTTCGCCCTCTGTGACGCTTTGGGCGACTCCTGTACCTTCGGCGTGAGAATCTTCACCACCAGTATCAGGAATCGCTTGTAGAGGCTTGTGGCGCGATTAACGGGCTGCTGTGTTGGTGTGACTAAAGAACGACGCGAAGTATTCTTCATCGCTGTATGATCCTTTCGATTTGATGACGTCATTGGCTTCGAGTTCGGCCAGTAGGCTTTCCACGTTGCTCATTAGCCTCTTGCCGTGACGCTCGGATAACTCAAGCGCATAGTCATCCTGCGATATTGTGCGAATGGTCGGAATGCTGCGCGATGTCAGATGATCATTCAGCTTTGCCCATCGCCACATGACTTCGCGTCTAACCTTGCGGCAGTCGTCGCAGTTGTCAGCTTTCAGATGACGTAACTGTTCGTTGGTTAGTGCTTCGATGCGGTTAAATAGCCAGTCTTCGCAATGCCGCACGCGTAGGGCAGGTACTCGTGCGCTGGTGGCGATTCGGGTCATAATCAACTCGCCGTAATATGCGGCACCGCGCAACGTTTGATTGTATTTGTGTGTGCAGTAAAGGCTGATCATCGCAGATACCCCGACATCGTCAGTGGTGGCAGAATCTCGGCGTGAACCTTTTGCTGCTCTTCATCAACGATCTCAACTGCAAGGGCCAAGTGTCTGACATGGAATCCTGTCGTCAAAACATCCCGGCACACTTCGCACGATTCGTGACCATGCTGAAAGCCTGCGGATGTGAGGCGCTGAATGGTCGTCGTGAGGCGACTAATCCATGTGGTGATGCGCGAGAGAGAGACGTACTGGCTCCCCTTGGTGGTGTCTTCTTTTGTGTACGAACCCAGTGCGCGATAGATGCCGCGAAGATCATTGTGGATTGTTTGCGCGACGGTGCAGCCGCCGAATTCAGCCTTGGGAATGTAGCGACGGAGTGCGCTAGCCGAATATACCGATAAAAGTGCGATGCAGTCTTTCAATTGCATGGTGTGACTTTTCCTTTGTGGTGTGTGATGTGTGGGTGAAATGGAAAAGGGCCACTCGGTGAGGAGTGACCCTGTTGATGTCAGTGATTCAGTGGATACAGTGCGTTCGGAGATTTCCACAAGGGCCAAAATTGCTCTAACCCGCATGGATATTGTGCTAGATGGCGTTTTTGAGTGTTACATCTCTTACTCCATCTATATACAGTGGTAGTAGGGTAAGCAATGTAACACTGTTATGCTTTGCGGCGGCTCTTGAGTTTCTTGCGGCGATTCCGCATGTACTCAGCCCTGCTCTTGGGTTGACCATCATCGTCGATGATCTTGAGAAACTTGGCTTCCTCCGCTGCGATAGCTGCTAGCAGTGTGGTCGTGTTGACTTCATAGACTCCTCGTGAGCCGCGAGGAATCAGAATGCCCTCGTCAATAAAGTTCTTGAAATGCCGCGATACTGTATCGCTCACGTAGTAATTCCTTTCTTCAATCCCGGCTGGTGTGTCGTCAAATGTTTTGTTTTTGATCAGTCTCAAATCGAGAATCGCTGCCACATGCGCTCTGGTTAGCTTGCAAAGACGCACGGCAATCCCGTTCTCTGTGATCGTCTTGTTAGGCGCGGCCAATACCCAATAGAGCAGAATCAGGCGATAGCTGCCACGCCGTAGATACTTCTGCATGAACGCTGCGACTGGTAACTCGGTGACCGTCTTCAGATGGAGACTGACGTCAGTCATGATCGCACTGTATTCATCGGCATGTGGACCGTTGCGGATCGACTCTTTGTACTCTTCAGCCGTCTCTGGTACTGGTGCTCTTACGCTGCCTGTATTCCAGTTCCTGACTACCGAGAGAGCCCTATCAACGTCTTTCTCGTACTTGTGCGCCGGGTACGGCCAGCGTGTAGCGAGAATTGCGCACGTTTCAGAAGTGCTGAATCCTTGGCTTAGACATTGCAGAGCATCAGCAAATATCTGAGGACCGTCTTTGTAGTACCCGCTCACTGCATCCCCAACTTCTCGACACTGTCGGCAAGAGCGTCCAACTGGTTAGGAAATTTTGATTTCATTCTGGAACCCTTTCAAAACGACAAATGACCCCATCACCATCAGCAGGGTTCCAGTCCGCTGACAGCAATGGGGTCGGGTTGATCTCTGCGCAAGCCAGAGAATCAAGGTTGCTCTCAACTCAGCATCACGCGGCGATTAAGCCTCGTTGGAACCGATGCAGAGGAGTGCAGATGTTGTATTGAGAAACTTGGGTTTGTAAAGTTATGTAAAGTTGCAACTTTACAAAGAGCAGGTAGCAGGGAGCAGCGATGCGCTCACCTTGGACGGGGAAGTGTGTACTCCTCCCTCACAAGCATTAACGGTTGCCAAACCGAAAAAGTCCCGTTTGTGGAAAAGAAAATCTGTGGAACGAGAAGTTCTACCTCCGTGGAGGTAGTTTTTGTAACCTCATGTAACCCCATGGGGTTACAGAATGAATTTCGCATTTAAATGCCCTATAAGCCTCTAGGACGATTTCGGGCAGGCTGACCCACACGGAAATGGCAGCAAGGGCAGGGCGGTGCCTTGTAGGCTCGGGAATCTATGCTCAAACGTTTGAGTAGAGGGTATGATGGTATCGACGGGAATGCTTGGGGTCGTTCTCAGGGGAGCATCGTACATCTCCCCTCTAATAGCACAGTCCCCGTCCACATCCCATCAGGGGTACATCGGAACAAAAAATCCTGTGGAAAACTACGCAGCCAGTCTCTTTTTCTGCCGCTTTTGCTGCTCTGTCTCATTGCGCGGCTTCACAGTTGCGTTCTGGCAGGCTGGACAGACCGCTGTCAGGTTCCCCGGCTTGACGTTCAGCGTATCGCCATCGAGGTACCGCACGATGATTTGATCCGGTCCCTTGGGCGCGTCCCATGACAGCGACTTGCCACAATCAAGGCAGGAACAGCCGTCAGGCGATCTGCGGAAGAGTTGCAGGCGAGAGACGAGGGTACCGTGCTTGTCGCTGTAGCGGCCCTTGTTGTCAGGGTGTGCATCATGCCATGCACTGCGCTGACTGCGCAACTTGCCGACCAGCGCACCCCATTCCTCAAGGGGAAGCCTCTCTGGTAGTGACTTCGCCAGTGCGGACTCTGAGAAAGGATTTTCGACGGTGAGACGTACTGTGAGGTGAGTGACCGTTTGAAACTTGTCGTGATACTTGCCTCGGTCCCTGCCGATCTTCGTCCGAGTCTCGCGCCATAGCTCGGGCTGGTCGAGCAGATGGACCCGTGCTGCCAGATGCTCACTGCCGCGAGTCGCGAACTTGATCGACTTCCGATACTTCTTTCTTGTGTATGCCGTGCTCAGTTTGAAATGCCTCCTAAAAAAACGCTATACATCTATTATATCATTTTTGCGCTTGACTGTGAAATGGAACGAGCGTATAATGCTGCAAATTGACTTGATCTCGTCGATTGTGCGTGTAAATCTAACACTTTCAGTAAGATACAGAACCCCCACAAAACATAGGGCAATAGGGTAGGCAGCGACTACGAAAGACTTCGTAATGCTGAATCTGTTCATAAAAACGCTAGCCCATGACCCGGTCCTTACATTCAAAAGGACTTATATCTTCCCGATAGCCTACCCCCTCTATATCAATAACTTACAGACGACTGTTACCAGATAATCGTGACCAGATGACTGACGTCAACGACTGCGTCCACATGCAACCAAACGGTTGCCAGACGATTGTGACCAGATGTTTGGGCATCAGGCATACACTTATCCCAAACCAAGCAGCAGCGTAGTGGAAAGGTACTCGTCATGAACCCGCGTGATTTCTGGATGCTCGGCTCTGGGGTGGTGGTTACGCTGATTCTCACTGGCACTGTGAAATGGCTCTTTCGTCTCTTCGATGCGATTGTCCCTGTTAGCCAAGCACCGGACAAACTGAGGACGGTCTTCAGCGTCAAAACTAACCGCTCGTTGCTCTGGACTTCACTACTCACTCTGTGTACGGCTGGTTTGACTATTCAGTGGGGACTCGATAAAAGTCCGATCACCCGCCTCACGATTGTTTACGGCATTTTGTTGTACACGCTGTTGTTCTGGCTTGGGATCCTTTTTGTGTGGGAGTTCCACGGATGGCGGAGGGAGAGACGGAACCGATCTGGCCACGAAGGGCTTACCGCCTCTTGACATCTAGACGGATTGACGTCAACACGCATAGCAGAGAGGATTACACAACAATGTCAACGCTCGAACCGACCAGCAAAACGCTGAATGCGATTAGAAGTCCTCTTGTGTTTAACGCTCTTGTGACGCTTCTCTTAACGGGGATTGTTGGAGCGGTTCTGGCCTGTGGTTTGGCTGACTGGTTCCGCATGGCCGTTGTTGGCTTCTATTTTTTATGGATAAGCGCAATGGCATTTTGGGTGTATAGGTCCTATCGGAAGGACCCGCGCGGACTCGCATACGGCCCTAACGAATATATCGAAGAGAGCCACATGGCATACGAGCACAAGTTGGCACTTGTTAAGCTTTCAGTTCCTCAAGGGTGAGGACGGATTGACGTCAACACGCCTGCAATGCTCGATTCATAACAACACGGCATGTATAGAATTTCCGCATTCAGCTCGACGTGAGGAGGCTCAATTGCACACCAAAAGAAACCTATGTTTCGCCTTAGGTCTTCTGCTGTCATTAGCCCCCGTGGCGCAGGGAAAGAAGAAGCCTCCGCGTTTTGTCATTCAGGTCGTTGCAGAGGGGAGCGATAAGACTGGGATGGTCCAGAGCCTTTACTTTGTCCTGCCGGACGGAAGTCACGCTAGGGGAACATGCATTATGACTGCTGGCAAATGTGGGCTGGAATCGTTTGCACCTGAAAAGCGTAAGACGTTTATATGCGGGCCTCGCAGCAGCGAACACCCGCCGATTTGTTTTGCGCCGGAGGCTTTTTATGCGTCTAGAGAGGGAAACGATATAACAATCTTAGATGCCAGCGGCTCGAAGATCTATCACATCGTCGGATCCTTCGATGAATCGGAACTAGAAAGGTGGCGCTAGGGAACGGGTAGACGCGCAGCGCCAAGGTCCGCCCTGTATTGCGCGGTAAACACTCCTTTAAGTGAGTACAAGCAATGTACGGTGCAACAAGTAGCCCGGAACACAGCAGCGCACCGGCTACTCAGCCTTGTCATAAGCTGCTGCAACCTTCGTGCGGTACTGGTGAGCCATTAGCAGCGGACGGTGCCCAACCACTGTGACCAGTCTCCTAACAACAAAGCCTGACCGGCGTGGTGACCGATCAGGCTCTGATGTGAGGGGTGAGTGTCAGTTAGTCGTCAGCAACGCCACCAGCGTCATTCTGTGCTGTTCCTGATAGCTTCTTAGAGCCGTTTCTGGCGGTTCAGCAGTGATGTCTTCAAGTGTGTTGTCTGCAAGTCTTCGGTGCAGAGGTTCGTATAACGCCTTGTCATGAGCAGCGACGAGTGACCGAGACACCGTTGCAGATGGAATGGTGATCCTCCTGCACGGACGTACTGCACCGCGAATGTATGCCGGGTGGAATGAATTGCCCGGGCTGGTGGCTCGAAGCCCAGATGTCTGCACAGTGCTCTGATATCGCGTCTGCAATTGTCACGGCTGAGTGGTTGCCCTGACGCAGTCGAGAAAACGAGCGCCGGTGATTGAGTGTGATCATTGCCATTGATCCACTTGAAGAGATGTCTGCGCAATTCCAAGCTCACGGGGAGCATCCTCTGTCGGTCTCCCTTGCCGGTTACCGTGATCAAGCAGTCATCGAGGTTAACGTCACACACTCGGAGTTGCAGAGCCTCGGTGATTCGCAGTCCACAATCGAACAACAGGAGCACCAGCAAGTGCAGACGTCTGTCACATCGTGTCTTCGGTCGCCACTGTATCAGCTTCGTGATTTGCTCTGTGGTGTATGTCGGCATTACCGTCTGCGGTTCTTTCAGCTTTCGCAGCTTCGGATGCTTGCATGACGCTGAACACTTTTCATCAGGGAAGTGCAGCCAATGGCTGTATGCGTTGAACACTCGGCAGTAGCTGTTCACGGCTGACGGCTTCAGTCCCTGTTCCCGCATCCTGCACACAGCGTCCGTTAAATCGGCCTGTGTCGGTCGTTCTGAAGTCAGCCAGTTGAACGCCAGACGGTACCATTCGATGGTGTTGGATGAGACGTTGGTGACGAACTGCCGGTACCTGATAAACTTCTCTTGTTGTTGGTTCATCGATTCCCTCAAGCATGCGGTCAAATTTCGAGGGAATGCCCATTTTGGGGGCGGTTAGCTCAGTTGGTTAGAGCGCCTGCCTTACAAGCAGGAAGTCCGGGGTTCGAGTCCCTGACCGCCCACCGATCCCTCAAATCAGTCGTTTACGCAGATTTCAGTGGCGAAATCTCTGCGTATTCAGTTGTTCGAGTCCGAAGCAAAGCGTTGGGAAACTCAGCTCTCCGAACCGTACCCGTTCCACACAAGACGGCGCTCTGGAGCGCGAAAGCGTGGCAGACAAACATAGGGGGATGAGTTGGGCTAACGAAGCATGTCCACATTTGCACTCTTGGGGGGAGTCCGCCCCGGCGAATTACGCGAAGATGGAATTGAGCCGCGGAACCGGAAAATGTTAGGTTGTGCTATGCCCAGGATGAAGGTGGTTCCCACAATCAAGCCGTGTGAAGGAGGCTTCGAGACGGAGGTTCGCGCGGTTGATTCATTCTACAAATGGCGGAAACGATACAAAGAAGTAGGCGTCGCCTATACGGAAGCCGTTGAGCTAGGTTTGGCAACTTTGGAGGGTGACCCAGCCGGAAGACTCTCATTCGTGAAGAGGACCCTTAAACTCGAAGCATGGATAGAGACGGAGCAACTTGAGCGATATCGATTCCGACTCATCTGAATTGTTGAGGCACACGTCAGCCACCATGAGCACAACCGCACGTAGTCCAGCCCAAATTGAGCATAAGGTCGAAAAATCAAGGGTTCCGGTTTGTGACTGGAACCCTTGACTCTCGCTTCGGTTTTACAAGAAGGCGGAGGTTGTGGCTTGTCATTTCAATGTAGGGCGCCGCTGCCCGCCTCCTCCAGTTTGCGCATCACTTCGTCCAGGTTGAAGGCCGCTGGCTTCTGACGAGGCGGGTATTTCACGAAGTCTTCAATCTGTTGCCCGACGACGGCCTGCATGGCGTAGATGATGTACGCGTGAGAGATTACCCAATCCCAGTAGGTATTTGAATTCTCGTCAGCCCGCTCAAAAGGATCGCGGCGCAGGTTGAATATTTTCGGCGCGCGGAGTTTTACGAACGGTTCAAACCAGCACTGCAGTCTCTTTGCACGCTGTTCCCCAAGAACCACCTTCCAGTCGCCCATTCGAATGGCTAGAATGTCGCCGTCATCGCTGACGTAGAAGAAGCTCTTTCGCGGGCTTTCCTTCACCTTGCCAGTGAGGTAAGGCAGCATGTTGAAGCCGTCGATGTGGACCTTGAAGGTCTTGCCATCCGCCTTATATCCGCTGAGGAGTTTGGTGTTGATGTCCGGCTCTCCAGCCGCGGCCAGCAGGGTCGGGAGCCAGTCCTGCATGGAGACTATGCCGTTGAGCACAGTGCCCGCTTTGAACTGGGCGGGCCAGCGAGTGAATGCCGGCACGCGCCAGCCTCCCTCCCAGTTGGTGTTCTTCTCAGACCGGAACGGTGTGATGCCCGCATCGGGCCAACTGTTGTAGTGGACGCCGTTGTCTGTTGAATACATCACAATGGTGTTGTCGGCGATGCCGAGATCGTCGAGTTTCTTCAGCATGATGCCGACATTCTCGTCGTGCGCAACCATCACATCGTTGTAGTCGCCCTGGCCGGCGCTCTTGCCCTTGTGCTTTGCGGCGCAGTGAGTTCGGAAGTGCATGGCCGTTGTGTTCCACCACAGGAAGAAGGGCTTGTCCTCCTTGTGCGCCTTGTCGATGAACCCCAGAGCGCGCTCCGTGACCTCGTCGTCAAATGTTTCCATGCGCTTCCTGGTAAGCGGGCCCGTGTCCTCGATCGTTTGTCCGCCCTTGCCATCCGCCTTACAGTGCAGTACGCCTCGGGGGCCATAGCGTTTCTTGAAAGCAGGGTCCTTGGGATAGTCCGGGTCTTCCGGCTCCTCCTCTGCATTGAGGTGGTAGAGGTTGCCGAAGAACTCGTCGAATCCATGCACTGTCGGCAGAAACTCGTCCTTGTCGCCGAGGTGATTTTTGCCAAACTGACCGGTGACGTAGTCCAGCGGCTTGAGCAGCTCAGCGATCGTCGGGTCCTCTTTCCGCAGGCCTGTATCCGCTCCAGGCATCCCAACTTTGGTTAGCCCCGTGCGGATTGGATTCTGCCCAGTAATGAATGCAGATCGCCCGGCTGTACAACTCTGCTGGCCGTAGTAGTCAGTGAAGGAGACGCCTTCGTTGGCGATACGGTCGATGTTTGGCGTCCGGTAGCCCATCTGGCCGCGGCTGTTGTAACTGATGTTCCACCAGCCGATGTCATCACCCCAGAGGATCAGGATGTTTGGTTTCTTTGTAGCCATTTGCACTGTCCTTCCTTGATAACTTGTTGTGCTGCTGGTTTGTCTCAGACGGAAAGGTCACGAGACATTGCGCGTTTCTCCGCAACAGGCACTCGATGGGATTTGGCGTCCGCAGTGGTGTCTTGCTTTATATCCTTCGCAGGGCTGACAGAACTGAACGGGGAGCGAGGTGAGTTGTTGCCATGACAGGAGCGGAACTTGCGGCCGCTTCCGCAAGGACACTGTTGATGCCGCCCGCGTCGGTTGTCCTGAGCAGCCGTCAACTTCATAACGTCTGCAGGCGGGCGCTCCTGCTGGAGCAACTGTGCCATTGTCTGCATCGCAGCGCGGGTGTGAGTGAAGAACAGCTTAAGACCTGTACAGAGATAGTTGTGGCCAGGTTCGCCGTCGCGCGAAAGCATGAATCTGTCCTTCGGACAGCCGCCGTTGCAAAGGGGACGCACCTCACAACTCTGGCACTGCGCGGTGAGTGAATCGCGCTTGTTATCCCCGAATCTGCGCTGCTCGGGCGATGATACGAGCGTGAGCATGTGCGTCTCGTGGATGTTGCCGAGCCGATAGCGTGGCTCGACGAAATGGTCACAGGAATAAAGATCACCATTGTGTTCCAGCGCAGGCCCATAGCCGCATGTCGGGGCGTGGATGCACAGTAGGTGACGACCGAAGTAGCTCTCAAGCGTCACGTCGAAGAGCTGCACGTAAACGCGGCCCACGTCGTGACGCACCCATTCCTCGAAGATGTCCACGAGAAATCGGCCGTATTGTTCGCCTCCGACCGTGCGTTTTGTTACGAGACTGCCAGACTGCGTGTAGAGCAATCGCTTTTGACCAGGTTGCTCTCTCCAGCCCAGGTTGGCGATTTGGATCGTGTCGGCCGTCGCGCGTTCGACGATCGGAATGAACTGAATCCATTCGGCATGCAGTTCATCGCGAAAGAAGCGATAGATGGTGCGGCCATGATTCTCGTTGGCAGAGTTGACTGTACACAGGATGTTGAAATCCACTCGATGCTCGCGCAGTTTCCGCCAGCCTCTCATCACTCGGTCGAAGGTGCCTTGTCCGCCGCGATCAACGCGATTTGCATCATGGATTTCGCGTGGGCCATCAACGCTGATGCCAACCAGAAAATGGTGCTCCTTGAAGAAGGCGCACCAGTCGTCATCGAGAAGTATGCCGTTGGTCTGAAACGTATGCTGTACGGCCTGGCCTGCCCGCCTGTACTTTTCCACGAGTTCGACGGAGTGGCGAAAGAATTCGAGCTTCATCAGCGTCGGCTCGCCCCCTTGCCATGCGACCGTCACCTGGGGCGTTCGGTGCGACTCCAGCAGTTGGCGGATGTAAGTCTCGAGCGTGGCCCCAGACATCCGTTGCTTTTCGTCCGGGTATAACGCCTCTTTTGACAGGAAGAAACAATACTTGCAGTCGATATTGCAGGTGGACCCGCTCGGCTTCGCAAGCAGGTGAAAGCAGGGCGGAGAACTGACTGGTAGAGCACTCAGAAGGGACATCCCGGCATCCCCTCCTGATCGATCACTTTGACTCATCGAGCGGTAGTTCCTCTCTGTCTTCGGGACAACGCCTTTGTGTACTGCAACACACACTTGATTGGGTGCCTATTGTCAATTCAGACAGGTGCGGTTATTGGGGGAGCCGACATAGAATCCAGGCTTCAAGGGGTGCTTCGCGTTCCAGACCGCACGCGCCAGGGGACTTTACATGATGAACTGGACGCGACAGGCGCAGCGAGTCAAGAAAGATGCACAAGTCTTCTACTTTGCATTCCGGCATCCCCGCGTAGGTTGGCCTGCGAAGTTGGTTGCAGTGTGCACCTCCGGCTACCTGTTTAGCCCCATTCAACTCATCCCGAGCTTTATTCCGGTCATCGGATTCCTCGATGATTTTGTGGTTCTCTTCCTTGGCGTGCTGGTACTTCGAAGGATGGTTCCTCCGGATGTGCTCGCGGAATGCCGTGAGCGTGCCGAAGCCGCCGAAATGAGCAGGAGAGACGAAGTAAGATCCCCAGCTGCGGTCGTTGCGTTCGTCGCAGTTGCGACGCTTTGGCTTGTCGCGGCGGTCTTCTCCAGTGCGCTGGTGGCAAACTACCTTGCCCGTTGAAGAAGTTGGATACTGACCATTGCGGGGTTTGCATCATCCCCGCAGCGCACTTTTTTGAAATCGTCGGTGGTCATCGCCTCAATGTTGCAGCGAGGGACCCGGAGCAAGTGCGGCTTTACAGGTCATCCACCAGGCCGGGGGTATTCGGAATGGCTGGAGCCAGGGGGACCATGGGAATCAAGAGCGGCACGCCGTGGTTCGAAGGCATCGAAGGCTGGCTCGTCAGCACGGGAGCTGATCCCTGCTGCGTCTGCACGATCCAGCAATATTTCGTCCCCCGCGAAACGGTCGTGTCGGAGAAGGTCAGCGCGTTGTTGCTCGTAGTGCCGACCTTTGTGTAGAACGTTCCGGAAGTCGGGGGGCACGAGCGTGCGCCGCTGACAATCGTCGCGCGGCTAATGACGTAACTGCAGGGTGATTTCGCGGTGCAGCCACCCCACCCGTGCCTGGCCGGCGGCGCATGCCAGCTGATTGACACCCACGGCGCATGCGACGGCGGAATCTGCGCATGGCACCGCGCCGCCAGGACCACCACAAGGAACCCAACCGCAAGACGCTTCATTAGAATCTCCATTCGCTCGACTCGGTTCGCTGTTCAAGCGACTGGGTCAGCGAGAGATGCTCCGCCGCCACAGTCCGATCGATCTTCAGTGGGCGACGATAAGGTTTCTCCATCTTCACATGAGTTCCAAGCCCTCGCGTATCGTAGGGCACCAACAGCAATTTAGACTTCCAACCTTTGCAAACCATCCATACCGCAATCGCATTCCGGTTGCGCACGTGGAAACTGAGGCCTTCGATATAGCGATGCACGTTATTGGATCAGGTTTGCCACCGCTCATCAATTTCTGACCAGGCGATGCCGTTGGATCACTCGCCGTCGCACCCCAAACTGTTTCCGGCGCTATGGAAGTCCCGGACTTCATTCCCGATGGCTCGAACCACACTTTGGCACTTGGCGAGGGCGCGATCCTGGCATTGCGAATTGCGCCGTTGGTTTAGAGTTAAGCGCATGGGATTGTACTGTTCCGTCGGCGCCGTGGATGCTGAGCTGACACCGCAGCAGTTATCAGAGCTGCTTGCCGAAAGCCTTGGGAAGCTGGGACAACGCGAGCATGTGCTGGCAGTGCCGCCGGATATCACGCGGTTGCACTCACAGGCGGGGATGTTGACTTGCGTTGCGAGGGAGTATTTTGGCGACCGGCTGAAGGCTGTGTTGCCAGCGATCGGGACACATGCGGCGATGACGCCTAGTCAGATGGATCATATGTATCCGGGTGTTCCGCAGGAGCTGTTCAAGGTTCACAACTGGCGAACGGACGTGGAGACGCTGGGCGAAGTTCCGGCGGAATTCGTCTATCAGCAGTCGGAGGGAAAGCTGAATGTTGCGTGGCCGGCGCAGACGAATCGGCTGATATCGCAGGGCGGGTTCGATCTGATTCTGTCGATCGGGCAGGTTGTTCCGCATGAAGTGATCGGGATGGCCAACTACAACAAGAACATCCTGGTCGGGGCAGGCGGAAGGCAGGGAATCAACCTGAGCCATTATCTGGGCGCTGTATATGGGATGGAGCGCATCATGGGGCGCGCTGAGACTCCTGTGCGTGCGGTGCTGAATTATGCGTCGGATCATTTCTTGCGCGAACTGCCGATTGTGTATGTGCAGACGGTTGTGGGCCGGCGCGCGGATGGCGGGCTGGCGGTGCGCGGATTATTTATCGGGGACGATGTGGAGTGTTTCCATCGGGCGGCAGAGCTGAGCCTGAAGGTGAACTTCGAGCTGGTTGCGGAGCCAATCAAAAAAGCGGTGGTGTATCTGGATCCGCACGAGTTCCATTCGACGTGGTTGGGGAACAAGGCCGTGTATCGGACGCGGATGGCGCTGGCGGATGGTGCGGAACTCATTGTTCTCGCACCCGCTGTTCGGGAGTTTGGCGAAGACAAGCGCATTGACGGGCTGATTCGTAAGTACGGGTATCGCGGAACTCCGGCGACGCTGGCAGCGGTGGAAGCGAATGAGGACCTGGCGGCGGAACTGGGTGCGGCGGCGCATCTGATTCATGGGTCGTCGGAGGGCCGGTTCACGATTACATGGTGTCCGGGGCAACTTAGCCGGGAGGAAATAGAAGGCGTGGGTTACCAATACGGAAATTACGCGGAGATGTCGGAACACTACAACCCGGATAAGTTATCGCATGGTTATAACCAGCTTGATGGCGAAGAAGTTTTCTTTGTCTCGAATCCGGGGTTGGGATTGTGGGCGCATCAGTCGCGGCTAACCTGATACGGCTGATTCAGTGCAATCGCGCTCTCAGTCAATCCTTAGTAAGCCCTAAAATTCACTTCGATTGAAATCACGACCGCGACAGGTTGTTTGTCCTTCATGGCCGGTTTGAAACGGTATTTGGAGACGGCCTCAAGTGCCGCTTGGTCCAGTTCCTTCGAAATGCCACGAACCACCCGTGGATTCTTCGGAAGTCCATTCTCATCTACGATGACAGTGACGAGGATTGCGCCAGATCCTGCGCTCGATTTCAGATTGAGTTGGGGAGCCTTGATCGGAACCGGAGCAGAGATGCCTCCTCCGATGTGGTAAAACGTCTGCTTGTTCGGTTGGGCATCGGGCGAAAGAGAAACTAATGAGGGGGATCCGACCTGCAGACTATGGAGAAGCTTCTGAACTGGTTGCTCTTTGCGCCTGAGCCGGCTTGAGAGTTTTCCCGTCTCGTCAGCGACCTTAGTAGTGCAGATTGAGAGAGTAATTTCGAGTTCCCGTTCGACTGCGATTGGAATTCCGTCCTTTGTGCCGGGTGCAAAGTGGTCTGCCTTTGCGATGCCGACGGCCATGCGATCGATGTCGTCACCAAGTGGCCTAAGTGGCGAGATATTTTGTGCTTTGCCGTCGCCATCGATCACCAAATCGAGTAATACAGTCCCGTTCGCTACTCTCTCCGTGCAATTGCTCGAAATGATCGCCGAGAGGTCCATGGGAAGCAATTCGGGAACCTTGATGCCTTCCTCGTCGTGATACACAAGCAACGATGAATCGCTTTTGGCCTGCTCCTGAGCGGCTTGCGCGCTGAGCATTGTTGCAGCCAAAGCAACGACAAACGTAGGAGCGAACACAGATCGCATCATTCGATTCCTCAGGATTCCTGCGAGAAATCTATCATACGATCGCTAGTTCCTTCAGCAGGAAGGCGTAGTCGAAGGCTATCTCTTTCAGGTAGTCGTAGCGGCCGCTGGCGCCGCCGTGACCGGCTTCCATGTTGGTGACTAGGAGGAGCGGATTGCTGTCGGTTTTGAGGGTGCGGAGTTTGGCTACGTACTTTGCGGGTTCCCAGTACATGACCTGGCTGTCGTTGAGCGAGGTTTTGACTAACATGGCCGGATAACTTGCAGGCTTCAAGTTATCGTAGGGCGAGTAACTGAGCATGTAGCGGAAGTACGTCTTCCTCGATTCGGATCGCCCCACTCTTCGTATTCGGGAACGGTGAGGGGCAGCGACGCGTCGAGCATGGTGTTCATGACGTCGACAAACGGAACGTGAGAGAGGACGACGCGGAAGAGGTCGGGGCGGAAGTTGGTGACGGCGCCCATAAGCAGGCCGCCAGCGGAGCCGCCTTCGATGGCGACGCGGGCGGGGTCGCCGTAGCCTTTGGCTGTGAGATGTTCGACGGCCGCGATGAAGTCGGTGAAGGTGTTGCGCTTGACGAGCATTTTGCCGGCGTCGTGCCAGGGTTTGCCGAGATCGCCGCCGCCGCGAATGTGCGCATAGGCCATGACGACGCCGCGGTCGAGCAGCGAGAGGCGGTTGGAGTTGAAGCCGAGAGGAAGGGCATAGCCGTAGGAGCCGTAGCCGTAAACGTAGAGCGGTGGTCGATTCGTCTCTTGGCTGATTGAGTCTTGAGCTTTCCCACCCTCGCCACGATAAAACTGTGTCGAGGATGGGGCACCCACCTTTTTCTCCAACGGTGTGGCTTGGAATATATCGCGGCGATAGACGAGGGAGATCGGGAACCTTTACGCCGTCGGGTGCGGTGGCGTGGATGCGTTCGCTGGCATAGAGGGTGCGATCAAACCCGCCGGGAACTTCCTGCTGTTTGAGCAGAGTCGATTCGCGGGATTGCGAGTCGTATTCGTAGACGGAACCAGGAGTGACGAGCGACTGGTAGCCGTAGCGGAAGGTGTTGATTCCCAGATGCGGTTGATGCCGGGCGAGGCGCTGTAGGCGGGCTCGGGGAAGGCGATTTCGCCGGAGGGATTGGCCGCGGGGCGTCTGGTCCTGGAACTTCCAAAGGCGCAGGCGAGGCAGGCCGTCTTCGCGCTCGCAGGCGACGAAGAAGCTGGCGAAGAGGTCGATGTCTTCGAGCATGACAGTGTCGCGGTGCGGGAATGAGCTCGACCCAGTTTTCGCGCGCGGGAGCATCGACGGGCGCGGTGACAAGGCGGAAGTTGCGGCCGCGATCGTTGGTGCGAATGTACCACTGGCCGTTGCGATGATCGACGGCAGTACTCGTGCTCGTCTTCGCGCGGGCTGATGACGGTGAATTCGCCGGTGGGCTGATCGGCGGGGAGTACGAGGCACTCAGTGGTGGTGTGGCTGGCGGATTCGAGGATGATGTATTTGCCGTCGCGGGTGCGGCCGGCGCCGATGTTGAAGCGCTCGTCGTCGTCCTGATAGACGAGTACGTCGTCGGAATGGGGAGTGCTGAGAGTGTGGCGAAAGAGCTGGAACTGGCGCTTCTGCTCCTCGTCTTCGACGGAGTAAAAGAGCGTGGAGTTGTCTGCGGCCCAGGTGACGGAGCCTACGCGCTGGACTTCGCCGGGGAGTGATTTCGCCGGTTTCGAGGTCCTTGATGTGGAGGGTGTACTGGCGGAAGCCGGTGAGGTCAGTGGTATAGGCGAGCCAACGGCCGTCGTCGGAGATGTCGGTGGCGCCGATGGCGAAGAATGCCTGGCCTTCGGCGAGTTGGTTGCCGTCGAGGATGATTTCTTCGGGAGAATCCGGGAGGGGTTGAGTGCTGTGGTTTCCCACCCAAGACAGCGATGAAGCCGCTGTCATGGATGGGGCACCCGGTGTCGGATGGGGCCCCGGTGATCCGTGCTTGCGGCAGAAGATGGAGTATTGTTTTCCCTCTTCGGTGCGGACGTAATACCACCAGTCGCCTTCGCGGTAGGGTGCTGACTCGTCAGTCTGCTTGATGTGGCTGAGCATCTCGTTGTAGAGCTGGTCGCGGAGGGGGGCGAGGTTGGCGGTGACGGCTTCGGCGTACTCGTTTTCAGCGTTCAGGTAGGCGGTGACTTCGGGATTGTCTTTGTCGCGCAGCCAGGCGTAGTCGTCGGTGAGGGTGATGCCGTGGAGGATGGTTTCGTATGTGGTCTTTTCGGGCGACGGGCGGAGTGAGGGCGAGCGCTTTCAGTCATGGCAATTTCAAGTGTAGTGGGCGGTGGGCACGCCCCGCGGGGCGGCGAGTTAGCCTTTGGAGAGCAGAGATTTGTTGAACGGGCTTTGGATGCCCCCCATACATTGGAACAAGGTTACTTGTTGTCAAGTGTTTGCGGGTGTTTTATCGGGCGTTCCGGAGGCCATTTTGCGACCTGCTTTGTTGCCTAACTGAGTCCCGGCGAGAGATGCGCATTGCCAACGCCGGACATCTTCCACGGTGCTGGCAGTGCAGTTTGCGGCAGGATGAGCACCGACTGAAAGGAATGACGTTGGCGCCGCCCCGACAACCGAGGACGGGGCGCACACAGGCTCGATTGATTTGAAACGAATTCAGCTCATCATCATCGGATAGAGTGAGGTCAACGGGCGCCGGCAGCCCTGGGCGCGATTTTTGACCTGAACCCACAGCAGCAAATCGGACTCGGACCCATGGCTCTTCCCGAACACATTCTTCTCACTTACAGTTATCTGCTGCTCTTCGGCTGGGTTCTGGTCGAGCAGTTTGGCATACCGCTGCCAGCGACACCAGTACTGCTGGCGGCCGGCGGTTTGTCGGCCGCGCATCAGCTCAGCTTTAGCGCGGCGTTCCTGGCGGGGTTCGTGGCATGCATGACCGCGGACACGAGCTGGTTTCTGATCGGGCGGCGCTACGGGCATCACGTGCTGCGCATTCTCTGCAAGCTTTCGATGGAGCCGACCATCTGCGTACGGCGCACGCAGGACTCGTTTGGGCGCCGGCGCAACGTGATGCTGATGTTCGCGAAGTTTGTGCCGGGGCTGGCGACGCTGGCGGCTCCAGTGGCGGGGGAGAACGGGATGAGCCTGGCACGGTTCCTGTTCTTCGATGGGATAGGTGCCTCCCTGTGGCTGCTCGCGCTGCTAACTGCGGGGAGACTCTTCGGCGATGCGTTGAAGCGGAATCCGAGCTTGTTGAATTGGGTGGGGCGCTTCTCGGGCGTGCTGCTTGTGCTCGGCGTGCTGGGATTCTTTGTTGTGCGGCTGTATCGGCGGCGGGCGGTGCTGAAGAAGCTGGTGGCATCGCGGCTGGAGCCGGAGGAACTGAAGGCACAACTGGATGCTGGCGAGCAGGTATACATCGTGGACCTGCGGCATCCGCTGGAACTGATGGCTGAACCATTCACGCTGCCGAAGGCGATGCATTTTTCGCCGGATGCGCTGGCGGCGCGGCATCTTGAAATTCCCCGGGACCGGGATGTGGTGCTGTTTTGCACCTGCCCGAGCGAGGCTACTGCCGCAAAGACGGCGATGACGCTGCACAAGCTCGGAATCGAGCGCGTACGGCCGCTGCGCGGGGGATACGACGAGTGGAAGAGGCTGGGGTTTCCGCTGGATGCGATTCCGCCGGTGAACCCGCTGGTGCAAGTGGCAGAGGTCGGGCACGCGGTGCGGTGATGCCGGGCGCGATACTGGCGCTCAGGTCAATCCCGCAAAACGGCGGTGACTTTTGTAAGGGTTCGCAATTTGATGGGTTTGGATATACTTTGCGAACCAACTTCCATTCCGTTGAATCGGGCGGGAAGCGAATCGAGCCGGACTTTCCGATGTTGCATCGGTGGGGCGGCGCGAGGATCCGGCACAGGTTCCGGATCGCAGGCTGAATGTAACGCCGACAAGCAGCGTTTACTTCTCCTTATCTTTTGGTCGAGATCGGCCCCGAGGGTGGATGCCTTCGGGGCTGATTTGCGCTTGGGAGCTATTACCTGAAGCGCAATCGGAGAATCAGGCGGCCACGGGTTCTCAGGTCACCCCGGCTCGATGGCTAGATGGGGGCGTGGGCGGCGGTTTCATCCTCGGCTTCCCTGGATACGTGCTTGATTCGGTAGAGGAGATAGGCCACCACAGCGATGTTGATGACCAGGACGAGGATCTTGATGAGACTTGGGTGGTGGGAGATCTCGTAAATCTCAACTGGTACAAGCGACGCGGTAATCAGCACCGTAAACCACTCAGCCCAGCGCTTCAAAAGCCACAGACCGATGCCCTCGGTGAGGAACAGGGCTGCATAGATGAAACTGACAACTCCGAAGTCCTTGATCTTGCGGGACGAAAGAGCGGTCGCCCTCTCAATAGCGAGACTGACGTAATGGCTGCCTGGATCGAAGCCCAACCTGGCGACCCAATGCTGGAGCTCCGTGGCGACATCGTTGTGCATGAGCTTGAGAATGCCAATGCCGGCCGCGATGAGGAGAGCCGCTTTGAGCAGCTTGAAAATGGCGATAAGTCGAATGAGGCCGGTTTGGGAAAAGTTCATGATGTTCGAGCAGCAGGGGCCTAAGAGGGAGAGGCAGGTTGTAGCGAGGCAGTTGCCTGTTGGGATGCCAGATCGGGGGAATTGGCGGGCGGGTATTGCTTCGTACCCTTGCCGCGGTGACACTCGGCACCGAGGCATTTCTTGAGTGATTCGGTTCGCTTGACCCGTATGTCTTTAAGCGGGCTTGACGAAGAGTGCGGCGAGTTTGTTGCCGATGGGGGAGCCTATGCCGGTGCAGGGGTCGGGGCCTGGCGCGGCGTTGTAAAGGCCGTTGCCGCCGCCGGTGATGTCGTTGAAGTCGGCCTGGTTCTGATAGAGCGAGGGCGTTACGAATCCGAGTTTCTTTCCGAAGGCTGCGAATAGGCCAGCGTAGAGCGGCGCAACGGCGCTGGTTCCGCCGACTACGGTTGTGGTTCCGTGGACGACGACGTCGTAGCCGGTGTTTGGGTCGGCGTCGCCGGAGACGTCGGGAACCATGCGGCCTTTGCCGTAGGGCGAGTTCAGCGGGCGGCGGCGGGCGCGCCGATTTGCCAGTTCTGTACGGGAAAGATGGTGGAGTAGCCGCCGCCTGTGCCTTCGCCGTTGGTCTGCGCCGGGACTGTCGTTCCAGACGGTTTCGACGGTGGTGGTTTTGTAGGTGCCGCCGCAGCCTACGGCGTGCGGGCAGGACGAAGGGGCGTCGACATTCGCGGGGGTCGGGCCGCCGTCGCTGGAATCGTTGTCGCCGGAGGCGGCGAAGACGACCATGCCGACGTTGCGTAGCATCGGAGGCAGCAGATTCCATTTCATCGGCGGCTTCGGTGCCCCAGGTGGCTTCGTCAGCGCCCCACGAGATGGAGCAGACATCGGAGCCATCGTTGGCGGCTTTTTGGACGGCGGAGGCGATGTCCTGCGACCAGTACATGCGGATGATGGCGGGCTTGCCGGTGGCCGTGAAGTAGGCGGCGGCGGAGACCTGGATGTCGAGCGCAACTTCGTAGTCGGGATCGCTGGCGGAGCCGGTGCTCTGGTTGGGGCTGTTTTGCGTTCCGTCGACGGAGACGTCGGTGATTTGCGGGACGGGCTGGTTGATGGACTGGAAGTACTGGTCCATGTCGGACTGCACCCATCCGCCACCGAGTTCGACGATGGCGATGATGCCTCCGCCAGCGAGGCCGGTGGGCCAGTTGTAGGCGGCGCAGAGATTGGGGACGTTCCATGGCGAGGGTGCTTCGGGGCCAATCTGGATGTGGGGCGTGAGGCGGCGCAGCTTGAAGTAGGGATGACAGGGAACGACCGGGACAGGCGGCATGGCGAAGTCCTCGTGAGGGATGTGTGCTTCTTTTGGCTTAGATGCGGGAATTTACGGGACGAGATTTGTTGCGGGGTTTTGGGGAAACCAAAGTCACGTGGCTTAAAGCCTTAGTATGAATGGGACTGCGGTGATTAGCCCGAGAGGCACAACCGCCTGGAGAACTGCGTTGGCTTACGACGATTTGCGCGACTGGATCAGGACACTGGAGAAGAACGGCGAGCTGAAGCGGATTCGCGAAGAGGTGTCGCCGGAGCTGGAGATCACGGAGATCACGGACCGGGTGTCGAAAACAGGGGTCAGCCACCCCAGCGAGAAAAGACGGCTCGCTGGGGACCCCGGCAGGGGTCAGGAATCAGGAGTCGGCTCGGCCGCGATGAAGGGAAAGTATGCACCGGGCGGGCCGGCGCTGCTGTTTGAGAATGTGAAGGGGCATCCGGGGCACGCGGTGCTGATGAACCAGTTCGGCAGCGAGCGGCGGATGGCGATGGCGCTGGGCGTGGAGCGGCTGGATGAGATTGCCGAGCGCATCAACGGGACTGATGAACGTGAAGGCGCCGGAGGGATTCTTCGACAAGCTGAAGATGCTGCCGCAACTGGGGGCGCTGGCGAGCTGCGTTTCCGAAGACGGTGACGACGAAAGATGCGCCGTGCAAGGAAGTGATTCTGCGGCGATGGATTCGATCTGAATGCGTTTCCGATTCTGAAGTGCTGGCCGCATGATGGCGGGCGGTTCATCACGCTGCCCTGCGTGCATACGCGGGATCCGCGGACGGGGAAGCGCAACATCGGGATGTATCGCATGCAGGTGTACGACGGGCAGACGACGGGGATGCACTGGCAGCGGCAGAAGGTGGCGGCGGAGCATTATCGTGAGGCGCTGCGGGCGGCGCGCGGCGGAGCACTGGCGACGCAGATGGGCCAGCTCTCTGCGCGAGTGGCGGCGATGGCGGAGTCGGCGGGCGGGGCGGTGACGATTCCTGATGGGCCGATTGGCGGGATTCCGCAGGTGGCGATGGGGAATCTGAAGGGATCGCGTCTCGAGGTTGCGGTCGCGATCGGGACCGATCCGGCGACGACGTTTGCGGCGATTGTGCCTGCGCCGCCGGAGGTTGAGGAGTTCATGATCGCGGGCTTTCTGCGCGGCAAGCCGGTGGAGATTGTGAAGTGCGAGACGGTGGATCTCGAAGTGCCGGCGCAGCGCGGAGATTGTGCTGGAGGGCTACGTGGAGCTGGGCGAGCTGCGCAGCGAAGGGCCCGTTCGGCGACCACACGGGGTTTTACACGATGACGGATGAGTATCCGGTGTTTCACCTGACGTGCATCACGCATCGCAAGGACCCGATTTATGCGGCGACGATTGTGGGCAAGCCGCCGATGGAAGATGCGTGGATGGGCAAGGCGGTGGAGCGGATTTTTCTGCCGGCGATGAAGATGACGATTCCGGAGATTGTGGACATCAATCTGCCGGTCGAGGGCGTGTTTCACAACCTGATGCTGGTGTCGATCAAGAAGAGCTATCCGGGGCAGGCGCGCAAGGTGATGAACGCGATCTGGTCGCTGGGGCAGGCGATGTTTACCAAGTGCATCGTGGTGGTGGATGAGGACTGCGACGTGCAGGACATCGGCGAGGTGGTGCTGCGGGTGCGAACAACATCGATCCGGAGCGGGATATTCAATTCACGCTGGGGCCGGTGGACTCGCTGGATCACTCGTCGCGGCTGCCGAATTACGGATCGAAGATGGGGATCGATGCGACGCGGAAGTGGAAGGCGGAGGGATTCGAGCGGCCGTGGCCGGCGATGATCGAGATGGATCAGGCTACGAAGGCAAGGATCGACGATCTCTGGTCCAAGCTCGGGCTTTGATCGTTTTGAGATTTCCCCAGGAAAATGCCGGTCTGTTAAGATCTTGGCAACGTCAACGTCTCACAATTTCATGCGCAAACTTTCCCTACGTTTCGCACTCATTGCCTTGATTCTGGCACTCAGCTGCGCGCGTGTGCATGCGGCTGAACCATATGGTGTGGATTTGCACGGCCAGCCGGTTCGCCAACTTGCTGGACCGGATACCCGGCTCGTGGTGCTGATTTTTGCAGCCAGCGATTGCCCCATCTGTAACCGTTACGTGCCTGAAATTGCGCGTCTCAACCATGAGTATTCGTCCCGCGGCGTGCGCATCTGGTGGGTTTTTCCTAATCCGGAAGACACTGCTTCAATTGTCGCGCGCCACAATCAGGAGTTTGCGATAAGAGAGCGGACAGTGCTGGATACGAGGCAGTCGCTGGTCCGTCTTGCGCACATCACGGTCACGCCCGAAGCGGCGATTTTTCGAGTCGACAGCGGATGGATGCACCAGATCTATCGGGGACGGGTCGACAACCGCTACATGGCAATCGGAAATGAAAGGCCGCAGCCGGACCATCACGATCTCGAACTTGCGCTCGACGCAGCGCTGGCCGACAAACCGATTCCTCAGCCCGTAGGGCCTCCGGTGGGGTGTTCGGTTGTCTTTCTACATAAATGAAGACTATTGAGACAAGTGCATTTTTGCCGTTAACTGCGATATGCGTTTGCCTGCTGGGCTCTCCTTTGTGGTCAACTGCGCATGCAGCCTCAAAGCAACAAGCCGCTGCTCTCACAACCGCCGCTTCGACCGCCGCGGCAACCTCCAGTTCCACCGTGCTCACCTGGAGCCGCGACATTGCGCCGATCCTTTACAAGAACTGCGCGACCTGTCACCACCCCGGCGGCGGCGGCCCCTTCAGCTTGCTGACCTATGCCGATGCGCGACGCTGGGGTCCGCAGATTCTGGCGGTCACCCAATCGCGCTTCATGCCCCCGTGGTTGCCCGAGCCGGGCTATGGAGATTTTGCCGATGTCCGCCGCTTGAACGATGAAGATCGAGATCGGCTGAATCGGTGGGTAAGCGCGAGGATGGCGCAAGGCGATCCTTCAGTGGCGCCCGCGCCGCCGCACTATGACGCGACATGGCTTATGGGTAAGCCGGACCTGGTGCTCAAGGTGACGCGCCCATTCACTCTGAATGCGGGAGGGACAGACGTATTCCGCAATTTCATCCTGCCCTATCCACTCAAAAAGACCGAATACGTGCGGGCGATGGAGATTCGGCCGGGTGCGCCCAAGGTGGTGCACCACGCCAACGTGATCATCGATCGCACCGGCAGCTTGCGGCGCCAACATGCGGCTGACTGGGAGGGTGGCATCGCGGGGATGGAGCTTCTGGTCGATTCCGGCAACCGCTTCGATCCAGACAGCCATTTTCTGTTTTGGAAGCCGGACTCTCCAGCGCTGGTTGAACCGGCGGGAATGCCGTGGCGACTGGATCCAGGCAACGATCTGATTTTGAACATTCATCTCAAACCATCCGGGAAGCCGGAAACCCTCGACGCGGAAGTGGGTCTTTATTTCACACCAGACCCGCCCGCGAAGCAGCCGATGTTGTTGGCGCTGGAGCGAGATGATGCGCTTGATATTCCTGCGGGCGATGCCGATTTTGTGGTGGAGGACTCGCTCACACTTCCAGTAGATGTCGAGGTGCTGGGCGTTTATCCTCACGCTCACTATCTTGGTCACGACATGAAGGGTTGGGCCATTCTGCCGGATGGCGAGAAAAAATGGCTGGTGTGGATACGTGACTGGGACATCGACCGGCAAGCGGTATATCGCTACAAAGCGCCGATCCTGCTGCCCAAAGGTGCGGTGCTGCACATGCGTTATTCGTACGACAATTCGTCATCGAATGTGCACAATCCCCATTCGCCGCCGGTGCGGGTTCGCGCGGGCAACCGGTCAGAGGATGAGATGGCGTTCCTTTGGTTGCAGGTCTTGCCAGTCAACGTGCCGGCAAACGCGCCGGATCCACGGCTTCTGCTGGAAGAGACCTGGATGCGCAACCGTCTGAGCAAGACTCCAAATGACCAGATCAGCCTCTACAACTACGCTGCCGCGCTCACAGGCGAAGGCAAGTTTGAAGAGGCGGTCGCGGTCTTTGAAAGGTTGCTGCAAGCGGTTCCCGCCGATGTGCGTTCCCGCGCCGCATTGGGAGTGGCGCTCGATGGAGAGGGCAAGTGGCAGGAGGCCATCGAGATTTTGCGTGGGGCGGTGAAGGCTGATCCCAGAGCTTGCGATGCGCGATTCGATCTGGCCGATCTTGAATTGCGCCATAAGGACCTGTCGAGCGCGGAGGCTGACTTCCGTGCACAAATCAGTGCCTGCCCCGAAGATGCGGAAGTCCGCTCCGGCCTCGGCACAGCTTTGCAGGCTGAGGACCATGTGGATGGCGCGCAGGCTGAGTTTCGGCGCAGCCTCGAGATTGCGCCCGGGAATCTGCAAGCTCTGTTGGGACTGGCAGAGATAGAGTCGGGGGCCGGCGAATTTGAGTCGGCTAAGCGACTCCTTAAACGAGCGACAGAGCTCCATCCCAGATCCGCCGAGGCGCATCAGCAACTGGCGCAAGTCTATGCGCAGGGTGGAGACCAGAGCTCTGCTTTAGCTGAGTTAAAGAATGCCGTTCAGCTGTCGCCGAATGATCCATTACTACATTCGGCGCTCGCGCAGGTGTTTGCATCCCTGGGAAGCTTCGGCCATGCGATCGAAGAGCAAGGGGCTGCGCTGAAGCTGTTTGATGATGACGCTGACGGCTGGAACAACCTGGGTGCGCTTGAAGCGCGGACAGGACACATCGCCGCTGCACGCACGGATTTTGAACATGCGCTGCGCTTGCGTCCCGACCACCCACAGGCCAAGGCGAACCTGGCTCGCCTTCAGGGAACAAATTGACACGATGCGATTGAGCCATTAAAGGGCACGCAATGCTCGACGGTCGACCCCTCCTGCCTTAGAGCCCAGACTCTCGCTGCTCTCGCGTTTGATAGCCTGAATGCATGCGTGGTATTTCCCGTTGGGCCATTGCGGGGTTGATCGCCCTGACGATGGCGACAGTGACTTCCACTTGTGCTGCGCAGGCTCCCGACACATTCCGGTGGATCGATTTTCATTCGCAGGCTGATCAGGATGTGGTGGTGTGGGTGACGCGCGCGCTGGATGAGCAGAGGTGGTCTGCGATTCGCGAGATCGGGGTTGAATACGACGCGGCCTTAGTGGTGACGACGTACCGGAGTTCTCCGCAGGCATCGACCAATCGGGACAGGTTTACGATCTGGAGCGTGTCGCTGGAGAATCGTGCGCTGACGCACATTATGGATGGAGCGACTCTGCGGCTGACCGATTGGCTGCTGCTGAATGTGGGTTCGCCGCGGGAGTTGGGCGCGCTGTATGACGATTGCAACGAGTGCGACGCGACGACCTATTTCACGGCGTTTCATTATGACCAGCAGCACCACAGGTGGGCCGGGCGCTGGATGCAGGGTGGAAATGGCGTGCCAGTGTGGACGATGAGGTCGCCGCCGGGCGTGACGCAGACGCAGGTATATGCAGTGATGGCGGACCCCAATGGCCATGAGGCGCTTGGCACATGGGATCGTCTGGACTACGGAAAGCTGAAGCCGGCCGAAGATTTTTTGTATCTCTATGATCTCGATTGGCAGAGCGATGTGGAGCGGACGCAACTGCTTTCGGGGCGCGATGCAGCTACGATGAAGGACCGGCTATGCCGCGCCCAGGATGCGGTGCCGGGGCTGAGCCGTGGGCAGGATTCCTCGCTTTGCCAGGCAACCCAGAAGCCCCATTATGAGCGTAAGCCGACGACCACACCACCACCGAATAACCATGGGCAGTCGCTGCCGCCGGGAGCGCGGCAATAATCTCGCCGGGAAGTGAACACGCCCCAGGGAAGCACGGGAAGCCGAATCTAATCGGCAGCCTGTACTTTGATGGAGATTACGCCATGGACCCAGCGCGCCGGGCGACGTTCGCCGGAGCAGATGAGTTCGATGGGGCCGCTGTTGTCGGCGAGGGGCTTGCCGTCGATGCTGTCGGCCAGAAGAACTGATCCATCGTGGACATCAGGTGAAATCTCGCCGAGGGAATATACGACCTTGTTGCCGTCACGGCCTTCGGCTACAACGTAGAGGCGAAAGTCTTTGCCTTTCAGTTTCTGCGGCACTCCGAGCTCGACCAACAGGGCCATCAGCGGTACGCCGGAGAACGTCGCGGTTTCCTGCGTGCGCCCGTCCATCACCTGCATCGTCTCGTGCGGAAGTCCGGCCAGCTTCGGCGCGGTCCATTCCTGGGATTTCCTGCCGTAGCTGATTTTCAGAGGCGCGATCATGGCATCGCGTCCCTGATCGGCCTGCTGACGGGTGAGGGTGGTATCAGGCGGTGGCGGCGGGCGCAAGGCGGCGCCACCACCGGGCCCCACGGCCGGGGGATTTGTCTGGGCGGCGGCAAGAGTTGTGCCAGTGCAGAACGCGAGCGAGAGGCACAATTTCCGGGGAGTCTGTCGCATGGCGTGACCTCAAGCCATCCATCGTATACTGGGAGCATGTCGGTTGTGCGCAATATCGCTGCGATCGCCAAGGGGATGAGCATCACCTTTGGAGAGATTTTTCAACCTACGCAGGTTGAGAACTATCCCGACGGCAAGGGGCCGATGCGGGGCGCGAAGTTTGAACAGCGCTTCCGCGGCGCGCACGTGCTGCAGCGGGATGAGAATGGCCTAGAGAAGTGCGTGGCCTGTTTTCTGTGCGCGGCGGCCTGCCCGGCCAACTGCATCCTTATCGAAGCGGCGGAGAACACCGAAGAGAATCGGATCTCGTCGTCGGAGCGGTACGCGAAGGTCTACAACATCGACTACAACCGGTGCATTTTTTGCGGGTACTGCGTGGAAGCCTGCCCGACCGACGCTATTACGCACGGACATGGGTTTGAGCTGGCCAGCTTGAACGCGACCAACCTGGTGATGCGCAAGGAAGACATGCTGCTGCCCGTGAATGCGATCGCGGCGGCGAAGTAGAGCGACTATTTCGGTGTGATTTTTCGCACAGACCAACGCTAGAATCTGCAGATACGTTCAAGAACAGCGGATGAAAAGAATCCTTCAATTCGTTGCTGTCACTGTTATCGGGCTCATGGCGCTTCAACCAGTTCTGGGGGCACCGCCTTGTGCGTCTGCGGCACCTGCTCCGTGCACGGCGGGTTGTCCGATGGCGAATGCGGCGCCGGACTGTCCGATGGCACAGTCCTCAATGGTGGGCTGCACATCCGGCTGTTGCCATTTCTCGAACCCCCGGACCGTTGCCCCAGTCGCCGTGCTGGTAAAACCCAAGGCAACGATGGCCGATGCGCCTATCTTGGTTGCGGTTGCGGTTGTTCAAGCATCTGCTAGCCAGCCGAACAGATTGTCACGGCGTGCTCCGGCGACATCCCCACCCCGCTATAAGCTTTTCCGCGTCTTTCGGATCTAAACGACTCCTGACGTCCATGTTTTTCGAAGCGGCCTGGGGTGTCCCTGTGCCACGCCTTCACGAAAGTTTTAACGTCAAGGAGATATTTATGAAGCGCATTTTTGCAGTTCTGTCCGTCGCAGCTGTCCTCGCCGTCACCGCATTTGCCCAGACTTCACAAATCTCGGCAAAGGCCAACTGTTGCAACTCCTGCTGCACCGATAAGTGCAGCGACTGTTGCGGCGACAGCGGCTGCGCCATGGGTTGCTGCCAGGGTAGGTAGGTAATCGTCCAGTCCAAGGGTCCGGATCGCCTCAAGGTCCGGACCTTTGGCATTTTCGGTCCCAATTAGGTTTTTATTAACGTTTCAGACCTTTAATCTCCCGATCCACTCCCCGAATGTTCCTGTTCCCTGTGTAGGACCGTCCTCTTGGTCCGTAAGCCTCTTACAATCATCAAAGAGATATGACGACGACACCCGAACATCCCCTGGTGGAGATTCTGAAACAGCGCATCGCCATTATCGATGGCGCGATGGGCACGACGATCCGCACCTACGGCATGACCGAGGCGGATATGCGCGGCGAGCGCTTCAAGGACGCGAAGAAGGACCTGAAGAATAACGGCGATCTGTTTGTGCTGACGCAGCCGCAGATGATCGGCGACATTCACCGGCGGTTTCTCGAAGCTGGGGCGGACATCATCGAGACGAACACGTTTGGCGCGACGACGATTGCGCAGAGCGAGTTCTTTGTCGACGATCCGCGGGAGCATGGGGGACGGAAGGATCCGGAGTTCTACCAGAAGATTATTGATGACAAGTTTTTGAAGGACCTGGCGTGGGAGATCAACGAGGTGTCCGCGAAGATCTGCCGGGAGTGGGCGGATCGCGTTGAGAAAGAGACGGGCAAGCCGCGTTTTGTCGCGGGATCGATCGGGCCGCTGACGGTGTCGTTGTCGAACTCGCCGGATGCGAACGACCCTGGGTTCCGGTCGGTGACGTTCGACCAGGTGAAGACGGCGTATGCGGAACAGGTGCGTGCGCTGATTGCGGGCGGGGTTGATTTTTTGCTTGTGGAGACGATCTTCGATTCGTTGAATGCCAAGGCGGCGCTGGTGGCGATTCGCGAGGTCTTCGATGAAGATAGGGTCGAGTTGCCGGCAATGATTTCTGCGGCGGTTGGGCGCGGCGGCGAGACGTTAATTTCGGCGCAGACCACGGAGGCTTTCTGGAATGCGGTGGAGCACGTGAAGCCGCTGTCGGTGGGACTGAATTGCTCGCTTGGTCCGGATTTGATGTATCCGTTTTTGTCGGAGTTATCGGAGAAGGCGAATGTGGCGATTTCGTGCTATCCGAATGCGGGGTTGCCGAATCCGCTATCGCCGACGGGGTTCGATCTGGGGCCAGCAGACATGGCGCGTTACCTGAGCGAATTTGCGAAGGCCGGACTGATTAACATTGCGGGCGGATGCTGCGGCAATACGCCGGAGCATATCGCGGCGATTGCGAAGGCGCTGGAAGGACTTCCGCCGCGCAAGCTGGGTGACAGGCCGGATGCGGATGCGGGCCAGGATGTGGCGGCATGAAGCCTCTTCGCCTGTCAGGATCGCAGCCGTTTACACAGCAAGCCGGGGTCTTCATCATGATTGGCGAGCGGACCAATGTGGCCGGTTCGCCGAAGTTCGCGCGTCTTGTGAAAGACGGCAAGTTTGAAGAGGCCGTGAGTGTGGCGCGTCAGCAGGTGGAGAGCGGCGCCAACGTGCTCGACATCTGCATGGACGAAGGGATGATCGACGGCGTCGCGGCGATGACGCGCTTTCTGCAGTTGCTGGGGAGCGAGCCCGAGGTTGCCAAGGTTCCGTTCATGATCGACTCTTCGAATTGGGCAGTTCTTCAGGCGGGGTTGAAGTGCCTGCAGGGCAAGGGAATCGTTAATTCGATTTCACTGAAAGAGGGCGAAGCGAAGTTCTGCGAACACGCGGCGACGGTGCTGAAGTACGGCGCAGCCGCTGTGGTGATGGCGTTTGACGAGCAGGGGCAGGCGGCGAGTTTCGAAGACAAGATCCGCGTTTGCGAGCGAGCATACAAAATCCTTGTGAACAAGGTCGGGTTCCCGGCCGAGGACATCATCTTCGATCCGAATATCCTTACCGTTGCCACCGGCATGGAGGAGCACAACAACTACGCGGTCGACTTTATCAATGCGACGCGATGGATCAAGGCGAATCTCCCACACGCGAAGGTAAGCGGCGGTGTTTCGAACATCTCGTTCAGTTTCCGCGGCAACAATCGTGTGCGCGAGGCGATGCACTCAGCGTTCTTGTATCACGCGATTGCGGCGGGTCTCGACATGGGCATCGTGAACGCAGGGATGCTGGAGGTGTATGAGGAGATCGAGCCGAAGCTGAGGGAGCTGGTCGAGGACGTCCTGCTGAATCGGCGACCTGACGCGACTGAGCGGCTGGTTGAATACGGCGAGACGCTGAAGAGTGAAGGCGCGGTTGTCACGGAGAAGAAGACCGAGGAGTGGCGCAGCGGGACAGTTGAGGACCGCCTGACCCATGCCCTGGTCAAAGGGATCGACAACTACATCGAGATCGACACGGAGGAGGCGCGCGCAAAGCTGGGCCGACCGCTGCTTGTGATCGAAGGCCCTTTGATGGCGGGGATGAGCGTAGTTGGCGATCTGTTCGGCGCGGGCAAGATGTTTCTGCCGCAGGTGGTGAAGTCGGCTAGGGTGATGAAGAAGGCGGTTGCGTACCTCACGCCGTTCATGGAAGCCGAGAAGGCGGCGATGGCGGCGGCCGGGCAGGAAGTGAAGGCGCAGGGAAAGATTGTGCTGGCGACGGTGAAGGGCGATGTTCACGATATTGGCAAGAACATAGTTGGCGTAGTGCTGGCGTGCAACAACTACGAAGTGATTGATCTCGGAGTGATGGTTCCGGCAGAGAAGATTCTCGAACGCGCGAAAGAAGTGAAGGCCGACATCATCGGGCTGAGCGGGTTGATTACGCCATCGCTTGAGGAGATGGTCCACGTGGCTCGCGAGATGGAGCGCCTGCAGTTCAAGGTGCCTCTGCTGATTGGCGGAGCGACGACGAGCCGGGCGCATACGGCGGTGAAGATCGCGCCGCACTACAGCGAGCCGGTCATTCATATCATCGATGCCAGCCGCGCTGTTCCAGCGACAACGAGCCTGTTGAGCGACGATGGCAAGGCGGAGTTTGTGGCGCAGCATCGCGCGGAGTATGAGGCGGTGCGCAAGGCGCATGCGGTGCCACAGCAGAAGACGATCGGCCTGGAGACGGCGCGGGCGCGGCGAACGCCGATTGAATGGCGAGCCGAAGATATTCCGACTCCGGAATTTACGGGCGTGCGGGTGCTCGAGGATTTTCCGCTGGAAAAGTTGCGCGAGTACATCGACTGGTCGCCGTTCTTCCATACATGGGAGCTGAAGGGTGTTTATCCGCGCATTCTCGATGATGAGAAGCAAGGAGAGCAGGCGCGGCAACTGTTTTCGGAAGCAAATGCGCTGCTCGACAAGATCATCGACAAGAGACTGCTGACGGCGCGGGGCGTTTATGGTTTATTTCCGGCCTCGGCGGTGTGCGATGATGTTGAACTCTTCACTGACGAGACGCGTGCGAAAAAGCTGGGGAGCCTGCACTTTCTGCGGCAGCAGGCGAATCGCGAGGGCAGCGAGCCGTGCCGGTCGCTGGCAGATTTCGTTGCGCCGAAGGCAACTGGTTTACGCGATCACATCGGTGCGTTCGCGGTGACGAGCGGCATCGGGCTGAAGGAGCTGGCAGATCAATTTCGCGCCGCGCACGACGACTACAACGCCATCATGGCGGAAGCGCTTGCGGATCGCCTGGCCGAAGCGTTTGCGGAATGCATGCACAAGCGAGTGCGCGATGAGTGGGGTTACGGGCGCGAGGAGAATTTCGGTCCTGCGGAAATGATTCAGGAAAAGTATCACGGTATTCGGCCGGCGCCGGGGTATCCGGCGTGTCCCGATCACACGGAGAAGGGCACGATCTGGCGCTTGCTCGATGTCGAAAGCAAGACCGGGATTCGCATCACCGAGTCGTTTGCCATGTGGCCCGGGTCGAGCGTGAGCGGGCTTTATTTTGCGCATCCCGAGTCGCGCTACTTCTCGCTGGGCAAGATCGATCGAGAGCAGGTGGCGGATTATGCGGAGCGCAAGGGGATGAGCGTGGCCGAGGTGGAGCGCTGGCTGTCGCCGAATCTCAACTACGATCCGGCGCGGTGATGCAACGAAACCGCTGCCTCGGTCGGAGCTAGTGTGGTATCTCAGAAGTTCGTGACATAAGACGCAAAGAGCAACCGCAGATCCTTCGACTCTGCTCAGGATGACAGATCAATTCTGATGCGAATATTAGAGACAGGACACTAGGACATCGCTGACGGGATCGGAGGCAAGGGGTTGCCTTGAAGCGGGGATAGGCGGCCCACGAAGGATCGGGGCCGCCAGTTCTTTCCTGAGGTATTGTGCCTGAAGTCACATCCATAGATGCTTTGAATGATTGACCCTGTCAGACGCCGAATGCTTTGATGTTTGCGGCGAGGATATGCTTGCCGTTGCGTCGTCAGATGGGAGTTCACGTGCGGATGAGGTCCGATATGTTTACGACTTTGGTTTTGTCGAGTGCGTTGATTTGTGGATGCGGCGGTAGCGGCAGTAGCGGCAGCACGGGAACCAACCCTCCGCCAGCGATCCAGGCGGCAGCTCCGACGGTGAGTATTGCAAATTCGCAGAACGGCGCGGTGATCGTTTCTCTGGCCACAACGACCTCAGGAGCCACCATCTACTACACGCTGGATGGAACGAGTCCGACCAATACGTCGCAGGTGTATCAAGCGCCGTTTCTTGTTGCTTCGAACCTGACGGTGAAAGCGATTGCGGCAGAGCCGCCGGGCTACCTCAACAGCAATGTCACGAGCCAGGCTTTCTCTCCGAACATTGCTTCGGGCACGCTGGTGTGGAGTGATGAGTTCTCGAATTCCGGAACCAGCAATATCCAGCCGAACTCGAAGATATGGACGTATGACACGGGGTACCAGTGCTGCGGCAACAATGAGCAGGAGACCTATTGCGCAGCAGGGTCGTCGACTTCACCGTGCGACCCAAATAATCCGAATGCCTATCTCGATACCACCGGGGTTCTTCACATCACGGCGCGGAATCCTTCGGGCACGACTTACACCTCGGCGCGATTGAAGACCGAAGGACAATTCAGCTTCATGTATGGGCGCATCGAGGCGCGCATGATGTTGCCGGAGAGTCAGGGCATGTGGCCGGCGTTCTGGCTGCTGGGGAACAACATCGTCACGCTCAGCTGGCCGGGCTGCGGGGAGCTTGATGTGATGGAGCACATCGACGGCAACAATCCTCCTGCCTATGTTGGAGCGACGCCTCCGGGTTATGACTGGATTGCGGGATCCGTGCATGGTGGGACCAGCGCCAGTGAAGCCAACGGGACGCAGCAGTATCATCCGACGGGCTTTTCGGCTGCGGCGTGGCACGCCTACGGCATGATCTGGAGCAAGGGGCAGGTGGAGTATTACGTCGACGACCCGAGCAATGTCTATACAACCTTCACACCCGCGAATTTTCCGGGTACATGGCCTTTTGACCAGGGACCGCAGTTCATCCTTCTGAACCTGGCGGTAGGCGGCAGCTGGCCGGGAAACGTGGATGGGACTACGGTTTTCCCGGGAGACATGCAGGTGGATTACGTGAGGATCTACACGAACTGAGGTTCCGATCAAACGAATGACGTTCTGATTTGTGCCTTCGTTATGTCTCAACAGCGAGAGCTGGGCCCGAGCTCGTGCTACCCAACTCCATTACGCTGCTTTGCGAGGTTCGTCGACAGAATGACGAGCACAGTTGATCGCGGATGACTACCGACGGTTGCGCAGTCTACGAAGTCGTCCAGCGTACAGGTCAATCGGAAAAGCAAAAGAGCCATCCAGTGAGGATGGCTCTGAAGTTTTGGAATGAAGACCGGCGCGTGTCTGCCTGATCAAAGTCGTGCGATTCGTGACGCCGATATGGCGACTTGCGACTCACACTGCGTGGCTGCGCAGTTCGGGACGAGCTGGCGTGCCGGCTACTTGTAGGAGGCGATGGCGCTGGCTTCGTCGTCGTAAATGTCGAAAACGGTGTAAAGCTTGGTGAGCTGGAGAACGTCCTTGACCTTGCGGGTCAGGTTGAGCAGCTTGAGAGCAGCACCCTGATTCTTGGCTGTGGTGTAGGCGCCAACGAGTTCGCCCAAGCCCGAGCTATCGATGTAGTTCACGTCGCCCAGATTCAGCAGGATATTTTTGGAACCCTTGCTGATCAGGTCGCGAATGGCTTCGCGCAGTTGCACACTGCCCTCGCCCAGAGTGATCCGCCCGCTGAGGTCCAGGACAGTAACGCCGTCCAATTCACGGGAAGCGATTGTGAGTGCCACGGAAATTCCTCCTTTGTGAGTCATACAAGTTATAGCATCTGACACCCCGCAAACGAAGACTGGTTTGCGAGGATTGCCGCAAATGAACAACGCCAGTTGTGGATCGGTTCCTGATGATCCACGAGGCACGATACAGCGATGCTTCAGGTTGTCTGCTGTGCCGCGGTCAGATGCTTGATCAGTGTCAATTCTGTACCGGGCTCCAGTTGACGGAAGTGGACCTCATCCATGAATGAGCGGATGAGGAAGATGCCGCGGCCAGTGCCCCGCAGCAGATTTTCAGGAGCGAGCGGATCAGGGAGGTTTTCCCAGTCGACGCCCTTGCCCTGATCGGCGATGGTGAAGATGAGTGATTTGCCGTTGTTTTCGAAGCTGGCGGTGACCTGTTTGGCGGGATCGTAGTCGTTGCCGTGGAGGACGGCGTTGACGGCGGCCTCGCGGACAGCCATGGTGATGCGGAAACGTTCTTCTTCGTCTACGCCGGCCTCCTCGGCCAGCTTGTCTGCGGCTGCTTCAATCTCGCCGACGCTCTCCATCGTAGAGGGCAGCGAGAAGGTCCGCTTACCTGGTTTGGAATCGATCAAAGGCTTCGTCTCCGCCTCTACCGGGAATGGCAAAGCGCCGCCTTACCGCGAGAGGAACGTTATGATTTTCCAGAAAGACGGGAAAAACGCTATAGACGGCAGTTTCATAGCTGAGGCGCGTTGTGTCAAGAACTGGTTTGAGTTAGGGCGGTTTCGAGGGATGCGTTGTCTAACGGAAATGAGGGAAGCAAGATGAGAGCAAGTTTTTGCATCGCGGCAGTGCTGGTGCCGGCTCTGAGCGCCCTGGGTTTGGCGCAGCCGGCGGCAGTGAAGCCGGAGAGCCCGGTACGGCTCGAGCTGACGATGGAAGTGGCGACGACAAACGATGATGGTTCGCCCCAGGCGCTCAGGTTCACGTTGACTAACGCGGGAAATGTGGGTGTGGACCTGCCGATGCCAGCGATTGATTGTGATACGAGTCGGGGAAGCATCCATGTCTATTCAAAGATTGTTGCGGGGATGCCGGGAGGTTTTGGCAGCGGTCATGGTTGCGGAGGGAGCGAGGCAAAGGGAAGTATGGGGTTGATCGAAGAGATCAAAAGAAGCTGGTACCACCTCGAGCCCGGAGAATACCTGGCGTTTACCGGAGACGGTAGGCGGATGATCGACAAGACTGGAGGCCTGCTTACCTACGAATACTGGGCGGAGTATGAAGCGCCGCGGGTCACGGATGTCGCGCGGAGCCAGGCCGCAGGGGCGGGGCGTGTGATTCCGGCGGGAAAGGTCTCGTCACCGCATCTTACTTTTTCAGAACGCTGGCCGCAGGACGAGTGAATCGTTGCTCACGAGGAGCACGTTGATTTCCCTGATTCTTGAAGGGGTTAAGATTCGGTCGCATCCACAAGGCTCGGCAGCGGCGCAGTACACTCAACGTAATGAATCACCGCACGACAACCCGCGTGAGTTTGACGGCACTGCTGGGGACGCCGGTGACAGATCCGCAGGGGAATGTGCGCGGCAAGCTGAAAGATGTCGCAGTCGCGACAGGGGCTGAGGCCGGTCAAGTGGCAGGTCTGGTTCTGAAGACGCGCGATGGATTGTGGATCGTGCCTTCGCAGGATGTGCGTGAGACGCCAGCGGGGACTCTGGAGCTGAAGTCGCCGGAGATGCTGGTTCCCTTGCAGGACCAGGGAAATTATCTCTACCTGGCGCAGGACCTGGTGGACCGACAGATCATCGACATTCATGGGCGCAAGGTGGTTCGCGTGAATGACGTGGACCTGGAGTGGATGGGAGATGGCGCGAAGAATCTGCTGCGCGTGGCGGAGGTGGAGGTTGGGCTCCGCGGGGCGTTCCGGCGCGTGTTCAAGGGGATGCTGCCGAGAGCATCGCTTGAAACCATGTCGCGCAAGTTCAAGGAGCGTGGAATTCCGTGGCAGTTTGTCGATGTGATCGAGGTGGATCCGGCGCGGCGGGTGAAGCTGCGCATTGAGTACGAGCGGCTGGCGGAGATGCATCCGTCGGATCTGGCGGAGATCCTGGAGGATCTGGCACCCGCGGAACGCGATGCTGTGTTTACATCGCTGGATGAGGAAGTGGCTGCGGAGACGCTGGAGGAGGTGGATCCGAAGCTGCAACTTTCGTTGTTGGAGAAGCTGGACGAAGAAAAGATCGCCGACATTGTGGAAGAGATGGATCCCGGTGCAGCGGCGGATTTGCTGGCGGAATTGCCGGAGTACAGGTCGGACGCGATTCTGGAGGAGATGGAGCCGGAGGAGCGGCAGGAAGTTGAAGAGTTGCTGGAGTTCGACGAGCACTCGGCGGCAGGCGCGATGACGACGGACTTTGTGTATCTGGGTATGGATGCAACAGTGTCACAGGTAGGGCCTGCGCTGCGCAGCTTTGACGGGGATATCGAGACTGTGACGGAGGTTTATCTGCTGGATGACAAACGTGTGCTGCGCGGGGCAGTTCCTCTGGCGCGGCTGGTGGTGGCACAGCCGGATGCGCGTCTGGCAGTGCTGGCGGAGGCGCGGGTGCTGTCGTGCCCGGCGGATATGAGGCAGATTGACCTGGCGGAGATGTTCGACAAGTACAATCTGCACGCGCTGCCGGTGGTAGATGTGCAGGGGCGCATGGTGGGTGTGGTGACGGCGGATCACGTGATCAGTTTTCTTCGCGAAAAGTTATAGACGGCGAATCGATTGCTGCTACTCTTCGGTTGAGTTCTCAGACAGTCTGTATCAGAAACGATTGGGACGGGTGTCGCTCCAATCGCATTCGAATTCACATTGAACGGATCGTCGTGAAGGAGGACTATGCCGCCGCGGGAGGGAATCAAGACCTATGTGCCGCAACCGCAGAGGACAGGGCCGTCTACGGAACGTGGCGATCACGTAGAGCGACACCGGATTCCGACGCTGATCCGCTGGTTTATCTGGCTACCTGATCTTCCGGTCGGCGATGAGCCTGGTATTTGCGCTTACGATTGGGTTGGCTCCGGATTCCGATGTCTCGACATTCATTGCAACGAACTTCGATGCGTGGCCGAAGCAGATGCCGGCGGAAGCCGTGTTCTACGTGAGCGCGTTTCTTTACGGTCTGACGGCGTGGCGATGGGCCAGTCGGGACTGGAAGGCGCGGTGGGTGGTGATGTTCATGTCGGGAGCCACAGCGGCGAAAATGATTGTGAACTTCGCAGCTGATCGCGCGGTAGGGACGCCGACACCGTTGACACAGGGACAAGAGTTGTCGCTGATTATGAGCGTGGGGACAAACCTGCTGATCTGCGGATACCTGGCGTTCTATCCGGGAATGGCGGAGGCGTTCAAGGAGACGCCGTGGGATTAAAGGAAACTGTTTCCAAGGGAAAACCCCAATCACATCCCTCAGGGCTGCCTTCAAGGCCAGATTGAATTTGGCGTACTTTCGGCACGGCTGAAAGCCGTGCCCTTTCAAAACAACGGGTTTTCCAGGAACACGTAGAGACGTTTGACCCGGTATTGGATGCTTAGGTAACCGACTTGGAATGGCCGCTCTAAATTAAAGACGGGTATCGAACAGAATATGTGAAACAATTCAGAGATGGTCCAATTTCCACGGATTATTCAAGGCGGAATGGGTGTAGGGGTTTCCAATTGGCGCCTTGCGCAAGCGGTCTCGAAGCTTGGTCAGCTCGGAGTGGTATCGGGAACAGCGATTGACCAGGTCCTGGTGCGCCGGCTAGCTGACGGAGACAAAGGTGGCTACATGCGTCGGGGATTGGACGCGTTTCCGTTTCCGGAGATGGCGAAACGGATCTGGAGCGAGTATTTCGTTCCCGGCGGGAAGCCGAGCGGGACGCCCTATCCGACGACGCAGATGCATCAGCGTCGCGACTCGCGTAACCTGATTGAATTGCTAATGGTAAGTAATTTTGTTGAAGTGTTCCTTGCGCGCCAGGGGCACCTGAACAAGGTGGGCGTTAATTTTCTGGAAAAGGTACAACTGCCGCATCTCGCCTCCTTATATGGAGCGATGCTGGCCGGAGTCGGCTACGTGTTGATGGGAGCGGGAATCCCGCTGCACATTCCCGGAGTGATTGATAACCTGGCTGCGGGAAAGCCGGCGGAGTACCGGCTGGCGGTGTCGGGAGCCGGCGCTTCACAAGACACGATGATGCTGTTCGATCCCGCGGAGTATGCGGAAGGTCTGCTTCCGGTTTTGGAGCGACCTCGATTTCTGGCGATTGTTTCTTCGAACACGCTGGCGACAACGATGCTTCGGCGTGCGACCGGGCGGGTGGACGGACTTGTGATTGAGAGCCCAACGGCGGGTGGTCACAATGCTCCGCCGAGAGGGAAGTTGCAGCTGAATGAAGCTGGCGAACCGATATACGGCGAACGTGACAAGGTGAACATTGCGGAGTTGCGTGAGCTGGGAGTTCCGTTCTGGCTGGCAGGCGGCTATGGCAATGCCGACAAGGTAAAAGAAGCCGTGGAATTGGGTGCGGCTGGTGTCCAGGTGGGCACGGCGTTTGCGTTCAGCGAAGAGTCGGGAATGCGGACGGACCTGAAGCGGACATTGTTGGCGCAGGCGACGGCGGGAACAGGCAAAGTGTTCACCGATCCGCTGGCGTCGCCAACGGGATTTCCTTTCAAAGTTGCGCAGCTTGCCGGGTCTTATTCCGACGAGGGAGTGGCGACGGCGAGAACGCGAGTTTGCGATCTGGGCTATCTTCGCGAGCCGTATGCCATCGACGAGGAGAAGATCGGTTATCGCTGCTCGGCTGAGCCGGTGGCGAACTACGTGGCCAAGGGCGGCAAGATCGAAGATACGGTAGGCCGGAAGTGTTTGTGCAATGCGCTGATGGCGAATATCGGCCACGCGCAGACGCGCAAGGACGGTTCGGCTGAGCCTCCGCTGGTGACGATCGGGGACGATCTGAATACGGCAGCGCAGTTCTTGACAGCGGAGCGGGGGAGCTATTCGGCGGCGGATGTGGTGAGGGAGTTGCTGAGCAAGGTCCTGCAGCACGAGCCGCAGCGTGAATTGGCCGTCGCTACTGTCTGATTCTTAGTTATAAACGGCAATACTCGTGGATTCCCATCCTTGCTGCGCAAGGATGGGAATCCCATGGTCGTTAAGCCCGATTCGTTCAACCTCAGCACCCAAAACTGGCAACGCTATCGACTATCATCTTCGTCCGCGAGAAATTCGCCGAGGCGATCGAGCTTTCGTTCCCAGGCGGTGCGATGATCGCTAATCCATTGTTCGAGAAGGCGGAATCCGCCAGTCTCGACGCGACAGGTTCTGACGCGGCCGAGCTTTTCTGTGTGTACGAGGTTGACCTCTTCGAGGATCTGCAAATGCTGGGCGACGGCCGTAAGAGTGATACCGAGCGGCACAGCCAACCGCGAAACGGACGTTGGGCCGCCGGCGAGCCGATCGAGGATGGCGCGGCGCGTGGGATCTCCCAGCGCGTGGAACAAGCGATCGATTTTCGGATTTGGCGTGGGCATGGCTCGTTCGATTCTCGGTGATGCTATTAGCCGGCCAGCGCTTTTTGCAGGCGATCGAAAAGCACGTGCCAGCCTTGTTCGAGCATCCCAGGCCCGTCGGGCCAATCGATGTACGTTCCCTGATTTGTGAAGATTAGGTCAGTTCCGGTGGCAGAGGCCACAAACTCGAGCGTCAGGACGGCGATGAGTATTGGCTTTCCGTTCAGGGACATTCTGGTGGTGGTGACGATCCGGTTCTCCGGCGTGATGTCCTGATAAGTGGACTCATTGGCGATCTCCGAGCCTGCGATGGGGTGGCCTTCCTTGAAGCGGTAACGGAAGCTCTCGCTGCCGCCGACGCGGAACTCCATCTCGAATTCCTGGATTTCATGGTCTCCTTCGGCATACCAGCGCCGTTTGCGTGCGGGCTGGGCAAAGGCGGCGAAGACGCGATCGGGGGGTTGGGGATAGGTGCGTTCAACGACGAACGTGCTGTGAATGGCGGTGGGCTCGGGCATAGGTTCCTCCAAGTTGCTTCGCAATAGTGAAGTAACAACTGCAGTATCGTACGGAGCCGGATAATTGTCAAGTGAGGGCTTCAGTATTTTCTCGCAGGGTGCTCGACGAGGAGACGAGGTTGGGCAGGGTCAGATGCGGGTTGCACTGACGATGTAATAGGCGAGTCGGCCGATGGGGTAGCCGACGAGGGGCAGAAGGATCGGGGCGAGGAGGTTGTTCCAGCGGGAGTGGGTCATTTTTCTCGGACCGAAGGCGACGGACGTGAGGAGAAATTTCAGCGTGACCCACGGGACGTGAAGGACCGAAGGTGTGACGCGGGATTGGATTTGCTCGACGGCGATATCTCGGAAACCTCCGCGCTGGAGTTCGTGGGTGAATGCGTGGACATCGCCGAGGTTTTCGATGACCCAGCAGTCCCACAGTTTGCGGTAAAGGGATTGCTGCGGTCCGCGGAGTTTGCCGGGACCGAGGAAGCCGTCAGCAATGACAAGGCGACCGCTGGGGCGCAAGAGGCGCTGGGCGTCGCTGATGAGACGGGATTTGTTTGCGCCGCTGCTGTAGCAACTGCTCTCGATTGCACAGATCGCGTCGAAGGACGCGGATGCGAAGTCGGTCTGTTCGTAATTGCCAAGAGCGAGCTTGATGGAACTGGCTTGCGGGCAGGACTGATTGAGGCGCCGGCCTTGTTCGAGTTGCCAGGGGACGAGCGTGATGCCGCGCAGGTCGGCTGAGGGAAGACGGCGCGCGAAACTGCGGAGGGTTGCACCGAGGCCGCAGCCCATATCCAGAACGCGGGGCTGATTGTCAGCGAGTTGAAGTCGGCGGAGGACTTCGAGGTTCATCTGCTCGAGCATGGGCTCGCGATTAAAGGGATTCATTCTCCACCGAAAGAATCCGAAGTGCATGTTGAAGTGAGGACTCCAGGCTGCGTAGTCGGGGCCGGCTTCTTCGTAGTAGCGCTGAAAGCTATTGGCGGGTATGGCCTGCGCGATTGACGCGGCTGCAAGAGTCGTGGGCATTAGTCGAGCCTCCGTCTGCGGGATTTGGGGAGGAAGCGGGTGATGCCGCTGCCGATGGCGATTAGGGAGTGGAGGCTCGCCGGAGGCAATTTTTTGATTTGGGTATACCAGCCGTGGAGTTCTTCGAGAAAGACCTGCATGGCGGTGATGCGGGCGGTGACGAGGGGCTGGGCTGGGCGCTCGGCACGGGCCTGGACGACGAGTCGTTGCAGCATCGTCATGGTAGGAATGATCTCCCGTTCGACACGCTGGTCAACGATGGTGAGGAAAAGGGTCCAGACGTCGGCGGTGGTTCGGAAGTAGTCGCGGCGATCGCCCATGCGACTGTCGATTTGAACGAGGTTCCAGTTCTGCAGTTCCTTGAGGCTGGTACTGACGTTGGAGCGCGCCACAGAGAGGGCGTCAGCGATGTCTTCGGCGGTGAGGGATTCAGCCGACAGGTGGAGCAGCGCGTGGACCTGAGCGACGGTGCGGTTGACTCCCCAGCGGGTGCCCATTTCGCCCCAGTGGAGAATGAATTCCTTTATGGAGTCGGTCAGCGTCATGGGTTCATTGTATCAGTTATTTCTGTCATGACAGAAATAACTGATATGAAAGGATGATGAGTCGGATCGTCCGATCTGGGAAAGTCTAAAGCAGATCCTTCGTTTACCACCCAAGCTGAAGAAAGCGCTTGGGGCCCCTTTCACTCAGGATGACACCCAACTATTTGGGGCAAGAAAACGCTGGGTGGCCCCGCGTGCTCAAGATGACCGGCTTTGCGCTCGGTCATTCGGCGCGCAGGGCTTCGACGGGATCGACGGAAGCGGCGCGAATGGCGGGGATGCTAACCGCAAGCAGAGTGACGAGGATGAGTGCGGCGATGGAGATCGCGAGGGAAAAGGGATCGGTGGCGCTGGTTTGGAAGAGTAGGCCATTGATGAGGCGTGCGCCGAGGAAGCCGGCGAGAAGGCCGACGCAGATTCCGATCCCAGTGGAACCGGCGGCCTGACGCAGGATGAGCCGCAGGATGTTGCCTCGATCGGCGCCGATGGCCATGCGGACACCGATTTCGCGGGTGCGCTGGGCTACGGAGTACGAAAGCACACCGAAGGACCCGATAGCGGCGAGCAGCAGTGTGATGAACGCGAAGGAACCGAGGAGCGTGGCCGTCATGCGCTGGCGCGCGACCGAGTCGGCAAGGACAGTGTCGATGGATTCGACGTGATAGATGGGTTGGATAGGGTCGGCGGCGAGTACAGCATTCCGGACGAGCGTGGCAGCGGCGTCGGGAGCGAGCGACGAGCGAACGAGAAGGACGGCGTGAAGGCCGAATCCAGGGAGGTAGATCTCCGGCTCAGGCTCAGTGTCGACCCCGAGGTCGCGGGCATTGGAAACGACGCCAACGACGGGGATTTTGCTGGGCGTCGGACTCAGGACGCCCAGGAGAATACGGGCGCCGATAGGATCTCTCGAGGAGAGGTAATGCTGTGCAAATGATTCGTTGACCACGAAAAAGCCGGTGGTGCTGTCGATATCGCTGCGGGTGAAGGTTCTGCCTTTCAGAAGGCCGATGCCCATGGTTCGGAAGTAGTCGGGACTGACGAAGCGGATCTGGGCATAGGGATAAGTGCCAGGAGCGAGTGCGGGAGCACCTTCAACGAGAAAGCGCGTCATGACCTGTGAAGGCCGGAGGGGCACCTGCGTGGTGGTGGCTACTGAGACGACTCCGCGCGACTGCGAGATTGTTTCAATGACCTGTTCATAGAACCTGTTAGTGAGGGGGCTGCTGTCGCCGTACCGGGGTGTGGGCAGAGTGATTTCAGCAGTAAGTACGTGGTCGGTACGGAATCCCGGATCGATGGCAATCAACTTTTGAAAGCTGCGGACGACGAGGGTACTGAGAAAAACGACGACGACGGCGATGGCGATTTCGGTGGTTACGAGGATGGCGCGGCCGCGATGGTGCTGGCTGCTGCTGCGATCGCCGGAACGGAGAATGTCGATCAGCGGCGAGGAGGTGCGTGCGGCGGGGAGCAGTCCGAAGAAAAATGCAGTGAGCATGCAGATGGCGAGCGTGAACAGCAGCACCGGGATGCTGAGGCTGATGGACTGGAGCAGGGATTCGTCGAATCCCTCTGTGTGCGCGAGGGCTACGCGCAGCAGGGGAAGGGCTACCGATGCTAGCAGAATGCCGAGCGTTCCGCCGAGCAGTGAGAGCAGAAGCGTTTGAACGAGGAACTGGCGGAAGAGATGTTGGCGGTCGGCACCGAGGGCCTGGCGAACTGCAACGTCGCGGCGGCTCTCGGTGGCTCGGACGAGGAGAAGATTGGCGACGTTGACGCACGCGACGATGAGCACGAGAACAACAGCACCCATGAGGCACAGCATGGCGGGCCTGAGGGAACTGACGAGTTCGTCGTGCAGCGGAGCGAGAGCGACACCTTCATTGCGGTTGGTGGCGGGATAGGCGGCGGAGAGGCGATGCGCGATGGTTTGCACGTCGGCGCGGGCGACGGACAGGGAAACGCCGGGACGAAGGCGACCGAGCACCTTAACCGAGTGCCAGACGCGCGACTGCTGGGTGGGCTGATCGAGGAGCGAGAGGGGAAGCCAGACTTCACCGTCTGCGGGGAAAGATGCGTTTGAAGGAAGCACGCCAATGAGGGTGTAGTTGATGCCGTTCAGGGAGATAGATCGACCGATGGCGCCGGGATCTCGCCCAAAGTAGGTCTGCCAGGCAGATGCACTGAGAACTGCGACGTGATCTCTGCCGATGATGTCATCCTGATCGTTCAAGAGACGGCCGGCGAGGGGAGAGACGCCGAGGAGCGAGAAGAAATTGCCGGAGGCGAGTACGCGATGGACCTGTGCTGGTTTGCCATCGAGCACCAGCGAGATGGAGCTTGGATTGATGGTGGTGTACGCGGCAACCTGGCTGAAGCTGGTCTGCTGTTTGCGCCAATCGAGGTAGTCGAGATAGGTGGCTTCGATGCCGCCCTTCACCTGCGAGTTAGTTTCGGCGATGGTGATGATGCTGCGCTCATCCCGGAATGGAAGGGATTTGAGGAGCAGACCGTAGACGCAGCTGAAGATGGCTGCCGTGGCTCCGATGCCGAGAGCGAGAGTGAGGATGACAGTGACGGCGAAACCGGGAGATTTGCGCAGTTGGCGGGCGGCATAGCGAAGATCGCGCAGCAGGGATTGCATCCGTTCTCCTGATAGATCCATTGACGTTCTTACGTTAATCGAGACAGCATGTTTTTGGCGGAAATGTGACGGATGGTTGTTGGATGAGGCGAAGTGAGGAAGGTGGGTCTTGTGCTATCCCACCCATGACGCAAACGGCGCGTCATGGATGGGGCACCCGGCTCAGTGTGTCATCGAGGGAATATGCAAAAGCAGGTCCTTCGCGCAGGTTCGTGCTTTCCCACCCTTGCTTCGCAAGGATGGGGCACCCAGCGTCAGCTCGACATGATCACTTTGGGGATGCGGGCTTCGGGGGGTGGGAGCCGCGGGAATTCGGCGTGGGGTTCGGTCTGGTACCAGTAGGCGACGGAGTAGAAGTCGTCGGCGCGATCGTTGGCGTGGCCGTGTTCAATGGTGACCTTGATGGATTTCTCGAAGGTGATGAAGCTTTCGGTGTGCCAGCGGTAGAGGCAATAGCGGCCTCCGGTGCGTTCGGGGTCGACGATGTAGGGCGCGCCCTGGCGCATGTTGGCGAAGGCGTTGCCGTAGAAATCCCACGCGCCGTTGTAGTAGTCCTCAGTGCCTGTTCCGTTGATGGTGGGCTGGGTGTCGCCGTCGATGAAGAACATGTCATCGCCTTCGCCGAACCAGCCGTCGGCGTTTTGCAGAACGCCGTGGGTAACGCCGACGAAGTGTCCGCGGCCGGTGGCTTCGAGGAAGACGTAGTTGTCTGCACCGTTGAGATTCTTGCCGCTGGTTTCGACGGATTTTTTGCAGGGTGCGGCCTGGCGGTACTGGGCGTGGAAGCGGCCGACGTTGGCAGGCAGCGCGGGGACAGTGGTGTAGTCGATGGCAAAGTAGAGATTGTTGGTGCGGACCTTGCCCTCGTTGGTGAGGGTGATTTTGACGGCGGTGTCGAAGGGCATCTGGAAATAGGCGTTGAGCGCCTTCATCGGAGCGACGGCGAGAAGCGCGGATTGATAGACGAAGTAATCGCCGAGCATGAGGCCGCAGAAGTCGCCGATTGGGGCTTCGATTGAGGGTGAGGACTCGCCGTCCCACCAGGCGCGAAGGACGAGATTTTTGAGGTGCATGTGGTCATCAGAGTTGATGGTGAACCAAATGTGGGTGATAACGCCGGGGCCTTTGACATCGAGCAGCGTGGCGGTGGCACCGGCATCGAGGGGGATGAAGTCGGCGTTGCCGCCGGTGCGATCCCAACTGGAAGAGCGGCGGCATTTGTAGTCGCGCAGGCGGGCCATGGAGAGGAGGGGATCGGGCGGTGGTGGCGGGGGTGGGGCCGGTGTGTCGGATGCTTTTTTTGTCGTGGCAGCTGTTGCGGAACTGGTGGCGTTGAGGCCGAGCAGGGCGCCGGCGGCAGCGATGGTGCCGAGCATTTTGCGTCGGGTGGGAGCAGCGGTGGATTCGGCGTTGATAAGAATGTCGGAGGGAATTTCGTTTGACATTGTGCTGCTCCTTGAATGCCTATGGGCGGGTGCAGGAATCGGAGTGGCTCAAAAGACTCTCCAATATAGCAGGCTGGGTGGCGCACTTGTGCAGGGACAGGGTAGTTCGTTGACCCCCGGGGCGGGTGAATCTCTGGATGCTTGAACGCAGGACTGCGTCGCGCTTTCAGAGGCGCGTTCTACCGAGCATTTGATCGTAGGGAAATGTGAAGCGAGACAAAGACAAAAGCAAAAGCAGCCGCAGATCCCTCGGCTCCCCTTCGCCCTGTTCAGGGGCGCCGGGATGACGGAGCATTCTTATTTTGAGATTTCTTGCTCCGGGCGGCGACAGGTGCTCGAAGGAGTCTCCATCATTTGCAAGAGGCGGGGAACTACGTTCGTGACCCCGTTTGCTTGATTGTGTAGGCCGGAAGGTCCTTCAGCTTCGGACCTCGCACATGATGCCGATGGTGTTGCCTTCGGTGTCTTTCAGAAACGCCATCCACAAATCGTGATCGGGCATTTTCGCGATCAGGTGCGGATCCTGGAAGAATTCGACGCCCCGCTGCTTTAGAGCGGCGTGCGTCGCGTCGATGTCGTCTACTTTGTAGTAGAGGATCGTTCCGCCACGAGGTTCCGATTTTTCTGAAGGGCTCAGCATGAGGCGGATTTCGCCGCACTTGAAAAAGGCAAGCTGGCCGGCGTCGAAAAGGAACTTCAGCCCCAGTGTGTCCTGGTAGAAAGCCCGGGCACGCGGAAGGTCATCGACAGTGATTGCGATCTGGCCAATCTTGTCGAAGTTGACGACAGTGGGCGAAATCATAAGGCCCCCCTCTAGTTAGTTAGCTCAGCTAACGATATATCATGAAGGCATATCGAGATGTCAATCCGAATTTCTGACGAATCCAAAAATCTGGCGGATCAGCTTCACTCCGCGGCCATTCAGCTGTTGCGCAAGCTGCGCCGTGAGGATGCAGCAAGCGGACTAAGCGCGCCGCGTTTGTCGGCGCTATCGGTGGTGGTGTTTGCGGGGCCAGTGGCGCTGGGTGATCTTGCCACCGTCGAGCAGGTCCGGCCACCGACGATGACGCGCATCGTGGACGCGTTGGCGGAGCAGGGGCTGGTGACGAAGAAGCGCAATGCGGAGGACGGAAGGAGCACGCTCATTCTCGCAACAGCGGCAGGGAAGAAACTGCTAAAGCGCGGACGAGAACGGCGTGTGCGTTCACTGGCGAGGCAGATTGCGGTGCTGCGTGCCGACGACCTGTCAGCGCTGAGAGATGCAGCGGAGATTCTGAAGCGGGTGATTGCGGCAATTTGATCGGGCTTTCGACGAAACGGAGAACGGCGATTGGGGTTCGGGTTTTACCGGGCTTTAAAGCGGCTCTTCGACCTTCTCACGGCAGGCACCTCGGCACCGAATCTTCGCGCTTGCATCCAGGTGTGTGATTTCCCACCCAAGCTTTGCTTGGATGGGGCACCCTCGTTTCGTGCTGGTTTTTAATTTTCAGGGCGGATCCCTCCGCTTCGGTCGGGATGGCACGGCGTGTGTATGCGATGCTCGAAAGCTAGCGGGAGTCGGGCAGATCGGCGGGGATTTCGATGGAGACGAGGGTTCCACGGCCGGGGTTACTGACCACTTTAAAGCTGGCCTGCGTGCCGTAGAGAACTTCAAGGCGCTCCTGCACGTTCTTCATGCCGATGCCGTTGCCGTGGCTGCTCACGCCTGTGCGCGGCCGATCGCCCATGCCCACGCCGTCGTCGGCTACTTCGATGAGGACGCGATCGCCGTCGAGTTTGCTGCGCAGCGTCACTGTGCCGCCGTGGATGCGCGGTTCCAGACCGTGCTTGATGCTGTTTTCGATGAGCGGCTGAAGCAGAATGCTGGGCACCAGGACATCGAGCGTTTGCGGATCGATTTCTTTTTCGACATGCAGTTTGTCGGCGCCGAAGCGCACCACCTCGATATCGATGTAGTCGTCGGTGAAGCTGAGTTCGTCTCGCAGCGGGACGTAGGTGTCGTGATCCTTGAGCAGTGCGCGCAGGATGTTGGCGAGCTTCACCGTCATCTCGCGAGCCAGTTCGGGCTTGACGCGGACCAGGGACGCGATGGAGTTGAGCGTGTTGAAGAGGAAGTGGGGATTGATCTGGCGCTGCAATGCGTCGAGGCGCGCTTCGAGAAGAAGATGCTTCTGTTCTTCGAGCTTCATCTCGATGCGCAGGGCGTTCCACACCTTCAGCGCGATGCCGACGACGATGGGTGCGCTGAGCCACACCAGCACCTGAACCCAGGGCTGGGTTGCAACAAGGGCAAAGAGCTTGTGCGGGAATTCGCGTGCGATCCAGACCCGGCATGCCTCGGCGGCGACGATGAGGAAGAGCATGAGGAACTGGCGGTCGATGCGCGGGCGGCGGAGGATGCGGCGCACCCAGCGGTAGAGGCTGAGATCGACGAACGGAGTAAAGGACCAGATTTCTTCCGGTTCGACGAAGCTGCCCAGGATGCCGGAGAGCAGGCCGACGGCGGCGTTGAAGGGCAGAGTGAAGATATTCGCCGTGGTGCATCGCCGGCGCGGAAAGTATGATGCCGCCGAGCATCGCCCAGCGCGGTCCGATGAGCAGACCGAGGAGGATGATGGTCTCGAAGGAAATGTCGGCGGCGAGAAAGTTTGGAACCGAGGTTCGGATCCAGACGCCCAGGGTGAGGGGAACGAGGAAGAAGGCCAGCAGCGCCAGGGTTTGCCGCGGGCGGCGTTTCTCGGCGAAGAACAGGCGGCGGAAGGTGCTGGCGCGCGCAAGCACGCTGGCAACGGAGGCTACAACTCCTAGCTTGACGAGCAGCGTGATGAGAATGAGCCTGTCGGTCACATCATCACTCTATCGCGCTGAGGGGACGGTAGCTGAGTTGCAGTCAAAGAATCGTTAGCCGTCCGGATTGGCGACCAACCGGACGGAACCCGGTTCGGATGGAAATGACGCACCAGCACTAAAGTGCCGTCCAGATTCAGCGTGGCTCTTGCGGATCATTGGTCCACGTTTCCGCTTTGAGTCTGCCTTTTGGCCACCCTGCCTTCTCTAAAATCGAGAAAATCTGGTCAACCCGCTCCTTCGTCGCATTTGGGGCGATCTCCAGATTCACGGAGGTGATCTCGGATGGGTTGGCGTCGTTGTAGCAGCCTCCCCGAAGGACACCCACAAGAGTCTTCTGACTCGTTCTGTACCATCCCTGCATTCGGGTCGAAAACACGGCCCCGTCTCAGGCGATCCCGATCTTTATGGGGCACGCGTTGGTCAGCAATCCGACAGTAAGCGCAACCGCGAGCATGCTCGAACAATAGCATGACGCTCGTGGCCTTCTGTGCCGGTAGAGTGTGGCCCCTTTTCCTGAAGTCGGCACTTTTCTTGATTTGAAGGGTTTGAAAGGCAACCGCGGATCTTTCGACTACCCCTTCGCTGCGCTCAGGGTTCGCTCAAGATGACAACTCGCTTTCGTGGTTCCGCAAGGTGTACAGGCGCCAAGTAAAATGGAGCCATGGCATTTGAGAGCGTGAAGAAGGTGGCGGAGGCCGATTTTCCCACCCGCTGGGGAGCTTTCCGCATTCTCGGGTTTGAAGGGTCGCTGCCGGCCACTACCGGGGCCCGGAACCAGGCCGGGTCGCTTGCCGAACCCGGCAAAGTTGAGGGGCTGGTTGCGCTGGTCATGGGTGACATTCACGTCGCGCCCCCGCTGGTGCGGATTCACTCGCAATGCTTGACGGGGGATGTCTTCGGCTCGTTGCGCTGCGATTGCAGACTGCAACTCGAGTTGGCTCTCAAGAGAATTGCTGTCGAAGGCGCGGGCATTCTGCTTTACGAGCAGCAGGAGGGGCGTGGCATAGGCCTGATGGCTAAGCTCAAGGCTTACGAGCTTCAGGATGCTGGACGCGATACCGTCGAAGCCAATGTTGAGCTCGGATTCGAAGCCGATTATCGCGAATACGAATTGCCGGCGCGGGTGCTGAAGATGCTGGGCGTGTCGCAGGTAAAGTTGATGACCAACAATCCCGACAAAGTTGCGGCACTCGAGTCGGCGGGGATCACTGTTGTGGAGCGCGTCTCTGCCGAGGTTGCACCGCAGGAGACATTCGCTGCCTATGTCCGCACCAAGCAGGAGAAGATGGGGCACATCGTCGAGACGCTGGTCAGCGACGAGTAGGCCGGCCTCGACGCAGGTTTAAAGCACAAAAGCAGATCCTTCGCGCCGCTTACCCCTTCGCGTGCGCGCGGTGGGGCCCCAGGCGTGCGGCGTTCAGGATGACACGTGCTTTTGGAAAGCCGGGATTGCTCGAGTCTGCTGTGCTAAAGCCGGGTTGCTCGACTCTGCCGTGCTGCGCGGGATGACAGACTAACCTGAGACCGCTGTAGTCCTCGCTCCCGCTACTTCGCGGCGGTCTCCAACGGCTTGACTGCGGCAAGCGGAATTTCCATGGTGCCCACCTTGCGCGAGGCGCGGTCGTAAATGCCGGTGCGCAGCCAGAAATTGCCCTTCGGCAGGGCCAGTTGGGCGTGGAGTTGCATACCGGTGTTCTGGAAGATCGCGTACGCGTCGGGTTTGATGTTCAGCGGGACCAGATAGTCTTCGCGGCTGATAATGTTTCCGTATCGGTCGTAAACCATCAGCGAGATATTCAGTTCGCCCTTGTGGAGCCCGTCCTTGTCGAGATTCAGATTCAGATCTTTCAGATCGATGGCGAAGTCAACATTGTAGTGGTCCTTGTTTTTCTTTTCGGTGGGCTCGTTCTCGCCCGCAGCAGTCGGCACAATGCGAATCTTGTAGAGAATCTGCTCGCTCTGCGGCATCCCGAGGTCCATGAACGGCAGCAGTGGATCGACGGCCCCAGGGTTTTTGGCGGCAAGTTTCTGGACCTCCTGACTTCGCACGGTCAGCGAGCTGCCGGGAAGTGCTTCTTCCACGGCAAAGTATCCGTGCCGGTACGAGAGCTTGTATTTCCCGCCTTCAACCTTCACCTCAATGTTGCGGAGGGTTCCGTCCATTTTTGCGTTTGTTGGCGAATACGAAAGGGTATAGAAGTGGCTGCTGTTCGACGTGATCTTGGCGATTACGTCCGAAAGTCCGTTGGTGTTTGCGAATGCTTTCCCGCCGGACTGATCGGCAAGGATCTGTGCATTGGCTTGGTCGGAGTTGCGATCCATATTCTCGCTGGTCATCGAGTTGGCGAATCCGCCGCCGCCTTTTGGCGAGCCGTAGTCGCTGCCAATGGTTGTAGCCCCCAGCAGTTGCGAAGACTGCGTCATGCCGTGAGACAGGTTGTTTTCGGCCGTATAGAGGCTGTTGTTTGAGACTCCGCGGGCATCCACCGGATAGATGGCTGCGCGAGCTGCAGCCAGCATCGCTAGCGTCTTCTTGATTTCGTCAGCGACCGCCGGAGTGCCCGAAGCCACGCCGCCGGCAGCGTCGGACCCGGTGACGTACAGCGCGGGGACCTTTTCCGCGAACCAGATGATGTTCTTGCGTCCCGGGAAGCCCTGGAGAAACGCTGCCAGCCGCTGCAGATTCGCGAGCGTCACATACATCCGATCAAAGCCACGTGAGGTGTCGTTTTCGTTTATAAAGTTTTGCAGCGCTGCGATCATCTCGGGCGAGGCTGCGGTCGCGCCATTGCCCTCCGACGTATTCATCATGCCGATCAGATTCTGCTGGGCATTCGTTTCATCCTGCCCCTTCAGCATCACCGCGGTCTCTACCTCATTGTTCTTCTTGTTGTTCAACGCCGCCATCAGCACGGCAGGATCGTCGTTGAAGCCCTGAATGAAATGCAGACCGAGTCCCATCGTAAAGATGGCCATGCGTGTGCCCGGCTTCGCGCTCTTGAGGAACCGCAGCGCCTGCTTGTGGACATAGCTTTGGTTCTCCATGTGCGTGTTCAGCGAGTCCAGCAGAAGCACATTCACTGCCGGCGGCTGCGGAAAGGGAGAGAAATTTGTGAAGATGTCCGGTGGCATGGTGGGCATTGCGACCGGCGGCGGCGGGGGCGTGTTGCCATTCTCCTCAAAAAATGAAATCGTCTGTGGCTTGCCCTGTTCGGTCACGCTGAAGGCATCCTTGGAAAGCCCAGTGACCGGCTTGCCTGAGGAATCGCTGACAATCACATCCACGAGGACAGCTCGGCTATTGACGCGCAGGGTGGCTGCGGAATCATCTGCTTGCCCCATCACCGGAACCACGCACGCGAGCGAGAGGAACATGGCAACGATCGGACGTTTCATAAGTAATTCTCCCCGGCAAAAAACGTATCTGGGTTGCGAACCCATGATAGCCCTCAAGAACCAGATTGAGAGGTGACCCATTGTCATAGACGGTTTACGGCGCAGCCCGGGCTGCAACCAATTTAGTCGGGAGCGCAGAGGAGCGTTACTTTGGATGGCGGATACGCTTTGTCGCGGATTTCATGGTTTTCGCGGATAGGCCCTGGGACGGACCGCCGACTTGGCCGATCTGTTCGATCGCGGCACGAAGGAAGCGGCGCACGAGAGGGCGGTCGAGGTCGTCGTGGTTGTTGAATTCTGAGATGCCGGATCAATTTGCCGGAGCCTTCCAGAATTCCTTCAGCATCGGCGAGCAACGCACCGCGGTTGAAACCAAGGTTCACACAATTTTTGTGGGTCACGACGTGGCAGAACCCGTCTTTCATCGGCTTGCCGGTGAAGGAGAAGCCGATTACGACCGCATACCCGTTCACGAGCGATTCGATTGCCTCGGGTGCCTCTTCCAGGACGACTTCGCGTAGCGCCAGTGCAAGGCTCGCGATGCGGGGATCGTACGGAGCCAGGTAATCGAGCAGCCGGGGATTGGGCTGGCGCGCCATGATCGGCAGACTAGAAACAGATTCCGGGGCGTGACGTGCCATAGACTCTTCTGCTGTCGCCTGAGATCATGGCCGCTCGGCGAACTATTTACCACTGGCCATCACCTTGCGAATAGGCTCGTTGTCGGCGTAGACGCGCCACTCGGCGACCAGGCCATCTTCAATGAGCGCGCGTATCGCTACGGGCGTCTGCCATCGGTTTTCAGGATGGAGGTTGCCATCGCGGGAGTAGGTTCCGGAGGCCATGCCAAGCATCACGACTACCGGTTCGCCGGGGTAGAACTCCTCGATCGCGACGGCATAATCGGGGACCATGCGGAAATAGGCGGCCCATCCCTCGCGCATTTTTTCGCGGCCTTCGATCACTTTGCCCAGCGAGTCAATGAAGCGATGAGCGGGCGACATCAGCGCGGCCAACCGGTCCACATCCTGCCGGTTGATGGCGCGCACGAACGCCTGCGCGATGGTTTCTGCAGTATGGCCTGTCGATTCCATATGGCCTCTGGAAGGACATTTTAAAGCGAGCCAAACGAAGAGTCCGGTGCAAAATTGACGTTGGCAAAATCAAACCATAATCGGGCGGTCGCTCATTTATTTCCTATCGGATGCATTCAGATTGAGTGAAGTCAGATATGGTTCGAATGCTCCGGTCGATGGTAGTTTGCCTGTATCTGGAAAGCGGCGATAGATGGCTTGAATGAACTGCTCGGTCTGGGCCTTGTCAAGGTGGGGAAGAATGCAGGTACTCTTGTTCCACAGCCCAAGTCCGGCGCTGTGATGCTCGACGTAAAGCCCTTCAGGAAGCTCGGGGAAATCGCCGCCACCAGAGGCTTCGCGATACTCAAGGTTGTAGATGTCTGCTCTTGCGATTGTCGAGGGTCTATAGTCTTCGGGTGCGTGGCCAGAACTGACGAATTCGAGGTTGGTGACGCGTAGCTCTACAGCTGTGCCGCGCAGAGCAGAAACGATATCCCTCACTATCACCAGTGCGCAGATTCCGCCCATAACGTACAAATACGTCTGCGAATTGGAAGTGGAATGAAAGACAAGGCATAGGAAGACACTCCCAGCAGCAAGTATGGCTACGGCACGCCCCCTCTGTCTGGACTCTGTTGCGCGTGCAGAAATACCGGATGAAAACTCCCGTATTCCGAGGGACGCTAGCATGATTGACATTCTATCTGTAGTGGTTTTTCGGGCCCTTGTTCGACGGTGAGCGGGTTTCGGGTTCGGGTTGCACCCCGCTGTGAAGTTAGACCTCGTTAACATCTCCGATCCGGTTGTTGCCGCGAGAGATGTTATTGGACCCGTCAGCGGGTTCGGGAACTGAAATGCGCGCCTGAGCGTACTTTCATGCAGGTGTTCAAACCGGGCCTTGGAAGGCGGCAATTCGTCACATTCCATTACCCGGAAATCATTGGACAGCGTCGAAGGATTATGCAGAGGTTTACAGACACGCTCAGCGAGGTTTTCAGGGCCATCGCAGCGAACAAGCTGCGCAGCTTTCTGACCATGTTCGGGATTGCGTGGGGCGTGGGCTCGCTGCTGGTGCTTGTGGGTCTGGGTGAGGGATTCCGGTCGGGGCAGCATCGCAACCTGGCGAAGCTGGGCAACGACCTGGTGATGATGTGGAACGGGACCATCCCCGCTGTCGCCAATCAGCACACGGGGATGCGTCCTTATCAGCTGTCGCTGGCCGATGCTGAGGCCGCAAAGCAGTTGCCGGAGCTGCGCGCCGTCACGGTTGAGCTGTCGCGCTCGGACCTTTATGAAGTGAGCCAGTTCAGCAACACTTCTAGCCATGTGATGGGTGTGTGGCCCAACTACACGTCGGTGCGCTACATTCCCATGGCGCAGGGGCGCTTTATCAATGATGCGGACGTCAGCGACCGGCGTCGCGTAGCCGTCCTGGGCTCGAAGGCTGCGATGCTGCTGTTCCCGGGGCGGCCGATGGTGGGTGAGGCGATCACCATCAATGGCACCGAGTTCCAGATCGTGGGTGCGGTCGAAAAGATCAGCCGCGGCAACCAGGACTACGACGATCAGAAGGTTTACATTCCCGTCACGACGATGCTGGAGCTCTATCCGCTGAAGGGCGACAACATCGCCAAGGACGCGCTGACCTCGATCCAATACCAGCCGACGAAACCGGGAGATGCGACGGCAGCGGTGGCGGCCATGCATCGCCTAATCGGCGCGCGCCATGGATTCGATCCCTCGTTGAAGGACGCTTATCAGGAGTGGGACACCATCAAGGAGATGAAGATGGTCGGCGCAATCTTCAACGCGATGGATATTTTTCTGGGCGGCGTGGGAATCGTAACGCTGGGTCTGGGTGCGGTGGGCATTATCAACATCATGCTGGTTTCGGTGTCGGAGCGGACCAGCGAGATTGGGTTGCGCAAGGCGCTGGGCGCAACCAAAAAAACAATCATGGGCCAATTCTTCTGGGAGGGTCTGCTGCTAACAGCGGTGAGTGGTGCGATTGGGATTGCGGGCTCCGCGGGGCTGATGGCGGTGCTGCAGGCGCTGCTGACCGGCAAGATGCCGGGCTGGGATCCGCCACGGCTGGTTCCGTGGTCTGCGGCGCTGGCCATGGGGACGCTGGTACTGAGCGGGATCGCGGCCGGTCTTTATCCGGCGAGCAAGGCTGCGCAGATGGATCCGGTAGAGGCGTTGAGGAAGGATTGAGAAGCCAGCTTTCAGCAGTCAGCGATCAGCCTTCAGCTTGTCTGCGTGGTTCGATGTAGGTTTTGCTTTTGCGGCAGACTCAAACGGCAGGCACGCGCAAGTCGATACAGCGCGTGGTGTCAGAAAAGAGCTAATAGCTGAAGGCTGATAGCTGAAAGCTTGGAGAAGAGATGCTGAAGGACATACTGGGTCAGGCTTGGGAGGCGATGATCTACAACCGCCGCCGCACCGCCATCACCATGATCGGGATGGCATGGGGGATTGCGACGGTGGTGTTGCTGCTGGCCTATGGAGCGGGATTCAGCCGGGCGATCGAGGCGATCTTCGCGCAATGGGGCACCAACATTATCGGGGTTTTTCCGGGCCGGACCAGCGAACAGGCGGGAGGGGAGAAGTCGGGCGTAAAGGTGCAGTTTACGCAAGACGATGTGGACCGCATCATCGCCAGCGTTCCCGGTATCAATCACATTTCGCCCGCTGCCTATAAAGATGTGACGGTGCAGAACGATCTCCACACCTATACTTGGACGGCGAACGGCGTGATGCCGGTGTTTCAGGACATCTGGAAACTCGACACTGATGCGGGGCGCTTCTTCAACGGGCAGGAGGAACAGCAGAGGGCGCACGTCTGCGTGATCGGGTCAGAATCCAAAACCAAGCTGTTTTCGGGCGGATGGGCGGTGGGGCAGACGATTCGGTTGAATGGCGTTTTGTTCACGATTATCGGAGTGCTCAGCCCGAAGATGCAGGAGGGCGAAGACAGCGACCGCAACCGGCAGATCTATGTGCCATTCAGTACCATGAGCGACCTCGCCGATACAAAGTACCTGGGCGGAATCTGGTACAACTACGAAGGCAACTACGAACTCACTGAGCAGAACATGCGCAACGTGCTGGGCGCGGCGCACCACTTCAGACCTTCAGACCACAACGCAATCTACGTCGCCAACCTGATGACGGAGCTGCATCAGTTCAGCATCCTGTCGCTGGCGCTTCAAGTGCTGCTCTCCCTCGTCGGCGCGCTTACGCTGGGCATCGCGGGCATCGGGCTGATGAACATCATGCTGGTCGCGGTGCAGCAGCGTACGCGTGAGATCGGCGTAGAGAAGGCGCTCGGCGCGCAGAAGAGGCACATCCTTACGCAATTTCTGGCCGAGGCAATGGTGATCACGGGCATTGGCGGGATCGGAGGAATCGGGCTTGCCTACGTGGTATCGCTGATGATCGGACGCATTCCGTTCTATAGCGAGCTTGCGCAGCATGCCGAAAATGCGGATATCCAGCTGCTGATTTCACCGACCTCGGTGGTTGTGGCGACGACGATCCTGATTGTGACGGGGCTGGTGAGCGGAATGATTCCGGCGATTCGCGCGGCGAACCTGGATCCGATTGAAGCGCTGAGGTACGAATAGTGGATATTGGTCAGCGGTCAGGGATCAGATGTCAGTCAGAGCTGGTTCTCTTCTCAAAGACCCACTCATCGCGATGATGCCACGATGAATGGGGCACACCGCAGAATGCTTCCAAGGCCATGGAGAGCCGATGAGTCCTGCGGTTCGCGGATTCCGCTGAAGCCGACTGGAATATTTTTTCTCCTCCGCAACTTTCGAAAACTGCTGGTGTCATCGCTTGGCAACGGATTCTGCTCGGTTTGCATCAGAATCCTGCACAGCCACAGTTGTTCGGAGCGCGACGGACGTCCCCCCAATCTTCGCGCAGGTAGCTTCTGCGGCAAATTCCGATCCAAAATCGGCACTCACCACTTGGGCAGCTGTTCAATTTAAGCGAGGCTTGCAGCACTTCTCGATGCAGCACAGGGCAAGACTGCCCGGTCTTCCGGTGATCTCTTCCTGAACAAGTAGCATCAGCCGACTCTCTGCGGAGAGTCTGTCGAACCAGGAGGCCTTCGATGAAGAGCGTTCACCTCGCTCTCTGTACACTCTTGCTCACTCCGGCGCTTGCAGGACATGCCAGCAGGCAGATTTTGCCTGCCGGCTCTCTTATAAGCTGCACGGTCTCCGAAACGAAGTTGTCTTCGAAGACCACGGCCATTGGCGATCCGGTGCTTTGCCAGGCAAGCATGAGGACGCGCAATGGCTCTGCCCGCCTGCCGTTTAACACTTACCTGGAGGGTCGATTTGAAGATTACAAAGATCCGGGGCATTTTGTCGGCAAGGGATGGATGGAACTGAAGTTCGATCTCATGGTGATCGAGCCACGCACCGTGATCCCCGTGACGGCAAAAGTGGTGGACGTACCTGGCTACGCCGTGGATCCGCAGGGAAGAATCCTGGGGAAGGGCCATCGCACGCGCGACATCGTGGAGTGGTCGATCCCGATCCTGTGGCCGATTGACCTGCTGAATCTGCCGCGGCGCGGACCGCGTCCGACGTTAAAGACGGAGACGCGGCTCACGCTGAAAGTGATGGACGACATGGAAGTTCCCGAGACGGACGAACCGGATCGTGACCCTTCGGGTCTCTACCGTCGCGAGCCAAGCGCCTACAACGATCCTCCGCAGGAGCAGCCGCGGCCGCAGGTCGCGCAGTACGATCCGCCAGCTTACCAGCAGCCGCCTGCGTATCAACCGCCGCCACAGCAATATCAGCCGCCGCCAACAGCAATATCAGCCGCCGCAACAGTCGTATGTTCCGCCGGCACCGGTTCAAGCCTACGTGCAAGTGATGCCTGTGTACGTACAACCAGCGCCGATTGTGTATGTGTATGCAGTTCCGCCTCCACCGCCGGTGCCTGTGTATATGTACGGTCCGCCGGTTGTCGCCATGTGGTCACCACCGAGAACGATGGTGTACCCGAACTCAATGGCGTATCGCACGGCGTATTACGGGTACTAAAGCGTAAGGAAGACGGATAGCATTCCCCGAAGACGGGCGCGTTTCTCGTCTAGCGCGCCTTCTTTGTCTTTGAATTGCCAAGAAGCAAACGGAAGTGCTCGCGGAGTTGCGCGATGGCGCGGCGATTTGCAGACGGCCGGCGTGAAATTGTGGCGATTGGGGGCGACTTGACCGAGATTCTTTGTTCATCGGTCAGAATTCCCTCGCGCCCACGCGCTCGGATTCTTGATTTAGACGGGCGGCAGAGCGTCGACTACGGGGACTCCAGGAGGCGGGGTGAAGTGGAATGTTGCCGGCGCGATCGGAACATTGGGCTGCTCGCCGGTGAAGATGAAGCGGGTCTCGGCGCCGTCGGTTTCCTGAATCTCGATCGCTGTTATGACTCCATCGGCGGTGACGGTGAGGGCGAGGCGCTGCACGCGTTTCTCCTGTCCGTGAGGAACACCGGCGAGGATGAAGCTGGCGTTTACGGCGGGTGTCACGGCCAGGTGATCGATTTCTTTTTCGAGCTGGGTGTGGCCGAGTAGAAAGCGTAAGGGCGAGCGCAGATCATCAAGTTCCTTGGCGCCGATGCGCTGCACCTGCGGGTCGCCCTTGGAGTAGAACCAGGCAATTTGCCGTCGAGGAGGAAGACTTTGCCGGCAGGGTTCGAATAATCCCAACGCATGCGGCCGGGCTTAAGAAGCAGGAGTGTGCCGCTCTCGATGCGGGCGCGGCCGAGACCCTCGTAGCTCTCGGTGAATTCGGCCTTAAGGGAGTGCAGCTGATTGTAGTGGCGGTCGACGCGTTGGGCGATGTTGTGGGCGGTGGGCTGGAGTTGTTGGGCTGCGACTTGACGAGAGGCCCGAGAACCCGAGCAGACGAGAAAGCAACAAACAGGAGCTTGATGAGTCCGTGGTTTCCCACCCCGGCCGCAAGAGGCGCTCGGATGGGAAGCCCTTTTCCTGGCAATTGAGAAGTCCCGAAGAACAACCGCAGATCCTCCGGCTCGTTCGCTTCGCGACCTTCGCTCAGGATGACCTCATCGCTATTTTTGCCGTTGACGATGGTCATTGCACCATCTGGGTGCAGTTGGTGCCGCCGGCGGGATCGGCCTTGATGGCGCCGCCCGCTTCAATGCAGAAGCCGCGATCGCCCGGTTTTGCCAGCAGTCGCAGGCACGGCGGTCAGGGTGTAGCTGGTGACGCGCTCGCTGTTGTTCGCCGTCGACTTCACGCAGTTGGTGATGTTGAAGATGTAGCCGTCTTTGATGCCGGTGGCGAGCTGGCCCGGCACGAACTGGGCCGAGGTCGCGCTGGGCGCCCGGAACCGGGATCTCCGGCGAGCGCCTGCAACGTGCACGCGAAGCCAGTGACGGGATAGTTGGTCACGTACATCGATTGGGCCTGCTCAAGAGTCTGCAGCGACTTTTGTGCGGACACTTCGTTGGTGTGCTTCCGGATGGTGTTCGCGGTGGGAATCGCGATGAGCATCAGGATGACAATGATGGAGATAACAATCAGCAGTTCCATCAAGCGTGAAACCAGCAGACGAAGACCTGTCTGCCCGGCCAGCGGCGCGGCGCCGTTTGGCAAAAGATTGAAAACGTGCAATTCATGTGAACCCCAAGCTTCTGGGAGCAGACAAACGCACTGCCCCACACGACAAAATCCTACAACTTACAGACGCAGAAGGGAAATGGAACGCTCGGGAATCCTGTGGAGCAGGATTCCAGTTCTGAGTTCGCAGTTCTAAGTTCAGAGTTCTCGACCGCCTTGTCTCAGCTTTTTAACTTAGAACTGTGAACTTAGAACTGTGAACTGCGTCTAGCACACCAGCCGCTCGCGATTGAGCTTGATGCCGCTGAGGCGGCCAAGCAGCGTGACGGCGATGCGGTCGGGAACGAAAAGGCGCTGCGCCATCGTCTGTATCTGCGCGGCATCCACGGCTTCAATGCGGGCGATAACTTCCTCCGCCGTGAAGAACTGGTGGAAGTACATCTCCTGCCGGGCAAGGTTGGCCATGCGCGAATTCGAGCTCTCGAGGCCCATGAGGATGTTGCCCTTGAGCTGATCCTTGGCGCGGGTCAGTTCTTCGTCGCTGAGAGGAACTTCTTTCAGGTTACGGAATTCGGCGAGTACCAGGTCGATGACCTCGAGCGCCTTGCTTGCCGAAGTACCGGCATAGACGCAGAGCGATCCGGTATCGCTGTACGGGCTGAGGTCAGAGTAGATGGCGTAGGCCATGCCGCGCTCTTCGCGGATGGTTTGGAAGAGGCGCGAACTCATGCCGCTGCCAAGAATGGTGTTCAGGATCAGCGTGGCGTAGCGGTTGTCGTCGGTGATCGGCGGAGCGGGCACACCCATGCAAAGTTGAACCTGCTCGAGAGCCTTCTTGTTTTGCAGCAGGATGCGAGCGCTGGCTTGCGGTGTCTGAAACTCGTGCATCGGCTTCGCCCGGCGGCAGGCGTTGAACTTGTCCGTAACGGCCTGGACAAACTGGTCGTGCTCGAGGTTTCCGGCTGCGGAGAAGACCATGTTTCCGCCGCGAAAACGTCCGGTGTGGTAGTCAATCAGCTTCTGTTGATCGAGGCGGCCTACGGTTTTTGTGGTGCCGAGGATCGGCTTGCCGAGCGGATGGTCCTTCCAGAAATTCTGGGTGAAGAGCTCGTGGACCAGGACGTCCGGATTGTCTTCGTCGATCTTGATCTCTTCGAGGATGACTCCACGTTCGCGCTCGATTTCGGTGGAGGCGAAGACGGGATTCAGAACCAGGTCGGCCAGCACATCGAGAGCGATGGGCACGTGGTCGGCTAAGGATTTGACGTTGAAGCAGATGGTTTCTTTTCCGGTGAAGGCATCGAGGTTGCCGCCGATGGAGTCCATTTCGCGGGCGATGTTCAGCGCAGAGCGCGAGCGCGTGCCTTTGAAAAGCATGTGTTCCACGAAGTGGGAGATGCCGTTGATCTCTGCGGACTCGCAGCGCGAGCCGGACTTGACCCAGACGCCCATAGCCACGGAGCGCAGGTGGTCCATGCGCTCGGTCAGAACGATCAGGCCGTTGGGCAATACAGTACGGCGAAGGTTGCGCTGGTTTGTCATTGTCACTCGGTCGATTTCGATTGTAGGCGAAGCGGGTGAGGACCACCGCCCGTTCACCGCCTGTGTGGGAGCGTCAAGGTTAACAACAATTTGCCGGAGAGATCGCGGGAAGCCTGCAAGGGAGGTAAAAATGCTCTATGCTGAGCCCAGCCGTGACCGCGAACTCACAACTCCTCCCATTAGACGCTAAGAACAGGCTGGGCGGAAGCCTGCGAAGTTTTTTTGGCATGAATGCAGCTGAGTTGACCGAGTGCATGGTCGGTCTGGGAGAGCCGAGGTGGCGCGGACGCCAGTTAGCGGAGGCCATCTATCGCCAAAGGATTGTTGATGTTGAAGTCATCACTACTTTGCCGAAGGCGCTGCGGCAAAAAATTGCTGAAGAGGGTTGGCAGATAGGGCGGCCGCGGATCGTCCAGGTGTTCACGTCAGTGGATGGCACGGAGCGCTACCTGGTGCAGGGGCGGGCGCCGGATGGGCTGACCGTGGAAACAGTCTGGATGCCCGAGGGCGATGACGGCGAGGCGGGAGACGGTTCTGATGATTCTGGACCAGTTCCGGCAAGCCTCAACGAGTCGGGCAAAGGGTGGGATCGGGCGACCATTTGCGTTTCCAGCCAGGTAGGCTGCGCTGTTAATTGCCAGTTCTGCCTCACGGCCAAGCTTGGATTGCAGCGCAACCTTGCGGCGGGCGAGATTGCGGGGCAGGTGGTCGCGGTGCTCGATCGGCAAAAGGTCGAGGTGGGCAAGGATCGCGTGAATCTTGTTTTCATGGGAATGGGCGAGCCGTTCCTGAATTACGACAACTTCATGGCGGCCGTTCGGCTGTTGGTAGAAGAAGTTGGATTGAGTCCGCAACGGATGACGGTGTCCACGTCGGGGATTGTGCCGGGGATCCAGCGGTTCGCAGAGGAACCCCTGGAGGTGCGTCCGAAGCTTGCCATCAGCCTGAACGCGCCGAATGATGAGATTCGCAGCGAGGTGATGCCGATTAATCGCAAGTGGCCGATCGATGCTGTAGTCGATGCAGTGCGCGGCATCCGGCTGCGAACCCGCGAACGCATCACGTTTGAGTACGTGCTCCTCGGGGGCGTGACGGATCAACCGCAACATGCGGCAGAGGTGGCGCGGTTGGTGCGGCGTACGGGACTGCCGGCGAAGGTGAACCTGATTGCGTGGAATCCCGGGCCGGGCATTGCTTATGAAACGCCGCAGGCTGTGGCTGTCGAGACGTTTCGGCGAGCGCTGGCCGCCGGGGGAGTGCCGGTTTACCTACGGCGACCGCGCGGGCGCGATATCTACGCGGCGTGCGGGCAGTTGAAGCGAACGGTCGAGGGGTGAGTATGACCACCGTCGAATTCTGTTTGCCGTTGTATGGCGTATGGCCAGGCGCTTTCAGCAAAACGCCAGGAAGTTCAGAAGAGGCGGCCGATGCGGAAGAAGAATTTGTGGTGGTCGCTTTCGCCGTAGGCATAGCCGATTTGCATGGGGCCAAAGATGGATTTGACGACGACCGCGGCTGCGATGTCGCCTGGGGCGTTTGAGAGATTGCCGAGGCCAATGAGCGGAGTGCCGTAGATCTGACCTCCTTCGAGCATGCCAAGGGCGTAGATGCCGCTGCCGATGAGTGGAGGCAGCTTGGCAAATCGGCGCAGGTAGCCGGCTTGGCCCAGGTAGTATTTGTCGACCAACAATTCGTTTTGGCCGTAAGCAACCAGGCGCACCGAGCCGCCGAGGGAGAATTGCGGGAGGCCGGTTGCGTAGTTGAAGGTGGTCCCTCCAAATCCATTTATGAAGAACGAAGATGGTTCGCTGACCTTGAAGTAATTGACCGAAGTCCCTTCGAGGACTGGGTATTGATTGGTCGCAATGGGGCTGGTGTTGGTCCAGCGAAAACCGCCGAGAATGTAGTGGCCCTGGCGGGGCAGGACGGCTTCGTCGAGGAGATCGAGTTTGTATTGAAGGCGTATGTCGCCGAATGCGCCAGAAAATGTGGGGAGCGTGGGATCGCCGGATTGGCGCGAATATTTCTGCCATCCTCCCTCATACCCCATGCGGAGTTCGCCGCTTCTTCCATAGATTCGGCCCACGTCGACGCCGCCTGCGCCACTTTTCGCGCGGTACGTTGCGATCTGAGTGTTCTCTTCGTAGATATAGAGCGGAACATCGTCGATGGAGCCTCTGGGTGCGATGAACCAGCGACTCTTCGGCGTGAACGGGTGATAGTACTCCGAGCGCAGGCCGTACTCCGAGAAGAGGATGAAGTCATTGCGCCATTCGGATCGAAAACCGCCGACGTCGAGAAATGTAATCCGCGCGCCGAGGTTGAATTGCGCGTTCTCATAGTTGGAGCCGTCGATGAGGATGAGGGGCTGCACAAGGGGCGGCGCATACGACTTTTCATTCGTGTCCATGGTGAGGCCCTGCTCGCCGTTCTTCTCGGTGAGCGAGTAGTTGACGCTGGAGAATCGTCCGAGGCCGTTCAACTCGAGGATGCGCTGATTGAGTTCCTCAAAGTCGATAGGTTTGCCAACGATCGGAGACATGTGGCTCTGAACCTGATGGGAGAGATCGCCGTTGGGGCCGGAGATGGCGACGAATTCGGGGACGGGAATGGACTTGCGCCTGGCATCACGCGCTGCGACGTACTGGTCCCAGGTAGCCTGGTCGACGGAGAAGGATGAGAGGACTTTCTCTTTTGCTGCGGCGGCTTCGTATCCTGCCTGGATGATTTCTTTTGCGTGCTTGAAGTCCATAGAGCTGTACTTCGAGAGCGGAACGGTGATCATGAGGTCGGCGTCTTCCATGCTGCGAAGCTCATTGGCGCTGATCATCACCTCGACTGACCGGTCGAGGACCGCGAAGGTATTGAGCTTGGCATCGGGACTGAGCGGTGCAGTTTCGAGATGGACACCGAGGACAATGTCGGCGCCCATTTTTTTTGCGATATCGATTGGGATGTTATTGAGCAGGCCTCCGTCGGCGAATGTGCCGTTTTTGCCGGTGACGGGCGTGAAGACTCCGGGGATGGACATGGTGGCGCGCAGTGCGGAGGAGAGTGAGCCGCTGCGGAAGACCTCAGCCTTGCCGGTGACGAGATTTGTCGCGACACAGGCGAAGGGGATGGGAAGGTCGTTGAAGCTGCCGATTTCGGAGTAGGGCAGGGTGAAGCGGTCGATGATGAGAGACACGTGCTGGCCGGCATTGAATCCTGCAGGGAATTGAACCCCATTCCGGAGGCCGAACTCAAGGTTGTTGGGGTAGTCGCGCGCGTCTTCCTTGCGGCGGAAGGAGAGGTCCGGATAGGGGATCCTGCCGGACATGACTTCATCCCAGTTGATGCCGGCGACGAGCTGACGGAGGCCGGATGCGCCGATGCCTGTGGCGTAGGCACCACCGACGAGGCCGCCCATGCTGGTGCCCGCGACGTAGTTCACAGGGATGTGGTGCTCTTCAAGCCATGTGATGACGCCGACGTGGGCCAGGCCGAGCGCGCCTCCGCCTTCGAGGACCAGGCCGAGCGTGGGGCGTTTTCTGGGAGCGGCGGTGGGTGCCTGATCCTGCGCCAAGACCGGGCATGAAGCCACGAGCAGCAGTGCGAGGAGTAGGGATGGACGACGCATTCGCATACCGGTGCCTCCAAATCATTGAAAAGAATCGCCGGAGCTGGCGACATGATCATGCTGCTCTAGTTCGATGCCGGAGGGCACTCTCAAGAGTTACAGGGAGGGGGATGGTTAGGGAGAGCCACATATCGACAGCGCCCGCGCGGGCGCGACATTTACATGGCGTGCGGGCACTTGTAGCGGACGGTCGAGGGATGACTTGTGAGCGCTGTCGGATTCTGTTTGCCGGTAGGGTGCTGTGAGCCGGCTATCCAATTGTCTTGTCATCTTGAGCGAAGCAAAGCGGAGTCGAAAGATCTGCGGTTGCCTCTAGGAATACATGCGATCTGTTGCACGTTTCAAGTCGGCGGGCTCCACTTCATACCATTCGCGGCTCAGATCGATCCACGCCGGATTTGATTTCTCGATCAAGGCGATCTTCTTTTCTCTTCGCCATCGCTTGAGCTGCTTTTCGCGAGCAATGGCCTTTTCGACATCTTGAAAAATCTCGAACCAGACGAGCCGATCGCAATTGTACTTCTCAGTAAATCCGTCGTGCTCTTTCCACTTGTGCTCGAATATGCGTTTGCGCAGGTCGCCCGTAACGCCAACATAGAGTGTGTGGCTTCGGCTCGCGACGATGTATGCAAAATAGGTTCGATCCAGCATCATTGGCATGGTACCGGGAATAGCGGTTTTGCCGATGTGACAAAGACAGCCGCAGATCTTTCGACTCCGCTTTGCTTCGCTCAAGATGACAACTGTGCATGGGCAGGACCAGGTCTCTTCTCAGCAGATTTCGCCCCGAGCGACTGCATTGGCGATTGTTTCCGACGAGCCTTCAGTTCGGCTGCTCAACCACAGGGGATGCAAACGCTCCTCCCTCTAGCTATGCCGACGAGGGTGCGTGCGCCTGGCTGCCGGTTTGGGAGGCGGCGGTGGGAGCGGCGGCAGGCCGGCAACGGCTAGCAGAAACTTGTTGGCAGCGTTGAAGAGATTTAGATGGGTATAGACAGGGCCGTCGGTGGCGGCCACAAAGATGGCGGTGTTGCGGGAGTGATTGATGGCGATATACGTTTCGAAGCCGGCTCCGCCGCCGGTCTTCTCGATGATGTGTGAAGGAGAGTCAGCCGGCAGAATGTGAATCCAGCCAAGGCCGACGCCAGTGGGCTCGCCGGCGTGGTCGAGCCCTTTTTGGCGGACCAGGTCGGCAGGAAGGATGTAGATGGACTGAGCGGAAGTGCCCTGTCCGGAACTGTCTGGAACATCAGTGCGGAGGAGATATTTGAGCCAGATCGCCATATCGCCTGCGGTGGAATAGAGGCCGGAGCTTCCAGCGGTGGCCTCGGTTGTTGTGCAGGGTCCGTCGTCGTGGGCGCCGATCAGCAAATGTCTACATTGCTCTGCGTTGGGAAAGAAAGTTGTCTGCTGCATGTGGAGCGGGTTGAGAGTGCGCTCGGCAAGCAACGCGGCGTACTGCCTGTGTGTCGCGGACTGGAGAGCATCGCTGAGCAAATCGAAGGCTACGTTTGAGTAGAGCGCGGAGGTGCCGGGAGTGCTGCGGAGACGTTGATTGGGCAGCCAGCGCCAACGGGTGCGGTAGTCGGGAAAGGTGAAGTGCGCCGTGTCGCGCGGGGCGTTGCCCAATTCGCGTGGCAGGCCGGAGGTATGCGTCGCCAATTCTGCGAGCGTGATGGGACGAATGCGTTTGGGCACAACCTTGCCCGGCGGGGCGTAGCGCTGGAGAGTGTCGTCGAGGTGCACGGTCTTCTCCGCCACGAGCTTGGTCAGGACGTCGGTGGTGAAGATCTTTGTGAGTGAGCAGAGCCGCAGCAGAGAGTCCTGGGTGGGAATCTGGTGGGAGTTGGGCGCGGTTTCGCCGTATCCGTGGAAGAAGACCTGATTGTCACGAACGACGACGAGAACCATACCCGTGGAGCCGGACTGCAGGAAGAGATCTGTGCCGAGGTTGTTCACGGCCTGGATGTCGGGCAGTGCTGCCGGGGGAAGGTCCTGCGCGAGAGCGGAGAGAGACCAGACGAACAGAAGGGCGATCAGGGAGCGTGGGAATCTCGCGGGTCTCATTCTCGTTTGCAGTTCTCAGGGTATAACCATTGCCTTTTGAAGACAAAAATCAGCCCTGAATATCGCTCTGATCAATCGGAGTGACGACTCCTAGTGTAGTGTCTCATTAATAGAATCATTTATGGATCGAGCCTTCTCTTATGATGAGGAGACTTGGATATGCGTGTAGCGGAGCCCATTGTTCTTAGTGAAGAGGTGCGGCGGAAGTTGGAGCGGCAGTCGCGCGGGCGCTCCACACAGGCACGCGTGGTGCTGCGCAGCCGCATCGTTTTGCTTGCGTCCGAAGGGCTCCAGAACAAACAGATTGCAATGGCGCTGGATGTTGCTCCCCGCATGGCGGCACTTTGGCGGGGGCGGTTTATCGAACAGGGCATCGAAGGTCTTTTGAAAGATGCGCCTCGGCCCGGTCGCTCGGAGTCGATCTCCAGGGCTTGCTTGATCGAAAAGACCACCCAGAGCACTCCGGCCAATGCGACGCACTGGTCCACGCGCACCATGGCGCGGGAGATGGGCATTTCCAAAGCTTCGGTGTCGCGCATCTGGCGGGCCAGCGGTCTGAAGCCACATCGCGTGGAAAGCTTCAAGGTCAGCAACGATCCGAACTTCGCCGATAAACTGGAAGCCATCGTCGGGTTATATCTCAATCCGCCAGAGCATGCGCTGGTGTTGTGTGTGGATGAGAAGAGCCAGATACAGGCACTGGATCGCACTCAGCCCGGGCTGCCGATGAAGAAGGGCCGCGGCGCCACCATGACCCACGATTACAAACGCAACGGCACGACCACGTTGTTCGCCGCATTAAACACCGCCAACGGCGAAGTATTCGGCCTGTGCCAGGAGAAGCACCGCCATCAGGAATGGCTGAAGTTTCTGCGCATGATCGATCAGACGATCCCGGCCAACAAGCAAATTTATCTGATCTGCGATAACTATGCGACCCACAAGCATGCGCGCGTTCAACGCTGGCTGCAAACCCACAAACGCTTCCATGTTCGCTTCACGCCAACTTCGGCCTCATGGCTCAACATGATCGAGCGTTTCTTCCGCGACCTCACCCACAACCGCATCCGGCGCGGCGTCTTCCAGGATCTGGAACAACTCATCACCGCCATCGGCGACTACATCGACGCCCACAACAAGAACCCAAAGCCCTTCATATGGACCGCCAAGGCAAACGACATCCTCGAAAAGGTCACTCGCGCCCAGACCGCACTCAATAAAAGACGATCTGCTTGAGACACTACACTAGGTGTTGAAGGCGAAGATGCGGTTCCAGTCGTTCTTCATGCTGATGACGATCCAGCCCTTTGATTTCGCTTCGTCGTAGAGTGCCTGCGTGAATGTCCCGATCCTGCTGTCGGGCAGGCCCCGCGCGGGACCGTACGCATACTCACGTTGGCTGTCGTCGTGCAATACGAGCATCGCAAGCCGTTCGCCCTCACCGGCTTTTGTATATTCGAGCATCTGCTTGTCGCCGACCGAGTTGCCGAACGCAGCGAATGGCCGGCGTCCGATCATCAAGTGGATGCCCTCCGGCTTCCCGGCTTTGTCGTCATTGAGGAGGAGCTTTGGATCCTTGGTAAGGAACGGTCTTCCCTTGGAGTCGTAGCCGAAAGTGGTGCCACCAACGCTTCCAACGACTTGCTCAGGAGGAATGTCGTACACGCGCTCTGAGTACACACGCACGAAATCCTGGCCGCCTCCGGTAACAATGTAGGTCCTATATCCGTTGTTGCGGAAGTATTGCAGCAGCTCGATCATGGGTTCATAGGTGAGCTGGGTGTATGGTTTCTTCCAGCGCGGATCGCGGGCAGTTTCAAGCCAATGTTTCACCTGGTCTTCGAATTCATCGACACTCATGCCCGTGAGAGTGGCAGCGAGAACCTTCATCAGCTGCGGTGTCGGCAGCTTCGCGATCGCTGCGCGGTCGCCTTTCATCACGGTCTTGAAAGGCTCGACGTTGGCCAGCTCCGGTTTGGCTTTGACAAGTGCAGGCACGCGATCGAAGCAATAGACGACCTGGCTGTACATCGGCTGCTCGACCCAGAGAGTCCCATCCTGATCGAACGTAGCGATGCGTTGTTCAGGCGGGACAAATCTCGGACTTGAGCTGACAGTTGTAGAGTGAACGAAATCCACGATCGCCTTCTTCGCTGCACTGTTATTCCAGGAAGACAAAGGCTCCTGCCCTTGAGCATATGCCCGCGGTGCAAAGGCAAACTCAACGCCACCTGGCAGCAACGCAGCCGCTGTGGTGGCCATTCCCAGTTGTAGTAACTGACGCCTCGATAGTCCTCTACTCGATAGACCTCTATTTGACGCATTCTTCATAAACGGGCTCTCTTCCCGAGGATGCGAGGCGTCTTCGCCTGTCTGATTTGAAACAGAAACAAGGCGTTAGCAGAACTGCAACAATTGACAGGGGAGAGAGTTTCCTCGGCTTTGGTGGCGGGTCACTCGTGAATTAGGATCTGCTGTGCCCTAGCGCCAGCAGCGCGCCGGTGACGCGATTGGCGGCGTGGCGCACTACGTTTTCTTCGCTGGCGAAGTCGCCCGTGATGCATCGGACACCGAGCTTCTCGATGCGTTCGACATCCACCTCAATCGGCGATGCATGTTCGGCCGCATAGCGCGCCAGCGTCTCCGGCGAGAAGGGCGCGGTATTCAGGATGGCGTAGTCGAAGACGGACGCACGCGTGTGCTCGTAGATGCGCTCGATATGCTCCGACGCCGTGAGCCCAAGACTCTCGTTGGCCTGGGTCATCAGGTTGCAGATGTAGACGCGCACGCCTTTGGCTTCAGCCAGCGCGGTGGGGATACCCTGCACCAGCAGATTGGTGATGAGGGAGGTATAAAGCGAGCCCGGTCCCACCGTGATCAAGTCGGCGCGTTCGATCGCCTCCAGCGTTTCGGGCATGGCCGCTGCGTCCGGCGGATCGATCATGAGCTCGGCGATGCGCTGCTTGCTGGCAGTGATGCTGGTTTCGCCGCGAACAATCGATCCATCTTCCATATGGGCAATGAGGGTCGCGTTTGTCGTGGTTGCCGGGTAGATGTGCCCGCGAGTCGCCAGAATCTTCGAGGCCAGCTTGATGGCGTGAGCGAAATCTCCGGTGATGTCGGTCAAGGCTGCGACGAAGAGATTGCCGAAGTTGTGTCCGCCGAGCCCCTTTCCGGCTTTGAACCGGTACGCGAAGAGTTTTGATAGCAGGTCTTCTTCGGCGCTGAGGGCAACCATGCAGTTGCGCAGATCGCCGGGCGGCAGCATGTTGAAGTCCTGGCGCAGGCGGCCGGAAGAACCGCCATCGTCGGTAACGGTGACGACCGCTGCGAGATCCGAAATGTGACAGGGCTCTGCCGTGGGCCAGTCGGGAAACGCAACATGGCGCCGCAATCCGCGCAGCAGGGTCGAAAGGCCAGTGCCGCCTCCAATTGCAACCACACGGAGTGGCGCGGAGGAGGGAGAGACTTCAGGCGCCTGAGCATTTGGCTCAGAGGCGCCGCGCTGCGGTGAAGCGAACTTCGCGGACGAAACTGGAGTCACACAAGGCCTGAGGACAAGATAATTGCCCTACGGAAGTTCAGGATACAGCAACTCGGTGAAGCGAGGGTCGTCAACCATGCTCTGGAAGTCGTTGTCGGACCGCGCCTGGAGGCGGTTTTTGGGATTCAGCTCAATGGCCTGCGCAAGGCTGTCCAGGCAGTCCTGCGTCTTGCCGGTGATGGAATAAAGCAACGCCAGCCCGTAAAAGGCGAAGTCAGCGCCTGGGTCGTCGGCCAGGATGCCTTTGAGCTGATTGGCTGCCTCCTCGAAATCGCCGGCATTGATCTGCGATACCGCATAGTCGTAGCGCTCGCCGTGCGTGAGAAACGCCAGGCCTTGCTTATCGATCTGACGGCGGCACGTGCTGATGTACATCCTGCAGCGTTCCACGATCTCGGGTGGAGCGGCGGGCAGCACCTTTTCGAAGGCAACGATGGCCTTCTCATATTTGCCCTGCTGCACGAGCTGTACGGCGGCCTGGTACTGCGTAAAGACAGGCCCCGTTGCCGTGCTCGAGTGACTGCCTGGCCTGACAGCCGCTGGGGGAGATTTCTTGCGGCTTCCCGCCGCGGATTTTGCCTCTTGCGTCATGGATTTAATGGGGGGCGTCCGTTCTTAAGTGCCAAGGTTGAACCGGATGATTCCGGCAGGATCATCAAGTTTGCGATTCTTACTACTTAGGCCCTCTTTATACCGATAACCCCGTTTCTCGTCAATGGGTGCGGCCTAAAGACGATCAGCGACCGCGCTCCGATTGTAAATTGCGATAGATTGCCGGGTTGAGCGTGGGGTCGTTGTACATCTTGAGCTGCCGGTAAAGTTTGAAGCGCCGCGTGCCGGCCAGCGTCTCCCTCCACATGAGATCAAGGCATCGGGCAAGGTCGGCGCGCTGCTCGGTAAGGATGCCGAGGCGCGCAATATTGCGATCGGCGTGACCGGGCGCACAATCGGTGCGGTTGGCCTCTTCGCGCGTGTGATAAAGCTTCAACGCGAGAATGGAAAGCCGGTCGATGATCAGCCCGGGTGATTCAGAGTGCTGCGGTGCCTCCTCTGCCGGCAACCGCTGCGGAGCGAGCCAATCGAGCAGGGTGCGGTCCAGATCTTCGGCGAGGTCGTTGCGTAACTGGTTGGTGCGATCGATGCGCCGCTTTACATCCGCGAGATGGGCGTCGGTGGCCCCGGGCGTGCGGGCTTCGTCCTCAATATGCCAGAGGTCGAAGTTGGCGCGGTGCTGCCGGGCCACCCGCGCCAGCCAGGAATCGGCAGGAACGGAATCTTCGGCGCTTTCGGGGAGCGCGTGCCATGCAGTGGTCGTTTCATCGTGCAGCTTGACGATTGCGTCTGCCGAAAGCATCGGGCTCCTGGCGGTACACGTAGTTGCTTGCAGCATCTATGGTAGAACTATCCTCACCCGGGCCCCAAATGCCGGAGGAAAAATGCCGGACGCCATACACCGATTTCTCTGCATTGCCAGCTACGAAAAAGGTCAGGACTTCATGCGGCAGTGCGCCGAAATGGGTGTGAAGCCGACGCTGCTGACGGTAGAGAAGCTGCGCGATGCGGCGTGGCCGCACGAAGTTCTCGAAGACATCGCCTTTATGCGCGGACAACTTTACGGTCGATGAACTAATCAGGACCGTTTGCTGGATGTGCCGCGGCCGCCATTTTGATCGCGTGATCGCGCTAGATGAGTTCGATCTCGACGCGGCGGCGAAGATTCGCGAGCACACGCGCATTCCCGGCATGGGCGTCACATCCACGGCCTACTACCGCGACAAGCTGGCCATGCGCACCGGCGCCAGCGAATCCGGCTTTCTCGTCCCGGAGTTCTGCCGCGTGCTGAACTACGACGAGCTGCGCGCCTACATGAAAGCGCATCCACGGGCCATGGCTGTTGAAACCGCGCGCGGAGGCCTCGGCTCTGGGTATTCGCAAGATTTACGAGCCCGAACAACTCTGGCGGACGCTCGAAGAACTCCGCGATCTGCAGACAAACTACCTGCTCGAACAGTTCGTGCCTGGCGACATTTTCCACGTCGACTCCATCATCAGCGAGCACAAGGTGGTGTTTTCCGTAGTGCACCAATATGGAAAGCCGCCCATGCAGGTGATGCACGAGGGCGGTGTATTTACGACCCGAACCGTGGACCGCAACAGCCGGGAATGGAGGGAGCTGACAGCACTCAACGCGCGTCTGGCGCCAGACCTGGGGATGGCGCGCGGCGTCACCCATGCGGAGTACATTCGCGCCCAGGAGGATGGACGATTCTACTTTCTCGAAATCGCGGCGCGTGTCGGCGGGGCGTTCATATCCGAACTCATCGAAACTGCAACTGGGATCAATCTGTGGCGGGAATGGGCGCGAATCGAAGTGGGCAATATGCGTGGTGTGCCGTACGAGTTGCCGAGCTTTACGGAGAAATATGCCGGAAGCGTGCTATGCCTGGCGAAAACCGCAGAGCCCGACACCAGTGCTTTCGACGCACCAGAAATTGTAGTGCGCATGAAGAAGCATCACCACGCGGGGCTCATCGTCTGTTCGGAGAATGCCGGAAGGGTGAGGGAACTGCTCGACCGATACAGCGCAGAGTTCGCGCAACGGTTTCTGGCGGCCCTCCCTCCGCCCGATAAGCCAACGGCGTGAGGCAGAGATTTGAAAGCCGGGCGACAAGTGACAGAACAGCCAAGTCCTGGCCGAGCTTCATGATTTCTGAGTGCGATGGGCGCCATCGACGTTTATCTCGACTGAGCCAGTGCTACCGCGTCGGCACCCGCTGGGAATCGAAGTTGCCCAGTCGTATCGTTCGCGGCACGCCACACCGCCTCGGCCACGTCTGACTCGGTCGTCACCGCTGTCGGGTGCGCAAATGAAGAGAAGATAGGCTCCGCGAATGGCAAGTACGCCGCAGGAATCAGCCCAGCCATGCGCGCCCCACCATTGCTTGTAAAGCTTGTTGTTGGGCCGTAGCCCGGCTCCACCAGTTTAGCCTGCACATTAAAGTACTGGAGTTCGAGAGCGAGCGACCCGGTGAACCCTTCAATCGCCGCCTTGCTCGCGGTGTACGCAGCCGCCAACGGCATCCGCGCCAGCGTCACGCTTGAAGTCACGTTCACCACAACGCCCGATCTCCGCGCGCGGAACTGGGGCAGTACCGCCTGCGTCATCGCCATCACTCCGAACGTGTTGGTCTCGAACACCTCGCGGACTGTGCTCATTGGCGTGGCCTCGAAGGCGCCGACGATGCCGATACCCGCATTGTTAACGAGCACGTCGATGGGGCCACACGCCTCAAGCACCGCCGCAATGCTCTCGGACTTCGTTACATCGAGCGCCGGCACGCGCAGCCGGTTCGACCGAGGCAGAACATCTTCGCGCGGCGTTCGCATGGTGGCGATCACGTTCCAGCCCTGCGCGTGAAAGTGGCGGGCGGTCGCGAGGCCGTAGCCAGAAGAGCAACCGGTGATGAGTACAGTTTGCATGGTTTTTGTTTCCTCCTCGGTTCATGGGTTAACGAAAGCGGAAGTGAACCTCTCGGATGTCGTCACGCTATCGCGTACCGTCGCCTCGCTGTGACAAGGCGCGATCCGGTAACCAATTCCGGTCGCTGAATCAAGGAGACTTACACCGAAAGAAGATGCCGGAGTTTCAGCGGTGTCGACCTACCAGAAATGCATAAAAAGCTGGGGAGAGGCGGGACGTTCACCACTTTCAATTCGTTCAGAAATTGGAAACGTTCCGTCGGTCCCCGGTTTCCTCGGTTTCCTGAAAATCGACCGGGAGGGTGAGGAGTTGCTCGATCGATACAGCGCAGAGTTCGCGCAGTTCGTTCTCGCAGCCCTGCCTCCGTCCGACAAGCCGACAGCGTGAGAGCGCAGATTTGAGGGCCCTGGCCGAGCTTCAGGATTTCTGAGTGCGATAGTGTCGACAAGGTAACTCCAGATTGCCCACGACACACCAACTTGCAATCTTGGCAAGCTTCAGCGAGGACATCTGCCGCGACCTGATGTGATGCTGCCTCGATAGAGGCCCCTTCTTGCGCACAAGGATAGATGTCATGCTTGAGCAATGCCGCAAGCGCGCCACGCAGAACCTGGCGCACGTCGATATCTCTGAAGATCGGCGCAGGTTCCAGAAGCAATGCGATTCGACTCTACGATGCCCTGGCCCTAGCGGCGGCGGCCTTCACACTCTGTACGTCGGCTTTTGCCTTTGCTTGAACCATCGCTGCGTCACGCCGCAGCTTAGCCTTTTCCAATTGGGCCTGGATCCTGGTGTCGAGAGCGTTGATTTTTTCCTGAAGCTTCGCTTTCCGATCTGCCCTGGCCTGAGCATGTTCCGCCTTCATCTGAGCGAGGTCGGCTTTCATGGCAGCGATGTGCTCGTCATGAACCTTGTCTTGCACGTCAGCAACAGAGCGTCTAAACACGGTCCCGCCGATTGCTTCCATGCGAGTGTCCACCGGGGTGACCCACTCTTCGTCGATTTCGGCGACCAACGCTACTTTATTCGGCTTCAGCGTCTTTGTGACGTCGTCGAGAAAGTCTGCTCCTAACGATTCATTTGAGAGGTCCGCAAACGCCCCGGCACTCATGCCCGCGGCCGCGCCAGCGACCACTCCCACGGGCCCTGCCAACAGACCGATCAGGCTTCCAAAGGTTGTTCCCACCAAGGTGCCGATCGGTCCCGAGTCATCCCCTTGCTTTATGGTTGCTGTACCATCCGCTTTCTTCGCAAGAACCGCATAGGCGTATACACCGATGTTGCCTTCGCTCGCAAGTTCCTGAAGAGCGCTCTTCCCTTGATAGGCGCTGGTTTCGTTGTCAAAAACGACCACGAGCATCCGGTCCATAAGTCATCTCCTTTGTTCCCGGGTGAAATGGTTTGGCAAACGTCGGTGGGCGGACGTCCCGCGCCGTCCCCGACTTTTGCAGAGGAATTCAACGTCGAGCTAAGACGCGCCTCGGCTGAGATCTATCTTTCTTCCTCGGTCGGCCTGGGAGCGATCTGTCTAACTTGATGAGTCGTAATCTGGGAGATTTGCTATTCGCGCGTCATCAACTCTTAACGCCAGCAAATAATTGTGCCGACGCCGATTGTTTCAGTATTCGGGTCGCGCCCGTTTGAACCCGAAGAAGTCTAAGGCGGCCACTTTAGAAGAGCTTGTAAGACATGCAAGCAAGACCGCCAAGACTCCAGATTATAGGCACCGGGTAGAGTCCTTGCAATCTTCCAACGGCGCAGGGTTAATGTTTTACGCACGCGCAAATGAACTCCGACCAATTCAAGAGACGATGCGAACTCCATTTCCAATGAATTGAAAACAAGCAGCTTACACTCGTTACGATATTTATCTTGACAACATACCAACTAATAGGTATGTTGTCGATGTGAGCAAGAACAGGGATGTAAACATCGAGACCAGAATCGAATCCCGACACGAATCCAAGACGCGCATCCTGCAGGCAGCTCTACAGGTGATTCGCAGCAAGGGGTACAGCGCCACGCGGATCGAGGATGTTTGTGAGGCGTCCGGACTGACGAAGGGAAGCTTCTTTCATCACTTCGGCACGAAGGAAGAACTGGCCATCGCTGCTGCGGATTACTGGAGCGAGATTACATCGACGCTTTTTGCCGCAGCGCCCTACCATAAACCTGCCGATCCGCTTGAGCGCGTAGTGGCATACGTTGATTTCCGCAAGGCTTTGCTGCGCGGGGAACTGCCGGAGTTTACCTGCCTGGTCGGCACCATGACGCAGGAGGTCTACGAGACGCATCCGGCTATCCGCGAAGCGTGCAATGCGTCGATCAGTGGACACGCCTCGACGTTGGTGCCGGACATTGAGGCGGCCATGCAGAAGTACGGCGTGCAGGGCGACTGGACCGCGGAGAGTCTCGCACTGTTCACGCAGGTCGCGCTGCAGGGTGCTTTCATTCTGGCCAAGGCGAAAAACGAAATCGGACCCGCCACCGACGCGGTCGATCATCTGCGGCGCTATATTCAACTGCTCTTCCATCACCCAATCCCCGAGAAGGCGACGCTATGAAACTAGCAGAACATCTGAACCTGACCGAACATCCAGAGATCGTCGCCGAAAAGAAGATCGAGGTGCGCGACGATCTCGCCATCGAGAACTACGCGAGGATCCACGCACGACGCCGCCAGAGCAGTTGATAACGCACGTCATGATCCCGACGGTCTAGCACAGACGCTTTCCTGTTCCGCAATCATTCTTTGAGTCAATTTGAATCGTTCGTCAACCATCCCCGAGGAGGTATGCCATGACAAGTGCCACGCTGCACGAGAAATCTGCAACAGACAAGACCGTCCGCGACGAAGTGGAGATACGCGCTATCGTCGACAGCATTCACAAGGCGCATCACGATAAGAATGCAAACGCAATTGCCGCTCCTTATCTGGCGAATGCCGCCGTCTTCAATCTCGCTCCGCCGCTGACGCACACAGGCGTGAATCTGGAAGAGAAGCAGCGCTGGCTCGATAGCTGGTCGACTCCAATCGAACTCGAGGCCCGCGATGCGCAGATCAGGATCAGCGGCGATCTGGCAATCTGGCACGGCTTTCTTCGCTTGACCGGGACAAAGAAAGGGCCTGAAGGCAAAGTGGACTTCTGGATGCGCGAGACACTGTGCTTTGAGCGACAAGACGGCGCGTGGCGCATTGCTCATGAGCATGCCTCGGTGCCGTTTTACATGGATGGGACTCTGCGGCCGGCGTTTGATCTGAAGCCATAACGCCGACCGAGGAGACGAAAAATGCAGAAGAAGAAAGCAGCCACGTCTGCCGGGGAGCCCTGGCCCAAGGGTGTCGCAAAGCCAGCCCAGCGTGCGCTCGTTGCGGCCGGATACACAAGCGTCGATCAGTTGGCGAATGCGCGCCAAGCGGATCTGGCCGCGCTGCACGGGATGGGTGCCAAAGCACTCGACATCCTGCGCAATGCGCTCAAACAAAGCGGCAAATCCTTTCGTGGATGAGTTGCGATGGCAAGCGCGCGGGAAAAAGCGGATCCGCGCTGGCCCTTTACAATGGCTTGCGGGAGCAAGCATGGAAGGGAAGTGGCAGTATCCGCATCGCCGTTGGAATCCGTTGCGCCAGTCGTGGGTGATGGTTTCGCCGCATCGTACGCAGAGGCCGTGGCAGGGCGAGGTTGCGCAAAATACAGTGCCCTCCGCCATTCACTATGATCCAGAGTGCTACCTGTGCCCCGGCAACAAGCGCGCTGGCGGAGCTGTGAATCCGCAATACGATTCGATCTTCACATTTGTAAACGATTACGCGGCTCTGCTGCCCGATGAACCGGCGCGAAACGATGAGTCTGCTTCGCCACTGCTCGTAGCAGAACCCGCCCGCGGGCTCTGCCGTGTGCTCTGTTTTCATCCCGACCACAGTCTGACGCTGGCGCGCATGACGCAGCCGGAGATTCGCCGCGTTGTGGATGCATGGACAAGTGAATATGACGAACTGGGCGCGATCGACTGGATCCAATACGTGCAGATCTTCGAGAATCGCGGCGCGATGATGGGCGCGAGCAATCCGCACCCGCATGGGCAGATCTGGTCGACGGGATTTGTGCCCGACGAGCCTGCCGCGGAGACGGTGGCCCAGCGAGACCATCGGGCGAAGAACGGCGGCTGCCTTCTGTGCGATTACGTTGCGGCCGAGCGGGCGGCGGCGGAGCGCGTTGTATTTGAGAACGATCATTTTGCCGCGTTGGTGCCGTGGTGGGCCGTGTGGCCCTTCGAAGTGCTGTTGGTGAGCAAGCGACACCTGGGAGCGATGCCGGAGTTGCGCAGCGATGAGCGCGAGGCACTCGCAGACGCGCTGAAGCGCCTGACGACGCGCTACGACAATCTGTTTGAGACCAGCTTTCCCTACACGATGGGATTTCACCAATCGCCGACGGATGTCGCAGGAGCATCTCGAGTGGCATTTTCACGCGCACTTCTATCCCCCGCTGCTGCGCTCGGCAACGGTGCGTAAATTCATGGTTGGCTTTGAAATGCTGGACATGCCGCAGCGCGACATCACGCCAGAGAGCGCAGCAGAGCGGCTGCGCGCTTCTTCAGAACAGCATTTTTGGCCCCGAGAGTAGTCTTCCTCGGGGACAGGGGCGCTTACTGACGCGGCTACTCAAAACACGTGCTTGTGACTCAACTCCGATTGTGAGGAACGCAACGTCCGGGTCCGCTTCATCTCATACATCGAGCGATCGGCGGCCTCAAGCAAGGCATCCACATCGCTTCCGTCGTCTGGAAATCGTGCATGGCCGATGCTGGCCGTTAGATGCAGGGTACGATCTTCGAATCGGAAGGGTTGATCGGTCTCCCGGGAGAGGCGCTCGACAATCGCGAGCAAATCGACCTGATCGGAGATTTCGCCGAGAATGACACCGAATTCGTCGCCACCTAGCCGGGCCACGACATCTGTTTTTCGTGGAATCCGGCTGATGCGCAGCGCCATTTCTCGAATCGCCGCATCGCCTGCCCGATGACCGCAGTTGTCATTGACGTGCTTCAGGCCATCCATATCGATGATCAGAATTCCCAGGTGTTCAATCTGCCGGCGCCCCGGCGATACGCGATGACGCAATCGATCGAAAAACAGGCTGCGATTGGCCAGTCCCGTCAGCGAATCGTGTGTGGCCTGCAGATAAAGCGCATTGGTCTCGTTCCGGGCAGCATAAAACATTGCCGCGGCGATCAAGTCGCTCATCAGCTCCAGCACCCGGACGTCGCGAGCCGTAAAGGCGTAGGTTGCGGTCGAAACAATCTTTACCGCACCCACCGTGGACCCGTCATGCTTCAGTGGCGCCACCACGATGGATCGGATACCGGCCTGTTCGCACGGACCACCATCTATTCGCGGGTCGGTAAGGATGTCGTCCGAGCGCAGGATCTGCCCTTCTCGGACGCACCGACCGGACAAGCTGGCGTCGCGCTTGATGCGCATGCCGAGCAGAGGCCGGGTTATGCCGCTGGCTCCGCGAAACACCATTTCATCGCCTTCGGCGTATTCCACAATCGCGCCTTCCGCGTTCGTGATCGTGGGGATTCGCTCGACCACGGCATTCACAACACCGGAAAGGTCAAGGCCGAGTTTGGCGATCTCCGTTTGCAGCCGGATGATCTCCATCAGGATGAACGGATCGGTGCTGACACTGCGTTCCACGTCGGCCATGAGCCCTCGGTTTGAATTCAATGGGAAATGCGGGAGCCGTGCTCTTCACTTCTCCGCTGGCCGACTCTTTTCACCAAATGCATTGGCCGCTGAAAGCTGTCCGCCCTTGATCGACATAGGAATCCCGCGCACTCCCTTTGACTTCTTCTTAGATGCGATGAGCACTTCGACGCGAAGGCTGCCAGACAGCCGTTGGTAACAGCACTGAACGGGGCCGGTCAGACGCGCGCAAGCGCGAGATCGCCGATCGGAGTGACCCGCGAAATTGGTTGGCAGCAATGGGGAGGAAAGGAATGAATCCGTTTGGAGGAATGGTGAGCCCGCTGGGACTCGAACCCAGGACCCACGCCTTAAAAGGGCGTTGCTCTACCAACTGAGCTACGGGCTCTCACCGACATTAAGCTGTTTCTGATGAATTACTTGCTTTATTCGCGTCCCGAGATTCCTAACTCCTCTTACAGAGAAAGGAGCAGGCTTCGGAAATCGACTTCAGCATGAAATAACCGCTCTTCAACTTTACCAGATCGTCGGGTGCTGCGCAGGGAACGCAGGGAAGGTAGGACCCGGTCTTTTGCGCAAGTCGCCACCCAAAGAGAGCAGGCCGAAAAAAGGACTTTTCCCGGCCTGTCGGTGTTCCTATGGCGGTGCTGCGTAGTCTGCGATAGCCGCTCTTCTGCTGGCCTTGACGTGCCTATAGGCTACTGGCTGTGAATGCGATGGTGTTGGGAAGCAACCGCGGCAGCGTCAAATCTCCGGCGATTGCCGTGAAAATCGCGCTCAGCGTATCGGTCGCTCCGCCCATTGTGACCGATGTGGCGCCGGAGCACTTTACACTCGACGTGTCAACAAAGAAGTCTGTGTTTGAGCTGGCAATCTGCTGCAGTGTCTTGCAGGCAGTAAGGCTGGAGTCCGTCGAGCATCCGCCGGACGAAACACCGTAGCCGACTGTGTAAATCTTGGTGCCTGCAGCCTTGGCTGCCGTCGCGATATCAATCGCCTGCTGACATTGATGCGTTTTAGACGGGTAATTCCCGCTTGAGTTCAAGCTGCTCGAAGAAGCAGACATGGTGCCGCCATTCGCATCCCCGTCGCTGAGTAGAATGATCACGTTCGTCGCGTTCGCTCTCGCATTGGCCACAAGATACTCTTGCGCCGTAAAGAGCGCGCCCGCAAAGTAGGTGCTCACACAGCCGGGGTTACCGGCGGTCGTGTACTGTTGACAGACATAAGTCCCGGCACATTTGGAGCCTCCGAAATTGCTGTTTCCGCCGATTGCATTGACGAGCGAGGGGTCATTGGCATCGACCCCGCTGTTAGCAATCGTCAGCGGATTCTGACCTGTGGCCGGGCTGTCGGAGCCGCGGTAATTGCTCGACAAGGGCGCAACCTGATACTGGGATACGAGTGTGTTCAAATTCGCTGTGGTGATGGACGGCATAGTGGGATTCGAATGCGACACCGTCCCATAGGCGGTGCTATCCGGGTACCTGATTAAGGGATATGGCCATGGATTGGAACTAGTCTGCGTCGCATTGCAGGTCTCGTCAAAGGACACCTGCGTGCCGGCGGACGAGGCAGGAAATGTGAAGAGCGAGACTTCATCGACCGGACTAACCACGTTGCCGTTGGTCACCGTGCCACAGTTGCTGAGGCCCGGCAGGCAGGGAGAAAACTCTGATACCAGAATCTGAGCTCCCTGTTCTGCGCACTGCGCCTTTGTACCGGTGCAGTTGCTACCGCCGTCAGGATACGACATCGATCCAGTCGCATCCATGACGATTGCCACGTTGTAGGGGCCACGCTGCGCGCCCCTCATTTGCGCAAATGCAGTTGCCGAAAGTGTAAGGGACTTGGCAGATTGAACCCCGAGCATGCTCAGCATCTTAATGAAATACGTCGGAATCGTGACGGTCTGTGTCACCTTGACGGCGTTTGCCAACAAGGAACTGTCACATTGCGGCAGGTTAGCCTCGCTCACACAACCGGGAGTGACCGTTATCGCTGCGCCGGTCGCTGCGATAGGGGTATTCAAATTGCCAAAAGCATTATAATTGCCCGATACCGAGCTGAACTTTGTCCCCGTCGAACTTACGGTGTTGCTCGACTCATTACTCGTCGTAATAGGCAGTTGCGAGGCTGCTGCCAAGGCGGCAGCGTCGGTGGAAGCCTGGAGTTCGCGATAGCAGATATAGGAGTGGCCGAGGTCCACGACCAATCCGCCCACGCCGAACATTAATGCGAGCAGAAGAGCCGACCATACCAAGGTCTGTCCACTCTCATTGTGAATCGCCTGATGCAGAAGAGACTCGCTTTTCCGGTTCATTGGACAACCTCCGTAATGGATTGCGAAATCTGACAGCCGTTTGGCATCAGGTCGTTACCGAAGAACTTAAGACTGCAATTGTTATCGGTTGCCGTTACTGTGACGGTCCCGCCGGAAATCAGATATGATGGCGCCCCGGTGGTGGTGCTTGTGCTTGAGCAGCTCGCTGCGGAGTAGGAATGGTTAGTGGTGCTGCCTAAGGTTGGGGTGGGGTTCAGCACGATCTGGTATGAGAGGTTGCTCGGGCTGAGGAGCGGCGCAGCGCTTTGAACCGCTTGGGCCGCCGAATTACATGGGTCCAGTGTCAGTCCCGAACTGACTGCAAGAACACGCCCGGCGCTGTTCACGCCCTCGGTCAGGCTCATCATCTGCATTTCGAAGATGCCAAAGATCAATATGCCGGTAACCACGACGAGGAGTATCGACGACACTAACGCGAGCTCGACGAGTGCCTGGCCCTCCTCGCGGAAGCCAGACCAGGAACGAATCCGGGCAGTCAGGGGTCGCTTCTCGTAACGAAACTTCATAGACATCCTCCGTACATTCGCGACTGTGATCTGCTTCGGGGCTCTCCAAAGTAGCTGAGCCGCCTCTGCAAACCCGACGGGCGAAGATCTCTGCTCATTTTCTGTGAGGGGCGAGACAAGGTTCGCCGCGCAACGAATGCTGTCAATGTGCGGAGAATGCCTCGATCCGACAGAAGGATCAGCGTAATGCATTAGTAACTAACTTTTAAATGACGAATTGGTGTTACCGAACACAAAGGTAATTGCAGGTAAATGGATATAAATCATCCATTTATCTTTCGACTTACGGAGTCGAAGCTGACATGCGAACCTTGGTTCACCTGCGTATGTGACGGGCATCACATAATTAACCATCTAGTTAACCGTGAAGTGCAGGAGTGCTTGCTCTTCTAAAGGCGATGCTCGGCCGAAGAATACAATGTTTTATGCATTGGATCGCATATATTATTAATAATGTGTATAATAACTATTGCAAAACTTAAGAATTATGATTATTGTATCTCTTGTGAACGGAGGGTGTCTTCCCGTATGACCACTGAACCGAGAACTGCCTCTGATTGGCAGGACCTCTTACGGATGGCCCAAGGGGCGCCGCTGGTGATCGAGCGGGTGAGGATCCCCGAGAAGGGAATTGCCATCGAAGGCGCCTTTACTCTGCCGGAATTGGCCCGTTTGAGCCTCGAAGACCAGGTATTTGTTACGGCTTTTCTGCGCTCGCACGGTTCGATCAAGGAGATGGAGCAAATCTTCGGGGTAAGCTACCCCACCATCAAGGCGCGTCTGAATCGCGTCTCCGGTCAGCTGCAATTTATCGACACCAACCCGTCGCCGTCGCGCTCCGATGTGCTCGACCGGCTCAAGAACGGCGAGATTACTGCCGCTGAGGCCATCACCGAATTGGAGGCCCTGAAGTGACGCCAAACCTCGCTATCGTGCATGTGCATTACCCGCACGGACCGAATTTCAGGCTCTGGCTGCCGCTTTTTTTGCTGTGGATTCCGGCAATTCTGGTAGCGCCGTTCGTTCTGCTGGCCCTGCTGATCGCCTGCGTGTTGGCGCGAGTGCCGTTCTGGCGGTCAATCGCCACATTCTGGTCGCTCCTGTGCAGCCTGCCGGGAACGGACGTCCGCGTTTCAACCGAGGGCAATCATGTCCTCGTTCGGATTCTGTAGGGGTTGCTATGAACACCGATCGCCGCGCCATTCTTTCCCTCGTTGCCACCGGACGCATCACAGCTGCCGAGGCGGAACGCTTGCTGGCAGTCTGGAACGACAGCCGCGAGATGGTATGGATTCTCGCTTTATGTCTGGCATTTGCTTGCCTGGCTCGACTTCACCTGCGTGAGCTTCTCCCGATGCTCATGCACCTTTTCAACACGCAGGTTCCGACGCTGGCCGAGGCCGTACATTTCGCGCTCTCGCCGATCACGGATCTCCTGGGGGGATTGCTATGAATGAAAACAGACGTCAGATTCTGGAGATGCTGGCCGCCGGAAAAATCACTGCCGATGAGGCCGAGCGGCTGCTCGCCGCTCTTGATATCGACACGGCCAAACCCGTGGGGGAACTGCGCGCTATGCTGGCGGCGGTTCGCAGCCCGCGACAACGGGCGCACGCGCCAAATACCTGCGGGTGTTGGTGGAGGCGGATGAAGAGATGACCGGTCTAAAGGGACCGACCTCGGTCAACGTCCGCGTGCCGCTGCAACTGCTGCGAGCCGGGGTGCGGCTTGCGGCTCTGATTCCACAGCAGGCCCACAATCAGCTTGACCAGGCGCTCAGCAGCCACGGCGTGCCGTTAACCCTGTCGCAGATCAAGCCAGAGAATCTAGAGGAACTGATCGACCACCTCGAAGATCTCACCGTCGATGTGGATGGGAAAGACGGCAACAAGACCAGGGTGCGCGTGTTCAGCGAGTAAGCACCGTCGGGTTTCCATCTCTAAATTCAGATAAGCGGAGGCGGATTCTGTGAAGTTGCAGCCTTATGCCCTTCGTAGGGGTTTCTGCATCGGCACCACCTGCACGGTCACATCGCGCACTTCGGCAAGGAAGCGATTCAGAACCGAGCCACGCAGCAGAATGTCGAAGCGTGAGCGAATCGGTTGTCCGAAGATGACGTGCGAGATGCTTTCCTGCTGGGCAAACCGGATCAGCGCGTCCGCAACATTTTTCTCGTTCAGCGTGACTACCTGCGCACCGAGGTCGCGAGCCATCCGGCGATACTCCTCGATTCGCTGAAAGGCCTCCGGATCTCCGTGGCCCTTGTCCTCGTCGGGCCGGTTCACGTAGACGGCGTACCAGTTCGTTGCCAGGCGACCGGCCACGCGCGCGCCCACGCGAATCAGCCTCTCCGTTCCGGGTCGCGTACTCAGGCAGACCATCACCTTGTCGGGGATGGGCGCCTGTTCGAGGCCTTGCGTGCGGCGGTAGTCCGAGGCGCGCTTGCTCACCTGCTCAGCCGTGGCGCGCAACGCCAGCTCGCGCAGCAGGTTCAGATTGCCTTTGCGGAAGAAGTTGGCCAGTGACTGCTCCACCTTCTCCGCGGCATAGATTTTTCCCTCGCGCAGGCGGGAGCGCAACTCCTCCACCGTGATGTCGACGTTAATGACTTCGTCGGCGCGCTTGAAAAAGCTATCAGGAACCGTTTCGCGAATGACGGTGTTCGCCGAGCGGTTGACGGCGTCGTTCAGCGTTTCGAGGTGTTGAATATTGACCGCAGTCCACACGTCGATGCCCGCATCGAGCAGTTCAAGCACATCCTCGTAGCGCTTGCGATTTTTGCTGCCGGGGACGTTGGTGTGCGCCAACTCATCGACGACCACGATCTGCGGATGCCGCGCGAGAATCGCGTCGACGTCCATCTCTTTCAAGTCGACTCCGCGATAGGGAATCACGCGCAGCGGAACGATCTCGAGATCGCGAACCTGATCTGCAGTCTCCTGACGGCCATGTGTTTCCACCAGCCCGATCACCACGTCGACTCCCTGCTTACGTTTCAGCAAGGCATCATTCAGCATGTGATAGGTTTTGCCGACGCCGGGTGCAGCGCCGAGATAGATGCGTAGCCGGGCGGGTTCCTGCTGACGTTCGAGCTGAATTTCTGGCATCGTCAGGCCCTGCTAACACTACTGGGGTGGACGGCGTTGCACGCGAAGACTCGGCAAGACGAGGCCGAGCCCAAAGTCTGTGGCGGGACCACTGTCGAGGGCGAGAACAAAGTATTGACGAGTCTTCGCTCCAACCCGAAGGGACCGGGCCGGTGATTCCCATTTCGTTGTCGCGCGTCGCTCCAGTGGCTCACCACAGTTCGCTCCTACCTCCTAGAACTGGGAATCACCGGCTCCCGTCGCCGTCATCCCAGTAGTGTTAACAGGCCCTATCCCACCTCAACCGGGTGCGGGATTGCCTCGGCTACCGCGACCGGCAACGTGAAACGGAAGGTTGTGCCGTGTCCAATCCGGCTCTCCACAGCGATCTGGCCGCCGAGGGACTCGACCAGACGCCGCACCAGCGCGAGGCCCATACCAGTGCCGCTCTCTGAGAACGGATTAAAGCGATCGAAGATGGTGCTCAGACGCTCCGGTTCAATGCCGCGTCCGCTGTCGCGCACCGTGAATTGCACGTAGTTCTTGACTTCTTCGGCTGTCAGGAGAATCTCACCGTCGGGTGGCGTATAGCGCAAAGCGTTCGCAACCAGGTTGTCGAGGATGGAGCGAACCGCGCGGCGATCGGCCATGACGAAGGACAAATCGGCGAAAGCGCTGACTTCGATGCGCACCTGCTTCGCTGCGGCTTCATCGATATAGCGGTTGCGCGCCTCGTCCAGCAGCGGTAGGGGCCGCAGACGCTCGAGCTGCAACTCGCGCTTGCCGGTGTCGAGTTCGGATACCTCGATCAGGTCGGCCATCAAGTCGCTTAGCTTTTCCGCTTCATTGCTGGCCTCCACGATCAACTCGGTTTGCAGCGGTAGCAACTCGCCCCCATATCCGTGTCTCAGCGCGTAGAGGCCCCGACGCAGTTGCAAGAGGGGATCGCGCAATTTCTTGCTGGCCACCGAGATGAATTGCGTCTTGAAGCGATCGGTATCCTGCAGGGTAGTCACATCTTCCAGCGTTGTGACTGTCCCCAGAAGGCGACCATCGGAGTCGCGCATCGGGGTGGTGCGCAGACGATAGCTGCGCGATTGCTTGCCGATCCGGGTGGGGAGCATGGATGCTTCGCCCTCGGCTGCAACGGGTTTCTGCATGGAGATGGCATCGCGGATCGCACTCAGAATCTTGTCGCCGCCGGGCGTGTTCGTAAGAGCCAGACGATCGCTAGCAGCTTCGCCCAGCACATCCGCGGCAGCCTGGTTCAGCTTGAGGATGTGCCCCTTGGCATCGGTGACGATAATGGGTTCGAAGATGGATTGCAGCACGGCGTCGGAGAGCTGGAACTCCATCTGCCGGCGGCCGGCCTCGCTGTCACGAAGATCGCGAAGCCGCACGGCGATTCGATTCAGCTCGGCTGCAATTACACCGAGGCTGTCGTGTCCACCCCACTCCACGCGATGTTCAAGATTGCCTTGCGCGATCTTGCGGGCGTCGTTGGCTAGCATTCGGATGGGATGCAGCACCAGCATGACGGTCGCCACTTCGACCAGGACGAGGGAGATGAGCAGCGCGATGGCAAGATGCAGTTGCCCGGCGGCAGCCAAAGCACGATGGGTGGCAGCTACGAGCCACACGCCGAGTGCGGCGATCACGACACAGCCGAGAATCAACCTCTGCGTAAGATTCAGCATCCTTCAAGACCCGCGCCAGAGAGAACCACACTTTCATTCTGGCGCACTCACCCTCAAGGCGCAAAACCACGGTGAAGATTCGCTGTTGATTACTAGAGCTTGTTTCAAAAATAGGTTCGGCCTCAAGTCAGGCACTTACGCTTGAGGTAGTTAACTGTTGAGCTTCTGTCATGAAGAGGCGGCAGAAGCTGTTGGCTGATTCGCAGTGGAAGTTGATTGAACCCTTGCTTCCCCAGCCGAAGCGGCGGCGGGATAGGCGAGGACGACCGCCGGCGCCGAATCGGGCCTGTTTGGAGGGCATACTTTGGGTTCTGCAAACCGGGGCGGCGTGGCGATTTCTGCCTGACGAGTTCCCTTCGCCGTCGACCTGTTGGCGGCGATTACAGCGGTGGCAGGAGCAAGGCGTCTGGCTGAATGCATGGCGTACGCTGCTGGGGACACTGGATAAGCGAGGTCTGCTCAAGTGGGACGAGACCTTCCTTGACGGCAGCTTCGCTCCGGCAAAAAAGGGGGCTCGGCAGTCGGCAAAACCAAGCGTGGCAAGGGGACGAAGTGGATGGTACTGGTCGACGGTAAAGGTCTTCCGATGGGAGTTCGGCTGGAAAGTGCCTCTCCGAGCGAAGTTAACCTTGCGGAGGCCACAGTCGCCGAAGTCCGCGTCCCCCGGCCGCGCGGCCGTCCGCGGCAAAAGCCGAAGCGCATCATAGCCGACCGCGGCTACGACTCCGACCCACTGCGCGAGCGATTCAAGAACCGAGGTATCGAACTGATTGCGCCGTATCGGAAGAACAACAAACTGCGGCGCTATGAAGATGGCCGAAAGCTGCGCCGCTACAAGCGCAGATGGATCGTGGAAAGAACTAATGCTTGGCTCGGGCAGTTTCGACGATTGCTGGTTCGTTACGAGCATCTGCTCTCCATTTATTACGCCTTCTTCTACCTCGCGTGCTTCTGGATCACACTCAGAAGGCATTTTTGAAACAAGCTCTAGGAACTTCAGGGAATGCGGCAGACCGAGAGCGACGCATTGTGCCACTGGCAAGACAGACCCGCTGGCTGGGGATAGGAAACGATCACCCAGTCAACCCCCAAATCTGTCTTCAGTCGCTCAAAGTCTGCGAGCTTGAAGTATTGCCAGCCAGCCGTGGCGTCCACCTGTCGTTCCCAGGCCGGACCAAGCTCGGGTACCTGGGTCACAACGGAGGTGTCCTTGACCATGTCGGCCAGTTGGCTGCGCTCAGCGAGTGCACGAAAGCTGTGATAGTCCTCGCCCGGTGACGCAAGATAATTTGGGTCCATCGCAAAGTAAGCGTCGATGGGGGTGTTCTCGCGAATCCAGGCGAACGACTGCAGCCACGGATTCGCTGATTGCCGTCCAGGAAACTCGATGTGCTCGCTGCCGCTGTAGAGAGCGCGCTGGGAGGCAAACATCCCAGCGTTGATGACAACCAGGAAGGTCGCCCACCGCCAGGTACTGGTCTTCAGCAGATACTTGCCCAGCAGACACCCGCCCACAAGCGTCAGGAAGCAATAAATGAGATGCAAAAAGCGCATCGGCTGCATGGGCGTGAGCCGCACCAGAGCAGGAGACTTCAAGACGATCATGGCCACGGCCTGCTGGAACACGCCGTAGGAGAAGACCGCAAGCGCAAAACGGGCCAGCATCGTCTCGCCTCGCTTGAGCGCAACGCGCCACAGCAACCAGAACAGGAACAACGGCCCGAGCGCACCAAGCCACTCGTACCAGGTCCAACTGTAAAGGAAGTAGTAGCTTCGGGTTTGCAGGGCTCGGTGCCAGATGGGGGTAGGCGATTCAAATATCCAGCCAAGGGGAACGGCTGCGGCTAGAGAGTCACGCAGCGAGCGCAGCCAGACATGCACGGGGTCCAACATTGCCATGGACAGGAAGAAGCAGAACGAGATGCCCAACGCCGCCATGATGGGGTGTAGCACAAAGGAGAGCAGGAGAAGCGGAACTGCCTGCCAGCGCTTGCCTATCAGGATTCGGGAAACCGCCAGGAGCACGAGTGCGGTGGCGACATTGCGCGGGTGCAGATGCTGATCGGCAAGGTAAAGGGCCGTGCCCGCCACCGGTAGCGTCATCATAGCTGCGGTAAGCGCGACTCCGGCCCACTGAACGCGTTCGTCTTCAAACAGAACCCGCGCAATGCTCCAACACCCCAGAATAATAACCAGAATCGAGGCAAACTGAAATAGCAGTTCTGCCGCCGATATGGGCATCTGAGTGAAGTGCACAAATGCCGCGACCCATTTGTCGAAGAGTGTCGCCTGCAACTGGACACGGAAGAACGGCGCATCGTGAGGATAGAGTGCCGGGTTGAGGTCGCTTTTGATGGCGGTCAGATAAACGCCGTCATCTTCGATTCCCGGGTGATAGCCCATCGTTGCCATCGCCACAAGTGAGAAAGCGAGGACCAGCAGTAAATTGCGCTTGCGACTATTTTTCAAACTATTCAGCTCTTACAATCCAATTTCAAATTTCCCGTGAGCAGGGAGAGCGAGATCCTCTTGCATTCAGGCGAAGGGCGAGAGAGCAACCCTCGGGCAACCGTAAACCTTTTAAAACCGCCTCCCAGAAAAAAAAAGACGCCACCCCGGGAGGAGCCCTATTGTTATTGGACGAGCTCAAAAGGTGTTTAGCTGACTATAGTCGAGACCACCACCTACGGGTTCAATTAAACTCTTTATTTAAGGTAATCACAAATTTGACGCGACCGTACCTTGGAATCGAGCAGAGTCCCATTTTTTTTGAGTACACGCCCGTAGCTCGATCCGTCTATACTCCGTAGACATCTTTCATGCTTTTAGCTCCAATTCGACCAATTCGGGTTGCACTCGGCGAGGCAACGACTCCTGATCTCCGGGGACTGGCAGCCCCCTGCTTTCAGCAGAAGCTGGCGCTCGCGATTCCAACATTGTGCGAGGCCGCCAACATTGCGCCTCTGCTCGAGCGTGTCCGCGCCGTCCTCGATCCGCTGAACTTCGACTACGAGATCCTGATCGTGGACGACGATAGTTGTGACGGTACGGCCGAAATCGTCTCCGCCATCGCGCAGCAGGACCCGCGCGTACGCCTTTTGGTGCGCAAGGGCCAGCGAGGGCTCTCGGGCGCAGTTCTTCACGGCTGGGAAAACACCGATGCATCGATCGTCGGCGTCATGGATGCTGACTTGCAGCATCCCCCGGAATTGCTGCGGGAACTTAGCGCCGCGATGTTCTCAGGGTGCGATCTCGTGATCGGCAGTCGCTATACTCCAGGCGGTGGCCTTGGGCAGTGGAACCCCGTGCGCAAATTGCTCTCCGCTGCCGCTGTGTGGGCGACGTGGCCGATTCAGCGCGTCGGCCTGCGCGCCAAGGACCCCATGTCGGGTTTCTTCTTTGTCCGCCGGGATTGCCTGGTCGACATCCCATTTCAGCAGTCCGGTTTCAAACTGCTGCTCGAAATCCTCGTCCGCGCGCGCATTTCCTCGGTGCGCGAAGTTCCCTTCGAATTCGGACAGCGCTATCGTGGCGCCAGCAAGGCCAATATGAAGGTCGCCATCGATTACGGTCGCCTGCTTGCCCGGCTCTATCGCACCAGATTCGGCTTCCGGCGCGCCGAGCCGGTCACTTCCTTCGATTGACGCGGTGCTGGCTTACAGCGCCGGCAATGCCGAACGCATCAACAGGAATCCCACGACACCGAGAAAGAACACCAGCGCCATGCGTATGCCGGGCTCACGATTGACCTCCGGCACTAGGTCACTCGCACCAACGTAAAGTGCTACGCCGGCTGAGACCGGCAGGCCGTACGGCAGCCAACTTGGCACCAGTTCAATCACCAGAACGCCGACGATTGTTGCGGCCGCAAGCATCACCGCCGAGTAAAATGCCGCAGTCCGGCTGCGTCCGCTGGCCAGCATCACCGAGGCCATGGTGAAGCCTTCAGGCGCCTTGTGTAGAAACACCGCCAGAAAGATAAGCCAGCCCAGGGCGTTGTTCACCACAAATCCCGAACCAATCGCCACACCGTCGAAGAGCGCATGAACGCTCAACCCGCCCAGCACTGAGTATCCGGTCCGCGCTGAGACGAACTCGTCGTGATGCGTCTCTTCGCCATAGTGGAAATGCGAATTGATCGTGTGTTCGAGCAGGTGCACTGCGCAATAGCCGACCATGATCAGCACCGGGCCCATCACCGGATTGAGTTCGAGACTCTCCGGAGTCATCTCGAGCAGGGCGACTGCCATCAGGAAACCTGCGCCCAGCGCCACAAAATAGCGCAAATAGCGCTCCACGCCGCGGGCCCGCACCAGTACCAGACCGCCGGCGACATCCGCAAGCGCGGCCAGTACGCCAAGGGCCACCGAGAGTTTGAGCATTCCTACTAACCTTACCTTACCCGCTGTGCCGGATGTGCATGACATCACCATCTTGCACGACGTACTCTTTGCCCTCTAGACGGAGCGTACCCAGCGCGCGCGCATTCGCTTCGCTACCGGCCGTGAGCAGGTTGTCCCACCGGATCGTTTCGGCGCGAATGAAGTGATGTTCGAGATCGGAGTGGATGGCTCCAGCTCCCTGCGGTGCCTTCGACCCCGCCGGAATCGTCCACGCGCGGCACTCATCTTCGCCCGCGGTGAAGAAGCTGATGAGACCCAGCAGTTCATAGCTCTTGCGGATCAACCGCACCAGGCCACTTTCGTGCAGGCCATAGCTGGAGAGGAAATCCGCGGCCTCAGCCTCATCCATCTCGGCCAGCTCCGCTTCGACCTTGCCGCAGATTGCTGTTGCTCCCGCGTTCGGGCGATGGGCAACTTCGGTCAACTTGTAACGTTCCACAGCTGCGTTGAGGTCATCGCCAAGTGTGCCACTCTCCCCGATATTAACTGCATATAAAACAGGCTTTTGCGAGAGAAACATGAATCCCTTGATGAGCTTCTTTTCTTCCGGCGTCATCTCCAGTTCGCGAATCGGCTGTTCTTTCTCAAGCGCTTCTTTTGAGCGCAAAAGCAGAGCCTGCTCCCGCTCGAGTTCGCCGGTTCTGCCTTTTTTCAAATCCTTCTCGAGGCGCTCAAGCCGCTTTTCCACCTGCGTCAGATCGCTGATCATCAGATCGAACTCGACGTTCTTCACATCGCGGAGTGGATCGACGGGACCCACATGCGGAATTGAATCGTCTTCAAACGCGCGCAACACATGGATCAGCGCGTCAACGTTGCGCAGGCTGGTCAGGAATGCCGTTTCCTTCAGCGCCTCCTGCCCGATGGCCGCCACGTCGACGTACTCCACGGTCGCGTGAGTGGTCTTCTTAGGCGAATAGAGGGCCGAAAGCTTGTCCAGCCGGTCGTCGGGAACCTTCGCGACACCAATGTGCGCTTCACGTGGATTCGAATAGCCACGATCTTCGAGCTTGGCCTTGGTAAGAATCTTGAACAGCGATGTCTTGCCCACCTGCGGCAGGCCGATAATGCCAGTTTTCATGTGATTCCGATGGCGCCCCTGCACGATACTTTGCGCGCTTTAGGACCTCTACGATGATACAAGAGCGGAAAGCAGGGAATTGGGATTGAGGACCGGAGAATAGAGAGGGAGGACGATCGGATGATGCTTCGGATCACTTTAGATTCGGCAAGACGGTCATCATCAGTGCCCCTGCAATGTCCATCGGCCAATGCGCCACAATCAGCGGCGCCAGCCTCCGCGTGCGCCAGTAGATCGTCATCATGGCGAAGGCTCCGGGCGCGAACGCGAGGGTACGAAACAGGATGTACCGCCAATCCATGATGCACGGCAAGAGGCTGTGCTGGAAAGCCCAGACGAATCCCACGGCAATGAATGCAACCCAGGTTCGGCCCGTGAGTGCGCGCATTCTGGGTAGTACAAACGCCTGGTATGTAGCCTCTTCTGTCGGGGACCAGATTAACCACCAAAAGGAGAGGCTGTGCATAACTGCCCACACGGGCATCGCATGGGACTGCAGGAGGTAGGCGCCCGGATCGACCGCATTTGCGCCGTATAGCAGTTTATGGAATACAGCGCCGCCGATAAGAAAGAGCGGAAACACGAGCACGAAGTAGCCGAATCCCACAAAGATGTCCTTGCCGTGGCAGAGTCGCACCGGTCCGAGCAAGTCGCGCATTCGAAGGCCTTCGCGCCGCGTGAACCAGAACATCGCCGAAAGGCATCCGAGATCCACGAGCGTGCCGTAGACTGTCCACCAGTGTCCGGCTTCATGCCACGCATCTGGTCGATTCATGGTGGCAAGAATCAGTGCCGTGATCCCTTGCGCCACAATCAGGAGCAGAGGTCGGGCCAGCATGACAATGATCGAGCCTGCCCAGGGAATACGTCCGGTCGCAGCGCGCGCTTCGATTGCCGCCTGGGCGTTTGGTTCTTCCCGCTCGATGATCGCTTCAACTGTGTGGGGCATTCCGGAATCCCTTTGGCGAGTGAGCATAGCATCCAGGTGGGAAAGAATGCAGTGACAATCCCGTTAGCTGCGCCGCTTCACAAACCGCAGAGCTGAAAATTCGGATGAAACTGCCGCGATCTTCGCGTCAACGATCCCCGTCGCGAACGCTGTCTCGCGCACCTGATTTTCGTTCAATGGATGTCTCGGGCCCTTGTGGTAGATGAACCAGATTGGCGTCCTGGACTTGAGCTGATCCGCGGACTTCTCTAACGCTTTGCTTAGATCTGCCGGCTTATCGACACGCGCCAGAATCAGATCGCCTTTTCGATCCGAGACCTCTTTCGCCCCGGCAAGTGCGTCCTTCAACGCCGAGTCATCCACTGGCCGATCATGCGAACTGTTGTCTCCGGCGTAATGCCAAGTTTCTTCGCAAGCGTTGGTGGAGGATTCAGGAGCGCTTCAACCCACGTTGCCGCCATACCGCCGCGAAGTTCCAGTGCGACAGATTCGCCCTCGATTGTAAACCGAAGCCAGTCACCGTCGGCTCTCACCTGTTTCATTTTTGCGAAGGGTACTTTGCGCCGCATCTCTCCGCGCAGGATTAACTCCGGCGGCTCGATGAGCGCCTTCACAGTGGTCTCCGCCCCGCTCCATAGGCACGCACAAATCGCTTCACGCCCCATTCAAACTCCTACGCGCGCGTTGACTCTGCCCGCGCCACCAGCACCACCGTCACGATGCCCAGCAGCAGGATTGCCTCTTCCACGTGTTCGCTGCGATTGTGCAGCTTATTGAAGTACACCGTCGTCGGATTGGTGCTGTCAGCAGTGTCGATGGCTCCGCCAGCCGCGGCGCGGTCGCGCTCCATCGCTGGAATGATTACGTATTGCGAGTAGGCCGTGCAGGCAAGCATCAGGACAGCCAGCACCATGGGCGCAAGCACCGAATGCGGCTTGTAGATGTTCCAGGCCGGAGCAAGAGCCATCAGCGCCAGCAAGACAAGTCCGCAAACAATTCCCATGCCATGCAGGATCCGCAGTAATTCACCGACGATCGAACCAGCCGTGTGGGTGGCGCCGGGAAGAGATCCGAACGTAACTGCGGCAACCACAGGGAAAAATATCTCAGCACCGATCCAGACAATGAGCGCGAGATAAAGCAGTGTGCGAAGAACGGTCTTCATCTCCGAAGCATACAAGGCGACAGAGAAACAGGGAACAGAGAAAAGGAAGCGGGAAAGAGATAGCGCCCGCCCATCGACGATGAGCGAGCGCCAGATTCTTGAAATCGTGCAGGTCTAGTTGTGCTTCAGCGCGCGCTTCAAGACGATCTCCAGCGCTGCCTTGGTTTCCGCGTACTCGGCCGGGGATACTACACCGGTCAGCTTCTCGCTCTCCAGCGCGAAAAGTTCTTCCTTCAGCACACTCAGGAGCGCTCCGTTCTTCGATGCGGGAGGTGCCGCGTGCGAAGCAGTGTATACCGGCGTCGTCGCCACACTCGGGTTTGGCACTTGCGCGACGGGTACGCCCGGTGCTCCCGCAGGCTTGCGCAGCAGGAAAGCTGCGGCTGCTACGAACACCAGCGCCAGTCCGCCAAGAATCCACCACTTGTACTTGCTGAGCGGATCGGGCGTGTTGATGGGCTCGCCGATGCCGCCGCCGGGCTGTCCGTTGCCAGGTGCAGCAGCCTCGGGGCCGCCGGGACCCGCAGCGCCCTGATCCTCGCGCGGCATCGATCCCGTACCGGAAACCGTAAACTCCAGCGGCTTGCCCGGCGTCGCATTCTTCGCCACAAAAGTCTGGATGTTCGGGTCCTGGTTGATCGGCGAGAATACAGTCCCAGCTCCCGGTGTGAACGTCATGCTCTTCGGCAGCAACACGCCGACGCTTTGTGTGCTCAGCGACACCTGGGGACGAAACGTGAATGATCCGCTGTAAGGAATGGTGTAGCTGATGTTGAACTGCGTGTCCTTATCGCCTTCGTCCGGCTGGATGGGAAAGTTGAATGCGTAGTGCCCCTTCGGTCCATTGGGCTGAAGTTTCAGTGTTGTGGGCAGGCTACCTGTGCTGGGCCGCTGACCTTGCGCCGACTCTACGATCGCCTCTGCAGGCAGCACGACCTCAAAACTTTTCGGGCTCCACTGCGTGCGCGGCGGCATGCTGGTGTTGTGCACGAAGTAGCGCTCAATCACGTGCAACTGTCCATTGGTGACTTCGAGTTCGAGCACGTCGGCTTCAATAAAGACGCCATCCACCTTGGTCGCCACGTCGTACACAGCGATATCGGGTACAGATCCGCTCTGCGGTGCATCCGCAAAGAACTCGGCGCCCTGGTGAGTCACCTTCACCAGCGCAGGCGCGTTGGTGGGTCGGTTGAGCGTGTAGTGGCCGCTTGCGTCGACGGTGCTATGCGCCACCTCGGTCATGCCGGTCATGGGCTCAACCAGTACTACGGGATCACCGCTGGCCGGCTTGCCTGTCGTCTTGTTTGTTACCGTTCCCGTCAACTGCGCGGCCTGCGCCAGTGCGCCGGCAAAAAGAAAGCTCACAACGGCCGCATGCAAAAAAGTCTTCATCGATTTCATGGTCTTTGTCGGAGTCCTTATCCCAATTTCTATGCGTGCTGCTGCAGGTATTCCATCTCGGCCAGCAACTGCGCCGTCTCATTTTCAAGTTGCGCACGTTGCGCCAGAAAATCCTCTTCAGGATATTTCCCGGCGCGATACTCAAAGTTCAAATCGCGCAGATTTTCGTAAAGCTGTTCCTTGCGCTCTTCGAGATAATCAAGCCGCGTCTTCTGCCGCTGGCTCGCAAACGCGTTCTCAGGCCAGAAGGTGTAGAGAAACAGCACCATCGCCATCAGGCAGCCAAGGGCCAATCCCAGTGTCTCGCTCATCGCTCAAAACCCTCCTTCGCTGCCGGTTTCGCGCCGAATGCGTTCGTGGATTGCATCCATCTCCGGCGTGCTTGGCGTCTGTGCAGCTTCCTTTTTGCCCACGGACCAGTGCCGCACCAGCAGAATCGTCCCCAGCAGCGCTGCGGCAAACACCGCGAACGGCGCGATCCAGGCCACGAGGTCAAATCCCCGGGTTCTCGGCGCTGCCAGCACAGTTGCGCCATACTTCGCAGCAAAGCTGTCAAGGATCTGCTGATCAGTCATGCCGGCATTGATCGCCGTGCGCAACTCTGCCAATTGCACCGGTGAATCCGGGCAGCCCACATGGTTGCACTCGCCCAGAACCTGCCCGCATCCGCAACTGCACATGAGCTGGTGATTCAGGTGGTCGTAGCGCGCACCCGCGTCGCTCGCTCCCAGCGAAAAGTAGACGGCAACCGCGAGCAAAAGCGCCTGCAACGGCCCTCGTCCAAAATCCAAATCGTGCGAAAGCCTTCATGTCAGTCGCCACCCTTCAGCGCCGGTTCCGCATGAGCCGGTTGCGCAGCCGGCACGCGCAGTGCGGCTGTTGCCGGCGTCAGGCTTGGAACCAGCGCCACAAATGTACCCAGCACAATCAGCACCACACCCGCCCAGATCCAGCTGACAAGCGGATTCAGGAATGCCTTGATGATCGGCTGCCCGGTATCGGGATTCGTGCCCTCATAGACCACGTACAGATCCCAGCTCGGCACCGAGTGCATCGCGACCATGGTCTGCGGCTGTTGGCTCGCCAGGTAGACGCGCTTCTCGGGCGCCATCTGGAACTGCTTCTTGCCGTTTCTATAGACATCAAGCAGCGCATAGTCCGAGTTGTAGTTGGCGTTCGAGTCCTGCGTGAACCCGACGCACTCCAGCGTGTAAGGTCCGACGCTCATCTTGTCGTGCAGTGCCAGCTCCTGTTCCGTATTGCGATTGAAAGCCGCACCAGCCAGACCGATGACCACAATCACCACGCCGATGTGGATGATGTATCCGCCGTAGCGCCGCGTGTTCCGACGGGTCAGCAAGTACATAGAGGTGCACAGATTCTTGCCCGTCTGCCGGGCGATCACGCCCGCTCCCCGGAAAAACTCAGACAGGATCGCTGCCATCACGCTGGCTGAAAGCGCAAACGCGATCATGGCGTAGAAATTGCCCGGATCGAACGCGCCATCTTTCCAGGGCCGCACGCCCGCAGCGAAGCAGACAATCACCATGGCCCACAGCGCGATGGTCGGCAATACAAAGTTGCGACGAACTGCCCGCAGCGAAGTGGCGCGCCAAGGCAGCAGCGGTCCAACGCCGGTGAGGAAGAGCAGAAACAGCCCGATCGGAATCGCCACGCGGTTATAAAACGGCGCGCCCACCGTCACCTTGCTGCCCTCGACATATTCGCTGAGGATCGGGAACAAGCGTACCCCACAGAATCACAAAGCACGCCGTCAGCAGCACAAGATTGTTGAACAGGAAGCTTGACTCGCGGCTCACCAGCGACTCGAGATGGTGCTCGGCCTGCAGGTGATTGCGCTGCAGAATGTAGGTGAAGATGCACACCGCGAGCACGATGCCCATGAAGACCATGAACCATGTGCCGATCGACGACTGCGCAAACGCATGTACCGAACTCACCAGTCCTGCGCGCGTCAGCAGCGTGCCCAGCAGCGTGAGCAGGAAGGTGGAGAAGATGAGCCACACATTCCAGCTCTTCATCATGCCCCTCTTCTCCTGCATCATCACGGAGTGCAGAAACGCCGTACCTGTGAGCCACGGCATGAAGCTGGCGTTCTCAACCGGGTCCCAACCCCAGTAGCCGCCCCAGCCCAGCACTGCATACGCCCAGTGCATGCCGAGGAAAATGCCGCCAGTCAGGAACAGCCACGTCACCATCGTCCAGGTGCGCGTGATCTTGATCCACTTTTCGCCGGGATAGCGCATCATCAGCGCGCCGAGCGCGAACGCAAACGGCACCGAGAATCCCACGTAGCCCAGGTAGAGCATCGGCGGGTGAATCACCATCTCCGGGTACTGGAGCAGGGGATTAAGTCCATTGCCATCCGCGGGAAGCGAGCCTTTGAGCAGCGCAAATGGCGGCGCCGCAAAGTTCACTACTGCGAGGAAGAACACCTGTATGCCCGCCAGGATCGTCCCGGCATAGGCATAGAGCTTGACGTCAGTCTTGTGCCGCAGCCGCAGCACAAACCCGTAGGTTGCCAGCAGCCAGCACCATAGCAGCAGCGAACCTTCCTGGCCGCTCCACAGCGCCGCGAACTTGTAGGCGGCGGGGAGCGCCCGGTTGGAGTGCTCCATGATGTAGGTGATCGAAAAATCGTTGGTGAAAACCGACCAAACCAGCGCAAACGCCGCCGCCGTCACCGCGATAAACGCAGCAATTCCAGCGCGGCGGGCCGTATCGGCCAGCCGTTCCGGCGCAATCGGCGCAGGCTGGCCGGTTGCCAGCAGCCTCAGCGCCACCGCGCCGGCAAAGAGGTTATATGCGGCCAGCGCTAAAGCGATGAGAAGAGAGAGACTTCCAAACGTTGCCATCAGAGCTCCATCTCTGATTCTCGCACTCAGGACTAATGCCCTTGGGGAATCCAGAGCGGTTTTCCAGCTATGTGCAGCATCTTGAGCGGCGTGCAAGGTGACCTTTCTTTAAAGAAAAAGCCACTTAGCCTTGTCGCTTCGCCCTGCACAAGCTGGAAACCCGCTGTAACGAGGCTATTCTCAATCATTTTAGGCCTGTGAAATGTGATTTGCCTCACACCACAGGTGGAGGTGAATCACATTGGGACTACTAAGGACGCATCACGGGGGTTTGACGGGAATTGAAACTGTCAACTCCGCAGGCGTCATCCGAACAGGAATTCCTTCTCCCGCAGTTCCTTGATTGAATCGCGCAGCTTGGCTGCCTTTTCGAACTCGAACTTGCGCGCGGCTTCGCGCATCTCTGTTTCGAGCTTGGTGACGAACGCATCGACGTCAGCCTGCGAAGTGAACTCCGGCAGCCCAACCGCCTCTTCCACTTCGATCTCGCCGTATTCGGTCTTGAGAATCTGCGCCAGCCCCATATCCATCTTGTTGATGATCGACTGCGGCGTGATGCCGTGCTCCTCGTTGTATGCGCGCTGAATTGCCCTCCGCCGGTCCGTCTCGCCGATGGCCTGCTTCATCGAGTCGGTCATGCGGTCAGCGTAGAGAACCGCACGGCCTTCGAGATGGCGTGCCGCACGGCCCATGGTCTGGATCAGCGACCCCGTCGACCGCAGGAATCCTTCCTTATCTGCGTCGAGAATCGCCACGAGCGAGACCTCCGGCAGATCCAGGCCTTCGCGAAGCAGGTTGATGCCGATCAGCACATCGAACTCGCCCTTCCGCAGTCCGGCAAGCAGCTTCACTCGTTCCAGCGTTTCAATCTCCGAGTGCATGTAGCGGCAGCGCACGCCGACTTCGGTGTAGTAGCCGGCAAGGTCCTCGGCCATGCGCTTGGTCAGCGTCGTCACCAGCACGCGCTCGCCACGTTTGGCTCGATCGCGAATCTCAGCGAGCAGGTCGTCGATCTGTCCCTTTACCGGACGAATCTCCACCTCGGGATCAACCAGTCCTGTCGGACGGATCACCTGTTCGACCACCACTCCAGCAGAGCGCGTCAATTCATACGGCCCCGGCGTGGCCGAGACATAGATCGTTTGATGGATGCGATTCTCAAACTCGTCAAACTTCAAGGGCCGATTGTCCATTGCCGAGGGCAGGCGAAATCCATAGTCGACGAGATTCTGCTTGCGGCTTCGGTCGCCATGCCACATGCCGTGTACCTGCGGAATGGTCGCATGGCTCTCATCCACGAACAGCAGAAAATCGCGTGGAAAATAATCGAGCAGCGTTGGCGGAGGCTCTCCCGGCAAGCGCCCTGAGAAGTGCCGCGAGTAGTTCTCGATGCCGTGGCAGTAGCCCATTGACTTGATCATCTCGAGATCGAATCGTGTGCGCTGGTGCACGCGCTGGGCCTCCACCATCCGGCCTTCAGCCTCGAGATAGGTGACCCACTCATTAAGCTCTGTGACTATCGAGTCGATTGCCTGTGCTTTGCGCTCCGGTTGCACGACGTAGTGGCTCTTGGGATAAATCGGCAGCCGCGAATACTTCTGCTTCACCGTGCCGAAGAGGGGATCGATCTGCGCCAGCGACTCAATCTCATCGCCGAAAAGTTCGATGCGATACGCCGATTCGTCGTAGGTCGGGAATACCTCGATGATGTCGCCGCGCACGCGAAAAGTTCCGCGACGAAAGTCCGCATCGTTGCGTTCGTAGAGAATCTCTACCAGGCGTCGCGTGATGTCCTTCCGGCTGATGCGCTGACCCTTTTCGAGCAGCAGCAACATGCCATAGTAGGCCTCCGGCGAACCAAGGCCGTAGATGCAGCTCACCGAGCTCACGATGATGGCGTCGCGCCGCTCAAACAGCGAACGCGTCGCCGAGAGCCGCAGCTTGTCCAGCTCCTCGTTGATCGTCGCTTCTTTTTCGATATAGAGGTCGCCCGCCGGGATATATGCCTCCGGCTGGTAGTAGTCGTAGTAGCTGACGAAGTATTCAACCGCATTGCCGGGGAAGAACTGCTTGAACTCGTGATAAAGCTGCGCGGCCAGCGTCTTATTGTGCGCGAGGATAAGTGCCGGCCGGTTCGACTGCTCAATCACCTTGGCCATGGTGAAGGTCTTGCCCGACCCGGTCACACCCAGCAGCACCTGGTGTTTTTCGCCCGCGCTGAGACCTTGCATCAGCTCATCGATAGCGCGGGGCTGGTCGCCCCGAGGCTTGTAGCTGGTCACCAACTGAAAATCCATTGAAAGATTATAGCTGAACAGCGAAGATTAGGCGAAGACTCAGGCGCATCATAATCCTTTCGCGAGTTGCCGCTTCTTCACTCCCCAATTCCTGAAGCCTACTGCGTTAAAGGTACCCATCATTTTCCGGAGCGGAGAACTCACTCTTGATGCGCAATGTGACCTGTTGTCATTGACGGGAATTTAAAACCCAGCGGTTTGCGAAACTTGAGAGGTGGTGACCTCAACGAGTTTGGTGCACCTGAGCACGCGAAGAGGAAGGTGCTCTAAGAGAGGAGTGCAAGAGCAGAACTGGACGAATGGCGGTCGCGTTCGCTCTGGAAGTAGATGGGATCATAGAAGGACCAGTCGTAATCCCGTCCAGCCGCTTCGTCGGTCTCACTGGATTTCACCGCGATTTCCGGATAGACCCATTTCCCTGGAGCGGCGGCCGTGTCGTATCTCGGCTCGCACAACAGCCGGCAATAGGCGATCCGCTGCGTTCCGCCGCACGCGGGGCATTGCCGCTCCACTTCTACCTCATGACTCGGGCCACACAGCCGCAACACTGAAAAATTGCCACATTCGCACACCCAGGCAGACGCGAATCCAATCTTGTTATGCGGTCTCTTGGAGAACGTCAGTGACGGTGCGACGAATGCTCGTTCACTCTGGTCGACGAGGTTCTGCTTGCTTGCGATCGTGCCCGGCGACTGCCTGATCGGCAAGTTGCGCATGCCGTTGATAGCCGAATGCAAACGTTCAAGGCAGAGTGTCCAGACCTTCGCCGCTTCACTCGAGCCATTCCGAAGCATGGCTGAGAATGAGCTTTCGGCATTTGCCGACGCGATTGGAGCGGCCTGGGAAGTCGTTGCCACTCTCCAACCTTACATCGGCATCGAGCAAAACAGTACTCCCCATTGGTGTTATTACTTAGCGCTAAATAAGACCACCTTCCATCACGCCTCGCCGCACTGGCGGCTCTAAATGCCCATGATCTGAGGATCAACGATCCATACGTGTACTGAACTCATATGAGGAACGAAAAGTCGGCTTCTCGAACGTTATTCGATTCCACGATGATGCTCTGGGAGGATCACAGCCGAGTCGACCTTTGACAGATCTTCGTCCGCCGCAACCAACGAGCGGTAGGACCACGTTAGCTTCCCGCCGTTTGGACCCCACGGCCTTCCGTGTCAAGGTCCCTTTCTGAATGAATTTCACAACCCTCAGACAATGAGCTACTTGCAAGCTCTCTACATTTGCGCGCAGTTAACTATGAAAAAGGCGCAATAGCCCATGCGATGGAGTCCCGATAGCGCGATCAACTGAGATGCAGGAAGTGGGAAACGATCTGTCCTGAGAATTCCAATGGCAGCGGACCTGGCTGCCCGGGTCCTTCACGCAATAGCTCGAACCCGGCCTATTCGAGTTCGGTCTGCATCACGCTGATCGCCCCGAATGTTCGACCGTTGCGAATGCTTTCCGCCGGGATATGCACGGAGAGCGGTTCCTGATACGGCCAAAGCACCGACACAATCCATATCGGAGTGCGGGCCGGTACGCCCTGCTCTTCTGCGGCTTTGCTTGCCTGCGCCAGCGGATGATCGAGGTCGAACGACCAGGAGCCCCCTGAAGATGAGATGATGCGGTGCCCCTTCAAAACTTCATCGTGACCGATGTTGCGGTCAAAACCGCTCAGGCTTCTATCGTTCCGTCCGAGATAGTACGACAATTCATCGCGCGTCTCTTCGTCGACGAACAAGGGTGCTCCCGGGGGAACGGACTGACTGATGTAATCGAGCGCGGCGCTCATATCGCTGATCGGGAAGACACGCGGGTCGATATCGCTTGCGTGGGAAACGTGATCCACTTTATTCGTCGCGGCCCACACGGTGGCGCAGACAGTAGCCAGCAGCAACACAAATACAGCCCTGCCGCGCGGCACCCACTTCAGAGCGGCTCCCAGACCAGCCGCGAAGAAGGGCAGCAGGTAGGCCTGGAGCCGAGTGCCGGCAAATGGTGCAAGACGCAGCAATGCACCGGCAAACCCAATCACGAACGGAGAGACGATCAGGAGAGCATTGATGCGTCCTTCCTTCACCCGTCCGACCAACAACGCCGCGACTCCCGCTGCAAAGATGCAGAACATGAGAATCGCGATTTTGTGACTCCAAGTGTTCCCGAAACCAATGAGGAAGGTGAATGTCCTGCACATCGACATCCACCAGTAGTCGAATAGCGATTCCGCTCCTCTGTGATAGAAGGAACTGCTCATATTCGCAAGTGTTCTGGAGTGCCGGACAAAATGGAAGTATAGGAAGGCTGCCTCCAGTGCCAGCCCGGCCTGAATTGCCAAAAACGTTATCCGCAGTTCTCGTGGAGCGCGACCGACACGGCAGCGAATCAACACATAGAGGCCAAGTGCTACGACAACGAGGATGGCGACGTAATGGGTCAGGAGAGCGCAAGCCAATAGCAATCCCTGTACGATTGCCCAGCGGGATGAAGCCTGGTCGAACGCGCGTTCCGTTGCATAGAGCGCGGCGCAGACGAAAAGAACCAGGAGGCCGAACTGCTCGATCTGCGCAGCAGCGGTGATTGCCGACTGAGACACTGCCAGGAAAAGCAGACCGCCGAGTGCCGGTAGCTCCCCCAGAATGCGGCGCATCCATGCAAATGCAAACCAGAGAGCCAAGCTGGCGCTGAGCAGACCCGGCATTCGAAGGACAAGTTCCGTTCGCCCGAAAAGGGTCACCCAATGGAGAGCAAGGACGGACAAAGACGGAATGTCGAGTGAGCGCATCGCCTCATAGGCGCCATGCAGTGTCTGCGGTGTTCTGGCGGCCAGAAAGTGATGTGCTTCCTGCGGGTTCAGGTAGCAGGAAATGGCGTAATAGACGCGCAGAGCGAAGGCAGCAGCTGTCATCGCCAGAGCGAACCAACCCGCCTTTCTTATGACCCAGGACTCGAGGCTATTCGCCTCTGCTCGTCCGGCAAGACTCTGGTCGCTCGCGACTGTCGCTTGTAGAACCATATTGATGAGTAGGATGCAGCTGACGTCTTCTCGGACTAGTCTCCCGGCGATTCTGAAATCGAGACTGGGTCGACCCCTGGTAGCAGCATCTGATGCGAAGAGCGGGAATGATGTGAACTGTCAGAAATGACAGGGATTGGGGGGGCGCGGGACGGATTCGGTCCTCTACTAACTCCGAATACCAAGATCCCGCCGCGGATCGCCGACCATCTTTCGCGGATCAACGGCGCGGTCGAACTCTTCAGCCGTGATGAACCCGCCGCCGACCGCCGCATCGCGTAGGCTGATTTTCTGCTCATGAGCCAGGTGCGCGATCTTTGCGGCATTGTCATAACCGACCAGGGGACTGAGGGCGGTCACCAGCATCAAGGAGTTTCGAATATCTTCTGCGATCTGCTCGCGGTTGAGCGTGACTTCCTCCACACTGAACTTCCTGAGCTGCACGCAGGCATCGCCGAGGATTCGCGCGCAGTGGAGCACGTTCCGGATCACGATCGGCCGCATCGTATTCAATTCAAAATTTCCCTGCGCACCGGCGAAAGCGACGGCTGTGTCCTCGCCGATCACCTGCGTGCACACCATCAGCATCGCCTCCTGCTGCGTCGGGTTCACCTTGCCGGGCATGATCGAACTTCCCGGCTCGTTTGATGGCAGTACCAGTTCGTTCAGACCTGCTCGCGGCCCGGACGCCAGCCAGCGCATATCGTTCGCAATCTTCATCAGCACAATGGCCAGCGAGCGAAGCGACGCACTTGCAGCGACCATTGCATCCAGCGACGCCAGCGCGGCAAACTTGTTCGGCGCCGAAACAAACGGATGATGCAGGAAGCCTGCAAGCTTTGCGGCGACCTTGTCGCCGAAACCCTCGGGCGCATTCAGGCCCGTACCGACGGCCGTTCCACCAATTGCGAGTCGATACAGTCGCTGGATGGAATGACTCACAAGCGCCAACGCGTCATCGAGCTGAATTGCATATCCCGACCACTCCTGCCCGACGGTCAGCGGCGTTGCATCCTGCAGGTGGGTCCGGCCGATCTTGACCACGTCGACCCACTCGCGTGCCTTCGCCCAGACTGCTTCTCTGAGCTCAGAGACTGCGGGCATCAGACGCCTGTCGAATGCGACCACTGTGGCGATGTGCATCGCTGTCGGGAACGTGTCGTTCGACGACTGCCCCATGTTGACGTCATCGTTGGGATGAACCGGGTCCTTGCTGCCAAGTTTTCCACCCGCGAGCTGGATGGCTCGGTTGCTGATGACCTCGTTCACATTCATGTTCGTCTGCGTGCCTGACCCGGTTTGCCAAACGCTGAGAGGGAACTCGCTGTCGAGCGCGCCGGAAACTACCTCATCGGCAACGGTCGCAATCAGATCGGCTTTCCATGCAGGCATCGCGTCGATCTCGCCGTTCACCAACGCTGCAGCCTTCTTTACATATCCATAGGCGCGATACACCTCGATCGGCATGCGGTCCTCGCCAATCGCGAAGTGAACAAGAGAACGCTGCGTCTGGGCACCCCAGTAGTGCTCGGCTGAAACATCTACCGAGCCCATCGAGTCGCTCTCTTTGCGAATGCCGGTAGTCTGCGTGCCGATCGGCAGTTTTTGGATAGTTGGCGTCTCTTCGTGTTCTGCGGGCCTTGGCTTCTTCATCCGTTTGTTCCCCGCGAATTGACAGTGGTTTGAATCGCCTTTAACTTTGTACGTTGCCTTGATCAGCGAGTGCGGGAAGCGGGAACCGGAAGCGACGAATCTTGCCGTCAGGCACGCTATTTCGGTAGCAGAATGCCCTTCAACCACGGCACCGGGAGGGCACCCTCATCCAGAGCACGATCGTGGAACTCAGCGAGCGTAAAATCCTTGCCTTTTGCTGCCTCGTACGCCTTGCGCAAGCGCCACCATTCGCTTGTACCCACATAATAGGTTGGTAGTTGCGTCGAGCTCAGCTTCGCTCGCTGCAGCTTTCCTTCGGCCTCCGCACGCGTCTGGAAGGCGTCGTCCATCATGAAGTGCATCGCCTCTTCGTCCGTCATGCCCATGGTCTGCATGCGGATGTCGAGGATGCTGTTGCCCACGGCGCGCAGCCACACCTTCAAATAGCTGATGCGATAGCGCGGATCGCTATTCGCGAATCCCTCCTGCATCATCACTTGCGCGATGTACTCCGCCCAGCCTTCCACGTATGCGCCGTTGCCATAGAGGCTTCGTACCAGACGCCTTGTCACGGGTTGAATCTCATTGGCGTGTTCGGCCTGCACATAATGTCCGGGAAGCGCCTCGTGAATGCAAAGCCATTTCAGCACCCAGTTGTTGTACTCGCGCAAGCGTGACTCGGCGCTGGCTTCGGGCGTACTGGGACTGATCGGCGTCACCCAGAATTCTGCCTCCGCATTTGGATCGAGCGGCGGGGCAGAATGGAACCCGCCGACCGAGTAGATTCCGCGTTCGAACTCGGGTGTTGCGATCACTTTCAGGTTGTCGCGCGACTTCAGCGAGACGATCTTCTTGTCGATGATGAACTGACGAATTCCCACGAGATCATCCTTCGCAGTCTGCATCAAGTCATCGCGTTGCGGATGGTCGTCGGCAATCTTCTTAAGCACCTCGCTGAGGATCGTATTCTCGCGCTCCTGCTGGCCCAGGCTGGCATGATCGTCATGGTCGGGGTAGTACTGTTTGTGCAGCGGCAGAGCCAGTTCGAGCATCTCTGCCCGCGTCTTTTTGAATTCACGTTCAGCGTCGGCGAGCACTTGGTCAGGCGTAACGTCCGTCTCCATCACCAGGCGGAATTTCTCTGCATAAAGATCCTTGCCCAGCCGCCAGGTTCGATCTGTTTTCTGTTTTGCGAGATCATCCTGCAGCCATTGCGAGAAATCTTTCAGCGCCTTGACCGCCGGCGGCGCCACCTTGTCAAAGCGCGCCTTCAGTTCCGGATGCTTCGCAACAGCAGCAGAAATGGTGTCCTGGATCAAATCGACATTGCCAGCGTTTTCTTCGACTGCGACCCGGATGAAGATCGGATCGGCATCGACCAGTTCGCCTCGCGCCTGCTCAAGGAACTTCGGAGTCGCAGCAACGCGTGAAAGCACATCGTCCAGCCGCACATCCTCTGCGGCATACTCATCCGTCAGCGGCTGAAACAGTGCGCTGCCCAAGAGCTCGACGTAGACGGTCGGGTTGTGCTTGTAATTCTGGATGCGGTCGAGATCCAGCAGATTCAGCGCAATCTGATCATCAATCAAGCGCCAGTCCGCCGCATCCTGGGCTCCAAGCGACGCCACTGGCGTCTCGGTGTGGAATCGCTCGCGCCACTGCGCATATACGTGGCGCTGCGTTGCCATTCCCGCCGGGCTCACGTCATCGAGCAGGGAATCGAGCGCCACCGTCTTACCGGTTCTCGGATCAACGTGCTTGTGATAGCCCGCCTGCGATGCACTCGAAGGCGAAAGCGCCAGCGTCTCGTGAATGAACTCCTCGCTGAGCTTTGCAAACTTCGCGTTCGTGGGCGGTGCCAATAACCCGCCCTGCGCCGAAAGCGCACTCGCACCCACGACAAATACCGCAAGGAATCTCATCCGCATGAAATGACCCTCGAATCTCCCTGCAAGCCTAACACCGAGATCCAATCTCTCTGCTATTCGTCATCATCCGAGTCAGGGCCGCCGCGGACTACCGATATCGCGGCGCCGTATGGCTTCATCTGGTATTCCTTTGGCGGCGTATTGCCGGCGAGATAGCGCACGAAGTAATCCCACCGCCGCCGCATCATATACTGCGAATCCGGTCCATAGCCGTGCGGGATATTGGGAAGCAGAACCAGATCGAAGTCTTTGTTCGCCTTGATCAGCGCATCCACCAGCAGCAGGGTGTTGTTGGGTGGCACATTGTCATCCATCGTACCGTGCGCCAGCAGCAGGTGGCCTTTCAGATTCTTCGCGAAGTTCTGGTTGGCCTGGGAATCGTAGTTGCTCGTGCCATCTGGATTCTTGACCTCGACGCCTGCCCACTTTTCCGCCCAGTCGTCTTCGTAGTCGCGCTGATCGTGATTGCCGCTTTCGGCGATTCCCACCTTGAAGAAATCTGGATAGTGCAGCATCGCCGCACCCGTCGCATTGCCACCGCCGGAATGTCCCCAGATTCCCACGTGATCGAGATCGATGAACGGATACTTTTGCGCCAGTTCTTTCATGCCGGCTATCTGGTCGGGGATCGTGTTGTCGCCAAGGTCTGCGTAGTACGCCTGGTGAAACGACTTGGAACGAAAAGGCGTTCCCATGCCATCAATGCAGACAACGACGAATCCAAGTTCGGCGAGCGCCTGCATGTCTCCATGTGCAGCGCGGAAGTCGCGAGGTCCACACGACCCGATCTGCGGTCCGGGATAGACGTAGTTGATGATGGGGTACTTTTTCGAGGCATCGAAGTGGGTCGGCTTGAACATAAAACCGTAAAGATCCGTTGTACCGTCGCGGCCCTTCACAGTGATGGGCGTCAGAGGCTGCCATCCCGCAGCGGTCAGCTTCGAAATATCCTGCTTCGCCAGTTCCACCACGGTCTTGCCGGCGTCATCGCGCACCACCGTCACCTGCGGTTGCGTCGGCGTCGAGTAGGTATCGGTGAAATAGCGCCCGTCATGCGACACTTTGATCCGATGATCGGCATTCTCAGGCGTCAACAGCGTCAGGCCGGTGCCGTCGAACTTCACGCTGTAGAAGTGCTCGAAGTAGGGATCGCGATCTTTCTCCTTGCCAACACCCACGAAGTAGATTACTCGCGCCTTGTCGTCAACATACAGAACCTGCGTGACGTTCCCCGGACCCTGCGTGATCTGGTTCTTCAGTTTACCGGTGGTCAGATCGTAGAGGTACAGATTTCCCCAGTTGTCGCGTTCGCTGAACCACAGAATCTCGTTCGAGTCCGGCAGATAGTGCCAGTTGATTTTTCCGTTGCCGCTTTCGTAAAACTTTGGCGCCCTCTCCGTCATCACGTCGCGCACATCACCTGTCTCGGCATCAGCCACGCGCACCCACTCCTGCTTGTGATCGCGAGAGGTCGACACAAACGCCAAGTGCTTTTCATCGGGACTCCACTCCACATCGGCAAACGTGTCCCCATCGCAGGCGATGTCGTCGCACAGCGTCGAGCGATGCTGATCAGGCGGCATCTTCAGTCGAATCACCTTGCGCGCGTCTACGTCGATGACCACGCGCTCAATCATCGTCACATCCTTGTCGCCGACCAGCGGATACTTCCACGCCTTCAACTCCGGATGCGTGTTGGTGACCGGCACGAGGTACATCTCGCCGTCCTTGCGCTGATCCTGCTGGAAGGTCGCAATCTTCTTCGAGTCCGGCGACCATAGCAGGATCGCAGAATCCGTGTGTTTCCATCCCGCGTTGTCCGTCGCGTAACCGAAATCCTTCACACCATCGGTTGTCAATTGTGTCTCCGCACCCGTGGCAAGGTCGCGCACCCACAGATTCCAGTCGCGAATGAATGCACCCAGCTTCCGATTCGGCGAAAGCGTCAACGGCGGGAGCGGCGACTGCCCCGGTGCCGGCATCCCGCCAGAAATCACCTTGCACGCATCCGATCCGGTGTTCAGGGTGCATTGGTAGGTCGCGCCGCGCATCGTGAAGGTCAGCGTGTGGTCGCCATCGCTCAGTGAAATATCTGAAAGCTGCAGATGCCGTGCATCCAGACCACCCCTTACGAGCGCCTTTAGCGCGGCTGCCAACTTCTCCCGGTCAAACAGCTGTCCGCGCGATCCCTTTGCTGGATCGACCATCACGTAGCCGGTTCCGATGTCGTCCACCTCGCGATACCAGAAGCGATCGTCGTCGAGCCACTGCGCATTCACCTGGCCCTTGTAGGCAAGGGGATTGACGTTGTAGGCCATGAATTTCTCGGCGTTTGCATAGTCTTGATCGGTGTACTGGCGCGGCTGCTGAGCCAGCGCGGCAACGCAAACCAGGGAAAGAGCCGCAAATGGGCCCGCAATCGTTTTCGCACATCTCATTGCAATCATTTGTCTGGATTCCTCGAAGACAGACGTTTCTCGCAGCTACTGAGTTTTCGGTATCTCTGGATCGGAGAAGATGGTTACTTATTCGAATTCTATATCGATCCGGCCTTTTGACTGCGGCTGACAAGCGCCTCTTGGCACACAGCCGGAATCAGAGTCCGTTATCAACGTGATGCCCCAGCGGCGTAAGCTAATGACTTCTGCGTTGGCGTTGAGTCTGAGTAGGGAGTGCGAGGTGACGGTGCCGTCTGTCTGTGCTAACGTCAGAAACAGGCGAATGGCGTCTCCTCGAACCCGAGCGCTTCCCGATGAAATCCAAACCCGATCCACCTCTTTCGTCCCAGATTCCCTCTGTCACCGCCGTCTGGTTATTTGCAGTCGCGTGCGGAGTCGCCGTGTTCTTCATTGCGATTTGCCTGCAGTGGCTCATCTACGACGATTGGTTGCATAAGAGCGGCCCATTGCGTCTCGTAGGCAGCGCAATCGCATTCTTTCTCACATTAGTTTTCGCCTACCGCTGGCAGCTGGCCGCGCGCAAGCGCAAGATAGAAACGCTCCGACGGTTCGAGACCATCCGCTGGATGAACGACCGCATCCGCAATTCACTGCAAGCGATCGAGTGCCTTGTCTACGCCACAAATCCGCACGTGACGGATCCGGTAAAAGATGCGGTCGATATCATTGAGAATGTTCTTCAGGAGGTCTTATCGGAAGCCCATCCCGAACCTGCGGACCAGATCAATGAATTGCAGGAGAGCAGTTCCGCCAGTTCATCGTGATCGTTGGCCGAAGGACTACTTCAGCATCGCCCCGATGTTCGCCTTGATCGAAGGACTCGCAGCTGTCCCAGTAATCGTCAAGGGAATTCCGCGGTTCGACAGAGACGCCGGCTTCGCTGTGGGATGTAGAAAACTCCCCACGATCCCGTCCACAGCATTCATGGCCGTGTTGGTCACGGCGCCGACGGGATTTGACGAATTCAGCTTTGCGTTCAGGTTGAAGTTGATCGCCCCAGTTTCCGCAACCATGCCTTCTCCCGTTGCCGAGCCGAGTCTGGGGCAGATTGCCGTAGATGTGTGTTATCCGCGCGCCTGTCGGCGATGAATTCACATCTGCCTTCAGAACCTGGATCTCCGTCGCACCCGATGTACTGCCAAACGGATTCAGTCCCTGGATTTTCGATCCCAGATCAAAGCCGGCGAGTTTCGTATCATCGATCTCGATCGGCCCCGCGAACGTTGCCGTGGTGGCAGGACCGCTGACCGCGATGTTTGCCGTCAGCGTTCCGCCCTGCAACGAAGACCCACTCGGCAGGTGAATACCGACTACGGGCAGAAGCCGCTCCAACTGATCAATTGGCAAATTCGGTGCAGCGAGATGCAGGTCAAGCATTACGGCCTCCTGGGTCAACAGGAAGCTGCCGTTCACGTGAACTGCCACTGATCCCGCATGAACGGCAATGTCAGAGACGGTCCCTTTCCGCGTTTCCAGGTCGTGGGAGATGGTGTAGTCGATGTCCACCGGCTCTGTCGCTTGCGATCCCCTGGGCACTAGCTGTAATTGCGAAGCATTAATCTTTCCTGTGCTCGACATGTTTGTCCCATCCGACTTTAGTCTGGGCATCGACATCATCGTGCATCGATATGCCGCTAGTCCTGGTCGATCACTCCCGACGCAACCGGGTCGAAATCTCTCAGCTGCAGCGTCGCCTGAAAAGGAGTCTGCATCGTGCTTTTCTGCGAAATGGGACCTGCATCGCCGGTGAGACTCAGCGTGCCCTCCACCGGTAACTTCGCAGAAAGATCGAACGGAAACGATGTGAGAAACGAAAACTTCTTCACCGTCAGGTTCAATTCTGTATATTCGAACGGCTTGCCCGTGAAGGGGATAGATGATACGGTCGCGCTTCCATTGCTGATCTTCAACTCATCCACGGTCAAATCAGGTACGGAACTCGACTGCTGCGTTATGCCCGGTTGTGCCGAAGCCCCGCCGATGCTTGAGAAATTCCACTTCCCGCTAGCGTTCTGAATGAGCTGGATAGACGGTGAGTCGATGTTCAGCCTGGTGATGCGCACTTCATGATGAAACACGATGGGCAGAATCTTCACGCCTACATCCAGCTTCTTCGCCTGAACAAACGGTACCGCGCTGAATGCCGGATCGTCCGCAATGGAGATGTCGTCGGCAACCAGGGTTCCCGCCATGATCGAGAAGGTCAGATGCCCCAGCGTGACCTCACGGCCGAGCGCGCTCGACAACTGGTCCTCGACCGCCGGTCGGAGCGCCTCGGCGTTAACAAAAAAAGGCACAAGAGAAAGGACAAATAGGACGAGGAACAAGACTGCAGCGACCACCAGGACCCACTGCTTCAGCATGAATATCCTTCCCCGATTCAGACTCCCACGATTGTATCCTCCGGGCGAAGGATTGCGCGTGCGTCACCACTTGGTGGAGTTGCAGATCCGAATATCAATCGTGACTTACCACGGTAGCGGTTTGCCCATGTGGAAGTACCCTCCGGTTGGCCCGTCGTCCGGCAAAGTCGCCAGCGCGGCGCTCGTTTTGCCCCCTTCGTTCAGTTCCATTGGCGCGCTCTGTCCGCCCATGTCGGTCTTCACCCACCCAGGATGCGCCGAGTTCACTTTCACCTTCGTATTTTTCAGTTCATACGCGAGGTGCACGGTGAAGGCATTCAGGGCAGTCTTCGAAGCGTCGTATGCAAACGATTTGGCATCGTAGATCGGCGATTCAGGATCCGCTTGCAGCTTGAGTGACCCGAGAATGCTCGACAGATTCACAATCCTGCCCGCAGGACTCTTCTTGATCAGCGGCAGAAGCTTCTCCGTCAGCTCGACCTGGGCAAAGAAGTTCGTCTCAAACACCTTTCGCAGCAAATCCATCGGCACATCCGCGGCGCGATGTTCGGGGCCTTCGCCGGGAAACGTCCCGCCTGCGATCCCGGCATTATTTACAAGAATGTCGAGCCGACCGTGCTTCGAGTTGAAGTAGTCATAGACTGCCTGGTAATCGGCCGGCTTGGTAATGTCGAACTGGATCGTGTCGGCGTCCACGCCTGCGGCGCGCAGCTTGGCGACGGCTTGATCGCCCTGTGCCTTGTCACGCGAACCGATCACAACCTTGATGTTTTCCGCCTTGTTCTGTCCGAGGTCAAGCGCGGTCTGGAAGCCGAGCCCGCGATTTCCGCCAGTAATGAATGCGATCTTTTGAGCCATTGGGGAAGTATCTCCTGTGTGCGTTGGATTCTCTGATCGCTGTCAAAGGTTCATCAATTTGAGGTTCGAGTGCAAACGCATGCAGCCTCAAAACCTGACCGGCATCGAAGCCTGCTGGGAGGGTTTCTCATGCCAGAAAAGGCCACCATGCAACGTGCCAAAGAAGACCTGCGCGAAGGCAAGTCGCCGTCAACCGCGGCGGGTGAATTTGTCCGCGAAGAGATTGACCACGTGAGGGAAGGGAAGCACGGGGCGCGTTCTCCTCAGCAGGCAATTGCCATGGACTAAGCAAGGCGAGGCGTGCCGGGATTCCCCTCAAGCCTCCGGCGGCGGACAAGGTCAGCGAAGAGACTCGCCGCAAGGTAGAGCACGACTACGAAGAGGGCCGCACGGAGCCGAAGACCGGACCGGAAGGCTCGACTGCCCGCGGCCGCTCGCGCCTCGAGACCATGAGGCACGAATCAAAAAGGACTACTTCGCACAACGCGCTTTCAGCGCACGCCGAACAGGCTGCACAAAAGCGAAAGAAGAAGAGTTGATCTGAAGCTCTAAATCGGCTCGTGAAAAGGGTTATCCAGTTCGCCGATGTCGGAGAGCATTCTCGTTTCGCGTGGGGAAGAAAACGACCCGCGTCAATTCGTTTGCATCCGGGTGGGGGAGGGGGTATCGTTCGAGTTATAGGTCTTAACTCAGATGCGCCCTTCTGATTCCCCGGAACAGGACGCGGCTGCTGCGACAGAAGCAAAACGGGCCGAGTTCGCACAATTTGCGTTGGAGAACCTGTTTGAGATCTCTCCAGACGCGATTTTTGTCACGGATGCCGAAGGCATCATCCGTGGCGCGAATCCGCGGGCAGCTGAATTATTTGGTCACGCCCAGGCCGAGCTGATCGGCCAACCAATCGAAAACCTAGTGCCGATGCGGTTTCGTTCACGGCATCCTTCCCATCGAGAAAACTATAATGCTCATCCGCGAGCCCGCCAGATGGGCGCGGCCATGAATCTGTTCGGACTCCGCAAGGATGGCACGGAGTTTCCGGTGGACATCATGCTGAAGCCGCTGGAGACCCCAGCAGGCACAGCTGTCCTCAGCATTGTCCGCGACGTCACTGAGCAGCGTGAAGCCCAGGAACTTGCCCGGCACAAAGACCTGCAACTGCGCTCACTGCTCGACGGCGTGCGCGATTACGCCATCTATCTTCTGGACAATGCGGGCCACATTACTACCTGGAATCCCGGCGCGGAGCGTACCAAACAGTACACAGCCGACGAGATTATCGGCAAACACTTCTCGCGCTTCTTCACCCAGGAAGACATTGACCGTGGCCGCCCCGCTGAGTTGCTGCGGCGAGCGGCAGAGCGAGGGCGAGTTGAAGACGAAGGCTGGCGCGTGCGCAAGGATGGTTCACGCTTTTGGGCGAACATCGTTCTCACCGCTATTCGTGACACCAGCGGCCAGGTCACCGGCTTCGCCAAGGTCACCCGCGACTTCACCGATCGCAAGCGTGCTGAAGAGGCGGTGATGCTTCAGCTCAGTCAAGCGCTGTTGGCCAACATGGACGTGCGCAAACTCCTGTCGGCGATTGCCGCAAGCTTGCAGGAGGTGGTGCCGCTCGATTGCGCCACCCTTGGACTCGTGGAAGAAGGCTCCGATTCGATCTTGGTGCAATTCCTCAGCGTAAGTGAAAAGCAGCCCGGCCGCGGAGATGTTCGCATTCCTATCCTCGGATCGCCTTCGGGTCAGGCATTTTTGACGCGGGAACCTGTTTGCCTCGGTCGCATCCAGGACGGTGGATTCCCTGAGGAAGGCGTTCGCCATTTGACAAGCCTCGGTATGCAGTCTGGATGCTGGATACCACTTGTCCATCGCGGCCAGGCTATCGGCGCGCTCGCCGTAGCCAGCAGGATCGAAGGAGCATTTACCCAGCGCGAAATCGATATGCTCGTCCAGATCGCCGAACCGGTAGCCATGGCGGTCAGCAATGCAATGGTTTTCCGCCAGATTGCAGAACTCCGCGACCGCTTTCGCCAGGAAAAGCAGTATCTGGAAGAGGAGATCAATCTCGAAAATCGGTTTGAAGACATCGTCGGTGAGAGCGGCGGCTTGCGCCAGGTGCTCAAGCAGATCGAAACAGTCGCGCCTACCGACGCAACCGTCCTTATCCAGGGAGAGACCGGTACAGGCAAGGAACTGCTTGCGCGAGCCATTCACCGCCTCAGCGGTCGAAGTGATCGCACTTTCGTCAAGGTAAATTGCGCGGCCATCCCCGCAGGCCTGCTGGAAAGCGAGCTCTTCGGTCACGAGAAGGGTGCCTTTACCGGCGCCATAGCGCGCAAAATGGGCCGCCTCGAGCTCGCGCACGAGGGCACACTGTTCCTCGACGAAGTCGGCGAACTCCCGCTCGACCTGCAGCCCAAGCTGCTTCGCGCAATACAGGAAAGGGAAATAGAGCGTCTCGGTGGCAATCGCCCCATTCCCATCAATATTCGCCTCGTCGCTGCCACCAATCGCGACCTGGCCCAGATGGTCGCCGAAAAGGAGTTTCGCAGCGATCTCTTTTATCGACTCAGGGTGTTTCCCATCTTCGCCCCGCCGCTCCGAGACCGTGTGAGCGACATCCCGGTGCTTGTCCGTCACTTTGTCAGCTCACATAGCCGCCGCATGGGCAAGAGTATCGAGACCATCCCCGACGAAACAATGCGGGCGCTTTATCGCTGGCCGTGGCCCGGCAATATCCGCGAGCTCGAAAACTTCCTTGAGCGCGCCGTGATTTTGACGCGTGGCACTGTCCTCTACGTTCCGCTCGCGGAACTCGAGACGAAAGTGGCTGAGGAGGAGGCGGAACTGGAAGAGCGGGACCCGACTCTGCATGCCGCCGAGCGCGAACACATCCTTCGTGTCCTGCGCGAAACCAAGGGCCAGATCGGTGGAGCAGACGGTGCGGCTGAGCGTCTGGGGCTCAAGCGCACAACCCTGAATTCCAAGCTGAAAAAACTCGGCATCGAGCGCAACGACTATATGTAAGGTTGTGCTTCGAGTCTGCGTGCCAAATTCCAAAGACAATCTGACAGGTGACGACGTGCTCTTGTGACGAGATCTCGTCTCGTGACGATATTCCGTCATCGTCACTTCGTCGCCACACAGCCGTCGCGTCGTGCGTCTGAAAACTTTCTGAAGAAATAAAGCCTTTACATTCTGCGACTCGCAGACATGGGTCACTCATCACACGAGTTTGGCACGCCGGTTGCCTTAGTAGTAGGCAAGGCTGATGAGGGCCTGAATACGTTGCGAATCACATTTCAAGATACGGATGGAGCGGTGGAGATGAGGCTCGAAGGGCGAGTGGCAGGGCCGTGGGCGAGTGAACTCGACCGCGTCTGGTTGGAAACGGCTTCGCGACTGGCTTCCAGAAAACTCATCATCGATTTGCACAACGTCACGTACGCAGACGCCAGCGGCAAGGACGTGCTGAGAAAGATCTACGCCCAGACGCGCGCCGCATTTATCACCAACACTCCATGGGCCCGATTCCTCGCAGAAGAAGTCAGTGCAACAGCGGTACAGAACGTCAATGAGGGAGACTGAAAGATGCAGACGATGCGCGAAACAACGACCACTTCCAGAGTGCAGGCTCAACGGCCCGGCGAATTCTTCAAGAAGCTTTCACCGTCAGCCTTGAGCGACCTCGAGTCGATGGAATTCCCCACGCTGTATCAACCGGGCATGCTGCTGTTCTCTGAGAAGTCGATTCCGGCCGGCATCTTCATCGTCGTCTCCGGCGAAGTTAAACTGTCCATCAACTCGAGCGACGGCAAGCGCCTCATCCTCAGCATCGCCAAGGCCGGCGAAGTGCTCGGCCTCTCGTCAGTCCTCTCGGCTCTGCCCAGCGAGATGACTGCTGAAGTCCTCTATCCCTCGCGCATCGCGATCATCGAGCGCAATCAGTTTCTCGCCTTCATGGGCCGTCACCCTGAGGTCTACCAGGTCGTCACGCAGGAACTCAGCCAGCAGTACAAGGTCGCCTGCGAGCAACTCCGCACCGTCGCGCTCTCCGGCTCCGCACCTGAGAAGCTTGCCCGCCTCCTGCTCGAGTGGAGCCAGAACGGCCAGAAGACCGAAGCCGGCACGCGCTTCCGCTTCTCGCTCACACACGAAGAGATTGGCGAATTCATTGGAGCTTCGCGCGAAACCGTCACCCGTACACTCTCAACCTTCAAGAGCCGTCAGCTCGTAGCGTTTCACGGTTCGATCCTCGAGATCCCCAGCAGAGTGGCTCTCGAACATCTCGCAGGAGTTTAACTGCATATATTATTCGGCGTAAAAGTAGTCCATTAAAAGCACTCCATTGCTGTCCGTACTTTAATACTCCGCGATTTGTAGTTGGGCCCGGGTTCGCGGCGATGCAATCATACAAATCCCCGAGCAAGTGCGTACGGAAGCCTTCGCGTTACAATGGCAGCCAACTAGCTGCCATTCACCTCCAGGAGGCTTCCATGCGCAGGGTCCTTCCCGTACTTTTCTCTCTTCTCATCGCTCTTTCAGTTGCCGCACCTGCGATGGCGCAAGGTGCTCCGCCGCAAGGTGGTGCTGACCAGCCTTACACCGTCGAGTACTACTACAAGGTGCAATGGGGCCATCAGCAGGAATTTCACGACCTGTTCCTCAAGAATCACTATCCGCTCTTGAAGAAGATCCAATCCACAGGCCGTATGCTCTCCATCGAGATTGAAGCGCCTGCGTATCACACCACTGAAGACGGTCGCTGGGATTACCGCGTCACCATCACCTACAAGAACTCCACGGTCGCCACCACGGCGAATCCCGACGAAGAAGCCTTCATCAAGCAGCTCTGGCCGGACCAGGACACCTACAAGAAGGAAGAGCAGCGTCGCTTCGAAATCCTCGCTGCCCACTGGGACCTGCCGGTCACCGACATCACGCCAAAGTGAGAAGAGCAGGGAATAGGGACTAGGGAATAGTGAATGGGGATGACGAGGATCATTCCCTAATCCCTATTCCCTGCTTCTACGCCATCGCTCGACCAGGTCCTCGGCCGCGTGCGCCCAGTTGGGGATCTGGAACTCGAATCCAGCTTTCAACAGCCGCGTCGGAACGACTCGACGGCTCTTCAGCACGAGTTCCGTTTCCGTACGCATGAAGAGTGCCGCAAGTTCCAGCAGTGGGGCCGGCGCCGGAATTCCGTTTGGCATGTTCCAGGCCTCGCGAAGTGTCGCCATGAACTCGCGATTTTGCTCCGGGTAAGGTGACGCGATATTGACGGCACCATCAAGATCCTCGCGCGCGATCAAGAACTCGACCGCCCGCGCAAAATCATCTTCGTGGATCCACGAAACCCACTGCCGCCCGTTGCCTTGTTTTCCGCCAAGCCCCACACGCGCCAGGTTTGACAACACCGCAAATGCATTCCCCGGCACAGGGCTGAACGTGATTGCAGACCGCATCGCGACCTTGCGCGTACGCGGAGTGTCCGCCTTGAAGAATGTTGTTTCCCAGTCCTTCGCCACACGAATGGAAAAGTTCCAGGTGTCCGGCGCTCCCGGCTCGCCGCCGCCCAGTTCCCCGGTCGTCTCATCCATCGGCCGATCCAGCGCGTGTCGGTAGATTGTCGCGGTCGAAGCATTCAACCACACGCGCGGCGGATGCTGGAGAGACGCGATCACTTCGCCCAACAGCCGCGTTGAAATAATTCGCGAGTTGTAAATCTCTACGCGATTGTCGGGGGTGTAGCGGCAGTTCACGCTGCGGCCGGTCAGGTTGATGCAGACGTCCGCGCCTTCGAGATACTGCATCCAGAGGCCCGGCGTTTGCGCATCCCAGTGCACAGTCTCCCATTCGGCCGTATGCGGTCCGCGTGTCAGAACGACGACATGGTCTCCGCGCCGGTGAAAATGCTGCGCGAGCACCCGCCCCACCTGTCCGCTTCCACCCGGTATGACGATGCGCAGCGGACGCACAGCCGCAAAACGACTCGTGGTCATCAAAAAGGAGTTTATCCGAAGGGCTACTGTGCTGGAGGCGCCGGTGGCATTGGCGGTGGCGGCATCGGCGGATATCCATACATGGCGTAATAGCGCCGACGCCGCGAGGCCCGAATCTCGCGCACGATGAGAATGATAATCAGCGACAGGACAAGCAAGGGAGTCCAGAACACCCATATCGGCTGAGCCACGCGGTTCCCAACGATGTTTGCCGTATCGGCTGCATGCAGTCCGCCGAACATCACCACGAGGTCGTTGCCGACAGTGACATTCTCACCCAGGTGAACAGATCCGAAGAAATTCACCACGTCATGACCGATTGCGGCGTTGTCTGCTGCGCGCACCGAGCCAAAAAACACGACAACATCGTGCTTGGATTCCTGAGCGATGTGCACATTTCCGAAGAACACCACCACGTCGTGATCGATCGTTCCCTTGGCGTTCACACTGCAGAAGAAGCACACCGCATCATGGACCGATTGTCCTTCCGGCACAACGATGTTGCTGGCGAACTGCACAGCATCCTTATTGGCGTATGCCGGGGTTGCCGCCAGCAGAAGTGCGGAAAGCAGCAGCAGAACAGAGAAGAGGCGTTGAGTCATGATGACCCTCACACCGGAATTCTACGCAAATCGGCCCTAAAAGGTTCCGCAGCAGAGAGTTTGACGCTAGAATTCCACCCGCATCCCCAGCTGAACCCTGCGCGGCGGGCCGTCTGCCGTAACCTCGCCAAACGTCGGCGATGTCTCAACGGTATCGATGCTGGAAGGATTCTGATGGTTGAGCAGGTTAAACGCCCCTGCCGAAAAGCCCAGCCGCGGCGCATCCTCGTCCTTGTTCGGCGTAAAGGCGAAGTCGTGGCCCCACCGCAGGTCGAGGTCGACGTATGACGGAGCGGTCTCGGTATCTCGCCCTACCCCGTCTGGACGCGTGTTGAACAGGGAATCGCCGTACAGGTCCGTGCCCGTCGTAATCGTCCACGGCCGGCCTGTGTTTGCAAAGACGCCCGCGGCAAGGTTGTACACGCTTTTGGGATTGAACATGGCGTACATACCCAGCCGATTGCGCCGGTCGAAGCTCGCGTTTGACCACTCATCGTTCGGCGCGTACTGGTTCTGGGGGAACCACCCGATGCCGCCGGTGTTCGATTCGTAGTGCGACCACGTGTACCGGCCGAACCCGGTGAAGTATTTGTTCAGCCGCCCGCGGTAAGAAATATCCAGGCCGCTGCCTTCGAAGAATCCGTAAGGCTGCATCTGCCGGATCATCCCGTAGTTGGGATCGGGCCGCTCCGTGTATCCCGACTCTGGCGTTGGCGCATTGATGTCCACTGAGCGGAACTCATGAATGCCGCGCGTGGAGTAGGCACTGATTACGCCCGTCGCTTTCTCGCCCAGTTGGCGCTCGACCGAGAGCCCGTATTGCATCTGGTAGGGAATCGCCGCATTCGGTGCAAGCTCAGCCAGGTTGGGAGGCTGATCCGTGACCGTCGCGCACGCGCCCACCGGAACGCATCCCGTTGCAGGCTCTGCCGCTGGATCTAACGAAATCTGCACCGAACGACGACGCGCATTCTCATACCGCGCCAGGTCAAGCAGTGGCCCGGATCCAAACCGGTCGTAGTAGACACCTCCGCCACCACGAACAACCGTCTTCGAGTCTTCGTCCACGACCCATGCAAACGAGACGCGCGGCGAGAATCCCAGCCGCTTCTGAGCCAGGAAATTCTGCCAGTCGTAGCGAACGCCGGGCGTGACGGAGAACCGCGCATTCACCTTGAACTGGTCCTGGATGAACGCGCCCATCTCCTGCTGGTGATAGATGAAGTGGACGTCGCCCGTGTTCTGTGAGAACTCGGAAGGCAGGTTGTTTGTGTAGTTCTGGAGCGCAGTTTGCAACACAGTCACGCCATCTGCGGCCAGTGTGGGTCCAAAGGTATAAGTACCCAGGGCATTTGTATTGTCGTCAAACGCGCGCCGGCTGATGTGCGGAATCCCAGCACCAAACTTCACCGTGTGGCGTCCGTGCGTCCATGTCACCATGTCGTTGATGCGGAAATTGTATTCGGTGCTCAGGTAATCGCCCTGTGCTGACCCACCGGTGAAATCACCACTTACGCTAACGCGCGGCGCTTCAAAAACATTCGCGTGAGTATTGAAGTCGTGTTCCCCCACAACTGAAAACTGGTTCAGCAGCACTGCCGAGAGAGTCGAGTCCACGTGCACGACCGTGTCGTCTTCGTGATACTCGCTGTTGTAGCCATTACTCGCCAGTGCCTGTCCGCCTACACTTTGATTCTGCCCGGTCCACTCCTCGTAGCTGTACTGCGCATAGGCAGAATATTTGTCGCCGAACTGGTGCGCGGCGCGGACGCTAAATTCGGTATCGCGTGTCGGTGAAGGTACGTTGGCTTGGAACAGCCCCGTAGGATCTGCTGTTGTCGGAACGATCGTCGCATCGACTACCGAATCCAGATCCTCCTCAGCGCGATTGAAGCTCGCCAGAAAGCTGCTCTTCTTCGCGAAAAAGATCGGCCCGGTTGCGCTTCCCTCATACACGCGCCGTTGCTCAAAAGGCTTCGAGGGCGCCAGCGCATTCTGCGCATTCAGCGCCGAATCGCGAAACAGAAAATTGAATTGTCCGTGATACTTGTCCGCGGCTGACTTGGTGATGATCTCCATCTGCCCGCGCCCTGGCCAGTAGTACTGCGCCGAATAGGGATCCTGGTTGATCCTCACTTCCTGCACAGCAGAGGCCGAAACCGTCGCCCGGTTCGCCTCCACACCGTCAACCATCAAGCCCGAGCCGCCTGTGCCGGATGCGCTGTCGTCGAGGAACGAACTCATCGCCGTGACGTAGTCGTTGTCGAAAATTGGTAACGCTTTCAAATCGGACGAAGTTAAAACCGAGGAGTCGCGATTCTCCTCCGACGCGGTCAGATCTTCGTCGGTATCGCCGTTCACGCGCACATTCGTTGCCACCGCTGCGATCGGCAGGGTGATATGCAACGGTGCCGCCATCACGTGCGCCGCCGGAGCCACTACCGAAACCACATTGGGACGAACCGTAACCGGCAGGTGCACGGTTTCGAATCCGGGCTCCGAAATTACCAGCGTGAAGCTGCCTGCATGCGGTGCGGCCATCAAGAAGTTTCCCACGCCATCAGACTTGGTCGTCCCGGCAATCGACCCATCGGCATTTACAAGGTCGACTTCGGCATTGGGCACAATCGCACCGGTGGGATCGGCCACAACGCCTTGCACGGTCGTTGCGGGTGCGGGCTTTGGAGCGGAATTCGATGAGTCCGCGGCGAGAACGGCGGCAGGCGACAGCAGCAGAACAACCAAGGCAGAAAGGCGCAGCATGCGAATCTCCAGCAATACTCAACATCGGGCCAGGGGAATCAACCCGTCACTGCACGGACATCAGGCGTCGGCTCTTCTTGAGAGGAGACATTCTTGGCCGGCGAATGCCTGGGGAGACAATCTTCGTCTCGCGCATTCCTCGCTGCGCGACGATCTTGGACTGCGCTCTAACTCCATGCTATTTACGCACTTGCAGTCCTGTTTTTAGGGGCACCCTGATGAATTGATTTTCGCAGGACTCAAAGCGGCTGTCCAGTCTGCAGGTGAGTCCACCAGCACGTCCGGTGGAATCGCTTCAAGGCTGCCTGGTGCCAGTCCGAAGGTGCAACCAATGCACCATGCGCCGGCGTTTCGCGCCGTGAGAACATCCACCTGGCTGTCACCGATCATCACTGTTTGCTCCGGAGTGGCGCCCGCGTCTTTCATCAGCGCCAACAACCCCTCCGGATCGGGCTTCTTGGTGCTGAAACTGTTGCCGCCATAGATATTTTGAAAGTAGGGAGCCAGCCCCAGCGCCTCGCAGATGGCCTGCGCCGGACGCACAGGCTTGTTGGTCAGTACGGCCATCGCTCGGGCTGGAACGTCCACCTGATCGTGCAGCTTATGCAACGCGTCCAGGGCCTCAAGAACGCCGTCATAGGCATAGGTGTAGTCCAGCTTGTGCTCGCGATAATAATCGAGAAAGAACTTATACGCTTCGGCGAGAAATTCCTCGCCAGGCTCCTTGCCGTCATCGGTGGCAAACGCCCGTCGCACCAGCATTAGCGCGCCGTTGCCGATGTAGCTGGCAATGATCTCGTCGGAAAGATACGGCCGGCCAAACTTCTCCAGCGTCGCATTCACGCTGTTGCAGAGATCCTGCGCTGAATCGATGAGCGTGCCATCCAGATCAAACACCAGCAGCTTCAGCCGCTCCACAGGCACAGGACGAAGAACCCGAATCATGTTTCCAGTGTAACGGGAGTCGCGACGCGCTTCAGTGATAGGTTCTTCAATTCTGGCTTACGAATATCGCCGCCCATCAATCTCCACGCACGAGCACCACAGGCAAAATCTCACCGCCCGCCGCGGCGCAACGCCGCTGTAATCCGGTTGCAGCCATAAATGCATCCCCATCCAGCACATCATCGCCCGCAGCGCTCCCGACTCATGTTGGCGATGCGGCCACATCTTCTGCAAGCTCCTCGCAAGTTGCGCGTCGTCTGATCCGTCCGCCGTCATCAAAATCCCTCATCTTCTAAGACACCGCGCACCGTAGAAATGTTCGCAACCATGCGAGAATACGTCTTCACACAAATTTGAAGAGAGGAATTGCATGAACCTCCGCCAATCGTTTCTTTGTTTGTCGCTGTTGATGGTCTTCCCAACAGCCCCGTGTCCGGCACAACGATCACACGGCACTGCCCCTGTTGCCCCCAGCGAAAGCATCCCCAACCTCGGCCCACTCCTCGATCGCGTCAATGCGTTGAGATCGGAACTGCGCGAATACCACGCGTGCACGTGCAAGTGCGGCTGCTATGCGAAGGATCTCGATCTCCAGGCCGACCGTGCCATCGCCTTTCTTCGCACGCGTGCCGCGCGTCGCCGTCCCAACGAAAAGCTGGCTCTCGTTCTCGACATTGACGAGACAACGCTCTCGAACTGGGATCAGATGTCGACTGCCAACTTCGAATACAACAGCAAGGACTTCAACGCATGGGTCGAATCCGCGCAGGCTCCCGCTATACCGGGCACGCTGCGCGTCTACAGCGAAGCGCAGCGCCTCGGCGTCAGCGTATTCTTCCTCACTGGTCGTTCCGACTCGCAGCGCGCGTCAACCGAAGCAAACCTGCGCGTCCGAGGATTCAATACCTGGCAGAAACTCATCATGCGCAGCCTCGAGCAGAAAGGACTCACCGCCCTCTCGTACAAATCGGCCGAGCGCGAAAAGATAGTCGCCGCAGGATACCGAATCGTCCTCAACATCGGCGATCAGTGGAGCGACCTGCGCGGCAACCCCGAGGCCGAATACTCCGTCAAGTATCCCGACCCTTTCTACTTCATCAAGTGATGGGAGAGGGGGTCGCTGCGGGGAATTAGGAAATATGCGGGGGAGGGAAAAAGACAGGCGAGGCCTCCCAGGAGGTTGAGCTATGTCATCGCGGTCTCGATGGCAGAACTCGTTAGGCCTCGCCTGAGGAACGAAGTGTTACAAACGCTTTAACCACGGCCTGGCCACCTAGACCCAGCCGTCACAGCACTGCGAAAACTCAATGCACGCGAATGTCGCCAGACCCTGTTTCGATCCGCACCGTCGGTCCGCCGCCATGCACCTTGCCAACCATGTGGTGCTTGTCAAACGATCCCTGCACCGCCATTTCCTGGTCGGTGTGAACGCTGCCTGAACCTGTCGACGCATCCAGCGTAAACGCGGAACTGCCTGCCCAGAATTCGACGCTGCCGGATCCCGTCTCCAGCTTCCAATCTGAAGTCGGTGTCCCGGTAACCTTGATGTTGCCCGAGCCTGTGCCTGCGTGCAGACTGCCCTTCAGATTCTTCAGCTCGACATTGCCCGAGCCGGTCTGCGCCTTCACATCGCCCTGGCCGACCTGATCGGCGTAGATGTTGCCAGATCCCGTGTTGACGACGAAGCCGCCCTGCAGTCCAGTGGCGTTGATGCTTCCCGATCCGGTTCCCAGCTTTGCGTTTTCGCCCACGCCATCATCCTTGATATCGCCCGAGCCCGAGTTGGCCTCGAGGAATGAATTCGCCGGGGCCTCAATTTCATAATCGATGCTGATGTTGTGGTAGTTCTCATGCCGCTGTCCGATGCGGATGATGTTTCCCGTTTGCTCTACTGGCGGATTGTTTGCAATCTCCTGGACGCGCTGCTCGTTACTTCCCCAATTCGATTTCACGCGCCCGACGATGTGTACGGTGTTGCCCGATCCATGCGTGATATGGATGTGTCCTGAGCCGGTCGAAACTGCCAGTTCCACATGTCCGTTGACCGTTAGGTTGCGCTCAAATGTCGCTTCGTTGGCCAGCGCCGGAACCGCTGCGAGGGCCAGAATTGCTGCTGCTAACGCAAAACGCTTCATCATGTTCCTCGATTCACTTCAGGTTCAGCGGTCAGAATTCGGAATTCAGCTTAAGCTCATCGATTCCCGATTTGTTCTCTCTGACCTCGTTGGTACGGCTCAATTTCACTTTGAAAAGGGGGAGGGCTACTCGCTACGGCAACGCCTAAGGGATGAGCATGCGCATTGCCAAAGGCGCGTTCCACCGCAACTTCATTGGATTCTTCAGTTCACCAGCAGACAGTCGTTTCAGCTTGCCGGCCCCGGCTGTTCGTTTACGGACACCCTTGTGCGTACCCGAACATCCCGCACAGCGCATGTGAGTGAGCTGAATGAGACTGACCTTGCGCACCAGTTCCTCCATTTACCCCGCTTGCTACATGGATGACGTATTGAAACCCACATCGGTTAACGAAGAATCTGTTCCTGCGAATTCAAGAACTAAGAACTCAGAACTGCCAACTGTTCTTACTGCTGCAATACCACCTGGTCGCCTTCTTTCAGACCCCTCACAATCTCGGTCTGCGAACCGTTCGACAGACCCACGGCGACCGCGATCTTGCGCGTGCCGTCTTTCTGATTCTTGTCGGGGACCTGCACAAATGCGTTCTTCTGCGCGTCATAGCTCACCGCGTTTTCGGGAACCATCAGCACGCCCTTGTGTTCGTCCAGCATGATCTCCGCATTGGCTGTCATGTTGGCCTTCAATTCGCCTCCGGGGTTGTCGATGCTCACACGCACTTCAAAGGTCGTGACGTTGTCTTTCTCGACGCCGAGCGGAGCAATCTTCGTCACTTTGCCGTTAAAGATGCGATCGCGGAAGCTTTCCACCTTGATGCGCGCGGGCTGGCCCATATACACGTGTGCGATGTCGGCTTCGTCGACCTTGCCCTGCACGTAGACCTGGTTCACATCGCCTTCCGTCATCACCAGCGTCGCCGTCGAGCCCAACACAAGGATCGAACTCACCGCATCGCCCATCTCCACGTCGCGCGACAGGATTTCGCCATCCATCGGCGCCACAATCGTTGTGTAACTTAGCTGTTCCTCCAGCTGCTTCAAGCTCGCCTGGCTTTGCGCCACTTGCGCCTTCGCCTGTTTCAGCTTCGCGTTATCCACGCCAATCTGCGCCTTGGATGCGTCGCGCCGTGTCAGCGCGGCCAGGTAATCCTTGTTTGCGTCATCCAGCGCTTGCCGGCTTACAATGCCTTCTTTCGCAAGCTGCTGGTTGCGATCAAGCGTGGCCTTGTACATCGGCAGATCCGGCGCGGCTGCATTCACCTTGTCCTGCTCGATGTTCGCCTCGTAGGTTGCTACATTCGCTTCGGCCCCCGCGAGTTGTGCCCGCTGCGCTTCAACCTGCGCTTGTATCTCCTGCTGATCGAGCTGCGCCAGCTGCTGTCCTTTGTGAACCTTGTTATTGATGTCCACATACAGCTGCGTCACGATTCCCGACGCCTTGCTCTTCACCTCAACCTTGGTGATGGGCTGAATCTTGCCCGTCGCGACCACGGACCTCGTTACATCACCGCGCTGCACCTTGGCGATTCGATTCGGGTCTATAGTCGTCGTCCGCACCAGCCGTGCCGCACCCACCCCGATCACCACAACCACCAACAACGCCACCGAACCAATCCAGATCCAGATCTTTTTTCTTTTACGCGTAGCCATGGAGCACCCCCAGACGTTAACAAGAGCTCTCGCTCCCCAAATATGAAAGCCGAATGAATTTTGACCGCTTGTGCGCGGATAGAGAATCGAAACCCTGTACCTGCCCACAGCAATTTGAGTTCCAATTGATCAGATCGCAGGACAAGCCAATCCGCTCTCAGATCCCTGGCCTGCTGCAACCTGATACGCACCCTGGGAGAGGTTAGTTCCGGACATGGCTGTGACTCTCCGCATCCCCTTTCGTGAGCACCAAATCTGGCACCCACCCGCCGAATGCTATCCTCACAACCGAGATGCACGGTCTACCGCTTCTCCAGGTTGTCTCCGTCGCCATGCTGATTCTGGCCAACGCTTTCTTTGTGGCCGCCGAATTTGCCATGGTCAGCACCCGCGACACCCGCATCGAGCAGCTTCTCGCCGCCAAGGTTCCCGGCGCACGCGCCGTTCGTCGCCTTCAGCAAGAGCTTGAATACTTCCTCCCCGCCGTCCAACTCGGCGTCACTCTCTGCTCGCTGGCGATTGGCTGGATCGGAGAACCGCTGGCAGCCAATATTGTCCTCGGCTGGATCGATATGCTTCCGCAGCCGCCTACCCATGCCCAGACATACGCACATGCGGCCTCCATCGCCGCCGTTGCCATTGGCTTTGCGTTCATCACGTACTTCCACGTCACGGTCGGCGAGCTCGTCCCCAAATCGCTAGCTCTCCGCCGTGCCGAAGCCCTTGCTGTTGCCGTTGCGCCGCCCATGCTGATTTTTATGCGGATGGCGCGGCCGGCGGTCCGCCTACTCAAGGGATCGGCCGCCATCATCCTTCGCGGCTTTGACATTCCCATGACCGAGCGGGCTGCGGTCCACTCCCCCGAAGAACTCAAGCTCATCACTACCGCCGCGCGCCGGCTCGGCCTGCTCCCCCGCTTTCAGGAGACGCTCATCCACCGCGCCATCGAACTCGACGATGTTCCTGTGCGCGAAATCATGACGCCGCGTCAGCGGATCTTCTCTTTGCCTTCAAACATGCCGGTCGAAGAGGCCAGCGCCCAGGTCATCGAGCACATGAACTCCCGCGTTCCCGTCTACGACGAAACCCGCGGACCCGAGCACATCATCGGCGTCGTCTACTCCAAGGACATCGCGCGTCTCATGTTCTTCCGTCCCAAGGCGCAGTCGCGTCCCGCAGCCCAACAGGCACTTGCGAACTCACCCACATCACATCCCGCTAATCCACAGCTTGGTCTGCCGTTCATGGACCTCCGCCTGCGTCAGGTCATGCGCGAAGTGCTCGTCGTCCCTGAAACCAAATCTGCCCTCGCACTGCTGCGCGAATTCCAGCAGCGTCGTCGCCAGATGGCGATCGTTGTGGACGAGTATGGGTCGACTGTCGGCCTTGTCACCGCCGAAGATGCCATCGAACAGCTAACCGGCGAGGTCGAGGACGAGTTCGACGATCCCGCGCGCCCCGTCCTCGCCAACGCGCAAGGCACCCTGGTCCTCGAGGGCAGTGCAAACCTGCGGGACCTGGAAACGCAGATGCAGTGGAGTCTGCCACGAGATGGCGGAGTTGAAACCTTGGCTGGCTTTATGCTCGCCCGTCTTGGCCACATCCCCAGGGCAGGCGAATCGGTGGATTACGAAGGACGTCGCCTCACCGTAGTTGAGATGGAAGGCCGACGTATCGCCAAAATCCGTGTAGACCCGGTCAAGACGCCCCAGCCTCCTACGCAGCCCTCGTAAACAACGCGCAGTTTCGATCTCGATCAGTCGAAAGGGCGCGCCTATGCTCCGACTTGATGACCAGAACGCCCTCGCTGACAATGTGCAGGAAGGTATCTCGGCTTTGCTCGAGAAATGCACTTCCTGTTGGACACGGTGATAGGGCGATTGAGATTTAGCTTTGTTTTCAGTTGGTTAGATTCACCCAGGGAGCAATCCTCCCGCGCGTCCCGCGATGAGTTGTGAAACTCCCCATCCCTTTCCAACAAAGTGAGGAGCGAGCACTTCCCCTCCCTGAAGGGCCAATTCGGGAAAGGACCCAAAAGGACATGGGCTCATGTTACTTGCGTTACATGGGTAATCCGGACTTGAGTTACTTATCACTTGTTTGGTAACACCAAGGTGTTACACAATGCCTCTAAGGGTTGACTATGAGACAAGAAACCTACCGATTCGCACTGGACGAAGCGACCGCAGAGCTCCGAGACATCGTCACGCAGTTCGAAGCGCTTAAGGCAAAGAAGGAACAGATCGAGAAAGCAGTTGAGGCGCTGAAGCCCTTCATTGGTCTCCAGGCCGAAACCCCAACCCTCGACACGAGCGTTGCCCATAGCGCGCCCGTGTTCGAACAGCCAGCTCGTGAACCCGTTGAATTCACCTTCATGCAGATTTCGGGACCAGGCATGGAGGTCACCAAATCTGAACCGGCTCCAGTTGAGGTGGCAGTCGAGCAGGTTCCCGAACCGGTGCATGCCATGGCCGAGGCCGCGACGGAGCAAGTTGCCTATTTTCGGCAGCCCTCCGCTGACCCGTTCCAGCGGCGCATCGACGATGCCCTTTGGGGATGGCAGCAGAGGCCGGAGGGCCTTCTGTCGCCGATCTGACGGCGTCGTACAGGCCTCGAGGAAGTGGATCCGTAACAGGGCGGTAAATGCGGGAATTCCGCATTCAAGTTTTTCAGAGACGGTCAACCCAGCAGGCGCTCCCCGCCCCCAAGGCAGGGAGCGCCTGATCGCGTTTATGTGCTACTCCATGTTGGGGATGGGACTAACCTAATAGTTGCAGAAGGAAAAAGTTTTGGGCATGTGAAATCATGCTAAATTCGGCACTGGAGATCGAGATATGAAGCCCAACATGGGAGAAGCTTATCGCGTAGCGTTTGACTCAGCGAACTCGGAACTGAACGACATCCTCGCGGCCTACGAGGATCTCAGAGCACGCAAAGAACGCATCGAAAAAGTTGTGATGGCCCTCAAGCCGCTGCTAGGAGCAGAGGAAGCCGCCGCCGCTGCAGCTGCTGTGCAAAGTGCGTCGGATGCCGCAAACGAATCGAGCCAACCGGCTGAAGAGGTTCCTGCGTATCAATACCAGGCAACGAATGGTAACGGCAACGGCGCATCAGCAGATCCGTTCGCGCGTCGCCTCGACAGCGCCCTGGGTCACGGTGCAGGACGGAAGTTCAACCGGCAGTTCTAAGGCTCGCGCTCCGAGTGACGTTCGGCGCTGATCGGCGCCAAGCCCGTCCGCATTCGTTGGCATGGGTCTCATTCTTGCTGCTCATCGATCTCCTGTTTTGTGTACTGGACCGCTTCATACGGGCAAACTGCCCCACCCTTCGCGGTAATTCGTTGCTTTACCCCTCCCGGTATCCGGTAACTCTTACCATTGACTCTTACTTTCCATTGGCGCGTGCGTGCTAGACTACGCGCCTGGAGAGGGCATGAAACCGGAAGGGTACGTAGAAATCTATCGCGTAGCGTTTGACGTTGCGAATTCTGAACTGACCGAGATCGGCGCGGAAGTTGAACGGCTGCGCATCCGGAAAGAACACATCGAGAAACTTGTTGACGTTCTCAAGCCGCTCGTCGCCGAAGAGGAACGGGTGGTGGTCGGCCAGATTTCTGCAGAAGCCGCACCTCGCGAAGAGACGAAGCCGGCTACTGAAGCCAAAGCCGAGCCGAATGGCGGTCAGGAAGCATTCGTGGCTGATCCATTTCAGCGCCGCATCGACCACGTGCTGGGAATCGGTGCGGGCATTCGCGACGTAAGGAAATACAGCCGGCAGTTTTAGTGCTTCGGCGATTCCGGTCGAACCGGACAGTCCAGATCGCGTTTCCGGCTCGCGAACAAGGAAATAGTGCGTTGGCACTATCTCGCTCTGGCGCGACTGCGTACGACGTAAATCTCTGTTGGCATTTCCGCAATTACTGCGATAAACGACCGATGCGACAAGTTCGGAACGGCCAAATGTGCGGCGTTCGGCCGCTGCTAGGACACGACGAGGTGGACTATCTGCGCCGTAGGATCGGCATCTTTCTCGATCGTCAGCAGCCCCACGGTCACGGGCAGTTCGAATCGCCGAGGTCCGCATGAGCCTGGATTGAAATACAACACGCCCTTATGTCGCCGGATGCCGGGCTGGTGAGAGTGGCCGTGAAGCACCGCAGCAAACTTCGCTGCTGCCGGATCGAGATGCAGCGTATGCACGTCGTGAAGCATGTAGATGTAATGACCATCGAGCAACAGCACGTCCGTTTCGGGCAGTCGGCTGCAAGGACCGCTGCGATCGATATTCCCGCGGATCGCCGTAACCGGCGCGAGCTTTTCGAGGGACTTGAAAATGTCGGCTTTGCCGACATCGCCGAGATGCAGAATGCGCTCGACGCCAGCGAGAGCGGGCATCACTTCAGGACGCAGCAGCCCGTGCGTATCGCTGATGACACCGACCTTCATCGCCCGGAACTGAAGAGGAGCGACCAGCGGCTCTTCACCTTGGCCGCTTCGGGTTTCGTCACAGGATCGACCATTTGCCGGGGATTGCCGGGAGCCTCTGGATCATCCATCGCAATGCAGTAGACGCCGGTCCAGTTGTTCTGCCACTTCCAACCCCTGAATGTTCCCACGGCCTGCTGTTCCAGGTGCGCTGCGGCATGGCTGGGCGAGAGCTCATGGTTGCAGTGGAGACAGCGCGGCGATGCGCCTTTGCGGAAGTGTCCGCCGCATGCGCATGGCTGCAGAAACGGTTCCCACGACTCCTCGATCTCCCCGTACTGCTCGGAAGGCTTCGGGAATCCCACAACCTGCGGATTGGAGTGATTCAAAATGGCGAGCATTCCACACTCATCGCAGTACGCATATGAGTTGTCGCCGAAGCCCGAGTGCCAGAGCGAGTAGCGATAAAGTCGCCCGCAATGCTCACAATCGCCTTTTTTCAAGATTTCCATAGCCCTCTCACAACCTCATTTCCAGGCGCGTGCGCGGATCAAGCTGATCGCGCAGCGCGTCTCCCAGGAAGTTGAAGCCAAGCACTGCACCTGCGACTGCTATTGCCGGAAAAAGAACCGGATGCGGTGAATCAACGAGATCTAATCTCGCATGGCGCGGCCGGGAGCAGGTGAAGCCATCCGTGTTACGTTGACTCTGTTGGCACTTTCACCGGTACGTGGCCGACGCTACTCTAAGATTACTTCTTGCGATCATTTATTAAAGAACCAAGGTAGTGCAAGAGGCTGAATCAGGATACCTGAAAAACCAAGATGAAGGAATCACCCCGAACCAGCGAAGTACAAACTCGAACAAACTGGAAAAACGCGATCGCAGCCTACACGGAACCGCGGGTCCTGCAGGTGCTCGCACTCGGATTTTCGAGTGGCTTGCCGCTTCTCCTGACTTACTCAACGCTTTCGGCTTGGCTAGCGACAGCCGGCGTTCGGCGTGCAGCAATCGGTACCTTCGCACTGGTTGCCACTCCCTACGCATTCAAGTTTCTGTGGTCGCCGCTGATGGATCGCGTGCCACCACCAATCCCCTTAGGGCGGCGGCGCGGTTGGGGAATCACCATCCAGATCCTTCTCATCGGCGCAATTCTCGCTCTGGGATCGTGCAATCCAAAGCATAACCTGCCCCTCATGGCCACCCTCGCGGTGGTTGTCGCATTTCTCTCTGCGAGCCAGGATATCGTGATCGATGCGTGGCGAGTGGAGAGCCTGGAGAGCGATCAGCAGGCTCCCGGAGCAGCCATGGTTCAGTCCGGCTACCGGATCGGCATGCTGGCTGCTGGGGCAGGCGGCCTGTTCATCGCGGCGTACGCAGGTTGGTTCGCGGCCTATGCCACCATGGCTGCGCTGCTCAGCGTGGGACTGCTGGTGTTCTTGCTGGGCCCCGAACCGAAGATCGCGCCGGAAACCTCCCATGCTGAGGGATTGGGATGGCACGCAATTCGCCACGCATTTTCGACAGCCGTCATCGGTCCCTTTCGCGATTTCATGCAACGGCCGCTGTGGCTTGTGATTCTGATCGCCATCTTTGGTTACAAGATGGGCGAGGCAATGGCGGGAGTGATGTCAACGCCACTCTATATATCGCTGGGTTTTTCGCTCCCCGAGATCGCGACCGCATCGAAAATATTCGGATTCTTCTCCATCGTGACAGGGGCTTTAATCGGCGGTGTAGTGACGGCCAAATTCGGAATCCGTCGCTCGCTGATTCTTTGCGGCATTCTGCAGTCGGTCGGGAACCTGTTCTTTGTTCTGCAGGCCGTGGGCGGACATCGGATCGGCTACCTTGCTTTATGTGTCACTGCCGAAAATATCACGGGTGCAATGGCCGGTACCGCGTTGATAACCTGGCTTTCGAGTCTTTGCTCGCCCGCTTTTACGGCGACTCAGTTCGCGCTGCTTTCCTCGCTTGCATCGCTTAGCCGCACGGTGGTGGCCTCCTCAGGGGGAGCGTTGTCGGAGAAGATCGGCTGGGCACAGTTCTTCCTGCTCACCAGCGTCGTCGGATTGCCGGCTATCCTTTTGATCATGTGGATCGGACCACGCGACGATTTCAGAAAAAAGCAACGTGAACCAGCCCTTGACGGCACCGATGGCGGGTCAGAAGACCTGACCACTGCTTAGCAGTTCCAAACGAACGTGATAATTTCTGGCTCGGAACGCTTCTGTGATCTTCAAACACTCCATGGTGATAGGCATAAGTGAAGCGTTGGAGTCGCAACATCCGGAATTGAGCGCGACAGGAAAGGAATTCTGGGGTACTAGAACACGTGAATATTCTCGGTAAGCATCGGTGTGTCCTTGTGGCGGCAGCACTGCTCATTCTCGCGGCGCAGATCTCAGCGCATGGACAGAATGACCCGGCTCTTCAGCCCGAGGCGGAGCAGTTGTTGGCGCTGGCAAACCACGCTCGCGCTGAAGCGGGCGTGCCGCCGCTCCACTGGGATGGCGCTCTGGCCGAAGCAGCCCGCAAGCACACTCTGCGCATGACCGCCGAGGGGCCGATCGCACACCGTTACGGCGGAGAGCTGAGCCTTACAGAGCGGGCGGCTGCAGCAGGTGCACACTTCGATCTGATCGAGGAGAACGTTGCCATTGGGCCCACGCCGGCTGCAATTCACGAAGAGTGGATGAAATCAATCGGGCATCGCCAGAACATGCTGAATCCAGCGGTGGATCGTGTCGGCTTTGCCCTTGTCGCTAGCCGCGGAGTGCTGTATGCCACGGCGGATTACGCCCACGGGGTGCAGCAACTCTCGCAGATACAGGTGGAAGGGCGGGTCGCTGCACTCATCCGGCCAAGTGGCGTGGCAATTCTGGGCAACCCATCGGTTGCCCGAGCCGCTTGCACAATGGACAGCGGCTTGCCGCGATCGGCCCAAGGCATGCAGCCGAGCTTCGTCATGCGCTGGCAGGATTCTGACTTGAACCATCTGCCGAAGACCCTGGTGGATCAACTCGCGTCTGGCCGATATCGCGAAGCAGCGGTGGGCAGCTGCAATCCGACCGACGACTCCGGCTCATTCACTGCCTATCGCATTGCGGTGCTCTTGTATTGAATTTCGTTCGTCATGGGTTTGAGGGCGCACCGGTGGCTGGCGAATCTTCAGGCTGCGCCGGCGGCATCCGGACATTCTTCAGGAACTCCCAGGCCTTCGTGTTCACCAAGTCTGAGATGACGTAGTAGTTGTGGTCATGATTGGGAATCAGGGTCAACTTGATCTGATACCCGTTCGCAGCATAGAGGCGTCTGGTTGCTTCAACCACGTCGACTGGGAAATTGGGATCGCGGTCGCCCACCCAGATGGCGATGGGCATTTTGCGATCTGCCTGCTCGAACAGCCCGTCGGGATTGGCCTGCAACGCCCCTGCGTGGATGGCGGTGGCAGCGAACAAATCAGAATCCATGACAGCCAGAAACAGCGCGTATGCCGCCCCAGCGGAGTGGCCGAAGAGATAGATGCGGCCCTCGTCGATCGGATGAATCGCCTTTACCTGGTCCACGACCGCGTTGAAGAATTCGGGCGGATCCACTAACGATCCCCATCCGGCACTATCGAACGCATCGGGAGCAGCGACGATGAACCCCTCTCGTCCCGCCAGGTCCTTCCACGCCTGTGCCATGATTTCGCCGTTGCGGCCGGAACCGTGCAGCAGCACCATGACCGGCATCGGCTCCTGCCTTTCGGGAACGACCAGATAGAGCACTCTCGCGTGTCCAGAGAAATCGAAAGAGAGCTTCGTGATCTTATCCTTGGCCAACGCGGGAATCGCCTGCAGCAAAGCACACAGCAACATCGCCGAGCAACGCAGCATTTTCATCGGTGCTCCGTACAAATCCTGAAGGTCATCAGTATATGCCTGACAGGGGTCCTGCCCTGATCTGTGCGCCCTCAGCCGAATCGTTCGTGGTCTTTCCAGAACACCGCCCAGGGCTGGCGGGGCGGACCGCAGACATAAATGTCCGAGTGATACTCGCTCTCTTCGTTCCTGACGCCGGAGGGGTTGGCAACGTGGCCGGCAACGCGGCATGCCGTGAAGTTGCGGTTGGCCCATTCCAGCGAAGACCCAAGGATGATGAGTGTCGTAGGCGGCGGCGACGGATAGCCGCGCAGCCACGCCGAGTTAGTCATGCTGATGGGCGCAGGCAGGTGATACGTTGAGCCAAGCATCTCGATCGCGCCTTGTTCGCCATAATTGCCAACCAGGATGCCGACATTCTCCTGCTGGTCGGCGGGAAGGGAATCGCGAACCCCGGCAATGGCCTTGACCATCTCATCCCAGCCAATCTCCTCGCGTAAATCCTCGCTGTGTTTGAGGGCGAAGTCGCGCAACGGACCACTCGTGGCGAACGGAACCCAGCCGGCAAAGAAGTACCCGCCAGCGAAGAGCAGGCCAGTGAAGAAGACGGCTTCGACTGTGCGTTGCGCCCATGTCGGGATGCGCTCCAGCCAGCGTTCGCAGGTGACGGCGCCCATCGCGATCAGCACTGGGTAGGCCTCGGCAACGTAGTAGAAGCGGCCCTTATCGATCCAGAACACAACCAGCGGGACGAGGTACATCCAGGCGATCATGCGATAGCGGTGATCGCGCAGGAATGAGTAGAGTCCGATGAGCCATACTGGCGCGGCGAAGAGATTGGCGCACACCAGAAACTGGTAGCGCAGGAATCCTTCCGCACGGCCCTCATCCACGTCGCGTGCGTGAATGTGCTGAAGGAATGTGTAGGAGATGAAGTCGTGGCGCACGAGCCAGATGAGATTGGGCAGAAAGATCAGCAGGGCCAGGGCAACGCCGGTCCAGAACCACTTTGAGGCGAAATATTTGCGTGCGGGCGAAAACGCCATGCCGACGAGGATTCCCGCGATGAAGAAGACGACGGAATACTTGGTCATCAGGCCCAGGCCCAAAGCAACACCGATTGCCAGCCAATAGCGAGGATTCTCGGTTTTGAGCAGGCGAATGGTGAACCACGCGACCAGCACCCACCACAAAAAAGCGATACGAAGTGTACTGAAATTCTGTTGCTTCAAAGATGGGGAGAGGCGAGAGCGCAACCGCCAGCGCCGTGGTGAATTGCGCAAGACGGCCGCCGCCGAGGTCGCGTGCCATCAGCCCGCTGACCACGATCACAGCCGCTTGCCCAATCACCGAAAACATCCGCAGACCGATTAGCGACAGGCCGAAAAGGCTGAGTCCGATGCGCTCGATGAACGGCGTCAGAGGGGGGTAGGAGACGTAGCCCCAGTCGAGATGCCGCGCGTCGCTGAGGAATTGCAGTTCATCGCGATGAAAACCGTAGCGGCCATTGGTGAGGATATGCACCAATGCAGCTGCCACGGCAATGCAGAAGACAGGAAGAAGGCTCGTGCGGGTCGGCGTACCGATCTTGCTCAAGGCGTGATCGCTCGGGCCTGCAGACACACTTAACTCTGCCACGGTCGCCTCCTGAGTTCAGCTTACGTTCCCGCGTTGGCTCCGGTTCCGCAATTTTCGCGAACGGGCTCGGCCACCAGCACCGACTGCATCCCGGCTGCGGTCGCAGCCTGAATGCCGAGATCCGTATCTTCGAAGACGAGGCAATGTTCCGGCGCGACGCCGAGCTTCGACGCTGCCAGTAAAAACCCTTCCGGCGAAGGCTTGCCGTGCTTGTAGTCTTCGGCGCAAACCATCACCTGGAACTTATCGAGCAAACCGAGCGCCGTGAGCGAACCAACGACCGACGCGCGCCGGCTGCCGGAGACGACCGCAAACGGAACCTGCCCGTAGGTCTCCTCGATTACCTCAAGCACGTCGGGGATCGCCTTGAGCTCCGGCAGTTGTGCATGGTAGAGAGTTTCCTTTTGCGCTGCCAGAACATCCACCGGCATGCTGAGGCCTTGCATCTCGTTCAGATCGGCGATGATTTTGCGCACCGGTTTGCCGCCCCATGCATAGAAAAGATCTTCGTCGTACGTCGCTCCATACTCAGCGAGCGCTTTCGTCCACGCCTTGTAGTGCAGCGGCATTGAATCTGCGATGGTGCCGTCGCAGTCGAAGAGATAAGCGCGGAAATCGCCCGCAGGAATCTTTAGATTCATCTAAAAATGAACTCCTCAGTTAGTGTTGAAATTGCTTCGAAGTTATGACCGGAAGGCGTTTAAAAAGCCGGCTTTGTATCAGGGCACGACTTCAGTCGTGCCGAAGAAAACCGGAAAACAACGGGGCTTTTAGCCCCTGCGCAGTTTAAACAAAATCCGCCGCACTCAGCTTCGCGCGGCTGCCTCGGCTTCTTCCGTCGGCGCGGCGCATCCGCCCTCGCCGGGTCTGGTCGGCTCCATCTTGAGGGCGTTATTGAACCGGTTGAAGTAGTTGAACAGCCCAATGGCGCAAAGCAGCTCTACGATCTCGCCTTCGGAGTAGAAGCGGCGCAGCTCCGCGAATTGCTCGTCTGAAACGGCATGAGCGTCGCGTGTAACCGTCTCGGCGAGGCGAAGTGCCGCCTTCTCCGCAGGCGTAAAGTCGTCGCGCTTCGACCACTCAGCCAGATGTGCAAGCTGCTCGTCGGACCACCCCAGCGCCTTGGCCAGAATGGTGTGGCTGGCCAGGCAATAAGCGGTCTCGTTTACCTGGCTGGTGCGCACGATGATCAACTCTTTAAGCTTGGTCGAAACGGTGCCCGTATTGAGCACTGCGCCAAAATGCGCCTGCATGGTGGCGAAGATTTCCGGCCGGTGCGCCATCACGCGAAACATGTTGGGCACGTTGCCGCGCTGCGCAAAAGCCTTGTCAAATAGAGCCGCCAGATCGGGAGTAACTTCGCTGCGATCAAGCTTGGATATGCGGGACATCGGGTCTCCTCGGGAGCTTTATCTATGGTAGCTGACGGCCGTCTCAATGGTCGCTCGCAGCGACCCGGCAGGCGCGCCGCGACATTTTGACGCGACCCGCTCAGTCTGCTAATTTTATAGAGGACAATTCAGCGCCAGACACTCCTCAGTAGCTCAATGGCAGAGCATTCGGCTGTTAACCGAAGGGTTGTAGGTTCGAGTCCTACCTGAGGAGCCATAGAATCAATAATTTACAACAATAATCTTCAAATCCCTTTAGCCAATTGTGCCCATTTTTGTGCCCATCACGATTGCAGTTCCATTAGAAGTCTGTCAGATTCTAGCCCGATGTGAGCCAGCTGCAGTTCTGACCATCTCTATTTCTTGGAAGATATTACGTTCGCTTGGAGCAATGTGGAGCGCGTCTCAGAGTCATCTGATGGCCCCTTGCCTCAATGATTTACCGAATGGGTTGCAGGGGAGGCCCACAAGCCGCCCACGCGTTAATTTGTCCTGACGGCAGACTTGCAACCCGTCGGCGCCTTCTAAGGCGAGAGCAGAGAGAACCTAGAGAAGGAAATCTTGGGTCAGATCAAGCGCTATCGCGCAGAGCAGAAGGGGAGCCTCGGTTGAGATTGATCATCTGGCACCAATCCGAAAGAAGGTTGCTGCTATGCGGAGGCAGCGCGCAGGTATGTAGTCGCGCCGCTCCAGTAAGAATTTGAATTAGCTCATGCCAGCCAATCGGCATCGATCACTTGTCCGAGCAGCCGGTTATACGGCAACTTGCCAGAGGCATAGCCGATCCGACCGGGTGAATGAGTGACTTGGCCTGTACGCATCAACGGAGTACCTCCGCCGTACATTTGGGGTCGATCTTGCCAGCGGCCCAGGGGCGCTCTTTCTACCCGAATGCGCCAACCAGCCTTGTGAGACAAAGTATCAGCAAAAAGCCGACGACTCCAAGTGATAGCACCAGACTGCGGCTTGCGCGTCGCCAAGCATCGGGAAGCAGACTGAAGAACGCTGTAAAGAGAAATGATCCTGCAGCAAGGCTGAGAAAGACCATGACCAGAGCAACGGAGACTCGGAAGAGATGGGCTGCGATCAGGCCGCCCGCGATGGGCGCCATGGCATCGAGCGCCAGAAATCCGTAGTCGGTCCATCCGGGTTTTTCTGCGCCGGTAGCCAACAGAATCGTGTTCAATCCGTCGCATACATCATGCGCTACAACTCCGAGCCCAACAATCAGCCCCAATTGCAGCGATATGGTGGACGCAGCGAAGATAGCAGTTCCATCGAGAGTGCTGTGCACAATGAGGAAAGAGGCGCTGACCCTTCCGGCCGCACGATTACCGACTTTGTTTGCTCGATAACGGGACGCTGCCTCTCCGATGCAGAAGATAAGCAGGCCGCCGAGGGCAGCGATGGGAAAAACCAGTGCCTTCGATGATCCTGAGCTTTCCGCGGCCGACAATGCGGAGGGGAACAAATCCAGCAGGGCAGCGCCAACGAGCACTCCCGTGCCGAAGGACATGAGCAGATGGACTCTCCGCTGCAGCAGAACGGCGCAATAGCCGCCAACAGAGGTTGAAACGGCCGCCATCGAGGTGAGAAGCAGAGGGTTCATCTTGTGACTCCATGATTCTTCTAAAGGTCATTCGTGACCTGGTTGTTGTCGTTGCGTAGGGCAATGTGCTTCAGTCGGATTCGACCGCGCTCGTTTCTTTGCGCACCCCAACCGCGTGCACTCTGTACCACAGAAGCCACGAGAGCCCGGCAACAATCACCGGGATCGTCAAAAGCTGACCCTTGCTCATCCATCCCCAGTAGACGGGCTGGCCCAGATCCGGCTGCCTCCAGAATTCGTCGATGAATCGTCCTACGCCGTAGACAGTCAGCACGGTTGCCGTGGTAAGTCCGGGCCGGGAGGATTTGCCGTACACCGCCAGACCCACAAGGAAGACCAGGATCCCTTCGATCCCGGCGGCATAAAGCTGGCTGGGATGGCGCGGCACCTGATGGCCGTCCACCAGAGGCGCATCAGGGAAAATGACCGCCCATGGGACACGAGCTGGTCTGCCCCACAGTTCTCCATTCACAAAATTCGCAATGCGGCCCAGGGCGATGCCGAGCGGCCCGGTTGCTGCCGCTGCATCCAGCAGCGAGAGCGTATTCAGACCCCGGCGGCGCGCGAAGAACCAGATGGCGACGATCAGCCCGGCCATTCCGCCGTGGCTTGCCATGCCGCCATGCCAGACCTCCAGAATCTCAAGGGGGCGACGTACGACCTCGTGCAGGTTGTACAGGAGGCAGTAGCCCAGTCGGCCACCAATCATCACGCCCAGCGCAGCATAGAGGATGAAGCTGGCTACTTCTTTCTCGGGAATCGGCAGTTTCCCTCTGCGAGCCCATCGTGCAAGAATCCATCCGGCGAGCAGGAATCCTGCGAGGTATGCGAGCCCGTACCAGCGGACTCCAAAGCCGTTACCGAAATGGACGAGCCACGGATTGAGCCGATCGACCCAGTAATGGTGTGCCGGAATCAAGGAGTTGACGGAGATCGTCATAACGATAATGGTATATCATTATCATGACAGCGGATCACCGCATCCGATAACGCCCCATTTCGGGTCGGTGGTTTAGCGCCGGGTTCCGGCTCCTGAGGAGGCGCTAATCGGCACAGAGGAGGTTGCATTGGGCACCAGGGAGATTCGAAACACCAGACAGAAGACTGCCATTCGAGAGGCTTTTGCAGGAGCCAACCGGCCGCTGTCTCCTGAAGAAGTTCTCCGATCGGCACAGCAGCACCATCCGGGTGTTGGGATCGCCACGGTGTACCGAAACATCCAGACGCTGGTTGAGGAAGGATGGCTGCAGCCGGTCGAAGTACCTGGTGACGCGACGCGCTACGAAGTGGCCGGCAAAGAAGCATCATCATCACTTCCAATGCAACGAATGTGGCAAACTGTATGACCTCGAAGGATGTGCTGCACAGAGCAGGCCAAAATTGCCCAGGGGGTTTCGTGCATCCGGACACGAATTTTACGTTTACGGCACATGTGCGGCGTGTATCCCCGCCAAGTCGTAACGCGGCGTCCAAACCTTCGGTTTCAACCATCAAGTGCGAGCATTGAAACTCAGCGCCAGGGTTCGATCCGATGGTCCTTGAATTCGCGCGGCAACTCCAGCAGATGTCCAGCATCAACGGATCGCACCGCCCATTCAATCAGCGAGCGATATTGGTCGAAATGGGTGATATTACCCAGCCATTGCGAACCGGCCTCTGAATTCACCACCACGACATTGGGAACGTCGCACGGGCCGACGCAGCCACTCACGGTGAGCTGAAACCGCTTTAAGAGGCCACGCTTTCGCCACTCATCCTTCAGCCACTCGACCGGCACCTCGGGGCGGTCTTTCTGCGTTGCCCCGCAGCAGCAGCCGTGGCACACAATCATCTGGCCAATCACGAGGCGTTTGGTCTCCAGCATGGTTTCGCTCCTTGCTTGCCTATTTCTCATATAGTATAGGGGAGTATATTACTGGAAAGGGAGAAGGACATTGTCGCACATCTCGAAAAACAAGACGAAGACTCTCTCTCGCGTCCGGCGCATCAAGGGCCAGGTGGAGGCTATCGAGCGTGCCCTTGAAGGAGAAGGTGAATGCGAGGAGATTCTGCAGCTGGTTGCTTCCTGCCGCGGCGCTCTCAACGGGTTGATGGCGGAGTTGATCGAAGGCCACTTGCGTTTTCACGTGCTCGACCCCGCGCAGAAGATACGCCCAGCGCAGCAAGCGGCGGCAGACGACCTGATTGCCGTAGTGAAGCGCTATTTCAACTGAAAAGCCAGGAGATCTCATGGCCGCCACTCACGAAACTGCGACGCACGTCCACGAGGACGAGATGCATTCAGACCACCCTCCACAACAGCACCACGAAGGCCACGATCATGAACACGGCCATGAGCACGCCTTCGAGCTCGTCGAGGTGCTCCGTGTTCTGTTTGTGGCATTGGCGGCGGCGGCGGTCTGGTTTCATCTATGGGAGCCATTCCATCGCGTCAGCGTGATCGGATTGGCGGCCGCACTGATCGGCGGTTATCCGATCTTCAAGGAGGCGTTTGAGAACATCGTCGAGCGCCGCATGACGATGGAACTGTCGATGACCATAGCGCTCGTCTCCGCTCTGGCCATCGGCGAGTTCTTCACCGCTTTGGTCATTACCGCATTTGTTCTGGGAGCCGAGATTCTGGAGGGACTGACGGTCGGCCGAGGGCGGCGCGCCATTCAGGACATGCTGGACTTCCTGCCTCAAGTGGCCAGCGTGCTGCGGAACGGCCAGATTGTCGAGGTGCCGACGCAGACCATCCTTCCCGGCGAAATCGTTGTCATTCGTCCCGGCAGCCGAATTCCCGTCGATGGCCAGGTTGTAAGCGGTCACTCATTCGTCGAAGAGGCCGCAATTACCGGCGAGCCGATGCCGAGCGAAAAGACCGCGGGCAAGGAAGTGTACGCGGGCACGATCAACCAGGCCGGCAGCCTCCAGGTCCGCGCTGACCGGCTCGGCAAAGAAACCACATTCGGCAAGATCATTGAAGCCGTGGAGAAGGCCGAGCATTCGCGCGCGCCGATCCAGAAGATGGCCGACCGCCTGGCCGGATACCTGGTCTATTTCGCGCTTGGCGCTGCGGTACTCACGTTCCTCATCACCCACAATATCCGGTCAACGATCTCGGTCATCATCGTTGCCGGAGCCTGCGGCATTGCCGCCGGCACTCCACTGGCCATCCTCGGCGCCATCGGACGAGCCGCTCGGCACGGCTCCATCATCAAGGGCGGAATCTACCTTGAGGCGCTGGGGCAACTCAATACCGTCTTCCTCGACAAGACGGGAACTCTGACCTTCGGCATGCCGTTGGTCACCGAAGTCAACCCTGCGCCCGGCGTTACCGAGAGTGCGCTCATTGAATCGGCTGCCAGTGCTGAAAGCAGTTCGGAGCATCCGCTGGGTCGTGCGATCGTTCGCCTCGCGGAGCAGCGAGAACATTCCTGTCTCCCAACCGGCTCATTTCGAATACCGGATTGGCCGGGGAGTGCTGGCTGAGGTGGAGGGCGAAGAAACTGTCGCCGGCAATCGGCCGCTCTTCGCGGAATTGGGGTTGACGCTGCCCGAGCGCGCCGCCTCTGAGGGCACGGAGATCTTCGTTGCACGCAACGGAAAGTACATTGGATCGGTGGTCGTGGCGGATCAGTTGCGGCCCGGCTCAGCTTCAGCCGTCAAGGCCCTCCAGGAGATGAAGATCGATGTCGTCTTACTGACAGGAGATACCAGGCAGACCGCGCAAGCGGTAGCCGGCCAACTTGGCATCCGCAATGTTCACGCCGAGCTTCTTCCCGAGCAAAAGACCGCGTCAGATCGCGGAACAGGTGCGGGAAGGGCGAGTGGTGGCCATGCTCGGCGACGGCATCAACGACGCACCCGCGCTGAGCGAAGCCACCGTTGGCGTGGCCATGGGTGCGGGAACCGATGTCGCCCGCGAAAGCGCGGACGTGGTGCTGATCGGCAACGACCTCATGAAGTTCGTTGAAACCGTTCGCGTGGCCAAAAGCTGCCGCAGCATCATCCTGCAGAATTTCTACGGCACTCTGATCGTCGATACCATCGGCATCGGCTTGGCCGCGGCCGGTTATCTCAATCCGCTGCTGGCGGCGTTCATCCATGTTGCATCCGAGTTGACGTTCATCCTGAATTCGACCCGCCTGCTTCCGCCCAGAGAATCGCAACATGTTTCGAGCCGGGACGAGGCGCCCGTCGCAAGCTAAAGGCGAATGCAATGCAGGCGATTTGACTGAGGCATTTTCAATGTCAAATGGCGCATCATCGCCATAAGCGGCCAATCGGTTCCCATTTTCATTCAGGTGTGGCTAAGTTTCCTTATCTCGGCAAGGATCTTGAAGAGACGCTTAGAGAGCCGCAGGAGACGATTACGCGCTGGACCGTTTGGGAGAGAACGGCGGAACATTTCCATGACGTGCTGAGCGGCGATCAAGGCCTCGATGAGGCCATCGAGGCTTGCCCGTACGGGTGTGGCAGATGATTTAGGTTGCGGTGCCAGATGCCTGGGTTGGGAACGAGCCAACTGGAACTCGCGTTCGAGATCGGTGAGGGCGACATCGACGTAACGCATGGTCATACCCGGATCGACGTGGCCGAGTAATTTCATCAGGACGGGGAAGCTGACGCCGGAGCGAAGCATCTCCGTGGCGTAAGTGTGTCTGAACTGATGAGGGACGATGCGAGTCGAGAGTCCGAGGGAGTGGCAGACCTGATGCAGGTAATCGCGGAGCTGAACCAGGATTGCAACTTTGCTTCCGGGTCGCGCCAGGAGCCGCCCATCGGGAGGCAGCGGGTCGAGGGCGCGGAAGAAGCGCAAGCGGTGAACGAGGTCACAGCCGAAGGCATCGACGGGAACCATGCGCTCGGTTTTAAGTTTTCCGAGGGGGACATGAATCGCCCATTGGTTCGGCGCCGTGGAGCGCAGACAGTCATAGGAGAGATCGACGGATTCGCCGATGCGCATGCCGGTCGAGCGGAGCAGGAGGAAGACATTTCCGCCGAGATCGTTGCGGCGCGTGAACTCCTGCTGGAGGAGTTGATCCTGTTCGGGGGTGAGCGGTCGCGGCAGAGTGTGGGGCGAGCGTGGAATATCCTCGCGCAGCAGCAAGTGGGCCAGTTCAGCGCGATGGCTAGTGCGAGCCAGCTCATGGAAGATGGTGCGCAGGGCGAAGAGCCGGCCGATGCAGGTTGCGGTGCCCAGAGGTGGATTTTGAGCGCGCATGTGCGCCATCCATCCGAGGATATGAGGATCGCGGCGCAGTTGTTCGAGACGCGTAATCTTCGGGTGTTTCGTTCCGAGATAGACGAGGAAGCTGCGCACCACGATGTCGTAGTTGCGCTTGCTGGACGAAGTGAGTGCGGTGCACATCGACTCGACCGCGTGCGCGAAGACCGGCGCCAGGGGATGCTGAAGCGGTGGGCGGCGCCAGCGCATCACTCGATCCTCGGCTGAGGATGGATACACTGGGCTGCAGCGCGGGCGTACTGGAGATAGACATCCTGCGGAGAGACCTTCACGTAGTGCATGGTGGTCTCGATGTCGGCGTGGCCCATCAGCTGCATCAGTGCGGGCAGGCTGATGCCGGCGCGCACCATATCCGAGGCGAAGGTGTGTCGGAAGCGGTGCGGATTGGCCAGTTGGACGCCGGTGGTGCGGCGATGATGGCGGAACAGGGAGCGTAATCCCGCCGGTGTCATGCGTTGGCCGCGAGCGGGCCCTTTCAACACCACGAACAGTGCCGCCGAGCAGGGATCGGGGCGCTCCACGCGGAGATAGTGATCGAGCAGTTGCGTGGTTTCCGGCGCCAGGGGCAGCAAGCGCAGCTTGTTCCCCTTGCCGCGCACCCGAAGCTGCCCTTCGGAGAACAGCACATCATCACGGTTCAAGGCCATCACTTCGGCGGAGCGGAGCCCCTGCATCAGCATCAGGCCGACGATGGCCAGGTCGCGCGCGTTTCGAAAACTGGACCAGAAGCGCGCCACTTCATCGACCGAGAGAGGAACGATGTTGAGCCTGGGTTCCCGCACTCTGAGTCTGCTCAGATCGAACCTGGGGCGTCCCAGGCCCATCGGCCTGCGGTGCAGGAAGGGCTGATGGAAGCCGTGCGCGACCTGACATGGAGCATTAGGGAACTGATTACGGATAGCGCGATCGGCAGTGGCGGTGCGGTCGTTGATGGTGGAGGCTGAAGGCAGAGGTCGGAGGCTCGATTGGAAGCGTACGTAATCGAACAGAGTCGACTCAGTGAGGTCCGCGGCAGAGATTTCGCCCGTGTGATGGACGCTCTCCCACCAGCGCACGAAGTGCAGCAGGCTATGCGCGTAGCTGTAGAGGGACTTGTCTGCGAGGCGGCGGACATACTCGCGGTCGAGGTACCGATTGATCCACGCAACGCCCTTGCCGGTGGATTGCTCGACCACCTGAATCGGACTGTGTGCGCCCGTAGAAGTCTTCTTCGAGATGACGCGGAACTTCATGGCTGCGCGGCCTCCACGAGAGACTGGAATTGGTATAGCTCTCCTCCTTCAACGAAGAAGGAGTTGGGATCATGTCCCTCAGGCAGCAGAACGCGACGTGCCGAGATACCGTGCACGACAAGACGATGAGCCAGTTGCTCCGCGGCTTTCTGGCCGCTCTGGTTCTGATCGACATCGAAGGTGAGATAGACGGTGCGCTCGCCATCGCACAGCTGGTGGAACTGGTCGGCGTTGAGTTGCGTACCCAGCGAGCAGGTCACGTTGTGGCATCCCGCCTGCCGCAGTGCGGCATAGTCGAACAGCCCTTCGACCAGGATCACCTCGGAGCAGTTGCGAACCTTCTCCCATGCATACAGGCCGCCCTTGCTGCCGGGGAGGAAGCGATGGGCGAACGCAGAGCCGATGCTGCGACCGTAGAGGTTGACGATGTGCTCGCCCTGACGCAACGGAAACACGATGCGCTGATAGAGGGCGTCCGCACCGCGAGCGTTGATGAGGCCAAGCCTTCGCAACACATCGAACGAATGACCCTGCGCCGTCAGATACCGGCGCAGGGTTCCACCAGATGCATAGCCGATGCCGAGTTCCCGGAACAGTGCCGGATCATGCACTCCGCGCCGGTCGAGATAGTCGAGCGCCTCGGGGCAGCGATCCAGTTGCTGGTGATAGAACGCCGCGGCCTGCTCGAGCACAGCTCTGGAATCAGCTTCCGGAGTGATCTCCGGATCGAGGCTGGCCAGGCTCTGGCGGAAGGATAAGCCGCGCGATAACTGGACGAAACGGATCAGATCGCCGCCCTGCCCGCAGCCGTGACAGTAGAAGACATCTTTGCGCGCGTTCACATAGAACGACGGCTGACTCTCCTTGTGTAGCGGACAGAGACCGACATACTCGGAGCGGCCTGCGGGCCGCCCTGCCCAGTCATGCTGCCGCAGATACTCCAACAGCGGCAATCGCCGCTTGAGTGTTTCGACGTCTTCGCCCACAGCGCCTTTTTCGCCTCCGGAGCTCAGCGTAGGAGAACCACGCCGGAGTTCCCAGGCAAGGATGGTGGGGAAAGGATTTTTTCTCAGCGGCGCATTGGGCAGAGGACTTCCAGCACCGGAGTCAGCCAGGATAAGAACACTGATTCATCCTGAAGCGAGTGAGCGGATTCCAGCCACCGAGCCGCTCGCACAGCCGTCTTGCGGACAAAAGACGGCTGTGACTCGTCCACACCTTGTGACCAGCGGCGCACAGTAGAGGAATCGGGTACGCGGTCAGCATCCTTGAACTTCGGCGCCGCCTTCTCCCACGAACAGTGCTCCACAAAGCGACGCAGCAATGCCTGGCAGCGTGCCAACAGGCTGTAATGCGTATAGGGCAGAGAAAACACCGGGAGAAACGTGAAGGTCTTTCCGCATCGGATACAGCGGCCCCGGCGAATCCCGATCCAATCGTGATGCTCGTCGTGCGCCTGCTTGCGCCGTCGCCCATGGCCAACGATCGAATCCTGTTCGCAAACCGGGCATCGGCGTAAAATAATCTCGTCCGAGTCTTCGGCCCAGCAGGCAGCAAGCCGCTCCAGCGGGACCGACACTGGGACAAAGAGGATCGTAACCTCACACGGGTCCCGCTTCCCGCTGCGATCCGCCAAGATGCTTGGCAGGAAGCGGGGCTCCGCCTCCTGAAGAATATCCAACTGAAAGAAATATAACTTCTTACTGCAAGCCATAATCACGCGGCCCAGCTTATTGGCCGCTTATCTCCGCCAATGCACTCATCGAGAATGGAACGCGGAGCACATTGCCGTATAGTTGCCGACTCGTCAACTTGAGCTTGGGTTGGATACCTCGCGCCGGATGGCAGACAAGTCTACGAGAAGCCGGTTTTACGTCCAGGTGGGCTGGAATCATGCCCTGATACGCCCTTTGCGTCGGTGTGTCGCCGTTAAAGACACTGCATTTTTGGGAAGCTAACGGATCGCGAACAAGCCGGCGGAACTTCGTGCCGCCGGCCCGTTCAGGGTTAAGGTTCGAATCAGCGGATTTCGATGCCGCTGGACTTGGGTTGGTCTGCGGCGCCGTTGGTATAGCTGATCACGATCTGACCGCTGCTGTTGGCCGTAGCGGTGAACTGCTCGACCAGTGCTTTGTTCTTTCCCACCGTGGCATAGATGTCGAAGTTGCTCAGGACGGTAGTGCCGTTGATCGCGACGTTGAAGACGCGTTTGCCTGCCGCTGACCAGTAGAACTCGGCGAAGTGCAGCAGGATGGTGTGCTGGCTACCGGCAACCAGCCCCGGGATAGTGTATGTGAAGGTTCCGGCACGCTCCGACTGATACACCGCCTGGGGTGCGGCGTTGGCCACTCCCGCCGTGGCGATGGTGCTGCCGGACGTGTCCGTGCCTCCGCCGGTAAAGTCCTCGTCGGCAACGAAGGAGGCATCGCCGCCGCCCGCGTTGCTCACCGCTGGACCGCCGGAGTTGATGGCCACGAAGTCTGCCGGAGGCCGTTTGCGTAGTGGCGGACTGCTGCGCCGAAGCAGCAGAATTGCCGTCCGCGTCGACCGCTTCCACCACGTAGTAATAGGTGGTCGAAGCCGCGAGCCCGGTGTTGGAGTAAGTTGTGCCAGTAGTGCTTGTGATCAGGTTGCTGGAAGACGGAGTGAAGCCGCTGGTTGTGCTGCCGTAGACGCTGTAGGAGCTGATGCTGCAGTTAGCCGGAGGGTTCACTGCCATCCAGCTCAGGCCGATGGCACTGGAAGAAGTCGCCGTAGCTGTCAGCCCTGTCGGCGCCGAAGGAACCGCGGTGCAGGACGGAGCAGCCAGGGTCTCTGCGCTGGCTTGAGACGAGGCTGGTGATGATCCGGCGGCATCGACCGCTTCCACCACGTAGTAGTAAGTGGTTGAGGCCGTGAGGCCGGTGTTGGAGTAGCTCGTGCTGGTAGTGCTGGCGATCAGGTTGCTCGACGACGGCGTGAAGCCGCTGGTCTTGCTTCCGTAGACGTTGTAGGAGCTGACGGTGCAGTTGGCCGGCGGAGTCACTGCCGACCAGCTCAGGCCGATGGCGCTGGAAGAAGACGCCGTGGCCGTCAGTCCGGAGGGAGCCGAGGATACGGTGCTGCAACTGGAGGTGCTGCGTATCTCAAGACCCGCGGCTGAAGGCTGGTTCACCGCGCCGCCGGTGAAGGCGACCACGATCTGGCCGCTGCTGTTGGCTGTGGCCGTAAAAGTCTTGACCACGGCGATGTCTTTTCCACCGGCTGCAGCAAACTGATCAAAGTTGGTGAGCACGGTGGTGCCGTTGATGGCTACGTTGAACTCACGATCTCCCGCCGCGGTGAAATAGATCTCGGCGAAGTGCAGCAGCACCGTGTACTGGGCGCCGGGCGTCAGCCCCGGAATCGTGTACGTGAAGGTTCCGTCTCGTTGAGTCTGATAGACCGCCATCGGCGCTGCGTTGGCCCCGGCGGCGGTTGTGCTGATGGTAGCCGTGGTCGGCGTGGCCGCTCCGCCGCCGCTGAAGTACTCATCGGCCACAAAGGGATCATCGCCGCCGCTCGTGTTGCTTACCGCTGAACCTTCGAAGTTGATGGCTACGATCTCGGTGCCGGATGCGGCTGCCTGCGTGGTAGCTGACTGTTGCCCCGATGCCGGGGATGCGCCGAACGAATCCAGTGCTTCAACGACGAAGTAGTAGGTAGTCGAAGCCGAGAGGCCGGTGTCGGAGTAACTGACGCCCGTCAGCCCGCTGGCGATCAGGTTGCTCGACGATGGCGTGAACCCGTTGGTGGTGCTGCCGTAGACACTGTAGGAAGTGATGGTGCAGTTAGTCGGCGGAGTGACCCCAGTCCAGCTCAAGCCGATCACGCTGGACGAAGACGCCGTCGCCGTCAAACCAGTCGGCGCAGCCGGAGTAGCGCTGCAACTACCGCTACCGCTTTGCGTCATCGCGGATGCCTGGTTGGAGGGGCCTGACGAGCCATCCGCGTCAACCGCTTCGACAAGGTAGTAGTAAGTTGTCGAGGCGGCGAGGCCGGTATTGGAGTAGGTCGTGCCAGTCACTCCGCTTGCCACCAGATTGCCAGAGCCCGGAGTGAAACCGTTGGTGGTGCTGCGGTAGACGTTATAGGAACTGATGGTGCAGTTGGCCGGAGGAGTAACGGCATTCCAGTTCAGGCCGATCACTCTGGAAGAAGACGCCGTTGCCGTCAGCCCGGTGGCTGCCGAAGGAATCGCACTGCAGGCGGGGCTGCCGCTCTGAACGGCTTCGATTCCGCTGATGAACGGTTGATCTTCGCCGCCGTAAATGAACTGAGCGATGATCTGGCCATACTTGTCGGCATTCGTAGTGAATTGCGGATCGTAGGCGATGTTTTCTCCGCCGGCTGTCTTGAATACATCAAGATCGTTCACCACATACTTGCCGTTGAGCGTAACGCTGAAGATGCGCTTACTTGCCGCAGTCCAGTAGGTCTCCGCGAAATGCATCTTCACGTTGTACGAAGCATCCGCGATCAGCCCGGTCAGAATGTAAGTGAAGGGCACATAACGTTCCGATAGATAAACAGCCGCTGGGGCTGAGTTAGCGTTCGTTGTAACGGCAGCTGTCGATGTCGAGGTGTCGCCACCGTTGAAGTCTTCGTCAGCCACAAAGGCGCCTTCCGCAGGCCCGCCCGAGTTGATCGCAAAATCGGTCGTTGTTCCGGGTGTTGCTCCAACGGGATTGCTGCTGGTCGCTGGAATAATTTCGATGGCATTGATAGTGGGGTTCAGATCCGCAACTGTGGTAGTCCCGAGGAGGGTCTGAATCTCGATGACGCCATTTTCGTCAGCCGTGGTGTAAAACTCTTCCGCAATGGCTGTTGCCCCGGCGCCCGCATTGGCAAAGATGTCGAAGTTGGTCAAGACCTGATCGCTATTGATGGACACACTGAAATTGCGCTGCCCGGCAGCAGTGTGAGCCCATTCCACAAAGTGCAACCGGACGTTATAGCCAGCCAACGGATTCAAGCCGGAGATGGTCCATGCCGCGGGCCCCCAGCGCTCCGTGTTGTATACGGCGAGGGGCGCCGGGTTTGTAACCTGGGAGGTGTTGACCGCCGAGAGTGCCGCTGGCGGACCGACATTATAGTGATAGTTCGAGTTGCCACCGAGGACAAAGGGGGCTGGCCCCGCGGCCCCTGCGACTGCAGGTCCCGGAGGGTTGGAGTTCATATAAGTGCCAACGGCATAGCCGCCAGCGCTCAATTGCACGCCCGTGCTGTTCCCCGGAGCCTGAGTCGTTACCGTTGCGTTGGAGGCACTGGACTCGCCGCCGAAATTCGCCGCTACTACTGTGTAGTAGTAGGTTGTATTCGGCTGCAGGCCGGTATTTACGTAGGACGTGCCCGTAACCTGCTGTGCGACGAGCGTGGCTTGAGTCAACGCAGTTCCCGAAGTCGTGCTGGCATAAATGTCGTAGGTGACGCCCGATGTTGTGCTTGCAGTCCAGGAGAGAGCAACTGCGTTGCTATTGGTTGCTGTTGCTGTAAGGCCCGTAACAGGTGCAGGTGTGCCGGCAGACCACCGAGAGTAATTAACGTAGTTGACGACCATGTTCGACGGGAATCCCGTGCCGTTTGGTGTTCCACCATTTCCACCGATTCCGGAACTGAGGATGAAGTTAATCGGCTGGTTCATCTCCCATTGGTCGGTTGCTCCCAGATAGGCGAGGTTGACAGCGCCGTATTGCACGCCGTCCAGGAGGTACACCATCTCGTATGGTCCCCATTCGGTGCTGAAGACGTGAAATCCATTGTCGAATGTTGCACTGCCCGTCAAGTTGACGGTAGCGCTCAATCCGCCGTACTCATAACTCGTCTGTGAATCCGTCTCTCCGCCGTGGACTGTCGAGCCATTATGCTGGCTGGTCTTGGCCTGGATCTCCATCATGTCCAACTCGCCGCACCAGGGCCAAGGCACGCCGCCGCTTGTGCTCGGGTTGACTGTGCCAGGCGCTGTGGCAGCTGGATAAGCATTGGCTCCCAATGCCCAAAAAGCCGCACCCATGCCCACAGCACCCGGGTTTTGAATACGGGCATCCATTCGTCCGTAGGGTCCTGCGGCATACGTGCTGGTCAATCTCGCCGAGGTGTATGGCACCGCATTATTTGGGTTATAGGTCATTGCGATCACGAGATCGCCATTCCCATCGAGATACACGTTCTGGAGACTATCGCTCGTGTTTTGAATCGTGCCGTCGCCCCAAACCGCGGTGGGCTGGACGTTGTTCCACCAGTTGGCATGGTTGTAGGTCGTATTGGCCGTGCCAGTGAAATTGCCGCCCCAGACCTGGGTCCATTGCGCGTGCAGTGAAGATGTGCACAGGAAACAAAGTGCGGCACAAACCATGCAGAGGCGCACCATTAAATGAGATGGATTCTGATTCACGATGATCTCCTTGTCGATTGTTGACCGCAAGTTTTGGGCAGAAAGTTCTAGGGAAAGAAAGGACTCGATCTCCCCACATCGGCCGAGAACGCTTTGGGTCCTCGGCCGATGTAAAGCTGATCCGTCTTAGCGGATTTCAAGGCCTGCGACAGAAGGTTGGTTTACTGCACCGTCGGTGAAGGCGATCACAATTTGGCCGCTGCTGTTGGCCGTTGTGGTGAATGTCTTAACCACGGCTACGTCTTTTCCTCCGGCTGCGGCAAATTGGTCGAAGTTGGTGAGTACTCTCGTGCCGTTGATGGCCACGTTGAATTCACGGTCCCCCGCCGCGGTGAAATAGATCTCGGCGAAGTGCAGCAGAACGGTGTGCAGGCTGCCGGCCACCATGCCGGGAATCGTGTAAGTGAAGACACCGTCGCGCTGGGTCTGATACACCGCCATGGGCGCGGCATTGGCGCCGGCTGCGGTCGTGGAAATGGTGGCCGTAGTCGGCGTGGCTTTCCCGCCGCCGCTATAGTCCTCGTCTGCTGCAAAGGAAGCGTCGCCGCCGCCCGAGTTGCCCACCGCCGGACCCTCGAAGTTGATGGCTATGAAGTCTCCGCCCGAACCGCTTGCCTCTGTGGTTGCGCTGGCCTGATTCGAAGCCGGCGACGTGCCGAACGAGTCAATCGCTTCCACAACGTAGTAGTAGGTCGTCGAAGCCGTGAGGCCGGTGTTGGAGTAACTGGAGCTGGTCACGCCGTTGGCGATCAGGTTGCCCGAGCCCGGAGTGAATCCGCTGGTGGTGCTGCGATAGACATTGTAGGAACTGATCGTGCAATTGGCAGGTGGGGCAGGCTCCGTCCAGGTCAAACCGATGACGCTGGAGGAGGAGGCGGTCGCCACCAGATTGGTTGGCGCTGAGGGATCTGCTTCGCAGGTTCCCGTGATTGGCGTGTACCAACGAATGTAGTCCACCGTCATCGGCTGTGCCGGACTGGACAAGCCGCTGTCCGACCCACCGAGCGTGCCGCCGACTGCCACATTCAAGATCAGGAACATGTTCTGATTGAATGGCCAGGTATCTCCCGAAGGAAGAAGGCTCGGGGTAGCAGTGAAAAACGGCGAGTCTGGGTTATCCACAAAGTACTGCATTTCATTCGCCGTCCAAATTACCCCATACGTATGGAAGGCAGTGTTCGTCGCTTCTCCGCTGGGAAAAGTGAATCGTTCTCCGATTCCACTTCCGCCAGTTTTCGTTGTGTGAATCGTGGAGTTCTCCCCTGTGGTGCCTGCGCCGTTATCAACTTGTGGGGACCAGTTCTCCAGGATGTCCGCTTCGCCGCAACTGGGCCACGGAACAGTGGTGATGTCGCTGCCGAGGGCCCAAAAGGCAGGCCAGAGACCTTGGTTTGTCGTATTGGGGAGCTCGACACTGGCCTCGAGTATGCCGTACGTGAAGTTTTCCATCCCTTCGGTATTCATGCGGCCAGATAGCCACGCGCCATTTTCATTGATCGGCCGGATGACAAGGTGCCCGCTGCCATCGATGTAGACCGGGGCGGTGGAAGTGTTGAACGTTGTGGGACACTGCGAGGGATTGCCCGAGTATCCCGGAGGCCCGCAGTAGACTTCCGCCTCGCCGTTTCCCCAGCCGCTATTATTTCCGAGGTCAAACTTCCACACCGTAGTGTCTGGAGACCCCGCGCTGCCGTTGAATTCCTGGCACCATGTCGGAGCGTATGTCGTTGATCCAACCGTAATATTGGAAACACCGGTGCAACCCCCAGATGGTTGCGCATAGGCAACGGCTGGCCACAAAGTCAAAGTGAGAACTAGTGATGACACAAAAATCAGCCCCAGTTTATTTGAGCTATATCTCATTTCATCCTCATTTCTTCTTCCGGTCGAGGATTGTCTCGGCCGAAAACAGGAACTTTGTCTTCAGGTCGATGGCAATTGGTGTCATCGACCCGAATTGGTTGGGTTTCTCTTCCCGAATCTTAGTCAGTCCGTATTTCAATTCCCATGATGAGAGGTTGGTTTGTGGCACCGTCGGTGAAGGCGATGACGATTTGGCCGCTGCTATTGGCGGTGGTGTTAAATGTCTCGAGTAGCGCAGCGTCTTTGCCCACCGTGCCGTAGACGTCCAGGTTGGTCAGCACGGCGGTGCCGTTGATCGCTACGTTGAATTCACGGCTTCCCGCTGTGGTGAAATAGGTCTCGGCGAAGTGCAGCAGAACCGTGTAGGTGCTGCCTGCCGTGAGACCCGGAATCGTGTAGGTGGTGATTCCGGCTCGACCGTGCTGATAGACCGCCATGGGTGCCGCGTTGGCGCCGGGTTGGGCCAGATTGATGGTGGCCGTGACCGGACTGTTATCTCCTCCACCGACGAAGTCTTCATCCGCAACGAAGGTGTAGTCACCGCCGCCAGAGTTACTTTCTGCTGGACCGCCGCAGGCGATTGCCACGACCTCCGAGCTGCCGCCGGTCGTTTGCGTAGTGGCGGACTGCTGCGCCGAAGCAGCAGAATTGCCGTCCGCGTCGACCGCTTCCACCACGTAGTAATAGGTGGTCGAAGCCGCGAGCCCGGTGTTGGAGTAAGTTGTGCCAGTAGTGCTTGTGATCAGGTTGCTGGAAGACGGAGTGAAGCCGCTGGTTGTGCTGCCGTAGACGCTGTAGGAGCTGATGCTGCAGTTAGCCGGAGGGTTCACTGCCATCCAGCTCAGGCCGATGGCACTGGAAGAAGTCGCCGTAGCTGTCAGCCCTGTCGGCGCCGAAGGAACCGCGGTGCAGGACGGAGCAGCCAGGGTCTCTGCGCTGGCTTGAGACGAGGCTGGTGATGATCCGGCGGCATCGACCGCTTCCACCACGTAGTAGTAAGTGGTTGAGGCCGTGAGGCCGGTGTTGGAGTAGCTCGTGCTGGTAGTGCTGGCGATCAGGTTGCTCGACGACGGCGTGAAGCCGCTGGTCTTGCTTCCGTAGACGTTGTAGGAGCTGACGGTGCAGTTGGCCGGCGGAGTCACTGCCGACCAGCTCAGGCCGATGGCGCTGGAAGAAGACGCCGTGGCCGTCAGTCCGGAGGGAGCCGAGGATACGGTGCTGCAACTGGAGGTGCTGCGTATCTCAAGACCCGCGGCTGAAGGCTGGTTCACCGCGCCGCCGGTGAAGGCGACCACGATCTGGCCGCTGCTGTTGGCTGTGGCCGTAAAAGTCTTGACCACGGCGATGTCTTTTCCACCGGCTGCAGCAAACTGATCAAAGTTGGTGAGCACGGTGGTGCCGTTGATGGCTACGTTGAACTCACGATCTCCCGCCGCGGTGAAATAGATCTCGGCGAAGTGCAGCAGCACCGTGTACTGGGCGCCGGGCGTCAGCCCCGGAATCGTGTACGTGAAGGTTCCGTCTCGTTGAGTCTGATAGACCGCCATCGGCGCTGCGTTGGCCCCGGCGGCGGTTGTGCTGATGGTAGCCGTGGTCGGCGTGGCCGCTCCGCCGCCGCTGAAGTACTCATCGGCCACAAAGGAGTCATCGCCGCCGCTCGCGTTGTTTACCGCTGAACCTTCGAAGTTGATGGCTACGATCTCGGTGCCGGATGCGGCTGCCTGCGTGGTAGCTGACTGTTGCCCCGATGCCGGGGATGCGCCGAACGAATCCAGTGCTTCAACGACGAAGTAGTAGGTAGTCGAAGCCGAGAGGCCGGTGTCGGAGTAACTGACGCCCGTCAGCCCGCTGGCGATCAGGTTGCTCGACGATGGCGTGAACCCGCTGGTGGTGCTGCCGTAGACACTGTAGGAAGTGATGGTGCAGTTAGTCGGCGGAGTGACCCCAGTCCAGCTCAAGCCGATCACGCTGGACGAAGACGCTGTCGCTGTCAAGCCAGTCGGCGCAGCCGGAGTAGCGCTGCAACTACCGCTACCAGTCGTCGTGCCACTTCCTTGCGCCGAGGCTGCCGATGTACCATCACCGTCGGCCGCTTGTACTTTGCAGTAATAGGTTGTTGCAGCAGCTAGCCCTGTGTCAGAGAACGATGGAGACGTAAGGCCGGAAGCTACCAGATTGCTCGATGAGGGAGTGAACCCTGAAACCGCGCTGCAATATACGTCGTAACTCACCGTGCAAGAGGACCCGGCGGTGCTCGCACCCCAGGTGAAATTGATTTGACTGGGAGAGACTCCGGTCCCTGAAGGTGTGCCCGGGACACTCGGAACCGCTGTGCAGCCGCCGTTTGTACCTCCCCAGGAACCCACAAAGCTGATGTAGGACCCGGACTCCGCCGTGGTGCCTGCATTATCGGTGACTCCCGGGCTGTCAGAGGCAATGGTGTAAGTGATTCCGCCGCTTCCGGCCAGGTACACAGACACCAAATCGCTGAACGCGACTCCGTTGGCGACCGGGGCGGCGATCCCGCTGTTTGAAAAGATCGTGACTCCAGCTACATCGAAGAAGGAGTAAACACCGAGCCCATAGGCCGAATGAGTCGTAACTGACGGCGCAACATTGTAGGACGCATACCCGTCTAAGCTGCCGTTCATCCAAGCAGCCTGGTTGGGAACGTCGTAAGGCATTTCGCTCTGATAGAAAATGGTTTCGCCGCCTTCGCCGTTCCACACTACTTGCTCCGCCTCGTAGTGCTCGACAGCCAGGCCCAGAGCTGTGACGTTGTCCCCGTTCACGACCAATCCATTCATGGCGACATTGCCTGTCCAGGCGGCGTCAGCCCCATGGTCTGCGCGCCAAGACCACATATTGTCGATAATGACGTTGTCACTGTCGATTTCTGTAGCTACGGTCGCAGTTCCGGCGGTAGCTCCGCCAATGCGGAAGTTCACATCGCTAATCGATGAGGGGTTGCTTGCGTGGCTAACGCGCGGTGCACCCTTAACTCCTACCTGGAGGAGTACCGGCGAGTTGACAGGGCCAGCATCGATCAGGAACCCGGCGAGCTGCACTCCGTCCACGTCTGCAACGGTAAGCGCCGCTGTTCCCGTCTGCGGAACCAGATCCGCGTAGCCGAGTCCAAGCACAACTGTGTTCGCGTTGGTGACATTGATGGCCCCGGAATACTGGTAGATGCCCGGGGTCAGGATCAGGTTCTTGCCTGCAGCCAGCGCCGCGTTGATTTGCGCGAGCGTGCTCGATGGAGTAGCGATGAAGAAAGTGCCGATTGCCAGAGAGTTGCCGGGGCCCATGCTAGTGCTCGTCCAGCTTGGGCCCACGGAGTTAGTCCTCAACGTCGGCGAGAATACCCAATAGTTCCCGCTGCTGTCCTGATAGAGAAAGGGCTTTTCACGAACTACCGGGGTTGTAGCAAGCACGCAATAGTTATTGCCACCGCCGCCCCAGGCAGCGGCCGGGGCGCCGTTGTCCCCGGAGAAAGTCATGTTCCAGAGATTCCCGGTCCAGCCAGCAAAGTTGGTGTTGCGGGTATACCACTGCTGCTGAGAGCAGGATTCGATGTTGCCGGTGATTACGCTGTCACCTATAAATCCACCGCTTGCCTCTCCACAGTTGGTGTTTGTAAGCTCCACGCTGTCATTGATATCCATGCGGCGGAAATCGGCTCCCTGTGAGACGCCCCACTGCTCGATGTCGCCTGCGGGGAGGGACATTTCCATGTTTTCAATGGAGCGCCAGAAATTTGTTGTCAGATTCCCATTGCTATCCGTCGTGTTGACCGTCAGGTAGCCGTTGGTGATGGCCGTAGCGGTGGGCACTTCGCCGAGGCCGGCGACCGACATATAGTAGCCAACCTGAGATTCGACGCCGTTGTAAGTGCCGGGCTCGAAAAAAACGGCATACCGATTGGTGCTGAATTGCGCATTGCCGGCCAGCGTCGCGAGGGTCGCATTGATCGATGAGACCGAATCGCTGGGAGTAAAGACATAGACGTTGGGACCGAAGATTGTGCTGTTCTGTCCGAAGACTGTACCCGTCACTGGGAGCATCGTGGCGAGCACCACAAGGCTGAAGAGCATGTGGGACGAGATGAGCGAACGGTGTCCGCGAACTCCCCAGGAGCGTCTCGTCGGGCGTTTGCATTCGGCAGGTCGAGCAAGGAAATTGGAGCCCTCAGGGGGCAGAGAGTGGATGGGAAGAGTACCTCCGGGGAAACTGTTGGGCGAATCCATGACCGCTCCAATTTGCCAGCACCGTGAAATTGCGATGTGCGTAGGGGCCGGCCAATGCAACGGCGAGGTTCCGGGAACGAAGGCTTATCTGGCAAGTGAGTCCCCGTTTATTCACGGATAACGGGAAGCGGAGCGCCGCAAATGCAGATGTTCGACAATCCGGGCACGGTTATGCAACGCGTTTAACTGCTTTAACTTGCTCATAAAATGCCTCTCTTCGGGCACATACGGGCTCCATGAGGGAGAAACATCGCTCGAGTTCTGCTCGTCTGCGTTAAGCCCGTTAACGACCGCGTATTAAGGAATCTTTTCCGGTTGCGTTCGTCTGGCTATAATGTTGCGCGCCGTATGTGAAGGAGCGTTAGCCCCTATGGCCGTAGCGTATTCCCCACTTCCCAGCGAGCACGAGGCGGAACGGCAAGAACTCCAAGCCGTTCTTCAGTCGGGCATCTTGGACAAAGCGCCGAATCTTCGCCGTTTCCTGGAGTATGTGGCAGAACGGTATTTTGCCGGAACGACAGATCAGGTTAAGGAGTACAGCATCGCCGTCGAGGCGCTGCACAGGCTGGAACAGTTTGACCCCCAATCGGACACGATTGTCCGCGTAACGGCTCACACGCTAAGGAAAAAGCTGGAGCAGTATTATGCGAAGGAGGGTGCCGACCATACCATTCAGATCCGGCTTCCGGCGGGCAAATATCTGCTGCAATTCGAACACAAAGAGCAGGCATCCATGCTGACCGCCGATGCTGTCGAAATCGTGCCTGCGCCCACGGTACCGACGCGGAGCATGCTCGGCTCGCGCCGTTCTGCAAGGCTGATCTGGGCGGGTCTGGGAACTGCTGGAGCAGTGCTGGTTTTGCTGGGAATCACTTATTGGATCCATCGGCAACAGAAGGCGAATGGTCTCTTGCTAGCGGCGCGGGCTGGCAACAATCAGGAGTATGCGGAAGCTGCCGCCTCGCAGATCGATGCCGTCCGAATTCGCTTTGGCGCAACCACGCGCCCCTATGTGGATGTTGCGGGGCAGATTTGGCAGAGTGATCAATATTGCAAAGGGGGATCCCCCTTCTCTCACCCAAATCATGAAATTCAAGGCACCGACGATCCCGCACTCTTTGAAGAAGGGCGCGAGGGGAAATTCCAATGCAGAATTCCAGTTCCACCGCGGACTTATCAGCTTCAGTTGCTCTTTGCCGACACAGGGGGCGATAAGGAGGCGGCGCGACAGGTCGACATTTCCATCAACAACGAGACGGTCGCTGCCCTGGACATCGTGGATGAGGCAGGCGGCGACAATATTGTGGTCGGCAAGGTCTACGGAGGAATCCATCCGATGAGCGATGGGACCATTCACTTGGACTTTACCTCCGAAGGGTCCTTCGTGAACGCGGCCGAGCTGACACCGACCGAATCCGACGCAGGTCGTCCGCTGCGCATGCTTGCCGGTCCTGCTGTCTTTCACGACGAAAATGGGAACACGTGGCAGCCCGAGCGCTTCTTCCAAGGCGGCAGACGAACGTTTCACACTGGCAACGCGCGCGAGGCCGAAAACTCCCGGCTCTTCGAGTGGGCGCGCTACGGGCACTTTCACTATTTCATTCCAGTGGTTACCGGCAAGACTTACCGAATCCGGCTCTATTTTTCAGAAAGATGGTTCGGCAGCAGCAATGGTGGTCCGGGAGGAGTTGGAAGCCGCGTCTTCGACGTTTTTTGCAATGGCACAACCCTGCTGAAGGGCTTCGACATCCTGGAAGATCAGAAGAACGGCTGGGCGGTAAAGACATTCAGCCACGTGAAGCCCACTGCTCACGGCATGCTGGAAATATATTTCACACCGGTCAAGAACTACCCGCTCATCAACGCAATCGAGATTGAGCCAGAGGGCTGAGGAAGTCTCCATCGCTGACCTGATCGAGCATCAAGCGGCGGAGCCATCACGCTCCGGTTCGGGAAATCTGTAATAAAAAGTCGGCGTGGCGACTGGAATCTGATCCGTCACCCTACCGCCGTCTACGAGGCTCCGTCTTCCCCAATTCGTAACGATAAACGGGCTTCTCGTCACTTGGCGGAATAGTCCCTGTTCGTCCATGTGCTTTCGCGGGTGCTGGTCTACACTCTATTCGACGCGAAGCCGGCTTTCCGGCCACTTGCCGCGAACACTGATCGCCTTGAATAGCTCAATGAGCGCATTGTTCTGTCAACTGAGAAGACTAGGTTTGCATTTCTCGAGAACCAGGCCGAGTCTTTGTGCGGTATCAGTCTTGGTCTGTCGTGCAGTCATGGTTCGAAGCACCCTGTTGCTAATGCAGTGCCGCAAGAGAAGACGCGCACATTTGTTAATCCGAGGTAGAAGCAAGTATCGATAAGATCAACGCACGAAAAAGGTCATTGACTTCCGTTGCAGGAAGCGGGTTTCTGGTCTCCACCCACCAATTCAGCACCAGGATGAATGTCGAAGCCACATATTGGACAAGAAGATCTTGCGGAATCCGGCCATCCATGGGATATAGATTCCTTGGATCTTCTCTTTGAGCAGCGGCATTTCAGCCCGAGGAAGTTGCTCGTGGTCGCGGCGAAGTGGTCACCCTGATACTTGATGACGCTGCGTTGGCAAATTGCTCTTGCTTCGCGATTTCTAGTTTGTCTCTCAGCGCTCCGCATCAAGGGAGAAGCATCCCAATTCCAATTCACATGTACAAAATTCGCTATCCGCTCACTATTGAACACTATTGGTCGCCGGAAATTCGGCTTTCCTTCCAGACGTACCTGTGAGCGCACTTCTCCTTGAAGATCGAAAACGACGAACAAGATTCCCTTCGCCGGGTCTCCAAAGTACTTTGGATAGGGATATGCCAACAGCTGCACGAAATCAAGCAAACCTCGGCGCCGATGCAGCTCAGGCCCGTCTAGGCACAAATAAGTTAGCTGAATCTTGGAAGCGATAGATCGACTGACCATGAACCAGCAATAGGGCATTGCGAGCGGGCTGACTTTGTGAATCCGGCGCCCTAACTGCCTCATCAAAGCTGAACATGCATACGTGCTCTTGCGGCGCGGACGACCCCTCGCAGAGAACAATTCACGCTTGAACGGAGACTGGGTATGACTGTGCGGCAACGACACAAAGCCAGTGCAATCTCTCTAAATGCTGCAATCACAACTTCTTTTCTTGCCTTGCTGCTTGCTGGCGCAAGCTTACTTACCGGATGCGACAAGGGCGCAAGCGCCGCATCAACTGGCGCGCCGCCCGCGATGAAAGTAGCGGTTGCCAAGGCTCAGCGGACCGATGTGCCCGTAACCGGTGAATGGGTTGGGACGCTCGATGGCTACGTTAACGCGCAGATCCAGCCTCAAGCGAACGGGTATCTGATCCGCCAGGATTACCGCGAGGGTTCGCAGGTCCAGCAGGGCCAGGTCCTCTTCGAAATAGATCCGCGTCCATTTGAAGCAGCGCTTCAACAGGCGCAGGGGCAACTCGGCCAGGCGCGGGCGCAGCTCGCCCTCGCGCAAATCAACGTGAACCGCGACACACCGCTCGCCGAAGCTCGTGCAATTGCCAGAAGTCAGCTCGACAACGAAGTCCAGCAGAAAGCGCAAGCAGAAGCAGCTGTGACAACGGCAGAGGCCGCGGTGGCAACCGCCAAACTCAATCTCGGATTCACTCAAGTCCGGTCGTTGATCACCGGCGTTGCGGGTCAGGCGACAACTCAGGTTGGAAATCTTGTCAGCACACAATCTGTACTGACTTCGGTCTCGCAACTCGATCCCATCAAGGTCTATTTTTCCATCGGAGACAGCGAATATCTTGCACTTACAAAGCGAGCCGGCGTTGGCGGTGGCGATTTGCTCCATGGGGCTTCGAAGATTCCTCTGAAGCTGACGCTATCAAACGGCGAAGTCTACCCGCATGAAGGTCGCGTGGTCTTTGTAGATCGGCAGCTAAACTCCCAGACGGGAGCGATTCGCGTTGCGGCCTCCTTTCCGAATCCGGGAAATATCCTCCGCCCGGGACAGTTCGGCCGCGTGAGAGCCGAAACTCAAACGATTCATGATGCCGTCGTAATCCCGCAGATAGCGGTAACCGAATTTCAAGGTCAGCAGCAGGTATATACCGTCGCCGCCAACAACACGGTCCATGTGAATACCGTCAAGCTTGGTCCGCAATATGGTGACAACTGGGTTGTTGAAGGCGGCCTTCCTAGCGGTGCTCTCGTCATTGTCGACAACCTCCAGAAGCTCCGCGAAGGTGCGCCCATCAGCCCGCAGCCTTCAGCTGCGAATGCTGGCGCCTCTCCTTCGGCGCAACCGGCGGGCAGGTAACTCATGTCAAAATTCTTCATCCGCCGTCCGATCGTAGCGATTGTCATCGCTATCCTCACCGTCGTCATTGGCGTCGTGTCGATGCTCACGCTTCCGATCTCGCAATATCCGAACATCGTTCCGCCCGAAATCCTCGTTACCGCCACCTACCCTGGCGCCGACGCCAAGACCGTCAGTCAGGCTGTGTCCACGCCGATCGAGCAACAGATGAATGGCGTTGACAACATGATCTACATGAACTCCGTCAGCGCGAACAACGGTGTGGTGCAGTTGTTTGTCGACTTCGATGTCAAGACCGATCCAAATATCGATCATGTCCTCGCGCAGCTTCGCGTAGACCAGGCCCAGTCGCAGCTTCCCGCGCAGGTAACGACCGCTGGCCTCACCGTGCAGAAGGCGCTCACTTCGCCGCTCATGCTTATTGCCATCAGTTCTCCCAGCGGCAAGTTGAGTCAGGATTTCCTCACCAACTACGCAATCATCAATCTCCAGGATCAAATTGCGCGCGTGAAGGGCGTTTCTCGTGTGCAGACATTCGGCGGCCAGTATGCGCTGCGCGTGTGGGTCCAGCCGGACAAACTCGCCAAACTTGGTGTTACCGCAACCGACGTTATCACAGCCATCCAGACGCAGAACAACGTCAATCCCGCGGGCCAGATTGGGGGAGAGCCAATTCCGCAGGGACAAGAGTTCACTTACACGGTTCGCACTCAGGGCCGGCTGGTCAAGCCTGAAGAGTTCGGCAACATCATCCTTCGTGCCAATCCCGATGGCTCGATTCTTCATCTGAAAGATGTCGCGCGAATCGAACTCGGCGATCAGGCCTACGGAATCTCGGGCCGCTACAACCAGGCGCCCGCGGGTGTCATGGCCATCTATCAGTTGCCAGGATCAAACGCAGTGGAAACTGCGGCTGCTGTAAATAAGCGCATCAAGGAACTCTCGGCCACCTTCCCACCAAGCATTACGTACAGCGTCCCTCTCGACACCACGAAGGCCGTAACGGCAGGCATTCGCGAGATCGTGTACACGCTTCTTGAGGCGCTCGGACTTGTCGTAATCGTTGTTTTCATCTTTCTTCAAGGCTGGCGCGCCACTCTCATCCCGTTGCTGGCGGTTCCAGTCTCTCTCATCGGCACGTTCATCATTTTTCCCGCGCTTGGTTTTTCGATCAACACACTTTCGCTCTTCGGACTCGTGCTCGCCATTGGCCTCGTGGTTGACGACGCCATCATCGTGGTCGAGGCTGTCGAACACCATATCGACGAGGGCATGGATCCAAAATCCGCGACTGAGAAAGCAATGGAGGAGGTTGGCGGCCCCGTAGTTGCGATTGCTCTCATCCTCGCGGCCGTCTTCATCCCCACTGCGGCAATTCCCGGCATCACAGGTCGCATGTATCAACAGTTCGCCGTTACGATTGCGATTTCAGTTCTGATCTCCGCATTCAATGCCCTCACATTGTCTCCTGCGCTTGCATCTCTTCTTCTCAAACCCAGAGAAGAAGGCCGGAAGCCCGGTTTGCTTGGCCGAGGGTTCACACTTTTCAACAAGTTCTTTCTCCGCAATACGAATGCTTTCGTCGGTACTTCGCGCGTTCTCATTCACAAGTCAGCCTTTGCGATGCTCGCACTTGTATTGGTTGGCGTTGTGGCTGTCTACCTGGGCAGTGGTCTTCCCGGCGGTTTCATTCCCACGGAAGACCAAGGATACATGTTCCTTGCGCTGCAGCTTCCTGACGGCGCCTCAGCGCAGCGCACAGACGCCGCACAACAGAAGATAACCAGCGCGTTGCTCAAAACTCCCGGCATCGAAGGCGTTATCGCTGTCACCAACTTCTCTCTTCTCACGCAGGTACAGAGCACCAACGCGGGATTCTTCTTCGTGAATCTCAAGCCCTGGGCTGTCCGCAAAACCAAACAGGAGCAGCTGGAGTACATTCAAAGCAATTTGCAAAAGCAACTCGCGGGCAATCCTGATGGCATCGCCTTCGCATTTCCCCCTCCGTCTATCCCCGGCATCGGAACGTCCGGCGGCGTCACCATGATTCTCGAAGACCGTTCTGGATCGGACGATCCCACGACACTCACGAAGAACGTATTTGCATTTCTCGGCGCGATTTCGAAACGGCCCGAGATCGCTGCCGCCATTCCCTCGTACCAACCGGCGGTGCCTCAGCTCTTCGTCGACGTGGACAAGGAAAAGGCGCTCCAGCAGCAGGTAGATCTCACCAACATCTACACCACCATGCAAACCTTCATGGGCGGCTATCTCGTCAACTACTTCAATCGCTTCGGCCGTCAATGGCAAACCTATGTCGAGGCGGAAGGTACGTCGCGAACAAACATCGCGAACATCGACCAGTTCTACGTGCGTAGCGCCAACGGTAGCCAGGTCCCGCTCAATTCGCTTGTCAAAGTCAGCCGGGTCACTGGCCCTGAATTTATCTACCGATTCAATGAATTCAATGCGGCGCAGCTCAACATTACTGGTGCGCCTGGCTACAGTTCGGGCCAGGTACGAAAGGCACTCGAAGAAGTTTTTAAAGAGACGATGCCACCCGGTGCGGGCTTCGACTATTCTGGGATGTCGTTCCAGGAACAGCAAGCAGAGCAGGGAATTCCCTCGTGGGCTGTCTTTGGTCTCTCGCTGATCTTTGTTTTCCTGATTCTTGCGGCTCTCTACGAGAGCTGGACCCTGCCATTCAGCGTTCTGCTTAGCACACCTGTCGCGATCCTGGGCGCCTATCTCGCGCTGCATGCCCGACATTTCGAGAACGACATCTTCGCCACCATCGGACTCGTCATGCTCATTGGACTCTCGGCGAAGAACGCAATTCTCATCGTCGAGTTCGCAAAAATGAACTACGAACGCGGCGAGAGTATATGCGACGCAGCGTTGGATGCTGCGCGCCTCCGCTTCCGCCCCATTGTCATGACCGCTCTTGCATTCATCGTCGGTTGTTTACCGCTGTGGACCGCAAGCGGTTCCGGCGCCGCTTCCAGACGTATCCTCGGTACTGTCGTCGTGGGAGGGCATGACTCTTTCCACCATGCTAGGGCTTATCTTCATTCCCGTTACGTTCGCCGTAGTCGAGTTTCTTTCACATCGCTTCGTAAGAGGTGGAAGGGGAACCACGATGGATTCGATCTGCGGTCCCGGAGTTTCATCGAGCGAACCGGGGCCACCAATCGGCGCGGAGCCCGGTACGGAAGGAGGCCAGGCATGAGGAACTCCCCGAGATTTACGAGCCTGAGTATGATAGCTACAACGATCGGGCTTCTCACCGGGTGCAATGTCGGCCCGAATTATGTGCGCCCCAACGTCACAGCGCCGCCAGCCTATCGTGGCGCGGATAATACCGCCCTTTCAAGCGAAGCAAAGGATTCTTTTGGCGATGAACAATGGGCTGCCGTCTATCGCGAGCCTGAACTCCAGGATTTGATCCGCAAAGCTCTCGCCAACAACTACGACGTACGCATTGCCGCCAAACGAATCCTCGAGCAACAGGCCCAGGTCAAAATTACGCGCTCGCAGGAGTTTCCGACCATCACTGTTGGTGGAACTGGCATCGGTGCAACCTTGCCATCCTCTCTCGGTAGCCAATTCCCGAATCCGCTGGTCGACGGGTCACTCAATCTTTCCGCCGCTTGGACCCCGGATTTCTGGGGCCTGTATCGCAGGCAAACAGAGGCGTCCCGCGCGCAGTTGCTCGGGCAGGTTTGGGCCCAGCGCGCAGTGCAGATGACGCTTGTGCAGCAGGTAGCGACCGCTTATCTGCAGATCCGTGCGCTCGATGCCCAGGTGGAGATCACAAAGGCAACCATCAAGGCAAGACAGGACTCCGTCGCTCTCACCAAGACTCTGGAAAGCGGAGGGTCCGTTCCACTCTCGGACGTGCGCCAGTCAGAGCAACTGCTTTACGCCGCGACTTCAGAGTTACCTCAACTCGAACAGCAGATTCAGCAGCAAGAAAACGCGATCGCGTTTCTGCTCGGTGAAAACCCCGGCCCCATTGTTCACCGCGATCCGAATGCGCTTGCACCTCCGCCGCAGGACCTTCCCACCGGCTTGCCTTCGCGACTGCTTGAGCGGCGGCCGGATATCCAGCAGGCAGAGGCGACCCTCATTTCCGCCAACGCGCAAATCGGCGTAGCGCGCGCACAGTTCTTTCCAAACTTGACAATCAGCGCGGCCGGAGGCGTCGGCGGTGACAGTCTCGCAACTATCTTCGTTCCCGCTGGGAAAACGATCTACGGTTTGGGCACTCTGACTCAACCTCTCTTCGAAGGCGGCAAGCTTCGAGGGCAGCTTCAGCTTTCGCAGGAGACCAAGAATGAAATGGTCCTCAATTATCAGAAGACAATCTCCGGGGCATTCCGCGATGTGTCCAATGCCCTCATCGCCTTGAACAAGCAGCGAGCCTATCGCGAGCAGCAGGAAAAGCTAGTCGAGGCCGCACAGGATTCGACACGTCTTGCTCGTATTCGGTACCAGGGCGGGTCCACGGGGTATCTCGAAGTGCTGACCAACGATTCAAACCTGTTCGCGGCGCAGCTCAACCTTGTGAGCGCAAAGCAGGGCGAAGCCCTCGCTCTCATCCAACTCTATAGCGCGCTTGGTGGCGGCTGGCAATCATGATCTGAGTACTTGATCGGCATCTGTTCAAGAACGGCTCTCGTACTACGAGCATCGATCTTTGTCGGTGGTCGGATCTCGAATAGCATACTCTGGCTTGTCCATTTGATTTGCCGACGCCCCGTTCGCACTTGTGATCGACTGGTCACGCAAGGCCAGACTCTATCTCGGCGACAGAAAATGCGAGGCGCACTTCTTGCAAAGGCCATCGATCAGCTAGATCGGTTCCGAAAAAACGGGCTTCTCGTCACTTGGCGGAAGAGTCGCCATCTCGGCAACTTGACAGCGAACCCGGACTTGGCAATTTCGACTATTCCGTGTAGCCGTTTTACGTCCAGGTGGTTGGATTTGTAAGCACTAGAGGACCTACTGGTACCAATCCGTTGAGCGTGTCGATTTAGCCGTCGAGAGCGGAATCGGTCAAACGCATGTTCGCTCGAGCACGAGCTGAAAAACTGCTGAGCCTGTTCCTTCGTGGACAGCCGAGTCTAGCCAAACCGATCCGGCTGCTCATCTTGCGATTGCCTAAGCCTTTCGTGACACGAATTTCCTCCACCCGCTGAAGTGCGTAATCTCTTGCGCACCCTCAATTCCGGCCGGTTCACACAGGAAACCCTTCACCATTGATCCATCAGCTAGCCGAATCGTGCCAAGCGCGAGGGGCGGTGGAACAAGGTTCAGAAAACTGCCGACCGTATCTTCGGGCATCGCCCAAACCTCTATTTCAATCCCCTCACCTCCCAAGCCCGGTGCATACACCAGGCCTGGCTTGGGCGGCGTGGTGTTGGCGAGTGCGTAGAGCCTGTAATCGCCGTTGGTGCGCGTCGAGGCTACCAGCCTGGCTTTGCGCTCGGTTAGTTGCCAGTTGAGCGGCTGCCCGCTCAAGTGGGCACCAACCACGGCCATCAAAACGCATCCCTCCAAAGGACTGGAGCTGGTTAATGGTGGAGTTACTGCAAGCTTTTGCGCGCTGCCGCCGATTGTCTTTGCCAATCGGCGATGAAGCCGGTCGGCCACTAGCAGCAGCCCATCGTCGGTAAAGGCCGTTCCAACCAGCGTGACACCAAATGGCAAGCCATTGGGCTTGAATCCTGCGGGCACCGCTACTGCCGCAAGATCGAGCAGATTGACGAAGTTGGTATAGAAACCGAGGTTAGTATTCAGCTCTACTGGCGAGGCCATGACTTGTTCAATGGTGTAGTGCGTGGGCGTCGTTGGCAGCAGGAGAAAGTCGACCGTCTCCCACACCGCGGCTATGGTGCGCCGCAGCTCCGCAAGAGCGTAAGCACCCTTGAAGGCATCGACGGCGTCATATTCATCTGCGCAGCGAATGATTGCATCAACTGTGGGATCGACTGTCTCCGGATTGTTGGCAAGGAAGTCCTCGATCGCCGCGAAACGCTCTGCCACCCATGGTCCCTTGTAGAGCAAGCTGGCCGCCTCGCGAAATGGCGCGTAGTCGAATTCGATGGCTTCGCCGCCCAGTTCGATCAGTGACTCCACCGCTGCTCGATAGCTTGCTGCGGAAGCATTGTCTCCAAAGAACTCCAGGCTCTCTTTTGCGGGCACGCCAAAGCGGAATACCGACGTCGCACTCCAGGGCGCCGCGCCCTCGCCCGGCAATTGTTGGCGAGAATAGGGGTCGGCGGCGTCAAAGCCGCGCGCAACGGCAAAGACGCGAGCCGCATCTGCGCAGGTTCCTGTGAAGATCGAGACGCAATCCAACGTGCGACACGCAGGCAGCAAGCCACTTGTACTCACCCGGCCGCGCGTAGGCTTGAGGCCTACAAGCTGATTAAAAGCTGCCGGTACGCGACCCGAACCTGCCGTATCAGTACCAAGCGAGAAGCTTGCCCATCCAAGTGCCACCGCGACTGCCGAGCCCGAGCTAGATCCGCCTGCGATGTACTCCGGATGGAAGACACTGGAGCAAATGCCATAGGGCGTGCGCGTTCCCACCAGACCCGTTGCGAATTGATCCATATTGGTTTTACCGATCAAGATCGCACCTGCGTCGAGCAGCTTCTGCACAACGGTCGCGGTCTCCGTAGCTACATGCGAAAACGCGGGACAAGCCGCGGTCGTGGGCAATCCGGCGACATCGAAGTTGTCTTTGACAGCGAAGGGAATGCCATAGAGGGGCAACGCGTGGGCGGCTTGGTCCGCCTCAAGCATCTGCCCACGGGTGAGATTTTCGTCCTTTGGAACCAGCGTAATCCAGACAGGGCGCTCGCCTGCTCGCGCAATTTCTGCATAAATCCGCTCGACCACCGCGCTGGGAGTCATCGTGCCATCGCGATACCCGCATTCAAGCGAGACGATATCCATTCTCACCGCGCTCCTAACTCTTTTCTGAAGAAGGACACGACGGCATCATTGAAGCTCTTGTGAAAGGCCGTCCGATCAAAATCGCCTGTGTCGTGACATATCTCGGGCACTGCACTGGCAAGGGCAGCACTGCAGGGTGCGAGGAAGACGTAATGGTCTTGACCCGGAACAGTATGTTCTTCCGGATGCACGGGCAACTCTTTCCGAACAACTCCACTGTTGGTTGCATCGGGAGCCTGCGTGTCATCTTCGGCTCGCCACAATTGAATTGGAATGCTGACTCGTTTCAGGTCTCCCGGGCCAAATAAGAAACTCACCGCCGGCGCCGCAATGACGGCCGCTCGAATCCGCGCATCGTGGGCCCATTCCGGCTTGGTTGGATCGGGGTCCAACTGGTTTCCATGCGTTCTCTTGATAAATGCGCATTCAGGAGCATCAGGATGCGAGGAACAAAGGAGCGCCATCCGCTGCAGCTCAGGAGTGCCTCCAATTTCTACGAGACTGGTAAACCCGCCGAGTGAAAACCCGAAGATGCCAACGCGTCCTTGGTCGAGCTGATTGTGTTGGGGCCAGGAGTCAAGCATCCAGTCGAGGACAAGTTTTGCCTGACGGGGCCTATCGATTAAGTCGATCCGATTTCCCAGATAGCTCTGGTCGTCACTGTTATCTCCGGTGTGCGTCAGGGCGGCAACGACAAATCCAGCCTGTGCCAATGCGATTGCGGTGTCATAATGGCTGGCCAGAGAACCGTAAGCGCCGTGAGAAATGAGAATAAAGGGAAGCTTCTTTCCCGCTACGTTGCCTTCGACCGCCACGTCCTGGCTCAGCAGTCCAAGAGGACGCGGTGAAGGCTTCGCGCTACTTGGATACCAGATGCCTACGGCAATTTGTTTCCCATGGGGATCAGGGATGACGATTTTCTGAAAGCCAACCGAAGCAAATGCCGACGTTGCACACCACAGAAGAGCAACTATGAATATTGAGACAGGTGTTCCCATTCAACTCCTTTACTTAACATTGCTTGCCTCTGGTCTACCTCCGAAGTGGCTGCCAATGAGGGCGCGGTTCAGTTCCTCGGGGCGTGTTTCATGCGCAATGACACCACCACTCATCACGACGATCCGGTCTGCCAATTGAATCAACTCGTCAAGGTCTTCGCTGACCAGCAGGATTGCTCCTCCTCGATTTCTCATCTCAATCAGACGATTATGCAGCGATGCGGTCGCAGCGAAGTCGAGACCTACACAGGGATTTGCGACTACCAGAATTCTGGCTTCTCCGTCCATCAGATCGCGTCCCATCACGGTCTTTCGCAGATTTCCGCCGGAGAGATTTCGCACAGGGATTTCCGGCGACGATGGGCGTATTGAAAAGGACTTGATCACCTCACACGCCGACTGCAAGATCGCGGAGTGGTTGAGAAAGAATCTAAACCTTGACAACGGAGGCCGGTCGAATCTGCGCAATGCCAGATTCTCCGCGATACTCATCGAGGGAACCGTCGCATTTTCCAATGGTTCCTCTGGAAGCGTGAACAGGCCCGCGTTTTGGATCCCATCCCGTGTAGGAGAAAAGGGGGAGCCGAAAGCACGAATCTTACCGCTCTCGATCCTGCGCTGCCCGCCGATAGCCTGTACCAATTCACGCTGTCCGTTACCGGAGACGCCAGCAATCCCGAGAATCTCGCCGGAGCCAACACGCAAACTGATCTTATTGACCGCAACAAGACCGCTGTCCCCACGCACGAGAAGATTGTTCACTTCCAGGCCGGGCACAGTGGATATACCGCCGCTTTTTTCAAGCGGCTGCGGGGCGCGCGATTCACCCATCATCCATTCAGCTAGCTGAGTTGGATTTGTGTTCATTACGGGCACAGACGTGACGATTCTGCCGGAGCGCATCACAGTTACTTCATCTGCAAAGTCCATCACCTCGCCAAAGCGGTGGCTGATCAGAACTACGCTCAGGGAACCTCTCTTGACCATTGCGGAGAGGACTGTCATCACCTCGTCTGATTCGGCTGGAGTCAGCACCGAGGTAGGTTCATCGAGGATCAGTACCTTCGTCTTCAGGTAGAGCTGCTTTAGAATCTCGACCTTTTGCTTTTGCCCTGCCGCCAGGTGCGCAATACGGCGGTCGAGGTCGATAGAAAACGGCGCCGTGTCGAGGAAACTTGTTAACTCTGAACGAAGCTCGCGCAAATCGAGAAGCGCAGGTAGGTCTTCTCTGGCGAGCAACAGATTCTCGGCAACTGTCATCGACGGAACCAGATTGAATTGTTGAAACACCATCCCCATGCCCGCATGTCGAGCTTCAACCGGATTGGTGATCGCTCTTCTATCCGCCCTCACCTCACCGGAATGGAGCGCGTAGATTCCGAGCATGCATTTTGCAAGCGTGCTTTTCCCAGCTCCGTTTTCTCCAATGATTGCGTGGAAGGTTCCCGGACGAACGGTCAGGCTCACGGAATTCACGGCACGAAGGTGGCCAAAATGTTTGCTCACATTTTTCACTTCCACCAATGCCGGCGACTTGACGTTCATCCTCTCCCTCCCAAAGCACCAGGCATTCCGGAGAGTTTACCGTCGCGCGAGCAGGAAGCGACCATGAGCAGTAAAGTGAGCAGATATGGTGAGGCATTCAGGAGATGGTAGACCCCGTTGAGGCCTAGCGATTGCAACGATGGGCCGAGGGCTTGCGCTCCGCCAAAGAATAGGGAAGCGCCGAGGCAACGCAGCGGGCTCCATCGGGCGAAGATTACGAGCGCCACGGCCATGAGGCCTTGACCGCCAGATATGCCCTCGGACCAGATGCCGGGAAAATAGAGCGTCAAATGCGAACCACCAATGCCCGCCAACGCTGCGCCGATCGTTGTAGCGAGGATGCGATGCTTGCGAGCGGATATCCCCATCGAGCGCGCTGCTTCAGGTGCATCGCCAACGGCACGGATGTGAAGTCCCCAGCGAGTGTTCCGCAGCAGGTAGTGCAGGACAAGGGCGGTGAGTATACCCAGAAAAAACAGGGGGCTGACGCGAAAAGCGGCTCGTGTAGCTGGAGCGGATGCCCACCCGCCCAAATCCAGGACAGGAAGCTGAGGAGCCATTGGAGCGACGAATTGTTTCCCGAAGAAGAACGCCAGTCCGCTACCGAAGACAATCATGGCGATGCCCGCCGCAATGTCATTAACCCCTGGCAACTCTGTAATGGCAGCGTGGAGCAGGCCGAGCAATCCGCCGACGGCAGCAGCCGCAACAGCTCCAAGCCAAGGCGAGCCTGAACTCTGAGAAACGGCAAACGCGGTCATCGCAGCCATCAACAGGATGCCTTCCATGCCGAGGTTAATGCGCCCGCTCGTTTCGGTGAGGCATTCTCCCAGACTCACGAACATGTAGGGGATGCTGCCGCGAATGGCGGCGCCCACGAGCGCCGCGGCGAGTACGGATGCTCCGGCGAGTTCAAGATGCGGCATCGCTTTTGTCCTTCAACCAATTCAAGCGTCCATAGAGCGTTTCCGACGCCAGAATCATCAGAAATGTGATTCCTTCGAAGACCACAATGGTGGCATCCGGAAGATCGAGATCGCGCTGAAGTGCGCCGCCGCTGGCAACGACCGCGCCGAGAATGACGGATACAACGATGATGCGAAGTGGAGATTGGCGAGCAAGAAACGCTACCAGGATGCCGACGTAGCCGTAGCCTGCCGCAATTGCGTGACTCGCACGGCCTTGCACCGCCGCTACCTCAACCATGCCCGCCAGGCCTGCGCATGCTCCGCCCAGAAAGCTCGCTCCCAGGATCAGAGCTCCAAGGGGCAGACCGATAAGAGCCGCGGCTTTGGAATTGCCACCTATGATCTTCACCTTCATGCCCCAAACCGTATGCTCCAGAAAAAACCAACCAAGGATCGACGCGACGACACCAAAGACCAATCCCAGATGAATCCTGGAATTGAAGATCGTTCCGAGCTGGTGCGATTCCGCAATCGCATACGTGGCTGGAAAATTCAGGCTGTGTGGGTCGCGCATCGGCCCCTCAACGAGCTGCAACAGGCAGGCCAGCGCGATGTAGTTGAGCAGCAAGCTGCTGATCACCGGGTTGACTCCTCGATAGTGCTGAAGAGCGCCGGCTGCCATGATCCAAAGCCCGCCCACTGCTGCGCCCGCCACCGCCATGCAGCAGAGACTCAAGAACGCAGGCGCCGATTGCGTGGCCAGACCTGCAGCAGCAGCCGCCAGCCCGCCCAGCACAAACGCGCCTTCATTCCCCACCGTGATCAGGCCAGCGCGAGCCGGAATGGCTGTGCATAGACCACAGAGCATGAGAGGAGCCGCGCGGACCAGGCTGTTCTGCCACGAATACCAGCTTCCAAATCCGGCCCTGTAGATTGAAGCGAAGACAGCCCAGAAAGGAGCACCCCAAAGGGCACAAAACCCTCCGAAGAGCATCATTGAAATCAGAAAGGCGAAGGCAGGTATGACGATGGATTCGAGCGATTTGCGGGAGGGAACGAGGATGCTGGTTGTCACAGGCTTCTTATGTCTCCCTGGATTCCTTCCAGCAGCCAGTTCATCCCATCAAGCGCGGGATCCTGAATGGAAATCGTCTTGCCCGCGGCAATCACGATATTTCCCCTGTTGTCGCGCAACGGGCCTTGATAGATTGCCTTCGAGCCATCGACAAGTTCCTTCTGCGCGCTGAGAATCCGGTCGCGCATCGACGACGTCACAGCGGGGCCGAATGGAGACAACTTGCAAAAGTGATCCTTGAGCGTGCCGCTCATGCGCCGCGGGATCGTGCGATTGATGACGGATCTTCCTTCATTCAGCATTTCCGCGTACTGCTGGTAGACGACTCCCCAGGACCACTCCGCTCCAGTCAGGAAGGCATGCGGAGCCACAGCCGACTGATCAAACTGATATCCCGTGGCCCATATGCCCCGCCGCTCCGCAACCTGTACGATGACGCGCGGGGAGCCTGTGTGACCAGTGAGTACGTCGGCACCCTGATCCGCGAGGCTGCTGGCGGCTTCTGCCTCACGAACTGGCAAGACCCAATCGCCCGTCAAGACAACCTGCATCGATACAGATGGATTTACGCTTCGTGCGCCCAGCATGTAGCTGTTGATATTTCGCAGCACTTGAGGAATCGGCTTGGCAGCGACAAAGCCAAGGCGACCTGTTCGCGTCATCAAGCCGGCGGCCATACCTGCCAGGTACTCAACCTCATCGATATATCCGAAGTAAACGCCGATGTTCGACGGATCAATTCCGTCGCGGAAAGAGCCGCCGCAGTGAAAGAACTGCACATCGGGTCTCTCTCGCGCAATTCGATACACATAAGGGTCAAGATACCCGTACGAAGTGGCGAAGATGGCCCGCGCGCCATCCTGATGAATCATGTCGCGCATGGCCTCTTCCGCGTCGATCGTCTCGGTCACATTCGCTTCATCAATCGCTTTCACGAAGGGCAGCGCTCTTAGAGACTGCTTCCCTTCGAAGTGAGCCTGGTTGTAACCGAGATCGTTCTTGGGGCCTCCGTAAAGGAAGCCGAGGACCAAGGGCGCCTTGGCTGCCATGAGCAAACCTGGCCTCGCAAGGGCCGCGGTGGTCGCGGCCGCCATGTGGCTGAGGAATCGCCTGCGAGTAATCCCGCTGTCCTTCTCGTCCATCAGACTCATGCCCGTACGGTGGTTGGAACGGCCGCTTGAATCGGAGCTGATACAACTCCCATTTGCTCCAGTTGCCTGGCTACTCGCAGGATCGAAGCTTCTCGATACGGCGCACCTATGATTTGCACTCCGAGGGGCAGCGACCCGGGAAGGAAAACCGGAACAGAAAGAACCGGCAATCCAATAAACGAGAGCGGTTGTGTAAAGAGGCCCAGGTTAGGCCGGGAAGGTACTTCCTTTCCATCGATCACGATTGTTGACTGCCCGATCCGGATTGCGGGGCATGGAGTGGTAGGCGCAAGGATCACATCGACCTTGCTGAAGATCTCGCGGAGTTGATCGCGAAACACTCTGCGGAAACGCTGCGCATGCGAGTACCAGGAGGCCGGCAGGAGAGCACCTGCGAGGAAACGCTCGATCACCATGGGATCGAAGTCGCCGGGCCGGGTGCGAAGATCCGGGAGGTGGAGATTTCCGCCTTCGCACGCGGTGATGATATACGCCGCGGCCCGAGCCTTTTCGACGTTAGGGATCGTGATGGTCTCCCGCACATCAAGCGCCTTGGCAACCTTCCTCACTGCCTCGAACGCCCCGGGGACGCCTCCATGACTGAAATAACCATCGGCTACGGCGATCCGCAATTCTTTCGATCCGAGTTCCAGTTGCGGAGATACAGCTTCCGGGAGGCATGTGCTGGCAACCGGATCTCTTGGATCGGGCCCATGAAGGACATCGAAGGCAAGGGCGACATCGCGCACCGAACGTGCGAAGGGACCGACGTGATCAAAGCTCTCTGCAAAGAGAACCGCTCCGGCGCGGGAGATTCGGCCATAGGTTGGTTTCAATCCATAGATTCCGCAAAATGCAGCCGGAACTCGAATTGATCCGTTCGTATCCGATCCAATCGTCAAGGGCAGCATGCCGGAAGCGACCGCAGCAGCAGACCCGCCCGAAGAACCTCCTGCGACCCGCTCCGTATCGTACGGGTTGCGCGTTGGACCATAGTGCGTGTTTTCTGTAGTGAAGCCGTAGGCGTATTCATCCATATTCAACGCCCCGACCAGGTTGGCCCCTGCTGCTTTCAAACGCTCCACAACCGCGGCATCCCTCTCTGCAGGAAGGTTGCTTGCGTGAATCTTCGATCCCGCGATTGTGGTCGTACCGGCAATGTCGAACAAATTCTTAACCGCGAAAGGAACCCCCGCAAACAATCCCGGGTCTTCCCCAGCAGCGATGCGGCGGTCGGTTGCGTCAGCCTGGGCAAGTGCATTCGCTTCGAGGACCTTGGTGAAACAGTTCAGTTGGCCGTCATGTTCTTGAATGGATTCGAGCGTCGCTTGCATAACTTCGCGAGCAGAATGCTTTCGAGTTCGAATAGCCTGGGCAATGCTTATCGCATCGGCAGACAGATCGCACGGGGTGTTCATGGTTGAAATACCCCCGCCGATTCTGTTTGTTCTGAAAGCGCAATTCCAAGAAGCGGAGCCGCTATCTGCGCGGAGCGCGCGATGTTCTGCTGCACTCCATCAGCAAGTTCCGGAGGAATCTGCAAACCGATTAGTGCGGCTGCAGATTCCATGTACGACATTGCAGTAAACGAAACATGAGCATTCACGATCTTCCAGCCCTCGGGAAATTTGACCCAGACCTGGCTTTGACGCCCATGCCGGGGAGTCCCGTTTGCCACTCGCTTGAACTCCAGTGTGACGATCGCCTGCGCAGTGCCGAAAGTGACGATGCGCAGATTGAATATCTCCCGCTCAAGGTTGACGGCAGACCGAGCCTTACGAAATGCTTCAATCTCCGCCGAACCGTACAAGCTCTCTACCACTCCAAACCGCAGTGCGTGGGATGAATCCCAAAAAAACGCCGTCAGCTTTTCCACGTTGTTGCCGACGAGAGCCTCCTCGTATTCCTCATGAAGCGCGAGGATCTCCGCCGTCACCTCAGGGTCATTGATCACCAACTTAAACTCCTCCGGTACTTAGAATGTATATTTGACAGTCCCGCCGACCGTACGCAACTCACCTGGCTTCACGAGGGAGTCCTCGAACAGATACTGGCTCTGGAAGTACTTGGCATCGAACATGTTGTTGATCCCAAAGTTCACTTCATAGTTCTTTCTGCGGTAAAAGACCGATCCGCGCGAAAGCGAGTAGGAAGGAAGCACCACATTGCTGACGTATCCGGCCTTGACCGAGGCTACCCATGTAGTTCCGATCAGAAACCCGATGTTCCTGGTGACGTTCAACGTCCCGAACGGGCTTGCAACCCAATGCGGCTGCCCAGCCACCGGATAGGCCCCTTGATGCGGGAAGATATAAGCGAGACCTTCAAACTTCCCGCCATACGACTGTTCCGGCGTCAGGCCCAACAAACTGCCGGGGATGGCGAGCAAAAACGGTGCATTGAGTTGTTGCGGTTCCTGCCACGTAAGGGCGCCTGTCAGGGTAAGGCGCTTCAGAAGGAACGCACGAGCCTCCAATTCAGCGCCTTTGCTTTTGAAGTAATCGAGCGCCTGCGTCTGGCTATCCCACGCGGAGCGCTTTTGCCGGTAGAACGCAAGTGAAGCGAAGAACGTCTGCGCGACGCTAGTCTTCACACCGCCCTCGTAAAGCGTGGAGGGCTGGACATAGGTCCCACCGGGGATTTCTGAAGCATCAATCTCGTTTCCCTGGCCGAGGTCGAGGAACCGTGACGTTGCCGCAGTGAAGTATGGCGTAAGGTGCAACGGAGTTCTGTAGCTCACACTGCCATTGAAAAGCCCGCCAGTATTCTTGGCCTTCTCATGAGTAAGCGCTCCATAACCAGAGTCCCGGCCCCAAAAGTCTGGCGAGTAGCGATCCAGGCGCGCGCCGATCGTGAACAGGAGCCTGTTCCAGAAATCAAAATTGGAGAGCCAGAAGAGGCCGTCATCCGAATACACGCCTTTGTTGAAGTATTGAAACGGGATTGACGGGTTGCTGTCCCATGGGCCCTCCATCCGATCGTTGGGAGTCGCGCCAGCCGAAAGATCGCGCCGGTCAACCACCTGGTAATCGTCGCGCTCTTCTCCGGCTGAGACCTCAACCCTGGTGAAATCGTAGCCGGCGAATGCATTCATTGAAACCACAGATTCCGGATGCCAACTGAAACTCACTGTCGATTTGTTTTCGACCGTCCATGGCCTGTAATCGGCGCCGAAGCCATAACTGCTGAATTTCTGCGAATTCAGGCGATCATAGAAAGACTGGTTTTTGACCGTTATTCCAGGCTTGATTTCACCGACGACGTCGAAATATGCGGTGTCGGTCGTCGCGCTCAGAAAGTCGCTCGTATCGTCGACCATGATCTGATTCAGGGGCAGTTTGACGGTATGGACCGTGGAAGGATCCAGCGCATAGTCACCATAGTTGCCGTAGTAGGGAAAGACCGCGCCCATATCCTGCTGGAAAGCAAAGGTGTTCAACTGTCCCGGCGAGATATCGTTCGGACCGACATTGACTCCATTTGAGGAAAGATCGACGGCCGGACTTCCGGCCAGATACGTCTGATGGTCGATAAGATCCTGCGTGACTCGATTCCAACCGAGGGCCTGGATTCCCTGATCGTTATATCCCTGAAAGCCGTATGACAGCCTCCACTTCGGAGAGAGTTCCATGTCGAATGCGATCTGGCCAAGCTTGTAGCGATCAAAGACCCCTTTGTAGAAGCTGTCCGATCCCTTCTGTTCATACATGGCATAGGCCCCGGAGCGATGGGAGCCAATCTTGAAAGGCAATCCATACTCCGCGCTTCCGACTTTATCGTTATATTCGCCAAACCGGCCGACGACGGCGCCATGGCCCTTGTCCATCCATTTCGCGCCTTCGCTGAGCACCGTCTTGGGATAAAAGTTCATGAATCCACCCATTCTTCCCGGCCCGTAAATGGGAGAGGGCGGTCCAGCAACAATCTCGATGTGATCTGATGCGTCGAGCGGGGTTTGATAATTGCCCCGATTCTCTACGCGACGGAATCCGCGAAAGTAATTGTCCGCAATGTCGCCGCGCAGGAAGACACTTCCAGGAATGCCGAAGTACCCGCCCGTGTAAGAACCTGGCACTACAGTGACCAGATCGTTTACCGTTCTGGCTGAGTACAAGTTCAGCAGTTCAGAATCCGCGTTAGAGACCGAGCGTGGGATTTCTTCCACCTTCTCGAGAAGCCCAAAGACCGAGCTTGTCGGCTGGTCGGGAATCACACTGTAAGGGTCCGTCTCCCCGGTTACGGAGACAGATTGCACTTCTTCTGCGATGGACAGCGACAGATCGAGACTCGCTTCCTGTCCAACGGCAAGAGGAATCGGCCTCTGCTGAGTCGCAAAGCCTTGAGCGCTGACCTGAATCGTATAGTCTCCAGGAACAAGGTTTGTGAATGAATAGCCACCCGTCGGGCCTGTTACCGTCTTCTTGATCTCGGCGGTCTTATTATTCGTCAATGCAACCGCTGCATTGGGAATGCTCGAACCAGTTGAATCTTTTACCATTCCCGATAAGCTGGCGGAATCCTGACTGAGCCCCGATGCGACGCCGAAACACAGAAAAACAACCAGCGAAGCCACCCAAGACAGCCTCACGAACGGAGAGACACCGAGCAGACCGCTCGAATTCTTGATGACAATCGAGCGATTGCCGGAGAGGAAGGAAAGTCTTGCACGACCTGCGAAAGATCGATTCATAAATGCAACCCCCTAAAAGATTTGCCTGCTCAGCGAAAATGCAGCTCCAGCATGTGCCCAAGACAGACTGAGGCACTTCCTAAACCGCATGAAGGAATCTTGGTTTGGAGAATCTCTATCGCTGTATACAAGACGGTATACACAATGCCATAAGGATCGTATTAAGAACTTGAATTCTTTTGGGATCCACTCTTCGAGCGTTGGGTATTGCGCCCTTACTGAGTGCCAGTGGCGGCACTCGGCGGGATAATCCGCGCGTTCTGTAGCCTCAAAAGGGTTATCTTTCTAGCTCCGTTGCGTGACACTTCAATATGGAGCGCGAGTTGCTTTTCGGCAGCACTAAACCTGCCCGCACGTATCGATGCCAGGATGGCACTGTGTTCCTCGTACGTTGCCGTGATGCGTGAATTCCCAGTGAAGCCCAGCCGGCGCACAATCCGAATCTTCTCGGTCAATTCAAGATGAACACGCGCAAACTCCTTATTTCTTGACGCAGCAACCAGGCCACAGTGAAACTCCTCATCCCACATTGCGACTTCACCCGCGTCTGTACTGCGCTCTTTCGGGCGGACACACCACCTGGACTCAAGAGGCAGAAGAAAGTCGCTCAACTGATGTGCATCGAGATCACTCATGCGGTGGACTGAGGCTTGTTCAAGAAGTATCCTCAACTCATAGAGCGCATCAATCTGGGCGAAGTCCAGAGGCCGCACTTCCCAACCGTTCCGGAAATTCACATCCAGGAACCCCTCGCGCTGGAGTTTGTAGAGTGCCTGACGCACGGGCGTCCTGCTCGCCCCGGTTCGGTCGGCGATTTCGGCCTCTGTAAATCTGTCACCGGGCAAAAGTCGAAATTCAAAAAGTTCTGCCTTGAGTTGCCTATAGACGGAATCGGCCAAATTCTGTGGGCGTGATCGTTGCGACATGGAAAGCTCTGGACCTGTCTGTTCTTCTAATCGAGCTAAGGAGAATCTGGTGGCAGCATATCACCGTTGAGGCTGTGCCCGTGGTCTAGGCCAGAGAGAACAAGATCGGTACCGAGAAACGCCAGGTTCCTATCGGGACTGTCCCGGCGCGACGTAGATGTTCTGCCGCAGGATGTTCTGCCGGGACAGTTTCGATAGAGGCGTTTGAAGTAAGTCGCTGGTGTTTGCACGGAGGCGGTGATCTATTTATGGGATTTCAATGGGCGTCTGATGGCTTGTGTGGGCATTGGATCGGCGAGCTGGGATGAATCGTGCGGGTCGAACTCTGGTTTCGGCGGAAGTGTTAGTCCAGATCGGCGGTCGCATAGGAGCTTGGCGAGGTTCGTTTGCCGAGCCAGAACGCACGCCGGCTTTTGGGTGCGCGGGCACGACAGCGTGCAAAGTGGATAACGAGTCTGGGAGCGGAGTCTCTCATGAGCTGTCAACACTGCACCTGCTTGGCTGGCGCGGGATCAGGTCCGGATGGAAGTAAAGCTCGCGCAGAGCAGAAGGGGAGCCTCGGTTGAGATTGATCATCTGGCACCAATCCGAAAGAAGGTTGCTGCTATGCGGAGGCAGCGCGCAGGTATGTAGTCGCGCCGCTCCAGTAAGAATTTGAATTAGCTCATGCCAGCCAATCGGCATCGATCACTTGTCCGAGCAGCCGGTTTTACGCCCACTTGGAAACCGGGTCATCTTCGCAGGTGATCACAAACAACTCGCGCCCATTGTAGTTTCCGATCATCCTGGCTGCGCATCCCGCAGGAGTTTTTCAAGATGATTGATCACATCCTGCTCCTCTGCATCTTCCTCGTTGGGCCGCTTTCTCTGACGAGTTGAGGCGCTTCGCATTCCTTTGAGGACGCTCTCGATGATCTCGCCTTTAGTCATTCGGCACCAACATCCCCTTCACAACCGGACCACAGATTGAGGATAGAGATGCGTTCATCGTCCTGAGGTACCTACTTCGATGAGAAGGGCCACGACTCCAGCCGCCGCACAGATCGCGAATGGAAGATACCACCGGATGAGGAATAGGCCGATCGCCAAGGCGATAACGAGAAGCATTCGATGGTGCAGAAACCTCTCGTTCTTGTCATGGGTGAAGATTTCAACGGGAATTCCCACGCCCACGATCGAAAAGATACCCAGGAACGCAACGCCTGTCACGATCGCCACTATCAACGTGAGAATTCCGATAATTCCGGCTAAATTCGCGGCAGCTTCGAAGAGTTCTGCCAATAACCCCATTCCTTGATCCGCTGGAATTGCTCCCACCGGACCGTTCCGTGCCAGCTCCGACTGCTCAACATTTTGCGCCAGTAACACTCCACGGCCCGATAGCCATCGCCATACTGTGAATCAACTTCTGACGAGCCCAGTGCGGGAAATCTGCACGCTGGGTTCTGTGGGAGCCGGAGGCGGGTGACTGCCTCCGGCCACCCGGTGGGCGATCCGTGAGGATCGTCCCTACCGCGCACCCTTGTCCAAGACAGCGATTCTGTAGATCCGCGCAGTTGATTTCAGAGGACATGGAGATCTTCCCTGGCCGATAGTGGCAGGTTTTGTCGATGAGTCGCTCTGGGAAGGTTTCTATCTGTTCTTCATCCTGCTGTCCAATTAGTTGGTGCGTAAGTGCTGAACTGTTAGTTCATCTGACTTTGATTCTTTTCGCTGCTGTCCAACTCGTGTTCACCACGTTATCGGCATCGGTAACTGTTCGCAGAGTTTCTTTGCGGCTGGCGGTCCCTCCAGAGGGGTGTTGAGCCATTCCCACAAGTCTCTGAAGATGAACAGCTGTTGGCGCAGCAGAGCGGCCAGATTGGAGAGCGACCAACCGAAGCTGGATTTGATCTGCAGGTACTTCAGGATCAGCATAGCGATTAGCGCCGTCCATATCTGCGTCTTGACGGCATTGGCGCTGGTGCCGAGGAAGGATTTCACTTTTGCTGTCTGTTTCAGTGCCTTGAAAAACAGTTGTCGGGTAAGGGACTGGCGCAGTACCTGGACTTCGGTCCGTTTCCAGCCCCTCCCCATAAGAACCGTGCATGAAGTTTTCCCTCACACGGCTCACCCAGTGAATTTCATTGAAAGAGTTATGTGTCGTATCAGGATGGTCGCAACTTTCATTTCATACTCCCTAACCCGGGCAGTGGCTGAACTTTCCAGTCCCAGTACAGCCCGAGTACTTCATAGAGGTATTCGTTACTCCATCGCCGCCATCCGATGCTCGTCTTTCGCCGCCGTTTCCGCCGTGTCAAAAGGTTACGCACTTTCATCTCCACGTAGTCACGCACTTCGCTGAACGCGTCACTTGCATTGCCGACCCTGAAGTAGTTGACCCACCCGGCAAGCGAGGCGTTGATTTGCTTCACCACTTTCGGCATAGGGGTCGCCCCGCTGTGTCGAACGATGTCGCGTACCTTGGCCTTGATTGCTTTGCGAGCCTTCTTCTTCGGAGTCATCAGGAGAAGATAGCTATTCCCTTTGCGTTTGCGGACACTGCGCAGGTCGAATCCCAGGAACCCGAAGGCTTCACCATTCAGCATATCCACCATCTTCGTTTTCTCCTTGTTCAACTCGACACCGAGTGGCGCGAGTTGCTCATGAAGCCGCTGCAAGGCTCGTTCAGCCCAGCCTCGTTTGGTATGGTGGCCGCTAACGGTGATGACAACATCATCGGCGAACCGGTGATAGTTGACTGCCTCGTAGTCCCCTTCCGCCGTCTTTCGGCGTATCGCGTCAAAGGTCCAATCCAACTCGTTCAGATAGATATTCGCAGCCAGTGGGCTGAACGGGCCTCCTTGTGGAACCCCGATCTTTCCTCCGACGTTGATGATCTGCTTCACGAGATGCAAGACCTGCGGGTCTTGGACCCGCTTCGCGATTTTGTCTAACAGCATCGAATGTCGAATCGTGTCGAAGTAGCGCGACAAATCAACATCGATAATGGTTGACATACGCCGCATCACACTGCGTCTGACTTCCGCCAGTGCGCGGTGCGGTGACCGTCGGGGTCTGAATCCGTAAGAGTTCGGACAAAAGTCCGCCTCGAAAATAGCTTCGAGGATGAGCTTTAGTGCCCCTTGCACCACGCGGTCGCGTATACAAGGAATCTGAAGCGTTCGGAATTTGCCATTCCCTTTCGGAATATCCACCCGCCGGTTCGGCATGGGCTTGTACCTGCCTGTTTCCAAGTCTTTCCGTATTGCCGCTAGAAAGTCGGCCCTCCCAGCTTGCTCGATATCTCCAAACTTCTGGCCATCGATGCCGGCTGCGCCTCCATTCCGTTTGGCAGCGCGGTAAGCCTCTTCGAGGGTCTCGGCCTTCGTGATATGGACGAAGAGACCCCAGAAGCGATGCGACTTATCCGACTTCGCCTTTCGATATATCCGTCTCCGCAGATCCTGCAGATTGCTAGGTGCTTTTGTCATTTCACCCCTGCCTCACTTTGTCGAACGGAATACTCACCGGTCCGGGCCCTTCCCTCCGGACGCGTTTTGCTGCACGTCCATCAACAGTAGTACGACCCGATCCGCCACCCTGATGCCTGCGCCTGCATTTCCCACTCGCGGTTATAACAGTCACCTCCTCGGCGAGATTTCTTCGCCGGGCATCGAGGGCTTCTCCAGTTGCCACATTCTCCTTCTCACCATGTCGTCGCTGATACCCCGCCGGAGAGAGCCGCCGCATCGGACTCGTTTCGATCAGCTCTTGCTGCCTTCGCACATTATCGACCGTCTCAGCCTCCGGATTTCCGTGTAACGAGGCTACATCTACGTTCACTGCATGTTGCAACCTGGTGAGTTGCGCATACTCCTTTCCGAGCATGTTGTCGGAGGGCCTCATCGTCTCACTTTCATTCCACGACGCCTCCCAAGCTACAAGGCTTGAGTCTGTTAGCCTTGGCCGGACTTGCACCGGCTGGTTAATGTGACCTTGACTGGACACGCCGATTTGCCAGCGGTCCTTGTAGATCGCGGCCACCGTCGAGGCCGCCAGGTGAAGCAGGTTGGTAAAGAAGACCAGGATCTCCTGTTTGTCCGCGTTCCAGTACTCGATGCGCCGAAACAGCACCTGCGTCTTGCCATGCCTATCCAAAGAAGGTACTGAAATGATCTGGTCACTGATCACGTTACCCTTTTCTGGAACCGCACACTCCTCAACGGTCGTGTAGACCGTGTTGGTCTTCATCCGCGTGACGAAGAAGACCCCGTGCCGCGTCAGCTGCCCGAACCACACATAATCGTTGTAGCCGCGGTCAACGGCCAGGATCGTGCCCGCTTTCAGGCGCAAGTCCCGCGCTACGTTCAACTCGCTGTATTTGCCCTCCGTCACCACCGCGAACGTGGGCAGGTAGCCGTCATGATCCAGCAACAGATGCAGCTTGATCGCGCCCTTCTGTTGCGTGTATTTGGCCCAATCAAACATGGTCGCCGACAGCTCGATGACGCTGCCGTCCAGACTCATCAGCTTGTTCTTGAAACGGAACTTGCGACGGCTGCGCGCCGCCGTCTCCAACTGACACTTTTCCAGCAGCTGCATGAAAATCGACTCGTACAGTTCCCACGGACGGTTGGCGTTGGCATACGCCAGAGTCGATTTCTTCGGCGTGGTGCTTATCCCAAGATGCTTCAGCGGGGATTCACAACTGGCCAGGCCCATGCATACTTCGCGCAGCGAGTTCAAATGCGCCAACTGGCAAAACAGCATGGCCACAAATTGCTCCCAACTGCTGAAGCCTTTGGCATTGCGCTCGGCTTGATGGTGCTTGACCGCACGAGCGAACTGCCCACGCGAAAACAGTTGCAAAAGCTGCGAGTACACACTGCATACTTGAAGCATGGCTGATCCTTTTTTCTCTGAAGGTGGTCCTGTCAGGGAGCCCACTTCAGAGTAACTGGGGATCAGCCTCCTCTAATATTCCTCGCGTCAAATAGATATCCGCTGTTTTGGACAGCAATGCCTACCGCGACAATAACTGGTTGATCAACACCTCGGCGAGGTCTTGTCAAAGTTTTTATTTTCCGAATTTCCCATAATTCGCTCGGAATTCGACATTCGATCCAAAGAGCCGCGATGGCTCTGGGCAGGCATGACGCTTATTCAGGCACGACGAATCGAGGCGTAGTTATCTCGCTGCGCTCCCAGGAGGGGCGGAAGCTTCAACGTGCTGTCGAGCTCTCTTCGAAATTGTCAGCGTCCGAATTGGTTTTGACGGGTTCAGAGTTGGATTCTGATCCGAACGCCAGCGGAGAGACTGCGATAGCCTTCTGGAACCGCATTTCTCTTAGGCGGGCCCAGTCAGGAGTTTATCCACCAGCATCGCGACAAGGGAAACCCAAACCGCATTTCCGTTATAGGTAGCACACCGAACCTCGATTGTGTCATCGTCTTGAACTGTCCACGTTCCAAGCAAAGACACAGATCCCATGTAATACGAATCCCCAAGTCCGCCGAGGCGCACAGTTACTTGGTCAATCTGGGCGTTCCCTTGAAGTGCCGTCAATCTTGCATCCGCGTTCTGATTATCGCCATCAAAATTTTGAAGCTGCGCTTTGGCAAACAGGACATACTTTCCAGCTCGGAGTGTGATTTTGGCACAGACCGTATCGTGAAAATGGTGCAGCGCAGGGGGCATCTGATTGAAGTTGTAATAAGCAACGCTCGACATTTTCCCTCCCTTTCGTTGGTCATCCCTTCGCGATCCTCTTTCTGAGCGCCGGAGTATAGCACAGTCAGGCTTGTTGATATTTCTGGGGGATGGTCGGGACAACGCTCGGATGGATATTGTTCCTAGTGGTTAACCCTCGCTCATGAGTGCGCCAAGAAGACAGTCAGTCTGATTGGTAATCGCCAATCCGGAATGTATGGTCCGCCGCCGTTTTGCAAGCGAGAAATGAGGATGACAGAATTGGTCTGCGCGAATGTATTCGGCCTTGATTGGAGTAGCGAACTCCTGGCCTGAATGGGATGCGCTGCGCCCTCGTCCTTTTTAGTAACGCTGCCTTTTAAGGCATTTTCCGGGTACAGGTTTTCGGGAGCGCCGGGATCGACCGTTTTTGCCATCTCATGTTTCGCCAGCAAACCTGGCAGGAATCTCCAAACTCAGATCAGTCGTCGTTGGTCTGCAGATGTGGGAATCGCGTCAGCGATTTCCAGCCTGGCGCTGTGTGCCAGGCGTCATTCATGCTGCGATCGCTTGTGGTGCTGTTGGCGGGCGATAAGCCTCTCCTTTATAGAGAACCGCCCAGGCCATCCGCGCCATCTTGTTGGCTAAAGCCACTGTGGCGACCTGCTTGCGCTTGCGGGATGTGAGATTGACCAGCCACGTACTCAGGCCGGAAGATTGCTTGGTTTTCTGCAGCAGCACGGTGTGCGCTCCCTGCACGAAGAGTTTGCGCAGGTATTTGTTGCCTCGTCTGCTGGTGCCGGTCAGCTTTTGCTTGCCTCCGGTAGAGTGTTCGCCAGGCACCACGCCTAGCCAGGCAGAAAATCCGCGACCCTTCCTGAAGGCTGCGCCGTTGCCAATGGCTGCCACTGTCGCCGTAGCGGTGATCGGCCCGATTCCGGGGATCGCGACAAGGCGCCGGCACTGTTCAAGCTCGCCGCAGATGCGCGCGATCAGCTTGTCGGTTTCCTCGATCTGCCCGTGCAGGTACTGCATCTCCATCCGCAGCTGGGTCAGAAGTACGCGCAATGCACCGGAAGCCGCCTCTCCCGGCACTGGAAGGCCAGAATAAAGGACAATATATGCCCTCTAAACAAGTAGCCAATGTGCTACGAAGGCAGCAACCACTAATTTCACGAGCCATCCAGCCGAGTAGAGGGTCACAAATACCCGATGAAGCTTGATAAATGCCGCATTGGCAAGTATGAGTGGGAGCGGCCCAATGAGCCACACCAATAGGGAAAGTTTGAGTACCGTGGCCAGCGAATGGACGTCCAGCCATAGGGCCAGAACCATGAAGGCGGCGCACGTCACGAACGGCAACACGCTCGAAACGATGATCGCCCTGGTTTCGGGACCCTTGCGCCAAATCTCTGGATATGTGAACCGCTTGTGAATCCAGTCGCCTGCGAAGAACCAATCCGTCATCGATGTGACAATTCCCGCGCCGATAATCGCAATGATAAGACGAGTCCAGTGCATGTCGAGGACTCATCCTACTCGTCATATCGATCACCGGCAAATGAAGTTGACACTGTGTTATCAGCTTGCGGCGGTCGCACCTGTAGTTCCTGGTGGATTAACGCCGATCCGGAAATTACTACTTAAGCAACAGGAAGCAGAACTGTTGTCAGAAGAGTAATTTCCGAGTAGGCCCACTCTTGTCCAAGACAGCGATTCTGTAGATCCGCGCAGTTGATTTCAGAGGACATGGAGATCTTCCCTCGCCGATAGTGGCAGGTTTTGTCGATGAGTCGCTCTGGAAAGGTTTCTATCTGTTCGGTATCCTGCTGTCCAATTAGTTGGCGTGTAAGTGCTGAACTATTAGTTCATCTGACTTTGATTCTTTTCGCTGCTGTCCAACTCGTGTTCACCACGTTATCGGCATCGGTAACTGTTCGCAGAGTTGCCTTGCGGCTGGCGGTCCTTCCAGAGGAGTGTTGAGCCATTCCCACAAGTCTCTGAAGATGAACAGCTGTTGGCGCAGCAGAGCGGCCAGATTGGAGAGCGACCAACCGAAGCTGGATTTCATCTGCAGGTACTTCAGGATCAGCATGGCGATCAACGCCGTCCATATCTGTGTCTTGACGGCATTGGCGCTGGTGCCGAGGAACGACTTCACTTTTGCGGTCTGTTTCAGTGCCTTGAAAAACAGTTCGATTTGCCAGCGGTCCTTGTAGATCGCGGCCACCGTCGAGGCCGCCAGGTGGAGCAGGTTGGTGAAGAAGACCAGGATCTCCTCCTTGTCCGCGTTCCAGTACTCGATGCGCCGAAACAGCACCGGCGTCTTGCCATGCCTATCCAAAGAAGGCACAGAGATGATCTGGTCACTGAGCACGTTACCCTTTTCTGGAACCGCACACTCCTCAACGGTCGTGTAGACCGTGTTGGTCTTCATCCGCGTGACGAAGAAGACCCCGTCCCGCGTCAGCTGCCCGAACCACACATAATCGTTGTAGCCGCGGTCAACGGCCAGGATCGTACCCGCTTTCAGGCGCAAGTCCCGCGCTACGTTCAACTCGCTGTATTTGCCCTCCGTCACCACCGCGAACGTGGGCAGGTAGCCGTCGTGGTCCAGCAACAGGTGCAGCTTGATCGCGCCCTTCTGTTGCGTGTATTTGGCCCAGTCAAACATGGTCGCCGACAGCTCGATGACGCTGCCGTCCAGACTCATCAGCTTGTTCTTGAAACGGAACTTGCGACGGCTGTGCGCCGCCGTCTCCATCTGACACTTTTCCAGCAACTGCATGAAAATCGACTCGTAGAGTTCCCACGGACGGTTGGCGTTGGCATACGCCAGGGTCGATTTCTTCGGCGTGACACTTATGCCCAGATGCTTCAGCGGGGATTCACAACTGGCCAGGCCCATGCATACTTCGCGCAGCGAGTTCAAATGCGCCAACTGGCAAAACAGCATGGCCACAAATTGCTCCCAACTGCTGAACCCTTTGGCGTTGCGCTCGGCTTGATGGTGCTTGACCGCCGAGCGAACTGCCCACGCGAAAACAGTTGCAAAAGCTGCGAGTACACACTGCATACTTGAAGCATGGCTGATCCTTTTTCTTTGAAAGTGGTCCTGTCTGGGAACCCACTTCAGAGTAATTGGGGATCAGCCTCCTCTAACATTTCTCGGGTCAAAACAGATATCCGCTATTTTGGACAGCAATGGAGTAGGCCACCATCCGACCGGAACCCGCATAAAGTGATCATAAGAATAGGTAGTCTGGCTATTCCTGCTTATGATTCCGGGCTCCTCTCCCGTCGCAGCATGACACTCATGACGCGGATTTCCAGATGGTGTGCGTGGCGGAGCAGACCAGTCGTGTGCACATTTCATTCAGAAGATGACTTTGATTAGGCGAATGAGGAGATCTTCCACAGAAAAAATGGTGAGCAGCAGAGGCAAGAAAGGAGCCGCCGTTGTTGCGGCCAAACGGGTTATGTCGCTGAGACTGAAGGGGACCATACGCATCGAGCTCACGATGCTGTAACTGTGAGAGAGGTCTGCCAGCGTTTGGATGTCAGAAGTTCCAAGAAGATCCGATGAAGGAGTGGGACTTTGGTCATCCCATTTCCGCTCGAAATCTTCAACGTAGGTCTGCCCGAGCTGCCCATATCTAGCCAGCCCCTTTTTCTTTGCCTCAGCCATCTGCGGACTAAACATCAGGAGCGGACCAAGAATAACCGAGACGAAAAATGCTACGAAGCCGCCGATCTGTAGCCTGAAAGACATCAGGGCTTCACCTCTGTAAAGAACGCGGCTAGCCACAATACCGGCGAGCATGGCGCCCTGCGCGAAGAGGATTGGGCCGAAGGCGTAAGCACTCCTGCCCAAAAAGGCGAGTCCAGCGCGGTGATCGGGATGGGTTGAGATGAGATTCAACTTGATTTTGGACACCTGCCAGAGAAAGCGACACCAGACGAAAAACCTCAGATACCAGCCCAGAAGCAGGAACTGGACAATCGGGATGCTCACGAAGACGTACCAGTATCCGGCCGGAGTCAAATGCCAGCGTCCGCCGGGCATTCCATACCAGGTCACCGTGGGTATCGGGACTCGATTCTCCCAGAGCCAGAGTCCGACCGTATACACAAGCATCAATAATGCGACCTGGGCGACTGTGGAATTGAGCAGCCGCACCGCCGACTCGATTGCCTTGTCAAAGCGGGGCAGGTCATTGGGCAAAATGAGGTGCCGTTTGACGAAGGCCCCCACTGCGGAGCGTGTCCACGAATGAACGACCAACTCACCGGCAATCAGGATAGGCAGAGCAACAAGAAGTCGCGCATGCGCTTCAACATCTTGAAGGAATAAAACCAAACCTGCCTTACTGGCGCTGGCAATCAGCAGCAACGGAAACCACGCAACCAGGGAGATAGCAACCACTCTCCGGTTCAAGTGCTCCAGGTTCTCTCCGCTGAGATGCGACTTCCTGAGGAGTTGGAAGAGTGGGCCACCTAGTACCAGAGAGAAATCGTGCGGCACTTCGCGCGAATGATTCCCCGTCAACTCAGGCGGATCTTGCTCCGAAGAATCTTGCGTTGGTGCCATCTCGTAACCTCTCGCCTGAATACTCCGAGGTTTTGGGGTTGGTCGCTAGGCGCAGACAATCTCGAGATAGCATACCCATGCCACTTAGCAGCCTGTGACTGTATAAAATGTCAGGTCCCACTCGGAACCGTCCAAATGCTTACGCCGTGTTAGGGAAATCCCTAGTTTCCGAATCGTCCCCACATTGCTAGGCTCGCCGCTAGTTGACCACTCCAGGAACGTTGCGATTCCGAGCAACCTGGTGGTCAACGAGGAGGGCAGATGCGGAATTCCACGCTATTTGCTTACTCATCGAGCGGCCGCAGGTGGACTGCACTCGTCGTCGCAGTGCTGCTTTCGGTGTCAACCGGACCCGCGGCGTGGGCGCAGGAGACTGCGCAACCCTCCCAGGGCAAGACACGGACGGAAAAGGACCTTCTGGGAGAAAAGCAGATTCCGGCAGACGCCTATTACGGTGTCCAAACGATGCGTGCACTCGAGAATTTCCAGCTCTCAGGTGTGCTGATCAACCACTACCCCGGATTCGTCGAAGCATGGGCATATGTCAAGCTGGCGGCTGCCCAGGCCAATTACGACGCAGGCGCTATGAAGAAGGACAGGCTGGATGCCATCGAGAAGGCTTGTCAGGCGGTGCTTGCCGGGAAATACCACGATCAGTTTCTGGTCGATTGGTACCAGGGTGGGGCAGGCACATCCACCAACATGAATGCCAATGAAGTGCTCGCCAACGTCGGGCTTGAATTATCCGGACACCAAAAGGGGGAGTATCAGTTCCTCGACCCGCACGATGATCTGAACATGTCGCAGTCTACAAACGATTCCTATCCGACTGCGATTAAAGTCGCTCTCATTCTGCGCAACCAGAAACTGATCGAAGAGCTGCAAAACCTTGTGACGTCATTTCGCACCAAGGGCAAGGCGTATCTCGAAATTGTGAAGATGGGACGCACGGAGTTGCAGGACGCTGTCCCGATGACCGTCGGGCAGGAGCTCTATGCCGACGCCAACGCGCTGCAAAGCGAAATCGATGCGCTCCGTGAAGCGGAGAAGGCCCTGTACGTCCAAAACATGGGAGCTACTGCGATCGGCACGGGTATCAACGTGCCCAAGGGCTATCCGGAGAAGTTTGCCGAACACCTGTCAAAACTGCTCAACAAGCCGATCGTGCCTGCACCGGACATGATCGCGGCCACATGGGACCAGCAGGGTTTCGTCATCTATTCCTCGGCGTTGAAGAGTCTCGCCATTAAGCTTTCAAAGATTTCGGGTGACTTGATCCTGCTCGCGTCAGGACCTCGCGCTGGATTGTTCGAGATCAACCTTCCCGCGTTGCAGCCCGGCTCCTCCATCATGCCCGGAAAGGTGAACCCTGTAGTCCCTGAGGTGATGAATCTTGTCGCCTTTCGTGTGATGGCCAATGACTTCGCTGTCACGGTGGCGGCTCACAGCGGTCAGCTTCAGCTCAACGCGTATGAACCGATCGAGGGTCTTGCAATGATCGAGTCGCAGGCTCTGCTCTATAACACTTCGATCCTTTTCCGTACCAAGTGCATCGATGGCATCACGATCAACGAGAAGGTGCTTGCGCACTACATGGAGACGACGATCGGCATCGTTACCGCGCTCAATCCAGTGCTGGGCTACGAGAAGGCTACCGAACTAGCACAGGAAGCAAGTTCAAGCGGAAAAGGCGTTCTCGAGATCATCCGGGAAAAGCATATCTTGACCGAACAGCAGATCAAGGAGTTGCTCGACCCGGTCAAGCTTACCGGCTTGGACAAGTCCAAATATCAATGAACATACGCTACGCATTGCTCGCAAGGAGGCGATCATGAAGACGTCACTTCGACCATTTACGCTGTTGCTCGTCGCTGCATTCGTCATTCCTTGTCAAGCTGTTCTCGCCCAGGAGCAAAAGCCGAACATCACGATCCTCGCCACAGGCGGCACGATTGCGGGAGCTGGCGCGACTGGTGCGCAGTCTGCTTATAAGTCAGGCGCTGTAAGCATCGACTCTATGATCGCTGCGGTTCCGGGAATCGAGAAGCTGGCAAACATTAAGGGAGAGCAGATTTCAAACGTTGGATCGCAGGATATGACGTTCGACATTCTGCTTAACCTCACCAAGCGGATTAATGAACTGCTGGCGACCAGCGATGTTGACGGGATCGTGGTTACCCACGGCACAGACACGATGGAGGAGTCGGCATACTTTCTCAACTTGGTCGTAAAGAGCGACAAACCCGTGGTCCTGGTGGGCTCCATGCGACCGTCCACAGCGATCAGCGCCGATGGCCCCCTTAACCTTTACGAGGCGGTCGGTGTAGCTGCCGATCCACAAGCGAGAGGCAGAGGCGTTTTGGTTGTAATGAACAACTGGATTCACGGTGCACATTCGTTAACAAAAACCAGCACAACCTCAGTTCAGACCTTCATGTCGCCACTGCGCGGACTGGTCGGCATCTCAGCCTATGGCAAGAATGACTTCTACAACAACCCACCGTGGAAGCACACAACGGCAACTGAATTCGATGTTTCGGGAGTCACCAAGCTTCCGCGCGTCGACATCATCTTTGCTAGTGAAGACATGTCGCCCGACCTGATCGACGAGAGCGCGAATGGGGGTGCCAAAGGCATTGTGATCGCGGGTGTAGGCAACGGAAACATGAACAAAGCCTCGGTGGAGGCTGCTGCGCGAGCAGTGAAGAAAGGCGTTGTCGTCGTTCGCAGCAGTCGCGTGACGACGGGCGACGTCGGGCGCAACGTGGAAATCAATGACGACGAGAATGGATTCATCGCTTCCAATGAGTTGAATCCGCAGAAGTCGCGAATCCTGCTGACGCTGGCGCTCGTGAAGCCTCACACACCGGCAGAGATCCAAACCATGTTCTCAACCTACTGACATCAAACAACGCGCCGATGCGAACCAATCCATTCTGAAGGCGCTCCTGCGACTGCTCTTTGTGATTGCCGTCATGGCTGGACTGCTTCCTTCCCACGCTCAATACCCCGACGCTCCACGCCCTGCAGAGACATCGAATCCAACCGGAGAGATGTTTCGAGACAGATCTCAGAGCTCGACCCAAGCGCCTCCTGCCACCACCCCGGCGCAGACAACTACTCCACCCCAGACAACCTCTCCGGCGCAAACCACAGCTCACAAGCCTACTCCAGCGCAAACCCAGATTCCCCCATCCTCGCTCGACGACACCGTTGATGCAGGGGAAATGGACGATGATATCGATCACGCGCCACGAGAGATGGCCAAATGGAATGAGTACCGTGGCCCGCACTTCACCGCCAAGGCCGGAATCGGGTTTCTGGTCGATCTGGCAGCCAACGCGCAAGATACTGCGAGCAAAGAGCAGATCGTGATGCACCCGGCCCAAAGGCTTCGTGACTTCCGTTTCATTCTGGGCGGTAGTTTTCCCAGCCTTCCGCGCAAAGTGACATGGAATGTCGGGATCATGTATGACGCTCCATCGCACTCCTGGTTCATACGTCAGACCGGTGTGATGGTCGCGGTCCCCAACCTTTGGGGCAACATCTTCATCGGCCGTTCCAAGGAAGGTTTCTCGCTGAACAAGGTGATGGTCGGTTATGACGGATGGACGATGGAACGCTCCACGATGAGCGATGCGACCATCCCGCTTCTCGCAGACGGTTTCAAGTGGCTCGGCTACACGCCAAAGCATGGGTTTCTGTGGAATTTCGGCTACTACAACGACTGGCTTTCTCAGGGGCAAAGCTTCTCTTCATACCATAATCAGACGGTTCTGCGCGCAGTGTGGCTTCCGATTCATTCCGATGAGAAGCGTACTGTGCTCCACCTTGGAGTGAATCTGAGAAACGGAAGTCCTGCACACGGGCAGCTTCAGTTCCGCTCACGTCCTGAGTCATTCACAGCTCCTTACTTCGTGGATACGGGTAAGTTCGCCTCAACCAACACCAAGATGGCAGGATATGAGACCTATTACCGCAAAGGCCCCTTGCTGACTGGGCAGCGAATACTGGTGGGTTAACGTCTCTTCCCCATCCACTCACAACCCGGTCGTCCACGGAGGCGACTTTGTTGCGACATGGTTGGTCACCGGAGAGACGCGTGCTTACAACACGGTCCAGGGAGCCTTCAGAGATGTCATACCCAAGAGACCGTTGTTCTCCGGCGGTTATGGTGCTGTAGAGTTGGTCGCGCGGTTCTCCGATATTGACTTAGACAGCGGCACCCTGAAGGGCGGCAAGTTTTGGCGATTCACTCCGATGGTCAATTGGTACCTGACGGACTACCTGCGCCTCGTTGGCACCTATGGCATTGGACGTCTGGATCGGTTCGACCTCCAAGGCAATACCCAGTTCTTCCAGACTCGCCTTCAATTCGAGTTCTGACTAAGTCCTGAACGCTTACTTACTTTCCAGCACCACACGGTCGTATAGTGGCTGAGTCGGTCGGGCGTCGTTCCGGTAAAGCTCCGAGAACTGCTCAATCTCTGCATCTGAAACTGACACGGAATGTTTAAGCACAAACCATGTCACGTCTTCACTGCACGGAGGTGTAGTGAGAGAGCCGCTGAAAGTGTAGTAGCCATGATCCGCAGGCAGTAAGGCGGCAGCGTCGATTTGGATATTCTTCAGGACTTCTTCCTTTTCCTTTTCTTTGGGCAGATTGCTCCACAATTCATCGACCACAGGGTTGTCCTGCCCCCTCTTAAGGAGAACGGCGGCAACGGCCAACCTGCCCTCTTGGTCAGCGTGGACAAAGTGAATCGTCATGTCATAGCCTTTGCCGTTGATCTTCTCCTCGCTCGGCCTGTGAAAGTGGAATTGTTTGAGCGCGTACTTCTTGCCGCCTACCGATATGAAACTTCCGGGGGCGTAATTGATCATGATCGTGTGGCCGTTATCGATAATGTCCAATGCAGATGGTTTGTAATCGAACTGGATGGGCGGCAAGTCGGCTTTTTGTGGATTCCGGATGTCGATGGGGGATTGGTGGTGACCATTCCTGCAGGGAGCGAACTCAGGCTTTAGTTCGCCCCAGTGGCTTGGCCCGTTTGCCTCGTTGTAGCCCCAAGTGTGCTCTGGGTGCGGAGGCTTCTGTGCTCCGTCCGCAACTATCAACACGAGCGCGCAACAGATGATTGTGGAGAGGATAGGCATGTCATCTCCGAAACGCCGGGCAAACCTGGCACTTTGGTGGATGCTCTACCCCTGAGGAGCCAGGGTGCAACTGGAAGAACCGACAGCTCTGCGCGGGGTGAGTTTTCATTTGAAAACAGTGTTCTGGACGGTACTAGGGAAATCCCTAGACGACTAAGCGAGCACAGTGCAGAGTTCCCAGAGAGATTGACCATATCTTTTGAATTCAAGAGATATGCATAATGATCTACAAACTGCGTATCCCGTTTGAGGAGGAGCGGATGGCACAGAACGGGAACGTCGGTGCGGTCGCACTTGTCGCTTTGCTCACTATCCCGATCTTGGCACAGGAGACAATTGGGCGCACATCCAGTACTTCCTCAAAAGCCACTCCGATCCCATGGACGCTGTCACTCATAACTAGCGGCTATATCGTGCCCAAAGACCAATCCTATGTTTCTCCGGATTTCTCCGCCGACCACGCCAAGCTACACTTGGAAGCTCGCTACAATAACGAGGCTCTGGATACGGGATCGCTCTGGGTAGGCTACAACTTCAGCGCGGGGAAGAAAGTGGTATTGAACGTAACCCCGATGATCGGCGGCGTCTTTGGCAGCATAAAGGGCATCGCCCCCGGCTATCTGTTCACACTCGCCCACATGCAGTTTCAGCTTTACAGCAATGGGGAACTTGTATTCGATGCCCAGAATGGCGGTCGCAGCTTTTTCTACAATTGGAATCAAATCACATATTCACCACTGAAGTGGCTGCACGCGGGCTTGGTGTCGCAACGAACGCGGGTCTACGAGACAGGCTTGGGCATACAGCGCGGGGTGCTTGTGGGCATCACCTACAAGGAAGTGGATTTCACAACCAACATCTTCAATTTCGGGTGGACCACGCCGACCGAAGTTCTGTCGCTTGGCCTTAGTTTTTGAGTAATTACGATTGCTTGCCCAGTGACGTATAACCGATGGATTCGACAGTCCCGCTGCATTCCCCGTTCTTTTTCACAGAGTTACAAATAGAATCACCATGTACTGGTCGTCGCCAATAGGGCGCTAACGAGAGTGTCCCAAGAAACTATGGCCCGGCAATTTCAGGCCGAAGGGCGCAGTCTCCCGGCGTCGTGCTCTTCTCAAACAACGACGGCCCAAACAATACGCTTGGGCCGTCGTGGTGAACTGTGGGTATTCGAATAAGGCCATCGCACTGCTGCGATTACTGGATGGCGCTACCCGTTAGACGGGCTTCTTGGGTGATAGGATCGTCACTCCATTGGAAGAATCGCCATCGTGTGCATCGGATCAGGGATGCATCTCTACGTGAAAGGATGCGGTAGCGCCCCATGCGGTTCAATTCTCCCCGCCGGGGTCGCCTGGGGTTCCGGGGCGCGATGAATTACGCCACAGCCACCTCACGCAATGTATCGCTGGAAGAGTCTCTCTGCATCTTTTGGACTGCCCTCCTTCCGCGTATGCGATCAATTTACCCCCTGCTTCACACGGCGTCAACATGAAGGGTCCAGCAGGGATCCTTCCCTTCGGATGTAATTGCGGGAGAATCACCGCCTAATCGAACGTTACTCTAGAATCCTCCGCCCCAGGTGAATTGATAGGTGACGGTGAAGACATTGAATTTCGCACCGACCGTGGCGTAGACCCATCTTGAATAGGCGAACTTCAGGGTCTGATGTCTTGCGATCGGGACAGCCATGGTGATTCCGATGCGTGAACCGCGCCGTAAGTCGAACATGTGTTTCGTCCCAACTGTGGTCCGACCGCCGTCGTAGAAGTTTCCGTCTGAGCTGAACCAGAGACGTGGATGCACGGTATAAACGGCATGCAACTGTGCTGACACAATGGGAGTCTGGGTTTGGATGTCGCCCAGAAAATTGTGATTGGCGGTGAAAAACCAGGCTGCGCCATCCAACTCCAGTATCCATCTCTTCGCAAAACCCTGGGAGAATCCGATCCCCGGCTTGAACGCCCAGCGATTCGCGCCAAGATTGACTAGGGTATTTCCGTCATACTGACCCAGCGGCGCAACCACAGTTAGGCTTCCACCCAGGCCAAAGGCGCGCTGGAGATCTCCCGGTTCTCGTCCATGTTGTTTTCTCAGCGTGCACGGGCTCTAAACGACTACGCAGGACCGGACAACTGCTCGCGCGTAACGCAGCTACCGTATTCCGATGGCGCTTCGTGGGGTACAGCCGCGATTAGGTCTTTTTCTTCTGCGCGGCCCAGCGCCCTGACATCCTCAAAGTCGCACCCGCTCCGCCCGCCGGAGACCATTAAGTAACAATCACCGTCACAATTGTGCCGCCCTCTCCGTTAGTGGGATGAATCACCACTCTCCACGTTTGCTTGAGGAGCTTCCATTGAAATGCCTGTCCGCTCTCCATCTGCTGTTGTTGATACTCTGTGCAACGATACTGACCAGTGCTCAATCTACCGACGCAACCATAAGCGGTGTGGTTGTCGACCCATTCGGGAAGGTCATCCCAGGCGCAGAGATAGTGGCCTTCAACGAAGCCACGGGCGTCCGCTACACGAATTCAACGAACGGGTCGGGAATCTACGCCGTCTCGATTCTTCCCCCTGGTCAGTATCGCGTGCAGGTCTCCAGAGGAGGCTTCAAGACGATCATCAAGCCTGGCGTCATCTTGAATGTCCAGAGTGCAGTAGTCCTGAACTTCACTCTGCCCGTTGGTGCGGCTTCTGAATCCGTGACTGTCGCTGCGGAGACGTCAACAATCGACACGACGGATGCTTCCGTCAGTACCGTGATTGACCGCAAGTTCGTCGAGAACATTCCACTGAATGGACGCAGCTTTCAGGACCTGATCTCCATGACCCCCGGTACCATGACGCAGAGCCCGCAGCAGTTAGGGCAGGGTGCCGGCTATTACGGAGATTTCAGTATCAACGGCCAGCGCACCCAGTCAAACTACTACACGGTGGACGGAGTATCAGGGAATACCAGCCCCGGGGGCGCATCCGGATTTCCGCAATCGGCAACGGCCGGTGCAGTGGCGGCCTCAACGGCGTTGGGAACGACGCAAGCGCTTATCTCGGTAGATGCTTTACAAGAGTTTAGGATCGAAAGCTCCAGCTACTCCGCTGAATTCGGCCGCAGTCCCGGGGGGCAAATCTCATTCGAAACGCGCTCAGGAACCAATGATTTGCACGGAAGCGCATTCGACTATTTGCGCAACAACTTCTTTGACGCAAACGACTGGTTCAACGATCACTATCAACAGGCCATGGCACCATTGCGGCAAAATGATTTCGGGGGAACAATCGGCGGACCGATCATTATTCCAAAGTTGTATAACGGCCGCAATCAGGCTTTCTTTTTCACCTCCTATGAAGGGCTGAGGCTGACACAACCGCAAGCGGCGACCATTCAATACGTTCCTGATACCTTCATGCGGCAGATGGCTCCACTGGCCCTTCAACCCATCTTGAACGCATATCCGATACAGAACGGAGTCGATTATGGGACGTCGGGCAGCCCCAATCTGGCGCAATTCATCAAGGCGTATTCCCAACCCAGCCGGATCGATTCCACAATCGCTCGAGTTGACTATGGCGTCAGTCCCAAGCTGTCGCTCTTCTTCCGGTTCAGCGACACACCAAGTTCGACGTCGACCCGAACATTGTCAACGCTGAATCAAACGAGTGTAAATGTCCAAACCTACACACTGGGTGCCACCGGCCAGATCGCTTCCAATCTCAACAATGAGCTGCGCCTCGGTTATGCAGACAGTCAGGCGATATCGGAAGGAATACTCGATACTTTCGGCGGTGCGCAGCCAGTAAATCTCTCGCAGGCGATGGGCGTTGGTTCCTACGCAGACGCTCAGCCTTTTTTCCTTCTTTACATCAGCGGGGTTGGTTCGGGACAGATCTTTCAGGGACCTGCACAGAATATCGGCCGCCAATGGAATCTGGTCGATACGATGAATCTATCCTCCGGCCATCATCAATTTAAGGCCGGGCTCGATTATCGCAAAATCATCTCTCCACTCAAGCCGCCCAGCATTCAACCATACGTGCCGTACGAGACCGTGGATTCCATCCTGACAAACAGTGCGACGTTCGTCGCCCTCTCGAAGTATGATGCCGCTACGCCAATCTTTGATGAGACATCTGTCTTCGTACAGGATGAGTGGCGTGCAGCATCCAACTTGACCTTGTCTTTGGGCCTTCGCTGGGAGATAAACCCTCCGCCGGGCGAGCAGCATGGGAACGACGCCTATACCCTGTCTGGCAACATCAATGAGCCGGCCAGCCTTTCACTGGCTCCTCGCGGCACGCCACTTTGGCGGACGAGTTGGTTCAACTTGGCACCTCGCCTCGGAGCGGCATGGACTGCCCATGATGCGCAGCGCTCGGAAACCGTCGTGCGAGCTGGCGGCGGCGCGTTCTTCGATACCGACAACGAATTAGCGACCCAAGGATTCGTACAAGGCATCGGATTCAATGCGAATTCAGTCTTCAACGATTCACCGCTGCCTGTAACTCCATTACAACTAGACTTCGCACCTTCCGTGGACCCTCCATACACGGACTCAATTATCTTTGCCTTTCCTCCCCATCTCCAGCTTCCCTATACCATCAGCTGGAATGTGTCCTTGGAACAGGAAGTCGGTGACGCTCAATCGCTCACTCTTTCCTACGTCGGCTCCAACGGAAGACGTCTCATTCAGGAACAGTCGCGTTCGATTGAGAACTTTAATCCGAATTTCGGAACGATATACTTCGTCCCAACTGGGGTAACATCCAACTACCAATCACTTCAGTCAGAGTTCAAACGAAATGTAGCCCATGGGCTCCAGGCACTTGTCTCCTATACGTGGTCGCATTCGATCGATTTCGGATCGAGTGCGTCCGAGTTGCCGCTGACCCGTGGCAATTCCGACTTCGACGTTCGTCATAACCTGGAGGCAGGGATGAGCTGGGACCTTCCAACGTTGAAGACGTCCCTGGTTCCAGGGTATCTGTTCAACGGATGGGGATTAGACGCTCGTCTGATATGTCGAACTGCGTTCCCCGTTACGCTTAAAGGCGCACCCTTACTGGATGCGTCCACCGGCAACTCATATTATGGAAACGTAAACTTGGTTCCCGGTCAACCTACCTATATTTACGGCTCTCAGTACCCCGGCGGTCGAAGCATAAACCCCTCGGCATTCAGCACTCCCGCAGACAATGATCCAGGAGACGCTCCCCGGAATTTCGTCCGAAGCTTTGGCGCGACTCAATTCAATCTGGCGGCTCGCAGGAATATCCGCCTGACCGATCGCTTGAGCCTCAAGTTTCGCGCGGAAGCCTTCAATTTTCTGAATCATCCCAACTTTGGGTACGTCGATCCCTACCTAACCGACATCACGTTTGGACAAGCGACGCAAATGCTCAACCAAAGTTTGGGCACGCTTGCGGCTCAATACCAACAGGGCGGTCCGCGCTCCATGCAGTTCGCATTGCGGCTCGTGTTTTAGCAGGTCGGCGTGAACCGCGCGCTGAAACTGGCGAACGAGTCGCAATCATCAATTGGCTTGTGCTCCGTCGAGGAGAGCCAGGACGTGCTCGCCACCACTCCATTTCGCATGAATACTGAGATTAGATTTCGCGGTTCGCGAGGTGCACTGGCACTCCTGCTCCTTATTCTCGCAACACCATGCTCCGCGGTGGATCGCAGCTTTACCGTGTGGGATTCAATCTCGATGGCGAGGTTCAACGACCCATACACGCGCGACCCAGAGGCTCGTGCGAAGATGTCGCCAGACGGCCGCCATTTCGCCGTCGTGACCTCCCGCGGTCTCGATTCAAACAAGATCGAGTCCTCAATCTGGACCTTTGAAGCGGATCAAGTCAGAACATTCTTGAGAAGCTCGAGCAAGGCCTCGGCTCCACGGCCGAGGCTATTGGCCAGATTTTCAGCGGTACCGAAGGTTCTCTTCGAGGACTCATATACCTCGACTATCACGGAAATGCGGTGGTCGCGGGATTCAGGGTATGTTTATTGCCTTGTTCAGAACCAGCGCGGCGAGAAGCAGTTGTACCAGGTGCGTTTTGCAGATGGCGCCACATTGCAATTGTCCCTCATCGGATACAGCGTTGATTCATTCGACGTCAGTCGGTCGGAAGTTGCCTACGCCGCCTCGCGATCCGGGGACACGACCATCGACGAATACTATCAAGGTCGCGTGCTCAACGTCGGGGCAAGCGCCCTGACCGATCTGCCCATCTCGATCGGAGATATTCTCTTCGCGCAAAATCGAGCAAATTATCGCTTCTTCTTCACATGGGTTCGCCGGGGCGGCCGGGAACACCGTATTCTTGCGAGCGGCCCGACCATCGACGACTATCGACTCCATCCGTCTGCGATATCGCCGGACGGCAATTTCCTTGTGGAGCTATTGCCTGTTCAGCATATTCCCGCCTACTGGGCTCACTATCAGTTGCCAGGGGCTTCCGAAGGAATTCAGATCCATGATCCGAATATGGTCTCGCCGTTCAATATGGATCATCTGATGCAGTATTCGATCATCGACTTAACAACTGGAAAGACGGCGCCTTTGATCGATGGGCCATCCGCTAGCACGCTCGGCTCGCCCGATGTGTCGAGTGCAACATGGTCAGGAAACAGCAAGCGCATCCTCATTACAAGCGCATTCCTTCCGCGCAAAATCTCAGGCGCCTCAGACCGGAATATTTCGATCACCCCTTGTGCTGCCGCCGTCGTCGATATTCGCACTCACGACGCCCAATGCATCGCTCCGACCCGGTTCAATCCAAAGCAACAGCAAGGTGATTCCCAAGCCTCGGCCGAATTGACTGATGCACGATTTGGACAGAGTGATCACGAGGTCGTGCTCTTCTTCCTGGAGCAGGGTCAAATGCGCGTAGAGAAGTACGAATACCGGGAAGGGCAGTGGATCGTTGCTTCCGTGAACACCGTCCCGAATGACAGGTCGTCAGCCTGGAGAGCCGACGAAAGCCGCGGGAAATGTCCCTCCTTGTGGATTCGACAAGATCTAAATAGTCCGCCTACGCTCTGGGCGACGGATTATAAGACAGGAAATAGCCGCGAAATCTGGGATCCAAATCCACAGTTGCAGGGAATCAAACGCGGGGAGGTATCAATATTTCGTTGGAAGGATACCAGCGGCTACGAATGGACGGGTGGTTTGATCAAGCCGGTTGGGTATATGCCCGGACAGAGGTATCCGCTCGTGATTCAGACGCACGGATTTCAACCCAACGAATTCCTGTCAGATGGCTCGTACACCACGGCGATGGCCGCCATGCCTCTGGCCAGTGCGGGGATCATGGTACTGCAGGTGCCCGACCGTAGAGACCACAGCGGGACCGACCAGGAGGCAACTGACCACGTCGTTTCCTTTAAGGCTGCAATCGAGAAACTGGCGGCCGAAGGGATGATTGATCCGGCGCGGGTTGGGCTGATCGGTTTTAGCCGAACGTGCTATTACGTATTAAGTGCTCTGGTTAGGGACCCCAGTCTCTATGCTGCTGCAACGGTAGCCGACGGCGTCGATGGCAGTTACATGGAACACAGGCTCTATCAAGCAAACATGGGGACATGGGATGTCGGAATCTATGGAGGCGCGCCAACTGGACGCGGATTGAGGAAGTGGGTCGCCTCTGCGCCGGACTTTCATCTTGACTCCGTGCTGACGCCGCTCAGAATCGAAGCGATCGGGCCTGCATCTCTGCTCGGAGAGTGGGAGCTGTATTCTTCTCTGAAAGAACAGAACAAGCCTGTGGATCTGATCTACATCCGTGAGGGACAGCATATCCTTCAAAAGCCTCTGAACCGGGCCGTTTCCCAACAAGGAAATGTCGATTGGTTTCGCTTCTGGCTGACAGACCAGATGTGTTCGGCATCGGAAGTCCCTGTCGAGGATCGGCGGTGGATTGGATTGAGGGAGCTTGAGAGAAAAGGGCATGCCGGGAATTGCGAGGGACCTCATGTCCCCGGGGACCGGCCTTAAGGAGCGGACTCCTCCGAACGAAACTTGGCTTGCTGGGCTCCGGGATCCCTTGGAGCCCAAGCAAGGTTAAGGCTACTCTGTCCGATGGTCCTTGGGTCGAACTACTCATCGGCCTCGTAGGCGCTTGCCGGCGTGTGATTGGGGCTCTGGCCGCTGTTATCAGGTATCGCTCGACCCTTCGACACGCCCTGAATGCTCGATGAGGCGCTGGTTGTGTTCAGGATTGTTGGCTCGGTGTAACGCATTGTAGTTTCTCCTCTCATTTGTTTGGTACTCCGAACCGGCCAAGTTAGGCGTGCAACTGGGTCGGAAGGAGGTCATTTGCTCTCACACGAGAGAGCGATCCTTGTCTTGCGTTTGAAGTATTAGATGATCCGACCGTACCGATGCCAGGCTCGACAGCCACAGTTCGACTGCCACAGCGCGCATGAGTTCGGCCCATCGCATCGGTTGCTGGCCGCCGACAACAGCGTTGATCAGTTCTCGTAACTGGCTTGGCTCGATGAATCCATAGTCAGCAGATCTCGAAGCGCCAAACAGCTTCTCGATCACAGGGGCGTTGGTCTGGAGAGCGACGATCGGACTCCGAACGACGAAAGCCTTGCGCCGCCGCTCCAAAACTCCAGCCGGGACCAAGTCTCTCAGAGCGCGTCGCATGAGTGACCGTCTCCTCCCGGGGCGCACGAGTTGCGAGCGAGGAATGCTGAAGAGAAACTTCACAAGGTCCCGATCGAGGTATGGGTATCGCCACTCTCGTCTTGCGAGAAGCGATGGAAATCGATGCGGCAAAGTCTCTAGAGTGTCCCACCATGTGCGTGCATTGCTAACGCTGTTCAGAGGGATGCCTGCGAGCCTGCGGGGCAGAATATCAGCTGCGTTCTCAAGGCAAAGCTGGCGAAGTTTAACTGTGATCCACGAGGGAAGTTCGCTTTCCCGGACAGCGCGCCGTCGGTAAAGGTCAGCCGTAAAGAGAGCAGCCTCAGTCGCCATTTGAATCACTGAAGTTCTGTTCGCCGCAGACCATGCGATGGCAGTTCGCAAGAATCGGACTAGGAACTCGTTGAAATTCGCCTGATTGCGGCGTCTTTCCTTGTGATTTTCGTTTCTTCCCGTTGAAATCTGTTTGAAGTACGGTTCTGGCCAGTGTTTATAGGGGTTTGCGGGCCTCAGGGAATCATCCCCGAGGCCCGCAACCGTTGCTCAGGCACACTGCTCCCTGAGCATTTCCGGTGGTTGAGCCATCAGTCGCGGCAGCCGGATCAGGTTGTGCGCCGCGCAACTGAAGACGAACAGCCAGTCCACTTTCTCCAGGCCTCGCAGCTTGACCTGGCGCAGCGGGCCGGTTTGCTTCAGCCATCCGAAGCCCTTTTCGATCAGCCATCGCCGGCTCAGGCTGATGGCATAGCCGGGCTGGCGCGTGGTTCTGCGGTCCAGGTTGCTGCTGCGGCCCTTGTCGTTCTTGGTAACATGCGGTGTCACGTTCAACTCCCGCACCGTGCTGACGAAATCCTTCGTGTCGTAAGCCTTGTCGGCGCCCACCGTGATGCGGCGTGAGCGGCCCTGTTGCTTTTCCGCAAGCATCAACAGCGCAGCGTCGCGCTCGGCATAACCATCGGCGTGCGTCACCATCGCCGCGGCAATCAACCCGTTGCGGTTCTCCACCAGCGCGTGGCCCAGATAACTCAACTTCGACTCCTTGCCATAGCTCTTCTTGTACAGCCGCGCATCGGCGTCGGTGGTCGATTCATGCGTCTTGTTGGAGCGCTTCTGGCCGTGGAAATTCGCGCCATCGCCGTCATCGGAGCCGTCCTTCGAGCGAAAGCTCTTCTGCGAGGCCCATGCCTGAATCAGCGTGCCATCCACCGTGAAGTGCTCGTCGCTCATGAACCGCTTGGCCTGCTTGTTCACTTCGGCAAAGAACCGCTGCGCCACATCGGAGGTCAGCAGCCGGTCGCGGTTCTTGGAGAACACCGCGTGGTTCCACACCGCATCGTCCATGCCCAGGCCCACGAACCAGCGGAACAGCAGGTTGTAGTCGATCTGCTCGACCAGCAGCCGCTCCGAGCGCACCGAGTAGAACACCTGCAACAACAAGCGCCCGCAGAATGTACTCCGGCGCAATCGATGGACGCCCCGAGTCCGCATACAACGCATCGAACTCCGGGCTCAAAGTCCGCAGCACCGTGTCGGTCAGCTTGCGAACCGCCCGCAGCGGATGATCCTGAGGCACCCGCTGCTCCAACGAAACATAGCTGAACATCCCGTCCTGAACCCGCTCGTCTCCACGCATGCCTGTTAGACGAATGGCAGCCAACCTCCGTCGCAGAACAGGTACCTATTTCAACAAGTTCCTAGGTCCCCTGATGCGAGATAACCGGCCAATTCGGGCAGCGGTGTCGGGACACCACCTAGGGCAACTCATCGCCGCCGATTCCAGAAAGAATCGCGCGATAGTGATGATCCTGATCGAGACTTTCGAAATTGCGTTCTCGTTCGATGGATGAGCTGTCGGCGCCAGGAAAGAGATACTCTCCTGAAAAGGGATCGTGGGGTTGAAATGTCTGAGGTATAAGAGACGCATCGACGTGAATGCCGATCCTGCCCCGCGCCCCCTCGACCAGGGAAAAGTAGAACCGCTCATTCCAAGACGGTTCCGAATCATCGTAGTAGGAGATGGAATCAATAGGCCTTCCAGGCGGGTTCGAAGAGGCCCGAAGCTCGTCTGACATGCACACGATCGATGTGGAGTCCATCCCGCCGCTGAGCTGAGCGAGGATGGCAGCTCCAGGTCCGGTACGACGCTCCACGGATTGCCGGAAGAGCGAGCGAAAATGTTCTTCATACTCGGCGTCAGTCTTATATCGAATCGTACTCGTGATCATCCATTGCCAATTGGATCTACGAACCAGCTTGCCATGGCGAAATATGAAGTAATGGGAAGGCGTTACCGCGTTTATCCCTTGATATGGCGTTAAATCGCCAATCGGTCGGCCCGCCAGATAGCAAGCGACAAACTCCTGATTCAGCTCACGTAAGCCTCGACCGAGGATCAAGGATTCCAAATAGGTGGACCAATAGATTGTGTCATCGGTGATGCCGAAGTAGAGCGTCCTCGTGCCTGCATGATCGCGGGCAAGGTAGAGCGATTGATTCGCCTGCGACCACAGAGCAAGCGACCAGTCTCCGATTAGCATCGAGAAGCAGGCCTCGCCCCAGCGTTCGAAGGCCGCGAGAACGATCTGAGAATCCGCGATCTTTTCCCCGTCTATATTCAGGAGTTGGCAAAGCTCAGCATGATTGTCGATGCGTCCGTCCAGAGTCAACATATTGCCGTGCTCATCAACTGCAGGTTGAGCTTCAAGATTCGATCGTTCATGGGTATGGTAGGGTTGAAACCCCATGCCGATCCTTCCCTGTGCGCGGACGAATGTCCCATCCAGGGCATATCGGTCGGTAGCACGCGCGAACTCAGCCAATCGCCGCTCTTGAACGATGCGGCCTTCACCCTTGCATATCCCCAAAAGAATGGCCATCTTGACAACTCCTGCCCTAACAGTGCTCAAGCACTTGGTAGATTTCTCGCATGTACGGCTTGTCGTTGACGACCGTTCCGTCACATTCCACCCACGCATGGGACCTGAACGGCAGTAGTTGGGCGCCGATCACCAGTTCAGCGTGGATTCCGTGGCGGCGCAAAAGAAGCGCTGTCGCAGCGGAGCGCTGGAGGCAGAACACTCGTTTCGGATAAAAGACGCAAGCAAGATCCATCGCGTGGCAGAGTTCTTCCGCACCTGTCAGTAAACCTGGTTGACAGGCCTCAGCCCCCCTTTCTGCACATGCCTGTGCAGCGCATGAAGACCTCGGAAGGCGAGGACAAAGCCAACCCACAGAAGAAGCATGTAGCTTTCAGCGATTGGCCGCCTCAAGGTGCGCCTCCTTGGGAGTGTCGATACCGAGTTCCGCGCACAAAAATACAAGTCTTCGTGCTAGAGCATCGATGCGCACCGACAGTGGCAGTACGGGGGAATGCCCCCGTTCTACGCTGTAGTCGACCAGGACCGGATTGCTCTGTGACGGACGATCCTGGAGACGCGCAGCCATTTTCCGCACATGAGCTGGATTGCAGCGGTCGTCGTTGTCTCCCGAGACAAACAACGTAGCGGGATAATCGACGGACTCCCGGACATGGTGATAAGGCGAATAGGCATATAGCGCGTGGAAATCATCTTCGTTCTCCACGCTGCCATACTCCGTCTGCCACTTCGTCGCCTGGTCGAAGCACTCATACCGCAACATGTCCAAGAGAGGCGCGATGCAGAGCACAGCACGGAAGAGATCCGGCCGCTGGGTCACTGCCGCTCCGACCAACAGACCGGAGTTGGAGCCTCCGAAGATCGCCAGTTTTGCGGGAACCGTAATTCCTTCCCCGCACAACCATTCCGCCGCGGCGATGAAATCATCGATTGCCGTCTGCCGGTTTCGCGTGCGGCCGGCATCATGCCAGGATTTGCCGAACTCTCCGCCGCCGCGAATATGCGGGATCGCGAGGACCGCGCCACGCTCCATCATGATCGTGGCCAGAACCGAATACTGCGGTGTCATCGGCACGCCAAAACCGCCGTAACTGGTCATGATGGCAAACTGCGGCTGGTCGTATCCGGCTCCAGCCTTTGCGACAAGCGTTATGGGAATCTCTGTTCCGTCTTTTGCAACGAACGAAAACCCACGGAGTTCACAACCAGCCTCCATAGGACGCGCGCACTCGTGGAATGTGAAAGACCTATCTTCCCCGACCAGATATTCGTAAATGCTTGGGGGCTCGGCAAAGGATTCATGCGTATAAAAGAAGCCGCCTGCCGGTGGGCCGGGTTGATGCGATATCCGGATTGTTCCATCGAATGGAAGATCGATTTCTCCAGTGTCTTCTCCCTTCATGTTCCAACTGTGCATTGAAGAGATACCGTTCATAAAATAGCTGACAAAAAATATGTCTCCCGCAATCGCGATTTGGCGAAGCGGCATCTTGCTTTCTGGGACGACCGTACGAAGTTCTTGTCCATCCAGGGTCAACTCGATGAGCTTGCCATTGGGCGCGGCTTCGTAAGAAAGAACGAAGATCCTGCCCAGCGAAAGGAGTGGGCTGTAGGGCAGCGCCTTATCCCGAAAGACCAGCCGCCAATCGCGATCCCGATCGCGAGGTGCAACAAAGAAATCGCAGACTGGGTTCGACCCGGGTCCATGAATCCATATCGCACCGAGATGAACGGCGTCTGCAATCAGAACAAGCCGGCTTCCGGGAACACGCGCCCGTCTGAAGACGACCTGGTCTGCGGATGCCCGCAAGAACGAATGAAAGCGGACCGAGTGATCCTCACAATGTACTCGGGATTCCTGGCAGTAGTAGAAGCCATCGTTGGCGGAAGCGAATGCAAATCCCCGCGAATAGCCTCTTTCAATCGTGTCCGGAAGAACGCGCCGGTTCCGGGTATCGACGATGCGAATCTCTTTTGTATCCCCACCTCCGTACTTCACCTCGTAGGCAAGCAGAGAGCCGTCATCGGAGATACGATGGATTCCGACCGAGGTGAATGAGCCCTGACAGGAAGGATCAACCAGGAGCCGTTCGTCTCCTGCCGCATCATCCCGCACGTAAATGTGTGCCTGCTCCTGATTCCTGTTGCGGCGGCGGTAGAAGCAAAGGCTCCCAAGCCTCGCCGGCTGGTCCACGGCTTCCACGTCCAGAAAATCCTTCACGCGGTTTCGTAGCGTATCGAACGTCTCGCAAGCTGAAAAATAGGCTTTGCATCGAACCTTCTGCTCCTCAATCCATCGCTTCGTCTCCGGCAGACTGCGGTCTTCAAGCCAGCGATAGGGATCGCAGACTCGAACGCCGTGATATACGTCTTCGACGGGACGAAAGAAGGGCGCGCTCAATGGCATAGAGCCTCCAGCAACCGCGGATCTTGAGCCGCACGGTCCAGGTGACGAGCTAGACTGCGCGCGTAGCCTTCTACGTGAGGATTGTGGCGCTCAGACGAGCGCCATAATCCCCGACCATAGAGGCAAGAAAGAATGGCTAACAGCGGCATCAGCGCGAAAGCGCGATCCGTCTGGGACGTACTCAATCGATCGAGCCAACACTGTTTGTAAACTTCCTTGAGCCTGGGCGCCCAATGTTCTTCGCCAGGGGGTTGGAGGAGACATAGATACTGTAGAGTGAAAAACGGATTGCCGATCCCGGTCTCACACCAGTCGGTGAAGACGCAGTTCGCACCCTGAAACAGGATGTTGCCGGAGTTCACGTCGCTGTGTATCAGGGTGTCCGGGATCTCAAGTGCTTCCATGCGCCAGCAGGCATCCTCGAGAATGCCCGCCATTTGCCACAGACGCCCTTTCTCAATTCGCGGGACTCTGGCCGAGACCTGATTCGCCATCGCCTCATTGAGATACTCGACGAGTTCGGCCAGGTGTGCACGTAGTACGCAGAGACGTTGATCGAAAGCGCCCGCAGTCAGGAACGGATTCGTTTGTCCAATTGTCTCTTGCTGCAACATGGCCATCGAGGAAACCGCCCGCTCGAGTGCGGGCAGAGTCCAGGAGTTGAGAGGATAGCCCGCGTCCTCCATTAGCCAGGCGTTCCAGTCTTTGCGCTCGGCAATTCGTCGCGGCAGGTATTCAGGGCACCTCTCCGCAAGCATTTTGGTGATCTGGAATTCATGGACGTGGAGCTCGCCCGTAGCCTTAAGCCAATACGCAGGACCGGTCTCCGTTGCGAAGCGGGCCAAGGCAAAGTTGCCCGTCGCGTTGTATTGGAGGACGTCCCCAGTGAACTTGATGCTGTTACCCAGAAACTTCTGCATCCATTCGAACGCATCACCGATCCAGCCCAAGCGAGAGAATGGGCCGCTTGAAGTCGTGCCGGCGAGAATGGCTTTGACCACTTCTCGTTCCCCACGAGTCATTTCCTCTTCTAGGACATCATCGATGCTGGATGCGGCGAGACCGCCCGGCGGTTCTGGGGACAGGATCTCGACAACTACGCAAGTATTCGAACCGCTCTCGCTGCGAAGAAAATCCAGGACGATTGCGCGTACGTGCCAGCCACCTTCGACCGCCTGCTGAAGCTGCTCGGCGGGGCGCGTCCAGCGCGGTATCGCGACGGACGGCAGATGCAGGGCTCTGTTATCGCGACGTGCCCATATTGCGTGCGATCCAGCCCGCAACAAGACCAGCCGGTATTCATCTTGTTCTAGCGTGTTGTCATATGGGGGCATGGCATCGCCTTTGCTCAAGCGGTAAGGAGACGTTTTGACTTTAGTTGGTCGAGGAAGGCGCGCACATCGCAATCAACCACCACTGGGTCTGCGCCAGTCTCGCTCGCTAGCTCGCTGACAATCTCTTCAATCAGCTTTCCTTGTTTCAGCTTCTCCCACACATAGCCACCGGTAAAATTGAGCGTTAACATTGCGTCTCGCTTTATATCGAGGATGACTGCGCCGTCGTGATCGACGATGGATCGAATGTGGGGCGCGATGGTAAGCATTGTCCGTATCTCCGAATGGGATGCGACCTGAACACGAATAGCGCGCACCAATCCTGTCGCTCTGCCCGTATCTGTTCCGCGCGCGGAGAGCTGAAGAGAAGCAATCCAGATGGGCCAAGTGGATGGTTCTCAGATGAGCCGGGGGAGGTCGCTCGCAATGAGCGTGGCAGCCGGTGTTTCCATGAGCGCAAGCACGAGCAATCCAACTGTGCGGTGAGTCTGACACTCCTGATTTTGATATGCAACAGGAACCGGTTCGCAGAACGCGACAAAATAGAAAGTCTGAAATAGCCTCCAGCCCGGCAAGATCCATGTACGTTGGACCGGCATCCGGTCAGTCGAAGGAAGAACGTCTTTGTTCATGGGCGATCCTCCCGCGTTCCATATGGCCCCATGCGGACGGAGACTGGCGCGTGTGCTTTTTAAAGAAGCGATTGAATCCCTGCACCTGTTCGTAGCCCAGCAGTGCCGCAATCGCGCTGATCTTGGTGGGCGGGAAGATGCCGAGAAGCCACTGCGAGAAAGCCAGACGAACTTCCACCTGGCACTGCACCATTGTTTTTTTGTACTCGCAAAAGAAGGTGCGCTCCAGTGTTCGCATCTCCACCCCGAGTTCTCGCGCTATCGTCGCGATCCGCAGTTGCACGTTGCCGTGCGAAGCATGGATGAAGTGATGCACAAACCGGGCGGGACTCGTAAGAAGGGTGGAAGCCAGGACGCTGCCGGACGGCGCTCTTAGTGCCCGGATTTCGGCAATGACCTCTTTCTCGATCGGCGACAAGGAGCCGGTAGAGAGACTCTTCACGGCAAATCCCTCCGGGCAAAAGGCGAGCGAGACTTCGATGAGAACCTGAGCGAGGGAAGGTTCTTAGGACCTTTTGGCAACCTTTGGTTTCTCGATTTGTGAACCCATCGCGCTGGCAAAGAACAGGTGTTTTTGCCAAAAGCGGGTCGATGGGAAATTGTTGGACGACACGCATTGAATCGGATAGTCATCGCCGCGGATTAACGCCGTGCCATCTATGGCCGCTCCCAAGAAGATGCGAGGTTAAATTGCAATCCTTCGCGCAGCGGCTCGGGCGATGCCATGGCAGGCGCCTTTTGCTACGGCGACACTTCTCAGAGGTGTCTTTCTTCGCCTCTACTGGGAGTCGTGACCTTTGACCATGCATTGGCGTTGACGAAGAGTCTGCCAATATTGGCAGAAGACTATGCCGGCAATGGAGCGTCAATCGTCCGCCGAGCCGTGTTGCTTATACGAAACACGAGAGGGTTGATCAGAGCTGGACTTTCGGTGCGCGAGCTAGGGTAGTAACACTTCCCTCGATGGAAGTGCGGAGAGACGCCGTGCATGCCAGGAGCGATTTCAGGTGGTTGTTGCTTCGTCTCGAACCGTTCCGCTGGCGGATCGGGCTCGGACTATTCTGTGTGTCTGTTGCGGGCGCTGCCGTCGCTATCGACCCTCTGCTGATGCGCAGCTTGATCGACAGTGCACTGCCTCAACACAGCCTGCGATGGGCGTTAGAGTTGGCCGTTGGGATCGGCTTTTGTTACTTCGCTGGGACCGCATTCTATGCAATGGGGTCGATGGTCAACTTCTCCATCGCCCAGCACTGTGTCCGAGGTCTGCGCATTGCTCTCCTCGATCAGATGAATAGGCTTGCGGCTGATTACCACGAGCAGACACCGACTGGCGAGAAGCTGACGCGCATCGAGCACGATGTCGACGAAATTGCGAATCTGGGCGCGGACACCGCCAATCAAAGCATCCGGGCAATACTCTTTCTCGTCCTTAACCTCGCGATGATGGCAAAGTTGAATCTGTCCATGACGTTGACTGTTTTGCCCCTGCTGCTCTTGTTCGCGATCATCCAGCGTCGCTTTAGCATTCTGCTGAGGACCAGGGCCGATGAAGCGCGTAGCGAGGTGGGCGCGGCGACCAGCCTTTTGAATGAATATCTCTCCGCAGTGCCGCAGATTCAGTTTCTCGGCGCGGAAGAGGCAAGCGCGCGCCAGGCGGTCTCCGCATGGGACGGGACGTTGCGTACGCAGCGGATTCAGCGGCAAACACAGGTCGGGTTCAGCCTCTCGATCGGCGCCATTCTGGTCACGGCGATCCTGGTTGTTCTCGCCTTCGGCAGCGCGAAAGTGCTTGCCGGCACTCTGACCATTGGCGGCTTGGTGGCGTTCTATGCCTATGGGACATGCGTCTTTGACCCAATCGGCTCGGCGATGGAGCTCTACGCGCGACTTCAAACGGTTGGAGCGAGCATTCGCCGGGTTCGCGAATTGCTCGCCCTCGAGTCGACCGTGCAGGACACAGGGACAATGCGCTTCAACTCATTCCGTTTACATGAGGGCTTCAGGATTGAGAATGTGTCCTTCTCCTATGGCCGTAAAACCGCATTGCTGAACCTCTCGCTTCGGATTAAGACGGGGGAACACCTCGCAATCATTGGAGCGAGCGGATCGGGCAAGAGTACATTGGTTCGTCTTCTTGTCCGTGTCGCCGATCCGGACGCCGGATGCATCCTTCTCGATGAGCGATCCCTCGGATGCTACACGTTGACGTCGCTGCGTCGCGCTGTCTGTTTTATCCCGCAGCACCCAGTGTTTTTTCAGGGGAGTATTCGGGAGAACCTGCTCTACGGAAATCCGCAGGCGACGACCGAGGACATGCATCGAGCAATGCAGGCAGTCCAACTTGCGTCCGCGCTCGGCCAACTGCCGCTCGGCCTGGACACTCCCCTCGGCCCGGGAGCAGTCAGCCTTTCGGGAGGAGAACGCCAAAGGCTGGCCATAGCGCGATCACTCCTGAGGGAGTCGGCAGCGCTGATTCTGGACGAAGCGACCTCGGCTCTAGATGCTCCAACCGAGCGCTCTGTGCTGACATCGGTCGCGAGCTTTCGTCCACACCAGACGATCATCGTGATTTCGCATCGTATTAGCACACTCCTCTGGATGGACCGCTTTGTCCTGCTCGATCAAGGGAAGATTGACGCGACAGGCACACATTCGATGCTGTATGCGCAATCTGCGCTCTTCCGTGCCCTGCTCGACGCTTCGGCTCAGGACATCGACTTGCACTGAAAAAGGCAGTGTCATCTGAGCCGCTGGACGTCCAGCAATGATATCTCTCGCACTGTATCCAAGCTGCAACCGCAGGAACTGCGGAATCAGAATCGTGGAGCAGTTCAGGACGACCCCAAGAGTGAAATTGGAAAGCGTCGCTGATTGACCGAATGGGTTATAGACAAGTATCCGCAAGCTGCATCTTGCAGAAGATAAGCCACCTCAGGTGCAACCGCTCGATTCGGTCCAGCACAGGGAAATTGCAGTCCTCGGCGTTCGCCGCGAGGTTAGAGGCCCGGCGGTTGAGAAACGTTCTCTCGAAACTGATCGACGACTTTCGCGTCTCTGAAAAGGAAGTCCACATCAACAATCCGGAGTACGTGGTCTTTACGTGCCGCTTTTCTGCCGAGGAGGAGCCGATCAAATTGGGAGCTCCTTTTCGATTGCTCGGCGAGCAAATAGAGCAGGGCTTGAACAGAGCTGAACTCTATCGCGACAGTTGACTCAGGGTTGGATGGACTGTACAGTTAAATCAATTGAAATGGAGAGTTTATGCCGACCACAACAACGAGCAGGAATGGCGCGATCGTAGTATCGGCACTGGGTCTGCGCACCAACCTTGGCAAGATCCTCCGCCGTATGGACGTCGAAAGGCGTTCCCTTGTCATCGAAAAGCGCGGCACCCCTACCGCCGTTCTTCTAAATATCCGCGATTATGTCAAACTTGCCGCGCCGGAGCCCGAGATTCTCAAGATCATTGGCGAAGAGGCTAAGCGGAACAAGACCGCCGCTCTGACTTCGCGTCAGATCGATCAGGTGATCAAGACAGTAAGATCGGAAAAGAAGAAGCGCTGATGCTTGCATTGCGCCTCGTGATTGATACCAACGTGCTGGTCTCGGCAGCACTCAAACCCGACAGTCTTCAGCGAACCACATTTCTTTTGGCCATCACAAAGCCAGGCCGCTTGTATCTTTCAACACCGGTTCTCGAAGAATATGCAGAGGTGCTGTCTCGGCCCGAATTGTCGATTCGGAAAGGGTTGCGGCTACAACTGCTTCAGCTCATCAAGAACCACGGCCATCTGGTCACTCCCTCGCGCCAGATCGAGGTGACGAGCGATCCGGATGACAACATCTTTGTCGAGTGCGCCGACGCAGCCCGCGCCGACTTTCTGGTCACCGGCAATCGTAAGCACTTTCCGGCCTTCTGGAAGAATACGAAGATCGTTACGCCCCGTGAATTTGTCAGCCTGGTTGCGCCACATCTCATTCCCTAGTCCAGCTCTTAGCCCACTGCAAATGCATCTCTATGCACCTCGACCAAGGGAGCGTGCAAAGACTTGAAAAGGCTCTCTACATATAAAGGTCGGGGAAAACGCTAAAAGTGGACGCGGATTGTGGGAATTTAGCTCACAATGAAGGAATGTTGGCTTTTTGGGGTAAAGTGTCGCTACTGACTCGGAACCCGTGCCCGATCAGGTGGTCAATCGACGGTACTCCTTCGTGGAAGGTCGACGAGTTTGCACGCATCGCTTCGGAATTCAAGCAGATCTCGAAATATGGGTTCCTGCGCAACACGCACCCCCGAGGTTGCGATTGCCTATGCCTTTGATTCGTTGATCGATTCGCACCCCAATGGGCCCTCCAATACGACGCTCCAATACCTCAAGCCCGCGTATACAGAGCAGGTGCGGGGCGCCTTCGAGGCGCCCTTCAGAGCAAACATCGACACCGCGATAATCAACATCGGGCACGACAGCCTGACCGGCATAGTTTCCGATCAGCGGCCCGGTCTGGTCGGCCAGCGGGCCTACGACGGCGATCTGCGATTCATTGAAATGACCTCTGCAATCGGTTTGCTGCGAGCGGTTTGCGTGCCAAATATGATGCTTCGGAAGTCGTCGATGCCTTGCGGCGGTTGCTCAGAACGCGCACGCGATTCTGCCGCAACGGGAAATGCCGAATCTAGCAAGTCGAGATCGATGCCATCACGCGTGCTGCGGGCGATCGGCTTTAGAGGGAGGGGGCTGGAGGTCCGCGTTTGCGCCAGGCGCGATCGAGAGCGATGCGGGCGCGAGCTTCGGTCTGAGCGTGGATCGCCGGATGGGCGCTGATCTCAGCAAAGTGTGCAGTGGCGGAACTCAGTCCGAGTTGGAAGTGCGCTGAAACAGGCGCCGTGCTCGGGCAATCCGGGCACGGAACCGGTGTCGCCATCAATTTTGTTCCCGGCAAGCGCGATGCCAAGTAATCCATCATCATCGCGCAATGATGGCGCATCCCGCCATGCCGACGACAGCAAACGGGCAGGTTGGCATCCTCGTCCTGCCCCAACGCCGTCAGCTGCGTAAGCACCGGAAGCATTATGAACAGAACAAGCGAGAAGGCGCTAAGGCGGCGCATGGGGGATGCAGGAATCTTAGCATGGACCCGTAAGAATGCGCCTTAGTCCCAGACAAATCAATCCGCTCCGCTGTCCGGGAAGTGTCCACACGAAGCAATTATCGATTGACGGGATCAGGCCAACGCACTCATCCCAGGTTCAGTTTCGGGATTCGAAGGGGATTAGTATCGGGAAACGCCATAGTGTTCACTGATTTCTATTGGGGGACTTTTCATTTGGACACAAAGTCGCCTTGTCGTCAACTTGACGGTGGGGTTCGCTCTTTCCGTCGGGTCCAGGCAAATCTTCGGTTAGCCGGTTATACGGCAACTTGCCGAAGACATACACCGACCTGCAGGGTCAATGAGCGCTAAACCCTGTTGGCAGCGGTGAGCCAAGGGCCACTTGTTTGGAAAGGCGACAACCCGGAAATTGCTCCAAACTCGGACACCTTACGAAAGGGCCACCAACCGAGCGCGATCGATTCGCTATCATTTTCCAAGGAAGCGCATATGGCAACTTCGCAATGCGACCCCCACGACCACATCAACGCGGGTGCTTGGTTCGTGCTCGATGAATCCGAGCGCACGCAGTTAATCAGGCGACCACCGGCGCCATCGAATTCGGCACCTAATGAGACCATTCACCCGTTCTACGATTCCTTTGCCTTCCGGAAAGCTCTTCTTTATCTGGCATAGAGCCAATCGCGCTTATATGACACGTGCCTTGTTGAGCATACTGTTCAGCTTGCAAAACCCGTCTGTCCACGCCAAAACTCGGCTGTGGAACACATGGCGTGCTCTTCAATCGAGCAACCGATAACATCAGCCAAGTGTGAGAGGGATGCCAGCGCTTCTGGTTTTACGAATTTGTGCTCGCATTGATTCATAACCAACACGAACCGGCCCCTTGGCATTGCTCGGCCAGTAAAGGGCGCTTTTCCGAACCTCGCCGTCTCACCAGTAAGAATAAACTCAAGGTTCTTTAGCAAGCGTTCCGAGTTCACGCTTTAACTGCAATCCAAGAAATTCGCTATCCTACTGTCTCCCGTTTCAAATCAGCGTCGAGTTCACCGTTCTTCTGGCTGATCGAGTCAACGCCCATCCCCTGAAGGACGTCGCGGATCGCTGCCAGTAATGCCTCAATGTCGGCGGTGGTAACCCTTCCAATCGTCCCGATCCGGAAACACGCTTCATGGGATAACTTGCCGGGGTAAATGGCGAAGCCGAGCTTCCAGAGCCTCTCATAAAACTCGGCGAATTGAAAGGCTGGATGGGTTGGATAGCGGAATGAGGTGATGATAAAACTCTGATCTTCGTCGGCGAGATATATTTCAAAGCCCAGTGCTCTCATGCCGCGGCAGAGGGCGACGTGATTTTGATGGTAGCGCTCGCCACGCGCGCGCACGCCACCTTCTTCATCAAGCTCATTGAGCGCTTGCTCGAAGGCCAGGATGGTCTGAATGGGAGGCGTAAAGCGGAAGTGGCCGTCGGCTTCCATGCCTGCCCATTGGTCGTAGATGTCGAGGCTCAGTGTCCGGGCATTACCTTTGATTGAATTTAACGCACGGCGGTTGGCAAGAGTGAAGCCGAATCCTGGCACTCCTTCGATGCACTTGTTTGCGGATGAGATGAGAAAGTCGATATGAGCGCCGGGCATATCAATCGGCACCGCGCCAAAGCTGCTCATCGCGTCCACAATGTAGGAGGCTCCGATGTCACGCACCACGCGGCCGATCTCCTCTACCTCATTCAACATGCCGCTGGTGGTTTCGCAGTGAACCACGGCCACGTGGGTGATGCCTTCAATGGACTCGAGATGTTCGGCAACAACCTCCCCGGTGAATTTACGGTTCTCCGCCACCTCAAGCACATCGAGCGCGATGCCATGGACGCGCGCCATTTGCGCGATGCGCCGTCCATAAGCACCGTTGACCAGCACCAGTAAGTTGCCGTCACGAGGAATCGCCGAGGAGATCACCGACTCCACCACAAAGGTGCCGCTGCCCTGCATCAGGATGCATTCGTAGTCTTCGACCGGATACGGACCCAGGGCGAGCAGGCGTGTACGCACATTGCGCACTGTCGTCAGAAACTCGCTATCGAGCGAGCCCAAATCCCGGAGCATGGCGCCCTTGACCGTAGCGCTGGTGGTCAAAGGGCCAGGAGTAAACAGCAATTTCGATTTACCAGGGTGCATGCTCATTCTCCCATTCGTCTCCGTCACCGTAGTCGCCGTCACCATAGTTGAGCGGAGGCTGCGGAATCATTGCCACCGATTTGGGCGGAGCCGTGTAGACCTTGTCGCCGCCAAGATAAGTTGCCTCAACGACAATATCCTTGATCGTATCCGGCGGGATCTTGCGCGGGTCCTTTTGGAGCACCACGAAATCGGCCAGCTTGCCGGGAGTGATGGAGCCCTTGATGTTCTCCTCAAAGGTGGCGTAGGCGCCATCTAGCGTCCACACTTTGAGGGCCTCATCCACGCTGACCCGCTGGTTGCCTCCGACGACCAGGCCCTGCTGGCTCTTGCGCGTGACCATGTCCTGAATCCGCAAAAGTGGGTCGGCCGCGGAGATCGGAGAGTCGGAGTGGCCCGCCACGTGAATTCCCATGTCGATTGCGGTGCGATAGGCGTGCATCATGGCCAGGCGCTCGGGCCCATAGGACTGCAAGATGTTTCCGTACTCCCACATATAGGAGTGGAAGACCAGGATCACGTTGTCCTTCCTGGCGCGATCGAGCAGCGACTGATTCATAACGCTGGCGTGCTCGATGCGCCAGCGTGCATCGGGGCGCGGGTTCTTGGCCTCGCAACGCTCAATCGCGGTGAGCACCATGTCGATTTCGCGGTCTCCATTGGAGTGCGTGGCAACCTGCCAGCCCGCGTCCCACCATTTCTGGAAATCGGCGTCCAGTTGCTCCTGGCTTCGCGCCGGCGGAATGCCGAAATAGCCGGGCCGGTCTGAGTAGGCTTCGCTGAGCCACGCCGTTCTTCCACTCAGCGAGTTCCCCTGGAAGTTCTTGATGGCAGTGATACGCAAGCGGTCGTTGCCGAATCCCCGCTCGATGCCCGCGGCCGCGATCTGATCGTAGTACTGCGAATAGATCATCAGCCCTACCCGGACGGGATTCCCTTCGTCGCGCAACTCCTGGAACAGTCGGAACGAGGTGGGGCTGCCGCCCGCGACTCCTACGCTTGTAAGCCCCTTCGCAGAATATTGCTTGAAGCAGTTCATGTATCCCTGGAGTTCGACGTCGTGCGGCATTTTCTGCCGGTCGCTCCCATTGCCACCATGGTCGCGCCGTCCACGCTCCAGCACTCCGCGTGCAGCCTCGCGCAGAACACCATTGGGCGTTCCGTCCGGATCACGGTCGAAGGCTCCGCCCGGCGGATCGGTCGTGTCCTTGGTGATGCCGGCCTCATTCAACACGTAACTGTTCACCACCGTGATATGGCCCGAGCCGTGGGTAATCATTACAGGTTCCGTGGTGGAGACTTTATCGAGATCGTGGCGATTGGGATGACGGCCTAGAGTTACGTCGTTGTATCCATAACCGTTGATCGTTCCGGCCGGAGGCGTGATGCCAGCTTTGCGCTTCAGCGCCGCCACCAGCTCATCCATGGTCTTCACCTTGTCGGCGCCCAGCCACACCCGGTAATACGGGGAGTTCTCATCGAAGATCGCCTGCGGGTGAAGATGCGCGTCGTTGAATCCAGGCGTCACCGTCATGCCATGCAGATCGATCACCTGCGATGACGGTCCCTTGAGCTTGAGAATCTGGGCATTCGTACCAACCGCGATGAATCGCCCATATTCGAAGGCGAAGGCTTGCGCAGCCGGGTGCGCCGGATCGACGGTGATGACATTCGCATTGATAAATATTGTGTTGGCGGCGTAGGCGAGGCTTGCACCGCACGCAGCGAGCGCGATGGTTGCAAGAAAACAACCGAATCTCCTGACCATTTTGTTTTCCCTATTCCTTGTAATGAGGATTCCACGGCCGCGCCGTGGAATCCTGCTCGATGATTAGAACGTAAATCGCAAACTAACTTGAACATTGCGTGGCGTGTTGCTCTGGCTAAGAGAAGCGATCGTTCCGAAGGACGCCGAGGAAACGCTTGTCGTCGGTCCGGAGAAGGTTACGTTGTTGAGCGCATTGAACGCCTCGGCGCGAAATGTTACGACATAGTTCTCGCTCAGATGCGTATCCTTTTCGACCATAGCGTCTAGGTTCCATGAATTGGGATTATCGATGTCCGCCAAATGACGGCTTGCATTGCCGAAGGTGTAATTGGGCGGCTGCACGAAGGCTGCCGGGTTGAAATACTCTGCGCCGACCGTGTACTTCGGCCCGCCCGCCACTTTGTCCGAAACTCCCGTGGTGTTGGGGCGAAAACTTCCTCCGTCGAACGAATAAGAGTAGTTGGTGGCGCTGAGGGTTAAAGGCCTCCCGGTGTCGAACGTGTAGATTCCACTCACCGCCCAGCCGCCAACAATCGGTGATATGAAGCCCTTGTTCAGGAACGGCTTTTGAACGCCAAAGGGCAATTCGTAGCGGGTGCTCCAGCGCACCACGTGGGTCTCGTCCTGGTCGGATCGGGATTTGTCGCAACGCGGGCAATGCAGGTTCTGAAATCCGGCATAGGTGCCCGCCACGCTGGTCATTTCGCCTACGTTGTCCAGGGCTTTGCTGAAAGTGTAAGCAAAGATCTCCGAAAGCCCCTGCTTGTCGCGATGCTCTACCGTCAACTGCCCGGCGTTGTAAGTCGAGTGGCCGGCGCCGGTGTTGAGCTGCTCGACGGTTGAGAATTGAGGAAACGGGCGAAGCAGCTGTTCGTATGTGATCGTCGAGGCGCTGAGCGTGGAGGTCGGATCGGTGATTACGCCGTAGAAGGGGTTTGCCACCGTGGTGCGGAGCGTCGCGCCCAGGGCCAGGTCTGAGTCGGGAATCTGATTCCAATAGATGGGCACCATCAGGTGCACGCCTTCGTTGCCCGCGTATGCGGCGGTGACTACAAAGTTGGCCGGCAGCAGGCGCTGAATATCGAGCGAGTAGTTGATCTGATAGGGAATGTTCTGCTCCCGGCCGGGCCCGGCGATGCTCTGGCCCAGATCGATGCTCAGGCCGGCACTGTTGCCGTAAGGCGTGGGAAGTCCGGATGGAAACGGGTTGCTGAGCTGGTAGCCGGGAAGCGGCTGAACACCATTGGGCTGTGCGTCGATGGAGGTGGAAGTCCGGATTCCGCCGTCGGCGTTGGGATACTGCTGCCACGCCGCTGCCGGATGGTAAAAGATACCGAAGCCGGTGTGCACGATGGTCTTCCCGTCCAGTTGATAGGCCAGTCCAAGCCGGGGCGAGAAATGCAATTTCTCCGGAATCTGAAGTTCCCTGCTGGTTCCGTTCAAGCCGGGAATGCCGACGCCGCCCACCAATGTAGGAATAGCCGGCTCGTTGGAGAGAGAGTGAACCTGACCGTTGATCGGCGAAGTCGATGTCGTGTCGATGTAATTAAGCAGGTTTTCGTTCTCCACATCTCCTGTTTCGAAGTCGTATCTCAAGCCGTACGTCACGGTGAGCTTCGGAGTCAGCTTCCAGATGTCCTGGGCATAAGCTCCGTAGTAGTAGTGGCGCGATCTGGTGACTGGTTCGTATCCGGATGAAACGGTTGCCAGGCCCAGCAGCATCTCGGCCATGCCGGAACCCGAGTCCGTGGACGGCGATGGCGAGGTGGTATTCGGGCCGTTGGTAAATTTGGTGCCAGCGCTGACCGACATCTGCTCGGGGTCCCATAACTGAACGGGATAGCGCCGGAGATCGACGCCGAATTTCAGTGTGTGGTTGCCCCTCACCCAGCTGGTATCGGCCGCATACTGCCAGACGGAGGACTCGTTCTGCTCGAAAGGATAATAATTTCCAAGCGTGCTCTCGCCTCCGGTGGCAGGTGCGCCACTGATGCTGAACTGGGGACTCATGTTCGCCGTGATGCCGGGCGCGACATTGCCTGCGTTGAAGCCCAGGCTCGCCGGGGTCTTATGCACCGCCTCGGCCCGGTTCGATTCGCTATGCGCCCAAGAAAAGTGATGTTCGAAGATCAGATTTGTCTTGATAGCCCAGGTGTGATCCACGTCGAGGCTCTTGCCGGGAATCCGGTCGTCGGCATCTTCGGGAGACAGCCCGTTGCCAAAGTAGTCGCTATAGTGGATTCGATTGGTGAAGTCGGTGTAATGTCCGAACATGCTCTGCTTCGCGCTGAACTGGTGGTCGATCCGGGTGTCGTAACTGTTGTTGTCGTCGGTTCCAGGCGCGTTGGAGAAATAATTATTCAGGTTGCTCAATCCCGTTCCCTTCTGATTGGGCATTGGATAGAGCGAAAGAATTGCACTTCCGATCGGATTCAAATTGGTAATCTTGTTGCCCGCAAACGGCGTGCGCGTGTAGTTTGTTCCCTTCGCATTCGGCGTGGTGGTCGAGGGATCGTAAATGACGATCAGATTCCCCTTGGCGTCGAACGTCTGCGAGAAGTCCCCCTGCCTTTCCAGGGCCGTGGGCACCGTGCCCGTGAAGGAGCCCGCGCTTGTATCCCGAAGTCCGTCGTAGGAGAAGAAGAAAAACGTGTTGTCGTGGCCATTGATCACTTTGGGAATGACCACTGGGCCGCCGAGCCGGAAACCAAATTGATTTCTGCTGAACGATCCCCTGGGCAATCCGGCCTGATTGGCGTTGAAGCCATTGGCGTCCATGTCTTCGTTGCGGTAGTACTCAAAGGCCGAACCGTGCAGGCGATTGGTGCCCGAGCGCAGCGCAAAAGCCACAATGCCCCCGCTGGTCCGGCCGAACTCCGGGGCATACGCATCGGTATAAACGCGCGTCTCCTGCACTGAATCGGTTCCGGGAATGCCGGCGTCCTGGTTATAGTACGCGGTCGTATTGGCGGCCCCATCGATCAATACATCTGTCGTCGAGCCTTTAGCGCCATTGATGCGAAACGTGTTGCTTCGGCTTTCACTCGTATAATTCTGTCCCGACAACCCGTCGTTACCCTTGGTTACACCTGCGGCGTCACTGATGATCTGCAGGGGATTGCGAATATTGAGTGGAATGCTCTCGACGAATGCGGGTTCGATCATGAGGCTGCGGTCCGCGCGGTCTGTTATCAGTTCCGGCGGAGTGTCTTTCACCTGAACCGTTTGCTCAACTGCACCCACTTTCAACGCCAGCGTGAGGACTTTGGATTCACCCACTTCGAGAGTGATTCCCTTCAGCACCGTGGGCGAGAATCCCGGCGCCTGTGCTTGGATCTCGTATGTGCCCGGGACTACGGGCGGGAGAATAAAGTTGCCACTGGAATCAGTTGTGGCCTGAACCGTCACGCCCGTGCTCGCTCTAGTCAGGAGCACCGTCGCGCCCTTGATGCCCGCTTGTTGGGGGTCGGCCACGCTGCCGCTGACACTGGCGTTCTGGGCAAACAGTGAAACACCAAAGCTAAAGATCAAGATTGGGGCAAGAAAGAGATGTCGTATATGAATTCGCATTGGCAACTCCATTCGAAAGTTCATTCAGAGATCGCGGGCCGCAGACGGCCCATTCAGATTTGTTCGCGTTGCGAGACCATGTGACGCGATAGTAGCCAGCAGAAAGAGTCAGAAGATTACGCCGCAATGAAAGAAACTCCGCTTAACGGTAATGAACGGAGGTTCATTCCAGGCCTGTCCGGCGTCTTGTTGTTGAGTGCGGGCGCGTTTGCGCATCGATAAAACCTCCGTTGGCATTTGATGTTTGAATTCATTCTGTTAATGGCCCACGAACGCATCGGGCAGTTGTGTCATTCACTCGCTGCGCACGCTGCGTGCTGCAGGGCTTCGGCCTCAAACGTCCTATCGGGAGTAACGGAGGGCTTGAGGCGCCAGATCGGTAATAGGGCCACCGCGGAGAGAAATGCAGCGCCGGCGAGAACAAGAAAGAGCCGGTCCCATCCATACCGCTCGCTGACGAAAACAACGACGTACGGTGAGAAAATGGCGCCGAGATGACCGATGCCATCTACCAGCCCCGAAGCAGTCCCCGCCGCTTTGGACTCGCCGATGTCCTGCGCGCCGGCTCCGGAAAGCAACGTATCCGGGCCAAAGGAAAAGACTCCGGCCAACGAGATGGCGAGAGCGGTACCCAGCAATCCAAAGCGCGCTAAAACCGGCTCGCATAGCAAGGTGATCCCGAACCCGCATAGCATGATGGCGGAAACCGGCGCGCGCCGCGACTGGCTGAACCGGTCTGAAGCGTACCCAGCCAACACGGCTCCGGCTATGCCGATCAACTCATACAGAGAGGAGAGATAACCCGACGCCTGCAAGCTGTACCTGAGCCGGTTCACCATGTAAAGGGGGAGCCAGAACATCAACGCATAGCGGCAGAGCTCGAGGAAAAAGTAGGAGATGCTCACCATCCATAACGATGGCTTGCACAAAAGGCCAGCAAGCGCGCTCCAGTTCGACCGCACTGTTTCGAGACGCACGGGACCGGTGGCCATCCCCGCAGGCAGATCGGTTCTTTCCGGCGCCTCCTTCGCCCCGGATAGGAACAGTACGGCGACCGCAAGCAGCAACAGCGCTGGAAACAAGAATCCGCGCCGCCATCCCAATTCCGGCAACAACCATGGCTGCACAACCGCCCAGGTTGCGAAGGCGGTAGCGAGAAATCCGCCGAGAACATAGTTCGTGCTCCACCAGCCCATCACGATGCCGCGATTGCTGCCAGAGAACCAGATGGCCATCGTCTTGACTAGTCCGGACCAACCGGTAGACTGGGCGGCGCCATTCAGGCAGGCGAAGATCAACAGCCAGATCAGCGAGGCGTGTACGCCCATCAGAAGGTTGCTGACAACGGCCAGCAAAAGGCCGGCGCCTACAACACGTTTGGCTCCAATGCGATCGGAAAGCGGCCCGCAGCCGAATTGGCCAATCGCATAAAACACGCTATAGCCGAAGACGATGTTTGCGAGCTCAATAGCATCAAGCCCCGATTCATGGTTCAAGAGCGGCAGCACAACACTCAGGTTCTTGCGGCAGAGATAGAACCCGGCGTAGGCAATCCAAGTGATCCAGAAGATGCGACGCTGACCGGCAGAAAGGCTCATCGAAACTCCCGTCCGCCCAAACTTTTCAGCATGCGCGAGTGGCTGTGTGGGGAAGCCAGAACGAATGCCCGATCCCGTTGCTTCTTCCAGCTGAGTCTTGCGCTGCTTTTCCTGTTCTCGTTGACTCGCATCCCCTCACGATCACAGCAATTTCTGGTTGCCGAAACGTTCAGAGCGTTAAGGATCGACCGCTTATCTGTTAAATAAACGAGTTAGCTGCGCCACGCGCATATGTAACGCGTTTGTAAAATCTCTGCACTAAACTGGTAGCTCCAGTCAAAAGGTTTCTTCGAATCCAGATGCAAAAGGACGAGATACTTCCGAGAGAATTGCCCCGACATGCCTCGGAATTGAAGGCAGCGGTCGAAGCAGTGTGCCAAAGCCAGCCATTCCGCACCAGCGTCAAGAGCTGCCAGTTCCTACGCCATATCGTTCGCCTGACGCTCGAAGGCAATGTAGACGAATTGAAGGAACGGCTCATAGGCATCGCGCTGCTGGGACGCGAGGCCTCTTATGACACCGGGTCCGACGCCGGCGTGCGGGTGCGTGCAAACGATGTGCGCAAGCGCCTGGCTGCTTACTACGCTGCCGGCTGCTCCGATGAGAAGTTGACGTTCGAGATCCCCTCAGGCTCCTATATCCCGCGCTTTTACATGCCACGCAGCTTGCAGACCGAGGCGGCCCACTCTACGCCTGCCACCGTCGATTCCCCAGGCTCAATACTTGCGCAGATCCCAGTTTCCCAGTCCGCTGTCGACTCGCGGCGCATTCCGCTTGCACGGCCCCCGGTGCGGGAGCTCAGCGTGCAACTGCTAGCTCTCCCTACATTGGCGGCTCTCTTTCTTTGCGTAATCTGCCTGCGCTGGCAGCTCGCGCAGGAGCATCCCTTCGTCACGTTTTGGAACACGGTATTTCAGGAGCACCAGGCATTACTTTACGTGCCCGTTTCTAGGCCTGACGAACAGCAGGACGTGGTTCCCGCCGACAGACTGGAAGATGCAGCGCCATTGTTCAATCTGGCTGGCCGATTTCATGGTCGCATTACCCTTACCCGTACGCTCGCCTCTCCCGATGGCGCGGGAGACATCCTGATCCTCATCGGCGCCATCCCAGCGTCCGCTGACCACTCCTCGCCCTCCGCAGAGGGCGAACGGCTGACCCTCGGTGGCTCGCCTGCCGGCCGCCGCGTTATCGATCGTGCAGCCGGCAATACCGCCCTTGACAAATTCGGGCGAGCCGCGCTGCTCACGATTGACAATGGCCCGGAACGCTCTATCCACATCGACGGCACCGATGACGGCGCCATCGCTTCGCTGATCCGTGTTCTCTCGGAGGCCAACGACTTTCCCGAAGGCCTGATCAATAGCTTTCAGGACGGAACCGTCACCCAGATCGTATTTCCCATGAATCCGGGCGCGCAGGCGGTCGTCTTTCGTGAATTGTTGCCCGCTGCGCATACGGCAATGAATGGACCGCTGTGAAAACCGAGGGAAAATCGCTCGACGCTTCGCGCAGCCAGATCTTTATCTCCGCGTGGGTGCTTTATGCCGGGTACTATATTTGTCGCAAGGACATAAGTCCCGGCACCGGTCCCGGCATCTCGCATCTCGCCCTCAGCCTGATCGCCTTCGGCGCTGCATATGCCATCAGCCAGTTTGGCGGAGGCATCCTGGCGGACACCACCGGTGCGCGACGCACAGCACTTACTGGAGCCGCCATCTCCATCGTCTGCACTAGCCTTTTGGCGCTCCGCCCCTCACCGCATTTCGAGTTGGCGCTGTTGCTCGGCAACGGCATCGGCCAAGGTTTCGGCTGGCCCGCACTTCTGCGTCTCATCGGAGAGTGGTTTGGCCGCGACGAGCGCGATCGCGTACTGGGCTGGTGGAGCACGAGCTACATCCTCGGCGGAGTGCTGGCCACTTCCCTCACCGCGTGGCTGCTGGTCAATACGCGCAGCTTCGCTCTTACCGGTTTCCGGCCTGCGTATCTCGCTTCGTCGGCCGCCTTACTACTGGCAGCGCTCTTCTTTTACGCGGGAACCGCCAGTCTTGCGTATCGAGCTCCTGCCATCTCTGCTGAGCCGCCACCAGCTCAAACACAACTGGCGGCCTTGCGCGAAATTCTAGCCAATCGCCAAATCCAAGTCATCTCTGCCGTCTATTTTTTTCTCAAGATGACTCGCTACACACTGCTCTTCTGGCTGCCGCTCTATCTCACATCGAGCCTCGGCTACACGCAACATACCGCCGAACACTTCGCCTCCTATTTCGAGCTTCTCGGCTTTGTCGGGCCGCTTGCCGCCGCTTGGGCTCTCCGCCACTGGTTTGGAGAGCGGCGGATGGTTCTGGGTTCCGGGATGCTGTTCGCGCTGGCTTTTGTGTGCCTTCTGCATCCCGTACTGGCCGGCGGCGGAGGCTTGAGCACAGCAGTCTCCATTGCGATGATGGGAATCCTCATCTATGGCGCCGACGTGCTCATCTCCGCCATGGCCGTCCTCGATGCCGTCCCGGCGCACCTGCACGGCCGCGCGGCAGGGTTCGTGAACGGGATCGGCTCCGTTGGGCAAACCCTTTCGCCTTTTCTGGTAACTGTATTTGTGCTGCACTCAGGATGGACGAAGCTTTTCGATCTTTTTGTCTTCTTCGCTCTGGTTGCAGGTATTATCTGCGCCCTTGGCGCGCGGCTCCAAACCGATCAGACCTTGCCGCTTAACCGTTCAGCGGGCGGATTGGACCACATTCACCCTTAAACTGTGCACATGAGTTCATTCGCCGGCAGCCAAATTCCTCAACTCTCGATCCGCAACGACCACGTGACAGAGCCTCTTCGCGTTCGCGCTATCATGCTGGACTGGGCTGGCACTACCGTCGATCATGGTTCGGTCGCGCCGGTTGCCGCTCTGCAGACTCTCTTTGCGCAACATGGAATTTCGCTATCAATCGAAGACGCGCGGCGCGATATGGGTTTGCTCAAGCGCGATCATATTCGCGCCATCCTAGGCTTGCCCGGAGTTCGGGCGAAATGGGCTGCGGAGACGGGCCGCGAGCCGATCGAAGCGGATGTCCAATCTCTCTTCGAGGAATTCGGTCCTTTGCAGATGGAGATCATCGCGCAGCATTCAACATTGATCCCCGGCGTTGTGGAGACTGTAAAGGAATGGCAGAGCCGTGGATGGCGAATTGGAAGCTCGACCGGCTACACCCGCAGTATGCTCGAGCCGGTGCAGGCGCAGGCGGCCCTCGAGGGCTATCGCCCCGATGCCTCGGTCTGTCCGGATGAGGTAGGCGCCGGCCGACCCGCTCCGTGGATGCTTATGAAGAACGCGCAGCTTCTCGGTGTCTACCCTCCCTCAACATGCGTGAAGATCGGCGATACGGTCATCGATGTGGTGGAAGGCAAGAATGCGGGCATGTGGACAATAGGGCTGACCAAGACCGGAAATCTGGTCGGCGTGAATCAGAAGCAATGGGAGCAATTGCCGGAGGCGAGCAAGAAAGAGCGGCTGAAAGATGCCGAGAGTGCGCTGATCAAGGCCGGCGCCGATTACGTTGCAGAAGATCTTGCTTCCTGCAATGAGGCCTTGGCTGAGATCGAAGAACGGCTCAATCACAAATGAATGCCGGCGGATTTCGGCGACGGTTCGCCACCTCCTGGATTCCCGATGTATCGCCAATCCGCAACTGATTCTCAATTGGCGACAGAACGAAGTGCTCGTTGAGCAGAACTTATGCTCGTCTTCGGATTTCGGGTAGCCCAGCTTGGAACTCAAGCCATATTGAGGCTTTTCCATGCGCAACCGGAATAGTATGATTCTCACTCACTGCGGACCTGTAGTCCGAACCGGGAGGGCGAATATGCTTATCGTTCCTTTCTTGCTGCTTCTGGCCACGGCAGCCAATGCGGCGACCCCTGTTTATAGAGGATCGTTTGACAGCGCGGAAGAGCACTGGACCGTGGTTCATGGCTCTGCCGCGCTCGATACCAACGTGCTGCATGAGGGCCACAAGTCGATCCGGCTGGAACGGGACGCGATTTCCCAAGATGCATCTGTTCTTCTGGCCCTGGTCACCCTCACCATCGGCAAGCGCTACGAAGTGAGCGGATGGGTCCGAACGGAAGACCTCCAGGTACGGGACGTGGATCGCACTCCGATTGCGATTGGAGCGGCCCTGGCGATGGCATCCATGCCTTTCGACGTACATGCTGCGGCCTTGGGGGTGACTCAGCCATGGACCCACGTTTCTCTCAAGTTCGTGGCGAGCCGCAGCAATGACCAGGTTCTGTTGACGGCGGGTAACGGAGGATCGTTTCGCGGAAAAGCATGGTTTGCAGGCATCGATTTGAAAGAGATCCCCTCATCCGTCGACGAATGGCCGGCAAGTGAGGCAGTGCAGACGTTTGGCCCGGCGTACCGCTATCCCGCCGCTGGCTGGATCTATCTCCACATCGAGGGGCAGCCATATGAGCGCGGATATCAGCACGGCCATCTGATGGCGCGCGAGATTCCCGAATATCTCGAACGCTGCGCGGCAGTCGTTGCGCAGCGTGTTCTTGTTGCCGGTCAAAACTCTTGTGGCGCGTGTTCTTACTCAGACCCGACCCGATCAAATAGCTGTATGTTTGGCCGCCAGCTTCACGGCATCGGGTCCGGGGAGAGAATGCTTTGCCCTATCCTGCGCTTGGGGCAGCTTGTCGAGGTTGACGGATAGGCCCACCGTTTTGCCAATGCTGCGTGTTTTCCGTTGGGTCTTCTCGCTCCACTGCCATGGTTTTTTGCTGACAATCCATCCGAGACCATCCAGTCTCTTGATGCTGTCGGCGATGGTTTTTCGTTCGCAACCCAGCCGGTTCGCGAGAGTCAGCTGACTGTCGTTGATGTAGTGGTCCTCCGTCTGTCGCACGATGAGATACGTGAGCAGTGCAATGTCCACCGGGCGCAACTGGGGCGGTTTGTTTTCGCTGAATAGTAGGTTTGAAGCAGCTTTACAGTGTCTTTCTGATTCATTTGTTTCCTTTATACCTGCGGGCACGGTTGTGTGATTGTTGGCAGCGACAGTGAGGTTAAGATTTGTGGATTTTTCAGGAGCGAGGACAGGGCCTTCGGTCGGTCACTATACCCGCGTGTGCGGCTACAACACGCCACGTCTTCTGAGGAGAGAGCGCCCAAACACGCGTAAAACGAAAGTCGCCGTTCGCTGGGCTGCCGTCGTACGTGCCTGCCAACAGCATCCGTACCGAAACGATGGCTACCTCGCCATTGACTCGAATTTGCTGCTCGGAAGGCGCAAGCTCTTTCACCCTGAGCATTCCTGATCGGTAGGCCGCCAGATCATCGTCCTTGCCTAGCACATGGCCGAGGTGATTCGTCAAGATCAAATCAGGCGCTAAAAGTTCGTTTAAGAAACTTACGTCCGAACTAAGCATCGCAGTTCGGAGCCGGTCTTCTGCGCCAATAATCTGAGCTTCCAACGTCGGGATCATGTCACCTCTTTGCAGACAGAATAGCCGACTCCTCGATTTGCTAATCCGTCAGGGAACTACATCACCCCCTGCCCTCGCCAAATGATCACGGCGAGCGCCACGGGTTGCAGGCGCGAGCAATGAGCTATCCATGTCATTCCCGGTCACGGTCTGGTAAGTGCGTCCGCATCTGGAATCCTGGACCCGGAACAATCCGTCAGCGTGTTCGTTTCCGGCGTAGACTTTGGGCATGGGAACAATTCCGCATCTCATCCCGGCCATTGACCGCAAGGGAAAGTTTTCGGGCTACTACAGATGTTCCCTGTGCGTCGCAGAGTTTCGCCCTAATCCCGAGTGCCTTAAAGAAATTGCGACCTTCTTTGCTGCCCACGTGCGGCTCTCACATCCTGCAAAGGAGGCGACTCGCCAGGACGTGGTCGAGCCAACCGAATGGATCGCAGCAGAGGATACAGAGAACTAGTGAACCTACGCTCATCTGAGGTGGCATGGATAATCTGCAGACACTGAACGCGTTGCTCGACATGACGAAAGAGGCGGAGGAACTGGCCTCAGATATTGAAAAGTCGGAACGCCTCAGATCGCTGGTCGTAGAAATGAGGAGCAAGGCAAAAGATGAGCGCAACAGGTTGAGACGAGATCGAAAAACAGAGACACGCTATGAACTGTGCATGATTGGAATCCTGGAGGAATTGGATTTTGGCAAGGTGTCTTGGCAGAACGTCATCGGCTTGGAGGCGCGATTGGGCCGCATCCGAGAGGACATCGACCTGACAATTAGAGAAATCAAAGCCAGCCGTTTGATTATGTAGCCGACACCAATCTCTCGCGCCGTCACTGTTGTGCGATGCTGGTTTATATGGCCCCAAGAACACACAAGCTTGACAAGCCCACAGTTTGCCCGGCTTGTGGCTCAGGTGAAGTTCGGAAATCGCATTTGAGAGCGTCGGATTTCTGGTCTCTCCTTGCCCTGCGATACCCTGTGAGATGCCGCGAATGCCGGTACCGTATGCGATTGCCATTGAAGGTGGCCTTGGCCGCAGCGCTCCCTCCCCGAATTCGCAGGAAGAAATCCAACTAGCGGCGAGCGCCAAGGGCATTTGTGTGCGAGGAATGAGCATCCTGAGACCATATTGGTCACGGTCTGGTGAGTGCGTCCATACCTGGACTCGGTACGTCAAAGATAAAAAGGAAATAGTGAACATCACTCAACATGTAGCCACTGGCACGAGTCGATCTAAATCGTTCTGTGGTTCTTGGGGTGGGAAAGACTTTGTGAGCCAACCGATTATCCGAGTCCTAGTGGTGGACGACGAACCAGCCATTCGCAGGGCGCTCAGCCTTTCGCTGCTTGAACTCGGCTTTCTGGTTGCCGAAGCCTCGCGGGGCGAAGATGCGCTGAAGCTCCTGCGTGCCGGGCCATTCGATGCCGTGTTGCTCGACATGCGCATGCCCGGCATCGGAGGCATTGAGACGCTACGCCGCATTCGCTCCTTTGCTCCCAGGCTGCCGATCCTCATGCTTACCGTTTGTGATCAAGAAGTCGAGAAGGTAAAAGCATTCGATCTAGGCGCAGATGACTATATTGTGAAGCCTTTCAGCATTCCAGAACTGATAGCTCGCATTCGCGCAACAGTCAGGCGCGTCGGCGTCAACGCCGAGAACGAGCCGATTGAAAACGAGACAATTGAAATTGGGATTATTCGCATGGAACCGGCGAAACGGAGCGTCACCAAACGCGGTCACCCGGTGCACTTGACGCCCAAAGAATTTGATATCCTTCACTACCTCATGAGTCGCGTCGGTCAGGTGGTGACCCACCAGAAACTTCTGACTGCGGTGTGGGGTGAGAATCGCGCCGAAGAGATCGAGTATCTACGGACGTACGTTCGACAGTTGCGCATGAAGATTGAGGATGATCGTTCCAATCCCCGCTATCTGCTCACCGAAGCCCACATAGGGTATCGTTTTGCGGATGCTTCGGAACTGTCAAGCAATATGATGAGTTCCAGAAGCCGCCGCTAGGGCAACCTGGATCCTTGATTCAAGCGATTCCTAATTTCTTCCGTGCTGCCCACGCCTTCTTCTGTGCTGCTGCAATCTTTGCGCGTGTTGCTGCGCTCATCTTGCGCTTCTTTGCGACAGGCTTGGCACCAGGCGACGGCGTGCCGTTGTTTGCTAGCAGTTTGCGGGCCTGCTGGAGTCGGGCAAGTTCATCGTCGATTGCGGAGATGATTTGGTCAAGCTTCATGACTGGTAGTTTATCCAACTGACGAATCCGAAATCTGAGCGCCGTAACCGGTGACATTTTGTCATCGGAAATCTTAAAAGCGTCATTCAAATCGATAGCTACAACAGGTTGAATTGGTGACAGGTTGGTCCCAGGCTCACCGCCTCCCGCAGACCGCATACACCTGGAACGTTGACCTTTCGCAGGAATGGGTCCACACTCGATCACCAAGACATTACGCTCTCCCCCAGCGGTTAGGACCGGCCTATGGAATTCGTTGACAGGGAGCTAACATGTGTTGAATGCAACAAGACGTTCGTTTTCTCGGCTGCCGAACAGCAGTTTTTTCGTGACAGGGAATTCAATCACGATCCGAAACGCTGCAAACAATGCAAGGTCAAGGTATCAGGCGCAAGAGGAGTTAGAGTCGAAACGCTCGTGAAGTGCTTCGAGTGCGGAATAGACACCACAGTCCCTTTCAAGCCGACAGGAAGACGACCAGTGCTTTGTACTTCCTGCTTCAAGAAGCAACCAAATCGTCCCCAGACGGAATCTCGCTCGCGAAACCTGTAGACCAAGCCGGGTGATGTAAATCACATTATCTGAATCAACTCTGCCCCGTAATGAAAGTATGTCAATTCCTTCGTTGGAAACCATCATTGACCGGGAGTTGGCAGAGAAGATCATTGGCCGGTCTGCTGAGATCATCCCTCAAGACGGAATTCTGTTCCGTCAAGGTGAAGAGGCTGACTGCTTGTACTTCGTGAAATCGGGTGAGGCCAACTTGACGATGCAGGCAGGAGACAAGGAAGTCAGGATTCGAGCGGGACGCGGTTCGTTACTTGGCATCCCTGCGATAGTTGGGAATCAGCCTTACTCGATGACGGCTAAAGTGTGTTGGGACGCAGAGATTCTCAGGCTCAGTTCAGTCGTATTCAACGACTTGTTAAAGTCGGAGCCGAGAATGCAGCAAGCTGTATTGAGAATCCTTGCTGGTGAGGTCAGAGTTGCACGACAGGCGCTTTCGGATTTGTCGGCTCGAACAGAGGTCTGAATGCCACCGGGTAGTATAGGGCTACAATCCGCGTATGCCCCTCATGCCAGAGCTACAACTGAGATATGACGAGAACAGCATTCCGGTGTCTGCCAAGTGTTCTGTTTGTGGCGAACAGATGCCGCAAAGCACGCCGCGCATCACGAACCCAATCGACAATGTGGAGTGGTTCGCGACTCAGTTCGGTCTTCATGTAGCGCAGAGTCATCCGTCCGCTGCACCTCGTAAATAGGCTGTCGGAGGCATGAAGCCGCTTAAGTCGATAGGCGGCGAAACAAGCACTTGTTCTATGCATCAGAAGTGATGGCGCTTAGGTGACCAGAATTCGCAAAATGCCATGCTTTGAGATCGGCAGCAACTGATTCTACAACGGTTAACTAAGGTTGACCATGCTAATAGCCCAAAGGTCGCTGGGTGCAAATCCCGCCCCGGAACAGATATGTTCGATTCAGGCAGACCTCAAGTTCGCGTGCGGGACCAAAAGGCGATGAACTGCGCTTTGCGACGAGTAGGCGCTTCACCCGCGTCTCGAATTCGATCCACTTGAGGAGAATCCCCTGAGAAAACGCTGCGCCTAAGTCTGCGCTTCCTTTCTGAAATCGCAGAGGACTCATCGAGAGGGCGCGAGGCATAGTTGGGTTTCCGCAAGGTGGGGGGACAGGACATCTCAAGACAGTCCCAACGGTCCGGCGTTGACGCGGCAACAGCCCGGATTCATGGATTGCGTGAAGTCATCTGCTCTGACAGCAAAGTGATCCTGCGTGGCCAGCAGTGAGAGCGGGGAATCGGCTGGAGAGGATACCGGGGAAAATAGGCGTGCCGAGAAAGTAGAGGCCACTCAGGTTTAAAGCGATCTGGATGGCCGCCGTCCTTCTATTGCACGACATGTTTTTCTAAACTGAAAGTGGGATCGAGCTTTTCGGAATATCCTCGAGCCACTTGCATCGCCGGGACATTCGAGACACAATCGAGCCTCCACCTTCTATATCGGCCCTCTTATTCTGTTGAGATCACTTCGAGGAGCAAGCTCATGAGCGTTGCACCGGTTGCCCCGCTCCCGCCTATCGCGCCCGCTGCCGCAGGGCACACGGGCATGGGCGCGATTCCTTACCCGGGAGGTGTGACGTTCCGGGTGTGGTCGATGTTCGCCGACTCGGTATCGGTAGCGGGCGAGTTTAACGGCTGGTCGGAGACGGCGACGCCTCTTGCGAGAGACGGCACGAGCAACTACTGGTCGGTGGATGTGCCAGGCGTGACGGCGGGGCGGGCATACAAGTTCGTCCTGCCGTATGCGGCCCAGCCGGGACGAAACCCGTATCGCATGGACCCGTACGTGCGGTCGCTTGCACCAGACGGCAACGGCAATATGAATGCGATCGTTGCGAGCACGGACGCGGCGTACGAAGGGGGTGCGTACTCCACGCCAGCGTGGAATGAGGCAGTGCTCTATGAGCTGCACATACCGACGTTCAATGCCAGCCTCGCACCCGCTGAGCCGGGAACCTTCGACAGCGCGATGGTGCGGCTTCCGGAGCTTGCGCAACTCGGCGTCGATGCGATTGAGATTATGCCGCTCGGGCAGTTCCCAGGAACCGCGGGAACCGGGTACAACCCCGGCTACATTTTCGCCGTGGACAACGACTATGGTGGGCCGGATGGATTTCGCACCTACGTGAACGCGACGCATTCGCAAGGGATCGCGGTGATCCTGGATGTGGTCTACAACCACGTGAGCGGCCTCGACTTGTGGCAGTTCGATGGGTGGTCGATCGAAGGGAACCTTTGTGGATGGTGCACTCCATATGCGGAGAACTATACGGATGGAGGGATCTATTTCTTCGAAGACAGTCGAGCGCATACTCCGTATTCGCATGCGCGTTTCGATGTTGGGCGGCAGGAGGTGTGCCAATATCTGTTCGACAACGTGACTCGCTGGTTGGAGGACCGCCTTCTGGATGGACTACGCTTCGACTCGACAGTGAGCATTCGCAATATTCAGGACCAGTTCGAGAACTGGAGCCTTGTGCAGGCTGTGCCGGAGGGGATCGCACTACTGCAGCGAATGAACCAGCATGTACAGAGCACGCAAGGCTGGAAGATCATGATCGCCGAAGACCTGCAGGGGGATGGGTCGATCACCGCGCCGCTGAGTGCAGGTGGCTACGGCTTCAACGCCCAGTGGGACGACAACTTTTGCGGTAAGCTGCGCTGGGCGGCGACAGCGCCGATGGATAACCAGCGCAATATCGGCGACCTTGCGGGAGCGATCGCAGGGATGAACGGAGAGAACGCGTTTAAGTCGATCTTATACAGCGAGAACCACGACCAGGACGATCCGCGGCAGGGCGGTCGGCTGCCAGCAATCATCGGCAATGGGGTGGCGGACAGCTGGTTCGCAAGGAAGCAATCGACTCTCGCGGCGTGTGTGGTGCTGAGCGCGCCGGGGATTCCGATGCTGTTTATGGGGCAGGAGTTTCTGGAGTACCGGCCGTTTCCGAACTACGGCGCCAATCCGGAGCCAATCGATTGGAGCCGGAAAGACACGTACAGCGAGATATGGACCCTGTATCGCGATATGATCGGGCTGCGGCGCACTGGTTCGAACACGCGCGGACTGCGCGGTGCGAACGTGCATGTGCTTCCGGTCTTCGGGGACGACGTGCTGGTGTATCACCGGTGGGACCAAGGCGGCCCCGGCGACGATGTGTTGGTGGTGTGCAACTTCGCTAATCAGTCTTATGCGAACTACCAAGTCGGGGTGCCGAGACCGGGGATGTGGCGGGTGCGCTTCAACAGCGATTCGGGCAACTACGGCTTCACCAACTGGCCATGCTACGACACTGATGCGAATGGACCAACGTTGAATGGGATGCCCTATAGCGCCGACTTGAGCTTGGGGGCTTACACGTGTCTAGTGTTGTCACAGGACTGAGTGGCTGGCCTGTGGAGGAGTAGCGAGCGGCTAGCTCGTGTCGAAACTCCTCCCCAAAAGCAGGAAACCCTTCCCACAAGCCGAGGATCTGGCGACTAATACTGTATTCGACGAGTGCATAGGCGGAGATAAGCGGCCAATAAGCTGGGCCGCGTGATTATGGCTTGCAGTAAGAAGTTATATTTCTTTCAGTTGGATATTCTTCAGGAGGCGGAGCCCCGCTTCCTGCCAAGCATCTTGGCGGATCGCAGCGGGAAGCGGGACCCGTGTGAGGTTACGATCCTCTTTGTCCCAGTGTCGGTCCCGCTGGAGCGGCTTGCTGCCTGCTGGGCCGAAGACTCGGACGAGATTATTTTACGCCGATGCCCGGTTTGCGAACAGGATTCGATCGTTGGCCATGGGCGACGGCGCAAGCAGGCGCACGACGAGCATCACGATTGGATCGGGATTCGCCGGGGCCGCTGTATCCGATGCGGAAAGACCTTCACGTTTCTCCCGGTGTTTTCTCTGCCCTATACGCATTACAGCCTGTTGGCACGCTGCCAGGCATTGCTGCGTCGCTTTGTGGAGCACTGTTCGTGGGAGAAGGCGGCGCCGAAGTTCAAGGATGCTGACCGCGTACCCGATTCCTCTACTGTGCGCCGCTGGTCACAAGGTGTGGACGAGTCACAGCCGTCTTTTGTCCGCAAGACGGCTGTGCGAGCGGCTCGGTGGCTGGAATCCGCTCACTCGCTTCAGGATGAATCAGTGTTCTTATCCTGGCTGACTCCGGTGCTGGAAGTCCTCTGCCCAATGCGCCGCTGAGAAAAAATCCTTTCCCCACCATCCTTGCCTGGGAACTCCGGCGTGGTTCTCCTACGCTGAGCTCCGGAGGCGAAAAAGGCGCTGTGGGCGAAGACGTCGAAACACTCAAGCGGCGATTGCCGCTGTTGGAGTATCTGCGGCAGCATGACTGGGCAGGGCGGCCCGCAGGCCGCTCCGAGTATGTCGGTCTCTGTCCGCTACACAAGGAGAGTCAGCCGTCGTTCTATGTGAACGCGCGCAAAGATGTCTTCTACTGTCACGGCTGCGGGCAGGGCGGCGATCTGATCCGTTTCGTCCAGTTATCGCGCGGCTTATCCTTCCGCCAGAGCCTGGCCAGCCTCGATCCGGAGATCACTCCGGAAGCTGATTCCAGAGCTGTGCTCGAGCAGGCCGCGGCGTTCTATCACCAGCAACTGGATCGCTGCCCCGAGGCGCTCGACTATCTCGACCGGCGCGGAGTGCATGATCCGGCACTGTTCCGGGAACTCGGCATCGGCTATGCATCTGGTGGAACCCTGCGCCGGTATCTGACGGCGCAGGGTCATTCGTTCGATGTGTTGCGAAGGCTTGGCCTCATCAACGCTCGCGGTGCGGACGCCCTCTATCAGCGCATCGTGTTTCCGTTGCGTCAGGGCGAGCACATCGTCAACCTCTACGGTCGCAGCATCGGCTCTGCGTTCGCCCATCGCTTCCTCCCCGGCAGCAAGGGCGGCCTGTATGCATGGGAGAAGGTTCGCAACTGCTCCGAGGTGATCCTGGTCGAAGGGCTGTTCGACTATGCCGCACTGCGGCAGGCGGGATGCCACAACGTGACCTGCTCGCTGGGTACGCAACTCAACGCCGACCAGTTCCACCAGCTGTGCGATGGCGAGCGCACCGTCTATCTCACCTTCGATGTCGATCAGAACCAGAGCGGCCAGAAAGCCGCGGAGCAACTGGCTCATCGTCTTGTCGTGCACGGTATCTCGGCACGTCGCGTTCTGCTGCCTGAGGGACATGATCCCAACTCCTTCTTCGTTGAAGGAGGAGAGCTATACCAATTCCAGTCTCTCGTGGAGGCCGCGCAGCCATGAAGTTCCGCGTCATCTCGAAGAAGACTTCTACGGGCGCACACAGTCCGATTCAGGTGGTCGAGCAATCCACCGGCAAGGGCGTTGCGTGGATCAATCGGTACCTCGACCGCGAGTATGTCCGCCGCCTCGCAGACAAGTCCCTCTACAGCTACGCGCATAGCCTGCTGCACTTCGTGCGCTGGTGGGAGAGCGTCCATCACACGGGCGAAATCTCTGCCGCGGACCTCACTGAGTCGACTCTGTTCGATTACGTACGCTTCCAATCGAGCCTCCGACCTCTGCCTTCAGCCTCCACCATCAACGACCGCACCGCCACTGCCGATCGCGCTATCCGTAATCAGTTCCCTAATGCTCCATGTCAGGTCGCGCACGGCTTCCATCAGCCCTTCCTGCACCGCAGGCCGATGGGCCTGGGACGCCCCAGGTTCGATCTGAGCAGACTCAGAGTGCGGGAACCCAGGCTCAACATCGTTCCTCTCTCGGTCGATGAAGTGGCGCGCTTCTGGTCCAGTTTTCGAAACGCGCGCGACCTGGCCATCGTCGGCCTGATGCTGATGCAGGGGCTCCGCTCCGCCGAAGTGATGGCCTTGAACCGTGATGATGTGCTGTTCTCCGAAGGGCAGCTTCGGGTGCGCGGCAAGGGGAACAAGCTGCGCTTGCTGCCCCTGGCGCCGGAAACCACGCAACTGCTCGATCACTATCTCCGCGTGGAGCGCCCCGATCCCTGCTCGGCGGCACTGTTCGTGGTGTTGAAAGGGCCCGCTCGCGGCCAACGCATGACACCGGCGGGATTACGCTCCCTGTTCCGCCATCATCGCCGCACCACCGGCGTCCAACTGGCCAATCCGCACCGCTTCCGACACACCTTCGCCTCGGATATGGTGCGCGCCGGCATCAGCCTGCCCGCACTGATGCAGCTGATGGGCCACGCCGACATCGAGACCACCATGCACTACGTGAAGGTCTCTCCGCAGGATGTCTATCTCCAGTACGCCCGCGCTGCAGCCCAGTGTATCCATCCTCAGCCGAGGATCGAGTGATGCGCTGGCGCCGCCCACCGCTTCAGCATCCCCTGGCGCCGGTCTTCGCGCACGCGGTCGAGTCGATGTGCACCGCACTCACTTCGTCCAGCAAGCGCAACTACGACATCGTGGTGCGCAGCTTCCTCGTCTATCTCGGAACGAAACACCCGAAGATTACGCGTCTCGAACAACTGCGCCGCGATCCTCATATCCTCGGATGGATGGCGCACATGCGCGCTCAAAATCCACCTCTGGGCACCGCAACCTGCATCGGCCGGCTCTTCGCCCTGCGCACCATCTTCCATGAGCTGGCTCGCACTAGCCATCGCGCTGAACTGGCCCACTTGCTGCTGCGCGAGGATATTCCACGCTCGCCCCACACTCTGCCGCGACCGCTCACCCCCGAACAGGATCAACTCCTCCAGCAGGAGTTCACGCGCCGCAACGATCTCGGCGGAAATGTCTTCCTCCTGCTCCGCTCGACCGGCATGCGCATCGGCGAATCCGTCGATCTCTCCTATGACTGTCTGCGCTCCACGGCGCCGAACCAATGGGCGATTCATGTCCCCCTCGGAAAACTTAAAACCGAGCGCATGGTTCCCGTCGATGCCTTCGGCTGTGACCTCGTTCACCGCTTGCGCTTCTTCCGCGCCCTCGACCCGCTGCCTCCCGATGGGCGGCTCCTGGCGCGACCCGGAAGCAAAGTTGCAATCCTGGTTCAGCTCCGCGATTACCTGCATCAGGTCTGCCACTCCCTCGGACTCTCGACTCGCATCGTCCCTCATCAGTTCAGACACACTTACGCCACGGAGATGCTTCGCTCCGGCGTCAGCTTCCCCGTCCTGATGAAATTACTCGGCCACGTCGATCCGGGTATGACCATGCGTTACGTCGATGTCGCCCTCACCGATCTCGAACGCGAGTTCCAGTTGGCTCGTTCCCAACCCAGGCATCTGGCACCGCAACCTAAATCATCTGCCACACCCGTACGGGCAAGCCTCGATGGCCTCATCGAGGCCTTGATCGCCGCTCAGCACGTCATGGAAATGTTCCGCCGTTCTCTCCCAAACGGTCCAGCGCGTAATCGTCTCCTGCGGCTCTCTAAGCGTCTCTTCAAGATCCTTGCCGAGATAAGGAAACTTAGCCACACCTGAATGAAAATGGGAACCGATTGGCCGCTTATGGCGATTTTGCGCTCTCTGGGAAGGCAAGTACGAGTCGATCGGTAGCAACCACCTTTCCGACAAGCCGGTTATACGCCCACCTGAACTAGAGTCGATCGGTAAAAAGAAGCCGACTTGAACGAAGACTTCCGTGGACCTATCTCAATGTTCCGTCTACTTGGGAAGATTGATATAGAGTGGACTGCTCACTAGCAGCAACGTTCCGCTGTTGTCCCGCACCTCCGAGCGCAGCCAATGCTTTCCCGGCCCAACCGTGAGGTCGAACGTCGACGAAGCCCCTACGCCGCTCATAGCCACAGACGCGGGCGCGGCCGCCTCCTTGCCATCCAGCAGTAGGTGAACCACGGAGCCCGCACAGCCGGCAGTAGGTATCCCGATGTGGACCCGCGCGGGAGCGGCATTGGTGAGTGTTCCACCCATGCGCGCGTGAGCGCTGCCGGAATCGGCCTCGATGTCAATCTGCTTGTCATGAGAGGCTGTCAGATCCACAAAAGTTCTCCCGGCACGAATGCCCCGGAGGATGGCCGCGACGGAGAGCTCATCGGCTTCAACCGCGGTCGTGGGCCAACCGATTGATCCCGGTGGCCCCGGCGGATGCGTCGCATTGTGGCTGTCACTGCCTCCAATCGCCGCTAGGCGATGGCCGTCGCGAAGTTGGGCATCCCAATACTTTTCGCTTGTTAGCATGATCTGGCCGCCGTTGATGACTTCGACGGCCGCGAAGAGATTCACGTCGGTCTCCATTGCCGCCTCCCATCTGCAACCCATGCAGACTTCGCCATTCGGCGCTTCGGCGTGATTGATGGATGCAATTCCGCCCTTGGACTCGATATCCCGCAACACCGCGTTCAAGTCCAGCGCTCCGGTACCTAGGCGATAGTCAACAAATTGCGTGACCCCAAACATATTGAGGTGCCCGTGGAACGTCGTCATCTCACGCCCCGGAATCAGAAGCACGTGATCGAAGTAGGGCTGCAACTCGCGCTCAGCGTCGTATTGCGAGTCAGCATTGTGGTCGGTGATTGCAATGAAATCCAGGCCACGCGCAGCCGCCGTTTGCACACTCAGGAAGACCGGGCAGGGAACCATCTTGCCGCTCTGGCTGGCGCAACTGCCATCGCTGTGCGCCGTATGCATGTGCAAATCACCGCGATACCAGCGAGTTCCCGTCGCCAGCGGCATGGTCGCAAAGCTGGCATCCTCGTTTCGCGAATTGAAGCGGATTTCGGCGCGATAGCGAGCGACACCTTGCGGGCGAACATTTGGCACGGCGATAAGAAGATGCCACTGCCCGGCCGGAATCGCACCGGGCAAATAGGAAGGGGTCGCATCGGTCTCGCTGATGGTGAAGTGGCTCTTGTTGCCGCCGCTCTCTCCGCGAAAACGCTTTGGGTCAAATACACCTAGATCGAGGGTTGCGCGCTCTTCCTTCCCTGTGTACTGAAAATCCACGCTGATGCGGTGGGTAGCTGTTGGTACGGTGAAGGGAACCTCGAAATATGTTTTGTTCTGCGCTCCCGTAATCTTACCGGTGAGAACCAAGTCTGGCGCTGTTTTCTCCTGGGCTAGTCCCAGCGCCGAGAAAATCAAGAACAGAAGACAGACGGATTCTGTCCATGGCTTAAGGGATGACAAGAACACTCCTTCGGCGCGCCCGCGGCCGGCATCGCGCAGAGGTCGTTGGCCTGAAAAAATCGACCCGCATCCGTGGCCAGTTCGCAGGCAGATGCGGGTCGGATTGACACTCAGCAGCACATCAAATTCGCTTAGTAGAAGAATTTAAGCGCCAGCTGCAGCGTGCGAGCGCCAAAGTTCTCATTGCTGTTTTTGGTACTCGAGATGTTGCTGAACTTCGCGGTTGTAAAGTTCAGCTGACTGGTCGGCTGCGCGAAAGGCGGCGTGTTGGTCGTGTTGAAAGCCTCTGCCCTGAACTCGAAACGCGTCGTTTCGTTGATGCGAAAGTTCTTCATGATCGACGAATCCAGGTTGCTAAAGTTTGGTCCGCGCGCCTGCTCCTGGCCGCCGCCGAGCGGACTGTAGTCGGTTTGGCCAATTGCAGTCGCCGTGGGCGGTTCCGCAAAAGCACTCGGATTCAGCCACTGCGCGACCTTCCGCCCCCCGGTGTAGAGACCCTGACCAGGCACTACGTTTGCAAAGCAACCAAAATCGGCAGTGGTTGCTACCGGACAGTTGATCGTGAAAGGCTGCCCGCTCTGATGCGTATAGAAGCCGTTGATCATCCATCCGCCCAGCAGCGCGTCCACTGCCCTGTTGGCGCTGGCCATGAATGCGCGTCCATGACCGAACGGCAGGTCGTAGGTGCCTGCGATGTGAATGATGTTTGTGGCATCGCTGTCGCAGAGCGCGTAGTCCTTCCGGATTCCGAATCCCGGAAGCCACTCGGCACGATACTGCTGGTTCTGCGACGCCTGCGTGTGCTGGTCGTTCATGCACTTGCTCCAGGTGTAGTTGCCCAGCAGGTAAAGACCGGCACTGAGTTGATGCTCATACGTGACCTGCAGCGAGTTATAGCCGCTGATCGCGTTGGTGGTTTCGTAGGTCGCATTTCGCGCAAAGCTCGGGAAGGGAATGTAAAGCTGGGAGTTCGTTCCCGGCGGAAGAATCTGCGTGTTGCCATTGTTGTATCCGAGATTGTCCAGATGGCGGCCCTGCGTTCCTACGTACGCTGCCTGGACCGAGTCGTGCGGCGATAGCAGATACTGAATGGTCAGGTTTTCGGTTTGGATATAGGGCGTCTGGAAGTTGTATTGGCGGCCATAGAGATCCAATCCCAACCCGGTGCTGACCGCCGGATTCTGAAAGTTGTATTGAGTAAATGCCTGCTCCATCGTCGCCGGTTGTCCGTTTGGTAGCAGCATCGGATGCTGCGAATCGGGACTCGGAAAAGTCTGGGTATACACAAATGGGTAATTGGTTCCCAGCGTGCCTCCATAGCCAAGATTGCCCAGCGCTCCGTAGGCAGTGCCAAACCCAGCGCGTGCGACCAGTTTTTGCGTCACGCCATACGCAAATCCCACCCGCGGCGCGAAGTTGGTTTTCTGTGCAGAGCCCAGAGTGAGGTTTGAGACGCAGTCCAGGGTGATGTTGCTGGCGGTGAGCAAAGTGTTGAATGCCGCCGAGCGCGCCACTGCACAGCCCTGCTTCGACATGTAGTAGGTCCCGCTAGTGCCGTTTGCGCCAACCGGGACGAAGTTCGCCTGGTAGCCGCGCGTCTCGGCATAGGGCGTGAAGTAATCCCACCGCAACCCGAGATTCAGAGTCAGCCGGGGAGTGACCTTCCAATCGTCTTGGCCATAAGCGCCCCAGTACCAGCGGTGATCGTCTGTGGCAGCAATATTTGATCCGGAAAAGCCGTTCATTCCTCCCACATAGTCGACGCCGCCAACGGTTGACGGTATCGGGGACAGCAGTAAATCGCCAATCCCGTTCAGGCTGCTGTTCTTGTTGGGAACATCAGTGTATTGCCCGTTAAAGCTGAAGTCTCCTCGTCCTTGCGGCGGCTGCGAAATGTTGCCCTGCAGATCGTCGATTTGGATTCCTGCCTTGAACGTGTGATTGCGGTATACCTTGGTGATGCCGTCTACGCCCTCGATGCTCCAGACATATTGCAGCGTGGGAGTGTAGTTGCCCACGCCGATGTGGGTGAGTCCACTGATGGTGATAGGCGGAAGGCCGCCGTTATTCGCCACCTGCTGAACACCCTGGATGCCGTACTTTGCGGGAATTCCAAAGGTATTGCCATAGAAAGACTGCTGCAGCTTGTCGCTGTGGACCATGCCCACATGCATTTCGTTGGTGAGCGTGGGAGTGATGATGCGTGTATAACCCACGGCCCATGCGTAGGCAGGCAGGCTGTCGTTGCGGCCACCGGTTTCTCCCACGGCCACGCCCGGCAGGTTTGAGGGAACGACGACTGCAAACAGGCTTCGATCAAACACTCCGAAGAGCATATTGTTGGCATTGATGTTTTCGTCGATGCGTATATCCCACGTGTTCGTGTTTTTGTATTCGATCGGGACATAGCTGGCGAAGTTATTGACGAGGGTTCCCTGAGTTTCCGGGGCTGGATACACACCCAGCAACAAAACCGCATTCGGATCCAGGCGCGATGCCGGAATGACATTCAGCAACCCCTCCTGGGTGGAGGTGGTGAAGTTCGTCATGTTATTGCCGGTGAAGCTCGGGCAGCCAACAGACGAGCAATTGTAGAAGGGATCGCGCACATAACTACCCGCCGTGCCGGTCAACCCCGTGATCGGGTCCACGCCACTCGTCGGAATCTGGCGTGTGGTGGCCGGGTCGAGAATTGTACCGTGCGGAAATGCCCGTCCCAACGCGTCTGTCGCAGAGCCACTGTTGTATGTGATGTTGTCCTGAAGATCTGAAAATCCGCTGTTGATCATATTCATGGTAGGGACGGTCTCTCCTCCCGCAGGTTCCGGCAACACATACCGTCCTCCCTGATAATCGAAGAACCAGAAGGTCTTGTCTTTGCCGTTCAACACGTGAGGTATCAGAACCGGGCCGCCTGCCGTCACTCCAAACAGGTTCTGGTGATACTCGGGAACCGGCTTGGCTACGCCATTTACGTTATTGAAGTAGTAATTGGCGTTCAAGTCGTTGTTGCGTACGAACTCCCACAGGTCGCCGTGGAGCCGGTTGGTCCCCGATTTGATCGCCGCATTGACGATGCCGCCTGTAGAATGGCCGAATTCAGCATTGAAATCTCCGCTTTGCAGCGTGAATTCCTGCACGGCATCCGGCGGCGGAACGATCGCGGCATTGGTCAGAGTGTAGTTGCCGCCATAAAACTCGATGTTGTCGTTGATCCCGTTCAAGCGGAAGTCGTTTTGCCAAACATTCCCGCCATTTACGGAATAGTAAGCACTCTCAGAACTGCCCGCATCGGCCGTGACCCCTCCGGGGGCAGCCGCCGCGACACCGGCGGCCATTTGCCCCAGCGAACCCCAATCGCGGGTTGCAAGCGGCAAATCGTTCAACTGCTGGTTGCCGATTGTCTGGCCAACCGCCGCATTCTCTGTCTCCAGCAGCGGGGCTGCGGCGGTTACGCTGACACTCTGTTGCACACTGCCCGTGGCGAGATGAACATCCACGGTCATAACCTGTTGCACATGGACGTAGGCCCCGCGCACCACATATTTCTCAAATCCGCCGCCCGCGTACGCCTCGACCGTGTACTCGCCGGGCAGCAGGTTGTCAAAAACATAGGTGCCGGTCTGCGTAGACTTGGTCGTGGTGCTTACGTTGGTTGCATTGTTGGTCAACACAATTTTTGCGTTTTGGATCACCGCGCCGGTCGCATCCTCGACTGTTCCAGTGATCTCGCCGCGATCGAGCTGAGCCATCGAGCGACCAGGAAGACCCAGGAAGATAAGCAGACTCAAAACCGGTAACCATAGGGACGCGACTCTGGAATACATCTGAGATTTCAATTTTTGCCTCCATAGGGAAGAATCAGCGGCTGGACAGACCTCTATCGGGACTGGTGGGTACCCAGCCAGCCAAAAGGTACGGCGTTTCCAGCGCTGGGTGAAGTGTTTACCCTACGTGAGACACGTGTATACACCTGTAAACTTTTGGCTTACCATGTTGAATCAAAGAGACTTTTGAAACATATAAAATCTCTGTGAACGACTCGTTCTCATTCCCCCGTTTTGCCTAAATTCATCTCTCGTTGACAGCGGGAATTTAGCCTCTAGAGGCATTCCGCTCACAAGCCCGCATGGAGACGACGGTCATGGCACATATCAGCCACATCCCGGACGAGCAAAACAAGTCGTGGTCCCCGCAAGGATCGCCTCATTGGTTTCACGATGACCCGCGCTGGTGTCTCGCAGAACGCATTGTTGCCGGACCTCATTTTTCCAGGTCCCCCCTTCTGTCGAAGTTTCTGCTTTTTGTCGTTGCCGAAACCATCGAGGGAAGGGAAAACGAAATAAGCGAACACCAGATCGGAGTGCACGTATTTGATCGCCGCTCGGGCTACAGCACCGTCGAGGACAACATCGTCCGCAACTATGCCCGCCAATTACGCAAACGCCTCGCAGAACACTTTGCCTATGAGGGCATCGCCGAACGGATACGCGTCGTTATTCCTCATGGCGGCTATGTCCCAACGTTCGTCAGGTTGCCGGATGTAGACACACTGCCCGAAGCACGCAAGCTTCCCTTGTCGGTAGGAATTCGAGTGGAAGAAACTCCGCGGTTCGCGACTGCTCCTGCCGCACCCCATTCGCCTCCGGCAAAATGGAAGCTTCGTCTTCTCGCAGCAGCCGGGGCAATTGTCTATAGTGCGGTACTCATTTTTCTCACGTGGTTTATCGCAAACCGCTCCTTCGCCTCGCATCCCATCCAGGGACCAGCCCACCCCCTCTGGGCCGCACTCTTCGGCGGTCCGGTGAACACCTACATTGTGCCCGCGGATGCGGGATTCAATCTCCTCGAAGATCTTTCGCATCAAACGGTGCCACTTGCAGACTATATCGACGGCAAGTACCTTGGGCTTCCGCTCTCCGGAGTCGATTCCCATAGCGCTGACGACATGCGCTCCCAGCAGTTCACCAGCTTCGTTGACTTTCAGATCGGGGCCGCCCTGGCGCGGCTTCCGGAATACAATGCGCAGCGAACTTTCCTCCGCTTCCCGCGCGATGTGCGTCTCGACGATCTGAAAAACTCTAACGCAATCCTGATCGGCTCGGTGGGAAGCAATCCCTGGGCCTCGCTTGCGGACACCAGTACGAACTTCAGGATTGTCTACAGCAAGGGCATGCAAGGCGCATCGATTATTAACAGCAAGCCACAGCCGGGTGAACCGAAATCCTACGAGAGCCATTGGAACGAGCCGGCACACGAGACCTTCGCCCTCGTTGCGTATCTTCCAAATCTGAACCGCACCGGCCACTTGCTTCTTCTGCAGGGACTGGATGTAGCCGGAACCCAGGCGGCAGCAGAGGCGCTCTTGCATCAGGATGTGATCGCACCAGTGCTCCGGCTTGCGACTCGTCCCGATGGATCCCTTCGCAACTTCGAAGTATTGTTGCGCTCCACAAGCATTGAGTCCAACTCCACGGGCACATCCGTGGTTGCGAGCAGAGTTTACTGACGCTCGCTTCTCGTTGTTCACCCGCAGCTTCACGCCCTGTGGGTAGCATTTACAGGGACGCCCCGTGGCCCCAACAATTCGAGGTTTGGGGATTAGTCATCGTAAACGTTAGAACCCTATCGGGACCGCCCTGGCAGACGAGGCAAGATTGAGTCCGGTTCCTTTAACCGGGGCGGTTTCGATAGGGCCGTTTGGAGTAAGTCGCTGGTGTGACGGACGCGGTGATATGGCTATGGGAATTCAATGAGGGCAAGAAGGCCGGCGGGATTCCGCGAGGACGGGGAGCGATGGTCTCGGGTGCAGCGAGCTGCGTTTCCGGAGGGAAATCTGGGCTGGTGCTGCACTGTCGAATGCGCGTTGTGAGGGTGGCCATCGAAGTTGAAACGCAGCCCTGCGTTGCGTGCTGTGGCCCGCAGTGATGAACGATGGATAGTGGCCGGGTAAGCATAGAGGCCGTCAGGAAGTGTCATCGCTGAACCTCTGAGTCTCGGATGCGGTCAGGCCTGCGCGGAAGTAAAGCTGGCCGCGGGTCAGCCGTTCGACGACCAGCATGATGCCGGAGCAGGCTGGACAGCGCGGAGTTGGTGGCTCGGGCCGATCGACGCATGCAGCCATGCCGAGCAGAGCGCGGCAGCGTTCAAGCGCCGCATTCCGTCTACGGTTAGCGAAGAGACCGAAGTGCCGAATTCGAACAAGCCTACCCGGCAAAACATGAAGCAGGAAGCGGCGTAGAAACTCATGAGCGGAAACGGTCATGATCTTCTTCTTGCCGCCGTGAGCATAATCTCGCCAGCGGAAGGAGACGCGATCGTTTGCGAAGGCCACGAGGCGATGGTTAGAGATGGCCACGCGATGGGTGTAGCGGGCCAGGTAGTTGAGAACATGTTCGGGGCCGCCGAACGGCGGCTTGGCGTAGACGACCCAGTCTTGTCGATATAACTGCCGGACGAACCTGGCGAACCCGCCGAGAGCGGCCAGATGCCGTTGTGAGCCATGGAACTGAAGCTTGTTCTCGGCGACAAGCAGCTTCAACCCAGCGACGAACTTGCCGCGAAAGACGCGGCTCAGTGCGTGCACCGGCAGGAAGAAGCGAGGCGAGGAATCGACCCACCTGGACCCGTCGAGAGCCAGGCCGCCGGCGGGAACGATGTAGTGGACATGGGGATGATGCTCGAGGTTCTGTCCCCAGGTATGGAGCACGCCGAGAAATCCGATGTCGGCTCCGAGGTGCTTCGGATCGCGAGCCAGTTCGAGCATGGTCGCCGCGCTGGTGCGATAGAGCAGGTCGTAGAGCAACCGCTTGTTCTGTAGGACAAGCGCCGACAGTTCGTGCGGCAGCGTGAAGACGACGTGGAAGTACGGCACGGGCAACAACTCTGCCGAGCGCGCTGCGAGCCATTTTGCGCGCGCGTTGGCCTGGCACTTCGGGCAGTGCCGATTGCGGCACGAGTTGAAGGAGATAGCCTGATGGCCGCAGCGGACGCACTGATCGCGAAGACCGCCCAGTGCCGCGGTGCGGCAGCGAGCGATGGCATCGAGCACCTTGCGATGCGGCCATGCAAGATGCGACTGCTGCTGTTCCCAGAAACTGTTGCCCGTTCGACGTACTATGTCGGCCACCTCGATGGCTTCGAGCGGACTTGGTACTGCCTGCAGATGTCGCCGGGACAGGTGCAGGTAGACGGTGGTGTGAGCGAGCTTGGCATGTCCCAGGAGCACCTGAATGGTGCGCAGGTCGGCGCCAGCTTCCAGCATGTGTGTTGCGAAGCAATGCCTCAGCGAATGCGGAGATACATGCTTGGTGATCTCGGCACGCTTGGCGGCCTCGTTCACCGCCTGCCAGACGATCTTCTCTGTAATGGGAACGTCGGCTCGCCAACCCTTCACCGTACCCGGAAACAGATAGGACTTGGGCTTCATCCAGCGCCAGTACTCGCGGAGCGTCTCCAGCAGCTTCGGGGTCAGCAGTACATCGCGGTCGCGGCCACCGTTGCCCTCACGCACATGAATGACCATGCGCTCGCTGTCGATATCGGACACCTTGAGGTGACACAACTCGGCCCGCCGCAGGCCGGTTGCGTACAGCATCATCAGCATGGTCCGATGCATCAGGTTGCCGGCGGCATCGATAAGCCGGGCGACCTCCTCCAGGCTGAGCACCGTCGGTAGTCGACGCCGGTCCTTCGAGTCCTTCGGGTACGGCAAGTCCTCCCAGAACTCGCGCCGCTTGAGAGTGCGCACGAAAAAGAACCGCAACGCGGCTACGCGCGCCACCACACTTCCCACCGCCAGCTTGCGCTCCGTGAGCAGATAGGCCTGATAGCTTCTAAGGTCGTCTGGTCCCAGCTTGTCTGGTGCTTTTCCAAAGTGTTTAGCAAACTGCTCAACGGTACGTAAGTAGCCGCGAATCGTCTTCTCGGAGTAGTTGCGCCGCTGGAGCTCTTCCAGCATCCGCTTGCGTAAGTTGGTCACAAGGATCTCCTTCCTTGTGAATCAACCTATCGCAGCCACTGCTGCTCATAGCTGCACGTCAAGGCAGTGTCCGCCGCCAGCGGCTTCGTTCTAGTCGCCTACGCGTCCAGATGGTCTCCAACCCGTGCTCAGCTTGGAATTCACTTTTCCAGGTAGCCGGTTTTACGTCCAGGTGAATTGGATTTGCAAATGCTGGCCGACATTCGAGAAGCAATCGCATCAGGCTCGGCGAACTCGGGTCGAAGATCAGGCGGCAGTATAGTCCATTGCACCGCGCCCCACGTTACGGCCTGGCTGCCACAATAATCCGAACCAGCCGGTCTTCGTTTATGGTCGTGGCGAATCCCTTCGGGTCCCAATGCTTCTTACAGCCCGGATAATCCAGCGGAAGGCACTGCGAAGCGATTCTGCGAGAGCGCATGTTGTATCCACCTGGCAGAATATTCAGCATGCAGGCGACCGCGGTCACACCGACGCCTGGCTCACGTTCCCAGCGAGCGAGCCATCGACTGAAGCCGCTGGAGTGAGGAACCAGATAGACTGTTGCGCCCAATTTACGCATGTGCTGCGTAATATGGTTCACAGCACAATCCGGGTCACAGGCCATACATGTCATATCAACCCCGTGGATGCGGGATTTACAGATTGCAGCTTTTGCTCCGCGCATGCACGCCGGCACCAGAACGACCTTGCGCGTCGTACGTTCGAACGAATTCTGCAGGCCCCGATTCATTACTTCGGCAGCCAGCATGTTCAGGTGATATTCCACGGGCGGCCTGCCACAGAAGATCTGATCTTCGCGGCAGCCACGGCGAGCATATTCACCGAAGAGGAATCGGTTCACACCTTTGGTGAAGGGACCGAGCCTGGATGCGGCCTCACAGGCGAAATCATCAAAATTCTCAACCGCTGCGCCCATGCAATGATGGGCATCGTCAGTTGTAAGAGTAGCCAGATAATTGCGCCAGTTCCTGAGACGAAGAGCCTCTTGCTCATATTCGCCTGTCGCTCTGAGCCAACGGATGAGTGGCGAAAGCCTCGCCGATGGAGATCGAGCCCCTGGTTGCTCCGCATCACTTCGTGTTAACGGTTCACACTCTCGAGTGCTTTGGATTGACGGAAGAAAGAAATGGCGGGACAATCCTGCCCGCAACCAATCTGCAGGAACCTTAAAGATCGGAATATGCCGACGCAACAAGATGAGACACTGAGCCAGTGTAACGACCCACCTTGATGTCGCTTGCGCAGCCGCTTCGTATCTTCTGAGAGCCATCCCTAGAGTGAGAAACTCCATTACGTATTCACCACGACTGCGAGGCGCTTCTTCGTTGTAGACGCGCAAGTGGTGGCAATATCCATCCAGGATCGGGCCGGCATGCTCATCGATCTGCGCTAGGATCTTCTCTGCGAACTTCGTTGTTTCGGCGTAGAACGCATTTGAGTCGCTGCCCCCGTTGCGCAGGTTGTAAACGAAATTTGAGTTGGGGGACGCTTCAGGCGGCGGATTCAGAGTACGGTATTCCACAGCCGAAACCGTGTCATTACTAGGCGAGGTTTCCGATCGCCATCTAGTTCCGCAGCTTCCTTGCATAGCATGGCTCTTTGCGCGATCCGCCATCGATCTCAGAGATACACGAATTGCACATCAGATAATACGCCGCGCAGATTAAAAGGTTCCGAGCAATCCAAACCCACATTGAGCGGTGCAACATGAAAATGTAGTGGATGTCGACGGCATTAATGTGATGAGAATCACTTGGAGCGGACCACTTCCTCCCAGCCCTCTGCATAATCGGATGTCGGCGGCTCTTCATCCATGGTTCGCGGATGCGGAACGTGTCATGAGGTTATCCGATTGTCTGGTGCAACGAGTAGATTAGAATTCCGTTTGAGGATAAGTAATTGCGATTTTCCATGATGAAGGTCGTCGGATTCAGGCGGGGCACGGGACATTACGAGTACGAGTCAACCATCATGGAGACGGGCGGATCGACACCTTGGAAGAACAAGCTTCGAAAGTCAATACGAAACGGTGTCCTTTATGAACGTCATTTTGGCGACACAGAAACATGAGCGAGACATTCGTCGCGTAATGAGCAAGATACACGATGGGGGTCACTACTTTTTCGATGTCAACATGACAGAGGAACAGGCTCGGCCTTGGCTGGCATGTGAACACAAACTCGTGGCTGTAGTTGCAGCAGATTAGGGGATACGCCGGAATGACACAACGCCGGTCTTCCTTATTGCCCGTCCGGAGCGGCCTTGAAAAACCCGTAAATATGAGATCGGCGGACGCGCTAAAATGGTGCCATCATGAACACCATGCTTAATCCCGATTTAGCGACGGAACTCCGCTATGCTCTTGATGTGCTGGAAGAGCGCTCGCATCTGGGGATGGACAACGAATACGCCAGCAGGCTCCGCGATATCCTGTTGCGTCGCATTGAAGAGACTGAAACTGCGCTTTCGGCTCGGCCCGCCTATCCGGTCAAGTTCTGCGTTTCTACAAGAATCTCCGCGTAGACTTCCTTACACACGAACACGGCACAAAACGTCGAAGGGTCGCCCTCCTCCAAGTGCGAACAAAAACGTGGATGTGCCCTGAACGTGCGCAACGCCTTATTGCGGCCTTCTTCCACACGCACCTCGGCTGATCCAGAGTCCTTGATCGGAAGCCACGCTGGAGTGTCCGTCCATTGCGTCGATTGGCGATGACAGCCCAATGGGTTCTTTGAAGATGATTTACTCGCAAAAGAGTTGCTTTGCGGTTGAGGCGTGAACGAAAGGCCCTCTCCCCGGTGATTGGGGAGAGGGCCTTTACAGCCGGAACGCGATTTATTCGCCGTCGTCGTCGTCGGCCTTTGTGGGTGCAGCCTTGTTGAAGTCGCTCGCCGGACGAACCTTCTTCTCGCCGGGGAACGGGACTTTATACGCGGTCATTTCGTACCAGATCATGTGGTTGACGGTGTCTGGATCTTCGGCGTCCGGCTTCTGGTACTTGCCGGCGAAGACCTCCGCCTTCTTCTTCGTCCAGCCAGCCATCAGGGCCTTTGCCGCAGGGGTCATGCCCGGATAGATCAGAGGACTAACCGAAGCGGTTGCGCCGGGGATGGAGGTTTCAGTCGGAGTCTGAGTCACGCCATAGTTCAGCGGGACGCCGTTCGGCACGTGCGCCCACGGCAGGAAGTTTTTCACTGGTGGGTTGTCGATGAAGATTTCGCTTAGCGGTGAGGCCACAAGGTCGTTCTGGTTCATGGGCGTGATACCCAGAATCTGCTCGATCGTGCGGGTGAAGTTGACCTGTGTGTAGAAGGTGCTATCTGCGACGACACCAGCTCCGGTGCCATCGGTGTTCACCTGCTGCTTGACGTAGGGGCTGATCACATAGCCCGGGCTGCGGTGACCGTCGACGTGGTCGACGCCAGTCTGCGCGTCGTCTTCCTCGACGAAGATTACCGAGTCCTTCCAGATCGGGCTGTGGCTAATGGCATCGACAAAGCGGCCAAGGGCCAGGTCGTTATCGGCCTGCATGGCTGCCGAGTTCGGTGGGCCACCGGTGTGGTCGGAGCTGATCCACATGAATTCCAACTGGGGCACTTTACCGGCTGCTACGTCGCGATTGAAGCCCTGCTGCCAGACATCGAAGCGGTACTGGTCGGGGATGTCTCCGCGAAGCCGGTTTTACGGCCAGGTGAAGCGAAGGCTTTCGTAAACGCTCGCCGCCGTGCGAGGACTAATCCCGGAAGTTTGCGCCGTCTAGAAGATAATCATGCCGTTCTGCGCCTTCCTAAATCCGGATGTTCAAGCTTTAGCAGTCCTATGCCGAATCTCCCTCCAGACGCAGCATAGGTAGCTAATATGAATTCCCAATGTACATGGTCGAGCTGTAGTTGGCAGATCGATTCTTGGCGTAAAAGCGGAGCGAAGAGAAATTCCCCTTCGCTCGCCCAGTTATTCAGCGGGTCGATGTATTGGCTTCTCGCAGTGGAAGACGCGACACTTCAATCGATCGCGCTGGCCGCCAGTTCCAGAAGTTCTGGCGCGCAAGCCGGATACAAATCCAGGTTCGTCAACAAAGACCCGATCATGCGGAAGTACCCGATTGTAAGCAATAGTTCCACCATTTCACACCAGGAGAGTTCTTTCTGTACCGTCGCAAATGTGCGATCGGAGACACGCGGACCGTTCAGAACCTCGTCAGTGAAGGCAATTACCGCATGTTCTCGATCGGAGAAGAGGCCTGCGGGCGTCTCTTCGCTTTCCAACGCTGCGATTTGCGCGTCGCTCACCCCTAGTGTTCTTGCAATTGCGGTGTGCTGGATCCACGCGTGCCGTGCCTGGCAAAGATGTGTTACTCGCAGAATCGCCAGTTCCCGCAGCGAAAAATCGACGTTCGCTTCTGCCAGGATGCTATAGATGAGCCTGAGGACAGAACCGCCAATGATGGGAGCGTGCGCAAGCATGCGAAGAGAATTTGTCGGAGCCGCCTCTTCGGGAAGAAGCCGAATGTATTGCATCAACTCCTCGTACTGCTCAGCCGTCGCATAGGGAATACGAGCCATGTTTATCCTCCACTCAGCTATTGCTGCAGTCGTAAGCCGCCTCAGCGTTTTTTTCGCTCCACAGAAATGACTCGACATGCCAGGTAATGCTTTCAAGTGCGTTGTATTCCGCAAATTCGTTCTGAAGCATGAGCGCTCTGGACCGGTAATTGTTGTTCCGCAGGACTTCGCGCACCGCATGACGAATTTCTTCAGGTCGCGGACGAGAGGTTTCCAGGGAGATGCCTGCACCTGTCCAGGCAACGCGAGCGGCCACAAAGGCTTTGTCCTCTGTATCACCGGCGATAACAAGCGGTACGCCCATGCTCAGCGCCTGATTTACAGCGCCATAGCCGCCGTTTGTGACAAAAACATCTACCTTGGGGAGGATTTCGAGGAAAGGAACGTATGAAGTCGCGATGGCGTTTGGTGGAACCGGAACGCTGACCGCTCCGGCGGGTCTGCCGGTGGCGGCAATGACGGTGAAGTCTTCTGCCGATAGTCCCGCGAGCGTTGGGCCGATTAGTTCGTTCAGGTCGATATTCGCGACGGTCCCCTGCGTGACGAGAATCACCGGCTTCGAGCCGTCCAGCTTGTTCCACCAGCTTGGAGAAATGAAACCCGAGGAGGATCTTGGCAGGACAGGGCCAACGAACTTGACATGGTCTGGCATGTCAGTTCGGGGGAACTCCAACGCTTCGATGCTTAGCTGAAGAATCAGGTCTGGCAGCGTGTAGATGCAATCAAGATAGAACCTAGGTAAACTCCTGGAGCCGTAACCATGCAAGAGATCGTTCAGATAATCTTGCGCGGGTTTAAGACTCGTCTGGAACTGCGTGGTTACTTCGCGGTTGCGTTCCTTCTCCTCAATCGTTACGGCGGGGCCAAATGGAGAAGCGTCGACGCTGCTCAGTACGACGGGTGAAACACTCACAGAGATGATCGGCGGCCGATTTGTCTGCGGTCCGAGAAGCAAAGGGAAAACGCCAAAGAAGACGAAGTCGGTCATGATCAAGTCAACCTGCTCGCGACTCAAGATCTCCCTGATTCCGTCACACTGAGGCAGCATCGTGTCACCGAACACGTGCTGGCTGTCATGAATCAACTCCTCTGGTCCCGGAGTAAGGATCTGGCCCTGACGGAGGAACTTGTTGAAAGTGCGATAGTCGAAGTTTGCCTTCCCTATGAGGGGCTCAAAGCGGATGTCTTCCGACTCCACCTGCTTTTGGAAGGCGTCCGACGTGTTGAAAATGATCGAATGACCGCGATCGCGCAACTGGCACGCGATGGCCAGCATGGGATTAACGTGGCCTGGGGTCGGCGTTACGGTAAAAAGGATCGAACCGCCTCGCTTTCCGACCCAGAGGTTGCTTACTTCGTCCAGCGATTGGACTCGATTGCGGATAGGTGAAACCAGCGTCATTGAATCTCTCCTCTACAATGGGTCTGCGCAAAACGCGCGGAAAGTCGATCATCAAAGTTCGGAAATCGCGATGCGCAGCGACCTTAAAGCATGAATGCGATGAGCCAGCAAATCATGCCCACGAGCCAGTAGGTCCTTGTCTTCACTGAAGCCGTTCCGCGAGAAATCGCCTTGAACCGAGGCTCGACTCTAACCTCGACAGGCTCAAACTCGTTTGGTTGTGATGTTGTGTTCTACCGCGAGCGAAGGTGTCCACCCCTCCGATACCCAGTGCATTTCCAGCGCAGTGACTTCTGGAACGTGCATGAGTTGAGAATTTGATCTGGCGGCCATTGCATTTCTCCTTCTGCCTCGAAATGCGCAAGTACGCGCGGGAATCGATCATCGACTTCCGCTTATCAGCACATTTCTTTGTGAGAAGAAGAGCGCAACGGACGACATGATGGGAGGGGAATGTGATCGAGTCTACGGCATTTCCAGAGGTCGGCCTGAAGACAGCCAGCCCTCGATCCCATCGATCAGAATGCCAATGTGCGCGCTGCTCTTTCGCAGGAGGATGCTCGCTGCGGTTGTTGCACGCAACCCTTCGTGGCAATAGATGAGGCTTTGCTTCGATGGGTCGATCGTCCGCATATTTGAGTCAATATCGAGTAGGGGCAGCGATAGCGCCCCGGGTAGGTTCCCTTTCAGCCACTCGGCACGGCTGCGAACATCGATGAGCTGCAAGGTTGAATCGGATTGCCCTGAGCTACGGATGTCTTCGGTTCGCTGAACAGGTATTGAGGCAAGGTCAATGCCGAGATCACGCCACTTGTTTTCGTCTGCGATCGAGCATCCAACAATAAGGTGAAGACCAACGCGGCTCAAACGGCTCACAGCCTCTTCGACGTCACCCAAATCCTCGGCGACGAGAAGGAGCTTTTGTTCGCGATCGATCAGGAGGGCCGCCCAGGCCGCGAAATGTCCCACTAGACTGATCTGCAGCGATCCTCGAATGTGGAGCGAAGCAAACTGTTCTGCAGTGCGTGTATCGAGGATGAGGGCTCCGTTCTGCTGCTCCTGAACGAGCTGTGTTGCGCCGAGCAGACGAGGTGTCGAAGATTCCGGCACGAGGGGACCCCTACTATGAATTGCGTAGCCGGCTGCGCATCTCGCTCATTTAGATTTCTGAATAAGTCGCTCTACTTTATGTCGCTCGAACTCGCTTTCAGGAGTTGTGCCCCCGCGTCTGCGCCATTCATTCCAAACACCTATGCTCCTGGCATACCACTGATGAGCATTTGCCAGTGCGGTTTGGCGGATATCTGAAGTAACACGAGCATCCTTCGCGATCTGTCGCTGAACGTTGCCTATACTCTCGTAACATCGGCCAACGTCGCGCAAAACAAGAAGGCTGGGTGAAGCCGGATTGAATTCACTGAGGAACGGAAGCGCTTTGTCAGCGTACGTTTTCGCCTGAGATAGGTTCCCCACTGCCAGTTCCGCGTCGCTCAACTTACAGTAGGACCCCATCAGATGGAGCCTTCCATGAAGGCTTGTCCTTGCCAGATCCTGCCGAATTGGATTCGCTTCCTGCAGCAGTTGCAGCCGTTCTTGAGCCTGGTTCTTGTTTACCAATACCTCTGCCAAATCTTCATCTCGTATCGCAAGCCAGTGTCGCGCCTCCGCGCCGTACATCGGCGCCAATTCCTTTGAGAGACCGATGGCCTTCCGATACCATTCGCCCGCTGTTTCCCTTTGAACGATGCGGAATGAATCGCCCATTGTTGCGTACGCCAAAGACACATCGTATCGGGCCTGCACGTTCTTGTGGTCACTTGCCACAATCTCTTCTGCAAGATCAAGGGCTTTGCGCGCATAGATCTGGGCCTGATCGGAATCGCCGACGTTCATCATGTCCCTTCCAGCAAGAGGCAGGACAATGTCCTGAAACGCAGCGAAGAGGAGTCTCTTTAAGGGTTTCGAAGAAGGGTAACTTCGAGTCAGATGCTCGCTGATTGCGATGGCTTGCCGACCATTCGCAAGAGCCGCCTGCTGCGGTCCTAATTCGTTGAGCGCCCTTGCAATGCGGAGATGCAGGTCGATCAGTGTTCGATCATGATCCTCGGCGCCAGTTTGCACTGCGCCGAAGATCTGGAATGCCTCACGAAAATTTGCTAAAGCTTTGTCGGGCTGCAGGCTTATCAGCTCGACATCGCCAATTCCGGCGTACGACATCGTCAGGAGACGCTTGCGAATCGGATCCTGGGGCCTTTCAAGTGAAAATTCAAGAGCCAACGAGAGGGATTTCTGGTAGTTATCCTGCGCTTCCTTTACGTTCCCCAAAAATGATTGCATCCCCCCGAGCCGATGATAGGCTTCGATAACGGCGACCGTGCTCTCTTCACCTGGCAATCGGTTGCGGGCCTCCATGGCGGCGAGCAAGCTTTCCTGATAGCTCTTAATCGCTGTTCCCGAGTTACCCAGATTTGCCACGAACGGTGAACCCTGAAGGTCGCCGACTCGGGCGTACGCCCGTGAAAGTTCCAGCAGCAGACGTGGATCGCTTCCAGCGCTCTGCCTCAGCTGCTCAAGGTAGCTGAGTGCACTCTGGAAAAGTGACGCCTGCTGTTCGGTGGAACCCGGAGACTGTTCAAGTTTCTCCGTAAGATCTGAGATCGCAGAATCTGCAAGCGTTTCAACTTCCTTGACCTGCCGATCTATTGCGCGATGTTGCCTTTGATGAAGGAGAAGCAGAGCCGTCAGCAAAACAATAAGTGCGGCAGTCATCGCAGCCGCCGGTCTGTGGCGCTCGATCAATTTGCTCAACTTGTAAATTAGTGTCGGTTTCCTCGCGAGTATTGGTTTCCCTTGCAGAAATCGTGACAGGTCTTCCTCGAGATGTTGGGCTGATTGATAGCGTCTGGATGTATCCTTGGACATCGCCGTCAACACGATTGTGTCCAAATCTCCTCGAAGCTCCCGCCTCATGCGTTCGGGAAGACCTGCCACGCTGCTCGGCTTTTGTACCTGCTCCTGACAAACGATCCTTTCCGCAGTCGCCGGCGATACATCACTGAGCGTGTAGGGCCGTGAGCCAGTGAGAACTTCAAACAACAAGACGCCGAGCGAGTAGATGTCGGTCGCGGTTGTGAGTTCTTTTCCAAGAAGTTGTTCGGGGCTGGCATAATCGGGAGTCAGCAGGCGCTGCCCGTCCTGAGTCTTGGGAAAGTTGACTGGCATCGACTCGGGTTGCACGGGCTTGGAGACTCCGAAATCGATGAGCTTAACGACCCCTTCGGGAGTAACCAGCACGTTGCTTGGTTTGATATCGCGATGAATGACTAGTTTTTGATGGGCGTAATGTACGGCTGAACACACTGACCTAAACAATTCGACTCGTTGTCTTATCGACAGGCTGCGGGTCTCGCTCGCGAGTGTGATTGGCTGGCCCTCCACGTACTCCATCACAATGAAGGGACGGCCGTCTGGCGTTTCACCGCCATCGAGGATCGTACCAATGTTCGGATGCGAAAGACCGGCGAGAATTTGTCGTTCGGCAAAAAAGCGTTGAACCAGCCCTGGCGTCTCCAGCCCTCTCCGTATTAGTTTGATCGCGACGATCTGAAAATACTGATCGTCCGAACGGACACCGAGGTACACGACCCCCATACCCCCGCTGTCCAATTCGCGCACGAGCCGATAGGGCCCCAGGCGGAGTCCGACCTCCGACAGAGCAGCCCCGTCCACCATGTTGCGAAGATCACCGGCAACCAGCGAGTCGAGTACAGTTGCCGCATCGCTATCGCTTGCCAGCAATGACTCGACTTCAGATCGCAACTCAGAGTCGTCCCCACAAGCTCGAATTACGAAATCGTGTCGTTCTGGTAGGGGGCGTTCAAGCGCACCTTGAAATATCTCTTCAATCAGGTTCCAGCGATCGGTTTTCATGGAAGCCCTGACGCGGGAGGGTGCGACAGTTCACGCCGGAGCCATGCTTGCGCAAGACGCAGCTCTCGACCCACTGTTGCAACCGAAATTCCCAGCACAAGGGCGATTTCCTCCGTCGTCATTCCGCCGTAATATTTCAGTTCGATAGCCTTGCTTTTTCGTTCATCGAGTGCTTCCAGCTTGCGCAGAGCCTCGTCCAGAACGAGAGAATCTGGATCTGGCTCATGAGCGACATCCATGCCCGTCTTGAGCGTGAGCCTTACGCCCGCTCCGCGCTTGTCTGCATTTCGCTTTCTGGCGTGATCGACCAGGACACGCCGCATAAGGTTGGCGGCAACTGCGTAAAAATGTGCCCGGTTCACAACCCGTAAACGAGTCTGATCGGCGAGCCGGAGATATGATTCGTGAACGAGCGCGGTCGGTTCAAGAGTGTGGGAGCCACGTTCACGACTGAGACGCGCCCGGGCGAGCCTCAGCAAGTCGTCGTAAATGATAGGAGTCAGGCGCTCTAAGGCCGAACGATCACCCTCGCTCCAGCTGAGAAGGAGATTTGTGATATTTCCCGCATCTCCCGGCGCTGAGGTGGCGTGTGTGGGGTTTGAAGGGTGCATCTGTCCCTGCCGCCGTGAGAGTCAAGTATACCAAGGCTATCGAGACTGGGGCATGGAAGTTGGGATATTGGCATTGTTGGAAGCCGCGAGTCGATTGATGGTCGTCCCTTCGGTGATGATGAGGCCCGTGCCGCCTTCGGCGCGCGCGCGGTAAACGCGGCGACATTGCGGCCCGGATGTCGTTCGGGCTCATGCTGCGCGTCATCGGGGCCATGGCAATCCGGTTCTTCAGTTCAAGTGATTTGAGCGTAAAGGGCTCGAACAGAGCTTCGGTCATGGTGAGTTCCTTTTTGATTTTGGTTATGTTGGCGGATCGAAGGTGATGTTCAGCTCCTGAGGTCAGGCATTGACCTGCGGTTCGAGAGAACTTGGCCCTCAAGGGAACAAAATGGTAATTGGAACCTGGAACATAGCCTCCGTCCGAGCCTGACTCATCCGTGAGAGAAACAATATCCGTCAGCCCGGGCTCCGTGCACCGATGCGACCGTGACCAATTGGGGAGAGGATTTCATAGCGGAGCCGCCTTCTCAGTGCGGCGCGAAGCACCGCAGACTTCAAAAAACACTTTCATTGCAGCGACGATTTCCACGACGTGGGTCTCGATTGCAAAATGACCCGTATCCAGGAGCTGGACCTGCGCATTCGGTAGATCTTTTCGAAATGCCGCAGCTCCCGCGGGAATGAAAAATGGGTCATTCTTTCCCCAGATCGCCAGCAACGGCGGCTTCGCGTTCCGAAAATATTCCTGAAACTTCGGATAGAGCTTCACGTTTGATGCGTAGTCCAGAAACAAATCAAGCTGAATCTCTTTGTTTCCTGGTCGTTCCATCAGAGCTGCATCCAATGTGTACGATTCGGGCGCTACCGCTTCCGGATGCGCTACGCCATGCGTGTATTGCCAGCGGGTTCCCTCCAGCGTCAAGATGTTTTGCCGGAGCACCTCTCTGTTTTCTGCCGTGGGAGCAGACCAATATTTCCTGATCGGTCCCCACGCATCACCAAGCCCCTCTTCGTAGGCGTTGCCGTTCTGCGAAATGATTGCTGTAATTCGTTCCGGGTGGCCCATTGCCAGGCGGAAGCCCGTTGGAGCTCCGTAGTCAAATACATAAATCGCATAGCGGTTGAGACCGAGCGCATCTGTAAAGGCCTCCAGCGTGCGCGCTAATGCCTCGAACGAATACAGATATTCTCGTTTTTCAGGTACTTCCGTGAATCCGAATCCAGGCAGATCCGGAGCAATCACCCGGTATTGATCGGCCAGACGGGGAATGAGCTCACGGAACATAAACGACGATGCCGGGAATCCGTGAAGCAAAAGCAGCACCGGCGCACTCGGGTCGCCGGCTGCACGATAGAAAACTTCGACTCCGTCTGCTTTGACCTTATGAACGAATGTCACAGGTACAACGAACTGGGAAAGAACAGGGCTCATGAAACTCCTCCTCACGCCGTGCTGTCTGCTTGTGGGCCGTATTACATCTGCTTACCTTCCGGCAACTCTTCGCCCGCCTGGGACACACTCCAGCATCAGCCGCGAAGAATGGCAGCTCCGAAAGGAGCGCCCGTCAGTCCGCCATCCACCATCAGCTCGACCGCGTTGATGTACGACGAATCGTCGGAGGCAAGGAAAAGCACCGCCTTGGCCAGGTCTTCCGGCTCGCCCCAACGGCCAAGTGGAACCGTGGAAGAGAGGAAGTCGGAAAGCTTTTCGGATTCCTCTTGAGTGGCATTGGCGCGCGGCCCGCGCCTCCAGATGGGAGTCTTCGTCGCTCCCGGGGCTACCACGTTGACGCGAATCTTGCGCGGCGCAAGGTCAGCGGCGATGGACCGCGCCATCGAGACTAATCCGCCTTTGGTCGCAGCGTAGGCAGCCACGCCCGGTTGGCCGAGATAATTGTGCACTGATCCGTTGAAGATGATGCTGCCGTTGTCGTTCATGAGAGGAGCGGCTGAATTGACGGTAAAGAAAGCACCGTTGAGGTTGGTCTGAACCACCTTCTCGAAGATGGCTTGGTCGGTCGTGCCAGTCGGTGTCCTGCCAGAGATGCCGGCATTGGCGAAGACGATGTCAAGTTTGACAAAGTCTTTGGAGAGTTCAGCGAAGAGCTTCTCGCGCTCCTCCGCCACCGTAACGTCGGCGCGGTAGCCGTGCGCTTTCGGCCCGAGTTCGGCGACCGCCTCATCCAGCGTCTGCTGATCGCGACCCGTAATTGCGACTTCAGCGCCTTCAGAGATGAAAAGCCGGGCTGTGGCCAGGCCGATGCCGCTATTGCCTCCGGTGATGAGAGCTTTTTTGCCTGCGAGCTTCATGATTCCTCCTCGATGACCGACCCTAAACCAGGATGGTCGTCATACATGTGATATGATGGCCATCATAGATGGAGGATTCCAAAAAAATGCGCTACCCTGCAAAGGAAACCGCCGCCAGGCATCAACGAATCGTGACGGAGGCTTCTCGCCTCTTCCGGCAACGAGGATTTGAGAACGTAACCGTGGGAGAGGTGATGAAGGCCGCCGGCCTGACGCATGGCGCCTTCTATGCCCATTTTGATTCAAAAGATGAACTACAGGCGGCTGCCGTTGCCTATGGCATAAAGGTTTCGCATGAGCGCATCCAGCGCGGCAACAGCAAGAAGGACAAAGAGGCGTATGCTGACCGCTACCTAAGCCGGTGGCACCGGGATAACCCAGGCGACGGCTGCACCATGGCCGCGTTGGCCCAGGAGGTGGCTCGCTCGACCCCTGAACTCAAAGCCGCGTTCGAGCGCGGATTCGAAGAGATTCTCTCCGAGAAAGGCGGGGACCGAAAAGAGGCGATCTTTCAGACAGCCGCATTGCTCGGCGGAGTCGCGCTGGCCCGCGCCGTGCGAGATGAGCGACTCTCAGAGGAGATTCTCGAGAGTGTTCGCCAGCGAGTTGGTTGATCGAATTTTCAATTGGCGCCACATCCCTCTCAATTTGAAAGACCTAAGGCAGAAGTACGGCGAGATTAGGGCAGAGGTCAAAAGGGCAGAGGTCGTGGGGAGGTCGTGGGTTTGATATGGGTTCGATAACGGTTCCCGATCGTTCCCTACAGCGCCAAAAGAGGCCATCCGTGACGCTTGTTTTCTGTAAGTTACGACCTTCCTTTTCGCTGTCACGGCAGAGGTCGCGGGTTCGAGCCCCGTCGTCCCCGCCATTGATTCCAAATATCTTAGAATCAATTGGCGACCTACAGTGACAATCAAATCAGGGTCCGATAAAGGTCCAATAAGCCCGCTACTGCCCAGTTTGCGGGTATTTATCTTCTACCGTCTGACCCACGTTTGACACGATCATTCTTACAACCTTGCTCTGTGCTGCACGCTTGTTCGAATTCACTGCCTGTGTGTAAACGTCCAGCGTGATCCGACTGTTCGCGTGTCGCAAGAGCTCCTGAACGGTTTTGACATCCTCTCCGTTTGCCTTCAGCAGTGTGCCGAAGGAGTGCCGGAAAGTGTGCCATCCGATTTTCTTGTGAATACCAATCGCCTTTGCAACTGGTTGAATGTGCCGCTTCATGAGGTTGTCCGGCCAATAGGGCTGTTTTCCCTTCATGGTCTCGCTAGCGAAGACGTAGTGATCGTCTGACGCATAAGGTAGTCGCGAAAGCGAAAGAGCTATGCGAAGGCCATATTTGTGAGGGGTCCTGCTATGACTGTCTGAAGAGTTATAGCAACCAGACCCACCATGAAAAGCTGGACAAAACGACGGTTGTTGAATTTCTGGCGTGAGCAAATAGTACGGCGTGTCTGAGCGTACTATGGGACCATCTCATCCCGACTTCCGGCGAGTTCCATGCGGCTACGGAAAAAGTGTTCGGTATTCTTGTCCATAAACGTCACATAGCAACCCTTCATGCCGCGTGTGAGAAGAACGCGATACGTATTCTGGACCATCTGAGTGAAGCGAGTTCCCGACCGTTTTACGACGGAGTCGAACGACTTTGTGTTATCGCCCTTCCAAGAGGCGGACTCGGGAACATACACACAAGATCAGTTCCGAAGATCACACCAACATAATCAAATTCAAATCCCTGGGCAGTGTAGACGCAGCCAATCTGATTCAGTCCGCCAGCATCATAGGCCCAAAGACGCTCCTTCGATATTCCCGGCGCCATTCGTCCAGAAGTCGGGGCTCAAGAAACGGCAGCGCGTTCACTTCCGGCGTAGACTCTGTGCATGAGGGAACCCCGCACCTCACCGCTTCCACAGACCGCAATGGCCGATTCTCGGGCTATTACAGATGTTCCCTTTGCGTGGCAGAATTTCGTCCGAATCCCGAGCACCTTGGGGAAATGGCGTCGTTCTTTGCTGCCCGCGTCCGGCTCTCACATTGCGACGATGAGGCAACCGCAAGGACCGAAAGCCGAATCGTCGAGCGGATTGAAGAAGAAGATAGAGAGAGCTAGATAATCTACGCTCACCTGAGGTGGCATGGACAATCTGGAGACACTGAATGCGTTGCTCGACATGACGAAGGAAGCAGAGGAACTGGCTTCCAATGTTGAGAAGCCGGAACGCCTCAGATCGCTGGTCGTAGAAATTAGGCAGAAGGCAAAAGATGAATACAAAAAACTGACACGAGATCGACGAAAAAGAGAAACACGCTATCAACTCTGCATAATAGACATACTTGAGGAATGCGATTTCGGGAGGGCGTCCTGGCAGAATGTAACGGACCTGGATGTTAGGTTGGGTCGTGTCCGTGAGGAAATTGAACGGACCATCAAAGAGATAAAACCCAGCCGAACGATAATGTAGCCGACTTGTTCTTCAGCACATGTGCGATGCCGGTTTATATGGCCCCAACAACACACAAGCTTGACAAGCCCATAGTTTGCCCTGCTTGTGGCTTAGGTGAAGTCCACAGATCGCATTTGAGAGCGTCGGATTGACGTCAGCTGGATCATATCGATTCCACCCGCCGCCAATCGGTTCGATAATCCCCCAGGGTTCGACCAGCTGGAATTCCAATTTGCGAATCGACGAGTTTTCACGGGGACAAATTCTCGTTCGCTTGGATGGTTCGGACATGTTGGTCTCGTAAGCGAAGAAATGCAATCGTCGAACAAACGATGGCGATACCACTCGTGACCCGATGACGCGCAAGCTTAGACCTGACGTGTTCTACCAGCCTCGTGTTGCTGCTCATTTCCATCGGTACTGCATACGAAGCGGACGGATTGGATTTGCAAAGCTCATTGCTCAATATCCCCCCTGCTGACTCAATTCAACACTCCAGCTTGTCATGCAGTACCAGGAGGAGGGAGCAAGACGGGTTGTTGAGACAGCGGAAGTTCTTTGATTGCCTGCAAGGATTCTTCTACCTGCACTGGACCGACCATCGTCACGGGAACCGGGTGCTCACCTCGGAGCACCTGCAGCATTGACGTTCGTATCTGGCGGAACTGTTCCTCTCGGTCCTTGTAACCTTGAGGCACATATAAGTTGTCGCGAAGTGTCGCCTTATCGATGTGGTCGTACCCGAGAGACTCTCGCATTGAGTATAAATTGGGTCGCGTACCGAACATACTTTCCGAACTCAACGGTCTAGAATGTTCGCCAAACATCAACATCCATCGAGTTTGAAATCGTGGCTGCGCTTCTCAAATTCGCTCATCGCTCGAATCTGGACGGAACCGTGGACTCCATCTGTCCGCGATGCATCGCGACCCTGGCAACGGCCTATGATGAGGCCGAACTCCGCATATTTGAACAGCAGCATATTTGTGACCCAGCTTTGGTGGAGCGATATCACGGCAGGAAGCCGCCGTCTTCTGAGACCGTTGAGGACTCCCAAAACTCGCACTTCGCAAAGCTTGGCAAGTCGAAACTTTAGCCGTCAACGTGATTTCAGTCGAAGCCAAACAATCGAGTGCGAGTCGTCTGTCTTAGGCGGCCCATTCAATTCACTTGCTTCGTTGGCACGGGCGGATTCGATGGCTTCCAGTTCCGCTATGCGCAAAAGCAGGAAACGCTTTAACTCAGCGACAACGGGTTCGTCCGTTTGCGACGGAAAGTCCTCGTCAAGCTTCTGCAACGTGGCACAAAGACCCTTGATGAGTTCGGAAGAAAGGTGCGGAGACATAAAATCGGTCCGATGCAGGACTTAGACATCCAGGATGCCCTTCGGCCAAGGCCGGGGTTTTCACTATGCCAGCAGTCCTCATTCCCGGTTCGCATCGCGGTTGACCTTTCGCCCGAATGGGAACACACTTCAGACGATCAGGCTGGAAATTCGCTCATCCATGCCCCGATTAGTCGGGAGGGGTTGTGGATTTTGTTGACAGGGACGTGAAGTGCTTCGATTGCGGCATGATGTTTGTGTTTCGGCGGGGGAACAGGCATTTTTCAAGGACAAGGGATTTGTGAACGATCCGCAACACTGCAAGTCATGTAAGGGCCTCCGTGGTAGAGCCGGTTGGCGAACGGTCGAAACACAGATCAAATGCTCGGAATGTGGCTCAGATACAACCGTGCCGTTTAAACCCACTCAGGATAGGCCCGTGCGTTGCAGAGCCTGCTTCGATCGCCTAAAACGTGGCGCAGTCACAGAGCAGCAAGGAACGACACCGAACCAGGCTTCTGTAGGGGGGCTACAATCTGCTCATGCCCCTGCTGCCAGAGCTGCAAATGAAGTATGACGAGAACAGTATTCCCGTCTCGGCGAAGTGCTCAACGTGTGGCGTACAGATGCCGCAATGCGTACCGCGCATCACGAACCCAATCGACAATGTGGAGTGGTTCGCAGCTCAGTTCGGTCTTCATGTGGCGCAGAGTCATCCGTCCGCTGCAACTCGCAAATAGGGTGTCCAGTAGGTGAGGCGCGTTACGGCGAAATCCTCCGCGAAGTATGGTGAGGAATCGTGACGAAGAACCTCTTCTACGAGCCTCGCGGCACTGTTCACTACAACGTCCACTTCAAGGATGGAAGCCTCGCGAACAGAGTCACGGAACGTTTCCTTTCCAGCCTACGCCCAGTGGACATTGATTGGGTCTGGATTGTAGAGGAGCGTCGGAGGGCAGCCCCTGATGAAATTCGGAGGCTGTGTCGTAAAGCAACCGTCTAATTAGCCGGATGTGTCCAGCACACATCACCCCCCAACCGTGCCCCGGCGACGGCTACGCTGCTGCACGTCTGCGCGATCAGGAGAAGAACCCACAGCGTGAAAACGAACGCGGTGTCACTTCCTCCAAGTTAAAGCAACCGAATAGGTTGTGCAGGGTGCTTTCGAATCTGTCCGGGCGCAACTTGAATCGCATTTATGCCCGGGGTATACTGAGTAATGAATATACGACTAAATTAGTCGCATATAGAGGTTGCTCGATGGAGGGCTTCGATCCACTCACGCCGGACCCGTTCACGACTGGGGCGAAGGCAGTGGCCTTGGCCTTCAAGGGAGCGCATGTCTTCAACTAACGATACAATTCGAGATTTCGCAAAGCAGGACTATAAATGGGGATTCATCACAGACATTCAAGCCGAGCGAGTTCCCCGGGGGCTGAACGAAGAGACAATTCGACTGATCTCGGCAAAGAAGCACGAGCCCGAGTTCATGTTGGGCTGGAGGCTCAAGGCGTTTCGCCATTGGGCATCGCTCGAGCAGTCGCAGGCGGAGCCGAAGTGGGCGAATGTTCACTACGGGCCAATTGATTACCAGAACATCGTTTACTATTCGGCACCGAAGCAGAAACCCGGCTTGACGAGCCTGAGCGAACTCGATCCTGAGATTCTGCGCACCTATGAGAAGCTTGGAATTCCGCTCACCGAGCAGAAGCTGCTGGCTGGCGTCGCGGTAGACGCTGTGTTTGACAGCGTATCGGTTGCCACCACGTTCAAAGAGAAGCTGGCGGAACTAGGGATCGTGTTCTGTTCGTTTTCCGAGGCAGTGGAGAAACATCCCGAACTGGTCAGAAAATACCTGGGCACCGTGGTGCCGCACACCGATAACTTCTTTGCCGCACTGAATGCGGCGGTCTTCAGCGATGGCTCCTTTGTGTACGTGCCAAAGGGGGTGCGCTGCCCGATGGAACTTTCGACCTATTTCCGCATTAACGCAGCGGAAACGGGGCAGTTCGAGCGGACGCTGATCGTTGCCGATGAGGGCTCGTATGTAAGTTATCTCGAAGGCTGCACGGCGCCGATACGCGATGAGAACCAACTGCACGCCGCGGTGGTGGAGTTGGTGGCCCTGGACAACGCCCAGATCAAGTATTCAACTGTGCAGAACTGGTATCCCGGGGACAAGCACGGTCGCGGCGGAATCTACAACTTCGTGACCAAGCGCGGGAAGTGCGCCGGGGTGAATTCACGGATCTCTTGGACGCAAGTGGAGACCGGATCGGCCATTACGTGGAAGTATCCGGGATGCATTCTGCAGGGCGACAATTCGGTGGGCGAATTCTATTCCGTGGCGCTTACGAATAATTATCAGCAGGCCGATACGGGGACGAAGATGATCCACATCGGCAAGAACACGCGCAGCACGATTGTGTCGAAGGGCATCTCCGCGGGCCACGGACAGAACACGTATCGCGGCATGGTGAAGATTCTGAAAGGAGCGACTGGAGCGCGCAATTACACGCAATGCGACTCGCTGCTGATCGGCGATCAATGCGGTGCGCACACGTTTCCGTATATCGAAGTGAAGAACGCATCGGCACACATGGAGCACGAGGCCTCAACTTCGAAGATCGGCGAGGATCAACTTTTTTATCTGCAGCAGCGGGGGCTGAAGCTGGAGGACGCGGTATCGATGATCGTCAACGGCTTCTGCAAAGAGGTGTTTCGCGAACTGCCTATGGAGTTTGCGGTCGAGGCGCAAAAGCTGCTGGGCGTGAGCCTGGAAGGAAGCGTCGGCTGAGAGGCCGTGCACGAGATGATGGAACACGAGGTGAGGGATGAGTTTGCTGAAGATTGACAACCTGCACGCGGAAGTGGGCGGGCACGAGATTCTGAAAGGCATCGACCTTACGATCAATGCAGGCGAGGTTCATTCCATCATGGGGCCGAACGGCTCAGGCAAGAGCACGCTGGCGCAAGTAATGGCGCGGCGCGATTCGTACCATGTGACGGCGGGGAGCATCACATTCGATGGCAAGGATCTTCTGGAGATGAAGCCTGAAGAGGCCGCATGCGAAGGCATCTTCATGGCCTTCCAATATCCGGTTGAGATTCCCGGGATCGGGAATGCGCACTTTCTTCGCAGCGCGCTCAATGCGATGCGCAAGTATCGTGGGCTCGATGAACTCGACGCTATGGATTTTCTGCCGATGTTTCGCGAAAAGCTGGAGCTGCTGGAGATGGACGAGAAGCTGATGAGCCGTTCGCTGAATGAGGGCTTTTCAGGCGGCGAAAAGAAGCGCAACGAGATACTGCAGATGGCCGTGTTGGAACCGAAACTCGCGATTCTCGATGAGACCGACTCCGGGCTCGACATAGACGCACTGCGAATCGTGGCTCACGGTGTGAATGCCATGCGCGATCCGGGCCGCGCGATGGTGGTGGTTACCCATTACCAGCGTCTGCTGAATTACATCGTTCCTGATTTTGTGCACGTGTTGGTGGATGGACGCATTATGCGCTCCGGCGGTGCGGAACTTGCATTGGAACTGGAACAAACAGGCTACGGCGAGTTCGAGGCGGAAGCGCGGCAGACGACGCACACATCCGTCTGAGACAGGAGCAGAATGTCAGTGGAGACCACTCAACTCGGAAGCTACCTGGAGAACTTCGCGGAGTTTGCGAAGGACACGGCCCGTGAAACACCGCCGTGGCTTCGGGAGCTTCGGGAATTCGCGTTTGCGCGCTTTTGTTCCGCCGGGTTTCCGACTACACGCGATGAGGACTGGCGATTTACAAACGTAGCCGCGCTGGCGCGGATGTCATTCCAGTTGGCGCGTAAGAATGTGGCTCAGTTGACGGCTTCTGACCTAGAGCGCTGGCGGATGCGGGGCGCCGTTGCGCGGATAGTCTTCGTAAATGCACACTTCGCGCCAGGCCTGTCAACGCGGGATGAGCTGCCTGACCGCGTTACGGTGAATAGCCTTCGGGAAGAGATAACCGATGGCTCGCGGGCGGTGGCCGATCATCTGGGGCGCTATCTCGATATCGAGCGCGACCCGTTTTGCGCTCTCAATACCGCATTTGCCGATGACGGCGCCTATATCTATGTGGGCCGGGGTGTCGTCGTGGAGCAGCCCATCCACCTGCTTTTCATTTCGATGTCGTCGAGCACGCTGGCTATGACGCATCCGCGCAATCTCATCGTGATTGAAGAGGAAGGTCAGGCATCGATTGTGGAGGAATACGTCTCGTTTGGAGCCGAGACGCCTGCGTTCTCGAATGCGGTCACCGAACTGGTGGCGGGCGGCAATGCCGTTGTCGCGCATACTTTGATCGAACGCGAGCACCTCGAGGCCTTCAACGTTTCCACGCTGCGGCGTCGAGCAGGCCCGTGACGCCAATGTTGCCTCGCACTCATTGCTGCTGGGGGGCGGGCTGGTGCGCAACAACGTGCATCCGGTGCTTGCTGGCGAAGGCGGCGAGTGCCTGATCAATGGGTTGTTTATCGGCAGCGGCCGACAGCATCTGGATAATTACATGCTCGTGGAGCACCCTAGTCCGCACTGCAACAGCAGGCAGTTTTACAACGGCGTTCTCGACGGAAGAGCGCATGGGGTATTTCACGGCCGCATCATCGTCCACAAAGATGCGCAGAAGACCGATGCCAAGCAGACGAATCGCAATCTTCTGCTTTCAGACGATGCGCAGATCGATACCAAGCCGCAGTTGGAAATCTACGCCGACGACGTGAAGTGCACGCACGGGGCAACGATCGGACAAATCGCGGAGGATGCGTTGTTCTACCTTCGCTCGCGCGGCATCGATGAAGTGGAGGCCCGCCGGCTGCTGCTGCAGGCATTTGCCGGGGAGTGTCTCGACCGCCTGAACACGGGCGCCACTGCGCGACTATGCAGAGGCAATTGTTCAAGCGCGGTTGTTGTCGCTCGGCAACACTGCTTCATCCGGAGGCCGAAAGCAGTAGAAGAAGAGCGGAAAGAAATTGGCAGGAGGTCGGATGAGCGTACAAGCGACATATCGTCGCGTCTGCCGGGAAGAAACGCCCGCTCGGCGATGGCGTCAGGATTCGACGTTGAGAAAGTGCGCGCCGACTTCCCGATTCTGCGCGAGCGAATGAACGGCCGGCCTCTCGTTTACCTGGACAATGCCGCAACATCGCAGAAACCGGAAGTCTGTAATCCAGGCGATGGTGCATTATTACCGTCATGACAACGCGAACATTCATCGCGGCGTGCACCTGCTGTCGCAACGGGCGACCGAAGAGTACGAAGCGGCGCGCGGGAAGGTTCAAGAATTTCTGGGAGCCCGGGAGGCGCGCGAGATCGTTTTTGTGCGCGGCGCCACCGAAGCCATCAACCTGGTGGCGCAGACGTACGGTCGCGAGCACATCGGCGCCGGCGACGAAGTGTTGATCACCACCATGGAACACCACTCCAACATTGTGCCGTGGCAGATCCTTTGCCAGGAGAAGGGTGCGACGTTGTGTGTGGCCCCCATCAACGATCGCGGCGAATTGGAGATCGAAGAATTTGAAAGGCTGCTGGGCCCACGAACGAAAATGGTCTCGATCGCGCATGTATCGAATGCGCTGGGGACCATCAATCCGGTGAAATGGATTGTCCGGCTGGCGCACGCGATGAAGGTTCCGGTGCTGGTGGACGGAGCGCAGGCCGTGCCGCATCAACCCGTCGATGTACGGGATCTCGATTGCGACTTCTACGTGTTCTCCGGTCACAAGCTCTATGGGCCCACCGGAATTGGCGCCCTGTATGGCAAGGCGGCGCTGCTGGAAGAGATGCCGCCCTATCAAGGCGGCGGCGACATGATCAGCTCGGTGACTTTTGAAAAAACGATCTATAACAAGGTTCCGCATAAGTTCGAAGCCGGAACACCACACATTGCCGGAGTGATTGGACTCTGTGCGGCGATCGAGTACGTAAGCGGCGTGGGCATCGGCGCGATTGGCGCGCATGAGCACGAGCTGCTGGAGTATGCCACCGAGAAAGTTGGAGAGCTCGAGGGCGTGCGGCTGGTGGGAACAGCGCGAGAAAAGGCCGCAGTGCTTTCGTTCGTTATGGACGGCATTCATCCTCACGACATTGGCACCATCCTCGACCAGGCAGGGATTGCCGTCCGAACAGGGCACCATTGTGCGCAACCGGTGATGGACCGGTTCGGCATTCCAGCCACCGTGCGCGCGTCGTTCGGACTTTATAACACGCGGGAGGAAATCGATGCACTCGTGGCCGGCATCCAAAAGGTGCGGGAGATTCTAGGCTAATGGCTGATCTGCGGGACATTTATCAGGAAGTGATTCTGGAGCACGCCAAATCTCCGCGGAATTTTCACGCGCTTGCGAAGCCGACCATGAAAGCCGAGGGCTACAACCCGCTGTGCGGAGACCACTGCACGGTGTACGTTGCGCTGCAGGGAGATGTCATCGAGGACATAGGGTTTCAAGGATCCGGATGCGCGATCTCACGGGCCTCGGCGTCGATGATGACGCAGAGCCTGAAGGGCAAAACCGTAAGCGAGGCGGAAGACCTGTTTCATCGATTTGTGGGCCTGGCTACCGGCCAGGGCGGCAATGGAAGTCATGCTGGGTTCGGCAAGCTGGCGGCGTTTGGCGGGGTTGCGGAGTTTCCCGCGCGAGTGAAGTGCGCGACGTTGGCGTGGCATACGCTGCAGGCCGCGCTCCGCGGAGATCGCCAGCCGGTGACGACGGAGTAGGGATGCGCGTCAATGGAGTGCTGTGATGAAGGAGACCATCGAACTGAAGCGTGACTGCGAAGTCATCGCAATTCCGAGCGGAACGCGCCAGGTTCTGCCGCAGGGGTCGACCCTACGCGTGGTGCAAAAGCGGGGCGGCAACTACACGGTTTCATCCGATATCCACGCGATGTATCGGATCGATGCAAGAGACGCCGACGCGTTGGGCTTTGAAGCGCCCGCTGCAAGCGAATGAGGCGACACACCAGGGTCCGTTCAGCGAGCAACTGGTGTGGGATACGCTGAAGACGGTATACGATCCCGAGATTCCGGTCAATGTTGTCGATCTGGGGCTTATCTATTCGTGCTTGATTACTCCGCGTGAAAATGGCGGCAGCGTGGTCACCATTCGCATGGCAATGACCTCTCCCGGTTGCGGCATGAGCAGCGTTCTGAAAGCCGATGTGGAAAGCAAGCTTGAACGGTTGGAGGATGTCGCGGAAACGCGGGTGGAAGTCGTCTTCGATCCCCCGTGGAATCCGGGTCGAATGTCGGAAGCCGCGCGGCTACAGTTGGGCTTCGACTTGGAATCGGTGGCCGCACCGCGCCTTACCCGGATCACCTAGCGGCCTGATTAATCTGCTCGATCCACCAACCATTAATCCACCGGCACAACCCTCGCCAACTGTTGACGGGAGATGGCGTTACTCTTATAGCCCGGCGACTTCCCGAATCGCAAAGGCAAGGAACCGGGACTTCCGGCGTCCTTCGATGCCTTACGGCGGGTAATGCCCGAACAGCTTCGTCTAATCGCGATGTTCAGCATCATCTCGGCTACTTCACTGGGACGATGGGCGGACAAGAAACCCCCACAAAGGCTAATGTCATCGATTCAATTCCTAGAGTCCGCTCTGCACGAGCGTGCTCGGCGGATTAGTCTCGAGAAAACGTTAGGTCGATTGGGTCTGGATTGTAGAAGAGCGTCGGCGTGCGACTTCGGAAGAGATTCAGAAGCTGTGTCGTAAAGCAGCGGTCTAGTTCGCCGGATGTGCCCGGCGCACGTCAACCCCCTCAACCATGCCCACCCGGGGGCACACTGTACCCGTGCCCGAATGACTGCAGAGAGCGCCAAGCTGAGGCTGCATGGGCACGACCATTCGGTAATTCTTGGGTGATGTTCGGTGCCAGTGGGGTCAGAAAAAGGTCAGTTTTAACCCCACATTCTCCCCACAGCGAAGGGTTGTAGGCCCACCTTGATCCACCCTCGCATTTGATTTTCAAGAATTTCGATCAGAAACCTATTCGCTCGCTACTACGCACGGGGAAACTCGGCTTCGCATTTCATCTTTCGACGACGCGCTCGCCTGGACCTTTTCACTACCCAAATCAGAGTTGGCTTGAAGCGCTGGCAGCAGATCGAACCGAAAAGTTGGCTCTGCGTGCGTCCTCGGTCTGAACTCATCGACGCCTGAAGTAAATCCCGAACCGAGTCTCTGCTCGATCGCGCGAAGTTTGCCAGCCTTCGGAGAGACCCTCCTCGCTAGGCTGATTTGTTTGGTACAATTTGAACAACGGAGTGGTGACAACTTCGCGGTTCGCTTTCGCTTGTGGTGGACAGAGATTTGGGGCTTTAGCTTACTGTCCATACTGTCCATTTATCCCGGAATTCGATTATATCCGGTGGAAAATATGGAAACAGGCGAAGGAGTGGACAGTAAGAAAAGACAGTAAATTCTGCGATTTGCGCTAAGCGATTGAAATTGCAGAGGGGACGTAGCTCAGTTGGTTAGAGCGCTGCCCTGTCACGGCAGAGGTCGCGGGTTCGAGCCCCGTCGTCCCCGCCATGAACCCAATAAACGCAAGGGTTTATGGCACACCAAAAAGTGACGGCTTGGCAACCAACCTTCGCAGGCGAATGGATGTCAAAGTTCCATAAGAGCCGCTCCTGCACGCTAATTTAATCCCCGCGATGATGAAAACGCAATCGGCCATTGGCAGGAAGCCATACGAGTGACCGAGTCCATGCAGCCATCGATAAGCACACCCGACCGGCAGGCCCAGGCCTTCCCTGTCCTGACCGCTGCCCAGATCGACCGCATCCGGCCGTACGGCAATGCGAGGATAGTTCGGGCCGGAGAGATCCTGTTCGAGCCGGGTGAACTGGGACTGCCTTGCTTCGTTGTGCTTTCAGGAAAGCTCGAAATCCTCATGGCGAGACTCTCCGGCGAGCACGTCTTTGTGGCGTATGGTCCGGGGGGATTCTCCGGAGAAATGGTCTTGATCTCAGGAGCCCGCTCTATGTCGCGCGGGCGTGTTGCCGAGGCGGGAGAATTTCTTGAAGTTAGCGCAGATGCCTTGCACGCGCTCATCGCAAAAGATGCCGAACTCAGCGATATCTTCATGCGCGCTTTCATCCAGCGCCGCCTTGCTTTAATTACTGAAGGCATGGGTAACGTGATTATCCTGGGATCGCGTCACTCCGCCAACACGCTGCGCTTGCGCGAGTTTCTCACCCGCAACGGACATCCGCACACGTATATCGACCTTGACAGCGACACGACCGCCCAGGAACTGCTCGATCGCTTTAACCTCAAGATCGATGAAATACCCGTTGTGATTTGCGGCGGAAAGACCGTGCTGCGCAATCCCACTACGCCGCAGTTGGCTGAATGCCTGGGATTCGCGGACGCACTCGATGAATTACGCATTCGTGATGTTGCCATTGTGGGCGCTGGCCCGGCCGGACTGGCGGCAGCGGTTTACGCCGCTTCTGAAGGCCTGGACGCCGTCGTGATCGAGGCCGAGTTGCCCGGTGGGCAGGCCGGCTCGAGTTCAAAGATAGAGAACTATATTGGTTTCCCAACCGGCATCTCCGGCCTGGAACTCACGCGTCGCGCCGTTGTTCAGGCAGAAAAATTTGGCGCCCAGATGTTGGTGGGGCAACGAGTTGTCCAGTTCCACTGCGATCAAAGGCCATACCAGCTCTCGCTGGAGAATGGCGTCATTCTGCGGGCTCGTAGCGTCATCATCGCCGCCGGAGCGCAATACAACACGCCAGACATCGCCAACCTAAAGCAATTCGAAGGGAATGGAGTTTATTACGCGGCCACATTCATGGAATCGCAACTTTGCGGGGATGATGAAGTCATCGTCATCGGCGGGGGAAATTCGGCCGGTCAGGCAGCAGTTTTCCTGGCGGAGACTGCCCGCAAGGTCTATATGTTGGTTCGCGGAAAGACGCTTTCGGAGACGATGTCGCGCTATCTGACACAGAGAATTACGAAGCATCCGGTGATCGAACTGCATCTGGAATCTGAGCTTCAGTCATTAGAGGGCGATTCGCACCTGGAACGCGTTACCTGGTTCGACCGATCATCGGGCGAGAGATTGACGCGCGAGATCCGGCACGTTTTCGTGATGGCGGGTGCGTCACCGCACAGCGATTGGTTGCGTGGCTGCGTCGCCCTAGATCAACAAGGCTTCGTTCTTACAGGACGAGACCTGGATGCGGCTCTGGCGGGCGCACCACGAAAGTGGCCTCTGGGCCGTCCGCCGCTGATGCTTGAGACGAGCTTGCCGGCGGTTTACGCAGTTGGCGACATCCGCTCCGGAAATGTGAAGCGGGTCGCGTCAGCCGTTGGCGAAGGTGCGATCTCAATCCATCTTGTACATCGCGCCCTGGCGGAAATATAGCGTCGACGAACGGAGATCAAAAATAACTGTGGCTGTTGAACCCATCGATGGCGAGTCAGGTGCTCTGTCCGTCCTCAATAATGTAACCGTCGGGATCGCGGATGTAGCAGCGAATCTCGCCGTACTTGGGTATTGGCTCCGTGATGAATTCGGCTCCTCGACTTTTCCATAATTCATAGCACGCTTGAATATCCGCAACGCGGATATTCAAGAAACTGCTGACCCTATCCGGGTCGGCGGGGACACTGAGCGTCACCGTCGGCTTGTCCGGCGTAGGCCCTCCCCCGACGTTGACAATCAGCCAAGTATTCGCGATCTGAATGTGCCCAGATGCACCCTTGCTGTCGCCTCTGCTCAGGATGCGGCCGCCGAAGACCTTTTCATAAAAATCAGCTGATCGGTTGATGTCGGCGGCGGTGATGAAATGTGTGACGGTGAACCCGTCGCGCGGGGGCATCTCATAGCTCTTTTGTTCGGTTTGTTCGCTGCTCATTGACGGCTCCCAATGCCGATAAGCAGTGCTCATCGGCTGATTCTGGTTCTTTCGTTTCCTGCCTGCCGTTGATTAAGCCTGACGGAGAAAGGCAAAGCAATTGGATCAAGCTATCGCGCAAGGGTTTGGAATCGTTTGCAACCAGCACGCCGCGCCTTCACCTGTGCGAAGACGCCATAAAGTCCCTGACCAGGCCAGCTATCTCATCGGCAGCCGTGTCGAGTGCGAAGTGGCCACCGTCAACAATGTGGACTTCGGCGTTCGGAACATCCTTGCGGTAGCTCTCTGGCTCGCTCGGGTCAAACGATGATTCGTATTTGCCCCAGATCACGAGCAGCCGCGGTTGGTTTTCGCGCATCCAGGCCTGCCACTTTGGATAGGATTCCACATTGGTGCGGTAGTCGTAGAAAAGATCGCTCTGGATCTCGGCTTGGCCCGGCTGATTGAGAAAATAAAACTCGTCGGTCCAGAGGTCGGGATCGTGACGCTCCAAGTCAGGATCGGGTCCGACGTGCCGAGCACGCGCGGCCGCGAGCGACAAGAGATTCGTGCGCAAAGCGATCTCATTGGCAGCGCGATCAGCCCAAAAGGCTCGCCGCGTCTTCCAATTCACGCCCAGGCCCTCGTTGTGCGCGACCGCGTCTTGAACAATGAGAGCTTCCACAGGCTGCGGGTGCGCCAGGATCATGCGAAAGCCCACTGGGCCACCGTAATCCTGCATATACAGGGTGTAGCGCGAAAGGCCGAGTGTCTCGGTGAAGTGTTTCATGATCTCGGCGTAATTGTCGAAGGTGTATGCGAATTTCTTCGGATCCGGCCAGTCACTGTGTCCGAAACCGGGGTAATCAGGCGCTATCAGGTGATAACGATCGGAGAGCCTCGCGAAGAGCGGCTCAAACATCCGCGACGAAGAAGGAAGTCCGTGCAGCAGGAGAAGCGCCGGGGAATCTTTAGGCCCAGCCTCTCGGTAGAAAATCGACAGGCCGTCGACCTGCAGGGTGCGATAAGTGGTGGGGTAGTTCATCGAAGCTTCCTTTTCTTGCGCCGAAAAAACCGGCGGCCAAGGCGAAACCAGGCATCGATTGCAGTGAGGCCATCCATTGAGATTCAGGTCGTGCCTCACTCCCATCGAAAAGCACGATGGGTGAGGCAGCCTCTGTCGTTAGTGGCGAAGACTTGATCCAACTGGAGATGAGCCAGCGCCCGACCGCACTTACGTCAGCGCCCGCCGTACGCAAGACGAGGGCCGGGTAGAACAGAAACTTAGCACCAATCTCAAGCGGCTACTCTTCCCCTGTTGAGTGCCGGTAGAAGAAGTTTCAGAAGCGCTTGGTCCGAGAACGGGTTCTGACCTGAGATCAACTCGCGATCTTGAAGGACGTAGCTCGTCCATGGAGCGAGCACACTTACGTCACCGCCCGCCGTGCGCAAGGCGAAATCCGGATAGAAGAGGACCTTGCCCCCAATCTCAAGCGGCTCCCGCTGCTGCTCTTCCGCCGTCGAAAAAATGGTCATCTTATATCCGGCGTAGATCCATCCTTTAGCCTTTGCGCGCGCTCCGTCGGCATCGCCCGCCGATAGTGCGGCGACAAACTCCTTCGAATCGGGAAGCGCCGAGAGCAGTGAAATCGGGCCGTGGCAGAGCACCGCCGTAGGCTTGGATGTTTTATGAAAGTGCCGCATCACGGTGCCGGCGTCGGGATCATCGAGAAGATCCTCCATTGGGCCATGGCCGCCGGGGACGAAGACAGCGTCAAATTGATCGAGGCCCGAAGCGATGACATCGGAGATGCGACTTGGATTTTCGAGCCCGGTCAGGCTGTCGCGGAACCTCATATAGTCGTTAAGCTTTCCCTCGTCCCCACCGAAAAAGTCGGGCACAGCGGAATGGAGATCCAATTGCGGAGCGTTGCCTTTGGGGTTGGCGAAGGTGATCTCGTAGCCCTCCTTCATCAAGGCGCGAACCGGAACCGTCAGCTCGTTGAGGTAGTAGCCGGCACCGGCATAAACCTTGCCATCTTTCAATGGCAAGCCGTAACCGCTTGAGACTAGCACCAAGACTTTTCCCTTTGTTGTCATTTTGTTCTCCTCTCTGAAATCGAGTCTGTTTCCGACACAGGCGAGTACGTCCATCAGCTCCGAGATCGCTCGCGCGTCGAGCTGTCGCACAATCGGAACTAAAGCTGGTATTAAAACTGGTGACAGACGGGACGTTCACTAATTCCCATTCATTGGATTTATTCCATGTGTCCACGGTTTCCTCCAAGTGCGCAAGGACGGCCAAAGCAGTTGAATGCAGGTTATGCCCCCGGGAATCCGAACATCAACCACGACTGATTGGCCACCCAATGCGGGTACAGCCCCGTCATCTGATCGAATAGCTCCTGGTCGGATGTCGCGGCTTTCTGCAGCCGATCGAAGTCCTGGAGGTAACGCTTGGTGTCCTGGATCGTCGAGGGAGAGTCGGGCGCGCCAGGCTTCTTGTGACCGGCGACAACCATCGTCGGGTTCAGCGCCGCCAACCGGTCTAGCGCCGCGATCCAGTTCTTTCGGCTCTCAGGGGTTGTGTCGCCGACGTACATGCGGCATTGGTTGTACACAACGTCGCCAGCGACGATCAGGCCGATCGATGGAACGTGTAGAGATGTCGAATCGGGACTGTCGGTGCGGCCCTGCTCGATGATGCGCAATTCGTGGCCCTCGAGAGTGAACGTGTCGTGCTCATAGGGCTCAGGCGGAACTAACTTGGTGGCAACTTGCCCAGGAAACATCTGGCGGGCTAGCCGCTCCACTGTGGGAGTGAAAGACATCTGCATAGCGCTCACCGCTTCGGGCGTTGCTATCGCCCGAGCGCCGGGGAAACGGTCGAGCAGAATGCTCAGACCGTAGAAGTGGTCGAAATGGGCGTGCGTTATATAGATGGTTTCCAAGTTGCGGTTGTGCAGAGCAATCCAAGCCGCGAGAGCCTCGGCCTCCGCCACTGTCCCCATTGCGTCCACCAGCACCGCGTCGTACTCGCCGAAGATTAAAGTCGACGTGATAGGGTCAAAGCCGAACGGCTCGCCGAAGGGCTTTGGCCGCTCGCCGACCATAGCCTTTCCCGGGGCCGTAAAAACGTTCACACCAAGCGTGTTTGACGTGACGGGCGCGGTTACGCGCGTGGCTTCTTTCAGTCCATTTGTGCCGTCCATTTGGTTCTCCTTTCGATGTCGGAGCGAGGGACTGTTCAAAGCAAAATTGGCTGAAGTGCGACGACGAATCCGTTAAACGATCAAGACCGACGCACTGGCTCGACACTGCAGCCGGAAGGCCTCAAGAGAACATCCGCAACCGTTTGAATCCGAATCCCATTCGTGGCCGAGCGCTAACCGTACGTGAGATCGGTACTCTGTCCGACTTCGATAATGTAGCCGTCAGGATCGCGGATGTAGCAGCGAATCTCGCCGTACTTGGGTATTGGCGGCGTGATGAACTCGGCTCCTCGACTTTTCCACAATTCGTAGCACGCCTGGATATCCGCAACGCGGAAATTCATAAAGCTGTTGATGTGATTCGGGTCGGGGACGCTGAGCGTTACCGTCGGCTTGTCGGGAGTCGGCCCGCCCCCAACGTTCAAAATCATCCAGATATTCGCCAGCTGAAGATACGGTGGCGCGTTGCCGTCACCCATGCTCAAAATGCGAGCGCCGAAGACCTTTTCGTAGTAGCGAGCCGACCGGTCGAGGTCGGCGACGGTGAGAAAATGTGCGATGCTGAGCCCCTCGCGCGGGGGCATCTCATAGCTCTTCTGTTCGACTTGTACCGCGTTCATGGATGGCTCCTTTCGATACTGTGCTCACTACAAATACGGAGTCCCGAGTCCTGCTCCCATTTGTAAAGAATCGATCGACGCCAGCTAGTGCAGCAGCGATTCCCAATTGGCTGGCACCCTTCCAACTGGTCCAGGAGTGGGCTGATTCCTTGGATGCGAATGAGGGGGAAGCAACTCCACACCCTTGATCATCGCCTGCTTCTCGTAATCGTAGAACCAGTCCTCACCCGGCTCAAAGCTGGCGATGATCGGATGCCCTGTCGCCGCCGCATGCTTGGATGCATGCTGACTCGGAGAACTGTCACAGCATCCGATGTGCCCGCACTCGGCACACCGACGGAGATGAAGCCACCAACCTTCCGGCGACGCCAGACATTCCACACATCCGTCGCCACTTGGTTTCGAAGCGGGATTGATTCCGCGCTCTGCTCTCTTCATTTCGTTTTTTCCTTTTGTCGTCGCATGTTGTGCGGGAGTTCAAGGTACCAATAAGATCTTCCCGATACCGCCTTTTTCTGCCAATGCCTGAGCATTGGCCGCTTCACTGAGTGGTAGCTTCTCGCTAATCGGGATTACCAGTCTGCCATCTCGGACGGCTTCAGCCATGAACTCGAGCGTTTCCCTGTCGAATTTTGAGAATACAAACGCCACTTTTACAGATGGGTAATTTGCGGCGCTCTTCGGTGACCCGACAACCGAAGCAAACACGCCTCCTGCCTTGACCTTGGCGATCAGCTTTTCGGCGGTTCTTCCGCCAACCGTATCCGCCACCGCATCGAGCGGCGGAAGATTCGCAATCGCGGTATCGTCGTCGGTTGCGACCACCTGATCCGCGCCGATAGTTTTCGCCTCATCCATCTGCCTCTTCAAAACCCCCGCGATGACAGTCGCCCCTCGTGCCTTCGCAGTGAATACCGCCGAACGCCCGACATTTCCTACAGCACCTACGACCATGACCGTCTGGCCCGCTTTGATTCCGGTAGCTGAAAGAAGCTGGTTGCCGGTCATCGTCACTAGCGGCAGCGCTGCCGCTTCGATCAAGTCAAGGCCCTCAGGAATATCCGCTAGAACGTCCCCTTTCACCACGCAGAGTTCGGCGTACGTGTTGTCCGCCATTGCAAAAACGCGGTTGCCGGCGCCAAAAGCCTCAACTCCAGGTCCAACCTTCACGACAGTCCCCGACATATCGACTCCTATGAGTCCGGGGAAGTGGATGGGATAAAAATCCTTCGTTAATCCAGCACGTCGCTTGTAGTCGATCGGGTTCACGCTCGCGGCGGCAACTCGCACCAGCACTTCACCCCGACCTGGAACCGGGTCAGGGTACTCCTCGAACTTCAGCACTTCCGGACCGCCATATTCGTGGACAACGATTGCCTTCATAGTTGGCCTCCAAGTTGGACGAGCACGCCCTCGTCAGGAGTTTGATGAAAAAACCGCGAATTCGTCGCTGCCTGCTCGCGCCTACCAAGGCCCTCGTTCATTTCTCTTCGAGAGCCTTGGGAACGGGCGCTCGTCCCGATTGCCCGCTGTGACTCGAAGGCCCACGCACACATTAGCATGATTTGCAATTAAGCCAGAAGTGGAGTAAAGAATCTATTGAACGACGGTATCTGTCGGCCGTTTCGCAGTTGTTGCAGCGACAAAAGAGCGAGGAATCCGAGATTCCTAAATCGCTTGGTAGGCCCACAGCGTCACGCGGCTGTGCACGCGAATAGGTCAACCCCATTTCTTAGCCTACGTACGTCGGCTCAGCCCACACACTTGAATCGAAGACCTTCTCACACCCTGTAGCAAGCGCTCACTAGCAGGAGGGCCGATACCAAAGTATCGACATACCATCCTCCAATTGTTCGTCTCCCAAGCTTCTGTTCTGTTGACTCGTGTCGACCGAATTCAATCGGAGTTCTCATTGCAGGAACAGGAGAAAGAACATGAAAATACTGATAGTGCTTACCTCGCACGACGTCCTCGGCAAAACCGGCTGTAAGACGGGGTTCTGGCGCGAAGAGTTTGCAGATCGCTCATTTTGTCTTCGGGGACGCCGGCGTACACCAGACGCTCGCCTCACCGAAAGGTGGTCAACCACCCCTCGATCCGAAGAGCGATTTACCAGAAAATCGAACGCCCCTATGACGAGAAACGCGCCTGGCAACCATGCTCCGTCGTCGATGGCCATCTCATCACGGGGCAGAATCCAGCGTCCTCTGACGGCTTCCAACAATTTCACAACCAAACACAGGAGGGCATGATACGCCAATGATCACAACCAAAGACGGCGCGCAGATTTTCTACAAGGACTGGGGCCCGAAGGATGCACAGCCCATTGTGTTTCACCACGGATGGCCTCTTTCATCGGACGACTGGGACAATCAGATGCTGTTCTTCCTCGCCAACGGCTATCGCGTCGTCGCGCATGATCGGCGCGGTCACGGCCGTTCCTCGCAGGTGGACACGGGCCACGACATGGACCATTACGCGTCCGACGCCTCGGTATTGGTGGAGCATCTCGACCTGAGGAATGCGGTCCACATCGGCCATTCGACGGGCGGTGGCGAGGTGGCGCGCTATGTCGCGAAATACGGCGAGCCTCAAGGCCGCGTGGCCAAGGCCGTGCTGATCTCCTCCGTTCCCCCACTCATGGTCAAGACCGAGAAGAACCCGGGCGGCACTCCGATTGAGGTTTTCGACGGATTCCGCACAGCGCTGGCTGAGAACCGGGCGCAGTTCTTTCTCGATGTCCCTACGGGTCCGTTTTACGGCTTCAATAGACCCGGCGCGAAGGCCTTGCAGGGAGTTATCCAGAACTGGTGGCGTCAAGGGATGATGGGCAGTGCGCTGGCTCACTGCGAGGGCATCAAGGCTTTCTCCGAGACAGATCAGACGGACGATCTGAAAGCGATCACGGTGCCGACCCTCGTGATGCAAGGTGATGATGATCAAATCGTCCCCTACAAAGACGCTTCACTGCTGCAGGCAAAGTTGCTCAAGCGCGGTACGCTCAAGATCTACCCGGGCTTCCCGCACGGCATGATGACCACTCATGCCGACGTGATCAATGCGGATCTCCTGGCATTCATCAGAAGCTAAACCCCTGCACCCTAAACAGAAGGTCACGTATGCCGGACAGAAAGACAGCAATCATAACGGGTGCATCGGGCGGAATCGGCGCCGGTTTGGTCGAGGCGTTTCTGGGAGATGGCTATAACGTCGTCGCAACCTCTCGTGACGCCAGTCGGAAGTTGACTCCCTCAGGCAGTCTGATTCTCGTCGATGGCGATATCGGCAAGCAGCAAACCGCTGCCGATGCTGTTGAGGCAGCAATCAACAACTTCGGAACCATCGATGTTTTGGTGAATAACGCCGGCATCTTTCTAACCAAGCCCTTCATTGACTTCACTATCGAGGACTTCGAGGCCCTTGTCTCGACCAATTTGCTCGGATTCTTCTATATCACTCAGCGCACCGTAAAAGAGATGCTTAAGCAGAAATCGGGGTGCGTCGTGAGCATCACCGCGGCGCTTGCCGATCGGCCGATCGCCGGCGAAAATAGCTCTATTTCGATGATTACAAAGGGTGGCTTGAATTCAGCAACACAGAATCTCGCAATCGAGTATGCAAAAGATGGGATTCGCTTTAATGCAGTAGCCCCCGGCGTTGTGGACACACCGATGCACCGGAATGATTCCAGCGATTCGAAGTTGCAGCCAGCTATAAAAGAGGCGACGGTAAAGGATATTGTCGACGCCGTTCTCTACCTGACACTGGCCGGTCACGTGAACGGGGAGATACTCCACGTGGATGGTGCCGCTCCGGCTCGTCGCTGGTAACTGCAAGACAATTCAACGTCGTTGCGGCCGCGAGGCTGTCAGTTAGTTGCGACGTGGTACGAGTGGACAGTAGGTCAAAGGCGAATGTGGATTCAAATAGAGCATTTAGCTTCTTGTCAGATTCGAGGCTCGACGAGATGAACGATCAACAAAAGAAGGAGGGGTATTCTGGAACGCGAGATCGAGAGATCCGTGCGGCACTTGATCAGCATTGGGCGGCGTCCGATGCCAACGATTTTGAAACGGAGCACCTCATCTATCACGAGAACGCGGTTCTCGAATACCCGCAGTCAGGCGAGCGGACCCGAGGTCGACGCAATATACAAAACCAACGCGCCAGTCAGCCGAGCAAAAAGCGGTTTACCATTCAACGAATCATTGGTGGTGGTGATCTTTGGGTCACGGAGTTCGTCCTGACATATGACGGCAAGCCGTCCTACACCGTGAGCATCATGGAGTTCAAGGACGACAAGGTTGTGCGGGAAACCCAGTACTTTGCAGATCCATTCGTCGCTCCCGCATGGCGCGCTCAGTGGGTCGAGCGAATGGGCACGTAATCTCGAAGCGCGAGAATTTGCTAACGACACAGTGAGAACAGAAGGATGCTAACCATACGCTGGACTTCGACGAGGTAGGAATGCCCCGATTGCTTTCGGTAAATGTCGGTCTTCCACGCGACGTGATATGGAACGGCAAAACGGTCCGAACGTCAGTCTGGAAGAGTCCAGCTGAGGGACGGCGAATGGTGCGCAGACTCAACATTCAAGGCGATGCTCAAGCCGATCTCGCCGGTCACGGGGGGGAGCAACGCGCGGTATTCGTCTACCAGATGGATTCTTACCACTACTGGGAGCGCTTTTTGGGCCGCAGTGATTTTACCTTCGGACAGTTCGGAGAAAACTTCACCGTCGAAGGACTTGCTGACAACGAGGTCTGCATCGGCGATCGCTATCGCATCGGTGGTGCTGAATTTGAAGTGACGCAGCCGCGCGTTACATGCTACCGCGTCGGCATCCGCATGAATGAACCTCGGATGGCAGCCCTGCTCGTAGCGCATCACAGACCAGGATTCTACTTTCGCGTGTTGCAGGAAGGAGAAGTTGGAGCGGACGACGAGATTGTAAAAATTGCGGACGGTCCAGGGCGAATCAGTGTGGCGGAGGTTGACGCCCTCCTGTATTTGCCAGGACATTCCAGCGAGCAACTGCAACGCGCTCTGCAGATTCCTGCACTTAGCAAGGGTTGGCAGAGTTCGTTCCAAGCGATGCTCCAACAAGACTTGAGTTCCAAAACTACAATGGGGAATCCGGGACTCGCCAATGAGGAACAAGCACCAGCATGGCCCGGCTTTCGACAGATGCGAGTCGCGAATATCAGTAAGGAAAGCGATAGCGTAACTTCCTTCATTCTGGCGCCGATCGACGAGCAACTGCTTCCCATGTTTCAGGCAGGTCAATTTGTCGTCTTGCGATTGCTCGTCGATCCGGGCAAACCGCTCGTTTTTCGAAGCTATTCGTTGTCTGATCTGCCCGCAGCTGATCATTTCCGCATCAGCGTCAAGAGCGAATTGAACGGGATTGGAAGTTCATTTCTGTGCAACCGTGCGCGAGAAGGCGATCTATTGGATGTGAGTGCGCCGCGCGGAAGCTTCACTCTGCGTCCGGGCCAGAATCCAGTGGTTCTGTTGAGCGCTGGAGTGGGCGCAACGCCCGTGATGTCGATGCTGCACACACTCGCCGCTGAAAAATCGCAACAAGAGATCTGGTGGATCTATGGAGCGCGCAACCGCGTCGACCATCCATTCGCAGAAGAATCGCGTTCATTACTGAAACAGCTCTCTCGAGGACGAGGATACATCGTGTACAGCAGGCCCGCAGCAGTCGACAAAGTCGGGGCAGACTTCGATGCTCCAGGGCACATTGACATAGCTTTGATAGAGAAAATTGGCGTGTCAAAAGGTAGTGATTTTTATTTGTGTGGGCCGCCTTCATTTTTGCAGAGTATGCGTGACGGGCTGGGAAAGTGGGGTGTGCCCGCCGGGAATGTGCACACGGAAATCTTCGGCTCTCTCGATGCCATTACCCCTGGTATGGCGCAGGTTGATCACACTCCTCACCTGCCACAAGGGCCGCCCGGATCTGGCCCCCCAGTCTCATTCGCGCGTAGCGGGATTACCGCCGCCTGGGATCCGAAATTTGCGAGCTTGCTCGAACTGGCGGAAGCGTGCGACGTTCCGGTCAGATGGTCGTGCCGGACTGGGGTCTGTCATACCTGCATGACCGGTCTGATTGGCGGATCGGTTACTTATAACCCTGAGCCGCTGGAGAGGCCCGCTCCCGGGAACGTGCTCGTGTGCTGTTCCCAGCCAAACGCGGGCGTCACTCTGGATCTTTGAGAGAAACGGGAGGAGTCCAATCATGCGTTCCGATATTGTGCCCGGAGGCATTTTCCCCGACTACGAACTGCCCGATCACACGGGCAAACTGCGCAAGCTCAGCGAGCTACAGGGCGAGGATCCGCTAATCCTGACGCTTGCGCGCGGCCACTATTGCCCAAAGGAGCACCAGCAGCATTTGGAACTCGCCGCGTTCTACCCGAAGATCGCGGTGGCGTACACTCAGATCGCCACGATCGCTACCGACGATCACCATACTCTGCAGGAATTCCGTGCGTCAGTCGGAGCCCAGTGGACATTCCTTTCGGACCCCGACCGAACGATTCAGAAGGATCTCGACATCCAGGAGTACACCGATCCCGAGCACAATCCGATGATCCCGCATACGCTCGTGCTCAAGCCGGGCCTCGTGATTTACAGCATCTATAACGGCTACTGGTTCTGGGGGCGTCCATCGGTCATCGATCTTTGGCACGATCTGCGCGCCGTGACGAGCGAAATCCGCCCAGACTGGGATCTGAGTACTCCTGGACTCCGCGAGGCATGGAATGCGGGTGACTTCTCGCGTTTCCACGGGTGGAACAAGCAGGCCAGTCTGGAAGATGCCTCGAAAGAGTGAATGTGGGCAGCGCGAACGATTCGCGGAGCGAAGTTTCTGACAGCTGAGACGTGAGGGGGAGAATATGTCAATGACTGAATTAGCGACGAGAGCAGGAATCTGGCGAATGGTTTCGCAGCACCGTCTGAGGAGGGCGATGTTCAGGCGGGAAATCCTCTTCCGATTGGAGGCGCCCACGAACAAGGAAGGGGAGTCAATTTTGTTTTGTTCAGCCGTCACGCAACCGGTGTTCGCTTGGAGTTCTACCAACATCCTGACGATTCTTCTCCGAGCAGGATCATTGACTTGGATCCGGTGCGTCATCGGACAGGCGACGTCTGGCATGTGTGGGTGCGAGGCATTCCCGCAGGTCAACTCTACGGTTATCGCGTCGAGGGGCCGTATCTACCCGAAGAGGGCCATCGCTTCAACCCACATAAGCTGCTTCTGGATCCGTATGCAAGAGCAATTGCCGGGGTCAAGAATTGGGATTTTCTCGCCGCCCGCGGCTACGATTCATCCAGCAGCCTAACTGACTTAAGCATTTCGACTGTTGATAACGCCGGCACCACACCGAAATGCATCTTTACCGACGACCATTTCGACTGGGAGATGGATTCGCCTCCAAAGCATTCCGCCTCCGACACGGTCATCTACGAGACACACGTTCGCGGTTTCACAATCCATCCGAGTTCGAGTGTGGCGCATCCTGGAACCTTCGCTGGCTTGACCGAAAAGATCCCGTATCTCCAGGACCTGGGAGTGACCGCCATTGAGCTGATGCCTGTTCTTGAATTCAACGAAAACGAATCGCAACCGACTCAATCCAATCACAGGAGAAAAACTCAAGAACTACTGGGGCTACAATCCGGTCGCCTTCTTTGCTCCCAAGCAGTCCTACAGCTTTGAAGGATCGCGAGGTCGGCAGACCGCGGAATTCCGAGAGATGGTCAAGGCCTTTCACCGCGCCGGCATTGAAGTGATCCTGGACATCGTCTTGAACCACACAGCTGAGAGCGATGAACTGGGACCCACGATCTCCCTGCGCGGTATTGAGAACTCGATCTTCTATATGTTGCAAGAGAACGCGCGCCGATACTACAAGAACTTTTCCGGCGTTGGCAATACGCTTAATGCAAATCATCCCGTCGTGCGGGAGTTCGTCAGGAATGTGCTTCGTTACTGGGTCATGCACATGCATGTGGATGGTTTTCGCTTCGACCTTGCTTCAGTCCTGGGCCGAGATGAGCATGGGAACATTCTGCGCAACGCTCCGCTTCTCGAGGGCATTGCCGAGGATCCCATCCTGCGCGACGTAAAGATTATCGCGGAAGCTTGGGACGCAGGCGGCGCCTATCAAGTGGGAGGTTTTTCCACCACGCGTTGGACGGAATGGAATGGCCGTTTCCGTGACGATGTGCGCCGCTTCTGGGTTGGCGACGCGGGCATGATCGGATCGTTCGCAAGCCGAATCTGCGGAAGCTCGGATTTGTACCAAAGCTCAGGCAAGGGACCCGCAAGCAGCCTCAACTTCGTCACTTGTCATGACGGCTTCACGCTGAACGATTTGGTCAGCTACAAGCAGAAGCACAATGACGAAAATGGCGAGTTCAGCCGTGATGGAACCGATGCCAACTACAGCGACAATTGCGGGGTGGAAGGGCCGAGCCAGGATCCCGCTGTCGAGGGCATGCGCAACCGCTTGATCAAGAATTTCCTGCTTAACCCTGTTTATCTCTCGCGGGGTTCCCATGTTGCTCGGCGGCGATGAGTTTCGCCGAACCCAGCGCGGCAATAACAATGCCTACTGCCAGGATAACGAGGTGAGCTGGTTTGACTGGAGCCTGCTCGAAAAGCACAAAGAGATCCAGCGCTTCACTCGGGGAATGATCGCCTTTCGCCGAGCCCATCCTGTTTTGCGAAGAGAAGAATTCTACACGGATGCAGAGATAAAGTGGTTCGCGCCAAACGGTGCCACTCCCGACTGGGCGGACCAGCGGCAGAAATCCTTTGCGTGTCTGATTCTGGGACAGACAGAACCCGACTTGTTCCTCCTGTTTAACGCCGACATCGGATCGGTTGATTTTTCCATTCCTGCCTTGCCGGCCGGGAAGATCTGGCGTTTGGCGGTCGATACTTCCCGAACCGCCCCTGACGATCTCTTCGACCCCGGGAAAGAGCCTTCCATGCAGGGCCAAATCGGTTTTCGGCTCGAACCTCGATCAAGTGCAATTCTCTTGACGGATAGCGGCGAGGTGCCGCGTGACAATTAGCCCTGCTGCCGGGAAGCCGGCTGACCCATCCATTCTTGTGAACGTCCCGAAGCTCGTCACAGCCTATTACGAGTTGCGGCCCGATCCGAGCGATCCCAGACAGCGGGTTGTCTTCGGTACGTCCGGCCATCGCGGATCTGCGTTCGACGTGGCGTTCAACGAGTGGCACATCCTGGCCATCACTCAGGCGATTTGTGATTACCGCAAACTCCAGAACATTGACGGGCCGCTGTTCCTTGGGATGGATACCCACGCTTTGTCCGAACCTGCATTTGCGAGCGCGCTGGAGGTGCTTGCGGCAAACAACATCGAAGTAATGCTCTCCGAAGGCACACCATACACCCCGACCCCGGCCGTCTCCCACGCGATTCTGCTTTACAACCGCGCACGAAAGTCAGGGCTTGCCGACGGTATCGTAATCACGCCGTCTCACAATCCTCCCGATGACGGGGGCTTTAAATACGACCCTCCGCATGGAGGACCGGCGGATTCGAGCGTGACTTCGTGGATTGAATCGAAAGCCAATGATTTTCTCGAGCGCGGCCTCGACGGTGTTAAGCGCACGCTGTTTGCCAAAGCGCTGCGTGCACCCACAACGCACAAACACGACTTTTTGAGCGCCTATGTCAGCGATCTCAATAGTGTTGTCGACATGAATGCGGTGCGCGACGCCAAGATTAAGCTTGGCGTGGATCCCCTCGGGGGAGCGGGCATCGATTATTGGCCGCGGATTGCCGAGCAGTATGGTCTCGATCTGACGATCGTCAACCAATCTGTAGATCCAACATTTCGCTTCATGAGCGTGGATTGGGACGGAAAGATTCGCATGGATCCTTCCTCGCCTTATGCGATGCAGAGACTCATCGCATTGAAAGACAAGTTCGATATTGCGTTTGCCAGCGATACCGATCACGACCGCCACGGCATCGTGACCAAAGGAAGCGGGTTGCTGCCTCCGAATCATTACCTTTCAGTGTGCGTCAGCTATTTGTTCGCGAACCGGCCCAATTGGAGTGAGGACGTCGCCGTCGGCAAGACCGTAGTGAGCAGCAGCATGATCGATCGTGTCAGCGCCCGCCTGGGTCGGCGGCTTTATGAAGTTCCGGTGGGCTTTAAATGGTTTGTCGAAGGATTGCTCGCCGGCCGCTTGGGTTTTGGCGGCGAGGAGAGCGCCGGTTCCTCCTTTCTCCGGCGCGACGGCAGCGTATGGACCACCGATAAAGACGGAATCATTCCTTGTTTACTGTCAGCAGAAATTACGGCGCGTGTGGGCAAAGATCCGGGTGAGATTTATCGTGAGCTCACCCGCGAGCTGGGAGATCCCGTCTACGAACGCATCGATGCTCCCGCTACGCCCGAACAAAAAGCCGCTCTGGCAAGATTGTCCCCGTCCGACATTCACGCTACCGAAGTTGCCGGTCAGCCGATTCAGAAGATTCTGACCACCGCTCCGGGAGACGGCAATCCAATTGGAGGGATCAAAGTGATCGCCAAGGATGGCTGGTTTGCGGCACGTCCTTCGGGCACGGAGGAAATCTACAAGATTTACGCCGAGAGTTTCCTCGGTCAGAACCATCTACGACAGATCGAGGAAGAAGCCCAGACCATTGTTTCGGAAACGTTGGCTCGCAGTGCCGAGCCGGCCTGACCCGAAAAGCCATGAGAGGAGTTTGTCTATGAGTAGCTCGACAATCGTCGATCGTCCCCTCGATGCAGCCATTTCAGATGCTCTTACCGACTTGGCCCTGGACCTTAGATGGTCGTTCAATCACTCGGCGGACCAGCTTTGGGAGCAACTCGATCCCGAACTCTGGGAGCTGACCCACAATCCCTGGGTTCTGCTGCAAACCGTATCCCGGGAAAAACTGCAAAGTGTTACCTCCAACCCAGGCTTTCAAAAACTTCTGGCTGATCTCCACCGCGAGAAGACGGAAGCGGAAGGCTCGGAAGCGTGGTTTCAAAAGGCGCATCCGCGTTCGGGCGTGTCGACAATTGCATATTTCTCGATGGAGTTCATGCTGAGCGAAGCACTGCCGATTTATTCTGGCGGACTCGGCAACGTTGCCGGCGATCAGCTCAAAGCCGCAAGTAACCTGGGGGTCCCGGTGACCGGAATTGGTTTGCTCTACCAACAAGGCTATTTTCGGCAGGAAATCGATGCACAAGGGCACCAGCAAGCTTTGTACCCATTCAATGATCCCGGCCAGCTTCCGATTCGGCCGGTGCGGGAGCCAAACGGCGAATGGCTGCGCCTGGCCATCGCTTTGCCTGGCTTTAAGTTGTGGATCAGAGTCTGGCAAGTACAGGTGGGCCGGGTCAAATTGTATTTGCTCGATACCAACGATCCCGCAAACCTTCCGTCCTTCCGCGGCATTACGACTGAACTGTACGGAGGCGGTCCGGAGTTGCGTTTGAGACAGGAGTTAGTCCTCGGTGTTGGAGGCTGGCGGCTCCTGCGAGCCTTGGGACTGCAGCCCGAGGTCTGCCATCTCAATGAAGGTCACGCCGCATTCGCGGTGCTGGAACGGGCGCGTTCGTACATGGAAGACAATGGCAAGCCATTCGACGTCGCGCTTAGCGTCACCCGTGCCGGTAATCTTTTTACGACCCATACTCCCGTGGAGGCGGGCTTTGACCGCTTTGATCCCAGCCTGATTGAGCGATATCTCAGCAAGTATGCCGAGGAGAAACTGTCGATTTCAGTCGACGAACTTCTAGCGTTGGGGCGACGCGATCGCCGAGACTCGTCCGAACCGTTCAACATGGCTTATTTGGCGATCCGCGGCAGCGGCGCCATCAACGGCGTCAGCAAATTGCACGGTCAAGTGAGCCGACGACTCTTCCAGCCGCTCTTTCCTCGGTGGCCCGAAACAGAGGTGCCGGTGACGCACGTGACCAACGGAGTCCACACCCCTACTTGGGACTCTGCTGAAGCAGACCGCTTGTGGGAACTTTCCTGCGGAAAGAAATGCTGGCACGGAGCACTTTCAGACACAGAAAGAGATATTCGTGCAGTCAGCGATTCTACCCTCTGGCAACTCCGCGCGGATAACCGCAAGGCTCTCGTTGAATACGTCCGAAGACTTTACGGTCGTCAATTAGCAGCTCGTGGAGCGTCCTCGGAAGAGATTACGCAGGCCGCACTGATGCTTGATGACAATACTTTGACTTTGGGATTTGCCCGTCGCTTTGCCGCATACAAACGTCCGAACCTTCTTCTGCACGATCCGTCGCGGCTTCTCAACATCCTGACGAATCGCGAGCGCCCGGTTCAACTTGTGCTTGCAGGCAAGGCTCATCCCCAGGATGCCGAGGGACAAGAAATGATCCGGCAGTGGTTCGAGTTTGCTCGCCGCCCCGAAGTTCGATCCCGGGTGGTTTTCCTTTCGGATTACGACGTTCTCATGGCGGAGCATCTGGTTCAGGGCGTGGACGTCTGGGTCAATACTCCGCGGAGACCTTGGGAAGCAAGCGGAACAAGCGGCATGAAGGTGCTGGTGAACGGCGGGTTGAATCTTTCGGAACTCGATGGCTGGTGGGCGGAAGCGTATTCGCCGGATGTAGGCTGGGCGATCGGAGATGGGCGCGAACATGGGGATGACCCTTCCTGGGACGCAGCTGAAGCTGAAAGTCTCTATGCGGTGATCGAAAGAGAGGTCATCCCCGAGTTCTATGCCCGCGACGAACATGGGATTCCACGCGCGTGGGTTGCCCGCATGCGCGAAAGTATGGCCCGTCTAACTCCAACCTTTTCGGCCAATCGCGCAGTCCGCCAATATACCGAAGAACACTATCTCTCGGCGGCAGCGGCTTTTCGCCAGCGCGCCGAGAATCGAGGTTCAATGGGAGCCGATCTTGTCGCCTGGCAGGCCGAACTGGCGAAGCATTGGTCAGCGCTGCGATTCGGGCCCGCGACGGTCGAGCAACAGGGCGAGCAATATCTATTTCACGTTCAGGTTTCTCTTGATGATATCGATCCCGATGCCGTGAGAGTCGAACTCTACGCTGAGGCGCAGAAAGGCGGGGACTCAATCACGCACGCTATGAATCGTGGCGAACGCCTGCCCGGAGCAACAGGCGCTTTCACCTACAGTGCTTCTATTTCTAGAGGTCGCCCGGCTGCTGACTACACGCCGCGCCTCGTTCCGCAGCACGCAGGAGCGTTCGTGCCGCTTGAGGCTTCTTTCATTCTTTGGCACGAAGCACCGTCCTGGCGATGAACGTTGAGATAGTTGGGATCGATTCGAGGGCGCGAGCGACCCGGGATCATTCCGCAGAATCAGAATTAGAGGAAACACGATGCCGACGAATCTCGATCGTCCGATAAGCAAAACCTAGAGCTTATCCCTGATTCTCGCTGCCAACGGCAATAGACCCTACTTCGAGTGGGTGATTGGCAACAGGCAGTAGGAGGAGGCAAACATCGGAGATGAAGAAGAAAACGGCGCAGAAGAAGCCGAGGAGGGCAGACACTGAGACTCGAAGAGGTCCCTGGACCACAGTCCTGGTAATCATGGTAGCTGTCGGAGTGTGCATCGCGATTTACCGGCACGAGAGCTTAGTCCACGCGACCGTACCCGGCGCTGACGGCGGACAGGAAGACCGTTCTGGGCCCCAGCCAGGTCTGGAGACTTCTCCGAGTGCCCCAGGCGCTTCTGCAACACGCGAAAGGAAGATCGCTTTTGGGCCTACGATTCCAAATGCAGCTCCTTCCCCGCATCGGACACCGCAAGGCATGGTTTGGATTCCCGGGGGAGAATTCTCCATGGGCGCGCAGAATCCTCCAGATATGGACGATGTCGGCATGAAAGCCACGATCGATTCGCGCCCAGTACATCGCGTCTATGTCGATGGATTCTTCATGGACAAGACCGATGTCACCAACGCCGCCTTCCAGAGATTTGTAAAGGCTACGGGATATGTGACCGTCGCTGAGCGAAAACCGCTCGCCGAGGATTACCCCGACGCCCCGCCGGAAAACTTGGTCGCGGGTTCGGTGGTCTTTGTTCCTCCCGATCATCCGGTTTCTCTGGACAACCACTTCCAGTGGTGGACCTATGTTCCAGGCGCAAACTGGCGACATCCATTGGGACCGAAAAGCAACATCGTCGGTAAGGGCGATTACCCGGTGGTCCACATGGCGTACGAGGATGCTCTGGCCTATGCGCAGTGGGCAGGGAAGCGGCTTCCGACCGAGGCGGAATGGGAGTTTGCCGCGCGCGGCGGACTCGCAGGCAAACCGTACGTATGGGGCGATGACTTCCGTCCGAAAGGCAGGTGGATGGCCAATACTCACGAAGGCCACTTCCCGGACAAAGATACCGGCGAGGACGGCTATGCAGGAATCGCGCCCGTCGCAAAATTTCCTCCGAATGGATACGGTCTTTATGATATGGCCGGCAATGTCTGGCAGTGGACCAGCGACTGGTATCGTCCGGACTATTATCAGCAGCTCATTGCAATGGGTGTTGCGCGGAATCCTCAGGGGCCGGATTCGGCTTACGACCCATTGGAACCAGGCCACAAGAAAAAGGCGCAACGCGGCGGCTCGTTTCTCTGCACGGATCAATACTGTTCTCGCTACATGGTGGGCACGCGCGGCAAAGGCGACGTCGACACGGGCACCAACCACCTCGGCTTCCGTTGCGTGATGACCCTCCAGATGTCGGAAATGGCACAAAAAGAGTCGGAGATCCACGCGACCCAATAAGATACGCAGGGCAGTGAAGGCGCACATCGGCGCTTCTGACAGCTCCTCTGCGTATCCAGCCACTCCGATCCACGACATTGTCCGTCGATATAACCCCTGTGGGCACAGAAGCAAGGATAGTCACGTGCGATTAGTTACTACAGTTCTCCATGGTGATTACTGTAGTTCTTCACCAAGTTACTACTTATCTTTCTAGTAGTTACGAGTATTTCCTCGCGATAGAAGGTGAAATTGCTTATATTCAAGGTCTCTGGGATAACTGTCAGAACTTCCTCGTCTGGGCCAGGTCAGGTCGCTCTGGTACTTTGTGGGCATCGCGGAATCTTGGATAGTCCCGAATGTATGGAGGCTGCTATGAAATTTCAAGGCGGGAGACGATCTAGAATCGGACGGATCTGTTCCTGGTCTGCACTCAGTGAAGATGGTCAAGCACTTGTGGAGTTCTCGCTAGTGGCGTCTGTCATGCTCATTGCGATTACCGGCATATTGATCTTTGGCATTTTTGAAATGCAAATCATGGCGCTGACGGAAGGCGTAAACAGTGCAGGGCGGGTTCTCGCGGTCAGCTCGGGTCTGACTCTAGACCCGTGCAGTACGGCAGCTTCAGCAATCCAGAGTGCCGCACCGATGCTCAATACGAGCAACCTCTCGTATCAGATCGTGCTTAACCCAACCCCAAGCTTAGGTGCAACCAGTAACCACACGTACACGGGATCGACCTGTTCAAGTACAAGTACTTCCACTGGGGCTCCTGGATATTTAGTTTCCACCGGGTCTGTCACAGTGACGGCAACCTATGCGAACTGCAGTCTCAAGTTCTTCGGTAACAACTTAATGCCGGGCGGATGTCAGGTCTCTCAGTCAATTACGGAGGTTGTCCAATGAGGGGAAAGTGCGAGTTTATTCTGCGCCGGGCCGTTTACGATGAAAGTGGACAGACCCTGGTATGGGTCGTCTTCCTGTTCGCATTGCTTCTCGGAATGGGCGGATTGGTGGTGGATCTCGGTCGCGCCTATATCAGCTACCGCGAACTCCAGGCTAGCACCGATGCTGCCGCTTTGGCCGCAGCCGCGCAGCTGCCTATCACGGCGAGTAATAAGTCGAGCAATGCATTGACTTTGGCTGCGACAAAGTACAGCTCGGTGTCGGGCAACTACAACGCTTTTGGCAATTTAAACTCGCCACTCGCCACGACCGGCGCAGCGATCACAGTCACTCCCGGTTGCGTAACGGTGGGCGGCACGCTGGGATGCAGCACTGCATTGTTAGCTAATGCGGTCCAGGTGACGCAGACCGTCACCATTCCGACGTATTTCATTAAGATGCTGAGCGTCTTTGGAATTCAATCTGCGCAGTCCCTCAGCCTGTCGGCAACCTCGACTGCGCAAATGAGGGGCTCACAGCGAGGTCCCTACGACGTCGCCCTCGTCGTTGATACGACCAATTCGATGTCTAAGCCCGATGGGGGCAAAAACTGCAGCGGCTCGAAGATCCAATGCGCAGAGCAAGGAGCCCAGATATTGCTCTCTGAGCTGTCACCCTGCTTGCCGGGCGCGGCCTGTGGTTCAGCTACCGACGGAAATGTGACTAACCCGGTCGATGAAGTTGCCCTCTTTACGTTTCCCGGGCAGACACCGGGCACGCAGCTGACGATTGACGAAAGCTATAACACCAATACGTCCACCAGTTGCACTGGAAGGAATGCGAACCCCGGCTGTCCCAGCGTCGTTCCATACCCGGATACCATCGCCCTTACGTCGAGTTTGCCACTCTCCGCGGCTAATCTGAATACCCTGGTGTCTGAGTATCAGGTTGCTCCCCTAACGAGCAATTACAGATCCTCTGACGCCGCGGCGACGGGCGCGAATCCGTTGACGACAAGTACCACTGTCAGTTCCACATCCCCCTCGATCGTGAATGCGGTCGGCGGGGACAGCTATTTTGGGGGAACGAGTGAAACCGGCATGATGGCCGTGGGTGGACAGAGCACGTTTTATGCGGGCGCACTCTTCACGGCGGCGCAGTATCTCAACACCAATGCGAGGGCGAATGCGACTAATGTGATCATCATCCTCAGCGACGGCGATGCTAATGGCGGCCAGTTCGCCAACACCGGTAGCACAAATCTGAACTCGAACGGGACATATCCCTCCAGCAAAGACCAGTGTCTGCAGGCGATTACAATTGCGAATAATTTTAAAGCCGCGAACACGAATAACAGAATTTACGTAGTCGGCTATGGTGTCGCGTCCGGCGGATGCAGTACGGACAGTGGCGCCAAATACAATGGTGCTTCAATTTCGGCGTGTTCAACGCTGCTGGCCATGGCCACGCCTGGGGATTTCTTTGTGGACGGGTCGAGCACAAGCTGCCCCGGTGCTACATCAGTCACTGCGGGCGGCGGGGTACCCGACACCATAGGAGCGATCTTCACGGCGATTGTGGACGATTTGACGATCCCCCGTCTGCTGCCCAACGACGCCGCTCAAACAGGATTCACGGCCTCTCCTCTATAGGCCTGTATCTGCCCGGGTCTTACTCAGAAAGGACTCACGCAAGCGGCGTGAGTCCTTTCTGACGTTTGGACTTATCGTGGCTTTGCGCAAATACTTGGCTGCTCACATTTGCGAGGTCAGCGGCGAGCGGACAGCCAGCGCACTGCGCGGTCCTGCCGCAATGCGCCTTACCCACGGCTACCGTCAATGCGTGAAACTCATTGAACAGTCGAGCGCGTTTGCGAACAGGATCCGCGGCGAAGGTCTGTCTCGTGAGCTGAACGAGAGCCTCGTATCCTTTGATGTTGTGGGCAGGCGCTGGCGTCAGCAGCCGATGGCGTTCAACGATGCGCCGCAGGTACTCGTCCGCAACCGGAACCCGGTGGTCAAGGGCGTAAAGCAGAATCGCATCGGCTGTCTCAGGGCCGACGCCCGGCAACGCGAGCAGCCGCCTCCGCACCGCGGTGGTTGGCGCCTTGGCCAACCGGTCGAGCGATCCGCCGAACCCTGCATCGAGCATCGCGATAAACGCCTTGAGCGCGGGCGCCTTGCGCGTGTAAAAGCCCGATGGGCGAATCGATTCCTGCAGTTGATCGATTGAGAGGTCGCGGAGTCCTTCAGGGGAGAGCGTTCCAGCGTTGCGAAGATTCGCAAGAGAGACTTCAACCGCTTTCCACGATGTATTCTGCGTGAGATAAGCGCCCAGGATCACTTCAAAGGGTGATTCGGCGGGCCACCAACGTTGCGGCCCATAGGCCTGCACAAGTTGGTCATGCATCAGACGCAATCGCTGGGCAGAATTGGCCCGGAGTCGCTTCTTCACTGTGAAGTGTCTCCACCAGGCGACGACTGCAGTTCGGCTTTCCACTCCAGAATGCGCGCTCGAGCCGCAGCAGCTTCGGCCTCAGGAACATGACCGGCACACTGCAGCGAGATAGACAGGGCAGTGTGGGCCAGGGGATCGTTGGGAGTCAGCGCAGTCAGAGCCAGTGCTGCTGCGATGGATTGTTCAAGACGGCCCGCATCGCGCAGGGCGCGAATAAGTCCGTGGTGCGCTTCAAAGTGGTTGGAGTCTGCGGCAATCGACTCGCGAAAGCTCTGCACAGCTTCGCCAGGCGAGTCCGCTGCGAGTTGGTCGAGCCCGCGCTGCGAGAGAGCTTCGGCTTGGTTTGGATTCATCCCAGGCATCACATTCATTAGGATAAAGGTTAAGCGGCAGCGTCGCCATTGCTGCGCTTATGCCAGGAGCCGAGGATGAAAAGCTATACAGAGTATCTGACGTTTGAAACCAGAAAGCGCCGTGAAATGGTGCACATCACCGACCAGGTGGAACAGATCGTAAAACGCAGCGGCGTGAAAGACGGACTGTGCTTTGTCTCTCCCATGCATATTACGGCGGCGATCTATGTCAACGACCTGGAGAGCGGATTGATTGAAGATATCGGGAAGTGGCTGGAGGAACTGGCACCCGCGCGGCCAGACTACAAACATCACCAAACGGGCGAAGACAACGGGGACGCGCATCTCAAGTCACTGCTGCTGCACCACGAAACGACCCTGCCTGTGACGGACAGTCGGCTCGACCTCGGGACCTGGCAGCGAGTGTTCTATGCGGAATTCGACGGACAGCGCCGCAAGCGCGTCATTGTGAAAGTACTGGGAGTTACATAGGTTCGGCACAGAGTCACTGGTCGGCAATCTTGCGCCATCCAGTCTTGTCTTCGGGGCTGTCAGAGATACCGAGAACCGCGCGCGGCATCACCACGAGATCAACCCTTCTATTCTGCGCCCGACCCTCTGCCGTGTCGTTGCTGGCTACCGGTTGGAACTCGGCATAGCCAGCGGCAGAGAGTTGTTCCGGAGGGACGCCGTGCAACTGGAGCAGAAGACGCGCAATGCGTGTGGCGCGAGTCGATGATAACTCCCAGTTCGAGTCAAACTCAGAGTTATGGATGGGAATTGTATCGGTGTGCCCCTCGACCCGCACATCGTAGGGGGTGTCGGCCAGCGACTCCGCAATCTGCTTCAGCGTAGCCTCAGTTTCCGGCCGTGGGATCGCGGTGCCTGAGTCGAAAAACCCGGCTTCCCGCAAACTGATTACAAGGCCATTGCGGCCGAGTTCGACGGAGACCGTATGGTGTGCAATATGCGTTGCCAGCCGGTGCAGAAGATCGTGCCGTATCTGCTCAAGATCTGCCTGCACCTTTCTGGCCGAAACCACGGTAGTCGCAAGAGATACTGGCGCCGCGAACGCTGCAGACGGCATTCCTGGCTGGTTTGCACGATTCTTCATGCGGACAGGAGCAATGCTAAGCGACTGGAATGCGGAATCGATTGCTGCAGAAACCTGAATCTGCTTCTTTTGATCTGCTTTGGCAAACGCATACAGCACGACGAAAAAGGCGAAGAGCAGCGTGATGAAGTCGGCGTAGGAAACCAGCCAGCGCTCATGGCTGACTTTCGGGCGTGAGCCTCCATGATTCATGCGGCCTGGTCTTTCCTCTCGATTCTTGCATCCTTCAGGAATCCGCCAAGCTTGAGAGCGAGTATGCGTGGATTCATCCCTTCGAGAATCGAGATGATACCTTCCAGCATCATTTCTCGTCGCTGCTGATCGTCGCGTAAATGAATCCGGATCTTGCCGGCGAAGGGCAGGAAGAACAGGTTGGCGATGCCGACTCCGTAGATGGTGGCGACAAAGGCGACGGCGATACCGCGGCCTACCTCCTGAATGTTGTCGAGATGTTGCATCACCTGGATGAGCCCGAGAACGGCGCCAAGAATTCCGATTGTCGGCGAAAATCCGCCCGCGGATTCAAAGACCAGCGGAAGGCGCTCTTCGCGCTCCGACGCGCAATCCAGTGCGACCCGCATGATCTTGCGCAATTCGGCGGGTTCGGTGCCGTCCACAGCGAGCATTAACGACTGTTTGAGAAATGGATCCGAGATTCCGGCAAGATCGGCATCAAGTGAGACCACCCCGTTGCGGCGAGCTTTATTGGCAAAGGAGATCAGAAGCTGGATGAGCTCTTCATTCTGCTTTTGCGGAGTAACAAACACGTGCGCCATGCTGCGAAAAGCGGTCGTGACGGTACCAATGGGGAACTGCAGGAGGACAGCTCCCATAGTTCCCCCAAAAACAATCAGCGCCGCAGTTGGCTGCAGAATCTGACTGATTTTGCCGCCCTCAATCAGCAGTCCGGCGACGATGCCGACCACGGCCAGGATGACTCCGCCGATGCTTCCCTTATCCATGGATTACACCTCGGGGATCGCGAGTCTGTAGTTCTGGTCGATGCTCATCGACTCCCATCCTCGTCAAGCTGTCTTGAGGATGGATCTTCCGAAATCAACCCTGCGAATTCAAAGCTCGCCAACGAGGCAGTCAGCCGGATCGCGTCGTTCGGAGCAAGTCTGCGCGCAACCGTGGCAAGCAAAGTCGATCGGTAGGCGAGTACTCGCTCCAGGACTTTGCTCAACGTCTCGCGCACGATCAACTTCTCTCCATTGATTAGGGTGAGCATGGTGTCCGGTGAGGCTTCTGCGGTTTTAATGAGATCACTGTTTAACAGCATCGAATTGCCATTCAGACGCGTGACTTCGATCATGGCCAGCTCTTCCTGTCGTGGCTCTGATTGTCCTTATCGGCACGAGAGGTTGAAAGGATGATTGGATGAACAATTGCTAGGCCTCTTGAAAAAACTCGTAAAGTTCACTCGACCGTCGCCGATGAAGCCAATGAGCAACGTGGTTCCTACTACAAGGTGACCGGGGCGGGACGACAAAAAACCCGTTCGTTCTCGGTGAGACACCCGAAGCAGGGAGCCCGAATCAGTTAGCTCAAAAGGAGAACTTCAATGGCTTTGGGTGTCCTGAATAACATCGCATCTGTCTATGCACAGAACAATCTGACCCAGACGCAGAACGCGCTGAATACTACCCTTCAGCAACTCTCTTCTGGCTCGCGTATTAACTCCGGCGCCGACGACGCGGCTGGCCTTTCGCTGGCCAACGGTCTGGAGGCTTCCTCAACCGCACTTACACAGTCAGCGGAAAACGCGACCGAAGGCGTTGACTTCCTGCAGGTCGCAGATGGCGCACTGTCGCAGATCACTAGCCTCCTCAACCGCGCCGTGACGCTGGCAACGGAAGCGTCCAACGGGACGTTAAACAGCAGCCAGGTCGGCGCAGCCAACTCTGAATATCAGAAGATCCTGACTGAGACCGACACGATCAACAACAATACTGAGTACAACGGCATCAATACATTCGCGACGAATGCTGCATATACTGTCGCGAGTCCAACCGATCCGATCACCATCGGAACCGGAGCGGCAACTGATGACATCAAGGTCACTTATGCAGACGGCTCCTCTCAATTGATTGGTAATAGTACTACTACAACAGGCGGCGTCACGGATTTGCAAGCCGGAGCGACATTGGGGGATTTGGCGAAGGCCATCAACGCAGGCTCTGGAACTGCTGTCGCGAGCGTACAAAACGATCAACTGGTCCTTACTGGTGGCGCCAAAATATCTGCCGGAACTGTCTCGGCACTGACGGACGCTGTTACCGTTGCAGGCGGTAGCACAACTGTAGGTGTCGGCAGTTCTTCTGACACTTTCACCACAACGACCGGGAACCTGAGCGTCTCTTACAACGGCGTAACAACCGCTGTTGCGGCTGCCGCCGCCCAATCCATGTCCACGTTGTTGACCGCTATCAATGCCGCTGGTACCACTTCCGGTGCAACTTCACCTGTAGCCAGCCTTAGCGGGAATACGATTGTCATGCGGTCGGGATCGTCCATTGCCGGTGCTCTTGCCGAAACCGCTGCGACCCCAAATTCAGGGACGAACGCCAGCGTTGCCATCTTCACTTCTGACGGTACGATTTCCAAGTCGTATAACAATCTCGCGTCCGACATGGTTGACTCAAATACCAGCGCATTATCACTGGCAGGGACGATTCTCACCGATACGACCAGCGCCCAAAATGCCCTGACCGCCATCAACGCGGCAATCACGACTGTAGCAGCAGACCGTGGCACCATCGGCGCGAATATCAACACGCTAACGGCGGTCGAGAATGTGATGAACACGCAATCTACCAACACACTGTCCGCTGAAAACGATGTGACCGCAACCGACTACGGCACGGCAACCTCGAACATGAGCAAGTACCAGATCCTGATGCAGACCGGCATTGCCGCTTTGTCACAGGCCCAACAGTCGCAGCAGCTGATCACCAAACTGCTCCAATAGGTTGCGGAGCATAAGACGTTGAACCGGAGCAGGGCGGGGAAGGCGGCGAATCTGCGGCTTTCCCCGCTTCGCTTTGCGGTCGCCGGACATCTCTTTAAATTTCCTAATTGTCCAAGGTGCGCATTGGTCCTTGATCTGATTCTGAAGGATGACGGGGGGAAGGGCATGGGTGCGGTAGGTCTGAGTTTTGGCTCTGCCACGAGCGGTCAGGGGTTTGATGTCACCACCACGGTCAACGAGATTGTCGCCAATCTGCAAGCCGTCGAAACACCCTGGAAGACGCAGTTGACAGCGCTTACAAGCAAGGACAGCACCCTGACCAGCCTGGGTACGCAGTTGTCTGCATTATCGACGGACTTGCAGAACCTTACCGATTTCAGCGGCACTATGGCGGACAAGACAGGGTCCAGTTCCGACCCCAATGTGCTCTCCCTGACTTCCGCCAGTTCGTCAGCCGTGGCCGGAACGCACACGGTCATAGTTCAGAACCTGGCGCAGACATCGAGCGCGGCGACGGATGCTGTGGGTGCCTCAGATGTGCTCACCGGAGGCGTCACCTTCGAAGTGGGCTCCGGCGGCTGGCAGACAGTCAATGTTGGGGACGGTTCCACTGCGGCAACACTCTCCGGGCTTTCCTCAGCGATCAATAATGCCAACGTCGGCGTTACGGCAAGCGTGCTTACCAATGCGGATGGTACGCAAAGACTTTCGCTGGTGAGCCAGACCAGTGGCTCCGCCGGCCAGATTACGATTGCCGATTCCACGAACAACTCAACCAGCCCGACCACTCTGGCGGACTCCACCACGCCCGACGCGAATACAGTGCTGGGCCTGGCAACTATCCAGAGCGGCGTCGACTGCCACGATGACAGTCGATGGCGTCACGGAGATCACCAGCGCTTCAAACACCGTGACTAACGCGATTCCGGGTGTCACCTTTCAATTGCTCTCGACTGGCACCGAGACCCGTGGCACGCCTGAGACGGTGCAGGTGGTAATCGACAACGACACATCAAGTATTGAGTCGGCCATCAACACGTTCGTCACCGACTACAACACCGCGATGACAGCCATCAATGCCCAGGAAGGGAAGGACTCGTCGGGGAATCCGGAACCGCTGTACGGCTCGTCCGTTTTGGCGCAGTTGCAGGAGGGTCTCGAGTCCGCGGTGAGTTCATCTTTCGGGACCAACGCCATTAACTCGTTGATCTCGCTCGGCATTACCGCGAATGCCAGCGCCGACGGCACGATCTCTCTCGACGCCGACATGTTGAGCAGCGCGTTGAACAGCAACTTTGCCCAGGTTGTATCGCTCTTCCAGGATGCGGGCAGTTTTGGTTCGACGTTTACCGATACGCTGAACGGTCTCGGCAACAGCAGCGCCGACGGGGGCGCGATCAGTCTGGCACTCAGCGAAGACAGCAGTGAAGAAACTACATTGAACGACAACGTGACCAAACAGGACGCGCTGATTGCTACGCAGAAGGCAAGCCTGACGACGGAACTGAATACTGCCAACCAGGTCTTGCAATCTATTCCGGAACAGATTCAGGAAGTCAGCGAGATGTACGGTGCCATCACCGGATACAACGAGAATCAGAACGGCTAGGAGCTTCCGAATGGATACGTATCGGGCCCACTCCCTTGAAGGAGCCTCAGGCGTTGAACTCACCATCGCCCTCTACGACGGCATCATCCGCTTCATGCACAAGGCAATTGACGCAGTCGAGCGGAGAGATGTGGAGGGGCGTCGTGCGGCAGTTAAGCGGGCCATGGACATCGTGGTTCACTTGCAGGCAACTTTGGATAAGGATCTAGGTGGCAGGCCTGCGGAGTCGCTTTCGGATTTCTATGTTGCTATGTTCGCCCTGATGCTTCAAGGCTCGCAGGCAAGTTCGAAAAGGAAATTCGAGCAGGTGATCGCCAACGTGCGCAATGTGCGGGATGCATGGAAGCAGGTATCTTCAGACGCAAGCGCGAGTCAGCTCGCAGAAAATGCGCGGCCGCGCGTGGATCTGCGTCAGCCCGGTTTACCGGTTGACGGCGCATCGGCTTTGCGCGACGAGGGGCACGCCGCGACCAGCTGGACAGCTTAGGTCAACCCGCCACCGTAAGTTCCTCTTCCAGTTGCTGTTTCTGGTAGAGGCTCGCGTAGTATCCATCGAGCGCGAGCAGCTCATCATGACGTCCGACCTCCACAATCCTGCCGCGATCAAGCACGGCGATCTGGTCAGCGTTGCGCACGGTGGAGACACGATGCGAGATAAGAATCGTGGTGGCCGTGGCGGAGTAATTGCGCAGGCCACCCAGGATGCGTTCTTCGGTGTAGGTGTCGACGCTCGCGAGGGCATCATCCAGAGCGAGAATTACGGGCCGGCGAAGCAGGGCGCGCGCGATTGCCAGACGCTGCTTCTGGCCGCCCGACAGAGTCATGCCCCGCTCGCCGACTGTAGTCTCAAATCCCTGCGGAAACTCCTCGAATTCGCGCCGGATATGCGCAGCCTCAGCGGCTTCAAGCAATTCGTCTGCGGAAATAGACGACACGCCAAAAGCCAGATTCTCTCGAATAGTCTCGCTAAAGAGAAATGTTTCCTGCGGCACGATGCCCATGTTTCGACGCAACACTTCCAGTGGATATTTGCGAATCGGGCGACCATCGATGAACAAAGCACCTTCGGGCGCCTCATAGAGCCTTGAGATGAGGTTGACGAGCGTGGTTTTCCCTGATCCTGTAGGTCCCACGATGGCGAGGCTCGAACCTGCGGGAATCTTGAGCGAGATATCGCGCAGCACCGGAGTGTCCCCGTAACTGAAGTTGAGATGGCAGAACTCGATCTCGCCGCGAAGCACGGTGTCGCCTGGAATCGCCGGGTCCGCTGCGCGGTCGTCAATTCCCGGCTTGGCGCGCAACAGTTCGTCAATGCGCGCGATCGAAGCAGTTCCGCGTTGGAAAAGATTGACGACCCAACCCACCGCGATGATCGGCCAGATCAGCAGAATCATATAGGTGTTGAAGGCCACGAAGTCGCCGGGGCTAATGCGGTGAGCAATAACCTCATGTCCTCCGACGAGCAACGTGATGATCATGGCGATCCCCAGGATGAACTCGAGCGTCGGCCACAACATGCCCATGAGCTGAACCAGGCCCTGGGCACGCGTGATGTATTGCCGATTCAACTTTTCGAACAGGCTCATCTGCGATTGTTCGCGGCCAAAAGCGCGCACCAGGCGAGCGCCGGAGTAATTCTCCTGTGCCTGCGAGGAGATCTCTGAAAAACTCTCCTGGATTTTTTCGAATCGGTCGTGAATCTTTCTGCCGAAATACTGGACGAGAATGCTGGCCAGCGGCATGGGAGCCCATGCGACGAGAGTGAGCCAGGGGCTTATGCGAAGCAGAAAATAGAGAGCGCCAACCGTAAAGAAGATGGTGTTGGCGCTGTACATCAATGCCGGGCCCAGCAGCATGCGCACCGCATTCAGGTCGTTGGTCATGCGGGCCATTACGTCGCCGGTGCGGTATTTCTGATAGAAGTTGGCGTCCTGACGTTCAAGCTGCAGGAAGAGATCGTTGCGAAGATCGAACTCGATTTCGCGGGAGATGCCGATCAGGATCCAACGCTGGGCGTAAAGGAAGACGCCTTTGATGAGGTAGATCGCGACGAAAATGCAGGCGAGAAATACAATGCGTTCGCGCGAGACGCCGCGCTCCAGTTCATCGACGACTTTCCGCAGAATCTGCGGACCCTGCACAGCAGCTACATTGGTAGCAATGCACGCGAGCGTACCCCATAGGTACCCCCATCGATAACGGCGCATGTAGCTGAGCAGCGGGCCCAGTTCGCGAAGCATGTCTCTATTGTACGGGCGATGTGGAAGGCGGTCGATTCACCGCGATGCGTGTTCCAAATTCCCGGCGTCAGGTGGGCGTTCGGAGAAGCAAATAGCCCCCGGTGAGACCAAAGAGCACGTCGGGAGACCATGCGGCCAGAGCCGCGGGCAAATAATTCACGTTGCCCATGGCGCCGAAGAGGCCGTCAACCACCCAATATGCGAGAGCGACGCTGATCGCGACAGCAATTCCGGTGAGTGAACCGCGACGCCCCATGGAAAGTGCAAAGGGGATCGCAAGGACGGCCATCACAATGGCGATCAGCGGATACGCAAGCTTATGCCATAGGGCAACCCGCAACCGCATCGTGTCGAAGCCACTCTGGCGCAGATCGCGAATATAGCTGTCGAGTTGGCTGAAGTTCATCTCCTGCGACTGCAGGTTTTCTTTTTTGAAGTAGCCGGGGTCTTCGTGAATCTCGGAGAAACTCGTGCTCTTGAATTCGCTGTACACCGAGTTATTTCCATCGATATTTCTCACCCAGCCGTTGTTGAACCGCCAAGTTTCCGTTCGCTCGTTCCATATCGCCCGCGATGCGAAGATTCTGCGCGATAGAGCAAAGGTGGAAGGATTGAACTCAAAGATCGACAGATTGGCGAAAGCGTTATCGTCCGCGTCAAAAAACTGGTAGTAGAAAATGCGCCCCTGTTCGCCGGGACGCGACTGACCGAAGATCCACTTCTCTTCTGGGTGCAGGAAGGTCTGCGGCGGACGGCCCTTGATGGTGCTTCGCAGGGCTTCCTGCCGGCGATTTGCGGCTGGCAGGTAGTAGTCATCGAATAGGAAAAGGGCGATTGCCAGAATTGCCGAGATTGAAACGATCGGGATGACAAGACGATAGAGACTGATCCCGGTTGCTTTCATGGCAACGATCTCGCTGTTGCGATTGAGCACGCCAAACGTCACCAGCGCTGCAATCAGGACTGCAAGCGGTGTGATCGCGTAAACCATGCTGGGCATGAGGTTGAACAGGTAGTCCCCCACGGTGACCAAGGCGACGTGATTTCGAACGATGTCCCCGATAAGCTCAAAAAACGTGAAGACAAGCATGAGCATGACAAAGCTTGCCAGCACCAGCAGGAACATTCCGAAGAACTCGCGCACGACATAGGCGTCGAGCAGGCGCGGGAAAAGTCCACGCGAAACAATGCGAACCGAGCGAGGCTGGAACTTTTCGAGCAGTTCGGTGAGATGAGTCCCATTAGCTTTGACTGGGAGCCGCGGCTGAGGTGTCCGCGACAAAAGGCTGGCAATTGCGTTGAGAACGCGACCGCCACTCGCCATCTCCCAGAGCAGAAAACTACCCACTGCCGCAAAGAGCAGGTTGGCCATCCACACTCCCAGGAACGGCGAGAGCTTCCCCTGGCGACTGAGCGCGATGCCGGTATACGAAAGAATGTAGTAGAGCAGAACCAGTAGAACCGTGAAGACCAGGCCAGAACTCTTCCCACCCCTCCGGGAGATGACCCCGAGCGGTACTCCCACAAGCATGAGAACGAGACACGCCACTGGATAGGAGAGGCGAGTGTGCAGCTCGAGTAGAAATCTTCTGCCGTCAGGTCCATGCGCGCGTTCCACCAATGCATCCATGGGCATTGCGTAGATGGCGGTATCCATGCGCCCCAAATGCATTTCGCTCTGAGGACTGATTGCCAGTGGCAGATCCGTTTTCTCGAAGGTCGAAATGTTGTACTGCTCTGGTTGGCCCGCTACTGTCTCGTGGCGGGATCCGTCGCGAAGCCTCATCAGCAGCTCCTGCGGGGAGTCGTTCACCACCGTCGCAGAGGTCGCGGTGGTAATGATTGGGTTACCGGGATCGGTGACGTCGGCCATGAAGACCTGGTCCCAGTTGGAGGCGCCGGTCCCTCCGCGCACATTCTGCACGTACAGTACGGCATTGCGGAAATCCTCATAAAAAACGCGCGGCTGGATTTCGTAGGAAGCCTGGGAAGTCTCCAGTTCCTGCTGCATGTCGAGGATGGCCCGGTTCGCGCGCGGAGCAATATAGATTGAATTCACTAGCCCCAGCAAGGTTCCGCCGATCGCGACAACCGAAGCAACACGCACAAAGTAGCCGATCCCCAATCCCGACGCGCGCATCGCAATGATCTCGCTGTCAGCCGCCAGCCGGCTGAGCCCCAGCAGGATGCCGACAAGCACAGCCATCGGTATGGTGACTTTGAAGGTATTCGGCAGCGTGAAGAGAAAGATCTCAGCTACATTGAGGAACGTGGAACTGTTACGAACCACCATTTCAAGAATGTGGTTCAGATCGCGCATGAAAAGAATGAAGGTGAAGACCGCGCAACCGATGAGCGTGTGGGAGAGAATTTCGCCGAGGATGTACCGGGTGAGGATGCGCACGGTCAGGGCTCTGCCCCTAGTCTAACTTGATTGTGCGCTAGGCAGCGAATGCGGCTGCCACGACCGCAGGCGCAGGCTGTTCGCCAGTACGCTAACCGAGCTCAGAGCCATTGCCGCCGCAGCGATCCACGGACTCAGCAAAACGTGGAAAGCGGGATACAACAGTCCTGCGGCAAGTGGTATGCCAAACAGGTTGTAGCAGGCAGCCCACATCAGATTCTGCCGCATAATGCCAACGGTCGATTTCGCCAGGTCAATCGCGGCGATCATCGCCGTCGGTTGGGTGCGCAGCAGCAGCACGTCGCCGGCCTCTTGCGCGAGATCGGCGCCACTGCCCATGGAGATGCCTGCGTCAGCCTGTGCCAGCGCCGCTGCATCGTTGATGCCGTCACCCACCATCGCCACGCGCAGACCTTCTTGCTGCAGTGCCCGGATGCGGGCGAGTTTGCCGGCGGGGTCCAGCCCTGCCTCAACCTCGCCAATGCCCGCCTGGTTGGCAATTGGCGCTGAGGCTGCCGCTGAGTCTCCCGTCAGCATCATGACCCGCAGACCGCTCTGCCGCAGAGCAGTGATAGCCTCTGCTGCATCGGGGCGCAACGAGTCCTTCGCATCGAAACATCCGATCGATTGATAGTCGAGTGCCATCCACAGACGTGTTACTCCGGGCTTTACCGGCGGAATGCTGTCGGGAAAACGAATCGCCGATTCCAGGAAAAGCGCTTCGTTCCCTAGCAGGCAGTTGTAATCCTCGACTCGCGCGGCAACTCCTCGGCCGGGAATGACCACTACTTCTTCAGCGGGTTCCCACTTGATGGAGCGTGCTTTGGCATAGTCCACGACAGCATGGGCCAGTGGGTGATTTGAACGCTCCTCGGCCGCAGCCGCCATGCGTAGAAGGTCATCCTCGCTGTATCCCTTCACGGGACGCACCGCCTGCAGCACCGGCCGGCCCACCGTGAGCGTTCCGGTTTTGTCGAGAACGATGACATTGAGGTTGGCCAGCCGCTCCAGCGCCTCGCCACCTTTGTACAGCACTCCGAACTGCGCTCCTCGTCCGACGGCAACTGTAAGTGCTGCCGGAACTGCTAGTCCCATGGCACAGGGGCAAGCGATAACGAGCACAGAGACAGTACTGGCCAGGGCCATCGAGATGGAATGCGTTGTGGTCATCCACACAATAAATGTGATGACCGAGAGCACGAGCACAACCGGCACAAAGATTGCACTGGCGCGATCGGCAAGCCGCTCTGTAGGCGCCCGCGACGACTGGGCCTGTTCCACCATGCGCGTTATCTGTGCGAGCACGGTGTCTTCGCCGAGCGACTCGGCTATGCACACGACGGCCCCATCGTAGTTCAGGGAACCGGCGAGCACCTGTCCTCCGGCTTCCCGAGCCAGCGGTATTGCTTCTCCCGTGAGCATCGACTCGTCGACACTGGTGCGACCCTCAATGATCTTCGCGTCAACTGGAAATCGTTCGCCGGGGAGAACCAGAACCTTGTCGCGGAGGCGGATCTCTTCAAGCGGCACAACGGTCTCCGCGCCATTCATGATGCGGCGAGCCGTCGCGGGGCGCAGTCGGCTTAGTGCATCCAGAGCAGCCAGGGCACGACGTTTGGCACGAACCTCGAGAACTTTGCCGAGCAGCAGAAAGCCGAGGATCAGCAGAACTGCGTCGAAGTAAACCTGGCGATCCGGTCCGGGATCGACCGTGGCGTAGGCGGAGTAGAGGAATGCCGCGCCTGTCCCCAGGCTCACCAGGGTATTCATGTTGGTGCTGCCGTGTTGCAGGCCGCGGGCGGCGGCAAGATAAATATCACGACCGGCCCAAGCCATCAGGACCCCGGTCACAATCAGTAGCGTCCAGCGCACGATATCAGGGGGCAGCGCGTAGAGCCACGGCAACAGCCGCATCAACGCCTGATCGACTGAGCCCATCTGGAAACCCAGAGGCATGGTGAGCAGCATCGCAATTGCCCCGGCGATCAGGGTTACCGTAGCCTTTGTTTCGGCTTGACCGTACGGCGGCTCCGATATCTTGGGGACGGCTACTCCGGGATGCGGAAGCACGGCATCGTATCCAGCTCCGCGGATCGCCGCGATCAATCTCTCAGCCGATGCTTCAGTCGGATCGAAAATGACGCTCGCACGATTGGCCATCAGGTCAACATGCGCTGACATAACTCCGGCAGTGTCCTTGAGAGCACTCTCCACATGATGCTGGCAGGAAGCACACGTCATTCCGATGATCGGCAATGTTAGAGACTCTGTCCCGGACGAAGCCATCTTGCGGTCTATTGCTCCAATCGTGCGCTGTACCCGGCTTTCGCAAGAGCAGCAATCGCAGCATCCACTGGAGGGTTTTCATCGGGCGCCTTCAGCCGAGCCGCTCCGATGCGTACCTCCTCTACCTCAAAGACCCCTGTCGAATTCAGGGCTTGAGTTACGCGGCGAACGCATGAGCCGCAGTGCATACCATCGATGTGCAGTATGAACTCTGCCATGATGTACTCCTGTTGAATCTGATGATACTCGCGTTGATCCGATGCAGGACCCCAGGAAGTTGCGGCAATCATTGCGGTTCGGTTACCCAAGTGTTGGAGCGCGTTCTATGCTAGAAGGCAGGTGGCGAAAGCATTACAACGTGAGTTCCCTGAGGCGCCGATTGTGGGCGTGGGGGCAGTCGTGGTCGATCGAGGCCGTGTTCTGCTGGTTCAACGAGGCCACGAGCCGTCAAAAGGGAAGTGGTCCCTGCCGGGCGGGATGCTGGAGCTGGGAGAGTCGCTGACCGATGGCGTCGCACGCGAAGTTCAGGAAGAGACCGGCCTGATCGTGGAATCGATCGAGCTAATTGAACTGATCGATCGTGTTCAAAAAGAAGATGGTCTCGAGGGGGAGCGAATCCGGTACCACTATGTGATTGCCGATTATCTTTGCCGGGTCGTTGGAGGCTTCCTGCATGCCGCCTCGGATGCAGACGCTGTGCGCTGGGTGGAACGAGCGGAGTGGAACAGCCACAGCGCGCTGGCGCTTGATCCGATGACGGTGCGCGTGATCGAGGCCGGATGGCAGCGGGCAACGGCACTGCTGGAGCGCAATTGAAGAAGACCGCTAAATGGAAATGGCTTGCATCCGCTCTCCTCGCCCTGACTGCGTCGCTGGGCCTGGCCTTCTGGATGCGCCCACTCAGCGTATTCGACACAATCAATCAAGGACAGCTGTTCTTCAGTGGCGCGAAGAGCAGCTTTGTCGAGGTTGATGGCTACCGCGTCCACTACTATGCGCTTGGACCCGCTGAAGGTCCGGTCGCTGTCCTGGTGCATGGTCTCGGAGGACGCGCCGAGGATTGGGACAAACTCACGCCTTACCTGGTCAAAGCGGGTTATCGCGTGTATCTGCCCGATCTTCCCGGCTTCGGCCGCAGCGAGAAGCCGGCGAATTTCTCCTACTCAGTCGCCGATGAGGCGAAGATTGTTGTTCGCCTTTTCGACACGCTCGGTTTGAAGCAGGTCGATCTCGGCGGATGGTCGATGGGCGGCTGGATCGTGCAACTCGTCGCCGCTGACCATCCGGACCGCCTGCGCCGCCTGATGTTGTTCGACAGCGCAGGGCTCTACGTGATGCCTGACTGGGACACGAGGCTGTTTACGCCGACTTCGGTTGCAGAACTCGACAAGTTCGACGCCCTGCTGATGCCTCATCCACCCGTGTTGCCTGGATTTGTGGCGAAGGATATTCTCCGCACTTCGCATGAGCATGCATGGATTATCCGCCGGGCAATGGACTCGATGCTCACCGGACGCGACACGACGGACCATCTACTGCCCGGTCTGAAAATGCCGGTGCTGATTGTGTGGGGAGAGAAGGACCAGATCACACCATTGACGGAAGGCGAAGCGATGCATCGGCTGATTCAGCACTCGCAGCTGACCGTGGTGCCGGGTTGCGGACATCTCGCCCCAAACGAATGCGCAGGCCCGATCGGTCCGGTTGTGGTCAGCTTCCTGAAGCAATAGTGTCGCGCGAAGATATAAGAAGGCCACTCCGATGCGAAGTGGCCTTTCAAAATGCAACAGGAATCCGGCTGGAAGCTAGACGCCGATAACGGCGCAGAGTTCTTTCACCGCTGCTGCACTCTTCTTCAGCGCGGCGTCCTCTTCGGGCGTGAGCTTGATTTCGATGATCTTTTCGAGCCCGGCCGCACCCAGTTTGCAGGGAACGCCGATGAAGTAACCCTCGATGCCGTATTCGCCATTGAGATAGGCCGCGCAGGGCAGGATTTTTTTCTTGTCCTTGAGGATTGCCTCGACCATCTCCACCGCCGCAGCCGACGGCGCGTAGTACGCGCTCCCGGTTTTCAGGTGCTTGACGATCTCCGCGCCGCCATCGCGCGTGCGCTGGACAAGTTGCTCCAGGCGTTCGGGCGCGATGAGTTCGGTGATCGGGATCCCGGCTACCGTCGAGTAGCGGGGAAGCGGCACCATCGTATCGCCATGTCCTCCCAGCACGAACGCCGTCACGTTCTCCACGCTCACGTTCAATTCCTCAGCGATAAAGGTGCGGAATCGCGCCGAATCGAGCACGCCTGCCATGCCGATTACGCGCTCGCGGTTGAAGCCCGCCTGGCGAAACGCAGTTTGCGCCATCGCATCCAGCGGGTTGGAGACGATGATGAGAATGCACTCCGGCGACTGCGCAACCACCTTCGCAACCACGTCCGACATGATTTTGAAATTTGTGTGCAGCAGGTCGTCGCGGCTCATGCCTGGCTTGCGCGGAATGCCGGCGGTGATGACCACGATGTCAGAATTGGCCGTCGCTGAGTAATCATTCGATCCAATCACGTGCACATCGCGTTTTTCAATCGGCAACGCCTCAAGCAGATCCAACGCCTTGCCTTGGGGCACGCCTTCAACAACATCAATCAGCACCACGTCGGCCAGTTCCTTGGCTGCGATCCAGTGTGCTGCAGTGGCGCCCACGTTACCCGCGCCGACAATACTCACCTTTTTCCGCATTTTCTTCTCCTAATGAACAGTGCACAGTGGTCAGTAGTCAGTGATCAGGTCCCAGTAAGCCGTGGCGGATGGAGGATATCTGTCCACTGTCCACTGATCACTGACAATTGTTTTTACATGTTTCCAATAATCCGCGTAGCAAACTCGCTGGTGCCCACCTTCGTAGCGCCAGCCGTCTGACGTTCGAAGTCGTAGGTGACAAACTTCTGCTGAATGGTCTTTTCCATCGCGTCTTCGATCTTATTGGCTGCTTCCTTCCAACCCATGAAGTCGAGCATCATCACGCCCGAGAGAATCACCGAACCGGGATTGATGACATCCTTGTCGGCATACTTCGGAGCCGTGCCGTGTGTAGCTTCAAAGACAGCATAACCATCGCCGATGTTGGCTCCCGGTGCAATGCCGAGTCCGCCCACCTGCGCTGCGGCCGCATCGGAGATGTAGTCGCCATTGAGGTTTGAGGTGGCCAGGATGCTGTAGTCCGACGGACGAATGATGATCTGCTGGAAGATGGAGTCCGCGATCCGATCGTTGATCAGGATCTTCTTCTTCCATGCCCCGTTGCCGTGCGTTTTTCCGATGGAGTCCAGCACGCCCTTGATTTCGGCATATAAGGAATCGCGAAATGCCTGGTTGCCAAACTCGAGGCCGGGCTCGATCAGTGCTGCGTTCTCTTCGACGGTGATGTTGGGGCTGGCATCGACATTGGCGAGAATCCAGCTCTCGCGCTCGGTCACCGTATGTTCGCGAAACTCCTCGACGGCAACTTCGTAGCCCCACTCGCGGAAAGCACCTTCGGTGAACTTCTGAATGTTGCCCTTGTGCACCAGCGTGACCGTCTTGCGGCCCGACTCGAGTGCGTGACGAATCGCGTACCGGACCAAGCGCTTGGTTCCGAAGATGGAGATCGGCTTGATGCCGACACCGGAGTCGGAACGGATCTTCTTCTTGCTGCCCTTGAGCAGATCTTCATTGATGAATTCGATCAGCCTCGCGACATCCGGGCTGCCTTGCTTGAACTCGATGCCCGAGTACACATCCTCGGTATTCTCGCGGAAGATAACAATGTTGACTTTTTCCGGGTGCTTCACCGGGCTGGGCACGCCCTGGTAGTACTTCACCGGGCGAACGCAGGAGTAGAGGTCGAGTAGCTGGCGCAACGCCACGTTGAGCGAACGAATTCCGCCACCGACTGGCGTGGTTAGCGGTCCCTTGATCGAGACCCGCAGGTCGCGCGCGGCACTGACAGAGTCGTCCGGAAGCCAGTTGTTGAACTGCCGGTACGCTTTTTCGCCTGCAAAAATCTCGAACCACTTGATGTGGCGCTTCCCGCCGTATGCTTTTTCCACCGCGGCATCAAAGACGCGCTGCGAGGCCTTCCAGATGTCGCGTCCGGTGCCGTCGCCTTCAATAAAGGGGATGATGGGATTGTCGGGAACCTGATATTGGCCGTGGCTGTACTCGATAGGCTGGCCGTCATGCGGCAATTCCAGCCCGTTATAGGTTTTTTGCATTTGCTTTTCTGAAGTTCCTTCCCTCGATACGCTGTAAGGAAGGCTATCACCTTGAAATTACGGGTGGCAACGGAGGCGATTTTCGTTTCTGCATTGAGGCTGTGAACTGCCAAGCTTGGACACTCGGCGCGTCGAGTGATTTGCGCGTAATCGCCTATGGGGCCTGCACGATCGTGAAGTTGTATATGGTTTCAGGCATTGCAACGGGTGAACCACTCACTTGCGAAAGCGCGCCCGTTGTGGCGTTCACGCTGTAAATCAACATCGAATCGAGCGCTATACTCATTGCCCCGGTGCCATATGCGGTGACGTATAGATACTTTCCCGACGGGTCGATCCCAATAGCGGTCCCTCCAGCGTTGGGAGCCGAAAAAGGTGATCCAGCAATCGGTGACAAAGCACCCGTGGTCGAATCGATCGTGAACGCGGAAAGGCTCTTGGCGTTCACATTGAGCGCGTAGAGAAACATTCCCGATGGATGGACTGCAATCGCAATCGTTTGCAGATTGGCACTCGATTCACTCAGAAAGGGTGACCCAACCATCGCCGTTAGCTCTCCAGTCGTCGGATCCTTGACAAATCCCGCGATGGAACTCGTGCTGGTAAGGACCACATACAAGAAATGGCCAGTTGGATCGAAAGCCAATTGTGTCGGCTGGCCGTTGCTCGGCATTCCAAACGGCGAATTCGCTAAGGGCGTGAGATTTCCCGTAGCAGAATCAATCGAATACCCCAGCACGCCCGACAGAGAGCCAGAAGATGAGCCCGGGACGTTGATGACGTTGCTGCTTACATATAAATATTGCCCGCTTGGATCGACGATCCCTTGCTCAGGCCTTGTCAGTGTGCCCGTGTTGAACGGACTCGGCATGAGCGTCAAAGCTCCAGAGCCCAAAATTCCCCGATACCCGGTTATAAATTTATTGATTCCGTTCAACGCGTACAAATTGCTTCCGCTTGGACTGACGGCCAGCCCTGAAATCGAAAGTGAGCCGGGCAAAGTATTCGATGGAAGCTGAAACGGAGAGCCGCTGATCACCGAGAGCGTTCCATTGGTTCCAACAGAAAAAGCTTCCACCCCATTATCGGTAGGGTCGATGGCATAAAGATAGTTCGCTGGGGACGTGGCAACAATTCCGGTCACGCCCGTCGTAGTGTTACTCGTTGATGCAATCGTTTGACTTTGCGTCAACTTTCCCGAATTCAAATCAATCGTGAACGAACGGATGTCCGAATTACCCTCTGCGTATAGAAACTCCGAGGCCTGAGACGAGGACGTATTGCCACCCGAGCTACTCTTACTGCCGCCGCAACCACTTAGCGTTAAGGTCAAACCGACGAGCAACGCCGTCAACTTCAAATGCCGACCACAGGTTGATCGCACGGGAAAACCTCCCCTGGCTATCAAGGGAATTCTGCGCGCAATCATTACATCGCGTCAATTCTCGGCGTTCTAAGCGCACCACCCGAACTGCCGCGGTTATCGAGACGGCTATTCCGGATCTCGATCGCCCACAGCTCGGAAGACGTTTCCGCTAAACTTGTGCTTCGTTGCCCGTGAACCTACTGCAGTGGCGCGTTTTTGAAGTCGCCTGCATCGAGACGCGGAATGCCGAAATGACCGCGCAGATGCATCAGGTCCACCGGGCTCAGATTTCCGGCCACTGTCACCAGCGTCAGGCTCCGTGGCGTTTCGGCTAGAACCACCGCGCCGCGCACATTCGCGCCGTCAAGCACAACCCAGACGTCCGTAGTTCCGTTGCGAACGGGGCTGCCGTGGTCTGAGGTCGTCACCAGGTGCTTCCATCCGCGCAGGTGGTAAGCCGACCGAATCGCCTCGACCGCACTCTCGTCCGGAATTCCGGCATCGTTGAAGCGCATGGTGTGGACGCTGACGCCATCGAGCTTGTTGATCGCCTGCCGCGTTGGAGCATCCGAATCCGGAACCAGCCCGGCCGCAACTCCAAGCATGGTTCGATCAAGTGTGAAGTTTGACTTCACCGGTGCTTCCGAACTGAGCTGCGTCAACGCCGGTGGAACCCATTCCAACGGCACGGGATCTGCGTCGCGATTCGCGGTCGCCGGGGGTGGCCCGGACGGAGCAGCGTACTCTTGAGCCACAGCAAGCGCGCAGCCCAACGTGGCGCTCAGTACAGAAATGCCGAGAATGATAGACAGCCTCATTCCTTTTCAAACTCTGCCGCTCCGCAAAAGTTCCGCCGGCAGCCGAAAAAATGCTCAAATCTTCCACTCGGTGGCTGCGAATCTCACTAGCTCAGCCGTAACCCCTTTGACTTCCGGCACGTGAACTCCGGATTAAATCGCAGATACCCCCGCGCCGGGCTTCCAATATGCGATAAACTCGTCCGGGTATGTTCAGCAAATCACGCATCGCCAACTTCACGGAGGGTACATAGAAATTGGGAAAGAACATGGTCCCGAAGAAGCTTTTTTTCACCAAGGGCGTCGGCAAACACAAGGAGCGTTTGACTTCGTTTGAGCTAGCCCTTCGGGATGCCGGCATTGCCTCGCAAAACCTTGTGCGCGTCAGCTCCATCTTCCCGCCTCGTTGCAGAGTCGTTTCGCGCAAAGAGGGGCTCAAGTATCTCGATCACGGCGAGGTCGTCTTCGCGGTTATCGCAGAAAACTCCACCCGCGAGCCACACCGCCTGCTGGTGTCGAGTATTGGCGTCGCCATTCCCGCGGATCGGGACGCTTACGGCTACCTGAGCGAACATCACAGCTTTGGCGAGACGGAGGAGCAGGCAGGCGAATACGCTGAAGAGCTTGCCGCCGAGATGCTGGCCACCACCCTCGATGTGGACTTTGATCCGGACAAGAGCTGGGACGAGAAGAAGGAAATCTACCGCATCTCCAACAAGATTGTGCGTACCAGCAACGTAACCCAGTCAGCCGTCGGCGACAAGCGCGGCCTCTGGACAACGACCATCGCTGCGGCAGTCCTGATCCTCGAAGAGTAGGGCATTGCCTGCAGAGGGCTTTTGGAGAGCAGTCTCAACCGGTGTAGGACCGAGGCTTTTGTTCAAGGCATCGAGGCCAATCCCATCCACCGGGGTTGGCCTTGTCGTGTAAAGCACAAAGAATTGTCATAGAGGAATCTTCGTAACCATGGAAACCCCACGTAAATACAAAATCGGCCTGGTGCAGATGCGGATGGGCCCCGACCCCGATGCCAACCTTGAGTCGGCCATCGGGCATATCCGCGAGGCGGCGAAACGCGGGGCCAACATCGTCTGTCTTCCCGAGCTGTTTCGCGCCCAATACTTCTGCCAGCGCGAAGACATCAGGTTGTTCGACCTGGCCGAACCGATTCCCGGCCCTTCGACAGCCCGCTTGGCCGAAGTTGCACGTGAGACCCGGGTAGTGATTGTCGCCTCGCTCTTCGAACGCCGCGCTCCCGGCCTCTATCACAACACCGCCGTCACATTGGGGCAGGACGGCAGCATCATCAGTGTCTACCGCAAGATGCACATCCCCGACGATCCGCTCTACTACGAAAAGTTCTACTTCGCGCCCGGCGATCTCGGATTCAAGGCTGTCGATACCGCGTTTGGCCGCGTCGGCACCCTCGTCTGCTGGGACCAGTGGTATCCCGAAGGTGCCCGGCTGACCGCATTGCAGGGAGCCGAAGCCCTTTTCTACCCAACGGCCATCGGCTGGCATCCGGCCGAAAAGGAGGAGTACGGCGCAGCGCAATACGATGCCTGGCAAACCATCCAGCGCGGGCACGCCATCGCTAATGGCGTTTACGTTGCCGGAGTAAATCGCGTGGGCCATGAGAGTGGTGACATCCGCGGCAATCGCGCCAGTGGTCCCGGTCTCGAGTTCTGGGGCGGCAGCTTCCTCGCCGATCCCTTCGGCCGCATCGTGGCCAAGGCCTCGCACACAGAAGAAGAAATCCTCGTCGGCGAAATCGACCTCGCCCTCCTTGAAGACACGCGCCGCAACTGGCCGTTCCTTCGCGACCGCCGCATCGATGCCTATGCGCCGATCACCAGCCGCTTTCTCGACCCCGGTATCGACCGAGATGGAAAGTAATCCGTACCCCATCCTTGGCGTCAATATCGCGAAGCAAGGCAATGACATAAACATTAACCAGTGATGTAGATAGCGGAAAAAATGAAAGAAACACCTGAACAACTCGGCTACCGCATGCCCGCCGAATGGGAACCTCATGAAGCGACGTGGCTTGGCTGGCCGCACAACCCCGAAGACTGGCCCGGAAAGTTCCACGCCATCCCGTGGCTCTATGCCGGAATCATCCGCCTGCTCGCCGCTCACGAGCGCATCCACCTTCTCGTGCAGGATGAGAAAGAACAGCGCCGCGCCGTCAGCATCCTCAAACGCGCCCACGCCAATCTCGACAACGTCAACTTCCACCAGTGGCCCACCGACCGTGTCTGGACCCGGGACTCAGGTCCGATCTTCGTCCGAAACGAGGAGGGGCGAGTAGCCCTTACCGACTGGCGCTTCAACGCCTGGGCCAAGTATGACGACTGGCACCTCGATGACCAGGTCCCGGGCCGCGCGGCGGAGTTGTTGAGCGTGCCGGAGTGGCAGCCAACCATTGATCTTGCCGGTGAACAGCGCAGGCTGGTGCTCGAAGGCGGCTCTATCGATACCAACGGCCAGGGAATCCTGCTGACGACGGAAGAATGCCTGCTCAGCGAAGTGCAGCAGCGCAACCCCGGTTTTAGCCGCGAGCAACTTGAGCGCGCATTCCACGACTACCTTGGCATCGAGCAGGTCATCTGGCTTGGCCGCGGAATCGCAGGGGACGATACCCACGGCCACGTCGATGACATCACCCGCTTCGTCGGCCCGTCGACAATCGTCACCGCTGTCGAGCCGAATACGAGCGACGCCAACCACGAACCCCTCGCTGAGAATCTCACCCGCCTCAAAGCCGCGCGTACCGGCGACGGCAAGCAGTTCACCGTCGTCGAACTGCCCCTGCCGCGTCCGGTCGTTTTTCGCAATCAACGTCTGCCCGCCAGCTACGCCAACTTCTACATCGCCAATGGCCTTGTCCTCGTGCCGACCTTCCACGATCCCAACGACCGGATCGCCCTCGGAATCCTGGCTGAGCTTTTCCCTGATCGCGACGTTATAGGCATCCACGCGGTTGACCTCGTATGGGGACTCGGCACCCTGCATTGCATGACGCAACAGCAGCCGTCGGCACTAACATCGAAGGCATGACCTCCGATCTCGAGGCGATGCAGGCCGCACTCGCTGAGGCCCGCAAAGCCGCCGCAGCCGGTGAAGTGCCGATCGGGGCCGTCATTGTTTGCCGAGGTGAAATGATCGCGCGCGGGCAAAACTCCGTCATCCGCACGACCGATCCAACTGCCCACGCCGAGATTGTTGCTTTGCGCCAGGCTGCGCGCACGTTCGGCAACTACCGTCTCAACGGCTGCAGCGTTTTTGTCACACTGGAGCCCTGCGCCATGTGCGCCGGAGCTATGGTGCACGCGCGCCTCGATCGGCTGGTCTACGCCACTGCCGATCCGAAAGCGGGCGCATGCGGATCGGTCCTGTCCATCATCAACCATCCCCAGCTCAACCATCAGATAAAAGTAGAGCAGGGAATGCTCGCCGAACAATCAGCGGAGTTGCTTCGCAGCTTCTTCCGCGACCGGCGTTAGCCCGGTTGTTTGACTCGAACGTTGGTCCGCTAACTCCGCGTCAGCGACCTGATCCGTTCTGCCTGCGCCGGCCATTTCGCTGCCAGTTCTGCGAAACTTGCGTTGTGATAATCCGCGTAATTGAACCCCGGCACCACCGTGCATCCCAGCAGCGCCATCTCGCCACTCCCGATCAGCCGCATGCCCTGCCACACTCCTGCCGGAACCAGCAACTGCACATGTTGTCCGGCCTTCAAATCTGGTCCGAGAGTAAAGAGCGCGGAACTGCCATCAGCGTAGAGTTGCAGCATCTCCACCGGGTCACCAAGATAGAAGTGGAACATCTCATCCGAGTCGAGGAGATGCAGCTCCGAAAAGATGCCTGCCTCAAGCAAGTAGTAGATTGCTGTGCCCTGCGGGCGTGTTCCCCGAGGGAGATCTACGTTTGCCGCCGATGTGAAGGTACGCCGGAAATGCCCACCTTCCACGGGGTGCCGATGGAGTTTCAGCAACTGCTTGATTTCGTCTGCGTTCACGGAAAAATGGTACCAGCCGGGCAAAGTAAAATGAAGATATGAAGGTGCAGGTTTACACAGCGGCATGGTGCAGGGATTGCCGCGCGGCTAAACAATTTCTTGAGGCCCATGGGATCGAGTACACCGAAATCAATGTCGATACCGATCCGGCGGCCTCGGCCGAAGTTATTCGCCACGTAGGCAAGCGGGCCATCCCGCAGTTGGTAATTGACGGCGAGTGGTTTCAGCCCTACAAACCGGGCCGCGGCCTGCTTTACGACGAACTCCACAAGCGCTTCGGCATTTCGAAAACCTAGACTTGAGGGGTTATCTAACGAGGACGTCTCGTGATCGAACGCTACATCATCCACCCTTTGAATCACACGATCCTCTTGGTTGACATCTCTGCGATCGGGCTGCCTTCGGGGGTCTACCCGCCGGAAGGCGACTTAAAGATGGTGCCCTCTTATCGATTCCAAAACCTGTCGTCTGCAACCGAGTTTCTTCTAAAACGGGGTGCTGGGGTGGACGAACTTGAGAAGGCCTCAACTACCGCGAGCAAAGGTGCAATCTTTGTTCTGACGATTCCCGAACCGCTCCGATGATCCCGCCCGCCTTAACCTCGTACAATCGAGAGTTGATTAGGGCATCATCATGCCGTGAACACCAGGAGTTCGCCACTTGATCAAGCGCTATACCCGCCCCGCGATGGGCCGCATCTGGACTGAAGAAAACAAGTACCGCTGCTGGCTCCAGGTGGAGGCGGCCGCGAGCACCGTTCTTGCAGAGTTTGGCGTGATCCCAGCCAGCGCTGCCGAAGACATCGCGACAAGAGCCACTGTTGATACAGCCCGCGTCACTGAAATTGAGGCCGAAGTCAAGCACGACGTCATCGCCTTCACGACAGCAGTAGCTGAGTCTCTCCAAAAAAAAGGCCTGGATAGCAAGTCCTCCCGCTGGCTGCACTATGGTCTGACGTCGAACGACGTAGTAGATACAGCTCAGGCGTTGCAGGTAAAAGAGGCGTCGCAACTCATTCAACAGGGCATCGGATCTCTGCTCGCCGTGCTCAAGCATCGAGCCATCGAGTTCAAGCACACGCCCACCATTGGCCGGACTCATGGAATCCACGCCGAGCCGACGACCTTCGGTCTCAAGCTGCTGAACTGGTATGCCGAGATGCAGCGCAACCTCGCTCGCTTCGACGCTGCCGCCGAAGACATGCGCGTCGGCAAACTTTCCGGCGCCGTCGGCACCTTCGGCCACCTCAAGCCGGAGCACGAAGAGCGAATCTGCGCCCGCCTCGGCCTCAAGCCTGCCCCCGTAGCCACGCAGGTCATTCAGCGCGACCGTCATGCCGCCTACATCGGCACACTGGCCATCCTGGGAAGTACCCTCGACAAGATTGCCGTCGAGATTCGCCACCTGCAACGCACAGAAGTTCGCGAGGCGCAGGAGTACTTCAGCGAGAAGCAGAAGGGCTCCTCGGCCATGCCGCACAAGAAGAACCCCATCACCTCGGAGCAGATCAGCGGCCTCGCCCGCGTCCTGCGCAGCAACTCTCAGGCGGCACTCGAGGACATTGCCCTCTGGCACGAGCGAGACATCTCCCACTCTTCCGTCGAACGCGTCATCTTTCCCGATTCCACCATCCTCGCGGACTACCTGCTCTTCAAGACGACGGACCTCATCGAGCGTCTCCTCGTTTATCCGGAGCGCATGAAAAAAAATCTCGAGTCTACTGGCGGCCTCATTTTTTCGGGACAGCTGCTGCTGGATCTCGCGGAAGCAGGCATGTTGCGCGAAGACGCCTACCGCCTCGTGCAGGGTCACGCCATGCGAGCATGGAAAGACGACCTGGTCTTCCGCGATGAAGTCGCCAAGGACGCGGCGATCACGGCGCTTCTCAGCCAAGACCAACTCGCCCGCACCTTTGACTACACACGCCAGCTCGGCAATGTTGACGCTATCTTCAAGCGGGTGCTCGGGGAGTAAACGTCATGAGCCAGATTCCCGATCACGCGGCAGAGCGGGTGCTGAACACGATTGAGGAAGTCGTCAACTCGGCCGATGAGGAACTCGAGGAAGCCGAGCAGTGGATGAAGGCGCTGGTGGAGGAGTTTCCCGAAGCGTCGATTGTGCATTGCTATTACGCCTGGGTGCTGTCGCGGGAAGGGAAGCATCGTGAGGCGATCGATCACGGCCGGGTGGCGGTGAAGCTTTCGCCGGAGTCTGAGATCTCGTCTGTCATGCTGTTTCGCGTGCTATGGAACGCCGGCGAGCATCAGCAGGCGTTTGATGAGAAGAAGCGGTTGGAGAATTATGGGGTCTCCGAAGGGTACGCGCTTCTGATGCAGGAGTGGAATGAGGGCAAGCCGGTGGATGACGCAACTGAGCAATCCTAGGACCCAACGACTTCCCCTTGGCCTGATATCGTTTTTCAGCAGGAGAGGTCGATGAAACTTATCGTTTGCTTCCTCGTTCTTTGCTCCAACGCACTCGCCTACAGTCAACAACCAGCCACACCGACTCCGAATCCTCTGGACAATCTTTCGTTCATGAAAGGCGATTGGTCCGGCAAACAGAATTTCGAGACAGGTGGCGGGCCCGCAATGGTGGGCGATGCAACCGACCGCATCGAGATCGGAATTGCCGGCAAATACCTCTGCGAGATGCTTTCCACTACGATGCCCGGTCGCAAACCGACCGACACGCGCCACTTCATCTCCTACGACAGGCAAACGGGAAAATACACCGCATGGTGGTTCAACGATACCTCCACCCACCCCAGCGAACTCGCCGGCGATCTATCAGGAAACAAGCTCATCCTGCTCAGCAGCCCATCTGGTCCGGGACCCGTGTTGCGTGCCACGTACGAGAGCCCGTCGGAAAACACCCTGACATTTCTCCTGGAAATGAAACAAGGCGACAACTGGACCAAGCTCTTTCTCACGACGTACACAAAGACAGCCATCGCAGCGCAGAAGTGATGCGATGCGGAATCTCGGGAAGGGAACTCGCACGTGGAAGCCGTAAATCTCACCGTAGCCATCACCGGCGCCTCAGGCGCCATCCTCTGCCGCGAAGCACTTCGCGCCCTTGAAGCGGATGCGCGCTTGGCTCGGATACATTTTGTCGCGTCAGAGAATTCGTTGCGTGTGATGGCGGAAGAACTCGGCATCTCCGGCCGCACCAATCTACTCGAAAAACTGCTGGGCACCACACCTGCCAAGATCACCCAGCATTCCGACTCCGACATCGGCGCCTCCATCGCCAGCGGCAGCTATCCCTCGCACGGCATGATTATCCTGCCGTGCTCCATGGGCACGCTTGCCACCATTGCCAACGGCCTTGCGAACTCCCTGATCACCCGCGCCGCCGATGTAACGCTGAAGGAGCGACGCCCGCTCCTGCTCTGCGTGCGCGAGACCCCTTTCAACCGCATTCACCTGCGCAACATGTCGCTCGCTGCCGAAGCCGGTGCAGTCATCTTCCCCGTCATCCCTGCGTTCTACAACAAGCCCGTGGATTCAGCCGAAATGGCCCGCCAGTTCGCCTTCCGCGTGCTCGCACACATCGGATTGCAGCACCATGGGGCCTACGTCTGGAAGGCCGATGAATAGCGATCGGATCGATCGTCAGCGATCAATCGCCGAATTTCAGGTTTGACAGCCAACTCAACCATCCGCGATACTGCCTTCAATGCTGAACTCAGCTCACCACCGGATTGAGGTCATGGCCATGTGCATGTGTTGCGCATGCGGATCCATCCGTGTGGCTCCTGAGCGGCGAATGCGCTAGTCGCAACCGATTCAAGAACCAGGCGGCCCGGATCCAGAAAAGGATTCGGGCTTTTGCATTTGCGGCTTGGGTGCAGTTCCCTGAAAAGTCCCGCCCCCGCCGCGCCTCAACCCGATACGAAATCCGAAGGAGACCACCATGTCCGAAGAGAAGAAACAACATCTCGCCACCCTCGCCGTTCATGCCGGCCAGTCGCCCGACCCCGCGACTGGCTCCCGCGCCGTCCCCATCTACCAGACCACGTCGTACCTGTTTCAGGATGCCGATCATGCTGGGCGCCTCTTCGCGCTAAAGGAGTTCGGCAACATCTACACGCGCATCATGAACCCAACAACGGATGTGTTCGAAAAGCGCGTTGCGGCCCTCGAAGGCGGCACCGCAGGTTTGGCAACGGCTTCTGGCCAGGCCGCGGAAACCCTCATCATTACAACCTTGGCTGCCGCAGGCGATGAGATCGTCTCAACCACATCGCTCTATGGCGGCACCTACAACCTCTTCCACTACACGCTGCCGCGCCTTGGCATCAACGTGCGCTTTGTTGACGCCGACGACTTCGACGGCCTCCGTGCCGCCATTAACCCGAAGACCCGCGCCGTCTACACCGAGACCCTCGGCAACCCCAAGCTCGACGTCGTCGACATCGAAAGACTAGCCGCTATCGCCCACGAAAACGGCCTGCCACTCATCATCGACAACACCTCAGCCTCCCCGGCCCTGGTCCGTCCCATCGAATGGGGTGCCGATATCGTCGTCAACTCCGCGACCAAGTTTCTCGGGGGGCACGGCACCACCATCGGCGGCGTCATCGTCGATGCCGGTAAATTCGATTGGGCAGCGTCTGGCCGCTTCAAGGAGTTCACCGCTCCCGATCCTTCCTATCACGGCCTTTCGTACACCGAGGCATTCGGTCCGCTCGCATTCATTCTCAAGGCTCGCGTCCAGGGTCTGCGCGACACCGGCGCCGCTCTCTCGCCGCACAGCGCCTTCCTGCTGCTGCAGGGAATTGAGACGCTCCACCTGCGCCTCGAACGTCATTCAGAAAATGCATTGGCTGTCGCGCGTCATCTCCAGCAGCACCCCGGCGTGGATTGGGTCAATTATCCCGGCCTTGAGTCCAGCCCCTACTACGCACGCGCAAAGAAATACCTTCCCAACGGCCAGAGCGCGCTTATCACCTTCGGCATCAAGGGCGGCTATGAGGCTGGCAAGAAATTGATCGATTCGCTAGAGCTTTTTTCGCTCGTGGCCAACATTGGTGACGCCAAGTCCCTTGTCATCCATCCTGCCTCAACCACCCATCAACAGCTGTCCGTTGAAGAGCAGGCTGCGACGGGCGTTACCCCTGAACTGGTGCGCCTTTCGGTCGGTATCGAGGACATTCGCGACATCATCGCCGATCTCGACCAGGCGATCGTCGCAGCCAACGGCCACGCCTTCACCGGCGCTGCCACTGAGGTTCATACGGCACAATGAGTGTTATGACCGAAGCCGTTACCGGGTCGGGCCCAGCACCGGCCCGGTCGCCTGCTCTTGAGCCCACGTATGAAGGCGACTATGTGCTGGAGCAGCATTTAATGCTGGAGAGCGGGCGTACGCTGGCGCAACCAACCTTGCACTATGCCGTATATGGCCGTCTCAATGCAGCCCGTGACAACGCCGTGCTCATCTGCCATGCGCTGTCCGGTTCGGCGCGTGTCGGCGACTGGTGGCCAGAGGTCTTCGGCCCCGGTGCTGTCCTGTCGCTCGAGCACGACTTCGTCATCTGCATCAACCTGCTCGGCTCCTGCTATGGCTCCACGGGGCCCGGTTCCGTCGATCCGGAAACGGGCCTCGTCTACGGCCCCGATTTTCCCCTGGTCTCCATCCGGGACAACGTCCGCGCCCAATCCCAGCTCCTCGACTCCCTGGGCATCCGCCGGCTTCGCCTCATCCTGGGTGGATCCATCGGTGGCATGCAAGCCCTCGAATGGGCCATTCACGATCCCGCCCGCGTCGAACGCGCCGCCATCATCGCCGTGGCGCCTTTGTCAGCGATGGGGCTGGCTCTGAATCACCTCCAGCGCCAAGCCATCCAGAACGACCCCGCCTGGGACAGTGGTTACTATCTGCCGCAGCGTCAGCCGCACCTCGGTCTATCCCTGGCACGCCAGATCGGAATGCTCAGCTACAAGTCTGCCGGGCTATTTGACGAGCGCTTCTCCCGCAATCCCAACCGAAACGGCGAAAACCCCTGGAGCCTCGATAATCAGGGCGGCGGCCTCATTGGCGGTCGCTTCGACATTGCCGGCTACCTCGATCACCAGGGAGAGCGGTTCATCCAGCGCTTCGACGCCAATTCCTATCTCGCCATTCTCCGCACCATGGATACCTGGGATCCGCTCAACGGGCACTCATCGGCAATGGACGTATTCGGCAGGATTCGCGCCCGCCTCACCTTCATCGGGATTAGTTCCGACTGGCTGTTTCCGCCAGAGTCAGTCCGAAGCTTTGCCGGGCTGATCCGCTCTGCTGGCGTGCCCGCCGAGTACCGCGAAATGACCAGTTCTCACGGCCACGATGCTTTTCTTGCTGAACAAGCCGAGTTGGTTCGACTGCTGCAGTAACCGTTTCGCCCACGAAAACACCGCCCTGAAACATTCAGGAAACACTTTTCGAAGATTTGGTGTCTAAACGAGAATGCGATGCGCCAGGGGGCGGCCATCGATTCCGCAAGGCTCCAACCGCGGATAAGCTGTAGTCTTTCCTTTCCCATGAGTCTCCGGTTGAGCCAATAACCCCAAAGTGTGCCGTTTTCGAGGCGTCAAATCTTTTTGTCGAATGGATTGCCTTGTCACATCGGGCAGGGCTTTCTATAATCCTCCCAATACCGCATTGGACATCGTGGGAATGTCTTCCGCCACAGTTTGGCTCATTACCTACCAGAACGGATTGACGAAACCGCGAGCGAGTGCTTGAGTACCGATTACACTTCCGCATCTCCCAGGAGCACTGAATGAAGAAGTTTGTCTTTGCATCTGTGATGGCGATGGCGAGCTTAAGCCTCGTTCCCGCACACACGCTGCGCGCGCAGGATCAATCCACGATTCAAATCAAGGATCCCGCCGAATACAACGCCTATCAAATGGCCACAACACAGTCCGACCCCAAGGCCAAGGCCGCAGCCATTGAGGACTTCCTGACCAAGTACCCGCAAAGCGTTGTCAAAAAGACGCTGCTTGACACGCTGATCGACACCTACCAGGGGCTCGGCGACACGGACAAGACGCTGAGCGCGGCCTCCCGCATGCTTCAGGTCGACCCGAGTAATCTGAAGGCGATCTACATCTCGGTGCTCATCAAGAAGAACCAGTGCTTAAAGACTTCGGATCAGCAGACCTGCGATGATGCGGCGGCTCTCGCTCAGAAGGGGTTAACGGCTACCAAGCCTGCCGGCATGTCTGAGGAGGACTGGAAGAAGCAGACCGATGCAACGGCTCCGTTCTTCCATTCAGCCATTGCGGCTGATTACATGGTGGGCAAGAAGGACCCGGCTGCCGCCGTCGAGGAATATCGCAAGGAACTCATGCTGTATCCTCCGGGAGCGACGACGAGCGGACCAGCTCTGGGCGATACCCTGCAGCTTGCTCTTGCCTACGTTAAATTGCAGCTCGTAGATGCTCAGGCCGCTAGAGAAGCTGCCGACAAGGCAAAGGCAAACCCCAGCGACGCCAGTCTGGCTGCCGCTGCCAAGGCGGCAAACGACAAGGCCGGCCAGGACTACGTGCAGGCGGCCTGGTTCTTTGCCCGCACATGGAACTTCGCTCCAGCCAACTTCAAGAGTCAGATCGAGCCTCAACTTGAGTACTACTTCAAGAAGTATCATGGCGATCTGACAGGTCTGAACGACCTCAAGACCATGGCGGCATCCACCCTATTCCCGCCCGCAACGCTCAACATCACTCCGGCCAAGACGCCCCAGGAGCAGATCCACGATCTGCTCGCGACCACGCCTGACCTGAATACCCTGGCGCTCGCCGACAAGGAAACTGTGCTCTCCGTCGGCAGCAAGGAAGACGCCGATAAGCTCTGGGCTCTCCTGCAGGGCAAGGAAACGCCCGTCCCGGGCATCGTGATCGAATCGAGTGCCAGCCAGATCAAGGTTGCAGTCACGCAGGACGCCAAGGACGCCAAGACGGCGGACTTCATCGTCAACCTGAAGGAACCGATTCCGGAGAAGGAAATCCCGGCTGTCGGTTCGGAGCTCAAGCTGCTGAAGGACGGCGGTCCCGAGTTGGACGGAACCTATGACACCTACACGCAGATTCCAGCTTCGGCAACTGCCGCTGCAAGCGCGCAGATCGTGCTGAAGGATGGAATCCTGCAGACCGCAAAAAAGGCTCCAGTCCACAAGCCGGCAGCGGGCCACCACACAACGCACCAGCAGTAATTCACCCACGCTCCTGGTGAATCGAAGGGCAGCCTTTTGCAGGCTGCCCTTCGCGTTTCCGCAAAACTCAAGTACAACTGCGATGTTAATCTTGAGGCAGGATGGTGCTTTTCCGCGTTTCCCCTAATCTGCTCTCCGCGACCCTGTTGATGGCCCTTTGTGTCCTTTCAACGGCCTTGCACGGACAAAGCCAGGACCCACAGATACCAAAGCACGAGAGGATCGTTCCCGATCCTGTTCAGCCCAAACCATTCACGACGGTTGTGACGCGCCGGACTCCGATGTATACCGTTGAGTTTCGATCGGAAGACCAGTTGACACAGCACGATCGACTCCTGCTCGCCGACGCGGAAGCCTCCATTGCCGAGCACGCTGGATTCGCCGGTCTGGAATATCAGCAGAGCAGTTGGATTTACCGCCAGATCGTCTGCCCCACCTTCCCCAATCATCTCTTCCTGCGGTACACGCGAAACAACGGTACCGGCGATATGAGCGTCTTTTCCGCCTCGATCCCCCGCAATGGCGAAGGCCGGGTGCGCATTGTCCCCATCCTGAAGCGCGGCTACTCGCTCTTTTCGCCCGCTCCCATCAACGCGCTTACCATCTCGGCCTTCAATCACATTCGAGCGGAGGAGGGGGAAACCGCAAATTCTGACTGGCTTGGAAACGCGCTCTGCTACGCAGCCCTCGCCGGTTCCCAGCCACAGATCCGGCCGCCGGATGCGGAGCCCGCTGTGCACAAGCCCATCCCCTCACTCACCGCGGTCATGGACGTCGAGACGCAGACTCACGGGATGCAAGTGCTGCGCTTTGACGACGCCGCTGCACGCCCGCATCCGATGGAGTGGTCCATGACCTTCACGCGCCAGGGAAAGCTGATAAAGGCCACGCACAGGCCCGCATCCATGATGACAGTGAACCCTGCGTCGCAGAAGCCGGCCGTCTCTCGAACCTGGCCAGTGCCCCAGTCCGGACAGAACTAGTGCCCTGAATCCGAATTCATTGAGGGTGTCATTCGCTCAGAATGACACTGCCAACTTTTGTTGTGAACTTCTGGGACACGGTACCAGGGCGGGAAAGCACAATCTTCATCCCCCGATTCGCTAACCCCGCTAACTCCCCAGATTCAAGCCCTCATCATCCACATCCCGCCGCGCGCCCATCCCTGTAAAATCAAGCTGAATCCTCGCACCGATCCGGAGTTCTCTTGCTCTACTGGCTGCTCTACGAAAAGCTGTTTCCGTTCTTTCACCCCTTCCGGATCTTCCGCTATCTCACTTTCCGCACGGTCTTTGCGTCGCTCACTGCGCTGCTGATCGCCATGTTTATCGGCCCCTACGTGATCCAGAAGCTGCGCGAATTCCAGATCGGCCAGTTCATCCGCGAAGACGGCCCCCAGTCGCACCAGAAGAAATCCGGCACGCCCACCATGGGTGGTGTCCTCATTGTTATCGCCATTCTGCTCCCGACGGTGCTCTGGTCTGACCCCGCCAACCCGCTTGTCTGGATTGCCGTCTGCTCCACGCTTGCCTACGGGGCGATTGGTTTTGCCGACGACTACACCAAGGTCGTCAACCGACGCAATCTCGGCCTGACCGCGCGCGCCAAGCTCTTCTGGCAAGGCCTTGCCGGGGCTGGCGTTGCGATCGCGCTCATTGTGCTCACCCAGTTCAAGCTCTTCTCCACGCAGCTCAGCGTTCCATTTATCAAATTCTGGCGCCCTGACCTGCTTTGGCATCACTGGCCCAGCACCGTGCCGCATCTTGGCCTGCTGGCCTTCGTGCCCTTCGTCTGCTTCATCATATTTGTGCTCATGGGCACCTCCAATGCTGTCAACCTCACCGACGGCCTCGACGGCCTTGCCATCGGCTGCACCATCATCGCCGCAGGTGCGCTCACAGTGCTCACCTACGTCAGCGGGCATGTGGTCTTCGCCGACTACCTCGAACTGCAGCGCATGCCGTTGGTTGCCGAACTCACCGTTTTCTGCGGATCGATGGTCGGCGCTTCAATCGGGTTCCTCTGGTACAACGCGCATCCCGCCGAAGTCTTCATGGGCGACGTGGGTTCGCTTGCGCTGGGCGGCGCCATCGGCACCGTAGCCGTCATCATCCGGCAGGAATTCCTGTTGCCTTTCATCGGCGGAATTTTCGTGCTCGAAGCCGTCTCCGTGGTGCTCCAGGTCGGCAGCTACAAGCTCCGCAAAAAGCGCATCTTCAAGATGGCCCCGCTACACCACCACTTCGAGCAGCTTGGCTGGAGCGAGTCTAAGGTCATTGTCCGCTTCTGGATTGGTGCCCTTGTCTTTGCCTTGTTCGCCCTGACGACCCTCAAATTGCGTTAGCGCCGTATTCGCGTTCGCAACCAAGCCTGGGAGTGGCGCGATAAAGTATCCTTGGACTGATTCTCATGATGGAGCTCAAAGGCAAAAAAGTTCTTGTCGTCGGGCTGGGCAAATCCGGCCTGGCTGCGGCCCTCTTTCTGCGCCGCCGCGGAGCACAGGTCACCGTCTCCGACATTCGCAGCGCCGAGGCCCTCGCCAAAGACATTCCCGCGCTGCTTGAAGAGGGTATCAACGTCGAAGCCGGCGGCCACGGCCTGCTGACGTTTCGGCGCCAGGACCTCATCGTGGTCAGCCCCGGCGTCCCGCTCGACACTCCCGAACTGGTGCAGGCTCGTAACTTCGGCCGCCCCGTCATCGGAGAACTCGAACTCGCTGCTCGCTTCCTCAAGGGCAAGATCCTCGCCGTCACCGGCTCCAACGGCAAAACCACGACCACCTCGCTGCTCGGCGAAATCCTCGAGAAGGCCGGCATCCCGACGCTGGTCGGCGGCAACATTGGCGTGCCCGTGGTTGCCCTTATCGACGAAAGCACTGACGCCACTTGGTCGGTCCTCGAAGTCTCCAGCTTCCAACTTGAGTCGACTGAGCAGTTCCACCCCGCGATCGCGGTCATCCTCAACATCACGCCCGACCACCTCGACCGCCACGGCAGCTTCGAAAACTACGCGCTGGCCAAGGAGCGCATCTTCGCCGAGCAGAATGAGAACGACTACTGCGTCCTCAACGCCGACAACGTTCGCGCCGCCTCTTCCGCCAAGCGTTCAAAGGCCAAGGTCTATTGGTTCTCGCTCGAACACTCCGTCGAACAGGGTGCATGGGTCGAAAGCGGATCCATTCTCTTCCGCTCAGGGCCCGGAGCCGCACCCGAAACTGTGATGCCGCTGAGCAACATTCCGCTCAAGGGCGAACACAACGTCGAAAACGTCCTCGCAGCGGTCTGTGCAGCGCGCCTCGCCGGAGCGTCGGACGAATCCGTCCGCACCGCCGTCGAGCAGTTCAAGGCCGTCGAACATCGACTCGAATACGTCGCCACCCTCAACGGCGTCGAGATTTACAACGATTCCAAGGCCACCAACGTCGACGCCACCGCCAAGGCCATTGCCGCTTTCCCCGGCAATATCCACCTGATTCTCGGCGGCAAAGACAAGAACTCCGACTACACCGAGCTTTCCGACCTGCTCCGCTCGCGCGTCAAGGCCGTCTACACCATCGGCTCCGCGGCCGCTAAAATCGAGTCGCAACTACGCGGGGTCGTCTCTATCCACTCCTGCGAGACGCTCGACAAGGCAGTCAGCGCCATCGCCGCTGCCGCCCATCCCGGCGACGTCGTCCTGCTCGCCCCCGCGTGCTCCAGCTTCGATCAATTCGAAAGCTACGAACATCGCGGCCGCGTCTTCAAAGAGCTGGTCAACGAGTGGCGCGGCTGGAAAGTCTGGCAAAACGTCTAGTGGAAGGAGCAGTGACCCTCAGGGCCATTGAACGGCTTACCCCGCGGAAGTGTCATCCCGAGCGCAGTCGAGGGATCCGCAGTTGTCTTTCGGGCGTCCAGCCGCTAGCTTTCAGGAAAGAATGCGATCCGTCGCCCGCTTGAAATCAGCTGGTTCATATTCAAACCAACCTTCGCTCAAGTCCACCCACGCCGGATTCATCCGTTCAATCAGGGTGACCTTCTTGCCGCGGCTCCATCTTTTCAACTGCTTCTCTCGTGCGATCGCCTTTGCGATTTCCTGATAGTGCTCGAGCCACACCAGGCGATCGCAGTTGTAATGCTCGGTGAACCCATCGCGTTCCTTCCATTTATGCTCGAACACCCGCCTGTGCAGATCTCCCGTGACGCCTATATAAATCGTCCGGCTGCGGCTAGCAACGATATAGATTGAGTAGAGACGCTCGCTCATCGGCGAAATGTTATTTGAGAAAGTTCGTTTCTGGCGGTGATGCAGAACATTGCTGAACCGCGTCGGCTTACATCTCGAGCGCACAAGACAACTGCAGATCCCTCGGCTTCGCTCGGAATGACACCCCGGAACTTAATCACTTTGATTCACCCGTTTCCCGCCCGCGAATCTCCACAACCGATACGTGAAACCATTGAATCAATGGCAAAGCGCGTAGGCGTCGACAAGTGGATCTTCTTTACCACCCTGCTGCTGGTCGTCGCCGGCCTGGTTATGGTCTTCTCCGCCTCGGCCGTTATGGCTCAGGAGCGCTACAACTCCCCCTACGGCTTCGTCATCCGCCAGGCTATCTGGGCCGTCGCCGGAATCCTCACCATGATCGTCCTGTCGCGGGTGGACTACTCCCGCTACAACTCGCCGCGCTTCGTCTACCCCGCGCTCACCATCACCACGCTGCTTCTCGTCGTGGTCCTCTTCTTTCGCGATTCGCATCACACCCATCGCTGGATCCGCTTCGGCAACTTCTTCACTTTCCAGCCCTCTGAGATCGCCAAGCCCGTCATCATCCTCTTTCTCGCATGGTTCCTCTCCACGCGGCTCGACCAGATGCGCGACTGGCGCAACACGCTGCTGCGCGCCGCCATGATGCCCGTCGTATTCATGCTGCTGATCGTCAAGCAGCCCGACCTCGGCACCGCGCTCGTCGTCGCAGGAGTCACCGCCATGCTGCTGATCCTCGCCGGCATGGAGTGGAAGTATCTCTTCCTCGCCATTGCCGCAGCCGCGCCTCCGCTGGCCGCGCTGCTCTTCTGGGTGCCGTGGCGGCGCGCACGCATGCTGGCCTTTGCGCACCCCGACCTCGATCCCCAGGGCGCAGGATTCCACATCAACCAGTCGCTCATCGCTGTCGGGACAGGTGGTTTCACCGGGCGTGGCTACATGGAGGGCATGCAGAAGCTCTTCTATCTCCCCGAAGCCCACACCGACTTCATCTACGCCAACATCGCTGAAGAACTCGGTTTCGTCGGAGCCATCGTCATCCTCGCGCTCTTCGTCGTTCTCGGATACCGCGGCCTGCGCACCGCCTACCGGTCTACCGATCCGTTCGCGCGCCTCACCGCTTTCGGGATCACGACGGCGATCCTGCTGCAAGCCTTCTTCAACATCAGCGTCGTCCTCTCGCTGCTGCCCACCAAGGGAATCCCATTACCGTTCATCTCCTCCGGCGGAACGAGCCTCTTCTTCACGCTGGCCGGGATTGGGATATTGCTGAATATTTCGAAGAAGGTGGACTAGCCTTTTGATCTAGCAACGATGAACCCTCGCGAGATTCTCACTGTTACATGGAGTTGCAAAGGAAAATGAGAATCGCGGAAGCTATTTGTCAGCGTCCGATTCAGAATCCGAAATGGCTTGCTCAACCAGTTTCAGGAACTCTTTATCTTTCGCAAGGCTGTAAAAGCTCCCGGCGGGTTTTACCCACTCTTCCTTCACAGTTTTGGCAAAATCTGGCTGAAACTCCAACGCTTTTCTAAGATTGTCGAGTGCCTTCTCCCTATTCTCTGATTCGGGGAGTTCTATCGCATTCCGCTCCTTTAGCTCCCGCTTGTATTTCTGAGCATAGGCGCAGGCGATATTGAAGTACGTATCGCTCTCATCGGGGAATCGTTTGTGGTAGTCCTCTGAAAGCTTGATCACGTCGTCCTCGCGGTTAGGAACGAAGAGGAGGTAATATCCTAACCATTGCTGTACGAATGCAGGGGCCTCTGTGCTCGTCATGAGTCTTTCGAGTGTTGAAACCGCGTCCAAATAGCATTCTTGCCTCCACAGGACATCCGCATATCTTGCAGTCAGATCGCCGTGCTGCGGGTTCATAAGCAAAGCGCGGAGGATGCAGTCCTCAGCCTTGTCTTCCTGCGCTTCTTTGCTTTCTCCAGATTCGTAATATATGCGGTAGTAGTTAAGGTACGCTGCCTTTGAAACAACGTCCCAATCCAAACTGACGCCAGAACAAAGCGCTTCGTCCACTTCTTTTAAGAAATCCGATACTTCGTCTGCGTATAGAACTTTGCGTAGCGCTTCAAACTCGGATTTTCGATCTCCAATCGTGTTATCCAGGTTATCGATTCGCGCCAACATTGATGCAGGTAGGCCAACGAGAAGCTTCTGTGTCGCAATTCCAGCCTGTTTAGTCCCATCTATTCGACCGCGGAGAGCACGGCTCTTTGCCAATAGGAAGTTCAGAATTAGCTCACGCTGAAAAAACATATAGAAGAAGCCAAGCCCGAGGTAAGTAACACTGACAGCTGCGACAATCGCGAACTCACGTGGACCCGGCCCGTAAGCGAAGGTCAATAAGAGCGCCTTAATGACTCCAACATTCGCGAGAGTTAAGCCGGTCAAACCACCTACTAGCCATTCGCGAACTCTCCCGACCGTAGCGGTTTCTTCTCCATAGCTCGTGAACAAAAAACCAGCGAGCGCTCCAACCGTGAAGCATGCAAAACTCAAGCCGACTAAGAGAACAGTTCGCCACCAGCAAAGGTGTCCAATGAGGAGCCAGATGGTGAGCGATAGGAGTGCGACAGATAGGTGAGCACTGCCAGATGTCCACTGCCAATTCTTCCGGGACGCATTTAGATCCCCATTTAAAGCCAAGGAGTCTCCTCCAACGCAAACAATCCTCTAGGGCAGCGTGCCGCGCAAAACCGCGAACGAAAAAGCTCCTAGGCTGTCCTGAACAATTGCAGAGAATTCTACTCCGTTCTCGTCGTGGAGGTTGTGGGTGGCCCCAGGTCTCGCTTCCGAGACCTGGGATAGCTAGGAGCTGGAAGCTAGCAGCTTGCCTCCTGCCGCGCTCGCGCACCTCAGACCTACTTACCGTGGTACTTCGCCATCGCGGCGCCGGCGGCGCTGTCATCGACCACAACGCTGCCGTGGATCTCCAGCACATCGGCCCACTTCATCGCTCCCATCATCAGAGCTTCGGGGCTGTCGGTCTCGTAGAGAATGAATCCGCCGCTGCCATCGGATTTATGCCACCGTCCCAACAGGGTGACACCCTCCACGGGCGCTCCCTCTCCGGCGAGGAATCGCGCTGCCGCATCCTTGATACAACCCGGACGCACACTGTACGTAGACATCACTTTCATGCAGACCTCTTTCATTTCAGATTTTCCTCGGGGGGAAGTGCTCGGCGGGGATCGAAGACCAGAAGTATAGCGCATGAACCGTTGGGGACAAGGACGAGAAGTGTCCCTCAGGGGCTAAAGCCCTGTGCATTATGCAGGGCTAATGTACGGGCTGAAGCCCGTACCCTTCAAATGCAAGATTTGATGTATTGGCTAAAAGCCGGTGCCCTTCAATGCAAGGGATGACGCATGGGCTAAAGGACCGAAGAAGGGCAGGCAGCTTAGCTTTCGGGTTCTCGCTTTCCAAGCGACTCTTCGAAGGGCTGCTCAGCAAGGTCCGTGGTTTCCCACCCTTGAATCTCAAAGCGATTCAAGGACGGGGCACCCTAAATCTGTCTCGGGTTCGACGTCAGGCTACTTCGGCGGAGACCTGCGATGCGACGAAGGGGAGCTGCACTTCGAAGGTGCTGCCTTTGCCCAATTTGCTGGTGACTTCGATGTGGCCGAGGTGTTCTTCGACGATGCGGCGAACGAGCGAGAGGCCGAGGCCCGTGCCGTTGCTGCGGGTGGTGTAGAAGGGGCGGAAGATCTGCGATATCTGCTGCTCCGACATTCCGCGTCCCGTGTCGGTTACGGTGACGGTGGCGCAGTCCTCGTGCGATCCGATTTTCACGGTAACGGTGCCCGCGCCGTCGATGGACTGCACGGCGTTCAACAGGAGATTGAGAACAACCTGGTGAATCTGGTCGCTGTCGTGCTCAACTTCGGGCAGGTTGGTGGCCCGGTTGAGTTCGATCTTGATGGGGTGGCTGAGGACTTGCTGGCGCGCGAGCATCAAAGCGTGTTCCACCGTGGTATTGAGATTGCTGCGCATCATCCGGGGCGGATGAGGGCGGGCGGTTTCGAGCAGGTCGGTAAGGATGCGATTGATCTGGTTGATCTCGAGACGCACGTCCTTGACCATGGCGCGTGCGGGGCTGGTCTCGGGCAGATCGCGACCGATGATTTCGATGACGCCGGCGATTCCTGCGAGGGGATTGCGAATCTCGTGAGCCAATCCGGTTGCCAATTCGCCGAGCGTTGCCAGGTGTTCGGCGCGAGACATCTGTGTGCGATGCATGGTCTCAATCTCCTTACGACTTTCGCGTAATTGCTGCATCATGTGATTAAAATTTCGGCCGAGATCGCCGATTTCGTCGTTACGCCTGGAGAAGCTTACGGCCACGTCAAGGTTGCCTGCGCTGATCAGGGCGACCTTTTCCTGCAGTTCGACCATGGGCAGGTGGATCAGGTAGGCCAGCACCGCGATCAACACTCCGCAGATGATGACTGCTCCGGCTCCCGCGACCATGAGTACGGCGTGGCGTTCCCGGCCGCCCAGGGAGACGGTGGCGATAGTGAAGAGCAGCAGCCCCGCGAGCAGCACGAAGACTACCGGGAGGATTGCTTTGATCTGCCAATTGACTCGAACTTGATGCACGCCGTAATCCTCAAAAAGCCGCAGTTGAAGGGTGAGAGAGTCGCGCCCAATTGCGTCCAAGTCCTGAATCTGTGCTGGCATTGGGGCGATGCTGTCCGCGACGTCTACTCCGGTCTCGGACTGAGTAATGCATGTGAGTAACCACACGGGCGCATAAGGCCAAACTGCTGATGGGAAAAGGCTTACGCGAGCGATAGTACGCAGGGGGCGCAACTGTCTTGCGCTAAATCACGCAACCAGGGCCTTGAATCGCGGGGATTTGACGCATTCGCGCGCTGTGGAAAGGGAGCTAGCAGATCACTGGGGGATTTGACGGAACGGGGTGAGGCAGAACGCCCATGATGTGTTTTAAATCACAGTCATACGCCTCGTTTCGATTTTTAATCATCCTTGCGAACTTGCTGATGCATAGAAGGTTGGGCGTGGGGTGCCGGGTATAGCGCCCCTTGCGGGATACGGCAATCTTCGTGCAACACATATTCGTGAAGAGACCGTATGAAACTGTTCCCTTATTGCGTATGGTTCCGCAGAATGGCTGGCGCCCCGTTGCGTCGCAAGTCCGGCTTGTCAGGTTTATCCAGCTTGCCCCGCTTGATGTGTCTTAGCGTGATGATGTTGTTTGCCACGCGCGCGATGGCGGCTGTTCACCCCGTTCCGCTGGACAAGAACACTGACTCCAAGAAGTGTCTTGAATGCCACGACGATAAAGCGAAACACAAATTTGTTCACTCGGCGATGGAGGCAGGCTGCCTGAGCTGCCATGAAATCCGGGTGAACAAGGACGTAACGCGGGTGAAGCTGATCACGGCGACAACGTCGGCGCTCTGCCTGACCTGCCACGCCGACAAAACGGCCGCGGACATCAAGGGGACGGTGCATCCGCCCGCGGTGCGTGATTGCCTGACGTGCCACGATCCGCACACGAGCGACAACAAGAATCAGTTGCTGAAGCCTGTTTCGGGCGACGAGAAAGATAATCTCTGCCTGAGCTGCCACAAGACTGGACTGCATGTCGCCGCGAAGGGCAGCCGTCACGCCGCGCTCGACATGGGATGCGATACCTGCCACCTGACCCACAAGACCGGCGCCGAGCCGACGGTAGAGAACCGCTTCCATCTGACAAAGGCGGCTCCGGCGTTGTGCGTGGACTGCCACGATCCCAAGGATGCCGATCTGGAGAAGGCGCATAACAATCAGCCGTTCGGCACGGCGAACTGCGTGCAGTGCCACGATCCGCACCAGTCGGACTCGCCGAAGCTGATGGTGAAGTTCCAGCACGCGCCGTTTCAGGGGAACGGCTGCGATACGTGCCACGCGCCGGCGAAAGACGGCAAGGTGGTGCTCGTGCAGGCGGATGTGAAGGCGCTGTGCGTAACCTGCCACGACGACAAGGCCAAGCAGATCGATTCAGCCAAGGTGCCGCATCCGGGCGCGGCGGGCGATTGCACGGACTGCCACAGTCCGCACGCCAGCAGCCAGCCGGGATTGCCGAAGACCGACTCGGTGAGCATCTGCCTGGGATGCCACAGCGACATCGACGATCTGCGCAAGAAGTCGGTGCATCATCAGCCGGCGTTTGGGCAGGGCTGCTCCACGTGCCACACGCCTCATGGCGGCGATAACGATCATCTGCTGCGCGCGAAGGGCAATGCGCTTTGCCTGGAGTGCCACGGTCCGGATTCGGTTCCGCAGAAGGACGAAGCGGATCACCTGCTGACGATCTTCAATGGGACGGTCAGATTGCCCGACGACTACTACAGCAAGAACAAGGTTCCGATTCTGCCGCTTGCGCTACGGGCTTGGGCATCCGGTGGAATATCACCCCGTTTCCGACGTGATGGATCCGACCAACCAGAGCAAGGTGAAGACGCCGCTCAGTTGCCTCTCGTGCCATCAGCCGCATGCTTCGGCGACAGCCGGATCTGCTGGTCAAAGACCAGGTGAACAACATGGCATTCTGCGACAGCTGCCACAAGAACCGGCTGAACATGAAAGAGACGCTTACGCCCAGTAGTAAATAATGCTGCGCTTTGTGCAGACGTGGAGATTAGATGTATCGCTTCCTCTTCAATTCGATCCGCAATCGCAACTGTCTCGCTGTGCTGCTGCTTCTTGCGGTGGGCCTCAGCTTTCCGATGGCCGCCGGCGCAGGCAAGAAAAAGAAGGCCGATGCCGCGCCAGCATCCGAGGCGGGGCCGCGGAAGTTTGGTTTCGACCCGACGAAGCTGGTGTGGCCGAGCCCGCCGAATATCGGGCGGGTACGTTGGGTCGACTACTTTGCCGGGGCAAAAATCGACTACACGCCCGCGGCAAACAGCAAGCCGAAAGCGAGCTGGATGGACCGGCTCGCTGGCGGACAGTCCGAAACGGAGAAGATCAATCCCAAGACATTTTCCGTTTCAGATGATCGGACCTTACGGAATCGCGATTGATTCCAAGGGGATGGTGTACGTCGCCGATCAGAGGGTGGGAGCGATTTTCATCTTCAATACGGAAACCCGCGACTGCCAGATGATCCGCAATGGTATTGAAGCGCACTTCGGCTGGATCAACGGTCTTGCCATCGATGATGACGACCGGCTTATTTGTCTCGGACGGCAAGATGCACCGGGTGCTGATCTTCAATACCAAGCACGAGGTGGAGAACCAGATCTCGGAGGGTCTTGTCGATCCGGTCGGTCTGGCGATCGATACGACGAACCGGTTTCTCTACGTAGTCGACACCCAGCAGGACCAGGTGATTGTGTACGACGCGGATACGCTCAAGCTGCTGCGCCGTATCGGGACGGGCGGGAAAAACCATTTCCTCACCACGCCGGGAGACTTCGGTGCGCCGCAGGGCGTGGCAGTGGACCAGGATGGAAATGTCTACGTGACCGACACGCTGAACAATCGCGTGGAGATTTTCGATGCCGATGGCAACTTCATCAGTGAGTTTGGCAAGCACGGCGACGGGCCGGGGTATCTTGCGCGTCCGAAGGGAATCGCAGTCGATGGCGATGGACATATCTGGGTCGCCGACCAGGTCGAGGACCGGCTGCAGGTATTCAATCGCGATGGCCAGTTGCTGACCTATATCGGAAGCGGTCACGGAGAACTGCCCGGCCAGTTCAAGTCGCTGACCGGCGTAGCGATGGATAAGCACAACCGGGTCTTCACCACGGAACAGGAACCGGGGCGTTTGCAGGTTTTCCGCTATATAACGGATGCGCAGGCGGCAGAAGAGAAGGCGAAGCGTGATGAGGATTTGCAGAAAGCTGCCGATCGTCGGCAGAAGGCTGCGTCTCAACCGCAGGATAAGCCGGCAGAGGCGACTCCGACTGCGGCCCCCGCACCGGCAAAGGCACCGGGGCAGTAAAGCGACCGCGCCCGCAAGGTGTAGACCCGGCAAGTGGCGATCGACACCAGAATCGCCCGGAAGCAGTTCGCGCAGTGCGGCAATCCATCCGGTCACCGGCCGCCCTCAAAAGCAGCCTTCAACGCAGCCCTCGTCCGGATTGGCGCGCCCGCTGCAGTCTCCGACGGAATCGGCCCTGCCGAAATCGCTCGGCAAGACGTCGCTCGCCCGGCACGGTAACGGCTGCCTTAGAGTCGAAAAGAGTGGATGACATTCACAGATTCCCAACCGTGGTGATGAATTACTGCATCTAAAATGGCACTATGACACCTGGGATTACCACGCGGCGGCACGCGAAGACTCCTCCTCCGGGCGAGACGGGACAAGAAGCGCTCTATCTGCGGTCGCTGAGCGAGCGACAGGTTCCAGTAGCGGTGAAACTGCGGGGCGGCGAGGTCGTTCGCGGGTGGATCGAGTACTTCGACGACGGAATGCTGCGTCTGACGCGCGAGGGCAAGCCCAACCTGTTCATCTACAAGCACCAGGTTGAGACGATCACCGAGACGGGCAAACGCCGGGGGCCGCGCGATGGCGGGGTATCGCCTCAGAAGGCCGGCGAGTGATCGAAACGGATGATGCAAATTCCGGAACAAAGATGACGTGGACGCCGAAGGCCGCAGAGATTGCGCGGGAAGCAGGCGCAAGGCTGCGTGAGTTTTTTGCCGCGGGGGTTGCTACTGAATACAAGGGCGATGTGGACCTGGTGACGGTGGCTGATCGCACGGTGGAAAAGCTAATCCGGACGCGGCTGGGCGAGGCCTTTCCAGAGCACGGGATCTACGGCGAGGAGGGCACGCGCGAGCGGATGGACCAGGAGTTCCGCTGGTACGTGGACCCGCTCGATGGGACGACCAATTTTGCGCATGGGTTTCCGCAATTCTGCGTCTCGATGGGGTTAGAGCGGCGTGCAGCCACACTGAAAGCTGACGAAGATGGAACTCTGATGGCGGCGGTAATCTACGACCCGATGCGGGATGAGCTTTACGAGGCTGAGCGAGGTCGTGGCGCGACGCTGAACGGCAAGGCTCTGCACGTTTCCAAGACAGCGGAGTTGGCCGAGGCGCTGGTGTCCACAGGGTTTCCGAGCCGGAAGCGGCACCAGAGCCCGAACATCCACTTCTACCATGAGTTCACACTGCGTTCACACGGGGTGCGGCGGGCCGGGTCGGCAGCGCTGGACCTGGCGTATGTGGCGGCGGGCAGACTGGACGCCTTCTGGGAGTTCAATTTGAACCCATGGGATACGGCAGCGGGAATTCTGTTGGTAACCGAAGCCGGTGGACGGGCCTCGGATTTTGCGGGCGGCGAGTTCCGGCTGGACAGCCGCGAGGTGCTTGCGTCGAATGGGCTGATCCACGATGAGTTAGTGGGATTATTCGAGGATATGTTTGCCGGGCGTGCGCTGACGCCGATCCCGACGCCGGAAGAGTTTGCGGCGCAGAGGAGAGTTCGAGCGAAAGGGCTGCAGTAGTCTGGGCGCCGTGCTAATGCAGCTGGCCGTGTCTTGATGTGACCAAGGTGGTTCCCGCATCGCAAAACGCGGGCGGTGGGGGCGGGAGTCAGGCGTCAGGGGCGTGTGCTACTATCAGCGTCGAGACTTCAACTCTGTCGGAGAAATCAGAATGGCCTATGTAATCGCAGAACCCTGTATCGGCACCAAGGACACCGCCTGCGTAGACGCCTGTCCGGTCGACTGTATCCACCCCAAGAAGGACGAGGCGGGCCACGCCGAGGCCGATCAGTTATTCATCGACCCGGTCGAGTGCATCGACTGTGGCGCGTGCGTTCCCGCCTGCCCGGTTTCGGCGATCTTTGCGCAGGACGATGTGCCGGAGAAGTGGGCGCATTTCACGCAGAAGAACGCCGAGCATTTCGGTCGCTAGCTGGTTGTGCAGTAGAGAAGTTTGCGCGAGGTGAAAAACGCGTCCGCTGCAGCGGGCGCGTTTGTGCGTTTAGGGCTGAGTAAGGAGTTGCTGTGGCCGTTCTTACGTCGGAAGCCGTGGTATTGCGTACCTGGCCGGTGCACGAGGCCGACCTGGTGGTGAGCTTCTTCACGCGCGACTACGGACGGATGACGGGCGTGGCGAAGTCGGCGTTGAAATCGCGCCGGCGCTTTGGCGGAGCGTTGGAGCCGATGACGGTGGCGCGAGCGTGGTTTGCAGAGCGGCCGAAGCAGGATCTGGTGCGGCTGGATCAGCTGGAGATCATTCGCTCACCGCTATCGTTGCCAGTGGACCCGACACGACTATCCGTCCTTAGCCTGTTCGCCGAGGTGTTGGAAGAAGCGCTGCCGGAGCACGATCCGCAGGAGACGGTGTTTCGGCTGATTGTGTCGGTGCTGGAGCAGACGACAGTGGAACAGCCGTGGATGCCGCTGACATATTTCGTATTGTGGATGACGCGGCTGATGGGGTTGCTTCCGGACATTGCGCATTGCACGGCGTGCGGCGAGACGCTGGAGACGGGCGAGACGACCTTCAACGCATATGCGGATGGGTTGTTTTGCCGCGTGCATCGCAATGGGAACGCGAGCGAGTTGTCGGCGGACTCGTGGCAGTTGGCGCTGAAGATGCTGCGGGCGCCGGTAGGGGCGTTCGCGGGCGAACCGTGGCCACGACGGCGTGGGCAGGATTTGCGGCGGTTTGCGCTGCAATCGCTGGAGCGGCACATGGAGCGAAAGCTGAAGTCGGGGGAGATGCTGGGAAGACTGGCGGGGTGAAGGGATTGCGACTCGTATCAGAATGCCTGGTGCTTCCTCATCAGGGTTGATTTCAATTCTTTTGAAAACTGGCGGCGGGGATCGTTACGGATCCGATGCAGGCGGAGTTGTTGTCGATGACCAGGATGCGCCGGGACGTCGGGCCGGGACGCGGCTCTACGAGACGCGTAATAGGAATGCCGGTGGTCAATACGTCGCGATAGGTGTCGGAAGTGAGGCGGAGGTTTAGCGACTGGCCGTCGATTTGCGCGTGAAGACCCGAGTCGTCGCGTTGGATGAAAAGGATATCCAGGCGGTCGAGCCAGTGGTCTTCTTGCTGTTGGAGTCCCAGATCGGGGGCTGAGATGATGAGCTTTATGGTGACGCCTTTGCTTTCGGGAGTGACGTTCGCTCTCAGTGCGATCTCTGACATGTCTGTGGAGTGCCAGACAGCATGCTGGAAGCGCTCCTTGAGCGTTTCGGGTTCTTTGGCGAAGAGATAGCCGGAGCGGTAACGCAGCACGATGTTGCGTTTATCGGCGAGCTTTACGGTGATGTTGTGGTATCGGTCGTCAGCCGGGCCCTCGGGGGAAAAGCTGAGGAGATAGAGGGCGCGATCTTCGTCGACGATGGCGGCGGCTCTCCGCTGAGATTTTTACGTCCCGCTTCGCCGAGGATTACCACGCAGCAGTAACTCACCAAGTAATGCGACTCCTCGCGGGCAACGGAGAATTGGAAAACGGCCACGCGATGACCGTCATCCAGTTCCCAGCGGTTCCAGGCGAGCTTCCCTTTGGCTGCGTCGGTGAGCACCACGCTGAGGATCGGGCCGAATTCTCCCCAGGATGTGAGACCCGTGGCGCGGATTTTGATCTTGCATTTGTAACCGCGGGATCGTCGGTCTCGCGGCCGTCGCGGAAAGCGATCTCAGCGGTGGTCTGGCCGATCGGATGCACGCCGAGCCGGATGGGCCAGTCACCCGGCTTGAATGCCTGCGGGCTGTCGTCGTAGCTGGTGGTGGCGCGGTCAGCGAAAAAGTCAGGGAGATGGGAAAGAGTGCCCGCGACGAAATCAATTGCGAGAGCCATCATCTTGCGCTGAGACGGGAAGTCGGGCGCAGGCGCCGAGGGGATTTCGGCGGGAGGCGGGTTGAGGAATGTCGCGACGTTGGCGAGAGCTGTAATGGTTTCGACGGTTTTCGGTCCTGGGGAATCAACAATCCAGGTTTTCAGCGTTGATGCGCTAGGACGCTCTGTAAGTTCGAGCGAAGCGATGCGCTGTGCGAACTCTGCGTCGAGGATATGAGTAGAACGGGCCGCGATGAGTGTGTGGCTGAACTAATCAACTGTGACGCGGCGGGCAGCGTGGGAGAGCTGCGAGGTAAAGGCGAAGGTAACACTGAGGACAAGAACGAGCCGGCGGAGACGGTATGCGATCAGACGCGAGTGCTTGCAGCTTTTCATCGTGAATGCTGCGGCTCCTTCGATGGACGGATCATTATCGGAGGCGGGAGGCGATTTGTAAAATGCGGTGGTGGATGGGGTATCCACGCTTGTGCAGGTATGGGCGAAGACAACCGCAGGTCCTTCGACTCCCGTCGGTCGCTCAGGATGGCAGTTCTTATAAATTGAGTCAATGAAAAGTTCAGCCGACGAGGTCGGCGGAGAGGGTTTCTTTTCTGGCTCGCTCGCCGGGGTCGATGATCTCCTTGATCTGGCCGGCGGCGTATTGAGTGCGGAGAGTCTTCTTGTCGTATTTGCCCACGCTGGTTTTGGGGACTTCCGGGATGAATGCCCAGCGCTCGGGGATCCACCACTTGGCAACGCGATTCGCGAGATGCGCTCTGAGGATGACGATGTCGATGGGCGCGTCGTTTTTCGGGACGACGCAGGCCAGTGGCCGCTCGTCCCAGCGTTCATCAGGGACGCCGATAACTGCCGCTTCGAGGACGTCAGGGTGATCGGTGATGGCGTTCTCTAACTCGACGGAGGAGATCCACTCGCCGCCGGACTTGATAACGTCCTTCGATCGGTCGGTGATGCGCAGGTAGCCGTGTTCATCCAGGACGCCAACATCGCCGGTGCGCAGCCATCCATCGTGGAAGCGCTCGGGGGCGGGGTTGCCGTAGTAGGAGGCGGTGATCCATGGACCGCGCACTTCAATCTCGCCGACCGACCCGCCGTCCCGCGGAAGCACGGTGTCGCCATCGCAGATGCGCATCTCCACGCCTGGAATAATGCGGCCGGTCTTGGTGGTCCAATTGATTTCTTCGTCGACGGGACAGCCTTGCGGCGGTTGCGCGGAGGCGGCGACGGGGCTGGTTTCCGTGAGTCCCCAGCCCTGGATGACTTTGACGTTGTAGTGCTTGCGGAAGCCCTCCGCGACACTGCGGGGCAGGGCCGCTCCGCCACTGAAGAGGATGCGAAACATCGAGAGATCAACCCCATGCGCGAGAGCGTGCTGGAGCATCCCTGCGAGGATGGTGGGAATGGCTGCGGAGATGCTTGGACGGCACGTGGTGATGAAGCGACAGAGCGGTTCCGGTTGAGGAACGGGCCGGGCATGAGGAAGTCGCTTCCGGCGAGCCAGCCTGCGTAAGGAATGCCCCATGCATTGGCGTGAAACATGGGTACGATGGAAAGGGCGCGGTCATTCACATTCAAGCCGAGGCACCACGGCGCGCAGATGCCGAGCGCGTGCAGGTAAATTGACCGGTGGCTGTAGACCACGCCCTTTGGGATCTCCGGTGGTGCCGGTGGTGTGGCACATGGCGGCGGCGGAGCGCTCGTCGAGATCGGGCCAAGTGAACTCGGGCTGCTCGGCGGCGAGAAGGTCTTCGTAGCGGAGAAGGTTATCGGGCAGGCCGGGCGCATCGCCGACAACGATGATGTGTTCGACGGTGCGAAGATCTTTCGCGACGCGGGCAAGCGCGGGGTAGAGCGAGGCGTCGACGAGGATGATGCGGTCTGTGCCGTGATTGATGACGAAGGTCATCTGTTCGGGGAAGAGGCGGATATTGAGCGTGTGGACGACTGCGCCCATCGAGGAGATGGCGTAGTAGGCTTCCAGATGCTCCTGTGTGTTCCAGCAGAAGGTGCCGACACGATCGCCGGGCGGATGCCGAGACGCTGAAGCGCAGCTGCGAGGCGGCGGACGCGGTTGCCGACTTCGCGGAAGGTGGAGCGGCGGGCATGATCGCCCATCCACGTAAGGACTTCGCTCTCGCATGCACGCTTGACGCCGTGCTCAAAGATGGAGCCAATGGTGAGTTGAAAGTCGGACATCGTGGACGGCATGGGAAGCATGCGAAGGACCTCCGTTAGAAGGGCCCGGCAATTCTATCGAATGCAGGATCTGCAGTTTCAAAACGAAACCGAGGGCAGAAATGCGCCGGCTGGCTCATTGTAGAGGCCCTTAGACATGAGTGTCATGGGTTCAACGACGCGAAGGCCATTGGCAAGGCACCAGCGGAAGAGTCCGGCGTTACGAGAGGGGACGAGGATGCCGGGTCCGGCAAAGGAATCGACCGACGCAATGCAGAGCCTGAAGGTCTGCGTTGGATTCGGCCGTGGCATGGCCGAAGAAGGCAAGATGCGAGGCGTAGGCTGTGATGCGGCCGCCGCGCTCGGTGACGAGATCGCCGAGCCTTGCTGGATGGCCTCGGCGAGTTCTAGTTCCGCGATCGAATCCATGCACGCGATGGGAGAGCGCATTGCAGGCGGGCAGGTCAGCGACTGGTGGCAGGGCGAACGGTGCAGCCGGCAATGCTGAACGTTCGCGAGTACGGCCCTGCATGACGGCGAGCGGCTCACGGATATCGAAGCCGAGCGAGGCGTAGAGCGAGAGCGAGCGGTTGTGGAAGGCGGCCTGGACGAGGCGGATTCCAGCAGCGCCCGCTGCTGGGACGCGTTCGAGGACGGCATCCATCAGCTTGCGGCCTACGCCATGGTTCTGTGTGTCTGGGTCAACAGTGATGGGGCCGATGCCATGGATGATGGAGCGTTCGTCGAGGCAGTTGCTGCCGAGGATGCGGCCTTGCTTTCGGCGACGACGCAGTAGAAGCCGGGCGCAGTGAACATCGCATTGATCGCGCCGAGTGGCGGCCTCAGGGTTGGGGAAATCGCAGGGAAAATTGTGTGCTGCGTTGATGGAGGCAAAGGCGCGGTAGCAGATGTCGCCGCAAATGGAAACATCTTGGGAAGTGGCAGGGCGAACGACCACGTCGGGCTGGGGATTCACTGGCATGTCGATGTCCTTGGCTGGGGTGGGAGGAAGTATAGCAGGGGAAATGCGGCGTGTGAGTCGAGCTTACGGTGGTGCAAAACTGGCCATAAAGAAAAGCCGTCAGTAGGGCCGCGGTCTCGGCAGGGGATATTCGTGGCGGCTGGTAGAATCGGCTTAGTCCCTTTGAAAGAGATGAAGGTATTGTGGCTTCAACATCGGTAGCATCTTCTCAACAAAAATCAGCGCTGACGTTTCAGGAATTGTTGTTTCGCCTGCAGGGGTTTTGGGCAGAGCGTGGATGCGTGCTGCAGCAGCCCTACGACGTTGAAGTGGGCGCGGGCACCATGGCGCCGGAGACGTTTCTGCGCGTGCTGGGGCCCAAGCCTTACCGCGTCGGCTATGCGCAGCCTTCGCGGCGGCCTGCGGACGGGCGTTACGGCGAGAATCCCAACCGGCTGTTCAAGCACACCCAGTTTCAGTTGATACTGAAGCCGCCTCCGGTGAATGTGCAGGAGCTGTATCTTCAATCGCTTGAGGCGATTGGGATCGATCTATCGAAGCATGACATCAAGTTTGAAGAGGACAACTGGGAGTGGCCGGCGGGCGGCGCGTGGGGCGTGGGCTGGCAGGTGATGCTGGACGGCCTGGAGATTACACAGTTCACCTATTTTCAGCAGTGCGGGGGGATGGATCTCGACCCGATCTGCGCGGAACTGACGTACGGGCTCGAGCGCATTACGCAGTTTCTGCAGGATGTGGATTCGATCTACGACATTGTGTGGGCGCGCGATCCGGAGACTGGTGCGGAGATGACGTATGGCGAGGTTCGGCTCGCCGAAGAACTGCAGTTTTCGGTTTACAACTTCGAGGATGCCGAGGTGCCGAAGCTGTGGGAGCACTTCAGGCTGTACGAGGCCGAAGCGCATGATCTGCTGAGGCGCGCGAATGAACTGATGGCGAGCGAGACGGCGACGGCGGTGGAGAAGAAGCGATTCCCGCTGCTGCCTACGTATGAGCTGGCGCTGAAGTGCTCGAACCTGTTCAACATTCTGGATGCGCGCGGGGCCATCAGCGTCACGGAACGCGTGGGTGTGATTGGCAGGATTCGCAACCTGGCGGTTGGTGTGGCGAAGGCGTACGCGGTGCAGCAAGCGGGTTGATTGCCGATTGAGTTTTGTGCTCTCCCACCCATGTCGCAAAAGGACTGCGTCATGGATGGGGCACCCGGGCGATGAGGCGTGTGGAGCGGAGTTAGTCGCGCTTTTTGCGTGTTTGCGGAGTTAGCGAGAAAGAATCGAATTCATGTCTGACTTTTTGATTGAGATTGGGCTGGAGGAAGTTCCGGCCCGAATGATTGCAGGGGCTGAGGCGGAGCTGGGGCGGCGCGTGCACGATCTGCTGTCACGCGAGCGGCTCCTCGAAGACGCCTCGCCGGTAAAGACCTACTCGACGCCTCGCCGGTTGGCTGTGCTGGTGGAGGGCGTGCGCGCGGCACAGGCCGATGTGGAAGAGAAGTTGACCGGCCCATCGTGGAAGGTTGCTTTCAAGGACGGCGCTCCCACAGCTGCAGCAGAGGCCTTTGCAAAGAAGGCGGGCGTGGCCGTCGATGCACTCGAGAAGGTGACGACGCCGAAGGGCGAGTATGTCGGCGCGACGGTCAAACGTGCGGGCAAGGCTGCGCCTGAGATCCTTGTTGCTGATTTGCCGAAGGAAGCCCTGTCGATCTACTGGGCGAAGAACATGTACTGGCGTGCTGGCAAGCCGGAGCGGTTTGTGCGGCCGGTGCGCTGGGTTGTTGCGATGCTCGATTCCGCAGTCGTCCCGTTGGAAATTGCGGGGATCGAGGCTGCAAATGCGAGCCGCGGGCATCGGATTCTGCACGGAGATGCGCCGGTAGTGATCGGGTCTGCGAAGGAATATGTAGAGGCACTGCGTGGTGCGAGCGTTATTGTCGATGTGGCCGAGCGACGGCAGGCTATTCGCAAGGCGCTGGACAAGGCGACCCGAGCGGTTGCGGGTACGCGGTGGCGCGAGGACGAGGGGCTTGTCGAGACTGTGACGCATCTGACGGAGTGGCCGTCTGTCATTCTCGGAGACTTTGAGCCCGAATACCTGGCCCTGCCCGAAGAAGTGCTGGTGACGGTGATGCGCGATCACCAAAAGTATTTCGCCGTTGAGGATGCGAACGGGAAACTGGCTCCGCATTTTCTGGCGGTGCTGAATACGAAGGCCGATGACGAGGGGCAGGCGATTATCCGCCACGGGAATGCGCGGGTATTGCGGGCGCGGTTCAAGGATGCGCGCTTCTTCTGGGACTTTGACCAGAAGGTTCCCCTGCCCGAGCGCGTGGAAAGCTTGAAGAACGTCACGTTTCAGAAGGAGCTGGGCAGCTATCACTGGAAGACGGAAGAGAACCTGGAATCGGCAGAGTTTTTGTCGGAGATGGCTGCGAAGGCCGGTGTGAAGCACGACAGCGAAGCATTGAAGATGGCCGTGCGGCTGGCGAAGACGGATCTGACGACGGAGTTGGTGAAAGAGTTCACTGAACTGCAGGGTATAGTCGGCGGACTGTATGCGCGGGCACAAGGATTGGGTGAGCGCGAGGCGCTCGCGATCTACGAGCAATACACGCCGGCATCGACCGAGGACGATGTTCCGGTTTCCGTCGAGGGGCAGTTGCTGGGGCTGGCTGATCGTATTCAGACGATTGCGGCAATGTTCGGCATTGGTTTGCAGCCGACGGGATCGAAGGATCCGTTTGCGCTGCGGCGTGCGGCGAATGCGATTGTGAAAATTCTTGCCGAGTCAGACTTGCCGCTGAAGTTGAGCGACATTGCCCACTCGGCGCTGACGGATGACGTGAACGAGCGCGAGGTGCTGGCTTTTCTACGCGAGCGGCTTCACTTCTATTTGAAAGATGTGCGCGGGTTTGCGTACGACGTGGTGAATGCGGTGCTGGCGGCGGACGCAGACGATGTGCGCGATGCGATAGCACGGGCAGAGGCATTGACGACGGCGCGCGCTTCGGCGGACTTTCAGGCGGTGTCGGCAGCATTCAAGCGGATCAACAACATTCTGAGGCAGGCGGCGGACAAGGGATTCGCAGTGGGTTCGCCCCTTGGAGTGACGCTTGCTCCCGAGGCCGCAAGATTGCACGGAGAGGCGGCCGCACTAGCTCCGGAAGTGGCGAAGCTGCGGCAGGAGCGCGCATACGGCGAGGCCCTGGCGAAGATTGCGACCCTGCGGCCGGTGGTGGATGCGTTCTTCGACAAGGTGATGGTGCTCGATCCTGACGCGGCGGTGCGGGGAGCGCATCTTGGGCTGATTGATGGTGTGCTGAACGGCTTCTCAGGGATCGCGGATTTCAGCGAGATTGTGACTGCTTAGCTCTCACTGCTGGCTCCAGCTTTCCCATGTCTCAAATGCGAGACATGGGGCACCCGGCTTAGGTTCCAGCTTTCCCATCCATGACGCGATGAAGCTGCGTCATGGATGGGGCACCCGGGTTCCTGCAAATTGAGACGTCCTTCCCATGTCTCAGAAACGAGACATGCGACACCCATGGCTCTGGCGATTGACGCGAGGACAACCGCGGATCCTTCGACTTCGCTCAGCAAGGATGACAACTCACTTGCCTACCTGATCCGGGGACGGTGATAGAGCGCCGCCTTGCACGAACCAAAATTCTCAAATCAGCGAGGCGGAGGAATGCGAACTGTGTTGGCGCGGCAGGAGCGGATGGGACCGCAGGCGATGGGGTGAAGGGATTTGTCGAGGCAGACTTCGACGGCAGTGAGAAAGTTGTGCCCGCAGCTGATTGCGACGCTATCCGACGTGAGCGCAGGGTTGGCGCGCGTGAAAAGCGAAACGATTTCATCAGGCGGCATCGATGTTTGCGACGAGAGATTACTGAGCGTAGGTGGAATGGTGATGGAGCGGACGGCTGCACGCGCGGTGGTGAAGAAGTCACCGGCGCTGAGGCCGGAGCAGGTGCCGTGGGTTTGCCACTCGTGTTGCAGCAGGCCCTGATCGGGGTAGATATCGCTGAACGATGACGGATCGCTGGGACCGGGAGCATTCGAACAGTTCTCTGGATATCCACCGTTGTTGTTCTGCGGCCAGAGACCGTGCAAGACAAAGGTCGAGTGCGAGGCACACTCCGTCGCGCTTGGATGCGAATAGCAGAATTCGGGCGACCAGGAGAGGTTGAGCAGATAGTAGTCGAAGCCGGAGCCTTGAGCCACGTGCGGCGTTGCGCGGTCGGATGAAGCGGACGCCCCCGAGGCGGGAGACTCGGCGTTGGGGCTGGACTTGCAGGCGCTGATTAGCAGAAGCCCGAGAAGCGCAGGCACGAAGGCGCAGCTAAGGGTCGCGTGCTTCATGCAGCGCAGGATAGCAGGTGAGGTCGAAGCCAGTCGCAATGAGATTGCGGCCGGCTTCTTCTCTTAGCGAAGGACAGCGGGGGGTGCCGTGAACGCGGAAAGTTCCTGGAAAGCACGCTCAGGCAGCTTGAGTCCGGCGGCGGCGATGTTCTCTTCGACGTGCGCGACCGACGAAGTGCCGGGGATCGGCAGGATCACCCTGGAGCGCGCGAGGAGCCAGGCGAGCGCAACTTGCAACGCCGTTGCGTGAAGTTCTTTGGCGATGCGGTCCAGGAGGTCGTGCGCTTGGCGATTTTGGCCGAGAGGCGCCCAGGGGATGAAGACGATGCCGTTCTTCTCGCAGTGGTCGAGTAGGAAGTCCCACTCGCGGTCGGCGAAGCTGTACCGGTTCTGAACCGAGACGATCGGAACGATTTTGCGGGCGCGCTCCAGATGTTCAAGGGTGACGTTGGAGAGCGCGACGTTCTGAATCTTGCCGGCTTCGCGGAGGAGGGCGAGGGTCTCCATGGATGCGTCAAAAGAGACCGCCGGGTCGGGGATGTGGAGTTGGTAGACGGCAATGCGATCGAGGCGAAGACGCTTGAGACTGCCTTCGACGGCTTCCTGCAGATGCTTCGGGCTGGCGTTGTGAATCCACTGGCCCGGGCCGACGCGCTCCCACCCGCCCTTGGTGGCGATAACGAGACCACTGGGGTAGGGGGCGAGGGCTTCGGCGATCAGCTCTTCAGAGACATACGGGCCGTAGGAATCGGCGGTGTCGATGAAGTTGACTCCAAGTTCGACCGCGCGGCGCAGGGTGGCGATAGAGCCAGCACGATCGGCGGGCGGTCCCCAGATGCCTTTGCCCGTGATGCGCATGGCGCCGTAGCCCAGGCGGTTGACTTTGAGGTCACCGAGCGTGACGGTTCCGGCGGCAGTTGCGGAGGTGGTGACAGCACTTTGGGACATGGATGAAAACTCCTTCACATCTTTGGATGTGAGTTCGGGAGCGGTGGTCGCAAGAGCTGGCCGGCAGATTTGGGATGAATCGAGTAGGGATGGTGCGCGTCTACAATCAATAGAGATGGCAGACACGCTTTATCTAAGTTTGTGGTACCCGAACCTGCGGCTGGCTGCGCTGGCAGAGAAGCTGGCCGCGGTGCTGGGAGCGTTCGCAAAACACGGTGGCGAGGGCCACGTGTACTCGGCGACCGTGTGGCCAGTGAACTGGAGCGAGTCGCCCGTGTTTCAAAAGGTGTATGGGCACGGGGATCGCGGGCTCGAGCCTCGGCAGGCTGTCGAAGATGCTCTGGAGTTGCTCCACGAGGACTACGCCTACGAGTTTCAAATCGGTTGGAGCCTGTGGGAGCCGGAAGTGTCTGAAGCGGAGACGCGATGGGCGCGGGAGTCGCGACTGGTGCGCGTGACGGGATATGGGCCGCTTTTTGACGAGGGCGCGTACGAACAAGATGGGCATATCCGAATCGATTTCGGGAGCGACGCCGCGTTTCTGGATGAGGAGATCGAGTTGGATACGATGGCGGCACGGCACGTGGAAGAGAATGTTCGCCAGCTGGTTGAGTTGACCACGGCGGTGGAGAAAGAGTCCGGCGCGACAGCGCGGCTGTTGTGGAGCGAACTGGGTGAGAGCCTGGCGCAAAGGCTGGCCGCGCGGCTGGGCATGATTAATTAAGATGCGCTTCACGATAGAGCGGCTGCGTACGTTGGTGCTGGTGGCTGGAGTGCTGCTGGTGATCGCGCTTGGGGTGTTTCTGGGCCTGGCCCGGTTCAGAAACCGATTCATCCGTAAGGATCTTCCGCAAAAACTGGGTTTGAACATTCAGGAAGAAGCGAACGGATTGGTGTGGTCGCACGAGGTGCGGGGACATATGCTGTACAAGCTCCACGCCTCGAAGCAGGTACAGTTGAAAAGGGACGGCAAGGTGTTTCTGCAACTGCACGACGTGAATATCGAGCTCTACGCGGAGGATGGAAGCCGCGTGGACCGGATCGCCGGCGGCGAGTTTGAGTACGATCCGAACAGCGGCATTGCAAGGGCGGTGGGCCCGGTCGAGATCACGCTGATGAAGCCGAAAGTGGCTCCGGCGATTGCGCCAAAAGCCACTGCAGACCAGGCGCTGAACGCGAAGCAGAAGAGCACGTCGCTGGGTTCGGCGGCGCAAACCGCAGCAAGCGGTGAGATTCACGTGAAGACCAGCGGGCTCATCTTTGACCGCAATTCCGGAAAGGCTTCAACGGGGGAAAAGGTTGAATTCACGCTGACGCAGGGGAGCGGCAGCGCGATGGGCGCAGAGTACGACTCTCACGAGGGACTGTTGGTGCTGGACCGCGCGGTGGAGTTGAGTGTGCAGCGCGGCGCCGAGCCTGTGCAACTGACAGCGCAGCACGCGGTGTTCGAGCGGGACAACCAGGTGTGCGAACTGCAGGTTGCGACGGCACACTATCGCGGCGATGTGTCGAGCTCCATGGCGGCAAAGGTCTATTTCAGAGACGATGGATCGGCGGAGCGTCTGGATGCAGAAAAAGGATTCGTGCTGACGACGGAGACGGGCGGACGCCTGGCCGCGCCGACGGGAACACTCGATTTTGATGTGCACAACCAGCCTCTGCACGGCCACCTGCAAGGCGGGGTAACGATTGATTCGGACAACAAGGGCCGCAAGATTCACGGAGCGTCGCCGACGATGGAACTGGTGTTCGCTGAGAACGGAGTATTGCGCAGCGCACACCTGGAGCGGGGGGTCCAAATCGCGAGCGACGAAGAGAGTGCAACGGCAACTGGACCACTGCACGCCCATCGGACCTGGATGTCGCCGGTCGCGGATATTTCCTTTAGAAATGCAGGCCAAAGCAAGGTGGAGCCGGGTTCGATCCATGGAACCGGGGGTGTCGTGGTGGCGGGAACGACGCAGCGCGGGAACGGGCCCGCGACTCCTGTGAAGATGACAGCGGACGAGGTGACGGGAGGCTTCGGGCTAAATGGAGCTCTGACGAAATTGATTGGGCGCGGCCACACCGCAATCGCTGAGACAACCGCTACCGGAACGCAACAGACGATGAGCGGTGACGTGCTTGAGGCGCACCTGGCAGCGAATGCAAAGGAGAACGATGGCACCGCGACGGGTGGTGCAACGCAGATCGAGTCGGCCACAGTGGATGGAAACGTAGTGCTGACGCAGCAGCCTCCTGCGAAGGCTGGCGTTGTGCAGCCAACGATGCGCGCGACGGCGGGACACGCCGACTATGACAACGCAGGACAACTGCTGCATTTGACCCGAAGCCCGCGGGTCACCGATGGAGGGCTTGAACTAACGGCGAACAAGTTGAACGTGTCCCAGGAATCGGGCGATGCATTCGCGCAGGGCAATGTAAAAGCGACATGGTTCGGCGATGCGCCGGGAGGGAATCTGGCCAAGAAAGACAGCGCTGGAAACGTGAATGCGAACTTTGGAGCGCAGGGGCCGACGCACGTGATTGCCGAAAATGCAGAGCTACAGCGTTCGAGCGGAGCAGCAACATTCAAGGGGAATGCGCGGCTGTGGCAGCAGGGCAATTCGGTGGCTGCGCCGGTGATTGCGCTCGATCGGACGAAACAGACGCTGACAGCGGAGACGAAAGATGGCAAGAATCCGGTGCAGGTGGTGCTGGTGAATGCGACGGCTGCAGTTCCGGGAAAGCAAGGGGCACAGAAGCAGAGCGGACCGTCAGTGATCCGAGTGCGTGGCGGGAATTTGAAGTATTCGGGTGCGGAGCGCAAGGCGGTGATGCGCGCGGACGCTGTGGGAAGCGTCATTTCGAGCACAGCGGATGCGACTACGATATCGAATGAGGTGGAACTGATTCTGTTGCCGCCGGGGAATCACGCGGGGAAAGACGGTGCCGCGGCGCAAGTAGATCGGATGACTTCGAGGGGTCATGTGGAGATTTCTTCGCAAGGGCGTCGCGGTACCGGTGAACAACTCGTCTATACAGGCGACACAGGCGACTATGTATTGACCGGGTCTGCCGCGGTGCCCCCGCAATTGACAGATCCGACGCATGGGACGGTAACAGGGCAGGCTTTGATTTTCAATAGTCGCGATGATAGCGTCAGTATCGAAGGCGATGGACGCAAGACGACGACTGTAACGACGGCGCCAAAGTAGTTGGGGTGTTTTTCGACACGCCCGAGAGATGAATGGAAACACTGATCGCTGAAGGAATAGGCAAGACATACAAGGGCCGCCAGGTTGTCCGTGGAGTGAACCTTAAGATCTCGCGCGGCGAAGTGGTCGGGTTGCTGGGGCCGAATGGCGCCGGCAAGACGACGAGCTTTTACATGATCGTCGGACTGGTAGTGCCCGAGACCGGTCGCATCCTGGTGGACGACAGCGATATTACGCGGGTTCCGATGTACCTGCGGGCACGCAATTTCGGCATCAGCTACTTGCCGCAGGAGCCGTCGGTTTTTCGCAAGCTGACCGTCGAAGAGAACATCCTTGCTGTACTCGAAGCACAAGCACTGGATACACGCGAGCGCAAGACACGCGCCGAGCGTCTTATTGGGCAGTTGAATCTGGGGCATATTCGCGGCACGCGAGGGTATGCGCTGTCAGGCGGCGAGCGGCGGCGCGTAGAGATTGCGCGGTCGCTGTGTATTCAACCGAATTTCATATTGCTGGATGAGCCATTTCAGCGGGATCGATCCCATCGCCGTACTCGAATTGCAGAAAATCATCTTCGATTTGAAGGCCAGCGGGATCGGGATCCTCATCACTGACCATAACGTGCGGGAGACGTTGAGTGTAACGGACCGCGCCTATATCATTGCGGAAGGGCGGATCTTCCGCGCCGGTACGCCGCAAGAACTGGGCAACGATATCGAGGTCCGCCGTATTTATCTGGGCGAGGGATTCTCGCTGAATTGAGCGAGTTTCGCCTTTGCAAGCGATTGCGCGCAGTAAGCTACCAGACAGCAGAGGGTGAACCAGGCCCGAAGCCTTCCGGATCGGAGATGATCCGTTTCGGACCGCGCAAAGACCGGTTGACGTGCATCCGGCTTGCTACCCGATTACACTTAGAGCAAGTCTTAACGGGAATCGAGTCCCTTGTATGCCGCTGTTGCAACCCAGACTGAGTCTCAAGGTGGCGCAACGCCAGGTCCTTACGCCGGGCCTGATGCAGATGGTGAGCGTTCTTGCGCTCAACAAGCTCGAGCTGAAGGAGATGATCGATGCCGAGATGGTGGAAAACCCCGTCCTGGAGGAGATTGACGAGACGGTTCCGATGCTGGATGAAGTCGCGAGCAAGCAGGAGCACGATCTGCAGCCCCCGGAACGGCTCGATGTTGGGACGACGGAGCCCGCGACCGAACCCAAGGATCCTTTCAACGAAATTGATTTCGGGTCGTACTTTCAGGACTACCTTGATCCGGGCTACCGCACCCAGCCGGAGTATGAAGACAGCGAGAAGCCCTCGTTCGAGAACTTCCTTTCGCAGCCTACAACTCTATCCGATCACCTGGCGTGGCAGCTGGGAGCTTTGACGCTGGCGCCTGAGCTGGCAATCGCTGCTGAGTTCATCATCGGCAACCTGGATGAGGACGGATACCTCACGGTCAATCACGATGAGCTGACCGAGGCTTTTGCGCAATTCCCGGAGAACCAGGGAGAGAGCAAGGAGGCGTTGATCGAGCAGGTCAAGCGTGGCATCGACCTGGTACAGCATCTTGATCCGGCAGGTGTCGCGGCAGCGGATTTGCGCGAATGCCTGCTTATCCAGATCGCGGCGCAACAGGCAGAGTTGAGCAAGGTGTATGCACACCACCACGAAGAGAATGGCCATGAGGATCTGCACGGCAGCTTCAAGGCAGAGGCCGATGCAAAGCTCGAAGAGCGCCGGCGATCGATGGAGGTGGCTACGCAGATTGTGCAAAGTCACCTGCAGTTGTTGCAGAAGCGTGACGTGAAGGATCTGGCCAAGTCGCTGCATGTGTCGCCGGAAGAGGCGCATGAAGGCGTCGAGTTTATCCGCACTCTCGATCCGCGTCCGGGCCGGCTATACAACCGCGAGCAGACGCGGTTGATCGAACCCGACGTGGTTTTCACCAAGCGCGGCGGCGAATGGGTGGTCTCGATGAACGAAGAGGACCTACCCAGCCTCCGGTTGAGCTCGCGCTACCGGCGCATGCTGGCGGCTGAAGGCACCGAGAAGGAAGTCAAGGAGTATGTAAAAGAACGCTTCCGCTCGGCAATGCAGCTGATGCGCAATATTGCGCAGAGAAAGAGCACGATTCTGCGCACCTGCGAAGTGATTGTGCGGCGTCAGCAGGATTTTCTGGACCAGGGTATTGAGGCGTTGCGGCCGATGATGATCAAGGAAGTGGCCGAAGAGATCGGCGTTCATCCATCGACGGTGAGCCGCGCTGTCGCCAACAAGTATGCCCACACCCCTCAAGGTGTGATCGAGCTGCGGTTCTTTTTCTCGGAGGGATCGAACGGCCCTGAAGGCGCTGACACCCCCTTGTTGCTGCTGAAGCGCAAAGTGCGCAAGCTGATTGACGAAGAAGACCCCCGCCACCCCCTGACCGACGACCATCTTGCTGCCAAGTTGCAGGACCAGGGCATTCAACTGACTCGGCGAACGGTGGCGAAATATCGCGAAGACATGAATATCCCCTCCACGCACCAACGAAGAAAACGCGACGCCTAAGCTCAAATGGCAGTTGCCGTTGCAATAGCCTTCCCTGGGGTCGTACCATCACTTCACTGCCCATGCTTCACTTCCCCGTGGCTTTCCGTGTCGAGGTCGGCCTGTGCCTGTGTTGAAGACAAGCTTTTCGGAAGGCGATCTAGTTGCCGGCAATTACCGGATCCTCTCCATTGCTGGGTCGGGGGGGATGGGTGTGGTGTACAGGGCGCGCGATCAACGGCTGGACCGCGTAGTGGCCCTGAAGTTCCTGCCTGCTGAGCTGAACGCGAGCGAGCGTGAGAAGGAACGCTTCCTTCGCGAGGCGCGCACGGCATCGTCGCTTGACCATCCCAACATCGGCGTCATTCATGGAATCGAAGAGAACGAGGATGGGCACACGTTCATCGTGATGGCGTTCTATGAGGGATCGTCGCTGGCGCAGCGGATTCATGATCGTCCGCTCAAGGTCCATGAAGCTATAGGGATTGCTCGCCAGATGGCCCTGGGACTCGCCGACGCGCATGCCCACGGCATCGTGCATCGCGATGTGAAGCCTTCGAACGTGATGCTCACTGCCACGGGACTCGTGAAGATTGTCGATTTCGGCCTGGCGCGCGCGATGACGGAGCAGACGGCCTCGCAGACCGGCGTCACAGGAACGGTGCGCTACATGTCTCCCGAGCAGGCGATGGACCGCGCGCTGGATCAGCGATGCGATATCTGGGCGCTGGGTGTGGTGTTTGTCGAGATGCTGACGGGCAACACGCCGTTCCATGCGGAAAGCCTGACGGCCATGCTGTTCGCGATTCTGAATGAGCCGCCGAAGGGGCTGGATACGCTTCACCCCGCACTCCAGCCAATTATGTATCGTGCCCTGGCCAAAGATCCGGAGCGCCGATATGGATCGTGCGCCGAGTTTCTGGCCGATCTGGATGCCGCGGACAAGCAGATTCCGGCCGATGAGCTCGGCGTGGACGTGACGCAGAAGCTGCCTCCGGCAGCGCGGAGCGGGCGCACCAACGCGCACACGCGGCGTTTGATCGCGGATGCATCACGCACGTCGTGGGGCCCGACCGCGAAACAAAGCTCGCCGATGACGAACTGGTTGCTGGGCTCGCTGGTGGTGCTGCTGGCAGTCGGGATTGCTTTGGGATTCATTACGCCTCTCCGCCAGCGGGTGGTTGCACTGGTGACTGGCGCGCCTTCAGAAAAGCATGTCGCTGTTTTGCCCTTCGACAATATTGGCAGCAATCCTGAGAACGCGGCTCTGGCCGATGGCCTGATGGATTCGCTGGCGGGGCGCTTGTCGAACCTCGACGTGGGGAACCAGTCTCTTTGGGTAGTTCCCAACAGCGAAGTCAGGCGGCGCAATGTGAGCGATCCAGTCGATGCTCTGAAGGAGTTGGGCGCAAACCTGGTCGTGAAGGGATCGGTGGAGCGGGACGGGAACGATATCCGGCTGACAGTGAACCTGATCGACACGAAAAATCTGCGGCAGGTGGGTTCGGCGATGGTTGAAGATCCTGTGGGCGATTTGTCTACGCTTGAAGACGAGGCGGTGTCACGGCTGGCGAAGTTGATGGACATCTCGGTCACCGCGGACATGCTGCGCAATACCGGGGGATCGCTCAATCCGGCGGCGTATGAGGACTACCTCACCGCGTTGGGATACATGCAGCGGTATGACAAAGCAGGGAATCTCGATTTGGCGCTTAAGTCGTTGCAGAAGGCGATCCAGACCGACCCGGGGTTTGCGCTTGGCTACGCTCAGTTGGGAGAGGCTTACCGGCTGAAATACGTCGTGGAGCAGAATACACACTGGCTGGACGAGGCGCTGGCGTATTGCCAGAAGGCCGCAGAACTGGATAATCATGTCCCTGCGGTATTTGTAACGCTCGCGCGGATTCATGACGCGCTGGGCAAACACGACCTTGCACTGCAGGAGTTCCAGCATGCGCTTCAACTGGATCCGAAAGATGGGGCGGCGATGAGCGGGCTGGCACGTTCCTACGAGAACTCCGGACGAACCGCGGATGCTGAAAGGACTTTTCAAGAGTCGGCTGCTCTTCGCCCCGACGACTGGCTCGGTTTCAACGAAATAGGGGCGTTTTATGGCCGGCAAGGAAAGTATCCGCAGGCCATTGCCGCTTACCAGCACGCTCTGCAGATTACACCGGACAATGCGGAGGTCTATTCGAATCTCGGTAGCGCCTACATCGATCAGGGCGGTGAAAAGAATTTTCCCCTCGCAGAGGATGCTCTGAAGAAGTCGATTGCCCTGAGCCCAGGCTATCCTGCCTATGCGAATCTCGGCATGCTCTACATGCAGGAAAAACGCTACGCTGAAGCCGCGACGACCACCGAACAGGCGCTCAAAATCAATGGCAATGACTACATGGTGTGGAACGACCTGATGGTTGACTACGATGGCGCACAGCAGCCGGTCCAGGCAGCTGCAGCACGCCGCAATGCGGAAGAACTGGCGGAGAAAGTCGTCCAGTTAAAACCTCGGGACGCACTGGCGCAATCCACCCTAGCAAGCCTGTATGCCGCTGACAAGCAGAATGAAAGGGCGCTGGCTCGCATCAGGACTTCGCTGGCGCTCGCGCCCGACGACCCAAATGTGCTGTCAAACGTCGGAGAAGCTTACGAGTCTCTTGGAGATCGATTGCAGGCCCTGCAATTCATTGAGAAATCACTTGCGAAGGGTTACGCGCTCGAAGATATTCGCAATACACCTGGCTTGCAGGCGTTGGTCGCGGATCCGCGATTCAAGCCGGGCAGGTAAATAGTCAACGCTTAACATTCGCCTGCAGTTATTGAAGGCAGGTCAACGCAGTGGTGACTCACTAAGAGGAAAAGAGCAAATGCCCAAAAAAGTGCTGAGCATTCCCGAAGATACTAACTTGCCAGTGAAGGTCGGCGATGATGTATACATCAAAGTCATCAAAAACTGTCAATGGTGTTATAGCGATCCTACGCCTTGCTTCGCTGGCGGACTGCTGGCCGGTGGAAGCTATACGGCAACAACCCCTCCAACTGAGTACGGTCCATACCCTGCGACAGCCGCAGGGACGGTAAACTTCTGCAGTCCAATCAACCCACCGTGCGATCCATGCAACTGCAATGACACAGAGACGCCCCACACGATCGTTGTGAGCAATTAAGGCTACGAGTCCCGATTTCCCCGATCGGGGCTAATTCCCTGTATAGCGAATATCCAGAAGAGTCCAATCATCCTGTGCTTCGGCGGAAGCCTGAATCGTGGCGAGATGCTCGATGACCGCATCGAGACTGGGCAGGTAAGCGAGGTCGGCAAGGCCTTCGATGCCGATCTGCTGGCCCGCTTTATCTTCGGTTTCCGTAATGCCATCGGTCGTCAGCAGAATGCGGTCACCGGGCTGGAGGGTGATCTGTGACGCAGTGTAGGTTGCTTCGGCAATGATGCCGACAATCAGGTTCGCTTCCTCGAGGTATTGAGTTCCTTTTGCTGTGACGAGCAAAGGCGGGATGTGACCACAGTTCATGTACTCGACACAACCGTTGGGGAACACTTTGAGCACGATCATGGTGGCGTACTTGCCAACCTGGCGTGTGCAGAGAAAGCGATTCACGAGGTCCGCAATCTCCGGCAGGGACTGGCCCGTGAGCATGAGCGCGTGGATAATGCCCTGGAGCGTTGCGGCGACAATCGAGGCCGGGACGCCCTTCCCGGAGACGTCTGCGATAACGACGCAGATACTGTCATCGAGCACGATGGCGTCATAGAAATCACCGCCAATGGCGTGACACGGGAGGCTGCGGGCACGAAGTTCAGCGTAGTCGAGCTGTGGCATGGCGATCGACATCAGCCCCGAGTGGATCGAGGCGGCGACCGCCAGCTCATCAGCCGCCTGGCGTGCTTTCAGTTCCGTCTTGGCCAGTAGCGCGTTGTGCAGAAGCGTGGAAGCTTCATTGGCGAGCGTGTCGAGCACTTGGTGATCGATTTCGCTGAGACGGCCGGCGCCGATCTGGCTGTCGAGATAGAGCATGCCCAGAAGCCGATTTGGCTCGGCGGGCGAGATGTGTTTGCGCAGAGGAAGGCAGTAAATGCTGCGAATCGAGTTAGCCAGGACACTGGCCCAGCCCGAAGCGCTGTCGTCGGCCAGGGTGTCGCTGAGGAAGAACTTCGAATCGCTTTCAACTGCTTTCTGCATCGCCCGGCGCGAGACCGAGGGGTCTTCTTCGACGGTGCTTCCGTCGGACCGGAGTCCGAGGGCAAGGCGCATCTCTTCGCCTTCGAGCAGAAATACGAAACCGCGCTCGACGCCCGTAAGTTGTAACGAGAGTTGAAGCAACGCGTAAAAAATATCGGTGATGGCGCCACCGGCGTTGAGCTGGCGTGCAGCGTTAAGCAGAAAACTCAGCTTCTCGAGATCGCGCGCTGGTTGAGGGATACTTTTGTCGGTGGGCGCGAAGACCGACAGAGCGGAGAGCAGATCGGTTGCCATGCTGGAACTGCTGTCGGAAGCACCTACAGGCGGCAGAAATCGAAAGGTCGCCGCGTTGAGGGATCCGAACTGAAGAGCATCGCCGGGCTTCAGCGTGGCGCGCTCGACGCGCTGGCCATTTAGAAATGTGCCGTGCGAGCTGTTCTGGTCGATGAGCACGAAATGACCATTTTGACGGGCAATGACCGCGTGACGGCGGGAAACGTAGGCTTCCTTGAGCACCAGGTCCTGGCCGGGGGATCGGCCGATGCAGGTGTCCTCGGCCACGAGGATGAAAAAGTGTTCACCGTCCAGGTCGGTGTACTTCAGGGTGGGCAATGTGCTCGCAGGGACCATCGAGCACATTCTATTCTGCTCGCGCTGCAAAGCGCGAAGCGAAAATTTGCATGCGATCAAAAGAACTCAGGATTGCAAGGCATGATCGACCGTAACGACATCAACGAGGCCGCGGCAGCCGCAGATAGCGGGCAGGATGGATGCACTCTCAGAGCAGCAGACCGGTCCCGATTCCAGTCGGCTCTCACCAGCTCTTTTTGATGAGCGCGTCGATGGCGAAGCCTCCGTTCGGGTCACTCGTCCCGCTGATGGCGAAACGCGGCGAAACCTGGTACTGGCCCTGAATGGTCTGGCCCTGGGTAGTGCTGACGTTGCTGGAGAAAGTAACGAAGAGATTGGCGGTGACTCGCTGCTGAACCGTGACGTTTGCGCCGGCGGGACTCTGGGAGTTGCTATTCGCCAACACCGGATTGATAGAGAGCTGCGAGATGCCGGCGGCTTTTGAGATGCGGCTGGTGACCTGGCTTGAAACCTGGTTGGCTACCAGGGTCTGAGCGGCCTGGTTGGTGGGCGTTGCGTTTCCAGCACCTGCCTCCGTAGTTTGGCCAAAGGCGAGCAAGTGGATGATGTCCGCCGTAGGCAGCGCCGGGTCAGAGGTGAACTGCGTTCGCAACTGATCCATTGGGCCGTTAAAGCGGAGGCTGATGTTGTATTGCTGAATCGACGTGGTGAGGGTGAGATTTACGACGGGCTCGGTCACTGAGGGATTCACGAACTGAACGGTGCCGCCGGTCAGGACGAAGCGATTTCCATGCAGAATGATGTCGCCATCGGTGAGATTCGCGCGGCCGAGGATGACGGGCTCTGCGACGGTTCCACGCACCTGCAGGTTGGCTGAACCGCCAATACTCAGCGTGCGGCTGACGAGGTTTAGGTTATTCGAGGAGTGCAGGGCCAAATCAAGGGTGATGTTCTGCGCGAGACCCTGCGAAGGCGGAGCTTCGACCCCGCCCGTGATCTGATTGACGAAGTTGTTCAAGTCAAAGGCGTTGGTGAAGGAAAGATCGGCGACGTTGACGGTTCCGCCGAGGACTGCGGCTCTCGGCGATCCCGAGAGGCGGAAATTGGCATTGATGGACGTGCGCACGCCTTGCGGATAAAGCAAGCGGACATCGTGGGCAGCAGCACCCATATCAAACTGAATAGACGGACGAAGGGCTATACCCCCCTGGGCTGTGAGCGTGCCGCCGCCGATATTCCCTTTGAATTGGGTGATGTTGATGCGATCCTTCGCGAGAGCCAGTGTCCCGTTGCAATGCTGCAGACCGACCGGCAACTCGGGCGAACTCATTGAGGCATCGACAATCTCGACCGTGCCGGCAATGTCAGGACCGTGCACTGCGCCGTAGGAGTTGATGTTGAACTTAAGTTGACCGGAACTCCGAAGATCGGGATTGAATAACTGCGCGAGGTGGAGATCGACGGTGCCGAGAAGTAAAAGAGAGATTGGCGCGCTGCCCGCCGTGGGAATAGTTCCCTGGAATTGCAAATCGGTGTCGGTGCCGCGGATCGAAGAGCGTTGTATCTCAATGACCCCGTTTTTGTAATCCGCGTGAATGGGCTCGGTAGCAGCAAGCTGCACGGTGTTGCCATACGCCAGTTTAAGCACGGGGACGGTGACATGGGCTTCGAGTTGCTGCTTGTTCTTGATTGGGCCGTGAAGCGTGGCGTGGAGTTCGGTCTCTCCGGTGATGTTTTCGGCCTCAACGGGTGCGTAGACTGCAAGAAGGGGTCCTAGCGGGATGCCTTGCGTGTCGAGAGTGGCGTCGACCAGGTAGTCGCCGGTGAGCGCAACTTTTGCATTGCCCTTAATGACTGTGTCGACCGCAGAGGACGTGAGCTGTGCGGTTGCCTCATGATCGGCGAGGCTGGCCTGCAGTCGAATTTCCGAGATCGTATGCTGCTGCAGGACAAGACTGGGAATCTGGATACTCGCATCCAGCTGTGGATTGTCAAAACTGCCCTGGCCCTTCGCGCTGATACTGACTACGCCTGTGGAACTCAAGTTGCTATGTTTGAGTCTCTGTATCTTGTCGAGATGGACCCCGGAGGAAGTTAGCTCTGCGGAGTAAGTCCTGTTACTCATGCTGGCATTCACATTGGCTTGAATCACCCCCGCTGGCGCGGAGATCGATAACTTGGCGTGAGCCTCGTGGCCGTCTCCTTTGAATGTGACTTTCGCTGACGAGATCGGTTCGCCGTAGGCTTTGGCTTCCGACAGAGTTATTGTGCCGTCGCCTTCGGGGTTGAGCACACTGCCGTGGATGTTGATGTCGGCCGCGAGCGTCCCTGTAGCGGGAATCTGCTGTCCGGCGAGTTTCGCAAGCTCGTTGATATCAAGTCCCGACCCGTTCAGCTGTAGATGGGCGAGGCTGGCTTTGGAGAATGACCAGTTATTCAGTTGAGCATTGGCGTTGAGCGCGAGATGACCTTGCGTTCCAGGGTCGAGTTCTGCGTGAAGCAGACTCACACTGGAAGGGCTCGCATCGACGTTGGCGCGGACCAGCTTCCACGATGAGCCCTGTAACTGCAAATTCTGCGCGATGAGCTCGCCGGTGAGATGCGGCGCTGAGGTTGAGCCGCGCACGATCCCGTTGAAGGAAGCGGTGCCTGCCAGCCCGAGAGGTTGCAGGGCCAGACCAGGGGCAGGGGTGCGGAAGAGATCGGCGATAGCTTCGACTTCGCGCAGATCATTGGCCTGGAATTGGAATGCGATGCTGGAGCTTGTACTAATGGTTCCATTCAGGTTGAGATTGGTTTGCGGCATGCGGAAGTAACTGTCGCTGACCGTAAGCTCCTGGTTCTTGTACGTGTAGGTCGCGTGAAGAGCACCCTCAACAGGAACAGGAGCGGTCGACGGAGAAACGCGCGCTCCCGCGGTCGCCGCAGGAGCTTTCGCCGCGGATGTTGTGTGTTCGGCCTTGGCGACGCCGGCGTGGATCGCCGCGTCCGTATGTGCAACGAGGTCGTCGAAAGACCTTCCCCAAGTAGCCGATGCGGTCGCATCGAGTGTGCCGGCGATTCCTATCGTGCCGGTGGATGCGGCCGGGCCCATCATCTGTTCCGTTTTTGCAAGCGAGATGCCGCGCAGCGTTGCATTGAATTTTGAATGCGAATCGCCTCCGACGTCCTTAATCGTGCCTTGGGCCGTTATTTCTCCGCCGAGAAGTATGGCTCTGAAATCGTGCAAGGTTGCGTTGCCGTTTTCGAGGGAGTAGTGAGCGGCGAGATTCGAAACCTCGGCACGGAGGGTCGGTGTCCTTGTCACGAGTTGGCGGCTGTGGAGTTCGCCATTAACAAGGAGGTTCTGCAGCGGCGAGCGACTTGCGTTCGACTGATATTGCGCGCTGCCGGAGACGGCGACAAGGCCGGCGGGAATGGATGGATTATGCAGAGTCGCGGCCAACTCTTGTCCGTCAATCGTTGCGTCGTATTGAGCATCCACATCGGGTGCATCGTAATTGTTGATTGTTGCGCGGAGGACGACGTCGGTATTGCCGGATTGGATTCTGGCTGGCGATAGGTGCAGCGCGGTGGGCGTTGCGTCGAATTGGACGGTGAGTGCGTGCGGCGGCGCCTGATTGCCGGAGTAGACGATGTGCCCGTCAGAGTAGGCGAGTGTACCGGAATATTCTTGCAGGGGGCTGCTGAAAGTGGCGTTGAACTGGACATCGCGAAGATCGAGGATGAGAGAACTAGGTTGACTATTGTAGAAGACCGCGCCATTAGCGATTACGGCATGGCGAATGCCGAGGTCGAACACACTTGTATTGCTGCTGCCGTTGGTGCGCTTGAACGGGGGAAGGTTGGATACGCCGTTCTTATCGACGAGGATCTGTGCGACGGAGTTGTCGATGCGAACGTTTTCGAAATACCATTCACGTCCAAACACTGAGGTGATCCGTACGCCGGCCTCGGCATGTTGCACCTGGAGCAGCGGTGGGGATGAGTGCGGTCCTGCTCCATCTACGGTAAGGCCGTAGAGGTCGACGCTGAGAGTCGAGAGATGCACATCCAGATTCTGCAGTCGCACCGGAACGCCGAGGCTCTCTCCTGCTTGCCGCTGGATCAGATGGATGAGAAAAGCTTTCCCGCGCGCGCTGTTGACGAGAACGACGAGTACCAGGGCGCCGAACAGGATCGGGAAGACAATCATCGCCGTGACCCACTTGGCGGCCACGAGCAACGGGCGCCGCACTGATCGATTTGGCTGAGATTCACGGAGATCGGGGTCGCGGTTCGAACGATGGAAGATTGCCACAGGAAAACTCCTCAGAAGGCCTGACCAATGCTGAAGAAGTATTGCGTTGAACTGATACCCGGGACCGGATTGAGATTGTGTCCAACGTCAAAGCGGATGGGGCCAACGGGCGTGGAATAGCGAAGGCCGATGCCCACATTATTCGAATAGAGCGATGTGAAATCATGAAAGCCGATGAGCGGAAAGACGTTGCCTCCGTCGTAGAAAGCAACTATGCCGAGGCCCTTCTTGATCGGAACGGGTATGCGCGCTTCGGAGTTGATGACAAATAATTCGTTGCCCCCCTCGGGGACGGTGATCTGCGGGCAGTCGGGCGGTGCCTGCCCCGTGCTGCAGGCATAGACATTGCGCTGGGGTCCGGCACCGTCGAGCGGGAACCCGCGTAGCGTGTCGCTGCCACCGGTAAAGAAGGCTTCGCTCAAAGGAACGAAGCTATTGGCGAAGGGCTGCGCCAAACCGATCCGGATGCTGTCGGCCCACACGATGTGATGATACTTCTCCTTGTAAAATGCAGCCTGCGAAGTGAGTTTGGCAAAATCCACATTGGCGCCCAGTTTAGTGGAGTTGATATCGATCTCGAGCGACACCGAGGAAGCCCTTGTGCGCATCGAGGACGTTGTCGCGAGTGTCGCGTGTGAGGTTTGCCCCAAAGCCGGAGAGACGAATATGCTGATCTTCGGTGGGGACGAGTTCGGGGATCTCGATGCGAGTAAGGTCAGTCTTGCTGAAGCTGTAACGCACGAAGAAGAGGTCCTTTTTGGCGCGGTCGATGAAGCGTTGAACCTGGTAGCTCGCGCTCTCCTGCTGTGACGAAAAGATCGGATTCTCTTCGTTGCGTTCAGCGAAGAGTGAGACGGTGGATCTCCATGATGACCAGCGAAAACGTGGGTCGATATAGTAGAAACCTGCGCGTTGATCGAGGCGTCCGGCGAAGGCCGTGATTGAAAACGATTCACCCTTCCCGCGCAAATTGTTTCGCGTGTACTGCACCGATCCACGCGGTCCGTAGTACGTCACTTCGCTAGTGGTGAAGTTCGAGGGGAGACCGACGGGCGGCAGGGTGGGGATCGCGACGGTTCCGCCGGGAACGCTCCCGCCGCGTCTGATCAACTCAAAGCCAAAGCTGTATGTGAATTCATTGCGTTTTGCCTCGTGCACCTTCACAAGGACATCCTCGGAAGTTTGAGACGTGATCTGGCTTTTGAGATCGACCTCAGACCAGTCGAACACGCCGCTATGGTTGTAGAGATTGCTGTCGGCCGTCAGCAGTTTCGTCTCGCTGAGGGGCTGATCCGGCTTGATGACCGCGATGTCGTCATTGATGAGACGCTGCTGGGTTCGGACACGGCCCAGCGTCAGAATGTTGCCGGTGAATACACGCGGACCTTCGTAAATGTGGTAGACGACGTTGATGTGGTGCGGATCAGCTTTGGAGACCTGGGCCGCAGTCTCGTGAAAGCTCGAAATGAGATAGCCGGCTTTCAAGTAGTTGGCAATGATGGAGGCGCGGTCGGTTTGGACACTTGCTTGCGAATACGGCTGGCCCGCGGCCAACTTCAGACCCTTGGGTGCGAACTCCGATTCAGGGAAGGTGTTAGCACCTTCGATCGAGAGCGTATTCACGATGTCGCGCGGGCCCTCGTTGATGTGAAACTGGACCTGAATGTCGCCACCGTTTCTAGTGACAGATGATGTGACCTGGACATTGCTGAACCCTTGCGACCGGTAAACAGCTTTGAGGTTGTTGACGCTGGTGCGCACGAGTTGTTCGCTGAATTGACCACGAGACAACAAGCGCTTCTCTTTAACGACGATGCGCGGTATGAGGTCCGACTCCTTCACTTCCGATTGACCGTTGAGATGAACGTCGGTGACCTTGTGTTTTTGCCCTTTAGTGACGCGATAGACCACGGTGCGCCGCTTCTCGTCGCCGGTCATGTCTGTCGTGACTTTCACGTCAAAGTAACCCCGCGCCTGGAAGTGGGAGATGAGTGCCTGCTGGCCCTCCTGCACCGTTTCTTCGTCCACGCCGATGCCCTGGTATTCAGGTAACAGGCTTCTCCTTGTCCAGGGCCAAAGGCGCGCGCCAGCAATCTGAACCCTGGTCTTGGGGCCAGGCTGCACGCTGAAATGAATGTCGGCGCGATTGGTATCGGCGTGGTATTCGGCGCCTTCCAACTTGGCCTGCGCTGCAAGAAAACCATCCTTCTGCAAGCGGGATTGAATGAATTTGGTCGCCGTATTCAGCGTGGAGTTCTTGTAGGTTTTGCCCTCGCGAATAGCCGCCCCGCGAATCCGCGCGAGCAGCGTGGTGAGGCGTCGCTGCAGTTCTGCGGATTCAGCAGGCGGAAGGCCGTCGATGTCGATGACGCCAAACTTCGCTTTAGGGCCGAGAGCTGAATGGAACAGAACATTCACAATTCCATGTTTCGGGTCGATGTCGAGCTCGGTAGAGACCTGTACCTGGAAATACCCATTCTGCTCGAAGAAACGGATGAGCAATTGGCGATCATGCTCCAGTCCGGTCGCGTCGTACGGGGCCTGACTGACATAGTTTGCAGCCTGCACGAGCCGGGAATAGGTGAAACGCTCGGCTCCGGGAAACTGAAAAATGCCGTAATAGACGGCAGGCTCGATTACGAACAAGACGCGAAGTCCTAACGCTTCCGGTTCCACCTTGACGGTCACGCTTTGAAAATTGCCGGAGCTCTTGAGTGCCGTTATTGTGCTGTCGACTTTCTGTTTATTAAAGGGCTGGCCGGCTTGTTGTGCAAAATCCGAAGCGAATTGGGAAGCTTTCAGGTCGGGGCGCCCCGCGATGTCAATCGAGGTGACAGTCTGACCCTCATACGAGGCCAGTATCTGGCTGGCGGGATTGTTGGAGTCCTGCGGAATTTGAGTTTCAAGTCTCGAGCACGGATAAGCAGGCAGGGAAATGCATAGCAAAAGCGAAAACCATGGGGCGGTTCCCTCACGACGTGGAGCGGTGCCCCGAGCACTCCCGGCTGACGATACCATGGCGGTTTAGATGCAGGGAGATAGGCGGTGTTTGCTCGGTACAGGCGATGACGCTTTGATGTGCACAAAGCATCCTTCGTGGCCCGCAAGAGGCTTGATCAGGCTCCAAGCTGCAGGATGTTCGACCTAAAGTCAACGCCATCGTGGCGTCGGAGGAGGATTCCTCCGCAATGGGCCTGCCGAAATCCTCGCCCCGCGCCGCGTAAAGCGTTCTACGCGTCCGAGAAACTAGCCCTCGCCGGAAAGGTGCCCGGAATCGTAGAATTCCTCAACAGGCGAATTGCCGGGCGTTTCATGCACAGGGGAAATGCTATACAATCCGATTCTCTGAGGCGGGCTAGCAGAGCCGGAGAAAGAATAGCGGAGGCTGACCATGGAAGTGGAGTTCACCGCAAGGCAAGTTAGCGTTCCCAAGTCCGTGCGTACTCAAGCTGAAGAAGGGTTGGAACGGGTAGGCCGAATCCTGGGTAGGACGGCGCGCGCAAGCATCACCTTCCGCGCCCAGCGACATCTGCAGATTGCCGAGGTATTCATCAAGGCGAGAGTGCAGACGATTGAAGCCGCCGGCAAAGCCGACACCCTGGAGGCGGCGCTGCGGATAGCCATTCAGCACGCTGAGAACCAGGCGCTGCGCTATCGCGATCGGCAGTTTGAGCGAAAGCGCCTACCCAAACTGGACAAGGTGCTCACCGCTCCGCCGGTAGCCCATCCCAAACGGGGTGCGCAACCTGAAGGGCTGGCAGAAAACGGCAAGCTGACTCGCGCGAAGGTGAAGACCTCCATCGCCGTACATTCGTTTCCGGTCAGCACGACGATGGTCGAACCGCACATCCTGTCAAGCGGAGAAGCGATTGCGGTGGCACCGATGACCATCGAGGAAGCAGTGAAGGATGCCGAGTTCCGCGATCGCGACTTGCTGATCTTTCGCAACCGCCTCGGTCACCTGTATGTGCTGCATCGCCGGCGCGATGGACAGATGGAACTGGTCGAAGTTCCGTGACCATCGAAATGTAACCTTGGTGCAACGCCTGAAAAACTGGGGCCGGTGCGCGTGGGAAAAGGTGTAGGATGAGCGCATGGTTCCTCCTCCTCAACCGACCTCCGGTGGACTCCGCCGTCGATCGACGGAACAAGGAGCGGCGAAAAACGCAAACAAGGAATTAGTCATTCTCACCGGGATCTCCGGCGCCGGCAAAGCGTCCGCGCTCAAGACCTTTGAAGACCTCGGCTATCAGGCAGTAGACAACCTGCCACTGGAACTTATGCCGGAGTTTGCCGGCCTGGTGGAGAAATCAAAAGACATAGAGCGCGCGGCGATCGTGGTGGATATCCGCGAGGGTCAGGCATTCGATCGATTACCGGAGATCATAAAGCAGGTAAAGCTGGTGCTGCCCACGCGCGTTGTGTTTCTTGACGCGCAGGATTCTATCCTGGTGCGGCGATATTCCGAGACCCGCAGACCCCATCCACTCAAGCGCTCAGAGACGGTTTCGCGTTCGATTGTGGAAGAGCGCCAGATGCTCGATTCCATTCGCAATGTTGCCGATACGCTGATTGATACCTCGCGCTTCAACGTGCACGAACTCCGCGCCGAGATTCAGAAACGATTCGGGCACGAGGATCAGAGTAAGAACCTGTTCGTTTCATGTCTGAGCTTCGGATTCAAGAACGGTGTGCCGCTGGATGCGGACCTGGTGTTTGATGTGCGCTTTCTGCCCAATCCGCACTTCGTGCCGGAGTTTCATGACAAGACAGGCCTTGACCCGAAAGTGGCCGATTATGTCAGAGGCTTTCCGCAAACCGAAGAGTTCCTTGCCAAGGTCACCGACCTGATGTTGTACCTGATGCCACATTACGTGAAGGAGGGGAAGAGCTACCTGACTGTGGCCTTTGGCTGCACGGGTGGTCAGCATCGCAGTGTGATGATGGCGGAAGAAATGGCCAGGCGGCTATCGAAGGCGGACTACCAGGTGAAGCCTGTCCACCGGGATATGCCCCGCTGAGTTAGTGAGCGATTGCCGGTAGCTGATCGATCCAGTTTCTTAAAGCTGACTCAAACTTCTGAGCCTCATCGGGTGAGTCGGTGAGCCACACCAGCATCTTGCGTGCCGGCACTTTCTCGTACGTTTCCGGCTTGTCCTGTTCTGATTCGGCATCGCGCTGGGTCGTCCAGTAAAGCCACAGCGAAGGAATCAGCAGGTTGCCTGCAGCGCTGGTCGTCTGCCAGCGATCGCTCACCAAGAGGTGTGCAGGAACGAGATGGGCGCGCGCATCGCTGAAGATGGCTACGGTAGGAGATTCGAGCGGCTCTTCGAGTGCAACGCCGGCAAGATCAGCACGGGCGGCTGCTACTTCGAGCGCAAGATTTGCGCCGAGATCCTTGCCGACAAGGATGATTGTGTTGGCGGGAATGTGCCGGGTCTCAGTCAGATACTCGATCGCAGAGCCGACGTCCTCGCGCCATCTTGCTTCGCTGGGATGCGCGAAATGACTCGTGCCGTATCCCCGATAGTCGAAGGCAAAGACATTCAGCCCTGCTCTGTGGAGCCGGGCAAGGGCATTGACAGTGTCGCCGAGATTGCCGTCAGCGCCGTGCAGATAAACGGCGGAAAAGCGCGCTGGAGCCGTCGCTGGAATCCACCAGCCGCGCAGTTGTGGCTCGCCAGATGCGTTTGTGGCAAAGCCGACGGAGTCGAACGGGAGATTTACGCTGGCTGGCGTACGCGTCACGGTTGAGGTTGGGTGATAGAGCAACTGCCAGCTTCCCTGCCAGAAGAGAATGCACAACGTAGCCCAGGCGCAGAGCAGCGCGCCCGCGATGGCGATGGCTCCAGCGGTCAGCAGCCACTTTCCGGAGACAGTCGGTGGAGGCGACGAGCCATGGGAACCACGCATGGAAGTGGATCGAGTTGAAGCCGATGTACGAACTTTTCCGGATGACTTTGCTTTGCTCATCTTTGCTTGCCAACGAGTAGCGCCACACATTTATGCTAATTGGGCTGCCGCGATCACGGCGCGATCAACTGCAATGGGGAGAGTCATCATGTCAGACTTTGTGCGGATATGTTCTCAGGGGGAACTGCCGGCAGCGGGAACTGTGAAGGAGTTCCTGGTTGAAGGCCGCGCGATTTGCGTGGCAAACGTGGACAGCGCTATTTGCGTGCTTGACGGCACATGCCCGCACGAAGGCGGCCCGTTGGGTGAAGGGTCCATCGAAGGCGGAAAGATCGTGTGCCCGTGGCACGCTTACGCGTTCGATCCTCGCACCGGAGCCAACGAGGAAGATCCCGAAGTGAATGCCACCGTGCTTGAGGCGAAGGTCGAGGCCGGCGAGTTGCGCGCAAAGTTGTAATGCGCGGACTACTGGACTAGAGGCGGAGGAACTCGCGCGAAACCTTGAGGCATCGATCTACGATGATGCGACAACGGCTTAAGACTTTTTGGCCGGGACCTTCTTGCCTTCCTTGCGCGCCTCGGACAATCCGATAGCGATGGCTTGTTTGCGATTGGTAACCTTCTTACCGCTCCGTCCAGATTTCAGCTTGCCCTGCTTCATCTCGCGCATTTCTCTCTCAACGTCTTTGCTTGCGGAAGGAGAGTATTTACGGCGAGAAGACTTCTTCGCGCTTGATTTCTTCCCAGCAGTACCTCGCGTGCTCTTCTTTGCCCGCGGGCCACGTGAAGCGCTACTGGATTTCTTTTTGGTTGCCTTCTTCGTTGCCATAACTATCCCCCTCGGAGGTCAGATGGCAAGCGGCTTCGAGCAAGTTGTATGAATGGATGCGCGGTGGCAGCGCGATCCGTTGAGATTATTGCGTTAGACGACTTGTCGCACTCCGGGCATGCGTACCAGCGGATCAGCAATGAGCCAACTCGCAATGCATGTAAGCGAGCCGGTGACGGCTAACTTGAGAAGCGCGGGAGCGATCCACGGATGAAGCAGCAAGCTGATACCCACCAGCACCAGCGGGTGGATGATATAGACCGCGTAGGCGCGGCGGCTTAGCCACGACCAGAATTGCGAGGGCTTGTTCATAAACGCGCGCGCGAACAATAGCCACGCGGCGATGAGGCCCCATGCGACGAAGGGATCCCAGAATGCATAGAAGATGGCAGGCCACGTGTGGCCGCCCGAGAAGTTGGCTTTGCCGGGACCGAAGACCCGCATTGCAATAACGATGCTGGCTGGTAGCATTAGCCACGCGATAATCAGGGTGATGACCCACGGACGTGCATTCTTCCAGGTAAGCTGGCGGATCCAATCGTGGCGCCACGCGGCAATGCCAACTGCGAACAGAAAGATGTACGGTGCGAAGTATGCGAGCTGCAGCCCGATGACGTTTTTGCCGACTGGAACAAATTGTCGGATGGCAAGGCTCATTGCGCCAACAACCATGGCGCTCAGCAACCAGCGCCAGTAAGAGGGAACTGGAGACGGCATTCGCTTGGACTGCGAGAGCGGAGCGCCCAATGCCGCACGCCATGCGCAATAGCCCAGGCAGAACATCAGCAGCGCCTGCGCGAACCACAGCGGACCGTTGATGATGATCGTGTGATTCCAAAGATAGGGGAAAACACCCCAGAAGCCTTTGCCCTCGTAAGCTGCGACCATCGCTGCGGTGAGCGGGCCGAGAGCGAAGATGAAGGCGAGAAGCGGTAGCCCGAGGCGCAGAAAACGGTTGCCGAGAAAGCGCGCGTAGCCTTTGCGCTCAAGCGACGCGGGCGTGAAGTAGCCGGCGAGCAGAAAGAAAAAGCCCATGAAGTAAGCCTGGTTGGTCGAGACGAAGAGCGTGAGCAGGATGCTGGACGGTTTTGTCGAGGGATAGAGTTCGTTGTAGAACCAGCCGCCGGGTGCGCCGTAGGTAATAGCGGTGTGGTGCAGCAGGACCAGAGCCGTCATGACGCTGCGCAGGCGATCGATGTAATAGTCGCGCTGTGGGGCGACGCGGGTTACGCCACTTGCCGGCTCAGCTTCTTGGACGGGTGATGCATCCGTGCTTTGGGGCATGACCCATGATACGGAGCGCGGATGATCTCAGTTCGTTAAAACTGAGTTCGAGGCATTCCACCCGTGCCGCAGTGAAACTCCGTCATGCATGTGGCGCCCGGCAGGTCTTCCGGTGCGCGATCCATATTTGGGAGCCAACGACGCCACCAGCGAACAATAGCGCACCGAGAAGGTGAGCGCTAAGAATTGCGGTACGCTGCAGCCAGGTTCCATGCGGAACAACGAAATAGACTCTGACGACGAACCATATCGCCGCCAGGGTCACGAACTGAATCCATCTCGACCGGTTGACCGTCATGCTGGCCACCTTTCGCAGAAGTGAAGCAGGCTAGTACTTCACGATGGCAGTGAAGGAGTCAGGTTTGAGGCTGGCGCCGCCGACTAATGCGCCGTCAATCTCTTCCTGGCCGCAGAGGGCGGTGGCGTTGTCGGGCTTGACGCTGCCGCCGTAGAGGATGCGCATGTTCGCGGCGACATTGGCGCCGAGAAGCCTGGCCACTTCAGCACGAATGATCTTGTGGGCGTCGACGGCCATCTCTGGCGTGGCGGTTTTGCCGGTGCCGATGGCCCAGACCGGCTCGTAGGCGATGACGATGGGCGCGAGCGGCTTCGGCGGCGAGGCTGATGCCGGCGAATGCGCCGGTGACCTGTGTCTTGAGCACGCTTTCGGTTTTGCCGGCTTCGCGCTCGGCAAGCACTTCGCCGACGCAGACGATGGGAACGATGCCGTGCTTGAGCGCGGTGTGCAGCTTCTTGTTGACGATTTCGTCGGTCTCGGCGAAGTACTGGCGGCGCTCGGAGTGGCCGATCAAGGTGTGCGGTCCGCCGACGGCGATGAGCTGGCCGACGGAGGTTTCGCCGGTGTAGGCGCCTTCTTCAGCGAAGTGCATGTTCTGGCAGCCAACAGCTACATTAGAACCTTTGGCCGCAGCAGTCACCGTGGGCAACAGAACGGGCGATGGAAAAAGGGCGATCTCGTCGCGGGTGTGTCCGGCAACGAGTGGCAGGAAGGCATCGACAAATGCTTTAGCTTCGGCGGGCGTCTTGTACATCTTCCAATTGGCGGCAATCAGTTTCTTGCGTGACATTGTTGTGGAGTCCTCAGAGTGATTTTATCGGACGCGAACTAAGGGCACGGGTGATATGGCGCACACGCGAAGCAGGTGAGAGGACCGTCAATGTTAAGCTTAAACGTTATGCAACCGATTGGTTGCGTGTGTGCCCCCCTCACCCATACTCTGTACGGAAGCTCCGTGTTTTCTGGAGGTTGCGGGCGAGGTGTGTCGCCAAAGTCCTCTTGTAATTTAACTTAGCTACAGAGTCCTCTCTGCAAAGGACTTAAAAGCGGTGATCGCTTGAGCGGAACGATCGAGCGTTCCGACTCACTTTTCCATTGTGCGCCACGGAAGGATAATTGGCTGCAAAATGGCAGAGAGTTTTTGAGTAATGGAATGTGAGGGATTCGGAGATTGTTGGAAATGGCTGCTTGACAAGGATGATTTAGCTTGGGGAAGCCGGGCTTGAAGAGACTGCGGAAAGGGAGCTTCCCGGGAGCGCCAAAGTGGTAGGGGCTAAAGCCCAACACTCATTTTGTTGCAATTTGCGGCCTGGCTGAAGCCATGCCCTTGTTACAAAACAGCGAGTTCGTTGAGTTTTTCACCAAGCTGTTGAAGTCGTGCCCTTGTTACAGAACCTCCGAGCTCGTCTGCATGCCCACCCCTTGCTGCGCACGGATGGAAAACCAAGTTAACGCTGGGGCTCGGACTGACGGATGGCGGAGAGGTCCGAGGGCATTTCGCCGTTCAGGAAGGCTTCGCGGTGGTCGGGATCGCCGAGGTCCATCTTGAAGTGGTACCAGGTGCCGTCCTGAAGAACGCCCATGTTCCAAGGTCCAGAGACGGAGTCGGAGAACTGCCAGACAACGTGGAAGCCTTCCTCGTTGGTGAATCCTTCGTTGTCGGCCTGGAGGATCGAATCACCGCGCTCCCACAGATGCGCGCGCAGGGCGTGGAGGGCGTTGCCGCCATCCTCGGTTTCTGATCCCTGCAGGTGCTGCAAGGCGTAGACGGTTTTGACTTCGGCCAGGAATTCATGGAGCCATGCAACGCCGGTTTCCGGTTTACACTCCTGCGTTTCTTCAATGAAATCCGCTACCTCATCCTGGCCGACGGAACCATCTGCGACGGGATTCCGCTCGAGGATGGCCACCTCGACTTCGTCGTCGCCGGAGAGCAGAAGGCATTCCCATTCTTCCTCAGTGCCTTCTTCGATGGTGAGCTTGTAGTCAGGGTGGTTGCTGCGAATAAAGTCCGCGAGCTCGTCGAAGGCCGGAAACTCTGCATCTTTGGAAAGCACTCGCGTGTAGTAGCCCACTGGGGATTCTCCTCAAAAGCACCTGCAGTCAAGGATAGCTTTTCCAAGGCTGAGATGCAGAAACAGACTTCTGCGGGGAAGGCAGGCATGGACTCTGCGCGTCGTCGCCTGAGGTCGCACCGTCAGGCATGGAAGCGTGTGTGCGGATGCAGGTTGCGCACCGTCCGTGTGTCTTTGGGCGGAGTGGCGAGCCCGCTGGACACGAAGACGGCACCCACAATCGCGATCGTCAGCAGTAGCGCCGGCAGCAGAAAGAGTAAGCCTTCTGCATGCGTGTCGAAGATGTATGGGAGAGTCTCTCGAACCTTGTTTGCCGTGAGCCATACCAGCACGACGATGATGCCCGAACCGCCGATGGTGAGCAGCGCTGAGCCAATAGCAATCAGAAGATGACGCGTCATCGGGTTACCCCCTGGCAATTCCAGAGTCCGCGCCTCATCTACTTTTGTGCAGGATCGCCGCTCCCTGCTGGTCGCGTCGATTTGAATTCAGTGGCTTCGAGGTACATTCACTCTGGAATTGCGATAAAGAGATGCCGCTTGCGGCACATCTCGCATCGACACCTCTGTTCCGGTAAAGATTATGGGCCGGTTTGGAAGGGGGAGCAAGTGATCGGGGATACGGGATTGACATCGGTCAGCTGGGTGACGGCGGGCTGGTGTTCGTGCTTTCCCACCCTAAACGCCAAATGCGCGTTTAGGATGGGGCACCCGGTTTTGTGCTGGCCGGCTACTTGTTGGTGAGCGCTTCTACGCCGGGGAGCTTTTTGCCTTCGAGGAATTCGAGGCTGGCGCCGCCGCCGGTGGAGATGTGGGTGACCTGGTCGGCATAGCCGGCCTTGTTGATGGCGGAGACCGAGTCGCCGCCGCCGATGATGGAGATGGCTGCCTTGTTCGCCGCGACGGCCTTGGCGATGGCGTTGGTGCCCACGGCAAAGCGCGGGAACTCGAAGACGCCGGCGGGACCGTTCCACACGATGGTGCGGGCGGTGGAGACGACTTCTTCAATGGCCGCGATGGACTTGGGACCGATGTCGAGGCCCTGCCAGTCGGCGGGGAAGTCTGACGAGCGTGTCCCACGGCTGGGTCTTGGCGTCGGGCGCGAAGTTGTCGGCGAGAATGTTGTCGACGGGCAGCAGCAGGTTGACGCCCTTGGCCTTCGCCTTTTCGAGCGCGGCCTTGGCCATGTCGATCTTGTCTTCTTCGACCAGCGACTTGCCGGTGGTGACGCCGAGCGCGCGCTGGAAGGTGTAGGCCATGCCGCCGACGATGACGAGGGTGTCGACCTTGTCGAGCAGGTTGTCGATCACGTCGATCTTGCCGGAGATTTTGGAGCCGCCGATGATGGCGACGAAGGGCTTCTCGGGCGATTCGAGAGCCTTGCCGAGGTAGGTGATTTCCTTCTCCATCAGCAGGCCGGCGACGGCGGGCTTGAGGAAATGCGTAATGCCCTCGGTCGAGGCGTGGGCGCGATGCGCGGAGCCGAATGCGTCGTTGACGTAGACCTCGGCCAGCGAGGCGAGGGCCTTGGAGAAGGCGGGATCGTTGGCTTCTTCTTCGGCGTGGTAGCGCAGGTTTTCAAGCAGCAGCACCTGGCCGGACTCGAGCTGGCGGGCCATCTCTTCGGCGATTTCGCCGATGCAGTCGGGCGCGAAGGCCACGTTGACGGATTCGCCGAGCTGCTTGTCGAGCAGTTCGCGCAGGCGGTCGACGACGGGGCGCAGCGAGTACTTCGGATTCGGCTTGCCCTTGGGACGGCCGAGGTGCGAGGCGAGGATGACCTTGGCGTGGTGGCGGAGGGCGTATTCGATGGTGGGCAGCGTGGCGACGATGCGGGTGTCGTCGGTGATGGTCGAGCCGTCTTCAGTGAGCGGCACGTTGAAGTCGACGCGGATGAAGACGCGCTTGTTGGTCAGTTCGATGTCGCGAATGGAGAGCTTGGACATGGTGTTTTCCTTGAAAACAGTTGTCAGAGGATCAGTGGTCAGTGAGTCAGAGTCAGTTGTCGGATTCAGCTGGTCAGTTGGACGGTCTCGGAATGACGGCGTCCATCTCGATTTCGATGCGCCATGCGGGGTTGAGCAGCGCGGCGACGACGACCATGGTGGCGGCGGGACGGATCTGCCGAAGAACTCGCCGTGAACGCGGCCGACGGCTTCCCAGTCTTCGACGTGGGTGAGATACATGCGGGTGCGGACGACGTCGTTGAAGGATGCGCCGGCTTCGGCGAGGGCTTTTTCGGCGATGGCGAAGATGCGGCGGGTTTGGCCGGCGGCGTCTTCGTTGTCGGCGCCGACGGGGCCGGTTCCGGCGAGATGAACGGCGTTGCCGACGCGCACGGCGCGGGAGAAGCCGATGATGGGCTCGTAGGGAGAACCGCCGCTGATGTTTTGTCGCATGGGCATTCAGAGATCAGTGATCAGTGCCCAGGGGTCAGTCGGAGTGCAAATCGACTGACCCCTGATCGCTGAACCCCTGAACGACTGCTTTTACAGGCCCTTCTTGGCCAGGAAGCCGATGAGGTCGACGACGCGGTTGGAGTAGCCCCACTCGTTGTCGTACCAGCTGAGCACCTTGACGCTGTTGCCGACGACCTTGGTGAGCGGCGCGTCGACGATGGAGGAGAGCTTGTCGCCCTTGAAGTCGGAGCTGACCAGCAGGTTCGTCGTCGTAGCCGAGGATGCCCTTGAGCTCGCCCTCGGAGGCGGCCTTGAAAGCGGCGTTCACGGCTTTGGCGTCGGTCGGTCTTCTCGCTGATGAAGGTGAGGTCGACGATGGAGACGTTGGGGGTTGGGACGCGGATGGCGAAGCCGTCGAGCTTGCCGGCGGTCTCAGGAATGACCAGCTTGAGGGCCTTGGCGGCGCCGGTGGAGCTGGGAATCATGTTGAGGGCGGCGGCGCGGGCGCGGCGCAGGTCCTTGTGCGGGAAGTCGAGGATGACCTGGTCGTTGGTGTAGCTGTGGATGGTGGTCATGATGCCGCTGACGATGCCGCAGTGCGCAAGGATGACCTTGACGACGGGCGCCAGGCAGTTGGTGGTGCAGCTGGCGTTGGAGATGATGTTGTGCTTGGCCGGATCGTACTTGTCCTCGTTGACGCCGAGCACGAGGGTGATGTCTTCGTTGGTGGCCGGAGCGGAGATGATGACCTTCTTCACGGTCGTGCCGAGGTGGGCCTTGGCCTTGGCGCCGTCGGTGAAGTGGCCGGTGGACTCGATGACGATCTGCGCGCCGACTGTCAGCCCAGGGCAGCTTGGCGGGGTCGCGCTCGGCCCAGACCTTGATCTTTTTGCCATCGACGGAGATGAAGTCGTCGCCGGAGGTGATTTCGTTCTTCAGGTTGCCGAGAATCGAGTCGTACTTGAGCAGGTGCGCCAGCGTCGCCGGGCTGGTCAAGTCGTTAACGGCAACAAAATCAATCTCGGGATTGCCGAGCGCGGCGCGCAAAACGTTGCGGCCAATGCGGCCGAAGCCGTTGATGCCAACCTTAACTGCCATGTGTGTTCTCCTTCGTAATGGGTGAATCGTCTGAGGTTTGATGATTGATGGCGTTCGGCGGCGGAAAAATCGCTGCACCAGGCAATTCCACCAAACTCATGATCGTAACACTGGGTCAACCGGGACCAAATGAACACTCGCTTCAATCGCGATCCCGTACCAAAATCCGCTCACGCTAGTTGTGCCTGTTCCGGATACAGGACTGTATGTGACGGGTTGCACATCATTTGCAGTGGCTCCGGCGAGTATGGTATCCCGGTATCACAGTGAAGGTGTAGAAAGCGGCATGAGAAGACGTTCCAGACGCGCCCCCAATACTTCGGAATCCACAGGCAAAATTGGCCAGGAACTCCCATCGAATCAACCGCGCCCGCTGGTGCCGCTGTATCCGGACGAGGCTCGCCCGGCGAGCCGCAGGCTGCGACTCCGCGCTGCGACCGCAGGAAGCTCGCGCTCGAGGCCTCCGCAGCGCCCTCGGAGGTCGCGCTGCAGCGGCCGCGAGCCAGCCGCGCACGGCAGCGCCGGCCGACCGGCCCAGCGCAGACAGGCACGCCGCGCGTCCGGAGTGGAATGAGCCTGCCGGTTCGGGGCGACTGGAGATGGAAACCCAGCCGGAGATGCCCTCGGTGCCTCCGCCGGAGGCGCAGGCCGCGGATCGTTCGCCGCAGGCTCCCAAGGGCTACGTGGTGCTGGCCATCGGGCTGCCGGGTTCGGGCAAGACGACATGGTTTCGCCGGCGCGGCGTGACTCCGCTGTCGAGCGATCTGCTGCGCAATATCCTTTTTGACGATGTGGAGGAGCAGACGCTACCAGGGGCTGGTGTTTTCCACGCTGCGTTCGCTGCTTGCGCGCGCGGCTGATTGCGCAAGATGCCGTGGAACTACGTGGACGCGACGAATCTTTCGGTCCATGAGCGGCGGCAGTGGATCAAGATGGCCAAGAGCTTCGGCTACGAGGTGCAGGCGGTGTTCTTCGATGTGCCGCTGGAGGTGTGCCTGGACCGCAACCGCCAGCGCGACCGCTCAGTGAGCGAAGACGTGATGCGCAAGATGGCCGAAAAGCTGAAGCCGCCGGTGTTTGAAGAGGGGTTTGCGAAGATCACGGTGGTGCGGGTGAAGAGCGCGAGCTGAAGCCCAGTTGGTGGCACAATGCCAGAGCCGTTGCGATACGTTTCCGGCGAAGAGATCTGCAAGGGAGATCGCGTGCAGTTCCACGGGCATGCGGCACAGATTGAATTTGCCGCTGCCGAATTGAACGATCCTGAACATAGCTGTTTTGTCCGGCTATATGGTGGCGGGGTCATGGTGATCGACCCCGCGGTTTCAGGACATACGTTCATACCCGTTGATCAACTGAAGAACTACGAAGACCTGGAATTTGTTGCCCGTGGTCGAGAGTCTTTGGCACAGGGGAAACCATCCCTCGGCGGCTGAAGCCGTATTGATCCAAGACTGTTTTCGTCACGATCGAAGTCGTGGTCCCCTCAAAAACATGACTTTGCCACATGCCGATGATTGGAGATCCCCATGAGCGCTCATACTCCTCCTGTTTCTTATGTTGAGCCCTGGCTGCGCGGGACGCATGCCGACGTGTCCGCAGTGGGCCGCGCCGTTCTTCACGCATTTGACCTCGCGCTCGATGACATCACGAAGTGGACTGCGGGGCTCAGCGATCTTGAGGTGCATGCACAGCCGATGGGATTGTCTGCGGTGTCGTTTCACCTCAGACACATTGCTCGCTCAGCGGATCGGCTGCTGACCTACGCCGAGGGAGGGCAGATTTCGGGCGATCAGCTTGCGCGGCTGAAATCGGAGCATACCGGGTGCGAGACGCTGGCCGAGTTGCTGGCTGAAGTCGAAACCGCCTTCAGCAATGCTGCCGACCGGGTCCGCGTGCTGGCGACCGCCGACTTCAACACTTTTCGCGGCGTGGGTCGCAAGCAGTTGCCGACGTCGATTGGCGGAGCGCTGGTGCATGTGGCCGACCACACGCAGCGACACGTGGGGCAGGTGGTGACGACGTCGAAGGTGCTGAAGGCACTTCGAAGCTGACGCCGGAAACAAACTACGAACCGCGTTGCGGTACAGACGCGACGGGATTAGAATCCTGCCAACTTCAAAATGATCCGAGGATGCTTCCGCTGATGGCGCTGGTGGCGCCGAAGCGGTAGGTTGGAGCGACTCTCTTCCAGCGTTCCGGGCTCAATCGGTTCGTGCTTGCCCACCCCTGACGCCGGCTGCCCCATCCATGACGCGGCATCATCATGGTTGGGAAGGCACAACACTCAACTGGGCTTCGACCGTCCTGCAGCGAAACGTCCAGGTTCCGCCCGACGAATCCTGAGTTACTTTTCTTGCTTCATCTCGACGGCAATGACATGAAGTTCGGTGTCGCCGATGTTTTCAAGTGTGTGCGGCGCCAGCGGCGGGGACCACAGCGCTGCCCCTGGAAGAATCGCAGGGATCATGCGGCTGTCGAGAATGACCGTGCCATTCGCGTCGCGTCGCACGAAGTTGCTCCAACTGAGGACGTAGAGGGCGCCCGGCCAGCGGTGCGCGTGCAGTGGAGTGGTTTCGCCGACCGCGATGCAGGTGTCGAGAACGCGCACGGACTCGTTTTCGAAGAGAAGCTTGTGATGTTCCGGTGCTGCGGTGAGTGCGTCGAGCGCGTCAGGCCATTCTTGCTGGTTCATCACGAAGTCTTCCTCGATCCGTCATGCATGTATTCCGTTCACGCGAAGGCCGCTGCCCAGTGCCGCGACACGCTCAGATTACAAATTCGACTTGAGTCCCAAGCTTACGCAATGGGCTGCGCCGCACGCCACCGGGATTTCTGACCGCTGTCCGCTAACCACGGGGCTGTACACTGCTGACCTGTGACCCTCGACGTGAAAAAGACGGGCGACAGCGCAGCGCAGCGCGCTTTTGCGCCGACGCTGATCCTGCTCGTTGTTTCCCTGCTTATCAATTACGTGGATCGGGGAAACCTCGCGCTGGCCGCGCCCCTGCTGAAGCTTGAATGGGGTACAAATGCATCGCAACTCGGAATTCTGCTCTCGTGCTTCTTCTGGACCTATACCGCTCTGCAATTTGTGATGGGCCATTTCGTCGATCGATGGGGCGCGAACCGGATGATGGCACTGGGCTTTCTGGTGTGGTCGCTTGCCACTGTGCTCACGGGCGCGGCCATGGGCTTCGCGACGCTGCTGGCGATGCGCCTGCTGCTGGGTGTCGGAGAATCGGTGATGTTCCCTGCCAGTTCCAAGATTCTTGCGCAGCACCTGCCCGAGCACGCCCGCGGATTCGCCAACGGCCTGATGAACGCATCGATGCGCTGGGGCTCGGCTATCGGAACCTTCGGGGGAGGCCTGCTGATGGCGCGCTACGGCTGGCGATCGGCATTTATTGCCATCGGCGTCGTCAGCCTCCTGTGGCTGCCTGCGTGGTCGCGTTGGAAAGCGCGGGAAGTCCGCACGGCTACCCATGTGAGTGCCGCCACGCCCGGGTTCGCAGCGATTCTGCGCAAGCGCGCTTTCTGGGGCGCCGCTTCGGGGCACTTCTGCGCGAACTATCTCGTCTACTTCCTGATGAGCTGGCTGCCGTACTACCTGGTGCACGAACGGAACTTATCCATGGCCGCGATGTCCGTCGCAGCGGGGGCGCTGTGGGTGGTCGATTCGCTCTCCTCTGTCGCCACCGGCACCATCACGGACATGTCTATTCGGCGCGGCGCCAGTCCGACCACAGCGCGCAAATGGGCCATGGCCGTGGGATTCACACTCGCCGCTGTCTCGCTGGTGGGTTGCGCCTTCGCGGGAGAACACACGTATCTCGCCTACCTCATCGCCTGCGCAGTCGGCAGCGGCGCAGCCAACGCGGGCACCTTCGCCTTTGCGCAGACGCTCGCCGGCCCCCATGCAGCGGGGAAGTGGGTCGGCCTGCAAAACGGCATCGCCAACATGGCCGGGGTGACCGGACCAGCGCTCTCCGGCTTTCTCGTCGACTGGACCGGCCACTTCGCCGCAGCGTTTGCAGTGGCCGCCGTCATCACGCTGGGCGGGGCGTTTGCCTGGTGTTTCGGTGTTTCCCGTTTGCAGCAGGTAGACTTCAGATGAACTCGCAATGATTGTCGACCTCCTAAACCGATTCGATCCGGATGGCGATGTCCTGCTGCGTGCGATATCCCCCCATGTGAGCGATGAGATGCTCAACTGCATTTCCATGGCGGACTACGGTGATCGTGCTGACGAACACCTTGCGGCCTTGCGCCACATTCGGGATGCGCTGAGATTTCCTGAGCAGATGTATTGGGTCCCGATGGAGGTTCTCAAACTCACACGGTGGTCCGATCCGGACGGGAATATAAAGCCAGGGAAAACCGCTGAGTTCGGGCACTGGATACGTGCATTCTCCTGCGCGGCTATTCTTCGGGCGGAGCATGAACCTTGGAACTACAAATACAACGACGGCAGCACCAATTCGACGACAATCGAGTTGATTCTCAGCCTGGCTGCCCTGCCTTTCGATTTCAGTCGAGAGGCTGTGCGACATTTTGCGTGGCTGATTCTGAAGTCGGATCCGGAAGGCCGAGAAAGGTTAAAAGACGAGTCGGTACGTGAGTACGGCGTGGCACTCTTTTGGTTTGCAATACATCTTCGTCCGCAGACGGAAAATCAAGATCTGATTTCTCTTGCAGAGTGGACGGTGAAACGTGCCGATGAACTCAGGTGGGATTCCTCGCTCGCGGAATTCTCTGGTCTTCGACAAATGGTGATTCGTTGCCAAGAGCGCTCTGCCTGGGAACTATTCGGTCTCAGACTCTCCGAAATTGATCTCAGCGATCGATCATCCGATCTGCAAACGTGGGTGAGACTCATTGCGGAACAGCTTGTGGACTGACGGGAGACGCAAATGGCCCTGCGATTGTCGCCTGAAATTCAAGGTCGCGCATCTGCAGGGCCACAAACTTAAAACTGAAGACTGACAACTGAAAACCGTCTCCTACCGCGTTTTCGCTACTTCCTCCACCGTCACTGGATCGAGAAAGGGCATGCTCGCGCGCAGCTTCTTGCCGACGATCTCCACGGGGTGTTTGGCCTCGGCTTCGCGGAAGGCAATGAACTCCTTGCGGCCAGAGTTCTGGTCGGCGAGGAAGCGCTTGGCGAATTCGCCATTCTGGATCTCCGTGAGGATGGCCTTCATTGCCTTGCGGCTCTCTTCGTTGATTACGCGCGGACCGCTGACGTAATCGCCCCACTCCGCCGTGTCGGAGATGGAGTAGCGCATGTAGGCCAAGCCGCCGCGGTAGATGAGGTCGACAATGAGCTTGAGCTCGTGCAGCACTTCGAAGTACGCACTCTCAGGCTGATATCCGGCTTCGACCAGCGTTTCGTATCCGGCCTTGATGAGCGCGCTGACGCCGCCGCACAGCACGGCCTGTTCGCCGAAGAGATCGGTCTCGGTCTCCTCCTTGAAGGTGGTTTCAAGCACTCCGGCGCGCGTGCAGCCGATGCCCTTGAGGTAGCTGAGATTGAGCGCATGGGCGTTACCGGTCGCGTCCTGATGCACGGCGATCAGTCCTGGAATGCCGCCGCCCTCGGTGAAGACCTCGCGGACACGGTGGCCTGGTCCCTTCGGCGCTGCCATCCCCACATCGATGCCGGCAGCGGGAGTAATAGTCTTGAAATGGATATTGAATCCATGGGCGAAGAGGAGCAGCGTGCCGGGCTTCAGATTCGGTCCAATCTCCTCGGCATACAATTTCGCCGCAGTCTGATCGGGAACCAGCACCATCACCACGTCAGCCCACTTGGTCACTTCAGGCACCGTGCCGACTTCAAGGCCAGCCTTCTGCGCTTTGGCAATGGACTTGGAGTTCGCGGCGAGGCCCACTTTCACCTGTACGCCCGAGTCCTTGAGGTTGAGTGAGTGCGCATGCCCCTGCGAGCCGTAGCCGATGATGGCCACTTTCTTGGCTTGAATGAGGGAAAGGTCGGCGTCGTGATCGTAATAAGTCTTAGCCATGTGTATCGGAATTATCCTTTGCTTTCGAGAGTCAGGGATTAGGGATCAGGGGTCAGAGATCGGGGATCGGAGACCAAAGATCTGGAAACAGAAATTGAATTCGCTTTCGCATCGTCAGGCCTTCACAAACGTCGTGGCCCCGCGCCGTGTACGTTCGCGAAGCTGGTACTCGCGTAGCTGATCAGCGAGAGCAGGAAGATTGGGGATGCCGTAAATGGAGAAATTTTCGAGTTCGGCATCCGAAGAATACAGGTGCAGAAAAGACTGTCCGAGCAGGCGACTGCCGAGCGGCTGGCGAAGCTCGAAGTGATCAACCCGGAACAGCTCAAGCGACTCCTGCACTTTGGAAAGCCAGCCGCGGTCGAGCTTGATGCGCTGTGTCGTGATGGTGTAGTGAATGGCGCGGCTGCGCACGTAATAGCGAATGAGGATCGACTCCGCATGCGACCAGTGCGGCTAAAACCAGGTAGACGAGTATAGGCTGTCTGATTTTCGCTTTCCAGTAGATAAACGGCGGTGCCGGCGAGGAGGACGACGACAAGGAACGGCACAACCTGTCCGACGCTGTAGATCATCGCGGGACTTCCGGAGAAGATGGTTTTCTCGGCTTCCAGTTCTTTGGTAGCCGCGTACGTAGCGAGGTCGGTGTTACAGAAGCGGCACTTGAGCGCGACGGCTTTGATGGTCTCGCCGCAAACCGGGCAGGTTTCGTACCTTCGTCCATGGTGCTGCTCCTTTCGCGTCACAGTAACAATGCTAAGGCAAGGGGGGCGAAGCCGGGCAGAAATGCTTTCTAAGCGGGCTCGATGTCCGCGCTTTCTTCTGTCGCGTCTTCCGTTTCGTTGTCGGGAATGGCACTTTCATCGAGAGCTTTGCCCATTGCTTTCAGCACGCTCGAGGTGTGATGTCCGCGTCGCATGGTCATCTTTCCGCTGCGGCAGATCTCGAGAATCCGGCCATCGTCCTCGCGAAGCACTTCGATCAGGCCTTCGATCTTGCTTTCGACGCCAGTCATCTCGATCATCAGCGATTCTGAAGTCAGGTCGACGATCCGCGCGCGGAATACTTCGACCAGGTCGAAAATCTGGGCGCGGTTGCGGGAGTGAAGCCGCGACTTTGATCAGCGCGAGTTCGCGCGTTACGTTAGGCGCCTTGGCAATGTCGTCCACGTCGACAACATTTTCAAGTTTGAAAAGGCTGGCGCGAATACGATGCCCAGCTTCTTCCGATGCTTCGCAGACAAGCGTCAGTCGAGAAAGGCCGACGCGTTCGCTGCGCCCGACAGTGAGAGAGCTGATGTTGATGTTCAACCGCCGGAAAAGCGAAGCCACGCGCGTCAGCACGCCCGGCAGATCTTCAACGTATGCTACAAATGTGTGCAACATGATAAGCCCCTAGCTTCTAGCCGCTAGCTTCTAGCTGTCTTGTGCTGGTCTGGCTCTATCATCTCCATGCGAGATTATTCGCTACGGCACGATAAAGCTAGTAGCTAGAGGCTAGAAGCTAGCAGCGGTTCTTACTCGTCGTCCGCCGACTCGATTAGCGGGTTTTTGCCGGGACGACGGATCATCTCGTGCAATGCGCTGCCGGCGGGAATCATCGGGTACACCGAATCTTCTTTCTCCACCAGAAAATTCAGCAGGAACGGCCCGTCAGCTTTGCGCGCCTCATTAACTGCATCAGCCACTTCGGCGCGCGTGGTCACGGCGCGGCCCGCGATGCCATGCGCATCGGCCAGCTTCACAAAGTCCGGGCTGACAAGGGGCGTCGATTCATAGTTGCTCTCGTAGAAGAACTCCTGCCACTGGCGCACCATGCCCAGATAACCGTTGTTGATGACGGCGATGTTGATCTTGAGCTTTTCCTGCACGATGGTCGACAACTCCGCTGCCGTCATCTGGAAACCGCCATCGCCGGCGATCACCCAGACTTCTTTGTCCGGGCACGCCATCTTGGCGCCAATCGCCGCGGGCAGCGCAAATCCCATCGTGCCGAGACCGCCCGATGTCACCAGCGATCGCGGCGTCTCGTGATGGAAATACTGCGCCTCCCACATCTGGTGCTGGCCCACATCGGTGGACACAATCGCTTCGCCCCCGGTAATCCGCCACAGATCGTGCATCACGTGCGCGGCGTAGAGATGACCGGAGTCAGGCAGATTTTTGATGTCGCGCACCGACACGGCACCTTTGCTCGACTCAATTGTCTTGAGCCATGCTGATCCGTCGCGCCCTGCGACACGTGGCAGCAGATCTTCAAGCACTGCGCGCAGGTCGCCGACCAAAGCAACATCGACCTTGACGTTCTTGTTTACCTCGGACGGATCGACCTCGATGTGAATCTTCTTGGCCTTCACGGCGTAGGTGCTTGGCGTGCCGGTCACACGATCGTCAAAGCGCATGCCGCAGGCAATCAGAAGATCTGCTTCCTGAATTGCCGTGTTGACCCACGACTCTCCGTGCATGCCCATCATGCCCAGATTCAGCGGATGCGAAGCAGGGAAATTGCCGAGTCCGAGCAAGCGTGAGCGCCACGGGAATCTGCGCGCGCTCGGCCAGCGTCTGCACCTGTTCCATCGCGCCGGATTCCGAAACGCCATGCCCGGCAAGGATCACCGGCCGCTTGGCATTGCGGATCAGTTCGGCCGCCTGCTTGAGCCCGCTCTCTTCCACGCGAAGCATCGGGATGTGGGCGATAGGGCCGCGGCTTGGCAGCTTCAAAGTCGAAGATGGCCGTGCCCTGCTGCGCATCCTTGGTAATGTCGACGAGCACCGGCCCCGGCCGACCGCTCTCCGCAATTTGGAACGCGTAGCGGATCGCATGCGCGATGTCCTCAGCCTTGTTCACAAGGAAGTTGTGCTTTGGTTACAGGCAGCGTGATGCCCGTGATGTCGACTTCCTGGAACGCATCGGTGCCGAGCACCTTGCTCGAAACGTTGCCGGTGATGCACACCATCGGAATCGAATCGAGCATGGCCGTGGCAATGCCGGTGACAAGGTTCGTCGCGCCCGGCCCGCTGGTGGCCATCGCCACGCCGACTTTGCCCGAAGCACGCGAGTAGCCATCGGCCATGTGCGCGGCGCCCTGCTCATGCCGGACGAGAACATGATGAATGGGAAACTTCCGCAGCGCGTCATATACCGGCAGAATCGCTCCGCCCGGGTACCCGAAGACCGTCGTCACACCCTCGCCGACCAGGGTTGCCCACACGATCTCAGCGCCCGTCAGGCGCGTCGGCGTGTTGAGGTGGCTCTCTGCGGATTGTGCCTTTGCGTTGCGTCCCATGTCTCTCTCCTTGGTAGCTTCCAGTTTTTTCTGATCACTGTTCACTGACCACTGTGTACTATCTCTACGTCGTCGCCCCTTGCGATGCGCTGGTCACGCGATCCACATACTTGCGGAAGACTCCTTCGGGCCAGCGCAGCGCAGGCGGCTTGAAATCCTTCAGCCGCTTCGCCATCTCTTCCGCGCTGATCTCCACATTCAGCGTGCGGTTCTTGATGTCGAAGGCAATGATGTCGCCCTCGCGCACAGCCGCGATCGGGCCGCCGACAAAAGCTTCCGGCGCAACGTGACCCGCCGTCATTCCGCGTGTCGCACCGCTGAAGCGTCCATCGGTCAGCAGCGCGACGGTGTGGCTCAATTCAGGATGACCGCTTACTGCAGCCGTTACCTGCAACATCTCGCGCATGCCCGGGCCGCCCTTCGGGCCTTCGTAGCGAATCACGAGCACGTCGCCTGGCTTGATCTTGTCGCCCTGCACCGCGGCAAAGCACTCTTCCTCAGAATCAAACACCCGCGCCGGCCCGCGATGCTCATAGCGATCGGCGGCGGCAATCTTCATCACACAGCCTTCAGGTGCGAGATTGCCTTTCAGGATCACAAGTCCGCCCGTCGGCTTGATCGGCTGTTCGAAGGTCTTGATGACAACCTGCCCGGGAGTTTCTTCAGCCAGCGCCGCTTCTTCCGCTAGCGTCCGTCCGCTGATGGTCAGCGTCGATCCGTCAGCGTGCCCTGCGTCGATAAGGCGCTTGGCCAGCAATCGCGAACCGCCCGCCGCCTGGAAATGCGAGGCCATGTACTTGCCCGCCGGAACGAGATCGCAGATAAACGGAGTCTTCTTCGATATGGCGTCGAAGTCGTCGATGGAAAGCTCGATGCCCATTTCGTGCGCAATTGCGAGCAGATGCAGCACAGCATTGGTCGATCCGCCGCTCGCCGCCACGCTTGCAATCGTGTTCACAATCGACTTCTTCGTGATGATCTGCGAGGGCCGCCGATTCGCGCGCACCGCTTCCATGAGCATGCGACCAGCCTCGCGCGTCGCGGCGTGCTTATCCTTCGCGGTGGCGGGTACGCCGGAAAGCTGCATGGGCGAGATGCCGAGGATCTCGCCGCTCATGGCCATGGTGTTCGCGGTGAACTGGCCACCGCAGGCACCGGCGCCGGGACAGGCATTGGCTTCGAGCGCTTCGAGACCCGCATCGTCGATCTTGCCGGCCGCGTATGCGCCGATGCCCTCAAATACATTCTGGATCGTGATGTCAATCTTTTCGCCGTTGGGGCCGTTCAGCTTTCCAGGAGCAATCGACCCGCCGTAGAGCATCATGCCGGGAATATCGAGCCGGCAAAGCGCCATGATGATGCCCGGCATATTCTTGTCGCAGCCGCCGATGCCGACCAGTCCATCGAAGAGATTGCCGCGCGCGACGAGTTCGATGGAGTCTGCGATGACTTCGCGCGAGACAAGCGAGGCCTTCATGCCCTGCGTGCCCATCGTGATGCCGTCGGAGATGGTGATGGTGTTGAACTCCATCGGCGTGCCACCGGCTTCGCGAATGCCTTCTTTCAGTGCTTGGGCCACTTCGCGCAGATGCACGTTGCAGGTGCCGATCTCGGTCCACGTGTTCGCAATGCCGATGATCGGCTTGTGCAGATCGTCTTTCGCAAATCCAGACCCGCGTAAGTAAGATCGCGCAGCCGCGCGGCTCGGGCCCTCAGTCAACGGAATGCTTTGTCGCTTGCCTTCGATGGTCATTTTCTCGCTTTGCTCGCCAGCTTTCAGCTCTCAACTGTCAGCTTTCAGTTCGTTTGTGCTGCGACTCATGTCTGTCGTTTGCATATTCTGCTTTGTGGTCTCCACCCATTCCGCAGAAAACTCGGAATGGATGGGGCACCCACGTCACTTTGCTTTGAGCCAGGTTGCGTTGTCGTGTTGTGCTTCGAATTTGTCTAGTTCCGCGGCATGCCGCAGGGTTAGGCCGATATCGTCCAGGCCCTCCACCAGGCAGAATTTGCGGAATGGGTCAACGTCAAACGTCGCCTTGAATCCGCGATCGTCCGTCACCGTCTGCTCTTCGAGCGAAACCGTCAGTTTGTAATTCGGAATTGTCTGTGCATTCTTGAGCAGCATCGCAACTTCTTCTTCGGTCAGTCGCGCCAGCACGATCCCGTTCTTCCCGGCGTTCGAAAAGAAGATATCGGCAAACGTCGGCGCGATCACGACGCGGAATCCGAAGTCGCTCAGTGCCCAAGCAGCGTGTTCGCGACTTGATCCGCAGGCGAAATTCTTGCCGGCGATGAGAATCTGCGCGCTCTTGTAGCGCGGATCATTGAGCGAAAAGCTCGGATCAGGATCGCCCGATGCAGTCCGCCGCCAGTCGAAAAAGAGAAAATCACCGTAGCCGGTGCGCTCGATCCGCTTCAAAAACTGCTTGGGAATGATCTGGTCCGTATCGACATTTGTACGGTCGAGAGGCGCGGCCAATGCGGTCAAATGTCCTGAACGGTTCCATTATGCCTTTACCTCCTCGTGAGCAGATTCATAAACTGGCCAATTCCGGATATCGACAAAGTGTCCGGCAATTGCGGCTGCGGCAGCCATCTCCGGAGAGACGAGGTGCGTGCGTCCTCCGCGTCCCTGTCGGCCTTCGAAGTTGCGGTTGCTCGTGGATGCGCAACGCTCACCCGGCGCAAGAATGTCGGGATTCATTCCAAGGCACATGGAGCATCCTGGCTCGCGCCAGTCGAAGCCGGCTTCTTTAAAGACCTGGTCCAGGCCTTCTTGCTCCGCCTGCGCCTTCACCTGCTGCGATCCCGGAACCACCATCGCGCTCACGTGCATAGAAACTTTATGCCCCGCCGCAATCCGTGCCGCCGCGCGGAGATCCTCAATACGTGAATTGGTGCATGAACCGATGAATACGCGATCGATTTCGACGTCGGCGAGCGGCGTGCCCGGCTTTAGTGCCATGTATTCAAGCGCGCGCTCCAGTCCCTTCCGCTCCTGTTCATCTTTTGTCGCAGCCGGGTCTGGAACCGAAGCCGTAATTGGGGCGACCATGCCGGGACTCGTTCCCCAGCTTACGTAAGGGACCAGTCGTCGCCGCGTCGATCACCAGTTCGCGATCGAACTTCGCGCCGGGATCGCTGGGCAGTTTGCTCCATTCGCGGACCGCAGCCTTCCATGCTTCACCCTTGGGACTAAACCTGCGGCCCTTCGAGATACGCAAACGTCGTCTCATCTGGAGCGATCATGCCGGCACGCGCGCCGGCTTCGATGCTCATGTTGCAGATGGTCATGCGGCCTTCCATAGAGAGCGCGCGAATCGCCGACCCTGCGTATTCGATCACGCAGCCTGTTGCGCCATCGGTGCCGATCTTGCCGATGATGGCGAGAATGATGTCCTTCGCCGTCACGCCGTGCGGCAGCTCGCCCTCGACGGCGATGCGAAAGGTCTTCGGCTTCGATTGCGGCAGCGTCTGCGTCGCCAGCACGTGCTCCACTTCGCTGGTGCCGATGCCGAATGCCAGCGCTCCGAATGCGCCGTGCGTCGAGGTGTGCGAATCGCCGCAGACGATGGTCATTCCCGGCTTGGTGATGCCCAGTTCCGGCCCGATCACGTGGACGATGCCTTGCTCGCGGCTGTCCACGTCGTAGAGCTCGATGCCGAAGTCTGCGCAGTTTTTGCGAAGCGCATCAATCTGCGTGGCTGCGATCTGGTCGACGATGTGCAGACGGCCTTCAATCGTGGTCGGCACGTTGTGATCCACGGTGGCAATGCAGCGGTCTGGGCGCCGTACTTTGCGGCCGGCGAGGCGCAGGCCTTCGAACGCCTGCGGGGAAGTGACCTCGTGCAGCAGCTGCAGATCGATGTAGAGCAGCGTTGGCTCGCCCTTCGGCTCAACCACCACGTGCTGCTCCCAGACCTTCTCGAATAGTGTTTTTGCTGTGCTACTCATCAGTTCCTCGGAATAAGCTTTCAGCTCTCAGCCGTCAGCTTTCAGCACTGTTTTGGTGATCGACGAAGAATCACCGGATTAAGCAATTCGACTTCTGCCCGCTTTCGCAACGAAGAAGCTGAGAGCTAAGGGCTGACAGCTAATAGCTGGCTCTTCACCGTCTCCCTCACCTTCGCGCCCATCTCCTTCGTCGACAGCAACGGGAATCCCTGCGGATTCGCTCGCGCGAGATCCGGCGTGCGGAATCCCTGCTCCAGCACCTTGCGAACCGAGCTTTCGATTGCCGCAGCTTCGGCCTCAAGTCCGCCCGAGTGTCGCAGAATCAGCGCACCGGTCAGGATTGCGCCCAGCGGATTCGCCAGTCCCTTGCCCGCAATGTCGGGCGCCGATCCGTGCACCGGCTCATATAGATTGACTTTGCCGCCGATCGTCGCCGAAGGCAGCATGCCGAGCGATCCGGTAATCACCGCGGACTCGTCGCTGAGAATGTCGCCGAAAAGATTCTCGGTCAGAACGACATCGTAGTTGCGCGGCTGATTCATCAGGTGCATCGACATCGCGTCGACATATTGGTGCTCGACGGTCACTCCGGGAAACTCAGCCGCAACTTCATTCACGGTTGCGCGCCACAGCTGCGAAACTTCAAGCACGTTGGCCTTGTCTACGCTGGTCAGTTTGTTGCGGCGCTTCGATGCCAGCTCGAACGCGATCCGCGCTACGCGAACTACTTCGTCGCGGGTGTAGCGCATCGTGTTCCAGGCCTCGCCGGTTGTCTTGTTCCATTCGCGTGGCTGGCCGAAGTAGAGTCCGCCAAGCAGCTCGCGCACAAACAGGATGTCCGCGCCGTCGATGATCTCTGGCCGCAGCGGGCTGTTGACTGCGAGTTCCTTGAACGCAAAGGCGGGCCGCAGATTGGCAAATCCACCGAGTGCCGCGCGCAACTGCAGCAGGCCGGCCTCGGGGCGCTTGTCTGGGGGCAGGGAATTGAATTCGTTGCCGCCTACGGCGCCGAGCAGAACGGCATCGCTGGTCGAGCGCGGCGTCCAGCGTGTCATCGGGCAGCGGCGATCCATCGTTGACAATCGCCACGCCGCCGATGCGCTTCTCAGCGATACTGATAGTGTGGCCGCCCAGCTCCGCTACTTCGCGCAACACTGCGACTGCTTCGTTGGTGACTTCGGGGCCGATGCCGTCGCCGGCGGTGACAAGAATCTTCAGCTTCACGCAGATTCTCTTCCCTTTGAGATCAATCGCATCGTGATTCCAACAACAGATGCCATCAGCGCCCATGTAACAACGAAATTAACCACGTACCCAAAGACGATAACCCCAAGACTCGGCGCATGGGCTGGAGCACCGGGCGTTAGTGCGAGTACCAAAAGTGAACCAGGCATAAAGAGTGGCTCAGTGATCGAGGCTGCCATTGGAATTCGAATGGCCATTACCCAAACCAATACGGAGATCGCCAGTCCTAATAGAACCACAACACCGGCTCGCCGTTTCATGACTTCATTTCGTCCATTCAGTCCAGTTCCGAGACCGGTTCGCTATGCCGGTCGCGAATCGGATCCGGCAGAATCCCGATCAGATCCTGGTCGTAAATGTTCTTCTTGCGATCGGCCAGCGCGACAAAGCGGTAGTAGGTCTGCTGCAATTCCTCGCGCGAGAGTGTGAAGCCAAGCTGCTCCAAGCGATGCCGCAGCGCCGCGCGGCCGGAGTGCTTGCCGAGCACCAGGCTCGTGCGCGACACCCCTACCAGCGTCGGCGTCATGATCTCGTAGCACAGCGGATTCGCCAGCATTCCGTGCTGATGGATGCCCGACTCGTGCGCAAAAGCATTGGCGCCCACGATGGCCTTGTTTGGCGACGGCTTGAAGGTGATGATCTGGCCCAGCACCTGGCTGGTCGGATAAAGCTGGTCGAGCTTGATGCTGGTGGTGACGCCGTAGCGGTCGCCGCGCACATACAGCGCGGCGGCAATTTCTTCGAGCGCGGCATTGCCCGCGCGCTCGCCAATGCCGTTGATCGTGCACTCCACCTGCCGCGCGCCTGCGGTGATGGCCGCCAGCGAGTTGGCCACTGCAAGGCCCAGGTCGTCGTGGCAGTGCGAGGAGAGGATGATGCCCTGCGCATCGATCGCGGGAATGCGCTCGCGCACTTCGCGGAACATCTGGCCATATTCCTCCGGCGTCGTGTAGCCCACGGTGTCGGGCATGTTGATCGTGGTGGCGCCGGCCTCGATCGCCACGCGCACCATCTCAACGAGAAAATCCCGATCCGAACGCGTTGCATCCTCCGGCGAAAACTCGACGTCGTCGACGAACGAGCGAGCCAGCCGCACCGATTCCGCGGCCTGGTCGAGCGCCTGCTGGCGGCTGATCTTGAGCTTGTATTCAAGATGCAGATCGCTCGAGGCGAGAAAGACATGGATGCGCGGCGCGGTCGGCAAACTGCAGGGCGCGGGCCGCCATCTCGATGTCTTCGGTTTTGGCGCGGGCCAGGGAAGCGATGCGCGGCTTGCGGACGGCCTGCGTAATGGTCGCGATGGCGGCGAAGTCGCCCTCTGAAGCCATGGCGAAACCGGCCTCGATGATGTCCACGCCCAGATCTTCAAGGGCGTGGGCCATGGTCAGTTTTTCCTGCGTGGTCATGCTGCAGCCCGGGGACTGCTCGCCGTCGCGCAGGGTGGTGTCGAAGAATGCAACGTGATTTGGATTGTTCGATCATGTTCACGCCTGCCAGGGAAGACGTTTGCTAACTCATATTAGTTTCTCGCATCGGACAGCTATAAGGCAAAGTTATTATTTTTGGGGAAGCTATTACAATTGCTTATGCTCCAGTGATTAGTGAACAGTGGTCAGTGATCAAAAAGATAAGTCCGCCTGCTGCGCCCGGCCGTGTAGATTCTTTAGCGTGCTTGGACTGTAGATTCTCAAATCATTGATTACGCGATACGTAGGCAAACGCAAGTCTGACCTTGAAAACTGATCACTGCCCGCTGCAGTGCCGGAGGCTCCATGGAACTCAATCAACTTGAAACCTTTCTCGCCGTTGCCGAGGAGCGGAGCTTTTCCCGCGCCGCGGTGCGCCTGCACCGCACCCAGCCGGCCGTCAGCCAGGTGATTCGCAAGCTGGAGGCGTCGGTGGGCGAAACGCTCTTCGACCGCGCTGCCCGCGACGGGTCGCTGACCGCCGCCGGCGTACTGCTGCGCGACTATGCGCTGCGTCTGCTGGCGCTGCGCCGCGAGGCTTCGAGCGCCCTGGATGAGCTGAAGAGCCTGGAACGCGGCCGTTTGCAACTGGCCGCCAACGAATACACCTGCATGTACCTGCTTGCCGGCCATCGACCAGTTTCGCAGCGAATATCCTGCACATCGGCGTCACCGTGCACCGCATGCTGGCCAGCCGCATCCCCGAGGAACTGAACCTGCGCACCTTCGAGATCGGCGTGATCTCGTTCCGTCCCGATCCGGCGCAATTCCGCACCATCGCTGTCTATGGCGACAGCCTGGCCTTCATCGTGAGTCCCAGGCATCCGCTGGCCAAGGCGGCCCGCGTCTCCATCAACGATCTGGGCAAGGAGAATTTCATTGCCCACAATGTCACTTCGCCGCTGCGGCGCAAGGTGATCGAGGCGTTCCAGCGTTATCGCACGCCGCTGAACATGGGCATCGAGCTGCCCACCATCGAGGCCATCAAGCGATTTGTGGCCATGGGCAACGGCGTGGCGCTGGTGCCGCACTTGACCGTGGCGCGCGAACTGGAGACCGGCGACCTGGTGCGCGTCACGGTGGACGAACTGGAGATGAAGCGGGTGCTGCGGCTGGTGCACCGGCGGCAGGCCACGCTCTCCTATGCCGGCGCGCGCCTTTCTGCGGACCGTCCGCGCCATGGCGCAGAAGCAGGGGCCGCCGTTCTACTACCATGTGGAGCGGGAGCGGTGGATGAATAGCCAGCAATCTGAATGGCGAGATGCGAGTATTCCCATTCGCAGAGGTGCCGTGCGTCTATTGACGCGTCTAAGCCTTAGATCATTCCGAGTCAGCCGCTTCCGTCTGCACCCGTTCCGGCCATTTACAATGCTGAGAGCGGGGCCCGGCGCGAAACCGGCGCGCCGGAATCGACAAGCTCGTTGCCAGCCGGACGGTTGCGCAGTCGTGAGGTTCAAGACCGAATGAAGAAGATCGCCCTTATTGCATTTCTGCTGGCCGTGTGCGTGGCAGCGGGCCGCGCTCAGGAGAGCCGGCAGGACATCAGCCTCAGCGGAACGGCCCTGATCGAGCCGTTCATTGCCTCATCCACCGATGTTCAGGTGCACTCCAACACCGCCTATGGCGCATTGCTCAGCTACCGGTTCATGCTCACGCCCATCAGCGCGCTCGAGGCCAATTACGGAATCACTTACCAGAACAAGATCAACTACTACGTCGCAATACCAAATCACTACCAGGTAATGACCCGCACCCAGGAGATTTCCGCCGCTTACGTGCGCAGCTTCACCTACCGGAAGTTCAATCCGTTTGTCGAAGCCGGTCCGGGCGCATTGATCTTCCTGCCCATTCGCAACTCCGGCACCACCAGTCCTGGACGTGAAGCAGCAGACCTGCGGTGGGCGGCATTTACGGTGCCGGCATTGCCTACGAGATCAGCCCCAGCTTCGACATCCGCGCGGAGTATCGCGGCTTTGTCACCAAGGTGCCCACGTTCGGCGACTCCCACAGTTCACCACCAACAAGTGGTACAACATCTACAACCCGACCTCGGCGTGGCCTACCACTTCTAAGAAGCAGGGAATAGGGATCAGGGATCAGGGAATAACAGAATTCGGCCAGCGCAACTTGAGACCGAAAGAATGGGGATGGCTTCAGCCATCCCCATTTCTATGGTTCGCGTTCAGCTCCGATTGCCAACCGCCGATTGCAGTTGCTCCTGCTCGCTGCGCATAGTCCCCAGTTCCTGGTCCTATGTCCCGCCTCTCGGATAGCGTCCCAGTTCCTTCACCATCGCGCAATGCGGCTTCAGCGCCTCGATGGCGCGCGCTCCCCTCTTCGGCCGAGTGAATCTGGCAATCCACATAGAAGATGTATTCCCAGGGCTTGCCGTGCACGGGCCGCGACTCGATCTTGGTCAGGTTGGTGCCCGATCGCCGAGAGCTCAGTCAGTGCCGCCACCAGCGAACCCGGGCGGTTCTCCACGGAAAACGCCAGGCTGATCTTGTTTGCATGCGGGTCCGAACCGCGCATCGCTCGTTGCGGCGCACCAGAAAGAAGCGCGTGAAGTTTTCCGGGTTGTCTTCGATGCCGGCTGCAAGAATCTGCGCGCCGTAGTAGTGGGCCGCTGCCTCGCTGGCAATGGCCGCAGCGTGGCGGTCGCGCAACTCGACCAGCTGCTTCACGCTGCCCGCCGTGTCGTAGAAGGCAAACGACTCCATCTTCGGATGCTCGGCGAGGAAGCGCCGGCACTGCGCCAGGGCCACCGGATGCGAAAAGACGCGATCGATATCCGCGAGCTGTGGACCGGAAATGCGCGATCAGGTTATGGCGAATGCGGAGCAGCGTCTCGCGCTCCACCTTCACATCGTGCTGCAGCAGCAGGTCGAAGTGTTCAGAGACCGAGCCGGCAAGGCTGTTCTCAATGGGAATGACCGCGGCGTCCACCGTTGCCGTTGGTGAGCGCCGCAAAGACATCGGCCGAGAGCGAGACAGGGAACGATCACGGCGTCCGGCATCCAGTTTCAGCGCCGCTTCGTGGCTGAATGAGCCGGGTTCTCCCTGGATGGCAATCTTCATTCCGGTGCCTAGCTTTCCTGTTGCTTGTGGGGCCGGCCGTCTGCGAGCGCGATCGACGACTGCGCAGACTGCTTTCTCGCACCATACCACAGCTCTACGGCTGCTTCTTTGCGGGATTTCCTCTGCAAGTCATCGTGCGTCTATCTCCGCAGCCAAACGTCGGCGGCCACGAATGCCAGAAAGACCATGGCAATGACGCCGTTCATGGTGAAGAATGCGGCGTTCAGCCGGCGCAGGTCGCGCGGCGAAACCAGGGAGTGCTCATAGGCCAGCAGCAAGCCTGCAGCCGCAATGCCCAGCCAGCCGGCGATGCCGAAGCTGAACAGCAGCCGAACCAGACGAGCAGTCCCAGCATGGCCAAGATGCATCATGCGCGCCGCCCAGAAGGCGGCCGGAATTCCGACGCGCCTGGGGCAGGCTGTGCAGGCCGGCCTGCGCGGTCGTGCTCGAAGTCCTGGCAGGCGTAGAGCACGTCAAATCCGCCCACCCACAGCGTGACGGCAGCGGTCAGCACCACGATGCGCGGGTCGAGGCTGCCGCGCACCGCGATCCACGCCGCCGACGGCGCCAAGCCCAAGCGCCAGGCCCAGCACCAGGTGCGACCAGCGCGTCACGCGCTTCATGTAGCTGTAGCCGAGCAGCACCACCAGCACCAGCGGCGACAGGTAAAGCGTGAGCCGGTTCAACTCGGCCGCGGCAATCACGAAAGCCGAGGGCCATCAGGACGGTGAAGCCGAGCACAAACTGGCGCGAGAGCAGGCCCGCCGGGATGGCGCGGGTGCTGCGTGCGGGGATTGGCGGCATCCAGATCGGCGTCGGCCCAGCGGTTGAAGGCCATGGCGCAGGAGCGGGCCGTGACCATGGCCACAAGGATCCAGCCCAGCGTGCGCCAGCCGGGCAGGCCACGGCCGCCAGCAGCGCGGCGGTCAGCGCAAACGGGAGCGCAAAGATCGAGTGCTCCCACTTGATCATCTCCAGCGTTGTGCCGGTTTTCGCAGTCAGCCCCATCGCATGCAGCTCCATTTTCCAGTGTAATGGAGCGAGGGGTGCGGAGAAGTCCCGGCGGGGGCTTGAACCTGCGCATGAACGGAAAGTTGATGAAGAAGTCTTAGTCTTAGTCTTGGGAATTCAAACTCAGCTTACGCTTCGGCGTCGTCGATTGTCCCCACCAGCGGCAGCACGGTGTCGACCTTCGTCACCTTAAACAGATCCATCACGCGGCTGTTTGCTCCCGCAACGATGAGCTTGGCGCCTTTGGTCTGGCAGCGGACATAGTGGTTCATCACAAGGCCCATACCGGCGGAGTCCATATACGGCACGTCGGTCAGGTCAATCACCGTCAGAGGCGGCGGCGCAGAGCCGCGCAGTTCCGTCTGCAACTCGAACAGGTTGCGCAACGTGAGGGGGCCGTTCAGGCAGAACACCCGGGTCCCGGGGTTCCTGCCGTCTTTGCGGTCTATAGTCAGTGGGCCGTCGTTCAACATAGCGAGACAAGTGTAAGGAATGAAACGCACTGAATGATTACAGTTCTGTAAATGTCGCACGCAGGCCGGGGCTTCGTCCAGCAAAAATGCAGAAAGCTGTCGCGAAAGAGTTTTCAAAGAGTGGAGGGCATTTGAAAATGGAGCAGGGCACGGCGCAACCCTGCTCCATTTCCACCCCCTCAGTTGGCTGGCCCGCGACCTGCAGAAAGTTCTTCACACTGAAGACGCCCGGCACGCCGTTGGCGCGGATGTTCGCCGTATCCTTGTCAGCCTTCGAATCGACAACACCATACAACGCGACGTTACCATTCTGAACGGAGATGCGGATGGGTTTGGCCGGATCGATCGCGTACTTGTTCAGTGTTGGATAGCCATAGACGGCGCGCGCCACTGCCAGCCGTGTCTGGTCGTCCATGATCGACGTGGGATCGACCTCGATCTCGTCCGTGACATCCTTTACGCCGGGGTAAGTCGATACCAGCGCCAGTGCCGAATCCTTATCGACATCGGTGCGCTCGTGACCGCCCAGGGTCACCAGGCCATTCTGTACGTCGAGTGAGATTGCATTAAATGCGTTTCCATAACCGACGCGATCGTAGGTCAGCTTCTCCAGCAACTTCGCCTTCAATTCGCTGTCCGGCACGTTGGGGCCGGCGACTTCGATGTCGTTACGCCCGCTTCTACGCCTTTTGCCTTGCGGATGCGATTGGCGGCATCTTTCTTGTACTCGTAAAGGCTTACCGTGCCGGTCAGGGTGGCGATTCCTTGATCGACCGAGACCTTCACATCCTTGAATTGCGACTTCTTCAGTTTTGCCTGGGCGTCGCCGGAAGTATCCTGCTGACCGATCTCGACACCGGATCCCACCCCAGCAAACGCGGTCTGGGGAAGCCCTACAACGCCGAGGGTGAGCGCAGCCGCAACTATCGCGGCGAAAAAAGTGAACCTGGTTGTCATATTCGATCTCCTTGTTGCACCTTCACGGTTGCTTGCCGATCTTGCCTCCATCGACACGCCCCGGGTGTGCGAGCGTTTACCGCTGCTTACGGCACAGATGCCGAGAGAACGTTATGTGACGTATTTCTACGGCAGTATTTACCGAAAATCTGATCGAATGGCCGTTCAACGGGGCTTTGGGTGCCGATTTCGCGTTCGCGGGCAAGAAATTGTCAGAAACGGGCCCGGGATTCTTTGCCCAGAGGTTGGGTCACTCACTTGAAGCGTCGCGTAGTCTTGACCACCATCGAAAAGACACCTGACTCATCTCGCGTAACCAGCAGGGAGACGTGCCGGTTGATCGCGATCTCGGCTTGAATCAGCTGCTGCGCCGTAGTGTCCACATCGGTGGCGTAGGTCAGGGTCAGGTTCTTGCCCAACTGCTCTTCGACCGTGATGCGAGTGGTCGAGTTTCCCAGCACGCCGAGGTAATTCGGATCAACCTTTACTGAGCCGACGCCGAACAGCTTCTGCACCCGGCTGCTCACCGTCGCGTTGAGGGCCCCGCCGAGCAGGGCGTCCGTCGCGGGATTGGTGGCGAGCTCCTTCTGCTGCTGCGTATAGATGCGCTGCTGATCCTGCGTCCGCCCCAACGCTAGTAGCGCCACCACGTCCGCCTCGGGCAACGGCGGGTCGCTTCGGTAAGTCACGGCCATCTGATCGACAGAGCCATGCAGCCCCAGGGTGATGTCGTAATCCTCGACGCGCGCGGTTGCGTTGAGATCAATCAAGGGCTGGATGCGCACCGGGTTGGTGAACGTAATTTCGCCACGCTGCAACTCGTAGCGCGTGCCCGCGATGGTCGCGCTGCCTTCAGTGATCGCAACTTGCCCCAGCAGCGACGGCGAAGCAATGGTGCCGCGAAGCCTCAGGTCCACATCTCCCGCCAGCTTGGCGTAGGCATTCTGAAAATTCAACTGCGGCGAGGATTGAATGCGGACGTCGAGCCGCACGTGATTGGATGGCGCACTGGCCGGCGCGATCGGCTGAGCCTTGCCCGTCTGCGCAGCCAGCGCCACAAAGTCCATCTCCGGGCTTACCGTGAACCGCGTGATCATCACGTTACCGCTCAGTAGAAGATTGCTCTGCGGCCCCTGCAATTGCAGATTAATATCGGCCGCGGAACTCACCCCCTGCGGATAGCGGATGCGGATCGATTTCCCCTTAAGCGCAAGGTCGGCGTAGATGCCGTGTTGATAGGCCAGGTATCCAGAAACGCTCAGCAGCCCGCCGCCGCTCATCGCTGTCAGCGATTTCACTTCGAGGCGATTCTGATTAAATTCGAGAGTCCCCTTCAACTGACTCAGGCTGTTGGGAAGGTCCTGAAGGGCCAGCGATGCATCCTGAAAATCGATGCGCCCCGACAGGCCCGGATCGTCGAGCGGACCGTGGGCCTCAATGCGGAATGTTGTTGTACCGCGTGCAGTCAGGTCAGGATCGACCGTCTCGGCCAGCTTAAGATTAATCGATCCATTTGCCGCTATATCGAGTTGCCGCTTGCCCGCCAGATTCAGGCTGCCTCGGACGTACAAATCCGTCTCTTCGCCCGTAACGTGCAACGGGTCGAGGTTGATCTGCGAGTTGTCCATGCTGGCGTGCAAGCCGCCTTCACTTTTTAGATAAACGCCCGCGATGGTAACGGCCAGCTGCTGAATCCGAGCTTCGCCGCGCATCTGTTCCGGCCGCGCCAGCGGTCCTGCGATGTTGATGGTGCCTTCAAGGTTTGATCCGCCTGTCAATCCATTGATGTGCGCCATCTGGAGGAGCCTGCCAATGTTGAATTTCGAGAAGTCCAGTGTCGCCTGGGTCTCGTTGTCGCCGCGCATTGCGGTCTGTCCGTGTGCTGTGAGTTCGGCTGTCTCAAACCGCGAAGTGAGGTCATAGATCAGATTCTGATTTGCGGTGTGCGCAACAACGTCAAACTCGCCAAACCGCTCGCCGGCAACCGTAAGGTTGGCCAGAGAAGCATGGCCGTTGAGGTGCGGATCATCGAAGCTTCCGGAGCCCGAGAGGGAAAAGGCGAGGTTTCCGGCAACATCCGTGCCGGCATTGCGCAGCCGTTCAATCTTTGAAATATCGATGCCGTTTCCGTGCGCATTCACTTGGAACTGCCGCGAGCGCAGGTCGTAGGTGCCGGAGCCAATCGCCGTTCCGGCCGCGTTGGTTATCGTGACCGAGCCGAGCTGCGCTACCTGTCCCGCAATCTTCCCCTGAACGTGAACTCGCGAGAGCGGCTCGCCATATACCGTCCCGTGGTCAAGCTGAACCCAGCCACCGCCATTCAGCATGCGGATCGACCCGTCGGTTGACATCTGCGCGCTCAAAAGGCCCTTAACCGGGAGCTTCTCGCCCAACAAAGGCGCCAGATCGTCGACACTCACGCCGCTCGCAGACAGGTTTGCGTGGAGCAGGGAATTTGCGTCGAAGGCCGGTACGCCCGGTGCTTTCTTCGATGGCGCAGTCGTTGCAGTCAGCGTTCCGTCAACGCTGATGGACGCATCGTCATGCTGTAGCCGGCTGTGCTCGATCGTGATGCGCGTCGCCGAGTAGCTTCCCGTGGCGCGCAGCGAATCCCAGTGCACCCCCTGCGTCTCGTTTGCGCTTTTGGCGGAAGGAAGTTCAACAGAGAGATCGGTCGCGTCCAGGTCGCCGGCCAGAAGCGGATCGACGAGCGATCCCGTCCAGTTTCCCTTGAAGTCAGCCTGCCCATCGAGGTCGATCGGGAGCGCCGATGTTCCGCTCTTCCCGTCGCGCGTCACTCCCAGATCGCGGAACAGCGTATCGAAGTCATCCAGGTTGTGCGAGTGAAACTCGACAGCGATCCCCGTGGGGCTAGTCATCGGATACGCGCCAAGTTGCCCATGCGCAGTCACCTGGCTGTTTGGCAAGGTCACCTGCAGGTTGCGCAGATCGACGCCGCCATTACGTTGCAGGTAGGTCGCATCGATCACGCCGCTGGCCGGCGCTTCTCCTGCTACCCCCGTCATCGCAGGGCTGAGGTTGAGCTTCGTCGATACCGCCAGGGTATTTACATCTCCATTGCTCCACGCGGCAGTCGACAGTCCGTTCAGGCGCGCGTCCAATCCCAGTCGCTGGAAGGGCCGCTGGCTCACCATGTCGAGCAGCGTGTCGAGCGCGACGTCGCGGAAGTTCGCATTCACCTTTCCGTTCGTGTGCAGATCGGTGTCGATTTTTGTCACAACGACCGGGGGCGCTGGCTTCTCGTGGCTCTTGCCCTTCTTCTCGCGCTTTGCTGGTTCGACAAGGGCCTGGAGGACGGGCGCACCCGAGAGCTGCGGAATCCAGTGTTCCAGCAGGACCTCGCCTTCGAGCTGCCCGCCTGGCTTCAGGCGAGCCGTCACATTTGTAATCTGCAGATGCAGCGGATCGGCGTGCACACACGCGTCCAACCCAACGCCGCGCGCCACCACTCCGGTCCCAACGTACGAAGCATTATCCGCGTGCACCGTTCCGTCGATCCGGAACTCTCCATCCTGCCCTGCCGCGCTGAGGTTGAGCTTTGCGATTCCCTCCGGCGTGAAGGGATAACCGAGCGTCGGCTCCATCAGCTTCAAATCTACTTCGCCCTGCGCCACCGCCTTCCAACGCGGTCGGCTGAAGTCAGTCAATTCGCCCGTGACGTTCAGCACGCGGTCTTTCGATCCCTTGCTATGCGCGGTGACGCTCAGCGATCGCAGATACGCGGCATTGCGTGTGAAGTCAATGCTCGCCTCGGCATATCCCTGCACTGGCGGCGCATCGGGATGAGCGGCCGGCCCACGAACTAATTGCAGATCGTGGATGCCCGCTTGAAGGTGATAACTCTCCTGAGTAAAGCCGTTACTCGCGATGTACTTCAGCAGCAGTGAAACATCGTTCGCCCTGAAGTCCAGCGGAATATGCCGGTTCTGAAAATCGTTCGCAACGGCCCGATTGTCATAATCGAATACGCCGTGTGCAACCTCAACGTGGCTTGCCTGGAGATCGAAGAGGGTGTCCAACGGATGTGTCTCTGTCTTCTTGCGCGGCTGCGGTTGGTTCGTCGACCCGTCCGGGTACACGATAAGGTGAATCTGCGGCTGGGTCAGCTCCAGATCGCGCAACAACACCCGCGGGCTGAACAAGCCAAGGACGCTGATCGAAATGCGCAGAGAAGCCAGTTGCGCGTAGGGTGCCTCGCTCGCAGCTTCGCGCCCGTGCAGTACCAGGCCGTCGGCCTCACCTTCGAGCTTTAGCAGATTCCAGTGGAACGAGGCGATCTCGGTGCGGCCCCCGGTAGCTGCATCAATCCTCGCAATAAGGCGCTTGCGGATGATGTTCTCAAATGCCGAAGAGCTCGCCCAAAAGTACAATCCGGCCACGCCCGAAATGAGGAGCAGGGCCACTCCCGTGCTGCCCCACAGCACGTGGCGCAGGTAACGCCGGCGCGAGCGCGGCCGCTGCTGGCTCCCATCGTCGGAGTCGGGCGGCGCGGGCGGCACTGTACGGGTCTCACTCATTCCTTCGTTGCTCCCGGATTTCCGTTTGCAGTTGAGGTCTCCAGTGCCGGGTCGAGCACTTCAACCTGACCCTGTTTGCGGAGGTTTTCGAGCCATGTGTCGAATAGCACATTTACCCGCTGTTGCAGCAAGATCTCCTGAATCCGTGATGACACCTGCTGCAACGGCGGAGGCGTCTCTCCCACCGGATACTGCGGTAGCAGCGTGTCCCTGTAGTACGCTCCAATCTCCTCAGGTGTAATGCGAATGCCCTGGCGGAAGCGTAGCTCGATAAAGCTCAGGACTTCGAGGCGCATGCGCAGGTAGTTCTCGATTTGCGGTGGCGTCAGATCGTGTTTCGCCAGGAATGCCTTCCATCCGGCGTCCGATTTACAATCCGCGCGAACGCATGCCGGCAACTCAGTGCGAATCTCGTGGAGCCGCGACGCAATCTCCTCCGGCTTCGGTTCGGTGGCCTGTAAGTAGTCCTGCTCAATCTGCTGCTGAATCAACGCGCGGCTGATGAGCTGCTCCAGGGCCTGCTGCTCGGTCATCTTCTCCCGCACATTGTTGCTCGGATCGAGAACCGACAATTGCATCTCATCTTCGAGATCGCTCTCGAGAATTGCCTGGCGATTCACCACCGCAACCACGCGGTCGAGCGTGACGCTGCTTCCCGGCGCCGGACTCTGATTGCTTTGGGGGTTGCTCTGAGCAGCTGACGACTGCCCCATTAATATGGCAGCCACGCAAATCCACTGCATCGCCTGGTGCGCGTTCGCAAATCGAGCTGTTCGCCGTGTCGCCATCAGAAGGTCTGCCCCAGGCTGAAGAAGAAGTTGAAATGCTGCGCTTCGCCCACATGCGGGTTCAGATACGGGTTCGATTGAGAATAGTCGACGTTTATCGGATAAATCGGGGGATTCAGGTTGTAGCTGAAATCGAGCCTTATCGGCCCAACGGGCGTATGGTAGCGCAGCCCAAGTCCAAGCGCATGGGAGAAGTAATTGAAGCTGCAATTCCCCTGCACACCGGTGGAGGTGGAGGGGCCGTTCGGTGCCGGTGGATTCTCCGGGCTTCCCTGGGTGAGGATCTTGCAGCTGTCCCGGTCCGGCTGGTGAATCCGCAGTGCGCTGGCCCAGGCATCCCCGGCATTAGTAAACACATTTCCCATGTCATGAAAGAGCACAAAACTGAGCGAGTCGCCAAAAAATGGAAGCACCGGAGGCGGCAGCCGCAATTCCGTGCTGTTTATCAGCGCGCCCGCACCGCCAATCGGAAACCCCGTTTCCGGGTCGCGCGGTCCCGCTGCATTGATGGAGAATCCTCGATGCGACGTAGGACCGCCGGCATACAACCGTTCGGGCAGAGGAATCAAACGGGCAGAGGGGGGTCCATATGCGCGTTCCTGACCATAACGCGTATTGCGCGCCAACACAAAGCGACCTTTGCTGAATCCGTAATAGCTCGAATTGGAAAGATCGAGACGGTTGAACTCCGCCTGTGCGCCGAACGTCGTATCGGAAAGAAAGTTCTGGAAGCTCGTATAGGTTCCGCGGTGCGAATCGATCGGGGAGTCGCGCGTGTCGCGAATCCAGGTGACGCTCGGGCCCGCCACGCGGACGGCGGCCGCCAGCACCGGGATTGCAGCGGGATACACCTGCAAACTGCCTTCGGATACCTTCACACGGCGAAAGTCGAACGCATAAACAAACGTATTCGCCTTGGAAAGCCACGAACCGGGCTGCGTGAAATGCTCAGTCCAACGCACACCGGTCTCCAGCTTTGACGCAACATACGTCGTTACGTCCTGGCTGCTCGCATAGCCGCCGGAGAGCGTGAATCCGAAATCCCGATCGCCGAGAAAGCGCGGATTCTGAAACAGCAGGTTGATGTTTTGTTCGAGCAATCCGTACGTTCCCTGAATCGACGCTGACTGCTCTCGCCCAAAAAGATTGTTCCGCGTTAATGCACCCACTACGCGCGGGCTGATTCCTGTCTTGCCGTTCGGATCGCAAGTCACGCCCGCATTCGAAATGCCGGCGCAGTTGTTCTGCGGCGCTCCCGTCTGGGCTTCGAATCCCAGGCCGTATGTCAGTGTCCAGCGCCGCGCCTCGGTCGTCTGCACCAGCACCGTCTTGTTCGGCTCTTCGCCGGCCGGGTTCTGGATCGCTGTGTTCACTTCATTGAACAAAGCAAACTCGTAGAGGTTGCGTTGAGTCTCCGCAAGCGCCGTCTGGTTCAGGGGATCGCCCGGATGTAGCGTGATGGCCTTTGCCACCGTGTCAGGCCGCGTATAGTGCAGACCCGAAATCAGCACTCTCCGTACAAAAACCTGCCGTCCCCTGCGGATATGGAACACAACGTCGACCTTGGCAGGGTCCGTTGCCTCTGTCTGCTCTTCCAGTTCGATCTGTACCTGGTCGAAGCCGCGGCTCAGGTAGTCAGTCAGCAGAGCATCCCTGTCGCCAGCCAGATTCTGCGGCGAGAACAGCTGTCCCGGCGCGGTATTCATCAGCCCCAGCAGCCTGGCCTGATCTGACTCGGCCGATCCATCCAGTTTCAAATCGCCGACGCGCTGCTGCTCCCCTTCTTCGATGTGGTAGATCACGGTGACAGGTTCCGTCGGATCGCGAACCGTGCCCAGTCCCGCAGGGCTTACCTCCGCACCGGCAATCAGCGTCTCCGGCGTGACTTTGACCTTCGAAAACCCGTTGTTCTGGTAGACGGCCTGTAACGCATTCACGTCCGCGGAGACAAGTGCCTGGCTGTAGGTTCCGTGCCGGTCAAGATGATCGGCGGCATGTACGCTCAAAAGCTCTTCGAGCGTCTTCGTATCGAAGTAGTGATTGCCAGCGACCGAGACCTTCTCCACCCTGCGGCGCTCTCCCAGTGTCACCGTATAGGTGATGGTCACCGTGCCGCTCTCAGGGTTTTGCTGTTTGTGCTCCACTTTTACGTCAAAGTACCCGATCCGCTGGAAGTAGTCGCGCAGCCGGCGGTCGCCCTCGTTGAGCAGATCTTCATCGACCGTGCCCTCTTCGAAGACCGGCACCAGATGCTTCAGGCGCTCTCCGCCGACTTTCGCCCCTTCCACATTCACCCTCACCACAGGCCCACGATTCGCGGAAAACGAGAAGCTCGATTTCTTCGTCTCGCGACTATAGACCTCCGACACAAGCTTGACGTCGGCTTCCAGGCGATCCTCTTTTTGATAGCGCTTCAAGACGCCGCTCAGTGCTCGACTGCTCGTCTCGTGGTCGACCCTGGTTCCGGTCCGCAGGCGCGCATAGCGCCGGAACTGGTCCAGCGTCATCCCCGAGTCTCCGAAAACGGCCACTTCGCCAACCCGGGACTGAATTCCCGAAGTGACCTGAAACGCGACATCCACCAGTTGCTCGCCCAGGTGCCTGGTGAGCTTATATGTAATTACCGGCTCATTGAAGCCGTTTTCGGCCAGCGCCTGGCGCATGCGGCCCGTGGCTGCTTCGAGTCGATTTTGGGTAAATCGCGTTCCCGCTGTCAGCCGGCTGGCGGCCTGCAATTGCGCATTGATCGTGGCGCCCTTTGCCCCGTCCACGCTGACGGTTCCGATGAATTCCCGCGGCGTTCCCCGAAACACCAGTTTCACGCCATCCCTTTGCCGAGTCGTGTGAGCCTCAACGGTGTCGTAGAGGCCGGTTGCGTACAGCTCGCGCAAGCTGCTGGCGACATTTTCCCGGTTAAGCGGCGCATCCACGGCCTGGGGAAGATGCCCGGATAATGGCCGCAACCGGTCTGCTGGAACCCCTTCGAAGGCGATTTCCCTGACCGGAAGTCCCTCCCACTCGCTCCACTGGGCAAACTGGACTTCGTCATCGGCGGCTCCGTGGGAGATGGAACCATAAGAGTCAACGGCTGTCATCGCAAAACGCCCGCCCAATCTACTGTCTGGTGCCGATGCGGGTGCCTGCGACCAGCTTTGATCTCCCGTCGCGATGAGAAGAAAGAGACAAGTCGGCAATACCCTCCGCCTCATTCTTGGGCCGAGCTGCCATGCCGGTAATGCCTTACGCACTATGTCTCCCAGAAATTAACCGTATTGACCCACGTCAGGCCATTTGGTTGCATCTAACCAAATAACTTGAGAGCCTATCCGGTTCCTTCATGCCGCAGCTCAAGAATTTCCCCTGCTGCACCTTATACTAACGAGGAAAGAAGCTTGGCGCAGCATCTCTCGATTCTTACAGCTACCGATCCCCCTCCCCAAAGGAAGCGCATGCCACGTACCAGGTTTCCAAAGCAGACGCCCGAAGCTCCAGCGCCCAGCTCCGCCGTGGAAAAAAACAGCGCGGTCCAGCTTCGCGAGCCTGCACCAGCGGTCACTGCCCCCGCCCCGCAGCTCTCGCCCGATGCAGAGATTCTGGCCCGGGCTCAGGCTGGCGACCATTACGCCTTCGCCCAGCTTTACGCGCTCCATAAACGGCGCATCTACTCGCTCTGCCTCCGCATGGTGGGCAATGTCGCCGAAGCGGAAGATCTCACTCAGGAGGCCTTTCTCCAACTCCATCGCAAGATCGGAACCTTTCGCGGCGATTCGGCCTTCTCCACGTGGCTCCATCGCCTCTCAATCAACGTGGTCCTCATGCACCTGCGCAAAAAAGGGCTGCCCCTCATGTCTCTTGATGAGGCCATGGAGCCCACATACGACGAGGGTCCAGGCCGCAGCTTCGGTGCCCCGGACCTTTCTCTGACCGGTTCCATTGACCGTCTGGCACTTGAGCGGGCCGTCGCCGTTTTACCAGCTGGCTACCGCCTGATCTTTGTTCTTCACGATGTGGAGGGCTTTGAGCATAATGAGATAGCTGCTATGCTCGATTGCTCCGTTGGAAACAGCAAGTCTCAACTCCATAAGGCCCGGCTCAAACTGCGCGATGCCCTGCGTCTCTCGCTCCGGAAGGGAGACCGGCGATGACGATCGACCCCAAATCGATGAGCTGCGAACAGTTCCAGGCTCAGCTGTCGGACCTTGTCGGTTCCGGGGCGGATGTCGAAAGGCATCCGCATATCAGGGAATGCGACATTTGCCGGCAGTTGTACCAGGAACTGCAGACGATTGCCGACGCGGCCAGGCAGTTGTTCCCGGATCAGCAACCGGAAGATAATCTCTGGGAGCGCATCGAAACCGCCATCAAGGAAGAAGACGGGATCGCCGGCGTCGAATAAGTCGAGGGCAGTCATGACTTCCAATCGCCCGAAATCCTCCGCCATTCAGGGTTCAGCCTTCGTGTGTTTCTGCCGATAAAACAGGTGGACCGCATTAGCCTGAAAAGCTGTCCGCGCCTCAAGTTCAACCGGAACCCGAACCAGGAGAATAACGTAAACCACATCAGCCGACGAGGCAGGCAAAGGGATCGGGGAGAGGGCTATTCCTTGAAACTTTTGATGCTCTGCGTTGTCTAATAAGGAAAGTTGATAAGAGGACACTCAATGCCAAGTCAGCCTTCCATATTGCCGCCGGAAAATCCCGAAAAACGGACCGCTTCGGGCACTAAACGTATCCCGATTCTGCCCGTTCGCGACACCGTCTTATTTCCCCATGCCGTTCTGCCACTTACAGTTGGACGTGAAAGCTCCATCCAATTGATCGAATCGCTGGGCGAGGAACGATCCATTGTCGTTACCGCCCAGCTTGATCCGCGCCTCGACGCACCCAAACCGACCGATTTGCACGAAGTCGGCACCCTGGCCACTGTGCACAAGGTCGTGCGCATGCCCAACCAGAGCCGCTTCGTCTTCACCGAAGGCGTGGAGCGCGTGCGCCTGGTCCGCTACCTCCAGACTGAGCCCTTTATGATCGCCGAGGTCGAGACCATCGAAGACGTCGAAGCTGAGACTTCTGCTTCGATCGAGGCGCTGGTTCGCAATGTTGTGGGGCAGTTCCAGCAGATTGTCTCCGAATCGGCAACGCTGTCCGACGAGTTACGCACCATCGCCGGAAATATCGAGGACCCCAGCCGCCTGGTCGATTTTGTCGCCTCGTCGCTGCCGTTTCTCACCACCGACGACAAGCAGACGCTGCTTGAAACCGCCAGCGTACCCGCCCGGCTCGAACAGCTTACGAAGCACCTCGCCAAGGAACTCGAGGTCCAGCAGCTCCGTTCCAAGATTCAGAACGAAGTGCAGGACCAGGTCCAGCAGTCGCAGCGCGACTACTATCTGCGCGAGCAGATGAAGGCCATCCAGAAAGAACTCGGCGAGCAGGACGAGGGGCAGCGCGAAGTCGAAGATCTGCGCAAGAAGATCGAAGAAGCCGGAATGCCAGAAGACGTGAAGAAAGAGGCGATGAAGGAACTGTCGCGCCTCGGCCGCATGTCTCCCATGGCCGCCGACTACTCGCTCACACGCAACTACATCGAGTGGCTTGCGGTGTTGCCATGGGCAAAAAGCTCCGGAACCAAGGTCGATATCGGCAAGGCCCGCGACATCCTCGACGAAGATCACTATGGCCTGAGAAAGGTCAAGGACCGCATCCTCGACTACCTGTCGGTGCTCGAACTCAAGCCCGACATGAAGGGGCCGATCCTCTGCTTCGTCGGACCTCCAGGAGTTGGCAAGACCAGCCTCGGGAAGTCCATCGCTCGCGCGCTCGGCCGCAAGTTCCAGCGCATCTCGCTGGGAGGAATGCACGATGAAGCCGAGATTCGCGGTCATCGGCGTACCTATATCGGTGCGTTGCCCGGCCAGATTATCCAGAGCATCCGCCGCGCCGAAACCAACGACCCGGTGATCATGCTCGACGAGGTTGACAAGCTTGGGCGCGACTTCCGCGGCGACCCTGCGTCGGCGCTGCTCGAAACGCTCGATCCGGCCCAGAACAATACGTTCCGGGACAACTACCTCGACGTGCCCTTCGATCTGTCGAAGGTGCTCTTCATCTGCACGGCGAACATGCTCGACCCAGTTCCGCCTCCGCTGCTCGACCGCATGGAGCTCATCCCGCTCCAGGGCTACAGCGAAGAGGAAAAGGTGCACATCGCCAACCGGTACCTCGTTCCGCGCCAGATCAAGGAGAACGGAATCACGCCGGAACAGATTGAGTTCCCCGAGGAGTCCGTACGCCACATGATCCGCCATTACACGCGTGAGGCTGGCGTCCGCAAACTCGAACAGGTGATCGGAACGGTCTGCCGCAAGGAAGCCCGTCGTGTGGTCGAAGGCAAGACCGAAAAACTCGTCGTCGATAAGGATGTGCTCAAGGAGTTCCTGGGCAATATCCAAGTGCGCGTCGAAACCGAGATTGCCGAGCGCGTCAAGAGGCCCGGCGTTGCCGTCGGGCTCGCATGGACACCCGCCGGAGGCGACATCCTCTTCATCGAGGCGAACAAGATGAAGGGCAAAGGCGGCTTCACCATGACCGGCCAGATCGGCGAAGTGATGCAGGAGTCGATGCAGGCCGCGCTGACGTGGGTACGCTCCAACTCGGGCTTGCTCGGTCTCTCCGAGGACTTCAACAAGGATCTTGACCTGCACATTCACGTGCCTGCAGGCGCGATCCCCAAGGATGGTCCTTCGGCCGGCGTCACCATGGCCACGGTACTTGCGTCGCTGCTGACAGATATTCCGGTTCGTCCGCTAACCGCGATGACTGGCGAGATCACGCTTAGTGGCAATGTGCTTCCTGTAGGCGGCATCAAGGAGAAGTTTCTGGCAGCACGACGCGCCGGAGTGCAAACCATCATCCTGCCTGCCGAGAATCAGCAGGACGTCGAAGAAGACCTCACGTCCGACATGATCGAAGGAGTCTCGATCCACTACGCCAGCCGCATTGAAGACGTTCTGGCCGTGGCCCTGCCTTTACTGAACGCAAAGTCCGGAGTTACCCCCTTCACCACCGAACGCGGCACCTCCGCAGCTGCGTAACAAAGCGAGTATTCGAAACAGAAAGGCCGGCCAACCCGCCGGCCTTTTTCATTTAGCTCAAATCCATCGGCGTGCCATTCCGAGTAACCGAAGTGAAACGCCCGGTGCCCCATCCAAGACGCAGCCGGCGGGGTCCCCACGGACAGGTCTTCGTCCGTGGGGCGGTTAATCGTGTCGTGGCTGGGAAAGCACGAATCCGACCCACGACGCGTTCCGCCCCAGCGTAACCCACACTACCCTCGAAGCCCTTCTGCGTCTAACTCCAAGGCGGTATCCTTTCTCCACCATGCACGTACGCATCCTCCCATTCGGCATTCTCAAGGAGTCCCTTGGCTCCGACCCTTTCGCGCTCGAACTGCCTCGCGGCGCTACCGTCGCCGATCTGCTGGCTCGCCTAGTCGCGCGCGCGCCTGCAGTCGAATCCCTCGGCATCGCCGTCAGCGTCAACGCCGAATATGCTCACCGCGAGAAGATTCTCCGTGAAAACGATGAAATCGGCCTGCTGCCACCGGTCTCAGGAGGCGCACCATCCAGCGGTCCCCCGAAGACCGAGGAGTCCGTCTTCATTCGTCTCACCCGCGATTCCATCCAGGCAGAGGCTCTCGTCGCTGCCGCGAAGCATGGCGAAGACGGCGCCGTCATCGTGTTCGATGGGATCGTCCGCAATAACTCCCGCGGCCGGAAGACGCTCTATCTCGACTACGAGGCATACGAAGAAATGGCCAGGAGACAGATGAACGAGTTGGCGCGCGAGGCGATTACCCGCTTCGAGGTGCGCAACGTCGCCATGATCCACCGTCTTGGCCGCCTGCAGGTTGGCGAGACCAGCGTGCTGATCATCGTGTCCTCAGCGCATCGCGGAAAGGCCTATGAGGCCAGCCGCTGGCTCATCGACACACTCAAAAAGACTGTCCCGATCTGGAAGAAAGAGACATTTGCCGACGGCGCGATATGGGCCGATGGTGAACCCTTTCCGCCGGAATACGCCGTGGAGGGCGCCGATGGCCCTTCGTCGTAATTGGCCGGCTTTGGCTGCGTTTTCCGTGGGCCTTTCTCTTATCCTCGGCCTTGCCCTTCGCCTCACCGCACAGGAAGACAAACCCCTTCGCCTCGATGTAAAGCTGGTGAGCCTCTTTGTCAACGTCACCGATCAAAAAGGTGCGATCATTGGCGGCCTGACGAAGGACGACTTCAAGATCACCGAAGACGGTCGTCCGCAAACCATCCAGGTATTCGAGCGCCAGTCCGAAATGCCGCTCAACCTCACGCTTGCCATCGACACCAGCTCCAGCACCTACAAAGACCGCTACATCGAGCAGCAGGCGGCCAAGAAGTTTGTACACGCGATGATGCGCTCGCAAGATCAGATGAGCGTCATCGAGTTCAATACCTACGTGTATCAGCTGACCGACTTCACCAATAAGGTGGCTCTAATCGACCACGGTCTCGATCGCATGCGTGGTGCCGGCGGTACCGCTCTCTATGATGCAATCTACGCAGGTTCTCAGGCTCTCGGCAAAAAGGACGGCCGCAAGGTTCTGGTGCTCGTCACCGACGGCGGCGACACGGTGAAAGGTTCAACCTACAACGAAGCGCTCGAACAGGCTCTCCGCAACGAGGTCATGATCTACTCCATCATCGACGTGCCCATCGAAGCCAGTGCTGGCCGCGACCTCGGGGGCGAACACGCCCTCATTACACTCTCGGAGCAGACCGGCGGCAAGCATTTCTACGTAGATGCGGGTGGACTCGACAAGGCCTTTGCTCAGGTAAGCGACGACCTGCGCACGCAATACATGATCGGCTACTACCCGCACAATCAAGAGCCTGGAAGGCAGTTTCATCGCATCGATGTGAGCATCCCCCGCGCGAGCACCGAAGCCTTCAACATCCGCCACAAGACCGGCTACTACGCCGACCCGCAGAAGAGCCACGACTAGCCGCAGACCTGCGTCTCAATCAAGGCCGGACCTTTAGCAGCAACCAGTCTACTCAGGTCGGGGGGAGCCGACGCTGTCATGTGATCATCCATGACGGGCAATTTGCGGCATCCGTGGGAAAGCACGAACCTCCGCGAACAGGCCCACAGCGCCGCTAACCCCGTTAGCCCCCAGCGACATGCCTCACGCCGCGATCGCCCGTGTCCGCGCCCTTCGTCTCTCCGCCGCAAAAATCGCAACCCCCAGCCCCAACTGCACCAGCGTTGCCCCCGCCACCTTCACCACCGCCATCAACTTGTCCGGCTGATCCGCGCCCGGAAACAGCGACAGCACAATCGTCGTTCCCGTCGCCGCGAAACCGATAACCCCCAGCGCAATCGCCACCGGCTTCTTCCCCGGCAGGCGCCGCACATTTGGCCCTGCCGGCTCCCACTGCAGCCGGATCATCGCCGCAAACAGCAGCAGGTACGGAATGAAGTACGAAATCACCGCCATGCTCACCAGCACGTCATAGGCGCCGCGCACCGTCGTCCCCATCTGCCCCAGGATCGCCACCAGCACGCTTGCCAGGCCATACACTGCGATCGCTACCCAGGGCGTGCGATAGCGCCGATGAATCGATCCGAAGACCGGCGGCAGATAGTGATCGATACCCGCAACAAACGGCAGCCGCGATGTCGACGACAGATTTGCCGCCGTAGATCCCACGCTGTTCACGCCCACCAGCAGCGCAATCGGCACCAGCATCCAGTCCAGCCCCAGCTTCGCGGTCAGTGTCTGCGCGCCGTTCACAAATCCCTGCAGCCCGCTCACTGCTTCGCTCGGCAACGCGACCAGCAGCGCCATCGTTCCGCCGATATAGCCCAACGTCACGATCGTACCGCCCACGAGGATCGCCCATGGCATGGTCTTGCGCGGATTCTGGATCTCGTCGCCCATCGCGCTCGCCGCTTCGACGCCGCCGAACGCAAAAAACACTCCCGACCAGAACACCGCATTATCCAGCGTCCAGTGCGGCGTCATGCTCGCGACGGTGAACTGCGTAGCGGGCCCGAAGCGCATCCACGACACCGCTGCCATCATCATCAGCAGGGCGAGCGGCACCAGGCTTCCGATTGAACAAATGTTATTCAGCCATTTGCCCGCGTCGACGCCACGAATATTCAGCGCGATGATCGCAGTGAGCCAGAACGCTGCAAACCCCATAAAGTACAGAGGACTGCTGTTCAAGTGCTGCGCGCGCGGCCCGAACGCAATCAACACCGATGCCGCGCCAAAGTAGAGTACCCCCGCAAAGAACGGCAGATTGCTCATCCAGTACATCCACGCTGCCACGAACCCCGTGAAGTCGCCGAACGCGGTCCGTGTCCACACGTAGATGCCCCCCTCTTCCGGATGCCGCGACGAAAGCTCCATTACGCTTGCCGCCAGCGGAATAAAAAAGCACGTCAGCGCCGCAACCCAGATGACCAGAATGCTCGGTCCGGCTGCCGCAGCCGTCGAAGTCCAGCGCACATTCAACGCGACAACGACATAGAACAGCGCCAGGTCGCGAAAGCGAATCCCGCGTTTCAGAGCTGCTGGAGTGGAAGCCATGTGCGTCGCAGCATAGCAGAGCCGCACATCACCAACCAATTAAAATGAATGGCGAGGTTGGAATGCGACGGTCATTTGTTCGAGGTGATGAAGCTTTCCAAAAACCTTATGATTTGGAATCCGGCATAATCTTCCCTGCGGATGTGGGCATGATAGCAACTCCAATAGCTAATCACTCCCTGCTTCGTTAACGTGAAGAAGGATGGATTGGCCATCAGAAAGGCTCGATAGAGGTCGCTGTCCAGATCTTGAAGAGCATCCCGAATGGCGTAAAGTATTTCGATCACGTACTCACCAGCAAGCTGGATGACAAAAGGAGGAATCCATTCGTCATTGCGACGAAGAATCCTTATCAAATACTTTTCGCGAACGAATCCACTGTGATGCCGAGTCAAGAGGCAATCGAGCAACTCAATTTGCGAATCGGTGAACCGAGTCGGATCCATAGTCTCGGGGTCGTGGTAGATCCGATATGGGATTTGCACCAATTCGTCACCTACAAACGCTGAAAAGGTGTGAGTGGTCGCGCGTGGAACGGGAAAGGCGCGCGATAATACAACGGCATCGTCTCGAAGAGCGGCCGGAAAGACCTTTGCGAGATCGGAGTTGCAGTAGGTCATCCCTTGGCCAAGTCCCTCAACACCGCCATTGCCGCGTTTCGCCCATTGATCCCGATTACGCTCCCGCCGGGATGTGTGCATGCCCCGCACAGATACATTCCCGCCATCGGCGTTCGCGCGCTCAGTCGGTTGGCCCACATGTACTGCGGCAGGCATTCGCCTTGAAAAATATGTCCGCCCGTCAGGCCCACTTTCTGCTCGATATCCGGCGGCCCCAGCACCTGTGCATCGATCACGGCCGAATCGAGACCGCCATCGCCGATGTTGCCGCAGAACCGCGCCAGCGATTTCAGCGCCAACGCCCGCACCTCTTCGCGCCGCTCGTCCCAATTGCCCTGCGCAAACTTGTAGGGAACATACTGCGCAAATACGCTCATCGTGTGCGTGCCAACTGGAACCACCGACGCATCATGCACGCTTTGGAAATACAGTTCGCACCACAAATGCTCCGGTAACTCGCCTCGCTTCGCCGCCGCAAATCCAGCCTTCCACTCGTCCTTGGTCAGCGGGGCATTGATCTGCCCGTAGTGATGCGCCTCATTCGTTCCCGGCCGCGCCTTGAAATTTGGCAGTTCCTTGAGATGGACGTTCAACTTCACCGTGCATCCTTCGATCGGCACGTCCTCCACGCGCTTCTTCCAACCGGCATCCGCGGCGTTGCCCAGCAACCCGAGAGTTCGCCGCGGATCCGCATTCGACACGACCACGGGCGCCGCGATCCGTTCGCCGCCTTCGAGCACCACGCCTTCGCCCGGCAGAATCTTTGTCACTGGCACACCAGACGCCACCGTCGCTCCCGCCTCGCGTGCCGCATCGCAAAAATAGAACGACACCATCCCCATGCCGCCCTTCACGTAGCCCCACATTCCCGGCATTCCACCGAGTCGTCCCGAAGAGTGGTGAAACCGGATCGACGCCGTGCCCGGATCGAATGGGCTCGCATTCGTCCCGATCACGCCCTGGCCGAGATAGGCCAGCTGCAGCCGTTCGTCGCGCAGATAGTGCTCCACCATCTCTGCCATCGACCACTCAAAGAGCACAGCCCGCGCCTCAGCGTCATCGCCGAGCAGCAGTTCAATCTGATCGCGCGTAGGCGCTTCGCCAATCCAATAATCCCGGGCAGAAGAGTCGCACCACTTCTCGCCGCCACGCGGCCCCGGCCGCAGCGCATCCCGCAGGCGACGAATCACATCGCACATGGCTCTGAAGCCATCCAGATCGTCCGGAGCCAGCCTGCGAACCTCCTCCTCGCAGCGCGCACCATCATCCCAAAGCTGCACGCTCGATCCATCGAGGAAGGGAACAAACAGCCCATTGACCGCCGGTGTCCATTCAAACCCACGTCGAGGCAGTTCCAGCTCTTCCACCACCAACGGATGCAGCAATCCTGCCAGGTAGGCGCACGGTGACATCCTCACGCCCGGAAACGGCTCTTCGATCGTGCACGCTCCGCCCACACGCATGCGACTTTCGATCACGAGCACGCGCTTTCCTGCCTTCGCCAGATATGCAGCACATGCCAGGCCGTTGTGACCGGCTCCGACAACGATCACATCCCAGGTCTTCGCCGCCAGTTCGCGAATCGGCACTGGCAGCCCGATCTCGCCCAATACATCCGCTGTAGGTGAGCTCATAGAAACTTACGTTAACATCCCCCATCGGAGGAGCAGAATGCACCTACAAGACGAAGGGAACAGCGACCTTCAGGTCCGTTGAATGAAGATGTCGAGCGACCGGCTTTCAGATGTTGCGGAAAAGGTGAATGACGGGCGAATCACCGAAAGAGTCTCCCTCAGCGGCTAAAGCCGACGATGATATTGTGCCGCTTACGGCACGGCTGAAGCCGTGCCCCTTCAAAGCAACGAGATTTTCCGCGGCCTGTTCCGGCCCGGGTCCTCTCACCTCCATAGGTGTGCTCCATGTCACGTCAGGAACCACGCACCGCCTTGCTATCATTGGGACGACAAAAATGAGGCCCGCCACCGGCGTCTCTCACTTGAAGGAGATTTTGAATGCCCGAAGATACAGTCAGCGCAGTGCCAACCAAGATCCTGGTTCCCATCGACTTCAGTTCTTCTTCGCACACTGCGCTTGAAGTGGCGACAGAGCTCGCCGACAAGTTTCATGCCGAACTTTTTCTTTTGAACGTTGTGCCGGAATCCCCGGTCGTTGCGCTGCCCGAGGGTGTCACTGAGGCTTCCATTGTCGAAGCCGCCAAAGCGCAGGCTGAAGGCCACCTCGCCAAGTCGAAGAACTCGCTCGCTGGGAAGGGAATTACCGTCAAGACCGGCGTCGAGGTAGGCTACGACGTTGCCGGCGCCATCCTCGAAGCCATCGATCGCGACCAGATCGACCAGGTCGTCATTTCCACGCATGGCGTCTCCGGCTGGTATCCCACGGTCTTCGGCTCCATCGCCGAAAAAGTCATCAAGCTCGCGCCGTGCCCGGTTCTGTTGCTCCGCACGCCCAAGCCGAAGAGCAGCACCAAGGTCAGCTCGAGCCGCCTGATGGAATGGTGGTAATCGATCTCGTTGGCCATGCCGGTTGATTTGTGCAGCCCTCCCTAACACCAGAGCCCGACGCTATTCGCGCCGGGCTTTGGTGTTGTAGAAGCAGTCTGATCCCGCATACGACCGCATTCCAGAGTCTTGCAGAGATCGGCCGCCGGACCGCCGCGCCGCCCCCTTGCTAACGAGTAACTTCCGCATAGGCGGTAATTGGGTGTTACCTTCTTTATGGTTCAGCCTATTGGAAATGGAGCAGCACGTTAGAGACAGAAGGGGAACCGGCATAGATGAGGGAAATATGCGGAGAAGCCTGGTCGGCGGCAGCGCCAGGCCAGCTGGCTGAGTTTCGCTTCACCATTCTTTTATGAGATGCGGGATATAGCGTTTGCCTTCGAGTTCCCTCCATGAGGCGAGAAGTTCTTGAGCAGCGCCAGCGCGGGGTTCGATACCCTCCATAAAGAGCTTGCCGAAGGTGACGAGGAAGCCCCGGTCAATATCGACGTGAGGCTGATGGTGTGGCGGGAGTTGTCGTAGATGGGTGTTGGGAATTGCCCCGAAGTTTGCGTATCCCGCCGCGCCGTAGAACTCCTTCAGGTTTTCAAGTCCATTGCTGATCTCAGTGGCATTGAAGATCTCGCCGTCGTCGACGTGGAATTGGGATCGGAGTTGATCGGAAGGAAAGACTGAGTCGCCGGTGAAGGTGATTCCGCCGAGGCGGTACTGATTGCCGGTGCGCACTGCGAAGCGGACATCGGCCTCGCACGCGGATTGCGCGGGACGGACGCGGGTGATTTGAGGGGCGCCGACTTCAACCAGTTCATAGCCTTTATCCCGGAGTTTGAAGCGCACGCGCTCTGAGAGTTCGTCCACGTTGTATGAACCACCTTGAAAGGCGCGCACGATGCGGCCTCGCTCTGTTCTGGGAAGATCACTGGATACCAAAGTCAACTTGTGGACGCGATAGACGCCGGCAAGCGTCGCGGGCCGATCTTGGGCGACTGCCGCGACAGCGAGAAGCGGGAGCAGTGCGATGGGAAGGGTACGCATGGTGACTCCAGAACCGTTCAACCGGGCCTCACCCAGAGGACGCCCGGGAGAGGAAACGGTGAGCCAGATTGGGGTTTGTTTGGTTCCGGTCGAGTCGTGGGCAACTCGGAACTTACCTGCTAAAGTATCCCCGGCCCAAATTATGTTCGCAGCTCACTTCACGCTGATATCTCCATCCACGTCCACCACCAGGGTGTCCCCGTCGATCTGCATGGAGTGCACTTTAAGTTTTTCCAGCGTCACCTTGTATCCCGAGGTCGACGTGGATCCCTCCAGCGCCTTGCGCAGCAAATCTGCGGCGTCCACCTTCATGCTTGACGGAACCTGCCGGCTCAGAAAGGGTGCCAGCAGAAAGTTCAGCTCCCGCTGATCGCTCACTTTGATCAATTGGGCGTCGCGGAACCCGATTGCATCGCCTTCGCCATAGGGAGCCACAGAAACCTCTGCCGTCGGCGAAAGGGAGATCCCGATGCACGCTCCACCCATCGATTTACCCATCCGAGCCCTCGTCCTCACCTTCACGATGATTCGGTTCTGGGCAAACGTCACTTTGGCGTCGTCGGCGTACACCGAGCATGCGGAGCGCTCCGTCCCCTTCATGTAGAACCGTCCGCTGGGGCCGCTAAATAGCTGTTGTTTCAGCGTCCGTTCCAAGGCCTCCCGGCTTACCCGCAACTCCACGGCATTGCATCGCAAAGCGCCCGCCGCCAGCAGCATAAGAATGCCGGCAAACGCCCCCCTGATTATTCTCATAGCTTTATGGTGCCACCGGAGGCCGGTTGACGTCAGTCATTCTGTGCATCTAACGGATTTAGCAGTGCAGCGCCCTATTTAGGAGTGGTTGGAGGGTAAGTGATTCTGTTTGAGCCACCTGACTTGAGCGATTTTTGCAGTCCCAGAGCGAGAAAACGCTTAAGATGACCGGATTTGCTATTGATTTTTGAAGAAAATATCCTTAAAATAGAACAATAGAAATCAAGCCTATGGGCCGTCAGGACCCCCAGCCAGAAGCCCAAGGCATTGGGACCAAACTCCATTCCTTTCTGAGGATAACAAAACCAAATGGCAAAACGTAGAGGAAATCCGAATTGGGGCAAGCCGGAGCCCATCGGCCCCGTTGTACCCACCGTGACCTCCTTTGAACAGATCGTTAAGGAGTTCAAGCTCACCCCGGATCAGTACATCCGGTCCACCCGCCTCCGTGAGTGGGCCCGTCGGAACAAAAATTCCAAGTACATTCCTGAGGCGCTCCTTGAAGCCTGGGGCTTTGAGATTGAGTCTACTTTGTAGAATTCCTCTTCTCTGGCTGTCAATAGAAACGCCGCCTTCGGGTGGCGTTTTTGTTGTCCTAAAGTAACGTGCTTTGCCGTAAGGCTCACAATCGGCGAGAATGAATGTGTTTCCGATGCCTGAAAGCGCGCGCACCTTCGAGTCTCCTTTTACTGACGTCCCCGGCGCCATTGCCGATATCCGCGCTGGCCGCATGGTCGTTGTGGTCGATGATGAAGATCGCGAAAACGAAGGCGATCTTACACTTGCCGCCGAGCACGTCACGCCCGAGGCCATCAACTTCATGGCCCGCTACGGCCGCGGCCTTATCTGCCTGACGCTGACTGAAGAGCGCGCAGACTATCTTCGCCTGTTCCCGATGACGCAGCAGAACTCCTCGCGCTTCGGTACAGCGTTCACTGAAACCATCGAAGCCCGAGAGGGCGTCACCACTGGCATTTCCGCCGCCGACCGAGCTCACACTATCCGCACCGCCATCGCCCCTGGCGCCACCTACAGCGATCTTGTCCGCCCTGGCCATATCTTTCCCCTGCGGTCCCGGCAGGGAGGTGTCCTGGTCCGCGCGGGCCAAACCGAGGCTTCCGTCGACCTCGCGCGCCTCGCTGGCCTGCAGCCCGCTGGCGTCATCTGCGAAATCATGCGCGATGACGGCGAAATGGCACGTATTCCGGACCTGATCCCGTTCTGCGCGGAGCACAACCTCCGTATTCTCACGGTTGCTGAACTTATCCGCTATCGCCTGCGCCACGAGCGCTACATCGTCCGCGCCGGCGAAACCCGCATTCAAACCAAGTACGGCGAATTCCGCATGATTGCGTACGAGAGCGAAGTCAACGGCGGTGAAAGCCATATCGCCCTGGTTCGCGGCGACCTGTGCCCCAGCTGCCCCGCGTGCAACGAAGGATCCGCAAACGTTCCCGGCGATCCGCGCACGAACCGGCTACCTTGCTCCCACGCCGTTCTTGTCCGCGTGCATACACGCTGCACCGCGGGGGATGTGTTTGCTGCCGACTGCCGCTGCCGCGAAGTCCTCGACAACTCCATGCGCATGATCGCCGAAGAAGGCTGCGGCGCGATTCTTTACCTGCACAACACCTCGCGCGGATTTGAGATCGACAAAGTGCCGGTCGTTGCGTCGCCATTCGATCCCAGTGGCACAGCTCTTTCCGACGGCGTAACGTCCGCGTCCGCCAACCGCCTTATCCTGCACCAGGAACTTCGTACCCGCGAAGGTTCGCAGGCTCGCACCGGACGCATCCTCCGCGCCATTGGACTCGGTGGCCAGATCCTCTCCGACCTTGGCATCCAGCGCATCCGCTTGCTCTCCAACACGCCAATGCACATCCCGGCGTTAGAGGGCTTCGGCCTCGAGATTGTCGAGCAAGTCCCCGTTCCTGTCGAAGAGTGCAGCCGCGTTCTCTAGCCGATCTCTCCAGCCATTCCCATCACTCGTAGCGCAGGGCAACCATGGGATTGACCTTGGTTGCCCGCTGGGCTGGTACGAAAATTGCCAACAGCGCCGCGGTCATCAGCAACACTGTTGCGCCGCTGAGTGCCAAGGGATCGGAGGCGTGCACCGAGAACAGCAATCCGCTCATCAATCGCGTGAGAAAGAGCGCCATCGCCAGGCCAAGCCCCAGTCCGATGGCGATGGTTGCCATGCCACTTCGAATCAGCATCCCCAGCACCTGGCCACGGTCTGCTCCGAGGGCCATGCGCAAGCCTATCTCCACATGCCGCTGCGCAATTCCATACGAAGTGACGCCATAAATTCCAACGGAAGCCAGCAGCAAAGCCAAACCAGCAAAGACAGCGAGAAGAATTAATGCCAGCCGGCGGCGCTCGAGCGAATCGCCCATCACCTCGGTCATTGTGCTTACGTGGTAAACCGGAAGGTCCGGATCGATCGATGCAACCTCTCGCTGAATCGTCGGCACCAGGTTCTTCGGATTCCCCGAAGCCAGAATCGCCAACGTCATCTCTCCGGATGGCCGCTGATTCTCTGGCCAATAGACTTCCACGCGCGAGCGGGCTTCGAGAGTGCGGTTGTGCACGTGCTTGACGACTCCGATGATCGTGGCCCACGTCGCTTTCGATTGCCGACCGCCCATGTGGAGCCGTTTACCGACCGGATCCTGATTGGGCCAGAAGGTCTGAGCAAGGCTCTCGTCCACCATCGCAACTGGGGCCGCAGTGTCTGAATCGCGAGCATCAAAGAAGCGACCGCGGACCAAAGAAATTCCCATCGCCTTGAAGTAGTCGGGAGTTACCACGCGCTGATCGGCTTCAGGAGTCGTCTCCTCCAGCGGAACCGACTGGCTGTCGATCGTGGTAGTGCCGGAGCTTCCCTGGCCACTCAACGGCAAAGCGGAGACTGCTCCAGCCGCCTGCACTCCCGGCAACTTCTGCACACGATCCAGCAATCCCGCGTAGAACCCGCGGACCTGCTCCGGCTTGCTGTAGATTGCATCGGGCAAAGCGATCCGCATGGTTAGGACCCCGTCGGGGCGGAATCCGGGATCCACCTTCAGGATCTCGGCGAAACTTCGCAGAAGCAGTCCGGCTGCGGCGATCAGGAGCAGCGAAAAAGCAGTCTCGCAAATCACGAGCGCGCTCCGCAGTCGCTTCGGCCGCTTGCCCTCTGTGCTTCTTCCGCCCTTCAGGCCCTCGAATCCACGTTCGCGGCCTGCATGGAGTGCCGGGGCGAGCCCAAACAGAATTCCCGTAGCAAGCGAAATCGCCACAGTCAAGAGCAGAGCTCTTCCGTCAATGCCAGTGTGGATCGCGCGCGGCAACGACTTGGCTGCAATCGAGACGAGCCCGCGCAATATCCAGGGCGTGATGGCTACTCCCACCAGTCCGCCGGCAAAAGCCAGCACAACACTTTCTGTAAGCAGTTGCCGGACGAGCCGCGCGCCACTTGCGCCCAAAGCCATGCGGGTCTCCATCTCCTGCACGCGTTCGGTCGATCGCACCAGCAGGAGGTTGGCAATGTTCGCGCACGCAATCAGCAGCACCAATCCCACTGCTGCCATCAGCACGATCAGCGAAGGCTTCACGTCCCCCACTGTTTCTTCGAGCAGAGGATGAAGAATGAGGCCGAATCCGAATTTCTGATAGGGGTAAGAACCGTGTTGCTCGATCATCGTCTTGCCGACACGGTCCATGTCCGATTGCACCTGGGCGAGTGAGAGTCCAGGCTTGATGCGACCCAGCACTTCGAAGCCGTGGTTGCCGCGGCTGTTCTCGCTCAAGTCGTCGGATGAGAAGGCGAGCGGCCCCCAGATTTCAGCTTCGTTCGGATAGGAGAATCCAGCCGGCATCACCCCCACCACCGACATTGGAACTCCATCGATATCGATCGTGCTTCCGATGACGTTTGGGTTCCCGCCAAAGACACGCCGCCATAACCCATAGCTGAGCACGACTTCGTGATCGCGTCCCGGTTGCGCCTCTTCCGGCAGAAACGTGCGTCCAAGCAGCGTCTGCGCCCCCAGCATTGAAAAGAGATTGGGCGAAACCGAAGCTCCCACGACCCGCTGCGGACTACCCTTGACACCAAGATTGATTGAGCCGGAACCGATGGCCGCAAGATCGCTGAAGCTGCGGTTCAACTGCTGAAAGTCGCGAAACTCCGGTGCCGACACCCAATTCTGATCGTTCGGCATACCGATCCCGGTAAATCGCGTCCAGACCTTGATCAGGCCCTCAGGATTGCTATAGGGCAAAGGCCTCAGCAGCACCGCATCGAGTACGCTGAAGATTGCGGCGTTCGCTCCGATTCCCAGCGCCATGGTCAAAACCACGACTGCCGTGAATCCCGGCTTCTTGACCATCTGTCGAAGAGCAAAACGCAAATCCTTTATGAAATCGCTCATTGCAGCCTCCGGGAACTTCTGTCGATGGGGAAATGGCTCGCAAACTGATGACGTGCTATTCGAAGAACGGCTGACCCAATAAAAGGGAAAGCAATTGTCCAGCCAGAAAATCGGTGATCGATCCCATTGATACTACGATGTCATCCGGCGAAGAGTTCCTTCTGACTCGTCCGCCTTCGATCAGCATGCGCGAAAATGAACAGTCAAGGATCGTCGTCCACTTCCGGCGACTATTCTGAAGGGTGACCGAAAGCTTAAATACATCATCCAGTGCCTTGCTTCGGAAGGGTCTTCTCCGATCTTTTGTTCTCTGGCTTGTCATCGGTGTCGTGCTTGTTTGGTCGCTCGCGGTGATGAGCCTTCTTGGCCTTCGGTGGATCGATCCGCCGACCACTGCAGTGCACATCGAGCGCCGATTGCAGGCCTGGATTCATGACGCGCCCTATCACGAACGCTACAAATTCGTTCCGCTCGGCCAGATTTCGCCCGATCTCCAGCACGCCGTCATCGCCGCGGAAGACGCGCGCTTCTATCAGCACCATGGATTCGATTGGCACGAGATTCAAATTGCCGCTGAAGACGACTTGGAAGGCGAACGCACCCGCGGAGCTTCCACCATTACGCAGCAGCTTGTGAAAAACCTCTTCTTCGGAACGGGGCGCTCCGTGCTCCGCAAGGGTGCGGAGTTCACGCTGGTACCGGTGGCTGAATTGGTCCTCGGCAAGCGGCGCATTCTGGAGCTCTACCTCAACGTGGTTGAATGGGGCCCCGGTATCTACGGGGCAGAGTCTGCTTGTCGCGCCTACGACGGAACGGCGGCTCGGAATGTTGGCCGCGAACAGTCGGCGCGGTTGGCTGCGATTCTGCCGGCTCCCCTGAAGCGAAAGCCCGAGCGGATGAATCATTACAGCGCACTCATCCTTGAGCGGATGCGGCAAATGGGTTGGTGATCGCGGGTACACACGGAAAGTGCCGAGAATTCCAGCATTGCCGATCTCCCCAAACTTGCCGCAATGAATGCACCCTAAACTGAGGTTTATTTTCGCTGGGACAGCGCCGTCCGGCTGCGCTATGCTGCGGGAACAGACTTGCAGCATCTCTCGTGAACCGCACCGCCCCGGAGTCTTGACATGCAGCCACCGGCATTTCCTTCCGACGAAAGCAGCAGAATCGAAGCTCTGCTGGCGCTGAACATCCTTGACACGCAACCCGAAGAGCGCTTCGACCGGCTCACGCGACTCGCCAAGCGCGTGTTCAATGTCCCCTATTCAACGATCAGTATGATCGACACACACCGGCAGTGGTTCAAATCCATCCAGGGCCTGACACTCTGTCAGACCTCGCGGGACATCTCGTTTTGCGCCCACGCCATTCTCTATGACGACATTCTGTATGTCGAAAATGCGCTGAAAGACGAGCGATTCCACGACAATCCAGTGGTCGTCGGCGACCCGAAGATCCGTTTCTATGCGGGCTGCTCTTTGGACGTGAACGGCTTCAAGATGGGCACCTTCTGCGTCTTCGATAAGAAGCCCAGGCCATTCACTGCCGAGGACCGGCAATTGCTCAAGGATCTTGCAGCCCTGGCTGAACTCGAACTAGCGGCACCGCAGGCAGCGACGTCCGTTTAGCCGCAGAGCCTGGTATCGGCAGATTCAGCGCGGGTCCCCGTTTCGGAATCACGACAGGTTGACCGAAATCCCGCCCCAGCTCTCCGGCTCAACATCGGCGATCGTCTGCGTGAAATCCCACTTGTGCCCATGGAAGTCCTGTGCGTTGTACTGCCGCTCGCCGTACATGTGGTCCGTGGGCTCGGTGAGAATGACGGCGCCGTGCTGCCGCGCACGCTCGCAGTGGGCGAGTGCATCCTCCACGCGTACCTGGGTGATGTGCGAGTGATTCGGAACCACGTTGCCCTCGGCAATGGTGAAGCAGCCCTCGCCAGCTCTCATCTGAATGCGGTGATTGGCGATCCGCAACCGCACCGTAAACCCAAAGGCGGCCGAAAGCCATTCGGCGGCGAACGACGGATCCGGATAGATGAGGACGGGAATCACAGTGCATGGCGGGACAGAACGGTTTTTGAGCATGACGACAATCTAGCAGGAAGGGAAGCGGCTTCTTCTTGACGCCATCGATGCCGGGCGGGATACTAACGCGAACATTTCCGGCCCAGAGGAAAACTGGAGAAAGGAGGACTTGGATGATACGCAGAAAGCTATTTCAGATGGCCGGCTTTGGAAAAACTTCATTCCTTGTTGCTGGCCTGCTCGCGATCGCCTGCACAGCCCCGGCAGCGAAGGCCGCAACGGCTCCCGCAGACCCATGCTCTCTGCTGACGGCCGCACAAGTCAGCAGCGCCATGGGCGCCACCTACAATGCACCTCAAAAGACCGTCGCCCCGCGGCCTTACGCGAATACCGTCCAGGGAACGGACTGCACCTATTCGGGCGGTGGAGACAAGCTCTTATTCAGGATTTACTTTGATCCTTCGCCCGCGGAAGCGACGGACCTTTTCGCGAAGCTCAAGATGTTCTACAGCCCCCCGACACCCGTACCGGGCATTGGAGACGAGGCGTATTTCGATTCCCGGCATGGCATCCACGTTCGCAAGGGCAATGTCCGATTCTTCCTCAGCGCTGGAGAGGACGAGAAGTCGTTGGCTGCCCTCGCTGCTCAGGTTGCCGGGCAGTTGTGACAGCCCAAGATGCTCGAGTCAGCGTCTGGCAATGAGTTGTTTATCCAGAAGTGCAACGACTTTATAGGTCTCGGACTCGATCTTTCCGTCAGATCCAACGGGCCACTTCAGCTTCGCGATCTTGCCATTGAACTCTGCCTGCACGTGATCGACGAGCGGCATGCCGCAACTGTGGCGATTAATGTAGTTGCCCTTGGGCGAATATTTATTCACGCAATTTACCAGCGCCACCCTTCCGTCAGGCAGCAGCAGAGAAAGCGTGGTGCCGACCACATTGTAAGTTACGTCGCCTTGGGCAGATAGGAGTCCATTGGCCGGGGTGCTGGGATTGCACTCCGCGGGGTTCGGATCAAGCGAGCAGTTCGGGCTGACATCGGCCGCGGCCTGGCTCGTATATCCCGGGATCACAGCGAAGTAGTTGACGTCGCTGTCTTGCCGATAAAGCACACTCGCATCCAACTTCTGCGCGGAAGCTGTGTAAAAGCACGAACTTAGATAAGCAATTGCTATTCCTATATACAGCCACTTGGGCTTATTCATGCGGAGACCTCTATATTGTGTTTTTAGAGTCTACTGGACTTTAGGACGAATGCCGGGCCAAGAAGAGAGCAGGTCCCTCCGAGGTAACGTGACAGGAGGGCTTCCCCACCTGCCGGACCCCTGGCGATCGGTCTGGACCTCCCGCGTAGACGGACGCATAACTGCCGCGTCTCGACCCCATAAATGCATTTATCAGAATTTAATGTTTAGACGCGCCAGACCAAGAACCGTTGCGAACTACCAGGCTGTCTATACCAGAATCCGGTAGCCTGACTGGGCGTGCTTTCCCCTTTGTTTCGTTGGGGATATGAAGCGTGCTCACACTTCGAGAGGGCCGCGGAATCTGCGTCATTCGGGCGGCCCGGCCTAAATGTCTTTGGGCGATACACTTGCTGCTTCCTGAGCCATCGGATTCGCTCCTCTGACCACCAGCCACAGCATGAACGCGAGCTCGCCAAACATTGCAGGCTGGGAGTACCTGAAGACGGCGCTCTGGTACTGCGGGAACAGGACGCCGGTGAAGCTGAGGACGATGTAGGCGAGCCCGTTGATAGCCAGCCAGACGCCCAGGAATCGAGGCAGGAAACGCGACTTGTACGTGAGGATCGCCAGCGGAATCAGCCACAGGCCCCACAGAATCTCGGCGGCTGTGTTCTGCCGGTCGCGCAGTTGGAGGAAGAGCATGGCCAGCGCATCCCGCTGCGGCTTGTCGAATACAGATAGGTAGTCGGCGCCGCGCACGCAGATGAGGGCGCCAAGGTCGCTGACCACGCCGACAAAGTAGATCAGTGCCGGCATCACGCCTCCGAAGATCACCACCTGGATAGCGAGGTTTCTGTCGACCGAGCTGAACAGCCGGTAGAGAGCCAGCGTGAGAAAGACCAGCACCACCGCACCGATCAGATCTGCCACGATGCCGAAGCGGAAGAGACCCTCATGCGCTGCGATATTGCTCGCCGTCGCAGCCGCATTTCCCGAAACGAAGAGCTTGTTGGGAATGTAGATGAGCCGCAGAGGCCCGAGGAAGACGAGCAGCAGATACCAGAGCCCGGCGACGCGGCCGGGGTTGCGGGTCGAGCTCATGTTGCCTCCATGACTGCATGGAAATACCGATAAGGATCAAGCCGGAGATACGCGCTCGAGAAGCAGAAAGTTTCGACTCAGGCCGCGATACGAACTTTCACCCCGAAGTGTGTTATGCGGGAGTATGCTTAGTCCTCCCCTAAATCGACCACGGAGGCACGTCCCCATGAAGCACCCCGCTTTTGCTTTCCCCCCTCTCTGCCTGCTGTTTGCTGGTCTCACGCTCTGCGCAGCTCCTGCCGCTCTCTCTCAGCAAGATGCCGGTCAGAACCATAGCCCGAGCAAATACCTCTTCCTCGAAAATGTGGAGATCAAACCCAATATGGGCTTTCCCTACGCAAAGGCTCAAGGGGATGAGGTCCAAGCCGAGCGAGCGGCCAAGACTTCGTTCCACTACCTCGGCATGTGGGGCATTACGGGATCCGGTCATGTGCTCTACCTTCATGGATTCGATGCCTTTGCCGATCTGCAGAAGGATCACGACGCAAGCTTTGCCATCCCGAAGCTGATGGAGGCGATGAAGACCAACAGTGCTGCGCAGGCTGGGTCGATGGCCACCGACCACAGCAGCATTTACGTCTTTGAGAAGGACCTTAGCCTCAACGCCAATCTGGACCTTTCAAAGATGCGGTTCATGCGGATCATTCTTTTCCATGTGAAGTCAGGTCACAACGAGGAATTCCGGCACCTTGCGAAGGTCTTCGTTAAGGGCTATCAATCGACCCTTCCGGACGCCCACTGGGCCATGTTCCAAAAGTCCTACGGCACGGACAGCGACAAGACTTATATCCTGGTCACGCCCATGACGTCTCTCGCAGAGGTGGACGCAATGGAGGGCGGGGACAAGAAGCTCACTGAGGGTGTGGGCGAAGATCAGCTCGCGATAATGTTCAAGGGCCTGGATGCGGCTCTCGAATCCAGCGAGAGTGACCTCTTCGCTTTCGATCCCCAACTTAGCTACGTTCCTGATTCGTGGCTGACCTCTTCGCCGGATTTCTGGGGCAAGAAGTGAGCCGACTGCCTAACAAGTCCGCAAAGGAGAAGGCCCATCTCTGCACAGGATGGGCCCTCTTATTTTGCAGATCGGCCGTCAGCCGCGCAAACTTCGTCCTGATGTTTGTGGTCAGATCGGGCCTTTTGCCACTCGACCCGCATCGCGCACTGAACCCGACGCTATAATTGCCGCCATGCGCCACATGATTTTATGTTTGTTGATCCTCTGCACCGGCAGTGTTTATGGTGCCGTGAAGCATGTCCCGATTAGATCGGGTGTGGTTTTGAAGCCGGGCGAGGCGTACACGGCCCGGGTTGAAAGCGCCAAGCCCGTCGAAATCGCATGGACACCCGTTCAAGCGAAGCGCTGCACCATGGATTGCGTGCAGATGACTCTGATAGGTGCTACTCATGCCCCATCGTTCTCGGCAGCCATGGGGGCACAGGGGAATTACACGCCCACAGATGGAAAAGTCGTAGTCGAATACAAAAACGTCTCGCAGGAGCCTGTCACGATTGATGTGTTTCTCGTGGAGCGGACCTGCGATGCCGAGGCCTGCCGGCTTTTCGACAACAGCAAGAAGGGCAGCTGGCTCGTGTTCAGAGTGAATGAGTTCAAATCGATCACGAACAGCAACGACGGCTCCTATTCCGTGATCTCCGGCGTTGTTGAGAGCGGGCGAGCCTTCCGCATCCATGTGGTGTGGTGGACGGACCAGAAAGGTGGATTCCTGGGCTGCCCCCGCTGGGTCAAGGGATATGTAGACAATCACACGCCCAAGGAAAAGTATCGCCCCTACATTCTTTCAGGGCTGAACGTGGGAGACGATAACAATATCGTCCTGAATTCAATCGACGACTGCGTGCCATTGGCGCCCCATGTTGGAGTTCCCGAGAAGAACGTTTTCAAATAGCCGGAGGTTGACGGCGAGGAAAGCTGCGGCAGGTGGCGGGACATGTCAATTTGGGTTCGTGGTTTCCCACCCATGCCACAATAAGACTGTGTCATGGATGGGGCACCCACATTTCTGAGTGATTGAAAGGAAGGGTTCGGTGAGCCACTTGCCGGATAGCAACTGCACCTACGTCTTCCCACATGGGAGTCGAAGATTCGATTAGGGCAAGAAGCGGATCCTTCGTTCCGCTTACCCCATTGCATGGGGCCCCAAGCTTGCGGAACTCAGGATGACACGGTTTTGCGATGATCTGGATTTTCGCCCTCTTTGCGATGATCTGCCGCAATGGGTTTTTCGACCGTTTTGCGATGATCAGCGCAATGGGGTTTTCGACCGCGTTTTCAACCGGATATCGTAAAGGTGCTGCCCCGGTAAAATAGTAGTAACCCATGTCCGAATTCACACACCTTCATCTGCATACGGAATACTCCCTCCTTGACGGCGCTTGCGACATCCACAAGCTCATTGATCGCGTTGCTGCGCTCGGCCAGAAATCGGTCGCGATGACGGACCACGGGAACATTTACGGAGCAGTGCACTTTTTCAATGCGGCCAAGGCCAAGGGCATCAAGCCGATCCTGGGATGCGAGCTTTACGTGTGCAAGGCGGAGGATCATCGCGCCGACACTCCTAATGACCAGTACAACCACCTGCTGGTGCTGGCGGAAAACGAAGAGGGCTATCGCAACCTGATCCGCCTGACCAGCGAGGCCAGCCTGCACGGCTTTTATCGCAAGCCGCGCGTGAGCAAAAAATTCCTCGCCGACAATGCCAAGGGACTGATCGGATTCTCCGGCTGCCTCTCTGGAGAGTTGTGCGAGAAACTGCTGGCAGGGAACTACGAGAAGGCCAAAGGCTCGGCCATGCAGTACCAGGACATTTTCGGCCGGGGCAACTTCTACCTGGAAATTCAGAACCAGGGCCTTGAGGAGGAGCACAAGATCCAGACGGATCTCTTCCGTCTCGAGAAGGAACTCAACATTCCGCTCGTCCTCACCAATGATTCGCATTACCTCTGCGGCGAAGACTCGCACGCGCACGACGTGATGCTGTGCGTGCAGACAGGCGCGAAGATTCACGATGCCGACCGCTTCCGCTTCGACTCCGATCAATTCTTCGTCAAGTCCGCCGACGAGATGGCGCGGATTTTTCCCGATTCGCCGGGCGTGATGCAGACGACGATGGAGATTGCCGAGCGATGCAACTTCAAGCTGCACGCGGTCGACAATCCGTTTCCCGAGTTCGCGGTTCCGGCGGGGCACACCATCGACAGCTACTTCGAAGAGGTTTGCCGCGAGGGGTTGAAGAAACGGCTGGAGACAGCGGTGCGGCAACTGGAGCTGCGTGGGGTGCGCCGTTCGCCGACGCACGAATACGAGTCGCGCTTGAATTTTGAGATCGGCATCATCAAGCAGATGAAGTACTCGGGGTACTTCCTCATTGTGTGGGACTTCATCAAGTACGCGCGCGACAATGGCATTCCGGTCGGCCCGGGTCGCGGGTCGGCGACCGGTTCGCTGGTGGCGTATGCAATGGAGATCACGAACATCGATCCCATGCAGAACGTTCTGCTGTTCGAGCGGTTTCTGAATCCCGAGCGCGTAACCATGCCTGATATCGATGTGGACTTCTGCCAGAACCGTCGCGGCGAGGTCATCGAATATGTAACGCGCAAGTATGGCCGCGAGCAGGTGGCGCAGATCATCACCTTCAACACCATGGCCGCCAAGGCATCCATCAAGGACTGCGGTCGCGCGATGGATATGCCCTACGGGGACGTGGATCGAATTGCAAAGCTCGTTCCGCCAACGGTGGGAATGACGCTGGACCGGGCGCTGGAGGAATCGCCGGACCTGCGTAAGGCATATGACGCAGACAAGCAGGTTCGTGAGCTCATCGATACGGCGAAGAAGCTGGAGGGGCTCGTGCGCGGAGCCGGAGTCCATGCATCGGCGGTGGTGATCGCGCCTCGTCCGCTGACGGAACTGGTGCCGCTGAACCGCACGAAGAACGATGAAATCGTGACGGCGTACGACATGAAGTCCGTCGAGAAGATGGGCCTGCTCAAGATGGACTTCCTGGGACTGGCGACGCTCACGGTGATCACCGATTGCGTGAAGCTCATCGAGCAAAGTCGCGGCGAGAAGATCGATATCGAGATGGTTCCGCTGGACGATCCGGAGACATTCAAGAGGGTATTTCACACGGCGCTGACGTCGGGTATTTTCCAATTTGAATCGAGCGGGATGCGGGACATTTTGCGGCGATACAAACCGGACACGGTGGAAGAGTTAACCGCGCTGAACGCGCTGTATCGGCCGGGCCCAATGGACATGATCGACGACTTCGTCGAGCGCAAGTGGGGACGGCGCAAGGTGGAATTTCTATTGCCGGAGCTTGAGGGAATATTGAAGGACTCGCTCGGCGTGATCGTCTACCAGGAACAGGTGATGCGAATCGCCAACGTGCTGGCGAGCTACAGCCTCGGCGAGGCCGATCTGCTGCGACGCGCGATGGGAAAGAAGGATCCTGCGGCGATGGCGCAGCAGCGTGATCGCTTTATGAGCGGCGCCGCGGCGTTGGGGCATCCGAAGGCACCAGTGGAAGAGATCTTTGAGCAAATGGCGAAGTTCTCAGGGTACGGTTTCAATAAGTCGCACTCCGCTGCCTATGCGCTGGTGGCGTATCAGACCGCATATCTGAAGACCCATTATCCTGTCGAATTCATGGCGGCGCTGCTGACGTCGGAAACGTCGAAGCCGGAAAACGTGGTGAAGTACATCGCTGAGTGCAGGGAAATGAGCATCAAGGTCGAACCGCCAGATGTGCAGGTTAGCGGCGCGCAATTCACGCCGCACGGCGATGCGATCCGCTTCGGTTTAGCCGCAGTGAAGAACGTGGGCGGCAACGCGATCGATTCAATCACCAAGGCGCGCGAAGAAGTTGGCGGACGATTCAAGAATCTGTGGGAGTTCTGCGAGAAGGTTGACCTGCGCGTGATGAACAAGCGCGTGATCGAATCGCTGATCAAGGCGGGTGCGCTGGATTCGTTCGGAAAGCGCGGTCCGCTGTATGCTGCTGTCGACAAAGCGATGGAGCGCGCGCAGAAGGCACAGAAGGATGCCGCGCAAGGTCAGGCCGGGTTGTTCGGACTGTTCAATGATGAACCCGCGCACGGCAGGAATGGCGACGATCTGCCCAAGGTTCCGGACTGGGAAGAGGGTGAGCGGCTTACCAACGAAAAAGAAGTGCTCGGCTTCTTTGTATCCGGGCATCCGCTGGACAAGTATGCGGACAAGATCAAGAACCTGAGTGGCGTGATCTCGACTGCCGAAGCGCTGGAGCGCAAGCCCCCCGAGCGCCGCTGGGGCAAGGATGCTGACCCCGCCGACGAAATCCTAGTCGCCGGTATGATGCTCGGTCTTCGTGTGCAGAAGACCAAGCGCGAAGGGAAGCTTTACGCGCAAGCCACGCTCGAAGATGCCACCGGCAAGATCGACCTGATCGCATTTCCGCGCGACTACGAACGCCTGTCGGAGCAACTCAAGATTGAGGCACCGGTACTGGTGCGCGGCATGCTCTCGGGCGACGAAGAGTCAGCGCCGAAAATCTCCGTCAGTCAGATTCAGCCGCTCGAATCGGTCCAGGTCAAGTTGCCTACGGGCGTGCGAATCCGAATCAGCCTTGATCGCGCAACTGAGGAGTTACTGTCCAGCCTGAAGAGTGCCGCGGATGCTGCACCTGGGCCCGGCAAAGTCATGATCTTCCTCGAAAAGAAGGATGAATTCCAGGTGATCCTTGAACCGGAGAAGATGAGCGTGGCGGCTGACCGCTGTTGGGTAGAGCGCATTGAGGAATTGACGGGCAAGGGGACAGTCCAGCCACTGGGATGAGCGCGACCGAAGGAGCAAGGGGCTCCCTCCCGAATCTGGCCCGGCAGCTTGAGGCTGCGCTGGTTCGCAAGAAAGGATTTGCTAGAAAATGTATTACGGAATCGGAAAAACGCCTATAGCACTAAAGTTTGAAAGCCAGCCGAACTCACTAACTGCCAGTTACAGCAGAAGTTAGTGACTACAGCGTTAGTGTGGAGTCGAGTTTGAGAGCAGACTCGCCCAGCGCCGGACGCCGTTGCGGGTGACCCCCTCAGTTGCTTCTTCGGTCGCTGCGAGTTGCAGGGCGAAATTGCCGATGGTCGAGCTTTCAGGATGTCCGCACTCCACGGGGAGGCCCGTGCGCTGCGCCGTCAGATCGGCGAGAAGCTGGTTGCGGCTGGCGCCGCCGATGATGTGGATGCGCGCGAGCTTCCGATGAATCATTTGCTCGAGATCGGCCAGTGCGGTGGCATAGCGTGCGGCAAGACTTTCAAAGATGACTCGTGCAAACTGCGCCTCATTGCCGGGTTTATCCACGATGGGCAGACGGCGGCCAATAGTGAGCTCATGATTGATGCGCGCGGGCATGTCACCGGAGAGGAGCAGCGGCTCGGCGTCCACGTTGATGATTCCGGCCAGAACACATACACTAGCCCGTTGAATCAGCTCGGGAATGTTAACTGCGCGGCCGGCTGAGATCCATGTGTCGATGCATTGCTTCAGGAGCCACATGCCGTTGACGTTCGTATGGAAGCAGAATCCGCCGGCGGCGGCACCTTGGTTTGTGTAGCGCGCGGCGAGGGCCTCTACGGTTGCGATTGGCTCGGATACAAGTGTGCCCACCAGCGACCACGTTCCGGAACAAATGTATGCAGTTGAGTCCAAATCCGCTGGGATTCCAGCAATTGCCGAAGCCGTATCATGACATGCCGGCGCAATCAGTTCTGTGTCGTGAAATGCCGGGAGTGCCGCAAGTGGACCCTGCAGCTGCCCCAGCCGCGTACCCGGCGCGACAATGCACGGCGCAGCCTCGATGGGAATCCCAAGCTGTTCGAACAGGTCCATCGCCCAGTCGCCGGTGGCGATATCCACGAGGCCGGTGTGCGTGGCGTTGGTGAACTCAGCAACACGCGGTGCACCCAGCCAATGCAAAACGTATTCGGGCAGGCAAACCCAGGGAGATCCTTTTTCGTTATCCGGATCGGCAAGAAGCTGGTAGACGGTATTGATGCGAAGGGGCTGCGCACCGGTGCGTTGAAATGCTTGTTCCGGAGGCAGCAATTTGTCGGCTTTTTGTTTGGCTTCAACGGTGCGCTCGTCGCGATAGCAGAAGGGATCATGAGGCGGCAGTCCATTCTGATCGAGGCGCACATAATCGACGGCCCAGCCATCGACTGCGATGGAGGCGATTCCTTCCGGCGCCTCCGCTGCCGCTTTGTGCAGTCCCTCCTCAAGCCCGGAGAGAACTCTGCCGAGCGCCCAGCGAAGAGATGCATCCTTTTCGATTGGGCCGTTTGGAATGCGGTGCACTTCTGTGATCCGCGGCTCTTCATCGTGCCAGCGCAGCAGCGAGACGCGACAGCTCTCCGCGCCTAGATCGATGGCAACGCGGGCTCGACGATCGTTCATGATCGGATCTTCGCCTGAAGTCACCGCAGGAACGCCTCTGTGAGACCGCCGTCGACAGGAAAGATATGCCCGGTTGTGCAGTGCGTTTTCGGACTGGCGAGAAACAGAATCGCCTCCGCGCAATCAGCCGGGTCGATGGGGCGATGCGTAAGCGTGCGCTTGGCGTAGTGAGCAGCCAGCAGCGCGCGCAACTCGTCGTCCGATTTGGCTTCGTCGAAAGCGATGTTGTATTTGGCCAGTGATGCGCGCACGCGATCGCGGGGAAACATCGTGCTTCCCTTGACGACGGTTGCGGGACTGACTGCGTTGACGCGGACCCTGGGCGCGAGCGATACAGCCAGTTCGCGCACCAGATGCGACAGTGCCGCCTTGCTCACGTCGTAAGCCTCGCTGCCTCGTTTGGGCACTACCGCATTTGCAGAGCTTGTCAGCACGATAGAGCCATCGAGACCTTGCTCGGCGAAGAGTTTCGCAGCCTCATCGGCAAGGATGTAGTTCGCCGTGACGTTGATATTCAGAGTCGCTGACCAGAGGTCGTCGCTGATATGGCCGTCCGGGGCCGACGGAAAAAGAGCGGCGGTGTTGATGACAATGTCGATCCCACCGAATGCGGCGATAGTTGCGCGGATGGCTTCGCGGACCGCGTCCCGGCTGCGGATATCGACGGTGGTCGATGCGACGAATTCCTTCTGTGTGAGGTGCGCGAGCTCATCCGCGACGTGGGACGCAGCGGCTGCATCGTAATCCGCGATCATCACGTGGGCCCCGCGTGTCGCGGCCAGGTGCGCTACCTCGCGGCCAATGCCGCTGCCTCCCCCGACGACGAGTGCGATGCGGCGGCTGAGTTCTTTCTCGGGCGGCTGACGGCGGAGCTTGGCCTCTTCCATCGCCCAGTATTCGATGCGGAACGCCTCGATCGGCGGAAGCGCGACGTAGTTGCTGAAGGTCTTGAAGCTTGCAGGATCCATCGAGCCGCCGCACTGGGGAAGCGGGCCCGAAACCTCGCCTTCAGACAAGAGGGTTGCCCCTTCGATCACATGAATCGCGTTGGTATAGAACTCCCCGACGATGCGTGCCTCTGTCTTGTTTTTCCCGAAGCTGAACATGCCGAGGCCGGGGATAAGAACAACGGTCGGGCTGGGATCGCGGAGCTTTGGTGAATCTGGCGTGGCGAAATAGTGATAGTAGGCGTAGTACTGCTCCCGATACTCGGTCAGCGATCGATCGATGTGCGCTTTGAGATCGGCGACACTGTCGTTCTTCGACCATGGCACGAACATCGGACGGATCTTGGTGCGGATGAAGTGGTCTGGACAACTGGTGCCGAGATAGGCCAGTTCTTCAGCATTCGCGGAATTGACGAATTGCAGCACATCAGGCGCATCGCTGAAACTGGCGATCCAGCGATTCTGCGAACTGACGCGGCCGCGGAGGTAGGGCGCAATCTCCAGTGCTATCTCTTTCCGATCGGCGCGCGAGGGGACCACTTCTCCGCCAAAACGTGCGGTTCCCTTTGCTTCTCCGTTGCGCGCGATGAACTGCCCGATCTGGTCGATGATGGTCAGCGTTTTCAGGTAGCACTCACGCTGCGTTTGCCCCCAGGTGAAGAGACCATGGCCGCCCAGGGCAATGCCATCGCATCCGGGATTGTCGCGCACGGCCTTCCGCATCATCAGGCCCAGTTCGAATCCGGGACGTTGCCATGGAATCCAGATAAGCGAATGGTTGAATTCTCGATTGAACTCTTCCATTTTTGTTTTGCCATTGGCAGAGGCGGCCAGTGCGATGCCCCAGTCGGGATGAAGATGGTCGACATGCGGAAATGGCAGAAAGCCATGCAGAGGCGTATCGATAGACGCGGCAACAGGATTGTTGCGGATGGTGCAGAGCGGGTACATCGCCACCATGTCGTCTTCGGTGTCGACTCCCTTGTAGCTGCGCTCGAGCGCGAGCAGCTTCTCCTGGTAGAGCGTGGCAAAGCCTGTGCGCTTGATGCTGCCGAGGTCGCCGCCCGAACCCTTTACCCAGAGCACTTCAACTTCTGCACCGGTCAGCGGATCTGTCTCAATGACCTTCGAACTGGTGTTTCCGCCTGCGAAGTTGGTGATGCGCAGGTCTGAGCCGAGCAGGTTGGAGCGATAGCGGAGAAGTTCGGGCTCATCGAGGGTGGCGGCGACGGCCGGATCCCAGCGGTCCTCGAGGAAGCGGAGAGTTGCGGTTGCGAGAGTTGCCTGCGTCATGGTGCACCACCGATCAGGGAATTGATCAAGACCCAGACTTCGATTCTACTGCCGGAATACATCTTCAGTGGCCTTTCAACCGCGCATGACCTAGGGAGTCTGTACAATGGCTACCAACTTTGCATGAAGGAACCTAAGTATGACTGAAATGGAAGACGCCGAAGATCGGAGTCCATTCGGCAGGCTGACTCGAGAATCAGCCGTTGTGGCGTTGTTGTGTGCGTTACCATTTTTCCTTTTCTTTGCATACTTGGGTGATCCGGCAAAGGGAAGGGCTGCAGCAGGCTCTGTTGGAATGATTGTACTTGTTGTCTGGATGAGCTGGGATTTGAAGAAGCACATGTGGTTCTGGACAACAATTGCCACGTTGGTCTTGCTTCATCTCCCTCTGGTCTTGTTTATTCCATGGACGAACACCAACTATCCAGGAGTGGTTCTTCTCCCGTTCGGTCTGCTGGATCTTGCCATCATGTACGGCTGTATCAAGCTAGCCGAACGGATAATGAAGCGCAGTGACGGAATCAGTTCAGCAAATTGAAATGCATTTTGTGTGGCTCCCAACCGCAGGCCGTCTATTTTGGAAATGGCTGAACCAATTGTGGAGCCGCTTAGGCGTAACTGCTTACGGCCGAAAGCCGGCTGGCGCGCTCGCGGGTGATGCGTTCGACGTATCCGCCTTCGCGGAGCGCGGCAAGCGGGTCGGCAGCCAGACCTCGGGACTCGCGCCAGGCGGCAACCAGCGGGCGAACGTCCCGCCAGAATGCGCCGCGGAAAAGCTCCTCGGCGGCCACCAGATCACAGGATTGCTGGAGTGCGGCAAGCCGGTCGCGATCAATGAGGGCAGCTTTTAACCAGAGTTCCTGTGCCGTCACGACCGTCTGCACCATGGCCTCGATCTTGCCTTTCAGGTTGTGGCTCTGGTCAATCATGAAAGCGATTGCATCGAGCGGACTTTTGGACTGGCGGGACTGCAACTGCTGGCAGATTTCATGAAAGATACGGAACACCTGGTATGGGTCAATGGATCCAAGCGTAAGGTCGTCATCGGCATAGCGGCGATCGTTGAAGTGGAATCCGCCAAGCAGGTCAAGGTGGAGAAGCCACGCAACAATTTGCTCGATGTTCTGCGAAAGATAGTGGTGGCCGGTATCAACGAGAACGAAGGCCTGTGGGCCGGCCGCACGGCAAAGGTGCGCTGACATGCCCCAGTCGGCAATATCGGTGTGGTAGAAGGCAGGTTCAAATGGTTTGTATTCGACAAGCAGGCGTTGATCCGGAGCAAGGTGCTGGTGTGCGGAACTGACTGCGGCTTGCAGCCACTCTATTCGCTTGCGGATGGACTGCGTGCCGGGATAGTTGGAGCCGTCGGCTAGCCACAAGGAGATATCGCGCGAACTGAGACGCCTGGCAATTTCGATGGAATCGACAACGTGCTTGAGCGCGCCTTCTCGGATCTCCGCGGATGGATTGCAAAGGGAGCCAAATTTGTATTGCTGATCCTGAAAGAGATTGGGATTGATCGAGCCTGCCCGGATCCCCGTGCGACGTTCAAGATCCTGCACCTCCGTGATGTCGGCGAGTCCGCGCGGCAGATCCCACAAGACGTGCAGCGCAAGCGTTGGCGTAGCGCCAGTGATGCGGTGAACTTCCGCAGCGTCAGAGAACTTCTCATCCAAAGTAGACGCGGCGGCGGCCTGAACAAATTTGCCGAAGCGTGTGCCAGTGTTGGCAAATCCCCATGAAGGGATTTCAATCTGGAATTGATTGAGAATGTGCGCTGCCTGATCGAAAAGTGCTGATTCTGATTGGCTCATGCCGGCTGCCTCGTCCGTTGACGATTGTATCTCTACGCTGAAACGGCCGAGCGTCCGATACGATCGTGAATCCACTAAATTTCATCGTGCACGAGGATCACGCTCAGAAAACGTGGTCCGTGTACGCCCTTGATGCGGGTCATTTCAATATCCGCAGTCGCGCTGGGGCCGGAGATGTAGGTGGCGAGTCGCGGCGGTTGCGGGAAGCGCGCAAAGTACTCGGGCAAAGTCTCGACAATCTGCGAGGCGCGTAGAACGCAAAGATGAAAATCCGGCAGAAGCGTTATAACGCGCCGTCCCTCGCTGGCCCCGTGATGCAGGACGATGGTTCCCGAGTCGGCAACGCCGGCGGAGGCTGCGGTTACAACTCCGTCGCAAAGTTCAATCTCCTCATTACTTAAATTGTTGTCGATCTTCCAGTCAAGGCCGGCCCCGAGCCATTCTGCCGGCGGACCCGGCGGTGCTACGAAACGGTGTCGGCCGCTCGATTGAAGCTGGTGCACGATGATTGCAGGCAGGTCGCCGGTTGAGGATTCTACGACCTCCGCGCCGTACTCGCGCAGGCGCTCGGTCACGAGCTGCAGGCGTCCCGCAGCATCGAGTGCACCATGATGAATATAGTTGTGCGGCATGTCGGCGTAGCTGTTGGAATCAGTCAGCGTAGCAGCACGGATGCGGTCAAGTATGGCCTGGCGCGAAGAGGATGTTGTCATCGTGCCTCCTTGCCGGGGCTTGCGTCGCGCGCCGCCCACCAATCGCGGAAGGTCTGGTCAGGAAGCGCCCGAAGATCCCTCGACATCGTCCACCGGGCACCGAGGCTCGGCAGGTGTGAAATCCATCCATCTTTGCCCGTAAAGAAACGAAGACCGATGCGGCCCATTCGTTGCGCGAGTCGAAAACGCGATGCGCTGGCGAAAGCAAAATCGCCTGCCTTCATCCCGATATACATCGGATCGAACCATCGCGTTGCCTGCGAGCGTTCCTGATTCACGACCTGCGCGCGGAGTTCAATGAGCACTTCGGGAATGTTGATTTTGACCGGGCAGACCTCGTAGCAGGCGCCACAGAGCGATGATGCATAGGGCAGCGACTGTGCGTGCCGCATATGCTCGAGCTGTGGGGTCAGGATCGCGCCGATAGGACCCGCATACGGCGAGCCATAGGCGTGTCCGCCGGTTTGCCGATAGACGGGGCACGTGTTTAGGCAGGCGGCGCAGCGGATGCATTGAAGCGTCTGCCGCTCCACCTTGCGCGCAAGAATCTCAGAACGGCCATTGTCCAGCAGCACAACATGGAAGCGTTGCGGCCCGTCGCCTGGCGTGACGCCGGACCAGAGCGAAGTATAGGGGTTCATCCGCTCGCCAGTTGCAGAGCGCGCAAGAACCTGCAGTAGCACCTCGAGATCAGCGAATCGCGGAATAACCTTTTCAATGCCTGCCAGCGTAATGAGAGTGAGGGGCAACGTGAGGCACATGCGGCCGTTGCCTTCGGATTCGATGATGGCCACCGATCCGGTTTCTGCGATTAGAAAATTCGCGCCGCTGATCGCCGTGGCTACACTGAGGAATTTCCTGCGGAGGTAGGCGCGGGCAGCGGCAGTGAGGGCTTGCGGATCGTCGGATAGCTCAGGCAAGCCCATGCTTCGCGCAAAGATTTCGCGCACCTGACGGCGATTGACGTGTAACGCAGGAACCACAATGTGCGAGGGGTCGTCATCGCCAAGTTGCAGGATGAGTTCGGCGAGATCTGTTTCGATGGCGGCGATGCCTGCCGCTTCGAGCGCGGGGTTGAGCTGAATCTCGGCCGATGTCATCGTTTTGATCTTGATGACCTCGCTGGCGTTTTCCTCGCGGAGAATTCCGAGGATGATGTCGCGAGCTTCAGCGGCATCGCGAGCCCAGTGGACAGTCCCGCCGGCCGCGCTGCAATTGGTCTCGAATTGCTCGAGGTAAGTGGCAAGGTTCGCAAGTGCGTGCGCGCGAATGGCTGCGGCCGAGGTGCGCAGTTCCTGCCAGTCTCGCTTTTCGGCAACCAGGTTGTTTCGCTTTGCCTGGATCACATCGGTCGCGTGGGCGACGTTCTTACGCAGCTGCGTATTCTTCAGGATCGTGAACGCCGCGGTCGGGAATGGCGGCGCGATGCGCGGGTCCATTATTGGCGCGGTCTGATGGACGCGGTTGCTCACGCCGTCGCCTCGTGCGGATTCTCTGGGGTGCTGGCAAGAATGCCGGCAATATGGATGGTCTGGAGGTTTTTGTTCTGGCGATGCAGCGCTCCGCCGAGGTGCATCAGACAGCTGTTGTCGAGAGCCGTGCAATACTCGGCGCCTGTCGCGAGCACGTCGGTGAGCTTGGCGTCCAGCATTGCCGTTGAAACCTCGGCATTTTTCACGGAGAACGTTCCGCCGAATCCGCAGCAGCGTTCAAGGTTGGCGAGGGGGACAAGTTCGAGACCACGCACATGATTTAGCAGCCGGAATGGCCGGTCGCCCACGTGCAGGCCGCGCAACCCGTGGCAACTTGCATGATAGGTGACACGGTGCGGAAAGTACGCGCCCACGTCTTCGATGCCAAGCTTGTCAATGAGAAACTCGCTGAGTTCAAAAACGCGCGGCGAAAGCGTGGAGAACTGCTTCCGTAGCTCCTCATTCCCCAATTCCTCAAACAAGCCGTGATACTGGTCGCGAATCATCGCGACGCAGGAGGAGGAGGGAATCACCACGCAATCCGTGTCGCTATACATGCGGACAAAACGCTTGGCCTGCGAAAAAGCCTCGGTACGGAAGCCGGTGTTTGCATGCATCTGTCCACAGCAGGTTTGCGCGGGCAGGAAGTCAAGCTCTACGCCAAGCCGCTCAAGCAACCGCACCACGGCACGCCCGGTTTCAGGAAAGAGCGTGTCGTTGTAGCAGGTGATGAAGAGCGATGCGCGCATCGTTTGGGCCAATCGGGTGTGCGGATTAGCGTGAAAGGCAAGGATATTCGATGGCGCGGTTGCACGTCCATTTGTGGACCCTAGAGGCCCCGTCTCGCTGCAGTCCAGCCCGGTTCGGGCAAGATGTAATCGATTTCGGGGCCCGATGATCGTAAGGTGGCACGGATTACCATGGCAACTCGCTCGGGAACTGGTAGAGTTTGGTCCCTGTACTGGTGATGACCGCACTGAACATCGGCGAACTAGGAGAGCCACTGACAACAGTTTTAATGTCATTCCCATTGTCGCCGACCACGAAGTAGAGCTGCAGATCGGGGCCGCCATCCGATGCCACAGTAGGATGGGCAGTGATCGTCATCCAGCCAGTGCAATCGTCATTGATGTGATAAGGACCGCTTCCGGGCCGCCAAATTTCTGCGGGAGTGACTCCGTTGTGGACAACATGATCAACCTGCGTCATGTTCCCGTCGCCGTCGAAGTGGGTCAAGGCAACTCCGGAAACGGCTCCGGCAGCCGGTGCGGGGGCAAGAATTTGACCTGTGATCGTGAAGGCATAGTTCCCACGAAGGGTCGCGTTGGAACACGGGGGATGTTCCTGCCCTTTGGCAGGAACAACTGCGGTGGCAAATAGGATTGCAACCGCGGCGAGGGCTGTTCTGGTGAAATTCACTCTGGACCTCCTGTACACGCTCAGGTGCCGCGTTCGAGGATGATGCTAGGGGCAGTTCGCCCGGATTTCAATGGACAGCATCTGAAGAAAGGCTGAAGATTCCGTCAGAGGTCCCCATGCGATTCGAAAGCTTCGAGATTGATGAGAAGGCTTTCCAACTGCGCGAGCATGGCAAGCCCGTTCGCCTTGAGCGGATTCCAATGGAGCTGTTGATCCTACTGGCCCGCAACCGCTCCCGGCTCGTGACGCGCGATGAGATCGTGGCTCAGATCTGGGGAGTGAACCACTACCTGGAGAGTGAAAGCGCCGTCAATACCGCGGTAAGGAAGCTTCGGAAGGCGCTGGGAGATGATGTTGCGAAGCCGCGTCTGATTGAGACGGTCCAAGGTAAGGGTTATCGATTCGTAGCCCCAACCGCTCAGGAAGCGACCAGGACTAAATCTCACGCACCCGATCCTGAAGCAGTCCGGTACTTCCTGCGCGGGCGGCACCACTGGAACAAGAAGACCGCCAGGAGTTACGAGGAGGCGATCGACCTCTTCCAGCGGGCGATTGATTGCGACGCGGCATTTGCGCCACCATTTGTGGGGCTGGCGTATTGCTACGTACTGCAGGGTATCCACGGGTTGAAGGCCGCGACCGACGTCTACCCCCTGGCCCGAGCGGCTGCCAACGCGGCGCTTGAGATCAACGCGTCTCGTGCCGAGGCGATCACTGCATTGGCCGATATCACGAAGGGATTTGACTGGGACTGGCGCCTAGCGGAGGAGCAGTACGTGCGAGCGCTGCAACTCAGTCCCGAATACGCCGTGACTCACCAGTGGTATGCCAATTTGTTGTCCATCGTAGGTCGCCACGACGAAGCCGTTCACCATTCTGCCGAGGCACAACGATGCGATCCGTTGTCAGTTGGACCAGCAGCGTTTTTGGGATACACCCTGTATCGCGCACGCAGATTCGATGAAGCCATGCGCGAGTGCCGTAGAACGATGAACTTCCACAAGGCGTCTCCGATTGCCTCATGGTTTCTGGCACACGTACTGATTCAAAAGGGAGACGCTGCGGAGGCGGACCAGTGCTTGTCAGCAACGCTTGAGGCAACGGGAAGCTCGGGAATGCATCTCGGCCTGTTGGCATTTGCGAAAGCGCGCAGTGGCCAGCAATCGGAGGCCAGAGAAATTATCGCTAAGTTGGAGGAGGCATCAACCTCTCGCTACATTTCTCCTCTCGATATAGGAACAGCTCACCTGGGATTGCGCGAATACGACACGGCCATCAGTTTCATCAAGAGAGCTATGTCAGAGCGGGTAATGCGAGTGACCGAGTTGCCAATGCCATTGTTCGATGAGGTGCGGGAAGATTCCACGGCCCTGGAATTCTGCCAGCAACTTGGCGCGCGCTGGTGATCGCGAAGCCAAGTGAATCAGGCCGTAGCAATCAGGGTTGGAAGATCGGAGAAAAAGGCGGGGGAGGATGTGATCCTCCCCCAATTTTCCAGGGGAAGCCGATGGAGAGCTATTTGGAGAGGTTGTTGAGAGCCATGTTGAGTTCAAGCACGTTGACGCGCGGTTCGCCGAGCAGGCCCAGGGTGCGGCTTGTGGTGTGCTGTTGGATCAGTTGGTTGACCTGAGCCTCGCTGAGTCCGCGTGCCTTTGCGATACGAGCGGCCTGGAAGTCCGCGTTGTCGGGTGTGATGTCGGGATCCAGTCCCGAACCGGAAGTTGTCACAGCATCGATCGGCACCGGGTGGCCGGGGTTCTCCGCAGACAGCTTGTCGATATCGCCCTGTATCCTCTGCACGAGCTTGGCATTCGACTGCGCCAGATTTGACCCTCCTGAAGACGTTGGGTCATATCCGTTGCCGGCTGCTGAGGGGCGCGGGTGGAAGTAGCGATCAGAGGTAAAGCTCTGTGCAAGCAATTCGGAGCCGATGACCTGGCCGTCCTTCAGAATGAGACTGCCTGCAGCCTGGTGCGGAAAGATGGTGCCGGCGATTCCCGTGACGACTAACGGATATCCGATACCGAAGAGCAGCGTTGTGAGCAGCGTGAAACGGATGGAAGTACTCCAGACGGAGTGCGTCGCAGGTGCTGTATGGCTCGGCGCAGATGCGGACATTGTGGCGGTTGCGTGCATGTTGTGATCTCCTTAGGCCAGGTGCATGGCCACGAGCAGCATGTCGATGGCCTTGATGCCGATGAATGGAATGATGACGCCGCCGACACCATAGATAAGCAGGTTGCGCCGTAGCAGGGCTTCAGCAGCCTTGGGTTCGTATTTCACACCGCGCAGGGCCAGGGGGATGAGCGCCACGATGATGATGGCGTTAAAGACCACGGCGGACAAGATCGCCGACTGCGGCGAATGCAGGTGCATGATGTTGAGCGCATTCAGCACCGGGAAGGCGACCGAAAACATCGCTGGAATAATCGCGAAGTACTTGGCCACATCGTTGGCAATGGAAAACGTTGTGAGGGCGCCCCGCGTCATCAGCAACTGTTTGCCGATCTCGACGATTTCGATGAGCTTCGTCGGGTTCGAGTCAAGGTCGACCATGTTTCCGGCTTCTTTCGCTGCCTGTGTGCCGGAGTTCATGGCAACGCCCACATCCGCTTGTGCCAGAGCGGGCGCATCGTTTGTGCCGTCTCCGGTCATGGCGACAAGTTTGCCTTTCGCTTGTTCGCGCTTGATCAGGTCCATCTTGTCCTTGGGTTTGGCTTCGGCCAAGAAGTCGTCGACGCCGGCCTCACGCGCAATCACAGCCGCGGTGAGCGGATTGTCACCCGTGATCATGATGGTGCGAATACCCATGGCACGCAGGCGCGCAAGGCGCTCCTTGAGTCCGCCCTTCACGATGTCTTTCAGATAAATGACGCCGAGAGCCGAAGAATTTTCCGCCACGACCAGCGGCGTGCCGCCAGCTCGTGCGATTTCTTCCACAGCATCGCGGACTTTCTTCGGCAACGAGGATCCCTGGTCTTCAAGGAAGCGCGCGATAGCATCCGCGGAACCTTTGCGGATCCGAACGCCTGGCAGGTTGACGCCGCTCATACGCGACTGCGCAGAGAAGGGAACGAACTCCGCATGAATGCCGCCCAGATCGCGACCGCGCAGGTTGTACTTTTCCTTCGCCAATACGACAATCGACCGGCCCTCCGGCGTCTCGTCTGACAGGGATGCGAGTTGTGCAGCGTCTGCCAGTCGTTCCGCTGTCACGTCAGGCGCCGGGATGAATTCCGTGGCCTGGCGATTACCCAGCGTAATGGTGCCGGTTTTGTCGAGCAGCAGCGTGTTTACATCACCAGCCGCCTCAACCGCGCGGCCGCTCATGGCGAGCACGTTGTACTGCACCAGGCGATCCATGCCTGCGATCCCGATGGCTGAGAGCAACCCGCCAATCGTCGTCGGAATCAGGCAAACCAGAAGCGAGACCAGCACAAACACTGTCTGCGGAGCCTTGGAATAGATGGCAAACGGCTGCAGTGTCACCACAGCGAGCAGGAAGACGATCGTCAGGCCCGAGAGCAGAATCGAGAGCGCAATTTCATTGGGCGTCTTCTGCCGCGTAGCACCCTCCACCAAGGCGATCATGCGGTCAAGGAACGTTTCGCCGGGATTCGAAGTGATGCGGATCTTCACCCAATCCGACAGCACTTTGGTGCCGCCTGTCACGGCGGAGCGATCGCCACCGGCTTCGCGGATCACGGGAGCGGATTCACCGGTGATGGCCGATTCGTCCACTGAGGCAACGCCTTCGATGACTTCGCCGTCGCCTGCGATGTAGTTTCCGGCCGGCACGTAGATGACGTCTCCGGCGCGAAGCAATCCGCTGGCCACTTGCTCCAGCGCTCCAGAAGCGTTATAGCGCTGCGCGATGGTTTCGCCCTTGGCTTTGCGGAGCGTTTCGGCTTGCGCCTTGCCACGTCCCTCGGCCATCGCCTCTGCAAAGTTGGCAAACAGCACCGTGAACCAGAGCCAGAGCGTGATCTGGAGATTGAATCCGAATCCGACGCGATGGTGGATCGTGTTGTCGATCAGCAATGCCGATGTCAGCACGCTGCCTACTTCCACGACAAACATGACCGGGTTCTTGACCATCCAGCGTGGATCGAGCTTGCGAAACGAGTCAATCAGAGCCTGCCGGATGATGGCGGTGTTCCAGAGACTTTTTTGTTCCACCACGCCAGGTGTCGATTTCTTTCTGCGATGCTCGTGGTGCTCCGGGGGCAGCGGAGGCGCTGTCGCTGATGTGGCAGCTGCTGAATCCGAATGAGCTTCAGCCTGCGCAGGAGAATTCAATTTGTCGTAAAAACTCATGTCAGGTCTCCTCAGAAAAGCTGTCCGGATTTCAGTTGAAGATGTTCTAGGATCGGTCCCAGGCTAAGCGCCGGGAAGAACGTAAGCGCGCCCAGAATCAGCACGACGCCGACGAGCAGCACGGTGAACAACGGAGTGTTGACGGGGAAAGTGCCTGGGGAAGGCGGAACGCTCTTCTTCTGCGCAAGGTTGCCGGCAAGCGCGAGGACAGGCAGCATCATCAAGAAGCGCCCGATGAGCATGTCCCAACCCATTGTGACGTTGTACCACCAGTTCGGGCCAAGGCCCGCGAACGCAGAACCGTTGTTGCCCGCGCCGGAGGTAAAGGCGTAGAGGACTTCGCTGAAACCATGCGGCCCTGCATTGTTAGTGGTGCCGAGGCCCACGTTCGGCATCAGCACAAAAATTGCGGTGAGCGAGAGAATGATCAAGGGGAAGATGAGCACATAGAGCATAGCCATCTTCACGTCGTAGGATTCGATCTTTTTGCCCAGATACTCAGGGGTGCGTCCCACCATCAGGCCGGCAATGAATACAGCCTGTACGACGAAGATCAGCATGCCGTAGAGTCCCGCGCCAACGCCGCCGAAGATTACTTCGCCGAGCATGATGTTGGTGAGCGGAACAAGTCCTCCGAGAGGCGTGAAGCTGTCGTGCATGCCATTTACCGCACCACAACTTGCGTCGGTCGTGATGGTGGCGAAGAGTGCAGTTTCGGCTATGCCGTTACGGACTTCCTTGCCCTCCATGTTGCCGCCGGGAGCCGTTGCCGTTGCTGTTTGTGCCGCCCCATGGATCAGCGGATGCGGATGTGCCTCAGCCCAGTAGAGCGTCGCGAATCCTGCGGCAAACAACACATACATGGCTGCGAATACAGCCCATCCGTGGCCCGGCGATCCAGTCATGCGTCCCAACGCATAAGTAAGGCCGGCAGGAATGATGAAGATGGAGAGGATCTGCAGGAAGTTCGAGAAGGGTGTCGGATTCTCGAACGGATGAGAACTGTTGGCATTGAAGAATCCACCGCCATTGGTGCCCAGCATCTTGATGGCTTCCTGCGAAGCGACGGGCCCTTGCGCGATGGTCTGGGTCTGCCCCTCAAGCGTGTGAGCAACAGTGTATGCATGAAGGTTCTGCGGTACGCCTTGCGCAACCAGCAACAGCGCGTAGATCACCGAGGCGGGTAGCAGGATGTAGAGCAGGGTTCGCGTGGTATCTACCCAGAAGTTGCCGATGGTTGCCGAGGAAGTGCGCTTGATGGCGCGCACCAGGGCGATGGCCACCACGATACCGACGGCGGCGGAGAAGAAGTTGTGGGTTGCCAGGCCAGCCATCTCGGTGAGATAGCTCATGGTCGATTCCGGCGTGTAGAACTGCCAGTTGGTGTTGGTTGTAAAGCTGGCAGCCGTATTCCACGCCAGGTCAGCACCAACGCCGGGGAGATGCTGCGGGTTCCAGGGCAGCACTGCCTGTGCGCGCTGAATTATGTACGTCAACACCATAGTCACGGCCGAGAAGCCGAGCATCGCAAAAGCGTATTGCCGCCAGTTCATCTCGTGATCAGCGTTGACTCCGCAGATTCTGTAGATAAGGCGCTCGATGGGGCGGAGAATGGGATCGAGCCATGTCCGTTGTCCTTCAAGTACGCGCACAAGGTACATGCCGACCGGGCGCACTGTCAGGAGCAGGACCACCGAGAAGAATAGGAATTGAAACCAGCCATTGGCAGACATGTCAGAATTTCTCCGGAAACAGCAGAGAGGCTGCGAGATAAACAAGCATGAGGACCGAGAGCAGAAGAGCCACTACAGTGACGAGGTCCATGGTTTACCTCAACTTCTGACAGGCCTTGACGTACAGAAAGGCCACGGCAAAGAAAACGGCGGTGAAGAAAAGCATCGTGAGATCTTGCATGCGAGGACCCTCGTTTCAGAACGCGACGAAGCCTACTAAAGCTCGTGTGATTCCAGAGTCGATTTTGCAAGTTATTGCGTTGTATTCGCGGAAGGGAAATCTAAAGGAAACATAAAGATGGACCAAGGCAGGCCATCTGAATCCAGCGCAACAGAAGTAGACTCTGCTACTCCCCTTTGTCGTTGAAGCCCTCGGGGACAAAGCGGTAGCCAACCCACGGCTCGGTCTGGATATACTGCTTGCCGGTCTCGGCTTCGAGTTTCTTGCGAAGCTGACCGACAAAGACGCGGAGATACTCGGGCTGGTGGGCCGATTGCGCTCCCCAGACGGCGGTAAGCAGCGCGCGATGCGTTATCACCTTGCCCGCATGCCGCGCCAAGTGAAGAAGAAGCTCAAATTCCTTTGGCGTCAGGTGGATGTGTTTGCCGGCGACCTCGATACTGTGCGCCGCGGCATCAATGACAAAATCGCCTGTGACGATGGCAGATTCGGTGCGCTCCGGGGCCCGCCGCATATGAGCCCGCACACGCGCCTGGAGTTCCTGAATGCTAAAGGGTTTGGTGACATAGTCGTCGGCGCCGGAGTCGAGCGCTTCGATCTTGGCGCGCTCGTGATCGCGCACTGAGAGCACGAGGATTGGGGTGGAGGACGTTGTGCGAATGGCGCGGCAGACTTCAACGCCGCTGAGTCCGGGCATCATCAGGTCCGTGATCACCAGATCGGGCGGCCACTCCGCGAAAATACGGAGGCCCTCTTCAGGATCATTGGCGGTGCGGACGTCAAAGGCCTGAGCGGACAAGGCGGCACGCAGTACGCGTGTAATTTGCGGTTCGTCGTCGATAACTAGAATTCTGCCCGGCATTTTCGTTCTTCTTCCACCGGAAGCTTACATCATCCGGTGGCCCGCGTATCATTCCGGATGAGACGACCATGCAACTCAAACCCAAGCCGCAACACTATCTGCAGTGGCTGGGCGCCACGCTGGCCGCGGTACTGACAACAATTGCTCTGGCGATGACGAATGCGCGAGCGACGACTGCTGGTATGGTGTTCCTGGTCGTCGTGGTGGTGACGGCGACGCAGGCCGGACTGGTGATCTCCCTTTACAGCGCGCTGCTCTGTGCGGTCTCATTCGATTACTTCTTCTTGCCGCCCATTCACACCTTTGTCCTTGCTGGTCCGCAGGAATGGGTGTCGATGTTTACGTTTGCCGTGAGCTCTCTCGTCGCCGGACGCGTGGCAGAACGGGCCCGCAAGCAAAAAGAGCAGGCTGAGCAACGCCGCGAGGACGTTGAACGCCTCTACCTGCTGAGCCAGGAAATGATTCTGCATGAAGATGCGGCTGGGCTCATTCGCGATTTGCCGGCCCTGGTGGCAAAGATATTCGCGCTCAAGAGTGTTGTCTTGTACGTCCAGGATCGGGATCAATACGTGTCAACGCTCGCGGAGTTGCCGCAGTTGTTCAAAGCGAATCTGCGCGAGGTAATTGGCGGCTCGCACGCGGCAATTGCATCGCAGGACGGATTTGAGGCTCATGCTCTGATGGTGGGGGTGCGTGCCGTGGGTGCAATGGCATGGAGACCCGCGAATCTGTCGCGCGAGGTAGCCACGGCAGTATGCGCGCAGGTAGGTATTGCCCTGACGCGGGCCATCGCGATCGAGGCAAGCGCACGCATGGAGGCATCCCGCGAGGGTGAACGGTTGCGGGCGGCGCTTATTGATTCACTGACACACGAATTGCGTACGCCGCTCACCTCGATTCGCGCTGCGGCAACGACGCTGACGCAGGATCAGGGGCTCGACGACGCTTTACGCAGGGAATTGGCCACCGTGGTTGACGAAGAATCCGCGCGCCTCGATGCCTTGATCGGCGAGGCCGTGGAGATGGCGGAACTCGATGCCAACGTGATAAAAGTGCAGGCTGGGCCGCAGCATACGCGAACGCTGCTCGAGCATGCAGTGGAGGAATCACACACAGTGCTGGGGCGCCACCAGGTCATATTCATGGTGCAGGAGCCAGACAGACCGGTGTGGTTCGATGCCAGGCTGCTTGGCCGAGTGTTTCGCCACCTCATCGAGAACGCGGCACTCTATTCGCCCCCCGAAAGCCGTATCGTTCTGCGCAGCCGGCGCGTCGATGGCCGCGTGGAATTCGAAGTGGAAGACAACGGCCAGGGGATCGACAAGGTCGATCTGCCCCACATCTTTGAAAAATTCTATCGCGGCAAAAAGGGCACCAAACTCGGCAAAGGAACCGGCATGGGGCTGGCTATCGCCCGCGCCATCATGCTGGCCCATGGTGGTGGAATTGCGGTAGAGAGCAACCCGGAGCAGGGAAGTATCTTCCGGTTCTGGGTGCCGCTGGTCGAGAAGCAGGCCGTAAAACTGCCCCGCTGATCAGCCCGGTTCACCGCTCCAGTCGCACTCAATAGCGCGGTGCTCATCGGAGCTTTGTTTCGCCCACTCCAGCACCCGCGCAACCCGCCATGCATCTGTCGGCGTGACGGGAGGTGCTGCCGCATTGCCCAGCAGAACATCGCGAACGCCTGCATAGAAGAGCCGGTAATCTCCCGTTGCAGAAGGCACCGGCTGGGTAGCCAAGCCGCCATTGACATCCGCGCTCATTGTGCCCCAGTGATCGGCCGCCTCCTGGCCCCATTTGGTTTCTGTAATTTTCGTGATCTTGCCAAGGGCATCCTCCTGCGGATCCAATCCCCACTTCCAGAAATTTCCGCGCGTGCCGCGCAGGTGGAAACGTGGACGGGCGAGAGACGACAGGCAGTTGGCCCCCAGCGTGACAGAGAATCCCGTTAAGTAATGCAGCCGGATGGTGATTGCGTCGTTTGCGCCGTCGCCGTCGCGCTCGCGCCTGATATCCGCCCCAACGGCCGAAGGCTGTCCGAAGAGAACCAGCGCCTGGTCGACCAGGTGGGTGCCGATGTCGTGCAGAATGCCGCCTTCGTCTGCCTCCTCTTTCCATGCCCTGCTTGAGAGCCCTGGGCGCCATCGGTCAAAGCTCGACTCGAAGTGAACCAGGCGGCCCAGCGAACGCTCATCCATCAGTTTCCGAATTGTCAGAAAGTCGCCGTCAAAGCGCCGATTATGGAAGGGAAACAGGCGAAGCCCAATGCCGCCGGCGAGTTCTGCGAGTTGGCCAACCTCATCGGCGCTCAGAGCCACCGGTTTGTCGACGACAACATTTTTTGCCGCTTCAAGCGCCTGCATGGCGATAGGGAAATGGGTGCTGTTTGGCGTGGCTACGACAACCAGCTTGATCGACGCGTCAGCCAGTAGCTCTTCAACTGAGCGATAAGTGGTGATTTCGGGGTAACGCTCGGCCGCCTTGTTTGTGGTGCGCTCAACGACCGCAGCGAGTTCGAGACCTTCGACGGATGAAATGAGCGGCGCATGGAACACGCGGCCCGCCATGCCAAAACCAATGAGCCCAACGCGAATCATTCTTCCCCCGATCGCAACTGCCTGCTGAAGTGCTATTTAGCCCTCAAGTTTATACCGGGTTTCGGCGAGCCGGTAGAGCCGGCGCCAAACAAGTCGATTCATCGTAACCACCATGAGGGAGATCATGATGGTGGCGAGCAGCAAAATGGGGAAGCGTCCGTCGGCGGTTGCGGCATCGATCTGCGCTCCCAGCCCGATCGTCTGAATCGTGCGGTTCTGGACGTTCGCGTATTCGGCAAAGACCGACGCGTTCCACGCACCGCCCGAAGCTGTGACCATGCCGGTGATGAGATAAGGGAAGATTCCGGGCAAGATTAGCGTGGTCCAGCGCTGCAAGCGGGTGAACTTGTAAAGGGAAGCAGCCTCGCGCAGGTCCGAGGGAATGGACATTGCCCCGGCAATCACGTTGAACAGGATGTACCATTGCGTACCCAGCAGCATCAGTACGACGGAGCCGATTCCGGGGCCGCCGCCGATCTTGAGCAATCCAATCAGCAGAATGGGAAAGAACGCAGTCGCCGGAACGGACGCCAGCACCTGTGCGACCGGCTGAACGATGCGCGCAAGCCGGGGATTGAAGCCGATGGCGACCCCCATCGGAACTGTCCAAAGCGCGGAGATAAGCAGGGCGACATTGACGCGCAGAAAAGTGGCGGCGGCGCCCTGGAGCAGCATGCGAAGATCGGCAAGCGTAACCTGGCGCAGCATCACCGCGCACTGCACAACTCCCCAACTGACGACAATCGCGAAGGCGACGCCGGCAACCCAGTAGCCAAGGGAGGCGCCGCGTCGATCCGGCTCCGGGTCGAGCGGCTGAACAACCTTGCACTCCCGCGTGCGTGCCAGCCGGCGATAGACGGGCTCCTGGATGCTGCCCCAGAAGCGACTTGAGATCGCACTTACAAGCGCGGACCGCTGCAGCAGCGTGAGAATCGGTGATGTGACATGGTCGGCCGCTTCCACCTGTTCGAATTTGAACTTCTCGCTCCAGGCGATCAGCGGTCGCCAGATGAACTGATCGGTAGCTACCACGATAAGAACGATTGCGACAATTCCACTGACCAGTGCGCGCACGTCGCCGGAGTAAGTCGCCGTCTGGATGTAGCTGCCCAGGCCGGGAAGCTGAAAGTTGGTGCCGTTCAGTGGAAACATCTCGCAGGCCATCAGCGCAAACCAGCCGTTGGCGACGGAAACGATGGAGTTCCACACCAGGCCGATCGCGGCGTAGGGCATTTCGAGCTGCCAGAAACGCTGCCACGCCGAATAGCGATAGATGCGCGAGGCTTCGATCATCTCGCGCGGTATGCTCTTCACCGACGAGTAAAAGCTGAATGCGAGATTCCATACCTGGCCGGTGAAGATCAGCAGAATGACGCCCATTTCGATGCCAAGCTGATGATGCGGCACCAGTGCAATCATCGCCAGCAACACCGGCGGCAGAAAGCTGAGAACCGGAATGGATTGCAGGATGTCGAGAACTGCGATCATCCACGCCTCAACGCGCGTATTGTGCGCAGCGATATAGCCGTAGCCAACCGCAAAGATCAGGCTGAGAAAGTATGCGATCGCGATACGCGTTACCGAGTACAACGCGTAGAGCGGCAGCGAGCGTGCGCTTTCAGAGATAGGAGAGGTGGGAACCGCCGTTCCAAGCCAGTATGAAGCCGTGTGCACGACGGCCATGAATACCGCGAGCGCGCAAAGGCCGATGCTCACATCGATGAAAAACGGCCAGGTGCGAACGGTGACAAGCGAGCGTGCAAAGGTGCGCTGGACCGTCAATCATCGCCTCCGGATTCAGCGGTTTCATCAAGCGCGTCGGGCATTACGAAGCGGCGTCGCGCGGCGTCGAAGTCGAACAGCTCGGCATAGCGGCCCCAGTTCACCGCGGTTTCAATCTGGCGCCGCGATTCCTCATCGCTGAACTGCTCATCCAGCATGTCGAGGAAGAAGTCTTCCGGGACAGTGTGGTCGCTCTTGGCTTCAAGGGCACGGCGAATCTGGCGCAGCAGGAGGACGTTCCCGAGCGCGGCGTCGCGGAATAGCTCTTTCTGGCGCAAGATCTCGGAGTTGGCAAACTCTGTGCCGGTTTCCGTGATCGACGCATCGCCTTCCTCGACCTTGAGAAAACCAAGCAATTGCGCAGCATCGACGATCGGCAGCAGGTCGTCAATCTCGAAGGCAAGATCATCAGCCAGCCGATAGATATCATCGCGTCCGCCCTTGTCGAGCAGCAGTTCCAGCAATCCGGCCACCCCGCCGGGCCGCGCATGCGGAAGCATCTGGTACTTCATCTGGCGCTGGTCGCGGATGCGGGGGCTGGGATGTTGATGTTCAGGTGCCTCGGTCGGGGCGACGTCCGGCCGCGTGAGCACCTTGTAGATGTAGTCGACCAGCTGCGTAAAGGAATCGGATTTGCGGTCGCGCGGCTGCGGAATCTGTACCCGGAAGTCGGTACGAATGTGCCCTGGATTGCGGCCCAGGACGATGATGCGATCGGCCAGCAGCACAGCTTCTTCAATGTTGTGGGTCACGATAAAGACGCAGCGCGTGGGCATGGTCTTCTTGGCCCACAGTTCCAGAAGTTCGCTGCGCAGGTTTTCGGCCGTCAGGACATCGAGCGCGGAGAAGGGCTCGTCCATGAACAGGACTTCCGGCTCCACGACGAGGGCGCGGGCAAAGCCGACGCGCTGCTTCATGCCGCCGGAGAGCTCCTTGGGGTAGGCAGATTCGAATCCGTCCAGACCGACGGTGTCGAGCATGCGCATGCTGCGGTTGCGGCGTTCTTCCGGATCGATCCCGCGGGCCTGGAGCGGAGCCTCGACGTTTTCAAGAACCGTTAGCCACGGAAACAAGGCAAAACTCTGGAAGACGATGGAGACATTGATTTCGGTCTCGGCGATGGGCTTCTCATGCCAATAGACCTGGCCGGCGGACGGGCGCGACAGGCCCGAAAGCATGCGCAGCATGGTCGATTTGCCCGAACCGGAAGGGCCGAGCAGGGCGACAATTTCCCTGGGACAATGGTCAGATCGGTTGGCGAAATGACCTGGATGCGATTTTGGCTGGGCTGGGAGTAGTACTTCTCGATCTTTTCGGCGCGAATGATCGCGTCGCTGCTGGGGCGACTCGGCCGCCTCCGGTGCAGGGTTCTGCGCGACGTTCTGGATGCCTGCCGGTGCATGCGTGCCTCTCCGCCTGGGGAACCTGCCGAATGATTCGGCAGGGGGGACTGGTATTTCTGAAGTTTATGAGGGTTGCGTTGCTCCCGGATGAATCGGCGTCTGCTCTGGGAACAACCCGCGCGTTTAGAGTACCGCAGTCACGTTGCTGGTCGCGGATTTTACCCGGAGAAAATGCGTCCGCGCGGAACAATCCCGCGTTTCCGCTGCTCTACCAGTTCTGGCTGCGTCAAAAAGGTTAGAGCGATTGCAAATAACAATGGCGAGTCTTGCGCAATGCCGGAGCCGCCCGTAGACTGAGAAGCCAAGCCCGCGAGGGCTGCTCGTTGTGCCTGTGTCAGGATGTTATGCTGACAGTGTGTTTACCGAGCTGATCGTACCGTAAGCGGTGCTGTTCGGCTTCGCTGCGCGGCGCGTTCGACTGAAAGGCTTTTGCGCCATTCCCTTTGGCGTTCAGGAGTGTATGCCCGATAATCACGTTAAGCCCAAAGTTCTTGTAGTAGACGACGAACGCGTCATTGCCGATACGCTGGCCATGATTTTGAACCAGAGCGGCTTTCAGGCGAGGGCCGTGTATTCCGGAGAAGCCGCGCTCGGAACGGCTTCAAGCTATAACCGGACATGCTGATCGCCGACGTGATCATGGCCGATCTCAACGGCATCGATGCGGCAATCCAGATTCGCGCATTGTTGCCGAAGATCAAGATTCTGCTGTTCTCAGGGCCAGGCCGCAACAGCCGACCTTCTCGAAAAGGCGCGGGCCCAGGGCTACGAATTTGAGATTCTTGCCAAGCCGGTGCATCCCCAGGATCTGCTGACCCGGCTGCGCGGCTAGATCTCTCCATTTAGTTATCAGGGCTTCATCTCGTGGCGGCCTTCCATGGCGTGTGCCATCGTGACCTCGTCTGCATACTCAATGTCGCTTCCTGCAGGAACGCCGGTGGCGATCCGCGTAATGCGGACCTTGAATTCCCGCAAAGCGCTCGCCAGCCAACTTGCGGTGGCCTCGCCTTCAAGGGTCGGACTGGTGGCAAGGATGACTTCATCGATTTCGCCGCGCTCCACACGCTGCAACAGCGAGCGCCCGCGCAGCTGGTCGGGTCCGACACCGTGCAGCGGCGATAGCGTGCCATGCAACACGTGATAGACGCCCTGATACCGGCTCCGTTCCACCGCATCGATGTTGGTAGGCTCCTCAACTACGCAGACAGCCGCTAGATTGCGCGTGGTGCTGGTGCAATAGGCACATGGATCAATGTCCGTGATGTTGTTGCATATCGAGCACAACCGCAAGCTGGCCTTCAGTCCGCGCACGGCCTCGGCCAGAGCCGAGGCATCCTCGTCACCTGAGCGCAGAATGTGAAAGGCGAAGCGCTGGGCAGTCTTGGTTCCCACCCCGGGAAGCTTCTTCAATTCATCGATGAGCCGGGCCATGGGCTCGGCATAGCGTGCCACAGCAATTCCTCCTTTCGGTGCGATACACGATTACGCCCTTTGCACTTCACAACAACTCAGCTGCAACTCAACTTGGGAACGGGAAGGGGCGTGTTCAGCCGAGACCGGGAATGTTCAGGTTCAGCCCGCCAAGCGCGCCCTTGACGCTGGATTGAATCGCCTCGTCTGCCTTGTGGCCGGCGTCGTTGACAGCGCCAACAATAAGGGCCTCCAGCATTTCCACGTCGGGATTGGGGCCGCTGAGGCTGGCAACGGCCGAGGGATCGATCTTGATCTTGATCAATTCCTTCTTGCCGTTCATTGTCGCCGTCACGGCGCCGCCGCCACTTGAGCCCTCGACCACCGTCTGCGCAAGTCTACTCTGCATCTCCTCCTGCATCTTGTTGGCCTGGGAGAGCATCTCGGCCATTTTGAGGGGATTTATCATTGCAGCCTCCTGGGTTCTATTTGCTGCGCAGATCAACCACGCTGCGCACTTCGGCGTTAAAGATTTCTTTAGCCCGCTGCACCATCGGATGTTCCAGCGCAGCCTGCTGAATGCTTCCGGCCACGGGCGCCGCCACTGCCGATGTTGATGCTACGCCCTCACCGGGGATCACCATGAATCGCGCTGGCCCTCCCAACCGCTGCAGTTCCTGCTTGATGATTTTCTCTGCACCGGCATTGACAGTCAGCGCCAGCATCTTTTTGCCGATCCCCGGAACTTCGATGCGGAGGCTAGTTGTTTCGAGCGTAAAGCGAGCCGTCGAGATCAACTGCGACGCGGACGCGTGATCGTTCTGCGCAAGGCTCGAAACGATGGCGTGCTGCACTGCCTCGGATGTGAGACCAGTGGCAGGAACGGCAGCAGCGCTCGGGGTTGACGACGCCGGCGGAGGAACCGCGGCCGACAATTCGGGAGCAGGCGCGGTCTCAGGAGTGCTGTCCGTTTCGGGCGCTACAACCTCGCCGTGTTGCGCTATGGCACTGGGGAATTGGATGACGGCTCCCACATGCGCTGCCTCAGTGCGGAGCCCTGCCAACGCTACCGACCCACTTACGGCATGGCTTTCGGCGATCGGCGCGGACTGCGTGGACTGCATCACCGGGCCCGACCCGAATGGAGAGCGCGGTGGCGGTGGTGCGCTGGGCGTTGCCGGCGATGCGTGCGAGCTTGACGATGCCGGACGCGATGGCGCAGCCGGGGTGCGTGGGGCAGGCGATCCACCACTGCGAACCGGTGCTCCACTTGCTACTCCGCTGAGCAGCTGTTCCAGCGGCAGCAGCCTTTGCGCATGCACCAGCTTCATCAGGCCCAACTCAAGATGGAACCGCTGCTCTTGTCGGTAATTCAAATCGTCGAAGGTGCGCAGCATGATCTGCAGGTTGCGCGTGATCTCTTCCTCGGTAAAGAGCATCGCCGTACGTGCCACGCGAGCCCGCTCATCAGCCGAGATCTGCAGCAGCTCGGTCTGTTCGCCGCCCAGCTTCGCCATCAAGGTGTTGCGCAGGTAGCGAACCAATTGGCGCGCCAGCGACTGCGCACTGTGCCCGGCGTTGAGCAACTCATTCAACTGCATCATCAGCGGAGCGCTCTCGCCCGTAGCAACGGATTCCAGCAGGTGCTCGAAGACGGTGTTCGGAACCGAGCCCATCAGTTCCCGAATCTGCACTGTCGCGAGCACCGGGCGATTGTTCGCATCGCTCGGTGCCGAGGCAATCGCCTGGTCCATGATGCTCAGGGCATCGCGCATCGATCCGTCGCCAGCCTCAGCCAGCAATGCCAGTGCGGCATCTTCAGCCTCAACATTCTCCTGCCCCGCAATCATCCTGAGCTGCGCCAGAATGTCGTCGAACTTGACTGCATGAAAACTGAAGTGTTGGCAGCGCGACCGGATGGTCTGCGGAATGTTCTCGGGCTCCGTAGTCGCCATCATGAAGATGACGTGTGATGGCGGTTCCTCCAGTGTCTTCAGCAGGGCATTGAAGGCGGCTTCCGTGATCTGATGCGCCTCGTCGAGGATGTAGATTTTGTAGCGGTCGCGGGCGGGCGCATAGCGGGCGGCATCGCGCAGCTCGCGAATCTCGTCGATGCCGCGGTTGGTTGCCGCGTCGATCTCGATCACGTCGACCGCGTTGCCCTGGCGAATCTCCACACAGGAGTCGCACACGCTGCAGGGTTCCGGCGTTGGCCGCTGTGCCGAGCCGATCTCAGTCCGGCAATTCAGCGCCTGGGCGAGGATGCGTGCAATCGTGGTTTTGCCAATACCGCGATGGCCTGAAAAGATATAGCCGTGGGCGATGCGATTCTGCGTCAGCGCGTTCAATAGTGTGCGCGTTACGTGATCCTGGCCGGCGACGTCGGCAAACCGTTGCGGACGATACTTGCGAGCCAGAACCTGGTAACCCATGCGATCAACTTCTCCCATTTGCGCAGCGATTTTGATTCAAGCGCTAGGTTGGATTGTATCGTCACGGGGTACAGCGTTTATAGCAAATGATTTGCGGAGAACATCGACTTCAAGCGTTGTTCTGAAAAGCCGGAAACTCACCAATTAGGCAGGGGCTGTCAAAACTTCCGGTGTCGTCGAGATCGGCTTGACGATCGCACGGCTGAGGAACAGAATCGCAGAGTTAAGTGATCGCCCGGTCACCGGGATGAAGTGCGCAAGTCGGCCCCAGGCTTCGCAAGTGAAGCTGTTGAGATCGATCAAGGCCGACTTCTCCCATCAAGACGAGAACGACGAAAGCTATCGGCGTGCTCTCCGAACCGCCGTTCGAGAGTTTTCGGTGACTTTCCTGAAGGGAACAGACAGGCACGGCAAAATTAACAATCTGTTCCGCTCTGTCTTCAGTTCAACGGGTTGCATCTCAGCATGCAACCAAGGAGGGCACATGCCTGACCCACTCGATCAACTCAAGCAGAAATATCAGCCGGTCCTGGACACAATTCAGAGAGAGGGTGCCGAACTTCAAAACGTCAGTCTTGCCGGCAACCAGCTTTATTCTAAAAGCGATGGCGGTCTCAGAGGCGAGCAAGAACCGCATCTGGGATTCGATCAAGGCCGTCGATCCCAACTATAAAGACCTGAAACATGACATTGAATTTCGTCAAGGCAATCAAACCTACACGGTGCAGCCTGGCGATAACCTCTCCAAGATCAGCAAGCGCTACTACGGAGACGCAAATAAGTATCCCGTGATTGCCCAGGCAAATCATCTCGATGATCCAGACAAGATCAAGGTGGGACAACAACTCGTAATTCCCGCAGCCTAGAACGGGCGGGTTGCTCGGGAGCATACCGAGGTTTCCTCAGCGCAAAGCGAACTAACCGGCAGGGAACCTGCCCCAAGGAGAGCGCTAAATGGGCCTTACTCGATCAAGTCAGCAATGTTCTCAAGCAGTACAGTAGCGGCTCGACTCCAAACGCCGCGAACGCAACCGAGCACTTCGATCAAGTCGCACAAGCCGCTCCATCGAACGCTATTGCAGAGGGACTTTCAGCGATGTTCCGATCGAATCAGACGCCTGCTTTCGGTAAGCTTGGTCGGCAGCTTGTTCAGCGGCTCTAATGGCGAGCAGAAAGCCAGAATGGTGAATCAATTGATCTCGTCGATCGGCCCAGGCACGGTGGCGCAATTAGCTGGCGGCGGAATGCTGGCGAGTCTACTGGGAGGGGGAGCTGGAGCGATTACGCCTGAACAGGCTCAAAATGTTTCCCCTGAAGTCGTGCAACAGATTGCTGCTCACGCGGAGAAGGCAGATCCTTCGATCATCGATAAGGCAAGTGCCTTCTACGCTCAACACCCGGGACTGGTGAAGACCCTGGGCGGGGCGGCGCTGTCTGTCGCGTTGGCCAAGGTGGCCGAGCGGCAAAGAGCTGCCTGACGCTTCGGAGCCTGCCATCCGGAAACTCGCACGATGCTGGTGCGCCTCGGCGAGGCGAGAGAAGGAGAGTCTATGTTTGCGCTTCTATGGGAAGCACTCATCGGGTTAGTGGTCGGTGCTGTCGCCAAGCTGCTCATGCCAGGCAAAGACCCTGGCGGGATTTTCGTTACCATGATCATCGGTATCGCGGGCTCGATTGGAGCAACCTTTCTGGGGCAGTTGGTCGGCTGGTACAAGCAAGGTCAGTCTGCTGGTTTCATTATGTCGATTCTTGGCGCGGTGTTGATTCTGTGGATCTACCGCATGATCAAGCGCAGAACGACGAGTACTGCATAGAACTTCGCATACAGCAGGCTCAAGCAAATGATTTAGCCCGCGTCGAGATTGAAGCTGATGTCGTTCAGCCATTCTGCGATCAAATCTTCGTCACCGGGATCAAAGACATAAGCATCATTGAGGAGCAGAATCGTTGCCCAGTAGACAAGGTCGCGCTCTGAGACAAGTCCAAAGCGTTTATGCTCCAGCGCGTTCGAGATATGTTCGCGAGTGATGACGATGCCGGGCTCGGGGATGGGGAAGTTGTTGTTGGCGGAGCGTCGCAGGGTGATGCCCTTGGCGGTCTCTTCCTTCGGGTCAAAGTTGATGTCGAAAGCCCCGCTGAGCGCGCCCAACATTTCGTCGCGACCCACCTCAAAGAGCGCGAAGCGGCGAAGCACTTCAAGCTGCTTATCGGTCAGCGGAGGTTGTTCGGGTTCTTGCATCATCGTGATCGATGCCGGTTCAAGGCCACGAAGCCGTCCAGCGATCTCGAAGGGCTTCGCGGAATCCGGTCGATGGCCATTGCACCTAATCTACACCGGCCGCTACTCGTCAGCTCGCCTGGCCGAGGAAGGCATTCCGCCCTAAGCCGCGTTTTCTTCTTCGATGACATCCTTCGTGCGAGGTTCGGGGAGAGTCTTGGTGCGGGTGCGACGTGTTGCGGTCTTCTTCTTTTTGACTTTCTTCGCTACGGCTTTACGACGGCGTATCTCCTGCGGCGAGTACATGGTGCCACGGCATAGCACGGCCCCGCAGTTGCAGGTCGCCTCGTCGTCGCCCCCGTCGTAGAGACAGTAGTCGTAGGTAATCTCTTCGCCGGGCTCGATTTTACGGATAGCCCTGATCCACACGCGGCCCTTGATCTCTTCGGTCTCACAATTCGGGTCGCAGCTGTGATTGATGAACATGGCCATGCAATGGCCGTCGATGACCACCGAGCCGTCGCCGAGTCCAAAGAGATAGGTGATGGGCGACTCCTCGTTTGCGGCATCGGCTTCATTTTTGCTGAGGCGTGGCCCGGTGTATTCGGCAACGCGCGTGCCTTTGCGAACTGCAGCGGTGGTGTAGCAGCCGGCGGCATGGATGGCGGATGAGCGAATGATGAGCGCCATGAGTTGTACGGATTTTCCCCGGGGTGAGATAGGTACTGAACAGCGTATTCCAAATACCGGATCCTTCGATTTGCGCCTTGTGAAATCCGGCAACAAGCCAGATTTTATGACCTTCGCAAGTCGACGAACATCGAATTTGAAACATGCTCTATGCACCGCATCGTAACATTGAAGTGACAGGAACGAACGGCGAGAGACGAAAAGAATTGGAATGAAGTTGAGATTCTATCTTGTGCTGGGATTCGGATGCGGCTTGATCGGGGCGGTTGGCCTGCAAGGACAGGCAGCACCGCCCGCTCAACAGAAGCCCCCCGCGAGCACCCAGCCGCAACAACCCGCGCAAAAGCCCACCGAGGCCAATCCCTTCCCGGAAGATACCAATAATGTTCCAGTGGTGCCGACCAGCGGAGAACCGGCTCCAGCGGCCCCGCCTGCAGCAACGAGTAGCAATGGTGAGAGCACGGTAACCACAAGCCTGCTGAAGGACGATAGCGACCCGGTGCACAGTCCCGACGATTCCGCTCTGGACGCTTCCGGCTCCGACAGCGGATTCAGTTCGAGCCTTACCGGGTCCAATGACGTGAACATCCCCGATGAGGCCAAGCCCACTGGGCGGCGCAAACTCAACGCGCCAGATACGGTTCACCAGGAAACAGCAAAGGAAGACGAAGACGTCGGTGCGTTCGAACTGAGCCGGAAGAACTGGAAGGCTGCGTTGTCGCGATTCCAGTCGGCGCTTGTCACCGATCCCGAAAACCCCGAGGTGTATTGGGGAATGGCCGAGGCGCAGCGCGCATTGGGCGATTTTGCCGGTGCCAAGTCGAATTACCAGAAGGTGATGGATTACGATCCCGATAGCAAGCACGGCAAGGAAGCCAAGCGGCTGCTGAAAGACCCGCAACTGGCGAACGCGCCCGCCGTCTCAGCGAACCATGCCGCCGCGCAAACCCCGCCGAAGTAGGGAACTGGAACACGCTGATATGACGTCTCGCCACCCTCCTCACAGCATGTCATCCTGAGTTGAGCATGTCTGGGGCCCCGTCGCGCGTCTTGCGCGATGGGGTAAGCGAAACGAAGGATCTGCTTTTGCTGTTTACCTGGCGTGCCAGGCTCAATCTGACCTACAACCCCACCCACCGCAAGTAGGAAGCAATAATCGGCTGTCCCCAAAGCGCAGTGATAATTCCCCCGATACAAAGGAACGTACCAAGCGGCAGCTTCGACAGATGCCATCTATCCGATTCTCGTCGCGAAGCCGGTATCGCGAGCAGCACCAGCGCGAACACGGCCCCCAGCAGGATGCCGATGGCAAACGAAAGCAAAGCACCCGACAGCCCCAGCCATGCACCCAGCATCGCCATCAGCTTCGCATCGCCTAGCCCAATGCCTTCGCGCCGTCGAACGAGCCAATAGGTCCAGCGGATGAGGAGGATGATGCTGCCGGCTGCAATGATGGCAACGAGACAACCGAGGGCGCGCGAAGCCAGCGGGGGTTGTTGAACATAGTAGCCGGGCAGCCCGTATACGAACCGATTTCGCCAGACCGTCAGCACGAAACCGATTGCGACACCTGAGATCGTGATCCAGTCCGGCAGCCAGAGATACTCTGCGTCGAGGGCGGCCAGACCGACGAGGATCCAGATGAACACGATTTTCCAGAAAATGGTTCCGAGAAACTGCGCGATAAAGAGAGGGCCGAACGAAACAACTTCAGGGGATGTGGACGAGGGAAGCAAAGAGCCGACTGAGCTGATTTGTTGCCAGACGACGACTGCCCACAGCGTTCCGATTGCCAACTCGACAAGCGGATACCGCCAGCTGATCTTTTCCTTGCACGTCCGGCAGCGCCCCCGCAGCGCGAGCCAACTCACCAGCGGTACGTTCTCCCACCACGTCAGCGTTCGCTCGCAATTGCGGCAATGCGACCGAGGCTTGACGACGCTCTCTCCCTCGGGCCAACGGCTGAGGCACACGTTCAGAAAGCTGCCAAAGGCCAGCCCCAGCAGCCCCGCAATTGCCGTACCCAGAATGCGAATCATCGAAGGTTGAGTATACGGCTCACAGGACGATGCCCCCGACCGCATCGCTCGCAGCGTCATTGCAGCATGCGGACCGCGCCTGAGGTCCCAGCGGTACACTAGTCTCGATGGACGGGGCGAGAGACGCAGATAGTCCTCAATCTTCGACGCCTGCTTCGGATCGCGCGATTCTGACGGATCCCAGGCGGGCGGCAGAGCTATTTCAGCAGTCGGCGGCCATCATGGCGCGCCTCCGCGCTCCCGACGGATGCCCATGGGACCGCGAGCAATCTTTCGACACCATCCGCAAATACACCCTCGAAGAAGCCTATGAAGTCTTCGACGCCATTGAGCGCCGGGACTTCGCGCACCTTGCTGAAGAACTCGGCGACCTGATGCTTCAGGTCCTGTTTTATGCAGAGATGGCTGCCAACGAAGGCCACTTCACTATTGCGGAGGTTCTCGATCACCTGAATCGAAAACTGATCCGCCGTCACCCGCACGTCTTCGGCGAGGAGGCTTCGCGTGCCGCGGGCAATGAAGCGGTGGTTGATGCGTTGGTCGAAGGGTCAGCTGCAAAGGTGCTTCGCAACTGGGAAGAGATCAAGGCCGCAGAGAAAGCGTCGAAGCCCGCCGCGCCGGGGGAAGGGAACGAGCAGATCTCACGTCTCGACACAGTGCAGCGCGCCATGCCTGCCCTGGCCGAGGCCGCCAAGCTGGGATCGAAGGCGGCGAAATCCGGCTTCGACTGGCCTCACTGGCGTGACCTTCTTCCCAAACTGACCGAAGAAACCGCGGAACTCGAGGCCGAAGCTGCCGCCGCCGAAAAATCCGTAGACCCTGCACTCAACGCAGCTGTTGAAGCCGAACTTGGTGATCTGCTCTTCACCGTTGTCAATCTCGGCCGACACCTCGGTGTCGACGCCGAAATGGCGCTGCGCGGTTGCAATCTTCGCTTCCGCCAGCGATTCAGAGAGATGGAATTAACTTCAGAAAAGCCATTGGAAGACTTGAAACCGGAAGAACTCGAAGCACTCTGGACGAAGGCAAAGAAGAAGCTGAATGATTTACAGAGCCAAAGCGCCTACAACGCATCGGAGCCCCGCCCATGATCCTTATTCGCGCGTGCTCCGGCCATGATGAGCTAGAGGCCTGTGTCCAGATGCAGATTGAGACATGGGGCTATGACGATAGCGACATCATTCCGTGCAAAGCCTTCCTCGTCGGTCAAAAAATAGGCGGCCAGGTCATCGGAGCCTTCGACACGGATCTTCCCGGTGCAGCACCCAATGGAACGCCGGAGTCGATGGTTGGTTTCGCCATGTCTTTGCCCGGAGTGAAAACCGGAAAGAATTCCACGGACGGAAATCCACAGCCCTATCTGCACTCGCACATGCTGGCAGTCCGTGACCGCTATCGCGACCGTGGTCTTGGCGCACAACTCAAGCTGGAGCAACGGCGTGAGGCACTTTCGCGCGGCATCCGCCGCATGGAGTGGACCTTCGATCCGCTGGAGATTAAAAACGCGCATCTAAACATACACAAGCTCGGAACGATCGTGCGTAGCTATTTTGTGAATTTTTATGGTGTATCCTCTTCTCGACTCCAAGGTGGACTTCCAACCGACCGTCTCGTTGCAGAGTGGTATCTCGACTCTGATCGAGTGTGCGCGACTTTGGAAGGCCGTCCTGCAGCCACATATGAGATCGAAGAACGCATTCTGGTCCCAGCCGCTATCTACGAGTGGAAGGCTTCCCCAGGTGGCCGGGAGCAGGCACTTGCTGTCCAGTTGCAGAATCGTGAAAGATTTCAAGAAGCATTTTCCAAAGGATTAGCCGTCGTCTCTTTTACCAGGGACGCGGAAGGTAACGGAGTCTTCGAACTGGGCCGTTGGGCCCAACCGGTGCAAGTCTGAAATGGCTTTCAGAGCCGGCGCATTGAAGTACCAACATCTTCATAAGCTGTTATCCGAAGGAAGCCACATTTTATGAGAATCGACGGAATCGTTCTCCGCGAGCTGCACCTCCCGCTGGTGCGACCCTTTGAAACAAGTTTTGGCGTAACGCGCAATCGCAGGATTCTGCTTGCCGAGATCCGCTCAGAAGGATTGATCGGTTGGGGCGAGTGCACCGCCGGCGAACGGCCCCATTTCTCCGGTGAATCCACCGACACCGCCTGGCAAGTGATCGTGAATGAACTAGGTCCGATGCTGGCCAGCGGGAGACCCGAGCATGGCGGCGATTGCCCAAGAATCTTCAACGTCGTGCGCGGCAATCCCATGGCCAAAGCCGCGCTCGAAAACGCCATCTGGGACCTCGAGGCACAGCGCGAGGGCGTGTCCCTCTCTCAACTGATCGGCGGCGTGCGCGACCGGATTCCCTGCGGCGTGTCCCTCGGTATTCAAAAGTCGATTCCTGAACTGTTGGACATTATCGAACGCGAACTGGCTGCCGGATATCAGCGGATCAAGCTGAAATGCAAACCGGGCTGGGATGTCGAGGTCTTCGAAAAGGTACGCAACCAGTGGCCTGACATCATGCTGAGTTGCGACGCCAACTCAGCGTACAAGCTGCGTGATGCCGACCATCTTGCCAACTTCGACGCCTTCGACTTGCTCATGGTCGAGCAGCCGCTGTGGCACGACGACTTTTACTACCACTCCATGCTGCAGAAACGCATGAACACCCCGATCTGCCTCGACGAGTCGATTCGCAACCGGCGCGATGCGCTGGCCGCTATCGAGATGGAGTCCTGCAAGATCATCAACATCAAGCTCGGCCGCGTGGGCGGATTCTCCGAAGCCATTGCGGTGCACAACGCGGCACAAGAGCGGGGAATCCCGGTGTGGTGCGGCGGCATGCTCGAGTCGGGCGTGGGCCGCTCGCACAACATTGCGCTGTCAACGCTTGAGAACTTCCGCCTGCCCGGCGACGTATCGGCCTCTGCCCGCTACTGGACCGAGGACATCATCGAGCCTGAGGTTACGGTTACAGCCGAAGGCGAAATCCTGGTCTCCGATGCGCCTGGCCGCGGCTACGAAGTGCGCACTGACCTCATCGAACAGCTCACGGTGCGCAAGGAAGAAATTCGGGCCTTTGAACTTGTGGGTCAGAATTAGATCCAAGCCGCAACAAGATCATGAATGAAGCTTTTGAGGTCGTCCGGTCGCTGGACCTGCGGCAAGGCGACCTCGAGTTGCGTCTGGCCGACTACTCCGTCCACGCATTCCACCAGGTCCCCACCTATTTTTTCCGCATGATGAGTGTCGACCGGGATGAAGAACTGGGCACCATCAATCTGCGCATCGGCTCCACGCCGCATATCGAACGCTACGCTGGGCACATCGGCTACGGCGTCCACGCGGCATATCGGGGTCATCACTTTGCGGCGCGATCTTTGGTGTTGCTGCGGCCACTGGCGCGAAGTTTCGGCATCGATCCCCTGTGGATCACCTGCGATCCGGAAAACGCGGCTTCCCGTCGCACCCTCGAGATCGCCGGTGCAGAATTCGTAGAGATTGTCGATGTCCCGGAAGACTGCGGCATCCGCAAGTACGGCGGTAAACTCCGCAAGTGCAGGTATCGCTTGTAGATCGCGGCGCTCCGGAACTGGACGGGATTCAATTGCGTACTGACAACCGGCGAAGCAACTTTGCCGGCGAGATCGCGTCTCAACAGCGAGAGGCGCCCGACTCCGCAGTTGCCGGTCGCCGGAGGTTATTCCGTTGACTCCCCAGGAAGAACAGCTTCTCAACTCGCTCATCGAGCGTGTCAATCAGACGCAACTCCAGGAAAAGGATCCCGACGCCGAAGCGTTGCTCAATCAGAAACTCGGCCCTAATCCCGATGCGCTTTACATGCTGGCGCAGACGGTCCTGGTACAGAACATCGCTCTCGATCAGGCCAAAGCGCAAGTCAGCCAGTTGCAGCAACAGGTCCAACAATTCCAGCAGCATCCACAGAAGGCCCATACCACCAGCTTTCTTGGACGCCTTCTCGGGGAACACGATCCTGCGCCACAGCAGCCTCAACAGCAAGCGCCCGCACCGGCCTATCAGCCGGTTCCGCAGTACGCTCCGCCCGCACAACCCTACCCGCAATACAGCCAGCCGCCGTATCAGCAGACACAGTACGTTCCGGTCGGCGGCCAGCCAAGCTTTTTACGCGGCGCAATGCAGACAGCCGCTGGAGTGGCCGCGGGCGCACTTGCGTTCGAGGGCGTGGAGTCGATCCTCAATGGGTTCGGGCACGGGTTTGGCCAGGGCGGATACGGCTTTGGCGGTCCCGGCTACGGGATCGGCGGCTTCGGCATGGGTGAACGCCCTGTCGGAGAGACGGTCATCAACAACTACTACGATGATCCCGACCGCGGTGTCGCGAGCGGCGAACACCACCAGCAGGATCAAGGAGCGCAGTCGAATGACTCCGGCTCCAATCCGCGCGACAACGACTCCAGCGACAACCTCCGCGGCTTCGATCAGAACGCCGGTTCAGCAGGCGATCAGGACACCAGCGCCTTTGCCGACGCGTCGAATCTCGACGATCAATCGAGCTTGGATGACCAGAATGTTGACGATGGCTCCGGCTACGACGACTCAGGCAGTTTCGATGACAGTGGCGGGAGTTTTGATGACGGTGGAGGCGGATTCTAAGTACCCGGCATTCGCAAGGATCACCCGGGCTGTGTCTTGGAATCTGCGACCCAGCCGGACCCATTCTGGACTGCGACAAAACCGCCGAGGAGTCTCTCGATCGCATCGCAAGCCAGCGGCACCGCGTCGTCTGCGCAGATGCTTTGACCGACCTCCGCGGCTCGTCTTGCAAATTGAGGTTCAATAAGAAGGCGCTCGATTGTCGCTGCGGCGTTCTCGACCGAGTATGCTCTGCGAGGAAGATGCAATCCTGTCCCCAATCTCTCGATGCGCATCGCATTGTCGGGCTGATCCCAACCATAGGGAACAATGAGTGTCGGCTTTCCTGCGCGCATTGACTGGCCCGTTGTCCCAGATCCGCCTTGGTGCACGATCGTCGCGGCGCGCGGGAATATCCAGGAATAGGGCGCGTAAGGAACAGCCAGGATTCCCGGCTCAATCATTCTGGGTGAGTCGCTCGCGCCAACTAGAACGGCTCTCCGTCGAAGATGTTTTGCCGCCGAGATGCTCACTTCGTAAAAGTGGCCGGGATTGTGCGCGGCGGTTGAGCCCAGGCTAAAGACAATCGGGGGATCATCGGTGTTCGCGACGAAACTCTGCAGGGACGCCTTTAGTTCGGAGTCCATTTCGGGACGGTCGTAGAAGACAAATCCGGGCTGCAAGGTATTCACTGGCCAATCGGGTTGCGGCGCGGCGAGATGTTTCGAAAAGAGCGCGAGAACAAGATCCGGAGAAAACTTGTCGCGAAACACAGGATTGCACTTTGTTCTCAGGCCTTCTCTCTTTCGCAAGTTCCTCACCGGGGACCACCATCGCCGAATGAACGGCTGGCCGGAATTGAGAATCACGCGATTGACGATCCATCCGGACCTGCGCAGATGGATGAGATAGGGCGCATTGACCAGAAACGAGGGGTCGTGGGCCGAGAAAAATGAGCATGGCGAGAGAATCGCCGAGGCCCACGGTAGTTTGAACTTCTCCGCAACCAGGGGAGCAGCGAAATTCAATTCACCCGCGATCATCAGGTCGGTGTTCGCCGCGGCGTGCAGAAGATCCTCATAGGTGTCGTTGACATAGGGCAGAATCAGCTCGCGAAACAGGATCTCCGGTCCGCGTTTCAGGTTTTCGCAGCGCGCGATAAGGTCTCTGTCGGTTGGATCCCAATTTGGCCGAAGCGGCGCGAACTCGAATCCCAGCGCCGCGATATGTCCGCGATAGAACTCAGTGGAGGCAATCGTGACGCTGTGCCCCCTCCGCCTGAGTTCAAAGGCCAACGCGACGCACGGGTGCAGGTCGCCGAGAGATCCGATGCTTGCAAACAAAATCCGTTTGTTTCTGTTGATATCCGACGCGGCTGTGGTCAATCTCGCTTGATCCTTATGCCGGCCCCAGTCGAAGCGCGGTTCGTCGCTGCCCCCGGCCCGGCACCTACTCCGAGGTTAGTCTCCCATTTTGGCGAGACCGTCAGGTCGACAGCAGCAAAGAGGGTCCGGGAAGCCCGAATAACCCCCTCGGGGGTGGGCCCTATGCCCCATATTTGCCGTTCCTTCGCGGTGATATACTCACAGGGGCGGCGCGGTTCCGTGCCTGCATCTTCACGTCTATTGAGGTTTCCATGTCCGGCCATTCGAAATGGGCCACAATCAAGCACAAAAAGGGCGCGCTGGATGCCAAGCGCGGCAAGATCTTCACGCGTCTGTTGAAGGAAATCGCTGTGGCTGCCAAGGGCGGCGGCAACCCCGACACTAACGCTCGGCTTCGCACGGCCGTCGCCGCGGCCAAGGCTGAAAACATGCCGCAGGACAACATCAAGCGGGCCATCCAGCGCGGTACGGGTGAACTGGAAGGTGTGAGCTACGAAGAGATCACGTTCGAAGGTTACGGGCCCGGCGGCGTGGCAATCGTAGTGGAAACGCTGACCGACAATCGCAACCGTACCGTCAGCGAAATTCGCCATGCCTTCTCAAAGAATGGCGGCAATCTTGGCTCGACAGGCTCGGTTCTGCACATGTTCTCGAAGAAGGGCGTGATCGACATCGAGAAGGCCAATGCCACTGAAGAACAGCTCATGGACATCGTGCTGGAACACGGCGGCGAGGATCTGCGCGATGAAGGCGAAGTATGGGAGATCGTGACCGAGCCGAATGCTTTTGAGGGTGTGTTGAGTGCCGTGAAGGCTGCAAACATTGCGGTGGCTTCGAGCGAGGTCACAATGCTGGCTTCGACCTACACCAAGCTGGAAGGTCCGGCCGCAAACCAGATGCTGCGGTTGCTTGAGGTGCTTGAAGATTTCGATGACACCCAGAATGTGTACTCGAACTTCGATATGGACGCCGAGCAAATGGCGCAGATGGCCGAATAACGGCAGGCAGGCTGGCAACCCGAAGGCCGCCTGAGAATGGCGGCCTTTTTCATGGAATCTAGAAACTGAAATCAAAAGAAGGAAAGACTGTTGACCCCGACTGCAAAATCTGTTTTGTTCACATTGGTCGTTTTGATGATGGTTACCACAGCTGCTCGAGCGCTGCCGCTCGACTCTGATGCTGCCGCCAACATCGATAGTCATCCTCTCTCTCCGGTAGAGACGGCGCGACAGAATAAAAGCTGGGAATACGGCCCCTTCGTCAATTGGGGTACAGGCGTTGGCGACCGCTCAGATTTCAAGTTCTTTTGGGCTGGGTTCCAGCTTGGCAAGCCTCTTTCCCCGGTCGTGCATGCGGGCATTCTCTCTGGCCAGTTCGAACTTGGCGGCAATATCATGCCGCTGTGGCAGGCTTACACCCCCGCCCCCCATCAACAGGAATACGTCTGCGCGGGTCCGAGCGGGCAGCCGGTAAGCTGTCTTTTGCCTGTTGGCGGCGGCACTTTTCGCGGCGTCAGCCTGACCCCGGTCATCCTTCGCTGGAATTTTCTCACTCGATCGCCGAGGATTCAGCCATGGTTCCAGGGTGCAGGCGGCCTTATCTATACCACCCACAAGTTCCCGCCCAATCTGCTCAGCTTCGACGGGATTAACGGCGGAACCAGCGTATGGAACTTCTCGCCCCAGGGCGGCATTGGGGTTCACTACTTCACGCGAGCCAGGCAGTCGATAGACCTGGGTGTCAATGCCGTGCACATTTCTTCCGCCTCGCTGGGCGATCGCAATCCAGGCGTCAATGCCAGCATTCAGGTGCAGATGGGCTACACGTTTTGGCGATAGACCTGAAGACCGCATTCATTGCGGATTCGTCGGCGTGTTGAAAGATAGAGATGAAAGAGGCTGTAATCGAGTGCGTTCCGAACTTCTCTGAGGGCAGGGACGCCCGGCGTGTCGAATCAATTGTGGCAGCGATGCGCATTGAAGGGGTGCGGCTGCTGGACCTGTCGATGGACGCAGACCACAACCGCTCCGTCGTCACCATCGCCGGCGAGCCAGGTGCGGTGATTGAGTCAGCTCTCCGCGGCGTTGGCAAAGCGGTCGAGCTTATCGATCTGACCATTCAGGAAGGCTTGCACCCACGCATCGGAGCCGCGGATGTCGTTCCCTTTGTCCCCGTGTCCGGGATCAAGCTCGAACAATGCGTCATGCTTGCGCGACAAGCCGGCCTGGAGATATGGCGTCGCTTCGGCGTTCCGGTCTATTTCTATGAAGCCGCGGCGTCTCGTCCCGATCGCGCCAATCTTGACGACGTGCGTCGGGGGCAATTTGAAGGCTTGCGTGATGCAGTGCGGAAGGAAGCTGCGCGTCGGCCCGATCTCGGCGGCCCCGGTTTGCATCCCACGGCCGGCGCATGTGCGGTGGGAGCACGCAAGTTTCTCGTCGCCTACAACGTATATTTCGATTCGGCCGACATTGCCGTCGTCAGGGCGATTGCGCGCGAAGTGCGTGCAGCCTTCGGGGGTTTGCACGGAGTGAAAGCGCTGGGGTTGCTGGCACACGGGCGCACCCAGCTCTCTATGAACATCACCGATTTCAACGCGACGCCGGTTTCCCATGTGTACAGTACGGTTTCGCGGCTGGCTTTGAAGCACAAGACCGCTCCCGTCGAAGGCGAAGTCGTCGGGCTCATTCCTGAAGCTGCCTGCGAGCGCGAAAGCGAGTGGATGCGTCAGTTAAATGAATTCGATGACCAGACCAAGATCCTGGAGCGGCGGCTTGACGCGCCTTTGTCGTGGCCTGGCGAAGGTAACAGTACCAATACCTGATTGGTAAACGTCTAAAACAGGACAGAGGTAAAATGGGGATGCAGGTCGATGAATGTTCTCCTGCTTCCGCAGCTTGCAATGCGGTGAGCCATGCGGCTTCTCGGAGGATAAAAAGTGTTTAAGTTCTTCAATAGAATATCCATTCCCGCCCTTCTTGTGGCAACAGCCATCACAGCGCCGGCGGCCCAGCTTTCGGGCGACGCCCGCGCGGCTATTCCACACGAAGTGCAACAGTTGGTGGTCATTGACTACAAGGCTATGCAAAATTCAAGCACGGCCATGGAACTGCGCGACCGCGTGATGCCCCCTGATCTAAAGCAATTCGACGAGGCCATCCGCAAATCGGGACTGAACGACAATCATGACGTCGACCAGCTCGCGTTTGCGCTGTTCCGCACCGGAACGTCGTCAGACAGCCTGGAAACCGTGGGTATCGCCCAGGGTCAGTTCGATGTTCAGGACATCATGGCCAACTTCCGCAAGCAGAAGACCCAGCCCAAGCTGGTCCGCACCAATCGCGTCTATCCTCTTGCCCACACCGGCATGGTGCTGTGCTTCATTGATCAGTCGACGATGGTTTTTGGCAGCCAGGAAGCCGTGAGGGCCGCACTTGACACGCGCGACGGGTACGCAGCGGGAATGCTGACCAACGCACCGATCATGGAGGCGATGCAATCTGTGGATTCAGAACCGCTGTGGAGCGTCCTCGACAAGACCGGCACTGAGACCATGATGAAACAGGTGCTCGGAGAAGCCGGTTCGGTGGCAGACTACGAATCGGTGAAGAAACGCCTTGAGTCTTCCTGGTACGGCATGAACTTCCAGCATGGCGTGAAATTCGACCTGACGATCTCCACCGGTGACTCATTCGCAGCCGCTACGGTTTCTTCGTTGCTTACCGCTGCAATCATCTACAAGAAAATGAGCGGCGACGAAACGGAGAAGGCCGCGCTCGCAGCCACCGAGATCAGCGCGAATTCAGGTCTGCTGAACGTGCACTTCGCGACGTCGGACAGCGACTTTAACGGCCTTCTGAAGTCGTCTCTCTTTCAGAGCATGGTCCACTGACGGTTACGAGTCGGAACGGCAGTCACCATAGCGGGAGCTTCGGCTCCCGTTTCTATTTGTCGGGCATCGCTTTCCAAACAAGATCGGAGCACAGGTTTTCACTTCTGCGTCGCTGAGCTGAAATTCTTCTCAATCAGGGCTGCGGAGTGAGAGAAGGATGAAATTCCGCTTTCCCAGCCGGCAGCAGAACGATCTCGATGCTGCCTTCCTGTCCCTCCTGAAGCGTCGGCCCGTTGATCTGAACAGTACGACTCCCTGTGGCTGTGTATTGAACGCTGATGGGGCCGTTGCCGCGCGTCTGGATCCGATGATGAAAGATCCCATCCGGCGCTAGTATGTCTGCGCCGAAACTCGCACTTGGGTAGTCCACCTCGAGCAATGTGATAGCGGCCCCTGTGTGATTCTCGATCGTTGCTTCGATATGGTGCGAATGGCATCCGGCAACCGCAATCAGAATCGCAAGCAGCGTTGACCTCGTTATCAATTTCTGCCAGACACGATCCGCCGGTCTCATGCTTTATCTCCATGCTCGCCGGGTGTGCTTTCGTTCGCGCCCATAGCAGTCACTCGCTTCTCCAGCCGATCGAGACGCTTCAGCAGCTCTGGCAGCCGCTGAAAGATTGTCACAGCGCGGAGCCAGACACGATTGTCGAATCCTGGCGATCCCGAAATCATCTTGCCCGGCGGCACATCATGGCTAACAGCCGACTGCGCCGTCAGGATTACGCCATCTCCGACAGTGCAATGTCCGGCGATGCCGGCCTGTCCGGCAAGGATCACGTTGTTGCCGATGACCGATGATCCGGCTAGTCCCGTCTGCGCGCAGACGAGTGTGTCGTTACCTACGCGAGACCCGTGCCCGATCTGCACAAGATTGTCGATCTTGCTCCCGTCGCCAATCTCGGTTGCGCCCACAGTCGCGCGATCCACGCATGCATTGGCTTGGATATCTACGCGATCGCCGATTCGCACCGGTCCGGATTGCGGAATCTTCTCCCACTGCCCGAGCTCGTTCTTCGAAAACCCGAATCCATCAGCACCGACAATCGCCCCGTTTTCCAGCGTGACATTGTCACCAAGTTCGCAATTCTCGCGAACGACTGCATGGGCGTGCGCAAAGAAACGACTCCCCGTCTTCACCCCGGGATAGAGCACCACGTGCGGCAATAGGGTCGCGTGGGGTCCTATCTTGACATTGGGCCCGATCACGACATAAGGCCCGATATGCGCCCCCTCGCCAATCTGGGCCGTTGGGTCAATCACGGCGGTGGCATGAACTCCGGGCGGGTAGGCCGGCGGTTGGTAAAAGAGCGTCAGCGTCCGCGAAAAAGCATGGTAGGGATTCTTGATCCGAAGTGTTGCCGCTTCAATTTCTGGAAATTCGGGCTCTACAAGTACCGCCGCGGCGCTCGTCTTGCGTGCCAGTCCAGCGTATTTGGGATTGGCTACAAAAGTGATTTCGGTTGCACCTGCATCCTCAATCCCTTTCACCCCAGTAATTTCCAGATCCGCGTTGCCCCGCAGTTCCGCACCCAGCCGACTTGCCAGTTCGCCAAGTTTCATCGAGGAGATTGTAACGGAGTGGGCTATCAGGGGACTGATTGGTTTGCGGAATGGCTGTTCAGCAGTCTCTGACTTTGTATGCGGGATGAAGTCTGGGAAGCCGGATCATTGCCTCAGACCGGAGTACTTTTCGTTATTGCCGAGTGGGCGGCCATCCAGCCCGGAACCTGCAAGATAGTGCGACCATGTTCCCCCAATAGAGTTACCGCTAGCCCTCTCTCTGGTTCGCCCCCATGCTTCCCCCGATGCTTCTGTGACAATGCATGCACCTAAAATGTCGGAATGGCAATAGGCTGACACGAGCCGGGTAATGACAGTAGGGGCAGAGCATCTTTTGCAGCCTCCAAATCGGAGACGATAAGAGCACAATTCCGCAAGCGAGCCAGACGGGCATAAGAATAAAATCGGGAAACGGTCGAGTGAGCCACCAGTCAACTCCAACCGCAAGAAACAATATAAAAAACCATATGAGAAATCGCTTGAGTATCCTCTTGCGCGCGATTTGCACCTTTGAAAAGAATTCGTTTGCCTTGCCACACTCGCCGTCTCCGAACTTCCCACCATCATCCGGTGTGTCCAACATGCATCTATGCACTTTCGAGGTCGCGTTTGCTTGCTCCGGTTGGATGGTGGCCATTTGGGAAGTTTCAAGAGAGCCAGGATAAGGAGCAACCGCAGATCCTTCCGCTTCGCGTCAGGATGACGGCGTGTTGTGAGGGGGTGTGACTCCGATTGTGATTCGCGGCGTAATATGGCCAATTCGTCAGCAGCAAAGCTGAAAGGATTGGCCACTGTTGAACAGCAGCGCGCGGCTCAGAGCTATTCCTCATCAGGGCCGGCAGGGAAAAGTTCCGGTTGACCCGCAGCCTCCACCTTGCGTTTGCGTCCGGTAGCGCCGACCAGACTTACGACTTCCAAGGACTGGATTGCTTGCCGGGGGACGTAGATGCGCTGGGTATTGGACCGAGTATCCGGAGGGGTGAGTAGCAGGCCGACACCCGCCACCAAAGAGCGGTCGTTGGGCGCAATTCCTTCCAGCTCATCTCCATCGTTCAACGTCATCCGGAGCCAAAGGCCGGCGGCTCGCGGCCGCACCGTGAACTTTTTCTGCAGCAGGCGCTCAGGGTTCGCCATGTCGCTGGTTGAGGAAAAATCGCGAACATAGCAGACCCACTTCACCGTTTCCCAAGCGACGGTAAGCACCTTTCCACTGAGGTCCAGGATCTCGAGGACGGGCGACTCCGGTGCGAAGACAGAAGCCGCGTAGCCCACGTACCACTCGCGGGAGAACTTGCGCACAATCACCGGCTTACGAGCGGAGCCCATGGCTTGGATTGTCGCACGCACAGGGCGATCCCGGCGCTAGAAAGTCGCAGAAACGGTGCTAATCGCTCTGGTCAAAGGGTTTAGACTGTGATAAGGTACTCATTTGCCACCTCTGTAGTCTCGCGCCGTAAGCGCAACAGCATCAGAGACTTGGCAGTGTTTTGCTTACGGAAGCAGGAACGAAATGCCTGACTACATTTACCTTCTTGAGAACCGGCTTTCAGCCGATCAGCAGAACGCACTGCGGCAGTTGCGCGAAGTGGCCCGGGAGGCTGGTACTCTCCTATTTCTTACCGGGGACGCAGTCCGCGACCTCACCAGCGGACACGCCGTTCGCGACATAGAAGTCGCCGTGCAGGGCAATGCGCTCAAGCTGAAAAAGGGCATCGAGAAGCTCGGGGCCACGACCTGGGGCGAGGACGAAGCGTCCCATGCCCTCTACCTTTGTTTTCCTGGAACCGTCAGGGTCGACGTGGTTAGTTCACACCGTCGCGAATACTCCAAGCCAGGCAAGCCTGTGTTCCACTTTGCCTCCATCCAGGAGGATCTCCGCCGGCGCGACTTCACCGTCAATGCCATGGCCATCTCCCTGAATGAGGGCTCGTTCGGCCTGTTGATGGACCCGCTCAACGGCGCGGCCGACATCGAGGCACGCACTCTGCGCCTCGTTTCAAATTATGGATTTCTCGAAGAACCCGCTTTTTTGATTCGCGCCACCCGGTACATTGCCCGGCTCGGCTGGGACCTTGATCCGCGTACCCAGCAGCGCTATGAGAACGCCAAGGCAGAGAATGTCATCGAATCTCTTTCCGCGCACGACCACAGCCAGGAACTTGAGCAGATTGGCCATGAGGACGAAGGCCTGAAAGTTCTCCGGGCACTCGAGGCCGAAGGCTGGATGAAGATCCTTTGCCCCACCTGGATCTCGGCAAAGGCAGACGAGGAGAAGCTTACGGCGCTTCACGATCTGCGCGTCCAGTTGCAAATGCAGGGTGTGCATCCCGACATGTCAGCGGCGCAGATGCAACTGCTGACGGCGAAGATGGCGCCCAAGGATCTATCGAGTCTCAAGAAGCAGTTGCTGCGTCCTGGATTTGTCGAAGAATGGAACAGCCTGGACTCACTCGCCAGCGGATTCGCCAAGGTGCTATTGAACAAGGCCAATGCCACGCCCTCTTTGGCTTACAAATTGTTTACGACCCATGACCCCGAGGCGGTGCTCTGGCTCGGCTTCACCAGCAAAGACAGCGCCATCAAGGCCAAATATGAGCTCTTCCTTAAGACATGGCCTGAAGCGCGCCAGAGGATTCCGTATGCGTTGATGCTGGAGATGCGCATTACGCCGGATCTTCCGAGATACAAAGACATCGTCCACCAGGTCTTCCTGCAGTTGATCGATGGAGGCTTGAACACCCCCGAAGAGGCGCGTGCATTTCTTGAGCCGCATTCGCCGCCCGCTCCGCCTCCGCAGATCACCATCAAACGAACACGCGCGAAACGCAACGTTGAAAAGATTAAAGAAAAGTCCTTCGACGACGAGGATGAGGCCGAGGATGGAGCCGAGGAGGAAGACCTCGACGACATTGGCGGCGCTGATGAAGAAGAGATCGATCTCGGCCTGAGCCTTCCCAAGAGTGACGAACTGGACGAAGAGCTAGGAGACGAGGAAGAAGCGGAATCTGACGAGAGTGAATCTGCCGAAGACGAGGAAGACGAGGGACCCCGCAAAGGCCGCGGCAAGCACGCTGCTCCTGCCAAGCCCGGCAAGGCCGCTGCGCACAAGCCTGAACCGCCGGCAGCCAAAGCTCCCGCCGGGAAAACTGTAGCGCCGCCAAAGCCGACACCCGCCGCAAAGGCCGCGCACGCTGTGAAAGAGAAGCCCGCTCCGCCGAAGCCGGAAAAGGCCAAAGCTGCTGCGCATGCGCATCCAGCGAAGAAGCCTTCGCTTGCGCCTGCCAAACCAGTGCATGCTGCAAAGTCAGCCGTCGCGAAACCCCCGGCGAAGGCTCATGCAAAGCCCGCCACGAAGGCCGCACAGGTGAAAGCGCACACCAAACCGGCCCATAAAGCGATTCCGGCAAAGAAGCCTGCTCCCGTCGCCAAGGCCAAGCCACATGCAGCGGCGAAGCACGCAAAGCCGGTTGCCAAAAAGTCGGCATCCAAGGCCGGCAAGAAGCGCTGAACCTGGTGAGCGCGGGCATGAGAAAACTCCTAGCCCGCGCGTTTCCACCTGCTATCCTCGATTCACAATCAAGACATCCGGAGATCCCGAATGGTCCGCCTGCTTTCCCGCGCTCTATTTCTCTGTTTGCTCTGCGTCGTTCTCTTGTCCGCGTCGGACGCGTTCGCCAAACGCGTAACGCCCGCTCCACCTTCCACTGAAACCAGCGGTGCAGGCTATCGCTTCGATCGCGGCGGCTGGAAGTATGTCCATCTTGAAGGCACGCCCGAGCAGATCGGCTTTCAGCACGGCCAGTTGCTCGCGGCTGAGATCGCAGACCTGGTCAACGTCACCAAGCTCGAAACGCAACACGACACCAAACGCGACTGGAATTTCTACCGCGAAGCCGGCCGCAAGATGCTCTGGCCGCGCATTGATGCCGAGTATCAGCAGGAGATCGCGGGCATCGCCAAAGGCGCTCAGTCGAAGGGCGTGAAACTCGACGTGTGGGACATTGTCGCGCTCAACGGCAGCATCGAACTGCCTTCCTACTATGTTCCCTGGCTCAACAAGAGCGAGCACGCTATGAATGCGCCCGTCATTCGCCCGGATGGTCATTGTTCTGCGTTCATTGCCACTGGGAGCTACACCAGGGGTGGAAAGATTGTCATCGCGCACAACAACTGGTCAAGCTACGCAGACGGCGAGCGCTGGACAGTCATGTTCGACATCCAGCCCGCGCACGGGCACCGCATGATCATGGATGGAGAACCCGGCGTTATCACCAGCCAGGACGACTTCGGTGTCAACGACGCTGGCCTCATCATCACCGAGACGACAATCACTCAGTTCATCGGCTGGGATCCGGATGGCAAGCCAGAGTTCGTGCGTTCCCGCAAAGCGATGCAGTACGCAGGCTCCATCGATGAGTATGTCTCCATCATCAAGGAAGGCAACAACGGCGGCTACGCCAACGACTGGCTTGTGGGCGACCGCAAAACAGGCGAAATTGCATACCTCGAGCTTGGCTTGAAGAACACTCCGCTATGGCGAACAAAAGACGGCTACTTCATCAGCTCCAATTTTCCTCGCGATCCCGCATTAATCAAAAACGAAACCGATGGATTCAACTCTGCAGACAACTCTACATCGATGAACGCCCGCCGCATCACCTGGGAACGCAAGATCGCCTCCAGCAAGGGACAGATTGACGTCAAGCTCGCCGAGGATTTCCTCGCCAGCCACGAGGACAGCTTCACCGGCAAAGTTAACCCGGACGCGCGCACGCTCTGCGGCCACATCGACGCCGACTCTCATGGCGTTCCCGAGTGGGGAGACGCTCCTTATTATCCAGACGGTGCCGTCACCGGGAAGGTCACCGACTCCGATCTCGCCGCAAATCTCTCGCTTATCGCACGCGCCGGGCATCCTTGCGGCGAAGACTTCCTTGCGGCCCCGTTCTTCGCCGCACATCCCCAGTTCGACTATCTGAAGCCAATCCTCAAAGACATGAAGGCCGGCCCGTGGACGACATTCACCGCTGGCGAAAAGCCGTAAGAGCTCGCGAAATCTATTTGTAGATGATGTGGATGTTCGTCTCTGTCAACGGACAGGTGACGTGCACGATTGCTGCGGAGAAGGGCGGTGCGCTGAATCGCACGTGAGGGTTGTTTGCGAACCCGAAGCCCTCTTTGGGAATGCCGACAAAATTGCGGTCCAGCTTTTGATTTTTGTTTTCGTCGTGAATGGCGACCACACCGTAATCGCCCGGAAGCAGGTTATCCATCACGGCAGTTGCTTCGTGTGATCCGCTAGCGATGGGCGTGGGCCACCGACGAAACGACTTGCTCGCGTCCTCCGGCCATCCATCAGCAGATTTGAAAATGGCAGCGCCCACAACGCCATTTGAATTACGCAGCCCGTCCACGTGAACCCGCAACGTGCAGCCCGCCGCACGCTGAACGGACTGCATGCCGGATGACGAAGTCGAATCAGCTCCGCCTGACACGGGAACGCAAGCTCCCGCAATCACCGAAGCGAGGACCAGGAATCGCGAAATTTTTATCACAGGGGTTTAGACGCGGTACACAGCCGACAGGCAGAAGAAGAGCCTCAATGAAACAGCAGGAGCGGCTGGGGCCGATTCAGCTGTTTGCAGTGTGTCTTAACGTGGGTTGTTTTGCGTCGGAGGAAGTCCGGCCCGACGCCTCACGCGAGGCACCGGAGCCGATGCACCCTAATAGCGTCCCGAGCGTGCTCCGCTGCTGCTGCCCTTACGTGCCTGGTAGCAGTCCCGGCAAAACACCGGACGATCGCCGCGCGGTTCAAATGGGACAGTCGTTGGCTGGCCGCAGCCGGAGCAGATGACAGGTGTTCCATGGGATGGAGCCGGACGATAACCGGAGCCTCCCCCACCTTGTTCGCTCTTTTTTGCCTGACGGCAAGGCTTGCAGCGCTTGGGGGTCGAATAACCGCGTTCCTGAAAGAACGCCTGATCAGCAGCGGTGAACGTGAAATCCTGTCCACAGTCACTGCACGTAAGTTGAATATCTCCGGCCATGTGTGTCCTCTGAGAGTTGTCCTCGTCGCGATTGTACATACGAGTTGGTAATTTTTATATAAGAATCTTCTTGAACGGCAAAAACTTATCTTTCACATTCAATCGATTTAGTGGGTTAGCGCCCCCGTGCCGCAGCACGATATATTGGCTCAGCCAGCTTCAGCAGCCAGGCCTCGCCGCCAATCAGCGGACCACGGATGACATCGCCCAATAATCCGGAATTCGAAGCCGAGTGCATCCGCCGCATCCTTGCCGGCGAAAAGCACCTGTTTCACGACCTTATCCGTCCGTGCGAACGTTCCATCTACTTTCTCCTCCTCTCCTTGCTGAAGAACGAAACCGACGCCGAAGACGCTGCGCAGGAGACCGTTATCAAGGTCTACCAGAACCTCGACAAGTTCCGTGGCGACGCTCAGTTTCGCACCTGGGTGCTCTCGATCGCCCGCAACGAAGGTCTGGGACGCCTGCGCAAGATCGGCAGCCGCCGCGAAGACTCGCTGGATGCTGAAATCGACGAGCAGAGCGGTGATTACGCTCCCGCAATCCTCACCAGCTGGCGAGAAATCCCGGCCGAGGCGCTCGAACAGAAAGAGTTGGGGTCCATTCTCCGAAAGGCCATCGAGGGATTGCCGGAGATTTACCGTAACGTCGTGCTGCTCAGGGACATCGAAGAGATGGATATCCGCGAGACGGCGGCCGCGCTTGGTATCAGCGAGGCGGCTGTAAAGGTGCGCTTACACCGGGCACGCGCACTCTTGCAGCGCACCCTGGCTCCGCAATTGAAGGGAATTGCCCCCGTACGGAGCAGCTGGTTCAGGGGGCGCGCATGAGAATCGATTGCAAACACGTCTGGGAACACATCTCCGCCTACATTGACGGCGAAGTGGATGAGCACTTGCGCGCCGAAATCGATAGCCATCTCGAAACGTGCGAGATATGTTCCGCCGTGCTCGACTCCACCCGTAACGTCGTGGTCCTCATGGCCGACGAACGGGTATTCAAGCTGCCGGCGGGCTTCAGCGAACGTCTGCATGCGCGCATTGAAAGGGAACTGGAAGAGCCCAGCCGCTAGGCATCACGCTCAGAGGCAGTTTCCGGCAATTCTGCACGGCGGCGGTGGACCTGTTCTGTGAACCATGGGATGAGTCCACGTTTCCAGCCCGACGAGAATTAGCGTAACGATAGCCAGAATCACCTGCAGGCGCTCGGAGCGCTTCTCTTTCGGGCTCATTTCGCGCCGTCGCCACTGGGCCGAGGGCCGATTGCGCAGATGGTGAATCCAGGCCAGTACGCCTAGATTCACCACGGCGCCAAGCGTCGCCACAATCAGCATGGGAATGCGAATGGCGTCCTGGTGCCACCCCTTCGCGGGTGCGTAGATACCGCTGGTCGCTGCCAGTGCGGAAAGCCCGATCGCCACGCGAATCCCGCTGATCGTCAGCACGGCTGTACATAGGCTCTGCAGCAGGGCAATCATCGCACTTGTCCAGCCGATCGTCCGCATTTGCCTGAAGCTGATCAAAGAGCTGGGAGGTTTGGCGACACTCTGCGGATCCGGCTCTTGATCTTTGATTTGCAATGGATTGACCTCGGTCTCCCGGTGGAGCTATGCGTACCGATTCGACGTTCGCCAGACCTAGAGTAAAGCAACGCGGCTCCCCGGCCAATCCAAACTCCTGCCCGGCCCGTTCATAAGATAAGGAGACCGGTGCAAAGAAATTCATTTTCAGCTTGCCCCCTTTCCTTGTAACCTTTCGCGCATGCTGGCACTCCAAGAGTGCGTGCCACAGTTTGTGCGACATCAGTGCATCTAACAAGATGTCGTGTAGTGACAACCACCGGCGGCTTCCCCGCCTTAACCCCCCAGCGAGGTCTATCCACATGAAGAACCAATTCAGTGCAATGCTGCTCACCGCTGCTCTCACCGGTCTGATGGGCGGAACCGTCGCGGCTCACGCAACGACCCCGGGCACAAGCGCAAAGAATACGACGGTTAAGGCCGCGAAGGCCGGTCTACGCTACACGGGACAAGACCAGCCCGCGAAGCACTCCTGTAAAGGCAAGAATGACTGCAAGGGACAGGGTGGCTGCAAGTCCAGCGACAACGGCTGCAAAGGCAAGAACAGCTGCAAAGGCAAGGGCGGCTGCGCGACTGATGGGTCCAAGATGCCGAAGTTCGCCTAAACCCAAGCTGTCAGTGATCAGTGGTCAGTGCTCAGTTTCGGGCACCTCGGCGCGGCTCATCCAGACCGCGGTGTTCGAAAGGATGGCCACTGACCACACCTGATCACTGACCTCTGTTCTCTGTCAATCTATGCCAGGTAATCGCTTCAATGCATTCCAGGACCACGGCGTTGGAATCGGTCTGCGCATTCCGCATTACCAGCACATTTTTTCGCGCAAGCCGGTGGTCGACTGGTTCGAAATCATCTCAGAGAATTTCATGATCGATGGCGGTCGTCCGCTGGCCATGCTCGATCAGATTCTCGAGCGCTATCGTGTCGTGCAGCACGGCGTCTCCATGTACTTCGGATCCGCGACCGAACCCGACCCGGAGCACCTCAAGCGGCTTAAGACATTGGTTCGCCGCACGGGCACCCCCTGGCTCAGCGATCACCTCTGCTGGGGCTCGGTCGACGGTACCTACTCGCACGATCTGCTCCCGCTCCCTTACACGTGGGAAGCCGTGGCCCGAACCGCTGAGCGCGTCCGCCAGGTGCAGGACTACCTTGAAATCCCGGTCGCCGTCGAAAACGTCAGCTCCTATGCGGCATTCACCGCATCGGAGATGACGGAGTGGGAGTTCCTTACCGAAGTCGTCGAGCGCGCCGACTGCGGCATTCTGCTCGACGTCAACAACATCTACGTCTCGTCGGTCAATCACGAGTTCGATCCAATGGAGTACGTCAACGCCGTCCCTGCGCATCGCGTGGCGCAGATGCACATCGCCGGTCACTCGCGCTACGAGAAATACATCCTCGATACGCACGATCATCCGGTCATCGATCCAGTATGGGATCTCTACGCGCGCGCCATCGAGCGTTGCGGCCCCACTCCCACGCTTCTCGAATGGGATGACCACATCCCCAGCTTCGATGAAGTGCATGCCGAGGCCCTGAAGGCAAACCGCTGCATTCACAAATTCGCGAACGTGCCAGATGCGGTGGATTCCCCGGCTCTCGCTTCTGAGACCTGGGATAACAAGGTCCTGGAGGCTTCAAAATGAGCACCACGACCTTGGCTCAACTCCAGCGTGAAATGGCCCGCGCCGTCATGACGCCCCTCACTCCTGATGAGGAGATGCGCCGCGAATCGCCCGATGGCCGTCCGATGGAGGAGGTGGCCGCGTCGTTCATCGCGCCCAACAGCCGCCTCTCTGCATTTGAGCGCCTGGAAATCTACAACCGACAATATTGGTTTCGTGTGCTGGGCGCACTTGCCGAGGACTTTCCTGCGCTTCGCTCGGTGATCGGGGCTCGCGCCTTTGATGCCATGTCTGTCGCCTACCTTACTGCGCACCCCAGCCGATCATTCTCTCTTCGTAATCTCGGTTCGCACCTCGCCGAATGGCTGGCAAATAATCCTCACTTCGCCGGCCGCCGCGCTCGTCTGGCTCAGAATGTTGCCCGCATGGAATGGGCTTTTGTCGAGGCTTTTGATGGCGCAGAACGTGACCCGCTTACCCTCGAACAGATCTCTACACTTGACGGCAACTCGCGCCTCGCACTGCAGCCGCATCTGCAACTGATCGAGCTCGATTTTCCCGTGGACGACCTTGTGCTGAAGCTACACAAGAACGAAAAGCGGCAAACGAGTGAGGCGGGAGTTGAACACGAGGATGATGAGCGCGCTCCTGCAAGGCTTCCGCCGATGCGACGCAAGGCTATCTGGCTCGCGGCACACCGTGTCGATCTTTCGGTCTACTATCTCCGCTTGAAACGCGAGGAATTCCGTACGCTCGCCGCTTTTCGCGAGGGTAGGCCGCTTGCCCAGGCGATCGAGATCGGAATTACCAGCTCCCGGTTGCCCAGTGCGGAGCGGCCGCAATTGGTCCGGCAGTGGTTCACCAATTGGTCGGAGCTCGGCTGGATCTGTGCGCCCGACCTCGATTCGTTGCACTCCTGAGTGCGGTGTCGCTCGAAATTCTTTGTAACTCCATGGCATCAAAGATTGTCTTAGAGAGGAATGACAATCGCTCAGCAACGCACATTCCTTACCGCCGAATGGAAGAACCTGCTGATGCTGAACTACTCCGTGGATCCGGCTCATCTTCAGCCGTTCGTTCCGGCAGGTACGGTGCTCGACCAGTTCGACGGTAGAACCTACATCAGCCTTATTGGTTTCGAATTCAACAAGACCCGGGTGTTCGGCCAGTCGATTCCGTTCCATCAGGCGTTCGAAGAGGTGAACCTGCGATTTTATCTTCGGCGCGCAGAGAAGAGGGGAGTCGCATTCATTCGCGAACTCGTCCCGAAGTACGCCGTGACTGCTGTGGCGCACATCATTTACGGAGAGAACTACGCATGCGTGCCTATGTCGCATCGCATTGTGAACACAGTTGGAAACACTGTCGCGGAATTCTCATGGGGATCGGGGACGAGTCGCTGCATGATCTCCGCACAGGCATCGGGTGAGGGCTATATCGCGGAAGACGGCTCGCTGAGCCAGTTCATTACCGAGCACTACTGGGGCTATGCATCCCAGCGTCACGGTGGCACGATGGAGTACGAAGTGCAGCACCCAAAGTGGAAGGTCATGGATGCAAATTCGGCGCGCTTCACAGGTAATGCCGAAAAATACTATGGGCCTGAATTTGCGAATATTCTCGAAAAGTCGCCCGATTCCGCCTTCCTCCCAGAAGGATCTGCAGTCACGGTCTTCAAGGGTTCGTTCATTGATTCCGAGGCTTGATGGGGCATCAGTCCTCGCGCCCGCGGATAAAAAACACGAAGGCTTCAGTGCCGGTAACTGGAAAGGGAATTATGAGCATCCTGCACACCGCGCGGAAAACCTATGAGGGCTTTTCTTCGATCCTGAATAAGCTGCAAAACCCGCTGCTCCTTGCGATCCGCCTCTACTGGGGTTGGCAATTCATGCAGGACGGCTGGGGCAAACTCACACACCTCGACAAGGTGACCGGCTTCTTCACCAGCCTCAACCTCCCCGCTCCCCACTTGACGGCCCTGATGGTTGCGCTCGTCGAACTTTGCGGTGGTTTCCTGTTTACCTTCGGGATCGCGTCGCGCCTGACCTCGCTCGTGCTCTTCGTCAACATGACGATGGCTTACCTCAGCGTTCCCGACGACCGCGTCAACTTCTCCCACATCCTCTCCAAGCCCGACGACTTCTACGGCGCAACCCCTTATACCTACTGGTTCGCCGCCCTCCTCATCCTCATCCTCGGGCCGGGGCTGTTCGCGGTGGATACGTTGCTGCGTAGCAGATTTGCTGCACAGGGTGAGCACGCGCACATAGCGGCTTGAAGACGCTGCGTTATCATCTCTTGACTAATCCACAGCGGACTCAAGAGATCATGCGCATCGCCTACTTGCTTACCTCGCTCGGCATCGGTGGCGCAGAACGGCAAGTCGTCGCGCTGGCTGAACGCATGGCTTCGCGGGGGCATCACGTTGCTCTCGTCGTGATCAAGGCTCCAGAAAAGCATGAGTGGCCCGCTTCCGTTGAGGTTGTCAGACTCAACGCGAACAAGTCCTTCGCAGGCCTTTGCTCGGCTGTCATACGAGCGCATCGCTTCCTGCGAGGTTTCCGGCCCGACCTCGTCCACAGCCACACCTTCCCCGCGAACATGCTCGCCCGGATGCTCCACATTCTCGGCAGCGCTCCGGTCGTGCTCTCCACCATTCATAACGTCTACGAAGGCGGATGGCGGCGGACGGTTCTTTACCGCCTCACGGACGAACTCAGCATTCACACTACGGCAGTGAGTGAAGCGGTCGCAAATCGCTACATTCAAATTGGCGCGGTTCGACGAAGAAAATGTTCTGTCGTCACGAATGGCATCGATCTGCACGCATTCGACCCAGCGAGAGCGTGCGACAGTTCATCGACAGAGCGCAATGATGCGGCGGACGATTTCATCTGGCTCGCCGCTGGTCGCATGGTTCCGGCGAAGGACTTCGAAAGTCTGCTCGCCGCTTTCAAACTTGTGCGCGCAGAGATCCCGCAGGCGAAGTTATGGATTGCCGGCGATCTCAGCGAAGAGCGCGCGATGCGCATCAACGGCGACCATCCAGCAATAGAACGCCCCGGTTCAAACCATGTCCGCTGGCTCGGTCACTGCGAAAACATGGAAGAAACGCTTGCTGCCTGCGATGCGTTCGTCCTCAGCTCTGCCTGGGAGGGCATGCCTCTCGTCGTCGGTGAAGCCATGGCGATGCAGAAACCCGTGGTAGCTACCGACGTTGGCGGAGTCCGCCAGCTCGTCGCCGATGCCGGAGTAATCGTTCCACCTAAAAATCCCGATGCGCTCGCTGAGGCAATGCTTCGCGTCATGCGAATGTCCGAGGACGAGCGCGGCACAATGGGCAAAGCCGCACGCGAACGAATCCGCCAGCACTTCGACGTGAACGCGAAGGCCGATGAATGGCAGGCGCTCTATGCCACCCTGTTACGTGATCGCCGATAAGCAATCAACGAATCAGCGCGTGATACCCTTATCAGCGAATTTTGTGAACTAGCCTTGGTCGTTCTTTATTTCGGCAACGGGCCGAAGGGAATTCTATGCGAATTCATAGATCGTGTGTCGCGCTCTTTGCGATCGAAGCTGCTGTGTTTCTAATTCTCAATTCAGCCGCTGTGGCTCAAATAGGTGGTACTCAGAACGTCACCATCGTGCTCGATCGCGGCTGGCAATTCCGCCAGGTAACAACTCCATCCGACCCCAATGCCGGCTGGATGCCTGCCACTGTCCCGGGTGACGTTCATCTCGATCTTCTCGCCAACAAGAAAATTCCCGACCCGTTTTATCGTGACAATGAATCAAAGCTGCAGAACATCCAGGATGAAAGCTTTGAATATCGAATCAATTTCAACGTTACGCCTGCTCAGCTCGCGCGCTCGCACGTCGATCTTGTCTTCGACGGCCTCGACGCCACAGCCAATGTCTACCTGAATGGCGCGCACGTGCTATTCGCTGACAACATGTTCCGTACGTGGCGCGTCGCAGCGAAGCCGAACCTGCACGTCGGCGCTAATCAACTCCGGGTCGTCTTTGCATCGCCGATCAAGGCTGCGGCCGAGGTTGCAGCACTCGATCCCTGGCAACCCAAAACACAAACCGCTCCGAGGACATACGTGCGCAAAGCTGCCTACGAATATGGATGGGACTGGGGACCGACCTTCGTCACCAGCGGTATCTGGCGCCCCGTGCGCCTCGAGGTCTGGGACAAGGTTCGCATCGCCGACTTCGCCATCCGCCAGCGCGACGTCAACAGGGAAGTGGCTCACGTCGATGCAGAGGTTCAGATTGAAGCTTCGCGTAGTGGCTCGGCGAATCTGACGCTCCATTACACCGATGGAACGAAACCGGCATCGGCGACAAAGTCCTTCGATCTTCACGCCGGCTTGAACAGAGTCACGGTGCCCATCGAAATCCGCGAGCCGAAGCTGTGGTATCCAGTTGGCTACGGCGATCAGCGGCTCTACGCCTTCACGGCCACTGTCTCAGCATCGCTGCAAACGCAAGCCGCCGATCAGCGCGAAGTAAAGACTGGCCTCCGCTCCATCATCCTCGATCGCCATCCCGACAAGTGGGGTCGGTCCTTCCAACTCGTCGTCAACGGCATTCCTGTCTTCGCCAAAGGCGCCGACGTCATTCCCTTCGACAGCTTCCCCAATCGCGTCACCACCGCCGATTATCGCCGCATTCTCGAGTCAGCCCGCGACGCCAATATGAACATGATCCGCCACTGGGGTGGCGGCTACTACGAGACAGACGAGTTCTACCAGATCTGCGACGAACTCGGCATCCTTGTCTGGCAGGACTTCATGTTCGGGAACGACTGGCAGCCGGGTACCTACAACTTCAAGCTCAGCATCGAAGCAGAGGCCGAAGACCAGCTCCGCCGCCTCCGCAATCATCCCAGCATCGTGGTGTGGTGCGGCAACAACGAAACTGAAGGCGCCATGGGTTGGGCGCCGCGCCCTGCGCTTCCTGCCGATGTCCGCTACCAGATGTGGCAGGACTACCTCACTGAGTTCAGCGGCATCCTCCCGCGTGTCGTTGCCCGCCTCGAGCCCGAAGTTCCGTACTGGCCCAGCTCACCTAGCGCTGACTACGAAGCTCTCAGCGATCACTACCAGAGCGGCGATGCGCACATCTGGGATGTGTGGCACGGCCGCGTCCCATTCTCGACTTATGAAACGCATCACGCGCGCTTCGTGACGGAATACGGCTTCCAGTCATTTCCGGAGATGAGAACCATCGAGGCTTTCACCGAGCCTGCCGACCGCACCAGCATTTTTACGCCCGTCATGCTCGCGCATCAGAAGAACAACGAAGGCAACTCCATTATTCATGACTACCTGCTCAGGGATTATCCCGAACCGAAAGACTTCGCCAGCTTCCTCTACGTCAGCCAGGTGTTGCAAGCCGAGGGCATCAAGATCGGCGCAGAGCATTTCCGCCGCAGCCGTCCTGAAACCATGGGCTCCATCTTCTGGCAACTGAACGACTGCTGGCCTGTCGCCTCATGGTCCAGCATCGACTACTACGGACGCTGGAAGGCTCTGCAGTATTACGCGCGCCGCTTCTATGCGCCCGTCCTTGTCTCGCCGCATGTCGAAGACGGATCGGTTAAGGTGTACGTTGTCTCCGACAAGATAGTACCAACGCAGGCCTCTCTTCGCGTCCGTCTCATGGATTTCGATGGCAAAGTGTTGCTCGAAGAGAATCGCGATCTCAGCATCGATCCGCTCGCCAGCAAGGTCTATCTCGACTGGCCGCTGGCGAAGCTGGCGCGGGCCGGTGCCTCTGACACCTCGCGCGTTTTCGTTGTTGCCGAATTGTCCGTCGCCGGAGCACGACTCTCGCGCAACCTGCTCTATATCGCACCAACCAGGGAGATACATCTCAAGCCCGCGAATCTCTCAATCACGACCAGCGGCACAAACGGCACCTACAAAATCCGTGTTTCCTCAGCCGTGCTCGCCCGCGACGCTTACGTCTCTCCAGGCATCATCGACGCAAAGCTCTCCGATAACTACTTCGACATCCTTCCCGGCGAGACCGTGGAAGTTACCGCGACTACCCACGCCACCCTCGACGAACTCAAGGCGCAGCTCAAGGTCATATCACTCACCGACGCTTTTGCGACGCCAGCCCAACCCGCAAGCGTTTCCGCCGCGCGTTAATCAAAAGTAAAAGGCCGGAGCGTCTCGCCCCGGCCTTCTCGAAAACTCCCAGTCAATCAGAATGCGAACACTGCCTGGAAGAATATGCGCCTCGAGGTCGAGCCTCCTGGACCGGAGAATGGACCGTTTGCAAGGCTGGTGGAATGGCTAAAGTTGCTCGATCCCAGTGTGCCGATCGGCGTGGAATAGTTGACGTTGTTAAACAAGTTCAGAGCCTGCGCGCTGAACGTCAGGTTGAATCTGCGACCGGTGCTGGTCGGGCCCATCATGCCGCCAGGACCACCACCTCCGCCAAGGCCTCCGGGGCCAAGTCCTCCGCCCGGACCGCCGTGCCCGCCGCCCCCATGGCCTCCTGGAGGGCCTCCGCCATTCGCAACCCCACCCGTTGACTCAACCTTGGGTCCTACTCCGATTGTCTTGCTGAGGCGCAGGTTGAAGGCGATGCTCGGCGGTCCATCTCCCAGGTTCATGGGCACCAGCGAATCCCCCGAACCCGGCTCCGCATTCAGACAGCCAAACTGCGTCTGATAGAACTGGTTGCTCCCGGCAGTGCAGTCCGAAGCATCAGCATACGAGGGTCGGTTGTTGAGAAATTGGTCCCCTGTCAGGTCGTAACTTGAGACGACATTGTACGGACGACCGGAGCGTGCAATGAGAAACGGGTTGAAGCGCAGTGCCCACGGGCCCGTGTAGTTGCCCATCAGGAAGATCATGTTTCGCGACACAAAACTCGCGCGGCCGTAATCCTGGCTGAGGTTGTACGAATTCGAAGCGTTTCCACCGGCGCCGTCGGTATTGGCAAATGACAGGTTATAGAAACCGAAGAAGCTCAATTTCGGCGAGATGCGCGAATTCACATTGAGAATCATCTGATTCTCTTTGAAAACCGCCTCCGGATAGTACTCATCAATGATGCCGAGACTGGAGTCAGGGCGTGGACCGGTGGAACTGTTGTAGAAGGTTGTGCCAGGCAGCGGCGTGTACGCGTTTGCGTTGCGAGTCACCATCTGGTGGACACCGAATGAGTGAAGGTAGGTGCCGGTCAGGGTGGTGGTCTTGGTCAACTGCCGCTCGATGCTCGTTCCCAGTTGCTGGGTGGATGGCGAGCGATACGTGGGCGAAAGCTGAACGACTGTGGTTTCAGGTGTCGGCGCATATGGTGCCGCTGGCTTGCATGCCGTGAAGTCCATGTTGTTCAGGTCCGAACCGCTCAGGCAGGCGGGCGATTCCACTGTGGTCCGCGCCGAGCCGCTGTTGACCCCTTGCCGCGCAACTGTCATCAGGTCGCTGATCGGCAGCCTGTCGTAGAAGATGCCGTAGCCGGCACGCAACACCGTCTTCGCCGGTTTCTTTCCTTTCGCATCCAGCGCGTAAGCAAAAGCGACGCGGGGCGCCCAATCGCTGTGATCCGCGACATGGTTTTGTGTCTCCCATCGCAGTCCACCGGAAAGGGTAAGCCGCGGGTTCACCTTCCAATCGTCCTGAATGAAGAGTGAGCCGTCGAACGTGTTCTCGGTGTACGCTACCTGTCCGGCAGTGATACTGAGATTTAAAAACTCATTGGGTGAAAGGCTCGTCAGGCTCTGGCCCTGGGCCAGGGCGTTGAGTGCGTCCACATACCCATTCTGCGTAAAGACCAGAGTGCCATTGCGATTCGCATAGGAGGCGTTGGCGTCCCGATTATCGCGGAGCCAAGCCCCAAACTTGATGGACTGCGATTTCACACTCATTGTGGTGTAGTTCTGCAATTCGAGATGATCCTGGTGATCGTTCGAGGATTGGCCCGTTGCCCCGCCGCCGGTAAAGTCGCCGCTCACGATGAGGGTAGGCATCGTGCTCACCGGGTTTATCGCCTCAAGCGCCCGCCGGTATTCGAATCGAGTCTCATTCACCACGTGATCGTTGATGATCTGCGAATCGCTCAATTGGAAGGTATGCTCAGTCGTACTTGTCGTTACTGACTGCGAAGGAAGCGATGTTGAGCCGATGTCGCCGCTCTCCGAGTCGTAGTACCACTGGTACCGCAGGGTGAGCGTGTTCTTCTGCCCAAGCTGCAGATCGAGCCGAGGAGAAACATTGATGTGGTTGTGCGGATTCGCAAGTGCGCCCGATGAACGCGTTGGCGCGATCGAATAGACTCCGGTGCTCGGATCAAGTACCGCGGGGAAGTAGCTGTAGACCGCCTGGTCGTGGTTGTCCCGCTGCTCCATGCTTATGAAGAACGATGACGTCTTAGTCAACGCCCCGCTGATGGTGCCGTTGTACTGGATCCGGTAATACGACGGCACGCTCGGAAGAAATGGGCTGCCTGTATTGAAAGCGCTGTCGTTGCCCATGATGAATGCTTGTCCATGAAGCTTGTCAGTACCGGGCTTCGTAAGAATCTCGATGCGGCCGTAACCCAGCTTGTCAAACTCGGCCGAAAATGGATTCTGATTGATGCGGATCTCGCGGATCGCAGACTTCGGCGGAAGCTGGCCGCCCGTAAATCCGTCGATATAGATCTGCCCGCCGTTCGGTCCGGCCGATGGGCCAGCCAATGCGGTAAGTTCATTCGACAACTCATCCGGATCATCCGAGAGCGCGTCGAGGTCCTTATCTTTCAGGATCACGGAACTTGCATTCGCTCCCGCTTCCACGCTTACCGTCGGCGTTTCATCGCTGACCACCACGCTTTGCTGGGCGACTTCAATCGCCATCGCGATGTCAACGCGCTTGATCTGTCCCGCCGCGACCGGAATGGCCTGCGACTGGAACGCCGCGAATCCCGTGAACTCGGCATGCACAATGTAGCTGCCGGCGGCAAGTCCCGTCACAGAGTACAGGCCGCTTGCGTCTGCAGTGGCCGTCCCAACCGTCTTTCCATTGCTCGTGGTGATCGTAACTTTGGCGCCGGGGATGAGCGCGCCGGTCTGGTCTGCGATATGGCCGTGAATCGTCGTCGTTGCGCCTGCGGCTGCTGGCGCGGTAGCCGATTGTGCGTGCGCAGCCAGACTTGCCAAACCAAGGGCCAACGCAATCAAGAAATGAAGAAAACAATGGTGTCTTAAATGCACGAATTCCTCGCTAAACGTTGTAAATCGAAAACGCTGATTATGATTACTGTGTTCCTTCTTCGCCGCCGCCCGAGCCCATGCTCCAGTTGGCCAGCAGATCGCGTGACGCATCGGGGCTTTGAAGCAGTGGCTCGACCCCAACCAGCAGCTTGATCGCGGTTACGTCGGTGGCGCCTTCGGTCGATACCAGCATGACCGCTTCGCCTTTCTTTATGTCGTCAAGTTTCACCGCCGGCGCGCGGTCCAGAATCTGACCCAGTCCGCCACTGCTTCGGCGTGCCTGTCCTGCTCCCATCCCGCTGCTTTGTCCTGTCCCGGCCTGCGCAGACGCCGCGGTTCCACCCTGCGAACGCGCCGGCATCATGGCCCCGCCGCCCGCCGGAGGACCGCCCTTTAGCCGAGCCGCAATCATCTTTGCCATCATGTCAGGCAGACGCCGCATCTCTGCATCCGCCGTGATATGCACCGTCACATTCTTCTTCGTTGCCAGATCTTTTACTGTCAACGTCGAAGCCCCCGTGTCGATCGAGGACACCACTCCCGAAATGTTCCTGAAACTCCCCGAAACCACCTCGGTGGCAGCAATCTGCGAACCGTCTGCATTCTTCTGCCCAAGCACCTGGAATTGATCGCCCTTTTGAACCGCATCGAGGGGCGCAGGCTGTGCATCCGCAAACCGGACCGAGTTCGGTGCATAGCGTTTCAGCACTGTCGTCTTGCTGATATGAACCGTGACTGCCTTTGCTGTCGGCCCTGCGCCAGTCGTAACTAAAACGACTCCCGAAGCCGCGTCAACGCTCTTCACCAGTCCGCCCACGCCGTTGCGCTGCCACTCATCGCGCTCCTGTTGCTGCTTCTGCGCAATGTCGGTCTGCTTCATCGCCACCAGCTGCAGCGCTTGCGGAGTTGCGCCCGTCGCATTCGGGTCGAGTTTCACCAGCACCCGGTCGCCGGTTGCGAGGTCAGTCAGCCGAATTGTCTCTGCCGCGGTCAGGTCCCTCTGGCCGGGCGCCAGCCGCTTGATCACCGCAGACGCAGGCACTTCCACCTGCTTCGATTCGCCCGCATCCGTCTTCACCGTGATCATGCTGCCATTGATCGAAGAGATCGTCCCGACGAATCGCGCCGGGGCCTGTGCACTGAGTGCTGCGCACGTCGGAATCACGATCAAAAGAAGCAACCGCGCCATCGCGACTTCAAATCGATTCAAGCTTTTGCTCTTCATCTTTCTCTCCGCGCATCCATAGTCAAAACGCTGCGCTGTAATCGTTATCTGTTTCGGTAGACGAAGCAGCCTCGCAAAAGGTTGAGAAACAGTGCCAAACTATGAACCCATTTTTGCGCAGGCCACAACGAGCCCTATCTGTCGGTATACATGACACTTAATTGGACGGTTTTCTTAAGGAAATCTTAAGCTCCGCAACGTCGCAAGCTGAAGTGCTGTGTGCAATTCGGCAATACCTCTGGCCGCGAGCGCTTCCCATTATGGTCTGAGTTTCGCGGTTTCCGGTCCTGATCGAATGGACAACCTCTTGAATGATCACCGAGCATGTCGAAGGGTCTTGATTCTGAGACCTGGGAAGCGATGTGCACCAAGCCACTTCGGCCTACGGATATGTGATCTGCCCCAGAACCGCAGGCCGCTTCGCCCCTGTCGCGGTAGGCACATTTCCTGGAAGCCTATGCCATGTCATCCAGGCCATCAGAGCAAATGCCGCTGCCTCCTTCGCCTCTGCCGGAAGACCGAATGTCTCAATCGTCGTCACCTTGCATCCCAGCGGTTCAAGCCTCGTCTTCAGGATCGATATCAACGTCGCATTCCGCGCGCCTCCGCCAGACACAATGTAATCAATTGGCGCGCCCTGCATCTTATCGAACACGAATCGCTTGAAGCTCCGCGCAATGCTCTCCGCCGTCATCGCTGTCGCTGTCGTCAACGCGTCTTCGGGCTTTCGGCTCTCGCGTCGGCAAGCCGCAAGGAACTTGGCCGCATACTCACGCCCGAACTCCTCGCGCCCCGCGGTCTTTGGCGGATGCAATGCAAAATACCGATCACGCAGCATCTGCGTCACCACAGAGTCGAGCACTCGCCCCTTCGCCGCAAGCGCACCGTTGCGATCGTAAGACTTTCCAAAGAGCTTCTGCGCCAGCGCGTCCATCACCATGTTGCCGGGGCCAGTGTCGAAAGCGAACTCCTCATCGATTCCTGCTCCCGCCGGAATAGCTGTTAAATTCGCGATGCCGCCGATGTTCTGCAGCACCCGCCCGCGCTTTGCGTCCGCAAACAGAACATGATCCAGTAGTGGCACCAGCGGCGCGCCCTGTCCGCCCGCAGCCATATCTGCAGGCCGAAAATTTGAGACCACCGGTACACCCAGTTCCGCTGCAATCAGCGCAGCTTCGCCCGCTTGCCATGTGCACGAGAACTTCTTGCCTGCATACGAGGCCGCCTGCGCCTGGTGATACAGGGTCTGCCCATGACACCCGATCAGATCGATCTGAACCTTGTGCCGCGCGACAGTCGCCTTCACGGCATCGGCATACGCGATACCAAGCCGCCAGTTCAGCCGCGCCATCTCCGCTGTCGAAGTAGTCTTCGCATTCATCGCGACAAGCACAGCGCGACGCAGCACTGCCGGGTAGCGAAACCCCTCATGCGCCAGTAGCGTTAGCGTGGGCCGGCCCTTCGATGGCGCAATCCGCACCACCGCAACATCGATCCCGTCAGCCGACGTTCCGCTCATCACTCCGGCCACAATCAACGGCTTCAACTTCACGATGCCTCCGCCGGAGATGCGGCCCGCGGTGCGGCAACGGCCGAAGCATCCAGAATCGCCGCTACCGTTTCGTTGAATTCCAGAATGCTCTTCCGCAATGCTTCGAGCTTTTGAGGACTGAGCGCCGTCGACACGCCGCGAGCATACAACCTGGCTCGTTTCCTTTCGGTGTCGCGCGCCCTCGCCATAAGAATCTTCCGAAAGGCCGCAGACCTCTCGCCTTCTGAAACCAGCGCCTCATACGTACGCAAAATCAACTCCGCGCTGTGGCAGATTTCCAGCAGATCCGACCCCGCACGGATCGCGGCGACCGCTGCTTCTTCCACCGGCAGGAATTTCAGAATGCCGCCCATTTCCAGATCGTCGGAGAGAATGATCCCCTTGTACCCGATCCGTGTGCGTAACGTTTCCGCAATCCAGAATCGCGAAGCGCTGGCCGGCTCCTTCTTTCCCGGTGTGCGCGGATACGCCGCATGATTCATCATGATCATCGGCATTTCCCGATGCAGTTCGCGGTAAGGAACCACATCCCCATTCCAAATCTTCTGCCACGAGCGCTGAATCTCCGGTGTAACAAAGTGCGTATCGCCGGCCGCTCCGCCCAGCCCCGGAAAATGCTTTCCGCACCCTACAACTCCCTGCGCCGCGATTCCGGTCAGAAACTCGAGCGCGTATCCAATTACTTCCGCTGCATTCGCCCCCGCAGTCCGCGACCCCAGCACTTCAGACGCCTCCGGCAATGCAAGATCCACCACTGGTGCCAGAGTGGTGTTAAATCCGAACGCCTTCACAGCGCGAGCGATCAGCTCCCCATGCTTCCGCGCCAGCGCAGACGATCTGGTGGCCGACACTCTGGGTGCCCCATCCTCTCGCGCTTTTTGCGAAAGGGTGGGAGTGGGAGTCCGCATCGCCGCAGCCACCGCTTGTGCCGAAGCAATTGGCGCCAGCGCATCGCGCAGCCGGTTCACCGTGCCGCCTTCTACATCCACGCAGCGCACGGCCTTGGCGCTGCAGAATCCCGTTGCCTCAAGCAGCAGTGCGCGCGTCTGTTGCGCATCCGTGATGTTGCGCTTGAACAGAATGACGCCGCCCGGGCGCACCAGACTGAGCCACGCTCGTTCCAGCCCTGTCAGCTCCGTTCCGCCCAGTCCCACTACCAGCAGACTTCCCGCCGCTTGCCGAATCGTCGCGCTCATGATTTCTCCTTGAGCTCCTGCTGCAACTCTTCCAGCAGATTCAACGCCTGAAGAGGCGTTAGGGCATTCACATCCACCGCCTCAATCCGATCCACAATCCGTTGTGACAGCGGCGTAAAGATCGTCATCTGCATCGGCTCCGGAGCGGTCTCTACCTGCACACTCTGCCGCTCCTGTTTCTCATGCTGCCTCAGCACATGCTTGGCCCGATCGATCACGACCGCCGGCAACCCAGCCAGCTTCGCCACCTCAATACCGTAACTCTTACTCGCTGCTCCTGGCTCAATCGTGTGCAGAAATACGATTCCGCCCGCGCCTTCGTTCACGCCAACACGCAGATTCCGCACGCGCGGCAGTTTCTCCGCCAGCATGGTCAACTCGTGATAATGCGTCGCAAACAGCGTGCGCGCGCCGGTCTCGGCATGCAGATATTCAACAGTGGCCCAGGCCAGCGACAGGCCGTCAAATGTGGCCGTGCCGCGTCCCATCTCGTCCAGCAGAATCAGCGACCGTTTCGTCGCGGTATTCAGAATCGTTGCCGTCTCCGTCATCTCCACCATAAAGGTGGAGCGGCCTCGCGCCACGTTATCGCTTGCGCCGATCCGCGTATAAATGCGGTCGACCAAGCCAAGGCGCAAACTCTGCGCCGCAACAAAGCACCCCATCTGTGCCATCAGCACCAGCATGGCCGCCTGCCGCAGATACGTGCTCTTGCCGCCCATGTTCGGCCCCGTAATCAGCAGCAGGCTCGGCCCGGCCTCGCTCGCGCTGAGATATAAATCATTCGCGATGAATCGCCCATCGCGCGTTTCCTCCATCCACTGCTCAATCACAGGATGCCGCGCCGCCACCGCCTCCAGCACCGGCTCGTCCGACAGCACCGGTCGTACATACCGCCGCATCGCCGCCAGGTGCGCAAAATTCGTCAGCAAGTCCGCCTCAGCAACCGCCGCCGACGTCCGCCGAATTCTTCCCGCTGCCTGCAGCACCTTCGCTCGAAGCTCCAGAAAAATCCGCTTCTCAATTTCGATGCAGCGATCATGCGCCGTGAGAATCTTGACCTCGTACTCCTTCAACTCCGGCGTTGTGAACCGCTCCGCATTCACCAGCGTCTGCTTGCGCTCGTAGTCCGCGGGAGCCATCGCAAGATTCGACTTCGTAATCTCGATGTAGTAGCCGAAGACCGAGTTGTAGCGCACCTTCAGCGAACCAATTCCCGTCCGGGCTCGCTCCCGCTCCTCGATCGCTGCAATCGACTGCCGGCCTGTCGATGAGATTGCCCGCAACTCATCCAACTCCGCATCTACGCCAGCCGCAACTGCTCCGCCATCCGCCATGGTCAGCGGAGGCTCCGCCACCAGCGTCGTTGCTATCCGAGCCGTCACATCTTCAAGGGTGTCCAGCCGCCCAATCAGTTCCCGCCAGAGAGAAGCCTGCATCGCCTCCATCGCTATTTTCAAACCAGGCAATCGCGCCAGGCTCGCCGCCAGCCCGCGCACATTGCGTGGCCCCGCCGAATCCAGGCTCAGGCGCGCCAGCAGCCGTTCCAAATCCAGAATCCCATCAAACGCTCGCCGTACCTCTTCGCGCTTCAGCAAGTCGCCATGCGCCTCGGCAACGGCTTCATAACGCGCGTTGAGTGTGTCGGAATCAATCAGCGGCCGCAGAATCGTCGCCCGCAATAGCCGCTTGCCCATTGGCGTCGTGCAGGCGTCCAGCGTGTGGAACAGTGTCGCGCGATTGTCCTGGCCCGTGAACAACGGCTCGACCAGTTCCAGATTCCGCACCGTTACCTGATCCAGTTCCAACGCCGTCGAGTGTTCTTGAAACTTCAGCGAATCAATGTGCAGCGCTTCGTTCTTCTGCGTTGTCCGCACATAGTGCAGAACGACGCCTGCCGCAATCGCCGCCGCCTCGTGTCCTACCAGCCCGAATCCCTCGAGCGACCGCACCTGCAACTGCCGCTCCACCAGCGGAACAGCAAAGTCGCGGGTCCAAACCCAGTCCTCGACGCGCGTCTTCGCAGGAATCTTCTCGAGCGCTCCTGGCGTCTCCGCACTGGTTGCGAGTAACACCTCGCTTGGCCCCGCCAGCAGCAACTCCTCCAATGCCTGCTGGCGCGCCTTCGCCCCCTGAAATTCGGCCGTCCGAAACTCCCCCGTAGAAACATCGAGCAGCGCAACCGCAACCGCACATACTGTCTGCTTCTCTGGCCCGCCCTCAAAATATGCTGCTAGAAAATTGTTCCGCTCCTGCCCGAGCGCCGCGTCCAGCGCCGTCCCCGGCGACAGAACCCGCGTCACCTCCCGCTTCACAATTTTCTTGGTAAGCTTCGGATCCTCCATCTGGTCGCAGATCGCGATCCGATATCCCTTCCGCAGCAATTTTGTCAGGTATCCCTCGACGGAATGGTAGGGAACCCCGCACATCGGCAACTGCCGCTCCCGATCCCGCGCTGTCAACGTCAGTTGCAGCTCCCGGCTCGCCGTTACCGCGTCGTCATAGAAGAGCTCGTAAAAATCCCCCATGCGAAAAAACAGCAGGGCATCGGGATTCTCCCGCTTCGCCGCTGACCACTGACGCATAAACGGAGTAGGCTCGAGCGACTTCCCGCCCGTCTTGCCCACTGGCGGCTCAGCAGGAGCTAATTCGAGTTCTTCAGGGTCAGGGGAAGACGGCGGCGCCGCCGCGGATTGGAGGTCTGCGGGTTGCACGATTCCCTACAGATTATCGTTACGCGACTCCATCCGCCCTGTGCAGAACCTGCCCAAAACCTGAGGCATGACAATGGTGGGCATAAATGTTTTAGAACAGGAACGCCGATCCCAAGTCCTTCCGTCCCCATAGCCTTCTGTCTTTGCGGATAGAGATCACCACATCTCGGTCCGCCCGATCCTTTGCGGTGATTTGGGTCACAGTATACTGAGACCTAAGGCTTTAGAGTTGAGTTCGGCATGCATCTCCTCTGGCTCCGAGTCGCGACCGTTCTTTACTTCGCGGCAAGCTACGCAATTTTCCCCGCCGTGCTCTACTCCTCCGTGCGAGCGCGCGCGTGGTGCGTACATCTCGGCGGCATGGCCTTCTTCTTCCATTTTGTTTCGGTCGTCGAAATGCTCGTCCAGGCCCATCGCTGGATGCCCGTCGGCGCCCGCGAAGCCGAATCGCTGCTGGGATTTGCCGTCGCCGGCCTGTTCTTCCTGGCCTGGTGGCTCTACGACGCCATCTCCCTCGGCGTCTTCGCCCTACCCGTCACGTTCTTCCTTGTCTTCGTTCCCGCGCTCGGCCTTCGGGGTTACAGCTTCCCATCTGAAGGCGTCCGCACAAGCTGGCTCATCGCCCACATCACGGCGCTTCTGGCCGCCTACGCCGCCCTCGGATTCAGCCTGCTGGCCTCGCTCCTCTATCTCGTGCAGGAACGCCGCCTGAAAGCCAAAATCAAGTCCGACGAAGATTCCTGGTGGGTGCCACTCGACTGGCTGCCCCCGCTCGACACCCTTGAGCGCATCGCCCACGCCATGCTGCTCTTCGGCTTCCCGTGCATGACGGTCGGCCTCATCCTCGGCGCCGTCCTCGTGCAGGAAACCTCGCTCGGCGCAGCCTACTTTGTCGATCCCAAGGTCATCGCCTCTTATGCCATGTGGGGACTCTATGTCCTCCTCATTTTCCTGCGCCAGTCTGCTGGCCTGCGGGGCCGCAAAGCCGCCTATCTCTCCGGCGCTGTCCTCATCGTCATGCTCGGCGTGTGGGCCGCCAACACGGTCAGCCACGTCCACAGGTTCGGTGCCCCATGAGCAAGCTCGTTCTCATCGGCATCAACCACAAGACCGCGCCCATCGAGCTGCGCGAACGCATCGCCATCTCCCGCGACGATCTGCCCGACGCTACCCGCGCCCTTGCCGCACAACCCGGCGTCAGCGAGTGCATGATCGTCTCCACCTGCAACCGCGTGGAGATGCTCGCCACCGTCGAGTCGCCTGAAACCGACCTGACCCAGTTTCTGCACAACCACTTCGGCCTCGACCAGGCACTGCTCGCGCCACACATCTACGAGCATCGCGATCAGCAGGCCGTCCGCCATCTTTTCCGCGTCGCCGCCAGCCTCGACTCCATGGTCGTCGGCGAGCCGCAGATCCTCGGCCAGGTCAAGGAAGCCTTCGCCGCCGCCCGCGCCGCTGGAACAGTCTCAGGCCAGCTCGAACATCTTCTGCAATCCGCCTTCGCCGCCGCCAAGCGCGTCCGCACTGAAACCGAAATCGGCTCCAACTCCGTCTCCATCGCTTCGGTCGCCGTCGAACTCGCCCGCAAGATCTTCGGATCGCTGCAGGGCCGCACCGTCTTCCTCGTCGGCGCAGGCAAAATGAGCGAACTCGCCGCCCGCCACCTCGTGCAGCAGGGCGCAGGAGCCATCCTCGTCACCAACCGCACCCTCGAACGCGCCCGCCAGCTGGCCGAGCCCTTCAATGGCCGCGTCATCCCGTTCGAAAAGCTCTACGAAACCGCCACCGAAGCCGACATCGTCATCAGCTCCACCGGCGCGCCGCACCCCATCTTCCGCCGCGAACACGGCCAGCAGTTCATGCATCGCCGCCGCAACCGCCCCATGTTCTTCATCGATATCGCCGTTCCTCGCGACGTCGATCCGGCGATGAACAAGGTGGAAGGCATCTTCGTTTACGACATCGACGACCTGCAGGCCGTCGCTGCCTCGCACATTGCCGAACGCCAGACGCAGGCCGGCGACGCCGAGGCTCTCATCAACGCCGAGGTCGAGCGTTTCCATCAACGTCGCCGCGCCGTCAACGTCGCCCCCGCCATCGTCTCGCTCCAGCACCAGGCAGAAGAGATTCGCCAGAACGAACTCAGGCGCATGCACGCAAAGCTCGGTATCCTCAGCGAAGAACAGCTCGCCGCCGTCGAAGCCCTTACCCGCGGCCTCGTCAACAAGTTCCTCCATCCGCCCATGCAGGCCCTGAAGCAGGCCGCGCGAGAGAACGACTCCACTCGCGTCGATGCGCTCTGCGAAGCATGGTCTCTGCCCCCGGTAGCCGAAACAGTTGCCAGAGCCGGTTGAAGCTGAATCGGGACCTTCTCCTTCTGCCTTCCGCCCTGAAGAGAGCAAAAGCGCGGAGCGCAGCGAAACCAGCGCCGTAGGAGGCAAATGAATCTGCGCATCGGCAGTCGCGGCTCGCAGCTCGCACTCTGGCAGGCCAACCACATCGCCGCGCTTCTGCGCGCAGCAGGGCCACGACGTCGAAATCGAAATCATCAAGACCACCGGCGACCGCCTGCAGGAAGTGACCTTCGCCCAGGTCGGATCCAAGGGCATGTTCACCAAGGAAATTGAAGAGGCGCTCGCCGATGGCCGCGTCGATCTCGCCGTGCATTCCCTCAAGGACCTGCCCACGGAACTCCCCGCGCCCTTCGCCCTCGCCGCCACGCCGCCGCGCGTCGACCCCCGCGATGTGCTCGTGTCGGTCAAATATCACAGCCTGGCCGCGCTCCCGCACGGAGCGCGTCGTAGGAACCAGCAGCCAGCGCCGCCGCGCACAACTTCTAGCCCTCCGTCCCGACATCCAGGCCGTTGAATTTCGCGGCAACGTCGATACCCGCCTGCGCAAACTCGCCGAGGGCCAGGTCGACGCAATCCTGCTCGCCGCCGCCGGCCTTGACCGCCTCGAAAAGACCGAGTGGGTTCGCGAGCGCCTCGATCCCGAAGGATTTTTGTCCCGCCGCCGGCCAGGGCTCTCTCGGCATCGAAACCCGCAAAGACGATTCGAAAACCATCGCCGCCATCGAGTTCCTCGACGATCCCGCAACCCGCTTCGCCGTCACCGCCGAACGCGCCGCCCTTGCCGCACTTGGCGGAGGCTGCCAGGTCCCCATCGGCATTTACTGCCGCATCGCCCCTCAGGATGAAGCGGGCGAGTGGCAGGAGATCTTCGCCGTCGTTGCCGACCCCGCCACGGGCAAGGCCATCCGCATCCATCACGAAGCGCGACGCAGCGAAATCGGCCCGCAAGCCTCGGCAAACTTGCCGCAAAAATACTCATCGAAGCCGGAGCCTGCCCCGCTCCTTGAAGCTACCGCACAGCCTCCCGCCGGCGCCTCCGCTTAGAATCAGATCTGCACTACGGGATTTCATCCAGTTCTGTTGTGTCATCCTCAGCGGAGCTCGCCGTCGGGGTCCCCACGAAAAGGTCGGCCCGTGGGGTGATCCTGGGGCCCTGCAGACGGATTCATCGGCTGTCGGGTAAGCGAAGCGAAGGATCTGCTTTTGCACCTTCGCAACTGAAAATGAAAGCCGGCTTCATGATCCCCAATCCTCTCGCCAACAAGCGCGTCCTTGTTACCCGCGCCGCGCATCAGGCAGGCAAACTCAGCGAAGGCCTTCGTGCCGCCGGCGCCGATCCCGTCGAAGTCCCAGTCCTTGAGATCCACCCGCCCGCAAGCTACGATCCGCTCGATCATGCGCTTCAGCCACTCTATAGCTACGACTGGCTCATCCTCACCAGCGCCAACACCATTCGCGCCGTAGCACAGCGCGCCACAGCCCTCAATCTATCCCTGCGCAATCCAGGTCCGCACATCGCGGCCATCGGTCAGGCCACGGCAGAAACAGCCCGCCTCGCCGGACTTCACGTCACCCTCACTCCTGAAAGCTATGTCGCCGAAAGCCTAGTCTCCGCGCTTGCCACTCGCATCCAGGGCAAGCACGTTCTGCTGGCCAGGGCCGCCATCGCTCGCGACGTAATTCCAGACGCCTTGCGCAAAACCGGAGCGACAGTCAATGTCGTCGATGCCTACCAGAACATGATCCCGGCCAGCGCACCCGAACACCTGCGCGCTGCACTGGCCTCTCGCATCGATGCGGCCACCTTCACCAGCTCCTCCAGTGCCACCCACCTCGCAGAAGTGGCCCGTGCAGCAAAGCTCGCATTCCCCCTTGCCGGCGTCAAAGCCATCTCCATCGGCCCCGTCACCACCGCCACTCTCCGCGAACTTCACTGGGAACCGGCCGCCGAAGCCCAACCTCACGACATCCCAGCACTGATCGCCGCCACCATCCAGGTTCTCAGCGCCTAGCAGCCTGCGCGTTACTTCGCTTCAACTCGTCAAGAGCGCAATCTTCATGTGGCGGGCTAAACCAATCCAAACAAAGCGAAGAATCTACGCGAACTTTTGCAGATAATTATTGGCTAACCGCGCAGAATAATCCTGTTGCATAAAGGGGGTGAAAGGGCACGGCTCAGGGAAACCCACGTAGTGCCTCGCGTACCGCCAGAGGCGCTTTACGAGTCGGGGCTTCCGCCATCAGGGATTTGTCAAGCGAGGAAAGGATGATTGTGCAATCAGCCCTAGTATCCTTTCCCTAAAGTTCACGATAAAAACGGCGGTGTCATTCTGAGCGAACGAGGCCCCGAACGTTTCTCAGTTCGGGGGCCGTGAGCGAAGAATCCGCTTTTTGCACTTCCAAACTTCTCCCAATAATTTCTCGGACACCATACTAGACCACTCTCATCCGAAAAGAGGCCGTAAGTCCTTATCTGAGAAGACTCTGCGGATAACTCCAATATGTAGAGGACTTTGCAGTGGAACCCATCCCGTAACTTCATGAAAGCAGGGAACTTTCTTACCAGAGTATGGGTGGGGGCACCCGTCGTTACGGTGGATATGGACAGGGCACAACCCTGGCATTTTGGACCGGGTGCATTCCTGACACTGCAACGAGGGGCGAGGTCAGCAGAACAAAGAGTCTGTTCTTTTCAGCCAACGAGATTGGATCGGAAGCTGTTCTTCAACTCCACCACGTCTTGTCCTTCGACTTGCATAGCGTCTCCAGGTTGCACTTGTCACACTTCGGATTGCGGGCAATGCAGACCTGCCGACCGTGATGAATTACCTGGTGTGAAAAACGGATCCAGTGATCCTTCGGCAGAATCCGCATCAGGTCCTGCTCAACTTTTTCAGCAGTGTCGCTCTTCGTCAAGTCCAGCCGATGCGCAATGCGAAACACGTGCGTGTCCACCACCACGCCCTCTGCTTTGCCGTAACTCACGCCCAGCACCACGTTCGCCGTCTTACGCGCCGCACCGGGAATGGTGATCAGTTCCGCCAGCGTTTCGGGGACCTTGCCGCCGAACTGCTCCGAAATCTTCTTAGCTGCACCCTGGATCGACTTCGCCTTGTTGCGAAAGAACCCGGTCGTGCGAATCAATTCCTCAAGCTCCGGCAACTGCGCCTTCGCCATCGCCGCCGGAGTAGGGAAGCGCTTGAACAGCTCCGGCGTCACCAGATTCACCCGCACATCTGTACACTGCGCCGAAAGAATTGTCGCCACCAGCAACTCCCACGGCGACCGATGATTCAACGCACAAACCGCATCAGGATACGCCTCATCGAGTGCCTTCAGGATCGCGTTGATCCGCTCCGGCGCGAGCGCTTCGCGCTGTGATAACGTCTTTATCGCGGACCCTGGCAGCTTTCGCTCTGCACTACGTGAAGTGGGAGTCTTCTTGCCGGGGGCCAATTTCACTGTCTTCTTAGTTGGCATAATCGTCTGAATTCCTGCTGAACCATGTTACAAGACACGCGCACGGCCGAATCCATTCGCAAGACGCCGGCGCATCACGCCCTTCGTTGTTGGGCGTTTCTCATTGAGGTGGCCGCAGGCCTACTCTTACTTGTAAGCATGTTTCTGCCTCGGCTGAGCGCTCAGGCCCAACCATCGAAAGAAATGACGGAGCAACTCCCACACTTTGAGGTAGCGGCGATCAAGCCAAGTAACCCTGAAAACCAGAACCACAATTGGAGCGGTTCAACGGACCGAATTCTGATCGAGAATTACACCCTTCGACTACTGATCAGGTCCGCCTACGGCCTCAAATCTGACGCACAAATCCTGGGCGGCCCGGATTGGATTGATAAGCAGCCGTTCGACATCAACGCAAAAATCGATGATGCTGAGATTGCGAAGATGGCAAAGATGGATCGCGACGCAAGGCAACGCGAGCGGAATGAGATGCTCCAGTCGTTGCTCGCCGAACGATTCGCTCTCAAGGCGCGTCTCGACCACCGAACCATGCCCGTTTATGCGCTGGTGGTAGCCAAGTCCGGCGCCAGGCTCACGCCCACTTCACCGGCAACGGCGGCGAAGGGACACAGCATCAACACGAATAACGGGCGCATGACAGCAAGCGCGATTTCGATGGATTCATTCGCCGAAGATTTGGCGTATCAATCGGAGACTGGCGGCAGAATGGTTCTCAATCGCACCGGGCTCACCGGGGAGTACGATTTCAAGCTCGACTGGGCTGAGGAAAACGGAGAAAGTGTTCCAGCTGATTCAGCCCTCACCGGCTTATTTACTGCATTGCAGGAGCAACTCGGCCTGAAGCTTCAATCAGAGAAGGGCGTAGTAGAGGTGGTGATCGTCGAGAGTGCAACGAGGCCGGCGTTCGATTGAAGACCCCATTCGGCTCGTGCGAATCGTCTCAAAGATGTCCGTTCAGCCAGCCGCCCAGCTTCTCCAGTGGCAGCCGCACCCCGATAAAGAACTGCCCAAACAGCGCGTACACCGCGCTTACTTCATCGAACCGCATCTCGTATATCAGCTTCTTGAAGACGACCGGATCATCCGCGAATAGATCGACACCCCACTCCCAGTCATCCATCCCGATCGATCCCGAGATGATCTGCTTCACCACGTCGCCGTAGCGCCGCCCGATCATCCCATGTTCGTGCATCATCCGCTGTCGCTCTGCAAAAGGAACGGTGTACCAGTTCACATGCTCCCCGCGCTTGCGGTCCATGGGATAAAAGCACAGATACTTCGCATCCGGGATAGTAGGGAAGAGCCGCGGCTTCATTGCGTCGGCTCCGCGTTGCAGCGATGCTGTAATCTCCGCATTCCACTCTGGGGAATGGCTCTCAAACCCCTTCGCGGCGGCCGCCTCATACGTCTTGCGGCTGGACTCATAGAGCCCTAGCTCAACAACGGAAACATACGAGTGCGTCGGTGTCAGAAAGTCGTAAAACGCTGTCTGCGCCAGGTCCAGTTCCACCTGGTTCAGCGCCTCGAGAGAGTCGCGAAAGTGCACGAGGATCAAATCGCCCTTATGCCCCAGCTGCGAGAAGAGCCCGGTTTGCGCACCGGCGCCTGCACCTTGTTCCAACTGCTTCAGTGCCGCGGCAAATTCGCCGGCGATGTGTCCGCGGTCGCCGGCGAGAGTACCCCGCCACGCCTTCCAGTCGAAACGAAAGAACTGGTGCAGTACGGCAGACCCTTCAAGCGTAAGCGGAACAGGAGGAAACTCGGCCAAGGGAAACACCTCGAATGTACGTTCGAATCAAGACAATCCTAGCAGGACTGGATCGCAACTGGCTCAATGGAGAGTCGTCTCTTCCGATGAACTGAGACCAACCAGCCATGACAAGATGACGTCCCCTAGGGGCTGAAGCCCGGCTTCTAAGCGCCTCTGATGGCGCGGCTAAAGCCGTGCCCTTTCAAAACTCATTTGTGCAACCCGACCTAGCGCTCGGCAACGAGGTCCAGCAGGTCGAAGAATTCAGGGAAGCTGATGGCGGCGGATTCCGCGCCCTGGATTAGTGTTTCGCCCTCGGCGCGGAGGGCGGCGACGCTGAAGGCCATGGCGATGCGGTGGTCGCCGCCGGAGTCGATGGTGGCTCCGTGAAGAGGTTGGCCGCCGGGAACGTCGAGGCCATCTTCAAATTCCTCGACTTCGGCGCCCATGGCGCGAAGATTGCGCACGACCAGCGCGATGCGGTCGGACTCCTTGACGCGGAGTTCCTTTGCATCGCGGATGCGGATGCCGCCGCTGGTGTAGGGCCCGATGGCGGCAAGCACGGGGAGTTCGTCGATGAGCTGCGCGGCGAGCGCGCCGCTGATTTCGGTGGAGCGGAGGCCATCAGTCGGCGCGGTGATCTGCACGGTGCCGACGAGCTCGGCAGTGCTTCTCTTCGAAGTTGAGAACGGCGATGTGCGCGCCGAGCGCGGTGAGGACGTCAAGCAGCGCGGCGCGCGTGGGGTTGAGGCCGATGCGCATCGAGGATGAGACCAGAGCCGGGAAAGAGCGCGGCGGCGCAGAGAAAGAATGCGGCGGAAGAGATGTCGCCGGGGACTGCGGCGTCGATGGCGTGGAGCGTCTGCGGGCCGGTGATGGAGACGGAGTCGATGGTGCGGGTGAGCGTGGCGCCGAAGGCGCGGAGAGCGAGCTCGCTGTGGTCGCGGGTGCGCACGGCTTCGCGGACAGTGGTCGTGCCGGCGGTTTGCAGTCCGGCGAGCAGGACGCAGGTCTTAACCTGGGCGCTGGGAACGGGCGTGGTGTAGTCGATGGCGTGGAGCGGAGCGCCTTCGATCATCGAGGGGCGCGTGGCCGTCGGTGAGCGTGAGGCGCGCGCCCATGTTCAGCGAGAGGCTTGCGAATGCGCTCCATGGGGCGGCGCGAGAGGGAGGCGTCGCCGATGAGCGTGAAGCTGCCCTGCTGCGGAGCGAGCAGGCCGGAGATCATGCGCATGGTCGAGCCGGAGTTGCCGCAGTCGAGCGGATGGTTCGCGGGCGTGACGCGGCCGCCGACGCCGGTCGATTTCGACCGCGTCCGTCGTCCAGTTTGCGGACCTTGGCGCCGAGCGCCTGCATGCAGGCGAGGGTGGAGGCGCAGTCGGCGCCGGTGGAGAAGTTGGAGAAGCGCGAGGTGCCTTCGGCAAATGCGGCCGAGCATGCCGTAGCGATGGCTGATGGATTTGTCGCCGGGCAGGCGCAGGCTGCCGAGGACGTTGCGTGCGGGGCGGATGATGCGTTCTTGCGTGGCGGTGGGCAAGGGGGCTCCGGGAGATGGGGTCTATTCAAGTTTAACGGAAGTGAAGAGTGCAGCAGGGAACACGCGGAAGGTCGCGGTTTCCCACCCTTGACTTCGTCAAGGATGGGGCACCCACTGGTGTCGGCGGGGCGGCAATTGCGAGAAACTGATCTCTCGCTGCGCTTCAGGATGACGAGCTGTGTGGGTTCGAGGAACGTGTCAGAGGGCTTATCGTAACTCTGAGCACGATGATGGTTTCGTCGTCGAAGCGGTCCTGGCCGCCCTGGAAACTGGGTGACATCCGAGAGAATCGCGTCGGCGATGTGCTGGGCCGGATGATCGCGGCTGGCCACAGAGGAGGCTGGCGAGGCGCTCTTCGCCGTACATTTCGCCCTTTTCGTTTTCCGCATCGAGAATGCCGTCGGAGACGAAGACGATGGCGTCGCCGGGCTGTGTGGCCACGTTGAATTCTTCGTAAGTAGCGTTGGGAAACATGCCGAGCGGGAAGCCTTCGGCGTGACCGTGATGGACTCGCCGGCGCGGCAGAAGATGGGCTGCACGGCGCCGGAGTTGGCGACTTGCAGCGTCCGATTCTCGTCGTTCCATACGGCAAAGAGCATGACGACGTATTGCGAGTCGAGGCGGCGTTCCTGCAGCGCATCGTTGAGCACGGCAAGCATTGCGGCGGGAGCGAGCTTCTGCATGCGCGGCGGAGCGCATGATTCCGCTGACCAGCGCAGCGAAAAGCGCCGCGGGTGCGGCCTTGCCGCTGACGTCGCCGAGGACGATGGCAGTCTGCTCGGGCCTGTACTCCAGGAAGTCGTAGAGATCGCCGCCGATGGTCCGCGCGGGCAGAAAGCTGACGGCGAATTCGGCGTGCTTGTGGTCGGGCGGATGTGTTGGGCAGCAGGCGAAGCTGGACTTCGCGTGCCATGGCGATGTCGCGCTCAAGTTGCTGCTCCTGGCGCTTGACGGCCTGGTAGAGGCGCGCATTTTCGATGGCGATGGCGACCTGCGCGGCCATGGTGGTGAGAGTGCGCTCGTGGTCTTCGTTGAAGAAGCCGGCGCGCGTGTGCTCCAGGTCGAGCACGCCGATGACGCGGTCCTTGTAGAAGAGGGGAACCACGAGCTCGGAGCGCGTCTCAGGATTCATGGGCAGATAGCGCTGGTCCTTGCGCACGTCGGGGACGTTGATGGGGCGCCACTCGCGCACGGCCGCGCCGACTAGCCCGCTGGTAACGGCGATGCGGCGCAACGGGGCGTGCGCATAGCCGAATCGCCACGCGTAGCGGGTGATGAGCGTCTCGCCCTTCTCGTCGAGCAGCATGATGGAGAACATCTGGTAGTCGATGAGGCGGCGCAGCAGCTGGCCGACCTTCGCGAGCAGCGGATCGAGATCGAGGATCGAAGTCAGTTCGGCGGAGATTTCGTTGAGGACGGCTAGGGTTTGTGCCTGGCGGGAAACGCGGGTATAGAGGCGCGCGTTCTCGATGGCCTGCGCGATGCGCGATGCGGTCAGCGTGAGCAGGTGAAGGTGCTCGGGCCTGAAGTAGTCGGGCTGCTCGCTTTCAAGATCCATGACGCCGATGAGGCGGTTTTTGGCGATGAGCGGAACGGCGAGTTCGGAGCGGACGTCGGGGTTGGCGGGAATGTAATCTTCGACTTTGGTGACGTCGTTGAGGAGCATGGGCTGGCGGGTGAGGGCGACCTGGCCGACGACGCCTTTGCCGAGCGGAAAGCGCATGCGCTGCAGCTTCGGGTGTGTGGCCGATCTGGAAGCGCATGCGGAGGTCGTTGGTGCGGTCATTGAGGAGGAAGATGGCGAAGATGCGGTAAGTGGATGATCGAGCGGACGAGCTCTGAGGTGCGATTGAGCAGCGTTTGCAGGTCGAGCGTGGTGTTGAGCGCGTCGGCCATGTGGGTGAGGAACGCAAGGTCGGCGGTTTCGACGCGGGCATTCTGCGGATCGATATGGGCGTGCGGGTTTTCGGAATCGGCGGGGCGGTAGTCACCCTCATACTCTGGCTCCGGCCGCGTAATTGGTGGGGTAGAAGACATGGGGAACTGAAGTCGATGATACAAGAACAGGGACTAGGGATTAGGGACGTAGAGAAACAGGAAATGGCTTTTGCAACAGTCGATGACGGAGTCTGGGAGTTAGAGCGAAGCGGAGGAATAGCCCCGCTTCTCGACGAACGATAATTGTTTTCGAGGTCCAGCGGTCTTCGCTCAGACTGCCCCTTGATCGGCTAATTGCCAGAACCAGAAGCTGATGGCTGGATTACTCTGCGCCGAGTTCGCGAACGATGGAGACTGATGCAGAAGCGCCGATGCGATTCGCGCCGGCTTCGAGCATCGTTTTCACGTCGGCCAGGGTGCGGATGCCGCCGGAGGCTTTGACGCCGCAGCGTCCTCCCGCAACGCCACGCATGAGGGCCACATCGGCTGCAGTTGCTCCGCCGCCTGCGAATCCTGTCGAAGTCTTGATGAAGTCGGCGCCAGCCTGGATAGCGAGCTCAGCGCCGCGGAGCTTTTCTTCAACTGTAAGCAAAGCGGTTTCAAGAATCACCTTGAGAAGCGCGCCGTTGTGATGCGCGACCGTAGCGGCGGCGTGAATCGTGTGCTGCACCGCGTGGTGGTTGCCGCTCTTGAGCTGTCCAATGGGGATGACCATGTCGAGTTCTTTGGCGCCTAGGCGTGCAAGCGCCGCCGCTTCGTGACGCAGCGTCGACACAAGCGAAGCGCCGAAGGGAAACCCGATGACGACGCCAACCGGGATGCCTGTGCCGGAGAGAATCTCCACGGCGGTTGGGACCCAAATGGGGTTCACCATGGCGCAGGCGAAACGGTAGCGAACAGCTTCGTCGCAGAGGCTTTCGACCTGATCGCGCGTAGCTTCGGGTTTCAGAAGGGTGTGGTCGATGACTCGTGCAAGAGATTGCCAGGAGGCCATGGTCTCTTTGGCGAAACCGGCTGAATCGAACGTTCCGTGGTCGAACTCCAGATCTTCATCCCGGATCGGGGTAATGGCTGGCATTTTCTTGCTCCTTCTTTCACCGCTCTCAGCATTGGCGGCTTGGTTCTTTTATTCCGGCTGTCGAGTATAGCCCTTTGCCTTCCATTGAGCCACTGTCAACCGACACACCGCCGAAACGAAAGAAACTGTGGCTTATCTCATTGGCCTTCGCCGGTTTGTGCTTCCTGATGGGTGATGTCCATGCGAGCGATGAGGCCGTCGCGGAATTGGTACGAATGGTAGACGGTCGTGTCGAGCAGGAGGTTGCCCTTGTGATCGTGAACAACCTGGTGTACTTCGACTACCCATCCACCGTGCTTGCCGGGCTCGATTCGAACCGGCTCGACATGCGGATTGAGGTTGGCGAATTGACGTGTCCAGTAAGCGCGAACCTCATCTTTCCCATGGACGTGGCCACCTTCAAGACCGTTCGCCCATTCCACCTTTGGATCCATGCGCGAGACTACCGCATCGATGTTACGGGAATTGAAATCCCGGTAGGCGCATCGAAGGATTTCACGCTCGTCGGTCATGCAGGATAATTCCTTTGGCGATCTGCGTTGCCTATTGCGCACTGGCGCAGTTGGGCAATGCTATTCGGGATGATCGGGCGCCATGAGGCAGATGTCGGGCAGATTGCGATAACGTTCGGCATAATCCATTCCATATCCGATGACGAATAAGTTTGGTATGGAAAATCCAACGTAATCCGCGTCTATCTTTTCGATGCGGCGCGAGGGCTTGTCGAGCAACGCGGCTATGCGCAGAGATTTCGGCTTGTGCTGCAGAAATATCTTGCGCAGATAGGCGAGGGTCAGTCCCGTGTCGAGGATGTCCTCGACGATCAGGACGTTCTTGCCTTCGATAGGCTCGTCGAGATCCTTGATGAGCTTGACGGCTCCGGAGGAACGTTGGCCTTTTCCGTAGCTTGAGACGGCAACGAAGTCGAAAGTGGTGTCAACCTGGACGGAACGTGCGAGGTCAGCGAGAAAGATCGCGGCGCCTTTTAATACGCCCACCATTACCAGTTTCTCTTCGTTCATGTCGCGGGTAATCTGCGCACCCATCTCCGTGACGCGGCTGGCGATCTGTTGACGCGTGTAGAGAACCTCAAGTCCCTGGTAAGTGATAGTGGCCATGGAGACAGTATCGCGCGAGAAGCCGGGCGGCCGGATCATAACCTGTGAAAAATCCGAGTGAATTAGGCAGGAGCTCAACCGGAAGTTCGAGGGCCAGTTTGACCCGGCCGCCGTCTATACTGAAAGAGAATGATTCCGTATCTCCATCTGAATCTGTTTTTCTGGCACCCCGAGATTCCCACCTTCGGCCTGATGTTGTGGCTGGCGGCGGTGGCAGCGGCCTTCGTAATGGATCGGAGCTTCAAGCGGTCCGAAGTGGACGCCGATGCTGTTGGGATGGTGGCCATTGCCGTTCTCGCGGGAATTGTAGGCGCCAAGCTGTGGCATGTGATTGATACGCCAAGCGAATTTCGTGATATCGGGTGGCGCGTATTGTGGGATACAGCTGGATTTGCCTGGTTTGGCGGGCTCGTTTTCGGAATTTCGGCGCTGGTTTTCCAGGGCTGGTGGGCCAAAATCGGCAGCCTTCGAACGCTGGATCTGGCAGCGCCGGCGGCAGCCATCGGGTATGGAATTGGCAGAATCGGATGCTTTCTTTCCGGCGACGGATGCTACGGGATTGAGACCAATCTGCCGTGGGGCATGAGCTTTCCCAATGGAATCGAGCCGACTCCACCCGGCGTCCGCGTTCATCCCACGCCTCTCTATGAGTTCGGAATGGGGCTGCTGATCGGATGGTACCTGTGGTGGCGAGGCGGCAAGCGGCACGGGACCGGCGCGATTGTTGGAGAGTATCTGATGTTGAGCGGAATTGCCCGCTTCCTGGTTGAGTTCATCCGCCGCAATCCCAGGGTGATCTGGGGCCTCTCAAATGCCCAGTTGGCGAGCGCGGGATCTGTTCTGGTCGGGGCAGGCCTCATGTGGTGGGCTGCGCACCGTCCATTGAGCGATCCCGATGCAGCTCGCGCAGGTTTGTCAAAGGCTGCTTGAGCAGAAGCCTAGCCTGGGACGCCCTGATGGCATCAGCGGACAACCACAAAATCAATTCTCTCCTCTAAAACGCATGGGGTTTTGTTGAACCTCGGTTGCCAGGCAGGGAACTACCCCTCCTGGGGTTCTTGCAGTCTGGATTGCCGCCTCCCCCGGCGGTTGGGGTCAGGTTGATCGCAAGGAGCGGGACGAATTCAAACAGTCCATTGCATTTGCGTGGGAAAAAGATGCCGCGCGAGGAGACTGAGTCTGGAGCGCGGCCCTTATGACGACGACTCACGATAAAAGATCGAAGCACACACGGGACGTCACTCACGATTCGAGGGGAGTGCATCTGCAGGAAGAGCGGCGACGCAGTGCGAATGGCCCGGTTACCCGGTGGTTTGGCACGAACACGGATGTCGACGGCGAGCTTGAAGTTCGCCAAACCAAGGAAGGCAACGCAAAACTGCAGACAGCACTCGATGCGGCGCGTCGGCTTGCTGCAATTGTGGAATCGTCTGACGACGCAATTATCGGCAAGGATTTGAGCGGAGTTGTCACGAGTTGGAATCCGTGCGCTGAGCGTGTGTTCGGCTATAAACCCGAAGAAATGATCGGAAAATCGATCCGGATGATCATTCCGCCGGAGGTATTTCCAGACGAAGATCGGATTATGTCGGCGGTTGCGCGGGGCGAACGCACGGAGCACTTCGAGACGGTGCGCCTCAGAAACAATGGCGAGCGCATCGAAGTGTCGCTGACCCTGTCGCCCGTGTTTGATGAGCGCGGGAAGATCGTGGGAGTGGCCAGTATTTCGCGGGATATCTCGCTGCAGAAGAAGATCGAAAAGGCGTTGAACACGTCGGAGAGATTGGCCACGGTGGGCCGACTGGCCGCAACCATTGCGCATGAGATCAACAACCCTCTCGAGGCTGTCACGAACCTGGTATTCCTGGCACAGGGATGCATGACGCACACGGAAGGGAAGTTGTTTTTGGAGCAGGCTCAGCAGGAACTGGCGCGGATGGCTCTTTTGACGAAGCAGACGCTCGGCTTCTACCGCGAAAACAAGGGTGCGCGCCCGCTGACACTTGCGGAACTGATCAGGCCGCTGGTAGTGGTCTTTTCGGCACGAGCGCATAACAAACAGATTTCGATCGAGACCGACATTCGGGCGAACCCAACACTCGTGGGTATTCCCGGCGAAATTCGACAGTTGTTTGCCAACCTTCTCAACAACAGCATCGATGCGGTGAGCGACCGGGGCCACATTTTTATTCGCGTGTCTGCCGCACACCAGTACGGGGAAGGAAATCGACCGGGCGTGCGGCTGACGGTTTGGGACAATGGGCCCGGCATCGCTCCAGAGATAAGAAAGAAACTGTTCGAGCCGTTCTTCACAACCAAGCGCGACGCGGGGACCGGGCTGGGGTTGTGGGTCACCTTGAATATTCTGCGTAAGCACGATGGAAACATCAGGCTTCGCAGCAGTGTGGTACCCGGAAAAAGCTGGACCGTATTCTCAATATTCCTTCCCGTAGACTCCGAAAGGATTGAAGCGGTCGCCTGAATTCTGTGGCTGCAATCGGTCAGCGTGGCATCGTCCCGCGTCTAGTGGATGCGACGAAGGCGATCAAGAAGCGCGCGTGGATGAACCGGCTTCACGATCAATTCGAAATGATAGCCATTGGCCGCGGCGCGTTCGACGAGGTCAGGGGTGGCTGCTTGGCCTGAAAAGAGAATGATGTGACAGTGGGGTGCGATTTCAGAGATGCGAATTGCCGCGTCGATGCCGGTCATGCCGTTCATGAATACGTCGCTGATCAGGATATCCGGGGATAGTTCGCGCGCTGTTCTGATCGCTGACTCCGGATCGTAGACCGCTCGCGCTTCATAGCCGCTCCGGTTGAGAATCAGCGCCAGTGAATTCGCAATTACCTGCTCATCATCCAGGACAAGAACGCGCCGTACCGGTTGAACCGTCTTCATCGTCATGGTCCTTCTTTCGTCTATGCGCCAACATGGTCCTGCTCTGGTTATGCACCAAATGAGACTTGCGGGGATACTGTCAAACGATGCATGAGTTTCGAGTGCACAATTTGTTGTGCGCAAGAAAGAGGAAGGCCAGTGTTGTCATGAGGTTACAGCGATGCTCTGCGGCCAAAATGAAGCAAACCGATCCCGAGCAAGAATCATGCCTCAAACAGGGTTGTGCGAACAGCCGTCTGATATGCCACAATTGCGTTTCCCAAGAAAATGGAGGCAGGAGTCGGCAAAATGAGGGGAAACTTCGTGCGTCGGTCTTATGCGGTTGGTTTAGTTGCTTTTATCCTCTGTTTCGCAACTCAGGGATTCGCGCAGTTCCAGGCGCCTATGCAGGACGAACTGAAGATGACGGCGGATCCGAAGTACCCGGATGCCGAGGCAGTTTACCTGAATTACGAAAAAAAGACCGACAACATGGTTGGGTACGAGAGCGTCTACGCGCGGATCAAGATTCTCAAGGAATCGGCCAAAGAACTGGCAACGGTCACGATCGTCTATCCAAAGAGCCAGGCATTCGCAGGCATCGCGGCGATTCAAGGCAGAACAATCCATCCGGATGGAACAATGACTCCGCTGAACATGAAGCCGCAGGACCTCACGGAGCAGAAGAGCGCCGACATGGAAGTTCGTCGCATGGTTTTTAATCTGCCCAGCGTGGAAGTCGGCAGCATCATCGAGTACTACTACCAGCTGCGGCTCAAGGAGGAACAGGGATTCACGGGAGAGCATTGGATGATGCCCCCTCAATGGGAGGTACAGCGCCGTTTTCCTGTTTACAAGGAGCATTTCAGTTTTCAACCGGCCCGGGAGAACCTGGGCAACTCGCTTTTGTGGTACACAAATCTCCCGAGCGGACAGAGGATGAGACCCGACGCAGCAGGTAGGTTCGAGTTGACTTTGCGAGATATGCCACCGCTCGCCGACGAGAAGTGGGCCCCACCGATCGAGAGCACGCGCTACCGGGTCATCTTCTATTTCACCGGTGAGGTGTCGGGGCAGCAGTACTGGGATACTGCGGCAAAGACGTGGCTAAAGGACGTGAACCGTTTTGCAGAGCCGAGCGCGACCATCAAGCAAGCCGCTGCAGGAATCGTCGCGCCTGGTGATGCCGAACTGGACCGCGCAAAGAAGCTATATGCCGCAGTGCAGGCATTGGACAACACTGACTTCTCGCGCAAGAAGACCGAAGCCGAGAGAAAGCGCGAAGGATTGAAGTCGACCAAGCACGCCGAGGACGTGTGGAACCAGAAGAGTGGCGATGGAGAGGAGATCGCACTGCTTTACCTCGCGTTGTTGAAGGCTGCGGGCGTAAAGGCATATCCGATGATCGTGGTAAATCGCGACCGGGGAATCTTCAATCCAGATTATCTCGACTTCAACCAGTTCGACGATGTTGTCATTGTTCTGAGCACATCGGATGGCAAGGAGATCGTGCTCGATCCCGGGGAGAAGATGTGTCCGTTCCAGATGGTGAGTTGGAAGCACTCTGGCGCGGGAGGGATTCGCGAAACTTCAAGCGGAGTGGGACCGTGGGCGACGCCGCTGCTCCCGTACTCAGCGAATGTTGTGGTGCGGCGCGCGGAATTGACTGTGACCCCCGATGGCTCAGTAAACGGCAAGCTGCAATTCAGCATGAGTGGCCAGGAAGCTTTGCGGTGGCGGCAGGAGTCATTGTGCGAGGATGAAGACGCGTTGAAGAAGCGTTTCGACGAGTGGCTCAGGACGCAGGTTCCTTCTGGCATGGAAACTCACGTGACGCACTTTGCCAAGCTTGATGACCCGAGCGCGGACCTGGCTGCGTATGCGACTGTGTCGGGCGTTCCGGGTACTGCGACATCAAAGAGGCTGCTGCTGCCGGCATCGTTTTTTGCGCATTCCGAGGATCAGGGATTCATCGCGCAACCGGATCGCCAGTTGCCGGTAGATATGCATTACGCATCGGTTTACAAGGACGGCGTGTTGATGCATCTTCCGGCGGGACTCACGGTTGAGTCAGCACCGCCAACGACTGCAGTACCATGGACGGGGTATGCCGTATTTCAGATCAAGTCGACGCCCAGCGGGAACGACCTGACGATCACGCGAACGCTGGCGCGTGCATTCACATTGCTGCAGCCGGATGATTACTCCTCGATGCGAGACTTCTACCAGAAGGTGAGTGCGGCGGACCAGCAGCAGATTGTGCTGACGAACTCGACAACGGCGCAGAAGGGGAATTAATCAAGGCTGAGGACCCTTGATGCATGATCTCTGGGTGCAGCGGTGACGGCAAAGTTAATTGCCGGAATGGCCGCTCATCGTCCATGTCGAAAGAAAGCTATTCGCCGACGGCATTGAGATGTCCAAGTTGCTGGAACATACCGAGGTCGTCGCGTACTGCAAAGTGCTCGATAATCTTCGCTTCTTTCAAGCGGAAGCGATGGATATGCTTGACCGTGAATTTCCTGCCATTCGGAGCCAGGGTTGGCCCATGCAGAGGGGCGATTTGGGCGAAATCGCCAAGGTGCGTTCCCGACAGAGTCACCTCGCACATGACCATGTCAGCGTCCTCGACGAGCAAGTCTATTTGAAAATACAAGTCCGGGAAAGCGCCGCGCCACGTACGAATAATGTGCTGAATGATTCCCCGAACGTCGGAATAACCGACACCAAAATTGGAGAACTCCGGAGAAAAGAACTCGTCTATCTTTTCGACCTCTCCGCGATTCCAAAGTTCCTCGAAGTGGCGCTTGACGCAGTCCTTGTTGGCGCTCTCAGTCATGAAGACTCCCCGAATTACTCTGCGCAGCATACACCTGTCGCAGTTGTGGAGCAGGCAACAATTGCAGGTTGCTTCTGGTCTGGAGACGCCTCGATCGGATTCCTCCCAACACGTCGGAGTTCCAGGCGGATTATGCGAGCACGAACCTGTCAGGCGAGCTTGTAGGGCGCGCGGTATTGGCGCGACATCAGCGCGGTAGCTTCGGGGTCGTTGAGGATCTTCTCCTGCTTCACATCCCACTGCAGCTTGCGGCCGACGAGCATCGAGATCAGACCGAGATGGCCCGGAATCAGCGAATGGTGCGCCACGTCGACCGGGGCGATGGTGGGCTTCCGCGACTTGACGCTATCCAGGAAGTTGCGACGATGTTCTGAGGATTCGTAGAGCGGGATCTTGCGTTGATTGTCAGGCAGCGAATCCATCTTCTCCCATTCCGGATTGGAAGCATCGAAGCCGCTGCGATCTACCCAGACCCATCCGTCGGTGCCGATCCATTTCGTTCCCATGCTGATCGCTGGGGATCCACCCCCAATGGTCAGAGAGACGTCATTTGGGTAGCCGGTCACTTCCTTGCGATAGGTGCACTCCACGGTGTATTTGAGCGCGACATTCCAGACGGCGTTGGCGGGCGGGAATTCGCCGAAGCCTTGAACCTCAGAAGGCCCGGTGAGATCGAAGCCGAGTCCCCAATGAGCGATGTCACCGTGATGGCCGATCCAGTCGAGCAGCTGGCCGCCGCCTGTGTTGTAGTTCCAGCGCCAATTTTGGTAGACACGGGCGTCGATGTACGGCTCCATTTGGGATGGGCCGATCCACGTGTCGTAGTCAAGATCAGGTGGAGGCGCAGTGACGGCGAGATCCCACGCCGCAGTGCCAGGAAGAATCTGTGATGGATCTTTGATTTTGTCGGGGATCTTGTCGGACAGCGTTGAGAGCCTTTTGAGCAGGCCGGGAACGGTGTTGGGGAAATCATGCGGCGCACCGGGAAGGCCGACCTCGACATGCGTGACGTTGCCAATGAGTCCGTTGCGGACGATCTCGGCTGCCTTGTGAAATTGAGGAAGAGAGCGCTGCCATGAACCCGTTTGCCAGATGATGTTGTTCTGGTGGACGGCGCTGACAATGGCCTGCTGTTCAGCGATGGTACGAGCGAGAGGTTTCTCGCCGTAGATGTCTTTCTTGCGTGCGGCAGCTTCGGTGGCGACGATGGCGTGCCAGTGATCGGGAATGGCGATCATGATCGCGTCGATGTCGTTGCGCGAGAGCATCTCGCGGTAGTCACGGAGGGCGGCGCAGTCCTTGTTGCCATAGTGGGTGTTGATGGTGTCGACGGCGGTCTGCAGGTGGTTCTTCTCGATGTCGCAAGCGGCGACGACCTGGCAGTCGTCAAAACCGAGAAAAGATTTGGTGTTGGCCGGGCCCATCATGCCCCAACCAATCACGCCGATGGTGATGCGATTCGATGCAGCCACGCGGCGCGCGCGAGCGAATGGACTGGCAGAGATGGCAGCGGTAGCTGCGGCGGATTGGATGAATCGGCGACGCGTGATTGCAGAGAACGGAGCGAGAGAAGACGAGAGCGCGTTCATTGGGACTCCCTGAAATGGGTTTGAGGTCACCGCTAAGAATGATAACGCGTGTAATTGGCCACGTATGGAGTCGTGCCCAATACTGTCCGAACAGCAACCGCAGATCCTTCCAATGCCCCTTCACTCCGTTCAGGGTTGCTCAGGATGACAGCACACGCATATGTTTCGACGACATTAGAGGCGCTTGATGAAGGCGAGGGCCTGGCGCAGCTCGGGGAAGAGTGCCTCGTCGGCTTTGAATTCGCGGGAGTGGACGCAACGGCGGAGGCCGCGCATCCTGACTGGATGCTTGAGATGAAGCATTTCGTGGTAGAGCAGGTACTCGATAGCGTAGCGCGGACTTGAAGGGCGATCGAAGACGCGGCTGACGACGATGGTGTTGTGTGCGGCGTCGTAGTGGCCGAGTGAGCGCTTGGCCATCCCTTCACTCCACGTCAGTTCGGGGCGGCCGAGCAGTCCGCCGAAGAACTGTGTATTAAGTGCGTCGAAGACTTCTTCGAGATTGTAAAAGTGCCCCTGGGGTCCGGAGTAGCGCTTGCTGCCGCGCGCATGGCGGATGACTTCAGTCTGGCGGGTGACAGCGGCGCTGGTGGTGAAGCGCTTGAACCGCAGGTTTTGCGACGGATCGATGGGCTTTTTGTAGAGTTTAGCGAGCAGAATGTGCGCGATGGCGCGGACGACGCTTTCCGGAGCGCCTTCAATGAGATCGGAAAGGCTGACGAAGATCTTGCCTTCGCGCAGACGAATGGTGGTGTTCAGCGATGTAAACCGGCGGAAGCGAACCGCGAAGGGAGGCATCGGCGCTCGCGGGCGCAAGGCACGATATTCTTCCTGAAAGATAGGGATAAGATCAGCAGCCACCAAGTTTGAAATTAGCATACGAGGGGCAAGAGCGCTCAGATCGAGACGCTGGGAATTAGGAATTCCGCAACAGGGAGTACGATCAACCGACGGAAGCGCCAAAGCTAGAGATATGAGAACAAGTAACTCTGAACTTTGAACTCGAAACGACAAACGCTCTCATTGTGGTTTGGGTTCTGAACGTTCCTGACCCTTCTCGTCTTTGTGCGCGGCGAAGTATTCGTTCTGCTCGCGTAAAAGACGCTGGGCCTGGTCCGCGAGGTCTTCGCCTGCTTCGATGGCTTCTTTTCGAGAGAGATCGAACGGGCCTTCGCCGGCGAGCGCCTTGAGGGTAACGAGCCAGTGTTGCGATTCGTCGGCGAGGGTTCTCAGTGCGATGCGGATATCGGCGTGCCGGTCGGAGTACTCATCGAGGTTTGAGCCGAGCTCGTCCATCAGCGTTGAAACGTCCTGCAATTCGTTGTCGAGGTGCTTGGAGCGGGCGTCGGACTTGCCGCGATTGCTCAGGCTCTTGACGGCATTGACGTGGTCGCTGACATAGTCCGTGTAAAGCTTGATGCGGTCGTTGGGGTAGATACCGGCTTCGCGAATCTTCTCAACCTGTGCATCGGTGAGCGGATCGTGATGATCTTTCTGCGCGATAGCAAATGAGGAATTGAATACTGCAAGTCCGAGGAGTGTTGCAATGGCGACGGGAAAAAGAAACCGAGGACGCATGGCTGAAAGGACCTTGCATCTCATTGAACCACAACTCGCGACAGCGGCGAAAGAAAGCTACCCCGGATTGACAGCGTCTCAATCAGATTCGCTGGAGATGGCCTACTTGCGAAACACTTCAAGCATGGTTTCGCTTTGGGCCCTGTTCACCTGGGCCAGCGTCTCCTCGACAAGAGGCCTATCCTCATAGCTGCTGTTCTGGAGCATCTGCGTGAGGCGGAAAGCGGTGTGGCGCATAAGGATCTCGGCGTTCTTGAGGCGCTTATCGTTTTCTGCCACGCTTAGGTGCATTTTGTGGGTCACCGCCTGAATCTGTTTGAGCAGATCTGTCGCTTTGTCCACATCCCCCGCAGCATATTGCTTCAGGCTGAACTCGGTCATCTGATGAATAAGTTCGGCATAGAGAAAGCACTGCTCACGGGGTTGAGCCTGAGAAATCCGCGCCTGAAGGGCGGCGATGCTGTCCTGGTCAATCGGCTTATCGTCCGGGGAAGATGCATACGCAGGGATCACTAGCGCTGCGATAGCGAGGAGGATGGTCGTCCGAGCTTGAGACCGCATGAGGAACCTCCGCTGAAGCGGGATTAGAGCAGGACTCCAGTTCCTTTGCCGTGTTCAAAAACACACTACTTACATCTCTCCAGTGCAGAAGGGGAAAACTTTGGAGTCTCGTTCAGCCCAACCAAGAACGGAAGACCAGGACTCCCACAACAGTTAAGCGACTATAGGAGCATCCTGGGAGAATGCGCAAGTGGAAATCAACCCGCTTTAAGTACCATCGAAACCACCTGCACGCTGGAAAGCTGTAACTCGGCTCACCGATCTCCGGTTTATCTACTTTTCTCTAATACCAGGAGCCGCTGCCGAGCTTGCCATTCCTGGTCTGGAAATTTGCCGCCGGATGAATCCAAGAAGTGGTGATAGTACGTGATGGCCGCCATCTTATCTTTCAATGTGTCGTAGGATGTGGCCCATAGAAAGTAGGTTGCAGGGCCCTCTGGAAGATATTTCGAGCGCACAGTGAGCGCGTGGATCACCAGCGAAGGCTGATTGAGTTTTGACGCGGCAAAAGCTATTCCACTCCATGCATCGGCGTCGGCTGAGTCGAGCTTGGTGGCCTTATCGAAAGCAGCCATCGCATCCGGGAAACGCTGTTGACGAATCAGGTTCTGGCCATGCGCGACAAGGAGATCAACGTCATCGGGGGACTTTGCCAGCAGAGCGAGATAGAGCTTGTCGGAGCCGGCAGTGTCTCCGGACTGAGCCAGGACGCTGGCAAGCATGCGTGTGATGGCGGGATCCGCAGGGTGCTGGGCGTGGAGCTTTTGAACAAGAGGCAGTGCATCGGCATCGTCTTGCGCGGCAAGTACGGTGGCGAACTGAGCGTTCAGGGCCGGGTCGTCGGGTTGCTGCTGAAGCGCGGCACGGATGAGCTTTTCAGCTTCAGGGAACTCCTTGCGCTCGATGAGCACATGAGCGAGACCGGAGTTCGCAGCCACGGATTTTGGATCTTCGGCCAGGACGCGGCGATAGGCGGCTTCAGCTGCATCGTGCTGACCTGAGGCTTCAGCGAGATCGGCGGCGAGCAGGGTGTCGTCGGTTGTTTCCGGAGTAAGCTTGAGAGCTTCGAGGAGCTCCTTCGAAGCTTCGGTAGCGTTTCCTTCGCCGTCGGGGCCGGGATTGTCAAGACGAGCAAGCGCGCGCCATGCGTGGGCCTTCATGGCAGGACCCGACTCTCCGGGATCAAGTGTGGTCGCAGCGAGCAACTCGGTGCGGGCTTCATCTCGTTTTCCCTGGCGCGCCAGCAGCAAGCCCAGTGAGAGATGGGCTTCGAATGAATTGGGATTGGCCTCGATGGCGCGCCGGTAGAAGCTTGAAGCAGCGTCGAGGTGATCCTGATGATCGGCAACGTAGCCGGCGTCGAAGAGGGCACGCGCGTCGGTGGCATGCGTGGCGAGGTAGGCATCGAGCTTGAAGCTGGCAGTTTTCCAGTCGGATTTGACGATGGCGGCTTCGGCGTCAACGAGTTCGGGAGCGATTTGCGAATTCTCGGCGTTCGCTTGCGAGGGATTGGATGGTGGCTGTGGTGATTCCTGTGCAGGGGATTGAGCCACGGCGGCCAGAGAGCAGAGAAGAGCGAGAAGAATAACGGAACGACGCACGAATTACCTCATAAACAGTTTACTGGGATGGCTTCTGCTTGGACGAATGTGCGTCCGATAGGAATGCGGTACGCGCGGACAAAGAGATTCGTCGATTGAAGATGTTCAAAAGACGACCGCAGATTTCCGCGACTTCGCTTGAAATGACCGTCGTTTCAGTTTTGCCCAATGATTCGAGGATGGGTCTTTAGTCAAACGATTGACTAGGGTAATTAGCGAGTGGTACCTTGGGCGCCCTGGAGGAATCAACCGCATGAATCGTCGTCGATTTCTGGGCAGTTCTCTGGCTGCCGCGGGTGGGGCTGTGCTGGCCCGTCGTGAACTCGCAGGTGAAGCCACTTTGCCAATCAGCGCGTCGACTCGCGATGTTGCACAGGTTCCGGGTGCTGTGACACAGGCGGAGATTGAGGGAGCGCGGTTTCCTGATGGATTTCTATGGGGAATGGCCACGGCTTCGTACCAGGTGGAGGGCGCGTGGAACGAGGACGGCAAGGGCGAGTCGATTTGGGATCGCTACTCGCATGTCCCAGGTCACATCAAGGGCAGCGACACGGGCGACGTGGCGTGCGATCACTACCACCTCTACAAGCAAGACATCGCGATGCTGAAGCAGTTGAGTCAGAAGAGCTATCGATTTTCGATTTCTTGGCCGCGGATTCAGCCTTCGGGCGCGGGGGCTCCTAATCAGAAGGGGCTGGATCACTACAAGCGCGTGATGGACGTGGTGCAGGAGGCTGGAATTCGTCCGTTCTGCACGTTATATCACTGGGATCTGCCGCAGGGGCTGGAGGATCGTGGTGGCTGGCCGAATCGGGATCTGGCTGGATATTTCGCGGACTATGCGTGGATCCTGGCCAAGGAACTTGGCGATCGCATCACCGTGTGGGCGCCGTTCAACATGGCGTGGGCATTTACGTATTACGGATACGGGATTGGTATCCACGCGCCGGGACGAGCGAAGTTCGGCGACTTTCTTAAAGCGCTGCATACAACCACCCTCGCGCAGGGCGAGGCATTTCGCGCGATCAAGGCGGCACGGCCCAATGCGCAAGTAGGCAGCGCGTATGGAGTGGCGCCCGGATATCCGAAGACAGACAGCGAGGCCGATAAGGCTGCAACGGCACGGTATCACGCAATGAACAACGTGTTTCAACTGAATGCAGCATTGAAAGGGGAGTATCCAAAGGCTTTTGTTGGGGAGCCTCCTTATGAGTTGATGGGGATGAAGCCGGGCGATGAAAAGATCATGCGCGCCCCGCTGGATTGGGTCGGGCTCCATTACTATACACGCCGGATTGTCTCGGATGCAGGAGGAGCAAAGGGTGGAGCTCTGCATTTCGGAACCGAGATCGAGGCAGACACGGGCGATGCCAATGGAAGGGATCCGTACACGCGTTTTCACGCAGTGATGCCGACGGAAGGACCGCTGACACATGCAGGGTTGGAGGTATGGCCCCGGGGAATCTACGACCTGGTGATGCAAATCTCACGGGAGTATGACTTCCCGACCATCGAGATCACAGAGTGCGGCTGCTGCTACATGGATACGCCGTACGAAAAGAAGGGTGGTCGCGTGCCGGATGATCGACGGATGCAGTTTTTCCGAGGCGTGCTGGCGGAACTGGCGCGGGCGATCAATGACGGTGCGAAGGTGAGGGCGTTTCACGCATGGAGCCTGATGGACAATTTTGAGTGGACGGATGGATATAGCCAGCGTTATGGGCTGACGTATGTCGATTATCGCGATCAGAAACGCACGGTGAAGGATTCCGGTCTTTGGTATGGGCGAGTCGCCGCAGCCAATCGACTAACTTAGAAGGCGCTTGTTGTCGCGTGCATCCTCAGAGAATGGCCTGTGCATCGAAGTCGGCTGGAGCTTGAAACGATGGCCAATGAACCGAATATGAATATTCCCGACCGCCCGGAACCGACCCCAGCGGACGAACGAGTGAAACCCGTATCCTACGAGAACGAGAAAGAAAGAATGGAGCGTGAGGCAGATAAACTTGCGCACAAAGGCATCGAAAGCGAGCAGGAATTTGATGACTCGCAAAAGCCGTTCACCATATAGCAAAACCCGTGAGCCAAGCGTCGGATCGCCATAGGTTACCTGACGGCGTGCTCCGTCTCCGAATCGCTCAAAACGCTTGACAATTAGTTGCTTTGTAAACTGGCCTGCTCGTTGGAGTTGGCGGAAGGATCAGCTCTTTTGGGCCAGCTTCTGGACATTTGGCAACCGCAGTTCCTCCCACTCCGGTAACTCGCAAGAGGCCGTGGGGTAACCGAGACTACTCCACTTTGGTCAGGCGCAAATCACTGAGATGAAAACAACTTTGTCCGAAACGGGAGCATCCTTCTAACAGTGCATGCTGGGTGCCGTAAGACCCCGCAAATCCCCAGAACACCAGGTGAAAATATGATCCCCTCCGCTCCAAGACGACATGGCGAAGTTGCGTCATACCTGATGCTTCAACACTTTCCGTTGAGTAGCGCCTATCTTTGTCAAGATTGCAGTTCGATTGGCAACAATGCAAACCAGTGTCCGGCGTGTGCGTCGGAGGTTCTCATGAACCTCTCGGCAGTACTCAACCGGGATCACAGCATGGATTCAGCTCAGTACTCCTCTTTGCCGGCTCTTGCGGCCGTTTCGGCGCGCACGGAATCGGCTTTGGCTGCCTAGGAATTCTGCTTCTCTTGTGATGCGCGCCCGCCCCCAGGGACTGAGTAAGGGCCGGGGTTGCCGACAATTCGACGTGAGGCGCGCGAACCATTTTCCTTCTCCTCTTCTTTTTTGACCACTCGGAAGACGGTGGGATCGTCCGCAACGACGCTGGACTGCGATGAGCGGCTTGCTCTGCGCCTTATAATAAAGAATGGCTGGTTGCGCCCTGAGCCTCTCTGAGGCGACTGTGACGCCTCCGGAACTTCATTCTTCCCGGTGTCTTCTCATTGACTTCATCGAATGACGCGATCGTCATCCGCGGCGCGCGGACCCACAACTTGAAGAACATCTCCTGCGAGATTCCGCATGGCAAGCTGACGGTGGTCAGCGGCGTGTCGGGATCAGGCAAGAGTTCGCTTGCCTTTGACACCATCTATGCCGAGGGGCAGCGGCGGTATGTCGAGTCTCTGTCGGCGTACGCGCGGCAATTTCTGGAACGGATCGAAAAGCCGGACGTAGACGAGATTGACGGACTGGCTCCGGCGATTGCCATCAAGCAGAAAAACACTACACGAAATCCCCGGTCGACGGTGGCTACGGCGACGGAGATCTATGACTATCTTCGGCTGCTGTACGCCCGCTGCGGAGAGGTGCATTGCATCTACTGCGACGGGCTGGTGAAGCGCGTCTCGATCGACGAAGTTGCGGAGTCCGTGCTGGCGCTCGGTGAGGGGACTCGGCTGAACGCGTTGTTTCCGGTGCGGCACGAGACGCCGGCAGCGGAACAGCCGAAGACGGCGAAACGTAGTGGCAAGTCTGCGACAAAAGCCAGTGCAAAGGCCGCAGCGAAAACGGCGGTTCCTGAGCCGATGAGCGAGGGTCTGAAGGCGCGGTTGGTGGAGTTGCGCGGTTCGGGATTCAATCGCCTTTACCAGCACGGGCAGATCTACGAATTCTCGACCCCGGAGTCGCTCCTGGATCTCGACTTCACGGCCCCGGTCTTCGTGCTCTTAGACAGGATCGTTGTCAGCGCAGACAATCGCGCTCGCATTGTGGACGCGGCAGAGATTGCTTATCGCGAATCGGGCGACGTGATCTTCGAAGAGGTGCCCCGCGACGAAGATGCGGAACGGAAACGGCATCGGTTTTCGGGCGAATACGAGTGTACGAACTGCCATCGTCCCGGCAAGGAACCAGAGCCGCGACTGTTCAGCTTCAACAATCCGTTCGGCGCTTGTCCGCGGTGCCAGGGGTTTGGCAATACCGTCGACTACGACTTGAACCTGGTCATTCCGGACAAGGGCTTGAGCTTGAACGACGGAGCAATCGATCCATGGAATCGGCCGAAGTACCGGTCGTGGTTTACGGAGCTGAAGAAGCAGGCGTCGTCGCTGGGAATTCCGATGGATGTACCGTGGCGCGAGATGAGTGAGGCGACGCGTGAGATCGTGTTACGCGGCAAGGGCGCCTTCGAGGGCGTGCATGGATTCTTCGCGCAGATGGAGAAGAAGAAGTACAAGCTGCACGTGCGCGTGATGCTGAGCAAGTATCGCGGCTACGCGGAATGTCCAGAATGCCGTGGGCAACGGTTGCGAGCCGAGGCGCGGGCGGTGCGGATTAACGGGTTGAACATCTGCCAGGCCTCGGCGCTGACGATTGCGAAGGCGAAGGAATTCTTTGCAGGGTTGAAGCTGTCTCCGATGCAGGAGGAGATTGCCGGGCCGATTCTGGAAGAAGTGCGACAGCGGCTGAGTTTTCTGGATGCTGTGGGTTTGGAGTACCTGACGCTGGACCGGCTGGCTTCGACGCTGTCGGGCGGTGAGGCGCAGCGCATCCAGCTTGCGACATCGCTGGGTTCGCAGCTTGTTGGGACGTTGTATGTGCTGGATGAACCGTCAATCGGGCTGCACACGCGAGATACGGCGCGGCTGATTCGCATCTTGAAAAAGCTGCGCGACCTGGGAAACACGATTGTGGTTGTCGAGCACGATGCGGACGTGCTGCGGTCCGCGGACCATCTGCTGGATTTGGGGCCGGGAGCGGGTGAGTTTGGTGGCAAGCTGCTTGCCGAAGGGGTGGTCGCGGAGATTGAGGCGAACCCCAACTCTCTGACGGGCAAATATCTGTCGGGGAAAATTGCGATTCCGGTGCCGACGCGGCGGCGTGTGCCGGGGCGCGAAAAGCTGGTGCTGAAGGGCGCAGTGGCGAACAACCTGCACGGTCTCGATGTGGAGATTCCGCTGGGGATGCTGGTGGCGATCACGGGCGTTTCAGGGTCGGGAAAGTCGACGCTGGTCCACCAGGTGCTGTATCGCGCTGTGGCACGGGCGCTGGGGCAGTCGGATGGAAGCGATCCATCAGCGGCTTTCCGATCATTGAGCGGTGTTGAACGATTGAACGACGTGGTGCTAGTGGATCAGACGCCGATCGGACGGACGCCGCGGTCGAATCCGATTACGTACATCAAGGGATTCGATCTGGTTCGCGAATTGTTTGCAGCGCAGCCGGATGCGAAGAAGCTCTCGCTGACGCCGGGACACTTTTCGTTCAACGTGCCGGGCGGGCGTTGCAACACCTGCGAAGGCGACGGCACGGTGACGGTGGAGATGCAGTTCCTGGCCGACGTGGAACTGCCGTGCGAAGACTGCAATGGCACGCGCTATCAGGGCAAGGTGCTCGAGGTGCAGTACAAGGGCAAGAACATTCACGAAGTGCTGCAGATGACGGTGAAAGAAGCGCTGCGGTTCTTTACAGGACAGACGCGGCTGCTTGAAAAGCTCGCCGTTCTGGATGAAATCGGTTTGGGCTACCTGCGGCTGGGGCAATCGGCGACGACGCTCTCAGGCGGCGAAGCGCAACGCGTGAAGCTGGCGGCGCATCTGGCGCAGGTGCGGGCGGCAAATGCGAATGCGAGGCCTTCGCAGGCGAGCCGTGTGCTCTACATTCTCGATGAGCCGACAACGGGATTGCACTTTGATGATGTGTCGAAGCTGCTGACGGCGTTTCGCAAGCTGATTGACGGCGGCGGTTCGCTGATTGTGATTGAACACAATCTCGATGTGATCAAGAGCGCGGACTGGGTCATCGACCTGGGTCCGGAGGGCGGCGAAGGCGGTGGGCTCATTGTTGCCGAAGGAACGCCGGAGGAGATCGCGGGTAGTCTGCATTCGCACACGGGACAGTGGCTGGCGAAGGTGCTGTGAGTTCGAATCACTGGGTACCCCCCACCCGGTCTATGCGAGTAAATATCCTGTTTTCTTTGGTTTGCGGATTGACGTCGCTGCAAATATCTCCAAGTAAAGGGTTTATTCATAGATATTTCTCAGTAAAGGGGTTACGGCGCATTCTGAAGCGATTCGATGAGTTGAACGAGCAATCGTCCGTTGTCTTGATCCGCATTTCCAATTGGACAGGTTGGAACTCGCGCTTATCTTTCTATGGCTATTGTCCTCTTCAAGCAGGAAATTACCTGCAAAACGCCGCTCGGAGTTTTATCTGTGGATTCAGGTGGTTAGCGCTGGAAGGAAGAATCGTCTCTTGACTTCGCGCGGAGCGGAGCACGTCAGCGCCGGATACCAATTTCACACTTTCGCTGCGTAGAACGGGGCTTTCCACGAGTGGTTTGGCGTGGACCGAAGCAGACGCATTGTTAAACTCCGGCCGTCTGTGCTCGGAGCTTTGAGGTTTCCCTGGTCTCAAGTCGAGACAAGCGGCACCCTGGCTTTGCCTGAAAACAGCGCTTTTCGACGGACTTCATGGGCAACACGATTTGGGCAAGAGTTGGGAATTTACGATGCTGTGCCAACCTTCTCTGTCGGATTCAAGCCGCGCCTAATCGCAGTTGGATTACTAGAAGCGCTGCTATTGCGGTCCCTGGCATTCGCTGAGGGTTTAATTCTGCAGCCAAAATTGAACAATATATCCGAAAGATGTATCTTATAGATATGTCCGATCTCAATCCCACTTCGTATGCGATCCTGGGCGGGCTCTCTGTTCAGCCAAACCTCTCCGGGTATGACATGCGTAAGGGCTTCCAGAACAGCATCGGGTATTTTTGGGGAGAAAGCTACGGCCAGATTTATCCGGCGCTCAAGCGCCTGGCAAGCGAAGGTCTGATCGTGCCCACCAGTTCCTCAACGAATGGGCGCAAGCGCCGCCAGACCTACGTGATCACCGACGCGGGACGCACCGCACTCCGCCAGTGGCTTGCTTTGCCTTTTCATAACGAGCCGCCTCGCAATGAATTTCTGCTCAAGCTTTTCCTCGGCCACGAGGCAGCGCCGGGCGTGGCCCAAGTGCACTTGCGTGATTTGAACGACCGCAACCGGCGAATGCTTGGCGTGCTGACGAAGATTGAAGCCTCCGTGCCTCCGCAGCAGTCGGCTAACCCCCACTTGCCCTACTGGATGCTGACCCTGGGCCTGGGGAAGGCCCTGACCTGCGCCGCTCTCGAGTGGGGCGAGAATGCCCTGACTGCGCTCGCGGCCCAGGAAGCTTCTGCCGCTGGATTGACGCAACCGCTGGTATCGCCTGCACAACCCCGCGTAACGCAGACCAGAAAAGCATCCACCTCTTCCCGCAAGCAAGTCCGCGGTAAACGCGGCACCACGAGGTCAGAAAGAAAAGTCTCAAAATGAAAGCAATCTCGAGTACCCTCCGCCGCAGGCAGATTGTTGCCTGGGGAATTGTCTCGATCTTCATTCTCGGTTTCTTCACGCCCGTGGGCGTATGGACCGGTCCGGTGCTGAGCACCTGGCTTGCGGGGACGCAACGCGTGTGGCGTGGATTCGTATTGATGATTGGGTTCGCGCTATTGTTCGGCTTGCCGCACCTGGTGCATGGTCTCCCGCAGGGCGGCCCTGGTGCCGCGCCCGCGTACATGGGCTGGACGATGGCTGCCATGGTGTTGAGCACTCTTCCTTTTACTTTTCACCGGCTGGTGAGCCCACGGTTGTCAGGATGGTTTTCAACTCTTCCGTTGCCGATGTTTGGCGTCCTTTTCGCGACGATTGCGGGCGCGTGGTTGCCGGCTGGCTTCGCGACCGGTCAAGGTGACAAACTGAGTCTGCAACTCCAGCCCCTTGGTTTCTTGTTTGGACGCAGCGCGCCAGTGTTCCTGACCTACTGGTTTGCGGCAACGCTGATGTGGGTGTGGTATCAGGAGTCTCGCGCTGCAAGAATCCGGCAGGGGGTGAGTCTACTTGGCACGGTATGCGTGCTGGCTGCAGGTCTCGCTGGTCTTCGAACGATAAGCAGCGCCGCGCTTGCAGCAATCTTGCCAGAGACGAGTTACGCCTGGTTCTGTTTTGGCGCGGCAATTGTATTAAGCGGCTGGGCGTTCTTCATAGCTCTGAAGGACCGAGGTTGGGAATGCCGGCCTGAAACGCTGCGCATTCTGCAAAGCCCGGCTACCGGCCAGGCGTTGCAGCTTGTCAGCCGGGGCTGCAGTCAGTCGCTGGTCACGTCCGCCGGTGAGCGGTTTCCAATGCGCAACCAAATCCCGGACCTCCGCCTTCCCAGCGATATGAGCGGCGACAATCAAAAATACAATCGCCTCTATGAGACGATCGGCGGCTTTTATGACGATATACAGCGCGTTGTGTGTGCGTGCAGTGCCATGGATGGCGACGCGTATGTGAGGAGCTACATGAGCCCGCTCGAAGTCAAGGCGGGAGATTCGGTTCTGGAAACCTCGGTCGGCACCGGCCTCAACTTCAAATACCTGCCGGCGGGTGTGTCGCTCACTGGCATAGATCTCTCGCGTGAGATGCTGGCCAAATGCATGACTAACCTGCGCCGGTGGGGACTCCATGGCGATCTGTTTCTGGGCAATGCCGAGTGTTTGCCGTTTGCTGACGAGAGTTTCGATGTGGTCTTTCATGTGGGCGGCATCAACTTTTTCAACGACCGCGCCAAAGCAATTCGCGAGATGATTCGCGTCGCCAAACCGGGCAGCAAAATTCTGATTGCCGACGAGACCGAAGAGCACGTGAAGGAGATGTATGAACGCGGACCAATCACCAGCGGCTTCTTCAAGAACCGCAAGGAACCAGTGACCGCTCCGGTCGACCTGGTCCCGCCGGAGATGTTGGAAACCCATCTCGAGTTTTTGAAACCTATGGGGAAGAACAGATTTTACGCGCTCACATTCCGCAAACCTTGGGTGAGAGGCGAGCCAGTGAAGCCGGAGATAATGGCGGTTGAGACGGTTAGCTAATTAGACGAACTCGCCACAGTTTTCCAAACTGTGGCGAGTGTCATGGCTAAGGGGAAAGTAACCAGGCTTTCAGGCCCCTACGCTTCATTTCCCGGTCAGAATTCAACGACTGTCTAGGAAGAGACGAGAAGACACTCTTCGGTGGTTTTTGGCCGAAGCGTTTGAGGTTTCCCAAGTCTCAAAAGGGAGACCCGGGGCACTCTCGGTTCCTGGGTATTTAGGTCCCGAATACCCGGGCAGGCTACCTAGCGGCAGGCGTGGGTTTCCTCGAATTGTCCACTGGGTAGCATTTTCGCGAGGAAGTTCGCGCAACTGGTGATGCTTTGATAGCTCGGGTCCCTGTCTAGGGAGTCTGGATGCATGGAGTACTTTGCCATATCCATTCTTCTTCTTTCTTCAGCGAGCTTGTTGTTCCAGTTGTCGACCTGGTGGAAGTGACTCGTCACGAGACGAAGCGCGTCTTCGTCCGAATCGTTCTTTGCATCTACTGTTGCGACTCTCAGTTGATCGGCGGCTCTTTTGTGGAAGTCCGCCAGGTGGCTGCCACTGCCGGGGACGCCGCGCTGAATTTCGTCCGCGAGTGTGTGGGTCCATTCTTTCAGGGTTGCAAGAACCTGCAACGAAGCCTTCATGAAATCGTTGGTCATGCCGGGGGATGACGGATGCTCGTGTGACTGACTCGATGCAGCGCCTGCGGCAGGGAGATGGAGGACGATGCTGCCTCCGTGAAAGCTGAGCGAGCCATTCGCGATTCGTGCCAGCGATTCGAGGTCAACATAAGATTTGCCGCCGATCTCGTAGACCATTGCCTGGCCGGTATGCCCGTTGATCTCCAATGTACGCTGCTCGTATTTGGATTGTGATTGTGGCGCTGCAATTCCGGTGGCGATGAGAGGAATGGCAGCGAGGAGAGCGAGATGTGTAAAGCTGCGCATGGCTACGAATCTAGCCCTGCGACTGGAGCTCCCGGAACTGGCGAAATGCGCAGTGGGGACTGGGAGGGATCGGTGCCGTTCGCGCAGCAGTAGAAGCTGTTGTGAGCCGGGTTCGCTGATTGTTAGAGAAATAACCCGGAGAGGCGAAGATTTGTCATGCTTCCGTGCGGGCCACAATACACCAAGAACACAAAGGCGTCGCTGAGCTAAAAGGCAGAATTAACGCGATTAAAGTCAGCCCCTTCTGAGTCCGAATTCAAGATCGTCTACGTCACGGTGCCGACGGAGCGGGGAACACAATCCTGATCGGCGCAACGGCCTTCTCTCCTGTCGGCAATGTCGCGGTCACTTCGTCTTGGATTATTGTCGTTTGGTCAATCTGCCCATTCGGATCGGCGGATGGCGCGGTGTATCCACCTGCGGCGGTAACGGTGCCATATTTCGCGGTCCACGTTACCGTGCCTGAAAGCGAAGTTTCGGTCGAAAGCTGAACGAACTCTCCTGGTGCAACAGTCGTCTTTGGGATCAAGACATAAAGATTCGCATCCGGCTCGAAGATCTCAGCCGTATTGCTTCCGTGATCAGGCGGTTCGAGCCCTTCGGTTTCGGTTTCCCCACCGACGATCAATACCCGACCCGTATTGAGAGGGGTAATGCCGTACCAGCGACGCTTTTCGACCATGTTCCCGGTGACTCCAGAAGCGTACGAGGTCTCATCGAATACAAATTGAGTGTCGATCACTAGACCGTTCAAATCACTTCCGCCCACCTGAAGGCTCTTCCCGTTCTGGAGCATGACCGGCGTAAACGTAAACTTCGGCATAGGCAAATCGCCAATCTTGATGGCAGTTCCTGCTGATGTGATGCGTTCCACGCTCGTTAATGAGATTGTCGTAAGTCCTGTGACGTCAGAGAAGACTCCACCGTACACTTCTATCGAGTTGTCTGGAAAAGGAAGGACTCCGGCGAAGAATCGAGCCTGAATCAAATGACCGACGATCGACGCACTTTCATCTGCCGGATCGAACCGCATGACATCCGATATCGTGCTGTTGTCCAGAAAGCTGACCTGTCCGCCGACGATCCAGACCCTTCCGTCCGGGGTCTGCGCTGCGCTTGAATTGACGGGTTTGTAGCCAGTCGGAACGCCTGCAACCTGAATCTCATGCGTTGTCCAGGTATTGGTATCCAGCACCATCGGTCCGGAGTAGTCCGAGTTAATGAAAATGCGATCTCCCGAAAGCAGGAAACACGCGGGAGGGTTATCTCCGGCAATATTGGGCAGTGGCCCGCTGATCGGGTAACTGACAAACGAGTTCGTGCCTGGGTCGAACAGATCTACCGTGGATGGAAGAACCTCCGGGCTGTTCCAGCCAACGTACTCAGCCCACCCTCCGATCATGACCACTCCGCCATTCGAGAGGGTCACCGCACAGTGATTGACGCGCGCCGCGGACATTGTGGAATTCAGTAATGAGAAGGTCTCGGTCGCTGGGTCGAAGATTTCTGCCGAATACGCCCATGGGCCGGTGGGGTTGTCCATGCCGACCACCCCATTGTCCCCGCCTGCAACAAGGACTCGTCCATCGTTGAGAAGTGTTGCGGTCGCGTACACCCGAGGGTAAGTCATCGTGGAGGTTGGCGTGTTGTCGTTTGGTCTTATCCGCGACGCAGCTGTTTGCGTTGCGGTGGATTTCAGAGTCCGAAAATGCCCATATGAGACGGTTGGAGTGGGGGTAGGAGTTGGGGTTGGGCTGGGGGTAGGAGTTGGGGCGGAGGTCATTGAACTGCTGCCACCGCAACCCGCCATGAGCGCAAGAATGGAGATCAGCTGGACCTGAATAATAAGGTGGCGAACAGCAAGCTGCGTCCGGTCGAGCAACCCTCTTTTCAGGTTAGATCCGTAGGCGGACGTAGACACTTGCCTGCTCGGTACAACGCGCTTCGAATTCATGCTGCCTCGTGTTCTTGGTTGAAGCCCGAGAGCTGCGCCGACGGGCACAACTTATCGCAGTTAGCCAGCGGAAGTGAATTTGAACTTTCGTAGCGCACACCTATTCCTCGCGCCTCAATTGTTTTTGGTCTTAGAGTCCAGAACGGACATGAAGCGCAGGAGGAAAAGAGAAGCTATGCGCGATTTCGGAAGCCCGCTCCCGAGCCATTCAATCGGGACGACTAGTATGTCCAGACAATCGTGCTTATTACCACTAACGCTGAAAGGCGATTGCATTCAGTGATGGCCGATACACGTGATGGTGATCAGCGGCTTGGTCGGGAATGCCACTAGAGAGATTGGCAAATCGAGTCGTCGAATGTAAGCGTAAAGCTGTGCCATCGAGGGATTTCGTATAGATCCATTTGAACTCGGCGACACCCGTGCCATCTCATGATTAGAGAAGTCCGCGAATGAGCAAATGAGCCGCCCGTGAACCGGCTATTGGTGCTTAAACGGCGTTCGGGGAGCTTAATCGCCTACTCGGACATAATTCCAAAAGCTTAGAGGTCTCAGGGGCTGAAGACTGGAATTTCTCTAGCGAAGTTGTGGCAAAGCTGAAGTCGTGCCCTGATACGACGCTGTTTTGCTACCTTTGCTCTGGTTTGCCGTCGCGGAGGCGCGAAATCCCTAGGGGATTGTCGTCTTGCAGTTCGGCGGGGAGCATGGCTTGCGGGAAGTTCTGGAAGCAGACGGGACGGGCGAAGCGGTAGATGGCGAGGCCGCCGACCGAGGTGAAGCGGGGGTCGGACGTGGATGGATAGGGGCCACCGTGAACCATGGCGTGGGTGACTTCGACGCCGGTGGGAAATCCGTTGAAGATAAGGCGGCCGGCTTTCTGCTCGAGGATATGGATGAGTTCGCGATTGGCGGCGAGGTCGGCTTCGTCACCGAGGATCGTGGCTGTCAGGTGGCCCGAGAGTGCGTGCGCGGCGCGAAGGTAGTCATGCGTCGCATCGCAGCGTACAAGCAGGGTGTCGGGTCCGAAAATCTCGTCGGCTAACTCGGGCTGGCCGATGAGTTGATCGAGGCAGACAGTGAAGAGCTTGGCCTGTGCGTGGAATGGCGCTCCGCGCTCTTGTGTTTTGGAGTCGTTTTGCGAATGTGCGGCAAGGGGAATCTGTCCGGCGCGAGCTTGGGCGGCGCGGTCGTATTCGCGCGCGATGCCTTCGGTGAGAAGCGTGAATGGTTGTGCATGTTCGACGAGGGACTTGAGCTCGTCGAAGAAGGCGGTACTTTCCGGAGCTTCGGGAACGAAGACAATGCCGGGCTTGGTGCAGAACTGGCCCGCTCCGAGCGTGAACGACCCGAAGAGACTTTGGGCCAGCGCAGCGGGGCCTTTGCGCAGCGCGCCGGGAAGTACAAAAACAGGGTTGCCGCTGGACATCTCAGTGAAGCAGGGAATGGGATCGGGACGGGCGGCAGCGAGATCCATGAGCGCGCGCCCGGCGCGGAGTGAACCGGTAAACGCCACAGCCTTGATGCGCGGATGCTTGACGAGCGCGGTACCGATAGCGACGCCGGAGTCGAAGAGCATGGAGAAGACGCCGGGATGCAGATCCAGCGCCTTCACCGACTCGCTGATGATGGCTGCGGCAAGTTCGGAGGTTCCCGGATGCGCCGGGTGAGCTTTGACAATGACGGGGCAGCCCGCCGCGAGTGCCGAGGCAGTGTCTCCACCGGCGACAGAGAATGCGAGAGGGAAGTTGCTGGCGCCGAAGACGGCGGCCGGACCAAGGGCGCGCAGCATGGAGCGAATGTCGGGACGCGGGATGGGTTGGCGATCTGGCAGTGCGGGATCGATGCGAGCCTGGACCCATGAACCTTCTTCGACGACGCCAGCGAACATGCGGAGCTGGTTAGCGGTGCGGGTGACTTCTCCGGTGAGCCGGGGAACGGGGAGCGCGGTTTCAAGGTGGGCACGCTGGGCAAGTTCTTCGCGGTGGAATTCGAAGCCGTCAGCGATGCGGCGGAGGAATGCGGCGCGGGTTTTCCCACTGGTCTGCGAGTAGCTGGCAAAAGCTTCGGTCGCAAGCGTGGCCGCGCGCTCGAGTTGCTGCGGCGTGGCTGCGCGAAAGACCGGCTGGAGCGGTTCGCCGGTCTGAGGGGCGAAGGCCTGAAAACTGGCGCCATCGCGCGAACCGCGCTGCGAGCCGATGAATGAGAGTCCGGTGAGTTCCATGACATTTCAAGGATATCCCTTGAATGCAGTCTGGGCGGGTGGGCGTAGTCTTTCAGGGAATCGGGTGCGACGATCATTGCGTAGGAGCATTGGGCCGAGTTTCAACGAGGTGGTACACCTCGCCTATTCGTGGGATTTGCTTGATCTCAAAACCGCGTCTCTCGAGTACGCTGCGTAGCTTGAGGTTTGGCTTAGCACAGGAGACGGCATGCACCCGCCATTCAATAGTGGACAATCCGCGCGTTGCTGCAAATCGTTGCACAAGCGATCCTAACGAGACCAAAACTCCTTCTCCGCCGCCATCAATTTGTGCGAGTTCAATGACCAGACGGCTCTTGTCGACGCTAAAAGAGCCGAGAATACTTGCAGAACCGGCTCTAAAGACGATTGGTTCTCCGATAAGGATCAGCTCATCAATCTCGCGGATCGGAAGCTGGAGGATTTCGCCTTCCGACAGGCCTTCGAAAAGAACTTCGTGCTTTTTCATCAGCTGATCCAGCGTGCACCTTGACCAGAAGCAACCGCAGATCTTTCGACTCGCCGCGCTCGCTCAAGATGACATCGTATTGTTGCTTTTATTGTTCGGCCACGACGGGATTTGTGAGCGAGCCCAGGCCTTCGATGGTGACGGTCACGGTTTCGCCGGGTTTGAGCCAGCGCCTGGGATTTCGGCCCAGGCCTACACCGGGCGGCGTGCCAGTGGAGACAATGTCACCCGGCAATAGCGGCGTGATGGACGAAAGATACTCGATCAGCTCCGGAATCTTGAAGACGAGTTCGCGGGTGTTGGAGTGCTGGAGGGTCTCACCATCGATGGAGAGGCTGATGTCGAGCGCGTGGGGGTCGGCAATTTCGTCGGCGGTAACGATGACGGGGCCTAGCGGGCAGAAGGTGGGAAAGCACTTGCTCATGGACCACTGCGTACTGGAAAACTGCACGTCGCGGGCGCTGACGTCGTTGACGATGGTGTAGCCGTAGACGTGATCGCGCCAGGCGGATGCGGGGATGCGAAAGCCACCCTTGCCGATGACGAAGGCGAACTCGGCTTCGTAGTCGGGCTGGGTGGAGTTCTTGGGTAGCACGATCGGGTCGCCGGGTCCGACGATTGCGGTGGGTAGCTTGAAGAAGACGACTGGCGTGGTGGGGATTTCCATGCCGGATTCCTTGGCGTGGTCGCGGTAGTTGAGGCCGATGGCGAAGATCCGCGGCGGGTTTGCGAGTGGCGCACGCAAACGAACTTCGGAAAGAGGGATTCTCTCAGCAGTCACCGTTGGAGGGAACTGGCGGGAGATGACGCCGAGGGCGTCGTTGAAGCCGCTGGGGGTGAGGTCGAGGATGGTTTTGGAGTCGTCAAAGAGGATGCCGGGGCGGATGGGCGCGTCGTCGGGAGTTGAAAACGAGATGAGCTTCATGTGGCAATACTCCGAGGATTGTTTTGAACAAATTCAGCAAGTCAGCGCCGCTTCGCGGCAAGCGAGTTAGCAGGTCAGCGGGTCGTTGCATTGTTCGCGATGTCGATTCTTGCAATGGCTCCCACTGAGGATCATGCGGCGGTCCAGCCGCCATCGATATTGAAGAGCGAGCCGGTGATGAAGGCGGCTTGGTCGGAGGCGAGATAGCGCACCATGGACGCGACTTCTTCCGGGCGGCCGAGCCGGCCGATGGGCTGGCGGGCGCGGAGTTCGGCACGGACTTCTTCCTTATTGTCTTTGTGGAATTTCTCGAGGTAGCCCTCTACGAAAGGCGTTTCCACGGTGCCGGGGCAGATGGCGTTGACGCGGAGCGTCTTGGGATACTCGACGGCGATCTGACGGGTCATGGCGACGACAGCGCCCTTGGTGGTGCAGTAGGCGAAGCGCTGTTTGATGCCGACCAGGCCCGCTACGGAGGCGATGTTCACGATGTTGCCAACAGGGCTGTTTGTTTCGCGGGCGGCGAGCAGCAGCGGAAGGAAGGCGCGGGTGACGAGATAGACGGCACGGACATTGACGTCGAGCAGGCGGTCAAAGTCTTCGGGTTCAGTTTGCTGAATGGAGCCGACGTGGCCGATGCCGGCGTTGTTGACGAGGATGTCGAGGCGGCTGAGTTGCGAGACCGCGGAGGCAATGGACTCGGGACTGGTGACGTCGAGATGCAGGGCCTGCGAGGAGCCAACGGATTTTGCGAGGCTTTCGGCGGCGGCGAGATTGATGTCGGCGATCCAGACGAAGGCGCCGGCGCGGACGAGTTCCTTTACGGTAGCTTCTCCGATGCCGCTGGCGCCGCCAGTGACAAGTGCGTGACGGCCTTCGAGGGCAAAGGCCTGCGCGGCCGGCGAATCTTTTGGAGGAGTCATTTGAACACTATTCCTTTGCTATCAATCTCGCGTTGCGCTGACTCCAGAATAGCGGCGGAGGGTTCGTCGGTGGTGAGCGCGCGGGTGATGAGGTTGTCGATGATGGCGGCGAAGGATGCCATCGCGGGTCCGGAGGGCAGCTGGCGGGCGCCGAGAGAGATAGCTTCGACCTCACGGTAGACGGGTATGCGAGCCTGCAATGCCGGATTCCGCCACGTTGAGAGCCGTACGCCAACGGCTCCATGGTTGGTGATGGCGAGATCGCGTTCGGGCGAGGTGACGAAGCGAAGGAATTGCCAGGCGAGTTCCTTTTGGCGTGAGCCTCGGCCCATGGCGAGTGCCCAGAAGACAGAGAGCGATACAGGTGGTGCGCCATACGCGGTGGGGATCGGAGCAATAGCGACTTTTCCGGCAAGAGGCGAGCTTTCGCGCCCTGCGCGAGCGGCGAATCCGAACCAGTTCGCCATCATGGCAACTTCACCGGCGAGAAAGATGTCCCCGGACTGCGTGGAGTCGAGCTCGGGCGAGCGGGGATGGCAGACGGCTGGATCGCGAACGATGCGGCGATAGAACGCGAGAGCTGAAAGAGCTTTGGGCGTTGTGAGAAAGGGATGTCCGGCGGAATCGGTGAACTCGCCGCCACGGGTCCATAGCTGCAGGGCGAAGTCGTAGAGGGTATTGTGGCCATCGGGGAAGGCAGCGAAAACCGTGCCGTAACGACCGGCGGACTGGTCAGTGAAGAAGCGGGCGGTCTGTTCGAATTCCTCCCATGTTCTGGGGGGCGCGAGGTCGCGGAAGAACTGGGATCGAAAAGCGGCGCGTATGGCAGGATCCTCAAATAGATCGGTGCGGTAGACAAGGCATTCCGGGCCATCGTGCCATGGGATGGAGCTGAGATGATCGCCGAAGAGCAAAGGTCGGACGAGGGAGTGCGGCCATCCGTTGGGCCAGTCGTGAATGGGGATGAGTTGCTGCCAATGATGCAGGTCCTCGAGGGCACCGGCGGCGTGGGCTTCGGCGAGCCAGTCTGTCACGAGCAGGGCAAGATCGAATCGGCCATCGTGAAGACCACCCTCGGAGACGGCGGATTTGTAGAGCTCGTGAATACCGACAGAGATCAGTTCGATCTTCGTTCCGGGATGATGAGCTTCAAAGAGCCGCGCTTCCTCGGTAAGGGCGTTTTCAAAGTCCGCATAGTTACGGAGAACGATGCGCAGGTGGCTCATGCTGCCTCCGGCAAAGGGCCTGAAGATTCAAGGAGATTCGTAGGCGTCACGTCCATGACCAAAACTTGTTCAGCTGCAGCGGCAGCCGCAGTATACCGCTTGTTGCCGCGATGAACGATACTGGACGGGGGAAGCGAAAGGAGACTCGGGGTGGCGCTGCTGCACGAGGATAGGTTGTTTCCGGCCGAGCAGAAAATGAGGGCGATTGCCCGGCGACTGTATGACGGAATCAAGGATTTGCCAATTGTGAGTCCGCACGGGCACACGCAGGCGGGATGGTTTGCGCGCAACGAACCGTTTCCCGATCCTGTAACGCTGCTTGTGCAGCCGGACCACTACATTTTTCGAATGCTTTATAGCCAGGGGATTTCGCTGGAAGAACTGGAGATTGGCAAGACACCTGTAGCCGAGCCACGGAAGGTGTGGCATCTCTTCGCCAGCAACTATTACCTGTTTCGCGGAACGCCCTCGCGGCTGTGGTTGGATTATGTGTTTGAGAACTTGTTCGGATTGACGGAGAGGCTGTCGGCGAAGACGGCGGATCGTTACTACGACACCATCGAGGCGAAGCTGCGCGAGAAACAGTTTCTTCCGCGGGCGCTCTTTGAACGATTCAAAATCGAGGTTCTGGCGACAACGGATTCGCCGCTTGATTCCCTGAGCGATCACAAGGCAATTCGGGAATCAGGATGGAAGGGGCGGATTGTGCCAACGTTCCGGCCGGATCCGGTGGTCGACCCGGCGTTTTCGGGATTCAGCGAGAATGTGTCGGCGCTGGGCGAACTGACGGGTGAGGATACAGCGTCATGGCGGGGGTATTTGCGGGCCCTGGCATCGCGGCGACAGTACTTCAAGTCCATGGGCGCCACGGCCACGGATCATGGACATCCAACGGCGAAGACGGCGGACTTGAGCAAATCGAAGGCGGAGTGGTTGTTCGGGAAGATTCTTGAAGGCGAGGCCGACGAGGAGCACCAGGAACTGTTTCGCGCACAAATGCTGACGGAGATGGCCTGGATGAGCCTCGAGGATGGGCTGGTGATGCAGATTCATCCGGGGTCGGTACGCAACCACAATGCCCAGCTATATACGCGCTATGGACGCGACATGGGTGCGGACATTCCGGGACCGACTGACTATGTCCGTGCTCTAAAGCCGCTGCTGGATCGATTCGGGAATGAGTCGAAACTGACGATCATCTTGTTCACGCTGGATGAGACGACCTTCAGCAGGGAACTGGCGCCGTTGGCGGGGCATTATCCGTGCCTGCGCCTTGGGCCGCCCTGGTGGTTCTTCGACAGCCCCGAGGGGATGAGGCGTTTTCGCTTACTCGTGACCGAGACGGCAGGTTTCTACAACACGGTGGGATTCAACGACGACACGCGGGCGTTTCTGTCGATTCCGGCGCGACATGATGTAGCACGGCGGTCGGATGCAGGATTCCTGGCGCGGATGGTGGCGGAGCATTTGCTGGATGAAGACGAAGCGGCGGAACTGGCCCAGGATCTGACCTTGGGGCTTGTGAAGAAGGCGTACAGACTTTGAAGAGATCGGGGATGGGGGACTCGGGATCAGGAATTAGGGATTAGGGACTAACAAACGCGGCGGCTAGCTGAATTAACTTCTGCCTGCATCCAAGGGAAGCAGGCGGGAGTTTCAGAGCCGTGAAAACGAAGGATAATGCAGCACAGTTTGTGCCGAGAGAACGCAAGTTAGCTGTCCTTGCAGAGGCGGTACAGAAATGCAAGGCGTGCGATCTCTATCGCAATTCGACTCAGGCGGTATTTGGTGAGATCGAAGCACGCGACGGAACTGCACCGTCAAAAATTGCCATCATGATGGTTGGCGAACAGCCTGGAGACCAGGAAGACAAACTTGGGAGGCCGTTCGTGGGTCCGGCGGGCAAACTGCTGGACAAAGCGCTGGATGAAGCGGAGATCGATCGCAGCAAGGTGTATGTGACGAACGTGGTGAAGCACTTCAAGTGGGAACCACGCGGCAAGCTTCGCATCCACAAGAAGCCGACTATGAGAGAGATCCACGCCTGCCGTCCGTGGCTGGACGCGGAGTTGGAGACGCTTCGTCCCACACTTGTGGTTGCGTTGGGTGCAACGGCGGCGCAAGCGTTGCTCGGATCGAGTTTCAAGCTTACAGAGGCGCACGGGAAGGTGCAGGAGGTGCGGGGGATGCCGCCGATCATTGCCACACTGCACCCGTCGGCGGTACTGCGGGCGCTGACGGATGAAGATCGGCACAGCCAGATGGAATTGCTGGTTGCGGACTTGCGCGAGGCCGCGAGGATCGCGGAGAATCCGATCAAGGCAGCTGCCTCGAATTTGATTTTTCGCGCAGATCAGCCAGCACCTTGAGATAAGCGCGAGCGGTGTCGGTGATGGTCTCGGGGTGGCCGGCATCGATAGCAGTGAGGTTGACGAGGTCACTGCCCACGCCTAGAGCACGCGCGCCGGCTTGGATGAAACTTGCAGCGGTCTCGAGGGTAACTCCACCGGTGGGAATCAGTTTGAGAAACGGAAATGGGGCGAGCACCGACTTCAAATAGCTTGCCCCACCCATCGCAGAGCAGGGAAAGATCTTTACGTAATCTGCACCTGCGCGCCATGCGGTGATGACTTCGGTTGGCGTGAGCGCGCCCGGGATCGAGAGCTTACCGTTACTCTTTGTCGCGGAGATCACTTCTGGGTGAAGACTCGGGCTTACGACGAACTCGGCGCCGGCGTTGATGGTGGCCTGGGCCTCGTCGGCAGTGGTCACGGTGCCGGAGCCCAGCAGAAGTTTTGATCCGTATTCCTGCTTCAGCTCTCTCAAAAGGTCGATGGCACCGGGGACGGTCATGGTGACTTCAACGACCGTGACGCCACCGGCAATCATGGCCTGGACGACGGCGTGGGCTTGCTTTGAGTTCTTGGCGCGCAGGACAGGGATGAGACCGACGCGTTCGATGACTTCTGCAGTGGTTTCGTGCATCTCTTGGTCCTTTATATATTGAGTTCCGCTCCCAGGTCTCAAAGGCGAGACCTGGGGCACCCATTTTTGTGTTAGCGAGCGATTCTCGCGCTGCCGCCCTTCATCGCGCGTTCGACTTCGGCGAGGGTGGCCATGCTGGTGTCGCCGGCGGTGGTCATGGCGAGCGCGCCGTGGGCTACGCCGCAGCGGACAGCCCACTCGATGGGCTTTCCGGCGAGAACCCCATAAATGAGGCCTGAAGCAAAACTGTCGCCGCCGCCGACGCGATCCAGAATATCGATCTCCTGCTGAGGTACGTGGACGATCTGGTCCTGGTAGAGGGCGATGGCTCCCCATGCATTGCGGCTGGCCGTGCGTGCGGTGCGCAGTGTGCTGGCGATGAGCTTCAAGTTCGGGTACGCGGCGGCAACCTCGCGCAGCATCTCTTCGTAGGCGGCGATGGGCAGTTCGGCAAAGTCTTCGCCCACACCTTTGATCTCGACACCCAGCATGGCGGAGAAATCCTCTTCGTTGCCGAGCAAGAGATCGACTTTGCGGACCAGCGCGCGGTTTACTTCCTGCGCCTTCGCTTTGCCGCCGATGGAGCGCCAGAGGGAGTCGCGGTAGTTTAAATCGTAGGAGATCGAAGATCCCGTGGCGGCGAGCCGCGTCCATGGCTTCCGCGGCGACGTCGGCTGTGGAGGCTGAGAGAGCGGCGAAGATGCCGCCGGTGTGAAGGCACTTCGTGCCGTTCTCGTCACCGAAGATGATTGGCCAGTCGAAATCGCCGGGCTTGACCTGGCTGATGGCGGTATGGCCGCGATCGTTGCATCCGGCAGCGGCGCGCATGCCGAATCCGCGCTCGGTGAAGTTGAGGCCGTTGCGGACGGTGCGGCCGACGCCATCAAACGGAACCCAGCGCAGAAGCGAGGTATCTACGCCGCCTTGCAGGATACAGTCTTCAACAAGACGGCCGACGGCGTTGTCGGCCAGTGCGGTAGCGATGGCCGTGCGCAGACCGAAGCAGCGCCGAAGGCCGCGGGCGACGTTGTACTCGCCGCCGCCTTCCCAGACAGCGAATTGGCGCGCTGGTGTGGAATGCGTCTTTCGCCGGGGTCGAGACGGAGCATGACTTCGCCAAGGCTGAGACAATCCCAGCGGCGATTTGCATCTGGAAGCAGAATGGGTTCCATATTCGATCCAATGAAACTGTAACGCATCCTGGAGATGCTGAAGACGCGGTGTACCGCTGGAGGAGACGGAGGTTTGTCGTGGCTCAGATGGCAACTGATCGCGCGTGATAGATTTTTGGGGTCGGGAAAATTGAAGGAATCAGTGCGGGGAAACGCGAATGCCTGCAAATCTTGAAGCGATGTGAGGAATTGGGTGAGTCAGGGTCTCTTTGATTTGAGCGGTAGAGTTGCGGTGGTGACGGGCGGAACGACCGGGCATCGGCCACGCGATTGCGTTGGGACTGGCAGAGGCCGGAGCCGACGTTGTGCCGAGTTCGCGCCGCATGGAACAGGTGGAGAAGGCGGCAGCAGAGATTGAAGCTCTGGGCCGGCGCTCGTTGCGGGTTGCAAGCGACGTGCTGGACCGGCAGTTCGCTCGAAGCTCTGCATGATGCGGTGATCAAGGAATTCGGCAAGGTGGACATCCTGGTGAATGCGGCGGGTGTCACGTACAAGGCTCCGACTCTGGAAACGTCAGAGGCGGACTGGTCGCGGGTGATCGAGACGAACCTGACCGGAACGCTGCGCGCCTGCCAGATCTTTGGCAAGACGATGGTGAAGGCTGGGTATGGGCGCATTGTCAACATCGCTTCGCTGACGACGTTTGTCGGGTTCTACCAGGTGGCGGCTTATTCGGCGATCAAAGGCGGCGGTGGGGTCGCTGACGAAGGTGCTGGCGGTGGAGTTGGCCAGGACAGGCGTGAATGTGAATGCGATTGCGCCGGGAATGTTTCCGACGCGATTTGAATGCCAAGTTGATCACAGGCACTCCGCGCGGCGAGGAACTGCACATGCGCGTGCCGATGGGGCGGTTTGGGAAGGCAAGCGAACTGGCGGGTGCGGCGATCTTTCTGGCGTCGGAGGCGGCTTCGTATGTGACTGGGCGAGATTGTCGCGGTGGACGGCGGGTTCCTGGCAAGCGGGGTGAACCAGTGATCAAGGGCTCAGTGATCAGGGGTCAGGGGTCGGACTCGGAGAGACTGGCACATTGAAGATTACGAATGCTTACGTCAACATCACTTCGCCGGGGCGGAACTTTGTCACGCTGAAGATTGAGACGGACGAAGGGATTTACGGGCTGGGCGACGGCACGCTGAACGGCCGCGAGATGGCGGTCGCGAGCTATCTCACCGACCACGTGATTCCGTGCATCATCGGGCGCGATCCGTTTCAGACCGAGGACATCTGGCAGTATCTCTACCGCGGGGCGTACTGGCGGCGCGGCCCGGTGACGATGACGGCGATTGCCGCCGTGGATGTGGCGCTGTGGGATATCAAGGGCAAGGCGCTGAACACGCCGGTGTACAACCTGCTCGGAGGCAAGAGCCGCGAAGGCGTGCTGGTGTATGCGCACGCAAACGGCAAGGACGTGGATGCGGCGCTCGAAGATGTGGCGAAGCACAAGGAGATGGGTTACAAGGCCATCCGCGTGCAGAGCGGGATTCCGGGGCTCTCGAGCACTTACGGCGTGGCGAAGGGCCCGGGGCGCTACGAGCCGGCCGAGCGCGGGCTGCCGTCATGAGTACGAGTGGTCGAGCGAACTTTACCTGCGCCACGTTCCGAAGCTGTTTGCGCGGGTGCGCGAGGAGTTTGGCGAGGAACTGCACTTGCTGCACGACTGCCATCACCGGCTCACGCCGATCGAGGCCGGGCGGCTGGGCAAGGAATTGGAGCCATTTCATCTCTTTTGGATGGAGGACCCTACGCCGGCCGAGTTACAGGAAGGCTTTAAGATTATCCGGGAGCACACGACAACGCCGATTGCGGTGGGCGAGGTATTCAATTCCATCTGGGATGCGCACGACCTGATTCGCAACCAGTGGATCGACTACCTGCGCATGACGCTGGTGCATGGCGGCGGGATCACGCACCTGAAGAAGGTGGCCGACTTTGCCGCGCTGTATCACGTGCGAACGGGCTTCCATGGGGCGACGGATTTGTCTCCGGTGACGATGGCGGCGGCGCTGCACTTCGACACGGCCATTCACAACTTCGGCATCCAGGAGCACATGCCGCACACCGAAGAGACGGACGCTGTGTTTCCCGCACAGCTACGCGTTCAAGGACGGCATGATGTATCCGGGCGATGGGCCGGGACTGGGCGTGGATCTGGATGAGAAGCTGGCGGCGAAGTATCCGTACCAGCGCGCTTATCTGCCGGTGAATCGCAAACTCGACGGCACGTTGACGGACTGGTAGGACGATGGCGAATTCGACAGAGCCCAAGACGGAAGCTAAGCGGCTGGACCAGCGGGCTGGACCGATGGAGCAAGCCGAGGATGAGCGGGCTCTACCGGGACGCTGGACGATCTGCGCCATGCTGTTCGTGGCCACGACCATCAACTACATGGACCGACAGGTGCTGTCGATTCTGAAGCCAGTGCTCTCGGGCTCCGTGCTGCATTTGCAGCCGTTGCTTCCACGGATGGCCGACAGTAGAGCGCTCCATCAACATGAACGAGATCCAGTACGGAAACATCGTGTGGTGTTTCCAGATCGCGTATGCGCTCGGAGTGATTTTTGCCGGGCGGCTGGTGGATCGGCTGGGTTGCAGGCGAGGGCTATCCGATCGTGACCGCCGTGTGGAGTCTATCCGCGATGGGCCATGCGCTGGTGACGTCGGTTTTTGGGTTCGGCGTGGCGCGGTTTTTCTTGGGCCTGGGCGAGAGCGGGAATTTTCCAGCTGCGATCAAAGCGACGGCAGAGTGGTTTCCGCCCAAGGAGCGGGCGCTGGCAACAGGCATTTTCAACTCGGGAGCGGGCGTGGGCGCCATTCTGGCCCCCTTCATCGTGCCGTGGGTGGCACTGCATTTTGGGTGGCGCGCCGCATTCCTCGTCACCGGGGTATTCAGCGCGATCTGGATTGTCTGGTGGTCGATCCGCTATCGCAGTCCGCAGAACCTTCCGGACTTGAATCGAGGCGAAGCTGTTGCGGCAGCCGCGGCCCCTGCGATTCCGTGGTGGCGGCTGTTGAAATATCGCCAGGCCTGGGCCTTCATTCTGGGTAAATTTCTGACCGATCCGGTCTGGTGGTTCTACCTGTTCTGGCTGCCGGGGTACTTCAGCAAGGAGTTCAAGCTGGACCTTTCGCATATCGGGCTGCCGCTTGATCGTGGTGTATGTCTGCTCGACGATTGGCAGCGTATTTGGTGGCTGGCTGCCGAAGGGATATGCACGCCTGGGAATGCCCTGAAAGCTGCGCGCCTTGCGGCGATGCTGACGTGCGCTTGCCTGGTCGTGCCTATCGCATTTGCAGGCGGACTGCAGTCCGATATGGACTGCCGTTGCGCTGCTGTGTATGGCAACCAGCGCGCACCAGGGCTGGTCGGCCAACATCTTCACGACAGCGTCAGATATGTTTCCGCGGAGTATGTCGGCACGGTGGTCAGCTTCGGCCAGGTGGGCGGCGCGCTCGGCGGAGCGATCTTCGCGCAGGTGGCTGGACACGTCTTGCAGTTCACGGGGAGTTATGCGCTGTTATTTATGTATTCGGGTTCCGCTTACCTCGTTGCACTTGTGCTGCTAAGAACGCTGGCGCCGGGGTTGAAACCAGCGGAACTGGCGAGCAGCTGAATGTCCAAAATCGCTCGGAATTCGAAAGCTTTCCAGAACAATCCGTGACCATAGTCATGATTCGATGGCGAACGTCGCCGGGATTCACCAATGGATGAGCAGTTTGTCGTCTATACAAGATAGAGACGCGCGCATATTGACGCACTTACCCGGACGGGCAGAGACTTTTGAAAATAGCATGATACGAAACAAGAGGAACTGAAATGGCCGGGCAGCGAAAACTGCGCATGGGGATGGTAGGCGGGGGACCGGGCGCGTTTATCGGGCCGGTGCACCGCATCGCGGCCGAACTTGACGGAAAGATCGAACTGGTTGCGGGGGCGTTTTCGCAGTCGGCGGAGCGGTCGCGTTTGGCAGGCGAGTTGTACAAGATCGATCCTGATCGCGCTTATGCGGATTTCAAGTCGATGCTGGTAGCGGAGCGAAGGCGGCCGGATGCCATCGACTTTGTGGCTATTGTTACGCCGAATCATCTGCATTTGCCGGTTGCGCTGGCGTCGCTGGCCGCTGGATTTCCGGTGATGAGCGACAAGCCGGCAACGGCTACGTACGAAGAGTCAGTGGAATTAGAGAAATGCCGTCGCGAAGAGCGGCCTGCCCTATGGGCTGACGCATACGTATGCCGGCTACGCGCTGGTTCGTGAGGCGCGGGCGATGTGCGCCAACGGCCAGCTTGGCAAGATTCGCAAGATTGCGGTGGAGTATCTGCAGGGGTGGCTGACAAACCCGATTGAGGCACGGGGCAGAAGCAGGCCGCGTGGCGATCCGATCCGGCGCAGAGTGGATTGGGCGGATGCATTGGCGATATTGGGGTGCACGCGTTTCATCTGACCGAATATGTGACGGGGCTAAAGGTTGTGGGTTTGAATGCTTCGCTGCTTTCGGTGGTGAAGGAGCGCAAGCTTGATGATGATTGCACGGCTTTGCTGCGCATGGATAACGATGCACAGGGCGTTCTGATGAGCTCGCAAATTGCGGCGGGCGAGGGAAACGGGCTACGGTTGCGGGTGTACGGCGAAAAGGGATCGCTGGATTGGCGGCAGGAGGATCCGAACCGGCTGCGCGTGAAATGGCTCGATGGGCCTGAAGAGATTCGCCATGCTGCCGGCGGATATCTGAGCGAGGATGCGCGCGCCGTGACGAGACTGCCTGGCGGTCATCCGGAGGGTTATCTGGAGGCGTTTGCTGTGCTCTATAGAGAGTTCGCCGACGTGCTGATTGCAGTGGCAGCAGAGTCGAAAGAGTAAGATTCCGCCGACGCTACCGGGGATTGAAGCCGGCGTGCGCGGCATGCGATTTATCGATCGGGCGATCGAGAGCAGCAAGCGCGAGAGCTGGGTCGAGTTTTGAATAACGAGAATTGATTTTGGGAGCAGGCGATGAAGACGATCAAAGGGCCGGGCATTTTTCTGGCGCAGTTTGCGGACAATCAAGCGCCCTTCAACACGCTGGAGGGAATGGCGCACTGGGCAGCGCAACTGGGGTTTGTCGGGGTGCAGATTCCCTCCTGGGACAGGCGGCTTTTTGATTTGAAGCTTGCGGCAGAAAGCCGCGACTATTGCGAAGAGATTCTTGGGATTCTGGACGGTGCAGGTCTGAAGCTCACCGAGCTTTCAACGCATCTGCAGGGCCAGTTGGTCGCCTCGCAATCCTGCTTACGATGTGCTGCTCGACGGCTTCGCTCCGTCGAAGCTGGCTGGCAGGCCCAAGGAGCAGCAGGCGTGGGCGGTGCAGCAACTTGGAGTGGGCAGCAACGGCAAGCAACAGGCTTGGGCTTACTGCGCATGCAACGTTCTCCGGCGCGCTGGCATGGCCGTACTTTTATCCCTGGCCGCAGAGGCCCGCGGGATTGATCGATGAGGCGTTTGAGGAATTGGGACGCCGCTGGACGCCAATTCTGAATCAATTCGATGAAGCTGGCGTCGACGTCTGCTTTGAGTTGCATCCGGGCGAGGACCTGCATGATGGCGTGACGTTCGAGCGGTTTCTGAAGGTGGTCAAGGATCACAAGCGCGCGAATATTCTCTACGATCCGAGCCACATGATTCTGCAGCAGCTGGACTACCTGGAGTTTCTTGACTTCTATCACGACCGGGTGCGTGCATTTCACGTGAAGGATGCGGAGTTCAGGCCGAATGGGACGATCGGGTGTGTACGGAGGCTACCAGGATTGGATCAATCGCGCAGGGCGATTCCGCTCGCTTGGAGATGGGCAGATCGATTTCAAGGCGATCTTCAGCAAGATGGCCCAATACGATTTTCCGGGTTGGGCGGTGCTGGAGTGGGAGTGCTGCATCAAGCATCCGAAGGCTGGAGCTGCAGAGGGCGCGACGCTGATTAAGCAGTGGATGATTCGCGTGACAGATAAAGCCTTTGACGATTTCGCTGGTTCAGATGCCGATGAAGACAAGAATCGCAAGATCCTGGGGTTGAGCTAACCCCGGTTTTTAAGTGGGAAGTGTGAAATCTCTTAAGATGACGACAAGGAAGCCACCAAGCAGCCCCAGGGGCTAGGGCCCTCGCTTTTTGTTTTGGGCACGACTCTCAGGCGTTCCCTGACGCAAAAGCAAAAGCAGGTCCTTCGCCCCACTTACCCCGTGGACGTTGTCCGCGGGGCCCCAAGCGTGCGGTGCTCAGGATGACACTTTCTATATACAGTTTCAGGCACGACTGTAAATGCGCGTCTGTTACAGGTGTACTGGTGCATTCAAGTGCACTTTAGCGACGCCGCGTGCGCTTCTTACTTACGGTGGTGAGTTTGCCGAGAACGGCGAATTTGCGGTGCTCAACTGGAGACGAGAGGACGAGGCTTGTAACCGGATTGCCGTAGGGCAGCAGGGCTTCGATCAGTGCTTCAAGATCAGCGAGATTTGTGGTGGTCACTTTGAGCAGGAAGTCGTCGCCGCCGGTGAGGTGGTGGCATTCGCGGACCTCTTCGAGTGTCTGGATGTATTCGAGCAGCCGGTAGTAATTCTGACCTCCACAACTCATGCGGATGAAAGCCAGGACTTCGAGACCGAGGGCTTCGCGGTCGATCTCGAGGGTATAGCCTCGCAGGATGCCGATTTCTTCCATCTGCTTGAGGCGTTCGCTGGTTGCCGTGGGGGACAGGCCAATGCGGCGGCCGAGTTCCGCGAGACTCAGACGCGCGTTGGACTGCAGTTCGTGCAGAAGCTTTCGCCCGTGAACATCGAGCAGCGCCGTGGAATCCATTGCCATAATCGAAGATCATAGTCGAAATCGTTAATAGTGGGGGCGTGTTGTAGGCGAAATCGCCTTCATAACGGCTCTCCACCCGCCTAACATCGCAGCTATGGACAAGTTGATTCTGAACGGGCAAGCACTGACGCTTGAATGAGATCGAAGCAGTTTCGCTGGCTGGATGTCGGGTGGAAGTGGCGGCAGAAGCACTGAGTCGGGTGTCTGAGAGCCGGGGGCTGATTGAGAAGATTCTCGCCGCGGGCGAGACGGTGTACGGCGTGAACACGGGTTTCGGCAAGCTCGCGGACGTGCGGATTCCCGGCGACAAGCTGGCGGAACTGCAGATCAACCTGGTGCGCAGTCATGCCGGCGGGGTGGGCGAGCCGCTGGCAGAGGCGGAGTCGCGCGCGATGCTGCTGCTGCGCGCCAATGTGCTGGCGAAGGGATTCAGCGGCGTGCGGCCTGAGCTGCTGGACTTGCTGGTGGGCCTGCTGAATGCCGGTGTGCACCCGGTGATTCCGGAGAAGGGCTCGGTGGGCGCGAGCGGCGATCTGGCTCCACTGGCGCATCTGGCGCTGGTGGTCGTCGGCGAAGGGGAGGCATTCTATCGCGGAGAGCGCATTGCCGGGCGGAGAGGCCCTGCGTCGGGCTGGGCTGAAACCGTTGCAGCTTGCCGCCAAAGAGGGACTGGCGCTGCTGAACGGGACGCAGGCCATGACGGCTGTGGGCGCGTTGGCCACGGCGCGTGCGCGGAGGGTTGTCGAGCTTGGCGACCTGGCGGGCGCGATGTCGCTGGAGGCGTTGATGGGAACCCCGGCAGCGTTTGATGCACGGATTCATCTGGCGCGGCCGCATGCGGGCCAGATTGCTGCGGCCGCGCATCTGCTGCGGCTGATGGAGGGGTCGGAGATTCGCGAGTCGCATCGCGAGCACGATACGCGGGTGCAGGATGCGTATTGCCTGCGCTGCATGCCGCAGGTGCACGGCGCGGTGCGGGGCGTGCTGGAGCATGTGGCAGGGGTGCTGGAGATTGAAGCTGGCTCGGCGACGGACAATCCGCTGGTGTTCCCGGGCGCGTCTGACGGCAGCGGAGCGGTGATTTCTGGTGGGAATTTCCATGGTGCGCCGCTGGCGTACGCGTTTGATTACGCTGCATTGGCGATGACCGATCTGGCGGGCATCACGGAGCGGCGGATCGACCGGCTGTTGAATCCCGATATCAACGAGGGACTGCCGGCGTTTCTTTCTACCGATCCGGGGCTCTCGTCGGGATTCATGATTGCGCAGATTGTGGCGGCCGCGCTGATCAACGAGTGCCAGGTGCTTTCGCATCCATCGTCCACGGGCAGCATTCCGACAGACGGTGGCAAAGAGGATCATGTGTCGATGGGTATGACCGGTGCGATCAAGCTGCGCCAGATCGTGGAGCACGCCGAGCGAATCCTGGCCATCGAGCTGATGTGCGCGGCGCAGGCGCTGGAATTCCGCCGGCCGTTGAAGCCGGGTGTGAGGATCGAGCAAGCATACGATGCGGTGCGCGAGGTTGTTCCGCGGCTGGAGAGGGACCGCGTGCTGGCGCCGGATATCGAGGCACTGGCGCGCGCGATCAGGGCAGGGAAGTTCGACGACTGGCGGGAGTAGATGCCGCCGAGGATCGCGGTATCCCACCCATTCCGCGATAGGACTGCGGCATGGATGGGGCACCCAGATTCCGTTTGATCAGTGAGTGCGGCGTGTAGGATGAGAGCGGACCACGGGAGGCAGCGTGAAACTGTTTCGGACTACCGGTGGCATCTTTGTTGAAGAGGACGGACAACATTTTCTGATAGCGGATCATGGCTGGGATGCGCTGCTTTCCAGGGAGGACCTCCCTGAGTTTCTCTCTGCCTACGTGGAGCGTGCAAAGCCGTTCGGAGGATTTCACGAAGGAGAGGTGCTGGCTCCGATCTGCGGGCAGGAGGTGTGGGCCGCCGGTGTCACCTACTACCGCAGCCGCGGTGCGCGCATGGAGGAATCAAAGGACGCGGGTGGCGGCAATTTTTATGATCGCGTGTATTCCGCCGAGCGTCCGGAGCTTTTCTTCAAGTCGACCGCAAGCCGAACCGTGGGAACGGGCGGCGAAGTGAGGATTCGCGGGGATGCACATTGGTCTGTGCCCGAGCCGGAGTTGACGCTGGTGGTGAGCCCGGCGGGTCGCATCGTTGGCTACACCATCGGTAACGACATGAGTTCGCGCGATATCGAGGGCGAGAATCCGCTCTATTTGCCGCAAGCGAAGGTCTACAACGGCAGTTGCGCGCTGGGGCCCGGGATTCTGGTGACCGCGAGCCCGCTGGCGCACTCGACGGAGATCGTGCTCGAGATTCTGCGCCAGGATCGCATTGAGTTTGCGGGGTCGGTGGAGCTGACGGAGCTCAAACGCGATCCTAAAGACGCTGGTCGAGTATCTGCTGCGCGACAACAGCTTTCCCATCGGGCGTGTTCCTGATGACCGGAACCGGGATTGTGCCTCCCAACACGTTCACGTTGGCGAGCGGCGACCGGATACGCATCACCATCGAGCCGATCGGCACGCTGGAGAATGAAGTCGCCTGACTTGACTTAGCCCAGTGAGGCTGGCTTAGGTCAGATGTTTCTTGAAGAAGGCGAGGGCGCGGGTACGGGCGAGAGTTGAGGCTTCGGGGTTATAGCTGGCGCGCATGTCGCAATTGAATCCGTGGCCGGCATTGTCATACCAATGAATCTCGACTTCGGGGTGAGCTTCGTGGACCTTCTCCACCTGCTCCGCGGGGATGTGGGTGTCGAGTTTTCCAAAATGGAGTTGAACGGGAGCGGTTGGGATTTCGCTGGCGAAGTTGCCAATGCGTCCGGCATAGTAGCCAACTGCTGCATCGGGATGGAGCCGCGTTGCGCTGAGCCAGGCAAGCAGGCCGCCGAGACAGTAGCCGATCACGCCCGACTTCTTGCCTGTCTGTGTTCGCACGTAGCGAAGAGCAGCGTCCACATCTTCAAGCGCCTTCGTGTTGTCGAGCTTCTGCAGGATTGCAACGCCTTTCTGCGCGTCGGGGCCATCGTATGCGAGTTCGACGCCGCGTTCAACGCGATCAAAGAGAGCTGGGGCCACTGCGAGAAAGCCGTCCTTTGCGTAGCTGTCGGCGATGGAGCGGATATGGCGATTGACGCCGAAGATTTCCTGGATGACGACAAGGCCGGCGATGGGTTCGCCCGCAGGGCGCGCGACATACACATCCAGTTCATGGCCGTCAGCGGCCTTCAGTTTCACAACTTCGCTCATTGGCTTTTCACCTTGTTCGAATGGGAGATATCGCCTGCATTGGTTGGATGCATTATTGAGCGTCGCGGACGCACCGGAATCCGACGCCGCCGGAACGGTCGTAGGACGGCGCCATGAGCAGGACCTTACTGTGCTCGTCGTTGCGATAGGCCTGCGGGAAATACCAGATGGAGCCTTGGGGCTGGTAGTAGCTCGCCGCCGCGCACGATGGCAGCGCGAGTGTGCTCGTCCGTCGAACTCATCGGTCCACTGCCAGACGTTTCCGACCATGTCCATGCACGCCGTAAGGGCTGGCTCCCTGGGGATGTGCGTCGACGGGGTCGGGGCCGCGCATGGTGCGGCCGGTATCGGGAGTGGGGACGTTTGCGGGCTTCCAGTCGTCGCCCCATGGATAGGTGCGACCGTCGGTCCCTGCGCGGCAAACTGCCACTCCCATTCGTGGGGTAGGCGCTTGCCGGCCCAAGCGGCATAGGCGCGAGCATCTTCCAGAGAGACCCAGGTCACCGGGCGGTTGTCCCAGCCTGCGGATAGGCGCCGTTCTTCCAGTCGCGCAGAAAGTTGACCGCATCGCGTGGGCGCGTAGTGCGTGGCATCAAGAAATTGTTTGAACTGCGCGTTGGTGACGGGAAATTTGTCGATGAAGAACGGCTTGATGGTCATCGCATGCTCGTGGAATCGCCGGGGCGAGTCCTCCCATGGATACTGCACATCGACACCGGTTCATGGAGCCGCCTTCGATCTCTGTGCCACGCACGCGAAAGACGAATGAGCCGCCGGGGATTCTTACCATGCCTTCCGGTGCTTCGGCGGCAGGCTTTGTCGCGGCGGTTTCAACGAGGTGCTGTTGCAGCACGACTGGTTCATGTGAGAAAGAAGCGAGCGGCTTTTCGGTCATCGCGGCCATGCGCTGCATCAGGGCTTTGATCGCTTCGGATGGGTCGCCAGGCGTGGCGAGAATGGCGCCGTAGCCGTTGGCTTCAATGTTGAAGCTGAGAACCGAAAGCGGACCATCTGTTTCGGGCTTCAGTTCCACGCCGTGATAGAGGTCGAAGTAGCGCATTCCTGGAGTGGTTTTGCAGATCCATCTGGCGGCCGTCGATGTCGTATTCGGTGCGATTCACGATGGTCCAAACGGTCTGATCGCCGAGCGGCCAGCGGCTGGCGTAGACGCCGAAGTTGTGCATGGGATAGAGCGGCTCCCAGTCAGGGCTGACGAGGAACGGCGCGACACCGCGCTCGATGGTTGCGACGCGGCGCGTGGCCTCGGCATCGCGGGGATTGATGCCGTTCCAGATGCCCCAGATGTTTTCCCAGCTCTCCCAGCCGACGCCGTTGAAGAAGGCGAACTGCAGATCGTTGGTCTTGTCGGTGGCCCAGCGATCGCTGATGTTGACCATGTGGCGGGTCTCAAGCCACTTGTAGCGGTCGACCATGGGGATGAAAGGGAATGAGTACTGGCCCCAGGTCATCACGTTCCACGCGAGAGCTTCGTCGCTGGGGCTGCCTTCGGGCTCAAAGGCCAGCGGATGGCCGATCTGGTCGGCGGCAAGCGAGAAGCCGAGCGGCACGCCGTCCTGCGTGTCGCCGTTGATGCCGTCAGCGTCAATCTGCTTCATCAGCGCTGCGATGGCCTGCGGCCAGGGCTGCGATGGCTGGTGCGTGCCTTCGTCCCACATCATCATGGGGAAGAGGACGCGCACGCCGCGGCGATGGAAGTCGGCGACCATCTGCCGGACGCCTTCGATGCCTCCCGGCATGGATTCGACCATCTCAAGTTGATTGCGGTCGTCGATACCCATGTTGGGATAGGTCGACCAGACGAGCACGGCGTCGATGCCGCCGTAGCGTTTCTCGAGGTCGTCGAGATAGCGATCAACGGTGTAGCGGCCGGCAGCGGGATCGTAGAAATAGCGGTCGTGGACCATCATCTGCGGCTGCATGAAGCTGGATTGGGTCCACTTGAGTGCAGGCATGTCGTAGCGGGAAGGATCGTAAGCGATGCGGATGCGGCGCTCGGTGCGCCAGTGTTTCAGGTCGGCTAGCCAGCGATCATGGGTGAACGGAGGGCAAGGGTTGGGCGGGCCTTCCCATGCGTTATGAAGATTCATGCAGTCCTGGTGGAGGGATCTGCTGTCCGCGCGGAGCGAACTGCGTGTCCTGTGCCGAAAGAGGTAAGGCGATTGCAAGCAAGGCTCCGAGCAAGGAAGTTCGGATCATTCAGATCTTCTCCCGATGGCAACGCAATGAGATGAGGCCCCTCGTCAGAGATTCTATCCGCGACTAGCCAGGAATGATTTGAGGTCTGCACGCGAGGGCATGGATGCCTGGGCTCCGTGACGGGTAACGGAAATAGCGGCGGCCGCGCAGGCGAATCGCGCTGCGGCCCACGGATCTTTGCCTTCGAGCAACGCAACAGCAAACGCGCCGTTGAAGCAGTCGCCAGCTGCCACGGTGTCGATGGCATCGACCGCGAATGGTTGAACCCAGCCGGCCTTGCCGCCTGCGACGGCAACATAAGCGCCTTCGGCGCCGCGCTTCAGGACGACGCCGCGGAGGCCGCGGGCAAGTAATTCTCTGGCAGCGGGCTCGGGATCGGATCCGCCGTCGAGGTAGAAGGCAGCTTCAGTTTCGTTGGGCGTGAACCATGCGACCTGCTTCCACACTGGATCGCTGGCAGCGCGGCGGCGGGAGCAGGGTCGAGCATGACGGGGACATCGAATTGCGCGCAGAGGGCGAGCGTGTGATCGATGGTTGCCATGGGGAGTTCGAGCTGGCACAGGACCATTCCGGCGGAGCGGATGACGTGGAGATGCTTGTCGACGTAGGCGGAGTCCACCTTGCCGTTGGCGCCGGGAACGACGACGATGGCGTTCTCGCCGTTTTCGGCAAGGAAGATGGGCGCGAGGCCCGAGGAGCCCGGATGCGGCAAGCATCGCGGACGTGTCGACGCCTGCGTGGAAAAGGTTATCGAGCAACTGCGGGCCGTAAACATCGTCGCCGACCATGCCGACCAATTGCACCGGATAGCCGAGGCGTGCCGCAGCGACGGCCTGGTTGGCGCCTTTGCCGCCGGGCGTGGTCGAAAAGCTGGTGCCGATGACGGTCTGGCCGATGCGGGGGATTTGCGGCGTGCGGGTCACCATGTCCATGGTGACGCTGCCGACGACGACGATCGGTTTGCGAGTCTCGTTCATGTAGACCTCAATAAAGCGGAGCCAGCGCAATGGCGCCCAGGCCCAGGAGGAAAAAAACAAACATTAGAACGAGCAGCATGTGGGCGGCTCGTGGGGCGCCGGCAAATTCCCGCCAGACAAAAACGCCCCAGCAGGCCGAAACCATGGTGGCTCCCTGGCCGATGGAGTAGGAGACGGCTGGACCGACGAGGTGCGCGCCGGAGGCGACAAAGTTGGCGACGGCTCCGACGCACCAGATGGCTCCGCCGAGGACACCCGCCGAGATGCCAGCCGATAGGTGCGCTGCCAGTAGTCTGCGCCGTTGACCGGCGGTTTGCCGTCAAGAGGCTTGAACATGAGCAGAAGGTTGGCGGGAATCGTAGAGATCAGGACGCCAATGGCGAAGAAGAAGGCAATGGCATAGGGACCGGGGGAAGTCGGAACCGCGCATGGCATGAGCTACGAGCGGATAGAAGCTGCCCATGAGCACGCCGGCGACGAGACTGAGGACGATTCCGCGGGTGGTGGTCGCCTTTGCTGTAGCCTCGCGTTTGCGATAGGCGGCGGCATCAACAATGATGGCCACGTGCAACCAGCGCGACTCCGCCAAACAGGAGCAGGGGATTGGCGGCAGGGCTCACGAGGTAACTGGAAACTGCGCCGACGACCAGGGCGAGGCCGATGCCGACTGGGAAGGCAACGGCGAGTCCGGCGACGTCGATGGCCGCGACGAGGAGCAGGTTGGCAACGTTGAAGATGACTCCGCCGCAGATGGCCCAGAGAATCCGCGATGGCGTGGTTTCGACCACGGCCGCGAGGAACGGCGAACCGGAGTGACCGGGCTGACCCAGCTGTAAGACCCCAGTGCGATGGCTCCAGCGAAAAGGCCGATGGCGTAATCCCAGTAGAAGAGCTGAAAGCGGAAGCTCGGGCAGAGCTTGAGTGTGTTGGCCCACGAACCCCAGCACAGCATGCTGAGAATCATGAGCGCGAGCGTGACTTGATATGTTTCAGGCAGAAACATTCGGTTGCCTCTGTTCACTTGTGTTTGGTGCAACTCGGAACGATACGCGGAGGGGGTGTAGGGATGCAAATTACGTGCATTCGCAGATTTGGGGTTCGTGCTTTCCCACCCATTCGACAAAGTGCTGTCGAATGGATGGGGCACCCGGGATTTGTTTAGCTTCCTACTTTTCCACGCAAACAAATCGCTATTCGATGGGAGGGTTATTGGCGGGCGGATTTGATGGCTTCAGTGAGCGCGGGGACGACTTCGAAGAGATCGCCGACGATGCCGTAGTCGGCTACTTCGAAGATGGGGGCTTCGGCATCCTTGTTGATGGCGACGATGCACTGCGAGCCCTTCATGCCGACGAGGTGCTGAATTGCACCGGAGATGCCCACGGCGAGGTAGAGCTTGGGCGTAACGGTCTGGCCGGAGCTGCCGACCTGGCGTTCGATTGGAAGCCAGCCGTTGTCGCAAATGGGGCGGGATGCGGCAATTTCAGCCCCAAGCGCAGACGCGAGATCCTGCACCAGTGGGAGGTTGTCCGCCTCCTTGATGCCGCGGCCGACGGCTACGATCAACTGCGCCGAACCAAGGTCCACGGTCTGTGCGGTGCCTCGGAAAGGCTCGCCGGGTTTGGTGCGAATCTGAGATGCGTCGATTGTGGGTGTGAAGGTGGCGATTTCGGCCGGGCTGGTTTCTGCGGCATCTGCGCGGAATGCTCCGGACTGGACGGAGACCAGGCAGGGGCCCGAGCCTGATGAACTGTAGCTGCCACTGAGACGGCCCTGCATCAGCGGCGGATGAAGACGGGGCCAGCGCCGATTGCGGTTACGTCGCCGATGAGGACGCGGCCGAGGCGTGCAGCCAGAGCCGGTCCGTAGTCGCGAACCTGGTAGGAGTGAGGGAAGACGAGGTAGGCTGGCGACTCGCGCTCGAATGAATTGCTCGAGAGCGGCTCGAAATCCATCGGACGTGTACTGTGCCAGCAGAGGATGTTCGATTCGGGCGACCTTGGCCACGGCCTTGCTCGCGCTTTCCTGGGCCAGGGGCTCGGTCTGTGCGCCGATGACGATGGCATTGGCTTTTGAGCCCGATTGCGCAGCCAGAATGTTTGCTGCGGCCAGGGCTTCCCAGCTGATGCGGCTGATGCGGCCACCGCGATCTTCAAGAACTACGTAGACGCCGCTCATATGACTCGCACCTCGAACTTCAGTTTTTCAACGAGCGTTGCCGCCGCCTCCTTTGGCGGAGCCGGAAATGATCTGCGTGGATTTTTGTTTTTGCGGGAGCGTGATCTTTTCAAGAATGGCTGTGGGCGCGCTTGCCTGGCCAAGATCAGCGGCTGCGATTTTGCGGAACTCCTTGGTCTTCGCTTTCTTGATCCCCATCAGCGTGGCATAGCGAAGCTTGGTGCCGCCGGATTGGATCATGAGGACAGCCGGCAACGGCAATTCGATGTTCTGAAACCAGCCCTCCTCAAGTTCGCGCTTCACGGTGAGGCCCGAGTCGGTCTTTTCGACATGAAGAATGAGCGATGCGTGGGGCAGTCCCAGCACTTCGGCCATGATGACGCCTGTCTGTCCGTAGCCAAGGTCGTCGGACTGCAGGCCGGTGAGGATGAGGTCGGGGCTCTCCTGCTTCACGGCTGCGGCCAGCAACTGCGCTGCTCCGAGGGCGTCACGCTGGTTCAGGTCGTCGGCTTCGATGTGAATGGCGCGGTCTGCGCCCTTCGCCAGAGCTTCGCGGATGGTGGTACCGACGCGCTCGGGCCCTGCGCTTAGGACGATGACTTCGCCGCCGTGCTTTTCCTTCAGTTGCAACGCCTCTTCAAGTGCGTAGGCGTCGGACTCGTTCATGGCGTATTGCAGGTCGGCCTCTTCGATCCATTTTCCGGCGCTGTTGATGCGCACCTGCGCATCGCGCTCGGGGACTTGTTTGATGGCAACGATGATTTTCATGCGGAATGACTCCGGATTAGGGTTGTTCTGCTTTCACTGGGATTGATCTGCGGCAGGCGCCTTGCGGTGAGTTGGGCAATGTCGAGGAGTTGCGGTGCGGCTCCGTCGCTTGCCGAGAGAGCGTCGCGGAACATGGTGTTGCAGAAGGGGCAGGCTGTGCCGATGGTGGATGCGCCAGTGGCGACGAGTTCCTTGGCGCGCGTGTGGCTGACGCGATCGCCGGTTTCTTCGCCGAGGAAGGCGAGACCACCGCCGGCTCCGCAACAGAAGCTGCGTTCATGCGAGCGCGGGGCTTCGATGACTTCGCCGGCTAAGCCGACGACGATGCGCGGCTCTTCGTAGACGTTGCGGTAGCGGCCGAGATAGCAGGGGTCGTGGTAGACGATTGTTTCTTGCGTGCTGACTGCATCGGGCGCGTTTTGGGCATTTCTTTTCCACCCTTCTCGCAAACTACGCGAGAAGGATGGGGCACCCTGCTTTGGCAGCTTGTCGGCGAAGCGGGCGAGGAACTCGCTGTGGTGCTCGATCTCAGGTGGCGTGCCGAACTCCTTCCAGTCTTCCTGGATGGTGCGCACGCAATGCGGGCAGATGGAGACGATCTTCTTTACCTTGTTTTGTGCGAGGGCTTCGAGATTCGCTTCGGCGAGTTGCTGGAAGAGCAGGTCATTGCCGAGGCGGCGGACCGGATCGCCGGTGCATTTTTCCTTACGCAGGACGCCGTAGCTGGTGCCGAGGTAGTTCATGATGCGGGCGAAGTCGGCGACGATTTCGCGGCCCTTGGGGTCGTAACCGCCCATGCAGCCAAGCCACAGGCAATATTCCTGCGTTCCGTCGAAGATGGGAAATTCCTGCTTCTGGATGAACTTGTCGCGTTCAAGCGCGCTCATGCCGAGCGCGTTGATGCCGCGTTCGAGCGCCAGGAAGAGCTTGGCGCCGTGATCGTCTTCCCACGCGCCGGTATTCACCGCGCCGCGGCGCAGGCCGATGATGATGGGGAGATGTTCGATGCCGACAGGGCATTGGAATTCGCATGCGCCGCAGGTGGTGCATTGGAAGACGGCGTGTCTGGAGTTGTACTTGCCGATCAGGGGCTCCTCTGAGGCGGGGCCGAGAGTCGTTCAGGTAGCCGCGCAGGCCGAGGATGATTTCTTTCGGGTTGAGCTCTTTGCCGGTGTTGGTTGCGGGGCAATGTTCAGTGCAGCGGCCGCACTCCACGCAGGAGTAGGCTTGCAGGCTGACGAGTTGCGTGAGGTCGGTTCCGGCAACAAGGCCGAAGTCTTCATCGCCGACTAGAGGCGGAATCTTGCTGAAGCCGCCGCGAGAAAGAAAGATGGTGGCCGGGCTGAGCACCAGGTGCAGGTGCTTGGTGTGGGGGATGATGGGCAGAAAAATGAGCAGGGAGAGCGTGTGGACCCACCAGAGAACTCGCGCCGCCGGGCTGGAATCGGTGACCGCAAAGAAGCGCCAGATAGGTGACCATCAGGAGAAAGATCAGCAGCGCGATGACGCCGGATTCATAGGAGACCTTCGTCGCCGAGCCAGCGGGGGCGGACGAAGAATCGGCGGACGAAAAGGCCGAAGATTCCGACGGCGCAGGCGAGGGCGAAGGCTGCGGCGACAGTAGAAGTAGAAGCGGCCGATCAAGCCTTGCGGGTCGAGGAAGCCGAGGCCAAGGCCGACGCGCAAGTGGTTCAGCGTGACCAGGGCGAAGGCGCAGAATCCCCAGAAGACAAAGGCATGGGCGAGGCCGGGTAAGCGGGCGCTCGCGGATGACTTTGGCCTGGCAGAGCACTTCCCAGAAGAAGTCCCACACCCGCTTGCCTATAGGCGCGAGATGAAAATTGGGGTCCTTTTTGGACTGGAGGATTCGCTTGAGAATTGGTCCGAATCGCCGCCAAAACAGCACTCCGGAAGCGATGATCAATGCCACAAGAAGCAACTTCTCCCACGGCGAGAAGCTTTGCGGTTCAGCCAGCGTGGCAGAGAGGAGGTTCATATCCGAACTCACTCACAATACACGATTAGGCCCCTGGTCGGCAGGTCGCCGGGGGACTGGTTTCAAACGGGTAAGGGCCGTTCTTGATCGGGCGGTAAGGGAAAGCATTGTCTTTGAGTCTCCACAGCAAAAGGGCGGGATCCCTCGCGAGATCTCGCCCCGATGCTCTCCATATTTTTGGACGACCCGGTTCGGTGCCCGGATCACAACTCGAGTGTTAGAGATAAGGTGGAACGTTAACACTCTGCGCGAGTTTCCCTCCCCTGTCCCGTACAACCCTTGATGCACGAGTGATCATGCTGCCATTCGTGAGTTTCGTTGCCGATTCTCTTGAAGGCCATAGACGACTCTCTCCTTCTGGAAGATTTCTCTCCCTTGATACGTTAGAGGCGGTTTCTCGCACCGGAGTTGTCGAAGAAATCAGACCCGCACAATGACCCGGCCTACTGACCATTTTGGAGTCGGAGCCAGCAGTAGAGTGGCCAGGCATGGGCATGGGCGCACCAGTGGCATATCCTCGGAGAGGCCGTTGGTTTTACGAGCGAGGAGTCAAGCGAGTCGGAGGCGCTCCATTGGCCGGTCCAGTAGTCGGGAAAGTTTTGCGCGAAGTTGGCGAAGGTCATGCGGCGGAGGAGGTCTTCGCGCGGCGGGGCGGTCGAAGTGGAAAGTCCGAGAATGACGGGGCCCGTTGAGGGCGTACCAGAAGCCGCCATTTTCGCGCGAGCCCTGGGAGTGCCGGGGCGAACGACAGGCTTCTCAATCTGGCGCGGGCCCATGGCTTCTCCGGTGAGGAGGCGGTGCTCGAATTCTTCGAAGAGGACGGCGTTTGCGGTCGGCGGGGAACTCGGGAATGAGCAGGGTGAAACCCTGGGGCTCAAGCCACATGTCGTTTTCGCCGAGAGGCTCGTCGTACCAGGTCCAGGCGCGGCGCGGGAAGGCGCGGTCGCCGAGATCGCGCAGGTAGGCATCGCGGAGCTGGTCGCGGTATTCGCGGAGGGCGGCGATGAACTCGGCGGATTCGGGAAGGTGGGCGTGCATCGAGGGCGGTCGGCCAGGTCGGCGAGGACGACGATGGCCATGGCGGAGTTCATGTGGCTTTCCGAGATCGTCGAAGGTCGGTGTTGTAGGGATGCGCGGAGGGCCACCAGCCGAACATGTCGTTCCAGTCGGAGTTCCAGCGGAGGATGATGCCGTGCGGGCCGACGCCAATGCGGTCGCGTAGGAAGAGGAAGGCCTGGCGGACATGGGCGAGACCGGTGTCGCGGCCGGAATAATTCAACGGGTAGTAGCCGATGGGATCAGTGAGGACCGAGGTGTCGCGGGTGACGCGGAGATATTCGGCGAGGAGCAGGAAGAAGTAACAGCTGCTGATCGCTGGTTTGCTGCGCGCCGGAGGGAGACCAGCCGAAGCCGCCGTCATTGAGCATGATGTTCGCCGTCAGGGAGCAGTGCGCTTCATGATGAAGCGAAGGATGGAGTGCGCGATGGCGGGGTTGGTGTGGCAAAGCGGCAGCGCATGTTGGGCCTGGTCGCGCATGGAGCCGATATGCCCCAGGTGTAGTCGTAGACCGTGCCTTGGGGGATGATGGTCTCGTCGTAGTACTCGCGCCAGGTGGCCATCTGCTTCGAGGACGGCGGCGTTCCAGCGCATTTCGCGTCGCAGGATTGGGTCTGGCTCCTTTTCAAAGCCCGGGATCGAGCGCCGCCAGGATTCTGCGAAGGCGGATGTTGGTGCGCGACGTTTTGCCGTTGACGGTCGGAGCTGCGAAGCGAGCGCATCGATTGACTCCTGAGACAGATCTCGCGTATAGCCGACCACAAAGGAGAAGTCATGCGATCCTGCCGGTGCGATGGTCCCACTCCATCGGGCTCCAATCAGATTGTTACTCTCGGTGTCTTTATCAAGAAATACTTCGGAGTTTTGATCAATTGAATGCACAAAAAGCGCTGGAGGGTATTGCTCAAGCAGAGATGCCTGGCCCTTTGGCGGAAAGGCCATCTTGCGTTTCGGCATTGGCTGGAAGCTCACCAAGGCGGTCTTGCCATTTCTGAGTATTGGCTCGTCGGCAGGAAAGCTGATTTCATGCCAGCCGGAGTCCCATGGGGCGAAGGCCTGCTGATAGCGGGCTCGCGTCGATTCGGCATAGCGCAGTTCGACGGGGACCGTTCCGTTGTTTGTGATTCGAACTTGTACGACAAATGCCGAGGCACCGGCGGCGATGGATGGCGATGGAGCAACGGAGATCAGGCGGGTGATCCGCACGCCAGAGTCGAGAGAATAGTCGAACCTCGCGAAGCCGACGCCAAAGTGCTTCTCCGCGGATTGGGCGGTCTCTTCGCTGGGCCCAATCAACTCGTGCTTTTGTCCGGCAATTTCAACGGTCGCGCGATTTGCACCGCTGTACCGGGCGTTGCCCTGGTTAACGCGGCCCCATGCGCGTTCGCCGGTCATTATCTGGTAAATTCCGCTAGCCTGCGTGAAAAGGGTGAGGCGGTAGTTTCCAAGGAGGAAGATCGGATCGTCCGGCAGCATTACGGCATCGTTTTCTTTCGGACTATCGGGAAAACGAAGCGGGCCCGTGTAGTGGTATGCGGGCAGGCCGAGATCATCGTCGACCCACTCTCCCAGGCTGGGTGTATTGTCGGCGGCCCACGCCGGCATCAGGGAGCCCGCAGCCAGCGCTCCAGTAGCGGCGAGAAAACCTCGCCGGGAAAAATCGTTCAATAAAGCCATTCCTGCCCCCGAAACCACTTGGAAATCTCGGGGGAATTCTAACAGCGTGCGCGTTGGGGCAGACCGCATACAGTTTAGCTTCTGCCGCGTTCCTCGGCCTCGGCAATCCAGCCTCGTCGCAGTTTCTCTGCAGGAACGCTCGACAAGTAGGGCTTGATGTCGAGGATTGGGGTTCCATCGAGCATATCGACTCCCCGGACGCGGAGGAGTCGCCCGTCACGGCCAAGCAGTTCAACGACGGTCAGAGCAATCGGATTTGGGCGGCGGGGAGAACGTGTCGCGAAGACGCCGTGCGGGCGCTCGTCAATGGGCGGGCAGCCGATTAATTCGAAGCCTTCTGACCGATCAAATGTCCAGAGGACAAACAGGTGGGAGAAGCCTTCAACATCGGTGAGTCCCGGTTCGAACTCGGGAAGAATCTCAAGCACACCTTCCGCGTCGTGCCTGGCGCCCAAGCCTTTGGGGATCGCCTTGGTGTCGGTGTAAGGACTACGGACGAAGCCTATGGCTGTCGGTGTAAACACTGCGGCGCGCTCCAATTACAAATGAGGATGTGTGGCCCAGTGATTACCGGCCGCAGTCTGATGGTAGCGCGGCGGGGTCGTCCGCCGTCTCGTAGTCGAATTTGCGCATGTTCCGCATGCACTCACCGAGAGCCCCGGCAAGCGTCTCGCTCCAACCGCATGGCTGAAATCGCAGGGTCTTCTGATTCAGCTCAAGATCGGCAGTCGCATAGAACTGCATGTCGCTGGTTCTTGCGGTGGCAAATTCCTTGACCGTGATGCGGACTTCAATCTCGCCCTCCGCGTGCTTCTTTTTGACGGAAAAGAAATGCAGACGGGCTAGCGCTTCGGAGGGGTCCTTCTGAACAAGCTTCCATTCGTTCACTGGGCTGACCTCAAGGGAAATTGTGTGGCTTGAGCGCCGAGTTTAGCGGATTGGCCACTCGAATGGACAGGGAATTCGATTTGCCTGGGTCTTGGATTTCTAAAAAGGCGGTTTGTCTGGGATGCTTCTTGACGACGGCTGCCGGTGTGTTGCCCCAGAAGTCATTGGCATAAATATGGAAGGCAAGAAAGCAGATTCTTCGCTTACCACCCCCAAACTCTGCCCCAAAGAGCCACCCAGAGGGTCCCCGTCGCTCTTTGGGGACCCGGAATGACGTTTGGGGCCCCGTTCACTCGGAATGACATCGCCGACTTCTGCTGTGAACTTCAGTAGACAAAACTAGCACCGGACAATCTTGGGCGAGTCGATGCCCTTGGTGGCGTTCCGGGTGTCCACGACCAGCTGCGCCTGTTCCACGATCGCCTGGTAGTCGTATGAGGAATGGTCTGTCACGATCATCACGGCGTCGTACTGGGCAAGATTATCGAGCGGCGTGTTGGTCATATTGAGCGCGTAATGCCGGCCCTGACCGACGGTAGGGAAGTAGGGGTCGTTGTAGGAGACGGTCGCACCTTTTTCGCGGAGCAGTTCGATGATGGTCAGCGAAGGTGACTCGCGCAGGTCGTCGATATCGCGCTTGTAGGCGAGGCCGAGCACAAGAATCTTCGAACCGTTGATAGCCTTGCGATGCCGGTTGAGGCCGTCGGCGAGCTGGTCGATCACGAAGTAGGGCATGTTGATGTTCACTTCGCCGGCGAGCTCGATAAAGCGCGTCCGGAAGTCGAACTGCCTGGCCTTCCAGGAAAGGTAAAACGGATCAATCGGAATGCAGTGACCGCCGAGGCCGGGACCCGGATAAAACGCCTGAAACCCAAATGGCTTGGTCTTGGCCGCGTCGATTACCTCGTGAATGTCGATACCCATGCGCATGCAAAGCTGCTTGAGTTCGTTTACTAGCGCGATATTGACGCAGCGGTAGATGTTTTCAAGCAGCTTGGTCATCTCTGCAACGGAAGGGCTGCTGACCGGGACGACGCGGCGGAAGATGGCGCCATAGTAAGCGGCAGCAAGCTCGGCAGCAGACGGACCGCAGCCGCCAACGACCTTGGGAATATCGTGACGGGCAACGGTCTCGTTGCCGGGGTCTTCTCGCTCCGGCGAAAAAGCGACGTGGATGCCCAGTTTCATCGCGATCTCGGGCGACTTTCAGTCCAGACGATTTCCCTTTTCGATCAGGGGGACTACGATCTCTTCGGTCGTTCCGGGGTAGGTTGTGCTTTCGAGGACAACAAGCTGCCCAGCGTGCAGATGAGGCGCAATGGACTCGACAGTGCCCGTGACATAGCTCAGGTCGGGCTCGTGGTATTCGTTCAGCGGGGTCGGAACGCAGATGATGATGGCATCCATCCGCGCGATCTCTGAGTAATCCGATGTGGCGCGGAAGCCAGATTTCTGCGCCTGCTGGATGGCATTGGGAAGAATCCGCACGATGTAGGAGCCGCCCTCATTGAGAGTACTGACTTTTCTTTCCTCGATATCGAAGCCAGTGACGGCGAAGCGTTCGCCGCTGAACAGCAACGCAAGGGGCAGGCCGACATAGCCCATTCCAACGATGCCGATGTGAGCCTGCCTGCGTCTCTACCTTCTTTTTAAGTTCCGAGAGGGTGGTTGTTGCTGTTGTGGTCATGCTTCTCATTGTAAAACCGGCGTTGGGATGACGATCTGCGTGCGGCCAGCGAGCGGATAGTATTCTTGCCTTTGCGAAACGACGCATCTGGGGAGGCGTGGGTTGGCGAAATATCTTGTGACAGGGGCTGCCGGATTCATCGGCCGCTCGATTGCTGCTGCATTGTTGAAGCGCGGGGAAGAACGTTCGCGGCATTGACAACTTCATCACCGGCAAGCGCAGCAACCTGGCCGGCCTCGAGGCGATGGAGTTTGTGGAAGGCGATCTGACGGATCCAGCAGCAATGCGCGCGTGCCTGCGAAGGCATCGAAATTGTGTTCCACGAGGCCGCGCTGGCGTCGGTCCCCCGTTCGGTCGCCGACCCGGTAGCCACAAACCTGCACTGCGTTACTGCAACTCTGAATTTGCTGGTGGCGGCTCGCGCCGCCGGGGTTCGGCGCGTCGTGTACGCCGGTTCGTCATCGGCATATGGCGACACGCCCACGCTGCCTAAGCAGCGAGGACATGCTGCCGAATCCGATCTCGCCATACGCCGTGGCGAAACTCGCCGGTGAGCAGTACATGCGGGCGTTTGCGCGCGTGTACGGGCTGGAGACGGTGGTCTTGCGCTACTTCAATGTGTTTGGTCCATTCCAGGATCCGACTTCGCACTATTCCGGCGTGCTTGCCATTTTTTGCCGACGAATGCTGGCCGGGGAACAGCCCACGATCTACGGAGACGGCGAACAAAGCCGCGACTTTACCTATATCGACAACGTGGTTCATGCCAATCTGCTCGCTGCCGATGCCCCGGCGGAGAAGGTTTCCGGGCAGATGATGAACGTGGCGACAGGCTCGCGATGCACGCTCAATGAAACCTTTAATATTCTGCGTGAACTGACAGGATACAAAGGAAAACCGGCATATCGATGCGCCGCGCTCGGGCGACATCCGCGACTCGCTGGCCGATATCCGGCCGCGCCGGAGAACTGCTGGGATATAGCCCCGATTGTGGATTTCCGGGAAGGACTGCGCCGGACGGTGGAGTGGTATCGGACGGGAGGCTTAGGCTGTTATCTCCGGGCTCATAGATTCGGATAGTTTGCCTAGTTGCTTTCAGATGTGACACGCCTCACTAACAAGTCCTCGCGGATTGGTGACACTGATAAGTGCACGATCCGCTGCGGCTGCTCGCGGTGTACTCCGACGATTGCCCTTCGGAAGAGACGGGAACTGAGGAAGCCGACCTTTGCCCGAGACAATCGCAGTTCAGGAAGCGCCAACGATAGGTCGCGATCGATTGCGGAGCGAACTTTGGCGGCAAGACTTCGTCCTGTCCTTTCACCAGCTTTGGAGTGCGATTCGCCGCAATAGGCGGCTATTCCTGTTAGCCGTGGGTGCGCCGCTGGGCGTCTGCCTGCTCTATTGTCTTCTTGCGCCCAATGTATACGAAGCCACTGCTCGGGTAGCTTTGCGGGGCACCTCGGTTTCCGCCTTCGGGCAGGATCGCCTCGACGGCGCGCCTCAGGATCTTTCGCCTCAGGCCAGGTGCAGCTTGAAACGCTGGCCAACGTGTTTCGCAGTGACCAGCTCGCCTGGAACGTCATCACTAATCTCAAGCTTTACAGTGCGCCGGGGTTTCAGGGTTCATTTGCCTGGAAATTCCCCAATTTCAATCCAACTCAGCCCAGCCCCGATGCCAGGGCATGGTTGCTCGACGAGTTTCAGCGCGATCTGATAGTCCAGACGATTCCGCGCACTCTGGTTTTGCAAATCCGGTTTCGCTCACGCGACGCCGCGCTCTCAGCGGCGGTCGCCAATGCACTCATTAATGCGCATCACCGACAAGACACGGACGTGCGGGTCGAAGCCACGAAGGACGCAAGCACACAGTTGAATGTGCAACTGGATGAGCTAAAGGCGCGGCTGGACCGGGACGATCAGAAGCTGGCGGAATTTCAAAAGCAACACGAGATCCTGAGTACTCCGGAGATGCTGGGGAGCGGACAACCCGGCGATGTGCAGCACACTGCAGAACTGAGCGAAGTGGATGCGCTGAGCAGGGAACTGGTGAATGCTACTACCGATCGAATCGTGCTTGAGACGGAGTATCGCGCCGCTGCTTCGGGAGACCCGGAACTGGTGCTCGCCTCCGATCCAAAACTGCAGGCATCAGGCAACTCTCCATCGGCGCTATTGCAGCAGCTGCGCGCGCACCGCAGCGATCTTGAGCAGGAGCAGACGCAACTCCGTATCGAGCACGGCCCTAACTTTCCGCGCGTCGTAGAAATTCGGAACCAGATTCAGGATCTGGACCAGCAGATCAAAACGGAGGATGTAAAGCTGCTTGAGCGGTTCCGCAGCGCCTGGAAGACAGCGGAAGATCGCGAACAACTGGTCCGCAAGAGTCTAAGCGACGCTACCGGAGCTGGGCTAAGGCTGAACGAAGCGGCGTTGAAGTACGCGATGATGCGTCAAGAGGCCAATGCGAACCATGATGTCTACGTGAAATTCTCGCAGCAGATGGAAGAGGCGGGCCTGGCCGCGGGCAGCCATGGCTCTGAACTTTCGGTCATCGATTATGCGCGTCAGCCGGTGAAGGCTGTTTCTCCCGATCTGCCGATTTATATGGCGATTACGCTGTTCGTTTCCCTGTGGCTGGCTCTCGCCGTAGTGCTTATGCGTGAGTCCATGGGTTCGAAAGCAGCGCAGATGGTGGTCATGGCTGGGTTTGTTGCAGCGGTCAGCATCAGCCGCGCACAGGCGCCAACCCCTAGCACCTCTGGACTCCCGACCGGTGTTGCACAAATTCCACAATCGGAAGAGACAAGAAGCCAGCCAAATGCAAAGGATGCACCAGCAACATGGGGCAATCCGCAAGGCACAAATCTGGCCGGCGTTCCCTCCGGCGCGACCGCTCCATCTGCAATGCCCATGGCCGCTCCGATCGGGCCTGGCGATCAGCTTGAAGTCTCCGAGGCGCACACGCCGGATATGCGCGCTGCGGTTCGTGTTTCAGAATCGGGTGCGATATCACTGAAGCTTGCTGGCGAGGTCCATATCGGTGGTATGGATGAAACCGCTGCAGCGCATGCCATTGAGACAGCGCTTGTCGATCGCGGTATGCTGCTTCATCCCCAGGTTTCGGTGCTTGTAACGGTATACGCGGGACAGGATGTATCGGTACTAGGCGAGGTGGCTCGGCCCGGGATATATAGCTACGCGGTCCATCATCGCCTGCTCGATCTGATTTCATTGGCATCGGGCCTGGGCCCCAACGCCGGCCGCCTGGTCACCATCACGCATCGCGACGATCCCAGGACGATTCAACCGGTAGTGTTGGATCCAGCCGGAACGGACACGGCTTTGGATCACAACCCGGAGTTGCTTCCCGGAGACACTGTTCAGGTAAGTCGTGCCGGCCTTGTTTACGTGGTTGGCGATGTCACCCGGCCGGGAGGTTTTCCGGTCGATCCTGTGCAGACCACGACTGTTGTGCAGGCCCTCTCGTCTGGCGTGGGGTCCGGCGCAGAATGCTGCGCTGACAAAAGCCGTGCTCATTCGCGAGCAGCAAGGCAGCCGTACTGTTACGACGCTGAATTTGAAGCGCATGATGCGCGGCCTCGATCCCGATGTGCCCATCCGTGACCGCGACATTCTCTTCGTTCCCGACTCAATGGCGAAGAACCTCTGGAACCGGACGATGGAGTCGGTGATTCAGTCCGCGGCGGGCGTCAGCATTTATGCGGGCATGGTTTACTCGCAGAGGTTCTAGCGCCGTGCGACGGATTGCATGGGGAGTCCTGCTTCTCTTCGTGTTTGCCATCCCGTGGGAGTATTCGCTCGACCTGGGCGCTCCATTCGGGAATATCGCGCGCATCATCGGGGTGATTCTTGTGCTTGTTGCCGTCCCGGCAACCCTGCAGGCAGGAAAGATGCGCTGGCCGGGAGCGCTGCAATGGCTGACATTGGCTCTCTATCTTTGGTTCCTCTGTTCCTTCTTCTGGACAGCCGTGCCGGAAACGACGCTGATGAAAGCGCGCGGCTATGCGCAGGAGGTGATGATTGTCTGGCTGATCTGGGAGTTTGCCGAGAGTCCGAACGATCTGCGAAACCTGATGCGCGCATGGCTGGCAGGATCATGGGTACTGGCCATCCTCACCATCGTCAATTTCGCGTCCGTTGGTTTCGGGTCAGCGGATCAAATTCGCTTCGCCGCCGTGGGGCAGGATCCGAACGATGTCGCCCGTTTTCTTGACCTCGGCCTTCCGCTCGCCGCGCTTTTGCTCGACGGCACGGAAAGATGGCCCGGGAAGTTGCTGGCCGCGGGATTTCTTCCTCTTGGTGTCGCATCCGTTCTGCTGACGGCTTCGCGGGGAGGAGTTCTGACCGCAGTTGTGGCCCTCACTGGTTCTGCGGTATTGCTGTTTAGGCGATATCGGCATTCCAAGGGCATCCTTGTCGGAGCGATGGCGTGCCCAGCGGTTGCCGGGGCTATCTGGTTATTGGTGCCGCGCGAAACGCTGGATCGCATCGCATCCATCACTGATCAGTTACAAAGCGCAGATCTCAACCAGCGCGTCAACATCTGGTCTGCAGGTTGGCAGGCATTTCTCAAAGCCCCGCTCTGGGGCCATGGCGCCGGTGCGTTCGTCACGGCGGCGGGGTTGGCTCCCATCGACACCGCGCACAACACAGTCCTATCGATCCTCGTTGAAGGCGGCCTCATCGCTCTTGTTCTGGCGATGGCGATTGTCGCCTTTTCAACGCGATCGATACTGGCGACGCGCGGGACACTTCGCATTGCTCTGATGACGTTGATGGTGGTCTGGTTGATGTCGTCGCTCGTCGGCACCGTTGGCGAAAGCCGCACCACGTGGCTCTTGTTTGCCATGATTGCGTTGAGCCGTCGTCTTGCAGAGGAGCAACCGAACAAACTCGAAGAAGCATTTCCGAATCTGAATCTGGCTGCTGATCTCCGGCTGGCCCAGCGATTTCAATGAGCTCAACTGTGGCGTCCGTCGAGGCAGAGAGCGTCAATCGCCGCATTCTCAATGCTGTTTCCGCGATCACCCTTGCAGCCGTGGTCGTTAAGCTCGCCGCCACGGCGAAGGAGTTTGCCGTAGCCGGAATTTTCGGCCGCTCCGACGCGATCGAAGCATTTCTCGCGGCAGCGCTGATTCCGGGACTTCTCATCAACCTCATCTCGGATTCGATGAATCAGGCGTTGGTCCCCACTTTGATACGGGTCAGGAATTGCGAAGGCCGCACTCGCGCCCAAGAACTGCTCTCGAATTGTTTGCTTTCCACCTGCGTGCTTCTGTTGACCGCATCCGCGGTCATGGCTTGTACAGCACGCTTCTTCTTTCCGCTGGTCGCCGCGCATTTCGCACCTAATAAGCTGGACCTTGCCATTCACCTGTTTTACGGATTATTGCCGGTGATCGTTTTTACTGGCGTTGCTTCCATCTGCACAGCCGTCCTCAACACAGCCGGAAAATTCGCAATCCCGGCGCTCTCACCCATCGTTACGCCGTTGGCCATTCTTATCATTGTTCCTCTTCTTGCGAGCAGATTGGGAATCTGGGCCATGGTGTGGGCCACGGTCGTTGGAGCACTGATCCATGTGATCTGGATGGGGTCGATGATGAATGCCAGCGAGTATCGACTCACGCTGCGCTGGTACGGCATGAGCGAAGCTACACGCGAAGTTGTTGGCCAATACGGGCCGGTGCTCCTGAGCGGAGTGGTCGCATCGGGCGGACTTCTCGTCGATCAATCGATGGCGGCGATGCTGCCCGCTGGAAGCGTGTCGGCGCTGGCGTATGCCGGCCGATTCGTCAGCGTTGCCTTGGCGCTCCTTGGTGGTGCAGTCTCTTCCGCTGTCACGCCATTTTTCTCTGAGATGGCCGCACGAGGGGATTGGAGCGGATGCCGAAGGACACTTCGCGTCTGGGCATGGTCGTCAGCAGGTATCGCAACCCTGGTCGCGGCTGGGCTCATTCTCGGGGGGCACATTCTCGTTCGTTTGACCTTCCAGCACGGCGCGTTTGGGCCGAAGGATACCGCTGTGGTTTCGTCGGTTCTGGTCATGTACGCTCTACAAATTCCGTTCTTTGTCTGCAGTCGGGTTTTCTATCGTTTTCTGGTTGCGATGCGCCGCACCGACCTTGTCTTCTACTGCGGGCTGTTGAATCTTGGGCTGGATATTGTCCTGAATCTGGTTCTCATGCGCTGGCTCGGTGTGGCCGGCATCGCACTGGCGACGTCGCTCTGGACCATGAGCACGTTGCTGTTTCTGGGCTACTGGAGTTGGAAAGTTCTGTCCAAGACCCAACCGGCTCTGCCGAATCTCGAAGGCTGAGAGTTCCTTTCGAGAAGCATGCCGTACAGTTCCTCCCAACGGTTCAAGACTGCGCCGAGACTGAATCTCTCGACCACGGACTGGCGCATTCGGCGGCCGAGTTCGCTCCGATCCGTTTCCCGTAGGCACATCAAGGCGTTCATACATGCGGCAAGTGAGTCGGCATCGCCTATCGCATCAACTGGAGGGCATTGCTCATCGGTAAGCACTTCGCGTGCACCCGGAATGTCTGTGATGACTGCTGGCAATTCGCATGCGCATGCTTCCAGCAGCGCGATCGGGAGCCCTTCCCATCGAGAGGAGAGGACAAAACCATCGGCCGCCCGCATCCAGCGGAGAACATCGATCTGGAATCCAGGGAAGAAGACTCTGTCGCCCAAAGCAAGCGTCTTCACCAGAGCGTTCAACTGGCTCTTGAGCGGACCTTCTCCGGCAATGACGAGCCGCGCACTTGATGGGAGTTTCGAAAATGCTCGCAGCAGTGTAGCGTGATCCTTGACGGCGTCGAGCCTGCCGACGGCGAGCCAGAGGAACTTATCGGAGAGACGAAGCTCCTGGCGCATCGCATCGCGCGCCTTGCGATTACTCTTCCAGTGATCGAGATCCACTCCGTTGGGCACGATGAAAAGCTTCTCTTCATGCACCATTTCTGATGTCAGCCAGGCTTCACTTGCTGCGCGACTCACAGCAGTGACCGCGTCAGGCAGGGCAGCGGTGATTCGGTAGCCAAATCTCCGGGCCAATCCACCCGTCGCCGGGGAGTGGATCGTGTCCACAAGTACGCGCACCGGCGCAGCGATCCGTGACCATCGCGCCAGCAAGGATGCGTGGGGCAGATGTGCGTGAACGACGTCCGGGCGATTGAGCATTATCCATCGATTCAACTGCATCCAACCACGCGGGTCCGCGAGCCCTTTGCGCATGTGAAGACTTGAGAAATGGATATCGGCTGACTGCAGCCGCTCTTTCGCGGCCCCACCGGTTCCTGACAGAGTAAGGACACTCACCCGCCAGCCTCTTTTCGCCAGTCCGCTTGCCAGCAGAATTAGTTGCTGCTCCGCGCCACCGATGCGATCGAGAGTCGGAATGAGATAGGCAAGGTGTTTCACGTTCTTTTCTCCAGAAGAACCCGGTCGATAACACGTTCATACGCAGCGATCGCTTTGTTCAGATCAAATTGCTCGATCCATGAGTGATCGAATCGTTGCCCGGGATGAATCGAAGAGAGAGCACGGCATAGAGCCTGTTCGAGAGCATCCGCGGAGATATCGCTCGCGAACCAGATGCCGGGCTGTTCGCTGAGAAGGTCCACCAATCCTGGTGACGCGGGGAGGGCGACGATGGGAAGTCCCGCGGCCGCTGCTTCAAGCAGGGCATTCGGCAGTCCTTCATGGCGTGAAGAGAGCACGAAGACTGAAGCGCTGCGGAACTGCTCCGCAGGAGAGTTTACGTTGCCAAGAAACTTCACCTGACCGTCGATTGCGAGCATTTTGCACTGCGCCTTCAGGGCATGTTCGCACGGGCCAGACCCGGCAATCTCAAGTTGAATCTTGGGGGACTTGTGCTGAACGCGCGCAAATGCTTCGAGTAGAAAATCTATTCCTTTTTCCGGCGCCAATCTGGCGACGGCCAAGAGTCGATGGTCGGGCGATTGGCGAATGTTGTTCGTTCTCGCGGCAGATGCACGAATCCTGTCAAGGTTTACCGGATTGGGCAGGACGACTAATCTCGCGCCGTCAACTCGGAACTCACTTCGGATTTCCTGTGCCATGGACCGTGTCTGGCAAATGACTCTATCTGCGTGCCTGTATCCGGCGGCATACAGACGCCGCAAGATCCGTGAATTTCCTGCGGCAGAAAGCGATGCGGAGAGAGCCCCGTTCTGACGCACGAGAACGCGTGTTCGGGGGGATAGAGAGGCCGCAGCATCAGCACGAGCAGGTTGAGATGCGCCATTCCCGACAAGATCACTGCGGGCCGGATTCGCCATACCAGGCGGAGAATCTTCCATGCACTTTTGCGTACTTTACTGGCTCCAAGGGCATGGACGGTGACCCGCGGTGGGAGGTCGTTTTCCTCCGGGGTTGACTGCGTCACCAGCCCAAGATGGATCTCGTACTTCTTCGGGCTGAGGCTTTGCGCCAAGATGGCAGCGATGTGTTCGGCCCCGCCTCCACCCAGGTGCGGAATCAGCAGGAGAAGCTTCGCACGCGTGGACGAGTCCGTCATGATTCGGCCCACAGGGTAGCGGAATCGCCGGGATGGCAGACGTGACAGACCTCACAGCCCTAAATGGGGCAGAACTATACTGTTTTGTTTACTTTTGGGAAACGCGGCGACGGCAGCCAAGGCTCCAGTACGGTTCTGGATCAAAGATGCCCAAATTAGCAACAAAGCGGGACGAGGAAGGTCGGGAAGAAGGAGGAGAACCTCGCATTCTTGTGGGTGTCACGAGCCCGCAGACCTGTCTTGTGCTGCCTGGCAGAGTCCGTGCTTTGCGAGAGGCTGGCTTCCGCGTCTCCCTGCTGTCAGGGCCAGGAGAGTTGCTGGAACGAACCGCGCATCATGAAAAGATCGATGCGCATGCGATCCGCATGGAACGTGGTATTTCGCCATTTGCCGACGGTATCGCTTTAATTCGGATTTGGTGCCTGCTATGCAATCTGAAGCCCGATATTGTTGAATTCAGCACCCCAAAAGCCGGTCTTCTGGGGACTCTTGCAGCCCGTTTTTGCCGGATTTCTGTGCGGATTTACTTGCTTCGGGGACTGAAACTCGAGACTTCACGGGGATTGAAGCGGCATTTGTTGCTGTGGGCCGAGCGCATTACCTCTCGGAGTGCCCATGTGGTGGTGTGCAACAGCCGGAGCTTGCGCGAGCGAGCGTTGGCATTGAGCATTGCTCCAGCCTCGAAGCTGGTTTTGCTGGGTGAGGGAAGCAGTAACGGTGTGGATTCGGCGCGATTCTCGCCTGGCTCTTCCACCATTCGCGAACAGTTCGGAATCCCGCCCGGCGCGCCGGTAATCGGGTTTGCCGGTCGACTGACGGCCGATAAGGGGCTTCCGGAATTGCTCGAAGCTTTCGCTGCGATTCTTCGGCAGGAGCCTAATGCATATCTGCTGCTGGTGGGTTGGTTCGACGCAGCCGAGGACGAGCTGGTTGTTGCAGTCAGAGAGCGCGTCGAAGGCCATCCGCAGATTGTTTGTACGGGCTTTGTGCCCGATGCGGCGCCGTACTACCGTGCGATGGACCTAATGGTGCTGCCTTCCTGGCGAGAGGGATTTCCGAACGCAATCCTTGAGGCTGCCGCTAGTGGCGTACCTGTCGTTGCGACGATTTGCACGGGCTCGCGAGATGCGGTGATCCCGGAGGTGACAGGCTTGCTCGTTCCACCGGGTTATCCCGATGCGATTTGCGAAGCGGTGATGAGTCTGCTGCGCGATTCTGATCGTCGTGGGCGCATGTCAGCCGCTGCGCGTCGATGGGTGATTGAGAACTACGATGACCGTCGGGTTCTCGGAACGGCAGTCGCCTTCTACAAGAGCCTGTTGGGACACACCGGCACCGAAGGACTCGAAGATGCTCGGAAGGTGGCCGAGACGGCTACTGGCTTCTCTGCGTCGCTGTGATCTCAGAGGGGACCGCGGCAGCCGGAGGCGCTTGCAGGGTGTGTGCGCCAGCCTCGGTCGCATGCAGGATATTCCCGGGGGCGATTCCCAGCACCAGCGTAGCCCCGACGGCAAACAAGAGCGCAGCACCTACGGCGATCCCGATCTGCATCATCGGCAACGGGCGCCCTCCAGTATCTTCATCGGGACGTTGAGCAGCTGCAAATGCCAGCCGCAAATAATACGCTGCCGCCAAGCCCGAGTTCAGCAATCCGATGATCGCCAGTACGACTGCTCCTCCACCGACCGCTGCAGAGAAAGAATAGAACTTGCCGAAGAATCCGCCGGTGAAGGGAATTCCTACGAGCGACACGAGGAAGAAGATCAGCAGGCTGCCGAGAAGCGGTGATCGGTAAAGCAGTCCTTTGTAGTCCGCAATCAGTGGTCGCTCGTCGTCGTATCCACCTGCCAGCGTGACAACGGCAAAGATGCCCACGTTCATTGCGGCATACGCTGCGGTATAAAAACTGGCCGCGGCAATTCCGCTGGTTCCGAAGGCGGCAAAGGCTGCCAGTAGATAGCCGGCGTGGGCGATGGAGGAGTATGCCAGCATGCGTTTCACGTTCTGCTGACGGAGCGCAGCCAGGTTGCCGACGGTCATCGAGAGAACTGCGACGACCCAGAGCACGGGCGACCAGACCTCTCGGAGCGTCGGAAACATTTCGTACACGATGCGGAGTAGAAATGCGAAAGCGGCCGCCTTGGGCGCTGTCGACATGAGGGCGACAACCGGGGAGGGGGCACCTTCGTACACGTCCGGTGTCCAGATATGGAATGGAACCGCGGACACCTTGAACAGAATTCCAACCAGCATCAATGCCAGCGCAGCATGTACGAGCGACTGATTCTGGGCCGTCGATGCGTTGCGCGCTATTTCGTAGACAGAGGTCGTCCCCGTTGCCCCGAAGACCATCGCAATGCCGTAGAGCAGGAAAGCGGTTGCAAACGATCCGAGCAGGAAGTACTTGATTGCGGCTTCGGGTCCCTTGCCGGTCTGCTTGCGATATCCGACGAGGATGTATGTGGCGATGGAAGAAATCTCCAAGCCAATGAAGACGACAAGAAGTTCCACGGCGCCGGTCATCAGGCACATGCCAACGGCACCGAAGGTGATCAAGGCATAGTATTCGCCCTGGTGGTGGCTGTCCTCGGGCAGCGTGTCGAGAGAGAGCAGCAGTGTGACGAGGACAATGCCGCAGATCAGCACGTGGAAGAACACGGTGAACGCACTGGTCTCTACGGTTTCAGAGAAGCCCGTCCCTGCCGGGAGTGAAAGCTGCCATAGGCTTGCCCACAGTGCGACCGTCGTTCCAATTGCGGCTACCCAGCCCAGGCCACGGCGGGATCTTCCCGGAGCCAGAGAAGCATCAGCCAGCATGACGAGAACGCCGGTGATGGTGAGGACTACTTCGGGGAGGATGCGGTAGATGTCAGGAACTGGATTCACCGCTGGACCTCCCCGCTGTTCGTGCTCGGAATGACATCGGGCCGTCCCAGCATCTGAATCGCTTGCGACTGCTCAACTACGATCGGCTTGGGAGCCATTTCAATGGTGTGAAGCCAGAAATTCGGCGAAACACCCATCACAAGCATGAGTACTGCAAGGGGCCAAAGGACTAGCTGCTCGCCGAAGCGGAGGTCGGCCGCTCCCGATGCTGCTGTGTTGCTCTCCGGCCCGTAGAAAACACGTTGCACCAGCCAGAGCATATATGCGGCGCTGAGGATCACACCGAGAGTCGCGATAATGGCCCACCGATGGCTGACGCCTGAGAAAGTGCTCGACAAGATGAGGAACTCACCAACAAAACCATTCATCAGAGGCAGGCCGATCATGGCGAGCGACACGATCACAAAGAGGGTCGCCAGCCGCGGAATCCTGTTCGCAAGTCCGCCGTAGGCTGCGATCTGGGTTGTTGCGTAGCGCAACTCAAGCGCGCCGAACAGCACAAACAGCGCTGCGTCGATCAACTCGTTGTTAAGGATCTGGAAAGTGGCGCCGCTCCACCCGGTGACGGTGAATCCGTAAATGCCAAGGGTGATCAGGCTGAGGTGGCTGAGCGCAGCGAAGGCGAGGAAGCGCCAGAAGTCCCGCTGCACAAGGGCCAGGCACGCACCGTAGAGAATGCCGATGACCGCGAGGGTGATCAGAAGAGGCGCGATGGCCTTTGATTGGGCAGGGAAGAGGCCGACGTGGAACCGCAGCATCGAATAGAGACCCAATTTGCCGGCGACGACCATCGCCATTGCCACAGGCGCTTCGCTGAAAGTGTCGGCGAGCCAGCCGTGTATTGGGAAAATGGGCACTTTCACCGCGAAGGCGAACAGGAATGCGAGTGCAACCCAGAAGAGCGCACCCGCGGGCACAATACCGGCGGCGATGGAAACGCGCAATTCGCTGAAGTTGAAAGTGCCGGTCCGGGAATACAGGTAGAGAATCGCGACCAGCAGCGGCGCCGATGGAATAAAGGTGAAGAGGAAGAACTTGATTGCCGCCCTTGAGCCCTCTTTGCGACCGTACATCGCGATCAGGATGGCCATGGGAACCAACGACAACTCCCAGAAGCCGTAGTAGAGCATCAGGTCGAGCGAGATGAAGACGCCATACATCGCCGTTTGCTGCAGGAGGAAGAGCGAGTAGAAGACCTTCTGTCGCCGATTGATCGCGTTCCAACTGGCAAGCACGCCAACCGGGCCGAGCAGACCGACAAGGACAACGAGCCAGAGGCTCAGGCCATCCACGCCGACGTGATAGAAGATGGCGGGGTTTTCGATCCACGGTTTATTGACCGCAAACTGGAAGCCGGACTGGTGCACGTCAAAATGGGCGGGCAGATGAAGCGTCAACCCAAAGGTGATCAGCGTCGTGATTAGAGTTAGCCACGCGGGCAGTTTTCCGCGATCGGGCAGCAGCGCAACCAACACTGCGCCGGCCAGCGGTACGAGGAGAATCAACGTGAGTATCGAACTATCCATCGCTGTCATCTCCTAGTGCCCCGCCCGAATCATGCCAAATCCAGATGTGCCGAAGACATAGGGCGCCAGCACAAACACAAGCAAGACTGCTGCTCCCAAAGCCAGCCAGGCTGCGTAGGACCGCAGGTTGCCCGATTGCCAGCGCTGCAGAATGGCCCCGCCGAGCGAGGCAATGCCGGCCAGCAGCCATGCAAGGCCGCCCAAAATCGCGACGTCGACAACCCACTCAAGCAGATACTTCGAGAGCGCCAGCAGTGGCTTGACGATCAAGGAGCGGTAAATCTCATCCACATAGAATTTGTTTAATAGAAGTCTGTAGGCCATCGGGAATGAGGTGGCAAGCTGTTTGGGAAGATCGGGCCGGCGACGGTAAAGGAGATCGGCAATAAACCAACCGAGCAGAGCCACCGCGACTGCAAGCGCGCTCAACAAGATTTCGAGTCCCGTGGTTCCTCCCTCGGGAAGCGGACCGTCGGACGGACGGAGATATGCGGCGAAACGTTGGATGCCGGACCAACCGCCAACGAGCGTAAGGAAGGCCAAAACGACCAGAGGGCCGAGCATTGTCCACGGGCTCTCGTGAGGATGGGCTTCGGGGTTACGCGATTCGCCCATGAAGGCCAGATACCACAACCGAAACATGTAGAAAGCGGTGAGCGCTGCTGCGACAAGCCCGACAAACCAGAGAGCCTTTCCTCCCGTGCTTTGAAGGAAGTCTTCGTAGAGGATCGCGTCCTTTGAAAAGAAACCCGAGAATGGAGGTAATCCCGTAATCGCGAGGATAGGGGCGGTCATGGTCCAGAAGGTGATCGGGATCTTCTTGCGGAGGCCGCCCATTTTTCGCAGGTCCTGCTCCCCGCCGAGCGCGTGAATCACGGATCCTGCGGCAAGGAAGAGGAGAGCCTTGAAAAACGCATGCGTCATCAGGTGGAAAATCGCGGTGGAGTAGGCCGCAACCCCGCACCCCATAAACATGTATCCAAGCTGGGAAATGGTGGAGTAGGCAAGGACGCGCTTGATGTCGTTTTGAACCAGCGCGATCAGAGCAGCGAAGATGGCAGTGGCAGCGCCAACAATTGCGACCACGCTGAGAGCGAACGGTGAACGGTCAAAGAGGAAGTGCATGCGGACGACGATGTAAACGCCCGCAGTGACCATCGTAGCCGCATGAATGAGAGCAGACACCGGCGTCGGACCTTCCATGGCATCCGGAAGCCAGACATAGAGCGGTAGCTGCGCGCTTTTTCCTGTTGCGCCAACAAATATACATAGCGCAATGGCGGTCAGAACACCGCCGGTCCACGATGGATTTACGGCCAGCTTCGCGGCGATCTCGCTGAATGTAAGCGTGCCGAAGTTTGCCAGCAAGAGAAACAGGCCAATGAGAAAGCCAAAGTCGCCGATGCGGTTAACGATGAATGCTTTGTTTCCAGCAACTGCGGCTGACGTTCGCTGAAAGTAGAAACCGATAAGGAGATAGGATGCGAGGCCGACACCCTCCCAGCCGACAAAGAGCAGCAGGGCATTTCCGGCGAGTACGAGAACCGTCATGAAGAACATGAACAGGTTCATGTAGGAGAAGAATCGCCAGTAGCCCTCTTCCTCGTGCATGTAGCCGACGGAGTAGATGTGGATGAGGAAGCCAACTCCGGTGACGATCAGAAGCATGACCAGCGAAAGCTGATCGAGCACAAAGCTGAAATCGATATGTAGCGTGCCCGCGGTAATCCAATGCCCATACGTTTCAACATGGGGCAGGGCATTTGGCTGCAATGAGAATCCGTAGGCAGCCAGCACGAGGAGCAACGATCCCAAGGGCGCCAGCAACGCAATCGCGGTGACGACTGGTTGAGGCAATCGCCTTCCAAGCAGCCCGTTCAGCAGAAAACCAGCGAGCGGCAGCAGCGGGATCAACCAGAGATGGAGATTTTCGTTCATAGTTTCATCAGGTCGATCCGGTCGACCGCCAGCGTCGCGCGTGCGCGGAATACAGCAATAATGATGGCGAGACCCACGGCCGCCTCAGCCGCGGCCACCACCATCACAAAGAAAACGAAGATCTGCCCCTTCACCTGGTGCCACTGGTGGGCGAAGGTCACGAACGAAAGATTCACCGCATTGAGCATCAGTTCGATGGACATGAAGACCGTGATCAGGTTGCGCTTGATCAGGAATCCAACCACGCCAAGGCAAAACAGCACGGCACTCAATAGCAGATACCACGCAAGAGGAACTTCCTGTTGAACCATGTGCAATGAGTTCACTTGCTATCCACCCTTTCCCCATCACCCTGGCGGGCAAGCGCAACGGAGCCCAGGATGGCCACAAGAATCAAAACGGATGTGACTTCGAACGGCAACAAGAGCTTGGTGAAGAGCACAGCACTCAGATCAGCGGTGCTGGTGATGCGGTCTGCGATCGCGGCATTGCCGAGGCCCTGGAGCTTCAGAATCATGGTCGCGATCAGGGCCAGGATTGCGACAACCGCAGGGAATCCCACAGTGCGTGCAGCGCGACTGCCGAGGGTGCGCTCTTCGCGCCCAGCGTTCAGGAGCATGACAACGAATGTGAATAGCACCATGATGGCGCCGGCGTACACGATGACCTGCGCCGCGGCCAGAAACTCAGCGCCGAGCAACAGGTAGAGCACCGCCAACGACGTCATCACCACAATCAGCGAAAGGGAGCTGTTGATAGGGTGCGTCTGCAGCAGCAGGTTAATGGCTCCTGTGAGGCAGAGTGCGGCAAACACGATAAACAGAATCAGGTGCATCGTTCCGTCACTTACGGCGAGTGCCGGTTAACTACTCCGGCAGGTTGAGGGAAGGCATTGAGGGAGCAGAAATCCTGCTCGTGAAATCCCTTCCGATTCTAACTGAGCGCATCCCTGAAAACGGTGATCGATAAACAGATCTTACGGTGCGATCATTTCGATGGGGCTTAGCGATACGCGAGCCACAGGCTCGTTCCTACAATGTTGAGGATGGCCAGAGGCATCAGCCAACGCCATCCATAGTTCATAAGCTGGTCATAGCGGAAGCGGGGCAGCGTGCCACGCACCCAGACATACAAAAAGAGAAAACTGAAAACCTTCAGGACAAACCAGAAGATGGGAAGGAATGCGCGAACGATGAAATTGTTCGGTGTAGGCAGCAGGTTGCCGAACGGGCTTGTCCATCCTCCAAGAAATAGCAGCGTGGCCACGCAACCCACCATAATCATGTTGCCGTATTCGGCCATGAAGAACATGGCGAACTTCATTGAACTGTACTCGGTGTGATAGCCGGCCGTGAGTTCGCTCTCGGCTTCAGGCAGATCAAATGGCGAGCGATTCGTCTCCGCATAGGCCGCCATCAGGTAGATAAAGAATGCGACGAATTGAAATCCGCCGAATAGATTCCAACTGAGCATGCCGTGGTTTGCCTGGCTGCGAACGATCACATCGAGATTGAGCGATCCTGCGCGCAAGACAACGCCAACGAGCGACAGACCCAGCGCCAGTTCATAGCTAACAAGCTGTGCGGACGATCGCAGAGAGCCGAGCAGGGAATATTTGTTGTTGGAAGACCAACCCGCGAGGGCGATGCCATAAACGCCGATCGACGTGATGCCAAGGATCACAAGCAGGCCTATGTTCACGTCGGCGATCTGGAAAAAGTGGAAGTTGCCGGGGCCAACGATGCCCGGATCACCGAAGGGCACTACGGCTATGGAAATGAGAGCACAGCTGAGGCCAATGATCGGGGCCAGCAGATACAGCGGCCTGTAGACGCCGGATGGAATGATGTCTTCTTTGAGAAAGGATTTCGCACCGTCGACTAGCGGTTGCAGCAACCCGAACGGCCCGACGCGGCTGGGTCCCCAGCGATTCTGGATGCGGCCAACGAGCTTGCGTTCCAACAGAACCGTGTAGGCGACGCCCATCAACAGTACTACCGTCACCACCACGATCTTCAGCAAGCTCCAGAACAAAAACTGCCAAATCGTCACGTGCCATCTCCTGAGCGAAGCGCAGCAAATCGAAGGACCTGCTTCTCGCCCACAATTCCATAAATCGTTCAGTCTGCTGCTGTCGCTGCCACTTCTGCTGCCTGGTGTTGCTCCAGATCTTTCAGTCCGATGCTGTACCGCCCGAGCGTACCCGAGGTGAACAACCCATTGTGCGCCGGCTTCACCAGGTCAGGGCTCGCTGATGTAAGAGTTGAAACCGGAACGAACCCGGGTTCCGTATGTACGTCATTGCCGCCGAAAAGATTCAAGCGATCCAGTTTGTACGCTGGCACCAGGCGCTCGATTTCATCCAGTAGAGCCAGCGGATCAAATGGGCTGAGTTTCGGTTCTAAATTGTTCGCTGCCAGCCAGACCGCATGCCGGTCCGCCTCGCCAGCCTGCGCTCCGCGCGACTGCCCGAGGTCAGCTGTGACACCGCCCTTGCCGAAGGGCACTAGCGTCTTTACGTCCGTGCCCATGCTGTCCGCCAGTCGTACCAGGATTTCAAAGTCCGGCTTGACGCCTGCGCGATCCGCAGCTTTGCGGGCCAACTGCAAGTCGCCGAATGTGTTGGTCACCGTGCCGGTTTTCTCGTAGAGACTCGCGGCAGGGAAGACTACATCAGCGATCGAAGCTGTTTCCGTCAGGAAAACATCCTGCACCACGACAAATGTGTTTTTCAGAGAAGCTGCATCGACGCCGTTCTCGCCTAGCGGATTCGCGCCCACGACGAGCAGTGCACCCAAGCCTCCGCTGGCTGCGGCTGCGAACATCTCTGGCTGCGTCTTGCCGTACGCGCTTGGCATGCCGGCATATTCCTGCGCGAATGCCCCAGCCGCACCGACCGGCACATAGCCGGGCAGCATGTCGGGCAGCAGACCCATGTCGGCGGCTCCACGCGAATTGGCGTAGTCGCCAAGGTAGGCAAAGCGCACGTTCGCGCGACCAAGCCCCCATTGGACTAGATCTGCAACCGCCGCACCGCGATACTCTTCGCCGAAGATCACGATCAGTTTCTCTTCGCCGAGCACTGCCTCGCGGAATGCTGTGTTGTTGATGGCGGCATCACTTCCACCAAGGTATGCGGTCAAGGCAGCGTAGCCGCCCGCAGGTAGCCGCAGCGTAGCTTTCGCCTGCCGCTCGAGCTTGATCTTTCTCTCGTTTGCGACGTATAGCCGTGCCCGGTTCAAACGCACGTTAGTGCGTAGGGTCCACGCCAACAGAGGATGCTCATCTGTTGGCGTGCCACCGATCAGCAGGATTGCAGGAGCGCTCGCGATATCGCGCAGGCTCGCGGCCTTTCCTTGATGTCCAGCCAAGGCACGTGCAAATGCCACGTAATCTGTCGTGCGTTCGTGGTCTATATTGTTCGTCTTGAGAACGGTTCGGGCGAACTTCTGCAGCAGATAATTCTCTTCGTTGGTCGTGTGGTTTGAGCCGATGACGCCAATTGCCTCGCCGCCACGGCCGTCACGAATCTCCTGGAGTTTCGCAGCGGCGACGCGAAACGCCTGCTCCCAGTTCGCCGACTCCAGCTTGCCCTGTGCATTGCGCACCAGCGGGGTCGTCAAGCGCTCCGCACTCTCAACGAAATCGAAACCAAACCGCCCTTTCGCACAGAGGAAGTCGCCATTGATGCCGCTCTTGTCGCGATTGTCTGCGCGCACGATCTCTGAGCCGTCGTTTGACTGCCTTACGCCCAGCGTCACCTTGCACCCGTCGCCGCAATGCGTGCAGACGGTCGAGACATGGTTCATTTCCCACGGCCGCGTCTTATACCGATAACTGCCGCTTGTGAGTGCTCCTACTGGACAGACGTCGATGCACATGCCGCACTGTTCGCAGTCGAGCCGTTCTTCCTGGTTGGGTGCAATGACTGAGACGACGCCACGATTCTGAATCCCAAGCGCCCAGACATCCATGCCTTCGCCACACATGCGGGTGCATCGATAGCAGAGAATGCATCGTGGCCGGTCATAGAACACGGCAGGCGACCATTGCTGCTCGTCACGGTGGCGCTTGGCGTCGACCATCAGGCTTTCGCCGGCACCGTACTTGAAGGTCATGTCCTGCAGTTCGCACTCGCCGCCGGCATCGCACACGGGGCAGTCGAGCGGATGATTGCCAAGCAGCAGTTCGATGGTGGCTTTGCGGGCCTGTGCAATCTCCGGCGAATCGGTCGTGAAGACCTGCCCTTCAGCGACTGTCGTGGTGCAGGCCGTCTGCAGCTTCGGCACTTTTTCCTGGCGCACAACGCACATGCGACATGCTGCCTGCAGACTCAGCCCGGGGTAATAGCAGAACGCAGGAATCTCGATGCCCGCCTTGCGGCACGCCTCAATCAGCAGCGTCCCCGCGGGAGCCGTCAGCTTCTTTCCATCGACCGTGAATGTTACTTCTGCCATTCTTCTCCAGCGCCCCTAACTAAACCACAGCCATTTCGGTGTGCCTGGCGAACGGGCAGGGCTTCCCGTCCAGGTGATCTTCAAATTCCTTGCGAAACTTCTTTACAAAGCCCAGCGTTGGCATAGCGGCTGCGTCACCAAGCGGGCAGAAGGTGCGGCCCATCATGTTCTCGGCAAGATAGCGGATATTGTCGATGTCCTTGGCGGTTCCAAATCCGGCATGGAAACGGGTGAGGGACTTCTTCAGCCAGTCAGTTCCTTCGCGGCAGGGAATGCACCAACCGCAGCTCTCGTGCTGATAAAAGCTGATTGTGCGCAGCGCGAACTCGACAATGCATGTCTGGTCGTCGAGCACGACCACGCCGCCGGAGCCCAGCATCGAACCCGCTTTGCCAACCTGATCGAAATCCATGCCGAGGTTCTCAATCTCTTCGGGAAGAAGCACCGGCGTCGAAGATCCGCCCGGAACGACGGCCTTCAATTTGCGGCCGCCACGGATGCCACCTGCTACCTCGTAGATCATCTTCTTAAGGTTGTAGCCCATCGGCAGTTCGTACACGCCAGGCCGCTCCACATGGCCGCTGATGCTAAACAAGCGCGTGCCGCCGTTGCGGGCGGACCCGACGGCTGCGAAGGCTGCGCCCCCCATGTTGATCACAGGCGGGACGGTAGCGATGGTTTCGGCGTTGTTGATGACGGTTGGGCCGCCGTAGAGACCAACGACTGCAGGGAAAGGTGGTTTGATGCGCGGAACGCCGCGCTTGCCTTCGAGCGACTCCATCAGCGCCGACTCTTCGCCGACTTCATACGCGCCCGCTCCGCTCTGCGTAATGACTTGAAATTCTATGTCGGATCCGAAGATGTTTTTGCCAAGAAAGCCCTTTGCGTAGGCATCGGCAACGGCCTTCTCCATGATCTCGAGCAGATACCGATACTCGCCGCGGAGATAAATGAATCCCATCTTCGAACCGATCGCGAGGCCCGCGATGATGGTTCCCTCGATGACCGCATGAGGATCGTGCAGGAAGATCAGGTGATCCTTGCAAGTACCGGGCTCGCTCTCGTCGCCGTTGACGAGGACATATTTAGGCTTGGGCGACTGCTTTGGAACGAACGACCACTTCATGCCGGTTGGGAAGCCTGCACCGCCGCGCCCGCGCAGGTTCGAGGCCTTCATCTCCTCGATGGTCCACTCGGGACCTTGAGCGAGGCACTTCCGAACCGCTTCGTAGCCGCCAAGTTCGATGTACTTATCAATATTCGCTGCGCCCTGACCGAAGCGCTTTGAGACGATCTTCACTTCATCGGGATGCGAAACCAGCCTAGGCATTTTTTTCCTTGTCTTGGACTTGGTCCCGGTACCGGTCCAGAATTTCGGGTACGCTCTCCGGCGTCAAATCGTCGAGGAAGTCGTAGTTGACCTGGATGGCTGGCGCCCAGCAGCAGGCACCGATACACTCAACTTCTTCCAGCGAAAACAAACCGTCCGCGGTTACACCCTTATGCCCGACGCCGAGTTCTTCCTGGAAGCGCTCGTAGACGTCGTAGGCGCCGCGCAGCATGCAACTGATATTGGTGCAGACCTGGACATTGAATTTGCCCGCAGGCTTGAAGCGAAGCATCGAGTAGTATGTCGCTACGTTGCGGACATCGAGTTCGGTGATGCCGATGCGATGGGCGACCTCTGCGATCACAGCGTCAGAAAGATATCCGATCTCATCCTGCGCGTAGAGCAGCATCGGTACCAGGGCCGAGCGCCGCACAGGATATTTCTCGACCAGAGCATCGAAGCGGGCTGCCACCTTGGGCGAAAAAATGCTCATCGTCTCCGGACTCGTGTTTTGGGGACTCATCGCATCAACTCCCGCGCCCATGCTTCAGCCGCCATATCCATTTCTTCCTCGCTGGTCGAGCTGCGCAACCGCCCTGATTCTGTGAGTTCCAGCATTCCACTCCGTCCGTCGTCGCGCGTCCATGTCACTTGCGCGCCGTTCCGTTTTAAATCGAGCCACGCATCCGCGTGACGCACAGTAATTTGTTCTTCCCCCAGCTCAACTGTCGCCTGCCGATTCCCATTCAACCCGTGCGCCGCGGTGTAGCTTCGGAGCAGGGAAGCAAGCGATACCCAAAGTTCCATGTACAACTGTGCCGTTTCCGGCATCAACGATCGATCTCCCCCAGCACAATGTCGATCGACCCGATTACTGCAACCACGTCCGCCAGCATGCGTCCCTTACACATGGTTTCAAGAGCCTGCAGGCTCGCAAATCCTGGATACCGCATGTGCACGCGATACGGCTTTGCGGTGCCGTCTGAAACCACGTAATAGCCCATCTGCCCGTGGCCGGATTCAATGCCTTGATAAACTTCGCCGGCAGGCACGTTGAAGCCTTCGGTGACGATCTTGAAGTGATGGATTAGCGCTTCCATCTGCGTCTTCATCTTCTCGCGATCCGGAAGCACAATCTTCGGCGCATCGGCTTTGACTGGCCCTCCCGGCATTCCGTCCAGAGCCTGCTGAATAATGCCGATGCTCTCGCGCATCTCGAGCAAACGCACTTCGTATCTTCCCCAGCAATCGCAGCGGTTCGAGACCGGCACCTTGAACTGGAACTTCTCGTAACTCGAGTACGGCATGTCGCGCCGCAGATCGAAGTCGACGCCGGAAGCGCGCATTGTCGGACCCGTCACCGCAAGCGCAATCGCGTCTTCTGGCGACAGGTGTCCAACACCCATCAGCCGATTGCGGAATATAGGGTTTCCGGTCAGCAGGTTCGAATATTCGTCAATCTTTTCCGGGAACGTCTTGATGAACGCCTGGATGCGGTCAAACAAATCCAGCGGCGGCTCCATCGACAATCCGCCGATGCGGAAGTAGCTCGTCATCATCCGCTGACCGGACACTGCCTCAAAGATGCGCAGAATCTCTTCGCGTTCCCTGAATGTGTAGAGGAATACCGTCAGCGCGCCGATGTCCATGGCGTGCGTGCCCAGCCAGATCAGGTGCGAATTCAGGCGTGTCAACTCTGTGAGCAGCACACGAATCCACACGGCCCGCTCAGGAATTTCCAGTTGCAGGAGCTTTTCGACAGCAAGGCAGTAGCAGAGATTATTGGCCATGGGGCCGAGGTAATCGACGCGGTCGGTCAGCGGGACAACTTGCTGGTAAAACTTCGCCTCGCAGGTTTTCTCGATGCCGGTGTGCAAATAGCCGATCTCGGGATACAGGCGGACAACAATCTCGCCGTCAATCTCCAGCACAAGTCGCAATACGCCGTGCGTTGACGGATGCTGCGGTCCCATGTTCAGGACCATGGTTTGATCGCGTGCGCCTTCGGCCGGGGGAGCCTGCAGGATCGGAGTGCCAACATCCACCATCAGCGATAGCCCTCCACCGGATAGTCTTTGCGCAACGGATATCCAACCCAATCGTCCGGCATCAGGATGCGGCGCAGATTGGGATGTCCCTCAAATCGAATTCCGAACAAATCGAAGACTTCGCGCTCGTAATAGTTCGCACCAGGCCAGACTGATGTGATCGATTCGATTGCCGGATCGGAACTGTCAACCCAGGTCTTCAAGCGGATGCGTTCCTTATACTGGTGCGACAGAATGTGGTAGCTGAGTTGGAAACGCGGTTCAGAGGGCAGCCAATCGACTGCTGTCATATCCTCGAAAGCGTTGTACCCGGCGTTCTTGACTGCCGCGACGGCCTCGCAGATGGTCTCGGATTTCACGGTTAGCGCGAGTTCGCCGCGATCGTAGAGGGCATCGGTCAGCGCATCGGCATTCCAGGCAAGCATCGCCTTCACTGCCGGGTGATCCGGGAAAGCTTCAAGCACAGCTTGCCTTCCGGCCAGAGTTTCGTTTGGAGCGTCTGCCATTCTTAGAGATCCGCCTTGTCCATGCTCCAGTTCAGAATACCCTTGCGCACGATGTAGTACAGGCCAACCGCGATAAAGCCGAGATATACAACCATCTCCCAGAAGCCGAAAAGCCTTTGACCAGTGATGTGTGGCAGTTGGCGGTAGATCACCGCCCATGGCATCATGAATACCGCTTCCACATCGAACAGGATGAAGAGCATTGCGACCATGTAAAAGCGCACGCTGAATCGCGCCCGCGCATCGCCTACTGACTCGATGCCGCACTCATAGGGAGCCAGCTTCACCGGCAAATTGCGATGCCGGCCGACAAACCACGATGCCAGCACCATGACCGCAGCAAGTCCAACGGCAAAAAGCACTTGCATCAAAAGTGGAAGGTATTGCCAGTGGTAGGGAATCATGTGCACCCTGTCCGCAAAGGTTCGTAAAATGTGCGGCATTCCCGCCGGGCCGAACTGCGCCCACTGCGACAGGCCGCTGGTTTGAGCTTAGGTTCCCAACCTCATCCCGTCAAGGCGATCAGGGGGGGCAGAATTGCTTCACAGTTGCGATCCGCCGAGGTTGGGTCACGGTTTCTCTTTCGCTTGACCGCGCTGTCAGACGCGATTGCTCGTGAGCGATATCACCTTTGTTGCTTGGATTTGTATACGTGCCGCGTCGATCAGGCATCAGTGAGGTGTGTCACAGGAAATCGGGCAAGCGTTCGTGCTTCCGGAGAACTTCGGCTCCGTCCGTGCTCGATGGTAGCCTGAAGCCGTGCATTTACCACTCTTAGGAACCCTTAGGCCAGGTGCGCGGACATTGATGTTTCTCGGTTTCGCGTGCGCATTTTCATTCTTCGCAACTGCCGAACCACCTGAGAAGATCGATGTTAATCCCACTTTCACCATCGCCAAATATCAGCCGGGTTCTCCGATTCACATGGTGGGCTATGGTGACATGCGCTTCACTGATCCTTCGGTGAAGATTGGGACAAATCCTCGAGTGCGCAAATGGCTGGCCCAACGCGTGGCTGAAGAAAACCCCGAGGTCCTGCTGCTTACCGGCGATATGCCCTATACGGGCGCGAGCGATGCCGACTGGCAGGTCTTTCGGGATGAGACCGCACTCTGGCGCAAGAACCAGATCTTGCAGCTTCCTACGATAGGGAATCACGAGGTCCGCGGCGGACAGAAAGGGATCACCAACTATCTACAGAATTTTCCAGAGATTAGCGGCCATCGCTACTATTCGGTGCTCATGGGCGGTGTGGAAGTCATCTCGCTCGATATGACCTCGCCTTCGGGTGGCACCAGCACCCAGGCCACTTGGTTCGCAGCTCAACTCGATCACCTTCCGAAGCAGGTGGATTTCCTCTTCATCCTTTACCACACACCCTGGGTGGTCGATGAGCAATCGAAGCTCTTCACTAATCTGCCTTCGAAGGAAGCGCTGACGCTGCGTCACCTTCTTGAAATTCACTTGCACAAAATGCACGCGAAGGTGATCGTGTTCACCGGCCATATCCACAACTACGAGCGCTTTGAGCGAAACGGGGTGGAATACGTGACCTCGGGTGGAGGGGGAGCCGAGCCATACCCGCTGCTCTTCCGCGGCTCGGCGGACCTCTATCGGGACACGGCCTTCCCGGTTTACCACTACCTCACGCTGGATTATCGGAACGGCGAACTGCACGCGGTGATGTGGAAAGTAAAAGATCCTGACGCCGGGACACTTAGCGTCGAAAAGAAGGACGAATTCACGCTGATCGCCGAACCAAACAAGACGGGCGTGTTCATCCCGTAGAGGCCGCGAAGATGCCGGATTGAAGTTGTGTTCGCTGTTGCTGGACTCGCGCCGCGTCTCTTGTTGATGCGATCTATTGCCCCACTACCAGGACAGCGAAAAGAACCATCCAGGCCAGGCCCATCGCATGCCAGTACCATGCGGTGGCGTCCACGGCGATCTGCCGTAATTCCACACGCTTTAGCGCGCGAATCATGGCGAGGCATACCACAAGCGCGATAACGCCCACAATCAAGTGGGCCGCGTGAAGACCGGTGATGATGTAGAAGAAGTAGCTTGCCGGGGTTGACCAGTGATTGAATGCAAACCCCTGAGCGGTAAGTTGCCGCCATGCAACCCACTGTCCCGTCAGGAACAGGCTTCCAAGCGCCAGGGTTCCGGCAATCCAGGGCAGAGTGCGCTGAAGGGCCGGATGGCCGAGGCCCAGCCATTCTTCCAACACATCGATTTCCCTGAAGATATTTCGCCGCGCTATTTCCACGGTCAGGCTGCTCAGCAGCAGAAGCGCGGTATTGAGATAGAGAATCGGGGGCAGCAGCACGGGATGCCAGTCGCCGATTTGCTCATGGGTATGAGGATCCATGTGGGTGCCCGCCTGGCGCGCGAAGAACAGCGCGACCAGGATGGCGAAGAACATCATGTCTGCCGCGAGAATGGAAAAGACCGAAAAGCGAATCTTGTGTAGCAGCTCGCGCGGACCTCTCCGCTCATGCTGCCGGTCATCATCGCCTCCGCCTCCTCCGCCGCCGGTAGGTCGCCGGTCAACAGGAGGTTTGCCGCCAATTCCTGGCTCTTTCCGTTCCGTTTCCGCAGGGGAATGCGTAAAGGTAGCGGGCATTCAGACGCCTCTGTGCAGTTCAGAGTACACCACAAAGCGCTTTCGCAGTTTCAGTGTTTCGAGGGGACCGCTAACGGGCTGGCAGATTCCCGGACAAGAAGCCAGCACGCGCAGAAACCAGGAACGGTTGATTCAGCTGCGGGACCGCTCTAATCCTTGGACGCAGCCACCCCGAAACAGGATGGCCTTTTCATTAAATTCCTCACGCCGTTGTGCAAAGCTGTCTTAGTGCTGAAGTGAAGAATTCACAAGATCAACAAACGCTTTGTGAACGCGCCGATCCGTCGTGAGCTCCGGATGGAACGTTGCGGCCATCAAGCTGCCCTGCCGAACCAGGGTTGCCATTTCCTCCCGACGCGCCAGCACCTCAACTTCAGGTCCTGTTTCGACGATGCGGGGTGCACGGATGAAGACCATCTCCAGTTTTTCACCTGGAAGCTTCGAGTCGGAGAAAAGGATGGAAGAATCGATCTGTCTTCCGTATGCGTTGCGTTCCACCACGATATCCAGCACTCCCAGGCTGCGCTGGGACGGGTTGCGCACCTCGCGTGCCAGCAGAATCGCGCCGGCGCATGTCCCAAATACGGGACGGGTCGAACAGAATTGCTTCAAATCGTCGAAGAGATGGCCCCGTTCAAGAAACTTCAGGATCGTTGTCGACTCTCCACCGGGCAGAATCAGTCCGTCCAGCCCGGCTAACTCCTCGCGTTTGCGCACTTCTACCGGGGTTGCCCCTGACTCCGCCAGCGCTTCGGCATGGGCTGCATAGTCGCCTTGTATAGCCAAGATACCTATGCGGGGCCGCTTAACTTGCACGTTCACTCTTCGATCTCCTGCGTTTTGTCATCCCAAAAGAGGTCAATCAACGCTCTTTGAGCCACTTTTACTGCGAAAATTCTCTTTGAATCAATGCATGAGAGCCGGAAGCGGCTTCCGCCTCCGGCTCTCATGGACAATCTTTCCGGTTGCGCAGCCTACCAGCCGCGCGTCTGCAACAACTGCGACTCCTCGATCGCCGCGGCTGCGAGGCCCTTCATAGTGCCGGTGACTTGTTCGCTGACTTCAGCGAGGATCTTTGGATCGTTGTAGTGGCTTGTGGCGATCACGATCGCCTTGGCCCGCGAAACCGCCTCTTCACGCTCCGCTGGATCGTTCTCTACATCGAGCGGTGTGGCCCGCTCCTTCATAAAGATTCCCGAACCCACAAAGATCGCCTCGGCGCCTAGCTGCATCATTAGTGCTGCATCCGCCGGAGTCGCGATGCCGCCGGCCGAGAAATTCGGCACCGGCAGCTTGCCCGTCTGCGCCACCATCCGGATCAACTCGTAGGGAGCCTGATGTTCCTTGGCAGCCGCGTAGAGTTCCTGCTCGCTCAGAACCGTCAGCGCCTTCATCTCCTTCACAATCTGGCGCATATGCTGTACCGCGTGCACAACGTCCCCGGTGCCCGCTTCGCCCTTTGTGCGAATCATCGCCGCACCCTCGGCAATCCGACGCAATGCCTCGCCGAGATTCCGCGCGCCGCAGACGAAGGGAGTCGTGAACGCGTGCTTATCAATATGGTGCGCTTCGTCGGCCGGCGTCAGGACCTCGCTCTCGTCGATGAAGTCCACCCCGATCGCCTGCAGAATCTGTGCCTCGGCAAAATGCCCGATGCGCGCCTTGGCCATCACAGGAATTGACCTGTCCACGATGATCTCCTTGATCAGGCTGGGCTTGGCCATGCGCGCCACGCCGCCCTCAGCGCGAATCATGGCGGGTACGCGCTCCAATGCCATCACTGCGACGGCCCCGGCTTCTTCCGCAATGCGGGCCTGCTCCACGTTCATCACGTCCATGATGACGCCGCCCTTCAACATCTCGGCAAGGCCCACCTTCAGGCGCAGACCAGTTCCAGCAATACTCTTGTTTTCATTCTGTTGGGGCATGTTATTGACCTCGAATCCGAGCCATCGCTGGCAAATCTTTCAAGCAATCTCTGCTTTGTAGTGTAGCAGCGATGCGAATCTCTTTCACAAAGGCGCGCCAGGCCGATTGTGTGTCGACCGCGGAGTCATGAGTCCACCTTAAGAATCGCCTGCGCCTTCTGGCTTGGGTATTGCTTCAGCTTCCACCGATGGCTACTCAGCAACAACTTGCTCCACAGACCGACCTGGCTGCTCCCGGTTCCCCAGATGGCAGCCGAAGCGGCCCTTGTTCAGATGTCTCCGTCCTTCGACGGCGAGGGCGTTCTAAGCGGTAACGCGCTGATCTCAAAGCTCTCAGTCGAGATTGATGTGGCCGTACCGATCAGGAAATTCCGGGTTCGCAACCTGCTTTCGCTCGCGCAGGGCGTGGTCATTGCGTCGCAGTGGAAGGAAGGGGAAGACATGCCGCTGGGGACGCGGGGCGCCCAACTGGCCTGGACCGAATTTGAAGTCGTCAATCATCGCCTGGCGATTCGCATTACTCGTCTCGTTTGAGGAGAAAGATCTTGGGAGTATTCGCAAATGCATTCGGTGTCGCAACCGAACAAAGCAGTCCGGATTCGAGCGGAACCTCGCAGGAGCGTGGGGGGCTGGCCGCATGGCTGCTCCAAAGACTTCAGCGTCTTCATCGTCGCGCCCCGAAGCAAGCTCGACTCGCGCTCGTGGAAAGAATCAGCCTCGCACCTCGCCAGACGCTGGCGCTTATTGAAGCCGACGGGCAGAGACTGCTGGTAGCCACAACGCCGGAGGGCGCTTCCAGTTTCTTTCCGCTGAGGGCGAGCACTGGCCGCTCGATTGCGAATCGCTCTCGAAAGACAGGCGCAGAAGGAAAGCGCATATGATTGCCCTCTTCTTCGCTGCTCCTCAGGCAACGCCTCTTTTACCAGATCTAGGTACGCGTCTCCATCCTTCGGATTCAACGCCGTGGACGATTCTCTTCGCGCTGACGCTGATTACTCTTCTGCCCGCAATCCTGATGTGCATGACGCCGCTGGTGCGGCTGATGGTGGTCTTTCACTTTCTTCGCCAGGCGCTCGGCACGCAGACGGCTCCGTCCAATCCCACACTTCTGGGACTCGGTCTGATGATGACGTGGTTTCTGATGACCCCTGTGCTCACCCAGGTTGATCAGCAGGCTGTTCAGCCTTATCGCGCGGGGCAGATTACCGGTTGGGACGCCATCGATCGCGGATCGCAGCCGGTCAAACACTTCCTGCTTCACTACGCGCGAGAGAAAGATCTCGCGCTCTTCGCCGCGGCAGGACAGACTCCCTCGCCCCAACGCGCCCGACGATCTGCCCATGCGCGTTGTCGTGCCGGCCTACATTCTTTCCGAACTGAAAGCCGGGTTTGCCATCGGCGCGGTACTCTTTCTGCCGTTTCTGCTTGTCGACATGGTCACCGCGGCTATTACCACGTCCATCGGCATGTTCCAACTGCCGCCGGTCGTGGTTTCCACGCCTCTCAAGATCCTGTTGTTTGTCATGGTTGACGGCTGGAACCTGCTTGCCCACTCGCTTTTGAAAAGTTTTTAAGAGGAAACTTATGACTCCCGATCTTGTTGCCGAGTTGCTTCGCCAGTTGATGAAGGAGGCCATGATCCTCAGCGCGCCGGTGCTGGTCGCGGCCGTCGTGCTCGGCTTTTTGCTCACGCTTGTTCCAGACGATGACCAGTCTGCAGGAGCAGTCACTGACTTCCGTTCCACGCCTCGCTGCAGTGGCGCTCATCCTGCTTGTTGGCATGCCGTGGTTTCTCGGGCGCCTTGCGGCCTACACACTGCTGCTGATGTCTGACCTGCACCGATACCTCGGCTAGGCGAGCAACGGCGCAACGATCCAGGAGGATGTCTGATGGGCGCTTGGACAAGCTTCTTAGTGCGATGCTCCTTACGCTTGTCCGCGTGAGCGGGATTGTCGTGTTCGCGCCCTTCTTCTCTTCCACAGCGCTTCCGGCGCGGACCAAGGCAGTTTTCGTCGGTGCCTTGGCATTTCTGCTTGCGCCGCTGGTTGCCACCTTGCCTAGCGCGCACGCGGAAATCAGTCTTCCGACTTTGCTTGGCGAGATTGCCGTCGGTCTCGTCTACGGTCTCGCGCTCTCGCTTCTGAACGAGATGCTTCTCTTCGCCGGGCAGATAGCCAGCGTGCAATTCAGCTTCTCGATGGTCAATCTGCTCGACCCGACCTCTTCGATCCAGACACCGCTCATGGGCGATCTATTTCAACTGATGGGAACGCTGGTTCTGATTACTGCCGGTCTCGACCGCATTCTGCTGGCTTCGCTGGTGCGCAGTTTTCGTGTTGTGCCGCTCGGCGCGTACACGCTGGCGCCTCTTACTGCGCGCGCCATTGTCGAGGCTGCCGGAGGCATCTTTCTCGCCGCAGTGGAACTCGCCGCGCCGGTTCTCGCTGCCACCATGCTTATCGAGATCGCGGTCGCTCTGCTTAGCAAGCTGAGCCCGCAGCTTCCGGTCATGTCGCTGACCGTGCCGCTGAAGACGCTGGTGGGGTTTGCTGTTTTTACAGGCTCGCTGGCACTCTGGCCGCGCTTTATCGAGGCGCGCTTTGCCGGGCTCCTCGACATGGCTGAGCGATTGCTTCAGATTCCCGCAAGCGCCTCCGCGGCAGGAATCGGGGGATAGCCAATGCCCGGAGACCGCACCGAACAGGCATCCCCGCATCGCCGCGAGAAAGCGCGCAAGGATGGTGACATCCTGCACAGCCGGGAATTTCCTCGGCTGCCGGAACGCTTGCCGGTGTCCTCTGCCTGGGATTTCTCGGCCGCAAAATCCTCGACTCCTTCCGTTCATCGTTTTCCGCGGCACTCGATCTCGGCTCGCCAGATCGATGGGATGTCTCCACGCTTCAACCCACGCTGCTTGCCATGCGGCACATCGCGATGGATTCGCTGATTCCGGTCGGTATGGCCATTACGGCCATGGTTGCGGGGGCCTCGTTCGCCGGCATTCTTCAGACAGGCGGACTGCAGATTAACGCAGGCTCGATCGGCTTTCATTTGGATCGGATTAGCCCGGTCTCGAATCTTAAGAATCTGTTTTCACTCCGTGCTGCCGCGCGCCTTGGCAAATCACTCTTGCCGGCAAGCCTTCTTGCCGTCTTCGCAGTGCAGCGAATTGCGCGCGAACTGACTATCCCTCCTTTCTCCACTTCGCGTCTGGACGCTCTCGCGTCGGATATCTACGGGCTTCTCGTCGCCGCTTCATGGCTGCTTCTTGGCTGGGCGCTGGTCGACTACGTGGTCGAATGGCGCAGCCGCGAATCGCGCCTCATGATGAGCCGGGAAGAGATGAAGGAGGAGTTCAAGGAGACGGAAGGCAGTCCGCAGACCCGCGGCCGCATTCGTGGACTACAGCGCCAGATGCGCCGCAACAAGGTGAAGGCCGATGTTTCGAGGGCCGCGGTCATCCTGACGAATCCTACGCACTACGCCGTTGCTCTGGGTTTTGACTTCATCGCCATGGATGCTCCCAAGGTTCTGGCCAAAGGACAAAACCTTCTCGCCGAAGAGATAAAAGCCGAAGCGCGCTGGGCCGGCGTCCCGATCATCGAGAATCCGCCCCTGGCGCGGTCCCTCTATCGCTCGGTCGCAGTGGGTCATGCCATTCCCGTGGACCTGTATGCCGCTGTTGCCTCGATCCTCGCCTATCTGTATCGCCAGCGGGTCGAGGCAGAGATGCGCGAACGTCGCGCGCGCCAGAAGGCGTCAGAAGAGGAAGCCTCATCCGTGAACCGGCCGCAGGCACGGCCTGCTGCAATTCCAGGCGTCGTCCCGCGCTCACAAAATAACGCGACAGATTTCGATCGGGATCCCAACGGAGGCACACGATGAGCACTGCTGTCTTGAATCCGGCATCCATCGGCCGCGTCGCCATTCTTCAACGCTTGCGGGATTATGTTTTGCCCTGCGGAGCCATCAGCGTGATCTTTGTCATGATGATCCCGCTGCCTGCAGCGGCGCTGGACTTTCTCCTTGCGCTATCGATGGCGGCCTCCATCATTGTCTTTCTCTCCTCGGTGCAGATTCGCCGCGCCGTCGAATTGTCGGTATTTCCCACTCTGCTTCTGTTGCTCACGCTTTTCCGCCTCGCCCTGAATATTGCTTCCAGCCGCCGCATTCTCCTTCACGGCTCTGAAGGAACGGCTGCAGCCGGGAGGGTGATCGAAGCCTTTGGCCAGTTCGTGGTGGGCGGGAACTACATCGTGGGCTTCGTGCTCTTTCTCGCGCTGGTTGCGATCCAGTTCCTTGTTGTCTCCCACGGAGCCGTGCGCACCGCCGAAGTTACGGCGCGCTTTACTCTCGATGCTCTGCCCGGTAAGCAGATGGCCATCGACGCGGATATGAATGCCGGCCTCATCGACGAGGCCGAAGCCCGCCGCCGGCGCCAGGCGATCGCCCGCGAGGCTGAATTCTACGGAGCCATGGACGGAGCAGCGCGGTTTAACCAGCGCGATTCGATGGCGACGATTCTTATCACTGCCATCAACATCATTGCCGGCCTGCTGATTGGCACGCTGCAGCAGGGCGTTGAACTGGGTGAAGCGGCGCGTACCTATACCGTGCTGACCGTTGGAGACGGATTGGTCACCCTGATCCCCTCGCTCCTGGTCTCAGTGGCCGGAGGCATCACACTTACGCGAGCAAATTCGGCTGGAATGCTCGGAACGGAGATTCGCCAACAACTTTTTGCGCGTCCTGCCACCCTTTATCTCGCCAGCGTAGTGTGTGGAGCGATGTGCCTGATCCCCGGACTGCCGGCGCTGACGTTTCTTCTCATCGCCGCTGCGCTTTTCTGGATCGGGCGCCGGATTGCCGTCTCCCCGGCATCCGCATCGGGTGTCGAGATTTCGGCAGCTGAAAAGAAGAAGGCCGAGCAAGCACCCTCGGCCGATCTGGCTGGCCTGCTCCGGCTGGAGGAGCTTTCACTTGAAATCGGATTCCAACTGATACCCCTTGTCGATGAGAAGCATGGCGGCACGCTTCTCAACCGAGTGCGCGCGCTGCGCCGCCATCTTTCTGCGGAGATGGGCTTTCTCGTGCCTCCCGTGCACATATCCGATAATCTCCGTCTCCGCCCGCGTGAATATCTTGTTTCTCTGCGCGGAATCGAGATTGGCCGCTGGCAACTCGAAGGCACGCAGATGCTGGCGGTTTCAGGCGATCCGCAACGCCGCCCGCATCCAGGCAAGGAGACGCACGAGCCGGCCTTTGGCGTGCCCGCGGTCTGGATCGCCTCGTCCGTTGAGGAACAGGCCATCGCTGCCGGGTATTCCGTTGTCGATGCAGTCACCGTGATCACGACGCATCTGGGCGAGTTGATTCGCCGTCTTGCCCACGAACTTCTAGGCCGTGCGGAATCCAAGCGCCTTATGGATTCGTTGAATGAGAGCCATCCCAAACTTCTCGAAGAACTGGTGCCGAAGCTGCTTACACTCGGTGAGGTGCAGCGCGTCCTCGAGCAACTGCTGCGCGAGCGCGTTTCTGTTCGCGATTTAGGCACGATTCTGGAGGCGCTGCTCGATGTCTCTTCCGTGAACAAGAATCTGGTTGTTCTGGTGGAAACGGTGCGCCAGGCTCTGGGTCGCAGGCTCGTTGCACCGCTGCTTGACGCTGATGGGCAGCTGCCCGTATTACTGCTCGACCCTGCAATCGAGGAGGAGATCCTCGCCTCTCTGTCGCCGGAAGGGAACCAGCGACTCCTCTCGGCGACCTCTGCGCCTGCGGTCCCCATTGTTCGCCGTCTTGCCGATTCTTTGAAACATCTCATCGGAGCATCCACTTCCTCGGCTCTTCCCGTGCTCCTTTGTCCAAGTCCGGCCCGCTATCACGTCAAGCGCTGGCTGGAGCCAGTGATGCCGAGATTCTCAGTCGTAGCTGCAGCGGAGATTCCGCCCGAGATTCGTCTGAAGCCGGTGGGCACAATCCACTGAGGTGGCGATGGTGAGGGTGAACAGGAAACTGGTTTGCGTAAAGGAGTATGCCACATGGGCATGAGCACAGGAGCAAATCGCACGACACGCCAGGACGCATTGGTTCCCGGTGGTTATCCGCCTGAGATTCCTTCGGGAGTGCTGAACGGCGAACAGGAACGATTGCTGCTCGAGCATCTTCCCATCGTCCGGTTTCTTGCCCGGCGTATTCACGATCGTCTTCCGCAGCACGTGGATATTGAAGATCTGGTATCCGCAGGCGTCGTGGGGCTGATGGACGCGTTCACCAAATTTGATCCGGAGAAGAATGCGACTTCGCCGGCGACGACGACCTACAGCGGCGACAGCGATGTGAATTATCTGCAGACGCCAAACGGTCAGAAGATCCAGTTGAACGTTCCCGGCAACCAGATCTTTCTTGGAGCGACGAGTGTGTTTGGCGTGCTCAACAGCCTGGTCGCGGATTATGCGAGCGGAACTGTGAACACGGCGCAGGCGACGCAAGATACACAGGCGCTGACGGCAGCTCTCAACACGGTTTCGCAACAACGCGTGACCATCGACAACTCAATCACCCAGCTTACGGCTGCATCGGGTGCGATCACGACGGAGCAGGCACAGCTAACCGCAGCGCAGACAAACCTGATGCAGGCCGATCTTGCCACAGTGGCTACCCAGCTCTCGCTCTCGAAGACGCAAGAGACTGCGCTCGAGTCGGTGATTTCGCAACTTGGATCCGGGAGCTTGTTTGACAAGCTGCAGTGAACTACAGCATCAAGCTTCTAGTGTGTTGCCCCAGAAGCCGTTCGCACAAATCTGGAAGTACGAAAAACAGATTCTTCGCTCACCGCCCCCGAACTGAGATGCGTTCGGGGCCCCGTTCTGAGCGAATGACACAGCCAATTTTTGAAGAATGGTAAACCTTCGCTTTCGTCCGGGCAGGTGATGTTGGAGCCGTTCAAAGGGAAGCGGCGTTTGCAGCTTTTTCGGGGTCGCTCCGGTCCCATTTGTCCTGTCCTTTTCGGTATCCATTGAGAATGCGTGCGACGCTTCGGTAGTTGATACGGTCGAGATTCAGGCACTGGTCCTTGCTGGGGCAATTGGGACAATCCTCGGGAGGTTCGCAGGCTATTTGTCTGGGCGCAAGTTCTGAGCCGTCGCGCTGTGTGGATAGACTGCGCACGCTTTGAGATGGGGATGGAGATGAAGCACGGCCGGTCACCTGGGCGGCGATCTGGAGGCCATAGAGCATGAGGCTGGCGCGGCGCGTGTCCATGTGTGGCGAGTTCAGCGCGCCGAGGATCTGCGTGAGCGCGAGCTTGATGCTGCTGTCGTCTTCAATTGGAGGCATGGGGACCGGTCTGGGCTCGCCAGAAGGACTGGAAAGACGGTGAAGTTTGTTGTGGAAGTAGCAATATTGCTGGTTGCGGAGTGCGGCTGCATGGCAACGATCTCCGCCGGTCAGGATGTGTCGACATTCATTGAACATGTTTTCTCTCCTACCCCCCACCCGGTACCTGAAATGAACACGCGTGTTTTCAGCAGGTTATAAAAAGGGGGTGCTGCAAATATTTCCCGGAAAAGGACTTATACGCAGATATTTCTCAGCAAAGGGCTTAGAGGACTTGATCCCAGTTGACGCGCGCGTATTAGCGAATCGGCTACCATGCTTCCATTCCCTTCATAGACAAGGATAAGAAATTGGGCGAAATAACATGCAAAACGGATGAGGATGGAAATATTTGAAAATAGGTGAGTTAGTAAATAGATTTGGGTCGAAGGGTTGACATCAGGTGAGGTGAACCCCTTCGGTGAGACAGTTTTGTTTTTGACAGTTTGCCGCCAGCTGAAAAATGGTTTTCAGTTTCTTTCTTCTGTCGCAGAATTTGGCCGACTCTTCAGATTTGAATCGCGAGGGTGGATATTTTCGTAAGGGCAACCGCAGATCTTTCGACTATGCTTCGCTTCGCTCAAGATGACAACGACTTTTCAGGCCGCGGCTGAATCACCGCGATGCGGAAACACTAGTTAAGCAATCGAACATCGTTCTCTGGCTGCCCGTCATCCGCAAGGCCCGAAGGCCGCTGCTGCTTCCCAGTCTTCCGACAAGGTGCGCTGGTTGAGGCTGAGGCGCGTATAAGCGGTTTACACTCGGAGAGAGGATTTCAACCTTGTTTGGGGCGTTACGTTTTCTTTGGAACGCGACACGTGGGCATCGGTTTGCGCCATGGCGCAGCGAGTTTCTTCGCTGGCGGGTGGAGACGTATTCCGGCAAGCCGGCTGAGACGCTCAAGGCCCGCGATGTGTTCGGTTTTATGTGGGAATCGCGATGGGAGTTGCTCAATTTTCTTTTCTGGACTGGGCAGTTGCAGCGTGAGGCGCGGCGGAAACCGTAATGGTGACGGGGCGGCGGTGCAGGGATGTGGGTTTGTGGTCTCCCATTCATGCGGCAAAAGATGCCGCATAAATGGGGCAGCCGGGCAGCCAGGTGGGGAAAGCAAAAGCAGATCCTTCGCGACACTTACCCCATCGCGCTTTCAGCGTGATGGGGCCCCGAGCGTGTGTCGCTCAGGATGACACCTTACTCCTTACTAAGGATGGCCAGACTAAGGATGGCCAGACTACGAATGGCTGGACTACGGCTGGGCTAAGGATGGCTGGACTAAGGGTGGGCTGGATACGAATGACACTTACCCAAGGATGGCTGGATACGGCACACGACCCTCTATGTAGGTTCCGCGAACTGCGTTCTTTCGAAGCAGGTGGTTCGTTCAAGGCACCATCGATTTCGAGTTCTACAGGGAGATGAGGAAGGCATGACTGAGTCTAAGAGCAGCGCGCAGTGGACAAGGCGGCAGTTTGGAAAGGCTGCCCTTGCGATGGGCGCCGCGGCGGCGATTCCGAAATGGCTCGAAGGCGAGCAGACTTCCGGCGCAGCTGCCAGTGTGACTGGAGCCAATTCGTTGCGGGCGCATGCGGAGGCACGCGGGCTGATGTACGGGACGGCCGTCATTCCAGATCTTCTGGATGTGGATGGGGTGGCAGCGGGTGCGACAACGGATCGCTATACGCAGCTAATCCAGGAACAGGCCAATATCCTGGTTGCTGAGAACGCGATGAAGTGGCACGCGCTGAGGCCGTCGCCGACGAGCTTTGATTTCGCGCAAGCGGACAAGCTGATGCGCTTCGCGAAACTGACGGGTCAGAGCGTGCGCGGGCATAATCTCTGCTGGCATGAAGGGAATCCGGAGTGGCTGAACGGCACCGCGACCAAGGAAAACGCGCGTCAACTCCTGACGGAACACATCCAGACGGTGGCGGGCCATTTTCGCGGACAATTGCACAGTTGGGACGTGGTGAATGAAGCGATCAATCCCAGCGATCGACTTCACGATGGACTGCGAAAGACGCTTTGGCTGGAGTTGATCGGGCCGGATTATCTGGAGTTGGCGTTTCGGACCGCGGCTGCGGCCGATCCAACAGCAAAGCTGACCTACAACGATTACGACATCGAACTCGACACGTGGGACCAGACGACGAAGCGGGACCAGGTGCTGGCGCTGGTACGGAGATTCAAGGCGAATGGTGTACCGATTCACGCGGTCGGAGTCCAGAGCCATCTTAAGGCGGACGCGCCGCTGCCGGGCGGCGGGCTGGTGAGATTTATCCGCACGCTTCGGAAGATGGGGCTTGAGGTTTACATCACGGAGATGGACGTGAATACTCGCGCGGTTGAGGGCGGTCCTAATGCGCAGGACAAGGCAGTTGCGAAGGTGTTTGGGCATTATCCGCACAGAGTACTCGCCGAGGCGAATGTGCCTATCCTTCTCACATGGGGAATCACCAGCAAACACTCGTGGCTGAGCCATTCGGAAGAGCCGTGGGCGAAACGGCCTGATGATGCGAGGCAGAGACCGCTGCCGTTTGATGATGACCTGAAGCCGACTCCGGCATTCGCGGCGCTGCGCTCGGCTATCGACAGAGCTCCGGCGCGAAAGGGCTGAGGTTCAGCTGATGGCGATGAATGCCGGAAACGGTTCGCGGTGAAGGCACGTCCAACTACTCAGACACACTTCTTCGATTCGAAGGATTTCCATAGCGATCAGGAGATGTGTGAGTGGTCGCTTTATGATCGGGTCTGGGAGTTCACGCAGAGGATGAGGTTCTGGTTGATTCGTTTTGCGAGATTGGTTGTTCCGGCTGGTTTGATGTTCGCGGCGCTTATGCAGGCTCAGCAATTGCCGCCCGTCGAGCCTCCGAAGCCGATGCCGGGAAGTCAGAGCAGCGGGCCAACGATTCGCGTAACGACGAACGAGGTGCTGGTGCCGACGCTGGTGGAGAAGCCTCACGGCGGCGGCATTGTGTATGGTCTAAAGCCATCGGATTTTGTGGTTGAGGACAACGGGGTTCCGCAGAAGATTCACATGCAGGAAGAGCTGGATACCGCGCCGGTTGCGCTGGTTGTTGCAATGGAAGAGGGAAGAGCGGGGGCATTGGAGTTTCAGAAGCTGGCCAAACTAGGGCCGCTGCTGGACGTGTTTCTGGCTGATCCGCGGAGCCAGGCAGCGCTGGTGGGGTTTGGATCGAAACCGAGGTTGATGCAGGACTACACGCACTCGGAGGAGGAAATGGCGCAAAGCTTGCAGCAGTTGGAGCCGAGTGATGGCGGAGCGGCAATTCTGGACACCATCAGCTACGGGGTGGATTTGCTGGAGGATCAGCCGAAGGAGTATCGGCGGGTGCTGCTGCTGATCAGCGAGGAGCGCGATCACGGAAGCAAGCACACCAAGCCGGCGCAGCTGGTGAGCAAGATCGGGCGGTCGGATGTGCTGGTGCTGAGTATCTCGTATTCGCCGTCGAAGGCGGAGCTGGCGCATGACATCAAGGACAATGGCGAGGATCGAACGCTGAATATGGTGTCGACTCTGGTGATGGCAGTGCAGGCGTTCAAGAAAAATGTCGCCAAGCAGATCGCAATCATGAGCGGCGGGGAGTACACCACGTTTACCGGTGACCACCGTTTTGAAGCGCGCGTGATGGAGGCGGCAAAGGATGTGCGGAATCGGTATTTGATTACGTTCAGTCCCTCAGATCCTAAGCCGGGATTGCATACGATTCGCGTGCACACCGTCGAAGACTATGGGGCGAAGATCATCGCGCGGGCGAATTATTGGCTGCAGCCAGAGCAGTGAGCTTGCGGGATCAAGGCGGCGATGCCGCGCGCGTCAGGCTTGTGAGATCCCACTCATGCGGCAAAAGGCGCCGCATGAATGGGGCACCGAAGCCCAGCGTGGAATGAAGAAAAGCAGATCCTTTGTTCCGCTTACCCATTGCGCTGATGCGTGATGGGGCCCCGAACGTGCAGAACTCAGGATGACACCTTCCGGACTCGATTGGCTTTCGTTACGCGGCGGTTGCTAGCGCTTCTGCTTTGCGGTAGCGCGGTAGAGTGACTCCAACGGCGATGATCCAGATGAAGCCGGGGAAGCGCACCAGGGGGATCAGGAAGAGTAGTTGTGGGCTGACGAGGTGGAACACGCTCAGTTCGCCGCAGGCTGCGAGAAACAGGCCGAGAATCATCACCCATTTGGGGATAAGTTTTGTCAGGCCGGCAGAGATAGAGACACCGGCCATCAGCAGACCCATGGGGATGGAGAAGCCCGGACCGCCAAAGGCGTAGGAGAGGTAGTTGAGGGCTACGACGATGGGCGGATTCACGGCAACTGCCGGGCGAATCAGTGTCCAAGTGGCGAAGGCGGCTGCGATGCTGTCGAAGACGCAAAGGAATCCTCCAAAAAGGGCGATGGTTACGCCGGAAGCGCGTATGCCTAGGAATTGCAGGCGGCTTACGACGACGGCAGTGAAGAGGCCGAGGCAGATCATGGCGCCCGTCTGCAGCAGGAGGCAAGCGAGGACACGCGTGGTTTGCGTCTGGAAGAACGTTGTGATGACTGCGGGCGATTCCCAGGGGCCAGGCCAGTAGGGCATGCCGCCATACATCGTGACCGGAAAGAGGCCTGCGTTGAACAGGACGGTATAGAGAATCGCCAGCAACCAGAGCGGCGGCCCGGCATGTTTAATGTTCACGTTTGCGGCGATGTGCGGAGTTGTCGAGGTCATATGCCACTCCTCAAAGGGGAAGGATGAATTTGCGAACTGGATGCGCGTGTGCGGCGATGATCGACGGAGCGGATCCAGAGTTCGAATACCAGACCGTTGATGGAGAAGCCGATCCAGAAGGCGATGCCGAAGAATTGTTGCGGCAGCAGGTGGGTGAGACGGGCGGTGGCGAAGAAGACGCCCATCACCGGCCGCGTGGTGGCAATGCCAAGCAGGATGGCGATCGCGCGGAGTTGCCAGCGGCGCTCGTGCGTGGAGTCGGATTGCGAGTGGTAGACCCAGGCGCGGGCGAGCGCGATGAGGAAGAGCGTGTCGAAGAGCAGGACGGCAGAGCGTTCGGTCCATCCTCCGATGGAATAAAGGCTCATCGCATAGGCGGTGAGCCCGACGATTGCGCCGAGGGGATAGAAGACTCGGCTCACCCAGCTCGGACCGCTGCCGGGTCGGAAGACGATGATCGGCGCAATCACGACAAAAACCAGGGCAGGCAGGATATGGGCCAGGGTGAGCCGTGCATGCGATGCGAAAACGTCATCGAGCGCGGCCAATTGGGGCGGTCCGTTGCGTGCGGGTGTGGCGAGGGCTAAGACGCGATGCAGGACCACAGCGACGGAGATGACGATGGCGATCCAGAAGCCTGCTCGGAGCCAGAGGGGAGTCTTTGAGCTGGATTGTTGTGCAGAAGCGGAATCGGGATTCCGGGGCATCAGCGACCTCCCACTGACAGGATCAGAGCTTAGTATTAGTTTTACATATTGTCAAATGGAATTCTGGCGGGTAAGATGAATTCCTGTGGAACCGAATGAAAATCCTTCATGCAAGCGTCCTTATGAACTTGGTAAGCGCCTGGAGCAGATGGGGCGCACCAAGGCGGCGGTGCTGTCTGCGGCGCGGGAGCAGCTTGAGGCGGGCGGGATTCGGGAGTTCTCAATGGAGTCGCTGGCCAAGGCGGGCGGGGTCACGCGGCAGACTATCCACAATCTTTTCGGCACGCGGACGGTTCTGCTGGAGACACTGTTCGATCAGATCGCGCGCGATGCAGGCATGGAACGAATGCGCGAAGTCATGATGTCGCGCGATGCGGAGGAGATGCTGGACGGATTCATCGCGGTGTTCTCAAATTTCTGGGCGAAGAACCGGCTGCTGCTGAAGCGAATTCACGGGATTGCGGCGGTTGACCCGGAGTTCGGCGAGGCAATCGGGGCAAGAAATCAGCGCCGGCAGATGGGGGCTACACGCGTGATCGAACGTCTCGGTGACGCTGTGCAGGGGCCTAAATCCGAGCTGATTGGATGTCTTGTCGCGCTGACTTCATTCGAGTTTTTTGATGCGCTTGTGGAGGCGCTGGGGACGGTGGAGGCTGCGGAGAGTCAGCTGCCTGGACTGATCAGAAGAGCGCTGAAGGGCTGATCGAGAGTGTCACGTTCTCTCTATTCCAAACTCGTGTAGCCGCTGCAGATCGGCGAGAGTTCTCCAACCAACCCACATCTAATTCGGAGCTGTTATTTCTGACAGTATTCTCCAACGTTGGGCCTGACTAGCTTTGATCATCGCGTGTAGGCAAGTGGGACCCGCGCGTCATCACCGGCAAGCCGGCCACAGCCATCTCTTCGGGGTTCGCCAGCTCATGAACTGCTTCCAAACGGAGGAAAAGTGAAAAACATATCCAAGCAATTGAAGATGAGCATTGCCGTGACGGCGATCCTGGCTATGACAGCCGTCCTGGGACTTGCCCGTTCAAAGAATGAAACGATCGACGCTCAAGCTTTTGGCACGAGCACCCAAATGGGAAAGAACTTCACTGTCAGACTTATCATTTACGAGTACTCCACTCCCGACGACAGAAAAATTCTGGTCGAGTCATTTCAGAAGGGCCAGAACGACGGCTTGGCCAACGCACTTGAAAAGATGAAGGCTGTTGGGCGAATCACGATCCCCGGCACCCTTGGTTTCGACGTCTCCTACATCCATCAAATCAAGACCCCCACAGGACGGACAATCCGCTTCGTGACCAATCGCAAGATTGCTTTCGGAGAAGCGTATTGGAGCACGCAATCGCAATCCTTCAATCTGACGGCGGGGGAGATCAGGATCAACGATCAAGACAAGAATAAAAGCGATGGCGTTCTCTATCCGGCCACTCAGCTCACCATCAACAAGGACGGCGATCCCCAGTGGGATCTCAGAATGAATCCTTGGAGGCTTAACAACATCATCGTCTGGCCGGCGGGGGATGAGAGAGTAGTCCCATCCCGTCGCGAATCCAAATCGCCGGTTAAAAGTTTCTTTGAGGGAGTGACCATGAGAAGACAAATCGCGTTCGTACTATGTGGCAATAGCAACAACGATCCTGTTGGTGGGCGGCACACTTACCCAGGCAAAAAGCAAGTACGTCTGTGATGAACCAAAGCCTGAAGACATGTGCAACGCGGCGAACACCTGCGGATCCAGTTCCTCGGTCTGCACAATCAATGTTCGCAAATCGGGAGGCAGTTCAACCGTCAGGCCGGGCATTCCGAACGCAAAGAACAACCAGTTCTTCTGCATCAAGACCGGTACCTCGGTCGTGTGGATGACGTCGAGCAAGAACACTGGTTTCATGATTTCGTTCGGCACCGATTCTCCGTTCGATCCAGATGATCCCATCATCGGCGGCGGAAATAAGCCAATCACCGTCAAAGCTCAAAACCCCGGCTGCTACAAGTACGACGCGGGAGCCTTCTACTCAGGCGCAGTCTTTGGAATGAGTGGAGGCAGCAAACCAGAGCTGGTGATTCTGCCCTGATAAGGAACGAATAGACAGTGTTCCACTGCAGTTGCCAAAGATTACTTAATTACAGATCGCTCAGACTGAGTTCCGCTTGCGTGGCTGGGCGAAAGAGTCACATGGCACGCGCTGAAGGAAGTCGATACTCGTCCGCAACCTTCGGTGCTTTTCTGATTGTCACGGATCCAAGGTGCAGCGAAAAGACCGTCCCCCGGAACACCCCCGCAGTCCTGCTCCGAAATCGCAGCGTCCCTTGATGCTTCTTCACCGTCTCCGCACTGATCCACAGCCCCAACCCTGTGCCGGTCGCAGCCTTCGTTGTGAAGAACGGCTCGAAGATGTGCTTCGCCTCTGACTCCCGAATGCCCAATCCCGTATCGGCAATCATCACGCGCACGCCTTCTTCACGCGTTTTTGAATTGACGGTTCTGCTCACGTGCACCGTCAGGCGCCGCTGGCCCGGACTCTTTGTCATCGCATCAATGGCGTTGCCCACAAGATTTGCAAGCACTTGCCGAATCTCATGTTCCTGGCAGGTAATCGGAGGATGCACTCCATAGCGCCGCTCGGTCATGATTTGAGATGCCCTGAGGCGGCCTTCGTGCAGCAGAAGCACAGATTCGAGAATCGCTTCAATGTCGGCCTTGACCGGCTCCATCGTCTGCCGATGAAAGTGCAGGGTAGCTTTTGCAATGTGGCTCACGCGTGCCAGTTCAAGCTCAGCCTGCGCCAGTAACTCGGCAACCTCCGGCGAAGCCTCGCACCTGCGCGCAAGAAAGATCAGGTTTGTCACCGCTTCAAGGGGATTGTTAATCTCGTGCGCAATCGAACTTGCCATCCGGCCCACCACGGCAAGCTTCTCGCTCTGCCGCAGACTTGTCTCGGTCTTCAAGCGTTCAGTCTCGTCGCGAAGCACCATCGCCAGTCCCGTAATCTGCCCATCCTTATTGCGAATAGCTTCGGTCACCCATCGCGTCCAGATGCGATGCCCTTCTTTGCGTACCAGCCATCGCGCATCTTCATCGCGCCCGCCGTCCCTTCCCAGAACGGAAATCTCCATGCATGGAACGCCGGCTGCACAATCTTCCGGTGAGAGGAGTAGCGAAAACGGCTGTCCCAGTATCTCGCCCGACGAATACCCAAAGATACGTTCCGCCCCAGGATTCCAACCAGTAATCTTCAGGTCCGCATTACACTGCACAAGCGCGTACTCATGTACATTTTCGAGGAAGTGCCTGAAGCGCTCCTCGCTCTCGCGCAGCGCCGCCTCGGCTCGTGCCCGCTCCACGGCAGCCCAGGTTCGCTCAGCGGTCTCCTGCACCAGTTTCACGTCTTCGGCAGTCCAGGCCCTCGGCTTCAGGCAGGTCACAGTTAGCGCGCCTACCATACGATCGTCCTTTATCAAGGGAACGATAATGAAGGCGTGTGCCCCTTTTGCAGTAGCTGCAGCGCGGGCTTCATCCGGAATCAACGGAGAGGTAATCGCATCATTGACAACAAACGCGCCTTCCTTTTTGGATGCCGCTCCTAACCACTCAAAGTCCGCCAGCGGATATCGTCCTACCCTGCTCCCAACGCCCTCACGCACGTAGTCGCGTTCGATCCGCAAGTATCCGAGTTCTTCGTCGATTTCGAAATACATGGCGCGGTCCGTGCGCAGTCGCTCTCCCAGCAGCCGGCTCGCCGTTCCCTGAATTTCGATGGGATCGGCAATCGGACGCAGCGCATCTGTCAGCTTCAGTAGAAAGGCCTTTCGCTCCTCGCTTTCGCGAAGTGCCGCATCAGCCTCTTTTTGGGCAGTCACGTCTTTCTTGATGACGTTGACCAGGCGGCTGCCTTCGCCGCCCACGCGCGAGACAAAGACCTGAAACCAGCGACCGAGACCCCTCGAATGCTTTTCAAAACTAACCGATTCGCCGGTTTCCGCCACACGTGCATAAATCTTGGCCCAGTTGTCGTCAAAATCGGGGATCACCTCACGCGCCGTTTGCCCAATATGGTTCGTCAAACCAGCTTGTTCTTCGAAAACGCGATTGGTTTCAATGAAGCGCACATCCACTGGTGCGCCGCTCTTGTCATAGAGCACCTCCGCAACCGCGTACCCCTGATCGATCGAATTGAACAGCGTGCGATACTTCTCTTCGCTTGCGCGCAGCGCGGCTTCAGCCCGAACTCGCTCAACTAAGGTCGATTGGTGAGCGCTTTCAAATTGGGAGTCGTCGTGATCTTCGGGCAAGCAGGTGCGGATCTCTCGATTAGGAGTTTTCATCTTCTGAACTCAACAACAGAGTAATCCAGGATTCGTTTTTGGTATGAAAAGATTTCTGCTTGCAGGAACTGGCCGATGCGCACAGGGAGCCATCGTGGCAATTAATTTCTATATCCCGGTCATTGGCTGTCAGAGCCCGAAGACTCAGTCACGTAGGTCGTCCACTAGTGTGCCGATTGATTCTTAATTTTTTAGACTGGGTCGTAGAGCCGGAGAAAATAGAAGATGAGCCATAACTCCCGTTTTAAGTGGCCAAAACCTGCCCAGGAATTGGCTATTTCCCCCCGAATGCGGCTTTCATCTCCTGTGCGATGAGAGACTTATGTACGATGGAGCCCGGTTGAAAAACATAGATCTGCGAAACGGAGAGCCAATTTGGCTGACTGGCTTTTCGCTGTTGCATCCAAGACACCCTGTGAACCCGTGAAGACCGTTGAGCATCAGAAGCGATCTCTCGGCGCTTTCTGTAACCATTCAATACAATTAGGTCCATCGTGATCATCAACCTGGCCAGGCGCGCGCACGACCATAACTGGGAGCTCGATCCCATCACTCGGTCTCTGCTCGACACGGACTTCTACAAGCTGCTGATGCTGCAGTTCATCTGGAAGCATTTCCGGGACACGCGCGCCACATTCACCGTGATCAATCGCTCGCACGACGTGCCTCTCGGAGACATCGTGGATATACGCGAGTTGCGCGAGCAACTCGAAGCGACCCGCAAACTGCGGTTCCACAAATCGGAGCTGATCTGGCTCGCTGGCAATACGTTTTATGGACGCCGGGGCATCTTCGAACCGGCCTTCCTGCAGTGGCTTGAGCGCGATTTTCGCCTCTCTGATTTCGATCTCTCGATTCGCGAAGGCCAGATCTCGCTTCGTTTCGACGGTCTCTGGACAGAGACGACGATGTGGGAAATTTATGCTCTGTCGGCGATTGATGAACTCAAGACCCGCGCGAGTCTGAAGAATCTCTCCGAGCTTGAACTCGACATTCTCTACGCCCGTGCCAAGACGCGCCTCTGGGAGAAGATGGCACGCCTGCGCGGAGTGCCGGGCCTCAACGTCAGCGATTTTGGCACGCGCCGCCGTCACAGCTTCCTATGGCAGGAGTTCGTTGTAAAGGCCATGAGCGATGTGCTCGGCGAGAATTTTATCGGCAGTTCCAACACCTACATGGCCTACACGCACGACCTCGAGGCGATTGGTACAAACGCGCACGAGCTGCCGATGGCGATGGCCGCCCTCGCCAATAGCGACGAAGAGTTGAAGCAAGCGCAGTACCGCATGCTCGAACTATGGCAGCAGACCTATCAGGGTGAACTGCTCATCCTGCTTCCCGACACATTCGGCACCACGCAATTCCTCAAAAACGCTCCGGATTGGGTTGCGAACTGGACGGGCCAACGCATGGATAGCAAGGATCCCTATCTTGCTGGCGACGAATATATCGCGTGGCTTCGCCGGCGTGGCAGTGATCCGACGTCCAGGCGCCTGATTGCCTCTGACGGTCTCGATGTGGATCTTATTCTCGCCCTGCATGCGTACTTCGGCGGGACAATTCTTAATGATTCAGCCCCGACGGACTTTCGCAGCGCCGACGATTTCCTCGACTCGGCGAGATGGAAGCCTGAGCCGCGGATCCGTTTCAGCGCTGGCTGGGGAACGTATCTCACCAACGATTTTCGCAACTGCAATCCGCGCGGCGGCGACGGCTTCAATCCGGTAAGCCTTGTATGCAAGCTCAGTGAAGTTGACGGCCGGCCAGCGGTCAAGCTTTCCGACAACTACCAGAAAGCGATGGGCCCCCCCGCCGAGATCGAGCGTTATCGCAGGATTTTTGGGACCGACGGAGTAGCCAATGTTCCGGTCACTGTTTAAGAATTTCACAGGTGCGTTTTTGGCCAAAAACGGTAGGATATAACGATCTCAGCAAGGAGACGGGGCTTTGAAGAAGTTTCTGGTCATCGCAGCAGCAATTATTTGTTTGATGATGGGTCGTCCGTTGGCGCATGCCCAGGACACGGGCATCAACGGAAAATGGCACTTCGTTCTGGACACCCCGGGTGGCGACCGCGAGGTGGACGCTGAATTGAGCGTCGATGCTGACGGAAATGTTACGGGGAAGTGGGGGACTGCCGATGTTGCGGGCACCTACAAGGAAGGGAAGCTTGCCCTCGACTTCCAGTTCACCTCGGAAGAAGTAGGTACAACCGCCGCAATGAAGATCGATGGAAAGCTCGACGATACGGCGGCTCTCGCGGGAGACTGGGCCTTTTCTGAATACAACGGAACGTACAAGGCGACCCGCCCAGCCGCGTCTGCGCCTGCACCTGCTCCCGCGCCTTCGCCGGTATCGGATGCGAAGCCGAAGTCGGCTGACGCAAAGCCCGATCCACAATAACGGCGGGTCCAACACCCCGATGTAGCGATTTCCTCGAAGTGGGGGGATCGTGCGAATATTTGTCCAAGAAAACGTGTACACCCTCCCCTGGTGCTTAGTGTGACTTAAAAATGAGTGAGCACTCGCTTATAGAAGGGAGGGTGGCTCTCTTGGCGCGTCCGAAGAGCGACAGAAAACGTAAAGCGATCCTCGAGGCGGCGATGGAGCTGTTTGAGGAGCGCGGCATTGCACGTACACCGACTTCCGCCATCTCAGCGGCGGCGGGTGTGGCCGAAGGAACGCTTTTCACCTACTTCAGAACCAAAGATGAGCTCTTAAATGAGCTCTATCGTGAACTGCGTAAGGAGATGGACCGTGAGCTGGAGGATTACCCCTATGCTGCAGATGCCTACACGCGGCTGCGCTTCATCTGGGACCGCTATCTAGGCCTGGCTATGCGGTATCCAAAACGGCTCAAGGTTTTGCAGCAGCTGCGCGCATCAGGCAGGCTCCTGAGAGGAACTGAAGCGCCCAATATGGCGATCATGGAGTTGTTGCAGACCATGAAAGAAGCCGCCGAGGCGGGTGGTTTTCAAGACGCTCAAGCCGAGCTCCTCGTGCTCCTGTTTCGCGCCCAGGCCGAAGCGACAGCGGAGTTTATTGGGGCACATCGGGAACTCGAAGCAGAGAGTCGTGAACTGGGGTTCAGACTAGTCTGGAGAGGTCTTACTGGGGCTTGATTTTTCCGGATTGATCTGAACCTTGAGGCCGCTGAAGTCTACTGCGGGGAGGGACTCGGGGCCGAGTCTTGCGCGGTTGCGGGAGCCGGAACTGGCTTGTTTTTTGCGCGGAGATACGCGATCAGATCGGTAATATCCTCGTCGGTCACGGACTCGCGGAAGGGCGGCATTTTTTGTCCGCCATTGAGTATCTGGTTGGTGATTTTTTCCGGAGTCCAGGTCTTGTCTTTGGGAAGACCGGTGAGCGCGGGGGCTTTCTTTGTGCCGACAGCTCCGACTCCGTGGCAGTAGGTGCAGCCTTTGTCGCGAAACAGGATAGCGCCCGCTTTTTCTTCGTCGCTTTTCCTGGCGGCAGCCTGTGCAGCAGGATTCGAGAAAAGAGCAATAAGGCCAACGAGTAATAGGGAACTAAAGGGTTTCAACCGAGGAATCACATCGTTATTTTCTCACGCCTGGTGAGAGTTTCCCGTATCCATGCGCCTCATGTTCTTCGGGCGAAACCGCAGCGCAGCCGGGCTCAGCAATGCCGTATTTGACCTCGAGAAACTCGCGCAGGGCTGCGGGCAAGAGTGGCACAATTTCCTGCCACATAAGGGCCTTGCATCGGACCCGCATATCCGCATTTTTGACGGCTCTCATCACTTGAAACCAGGCTTCGCGCAGATCGGGGCGACGCTCGTCGTGAATCACGCAGAAGGTTGCGCCCGCGGCATGTGCGGCCAGCACGTTGCGGATGAGCTGATAACCGGAGTAACCGGGAAGCCATGGCTGTTCGGCATCGGCGCGGGCTTCGATTTCGGCATGAAATGCACGAGCGTTGTCGTCTGCGCCTTCGCAGGGCGGCTCCCATTCCTGCGTGAATTCTTCGGCGAACTCGATGGCTTCGCGACGACGGCGGGTGCGGATCTGGACGCGGGGCAAGATGTCGCAGTCGAATACTTCGTGTAGATCGCGATAGGCTTCTACGATGCGTGCTTCGCGGCATTGGAAGTCGCTTTCGGTGAGCTTGGCTTCAACGAGCAGACCGCCCCAGCGCATATCGACTTCGGTGCGATCGACACGGCCGTTTTGAAGTGGCACACGGGCCTTCCAGCCAAAAGTGGGTTCGGCTTCTGCGTTGATGCCCATCATGTTTCGGATCATTGGGGATGCGATGACTTCAGGAGTGCAGAAGATGTTCATCATCAGCGCGTCAGAGCTCATACAGGAATCGAGTTCGCGCCATTTGCGCCTGTGGTCGAGCTGCGGTTTGGGAAGGGAGCGGCTCTGGGCGTGAATCTTGTCGAAGCGGCGCGTCCACTCCGGGCGCTCAGCGACGGCTGCATAGGCGGGTGGGTAGAAGTTGCCGTGACGGCCATCTTCGGGCGCATAGACAATCACGGGATTAGCGCCATAGCTCTCGACATGCGGATAGTTGCGCGCCCAGAAATGGTTGCGGAGGGCGATCTCTGCTCGAAGCCTGCCAGCGGAGAGGAACGGAGCGTCGGAGATGAGATTTGATGCCATGGAATCACAGTGTCAGAGGAGCACAGCCAGCAAATTCACCATTGACTTCCCAGTGTGATAATTCGAAAACGTGATTGATTGGATCAAACCGAAAAGGGGGTCTCAGTTCCCAGGCAAAATCGTGTTTTTGCACGACGGCACGTATTCCGACAATTCTCGGGAAAGCGAGTGGGCATGCAGAATCGCATTTCCTGAAATGCTCTCATATCTTCCATCGTGCAACGAGGAGAGGAAATTCAATTCCAATGGTGGTGGATGCCTATGTCCTTCTTTGTTATTGCGTTACCGGGTCGAAGCCGATCGCGAGAATTGACGAAATCGAGTGCGGATCGTCCGGCTGGAATTTGATCGGCATGCTCGACGACGCTACGGCATTGATGAGGCATGCAGGGGCCGGTGCCGCAGCGGAAATCTCTTCTCAGAATGAAAGGCTTCTGTTTCTTGTATTGCGGGTGGCGTAGTCGCGAACTATACTGGCCCCATCCAATGTAATTGAATAGAGGTCGGAGGATCACATGTTGAGAACATTGTGGTACTGCTTTGCTTTTGCTGGATGCCTCAGTTCGTTAACGATTGCGGCGACGGCGCAAGAAGTAGTCCATGCATTAACGGGAACGGTGAGCTCGATTGATGACCTTTCGAAAACGCTGGTCGTGTTTCAGGACAACGGCTCGGAGGGGCAATTCAAAGACATGACGAGCTCGAAGCCGCATATCGTTATCGACAAGAAGATTGCGTTGGACACGACTTCTCCTGAAGCGTTCAAGAAGAAGGGCGCTTATGTCATTGTTTTCTACTACGGAGATAATGATGACCGCACGGCCGTTGCGCTGAAAAACCTGGGAGTGGGCCCATTCACGTCAACCGAAGGGACTGTTACGAAGTTCGAGGGCAAGCAGCACTCGATTACTGTGCAGGACCAATCGGGAACAACGCAGACCTTCAGGATCGCGGAGAACACCGTGGCGGAGGGGTACATGGGTGCCGTGGACGGATACAAGTTCCAGGCATCGAAGGGCGACCATGTTCGCGTTGTGGGGACGACCGAGAACGGGAGCGTTACGGCGCTGTTCATGCGGGAGATGTGAAGGGGCAGGGACCAGGGAGTCAACGCCTAGAAGCGAGAGAGACATTAAGAGCGTTTGGACGGAGACGCATGTACGGGGACCAGTTTGAAGGGCTGAGCAGACGTGGATTTGGCCGCACCGCTTCGATGGGTGCGGCTTCAGCATTTCTGGCGGGGAATTCCTGTTCGCGGCTTCCCACTCATCTCCAGAAAAGACTACGCGCGAATGGGGTACCCGGTTCGAGGTGGCTGGGCCAAAAAGCAAAAGCGGGTCCTTCGCTCCGCTTACTCCACATTTGACAAGTCGAAGGCGGGGCCCCAAACATGCTTCGCTAGGGTGGCGCGGTGTTTGGGGATTCGCTTGGTTCGATGGGGGCTTGAGTACCTTGGATTTGGATCGCGTGAGTTGGATCACCGCGAGTTCCCCTGTCCTGAGGCAAATTGGAAGTATATTCGGAGGCTGGGTTTCTGCTTTGTTTCGGTTAGATTATTTGTCTTGTTTACTTACGGTTCTTTCGACAATCCTGGTTGGCCAGAAGAGATGGACGGGGTTCGTTGTGGCGGGAGTGAACAGCGTGATTGTGTGCGTGATCGGGTTGCGCACGGGGCAGTTCGGGTTTATTCCTGCGAACCTGTTCTGTATCGGAGTGTATGCCTTCAGTATTCGGTCGTGGGCGAAAGCGGAGAGTAGTTCTTAGATTTGGCTCTTAGCTTTCCCGGCGCCCGGCTCGGGGTGGCGAGGGAAATAGAGAAGAAGCAGGTCCTTCGCCCCGCTTACCCCACTTGCGTGGGGCCCCAGGCGTGCGGGCTCAGGATGACACATCGAAGTCAGGGATGAAGGGGAAGCCACTAGTGTCCTAAGTGTCAGGACCTCGCCGGGGCGCCTCTTAGCCGGCGCCGGGGATGTAGTGGTACTCGATCTTGGTGGGGTGCTTGATGGGGTCGCCGGTGAGGTCGTGGGTGTGCCAGACGACGGATTCGCTGGCGACTTCAGGGTGTTTGCGCAGGAATTCGAGGGCGTAGATGCTGGCGGTGGGGTCGTCTTTCTGGTCGGCGAATTTGGCTGACTCGATGGCGGCCTTTTGTTTTTCGCCGAGGCGGCGATAGAGGATGGCAAGCTGATAGTGCGCGGCGAGATCGTCGGGATCGATGGCCTGGAGCTTTTCGTACGCTGTCACGGGCCTTGGGGTAGTCGTGCTGCTGATAGTAGCGAGAAGCCGAGTTCGCGGAGGCCGTCCTTGGCTAGTGGATACTTGGCAAGCATGGCCTGAAGGTCGGCGATGGCTTCCTCGACCTGGCCTGCGTTGCGCTCGACGAGGGCGCGATAGTAGAGGGCGCGGGGATCGCCGGGGAGAAGAGACAAGGCCTTGGCGAGATGCGGCTTGGCGTCGTCGTAGCGTTCCCAGGAGATTTCAACGATGGCCATGTTGGTGTAGGCGTCGGCGTAGTCAGGGCGCAGGGCGGCGACGTGCTCGAAGGCGTGGACGGCGGCTTCGTACTGCTGGGCATCGAGCAGGCCGATGCCGTAGTTGTTCCAGCGCATCCATTCTGGATTGGCCTCCGCGCCCAGCGAACGTTTCGTAGAGTCTTGCGGCTGGGGAGAATTTCGCCGATGTTCAAGGTGCGGGTCTCAGAGGCGATGTCGATGACGGGCTGCGGGATAGTGCTTGCCGGCGTTGGTCCATCGCGTAGTCGATGAAGTGCTGATCGAAGCGGCGGTACTTGACGGTGGCAGTGATGGAGACCGCGCCAGAGATTGTCTTTGGGCAGGCGGAAGCGGTAGCGGACGAGCTGCGAGCGGCCGGATTGGATGGTGTTGTTGTAGGCCAGCACGCGATTGTGCCAGATCTGGTGAAGATCGTTCAGCTCGCCTTTGACGTTGACGAGGCGGTTGGTGAAGGAGTGCGCGGAGGGGTCGAGGTTGCCGTCGGGCTGGATGAAGCCGCACTCGGCGATGAGTCTTGCCGGTGCTGTCCTTGACGGTGAAGTCGACCCAGGACTTCGTAGAAGTCGCGCTGCTCGGGAACGTAGGAGTGGCCGATGCCTTTGTTCTGAATGACGACGTCGGCGATGAGGGTTTCGCCGGGGGCGAGGGAGAAGCTGGTCAGGCCGAGGGGTGCGATCTGCGTGGTACTTGGGGCGTCGTCGTTTGGCGGTGGCGGATTCTTTTTCAAGGGCGAAGATGTCGACGTTGAGGACGCCTTTGCCGTCGGGGCCGTTCTTGAGGAAGTCGACGAGCTTCTGGGCCTGCTCGTCGAATTTGTAGTAGGCGGGGATGAGGGTGTTGCCGCCGAGCCAGCGATGCGAGACGAGCTGTGCCGTCCTTGGCGCCGGCGTCCTGACGCGTTGGCGGGAAGAGGCTCGCGCGGCATGTGGCAGGTCTGGCAGGTGGAGACGGTGTCTTTGCGGTAGAAGGGAAGCGGTGACTGTTTGGTGAAGCTGGCGCCCTGCCACTCGTCGTAGACAGTGAAGGCGCGTGGCCACTTGTAGTCGTCGAGCGAGCGGGGGATGGCGGCCTTGTGGCAGGCGGCGCAGAATTCGGCGGTCTTGTAGAGGGGGCGCATCACGGCCTTGCGAGTGGCGGTCGAGGTGGGCAAGAATCTCGGCGTCGGAGACCGGGCGCGGTGACGGGCGCGCCTTTTTCATCGACAAGCACGGCGGGGGTGCCCATGACGTAACTGCCGGTGCCCGTGGTGTCAGTGGACATGGATGGCGTGGCAGACGGAGCAGGTGACGCCTTCATCCTCGAAAGGGCGCTTCTTGGGCATGCCCTGTGAGAGGTCGCCTGAGAAGAGCGCGACGGGGTTGTGGCAGCCTTCGCAGTGGCGGGAGTACTGCACGCCCTTTTCAGTCGATGAGCATGTTGACGTTCTTCAGGTACCAGGGTGCGCGGAAGCTGTTGGAGTGAACGGATTGGCGCCACTGGTGGTAGGCCTCCTGGTGGCAGTGGCCGCAGTATTCGGCGGTGAGGACATTGCGCGGGTTGATGAACTGGCCGTTGACTGTCATCGCGTTCGAGGGAAGGAAGGGGGATGTCCTTGCCGAAGGCGTAGTTGTAGCGGGGGGCGACGGAGTCGTGGAACTGGGTGGTCGGGCCAGTGATATGGATGTTGGCGGTGTAAGCGGCGGGGGGCAGATCGGGCGTTGACGGGGCGGGAGCTGGATTGGAAGATGCGGGGTCGGTGACTGCTGCGCGCACAACGAAGGTGACCGTGAGGGGCAGGGCGAAGAGAAGAGCGCAAAGTGCCCAGCGACGCGGCGAGGACTTGAACATCTCGAAAAGGACTCCCGGATCAACGCTTGAATTGCCCGCAGACAACGAGAGGAAGCTGCGGGGGACAGATGAACGGTAACAGGGGTGGGGGATGGACTGTCTACCACCGAAAGGTGGAGTGGGGGATGCGATCAAGAGGACAGCCGCGAAAGTGTCACATCGGCGCAATTTGCTTGCCTTCGAAGGGTTAGGTGCGTCACAGGCATGTGCGGCGAGAATGGGTCCGACGTGCGTGCGAGGGGGGGAGCGAGCGGCTTGATTGGTACGGACCGGGGACATGGCTGACGTTTTGAACGGGGGACATTCCTGACACTGCAAGGAAGGCATGAGGCCGTACAACGTCCTCATGCCCTGGAGAGTGAGCAGTGTGAGGGAAGAGAAGCTGCGCTTTGTCTATGAGTATGAGCGCGATGAGGCGACGATGAGGGAACTATGCGGCCGTTACGGGATCTCGCGGGAGACCGGTTATGTATGGCTGCGACGCTACCGTCAGCATGGAGCCCGGGGCCTGGTGGAATTGGACCGGGCTCCGCGGTATCACCCCAACCAGACCAACGCAGAGATCGAAGCGGCGGTGTTGGAGTTGCGGCAGGCCCACATGCGCTGGGGACCGCGCAAGCTGAAGCGGATCCTGCTGCGCGATCAGCCTGGCCGAGCGTGGCCGGGCCACCAGCACCATCGGCGAGATCGTCAAGCGCGCCGGACTGGTGGTGGTACGCAAGAGGCGACGCAAAACTGAACCCTACACGGAGCCTCTTCAACATGCCGTGGAGTCCAACCGCGTCTGGTGCGCCGACTTCAAGGGCTGGTTCCGCTCCGGGGATGGAACACGCATCGATCCGTTAACCATCACCGATGCCTGGAGCCCGTGGTGATGTGAGTGAAGTCGCCACCCTCTATATTGGATAAACCGTACCTGCCGACAAACGGCATTCTCGACAACGCTCGGAATCGCGCGACTCGTCAGCGCTCGTGCCGCCCTCCCTTTCTACTTACCTTGTAGCGCCGGACGATCCCGAAAAGTTTCAGCCAGGATATACACGCTAATCAGCAGCACCCAGAGCGGGAACACCAGTGAAATCCAAACGATCGCTTTGGCGCTGAGCAGGAGCATAACCGCAAATGCGTAGCCTAGCATCGCCATCCAGCGAGGGTAGATTCGGGTTCGTAGCGAGATTGTGGAAGTGGTGATCATGAAAGCCCCGGCCATCTTCGTTGCGAAGGTGTACATCGCCTCATAGATTTCCGCGCGACCAAGGGCGTAAGCACCACTTTGTGACAGGCTTTCAGGGCTACGCAAGATCGAGACCAGCCCTCCCGCAACTACCGCCAGCTCGAAGATCGTGGCGATGTACAACAACCCGCTACCAAGAAATACTGTGGCAAAGAAGCGGTCTTCAAGCTCTCCTAAACGGTCGCGCAGGACGGCGATGAACCACAAAAAGGCGATGCCGGCGAACGGCAGCAGATTCAATGCGAAAGAGAGTTCTTTCAGATGAGTGATGAAATCAGCCGCTGGCCCGGTTGGAGTGGCGGGAATGGAAATCCGGATAAGGACGAAGCTGGTAATGACTAACAACGAGAAGACAATACCAGCTATGGCTGCGGCGCGCGGCGTTTTCAAGCGCTGAGGGGTCATATCGGATTTGTTGTTCATTTAACCTCCAAAAAGCTGATGCGCTTTCCAAGGTGAAGACTGCTGGCTTGCCATCAACGGCACGATCTGTGCTGTCGGCGACGTGACGATTGGCGAGGTTTTGCAGCTCTGAGTAACCCCGTGGCTCCTATGGCTTGAGTTCCGCGAGCCAGTGTGGTCAATGCTGAACGGGTTCGAATTAGGAACAACTGGCAATATTGACAGCGCGAGTCGCTGGTCAAAGTGTTGTTTCGAATTGGTCGCCAAATCCGAATCATTCTCCGGAAGAGAGAGCAGTGCGGTCGAACCATTCTGGTCGGCCGCCGGCATGCATTATGTCGACAGCCGTCCTCCCGGTGAGGACGAATAGTTCATTGACAGCGTCCAGGAATCCCCATGGACCGGTTGGTTCGACGGGAATGTAGCGATCGAGTTTTCCGGCTTCCACTAATACGGTTTGTTCTCCTCTGGGAATCGGATCTTCGAGCCAGTACCAGTCTTCGGGAGCTCCCTCACCAAGGACAAAACCGGCTTTGCCGTCGGGATGGTCGCGGTCCCAGTCGGCGTAGCGAAAAGTCTCGTTGATGCGGGTGCCGTAGAGGCAACGCATCAGAGTTACGACTGACATGGTTACGACGGACATGACCGCACCAGGAACGCCCGCATAGGAAGCGTCTGACTCAGCGTACGGCCAGGAGGTCAGCCAGCAGCAGTCGTACATGCGGCCGAGGACGGCGAGTTGCGTGATGACGCAGGGGCGGAGATCGAAGCCGGAGCCGGGCAGGATCTGCGCGATAATGGTGTCGTCGATGTCGATGTACAGGGTTGTCTTTCGTTGCACTTGTTCAAACTCCACGAACCCGGTTCACTGTATTTTCAGGGATTGCCGCGATTGCACAAGGGTTAGTGTTGCCCGATGGCGACGGAAGACCCGGGCTTTGTCGTGCAAGTCATTCATGGTAATCTCACATCTAGACACTTGAGAGTGGACTGAGAAGACAAGAGGAGTAACACACGCCGTGCTGGCGACTGCAAAGAAAACTACCCTGATCGAACGCTTCCGCACCCACGAAACGGACACCGGTTCGCCGGAAGTCCAGATCGCGATTCTGAGTGAGCGGATTGGCGAACTGACCGAGCATTTCAAGACCCACAAGAAGGATCACGCTTCACGGCGTGGCCTTCTGAGCTGGTCAGCAAGCGCCGCCGCCTGCTGGATTACCTGAAGACGCATGATTCCGATCGCTATCGCGACGTAATCGGCAAACTCGGTATCCGCAAGTAATCAGAAAGCACAACATTGACCCGGAAGCGCCCAGACCGGATATTGGTCACGGCCCCTGTTCTACCCAGAACCTGGGGCCATGGTGTACCTGGCGAATCTGCAACCGCTGCCAGGGCCTGCGCACAGCTATCGGCTTCGTGACGCATGTGTCCTGCACTGCTCGCGCGGTCCGGTAGAATCCGCGTCGCCCGCGCAGTCGCATTCTGCGCGACCTGCTCGCGCATTTGCTACGCGCTTCCGCACCTTCCGGCGCCTTCCCTCCACAAGTTTCCCAAGCGAAAAAAACGAAAAGAGGACTCTATGTCTAAAGCATGAAGTAGCTGTCGAGCTTGCCGGCGGCAAGCGGCTGGTCTTTGAGACCGGCCGCATGGCCAAGCAAGCCTCTGGCGCCGCACTGGTCACCACGGGCGAAACCGTCGTCCTGGCCACCGCCGTCGCCTCTCCCGACCCACGGGAAGGCATCGACTTCTTCCCCCTCACGGTCGATTACCGCGAGTACACCTACGCCGGCGGACGCATCCCCGGCGGCTTCATCAAGCGTGAAGGCCGTCCCAGCGAAAAAGAAGTTCTGACCTGCCGCCAGATTGACCGCCCCATCCGCCCGCTCTTCCCCGATGGCTTCCGCAACGAGACCCAGGTCATCGCGCTGGTCTTCTCCGCCGACAAGGAAAACGACCCCGACGTGGTCGGCATCAATGCCGCCGCTTGCTGCGCTGGCTCTCTCTGACATTCCCGTTCAGCGCCACCGTTGGCGCCGTTCGCGTCGGCCGCGTGAATGGCGAGTTCGTCATCAATCCCACCTACGCCGAGCGCGCAGAAACCACGGTCAACATCATGGTCGTCGGCCACAAGGACGGCATCGTGATGATCGAGTCGGGCGCCAAGGAAGAGACCGAAGAAGTCATTCTCGCCGCCATCGAGTTCGCCCACACCGAGATCAAGAAGATTGTCGCTGCGATCGACGAGCTGGTCGTCCAAGGCCGGCAAGCCCAAGCGCGCGTTTACCGCTCCCGAGTTCGACGAAGCTTATTACGATGAGCTCAAGGCCAAGGTCGGCGATCGGCTCAAGGACGCTCTCGACACCAAGGCTCACGGCAAGACCGAGAGCTATGCACTCGATCAAGCAGATCAAGGACGAGCTGGCTGCCGGACTTCCCGCCGACGATCCGGCTGCGAAGAAGAAGCTGGCTCACCTACTATGAGCATCTGCGCGAGCGCATCTTCCGCGAGCAGGTGACCAAGGACCGCATTCGTCCCGACCGCCGCGCATTCGACGAGATTCGTGAAATCACGATCGAGACCAGCGTTCTGCCCCGCACCCACGGTTCTGCGCTGTTCACCCGCGGCGAAACGCAGGCACTGGTTACGGCCACACTGGGCACCGCCGACGATGGACAGCGCCTGGAAAGCTATGAAGGCGAGAAGAAGAAGAACTTCATGCTCCACTACAACTTCCCGCCGTTCTGCGTTGGCGAAACAGGACGTATGACCGGCACCGGCCGCCGCGAAATCGGCCACGGAGCACTTGCCGAGCGCGCAATCACCGCGGTTCTGCCCAGCGCGGAAGAATCGCCCTACACCATTCGCATCGTCTCCGACATTCTCGAGTCCAATGGCTCTTCGTCGATGGCCTCGGTCTGCGGCGCGAGCCTTGCGCTCTATGACTCGGGCATCGCCCTCAAGGGTGCGGTGGCCGGCGTGGCCATGGGCCTGGTGAAGGAAGGCGACGACTACGCCATCCTTACCGACATTGCCGGCGCGGAAGATCACTACGGCGATATGGACTTCAAGGTGGCCGGAACCCGCAAGGGCATCACCGCCCTGCAGATGGACATCAAGATCGGCGGCCTGACTCGCGAGATCCTTGAGCAGGCAATGGAGCAGGCGAAGCGCGGCCGCTTCTTCCTTCTCGACAAGATGGATGCCGTTCTCGACGGACCGCGCACGGAGCGTTCGGCTTATGCGCCGCGCATCGAGACCGTCATGATTCCGACCGACAAGATCCGCGACCTGATCGGCAAGGGTGGCGCGACCATCCGCGGCATCATCGAGCAGACCGGCGCCAAGATCGATGTCGACGATACCGGCCGCGTCAGCGTTGCTTCCAGCGATGCCGAGGGCCTGAAGAAGGCGCTCGAGATCATCGGCAACATCACCGCCGTTCCTGAAATCGGCAAGGTCTACCTGGGCAAAGTGGTGCGTCTGGCCGAGTTCGGCGCATTTGTCGAGCTTTTCCCCGGCACCGACGGCCTGCTGCACATCTCCGAGATTGCAGAGCATCGCGTCAAGGAAGTGAAGGACGAGCTGCGCGAGGGCGACCAGGTGATGGTCAAGGTTCTGGCCATCGAAGGCAATCGCATCAAGCTCAGCCGCAAGGCGCTCATCAAGGAGCAGAAGGCGAAGCTGGCGCAGTCGGCGCCAGCCGCAGAGGCTCCAGAAGCTGTCGTTGCCGATAGCTGCAGACTGAAGCGAGCTGCGCCGCGCTCCGGCGCGTCCGCGTCACGAGTTCGACGAGCGTCAGCCGAACTCCAACCAGAGCACGATTCTGATTGAGGGCGGGGACGACTTCGATGATGACGACGAAGAAGGCGAGGAGATCGACGAGGAGAACGAGCCGAACTTCAATCGCGCTGAGGGTGCGCCGGTTCCGGTGGGTCAGACTGCCGGTGGAGGACCCAGGCCCGCTGGTGCTGCCGGAGGAGCGAAGGATAACAACCGCCGTCGTCGTCGCCGTCGTGGCGGACGTGGCGGACAAGGTGGCGGTCGCTAAACTCGGTCAAGTCCCGTTAGGAAATGCGAAACAAGTGCCCGAGCTTGAGGCTCGGGCATTTTCATCTCCGCAATTCGAGACCACTTGTTCGTGCCGGATCCTATGAAGTGCTCTCGATGGGAGGAGATGGCTGCTCAGCCAAGGAACCAAGGAATAACGTATCTGGTCTACCCATTTTCATCCCTGACGAGCTTCAGAAACTGATCGAGTTCCTTTTCATCGGCTCCTTCCAGAGGATCGGCCTGTCCGCGGACTCCACTCCGGGCATTTTGAGGTACGAAACGCAGCCCGACTCCATCATTGCCCCAGCGAACAACTTCAACTCGTACGCATATCGTTCGTTCAGCGCCTTTTCGGTTTCCATCCGACTTCGTCAGTGTCATCCGAACCACGGTACCTGGATACCACCGCTCTGGAGTGACCACATACAAGCCGGTCGAGCTGATGTCCCGAATGGCATGCGCAGTCGGAGGTCCTCCGGTCCAGAAATGCGCTGCAAAATCGCTCATCGGCTCTCGCTCTGCCTTCCTCCGGTCCGAAGGTTCAGGAAACAACCAGCGTGCCAACCTGCCCCTTCGCGGTGCATGGTTCCATGCTGCTGCCTTCTCCACGGTCGACTCCGGCGTCTGGACGATGGGCGCCACCTCTGTTTCAGAGGGATTCTCCAGCGTCTTCAAATCCATGCCGGTGACACGGCACGCCTTTTCATCGGAGAGAATCGGGTTTCGCAGAGCGCTTGCGAAGGCGAAGGTGAGGTCGGCGTCAGCAGCGAAGGGACCTGGGCGTCGCTTGATCTCATCAGGGGTGCACACCATCAACTGATCTCCCTGGCAGCTATGCGAGGAATAGATCATGTGCGTGGGGAGCGCCAAAACGCTCGCTGCGGGCGGGGTCGAAGGGGAGACGCGTGAGTGGGGGAAGAACTCTACTAAGTCGAGAACTCGACCATCCGCATCCAGATAGATCAGGTCAAGTGGGGTACGCACTTCTATTGCGGGTATACCTCTGAAAGGTGCCATCCAAAGTCCTGTACCGGATTTGGGCGTCAGTTTCGGCATCCAATCAGCCAGGCTAGCCGCGGAGAAATCGCCGGCAACGACGTCCGATCCGAGCAAGGATTCCCTAGTCGCGTTGAATGCGCAATGTTTTGATGAATCCATGAAGCATCGCTCCACCGATCAGTGAAGAATTCACGGCTCAGCCCTTGCCCCATCAGACGCTAAGCGCTATTCCTAAGATAGATATCGGCACTTTTAGTTGCATTGGATAGTCCGGCCGATGGTCATCGCGGAACCTGCTACTGAGAAGACGTCGAGAAACGTGGCCGTTTGAGGATGCCTATTCTCGTTGCCGCTCCCTCTCGACCCCAGCGTTGAGCACCGAATCCAGCGTTAATCTAATGTGTAATCTTGATTTCATTGTGAGTTGATAGTTGCGTGGGAGATGTGATGCACATCACGCACTTTCGGGACAGTTTCGTCTTCAGTCCTTCCAGGAAATAATGCCCGAGCTTCATGCTCGGGCATTATCATTTGCGCGTTCCGCCTCTAAATCTTGGGCAATTGTGCAGTCATATCGAAGTCCTCGCTCTGATTGCCTAGACATTCCGGTAAAGGCTCCGACTTTACCGGCAACCGCTCGCTGGCGAATTCGCGCGACACATTCTTGTCGTCGTACATTCTCAGATCTGCGGCGATGCACAGCGCCTCAATATCGGCGGCATCGTCGGGGAACACGGCCACCCCGATACTGGCTCCGACCTTCAGTGTGTGATCGCCCACTTGCAGCGGCTGATCGAGTATCTCCATCAATGAGTTCGCGACTCGCCTCGCGTTAGAGCGGTTGGTTGGCTCTTCGAGAATCAGCGAGAACTCATCGCCTCCGGTCCGTGCCACCGTATCGGAACGTCGCACGCGGCCCTGAAAGACCGCGCTCACTTTCTTGAGCAGCAGATCGCCGGCATGATGACCCAGCCTATCGTTTACCTCCTTGAAGTGATTCAGATCGATCACGAGCAGCGCGGCCTTCGATTCCATACGCCGGGCGCGTTCCAGCGAAAGCGCGAGCCTGTCCAGAAACAGACGCCGGTTCGGCAACCCGGTAAGTTCGTCATGCAGCGCGAGGTACTTGTTGTGCTCGATCTGGTCCTCGAGCAGCAGCAGGATCATGCCCACGGCAACAACGTACTTGGGCAGATTCCAAACCTCGCTCTCGATCTGCACATTCGGCGCCAGGACGCTTAAAAGGGGCGCAACCACGAACACCGTGGCCCATCCCAGAAAACCCGCGATTGTAATGAGGGAGCCTGCGCTGCCACGCCCCCGATAGTTGTACCAGACATGCAAACAGCATCCGAAATAGACCGTGAAGAGCACTGCGTTCAAAGCCAGGGTGGGGCCGTTATCCTGCCGGTTCTGCACGGCCAGCAGAAACACAGCCAGCACGCAGTAGAGTCCGACCAGCATCCACCGCAGAAGGTGCGTGAAGTCGCGTCGCGCGGTCAAGGCGATGGTCAAGGGCACTGCACCCATCAAAGTCGCCGCAACATTCAGGGCCCACGGACGAGGTTTATCGAATCCCAGGAGAAAGACGTACAGTGCATTCGCCGTTAACAGCGAAATCAGCATCCAGAGGCTCGATCTCTCCATGCGATAGGGAACCGATGCCCACATGAATAAAACGCCTGCGGATGTCAGCGATATCAGAGCGATATCGCCTGCCAGGACGCCCCAGGCTCCCGGCGCGTTGAGAAAGATCAGCGCGGCGAAATGCAGCGCAATCAATACCCAGCCGGTGAGCCAGTGCCGAGAAGCCGAGGTCTGGCCTCGCCGCGCCACCGACGCAAACGCGCAGGTAAGCGCGGCCACCGCAGCAAGGTCCGGGAGTTTAGTCCAATCCACCAGGTTTCCTCGGTTCGCCAAACCGCTCTTCAATAATTCTAAAAGCGCTTTCCTGTTGGGATTCGGCAGAATGACGCTTTCGTTGTAGGCCAGCCAGGCTTCACCCGAAACTTGCGTAACCTTGCATTGGCGCGCAGACCATTGATGCTTTGGATTACCGGAAGGGAATTTGCGTGTTTGCCGCGCATGCCCTCTACTATGCTCAGATCGATGGCTGCCAGTCTCTACATCGTCGTTGAAGGGGAGGACCCCGGATTCGACACCTTCGTCAATGGCCATGCGCTGGCCCGCAACGAGGATGCACTGGAACGACTGGCAGAATCGCTTCGGATATCCCCACTTCTTCAGTTTTTTTCCGCAGACGAGAATTCGATGTGCCTGCTGCTCGACCAGGGAGCGGGCGATCCAGAGTGGGCGAGTCACTTGCCGGAGCCTCAATGGTTTGATCCCACAGATGGTCTGGTTACAGTCCGCGCGCTCATTCGCTTTCTTGTCGAGACGCCGGTCTCGTTCGGATCTGAGACGCTGCCCGTTCTCGGCGAACTTCGCGAATATGAACGCGTCCTGGAGAAGGCACGTAAGTACAAGCTTCGCTGGCACCTGGCCGTGAGCTGGCGCTAAGCGTCGTGTGTTATCCAGTGATGAGCTACTCCAGAGTAGCGACTCGTACAACGCTAACCGAAGACGTTTCCCATGCGGCGGATCTGGGCTCCTACGGATTCCAGCTTTTGCTCGATGCGTTCGTAGCCGCGGTCCATGTGGTAGACGCGATCGAGGATCGATTCGCCGTCGGCTACAAGGGCGGCGAGAACCAGCGACGCAGATGCGCGGAGGTCAGAGCACATAACGGCTGCGGCGGATAGCGGCGCGGGACCGCGAACAGTTGCAGTGTGGCCGTCGACCTTGATGTTTGCGCCCATGCGAACCAGTTCCTGAACGTGCATGAAGCGGTTTTCGAAGATGTTTTCCTTCACGATGCTGACGCCCTCGGCTTGCGTAGCCAGCGCCATGTATTGCGCCTGCATATCGGTAGGGAAGCCCGGATACTCTTCGGTGGAAATGTCGGCGGCTTTCAGCTTGCCATCGCTGCGGACGCGAACGGAGTCGGGGCTGAGGACTTCGACAAGAGCGCCGGCTTCGGTGAGTTTGGCAATCACGGCGCCGAGGTGATCGGGATTGCAATCGGCGACGGTGAGGTCGCCTGCAGTGATAGCGCCTGCGACGAGGAAGGTTCCGGCTTCGATGCGGTCGGGATTGATGCGGTATTGCGCGCCTTTGAGGCTGGTGACTCCGTGCACGCGGATTGTAGACGTGCCGGCGCCTTCGATCTTCGCGCCCATGGCGGTGAGCAACGCGGCAAGGTCGGTCACTTCGGGCTCGCGCGCACAGTTCTCCATCAGCGTTTCGCCTTCGGCAAGGACCGCGGCCATCAGCAGGTCTTCGGTGCCGGTAACCGTGATCTTGTCGAAGACGATGTGGGCGCCTTTGAGTTTGCTCGGCGCGTGCTTCGAGGTAGCCGTGTTCCTGCGCGATAGTAGCTCCCATCTTTTCAAGACCCTTGATGTGCAGATCGATGGGACGGCCGCCGATGGCGCATCCTCCGGGCATGGCCACACGCGCCATGCCGGCGCGGGCCACGAGCGGGCCGAGCACTAAAGAAGTGGCGCGCATGGTTTTGACGATCTCGTATTTCGCTTCCGGGTTTGAGAGCGTGCGGAAGTTGATGCGGGTGCGGTGATCGGCGGTCCCTGTGCCCAACTCGACTTCGGCGCCCATGGCGACAAGTAGCTTGCGTTCAGTCTCGATGTCTCGGACCTGGGGTAGGTTTTCGAGGGTGACTTCTTCTTCAGTGAGAATGGCAGCGGCCATGCAGGGGAGAGCGGAGTTTTTTGCGCCGGATATGCGTACAGTTCCGACCAGCGGATTACCACCGCGAATGACAAATTTATCCATGAAATCTTGGGTCTCTCCGTGTCTTTAAGTGTAATTCCGCGAGGCGAACGCGTGGTTGGCGAAGGATATACTTGCCGTGGTTTCAATGTTGGACATTTGAGGGCTCGAAGATGACTCGTACGAATGCAGCGTTGGGCGACGATAAGTCTGGCAATTGTTGCGGTGCTTATGGAAACGTTTGCATGCGCGCCATTATTGATCGGACAGCAGGCAATGCAACCTTCGGCCGCCGTAAAGCCGATTCCCGCGATCGTTCAGAAGAACGGACACTATGCGCTGATGGTCGATGGTGCGCCATACCTGATGCTGGGCGTGCAGGCGAATAATTCGAGCGCTTGGCCGGCGTATCTCGACAAGGTGTGGCCTGCGGCAGAGACGCTGCACGCCAACACGGTCGAGTTGCCAGTCTATTGGGAGCAGTTGGAGGCGACGCAGGGGAAGTTCGACTTCAGTGTTGTTGATCTGATGCTGAAACAGGCTCGCGAACACGATGTGCGTCTCGTGCTGCTTTGGTTTGGTACATGGAAGAACGGCAGCTCGCACTACACGCCTGAGTGGATCAAGCTGAACCAGGAGAAGTATCCATTTCTGAAGAATGAGAAAGGCGAGACAGTGGATTCTCCGTCGCCGTTTTCGGAAGCCTTTCTAGATGCGGATAGGAGCGCGTTTCGCGCACTAATGCGGCATTTGAAAGAGACGGATGCGCAGCGCACGGTGCTGATGGTACAGGTGGAGAACGAAGCGGGAGTCTGGGGTGGAGTGCGGGATTATGGCGCAGAGGCGCAAAAGGCTTTCGCGGGTGCGGTTCCGCAAAAGCTGGTGAAGGGACTGGGCAAACAGCCCGGAACGTGGAAGGAGGTCTTCGGCGAGGATGCGGATGAGACTTTCGAAGCATGGTACACGGCGGCATACATTGAACAGGTAGCGGCCGCGGGCAAGGCCGAGTACCCCTTGCCGTTGTATGTGAATGCGGCACTGCGAGATCCGATCCATCCCGGTAAAGCGCCGAGCTATGAGTCGGGGGCGCCGACAGACAACAATATCGGGCTGTGGAAGATTGCAGCGCCTTCGATCGATCTCGTCGCTCCAGACATTTACATGCCAGAGTACGCGAAGTACCTGAAGGTGATTGGGTTCTATGGGCGACCGGACAATCCGCTGCTGATTCCGGAGACCGGCAATTCGCCGGCGTATGCGCGGTACGTCTTTACTGCAATTGGACAGGGGGCGATCGGGTGGTCTCCATTCGGGCTGGATCTTACACGATACGCCAATGAGCCGACGGGGCCGGAAGCGATGGAATCAAGCGCATTAAAGCCGCTTGCGCGGCAGTATGCGCTCCTGGCGCCGATTGCCGCCGAGAATTGCGAAAGCAAACCTGGAAGGCAAAGTTGTCGGGGTGAGCGAGGATCCGGAGAATCACACGCAACGAATTCCATTCGGCCGTTGGGACGTTGTGGTCAGCTATGGCATGCCGTCGTTTGGAAACTGGATGCAGCCGAAAGGGAACACACTACCGGATGGCGGCGCAGTGGTTCTGGAACTGGGGCCAGATGAGTATCTTGTTGCCGGGCACCATGTGCGCGTGGACTTCACGCCGACCTTCGCGCCGGGAAAGAAGCGGCTCTGGCTGAAGGTGGAAGAGGGGAACTATGATGCTGCGGGGAATTGGAAGACGGCGCGAATCTGGAATGGCGATCAGACGGACTATGGATTGAATCTGAAGGCCGATGAAGATGTGCTGCTGAAGGTGCGGTTGACGACGTTCTGATCAGGCGATGCCAAAACGAAGGGAATCCCTCAGCCGTTTCCGTAGACGGCGATTCGCAGCTCCATGAACCACCCTGGCATCGTCGCTGCACAAAAACAAGATGACGCGAGCAATATCCTCCGGCTTCGGCCAGGTTGCGTAATCGGCTCCGGGCATTGCTTTCCGGTTTGCTTCTGTATCGATGATGCTGGGCAGGATTGAATTTGCGCGCACACCTGTGCCAGTGAGATCTGCGGCCAGACAATCGATCATCGCCAATGCGGCCGCTTTTGATGCGGCATACGCTGACGCGCCTGCAGCGTGATCATACGCGGCCTTTGCCGCGACATTCACGATCGCTCCGTGCTTCTGCTTGAGCATTGCCGGGACGACCGCTCGCGATAGAGCGTAGCCAGAGCGCAAATTCATCGATAACATCCGATCGAAGACAGCGGTGTCGAGTTCCCACAGCTTCACGCCGCCCCCGCGTAGATCCGGCCGTGTTTGGCCAGGATCTGAGCAACAAGTTGGCCAACGGCCGCTTCATCGGTGACGTCCACGCGGTACCCATCGAGGGAATCGCCATTTGGGCCAGCTGCCTTCTGCAATGCAACGAATTCGTCATGATTGCGATAGGTTACGACTGTTTTGGCGCCTTCTGCGAGGAAGGCAACGCTCACAGCGTGGCCTAGACCCCCGGTGCCACCCGCTACGAGCGCAACCTTGTTGGAAAAAGTTAGGTTCATTTCGTACCTCCTGCAGGTTCGGCTGGCTCCGTTGGTTGGGCTAGAGCAACACGAACGTAAAGATCAAAGTCCCCATAGCAGTGGTTGCCAGAAGTATGCGCGTCCACTGAACTTGGTCTCGCGTGACGATAGGATCCGGGTTTTTCAATATGCTTTGCTCAAAGAGTCCTGGGGGCGTGGACTCCTCTTCTTCGTGATTAACTTCGTGCAAATCGCTTGCCCCAAGTTCCTCATCATTCGGCGATTGGAGTTCGGGATTTCGATGCCAGAACCCATTCATGACGAGTTGAAGGTAGAGACTTGCAGTGGTAAGGAAGAGGAGATAGGCAAGCAACAGGAGGACCCGTGGCCCGCCATGGCTGCGATTGAGTGCTGTGGGAGGCAGTAGGTGCGCTGCGATCAGGATGTATGTGAGGATAAGAATGAGTTGGGTTGTGGCCCAACACCAGAAAAATGCGCCGGGGTTGTTTTCTTCATCCCACGCGATCCTTGCCCCAACGGTCACGGTCGATCCTATAGCTCGAGGACGTTGTCTTCGATAGCGAGGCGGACGTTGCCGTCGGATTTGGCGAGTCGGCGGACGGCTTCGGGCTTGTCGACTTTGGCTTTCAACATCACAAGCGCGACAGGAACACTGCGGCCTGCGCTCTTGATGGTCTGCACGGCGGTTTCGCGATCGATTTTGCAGGCACTCATCAGGATGCGGATACCGCGCTCGACGAGCTTGGAGTTCTGCATGTGCACGTTGACCATGAGGTTTTCGTACACGTAGCCAAGCCGCGTCATCGCGCCAGTGGTGATCATGTTGAGGATCATCTTCTGCGCGCTCGCGGCCTTCATGCGGGTTGAGCCGGAGATGACCTCCGCTCCGACCTCGGCAATGATGCCAATATCGGCGACCTCGGCCAAGGGAGTGCCCTGGTTGCAGGTGACGGCGGCAGTGTAGGCTCCGCGGGCCCGTGCGTAAGCCGTGGCGGCGACGACATAGGGGGTACGTCCCGAGGCGGAAAGGCCAATTACGACGTCTTTGCGTGTAGGACGGCGGCGGGCGATGTCGCGCTGGCCAAGCTCTTCGGAGTCCTCGTTGACTTCGACCGCAGAGGCCAGGGCTTTGGGGCCGCCTGCCATGATGTATTGGACTTGTCCCGGGGCGGTGGAGTAGGTGGGGGGACACTCGGAGGCGTCGAGAGCGGCAATGCGGCCGCTGGAACCCGCCCCAATGTAGATGAGCCTGCCGCCATCGCGGAGGCTGCGCGCTACGTGGTCGATAACTTCGGCAATCTCAGGGAGAGCTTTCTTGACAGCACCAGCAATCTTGGCGTCTTCGTGATTGATAATGCGGGCTATCTCCAGCGCCGACTTTGTGTCAAAGCCTTGGGATGCTTCGTTTTGGCTTTCGGTAGTCAGGTGCTGGAGGAGGGAAGCCGAGTCCGTCTTGGTTTCCTCTTTCCCGTGAGCGCCGGCGCCTTCGTGCGTCGTCGTACTGGTTAACATCAAAGTCTGTCCCCACTTTCTATTGTATCTTCAATTCCGGCAAGTAGCCAGAATGGTGGTGAGGCGAAATGTCACTTCAATGTCACTTGACCGCACAAATCAGAGGGCTTGCTGGCCGGACAGCGCCAACCTGACCGCGTCGTGGAATGAGGGGCGAACTTCCCGAATCAACTGGCACTGGCGATCAGGCCAGGTGCGATTGGTGAGCAAGACAGCCGCGACGGAGGCGTCGAGGTCGATCCAAAGCGAACAGCCGCTATAGCCCAGATGTCCAATGGAATGGGGGGAGAAGTACTGTCCGGCCGAGGACTCTTTCGATGGAGTGTCCCACCCGAGCGCCCGCGAACTGCCCTCCGGCCTTTGCCGTTCAGCAAAGCTCTCGATGGTGTCGCGAGTGAACAGCGCCGTGCCGCGCTCGGGTTCACCGCCGTTGAAGCCTCTGAGAATCTCGCCCGCAAACCTGAGCAAGTCGGCCACATTTGAGAACAAACCCGCGTGGCCGGCGATGCCATGCAGAACAAATGCGTTCTCATCCTGGACTTCGCCCTGGATAAGTCGATGCCTGAACTGGTTGTCGATCTCTGTTGGCGGGATCAGCGGCCTCTGTTCGGCGGCAGGGGAGAAGCCGGTTGCCGTCAGTCCAAGAGGCTCAAAGACTTGCTTTCGCGCCCACGTCGCCAGGTCCTCGTGTGTCAGGACCTCGAGCGCCTTGCCAAGAAGGATGAATCCGGGATCGGAATACTCGCTGCGCTCGCCCGGCGCGGCCTCGATGGGCAGTTCCAGGCAGGCGCGATAGAGTTCCGCCGGAGTGCTCACGGTGCGGAAGAACTCGACGTATCCCGGAAGGCCGGAGTTGTGGGCAAGCAGGTGCCCGATTGTGACCTGGCGTGCGAGCCTGCCGCTGTCCCGGCCGACAACAAAGCCCGGCAAAAGCTCGCCCAATGGGGTATCCAGATCGAGCAGACCGCGCTGGTAAAGCAACATGGCGACGGCGGTCGTAGAGACCACCTTGGTGATGCTGGCGACGTCAAAGACAGTGTGCGGCTCGACAAAAAAAGAGTCTTCTTCGTAGGTAAAGCGGCCCAGCGCGTCGGCGAGAACAACCTCGCCCCCGGCTAGCACGCCGAACGCACAACCGGGAAATGCGCGAGAAGCAATGGCATTCCCCAGCACCTTGTAAACAGTCGCGAATCGGTCGGTTTGATCAGGCATATCAGCAACGCTCGAGCGGAGTTCGTCCCCGATTGCATCCATGGCGCATGTCTCCCAAGGTTACGAAATTTAGCGTACTCTGAAATCGAGCCTGCAGAAAAAAGATTGGACAGCTATCTTTGGAACCAGGCGGCCCGTCTATCTCCTTAGGAGCACAGGGAGGAATAAATGCGTCTGGAAAGAAAGACATTCACGTTGACGCTTTTATCGGCTGCGGCCTTTCAGCTGGGTATGTCCGGAAGACTGTTGGCCCAGGCACCGCCACCCTCGAGCGGCACACCGGCAGCGACTTCCCAGTCGCCAACAGCCGACTCCGCATCCTCGACTGCGGCTAACGCGAATGCGGCGATGATTCCGAAAAAGACCTACACCGTGCCGGCCGGAACCAAGGTTCTGCTGCAGTTGCGTAGTTCCCTGAATACCAAGAGTGCCAGAGCCGGTGACGGCGTGTATCTCGCTTCGGCATTTCCGGTGGTGGTGGGGAACCGGGTGATGATCCCCTCCGGCGTGTTTGTGCAGGGCGTGGTTGACCGAGTGGTACGTGCCGGGCGCATGACGGGCAAGTCCCAGCTCGACATGCACTTTACTTCCATCATCTTTCCCAACGGCAGCGTGGCTGAGATTCCAGGTGTAGTCAGTGGCCTGCCCGGCGCCAGCAAGCAGGACGTGAAAAACGGCGAAGGAACCATCGAGCAGGATAAAGACAAAGGCCGGAACGCGGGCAAGACTGCGGAGATCGCCCTGCCGACCGGCGCGACTGTCGGATCGATCGCCGGAATATCGTCGGGACACTCTTTGGCCGGTGGCTTGGGTGGACTTGGTGCGGGACTCGCCACGGTGGGGATTGTATCGCTATTTACGCGCGGCGCTGATGTAAACATCGAGGCCGGGACGCAGGTTGAGATGGTCCTGCAGCGGCCGCTGATTCTGGAAGAAGAGAACTTTGCGGAAGGAACAGCACCGGGCGCTTCTCCGGCGATGGTGCCTTCGTCCGCACAGCCAAGGCCGATGCAAAAGCCGGGTCACCCGGATCTTGTGTGCCCACCGGGAGGTTTGGGTTGCAGTTAATCTTCATGGCAGTTCAATAATTCGAGATAGAGATGGCAACGATTCAAGAACCAGTTGTAACTGAAATTTCTTCCCCGACGACAACCCCTTCGGTGGCGGCTGAACCGGCTTTGGGCCAACAAGCCCAACAGACTGTGGGCGCGGGCCTGGGCTTGTGGCTGCGCGATCTGCTGATTTCGGCCGGCAGTTTCAGTCCTGATCATTCTTTTTCTCTACCAGCCGGTACGCGTTGAAGGCACCAGCATGCTGCCGCGGCTCGAAGATCATGATCGGCTGTTTATCAACAAGTTTGTCTATCACATCACTTCGATTGACCGTGGCGATGTTGTGGTGTTTCACTATCCGCGCGACCCTGCGAAAAGCTACATCAAGCGCGTAATCGCGCTGCCGGGCGATCGGCTCCGCATCGATCACGGCCAGGTGTGGGTAAACGGGAAAGCCCTCGCCGAGAACTACGTTCCCGAAATGTACCGCGATATGCGTTCCTACTGCCGAGACGATCATCCCTGACGACAGCTACTTCATGATGGGCGACCACCGCTCCATCTCCTCGGACAGCCGGGAATTTGGCGTTGTCGAGCGCGACCTGATCTACGGCAAGGCCGTGTTTGTATACTGGCCTGCGCGCGATGTGGGCGAAGTGAAATAGAATCGGTTTTCCACGACCGACGCGGCACGGCGAAACCTGCTAAAATCGATTGAATCCACTCCTCGGAGAGGCGATGCAGGCGATCCTAGCGCTCGAAGACGGGCGCATCTTCCGCGGCCAAGGCTATGGGCACCCAGGCGAATGCCAGGGCGAAGTTGTTTTCAATACTTCCCTTACCGGATATCAGGAAATCGCCACCGATCCTTCCTATGCCGGTCAAATCGTCGTTCTCACCAATCCCCAGATCGGCAACTACGGCACCAACCAGGCAGACAACGAATCGGCCAAGCCCTATATCGAGGGCCTGATCGTGCGCGAGTTTTCGGCGATCAGCTCCAACTGGCGCTCCGAACAGGTGACCGACGAGTACATGGAGCGCTATGCCGTGCCGGTGCTGGCCGAGATCGATACGCGCGCGCTGGTTCGGCATCTGCGCACCCACGGCGTGATGCGCGGGGTGATTTCGACTGCAGTTTCGGACGCGGATGCGCTGGTCCAAAGAGCCAGAAGAATTCGCAAGATGGACGGGACGGATCTGGCGCAGGTGGTTTCGACGAAGACTACTGTACAGCTTTGATGCAGTCGGACAGCCGCGAATCAGGCGCGGAGACCCTCTCTTGCCGAGCGCCCTCGTCCAAGAGGCAGAGGACCGGAAACTCCATGTGGTGGCGTATGACTTCGGGATCAAGCAGAACATTCTGCGCATGCTGACGCGCGAAGGATGCCGGGTGACGGTGGTTCCGGCGGAGACCACGGCGGAAGACGTGCTGGCGCTGAAGCCGGACGGGGTGTTTCTGTCGAACGGGCCGGGCGATCCGGAGCCGGTGGACTACGCGGTGAAGGCGATTCGCGACATGATGGGGCGCGTGCCGGTTTTCGGAATTTGCCTGGGGCATCAGCTTTGCGGGCTGGCGCTGGGCGGACGAGACTTACAAGCTCAAGTTCGGGCATCACGGCGGCAATCATCCGGTGCGCAACAACACGACAGGCAAGGTGGAGATTACGGCGCACAACCACAACTTCGCTGTCGATCCCGATTCGATCAACGCCAATGAGGTGGAGTTGACGCATGTGGATCTGAACGACCAGACGCTGGAAGGACTGCGGCACAAGACGCTGCCGCTGTTCAGCGTGCAGTATCACCCGGAGGCCGCGCCGGGGCCGCATGATTCGCATTATTTGTTCCGCGACTTCCGCAAGATGATGGAGGAGTGGAAGGGATGAAGCGAAGCGGTGCGCGACAAGACGAGGATTTCAAGAGCAGCGGGGCTTTGGCTCCGCTGTTTTTTGGGCTTGGCGATTGTGCTGATGTTGTGCTCGGGCGTTGTGCGACTTCCTTAAATGCACAAATCGATGTTCCAGGACCGGATGCGTCTGAGCCATGTTGACGGCGTACGTTGTGAATCCAGTCGGACGCCCGGTAGTGGATGCGGAGATCACCCTTGTTCGGGACGAAAAGGTTGCGTATCAGACAAGAACTGATCAAATCGGGCGAGTTCCGATTTGACCATGTCACGGGTCAGTTCACGTTTCGGGTAGCGCGGACGGAGTACGCTCCCGCGATCCAGGAGATTGTCAGTTACAGACGAGATCGTTACAGCCCTCGAGCGGAAGAGGCTTTACGTAATTGTGGGACCCGGTGCCTGCAAGGATGCTTGCTCCTCGGTGACTGACGAGCAAGAAAGAGTTTGATCAGGCTATTCGTGAAACTGAACAGACATTAAGATCAGGGAATTGTCGAGAAAGATGCCACGCAGAAATGACATTCAGAAGATCTTGGTGATCGGCTCGGGGCCGATTGTGATTGGGCAGTCGGCGGAGTTCGACTACTCCGGCACGCAGGCCTGCAAGGCTCTCAAGCAGGAGGGCTACGAGGTGGTGCTGGTGAATTCGAACCCGGCCACCATCATGACCGATCCCGAACTGGCCGACCGCACTTACATTGAGCCGCTCACGCGCGAGTACGTCGAAGAGATCATCCGCATTGAGGCGGACGATGCTGGCCGAGGAGCCAGCTCGGGCAAGTTTGCGCTGCTGCCAACGGTGGGCGGGCAGACGGCGCTGAATCTGGCCGTCGATCTGGCCGATGCCGGCATTCTCGATCGCTACAACGTGGAGCTGATCGGCGCCAAGCTTGAAGCAATCAAGAAGGCCGAGGACCGGCTGCTGTTCAAGGATGCGATGCTGCGCATCGGGCTCGAGTTTCAAAGTCTGCGCTGGTGAATAATCTTCGCGACGGGCTGGATTTTGCGACGAAGCTTGGCTTTCCGGTGCTGATCCGGCCGAGCTTTACGCTGGGCGGATCAGGCGGCGGCATTGCGCTACAACCGCGAAGAGCTGATGGAGATTCTGGCGCGCGGCCTCGATCTTTCGCCGGTGCACGAGTGCCTGATTGAAGAGAGCGTACTGGGCTGGAAGGAATACGAGCTCGAGGTGATGCGCGACCTCGCGGACAACGTCATCATCATTTGCTCGATTGAGAACTTCGATCCGATGGGCGTGCACACCGGCGACTCCATCACCGTGGCGCCGGCGCAGACGCTCACCGACCGCGAGTACCAGAAGATGCGCGACGCGGCCATTGCTGTCATGCGCGAGATTGGCGTCGAGACCGGCGGATCGAATGTGCAGTTTGCGGTGAATCCGGTGGACGGCCGGATGACGGTGATCGAGATGAATCCGCGCGTGTCGCGTTCATCGGCACTGGCTTCGAAAGCTACCGGATTTCCGATTGCGAAGATCGCGGCCAAGCTGGCGGTGGGCTACACGCTCGACGAGATTCCCAACGACATTACGCGCAAGACGCCGGCGTGCTTCGAGCCGACCATCGATTACGTCGTGGTGAAGATTCCCAAGTGGCAGTTCGAAAAGTTTCCCGGCGCAGACGACACACTTGGCCCGCAGATGAAGTCGGTCGGCGAAGTGATGGCCATGGGCCGCACCTTCAAGGAAGCGCTGATGAAGGCCTGGCGCGCGCTCGAAACCGGCAAGAAGACCGGCGCCGAAATTCTGGAGCCGCGCCGGCTGACGCAGATGCTGGTGACGCCGCGGCCGGAGCGGCTGGGTTACATCCGCTTTGCCTTCGAGCGCGGTATGAGCGTGCGCGAAGTGGCGCGGCTTCACCGGAATGGATCCGTGGTTCCTGCACCAGATTCGCGAAGTGACGCTGGCGCAGATGGCATTGCGCAGAGGTGACGCCGGAGAGCGATCGGCGCCGAGCAGTTGCGCAAGCTGAAGCGCTTCGGCCTCAGCGACGAACGCATTGCCACCGAGTGGAAACTCGAAGGCCACGAGGGCGTCAAGCAGGTGAGGGAACTGCGCGAAGGGAAGGGGATCAAGCCCGGTCTTCAAGCTGGTGGATACCTGCGCCGCCGAGTTCGAATCGATGACGCCCTATCTCTACTCGACCTATGACGAAGAGGACGAAGCGCCGCCGACGGACAAGCCGAAGATCATCATTCTCGGCTCGGGCCCGAACCGAATCGGGCAGGGAATCGAGTTCGATTACTGCTGCTGCCACGCGGCTTTTGCGCTGAAGGACGACGGCTACGAGACCATCATGGTGAACTGCAATCCGGAGACGGTCTCGACCGACTACGACACCAGCGACCGGCTCTACTTTGAGCCGCTGGTGCTGGAAGACGTGCTGGCGGTCTACAACCACGAGGCGCAGTCGGGCGCGAAGATCGGCATGATTGTGCAGTTTGGCGGGCAGACTCCGCTGAACCTGGCGCAGCGGCTGCGCGCAGGCCGGCGTGCCGATCATCGGCACGTCGCCCGAGTCCATTGACCTGGCCGAGGATCGCAAGCGATTTGGAAAGCTTGCTTGAGGAACTTGATATTCCCCAACCGGCGGGCGGCACTGCGACCAGCGTTGAACAGGCGCTGGCCGTCGGTGAGCGCATCGGCTACCCAGTGCTGGTGCGGCCCAGCTACGTGCTGGGTGGACGCGCGATGGTGATCGCCTACGACGCGGAAGCCGTGGCAGAGTACATGAAGCAGGCGGTGGAGTACTCGCAGGAGCGGCCGGTGCTGGTCGATCACTTCCTCGAGAATGCGGTCGAGGTGGATGTTGATGCGCTCTGCGATTCAGAAGACGTGATCATCGCCGGAATCATGCAGCACATCGAAGAGGCCGGTATCCACTCCGGCGATTCATCCTGCGTGCTGCCCGCGGTCGGCATTCGCGAAGAGACGCTGGAAGTCATCTGCGCACCTACACGCGCAAGCTGGCGCTCGCGCTTAAGGTGGTGGGGCTGGTGAATCTGCAGTTTGCCATTCAGCGCGATGCGGATGGACAAGGACCACGTCTACGTGATCGAGGTGAATCCACGCGCTTCGCGCACGGTGCCGTATGTTTCGAAGGCGACCGGCATCCCGCTGGCAAAGATTGGCTGCGCGGTTGATGACCGGGCGCAAATTGCGCGAGTTGCTGCCGGAGCAGCTTGCTTCGGGCAAGGACCTTGAAACCGGCACGCATTATTACGTGAAGTCGCCGGTGTTTCCGTGGTCAAAGTTCGCAGGCGTCGATACGGTTCTGGGCCCGGAGATGAAATCGACGGGCGAAGTGATGGGCGTGGCGGCGACCTTTGGCGAGGCGTTTGCGAAGGCGCAGCTTTCAGCCGGGCAGGTGCTGCCGACGAGCGGAACGGTCTTCTTCAGCGTGAACGACCACGACAAGGCGGCGGCGATCGATCTGGCGCGCCGCTATGTGCATCTGGGCTTCCACCTGGTGGCCACCGAGGGAACGGCAAACGTGCTGGAGCGCGCAGGTTTGGTGGTTGAGCGGGTGTTCAAAGTGAAGGAGGGCCGGCCAAATGTCGTGGACCTGATCAAAGGCGATCGGATCCAGCTGATCATCAACACGCCGCGGGGGCAGGATACCTTCTTCGACGAGAAGGCCATTCGACGAGCTGCTGTGCTGGCGCGTGTTCCGACGATAACGACGATCGCGGCTGCTCAGGCGGCCGTGGAGGGGATCGCTGCGATGCAGCGGCACACTATTACGGTCTATGCGCTGCAGAACCTGCATGAGTCTAAAGCCTGCTGAATCCGAAAGAAGTGCAGGAAGGGAACTGAGCGGTCTCACCGAATAAGATAGAGTCATGCTGATCGAGGGTGTTTTCGCCGCCATTACCACGCCTTTTTATCCGGACGAGCGGGTTTATTACCGCAAACTCGAGGCCAACGTAGCCCGATATTCGCGGAGCCAGCTTGCTGGCATGGTGGTGCTTGGCTCGACAGGTGAGGCTCCGGCGCTAGATGACGCAGAAACCCGGGACGTGCTGCGCACCGCCGCAGAGGCTGCGGCTGCCGAGAAAGTTCTGATCGCCGGCGTGAATCGCGAGAGCCTTCGAGCAGTTATCGAGCTCGCAGAGACCGCTGCTAGGTTCCAGTACGACGCTGTACTGGTGCGGACACCAACTTACTATTCCACGCAAATGACTCCGTCGGTGGTGGTCAATTATTTTCGCGCGGTGGCCGACCGCTCGCCGTTGCCCGTGGTGCTCTACAACATTCCGCGTTGCGTGCCTTACCAGATCCCAGTGGAGATGGTCGCGGAACTCGCGCACCACCCGAACATTATCGCCATCAAAGATTCGAGCGGAAGCCTTGAGCGGATCAATGGAATTGTAGAAGCCACGCGCGGCGTCGCGAAACGCACGGTGACGGTGACACCGGTGTTTGAGGCCGTCACCACGAGGATGATGAATAGCGTTGTCACTCTACCCGCGACGTTTGTGTCGGCCGGTGACCTCGCAGGAGGGCCGGCGTTGGCGGTTGCGCCGCCATCGGCTCCCTTGAAGACCCGCACCAAGGAAATTGGGTTCCAGGTCCTCACCGGATCGGCGTCGATTATCCTTCCGTCGCTTGAAGCTGGAGCCTCGGGCGCGATCCTGGGCTTGGCTGCGTGTGCCCCCGAAGCCTGCTACGAGGTGTATTTCGCCTGGAAGGATCGCGATCCAAAGCTGGCTGAGGAGCGCCAGGACCGAATCGCCAAGCCGAACCAGCGAATCACTGCGGAACTGGGAATCGCAGCAGTGAAGTATGCCTGCGACTTCAACGGCTACTACGGCGGGTACCCGCGCCAGCCGCTGCTGCCGCTAACGGTGGAGCAGAAAGCCGAAGTCGAGAGCCTTCTCGCAGAGATCCGAAATTAATCGTGGGTCTTCGTTGGACCGCTGGAACGCATCAGGATTCAGCATCCCGCCTCGGTGGGAATGCCAGTTCGCGCTATTAGGAAACCCGCCGCATCTTGCCCCCCCGTTGCCGCATGGCACAAGCCGCTGGAGAAGTGATACGTCGAAGCTACCCCTGTTGAGTTGCTCGGAGTAATCGAGCGAGCGCTGGACGCCGCGTAACCCACGGGCACGAAAGGCAATTGGCCCTGGACGCCGCCGCCATGGTGCCACAATTTAGCACTTGGCGGATAAGCTCAGGCTGCCGATGTCATGCAATGTCCGATAACAGATATTCTGTATAGTTAAAGCGACTAATCTGCTTTAGCCTCAATCCCTCTGCTGAAATTGAAGATACGAATGGGACAGACCTGCGGAATTGCTCTCCTCCCTACATTTTGTAGCGGCCGAGATCTTCGTCATTCAGACCTTCGAGCCAGCCACGCAACTCCTCTGCTGTCGGGCCTTCCGGCGGACCTGCCATGTTCAGCTTGGCGGATTGCATGACCTGTTCTGATACGAAGATCGGACAGTCGGCACGGAGCGCAAGGGCGATCGCATCCGAAGGCCGCGCATCCATTGTCATGGGCTCGCCATCTTGGCGAATCCATAGAAGCGCGAAGAATGTATCATCCTTAAGCTCTGTAATTACAATCTCGTTCCAGCTGGGCATTCATGTGACGCATTAGATTCCGAGTCAGATCATGCGTCATCGGCCGCGGAGCGGATACTTTCTCGATTTCAATGGCGATGGCGTTGGCCTCAAAGATCCCGACCCAGATGGGCATGACGGTATCGGAGCCGACGTCCTTGAGAACAACAATCGGCATGTTGGTGGATGGATCCATCATCAAACCGCGGATTCGAACTTCGATGTCCATGGTTTCCCCTTCGCTACCTTTGCTTAGACGGCCTCACCGACCAGGCTGTTGGGAAAAGTGTTTGTGATTTTTACCCTCATATACGAACCTGGCGCCGGTGCGATGGGCAGAGATGTGGTGAAGTTCACCGGCTTGTTCTGGCGTGCTTCTGCCGGCGACCTGGCCGCGAGCGGGATTCATACCCTCGACCATCACTTCCATCTCTTCCCCTAAATGCCTGGCGTAGTTTGACCTCTGAATTTCTCGCTGACGGTCAAGCAGCACCTGGAGGCGCTTGACTTTCTCGCTTTCCGAAACCGAATCGATCATCGTGAGGGCCGGTGTGTTGGGCCGGCCAGAGTACTTGAAGCCGAAGACGCAATCGTACTGGACCTCCTGCAGCAAGTCCATCGTCTGGATGAAATCGTCGGGTGTTTCGCCCGGAAACCCCACGATGATATCGGTCGACAGCGAGATCCTGCGTTTCGCAGCCTTGATCCAACTGATGCGCTCGAGGTACCAGTCGGATGTGTATTCGCGGGCCATCATTTTAAGCACGCGCGATGAGCCGGACTGCACCGGCAGATGCACGTGATCGCATAAGGTTGGGACGGCATCGATGGCCTCGACGATGTCCCGGGTGAAATCGCGGGGGTGGCTGGTAGTGAAGCGGACGCGCCGGATGCCGGCAACCTGGCCGACAGCGGCAAGCAGTTCGGCGAAGCTCAACTTCCCTTCCGGATCTCGGTAGCTGTTGACGTTCTGGCCGAGGAGCTGGATTTCGGTGTAGCCCTGGTCGGCGATGCGCCGTGCTTCGCTCAGCACAGATGACGATCCGCGGCTGCGCTCTTTGCCGCGCGTATACGGAACCACGCAGTACGCGCAGAATTTGTCGCAGCCCTCGATGATGGTGATGTATCCGCGGTAGGGGTTTTGGCGCGAGGTAAATTCCGTTTCGAATGTCTCGTCGGTCTGGCGGTCGTCGAGGCCGGTAATGCGGTTCTCGCCGGCTTCTAGCCGGTTGAGCATTTCTGGCAGTTTGCGGTAAGAGGCCGATCCGGATACAAGCGAGACGTACGGCGCGCGCTCGAAGATCTTTTCGCCCTCTTGCTGTGCTACACAGCCAAGCACGCCGAAGCGTTTGCCGGCCTTATGCAGCTTCTTATAGTCGTTGAGGCGATTGAAGACCTTTTGTTCGGCTTTGTCGCGGATGGAGCAGGTGTTGTAGAGAATCAGGCCCGCATCTTCTTCGGTCTCGACCTGGCGGTAGCCCTCATGCAGCAATGTGCCAATAACCTTTTCGGAGTCATGGGCATTCATCTGGCACCCGAAAGTCTCAAGGTAGAAGGTTTTTTCGGGCGCCATAGTAAGTCTGAGTATAGAGCATTTCTTCTGCACAAATCTTAGGTACTGGTCCACTCCGTTCGATGGCGTGGAGGAGGAAAACACGTCCAATTCTGGACACCACGCACCGGAATCGCACAATGCCCTGGCGCAACTCTGAGGCCTCGGAACGTTAAATCAACAACTTGCGTAACGTCTCCATTGGGCTCGCGCGTGCTGCGCAGAAAGCGCAGGCCCAGCTGCGCACGGGCGCTGCCTCTCCGAGAGGTACCTCGCAATGGCGATTGAGGTTGAGGGTATCGCACCCCTGATTCAGGTATTCGACATGCCACGATCAATCGGTTTCTATCGCGACCTGCTCGGCTTTAAGATCACCGGGAAGTCCGAGACGAAATCGCCTGATCCCGATGACGTTGGCTGGGCGATGCTAAAGCTTTCAAACGCGACGATCATGCTGAACACGGCCTACGACCCGGACGATGTGCCGGCGGCGCCGGATGCGGGACGCTGGGCCGGACATCAGGACACATGCCTCTATTTCGGATGCCGAGATGTAGACGGCGCCTACCAGCATCTTGTTTCGCAAGGATTCAAGGCCGATCCGCCCAAGGTGGCGTGGTACGGCATGAAACAGCTCTACCTGAAAGACCCCGACGGATTCGGCATTTGCTTCCAGTGGCCCGCTTGACGATCTCGCGTTGAAGGAGCGCCCATGAAGACCGTGTTTCAGGATATTCGTTTCGCCGTTCGGCAACTCATCAAGATGCCCGGGTTCACGCTTACGGCGATCGTCTCGCTGGCGCTGGGCATTGGAGCCACCACGGCGGTGTTCAGCGTGGTCTATGCGATTCTGATGGATCCGTACCCTTACAAGGCTCCTGATCGCATGATTCATATGCGCCTGACGATGCCCTCGGGTGATCTGAACGGCTTCGGAGTGACTGGGTCGCAATGGCAGGAACTTCGCAAGTCGCCCGTAGTCGAAGACACATTCCTTGAGGATGACTGGAGCCTGACAGTCACGGGAGCAGACTTGCCTGAGGATGTGGCAGGCGTCTATCTCAGTTCCAATGGCTTTAACTTTCTCGGCGTTCCAGCCGCGCTCGGACGGGGTCTACAACCTTCGGACGCGATTGACGGGCAGGATCCGCAACCGGTTGTCGTGCTGGGCTACAAGTTTTGGCAGAGGCACTTCAACGGCGACCCCTCGGTTCTCGGTAAGACGCTCCAGTTGGTGCGCAAGAACTACACCGTCGTTGGGGTTGCTGGCTCGCGATTTACCTGGGGTGACGGCGACGTCTACCTTCCGCTGAAGATCAACGGCGACCAGGTGAAGGGTTTCTATGCTGGTATTCGCCTGAAGCCGGGGATCACGCACACACAGGCCGACGCAGCGCTTGAGCCGCTCCTTCTTCAATTCGCAAAAGAGACGCCAAAGCATTTCCCGCAAGATTGGAAGCACCTTCATGTGGTTGGTCTCAACGAGGATTTCGTCAAGCAACTCGGAGGCACTCTCTACCTGCTGTTTGGTTCGGTTGCGCTGCTGCTGTTGATCGGCTGCGGGAACGTCTCCATTCTGCTTCTTGCCCGGGCAACTGCACGGCAGCACGAGTTTGCAGTGCGTTCGGCTATCGGAGCGAGCCAGTCGAGGATTGTCCGTCAGTTGCTCACGGAGTCTTTATTGCTTTCGCTGACCGGCGCAGGGCTGGGCCTGTTGCTCGCTTATAAAGCCATCTCCGTGATTGTTGCAAATCTTCCAGAGTTCTCGTTCCCGCACGAAGCCGCAATTCAAATCAACGTGCCTGTGCTGATCTTTTCGATTCTTGTCGCGGTAACTACCGGGATTCTGTTCGGTCTCTGGCCGGCCTGGCAGCTTTCGCGACCTGAGGTCAGCCAGATCATGCAATCGAATACGCGGAAAACGACCGGAGATGTAAAAGGGCGCAGAACGCACTCAATCCTGATTGGCGGCCAGATTGCGCTCACGCTGCTGATGATGGCAGGCGCGGGCGCGGCGATCGAGGGCTTCCTCCACGTGGCGCATATGAGACTGGGGTACGACCCGCATAACATCATGTCGGTCGGAATTCCAATTCACGACGGCACATACAAGACGTGGCCGGAGCGAGCAGCCTACTTCGAGCAGATCTATGACAAGGTGTCAGAGGTTCCCGGCGTGAAACTCGCGGCGGTCTCTAGTAACGCGACGCCGCCTGACAATGGATTCAAAACCAAGTTCGAAATTGTGGGCAGGCCCTCTTCCGGGGATCAATCGATACGTTTCAATATGGTCAGCAAGGAATACTTCCCGGCATTGAGAATTCCGCTTATGCAGGGTAGATTCTGGGACGAAGCGGAAACCCGCCGCGGCGCAGCGGTCACTGTGGTTAACCAGGCATTTGTGAAGCGCTACTTCCCTGCCGGCGATGCTGTTGGCCATACGATCAAGGTTCCTGAATTGAAGCCTCAGCCTCCTTATTTGCTGACAGCGCAGGGCATCGAAGATGGTTTGCTGATCGTGGGCGTGACAGGCGACAAGCTTGATGAAGGGCTTTCCAAGCCGGTCTTCCCCGAAGTGTTCGTTCCTTACCCGGTGGCCATGGGAATGTATATGCAAGTCCTCGTTCGCGCCGATGGGTCACCACTGAAACTCTTGCACTCCATTCGTTCGGCGGTGAACTCCATCGATCCCGATCAGCAGACGAACAATGACGTGCGGGATCTTCAGCATTGGATTACGAGGACACCGGAATGGGCGCGTGGTCAGCTCGTCGCGTGGCTCTTCGGAGCGTTTGCGGCACTGGCTCTCGCGCTCGCCTCGGTTGGACTGTACAGCGTTGTGGCCTACACGGTTGTGCAGCGAACGAATGAGTTTGGCATCCGCATCGCGCTGGGGGCGAAGAAAGGCCACGTGCTTGGGATCGTCTTCCGGTCGACCGTAGTAAGCGTTGGTACGGGAATTGCGGCGGGGGTGGCGCTGACGATCGCATTGAATAAAGTGATGGCGAACTGGGCAGCGGAGAGTTCGCGCGATCCCCTGCTGTTGCTTGGTGCGACATTTGTTCTTTCACTTGTTGCGACCATCGCTTGCATAATTCCAGCCTGGCGCGCAGCGGGCATTAGTCCGATGACGGCTATTCGGTATGAGTAGATGAAGCGGGGCGGTTGCTGGCCGCCTAGATTAACGCAGGCCGGTGTGCAGATACGCAAGTAGAGCGGCCATCTGTGTATCGTCGAATCGGCCGTTGAATGAGGGCATCATTCCCTTGCCCGCGAGAACTACGTGCCGCACTCCCGCATCCGTTGCCGGAGCGCCGCTGGGCAGCGCGGAGCTCTTGAAAACGCCGTGGAGATCGGGAGGGACTTTCTTCAGGGCGAGATCGTTCTCCTCGTGACAATGAGCGCAGCGGACTTCGTACAGGTGCTTCCCTTCAGCCTCCTGTGCCGTGAGAGGCGTGACCGCGTGACACCCAGCGATCATTGTGGCGACGCAAACAGAGATGCAGAGAATCGAGAAAGAGCGCTGATGAATCATCTCACTTCATTCTAGAGGCGCGACCGATTCGATATGCTGGAGCCATGATGCTTCCCTCTCTGGCCGAGATTCGCGAGGCCCAGGATGTTCTTTACCGCTACATGCCGCCGACTCCCCAATACAGCTGGCCCCTCATCAACCAGCGTCTGGGAGCGGAAGTCTGGATCAAGCATGAAAACCACACGCCGGTGGGTGCTTTCAAGATTCGTGGCGCCCTGATCTATACCGATTGGCTCCGAAAGACGCAGCCTGCGCTGAAAGGCGTGATCGCTGCCACGCGCGGTAATCACGGCCAGGGTGTCGCGATGGCGGCGCGCCTGCATGGCATCAAGTGCATCATCGTGGTGCCGTACGGCAATAGCGTCGAAAAGAATCGCGCGATGATCGCACAAGGCGCCGAACTTGTGGAGTGTGGACAGGATTTTCAGGACTCGCTCGAATATGCGCGAGTGCTTGGGGCTGAGCGCGGTTTCCTCATGATTGACTCGTTTCACGAACGGCTGGTGATGGGCACGGCGACCTACGCACTGGAGTTCCTTCAGTCTGCGCCGACGCTCGACCGGGTCTATGTGCCGATCGGGCTAGGCTCGTCGATCTCGGGCTTCTCTGCCGCTCGAAATGTCCTGGGGCTTCAGACGGAGATCGTGGGAGTGGTCGCGTCCGGTTCGCCGTCCTACGCGCTGAGCTTCTCGCAGCGCAAGATTGTCGAGGCTCCGTCGCGCACCGCGCTTGCCGATGGACTGGCCTGCCGCACTCCAAATGCTTATGCCATGCAGATCATTTGGAAAAACGTGACACGGATCGTGGAGGTTTCCGATGCTGACATTGCGGTCGCTATGCGAGCAATCTTTCAGGACACGCATAATGTTGCTGAGGGCGCCGCAGCCGCAGCGTTGGCAGGCGCAATGCAGGAACGGGAAGCAAATCGCGGCAAGCGCATGGGCGTTGTCCTGACGGGTGGAAATGTCGATGCCGATGTTTTCGCACGCGTGCTCTCCGGGGAGACGGCGCGATGATGAAGCCGCATTTCGACAATCTCACCCCACTGGCTCATGGCGCTCAGAACCGCTGCTTTGGCTGCGGAGAGGCCAATCCACAGGGGCTTCAGCTGGAGTTCCTTCTTGCGGAAGACGGGACTGTGGTTTGTCCCGCTGTCATTCCTGATTCCTTCGAGGGTCATCCGGGTTTTCTTCACGGCGGGATCATCGCTACGCTTCTCGACGAAACCATGAGCAAGGCGGTTCGCGCTCGCGGCCTCACGGCGATGACGCGTCACCTGGAAGTCGACTATAAGCGCCCCGTCCCATCGCGCGTGCAGATTCGCATGGAGGGACGGATCGTCAGAGATGAGGGGCGTAAACACTGGGTCGAGGCCACGATCTTCGGCGACGATGGACATGCCCTCGCCAACGGCAAGGGACTGTTCATCGAGGTGCGCCCGGCGAAGTCCGCTTGATCCGGTGGATGGCGCGGTCTTTCACTGTAGGGTGGAAAGCCAGTCGATGATTGTGCTCTCGAGAAAAATTCTCCGATCAGACCAGCTGTGATCCGTTGCCGCGTGGACTGACTTGATGTTGTGCCCGCCCTCGGCCAGGACAGCCTGAATGAGCGCATCGGTCTGCGGCGCGAGTCCATCATTCGCGGAGAGGACAAGCAGGTGCACATCTTTCAGTCCAGGAATAGCATTGGCGAACCCGAATGCCTTGGACTTCTGAGCATCCTCGTTTGCCATGGATTCTGCTGTGACTCCGGCGAGACCCTCCATGTTGTCAGCCATCTCTGCGACCAGTTTGTCGTGGTTCATTTCTCCGAGGAGGCCCATATCGGCTGCGCTGATCAAGATAGCCCCAGCCAGAGCGTGATCGTGCGCCGCGGTCATTACCGTTACCCATCCTCCCATGCTGTGACCGGCGAGCACGATTCGCTTCGTATCGATCTGCAGTTTGGCCGCGGTCGATGGTTCACGCAGGTAGGTAAGCACGGCGTCTGCATCCTCGAGGTTCTGCGCGAATCTGTATGTTCCCGGGCTTCCCCACGACCCACGGTAGTTGAAGGTCACGGCGTTCCAGCCGGCACGCCGTAACGCCTGGGCGAGGTCGAGATTCTTCTCATTTCCCGGCAGGCCATGGCAGATAACAATCGTCGGATGAGGGCCTGTGCCCGCGGGAGTGTACACGATGCCATTGATCAGAACCCCATGACTGGGAATGTGCAGGACGACCATGCCGGCCGGGTGCGCCGGATCTGCGGGCGGATCGCTATAGATTGCAGCTGGCGCTGCCTGAGCATCGCCCACCGTTGAGAGTGTCAGAAGAACTACCGCCAGATAAACAATGCGCATTCCATAAGCCCTCTCTGCTTTCTTGAGCGTACGGCAAGTGCTCTCGAAGTACTGCCAGTGTACATTTCGAATCCTGCAGAGAAAGCCACGCAGCGAAATCGGAAAAGGGAAGAAATTCGAAGTACTGTCAGTGTACATTTCGAGTCTCAAAGAGATGCGCTTGAGGGGGATAATCAACGCGAGTCACGACGAGGCGTTTTCACATAGATCGTCTTCAATCCAACCCTGGACACCCTAGTGAATCATGTTGATGGTTTCCTGCGTGATGGTGTCGAACGTGGTCACGGCCTTTGAATTCGCTTCGAAGGCTCGCTGGGCAATGATTAGGTCAGAAAACTCGGCCGAGATATTCACGTTTGAAGCTTCCAGCGCTCCACCTTGCATGGTTCCGAGACCTGATGTTCCCGAAACTCCGATCGTTGCGGTACCGCTGGCGAGCGTCGTCGCATAATCTCCATTGCCGCCGTCCTGCAGACCCTGGAGATTGACGACATTGCCCAAGGCCAACTGGCCGACATTCAGCTTCTGCCCGTTGTTGAATGTTGCCGTCACGGTTCCATCCGAGCCGATCGTAAAACCGTTATAGTTTCCGCTGGTGAAGCCATTTTGGATTGAGGAAGAAACGGATGATGCCTGTTCCACTACCTGGCTTAGCGTGGATGAGCCATCCGCCCCGAACAGATTCCATGTCATGTTCATGTTTGAAGCCCCGTCTGAAAGCCCGGAAAAGGTAATTCCGGTCACGTTTGTGGAGGGACTTACAAGATTCCCGTTCGAGTCAAAGGTCAATGATCCCGTAGCGGACGCGGAAGCGACGGGATCCTGAATTACGCTTCCCGAAATAGTGATATTGGCTCCGGTGATGGTCAACTGTCCCGCCGGCGTCGCAGTCGCTGTGGCGGTAATCCCTGCCGCGTTCAGGGCATTCTGCAGATCTGTGGCATAGGTGCTCACAGGTTCGCCGGCCGTAACGGTAGGCGCGTTGATCGTCGTTGAAACGCCTCCTGCATTGGGGCCGGTAATCGTCAGGTTCGTTGACGGGTCGACGCCGGCGAGCGTTCCGCCGCTCGTGCCGAAGTTATAGACCTGCGTGTTTATGACTCCGACACTAGTGCTGTTCGCAGCGAGTGTATCTGGAAGCGTGACGTTATACGACCATGTGTTGGTTGCGGTCTTGGTGTACGTGACCTGGGCTTGATACGCATTCCCCAGCGAGTCGAATACCTGGATCTTGCCTGAGAGTTGATCGCCGACATTGGCTGCCGAATCGAGAGTTGCCGTCATGCCGAACGTGGTCGTTGCACTTGGTGGCTCGACCTCTCCCACCGGGATGTTTACCGGCGCGAGCGGCGCGTTGGTATTCACGATCCCATCCACGGCCGGAAAGCCCATGACGCTCAGCCCGTTTGAAGTGATCAGGTTTCCGTTCAGATCCAGCGAGAAGTCGCCATCCCGGGTAAGAAGAGTATCGCTGCCACTGCCGACCACAAAGAAGCCGCTGCCTTGCAGGGCGACGTTGGTGTCTACGTTGGTTGTATTAGGCGAGCCATTTGAAAAATCCGTCTCGATGGAGGCAACCTGGGTTCCCGAACCCCGCTGGATGGGATCACCCGAGCCGGCTTCTCCAACTTGCTGATAGAACAAATCTGAAAAGTTGACCGATTGCGATTTGTAGCCCGTGGTATTCATGTTGGACAGATTATTCGCAATCGTATTCAGTGCAGTCGAATCTGCGTTCAACCCGGTCAGCGGAATGTAAAAGCTTGCCATGTTGCCTCTCCTCTACGATGATTTGGTCTGTGCTGCCAATTGTGAGTGAAACGCGGCGACTTTCGCTTGGTGTCACAACCCCTTCGATTAGGTGGTCAACGACTCCGCGACGCGCTGTGCTGCCGGATTGTTTGCCGGGATGGTAAGATTCCCGTTGGCCAGGCGCGGCAGGGTGGGTTCGGCCGATGCTGGCTGCGTGCCTTCGGTTTTGACGCCCGGGCTGACGGGGTTCGCGGTGGAATCCGTGGTGAGCGTCTGATTGATGGAGATCAGTTGCTCAAGACTATTTACCTGGACCAGTTGATTGATGTATTCGTTCGGATCGGTATCGGCTGTCGGATCCTGGTTCTGCATTTCCGTCACCAACAGGGTCAGAAAATCATTTGCCGAGATGGTTGCAGAATCATCGCTTGAACTGCTGGTTGCGCCGGTATCCTGGCTCTTGATGGGCTGCGCGTTGTTCGAGCTGTGCGCTGCCGAAAGCTGGTTCCAGATTCCAGCGATCTGTGTGGCCATTTCTTCCTCCCAATCTCCTATTGCCTGAGTGCGTTGATCCGAGTTCCGTTCCTCTAAGCTCCGCGTCACACAACGATCGAGACGTGTCCGTCAAGAGAGATCTGGCCTATGGCGTGTGCCGGCATCTCCGCGCCTGGCATCTGCGCTTCCGCCAAGCCCCGCAAAGAGCGCGGTGCAGGCTCTGCTCGAGTTGGTTCAAGCTGCTCCAATGCCTGACGCTGTTCATCGTGGCCGGTGTTGTTTCGGTGATCTCCCTGCGGTGTCTCGCGCCCTGCGTTCTGGCTGTTCAACCCCGTGTCGGGAGCTGAAAGGGTGACAGGATTCAGGTGTTCATACTGGTTGGCCATATGCGCGTTCAATCCTGCAAGATGGCCGCTGAGCGCCTGCGCGGCAACATCCGATGCTGGAACCACGGCGGCATGTATGCCTCCCGCGCCTGCCTGCGCGCGGACGCTCACCCAGCCAAGTGACGGGTCTTGAAAGCCGGCTTCAGCGCGATGCTCCCCGGCGGTTGCCCACTTTGCAGCCGCGTCGTCGGTTCCCGCATCGATGGTTGCAAATGCCTCATGCGTGGAGGTGTGTTGCTGCTGCGCGGATACGGAGAAACCGTTACCCGATGCTGTCGCGACCGCGACCGCTGGAACAGATGCGCTTTGTCCGGCCTGAAACTCTCCGGGAGTTTGCGTTCCCGCCGCGGAATTGTTCAAATGCGTCGAGGGTATTCCCCAATACGTTTTCGCAGACAGGGGCATCGCCGCCGCTCCGATGCTGACGCGATCGCGCTGGAACAATTCAGCCTCCTTTGCCCCGGCTGATGGCGAAGCGCTTCTCGTTGTTGTCTCGAAAGTGGTCTCCGCAGAGGCGCTTGAGACGCTGAGATTCTTGCTGGCGGTTGAAATCACCGGTCGCTCGTTGGAACTGCTATGGACCAACGGCTGCTTTCTTGCCGAAGGACTGAAAGATGCGGCCGCCGCATTCTCCGAACGAATGGAGATGGGCCGATTTTCCTGACCCAACTCGTCGCCTGCGCCCTGCGGCGCAAACTGAGTCAGTGAAGTTGCTGACGATGTCTGCCGTTCGAGTTCCAAATTTGAGCCAGCGGAGACGTTGGGTGTTCCGCCGCCAGTTCGATTTGCCAATACGTCGAACGTCGGTGCGGCTGTTTTTCTGCTGACGTTGTCCGTCGGCTTCTCCATCGGAATCGAAACATCTCGCGGAGACAGTGTTGCTTCCGATGGATTGGCGGACAACGGCACTGAACCTAGAGGCGGCGTGCCTGCGGGAGACGGCATAAGCGCCGGATTGGTCGCAGAGGCCGACGGATTTGTATCGGCTGTTGTCTGTAACTTTGCGGACTGCTTGTTCCCGCAGGAGAACTTTTGCAGAGGCAGATCGGAATCATCTGCACCGATTCGCTCCGCCTGCTGATTCGAAGTTGAGCCGGGAAGAAGATAAATGTCGGTCGATTTCCCTGAAATGGTTCTCGATACCGAACCCGGCAGCTCAGATGCATTCGGCGCCTTCAGCACGAATCTGCCCGCCACGCTCGCCTGGCGACCTTTCATGTCAGGTAATCCATTCCGAGGTGTTGTGCCGGAGTTCGCGCAAGCGATAACTGCGCCCTGCATGCCTGATGTCCCCATCTCCTGTGGATCTTCCGCGCCGAGATTAGCTCGCAAGCTGCCAAGAATTGCGTGCCACTCTGCACTGAACCCTTCAGCGTCCTCGGGCGAAGCCGAAGTCGAGTCGACCCTCAGTGGCACAGGGCCCCCCGCAAATAAAGAGTTGACCGCGGGTTGAACAGAAATCGGCCCACGACTCTGAATTCCGGTTTCGCAGGCAACGTTCATGCGCAGTCATAGAGCAGATGACATGCCAATTGGGTTTTCATCGGGTTAGAGGAATGTCAGAATTACCGCGCAACGCCTTGATTTTCGTATTCGTCCTTCTTTGCGTGCGGTGCCAGTCGTCGAGCGCCATTTGGTTTTTTCGCTTCGCCTCTACCGCGTCCTGAGCCGTCATTGCGTCGCACAACGTTTCAACCTGACGTCGCTCCACCCGTTTTGCGAGGAATTCCCGTCGCATTTCTCCCGCTTCTCTCCTCGCCGCGCCGATTCTTTCCGCAAGGATTTTCATCAGTCGATCGGCCATCGCGATCTCCTCCAAGCCGGCAATTCTGTCCAGGCACTCCCCAGTTTGCACACTCGACGCGACCAGCGCCCGGGCAAGTCTCGCACGCCTGCGCGTTGTCATCAGCGCTTCATCGAGGTAATGCAACTCCACGAGAGCAGACTCCATCCGCATCCGGCTCTGCTCCTCTTCGGCCTGTCTGATGGAGAGTAATCGGCGCATGCTTCTGGAGATCGCCATGCGCTAAATCTCCTCAACCACCGCCGACAGCCGGCGCAGACAGTCCTGAAAACTCAATCGCTCCGCGCCTGTCTGCACCATGAATTCCCGCATTGCGCTTCGGGAATTGAGCGCCCTGTCCAGGTCCGGATCGGCGCCGGCCTTGTACGCGCCAATCCGTACCAGGTCTTCTGAGCGCGCGTAGGTCGCCATCATGCGCCGGAAGATCGCTGCATGTTCACGATGATTCTTCTGGGTGACGGCCGGCATTAAGCGGCTGATCGAGTCAAGCAACTCGATTGGTGGATACCATCCCTCCGCGGCCAGCTTCCGCGAAAGCACGACGTGACCATCTAGGAGTGAACGAACGGCATCCACAATCGGATCCTGCTGATCGTCTCCTTCCATCAGAACCGTATAGAACGCTGTGATGGACCCAGAGGGAAAATTGCCGGCCCGTTCCACGAGTTTTGCAAGCCGGCTGAAGACAGACGGCGTGTAGCCCTTCGCTGCCGGAGGTTCACCAGCCGCCAACCCAATCTCCCGTGCGGCCATGGCGAAGCGGGTTAGAGAGTCCAGTACCAGCAGAACAGCCTTTCCTTTCCGGGCAAAGTACTCGGCAATCGTGGTTGCGGTCATGGCCGCACGCATGCGCATCAGTGGAGACTGGTCGGACGTCGAAACCACCACCACGGAGCGCGCAAGTCCCTCTTTGCCCAGTGCCCTCTCCACAAATTCGCGCACCTCGCGGCCCCGCTCGCCCACCAGGCCTACGACGGTGACGTCTGCTTCGGTGTTTCGTGTCATGATGCCGATCAGCGTGCTCTTGCCCACGCCGGACCCACCAAAGATGCCTATGCGTTGTCCACGACCTACCGTGAGCAACCCATCCACAGCCTTGATTCCCGTGCCCAGCGGAACCTGAATCGGTATCCGATCCGTGGGCGTATGCAAGTTGCCCTCGAGCGGCAATCTCTCTGTCTCGCCAACGATTTTTCGCCTATCCAGCAGGGCACCCATACCGTCGAGGATCTGCCCGATTACGCCTTCGCCGACGATGACCTCGGGACCACAACCCAGTGCGGTGACTCCATCTCCGAACCGAACGCCGTCCGTGGTTGTGAGGGGCATCGAGATGACGCGCGAACCACGAAACCCGATAACCTCGGCGAGATGTTTCGCCCCATCGCGATCTTCAATCTCGCAGCATTCACCGACTGAGGCAACGGGCCCGGCCGATTCGATGGTGTGGCCGATCGACTCCACAACCTGTCCGCGCCATCGCCAGGGCTGCAGGGTCTGTACTTGCGATAGATGGCGATCCAGAATTCCGCTCACAGCTCGCCCTCTTGTTCTTCCGGCAATGTATCCCCACCTGCCCCTGATTTTGCCGCGAGCCCTCCGTCTAATAACGCGGTTTCCATATGATGAAGTTGCGCACCCAGGCTCAGATCCACAGAGCCCATCTCGGTTTCGATCGTGCAATCTCCAGGCCGCATGCAATCATCGGGAACGACTGTCGGCTTCACTTTGAGATTCGGTATATACGCCAGCGTCTTGGCCCAAAGGGCGGATTCTTCCGCTGGAACGCACAGTCGAACTTGCATCGTTGCCGCAAGCTGCCCCAGTGCCACCCTCACTGCGCCAACCAGGAACAGCGGGTCCGTCTGCGCTTCGCGCCTGAGAATGCGTGCTGCGATGGCCAGCGCAAGTCTGACGACTTCCTGTTCGACGGTTCGCAGAAACTGATCTCGCTCCCCCGCCAACCGGTTCCCTAACTCCGCAACCTGCTCCATTCGTTTCCTGTCGATCTCCTGTAACCCCGCACCCTGATCATTTTTTTCCGATTCACGTCCCTCCCGAATGCCCTGCTCCCGTCCAGCCTCGTAGCTTAACCGTGCTTCTTCAACTGGAGATGTGTCCGGGGCGCCCGGAGCGCTATCTGGTTCTGCGCAGCCTCTGCCGCCATCTGCGGTATTCATGAGTGACGATGCCTCTCCGGCTTCGGAAAGATCTTCCCAAAGCATCGGAAGCGGCTTGGCGCTGGCCGGATACTGGAATACTTCTACTTGAGTTGCCCTTCGATTTCGCAAGCTTTCCAATCCTTGAATCATGTGAGCTCAGGCAAGCATCTCGTCGCCGGTTTCGAGTTTGAGAACCACCTTGCCCTCCGCTTCAAGGCGCCGCGCGAGATTCAAGATCTCCTGCTGCGCCTGCGCTACCTCGCGCGAGCGCACTGGACCGAGAACTTCCATATCTTCCTTCAGCATCTCGACCGCGCGCGCACTCATCGACTTGAAAACAGCTGCACGCAGTTCTTCGTTGGCTCCGCGAAGGGCCATCGCCAGCTGCTTCTTGTCTACACCGGAGACAATCTCCCGAATGGACGCCGCCGGAACCGTAACAAGGTCTTCAAACGTGAACATCAAGTTGCGGATGCCGAGGGCTAGCTCAGGCTGCCCGTCCTCGATTACCTCTAGAATGCGCTTCGACTCCTCCGCATTCAGGCGATTCATCAGATCAGCTACCGCCTTGAATCCCGAGTAGCTCTTCCTGCCGGTGTCCCCTACGGCTTCGAGGCGCCGGTGCAGAATATGCGCGACTTTTTGCGCCATTTCAGGAGAGAACTGCCGCATTTCGGCGAGGCGTTGAATTGAAATTACCTTGTGCTCCTCGCTTAGATTACTCAGCACCATCGAGGCTCGCTTGGGGTCAAGATGTGCCAGCACCAGTGCGATCGTCTGCGGATGTTCGGCATCCAGCAGTTTGCCAAGCTGCTGGGGGTCGGTGCGCTGCAGTTTCGCCAGGTTTCCTTGTTCGGCTTCCTGCGCGCGGCGCAACTGCATCATCAGGTCTTCGGCGCGCTGTTTGCCAAATGTTTCGGCCAGCAGGCGACTGGCATAATCGAGGCCTCCATGCATGATGAAGCCTTGCGACTCCAGCAGTTCCCAGAACTCCTCAAGGACAGCCGCAGAGACCTCTGGCGTAATGCCGCGAAGGTCTGCAAACTCCTCTGTCAATCGCTCAACGTCCGCTTCCGGCAACGTCCGCAGGATCTCCTTTGCCAGGTTTTCTCCCACTGCCATCAGGAGAACGGCCGCCTTGCGCGCGCCAGATAAATTCGCGGCTCTGCTCTGCGCTGCTTCTCCGAAATCGACGCCATCCGCAGCCAAGATTCTTTGCCTTTCTTGCCTTACTTGGACACCCGGTCCCGTATGCTCCTATCGAGCGATGCCATCGAGCGACGGATTTATGCCCTATTCTGAGTGAATCCAGCTTTGCAGCAGCCGTGAACTCTGCGCGGGCTCATGCTTTATCTGCGTGGCTACCTGTTCAAAAATCTCTTGCGCGCGGACTCGTCCCGGGTCCGGCGCCGCTGGCTCAGGTAGAACTGCCTGATTTGCAGCGGTCACGCTTGAAGGGAGCGCGTGAGACGTGTTCTTCAATTCTCCAGCGGCTCTTCGCAGCGCCGGCCGCACGCCAAAAGCAAGCACGACCATCAACCCTATCAGCAGGCTCAGGTACTTCACGAGCACAGGAAAACTCTCCAGCTTTGACAGCATCTGCGTCGGTGTAGATGGCAAAGGCTGCGCGCGATTCTCTTCAAAGGACAAATCCTGCACCGTCACAGTGTCCCCTCTGGACGCATCGAACCCGACGGCGGCCTGGGCCAATGCTGAGAGATTCTTCAACTCCTCGGCCGAGCGCGGCTGCCACTTTCCGGCGATTCCTTTGCCCGGGGCTTGGATGAGGCGGTCGTTGACCACGACGGCGGCGGTAAGTCGACGAACCTTTCCGGGGTTTTCAACGAGGTGGCGAACCGTCTTCGATACACCATAGGTTCCCGACTCGGTCTTCGATGTCTGCGGCTGGGTCGTCTGCCTGGGATATACAGGAAGTGCCTGGGAATTGGGAGCATTTGACGCCGTCCCCGGAACCCCGGCTGCGATCGTCTGTGCGCCGCTGGTTTGTTCGCTGCGCTCCATCGAAAGCGTCGCGGACTGGGCCGGGTCGTAGCTCTCCCTCGTCTCCTCCAGTGCATCGCGGATCGTATTCCACGGTCACTGAAGCGCGCACGTTCCCCACTCCGGTCACGGGTTCGAGCGTGGAGATCACCTTATCTTCAAGGGCTTGCTCCGCACCCAACTGCAGCGCATCGGGCGACTTTGGCCCAAGGGGCAGGCGCCCCGATGCATCCACAAGAACGACATGATCCGCGCCAAGACCATCGACCGCAGATGCGACCAGGTTGCGGATTGCGTCAGCCTCGCCATCGGCAAGGGCTCCGCGACGCAACTTCAGCACCACGGAAGCTTTGGCCGGACGGTCCTGGTCGCGAAAGAGGGAGTCGTGCGCCAAGACCAGGTGCACGCGCGCCGATTCAACATCGGCCAGGGATCCTACGGTGTGCTCCAGTTCCCCTTCAAGCGCGCGTTGATAGTTCACCTGCTCATCAAACTCCGACCCGACCCAGTTTGGCTTGTCGAAAAGTTCGAATCCCATTCGGCCGCTTTTGACACCCTTTGCGGCCGTTGCAAGGCGTGCCTTGTCCAGTTGCGCAGCCGGAACTCGCAGCGTCGTACCGTTCTCGGCCACATCGTAAGAAATCTGAGCCTGGGTCAGGGTCAGGCCGACCTGGCGCGCATCGTCCGGATCAAGCCCCGCATATAGCGTTCGCCAGTCGGTACGCAGCCCGTACCAGAGCATTCCTCCGCACAGTATGACCAGCGTGCCCGCTGCGGCGATGGCCCAGCTGCGCTGCTGCGGCGGCATTGCCGCCCAGCCAAGTCGCGCACGCGTCCACAGCGCTGCGACTCCTGCCTGCAACGGCGCGGCTTCACCAGCCGGCGCTCTTTTCTCCAACTGTGTCCCTGGAGCGGCCATCTCTCTATCCTGCCGTTTCCAATTGCGGGCACGCCCGCAATTGCCTGCTCTGTGCGTTGCCGCTTCCGTCGCTTCGTGTGACTCTTAGAACTGCATGCTCATTACGCTCTGATAGCTCTGAATGGCCTTGTTACGTACCGCGAGCGCCATCTCAAATGCCATGCTCGCCTTTTCGCTGGCGATCATCGCCTGGTGCACATCCACGCCCGAGCCGGCGATCAATCCGTTCACCGCGGTTCGCGCCTGATCCTCCAGCTGGCCCACTTTGCCGATAGCATCGGTCAGGAGATCGCTGAAAGGGGAACCTTCCGCCTTGGCCGACTTCTCAGCGCCGGGCAACTGCGCGATCGATGGGATTGCGTTCGTCAAGCCTGCGCCTGCAACGTTGGTCGTTTGAATCGCCGCGTTCATGTTCTTCTCCCAGTCTCTAGGATCTGGCAATGTCAAGAGCCGAGGTGATCATGCCTTTTTCTGCCTGCACGGCCGAGCTGTTCAGCCCATATGCACGCGTAGCTCCCATCAGGTCCACCATCTCTGTGAGTGGATTAATGTCCGGATAGGCCACATACCCGTCGGCCCCGGCATCAGGATGGCCCGGGTCATAGCGCTTCAGCGGTGGCGCACCGTCTTCGAATACCTGGGCTACATGTACTCCGCCCGGTGGCTCCGTATCATTCGTGAGCTGCAATGCCGCCTGCGACGCCTTGCTCAAAGAACTAAAGAATTCCTGATTGGTCGGATTCGCTGCGAATACCACATGCTGCCTTTTGTACGGTCCGCCCGATTCAGTGCGCGTCGTCTCCGCATTAGCCATGTTGGCGGCAACAACTTCGGCGCGAAGGCGTTCTGCCTGCATTGCCGATCCTGAAGCGTCCATCAATCCAAATAGGTTCATCTGCTGCCTCGCGCGTTACCTGCTGCTCGTTATTTGTCCGCATGAATGGCGTCCATCACGCGCTGGTTTTCAAGCCGCATCAGCGCTACTCCGGTTCTGAACTTGAGTTGTGCCTCGGCCAGCTGAAGTCCCTCCCGGTCCATTGAGACATTGTTTCCGTCAGGTCGAGACACAAGACCATCCACATCCCGGACATAAACCGATTCCGTTCTCTGTCCGTCGACCGTTCCCAGCGCTTTACGCATCTCCGTGTCAAAGTCGAACCCCTGCGTCCGATAACCCGGCGTATCGATGTTGGCCATGTTGCCGGCAGTCAGCTTCGTCTCGCTGACCGCAAGATCCAGATATCGCGACAGCGCATCGCTCAACCGCGTTTCGATCTGCATCGACGATTCCTTTCTCATGCAGAATTCTTTCAACTTGCCTGCTGTTCGCCGGCCGCCGAACCCACCGACATTCCGAAGTCAATGTCATCGGCGACAAGTACTGGCTCGTCGCCGGCAAGTATGGTCGCCCGCTCCAGCACATGTTCAAGCTCTCTCACATTGCCAGGCCATGCGTGGGCCTTCAGTTTTGCAATGGCAGCGTCATCGATGCGCTTGACCGGCCTTGCACGGCCCAGACGTGTGAGAAAATGATCAACCAGCTGCGCGAGGTCCTCCAGGTGTTCCGCCAACGCGGGCGTACGAATCAGGAAGACGGCCAGGCGGTAATACAAGTCGGCACGAAAGCTCCCAGCCTGCGCATGCTGTGCCAGATGCCGATGCGTAGCGGCGATGATCCGCACATCCACCTTGACGTTTTCGTTGTCACCGACACGCTGCAATTCTCCGCATTCGACGAAGCGCAGCAGCTTGGATTGCAAGCCCAACGGCATCTCGCCAATCTCATCGAGAAACAGAGTTCCGCCATTGGCGGCCTCAATTCTTCCAACGCGCCCCTGCACCGCTCCCGTAAATGCGCCGCGCGTATGACCAAAAAGCTCTGCCTCCAGAAGCGCCTCCGGAATGGCTGCACAGTTGATGGCGACAAACGCTTTTCGGCTGCGCGTGGAGAGCTTGTGCAAGGCTTCCGCAACCAGTTCCTTACCGGAGCCAGTCGGACCTTCGATAAGCACCGGCGTGGTACGCGGAGCAACGAGGCGAATGCGCCTGCTGACTTCGAGCATGCAAGGCGAAATTCCAATTAGTTCCGGTATCCGGTCGCTGCCGGCAACGAATCTCGGTCTACGCGAGCTGTCCCCGGCGGCGTCATTCGCAAGAGTGATCGTTGGAGAATCCCGATCACACGAAGCCAACTCGCATTGATCGACCGATTGATCTTGTGGCGGCACCAAACACATCGAGTTCGAGTTGTCTGACTTCATGACTGCCCTTTCGTCCAGAACCGGCGCTGCATTCCATGCCGCCGTGTCGGTTTCCTGGACACGCCCTAGTGTAGTGTCTCAAGCAGATCGTCTTTTATTGAGTGCGGTCTGGGCGCGAGTGACCTTTTCGAGGATGTCGTTTGCCTTGGCGGTCCATATGAAGGGCTTTGGGTTCTTGTTGTGGGCGTCGATGTAGTCGCCGATGGCGGTGATGAGTTGTTCCAGATCCTGGAAGACGCCGCGCCGGATGCGGTTGTGGGTGAGGTCGCGGAAGAAACGCTCGATCATGTTGAGCCATGAGGCCGAAGTTGGCGTGAAGCGAACATGGAAGCGTTTGTGGGTTTGCAGCCAGCGTTGAACGCGCGCATGCTTGTGGGTCGCATAGTTATCGCAGATCAGATAAATTTGCTTGTTGGCCGGGATCGTCTGATCGATCATGCGCAGAAACTTCAGCCATTCCTGATGGCGGTGCTTCTCCTGGCACAGGCCGAATACTTCGCCGTTGGCGGTGTTTAATGCGGCGAACAACGTGGTCGTGCCGTTGCGTTTGTAATCGTGGGTCATGGTGGCGCCGCGGCCCTTCTTCATCGGCAGCCCGGGCTGAGTGCGATCCAGTGCCTGTATCTGGCTCTTCTCATCCACACACAACACCAGCGCATGCTCTGGCGGATTGAGATATAACCCGACGATGGCTTCCAGTTTATCGGCGAAGTTCGGATCGTTGCTGACCTTGAAGCTTTCCACGCGATGTGGCTTCAGACCGCTGGCCCGCCAGATGCGCGACACCGAAGCTTTGGAAATGCCCATCTCCCGCGCCATGGTGCGCGTGGACCAGTGCGTCGCATTGGCCGGAGTGCTCTGGGTGGTCTTTTCGATCAAGCAAGCCCTGGAGATCGACTCCGAGCGACCGGGCCGAGGCGCATCTTTCAAAAGACCTTCGATGCCCTGTTCGATAAACCGCCCCCGCCAAAGTGCCGCCATGCGGGGAGCAACATCCAGCGCCATTGCAATCTGTTTGTTCTGGAGCCCTTCGGACGCAAGCAAAACGATGCGGCTGCGCAGCACCACGCGTGCCTGTGTGGAGCGCCCGCGCGACTGCCGCTCCAACTTCCGCCGCACCTCTTCACTAAGAACAATGGGCTCCGCTACACGCATATCCAAGTCTCCTCATCATAAGAGAAGGCTCGATCCATAAATGATTCTATTAATGAGACACTACACTAGGGCATAGAGAATCTCCTTGCGATGCGGCCCCGGCGCACTCTCAAGCGGAGTCGCGGTTCCGGCCGTCACGACGTCCACATCCGGAAATGCGGTCCGGAACTCGCGCAGGAATTCACTCAGATCCAGATCCGGCAGCCAGGAGTCGACAATGATCGTCTGGGGCAGCATGTCCATTGCCTCGCCCCACGCCTGCGCACCACCTTGCGCCTCGCGCACATGCCACCGCAAGCCAGTGAGGATGTCGCTCAGCCTTTTACGGAAGCAGCCGTCAGCACTCGTCACCAAAGCGGTGCGTGGTCGTATTCGAGAGCCAGTGGATGAAACCAAAGCCGCGTTCGCTGCCATTTTGAATCTCCCAGGTGTGAAAATCGTTCTTGTTTATCCCTGCGCTGCCGCGAACTGTAGCGCAATCGTTGCATTATTCTTCACCGTGCGCTTCGCAACCAGCTCTGAATCCAGAGGGATCATGTAGCCCTTGCCGCGCACCGTCCTGATCAAAACGCCGGGCGGTATATCGGCAAGCTTGCGGCGCAGATAATTTACGTATACGTCGACGATGTTTGTGGTTTGTGCGGGCTTCAGGTCCCACACCGTTTCGAGAAGCTCCGCGCGCGAAGAACACTGACCGCGATTGAGCATCAGGTGTTCAAGCAATGCGAATTCCTTGTTGGTGAGGCTCAGGGACCTTCCACCGCGCAGCACCGAATGATCAAGCCGGCTCAGTTCAAGATCGCCAACGCGGAGAAGAAGTCGTCCTTCCCTCTTCCGCCGCAACAGCACCCGGCAGCGCGCCCGCAGTTCAAACAGGCTGAATGGCTTCGTCATGAGGTCATCGGCACCGTTGTCGAGGCAGCGTATCCGCGTTTCCAACCCCTGCCGTGCGGTGAGCACGAGCACCGGCAGTTCCTCATGCAGCTGGCGCATCTCCCTCAGCACAACCTCACCATCTTTGACAGGTAGATTGAGATCGAGAATTGTCAGATCGGGCGATTCATCCCGAAACACCTCAATGGCCTGCGCGCCATCGCGAACGATGTGCACGCGATGACCGTCGCTCTCAAGTCCTCTGCCCAAAAACAGGCTCAGCGCCATGTCATCTTCAGCGACCAGCAATCTCATCTCGGCTTCTCCTCGCATCGACTTGCATCCGCGTACTGGCGCTTTGCCACATGGATTGTGGATTAAAGAAGCGCTAAAACGCGGCAACCCCTAGATTCACGCGGAGGGAGAGAGAACTCAAGATTGGAAGGAGAAAGGAACAGGGCGGGTTTTCAAAATGGATAAGGCGATTCGTGGAGTCCCACAAATAACTTGCAAACGCTGATGTGTGATGGCGGATACAGAAAACACCAAATTCCAAATCGCGATCGTCGAACGACTCGCCTTTCCCCTGTTCGAAGTCGAACTGTTCAGGCGCTGATTCTCTTTCGTGTCAATTCCTGCTCAGCACACAGTGCGGTGTCCGCGCGCTCCAGAAGTTCCTGCAGGTTGTCGCCTTCCCGATATTCGGCGATACCGATCGAAATGGCGAGACGAACGCTTACGTGGCCAGCTCTTCCCGGCACCTGATACGGCCCGGAAATCCACGAGGCCAGGCGTGAGACTTGTCTCGTTGCGTCGGTGGCGAGGCAGTCCAGAACCACGATGAACTCATCGCCGCCCCAGCGAGCCACGAGGTCCGAGAACCGGCAGGACGAACGCAGTTCCGTCGCAAATTCCTTCAAAACCAAATCACCCACCAGGTTGCCGTATTCCTGGTTCACGCGCCGGAATCCATCGACATCGATCATCAGAATGCAAAAAGGAGATGCGGAGTCGATGCGCTGCTGGACTCGTTCTTCAGCCCAGAGTCGGGTCCCTAAGCCTGTCAGGGGGTCACACGATGCAACGTGCTCTGCTCTTTCCAGCTTTGCCTGGTAGGTTGAAACTTCAGCGCGCAGATGGTCGATCACAGCTTTGCCTTCCGAAGTCATTCGTGCGACAGAACTCTTCAATTGACGTGCGCTCTCTTCGACCGATGAGCGGATTCTTGTCACATCCTCGAGCTTCGCGATGGTCTCCAACTGCGCTGTAACCGAGTCCAACTGCTGCGCATGTAGGCCGTCCTTGCGTCCGAGCGACTCTGCCGTTCGCGCCATTACCAGCAGGAGGTCTTTCACTTCTGCCGCTTTCTGCGTGGAATACTGCGCGGTCTTCTTGCCCCATTCCTGCAGAAGTTCACGTAGCGCATCATTCGTGATCGTGATCGAGGGAATCTCGGGATGTTCTCCGAGCGCCTCGTCGATTTGCGTGAGTCCTCTCTTGAGTTCCATCGCAAGATCTGGGCAGGCATTTGCACCGCACTCGCCCATCTCGGCCAACCCGGCGCGATAGGCCGACAGGAGCGCGGAACATGCCTCCGGTGAACAGTTCATCTCAGGATTGTCGATCCGGGTAGTGTCGGCATCGAGGTATCGCTTCAGCGAAATCATCGGTTCGATCTCCATGCGCGGCTGTTTCCCGTCACAATTCGGGTAGCGAATGCTTCAAGAAGCTTATCGGTACAATCCACGACTTACTTCAACGCCCACGATGGTCGCGCGGAGTTTCCACTGCTTCGGATCCTTCATGAGTGCCCCTCACCTCTTGCCTAGAAAGGAACCAGGGAGAACGGCAGGCCAAAAACATCTCTTGCAATTCGCTTTTTCTTCGCTATAATCCGCCCATGGCTGTCACACGAAGGCAAAAAGAGATTATCGACTTCCTGGAAACGTTCGTCTCGCGCAATGGCTATTCCCCTTCCTTTGAAGAGATTGCCCGTGGGATGAACCTGAAAAGCCTGGCCACGGTGCATAAACACATCACAAACTTGGAGAAGAAGGGGCTTCTGGACCGCGTTCACAATCGCAGTCGGTCCATCGATGTACTGCCCCCCGGGGCCCGCAATCGAACCAGCGATCGGCTCCCTCTCGCAGGCCGCATCGCAGCAGGGCTGCCGGTGGAGACTTCAGAGAATCCGGAGACGATCTCCCTCCACGACGTAGTCGGCAACCGCGATGTTTTTGCACTCGAGGTGCGCGGCGATTCGATGCGGGATGAGCACATCATCAACGGCGACTACGTTTTGGTGGAACGCACACGCACGGCACGGCAAGGGGAGATCGTCGTCGCTCTTGTTCACGGCAGCGAAACGACCCTTAAGCGCTTCTACGCTGAGGGGCAGGTGGTGCGACTGCAGCCGGCCAATGTTGAAATGGACCCGATCTACGTGCCCGCAGCGCAGGTTGCCATCCAGGGCCGTGTTCTGGGAGTTCTTCGCAAATATCGCTGAAAACCAGAATGAATCCAGTAAAAAGCCCGGCAATCTGCCGGGCTTTCGTGCCTCAATGAGGCAGTTACGCCAACAGGCGCTGGATCTTTTCTTCGATTACGTCCTGTGGTGCGTATCCGACCACCTGGTCTGCAACCTTGCCCCCCTTGAAGAACAGAAGCGCGGGGATTCCTCGAATCCCATAACGAGAAGGCGTGGCGGCATTGCGGTCCACATCCACCTTTGCCACTTTCAACTTGCCCGCATAGGTCAGCGCAACTCCGTCGACAATGGGCGCAATTGCTTTGCAGGGACCGCACCAGGCAGCCCAGAAATCAACCAGAACCGGCTGCTCGCTGCGGAGTACCTCCTGCTCAAATGTTGCATCGCTCACTTCCAGAACACCCAAACTTTCCATTCTTCTCCTTCTAGCGCCGCTTCTTAAGATTAGCCGAAACCGTGCCCCTATAGGATGCTCTATGAGGCTATCAGGTCGCAATCTGCCTCGTGGAGGCCGACCGATCCCTTGTCGCTGTAACCGCTTACAGTTTTTAATCTGCTATCGGTGCCAAGTGATCAAGGCAAACGCTTTGTCTCAGCAAAAATAGAAGCGCCCGGATCCGTTATCGGATCACGGGCGCTAGAGCAGCCCTCCCCCAGAACTGCCCACGGATGCGAATTTAGGTTGTCCGCCGTTTAATATCAAGGAAACTTAGGTAATCGAATCAGTAATCCGCAATAGGTGATTTACCTCACAGTTAACCTCTGCTCTAACTATTAACTCGTCAGTGAACAGGCCCAGGCGCTCAAAAAACCGGGATCATCACTCCAGTCCCAGCGACTTTTTCGCCCCTGTTTCCTCAAACCGACAGCTAAGCAGCCTCGGCTCAGGCAGCTCTTCCAGCGCATCGAAGATCGCATCGGAAGCCGGCTTAATCTCGGCATCACCGGCCACAATCACCAGGATTGCCGATCCTGCGCCGCTCAAACTGACTCCGAGAATTCCGCCAACTCCTGCCAAAGGGAGGAGCCTTGGCAACATGGGGCACATCTCGGCGCGATAAGGCTGGTGGATCCGATCCTGCATTGCCACTCGCAACAGGTCTCCACGGCCCTGGGAAAATGCCAGACCAAGCAACGAGACAGCCTGGATATTTGCAACGACGTCAGCGCTCGTGTAGCTCGGCGGAAGGACCGCACGGGCCTTGCTGGTAGCCAGCGACTGGGGCGGCAGCACCACGATTGCGCGCCAGGCCTTTGGGGGTTCAACACGTGCCGCGTGCACGGTGCGACCTTCGTTTGAAGCTGCAACAAAGCCGCCCAGCCAACAGGCGGCGGCGTTATCCGGATGGCCCTCCAGAGCGCAGCCCTCTTCCAGAATGCGCTCGGAGCGCCAGCCCAGCTCGCCAAAATGGACGGCCATTGCGATTGCGGCAAGCCGGCCTGCGGCCGAGGAGCCGCACCCCATTCCAAGTGGAATTTCATTCTGCATGCGGATCGCAAGAGGCCTGACCGGTCTTCCATTTTCCGCGAGCATGCGACCGTAAACTTCCAGAATCAGGTTGTTCTTGAGCCGGGAGCACAATTTGCTGTCCTGCCCGGTTGCGACGATGGAGAATTCCTCCGCCGCCTCAGCCTCAATCTCGAGAAAGAGATTCAGGGCAACCGCGGCTGCATCGAATCCAGGACCAAGATTGGCGGAAGTCGCAGGCAACCGCATTTTGAAGGTTTTCGCACCGCCGCTCATCCAGCCAATCCCTTCAAGGTTGCTAATACGGCGGACGGCGTTGCATCGACAGCAACGGCATTGCGCTGCAAGGCGGCTATCTTCTGTTGATGCCCCGCCACTTCATCGTCTCCCAGCAGCGTCCCGCGATGGAAGTTGATGGTGTAGTCGGCATCCTTCAACGTGTGGCCTGTGAGCAGCAGTACGACAGTCTCGCTGGCAGCCACCTTTCCCTGTTCCCGCAGTTTCTTGAGGCCCGCAAGGGTCACAGCAGAAGCCGGTTCGCAACCCAGGCCTTCGGCACCAAGCTCAGCCTTCGCAATCGCGATCTCTGCTTCGCTGACATCGAGGCACCATCCCCCCGTGTCTTTGATGACGCGCGCAGCCTTGCGCCACGAGGCCGGATTTCCGATGCGAATGGCGGTTGCACGTGTGTGCGCCTCCACCGGCTTCATCTGCTCGCCATTGTTCTCGACGAAACTTCGCGCCAGAGGATTCGCACCTTCGGCCTGAATCACCGAGATGCGCGGCATGCGCGCAACAAGCCCGAGCTCGTGCAGTTCCCTGAAGCCTTTGCCAAGAGCCGAACTGTTCGCCAGGTTTCCGCCCGGAACGATCAGGTGATCGGGAACAGTCCAGTCGAAGGCTTCCGCGATCTCGAACGCTGGTGTCTTCTGTCCTTCCAGCCGATAGGGATTCACAGAATTCAGAAGGTAGATGGGGGCTTCATTCACGATCTGCGTCAGCACGCGCACGCAACCGTCGAAGTCCGACTTGAGCTGGCAAGTGATGGCGCCATAATCCATGGCCTGCGATAGCTTGCCCCATGCAATCTTGCCTTCGGGAATCAACACCAGGCTGCGCAGCCCGGAGCGCGCAGCATAGGCTGCCATGGCAGCCGAGGTATTCCCTGTTGACGCACACGCAACCCACTCGAAGCCCCGCTCGCGCGCCACGCTCAGAGCCGCTGTCATGCCCGTGTCCTTGAATGATCCGGTGGGATTCATTCCCTGGTGCTTGGCGAAGAGCTGGTCGATGCCGAGCGCCCTGGCTGCGCGCTTCAATTTGTAGAGCGGCGTATTGCCTTCGTGCAGGCTCACCGCATCGCCGAAGTTGTCCAGGATCGGCAGCAGTTCGCGAAACCGCCAGACTCCGCTCTGATCCAACGCCTCACTGGAACAGCGCCGCTCGCGCCACAACCACTTGAGCGCGCCGGGATTTGGCCTGTTGAGTCCTTGCCGCTGTCCCCAGCCCGCATACTCCACTTCAAAAAGATCGCCGCACTCCGCACATCGGAAGTCCGGCCGAGCATCAGGGCCGGCGATGCGGGCGCCGCATCCAAAACACCGCAACGTATGTAGATTGTCGTTCATGCCTTGGTTTTAGCGTAACAGAGCATCGAAGAGCTCCGATCACGCAGGACCCGCTATTCATCGCAGCATCCGATGCGGAGGTGTCACCGAATCAGGAATTCTCAAACCCCAGGATCACGGGTTCCATCTGGAGATGAATTCCAAACCGGCGGGCAACTTCGTCTCTGATCTTCTCGGCCAGCGCCATGATCTCCGCAGCCGTGGCCCCTCCACGATTTACCAGCGCCAGCGTGTGTTTGGATGAGATTCCTGCGCGGCCAAGAGCATAGCCTTTCGTGAATCCGGTTTTCTCAATCAGCCATGCGGCGGCCAACTTCACGGAGCGTTCGTTCCCTGGACCAGCGGGAAATTGTGGCGGATCCACACCAGCGACCGCCGCCACAGCGGCCACTTGCTCCGCATTCGCAATCGGGTTTTTGAAAAAGCTGCCGGCACTGCGGCAGTCCGGATCGCCTTCGACAATCAGCATTCCCTTGGATCGCCGGATGCGGCGGACCACGGCGGCTGCATCGCGCAATCCAGGCATGACTTCTGTCGCAAATGCTTTTTGCAGATCCGCGTATTTCAGTGTCGGAGAGCCGTGCAGCTTCAGGCGATAGTCCACACGCGTCACGACGAACCGCCCGCGATCCGTCGAATTGAAGCGGCTGTGTCGATAGGCAAATCCGCATTCGGCGGGGCTGAACTCCACAAATGTGCACGCGCGCAAATCGAAGGCCCGCACACGATCGATCACGGAGGAGACTTCCTGACCATAAGCGCCCACGTTCTGCACTGGCGTCCCGCCAACCGTGCCGGGAATGCCCGCGAGACACTCCAGCCCGCCGCAATCATCTTCAACGGTTCGCTGCACGAATTGGTCCCAGTCTTCCCCTGCTGCGACCTGATAAAGGCGCTCTTTGGAGCCATCAGCTTCTTCTTGAACTTGAATTCCGTTGAGGTCGATATGCAGAACCAAGCCGTCGAATCCTGCGTCCGCGACGAGCAGATTGCTGCCGCCTCCGAGCACAAAGAGAAGCGCGCCTTTTGCGCGTGCCCAGGTTGTAGCCTCGGCGATATCCTCCTCTGACTGCGGGCTGATAAACCAGCGAGCCGGACCGCCGATGCCCAGAGTCGTGTACGGCGCAAGTACCTTGTTTTCTTCGACGATCACTCTTCCAAGGCTACACCACTCGTTTTCGGTAGAATGATGTGAGGCAACACCCTTTGCCGGAGGCTACATGTACCCAGAACTGATGGTCATTCCCATGCGCGAGGAACTGGTCCGCGCTGGAATCGAAGAAACCCGCACCGCCGAGGACGTTGATGCTGCGCTTGCGCAACCCGGGACAACATTGCTGGTCGTGAACTCGATCTGCGGATGTGCCGCAGGCAAGATGCGTCCCGGTGTGCGTCTAGCGCTCAGCAACACCGCCAACGCGCCCGATCACAAGATCACCGTCTTTGCCGGGCAGGATCGCGAAGCCACGGAGAAGGCACGCAGCTATTTCGAAGGCCATCCACCCACCTCGCCTGCCATTGCGATTCTGCGCGACGGCAAGCTGGTCTACCTGATGCAGCGCTTTGTGATTGAACAGGCCACGGCGCAGCAGATTGCCGGTGAGTTAATCCGGGCATTCGATGAGTTCTGCGCAAAGACGAACGCGTAGCCCGCAGCAGAGTTGAACTGAAGGTGAAACGGCCTCCCGCGAAGGAGGCCGTTGCTGTTTGCGAACGATTTGGGTTCAATCCCCTTGCACCGCCTGTGGCTCCGGCAGTTGCTGAACCTTGCTGTGCTTCTGCGAATAGCCGAAATAGATGAGCAGTCCTATAACCAGCCAGACGATCATGACTTCCCATGTAAAGAGCATCAGGCGTGTCATCAGGTAGACCGCGGAGAGAATGCCCAGGATCGGCACTAGCGGCACGAAGGGCGTCTTGAACGGCCGTTCCATATGGGGATGGCGCACTCGCAATACCCACACGCCGGCGGACACAATTGTGAAAGCCAGCAGAGTGCCGATATTGACGAGTTCCGAGAGCACTTCGATGTTGAAGAACGCCGGCATGATCGCAGCAAAGGAGCCAAACACGATCGTGGTAATCCAAGGCGTCCGGAATTTCGGGTGTACGGCGGAAGCCCACTTCGGCAGCAACCCATCCTTCGACATCGAATAGAAGACACGCGTCTGGCCGAGCAGCATGACCAGCATGACCGTTGCGAGACCGAAAACCGCGCCGATCTTCACCAGCAGCGATCCCCAGCCTACCCCGGTCGCGTCAATCGCCAGAGCCACAGGCGCGGAGACATTTAGCGTCTTGTAGCTCACGAGCCCAGTGAGCACCAGCGAGACCAGGATGTAAAGGATTGTGCAAACCACCAGCGATCCAAGAATGCCGATTGGCATATCGCGTTTGGGATTCTTCGCTTCCTGCGCCGCGGTCGAAACCGCATCGAAACCGATATAGGCGAAAAAGATGGATGCCGCTGCCTTTGGAATTCCCCCCCAGCCGAAGTTTCCCTTCCCGTCCGGCGGAGGCACAAAGGGATGCCAGTTCATCTTCGCGATCTCAGGATGCTTGAACAGAAACCATCCGCCAATCACCAGGAAGATGCAGACAATGGTGACCTTGATGATCACGACTGCGGAATTGAAGTTTGCCGACTCCTTGATGCCGATCACGAGGATGGCAGTGATGACCATGACAATCGCCACCGCAATAAGGTTGACCACTCCCGTGGCGTGCGGCAAGCCAGCATCGCTCACGCCCGGGGGCAGCGACATTAGCTGCAGCCACTGATCGTGATAGAAAACGAGCGGTGTGCCCGGGGTGGCTGTGATCTGCGGAGGAAGATAAATATGGAATTGCTGGAGAAGGCTGTTGAAGTAGCCCGCCCAGCCTGAGGCCACGGTGGAAGCGCCGAAGGCGTACTCCAGCGTAAGGTCCCAGCCGATGATCCATGCCACTAGCTCACCGAGCGTTGCGTAACCGTAGGTGTAGGCCGAACCGGCGATGGGAATGATTGAAGCGAACTCGGCGTAGCAGAGACCAGCAAAGGCGCAGGTTAGTCCTGCCACCACAAAGCTCAGTGCTACCGCCGGACCCGCGCGAAGCGCCGCAGCCTGGCCTGTGAGCGTAAAGATGCCGGCGCCGATGACTGCTCCAATGCCGAGCGTGACAAGGTTGACCGCGCCGAGTGAGCGCTTGAGCGTGTGTTCGCCTTGCTCAGCGGCTTCTTCGGTGAGCATCGACATCGGTTTGATTCGTAGCAGCTTGGACATGAGTGAGGGACATCCTCCACAAAGGCTTTACGTACGGTTTGTCATTCCTGCGTGCGTGCTGCAGACCGCCGCGACCAGAAGAGATACACCGGGATTCCCAGCAGGACAAGAACGAGGCCCGGCCAAGTGTATTGGGGCTTGTATCGCAATAATACGATACATATCCACGAAGCCATGACGATATACAGCGCCGGAAGAACCGGGTAGCCAAGCGCCTTGTATGGGCGGCTGGCATGCGGTTGCTTTACGCGCAAAACAAACAATCCAAGAATCGTCAGGATGTAAAAGACGAGCACGGCGAAGATGATGTAGTCGAGCAACTGGCTGTAGGAACCCGAAACGCAGAGCAGCGCTGTCCAGCAGGCTTGAACGAGTAGCCCTGCTGCGGGCGTCTTGTACTTCTCGTTCAACTTGCCCACGGATTTGAAAAACAGACCGTCCTGGCTCATGGCGTAGTAAACGCGCGCACCAGCAAGAGACATTCCGTTGGCGCAACCAAATGTCGAGATCAGAATTGCCGCCGCCATCAGGTAGGCGCCGCCGGAGTGGAACACCGCTTCGAGCGCTGCTGTTCCGACGCGGTCCTCTGCGGCATATTGAATGCCGCGCGCCATCGCTGTCGCACCGTGCGGATCGCCGTGCATAGGCAAAACCATCAGGTATCCGAGCGTGGCCAGAAAGTAGACCGTTACAACAAAGCCAGTTCCCATGATCAGCGAGAGCGGAATATTCCGGCGCGGATTCTTCACTTCCCCCGCTGTGAAAGTGATGTTGTTCCAGGCATCAGCGGAGAACAGCGAGCCCACCTGCACGACGGCAAGAATCACCAGCAGGTTCACGAAGACGATCGGGCCGCCGATTCCAACCTGAACGGGATGCATCGCGCTCCATCCGGCGTTCTTCCAGAATTCGCCACCGCCCGGGCCAAAATTCGCTGCCATCGCGATTGCATTGCGGCCGACGGTGAGGGTGAGCAGAACCAGTGCTGCCAGCGAGAGCGCCTTGGCCGAAGTGAAGACGTTCTGGATCATGGCGCCAAGCCTGACGCCGAACATGTTCACAAAGGCCAGAAAGAAGACGATCACGATGCCGGTGAGGTTGGCCGTGTTGACGCCGATATCCATGTTGCCCAGCACCATGGGTCCAACCTTGACGGGCGGAACGTGGGCGATGTGCCAGAGCCAGTGTGTCGTCGAGATCGACGGGAAAAAGACGCCAAGGAACTTTCCGAAGGCTACGCAGACGGCGGCAATGGTGCCAGTCTGAATCACAAGGAAGAGCGTCCAGCCGTAAAGAAAACCCCACAGCGGCCCCAGCGATTCGCGCAAATAGACGTATTGGCCGCCGGCCTTGGGCATCATGGCCGCCAGTTCGCCATAGCTGAGCGCGCCGATCATGGTCAGGATGCCGGTGACCACCCATGCGCCAAGCACCAGCGCCGGCGAATTGGCGGTCCGCGCGATATCGGCATCCACAAGAAAAATGCCGGACCCAATCATGGAGCCGGCAACAAGCGCGGTGGAACTGAACAACCCAAGCGTCTGCACCATCTTTGGCGCTTCGTGGGTGGTCGTGGAGGAGCTTTCGATTGCAGTGAGTTCGGGAGTTTGCACTGCGCTTGTTTTATCTGAATTTAATCCAATTGTCTCGCGTAATTTCGTCCTTGGCACTCAGTGAACTGAATCCATAGAGTTAGCCGAATTGGTCTTTCCATCGCCTGAATTCCGCCGCGGGATCAGAGGTGTGAAAAATCGCTTCCGAGACGGCGACCATGTTCACTCCCGCGTCCAGAACCGCCTGCGCCGTCTCAAACGTGATTCCGCCAGCCGCACTTAGCACAACGCCGAAGCCCGCCTCTTCGCGGAGCTTTCGCACACCTTCAACTCCAATTGGCTTCTTGGTGGTCTGCTTGGTTCTGGTTTCGAATACCGGACCAATTGCGAAATAATTCGCCGGCTCGGTGAAGACCTCCGGCAGGATAGCTTCGCTGCCGCCGAATGCGCCGATGATTCTCTCCGGCCCCAGGAGCCACCGCGCCTCGCTTGCAGCCACGTCTCCACTATCGAGGTGGACGCCGTCAAAACCAACGTCAAGAACAAGATCCTCTCGATCATCGAGAATCAACTTTACCTTATCCCTGGGCATTGCCTCGCGCAGGGCCGCTGCTTCCTTCATAAGGTCGGCCGTTGAGCTGATCTTGTTCCGGAATTCGAGCAGGCGCACGCCTGCTTTCGTCAGCGCATTTCCCAATTTGCCGAGAAACTGGGGGCGACCCGTGAGTGGGAGGATCGATGCATCGAGGATCGGATAGACTCTGGGGTACCTGAAAACCATCGCCCGGGATTAGCCCTCAAGAAAGCACCCACCAGCATAGCGCACGGAGCTGACACCCAAGCGGCGCGACGACAGAATCGGACGTTCGGGCCGGGCCAAATCTGTCCATCGACTCCAACCCGACCCCGAACCCCGTCCGGTGCCTTGCCTCACATCTCATCGGCTGACGGACCGTACATGCCTGGAACCTTTTTGTCGAGCAGACGCAGATAAACGCCGAGCTGAGCGCGGTGATGGACCAGGTGATTGAGCACCCAGGTCCGCCACACGTTGTACTTGGTGTCGTCAATCCAGGTCTGGTCGCCGGCAACAAACTTCCAATTCGAATCCCACTTCGCGGGCGTCATCTTGGCCAACTCTGGCTTGGCCTCGGCTACCTGTTTGTCAAAGCGCGCCAGCAGGTCTTTCTTGTTGGTCGGATCCTTCGGGTTCATATCGGGAGTCCAGTCGAGGCGATCCTTTGTCAGGGTATGCATGGCCCAGTCTCCGTTCGTGTCGCTGACGTGTGAGGCCAGGCGGCCGAGAGGCATCGACTTGGCATGGGGTTTCCACGCAAAATCGGCATCGTCAGGGAGGGCTTCGAGGGTTTTCCGGGTGCTGGCGGTCTCGCGGTCGTATTCCGCAATAAGTTCCTTTTGAAAGTCCATGTTGCAACCTCCATGTTGCGAAAGCCAGCATACACCGATTCTCTGTGAAAAGGCGAAGAAAAAGCGATAATTCTTGAGGAGACGGAAAGCACAGGAGGTTTTCTCATTGCTTTTGTGCGTTCTCGGCTCGGAGCGCGAAGGCCACGTACATGCCGCCTTGCGGATCTTTAGGGCTGCGCGCGTTGCTCGCTGCGATTACCACGTACTGGCGGCCATCGACCATGTAGGTGGCAGGCGTGGCGACACCGGAGAACGGCAGTTCGACCTCCCACAGCAGCTTGCCTGTGCTGGTATCGAAGGCGCGGAACTTGTGATCGTAGACGGTGGCGCCGATGAAGAGCACGCCGCCCGCAGTAACGAGTGGTCCACCGTAGTTTTCGGTGCCGGTGTTCTTCATTCCGTGCTGGGCGAGTGCGGGGTATTCGCCGAACGGGATCTTCCAGAGATACTTCCCGGTGTTCAGGTCGATGGCGTTGAGCGTGCCCCAGGGAGGTGAGATGGCCGGATAGCCATCGGGATCAAGGAATTTGCGATAGCCCGTGAAGATGTACTTGTTCGACCACTCCGCCGGGTTGGACTGCTGCGCCTCTATGGCCGGAGCAACTTCGAGGAAGTGCAGCAGCGCTTCCAGATCCGTACCTTTCAAATCCATTGCCGGGCATCTGGCCTTTGCCCTTCTGGATGATGTCGGTGGTCTGCGCGGCATTCATGCGGGCGCCGAGACCCACCAACGGCGGAGATGGTGCAATGCCTTCCATGTGATCGCCGTGGCAAACGGCGCATTGCTCGCTGTAGACCTTCGCTCCCGCGGGATCAGCTGCCGGCTTTGGACGCGTGGTCGGTCGCAGGCACCCCCTGCAGTTCCTTGGGCGGACCCGCTACGCCTGCAGTGTGCAGATACGCGACGAGTGCATCGAGGCGCTGGCCTTCGATATTCGGAAATGAGGGCATGCGGCCCACGCCCTGATGGATCTTCGCGACCACCTTGTCAGGCGGCATGCGCTTGTCAATGTCAATGAGCGATGGGAAAGCTGGCGGCGAGCCGGCGCGATCGACGCCGTGGCACATGGCGCATTGGCTCTGGTAGACGACCTCGCCGGGACTGCCCCCCTTGCTGGGCACCAGGCCGCCGGTCCAGGCCATCTCAGTTTCGTTGACGTAGATGATGTCATGGACAGGATCGATGGCCGGGCCGCCCCATTCAGCTCCGCCGTCAAAGCCGGGAAAGACGATGGTTTGCTGGCGCCGACGGTGAGTGGGATAGAACTGGCCTTCGCTGCGGAAGGTGCGAAAGGTCTTGACAGCCCACTCGTGCGCCTCGGGCGTGCGCGTGGTGAGCATGTCTTCGGTCAGTTCGCTGCCGACGCATAGGGCTCAGGCACATCGGGCATGGGCTGCGTGGGTGACGTGACTTCGCCGGGAACCGTGCTCGCTGGATAAGGATGCTCGTGGATCGGGAAGAGCGGCTCGCCGGTGAGGCGATTGAAGAGGTAGAGATAGCCCTGCTTGGTGGTCTGCGCGATGGCGTCGATGCGCTTGCCGTCGCGGTTGACGGTGAAGAGCGCGGGCGGCGAGGGAAAATCGCGATCCCAGATGTCGTGGTGCACGCCCTGGAAATGCCAGAGGCGCTTGCCGGTGTTGGCGTCGAGAGCCAGCAGCGTGTTGGCGTAGAGGTCGTTGCCGACCCGGTCGCCGCCGTAGAAGTCCATGACTGCCGATCCGGTAGGCGCATACAGAATGCCGCGCTTTGCATCGAGCGACCATGCCGGCCCAGTTGTTGGCGGCGCCGGCGGTTTTCTAAGCGTCCTTCGGCCATGTTTCGTAGCCGGGCTCGCCGGGCAGCGGGATGGTGTGGAAGACCCAGCGCAGTGCGCCCGTGCGCAGGTCGTAGGCGCGGATGTAGCCGGGCGGAGCGGGATGCGCTTCGGGCTCGCGGCCGCCGACGATGATCATGTCTTTGTAGATAATGCCCGGCGTGGTGAGCGCGATGGAGAGTGCGCTGAAGTCGGACTGCACTCCGTCGATGACCAGGCCTTTGCGAAGATCGACGTGGCCGTTCTCCCCAAAGCTCGTGATCAGGTTGCCGGTTTCGGCGTCGAGGCAGTAGAGAAAATTCATCACGCCGGCGTAGATGCGGCCATGCTCGCCATCATTCCAATATGTCAGGCCGCGCGCGGGCTGCCCGGCGATGATGCCGGAGTCGAATTTCCACTTCAGCTTGCCGGTTGCCGCGTCGAGCGCCACAACCTTCGTGCCTGGCGTGTAGGCATAGAGCGTGCGGCCAACGATGAGCGGGTTGGTCTGGATGCCGCCCTTCTCGCCCGTGTCGAATGTCCATGCCCGCTGGAGAAGATGGACGTTATCGCGATTGATTTGCGTAAGTTTTGAATAGTGATCGCCATCAAGGCCTCCGTTGTAAACGGGCCAGTCGATGGTTTGCGCCTGCGCAAAGCTGCCGATGAAGATAGCAATCGCAGCAGGGAGCCTATTAAGTACGAAACGACGAAACATGATGGGAAGCATTAAAGCCGCGGGCCCCCTGCCTGCTCTGCTAATTAAAGCGTCAAAATCTCACACCTTCCGCCGTGCTAGAAAGCGCTCCATGAATTTCGTATCGAAATTACCGGCGCGAAAATCTTCATCGGCGAAGATTTCCTGGTGGAGCGAAACGGACGTGTCAATTCCCTGCACTACAAACTGCGACAGGGCGCGCTCCATCTTCGCAATGGCTTCGGCGCGATCGATACCGTGCACGATGAGTTTCGCGATGAGCGAGTCATAGTAGGGCGGGACGACGCCTTCAGAATACTGTGCCGTATCGACGCGAACTCCGTTGCCACCGGGGACGTTGAATGCTGTAATTTTTCCCGCGGATGGCGTGAACTTGACCGGGTGCTCGGCGTTGATGCGGCACTCGATGGAGTGACCTTTCATCTCGATCTTCTGAGGCAGGATGGCGCTGAGCCGCTCACCCGAGGCGATGCGCAACTGCGCTTTCACGAGATCGACTCCGGTGATGGCCTCGGTCACCGGGTGCTCGACCTGGATGCGCGTGTTCATCTCGATAAAGTAGAGCTTGCGGTCCTCGTCCATGAGGAACTCGACGGTGCCGGCGTTCTGGTAGCCGATCTCGGTGAGGCAGCGGCAAAGAGTCTTGCCGATTTCCTCGCGCATCTTCGGCGTGAGCTGCAATGACGGAGCTTCTTCGATGAGCTTCTGGTGGCGGCGTTGGATGGAGCACTCGCGCTCGAAGAGCGTGGTGACATGGCCGTGCTCGTCGGCCAGCACCTGGAACTCGATGTGACGTGGCTGTTCAATGAACTTTTCCATGTAGAGCTCGCCGTTGCCGAAAGCGTTTGCGGCCTCAGTGGATGCGGCATGGAAGAGATTGGGCAGTTCTTCAGCATTGCGCACGATACGCATGCCGCGTCCGCCGCCACCGGCCTTGGCTTTGAGAATAACGGGATAACGGATGTGTTCAGCGACGCCCTGGGCTTCTTCTGCCGTGGCAATTACGCCGTCGGATCCGGGAAGAATGGGGACCTTGGCGGCCTTCATCGCCTGGCGGGCCTTTTCTTTTTCGCCCATCAGACGCGTGACTTCGGGCGGTGGTCCGATGAACTTGATGTTCGAGGCGCGGCAGACCTCCGCGAAGTTGGCGTTTTCGCTGAGGAGACCGTAGCCGGGATGGATGGCATCGACGTTGGCGATTTCGGCGGCGGAGATGACGGCGGGTACGTTGAGGTAGCTGTCGGCGGGACGCGGCGGCCCGATGCAGATAGCTTCGTCGGCAAAGCGTACGTGCAGTGAGTTGCGATCAGCTTCGCTGTAGACGGCGACGGTACGAATTCCGAGTTCACGGCACGCGTTCAGCACGCGCAAAGCAATTTCACCGCGATTGGCAACCAGGACCTTACGAAACATTGAAAACCTTAGAGAGCGGGGTTAGCGGAGTTAGGAACGGCTGGTTTCATCTTCCAGCATTATGGTGTTGAGATGCTTGCGCGGGCTAACACCGCTAACCGCGGCGTCTAACTCCGCTGAAAGTTTCATCCCTCGCGAATGGAGAACAGGGGCTGGCCGAATTCGATGGGCTGGCCATTGGAGATATAACATTTCACGATTTCGCCCGAAGCATCGGACTCGATCTCGTTCATCAGCTTCATGGCTTCGACGATGCAGATCACCTGGCCCTTTTCCACGCGATCACCCGGGGAGACAAACGGAGCAGCGCCGGGCGATGGAGAACCATAGAAGGTCCCGACGATAGGCGATTTCACGATGTGTAATCCTGCATCCGGATCAGCAGCTGGTGCGGCCTGCGCTGCAACAGGCTGCAGCCGCGGACGCGTGCGTTGTCGCAGGGGCCGCTGCCAACCTCGCTAGGTCCGCCATTCCCATCGAGGGTGCGGCAGCTTGCGCAAATTTCAGCCGGATCTTGATGTCGCCGCGATCCAGATCGAATTCGGCAACCTGATAATGCTTCAGGAACTCGATCAGTTCCTGCAGATCCTTCATGTCCTGTGGTTTCATTCGTTCCTTTTGCTTGCGCACGGCGGCGCGTCATCCAGTCAAAGTTCGATGAGTGCCTTCGGAGCCGGAGTTAGCACTTGACCTCCGGTTTTCGTCACGGCCACCATATCCTCAATGCGAATGCCGAACTTGCCCGGCCAATAAACTCCGGGTTCAATGGTAACAACCATCCCCGTCTGCAGCCTTGTCTTCTGTCCCGCGCCGACCCGCGGCGACTCGTGAATCTCCAGTCCGACTCCGTGTCCGGTGGAGTGCGAGAATGCGTCGGCCATCCCCGCCCTGCGCAGGATGCTGCGCGCAGCCTCATCCACATCGCCACAACTCACGCCCGCAGCCACCGCGGCTACAGCGGATTCCTGCGCTTCCAGTACAGCTTCATAAGCGCTTCGTTCTTCTGCTTTGGGATTCCCCAGGCAAACAGTGCGCGTCATGTCAGAGCAGTAGCCCTCCCGGATTATACCGAAGTCGAGCGTTACGAACCCCCTGCGTGGCAGTGTTGCGGTCGTCGCCTTTCCATGTGGAAGCGCTGAACGCTCGCCTGAGGCAACGATGGTTTCAAAGCTCATTCCCTCGGCCCCTTTGAGTCGTGCCTGGTGTTCGAGTTCGGCGGCGATCTCGATCTCCTGAACACCCGGCCGAATGATATTAAGGATATGCTCGAAGAGTTCGCAACCGATAAGAGCAGCGCGCGTCATCAGCTTCAACTCGTCTTCGTCCTTGATAAGGCGCAGAGGCTCGATCAGCGGAGCGGCGAGCACGGCAAGGAACGTACGGCGAAATCTGGAAGGCAGTTCCGCACGGAATCGGGAGAGATCGGCGACGGTCGTGTGCATGGGATCGAAACCGGCAAACTCTGCGCCGGGTTGCGCGGCCAGCCACAGCACCGCTGCAACGGCCGGAGGGCCGGTGACGATTTCCACCTGCGCGCTTTTCACTTCCTCGGCAGCCTGCGCACGGTAGCGGCCGTCGGTGAATAACCGCACGCTGCGACGCGTGACGGCGAGTGCTGCACTCGATCCGGTGAACCCTGAGAGATAGCGAATGTCGGGAAGATGGGTGACGAGCAGGCCGGTAAGACCGGCTTTGGTTATGCGGCGGCGTAAGAGCCCAATTCTACGTGCGTAGTCCATCGGGAAAGATATATCACGCGGCGCCAAAAGAATTCAGAGATCGGGCTTCCGAAATTAGAGAGTGTTAGCCTGGATTCTGCTCACGCATCGCGAACTCTCGTCGGGTTCTCTGTTCTCGGCTCTCTTCGTTCTCTGCTACATCGCCGGTTTGACGGGCTTCTTCATCTCAGGATTGAACTCGGCTGCCTGCATGTCCGACTGGCGGTCCATCCACTCGTCGAGGCGAGAGCGTTTGAAGCGCCAGCGATTTCCCAGCTTGAATGCAGGGACGAATCCCTCTGACGCGTACTTGTAGAGTGTATCGGGCGAGATGCCGAGATAGTCCGACGCCTGGCGAATATCCATCACTTCGCGGACTTCAGGAACGAGTAGGTTGGAACGGGCGTTGGAGCTTCGCATGGTGGCACCCCAGGCAGGATTCCGGCGGGAGAGCCGGTGCCCCTGTTTATATCGCGGTTTTGCCCGACAATTCAAGGGTTTTTCAGGAATTCTCCGCTTATTGCCGGTTACAGCGCGCGCTAAACCCTGCAGGAACCGATTGTTAGGGCTCTGAACCGCAACCTGTTGGGCTTCGCAGATGAGCAGTCCCCAACCGTTGGATCGTTGAACCGGATGGTGCCGGGCATCGAGAACGGACTATGGTTCGCCTCGGAATCGGGCTGCCACATCAAAATCCTTCGGTCGTTCACCCAGGGAGGAGCGATAACGCCCGTCCGCATAGAGCAATTCGATATTCTTCATCGCGGTTGCCGCGCCATTTACGTCACCAGCGTCGCGAAAAGCCGGTAGTGCCTGCTTGTAAAGCTCAAGAGCACGCTTTCCGTCTCCCAGGCGCGAGTAGGCCGTGCCCATGTTGTTCAGCGTCGTCGCTTGGCCCTTCCTGTTGCCCAACTGGCGCTGGATAACGAGTGCCTGTTGAAATGGATCGAGTGCCCGGCGGGTTTCGCCGAATGCGTTATAGGTTCCACCGATGTTGTTCAAAGCGTTCGCTTCGCCGGAGAGATTCATGCACATGTGATAAAGTTCGCGCGCTTCCTGAAAGGCGTCAAGCGCCTTCTCTTTGTTGCGCAAGGCGTAATAAGCGAGGCCGATGTTGTTGAGCACGGTGGCTTGGGCATCGCGGTTGCCGGACATCTCGTAGAACGGCAGAGCTCTCTGGTCGAAGAGCAGCGCTTCATCCGGATCATCGAGAGCTCGAAACACTTCACCGATATCGCCGAGAGTCGCTGCCTCACGATCCTGGTTCCCTGCCTTGCGCCAGATAGGCAGAGCTTGTTTGAAAGCCTCGAGCGCTTCTTCGTCGCGGCCCAGCGCGAAGTCTGCAGCGCCGATGTCGGAGAGCGCCGTGCCCTCGGCCGTCTGCTCGCCGAGAATATGCACGATGGGGAGTACTCGCTGAAAACTTTTGAGTGCTTCGGCCGGGTTGCCGTGTCTGAAATATAACGCCCCGATACGATCGAGCGCGCTCACCTGCGATTGCAGATCGCCTGCTTCAATGGCCACTTTGAGATTGGCTTCATACCCCGCAAGGCTGACCTCCACTTCGGGAGCCAACTGCATCGATGCGGCACCTGCAGCAGGCGGAAGAGAGGAGTCCTGAGCGTAGGCCAACGGCGCAACGGCAAGAGACCACACAAGAAGCGTGACGGCGGCGGGTGCGGCCGACAACGAGGCTAGGGCGGGCGTACACATGAACCGACCTCCGGCACTCAGACTCTTTGCCCGCAGCGGAGGGGCGGATGCGGGCATGAATGATGTGAGATTGGCTGAACTGTACCGCGGAATTCGAACCCGATGCAATCGGAATCTGGTGAAATGACCGGAAATCTCTGGCGCAGGTGAGAAAACAAGAACGCCGCCGAAGAATCGGCGGCGTTCCTTCCCCGGAAGGAGTTCTGCGTTTTAATTCTGGTCGTCGCGACGGTGGAGGGTGGGCCGGTCGTCGCCGCTGCTGTCGCCTGCCTGAGGATTATTCGGGTCCCCGGTGTTGCTGGCACGGCGCAGGGAGGGCTTGTTCTTATCCTTGGTGTCGGTAAGGCGGCGCTTGTTTTCGATGCGCGCCAGGCGCGCCTTCACGTCGTCGAATTCCGAGGTGGTGACGGTGTATTCATCACGCGCGGGGAGAATTTTGGCGATCTCCTCCTGCGAGTGAAGGATGCGGTCCGGCGTCTGCGGGTGATCCGAAAAGGCCTTGGCAACCAGGCCCGGCTTCCGCTTTTCGAGCGCCTGCACCTTCTCAAAGAAGGCGATAAACGCCTGCGGATCGTAGCCGGCGCGATACATGTACTGAATGCCGAGAAAGTCGGCCTGCGCTTCGAAGTCGCGGGAGAACTTGAGGAATGTCATTGGTACCGCGAATTGCATCGCTTCATAGATTCCATATCCGGTCCAGCTATACCCGGTCATCATGATCAGCGGAATAGAACCCAGCTGGACATAGTTCATACGGGTCATCTCTCGCGCGGCATGATGAGCGCAGACATGAGCCGTCTCGTGGGCCATTACGCCGGCCAGTTCGGCTTCCTCATCCGCATTGAGAATCAGGCCGGAATTCACAAAGAAGAATCCTCCGGGGAGCGCAAAAGCGTTGATCTCGTCCGAATCAATCACCTTGATGGTGAAGGGCACCTTGCAATCGGAGTTCTTCACGATGTTCTGCCCGATGCGGTTGACGTATTCGGTGACCACCGGATCGGTAATGAAGTGCGTGCTTTTTTCGATCTCGGTGGCATACATCTTGCCCATCTTGATTTCAGAGTCGGTGGAGTACCAGTTTCCGAGTCCGCGTGCACCGATATCGCGATTGCCGACCGCGTTGACATCGTCGATGCTGCCGGGCTTGACGTTGATCTTCTCGCTGCCGACTTCGACCACTTTTCCAGGATCGACGTTGGCCGCGGCGACATCACCCTGGACCGGCTGCGTTCCGGCTGGGCAGGGATTGTCCTTATCCTTGTCCTTTTTCTTGTTGTGCTTGTCCTTCTTGTCCGTATCGGAGGGGACGCAATCCGGATTGTCTGTGCTGGCTGTCGAAGACGCATCCTTTTTGCTGTCTTTCGAATCGCTGTCGGGCTTGGGTGGCGTGTCACCAGCTACCGGGGTCGTTCCCGGCGCGGGTTGCGCAGACGGTGCAGGTTGTCCGGCCCCGGGCTGTGCGGATGGTGCGGGCTGTTGTCCCGCCGAGGGCTGCGCAGACGGTGCGCTCGCCGGCGGAGTCGTCGCCGCGGGCGGATTGGACTGTGGAGTGGTTTGCTGGGGAGTGGTCTGGGCCGGTGCGGCTGACGGATCGGTCGCTGGAGCCGACTGAGGCGTCGATTGTGCACTCATCGACGTGGCTACTGCCAACGCGAATACTGCTGCCAATCCCGCCCTTGAACTGCTGAACACTGCTGTCATGACCTCACCTCTGGATCTTACTATTTGGTCAGCCTGACCCGCTTGCTCATATTTCCTGCGATGCAACCAGCTACGCTCATGCCGCTTCGCTTCAATCATTAGACGTTAGTATGCGCCGAGATGGCAGCGGAATACCCAACATTTTCATGATGTAAATGGCATCTTCATGCCAACCACAGGATGCTCCAGCCCAACTTTCTTTTCTTGGGACGAATCTGGTCTGCAAACCACTTTGTTTGGGCGAGCCCCGCCGGCTGAATTAAATTGAAGAACACGAAGAGATTCAGGAGGAAACGTGCGCCGGGTATTGCTGTGGACCTTTGCCGTGCTTTTGCTGGCCGCGGTACAAAGCCTTGCCCTGCAACCGCATCCCCACCCCCCGTTTCCCGGTTTCAGGCGGCCTCCCAAGCCCGCAACTCCGCCCAAAGCGACCGAAGTGCCAGTGATTATTGACGCGAGCAGCCTGGGTTCACCCGTTGTTCTGGACAGAGGTTGGAGGGTTGGGATCACCTCCGATCCCGCCGCCGCTGACCCGGGGTTTGACGACTCAAGCTGGGCACTGCGCGATGGCAGGGGCACGATCGCCGACGTCAACGAACCCGGGGATGATTCCGCCCATTCTGACCACGAAGATAAATACGCATGGTTTCGGCTTCATATCAAACTGTCGCAAAACCATGGACCGATTGCGTTGCTGATTGAACTGCCGGTGACCCAGAGCACCGCCCCGAACCTCGCCAACACGGGACCGGGCGCCGATGTATTTGCCAACGGCAAGCTGATTCTTCCCGAGGGTCCCCACCCAGGCGAGACCTTCAAGTTTCAGCAGATTTCGCGTCTCTATAATCTCAACATTCCGCCGAATGACACATCACTCACGCTTGCGGTTCGGACGCTCTACATTTCCACTGGCCTGAGCGGATATACGAACTTCTTCTATAACCGGACCTTCGACCTCGGCAATCCCACGGACTTGAACAGAGAGCTGGAGCTATGGTCAGTGCGGACCCTGTTTGAGAGGCTTCCTCGACTGGTGATTGCGATCTTGCTGCTGTTTCTCTCGGTTTTTCTGCTGACGCTCTACTTCACGCAGAAGGGACATCCCGAGTACCTATGGCTGGCGCTGCATGAGTTGGTGCAGGTGCCCATCAGCATCATCGACCTGGCTGGGAGTTCCGCTCGCCTTGACAACATCTGGTATGGGGCGCTTTATCTCCAGCTCGTCTTCATCTCCGCATATCTCTATTTCGAATTTCTGGTCGCGTTTCTCGCACTCAAGCGCCGCTGGTACATCAAGGGGCTGCGCTACACCGCACCGATTCTGGCATTGATTGCCCCGACGATTCTGCTGGTCGGACATAACAAGATCATCGCGCTGGCGGTCATCTTGTTATGCAGCATCTTCTGGGTCATCGGGTGGGCGATCTTCGTCTTCCTTACCCTGATCGTCGCCACCATCAAACGGAACTTTGAGGCAGGTCTGCTGCTGATTCCGCTGGTGCTGACAATGGTGGGAATTGCGGAGCCGATCCTGACCGGTGGCATGGGTGATCTGGGCGGAGGCACATACCGATCCCCTCTCACAATCCAGGCAGGACCGATCCCCATCCACTTTGCGGCAATTGCCGACTTTGCGGGTCTGTTGGCCATCATCATCATCATCTTCGTGCGCTTCCTGCGCATTCACCACGAGCAAGAGCGCGCCAGCGGCGAACTGGCCGCAGCTCGGAGCGTGCAGGAGTTGATGATTCCGCGTGAGAAAGTGCAGACGCCCGGTTACGAGGTTGACTCGGTCTATACGCCAGCCACCGAAGTCGGCGGCGACTTCTTCCACTTAGAACCCACTTCCGACGGCGGCCTTCTGGTCATTCTTGGCGATGTGGCGGGCAAAGGCCTGCAGGCTGCAATGAATGTCTCGATGCTGATGGGCGCGCTTCGCCGCACCACAGAGAGAAGCCCTGCGCGGCTTCTCGAATCCCTTAATAGGGTACTTATCGGCAGCGACAGCTTCACCACCTGCCAGGTCGCCTGGTTCGGACCGGATGGCGAGGTTGTAGTGGCAAACGCCGGCCATCTGCCGCCATATCTAAACACCCAGGAAGTCCGCCTGCCGGGAGGGTTGCCGCTTGGAGTCGTCTCCGAAGTCACGTATGACGAAGTTCGTCTCTATTTACACCCGGGCGATCGCCTGCTGATGATGTCCGATGGCGTAGTCGAAGCGCGGCAAGGCTCAGGCGAACTGTTCGGCTTCGACCGCGTGCACAATCTCAGCAACCAGTCGGCGTTCTACATTGCCGATGCGGCCAAGGCCTTCGGGCAGGAGGACGACATCACCGTCCTCACCATCCGGCGGCTTGCGAAGGCGATGGCAGCGTGACGGTTGGCCGTGCGGTTGTCACAAACTTTGAAACAACAGCCCGTATCTCTCACGCATCCTAGCGCTTGATGAGCCGAACGTTGCTTCCCGGTAAGCCCTTTCCCCTAGGATCCACGGCGCACAGAAAAGGCACGAATTTCGCTCTCTTCTCAGAGGGTGCTGACAGTGTGGAAGTCTGCCTCTACGATGCAGGCGGCAACGAGACCGACTGCGTCAAGCTGATGGAGCGAACAGCGTTTGTGTGGCACGGTTTCATCAACGGCATCAAGCCGGGACAGCTCTACAACTACCGCGTGCACGGGCCGTGGGACCCCAAGCAGGGCTTGCTGTTCAACCCTGCCAAGTCGCTGGTCGATCCGTATGCCAAGGCAATCGCAGGAGAGGTTGACTGGCAAGCTCCGATCTTTCCCTACGATGTGGCCTCCGGCGATCCGCTCAAAATCGACGAGCAGGACAGCGCGAGCGGCGTACCTAAATCAGTCGTGGTTCACGATCCCTTTGACTGGTCCGACGATTCGCGTCCGGAGACGCCGCTGCCCGATTCGGTGATCTACGAGACGCATGTAAAAGGGTTCAGCTTTCGCAATCCCGAGATCCCCGAAAACCTGCGCGGCACGTACGCCGGTCTCGCCCACCCTTCGAGCATTGGATATTTAAAGCATCTCGGCATCACCGCGGTGGAGTTGCTGCCCATTCATCAGTTCATCGATGAAGGTCATCTCGTCGAAAAGGGGTTGCGTGACTACTGGGGCTACAACACGCTGGGCTACTTCGCGCCCACGTCGCGCTACTGTTCCTGCGGCGACCGGGGCGGGCAGGTGCGCGAGTTCAAGGAAATGGTGAAGGCGCTGCACGCGGCGGGCATCGAGGTGATTCTCGACGTGGTGTACAACCACACCTGCGAGGGCAATCACCTGGGCCCGATGCTGAGCTGGAAGGGCATCGACAACGCAACATACTACCGGCTCATGCAGGACGAACCGCAGTTCTACATGGACTATACCGGGACCGGCAATTCGCTCAATGTCCGCAATCCCCAGGTCCTGAAGATGATTATGGATTCGCTGCGCTACTGGGTGACGCACATGCACGTGGACGGATTCCGTTTCGACCTGGCGGCTACTCTGGCGCGCGAACTGCACGACGTGAGCAAGCTGTCTTCGTTCTTCGACACCATTCACCAGGACCCGACACTGGCAGAAGTAAAACTGATTGCCGAGCCGTGGGACGTGGGCGAAGGCGGATACCAGGTGGGGCAGTTCCCTGTTCTGTGGGCCGAATGGAACGGCAAATATCGCGACACTGTGCGTCGATTCTGGAAAGGCGACGGAGGGCAACTGTCCGATTTCGCGTACCGGCTTACCGGGTCAAGCGATCTGTACCAGTTCGATGGGCGCAAGCCTTATGCAAGCATCAACTTCATCACCGCGCATGACGGTTTCACCTTGTGTGACCTGGTCAGTTACAACCAGAAACACAACGAGGCGAACGGCGAGGACAACAAGGATGGTTCGGACCACAACGACTCGTGGAACATGGGCGTTGAAGGGCCGACGGATGATCCCAGGACCAATGCTCTGCGCGAACGCCAGATGCGGAATTTTCTTACCACGCTATTTCTTTCGCAAGGTGTGCCGATGCTCTCGGGCGGAGACGAGGTGGCGCGCTCGCAGAAGGGCAACAACAACTGCTACTGCCAGGACAATGATCTTACCTGGATGGACTGGAATCTCGACGACAGCCGCAAGCGCCTGCGCGAATTCACGTGCAAAATCATCAAACTGCGCCTCGCTCATCCCAACCTGCACCGGCGCAAATTCTTCCAGGATCGCGAAGTCCGCAGACGCTCCGATGGCAGCCTGGTGCTCGTGGAGAAGGACGCAACCTGGTTCAACGCCGATGGCAACGAGATTTCAGATGAGGCTTGGAATGCAGAGTGGACACGGGCCATTGCGCTTCTGCTGAACGGATGCACCCTCCAGGTATCCGACGAGGATGGCAAGTGGATAATCGATGACAGCTTTTTGCTGCTCGTCAATGCGGCCGCAGAGGGCGTCGAGTTCACTCTGCCGCAATCGCCCAGAGGACGGCCGTGGCGTCAGATCGTGGACACCGAAAACATCGAAGACCCGTTTGTCGCAACTCCCGTGAGGGGGTCTATCATCGTCGGCGGCAGGGCCGTGAAGTTGCTGAGCGATGAGGCATTCCGCGCGGAGGAGAAGCCGGCGTCTTGAGCATTATTCCGACACAGGCTTCTCGTTCTCTTTCGTTTCTGGTTTCGCTTCGTCCTTGTCGTCGGGTGGCTTGGAGAGATGGAGTTTGCGAATCTCTTTGGCACCGACCTCAGGATCCACCGGCGTGACTTTGATCATCGTCGCCATGGTTCCAGCGGTCCACTTGAAGTAATAGGTTTTGCCCGCCTCCGCTTCAAACCGAGCCCGCTCGTTTTCTTTTTGCCTGGCCTGGTTCAGGGCCGCCCCGGCGGACATGATGATGCTTCCGTAGTACATTTTGGGCAATCCGGCGACCACAACTGTCCCGGGTGGCACTTCCATGAACATGTACTCGCTGTTGAGGAGTTTGCCGAGATGAGTGTTGTTAACAAAGAGCTCGTCGTGCGAGGCCGAACCGGTAAATCTATACGTGCGGTAGATACAGACGATGGATCTGCCGCTGGATGGCGCGGGTAGTGCGGCGGAAGTCTTGGAAGCCTGTGCTGGTGAGATGGGTCCTGTGAAGAGAAATACCATCGCACTGGATGCAAGCAGAAAGCTTGCAAGTGCCCTGTAAACTCCTCTGAAGCAAGACGCGGCGTAGCCGCCCGAAGAAGTGTTACGCATGGGAGAGCGCTCCTTTCCCTCCGGAACCTTTGAATGCTGTCCCGAAATGAGAATGAATGGACAATAGTCTGCCAGCGGCTATAGGCAGTGCGTCAGGTCACGCGTGCCAGTGATCATTTCGTCGACAGTTCTGTTTTGGAGCAGATTTTGATTGAAGAGAAAATCTCTGCTCGCGGCTGCGAGACGAGGCTGGATTCGGGCGCGATGCAGTCGAGGGTTACTGGGCTGGCGGCCGATCCAGCCATTACGCAAGAAGCCGGGCGAGGGGAACAGCTAAATAAGACAGCAGCAAATACCGGGATTACTGGGACGAAAAATTCGCCATGCGCTTTTCCGCCGACGAAGGTGCATGCGCTCGGGAAGGAGCGAGAGCGGCATGATCGCCACCCATGCCTGCGGAATACAGTGTGTAATATCGAGGCGCTGGTCCTGGATCAGTGCGCGGCGATGCCATTCAGAATCGTGTTTGCAGTTACGACAAAGATTTGGTTGACGCTGGTTGCGATTGCTGCTTCACCAGCCACGCAGCCGAGAGCGATCAGGCCAACCGCCATTGCGTACTCTGTCGTGCTTTGGCCGTTCCCGCGAGCCAGCACAGACCTTGCGTCTGCATACAGTCTCCGGATGAGGTCTTGCATCTTCGATCCCCCTCCATCCCGGATGCTTCGGTTCAGCATAGATCGAACGCGTAAGCACCCAGGACCACAGCCCCAGTGCTCTTACTAGAGCGTATCTGGACAAACGAGAATAGATATCGACGGTACATGGACCTTTGTTCCCCCTCCGTTACCAGCGGGTCTTTAGCGTGCCGGCAAAAGAGCCCCACCCTTGCGGATGGGGCTTTCAATTCTTGCATTTGCCGCTGCAGACCAACGCGAGGGCGCAGGTCGATCAGTCGTAGTATTCAAGGCCGAGGTGGGTGATCAAGTCAGCGCCCATGATATGGCGGAGGGTGTTCTTGAGCTTCATCGACTGAATAAATAGGTCGTGCTCCGGGTACAGGCCCTCCCGGGTTTGCGGCGACTTGAGGTAGAAGCTCAGCCACTCCTGGATGCCGATGGACTTGAGCGACTGGGTGCGCTTGGCGAGGTCGAGGAACAGAACCAGGTCGAGCGCGATGGGTGCGGCCAGGATGGAATCGCGGCAGAGGAAGTCAACCTTGATCTGCATGGGATATCCGAGCCATCCGAAGATGTCGATGTTGTCCCAGCCTTCCTTGTTGTCGCCGCGCGGCGGGTAGTAGTTGATGCGGACCTTGTGGAAGATGTTCTTGTAGAGATCGGGATAGAGCTCGGGCTGAAAGATGTATTCGAGCGAGCCGAGCTTCGATTCTTCCTTGGTCTTGAACGATTCGGGATCGTCGAGCACTTCGCCGTCACGGTTGCCGAGGATGTTGGTCGAATACCATCCGGATACACCCAGCAGGCGCGCTTTGAATGCCGGCGCGAGCACGGTCTTCATGAAGGTCTGTCCGGTCTTGAAGTCCTTGCCGCAGATCGGCGCCGAATTCTTCTTCGAAAGCTCGATCATGGCCGGCACGTCGACGGTCAGGTTCGGTGCACCATTCGCGAAGGGAACGCCTTCGGTGAGCGCCGCGTATGCATAAATCTGCGACGGAGCGATGCCGGGATCGTTGGCCTCAAGGCCCTTCTCGAATGCTTCGATGGACTGGTGAACGGCGGACGGCTCGAGGAAGATTTCGGTCGAACCGCACCAGATCATGACGACACGGTCGACGGTCTTCCTAAAGGCCTGGATATCGGCGCGCACCTGGTCAGCGAGATCGCGCTTGTTCTTGCCCTTCTTGACGTGCGTGCCGTGCAGGCGCTTCACGTAAAACTGATCGAAGACCGCTGGCAGCGGCTTGATGGTTTCGAGATAAGGTTTGAGTTGCTGGAGTAAATCTTTATCGAGCACCTTGGCGTGCGCGGCGCTCTCGTAGACGTTGTCTTCGAAAATGTCCCAGCCGGTGAAGACGATGTCGTTCAAATCCGCGATCGGAACAAAATCCTTGATCAGTGGCGACTTGTTGTCGGTGCGCTTGCCCAGGCGGATGGTGCCCATTTGCGTGAGCGACCCGATGGGCTTTGCAAGCCCGCGCCGAACGGCTTCAACGCCGGCAATCATCGTGGTTGCCACGGCGCCTAATCCAACTACCATTACTCCGAGCTTGCCCTTGGCTGCCTCGGGCTTCGCGGTCTTCAGGCCGCTCTCTTCTGCAGTGCTCATCCCTTTTCCTAACCTTCCTTTGATTGCTTTACCAATCAGAAAATCTCATATTTCGCGGACGCAACAGTGTACTCCCGCAGGCCAGGGACTTTCCCCGCACCGGCACTCAGGCTTCGCTGGCCTGCCTGAAGCGGTTGATGTGCGTCCACACAAACCAGACGATGGCTGCGACGAGCGCCAACTCCACCGCAAGGTGAAACCTGTGAAATGCCTGCTCAAATCGTGGATCGGTGTGCCACTTCTCGCCGAGTTTCATCCCCGCATAGGCCAGCGCGAAACACCACGGCCACGATCCAATAAATGTGTAAATGTGAAACCGCAGTTGCGGCATCTTGGCCACACCCGCAGGAAACGCAATAAATGTTCTGACGACCGGCAGCAGCCGGCCCAGCAAGACGGTAATAGTCCCGTATTTCTCGAAGAAGCGCGTCATCCGATCGAGATCGTGATGGCTCATCAGTACCCAGCGGCCGTAGCGCTCCACCAGCGGCCGCCCGCCTGCAGCGCCCACCCAGTAGGCCACAACGGAGCCGAGATTGCAGCCGATGGCGCCCGCCGTGGCTGCCCAAAACAGACTGAAATGTCCGGTGTAGACCAGGTAGCCGGCAAACGGCATGATGATTTCGCTGGGAAGCGGGATGCAAGCGGATTCGATCGCCATCAAGGCGGCGATGCCTGCATATCCCAATGAGCCGATGACCTGGGTGACGAAATGAACAAGAAAGGGCAGAATACGTTCGGTCATTGGGCTCTTCTCAGTATATAGGTTCAACTTGGCGAGGGAGCGATAGGTTGTGCTTCGCCGTCACGCAAGGAAACTCGGCAGCTGCTACGATGAGCCATCGTGAGACGTGTAATTCTGTCGTTACGGCTGGCGCTAGAGGCCGTCATCGTTGTTGTCCTGTTCAATGCGACCGTCTTACTCATCGGAATCACGATAATTGGAAAAGGCGTCCACATAGGCGTTGATCTGCTTGGAATTGCTATTTCGAGTTTCATTGCCCTAATTTTGGTCCTCGACGCCTTGCGTGTTCGCGTCAAGCTTAACGTGCTGGATGCGGCGCGGTTTCCATCAGTTCCCGAAATTGGTGATGCGCCTGACCGCGGAACGCCACGGATGGACTGAAGCAAAAAGGCCCGGCGCGAAGCCGGGCCTTTTCGCATGTCCCATTTATCAATTCGATGGGGGTGGTGTTGTCGGCTGCGCCGGCATTGGTGTTGTTGTCGGCTGCGGCATCGTACTTGCCGGCTGCACTCCCTGAACCGTCGGAGCCGTATTGACCGCACCCTTCGCTGCATCCGAAAGGTTGATTCCGTAGTGCTCGAGCGTTGTCGCCAGCGTCTGGTACAAACCGGCACGGTCTTTCGCGAACGCCGCATTCGCTGCAATCAGGTTATTCTCTGCCGTGGCAAGATTACGTGCCTGCAGAAGCACGTTCGCCGTCGTCGAAGCGCCCAGTTTCAGTTTCTTCTCTTCCGCATCCAGACTTTGCTGCGCATAATCTCGTGCTGCCACCGAGGCCTGTACCTGGGCGCGATCGTTGGTCAACGCAAACTGCTGATTGACCACCTGCATGCGAATCTGTGTGTAAAGCTGTGCCAGTCGCAACTCAGCCTGGCGATACTCCATCAGCGACCGTTCCTGCTGTGCTTGTGCCGAGCGGTTGCGGATTGGAATCGTCATGCTGAATCCCGCGCCCTTATCCGGCGCGCTGCTGTTAAACAGGTTGTTTAGCACCGTTCCATAACCACTCGAAGGAACTGTTCCCGGCGGATATGGCTGCCCGGTTTGAAAGTTGACTGCATCCGGACTCTGCGCACCACCGACGCCGCTCGATCCATAAAACCCGTAGACGTCCAGCGCCGGAAGCAACTGGTTCCGCGCGCCCTTCAGCGTAATCTCGTCATTGCGCAGCGTCAGCGAGGCCTGTTCCAGTTCTGGCCGATTTCTGAATGCCTCCTGCACCAAATCCTCCACCGGCTGGCTCTCTTCCTGCAATTGATCAAGACTGATTCGGTCCGTTGGAATCACGTGCGCGGTCGATAGTGTCTGATCGTTGAGGTTCCGGGCGATCGCCTGCTTGATGATCTGCTCCTGATAGTTCAACGTGTTCTGCGAAGCAGTGAGCGCTTGCTTATCGGTCGCAACGGTGGAGTCTGCCTGAACCACGTCGAGCGGAGCCATTGTGCCGATCTCGAGCTGCTTGTGCGTGTCGTCAGCAAGCTTTGTGCTCTGCACCAGCGCCCGTTGATGCGCCTGCACGTCCTCGTACGCACTCACCAGGCCCCAGTAGATGCTCTCCACCTGGTTTACCGTGTAGAGAATTTGCTGCCGGAACGATGAATCCGTGATCCGCCGGTCATTGATCGCCTGGTACATGAAACGCTTGTTGATCCAGATACCCGCCCCTTGCAGCAGGTGCTGTGTCACTGTCGCTTTGAACACCGATTGCAGCAGCGGGACTGTACACCTGGAAGGGATTGTCCGTGGTAATGCGCTCGTTTGTGATCGTCGCCTGCAACGCGGTGCCGGTGACCCACCCCTGGTTGTAGCCAAAGTTGTATTGGTTGGTATTGGTCGTCAGCGTAGGCTTGTTACCCGAAAACAGGGCGTTAGACTGCGGCGTAGTCGCGCGCTCAAACTGAACCGTTCCCGTGATGTTTGGATCGAGAATCTCTGGCGCAGGTCCCGCGCCCGCTGTCGTAAGCGTTAACCCGCTCACGCCCGATCCGGCGCCGCCCGAGCCGACTGTCGTTCCGCCAGGACCGCCGCCCGTTGTCAAAATCGAAACCGATCCACCCAGCGTGCCCTCCACCAGTCCTGATGGCGCGCCGAGCGGCAAGTATCCACCTTTTGTGCGCAGAATGTCGGTGTCCGCAATGTCCAGGTTGTAGCGCGCAATTGCAATGTCGTAATTGTTCTCGATCGCCAGCGCAATCGCGTCAGACAGGCTAAGGTAGATCTTCCCATCCCTCACCAGATTGTCCAGGCGCACGGAGTTTGCGAAGCTGGCTTTCCCGATCGTCGTCGGCCGATACATATTGATCGGGTTGCCCAACAGCGGTCCAAACGGCTTGGAATAATCGCGATTGCTGGGCCGCAGATCCAGCGGCTGCGTCAGAACCGGCGCCGGGGCTGCAGGCAACTGTGACGCCTGTTTCTCTGACTGCTTCGCGCCTGCGCCCGCCACTCCGCCCGATTGCTGCTGCTGTGCAAAGCCCGAAGGCACTCCGGCCGCCAATGTCAGCATCACCGCCGTAATGGCTTTCAACCGTTGCGCTCCATTGCGCTTCACTGGCCCTTCGGCTGTCTTCTGCTCCTCAAACACACGAATACCGTGCAATTGCATGTTTCCTCTCCACGAGTCGCTGAGGCATGTGGGGTGCCGTTCTACATGACGTCCGAAACACCTCTCCGGACGCAAATTTATGATTCCGCGCGGCGCTTTCCGTTCCGTTGCTCCACTTTGACCGTCGGGTCATTAAGCTTTACGCGCATCGCGAGCATTTCGTTCCCTCGTTCCACGCATCCCGCACGCGTATTGGCACGAAAAGCTGAGTATATCCCACTGGATACAGCTGACCGGATTGCCCCTTTTGGTCAATTACCCTGTTATCTACACTGATTCCTCGTGACAGAAACCGCTCAATCCGCCGCAACACAGATGCAGACGTGGAAACTCGTCCTCGCCTACGACGGCACCGACTTTCACGGCTGGCAGATCCAGCCCGGTCATTGCACTATTCAGGGCGAACTGCAATCGGCTCTCGGCCGCATCGTCGGCGAATCTCCCCTGCCCCAGGGTTCTGGCCGCACCGACGCAGGCGTACACGCGCTGGCTCAAGTTGCAAGCGTCCAGTTACAAGCTCGCATCCCTCCTGGTAACCTCCTGCGAGCCCTCAACCGAACCCTCCCAGAATCCATCCGCATTCTGAGCGCCCAGGTCGGGCCCGATTCCTTCCATGCGCGGCACTCCGCTGTCGCCAAAACCTACGAGTATCGCGTTCTTCCCATCGAGCCCGCAGCCGGTCAGATCTGTTCTCCGTTTTTGTCGCGCTATGTCTATTCGTACTCATGGCGCCTGGATCTCGCCACGCTCAACTCCGCCGCCGCCGCCTTTCTCGGCGAACATGACTTCCGCAGCTTCGCCGCCTCCGATCCGGATCTCGCCACCCGCTCGGATGATTCCGCCGTAGATTCCTTCATCCAGACAGAAGCCCGCACGGCAGTTCGCACCATCTACTCGTCCGCGTGGCGCGAGCAGACCACCGACGGCTTTCACCTCCTCGTCTATCGCGTGCGCGGCAACGGATTCCTCCACCACATGGTGCGCAACCTCGTCGGCACCATGCTTGACATAGGCCGTGGCTACATGAGCGTCGAAGACATCTCAACAATTCTCGCTGCCCATGACCGCTCCTTCGCTGGACCCACCGCACCCGCCCGCGGCCTCTTCCTGCAGTCCGTCGAATACGATGGATCACCTCAGTCCCTGGTCCCTAATCCCTAATCCCTGTTCCCTGCTTCTCTCCTGCTACCCTGAAAGCGGATGGCGATCTTCTCGCGCAGCACGGCTTTCACCCGCGTCACGGCAATCGCCGCTCAACGCGCGGTTCACGCTGCGTTTGCATGGATGCACAACAACCCCAAGACCCTCATCGATCGTCAGGCCGAACTCGTCGCCATTCCCGCCCCGCCCTTCGGCGAGGAAGCTCGTTCTAATTGGCTCGCGGCTCGCTTCACCGAGATTGGACTCACCGGCATCCACACTGATGCGGTCTGCAACGTCATTGGAATTATTCCCGCAAGGCATCTTCCCGCCGACAGCACCGGTCCCGTCGTCGTCCTCTCCGCACATCTCGACACCGTCTTCCCCGCCGCCACGCCACTCAGACCTACCCTCTCGCGCGACAACGGAGCCAATCGCCTCGCCGCTCCCGGAGCATGCGACAACGCCGCCGGTGTCATCGGCATGCTCGCGCTGGCGCAGGCCCTCGTTCAGTCCAAGGTCAAGCTAGCCGCTCCCATCGTCGTACTCGGCAACGTCGGCGAAGAAGGCGAAGGCGACCTGCGCGGTGTCCGCCACTTTTACGAGCAGCCCGCACTCGCCGGCCGCATCGCTGCCCACATCGTGCTCGATGGTGCCGGCGCCGACTCCGCCGTCACCCAGGCCCTCGGCAGCCTGCGCTTCCAGGTCACCATCAACGGTCCCGGCGGACACAGCTTCACCGATGCCGGTACACCCAACCCGATCGCCGCGATGGCCAGCGCTCTCGCAACGCTCGCTCGCACGCCACTGCCGGAAAAACCCAGTACCACCCTCAACCTCGGCACCATTCGCGGCGGCACCAGTGTCAACTCCATACCTGAAAGCGCCACCGCTTCCGTCGACTTCCGCTCCACAAGCTCCGACGAGCTTCTTCGGCTTGAAGTTGCTCTCCATCGCGCTGTCGAAGATGCAGTCGATCAAACCAACGCAATTGCCAAACACCTCGGATCGCGCAGCCGCGGCTCTCTCACCTTCGCCATCAAGAGAATCGGCGATCGCCCCGCCGCGCAACTTGCCAACGATTCGCCCATCCTCGAGGCGCTTCGCGCCGTCGACCGCCATCTCGGAATTCAGACCGATCTTCGCCTCGGCTCCACTGACGCCAACATCCCCATCGCTCTCGGCATTCCTGCCCTCTCCATGGGCGCAGGCGGCGACGGCGGCGGCGCACACACCCTCGCAGAGTGGTATAGCGACAAAGACCGCGAAACCGCCCTCCGCCGCATTCTTCTCCTTGCTGTGGCGATGACCGAGTGGGCTGCCGAGCAATAGCAACAATCTTCATCGCGGGTCAACGGAGACGGCAGAATTGTGAGAGTCATACAATGCCGCCGCCTGACGAGTTCTTCGCGTAGCGGCGAGCGCCTGACTAGAACATCAGAGCGCACACCTCCACTTTGTTGACAAGTCCTCGGAAACTGAACCCGATATCCCTCTCAATAATTCGCTTGCTATGGCTGATCGGATCGTGTAATCAGTTGACACATCAAAACTCATCTGTGATCGGGATGAAGCGTCGCTACGCCCTGCGTGGCGGAGTGAGTCCTGCATAGATCTCAAGTTCTTTCTTCATTCTTCGAACTCTCGAAAGCCGTCCCTCAGGCGGAAATGCGAAAGAGGCGTTATGGCCGGTCTGTGGGTGTATCAACGGATTATCCGCAAACTTCAATGGCTTATGGCGGCGGCAGTAATATGGTTTGCGGTTGCCTTCATCCTTGAATCGGCAGCAGCCCAGACACGCAACGCGAACCGGGCGCACTGCAAGGATACGAATCCCGACCTGAGTGTCGAGGGATGCACAGCACTCATCCAGTCCGGGCACGAGAACACATCGCGTCTTACCGAGGCATTCAGCGATCGCGGCAACGCGTACTTTCGTAAAGGCGACTACGACCGTGCCATTCAGGATTACGATCAGGCAATCCAACTCAAGCCCGATTCCGCGCAGGTGTTCAACAATCGCGGCAATGCGTTCACCCGCAAGGGCAGGTTAGATCGTGCAATCGAGGACTACGATCAGGCCACCAAGCTGCGGCCAGACTACGCTCTGGCCTTCAACAATCGCGGCATTGTCTACGACCGCATGGGCGAGTACAACCGCGCCATCCAGGACTATGACCAGGCCATCAGGCTCAAAGCGGATTTTGCCGAAGCCTTCAACAATCGCGGAATCTCCTTCGATAACGAAGGCGACTATGACCACGCCATCCGGGATTTCATTCAGGCGATCAGGCTCAAGCCGGATTTCGCCATGGCGTTCAACAATCGCGGCATCGCCTATAACGACAAATGCCAGTACGACCGCGCCATTCAGGACTTCGATCAGGCGATCGCGCTCAAGCCGGATCATCCTCAAGCTTTCAATGATCGTGGCGCCGCCTACTTCGGCAAGCATCTCTACGATCGTGCGATCCAGGACTACAACGAAGCGATACGACTCAAACCCGATTACGCTGAAGCCTTCAACAATCGTGGTAACGCATACGATCGAATAGGGGAACACGATCGGGCCATTCTGGACTATGACCAGGCAATGACTCTCAAGCCGGATTTCTCCGAAGCGCGGACAAATCGCGCCAACGCCTACACTCGAAAAACCGAGTCCGACGGCACCAATCCAACATTGTCGAGCTCAAAGTTTTGAGTGAATAACGGGGCGCCAAGGCGGCTATTGTGTGTCGCGCCCCATCACCCCTTCTGCTAAACTGCGCCCATGCGCACAATTCCTTCCTTCGTTGTCACGGCTCTTGCCGCTTCAATGTTGTGCTCTGCCCAAACCGCTCCGACCAGGTCCATCGCAGCCAAGCGCGTCAATCCCGCGGCGCCCACGATTCCCAAGCCCGTCGCCGGTACGCCGGACATCGTCTTCTTCAACGGTGTCATCTACACCGGCGTTGGATTCGCTGAAGACAAGCCGCAGATTGTCGAAGCCATCGCCATCGGTGGCGGCAAAGTACTCGCCATCGGCAAGACTGAAGACATCAAGCGCCTCGCAGGACCCAAAACCGCGCTGCGCGATCTCCACTTCGCCAACACCAGCACCTTCATCTTCCCGGGCTTTAATGACGCGCACACGCATCTTGGAAGCGCAGGCCGCACCAAGCTTAACGTCGATCTCACCGGCGTCAAATCCCTCGCCGACATGCTCGCGAAAATCAAATCCGCAGCAGATGCCGCGCCCACAGGCCACTGGCTCACAGGCGGCAACTGGGACCACACTCTCTGGGCCGATAAAGTCCTGCCCACGCGCCAGGATCTCGATAAAGTGACTGGCGATCACCTCACGTTTCTTGATCGCATCGATGGCCACATCGCTATCGCCAATTCCGCTGCGCTCGCCGCCGCCGGCATCACCGGCAAGACTCAACCGCCGCAGGGCGGTGCGATCGACCTGGACGCCAGCGGCGAACCCACCGGCATCGTTCGCGAATCCGCACAAGATCTCGTCTACAAAGTCATCCCGCCACCCACTCCCGAAGAGCGACGCAAAGGCGACGAACTCGCCATCAAGGACGCGCTCACACATGGCGTCACCAGCGTGCAGGACTTCAGCGATTGGGAAGACTTCCTCGTCTTCGAGCAGATGGAAAAGGAAGGAAAACTTCATCTGCGCATCACCGAATGGCTTCCTTTCAAGGATCCATTGCTTGATCTAATCAAGAATGCGCAATCACCACAACATGAGCGATCCCATGCTCCACACGGGCTTTCTCAAAGGCTTCATGGATGGTTCGCTAGGATCGCGCACCGCAGCGATGAAAGCTCCCTATGCCGACGACCCCAACAATACCGGCCTTCCGCAATACACGCAGGATCAGCTGAATAAAATGGCCGTCGAACGCGCCGCAGCCGGATTCCAACTCGGTTTTCACGCCATCGGCGACAGAGCCACATCCATGGCGCTTGATGCGTACGCGCAACCGGGCATCTCAACCACCGCCCGCAATCGCATCGAGCACGCGCAAGTCGTCGATCCCGCCGACATTCCCCGCTTCAAGCAACTTGGCGTCATTGCCAGCATGCAGCCCAGCCACCTGCTCACCGACATGAACTGGGCCGTCGATCGCCTCGGCCCCAAGCGCGCCGCATACTCCTACGCGTGGAAAGCCTTCCTCGACGCCGGCGTTCCCCTCGCCTTCGGCACCGACTATCCCGTCGAGCCCATCACACCCTTCCGCGGACTATACGTCGCCGTCACGCGTATGAACGAAGCCGCCACCAAAACCTACTATCCCGAAAACAAGCTCACCCGCGGCCAAGCCCTCTACGCCTATACCCAGGGCTCCGCTTACGCCGAGTTCGCCGAGAAGCACAAAGGCAAACTTCTCCCCGGCTACGACGCCGACTTCATCCTCCTAGACCGCGATCTCTATAGGGTCCCTGCCCCAGCCATCCTCCACACCAAGGTCATCCAAACCTTCGTCGCGGGTCAAGACGCATTAGCCACCTCAGGCCAATAACTCAATTCGCCAGGATCGAGGGTGCCCATCCATGCGAGAGTTTTATCGCGCATGGGTGGGAAAGCACGGCTCTCTCACCTGACTAGAAGTGTCATCCTGAACATAGCGGCGTGGGGCCCCGCGAACGATTTATTGTTCGTGGGGTAGGCGGAGTGAAGGATCTGCTTCTTGTGCTTCCTTCCAGCCACAAATTTCGGGTGCCCCATGTATGACGTAGCAGTATCGCGGCATGGGTGGGAAGCACGAGTCCCTACCAGGCACGGACTGAAATAATCAACACACATGAAACTCCGCGCCTACCTGTTGATGACCTTCGTGGTCGCCGTCTGGGGATCCACTTTCGTCCTCATTAAAGGCGCGCTCAATGATGCGTCACCCGCGGCCTTCAACCTCATCCGCATGACGCTGGCCTTCGCTCTGCTCGCGATCGCCTATCACCGCTCCTGGCGCACCATCCGCCGCACCGACATCGCCGCTGGAGCAGTCGTCGGTCTCTGCCTCGCCGCGGGCTACCAGTTCCAGACCATTGGCCTCGTCCACACCACGCCCTCGAAATCCGCTTTCATCACCGGCCTTGTCGTCGTCCTCGTCCCGCTTTTCTCCATCGCACCTGCACTCCGCCCGCCTGGCGCACGCGCTCCTCGCTGGAATGCCTTCCTCGGTGCCGCGCTTGCCTTCATCGGGATCCTCTTCCTCACATCGCCCTCGCAATCCCGCCGCTTCTTCATCCGCGCTCCTTCCAGACCTCTCCTCGATGAATGTGGGCGACATCCTCACCTTCGGCTGCGCCATCGGATTCGCCTTCCACTGCATTGCCCTCGGCCATGTCTCGCCGCGAATTCCCTTCCAGCCCCTCGCCATCCTTCAGGTTGGATTCTGCGCCATCTTCATGGCCATCAGTCTCCCTTTCATCGAGCGACCGCACGTCCACTTCACGCCGCGACTCATCACCGCGCTGGTCATCGCCGCTGTGCTCGCCACCGCCGCCGCATTCTCCATCCAGAGTTGGGCCCAGTCCATACTGCCCTCCACGCACACCGCGCTCCTGCTCACCCTTGAGCCGGTATTTGCCTGGATCACGTCCTTCCTCGTTACCGGCGAACGCCTCGGCCTCCGCCCTGCATCAGGCGCACTGCTCATTCTCCTGGGCATCGCCATCACCGAACTCGTCCCGCAGCCCCACGTCCCCACCGCTCACGAAGCGTAAAGCTAGCCGCCGCGACGCTCAAGCACCCCTTACCAAAGGGTTTTCAACCTGAGGCTCATTCATGTGAATTAATTGGCTGGCCTCACCTGCTTGTTGCACAATGAGACAGTCTCCGTTCGGAATGCTGCACGAAAGGCAAAAACGCGGTGCCCTCATCATTTAGAAATCTGAAGGGACCAGCCAGGCTGCTCGCCAACAGCGCCACTGTTCTGCTTGTCGCTTCCAGCTTCCTCGCCGTCGAGGCCGTTGTCATGATGATCCTTCCGGACCGCGACGTTGTCGTCAAGCCCTTTATCCTGCTCGGCTATGTCGAAGTCTGCGCGATGTTCTTCTCGAGTATCGGCATCGTCTGCGGCATCGTGGGACTCATCTTCTATCACCCGTATCTCTGGGTTTGCGATAAGCTTTTGATGCGTCGCGCACGGCGTGCCGGCGAGGTCAGCGATCGATACACCTTTTACGAAAACATTCCGTCGCCGATACACACCCACAGCAGCGATGAAGACGGCAGACCCGACTAGGCAAACTGCCAGCGGGTCGATCGATCTTATTCCCTAATCCCTGGTCCCTGCTCTATCGCGTCGCCGGCTCCGGCGAATCCGCTAGCGCGTATGCCAGCACCGCCATGATCGCGGCATTCTCGTTCAGGTGCTTCTGGTCGATCTTGTCGAACGTGTCTGCCGCCGTATGGTGATAGTTGAAATAAAATCGGCTGTCCTGCACTGGCGCAAAACTCGGAACACCCTTCTCCGTCATTCCCGCGATATCCTCACCCGTCTCCGGCGCGCTCTCCAGTGAACCCGCTCCGTTCGCATCAAGCACCTGCGCCACTGGCCGCAGCCACCGCCCCAGCTCCGGTTTCCCGGCATAGAAAATCCCCGTGGGATGATCGGCGCCGAGATCGCTCTCGATCGCGCCTACATGATTTCCCATCTCCGCCGCGTGCTTCACCATGTACGCCGCCGCACCTTCCGACCCTTCTTCTTCGCTCATCCACGCAATCACGCGCACTGTCCGCCGCGGATGAATCCCCAGCTCCTTCATCAACTGAATTGCCTGCATCGACACAGCCACGCCTGCTCCATCGTCAATTGCGCCCGTCCCCAGGTCCCACGAGTCCAGGTGACCCGACACAACCACCACCTGCTCCGGATGCTCTGTTCCCTTCCAGTCCGCGATCACGTTGTAGCTATCAGCATCCGGCAGCGTCTGCGGCGTCAACGTCAAATGCATCGTCACCGGTCCCTGGCTCGTCAGTGCCTTCAGCAACTCCGCGTCTTCCGCCGTGACTGCCGCTGCCGGAATCTTCGGCACATCCGGCGCATACTCCGTCTGGCCCGTATGTGGAAGGCGAAAATCCGCTCCCCCCACGCTCCGCACCAGCACCGCGACTGCTCCCACCGCCGCCCCCGCAATCGGTCCGGCACCGCGATAAGCCACGGCGTTTCCGTAAGCCTCCAGCCCGTGCCCGGTCGCCGCAAGCTCCTTGTCGAATGGATGATTGAACAACAGAATCTTTCCCTTCGCCGCTCCCGTCGGCAAGGCGTGCAATTGCTCCCAGTTGTCCACAACAACCACTTCGGCAATCAGACCCTCCGGGGGCGTTGCCACGCTTCCACCCAGCGCCGTCAGCACGATCTTCTGCGTGGTCCCAGCCGCTTGCCCCGGCCACGCCGTCAACGCGCCCGTCTCGACGCCGCGCACCCAGTGCGGCACCGATGCCTTTTCCAGCGTTACTTCCGCGCCCAGAGCCCGCATCTCGCCCGCAACGTACTCAACAGCCTTCTCTGCCTGCGGTGACCCGCTCAGCCTCGGCCCGATGTTGTTCGTCAGGTGCCGCAGCTCGTCATACGCGTAGTCGCTCTTCATCGCCGCATCTCGCAGCCGACCCATCGTGTCCAGCTGTTCCGCGGTCCACGCGCTTTTCCCACCCGCCATCATCTGGTTAAGCCGATCCAGCATGGAAGGTTGGGAAGGCGCAGCATCCGGGCTTTGCTTTGCTGGCGTCTGCCCTGCACACACCTGTACCCCGGCCACAAATGCCGCGGTCGCAATCGTCATGAATCTGCACCACTTTAAAGGGGAACCCATGCCGGATGTTAGCACGGCTCCACGCAACATTTTTGTGCTGATGAATTCATGCTACGAAGAATCGACAGAAGCTGTTGTCGGATGAGCGGTGAAAGCTGATTGAGCCGTCATTGCCCCAGCCGTGGCGCAGGAGAGACAGGCGGGGACGGTCGTGGGTATCTCCGATTGACCCCATAAAAACAAAGCCAGGCTCCGAGAAGGTGGCTGGGCTGTTTATGTGTCATTCGAAAAGGATGCTATTCCAGCGCGTCCGGATGGAGCGCGATGTTCTTTTCGCCTGCCGCCTTGCGCTCGTTGTACGCCTTGAGCCAATCTTCCCAGTGTTTGCCTGCGGCGCGATCCTTGCCGCTGAACTCCAGGCGCGCGATTTCGCCGTAGCTAAGCATCAGCTTGTCTGGCGACTTCGGCGAAAAATACTGCACGTAAGAATCCGACAGTGTTGCACCAGTCGAGCGATTGAAGATATACGCCTCGATGCGCTCTCCGCTTCTCGTCGTTATGGTCACATCGCCGCGATAGTCGAAAGCCTTTTCCAGCGCATCGCGCAGATCGTCTTCGTTGGCAAGCTCCGGAACCCAACCTTCGAGCTTCTCGTGCTGTGTGCCCGGCGCGAGTTCAAGAGACTCGATCTGCTCGATGGTGTACTTCGCGACTTCACCGGTCATGCGTTGGTCTCCTCGAGGCTGCGCGAATTCGATCCGATTTGCACCAGCGTAGCGGCCCCGTGTGGTGCGGGCTCATTCAGCAAACGCAGCGCGTGCTCATCCTTGTAAGTCGAGAACGTTCCGCGGATCATGCCCCAGATTCCCTTCAGCGACCCAAAACCGTCGATCACCGCAGAGGGCTCATAGCCGCAGCTCACCATGCAGTTGGCACACTTGGGATTGCCCGACGCGACGCCGTACTCTTCCCACTTTGTCGTTTCGAGCAGTTCCTTGAAGGTCTCCGCATATCCGTCCTGCAGGAGGTAACACGGCCTCTGCCAGCCGAAGATATTGAAAGCCGGTGAACCCCACGGCGTGCACTCGTACTTCCGGTCACCCATCAGGAATTCGAGAAACAAGGGCGACATGTTGAACTTCCACGACTTCTTTCTATTCGACAGAATGGCGCGGAAAAGTCGACGCACGCGCGCGCGTCCCAGAAAACGCTGTTGATCCGGAGCCATCTCGTAGCTGTAGCCCGGCGAGAGTACGATGCCTTCAACGCCCATCTCCATCACATCGTCGAAGAAGCCGCGCACGTTGTTGGGATCGGTGCCGTCGAAGAATGTCGCATTCGTCGTCACGCGGAATCCGCGCTTCACCGCTTCCTTGATGCCTTCGACAGCAAGGTCGTATCCGCCCTCGCGGCAGACGCTGAAGTCGTGGTGCTCGCGATCGCCGTCGAGATGCACTGAGAAAGTCAGATACTTCGAAGGCGTGAACTCCGGCAAACGCCGCTTCAGTTCAAGCGCATTCGTGCAAAGGTAGATGTACTTCTTGCGCGCGATCAGCCCGTTGACGATCTCGACAATCTGCGGATGCAGCAGCGGTTCGCCGCCGGGGATGGAGACCATCGGCGCGCCACACTCTTCCACGGCGCGGAAACATTCCTCGGGTGTGAGCATCCGCTTGAGCACGTGCGGCGGATACTGTACTTTGCCGCAGCCGGCACACGCCAGGTTGCAGCGGAAGAGCGGCTCGAGCATCAGCACAAGCGGGTAGCGCTTATTGCCGGTGAAGCGCTTCTTCAATACGTACGTGGCAACCGTCCACATCTGTGAGATCGGAACAGCCATTGATATTTATTCCTCAGGGGCAGTAGCCCCGTTCAATCTTTTTCTTCGAACTTAAGAAGCCCGTTCAATCGCGCGCACATAGCTGGTCAGCGCCATAAGCGGGAAATACTGCCGATACATCGTGTATGCCAGATAGAAAACCTTCGGGAATCCTGTTCCCGTAATGATGCCCTCGCGCTGCGAGCCTTCGCCCATCGACTCGTCCCAACCGCCGTCTTCCCGTTGGCGTTCGAGCAACCAGCGCACGCCTTTAGCGATGGAATCCGAGCGATCATCGCCGGCGGCCAGCAATCCCAGGAGCGCCCACGCAGTCTGCGATGGAGTACTCGGCCCCTCTCCGCGCGTATTGGGATTTTCGTAGCTGCCGCAGGTTTCGCCCCATCCGCCATCGGCGTTCTGCACCATGCGGATCCACTCGGCCGCCTGCTGCACCTGCGGCTCATTGTGATCGAACCCGATGGCATCCAGCCCACGCAGCACCAGGAACGTGCCGTAGATGTAATTGACGCCCCAGCGGCCAAACCAACTTCCATCCGGCTCCTGCTCGCTGAGGATGAACTTGATGGCCTTCCCCACGCGCTTGTCTCCGCGGGTGTAGCCGTAGCAGGCCAGCATCTCCAGCATGCGTCCCGTAATGTCCACAGTCGGCGGATCAAGCATCGCGTTGTGATCCGCGAACGGGATGTACTGGAAGATCATCTTCGTGTTGTCTTTGTCGAAGCTGCCCCAGCCGCCGTTGCGGCACTGCATGGCAAACTCCCACTCGATCGCACGCTGCGCCACCTGGTGCTGGTACCGCTCGCGTGGATTATCGACCTTGCTGAGCGCGAGCAGCACCTGCGCCGTGTCGTCGGTGTCGGGATAGAACTCATTGTTGAACTCAAAGTACCAGCCACCAGGCTCGGTCTTCGGAACCTTCACCGCCCAGTCGCCTTTGTGGCGAACTTCCTTCGACAGCAGCCAGTCCGCTGCCTTGAGCATGCGCGGATCGGTGCGCGGAACGCCTGCTTCCCCCAGCGCGTAGAGTGCCTGCGCCGTATCCCACACCGGCGAGACAGCCGGTTGCATGCGAAACGTCGCTTCCGGCATCACATCGTTCGCGGGCTCTTCAATGCCGAGATTCTCAAACTCATCGCGCGCGCGAATCACCTGCGGGTCGTCTTCGGAGTAGCCAAGGCAGCGGAGTGCGAGGATCGCGTTCAGCATTGCAGGATAAATGGCGCCCAGACCGTCTGACATTTCCAGCCGCTCCAGCATCCACTTCTCTGCCCTCTTGAGCGCGAGCTTGCGCAACGGCCGGAGGTGCACCGCTTCAAACCAGTGAGTGACGCGGTCGATCACAATAAAGAAATTCCGCCACGAGAGGAAGTTATTGCTATCCCAGTGCAACCGAAGGTTCGAGTTCGCGCGCCCGCCCACAAACAGCTCATCGATACTATGTTCGGGCGGGATCCTCTTGTATGGCTTCTTCGCGTAGATGATCGCAAGCGGCACAAGAATCGAACGCGACCACGATGAAATCTCGTAGATGTTGAAGTAGAACCAATTCGGAAAAAGCACGATCTCCGGCGGAATCGCAGGCACGGCATCGTAGTCGTACTGACCGAGCGCGCAGAGATACATCTTCGTGAATGTGTTGCACTCCACTACGCCGCCATGCGCCAGAATCCACTCGCGACATTTCACGAGGCGCGGATCCGTAGGCGGAATATTCATCAGCTTGGCTGAGAAGTAGCACTTCACAGAAAGAGAGACATTTCCGGGGGCGCCGGGATACAGACTCCAACTCCCGTCTTCTTTCTGGTAGCGCATCATCTCGGTACAAGCGCGCTTCAGGCGCTCGGGATCTCCCGATTCGAGCAGCGTGTGCAGAAAGATGTAGTCCGCTTCCAGCATGGCATCCGCTTCCAATTCGCCGCACCAGTAGCCGTCCGGATGTTGAAGCGAAAGAAGGTAGTCACTGGAGCGATGGATAGCCGATTCGACATCCGCAAGAGCCGCATCCATTCGGCCAAATCTCGGCGCCGCGGATTGAGTCTGTACTTGCTGGATACTCATTGCGATATTCGACCCTCAATGATCAAAAATACCCGGAATCCGGGCATTAAACAGCCCAATTTTCTACGTTGCGGTCGGATTCAGGAGATAAGCCATTCTACGACCGATTACGCGCAAAGACGGTTGGATTCCCACGTCTACCAACGCGTTGGCTTCTGCTCTTTAGCGAACAGGAACCGCCTCTGCGCCCCCTGACCCGCCAATTGCCTGAACGATCTCAGGAGGCAAGCCAAAGCGCACATTCTCCGGCATTACCTCCACCTCTTCGACGTCGGAATAGCCGTTTTGACGCAAATAATTCACTACGTCTTCGACCAGCACCTCAGGTGCCGAAGCGCCCGCTGTCACCGCAACCGTGGAGACGCCCACGAGCCACTTCGGGTCGATTGCCTGGGAGTTATCAATCAGATACCCGATGGTCCCGAGATTACGCGAAACCTCGACAAGACGATTGGAATTGGAGCTGTTGGTTGAACCCACCACCAGGACCAGATCCGCATTGTGGGCGACATTGCGCACCGCCACCTGGCGGTTCTCCGTCGCATAGCAGATATCCTGCGAATGCGGTCCGGCAATATTCGGAAACTTCTCTTTCAAGGCGTGAATGATGTCCCGAGCCTCGTCGAGCGAAAGAGTTGTCTGTGTAAGGTAAGCAACTCGATTGGGGTCGGGAACCTGAAGTGCTGCGACTTCCGCGACATTCGAAACGACTTGCGTCACCTCGGGAGCCTCGCCAAGCGTGCCCTCAATCTCGTCGTGATCGCGATGGCCGATCAGCACCAGCGAATAGCCCTGTTTGGCAAACTTCACTGCCTCAATATGAACTTTGGTGACGAGCGGGCAGGTGGCGTCGATAACCCTCAATCCACGCCCCTTGCTACGCTCGCGGACGGCAGGCGAAACGCCATGAGCGGAGTAAATTACACGCTGACCGTCCGGCACATCGTCGATCTCGTGAACAAAAATGGCGCCCTTTTCGGCCAGTTCATTCACAACATAGCGGTTGTGGACAATTTCGCGGCGAACATAAATCGGCGCCCCGAAAGTCTCAAGCGCAATTTTGACGATGTCGATGGCGCGAACAACGCCGGCGCAAAAGCCGCGCGGTTTGAGCAGAAGGACCCGCTTCTGACCGGAAGATGCTTCGCTTTGGGCGCGATTGGGGACAGAATCAAGCGCAGTTGTAGTCACACTACCATTATATCCAATGATTAAGAAGTTCCGCGGGCTCGAAAAACCTCCGAACCCGCGGAGTTCATCAGGCAGGTTGTTGCGCCCGCACATTGACCTTCTGCGCGATGGAGGTCAGTTTCTGATCGGCCGCTTTCTCTTCTTCCAGAGTTTCTTCCAGAAGTTTGGCAACCTGGGATTGCCCCAGAAGCTGCGCATACGTGCGCACCGTGCCATATGCCGCCATCTCGTAGTGCTCGACGCGCTGAGCGGCTGAAATGAGTGCGGCGTCTCTCACGTCGCCTTCAGCCGATTCATGCAGCATCGAGGAACCTTCGTCGAGTACACTTTTCATACCTTCGCAGGACTTGCCCTTCGGGCTGGTTCCGAGGATGTTGCAAATCTGCACCAACCTCTCGATTTGTCCCTCTGTCTCGCGCAGATGGCTTTCGAAAGCCTTCTTCAGATCCTTGGAGCTCGCCGCATTCGCCATCTTCGGGAGCGCCTTGGTGATCTGGTTTTCCGCTGAATATAGATCCTTCAATTCCTCTATGAACAGTTTGTCGATTGAGTCGACTCGCATGTAATTTTCCCTCCGGGTTTGTGTTGAGCTTGCAGTTGCGTGGGATGCCGCGAAGCGATCGGTTGTTGCCCTTTGAGACACTCTCGAGGCCATAGTCAGCCGCAAGTGAGAGAACGAAGCACGATGATCGTGAAAGATGATAATTCCAGGGGAACAACGATCGAACCACCGCCAGATCTGAGACTTATAAAAAACCTTGCCGTCGAGTAACAACAACCCGCATTACTACAAACGCCGCCTCGGATTACCAAATGGGTCTGGCAAGTACTTGTTAAGTGCCCTACCTTCAAGGTCTGCTTGTTCAGAAGCAGCGGAGCATAAACGTGACGGTAGAAGCGAAAGCGTCCATTCCCCAGACTGCGAATAACGGCGAAAATCACGTTCCTGTGATCGAACGCTCCATATACCCAAATCTGAAGCTCAGGGTGTACACAACTGGCATGCGCCAGAATCGCCTTGCGAAGCTGGTCGGCATCGATGAGGCCTATCTCAGCCGGATTATCAACGGCGTTCGCGTACCCGGAAGGCAAACCCAGGAGCACATCGCCCAGGTGCTCGGGTGCGATGCCGACTGGCTCTTCCAGCAGACCACGGTGCAGGTTCCCGCAGACATGCGTGCCAATAGCCCGAAGATCGCATAAGCACGATGCAGGGTGAATGCACCCCTGTAGTTGAACTTGCTTTCGGTCTTTCCCAGAGGGGACGCTTAGTACGGGACCCTCCCGGGACTATTCACCACGCCCCTTCGCCCCCGGGGACCCTCCCTGGGGTTGTTGAGCGGGTTTCGACTTCTGTTAATTCGAGAAGCTTCGCGTTGCCCTGAATAAGAGGCTCTGATGCGAAGTTTTCCTCTCACTCAACTAGATTTCCGTATTGTTTTCCGAACGCAAAGCCAAACATTCAAGTATTTCTGCGGTTTACGGCGCCTAGATTTGCATAACCCTCCAATAACACGAAAGTAATCACCCGGAAGGTTATTCGTGACATGAATCACGGTCTGATTCCCTTCTCTACGAGACTCTAAGCACACAACCCAAGCCATTTTGGCGGTTGCATTTTGTGCACGAGCGAAGCTCGGCGTGCATGCGGATTCGTGTGCGCATTTGAAGGGAAGTTTAGATGGACCGGTTTACAGCTTTTTACAGCAAGCGCAACTCTTCTTACGTTTCTCTCAATAACTTCAACTTCGGAAAGATCCTGGCTCTCCTGGCACTGCTGTCACCTATGCTGGCCGCGGCGGCGCCGACACTGAGCCAGGTTTCGTGTCTAAGCAACGCCTATAGCGCAGCGGCAACCGACACCTGCTCGGTCTACCTGACATCGACGACGACCGGCAAGCTCAACGTGACCCTGTCGAGCAATGACCCGTATGTGACAGTGCCAAGCAAGGTGACGGTGAACGCCGGTGCAACGAGCGCAACGTTCAACGCTAAAGTGGCCAGTGTGGCGATGGCCCAAAAGGCGACCATCACTGCCCAGTCTGGCGGGATAACAGAGTATTTCGACATTATCATTTCGCCTGCAACGGGTTCGCCGACGCTGACCTTGAGCGCCACTTCGCTCCCGTTTGGCAATGTCTCAGTGGGCACAGCAGTAACGCAGTCGGTCACGGTAACTTCGAGCGGTACTGCGGCCGCTGCCATCAACTCAGATTCAATTACGGGGACAGGGTTCTCGGTTTCGGGAGGAGCTTTTCCAGCAACGTTGAATCCAGGGCAAGCGGCGGTCTTGACAATTCAATTCAACCCGAGCACCGCCAGTTCGGTAACAGGGCAATTGACGATTTCAAGCAATGCGCCGATAGCCACGGTCAGCCTGAGCGGCACCGGCACAGCCGTTTTGCCGACCGTGAGCGCGGTCTCCTGCAGCAGCACGTCAATTACGGGTGCGCTGGCGGACGCCTGCACCGTGAACCTATCGGGTGCGGCGCCTGCTGGCGGCCTGAGCGTGAGCCTCGTGAGCAGCAACGGTGCCATCACGGTGCCCGGCTCGGTGAGGGTACCTGCGACGGCGACGAGTGCGGCCTTCACAGCGAGTGTGGCTTCCGTAACCAGCGCGCAGTCCGGGACACTCACAGCAACCACGGCAAGCACCTCCAAGACAGTTTCACTGCAACTTAACGCGGCGACTCCAGCGCTGGCCTTAAGCACCGCTTCGCTCTCGTTTGGCAATGTGTCCGTGGGCACTGCGACCTCGCAGTCAATCACAGTGACATCGAGCGGTACAGCGCCGGCAACAATCAGTTCAGATTCGATTACCGGGACGGGGTTCTCGGTTTCAGGCGGAAGTTTCCCCGCAACGCTGAATCCCGGACAAGCGGCGGTGTTGACGGTTCAATTCGACCCCACGACCGCCAGTTCGGCAGCGGGCCAGGTGACAATTTCGAGCAATGCGCCCACGGATACGATCAGCCTGAGCGGCGCCGGCATAGCCGTTTTGCCAACCGTGAGCGCGGTCTCCTGCGGCAGCATGTCCATCACGGGATCATTGGCAGACTCCTGCACGGTAAGCTTGTCCGGCTCTGCTCCAACCGGCGGACTGACCGTCAGCCTTGCGAGCAGCAGCAGTGCGGTAACTGTGCTCGGCTCGGTGACGGTACCTGCGACAGCGACGAGTGCGGCGTTCACAGCGAGTGTGGCTTCCGTAACCAACGCGCAGTCCGCGACGCTCACCGCAACCGCGGCAAGCACCTCCAAGTCGGTGTCGCTCCAGTTGAATGCGGCTACCTCGGCATCGCCTGCACTCAGCAGCATTTCGTGTGTCAGCAGCGCCTACGGTTCAACGGCAACGGACGTCTGCTCGGTGAACCTGACTGCGGCGGCAAGCGCGGCGGTCAACGTGACGCTGTCGAGCAACGACCCATATGTGACAGTTCCGAGCGGGTTGACGGTGAATCCTGGTGCAATGAGCGCGGCATTTAGCGCTGCAGTGGCTAGTGTCGCGATGACCCAGAAGGCGACCATTACCGCCCAGGCCGGGGGAGTAACGGAATACTTCGACATCACGATTTCGCCTGCGACGGGTTCGCCGGCGCTGACCATAAGCGCCACCACGCTCTCGTTTGGCAATGTTGCAGTAGGCTCCACGGGGACGCAGTCAGTGACTCTGACCTCTTCGGGTACCGCAGCGGTTACGGTCAATTCGGATGCAATCACAGGGACGGGATTCGCGGTTTCGGGAGGAAGCTTCCCGGCAACGTTGAATCCGGGGCAAGCACTTGTGCTGACGGTCCAATTCAGTCCAACCGGAGCAGGCTCGGTAACGGGGCAATTGACGATTTCCAGCACCGCACCCACCGCTACGGTCAGTCTCAGCGGCACTAGCACAGCAGTTACTCCCACCGTGAGCGCGGTCTCCTGCAGCAGTACTTCAATTACGGGATCGCTGACAGACGCCTGCACGGTAAGCTTGTCCGGTTCTGCTTCGACCGGCGGCCTCATCGTCAGCCTTGCGAGCAATAGCAGTGCGGTCACGGTGCCAGCTTCGGTAACGGTGCCTGCAACGGCAACCGGTGCAGCGTTCACAGCCAATGCTGCCGCAGTGAGCAGCGCGCAGTCGGCGACTCTCACAGCGACCGCGGGGAGCATTTCCCAGACGGTTTCGCTGCAGCTGAACGCAGCTACTGCGGTCTTATCTCTGAATGCAACATCGATCGGATTCGGGAACGTTAGAGAGGGCACACCGGTCGCGCAACCAATCACATTAAGTTCTACGGGCACGGCCTCTCTGACAGTCAATTCGGCCGCTGTGAGCGGGACGGACTTCTCGGTGTCCGGCGCCTCACTTCCGGCTACGCTCAATCCGGGGCAGTCGCTAACACTGGAGGTGCAGTTTGATCCAGCGACGGCGGGATCATTCACGGGCCAGCTCGCCATCTCCAGCAGCGCTTCATCCCCGACGGTAGGACTGAGCGGCGTCGGCGAGTCGCACGAAGTGGATCTGAGTTGGACCTGCCCACCGGATTCGTCCGATCCGGTGGTGGGGTACAACATCTACCGCGCACCAGGTGGGACGACCTCGTATCAGCGTTTGAATGCAGCGGTGGAAACGCTGACTGCATTTGCGGACACCGCCGTGCAAAGTGGCACGGCCTACGCCTACGTCGTGACGAGTGTGGATGCTGCGGGCGTGGAGAGCGTTCCTTCAAACATGACGAGCTTGACGATTCCGTAGGATTCGCGTGGCAGAAAGATGATGGAGTGGCGGCATTTCCAAAGTGTGAAACTCCCGCCGACTCCGTCTACCTAGAAGGTAACTTTCACTGTGATTACCAGTCACCACTCATATCTTGAAGAACTGCGCAGATCTATCGATTTTTGGATACCACCTTCGCGTTACTTGGCGTTTCAAACCTAACTGACACAATATGTTGATAGCGCAGTACCAAGGTAACTATCACATACCACAATCGTGACCATAGTCACCTGTACCGGTGCACGGACAAGGTCGATCCTGCATGTAGTCAGCCGGTGCTCTATACATTTATTTCTCCGCGGCAGGTTGGGCGGGTTTCACCGCATCGGCTGACTGAAACACCAGATTCTTTTTGGCACAGGTGATGTCGATGTGCAAATACAGCTATATTTTGTTTCCTGCAATTAGAGAGAAGAAAGCAGCGATTCGGCTGCAAATAACCCAAAACAATTTCCACAGAAAACTAATCAGCAGTGCCGCCATGGGGTTGGGAATTGCCGCTCTCGGCCTGGGACTCTCAGGCTGCGGGTCGGGCACTCAGCCGTTCTCGTCGCCAAATGCAAATGCGCTTTCGGTAAATCCGACTGCGATAGACTTTGGCGATGTAAGCGTGGGAACTCCGGTATCCCAGATGGTGTCGATCACGAACCAGAGCACGTCTTCGGTTCAAATCGCGCAGCTGACCACGTCAATCAGTGCTTTCACAGTCAGTGCGGGCGCGCTGCCAATAAATCTGCCGGCGGGCGGCAGCTTGCAGGTACAAGTAAGTTACGATCCTGGGTCCACCGCTGACTCGACCGGCCAGCTCAATGTTGAAGCAAAGACAGGAACGTCGCTGAATCTGACAGGGGCAGTCAGGCTGCACGGCCAGGGCTCGACGGTGTCTTCGCTTACGGAGCTGAGTTGCGCGAAATCGTCGATGATCGGAGCAGGCACAGACACGTGCACCGTGACGCTGAGCGCCGTGGACTCAAGCAAGAGCATCACAGTCAACCTGGCGAGCAGTAGCAGTGCAGTGACGGTGCCAGCTTCGGTTTCGGTTCCTTCGGGCGCCATCAGCGCAAGCTTTACGGCAAATGTATCGGCTGTAGCGGCGTCGCAGTCCGTCGCGCTGACCGCGACGCAAGGATCAGTTGCAAAGACCACATCGATCGCGTTGGGGGGATCGGCATCGACGTCGGCACCATCGATCAGTGCGTTGTCTTGCGGCAGCAGCTCATTTACAGGGGCGGGGACAACTACCTGCACCGTATCGCTCAGTTCCGCCGCTCCGTCGGGCGGCGCGAGCGTCGCCGTGGCGAGCAATGACAGTGCGGTGACGGTTCCCGCCAACGTAACGGTGGCCTCCGGCCTGGCAACCGCGTCGTTCACCGCGAATGCGGCCTCTGTAACCACCTCGCAGACAGCGACGATTGCTGCGAGCGCAAATGGATCATCGCACAGCGTTACGGTGCAACTGAATGCGGCTGTGCCGGCCCTTGGGTTGAGTGCCACTTCGCTGGCATTTGGCAATGTTTCGGTGGGCACAGCGGTAACGAAGTCGGTGACGGTGACCTCAAGCGGCACGGCGGCGGTCACAATCAACTCAGACTCAATTTCAGGGACCGGGTATTCCGTTTCTGGAGGGAGCTTCCCTGCCACTCTCAATCCGGGACAGGCCGCGGTGTTGACGGTTCAGTTTGATCCAACCACGGCCAGTTCGGTGAGCGGGCAGTTAACAATCTCTAGCAATGCATCGACGCAGACCGTCAGCTTGAGTGGCACAGGCTCGACGGTGACCCCGACGGTAAGCGCAATATCGTGCAGCAGCACTTCAATCACCGGATCGCTGGCGGATTCCTGCACGGTGAGCCTGTCGGGTTCTGCGCCAACGGGCGGAGTAAAGGTCTCGCTTGCGGCCAGCAATGCTGCCGTGACAGTGCCGAGTTCAGTCACGGTTCCGGCGACGGCCACGAGTACGACCTTCACAGCGAATGCGGCCTCGGTGACCAGTGCGCAGTCTGTAACGCTGACGGCGACGACGGGCAGTACATTGCGGACGGCCTCGCTGCAACTAAACGCTGCGACGCCGGCACTGACCGTGAATGCGACCAGCATCGGGTTTGGCGGGGTTGTAGTGAACAATTCGACCACGCAGACCGTGACGCTGACCTCGAGCGGCAAAGCAGCGGTGACGGTGAATTCTGTTGCGGTAACGGGCAGCGGCTTCTCGGCCTCGGCCGTAAGCCTCCCGGCTACGCTAAACCCGGGACAGGCGATGACGTTGACGTTGACGTTCGACCCGTCGGCTGTGGGCTCGGCGACAGGTCAGCTAAGCATCAGCAGCAACTCGGCTACAAATCCGAGCGTGACGGTGGGATTGAGCGGTACCGGCAATCCACACCAGGTGGATCTGAGCTGGCAAGCGCCAAGTGGATCCAGCGTTACGATTACCGGATATAACGTTTATCGCGCACCAGGCGGTACCAGTTCTTTCGCGGTGGTGAACTCCATGGACACGCAGACGGCATACACCGACACCAACGTTCAGACTGGACAGAGCTACAACTACTACGTGACGAGCGTTGACTCGGCGGGCATGGAGAGTGCCCCGTCAAACACCACCACCATTGCCATTCCATAAAACAACGGCGTTTGTTTGGCCAGCGCGCCGCTCGGATTCGGGCGGCGTGTCTATTTGCAGCCAATTAGATTGAGAACATGGGTTGCTGCTTCGACAGCGTCGCCGCGCTTTCCCGCATAGCAGACAGCGTTGCTGGCTACGCGAAGGAAGAAGTCTACCATCTTGGGAGACTGCGCCAATTCGTGAGGCGTGTTGCACAGAAGCAGCATGACTGCTTCGCCCTGCGACATCGCGCGAACATCCCACGCTGCATCTGGGGCGTAGTCGAGAGCGAGTATCCAGCCTACTGGCGCTGATTGCGTGGCGAAGTTCGCGTTGAGTTCTTCGGGCAGGACGAGAGATTGCAGGGGACGTCCGTTGCGGAGCAGGAGTGGACGGGGGTACGAGTGCGCGTGCCCCTGGCCATCGATCAGGGCGTACTCGTCTGAAAAGTGAGATGCGCCGCGACGGAGGAGTTCGGCAACCAGCGAGGACTTTCCCGCGTGTGTGGATCCCGGAAGGATCAATGCCCTGCCCCCGATGAGGACCGCACCCGCGTGCACGGCACGAAACATCTTCATGCCATGGATCACTACATCGTCAAGCGCCTTCACGGCGGCGAGGGCGGCATCGTGAAGCGTAACAGCTGAAGCTGCGAGTTTGTGGTCGATCAAGACGCGGAACCCCCCGGCAACTTGATCGACGCAGAGATGTACATCCGGAGAAGACAACGCAGATTCGCTGCGAGGCATCGGCGGAAACAGGTAGCGATTGAGTGTGTCGCGGATTTCGGAGTTGGCGCATTCGATCCGGATGAAGCAGTCGAATGCGTGAATGCCGAAGACAGAGTTGCCGCGGGAGGCCATGATTAGAAGACTAACTGACCTGATGCAAAAATGGCGGCCATGAATGGCCGCCATTTTTGCTACAACTTGCTTCAACACGCCCCCTAACCCAGGTAGGGAACGACGTCAAACAGATCCGGGAAAGTAGTGAAATCTATCGACAACTCGGTTCAGTTGGAGAATAATGCGCCCGGCAAACGCTTAGAATTCGCGCTTGTCTTCTTTGGGGACATTGGCACGCGGGGCGCGGCAATCGACCGATTCCGCCTGCAGTGCATGCGCTTTCTGCTCTCCGACAGTGAGGGAAACCACCAGCGGAAGCGCAACTGCGCTCAACCCGGCGAGAACCTGTCGGCGAGTGGCCTTGGGAGCTGCGTCCCGAGATCTTCACCAGTTTCTTTTCTTCGAATTGAACAATGCAAGCTTCTGCCAGTTCATCCGTAACGTTGGGATCAAAAGAACGCCGCATCTCTTCGGCCACACCGGCGATCGTGGTGGCAGAGGAGCAAGCGTCCCAGGCAGCGGCGGCCGTCGCGTTCAACGCGAACACCGTTTCGTTGTTCGAATTGCGGATGACGCGAGAACCGTCAGGCATGGAGTTAACAACCAGATCCTTCGTGTTTACACGCTCAATTTGCATTCGGAACTCTCCTCGTTTTGCTCTGCAGTCAGTCTTTCTGCGACTACTTGTCGAAAGCATAGCTGACATGAGCGAAAGTGCAATACCACCACTTTGCATTTGATGCTTGTCCTAAGTAATGCTGGACGGATGTATTGGTAATCGGCGGCGATAGTACTTTCCGGGGACATACAAAAACTTTGGATTTGAGGAGAGTAGGTAGAGCAACGCTAGATTGCCCGGTTGCGAAACAATTGAACCGTGACGTTACGCCGCTTGAAAGGCTGTGGAAAAACTGGGATGATTTCACTCGACCACGACACGGCAGCCTGCTGCGGGCCGTAGTTCGGTCGCGTGAGAAAGCCCGTGGAGAGACATTCGAAGAGCTGGCCACGAAGGTCGGCTGCTGGGAAAAGGCGATCGAAGGCGCGCGCCAGCACGGCATTTTGCCCATGCTGTATTTCGAGCTTGCCGCGAGCGGACTGCAATTCCGACAGAAGCACTGGAACTCGCCCGAATTCAATTCGAGCACAATGCATTTCATTGCCTGGCCAATGCGGCCGAACTCCTGGAAGTCCTGAATGCGTTCGAAAGAGCGGAAATTGCGGCGATGCCCTTCAAAGGCGTGGTGCTGGGAGCTTCGGCTTACGGGGACATGACGGCACGAACCGCCGGCGACCTGGACGTGCTGATCTACTTTCGCGATTTGATGGAGGCCACGCGCATCCTGAAAGAGCGCGGGTACGAGCTGACGACGAAAGTACTCGAAGACGGCTCACCCGAAGCGGAGGACTACTTCGAATACCACTTTGTGCGTGCAGAGGATGGGATGGTGGTGGAACTGCGCTGGAGGCTCGAACTGACGCAGCCGCGCTACAGCCACGACCTTGGGATGGATTGGGTATGGCCGCGCCGAAGGACTGCAAAGCTGGCCGGAGCCGATGTGCCGAATCTCGATGCGATCTCCGGTTTGCTGGTGCTCTGCATGCACGGCAGCAAGCACGGCTGGTCAAGATTGATCTGGATTAGCGACGTGGCGAAGCTGCTTGAGAGCGAGCCGGGGCTTGACTGGAATCTCGTGCTAAGGGAGGCGAAACGCCTCGGGCTTTGGCGGTGTCTGGCGCTTGGAGTTCTGTTGGCGCGACGGGTCGCTGGCGCCCAAGTGCCCGCCGAAACACTCCGGGGTTTTGAGCGAGATCGGACGGTTCGGAAGCTCGCAGATTTTCTGGAGAAGAATCTCCTGGAAGCACCTGGAAGCATGCCCGGGGGATGGGTGCCGTATAACGTCAAGATTCTGGGTTTCCGGGACAGAGCTGGCGCGTTGTTGTCGCCGACCTTCTTGCAGCCTAATGCGCGGGATCGAGCAGTAGTGAAACTCCCTAAGTCATTGGAAGCGTTGTACTACGTGATACGACCTTTCCGGGTGCTCCTGGATCGCTCCGGCCGATAAGAGCATCGGCTTCCCATATTTACTCTGTAGATAATACCGTGTGCGGAAACTTTTACACGATTCCGGCTGATTTCGGGAGATCCTTGCCTGTTGAAAACTTTCTCTGCGAGGGTGCAAGTTTAACGATTTAATTGGCCTACTACTTTAGTAATCTCCGCAGTCCACTTTGGTCATTTCCTTGCATAGAGAACAGCAAAGAATTTCTGTACCCATCAGGCCAAAAACTGCGCGCGCAGAACTCAACCTCTGCGCCCACGTCGATGGCCACGCTGCATGTCTTGCTCCGTCCTGCTCGGGTCGAGAGGGGCTGTTTCGCTAACTGATCGCTGGCCAACGTTTGTCCGGCGATCAGACGCAACAAGACTCTAGCAGCAGAAGGACGTTCTTCGTTTGTCGCCGGAGAAGCTGGCGTCATGCGCACGGGAGAGTTGTGTCTCGGGTTGAGCGGTAGATAGGAATTTGGCTTCGGCCAGAAAGAGGCGTAAACAACAAAACCCGAGCGTCTGAAGTTCGTTTTGCTTCAGGTGATCCATTCACGAAGTTCCCGAACACAGTTTTTGCTGAGCAGACTTAATTCTTCTTACTTTATCTGCCGGCAAGACGAACCCAAGTGAGTTGGGCCTAAAGAAGAGGGGCGCGCAAGCGCCTGCCGAGGAGAAGTAGATGTACCAGTATGAGATTCGGCCGGTATCCGGCCAACAACTTGCCGGGCGGCAATCACAGCAGCAGAAAGCCAGTCAAGTTAATCCCAATTCTTTAGAATTGCCAGTTTTCTTCCTGCATTCATTTCTTTCCACCAACAGACGCATCCGAAACGGCGCATTGTCGTTGCTGGCCGCATCTCTTATCGCTGTTCTTTCAGGGTGCGGAGGAATGACGTACAACAAGGCTTCAGCATCGGCCGGTGCGTTGAGCACGGTTTCGTGTGGAACACAATCGCTGACGGGAGCGCAGTCGAAGGTCTGCACGGTGTCTTTGAGTGCGCCGGCCACGAGCGCGACGACGGTTTCGCTGACAAGCAGCAACGCAGCGCTGACGGTGCCGGCCTCAGTAACCGTGGCAGCAGGTTCTGCGAGCGCGGGATTCAACGCGGTCTCTGCATCTGTGAGTCAGTCAGTAAGCGTGACGATTAAGGGGACAGCGAACGGCGTTTCGGCAACAGATGCGATCACGCTGTATCCTGCCACGGCCTCGGCGGCTGCGCTCACCGTGAGCAAGGTCTCCTGCGGGACACAGACCCTGACCGGGCCAACGACAGAGGCCTGCACAGTGTACGTGGACGCAGCACCCACCAGCCCTACTTCGGTTACGCTCTCGAGCAGCAACAGTGCGCTCACGGTGCCAACCTCAGTGACTGTGGCCGCAGGTGCGACAAGCGCGAGCTTTAGCGCCCAGGCGGCGGCTGTGACCACAACGGCGACAGTAACACTGACTGCGGCGGCAAATGGTACGTCGGCGACTGACGTGCTTCAATTGACGGGAACAAGTTCGTCCCAGTCTTCCACGCAGCATCAAGTGGACCTGAGTTGGGATGCGCCGACCGCTACATCGGATCCCGTCGTTGGGTACCACGTGTATCGTGCAGCTTCGAATTCGACGAGCTACACGTTGCTGACATCATCAGTGGACGCGCAGACGAGCTACACGGATACCAGCGTGGTAAGTGGCACTTCGTACGCTTATCAGGTAAAGAGTGTGGACAGCAAGGGAGTTGAGAGCGCGCCTTCGAATACGACCTCCGTCACGGTGCCGTAAGGATCCGAGATGATCGAGATTCGCTGACGGGCGAATAGGCACTCGGTGCGTGAGTCAAGCGAACTCTCACGCACCGAGTGCTTCGCTTATTTGTTCGACAACTGCGTCGCCAATGGCGAGGCTCGCTGTTGCGGCAGGGCTCGGAGCGTTGAGTACGTGAAGGGCGTTTGCCTGGCGAACGAAGTAGAAGTCCTGCAGGAGCTCGCCGGATGGCGAGAGAGCCTGCGCGCGCACGCCGGCACCCCCTACCATCAAATCGTCAGGCTGAAGTTCCGGAACAAGCCTTTGCAGCGATCGGCAGAAGAGCGCCTTGCTGAAAGAGCGGTGAAATTCATGCCAGCACATCGAGGGGTAGCGAATCAGGAAGCGCCAAAAACCCCGATAGGTAAGAGTTTCAAGCATGTCGCGCAGGCGAAAGTCGGTGTGTCGGTAACCCTCGCGGGCAAAAGCGAGAACGGCATTGGGGCCGGCTTCGATCCCGCCGTGGATGAGGCGCGTAAAGTGGACTCCGAGAAACGGAAACTTGGGATCGGGCACCGGGTAGATGAGATTGTGGACCAGGTGCTGCGCCGAAGGTTTGAGCTTGTAGTACTCGCCGCGAAACGGGACTATCCGCGTGGCATCATGATTGCCCGCCATGCCGCTGAGCCGATCGCAGTGAAGTCCGCCGCAGTTAATCAGGAAGTCGGCTTCATAGTCCCCACTGTTGGTGGAGATGTGCCATGCGCCTGAATTGCGGAGTTTGAGAATTTCTGAGGAGTAGCGGACCTCGCCGCCGTGAGAAAGCACCTCGTCGGCCATGGCCTGAGTCGCAGCCTTGAAGTCGACAATTCCCTCTTCCGGCACGCGGATAGCGGCAAGCCCGGCGGCGTGGGGTTCGTAGTCCCGCATCTGCTCCGGGCCCAGAAGTTGCAGGCCTTGGAGACCGTTGGCCGTACCGCGTTCAAGAAGGGCATGGAGACGCGGGATTTCTTCGGGCTCAGTGGCGACCACGAGTTTGCCGCAGATCTCATGGGGGACGGAGTGGCGTTCGCAGAACTCGACCATGCGCCGAATTCCCTGCACCGCCAGCTTTGCCTTTTGTGAACCGGGCTTGTAGTACAGACCGCAATGCAGCACACCGCTGTTGTTGCCGGTCTGATGACGAGCGGGGCCAGCTTCCTTCTCGAGAACGAGGACTTGAACGCGGGGATAGCGGCAAACGATCTGGTGAGCAGTTGCGAGGCCGATGATTCCAGCTCCAGCAATAGCAATCTTCATTGCGCACTTCGTGGTTCAGAGAGGGGTTGGACTACGGTTCTACGGGATTCGACGAAGGTTTCCCGTAGTTTTCCGCTGAGCCACCATACCTTAGCCTGGCAGCTGAATCTTTGCGCGGGGTTGAATGTGAATAGCCAACGAAGTGTCCACACGATCATTCTTCGAATCAAGACCAACGAGAATCGGGCTTTGTTCCTTTGAAAATCAATATTGGCGTCTGACTCGCGTATATCACCACGACCTTTGCCGTACCACCACGCAAGGAAATAGGACTTCTTCACACGAGTCTGCGGGACAGAATGATGCACAACCGCGGCAGGTTCGTACCACAGTCGCTCACCTCCGCCGAGGACACGCATGCCAAATTCCGTATCTTCGCTGCGGATCTCGGAACCGGGCTGCGGGCCGAGGTCGCGACGGAAATCGCCGTAGCGCGTAAACATCTCTCGGCGGAATGCCATGTTTGTTCCAAAGGGCGGTTCTTTGAGTTCACCCGCCTCCAGACCGAGATCGAACATGGCAAGCGGTGCGAGCGCGTAACGCTCCGAGGTTCCAAGCCAAATGGGTAGTGTGAAGGCGGAATCAGGCACGATGCGGCCGCCGGAACCGGAATACCGTGGGTCGGCAAATATCCTGGTCAGCATGCAGAGCCAATCAGGCTCGACCCGGACGTCGTCGTCCATGAATGCGAGCACATCGGCGTCCGTCTCGCGGAGGGCGCGATTGAGCGCATTGGATTTGCCGGGTTTCGCCTCAAAGACGTATCGAAAAATGCGCGGGTAGCGATCCGCGAGATCCTGCACAACGGCGCGAGTATTGTCCGACGAGTTGTTGTCGATAACCAGAACTTCCCAGGTCATATCCTCCGGCATGATCGAATCCGCAACACTGGCGAGCGCGCGAGCAAGGCTCTGCGAGCGATTGTAGGTGCACACGATGACGGTGACTTTCATGGCGTCTTACCTGCTAGCGGACATTCTCCGAACGATCAACCGGGTGGAGACCGGGTACATGAGGCGATGGAACTTTGCTTGACCAGAGGCGCGGTATCTCGGCCATCTGACCGAATGTCATCCAAACCATGCCCTTATAGAAGAATCTACGCTTGGGATCGGTGCTCGCGATCCACCGGAGGGCGCGCCGGGGCAAAACGGTGAGCGCAATCTTGGGAACGGTGAGAAAGTACCGTGGAATGCCAAGGACATCTGGACGGCGTCCGGATTCGCGAATTTCTGCGCGTCCGTGATCGTACCAAAACCGGAGCAGATAGCTTTGCCGCAGGCGCTCCTCCGGGACAGCGTGGTACACGACGGCGGTCGGCACGTACCACAGATGCTCGCCAGCTGTGAGAAGTCGTCGGCCAAACTCGGTGTCCTCGTTGCGAATTTCGCTGCCGGGGCAAGGACCCATGTCGGTCCGGAAGCCGCCGTATCTCGCGAAAATCTCCTTGCGGAACGCCATGTTGGTGCCGAAGGGCGAGCAGTCGAGTTCTTTGGGCTCGTCACCCTTGTCGAAGAGAGCCAGCATGCCGCCAAGCGAATACTCTCCTTCAAGAGCAAGCCAGCTCGGTGCGGAGACGACCTGCTGCGAAAGAATGCGTCCGCCCGTACCGGCGAGATCGGAAAGGAGCAAAGGCTGGGTGAGACGGTAGAGCCACGAGGATTCGACGAGGACGTCGTCGTCCATGAAGGCGAGGACGGCGCCGCGGGCCTCGCGAATCCCGGTGTTTAGTGCGTTCGATTTTCCCTGCTTCGACTCGAAAATATAACGGAAGCGGTCAGGATAGGAAAAGCAAAAACCTTCGACAACTTCGCGCGTTTTGTCTCGCGAGTTGTTGTCGATCACGAGAACTTCCCAGCTCAAATCGTCCGGCAACTGGGACGAGGAAACACTCTCGAGAGCCTTGGCGAGGCTCTCGGAGCGGTTGTAGGTGCAGAGGATGACGGAGATGTGTGTCATGAAACACCCACCACTGCATCTGCGACTGAAGGAGCAGCTACGCAGGACATAAGTTTCTCGCAGAAGAGGGTTATGGGGTCGCGCGGTATGCGTTTCTCCGCACTGGCCCGCGCTTTGAGACCCATCTCACGCCAGTCATCGCGATATTGCCATGCGCGCTCAAGGGCATCTTCAAAAGCCGCCGTATTGGCTGCAGACGCAACGAAGCCGGTTTGGCTGTCCAGGCACAGCTCGGCGTTTCCGCCAACGTCGGTAACGGTCGCGGCACGAGCGCACCACATTGCCTCAACCAGGGCCAGGGGTAGCCCCTCGTAGCGCGACGGCAGAACGAGCAAATGATTCTCCTGCCAGATTGAACGGATGTCGGAGATGTGTCCACGGAAGGTGACATGGTCCACGCTCAGGGATTCGGCGATGCGGCGCAGTTCGGATTCGTAGGGGCCGGAACCGTACAGGTTCAGCCAAACGGGTCGCTCACGCCACTTGGGTTGAGCAAAAATGCGGAGCAGAATGTCCTGACCTTTGGCGGCGGGCTCGAGACGGGCCACGTTTGCGAGGTGCCAGTACGGCTGATTCTCGGGCCACGCAGGGAACGTGTCGGGGTCGACGTTGTAGCTGTTCCACACGATGCAGGCATTCGGAAGCGATTCTCCAAGCTGGAACCGAAGAAGATCCAAGTTGTGTCTGGAAACGCAGAATACCTTGCGCGCCTGGGTGTAGCTGGAGACAGCATCTGCAAAATCGCTATCGGCAAACCACCAGTGATCGCTATTGCAATTCACCAGAATGGCGTATGGGATGCCCGAAGCGCGGCAAGCCGCGGCCCATGCAAAACCGCCCGCGTTGTGCCCCTGCGAGATGAGCACAAGATCCGGCGCGAATTGCCGCAGACGATCGAAACTTGAGAGCGCGTGGGACACTTTGTGCCACATGCGTCGAGCGCGGCCGGGTTGAAAGCGAGGGCGGGATTCGACAGTAATTCCCCGCTCCTGAAATCCACGGACGCGGTCATCGTTTTCCGGCCAATGCGTGATGGAGATATAGACATCGTGGCAGTCGTGACGGAGTTGGGACGCGGAACGGCTCCAAAGCTCTTCGCTTCCACCCCATGGCCAGTCCTGCATCGTGCTGATGATGGCGAATCTCATGGCAGTGCCTGCTCGAGAGGTGCGCGGCGCGGCTTGAGGAGCGGCTCAAAAAAGCTGCCGGTGCATTGCAGGGTAGCGCCGCCGGCGTAATACTCGCGGGCATTCCGGAGAGCCGCAGTGCGTGCCTGCTCGTAGGCGCCAGCATCGTCCATGAGTCTGAGTATCTGAGTGTATGCAGCGTCGGGCATCAGCGTTTGCGTCTGCGAGAACGGAGCGAGATCGCCGGTAGAGTATCCGTCTTCAGTCTGGAGAAAGATGGACGGAATGCCGCAGGCGGATGCGACCGTAACCACGCCGCTGAAGATTCCAATAATTGCCGAAGAGCGGCGCAGATCGTCTTCCAATGACCAGGCAGGATGCGAGATCTCACACCGGGTCGGATACTCGATAGCCAAGCGCTGGCAGGCGCTGAATTCGAGATCGCTCCAATAGGGATGCGGACGAATGATGATGCGACGCAGGGACGAACTGGCTGCCAGCAGTCGTTTGGCTAGCTGGAGCAGTGCCTGGGACTGGTTCTCGACGCCATAGAAGTCAGACTGGCCGGTGGGAATATCGACGATCAGCAGCGTGTGATTGGAGAACTGGTTGGGAAGGTCGTCGATTTCATCGACGAAGCATCCACCCGGGATGTACTCAACCGGCTGCCGGGGGATCCGCGCCGCAGCGTAAAAAGCTGCGTTCAGCGCGGAGAGAAAAGAAATGGACGCCTTGCCGAAGGCGACAAAACTGGACGCGGTGACCGGCGCATCGAGTGAGTGTCCAATGACGCCCTGCTGGAATGTAATGGTTGGTATCCCGCGTTCGAGAGCTGTGCGGGAAACGCAACTGCACAGGGGAAGCCAGTGGCATCGCGTAACGACTGCATCGAATTCCAGGGTGTCCTGAAGGCGGTTCCAGTTCTCAACGTGCATCGCGGTGCGATGGTAGTGATTGAGCGCGTCTGAATCAGGGGAAAGTCCTATAGCCTCGAGCAGCTGAATGGTCTCAGCAAAAGCGGATTGTGCGCGGATGCGGGCCATCCTGCGGCGGATGCTGGACTCCGCAGGATTAAGCGGATTGGCCGGATCCAGGAATTGAACCTGCTTGCGACGACCGGCGGTCTCGAGTGCTGCATCGATCTCACTGCGAGATGTGGCGTTCGAAGGAAGCAGGCAAAGAATGCTGGCTCCGGTTTCCGCGATTCCGAGGAGTTGGCGAATCAGAAAGCGGGTTTCAGTGCGACGGCCTGAGTCGGGATTTGGACAGACGAGGACGTCCGCCTTGATCTTGCGGCGGTCACGCATGCGGCTGACGTGATCGGCAATCCGGATTGGCAGCGACTTGCGAAAATTGGGGCCGGGGCCACTCGAAGCGGGGCCAGCGCTTGAAAGAGCGGACATCTGCAACGGCATGAAGTAGTCATGGAGACTCCTGTCATGGCGATAGAGCTGTACCTGCGCTTTGAAAAAGTTCTCGATTGCGCCGCCAGGCGACTGAAACAGTTCTGAGATGTCCATAGAGTTAACGCACACTGGACATGCTCTTGGCGTCCGCGATGATGGCAGCAATGGATTGTATGACCTGATTCTGAGCCGCGCGAGTAAGCCCCACGGAGCAGGGCAGGCTCAATGCCTGAGCGTGAATGCGATCGGCAATCGGACAGGATGGGCTGCCGGAAGCATCGTGCGCAGCCGAGTGATGCATGGGCTGCCACAAGGGCCGGCTTTGGATTTTGCGGCGGCCAAGTTCGCGAAGCAGGTCGCGGGAGCTGATGCCGGTGATCTGCTCGTCGATGAGGACGGTGTACATCCAAAACGTGCTCGAAGCCCAGGGCGCTTCCTCCGGCAGAGTAAACCCGGGCAGACTGCCGAGCGCTTCGCGATAACATTCGGCGATAGCGCGCTTAGCAGCCACAAATGCATCGAGTTGCTCCATCTGCGCACAGCCCATCGCAGCGAGAACATTGGTGAGCCGGTAGTTATAACCGATTTCGTTATGAACGTATTCGATCGGATCGTCCTTTGCCTGCGTGGTCAGATAGCGCGCGCGTGCGGCCAGGCCCGGATCGTTGGTCACGAGCATGCCGCCGCCACCGGTCGTAATGATCTTGTTGCCGTTGAAGCTGAAGCATCCAGTCTGGCCGAAGCTGCCCAGGCTTTGGCCGCGATAGGTTGCGCCGAGGCCTTCGGTGGCATCCTCAATGACGGGAAGCGCGTACTTCTGCGCGACGGCCAGAATGGGGTCGAGATCGACAGGATGGCCGAGAATGTGGACCGGGAGTACCGCTTTGACGCGGCGACCGGTGCGGCGATTGCGCAGCTCGGCGCCGTTCCAGGTACAGCCTTTCTCCAGAAACCCGGCGACCGCCGCGGGGTCCATCTGGAGATACCGCGGTTCGGCGTCGATGAAGACCGGCCACGCCCCTGCATAGCGAATGGCGTTGGCAGGAGCAATGAAGGTCAGAGTGGAAATCAGGACTTCGTCGTCGCGCTCGACTCCTGCCAGCAATAGGGAAATGTGGAGCGCCGAGGTGCCATTCACAGTGGCGATGGCAAACCGGGTGCCGGCGCGTTCCGCAGTCATCTGCTCGAAACGCTCAACGTAGCTGCCGACTGAAGAGACCCAATTTGTGTCGAGGCACTCCTTCACATACTGCCATTCGTTGCCGCGAATCTCGGGCACGATGAGAGGAATGAACTCAGCGGGAGGGGGTGCCCCCGGCGCGAACTTTTCTTGAGAACTCAATTGCGGAATCTCTTGTCGCTGAAGTCACAAATGATGTTACTGCGTACCAGGTGAGCTACTTCCTCGATACCCTCGGCAACGGTGCGGGTGATCTGAAAGTTGAGAGCCTGCTGGATGCGGGAGAAGCACACGCGGTAATCACGTGGATCCTCCTGCTTGCGTACAAACTCAACTTGCGCATCCGGAGCATGCGGGCGGATCATGTCGACGAGTTGCTGTTTCTGGAAATTCTGGTCAGTGGAGCCGACATTGAAGACCTTGCCGGAGACTTTTTCGACAGGTGCGGCAAGCACCTTTGCGATGCCTCGCGCCGCGTCCCGAACGTGAATGTAGGGACGCCAGAACTGCTCGCCAAAAACGATCAGGTGCTTCTTGGTAAGCATCTCCATGGTGAATTCGTTAACCGTCAGATCAAAGCGCATGCGGTTGGAGACGCCGAATACGGTGGCGAAACGCAGGGGTGTGGGACACCATCCGCCGTTATGGCTGGCGCTTTGGAGCAGCGTTTTCTCGATTGCGACCTTAGTTTCAGCGTAGAGCGAGACGGGAGAAAGCTCTGAGTCTTCGTCGACGTAACTGGTCGGATCAGTCATTCTGCCGTAATTGCTGCAAGTCGAAGCGAAAATGAAGCGACTGACGCCAGCCTTCCGGCTTTCTTCGATCAGTGCGAGGGAACTCTCAAGGTTTACAGCTCGGGAAAGCTCGGGATCACGCGCGCAAGCAGGGTCGCCGACGATCGCGGCAAGGTGTACCACCGCATCCACGCCGGGCAGCAAAGCCCGAACCTGGCCATGATCGCGAACGTCCCCGCGGACGAATTCAAACGCGGGATTTGCCCAGACCCCGAGAAGCGCTTCTCCTCCATGGAGGAGCGAGTCGACGACGGTAACACGATGGCCTTCGGCAAGAAGAAGCGGAACGAGAGTTGAGCCAACGTAACCCGCGCCGCCGGTGACAAGTATCTTCATTTGGCTATTCTCAGATTGCAACGCTTTCTGCAACATGGACCTAAAGTGGGATGTTATTTGGGCTGAACAGATGCATTCAGCCGGAATCAGGCAAGTTCGATCAGACCTTTGTCGGCCCAGCGCTGCAGATAGGCTAGAACGTCCGGCTCGGGAAGGCCAAGATGGTCGGAGATGGCCTTGCAGCTGACGGGGCGGTCGAGCGCCGGAATGAAATCCATGAGGTGGCGCATCCTGCGCTTGCCGTCGGAAAGCGAGTCGCCCAGCGCCACCTGTCCATAGTCCATGTAAAGGTCGTAGCGCGGGTTAGAAAGACAGATGTTGCCGGAGAATTTCTTGACCACGATCGGAGAGGCCTCAAGTATCTCGACGGCTCGCATCAGGGCGGAGACAGACTCTTCCAGGCGCTCTTCGTGAATGATTTCGGCTGTATCTTTGCTGGAGTGGTATTCGGGATATGGAAAGCGGGAAAACGAAACCATCGGAATATCGTAGTTTTCCCAAACATATTCGTCGTTGACGATGATGCTTTCGAAAGGGCCGGTTCGATACGGCAGCCCGAGTTGGTCGAGACTGGCTTTCAGCGCATGGGCAACGGTGGCAAGCGGGTGGCGCGAATCCTGGACGGCGAGCTGGGTTGCAGAACCGAGCATCTCCAGGAAGACCCCTTCGAGGATATTTGCGCGGACAGCGAGATCGAGCCCGGCAAGGTAGAGTTCGGAGCCGATGATTCCCGGTGAAAGCACCAGTGAGTAGTTGAATCGGGTTTTGCGGCCTTCAAGGCGGCGCAACACCTCGAGGCCGACGACGCAACCCGCGAGGCCGTCATTGGCAACCCCGGCATGGTCAAGATTCCCTCCGAGAACGATGGTGTACGGCAACCGCCCCTGGTGAGTGTATTCGGCGATCTTCATTTCACCCGCCGACTCCTTCGTGCGGATGACCACGTCGTAGTCACCGGGAGCCAGTTGGTCGTAGGCCCGGCGAGTCATGCAGAAGCCCCAGTCGCGATCCCAGCTGCGAAACTGCTGGCGATAGTGATACGGAATTGAGTCTGGATCGCGATGGTCGAAGTGAAGATGCTTGCGGAGCTCGTCGAGCGAGACGGTGCCTTTGAATTCTCGGGAGAGCGCAATTACACCGAGGGGATGCGCCGCACCGTCGTAAACCGTCTGACCGTTCTGCGATATCTTGGCCTCCACCACATCCCACGACGGCGGAATCACCCACCCGTTGTGCTCCGTACCGGAAGGTACACGCGTGACGCGGAACGGGAGGACCTCCGTTAAATAGTCCACTGCCTGGTCATAACCAACGGCACACACCGCCCGGTTGAGCGGCGTGAGGTCGCGAACGATCTCCATCATGCTCTTCATGCGCTTTTAGCTTGGCAAGTCATTCGTGTCGATGCGCGGAAGGGTGAGGCGGCCTTCGCGATCGAGGTCGGCAACGCGCGGCTCCACTGTGAAGCCGAGACTGCAGCGGCGTGTGCGCAGAATGTCGATAAGAGATTCGTCGAATCCGCCGTAGGGATAACAAATGGTCCAATTGCGGAGAGGTATCCCGGCTTGCTGCAGGAATTCCAAAGAGCGATCAACCTCGGTCTGCTGGGCCTCGGGCACAAGAGCATTGAGCCATGCATGGGTATAGCCATGGCTGCCAATGTGCATGCCCTCCGCATGAAGTGCGCCGAGCTGTTCGAGCGACATATACAACTCGCTCGCAAAGGCCGCCTCATCGGAGCTGACGTGCCGGGCGAAGAGGCGCCGCACAAGTTCGACACGGACCGGCTCAGGTAATTCCCGCTGAAGAAGTCGCTTGAAGATAGTTACTTCGCGGGGATCATAGCGATGCTTCTCCGTAATTGACATGAGATATGCTTCGCGCGATTTGAGCGAGTATTCTGAGCGGAATTCGTCGAGCGCTTCGAATACTTCGTCGAGAAGAGAGTCGACATTTTCCACCGCCGCAAGAACGAACTGAATCTTGTTTACATCCAGCACCTTGTGCTCGAGAATCGCCTGAGCCGGCGGAAAGAAGCAGGCCTTGATTCCCTTCTCTTTCAAAAGCGGCAACACGTTATCGTGGTGGTCGCTGTAACCGTCGTCGAAGGTGAGAAGGATCGCGTTTTCAGGCAGCGCGCGATGCGGAGAGGAGACTGCTTCGAGCAGGTCTTCCGCAGAAATGGGTGTGAAATGGGAGTCGATATATTCGAGCTGATTGCGAAAACGCTCAAGGGTCAGACCCTTGATGCGAGGGTACCTCGAGCGTTCGAGATCTCGCACGTAGTGATACATAACGATCGTGACTGTTCGGCTCATGAGATCCAGTCGACGTAATAGATTTTCAGATTACCCGTGCCTTGCCGGAGCACAATCTGAACCTGTGTCTCAATCAAGGCCTTAACTGGAGACTTCAACCTTGAGGCTTTGATCCTGCACTTTGTCACCCCTAATATAAGCGCCAGCACGTGCCGCGCGCCGGATCTGTGCTCGCTCCGACAGTTTCCTTCCGTATCGCATTGCTGGCTTCTCCATGAATACGTAAGAGGCTGCAACAATTGCGAGAAGCAAGGGAATAAGTCGGGGAATGAATTTGCCGATGCCGGCGTAGGAATCAGAAGTCCCGGTAAACAACTCTTGCCAAAGATAGATGCTGTACGAAGTCACGCCGATCGCCAGCATCGGCCTAGAACAAAGCAACCGGCCCAGCAGCTTTCCGCGCTCCAAGCTGCGAAGCAGGATAAAGGCGATGGCCGGAGGGACGAAAAGGCTCTCAATGACAAGCGATTGCCACGTATGCGGATCCAGGCCGTTCACGAGAAGCGCGAACCCAATCGGGATGAGTACTGCTTGCGGTATTCGGATTGCAGAATTACGTGCTCGCTCTTCATTGAGAGCCATGAAGACACCCATTCCGATGCAGATGAACCCGGAGCGGATATCGTAGGAGACTAGCGTACTTTGACCACTAAAAACGAGCGAAAGATTCCAAAGCGCGCAGAGACCGAGAAATGCAAGGCAGATTCTGTTTCTAAAGCGCTGTGCAGATAGAACGAGGGCGGCCGGAAAGGTGAGGTAGAACTGCTCTTCTACGGCGAGACTCCAAGTATGCCCCGCGAACCAGCTTCGTGGCCCGAGGTGAATATCCTGAAGAAAGAGCAGCGAAAATCCAAGTGCGGCCCAGTGATCTCGGATCCAGCCCAGGGCAAGCAGGATGGCAAAAGCGCAGAGGTACAACAAAAGCGGCGGCAGGATCCGAAAGATACGGCGGTAATAAAAAGCCTTCAGCGAGATCGCGCCGAACTGCTTCTCTTCCGCGAGAAGCAGGCGGCAAATGACGAATCCGCTGATGACGAAAAAGATTTTGACTCCAAACTGACCGAAGTGACGCACGATGGCAAGCAGCCATGGATGTTCCGATGTAAAACGGATGTGCTGGTGTCCTCCTACATGCGCCACAATGACGAGGAGCACACTGATGGCTCGCCAGCCATCGAGCTCTTTGAAGCGTGAGCTTCGCGTTACTGCAACGCTTACTTGACTTTCCATGCCGATCTTACCGACTACTTGAGCCGGATTAGTTCTTACCACGCGCTCAATCCGCCGTCAACTACGAGGCAATGACCTGTGACGTAGCTCGATGCGTCGGAGGCAAGGTAGACGAGTGCGCCGACCATTTCGTCTGCCTTCGCCATACGACCGAGCGGCACGCGGGCTGAGTAGCGGGATTTGAAAGTATCGTTCTGTCCGCTCTCAACGCCGGCCGGAACCAGCGCATTGACGCGAATACCGGAGTCGCCCCAATTTGCAGCAAGATAGCGCGTCAGGCCGACGACCGCGGCTTTCGAGGTGGAGTACACAGCCGGATTGCTAATCTGGCGCCCGAGATAAAAGGAGCCTTCGTAGATGCGCTTATCAGAGGAAACAATGCCGTAGATGGATGCGGTCTGGATGATGCTGCCGCCGGTTCCCTGCTTTTGCATCTGCTTGCCCACGGCCTGTGCCACAAGAAACATGCCATCGACATTGACCGACATGATCTTGCGCCATTCCGCCAGTGAGTATTCCTCGGTGCTGGCAAAGAACGCATCCAGATCAGATGACTTCGATGCTGCATTGTTGTGCAGCACGTGAATGGCGCCGAAGCGGCTCACAACCTGCGCGACCATCCCGCCGACGGAAGAGGGATTAGCCACATCACAGCAAATTCCGATGGCGGAGACGCCGTAATCCTGCTGCAGTTCAGCAGCAAATTTGCTGCACCGATCCTGGTCGAGATCGACAACAGCCACCTGAGCGCCAAATTCAGCGAGGCCCCTGCAGAACCCCTGGCCAAGAATGCCGACTGCGCCAGTAACAACAGCGGTTCTGCCGTTAAGACTAAAGAAGTCTTTATAGTGCGATTTCATCCAGACTCACTTCCCTTTTCTCATTGCACGATTGGCGCCCGGCGATAAGAACGCGCATGACTTCAAGCGTCTTCTCGGCGGGAATGGCGGGTTTTCCAGAGCGGATGGAGGTAGTGAACTCCCAGAGCATGCGGCGGAACATCGAAAAGTTGTCGGTGATGTCGAATGCGCCGTTGCGTTCTGTGCCGAAGATCTCCACGTGAAAGGTGCGCGCCGTCTCACCGAGCGCATCAATCTGCATTGTCGCTCCGTCGTCGAGACGAATAACGGCCGAGGCGTGATCGGCGGGAAGCATACGAACCGACACGGGACGTGCTGCAGTCATCCCCAGTACAGCGTCGAGAATGTGCACTCCATATTTCTCCCAGGAGAGCACGATAGCTCCGCGGATCAGCTTGACTTTGCCGTACGATGCGAAGTTCGCGCGAGGCTCATCAAGTTCACGAGCGTAGCGCATTCCCGAGCACGACATGAGTTGTCCCGATTCGAGATAGGGCTTGAGTTCGCGAAGCTGCGCGATATCGAGGCTAAGCGGCTTGTCCACGAAGACCGGCATGCCGGCTTTGAGGAACGGCTGTGCCATCTCGAAATGCGATTCGAAATCATCGCGTGCCGCAATGACCGCCTCTACCTTGCCGAGAAAGTCGCGATAATCTTCGACGGCCGTTTCGATGCGGCAGGCTGCGCAAAGCTTCTCGGTTGTTTCCGGATACTGGGTCCAGGCGTGCGTGACCTTCCAGCCGGGGAATCCGAACTCCGAGGCATGCCTGCGCCGAACGTAATCATAGATGCCGCTCCAACCGGAATTGGCAAGCCCCTCGGGAGAATAGCCATTGATGATGGAGCTGTAGGAGAATGGATGACCATTCCCCTCGCTCATTCCCATGATGCCGATGGAACCTACCATATGGCCCACCCACCATCCACGCAGAGATTCTGCCCCGTCATGTAGCTGCCCGCGTCAGAGCATAGCAATGCGACCGCACCTTTGAGCTCGTCCGGCTGGCCAATGCGATTCATCGGATTCTTCGAACCGAGCTTCTGCATGAACACGTCGTGCTTCTGTGTCGGCGGATGAGGGAACGCGCCCGGGCTGAGCGCATTGACACGGATCCCGTGAGGCGAAAGAAAGCTGGCCAGATAGCGCGTGAACTGGAGGACGCCAGCCTTGGCAGCTCCATAGCTCGGCGGATTGGCGAATTCCTTGCCGTCGTAGATGCGGTAATCGGGACCAATGTGTCCATACATCGACGCGATGTTAAGAATGACACCGTGACTTTGCTTCAGATCTTCGAAGGCAGCCTTGGTGAGCCGGAAGACGGAGTTGAGGCTCATGTCGATGTCGTAATTCCAGTCATCTTCCGATATCGACTCCCAGCTGTTCTTATTGCCGGACCATGCATTGTTCACGAGGATGTCGAATGTGCTGAAGTGCTTGTGTACTTCCTCAATGAAGGCCGAAGCCGCCCCCTTCTTGAGGAGATCGACGCCGAGACCGACTGCGCGGATCGTGGAGTATTGCTTTTCGAGTTCGGCAGCTTTGCGTTCGCATTTCTCCTTGTCACGGCTTGCTAGGACAAGGTTGGCGCCCAACTCGGCTAGTGTTTCGCAGATGGCAGTTCCGAGATAGCCCGCGCCGCCAGTAACAACGGCTGTTTTACCTTTCAATGAAAGCAGTTCTTGCAATGACTTGCTCATTTACCGGATTCCCTCATTAGTGCTTCAACAATCATGAAATCGAGATGATCATCAATATCCTGGGAGCGCTCGCGTGGCATCAGCACCGCGCCAAGCCTTCCCACCAGCAGAGATTTGGCTTCTTCGGCGAGCAGAGCGGCGCGAAAGATGTAGACCGCACCGTTCAACTGATACGCCTTGGGCAATTTCTGGCGTGGCAACCATGGTACTGCGCCGGGGATGAATACTTCCGGAATGCCGTCGGCGAGCCGCCACGCACGGTGTGGATTCAGGTCGGCATCCTTGAAGGTAGCGACAGAGTCGAATTGCCCTCCCGCAACAAGTTCCAGGCACCTGCGTACATCGTCTGCGCTGCGAAGCGGACAGGTAGGCTCAAGAAGAACAACCCACTCTGGCGCCTCGCCTTCCGATTCAAGCCGGCAGAGAAGATCTTTGAGCGTATCGATGACGAGTGCTTCATCGGTTGCCAAATGCGCGGGACGGTCATAGACTTCCGCACCGTATTTGCGGCCGACAGCGGCAATTTCCGAATCATCCGTGGATACGATAACCCGATCGATTTCGGCCACCTGGCGCGCAATATCGATGGACCACGCCAGCAGCGGTTTCCCGCAAAGGGGCTTGATGTTTTTGCCGGGAATCGACTTGCTTCCGCCCCGCGCGGGAACGACTGCAATCACACGCTTGCCGTTAACCATGACCTGGTCTTACTCTCCGGACCGCGACGTAAGCCGCCCGAGGCTGTCGATGGCCTTGCGATACTCGGCCCATTCACCGGTATCGATCCAGGCGTTTTCTCCAATCGGGAACACGCCGATACTGCCGCCGTTCTTCTTGAGAGTCTCGATGAAGTCGGTCATGTCGCAATGTGCGTTTTCCGGGATCAGGTTAAGTCGGTCGCGCCGAACCACGTACATTCCCGTATTCACGAGAAAGCTGTACTGCGGCTTCTCCTTGATCCGCGCCAGGCTACCACCTTTTTCAAGTTCGCAAACGCCGTAAGGAATCTTGTAGTCCTTGAGCGAGGCTACGAGCGTGAGATCGTGATTATTCTCGGTATGAAACGAAACCAGTTCGGCAAGATCCGCCTGAATAATGATGTCGCAGTTGGTGACGAACACGTTGTCGGGGGTATCTGAATACAGGGCGCGCAACGCTCCAGCGGTACCGCGCGGCTCGGTTTCTTCAATGTAGCCAACAAAATATTTCGGCGAGAGTTCTTCGAAGAAAGACTTGAGGATTTTCGACTTGTAGTTGACCGAAAGATGGAAGCGATTGAGACCGTAGGGCAAAAACTGATCGATGATGATCTCGATGACAGTGCGGTCTCCCATGGGAATCAGCGGCTTGGGAAGAACGTTGGTAAACGGAGCAAGCCGCGTGCCCTTTCCCCCTGCCATGATCACGACGGGGAGTTCGAGCTGACGCTTCGGCGTCACCGCGACTTCGCTTTGAAACAGTTCCTTCCAGAAAACCAGCTTGACGATCTCGCGCGATGCGCTCACCACAGGAACGCAGCCTAGGTTGCGGTTAAGCATCTCGGCGCGAAGCTCATCGACGTCGAAATCCTCTTCGACAACGCGGGGGCTGCAGTTGCAAACGTGACTCACCAGCGCCTTGAGATCACCGTCGGAGAGGATCCATCGACGAATGTCGCCGTCGGTGAGGGAGCCGACGAGGCGAGAGTCGGTGTCGATGACGAAGATTATCTTTTCCTCAGTCCGCTCCAATTGCTCCATGGCCTGGCGAATGGTGTGCGTTTGGGGTACGAGGAAGGGGCGTACGTTTTCTGTCATGGAGATAGTCTCCACTAATTCTGTCAGATCGGGGGCTGCAAAAGTGGTCTCGGGCATGGGGAACTCGCTATCGGACGTCGTTAAAGTGTTTCTTCAAGAAGTCACCGGAAAGCTCTGTGTTCTTAATTACATCCTTGATTCGTTCACTGACGCGACCATCGCGGTAACGCTCGTATGGATTGCGCATTGCGCGCAGCGAAGAGTGGAACCGTGGAGAAATCGCGCGGCGAATGCCCTTCTCAATCCGATCAGATGTGCAGGGCACATCGACGATATTTTGGCCTTTCACGCGACCCTTTTGGCGGTCTCCGATATTGACCACGGGGAGCCGAAATGAGGGCGCTTCGGTTAACCCGCTAGAGGAATTTCCAATCATCAGATCCAGGCGTGCAAGACAACTGAGGTAGCGACGGTGCCCCAGATGCGGCGCCCATTTATAGAGCGCGGGGTTCGTTTTGCAAAAAGCTTCCAGCCGGGCGTTGATGCGCGCACCCTCCGCATCCGCGTTGGCCGCCGTGAACACTGCTGCAATCCTGCACCGCTGTACGGCGGCGAGCAATGCCCCAATCTGGTCATCAACCGGCCCATTCGCGCGGGTGACTGGATGGTACGTAATCATGGCGACGGGTCCGGCGAACCTGAAATTGAGATCGCGTTCGAGTTCGCGTCGAGACAGAAGCCGCGAATTACGGATCTGATCGAGCCCGGGAGCTCCGAAGTTGAAGACGCGATCGCGCTGCTCTCCCATTGCAAGTATGCGGCGGCGATAGACTTCGGTGGCTGGAAAGTGCAGCGATGCCATTTTCGTAATAGCGTGCCGGACCGAGTCGTCAATCGCGCCTTCGCTCAGTTCTCCGCCGTGAATATGGGCTATCGGAATCTGGAGCATAAGCGCTGAGATTGCTGGGGCGAAGAGTTCGAAGCGATCACCCAGGAGCACAATGATGTCGGGTTTTAGCTGAGAGAGAGCGCGCGCGAAGCCTTTCAAGCCGGTGCCGAGCGATTCGAGGTTGGCCAGCGCGGAATCTCCCCGGAGTCCCATGCGCACTTTCTGGTCGATGTGGAATCCGTCGGCCTCGATGTCGCGCCAGGTGGATCCGAATTTGGCCGAGAAGTGCATGCCTGAAGCAATCACCTGGAGTTGCAGCGCCTTGTCGGCATGAATGGCTGCCATGAGGCCTCGAAGCAAACCGTAGTCTGCGCGACTGGTTGTGACTACACAGATTTTGCGACGCCTCACGCGAGATGGTCCCAACGGAGCAGATCGTCTTTCTGGACATCGCAGCGAAGTGTGCGTCCGATCAGGTCCGGTTGCTGGCGAGGCGCGATGCCGTTGCCGGGCCGCTTGATGGCGAGGTCGTCGGGCTCAAGCTTGTGACCCGCCTGCAGTGTCCGAGAGGCAACAAGGCTTTTGCGCGCAACAGACATGTTCGGAATCTCGCATTTGGCTGGAGTTTTGATGCCGTTGCCGAGTGCGGACTCAACATGGCGAATGGCGGAGACCATCTGCTTCAATTCTGAGGGCTCAAGCGAGGCTGCGTGATCTGGCCCCGGAAGATTCCGGTCAAGGGTAAAGTGTTTCTCGATGACAACGGCCCCGAGCGCGACAGCAGCGATGGCGATCTCAGTGCCTGGCGTGTGGTCAGAGTAGCCAACAGGAAGGCCAAATGCTGTGTGCAGCGTATGCATGGCGCGGAGATTGATCTCGTCGAAGGGTGCGGGATACTCCGTGACGCAGTGTAGAAGGGTGATGTCTTTGCCCCCAGATTCACGCAGGGCTTGGACACCTTCTTCCACTTCAACCAGCGTAGACATTCCAGTGGAGAGGATAACGGGTTTGCCTTTTCGCCCGATGTGCCGAAGATAAGGCAGGTTTGTGATCTCCCCCGAAGGAATCTTGTAGAGAGGTACGTCCATCTGCTCAAGCAAATCGGCACTTTCGATGTCGAATGGACTGGAGAGGAACTGGATGCCCACGGTTCGGCAGTGCTCTATGAGTCGCTCGTGCGCTTCGGCATCGAGTTCCAGGCGCTTAAGCATCTGAAACTGAGTCTCTTCATTGCTCGTGGTGCGTTCCTGGTATGCAGCTTTGTGCGCGGTAGCGGTGGCAAGATTATCAGCCCGGAACGTCTGGAACTTGACGGCATCGGCGCCAGCAGCCTTGGCGGCATCGATCAGACTCAATGCGAGATCGAGCGAGCCGTTATGGTTCACGCCAGCTTCAGCGATGATAAAGACTGGTTGCATAGCTTATCGAACTCTGCGAGCTGGGCACCCTGCATATACTCCCGGCTCGGTTAGATTGCGGATTACCGTGGCGCCAGCTCCCACCATACAGTCTTCAGCAATGGTAAGGCCTTCAATAACGACGGCGCCTGCGCCGATCATGCTGTGACTACCGATCTTTACGCCACCGGATACCGTTGCACCCGGTGCGATGTGGACCCAGTCACCGATGATCACATCGTGCTCAACAGTGCTGTTAGTGTTGATGATCGCTCCACGGCCAGTGACTGAGCCAGGATTCATGACAACACCATCCATGACGATTGATCCATCTCCCAACGTGACTCCTTCATTGATAACTGACTGCGGCGAAGCAATAGCGGGAAAGCAGTTGATCTGCGAGCGGATCTTGTTCCAGATGTCTTCCCGTTGATAGCCGAGCCCCACCTGGCCGACAGCGATCACTGCCTTGCATTCTCTTTTTTTGTCGAGCTCGGCAAGAATGGAATCCGGACCAAGGTACGATACGCCGAGAATGGCGCCCCTGTCGTGTTGATCGGTGTAGCCAATGACGCGAAGGTCCGCCAGCTTCTTGAGAATGCTGATGACGACCTTGGCGTGCCCGCCACCTCCGATAACGATGATCTCTTGCATGCGAGCGACCCGGTTAGTTCAGTGGATGGTGCTGTTCGCGATCAGTTGAGGCAGACCGGCGACCTGGGCACAGAGAGATGCAGCAACCTCGCGAATGCGCGCCCGCAGGGATTCGCCCTGCTGAAGATAGTTGCGTGCGAGCGCGACGATATCTTCAATCTCAGCATCGTCGGGAACGGCGCAGAATTCCTTGCGCTCATCATACTGGAGCAAGCCAGCGAGGCTCCCCATCTTGTGCGCGTGCGAACCAAGGAAAATGCATGGAGTACCGCCAAGAGACGCCATGATCGATGGATGGTAGCGGCCTGACAGGAAGAGCCGGGCATGCGCCAGCAGCGAAGCGCAGGTTCGAATCGGTGCGTCAGCGGGCACCACTGTGATTCCCTTCTCTTTTGCGACGGATCGAAGGTACATATCGGGAGTGTCATTCTCGGTAACGTAAATATCGCATCCAAGCTGCCGGAGGGCATCTACGAGCTTGCTATAACTAGCGCGGGCGAGGTCTGGATGCGATGCAGCCAGCGCCCCTCCTCCGATACAGATATAGGGACGAGTGAGATCGAGTTTGTTCACTTGACCGGCGTTTTCGAAAGACGCGGCAAGATCGCCGAGGTCTCGCGCGGGAATCTCACCGGCCAGTGCCTCCGAATACCAGGCAAAGAGTGAGTCAGGAACATAAGCAGTATTTGCGTCGCGCATCTCCACTCGCACGTATTGAAGCGACTCAGGATCCCGCAGCGAAACCAGGTGGCACTTCGAGAAGAGCCGCCTCGCGGCGTTGAGGGTCTGGTCATTGCGCCCCGACGTAGGACAGTCTGACACCATGCAGTTGACCAGGCAGACAGGCTTGCGGAGGTGGAGGCCGAGTTCGATCATTGCAAGGATGAACAGCGTTTGCCGTCTTGAAGGATTGGAGAAGACGATGTCGCCATCGCCGTCGATGACGATAATATCGGATGCCTCGGCCTGCTTGTAAATCCGCTGCAGCACCGGATGGCGCCTTCGATTCGCGAGCAGCGACTTCAGGCTCTGTTGAGGATCGTCGGAGATGAAGTCGTGCGCACCGAAGGTCTGTTCGAGCTTGATGTACCACGCGTATGGCCGCCGGCCACGGCGTTCCCAGGCATCACGGAAGAATGGGTAATAGCGATTTGGAGTAATGGTCCTCACAAAGCCCGCATCGGAAGACGAAAGCACGAACAGGTCGCCCGTAACAGTACCGGTGATTTCGAATCTCGTTTCCAGCAGTTCGCAGAGAGCAATGCTGGCTGCCCGACCCCAGTTGGGACTGTTGCGATTGTCGCCGACCCAGAAGGCTTTCATTTTCTGGCGTGAGTCACTTGGTTGATGGAGTCGGAGTGCGGCTCAAAGCCACTGAGATGGTACGGCCATCGGGCAGAGACCACTCGTAAGGAACAATGACAGGAGTGGACCGCGTTGCGTAGGTAAGGTATTCGCCCTTGAAGCCATAATCTGCCAGATCTCCGACAACGCTGAAGGAGCCAACCTCCTGATATGGAACGATCATCTCTGTGATGGATGACGCGCGAATCATCATCTTAACCGTGTACGCCTGAGGAAGCAGCGGAATGGATTTGAAGGTACACGAGATTTTGCCGACTCCCTCGAGACAGTCGGGACGGTTTCCATCGAGCAGCATATTGGATGTGAAGCAGGTTCCATTCACTCCAATCACGCCGAGGGCAACGATCGGCTTTTCGATGCGTTTCTTCGCCTCGTAGAAAACATCGATAACGAGATCTTCCCCAGGAACGAACTGAGCGGTTTCTTCCCCACCCGCGTTACGGACGACAACTTTGTGGACGGTCAGTCCATAGTCAGGGTTTTCGCAGGAGAACGAGGCCTCGCGGCCGAGGCTGGCGAAGTAGTCATCCAGTACTTCTTCAGCTTCACTATCTTTGTGCAGGCGACCGTCCTTGATCCAGAGGGCCCGTTGACAAAGATTCCGGATCGCTTCGAGATTATGACTGACGAAGAGAATGGTTTTGCCGCTCTGCGCAAAGCTGCCCATTTTGCCGAGGCATTTCTTCTGAAATGCCACGTCACCCACGGCGAGCACTTCGTCGACGATGAGGATTTCGGGTTCGAGATGCGCTGCAACCGCAAAGGCAAGCCGGATGTACATGCCCGAGGAGTAGCGCTTGACCGGCGTGTCGAGGAATTCCTCAATCTCAGAGAACGCTACAATCTCATCGAATTTGCGGACGATTTCAGCGCGAGTCATGCCGAGGATCGCGCCATTCAGGAAGATATTCTCGCGCCCGGTGAGTTCCGGATGAAATCCCGTGCCTACCTCAAGAAGACTGGCGACGCGGCCGCGGATAGCAATTTTACCCTCGGTCGGTTCGGTGATTCTGCTGAGGAGCTTGAGCAGGGTGCTCTTCCCTGCTCCGTTGCGGCCGACGATGCCGACAACTTCACCTTGCTTAATTTCTGCGGAAACATCACGGAGAGCCCAAAAGTCCTTGGTCTTGATCTTCTCCGGCAATTGACTGCGGAGCCACGCGAAAGGCGCGCGCACAGCGCCTTCGATGACGTGCCGGATGCCATCACCGCTGGCCTTCCGATGACCAATGGTGTATCTCTTACCGAGATGGTCGATACGGATGGCGGAATCGGGGGGAATTGAAGTAGAGATTTCCAAGGCGTGTGTATTCAGATTACGTCAGCAAAGGTTCTTTCTGTTTTCCGGAAATACCAAATCCCTGAAACCAGAATAACAACGACTTCAAGAACGGCAATGTAGATCGAGGGCCAGTAGATGCCACGAAAATTGCCAAGAAGGCACCAGCGAAATCCGTCGATGATGCCAACCATCGGATTCAATGAGTAGAGGAGACGAAACCGTTCAGGCACGATGCTGCTTTGGAATCCAACTGGTGAAATATACAGCCCGAACTGAACGATGAAGGGAACGATGAATCGGAAGTCGCGATACTCAACCATGAGCGCAGCAATCCACGTGCCCACGCCCAGCGATGCACAGAATACCAGAAGCACGAAGAACGGGAGAAGCAAAACCGCTGCGGGCGGCGGATAACGGTACCAGATCATGAGCACGACCAGGAACGCGCTTGAGATCAGGAAATCCACGAGGCTAGTGATTACCGTGCTGACTGTCATCACCAGGCGCGGGAAATAGACCTTCGAAATCATGTTGGAGTTGCTGACAAGGCTGTTCCCACTCTCGGCCATGGCCATCGAGAAAAACTGCCACGGCAGCATGCCGCAGAGGACCAGCAAGGGGTACGGAATGCCGTTGGCCGGCATCTTGCCGAGCCTGCCAAAAACGATCGTGAGCACGCCCACCGTGAGCAGCGGGCGGATGAGGGACCAGCTCACGCCGACGACCGTCTGCTTGTAACGAACCAGGAGGTCACGCCATGCGAAGAACGCGAAGAGTTCACGGTATCGCCAGAGGTCACGCCAGTACTGGCGCTCAACGCGTCCGGCTTCGATGATGAGTGTATTGGTTTCTGTCATTTTAGGAAAAAGGGATTATCGGATTGCTTCAGGTTTGCGGTCGAAGAGCTGGACGAGTCGAAAGAGGGCTGTGCGATTGGGGAACGGGTTCTGCAATTCGCGGGCCAGTTCCGGCTCATCCGTGGGTTCCGAATAGAAGCAGTCCTGCGGTCTGTCTTGCTCCCGCACTGTTTGAGGATGATATGCGATGACGTCGGATTCGGTGACGCGCACATTGTCTGGAAGCGGCTGTCCAGTCACACTGGCCCACATGGCGCCCACAAGATCACGTCCCTTTTCAAACCGCAAATAGCACGGTGGTGTTAGGCGGGCATTCATTTCGATCAAGTATGCGTACCCAGTACCTTCCTCGAGAATAAAGTCCAGCCCGAAGAAACCTGACATTCCGAGGCGGGACGCAATCCGTTTGGCGGCGTTCCGCATCTCGTTATTATGAATGAGGCGTACGACGCTTGCTGGACCGGTTGAGCCCTCAGAACGCAGCACTTCCACCGCGATCAGTGCGACCACCTCGCCATTCCACGCAAATACAGTGCAGTTTGCGGGACGTCCTTCAATGAATCTCTGTGCGATGATAGGCCGCTCCACATGGTTCAGCCACGAACGCAAGTAGAAGGGATCGCGATTAATAAGAAGGCGCTTGATTGCACGTGAGAGCCTGGATGTCTTCGTGATCTCGCCCCAAACAGCCGGGGACAGACCCGACTCGCGAAGAATGCGAACGCCTCCACCTCCCCACGTGCCATCCACCTTTATGACGCATGCCTTCGACTCGCTCGCGCGCCAGAGGTCAAGATCGGCACCTGATGAGACACGAGTTGTCTGCGGTACCCGAACTCCTTCCTCAATCGCCAGGGCGAGAAGCTCATACCGCGAAGTAATGGTTCGATAGCCGGATGGGTTGCCAAGAGACCGCTCAATGAGGCGAACGATTCGCTGCCCCGCTGCGCCACGTTTCAAAGCAAGGCCATAGAGTTGATGCAGGTGTTCGACGCTGCGGTCGCAGGACGGGATGACGATGTCGGGATCAACTGCGTCGATCGCGGCGCGCAGGGCCTCGAGTGGGTTAGAGGCCCTGTACGGAAACGTGCGCTTGACCACATGGGTAACCAGGAGTGCGTGGCCGTGTGAGGGACAGACAGCAGAAACTGTGCACCCTATTTGTGAGAGTCCGATGGCCAGACGCGCTCCCAGATCCCATCGATTCGTATCTGCCAGCAAAACCTTCGGAGAAGGACTCACAGTACCCGCTTCGGATTGATGAATTGATGTAGCAGCTTTGCTGTTTTCCATGGCGACGCCGGTCGTGCATGGCGAGCGTTGGATTGACGCTTGCATCCAACGTCGATTACGCATTCAGTCGTTGCAGAAGTCTCTTTGGCAGCAGAAACAGATCTGTCTGAAGAAATTATGGTGTCACGAAGTTCCCAATTCACTTGCACTTATCCTAGATACTTCTTTGCGGCGAGATAAGGCAGCATAACAATCTCGGCGAGAGACGGCAGTGGGTCCCGCCAATTGAATACAGACTCCACGCGGGTTGCCCGGAGCGACTTCAAATAGGTACCAATGCTCAGACTTCCATGAAAGAAATCTGAGATTGCTGTCGGAATATCACTCACCATCCGCAGCCAACCCACCCCCGGCTTGGCACGCATCGGTTCGATCGGCATGCCCATCTTGTCAGAATAGACCAGGTAGGGAAAATCAATGCCGGATGCGAAGCCGATCGTGTGAAAGCCCCATGTCCTGGCATTCACGTCGAGCAGCTTGTACTCCCCGTTTCGAGGATCCCGCTTGAATTCGATCTCTACAACCCCGTGATAGTTAATCGCCTTCAAGAACCGCTCTGAATACTCCGCAATCTCAGGAGCCTCGATGGTCTCCACATACGTCGCTGCACGACCGAATTCCCGCGGGTGTTGTCGAGCCCGGCGGGCAGTAAGAACACAGTAGGGTACGCCCTCGAGCACGTATGCACAGTAGGAATATTGCTCGTTTCCATCGCCTGGAATGATTTCCTGGATCAGAATTTCTTCAGGCTTTATTTGCTTTGACGCTTTGTCATAGAGCGACGTCAGTTGCTGAGCTGTATCCGCACGCCATGCCTTGGCGCCCGTCGCGTAAAAGAAATTCTCTTTGATGGCCGGCTTGATAGCCAGTGGCAACCGGGGAAAGAGCGCCGACACCTCATCTTTCGATTTTGGAGTGAAGGTCTTCGGACATGGAATCCCTAGTTTTTCGGCGAGTTCATAGGTCTTTTTCTTATCCCAAGCCCATTCCACACTATCCCAATCTCCGGTCGTTACGCGGAAGAACTCGACAAGCTCTGACCGATACCGTGAAAATGCCGCCACATGTTCGTCGCGTGTTGGAAAGAGCACCCAATTCTGCAATCCGTACCGCCTCCCGATTTCGAGGACTGCATCTACCGTCTTGCGCTCGTCAAGGATGCTTTCAACCCGCACAACCTTGGTTACATATTTCGAGAATGACGAAACGCAGTACTGATCCTCCACGATATAGACGGGTATTCCGCGCCGCCCCAGGCTTCTAGCAATACCCAGACCCGGGTGGTCGCCGCCTACAACAATAGCGCCTGCAGTGGTGTCCTCCAACGCTGTTTCGACGTGGAGAGACTGTCGCTCTTGGGGAATGGTTGCCATCAATATATTCTTCTTCGCTAACTGCGGTGCTTACGGAGGTATGACGCCAATTCCCGAGAGGCAAAGTCCGTGCCGGTGACGAAATAGAGCAAAGGACCAAATTTTCGTGCCGCCGCTGCGCCTGTGAAATGAAGTCCGGGAACCGAGGTCGTCAGACCCTCGGATACATCGGGGTACCCATCCAGCTGCCGGATCTCCTTCAGCAGACTTGCGCACAGGAATTCGTACTTTGAAATGTCGACGTGATATCCAGTCCCCAGCAGCACATGGTCTACGCGGCGCTCCGTGCCATCATCGAGCTTCAATTGGAGATCGTCCTTAACCTCGGCGGCAGAAACCACCGATCTCGAAGTGCTGATGGTCACGCCCGGTAGTCTCGAAATAAGCCACGGCGCACCTGCAGCCCTTACAGCGCGTTTGCGGATCGGATCCTTGGCCCACAGCGGGAAGCGATACATCAGATTTGGATATGCGACCAAGCGGCTGATTCCAATTGGTCCGATATCGTGCTTTGAATAGAGCATCTTCGAAACGACGCCCAGCCGATGGAGCCTCTGGTGCATTCCGATCCAGCGGAGTTCCGAGATTTTGGCAATCAACTCGACAGAGAGCCCAGCCTCGGCAAGGAGGGCCGCGGATTCGATGGCGCTCTGTCCCGCACCGATAACAGCCACCCGCTTCCCCATTTTCGAAAATGGTCGCCCATCATAACAGTGTGAAACTCGCTCGACAGGCAAACCTGCAAATACGGAGGGGACGTTCTTGAATTTCGCAATTCCCGTGGCCACGACCACGCGTTTAGTGGTAACCACGGCACCATCGCTTAGAGAGAGTTTGAATCCAACCCCGTTCCTGCACACACCAGTTACGTTGCGCCGGTCCAATATCGAACCGAGCTGAGTCTGGAACCACTTGCCGTAACTGACAAATGTATCGCGCGGAAGCCGTTTCACTGGACTGGTTCCGGTCGCCTTCTCGTACTCCTCCAGCGTGAACGTCGATGTTGGATCGGAGATTGTGGAAGCCTCGCGAGGAGAGCGCAACAGCATTCCGGGCGGCGTGCCGTTCGCCCAGAACTCCATCGGCTCGCCAAAAACACAGACGTCCATTTCCAGCGTCTTCAAGTGTGCCGCAGAGGATAGTCCATACGGCCCAGCTCCTATGATTGCCACATCAAAGTCTTTCGAGCGAGTCACTTATTACTACCCTTTCCTGAGCGCGATGCTGAATCAAGGTGAGTTCTTAGCTCCGTTTGTCGCTTCGAATCACTTGTAACAAGTTCTCCCCTGCACAAATTCATCTAAGCACGGCTACTCGCAACGGGTGCTGTCTCGACGACCCCAGAATATTGCACCTCATCGGTTGACAGAATTGGCGGAGAGGAATCTTCCATCTCATAAACGAGACGGTCACCCTCGAGACTTGCAAAAGCAATCCGTGCGCGATCGTCCTTCGAATTCTCGATCACCCACCCATCTGGCGTCGAGACGAGTCGCATCTGTGCTCTTTGTCTCCACCATCGGTTCACTTCGCCTGGAGTTGTCACCCAGACAGACTCCTTCTCCCGGAGATCAACGAGGTGCTGAAGCAATTCCTGATAGATCGCGCGCGTGCGTGCTTCGATCACGTAGTCCGGATGAACGATAAAGCTCATGAGGCCGCACTTACCGGCGATAATTTTGGTCTGTTGTTTCCAGATACGAGTGGAGAAGTCGCTAAGAATATTGAACAGCGTATAGTCCTGAATTGTAGTAACTGGGATCTCGAGAATGTTACCAATAAAGTAGGGCATGACTGTGCAGCAGCCGCCGCGCTGCGGATCTAGGTGCGCCACATTCGGAACAGACATATCGTAAGCAAATTTAAGTTCGTCGTACCACACCTGCTTCCTGTAAAGAACTGCGCCACGAAACCCTTCCGCGTTGTATTCCTTGCCGTATGCATTGATCTTTGCGGCTCTCTCCACAAACTGCACTTTGCTCTTGTAGAGATGGCCGTCATGGTTCAGATCATGAATGGCCAGCTCATGCTTACGCTGTCGGATTGCGTTGATGAATTCAGCACTGACACAATAGCGTTCCTCCGGAACAATCTGGAACGAAGCCTTAATGCCAAACGAGTCGTCAATGTCCATCAGAGTCGGACAGAAATCTCTGCCGGTCTCCGTCTCGACGTCGTGCGTCATGAGGGCGCACCCTTTGTGCCTATCTGGCCAGAACCATATGAATGGTATCCGTTCGGCACCTGTGGCCTGGAGCGTCAATATCAATAGACGTTCCATCAGATTGTCCACGGAACAGTCTACTGGCCATCGTGGGAAAGAGATCTTGTCCCAACCGCGCAAATAGAGCTTTTGCAGATGCCGCCGTATGCCCACCGGCAATAGCGGGCGAATAAAGTAATACGGTTTCAACAGGCTCGAAAGCGCACCGTGCCGCCACTCCTCGACATACGCCTCTCGCTGCAGGTTCTCCACGACGTCGGACAGATCGAACGGAAGACAAATGACTCCGTCCTCGATTCGAACGCCACTTGCTGCATCGTAGATCTCTGGTCCTGGATCACGCGAAACCGAATTGCCGGCAAGGCGGCCGAAAAGAGTCGCATCCTTGCCAAATCGGAAGTACCCGATTTGGATAGAGAGCGCATCCTCGCACGCTACGCGCGTAAATTCGTCCGGACATCTAAAGTACGTCGAGAGATAACTTCCCATTACTTTCACGCCCGTTCAAGAAAAGAAGACGAATAGTACGCTTGACGCAGAGAGCCGAGGCAGTGCAGTTCATTTGTCGGGTTCCAACGGACTGTAGCGCACCGGGATTCCCATCGATCCGCACCGGTCAGCAAAAGCTAAGGCGCAGGGAGCGCGGAACCTGCTTCAGGTCGAGGAATTGAAGCAGCAACTATGCTGCTTTCCATAGCGACGTCCGTCGTAACCGGCGCGTTTTGAATTGACGCCTGCAACAACGTTATTGGTTCTGTTGTATTGGGCTCTGCGGGCGCATTGGGCTGACCAATCGCTTGCTGGAGGGTGCGACTTGCAGTCCGCCGGAGGTAGGCAGATAGACGTGGCGCCGCGAAGCCCGCGCCGAACGCAAACCGCAGTAGCGGACCAAACGTGTTGGCGGCTGTAACTCCGACAAAAAAAAGATTTGGAACAGTGGACTCGAAGTTAGCCGAAAGTGCCGGCGAAGTTTCGACGAGAACCAACTTTGAAAGTAGCCCGGCATCGAGGAAGGGCAGACGAAGAACGTCCGTGCGATAGCCTGTTGCGGCGATGAGGTGATCAAACTGGAGGATCGTGCTTCGACCACTTCCATCCTTGATCTGGAGATTCACTGTCTTCTCTTTAACTTCGGCACCGACTACGGTGGAATCCAATTGAAATTTCACCTTGCCTACGACTTGCTCCTTTGTGAACCAACAGGGCGCGGGGCCGAGCACGCGACGCACCTTGTCAATGCGGAAACGCTCGGGCATAAGACGAAAAATCAGCGGCAGGTTAGCACACATCCAGAGCTTCCAGCCAGGACCGATGCCGGTAAACGGCCTGCGAAAGCGATTGACGAAGAACGAGCCAGGCGGCCTTGGCGGATCATGGAAGCGGGTTTTGGAACTGCGCGTGATGACCTGTACCGTTGCCCCGGCCCCGTGAAGCAATGCGGCAAGATCGATCGCGGATGCCCCAGCCCCGAGAATGCCAACGTTCTTGCCGGTAAAGTGCTCGAGCGTGGTCTGCTGGTAGCTGTGAGTCACAAATTCCTTTGGCAGGCTAGCCAGCTCTTTGGGTAGATGAGCATAATGCGTCAGGCCGACGGCGACAACAACGCGTTGAGCGTAGAGCACTTCGCCACCGCTAAGCGTGATGCGGAACCCTGAGCCCTCGCTGTGGACGCGCTCCACAAGTTCCTGTTCCAACTCGGGCACGAAGCGGCGTTGGAATTCCAAGCCGTAGGCGCTGAAAACTGCGAGCGGCACAGGCGAGCCGATTCGCCCGTAGGGCAGGCCCTTCTCCTTGCAAAAGATTTCGAGGGTAAAGGTTCGGCCTGGATCATAGAGGCAGGAGGCAAACCCTTCTGACTTGAGGTGCATACCTTTGGGCATGTGGTTGACCCAGAGGTCCATTGGCTTGCCGAAGATGCGAAAGTCCACTCCGGCGGCTTTGAGATGAGCAGCGATGGAGAGCCCGTAAGGGCCTGCTCCGATGATTGCCACGTCGCATGCTTTCATATCGTTATCCGTGCCATTTAGTGGCCAGTTGTAGGTTTTACTGCCAAGGCTGCCAAGGTTCGTCTCAGCAGGGTGCGGAGACTTCCAAAGCGGCGGGTGCTGGAGACTGAACGCGAAGCCATTCTTCGAAGACAACCAGACTGAACAGGACCTTGTGAAAATCTTCTTGGCCGGACTGATGTCGTTTAAACAGATGCTGCACCTGTTTGGGATCAAGATAGCCGTACATGCGGGAATTGTTATCCATCAGCACATCGCGCATCTTGGTTCCCATGGCACTTCGGAACCAGTCGTCAACCACGTTGACGGCAAAGCCACGCTTCTTGCGCGTCAGAACTTCGGCGGGCACCAGTCTGCGCGCTACCTGCCGGTGAATCCACTTCTGCGATCCCATGCGGACCTTCATAGTTGCAGGGAGTCGCTCGACGTACTCGACAAGTTCCTTATCGAGGTAGGGTACACGAACTTCGAGACTGTGAGCCATCGAAAGTTTGTCGCCGAACATGAGGAGTTCGTCAGGAAGTGTGGACCGCATTTCGAGGAACTGAAATCCGCCAAAATCGTCGATGCCCTGGGTTAGAGGAGCCAGGTCCTTCCAGGCTTCAAGAATCTGGTCTCCGCTTCCTGGCGCGAGCGTTCCGGCATGGAAGAGAGCATCGACATCGTCACCAGGCAGCAGCGAGAGCACCTGCTGAAAGCGACGCAAAGGTTCCTGCTCACTGAGCGAATGAATTCCCCGCTTAAGGGTTTCGTTGCGAGGCAGCGCTGAGATCGCAGATGAGATGGACGTGCGAATCCAGGCTGGCGTTCCGCTCCACGCCGCTCCATAGCGCACGCCGATGTGGCGACGATATCCGCCGAATAGTTCATCGGGACCTTGACCAATGAGCGCGACCTTCACATCTTCGCGAGCCCGCTGACAAACAAAGTACATGGGCACGATGGATGAAGACGCAATCGGCTCTTCAAGGCAGGAGACAATTCCGGAGAGTGCCGACTCGAACGTTCCCCGATCGAGCAGAACCTCTGTGTGTTGCGCGCCGAAGTGTCTCGCAGTCTTCGCGGCATCGGAGAGTTCATCATCCGCGAAAGAGCTTCCATAACCAACCGTGTAGGTGCGCCACTTGGAACCGTAGTGACTCATCAGCGCAAGCAAAACACTCGAATCGACTCCGCCGCTTAACAGAAGCCCGACCGGCACATCGCTAAGCAGGTGGCGCTCCATCGCCTTTTCGTAGAGTTCAAGCAGTTCCTCACGAACTTGGCGAATCGGCTTCGCAGGCGAGAACGGCGTTGGGCGGTAGTTGTACCAGTGACGAACCTGGCAGCTCCCCTTCTCGCAGACAAGCATTGAACCTGCAGCAAGCTTTTGAATGCCTTTGAAGATCGTGTGCGGAGATGGCGTGTAGCGATAGCGCAGGAACAGGTTAAGTGCGTTGACATCGACCTCGGCCGGTTCGTCGAGAGGGGCCCGGAGAGCGCGAATTTCTGAGCCGAAATAGAGGCGACCTTGGTCGATCCTGTAATAGATGAGCTTGATGCCAAATGGATCTCGCGCGATCACCAGGCGCTGGTTGCGCACATCCCAAATCGCAAAGCCGAACATGCCGTTCAGGTGGCTGACAACATCGTCGCCCCATTGCTTGTAGCCATGAACCAGCACCTCTGTGTCGCAGCGCGTGCGAAAGACATGGCCGTGGGCCTCCAGCTCGCGCTTGAGCTCGGGGAAGTTATAGATCTCTCCGTTGAAGACAACCCAGACGGATTCCTCTTGATCCGACATAGGCTGGTGACCACCAGCGAGGTCGATGATGGACAGGCGACGGAACCCGAGCCCCAGCGGTCCGGAAATATAGTAGCCAGAGTCATCGGGACCACGATGAACGATGCTGTCCGCCATCCGCTCGATACTGCGCCGAGAGACAGGTTCACGATCAGCGAAATTGAATTGTCCGCATATTCCGCACATGAATTGATTTCACCGCCGTTCGATGAGGATGGGCTGCTCTACATTCGAGTGCTTTTCTTGATACAGAAAAAAACAGAGACTGCGGAAGAACTGAGACTGGGCCCAACGATGCATCGGAGTATTGTCCCACCCAATCAGAAGTTGCCGTGCTCGAAAAGATCCGTCCGGCTTTTGCCAATCTTTCTGATCGACGACGCGATCGAGGATTTCGTCAAGCTTCGGGAACCGGCCCTTCAGCAGCACGGCGAGGTTGACGCACTCTGCGCAGTCATAGAGCTCACGCCGGTAGACAGTGAGACGAGGCCGCCGCGAGAAGGGCTTGGGCAGACCCTCCGCATCAAATAGGTTGTCAATGTAGTAGGCGACACCACGCTCAATCGAGTCCGTGCACTTCGTATTGCCAGTGAGACCTTCAATTTTGGCGAGAGCTTTCATCACGAAACAGGTGTGGAAGTGGTCGACAAAATCCCGCTCGCCGTCGGTGGAGTAATACCAGGAGCCGTCCGGATTCTGAGACTCCACGACGAAATTGAGGTTGCGATCTGCGACTGCGCGATATTTCGGTTCGGAGAAGTCGATGCTTGCGCGGGTGAGCAGGAATGCACGATAAGCGCTCGCGTTGACCACGCCGCACGACTCTCCTGGCTCGGGGTTGTAGGAGCAGCTCGACGCGTCAGGTGAAGTGACGATTTCGTGGTAATCGTGAAGCGCATGCTCCGCAATGGAACGCATAATCTCCAGCCACCGCTCGTTCCCGTCGATCTCGTATACCTGGAGGAATGCCTCGTACACATACGGCACCGTCGTAATCAGCGGAGTACCGGCGCGCATCGTGCCATTTCGCGTTTCCCAATGGAACGGATATCCCCAACAGTAGTGCTCGTAGCCGGGTGACCGAGTATCCTCAAGCACCTGAAGAAAATGCACAGCCCTGTTATAGAACTCTTCCCTGCCCGTGACGCGATGGAGAAATGCAAAACCCATTGCGTAGTGCGCATCGGCGATCGGAAATCTCTGCGCCTTGAAGAAGTAACGGCGCGCCGATGGCACGAAAGCCTCGGAAAAAATCATCGGAGCCACGGCCAATGTGCCGAGCAGAGGTTTCTTGTAGTAAAGGGCCTTGGCTGCCCTGCCGAAATCGCCGGCAAAATAGCTCTGATGGTCATAAGAGATTTCGCCGTATCCGTCCAGCCAGTTCACAAAGCGAAGGACTTCTGACTGAACTTCGTCCGCTCGACTGTTCTGATCCAATTCCATCATCGCAACTTCTCTTCCACCTGGTTGGCCGGGGCGACTTCAAAGTTGTTGACGCCCCGTGATTTGATAAGCGACTTGAGAATAGTCTTCAATTTCTGCATCTGTTCTCTACGATGAAACTGCATCAATTCGCGCGAGACAGGGCGCTTCTCCCGGGTGATGAACGCGTAAACAAAACCAGCGCCAAGAGCCAGGCCTTCGATGAGGTATGGACGCTTGGTCATTCTGTACCCCACGCGGCAGAACTCCCAAATCGGATGGCCGCCAAGGTAGTAGTCCTTTTCACCGTAGGAAAAGCTCGATGCCGCCCGACTGCGCTCCGCGGTGCCCATCGGGCGATAGTGAAAGAAGGTCTTCTCACGGAATGAGCGTGTCTTCCAACCCATCATCCGCGCGGTGGTCACCGCCATCCAGTCGATGCCGCCGGCTTTGTTAGGCTTGTATCCGCCGATCTCTTCCCAACACTCACGACGGAAGATCTGACACTGTCCCGACACGTGATTCTGCCCCTCGAAGCTGTCCGTCTCAGAGCTGTAACCCTCCTCCCGAAAAATTGTTCCTGCGACGCCAAGTTTTGGATCGATACGGAATTGTTCGATGAGGAATTCAAAGTGGTCGGGTTCGAAGGAGATGTCGGCATCGAGATTCCCGATCACTTCGTACTCAAGTCCTTTCACCCGTTCCTGGCCCGCATTAAAGGCATGCACTTTGGCGGCGAAGTTCCGCTCTTTCCGGACGGGGAGATCGACCAGATCAATCCACGGATTGTCCGCAATATAGGTCCGGATGATGCTTGAGGTCGAGTCGGTGGATCCGTCATTCACGATGACCCATTTCAGCGGCAGACACGTCTGCCGAATCATCGACTGGAGGGTCTTCTCGATAAAAGCCGATTCGTTGCGAGCAGGGGTGATCAATACGTAAGGAATTCCGGGATTGCTCATGAACGCACCTCAAAAGAACCGAAAGCAGACGAATGAATGCAAGATTTATCCGACTTCGCCGGTATTTATCGCCAATCGCGGAGTGGAGTTTTGGATCACACTCCCGATGGATTTGACCTCATTGCGAACGGCGGGAATAAACATAGAAAGCAGGAACGAAAGGGCAAAAATTACTGCAGGAAGCGCAAGTTGCGTAGCCATCGTCTTCGGCAACAACAGTCCCCCGGCCACAACAGATGCCGCTCCCCCCAGTAGGGAGATTGACAGGGGCCAGACGATCGCATGCCCGAGGCCTTTGAGCGTAAGAGAGGTCCCACGGAAGCTGGCCTTGATCACCGCGGGGAAGATGGCTAGCTGCACGATGGATCCTGCGAGCGCGACGCCCTTGATACCGAACGGCAGTCCGATAGCATAGCTGGCCACGATGACGGGAGAGATCGCGAGGGTAATCCGCAACAGGCGTGAACTTTCACCACGGCTTACGAGCAGCCAGAACGTTGCCTCGATCAACAACTGTCCCAGGGCGAAGATCGCCAGGAATTGAAATACGGGAGCAGCTTCGCGCCAGCGGTTACCAAGGGTCAGCACGATGACCGGTGTTGCTGCGGCGAACAGATATCCGAACAGCGGCGCGCTGATCCACATGATCAGATTGATACCGCGGAGATAATAGCGCGCAAGACGTTCGGGAGCATCCTGTAGCCGGCTGAGTGCGGGCACGATCACTCCGGCGGCTGGGGCGCTAAGCTGCCGGACCGGCAGCAACAGAAGATTGTAGGCACGGGAGTACAGGCCCAGTGGTCCGGCGCCCCAATACCAACCCACGAGGACGTTGTCGGTATTCCGGATGGCATTGAGCAGCAAAGACGAAGCAGCAACCTTGCCTCCAAAACTGACCATGGATCGCGCGCCGTTGCCGCGGCTGGGTAACCCGGGAATCCATCGGATCATGACCCATGAAAACAGCATCGAAACCACATTCAGAGTAAGCGGGAGGGCCACGATTGCCCAGTAACCCGCACCGCGCCAAGCGAGGTAAATGGCGAGCGGCACAGCAGTGCAATAGGCGGTGATGTCGCGGATTGCAATCGATGGATAGCGCATCTGTCGTTTAAGCAGTGCATCGTGCTGAACGCGAAGCCCCCCGACGAGAAACGTGAGAGACGAAACCAGGGCAATGCCCCGCAGGCGAGGCTCATGGTAGAACCAGGCCAGTGCGGGGGCCAGGCTGATCGTTATGAGCATCAGGCCTAAGCCGATGCCTGCGTTGATCCAGAAAAGCGTGCTCACCTGCTTGTGCTCGATTTGCGGTCGCTGAATTGTCGCTTCTGACAGACCGAGATCCGCAAATGATTGGCCTAGCCCCGTGATCGCCGTAACCATGGCAACGAGGCCGAAGTCTGAAGGAACCAGAAGACGCGCAAGGACAATTGTGGCGACCGACTGCATGAGGAACTGGGCGCCCTGCGACGTAAGAGTTAGAATCCCTCCGCGGATTGATCTGCCCCTCAGATCCGTCTGGAGATGCTCGGTTCCAAAGGCATTCGCGGTATCCGGACCGATAGTCATAGGAATAGCTTCACCCGCAAACTCCTCGAGGATTGAAACTGTACAGTTTTGCATATACCGGGTAGCTGGCAGACGCGGGTTACAGTGAGATATCAGCCTTGCGAGAACCTGCAGGGGCTTTGGTTTGCGCCAGCGGTTTCGCGATGTGATGGACGAGACTCGAATACACGGTCATTGTGATGGCCCCGACCGTTGTCCACGAATGTTTCTCCTGCGCATGCTTTTGGATTAGGGTCCGGCGCAGGCTGAGATTGTCGTAAAGATCGCTGTTGAAGTAATCTTCGATGCATGACGCTAGATTGGACGGATTTTCGGGCGCGAAGATGAAGCCGGTTTCTCCCTCGACAATCTCTTCTTTCAGCGAACCGACGTCTGACGCGAGCACTGGCAGGCCGAAGCTCTGGCCCAGGAACAGCACACCGCTCTGGTAGATGTGGCGATACGGCAAGACAAGAACATCTGCCGCCTTGAAGTAGATCTCGATCTCCTCGTCCGGGATGAAGTTCGCTCGGACGAGGATTTCATCAGAATCGAATGCAGCAATTTGGGTTCGCAGCGATTGCCAATACTCTTCGCATCGATCGGGTCGGCCCGCGATGATCAGCCGGTGTTTCCTGCCCGACTTCCGAAGTTGAAACAATGCACTGAGAAGGGAATCAAGTCCCTTCGCAGGAGCAATTCGACCAAAAAATAGAATTGTCCTTTCATCTTTCTGAATTTGGAGGTGTTCCTTCGCATCCTCGCTCGTCAGTGACGTGATTGGGACAGCATCGTTGAGACCATAAGGGATGATGGTGACCCGGTCACTTCGCACGCCGAATTCGTCAACCAATTCGCCCTTCATCCGCTCAGTGTGGACAAACAACTGATTGCAGATCCGGTACTGGCATTTCAACGTCAAGCGATTCCACCAGGAGTCGCATCCGTCGCGTCGGGCGGTGTTCACGTTGTGCGCCGTGAGAGCGAGTTTCTTACCAAGAAGTCGATAGTAAAGCATCAGGATCGTGCGATCGAAGGCTTCGAATTTGTTGTTCCACAAGATGTGAAACACTCTCGGCCGAGAAGTCGCCGCATACCAGATCAATTTTCCGTAATATTTTAGGACTCTCCACAATTTCGCAATGAAGCTGGCATCGGGCTTCATGCTGCCGCGCAAATTGAATAGCGTAACTCCCGGCTTGCTTTGAACTTCGCTGGACTCGAAGTCATCGCTGCCGATCAGTTCTACTGTCGCACCCTGAGAAACGAGTGCGCAGGTGAGGCCGAATGCATAGTGCAGATCGCCGCCTCCCGTGAGCAGAGCAACAGAAATGCTTGTGTCGCACTCGGTTGGTTTGTTCATGTCAGACTCTTCCGTTGACTACCGCTCGCTCGCCCGCAAGCCTGTAAAGAGTCCTATCGCAACTTCTCAGACAAGACGACTTGAACTCGGGCAGCCGCAGCTGTGCCCACTTGGCCGCCTTCCAACCAAAGACAGGCCTGATCCAGGCATACTTCCACCGAAGCGCTGGCGCGTCCAGGCTCCCCTCAAGCTCGACTGCGAGCTTCTGCAACTCGGCCACAAGGTCCGGGCGCTCCGGATAAAAAACCAGAAACCAGTTGCGCAGATACGTGAGGCAGGCCTCGCGCACACGTTCGCTCTCTTCGAGAGAGCGCAGATATTGCACATGCAGTTTCATGGAAACCAGGAGCGCGTTCTTCTTGCGATCCGAGGAACCAACATAGCTGAGGCGGCTCGACGCCGAGGTCCTGTAGTAGACCTTAGCATCGGGCACAAAGTGGGTGCGCCCCGCGGCGAGAAGCACACGGCAGAAGTACTCTCCATCATCGTCACTGAGCACTCGGGTATCCCATGGGCCCGCCGCCTCGGCCAATTCCCTGCTGGTAAGCCAAGTGGCCGTCTGGGTGTAGAGGTTCTCGCCCATCTTGTGCAGTAGCCAATCGAGAGCGGTCAGGCTCTGCCAAAGCGAATCCGGGGTGAATTGCGCGTGACCCATCCTGAAGAAGAATGGAGCCCAGGGCGATGCCAGCAGGACACGTTTGTCTTGTGAGCCGTTGAGGGCCACCAACTGACGTTCGATCTTGTCGGGAGCGAGAAGATCATCGGCGTCGAGCCACTGAATGAAATCGCCCTTACTGAGACGAAATAACTGGTTGCGTGCTCCTGCCGCACCTTGATTCGGCATGCTGACGACCTTCACGCGGGGCTCGAAACGCCGCGCAACCTCGGCTGTACGATCGCGCGAACCGTCGTCCAGGACAATGATCTCCGTGCGCTTCCAGGTCTGCGCAAGGGCCGACTCAATCGTCTCAGCGAGAGTATTTTCCGCGTTATACGCGGGGATCAGAATGGAAACGAGAGCAATCATGGGGTCTCAAGTAATCAGAATGCATTGCAGAACTGATTTGTTTTCAGTTCCACAAGCTTTTTCCACAGGCTTTTGGGCCTATTGTACTCACGGAAGGTCGGCAGGAACGTCTAAAAGACAACACCAAAACTTTGCCTTTTAGAGAACTTACCAAGGTTTGAAAATGCAGTACCATGGTAATACCACTTTGGTTGCACCGAATACTGTATTGCGATAGATTGATCGAAACTCCTATCGGATTTACATCGCTCAGAATCCACGGAGATTCATGCGCAGGAGACGTCCTGTGCGCTAGATAGATACTTAACCATTACTAAGCAGTGAGGATTTCGCAATGATAAAACCATCCAAGTTTGCATTTTTGGGGCTACTTTTCCTAGCTCTTTGCACATTTGCGCGCGCGCAGGTTGCCGCCACTTCGTGCAACACCGCAGACGTGCAAAACGCGATCAATACCGCAAAAGAAGGACAAACGGTTACCATTCCAGCCGGCACTTGCCACTGGACAAGCGGTGTCAATGTCTCTGGGAAAGGCATTGCGATCGTAGGGGCAGGTTCAAGCAGGGTTATAGCCGTGAGCAGCAGCCCTCTGACGCTCGGCAGCGGCTCGCAGACCCTGACTGTTGTAGGAACGAGCGTAAGCAACCCCACGCCTGCAATCTCCGTTGGACAGACTTTGACAATCAACGAGACCGGTAATGAAGGCAATTCTTTGACGGGTACTGTCACGGCCTGGAGCTCTTCAACGGGATCGCTTACGATCAACGCTTCGTCGAGCACCGGCACGTGCGGAGTTCCGGCAGCATACCCTAATGGGTCGAACTGCAAGCGCTGGCTGATTTCCAATAATCCATCCTCGCAGACGACTCTCATCAACGACAACCCCACGGACAACGCTCTCTTTCAGATTACCGAGGACACTTCGTTCCATACCAACGTCAGTGGAATCTTCGTGGATCATGGAACCAATCGCGCCCACGTGTTCTCGATCTACTACACGGCCGGCGGCCAGGCGGTTCTAATTCATGATTCGCGTTTCCGCGTGAATCCTAACAATCCTGCTCCCCCTTCAGGTAACGGGGATGTGATTGAAACCGACTCCAACCGCGGCGTCGTGTGGAATATCTCCTGTTCGTCGGACCCGTTCAACGGTTCCACAGTGGGTTGCGGAGGTGTCAAAGACCCCACAAATACACAATCCACTTCATGGTCATCCGTCTCAAAGATGGGCTCGTTGTCCAGCGGATCGGACGCATTCTTTATCGAAGACTCCGACTTCCACGCCTTCGGTTACGCCAATGGTGCCGATGACAATGCCCGCATGGTTCAGCGCTACAACATGTACAACAACTCCGGCATGCAGGGCTCGCACGGCGCCGACACGTCCAACTTCGGGCAGCGCTTCTTTGAGGCTTACGGAAACGTTGGCCGGTACGATGCCTATAGCGACGGCAGCACTTTCAATCTGCAGGCATGGATCTATCTGCGCGGCGGTACAGGGCTGGCCTACAACAACACACTGCCGGCCATGACTTCCTCGGACTACGGCTCCAAGCCGGACATCAATGCTACGGTGATGAACTTGCAGCGCAGCGGCGGTCCGGATGGATGCTGGGGTCAGGGAACCTCTGGCGGCGCTGATTACCATGCACCGCGTCAGGTAGGGTTCGGTTACGTGACTGGAGCGGGACATGCGCCCACCTCTGGTGGAGAGACCCAGGACGCATTTGCGTATGTGGGTGATAGTGAGCCTTTCTACGTATGGGGCAATTCCCGCTCGACGCTGAACTGGACGACCTCCGATTACGGTGGTACGGCATGCGGAAGCAACCCTGACACCTCTTCCAACTACCTCGTGCAAGGCCGAGACTACTTCAACGGCAGCACGGCGAAGCCGGGCTGGTCGGCATACGCGTATCCGCATCCGCTGCGCGGAGGAGCAGGCTCCACCAGTTCGCAGACTCAGACTCCTCCGGCCCCGCTTGCTGTGACTGCGGTGGCGCATTGACATGAAGTTGCTGTAGATCACGGATGAGAACCTAAGACGTTTGGTAGAGCGGAGGGCGACTGGAAAGCAGGTCGCCCTTTTGCTTTGCCATGTGATCGATCCTTGAAAAAAGTGCAAGGCTATCGTCTGAGAACTTGCGGGCGAACAGCAACTCCGAAGGTCCCTCGTAGAGGTCAAATACCTTTTCCTTTTTTTCGAAATAGTCGAGGTGCTTGGCTGTGATGATTGCGGGATGGGCTCCGCGTGCCGACCAATCCTCGTACACAAGGTTTCCGCAGGCACGCTCTTTGAATTTCGAGTTGCCGAGGATGGTGTGGAAATAGGCTTCTTCCGGAGCAAATGTGTCCCGGAAGAAGGCTGCCACCTCGGGATTGTCCTCGTCAAAGCGGAGAATGTATTCACATGCCTCGCGCGTCAATGCCCACCAGGTGCGCCCCGAGTAGGGCTCAAGGGTGCCGAGATGATTGTGAAAGTCGCGCTGCGACATACCGACCTTGGCGAATGCTCGCGAAAGGAATCGACGCACCGGTCTGTCGGATTCGTAGCGAATTGTGGTCAGGCGTGACAGCGGCTTGCCCGGTCCAGGTACCTTGATAAGCCGGATAAACTCGGTACCGCTGTTTGCCTCGAGAAACTCTTCAATGTAGTTACGGGTGCGGATTGGATACTCGCTGCCGCTGAGCAGAAAGAGGTAATCGCAACGCTCCGGACCGGCCAACGCCTGCTTCATCAGTTCGATGACCGCACGAACGCCCGAAAACTCCGCCCAGTAAACCGGAATCCGCTTCTCAGAGAAGTGAATGTTTGGCCCCTTGATCTCGGTGAACCTGCTGATGTCCACTTTCCCATCGATGTGTATAAAGAAAGCGGCCTTGTCTGAAGAAAGGATCTCGATCTCCCTCTTCATAAGACGAGGGTTTCGATAAGCGAAAAACAAATAAGCAATTTTCATTTCGAATACATTTCTTTGGGCGCCTGCGACGATCTTTCAGAAGTCTGAAGCATGCTGGTCGTCGCTCTGAAACTCGGCTCTATTGCACGGTAAGACACACCGATGTCGAACTACGCATCTGCTGCCCTGAATGTCGTTCCAGAATGACCCTTTCTATCAGTTCAAGGGTCAATAACTTGTGAATCTCGTGCGTGAAGTTGCGATTCCCTTTCAAGTGCCCATGAACCACCTTTTCGACAGCGTATCGGTTCAAGTAGGGTCTTGAAAGCGTTCGTTCGTCGAGGAGTATCTCCTTTATAAAGGCCCCGAGGGAGTCGCGATACCACAGCCGGAAGTGGAAGGGTTTGTGCCGTCCGAGAAACATCCTCTCGAGATGCAGCCTGGAGAGCGCGTGATCGATGCCTGCAAGCCACTGCGGCATGCCTGAATCATAGGCGTACTCCGCCTTGAACAGGAACTCCATAATCCCGTGCAGCGCCCTTCCCTTCCACGAGCCTGGATTGGCGGTCAGGCCGCGGTCAGTGGGCAGGTTCAAGAGCGCGGGGTTGCCGTCTTTGACGAGCCGCCAGGACATGCGGTTGCTGGCAAGTTCCGCAGCCGGCGAGCGAAACACAGTCCGTACAAAGTCGTTATCTAGAAAAGGAGAGCGCATCGTGAGTTGCGTCTCTTCAAGCGAGAGGGAGCCATGCAGATACCATGGGTTTTGCTTGAATACTGCAAATGAGACCGGGTGACAGCCGAGCGCCCGTGCGTAGGTTTCGGTCCCCTGGGTCATGTGCTGTTCGAATTCGCTCGTGAACAGACCCGGCATCGTCGGCACCGGCTTGAACGCCCGAACTCCGCGTAGTATTTCGCCGCCGAACAAACCGGTCATTCGCACGGGAGCAATTGCTCGGGCCCGCTGATTAAGGTAGAGGTCCGGAGCCCGGCTTACGTCCACGCAGCCGTCGGTAAGATAAATGGATCGCTCGGCATATTTCGAGAACTGTGATAGAAAGTCTGCGCCGGCGGTGAGCAAATGAAAGTCCTGATGGCATTTCTCCGCGAGATACCGCGCTTTGCGAACATCCTGATTCTCGCGGAACATGCTTCCGAATGTGTAGCACGGAAGGGTTCCCCGAGCGGGCTGGTGGCATGCCAGCACCATCCGTGTATCAAGTCCCCCGGTAAGGGACATTGCGATCTCCTCGCTGCCTGAGAAGCAGCGAGCCACGCTCCCTTGAAACGCATCGAGAAGTTCGCAGTAATACGGCTCCGTTGCAAGCGGGTCCTGATTCTCCCACTCGGCAGCGCTGAAGTAGGTGCTTCGCTGACGGAGTTCGCCATTATGGAAAGTCCATTTTGAGGCGGGCGGAAGAACGCTGATTCCCCTGAAGAGAGAGCGATTCTCCAGCGCAGCTCCGCAGGAAACCAATTCACCTAAGCTTTGAAAATTCAGCTCCCGTGTCTCCGGGCATACGGAAAGGATGGCCTTTGCCTCGGAAGCGAAGTAAAAGGTTCCGACCGCCTGGTAATAGTAGAGGCGGTGCATCCCGAACCGATCATTAAACAATGTTGCGACGCCGGTGAGTGCGTTAACCAGCAATCCGTGAAAGCGTCCATTTAAATCTGTCGGGAATAATGAATGCTCGGCGAGCCTGGCAAGCTGCTGCGTGTTCCGCGCGACCGAGTACTCTTCACCCGAAAACGCCAGCATTACATCGCCCCGCTCATCAAGCGTAATGCCTTTTTCTGAGAACGAACCTGCTCGAGCCAGCGTTCCGACATAGACGCCAAGACCCTCATCCATCCAGGTGTCACTGATATACGAGTCTTCATGCTGCATCACGCGGAGCATATCCGACAGCTCCGCCTCGGCTTGCGGACGTGGCTTTTGCGTGATGCATCCAAAGATTCCTGGCATTGGTATTTAGCGATCCTGCGTGCAGTTGACAGCGCTTCGCTGGGTGAGATCAGGCGTTTTCAAGACCGTGCAGGCGCTCATACCAGATCTTGCGAGCCTTGCGATACGTGGCCGCCATCGGCTCCGGAATCCACTCGCCTGCTCCCCGGTGAAGGCCAACGCGCAAGGCAAGCCGGCCCAGAGTAGTGAGTGGGACGTAGTACCGCGGAATCTCGATCTTTTGAAAACCATTGTGTCGTTTGAACTCCGCGAGACCGTCGTCCTGTTTCTTGCCGTATGAGAAGTTGGCGTACCACAGGTACGGTATTCCACGCTCCGAGCACGACTTCACGGCCTGGGCTACCAGCGCATTTGTGGGAGCCTTGTCGCGGTGCTGAATCATGGAGACGATCTGCATCAGACCGGCCTGCGTCCGGTCTTCGTTCATAACCAGCTTTACGAACCCGATCAGCACACCATCGAGATACGCGCCGAGAAAAATGCTGCGATCGAGGTACGTCCCATTCATGCGCCAAACCTCTTCAAGAGGTTTGCCATAGTGCCAGAACTTCTTGCCCTGCCGAATCGGCGACTCGTTGTAAATCGCCGAGATTCCCTTGACGTATTCGTCGTCATAGGGAACCTCTTTCAAGACAACCCCAGCCTTGCCTGCCTTCCGCGCCTTGTTGCGGGCCTTGAAGTCAATCTGCTTCGTCATCCAGTGATCGAAGGTGGAGACTGGAAGGCCCGCGAGATTATCGCACTCCACTTGATAGGCGTGTTTTTGAGATGGGTCGGCCAATTTCTCGACGAATGTGAATAAGTCCATCCGAGTGCCGCAATTCCGGATCTGCTGCAGCGCGGCTTCGGGCTCGTCAAGAGTGTCGTAACCTTCGGCATTCAAGCGGGCAATCCGGACTACTTTGCCCTCGACGAGGATGTCTTTGCCGCAAATCTGAAGCATGTAACTGCCTTTCGTGGTCACGAATTGAGCCAACGGTGCCCAGCTTGGACCGAACTCAGCGATGGTTCGAGGTCGTGCTCGGGATAGGTTGTTGCGAGAGTGCCAGGGACGGCCTCGACTCCCGTGTCCCGCAGCTTTACGGCGCTCTTGCTTCGCGCTGTCACGCGCCGTGATTGGGTGAGCGCGCCGAAGAGGAATACCGAGTAGAGCAGACCGCCTTCAAACGCTGCTTCCGACATGTTGTAGAAGACCAGGACCAGCCACATCGCGATTCCCAGGATGGCCAGTTCAGACTGCCCGGAAAATCGCGCACAGATGCTGCGGTAGCTCGCGATCAGGAAGCCCACCGTAAGGACGCATCCAATAAGGCCCAGTTCAAGGTAAATCTCAAGATAGCCATTGTGGGCTTCATTCAAGTGCCCGAGGCCTGAGTTCTGCCAGAAGTCCATCAACCGGTCGCCCAGCCAGAAACTCTGGTACCCGGTGCCGATGATTGGGTTCGTATGCATGTTGAGCAGGAAAGCCCAGATCTTTGTTCGGTCGGTGAGAGTCGCGTCTTTGCCGAGTGCCTGCGCGAGTGATCCACCAAGTCCGACCCCAAAGTCTATGACCAGGTAAAGAACAAACGTGGCCGGCACAAGAAACTTGAGCAGCCCCGGGCGGCGCCTGAAGAACTTCATGTGTGCGGCGAGAATCACCAGGCATCCGAGCGCAATGCAAACGTCTGAAGTCGTGCTGTGCGCGAGTTGCGTCATTCGAGCCGTCATGGCAAGAAATACCGCATTGATCCACAGGATGCGCTTGGTCCGTTTCTGCCTTCTTTCTGGCCAGCGCGAAACGGAATCCCAGAAAAAAAACACGGCAGAAACAAGACACAAGGCACCCAGCATGTTCTTGCTGGTGGCCACGCCAATGTAATAGCCCATTCCGGACCAGGTGTCGTACTGCTTACCGAGTTCTGGGAAGTATTTTGTGAACACGATGGAAAGCGGAATCAGCAGGTAAGCGACACGGCGGAGAATGGTGCGAACTGAGTCGGCTGGCCGCGGGTCAGTCAGTGCGACGAGAACTACGAAGTAGTTGCCGAGATCGCGGAACCATCTTTTCGCAGTGATACCCGGGAAATCGGACCAGAAAGTGCTGAACAGTGCGAACGCCAGAAGGGCCATCAGCGTCCAGTGGCGCAGAAAGAACTCTCCCCATTTGAAGCGGCGTGCTATCAGGATCCAGATCGCCATGGCCATCAGGGCCGAAAGCACGATGCGATCGAAGCCATTGCCCTCTTGCATTGCAGCAGACGCTGAATCCGTTTGGAGCTGGAGCCATTGTGAAGGAAGGCGCGAGGCGGCGATGGCCAGCCAGGCCACGGCAATCCACGTTGTCCACGAGGTTTTCGGATCCCGCGCCGGGTCGTACCGAAGCAATATCACGAGCAGGATCAACCACAGCGCTAATGCAAGAAGAGGAGGCATCGTTTCGTTTTGCGTTTATAAATGGATCGGCTCAAAGGCGATCAGTTCGGCTGCATCGCCGAATTCGGTGCTCAGTTTAATGTCTTCCGAGAATTCCATCTGCGTGAACCTGGCTCGGCTCGGTGCCTTATCGCGCGACAAGTTCTGCATTGAATAGGTGCGCAGTTGCAGACCCGGAAGACCGCGTCTGGTCGGCTTCGTGGTGGTCACCTCGAGGAGCCTTTCGCCCTTCCCATCATATTGGAACTTGGCTGACCTGCGATGCTGAAACCAAGCGACGGCTTGTGAAGCAGTTGCGAACCATGCTTTCTGGTGTTTCAAATCTTCAAGCAAAGCCTGGTAGCTCTCCTGCCACTGACGCTCGGGTGCGAGACTGCGATCATGCCAGTTCACCGTGATGCAGCCCCCGAATTCTGCGACTCTCGCAACTGTTTCACGCAGAATCGGCACAGCCTCAGCCTGCGAGAGATTCAAGTACGCGGGATAGAACAGCGCTGTATCCATCACTGTGAGAGGCAATTCCAACAGATGATCGGCGTTGAAAGGCTTGAACGCTTGCGTTGTTCCGCACCGGAAGCCGACTGTATCCCGATAGCCGACCGTCGAATCGTAGTTGGCGCCGGCCTGTTCCAGCACCGTGGGTGATTGTTCATTGAAGTAGAGCCAATGCATCCGAAAGCCGCATGCTGACCCGTTAGACGCGGCCTGCACTTCACGCATTTCCCTCGAGGCTTCTCCAGTAGTCAGCCATGCGTTGATGCCGTGCGTAGCCACTTCGCAGCCAGAATCACGAATGGACGCAAGTGATTTCTGGATCTCTTTGGCGCTGTAGCCTGAAGCGCGCAGCTTTGGTGCATCGCCTTCGTGCGTCTTGCCGGGTATGCCCTTGAATGGGAGGACAAAATACGTCGACGGCAATCCTCGTTCCAGCGCCGAATAGCGAGCCTCAAAACCCGCCCAAAAGTCCTCCGCCCACCCCAGATAGACGAACGGCAGCTTCACGGCCGCCAGCAGATTCCGAAGCAGCTCGCGAACTCCGATCTTCCCTTTCAAGAGGTCAAGTGCGGACCCAACTGTCGCACGCATGAGAAAACCGCATGCAGTGTGATCCAGCTTGTGAAAAGCAACGGCAGGGTGATCGACGTCATGTGTCAGACACGCAACAAAGGGATGTCCAACGGGCGCCGGTGGAATCTCTACAAACGATGCTCCACTTTGGATCATCAACTCCCGGATAAAGGCGATATGCCGGTCAATAGTCGGAGTTTGTGCGAACTGCGCATGCTGGCCGATTGTCAGAAGCGTCTCGATCTCGGCAAACAGGTCGAATCCGACGCGTACGAGGTGCCGTTTGTCGCGGATGCGATGATACGACGCCCGAACCTGCGACTCTCCGTCGATCTGCAGCCCATCACCCTCAGTGCGAAAGGCCAGGCATTCCTTAAAAACGGGAAGCCTGCCGCCTCGGTCCATCAGCACTCGATCAGACTTTCTTGAGTCGATCGCGACTCCTTCCGCTGCATCTATCGCCAACTTGCCGGCGCTGTAGTGCAGAACCAGCTTCGCGAGTGATCCATCGAACTCGGCGTCTCCTGCAATCAAGACCACCTCGTAGCTGCGATTGGCATCGACGAATTCCCATGGAGTCTTGAAAAGCTCGAAGAACTCCGAGACTATTTCACGACGCGATCCGGGTGCAACAACGCCAATCATGCTCTTTCCCTGCGAAATGGTGATCAACTGCGCAAATCGTTCGAAGGTCCGAAGCTCCAGCACAGAGACCGACAGGCCGGCGGACCCAACCGTAACTTAGTTGTTCAGTAGATTAGCGACCAGGTTGACGAGCGTCTCTCGTTCCTGTTGCCAGGAATGTTCCAGGTACACGCGCTGGCCTTCCTCGGCGATATCGACAGCCTCCGCGGGGTGAGAGGCCACATACGACATCTGGGATGCCAAGTCGTCAGCGTTCCCTGCCTCAAAGAAAACAAGCGAGTCTGGACGGAAGTAGTCACGAACGCCTGTGGTCGACGGCGCGATAACGGGCTTTCCCAGGGCAAGGTATTCGAAGATACGCGTTGGGGTGTTTATCTCGGTAAAGGTGTTGAGCTGGTTGGGAATGACGCCAACATCGCATCGTTCGATTTCGCTGGCAAGATCTTCAAGGCGCCTGGGTCCGAGAAAGTGCACTTTATCGGCCATTCCGAGTGTGCGGACCTTGCTCATCACCCGCTCGAGATAAGGTGTAGAGCGCCCGAAGACTCTGAGTTCTGCCTCAGGGACGCTCTGCTGCAGTCGGTGCAATGCGTCGACGGCAAGTTCAAGACCGTTTCGCTCAACCAGCGATCCATGATACATCATCACGAACGGCAGCCTGGGTCGGCGAGCAGGATAAGAACGCGCATCGCGGTATTGAAACATCTTCTCATCCGGCGAGTTCATCACCACGCCGATCTTGTCCCGAGAACAGCTGCGATTGGAGAAGATGCGTCGGCAGGCTTCATTCACCGTGATGACAAGGTTGGCGCGTCCGATGCTCCACTTTTCGAGGCGGCGGATGACGCGCACCGCAAAGCTCTGTTCATCCTTGTCGAAAATGGTGCGCATCAGCTCCGGCATAGGATCATGCTGGTCGAGGATAACCTTGGCGCCGAAAAGCTTGGGGATCATCCCGCTTATGACAAGGATGTCAGGCATGTTATGCACATATATCAGTTGGTACCGGCGACGGAGCGTGCGCCATGCCAGTATGGCACCGGAGATCAGGATGAACGATGAATACTGGTAGGCGTAGGACAATGCGCCTCCGCGGATATGACGGATGGGAACGCGAATAACTTCAAGCCTCTCGGCATATTCACGCCTCGCATCTTCGCCTTCGGCTTCGCAGATGAGTTCCACATGCGCGCCTTCATTGCGCAATGCTTCGACTGCACGCCGCGGGCGAGGATCGGCGGGGTATGGCGAGAAGACCACCATGCCCACTCGCTTTCCGGCAAGCCGCTGCGGCGGCGACACCGCGGCGCTGTTCACGCCGACTGTCAGCATCTCGGTGCTCTGCTCCGCGTTCGATTCGATGGCGATCATGAAGGCGTCACGACAGGAACTTGCTCGGCAGAGAGCTCAATATCAACCTTCCGCGAATCACGCTCCGTTTTCATGTGGTTTGAAGCTTGAATGGATTGCAGAATCAACGAGTCATCGAACCTGCGAAGAAGTTCGATGTTGGGCATAACGCAGTGTCCGCCAATTACACCTGGGAAATATTTGACGGTCGGGAAGAATTTGATCTCCTCATAAAACGAGATGATCTCTTCGTAGTTGGCGCCGCTCAGGTCGCAATAGCGTTCGAGTTCCTGTGCCCAGGCGATCATCAGACCGAAATAGGTGGTTTCGGTGAGCTTGGCCAATTCGGATGCTTCGGGCGACGTGAGGAGCTTCGTCTTCAACCCGACCGAACAGAAGTGCTCAACCGCATGGTGACCTGCAGCCGGATCGCTCGCACCGACAAACTTCGTGTACATCCGCAGTTCCTCGAGCATGCGAACGTGCTTGCCGCGAACCGGACTGTTCACCGTTGGAATCCCGGTGCGCTCTGCAACTCTGCGTGTAGTGCCAACCGCGACCGTGCTGTTGATGACAATGAGTTCTGGCTTGAACAAGTCGACGTAGCGCGCAACCTCACCAACGAAGTCCTTGATCTGGAAGGGGAAGCAAATGTGCAGAACCTCCACCTCTCCGATCCCCTTCAGCGGTGTGCCAACGTCGATGCCTACGGCATCGCAGTGCTCAGAAATCAGCTGGTAAAGCGGCTTCCCCACTTCGCCGAGCCCGGCGATGACGATCTGTTTTTTTGTCTCCACGGCTATTAGCCTCCTATTGGCCTCAAGGACCTGCGATCGACTATGCAGTCTTGAATGCTGCTTCTGCGATTGGAGCCTCAAGACACTCGACTGGCTTCGACGCGGTCTCCCGCGCAAACAAGACGATCTCCTGCACCACCCTCGCCTGTTGAAGCGCCGTCAACTGCGGGAACATCGGTATCGAAAGGATCTCTGGAGAAACCGCCTCCGTTACAGGGAAGTCGCCGGGGTTATAGCTGAGCGAAACATACGCCGTCTGCAGATGCAGCGGAACGGGATAATGAATGCCTGTACCGATGCCCACCTTCTTAAGATGGTTGATCATCTCTTCGCGGTTGTTAGTACGTACCACATAGAGGTGATAAACGGCGCGAGACCAGGAGGGCTCGTATGGAAGGCGGACAGCTTCCTCTTTGATCATGAGCCGGTTATATTCGGCGGCGCGATCGCGGCGCTGCGCGTTCCATGAGGCGAGGTGTGGTAGCTTGGCATGCAGAATTGAAGCTTGGATTGCATCCAGGCGTCCGTTATAGCCCTCTATGTCGTGGAAATACTTCTTGACCTGGCCGTGGTCTCGAAGACACTTGATTTTCTCTGCGAAGCGGGCATCGTTGGTTGTGACCGCGCCTCCTTCGCCGCAGGCACCCAGGTTCTTGCCCGGATAGAAACTGAAGGCAGCGGCCTTGCCCATCGTCCCGGCCTTCATCCACCGGTTCTGCTTTTTTGAGAAGTACTCGGCTCCGTGCGCCTGGCAGGCATCTTCGATCACGATCAGGCCGTAGCGCTCGGCGAGGTTCAAGATGGCATCCATATCAGCCATCTGCCCGTACAGATGAACCGGAATGACGGCCGTAACCGGTCGTCCCGAACGCAGGCTTACCAAACGGCCCGACTTTTCGCGAATGCACTGCTTCTCAAGGTAGCGTTGAAGCATGGCAACGGACATGTTGTACGTCTGCTCATCGATGTCGACGAACTCCGGAATCGCCCCTGCCTGCGAGATGGCCTCGGTGGTTGCGATGAACGTGTTCGGTACAGTTAGCACGACATCGCCCTGCTGCACACCGCAAGCCATGATCGCAAAGCGCAGAGCGTCGGTGCCGCTGCTGACGGCGATCGAGTGTTTCGCATTGCAGAATGCCGCAAATGCCTCTTCGAACTTCTCCACGACCGGACCACCGACGAAGCTCGCATTGCGCAGGTTGTGACGAAACCCATCAATCAATTCGTTCTCGAGCTCACGGTGCGGAGTGACCAGATCGAGGAAAGGGATAGGTGCTGAGTCCTCCTCCGTTACGGTTTCGGATTCTACGTAGCGGAGCACTTTCGCGGGATTGCCGGCTACAACCGCGTTCGCCGGCACGCTCTTGGTGACCACGGCACCGGCGCCAACGATCGCGTTCTCGCCAATCTCGAGATTGGGCAGGATTGTGGCACCAGACCCTATGGATGCGCCCTTACGAACGATCGTCGATTCGACTTTCCAGTCTGCCTCCGTTTGCAGTTCGCCACCGGCCGTGGTCGCACGCGGATAAGAGTCATTCGTGAACGTCACACCATGGCCGATGAAGACATTGTCCTCGATCACGACGCCTTCGCAGATGAACGTGTGGCTCGAAATCTTGCACCGGCGCCCCACCTTCGCGTTCTTCTGAATCTCGACAAACGCGCCAATCTTGGTCTCGTCTCCGATCTCACAACCGTAGAGATTTATGAACTTCGAGAGGCTGACATTCTCGCCAAACTTCACGTCGTCTGCAATGCAGTTAAAGGTGTTCATAGATAAACCAGTGCTCCCTTCTTGTTGAGCGATTCATTGGCCGTTTCGAGCATTCGCACTACACGCAGACCAGCGCAACCGTCGTTGAACGGCTCTTGTCCTGTTGAAACACAATCGACGAAGTAAGAAAGCTCTTGCCGCAGCGCTTCGCCCTGCTCTAACTGCGGAGCCCACATATCTCCAGAGCGATAGCTGACAAGCAGTTCGTAGACGCCTTCTTTCCCGCTGATCTTCACGCCCTTGTCGTAAACCTTTAGTTTTTCATCGGCTTCGAGGTCGTTCCACACCAGCATGCGTTTCTCACCGCCGATGAGGGTCGTCCTGACCTTCACCGGCGACAACCAGTTGACGTTGATGTGGGCGATCACTTTTTCCGGGAAATAAAGCGTCATGAAGGCCACATCCTCGTGGCCGTTTAGATGTCCCTGGCCCGTTGCAACGATGGCCTCCGGATCTCCCTTCAGGAGGTAGTCCATGATCGAGAGATCGTGTGGCGCCAGATCCCAAAGCACGTTGCAATCGTGCTGAAACAGCCCCAGGTTGACGCGCGTGGAGTCGTAGTAATACAGATTTCCGAGCGCTCCGTCATCCACAAGTTGTTTGATCTTCTTCACCGCCCCCGTAAAGAGGAAGGTGTGATCGACCATGATCTTGAGATTCTTCCGGGCTGCCAGTTCGATCAGTTCTTCGCCCTGAGCCGAAGTACTGGTAAAGGGTTTCTCAACGAAGACGTGCTTCCCGTTTTCCAGAGCTTTTTTGGTCAGTTCGTAGTGCGTCCAGACCGGAGATACAACAGCAATCGCATCGATCTCTGGTGAACAGATAACCTCAGCTGAGCTTGCAACAACCTGCACTCCGGGGTGAGCCTTCTGCGCGCGCAGGCGCGCTTGCGGGCTTATCTCCGCAATCGCCAGAACCTCGGAGTCCTCGAGACTCATGAGGTTTCTCACAATGTTTGGTCCCCAGTAGCCGTAACCAATTACACCAAAATTCATGATTCGCCATCTTTCTGCAAAACTGCCGATTGGTTGGGGGATGACTTACGCAGGAATACAGACCGGATCAGTGATTGTCTCTGCCAGTTGAAAATTGAATTGTGAAGGAGACGTCCTCAGTAGGCGCCGGACCCTCGGATCACGGCGAGAGGTGTACGGAGGAGGATTTTGATATCGAGCCACGGACTCCAGGATGTGGCGTATTTCAGATCGAGTCGCACCATTGCATCGAAATCCACAGTGCTTCTACCCGTAACTTGCCACAATCCCGTAACGCCGGGTTTTACTTCGAGTAATCTGCGACGATGCCACGTTTGGTAGGCAGCCAGCTCATACGGAATGGGAGGCCGCGGCCCAACCAGCGACATATCGCCACTTAGGACATTCAGAAACTGCGGTAATTCGTCGAGGCTGGTTCTGCGCAGAAGACGACCGATTGGTGTGATCCGCTTATCGCCTGTGAGCTTATAAACGGTGCCCGTCTTGCGCGTTGGCTGACTCTGCGGTTCCTTGTTGATCAGCTTGGTCACATACTCGCGGTGAACGCTGTGGTCATTGTTCACATACATTGAACGAAATTTCAGGAATACAAATTGCTTTCCGTGTTGCCCCACGCGCATCTGGCGAAACAGAACTGGACCCTTGGAGGTGGCCTTGATCGCGATGGCAATTAACAAGCAGAACGGCAGGCAGATAAGCGAAAGAATCAAGCCTCCGACAATATCGATGGCGCGCTTCAGAATATGGAGCGGCAGCTTTCCGTTGGCTTGTTTGGAGAGATCCGGATAGAGCGCAGGATTGCTCGGACGACCCGGCCCATTTTCATCCCAGTCATCCGGATAGTAGTGCAGAGAAATATTAATGAGATTAAATTGCTCGAAACTCAACTCGTCGCGAAGCGTGTTGGTGGCCCGGCTCAGAATCGTCATGAGGATCGAACTCTTATCGCCCGCGACCAAGCCGGTGAATAGTGCCCCGATCGTGGTCTTCGACTTGTACCAACCCACCACGTCCGTATCGCGGCTGGATGCGAGCAAGACCGACATCACAGATTGCAAGGCGGCAGCGGTAGCCTTGTCTACACTCTCGTTTGCAACTTCGAGAAGCATGAGAACGAAAGGCGCCTTCGAACGCTCGGTACGCTTGCGCTCGATGGCAATTATGCGTCTAAAACTTTCCTCATCAAACGCCTTGCGTTCAAACGCCGGCTCGCTCAGGGGATCAATGAGATTGATTGTTCGACTTTGCCTTCCTGTATTCACAGCTTCCCTCCCAAGACAGATGGCCATTGCTCCTGCGTTCTACGAACCGATTGGGTTACTTCAATTTCGCTTTGTCCAAACAGTGAGAGCGTCGGAGCATTTCAAAGTGTTGCGCAGAATAAATCTCAACCCTTGATCGCGAGAATACTCAAACTCCGCCATATTACCGAGGAGAATCAGTCTTCCGCATCCTCGTTTGGTAACCGGCTAACCGGTCGATAGTAATAGTCTGCGTGCAGCACACTCTTGGCGCTGTTCAAAACTGCCCCGATCAGCTTCTGCGAGCCCAGTGCTTCAAGTCCGCGCTTTAGCTGCCGTTTTTGAGTGGTCCCCTGCCTGGTCACAAGCAGAATTCCGTCCGCCATGTTCGTCCACACGCTGGTGTCGGCTAGTGGAAGAATTGGCGGCGAATCGATTACGACCCAGTCGAACCAGTTCATGAACTGTTCCATCATGGGCGTGGCCGCGCCGGATTGCAGCAATTCCAATGAATTTCCGGCTCCAGATCCCGCGGGCAATATCCAGATTCCTGGCTCCTCGAGTCGATACATGCTCTTGACGAGCAACCTCTCGCCGTTTAGCCACTCGCAGATGCCTGGCTTGTGTGCGATTCCAAAGATCTTTGACTGAGTAGGGCGCCGGACATCGCCCTCGAGCAACAGCACTTTTTGCTGGGTACGAAGTGCCAGGGTGCATGCGAGGTTGGCCGCTACTACGCTCTTGCCTTCCTGCGGAACGGTGCTTGTAATGAGAACCTTCTTGAGCGGACGTTGCCGGCGCAGATGCCGCAACCGCACGCCGAGGAGGTGAAATGCCTCACTGGCAGGGCTCTTGCTGTCGGGAAGAGACACCATATGGCTCTCAACGGAAGGAGAAACGCTCAGGACCTCACACTGCATCGGCCCTTCGGCGTGTTCCTCGACTGGAAGCGCAGCGCTGCCAGTCGACGGACTGTGAGTAATAAAGTCGACCGGGACCACCGCATCCGGTCCTCGCACCAGCTCGGCTGTTGCTACCCCAGTCTCCGCAACCACGGTCGCGGTCCAGGGGCTGCTCGATTCGCTCACCGGCCGGCTGGCGGCGGCAAAGTTTTCGGTGCGTTGCAGCAGTTCGATCGCACGGGCGGCCGCTGCGCCATCCTTGCCGTTACGCTCAGTTTCTGAACGTTGTAGCGCGTCAAATATCTGACTCATTTTCCCCCGCTTCAACCGTGATAGGAGTGTCCAACTCTGAATCGGATCCGTTGATTCGGTGCATGGATGCGTAGAGATCAAGAAAGAAGTTCTTGGCCCGCTCCAGATCGAGGTCCTCACCCTGCGCGTCTTTGCCCAGCCTCGAGCCGTTGGAGGTTAGATGGAAGTCCTTGGCAACTCCAACAACGACATCGGGCGTGATGACCGGCATCTGTCGCGCGTATCCCGTGATGAGAGCGTTCTCGCAGATGGTGTTGATCAATCGCGGAAATCCCCGTGAATACTGGTGGATCATTTTCACAGCTTCCGGCGAGAACAGCGATTCGGTCCGCGAAGTTCCACCGGCAATCGTCAGCCGCTCCGTGATGTATTTTCCGGTGTCTTGCTCATCGAGTGGCGAAAGGTGAGCGCGCAGGGCGATCCTCTGCTTCAACGGCCGCAATTCAAAGGAGTCGAGCTTCAGATCGAGTTCGGGCTGCCCCACAAGCACGATCTGAAGGAGTTTGTCATCATTCGTTTCCAGGTTCGAGAGAAGGCGAATTTCCTCCAAAAGCTCCATCGAAAGATTGTGTGCCTCATCCACGATCAGTACTGTGTTAAGTCCTTGAAGGCCACGCGACGTAACGTACTTGCTCAGGTCCATCAGGAGCGAACTCTTGCTCTGGTGCGCATCGGCCCTCAGACCAAAGTCCGAGGCGACATAGTGCAGAAACTCCATTGCGGACAAGCGGCAGTTGAACAGGTATGCGTACGAGATCTCGCTGCTCGATTTGAACAGTTGTAGCAGGCAACGGAGCATGAGAGTCTTGCCCGTTCCCACTTCTCCCGTCACAACGACTACGCCTTTGTGCCGAACGATGCCATAGTAGAGAGCAGCCAGTGCCTCATTGTGCCGCTCCGTCGCCACAAAGCATGTTGGATCTGGCGATAGGTCGAATGGGTTGCGCGTCAGATTGTAAAAACTCTTATACATGGGGCTGTGCACTATCCTCGTAGGTAGCTGAGTGTGGACCCGATCGCGATGACTGCGCCAATGGTCACTGCCGTGGCCCAGCCCAATACTGCGCGCCTCCTCTGATTCTCCAGGTCCAGAGGGCTCTCGATCTCGGGAATTTCCGCCATCACATTGATCGGGAGCAGCTCTTTGAGCTCCTTCTCACCGTGCATGCGGTCGTCGAAAAACTCAAACGCGAAGACAGTCAGGAACCCCAGTGCCAGGCCCGCTGCGATACCCATCAAACAAAACTTCAGGCGATCCGGAAAATCTGGCTTGATGGGAAGACTCGGCGGGTCGAGCATCGTAAATCGTTCGCCCTGCTGCATCTGTTCCATGCTGGTGGCCATTACGGATTGATTCTTCTTCTTCAGAAGATCGTCGTAGTTTGCCTTCGATTGCTCGTAACCTCGCGTCAATTCGGCGAGTTCTTGTTCCGTGGCAGGCTCTGAGTTCAGGCGTCCCTGGTACTCGCCGATCCGAGCCTCAAGGCCGGCAATTGCGCGCTCGCGGCTGCTAATCTCAAGCTGGTTGGACTGGAGCTGGCCCTGCAATTGAAGCAGTGGAGTGCTTTCCACGTCACCGGCCTGCTTCGATGCGCTTCTGGGAGCAGCCAACAACTCCTGCTTCTGCTTCTCGGTCTTGGCTATCTGGGCCTTCACCTTTTGCACATCCGGATAGGAATCGGTATAGCGAGAACTGAGATCCGTGAGTTCCGCCCTTAGTCTGCTCAACTCCTGGTCAAGCACACCGACTTCCGTCGGCGCTCCATCAAGGCTACGCCCGGCCGCATGAAGACTTTTGTACTGCTCAATCAATGTTTGGTAATAAACCCGCTGCTGCTTGGCTGTGTTCAGCGAGTCCTGCTCATTCTGCAACTGCCCCTGAAAACCTGCAAGAATCTGGAGATTGCTGGCCTCCTGTGTCGGCAAAGCTCCCTCATGCACCGCTTCGAACTGGCGCACCTTGGCTTCCTGGTCAGACAGCGTCACACGCGCATCTTCAAGCTGCTTTTCGATAAAGTGCGTGGTTCCTTCAGACTCTTCCTCGCGAACCTTGAGGTTCTCGTTGATGAAAAGTTGCGTCAACTCGTTCGTAACCCTCTGGGCCAGAACGGGACTGAGCGCAGAGAAACTCACCCTGAAAGCGGTGATCTCCTGGTTACGAGTGTCCTTCACGAGTTCGACGCTGATGTCTTTGCGCATCGCCTCGACCTTGTCGTCGGGAGTCTTGAGTGACTTGTTCTCGGCGTAAAGGTTGAGTTTGTCGATGATCATGAGGAGACGCGTGCGGCTGAGGATCTGCTGTGTAATGCTTTGCAGACGGTCCTGCAGATTCTCGTTCACGTTGGGAGCCACATAGCTCTGCGGCATCGTCGGTTGCTCGACCAGGATCAACGTGCTTGACTTGTAGGTTGTCGGCAATATCCAGCTGCTTCCCCACACGAGGAGCCAGCCCAGAAACAGCGGCACAAGGAAGTACATATGCCGACGACGCACCAGGTCGAGGTATCGGTCAAAATCGGGTTGCGTTGATTCCTGCTCTTCGATTAACTCGGTCATCGTTATCGTCCTATTGGTCGGTAGAACTGGTAGGTCACAGAGCCGTACTCGCGGTTGCAATCGGGAAAGAGTTGCGCCGCTGTCCCGAAGTTGTCATAGCTCTGGTGGAAGCGGCTGTAGCCGACTTCTACGCGGAAGCGTTCACTGAAGCTGCGCTGGACCGACGCGGTGCCCGCGATCGTATGTCCGCCGGGATTGTACGTGGAAATCGTAGGCGTCACATTCTTGAACAGCGCGTAGCTGCCGCCGGCACCGATGTTCCATGTGCGCGTCACCTGCCGACGTGCTTCAGCACCGGCAACGTTCGAGTGATAGGCGCCCACAAGACCTCCCGCACCAGATACGATGCGCGAATAGCCCGCCGACATACTTGTGCGTGCCGTTTGATAGCCAACGCTTCCCTGCACCGCAGGCGTCCAGGATCCTGAAGCAGCGCCGGAAACCGGGTCCCGCGAGTCGAAATGCTGCGGGCCGCCCAGGATTGAGAAAGATATGGTGCTGGTAAGGTACTTCGTGTAGAACCCGAAGATCGTGTTCGTGTCCGTGACCGACTCTACCGGATTCGTGGTGATTCTGGAGTACTCGTAAATTGCGCCAATGTATTGTCCGCGAGAGACACGGCGACTCCAGAACGCCGACGCTCCCCCAGTGTTCGAGTTGGCTAGACCGGTTGTGTTGCCAACAGCCGAGAAGCGCGAGATGGAATAGGTCCCACCACCCCCTATCATCGCGTTCCTGCCGTATTGATACTCGAGACCGCCATCCAGTGTGTTCCCGAGCTGGTTCTGGAAGGGATATACAAAAACCGAGGTCGGAGAAGGCGCACCGGTAGGGATGCCGCCGCCGCTAAAAGGATTGGCCTGGTTGAACAAGTTGAAATTCTGACTGAAGGTGTCCCTCACGTTCACAACCGCGTATTTAGTCAGGTGAAATCGGTAGTCGGCAGTTCCGTTTTGTGTCACACCATTCAGTTGCGTCGTTTTCTGATACAGGGTAAATCCCGAACTATAGCTCAACGCCAATGCCTCGCGGGGCGTCATGCGATCGATGGAAATGGTGGGAACAATCGAGTAGTTCACATCGGCGATCTTTTGGGTTGGGTCCACCATTATGTTGTCGTTGTAGGCCCCTGTAACAACCAGTCCGCCCCCAACAAAGTTTGACCGCGACTCTGCACCGACATTTTTGGGATATGCACCGCCGCTCACCGGCGGAGGTGTCATCATGCGGGTGTCATCCAGAGTGAACCCACCTCCGGTGGCGCTCGGCTGGACCTGGGACCAAAGCGGCACTGCCGCGATGGCAAAACAAAAATATGCAATCTTAAGCATCGTTATCACCCTTACGGAACGATGATCGTGTCGTTCGGCTCAAGCCTGATGTTCTGAGCGGTATCTTTGCCCTTGATGAATTCCTTGTAGTTGAATTTCAAGCGGCTCTCGCTTCCGTCAGGGCCCTTGCGCAGCACGTAGACGTTGGACTTCTTCGCGAAATCTCTGAAACCACCCGCCGTTGCAATCGCATCCATCACCGTCGTCGATGCTGTGAGCGGAAACGAGCCCGGCTTCGTGACTTCTCCGAGAATGTTGAACTTCCTGCTGTTAACCTGCTGTACGATCACCGTAACTTCTGGCGTGGTGATGAAGTCCTTGAGTTTTGCAGTAATATCCTGCTCCAGTTGGAGAGGGCTGCGGCCGGTTGCCTGCATCTCGCCTACCAATGGCAGAGAGATCTTGCCGTCGGAGCGCACTGGCACCGCCTTGGTTAGCTCCGGTTCCTTCCAGACGCTGATTGCCAGCACGTCGTCATTGCCGATGATGAAGCTCTCATCATGAGCTTTGATGCTTGGGCCCGCAGCTGGCTGCACGCTGGCGTTGGCAGCAACCGCATTCTGGCCATTGGAAGTCCTATCGGACTGACTTTGACCTGAGATAGGAATCACCGCTGTGAGAACGAGTCCAAGAACCGGCACTAGTGTGGCGCTGCATTTCATAACCACTCCCGTCGATCAACTCTGACATGCGAAGCCGATGCCAACGCTTCGACGTCTTTCGAGCAATTCTTCAATTTGGATTCCGTGGCCCCGGTCTGCGTGACCTGCGAGGCGGATCCCACGGAAGATTGCCTGGCTCACATGCCGGCGATTGAATTCCGCCGGAAAGAATCGGAATGCTGCTCCCCCTCGGGGTACACGGCAACTACATTTCGCTGGACCACCGGAACAACATCCAGCGCGTCAATCTCGACCGCTACGGACTGTGCCAGCATCTCGACGGAAAGAACCAATCGATACAGATTTTTTTTGCGCGTAAGAACACCCTCCACGCCTTCAAGAGAACCGCGGACTACTCGAACGCGCTCACCGCAGCGAAGGAAGGGGTGCGGCTCAAAGAAAAGCTGGCCGTCAACGGTTCTCCGGATTGCCTCGATCTCCTCCTCGGGAACTGTTGCTATGCGTTCTCCGCGGCTGATAATCATGTGCACCCCTGGAGTCGTCAGCACCTGGAGCCGGCGTTCGTGCGCCCCGCGCACAAACACATAACAAGGGAACAACGGCAGCGACAGAATCTTCCGCCTGTCCTTCCACCGGCGCGTCGACTCATACAGCGGCAGAAAAACCTCGAAGCCTTTGGCTTTCAGCATCTCGCCAATGGACTTCTCGTGCTGGTGCCGGGTGTAGACAGCGCACCAGGGAGTTCCTTGATCCGGCCGCGCCTCCATGCATTGTAGCGTCACCACGTGTGGGTTATCCTCCATTGCCTGTGGGATCTGAACAAAGCTTCGCCCTGTGAGCTACATGCTCAATGTTTTTTTTAAAATCCCTCGGACGTCCGAATCCCTGGGGACTCTCGCACCTTACCTTGTAAGCGGGAGCGGCGGGGAAATCCTGTCCAATAGTCGGTGACCCGGAAGGGTTCTACAATGCCCTATTAGGGTCTTGGAAGTACCTCTGCGGTAACTTGCTCAAGGCACTCGCAGTAACGCCTTGTTGCTTACCTTGCATCCGGATCCACAAACCTGATCCAAAATCGATGCTGTTTCCAACTGCTATTCCTTGAGATGCTGATTTGTTGCCTTTTGGTCGGTTCCCACGTCTCAAGCTCCGAAACCACGGTGTTTTAATGCTCTTCCCCGGTAAACCCAACCGGCCCTTCGCCTTGGACAGCTCACATTCACGTGGAAGACCTGATGAGTTCCGGCTACTCGTCTCTCCAGGCGTGTTGAATCGAACGGATGCTGCAGGAAGCATCGGATCGCTTCTTTGTCCATTCCAGTCTCGGCCCTCGACACTGACAGGAAAGTCGTCGCGCAAAGCTCCGCTCGATCCCTTCTTGGATTTCGCGCTTCCCAGCTTCTCAAAGACGAACCCATCGCTGGGTGGTTCGATGTGCCGGATTGTCTGGGAAGTTTCAGCGCGCACACTGGACACGATCCAACCCGTTCCTTTGCAGGAACATGACCAATAGTGATGAGAGCTGAGAAAACATTTCACTCGTTTTCGGCCTGTTTTGGACGGAAATACAGAAGATCTGGCGCAACTTAGCCACCAAAACGGTGAGAGTGTGCAAAACTCCGCCCTGGACGTTGCGCAAGCCGTTGCGATTCCCGTGCGTACCCCCCTCGAAATGCCTCGACTTAATCGATCAAACTCGAAGCAAGTCCGGTATGCGGACGGACGAATTGCACAAATGCACATCATGGAAAAGACGCTTCTATGTAGGTTCAAGCCTCAAATACCAGAGGCGGGTTGGCTTGCCTGAAATGACGATTCCAGGATAACGCGATAGGGGCTAACCCCATTGTTGAGAGGAATCTCGGCTTGATTGCAGCCAGACGTATGCACCACTTGGTGGCTAGCGCTTTCGATGATTCATAGAGCGATGAGCGTGCTTCGGCAGATCTGAGAACGCTGAGAACAAGCAGATTTGGTCTCACAAGGCACCCGAGGGGGAGGAATTCTTACAAATCGCAAGTCGGGATTGGCGCCATCTGCCCAGGCGAACACGGAACTGATGGCGCGAGCATCGTTCTGCACATGTCCGCCAAGAATTTCAACCGAGTCGGTCGGATAAGCTCTCAAGTGACCGAACCTAGAAGGAGGGGGCAACACGCCGGGAAACCTCAAAGAACCTCAGTGTCCGTCGATCGAACTACCAGTCTCAACGAACCACGAAATCAATGCGGACTCTCTAATGGGCCGTTTCTTCCAACGGTCCCACGTGTGAAACCACTTTGGAGTTTTAACAGTAGGATAGGCACGGTTACGAGTCAACAAAACTTTAGTAACATTCAGAGACCTAAGTTGCTGAAATGAAGTGTGTTTTCAGCGTTTTACGGCCTCGCGAGCCCCAAGTTTCTCCAACCCCGCTGTTCCGAAGTGCTCAAAGCGCGGATTCAGAGACAGCGCTGATCCCGATTGTCATTGTGTGAGTCTGCTGAGGCTGCAACATCACTGCCGAGTCCAGAATGTTCCCGCCTTCGACGCAAAGCATCCCACACCACTCATCCTGCCGAAGATCCATCATCGAAGAGGCACCGTCGCGCCAAGGATTCCAGACGATCGTTGAATTGGAATTCCATTTCTTCGTCTCCAGTCTCCGGCGCAGAACTTCATCCACAATCTCCATCGGACCGGATGCATTGACGTACGCATCGTCGGTCTGGGCCGAAAATTGAAGATCGCCTGATTGCGTCTTTCTCCTGTTCCCCTCCCGGTTGTCCAGGTAAGTAGTGCCATCGAGTCCGCTCACACGCACCCGCTCAACGTTGCCCACTTTGAAGTAAGTGTGCAAAGCCTCTTCAAATCGAAGCGCCGACTGACCCGTATTCTTCATTGTTAGTTCCAACTTCAAAGCTCTGCCAATCGTTATCCGATATTCCAGTTGAAAATCGAAGGGCCACCACCTTCGCGTGGCATCATCGCTCCCGGTTGAGAAATGTACGCAGACTGACTCGCCCGGCTCAACCGCAATCGACTCAATTTTCCACTCCTTCGTTCGCACAAACCCGTGCGCTGGAGCCTGCGGATCATCCGCCTTCGCCCGGAACCATGGGAAGCACACAGGAATCCCTCCGCGGATTGCTTTGCCCTCTGCCCACTGAGACTTCTCGCTCAAAAAGAGCACCTCGTTCGCGTCCGCTGGCTTCCACGCAGTCACTTGCGCTCCATGCAGGTAGATCTCTGCTGTCGCCGAAGAAGTCTGAACCTGGATCTTCGGCAGCCCGCTCTTTCCTGACACAATTTGCGCAACGCCGGGAATGGAGACTCTCTCGTTCAAACCGGCGATCTTCGCGTCGTTAGCCATACTTCCCGGATTCTACCCAATCGACCTGCTCCATCGGACAACATCACATCACCAGGCAGGCATCTGCACAGTTGTAGCCGCATCTGGATCTCGAACCTCGCGCATGAACCTTGCTGTCAATCCGCCCGTGCTTCCCATGCTCGCCAAGCGCGTCGACGAAGTTCCGGTGAAAGGCAAGTGGATCTATGAGCCGAAATGGGATGGCTTCCGCGTTCTTGTCTTTCGCGATGGCGATGAGATTCTCATTCAGAGCAGGGATGTGAAGCCGCTCAACCGCTACTTCCCTGAAATGATCGATACGCTTCGAAAGCAGTTGCCTTCAAAATGCGTTCTGGACGGCGAACTCGTCATCGCACGCGAAGGACGCCTCGACTTCGATGCCCTCCAATTGCGCATTCATCCTGCCGCCTCGCGCGTAAAACTTCTCGCAACGGAAACTCCAGCCTCTTTCGTATTTTTTGATCTGCTATGCACAGGCGATCGCGATCTCCGCTCCGAGCCTTTTCGCAAACGTCGCGCCGTCCTCGAATCGCTTTTCAGATCCGCAAGACCACCCATCCACATCACGCCCGCAACCGAAAAAAGAGAGGTGGCCCTCGATTGGTTCAAACGCTTCGAGGGCGCAGGTCTCGACGGCATCATGGCAAAACCCCTTGACCTAACCTATCAACCCGATAAGCGGGTGATGCTCAAAATCAAACACGAACGCGATTGCGACTGTGTTGTCGCTGGCTTTCGATGGTACCGGAAAGCTGCCGGAAAAGAAGTTGGGTCGCTGCTGCTCGGCCTCTACGATAACGCAAAACTTCTGCAGCATGTCGGCGTCTGCGCAAGCTTCACCGGCGAGATACGCCGCGAGCTTCTTGATTTCCTCACACCCTATCGCAGAAATGCATTGCGCAATCATCCGTGGAAGAACTGGGAAAGCTCAGAGGATATCGCCGACTCCGGCGAGCATCGCATGCCCGGCGGTAAGAGCCGCTGGAGCCAGGGCAAGGACCTCTCGTGGGAGCCGCTCCGTCCCGAACTCGTCGTAGAGGTCGCCTATGAGCACATGCAAAGCGGCCGCTTCCGTCACATGGCACATTTCCGCCGTTGGCGCACCGATCGCAGGCCAACCAGTTGCACCTTCGCCCAGCTTGAAGTCATCCCTCCGGAAGAGTTGAAGGCCATCTTTGCGCATGGCCGATAGCCCTGATTTTGATCGCATAACTCCGCACTGCCGTTTAAGGCTTGTAGTCCTTCGTCTCCGTGACATCCACGACTGTCTGCACCGGCAGTTTATCGCTCGAACCGCCTGCAAGGATGCGCACCTTTTCTTTCTCCACGCGCCACACATGGTCCGGAGCATCCCAGTACGCGAGGTCCCGCGCCTTCAACTCCAACGCAACATCCTTTTCCGCGCCCACTTCAATGTGCACGCGCTTGAATCCCTTCAGTTCCAGTTGCGGACGCGTCACGGCTGATCCCATGTGCTGCACATACATCTCAACCACTTCATCGCTGGCACGCTTTCCGGTGTTCTTCACCTTTACATGCACCTGAACGTTACCGTCGGGATCCATCTGTGAGGCACTCGAACTCGCTCCGCGATATTCAAATGTTGTGTAGCTAAGTCCGTACCCAAACGGATAGAGCGGCTTCTCCTTGCTGTACATGTAGGTCCGCCCATCCAGCAGGTTGTAGTCGAGAATTGGCAGCAACTGCGCGTCGCCAGTGGGCCAAGTCTGGTTAAGACGTCCCGCCGGAGAATAGTCGCCAAACAAAACATCCGCGAGCCCGTGGCCTTCTTCCTGGCTGTTGTGCGTCATGTGCACTATCGCGGGCAGATTCTGCTGGCTCCAGACAATTGCATACGGAAAGCTTGAACGCAGCACCTCAATCGTCTTCGGATTCGCAGCGAAGACTTTCTTCACCAACTCTTCCTGCTCCAGCACGATCGTCTTGCGATCCACATCTTCTTTTCCATTCGATGGCGTCGGACACTGATCCCATCCCGCGTTGCACTCCGGATGATTGCCGACCACTACGATCGCCACATCAGCTTTCTTCGCAAGCGAAGCTGCTTCCTCCTGATCGGAGCCGTCGGCAAACGTCACCTTCACGTTCTTGCCGGCTGCCTCTCGAATCCCATCAAGAATAGACACCGAGTACGGCCACGTTCCGCTGTACCAGTCCTGCAGAACCTGGTCGATCCACGGACCGATCACTGCGATCGTCTTCAACTTTGCCTTATCGAGTGGCAACGTATTGCCCATCGTTCTTCAGCAACACAATCGACTCGTCTGTTGCTTGTCGCGCCAGCGCCTTGCTCGACTCGCGCTCCCATGGCGGAAGCTCTCCGCCCGTTTCGACCCCAATCTTCGCGTAAGGATCAACGCCCTGCGGGTCCATCTCGCCCAGCTTCAAATACACGGTCAGAAGATTCTTCAGCGCGGCATCCATGTCCGCTTCTGTCAGCAGACCGTCCTTGAGCGCCTTGGTCAAATCGGGTTTGTAGGTATCGAGAAAATGATTGATACCCGCCTTCACCGCCGCCGCCGATCCCTGCTCCTTGTCCGGAAATCTCTTGTGCGACGAAATCAAGAGTCCAAGCGCGCCGCCGTCCGTGCAGATCAGTCCATCGTTTCCCCACTCCTTGATCATCACGTCCTTCAGCACCGGATGAATCATCATCGGGATTCCATTCCACGAGTTGTACGCCGCCATCACTGCGCGCGACCCGCCCTCCTCAAATCCCATGCGGAACGGCACCGAGTAGTACTCGCGAAACAGCCGATCATCGAAATCTGATGATGTATGCGTGCGTCCGTCCTCGTTCTCATTCGCCAGAAAATGCTTCATCAGCGAAGCCGCCTGCCAATGTTTCGGATCGGGACCTTGCAATCCATGGATAAACGCCACCGTCAGCGTTCCCACCAGGTAGGGATCCTCGCCCAGTGACTCCTCCGTCCTTCCCCAGCGCGGATCGCGACTCAAATCCGCATTCGGCGCGCGCACTACGACGCCTCCGCGATCGAAGACGGGATTCTGGTAGTAGTAGCGCGCCTCATATCCTTCGAGCGCCCCAATCTTCTTCAGCAGATCCGGATCCCACGTCGCTCCCAGTCCCTTTTCCTGTGGAAAGGTCGTCGTCGGCACTGGCTGTCTTCCGCGACCACCCCAGCCGCCCGGACCGCCCAGCGCCAGCCCATGCAATCCCTCCACCTGCCCTGAGAAGACAATTCCCAGCCGCGGAATCTTCGGGTGATCCGACATCAGCGAGACCTTCTCATCGAGGGTCAGCCGGCCGAGCAGATCCTGAATGCGCGCGCTGTCAGAGAGCGCAGTATTGCGGAAGGGATAATCGCTCTGCGCCCCAGGCCTTCATTGCAACGCCAGCCATCAACACGATCCCCAGGATCCAAAACACACACCTGCACGCCGCTAGACGCATCCTAATTCCTCCTCGGTTGGAACACCGAAGATTATCATGCGGCCCCACAATATCGCCCGGAGTAAATCGATTGATGCTCAATCCAAGACAGTTGCGCAATGTCTCACCCGCAAAACAAAAGAGCGAAGCGCATCATGCGCTCCGCTCTCGTTTTCATTCCCTACTCTCTAATCCCTGTTCCCTGCTTCTTAGTACAGCCTGAAGTTCACCTCAATGCTCATCATTACCGGCACGGGCGTGCCGCCCTTCATCGCCGGCTTGAACTTGTACTTCCGCACCGCTTCCAGCGCCTTCTCATCCAGTCCCATGCCCAGCGGCCTAACTACGCGCGGATTCTGCGGATTGCCCTGAGCATCCACGATCAGCGAGATCAGGCAGACACCCTGGTACTTCGCACGCCGGGCTTCGTCTGAAAACTCCGCCTCCGGCGTGAAAATGGGAATCGGCGCCGAAACCCCGCCGCCGATGTGATAAACGCCGCCACCGGTATTGCCGCCGGTACCCGGCCCGTATCCATTGCCGTTCCCAGAGCCAAGTCCGCCGCCATAGCCGCTACCCATGCCCCCGCCGCCACCCGAACCGTTGGAGGCCAGCTGCACATTGGCGGAGTTCTTCACTCCGAAATTCATCATCTGCGGGTTATCCGGCAGAGTGATGTCCTTCTGCACATTGATGGCCGGCGTAAATGCCAGTTTCGGCTTCTCGAGGATCGGAACCATGGGAGGCGTAATCGGATCCTTCATCCGCGGGGGTAGCTTGCCTTTCATCGGATCTACGATGTCGTGCGATCCGCCGCCGCCACCGCCGCCTGCCGGGGTCGCCAGCTTGGGCGCCTTCAGAATGTCGCTGACGTCCACATTGGTCAAATTCACCTGAGACTTAACCGGCGAGTGAATGAAGGCGAGACCGAGCCAGATAGCCAGCGCCAGGATTCCAAGATTGATGAAACTCGACGTCCCGACAGCCCACGGATTCGCCTTCACCGCCATCCGGTCAGGTACAGGGATCGGTGTTGATGTCAGGACCAGTGGTGGAAGTTTTGGGGGGAAGAAGACTTCGTGGATGTTCTCGTAGAGTTCTTTCCAGATCGGCTTCTCTTCGAATGCTTTACCCAGGAACGAGTCAAGCTCATGACCTGACATCGAGGGTAGGTCGCCCTTCGTCTCCGAATCTGGCTGCATCAAAACGTTGTCTGCCATATTTGCCGATACTGGCCCTCTTGGCGGCGACTGCTCTGCCTGGGTATCGCCTGCTTCCCGGTCCATCCCTCCATTATGCTCGACATCGCCCGTATTTGTCTTTAGATGAACAGACGAAGGGTTTTGGATTGCTGAGCCCTCCAGAGACCCATATTTCTCCGAAGTGAGAGTTCCCATAAACGATAGACGGCCCCAGTGAGCAGTTGTTACCTTAAAATTCTTTCCCGCTCCTTTACACTAAACATTCAGGATCTTGTTTCCGATTCAGGGAGTTCCAATGTCTCCAGCGCCGGAGTTGAAGGCGACCTTAACCTTGCCGCAAACCGCCTTCCCAATGAAGGCAAATCTACCCCAGAATGAGCCCCTTCGGCTCCAGAGATGGGCCTCACTCCGCCTCTACGAGAAGGTGCGCAAAGCCTGTGTCGGCCGACCCGCGTACCTGCTGCATGATGGACCTCCCTACGCCAACGGCCCAATTCATCTTGGTCACGCGCTGAACAAGGGATTGAAAGACTTTGTCGTCAAGTCGAAGACCATGGCCGGCTTCGACTCCCCCTACGTCCCCGGCTACGACTGCCACGGCCTGCCTATCGAGATCAAGGTCGACGAGCAGCTAGGGCGCAAAAAGCTGGAGATGCCGGTCCCTGACGTCCTCGCTGCCTGCCGGGCCTATGCGCAGAAGTACGTGGACCTGCAGACGACCCAGTTTGAACGCATCGGTTGCTTTGGCCGCTGGGACAAGCCCTACATGACCATGGCCCGCGACTACGAAGCTCGCACCCTCGAAGCGTTCTACGGCTTCCTCGAAAAGGGCTTTGTTTACCGCGGACTCAAACCGGTCTACTGGTGCATTCACGACCGCACCGCCCTAGCAGAAGCCGAAGTGGAATACGAGTCTCATACCAGCCCATCCATATACGTGCGCTATAAGCTCACATCCGACGCTGGATCGCTAAGTCCTGCGCTCGCCGGCCGCGAAGTCTATACGATCATCTGGACCACCACCCCCTGGACCATCCCCGCCTCCATGGCCGTTGCCTTCCACCCCGACTTCGAATACGTTGCGTTCGCAGCGAGCGGCGACTCCAAAACGCAGCCGTCGCCATCCGACCCTATCTATATAGTTGCGGCCGAACTCGCGCCCACGGTCGTCGCCGCCTGCAAACTTGGCGCAACCGAAGAACTTGCCCGCTTCAAAGGCAGCCAGCTCGAGCACACCACCTTCAAGCACCCGTTCCTCGAGCGCAGCATTCTCGGCGTGCTGGCCAGCTACGTCACCGCCGACCAGGGCACAGGCGCTGTCCACACCGCGCCCTCCCACGGTGCAGACGATTTCTATACCGGCCAGCGCTACGATCTCGACCAGACCTGTCGCGTCGATGCCGCCGGTTACCTGCACGTTGATCCGGCCGCGTGGCCTCATGCTTCGCTTCCTCCTTTCGAAGGGAAAAAAGTCTGGGCCGCCAACCCCATCATCGTTGCCATGCTCGAAGAGCAACGTGCCCTGCTCGCCGTCTCTGATCTTGAGCACTCGTATCCCCACTGCTGGCGCTGCCACCACCCCGTCATCTTCCGCGCCACTGAGCAGTGGTTCATCTCGCTCGAAACCCCAATGAAGCGCGCCGACGGATCTGAAACCACGTACCGCCAGTTGTCGATCGAAGAAATCGACAAGGTCGTCTGGGATCCCTCGTGGGGCAAGGAGCGCATCACCAACATGATTGCCACGCGCCCCGACTGGTGCATTAGCCGACAGCGCATCTGGGGCGTGCCCATCGCCGTGTTCATGTGCGAGAGCTGCAGTCAGCCGATCATCGATCCGGCACTCGACCGCAAAATCGTCGACCTCTTCGAGCGCGAAGGCGCCGAAGCCTGGCATACCACGCCCATTGCCGATCTGCTGCCTGCGGATACGATGTGTGCACATTGCGGCCACACATCCTTCCGCAAGGAAACCGATATCCTCGACGTCTGGTTCGACTCCGGCACAAGCTGGTTCGCCGTCTGCGAATCTGATCCGGATCTGCGCACCATCTACAAGGCCTTCCAAACCGAGAACGGCCCGAAGGGCGCCCACCCGGAGTGCCTGTATCTTGAAGGCGGCGATCAACACCGCGGATGGTTCCACTCTTCGCTGCTCACGTCCGTCGCTCTCCGGGGCCGCGCGCCTTACTCCCACGTCGCCACCGCCGGCTGGACCCTCGATGAGCAGGGCCGCGCCATGTCGAAATCACTGGGCAACGGTGTCGACCCTGTAGACATTGCGGAACGCATGGGCGGCGAAATTGTGCGCCTCTGGGTTGCGTCGATTGATTTCAGAGAAGACATGGCCGCCAGCGAAAACCTGATGCGGCGCTGCGCCGAACTCTACCGCAAGCTGCGCAACACGTTCCGCTTCCTGCTTGGCAATCTCAATGGATTTGATCCCGCACGCGACCGTGTCCCCGAGTCAGAACTCCTTCCGCTCGATCAATACATGCTCGCCCGCACCCGCGAACTCACCGAGAAGATCCTGGCGTGGTATGAAGCCTTCGAGTTCCATCGTGTCTACCAGGCAGTGAACGAATTCGCCATCGTCGATTTGAGTTCCTTTTATCTCGACATCCTCAAAGACCGCATGTACACATTCGCGCCCACGAGCAAGGAACGTCGCTCCGCGCAAACCGTGCTCTGGAGGATCACCGAAGCACTGGTTCGTCTCGTTGCGCCTATCCTCAGTTTCACCTCCGACGAAGTCTGGGAGTATTTGCCAGCCACCGCCAGCCGCGAACCGAGCGTACATCTTGCCCTCTTTCCCAAGCCCGAGGAGATCTACTCGAAAGATCCGACGAAGCTGCTGGATGAGTGGAAGCAGATCTTCAACCTTCGCGATAGAGTCATGCTCGTTCTCGAGGAGGCGCGCAAGGAAAAACAGATTGGAAAAGGGCTTGAGGCCGATGTGGAAATTCGCTTCTCCGGTGAATTGCTGAACGAACTGACCGTATGGAGCAAATACTCCACGAGCCTGAAAGAGATTCTGAACGTATCTAAGGTTACGTTTATCGACGACCCATCGAACAAGATCACTGCCCTCCCCGCCAGCGGCCACAAGTGCGCCCGCTGCTGGAACTTCATGCCCGAAGTCTCCAACTACGGCATCTGGCAAAACGTCTGCACCCGCTGCCAGAACGCCCTCAAGGAGATGGGGATCGACCCAATCGACGGGTCGCAGCCGGAGGCCGCTCAGTGAGCTTTCCCGCGCCGCGCAGACTGCATTGGCTGCTCCTGATCTCAATGGCAGTCATCATCGTCGACCGCGTCACCAAGACTCTCGTAGCTTCCCACATCCCTCTGGGCGACGCCATCCCAGTCATTCCCGGCTTCCTGCGCATTACCCACTGGCTCAATGAGGGCGCTGCCTTCTCGCTCTTCGCCGACTCCGCCTCGCCCAATGCAGTGCGTTGGGGCCTCATTGCCTTTTCCGCCGTCGCCGCCATCGCGGTTCTCATCGCCCTCATTCGTCTCGGCAGCCGTATGACCCTTGCCACAGTCGCGCTGGCGCTCGTGCTGGGCGGTGCGCTTGGCAATCTGCACGATCGCGTCGTCTACGGGTCGGTCGTCGACTTCATTGAGGTCCACATCTTCGGCTATCACTGGCCCGACTTCAATGTAGCCGACAGTTCCATCGTCATCGGCGCCTGCCTGTTGCTCCTTGATTCCCTGCTCCCCAGAAAATCCTCTGAATCCGCAAAGCCCGTTGAAATCCAGTAGCACACTCCTCGCTCGTCACACCGGAACTCCATCTGGTAACTTTGCGTATTACTTCCATGCGCCCCGGACCCTAGAATTACGTCACGAACCAGCATCACCGGTTTGGACCGGTTGAATGACTCTGCTCTGCCGTTGACTTCGCAATACTGTTCGGATGTTCCGCACGTCCAATTATTTTCGAGAAGGATCAAATGAGAATCAATCCCGCATTCCCGTGGCGCATCGCGCGCAATTCTGTTTTCTGTTGTACCGTTGCAGCCCTTGCAATCGCTCTACCTTATTCGCTACCAGCGCAACGTCTTCCCGACACGGTTCGTCCGCAGCACTACTCCCTCACACTCGCCCCTGATCTCAAAGCCGCCACCTTCGCCGGTTCTGAAACGATCGATGTCACCCTCGCAGAACCCACCAGCACCATCACCCTCAACGCCCACGACCTCACGTTCCAGTCGGTCAAGGTTGAAGCTGCCGGCAAAGCGCAAACCGCAGCTGTCTCCCTCGACAAAGAGAAAGAGCAAGCTACCTTCACGGTTTCCGACATACTCCCCGCCGGCAAAGCCGCACTAAAAATCGAATACAGAGGAATCCTGAACGGCGAACTCCGCGGCTTCTATCTCTCCAAAACTGCTCGCCGCAACTACGCCGTCACGCAATTTGAGTCCACCGACGCGCGCCGCGCCTTCCCATCCTTCGACGAGCCCGCCTTCAAGGCCACCTACGACATCTCGCTGATCGTCGACAAAGGCGACACCGGCATTTCCAACGGCCCCATTGTCAGCGACACACCCGGCCCCCGCGAAGACAAGCACACACTCAAATTCCTCACCACCCCCAAGATGTCCACGTATCTCGTGGCCTTCCTCGTCGGCGATTTCCAATGCTCCTCCGGTGAACAGGACGGCGTCGCAATTCGTGCCTGCTCCACGCCCGACAAAGTCGCCCTCACCTCCTACGGCGTCGATGTCGCCAAGTACGTGCTGCACTACTACAACACCTACTTCGGCATTCCCTATCCGCTCAAGAAGCTCGACCTCATCGGCCTTCCCGACTTCGAAGCCGGCGCCATGGAAAACTTCGGCGCCATCACCTATCGCGAAACCGCGCTGCTCATCGATCCAAAGACCGCGTCGATCAATGCCAAGAAGCAAGTTGCCCTGGTTATCGCGCACGAAATGGCGCACCAGTGGTTCGGCGATCTCGTGACCATGCAGTGGTGGGACAACATCTGGCTTAACGAAGGCTTCGCCACCTGGATGGAGAACAAGCCTGTCGAAGCGATGCACCCCGAATGGAAGGTCGATCAGGCCGTCGCTTCTGGAATGGACGGCACCCTGAACCTGGATGCGCAGCCCACCACCCGCGCCATCCGCGCCCGCGCCGATACTCCCGCAGAAATCGAGCAGATGTTCGACGGCATCTCCTACGGCAAAGCCAGCGATGTTCTGCTCAGCGTCGAAAACTACGTCGGCCCCGAGACCTTCCGCAAAGGCGTGCACAATTATCTCGCCGCGCACCTCTATGGAAACGCCACAGCCGAAGACTTCTGGAACGCACAAACGGCCACCAGTCACAAGCCAGTCGACAAGATCATGGAGAGCCTCGTCGCGCAGCCCGGCGTGCCGCTGCTCACCTTCGGTCAGCCGCGCGAACGGCAGAGTTCACGTCTCGCAGAAGCGCTTCTTCCTGACCCCCAGCATTCAGCCCGATGCCGCTCAAAAATGGACGCTCCCCGTCTGCTTCAAAACGGCAGACGACAAACAGGACTGCCAGCTTCTTTCCCCCGACACAACTTCCCTGGCGGTTCCGCAAAGCGCGCTCTTCTTTGCCAACGCTGGCGGCAAGGGCTACTACCGCAGCTCCTATTCGCCTGCCGATTACGCAGTGCTGGCCGCGCACGTTGAAACCAGCCTCTCGCCCACTGAGCGCATCAGCCTCCTTGGCGACGAGTGGGCACAGGTCCGCGCCAACAAGGCTACCGTTGGCGACTACCTCGATCTCGTTGCTGCTGTAAAAGCGGACCCCAACTCAAATGTCGTGTCTTCCGCGCTCGACGGCCTTGGCGCCGTGAACGCCCGCATCGCCTCCACACCCGAGGAGAGGGATGCTCTCGACGCCTGGCTCCGCCAGACCTTTGCACCGGAATACGCCAAGCTCGGCCCTCCTGCCGACAGCGACTCACCGGACAAGAAACAATTGCGCGCACTGCTCTTTGCAGCCCTCGGAGACGCCAAGGATCAGCAGGTCCTTGCGCAAGCCCGTGAAATCAGCGCGAAATACCTGGCCGATCCAAACTCGGTCGATCCCAATCTCGCTCAGAATGCGCTCCAGATCACCGCGCGCAACGGAGATGCAACTCTCTTCGATCAACTCCAGAAAATATCTGAAACCTCCACCAATCCTGAAATCCAGATCGGTGCGCTGCGCCTGCTCGCCATGTTCGAGGACCCCGCACTCGCGCGGCGTGCATTGGAATATGCGGTGTCCGGCAAGGTACGAAATCAGGACGCTGCGATCCAACTCGCCATTTCGCTCGACACGGATAAAAACCGCGATCTCGCCTGGAAGTTTATCCAGGCTCACTGGGACGAAGTGAAAAAACAGTTCACGCCTGAAATGGGCTCCGTCCTGGTCGGCGCCACCAGCGCATTCTGTTCGGAATCTGCACGCGACGATGTATCGCAGTTCTTCTCCACGCACAAGGTTCCCGACGCCGATCAGGAGCTCAAGCACGCCATCGAGCACATCAACGGCTGTATCGAACTTCGCAACCTGCAGGAACCGCAGTTGAAGGCCTGGCTCGCTTCGCAGTCCCAGTCATCCACCCAAGAAACTGGGCACTAAATCTCGCAGAACATCGCACACAAAAAAGTGAATGGCCGCCCGTCTACTGCGGGCGGCCATTCACTTTTCTTCCCTGACCTTCCTTACCAAGCAATCTTCATCCGAAAAAAGCGAACAATGGTCAGAGTGAAAAACTCCTTCAAGAGATCGGTGACTAAAAGGGATCCGGGTGCTGGGTGAAAGGATCTGGGTGCAGCCGCGCTCCATGCGGCTTGGGTGGGAAAGCACGAAACCACGGTAGATAATGTTTCCGTGACCAAAACGTGTGCTCTGCACCTCATCATCGCCCTCGTTACAATCGCAATCTCCAATTCAGCCTCCGCACAGCAGATCGCCTTCACCTGGGACGACCTCCCTGCGCACAGCGCCCTGCCCCAAGGCGAAACCCGCGTCGGGATTGGCCAGAAACTGATCGCGGCCATGAAAGACGCCCAGTTGCCCCCGGTCTACGGTTTCGTAAATGGAGTTCAGTTGGAGCGAGAGCCCGCTTCCGTTCCCATGTTGAGAGACTGGCGCGATGCCGGATTCCAACTCGGCAATCACACCTGGTCGCATATGAATCTGAACACAAGTCCGTTAACGGACTGGGAAGCCGACCTCGAGAAGAACGAACCGCTGCTGGAGCAATACTCGGCCGACAGCGACTGGCATTGGCTGCGTTTTCCGTTTCTCGCCGAAGGCGATACTCCCCAAAAGCGCGCCGACGTTCGCAAGTACCTCGCCGCCCACGGCTACAAAATCGCGTCCGTCACCATGAGTTTTGGCGACTACATGTGGAACGAGCCCTACGCGCGTTGCATCGCCAAAAACGATAAAGCCGCTATTGCACAGCTTGAATCCAGCTATCTCGAAGCCGCTTCTATGGACGCCGATTTTCGCCGCGCCATGTCGAAGGCCCTTTACGGCCACGACATCCCCTACGTGCTGCTCATGCACGTTGGCGCATTCGACGCGCGCATGCTGCCCCGCCTGCTCAAGCTCTACCGCGACAAGGGCTTCACCTTCGTCTCGATCCAGGATGCCGAGAACGATCCGTTTTACGCCAGCGCAATCGATCCTTCGCTCCCCGACCAACCTGACAATCTCGAAGGCGCAATGCAGGCGCGCGGCCTTCCACTGCCACCCCGCCCAAAGCTCGACCTCGACCTGAATACGCTCTGCCGCTAAACAACTCGACGACCTCGAGTCCACTCGCTTCACTTCACTGTGTTGGAGCAAAGTAACCTGAACGAACCTCAACCCTGCTCACGCGGTCAGGCGGCTGCAGAGTGATCTCGTGAAACGCGCCATCGTGCCTCGAGTTCACCGGGCTGTAGACGATCCGGTACTGATTTCGCATCTTCAACTCGATCGTCTTCAGATCCTTCCAAATCACCTCATCCGAATCGCTCGCCAGAAACACCTGCCCACCCGTCTTCGCGGCAAGCTCGCGCAAAGCCCTCGGCCCGGTAGATGGATGATCCTGTACCGACGAAGGAAGAAATGCGAAGACCTCCGTATTGCTGCGCTGACAGGCGCGCGCAGCTTCCTCAAGCGACGTCAGTCCGGAGTTGTCCTCTCCGTCCGAAAGCAACAGAATGAAGTTCCCAGTGGCGGTCGGATCAACCTTGCCGAATCCATAAAAGCATGCCCTAAACACAGCATTGAACAAGGCCGTCCCACCTGGAAGATTCGCCCTCGCGCTTGCGCCTTCAATACCCTGCACAAGCAATGTCGTGTCCCCGGTCCACGGTCGGAGCAGTTCGGAAGCGTATCCAAAATCCGAGACAAACGCCTCGTCCGACTTCTGTCGGAATACCGTTGCACAAACTTCTCCGCAATCGCCCTGTTCGCCGGCAACGCCCGCTGCATCGAGTCGCTCGTGTCCACGAGGATTCCCGCACGTATTGGCCGGTTCAGCAACTCGTCGAATGCGACGATCCGGCGCGGTGGCACCCCGTTGTCCCACACCAGGAAATCCCCGGCCTTCAGATCATTGATTGGTAACCCGTGCGCATCCATGGCGTTGAATGTCAACACCACTTCGTCAACAGGCAAGCGCAATGTGTACGCATCCGCAGCCTCATTCGGTTTCGAAGTATCTTGCCCGTCCGCACCTCGGATCAGGCCGCACACTGCTACAAGAACAACCGACCAGATTCCCCAGCTTCGCGGCATCTCAGCCCCGACCATACCATCTACGAAGATTTTCGTTGACAATTACGAAGCTCTTCGTATAACGTCTACCCATCATGGAACACGGCACCACCATCCGCCGCCCCACCGAATCTGAACTCGAACTCCTCCAGATTCTCTGGGAGAAGCAACCGGCCACGGTGCGCGAGATTCACGATGCTCTCAACGAGGATCGTCCTTCCGGCTATACCACCGTGCTCAAGATGCTCCAAATCATGACCGCCAAGGGCCTGGTGGTCCGCGACGAAGCAAACCGGGCTCACGTGTATCGAGCCGCGCTTAGCCAGGACTCGATGCAGAGCAAGATCCTGAAGGACCTCAGCAAGCGCCTCTTCGCCGGATCCGCTGCGCAGCTCGCCTTGCATGCTCTCTCCATGGAGCCCGCCAGCGATAACGAACTGGCCGAGATTCGTGCCCTCATTGAGCGCAAACACAACACGACATCCTCAAAGCCATCCAGACTCGCCAACGACTCCCGACCCTCCAACAACTCCCGAAAGGACCGGCCATGACCCAAATTCCCCAAGCCATCGCCTGGACTCTCATCCACTTCTGCTGGCAGGCCGTCTTTATCGCTGCCGCATATCGCGTCGTCAGCATCGCCATCGCCCGCCGGTCCAGCCAGACTCGTTATCTGGTCGCACTGTCAGCGATTCTTCTGATGCTCGGATCAGCGGGAGTCACGTTCGCCTGGGAACTGCGCTCTGACGCAGCCATCACATCGATTGCCGACTCAGCTTCAAACCTTCGCGCCACCTTCGTCGGAGATTTCCCGCGTTCTAGCGCCCCCGGTCTTGCCGCTTTCCAGCCAACCCCCGAGCGCCTTACGCTTGCCTCCCTGCTTCCATGGATCGACGGCTTCTGGCTCCTCGGCGTCTTTGCGCTTTCCGTGCGCAGCCTCGGTGGCTGGTGGTATCTCCGCCGACTTCGACTTGCCTCGACCGTAGAAGCTCCTGCCGCCATTCGCGCCGCATTTCAGCGCATCTCCCAAACCCTCGGCCTCACCCGCATCGTCACGCTCCGTCTCTCCCAGGCCATCGACAGCCCCATGACGATGGGAACGCTACGCGCCATCGTGCTGCTCCCTCTCAGCGCCGTCACTTCGCTCGGCCCCGACGAACTTGAAGTTGTCCTCGCCCATGAACTCGCGCATGTGCGCCGTGCCGACTTCTTCTGGAACATCCTGCAGACCATCGCCGAAACACTCTTCTTCTTCCATCCCGCGATCTGGTGGATCAGCGCCCGCATTCGCCACGAGCGCGAGCTCTGCTGCGACGATCTTGCCCTGCAGATCTGCCCCAATCCCGTCGTCTATGCGCACGCTCTCGTTCATCTCGAAGAGCAGCGCTCCCGCCACTTGCGTCTTGCCATGGCGCTCGATGGTCATCAGTCCCACGCAACCCTTCTCACGCGTATCGCACGCATCCTCGGTGAACCCATGACTCGCATTCCCAGCCGTCGTCTTCGTCCCTTTTCGCTTGTCGCCGCCTGTGCCGGACTCCTGGTCCTGCTTGTCCCCGTGCCGCATCTGCTCGCGAGCCTCAACCCCAGGCCGCAATCCGAGCCAACTCTTGCGAATGCGTCCGCCGAAGTAGCCGCACCGATTGCCGCTCCTGCCATCGTCTCTGAGGTCGCCATCCATATTGCCAAGCCATCACCATCTGTGCAGGCCGCTACACCCGATCCAACACCGGTTGCCGAACCGCAATCAGACGACAAGGCCGCTCCCGCCGCACAGCCGCATAGCGACTACATCGACCGCATGAAGGCTGCCGGATACGACGTCGATCTCGACAAGCTCCTTGCGATGAAGATCCAGAACGTTACGCCCGAATACGCGCGCGCGATGGCACAGGCCGGATTCGGCAAGCCCAGCGCTGACGAACTCGTCGCGTGCAAGATTCAGGGAGTCACTCCCGAGTTCCTTGCTCAACTCAAGCAGCAGGGGCTCGAGGTCAAGAGCCTTCAGGACGCCGTCTCCTATCGCATCTTTAACGTCACGCCCGATTTCGTCGCCGGAATGAAAGCCGCCGGCTTCGACGGACTCAGCTCGAAGGAACTTCTCAGCATGCGCGTCCAGGGTGTTACGCCTGAATATGCACGCACCCTTAAGCAGAAGTTCCCCGCCGTCACAGCGGATGAACTTGTCCAGGCCCGCATCTTCCGTATCGATGACGAATTCATCGCTGAAGCCAGCAGACACGGATTCAATAATCTCCCATTCAAGAAGCTGGTCCAATTGCGCATCAGCGGCCTGCTCGACGACGAGTCCGTGAAGAAGTAATCCACCCGGCAGCACGATCAGCATTCGGCCGCTCAAATGCGGACAGGAGATTCTCGTCTCTCAACAGGCTCCTCAGGAGTTACGTATGCACCTTCGAAACCTCGCTCTTGCCATCACTCTCGCCACCGCGACATCCGTGTCGCCCGCGCAGTCGCTTGCCCCCATCCACGCCAAGTGCGCCATCGGGCTCAACGAAACTGCCAGCCAATTCTCTCTCCAAATCAGTGATACGGATTGCCCCGGCGATCGCCACTGCGGCTCGAATTTCAGCAACGAGTCGATGAGTCGCTTCACCGGCATCACACTCGCTGATCTCAACTACGATGGCGCCCAACTCACGGCAACCCTCGCTGCTGAAGCCGGTACATTCACCTGCAGCGGCACTGTCCACGGTCACGAACTCCGCGGCGACGCTCTATTCACTCCCGACTCCGCCTTCATCTCGCGCATGGCCCAACTTGGCTTCAACGGCTTCGACACTGAAAAGCTCCAGGCCTACACTTTCATCAATGTCACATACCGACTACGTCCGCTCGCTTGCAGCAGGCCCTCATCCAGCGCATCACCATCGACAACCTCATCGCCCTCCGCATCTTCAATGTCGATCCCGCCTACGCGCAGAGCTTCCCCGCCATGGGATACGAACTCCCCGACGCCGACAGATTGATCGCCCTCAAAGTTCAGGGAGTCAACGCCGATGAAGTGAAACAGATTCGCGCTATCGGCTATCAGCCGTCAACTCGATGAACTCATCCAGATCCGCATCTTCAAAATCACTCCGGACTTCATTCGCCGCATGCAGGAGCGCGGCTTCAAAAATCTGACCATCGCCAAACTCGTTCAACCCGAATTTTCAAACTCGCCGAGTAGCCGCTTGCCCACACTGTGATGCACCGCATCCGGTAAGACTGTCGAGGTAACTCGAGGGCTAAGTGCGTCGTCCGGCTAGTGTGATGAATCTCTGGCTTCGTGCCTTTCTATTCTTGCCGCTTCTCGCCGCAGCCCAGGCCCCGATTTCGCAACTCCCCGCGAAGGAGGGCCACAGCCCTATGCATGCTGAAGGTACATTCGACGTCAAGACGACGCCCCTGCCGGCCGACGACGCCACTGTTGGCACCTCCATTGGCCGCTTCGCGCTCGACAAGCAATTCCACGGCGATCTTGAAGCCGCCAGCAAAGGCGAAATGCTCGGCGCAGGAAATCCCGCCACCGGAACCGCCGGCTATGTGGCCATCGAACAGATCACTGGAACCCTCCACGGCCGCGCCGGTTCCTTCGCCCTGCAGCACACCGGCACCATGCAGGGCGGTAACTTCGATCTCAAGGTCAGCGTCGTTCCCGGTTCGGGCACTGGCGACCTCGCCGGCATCGCCGGCATCATGGAAATCATCATTGCCGCCGGCAAACACTCCTACAAGTTCGACTACACATTGCCCGCCGCCGCAAAGTAGCAGTCAACCATTTTTTGTACGATAGGCTTATGCCTCAATTCCCTGCGGGACAAACCCTCCTCATCGACGCCGACGACACCCTCTGGGAAAACAACGTCTACTTCGAACGCGCCATCGCCGCCTTTATCAGCTATCTCAACCACCACGAGTACTCGCCCGCTCAGGTCCGCCAGGCGCTCAACGCCGTCGAGCGCGAAACCATCCTCGCGCACGGCTACGGTCTGCCCAGCTTCACACGCTCACTTGTCACCTGTTTTGAGCGCCTCAGCCCGGAGCCGATCGGACGCAGACAAGCGCCAGCGCGTCGTAGGCTTTGCCAGTTCCATCGCCGAGCAGGAGATCGAGCTTCTGCCGCAAGTTGATGAAACCCTTCGCGACCTCGCTTCGCGCCACCATCTCATCCTGATGACAAAAGGCGATCACGCCGAGCAGGCCGACAAGGTCCGCCGCTCTGGCCTCGCAAAATACTTCTCCGCCGTCGAAATCGTCTGCCGAAAAAGATCCCCCGACCTACCGCGCCGTCATCGCTCCGCCACGAGCTCACGCAACATGCCAGCTGGATGATCGGAAACAGCCCCAAAAGCGACATCAATCCCGCGCTCGCGGCCGGCCTTCACGCCGTGTTTCTCTTCCATAAAGACACATGGATTCTGGAGCATGCGACACTTTGCAGTCCCTCCGGAGGGCCAGCAACTTATCGAGCTCGATGCCTTCCCAAGATTATCGACATCTTTTAGGTTTTAGGGTCTGCGGCTTCGGGGTAGACATACGGTATGCGCCAATCCCCCGTCCCGATTGGCCGCCAATCACGGCTCTTCCTTTCCTTCTCCGCCTCGTGTCCATTGGGCTGTTCTCCTGCTGAGTATCATCGCCGCTGAAGCGCTGGCGTTCTGGCTCGTCCCCGAGCCCTATCGCAATTTTGCCAGTCTATGTCATCGCCGCGGCCTGGCCAACCTATCTCTGCATCTGGATTCGCAAGATCGATCCCGCAGTCCAGCTCGCTCTATTGGGCCATCGCTTCGCTCGTCATTGGGGTTGGTTTTCTCTTCTCCTGGCTCCTCTGGATCGTCGTCATATATGAACTCCGGGAGGAATTGCTCGAACACTACAATCGCCGTGAACCGATCAACCTGCGCCTGAACTGGTTCCTCACGCTGTTCATTCTCCTTCGTCTATTTCCAGTTCGCGCTCAACAGGATCACCAGGCTCAAGGAAGCCGCGCGCGAATCCTTGGCAGGTCGAACCGCAGAGCTCCGTAACTGCTTGACGCGCCGCGCTCACCTCTGCTCTACTTCAAGTCAACGTCATGCACAACTCCAGCCTCAACGCGATCGCTTGTCGGGCAGTCCTCCGCGCTGCACGCTGTCGTGTCCATTCCCGCCATTCGAATTAGCAGCCACAACATGCGCGCGGGAAAAGCCTGACGAACCAGATTCCAGTAGTTCAAGCAACACCCAGGCCACCACCCGCAAATGCGGTTGGTGGTTTTCGCATTTTCAGCCACTTTTTCTGAACGAGGAGCTCTTCTTGGAACCCGTATCCCTCGTCGGCATTCAGTCGGCCCGCGCGCGCATCGAGAACTCCATTCACGTCTCGCCCTGCCAGCTCTCGCACCACCTCTCCGAGCTTACCGGCCTGCCGCTGCACCTCAAGCTCGAAAACCTGCAGCGCACCGGCTCGTTCAAAGAGCGCGGCGCGCTCAACAAGCTGCTCACGCTCAGCGAAACCGAGCGCAAGCGCGGAGTCATCGCCGCCAGCGCCGGCAATCACGCCCAGGGCGTCGCCTTCCACGCCTCGCGCGCGGCATCCGCGCGCAGATCGTCATGCCCCTTGCCACTCCGCAGATCAAGGTCGCCGCCACGCGCGCCTACGGCGCTGAAGTCATTCTCCACGGCGCCAGCTACGACGAAGCCTGCGACGAAGCCGCTGCGTCGCCGCGTCGAAGAAGGCCGCACCTTCATCCATCCCTTCGACGACCCTGAAGTCATCTGCGGCCAGGGCACCATCGGCCTCGAACTGCTCGAACAGGTCCCCGACATTGAAGCCGTCGTCGTCCCCATCGGCGGCGGCGGACTCATCAGCGGCGTCGCCTGCGCCCTCAAGGAAACCAACCCCAAGATCCGCGTCGATCGGCGTCGAGCCTGAGCGCCTGCCCTCCATGCTCCGCGCCCGCGAAGCCGGTGCGCCCGTCACCATCGCCGCTGAGGCCACCATCGCCGACGGCATCGCCGTCCGCCGCGCCGGCGACATCACCCTTCCTCTGGTCTCCCGCTACGTCGACGAAATCGTCACCGTCGACGACGAAGAGATCGCCAGCGCCATCCTCATGCTGCTCGAACAGGAGAAGACCCTCGCCGAAGGCGCCGGCGCCGCCGCACTCGCCGCTGTCGTGCAATCAAAGACCAATCTCCGCCATCGCCGCACCGTCGTCCTCGTCTAGCGGCGGCAACATCGACGTCACGCTGCTCGCCAAGATCATCGAGCGCGGCCTGGTCAAAGACGGCCGCCTCCTCCGCGTCCGCGTCTATCTGCAGGACCGCCCCGGCGCCCTGCTGCATCTCACGCAGATTCTCGCCCGCGAACGCGCCAACATCGTCGAAACCATCCACAACCGCGCCTACTACGGCGTCAGCCTCGGCGAAACCGTCATCGACGTCACCCTCGAAACCCGCGGCGCCACCCACATCACCGCCATCAGCCACGCATTACGCGAAGCCGGCTTCCGCTTCGAACGCATTCAATAGCGATGTCGCGGCGCTACTGGCCTGATATTCCCTTCAAGAAGTGTCAGCCTGAGCGGAGCGGCTTGGGGCCCCACGCAGTGGGGTAAGCGGAGCGAAGGATCTGCTGTTTGCTTTTGGTTTGTATCAGCGCAAAAATTGGGTGCCCCATGTCTCGGATTTGAGACGTGGAAAAGCAAAGATGACAACCGTTTTGTTTCAGCGCAAGACTTCAGTCGTGCCGAGGACGCTAGCCCTACAAAGCGCGTGTCGCCCTGAGCGGAGCAGCTTGGGGTTCCACGAAGTGGGGCACGCGGAGCGAAGGATCTGCTGCTGCTTCTAGTTTGTATCAGCACAAAATTGGGTGCCCCAGGTCTCGCTTTTGAGACCTGGGAAAGGATGCTATGGAACCCGACACGCGTCATCAGGCCTCGACCTTACCGCTGCCAACAGCGTTCCTTCTCGCCGCAAACCAGATCAGCGCAATCGCTCCAGCCAGAAAAATCGCATTCCCCACCCGCACACTCGCGTCCAGCTTCCCCACCGCCGGATGCTGCAGAAACGCATGCCATCCATACGCCAGCGCCGCACCCGCCCCAAGCGCCAGTTGATCTTTCAGTCCCCAACCCGAACCGCCCGACCACAGAATCACCAGCAGCAACATTGCCGCATCCAGCGCAAGCAGCGCCGCCACCGCTCCCCATCCCCAGTCCTTCGGTACCGACAGAGCCACCGACCCAAACAGCAGCGCAACCGCACCGACTATCCACGCCGAGGGCACCGTTCCGCCAGGTGCATCTTCCCGACGCACCGGAATCAGAAATGCAGTAACCACCAGCAACACAATCGCCGCTGCCGCTCCAATAAACTGCGCTTTGGATGCCAAATAGTGATCCTGCCTGTACCCTATCGCCGCATTTGCGCAGGCTCCGACCAAGAACACCAGCGCCACAACCACCAGCCCAACGCGCCCCAGCCACGGCGTTCGCGCGCGATCCGGAACGCATGCTTCAACCAGCGCAATCGGCGTCGAAATACTCCAGATCCCATGCACCATCAGCATCCAAAGCGTCCACCATGCCCCGATTCCCAGCGAAGGGATATACGCCGGCGTCAACAATCCAAGGTTCAGCTTCAGATAATTCGGATTGAACAGCGACTGCGTCGTAAAGCCCTCTTCAAAGATCGCGTACGCCATGCCCAGCAACAGAATGCTTGGCCATCCCCGCCCTGTCCTCCGTACCGCTTCACGAATCAGCAGCGCTCCGCCGCCGTACATCGGAGCCAGCACAATCAGCGCCGGCAGCAGCTTGACCGGCAGGTTTCCCAACAGAAACTCAGCCACCAGCGGCGCCACAAACATCAGCCCCACCGCCGGCCAGATCCCTCGCTTCTTCACTCGGAATGTCTGATCCTCAACGACCTGCTGTGTCTGCAATTCCATTCGCAACCTTTCCACTGAAATCATGAATTCTCTGGAGACTAGCACTCCTCCCCATACCTGCCAATGCAGATTGTTGGCGAGAGGATTTTGCAGTCTCCTCCCCGGACCATTAACGTTGAATTACCAAGCCCAACCTCGCACCTCCCCAGGAGCCCGATGTACACACCCAAATTCAATCAGGTCTCCGATCGCTCCATCCTCATCGAAGCCATGCAGGCCTACTCCTTCGCCATTCTCATCGGCCCACTTAATTCAACAGTCGGCGAAAGCTCGCATCATGCCACGCATCTGCCTCTCGTTGTGAAGGACGAAGGCCCGCATGGCGTTCTCGAAGGTCATTTCGCCAAGGCAAACTCCCATTGGCAATCTCTCGCCAACCGCGAAACCCTCGTCGTCTTCCCCGGCCCGCACAGCTACGTCAGTCCGTCGCTCTACGCCGAAGAACTGTCAGTTCCCACCTGGAATTACATCGCCATCCACGCATACGGCACCCTCGAGCTCATCGAAGACGATCCTGGAAAAGACGCGCTCCTTGCCGGCCTCATTCAGGCCAACGACCCCGCCTACGCCGAAAAATGGCGCAGTCTCCCCGACGGATTCCGTCGCACGATGCTCGCCGGCATCGTCGGCTTCCGCATTCCCATCACGCGTATAGAAGGTAAATTCAAAATCAGCCAGAACCGCCCCGAAGTCGACCGCCGCGCCGTCCACGCCGCCCACGCCGCTGGCTCACCCGACCAGCAAGCCCTGGCAGTATGGATGAAACGCCTCATAGAGTGTTAACGTCTCAGTGCCGATAGAATGCTGGCAAAAGCGGCTTGTCATGTTGAGCGCAGCGAAGCGGAGTCGAAACATCTACGGATGTCTTTCGCGATGTTTCCAGACAAATTAGACAACTGAACCGCTCCGAAGGCTTCGCTTTCAACCATGTTTCGTACCGTACAACTGTAGACTTCGCTGGCGAAGCAAGTTTGGTCGCCATCGGGAGTCCAGAAACCTGCCTCGAAAAAATCTTTCGCTGGTTTGTGAATCGGTATCAGCCCCAACAGAAAGGTAGCTTTTGATGCGTAAACGTTGGCTCATTTTCGTCCTTACGACAATCATCGTCACCGCACCACTTCTCAAAGCTCAATCCAACTGGAAAGCGCGCGTCACCGAATCCATGCCTCTCCTCGGCCATCGCAATTGGATCCTCATCGTTGACTCCGCCTATCCGCTCCAGTCCTCGCCGGGAGTCGAAACCATCGAAACAAACGTCTCGCACTTGGATGTCCTCCAATACGTCCTCGGCGCGGTCAACAACTCCATCCACGTGCGCCCGCTCATCTATATGGATAAGGAGCTGCCCTTCGTCCCCGATGACGATGCCCCCGGCGCCTCCGCCTACCGCGCCCAGATCGCCCAGATTCTCAGCAACTACACGATCGAGTCTCTTCCCCACGAGCGCGTAATCTCTCAGATCGACGAGACCAGCAAACAATTCCATGTCCTCGTCCTCAAGACAACCATGACCATCCCCTACTCCTCGGTCTTCATCCGCCTCGACTGCAAATACTGGTCCGCCGACGCCGAAAAGCGCATGCGCGCCCGCATGCACTAGCACACCAGCCGGAGGTGTCATCCTTGAACGAAGCGCAGTGGGGTCCCGCGAACGATTCGCCGTTCGTGGGGAAGGCGAAGTGAAGGACCTGCTTCTTGCGATCTGGGGCCAAGCGGCTCATTCATGCCGCAGTTCCAATCCGCCAAACGCTCGGCTCGCCTCACCCCCGGCCACCTTCACCGAACCACTGTTTTTGATATACTTAACAGGTTCACCTCGCGGAGGTGGCGAAATTGGCAGACGCACTAGCTTGAGGTGCTAGCGCCCACAAGGCATAGGGGTTCAAGTCCCCTCCTCCGCACCAAAGACTCTCCTGCCCGGGCCAACCGGACAAGATTCGGAAAGCAGCTTTACGCAATGCAGATTCTCTTCTACTTCGTCATCGTGATCCACGTCATCGTGAGCCTGTTCCTCATCGGAGTCGTCCTCCTCCAGCAGGGCCGTTCGGCCGACCTCGCCGGCGCATTCGGCGGACAGGGTTCGCAGACCGCCTTCGGACCCCGCGCAGCAGCCAACGTGCTCACCCGGCTCACAACCTGGTCCGCGATCATTTTCATGATCACGTCACTCTCGCTCACGGTCCTCTTCGTTCGCTCTGGCCAATCGCACTCCGTGCTCGACGACATCAAGCCCGCTTCATCGTCGGCCCCGGCAAAGCCCGCGCAAATAAGTTCCGCCCTCGCGGCGCCGCAAGTTCCGAGGCAGACCATTGATGGTCTGCCTCTTCCTTTGCTGTCTGCATGCGCGTGCGGCCGCTCTACAATGAACCGATGATCCTCGAGACCTTTCCCGTCGGCCCGTTGCAATGTAACTGCACCATCCTGGGCGACGAAGAAACTCGCGAGGCCATCGTCATCGATCCCGGCGACGAGGTCAGCCGCATCCATCGCCGACTCAGTGCTCTCAGCCTCATTCTCAAGCAGATCCTCATCACCCACGCCCACATCGACCACATCGGCGGAGCGCTCAAGCTTAAGTCCCTCACCGGTGCCCCCATCTTCCTCAATGAAGACGATCTTCCCCAGCTAAAGATCATGGCTGAACAAGCCGCATGGCTCGGCGTCGCGACGCCGGAAACCGCCCCACCCGACGAAGCTCTCACCGACGGCCGCAACGTCGGCCTCGCCAACTACCCCGCCCAGGTCCTCCACACCCCCGGTCACACGCGCGGCTCCATCTGCCTGCACTTCGCTCCGCTCAAGATGGTCCTCGCTGGAGACACCCTTTTTGCCGGCAGTATCGGCCGCACCGACCTGCCCGGCGGGAACTACGACCAGATTCTCGACTCCATCCGCGCCCGCCTGCTTACCTTGCCCGATGAGACTAAAGTCGTCCCCGGCCACGGCCCCACCACCATGATCGGCACAGAACGTAAGACGAATCCGTTCTTAAAGTGATTCTCGAGTGATTGCTCTTTGTGGAATGAAGTACATATTGTAGTTTCAATTAGATGCATGTATTTATCTAAAATTATGGTTTAACCGAGACTAGACAATTGTTATCAGCTTGATGCGTTCTGAAATAGTCAACAATCCCTTTCATACCTGTTTTAAATTCCTCAACAGGTCCTAGCAAACTGACCACCAACCACCCCGACTCCTCCATCCCAAAGAAGTACCCGGGATGTACCCAGACTCCACGCTCCAGCAGCTCCAGCGCTGTCTGTTCATCCGGCTGCAGTGCCGGAATCCGCAGCACCGCGTACCACCCGCCCTCCACCACCAGCCGCCGCACCACATCCACTTCCCTAAGCTGCCGATCCAGCTCCGCGAGGTTTGCCTCGACCCGATCACGAACCTGCTTTTGGATCGGCCCACGGCCCGCGATCCACGCGGGCATCGCTCCCTGCACCGGCGCGTTCATCGAAAGAAACGTATCGGCAATGACCTCAAGTCGCGCCACTGCGGCATCGACATTCGGTCCCGTCGCGACAATCCACGCCGCCTTCATCTGCGGCAGCCCGGCAATCTTGCTCAGCCCGCTCACAACATACACATCTACGCCATCGAGCCCTTCGGCAAAACTCGCCGCCTCGGCGTCGCCAAATCGATAATCGAGAAACACCTCGTCCACGATCAGCGCAATTCCACGCTGGCGGCACATGGCTGCCAGTTCCTCCGCCTCCCATGCCTTCGTAAAGTGACCCGTCGGATTATTCGGGTGTACCAGCACAATCGCCCGCGTCTCCGGCGTAATCGCGCGCCGAAAACCCTCCGGCTCGATCTGCCAACCGTGGTCATACACCAGCGGAGCACCCTTGATCCGCACATCGTCCAGCACCGCGAGAAAATCAAACAGCGGATATCCCGGCTGCGGCACAACAATCTCGGACCCGGGATCGCACAGCAGCTTGAACAAAAAGCTGTAGGCCTCGCTCGTGCTCGTCGTGAGGACCACTCGCTGCGGAGAAACCGTCACACCATGATCCGCGTAATAGGCGCACACCGCTTCCCGCGCTCGCAATAATCCCAGCGGCTGTGGATCGTAGTCCAGCGCCTGCACATCCGTCAGCGGCGCGAGCAACTCCGCGTCGTACTTGAACCCGCATCGCGTTGCATTTGAAGCCGTCAGATCCGCCACCGGCGACCCCGCCTGCACCCGCAGCCGATGTGCCCGCGCCAGAGCGCTCTCCTCCGTATTCCAATTCGTTCTTTGAGAAAACGTCATCGCGGTCTTCGCCTGTTACTCCCTGTTCCCTTTTCCCTAATCCCTAATCCCTGTTTGATCCTTCACAATAGAAGCAGCGCCACCTACACCATACACGGCGCTTTCATAGGAGGAGCTTTGTCTCTGCGCGCCGTCATCTTCGATTATGGAATGGTTCTTACCGGACAACCTAGCGCCGAAGCGCATGACGCCATGCTCCGCATCACCGGCCTTCCGCACGATCAGTTTGAAGCCATCTACTGGGCCGACCGCCACGCATACGACGAAGGCAAACTGACCGGTCTCGAATTCTGGCAGAACCTCGTCCGCGATGCCGAACTCAACCTCGACACGGCGGCCATCGACGAACTCAACCTCTGGGACGCGCGCATGTGGACCACGCAAAACCCCGCCATGCTCGCCTGGCAGCAGCAGCTCAAGCAGAGCGGCATCGGCACCGCCATCCTCTCCAACATGGGCGACACTGTCCTCAAAAACATCGAGCGCGAATTCGACTGGCTCCCGCGCTTCGACGTTCTTGTATGGAGCTACCAGCACAAGATGGCCAAGCCTGACCCCGCCATCTATCGCCTCGCCCTAGATCAACTCGGCACGCGCCCCGAAGAATCTCTCTTCATCGACGACAAGCAGGCCAACATCGACGCTGCCCGCGCTCTTGGCCTCATTGCCATCCAGTTCTCCACCATCGAGAAGCTCCGCGAAGATCTCATCTCCACCGGCCTCGACAAGGACCTCCCGCTCCCCGAATTGACCGCCGTCTAAGCGTCATCCGGAGCGTAGAGGGGCCAAGACAGTCGCTGAGCGGAGACGCCTTTACGTGGTCCCCGAATCTCGGCGCCACTAACCGGAGACCTCATCCTCGCGCACTAACTGAGGGTGTCCTCCTGAGCGCAGCAAGCTTGGGGCCCCGCAGCCGAAGGGCTGTGGGGTAAGCGGAGCGAAGGATCTGCTTCTCCTTAGATTTCACCACGATATTTTCTCGAAGCGATTCTCCTGCTCTCACATCCAAATTGACGGAAGACTCGCCACGCCTTCCTCAGGAGAAAGCCATGAACGTAGTACTCTTCGGCGCCACCGGAAAGTCCGGCAGCCGCATCCTCACCGAACTCCTCTCGCGCGGACACAGTGTCACCGCTGTCGCACGCAATCCAGTTGGCATTCCGCCGGGTGTTAAAGCCGCAAAAGATGACCTCGGCGACGTAAACAAGATCGCCGCCGTCATCTCCGGAGCCGATGCAGTTGTGAGTGCTTATGCTCCTCCGCCCGACGACACCGACCAGCTTCTCGGCGTCACGGAGCGTCAGATCGAAGCCGTCCGCAAAGTAGACAAGAATACCCGGCTTATCGTTGTCGGGGGCGCGGGCTCGCTCGAAGTCGCGCCCGGCGTCACCATCCTCCAGTCTGGCCATCTCCCCGCTGAATGGATCCCCATCGCAGCCTCGCATGAAAAAGCGCTTCGCCTTCTTGAGAAGTCCGACATCAACTGGACCTATTTCAGTCCCGCTGGTTTCTTCGAGCCGGGCACGCGCACCGGCAAGTTCCGCCTGGGCACCAACCAGCTTATCGCCGATGCGCAGGGCAACAGCCGCATCTCGATGGAGGACTACGCCATCGCCCTTGTTGACGAGTTGGAAAAGCCCGCTCACCAGCGCGCCCGCTTCACCATCGGCTACTAACCGCAAGCCGAGACACCCGCGCAAATCTTGCGCACAGCAACACACTGCCCCCTTGCTATACACTTGCTTGCCGTAACCAAAGGAGCCAGATCAATCGTTTATCTGGCTCCTTCCATCGAACGCCTGCAAACTGCCAGGCGCTTCGAAAAACCAAGGGGGCGAAGATGCATCCAGCAAGTCCACTCCGTCAATTGAAGTCTGTGCGCTGCGTAATGCGCACTTTCATCGCGACCTTAGCGTTCGCAATCACAGCATCTGCACTCGCTCAATCGGTCCCCGTGGTCACTGGCGACGCGCGCGTCGACAAACTTCTCAGCCAGATGACACTCGAAGAGAAGCTCACCCTCATCCATGGCACGCAGGAAGATCCCGCCGTCTACCAGGGACAGGCCGGATATCTGGCCGGCATCCCGCGCCTCCACATCCCCGGCCTTCGCTTCGCCGACGGACCTCCGGGCGTGCTCACGCGCCATCCATCGCAGGGCGAAACCGCCACCATGGGCGTTGCCGCGACTTTCAGTGTTAAAGACGCTGAAGACAATGGCCTCGTCATCGGCCGTGAAGCGCGCGCTCTCGGCATCGACGTCGCCTTGCAGCCGTTCGTCAATATCGATCGCGATCTCGAATTCGGTCGCGGATACAACACCTTCGGCGAAGATCCCTTTCTCACTAGCGAAATGGCCGTAGGCGAAGTCAAAGGGATCCAGTCGCAACACGTCATGGCGCAGATCAAGCACTATGTCGGATATGACTCCAACAGCGGAAACATCTTCATCGACGACCAGACTCTTCATGAAGTCTACGTAGCGCCCTTTGACGCCGCGATCCGTCGCGCCGACGTCTCCTCCATCATGTGCTCCTACAACCGCCTCAATGGCACCTTTGCCTGCGGCAACAAGGACACGCTGACCACCATCCTGCGTGATCAGATCGGATTCAAGGGCTTCGTCACCTCCGACTGGGGCGCCGTGCACGCCGTCAACTTCATCAATGCCGGCCTTGACATGGAGATGCCCGGCGAACCCGATCCCAAGTCACACGGCTTCAGCATCACATCATTTTTTGACTCTCGGCCAATTCCTCCGCCACCTTCTCGGTCCGCAATCGAAGCCAACACCGACATGTTTGGCGGCCATATCCCGGAGGAGCCCGCGCCCAAGTCCGACGGCGGCGGCGGCAACTGGGGCGTCAAGCTCAGTCCGGAAAAAATGCCCGAGGCCTTGAAAAACGGCACAGTCACTGAAGCCACCGTCACCCGCGCCGCTGGCCGCGTGCTCTATGAGATCGTCCACTTCGGTTATCTCGATGGCCAGTCGAAGCATGAAGTCACAGAGCAATCGATCGAAGAGAACGCCAAGATCATCGAGAAAACCGGCGAGGATGCCGCCGTCCTCCTCAAGAACGAGGGCAACATCCTGCCACTCAAGCACGACGAACTCGAGTCGGTCGTCCTCATCGGACCCACCGCCGGTCAGGTCGACTCCATCGGCATCAACGGCGAACGGTCAGTTGGCCTGCCGGAGCGTCAGATCGGCCCGCTGGCCGCAATGAAGAAAATTTCCGGCAACTCCGCCATAGGCTTCGCTGTCGCGGACGACATGACCGGAACCACCATCCCCGCCAGCGCTCTTAGCCACGAAGGTCAGCCCGGCCTGCAGCGTTCCATCGTCTCCACACCTTCAGCGAATTCCGTTAGCGCAGCCACACAAACGGACGCGCAAATCAGCTTCACCGTCAAAGGCGGCAATCCACTTCCGCCCAGCTCCATCGTTACGTGGAAAGGTACGCTCACTCCGCCCCACGCCGGCACTTATTGGATTTACCTGCAGGCTCTCGGCACTAACGCCCGCATCTCCCTCGATGGCAAACGCCTCGCCTCCACAGGTGCGTTCCAGGGCGGTGTTCATGGCGACATCCTCCAAGCCAATCAGGACAACGCCATCCCCACCACCGACGGTCTTGATAACGTTCGTCGCGCCGTCGAACTCACCGCCGGGCCACACGCGATCGAAATCAGCACCAGCCCCGACAGTTCCAATTCGCCCGTGCAGGTGCGCCTTAACTGGTACACACCTGAGCAGCGTAAAGCCGATCACGACCATGCCATTGCCGCCGCCAAGAACGCTAAAGTTGCTGTTGTCTTCCTCTGGACGCGCCTCCAGCCCGTCTTTGGGCTTCCCGGCGATCAGGACAAACTCGTCGAAGAAGTGGCCGCCGTCAATCCCAACACCATAGTGGTACTCAACACCAGCCAACCCGTCGCGCTCCCGTGGGTCGACAAGGTCAAAGCCGTTCTGGAAATGTGGTGGCCCGGCGATGAAGGCGGCTGGTCAACCGCAAATCTGCTCCTCGGCAAGGTAAGTCCCGCAGGCCGTCTTCCCGTCACTTGGGGAAAGAGCCTCGATGACTACCCCGCCACCGATCCCAAGCACCCGGAGCGTTCGAAGCAGGGCGTGGACCACAAAACCACTTATAGCGAAGGCGTAAACGTTGGATACCGGTGGTTCGACAAGGAGAACATCCAGCCCATCTTCGCCTTCGGACATGGCCTCAGCTACACCACCTTCGACTACTCCGGCCTCACCGTTTCCAAATCCAGCGACGGCGGCCTCGACGTGAGGGTCAATATCAAGAACACCGGCACGATGGCCTCCGACGAAGTTCCACAGGTCTACCTCGGCGCTCCAGGCAACGCTCCCGACGGGGTGCAGTTTCCTGTGCGTGCGCTCGTAGCCTTCGATCGAGTCCGCCTCGACCCCGGCGAATCGAAATCCATCACCCTCCACGTAGCCCCACGCCAGCTCCAGTACTGGTCCACCAAAGATCAGAAAGTGGACCACCGCCTCAGGCAAGCGCACCGTCAGCGTAGGCGCCTCTTCCCGCGACCTCCGCCTCAACCAAACAATCGATTAGCGAAGTTGCACCGCAACGCACCAATGCCGGAGCCCAAAAGCTCCGGCATTGTTCTGAACACTGACCACTGATCACTGACAACTGTTCCTACGTCGCCAGCCCCATCCCCACCAGGTTCGCCGCCGCAATAATCACCAGGATCCCAACCCACAGCAGGCGAATCGGCCGGCTGGTCACGCCGGCCCACTCGCCCAACGCCAGCCCCACGATTCCACCAAACAACACATACCCGCTCATGTGCAGCATCCAGTTCACGTAGCCCAGTCGCTGCGGAATATTCGCCGCACCCCACGCATAAAAGAAGAATTGCAAATACCACATGATTCCGCCCGTCGCCGCCAGCGCCGCGTTCCTCAGCACCGTTCCCTGCGGCTGCCGAAGATCCTCCCTGAGCGAAATCTTCTTCACCGTTGCCAGCCGTCCAAAACAATAGGCAAAATTTACCAGCGCACCGCCGCCCATGATGAACACATAGCTCGGCAGTGCCGAGTAAAGCGGACTCACTCCAACCCCCAGAGCCGCTGCCTGCATCGGCTGCGCCGCATCCATCGCAAACGACATTCCCGAGGAAAAGATGCCGCACATCACCGCCAGCGCCAGCCCCAGCATCACGTTGAACTCCGTTGGCCCGCCACTCTTCAACTGCATCTCTTTCATGTGTCCGGCGCTCGACACAATCGCCACGCCCGCAAGCGCCACCAGCACCCCTGCCATATTCAGCAACCCGCTGCGCGTTTGAAATAGCATCGCCGCCTGACCGTGCATCAGCGGAGGCACCAGGGTCCCGACCACCAGCGTTACTCCGATCGCCACGCCGATTCCCAGCGACATCCCAAGGTGCCGCATCGTGAGTCCGTAACTCACATTCCCCACGCCCCACATCGCACCGAACAGCGCCATCTTCAACAGCACGCCCGGTGGAATCGACTCGTAGAAGGTCCCGAAATGGGGCAGCAGCAGAAAGCTCACGCCAATGGGCAGCAACACCCATGAGAAGATGCCCGCGACCGCCCAAGTCGTCTCCCACGACCACCGCTTCACCTTCTCAATCGGCGCATAAAACGAAGCGGCCGAAGCCGCCCCCACCATGTGCCACCCAATCCCCGCTAAGATCGCCGGCATGCCCCGCCTTTAGTTGTCGGATAAACGTCACCAGCAATCCTACTGTGGTCTCCAACGTTCACGAGATTGGCAAAGCGAGAATCCGTGCTTCTTCCATGACGTAGTCTCATCGCGTAGTGGGTGGGACCCACGATCTCGCGCACGAACGGGAGGCCCTGTAGAACTGTGAGCTCAGCATGAAATTGCACACCTGGTTGTGCAATGTAAACTTCTAGTGCATCTTTGACGTTGCTCCGCTACCCGTGAAAGCCGAGCATCGTCCGAGTATCGTAGTCGCATGAGGATTGATTGCAAGATGTGGCGTCGTCAGGCTCAGCAACGAACCGTCGCTGCGAGCCTGACGATCCTTGCATTGGCAGCGCAGGTCTTGGCTGCGCAGTATCCGACGCTGAAAACTCGCCCCAAAGAGGACCGCGATCGGCAATTCCAAGCCACCCATCGCATCACAATCAACGTGCAGGTCACCGACGATGTGGGAAAGCCCGTCACCGACCTCGACGCCAAGGATTTCACCATCCTCGATAACCAGCAACCCCGCAAACTGGCCGCGTTCCACTCCATCGACGGCCAGGCGATGAATGACGCTACCGAGGTAGTCATCGTTCTCGACGCCGTAAACAGCACGACGCAGGCGCTGGACGCGGAGAAGAACGGCATTTTCAGATTTCTCGCACAGAGTCACGGTCCGCTGCCCTACCCGACTTCGTTTGTGCTCTGGTCGAACGGCCACATAAAAGCCACGAACGCCACAACCGATCGGAACGCGGTCGGTCGTGCCTTCGTGAACATGACCAAGAGCCTCCACTCTAATGCCTGCGTACCCGTGGATGCCTCAGTGGCACAAGCCGTCAAAGGGGGCGGCGCTGAAGCGCTCAGCACAGGCAGTACTGGCAGCGGCGGAGCGAGTGCAGCCACATGCCTGCAGGTGCACTTCAAGGATTCGGTCTCCGCGCTCGACGGCATCGCTCAAGAGCAACTCGCAATCGGCGGGCGAACCCTCCTCATCTGGGTCGGGCCGGGATGGCCCTTGCTCTCCGATGTGGAGTTTCAGCAGGCATCGCAGAAGGCGCGCCAGGGATTCTTCCAGGAACTCCTGACCGTTTTGCACGATATGCGCGCCGCGCAGGTGACGCTTGATGCCGTGGGTCCGCGGGATGCCACGCGTGAAGCCGAGATTGCCCGCGTGGATTTGCACACGTTGACGGCCGGAACCGCAACGCCGGAGAGCGCCGGACCCAGCTGCCTCGCATTGCCCGTCCTGGCGCAACAGACCGGCGGTCGTGTGATGGCCGCAAGCGAAGACGTCGCCGCGGACCTGGGCAGGTTGCTTGACGACGGCGATTGGTATTACACCATCTCGTTCAATGCACCGCCGGCACAGAAGGGCGTGGAATTGCACGCCCTCGAAGTAAAGGTGAGCAGGCCTGATCTGCACATCCGCACGTTGACCGAGTACTACACTGAACCGTGATGGCGCAATGCAGACCTATCAGGCGACCGACGCAATCGATTCGCCCGGGCCCTGCGAAAAGTAGGCTTTGATTGCCTGCTCGAGCGACGCCCGATCGACATACGGCTCCTTGCCGTCGAAGCGAGCCGCCCAGCAGACCTGGTCCACAATGTCCAGCGGATAACAGGACCGAAGTTCCTGCTTCATATCGTGATGAATATAGTCGATGAGACGTTGCGGAACGCTGGGGTCGAAACGCACCCCTTTCTTGTCGGCCACCTGGCAGAAAATGTCGAAGAACTGGTCGTCACTGACCGCCCCGATCTTGATCTTTGTCTTGATCCTCCGGATGAAGGCCGGATCGACAAGTTCAGACGGGGCAAAGTTCGAAGCGAAGATGACCAGCATCTCGAAAGGAACCTCGAGCTTCTTGCCGCACGACATCGAAAGGAAATCCATTCTGCGGTCCAGAGGAACAATCCAGCGATTCAGGATCTCCTCCGGCCGTATACGCTGACGCCCGAAATCATCGATGATCAGAACGCCGTTATTGGCTTTCAGCTGCACCGGGCCGACGTAGAACTTCGAAACCGGATTGAATTGCAGATCGAGCATTTCAGCCGTTAGCTCGCCACCGACAAGTATCGAAGGTCGATGGCAGCGTACCCACCGTGCATCGCAGTTTCTGGCCTGAGAATTGGTCACCGGCTTATGAACCGTGGGGTCGAAGATCGTAATGATCTGCCCGTCAACCTCAATGGCATGCGGTACCCAGACGTCATCTTCCGCGAGGACCGCCGAAACCACTTCTGCAATTGTGGTCTTACCGGTTCCGGGAGGTCCGTAGAGGAAAAGAGAGCTTCCGGAGTTGATTGCTGTTCCAAGTTGCCGCAGCGTTTCCCTGTCAAGAACGAGGTGAGAGAAGGCACGCTGCACATCCGCCAGGTGTACGTCCCGGCGTGCCGCGCTTTGCTGGCGGACTTGCCGCACATAGCTGTCGAAAGCAACGGGAGCGGCGCCGATGTAATGGCATTGAGAAAAGAGATCGACTGCTCTCGACTTGCCCTCGGAAGTGATGGCGATCTGTGCAACCGTGCCGACCATGCCTGTCGTCTGGCAGCAGTGGCTCGCTCGAAGCGAAGAGTACAGTTCGTTCGCTACCCCGTAACTGACGCAGAGCTTTTCTGACAGTTCAAGAACCGAGAGAGAACCAGAGGCATAAAGAGTCTTGAGGGCAAGGTCTTCAAAAACGCCCTTGCGCACATCAATCTCAGAAAGTGAATTGGGGCGGTTTGTAGGGCTGGGTTCTGGCTTCGCTTTCAGGTGTTCGTATGCAAAATCTTCAATTGCAAAGACCGCTGACATGGCTTTATTGACCTTGCGGTGAATTCTCTCACCGCAGGGTAATGTCGTACCCCCCTCTTTAGTAGATACTTAGGTAACTCAATTGTTGTATCTATCGTCAAGCCATCGCGGCTCTTTGAAGAAAACGAAGATTTCACTCACGCTGTCAATCGCTCCTGGAGCGTGTTTTACAAATCGGTCCTGCCTCAAAGCAGAAACATATGCGTGAGGCGAGTTTGCCCCTCGCACCGTCTATACATCAGCGATAGATCGCGTTGCAATCTCAAACAGGAACACTCCACGCTGACCGCAATCCGCATCCCACGCTCAAAGAGCCGACCGGGTCGCCGTGGAACCCGGAGCGGTTCTATACTTGGATTTGGTGCTTTGAATTTTCCCAGCCCCGTTGGCTGAGCCCGTTAAAGAGGTCTTCGAACCCAATGAAATCTCTCCTCGCACGTCTGCGCTCGCACCGTCTCGCATCGACATTCCTTCTGCTCGCCACCACCTCTGCCGTCATCATCGGCGGCTCTTTCGCAGCTCATGGAGTGCGCGGACAAGAGAGAACGAGCGACAGCACCGATGCCACACCCCTCAAGGTCGTCAACTCCCCTACCGATCCCAACGCCTTCGTCAAGATCGCCAAGGCCGTCGGGCCCGCAGTGGTCAACATCAATACCCAGACTCTGCCCAAAGCAGCAGACCTCAAGAATCGCCACATGAATCCCCATAGCCGAGTCCAGCCCAACCCGCAAAATCCTCCCGATGACGATGAAGATCAGGATCAGGGCCAGGGCCAAGGCCAGGGTCAAGGGCAGGGTGACAACAACTTCCAGGACTTCTTTAATCGCTTCTTCGGCGGGCAAGCCCCGGATCAGGGCGACGGCGGTGACGACGGCCAGGTACGCGAATCCCTCGGCTCCGGCTTCATCGTCGATCCCAAGGGCTACATCATCACCAACAACCACGTCATCGAAAAGGCCGACAAGATCTACGTCAAGCTCTCCACCGACCCCGACACGCAGGATCTCGGCCGCCCCGCCCGCGTCATCGGCGTTGACAAGGCCACCGACCTTGCCGTCATCAAGATCGACACCAACTCCCCCCTGCCTACCGTCAAAATGGGCAACTCCGATATGACGCAGGTGGGTGACTGGGTTGAAGCCATCGGCAGCCCCTTTGCCCTTGCGCAGACTGTAACCGCCGGTATCATCTCCGCCAAGAACCGCACCATCGAGCCCGGCGTCGCTGGCCAGTTCCAGCACTTCCTGCAAACTGACGCCGCCATCAACCCCGGTAACTCCGGCGGTCCACTGCTCGATATGAATGCCGAAGTCATCGGCGTCAATACCGCCATCTACACCCAGTCGGCTGGCTATCAGGGCATCGGATTCGCCATGCCTTCCAACACTGTTGTCGCCGTTTACAACGACCTGATCAGCCCGAGCCACAAGGTAACGCGTGGATCCATTGGAATTTCGTTCCGTTCCGGCCTCTCCGGCGCTGTTAATCGTGTCTACGGCTTCAAGAACGGTGTCCTCGTCCAACAGGTCCAGCCCGGTGGACCCGCCGACAAGGGTGGTATCAAGCCCGGTGACATCATCACCACCATCGACGGCCGCTCCATCAAGGATGGAGATGACCTCGTTAACGACATCGCCAGCCGGCGACCCGGCTCCAGCATTCGCCTCGGCTACCTGCGCGATGGCAAGCAGGCCGACGCTACTGTGACCGTTGGCGATCGCGACAGGGTCTTCGCCGATCTTACTGGCCAGCAGCCGCAGAATGCTCCTGACAACTCCAGCGAAGCCGGCGAAAAGCTTGGCCTCGTCGTTCGCCAGGTTACCGATCAAACCGCATCCCGGTTGCACACCTCCGGCGTCATTATTCAATCGGTGCGCACCGGCTCGTTTGCTGACCTTACGGGCCTCGAACCCGGCCTGGTGATCGTCCGCATTAACAAGCACCCAACCGGCACGAAGGACCAGTTCGATGCCGTAGTCAAAAACCTGAAGTCCGGCGATGACGTGGTCTTCGAAGTCATGGATCCGCGCCATCCTGAAAATGGGATCAACTACCCAGCCGGCACATTGCAATAGGCTTAAAATGGGGGAGGAGTCCACTCCGGACTCGTCCCCCGCATCCAACGAAGCGGACGCCCATCACAGACCGGGCGCCAGCGCCGAAGGTACACCTGTATATTGAACTTTGGTTCTAAAGTGCGAACTTTCGTTTTGGTAGCCATTCTTAATCTTCTGGTGCTAAACGGTTTTCGTTGGCACACTCGATGGATGCCAATTGGAATTGGCACCACGTCCAGGAACTTTCCTTTGAGGTAACCAGCATGCTTCTATCCCGAGCAAGCCTGGCCTTTCTGCTATCCGCCTTGGTTGTGGCAGTTCCGGCCTTCGCGACCACGACTCACAAAAAGTCCTCGACGACGCACGCACGCTCGGCCCACCATGCCCTCAGGTCCACAAGCGCCAGCTCCAAATCACGCCACAAAAAGCTTCACGGCCAGCAAGGAATCGCTCCCGAACGCGCCACTGCCATCCAGCAAGCCCTCATCCGGGAGCACTACCTCAGCGGAGAGCCCACCGGGCAATGGGACTCGAGTACCGTCGCCGCCATGCAGAAGTTTCAGGCCGACCAGGGTTGGCAGACCAAGCTGATGCCCGACTCCCGGGCCCTTAAAAAGCTTGGCCTCGGCCCCGACTACTCCAACGCGATCAACGCCAACGGATCCTCCTTCGCCGATCCCAAGGCCGCCAGCGAAATCCCCGCCGCGCAAGCCTCCGGCTTCGCCTCCGCCTCCGGCGTCAACCGCTAGTCTTGGTCTCGGAAACTTTCAACCGGGAAGAAGCAAGATCTTGTCTTCCTGAACGTAGCGGTTTGGGGCCCCGTGGACAGTCTCTGTCGATGGGGTAGGCGGAGTGAAGGATCTGCTTTTCGCGCGGGTGCCCCATCCAAGCTCCGCTTGGGTGGGAGCGCAGAACTCCCACCAACTTTGTTCCCCAGAATTCAGGGCAATCGATTCCGAACGAAAACTGGGTGTCCCAGACCCTGGGACCCAACGAACAGTTCTTCCTTCGTGAGGAGGAGATTTCGTTTTTTAGACCTGGGGGATCGCCTCTCCCTGCGACGTCAAGTCCTCCACGCAAAGAAACTCTCTAACCCCTTGAATCAACACCTAAAATTCCCGCGCCAGATTTGCAGGCTATTTCCGCTCTCTATCGCACAATGGGATTGTCTGGAGTTCTCCCGGGGACGATGCCGGAACAACCTAACAATAGACAAATCGTCTGAGGACTCGCAGCTATGTTCCGAAGTTCCGTGGATACCGAGTTAGCGCATGGCTTTGAGGAGATCCTGGAGAACGACGATAAAGGGGATCACTGCAAGAATCACCGGCAACAACGGCACCGCAACTGAGATCGCCAATCCAATAAGAGCTCCCCGGTCTGCAGGGAACGGCCGCAGTTGGGTGACCTTCGCTGAGGCCGTCCCGAAGTCGGCGAGAGAGCTACTCTCTGGCGCAGCAAGGAACTCGCCCTCGTGGCCAACCCGTCGACGAACCCACTTCTCGTGAAACTCGGTGCTCTGGATCTGTCCGAGAACTCCGTAATCGATGATTCCCTGATAACGCAATTTAGCCAGGCGAGGCACAAAGAACCCCAATGGCCCCAGCGCAACCACGGCGACGATGATCACCAAGACGATTGCGTCCAGCTTGAAGCTCATCAGTTTCGCCCCGTGCGCGAGGATGTCGTGTCGCCACGACGCACCGACGGCCGTTGCCGCTGCAAAGGAAATGGGCATGAAGGCTACGGGGGTGAGACCCAGGAATCCGAGCCCTCCGTTTCCATCCGGATGAGTGGGGACGAGCTTTAAATCTAATTGTGACAGTCGAAACGCAAAGATCGTCCAGAGAAGCCATTTCCAGAGGCTAAGTCCCATTAGAAACTGAAAAATGACAGAACTAACAACCACTGCATACCATCCCGCCTCGGTGAGATGAATATCTGGTGGAACCCCATACGTGAGCCATGGCGATACGTCCACTTCAGTTCTTATCCCGATGACTGTATGCGCGGCCACAAGAACGATGACGATTGCCTCGGGAACAAACGAGTCCCGCAGGCGAAGCAGAGTGGCAATAATCGCTTGCATGCGCTTCAGGTCCTCGTCCCCGAGCAAATGCGCGTCGATGATGGTTTGCACAACCATCTGGAAGCGAGATTCCATGATGGTCTGCCCAATCAACAGGACTGGTACAGCGATGAGCAAACGCGAATAAACTCGATAGCTCGTCAACAGTGAGACAAGGCCAGACGGATTAAAGAATGCAGTGAGCAGAACCAGAGGTACCCAGGAAACGGCAACTGCAACGACCACGCGCCTTACGTGGTTCCATTCACCCTCTTTGATGAGCCTAGCTGCGAGCTGAGCGCGGTAGAAGGGGCCACCGCGAAAGAGTGTGGGGCCATGCGCTAGACTCGCGCTGCGAGTTGTTCCAGCATCCATCTCGTCCTTACGTGCGGATGTTAGTTGGCAATCTGTGGGAAGAGAACTGTCGGAATTGACAGCGGTTTAGTTCGGGCGGTGTGCCCAGAAAAAGCACGCACGTTCCAAGCGTATTACCGCCTTCCATGTAAGTCTTTGTCAACGGAAAAGCACGGTTTTCTTCACGTATGGGGGCCATCCCCGCGACATCTTCCAGCCGCGAGGATGGGTGTCCCTCAACTAGAAGCGCATCGACGGAATGCCTGCGAGCAGGAACGTATACCGCCCAGGTGTCGTGTCCGGGCCCGCCGTGATCGGGCTGTTCAGGTGAATCAGCGAGTTGTCCGTGGTGGCGTACTTCGGCCAGGTCGGCACTCCGGCTCCATTGGGATCGCCGTTCTTCGCGAAGTTCGTCCAGTACGTCATCATCGCCTCGCTTAGCTGCCGATCCTCGGGCCGTACCGTTTCACCCGGACGCGTATCCAGCGTCCCGAACACATACTCGATGTCGTCGGAGTGGAAAGCAAAGGTGCCCGGATGATACTTGCTCGGCAGCGCCGCGAGTTCGAAGTGATACCGGTACACCGGCGACTCACCCGTCTTGCGGTGCGCCTCCAGCCACTTCCAGGTTCCGAATGCGATGAACTGATCGCTTCCGAAATCGACTGCCGACCGCAGCGCCTGCGCATCCGTCTCTCCCGGATACAGCTTGAGGAACTCATCAGCACGGTCCTTGAACAACCCCTTGGCCATCCCTTGCCACTGCGCCACCGTCATCCCGCGCATGGCCATAAAGCTGCCCTCATCCGCGTTCCAGCCCGCAAGCAACGGCACATGCGCCTGCTTGCCCGCCGCGTACGTGTCGGGAACAGGTTCAGTCAAAAATTTGCCGTCCACAACCGGCGCAAACCCCGTCGGTCCCTTCGATTTTGTTGCTTCCAGCAGCTTATCGGTCGGCATCGCACGCAACTCGGCCAGATTCTTTACGCCGAGCGTTGCGACCCATTTTCCATCAATCGCAGCCCGCTCCGTAACGCTCTGTCCGCCGAGATTCAAGGCGCTCGGAAAGGCTGCGCCGCTCTCGCCGATCGCCTTGGCAAATAGCCCTTGCGCCATCGGCGAAGCCATCAGCGTGCTCACCGCAAATGATCCCGCGCTCTCGCCGAAGATCGTCACGTTGTTCGGATCGCCGCCAAACTCTGCAATGTTGCTCTTCACCCACTGCAATCCGGCCACCATGTCCATCAAGCCGTAGTTGCCGGCGACGCCGTTGTTCTCCTTCGCCAGTTCATCCGTCACCAGGAACCCGAACACGCCAAGGCGATAGTTGATGGTGACCAGCACCACACCCTTCAACGGCAGGAAATCGCCATTGTGCCGCGGCTCAGAACTCGCGCCACCCGAGTAGCCGCCGCCATGAATCCAGAACATTACCGGCAATTTGCTGTTCTTCTTCGCGTCGGCCGGCGTGTAAACATTCAGGAAGAGGCAATCCTCGCTCGGCCCCGCGTCCTGAAACACCATGTCGTCGTATACGTGTCGCTGCGCGCAATGCGCTCCAAACTTAGTTGCATCGCGATCGCCCTTCCACTTTGCCGGCGCCTGCGGAGCCTTCCAGCGCAGATCGCCCACAGGTGGCGCCGCGTATGGCAACCCCATAAACGCGCGTACTTTACCGTCATTGATCGTTTTGCCAACGACCTTCCCCTGCTCCGTCTTCACTTTCAACGAATCCGCATTTAGATTGGCCGAAAATCCCATCAAAAGCCCTGTTGCCGCCAAGGCACACAACGCCTGCGTACGAAAAAACATTGCAAATTCCTCCGCGAGATACCTTATCAGGACGGACTAAGGTTCGCGCTAGTTTCAGTGGTACTGTTCGTCACTTGATAAATCTCGAAAACAGATCGAGCTTACGACAAGACTTCAGTCGCAAACAGATCCTTCAACTCTTCGCGCCGGCGTATCAGTCGATGCTCCTTCCCTTCGACCAGCACCTCAGCCGGGCGAAAGCGCGAATTGTAATTGGAACTCTGCGCCATGCCGTAAGCGCCCGCATCCAGCAGCGCCACCAGATCGCCTGCTTCAACGGGCTTCAGCATCCGGTCGCGCGCAAAGAAGTCTCCCGTCTCGCACACAGGCCCGACAACATCCACCGACCGCGCCCGGCCCGCACGCGGCTTCACCGGCACAATCTCGTGATACGCCTGATAAAGCGCCGGACGGATCAGATCGTTCATCGCAGCATCCGTGATCACAAATGTCTTCTTGCCGTTTTTCTTCACATTCAGCACGCGCGTCAGCAGCGCGCCGGCCTGCGCCACGATGAAGCGTCCCGGCTCGATCAGCAGCTTGCCTTCGAATCCCGCGAGCGCCTTCTCGATCGCCGCCGCATACTCCTCCACTTTCACCGCTGGAGTTACGGCCTTGGCATCGCCGCCGCTGTGATAATCAATGCCCAGTCCACCGCCTGCATCCACGACCTTCAGCACAATTCCTTCGCGCTTCAGTTGCACTGTCAGCTTGCAAACCCGTTCCATCGCTGCGCCAAATGGTTCTGCAGAGCGAATCTGCGACCCGATGTGCACACTGATTCCATGCAGCTCAAGCCACTTGTTCCGCGCCGCAACGCGATAGAGTTCCGCAGCCTTGCGAATATCGATCCCGAATTTGTGCTCCCGCAGTCCTGTCGAAATATACGGATGAGTCTCCGCAAATACATCCGGATTGACGCGCAGCGCAAACCGCGCCTCTGACCTTCAGTTTTTTCGCGCGTGCGCCAAGGAGCGCAAGCTCAGCTTCGCTCTCCACGTTGAATTCAAGAATGCCAACCTCAAGCGCGCGATCGATCTCCGCCGCCGTCTTTCCCACACCGGAAAACACAACCCGGCCAACAGCCTTTGGCGCCGCTGCAATCACGCGTTCCAGTTCTCCACCGGAAACAATGTCGAATCCCGCACCACGTTCCGCCAGCAGCTTCAGGATCGCCAGCGAAGAATTCGCCTTCACCGCATAGCAGACAAGATGATCCCGACCTTTAAACGCGCGCTGAAACATCTCCAGCCTCTCCACAATCTGATCGGCGGAATAGACATAGAGCGGCGTTTCATACTTCCTGCCCAGGGTCTCAAGCGAAACCCCATCGCAATACAATGCGCCGTGCGCGCCGCTTCGTTGAAAGGGACGAAATGCATTTTTCAAATCAGGAATCAAAATTGGCTTCCAGTGATGGAACGAGATGCTTTGAGCCTATCGCACTTGCACAGACGCATTCTCGCAATTCGAATCTGCCAGATCAGAATTCAAACTGGCGCAGCCATGGCGCCAGCATTGCAGCCATTTTGGCTGGTTGCTCGTACGCCGCAAAGTGACCCGCGTCGGCCAGAAGGTGGAATTCACATCCCCCTTCAGCCGCCTCGAAAGCCCGCATCTCCGCTTCTGTAATGCCTGGGTCTTCGCCACCACAAATTGCCAGAATAGGCGCATCGATCTCCGCAATGTCTGGCACTGAATCGGGCCGCATCGCAAGGCCTGCCTGCGTTGCAATCACGGCGTCCGGAGTCAGCGTCATACGCGCCCGCAGTTCCTGAATGATTTCCGGCCGTTTTTTCTGCGCGCTGGCTCCAATCAGCGTCTGCGCATTCCCATCGAAGACGCCCATCGTTCCCTCGCGACGGACCCTAGCAATCGTCTCCACACGCTTCGTGAGATTGTCCTCCGCATCCGGCTGCGGCTTCGAACAAATAATGGCCAACCCGCGAATGCGCAGAGGAGCCCTTCGCCAGAGCTCCATCATCACGTACCCGCCGATCGAGCAGCCTGCAAATACCGCCTCAGGCAAGGCAAGGTGATCGATAAGCGCGAGCATATCTGCCGCCAGCTGACCCATGCTCAGCACCGGCGCGTCGGGCACGCGTGTGAAGCCGCCCACTGGCAGCCCCGTTCCTAATGCCGATGCACCGTGCCCGCGAAAATCCGGCAGAATCGCGCGCACTTCACCCAATTCCGCAATCATCGGAAGCCAGTAGAAGTGATCGAGAGGTGTCGGATGGAGGAAAATAACTGGAAAACCCGAGCCCAGTTCGGAGTAGCTCAGGCTCGCACCGTTCAAAACGTACGTCTTGCTCATACGCTGGGAGGATAACCGCCCGGAGTGTTCGGTGGATATGTCCCCGGCACATTCGCCGGATAGCCACCTGGCATTGCTACCGGTTCCTCAGGGATCCCGATCCAGCCGGCCAGATAGGCAACGCCGACCAGCCCGCTCGTAAACAAGCATCCGACCACGGTAAGGACGCGCACCAGTGTGACATCCCATCCATTCGCCTGCGCCACGCCGATGCACACGCCTGCAATCTGGCGGCCCACGATCGGCCGCACCAGCGGCCTGCCCGGCGGCGGGGGCGCCGCAGTCACCACGTTCCCGCAATTCGAGCAAAACCGCGCGCTCGGCGGCAATCCGGCTCCACAACGCTGACAATAGAACGGCATGACCAACCTCCAGGAAATCGCATTTCGATTCCACAATATCATTACGCAGCAGGATCCACCTTGGTTCCGGTGCGGGGATTACCAGAGGAGCTAACTCGTGACTAGCTGCCATGATACGAGGTGTTCAACCGCTTGCGTGCCGTATCGGCACGCGACGTATTCGGACCAGCTGCAATCGCCGCCTGATAGTCCTTCAGTGCAGCCTGGCGGTCGCCTAGAATGTCATGGCATTCGCCAGCCGCCAACAGGGTCCGCACTTTAAGCTCTGTACCTGTGCCTTTTGACCAGGCTGCCTGCTCATAGGCGCGTGCCGCCTCGGCATAGTGGCGCTGGCCCCGCAGAGCATCGCCCAGTCCGAAGTAAGCCAGTTCCAGCCGCGCTTCAGCAAAATATCCCGGCCGGCTGCCGTCCGCCACCACCTGTTCGTAGGCATGCGCCGCAGCCATTCCTTCCCCGGCGTCCTTACGCAGGTTTGCCTCTTCGAGGCAGAAAAGATAGTCCCGCGGATACTCCTGCTTGAGGCTGTGCACCACCTCAATTGCTTCCTTATATCGCCCTTCGCGGCGCAGGAACAGTGCAATCACGGTACGCGCTTCGACACTTGTGGCCTCCCCGCGCCGCGCATCGTCCCACAAAAGATCCATGCCTTTTGACTTTGATCCCGTAATCCCAACAAAGCCGATCAGGAATTTGAAAGGCAGCGGCAATGCTCCGACTACGTACTCATACACTCCGACGACCAGCTTCGCGTCTACATAGTCGGGATCGAGTTGAAGCACACGCGCGCAGTCATCCTTGGCCTTTGACGCCAGCCGAAAGCCGCTGCCAAATCCGCGCTCGACCATTGCAACGTAAGTGCAGCGCAAGCTTCGCACCCAGCCCCGCGCAAACAACGCATCCACATCGTTGGGATTGTTGCTGATTCGCACATCCGCTTCGTGCACCGCCTCGTCAGCTAAGGCAAAGATCTGGTCGCGCTTCTTCGGATCTTCATCAGTCGCGTGCTTCCCGGTCAGAAATCCGTCATTTGCGTAGAAGGTGGTATCCAGAAGGTCTTGACGGTAGAGTTCCTGAAATACCACCGCGTCCAACAGCATAGCCGTAGCATACGGATCGCCCGGATGCTGTTCGTGAATGCGTTCGAACCGCTGTACCGCTGCCGGGTAATCCAGCAGATAGAAATAGTTGTATGCGTCACGAACCTGTGGATCCATATTCAGCGGATTGGTATGAACCTTGTTATCCGCCCGGCTTGCCGCAGCCCACAGCAACAATGCAAACACGCTGATCGTTCGCAAATGCCACTTGCTCTTCTTCAATCCCATTGGTCTCCGTGCATTCTGCCCGGCATTGCAAATCGCAGAACCGATACCATCAAGTCTATCGAAGAAAAAGCAGACATTCCCAAGTCTCGCCCTTCGCGCTGGGACGAGAACTTGCGAATTGGCGCGAATCGTCACCGATACCAAGCACGCTTTTCACTCTTTCGACTGCCCTGCGTTATCTTTGAGAAGCAGCCCGCGCACGAGCGCAAAAACACCAATGGACGTCCTTAAGCGCCTCTTCGAGCAGCACTTCAATGTTCCCGCCGCCGACGTAATGCCACTCCATGGCCAATTGGGCGGCTCTGGGCGCGTCATCATTCGCCTTTCGGGCTCGGGTCGCAGGGCCATCGGCATCGTCTATCCGGTGCGCGAAGAAAACATCGCCTTCCTCGAGTTTTCCCGCCACTTTCGTCGTCACGGTTTGCCTGTCCCTGAGATCTACGCGGAAGACCTGCAGGAAAATGCCTACCTCGAAGAGGACCTGGGCGACACTACACTTTTCGAATTCCTGAGTGCGAATCGCACCGGCGATGTCATCTCCCCGAGTGCCATCGACGCCTATCGGAAGGTTGTCGCCACCCTCCCACTGTTTCAGATCGAAGCCGGCCGGGACCTCAACTACAAGGTCTGCTATCCCCGCTCCAGTTTCGATCGGCAGTCGATTGCATGGGATCTCAACTACTTCAAGTACTACTTTCTCCGCCTTGCCGGAGTTGCCTTCAGCGAACAGGCCCTCGAAACCGACTTCAGCCGCCTTACTAAACTGCTTCTCGCCGCGCCCCATGACTACTTTCTCTATCGAGACTTCCAATCACGCAACGTGATGCTCCGCTCGGGCGAACCGTTCTTTCTCGACTATCAGGGCGGTCGCAAAGGCGCGCTTCAATACGACATCGCTTCCCTTCTCTACGACGGAAAGGCTGATCTCCCACCCGAACTGCGCCAGCAACTTCTCGACCATTACCTCGACTGCCTCGCTGCATTCATCCCATTCGACCGCGCTGCATTCATGGAGCACTACTACGCCTACGTCTACGTCCGCATCATGCAGGCCCTTGGCGCATATGGTTTCCGCGGCTTCTACGAGCGCAAGCCCCATTTCCTCCAATCCGTTCCTTACGCCCTTAAAAACCTTCGCTGGCTGGCCCACAACGTTAAGCTTCCCGTGCGCTCTACCCGCATTAATGGATGCTTTCAAGGGCATGCTCTCTTCGGAAAAACTGCAACACCTCGCGAGCCGACGCAAACAGACTCAGGGTGCGCATTTTCAGTTTTTCTTTCCACCACCAGATGCCCACGGATGATTCGGGCAATGGTGGAGGATTCATTTTCGATGCGCGCAGCCTTCCCAATCCCGGCCGCGAAGAGCACTTCAAGCAACTTACCGGCAAGGACCCTGCCGTAATTGACTACCTTAATCAGCAGGAGAGCGTTCATCAATTCTTTGTGCACGTGCAGTCTCTCGTGGATTCCACGCGTCGCGGCATACAGCGACGTGGCTTTGCGAACCTCATGGTCTCTTTCGGTTGCACCGGAGGCCAGCACCGATCGGTATTTCTCGCAGAGCAACTCGCGCGGCACCTCCGCTTGAACAACGGAGTTGAAGTTGTTGTGCGCCACATCGAACTCGAAAAGAATTTCCCGGAGAAGGTAGCCCTGTGAAGGCGATGATTCTTGCTGCCGGCTTGGGCACACGTCTTCGCCCACTGACCGACGATCGCCCCAAAGCATTGGTTGAAGTCGCGGGCCGCACACTCCTGGAACTCACCCTGGCGCGTCTCCGCGCGGCAGGCATTTGCGAAGTAATCATCAATGCGCATCACTTTGCCGACATGATCGCCGAATACCTCCGCGCACACCAGAACTTCGGCATGCATATCGAGATCTCCTACGAGGAGGTCCTCCTCGACACCGGGGGCGGCCTCAAGCGGGCTGCACCTTTCTTTCTGGACTCAGACGAACCCTTCCTTGTCCACAATGTCGATGTTCTCAGCACAATCGACTTCGACCGAATGCTCCTCTTTCACCGGGAGCACAAAGGCCTCGCCACCCTCGCCGTTCAAGATCGCCCTACCTCGCGCTATCTTCTCTTCGATGAAAACAACCACCTCTGTGGACGGCGTGCCGGCCTCACTGGCGAATCCGAACTCGTTCGCCCCGTCGCAGAACCGAGAGCTTTGGCCTTCTCCGGGATTCACATCCTGTCCCCGCGCATTTTCTCAGTCATGGAAGAGGAAGGTACCTTCTCAGTGATCCCAATGTATCTGCGTCTTGCCGGGCAAATGGAACCGGTCTTGGGATTTCCTGCGGACCAATATTACTGGCGTGATTTGGGCCGCCCCGAATACATCGCAGAGGCTTCTGGCGAGATTTCTGAAGGTGTGTACCTCGGTTAATCTCCGCAATTCGCGAGAAATCAGTGATTCATCGTAGAGAACCTGCACAGCTTTTGCGCTGCAGTAACCTACTCGCAAAACTGAAGGTACACGAAAGTCCCGATAGGTAGGTACCGCATAATGTCCGCAAATCATGTACCTTTGTGGTTTTTTCGATTACCAACGATCGATGCACGTTTGCGGTATTTCATTGCAACTGAATAGAGGAATCGCGAGAATACCCACACATTTCAATTCCTCCGGAGGAACTATGCACGCACTTAGCAACAACTTGTACCTGTTTGTTCGCAACCTTCTCGATCGCGAAGAAGGCCAGGACCTCGTCGAGTATGCCATGGTCGTGGCTCTGATCGCGTTTGGCGCAATCACCGGCATGGGGTATCTCGCAACCGGAATCAACACCGCGTTCTCCCAAATCGCCACAACCCTCACCGCAGACGTGTAGTCCGGGCCCCAGAAGTTCGATGCTCGTGTATTTGTCTTAATGCCTCTGCATGCAAGATCTGACACCGGCAAAGGGTGAGTGAAGCGCGAGGTTCGGGTTCGCTCTCGAACTTCGCGCAAGAAGCTCACGGCCTCCCTATTAATTAAGCGATACGCAAAGACAAGTAAAGCCTTCCGATTTCATTGAGCGCGCGTCCCCTATTCACCTTCAGTAACAACAATTCATTGCAGGGTTTTCTGACGAGCACTATTCCATCGTGCAGATATTGCTGCGTTCATCTCCAGCCTGATTTTCTTGTGTTAGCGTAGGGAACGGGAGCAAGGAACATGCCTGCAATTACTTCATTTATCAAGCACCATTATCGTCACTTCAATTCCGCCGCTTTGATCGATGCGGCCGAGGCCTACAATGCCCACCTGGCCTCGGGCGGAAAAATGTTTATGACCATCGCGGGAGCCATGAGTACCGCGGAACTCGGGCTGTCGCTTGCCGAAATGATCCGGCAGGGCAAGGTACACGGCATTTGCTGCACGGGCGCAAATCTTGAAGAAGATGTCTTCAATTTGGTAGCGCACGATTTTTACGAACGTGTACCGCACTACCGCGATCTGACGCCGGCTGATGAGGCGAAACTACTGAACCGGCACATGAACCGCGTAACAGACACGTGCATTCCCGAGATGGAGGCGATGCGGCGGATCGAGAACGAAGTGCTGAAGGAGTGGGTGCGCGCAGACAAAGCCAGTGAACGCTATTTCCCGCACGAATTTATGTATAAGATTCTGCTCTCGGGCGATTTGAAGAAGTCGTACCAGATTGATCCCAAGGACAGCTGGCTCCTGGCGGCGGCGGAAAAGAACTTGCCGATGTTCGTCCCCGGCTGGGAAGATGCAACGCTGGGCAATATGTATGCCGGCCACTGCATCTCCGGCGATGTGAAGAATGTGCACACCGTACGTACCGGCATTGAATACATGATGGAACTCGCGGAGTGGTACACCAACACGACGGCGAAAACTCCGCTGGGCTTTTTCCAGATCGGTGGCGGCATTGCGGGAGACTTCCCGATCTGTGTCGTGCCGATGCTGCACCAGGACCTGCAGCGCGAGAACGTGCCGCTGTGGGCCTACTTCTGCCAGATCTCTGACTCGACGACGAGCTACGGCTCGTATTCAGGAGCAGTGCCCAACGAGAAGATCACGTGGGGCAAGCTGGGTGAGAGAACGCCGAAGTTCATCATCGAGAGCGATGCTTCTATTGTTGCGCCGCTGGTGTTTGCTTACGTCCTGGGATGGTAGGGCGGGCGGCCATCAGCCGCTTGCTCTCATCCAGCCTGATACCGACTTCAAGTCAACGGGGCTGGAGCTTCTCGTCGCGCGGGGCGTAGCGTACCTTTTTCCACCCCGCCCAGATCCTGCAATCCCTTCAGACGTACATACCTTTAGGCATCTCTTTCTTAAGGACTTACGGGCGAGCGGGAAAGATCTCCTACGGAAGCCGACTATAACGGCAGCAACGAAGTGCGAGGCCTTTGCGATCTCCGTTACTTAGCGCCCCAAGACTTGCCTCCGGCCAAGCCGTATGATCTTGATTCCTACTTGCCTCACATCCACCTTTGTGGCAGCCCCATCCGCGCAGGTTGTATTTACCGTGCCCTTCGAGTCCGATGTACTAACACCTAAATACCGGGGCCAGGACGCCGGCGCTTCAGCCGCGGGCTGCTTGCCCGATCTGTTGACTCCAAGGGAGTTGTACATGAAAGCACGGCTTATTTTTTACTGCGCTGCACTTGTTGCCTTGGTTCTCATCCTTGCCGCCGTTCCATCGCACGCAACGGAACGCCGCGATCCGCTGATCATGCCGGACGCGCAGCAAACGCAGGGCGCGAAATCGTCCGGCTCGGCACATGGCACCGCAACCGGCTCGAAGGCGGCCAAAATCCCGCATAGGAAGAGCAGCCACTCCGGCGTGAATCCACTGTCCCAAGCGAAGGACAAATCCGCTTTGAAGAACGCGACCTCCGCAAGCAGCGTTCAGAATGACGCCGGCACCAGCGCAGCTGCGAAATGGTGAAGTGGAAATCTTCCGGTTACTTCGAGTCTGAGACCGTGCTCTTTATGAAATTCCCTACACGATCATGTAGCAGCTTCAGGCTCTCATCGTGGACGTAGACCATATGGCCCGACTCATACCACGAGTATTCAATGTTCTTTGCCAACGATTGCGGAATTGGAAGGTGTTTTTCCTCGTACTCCGCGGCAAAGAACGGCGTAGCCATATCGTAATACCCGCCATTCAGCATCACCTTCAGCCGCGGATTGGTTTTCATCGCGTCGGCCAGATCATTGGCAACATTCAGTACGAGCGGATTGTCTCCGTGTTTAAAGTTCCACTTGGTTGAACTCCACACATCGATTTCAGGAAGATAGGTCTGGTCATCGCCATATTTCAGGTCATGCCGGATGTATCCGTTAAAGAGCGAAACGTATGCCGATGATATCGCTGCACCTTGCGGGTCATACTCCGCGTTCTCGCTGAGCGGATTCAGGCTCGGTCCTGTGAAGCGTGTGTCGAGACGGCCGATGGTGAGACCCATATCGTCAGCAAAGGCCTTCTCAAATTCGCCCCCATTCACGCGTAGGTTCGCCTTAAGTAGATATGCGACAGGCAGGCCGGTGTAGGCATGCATCTTCTCTGCTACTGATTGCTTCTCAGCGTCGGACAGATCCGTTCCAAGGGCAAGAGCGTGCTCATACGGTCCGACGGCAAAATCCTCCACCTCTTTCAGGAAAGGATCGAGCGCTGGGGGTTGCGGCGACGCCTTTTTGTGGTACCAGGCCGTCGCGGCGTAAGTCGGCAAAGCCAGCACGTACGACAGATCGACGCCTGGATTTGAATTTGCCCCATCAATAAACGTCGTGAAGTTGAATACCTGTGACAAGAGGATCACGCCGTTCAGATCGACGATCTGGCGATCGCCCAGGATCTTGACAAGCACCGCCGAACGCGTGGTTCCGTAGCTCTCCCCAAAAAGGAATTTCGGCGAGTTCCACCGGCTGTACTTTGTAATAAACCGCGCGATGAAGCGTGCAAACGCGCCTCCGTCCTCATCCACCCCCCAGAAGGCTTTCTCTGCGTCCTTGCCAATGAGCCTGCCAAAGCCGGTTCCCGGCGCATCAATGAATACCAGGTCACTGACATCAAGCAGCGAGTTGGCGTTGTCAACCAGTTTGTAGGGCGCAGCCGGCAGGTGCGTGTCGCCGGCGGTGACCACGTGCTTGGGCCCAAGCGATCCCATGTGCAACCACACTGTCGAACTTCCTGGTCCTCCGTTGTAGAAGAAGGTGATTGGCCGGTCTTCGGCTTTCACGTCCTTCTTGAAATAGGCAACGTAGAACATCCGTGCAACCGGCGGGGCGTCTTTGACCTCCTTCGGTGCCGAGATAGCAAGCTGGCTGCCTGGCAGAGGTTTTCCATCCATTCCGAGTTGAGCGTCGTCGGTATCCGTCGCGCCAACTGTGATGGTGCCCGCAACAGCGGTGAAGGAAATATGCTGGCCGCCGGCGTCAAGTGTCCCTTGCGTCGTTGCCTCATTCGGAGGCGCTTTCTCGGCCGCATCAGCTTTCTTTGTTGAATTCTCATCGTCCGCACGAACAGACATGTACCCGGGCAAAAGAGATGCCGCGAGAGCGGCACCGGCGAGCAGGCGCTTCACTTGCATTTGGACTTTCTCCGTGTGGGGAATCTTGAGGGCTAAGTATAGACCTAAAGACGGTCTATGGTTAAGAGTCTGATGAGCAAATGACCTATCGCCTGGTCTGCGGCAGAGCGTTGTTGGCTGATGCTACTTCGATTTTGGACCGAGATGATCGAGCTGAAGGACGCACGAAAGGTTCGTACGCCGGATCGAATCCGTCCTCCGCAAAATAACTGATCACTATTTTTGAAACGGCTGCCTGTCGGTGATCCGGGGACGGTTCTCGGCTTGCAGTTGCTTGCTCACCTGCTCTACTTCGCGGAAGACGCGGAGCAGGTTGCCGCCGAGAATTTTGCGGCAGTCTTCCGCTGAATAGCCGCGCTCCATCAGCGCTGCGGTGATTTTGGGAATGTCGGCGGGCGAGTCGATGCCTTCAGGTAGCTGTCCGTTCACCCCGTCAAAGTCGGAACCGAGGCCGACATGATCGACGCCGGCCACTTTGGCGATGTGCTCGATATGGTCGATGAGCAGTTTGAGAGGCGGGCGAGGGATACGGTCTGCGTATTGTCGCTGGAGCTTCTCGATCTCGTCGGGCGGCGTCTCCTTGCCTTCGGCCTTGTACTTGTCCTTGAGATCCTGGACGGCCTTGTCCACTTCGGGCTGCATGGCCTTCTGCGCGTTGCGATAGTCCTGGGAGATGAAGGCAGAGTAGAAATTGACCTGCACGACGCCGCCTTTAGAGCTGGGACCACCGGAGTTGGCAACAGCGCGGAGCATGTCGTCGGTCATGTTGCGCGGGGCATCGCACAATGCGCGCGCCGCAGAGTGCGAGGCGATGACAGGGGCGCGCGTGATGATAAGCGTTCGGTAAAAAGTGCGATCGGAGACGTGGGAGATGTCGACCATCATGCCAAGGCGGTTCATCTCGTAGACAACATCTTTACCGAACTCGTTCAGGCCTTCCTTCGTATGTGGGATCGAGGTGTCGTTGATATCGCCGGAGGAATCCGCCCAGCTTGTGGAATTCGACCAGGTAAGCGTCATGTAACGGACGCCGAGGGCATAGTACTGGCGCAACAGTCCAAGCGAATCTTCGATGGAATGACCGCCTTCGATTCCCATGAGCGCGGCGATCTTGTGTTCGCGGTGGGCGACTTCGATGCCCTCGGGCGAAGTGACGAACATCATCTTGTCCTGATGCTTGGCGACCTGCTGCTTCACGGCATCAATCAGAATCAGGGTCCGGCGCGCGAACTGGCCCTTGTTCGGACCGGGATCGACCCAGATGGAAAAGAATTCGGCGCCCAGGTTTCCCTTCTCCGCGGATTCTAGATTCCAGTTGCCACCCTTCAGCGGATCGGCGAGGTCGAAGTTTTCGTCAACAAAACGCTGCGGTGTGTCGGCGTGGGTGTCAATCACGATGGCGGAGCGTTCGACTTGTTCGGGCGTGAGCTTGGTTGTCATCTTCGGGGAAGGCTTGGCTGGAGTTTGTGCGCACAACATGGCCGGAACCGCGACCACAAGGGAGGCAAGAAAAGCACGAGTCCGCATAGGCTTGGGATGAGTGTACTAAGAGACAGGGATCAGGGACCAGAGAATTGGAGAACGACCAACGAGATTGGCCGCCGAGGGAAACGGCGGCCGATCTGGATACAAATGTCGATTGGAACGAGGGCGATTAGCGATGGTTGTGGTTGGCGGCTTCGGCTGCGGCCTTCAGTTCGCGATTGGCCTGATCGAGCAGTTCCTTCGCCTTCTGTGCGTGGCCGTCCATGTCCCACTCATTGGCTTCCTGCGCAGCGGAAATTTTGTTGTAGGCCTGGTCGCAGAGGCGCTGAGCAGCAGCGATATTCGGATGGCGTGCGGGGTTGACATTGCGCTCAGGCGGACCCTGCGCGATGGTGATGCCAGCTGCAGCAATACTCAGGCTCAAAAGGCCGCCGACGATCCATTTGCGCGTAAGTTTCATCAGTAAATCCTCCGCGAAGAAATCTATCAGACGGGTGCACAAGATTCGCACCAGAAAAACATAGGATGAAGTGACTTTGGGCACGCGAAATGGACTCGGCCAATCGAATGCGCTGGGGCCACCAGATGGTAACGTGGCCTGGGCCACGGCAAGGCGGATTTTTGTTTTTCCAGAGGATCGAGAGTGCTAGAATTCAGCCCAAATCGTTGCATAATGCGCCGAAAGGGGTTAACGGTGATGTGTTCTCTTCGCCACTTGTCCGTACTGCCTGTTCTTGCTGTTTTTGTATTGAGTTCCTCAATGCGTTTGGGGGGCCAAAGCGCGGACTTGCCCGACAGCGCTCCAATCGCCACCATCGGGGCCGGATCGACTGTTGCGGTAAATGCCGACGTCGTCCTGCCCGCAAACCAGACAGCCATTTACTTCCAGAACGGCGCGGTTACGACATGGGAACAGCTTGACAAGAAAGCTCCTAGCTGCCGGCTTTCGGCAGTGGAGAGCCCCGTGGTGCGACGCCTGGTGCCAGGCCGAAAAATCATCATTACCGGAACGCGGCAGAACAACGCAAGCGTGAATTTCTACGGCGACGTTCTTGAGTTTGAGGAGGACGCAACGGTGGGTGAGCTACAGTGCGCACCGGGCCACAAGGGAGCTATGTCGATCGGCGAGCTAAAGCAGGTATTCGGCAGTACGTTCTCCCTGATCCAGGCACCACCCATCGTTGGGTGAGGCTGTTCTTTAGTTCACAGTTCCGAGTTCGCAGTTCAGCGCTGCAGGTGGGTCTCACCTCTCTTTCAGTAGGGTCTGTCCATGCTGTGCGCTGCGGATTTCTGAGCCCCAGGACTCTTCATGACGGGGCGGGCAGATGTGGGCAGGCGTCGATCGCCTGCCCCGTTTTGTGTCTGTCTCGCCGAAGCGAGGAGCTTATTTCTCCGAAGTAAACGGCGACGCGGGCAGTCCCTCTCCGTTGAACAAGTTGCATTCCGGGCTGTTTGCCCAGCCGTAGCGGACACGAACGGGTTCCGGCACGTCTGGACTCGAAGCGATGACGGTATTTCCATCAACAGTGGTCGTGGCAGGCAAATACCTGCCGTCTCTGCCTGCAATTTCAAAGCCTGTGACCGCGCCGCCTTTGGCTATGAGGCCCTGCGCATGATCGAAGTACGCGCGAATCGACCCACCCTCTGGGGTGGCCTGACGAAACATCGGACCCGAATACTCTACAACTTCGCCGTAAGTTAGGGCTCTGGCTGCGCGGGCCAGCCGCAGGCCTACGTCAAGTTTGTCTGTAGGGTGGACGTCAGTAGGGTTGCCGATGTCGATGGTGACGGTCATCGCTGTATTCCGCATGGCGAGGGTGCGAACCTGCTGCTCGCGAAGCGCCGCCCAGTCCTCCAGCAGGGTTGACTTGAAGTTGGAGATCTGTACGTAGAGAAATGGAAAATCGCCAACGCCCCACTGGCGGCGCCAGTCTTCAATCAGCGTGCGCATGATGCGGTCGTAGGAGTGGACGCGCGCCAGGGCGCTATTGCTCTCACCCTGGTACCAGATAACGCCGCGGATCGGCATCGGGGTGAGTGGGGCGATCATGCCGTTCCACAGCAGACCGGGTCCCCAGCTATTCAGCGGCGGATGCCATGGGAATTGCGGTGTGGGTTTGCCGCCCGCTTTGGCTTCGTCAATTTGGCGCTGCTCGTCTTTTTGTTCGGCGACTGCATCGGCTGCAGTGTCGGTCATCTTTCCGCGAGCGACGAAAATAGGCGCTAGCGAGGCGTCCTCCCCCAGAGCGGTCAGGCGCACCCACGCTTCGCCAACAGTCCCGCCCCACGTGGCATCGATAACGCCGACTGTGACATGTTCCCGCGAAGCAATGTCACGGGCAAAATACCAGGCAACGGCGGAGAAGTCCTTCGCGGTATCAGGTGTGGAAGGACTCCAGCCGTCCGTATCGGCGTCTGGCATTGCGTAGTCAGAAGAGCGCTTGCGGATCATGAGCAGGCGAATCTGCGGTTTTGCAGCATTCGGCAGATCCTGTGCGGCGGTGTTGGCGCGGCTTAGAGGGAATTCCATATTCGATTGTCCGGAAGCGACCCAGACATCCCCAACCATGACGTCATCAAGCGTGATCGGCTGCTGAGGAGTAGCACTTGCCTCGGCTGCCGTCACGCCCTTCACTGTGAGTTGAAACGGCCCGCCGGCAGCACCCGGCTTGAGGTAAATGCTCCAATGGCCGAGTGGATCCGCTTCAGTGCCACGAGATTCGCCGCGGAAAGAGACCGCTACCGGTTGCCCCGGCGCGGCGTCGCCCCAAATGTGCACCGGCAGATCGCGCTGGATGACCATGTGGCTGGAAAGAACCCTGGGCAAAGTCACTTGTGCTGTGGCAGCTACAGACGAAAGTACAAGAAGAACAGGAACGAACGAGATGCGCAATGAAGCCTCACAGTGTACAGGTTGGCCGAAATCCGTGAGCATCAGCACTCACTTTTTTTCGGAAAGAGAACGTTATCAGAGCAGGCCCGCCTTCGTCAGAAGAGGACATACATGCATCTAACCCGATGTCGTGTGCGCAACACTCGCTCCGATCTCGGGTTTTACGCCAGAGACAGACCTGTGCATCAGCGGAAGTTTTGGTGTTGGAGCGTGCTCTAATCCCGTCAAAAACGAGGCTGTTGCAGTGATTGGGAAAGAATCACAATCTGACACAAATCGCTTTCCTTTTTCTCCATTTCGGACATACTTGAAAGGAAGCCAATTCGGACGGAGCCATAAATGCCTTCTATGCGCACCCCACGCACAATTGCATTTGTCCTCGTTGCCTTTGCAACCTTGCCGTTTTCGACGGCATGTTGCCACGCACAGGCTGCTCTATTGCTCGAGGAGCCTTATGGCTTCTTTGGGACAGTTAACCCGACCGGACATACTGCAATCTACTTCGCTCATATCTGCGCGGAGACGCCGACAAAGCTGCGCCGCTGCGAACCCGGCGAGATGGGCGCGGTGATCTCCCGCTACGGCAACATCGAACATTACGACTGGATAGCAATTCCGCTGATTCCCTACCTTTATTCGGTGGAAGACGATGCCGCTGTGCCCGCAAGGGTAGACCGTGCCACTGTGATCCGTCTGCGGGATGAATACTATGAAGCGCATCTGATGAACCTGGGAAAGAACGTGCGAAGAGGCAATTTCTGGCACGGCGGCTGGACACAGCTTGTTGGTGCAGCATACGACCGGCGGGTTTATGCCTTCCAATTCAGCACCACGCAAGCTCAAGATGACGAATTCATGGCGCTCATGAATGACTCAAGGAATAGGTCCCATTTCCAATTGCTGTTTAACAACTGCTCAGATTTTTCGCGCTGGGTTCTGAACCAATACTTTCCGAGGACATTCCAGCGCAGTGTCTTTCCCGACGCGGGGATGACGACGCCAAAGCAGATTACCCGCAAGCTGGAAATGTATGCGAAGAAACATCCTGAGATCCAGCTGCAGATATTTGAGATTCCTCAGGTGCCCGGCAACCGCCACGCGAGCCATTCGAACAAGAACATCTCAGAGTCCCTGATTACCACGGCATATGCAGTACCGATCACGATTGTGAATCCGTACCTGGCAGGCTGCCTGCTTGCGGACTACATTCTGCGAAGCCACTATCACCTGATTCCTAAGGACCCCGAAGAGTTGGAGCCGGAAGACCTGTCAACATTGACATCTCCAGCCGCGCCATCCGAGAATCCCCTCAGCGCCAATGTCAAGGTCCATAGCGCCGCTGCAGCAGGCGGTAACGCGGAAATGCCTTCCGCCTCGACAGCCAACTCCGGCCTGAAGGAAGTCATGGCCACGCATGAGTAAGACGCAGAGCCTGAAAAGTCACGCTCGATTCGATCCCCTCTATCACTTCTTCATCTTCGCGCTATACCTGCTCAACCTGGTATACGCAGGATTTCACCTGTACCGGCAGCCAAGCCTTTCATCGGGCTGGTATCTGGTGCTTTCTCTCGCAATTGCAGTTCCTATAGTCAAGCTGCGCGCCTACCCGTTAAAGGTGCAGGATCGCGTCATTCGCCTGGAGGAACGGCTGCGGCTGCAGGCCCTCGCTCCGCAAGAGTGGCATGGTCAGATTTACAGGCTTAACGAAGATCAGCTGATCGCCTTGCGCTTTGCGGCGGATGATGAGGTGGTGGAGCTTGCCAAACAGGCCCTCGAACACAATCTCAACCGGAAACAGATTAAAGAGCGGATCCGGAGCTGGCGCACCGACGACTGGCGGGTATGAGCGATTCTCCCGGCAATGGATGCGGGCTTGCGCAGTAGGAGACCGAAGATTGGATTCGGGCTTAAAATGGCGTTATGAGATACGGTGCTGCAGCGGCCGTTGTCGCTATTGCGCTTGCGTTGCCAGTCTATGGGCAGCACGGCGCCGCACACGGCGCGCCCGCGTGGCGTGGCGGGTTTTCTAGCAGCAGCGGACTTACGGGGCATGCCGGTTTCGCAGGGCGTTCCGGTTTCTCTGGTCCCAGTGGTATTGCGCGGCCCAATGCGCCTATTCGATATGGCGGATACGCAGGATCAGGTTTCTCTCGGATGCCCGGGCCGATGAATTCGGGATTGCGAGTTCCCTTTCGCGGAGGCGGAGTTGCACCAGCGCGTCCTCCATACCGTCCGGCTTCTGGCAATCATTCCTACGGCTGGGATCACAACGGTTACAACCATGGCTGGCGATATGGACACTGGTATCACGGCTCGCACGTCTACACCTATTCGGGCTGGCCATATTATGCGTATGGGTACCCGTACGCCTATTATCCCTATCCCTTCGTGATTGATCCTGGCTTTTACGACTGGAGCTTGCCCGGGGACGATGGAGAGGGGCAGGGCGGCGCTGCCAGTTACGCTCCGTATGCGGATTATGGCGGCGCCTATGCCGCGGGTCCGCAAGCACCGTATTCCGCGCCAGAACCTTATCCACAACAGCAATACGAACAAGCGCCCATGCCAAGTGGAGCGCGACCAGCGTATCCGGGAGCGACTTCAGGAGCGCCCGCAGCCGAAGAGTCTTTGACGCTGATCTTCAAGGACGGCCGCGCGCCCGAGACGGTACGGAACTACATGATGAATTCGAAAACCTTGACCAATATGGATCCGCAGCACTACGAGCAGATCCCGCTTGATCAGATCGACATTGCTGCAACCCAACAGGCTAACCGCGCCCGCGGCTTGGATTTCCAGGTTCCTGTCGCATCTCACGAATAGTCGAACTCGCTTCGACTTACTTCAGCCGGACCGGATAAAAGCAGGATCAGAGATCGAAAAGCGCGAAGGGATGCTCTTCGCCACGCCGCCGCAAAACCGCCAACGCGACATTGCACACGCGAATGCCTGAACTGGTCTCGGCAGAGAACGTGCCCTTATGAGCGTGTCCGTGCAGCGCCAGAACCGGTCTATGCGTTTCGAGCGCGCGTTCGAGGCGCGAACTCCCTAGAAACGGAAAGATGGGCTCCGGTTCACCAGCGATCGTCTCCTTGATAGGCGCGTAGTGGGTGATTGCAACTTTTTTCTGTGCCTGGGTCTGCGCCAAACCGTATTCGAGCTTGATGGCTTCGCGTTCGGCAACCTCGACGAAGGTCTTGATTCCCTGTTCTCCGAATGGCATCAATTCATACGGCGCAAAACCTCCACAGAAGCCCTTGGTGCCGGCGAAACCAATGCCGTCGATTTCGTAGCAGTGCCCGTCGAGCAGATGGACGCCCGCAACACGGAGCATGCCGGCAAGTTCGTCCTGGTGACCACTCTCGTGGTCGTGATTGCCGAGGACCGCGATGATGGGAATCCGGATGTGTTCGAGCACGCCGAGCACCGCGCGCATCTCCTCTGGCATCCCATGATTGGTGAAGTCGCCGGCAACAACCAACACGTCGGCGAGATCATTGACCGGCGAGAACTGGTGGACGTCATGCTCGTGGTTCGCGGCAGTGAGATGGATGTCGGCTACGGCTGCCAGTCTCATTCCTTGCTCCTGGTTGTGTTTGCCTCCCGCAATCGATGCGGATAGTTTTCGCAGAGTTCTCGATACAGATCGCGCTCGCCCCACTCGTCGACATCAATGGCAAACATCTTTGGATCGATGAGCGAGCCACGAAAGGGTTGGCTGCGCTGTTGCGTGGCGATCGTCTTCTGAAAGCGTTCGGTGAGTTCGCGCCAAACGGACGCTGGAACGTCGCCTGTGCGCGCTGGGTAGATGTACGAGAAGAGGACGAGTTGCCAGTAGAGCATCTGCCAGTGAGGCTCGGTAAGGCTGCAGAGGCGGTCCCAGTCGAGGTCGTGTGCGCACGCTCTTAGCAGATGCGCAATGTCGGCGCCGTCGAAGCGCTCTCGACGGGTAACGAAGAGTTTCGAAGCGATCATCTCTTCGGTCGGAAGAATCCTGCAGCGAATGCCAAGAACTTCGTCTTCTTTGGCGCGATCAATCCACGGCTGTTCGACTGTGAGAGTCGCGTTTCCGACGCCGGTGATGAGGTCGACAAAGTAATCGCCGCGACGCGCCTTGGCAAGCCAGACTGGATCCTGGACGTAGGTCTCGAAGCCCTCCCGTACCAGGACCTCGAAGGCGCGAGGAACAGCCTCCGGCAGCGTCACAAGGTCGAGATCCTTGGTGGTGCGCCAGATTCCGGTGTGATAGTGAAAGGCGAAGCCTCCGCTGACAGCAAAGGGGATGTTGGCGTCAAGCAACCCGCGTACGACGCCCTGGTAACACTCGTAGGCATCAGGGGCCCAGATGGGCTCTTCCGAGGACGTCACTGGCAATTCAGCACGGTCTTCCGACATACGATACTTCGATGCCGTGGGCGGCGGAGAGCAAAGAGAAAATGTGAAGGGCAGAATATCTGCGCCGCGCAGAAGCCGAGATCCGCGAGGCGGTATGATTTGCTGGTAACTGCGCCAGGCACCGGAGGCAGTCGAATTGAAGCTATTCAAGCTGATCGCGGCTCTCTTGCTCGCATGGACAACGACAGGCCTCGCGGCTGAGAAGCCGACTCTGACCGCCGATCAGACTCGTGTGCTTGAGGCTGCGCGCGCTTCGGCGCTCCAGTATACGCAAAGTCTCCCTGACTTCATATGCACCCAGATCACACATCGCGAGGCTACGCGCCAGGTCACTTTCGGAATGTCCTTCAATGGCGCAAGTTCCTCGGGAGGCGGGCTGGGATCAGTGGGTGCATCGCGCGGACCGGGAACAGTGGATGACGTGATCGAGGAGCGGCTGACCTTCTTCGACCAGATGGAACATTATGATGTGGTCACCGTCAACGGCAAGAAATCAACCGGGCAGCAGCACATGCAATTTGGAGGTGCCATCAGCGCCGGGGAGTTTGGAAGCTCACTGCTCAACATCTTTGATCCTCGATCACACGCGAAGTTTTCATGGGAAAGAATGTCGAGCGTGCGAGGTCATCTCGTCTACGTCTTCAGATTCACTGTGCCCAACCAGAACGGCATCATCGTGATGGACAGAGATACAGACCAGAAGATTCTTGCTGCGTATACCGGGCGGCTCTTTGTCGACGGCGAAAAGTTCGAAGTGGTGCGAATAACGTCGGAGCTGGAGTTACCGATTGACTTCCCGATTAAGATGGCAACAATTGCAGTGGAGTACAAGCCGGTGCCGATCGCCGGTAGATCGTACAACTTGCCAAGCCACTCCGAAGTGCGGATGAAAGACCTCTCGTGGCTCTACGTGAACCAGATCGAGTTCAGGGATTATCACAAATTTGCCGTCGAATCGACGATTCACTACGATAGCGAGACACCCCAACCAAAACAATAATCCTCAATCAGCTCTTCTTATCACCCGACACGCTATTGCTCGACGCAGCCGCAGAATCGGCGCTGCAGAGCGATTCCGTATCCAGCGCATGCTCCTCGCGGTAGTGCTCGACCGGCATTTTGCCGTCCCACCACGCCCAATTCATCGGGTAGACATCCGGGTCACCGAAGACCTGATAGAAATGCCAGACGACTATGGCCAGCGTGGCCAGGATTGCTTCGTAGAAGTGTACAGCTGTGGCGACATCAACCCACCAACGCGCTAGCAGGTTGCCCACCCACACCTTGGCCCACATCATCACGCCGGTGAGGCCCATAAGTCCGGTCCCCCAGACGAGCGCCCAGTACTCTGACTTTTCGCCGTAAGTGAAGCGGCCGAATTGCGGCTTGGTCTTGCTGAGGCCGAGGTAGTAGAACATGGCGCCCAGGACGTCCTTCAGATCCTTCGGACGTGGAGCGATGTCCCAAATCAACTTGCGACCTTCGCGCGCAATGGCGATATAGAAGACGTGATAGAAACCAGCGACGATCAGCACCACTCCGGCGATGCGATGCACGATACTGCGCACGTGTTCGCCCATTCCCAACATCTCGGCGAACCATGAGTCCGGGAACTTCAACGCAAAACCGGTAATGACGAGGATGATGAAACTCGAGAGCAGGATGAGATGCTGCCAGCGCTGGTTGGTGGTCATACGCTGCATCATCGGGTTCTGCATTCTGCGGCGGGCAACGGCCTTACTGCGCCACATAATGAAGTTGTGCAGGAACATGGCGCCGATGACCCCGAAGATAAGGACGATGTAGATGATGCGCACCCAGCGTGTGATCACCGAGCCGATGTCTTTAGGATGGACGCCATCGGCCATGTGAACGGGCGTAAGGGTGAACTTCTGCGTAACGCCCTTGTGACACTTGCCGCAGGTGGCATCGAGGTTAGCGCGATTAATCGTCGAGTGGGGATCGCTGGACGGCAGAATATTGTGCACGCCGTGGCAGCTTGAGCAATTGGCTGCAACAACGGACCCACCTTCGGCGGCAAGGCCATGATAGCTATCCATGTAGGTCGAGACGCGATTGCCCGGAATGCCAAATTCACTGGAGAGACGAACGCCCTCATGGCAGCGTGCGCAGGTGTCCCGCGAGAGGTTCTGCTCAGAGACGGGCGAGTTGGGGTCTTTGTGCGACTTGATGGAGTGAATCCCGTGGCAGTCTGTGCAGACGGGCGAGAGCTGGTTGCCGCGCGCGATGGCTTGGCCGTGGATGCTGGCGTTGAAAGTGCTCTGAATGTCGGAGTGGCACTGTCCACAGGTGGCTGGTACATTGAACTTGTAGATTGGCGACTGGGGATCGGTGGGAGGAAGGATTGCGTGTGAGCCGTGGCAATCAGTGCAGACGGCGGCCTTCATGGAGCCGTTTTCGACGGCGCGGCCATGCACACTGTCCTGATAGGAGAGAAAGGGTTGAGCGCTCACCCCGTTTGACTCCATCAGGAATTTCTGGCCGTGACAGCGCCCGCAGGTCACGGGAATGTGGGCGCGATTGACCGGCGAGTCGGGTGCGCCGCCAGCCAGCACCTCGTGGGCGCCACCATGGCAGTCCTGACAATTGGCAGCGATCTTGCCGGCGGAGTCGATCTTCGAATGGCTACTGTGCGCGTAGGCATTCTTCGCATCGGAATGGCAGTCGGCGCAGAGAACTTTTTGTGGCGGCGTCTCGTGCGCCAGGCTCTTCACGTCCTTATGGCAGTCCACGCAAGCGAGCTTCATGGAGGCATGAATGGAGTGCTTGAGCCTCTTCGCGTCGACAAAGAGAGACACCGGCTTGCCATTGACGTCGGTGGTGAGTGTGGAGTCACCGTGGCAGGCGAGGCAATCTTCGTCTTTCAGTTTGTGTTGGGCACGAGTGGGGAGGGCCGAGCCCAGCAGAAGGAACGCGAACGTACAGAGCATAATTCTGCTGGAGACTTTCACGCAATGAGAAGACGCTTTTGCGAACTTGCGCGCCGTGATAGTAGTCACAGAGTGATGCGAAATAAGACACAGCAAATGGAGCAGGACTCTCGCGGAGACGAGAAATCAACTTCGGGAAACCGCGTAAGAACGACTAGAGCCACGGCGAACTCGCGTGCCGGATGTACAGGCGGAAGCCCGTACCCTCCAGACAACTTGCTAGCCCGTCACTTCGATTAGCAACTTCCTACCGGAAGTATGCGGTCAACGTCAGCACAAGCAGCGTGAGCCCGATGAAGATGGCGGTGAAGCCTACGATGCGCGAACCGTTGACGAACCATGTAGCCGGCGCGACGCCGAGCCGTTGCTCAAGCTTGCCTTCGCGAACCATGCGTGCGTATTCCTGCGGGCGCTTGTGACGGAATTCTTCCTCGCTCTCCACACCGGTGAAGATCACCATATCCATAGGAAAGCTGTCAGGACGCAGATGCGTGTTGACGAAGTGAATCGAAAAGATAAACAGGATAGCGAGCAAGCCTTCTTCGCTGTGAATCACCAACGCGGCATTGAGCGCCCAGCCCGGGAGAAATCGCGCAAAGAACGGCGCGAACCACATAGCGTACCCGGAAAAGCCGATGACGATCATGCCCCAAAACACCGCCCAATAGTCGAACTTTTCCCAATAGGCGTAGCGCTCGAACTGTGGCTTGGGTCCCAGGCCGAGCATCCAGCGCATGTGGTTGAACAGGTCCTTCGCATCTTTCCAGTTGGCGACCATTGAGGTCGCACCCCAGAAGATTCCCTTTTCGCGGCGGAAGAATCCACGCGTGAAAATTTCCTTCACATGGATGAGAAATGCGATCGTGAGGACGAGCGCGCAGAACTTGTGAAAGAAGAGGATGGCGCCAAAGCCGCCGACAGCGCCGGCTAGCCCGCGAGCCCAGATGCTCTCGCTGAAACGCAAAGGCAGACCCGTGCCGGCAAGGCCCAGAAAAGTGGAGAACAACACGGCGTGAAGGTAGCGCTGCTCCCGTGTGAAGCGATTAAACCAGCGGCCGGTCGCGGGCGTTTGGACTTCGGTTGCTGCTGGTGCTTGTTCGAGCTCAGGCATCTTTGCCTCCATTTGCCGAATTTCTCTTGACCTGGTCGAATCGGGAACGAATCAGCCACAGAAGTGTGTGAATCACGAAGAACGTGAGTACGCTGGCCAGCAAAACGTTCATGAAGAGCCGCACGAAGTAGAGTGCCGGATTGAGCTTCCGGTCGTGTGCATTGGCGTGCGGCTGATACTGAACAAAGCTGAGGTTTGCGCCTGTGTGGCATCTGCCGCATGTCTTGACAAGGTTGGCCTTGTTGACCGGCGAGCGCGGATCCGACGCCGGGTAAATCTCGTGTGCTCCATGGCAATCCCAGCAACGCGCCGTCTCCACGTATCCGCCCAGCGATCCGAGCTGCGAGTGGAAGGTATCGCGATAGGTGGAAAGCTTCTCCTTGTGACAGGAGCCGCAGATCGGCGTCGACTGCATGCGGAATTCCGATTCCGTAGGCTGCAGGATGGCATGCGCGGTATGGCAGTCGGTGCAGACTGGAGCTTTCAAGTTGCCTGAGACGATGGCGTGACCGTGGGCGCCGCCCTGATAGTCGTCGTTAATCTTCGCGTGGCATGTTCCGCACGTCTTGGGGATGTTCGCTTTGTAGGTCGGACTGGCCGGGTCCTTGTGACTCAGGATGCCGTGAGAGCCGTGGCAGCTCTGACAGTTGGCTGCGACAAGCAGGCCTTCCTTGCTGAGTGCGAAACCGTGGATCGAGTCCATGTAATGCGGATAAACGCTGGGCAACCCCTTCTTGGAGGCCATGGCCCCGTCGCTATGGCACTGACCGCAGGTCTTCGGTACGTTGAGCGGGTAGACGGCAGAGCGCGCGTCAGTTTTGGGAAAGATCTCATGCGCATTGCCGTGGCAACTCGTGCAGGGATGCTCCCTGGCCGAGGAATGCACGCTGCCAGTGAGCCTCGAGGCTTCATCAGCGTGGCATGTCTTGCAGTCAACCTTGGCGATGTGATCGGGATGAGGATATTCCTTGATGTCGGCGTGACAATTGTTGCATTGAAGGCTGCCATGACTGCTCGTGCTGAATTTGTCGCCATCCACTGAGATGCTGTGGCCGGCGGCGTCCTGCATGGTCTTGTCACCATGGCAGGCCAGACAATCAGCTTGTGCAGCCACGCGAAGAGGCAACAGAAATGCTGCGAGAGCCAGAAAGCAGAATGAGAGCGCTCGACGATGTCGGACGATTCTTAAGATGGTGACCGGCAGCCACTCAGCTGACCCGACAAACACTGCGATCAAGAATGCTACGATTCGTGCGGCTTTGGTCATGCGGCCGTCTTTCCTCCATGCGGAGTGAGCAATTGCGCTCTCGCACATGGCTTCCCCGCAGCGAAATTCTCGCTCGCACAAAAACCTATGGCGGGGATTGCAAGATCGAGGAGACTCTCTTTGGGATTCCGTTGGCAGTGATAGTGGTCACAAATGCAATGAAGTCAAACAGCGTGAATTGTTTTCGTAGTGTGACGCGAGCCACTTCACAGAGGCAGTGGCGGCCTTTTTGTCGAGAAATCCAATAGATGGGGTCGATAAAGGCATGAGTCGTTTCAAGACATGCGTCGCGGACCTAGTCGTGATGCGAGTCACATGCCGCAGTACGTGATTTTCGTGACAATTGGTGCCGCTGATTGAGGTGGGCTTTTATGGCGACGTCTGCGACAACCACAACTCCAACCATGCTTATCCTTCCCGGCGATCCTCTTCGCCAGATTCAGTGGCGATTTGCCGATCGCTACGACCTGCAGATGCTCGTGCAGTCGGCGCGGACGGTGGCGCGCGGAACGGTAGCACACATGGTGGCAGCCGGTGAGCGCAACAGCCACGAGTGGACTCCAGCCAAGCACGAGATGATGGAGGCCTTCGATCGCGCGGGCATCACGGCTGCATTCATGGAACCGGAAGAGGGTGGGTTCATCGCGGGACCGAAGAACCTGGCGCTGGCTCTAGCAGCGTTTGAGCTGGCATGGGTGGATGGCGGTGCGGCAACGGCGAGTCTGGCAGGGTTCCTGGCGCTGGCGCCGATTCACGAGCGCGGAACGCCGGAGCAGGCCGCCCATTATATGAGTCTTTCTGCACCGCCGCAGCCTGGCGAAGAACGCAAGCCGTGGCGCGGGGCGTTTGTACTGACGGAGCCAATTCCCTACGTTGGTGTCGACACCGGAATGCTGAACGGCAAGGTGCGCGTAGCGGGATGGCGTGACGGCGAGGAGCCTTGGCTGCGGGTGGAAAAGCGCGGCCGGTTCATCACCAACATTGCATTTGCTAATTTTGTGACCGCAGCGGTGGCTTCGGATGATCCGCAGATCAAAGGAAGCTGCGTGGTGATTCTTGAGGAGACGGACGAGGGTACGTTCGACCATGGCACGGCAACAAAAAAGCTGGTGCACCAGTTGTCGTCGACAGGAGATCCGATCTTTAACTTGAAAGTGCCGGCAAGCCGAATCGTTGGCGGCTACACGGTGAAAGACGGCGTGATCGTTCCGAACTTCAGCCACGGCGAGGTACTTGAGGCAGTCTTCCGGCGTACTCGCGTGACCGTGGGTCTGATGACGGCGGCGAAACTGCTGTCGGCCGTGGAGCCGGTGATCCGCTATCAGCGTGGACGATTCCGCGGAGCCGAGGGCGCGAGGCCAGGGACGGTGCGCTACGAACAAGGCATCCAGCAGCGCGAAGACGCACTTCACCGTTTGGTGGACGTGTGGGCAACAGGAGAAGCAGCGGCGTCACTCGGCTTTGCCGCAGCGCGCCTGTTTGACGAGCTTGATCCGCTGGAGAAACAGAAGTCTGCGATCTTGGCAGAGCGAGGAATCGCAGGCGGCCGCACGGAGTTGAAAGCACTGCGGGAAAGTGTGCAGCGCGCCGTGGTGTTGCTGAGAATGCGCGACGACGATCCGCGTCGTGAAGAGTTGACGGCCGATCCCCTGGTCCAGTTCGTGCTGAAAGATGCTGAGGCGAGTGTGCTTTGCCCCGCAACGAAGCTCTGGAACACCGGACACGGCGCGAACATGATGCGCGAAGCCGTGAGCCTGATGGGCGGATACGGCATCACCGAGGACTGCCCTGGATTCCTGGCGAGCAAATGGATGGATGCGCAGCTCGAAGCGACGTACGAAGGTCCGGAAGCCGTACAGCGTCGCCAACTCACGGTGACGATGACCTCCGATGTCTTCCTGGCACAGATGCGAGCGTGGACCGCAGATCTCCGCGATATAGCGGCAACTCATCCCGGAACCGGCGCGTGCACGCTGGCCTCGGCGATGCGCATGTGGCTCTGGACGTTGGAGCATCTGCAGAAAGCCACCGACGCGTCCGGGAACAAGTTGTATCAAGGGCAGCGCCAGGGAGTGACCTTCCCACTGGCCGATGCACTGTGCTGGTTGCTCGCCTCGCGCCACCAGATTCTCGATGTGCTGGTGTTGGAGCGACACGGCGGTACGGATGCTGCACTGGCGGATGGCCTGTCGGGTTCCGTGCACTTCCTGAGTGATTTGTGCCACGTGCAGGCTGCACAGGCGGCGGGCGAGGTGTCGCGCATCTGCGCGGAGCTGGTGTTCGGATACAACGAACATCCGACGTGGGACAGGAACGGTTGCAGCACGTGTTTCTCTGCCGACGAGCTTGATGAACTGGAAGAGACAATGCCGGGCATTGCGGCGATAGCGATCGACGTCGTTAGCTCGGGCGGAGTTCATCCGCAAAAGGCAGGCCCTTGCGCGGGATGCGCAGGAGCGAGTGACTTTCTGCGGTTGCAGAATAGCCTGTGCAGTTGCCTGAGCGGTTCACGATTAGCAAAAGATCGCGCAGCCGAGACCGTGAGCAAGGTGATGATTCCTGAAGCGCTGGATTATCCCGCATGAAGATGAACAAGAACGCCGAAGAGCACGATGCACCGGCAATCGAGCGCCTAACAATGGAAGCCGACATTGCATGCGTCGGATTCGGGCCGGCAATGGGCGGATTTCTGACGACGCTGACGCGCGCGTGGAATGAGAATCCAGCCGATCCCGCGTTCGAGAGCAAAGTCGCGCCGGGTCTGCCGCTGCAGGTGTTGTGCTATGAGCGGGCAGACGATATCGCCGCCGGTGTGAGCGGTGTGGTCACGGCAGGACGGGGCATTCGCGAGAGCTTTCCCGATCTGAATCCGGCAGACATTGCGATGGCGACGCCGGTCAGGGCGGAGCGAATTCTCTACCTGCTCGATCCCGTTGGAGCGAGCCGACGACCTTTCCTATTGCGCTTCGGGGATCGCATTCTGAGAGCATTCAGTGCTACGCTCGGTGTTCGCGACGAAGCGTTCCATTTGCCGCGGACTCCGCGTTTCCTGCACAAGGGCGGCGGACTAGTGATGTCGGTTGGCCAGTTCAACCAATGGGTCGGCGCGCAGCTCATGGCATCGGGTTTGGTGCAGATTTGGCCTTCGATGCCGGTAAGCGAACCGCTTTTTGCCGCAAACGCGGAGCGAGATGGTGAGCAGATTGTCGGGGTCCGGCTGACAGACCAGGGTGTGGACAAGCACGGTGCACCCGAGGCAGGTTTTGTGGCGGGCATGGATGTGCGCGCGAGCCTCACGGTCGTGGGTGATGGGCCGTTTGGATCAGTGGGCCGGGCGATCGACGAACGATTTGGAATGCCGGCGGGTCACGGCAAGCGGGAATGGGCTTTGGGCATGAAGTTCGTGATTGAGTTGCCCGAAGAGACGACACTCGAAGCCGGCACGGTGTGGCATACCTTCGGATATCCCGAACCGGAGATCTTTGGCTTTCTGTACGTACATCCGGAGCGGTTGGCCTCGGTCGGCATCTTCGTGCCATCGTGGCTCGGCGATCCGGCGCGCACAGTTTACCGCTACCTGCAGCATTACATTCGGCACCCCGCATTGTGGCGTCATTTGAAAGACGGGACGCTGCGCTCGTGGGGCGCAAAATCGCTGGACGAATCAGGCGTACACGGCGAGCCTTTCCTGGTGGGCGACGGCTATGCCCGGATTGGCGAGGGATCGGGTTCAACGAACATGCTGGCCGGTTCGGGCGTGGACGAAGCATGGACCACAGGCGTGCAACTCGGCGGGGCGGTGATCGATCTGCTTCATGCCGGGCGCGGATTCACAGGGGAGAATCTTGCCGACACCTATGCGGCGCGGCGACGCGCCAGCTGGGTAGAACATAATTCGCGCGAAGCAATGAATGCCCGCAACGGATTTCATCGCGGATTTGTGTCCGGGCTCATGGGGATGGCGCTCGCAGGATTGACTGGCGGCAGGCTATCGCTGGTAGCAACCGTTCCGCCCGCACATAAGCAGATCAAGAAACAGCCGGTGCGATCACTGAACGAACTGAAGCGCCGCGAGGCCGCGATGCTCGCGGTGGATGACGGGCGTCCACTGCATGATGCCCTGATGTCGGCGCGCGGCTGGCCGGAGATTGAATTCGACGGCAAACTGCTTGTCTCGCATCAGGACGCGCTGCTGATGGGCGGCAAGGTTCAGGCGATGCCGGGTTTTGCGGATCATGTGGTATTTCGCGAGGCGGGGCTATGCATCCACTGCGATGACAAGACGTGCGTCGCCATGTGCTCCGGTCAGGCGCTGACGCTCGGTGCCGAAGGCGTGCCGGTATTCGAGCGTGAGAAGTGCGTGCACTGCGGTGCTTGCCTGTGGAATTGTTCGCAGGCTGGCGCGGACGGGATTACGAATATCGAATTTCGCGCAGGCTCTGGAGGGCTGCATTCCGCGGAAAACTAAGAGTGCGCGCATTGAAGCAGCAAAGTTAATAGTTAAAACCTCAGAGAGGATTTATCGTGCCGAATCAACTACACATCGTCGTCTGCGCTGGGATTGCGCCCGATCCATTGCAGACTCTGGAGCCAGTGATGGCGCTCAAGGGGCCGGGGCTGAAGAACGAGATGATGCTGCCAGCGGTGCTCGATCCGTGGGCGGCCAGTGCGCTGTATGAAGCGGCGAATCTCGTGGCGAAGAATCCCGGCAGCAGACTTTGGCTGGCATCGCTCGGGCCGAAGGCGAAGCTGCAGCAGGTGATGATGACAATTGCGCAGAAGGTCAGCTTCGAACTGGTTGCGATTGACGCGCCATTGGGAGGATTTGCAGATGCGCACGCAACTGCGGCCGCACTCACGGAAGCGATCGATGCGATTTCCGGACTCGACAAGGCGAAGCTCCTGCTCTTTGGCGGCTGGGAATCGGCAACACGTGGTGCGGGCGCAACGATGCAACTTGTTGGCGAGCGGCTGGGCATTACGGATCAGTTCATGGGCGTCGACCAGATTGAGATGCGAGACGACGGATCGTTTGAAGTGCTGGAGCGCGTGGAAGGCGGAAAGCACCAGGTTTCGGAATGCGTGGGAGCGCCGGCCGTGCTGGGATGGGCGACGGGCAATCTGCCGGAGCCGCGCAACAACCCGCAAATCGGCATGACGAATATGCGAACGGTGATGCCTGCCCTGCAAAAGGCAAAGCCTGCGGCCCTTGCAGACAATGGTCTCCAGTACGTATCCGCGAGCCTGCCCAGCCAGCAACGACAGACGCGCGTGGTGAAGGATATGGCTGCCGACGCGATTGCGCAGGAGTTGGTTGCGTGGATAGGAGCTGAGTAATGACGGAATCGATTCTTGTCTTGACGCATGCTGATGAAACGGGCTCCACGCTGACCAAGGCTTCGCTTGAGGCAGTGACAGCGGGCAAGCAACTGGCTTCGCAGCTTGGAACGTCAATCACCATTGGCGTTGTCGCGGTGGATGCAAATAGTGCGGCTGTCGTACTCGCGGAAGCTGGATCGCGCATTCTCGGGGTTTCGGGCCAGGCATTCGCGCAGGCGCGGTATGCAAGCGATGCGGCTGCGTGCAAGGCGCTCTGCAAAATTGCCAACGCAACGATTGTGCTTGCGCCGGGAAGTTCACGGTTCGCTCGTGTTGTGGCCGGCGTGGCGCATCGCCTCGGCGGATTCGTAGACACGCACATCACAGCTGTCTGCGCGGAGGAAAACGTTCAGGCATCGCGTTGGTTCTATCGCCAGCGGATCGAGGCGGTAATCTCGAGGGCGGCGCGACCGTGGTTTCTGCTACTGGATGCAGGGACGCATTCGGCGTTCGTTGGAGCGAATGGCGAGACAAAGGTTGAGCATGTGGCTGTCGAACTGCCGGCGATGCGAACGACGGTGACTGGATTGCGTGTTCCGGCACAGGATGCGCAAACGATTCGGCCGGATGCGAAGATGCTGTTCGTCGCGGGCGCGGGCTGGACGAAGAAGCAGCAGGACGGGCAAGTGCATGCGAGCGAAGCGGGCGAGCTGATTCTAGGTTTTTTGCAAAAGAGCGGTGCATCGCTGGGCAGTTCGAAATCGCTCGTTGACCAGGGCGGCGACGGGCAACCGGTACTTCCCTTCCTGACCCATATGAACCAGGTTGGTCAGACAGGATCGACGCCGAGGCATACCAAGGGGCTCTCAACCTGCTGCCATGGCGAGGAGCCACATGTAGTGGGCTGGCGGTTTATCGGCGAGCGCCGGGCGATTTCGCTCGACCCGAACTGCGGATGGACGCGAGGCAAGGCGGACGTGGTGTACGTTGCGGATGCATTCAAGGTCATGGCGAAGGTGAACGAGCTGCTCCAGTCTTCTTGAGTGCCCTCGGTGACTCCGAGCGGCTTGTGGTGGGCGAACCTGATTGGCAACCATTCGGTTGCAGGATGGCACCCCCTTGGGTATATAGGTATATCTGTGAAGAAGTTCTCTTTTTTCAGAGGGTTGCGCGGCATACACCGCTGCAAAATCCTCTACTCATTGGACTTAGCCGCAGATTCCTCTGATAAAAGGACTTAGTTTCAGCAATTTATTTACGGCGGAAGGTGGCCCTGATCGTGAGCAGCGGACGCGCATCCCTGCGTGCTTGTTTCTTAGCGCTTCCATTTCCATTGTGCGCTGAAAGCGGGAAATTACCTGCAAAGTGGGTCTCAGAATCTGGCGTTCAGAATCAGCGGCTTAGAGATAATGCGAGCGAGCAAGGCTTGACTTGGCTTGAGGTGAATCCCTTGAGTGAGACAGTCTGAGACGACCCCTCAGCTGTCTTAACGAGTCTTGCAAAATACCGAGGGGTCGTCCGTAATATCGAGTTTCGAGTGTGTTGCCGCCAATCCGGATTTAACCCTGAAATTAGGTAATGTCCGGATGGCCCACCACACGCTCGGAATACCCTCGGACCGCGTTCGCAAGGAAGTTGGCGATTTAGAATTAGGCAACTCTATTTTTTTGAGAGATGCTCGATTGATTACTCGGCTCAGATGCACTCTTGTCCAAGACAGAGATTTCTGCAGAACTGCGTAGTTGATTTCAGATGACATAGGCATCTTCCCCCACCGTTAGGGGCGGGTTTTGTAGAGGGCTCGCTCTGGATAGGTTCTATGTGCTCGGTAGTCCTGCTGTCCAATTAGTTGGTGCGTAAGTGCTGAACTGTTAGTTCATCTGACTTTGATTCTTTTCGCTGCTGTCCAATTCGTGCTCACCACGTCATGGGCATTGGCAACTGTTCGCAGAGTCGTCTTGCGGCTGGCGGTCCTTCCAGAGGAGTGTTGAGCCATTCCCACAAGTCTCTGAAGATGAACAGCTGTTGGCGCAGCAGAGCGGCCAGATTGGAGAGCGACCAACCGAAGCTGGATTTCATCTGCAGGTATTTCAGGATCAGCATGGCGATTAATGCCGTCCATATTTGTGTCTTGACGGCATTGGCGCTGGTGCCGAGGAACGACTTCACTTTTGCGGTTTGCTTCAGTGCCTTGAAGAAAAGTTCTATTTGCCAGCGGTCCTTGTAGATCGCGGCCACCGTCGAGGCCGCCAAGTGGAGCAGGTTGGTGAAGAAGACCAGGATCTCCTGCTCGTCCGCATTCCAGTACTCGATGCGCCGAAACAGAACCTGCGTCTTGCCGTGCCTATCCAAAGAAGGCACAGAGATGATCTGGTCACTGATCACATTGCCCTTTTCTGGAACCGCGCACTCCTCAACGATCGTGTAGACCGTGTTGGCCTTCATCCGCGTGACGAAGAAAACCCCGTCCCGCGTCAGCTGCCCGAACCACACATAATCGTTGTAGCCGCGGTCAACGGCCAGGATCGTGCCCGCTTTCAGGCGCAAGTCCCGCGCTACGTTCAACTCGCTGTACTTGCCCTCCGTCACCACCGCGAACGTGGGCAGGTAGCCGTCGTGATCCAGCAACAGATGCAGCTTGATCGCGCCCTTCTGTTGCGTGTATTTGGCCCAGTCAAACATGGTCGCCGACAGTTCGATAACGCTGCCATCCAGACTCATCAGCTTGTTCTTGAAACGGAACTTGCGACGGCTGTGCGTCGCCGTCTCCGCCTGACACTTTTCCAGCAGCTGCATGAAAATCGACTCGTACAGTTTCCACGGACGGTTGGCGTTGGCATACGCCAAGGTCGATTTCTTCGGCGTGGTATTAATGCCCAGATGCTTCAGCGGCGATTCACAACTGGCCAGCCCCATACAAACTTCGCGCAGCGAGTTCAAATGCGCCAACTGGCAAAACAGCATCGCTACAAATTGTTCCCAACTGCTGAACCCCTTGGCGTTGCGCTCCGCCTGGTGGTGCTTGACGGAACGAGCGAACTGCCCACGCGAAAACAGTTGCAAAAGCTGCGAGTACACACTACATACTTGAAGCATGGCTGATCCTTCTTTCTTTGAAAGTGGTCCTGTCCGGGAACCCACTCCAGAGTAATTGGGGATCAGCCTCCTATAACTTTTCTCAGGTCAAACAGATATCCGCTATTTTGGACAGCAATGGCTCAGATGTGGATTGGCAGCAGGCGTCCTCGCGCTGCAGGTTGTGATGGCGTGGCCTCAAATACCACCTAGATTTCCCTCGAAGATCAGTTCCGTTACGGCCAAGCTTTACTACAGCGACTCCGGCACGTTCTCCGAAAACATCCTCGATAAGCCTGATCTTGCTCTATGGAACACCATCATTGGCGAAGGGCAGTCAGGTGGCCCGTCGGAAGCAACATTGATTTAGGTGGAAGTGGACGGTGACAGCGGCGGCAACGTAATTCATAAGGAGCAGTTGATCATCACCGTTCAACAGGAAGGGAAGCCCCCAATCACGCGCCACAATGGAATGTTGTCTTTTGGCTCGAATGGCAAACACTTTGAAGCAGTGTGGCCTTATGGTTCCGGCTGCCTTCCTGTGACGCTTACTGTCCAGCTTGGGAGCCAACCTGCGATTCGGAAGAAAATCAACTTCGAGTGCGGAGAATAGTATCCGGTTTTGGGAAAATCGGAGTTCGGGTCGTATCATCGCCCACTCGGAAATGGGCATTCTCGTGGCAGGAAAGGTCACGAAGGACAACCGCAGTCATACATGTCGCGCCGCGACACCCAAGACCATGAAAATCAGTTGAGATCGTGCTTTCCCACCCAAGCTTCGCTTGGATTGGCACCCTCGTTTCGTGCAGTTTTGAATTTTCAGGGCAGATGTTTCGACTCCGCTGCGCTGCGCTCAACATGACAAGCACTTTTGCCATTGCTGCAGGATGACCGCGCATACGACAAAACGCCGAAATGACCTATAGGCTTTCTGGGGTCTTTCGAATCGTGATGCTGTCGAGATCCGTTTCAGAATCTGGTCACCCGAAATTGGGCTAGGATGGAGATATGTCCAGTTCTGAGACCACTGCCATCCCTGCCGAGGTCGCCGAAGCTGTGAAAGCCGACCCCATCGAACTTGCCCGCCAACGCCTGATCGTTGCGCTCGATGTTCCGGACTCGAAATCCTCGCTGCGCCTGATTGCGGAACTCGAGGGAACCTGTCAATGGTTCAAGGTTGGCCTCGAGTTGTTCGTCGCTGCCGGGCCTGCGGTGCTGGAACCGATCATTGCGCGCGGCCACAACGTCTTCCTCGATTTGAAGCTGCACGACATTCCCAACACGGTCGCCGGTGCGGTTCGTTCGGCTGCGGGACTGGGGGTGCGGATGTTGACAGTTCACGCCGGGGGCGGTCCTGCGATGTTGGCTGCCGCGAAGCAGGCGCTCGCGGGAGTTGCCAATCCGCCGGAGTTGCTTGCGGTCACCGTTCTGACGAGCATGGACTCCGAGCAACTGCATTCTGTGGGAGTGGATCGCGCACCAGCGACACAGGTGGAATTGCTGGCCAGGATGGGGCTTGACGCTGCGATCCGCGGGTTTGTTTGCTCGCCGCAAGAGGTTGCGGTGGTGCGGGCGCTGACTGGGCCCAACGGGGTTCTTGTCATCCCGGGGATTCGACCGGCTGGCGCTGCGATCGGAGATCAGAAGCGGGTTGCAGGGCCGGCAGAAGCGCTTCGTCAGGGAGCCAGTTACCTGGTTGTCGGACGGCCGATCACACAGACGCCTAATCCTGCGGAAGCCGCGAAGGCGATTCTGGAAGAGATGGCTGAGGCGCTTTGATCCCGTCTCAAGCTTGCACGTCGACCAACGATGTGCCGCGCTGTCTGATTCACACTCTCCGCTGACTCATTCCGAGTAGTCCACCGGAAACTCATGAGTCGCCTCGTTATAGAGGATAGCCATCAGCGGAATGCCAGGCTCGGCTGTTGCGTCTGAGCGACGAGCCATGACCTCGCCGGCCACACCGCTCGTGTATTCGGCCACCGTTTCGCCAAATGTGTTGCGTTGGATGGCAACCTTCTGCCCGACTTTGACCTTGTCGTTCAACTTGACCAGAAGCTCGATGAACCCGCCATGAGTTGCAAGGATAGTGTGCCCGCTGTTGGCAATGAAGATGTTCGTGTCCCTACCGGTGCGGCCCATCTGACCGGAGATAATTCCGTGGTGGTTGAGCACATTCATCGTGCCTTCCACGAACGAGGGAATCATGCTGAGGTCCAGGATGCGTGAAGCACCAATCTCGGGCGTGAGCGCCGGAATGCCAGCATCGATGAATGCGTTCGCGAGCAGAGTGGGATAGGCGGCGTTGTCAAAGATCTGGTCGATCGGAAAGAGCTCCGCCATCGCCCGCACCTCGGGTAGCTCCATGCGGGCAAGATTGAACGCCGTCACATCCATACCCGTGGTCCCAGTATGAAAATCGAGCGCGTAGTCGGCGTTCGGCCTCAAGAGCCTGTTGAACAGGAGCCCAGCGTGCCTGCTCGGCGCACTGTCCCCGTTCTCATTCCCGGGCCATTCACGGTTGATGTCGATCAGGTCGATTCCTCTTCCTGAATTAGGCCATCTACGCTCCATACCTTCCAGAGCCGCACGCGATACATCAGGGACCGCCAGTACTGTACCCGACATCTGGGCCGGATCGAGCTGGCTCATGACGGTTTGTATCATGTGCACCGAGCTGATCTCATCACCGTGTACACCGCTGGTCAGCGCGACGCGCTTGCCTGGCTTCGCTCCCACGGCGACTAACACCGACACATACCAGTGTTGCCCCGTGGGCATTTGCACACCCTCAAAATAGAACGCGTGCTTCTTGCCATGTTCCAGATCTTTCACGTCAAGAGCGCTGATGACCTTCTTCCCCTGGATCACATCGCCGGTGTAGACCGTTTTTTGTGGTGCGCCCGGTAGCGGGCCAACAGGCGGCGCCTTCGTGTCCTGGCCATTCGCAGTGCCAGCACTGCTCGCAAGACTGGCCGAGGCGCCAACCAGGCCGATGGCTGCCATCATGAAGTCGCGACGATCGAGGCCCTCTCTTTGTTCGTTCGGCATGGCGAACTCTCCTCCACTTTGCGTACGAGAGTTAAGAATCTGGTCCCCAGGCTTTCCGAGGTCGCAGGGCGCAACCTTTGCGAGAGCTCGTCAGGTAGCAAAGGTTATCACGATACTGGCCGACGGGGGTTTGACATGTACTCGGCTTTCCGGTCGGGCTCCGCCTTGCGTTTCAGGATCAAGTGAAAAGCCCGGCGATCTGCCGGGCTTTTCAAAAGTTGAGACTCAAGTTAAAACTTAAAGTTTTTCGTAGAAGTCGCACGCTGAGCAGGAGATATAGACTCCGCCCGGCACGCCGCGCTCGCGGTCCTTCACGCGCTTGACGATACGCGTGGGTTTGTGGCACTTGGGGCAGTCGGTGGACTTCGTCGTGTCCATTTCTTTCTTGCGGTCACCTGTTTTGGCAATCTTGGCCATGGGTCGGGTGTTTCTCCTTTGGAAATTGTCTCTGCACACACGCGCGGAATGCACGCGGCTTCAACGGCGCGGTCGATCAACTCACCCCAGCTCGAATGATTTCCGGGAGGCAGCCAGACTCGCTGCCTCCAGTTTACATCAGCACCTACTGCGACTGTGGCGGCGCACCAGCCGGCGGAGTGGCGGGAGCAGTTGCAGGCGCAGGGCTGGAGGATGAAGGCTGCGGCGATGAACCGGTTGCGGGTTGAGAGGAGCCCGCGGAGGAGTCGGCAGGCTTTGGCGGACCGGATTGGGCATTTCCGTTAGATTGGGCATTTCCGTTCTGGTCCTTCGACTTATCGGTGGACTTATCGGCCTGATCGGCTGCCTGCTGCGCTGCCTTCGCCTGGTCGGCGCGTCTGGCTGCTTCCACATCGGGATAGTCGTCGGGCTTCTGCTTCGGAAATTCGACAGGCTTCATGGCGCTCGGCTGGTTCTGTCCTGTGCTGTCGGGCAGCTTCTCTCCGGGAGCGGTGAGAGTGGGCGGAGGCGCTGGAGCCTCCTTGTCGGGATCGCGCTCAACGTCACCCATTTTTACGGTGCGCGTGTGGGGTTGGTCGGCAGCTACCAGCGGGGTGCCGTCTGTGCGCATCATGCCTTCAACTTCATCCTTGGTGAAGATTTCAGGCTCTTCACCAACCTTGGCAATTTCAACGCGAATGACGCGATTCCCGTTGATCCTGACGAACTCCACGGGCTTGGGCGGAGCGCCGTAGATCCATTCTTCAAAGGGAGTCTGTCCTTCGACTTCGCGCACCTTGCGCTCAGGGCGGCCCAGGGCGAACATCACCATGTCGGTGGTCATCCCGACCATCACGTCGTGGTTCAGAATGGCATCTTTCAACTTTGGAGGAAGGGTGTCGGTAAATGCCTGGATCGGCGTCTTGACGTCGAAAGAGATGAGCGGTGCGAGAAGTGCTTTGACCTGCGTCCCGGTCAGTTCAGGAACGTGGCCCTTGAATTCCAGTGTGAGCCGGGCGCCAGTAGCCTGCTGGCCGTCATCCTGCACAACGGGATTCATGCTGCCACCACCGCCGAGCTGAACATGACGCAGAAAGCGATGCTTCAGGTCGGGGCCACCGTTCAGCTCGAAGATGATCTTGTTGTGATCGAATTTGACGTCGGTCAGCACCACGCGATCGCCGGGTTTGGCGCAGATTCCGTTCTCTGTGACCATGTCGAGGTAGGGCTCTCCGGCCGGAGTGAGCTTGCCGTTTGCCTCGAGCGTCAGCCCCTTGTGGCCCATCGGAAAGGGACGCATGGCGAACCCCTGCTCCGACTGCATGACCCGGATCAGCTCGAGACGGGTCTTCGTATCCAGTTCAGTTTTGTCGAGGGCTACATTCGTGGGCTGAATCTGGGCATAGCGCCGATCAACGTTTCCCGTCCCCTTGTTCGCGCCCGTATGTGTATCGATCGTAATGGCTTGCGCCGATGCCAATTCGCTGCCGACGGCAAACGACAATGCACAGAGACACGCGAGAAGGCGGGTACGATGAAGGTAACAAAGCGAAAGAACGTGGAAGGAAGAAGATGGAGATCTGGTAAATGGCCTGATCATGGGCGTCCTCCCATGGCCGCGCGTTGCGATGTGCCAACAGTAGTTCCAATCAGCCTAAAAGGTCAAATCGGAGATGCGAACTGGAGCGGGAAGCCTACGAGCCGGGTGAGTTCAGCGAAGATCCTCAGACCCGCTTGCAGACTGTGATGCCTGCTGGGAGGGCGCGGGTGGCGCGGCGGTGGGAAGAATCTGAACCAATGAGGGCGCTGGCGGCTCCGCGGCGGAACCCATGGCTGCCTCGTGCTGTTGCCGCGCAGCGGCGTCGAGGTCGACGGGGATTCCACCGGGTACGACGACGGGCGCGTTGTAACGGAAATTCAGATCGCGAGTTACGCGATAAACCACCGGGAACGCTGCGAGAAGCGCGAGGCAGGCAAACCAGCTGGCATCGAGACCAAACCCGCCGCCCGTAAGCCAGAATGGCCCCATCGGATTGCCTTCAACGATCGGCGAATGACTGCTAACACCTCTGACAGCGAGTCCAAAGATGAGAGCCTGCGATGCTTTCCATGCAAAGTTGATGCCCCAGCTCAACCAGAGCGCACGCGTGCGCAAATACGCGGTGGTCAGCAGGAAGCTGAAGACGACGGAGATGGCAATGCTGGCGTTCGTTGCCCCCGGCAGAAGCGCGTAGACAATTGCATAGAACAACGCGAAGCCAAAGGCCGCGCCGGATGAACCGACAACGGCGGCGAATCGCTGAAATCCGTAACCACGAAAGGCAACCTCCTCGCCCAGTGAGAGGAGCGCGAAATAGACGGCATCGGCAAGCACCCAAGGCCACGCCGACGACTGCGTGGTGATAACCATGGCAATGCCGCCGATGATGACCATGGGAATGACGCACGCCACGACCGCACCCCAGCCAACGGCCATGCCAGTCGCAAATTCGCGGGTCCAGCCGGAGCGGAGAGGCAGGCCTTGCGCAGCGATGGAGCCTGGCTGCCTGTCGAATAGCGAGCCAAATGCGGCGTATCCAAGGATGAGAAGCCCAGCGACCAGTAACTGTTCCACAAACGGCGCCCATAGATCCCGATGGATCCCGACGGCCACGTTACGTGCGAAAGATCGCACCACGAAAAAGTAGAGAACCGCGGCGATGAATTCGAGGTAGGCGCGGAGTCTGTTGACGCGTGCGGGCGCACTCATCGCAGACTCCGATGCGACGAATGTGCGTGGCTGGCCGACATAGAAAATCGGCGATTCGCGTGCGAGCTGTCGTGTTCGATTCGCATCTGATGCAGCACGCGCACTAACTTTCTGTGTAGCACTGGGCGATGTTGCGAAACTTCTGCTGGCGCGCTGCGACGAGAGCGTCCACGGACATGGCTTTCAGCTCGGCCAGATGTTTCCGGATCGCAGAGCCTACCAATCCCGCTCCGACGGGATGATCGGTATGCGCACCGCCCGGTGGCTCCGCGATGATCTCGTCGACGCATCCAAGAGCAGCCACCTCGGGCGCAGAGATACGCATTGCCTCTGCCGCTTGCTGTTTGTGCGAGGCGTCGCGCCACATAATCGCTGCGCAGGATTCCGGCGTAATCACGAAGTAGAGTGCGTTTTCAAGGATAAGAACGCGGTCACTGACGGCGAGCGCCAAGGCGCCGCCCGATCCGCCTTCGCCGCTGATGAGGGAGATGGTGGGAACGCGCAAGCGGGCCATTTCGCGAATGTTGCGCGCGATGGCTTCAGCCTGGCCGCGCTCTTCCGCACCGAGTCCGGGATACGCGCCGGGGAGATCGATAAAGCTGATGATGGGGCGGTTGAACTTCTCCGCAATTTTCATGCAGCGAAGCGCCTTGCGATAGCCCTCGGGATGGGGCATGCCGAAGTTGCGCTTCACGCGCTCTTTGGTGCTTCCGCCCTTGCGATTGGCTATCACCAACACTTCGTCGTCGCCGAGACGCGCCATGCCACAAGCTACTGCAGCGTCGTCGCCAAAGGCACGATCCCCGTGAATTTCGCTGAAATCGGTGAAGATCCGCTCGATAAAGTCCATCGGATAAGGCCGCTGCGGGTGGCGCGCCGTCTCAATTCTTTTCCATGCCGGCGAATCCGGCTGCGGTGAGTTGGGTGAAACTGATGCGTGTTCGGTCATCTGTTGTCGGCCGCGCCTGGGGCATGAACGATCCTCCTGCCCCGCATGCTGCTCCTAGTGATTCTACGGGTCGAGGCCGGTTGGGACAAATCCAAGCTGGATTCAGGAGTTTAGATCGAGGTCGGAGCACTCGCGCCGCCCGATTCGTAATCGCAGGGTATATTGCTTCTAGCCTTGCCGTACAGCCTAATCCAACCAGGTTCCAAAAGGGAAAGAATGACTCAGACACGCAGAGATTTTCTTGCTTCAGTTGCTATGGGAACGTTGAGTGCGGCTCTTCCATTGGACGCAGCACAGGCGCTGTCTGCTTCGCAGAATCAGACGCCGGGAGCGCCGCCTGCGTTCGGCACTGCGCAGCCGGTCGGGCCGGAGGTGACCGCAAGAACCTTTTCCGAAGCGGAAAAGCTGGTGCAGATAGAGATGTCGCCGGCGGATCGCGCACAGGCCGCGGGTAATTGGCGCGAGGCAATAGCTCCGCTGTATGAACGGCGGACCGGGCCGCGCAAGATGGAGTTGGAAGCGGAGATTGCACCGGCAACGATTTGGAATCCGATGCTGCCAGGACTGATTCCGGGCGAGTCGGGCCGCGGAGAGAGCTATTACATTCGCAGCGCCGATCCACGCGCTCCTTTGCCTGCAAATGACGCCGACATTGCATACGGCTCAGTCGCGCAGCTTTCACGCTGGATCCAGGCGCGCCAGATCAGTTCAGAGCGGCTGACACACATTTACCTTGACCGGCTGCAACGGTTCGATCCGAACCTGCATTGCGTGATCACGCTGACCCGCGATCATGCGCTGGAGCAGGCGCGGCAGGCTGATGCTGAAATTGCGGCTGGAAAATATCGCGGGCCGTTGCACGGGATTCCGTGGGGCGCCAAGGATCTGCTCGATACAGCCGGGATTCCGACGACGTATGGCGCGGAGCCGTATCGCAATCGCGTGCCGAAGAAGGACAGCGCAGTCGTAGAGCGGCTGAATGCGGCGGGGGCCGTGCTGGTGGCAAAGCTAAGCCTCGGCGCTCTTGCGCTGAACGATATCTGGTTTGGCGGCCAAACCATGAATCCGTGGTTGCTGGAAGAAGGCGCGTCGGGCTCGAGTGCCGGGCCGGGCGCGTCGACGGCGGCAGGGCTGGTTGGTTTCGCGGTTGGCAGCGAGACCGGCGGAAGCATCGTGAGCCCATCGATGCGCTGCGGGGTTACAGGGCTGCGGCCGACGTACGGACGAGTGGCCCGCACTGGCGCGATGACGCTGTGCTGGTCGCTCGACAAATTGGGGCCGATGGCGAGGTACGTCGAAGACACGATCCTCGTGCTCGCCGCGATCTCCGGTCCCGATCCCGGCGACGTGGCCAGCGTGCCGAGTTCGCTCGCCTTCGACGCGAATGCCAAGGTGGCAGGCCTGCGCGTCGGTTACTTCCCTGCCTGGATGAAAGAATCGCCCGCGACGGATGTGGATCGCGCAGCATTGGAAGTCGTGAAAAAACTCGGTATGGAACCTGTTGAAGTTTCCATACCCGATTGGCCTTACGACTCACTCAATCTGATTCTTTTTGCGGAGGGCGCCGCGGCGTTTGAAGAACTGACGCTCGCCCACAAAGAGGCTGAACTGAAGGCACAGGTTTCCGACGCGTGGCCCAATACCTTCCGGCAATCGCGCTTCCTGTCGGCCGTGGATTTTGTACAGGCTGACCGCATGCGGCGCAAGGTTGCGCTGGAGATGGCCCGCGTGTTTTCGCAAGTGGACTTGCTACTGGTGCCGTCGCTGCGCGATGAGATGCTGGTCATCACCAACAACACGGGGCATCCCTCGCTCACGCTGCGCGCGGGATTTGTGGAGGTGTCCGAGGCGCGTAGCGACTGGGCGCCCGATCCGCAGCATCCTCTGCCCAAGTTCTCGCCGCCGCGGCGCGTGCCCCATGGAGTTACGCTGATCGGCCGGCTCTTCGATGAAGGAACGCTGTGCGAGGTCGGCATTGCGCTCGAGCGGGCGTTTGCAGTTGCGTCGGAGCGGCCTGCGGGGTTTTGAAATACAGCCCGTAGCTTTTAGCTTCTAGCTTTTGAGGGCTTTCTCTTCGCTGCGGACGAGTCCTTCTTGATTCCGGCTTTCTCCATGCGCTGTTCACGAACCTGGCTGTGCGCACGCCAGAAGGCCTGAGCAGTGACGGGACCAAGGTCGGGCGCATTCGGATGCTGCTCCTTGTGGAAGACGTGCGCGTAAAGCATGGGACCTAGCAGCAGCGCCATGGCGGCTTCGAGATCGAGATTGCTCGGGAGCAATCCGCGTGACATGCCACGACGCAGAACGCGCTTGAGACACTGGCGCGGCGGCTCCATCACCCGATGCCGCCACGCCTTGCCGAACTCAGGATGCACGGCAGAGTAGGCGATAAGCGACGGCGTCATGCGATTGCGTGCGGCATCAAACTTGTCCGGCGGTTTGCGCGTGAGGACGGTGGTCAGGTCGCGCTGCAGGTCTCCCGAATCGATGTCCTCGGGTTCGCGGTCAAGACCGTTCACCATCAACATCACTTCGAGCAGCAGAGCTTCCTTGTCGGCCCAGTGGTTATAGATGGTGGCCTTGCTCACGCCGGAAGTTTGCGCGATCGCATCCATGCTGGTCGCCTCGATGCCGCGCTCGGCAAACAGGCCGAGCGCGGCGGTGAGGACCTTTTCGTGAGCTTCGATACTACGCGATCGAGCCATGGTCAGATTTCGATCTTGGAGAAGCGCCATGCGCCGAGAACCAAAAGAACCGCGCCCACACCAACAAGAACAGTTAGATCCAAGGACGGTTCGAATGTTGCATAGGCGCGCCCGAGAAGAACATTACGCATGCCGTCGATACCATACGACAGCGGGTCAAGCTTTGTGATGTAGTCGAGCGCCCTGGGCAGGTTTTTCAGCGGAAACAGCGCGCCCGACAGAAAGTAGATGGGCATTACCAGGAAGTTCATGATGAGCTGAAACCCTTGCATATCCTGCAGTCCCGAGCCGATGGCCATGCCCAGCCCCGCAAACAGAATGGCGATCAGCGCCATGAAGCCGAAGGCAAGCGGAATCAATGGCCAGATGCACGGGCCGAAAGCCGGCAATCAGGCAAACGATCGTCACCAGCAGACCTTGCATGCAGCGCCACCGTTGCTCCGCCCAGCGTGCGACCGATCATGATCTGCAGACGCGAAACAGGCGCGACCAGCGTCTCTTTCAGAAATCCGAACTGACGATCCCAAAGAAGGCCGAGACCAGAGAAGATCGACGAGAAGAGCACGGTCATGCCGATCACGCCGGGCGCGACGAACTGCAGATAGTCGCCATTGCCGGCGCGCTTGAAAACCGGGCCGAGTCCGAAGCCGAGCACCAGCAGATAAAGCAGCGGGTTGCCCAGCGACGCCACGATCTGCGCGCGCGATCGCGTATAGCGCTTCAGCTCCCGCAGCCAGAGAATATAGATTGCACTCATCGTCTGCCTCCGCTCCACATCTTTGCGAACTGCCGCATCTGGTCCGTGGAATTCGCGCTTTCGTCGCGGATCGTCGATCCGGTCAGCTTAAGGAACGCGTCTTCCAGGGTCTCGGTGCCGGTTTGCTCCTTGATCTCTTTCGGAGTGCCCTGCGTTACCAGCTTGCCGTGGTCGATGACACCGATGCGATGCGCCACGCGGTCCGCCTCATCCATGTAGTGGGTGGTGAGGAAGACGGTGACGTTCTCAGCCTCGTTGACCCTTTTCACGTGATTCCAGAGCTGATTGCGGCTCTGCGGATCGAGACCCAGCGTAGGCTCGTCAAGAAAGAGAATCTTGGGCGTGTGCAGAAAGCCGCGCGCAATTTCCAAACGGCGCTTCATGCCGCCGGAGAACTTCTTCACCTGATCCTTGCGCCGCTCCCAGAGTTCGAAGAGCTTCAGCAGTTCCTCGGTGCGCTGGCGGCGAACCTTGTGCGGCACGTGGTAGAGCACGCCATGGATCTCCATGTTCTCCATCGCGGTCAATTCGCCATCGAGGCTTGGATCCTGGAAGACGATGCCGAATCTCTGGCGCACTTCGTTCTGATGGGTCTGCGGATCGAGGCCGTCGAGCTCGATAGCGCCGCTGGTGGGGCGCAGCAGCGTGGTGAGCATTTTGATGGTGGTCGTCTTCCCTGCTCCATTGGGGCCAAGGAAGGCGAAGATCTCGCCCGCCGCCACGTCAAAAGAGACATCGTCGACGGCGGTAAACGAGCCGAATGTCTTTACAAGGTTTTGCACCCTGATCATGTATGTGGCCTCCGGGGGGCGCCATAATCCATACTGAACGGTTCAGTTCAGTATGTCAAAGGGATTCGTCGTGGGGCGGAGCCAGCGCGCGCTGACCTCGCTCTTACTTCTTCGACGCGGTGGGCGTAGCTTCCTCGCTCTTTGATTCGCCGGCGCCGTCCAAGTCCGCGATGGAGCGGCTCTCGGCAGTCTCCAGGGGCAGATCGGGCGCATTTGTATCGCCTTGTTCTTCCGGTGGGACCGCCTTGCGCACATCAGTACCGAGCATCGATTGCAGACGGTATCCGGCTTTCGCTGCCGCTATGAGCGACTCTTGCACCTTCCGGCTCAACGCATGAACCTCGGCCTTATTCGGCGACGGCTCGCCCGCGATGCGCAACAGCGCAGGCATCTGCAACCACCAGAGCAATTCTTCGTAGGGTTCTTGAACAAGGTACGTGTTGTCGCCGGCATTGTGGACACCCGTCAACCAGCGGACATCAGGATCGGACCAGAGATCGCGCGGAAGGCCGGAGACGTTTTGATCCTGGAGCGAAGGAGGTTCGGACTTGGTTTCTGTCTCGGCTTGCTGCGTCAGCGGGGTTACCCGTGACTGCTTCGATTCACTTTCCGGCGTGCTCGCGGCTGTGGTAGTTCCCTGCTCGGGAACTGAAGTGTCGGTCTTTGTCTGAGCCAGCAAGACCACTTTGATCCGTGCGGCGGCGCGCCATCCGGCTTCGCCTTCGAACCCAAGATGCTTGAAGGATTCGGCCAGGGGTTTACGCAGGCGCAGGCGGTCGAATGCATCGAGCGCAACGCGGTCCGGCTGATCTGCGTCGATGGACTCGGCAAGAGTCTCGAGTGCGCACCACGCGATAATCGGTGCCCACATGGCCGTAGCGGTCATTTGCGGGCTGGGGCTGGGAAGCACGCGCCGGGCGGCCGCCGTCCACGGTTCGGTAAAGAGCCACTCAACCACCGGGATGCGCATGGCTGCGGCAAGCCGTTCGCGAAACGCGGGGCCGAGCAGCCCGGGCATGGTTGTTGCCCTCTGCTCCCCGCTACGCGACAAATATGCCGGCTGCGCGATGCGCAGGAATGCCTCGCAACGCGTCCATGCGACGTTGAACAGCTCGCTGCGCTTGCGATTCAGCTTGCGGTCAAGGGCTACACTCACGGTGCGGTTGCCGGCGGTGGCTCGCGGATGCTCGGCGAGGTCGGTCAGCAGGCGGATCATGTCCTGATCGAGGAGCGAATGGATCGACTGGTAGACGGGCTGCAACTCCATATCAACCAGCTCATCTTCCAGGCTGGGCACGCCACGGCCATCGAGTTGATCGCAGAGGCGATCCCATGGCTTCTCGGCTGTGGCCCACTTTTCGTGCCAGTCCATGAAGACGTGACACTGGTAGGCGTGCAGATGGAACGTAAGCCCGCGATCGGCAAATTCATTCGCCCGTCGCAGGTATTCAAGCCCGGTGAGCGCATCGCGATAGGCGAGGATCGCGCCGGAGTCTTCCGCGAGACCAAGCCCGTCGCCAATTCGGCGCTGCCGCAATTGCGAGGTCGCCTTATCGGCATAAGCGGCGGAGTTGTGGATGGTGCCTTGGGCTTCGCCGTAGCGGTTGTTGTAGACGACCACGGCGCGTTCGTTCCCGGTGCGATTCGAATAGGCAAAGACGTTCTCATCCACAGAGCCGGAAGCTTCAAAAAAATCATAGAGCAGGAAGTTGTGGCTCTCCGCGAACACCCACCGGCGCTTGAGCAACGGAGCGATCTCGCGGTCGTGACGCTCCACAAGCCAATGATCCGGCGTCTCGTCGTAACGGGGACGTTGATACTCCATTCCATACTTCTCGGTGAACCCTTCAATCTGCCCGTGGCCAAACATCGGCAGCCCGGGAAGCGTCGCCATCAGAGCCGTGACTCCGAAGAATTTGTCTCCTTTGCCGAATTGGTCAATCGCTGTCCTTTCATCGGGATTACTCATGAAGTTCACGTAACGCTTCATGATGTCCGGATCAAATTCCAGCGTGTTTTTGATGACCGATCGGTACTCCGCATTCTTCTCGTCGCGCATCATGTTCATGAAGGCGCTGTTGTATACGCGATGCATGCCGAGGGTGCGAACGAAGTAGCCCTCCATCAGCCAGAATGCCTCAGCCAGCAGGAGCGTACCCGGCACTTCGGCCGCGACACGATCGACCACCTCCCGCCAGAATTCGTGGGGCATATGCTTGTTGAATTCCGCCTGGCTCATGCTGTACTCGGCACGCGACGGAATGGCACCGCTTGATCCCGGCCCGGGAAACCACAGGCGATGAAAGTGCCGCTTGGCCAGAGTCATTGCAGCATCGAAGCGAATCACAGGAAACAACCGCGCTACATAAAGGATGGTCTGGATGACCTGTTCGCGGACTGCGGGATTCAGGTAATCGAGCTGAGCGGTGTCGTTCCACGGAAAGCTTGTGCCGTCGTTGCCGTGATAGATGTAGCGGGTGTCGCCGGTCCACTTGTCTCGGCGCTGAAAGACCACAGCGGCGTCGCTCTGCTCGAAATAGTGGTCCTCGATTTTGATTTCGACGCGGCTGTCATGCGAAAGATCAGGCCCATTGAAGCTGTAAGCAGGGTACGGCGATTCGCGGCGCGAGATGAACCACTCGGGATGCTCGATTACCCAGGGTGAATCGATGCCCATGTGGTTCGGCACCATGTCGCTGGCGAGCCGCAGCCCGTGGTGATAGCAGCGGTCACGCAAGGTGATGTATGCCGCTTCGCCGCCCAGGTCTTCGGCAATCTTGTAGTCGAAGAGTGAGTAGGCCGACGCGACGGCATCCTGGTTGCCGCAGAGCTGCTTGATGGTCTTCGAGGCACGGCTGCGCTCCCAAACGCCGATGAGCCAGAGAGAGTTGATGCCGCGATGCGCCAAGCGTTGCAAGTTCCTCGTTGGGAATCTGGTCGAGGCGGTGAATGTGCCGGCCATATTGCTTGCTCAACTGCGCGAGCCACACGTAGGTGCTCTTCGCGATCAAGACGGTGTTGGGCATCCATGCTGTGTCGGGACTGAATTTCTCATACTCATGCGCTGGATCGCCAAAAACCGGCACCTGCGACTGACTCACGATGGACGGCCACTGCTGCGTGCCGGTTTCGCGCCTTCGCCGTGCAGCCTCCTCGGCAGCAGTCCGAACGCGGGCTGCATCGGGGTTGAACTGCATCCAGATAGCGAGTTCCTCTTCGCGCAGAATTTCGCCGCCCATCATCAGCAATCGGTCCATGCTGTCACCCAGCAGAGGCCGCCATAGCCTGCGAATCAACGCCAGTTGCTCGCTTAGCGAAGCCGGCGCGCCGCTCACCGGAGCCCGCAGAAGGTCGAAGAGGCTGATGGCCTTTGCTCCTTCGACCGGAATCAAAGGCCGGGTGGCAAAGTACTGTGGCAGTTCCTGCGTCACCTGCCGGTAGACGGTCTTTTCGGCCAGCGGCTTGTCTTCGAACAATTCTTCGAATTTTCTGAATGCCTCGTTGCGATTGGCCGACCACAGCAGCAACAACTCCTCAAGCGCTGCGGCCCGGTGGGACATATTGCCGGTTTTGCCGTTGAGCCATTGCCGCGGAGTTTCGTCACCGCGCATGACGCTTTGCCCGGGAAAATGCTCCACGAAAGTCAGCAACATCGTGTCGAGTTCCCGCGACCCCACGCGACCGGCGAACCAGTCCAGGGCTGAGGTCATCACCTCGGGATCAAATTGCTCGCGATAACGCGCCATCAGTACGTGACTCGCCTCATCGATCAACCCCATCGCAAACAGCGCGCCTGCATGGACGGCCAGATCGGGATACTTGTCCGCCTGGCGAACCTGATTCATCTGGTGGGCGAAGGCTCGGCAGGCCGGGAGACTGGCAAACACGACGTTGCCGTTGTAGGAAAAAAGCGACTCCGAGAACCTGTAACGTTCACGGGCATTCCGCGAGATGTGGAACTCCATCATGAAGAATTCAGCTCCCACTGCAAACGCCGGGCAAGACGTGCAATTTATCTCCCGCGGGCTACTTTCTCGCAATCTTCGAGCGATCCCGCTGGGACAAACGATGCCAGAGAGTAAAGTACCACTTCGGCTTGACGGCTGGCTCCCAACAATCCCGTAAACCCATCATCCTCAATGCGGCGCTGGACTGCCTGTTCTACCTCTTTCACGACGCCGGAGCGATCCTCGGATTGGCGATCCAATATTTCGTGAAACGAAATCAATGCAAGGGCGGAATTGCCACCGCGGCGTCGACACCGGTAGACTTAGGATGCGCATTCAGATCGTACCCGCGACCGCAGTTTTGGGGAGTGTCCCAGGCAGCGAAACGAGGGCACGTGATCCCAAGAATGCCGCCGCTTCTCGGCGTGGTCGCCGGCCTCCGGGCCCAAGCGTTTCCCTCGAGAGGTGACCGACAAGATGCGGAGAGGTGGCAGAGTGGTCGATTGCGCTCGCCTCGAAAGCGAGTGAGCCTTTACGGGCTCCGGGAGTTCGAATCCCCCCCTCTCCGCCAGCGTCTTTCCCAGCCCCCACATTATGATCAGCCGCATCTCACCGATCCGGCTGTGTCAAAAGGTGTGGGTTGTGTGACAAAATCACTCACGACAAGCCGACGTGAACGAAGCCGCTTCGGCGGCGGACGCCGCTCTCTTTGGCTGAGCGACGATCAAGAGATGTCCGGCGGCGGGAAATGAAACGAGCGTAACTCGCTCACCCATCTCTTTCTTTAACAATGCGCCATTCTCTGGCAATGCAATGCTGATCATCAGTTCCCTGCACGACGAGATACTTTTAATGCGAACGACTCGATACCCCGCCTTTGCGAGATCTTGCGCCAGATCGCCCATGTATCCAACTGTGAGTCCCCCAAAGGGCAACAAGACAATTGGCTCACCTTGTCCCTGGCTGAAATATTCGATCTTGGAGTTGGTGAGGTTCACAACGCCCTCCTGCACCGCGACGGCTGTTCGAGTCATTGGTGCGCTTGTTATTGAGCATTGCAGTCATCATTCCCCTCTTAGCCGACATTTTTCGTGAGCCTCAAACCGAGATCGTGTCAGTGATTCCGTCAGAGCTTCACTTCGCCTTCGCGAAAAAGAAATTCAATGTAATTCCCCCCACGTTCCAATCTATGGGTGTGCATGAAGAGCAATGCTCCCGGCGATAGTACGTTTCGAGCATGAACGAGCGCTTGTACGGCCACTGAACTCCTGCTGTGTACCACTCCTGGTCCCAGGAATGCTTGGGGCCGTCATAAAAGACCTCGACAGTACCGTACGGAGTGAAACGGAACCCACGAACAAGGAAGTCACGTTCGACCACCGGCTGGTTTCGATATGTTGTGGAATATTGTCCGTTTATCCAGCGCATTTCGAGCCAGTTCCTATCCCGAAGCAGGAATCTGGCCACGGGACGAAAGCTGGGAGTCCCATCCAACGTTATCCGGTTTTCGTCGAACACCTGTCCCGATTGAGACGTTCGAAGGAAGTCGTAGCCGACCCCGAGGAGCAGATAATGTTCTTTGTCCGGGTCAATATTTACCAGGTGTTCCCTGAGAATGGGCTTGAATTGAGATCCGAGTCCCGCGGCCACATACCACTGCTGAAAAGGATAACCGACTGCTTGCTCCAATCCGGCAAACGAGAGAACGCGCAAGTTCGATTTGAACTGAATGTGGGCGTCCACTTCCGGCCAGACTTCCACCTCCGTGGAGTCCATTGACGACTGCCCCAGAGCTCCGACGCTGGAAACTGCCAGCAAAAACAATCGAAGGAACGCTCCAGGCATTGGAGACCAGACCATTTATTTGCCTCCCAGAGCCAGAAGCTTTCGTGCACGGGTCTCGGAAGATTACTTGGCAACTTCGGTAATGGGGCCGCTTCACTTCATCGCCACGCAGTCCGCCAGGATTGACTAATCCTGATCGACACCTCATTCTCAGCCCGGTCTTTAGATTCCCAACAATCCCATCCGACAATCTTGAACACGATCGAATTCCGGTCGGCTCCACCACTGGCCGTTTGTGACGAGGAATGTTCAATCGGTTGAGCCGGCGACTCTGCTGAGAGCGGTAGCAGAGACACAGTGGCCGCAGCGCCTTGAATGAACTTTCTACGGTCGATTAGCATGAGATTGCTCTTTCTACCTCCACAGCACTCTTGGGACCGTCGATTTACCGTGGAACGTCGCTGTCTTGGATGACTTGAGATCGGTTGTTGCGCCCCAACACTGCGCGGCATCAGCAAGAATCTTGGATGCCGCATCCAGAAAGCCAGCATTCAGCGCCGTCGAATGCGCTAGTTCGAAAGCGCGAAGCGTTGGACGATTCGCGAGATTGATACTTGCCAGCTCAAACGCTCTGCGAGGGTCGTTGCCGCTGCCGGAATAGAACTCCGCGCCATGGTCTGCGAACGCCAACAAGTGCCGGTCCAATAGAAGCTCGAATCCGCTTCGCGCAGCCTGCATCTGGACTTCTGCTTCGAAGGTCCTGCCCATCGCCGTCAGCACATCTGCAAGGCGCCAATTCACTTCGGGGTCGTAGCTCGAGAGAGCCGGAATCAGCAGGGTCTCTGCCTCATCCATGCGTTCGTTCTGCAAGCGGATCTCTGCAAGGTGAACGCGGGCCTTCACATAACATGGCAAAACCGCGACCGCTCTCTCGTACCAGATCGAGGCTCGATCCGGATCGCTTACAGGTACGAGTTCTCCCCACAATGCCCCGAGCTGAAAGCAAACCCACGCTATCGCAAACGGAGATGTATCTTGAAACTCTCGCAATGCTCGCTCATAGATCCGGTCAGCCTCGTCGAACTCGCGAAGATCAGCGTAGAGCGCTGCAAGCGGAACCAGATCCTCCAGTCTTCCGGAACCCGCAGCCATCCGCAGTCTGGCCTCGAGCACAGTCTTGAGCCGGGTACCGCACGCCTGGTCGATGCTCAACGAGACCCGTCTCGCTGCGTGAGCGAACTCCACGCAATCCTCAGCCTGGGCGAGAAACTTCCTCGCATCGGCGAAGCGATGGGCCATCGATGCGACCTGAGCGTGGACAAGCGCAGTTCGTGGCGATTCTGCATCCAGGTGATCAAGTTGGCTGATCAGCGAACCAACGCGGTCGAGAGCAGCCAAGTCGCTGAGAAACTGGAGCGTCAGATGCTCCTGCTCCACGATGGACTCCGCGATGCCCGGCCGCAGCGGGTCTTGCCAGAATCGGCTCCAGGAGCGTTGGCGAACGCTATCCAGGTTATTGACAGCGATCGCGCCATCCGTGAGCGAATAGACCAAAGCGATTTCCAGCCCTTCGATCATTTCAAGGCTCCAAAGCGTTTTGCGAGGGCTTCGAACCCCGTTTTCATCAGGGTGGCAACGATGGTCTTCACAATGAGGGTCGGTTGGTTATCGGCAAGAAACTGAACCCGCCACTCCACGAAACTGCCGGTTCCCTTCGGCTTCAGTTCGAATGTTCCCGTGTAGTCCACGACTCCAAGCCCACTGACGTTCGTGTAGCGATATAGCCTTTGCGCGTTATCGAAGGATTCAAGCCGTTCGATGATCTGTTTACCGTCGATCGTTTCGATAGTGCGGATTTGACCGACACCCGATCCGGAGACTTTCTCCGACGCAGCCAGTGGATGCCACATCAGATCGCCAAACTGACCGATGACAGCCCAGACCTGATCAGGCGAAGCCGCCAGGCCGACGCTGTCTGCCACGATCTGCAACTCCGTATTCGGCGAGGCCTCGTAGGGGAACATCTTGGTGCCCGGCTTCGTGGCTGTAGCAGAGCCGCCATGCAGGGGCTCTCGATCATTGTTCACCATCCAGGTCATCATCCTGTCGAAGACGCTCGTATCGACAGTGCGACCGCCGCCCGTCTGATAGGGCTTTCCAACAAGCGTGCTCTTCTCGATTTCAAAAAAGCTTTCGTCACTCGTTGGTTTCAAGACGTCGAACAACAGGAAATCATCAAGATAGACATTAGCTGCGGCCGCTATTGCTTCAGGCGTCCAGTCCGCCTTGCCATCGCGCATGTCCCACTCGGTCAGACTGGCGACCAGGCGGTTGCGGAAAACGGGTTGAAATTCCTTAGAGATCGCAAATGGAGTCTGTTGATTCCACAAGTCACGCAGGTCATCTACATCTTTTAACCCACCATTGTTAAGCCGCATGTTGGTCTGCTCCGGGCGGCCGATCCAGTCGTAGCGCAGGGGCGGACGATCAACTGGATTGAGACCCGCAGCCAAAGGGGTGGTTTCAGCGATCGCGCCAAACAGTGAGCCCTCGCTGGGGCTGAGCACTCGCTGCGTGTCGAACTCAATAATGATCGCCAGCACATTGTCGTGCTGCAGCAGGTTCGGAACCTTCTTTGTGCCAACCCATGCAAGTAAGAACGGGTCAGAGCGCAGCCCCGCGAAAACTCTGAATACGCCATCCGGCGTCGACGCACCATTTTCGTCGTTCACAACAAAACGGAGTGTCTGTCCATCAGGACACGTCAAGGTGCCGCGCTGAGCGGTCTTCTCCCCTTCGCGCTGGAGGACATCAAACTTGCAACTGAAGCGATACTCCTTGTCGCCGGCTTTGAATTTCGCATCATTACCAACGCCGGCCACCGTTACCCTGCGAACCGCAATCGAGTGGTTCACAGCGTTGGAAAACATCGCGGATACACCTGCCGAGGGAAAGACATTTGCGGCAAGCACCGTATGCGAGGGATTTTCCGGACTAGTGAACGCGAAGAGATCCGTAAGATCCCCCGCCGGATCACCGATCTGCCTTGGCCCGTCTATATGGTCAGACACCTCTCCCCACCTCCAGAAATGATTCGCCTACTTTGGTCCTTCCCACTTAACGTGTCCAGTACGAGCGTCCGGAGGACCACCGAAGGGCGTAACTCGACCCGGTTCCTCCGGGATGGATTTCAAATACTCGATGAGGGCCCAGCGTTCCTCATCGGTCAGCAGAGGGCCGATGACGCCGTTACCGAGAGGGCCGTTCTCAAACGAGTGACCAGCGTTTGAATTCCCGAGCAGCGTTGTGTCGAAGAGGAACTTACCCGAATTGCCCGATGTATCTATCCCGACCTTGACGGGATCGAAGTCGCGCCCAAGGTAGAACTTCTTCGTGCGTTCCTTGGCGGGAATCAGCATTTCGTAGAGGTTGGGCACGGATTCGTTATGCAGGTAAGGAGGCTCCGCCCAGATTCCATCGCGAGGCGCAGCCTTGTAAGAGCGCTCCTGTGGGCGTGGCAATGGGTACTCCCGATACCCATGCAGCTTCACTGTTTCTTCCGGAGTCAGATTGAGTTTCTTCTGTGCAGTCTCCAGGAGTGCTTTGCCCAATGTGACTTTCATGACCAGCGCCGGGGCGATGGGTTTGTCCTTAAAGGGTTCCGGCAGATAAGGGGCTATCTGTTTGGTAAGCACGAAAGGCTGAAAGTCCTCGAACTGCATTGGATCTGTGCCTACGTAGGATTGCGGCACCACTCCAACTTCGATGAAGCGCTTGCCGTACTTGTTGGGCTCGGTCCAGGTGTAGGGATAGGAATTGTGACATTCTGCGCAATGCTTGACGAACAACTCCTTGCCCTTCGCCGCTTTGGCACGGTCGATCTTTCCAAAGATTTCTTCTGGCCATTGGGGGGGCGCCAGACGATCCAGCAAACCTTCGATTTTTTCAAGATTGAGTAGCCGCGCGTTCGAATCGAAGAGGCCTTCCTCGGGGGTTTTCGAAGTCAGGTCCATCGGCAAGTAAACACCCTGTGTCTCGCCGTAGTTGCGCGCGATCGGATCTTGAACTGTTGCGCTCCACTGTGTCCAATCGCCCTGGGGAGCATTCCAGAGAAAGGGAGGCTTAACCGGTGCAAGGGGCGGGAACCAGTTTTGCGGGATGTTGGCTTCAATTGTCAGCTGGCGGTTACCAATCAGATTGAGAGCGTCTATTCGTCCGGGACCCCAGTCGTGAGGTGGCACCATGATGGTGTTGACATAGTAATGAACACGATCAGCTTCACCTTCGAAGCGTTTGCGCAGTTCGCTCTTCGCGTCTGAACCGGTTGCGCCGATTTTCGCTGCCATGCGATCGAACTTTGCAGAGTCACGCAGAGTCGCCTGCATGGCATCATCCGCATCGTGGTAAAGGGCAAAGACATCGAAGTGAGCCCCGACATCGCCATCGACGCGGATTCGCTTTCCCTTGTAATGTATCTCCGACTCATGACAGGCCGCACAGTTAAAGCCCACATAGACACCCTTCCACCGGCCTTCCGTGGTCGTTTCCTTGGCAATGCCGACTGGGAATCCATCGGGATTGCCCTCAGGATCCGGAGGGGATGGGATCAAGCCATAGCGTTCAATATTCGCATCCGATCGAAAGAGTTCCTCGCTGTTGGCAAGTTCAAGGTTTTGGTAGATGTCGTAGGACATCATGACGGTTCCTTGCGGTATCCAGTAGTAGGTATCCCGGTCCGCCTTCGACCATCCCTGGTTGAGATAAATAACCGGCTCGGTTGAACCCTGTCCTAACGCCGCCGCCTTTACCGGCCCGGAGTGCCTGAAGGCATAGATTCCACCGAGCAGCGCAGTCAGCGAACTGATCGTCCAAAGCAAAATCCTTTTCGGTTGCATGGGGACCTCCGTTAACCTCCCAGCATTGACGTGAACTTGAGTGCTCAAGTTCTGAAGAACGCTCGTTGCTAAAACTTCACTACATGCACAGATCAACGGGAACCGTCCCCTGCGACAGTTGCCGCTTCTCTTCTTGCCTCACTCGAGTAAGGCCGGCGAATGCATTACCACCTCGCATTCACTTTTTCTTTTGCTGTTCTTCCTGCATCTCCTTCAGCTTCTCTTCGATCAGCAGCATCTTTTCCTTCGGTGGCAATTTTGGGAAGAGGAATGCGATTTGTAATCGCATGCTCCATGACGAGGTCTGGGATGGAAACACTGCGTTCCCATAGAACTGAGCCGTAAGATTCACTGGTTGGAATCCAAGTTTCATGATTCGTCCCAAACCGCCGCCAAAAGGCACCGTCCATACATTGCCGCTGCTGGCTTCCCAGTTGGCAGTCAGTATCGGTTGAATGGTGATGTACCAGCCTTTTTTCATGTTGTAGTTGATGAAGTATTGCAGCAGCATCTGATTGACACTGGGCCGCCCACCCGATCCGGCAATAGACCAGACATTGTTAACCAGAGCTCCAACGGTCCAATGACCGGGCTGCGCGAGCGCCACGAATGAGGGCCCGATGCTCAGTTTTCCCTGCCCGAGCAAGTCGTTGGTCGCAGTAGGAATCACGAGTGCCGGTCCCGCTCCCCAAATCAGCTTTCCCGGCTTACCCGGTGACAGGAAGAACGACGGGTTCATATCGCCGAATCCATATTCGCCGCCGGTGTTCTCGGCGGGATACGGTTGCCATACAACTGGTTGAATGATGCGTGTAATCAGGTTCCATCGATCATTCAACTTGACCGGAATAACCGGTTGAATGTTCAACACGTCCTGAGTGCGGCCGAAGGGATCGATGCCAAAATTGCTGTTGTTCTGAACCGGAACGCTAATCAGGTTTGCTACCGGGTTCTGTGTGGCCTTCTGCAACGAATCCGTTGTGTTGCCGGCCTCCGCAGCTTTACCGGCTTCCGCTTGCTTGTCCGTGTCGTTTGGCTGCTTCTCCTGCGCAGCCGTTGCGCCGCACGCGAACGACGCAGCCAATAAAGTCAAGCAACTTAAATAGCCAGCACGCTTGATCATCCTCACTCCGCAGTCGGGTCGTCGGTATTGGTCTTAAAGGGTTCACGCGCCTACGCGCTGAATTGTTCTTCAGCCAGCCGAGCTCCGGGAGGGAGCTGCGCTCTTGCAATCTGTCCGCGAGCTTATGAGGTACGCAGCGGCCGTTCAACTGTCACTTGTGGCAGTCACTTGGAAGCACCTCCTGTCGCTTTGGCCAGTTACGGCGAATGAATCTCTTTTCTACTATCGTTTGGCGCCAGATTTTGGTCTTCTAGAAAGCCTCGAAAGGGCCCTCGCAATTCGGCCCGGATGCACCTGACGGGATGGAGTCGAACTGGATTTAGACAATTCCTGGGCGCACTTAGTTCACCTACTCCTGCCGAGACGCACCACACCAAAACCTGGACACTGCCGGACATCGGGAAAAACAAAATGATTGAATCAATCCACTCGCTCATGAGCAGAGACGCGGGCTGTCCGGCAGACAGGGTCAGTGCATTGACCCATGCGCTGTATGACGAAGCCAACGCCAAGGACTGCGTTCGGATCAGCATGAAGGACGAGTGGAAACGGATGCCCACCTGGAAGGAGTGGAAGGATGCGCAGTAGCTGCTGGCGATTGACGGTCGACAAGAGGAGTCAAATGACCTCGAAAAGCATAAGGAAGGCCGTGGCCACGTCGCTGAGCGTCCTTCTTATCACGGTTTCATCGGATAACCTGTTTAGCTACCAGTCTGCGACTACAAGTTCATCTTCAATTCCTGCGGCGGACACGGGCAATCCCACAGATCCCGCTCCGCAGAGCGCGAGTAAGCTGCAGGCATTAGTGGCGCCCATCGCACTTTATCCTGATTCATTGGTCGCACAGATTCTTACGGCCTCGACATTCCCGGACCAGGTTGCCGTTGCTGACAACTGGCTTCAACAGAACAAGAGTCTGAAGGGGAACACCCTGATGCAGGCCGTCGACAAACAATCCTGGGACCCGAGCGTGAAAGCCCTCACGGAGTTTCCTTCGGTGCTCGAAAACATGGCCAAGAATCTTGCTTGGACTTCGTCGTTGGGCGAGGCGTATCACGACCAACAGGCGGAAGTGATGACAGCTATCCAGACCCTGCGCGCTCAGGCCAAATCCAAAGGCAGCCTAAAGTCCAGCTCTCAAATCACTGTGGTGCAGCAGTCACCGCAAACCATCGTCATTCAACCCGCTAATCCACAGGTTGTGTATGTTCCCGAATACAACCCGGCCTTGGTTTACGGGTACCCCTACGTGACCCCTGGATATACCGCAGGCGACGTCGCCGCCGCAGGCGTCATCGGCTTCGGCGCGGGGATCGCCGTTGGCGCCATGATGGGTGGCGGCTGTTGTGGTTGGGGTTACAGCAGTTGGAACTGCGGCTGGCATGGCACGGCAGTGGTGTATCACGGAGGCGCATACTACGGAAATTCTGCGTGGCACGGCGGTTACTACAATGGCGGTTATCACAATAGCTATGGCTACAACAATGCTTATAACCACAACAATTACAACCACTCGAACTACAACAAAAGCGGCAACACCTATAACAGGAACCTCAGCGGCAACACAGTGAACGTCAACAAACAGGACGCCCAAAGTCTCCGTGACGATCATTCCTCCGGTTCAAGCTCATGGGCACACAGTGGAGGCGGTGGGCATTCCAACGCCTTCAGCGGTATGAGCAGCCGCTCTGGAGGTTCGGACGGCTGGTCCTCAAAGGCAAATAGCAGTCGTGGCTGGGGAAGTATGCACTCCAGCGGGTTTAGCGGAGGCCGATTTGGCGGCGGCGGATTCGGCGGTGGAGGATTCCGGGGCGGTGGCGGATTTCGCCGTTAGGTCCACCGAAGCCAGTCGCGAAGAACAATGCGGGATTGGAGGAACCGTATATGTCGTCAGTCACTCGAAAGATTCTCACCGCGCCTCTCGTTGTGTCGCTAGTGCTGTTCGGCTTGATGGTCTCACTGACCTCGTGTAACAGGACCGAGAACCCCACCACTGAAAAACCTGTCCAGAGAACCTTCGCGTCCCCGGCTGACGCGGGAGTCGCCCTTCGGGAAGCTGCGAAATCCGGTGATGAGGCTACATTACTTGCAATGTTCGGCCCAGACGCGAAGGACGTTCTCTTCTCAGGAGACGTTGTGAAGGATAAGGACACATTGGAGGACTTCGTCGCTGCTTACGACAAAATGCACCGTTGGCGAGAGATCAAAGCAGGCGGCCAGATGCTCTACGTCGGCGCAGACAATTATGCCTTTCCTGTTCCACTTGGACAGAACTCCACAGGTCAGTGGTACTTCGATACCGCGGCAGGTAAGGATGAAGTTCTTGCTCGCCGAATCGGCAAGGATGAGTTGACCGCAATTGCGTCCACGAGCGCCCTTGCTGACGCCCAATTGAAATACTTTGCCGAGACTCATGATGGCGAGAGGACTAAGCAATACGCCCAGCGCTTTGTTGCCGATGAGGGAAAGCAAAACGGGCTGTACTGGCATATCCCAGGAGAGCCGAGTCCCAGTCCCCTGGGCGAGCTCGGCGACTTCGCAAGAGCAGTGGGGTACACCAATGCGGGCAACAAACCGCAGCCGTTCGATGGGTACTACTTCCGGATATTAACCAAACAAGGAGACAAAGCTCCGGGTGGCGCAAAGGACTACATCGCGAATGGAAAGATGACAGGCGGGTTTGCCATTCTCGCCTACCCGTCAGGTTACAGGACTACGGGAATTATGACGTTTATCGTCGGCAGGGACGGCGTCGTTTACCAGAAAGATTTGGGCGAAAAGACCGCTGATATTGCCGCGGCAATGGCGGATTACAACCCGGACGAAGGCTGGCGGCCTGCGCTTTAGTCTGATCAAGCTCGCGGAGGCGAATTGGCCAAAACATGCAGGTATATCAGCACACGAGAGAGGAAAACTACGATGCGAAACTTGGGATCATTGGCAATGTGCATGATTCTTGCGGTGCTGATTTGTGTTGCTCAGGATGTGATCAGCGTTGTCCATGGAACAGTCACGAAGGTGGATCATGCCACGAAGACAGTTGTGGTAAAGACTACCGATGGCACGGAGCACACCATCAAGGTAACTGGCGAGACGACGTACAAGGGAACGAGGGCAGGATCAGACGACCTCAAGGAAGGAACAGAAGTCGTCGCACGCACCACGGGAAAGGGCGCTGACGAAACCGGAGTGGAAGTAGGCAAAATCGGCAATGACGGCGTAAAAGTCACTAAAGGGACTATCGTCAAGGTCGACCATGGGAGCAAGACAGTGGCTGTCAAGACAGCTGATGGCACAGAAACAACGTTTAAGTTCACCGATGACGCCGGGAAAGATATGGGTAAGGCCATTGGGGCAGGCACCGAGAAGGGAGCCAAGGTAACGGTCTACTATACGGAAGACGTAGGAAAGAAGACTGCTCACTTTTTTGAGTTTTAATATGTGGTGCTGTTGTCATTCACAGCGGTTTCTCCGTGTTAAATCTCGCGGGCAGCTTATTGAAATCGGCGATCCCTGCTTCGCTGGTTGTGCGGAATGAGCCCGTCGGGATGCAGAATTGAGCCCCTTGAGTTACCTCTTCCTTGAGTGGCGCCGCGGCCCAGGGATAGGGATGAGTCCGCGCTTCTCGAGCGGTGACGTGTGATGCTGACCAGGAATTGAACGAGTCCACAGAGGTCATTGGTATGTATTTTCTGAAGACGGGTTCGCCGACACAGTTGCGATGGCTCCGCGATTTCGGACCGTTGATGACCATTGTCGGAATTGTGCAGCCCCTCGCCACTATCCCGTCGATTTCGAAATTGTATCTCACGCACAGTCAACAAGCTTCTGGGCAATCATTGACGACCTGGTCCATCTTTTCCATCGCAAATCTACTGTGGATCGTCTATGGATTGCTAAACCGTAAGCCGGCAATCTACGTCGGCAACATCGTCGGACTCGTGATGAATTTGTTAATGGTAAATGGCATCCTGATGAAGGCCGGATGGACTTACTGATTCTCTAGCTGGGTGGCGAGCTTCGCGGCATCCTCGAAAGAACGATAAGCCGCACGAAGTCGATGTGCGTGAACATGTCTGCGTTGCTGGACCCAGGTGAGCTTTTTCCTGCGTGTGACTCGCCCCCTGCCCAACCTGATCGCTGAGGCGAGACTCCTGGCATGCGCGATTCGCTAGCGCATGGCTTTCAGCAACTCCTCAATTACGACGATCAGTGGGATCACGGCCAGAATCACGGGTAACGCAATTAGGGCGTCTCCATCCGCGGGGAAGGTTTTCAGTTTCGCGACGTTCGAATACGACGATCCGAAATCCGTAAGGGAATTGTTGGTCACACTGCCCTGGCCACCGAACTACGCGCCGGAATCAACTTTTGATTAGACGTGCCACCTCTTGCTGGTCATGGATGGTCTGTAGCCGCCGCTGACGCTTGGGAAACCGAACGTGATCTGGAAGGTATGGCCGACGCAGTGTCTTGATGAACAAATTTGAATATACAAGGCTCACGACGAGCAATCGGGACTTCCCCCCTCTCCGCCGTAAACTTTTCCAGCATCGCGTCCCTTCGCTTAGCTCAGCGGCTTCAACTCTCCGAGAACCGTCGGTATCAATTCGGCCACCGTCGGGTGAATATGCATGGAGTGCGTCAGCAACGACGCCGGCTGCCGCGCATACATATTGGTCAGAATGCAATGAATCGCTTCGTCCCCTCCGGTCCCAAAAATCGTGGCTCCGAGGATATGCTGCGTTTCGCGATCGACCAGCACCTTCATGAAGCCCGTTGTCTCGCCCTTTTCGATTGCCCGACCCACACGCGTCATCGGACGATTCCCGATCATCGCAGGCTTCCCGCTCTTCCGAACTTCAGCTTCCGTCATACCAACCCGTGCCAACGGCGGGTCAATAAAGACCGCATACACCAGAATCCGATCGCTGACTTTACGCGATCCTCCACTCAGCAGGTTGTCAGCAACGATCTCGTAGTCGTTGTACGCAGTGTGCGTAAAGGCGCCGCGTCCATTGCAGTCCCCTAGCGCGAATATGCCCGGCACACTCGTTCGCAATTCATCGTCAACCGGGATGAACCCCCTCTCATTCGCTTCCAAGCCGGCAGCGGCGAGATTCAGGTCAGAGGTATTCGGCACTCTTCCCACCGCCAGCAGCACGTGAGAACCGTCAACGTGCGGTGCCCCTTCGTCGCATTCAACGCCCACCCGTACGCCCTCGCCATTCTTTTCCAGATGAATGCAGTTGGCGTTGACCCGGATGTTGATTCCCTCCGCCGTAAATATCTCGTGGATGACCGCCGATGCATCCACATCCTCCTTGCCCGCGAGCCTCGATTGCTTTTCGACGACGGTAACCTCACTGCCAAAACGTCGGAAACATTGGGCAAACTCCAGACCGACATATCCTCCCCCGACGATAACCAGGTGACGCGGTAACTCCTCCAGTTTAAGAATGGTCGAACTTGTCAGGAGAGGCACAGTGCCGACACCCGGCATATCGGGGATCCGTGGGCGCGCGCCGACGTTGAGAAATATCTGCTCCGCTTCCAGAATTTCGTCGCCGACTCGCACCGCCTTCGGTCCGGAAAACTGCGCCTGTCCTCGGATAAAAGTACAATTCGGCGTGCTCTGTAGCCACTTTTCGAGACCAGTCCGCGATTCCGTTACGATGGCATCCATTCGGGCCTTGACGGCGCCAATGTCCACGCTCACCGGGCCCGTCGTGAAGCCGAAATCGCCACCACGCCTGGCGAGATGCATGGCATGCGCGCTGGCTACCAGAGCTTTGGTGGGAGTGCAGCCCACATTGACACAAGTTCCGCCCAGTAAATGCCTTTCAATCAGTGCAGTCTTTCGTCCGGTATTGGCAAGGCGAACCGCTAGCGAAGGCCCAGCCTGACCACCGCCGACAACTATCGCGTCAAATCGCTGTGTCATTCAAATCCTCCCCGAGTTGCCGTCCGGAAGATAGCAGTGGATGAGGCAGTTCCGTCGACGAACTTCAGATTCCTCTCGGCGCTTTCTGTAAGATGCTGGATTGACCAATGTTGCTACCTTTACTTCTGAAACCCCACCCTCCCTCCCCTCATCTAATTCGCACAAGGAGAATTTCGATGCCATCACGATCTGAGCTTGTGGAGCGCGAGAAAGCGCCCTTGGCCACCCCTTCCGACATTGAACCGAAGGCCGTTGTAGAGATTACCGGAGCGCTGAATGCCCTGCTGGCAGACGTGTTCAGTCTTTATCTCAAGACCAAAAACTTTCATTGGCACATGAGTGGTCCGCACTTCCGCGACTATCATCTGTTGCTCGATGAGCACGGAGACCAGTTGTTTGCCATGACGGACGACATCGCAGAGCGAGTTCGAAAAATCGGCGGAACGACAATTCGCTCCATTGGTCACATTGCACGGCTGCAGCGAATTCCGGACAATGACGCAGACTTCGTAACCGCCCAGGACATGCTTTCCGAGTTGCACGAGGACGAAAAGGCTCTGGTCCTCAGCATGCGTGCTGTTCATACGCTTTGCGACGATGCGGAGGACGTTGCGACAGCAAGCCTTCTTGAGAATTGGATCGACGAGGCGCAACGCCGTAGCTGGTTCCTGTTTGAAAGTACGCGGCACTCACGCGTTTGAAGCGAAGCCTGAACTAGAGGCAACTACACCTGACATCGGAACATTATCTTCATCGAAGCGGCGCTTGACGGAAGGAATCGCGCGTGGCGAGGATCCCTCTGTCAAGCGGACGGGGGCGGGGAGGCTGAGAATTCATCCTCAGTTTCCTGCCGGTTCTTGTAGGTTAGAATGCAAGGGCGGCAGGTCCCCGTTTTGCGTCAGCGCATTCCCCGCTCCGATGTGCAGAGATGCCCAGAATATGCCCGGCGAGAATAACCCGAGCCATATCGATTGTTTCTTCGTTAACCCTGCTCTGCCCTGCGCCGGGCAGAGCGCAGGCCGCTCCGCCATCGCCTGACCGCGTTTTTCACTCCAAATCTGAACGCGACCTCGCACAGGAGCTGGCGGCCCACCAGAATACTGCCAACGCGATTGATGCGACCAAGATTTACACGCTCGCGGAGTTGATCGACATTGCACAATCCCAGAACCCTGAGACCCGCGTAGCCTGGGAAGAAGCAAAGGCGCGGGCAGGCGCACTGGGAGTGGCCCGCGGAACGCTGTTCCCCACCCTCGCGGCTGTCGCCTTGGGCGAGACGGTGCGAACGGCCACACTCATCGGCGAATATTTCCACCGCCAGACCCTGGGAGTTTTTGAGCCGGTTCTCCACGTGGAGTATCTGGTCTTCGACATCGGCGGCCGGAGCGGAACGATTGACATCGCAAAAGCCAACCTGCTCGCGGCGGATCTCGCATTCAACAACACGCATCGGAAGGTCATCTTCGCAGTCGCCTCAGCCTATTACCGTTTTCTAAATGCGCGGGGCCAGCGCGAAGCTGCGGAAGTCAGCCTCAAGAACGCGCAGACCGTGGAAGATGACGCGCAAAGTCGTCTCCTCAACGGTCTCGCAACCAAGCCCGATCAACTGGAGGCAACGTCGGCCCGCGCGCAATCTGACTTCGACCTGCAAGCCGCTGTCGGCGCCGAAGACATCGCGCGCGGCAATCTCGCCACCGCAATGGGCCTTCCGCCCGATACCAAAATTCAGGTGCAGCCGATTGCAGAGCTCGGCCTGCCTACCGCGATGACTGACTCAGTCGACCAGGGAATCGATCGCGCCTTTTCTCAGCGCCCTGACCTGATGGAGCAACTTGCACAGATACGCGCCTCCGATGCCTCAGTCAAGCGTGCCCGGTCCACTTATTTTCCCGCGCTCACGTTCAGCGGAGATGGAGGCATGGCCCGCGCTTATGGCCAGCAAGACCTGCTTCCGGGCAGCTATGCGCAGGGTGAAGTATGGACTGTCGGGCTCGAACTCAAATGGACACTGTTTGACGGCGCCCGGCGCGAGCACGAAATCGCCCAGGCGCAGGCTGAGAAGAGAGCCGCCCAGGCCCAGATGGATGTGCTCCGCGATCAGATTGCCAACGAGGTCTGGACATCGTATTCAAATATGAAGACTGCTCTCAGACAACAACAGTCCGCCGCAGCATTACTCGAAGCCTCAGAGCAATCTTACGAAGCCGCCCACGAATCTTACGGATACGGAGTGCGAAGCCTCCTGGATGTGGTTTCCGCGCAAAAAGCGCTCGCGCAGGCGCGGTCAGAGGATGTTTTTGCACGGACGCAGTTGCTTCTGCAGGTCGCGAATGTCGCCTTTGCTACCGGCGACTTGATTCAGACACAGCCGCCAAAGGTGGGTCCATGAGAGAAGAGCGCGCGACAACAAAATCCACTTCCGTGTTGTACCCGGCTTCTATTCCGTCTGCATCGCTTCTTTGCCTTGTATTGATGAGTGGCTGCAGACGCGCGCCCACCTTCAATATCCTGGGATCGTTCTTCCCTGCGTGGTTGATCTGCATGATCGTAGGCATTGCTCTGTCTTTTGCGGCTAACCGCTTACTGGTCTATCTCAAGATCGATAAAGAGATCGTATGGTCAATCCTGGTATATCCATGCCTTGCGATGTTCTTCGCATGCACGCTCTGGCTCATCTTTTTCAGTTAGTGAGGGATTTATGGCGCCGGAATTATCCGATGAGACTCGCCGCCGCATTGGACGGACGATCTGCATAGCAAGCGTCGTCGCTGCATTGATCGTTGGCCTCCTCGTAATTCACCAGGTCACTGCACATCCGCGCACTGACGATGCCGAAGTCTTCGCCAACTACATCGGAATCGCTCCCGTCGTAAGTGGACCGATCACGCATCTTTATATCGCCGACAATGAGCTGGTAAAAGAGGGCGAACCGCTGTTTGAGATCGACCCGCGCCCCTATGCGTATGCATTGGCGCATGCGCTATCAGATCAGCAGGCTCTTCGAGGTCAGATTAACGATGAGCGTCGCATTATCGCTGCGAAAGTAAGCGGAGTCGATGTCGCCAAGGCTGGCTCGATGAGTGCCGAGGCAAGCTTATCGCGATCGGCAGCCGCCATCGAACAGGCAAAAGCGGACGTGGCAAACGCCAAGGCCGCAGTCGACCGCGCCAACGCCGAGTTGCACTACGCGACCAACAATCTTCATCGCGTCGAGCCACTTCTAGCGAAACAATTCGTTACCGTCGATCAGGTGGATTTGGCACGTACGCTCGAGACATCGCGCACTCAGGCTGCAAATCAAGCTCGATCACAATTGTCGCTGGCCGAGGCTGGACTGGCCGCTGCCGAAGCCCAATACAGGCAAGGGCAAGCCGAGGTCACCCAGAGCCAGCACCAAATAAGTCAGGCAACCCACAGTGTTACCACGCTGGAACCACTGGTCGGTCAACTTGGCGGAAAGCAGGCCGCAATCGATACCGCGAAGTACAACTTTGACAACACCCGGGTCGTTGCACCCTTCAACGCCCGCGTCACCAGTCTCACCATTTCGCAGGGAGCCTTTGCTACCGCGGGCCAGCACGTCTTCACTCTCATTGACACGCGCGTCTGGTGGGCAATCGCAAACTTTCGCGAAACCGAGCTCCGACATATTCAGCCGGGAATGACGGCAGATGTTTACCTGCTGTCCAGGCCCACCGTTCGCTTCAAGGGCATAGTAGATAGCGTTGGATTCGGCGTGACACCCGATGCCGACCTCGTTGGACGCCTGACTGGTCCTGGATTACCGGATGTGCAGCGCACTCTGAACTGGGTTCACCTGGCCTCACGCTTTCCTGTGCGCGTCCGCATCGAATCGCAGCCTTCCGACATTTTCCGCTTTGGAGAATCGGCTGTAGTGATCATTCGAGGCCAATCATCCGAGGCATCCGGGCGGTAGACATGGCTACAGCATCGGTTCGTATTCCACACGCTGCGCGATTCACAACCTTTTTCCCGGATTTTCTGCGCAAAGAATTGGCGCCGTATCCGGGCCGCGGCACAATTGTTGCCCGCACCGTGATAGCGGCCACTCTGACGATGATTCTGATTGTCACCTTTCGCATTCCGGGCGGGGTAATCGGAGCGATCTGCGCCTTCGTTCTCTCCCGTGAGGACCTCGCAGCTACCGCGAAGTCAGCGCTTGGCTTTCTCGCAGCCGTTGTCGTCGGAGGGCTCTTCATTCCAATCGGTGCGCGCATGTTCGCCTCCGTACCGATAACCCACTTTCTGTGGGAGGCGGCCAGCTTGTTTCTGGTCTTCTTCTTGCTCAGGACGATGAGAAACTATGCAGTTGCGGTCGCGCTTGCCCTCGTCACCGTCAATATTCTCTCCATCTGGTATCTGCCTGGACCTCCGGGAAGGAATGTCGAGCTTACTCTCTGGCAGGTGGCAGCAGGGTCCATTGGAGCATTGGTCACGTTCTCTGTTGAGGCGGTTTTTCATGCTTTCTCGCCTCGAAACGAGATTGTCGAAGGACTGGATAGCCGATTGCAGGCGATACAGGAACGCATGGAGTGTTATGCGTCAGAAACTCGGCCTGCAACTACGACGTCGAGCCTGCTGGGGCAATATGCGATCGTTGGCGTTGGCGCTCTTCGTCGCCATCTCGCCCGCTCCAACGACGACCCGTTGCACCGTATCCGCATGAGCACCCTCGTCTCACTGGCCGGGCGATCCGTTGATTTCGCGGCAGCCCTGTCCAATTCAGTGCCTTCCTTGCCCGTCGATTTGAGACCGCGTGCCGCGAGACTCGCGCGCACGATTGCCGACATCCGCCATTGCCTGCAGACGAAGGGCCAGCCATGTGAGACAGAGTTTGAACCGGAGCCAAGTCCCGGCACGCCTCTTCTCTCTGAACTTGAATCCATGGTCTCTCTCATGCCGTCTGTCTTTTCCAGCCGGGCAGCCGTCGATCCGGAAATGGAGATTCTGGAGAGCGAATCTGCGCCGAGCGGCATCTTCGTCGATGACGCATTTTCCAATCCCGAGCACTTGCGCTACATCCTGAGCGGAACTTCGGCCGCGATGCTCTGCTACATCCTGTACGTTTCGCTGGATTGGCCGAGCCTTTCCACATCCGTCACCACCTGCGTGCTGACCGGCCTCACCAATATCGGTGCTTCGCGGCAGAAGCAGATCCTGCGGGTTGGCGGCGCAGTGCTGGGGGGATTTGTCTGCGGGCTCGGAGCACAGATCTTCATCCTGCCCTATATCGACTCCATCACCGGATTCACAGTGCTCTTCGCATCGGTAACGGCGATTGCGGCGTGGATCGGATCGTCCAGTTCGCGCCTTTCATACGCTGGAGTACAGATGGCGCTCGCGTTCTACCTCGTCCATCTAACCGAATTCAGCTTTCAGACTTCGCTCACCGTTGCTCGCGACCGCACAATTGGCGTACTTCTTGGCACTTTCATGATGTGGCTCGTTTTTGAGCGACTCTATCCGCGCACGGCCGCCGATGAGATGATTCGCATCTTCGCTCGCAATCTCCGCGTGATGTCGGAAATCACGTCGGCATCACCGGAGCACACAGATACTGCGAGGATTCTCAAAATCAGACGACGGCGGGACCAGGTATACCGTCTTTTTGGCGAGGTCAACGCGCAATCCGATGCCGTGCCTTTTGAAACTGGTCCCGCGCGTGCCGGTGATATGGCTGCGCGCGATCGCATCCGCCGCTGGCAGGCTTCCCTTCGCACATTCTACCTATTGGAAGCGCCCCTGCTGCAATTCCGGCTCTTTGGCGCCGGTCATGACAAATCGGAAGCGTTCATACGGATTGAGGACGAGTTTCGGGCAGCCAGTGCTCGCTCGCTGGTGCATATCGCTGGAAACATCGAGAAGCAGCTTGAAACCAAACAGCACGATACTGATTGTCCGCCCAGCCTCGTGCAATTGCTGGAAAATCTGAAAGACGCGAGCGACAGCGGTTTTTCCGAGCGTGAGAACGCTCTTCTTGCCATGTCGCGCACCATCGCTGTGCTTCTTGATCGCTTTCAAAGTGAGGTTACGTCCAGATCCATCTACGCGACTGACTAGACTGGAGCCGATCCCGATTTCCGGCTCCGCCAGGCGCCAGCTTCACTGGACTGACCCGTTACTCCGCCCTCAGCGCCTCAACCGCGTTAACATTCGCTGCGCGCGCCGCCGGCACCGCGGCAGCAAGCACCGCGGCCGCCAGTATTGTGAAGGCAGAAGCTATGAACGCGAGAGCGCCCGGCTGCCGGATCTCCGCGACGTATTTTGATGCCACTTCAGCAAGCCCGAAGCCAAGCACCACTCCCACGCCCACGCCAATCACGGCCATCACCAGTCCTTCTACCAGAACATTGGCAAGAATGTTGCGCCGCTGTGCGCCCAGAGCCATGCGGATACCGAACTCGCGCGTACGGCTGCTGACTGAGAAAGCAAGCACGCCGGCAACGCCAACAACAGAAATCAGCAGTGCCACCGCTGCAAATCCCCCAAAGACGATGGCATTCAGCTTGTCCGGGCGTCAGCACTTCGGCGCGAACGTCGCCGAGGGTGCTCGCCTTCTCCACCGGCTGGTCGGCCGACATCTCGTGGATGGTTCGGCTGATTGCAGGGACCAGCGCGTAGCGGTCCTGGTGCGCGCGCACAAAGAGCCGGCCGTTCCAGCCTTCCTGCTGGATAGGCTGATAGATCGGTCATGGCCGGCGCCGGGATGATGTTCTCATCGTCGAAGTCAGGCACCACGGCGATGATCCTCCGCGGCTCCGTGCTGATGCCGATGAACTTCATTACGCCGTCGGTCCACCACAGCTTGCGGTTCAGCGGATTCTGCCCGGGATAGAGCAGATTGGCGAGGCTCTGGCTGATGATCACAACGCGCTCTGAGCCTTCCTTGTCGCCATCGTTGAAGTCGCGACCGTTGGCAATCGGAACGCCGAAGGTATCAAAGAATCCCGGCGAAACCGAGCGGAACTTTGCGCGGAAATCCTGGCCGTCATTGCGCCTCGCGCCTTGCGCGGCAAACGTGAAAGCGATATTCAGTCCCTGGTCGTCGCGCCACGGCGCGCTGAAGCCCGAAGACACATGCTCCACTCCCGGCAATGCGGCAACGCGGCGCTCCACATCACGATAGAATTCGCTCACCTGCTCCGGCGTTTTGCCGTAGGACATCACCGGGAGGTTAACCGCCAGCACATTGGCTGAATCAAACGGCGGCCGGGTCTGCTCCAGCACAAACAGAGTCTTCATCAGAACGCACGCCCCGGCAAGCAGCAGGAACGAAGCCGTGATCTGCGTAACAGCAAAGATGCGCAGCCGTCGGCTGCTGCCTCCACCCACCGCCCGAACGCTTCGCGCCGAGAGACCGCCCTGGGTTCCGTTCGGCGACGGCAGCCGCGGAATATACGCCAGAAAAACGGCGGCAATGAGGGCCAGCGCAATCCCGAACCAGACCAGGCTGAAGTCGAGCGTCAGGTCATTAGCCCGAACCGAAAACCGCGCCGCATAGCGACCCAGAATATTCACCATCGGAATCGCCAGCAGAATCGCCGCCACCGCACCGCTTCCGCACAGGACCAGCCCCTCGGCCAGCAGCGATCGGCGAATTGTACTGCCTGCTCGCGCCCAACGCCATGCGCACTGCCAGTTCCGATTCGCGGCGGACCGTACGTGCGAGGACGAGATTGGCAACATTCGAACTGGCAATCACAAATAACAAGCCCGAAGCCGCGAACAGCACCCACAGAATCGTGTTCGCGCGCGAGTTGATCTGGTCGTGCATCCGCGTGACGTCGATTTGATAGTGATCTTCTGGTTTGTAGACCTCAGGATGCGCAGCCATCATCGCGCCATATACGGTGCGCAGTTCCGCTCTCGCGGCGTCCACCGTCGCTCCCGGAGCAAGCCGCGCAAAGACCTCTGTCATGCGATGTTCGCGGCCCGTCACCATCGTTGCGGAAAGATGATGAGGGCTGGTGACCACGTTGGCGATAATCTCCGTCGCCACGGGATACGGGACAGAAGGTTCCAGCACGCCGACCACTGTCGCCGAACGCGCGCCCCGTAACGCTTTCAAGCCGCACCTGCTTGCCAAGCACGCTGGGGTCGGACTGCAGCGAAGTTCTCCAGAAGTGATACGTCAGCACAATCGCTCCCGCAGCATTGGGCCCATCGTCGGAGGGACCTAGCAGGCGCCCTAATATCGGCCGCAGCCCCATCACTTCGAAGTAATGTCCGTCGACTACACCAGCGGGAATCTCACGCGGCGTGCCAAGACCCACCACGGTAAAGTCGATCTCAGAGAATGTGCCGAGTTCCTGGATCGTCTTCAGACTGCTGCCGATGTCCCGAATTTCCGGCACGGAGAACGTCGCGTTTGTTTCTCCGATCCCCGGCGCGCTCTGTCGAACGTAGAGGAGCCGGTCCTCATCCCGATTCGCCAGCGGCCGCAACAACACCGCGCGCACGACGCTGAAGATAGCGGCGTTTGCGCCGATTCCCAGCGCAAGCGTCAGCGCCACGGTGATCCACAGGGCACGGACCCGACTCAGCGAACGTGCAGCAATTTTAAGATCATGCAGGAATGACATTGGGGAAAGACCTCCGAGGGGAATCGGACTTGACCAAATCCTACTACTTGACGATTACGTTGATATCAACTATTATGGTTCCGTGTCAAGTGCAAAAACGCTACCGTATGAGACAACCCTATTGGTTCGGGACCGTTGTCTATGTCTCCACGTGCAGCGTGCAGCTCGAGCGCTTGCCCGTCGCTTCGATGAGGCGCTGCGCCCCTTTGAGCTCACCAATGGACAGTTTTCGCTGCTCATGTCACTGAACAGGCCTGAGCCTCCGCCGATGGGACCGGTCGCTTCCCTGCTCGCCATGGACCGAACCACCCTGACTGCCGCATTGAAACCCCTGGAGCGCCGTGGCCTGGTTACAGTTGAGTCTGATCCGTCCGACCGCCGCAGCCGGGTTCTCATTCTCACGGAGAAAGGACGCAGGCTCCTGGCACGCGCCGTTCCCGTGTGGCAACGCACGCACGAAGAGATCGAAAAGCTGGTTCCCACCTTAGATTGGAATGCCCTGCGGAACAATCTGCGCGCCATCTCCTGACCAACTCCGAAGCGTTTCTTCTGCTCTCGTAGAAGTAGAGCCCGCGTTCCCATCCAACATGCTGGAAAGAGCGCCTCGGCCACAATCGCAATGATTCGATCCGGTCCAAAGACAGTCCGAATCGGTCCGGAATCAGTCGTCTTTTCAGAAGAAAGTCTGCACCACATCCACTATGTTGTAGTGTTCGTCCAGCATCGGCAGCGACCGCCACTTGTCGAAAGTGAGGCACGGGTGCGAAATGTTGAACCCGACCATATCGCCGACGCGCACATCGTCGTCCGCCGCAATCTTCAGATATGCGTGCTGATCCATCATCTTCGTAGTCTCCCAGTGCAAAGGGCAGGACCGCGGATTGTCACTCCCGGGGCGGAAATGAAGCGCTGGCGTCGGCAGTCCGGAGTCAAATGCCGCATCGCGCCTGCCCATCCCCACCACCGCCAGTTCGCTCTCGGGAATCGATTGCACATACGCCCACACATGCAGTGCCGACATCAATCCAGACCGCATCTCCCGCGCAATCGGATTCGACGCAAGAATCCGCTTCTGCTGCATCTCGTAGTTGCCCACATCATGCGTCAGGTAGCAGCCAGGCCGCAGCACAATCTCCACGGCATCGCCGAACCCGGCTGCAGAAAATTCCTCAGCCACCACGTCGTACCACGCTGAGCCCGCGCCCGAAAGCAACGCCGGCTTGCGCGCAAATCGATTCTGCTCCAGGAGCGCCCGCGTCACTTCGCAAGCTCGCCGCATCAGCGCCCGAATCTCCGGCTCATCTTTCAGTACGCCTTCGTAAAGCTCGACGCCACATAATTGAACCGTCTTTCCCCACCGGTAGAGAGCGTCCAGTACCGCCCGCAATTGCACATCATCGCGAACTCCGCACCGTCCGCCTATCACGCCGAGTTCGAGCAATACGTTCAGCCGCAACCCTCGCGCTGAGAAGAATTCGCCAAGCAGATCCACGCCCGCCTTCGAATCCACCAGGCAATAGAACTCGAAATCGGGATCCTTCAACAGATCCGCGATCATTTGCATGTTCTGCTTGCCCACAAGCTGGTTGGCCATCAGCACCCGATGCACTCCATGCGCATGGGCCACCAACGTCTGGTGTGCGCTCGCCAGAGTGATGCCCCAGGCGCCGGTCTTCAGTTGCATTTCGAAGAGGCGTGGCGCCATGGTTGTCTTGCCATGCGGAGCCAGGCGGATCTTGTACGCATCCATGAACCGCTGCATCCAAGCGAGGTTGTGTTCGAGCCGATCGCGATACAACACGGCCGACGGCAAGCTCAGGTCCTCGCGCAAAAGGTTCCACCCGAGACGCACAATATCCTCGGCGGAAGTGGGTTTCTCCATCTCTCCGAGCCCCTTGTTTAGCCAGCCGATCTGCCGCTCTGGCTGCATTCCTATGCTGTTTTCGCGAATGATTCTCACCTCATCTGCACACGGCGTCTTCACCGCGCACCCGCGACCATAGTCTATATTCTGAATCAGTCCAGATGCTGAATTGCGACACGCTCATACGCAATGCGACGGTGCTCGATGGCAGCGGCAACGACCCGCAAATACTTGATGTTGCCGTGCACGATGGGCGCATCGCCGAGATCGGTGCATCGCTCCGTTGCAACGCCGCCGAAATCATCGAAGCTGAGGGCCTCTGCCTCGCACCGGGTTTCATCGACGTGCACACTCACGACGACACCAGTGTTATTGAAACGCCGACGATGCTGCCCAAGATCTCTCAGGGCGTCACCACTGTCATCGTGGGCAACTGCGGCATTAGCGCTTCGCCGGTACGTCTCAAGGCCGATCCGCCCGACCCGATGAACCTGCTCGGCAAGCGCGAATATTTTCGCTATCCGACCTTCGCCCACTACGTCTCGGCACTTGCCGAGGCGCGTCCCTCCGTAAACGTCGCGGCGCTGATTGGCCACACAGCTCTCCGCAATAACCACATGGACTGCCTCGATCGCACCGCAAAGGACGAGGAGATTCAGTCCATGCATGGCGAGCTTGCCGAAGCACTCTCGGCCGGTGCTCTCGGCCTCAGTTCCGGCCTGGCGTACTCCTCGGCAAACGCTGCAAGTACTGGCGAAGTCGTCGCACTTGCCGATGCTCTCATCGGCGCAAATGCTGTTTACGTCACGCACATGCGCACTGAGACCGACGCCATTCTCGACGCCATGGACGAGGCCTTCCGCATCGGCCGATCGAGCGAGTCGCCGGTCATTATCTCCCACCTCAAATGCGCAGGCATTGCAAACTGGGGCCGCAGCGGCGAGGTGTTGCACGCGCTCGAGCAGGCACGCGCCGGTCAGCATATCGGCTGTGATTGCTATCCCTACGCAGCCGGCTCGAGCACACTCGATCTCAAGCAGGTCGACCCCCGCGTCAAAATTGAAATAACCTGGAGCACCGCCTTCCCCGAAACTGCAGGCCGCACCCTCGCCGACGTCGCCGCCGACTGGAACCTTTCGCATCTCGAGGCCGCGAAGCGCCTCCAGCCCGCCGGAGCGATCTACCACAGCATCGATGAGCACGACATGCGCCGCATCCTCGCGCATCCCGCCACCATGATTGGCTCAGATGGATTACCGTGGGACCAACATCCCCACCCGCGTCTCTGGGGCGCTTTTCCACGCGTGCTCGGCCGCTATTGCCGCGATGAGAAGCTGTTCTCGCTTCCGCAGGCGATTCACAAAATGACCGCCATGCCTGCTCGACGCTTCGGTCTCGCCCAGCGCGGAGCCGTTGCCGAAAACTACTGGGCCGACCTCGTGCTCTTCGATCCCACTACCATCCGAGACACCGCCACCTTTGCCGACCCCATCCGTTCAGCCCAAGGCGTCGAGCGCGTCTGGGTCAACGGCGCGCTGTCGTACACTGCTCAAGGACTCACCGGAAAACGCGCAGGCCGCTTCCTTCCTCGCAGTGCGACCGCTTGGCTCCAATGATTTGCGCAGTCATCTCTTGGGAACTGGCCAGCCGATGATCGATCCTCACAGCATCTTCCTTTTGCTCAGCGCGCTGGGCGCCGTCATCGGGATCATCCTGCTTGTCACCGTCGTCAAGCTGAATCCATTTCTCAGCCTGCTTCTGGCATCCCTCGCGCTCGCGATTGTTGCTGGAATGCCCATGGCCGGCGTCATCCACTCCTTCGAAACCGGCGTAGGCAACACCCTGGGCCATATCGCCATCGTGGTCGCTCTCGGAACGATGCTCGGCAAGATGATGGCCGAATCCGGTGGCGCCGACGCCATTGCGCTCACATTGATCCGCGTCTTTGGCGAGAAACGTCTCCCGTGGGCCATGATGGTGATTGGCCTCATCGTTGGCCTTCCCGCATTCTTCGAGGTCGGATTCGTCCTCCTCATCCCCATCGCATTCACTGTCTCGCGTCGTACTGGCACCCCTCTAATCCGCGTCGCTCTGCCGCTCATCGCCGCTCTCTCGGTCGATCACGGACTGGTCCCGCCGCATCCGGCCGCTCTGCTCGCGGTCAATACCTACCATGCTGATGTAGGCCGCACCATTCTCTACGCGCTCATCATTGCGATTCCCACGGCGGCACTTGCCGGGCCCTTGTTTGCGAAAGTCATCTCACCATGGATCAAGATGCCCGCTGAAAACCCCATGGCCGATGACTTTGCGGATCACACCCCGAATCGCAGCCTCCCCGGATTCTGGCTGACCATGGGCAGCATCCTTCTTCCCGTCGCACTCATGCTCATCGGCAGCTGGGCCGATGTCTTCGCGACGAAAGGCACCATCGCCAACGAAGGCCTTCATTTCGTCGGCAATGATGACATCGCCCTGCTGATTGGCGTTCTCATCAGCTTCATCACGCTCGGCGTTATGCGCGGTGTGACTAAGGAGACAATCCTCCGCTTCAGCAATGAGTGTCTCGCGCCCACAGCTACCATCACGCTCCTGGTGGGCGCCGGCGGCGGGTTTGGCCGCGTGCTGCAGGATAGCGGCGTCTCCCACGCTATGATCCAGATCGCGATGCAGCGGCACCTTCCCTTGCTCTTCCTCGCCTGGTCACTTGCCGCCCTGATGCGCCTGGCCACCGGCTCCGCCACCGTGGCGATGACCACCGCGGCCGGGATTGTCGCTCCCATTGCGCTGCAGACGCCCGGCGTCTCCCCCGAATTGCTCGCCATCGCCACCGGCGCCGGTTCGCTCATTTTCTCGCACGTCAACGATGGCGGCTTCTGGCTGGTCAAGGAGTACCTGAACCTCAGCGTCACCGAAACCATGAAGTCGTGGTCGATCTGCGAGACGATCATCTCGTTTTCGGGCTTGGGCTTCGCTCTTGCGGCTTCTCTCGTCGTCTAGGGGCAATAAACGCCAGATAATCGCCGCTCAGATTGAGATTTCTGGTCGAATTCCGCGGAAAGCAAGACCTCCGTGAGCCAATCTGAGTGCGTTTCACTCAGATTTAACCTGTCTCTCCTTGACAAACGCCTTCCCGGCTCCTATCTTTAGCACTTAGAAGGAGCGAGTGCTAGCACCTGCTCTATCCAAGTGCTCGGCTCGCCGTTTGGCCTCATCGGAGGCCTGTTTTCCAGAGCTTTTACCCAAACCAAACCAAGTCCGCGGCCGGAGTTCAATCCGTCCGCGTGTGAAGGAGAAGCGAAGCAATGGCAGCAACATCCGTTACCACGACCTTCACCCCGCTCCACGATCGTATCCTCGTCCGCCGTGTTGAAGAGGGCGAAACGGTTCGCGGGGGAATCATCATCCCCGACAGCGCAAAAGAGAAGCCCCAGGAAGGCGAAGTCATCTCCGTCGGCAAGGGCAAGTCGAACGACGAGGGCAAGGTATTCCCTCTCGACGTCAAGGCTGGCGACAAGATTCTCTTTGGCAAGTACTCCGGCACCGAAATCAAGATCGACGGTGAGGAGTTCCTGATCATGCGTGAGGAAGAAGTCCTCGGCATCATCAAGAAGTAGTCTTGCGGACGAGTGGTCAGTGATCAGTGCGACAGTGGTCAGAGACGGCCACTCCCGCGTATGACCTGACCCTGGAACGCTGAACAGGTTTAAAACTGAACCCTCATAACTGATCACTGTTCACTGAACACTGATCACTGAGAGAAGACAAATGGCAAAGCAGATTTTGCACGGTGAAGATTCCCGTCAGGCGATCTTGCGCGGCGTAAACACGCTGGCAGACGCCGTGAAGGCGACGCTCGGTCCGAAGGGCCGCAACGTCGTAATCGAAAAGAAGTTTGGTTCGCCGACCATCACCAAGGACGGCGTGACCGTAGCCAAGGAAATCGATCTCAAGGATCCCCTTGAGAACGTGGGCGCGCAGCTCGTTCGCGAAGTCGCCTCGAAGACCTCGGATGTTGCCGGCGACGGCACCACCACCGCAACCGTTCTGGCCCAGGCCATCTTCCGCGAAGGCGTGAAGACCGTTGCCGCAGGCGCCAACCCCACCGCCCTGAAGCGCGGCATCGACAAGGCCGTCACGACCATCATCGGCACCCGCGACAAGGACGGCAAGTGGACCGAGGGCGGCGCTCTCGGCAAGCTCTCGAAGCCCGTTGACGAGGGTTCGGTTGCCCAGGTCGGCGCAATCTCCGCCAATGGCGACCAGGAAATCGGCGACATCATTGCCCACGCCGTGAAGGTTGTCGGCAAGGACGGCGTTATCACCATCGAAGAGTCGAAGACCATGCACACCGGTCTCGAGACCGTCGACGGCATGCAGTTTGACCGCGGCTATCTCAGCCCCTACTTCGTCACCGACGCCGAGCGCCTCGAAGTGGTTCTCGACGATCCCTACATTCTGATCTACGAAAAGAAGATCAGCGCGATGAAGGATCTGCTTCCCCTGCTCGAGCAGGTTGCCCGTGGCGGCAAGCCGCTGTTGATCATCGCTGAGGATGTTGAGGGCGAAGCTCTCGCCACCCTCGTGGTCAATAAGCTGCGTGGCACGCTGAACGTGGCAGCCGTCAAGGCTCCCGGCTTCGGCGATCGCCGCAAGGCCATCCTGGGCGATATCGCAATCCTCACCGGCGGCAAGGCCATCACTGAGGATCTCGGCATCAAGCTCGAAGGCGTCAAGCTCGAGGATCTGGGCAAGGCAAAGCGCATCACCATCGACAAGGACAACACCACCATCGTGGACGGCGCCGGCAAGGCCTCGGACATCGAAGGCCGCGTGAAGGAGATCCGGTCGCAGATTGAAAAGACCACCTCCGACTACGACAAGGAGAAGCTGCAGGAGCGGCTGGCCAAGCTGGTTGGTGGCGTTGCCATCATCAAGGTTGGCGCAGCAACGGAGACCGAGTTGAAGGAGAAGAAGGCTCGCGTTGAGGATGCTCTCCACGCAACCCGTGCGGCAGTCGAAGAAGGCATTGTCCCGGGCGGCGGCGTGGCTCTGGTTCGTGCGATTCCCGCGGTTCAGGCACTCATCAAGACCCTGGAAGGCGACGAGAAGATCGGCGCGCAGATCGTGCTCCGCTCGCTCGAAGAGCCACTCCGTCAGATCGTTGCCAATGCCGGCGAAGAGGGTGCGGTGGTTGTTGCCAAGGTGCTCGAGTCCAAGGACCAGCACTACGGCTACAACGCTGCAACCGGCAAGTTCGAGGACCTGGTGAAGGCCGGCGTCATCGATCCGACCAAGGTGACCCGCACTGCCCTGCAGAATGCGGCTTCAATCGCTGGTCTGCTTCTGACCACGGAAGCGCTGGTTGTCGAGATTCCGGAGCCCAAGTCAGCCCCGGCAGGCGGCGGCCACGGCGGCGGTATGGACGGCATGTACTAGGACTTCGCATCCAGCGATACGCGCCTTTCGGCGCAAAACAAAGGCCTCCAGCTTCGGCTGGGGGCCTTTTGGTTGCTATTCATCAGTTATGCGAAGGTGTCTCGTCGTTGACGACCTTTAACATTCAGTCTCGCATCGTTTCGTAGTCGAAAAACACCCACGATGAACCCGTGCAAAGCTTGCGACTCGGTCACCTTTCCGTTGCTCTCGGATTGGCGGAGGATACCCACTGCCAGACACCGGGCGTTACCCTTCCCAAATCACGCGACAAAATGCTATCTGCCATGGCCAGCTCCCCTTTGCCGCATACACTGGAGAACACATAACTACCGGGATTTTGTGTCGTCGAGCCGAAGAAAGAACCGATCAAAATGAGACTTCTCGTCCTGGCATCTGCACTCACGTTTGCTGCTGCTTCTCAGCACGTCTCAATCGCATCTGCGCAGACCCCGGCCGCGTCTCCAGCGCCTCCGCAAACAACCCGCTCCGCGCCGCCTACACGCGATCCGCACTCGCCCGGCTACGTTTCCGCCATTCAGCTGCCCGACGGAGCGGTTCCCTCTCCCACCGCGGATGGCAACTTCATCATCGGAGCGACCCACGAGCCCGCGTCCGAAATGACTGCGATCGATCTGACCAATGGCACAGTCATTGAGTTCACCATGAGCTCGGCCGACAGCAGATACTATCCCGGAATCGCCCGCGACAAAGGCACCTTTGGCACATCCGACCCCACTGACCCTGCCAAACTCATCATCACCACCAGTCATCCCGCGCCCTACATGCGGAAAGTCGCCGTGTATGTGCCCAAGGCGTACGTGCCCGGCAGCGAAGCCCCGTTCATCGTCGGTGCCGACGGCACAGACCGCATGCTTTTCACGGCGCTCGATGCGCTGATCGCAGAGCACAAGCTGCCGGTCATGATCGCGATCTCCATCGGCAACGGCGGCGGCGACGCGCAGGGCAGCGAGCGTGGACTTGAGTACGACACCATGTCCGGCCGCTATGCTGAGTTCGTCGAAAACGAAGTTCTCCCGCGCGTCGAGAGCGAGGCGCATGTCAAGCTGACGCACGATCCCGATGGCCGTGCAACTATGGGCGGCAGCTCAGGTGGTTCCTGCGCATTGCTCATGGCCTGGTACCACCCCGAACTCTACCACCGCGTGCTCACCTACTCCGGAACCTACGTAAATCAGCAATGGCCTTACGACGCGAAGACTCCCCATGGCGCGTGGGAATTTCACGAGCATCTGATTCCCGAAAGCAATCCCATGCCCATTCGCCTGTGGATGGAAGTCGGCGATCGCGATCTCTTCAATCCCAACGTGATGCACGATGGTATGCATGATTGGGTAGACGCCAACGAGCGCATGGCAAAAGTGTTGGGCGCACAGAAATATCACTACCAGTTCGTCTTTGCAGAGAACGCCGGACACGTCGATCGCGCAGTAAAAGAACAAACATTGCCCGAAGCACTCGAGTATGTATGGTTGGGGTACCAGGCGAAGGGCGAGAAGTGGCCGGCTGGTGTGTTGCGGCTACCAGGTAATTTGGTCAAATAATCGGCGCAACCGTGCTCCCCTGTCCGGATTGATCATCTCCACGAACGAAACACGCCCGGCCAGGCTGGCGCGAAAGTCAGCATGAGCCTCGTGGTTTTGCGACGCCGGACCCTGCCGGATACAGTTCGTCAAGATCGCCTTCAGCCGATCATAGTCAGGGCGCGGAACATTCAGCCGCCGGTTTGTAACTACGCCAGCAAGATACTGCCGCACGCCTTGCCGCATGATGCGCGTTTTGCGGTGATGAACGGCGAAACCCTCTTCCAGCAGGATCGCAGCCGCATGGATGGCAAATCTCTCGACGCCGTGCTCGAAGTTCTCGCCTCCTGAGAACGCGAGATCGTCGGCATAGCGCGTATAGACTGCGCCGCACCCCTCAGCAAGACCGGTAAGTCGGCAATCGACGCGGAAGGCGCAGATGTTCGCAAGCGAGGGTGACGAGGGCGCTCCTTGAGGCAGATGCGGCCACGCATAGAGATGGCGTGCGTCGGCCATGCGCAGTGGGTCGAGACTCCATCCCTTCTCCTGCCAGAGAGCGCGCGGCGCGGCGGTGGTGCACAGCCCGCCAAGAAGATTGGCGACAGACTCCGGGTATCCGGCGGTACGGAACATCGCCTGCACGCGCGGCGTGGAGATCGACGGAAAGAAATCGCGTAGGTCCATGCGCAATACGACCTGCTGACCAACGTGTGGCGCGGCAAATGTCCTGACCGAGCGACCACGCCGAAATCCATGCACCGCTGGATGCACCGGGATCTTCTCGATAATCTCAGCGAGTATCTGCTTCTGAATCCGTTTCAGTCGCTCCTTCGGCGCTTCGATCAGCCGGATAGCCCCACCCTCCTTCGCCAGAATCCGATAGTGATAGTGGCTGAGCGGCCCTGCGTAGCGCTCCGGTCCGAGACGGGCCAGGTTGCGCTTGAGATCGGCAAACCACGCAAGTTCACTTGGCGTAATCCGAAGCCATTCCGCCAGCGCGCCGACGGATTCAATTGCAGGGATCGACCATGCGCGCGCCGCGTGCGCAGGCTGCATTCGGTGAGGTTCGCTAATCCACTGAGCGATTCGGATCTGATTCCCGTGAAGACGGAAAGCGCGTGCAAGTCCCTCGTCACGCTTGAGAAACAGAACAACGGCCCTGCGACGCGGACGCGTATCTGCATCGAAGACCTTGCCGTAACGACGGACAAGAGTGTTGATCCACCGCCAGTTGTGGCCCAGCGTGTGAGTGAGGCGCGCAGCCATCGCCTCGGGCGCCATTTTGCCCGCCAGGATCGAATTTGCCAGAGCTTCGTAAAATGCGGGACTGCGCATGATGATCTACGGCGAAGTGCTCCAACGAGTCTGGCCTTGCGTGACCAGTTCTGCGCAGCCGCGCAGCGACGGTCACCTGACGAATTTCCAGTTATTCACGTTTCCCCGGGGTATCCCCGGAGAGGACAGCACCGAACCGCGAGGCCCGATGCCCATCCGGCTTGGAGCACTTCGCCGCACGAGCATCATACCAGCGGAGCAGCGATAAAACTCGGGCGTAGGGCTTACTTCTTATCCAGCCGGAACGCAGCCGCCTGAAAGTCTCCTCTGAAGTCGTCGCTCATTTCGAGTCCGTGGTTCATCCACCACGCGCCGCTCGCCGTCGCCGGTGTTCCCTTCTGCGCAGCGCCTTCGATCGGCGTCAGCGCATAATCTGCCTTCGCATCGAGTCCTCTAAGCTTCAGCCGCGGAAACCCTCGTCCCTCCTGGGTGGAGTGAATAAAGGCGAAGACGACGGACTGGCTTTTGTCACGATTGACCGTTTGCGTGGACGAGAACTCGCTTCCATTCCGCGGCGAGATCAAGCGGTAGAGATCTCCCTGCACGATCGTCGGTTGCGCCTGGTGATACGCCGCAATGAGGCGCTTGGCAGTCCCCATCTCCTCATCGTTCCACTTGCCGATGTTGGCGCCGATCCCGAGCGAGCCCTGCATGGAGCTGAGCATCCGATAAGTGAGCGACGTTGTCCGCTTGTTCAACCAGTGTGGCGAGTCCGTAACCCACGCCATCATGATCTGCGGCGTGTATGCATAGGTGAAGCCGTCCTGCTGCGTCAGCCGGTCGAACGGATCGGTATTGTCCGACGGCCAGACCTCGTCTGCATACTGCAAAATGCCGAGATCGACACGCCCGCCGCCGCCCGAGCACGACTCCAACTCAACCTTGGGGTGCCGCTTCTTGAGCTCGGCAAGAATCGCGTAGAGGTTACGCGTGAACTCCACGTAAACCCTCTTCTGCTCGTCCGGCGGAAGCTGATCCCAACCCGGCTCGCTCCAGTTGCGGTTGTAGTCCCACTTCAGAAAGGCAATGTCGTTCTCCGTAAGCAGCTTGTCGAGGAATCCGAGAATATACTCGCGGACATCGGGTCGTGCAAGGTTGAGCACCAACTGATTGCGCTGTTCCGAACGCGGCCGCCCGGGAAAGTTCAGCACCCAGTCCGGGATGCTTGCGGTAAAGATCCGAGTCAGGATTCACCATCTCCGGCTCGACCCACAGTCCGAAGTCCATCCCCAGCGCATGAACCTTGTCGATCAGCGGCTTCAGCCCGTGCGGAAACTTCTGCGGATTTACATACCAGTCGCCGAGGCCGGCATGGTCGTCTTTGCGCTGACCAAACCATCCATCGTCCATCACAAAGCGATCGACGCCAAGTGCCGCAGCTTTTTCTGCGAGCGCCATCTGGCCCTCTTCGCTGACGTTGAATTCCGTCGCCTCCCACGAGTTGTAGATAACTGGACGCGGCTTCGGCGCAGCAGCGTCTCCCTCGCCAATCCGATGCGGAAGCACATGAGCGATCTCATAGCGGTGCAAAAGCCGTGACGCCCCGCCAAGTCCGTTGAGCGCTATACCCGCCATAAAAGACCGGTGACTCGAGCGACTGACCCGGATGCAGCACATATCCAAAATCAAATGGATTGAACCCGCCCGTCACTCGAACCGCATCGAGTTGGTCCTGCTCCACTGTGATTCTCCACGATCCGCTCCACGCCAGCGCGCCGAACCATACCTCGCCCGCGTTCTCGTCTGGTGTATCGCCCGCCTCAATGGCAAACCAGGGATTGGCCTGATGCCCGGTAGAACCCCGGCGGCTCTCAATGACTCGCTCTCCGGGATGAAGCGGTTCCTGAGTAAGCGTCCACTCCCCCGCCCAACGCCCGGTCAGATAGTTCAGCGTGTAGTGCGCCGACGGCAGCGCCCATGCCGCCGCCGCTGCTTGCTCAATCGTGATCGGCTGAGTTTCCCGATTCTCAATTGTGGCCGACCGGGCGATAATCCCGCAGTTCGGTCGATCGCGTAGTGCAGCGTTACGAAAACCTGTCGTTTGATGTCTTTAAGAACAACTTGAAACCATCGGGCGTGAGTCCCGTGACTCTCGTAGTGGAGCACCAGATCGCGATTTCCATCGCGCGAACGTGACACTTTCAGCGCCGGTTCAACAAACAGACCTGCACCCCAGCCCGCATATTCCTGCGGCGTGGTGCTGTAAGAGGAATCAAACGAGGCCCACTCGCGTGCCGGCATCGCTTGCGGAATTCGATCCATAGCTGCCGAGCCTGCCACCCCAGTAGAGTTGCTGCAGCTCTCCGCGCGCATTCACTCCGAACGCATACGTCACATTCCCGCCATCGAGGCGAAACACTTTGGTGGCCCCGTCGAATGTGGCGTCAGGAGACTGTGCAACGGCAACAAGTGAAGGAGAAAGAAGCAGTACAGCGCTGAAAAGATGTTACGGAACATGAGGGACTTCCCAATGCTCGATTTCAAACGGCCCATCATAGCATCGGGACGTGCGCACAGCGGCGCAATCGAGGCTGCGTGATTCGCCGTTCGCCCGTCCGCCATACCGCTTCGCAACAGTTCTTAACAGGTTTCCACTGGGGTATGGGCTATCCTGAACTTGCATAAGCCGGAGGTTCTGGATGCTCTCCCCTACCTTAACCGCGCCAGCCTGTCCGACGCCTGCTGAAACCATCGCTGCTGCACTCGATCGCGTGGGCCCGCTGCAGGGACTCCCATTTGAAGATCGCCTCTGGCTCGCGCAGCACGGCGAAGAGGTAGTTGCCCAGCCGGGCGACATCCTGTTTGAAGAGGGCCAGCCTGCCGACCGGATGATCCTCATCCTCAAAGGTGAGATTCACGTCCGCCGGCAGCGCGGCGGACCGATGGAGCTCTTCATTGGCCGCGCCGGACAGATGACGGGCCTGCTTCCCTTCTCGCGCATGAAGATGCTCGGCGGCCAGGGTTTCGCTGTCACCCCGGTCTGGGCGCTCCTGGTCATGAAAGAGAAGTTTCCCAGAGATGCTCGCGGCCATTCCATCCATGACCCAGCGCGTCGTCTCCACCCTGCTTGACCGCGTGCGCGAAGTAACCCGCATCGAGCAGCAGGCGGAAAAGCTGAGCGCTCTGGGCAAGCTTGCCGGCAATCTCGCGCACGAGCTGAACAATCCTGCATCGGCAGCGCAACGCGCAGCCTCCAGCCTCGTGATGGAGCTCCGCGCGAACCGTGAAAACCGCTTCAAGCTCGTGAACCTCTGCCTGAGCGAACGAGCAGATTCTCGGCGTAGAGGACTGGGAACAAAAGAGTCATGAGCCGCACGCACGCGTCCATGATCCGCAGCGATGCCGGCGAGCAGATTCAGCTTGAAGAGGATCTGCGCAACTGGCTGACCGACCTTCCGTGCGACGGCGCATGGGAGGTGGCCGCGCAGCTTGCCGAACAGCGAGCTACAGTTGGCGACCTCGAAGAACTGCGGCGAGTCTGATCGGCTCCAGCGAAGCATGCGTTTCGCTGCAATACTTCGCGCGCTACTTGAGGTCGACGCGGTCCGTCGATACCCTGCTCAATTCGACGGCGCGGATCTTCGACCTGATCAGCGCGGTGAAAGCCTACTCCTATATGGATCGCGCACCGATTCTCGAAGTCGATGTACCCGCCGGCCTCGATGCGACGGTCCAGATGCTCCAGTCGCGCATGAAAAATGTGGAGGTCGAGCGTAGTTACGAGCGCGATCTGCCTCGCATCAGCGCCTATGGCAGCGAGCTGAACCAGGTCTGGACAGCGCTCATTGAAAACGCTCTCGACGCACTTGAAGAAACCGGCCACGGAGGAAAGCTAAAGCTCACCTGCCGCCTTGAAGGCGAGATGATGTTGGTGGAGATCTGGGATACGGGCCCGGGAATTCCCCCGGAGTTGCAGGACCGGATCTTCGAGCCTTTTTTCACCACCAAGGCGCCCGGAGAGGGACTCGGCCTGGGCCTCGACAATGCAATGCGCGTCGTGCGGAAGCATCGCGGACATCTAAGCGTGCGATCCGATCCGGGCTCCACCTGCTTCCGCGTGCGCCTGCCGCTCGACCAGTTGCAGGCATACTGACGTCTGCTTTCACTATCCCCATTCTGCTCGGCAAAAGACCACAGGAGGACTCCATGGCAGCTTCCGTGTCTACCGAAAAGAAGCAGGAAACAACCATCACAACTCTGCTGAACGTGCGGCGCGGTGCCGCAGCAATCGACTTCTACACCAGCGCGTTCGGAGCGACAACCTTATCTCGGATGGATAGCGAGGACGGAAGTGTGATAGCCCATCTCGCCGTGGGCAAGGGCGATTTCTGGCTTGCCGATGAATCCCTTCCGCACCAGAATTTCAGTCCCGAGTCGCTCGGCGGCAGCAGCATGCGCATGGTGCTGCTGGTAGACGATCCGCACACCGCCTTCGATCAGGCAATTGCTGCCGGAGCATCATCGATCTGTCCTGTCAGGGATGAGTCCTACGGCTGGCGCATCGGTCGCGTGGTCGATCCCTTCGGGCACCACTGGGAGATCGGCAAACCATTGACGGAGGGTTGATGGAACTGGAAGGCAAAGCCCTGAAGGCCTCGGAGGCTATTGAGACGGAACGACTGCTCTTGCGCAGGCCCAAGCCCAGCGACGCGCAAGCGGTATTTCATCGCTACGCCTCTAACCGCGAAGTAACGCAATATCTCAGCTGGCCCACTCACCGCAGCGTAGCCGACACGCTGGCGTTCCTGGCGATGAGCGACGACGAATGGCGTCGCTGGCCAGCCGGACCCTACCTCGTGCTGACGCGCGACAACGGCAAAAATGGACAATTGGTGGGGAGCACCGGCCTCTTCTACAAGGGCCCCAAGCGCGCCGTCACTGGCTATGCCTTCGCAAAAGATGCATGGGGCCAGGGCTATGCCACCGAAGCTCTACAGGCAATGGTTTACTTGGCCCGCCAGACTGGCGTCGAGCGGCTGGAGGCAATCTGCCATGCAGAGCACACGCCCTCAGCCAATGTGCTCGAGAAGTGCGGCTTCACCCGCGAAGAGGTCCGCCGCGAACACTTCGTCTTCCCCAACCTCAAGCCGCAGAAGAAGAGCGACGTATTCAGCTACGCGCTTTGCTTTTGAATCGGGAAAGTGACGATCCGCAGTCACAGTGACGAATTGTCGTCATCGTCACCTCGTCGCCCAGACAAGCGAGTGTACACCGAATTCCTCGCCAGGCTGCTTAAGTTGATTACTGACAACCGGGTGCGTCGCGCCGGACACGCATGCCACGGTTTGGCACGCGCCTTGCATCTTCAGTGTGCATCGTTCTGATTCACACCGAGGAGTGCCCCATGTTTCACCTGGCAATCTCTTGTTCGTCGTACATTGTTTTCTTCCTCGTCAAGGTGCTTACCCCCACCCAGACCTCCAGTTGGCGTCTGCAGGAGAGCAGCCAACGCGCCGTCCCTCAGCCCCAACAAAAGCAAAGAGAAAACTCCTCCGCGTTGTGGTAGAAGCTTACCTGTTCCTTCGCGGAGGTCCGCATTGCTCAATCATCCAGGCTGGTTCTCAGCGGCTGCGGAGAAGCACGGCGGTTGCGTCATCCATGTGCTCGCATCCGTCTGCAAAGAGCTTCACGGCGGCAATGAGACCGTCGACGCACGCTCCCGGCGTGGTAAAGTGCTCGACCAGCCGGGCTGCGCCATACTCCTCAAACGCCGCATTCTCAGCTTCCGTAATGCCATCGGAGTAAATCAGCACGTGGGTGTCTGCGGACAGAGTCACCGTGCGCTCAGGATAGGAAGATGGCCCCAGGCCGAGCGGCAAGCCGGTGTCCAACTCCAGAAAAGCGGTCTCGTGATTGATGATGAGGGGCTGAAGATGACCGGCGCTCGCCAGCGTGAGTTGGCGAGAGCGAGCATCAAGCACGCCGTAGATCATGGTGACAAACTTCCCCGACGGGAAATCCTCGACCAGCGCGCGATTGAGCTGTTCGAGCGTCTGCGATGGCGAAGAATGGAGCGGCGCAATCGATCGCAGCAGGGCCCGGGTTGCAGACATCAGCAGCGCTGCGGGCATTCCTTTTCCTGAGACGTCGGCCAGCGCAATCCCATAGCGATCATTGCCAAGATCGATGAAATCAAACCAGTCGCCCGCAACCGATCCTGCCGGGTGCCATGCAGTTTCGATGGCAAAGCCCGGGATCAACGGCACCGGCTTGAGAAAGAGAGCTTCTTGAATTGTGCGGGCATCAGCCGACTCCCGCTGCAGGCTTTCGCGCTGCGCACGCTCTCCCTTCAGAACGCGAGCGTTCTCGATAGCGATGGCAATGTGACCCGCAATCGCTTCAAGCACCTTCTGTTGATCGCTTGAAAAAGCGTCGATCTCTTCGTGATCGATCAAGAGCACGCCCATCACATTGCCCGCTGTCTTGAGCGGAATGGTCATTGAGGAGCGGGTGCCCTCTTCGCACGCGATGTAATAGGGATCGAGACGGACGTCGGGAGCATATCGCATTTCCCCGGTGGCGGCGACATGACCCACCATGCCCTGCTTGCCGATCTCCAGGCGATTGCCCTTGCAGAACTTGGTGCAGCCTCGTATTCCCTGCAACACCATTTCGTTCTTGTCGTCAGCACGAAGCCAGACGGCAACTTCGACGTTTCCTATGGAGGAGGCAATCTCGTTGACCACCCGATCGAGGAGTTCTTCGAAATCGAGCGTGGACGCAATGAGATTCGTTGCCCTCTGCAGTTTCATGAGCGTCTGCGTGAAGTCGGCAGACGAGTGGATGCGCGTGGGGAAAAAACCGGTTGCGGGACGGCCTGGGGACACGGTCGCCATAGACTCCTCTTTCAAATCCCTGTGGGCGATTGGAGCACACTCAAGGGATGTCTGAACGGCAAGGTAGATGCAATTTATTGGCTTGCCCGAATGACGTAATCCAACGGCGGTTTTGGGAAATGACCAAATTCACGAACTGTCTTGGGCCGCTCCTAATCGGCTGACTGCGCATATGTTAGCAGGAATGTAGCTGCCGGGTACCCACCGTTCCGAAGCGCCCGGATCTGAAAACAAGAGCTGTCAAACCACACAGGCTTCGCAGCAGAGATCGCAGATGACAATTCACTCGGCATACAGCTTTATTGCGATCTGCAGGCTTCAAATAGGAAGGTGCAGGCGCGCTACCTCACTGGCCGCGCCAAAACCCGCGGTCCTGACCGCACGCATCACTCGGAGGTTCGTGGACGTTTTGATCCGGGGATTCCGGAGATTCTTGAATGCAACCACTCGTTTCAATCATTATTCCCGCCTTCAACGCCGAACGAACCATTGCCGAAGCAATACAGTCCGCGATAGGGCAGACATGGCCGCGCAAGGAAATCATCGTCGTTGATGATGGGTCCACCGATCGCACAGCTGAAATAGTCGAAAGCTTTGCGCCTGCGGTTAGGTTCCTGGCCACCAGAAATCGAGGTCTTTCGGCGGCCGTGAATCTCGCAATTCAGCACTGCCAGGGGGACTACGTTCAAGAGCTGGATGCAGATGATCTTCTGACTCTGGACAAGATTGAGAGACAGCTTTCAGCCCTTCGCGCGGGCGACAGCAAACGAATTCTTCTTTCCTCCCCGTGGGCGAGTTTCTACTATCGCACTCGGAACGCCCGGTTCGTAAACAACGCGCTTTGTCAGGATCTGTCTCCGGTCGAATGGCTTCTGAGGAAGATGGGTGGAAATCTTCACATGCAGAACGCCACTTGGCTCGTCAGCCGGGAGCTTGTGCAGGATGCGGGGCCTTGGGATACGCGCCTGAACTATGACCAGGATGGTGAGTACTTTGCTCGTGTGCTTTCCGCCTCGGATGGTACGCGCTTCGTACCCGGAACTGGTGTCTTCTACAGAGACAGTGGGCCCGGCAGCATCAGCTACATTGGCAACTCCAACCCAAAAAAGGAATCGCTTTTGCTATCAATGCAACTTCACATCAAGTATCTGCTGAGGTTGGAAGACAGTGAACGCGTTCGCAGAGCATGTATAACCTACCTTCAGAACTGGTATGAGAATTTCTATCCGGAAAGAAACGATTTGGCTGCGCAAGCACAAAAGATTGCCGCAGAGCTTGGTGGCAGCCTCGATGAACCGCGCCTGAGATGGAAATTCGCGTGGCTGAAGCCCCTGTTTGGGTGGGGAACCGCCAAATGGGCGCAGATGACGCTTCCATCCATGAAGGCATCACTGCTGCGGGTAATCGACAAGACGATCTACACGCTCGAGAACTCTCCAAACTGAAATGCAGTTATATCGAACTGCCAGAGAACGTCTTGTGTGTGCGCTCGAAAAGCTGGATTCAGAACGAAACATCCGCCGGTTCCGTTACGCGCATTACCGACTGATCTCCGGTCTTCTGCTTCCAAGCCGCGCGAATCGCTTCGATCTTGGCACGGTTCTCCGCCGTATCCGGGTAGTCGATGATCAGCATCTTCGAACGCAGTCGCTCCGGCGTGGTCTGGTTCTTCCCTTGCCACTGCCCGTACACATCGAGCACGCTCAAGCCGTCTGGAAAGCGCGACGTTACTTCCCGGTCGAGGAAGCTGCGCCAGTCCATTTCGCTCACGCCCCGCTCAGGATGGTCGACCTGTCCAAGACCGAAGTACAGCCTTGTGTCGACCCAGCCCTTCGTCTCCCCCGGATGCGCCGAATCGCCCTGCAACGTCGGCGCAGATGCCACTGTTGGCCTGATTGGCTTATGCGCGCACGAGACGAGCGCTAGCGCCAGAAGCGACGCAAAAAAGGCTGGACGAATGTGCATTCGGCTCCTGAAAATCGAGGTCCGGAAAGCCTACTTTTCTACTTCAACTCCACGCCAGAAAGCCACATACCCCTTGATCTTACGGGCGGCAGGCTTGGGATCGGGGTAATACCAGGCCGCATCGGGATTATCCTGCCCGTCAATGTAGAGACTCATATAGCGCGCCTGTCCCTTCCAAGGGCAGGTGGAGGTGGTGCTGCTGGGGCGGAAGTACTCCCGCTTCAAGCTGTTTTCCGGGAAGTAGACGTTTCCTTCGACGGTTTCAGTAGTATCGCTTTCGGCAACGACCTTGCCGTTCCATAGTGCTTTAGCCATGATCTTTCACACCAGCGTAAGCCGCGGCAAGAAGCCCACGGCGAACGTCAATCGTTAGAACAGTAACAGAGTTTTGACGCAGTTGCGAGTTGAGCGGATGCGAATATCGTTATCGTGACGCGGCTCGGATCCATTCAATCCGCTCTCAGTCGTCCTCATCGCCCCTGCAGTCAACCCCCTTTCTTCGCAAGATTCTCGTCAACCCTCTGATTCAAAAGCGCAAACTCCTTAGTTGCGTTTGCAGATAATTTCCGCAGTGTGGCGCATTATGGAAATAGGCATCCGCGTGAGAGTTCGATCGACGCAGCCATGGGGCCGTGTGTATCCTTAGCACCCTACCCCCAGAACCGCCACTAAGTCCTTCGTGGAGAGTAATCTGCGGATAAGTTCTTGTGCTGGAGATATCTACGGTGATGTGTCATTTCTAAACCTTTTAAAATAAGTAACTTACCCCCGTAGATAGGTGTGGGGGGTGGCTGTCCAGCTATCGCAACCGGTCGGAGCAGGTGTCGATCATGGGAACCTGCCCACGATCGACCTCGGTCCTGACTCTAATGCTTTGGACTACTTGGCGGCTTCGATCGAATCGATGTGGACGGACTTCTTGTCGGAGTCGGCGGTCGCCTTGACGGTCACATGGTCGCCGTAGAACTTCTTCACGGCATCGGGATTGTCGATCGTCCAAACCTGCTTTTTGGCTTCATCGACAAAGACCGGCGTCATGCCGCCCTCAATGCACTTCTTCACACACTCCGAGCCCGAACCCGCGTGCTTGGCGCCGCACATGGAATCAGAGATCCAGCCGTTGACGGACTTGGAGTCAGCCGCGTTCGCCGCAATGGCGGCAAAAGAGACGGCAGCTACGAGCATTGCTATCATGCGCTTCACTTTTTAGAACCTCCAGGGAATTGATCGTTTGTTCCGGCTTCCATCATGCTCCACCGGTCTGAAGTTATACAAGGAGCGGACGGAATGTGATTTGGCAGGATGAACTACCTGACACGCCATTCTTGAGTCGGCTGCGACGCGCGGCGCCTGGCTTCGACGCTCTTGAGAACCATTTCATACCGTGCTGAAGCTGCCGTAAACCGGTTGACCAACTCTGAGGTTTTGTTCAGAAACGTCGGCATCTTCTCGCGGATCGGCTCAAGAATGTGGGCGAACTTCGCGAGGAGGAAGAAGCCCTCAGCGTTGCAGTCAACAAAGAGCTCGGCCGAGACAGCGCCGTGCAGCACCATGGCAGCGGCCATCTCCCAGTACGTCACCACCTGGCGAAAGAACGCATTGTGCGGGTCGCGGGGATTTTGCGCGACAGCGAAGAACTCCTCGGGTGTATTGGGCCAGAATTCCCCGGTCATCCAGGCACGCGCCTGGCGCATCAGAGACTCGGTACGAAGTGCGTACAGTTTGAGGATGATTTCAGCGTCAGCCGGGGTTGCAAGCATGCGTTCCATGAGATTTCTCCGATTGCCCATGGTAACGGATCCAGGTGGAGACTGGCTCGCAGGTTACCCCTCATGCTGCGATGCGGGACCAAATAGCCCCGCATCGGTCGTTTCAGCAGAACTGTGTCGCCTTCAGGCCGTTTGCAATTCCTTGTTCGACTCAGGCTTTTCGATCACCGGTCCATGCGTCTCAGCGGTTGGCGGCGGCGGAGCGTCGCCGATGCGCTTTGAGTAGTGGCAGACGATCGCTGAGCCAGACTCAGGGGCTTTCTTGCTTCGCTTCTTCGAGCTGGCTTCTTCCTCTGCGCCCTTCTTCTTGTTAGGGCATTCGAGGAAAATTCCGCTCTTGAGCGTCTTCTCAACGAGATATGGATTCCCGCACTCAGGGCACTTCTGCGCAACCGGCTTGTAGTTCGACGTGAAGTCGCACTTGGGGTAGTTGGTGCAGCCCCAGAAGATGTTACCGCGGCGCGCCTTGCGTTCGGCAATATCGCCCTGACCACACTTGGGACACTTCATGCCCTCAACCAGATTCTGCTTGACGTACTTGCAGCCAGGGTAGCCAGAGCAGGAGACAAACTCGCCATATGCTCCCTGGCGCAGGACGAGCGCCTTGCCGCAGGCCGGGCAAGCCTCTCCGGTTGGCTCCGGTGGCTTCTGCTGCTGCTTCTGGCTAAGCTTGCGGATCGTCTTGCAGGGCGGATCTTCGTTGTAGCCTGGGCAGCTCATGAACGGTCCGAACTGACCGCGGCGCAAAACCATGACGCGGCCGCAGTTTTCGCAGTACTCTTCGGTGTCACCGGCTTCCTGCGCCTCGGGCGTGTTCATGTCGGGCTTGGCAGCGATGTTTTCCTTCGTGAAGTCGCAGCTCACCTGCTCGACAAAAATCTTCTTGCCCTTCTCTGCAGAACCATTCACCGCCTCTACGATCGCGGCAACCAGTTCCTTCGCATTTGCAACTTCCTTCGAATACACCTTGGTGTCATCGACGACTGCGTGAACAGTCATTGGGAAATGCAGCGCCTTCGTGATCTTTTGTGTAACGGCTTTCGGATCCTTCTTCCACGGACCCATTGCAACCGTTACCGGCTTCTTCTTCGTGAAGTTTGAACACGCGTAGAAGCTGCCAAATTTGCCCCATTTGAGAACCAGTGGACTTCCGCACTTCTCACACTTGTCGCCGGTTTCCTGTTCCATGCGCTTGATGTTGCGCATGGTCTTGTCAGCGTCTTTGAGCTCGTCTTCGAAATGGTCATAAAACCCGTTCAACAGGTCGGTCCACTTCTCCTTGCCTTCTTCAATATCATCGAGCTCTTCTTCGAGCTTTGCAGTGTACTTGGTATCGAAGATGTACGGAAAGCTCTCGACCAGCAGGTCGCAGACAACCATGCCGATCTCCGTCGGATAAAAACGTCCGCGCGAGCCGCCATGCTTCACTACGTATTCGCGATCCTGAATGGTGTTGATGATCGACGCATACGTTGACGGCCGCCCGATTCCACGCTCTTCCAGTTCCTTCACCAGCGATGCTTCGTTGTACCGAGGCGGTGGTTCGGTGTAGTGCTCTTCCGGTAGAAGCTGCTCGAGTTCGAGGTTCTTCACTCCGTCGAGATTGGGCAGCTTGTTGCCGAGCGAGTCTTCCTCGTCGTCGGCTTTCTTGTCTTCTGTAACCTCGTAGACCTTGAGGAAGCCGTCGAAGCGCAGGACCGATCCGCTCAGGCGGAAGTCATATGTCTTGCGATCGACCGCGGACTTGGCTTCGATCTTCGCGGTGGTTATGTCGTAGACCGCAGGCACCATCTGCGATGCGATAAAGCGCTTCCAGATCAACGTGTAGAGTTTGAGCTGCTCGTCACTCAGGTAGCGGGCAATCGACTCCGGCGTGCGCGAAGCATCCGTCGGCCGAATGGCTTCGTGCGCATCCTGCGCGTCCTTCTTGCCCTTGTAGACGTTGGGCGAGTCGGGCAAGTATTGCTTCCCAAGTTGCTTTGAGATCCATGCGCGCGCACCCTCTTTTGCCTCAGGCGACACGCGCGGAGAATCGGTACGCATGTAGGTGATGAGGCCGGTCGTGCCTTCGTCGCCAACGTCCATGCCTTCATACAGCCGCTGCGCCACGCCCATGGTGCGGCGTACATTGAACCCCAGTTTGCTGGCAGCGTCGCGCTGCAACTGGCTGGTAATGAAAGGAGCAAGCGGGCGGCGCTGCTGCTCGCGGTATTGCACCGATGCAAGCGTCCACGCTGCGTTCTCAAGCGCAGCCTGTGCCGCGTCCATCGACTTCTTATCGGGCAGCGCACCCCCGATGAATTGGTCCTTGCCGTCTTTGTCCGTGCCGTTCGGCACGCGGGCAGGTTCACCGTCGATGCCAACGAACTTGGCTTTGAAGCTCTTGTCAGACTGCCGCTCAGGATGAAGCAACGCCTCAAGAGTCCAATACTCAACTGGCTTGAACCCGGCAATCTCGCGTTCGCGCTCCACGATGAGGCGTACAGCTACGGTCTGCACGCGGCCAGCCGAGAGTCCCCGGCGCACCTTGTCCCACAGCAGCGGAGAGATCTGGTAGCCGACAAGCCGGTCAAGGACACGGCGGGTCTGCTGCGCGTCCACGAGATTCTCGTCGATGTCGCGAGCGTGCTGGAACGCATCCTGTACAGCCTTCTTGGTGATCTCATTAAAGGTTACGCGGCGGATCTTTTTGCGTTCTTTGGCATTCGTGCCAAGTTGCAGCGCGAGGTGCGCTGCGATGGCTTCGCCTTCGCGGTCCGGGTCAGGCGCAAGGAAGATTTCGTCAGCCATCAGGCCGGCTCTCTTTAATTGATCGACGATCTTTTCCTTGCCGGGCGACACAACCAACTCGGGTACAAACGTACGATTCTTCAACTCCACGCCAATGTCGTTCTTGGGCAGATCCATGATGTGCCCGATCGACGCGCGGACCTCGAAGCCCTTGCCTAGATATTTTTCGATCGTCTTCGCCTTTGCGGGAGATTCGACGATCACCAGTGATTTGCTCATTGCCATCCTTGATTCCGTATTACTGTACCCCATCCGGCCTGTTGGACTCGGCAGAGGTCGTTCTGTTGCTTTTTTAAGTCCGAAGGAAAATGTTCACATGAGAGGCACCGCGAAGCTGCTCGCCCGACCTGCTCATCGAAATTGGGCTGCAAGATTTGCAAGCTAACACGGAAGGCATCCTCGTTTCCACTCCCAATCGACTTTTTGCGGCAGCGGATCACTCGCATAGTAACGCGCAAAGTTTCTGAAATGTGCGGTTCATCGTTTCTTGTGCTGCATCGAAAAATTTTGCGTGAAGTCCACCGCGGCTAAAGTGTGCGAACGTAATTCTTTCCCGGGAGGCAGCGTATGCGGCCGCTTATCTCCAGCTCAAACAGAGCTGTAAAAACCTCGGATGAGGTCAGTTGAGTTTCAAGCTGCTCGAGAAGTTCATCGATTTGCAGGGACTCGTCGGCGCGCAATGCCTTCAGCACGATCGACTCTTCTGGTCGAAGCACCGGATCAGGCAGTAAAGATGCGGTGGCTTCCGGTTTGGATTCAGCCCCAGCCTCGCGTTCCAGTTCCAGCCGCACCTGCGAAGGCAGGTCTTCCCACACATCCTCCCACGATCCAACAAGCTTGGCGCCCTGTTTTATCAGCGTGTTAGGCGTCCACGAGTTCTTGGCGGTCACGTTGCCCGGCACGGCATAAAGATCGCGACTTTGCTCCGCAGCGCAGCGCGCTGTCACGCGAGTGCCGGAGTTTTCACTGGCCTCCACTACCAGCACACCGATGCTGAGGCCGCTGATGATGCGGTTGCGCCTGGGAAAATTCTGTGGCGCTGGGAAAGTTCCCATAGGAACTTCGCTGACGATGACTCCGCCGGTGGCAAGAATGTCGTCGGCCAACTTTCTGTTTTCCTTGGGATAGACCACATCGATGCCGGTGCCCCACACAGCGATGGTGGGTGAACGCGCCGCAAGCGCGCCCTTGTGCGCACAGGTGTCGATACCACGAGCCATGCCGCTCACGATGATCAGGCGGCGAGCAGCGAGATCGCGAGACAGCATCTCCGCAACTCCTGTGCCATAAGGAGAAGGATGACGCGTGCCTACGACAGCGATTGACGGCCGAGAGAGCAGTTGCACCGCACCGCGAACCCACAACACCGGTGGTGGATCGTAGATCTCTTTGAGCTGTTCGGGATACTCCGGGCATGCGAGGGTGATGATCGTCGCGCCGTGCTGCAAGATCTTTCCCCACTCTTCATCGGCAGCGCGACGGGCTTTGCCGTCGAAGATAAATTGCGCGGCATCCGCCGGAAAGCGAAGGCCCTCAAGCTCTGTGAGAGTCAGCGCAAAAAGCTGGGCGGCGCATTCCAACTGGGCGATCGCATCCGAAATGCGCTTGGGGCCAAGGTTGGGAGTCAGCGCGAGAGCCAGCATCGCTAGCCGGTTCTCGTCGATCTGCGTGTTGGAATGGCCTGGAATAGAGCTTGAACTTGCGTCTTTCGATATCGACATCTGCATCTACGCTCGTGCTACGCACACGTGCGCCTTCCCTTAAATCAACCTGTAGAGCCTTCTTTAGTGATTGAGGCTCACCTTAAGCTGATGAGAAATGGAAGTCAAGGCGAAGGGTGTGACGGCCGGCACGCATGTGGAGAACCCCAAAGCCCGGGTTGATAGTCTATCGAATAGAGTGAATTCGACTTCGCACCGCCGGCTTCGTGTTGCCGCCATTCGTTTTCTGAACCCCGCGCCGCTGATGTGGGACTTCGAGCATCCGCCCCTGAACGCAGAGCTCGCGCAGCGCTATGAGGTCAGCTGGATGCTTCCCTCGGAGTGCGCAGACCAATTGGCCAGCGGAGCAGCGGACATAGGACTCGTTCCCATCGCGTCTCTGGCGACGACGCCGGGGCTACGCATTCTGCCAGGATGCACTATCGCCTCCAAGGGACGGGTCCGCTCCCTATTGCTGGTGCGGCGTGCAAATCAGCCGCTCGAGAAGCTGCACAGCGTCGCCGCGGACACGGCGAGCCGCACGACACTGGCGTACGCGCGCATTCTCTTTCACAAGTGGGGCAACGCCGAAGTGCCCTTCATTCCAATGGCAGCCGATCTCGATGCGATGCTCGACCGCGCCGATGCTGCAATCCTCATCGGCGATCCTGCCTTGATGGCGCTCGAGGAGCGCGCCAATCGCTTTGAGCGCACAGGCGAAGAGCTCGTCTATCACGACCTTGCCGAAGAATGGAAGACGCTGACCGGTCTCCCCTTCGTCTCCGCTGTCTGGGGCCTTGCAGGCGGCAGCCTTTTGGATGAGGGCATCTATCGCGATTTCATCCAATCTCGCGATCACGGCCTGCAGAACATCGACGCGCTGGTCGAGCAATGGTCGCGCCAGCTGCCGCTATCCGAAGGCACGATCCGCTCCTACCTCACGACAAACATTCATTACGTTCTGGATGAGGAGTGCGTAGAAGGCATGCGTGGATTCTTCAGGATGGCCGTGAAAACAGGCGTGCTTCCGGAGTACGAATTCACGATGAACGCACTGACCGCATAGAAGCGAAGATTTTCCGAGCGGCGAAGTCTCAGGGTCGCAAGAATAAAGCTAGTGGCTCGCAGCTAGGAGCTATAAGTGCTTCTTCAGATCTCCCAGCGCAACAAAGCGGTGCCCACGGTGAATCCAGCCCCAACGGCTGCGATCAAAACCAGGTCGCCCTTCTTCAGCTTCCCCTCTTCGACTGCCGTTTCCATCGCCAGCGGGATCGTCCCCGCCGAGGTATTCCCGTATTTCTCAATATTGATGATCACGCGATCTGCCGGCATGCCCAGACGGTCCGCCGTTGACGTGATGATGCGCTTGTTGGCCTGGTGCGGAATGAAGCAGCCGAGGTCTGAGCCCGTCACTCCGTTGCGCTCCAGCAGCTTCGTTGTGGCCTCAGCCATTTTGCGCACGGCAAACTTGTAGACAGCCTGTCCATCCTGATGGATGAAGTGCATCTTCTTGTCGATGGTCTCGTGTGTGGGCGGATTGAGACTGCCACCTGCGGGAAGGTTCAGCGAAACGCCGCCCGATCCGTCAATCTCATGCACAAAGTCGATCATGCCGATCTCGCCCTCTTCAGCAGGCTCGATCAGCACGGCACCTCCGCCGTCGCCGAAGAGGACACACGTGGCGCGGTCGGTGTAGTCGGTCATCCTGGTATTGGCATCGGCTCCACAAACCAGAACCTTGGATTGGGCTCCGCTTTCAACGAGCTTCACGCCCGCCTGGAGCGCGAACACGAATCCCGAGCACCCCGCGGAGACGTCGAAACCCCAGGCGCCCTTCGCCCCGATCTTGTCCTGCACAAGGCAGGCAGTCGATGGAAACATCATGTCGGGCGTTACGGTGCCGACGATGATGACTTCAACTTCGCTGGGCTGGATCCCGCGCGCTGCCAGGCACTTCTTCGCTGCTTCAACGCAGATGTCGCTCACGCCTTTTCCGGCAGCGAGCACGTGGCGTTCCTTGATGCCGGTGCGTTCCACGATCCATTGATCGTTGGTGTCTACCATTTTTTCGAGGTCTTGATTGGTAAGAACTTTGGGAGGGACGTAAGTTCCGAGGGCGCTGATCTTGGCGCGCCTGCCCACCACGGGACGCACGGCGAGGCTCAATTCATTTCTCCTTGCGGCACGAGATCCGGAGACCGCGGCTCGCGCTCAACACTTGTAAGGATCTTTGGTACGCCTGAACTGCGGCCAGGCACCACCTCGACCAAAGAATAGAAGCGCCAATGGCGCCAAAAAAGTACCGGGTGACCTACTGCGCCCGTACTAGCCCGTTACCGTTGCTTCCTTCCGGACCTGGCGGGATTGGCGGGATTACGTCGCGTAGGACCCGGCACTGATTGATTTTATCACTTGGAATGGCTCGACACGCGTAGTCGTCAGTGACCATTCGATAACTCTCGTTGGCTGCGAATGTTAGTCTTATGCGCAGCATGTCGGGACATTGGATTGAGGCGATTGGCCGCGGACTGGTAGTCGCCGTAGTGATTGCAGCTTTGGCGGCGTTCCGGAAATGGGTGTCGGCGCCTCCAGTTGGCCATACAGGCGAGAAACTGGATACAGAGGAATTCGAAGATCGATTCATGCCTTTGCGCGTCCGCGTAATCGGCGGGATGATTGCAATAGGGATCTTGTTCGCGGTCGGGTTTTGGTACCTGTTTTCCCGAACGAATAGCTTTCTTGCGGGATTAGATGGACCTAGCGATTTCGTCTTTCAGCCGCAACGCGCGATTTGGTGGTTCTTTCCAGCTTTTGGTGCGCTGTCACTGAGTTGGGAACTGACGTTACAGGTTTGGGCGCTCTTCGGAGATCGTAAGATAGTGAACCTGTTTAGCGAATGGACCAACCAATCTCCTTCGTTTTGGGGTGCAGCTATGGGATGGACTCTCGCAAGATTTTGCGTTGGCTGACAATTCTCGTCGCATTGCCCATCCTCGTGTTTACCGCTCTGGCACTAAACATGCACGCGACCATCACTCGACAAGAGATTCGAGATTGCGGCTACGCCTTCAGACCGTGCACGGTGTATTCGATCGCCGATCTGCTGCGTATTACACAGATCGAAGGTTTCAGGACTACAGACGGAAAACTGACTCGACGAGCCGGAATCGTGTTCGATTTCGCCGACGGACGCCGGTGGTCGTCAGCGGACTGGGGCGACTTCAAAAAATCCTTGGATCCTGCTTTTTCTGAATACGTTACTCGGATCACCCATTTGCCTCTAGGTGCGGCAACGACCGAGCAGGATATTCCGCGACTCCAATGATCGCCGAGCCGCAAAATCACATTCCCGGTACAATAGAACTGTGAGCAAATCTTCCCAACCCACGGCTCCTACCGTGGGCTTTGTTTCGTTAGGCTGCCCCAAAAACCTGGTCGATTCCGAGGTGATGATGGGACTGCTGAACCGCGGAGGAGCGCGGTTAACCTCTCGCCCCGAAGAGGCGGAGATCCTTGTCGTCAACACCTGCAGTTTCATCGACACCGCCAAGCAGGAGTCCGTCGACACGATCCTGGAAATGGCGCGCTTCAAGACGTCCGGCTCGGCAAAAAAACTGATCGTTGCGGGATGCCTCGTAGAACGCTACCGCGACGAGATTCGAAAGAGCATTCCCGAAGTCGATGCGGTTGTGGGCACCGGCGAACTCGAGTCCATTTTGGAAGCGGCCGGAATCGCGCCGGTGCAGTCCGCTGCCCCATCGCCGTTCAACATCCTCACCGGAAATGGACATGCCGAAGTACGCGTCGGACGAGAATCGAGCGCAGGCACGCACAAATCCACTTTGAAGGGTTCGGGCTTTAGCCCGTACGATAACGCTGCAACCAAGGAAGGGGCTTTAGCCCCTGGGGTAGCGTTCCGCCCAGAAGGTGATCTGCGCGAAAAGCAGGGCCGCTTCAGCCGCGAAGAATGGCAGGGCGCAGCGCACATGCTGCCAACTTATCTCTATGACGAAGCCACACCGCGGCTCATCTCAACCGGAAAAACATCCGCCTACATCAAGATTGCCGAAGGCTGCGATCACCCTTGCACATTCTGCGTCATTCCGAACCTGCGCGGGAAATTCCGCTCGCGACGCTTCGAATCCGTGGTCGCCGAAGCGCAACAACTGGTCGCCAGCGGCGTGCAGGAAATCACCCTCATCGGCCAGGACACCACCTGCTACGGCGAAGACCTTGGCCTGAAAGACGGTCTCGCCCTGCTGCTCGATGCGCTCGCGAAGATCGAAGGCCTGCGCTGGCTGCGCTTCCTGTATGCGTATCCCAACCGCATCACCGGCAAGCTGCTCGAAACCATCGCGAAGCACGACAATATCTGCAAATACCTCGATGTTCCCCTGCAACACGCATCGCCCGACGTGCTCAAGCGCATGAAGCGCGGCGCCGGCGCTGACATCTTCCTGAAGACGCTCGAAAAAGTGCGCGCGGCCGTACCCGGCATTGCCCTGCGCACATCCTTCATCGTCGGTTTCCCCGGCGAATCGCTCCGCGACTTTGAACTCCTGGAGGAGTTCATCAACCAGGGGAGATTCGACTGGCTCGGCGTATTCAATTACTCCGACGAAGAAGGCTCGAAAGCACACGCGCTCGATGCCAAGGTCCCAAAACGTACCATCGAAGCCCGCAAGCGCAAGCTGATGAAGCTGCAGCAAAAAATCTCGAAGCGTGCTAAGCAGCAATGGGTTGGTCGCGAGCTGGTGCTGCTGGCCGAAGGCGAGAGCGAAGAAACTCCCATGCTTTGGGAGGGCCGCACTGAATTCCACGCACCGGAAATCGACGGCAAAGTCTACATCAACGACTTCGGCGACCTGCAGGCCCTCGAAGCCGGCCGCTTCTATCGCGCCGAGATCACTGAAGCCCACGACTACGATCTGGTGGCGCGCATCATCTCGGGTCCGCTCACTGCAGCGCAGCGTTAAGATGGAGCCGCCTCGTTTTTGCGCGGCCGAATCTCGTTCTGCGGGCTGATAGATGGAAAATCGTGCGGTTCTTTGTGCTGTTCTTGCGGCTCTAGCAACCGGTTTGTGCGCGAACGCTCAAGTGGTTACTGGGAAATCTTCCGAATATGCCATCGGCGCCGACGTCTCGTTTCTGCCACAAGCGGAGCAAAGTGGCGCGATCTTCAAAGAAAATGGCGTCGCCCGGCCGGCACTCGAAATCCTGCGCGAGCACAGTTACAACTGGATTCGCCTGCGCATCTTCGCTCCGACAAAACTGCCCAATAATCTTGCCTACACGCTGGCCGCAGCAAAGCAGGCCAAGGCGATGGGCTTCAAGTCTCTGCTGGATTTCCACTACGCGGACGACTGGGCCGACCCCGGCCATCAACCAACACCGGTCGCGTGGCAGAACTACACGCACAAGCAGCTTGTGGATGCGGTCTTCGCCTACACCCGCGATACCGTTGCAGCCTTTCGCAACGCCGGCACAATGCCGGAAATGGTGCAGGTGGGCAACGAAGTTTCAAACGGTATGATGTGGCCCGACGGCAGACTGCCTGCGAACTGGGATAACTTCGCCGCACTGATAAAAGCGGGCATCGACGGTGTCAGCGCGGGCAGTGCCGGTCAGCCGCGGCCGCTCATCATGATACACATCGACAAAGGTGGCGACGTTGCGGCCACCAAGGCATTTTTTGACAAGCTCGCTACCTACAACATCGACTTCGACGTGATCGGCCAGTCGTTCTATCCATGGTGGCAGGGCAGCTTGAACGATCTGCGCACAAACCTCGAAGCCACAATTCGTGCGTACAGCAAAGACGTATACGTGGTTGAGACGGCCTACAACTGGGAGCCCGGAGAGTACACCAAACGACCCGGTCCATTCCCCGAGTCGCCCGAAGGCCAGCGTGATTTTCTCGATGAAGTGAACCGGATTGTGATGGAAGCGCCGGGCGGACACGGTAAGGGCATTTTCTGGTGGGAGCCCGCCGTTCAGGGCGGCCTGGTACGGCGCGGCTTCTTTGACCACAATGGCAACGTGCTCCCCGTAATCGGCGTCTTCGATCGATTTGCGCGCTATTAGCCACACGTTCCAGCCGGCAAACATCCGACGGGAGCGTTACGATATCCAAGGAAGCTGAACGCACTGAGTCGACATGGCACAAAAGAAAAAATCCGCAAAGCTTTTACACTGTCCCACTTGCGGCATGCTGGTTACCGCCAAAGACGAGGACTTCCCTTTCTGCAGCGACCGGTGCCGCAAGATCGACCTTGGCAAGTGGGCGATGGGGGTCTACAAAATCAGTTCACCGATTCTCGATCCTGAAGTTTTGGAAGATCTTGGCGAAGTCGGTCGCCAGCGCAGGAGACAGGATGACGAGTAGTCCACAGGCTGCTTCGAGCTCGCCCGTAGCAGCGCGCAAGACTGAGTGGGCCTGGACTGTTGCAACCTTCTTCGGCGCCGGCCTTGGCAAGCCGGGGCCCGGAACCTGGGGATCCGTGGCAGCCGTGCTTCCATGGGGTGCGGTCGCTTATCTCTTTCATCCCACCCCTAATGGCCTTTTGCTTGTTGTATTTATAGGAATCGTGCTGTCGATCGCCTCAGGCGTCCCGGCAGCGACTATCGCTGCGCGCGAAAGCGGCCGGCACGACCCTCAATTCGTCGTTATCGACGAAGTTGCTGGACAGTGGATCGCCCTGCTCGGCAGTCCAGCCGATTGGCGCCACGGATTGATCGCGCTCATCCTCTTCCGCTTGTTCGACATCACTAAGCCATTCCCCGCGCGCCAGTTGGAGAGGTTACCAGAGGGTTGGGGGATCGTTTTCGATGACGTGGCGGCGGGGCTGTATGCTTTGGGAGTGGCGTCGCTGCTCCGCCTGTGGATTCACTAAGAATGGACATGCCGCGTACTCGCATCCAATCCGCACGGGAAGAAATGACGCCTGAGCCGCGCATTGACGAGGTCGTACCGGCCGCAGCGCTGCCGCTGGGTGAGGTAGAACTCGTCGGCGCCAATCTTGGGCCAAACGCATACGGTCCGCCCGTGGTTGTTGTGGGCACACACCCCGCACAGGTTCTCATGAGCCGTCCCGGACGCGTCGCATTCCGGGTCCCGGAGAACGCGGCGACAGGCCTCGTTGAGGTCCGAACACCTGCGGGAGTGAGTAATGCAGCCCAGTTGCACATCGCCCGGGAGCTTTCGAGCGGCTTGCACCCAGTGACCAGCCCTGCCGTGAGCCGTTCGGGAATGATCTATGCCACGATCTCGGGGCAGAGGGGAAAGCAGACGCCGGTTTCGGTGGTGCGCGTCAGCCCCGATGGACGCGGCACACCCTTCGCAACCGGAATCCTCAACGCCACAGGGCTAGCCTTTAGCCCCGATGGCGACCTGTTTGTGACTTCGCGGGCGGAAGGCAACGTCTATCGCATCGATGGAGCTGGGGAATCGACCCTCTACTCCGAAGGCATGGGTGTCGCGACTGGCGCAGCATTCGATAGTGACGGAAATCTCTTCGTGGGCGATCGTAGCGGAACGATCTTCAAAATCGATCCACAACGAAAAATCTTCGTCTATGCCACGCTTGAACCCAGCGTCTCGGCCTATCACCTTGCGGTCGACACCGCGGGAACGCTCTTCGTCGCCGGGCCGACACTTTCTTCCAATGATGCCATCTGGGCAATCAATACGCACGGCGAGTCACGCGTGTGGTATCGCGGACTGGGCAGGCCTCAGGGGCTCGCGATAGCGTCCAACGGAGATATCTACGTAACCGCAAGCCTGCACGGTCGGCGCGGCCTGGTCCACATCACCCCAGGCGGCGATGCCAACATCGTTGTGGCCGGGGTCAACCTCGCCGGCGTGGCATTCTCACCTCTCGGTACCACAATCTTGGCCGACAACGACGCGGTTTATGATCTGGAGTTGGGAGTAGAAGGGATGAGTGTCTTCTAGCTCCGAATCAACCCTTCGCGACGGTCCAAAACTAGAAGCCAGGAACTGGAAGCCGCCTTCATGAAATCCGAAATCATCGCAGTCGGCTCCGAAATGCTTACGCCGCACCGCCAGGACACCAACTCTCTCTACCTGACTGAAAAGCTCAATGAGATCGGGGTTACGGTGGCCTTCAAAACGATTGTTGGCGACCGCAAGAAGGACCTCGTCGGCGTGATCCGCAACGCGCTGGCACGGACCGACATCATTATCTTGATGGGCGGCCTCGGACCAACCGAGGACGACCTGACGCGTGAAGCCGTCGCAGAGACTCTTTCGCTGAAGCTGAAGCGAGATGCCCCGCAGGTGGCCGCGCTCCATGCGCGCGCCGCGACGTGGCGCATCACCATGCCCGAAAACAATCTCAAGCAGGCTGACCTGATCGAAGGCGCCGCATTCCTCACAAATCCCAACGGCAGCGCGCCCGGGCAATGGCTTGAGACCACTTACTCCGGCTTTCGCAAGCTGATTATGCTCATCCCGGGGCCTCCCCACGAATGCAGGCCGCTGTTTGATGAAGAGTGCCTGCCGCGTTTGCGGGAGATCGTGCCCGCGCGGCATCTCGCCAGGCGCACTCTCAAGGCTGCCATGATACCGGAGTCCCAGGCCGACAAGCTTCTCGCGCCGATCTACACCACCTACACCGACGTGGAGACAACAATCCTCGCGCACGCCGGCGATATTCAGCTCACGCTGCTCTGCTCCAAGCCGAATAAGGAACTGGCCGAGCAGCGCGTTGAAGAACTCGCGACAAAACTCGAAGAAGCGCTCGACGACTGGATGTACTCCGCGGAGGGCGAGTCGCTCGAGCAGATCGTCCTCTACTATCTCGGACTGCGCCAGGCAACGCTGGCCGTGGCAGAAAGCTGCACAGGCGGCATGATCGCCCAGCGAATCACTTCTGTACCCGGCAGTTCGCGCTCATTCCTGGGCAGCGTCGTGGTCTATTCGAATGAAATGAAGACCGCCTTTGCCGATGTGCCCGCAAAATTGATCGAGCAGTTCGGTGCGGTGTCCTCTGAGGTGGCGTCTGCGCTGGCAGAGGGCATCCGCAAAAAGACCGGTGCAACGCTCGGCCTCGGAATAACCGGAATCGCCGGACCCGGCGGAGGCACCGAAACCAAGCCGGTGGGTCGTGTCTACATCGCCGTCAGCGACGACCAGAAAACCGACGCCTTCGAACGCAACTTCCGCGGAGATCGCAACCGCGTCCGCGAGTGGGCCAGCCAGCAGGCGCTCGACCTCGTCCGCCGCAAGTTGATGTAGCCAATTCGAAATTCGTAACAAATCTCTCACGGTCCCGAAAGTTGTGGATTATCCTTCGTGTTACCGGGTGGATGCCCGCTTGGTCGATCGAGGTTCCCCGTGAAGAATCAAACCTGCAAATTGCCCGTTGCCCTCACCGCTTCGGCCCTGATTGTTTTCGCATTTACGGCCATGGCGCAAGCCCCCAGTGCTGGCGGGAAGAAAAAGATTGCAACCGCCGATGATCTGCCGCGCTTCAGCTACCCTATGGACCAGGCCCCCAGCTCATTTCTGCTCGCAGACGACGCCATATACAATGCCTTCGTTGCGCATGTTCTCCACGATGTCGATTCCGTCTTGAACGACTACGACATTGAAGACAAGGCGACCCTGCGCGCTCTTTACGGATTCAAGGTCGATGCCGAATCGCTCACGGGCGAAAACGAGGCCGCGCTCAAATCCCTGCAAAAGCTGAAGGATCTCCAGGAGAAACCCGAGGCGAAGGCGACCTCTGGGATGTTGGACGGTCCTGTCCTGAAGGCGCGCATTTCTTCGAACGCAAGCAGTGGTGCGGCCTTTGATGCAGCCTTCAAACGTGGCTTCCAGGCGAACGTCGACGCTCTCGATTGGCACCTCGCGCAAGACACGGTGAAAGGGATAAAAGGCAGTTTCGAACTCGCAACACCGAGCATGATTGCCGGAAGCGAAAAAGAAAGCCTTGACCCGGCGGCAGCCAAATCGAACACCGTGGATCTGAATGCCGCAGAATCGATGATCGGGGACCGGGCCTTCATCAAGGTGTTCTACCCACTGAAAGAGCAGGCTCTCCCGATCCTGACCGCCTATGTGGCAGCGCACAATGTGCAGAAGCCCGACATCTGGGACGGGCGCGAAGTCACCCTCACTGGGGACGACAAGCTGACGCCGGTGCGCATCGGCATCTGGGACTCAGGCGTAGACACCGCCCTCTATCCCAATCAGCTCTTCACAGATCCTGCGCCAGCATCCCATAGCCCTCACGGCCTCGCCTTCGACATGCGCGGTGAGATTTACAACGGAGATTTGCAGCCGCTGACTCCGGACTTGAAAAACGTGTATCCCAAGGTCGTGGGACTGGAGCAGGGCCTGAGCGATCTCTTCAACAGCATCGATTCTCCTGCTGCAACCGAAGCGAAAAAGACCCTCGGAACCATGCCTCCCGACCAGCTCGCCCCGTTCATGAAGCAGCTCGGCTTTCTCGGACAATGGATGCATGGAACCCACGTGGCCGGAATTGCCGTGCGCGGAAATCCTGCCGCTCGTCTGGTGGTCGCGCAGTTCAATGACGCTTTGCCCGACCTGCCCTTTGAGCCAACCGTCGAGTGGGCCGAAAAGTTCAAGGCTTCTTTCCAGCAGGTTGGCGATTACTTCAGGACCAACAATGTTCGCGTTGTAAACATGAGCTGGGACGATGACGTGGCCGAATTTGAGCAGTGGCTCACCAAGACCAGCAGCGAGAAGGATCCTGCCGCCCGCAAGCAGGCCGCGCAAACCGTTTACAAGGTCTGGCGTGAAGCCGTGGAAAACGCGATTCGCAGCGCCCCGAATACCTTGTTTGTGTGTGCTGCTGGAAACTCGGACAGCGATGCAGGATTCACAGAGGAAGTGCCGGCGGGCTTGCATCTGCCCAATCTGATCGCGGTAGGTGCAGTTGACCAGGCAGGCGAAGAGACTTCATTCACCAGCTACGGAGAAACGGTGGTTGTCGACGCCGACGGGTACCAGGTCGAGAGCTATGTGCCCGGTGGAACGAAGCTCAAGATGTCCGGTACGTCGATGGCTTCTCCAAACGTGGTGAACCTTGCGGCAAAACTAATCGCGCTCGATCCTTCTCTCACCCCGCAGGAAACCATCGCGCTCATCAGGAAAGGTGCTGACAAGAGCGCTGACGGCCGCAGAAACTCTCATCAATCCCAAGGCCACGATAGCGTTATTAAGACAAGGAAAATCGGAAACCGGGTCCCGATAGTCAAAATCGCGTTGCTGATGCGATCCGATTGCTCACAAGGATTTGATTGGCCATCGATACCGCTCTCGCTGTCATCGGAGTAGTCACCGGCTGCTCCAAGGCAGCGCACTAACCGACCCGATCCCCTCCGGCATGCTTGGTTGACGCGATCGCGTGCCATTTGAAAAACTCGCCCTATATGCAATACAGCGGCAGGGTTGAATATGCGGACGCCCGCAAAATGCGCACCCGCAACAAGCGATACTACCGGGTCCTGCCACTGGCCCATCTGGATCTGGGTCTTCTTTCTGGCGCCCGGCCCCCTCGTCTTCAGCCTCTTCGCGCATGGGTTCAGCGCGGCCAACGCCGCGTGGCTGGCGCTCGTGCTCATCGGGACCGGAATCGCTGGACTTTTCGGCCAGTTGCCGGGAGTCGAGCCCGCGCCCTACATCCTGCGCTTCGACGAGGACCGCCCAAATCCTCTCTATCGCAAAGTCTGCTACACCTTCGCCTGGAACGCCGTCCTGAATTTCGCGTTGCTGAACCTCGCCGGTCTCGTTATTGCCGTGATCACCGGCGTATGGACCATGAAGCAGCTTTATCAGTACGTCTACTTCCCTCTCTGCATCCTGATTCTGCTGCTCGGTGCGCTCGGCAAATTGCCGCGCGTCGGAAAATCAACAAAGAATGAAGGCATCGAGCGGCGCTACTTTTACGGTTCAGTGTGGGCGGTGACGATCGCGCAAACGGTGCTTCTGATGCTTTGGAAGACCCTGCCACTCACGCGCGCCGGAAGCCTCGTCAAGCTCGTGATCTATGCCGGCACGCTCTTCGCGATAGGCGCTGCAGCCTACAACGGCGCTCTTCCACGCACGCGGCCGATACTCCCTGGCGAAGTGATGGTGGATTAGACAGAGATCCAAATGCTCTGACGGAATGGCCGGCGGAATAAAAATCCACCGGCCATTTCTTTTTGCGCCAGGATGGTGTCTTATTTCGTTGCAACCGGCTTGTAGCCGGACGCACTTGCCTTCTTCATCGCGGCCGTTCCCTCCTCAACCGAAAGCAAAGGAGTCGTTTTAACGGCGTTGCACGAACCACCCGCACTGATGGCCATTGCGAAGGCGGCTGCGCTCACGTTGTCGGGCATTTCCACCAGCACCATGGTGTCATAATCGCCAAAAGTCAGCCACGCCGACGTCAGCGAGCCGCCAAGCTTTGCAACCGCCTTACCCACCACTGCTGCACGGTCCTGAGGTTTTTTCAGCATCGCTGCCATGGCTTCTGAGGTATACGCGACCTGCACAAGATAACTGGGCATACATTTCCGCCTTTCAGGGGAATTTGGACTTGGGCCCTGTGAGGGGTGAAGTATACAGCCGCGACGAAACAACTGGCGCAGTGAATATCTCAGTCCGGTTCGGCCAATCCCGCCACTTCCCTCGCCTCGGCTTCAACCCATTGCCGCAAGCTCACCGGCTCCAGAACTGAAACCGTCGAACCCAGTCCGAGCAAATAAATTGCGCCTCCCGTTCGTTGTCGAAATCGACGTGCAGCACAATCTTTCCAACGTCGGCTTTACGAGAGGCAGCCCCTGCTGCAGCAGCTTTGGTAACACACCACCCTTGAACTCGCCGGGCGGCGCTTCCGATGTGAGCGAAAGAACGGTGCGATAGCTCGCCCGTTTGCGATCCAGTTCGGAAGTCGAGGCGCGCCAATGCTCCGCCAGGTCAAAGCGAGCCGGCCGTTCGAATCCCACAGCAAGCACAGCCACGCGCTTCATCCGTGAGACCCGAAACGTGCGCATGCCATTCGCCGTACGCGCAACAAGGTACCAGTGGAGCCCCTTTGAAACCAGCCCCAGCGCGTCCACTGTCCGGCTCGACTGCTCCCCATCGGCCCGCGTGTAGTCAAATGTCAGCTTCCGGTCGCGTGCCACCGCATCCTGCACCGCGGACAGCATCGACAGATCCTCACCCGTATCGCGCCATCCTGTCGGATCCACGTGAAGCCGCTGCTGCAAATGCGCTGCCTGCGCCTTCATCGGCTCGGGCATCGCCGCCATCAGCTTGTTCAGCGCGCTCTGCGCGGCCGCCGCAAGCCGCGGGTTGCCAAGCCCGCGCGGCTGGGCCATCAGCAGCGCATGTAATTCGGCTTCGTCAAGGCCCGGAACGTGCGTCCGCCAGCCTTTCTCCAGTTGCCAGCCGCCCTGCGCACCGCGCATGGCTGAGACTGGAATGCGTGCCGCGCTCAGCGATTCCAGATCGCGATGAATGGTGCGCTGCGAGACCTCCAGTTGCTCGGCCAATTCGCGCTCTGTAATCTGCCCCCTCGCCTGGAGCAGCAGCAGCACAGACATCAATCGATCAGCCTTCATCAGAGCTCCGATTTCCTCAGCATTTTTACTTTCTCAAATCATATATGCCACGCTCTGTCATATATCGGGCGCGATGATGATTTTGTCGATGGAGGTCACTTCAGATGAGCGTTCGCAATGTTTACCTTTTCGTATTCGACTCGATGGCAGACTGGGAAGCGTCGTTTGCCATCAGCGGCATCAACAATCCCCAGTTTCAGCGCCAGCCCGGCCGGTATCGCGTCGTCACCGTCGGCACTTCCAGAGAGCCGGTGACGACGGTGGGCGGCATGCGCATCCTGCCTGAGACAACACTGTCTGAGATTGACCCGGATCAGAGCGCGATGCTCATTCTTCCCGGCGGTGACCAGTGGGAATCATGCGGCAACGCCGAAGCCGTCGACCTCGCGCGTGCGTTTTTCATTGAGGGAGTGCCCATCGCAGCCATCTGCGGCGCAACCCTGGCCCTGGCGCGCGCAGGCATGCTCGATGATTTTCACCACACCAGCAACAGCCGTGAATATCTGGCCGCAAGCGGCTATCGAGGAGGCAAATTCTACTGCGATGTTCCGGCCATCACCGACGAAAATGTAATCACGGCATCGGGCATCAGTCCTATCGAGTTTGCCCGCGAGATCTTCCGCGCTCTCGGTATCTACGAAAAGCAGGCCCTCGACGCGTGGTATGCCCTTTTCCGGTTCGGCGACGCATCGCGTTATTTCGAACTGTCGAATTGCGTGGCGCAATAACCGAACCGTCTTTTGAAACTGGCAATCGCAAAAGTTCATCCAGGGAGAACGCCCATGATCCTCAAAGATTTCTTTCTCGCCCAACTTGACCGCGAAGCAGCATCCACCCGCAAAGCCATCGAGCGCGTACCCGACGGCCACAACAGTTTCAAGCCTCATGAGCGTTCGATGGAGTTTGGCTATCTAGCTGCCCTGGTTGCAGGAATGCTGGCCTGGATCGCGCTCATGATCGACCGCGATGAACTCAACCTCGACGCAGCCGAGTCAGATGGATTCCGCACTAGACCTCTCGCCGGAAAATCCGACCTGCTGGCCAGCCTCGACAGCGCTGTCGCCAATGCCCGGCGCGCGCTTCAGTCCACCACTGACGAGCATCTCGCCACGCCGTGGGCCTTCAAAATGGGCGGCAAAGCCGTTTCTGAGAACGCGCGCAGCATCATGATCTCCGACGCCGTCTTCGGTCATCTCGCCCATCACCGCGGCCAACTCACCGTCTATCTGCGCCTCGTTGAATCAAAGGTGCCCGCTCTCTACGGACCCTCCGCAGACGAGTACATGTGAGCAGTGGCTAGCAAGGAAAGCCGGGTCTCAAATTCATACCGCCTTACCTGCTAAACTCTGTTTGGTCATGATCCTCGCAAGTTTCGTAATTGTGGCGCTCTCTTACCTGCTGGGGTCCATTCCGACGGGCTACCTGCTGGTCAAGTTGTTTCTCCACGAAGATATTCGGTCCGTCGGAAGCGGCAATATCGGCGCAACCAACGTCCTTCGTTCCGGCGGAAAAGGCCTCGGCGCGGCAACCTTCTTGCTGGACGTAGTGAAAGCCGCTGCCGCGGTATGGCTGGGCGCGCTTCTGGCCTCGATCCTGGTGCCGTCGATGCCCTTCCGCGATGCCCAGGCCCTGGCTGCTGTTTCCGCTGTTCTCGGAAACATGTTCCCGGTGTGGCTGCGCTTTCGCGGAGGTAAAGGAGTCTCGACCGGCTTTGGCGTCTTCCTCGCTGCCGCGCCATTGGCTGCCCTTTCCTCGATCGTGCTCTTCACCGTTGTCCTGCTGGTCACGCGCTACGTCTCCCTCGCTTCGATTCTTGGCGCAGCCAGCTTTCCCATATTTGCCTGGTTCATGGTTCGCGGGGATAGGCCTGCTCCTTACATCGCCGCACAAATCGTCGTCGCGCTCTTGATCATCCTCAGGCATCACCAGAACATTCGCCGCCTCGTCACAGGGACCGAAAACCGCTTCGGCAGACACACGCAAGAGGGGAAGACCGCATGAGTCGGATTGTTGTGCTCGGCGCAGGCGCATGGGGAACGGCGATTGCGTTGTCTCTCAGCCGTCGCGGCGGCCACGAAGTAACCCTCTGGGCGCACAACGCCGAGGAGGCGCGGGTCATCAACGGCGCCCGCGAAAACACATTGTTCCTGCCGGGATTCCCACTCCCGGCAGACCTGGCCGTTACCGCGGAGATGACGCCGATCGAATCGGCCGACATACTGGTCTCGGTCATTCCGTCTGAATTTCTCCGCTCCACGTTGCAGCGCGTCAAGAGCCACCTGCACAACGGACAGTTCGTCGTGAGCGCCACCAAGGGCATCGAGAAGGAAACGCTACCTGCGCATGACCCAGGTAATCTCCGAGACCCTTGAGCCTGCCGGACTCTTGCTCTCCATCGGCGCTTTCTCCGGTCCGAGTTTTGCGATCGAAGTAGCCCAAGGCCAGCCCACCGCCGTCACCGTGGCCTTCAGCGATCCGCAAATCGCCATCCTCATTCAGCAGGAATTTTCATCCGAAACTCTGCGGCTTTATTCGTCGACCGACGTGATTGGCGTTGAACTTGGCGGCGCGCTCAAAAATGTGATCGCCATCGCGGCCGGTGTGGCAGCCGGTGTAGGCCTCGGTCATAACTCGACAGCTGCGCTTATCACCCGCGGCATCGCCGAAATTACGCGCCTCGCTGTCGCATGCGGTGGACGGCGCGAAACCCTTGCGGGGCTTAGCGGAACAGGCGACCTGGTGCTAACGTGCACAGGCTCTCTATCCCGTAACCGAACCGTTGGCCAGGCACTCGGGCAGGGGCGCAAGCTGCCCGAAATCCTAGAAAGCCTCGGCGGAAAAGTCGCTGAAGGCGTGCTGACCACCCGCGCCGCCCTCGGTTTGGCACGCGACCAAGGGATCGAGATGCCCATCACCGAGCAGATGGAATTGATCCTCGAAAAGGGCAAAGACCCGCGCGAAGCGATTCGCGAGCTCATGCTAAGGCCAGGCAAGGGCGAGCACTGATACCCCTCACATTACTGTTCCGCTATCCGCCTGCAATAGCTCCGATGATCAACAGCGGTTCCTTGCCATCAGCGACCGACTCAGGCAGCGGAGCATCGGGCGATTGGTGCGACAAGTCCTCTTCACACGCAAAGAAGCGCAGAAATGGTCGCCGCTGGAGTGTGTCGTGATCGCGAATGGTTCCACAAAGCATGGGATAGCGCGCCTCCAGCGCATCCAGCACCGAGCGAAGCGTAACTGGCGCCGTTACCTCCAGCGCGACATCGCCATCAATGCGAGCGAGATTCCGCAGATGATACGGAATCTGCACGCGTACTGAGCATGTTGAATTCGGCATCAAACCTCAAGCTGACGAGACGATTGAAAAACGCGGGGTTTCGAAAGGCCAGGTGCCCCAGATCTGCGATTCTTGGACCTGGGAAACTATCAGGTGGCTTAGGCCAGCGTCTGCATCTCAACCGACAGAACCGCCGGCAGGTCATGCACGATTGCTTTCCACGAATCGCCGCCATCCGGCGAAACATATACCTGCCCGCCCGTCGTGCCAAAATAAACGCCGCACTCGTCCAGCTTGTCCACGGCCATGGCATCGCGCAGCACGTTCACGTAGCAATCCTTCTCGGGCAGCCCCTTACCAAGCTCTTCCCACTCGTTGCCACCACTGCGGCTGCGGTACACGCGCAATCTTCCATCGAGCGGAAAATGCTCCGAGTCGCTCTTGATCGGAACCACGTAGACTGTCTCCGGCTCGTTGGAATTGATGTCAATCACGAAACCGAAATCGGTTGGCAGGTTGCCGCTGATCTTTGTCCAGTTGTCGCCCGCATCGTCTGAGCGCATAACGTCCCAGTGCTTCTGCATGAAAAGCGTGTCCGGTCGCTTCGGATTCATCGCGATGTGATGAACACAATGTCCGACATCAGCAGTGGGATTGGGAATGTACTTCGAGTAAAGCCCCTTGTTGATCGGCTTCCATGTCTTCCCGCCGTCATCGGTGCGAAACGCGCCAGCTGCCGAAATCGCAATAAATATGCGTTCTGGATTGCTGGGATCAAGGATGATCGAGTGCAGGCACATCCCTCCGGCGCCCGGCTGCCAGTCGGGGCCGGTCCCGTGTCCACGCAAGCCCGGCATCTCGCTCCAGTTCTCGCCACCGTCGGTAGAGCGGAAAATGGCAGCATCTTCAACCCCGGCGTACACGGTGTTCGGATCCGTCAGCGAGGGCTCCAAATGCCACACGCGTTTGAACTCCCACGGCTTTTGCGTGCCGTCGTACCACTGGTGTGTGGTCAGCGGCTTGCCGGTTTCGTCAGAAGAGTCGTACGCGAACCGATTGCTCTTTACGGGCGGCCATTGCGGCGCCTCATTTTCGGGCTTTACACCCGGCTGGAACCAGGTCTTGCCGCCATCGGTCGAAGCCTGCAGCAACTGGCCAAACCAGCCGCTCGTCTGCGAAACATAGATTCGCTCCGGGTCTACCGGCGAACCCTTCATGTGGTAAATCTCCCAACCGGCAAAGAATGGTCCGCTGACCTCCCAATTGTCCCGCTTGCCGTCAGATGTCAGGATGAACGCTCCTTTTTTTGTCCCGACCAATACCCGCACTTTGCTCATGAATGCTTTATCCTCCCCCCCGCGATGGGTGTACCGGGAAATCGCGGGCCGTTTCGAAATTCTTCCGCAACCCCCGACGCCAATTCAAGCGAAAACTGTGCAAATGTTTTGACCCGGTCGTCCGTCCCGCCGATGCGGTCGTTGCGATCAGGGTTGCCAATTCACATGCGTTAGGCCGATGTCTGTAGCGGAATCGCCAAGCATGCCGGAGATTTTTGCCGACTGCCGGCTCTGCTCACGAGGGTTGCCGCTTCCCCGCCGCATTCGCATCGAAATGCACAATGCTCTAGACTCAAGACTGGATACCCTCGCAATGATTACGCTATTTACCGGTTACGACGAAGAACCGAAAGATAAAAAGAAAGAGCAGGAGGCCCAGGCCGCCGAAGAGGAGTCGAGCCAGATATCGGGCTTCTTCTCGCGCATGCGCCAGGCCGTCACGCGCACCCGCGAGAACTTCTCCTCGCGCATCAACGAAATCGTCGCGCTCACCCGCGAAGTCGACGAGTCGTCACTCGAAGAACTCGAAACCGCGCTCATCATGAGCGACATCGGCGTCCAGACCACGACCGAGATCCTCGAAGCTCTCCGCGAACGCGCCCGCGTACAAGCCATCGAAGGTGGCGAAGAACTTCGCGACCTGCTCAAGTTGCAAATGGTTGAAATCCTCCGTGCCCCGCAAGGGGCGGCTGCCACACAGCAGGTGTCGCCCAAGGTCACCTTCCTCGTCGGCGTAAACGGAACCGGCAAGACAACCACTAGCGGCAAGCTCGCGGCCTGGTATCGCGCACAAGACAAATCCGTGCTCCTCTGCGCCGCAGATACGTTTCGCGCGGCGGCCATCGAGCAACTTGAAGTCTGGGCCAGCCGCAGCGGCGTTGAGATGATCAAGACTCGCCAGGGCGGCGATCCCGCGGCTGTCCTCTACGATGCCGCAAGCGCAGCCAAAGCCCGCAACATCGCAGAGCTCATCGTCGACACCGCCGGCCGCCTACACACAAAATCCGGCCTCATGGACGAGCTCGACAAGATGCGCCGCACCGCGTCAAAGCTCATCCCCGGCGCGCCGCACGAAGTTCTGCTGGTCATGGACGCCACGACCGGCCAGAACGGCCTACAGCAGGCCCGCCAGTTCACGCAATCCGCCGGAGCCACCGGAATCGTGCTCACCAAGCTCGACGGGACAGCCAAAGGCGGCATAGCCGTAGCCATCGCCCGCGAATTGAATCTCCCTGTGAGGTTCGTTGGCGTAGGCGAGCAGATGGGCGACCTGCTCGAATTCTCTCCCGAAACCTTCGTCGACGCGCTGCTGGGCTAGAAACTCAACTTCTTAATAGCCGAAGTGTCGTCATCCTGAGCGCACGGGGCCCAGAACGTTTTTGGGGCAGGTTCGGGGGTGGTAAGCGAAGAATCTGCTTTATTCCCGCAGCCTCCGTCGGCGCCCTATTTCTGCCGACTAATGGTGAAAATTGTATTGCCGGCTGGTATGGTGACCTGCCGAAGCGTGCCGGTTGAGTCCTCAAACCAGAGCGATGAGCTATCGCCTGCGACAACCTTTCCATAATTGTTCGGTAGAGTCACTTTCATTTGCGCATGAATGGAGGTTGAAGTGTGCGTCCCAACCATATATCCAGCCAGGAGCAGTGCCACACCGATACCAATCCGCAGGATTCTCGCTTGCATGTTAGATCCGTCCTTTTGTTTCAAATTCACTATGAATGACGTCGAGAAGCGAATAAGCGCTCTTATTCACTCCGAAGCTTCCGGTAGCAAACCACAAAACCGGCCGAACGAATGAGCTCGTGAAGAAAGTCTTCGAGCCGTCCGAACGGTTACACTTCTTCGTGTCGCCATCAATCGGCCGCATTGCTCTATGAGCACATCAGAAAAAGACATTTACTGGATGCAGCGCGCCCTCGAACTAGCGCGTCGCGGCATCGGCGTCGCCTCGCCCAACCCCGCCGTCGGCTGCGTCATCCTCGATCGCGCCGGCCAGGTCGTCGGCGAAGGCTGGCATGAGTACGATCTGCTCGACCACGCCGAAATCGTCGCGCTCAACGAAGCCAAACAGCATGCGGGCGACCACCTCAAAGGTGGCACCGCCTACGTCACGCTTGAACCATGCAATCACACCGGACGCACCGGACCCTGCACCCAGGCGCTGATCGCCGCCGGGCTCGCACGCGTCGTCGCCGCCACCGGAGATCCCAATCCCACCGTCACCGGCCATGGCATGGAAGCCCTGCGGGCAGCGGGCCTTCAGACGGAGAACGGTTTCTGTGAAGCCGAAGCCCGTCGCATCAACGAAGGTTTCGCTCGCTGGATCCAGCACAAACGTCCGTTCGTGCTCATGAAAGTTGCCATGACCCTCGACGGCCGCATCGCGCCGCCGCCCGGACATCACACAGCCCGCGAGCCCTACTGGATTACCAGCGAAGCCGCACGCGCCGCGGTTCAGCCTCTGCGCTGGCAAGCCGACGCCGCACTGACCGGCGTCGATACTGTCCTCGCCGACGATCCCATGCTCACCGATCGCAGCGGCCTTCGCCGTCGCCGCCCGCTTCTCCGTGTCGTTCTCGACTCAGCCCTGCGCATGCCGCTCGACTGCAAGATGGTGCATGGCGTTCAAAACGATGTCGTAGTTTTCACCGTCTCCAAAGACGAAGCCCGCATCAACGAGCTCCGCACCCGCGGCGTCCGCGTCGAAGTGCTCTCTGCAGAAGCTGGCCGAGTTCCATTGGGCAAGTTGCTCGACAAACTCGGCGAAGAAGGCATCCTCACCCTGCTTACCGAAACCGGTACGCGCCTGAACACCGCCCTTCTTGCCAGCGGAATGGTCGACCGCATCCACCTCTTCGTCGCCCCGCAGATCATGGGTTCTGACGCTGTCCCCGCCTTCAAAGGCATGCCCGGCGCCATCCGCATGGCCGAGGTGGAAGTCGAACGCTACGGCAACGATCTCGGCCTCTGCTCACTGCTACGGGATCCGTGGGCCAGTTCGTAAACGGTCCCAGCAGCGATTGCCACCCACTCGGGCTACGGTTTTTGCGCTGCGAACTTCGGCTGCTCCGGAATCGCCGCTCCATCCGCGCGCGGGTCCGATGCGCCAAAGTTCACGCCCGTACTGCTGTCATGCAGCACCGCCTGCCCGCGCCCCATCTGCGATGTGTAATCAGGATGTACCTGCAGCACGTGTCCCATCTTCGTCAGCGCGTCAATCGTCGCCTGCGTGACGCGCGACTCGATCACAATTTTGCATGCAAGCTGTTGCCGATCGGTAAACCGCGGTTCCTCCATCGCGGCCTGGATGTTCATGTGGTAATCCACCACATTCGAAACAAACTGCGCATGCGCCAGCGGCTGATTCAGCCCGCCCATGATGCCAAATCCTATGTGCTGATCCCCATGTTGCATAAAGGCTGGAATGATGGTGTGAAACGGTCTTTTTCGTCCTGCCAGCGCATTCGGCGACTTCGCGTCCAGCGAAAACAACCCTCCCCGATCCTGCAGCGCAAACCCCATGCCCTGCACCGTCACATTCGATCCGAAGTTGTTGTAGTTGCTCTGAATGATCGAAAGAATGTTCCCCTCCCGATCCACAACGCTGAAATATGTCGTATCACTCGTCCCCAGTGCACCCGGCGCAACCGTGCAATTGGCGCGCGCCGGATCGATCAGCGCAGCTCGCTTCGCCGCGTAGTCCTTGGAGAGCAGCTGCTCCACCGGAATCTTGCCGAACCGTGGATCGCCGTCATACGCCTTCACGTCTGCATATGCCAGCTTCATCGCTTCAATGCGCGTGTGTAATTCCCCCGGACTGTGCGGCCCCGATGAGTCAGCCGGAAAGCGCTCCATGATGTTCAGCATCTCCAGCGCCGCAATGCCATCGCCGTTCGGCGGCAGCTCGTAGACTGTCCAGTCGCGATACGTAGTGTGGATCGGCTCAACCCACTCGGCGGAGTAAGAAGCAAGATCGTCGGCCGTCATCGTGCCACCCAGATCGTCCGAAGTTTTCAGAATCGCCTTCGCAATCTCGCCCTTGTAAAACGCCGTCTCGCCCTGTTCGGCAACCAGCCTGAACGCGCGTGCCACGTCGGGATTGCGAAAAACCTCGCCAGTCTCCGGAACCTTGCCGCCGGGTAGAAACACTCGCTGGCTCTCCGGATTCGTTATCAGCCCTTTGCTATCGCTTTCCCACCACGCATGAATGATCTCCGCCACCGGAAAGCCATGATCCGCATAAAAAATCGCTGGCTGAAACAGATCGCGCCAGGGCAGCCTGCCCCACCGTTCATGCAGCTTCGCCCATCCATCCACCACACCCGGCACCGTCACCGAGTCGATCCCGTACTGCGGCATCTCCGTTACACCCCTGGCGCGCAGATGCTCGATCGTCAGTGCCTTGGGCGCCCAACCGCTCGCGTTCAGTCCGTAGAGCTTCCCTGTCTTCGCCTCCCAGTAAATCGCGAACAAGTCGCCGCCCATGCCATTCGTATTTGGCTCAGTCACGTTAAGCACCGCATTCGCCGCAATAGCCGCGTCAATCGCCGAACCGCCCTGTTCCAGCACACGCGCTCCCGCCTGCGAAGCCGACACCTGGCTCGTAGCAACAATCCCGTACTGCGTAGCTACCACAGACCGCCCGTAAGACCGGTCCTGCGCGAAAAGAGAAACGGTAAAAGCGCAGCCTGTCAAAGCGATTGCAAGACAAACCACGACAGATCGAAGTGCGTTCATTGGCTCTCCTGCTCTTTGCCCGTCAATTTTGGGGAACTCTGCTGAAATAAAAACCTATCAGAGCCAGACCGAAAGCCGTAGTACATTTGCGGGGTGCGCATACTCATAGCCATCCTGCCGGCCTTCCTGTTGGCCACCGTAGCCAACGCGCAGAAGACGGTTTCCTTTCCAACTGAAGACGGCGGCCTCGTGTCCGCTAATCTGTATGGCAACGCAAATCGCGCCGTTCTCCTCGTTCACGGCGGCCGTTTCACCAAGGAGAGCTGGGCGCCCCAGATTCCCGCGCTCGTCGGCGCCGGCTTTGAGGTCCTCGCCATCGATCTTCGCGGCCACGGCCAGTCGCACGGCCCCGGCGAGGCCGACCCCTCCGATGCTCAACTGGCCCTCGATGTTCTCGCCGCCGCGCGCTACCTGCACAGCCATGGCGCAAAGACCGTATCCATCGTTGGTGGCAGCATGGGCGGAGCCGCGGCCGGCGACGCCTCCATCACCTCGCGTCCCGGTGAGATCGATCGCATCGCAATGCTGGGCGCAGCGCCCAACCTGTCCGCCGACAAACTCAAATCACCTGCGCTCTTCATCGTCGCCCGCAACGACACCGGCGGCGACGGCCCACGCCTCCCCGGAATCCGCGCGCAATACGAAAAGGCTCCCCAACCCAAAAAGCTCGTCATTCTCGAAGGCTCCGCCCACGCGCAGTATCTCTTTCAAACCGATCAAGGTTCGCGGGTAATGCACGAGATGTTTGCGGTGGCTGAATTCTGGACAGCAATTGAAGTGATCAGTATTCGGGCCAGTCAACGGAGTAGACGCAGAAGATTCGGTAAGGACCCAGCTGAGCATTGCTGAACTTCCATGCTTCGAGTGCAGATTCTGCATGGCCGAGTCAGCCACACGGCAAACCGGTTGTCTATTGCTTCTCCCGGATACGAACGCGGACGATGCGATAAAGGCAAAAGAGCAGCGCCGCGCTGGGAGGAAAAAGGTAAATTGTGTTCTCCACCTCTCGCAAGCGGATGCGCCCGGGATCCTGGCTGCGGAAGAATTGCGATTGAACGAGACGGACGGGATGTCCCGCAGCGGCATTCAATGCCTGAATAGATTTGAGATTTCGGACTTGCCCGCTGCGCGTATCAAATACGAAGCAGCAGATATCAGCGGGAGCTACGGAGTCTCGGAATCCAGATTTAGGATGGCTATATAGGCCATAAACGGTCTGGCCATCCAACTCCAGGCTCTGTACCCCTCCGAGAATGGACGGCTGATTCTTCCCAGGGTCGTCCGTATCGAAAGAAGCATACTCCGGCATCTTGCCAAGGCCGGTTAAGGCATAGCCATTTGGAAGCGGCTCTGAAAAATCGCCGAAGAATTGATCGGGCTGATTCGGTACGAATATCGCAAAGACAGCGGCGCAGGCCAATACGTATCCAAGTGAGAGCGGCGGAACGCACGCAGTCATCAGGATCAGCCGCTTTGGACGCTGTCGACCCCAAAACAACAGCCAAGCCGCGGCGGCGATGAGGAATCCGAGCACGGATAGCAGGCCCGCGAGGACCATCAGTCCGATCAGCGCGCCCATCATCTCAAACATTGCTATTCCCTTTTCCTGACGGCTCGCAGATCAGCGACTGGTCGCGATCATTTGCGCGGCGTGCTGGAGGCTGGTCTCGGTCACCTTGGCGCCGGAGAGCATCCGTGCCACTTCGTGCGTGCGGGCGCGGTCGTCTAGTAGGCGGATGTGCATCTTGGTGCGGCCGTGGTCTTCCTTCTTTTCGACGACGAAATGCTGATCGGCGAAGGCTGCGATCTGGGGCAGGTGCGTGACGCAGAGGACCTGCTGGGCGCGGCCCAGCGCCTTGAGTTTCTGGCCAACAGCGTCGGCAGCACGGCCACCGATGCCGATATCGATTTCATCGAAGACGAGCGTGCGGGGCGTGGGCAGTTTCTTCCGCGTCTTGGATGAGGTTTCTTCGACGGCGACTTTCAGCGCCAGCATCACGCGCGACATTTCGCCACCGGAAGCGATCTCGTGCAGAGGCTTCAGAGGCTCGCCGGGATTGGTGGCAATGCGATACTCGACCTCATCCCATCCGTGCGCTGTCCAGGAGGATTCCTGCTCATGGCTTGCGACGGAAATCTCGAACCGCACCTTCATGGCCAGCGAGTTGATCTGCGTCTCCGCAAGTTTGGCGAGTTTCTCTCCGGCGGCTTTGCGTTGCGCCGAAAGCGACGCGGCAGCCTGCTTGTATGTGTCCGCAGACTTCACAAGCGCCGCGCGCAGCACCTTGAGCGCCTCGTCGCGATCTTCCACTTCTGCCAGCTTGCGCGCCACTTCCTTGCCCAGCGCAATCACATCGGCCACGGTCTTACCGTATTTGCGTTTCAGGCGATCGAGCAGGGCGAGGCGGTCTTCGATCTCGGCCAGGCGCTCGGGCGATGCGTTTATGCGCTCTGCGTAGTCGCGTAGCGTGGTGCTCACATCGCCGACAGTCGCGCGAGCGGACTCAATCTGTTGTGCAGCCTCTTTGAACTTCTGGTCATACCGCGCGAGTTCATCGAGATTACGTCCAGCTGCACGAAGAGCGGCCTCGGCGGATGCGCCGCCTTCATAAAGTTGATCGAAGGCGCTCATCGCGGCGGCGTAAAGCTTCTCGGCATTGGCCAGCACGCGTTTTTCGGTTTCCAACGCCTCGTCTTCGCCGGCGACGAGATTGGCGGCGTCGATTTCCTTAGCCTGGTAGCTCCACAGGTCGACCATGCGAAGTCGATCTTGCTCATTGGTCAGCAACTCATCGAGCCTGGTCTGCGCGGAGCGCCACGATTCGTATGCTGCGGCTGCTTCGTCCGTCGAGATGGCGGCGAAGCGATCAAGAAGAATTCGCTGCTGCGTCTGGTCGAAGCTTGAAAGCGTCTCAGACTGCGCGTGCACGAGGGCAAGTTCAGGCGCGAGCTGTCTTAAAACTGCGACGGTCGCGGGCTGATTGTTGACGAAGACCCGTCCTTTGCCCGACGAAAGGATTTCGCGGCGCAGAATGATCTCGTTACCCTCGGCGTCAATGCCGTTTTCTTCAAGAACGGCTTCTGCGGCAGGCGTGGACTCAAAGACGCAGGCAACCACGGCTTTTTCGGCACCGTGGCGAACGATTTCTGTCGAGGCCTTGCCGCCCATCAGCAATGCCAGCGCATCGACAAGAATGGACTTGCCGGCTCCCGTTTCGCCCGTGAGCAGGTTCAAACCGGGGCCGAAAACGGCAATGGCGTGATCGATAACAGCGTAATTTTCGGCGCGTAATTCGACGAGCATGAGAGGTGAATCCGAGCGCAGCATAGCACGAACCCCTGGGGTTATGGCTAAACGGCCTGAAATGCGCGGCTTCGAGTGCACCAGAACGATAACTTGGAGAGCGGAATTGCGTCTGATACCGTAAATATTGAGGTGAATAACGATTTTTACAGCTACTTTGTTGCTCCTCGCATTTCAAGCTGATGGTGGCGCTGCCCCTGCCGCCGGCCCTGTTACCCAGGGCACCGGCGCGTTGATGGAGATGATGAGCAATATGGGGGGCATCGCTCTGGGCGTGCTGGTCCTTTTGCTGATTGCCAGTCTCTACTCGTGGACCATCATTCTGGGCAAGATGGGCACTTTCAGCAAGGCCACTCGCGAAAGCCGCAACTTTATCAATGCCTTCCGCCGAGCAACGCGCCTGCAGGAAGTGGCCGCCTTCGCCGATAACTACAAGTCGAGCCCGCTGGCGCAGGTTTATGTCGACGTCTATGAGACGTACAAGCGGCAGACGGGCGGCACAGGCCCGCCTCGCAATCTAACTCCGCTGGAGCGCTCGGCACAAACAGCCGCGAGCGAGGCCATCACTGCCCTTGAGCGCAGGCTTACTTGGCTCGCCACGATCGCCGCGACCAGCCCGTTCATCGGACTCTTCGGCACCGTGATGGGCGTAGTGGATGCTTTTCATGGACTGGGCACGGCCGGAGCGGCGACGCTACGAGCCGTGGCTCCCGGCATCTCCGAGGCGCTGATTACCACCGCTGCCGGCCTCTTCGTTGCAGTGCCGGCCGTGGTTGCCTACAACCAGTTCGCCGCGCGCATCCGCATCTTCTCATCGGCCACCGACGATTTCTGCCGCGAACTGCTGAATTCAATGGAAGAGATTCCCGTACGGAGCACAGCCGCTCAGCGCGACGAGCAAGAGGTTGCACGTGGCTTTCACGACTAGCAACGGCCAAACTCAAACCTCCCTCGCGGACATCAACATCACGCCGCTGGTTGACGTGGTGCTGGTGCTGCTGGTGATCTTCATGATCACCGCGCCGGTGCTGCAGTCGGGAATCGAAGTCAATGTTCCCAAGACGCGCACGGTGAAGGAAATCACTGAGCAGCGCCTGGTGGTCACCATCGATCGCGACCAGCAGGTCTTTCTCGGCGACAAGCCAGTGAACATACACGACCTGGTCAGCGGCTGCGCGCAGGCGAGCGGCGCATCAACCAAGCAGATCATCTATCTCCGCGCTGATGAGCGTGTGCCGTTTGGCGCGTTTGCCAGCGTGATGGACGCGGTGAAGCAGGCGGGCATCACCAATATCTCAATCGTGACGCGGCCTGTAGACGAAAAGGGGAAGGTAACGCCACAAGAACGATGAGCAGTTTCTTCCAGAGTCGGCGGAGACATTATCCAGGAGGGCCTGGCGCCGGAGCCGTTGCCCGGCCAGCCGCTGGCGCAGTGCTGCTCCATTGCGGCATTGTCGTCGCGATCGTGCTCTACGGGGTTATCGGCGGATTCTTCCATCACAATCTGTGGGGAGGCGCCGGTCCGGGCGGAGCCATCCAGGTGAACATCACGAGCGCTATTCCCCTTCCCTCGGATCACCCGCCAAACCAGAACGTGCTGGCGACCGAGAAGCCCAGCGAAGCGCCCGCTCCACCCGAGCCCAAGGCCAAGCAGGCCGAAGATGAGACCGCGATCCCGATCCAGGGCAAGACGAAGAAGCCCGAGAAGAAGGAAACGCCCAAGACTCCGCCTAAGCAGCAGGAGCCTGTCCCAACGAACCGCGCGCAGTACGGCGAGCAGGCGAGTTCGTTGATGCCTCGCACAGCGCAGTCGGGCGTCGCCAATGGGCCCACCACTCTTACCGATGCCAACTTCGGCAGCCTCTTCGGTTGGTACGTCGACAACATCAATCGCAAAATGGATGCCAACGGATATCGTTCGCTGGCCGATCCGCGCACGCCCAAGGGTGCAAAGGCATCCATCGAGTTCCGCATCCATCGCGACGGCTCGCAAAGCGACGTGAGACTCGATCGAAGTAGCGGAAGTCCGACATGGGACTCGGTTTGTGTTCGCGCTGCGCAACGCATCGATACTTTTGGGCCGTTGCCGGCCGGATATCGCGACAACTACCTCCAGGTTTACTTTGATTGCACTTATTAGTAGTGTCCGACGCAGTCCAATTAGAATGATTGACGACAATTCGGCCGCGCTGCGCTGACGGCCACAACGCGAATCAGAAGAGATCGAGATACGCAGATTTTCCCCAATCGCTCGAAAATTCACCCAGGAAGGGTTTAGCGTTCTCATGAAACTTACGTTGCGTTTTGGTTTTTCCATCCTACTCGCTTTTGCAACTCTCACTTCCCTTCCCGTGCGTGCGCAGGATTGGGTCCACACCGGCTCGAACCTCGGCAACGCCCGCATCCGCCTTGCCTCAGCCGATTTCAAGCAGGTTGGCGCCGACGCGCAGACACCCGCGCTTAAGGCTACGTTCGATTCGACCCTCTTCAACGATCTGCAGAACGCCGGCATCTTCGACATGGTTTCGAAGAGCTTCAGCCCGCAGGTCACGCCCGGCTCGCCGCAGGAGATCAACCTGACGCAGTGGGCCTCCGATCCAGCTAATGCCGCGATGGTCGCTTTCGGCGCGCTCTCTGCAGCCAACGGCCGCCTTGTCGTGTACGGCTGGCTCGATGACACGCGCAACACCGCCAATCCGCAGGTGCTCGGCAAGCAGTACAACGAGGTGGCCAGCGAAGACATGGCGCGCACCGTTGCACATCGCTTTGCCGACGAGATCATCTATCGCCTCGGCGGCGGCATCAATGGCATTGCCGAGACCAAGATCTACTTCATCAGTTCGCGCACCGGCTCAAAGGAAGTGTGGGTGATGGACTACGACGGGCAGAATCAACACGCGGTCACCCATCTCGGCACCGTCTCGCTCTCGCCGCGCATTTCGCCGGATAATTCCCGTCTCGCCTTTGCATCGCTCGGCCGCGAGGGCTGGTCCGTCCGCATGTATTCGTTGGAGCTTGGCCGCATGGTGAGCTTTCCGGCCGGCGCGGTCGGCGGCAGCAACAGCAGCCCTGCGTGGTCCGCAGACGGCGCGAAGGTTGCCTTCTCTTCGTCGCGCTCCGGTGACCCGGAGATCTGGGTCTGCGACGCAAGCGGCGGTGGCGCGCACAAGATCACGTCCTTCCGCGGACCCGATGTCGCGCCCACTTGGAATCCCCGAACGAATGCGCAGATTGCATGGGTCAGCGGCCGCACCGGCCTTCCGCAGATCTACACCATGGATCAGGACGGTGCCAACGTGGAACGCCTGACCGACGGCGGCTATGCCGTATCTCCATCATGGTCGCCAAGCGGACAGTGGCTTACCTTCGCGTGGAACCGCAAATATGGTCCCGGCGCCCCCGGCGGTCAGGACATCTACCTGATGGATATTTCCAGCCGTCCTTTGAAATGGCTCCAACTCACCCACGACTCCGGCAGCAACGATTTCCCTTCGTTCTCGCCTGATAACCGGCACATCGTCTTCGAGCGCACCATCGGCGGCAAGTCGCAGATCTGGTCAATGCTCGTCGACGGCACCCAGCAGCAGCAACTCACCAAAAGCGGCAACAACTTCATGCCGAACTGGAGTTGGAAGTAAGGTTGGCAGGCGCTTCCCGATCGTGAACTCGCGGCGTGGTCAGGGAATCCTTGTCCACGTCGCAGTCCGCCCAATCAGCGAGATGCCGACAAACCCGCGCATGCCCAGCTCGTCTTTCCCGATGGCCCAGATTTTGCCCTTGTATTCCTTGCCGTTCTCCGGATCGACGACCGTTCCGCCGACCCAGTCGTCTCCTTCTGGATGAAAACTCCTTATGATGACCATGCCCAGGATGTGCTGGTTCTTGAGCTCACCCGAGCATTTGTCGCATACGGAATCCGGAGTACGTCCCGGACGAACCCCACTGACACGACCGAAAAGTGCGCCATTTTCGAGATAGGTTTCCACCTGGCCTCCGGGAGTGCCATCGTTGTTGATGACTTGCCAGCGGCCGATCGCGTTCTGAAGTTTTGGTGTGAGCTGTTCCTGCGCGCAGGCTGTGATTGCGAAGGCGAGCGCAGAACAAGCAAGAGTAGCGGTGAGGAAGCATTTCAATCGAGGAATGTTCAAGGCTTTAAGCCCTCGCGGTGAATTATAGGCGGACACCACGCGTGAAACAGACCTGCGAGGAAGTTCTTGCGGCATTTATTTGCAACGACGGGGTCGCCGTGTATTCTCGATTGCGACATCCCCTCTACCTGAACGATACCGGCAGCCCCCAACTGCCCGTAGATGTCCGCACAAAGGAGACGCTCCCGTGATCACGAAGTCGCTTGCCGTTGCAACCATCGCCGCAATACTCTCTTTCGCAGGGCTCGCCCATTCGCAGGACAGCGGTCCTTACAAAGTTCAAAAGCTCCAGTTTGTGGATGGCGAGGGCGGTTTCGATTACGTGACCGCCGACCCCGATGGCCGCAACCTGTATGTTGCGCGCTCCGGGCCCGCCGGGCACATCGGCGTCTTCAACTTAGATACTCTGGCGCAGGTCGGCGATATTCCCGGGACCAGTTCGCACGGCGGCGCAGTGGACACCGAGACGGGACACGGATTCGCGACTTCGAACCCGGTGACGATGTTCGATGCGAAGACTTTTGCCATTATCAAAAAGATCGATGTGCAGGGACGCCCCGACGGTTATCTGAACGATCCTTACAATCACCACTTCTATATCCTCAGCCACGCGGCGCCGAACATTACCGTGCTGGATGACAAGGACGGGGCAATTCTTGGAACGATCGACATCGGTGGTGCGCCGGAGCAGGCGGCCACGGACGGTCGCGGCAAGATCTACGTCGACATCGAAGACAAGGCTGCCATCGCGGTAATCGACGCAAACACGATGAAGATGGTGGGCAAGTACGATGTTTCGAGCAAGGGCGGAGGCTGCGCCGGCCTGGCGCTCGACGCGAAGAACAACATCCTCTTCGCAGCCTGCCGCGACAACAAAAATATGATTATCCTGTCAGCGACGGACGGGCACATCATCACCGATCTGCCCATAGGCAATGGATGTGACGGCGCGACCTTCAACCCCGCAACGATGGAAACTTTCAGTTCGCAGGGCGACGGCACGCTCACTGTCATTAAGGAAGAGTCGCCGACAAACTTCAGCGTGGAGCAGACCGTGCCAACGCCCGCGCGCGCGAAAACACATACGCTGGATACGAAGACTGGCAACATCTACCTGATCACGGCTGAGTTTGGACCGGTGCCCGCCGCACCTGTCCTGTCTGGGGCTGTTGCACCCGCAGCGTCTCCTGCAATTCCTGCACCCGGCAGTACGCCGTCAGGCCCTCCAGCATTTGCCCGTGGTCCGCGCGCTCCGATGATCCCGCATTCTTTCCAGATCATTATGGTCGGCAAGCAGTGATTGTGGTAGTCATGCGACCACCACCCAGAGACCAAGTCCAGCGAGAACCGTAGCTTTCGATTGCATTTCTGATCGCGAGAGTGACGTGCGTGTGTGACGCGATGTAAAATCGCGTGTTTCGAAAACTTTGAGGTGAAGAATGAGGTCTGTTCGCGCTCTCTTCGTACTGGCTCTCTTCGTGTTGTACTTCGCAGGCCGCGCAGTTTCGCAGTCGAGCCTTTCTGCAAAATGGGAGGAGCTGACTGCTCCTGATTTTGTGCAGGCCATTCACCAGTCGCAAGGCGTATGCGTACTTCCGTTTGGCATCGTGGAAAAGCACGGGCCGCATCTGCCGCTCGGCACTGACCTGCTCGACGTTCGCTTCGCCGTGATGAACGCCGTGAAGCAGGAGTACGCCGTCGTGTTTCCCGAATACTACTTCGGCCAGATCTTCGAAGCGCGCCAGCAGCCCGGTACGCTCGCCTACTCGCTCTCCACGCAGCTCACGTTGCTACAGGAGACGGTCAGCGAAATGGCGCGTAATGGCTGCAAGAAGGTTGTGATCGTAAATGGCCACGGCGGCAACGAGTCGCTGCTGCCCCTCTTTGGGCAATCGCAGCTTGCCAGCCAGCGCGACTATGTCGTCTACGTTTTCGGCCTACCCAATGAAAATGTCCCGGGCCGCCCGGCGCTCAAAACGCCCTACGATATGCACGCGGGCGAGGTCGAGACATCGAACATGCTCATCGCACGGCCTGACCTCGTTCACCAGGAACGCGCCGGCCAGCAGTCGGGCGCCGATCAGCATCGGCAGAACCTGCCTGAATCTGTCTACACCGGCATCTGGTGGTATGCGCGCTTCCCCAATCACTATGCAGGTGACGCCTCGGCCGCCAACAAGGAACTGGGCGCGTTCGATCAGAAGGAATGGTCGCGCCAGATTGCCGAGGCCATCAAAGCCATCAAGGCCGATGACGCAAGTCTCAAGCTGCAGAACCAGTTCTTCGAGGATGCCAAACACCCGCTCGATACGAAGCAATAAAAGCTGAAGGCTGGTTCGGATCAGACGCGTTCGCCGATGTCGCAATCAGATAAGTGATTTCAAGAGCTGCATCATTGCGTCTTCCTGCTGCTCGATCGACTCCAGGAGCTTGAACTGTGTGCGGCAGCGGTCGAGATTCTGACTTGGCCGGCTGACCTTGTAATACGTGTCGCCGGCGAGAAAATCCGTCAGAAACCGAATTCCCTGCTCGCAGACAATCACCTTGGCGCCAATTACGAGGGAGCCGCGCTCTTGTGCTGTCAAAAAACTGCCCACACCCTCCAGGTAGCCTCGCAGCACAGCTTCAAAAAGCTCGAAGTTCAACGTCACGCGCGACAGGTCGCGCTCATCCTCGGCCGCCGGACAGGTCATCGTACGCACCATGTCGCCGAAATCGTACGTAGCCAAGCCGGGCATCACCGTATCCAGATCGATCACGCATATCCCAATGCCAGACTCATCATCCAGTAGCACGTTGTTGAATTTCGTATCGTAATGCGTCACGCGCTCGGGCAGTTCCGCATTCACGAGCGCCGTCGCAACCAACCTCTGTGAGACCGCAAGCGCAATCTCCGCCGAAGCCTCTGCAGCGCGGCCGGCCGTATCTGCAGCGATTGCACGCTCAAGTGCTGCAAACCGTTTCGCCGTGTTGTGAAAATCCGGAATGCTCTCGTGGAGCCGTGGCGCCGGCAGATCCGCCAGCAGTCGTTGAAATTCCCCGAAGGCCTTCGCAGCCTCCAACGCCTGTTGCGGCAAACCAGCCGCATCGTACGTGCGCGCGCCTTCGATGAAGCGATAGGCCCGCCAATGCCTGCCCTCAGCGTCCACATGCCAGCTTCTTCCATCAAGCGTGGGGATCAGCCCAAGCACGCGCCGATTTACGTCAGCCGCGTCGGCCAGTTTCGATCTTAGATGTTCTGTAACGCGCTCGATGTTCTCCATCACTGCGATCGGATTGGTGAAAATCGCGGTGTTGATCCGCTGCAGGATTATCCGATCTTGTCGCGCGCCGCTACAGAACGTCGCGCAATAGGTATCGTGAATGTGCCCGCTGCCATAGGGCTTAGCGTCTTGGAATATTCCCTCTACTTCAAACGCATGCGCGACAGCGGCCAGGCTCTGCCCGTCGATCATCGCCACAGCCTGTGGGGATAGGTCCCCTGCTCAATGAGACGGCCAATGCTCTGCACTACGCGGGAATGATCTTCGCGATACGTGATGCCAAACCACGCATCACCCGAGCGCAACACTTTCACTCGCGCCTGGCCCGCCTGCACTAGAGAATTCACCGAACTCGGAATATAGCACTCGGCTTTCAGATCGTCGCCATAGCGTTTGAGGAAGCGCTGAAAATGCTCATAGAGCTGCGGGAACACCTGCGGAGTGAATCCCCACATGTTCATGCTGACGAGTTCCCCGCCGCTCAAGACCGTCTCCTGCTCCTCGACGTCGATGTTAGTGATGCGCGGCCCTTCGCGTTCAATGGACTTCAACTCGGCAATGTCCTTCAGGTAGCCGTCGTCTGCTACGTGGCACACGCCCCGCGCCACTGTTCCGAAATCCGACAGCGTATTGCGCAGGACAAATCCCACCATTGCATAGTCTGTCGTGCTCGATTGCAGATGCTTCGCCAAGACATTATAACTTCCCGCTCCGTAAAAATCGTCGGCATTGATCACGCCAAACGGCTCATGAATCACATTGGCGGCCATCAGGATGGCGTGCGTGGTGCCCCATGGCTTCGTTCGCCCTTCCGGCAAAGAGAAGCCCGGGATCAGCTTGCCCGTCTCCTGGAAGACATACTCCACCGGGACACGCTTTTCGTAGCGCGCGCCAATTTTCTCCTTGAATGCCTCTTCGATCTCCTTGCGAATCACGAACACGACCTTCCCGAACCCGGCGCGCCGGGCGTCGAAGATCGAGTAGTCCATGATGGTTTCGTTTTCGGGACCAACAGGGTCCAGCTGCTTCAATCCACCGTAGCGGCTGCCCATGCCGGCGGCCAGCACAAGAAGTGTGGGACTTACCATGGGGTCCATCCATCCCTCAGCGTTGCGTGCTCTGAGCGGGCAGGATGTCGAGCGTGAGTACCTTAAACGGAGCTAGGTGAAACTCATGTGCTTCTCCAGCCTGAAGCACAATCGCAGGACTACCTGTGCTCTGGGCATCGTCCTTCCAAGGACTCCGAGCACTATACACCCTTGAGGCCTCGGGCGGCAGTTCAAATGCATCCTTCAGCCGCAGAGAGATCGACTGCTCGTGATCGCTCGGATTACGCAACACCAAGATGCCCTTTTGTGGTGTCCATGATGCCCATCCATAGACCTCGAGCCATGCAGGATCGCCGCCCACCCAGTGCGTATCCTTCAACACCCCCGCATTTGAGCGCGACCATTTTGCCGCCTCCGCAAGATCATCCCAATTCTGCTCGCTTAAGAGCGACGGCGTGATGTACATCTCCTGCAACTGCGTGCCCGTGCCGAAGTACGAACGGATCTCGTTGCGGAAATCATTTCCCGGATCCTTGTCGAGGTCCTTATGATCGCGCGCGTAAATCATGCCGTGCAGCATCAGCGAATTTAGAGGATACAGAGGGCCCAACTGGACGACGCGTTCGTAGGTCTGTGCATCGCGATACGTGATCCAGCGCTCGCGATACGTTCCAACACCGGCAGTGGAGTCATCTTCGCCCCCGCGCCAGATCGAATCCGCATGCATGACCCAGAAGGGCGACGGCCACGTGCCGGTGGTCAGGTTCACAAACAGGTCGGGCTTGGCCGCGCGCAACTCGCTGATCAAATGGATCATCGCCGAGAAATCGCTATCGAATCGGCTGCCTGGAAAAACCGAATCCACGTTGCCTGTTCCATCAAACTTGAACTGGTTTACGCCATACTTCTGCATCATGTCGAGAGCCACGTCGCGAAACGCCGCGTAATACCTCGGCCCCGAGAGCGCGTAACCGCCGCCAACAATCTCGTACCCCGCCTGATGGCCGAATGCAATTCGTTCCTGCTTCGGTTTGGAGTAGCCGCCCCACGGGGACATCCACACGCCCGGATCAGCGCCATACTTCTCCGCTGCCTGCTTCAGCGGCGTGAATCCGTCGGGGAAACCCGCGTTGAACTTCCAGAGCGAATCATGCTTGTCCCAGCCGTCGTCGAACAAAAACGAATCGAGCTTTACGCCGCGCTTCTCAGTCAACTCGCGGCCAAACGCGTTGATCCGGTCGACCGCATCTGTCGCGCTGTATGGCGTAAAGTACCCCAGGTCGTACCAGCAGTTGTAATGCAGAAATGTCCTGTAGGGATGCGCACGCTCCCGCTCAAGGTATGCGAGAAAATCGCGGCGCATCTGCCCCTCGCGTGCTACTCCGATCACAGACGAGTACGTCACGGTCTGCCCGGCACGCAGCGGCAACTCACGCTCGATCCACGCAGTCGCACGATTATCTCTCACCTTGCTCTGCGAAAGCGGATGCTCAAATCCCGCAAATAGATTCCCCGCAACAATCGGGGAGCCATCTACCGAGCCCACAACACGTGCACCGGGCAGAGCGAGATCGATCAATTGCACGCGGCTGATGGGCAGATCGTTTGCGCCCACTGCCGCGATGGTTACGATCTGCCGGATGTAATGTGAGCCTTCGAGCAACACAGTCGACCACTCCACGTGCACCGCGTGATTGCTGCTCTCCAACCCGAGTTCAAAAACTTCACCCGGAATGGTTGCCGCCAGCTTCGCCGCATGTGGCGTCGGCATCAGATGCGTCGCTTTCGGCTCACCAATCACGTTCAGATTCGATGCATCGAGAATCGTTCCATCCTTCAGCAGGATCCGAAACGGCTCATCGACACGAATGTCCATCGCGTGCAGACGATCGCGGATCACCAGTCCTGTGAACGCACCGTTTGCCACGGACCAGCGTGCGCTCATCGTGCGGTTCTGCAGAAGGATACTGCTTCCCTGCCGGCGCAGTTCCACCGGATCGTCCCGCTTTAAGGAGCCTGGCTGTGCAGTTGCTGTCGCGGTAACCAATGCAATAGCCAAACCGCAAAGCGCTGCGCCCAAATCTCGACCATTACGGAAGTCCATAGTGTCTCTTGATTCTCTATTCGGATTTTCTGATGCAGTCGGTGGAGCCTCGCCGTCTTAAGAAAACCTGATGCTCTAGATTTCTTAGAGCCTGATTTTAAATCGTTTAGAACGTCCTGACAGCTTCGGAATCGCATCTTATTCCAGCTCCGAACCTGCCAAGCAATCATTTCCGGCCAAGTTCTGCGGACTGGACCGAAAATCAGCTCATCGAGTCCCGCTTCGCCGCTCTAGAGTGCGAACATTCGCAGATAACAGGTTTCGGCGCATTCCATCGCGTTTCCGCCGACTTTGCGGAGCTAAAATGGAAACGAGATCAAGCTAGCAAATTAACCCCTGCGGAAGGAGTTCCGAATTGAAACGTTGCGCTCGTGTTCTTGTTCCTGTTTTGCTTGTAGCCCTGGTTGCCATCGCTGGTTGCAAAAAGAAAACCCCGCCCCCTGCACCCCAGACGGCACCTCCCGTTACTGCCCCCGCTCCCACGGCGAAGATTACCGCCGAACCTACTGCAATTTCGGCCGGCGACCAGGTAACCCTGACCTGGAGAACAACGGACGCGACCAGTGTCTCTATTGAGGGCATTGGCGATGTTCCGACCTCCGGCACCAAGACTGTTACGCCGACGACCTCCACCAACTATCATCTCGTCGCGAAGGGTGAAGGTGGTACGGCCGATGACACCGCACGGGTCACCGTCACGGCTCCTCCGCCTGTGCAGCAGCCCACGAACACGATGTCTGCCGAAGAGGAATTCAAGGCCAACATGCAGGACATCTTCTTCGACTACGACGCCTACGACGTTCGCCCCGATGCCCAGGGCACGTTGTCAAAAGACGCCGCTTATCTGAGCAGCCACCCAAATATACGGATCGTCATTGGCGGCTACTGCGACGAGCGTGGCTCCAACGAATACAACCTCGGCCTCGGGCAGAATCGTGCCGACGCTGCCAAGAACGCTCTGGTCACGGCCGGCGTCGCAGCCAGCCGCATTCGCGTGGTCAGCTACGGCAAAGAAAAGCCCTTCTGCACCGAGTCGACTGAAGCCTGCTGGCAGCAGAACCGCCGTGCCGGCTTCTCGCTTGATCAATAGGTAACGACAAGTAGCGACGAGAAGGTCCGATAAGCAATACGGGCGGCATGGACCGAAAAGCCAAGCCGCTCCGATCTTTAGAGATTGCCGATGGTTACAGTGCAGATCCATCATGCAGACCGGCTCTCGGGCAGCGCAACGATCGCCGGAACCCGTCTAATAAATAGCGCGCGAGGCCGCTCCCGTCGGGAATGCCGGACGCAAAACTTCACATCGTAGGTGATCGATGCACAGAGCATTCACACTTCATCATCGTTTTGTTGCGGCGGTAGTTCTCACCGCGGTGCTCGCCTTGGCGCCGGCACGCGCGCATGCGACGTCTAAGGAAATCATCGCGCTGCAAACCCAGGTGCAGCAGTTGCTCGACATGATGCAGCGTCTGCAGTCCACCCTCGATACCCGTTTCGGCGTTCTGCAGCACCTGGTGGAACAGACCGCCGACAACGCCAACCAGATGAGCCAGACCGTAAACGCGCTGCAGCAGAAGATCAACCAGCAGAACGACGGCCTGAGCGGCAAGATCGACACAGCCTCGGGACAGGTGCAGTCGCTCAACGACTCCGTCGACGAGTTGAAGACCCGCATCGCCAAGCTCGACAAGTCGATCCAGGACCTGCAGGGCCAGTTGCAGAACATCCAGAGCGCGCCCGCCGGGACTCAGCCGGCTACCGGCACTGTGCCAGGAGTCATGCCGGAAGGTGGAACAGCCCCGGGCAGTTCGCCAGCCGGGACCGGCCAGCCCTCGCCCAACGGTGCTCCCGTGTCCGGGAATGTAGCGCCTCCGACGATGACTCCTCCGCTCATGGAGACCTTTCAGGCCGGCCTTCGCGACTACAACGCCGCCAAGTACACCGTCGCGACCGGCGAGTTTCAGGACGTGATTCACTACTATCCGATGGAGGATCTGGCCGGGAGCGCGCAGTTTTATCTCGGCGAAATTGCCTACCGGCAGGGCGACTATACGCGAAGCCATCAAGGACTACAACGCAGTGCTCGAAGGATTCAGCGGAAACCCGAAGGCTCCGGCAGCACAGCTCCACAAGGGGTTTGCTCTGCATCCAGCAGGGCAAGCGCGAAGCCGGCGTCCACGAGCTTCGCCAGCTGATCCAGCGCCATCCGCAGACGCCCGAAGCGACCCAGGCTCGCTCCAAGCTCACCGCGATGGGCATCCACAACGCCGCAACAGCGCAGCGCTAATCCCGGAGCAGTCGCCTTCATCGCCACGAGCCGCCACCTCAGCGTGAGCCGGCTTCTTTGTGTCGGTCTTGGCAGGCGAAAAGCAGCCGAACGAAAGAAGCATTGACCAAAGAAAAGCCCCGCATTCGCGGGGCTTTTCTGATCACTGATCACTGTTCCACTGCTCACTGCAGGTTCGCCATCAGCTGCATCGAGCGCCGACTTGGGCGGCCGCGTCAGCGACTCCGGCAGCGTGCGCCAGCGGCTCATCCACCACGTTCAGCAGGTCGATGAACGTCGGCTTCTCCGTGTCGATGTAGAAGACGCCGGTGAGGACCTCGTTCCTTCTCCTGCGGCTTCCATCAGCGTGCGCACCGCGTTGGCCTTGTCGGTGGGGTCGTAGTCCTCATGCAGCTTGCGCAGGCGCAGGTTCGAGCCGTCGTGCATCTCCACTTCGTACACCTCGCCGGAGTCGTAATCCACTTCGATGTCGTCGAAGCTGGCCACAAAGCCGATCTCGTTGATCGGCTCGTCGTTTTCCTGCATGAACTTGTAGCTCTTGGTCGAACCCTCGTGGTCGTTGAAGGTGACGCAGGGGCTGATCACGTCGAGCATCACCGTTCCCTTGTGCGCAATCGCCGCCTTCAGCATGGCAAGCAACTGCTTCTTGTCGCCGGAGAACGAGCGGCCCACAAACGTCGCGCCCAGCTGGATCGCCAGCGCGCAGGTGTCGATGGCCGGCAGATCGTTGATGACGCCGGTCTTCAGCTTCGAGCCGATATCGGCCGTGGCCGAGAACTGGCCCTTGGTCAGCCCGTACACGCCGTTGTCTTCGATGATGTAAATCATCGGCAGATTGCGGCGCATCAGGTGAACAAACTGGCCCATGCCGATGGAAGCCGTGTCGCCGTCGCCGGAAACGCCCAGCAGCCATCATGGTGTGGTTGGCCAGCATGCGCGCCGGTGGAAACCGACGGCATGCGCCCGTGCACGCTGTTGAAGCTGTGCGAGCGGCTCATGAAGTAGGCCGGGCTCTTCGACGAGCAGCCGATGCCGCTCATCTTCATCACGCGCTCCGGCTCCACGCCCATCTCGAACATGGCGTCGATGATGCGCTCGGAGATGGCGTTGTGGCCGCAGCCGGCGCAGAGCGTCGATCTTGCCGCCGCGATATTCAAGAACCGGAAGGCCGATGTGATTGACTTTGGGGCCTGGCTGGCTGGTTGCGGTTGCCATGTTAGAGGCCCTCCTTGGTCGCAAACTCTTCGGTGATGGTGCGGGCATCGAGCGGCAGTCCGTTGTAGTGCAGAATGCTGCGCAGCTTCACCACCTGGTCGGCCGGAAGATCGAGCTTGAGCAGGCTGGCCAGCTGCGCGTCGCGATCCTGTTCGACCACGTAGACGCGCTCGTGCGAGGCGACAAAGTCGTGAATCTCGTGCGCAAACGGATAGGCCCGGATGCGCATGTAATCCACATCCTTGCTCGTATTCCTTCTTGATCTGGTCCAGGCTCTCGCGCAGCGCGAAGTCCGTGGTGCCGAAGGCGAGGAAGCCGATCTTCGAGCGTTCCGTTCTTCACCGCGACCGGAGCGGGAACCAGCTTGCGCGCGTTTTCAAACTTGCGCGCCAGCCGGTCCATCACCTCCAGGTACTCGTCCGGCTTCTCGGTGTAGCCCGCCGCATCGTTGTGTCCCGAGCCGCGCGTGAAGTACGCCGCCTTGGGATGATCGGTGCCCGGCAGCGTGCGCCAGCCGATGGCGTCGCCGTCCACATCGCGGTAGCGCGCGAAGCCGCCCAGCCGTTCGAGGTCTTCCGCGGTCAGCACCTTGCCGCGATCCAGCGGCTTGTCAGGATAGGCGAACGGCTCCGACATCCAGTTGTTCATGCCCAGGTCGAGATCGCTGAGCACAAACACCGGCGTCTGCAGCCGCTCGGCCAGATCGAACGCCGCGTAGCCGAACTCGAAGCACTCCTTCACCGAGCCCGGCAGCAGAACAACGTGCTTGGTGTCGCCGTGCGAGAGGAACGCCGCTCGAAAGCAGATCGGCCTGCTGAGGTGCGCGTCGGCATGCCCGTCGAAGGCCCGGTGCGCTGCACGTCGAAGATCACGCCGGGAATCTCGGCGTAGTAGCCCAGCCCGGCAAACTCCGCCATCAGCGAGATGCCCGGGCCCGAGGTCGAAGTCATCGACCGCGCGCCGGCCCAGCCCGCGCCCAGCACCATGCCGATGGCGGCCAGCTCGTCCTCGGCCTGCACCACGGCAAAGGTCGCCTTGCCTTCCGGCGTCACGCGGAACTTCTTCAGCAGATCGGTCGTCGCTTCAATCAGCGAGGTCGACGGCGTAATGGGATACCACGCCACCACCGTCACGCCCGGCAAACACCGCGCCCATGCCGCAGGCCGCGTTGCCGTCGATGATGATCTTGCCCGCGGTCTGGTTCATCCGCTCGATGAAGTACGGGTCCTGCTTGGTGAGCTTTTCCTGCGCGTAATCGAAGCCCGCCTTCACCGCGCCAAAGTTCAGATCGAACACCTTCTGCTTCTTGGCGAACTGCTTGCGCACGCCGTTCTCCACCACGCCGAGATCGATGTGAAGCAGCTGCGCCACCACGCCCACGTACACCATGTTCTTGACCAGCTTGCGCAGCTTGGCCTCAGGGCAGACGGCCGCCGTGATCTTGTCGAACGGCACCGGGTAGAAGACCACATCGTCGCGATACTGCTTCAGGTTCAGCTTCTCTTCGTAGATGGCCACGCCGCCCGCGGGCAGCGCCAGCATGTCTTCTTGCGCCGTCTCGGGATTCAGCGCCACCAGCACTTCGGCGTCGCGCTTGCGGGCCACATAGCCGTCTTTGCTGGCGCGAATCGTGTACCAGGTGGGAAGTCCGGCGATGTTCGAGGGAAAGAGGTTTTTTCCGCTGACGGGAACTCCCATTCCGAAGATGCTCTTCAGCAGAACGCTATTGGCGGATTGCGAGCCGGACCCGTTCACCGTTGCTACGTTGATGCTGAAGTCGTTGACTACGCGCTGCGCGCGTGCTGATTGCGCCCTGTTCTTGACCCAGGGCCAGGTCTCCTGTCGCCATTTGGCGGGATTCCCTTCAGGTGAATTTCCGCGCGTCCAGGACCGAGATTTCCTGTTCATTGGCCGTCCGAGACCGCGGCAACCTTACGGTCGCGATAACCACCGCCGGACCTTGGCTTCGGAGTACGGGTTCCTGAAAAGATGCGACGGAAAGCGACAAACTTCGCTCACTTGTGATTATAGTCACCTGCCAGGTGACCCGTACCGCTTCCAGGCACGCGCATTCGCACCTTAAGTACCTTTCGCAGCAACGTTTGTTGCATGGCCTGAACAACGTGGGATCGAGAGACTGTTCATCTCCTCCAAACACGCAGGGTCGTCGTCGGCGTACCTAACCCTATATTTTTGAGGGTGCCAGCGCCACTCGCGCCGAATCCCGGTTCCATCGCAACAGCAGCGTCGTCGCAATCACTATCAGCGACAGCGTGAGCCCGATCCACATGCCATAGATGCCCCACTTAAGCACGAAGCACAGGATGAACCCCAGCGGCAGCCCCAGCACCCAGTAGCCAATAAGGTTGGCGATCATGGGTACGCGCGTCTCGCCTAAGCCTCGCAATGCTCCGGTCGACACCGTCTGTATTCCGTCGAAGATCTGGAATGCTGCTGCAATCCACAGCAGGCTTGGACCCACTGCCAGCACGCTGGGATCGCGCGTGTAGAGAGTGATCAGCGGACCGGGCGCGACCAGAAACACTACACCCGCGCAGCACCATAAAACCCGCTCCAAGTCGCCAGCGCCATCCAACCTGCTCGTCGCGCGCGTGCTGGATCACCTGCTCCAATCGCGTGGCCCACACTCACCGCCGCAGCCGCACCGACTCCCAGCGGCACCATGTACGAGATGCTCGCGTAGTTCAGCGCGATGGTATGCGTCGCCAGCGCCACCGGCGTCAGATATCCAGCTGCGAATGTGCTGAGGTTCCACGCGCCCACTTCCAGCAAAATCTGCCCCGCTGCGGGCGCGCCGATCCGCACCAGTTGTCGAAGACGATCCAGTTCCGGCCCGCCCAGTGCGCAAACAGCGGATGACCGCGCGTGCGTTCGTAATTCCACGCAAATCCGAGCATCGCATACGCCATTCCCACACGCGCAACGCACGTTGAAATCGCCGAGCCGTTCACGCCCAAGTGCAGGAAAGCCAAGCTTGCCGTAGATCAGAACCCAGTTGCCGAACCAGTTCAGCAGGTTTCCCACAACATAGGTCAGCGTGATCACGCGTACCTGCCCGACGCCTTGCAGATACCGCCGCGTTCCGCCATACAGCAGCAGCGGCAGAGTGCCCCAACTCAGGATCCGAAGATAGCCGCCGGATAGGACGGCAACTTCGTGAATCACTCCGAAGCGCGTGAATCCGTAACTCGCTGCCAACCAGCAGGATCATGATCGGCGGAGTCACGATGCACGCGAGATAAACGCCCTGCGCGAGCCACCGGTGGCACTCATCGTGATCGCGCCGCCCATAAGCCTGCGCCACCAGCGTATCCAGCCCCAACAACAGCCCGATGCCGAACAGCGCCGGCGTGTAATAGACCGCATTGCCCAGCGCAACTGCGCCGATCGCCACAGGCCCCAACCGTCCCACCATGATGTTGTCCACGACCCCCTGGGCTACCCAGCCGAGCTCGCTGAGCACGACGGGGACGGCAAGCGCAATCATCGCCGCAAGCTCCGTTCTCCACCTGGCACGTGTGTGGACCATCTCTCTAATCTATAAGGAGTCCCGTGGCATCCGGGTGTGCCCCATTCATGCGCGCTCTTTGCGCATGAGTGGGATACGATCACTACGAGTTGGATGAAACAGTGACAACCGAGCTCGACAACCTTATCGCGCACTTCGAGGCCGACGCGTCGCTCTTCGATCCTGATCAACTGCGTCAGCGCATGGAAGTGCTCGACGAACTGGACGCCCATTTCGGAGAGGCGGACGGAACGGCTCTCATGGCCGCGTCAGGTCCCGCCCGCATCGTCGAACGTGCGACTGTACTCCGCGGCAGGCTCGAATCTGCGAACGCTGCGATCTACCGCTCCATCCGCGATCAAATCCGGAATGGGCTTCCGCCGTCTGAATTGCTGCGATGGGTTAAGCTCTGCGGTGACCAGCAAAATGCACCGGCGCCGGGCCTGGGCTACGACTATCTCGACGAGTTGATCAGCGGCGTTCTTCAGCTTCGCGAACCTTACAACGCACCTCAGCCGGAACCCGAGATGGTCTTCTATCAACCCACGCCTGCTCGTCACATTTTTCAAATGATTCAGATCAGTGGATTATCTGGATCCGACACGCTCATCGATCTTGGATCGGGACTGGGTCACGTCCCCATTCTCGCCGCGATTCTGACCGGCGCCCACAGCATCGGAATCGAAATCGAGCCTGCTTACGTTGCAAGCGCCCGGGACTGCACCCGCAATCTGGGCCTCGACCGTGTCACGTTCATCCGGCAGTGCGCGGGCGATGCCGATCTCTCCACCGGAACGGTCTTCTACCTGTACACGCCCTTCACCGGTAACACATTGAAAATGGTGCTGAGAAGACTGCAAAGAGAGAGTACACATCGAGCTATTACAGTCTGCACGCTCGGACCTTGCACGCTGACCTTGGCCGAGAAGCCGTGGCTACGCACGAATGCACAGCCAGACCCAAATCAAATCACAGTCTTCCGCGCCAATGCTTGACAGGTTTCCTAATCCCTATTCCCTAACCCCTATTCCCTGTCTATAACAAACCGATAACTCCCCGCCGCCAGTTCAAACCCGCCATCGACCTTTTTCACCAGCGGGCTCTCGATCAATCGAACCCCATCGACCTTGTAGCGTGCTTCCTCGTCTGCCTTCAATTCCAACTGCCCTATCGTATTCGCCGGCAGCGTCACATTCCACTCAATCGTCTTGCCCTTCACGGTCCAGCCCGATCGAATCTCCCCATACGACGACGCATAGCTAAACTCGAGCGGCGATAATCGCACATCGAACACCGGGTGCAGCACCACCGTGTGGAATCCCGCATCCAGCGGCGACGCATCCACTCCCGCGGCGTACCGATAGATCCAGTCCGCTACCGCGCCATACGCATAATGGTTGTACGAATTCATCTGCGGATCGCCCATCATCTCATCGCCGTTCCACCGCTCCCACGTAGTAGTCCCACCATGATCGATGACGTATCCCCACGATGGCATTCCCGTGCTCAGCAGCAGATCGTACGCCAGCTTTGTGTGGCCGGTTTTAGTCAATTCCTCGAGCAAGTACGGAGTGCCTACAAATCCCGTCCCAAGCAACCCATGATTCTCCTCGATCTTCTTCACCAGCCGTCCTGCCGCCTCTTCGCGCATCGCCTCCGGCAAAAGATTCATATGGAGCGCCAGCACGTAGCTCGTTTGCGTGTCGCCGCCCTTTGCCTTCGCATTGGGATTATTAATGTCGCCGAACGGCGAAGGACTGTTGTCCGCCCCCGGGATGTAAGCATTCGCCTGCACAAACTTCTTCTCGAATGCCTCGCGAATCTTCTCTTCGAGCACGGCGTAGTGCTGCTCCGCTTCTGCGCGTCCGGTCGCATGCGCCATCTGCTGCAGCATGTTGACGTCGTACGCCCAGTACGCCGTGGCTACGATGTCCTCCTGAGTGCGCCCTTCGAGCGACAGCCAGTCGCCAAATGGAATTCCCGAATCGTTATGCCAGATCCCATCGGGATTCCGCGCATCGATCGCGTCCACATACTTCCTCATCGCCTGCCAGTTTTCGTCGATCACGCTGGTGTCGCCCGTCTGCAGCCACGAAGTCCACGGAATAATCACGCCCGCATCGCTCCACGCCGCTGCTACTCCCGGCGAAATGCTTGCTGTTCCCGGCGCATAAATCCCGTAGTACGGCGTACCCACCTGCGTCCCGCGCAAATCCGCCGCAAACTTCCGCGTAAACGGAGCCAGCGCTGCGTTGTACGACGCCGCACGCCAAAACACTTGCGCATCGGCCGACCACCCGAGCCGCTCATCCCGCTGCGGACAATCAGTCGGGAGCCCCACAAAATTCGACCGCTGCCCCCACAGAATATTGCTCCACAGTTTGTTGATCATGGCGTTGCCGGTCTGCAGTTTCACCGTAATTGGAAAATCCGTGTGAAGCACCAGTGCAGATACATCGCTCACTGGCGGCGCACTCTTCAGCCCTGTGATCTCGACATATCGAAAACCATGAAACGTGAAGTGCGGTACAAGTTCCTCCGTTCCTTTTCCACTTAAGATGAAATGATCCGTAGCCTTCGCCGTGCGCAGATTCTCCGTATACAGAGTCCCATCCGGATTCCGTGCCTCGCCCACGCGTACCTGAACGTCTGTGCCCACCGGTCCCGCAGTCACAATTCTTTCAACGCCCGCGAAGTTCTGTCCGAAGTCGTACATGAACACACCCGGCTTTGGCGTCGTCATCGCCTTCGCCGGCAACGTCTTCTCCCCGCGAATTGCGGGGAACTCTTGCGCCTCCACGCTGATCTGCGTTGGGTGAAAAACCTCGGCTTGCTTCCAGCCCTCAGCGGCAAACTCCGTAGTGTCCCATCCATCGCGTACCAGCCGCAAGTCCTGCGTCTCTCCGTCGTACAACTCCGCCTTCGAGATCTGCGACGTGTTCGTCTGCCAGCTCGCGTCCGTCACAATCCACTCGACGTGGCCATCGTCGTGCTCAATCCGCAGCTCCGCCTTGAGGGCCGGTGGCGTATCGCCGTAATTGTTCGGCTGTTGCAACCACTCCAGCGAAGTCGAGTACCACCCCGGAGCCAGCAGCGCTCCTATCACGTTCTTCCCGCTCTTCACCAGCGCAGTCACATCGTAGGTCTGGTAGAGCACGCGCTCGCGATAATCAGTCCACCCCGGAGCCAGAACGTTGTCGCTCGCGGGCTTGCCATTCACGAACAACTGATACGTCCCAAGCGCCGTTGCATACAGCCGCGCCGATTTCACCCGGCCGCCGGCATCAAACGTCTTTCGCAGCGCCTTCACGCTGTCCGGAATCCACGGCTGCAGCACCGGATGCTCCTCCGGCCCCTTCGCCTGCATCCACACCGTCGCGTTCTTCCATCCGGTGTCATCAAAGTCCTTCTTCTCCCAACCTTTCGCAGGAGAAGCCACACTCTTCGATGTTCCGTCGCTCCCAAACTCCGCCGCGCTCCCATCCTTATAGAGGAGCACGACTGTCGCAATCATCGGCGGCGCATCTTTTCTCTTCGCCTCACCGTACTTGTCGATGTAGTGCACGCTCTCGATGGCGATCGTGTTGCGGCCCTCCGCCATCTGCGCAGTCACATCCGCGCGCACGAACTTCTTCCACGGCAAATGGTGATATGGCGGATACGCCGCCGCCGTCATCACTCGCTCGCCGTTCACCCATGCCGCAACTGTGTCCTCGCCCGTGGCAAACAACACCGCCCGCTCCACGGGTTTGCCCACTGTTATTGAAATCCGATATGCAAATCTCTGTTCGCTATTCGGCATCGCGCTCCCCGGAATCACATCGGGATTTGCAATCCACACCGACGGCGCTTTTCGAACTGCAGCCTCTTCTGCCGTCTCCCACCCGATCCAGGCTCCGCGCCAGTCCTGGCTGAGCAACCCCGTCTCCCACCACTGCGCCTCGCTAGCCGGATACGGCTTTCCATCCGAACCCCACGTCTCCACGCGCCACCGATACCGCGTACTCGGCTTCACCGCCGGCCCCGCATACTTCACGTTCAGGGACTGCCCTGACGAAACCTCGCCGCTGTCCCACACATCCGCCTTGCCGTCTGTCAGCAAGTCCGTCCGCGTCGCCACCAGCACGCGATATGCCGTCTGACGCGCCCCGCGCGTCGCGTCCTCGAGTTGCCACGAAAACCGCGGCGTCGCATCGTCAATCCCCAGCGGCTGGCGCGTGTCGTCCACCTGCAGATGGACCGGCCCCGTCCGTGTCGCTTGTCCGAACATCGCCAGTGAGGCCGCCGCACAAGCTCCCACCCACATCCAACTCAATCGCCACATGCGCTGTCGCTCCCTGAATTCGAAGAACCCGCAAGTATATCTGCCGACCACTATCTCGCGTAAATAGGTGAATTCTCTGCGGTTTGCTCTGCATGTATGCGATCCAGTTTCCGTCGTCCCTCGACTCAATGCGAAGCTTCATCACACGCCGTTGTGCCGACGATCACCGACGTGTGTGACGATCCTGCGCAATTTTGATTAAACGCCTGTTTCCGTTACGTAAACGTTTTGACCTGCACACCTCAGGAAGCGGCGCAACTACATCAGCTTTAAGACTCACAACTTCTTTTGGGGAGGCGCCCATGCGGCACTCGTTCAGACTTGGTCTAGCTTTCGTGTATTTTCTATTCACCTTTGCCATAGCGGTCCTCGCCGCTGGCACAGCATACGGACAGGCAAGCACTTCGGCAGGCGCGATCCAGGGAACCATTTCCGACCCCAATGGGGCGGTTCTGCCGGGAGCCACAGTCTCTCTGACCAATCTCGACACGAGCGCCCGCAAAGTTCTCACCACGGACTCGGCCGGATTCTTTAGCATCGCTTCACTCGTTCCGGGCAGATATCAGTTGGTGGTCAGTGCAGAGAATTTTGCGAAGGTCTCCACCACCCTCACCGTGCAAATCGGCACCGTCACGAACGGCGACCTCAAGCTCAAAATCGGAAAAACAAGCGAGCAGGTCATTGTCAGCACAGACACGCTGCAAGTCAATACCTCGCAGTCCACCGTAGAAGGCGTGCTCACTTCGCAACAGATCGACAACCTGCCCATCAGCGGACGCAACTTTCTCGATCTCTCGCAGTTGGAACCAGGCGTTCAGTTGCAAAGCGGCGAAACCTTTGATCCCACCAAAGCCGGCTACTCCTCCATCTCATTCAACGGCGTGAATGGCCGCACCGCCCGCATTCTTCTTGACGGTCAGGACATTTCCGACGAGACCGTCGGCACCACCACGCTGAACGTGAGCCAAGGGTCGATCGAAGAATTCCAGATGAGCCGTTCGTCCCTCGATATTTCCAACGAACTCACGAGTTCCGGAGCGGTCACCGTGAGCACGCGGGCGGGCTCGAACAGCTTCCACGGGTTGGGATTCGGCCTGTTCCGCGACGAGCGGTCCGGTGCCGCAGCGGGGCCCGATGCCACCAACTATCCCTTCCAACGCAACCAGATGGGCGGACGGCTCGCCGGACCAATCCTCAAGGACAAGCTCTTCTTCTTCGGAAGCGCGGAGCGCGTGAAGCAAGACTCCTTCAATGCCGTATCTGTCCTCGCCCCCTTCACGGCGCTCAACGGCGGTTACGACGCGCCCTTCCGCGACAACTACTATGTCAGCCGCGAAGACTACAACGCCCCCAAGGGCATTCATCTCTTCTTCCGCGTCGCCTACGAGGACAACCTCGACGATGCTACGTATAACTACGGATACTCGCGCTACGGTAACAAGGACAATACTCCCGCTTTTGCAGGCGGCGCGGACTTCGTGACTGGGAAATTCTCGCACAGCATTCGCTACAGCTATTTGAAATTCCACAACTTGATCGCGGACGAAACCGAATCAGGTGTGCCGAATGCTGCACCGGGCGTAGAGCTCTTCATCTCGGATGTTGTCACCGGCCCCAACCTTCTGGCTCCTCAGCAAACCTATCAATCTGATAAGCAGGTTCGATACGATGCAGGGCTCACACTCAAAGCGCACGTTTTCAATTTTGGCGTTAGCGTGAACCGGATCCTCGGTGGCGGATTTGCAAGCTTCTTTGGATTCGCGCCTGAAGATCAAGGAAATTTCTCGGCCGGTCCGGTCGGTATTGGCGGTAGCTGGAACGCCAGCGACCCAACGGCCTATACAACCGCCTACATCTTTATGGGCAACGGGGAAGGCTTCAACACAGAGACAGCCTCTTTCGGCTATCCTGCGGGCGGTCAAGGCGACTGGCGGATGGGACTCTATTTCGGTGATACCTGGAAGCTGCGACAGAGGCTCACAGTAAACTACGGCGTCCGCTACTCCCACGACACCGGCCGCAGCGACTCTGACCTGGCCCCGATTCCTTGCTCCGATGCCGTTGCCGTGTGGGGCAGCGCCTCGCCTTGCAGCAGCGGCAACCTGCTCGATGCCCTGCAGCAAGGTTTGGGATTCCGAATAAATCAGCCAAATGAAGACTTCGGTCCGAAAGCAGGCTTCGCCTACGATCTCAAGGGAAACGGAAAGACTGTTATCCGCGGAGGTATGGGACTCTATTTTGAGAACAACATCTTCAATAACATCCTTTTCGACCGCCCGGCGCGGCTGAAGAGCGGCCTGTTCTGGGGGAACGAGTTTCTCTCATCCGGAACCAGCAGCTTCAAGATGCCCGACGGCTCGGTCTTCTCGCAATTCAGCGACGGAACCACTTTGAGCTCGCTATGGGGAGACGCCATCAGCGTGGCTGCACCGTACTTTGGCCAGTTGCAGAGCCTCTATCAGGCCAACACCAAGAAGGTGGGGCCGGTCGGCAACGCCAACTACGTTGCAAACTCACTTTCTGAAGGGCCGAATGGCGACTCACTCTACGCGCCAGACTTCCGCACCGGCCGCTCGGTCCAATTCAATATTGGTGTCCAGCGCGAGGTCTGGAAGGGTGGAATTGCCTCGGCCGACTACGTCCGCAACGTAGGCCTGCACATTCAACAGTCGATCGATAAGAACCACGTCGGCGATGTGAAATACCTGAACGCGAATGCCGCGGCGAATGCAATTTCGAGCACTCTGTCGCAGTGCGGAGTGAACACCATCGACCAGGCAATTACAGCCTGCCCTGGCCTGCACACAGACCCGAATTCGGGCGCAGTGAGCGGGGCGACAATCACCGATTTCGCTGTTAACGGACTAGATTCTGGAAAGGCCGCGCTTTCTGGAGCACCCGCAAGCGCACTCGGCCTCACGGCGGATACGGGTGCAGCGTTTGCCGGATCGAATCCAGCATTCGGTCAGATGAGCTTCAATTATCCGTTGGGTCGCTCGGTGTACAACGGACTCCAGACCAACCTGCGCCAGAGCGCACGGGTTCCGATCTATGGTTTGAAGGCGTCCAATTTCGAAGTCTCCTACACGCTGTCGCGCTTCGTCAGTTCCGGCGGTGCCGATCAGAACTTTACGCCTGCGTCGGTCGACAACAACAATCCGCTGAAATGGATCGGACCCGCGGGAACGGACCGCACCCATCAACTCTCTTACGGCGGCACATTCGAGTGGCGCGGCGGCATCATGACGAACATCATTGGCCACTACTACTCCGCACTGCCGACGACGCTCACTTTGAACACCCCCAATGGAACAAACGGGGCCGGTGAAATCTTCAGCTCCGACCTCACTGGTGACGGCACAACAGGTGACATCCTGCCTGATTACAAATCAGGCGCCTTTATGCGTTCAGTCAGTCCCGGCAAACTGAGCAGCGTGATTGCCAACTACAATGCAAGCGGAGCGGGAAAGTTGACCCCGGCAGGCCAAGTCCTGACTTCAACCAACAATCCAACCACCAATGCGCCGCTCTTCACGGCGGCGGAACTCTCAGAATTGGGCGCAGTGACGAGGACCATTGCTGCACCACCGACCAACAACGTCGGGAATGGAAGCCTGCGCACGTTCGACCTCACCGTGAGTCGTCAGTTCAAGTGGGCGCGCCTTGGTGAAGCCTTTGCCCTCGAACCCAGCTTCAGCGCATTCAACCTGTTCAATATGTCTAACTATGGGAACCTCACTGGCGCACTCGATACGACCAACATTCCGGGATCCGCAAACGGTACCGATAGCTCGTATTCTGATGCAGACCAGTATGGTCGGAATGCACTCCGCACCGGAAACGGCTCGGGCGTCTTCAGCCAAGGTGCCGCACGCGTCCTGGAATATGGCTTGAAGATTAAATTCTGAGCGGTCGAAACGCGGTGCTTGGGTCGTCCGGCAAATTCACGTCAGAGGCCCAAGCCCGTTTTTTGTTGAGCGATTCCGTCACCTAGTCCCACGGTTCACTCGTGCGGCGCCTAAGGACCTTAGACTGCAAAGTCGGACGTTTACGGTGTCAGAGCAAAACGAGTACAGCCGGAGTGTCGCTAGTTCCTGATTCGCTGCCTTTATCCCACCGTCGGCCGTAGCTCCACCTGTTTCGACTTGATGGTGATCGTCGCCGGAGTAAGATTTGCGCCGTCCCAGCCGTCTTTGTGCGCTTCAATTTGAATCTCGCCGGGCTCCCTCGTTGTCTGCACGATCACCTGTGCGAACCCATTAAAGAGTGAGCGCTTCGGAGCCTTATCGCTCTCCTGGCAGTTTGGATCGCCATTGCCGACGCCGATCAACGCGCCGTTCCCCGTAATCTTGAACGCGATACGATTGTTCGCGATCGGCACCAGCCGCCCATCCTTGTCCAGGCCCTCCACCTTGATCACTGCGACGTCCTCGCCGTCAGCGTTGATATCGGTACGATCTGCAGTCAATCGAATCGTCGCCGCCGGTCCGGTCGTCTCCCGTTTGTCCGTCAGAACCACCTTGCCGTCCTTGCTTCCTCGCGCTTCAATCGCGCCCGGCTCGTATCGCACCTTCCACTCGACATGGCCAAGATGAGGAACCTTCTGACTGCCGAGGCTCTTGCCGTTGACGAACAACTCCACCTCATCCAGGTTCGAGTACACCCATACCGGAATCTCGTCGCCTTCCCTGCCCGTCCAGTTCCAGTGCGGAAATACATGCATCACCGGATCCTTGCCCCACCAAGCCTTGTAGTAGTAGAAGTTGTCCTTCGGGAACCCGCACATGTCCACGATGCCGAACTGCGAGTTAATCGAGGGCCACCCGTATGGCGTTGGCTCGCCACGATAATCAAAGCCCGTCCACGCAAATCCGCCAGCCTCCCACTCGCGCGTGCCGTAGAACTTCCACCACTCCTCCGCAGTCTCGCCCCATGGAACAACACCGTCGTAAGAGTTCACCGTATTCCGCAAGGGATCCGACGCATAAACACCGCGCGTTCCGATCGCGCTCGACGTCTCCGATCCATAAATCGGCCGGTTCGGATGTTCCTGGTGATATTTGTCTGGAAGTTTCAAATCGTAATTGAATCCAATAATGTCGAACGCATCCGAAACGCCTTGCTCGTTGTTTCCATTTACAGCAGCCGAAACCACGCGCGTCGGATCGAGTTCGTGGCACAGCCGCACCATTTCGGCGGCAATGCGAGCGCCCTGTTCGGCCATCGGCCCCTGCAACTGGTTCTCCTCGTTCCCAATGGACCATAAGATGATCGACGGCGAGTTGCGATAGCGTTTCACCATCACTTCCAGTTGCGCCATTCCCTCGGGATTCGAACTCATCTGCCGCGTCTCGCACATCATCATCATGCCCATGCGATCGCAGGCTTCCACCCACTCGGGCGTTGGCATATTGTGCGAAGTGCGCACGGCATTGCCGCCCATCTCGCGCAGCACTGCGAGCCGGAACCACTGCAGCGCATCCGGCACCGCCGCGCCGACACCCGCATGGTCCTGGTGATTGCACGTGCCTTGAATCTTCACGGACTTGCCATTCAGGAAGAAGCCTTTGTCGGCCGTAAACTTCGCAGTGCGCACACCAAAGCTCACACGCTCAGCATCACGCGGTTTGCCTCCTGATTCAACCGTCACGATCGCCTGATAGAGATTAGGTTGCTCGACCGACCACAGCGCGGGATTCGCCAGCGTGGCAGTCGCAATGAAGTTTACCGAACCGTCGGCCGCGATCGATTGCGCTGGTGCTTCGGCAGTAGCGACGGTCTTTCCCTCAGCATCCAGAATCTGCCATCTCACCTTGGCCGACTCGACCTGGTTCCCTTCGTTCTTCACCATTGTTCCGACGGTCAGCATCGCGGAGTTGCCGTTCAACTCCGAACGGACATAGCTCTCCCACTTGCCCAGATGCAGTGCGTCGGTCTTGGTAAGCCAAACATGGCGATAGATGCCCGCGCCCTCGTAAAACCAGCCGTCGCCGAAACTGGCGTCCACGCGCGCAACGATATAGTTCTTCTTCCCGTACGCGAGGAAGTCACTGAGATCGAATTGAAACGGAGCGTAGCCGTTGTCGTTGCGACCGATGAAGCATCCATTCACAAACACCAGGACATCTCGAAAGGCACCGTCGAATTCCACCAAGATGCGGCGACCTTTGTCGCTCTCTGGAATATCGAAAGAACGCCGGTACCAACCAACACTGGTCTCCGGATAACGCCGTCCGAGCGGCTTGAATCCATGCGAGTTCTGCACTTCGTCGCGCACAAAAGGCAATTCCACAGCCCAGTCGTGGGGCAGATTGAGTGTGCGCCACTTCGAGTCGTCAAACTTCGCCTTTGCAAATTCAAAGTCCCCCGTCTTCGCAAAGTCGCCCTGGCCGTTGCCGAAACCGAGGTCCTTCGCGGGGTCCGCGCCGTTGCCCAAGGTAAACTTCCAGCCGAAATCGAAAAGTAGATGCTCACGTGGCGCAACGGCGGCCATGGCTTCAACGGATGTTGGATCGGAATAGCCCGACATCAACGCGGCCGTTCTTCCCCAGGCCGATCGCGTCACCATTGAAGAAGCTGAGAGTGCCATTCCTGAATACAGTAGGTCACGCCGAGAAATACCAGACATAGACACAATCCTCTTTCCTAAGCTCCAACGAAGTTCAATGCGGATTTCAAAGGGGAACTATAAATCAATCCAGCTCGACAAGTAAACGATTTCATTTCTGGCTCCAATTGAGAACGCGCGTCCGAACTTGGGCTCTTTCGCTGCGCCTCAAGCGCAAGACTCCACTGTGATAAATTCAAGTAGAGCCGCTTGCTCAGGAGAGATGGCCGAGTGGTTGAAGGCGCACGCTTGGAAAGCGTGTTTAGGGGAAACTCTAACGTGGGTTCGAATCCCACTCTCTCCGCCAGCCCCCCTTCCAATTCAGGTTCGCTATCGTTCACGGCAGTTCACTGCCGTTCAGTATTCCCCTCTACAAAATCACTTTAGTAGGCAAATATCAGCCAGAATTCCTTCACGGTTCGCCTACAGCCACACTCCACTGGTGGTACGGCTGGTGGTATCTCCTCTTTCGGACGTCCAAAAGGCTGGTGGTATCTCTAATTTGGTGGTCTCGTGTGTCTTGTAGTCGTTTTTCTAACGCATGAGAGACGGGGGGACAGGAATGCTGACAAACACTGAAATCAAGGGCGCGAAAACAACGGGGCAAGCGTACAAAATGGGTGACCAAGGTGGCCTGTATTTGCACGTCACAGAGAGTGGTTCGAAGCTGTGGCGGTATCGCTACAGGATCGACGAAAAACAGAAGTTGTTGGCACTGGGACAGTACCCTGACTTATCACTCGCAGAGGCACGTGAGGCACACCAGCAGGCTCGCAAACTGGTCGCACAACAGGTCGATCCATCCGCACAACGTCAGGCCGAGAAACAGGCACAGAAAGCTGCCGTCGATACGTCCTTCGAGAGTATGGCTGCTGATTGGTTGGCACTGCACAAGACGAAGAGCGCGCCACGCCACTACAAGACGACCAAAGGCAGACTCGACAATCACATGTTGCCGGAACTGCGAGCGATTGACTGCAACAAACTCACGAGAGCACAGGTGGTGGCGTTCGCCAAACAGATCGAACAGGACCACGGCAGGTAGACCGCCGACCGCTGCCTGATGGTCGTTCGTCAGGTTCTCAACTATGCAGCCGACCACGGTCACATTGAATCGAATGTCGCAAAGGATATCGCCGGTATCGAACCTGACGCGATCTTCGAGGGACACAACAACGACACCCAATCCAATCACGCACGTCTACCGCTCGAAGAACTGCCCAAGTTGCTCCGTGACATCGACTCATACGCAGGGATGCAACAGACGGCGCTGGCAATGAAGCTGCTGGCACTCACCATGCTTAGAACTGGAGAACTGATAGGTTTGAAGTTTTCGGAGATCATTTGGGATGAAAAGCTGATCAAGATTCCCGCCGAACGGATGAAAGCAAACAAGCCGCACACGGTTCCGCTGTCACGTCAGGCGCTGGCCATCCTGCGCACAGTGCAACAGATGGCTGAAGCCAGAATGAACGGCGACAAAAAGCTGGTCTGCCCAATGTCGAATATGGCGATTCTGATGGCACTGGGCCGCATGGGATACAAGGGTCGCCAGACAGGTCACGGATTCCGTGGTCTGGGTTCGACAGTGTTGCACGAGTCGCACAAGTTCTCACACGAGATGATTGAGACGGCACTGGCACACCAGTACCGCATGGCAGTTGCGGGAGCATATGACTTCAAACGGTCGTATTCATCGGCACGCCACTGCATCATTGTGCGCCGAATCTCTTCGCCGCGACGTCGATCGGATACTGCAGCGCGAATCCACTGCCCCTTAACCCCTGTTCCAAAAGCCCTCTGAAGACTCGCTTCAAAAATCCAACAAAATCAACGGCCGGATCTCCTCGATCCGGCCGTTCCTTAAGGTGTAGGTTCAGGCACAACTCAGGTGATTCCAAACTACGATCTGTGAGTCGGAAGTTTTGCGCTCGTCGAGATTCTTACCCTCGGTTGGCGTACGCGACAAAAGTGCATTGTTGGCGTAGAGCATGAGGCGCAATGTCAAGATCTCTTACGGACCCGGTCGTATTGCCGTTTTTCGAATCGGAAGACGAGCCGAAAGGTCGCAGCCAACTAGAGCGGAGGCTCCTTCCATCATGAAACTGGTCATTGCGCTACGATGGTCCAGCCGGGATCGGGATCGAATTGGGTCATTGCGGTTGCGGTTTGGGTCGTATTCTTCCCCAAATCCTTTTGGAGGAGTACGCCGTCCTGGTTGATCATGAAGGTCATAACACCTGAGTTGCCGTATTCGGCTGGATAGGCGACAAAGGCAAAGCCGCCGACCATTTTCCCATTCACCAAATAATCCTTTGCACCGCCGGGCGCGTGATTACCTTGCCGATTCAGCAAGCGGAAGTAGTAGCCTTGGAAAGGTTTATGTGATTCCGGCTTTACGCTATACCCTTCAGATGTTGCGAATGCAGCCAGAGGTCCAAGCGGACTTTGGGGTTGACCCTGCGGTGAATCCCAGTACAAACCGTTCTGCTTTCCGGGGTCACTTATAAACTTCACTGCGTATTGTCCCGTGTTTCCGTCATTGTGACGCTGGGAGAAGTATTCGGCCTGCGCGTCGGCCAGGGCATTACAAATGTCGATAACTGCCAGCTCATTTCGCCCAACACGACGCCTCAATATCTCCTCTTTTCCTGCTCCCGCGTCGAAGAACCACTGGCTGTCGCTTGTCCTTTTCAACGGGATCGGGAATGGAAAATTATCGGCTCCGACCAGCAAGACTTGTGTCCCATCGGGCATCTTCCGCCAGCGGTGCATCACCCCATACGCTCGCACGTATGCGTCAGCCGCGGCCTTATCCTGTACAGCATCACCAGAGTAGATGATCTTCCTCGATTCCGGGCCGAAGATTGCAAGCACCGCGTTTTGATCCCCCGACTTGGCCGCTTGCAGCAGCGCATTACCTGCGTCCTCAGGGGAAGCAAACACCTTGTACGAAGGAGCCTCGGAGTTCTTGCAAGCGACAAGTGGGATGACCAGTGCCAACAAGGTTAACCAGGTTCTAGTACCGACTTTGCTGGTCTTGAGCGACATATGAATCTCCCAAAACTTCGACCGTGAGCCGTTCACCAATACCATTCATAAAAACTCGTCTCGTTCCGCAACAGTGCGGTTGCGTTTCATCTACGTACGCGACCACCCCAGCCGCCACCACCGCCCATACTTGATGCCCCGCGAGCACTCGCCGATCTGGCTTGCCATCCTCCGCCGCCACTGCTGAAGGCCGATGATCCGCCGGATTTCTCCTGCCCTCCCCAGCCCTTGGCAGCGGAATTGCTGCCCGAATAGCTTGAACCGGATGGGTGGGTATTGTTCGAGTTCCCGCTCCAGCCGCTTCCAGTGTTCTTGTAGGTGTTTCCATTCGCTGTAGCGTATTTGTTACCGTTTGCGGTCTGACCCACCGCTGCGCTGTTGCCGTACTTTCCCGATGCACCGTATGCTGAGCCACCGTTGGTAGTGTGAACTTGCCCGGTGGTTCCTTGAGAGGTTGTTTGATGCTGGCCATAAGCGGTGTTTCCGTTCTTCGAAGCCGTTGAAGCTCCATAACTCCCGTAGGCGTTGGAACCTTGCACGGTAGAGGCTGATGCACCCGTTCTCGGGTTGTATGCATGGGCTGCACTTGCGGAGCCATAACCGTTCGACACCGTCCCGCCACGGGCATAGGTCCCGGTCGAGGGGTTATAGCCCTGACTGTAGTGCGCGGAGCCATTGGGACCATATGCAGCGCCACTGGACCCGTAATACCCGCCGTGCCAAGCAGCATTACCGTAGTAGGAACCACCGTGATATACGACGGTGGTACTGTGCCAGTTGCAATTCCAGCTGCTATAACCCCAACCGTAACCGCCGCTCATCATCGCGCCCACCGCGATGCCGGCCCCGAATGCCAGGACACCTGTTGTAACAACGGCGGGGGTGCTGTATCCGGGAGTTACATAGGGATAGCCATAGACTACCGCGGGGTTGTAAGTGGGGACGTAGACTACCTGCGGATTCGCAGGCTGAATGATGATCGTCTGCGGCGACTCTTGCACAACCGTGATCTGTGAGCCTGATTTCAGGTTTCCGGCAGCTTGCGCCTTTGCTCGCAGAACCTGAACGGCTGCCATGACATCGGCAGTCTGGGTGTGATACGCCTCGCCCAGCGCGGAAGTCCAGCTGAGATTCTTCGCGAGGTTGTCAAGCACCGAGGGAAACTGTGTGAGCGCTTTCACACTCGGATCCCATTGCTGGGCATCGACTGCTTGCATTAGATCCTTGCCGGTGAAGCTCTGATTCTGCTGAAGCCAACCCGCGGCGTCATTAACCTGATCAGGAAAAGTCGAAGCTCCAAGAATCTGCGCGACCAAAGCATCCGGATACAGGGCGATGGGCGCGAGCAGTTGCTGCAACTCGTCCGCTCCCAGCGGGGCACCTTGTCCCGAATATCCGGTCTGTTCTGTGGGTGGTGCTTGTTGACCTCCAGCTTCATGCGTCGCAGGCACGCAGACCAGCAGGACAGATAATGCAATTGACAGAAACTGCTTCGTGAAACTCCTGATCATGTTCTTCCCTCCGCAGATGGGGTTGTGGCTTTGGGGCGGTCTGTTGGCGTTTCTCCCCTTTTCACGAAAGCAGCCGTGCTGCTGATCGACGGCAACCTGCTAGCCCACGTAAAAGGTCAGCCCTATCGCCGTCGGCTTTAGTCAGACCCTTCGAAGCCAGCTGCGAATCGACAGACTGCTTGATTTCCTGGTCTACGATTTGGTTTGGATGGGCGCCACCTTGGATGGGGACCCACTTGTATGTGTGGAACTTCGAGAAATCTACTCCAGGCATGGAGTTGCTTTTTCACGTCCTGCGCTGCCACTTGGGACACCGCAAACGTCAATGCGAAGCCAAATCCAATTGCCGCCACTGCTTTGCGAGTCTGTTGCAACATGACTTTTCTCCTGTCTCTTCGCGAGGTTTGAAATGCTGACAGGATCAGCGCCGAATGGCGCCAAATCGACTCACTCAATTGCATGTTCTCGTTCGCGGGCCTGAGCGCTTCCTTCGGTGCATCCGTATTGCTCTTGGCCGGCAACCCCAGATCAGGAGTGTCCTTTTTATACGTCACGCGATAGAGGGAAGAAACTGCTACTAGTGACAGTTCATTTCAAGTGCCAAATGTGGTGCGGTGGCCAGGAACGATCAGGACCGTAGTGACCCTATGGGACGAATTCGCACTATTTAGGCAGAAACGTGAGCACCCCGACCACTGCGCTTGCCGCGACCAGAAGTGCAGGATTGATCTTGTACCGCAGCAAGATCAGCAGGACGCCCACGGCAATTGCTCCTGTTTCCAGGTCGGTAATGGCACCTCTGGCCATGGTGAAACAGCCCGCCAGCAACAGTCCGATCGACACCGGAGCCAGGCCCTGCTGAATGGAGGTCCGCCACGGCCATTTCTCCAGCTTCTTCCATGCACGACCCACTGCAAACGCCAGTATCGCCGTCGGCCCGAAGAATGCCAGCAGTACAACAATCGCGCCTAGCGTTCCAGCCGCCCATTGCCCAATAGAGACGATCATCATCATGTTGGGACCGGGCGCCATCTGCCCGACGCTGTACATGTGGATCAGTTGCGGGAAGGTCATCCACTTGTGGACATCGACCGTCAGGATTTTCATTTCGGGGAAGGCCGCCATGCCTCCGCCCACAGTGAGGATCGACAAATACGAGAAGACGCGAATCAGAGCTGGGATTTCGTTCATGACGTCGCACTCGCTTTCTGCTCTTTGCGAGGATAATGGAAGAAAATCGCCAGAATTCCAACCGCGATCAGCGATCGCGGGACCCCCAAATGCAACCGGTTCACGGCAATCACCGTCAATGCAAGGAAGACGAAATCAAAGTTGCTGGAGAGGGACTTCTTGCTGAGTCCGACAACTGTTGACAGGATCAAGCCGACTGCAGCGGCAGCCACCCCCTTCAACGCCGCTGTGACCCAGACGTGGTCTCCGTGGTTGTGATAAAAGATGCCCACTGCGAACATCAGCAATGCGCCAGGGAGACACATCCCGAGGATGCCGGCGATTGAGCCCATCACGCCGCGCAACTTCTCCCCGACCAGGACCGCCATATTTGTCGCGTTCAGCCCGGGGAGGCTTTGGCTGATGGAGAGCATCTCCACGAATTCCTTATCATCGATCCAATGCCGTTTGTTGACGAGGTTGCCGCGAAGGTAAGGCACGACACCGCCGAAGCTGGTCGACCCAATGATCAAGAACTCGAGGAAAATCTGCGCGATGGAGACTTCCTTGGGCGCCCCTGCTGCGCGAGTTGTTGTTTGAAGCGCGGGGTTCGAGCCTGCCTCATTCATGGCTTTGGGGCTCATTCCCCTTGAGGCGGTAAACCATGCCGGTCTTGGTCACACCCAACGCCAACCAGTCTTGCACCTCCCGCTGCAATTCAACGTAGAACTGCCCAACCAGTTTCTTCTGCTTTTCCGCGACGTCTTCTTTGCGGGCGAACTTGACCTGGAAGGCGAACTCACCGACCAGGGATTTATGCTCGCCGCGGGTGCGCCACAACCCGATGTCGCACTTTCCCACCAGCGCCTTACCGAAATCGAGTTGACCCAGCGGAAGCAATACTTCCTCGACGATGCCTTCGTTCACGAGGCCGAGTTTCTCGTCGGCCGCCTTCTCTAACTTGGCGAGTGCAGGGAATACCTTCACCAAAGTCCCCATCGAGAATTTATCGGCATCGTACATCTGGCTCGCTCCGAACTGGCAGTTATGGGAATACAGGACGCGAAATCCACCGATCTCATCTTTCAGGGGGAGGACCTCGGCTTTGAACTTGATCCTGTATGCACCAGCAATCTTGGGACGCACATCCACCGCCGCGGCGGTCTGTTCGTCAGGGTGCCGGAATTTGAAGACGACTTCGGGATCGCCGACCGGAAAACCATCGACGTAGGAGATGCGCCGCCGCAGAATGAACGCGTTGTTGTACAGACGAAAATCGAAAGTATCGCCGAAAACGATCTCTCTCACTTGCGGCCTGAGCCCGGCTTCCTCGTCGGGGATAAAACCAACACCGAGCTGCTTCGCCATCTTCACCACGATCTTGCCAAAATCGCGGAAGGCCTGCACCGAAGTGAAACGGTCGGGCTTCAGGATAAGTTTGGCTTCGCAGTACGTCACCTGATCCAGGGGTGCACGGTCGGCGTAGCTTTGTCCCGGTGCAGAGGTTTGAGAATCAGGTCTTTTGACCTCGGATGACTTATCTTTGTTCTTCTTGTGCTTGTGCTTTTTGTCCTTGTCTTTATTTGCCACGTCATTCCTCCCATGGAGTGCATAACGCGAACCCTTTACGCATGGGCATGTCGTGCAAGTTCCGCCGCCGTGTACTATCATCACGCAGCTGTCGGCTGCTTGAAACCTGCAGATTTCCTCTCCACAAAGCCAGCTTCCCTACCACCTTCCAGAAGTTGACGCCCGTCAAGACGACCAAAAAGCTCAATCAACTTCGCCACGAGGCCCGTCCACCCAGTCTGATGGCTGGCTCCCAAACCTGCGCCGTTGTCGCCGTGGAAGTACTCGAAGAAAAGAAGGTAGTCCTTCCAGTTGGGATCAGTCTGAAACTTTTCCGTACCGCCATATACCGGCCGCCTACCCGATTCGTCCCGCAGGAAGATTCGTTCCAGGCGGTTGGCAATTTCACGCGCCACCTCGAACAGGTTCATCAACCTGCCTGAGCCGGTGGGACACTCAATCTTGAAACTATCTCCGTAATAGAGGTAGTAACTCAACAAGCCCCGAATCAACAGTGCATTGACCGGCATCCATATGGGTCCGCGCCAATTCGAGTTGCCTCCGAACATGCCAGTGTCTGACTCAGCCGGTAGATAGTTCACACGATATTCTTGGTTCTGCACGTGTACGACATATGGGTGGTCGTTGTGGTAGCGGGAAAGGGCCCGAATGCCATAAGGGCTGAGGAATTCGTTCTCGTCCAGCATTCGCGACAGAATGCGGCGTAACCGGTCCTGATTGACTAGGGCAAGAATGCCGCGTTCTCCGTATCCCAGGTGGCCCGGTCCGGTTGCATGAATGGTGCTGCGCAAAGCAGGCCTACGCTCCAGGAGTTCGTTCATGTGTTTCATTACACCCGGCACCCTTTCGCGCTGCCATGGCTCAACCACGCAGGTGGCGCATAGGGGCAACAGACCCACCATCGATCGCACCCTGAGCCTTTCGGCGCCTCCATCGGGGAGCCGGAGAACATCGTAGTAGAAGCCATCCTCCTCGTCCCACATACCACCGGATCCTACCTGGTTCATCGCGTGGGCGATCATGACGAAATGCTCAGCAAACTTCTTGGCCATGTCATCGTAAAGGTTGTCGTGGGCTGCAAGCTCAACGGCTATTTCCAGCATGTTCTGCGAGAACAGTGATACCCACGCCGTACCATCCGCCTGCTCAAGGTAGCCTCCGGTAGGCAGCGGCGAACTGCGGTCAAAGACGCCGATGTTGTCAAGGCCAAGAAATCCGCCCTCAAAGAGATTTCTGCCTGAACGGTCTTTGCGATTCACCCACCAGCTGAAATTCAGCATCAGTTTTGCAAACGACCGTTTGAGAAAATCGATATCGCCTTTTCCATACAAAGCCTGTTCTGTGCGGTACAGGAAGATTGAGGCCCAGGCGTGAACGGGTGGATTAACATCGCTGAAATTCCATTCATACGCTGGAATCTGACCCGTGGGATGCAGGAAGTACGACTCCAGCATCAGGTCGAGCTGTTGTTTGGCGAAATCTGTATCGACGGTGGTCAACGCTATCGTGTGGAACGCCAGGTCCCAGGCTGCATACCACGGATACTCCCATTTGTCGGGCATCGAGATCACGTTCTGGTTCAGCATGTGGGACCATTCCATGTTGCGCATTTTACGTGCGCCTGGTTTCGTCGGATCGACCCCGTGCTCCTCAAGCCATTTGTCCACGTCGAAGAAGAAGAACTGTTTTGACCAGAGCATTCCAGCGAGTGCCTGCCGCATCACGAGTGCTTCGTCAGCGCTGACGCGCGGAGGAGTAATCGCCTTGTAGAACTCATCCGCTTCTGCTAACCGAGTCTGCATAATCGATGCGAAACTCTTGAAAGGATCGCCGATTGAACCGGGAGCAAGATCGCTCAACCGCAGCCGCACGGTCGATGTCTTTCCTGCACCCACGTTCAACTCGTAATGCGGGGCACATTTCGTTCCGGTCTTTTCCGGGTTGATCGCCTTCTTGTCGCCCTGAACCACGTAGTTGTTGATTCCGTCTTTCACGTACGGCGAAGCATTCTGACCGCCAAAGAGCCGCGCATTATTGGTCTCGTTTTCGGTGAACAGGAGCGGCACATCTCCATCACAGTACAGATACCTATCGCCCAATTCGGCGTGTGAGGCTGCAGCAATCGACACGCCCTTTTGACCAGATACCTGCTTCAAAGATGGCTTCGGAGTGCCTGCCCAAAAGGTCCAGGTATTGCGAAAGAGGAGTGTCGGCAGCACGTGCAATGTAGCCGCCTCAGGCCCTCGATTGCTTACGCTGATTTGGATCAGGAGATCTTCCGGGTCCTGTTTGGCGTATTCCACAAAAACGTCAAAATAACGGTCGTCCTTGAAGATGCCAGTATCCAGGAGCTCGTACTCGAAGTCACCTCGGTTGCGTCCTCTGTTTGTTTGGATCAAGTCGAGATATGGATAAGCGCCCTGCGGGTATTTGTAGAGATACTTCATATACGAGTGCGTCGGGGTGCTGTCGATGTAGAAGTAGTACTCCTTAACATCCTCGCCATGATTGGCCTCGCTATTCGTCAGACCAAACGCCCGCTCTTTCAAGATTGGATCTCTGCCATTCCAAAGCGCCAGGCTAAAGCAGAGATACTGCATATCGTCGCTGATGCCGGCCAGGCCGTCTTCGCCCCAGTGATAGGCACGCGATCGAGCCTGATCATGACTGAAGTAGTCCCAGGCGTCTCCACCGGGGCTGTAATCTTCGCGAACGGTACCCCACTGCCGTTCGCTTAAGTAGGGCCCCCATTTTCTCCACGGGGTGTTAGCGCTGCGGGCATCTTTCAGTCTGGTCGCTTCCTGATTCTGTGGCATTGAGGCACCTCTTTTGGGCTAGGCCGATTCGCATAGAACGATCGGCAATTCCGAGTCTTCGCCTCTGACAGAGCTCCCCAAAGTTCGGTCAAAACTTCCGGAGAGCCCCGCCAGATTCGCAGTTTCCAGTGCTGTCCTGAATTGCGATCGTAAATTGCAACCGGAGAAGTGAGTGAGTAAGGGAAATAGCGCGCAAAGCGACACGCACACGCCCGCCGCGAACTTCTTGCGCGCCAAACGGGCGATCACGCTCCGCCTTGATTCGCGCTTTTCTCATAGGGCTCCGCGGGCGTCACATTCGATATGCGTACCGAGTTGCTAGAAAGCTTGCGCGGGGTTGGGTACCGGGCGGCATCTTGCGACGTGCTTGTCGCCGCCGAAGATAATAATGGCTCGAACCGGTGGGGCGTGGAAGTACTCATGCCCGCCCGGCAGCCCGGACTTATCTGAGATTGTAGCGCGGCATTCAGGCGGACCGGAACAAAAAAAGAGGGCTGCAATCGCCAACAAAGTCATTGCCGCCCCTCCAGCTCCTTCGCCGGGTCCTTGAAGGCATCTCTACGATCTGCCATGGACATGCTCGGGGAACTCGAAGTACCGGCAGGACAAAGCGCGACCTGTCACAAGTGACAATATCCGCGAGGGGGTCGATCGCACTATGCTGCTGATGAAGCTCTGTGGGGCGACGACTAACACTGAACCCGCCCAAAACACCCATCGAACGGACAAAGCGCGTTAAGCCGAGAAGGACCTGGTATGAGAAGCGAATCATTGTGTGGCTTCAGGACCGCCCTGATGCTTTGTGCTGTTGTTGGCACAGAGTTCACGTGCTCCCTTGCCGCACAGAGTCCGGAGTCGCAACAGAAAATTGCCGATGTCAAAGAAGCAGTAGCTAAGAACAAACAGGCCGTTGCGCAATACACTTGGGTTGAACAGGACACGATTTCTCTAAAGGGCGAGCAGAAGAAACAGGAACACTTTCAGGTCCGTCTGGGGCCTGATGGAAAGCCGCAGAAGACTTCTCTCGATGCGCCAACTGCCGCCAGTCAACCGAGTGGCGGACGCTTAAAGCATCATGTCGTCGAGAAAAAGAAGGAGGAGTATAAGGATTATGCCGATCAGATCAAAGCTCTGATCCAGCAATATCTGCCGCCGGACAAGGATCTGCTTGAACAGGCCCATCAAAAAGGCAACATAATGGTTGGGGCGCAACCGGGCGGGTCAGGACAATATCGGGTTGTGATCTCGAATTACGTTAAGCAGGGCGACAAGATGACCCTGGTGATAGATGGGACTCAGAAGAACATTGTAAGCCTGTCGATTGCGTCCTACCTGAACGATCCCAAAGATGCGGTCACCGCGGACGCGCAGTTCAGCCCTATTCCTGGCGGGCCAAATCATGTGTCGTCGGAAACGATTAACGGCGTGAGCAAACAGTTGACTATCGCGGTGCAAAACAGCAACTACCAGAAGCTTTAGGATGGCCGACTACGCGCTCGCGCGGCATTCATGTCACCAATCTGGTGTGGCAGATATGGAGTTTCTCGCCATGACTACAAAAGAAAAGGAAGGAACACTGAAGCAGCGAGCGTATCACGAACTCAAAGAGTTCCTGATCATAGCTTTGTATCTTTGGGTGGCGTTTGGGCTGTTCATTGCATACAAGTCGGTGATCCTGGCCGAGCATGGGATCGACTTTGCGGCGAATGGCTTCGCACTCATCAATGCGCTGGTGCTTGGCAAGTTTATGCTTATCGCGAGAGCATTTCACCCGGGTGACCGGGCGAATGATGCGCCGCTCATCTACCCCACTCTCTGGAAGTCCGCGATATTTGCTGCTGTGCTCGCTGCCTGCAAGATTCTGGAAGATGCTGCCGTAGGTTACTTTCACGGAAAGTCTTTCTCCGAGAGCATTGCCGATGTCGGTGGGGGTACCTTAAGAGGAATTCTCGTTCTATCCGTGATATTGTTCGTGATGCTCATCCCTTTGATCGGGGTCGGCGAACTGCAAAGGGTTCTCCCCGAAGGCAAATTGTCCCAACTCTTTTTCCGCCCGCGTGACGCGACAAAACCCTTCGAGCCGGGGACGATCTGAGTTCGGCGGTTGGCTTGCGAACAGTGTCTCTGGCAGCCTTCTGGTGCGCTTGTCAGCCGAAGCTCCGATCGAGGCGAAATCCCTCGTAAGATTGCCCGACGGGACGATCAGCGAGCGTTCCAACTCAGCGATCGCTCCGATGATCACGATGATTGCGCGGTCCAACGGGCCGCCGGTGTCGATGTTTTCCCGGAAGCTAACGAACTCGACTCCGATCCGGCTGAGTTCGTCGAGCACATCCAAGAAGTGCTTCACCGACCGGGCGATTCTGTCGCTAGCCCAGACCAGGATCACATCGAACTTACCGCGGCGGGCATCCCGCATCATGTCGTCGAGCCCTGGCCGGCGTGCCTTCACGCCGCTGATCCGGTCCGTGTACTCCTGAACGATCTCGTACCAGGATCTGCTCGCGATGTTGTACCGATAAGTACCACCATCTGGACCGATGCTTTCTCGCGTCGCCTGACTAATTGCGAATGGATCATCTTGGAGCAAGAAAGAACCAGCGAGAGTCGTAGCCATGATCGGTGTATTCGGTTGTGGACCAGATGGCCGCCCCTACGTTGTTCAATATGCACGACAAAAGTTGTACGCCGCGGAATCGATTAATTTTTGCCTGGAACTAGAATCCGCAAAAGGGGACGCCGATAGAGTCCGCGTAACAACAAACCACCTGCTCCAAGTAGCGATTCTGGACCTCTTTTGAAGACAGAACAGGTTCGGTGCAGGCGGAAATCGATATAAGGAGCAATACCAATGATCAGCGTACTCAATAGCGTTTCGCAGCTGGGCGCAGAAAACGCCCTGTCGTCAACCCAAGCCTCACTTCAGAAGACCTTGCAGCAACTGTCGACCGGGCTGAAAATCAACTCCGGATCAGATGACGCGGCCGGCCTCTCGATCGCATCCGGCCTCGGCGCAAGCATCTCCGCCCTCACACAGTCCAGCCAGAATGCATCGAATAGCGTCGGCCTTCTGCAGACAGCTGATGGCGCGCTCTCGCAGGTGACCTCACTGCTGAACCGCGCCGTAACCCTGGCGACCGAAGCTGCAAACGGTGGCCTCACAAGCGCGCAGTCCGATGCTGCTAATACCGAATACAACTCGATCCTGGGCGAGATCGACGCCATCGGCGCGAATACCAACTTCAACGGATCCCAAGTGTTCAGCGCAACCGCCTTGTGCGCGAGGAGATCGCGAGAGTGCTGTCAGAGACGCGCGAGCATGTGTTGACAATCGACGAGCACAGCAAGACTCTCAGCGGAAAAATGACATGTGACGTGTTGCCGGCGGCGGAGTTTGTAGGAGTCGACGAATTGTTGGAAGCCTTTGTAGATCGGGAAATCGCAGGGCGCGTAGTCTCCTAATAGAACGAGGACCGTCCTGCTACCGGAGCTCAACCGCGATTTGCGGCTCCGCCGTGGGTCTCATTCGCTCGTTTGAACACCTGAAGAATTCCCAATCCACACCTGAAGCGCAAAGGGTGCGTCATCCAGTGGACGAATGGTTTTATTGGATCGTCGTTTGTGGCGTGCGTGGAGCAAGACCCCGCGAGCGACGAAGAAATTGTTCGAATGCCGCGCGGTCGAATCTCTGATCCTCTATAGTTTCGCCGGTATTCAGGTCGACATATCCTGATTCAACAAACTCGCAGCCGACCCCTTCTTCACCCCAGCGAATTACCTTCGATTCAACCCGGACGATGTCCTCGGTGTTTGATTCGCGTTTTTCCGTCTGCAGTGTCATCACGATACGCGTTCCGGGGAGCCAGCGCTCCTCAGTGAGCAGATACAACCCACTTCCGCTCACGTTGCCGAGCTGGTAGGCCTGCGGGGCCCCTCCGGTCCAGTAATAGGCAACAAGCCCCGGCACCCGCAGCCGTTCTCCGCGACGACGATCGATGGGAGCAGACTCTGGAAACAGCCAGCGCAGAAAGCGGACCTTAAGCGAAGGCCTCCCATCAACCCCCTCAGACGAAGCTGTTTCATGCTTTATTGCGGGCTCTTCACGATTGAGCACCTGCGCCTTTGATGCTGAAATTCCGATATTCTTCGCGCACTGAAACGCATGATCAGGTTCAGCTTGCAGCAACATGTCATCGAATCCCGCGAGAGCTTCACTGTTCCTGCAGATTCGGAACTGATCTCCTCTTTGGATATGAATCGAAGTAAGAGTGTGTGCTGGGAGGATGAGCGCGCTTGCAGGGACCATGCCTAGCGGCTCAAATTCTGCTTCGGTGAAGTTCTCGGCGTACTCCAGTACTCTGCAGTTTTCGTCGAGATAGATCACATCGAATCGCGATAGACGCGGGCCCGGGGGAATGCCTCGGAATGGATTCAACCAGAGTCCGTCTTCTGAAACGTCGGAAAGGCCCTTCACAATTGCCGTAAAGGGCTGCTTAACGGTATCAACGAATTCAATCTGCACACCGATCGCGCTCTGACGTGTCCGGTCGCAAGCGCACAGCTTCTGACTGCCCATACTCCTCTTTCCGAGGGAAGCTGCCGACCGCAGTAAAAACCAGGGATTTGCGTCTAGCTTAGCAGAAGTCTCTAACGCCGAACGGGCACTCAATAGTTCCGATTGAATGCACAGAAGTAACAAGCGAAGCAGCGTGAGACTCATGGACCACGATGGATGCGACTCGGCGAAGCTGCTTGCGCGCAATGGATGTGGCTTCCTTGTGGTAGGATTCGCGCGAGGTGTTTTGCTCATCGCATGAGACGTCTCGTCCTGTGGTTCACAGTTGTTTTGTGCACATCTGTCGCCCAGCAGCTACATTCGCAGCCGTCGTTCGCCGGAGGGCGGCCAGAACGCGAGACTTATCTGAAGCTGGCCGTCGAAGTTGACAAGGCCTTGCACCAGGACGTCCTTGAAGAATGGTTTCCCCACTCAGTGGATCTCAAGCATGGCGGCTTTCATTCGCATTTCGCACGTGACTGGCGCGAGTTGCCGAGTGATGGCAAATTCTCTGTCTTTCAGGGGCGCATGACCTGGGTTGCCGCGCAGGTAGTGTTGCGCGAGCCTGCGCTTGGAGACCAATACATTCCGATCGTGCGCCAGGGCGTCGATTTTCTCGCCGACGTAATGTGGGATAAGCAGGATGGCGGCTTTTTCTGGGGCTTGGACGACGAGGGCAAAATCACGTCTGTATTTGGCGACGAGAAAGAAATGTACGGCATCGGCTTCTGCATATACGGGGCCGCAGCCGCGTACCAGGCAACAAAAGACCCCAAGGCACTCGAAACCGCAAAAAACGGATTCTTATGGGCCGATAAGCACGCACATGACTCCGTGAACGGTGGGTATTTTGAATGGCTCGCACGCGATGGAACACCGATTGTGCCGCGCGTTCCTGATGGAACTGTGGCAACGAACCCCATCGGACCCATCAACTACAAGTCAATGAACACGCACATTCATTTGCTTGAGGCGTTCACTCAACTCTACGAGGTCTGGCCCGATCCAACTTTGCGCTCGCGTTTGGAAGAACTACTCGCAATCGTTCGCGACAAGATTTGCGTCGAGCCGGGTGTCATGAATCTCTACTTCACAAACACCTGGCGGCCGATTCCTGATCATGATTCCTACGGACACGATGTCGAAACAGCCTACCTGATGCTCGAGACTGATGAAGAGCTCCATCAGAAGGCAGACGAAAAGACTGAGCGCATGGCCAGGATGCTCGTCGATCACGCGCTTGCCTACGGCTGGGATGAGCAGAATGGAGGCTTCTTCCGCGAGGGCACCACGTTTGGCAAAGCCGAAGACACTATGAAGGAATGGTGGGTGCAGGTGGAGGGTCTGAACGCGCTGCTAATGATGCACGAACGCTACGGAAAACAGGACAGCGTGTACTTCCAGAGATTCCTCGAACAGTGGGCATTCATCCGCAACCACACCATCGATCGGCAGTATCACGGCGATTTCAACCTGACCACGCCCGACGGTACACCTGTCACCGAGGACAAAGGTTCAATCTGGAAAGCCGCGTACCACGACGGACGGGCCTTCTGGAACGTCAGAGATCGCCTGCGCAAACTGGCCGCTTTGCAGTAGACCAACCAGTTTTCGAGCATCGAAACAGGATGGGCGTGGTTTGTGCTCGGCCCTCAAGCCAGTGGGCAGGGAAGCGTGGGGGCAGGTTCGACAGACGGTAATATACAGACAATCGTGTCGTTATATGCCGACCCGCGCCGTCCATTTCTCATTGCACAAACGCCATCTGTTCGTTTGCGAAAAACGTGGGCTCCGGTACCCTGCCATCGATGAATAGCCCGATGGGTTTTCCCACACCAATTGAGCGCAGAAAGGTGTCGCTGCGAAACCTCGATTCCACGCGAGTGACATCGAGCTGAAGCGCATCGACATAAAGCAGTCCTGGAAAGAACTGACCGTACGGTCCCGCGGCCGCATTCGGCCCGAAACCGGGTGCTGCCGCCTCCCACACCCATACAAGATTTGTGAGCCGGTGATGATTTACGAGTCGATCGAAAAGCATGCGATAGAGCGCGGCGCTACCGTGGATGCCAGGCCGATTGCTCCACCAGTATTTCTTGCTGTTTGGCTCAGGAAAGGGCACCCACAGCACCGCGATGCTTTTGTCCGCGAGCGGTTTCAGAGCTGTCGCGGCCGCATCGACCTGTTCGCACCAACGCTGATTGAGGTGTGAACCGGGTGTTAGCAGTTCCTTCCACTCGTAGTCAGTCAGCAGCCGATTGCGCGTGTCCTGGCCGGCAGTGTCGGACTCTGCCGGATTTGGCGCGAACCAGCGCAGACTCGCGATCGCATCCTGCTCGCTCTGCTTGATGGCTTCATCGACAACTGTTCTTGGGGGTACGGGCGCATTGCTTCGCGTGTCGAGATCCTGACCAACGATGGCCGGATGCTTCCCTGTTGCGCGAACTACGGCGTCCGCAGCAGAAGTCGATGCTGTTGTATCATTCTGCTGCCCGCTCAACACGTGCCCCGGCGAGGTGGAGACCAACGTCTGCAAAAGCGCCTTCGACGCGCGCGATGCGTTTGAGGTAACCGGTGCGACCATCTCAGTAGTGGGCGCCGGCTTTGTCACAAAGGGTGCGTCGCCGCGATTGAGGACGATGGGCGCATGAAACGTCGCCTGCAGTTGCTCAGGAGAATTGACCGTCTCGCCCATGCCGCTCCACATCATGAAATAGGCCCAACGCGGTTGCTGTGCCAGTACATCGAGCGAAGGCATCGCGCCGACCTCGGCCAGAGCAATGGGCTTATCGTCGGCAAGCGCGAGCATGCTGGCATAGTAGCTCTGATCAAACTTGCCATAGATATCCATGGTGACCACATCGGCGTACTTTGCGCCTGGATAGTACGCTTCGATCGGGCCGGCATTGCCACCGGGGCTGTTCACGTTCCACACCCAAACGAGATTGTTCAGGTGATGCACATTCACAAACCGGTCGTAGAGTTGCCGATAAAGCGCGGCTGATCCGTGCTCGCCGGGGCGGCCACCCCACCAGAACCAGTTCCCGTTCATCTCGTGATACGGCCGGAAGAGAACCGGAACACCGGCTACTTGTAACTGCTGCAGGTAGCCCGCAATCACGTCAACCTGTTCGACCCAGCGGTTGTTGATGTCGGTTTCGGGCGTGAGCAGTTCGTTCCACTCGAAATCGGTCAGATGGCCCTGCACGCTGTCTCGGAAAGTGACGGGCTCATCGTCCGTCGGCCGCACGGCATGCCAGGTGAGCGCGATTACCGCTCCATTGCGATACTGCCGAATGGCCTCCTCGATCATCGAAGGTCGGCCTTCGACGGAGTCCTTGTCCTCGCCCCCTGCAAATCCAAAATCCTGCCCGAAAATTGCCGGAAACTTGCCGGTCAGATCGTAGACTCGATCCGACCAGCGCGAGACGTGGTTGGGAAAGTTATGCTGACCGGTCAGAGTGGAATGCCCTGAAATCTGGTCGATCTCCCGCAGCAAATCCCGAGCTTCAGGCGTTGCGTTAGGATTGACGGGCAATGTCGAAGGTTCCTTTGCGGTATCCGTCGCAGTTTGCGCTCGTCCAACTCCTAGCACGATACCAACGATCAGCGGCAACAAAACCATGACTGGATAACGCCTCATAACTCGCTCACCTCTTTTGCGACAAAGACGGGATTCGTGCTTCGCACAGAGACCCTATTTGGACTTCACTCGCGCAACCACCTATACTACCGAACGATTGGGGCATGGAATGTCAGTAAGAACCATCATCGAGCCATTTCGGATCAAAAGTGTGGAGCCAATCCGCTGGACTACGCGCGCACAGCGCGAGGAATTGTTGAAAGCCGCACACTACAACCTGTTTCTGCTGCATGCCGATGATGTCCTAATCGATCTGCTTACTGACTCAGGGACCGGCGCCATGTCGACACATCAGTGGGCCGCCATAATGGAAGGCGATGAAAGCTACGCCGGAAGCAGGAGCTTCGACCGCTTCCGCAACTCAATCCACGACATTGTCGGATACAAGCACGTGATTCCCACGCACCAGGGCCGGGCAGCCGAGCGGATCTTGTTTGGCGTGACGTGCAAGAAAGGAGATGTTGTCCCCAATAACACGCATTTCGACACGACCCGCGCCAATGTCGAGTTCGTCGGCGCCGAAGCGGTGGACCTGCTGATTCCTGAAGGCCGCCAGCCGTCCTTGCAGTATCCGTTCAAAGGCAACATGGATGTCGCGGCGCTTGAATCGCTAATTGCACGCGTCGGCCGCGAGCGCATTCCGCTCGTGATGCTCACGGTAACCAACAACTCCGGCGGCGGCCAGCCAGTATCGATGGAGAACGTGCGCCAGGTGAGTGCTATATGCAAGCGCTACGGCATTCCGCTCTATTTTGACGCCTGCCGGTTTGCCGAAAATGCCTGGTTCATCAAGCTGCGCGAACCGGGCTACGCGGATAAGACTCCCAAAGAGATTGCGCAGGAGATGTTCCGATATGGCGATGGCTGCACTATGTCTGCCAAGAAAGACGGCATGGCCAATATTGGCGGTTTCCTATGCACCAGTAATGACCTGCTCGCACAGCAGGAAAAGGATCTCCTAATTCTGACCGAGGGATATCCAACCTACGGCGGTCTTGCCGGGCGTGATCTGGAAGCGATCGCAGTTGGGATCCAGGAGGCTCTGCAGGAGGATTATCTGCGATACCGGATCGCGTCGACGGCGTATCTTGGCAACCACATCGCTGAGGCCGGCGTTCCGATTGTCCAGCCACCAGGCGGCCATGCCATATACATCGATGCGCGTGCCTTTCTGCCTCACATCCCTGCGGATCAATTTCCAGGAGTTGCTTTGGCGGCGGAACTGTACCTGGAAGGCGGCGTCCGCTCTGTCGAGATAGGAACCCTGATGTTCGCTTCATCGGCACAGATGGATCTTGTCCGTCTTGCAATGCCGCGGCGCGTGTATACGCAGAGCCACGTTGATTATCTTGTCGAGATAATCGTAGAAGTCTTCCGGAGCCGCGAGCGTATACGCGGGATGCGCCTGACCTATGAGGCGCCTTTTCTGCGCCACTTTACAGCTCATCTCGAGCCGGTTAAGTAGTTGATTATATTGGTGAATAAATCCTCCTAAGCTATTTATATGATTGACTATATACGGCAAGAATTATCGGAAATGTTTGGGCATTATCTTGCCTGTTTCCACAGGATAATGTTGACAACCGCATTCGAATTGTCTGATTCTATAGGCGAACAAAAGGCGAATTTCCCTCTTACGCCATGCCTTCCTCTGCCGCACTTCGCCAACAGATCGAGAGCGACTTCGAGCATCGCTACCCCTCTGTTCTTACGCCTGCTGCGCGAACCATCCGCGAAGTAGCTGCGACGGGCATTGCTGAGATCGACGAGCTACTCGATGGCGGTCTGCCTATAGGAGCAATCAGCGAGATTACCGGACCTGCATCCTCGGGACGGACCAGCATTGCGCTGGCGTTTCTTGCACAGCGTACACAGGATGGAAATGTCTGCGCATGGATCGACGCGAACGATGCCCTGGATCCTGAATCGGCGGCAGCAAATGGAATAAGCCTGAACCATCTCCTGTGGGTCCGATGCAGAAATGCACCCATCGAAAAGCCTTCCCTCGGAATAAGAAATAGAACACCTGCAAAGAAGCAGCCGTGGACACGACTCGATCAGGCAATACGCGCCACGGATCAGCTGTTGCAGGCCGGTGGCTTTGCAGCCATCGTCCTTGATATGGCAGATGAAGCGATCGAATATGGCCGGCGTGTTCCGCTGGCAACATGGTTCAGATACCGGCAGGCAGCTGACCGCACCCGTTGCAGTCTGATCGTATTGGGTAAAACACCTTATGCCCAATCGAGTGCTGCTGTTGTTCTGGAGTGCTTGCCAGAACGCGTCGATGCCGCCTCCGAAAACGTAATTCGCGGCATTCGCTATAACGCACGCCGTGGCCGCATCCGTTTTTCACCGCTTACAAACATTGCCCGCAAGCCACCTTCTTCGACATGGACGACACAAGCTGCGTGGAATCCTGAAAAACGTGCATGACGAATCGATCCAATTCGCTCTATGCCGCAATTCACGCGGCCGAGTTCCCCGCCCAGGCAATCCTGCGTTTGAGACCTGATCTACACGCAAAGCCTGTCGTCATACTCGATGGTGTCGCGCCACAGGAACGAGTCTGTTCGCTCAATCTCCATGCGAGAAAGAGAGGTGTTGTACAAGGCATGTCGCGCCTGGAAGTGGAAGAACTCAGCGGAACCTTTATACTGTCGCGATCAGTGGAAACAGAGCTTGCCGCCCGGGCAGTTCTTCTGGAGTGCGTATCAAAGTTTTCGCCTCGCATCGAGGAAACACATGCGTCCAACGCATGCGGATTTGTATTGGATATCTCCGGTACTGAACGACTCTTCGGCCCGCCCGCGACCCTGACGCAAAGCCTGCGAAATGCAATGCTCTCTGCCGGATTTCGTGCATCGGTATCCGTAAGCCACAACTTCGATACAGCACGGATCAATTCCGAATTCACACGAGGCATTACGGTTATTCCAAGCGGACGAGAAGCAGCGGCTCTAGCCGCGATGACCATTGCAGCATTACGTCTTGAAGAGCAGCATTACGAAACATTCGCACTTTGGGGAATTGGCACCCTCGGCGAACTGACTGAATTACCGGAAGAAGATCTGATCTCGCGTCTGGGTCAGCAGGCAATGCAATGGCTCAAACTTTCGCGCGGCACTGCAGAACACGCATTCCAGCCTATCGAAGCCCGGTTCGAATTAAAGGAACACATAGAATTCGAAACTCATGTCGAGCAGCTCGATTCCCTGCTCTTCATCGCTGCCAACATAATCAACAATCTCGTGTCGCGTGCAACTGGCCGAGCTCTCTCTTTGTCAACTCTGACGGTCCAGATGTCTCTAGAGAAATCGCTAGTCTACGAGCGCGTAATTCGCCCTGCCATACCCACTATTGACCGCAGGTTTCTATTGAAACTGTTACAACTTGAGATTGCTGCATATTCTCCACAAGCAGCCATTGCATCGCTTACATTGACAGCTGAAGCCGGACAACAAAGCAAGATGCAGCTCGGCCTGTTCGCTCCTCAGACGCCGGAACCATCGCGACTGGATGTCACACTGGCCAGACTTAGAACACTGGTTGGCGATGATCGTGTTGGCTCCCCAGTGTTGAAGGACACACATCGCAGTGGCAGCTTCGCAATGGAGCACTTCGAAATACCTAATCAATCAAATCCTCGCCGCGAGCCGACAGCGCGATTAGCGCTGCGTCGCATGCGTCCGCCGCATCCTCTGCATGTACAAATCCATTTTGCGAAACCGATTTCATTTCGTGACGGTGCTGATCGCTATGATGTGCAGGTTGCCTACGGCCCATGGCATTCCAGCGGCTGCTGGTGGTCCATAAATAGGTGGAACATGGACGAGTGGGATGTGATGGCTACGAACAACCTCGGCGAGATCATTGGATGCCTGATCGCGCATGACAATTTGAATAATCAATGGCTATTGGATGCATTTTATGATTGATGGCCAGAGCATCAAAATCTGCGATCGGATAGCTAGAGCTCATTACGATGAATATATCGAGCTTCATGCTTCAAGTGCATTCAGTTTCCTCGGTGGTGCTTCGGAGCCAGAATCATTCGTCGAGCGCGCCGTGGAACTCGAGATGCCGGCGATGGCGATGGCGGATAGAAATGGCCTCTATGGGGCTGCACGTTTCCACACCTCCGCGAAGCTCAACAAAGTGAAAGCACATATTGGTGTAGAGATCGCTGTTTCTTCTTTCGGTAACAGGCTTGTTCCTGCAGAGTGGCTTCCACACCACTACTCAGATGAACCTCCGCGCATCGTTTTGCTATGTGCATCGCAGGTTGGATATCAGAATCTTTGCCAATTGATCACTCGTTTCAAGATGCGTGAATCCACTAAGACAGAGGGCGCAGCGACTTTCGACGATCTCGAGGAATTCTCATCAGGCCTGATCTGCCTTACCGGTGGCGAAGAAGGTCCACTAGCGGCAGCACTCAATAGTGCAGGCGAAGCCGCCGCGCGCACATCACTCGATCGACTCACCTCCATCTACGGGCATAGCAATCTGTATGTGGAACTCCAGCGGCACCATCAACGAGAAGAAGAATATCGAAATGCCGCATTGCTGAACATCGCATCGTGCATTGGACTGCCGACAATCGCGACCAATGGCGCTCGCTGTGCCACACCAGGCGATCGTGAACTCCTCGACATATTTACTGCGATTCGCCACCATACGACAGTGCACGATGCCGGACGACTCCTTTGCAAGAATTCCTTAAGCCATCTGCGCTCTGCGCAGGAGATGTGCGATCTGTTTCGCGACATTCCTGAAGCGGTTACCAATACTCGCATTGTGAGTGAGCGACTTGAATTCACACTGAACAATCTCGGCTACGAATTTCCGCAATACCCAGTCCCAGACGGCGAGACCATGGATAGCTATCTGGCCAAACGTGTCGATGAAGGTATCCGCACACGCTATGCATCCACACTCAAACGGCACTTGATCGAGAGGGCCCGCAAACAAGCACAGCATGAGCTGGAACTGATTGCAAAGCTGGGATTCGCCGGTTACTTCCTGATTGTCTGGGACATCATCCGTTTTTGCCATCAGCACGGATTCCTGGTGCAGGGGCGCGGATCCGCAGCAAACTCTGTTGTCTGTTTTGCACTGGAAATCACCGCCGTTGACCCAATCGGAATGGAGTTGCTCTTTGAGCGTTTTCTCAGCGAGAGCCGTGGAGAGTGGCCTGACATTGACCTCGATCTGCCCTCGGGCGATCATCGCGAACGCGTGATTCAGTACATCTATGAACATTACGGCTCGCTCGGCGCGGCCATGACTGCAAACGTGATTACTTACCGTGGTCGCTCGGCAGCGCGAGAAGTGGGAAAGGCGCTTGGCTTCGATGAGCTGCAGCTAGGCAAGCTCTCAAGTCTGGTGGGTCACTGGGAGTGGCGTGGCGCAAATGACACCATGGCGAAACATTTTGATCAAGCGGGCTTCGACATTCGTCATCCCAGCATTTCGAAGTATCTCGAGCTCTGCACACGCATGTACAATTTGCCTCGTCATCTTGGACAGCACTCTGGTGGCATGGTTATTTGTGCTGGAATGCTGAATCGGATCGTTCCTATCGAACGCGCGTCGATGCCTGGGCGCACAGTTGTGCAATGGGATAAGGAGGACTGTGCCGACCTCGGCCTCATCAAAGTCGACTTGCTCGGACTAGGAATGATGGCGGCGCTCAAGGACTCGCTGGAGTTGATTCCTGCTCACTACGGAATACAGGTTGATCTGGCCACATTGCCCGAAGATCCATTGGTGTACGAAACACTTTGCAAAGCTGACACAGTAGGAATGTTTCAGGTTGAGAGTCGCGCCCAGATGGCTTCCCTTCCTCATAATGCGCCAAGATGTTTCTACGATGTCGTCGTGCAAGTTGCAATTATTCGCCCCGGTCCCATTGTCGGCAAAATGATGCACCCTTACATGCGCCGCAGGCAGGGTCAGGAAGAGGTCTCCTATCCACATCCTTTGCTCGAACCGGTTTTGAAGCGAACGCTCGGTGTACCACTGTTTCAAGAACAACTACTGCGCATGGCAATGGTCGTCGCGAGTTTTACCGGTGCAGAAGCTGAAGAACTTCGCAGAGCCGTCGGCATGAGGCGTTCCATGCAAAGGATGCGCGACCTTGAAGGCCGCTTGCGAACAGGTATGACGCGCAATGGAATTGGCTCGCAAGAGCAGGACAACATCGTCCAGGGGATCTCCTCGTTCGCCATGTATGGATTTCCAGAATCCCATGCAGCCAGCTTCGCGCTGATTGCATACGCGTCCGCCTATTTGAAAGTTCATTACCTGGCAGCGTTCACCTGCGGTCTACTCAACAACCAGCTCATGGGTTTTTATTCACCGGCGGTGCTTGTGAAGGATGCGCAACGCCATGGATTACGTGTTCGCCCGATATGCGTTCAACGATCCGATTGGCCATGCTCCATCGAGCACGAACCAGACGGGAGCTTGTCCATCCGCATAGGCCTGAACTACGCCAGAGGATTGAGACAAGCTTCCGCCGAGGTTCTATTAACCTCTCGCAATGCCGATGGGTTCTTTCGTTCTGCTGACGATATGGCTCGCCGTGTTCCTGAATTGAACAGAAGGGAGCTGGTTTTACTTGCGCAAATCGGCGCACTGAATTCTGTTGGTGAAGTAAAGCATCGGCGCGACGCGCTTTGGCAGGTGGAACAGGCTGGCCGTCCTGTCGGCCCACTGCTACGAGCTTCAAATACTAAGCAAGTCAGCGATGAACCAATGCCACTGAGAGAAATGACTACAGATGAGCGTCTTTCTGCTGACTACGCTGGCAGTGGTCTCACCTGTGGTCCGCATCCAATGACGTACCATCGTGCAGTTTTGAAGCATGAAGGCTTTCTGTCTGCCGATGACCTTGCCCACAGCACCAACAACAGATTCGTTCAAATTGCAGGTTGCGTAATCGCACGTCAGCGTCCTGGGACAGCGAAAGGGTTTGTTTTTCTCTCGCTGGAAGATGAAACAGGCATCGCCAATATCATCATCACTCCCGATTTATTTGAGAGGGAGAGAGTTGTCGTAACGCGCAATCGCTTTCTGCATATTGATGGCACTCTGCAAATACAGAACGGCGTAATTCACGTGAAAGCTCATCGTATAAGACCAATCGCTATCACATGTGCTGAAGTAAGATCGCATGATTTCCATTGAGAAAGCACAATCGCACATCACGGTTTTGAACCAATAGGTAATCGAGCTGATTTCGTTGGGCGGTCAAGGTGATCTACATTCACTCCCAGGATTTTTGCCATGTCTGTTCCCTGAGGTGTTCCGAAATCCGAAAAACAGCGGATCCAAAAACCGCATTCAAAATTAGATACGAAGGCTTCGACGTTCGGCTTGGACTGAAGGGCATCGCGCTCGTCTTTGTCGACCGGCAAATCGCACGGTCAGAGCAGAAACGAGGCAACCCGCAACTCCCCTAATGCATCTATTTGCTCGCAGCCTTCTAGCATTTGTGCGCCTGTAGGACCTAGTTCAGGGGTAGCGCACGCATGTTCTTTCCAAATGCTGATTGCCAGATCCCATCCAGGAGCACCCGGCATGTCGATGACTGTTGAGACGTCCGTAAGCGGGCAAGATGGAGATAACCGCCATCCAGTCAGCGCGTTGGAGCCACCGATGTCGGAATGCCTTGCCACCATTCTACAAAGCTTGAAGACGATGAAAGACGGCGACTTCAGCGTACGTCTACCCGTTTCGTGGACAGGGCTGCCGGGCAAGATTGCCGACAACTTCAACGAAATTGTCACTGCAAACGAACAGATAGCCTTCGAACTGAAGAGGGTCGGCCAGGCTGTTGGAAAAGAGGGCAAGACCCGCGAGCGCATCCGCGTGGAACACCGCCGCGGCGCATGGGACGACATGGAAATCTCGGTGAACACGCTCGTCGAAGACCTGTTACGACCCACAACGGAGGTTACCCGCGCAATTGCAGCCGTGGCCCAAGGCAATCTGACGCAGACTGTTCGACTGGACGTGGATGGTCGTCCGCTCGAGGGCGAATTCCTTCGTTCTGCCAACATCGTGAACACCATGATCCAGCAGCTAGGCGTGTTCACTGCAGAAGTGACGCGTGTGGCTCGCGAAGTGGGAACCGACGGCAAGCTTGGCGGGCAAGCCGTGGTGCCGGGCGTGGCCGGAACCTGGAAAGACCTCACAGACTCCGTGAACTCCATGGCTTCAAACCTTACAGGCCAGGTGAGAAATATCGCGGAGGTAGCCACCGCCGTAGCCAGTGGCGACCTTTCGCGCAAGATCACGGTGGACGTGCGGGGCGAAATCTTGCAGCTCAAAGAAGCCATCAACACGATGGTCGATCAGCTGCGCTCATTTGCGTCAGAAGTTACGCGCGTGGCTCGCGAAGTGGGTACTGACGGCAAACTCGGTGGACAGGCCGTCGTGCCCGGTGTAGCTGGAACATGGAAAGATCTCACCGACTCGGTCAATGCAATGGCTGGTAACCTCACGGCGCAGGTACGTAACATTGCGGAGGTTACGACTGCCGTGGCCCGTGGCGACCTTTCCCGCAAAATCACTGTCGACGTCAAGGGCGAAATCCTGGAGTTGAAAGACACCATTAACACCATGGTGGACCAACTCAATGCGTTCGCCGGCGAAGTAACGCGTGTGGCCCGCGAAGTTGGAACGGAAGGCAAACTCGGCGGCCAGGCAAGCGTCCCCGGCGTCGCCGGTACGTGGAAGGATCTCACCGACAACGTGAACTTCATGGCCGGAAATCTCACTGGCCAGGTACGTAACATCGCCGAGGTGGCAACCGCCATCGCGAACGGCGACTTGAGCCGCAAAATCACCGTCGACGTACGCGGCGAAATCCTTCAGCTCAAAGAAACACTGAACACCATGGTGGACCAGCTGAACAGGTTCGCCGGCGAAGTAACGCGTGTGGCCCGCGAAGTCGGTACTGAAGGACGTCTCGGCGGTCAGGCTAACGTGCCGGGTGTCGCCGGAACATGGAAGGACTTAACCGACTCCGTGAATTCGATGGCTGGCAATCTCACGGCGCAGGTAAGAAACATTGCCGAGGTGACGACAGCCGTGGCCCGCGGCGACCTTTCGCGCAAAATAACTGTCGACGTGAAGGGCGAAATTCTGGAACTGAAGAACACCATCAACACGATGGTGGATCAGCTCAACGCGTTCGCCGGCGAAGTGACACGTGTGGCGCGCGAAGTCGGCACCGACGGCAAGCTCGGCGGTCAAGCCCAGGTATCCGGAGTGGCTGGCACGTGGAAAGACTTGACCGACAACGTGAACTTCATGGCGTCGAACTTGACTGGCCAGGTCCGCAACATCGCCGAAGTAGCTACAGCCGTAGCCCGCGGCGATTTGAGCCGCAAAATCACCGTCGATGTGAAAGGCGAAATCCTCGAACTCAAAGACACGCTCAACACCATGGTGGACCAGCTCAACGCGTTCGCCGGCGAAGTAACGCGCGTGGCACGCGAAGTGGGAACCGACGGTAAGCTCGGCGGACAGGCGCAGGTACCGGGTGTCGCTGGTACATGGAAAGATTTGACCGACTCCGTGAATTCGATGGCGTCCAACCTGACGGGCCAGGTGAGAAACATTGCCGAAGTTTCTACAGCTATCGCGACAGGCGACCTTTCCAAAAAAATCACCGTCAACGTGAGTGGCGAAATCCTGCTGCTGAAAGAAACCATCAACACGATGGTGGATCAGCTGAATAGGTTCGCCGGCGAAGTGACGCGCGTGGCCCGCGAAGTGGGAACCGAAGGCAGACTCGGCGGTCAAGCCAACGTGCCCGGAGTTGCCGGCACCTGGAAGGATTTGACCGACTCCGTGAATTCGATGGCCGGTAACCTTACGGCGCAAGTCCGCAACATCGCCGAAGTAACAACGGCCGTCGCCCGCGGCGACCTGTCACGCAAGATCACCGTCGACGTGAAGGGCGAGATTCTAGAGCTGAGAAACACCATCAACACCATGGTCGATCAGCTCAACGCATTCGCCGGCGAAGTGACACGTGTAGCACGCGAAGTGGGTACCGACGGAAAACTTGGCGGCCAGGCAATGGTGCCAGGAGTAGCCGGGACGTGGAAAGATCTCACCGACTCCGTGAACTTCATGGCCGGCAACCTCACCGCGCAGGTGAGAAACATCGCCGAGGTTGCAACGGCTATCGCCAACGGCGACTTGAGCCGAAAGATTACCGTCGACGTGCGCGGCGAAATCTTGCAGCTGAAAGAGACGCTGAACACGATGGTCGAGCAGCTTCGCTCCTTCGCCGCTGAAGTCACTCGCGTCGCTCGCGAAGTGGGATCGGAAGGACGGCTCGGCGGCCAGGCTAACGTGTCCGGTGTGGCCGGCACCTGGAAGGACCTCACCGATTCGGTAAACTCGATGGCCGGCAACCTCACAGCGCAAGTAAGAAACATCGCCGAAGTCACAACAGCCGTGGCCCGCGGCGACTTGAGTCGCAAGATCACGGTTGACGTGAAGGGCGAAATCCTTGAATTGAAAGACACCATCAATACGATGGTGGACCAGCTGAACGCCTTTGCTGCCGAAGTGACCCGCGTCGCTCGCGAAGTGGGAACCGACGGAAAACTCGGTGGCCAGGCAATGGTGCCCGGCGTAGCCGGTACGTGGAAGGATCTGACCGACAACGTCAACGTGATGGCGGCCAACCTTACCGAGCAAGTGCGCGGCATCGTGAAGGTCGTGACTGCTGTCGCAAATGGCGCGTTGAACCAGAAGCTGACCGTGAATGCAAAGGGCGAAGTCGCGGCGCTCGCTGAAACCATCAACAACATGACCGATACCCTGGCGACCTTTGCCGACCAGGTAACGACGGTGGCCCGTGAAGTCGGCGTCGAGGGACGGCTTGGCGGCCAGGCCAATGTGCCGGGCGCGGCGGGTACTTGGAAGGACTTGACCGGCAACGTAAACCTTCTTGCCGATAACCTCACCAACCAGGTGCGCGCGATCGCCGAGGTGGCGACCGCCGTGACCAAAGGCGATTTGACACGATCCATCCAGGTGGAAGCACGTGGCGAAGTGGCGGAACTGAAGGACAACATCAACACGATGATTGACAACCTTCGACTCACCACCGACCGCAACACCGAGCAGGATTGGTTGAAGACAAACCTGGCGCGGTTTACGGGAATGTTGCAGGGCCAGCGCGATCTGGTGACCGTGGGAAGAATGCTGCTGTCGGAACTAGCTCCGCTGATTAACGCGCAACAAGGCGTGATCTACCAGATGGGTGGTGACTCGGTGAGTCCTGAAGCTAGCCTCGTGTTGCTTTCCACATATGCCGACACGCCCGATGGCTATCTGAAAGAAGTGCGCGTGGGTGAAGGGCTGATCGGACAATGCGCCGCGGAAAAGCGTCGCATGCTGATCGCAGAACTGCCCAAGAGCACTGCACCGATCCGATCCGGATTGTTTGAGGCCGTGCCGAAGAACGTGATTGTGCTGCCCGTCTTGTTTGAGGATCGCGTCAAGGCGGTTATCGAATTGGCCAGCCTCAGCGCATTCACTACGTCGCATCTGTCGTTCCTTGAGCAACTCACTTCCTCGATCGGCATCGTGCTCAATTCGATTGAGGCCACCATGCAGACGGAAGGCCTGCTCAAGCAATCGCAACAGTTGGCTACCGAGTTGCAGACGCAGCAGAAGGAACTGCAGCAGACCAACGAGCAGTTAGCTCAGAAGGCGCAGCAGTTGGCCGAACAGAACTACGAGGTGGAACGCAAGAACCAGGAGATCGAGCAGGCCCGGCGCGCCCTCGAAGACAAAGCTCGCGAACTGGCGCTCACTTCGAAATACAAGTCCGAATTCCTCGCGAACATGTCGCACGAGTTGCGCACGCCACTTAACTCGATTCTTGTGCTCGGCCAGCAGCTTGCTGACAATCCTGATCGCAGCTTGAATGCCAAGCAGGTTGAATTTGCACGCACTATTCACGGCGCCGGCACCGATCTGCTGAATCTGATCAGCGACATTCTCGATCTGTCGAAGATCGAGTCGGGCACTGTTTCAGTGGAAGCAGAAGAGGTCTTCTTCGGCGCGCTGCTTGATACCGTTGCGCGGCCTTTCAGACACGAAGCGGAAAACCGGAGGCTTACCTTCGATGTCACAAACGATCCGCGCATGGGCCGAAGCCTCGTCACCGACTCGAAGCGTCTACAGCAGGTGCTGAAGAATCTGCTGTCGAATGCCTTCAAGTTCACCGAACAAGGAACGGTGAGACTATCAGTCACATCGGCTCCATCTGGCTGGACAACGGATCACCCGATCCTCAGTGGCGCCAGATCCGTCATCGCGTTCGAGGTCTCCGACACCGGCATCGGAATTCCGCCGGAGAAACAGCGCATTATCTTCGAGGCCTTCCAGCAGGCAGACGCAGGCACGAGCCGTAAATTCGGCGGAACCGGTCTCGGCCTTGCTATCAGCCGCGAACTTGCAAACCTGCTTGGCGGCGAGATTCAGCTGAAGAGCGAACCCGGCAAAGGAAGCACCTTCACGCTCTATCTGCCGCAAACCTACGTCGGCCCCGCGGTGCCCACCGGTAGTAAAAGCGGAGAAGAAGGACGGCACACCGGTCACCGTTCCTATGTTTCTTTCCAACGTTACTGCGGCAGAGCAGGAAGCCCGGATCGAGGATGATCGCAACGCGCTGCAAGAGGGCGATGCGGTGCTGCTGATCGTCGAAGACGATCCGCATTATGCTCGGGTTCTCTGCGATCTATCGCGCGACAAGGGCTTCAAGGTTCTGGTGGCGATGACGGGCACCGAAGCGCTGGCGCTGGCGCGCGAGTATCATCCGACCGCAATCTCTCTCGATGTAATGCTGCCCGACATGCTCGGGTGGACCGTGCTGAACCACCTCAAACAGGACCCGAAGACGCGCCACATCCCCGTCCAGATGCTGACCCTGGATGAGGACCGCCATCATGGTCTCTCGCGTGGAGCGTTTGCCTTCGTAACCAAGCCAACCTCCACGGACGAATTGAATTCGGCATTGGCGCGCATTCGCGAGTATTCGCAGCCTCGGCGCAAAAGACTCCTTGTGGTCGAGGACAACCCCGCGGAGCAGCTTAGTACGCGCGAGTTGCTGTGGCACGAGGATATCGATATCGATGTGATCGACTCCGGATCGGCAGCCCTCGAAGCTCTCAAGCGCGATATCTACGATTGCATCGTCCTCGATCTTCACCTCCCCGACATGTCCGGCTTCGACGTGCTGGAGCAGATCAAGGGCAATGCCAGATTACGTGACCTGCCGGTAGTGGTGTTCACAGGAAGAGAGCTATCGGCCGAGGAAGATGCGCAACTGCATACCCTGGCCCGCAGCGTGGTTGTCAAAGACGTCGAATCGCCGGAGCGACTGCTCGACGAGACTGCCCTGTTCCTGCATCGCGTGGTCTCCGAACTGCCGGAATGCGAAGCAGCAGATGATCGATCGACTGCATCAGTCCGACGAAGCGCTCGCCGGCCGCAAAGTGCTCGTGGTTGACGATGACGTTCGGAACATCTTCGCTCTGAGCAGCGTTCTCGAGCGACGCGGCATGACCGTGCTCTCGGCTGGCACGGGGCGAGAAGCGATCGAGACCATTGAGACCACGCCCGATCTGGCCATTGTCCTTATGGACATCATGATGCCGGAGATGGACGGTTACGAAACCATGCAGGTAATTCGGCAAAACGCTGCCTTGCGCCGCCTCCCGATCATTGCCCTGACGGCCAAAGCGATGAAGGGTGATCGCGAGAGATGCCTGGAGGCCGGAGCCTCGGAATACCTTGCTAAACCGGTGAACACGGAACAACTGCTGTCCGCTCTGCGCATGTGGCTGCATCGCTAGCAGAGTCTGTCAAAGGGCCTGGAGAGAACTAGATGAACGCAGACACCAAGGTCAACATCCTGATGGTTGATGACCAACCGGCCAAACTTCTCAGTTACGAGGTCATCCTTTCGGAACTCGGGGAGAACCTCATCAAGGCGACTTCAGCCAGCGAAGCCCTGAACGTCCTTCTGAAGAACGACATCGCCGTGGTGCTGATGGATGTCAGCATGCCCGATCTCGATGGATTTGAATTGGCCGACGTAATCCGCCAGCACCCGCGGTTCCAGAAAACCGCAATCATCTTCATCTCCGGTGTTCACCTGACTGACTCGGACAAGATTCAGGGCTACCGCAGCGGCGCAGTCGACTACATTTCGGTTCCGGTTGTGCCTGAGGTTCTGCGAGCGAAGATCAGCATTTTTGTCGAGCTCCATCGCAAGACCCGCATGCTCGAGGCGCTGAATAACCAGCTTGAACAGCGCGTAACGGAGCGTACCCAAGAGCTGCGGCGCAGGGAGGAACAGTTCCGCTCGCGAGCGGAGCTCCTCGATCTTGCAACTGAAGCAATCATGGAGCGCTGCGTCAACGGTGAAGTCCTCTTTTGGAATGCTGGAGCTGAACGTCTGTATGGTTGGCGGCGAGACGAGATTCTGGGCCAGGACATTCACTCGATCTTGCGCACTGTATTTCCTGCGCCACGAGAGGAAATCGAAAGAGCACTACGCGATCGGAGAGTCTGGCACGGAAACCTGCTTCAAAAGAAGAAAGATGGTTCTGATGTGATCGTCGCGTGCAGAAAGATCATGAACCATGAGGGCGATGCCGTCCTCGAAGTAAACCGGGACATCACTGCACAGCTTCAGGCGGAAGATGCACTGCGCGAGACAGAAAAGTTGGCGGCAATGGGTCGCGTTGCAGGGATCATTGCACACGAAATCAATAATCCGCTCGCAGCAATCACCAACATCTTCTTCCTGATTCGCAATCATCCCTCGCTCGACGAAGAGGCTCGACGTTGCGCGGCGATGGCTGAACAGGAGTTGCAGAGAGTCGCTCACATTACACGGCAAACTCTGAGTTTCTATCGAGAATCGAAGACGCCAATCGCTGTCACATTGACCGAATTGCTGGACGACGTACTCGGGCTGCAGGAACGGCAGATACAGACCAGCCACATCCGATTGCGGAAAAGGTATTTCACACCCGGCATGGTGCATGGATTTCCCGTTGAGCTCCGTCAGGTCTTTTTGAATCTGGTCGGCAATGCGCTTCAGGCGATGCCGAAGGGCGGAGATTTGCGCATTTCGGTGCGAGAGGCGTTTGACTGGCAGCTGAAGCGGCGTGGCATCAGCGTTTCCATCGTTGACACGGGCGTTGGAGTCAATCCTCAGGACTCGGGAAAGCTTTTTGAACCGTTCTTCAGCACGAAGTCCACGAAAGGCACCGGCCTCGGGCTCTGGATCAGCAGAGGAATTGTGCAGAAATACGAAGGCCGCATCTCATTTCGCAGTTTCCGCGGCGAGAACGGATGCAGCACCTGCTTCCGCGTGTTCCTACCCAGCAGCGCAAGCTTCAACCTGATCGGACACTCCGTAGGCGAACTGGCGTCGCCAGGATTAGAGGCCATATCCGATGACTACAGCGCAAAGATGCAACACGCGTAGTCTGATCGTCGTTGAACGTCGAGGGAGCCGGACCCCCTGCGCACTCCAGGCATAGCTGGCGCGCAAACTCGCCGTTCTAAAACAGGACCATATTGGCTGCCCCCAGGGATTCGCCAGTGTTCATACGGGTTCCGCAGCCACATTCAGGAAAGTGCACACAGAGATGTGCCAGCCGATTTAGAGCCGAAGAGAGCGGACCCTAATGCCCGCTCCGTTGATTCCCTGCACCGCTTATGCGGCGACAGCGACTCGACGTACGCCTCCAGTTGCGACATCTTGAACCTGGTAGATGAACTTTCCTTGTCGCGCCAACCGGGAACGCGATGGTCAGCGAGGCAAGTTGCGGTGCAGATGCGATTCTGTCGGGGCCATGCCGTAGCGATCGTGGTCATGATTGCCAGACGTCTGCCGCGTCCGCGACCACTCAACGGCAAGTGGCCTTTCGATTTTACATAGCCTTTGAGAACCCGATGCAGTTGTTATAAATTGATTCGAACACTCTCTAAGAGGCGTGATGTAAGACACACGCGTTGTCTCGTGCCCGCTGCTAAGAGTGGATGACCGTGGGGCTACTTTAGCTTCCTCATTGGATTCTGTCGTTCAGATAGACGCGCATTATGCGGAGGCTGTTAGTGAAAGTCCGGGTCTTGCAGCGGCTGTTTCTTTACGCTGCCATCGTGTCGTTCTCCATCCCAAATCAGGCGGAGCAAGCGCTCCAGGTATTGCACCATCATGTTCGCCCCGCGGTTTCCAAGGGGCAGACGGCGCTGGTAGGGCCAGTTCCAGCCACCCAGCGCATGCAGCTATCCATCGTGCTGCCGCTCCGCAACCAAAGTGAACTGACCAGCCTGTTGCAGAGAATCTACGATCCATCCAGCTCCGATTACCGCCATTTTTTAAGCGTCGAACAGTTCACCCAACAGTTCGGTCCAACGGCGGAGGATTACCAGGCTGTAGTCGATTTTGCCCGTGCCAACGGCTTTACGGTCACCGGAAAGCCTGCGAATCGCATGGTCGTGCCGATCAACGGCTCCGTAGCGCAAGTCGAGAAGGCTTTCAATGTGCGAATGAACGTCTACCGCCATCCGACAGAGAACCGGACCTTCTTTTCGCCGGATCGGGAGCCTTCGCTCGATCTGAGACTGCCTGTGGCGCATATCGCCGGTCTGAACAACTTCTCCAACCCGCGTCCCTTGGTAAAGAAAGGCCCCGCTGGGCAAGCTCTCGCCACCGCTGCGGCTGTAGGTTCCGGTCCAGGCGGTTCCTACCTCGCCAGCGACATGCGGGCAGCTTACTACGGGGGCACTGCTCTCACCGGCAGCGGCCAGGCGGTCGGACTGGTTGAGTTTGACGGCTACAACATAAGCGATGTTACGTCGAGCTTTGCCGGAACGGCTACGTCGAGTTCCGATGGGGGCAACTACCTTTTGGCTTATACCCCGACTGCCGGCGGAGCGACCTACAGCATCCCCATCGACAATGTGCTGTTGGACGGCGCCACTGGGGCTTCGGTCTCCGGTGACGATTCCGAGATGGTATTGGACATTGTACAAGCGATCGGAATGGCTCCCGGATTGAGCCAGATTCGCGTGTACATTGGGACCTCGGACGTAGACGTCCTGAACTCAATGGCCTCGGAGAATCTTGTTCAGCAACTAAGTATCTCGTGGACATGGAGCCCGGATGACCCTTCGACCGACGACCCTTTCTTTCAGGAGCTCGCTGCTCAGGGTCAGAGTGTTTTCGCAGCTTCAGGGGACTACGGAGAATTTGATCCGTTAATTGATAACTTCTATCCGGCGGAAAGCGCCTGGGTGACATCGGTCGGCGGGACCAGCATGGTCACGAACGGTTCAGGGGGCGCATGGAGTTCGGAAACGGCATGGAATAGCAATGGGTTTGCCAGCGGCGGCGGTATCAGCCCAGATGGCATACCGATTCCGAATTGGCAGGCTGGAGTCGCTACCTCGTCAAACGGTGGTTCTGCGACGCTTCGCAATGTGCCTGACGTGGCCGCGGAATCCGACTTCGACAACTACAACTGCAACATGGGTGTTTGTCAGGGAACATATGCAGGCACCAGCTTTGCGGCGCCTCGTTGGGCCGGTTTCATGGCGTTGGTCAATCAGCAATCCGCCGCTGCGGGAAGCCAACCTGTAGGTTTCGTCAATCCGGCCTTATATGGGCTCAGTGAGGGTACAAGCTACCAGAGCGATTTCCACGACATCACCACCGGAAATAACAGTACTGAAGGAGGTTGCTGCGGACAGGCATTCTTCTATGCTGTACCTGGCTACGATCTGGTGACCGGATGGGGAAGCCCGACCGGACAGGCTCTGATTGACGCTCTGGCGCCTCCGGCGTCGGCGGGATTCCAGCTCTCAACTTCGCCGAGCAGCCTGACCATCGACCCAGGCGCCTCCGGCGAAACCACCATCACGGTGAAAGATGTAGGCGGATTCACAGGCAGCGTGAATCTGTCTGTCTCCGGCTTACCCAGTGGCATGACCGCATCCTGGGGTACTGACCCCACAGCCGGAACCAGTGTGCTCACCCTGACCGTGAGCAGTTCCGCCATCCGCGGATCGTACCTTCTGACCATCACCGGCGCCTCCGGGACCCTTACCGCAATCACCAGTTTGGCACTGTCCGTGAATGCACCGGGCTTCAGCATTACCCCAACGTTCGGCACTCTGCAGCTCAACCCAGGGAACTCCAACGCAGACGTCATCGCGGTCACCGATTATGCTGGATTCTCCGGCAGCGTAAGCTTGGTCGTCACGGCCGGCCTGCCCAGCGGCGTGACCGCAACCTGGGGTACGAACCCCGCAACCGGGAGCGCTCTGCTTACCCTCACCGCGAGCAACTCCACAACCCCCGTACGTACCATGGTGACCATCACCGGAACCTCAGGCGCCCTGAACGAAACCGCCACCATCGCTCTTACAATCAATGCGCCGCTTCTATTCCTCAACGTCTCGCCGATTCCCTTTACTCTTGTTCAGGGCAACTCCGCCACAGCTACGGTCACGGTGGTGCCAGACGGAAACTTTACTGGATCGGTCACTCTGGCAGCCCCCGTACTGCCCTCCGGCGTTACCGCAACGTTCAGTCCTAACCCCACGACCGGAACCAGTGTGGTCACGATGACCGCTAGCACTTCGGCCCCTCTTGGAGCGTCCTCGGTGAATTTCACCGGCACCGCGTCGGGCGTGGTCTCACTGTTTCCTTTTCAACAGACAGTAGCCGCCTCGCCATCACCAACTTTCACCATTGGCGTCGCGCCGGCTGCTCTGACATTGACCCAAGGCACTTCTGTCACTGATACCGTCACGATTACTCCACAGAACGGATTTACCGGCAACGTAAGTCTGGCAGTCGTCTCCGGCCTGCCCATCGGCGTAACCGCATCCTTTGGCACGAACCCTACAGCCGGAACCAGCGTGCTCACGCTGACCGCGAGCAACACCGCTATCGCCGGATCGGGCTACATATTGACAATTCAGGGCACCGCTGGCTATTCCAAACCGGCCCTCCTTTATCTCACAGTGAATCCCGCGCCCAGCTTCACGCTGACCACCTCGCCTGCATCCATGACAGTGATCCAAGGCACCTCGGGGACATCTTCCATCACAATGACTCCCCAGACCGGATTCACGGGGAGCGTAACTCTCGGTGCCCCGAGCCTGCCCAGCGGTCTAACTGCATCGTTCGCTCCGAACCCCACAAGCGGAAGCAGTGTGCTCTCGCTGACCGCGAGCAGCCTTATCCCTCCCGGGAACTACCTTGTGATCATCACCGGCACCTCCGGCGCCCAAACTGTGACCGCGCCCATTTCCGTTGCAGTCACTGCACCCACTCCCACCACCACAACTTTGTCGATTAGTCCGAGCGGAGGCACGCTGGCCACTGGTGCGCCCTACACATTGACCGCCACGGTCTTTCCGGCGAGCGGGAGCAACGTGCCGACCGGCAATGTCGTCTTCGCGATTGGCTCCGCGACTCAGACTGTGGCATTGAACTCATCCGGCATAGCCACCTACACGGGCACTGCTCCGCAGACGGCTGGCACCCTGATGCTCTCCGCCACATATCAGGGAACATCAACATTCTTGGCCAGCACATCGAACAACCTGAACGAAACGATCAGCGTGCCCAGGACTGTGCCCGCGGTGACGGTGACGCCGTCTTCATCCAACATCACCACGGTGGAACCTCTAACAGTGACCGTAAATGTGAACGGTGGAAGCGGCAATCCGACGCCCACCGGAACAGTGACACTCACCAGCGGCAGCTACAGCTCAACGGCAACAACGCTCAGCGGCGGGAGCGTGATGATTAGCGTTCCCCCTGGTTCACTAGCCACTGGCACCGACACGCTGACGGCCAATTACTCAGGCGATGGCAATTACAATGCGACCACCGGCACCACCGCGGTCACGGTTATGGTCCCACCGCCTCCCAGCTTCACCGTCAGCGGCATCGCGGTCACTGTTTCACCCGGCGGCACCACCGGAAACACATCCGAAATCACTGTGACACCGGCCGCAGGCTTCAGCGGCAGCGTATCACTGACGGCGGCTATCACTTCCAGCCCAACCAGCGCTCAGTATCCACCCACACTGAGCTTTGGCTCGACCAGCCCGGTAAGCATTACCGGCACGACTGCCGGAACGGCCACCCTCACAATCAACACCACGGCGGCGACCAGTGCGGCCCTGATATATCCCAAGCGCCACGGAGTTCCCCGGTTTGCGGCGGGTGGTGCGACTCTGGCCTGCATCCTGCTCTTTGCAATTCCTGCGCGGCGCCGCAGATGGCAGGCGATTCTCGGAATGCTGGTGCTCTTCTTCGCACTCGGGGGCGGTGTCCTCGCGTGCGGTGGCGGCGGTGGGAGTAATGGCGGTGGAGGCGGTGGTGGCACAAGTAATCCCGGCACTACTGCAGGAACCTACACCGTAACAGTTACCGGCACTTCAGGCGCTACGACGGCTACCGGTGCGGTCGCCCTCACCATCCAATAGCTCAGCCGAGTCCATCCCCAGAGAAGCTCTTTTCGATAGCGGGAGGAATGTGAGGCTCTTGTCCTACCTCCGAGAGCTTGCTAGAGCTTGTTTCAAAAATAGGTTCGGCCTCAAGTCAGGCACTTACGCTTGAGGTAGTTAACTGTTGAGCTTCTGTCATGAAGAGGCGGCAGAAGCTGTTGGCTGATTCGCAGTGGAAGTTGATTGAACCCTTGCTTCCCCAGCCGAAGCGGCGGCGGGATAGGCGAGGACGACCGCCGGCGCCGAATCGGGCCTGTTTGGAGGGCATACTTTGGGTTCTGCAAACCGGGGCGGCGTGGCGATTTCTGCCTGACGAGTTCCCTTCGCCGTCGACCTGTTGGCGGCGATTACAGCGGTGGCAGGAGCAAGGCGTCTGGCTGAATGCATGGCGTACGCTGCTGGGGACACTGGATAAGCGAGGTCTGCTCAAGTGGGACGAGACCTTCCTTGACGGCAGCTTCGCTCCGGCAAAAAAGGGGGCTCGGCAGTCGGCAAAACCAAGCGTGGCAAGGGGACGAAGTGGATGGTACTGGTCGACGGTAAAGGTCTTCCGATGGGAGTTCGGCTGGAAAGTGCCTCTCCGAGCGAAGTTAACCTTGCGGAGGCCACAGTCGCCGAAGTCCGCGTCCCCCGGCCGCGCGGCCGTCCGCGGCAAAAGCCGAAGCGCATCATAGCCGACCGCGGCTACGACTCCGACCCACTGCGCGAGCGATTCAAGAACCGAGGTATCGAACTGATTGCGCCGTATCGGAAGAACAACAAACTGCGGCGCTATGAAGATGGCCGAAAGCTGCGCCGCTACAAGCGCAGATGGATCGTGGAAAGAACTAATGCTTGGCTCGGGCAGTTTCGACGATTGCTGGTTCGTTACGAGCATCTGCTCTCCATTTATTACGCCTTCTTCTACCTCGCGTGCTTCTGGATCACACTCAGAAGGCATTTTTGAAACAAGCTCTAGTCATTACTTGGAAATGATGCCCCATCACCGCCAATGTCATCGCTGCACCAAAGCAGCGGCGATAGCGTGTAGCCGCCGTCATCAGAAACTTCCAATAGCTCCACCGCTGCCGGCCGAAGACTCCCTGGCGAAGGATAGACGCGACGAGGGCTCGCGCATTGCCGTGCGTCAGCCACCGTTGCTGCGACGAACGCTCACCAGGCTTCGGCTGTGTGCGACTCAGGTAGAGCTTCACGCGCTTGTAGTACGCATCGCAGTTGTAAATCCTCTGCAGCACCGACCTGTACCCCTCAACCAGGCGTGTCGCATCCATGTTGGGGAGAAAGTTCAGACGGTCGCCGGTATTATCGCCGTGACCCTGTCCAGAATCCTGCCCTCGTTCCACAAGCGCCGGAACAGTTGCGTTCCGGGCATGGCCTGTAGGAGCCCCACCATAGCGATTGGAATGCCACTCTTCTCAATAAAGTCCACCATGCAATCGAAGATATCTGCGCTGTCGGTGTCAAAACCGAGAATGAAACCTCCCATCACCTGTATGCCGAAGCTCTGGATAGCTGCCACGCTTTCAAGCAGGCTCCGACGCGTGTTCTGCAGCTTGTTGCAGGCGATCAGGCCCGATACATCAGGGGTCTCGATGCCCAGGAAGACCGATTTGAAACCCGCTTCTTTCATCAGCCGCATCAAGTCTGGATCGTCGGCAAGGTTCAGCGAAGCCTCGGTGATGAAGTCAAAGTTGGTTTTGAATTGCCGACGCCACTCAGCGAGCGCCACACATAACTCTTTGGCCCGAGCCTTGTTCCCGATGAAGTTGTCGTCAACGATAAACACCGATTCGCGCCATCCTGCAGTGCGCAACTGGTCCAACTCGGCGAGCACCTGAGCCACAGCCTTGGTCCGCGGTCGCCGGCCGTAGATTTCAATGATGTCGCAGAACTCGCAGTTGAACGGACAGCCACGCGAGTACTGCACCGTCATGGTTGAATATCGATTCATCTTGATCAGGCTCAGATCGGGCAGGGGGCTGCTTTCCATTTCCGGTCTTTCGTTGGCTTGGTACACCGCTTGGGCCGTCCCGTGCTCCAGGTCTCGCGCCAGATTGGCAATCAGGCTTTCCGCCTCGCCGATCACCACGTGGTCCGCCTTAAGCTCGGTCGCCACCACGCTGCTCGTAATCGGTCCTCCTACTATCGTTTTCAGTCCGCGCAACTGGCAACGTTCGACGATCGCTACCAACTCATCGCGCTGGATATGCATGCCACTTAACAACACAACGTCGGCCCACTCGAGGTCGCGGTCGCGGAGTCGCTGAACATTCGCGTCAACGAGACGCTTCTTCCAGGAAGCCGGCAATAATGCCGCGATCGTCATCAGACCGAGCGGAGGCTGGGCGGCCCGTTTGCCCACGAATGAAAGCGCGTATTTGAAACTCCAGTAGGTCTCGGGAAATTGAGGGTAGATCAGGAGAGCGTTCAATTTGCTCCTCAGCCAGGGAGTGCGGCTGCGCGAGCACGAATCGGGAAGTTCAGGCCGTGTGTCCCAGATTGGAAGCAATTGCGGCCACGCTCGTGGCGGCGGAACAGTCCCGTATCCATTCTCTCACCGGACATACGTTATGCCGGAAAAGAGTTGCAGATGACCCTGATTAAGAGTCGGAAGCGAGTTGGATTCTCGATCCCTGAAGGTCATCGGAGAATCATGGAGTTGCTGACATCTCAATGATGCCTAGCGCAGATCGTCACCGGCTGACCAGGCCCGATGCACCTTCTGGCATATGGAAACATCTAGACCGGAGCTTCTTGAAAATATTTCTGGAGTCCCCAGAAGGACTACGCCTCTGTACTGCCTATCAGAGAGCTAAAAACGGAAGTCTTGGACGACGGAGGCGACTCCCGAGGCTCTCTTCGAGTTGTTTCGGGACTGGCAGAGAACACAAACTCAAGCGATTCATTCTTGCAATAGTTGGACCGGGAGAAATCCTCGGACTGAGCTCCGCGGTTTCCGGCTTTTCCTATGAAATGAGGGCAGAATCTCATTTTCCACGCGAGATTTCTTCGCTTCCGCGGCAAAGCTTTCTCGATTTCCTGGTGCGCTACCCAATTGCGTGTCAGAATGTGGCGCGGCAGTTGAGTCGGCAATACAAGCACACTTTCGAACAGCTGCGCACGCTCGGTTTTACGTTGAATGCTCCGGCGAAGCTTGCTCGATTATTGCTCGATTGGTGCGCTGAAGGTGCCCGCACGGCGAACGGTACCTGGATCCAATGCCCGTACACTCACGCTGAGATAGGTGAGCATATCGGAGTATCGCGAGAAACAATCACCCGTTGTCTCCGGGACTTCACAACAAAGGGATTGCTGAGGCGGCGAGGCACGACATTTATTGTTCCGAGTCAACGAGCACTAGCACTCTATGCAGGCATCGCGCCGGATCCAGGTCCGCGCCGATCGGCCGCTTGAATGGGGGCGATGGCTAGGAGAGAATACTGCGGCGTTTCAATTGGAATGGTTCACGGATGCGTCGAGATGTTGGTCGAAGACGGGTTGAATCTTTTTCTGGACCAGAAGATGTAATGCTTTTGGCTGCCCCCAGGACGATATGTTGGCTGCCCCCCAGGAAGCCATATGCTCTCAATCTACGGCATTTGCGAGTGGTGTTGACGAAGGTACCCCATTCCGTACCCCTAAATTCCGCTGGATGAATCCGCTCCCCAAGAAACGCCGAGTCCATTTTGCCTAATAACGGTTGCTCAGGTTTCAAGTTGAGTAAGACAATCTTTCGGTTAACAGCTAGACATTTGCCTGATTTGGCATTGCTCGGGATTGCTCTACAATTCTCATTCTAAGCGCTTTTTTCGATCAGCGGGCTGAGTGGAACTGCGGGGATGTGCGCGCAATTACTCATTGTTTTTAACCAGTCCACCCACAAAAGTCCCCACAGCGTTTCCGAGCTATGTCATGGAACGATCCGTCTGAAATCTCCCTCGAATGCTCGAATGAGCCAACGCTATGGGTCCAACCGCCAATTAGATGACGCGGTCAACGTGCGGCAGGACCGCGGAACCTGTACGTGAAGCTGGCGCTCGCATACGATGGAATTCTGTGGAGTCAATTTGCAGCGACCATTTGACCGGATTGGCGTTTTTCGTCCGCTTGCCAAAGACACACAGATCCTTCTGAGGAGCTCGATGAGTCCATTACCCTAATATCGTCAGGTCAATCGCCGAGTTTCTAGAAGGATTTCCATTCGTTCGACTCCTCGCGGAGTTTAACTTCGAAGAACGACACTAACCAATGAGGCGTGAATCTGCAATCCGCTCTTGCCATTGGTAACGAAGCCTGCTTTTCTGAAATCCTTCATCAGAGAGCCGACGTGGTGCGGGCTTATATCCGCCATTTTTGCGAGATCCCTCTGACTGATCTTTGCAACCACCATCTCGGGCGCGCCCTTCTCACCGAAATGCGCATGCAAGAGCAGGACTCGGGCCAGTCTCTTATCGCTGGGATCGAAAAGCTGTTCAACCAGAGCCCGATGATATCGAATGTTACGCGCCACCAAATGCCTCACGAATAGATCAGACAGTGAGCTCTTGCTATGAAGGGCCTCCATCATGGCTTGATTATCGATTTGGAAAAGTTTGCAGTCCGTCATTGCAGTTGCAGACTTCATCCGCAATGACTGTCCAGCCAGTCCGCCATCTCCAAAGAACGCCCCAGCGCTCAAGACGCTCAGGGTTGCCTGCTTTCCAAACCTGGATGTTACGGTGAGCCTTACCGTGCCTTCCTGGATGTAGAAGACCGCGCCATCCTTGTCGCCTTGCGCGAAGATTCCCTGTTCACTAAGAAAGGCCACGGCCAACGCACCCGGGGTAATGTCGGCAAGCAGGCTTTCCGATGCAACGAGGCACTTGTTCTTAGCCGAGTTGGTTGGCGTCTTCAAAGACTTCTCCCGGCCGTGTCACACTTGGCGACTTTAAGTCAGAACGATCCCCAAAAGATGTTCAAAACTGCTCGGACTTTGCCATCGACACATCGAATCTTTTCGGCGTCACGCAGGACCAAATCGACTCCAGAATGTGAGCAATTCTGGCCAGAATTTACATGTGCAACATCTCATGATGGACTTTGTGGGTTCTATCCCGTCCCGAGAAGGTCTGATGCACTCTCCCATCGCGGAGTATCCCTCAGAGGAGAACGTAATGCATTTTCAATTTACGAACACCCAGCTGACCGTCGCCGTGGTTGCACTTTTCCTCGTCGTCGCCACCATCATCGGCCTCTATCTTCAACGCCGTAAAACCAGAACGTCTGGTTTTCGCAATCGTTTTGGATCGGAGTACGACCGCGCTGTCGTGACCTATGGCAATTCGAAGAAGGCGGAGGCGAAGCTGGCGGACAGGGAAATGCGCGTGAAATTTATGAAAATCCGAGACCTCGGGGCCACCGAGCGGGAGCGCTTTGTTGCCGAATGGCAAATTGTGCAAGGCCGCTTTGTTGACTATCCAAAGCCAGCCGTCATTGAGGCCGGCGACCTTATTAACGCAATCCTTCAAGCCCGCGGTTATCCAGCGGCCGGGTTTGACCAGCGCGCTGCCGATTTGTCGGTCAGCTATCCTCGCGTGATGGAGAAATACCGGCTTGCGAATGCTGTTACGGTGCGGCCTGGCCGTGCTGATGCGAGCACAGAAGAACTCCGAACCGCAATGGTTCAGTACCGCACCATTTTCGACGAGCTCATTCAGGTTCAGCCGCCCAACGAGAAGGTCGCAGCAGCGTAACTCGAACCGCGGCTCTCGATCCGGAGGCGTCTCATGGAACAGGTAGAATGTCAGGTTTCTACGCGTTGTGGTCAGGCAACTGGTCGAGCAGGACCACATTGAGCAGCGCCTTATGGACCTGAATGCGACCGTTGTAGCTGATGAACCCTAACTTGCGAAAGCGATTCATGAAGAAGCTGACCCGAGAACGCGTTGTCCCGATCATGTCCGCCAACGTTTCCTGCGTGACCGGCGGGATGAAGATTTCCGGTTCACCCGGCTTTCCGAATTCCGCCATCAACAGGAGGATTCGCGCGAGGCGCTTTTCGCTGGAATTGAACAGTTGATCGACAAGATCGGCCTGCGTCCGCATACTCCGAGCCAATAGGAACTTGAGGAATATGTCTGCGAATGCGGGCTCGTCATGCATCACGCGAACCATTTCTTTTCTGCTGATTTTGAGTGCTGTGCAGGTGTTCACGGCAGTCGCAGTCGCCAGATGCAACCCTACTATGGTGGCGAGAGACTCCTCGCCGACAAACTCGTTGGCAGACAGAAGGGTAATTGTCGCTTCTTTGCCTCCCTGCGAAACGACGGTGACTCGCGCACGGCCCTTCTGTAGGTAGTACACAGAGTCCGCAACGTCTCCCTGGCAAAAGAATGTTTGCTTTGGCTTCAATTCGATGATTGTTCGGCCAAGACCTGCATTGGCAAGGAATGAAGCAGAATTGAACCTAGGATCGTGATCGCTGATCAAGAGGGCGCCTCGTTGCGGACTGCTTGAGGGAGTGTGGACTAGTCAGTCCTCGCGGCAGGTCCCGCAGGTGTAACGTCGATTTCAAGATGGTGGCAGGCTATCCAAAACGACCCGGCACGGTATTTGGGGTCAGCTTCATTCCCCAAATCGACCGCAATTCACCATTACTTTCTGTTCATCATCGCTTGTACTGAAGTTACACGTCTGAGCAATATTGCTCACTTTCGGCAAAGAGCGCTCATAACAAGGCTAATTACAACAGTCCGAATGGCTGTGGTTGCCGGGCACACCGATCGAAAGGCCACCAGCAGGAGCCGGAGGTCTCTACTTGGTTTTGCGCTTCAGACCGGCAGCGGAAAGACAATGGTGTTGTTCCACGCCTATCTCAGTGAGCGTATCGTAGCCGGCCTTTCAGGCTCAGTATATAAAAGTGCGGACGCGCTGGACCTGGGAATCGGCCGAGAACGCCCGCACCACATTTAGAAACGACGGCTGTTAGTTCGAGGCAACTGCCTGCGCCTTTGCGTTCCTGACGGCATCGAGGAACGAGTGAGCCGCGCCCGGCATGGCAACTTCGCCCTTTAGGATTCGGGCATTGGAGATGTCATCGCCGTAAATGGCTCTCGTGGAATCCTCGTCATGACGAATCGAAGCACCGTTCAAAGTGAGTCCGGCAAAAGCTCCCTTCGCACGTGAATAGGTGAGGATCTCAGCATCCATTTTCCAGTCGGTGTCGGCTGAAGCGTGGCGGCCTACGGGTCCGGCTGCCGCGGAGGCGTCAGCACCCAATTCAAACTTGCTGGAGAGCAACTGCCTCATTCCCCGCTCATTCTGGATAATCATGACCAGGTCCACTCCCTCGACGCCGATCTGTAAACCCCAGCTACCACCCGTAATGGCAAAGAATATTGGCGCGCTCCAGCCGTCTGCAGTTCTGCAGGTGGCTACGCCGCGGCCGTTTTCCGCGCCGAACACAAAGCCGCCCTTGAGGAGATGGGGCACGACGGCGATGCATTTTGCATGTTCCAGAACCTCCTCGGGGATACCTTTATCCGGCGCGGCCATGATCTCGTGCAGTACGCTGCCCGCATGATCCAAGCGGTCGTTCGTCGCTTCGCGATCGGTCCCCGCCCAGCCAATGCTGGTCAGGCTGAGTAATGCCACTAAGGTGATAGCTTTCTTCATTCAAAACACCATTTTCTACCTGTGCGCATCGGCGCTTGCTCTCCGCGCAATAAGGGGCACGAGGTACTTCTCACAGTAGGGAGATTGTGCGCATCTGTCTGAGCAATAGCGCTCTACTTGTGAACTACGATCTATCGATCACGAAGAAGTGAGCAAAATTGAACAGATCGCTTCCTCCAGTGCCATACTAGATGCAGAATCAAACTCATTGAGTGGAGATTGCATCCGGAAGGAGCCATCGCCATGGTTGAACTGGAAAAGCCCACATTCGATGCCGCGACTTTTCTGGCAAATGCAGGTCTGGGCCGCAAAATCGTCCAATTGATGCCGAAACAGGCCTTCTTTTCGCAGGGGGACCCGGCGGACTCCATCTTCTACCTTCAAAAGGGTAGAGCCAAGGTCCTGGTCGTTTCGCCAGCAGGCAAGGAAGCCACCATCACTCTCCTGACCGCCGGAGACTTTGTAGGAGAAGAGTCCCTGGCCGCGTTGTCCGGACTGCGGTTGGCCACAGCCGTCGCCGTTACTGCCTGCACAGCACTCAAGATAAAGCGAGAAGAGATGGTTCGCGTGATGCATGAAGAGCATGACTTCTCGGACCTGTTCTTGAAATTTCTGCTCGCGCGCAGTATGCGGATACAGGCTGATCTTGTGGATCAGCTCTTCAATTCAAGCGAAAAGCGGCTGGCACGCATTCTCCTCTTGATGGCGGAATTTGGCAGGCCCGGCGAGCCCGAGTCGATGATCCCCAAGATATCGCAGGAGACCCTTGCGGAGATGGTCGGAACCACCCGGTCCCGCGTCAGCTTCTTTATGAACCGCTTTCGCAACCTTGGTTTTATCGATTACAACGGCCGCATCCGAGTCCACAAGTCGCTGCTCAACATCGTTCTGCATGATCCGTGGCCTAACAATGAAGCAGAAAAGCAAGATTCGCCCATGGCTCCGAGCAGTCGCTCGATAGCGCGCCGCGCGAGATAGCGCGGGTTGGGTAGTGATCAAAAGTGAGCAGCCAGAGAAGTTGCGCCATGTCACACTCGCGTCAGTCCCCAAATAAGTCTGGTACTGAGGTGAGTCTTGCTCCCCAATGGAAAGTCCGTTCTAGTAGTGGACGACAAAGACTGTATTCGTACGTCGATGTCGCTCGTCCTTGAGTCGTTAGGGTATTCTGTGCGATCTGCTGAAGATGGGCACTCCGCAATACGCGAAATCCGCAGCCAGAAGCCCGATATTCTTCTTTCCGATCTCGTGATGCCCGGCATGTCGGGATTCGAATTGCTGATGAATGTCAGGCGCTTATTCCCGGCAATCCAGGTGATCGCCACAAGCGGATCCTTTTCCGGCAATGAGGTACCGAACGGCGTTCTCGCGGATGCTTTCTACCCAAAAGGCAGCGGTGTGGGCGCGCTCCTGAATATCTTGCGATCGCTGCCTCAAATGCACCGCCGAACGCCCGAATCTTTCACGGCGACGCCTCATCCTGGACTGAGCAACGAGGTTCTCGCCCTCCTAAATGCTTAGCGACTTTCTGACCGAGTGCTATTTCTGGGTGTTCCGCGATAAAGTCGGTGCGACGATCCAGGAAGGGTCGAGCCGCTGCTCAGAATGACAAAGTGGCCATCAAATATGACAGTTAAATGGAATTCGCACTTTGCTCGAGCAATTGCATTTCTAGTCGTCGTGCTTTTGTGCAGCAAAACCCTGCATGCCTACTCTGTTCTTACTCACGAAGAGATCGTGGACCTTGCCTGGAAATCAGAAATACGCTCCCTTTTATTGAATCGTTTCCCGGATCTAAACGAAGACCAGATAAAAGAAGCTCACGCATATGCCTACGGAGGCTCAGTCATCCAGGATCTGGGCTACTACCCCTTCGGGAGCAGGGAGTTCAGTGATCTGGTGCATTACGTACGGAGTGGGGATTTTGTTCTGGAGTTGCTGCGTCAGAGCAAAGATGCTAACGAGTACGCTTTCGCATTGGGGGCATTGTCGCACTATGCGGCGGACATCGATGGTCACCCGGCAGTTAACGAGGCGGTTGCACTTCGCTATCCAAAGTTGCGCGCAAAATATGGGGCATCAGTTCGCTATGCGCAGGACAGAACAGCCCATCTGAAAACAGAGTTCGGATTCGACACATTGCAAGTTGCCAAAAATCGATACGCATCGGACCAATATCACGATTTCATAGGATTCAAGGTCGCGCAGCCATTGCTGGAAAGAGCTTTTGCGACCGTTTACGGTCTGCAACTGAAAGAAGTGCTCGCGCATGAGGATCTGGCGATTGGTTCCTATCGCTACTCAGTAAGCACGCTGATCCCGCAAATGACTAAGGTGGCGCTCCAGACGCACGAGAAAGATCTGATGCGAGAGACACCTAACTTCGCGAGAAAGAAGTTCCTATATCGCCTGTCCCGCTCCGACTACGAGCGAGAGTGGGGAAAGACCTACACAAAGCCGGGACTCGGCACGAGGGTACTCTCAGTGCTCTTCCGCTATTTCCCGAAGGTTGGCCCCTTCAAGGGAATGGGATTCGATAACCCAACTCCGCAAACAGAGGATTTGTATATAAAGAGCATCGATACTACGGTCGATCACTATCTCGCGATGCTCGAACAGGTACGCGCGGGCACACTGGTCCTGCCCAACCGCGACCTTGATGATGGTAAGGAGACCAGTGCGTCGGAATACACGCTCGCAGATGAGGCCTACGCAAGCCTGTTGGCAAAGCTGACAGCGGAGAAGTTCGATGGGACATCACCCGAACTTCGCGACAACATCCTCGCGTTCTATGCCGATCTCTCTCTACCCGATCGAGACCAGGAAGGATCCGGTACGCTGGCAAGCCGTGTTAACTGAGCTGACCGAGTTGAAGGTTGCAACGCCATCTCCGAGTGCGAACAACCCCGCGCTTTGATTCCCATGCGCCGATGGCAATTCGGAGCCTCAAGTGCGTGGTCTCTATTGCTCAGACTCGTGCGATGAATGCGGCTAGGGTAAAGAATGTAAGGATAGATAGATTTGCAAGAGCCCCCGATATTGTGAGGGCGCACCCTGGACGGTTTCAACATCCTTATGGTGGCTGATGTTGCTGGTTAGTTCTTAACGGCAGCAGGGCATCCCACGCAACCAAAGGAACCGCAGAAACCCTGAGAGGGCACACATGCGCGGAATGAAGATTCTGATTTCAACCACAGCGTTGCTCGCGGGCCTGGCTCTGATGCCAGTAGCTCAAGCGCAGATTTCCATCAACATCGGCGTTCAACCAGTTTGCTCGTACGGCTATTACGGATATGCACCCTACGGCTGCGCGCCAATGGGATATTACGGATCGGGCTATTTCTACAACGGTATCTTCGTGGGCATGGGTCCATGGGCCGGATGGGGTTATAGTCACGGTTGGGGCGGGCATCGCTTCAGCGGCGACGGTGGAGGAAACTATCACGGTGGTATCGGCCGTGTTGTATATGGAGGGCGTTCCGGCAGAGGCCAGGCCGCACGAAGCGGAGCCCACATGAACGCGGCACCCCGTGCTGGTGGAGCGCGTCCGAGTGCAGGACACGGCTCATCGCATGCATCGGCGCCTCATGGTGGCGGCAGCAGTCAAGCCCACGGCGGCAGCAGTCAAGCCCAGGCGGGCCGGTCAAGCCCACGGCGGTGCCGGTCAAGCCCACGGTGGTGGTGGACAAGCCCACGGTGGCGACCACAAATAACCGATGCTGTATCAGGCGGCGGAGCTTACCAGCTCCGCCGTTTTGCTTTTGAGGTGGCGTTTAAACGAGTAGATCAAAACAGCTCTACTGCTAGTCGTTCAAACAACCATAATGAGACATGAAAACTTTTTGGCTTGGATTGGTTCTTGTTTCATGCCTGGCGTTACCTTATGCGGCGGAGGCGCAGGTTGTCGTGGTCGTACATCCCCATCATCGCCACCATCACCATCACCATCATCATCCCAATCAGTAACAGTTAAGCTGAAGTCCAGAGGCGCGACAGTCTGCCGAAGCCAAAGTGGACTGTTATCCCAGGTGCGAAGCTCTGCGTCGGCACGCGCCTCGATTTCCAGGTGGAGCCCCTCTTTCTGCCGACATCCGCTGCACTACGTTGGATTCGAACGTTGCTGAAGTCGCTCGGGCCCGGCATCATCACCGGTGCCGCAGACGACGATCCCTCGGGTATTGCGACATATTCTGTTGCCGGTGCGCAACTCGGAACCAAACTCCTTTGGACCGCGCTCTTAACATGGCCGCTGATGGCCGCCGTCCAAATCATGTGTGCACGCATCGGCAAGGTAACGGGCCAGGGTCTGGCCGGAAATCTCAAGCAACGATTCCCCAAATGGCTATTGCTCGTAGTCGTGGTAGCCCTCTTGATCGCCAACACAATCAATATTGCCGCGGACCTGGCGGGAATGGCCGATGCGGCTTCGATGCTGTCGGGGATCAATTCGCACTGGTTTGTTGTCGCCTTTGCAATTCTCATTTCTTGGGCAACGATCCGGCTTCGGTATCAGCAGATCGCAAACGTGCTCAAGTGGCTCGTGCTTGTGCTTTTTGCTTACCCCGTTACTGCGTTTGTAGTAGGAGCCGATTGGGGTCAGGTACTCCGCGATACCCTGGTTCCATCGATGCCACGCACCCGCAATGAATGGGCAACTCTGGTCGCGATCCTCGGCACCACAATCAGCCCCTATCTCTTCTTCTGGCAGGCAAGCGAGGAAGTTGAAGAGGAGAAGTCGGCGGGTCAAAGTTCGCTCGCCAAGCGCAGAGGAGCCACGTCCGAAGAGCTTGATTTGAGAAATATTGACGTGGGTGTTGGTGCATTCTTCTCGAATATGGTCATGTTCTTCATCATCCTGACGACTGCCATCACCCTTAATCGGCACGGTATTACGAATATTGAAACCTCTCGACAAGCGGCTGAGGCCCTCCGTCCGTTTGCCGGCAGCTTTGCCGCGACGTTGTTCACGCTCGGTATCGTCGGAGTCGGCTTTCTCGCCATCCCCACACTGGCTGGATCTGCCGCATATGCGTTTGCTGAGACCCTGGGTTGGCGACAAGGCTTGAACAAGAAGCTGAGACAAGCGCGCTGGTTTTACGCTCTGATTCTTGGCTCTACCGCAGTAGGCGTCGCGCTGGATTTTATCGGCGTGAACCCGGTAAAGGCACTCTACTGGACGGCGGTCATCAACGGTTTGCTGGCGCCTTTCCTTCTGGTTGCAATCCTGATCGTGGCAGCCGACAAGAAGCTGATGCAGGGCCAGCCGAGTTCCCGCCTGGGATGGGTTGTTGTCGCCGCCACAACCATTGCCATGTTCGTCGCGGGCGTAGCGATGTTTGTTGTGTAGTTCACCGATCTCCGCTCTCCCCTCCGCAGGGTCAACCATCTACAGATTCGACTTCAATTCCGCGGCACATGAGCATTACTACACAGACTCGGCACTGCATCCCATGGAATTCTTGGGAATGGCGTGTCACGCGTCGCCTTTTTAATCCACGCAGCCCGAGTTGGTTTCGCGCAGATGGGTAATCGAAGGATGAATCGGCAAGAGGATCTGTATGCGTACCATCCGCATTTTGCTGGCATTTCTTGCATTGGCCATACCGGCCACTCTGTTCGGGCAGATTCGGCTGTCCATCTCGATCGGCCCGCCTGCTCTGCCCGTCTACGAGCAGCCAATTTGCCCTGGAGATGGCTATCTGTGGACGCCCGGCTATTGGGCTTATGACGATAGCGTCTCCGACTACTACTGGGTCGACGGTGAATGGGTGATGGCCCCGGAAGAGGGCTTTCTTTGGACGCCCGGTTATTGGGCCTGGGAAAACGGTGGATACCGATTTAACCAAGGCTACTGGGGATCCGAAGTCGGGTTCTATGGCGGCATCAACTACGGGTTCGGATACTCGGGCGATGGCTATGATGGAGGGCGTTGGGATCACGGACAGTTCTTCTACAACCGTTCGGACAATAACGTGGATGTCGCGAGAAACCGCAACGTCTACGACAGTCACTTCAGCAGCCACAATGAAAGCCGCGTCAGCTTCAACGGTGGAAACGGTGGCATCGAGGCGCGAGCCACCTCTGAACAAGAAGCGGCGGGGCGACAGAGACATGTTACACCCGTGGCGCTTCAGATTGAACATGAACAAACTGCGCGAGTCAGTCCGGAATACCGGTCATCGGTAAACCACGGTAAACCGCCTGTCGCAGCCGTTATCAGGCCGGAAGCAGTGAACAACCGTCAATCAGCAGAACCCGCACGGGTAGTTGAACCATCAAGGCCGGAAGGTGCCGGTGCGTCAGTCGAGCCACGCGTCGAGCCACTAACGAAGCAATCAGAAAACAATCAGGCTCGAAAGGCCGTCCATCCAAATGATCTTGCGCCTATCTCGCGCCCCGAGCCAACAAACTCAGGGAATGCCAAGGCTGACAAGAAATACCAACAGCAGCAGGACAACTTGATCGCCAGGCAGAACCAGGAACGCCAAAGTCTTCAGCAGAAGCAAGACTCGGAGCATCAACGGTTGACTCAGCAGAAGGCCAGCGATTCCCGGACACAGCAAGTAGAGCAGAAACACCAACAACAGACGCAGCAGTTGTCGAATAAGCACGTAGCCCAGCAACAGTCATTGCAGGCTCGGCAACCCCAGCCGAAGCAGCAAAACAAGCAAGATCGGCCCGACAAGAAGAATTGAACGCAGGTTGAGTCCATTCGCAGGCCGGGCATCCTTGCCCGGCCGCTCTTCTTTTGCCTGATTCGACTAATAGCGGCACTTGCAACTCAGTCCGCAAGAGATCTTTTGGCTCGCGATGTATGGTTTGCCACAATAGGAGATTTGCGCAGACCACGGATCTTCCATATCCCGTAGCAAACGCCGGCGACCAGAAGTCCTCCGAACACCCAAAGTAGCGGTGCCGACCACCTCTGGAGCGTTCCCGACCATATCTGGATCACGTGGCGTCCATAAACCACGCCAAGCCAGGCAATCAGGGAGTATCGCAAGGTGCGAGCCGTGCCGTAGACAATGAGGAAGCGATTGCGTGAGACACCCAACGCACCGGATGCGAGCGCAAATGGCAACAGTGGAATGGGCGGCGGAAGCATGGCGGGAACAAACACTGCGAGAATCGGGTGACGTTTGACCCAGGCTATCACGCGCTTGAGAATCCGAGCTGGAACATGCTGGTGAAGAGCGTCCTCGCCCCCTCTGCGCCCTACGTCCCATGTCGTATAGCCGCCTACAAGGCTGCCCGAGATGGCCATCGAGGTTAGCAACCATGGATTGCCGCTGTGCGCTACCAGCCACAGCAATAGCAGGTCGGTGCTGCCCGGCAACGGCAAGGGAATAACAGAGGAATCGATCACTGCAATGAAAAACAGCCCGGGCGCTCCCAGATGGGTAAGCCACTTTGGCAGGGCCGACTGATGTACCCGCGGCGTTCCGTGCTGCGAAGAAATCTGGGAGAAGAGATTCATATTCAATTCACAAGACGCGGTCAAAGAACTGCGTCGACAGATCGTTGGTGCTTTCTTGGTTTAGGAAGAAATTCCTCGCTGGCGAGAACTCAACTCGCAGGGGCTCCGCGCAACGTGACCCAGTAATAGCGGCGCCAGCAGAACATGCACCGTACCGGCTGCATTCCCATCACCTGTAGCAGGCTATCGAACGGGCGCAGCTCGGCTGGTTTGAATTGAACAGAGTTGCAACGCGGACATTTGCACCTAATCCAAAGAAGTTCCGGCATCCAAGTGGGCCGGCGCCAGCCTGTGTGACTCACTCTGCTCTCCTCTTTCGCACATTCCATCGCACTAATGATTCGCTATCTGAGTCGACTTTGAATTCGCGTCCAGCCAGGTGAGAAGACACTGGATGCTGCCCGTGGCCAAAGCCACGCTAGAGTCAGCGACGCCGTAGTACAGGTTTATGGTGTCTCCATCCGCGCCGATGGTCTGTCCGCAAGGAAACACAACATCGTTCACATCTCCGCCGCGTTCGTATGGTGCTTCTGGACCAAACACCCAGGAGTCGCCTCGCTGCAAGCATTTGTCCGGACGTTCGAGATCGAAGAGTGCAAGTCCCAGGCGATAGATATTCCCCGACGCTGTCTGGCGCACTCCGTGATAGATGGCAAGCCACCCTTTTGCAGTTTCGATCGGAGGCGAACAGAGACCAATCTTGTTCGCATCCCACCATCCGCCACGCCGCGCCTCAAGAATGATCTTGTGGCTCCCCCAATGCCGCAAATCCGGCGAGTAGGAAATCCACATGTGTGCGCCGAGCGTTGTCACCGGCCGATGAATGAGAGCCCAACGCCCGTCAATCCTTCGAGGAAGCAGAGCTGCATCCTTATCTTCAGGAGACATGATTACGCCGAATCGCTCAAAGTTTCTGAAGTCTTTGGTTAGTGCCAGCGAGACTCCCGGGCCGCCACGCGCAAAGGACGTGTAGGCCACCGCATATTGCTCGAGTTCCGGTACGTATGTGATGCGGGGATCTTCAATTCCCCAAATTTCCTCAGGATACTCTGAAGGGTTTCCGATCAGCGTGGGTTTGGGATCGATTCGCCATGCATCAATTCCATTTGCGGATCGGGCCGCGCAAAGATGCGAAAGGCCGCTTCTGTCTTCGACTCGGCAGAGCAGCAAAGTATCTCCGTCAGGCAGTAGTACGGCCCCTGCGTTAAAGACGCTGTTAATCGGATATGGCCAGTCTTGCCGGCTCAGAATCGGATTGCCGGGATGACGGGTGAAGATGGGGATCTCAGTACATCCCTTTGCTCCAGGTGCTTCCTGAGCCGCTGAATCCTGCGATGAAGCCGGGGTAGTTACCAAATTCAAGAGGCGACACTCATTCCATGCTGCTGTTCGTTTTCACTGGCTACCGTAGCTGCCTGCATATCAAGCAGGGCCATGAGGAACGAGAGCGTTGATTCCGCTCCCTGGTTTTCATTTACGCGGTCAGGGTGAAGCCCGTCCCTGCACCCGCCGGTGATCGGGTCATAGAGCGGCACCTGAAGGTCGTTCTTACCAAGAAACCACCGGAATACACGATGGGCTTCTTCAAGCCACTGGCTCTCCTCGGTCAGCCGGTATACCTCCAGGCAGGCAGAGACTGTTGCGCAAGCTTCGACTGGTTGCTGATCGAAACGTGCCTTCTCATTTCCCTCGACGAAGAAACCGCTTGAGCCAATGGGCACGAATATCTCCCGATCGCCACGATGTTGCTCGGCGACGAGCCACTTCAGAGAATCCATTCCAGCTTCGATCATCCTCTGATTATTGCTTCGCCATCCTGCAAGGATGAGCGCGTGTGACAACCTTGCATTCGAGTACGAAAGGCTCTTCTCAAACCATTGCCAGGTCTTGGAATGGCTGCGTTCGTAAATGTCCAATAAACGGTTGGCGAGAGTATTACGTGAGCCCTGGATCGCTCGATCCCCAGGGAACCAATCCAGATATGCCTGCATGCCGAGCACGCTGAATGCCCACGCACGCGGACTGCTAAACGTAAGGGCGGCCGGTGCCGCGGCTTCAAACAACCTGCCTGCAGCACCGCGCAGTCCGGCATTCCGCGAGTGGCCTAGAACCGATCCCAAAGCCCACAACGCGCGACCATGGCTATCTTCTGAGCCGACGTCCTCCAGCCATTTGCGGTCGTAGCCAAGAAAATTTCTGAACCTCCCGGTATCGGGATGAAATGCAAGCCATAGAAACGCGAGATATCGGCGAGAAAGGTTGATGTGCTCCTGTTTATCTTCATAGCCATGGCACTCATCCAGCCGCGTTGACACCACGAGCGCGCGTGCGTTGTCGTCAGTCGTATATCCCTCGCGCGTGTTGGGCACAGAGAAAATTGCATGCTGCAACATGCCTGTGTCATCCGTCATAGTCAAGAGGTGTCCGGTATTCAGCACGGGAAGACAATCCGCCGGGTCCGACAAGTGATCATCCGATTGGGCAGGTCTCGGCTGTAAAGTGCGCTCAAACCGAGCCCGTTGAAAGCTCGCCATGTACGCTCGTGCCGTCTTCTGCCAGGTTGTACTGCGGGAATGCAAATAGGCGCGCTTCCGCATCGCATGACGTTCGGCATCGTTTTCCAGCAACGCGATCACCGCTTGAGCAATGGCGCCGGGGCTCTCGAACGGAACGATTACTCCCCGCTTTTCCGCCAGCAACTCCTTTGCGTGCCAGTAGGGTGTAGAGATAATCGCCTTACCTGCGCCCAGGGCAATAGCGAGGGTGCCGGAAACGACCTGCGCTTCCTGCCGGTACGGCGTGATGTAAATGTCCGCGGCACCTACATGCTCAACCAGTTCTTCAGCACTTACAAAGCGATTGTTCAGAATCAGATGATCGCTCACCCCAAGCTGAGCTGCCAGCGTTTGCAACTCTTCCCGATAACGCTCGCCTTCGCGTCGCCGGATATGCGGATGCGTCACTCCTGAAACGATGTAGACCACTTTCGGATGGCGCAACAGAATTTCAGGCAGCGCCCGGATTACATTTTCAATTCCCTTGTTTGGAGACAGGAGACCGAACGTAAGCAGAACGGATCTGCCTTCGGTACCAAACTTGTCCTTGAAATAGTTCGGATCCATGAATGGCAGGTCTGGTACCCCATGGGGGATTACATCAATCTTCCCGCCAGGAACCGAATAGACGTCTCGCAGAAGTTGCGCTGCCAACTCGCTCATGACCACCATGCGATCGGAAAGCTGAGCAATCTCCTCGAGTACATTACGCTGATCCGCGTCCGGCTCCCGAAGTACCGTATGCAGGGTCGTAACCAACGGCATCTTCAATTTGCGGAGCAATGCCAGAATGTAACGCCCTGCGCTGCCGCCGTAGATGCCATATTCATGCTGCAGACAAACGAGATCATTGCCGTTGAAATTCAAGAAATCCGCGGCCCGCACGTAGGAAGCGAGGTCTTCCTGGTCAATCTCAAGACGTACCTGCTCCGGATAACTGTAAGATGAATCCGGATCGTTTACCGGAATTGCAAACAGGCGTCCCTCGCCGTATTCGGTGGCAACGGCATTGCACAAGTCAGTCGTGAAGGTGGCTATTCCGCATTCGCGTGGAAGATAGTTTCCGATGAAGGCGATCCTCGTCGGCAAAGGTAGTCGACAGGCGGCTAGCGAGACTTGCAACTCATCAGTTCTAGGAACAGTGCTCTTATCAATATCGGTAAAGCTCATTCTAGATGACGACATCATGCCCTGCTTTCGATGCTGCACTTCTGCGCGCACTAATTCACGCGGTGCTTCAATCGGCTGATCCTGTATTCCTCAGTTCCTGGGGAGCGCGACAGGCAGCCTAAACTGCTGGGAATGTCCGCAAGGGGCTTCCGTCAGCAACATCCAGGGACGTCTGCTGCTGAATCTGCCTGGGCTGCAACGTAACTCTCGAGAAGTAAAGGCCCAAATACTTCTTCACCTTCACAGACTCAAGTTCAGCCCCGTTGAATCGCTTCCCCACTCCATCGAGAGCGTGGATCAAAGCATGATGAGTCGCCTCTTCTTCTTTCGAGGCAAATCCCATTCGGGAACTTGAACCGCGCATCCACATGAAGTGCCACGCTGCCTGGCGGATCATCGTATCGAAGATGGGTGCAGAAATCTCCTCGACGAGGCCCCAGTTCGCGCAGAC
>CAVTMQ010000002.1:0-428480 GCA_963735895.1 uncultured Acidobacteriaceae bacterium
TACTCGGGCTCGCCCTGACAGATCAATTCACAGGCCATGGGTCCGATCGTTACCGGGAAACCGAAGAAATCTTCCGGCAACTCAAGGATCCATACGAGCGGCTCTACTACGCAGGAATTCTGCACGAGCGGCGTGCCAAAGCACAGCTCAAAGCCGGGCAGCTACCTCGTTCACTGTTAGCGCTTTTCGACCATGCTCTACACTCTTTCGCAGAGGCTGAGAAAATCCGTCCGGCAGGAAACGATGATGCCATCCTTCGCTGGAATCGTTGCGTGCGGCTGCTTCAAAATCCAGCCTATGAATGGGGAGAATTGGAACAGGAGTTGGTGCCCTTCGATGCCCAGGAGACCCCGCCGAGATAGGAAATCTCCAAGGTATTGGAAGAAATGAGTTTAGTCAGAGGATGCGGAACAGCCGCTTCAGGGGATCGAAGTAACGGTCCACCACGCGTTCTTTGAGCGGAATAATCGCGTTCTCGGTGATCGTGATCGACTCGGGGCACACTTGCCTGCAACAAGTAGTGATGTTGCAGTAACCGATGTTATGGATGCGTCTCAAATCGCTGACTCGGTCTTCGGTATCAAGCGGATGCATTTCCAGTGCGGCGGCATAGACAAGGAGTCGCGGACCGATAAACTCTTCGTGCTTGTGGTGTTCTCGCAAGACGTGGCACACGTCCTGGCAGAGAAAACACTCAATGCACTTGCGAAACTCCTGCACGCGCTCGACGTCGGCCTGCTGTATGCGCCATGTGCCATCGGCTGCATCTGGTGGGCGGGGCTTGAATTGTTTGATCGTCTTCTTGGCCCGGAAATTCCACGAAACATCGGTGACCAGATCGCGTATGACCGGAAACGCGTGCATTGGCTCCAGGATGACCGGCATATCCAGGTTGATGTCACTTAGCCGCGTCATGCACATCAACCTGGGCATGCCGTTGATTTCTGCGGAGCACGATCCACACTTGCCGGCCTTGCAGTTCCATCTCACCGCCATGTCGGGCGCCTGCTGCGCCTGGATGCGGTGCACGGCGTCCAGAACCACCATTCCCTCTTCTACGGCGGTTGAGTAATCCTGGAATGCGCCGCCCGCAGGGTCTCCGCGCCAGATGCGAAATGTCGCTGATGTGGCCATCTATTTCGTCTCCCGGCTATTTCATCTCCTCAATCACTGCCTTCAACTCATCCGGCATCGGCATAAGCGCGCGTTTTTCGACTTGCATTTCACCGTCTGTGCCACGCCGGACGACGATGTTGTACTTTCCCCACTCCGAGTCTTTGCTGGGGAAGTCTTCGCGAAACTGCGCGCCGCGGCTTTCTTTCCGCAGCAGGGCCGCGCGGGTAATCGCTTCAGACACGATCATCATGTTGCCAACATCGATCGTCGTGTGCCAGCCATTGTTGTACTCGCGATTGCCTGCTATACCCGCCCGCTCTGCCCGCGTGCGCAATTGCCCTATCGCATCGAGTGCCTGTTGCATTTCACTCTCGACGCGCACGATCCCCACGAGGTCCTGCATGGTTTCCTGCAGATCGTATTGAATTTGATATGGGTTCTCGCCGGAAGGGCCGCGGTCGAAGGGAGCGAGGGCCGCTGTTGCCGTGGCTTGAAGCTCTGCCTCGTCGATCGTTACCGTGCCGTTGGAATTGGCGAATTCTGCGGCAAAGCGCCCTGCACGCCGTCCAAATACGAGAAGATCCGACAGGGAATTCCCGCCCAGCCGATTCGCGCCATGCAATCCTGCTGCCGCTTCTCCCGCTGCGAAAAGCCCGGGCACATTGGACATCTGCGAATCGCCATCGACGCGGATTCCGCCCATCATGTAATGAGTCGTGGGACCGACCTCCATCGGCTCTTTCGTGATGTCCAGATCGGCAAGTTGTTTAAATTGGTGATACATGCTGGGGAGTTTACGCTTGATATGCTCCTCTGATTTCGGCATGCGCTCCTTGATCCAGGAAATATCGAGAAAGACACCGCCGTGCGGCGAGCCCCGGCCTGCCTTGACTTCGCGATTGATGCACCGCGCAACATGATCTCTGGTGAGCAGTTCAGGCGGACGCCGCGCATTCTTATCGCCCTGCGTATACCGCCAGCCTTCTTCTTCAGAGTCCGCAGTCTGCTCTTTGTACAGGTCAGGAATGTCGTCGAACATGAACCGGCGGCCTTCGCTGTTGCGCAAGACGCCGCCTTCGCCGCGGACGCCTTCGGTTACGAGAATGCCGCGCACGCTGATCGGCCAGACCATGCCGGTGGGGTGAAACTGAACGAATTCCATGTCCTGGAGTTCGGCTCCGGCGCGATATGCCAATGCAAGGCCGTCGCCTGTGTATTCCCAACTGTTGCTGGTGACCTTGAAAGCACGCCCGATTCCGCCAGTGGCCAGCACGACTGCCTTCGCCTCCCACAACTGGAAGCGGCCTTTCTCACGGTCGTATCCGCAAGCTCCTGCAATTCGGTTCCCGTCGAGCAGCAGGCTGAGTACCGTGCACTCCATGTGGACTTCCATTCCGGTATGGATGCCGTGGTCCTGGAGCGTGCGTATCATCTCCAGGCCGGTGCGGTCGCCGACGTGGGCCAGCCGGGGGTATCTGTGTCCGCCGAAGTTTCGTTGAAGAATCTTGCCGTCCGCAGTGCGATCGAAGAGCGCGCCCCATGCCTCGAGTTCGTGTACGCATTCCGGCGCTTCCTTCGCGTGCAGTTCGGCCATGCGCCAGTTGTTGAGGTACTGACCTCCGCGCATGGTATCGGCGAAATGGACCCGCCAGTTATCGCGATCGTCGACATTAGCCAGTGCTGCCGCGATGCCTCCCTCGGCCATGACGGTATGCGCTTTGCCAAGCAGTGATTTGCAGACCACTCCCACCTTTGCACCGGCGGCTCCGGCTTCGATGGCGGCGCGCAGGCCCGCTCCGCCTGCTCCAATCACGAGTACATCGTAGGAGAAGCGCTGGAATTCTGGCATCTAGAGAATTCTCCAGTCATGCCAGATGCCCATTGAACATAGGCGGACGTAAATGTCGGAGAACGCAACCCACAGCAGACTTGCCCAGGCCCACTTTTTGTGCCCTGCGTTCAGGCGACTCACGAAGTTGTAGATCCTGTGGCGAACAGGGTGCTCCGAGATCTGGTCGAATGTTCCTCCGATTAGGTGCCGGAAGGCATGACACCCAAATATGTATCCGGCCAGAAGCACGACATTCACGACCAGAACGAGGCTTCCAATCCCGATCCCAAACCCGTCGGGGAAAAAGAATGCCCTCACCGCGTCGTACACAAGAAAACCCCAGATGACATACGAGAGCCTCAGAAAGTAGCGATGAAAATTCTGCATAACGAGAGGAAAGGTTCTCTCTCCCAGATAGCTCTTGCGGGGCTCACTCACCGCACACGCTGGAGGATCGGCCCAGAACGATTTGTAATAAGCGCCGCGATAGTAGTAACAGGTCATGCGAAACAGGCCCGGTATCCACAGAATCAGTAGTGCCGGGGAGAAGGGCAGAAAGTTCGGGTACCAGCTTGGTTTCGGGCCAAACATAGCGTGCGGCGAACTGCCGAAAAGTTCGGGCGAATAAAACGGCGATATATATGGACCATAAGTGTAATGGCTGTTCTGGAACGCCGCCCAGTTGGCATAGACCAGAAACGCACCGAATCCTAAGAGGACTGCCGTCGGTGAAAGCCACCAGGCGTCGCGCCGTGATGTTTGGCCAAATTTGCCATTTTTCCAGACTATGTCGGGAACTGACACAAGTCCCTCCATGGCGGAAGGGGGTCGCAGGTTTGTGCCCTCCTCGCCCGATGGCATCGGATTGTATAGCAAAAACTCTGCCGTCAACCACCTGCATGGGAATCAAGTGGAATCCATTCCGATAGTCGTGCGAGCCACTCCGCTTCTTCTGGTTCACCAGAGAGCAGTCGAACTCTTGATCCTTCCCTTGGACTATTCATGGAATAGACCGATCTCATCAGGTCCAGAGTCTGTGATTGAAACCTCGCCGAAAGCGAATGACTCTTTCCCCGCAATCGAGTCAAGTACTTTATAATCAATAACTGAGATGTGGATAATGTGCCCGATTTACCGGCTATTTCCGCGCAAAACGTGCACTAGAGAACCTCTCTCCGAAGAGATGATCTCGTCTTTCGTGGCCCTTTTCTCTGATGCCCCAGAGAGCAGTGGAACTTTTGGTCCATCCATTCTCGAGAGACATCGCTAAAAAAACGTTGTTGACCTAGGTGGCCGATTCGCTCATCCAGATTCTGCACGGCGAGGGGGTCTAGGCCTACATGTGAAGATGTCGCGCACCGCAGGCTAAAGTTCCAGCGCGAGGAGAGCGAATCCGAGGCATTTGCCGTGAGCATCGAGGGCGAGCGAACGGGTGACGCTGTTGGAAGGCGGCCGGTGAAGGACGAAGTTCAGTGCCGCCAGTTGCGGAAGACTGTACCGCTGTACCGGGGCATCGATGAACGATTCAAAGTGTGCAGCTACGCGTTCGGCAGTGACTCTTTCTTCGAGCAATTTGAAGTCTTCGCTGCGATAGGCGATCAGGGAAATGGTCACTATGTTTCCCTTGTCGCCAGTGCGCGCATGGGCGATTTCATGAAGCAGCATTTCAGGACTCCAGAATTCGAAGTTGATGGGAGACCGATTCCCGGGGGATGAGAGCGGAGATGATGGCTATGATCTCCCGGGTTGGGCCAGTGGCACCTCCGCCACCGGCTGGACCATTTGTGTAGAGGGCCTCGACCTCGCGGGAAATCCGAGTTGCTGATGTGAGGGAAGCGGCACTGCCTGCAGCGCGCAGGCGAATCTCGTACGGAACAGGGGCTGTTTGGGAGAGTTGCGGGCCGTGGATAGAGTTGACGCCGATGAAATCGAAACGCAATTCGGAGAACTGGAAGTGGTCAAGACGAGCCGCGAGGATCGAACGCGCAAGTTCGGCGCGGTGCAGAGCGTTTGGTCCGGCATAGGAGATCTGTCCTTCGCCGATGTAACCATCACGGAAGGCAACGGAGACTTTTAGCGTTGTGGGTCGCGAGCGGCCTGAACCTCCTTGAACGAGAACCCGATCCGGGCCCAGTTGATCGAAGGAGACCTTAGAGAAGTCGGCGACAACATCGGGGGTTAAATAGGCTGATGGATCCTGGATCTCGTAGAGGAGTTGTTCAGTGCAGGTGGCGCGATTGAGTACACCACCGGATCCTTCGACTTTTGTGAGGATTGCTGCGCCATCTGGGCTGACTTCGGCAATCGGAAAGCCGAGGCGATCGAGGTTGGGAACATCCTTGTTGCCCGGATCGGCGAAGTATCCGCCAGTAAGTTGGCCCGCACACTCTAGGAGATGGCCGACGACCGTTCCCTGTCCGAGAATGTCCCAATCACCGAGCGACCATCCGAATTCATGAATGAGGGGAGCGAGAAAGAGCGCGGGATCAGCAACACGGCCGGTCAGTATGATGTCTGCGTCGCTTTGCAACGCTTCCAGCAGCGGCAAAACACCAAGATAGGCGTTGGCTGAGAGCCAAGTCTCGACTGCCGGCAGCGGGCCTTCAGGTTTCTCAATGTCTGTATTACCTCTGCGCAGAAGATCGAACACGTCATCGCCGGAGACGGCAGCTATGCGCAAGCCGCGTATGCCGACATGACGCGCGACCTCGCAGGTTTTCTCGGCTGCTGCATTCGGTTCGCGGCGCCCATATTGCCGATGATCCGGATGCGCCGGGCTGCACAGACGGGAAGCACAGCTTCCATGCGCTCTTCGAGCAGTGGGTCGTAGCCTGCAGATGAATCAAGTAGACGAGACTTTTGTGCGATGGCGATGGTTCGCTCGGCGAGGCACTCAAAGACGAGATAGGAGAGTGAGCCTTTCTCGGTGAGTTCGACCGCCGGGTCGATCCTGTCGCCTGAGTAGCCAGCGCCGGCTCCGATTCTGATGGGTTTCATATCCAGTTCCGCTCTTACAAGGGAATGATCCGCAGGATCACGGCAGCAAGTGTCATGAGCAACGATGCGGCCAAAAGAAATGGGATCGTATACCGCTGATGTTGGGCGAGGCTGATTTCAGAGAGGCCCACAACCAAGTAGGTTGCGGGAGTCAAGGGACTAACAGGAAACCCCGTGGTGTGTAAACCGAGCAGCGCGGCCTGAGCCATCGTGACGGGCGCCAGGCCGGCAGGTGCGACGGCTTTTGCAAGGACGGGGAGGACACCGAAGTAAAACGAATCGGGATCGAAGAAGAGGCTGAGCTGCATCGAAACGATTCCGAGGGAAAGAGGCATCAAACGGAGCCCATGCTGGGGAAGGTGAGCCACAACCACCGATGCCATCGCATTCACCATTCCAGTCCCCTTCATGATGCCGGTAAATGCACCGGCTGCGAAGAGAATGCTCGCCATGAGAATCGCGGCAGGAGCATTTGCGATGATTCTCTCCTGCTGCGCCTTGAGACTGGCATCCGCTCATTTCGACGCGGGTGACCGAGATCATGAATACTACGCGACTCTAATATCTGCTGGTTGAATAGGTGCTGCGTGCGCTCGATGATGAGACATCTTGAGGCGCTGCGACGAACGGCTCGGGGGAAATGTGTCCCCGGTGGCATGTGCCACAAGTCACGGGCATTCCAGATCCTCCGAGTTTCGCTATGTGGATGTTATTGATTTCCTCAGTCATTATGTACATGTTTCGAGCGATGATCTTCATTTGTTTGGAATCGTCGGCATAGTTGAGGTTTGAATCGTCGTCGGCAGCGATGGTCTCTGTTGCCTCGGCGTGGCAAGCATCGCATCGCACTCCGAGCGAGAATGACCACCCTTTCATCAGGTCGTTCACCTGCTGCCCTGATAAGTCCCTCGGGAGGACCTTGAGGTTCCTAGCAGTGTGCTGAAAAAGTAACTTCAATTCCACAGCGCATTCGGTTAATAAGAGGATATGCGCGGAATCGATCATCAGCAGTCGGATATGTTCAGTTATCTGTCGCCGGAACAACGGGTTCGGAAGGACCATCCAGCTCCGATAGAGTCCTGACGTTTTACGTCCAAGTGGGAGCGAATATGTTCGTAAACACCCTCCGACTCGCCGGGACCAATCCCCTGAGTGTTCGGCCAACAACAAGGCTCTGAGTTGCTTGCGACTTTGTCGAGAAGATAAGGCGATTGCCTCTTCGAGTTTACACGCAATGAGCGTCTTTCAAGCATCAAGGATCCAGAGCCGGTGAAGATCACTGCGCTTACCCTATTCACTTAACTGACAGACTTCTCCAATTCGATCGCGCGCGGAAAGTAGATGTTGTTCTCGAGATGGATATGCTGATGCAGGTCCTGCTCGAATTCCCTCAAGCCGTCATACAACGCGTGGAAAGTGGGGCAGGCATCCGGCGGAGTGTTGAAGTCCCCACTCAGGCGGCGGATTTCAGCAAGCAGAGTTCCGGCAGCGTCGTGTTCCTGCGTCATCATAGCGATTGGATTAGAAACCGTGCCAAAGCAGCTATGCGGCTTGGCGGCTCCGTTGGAGATGGATTGCTCGAGACGAGCGATGTAGGGAAACAAGACTGCTTCTTCCTTGGCCTGATGCTGCGTGAGTTCTTCGTCCAAATGCATGAGAGTGGTCGCAATCAGGGGCAATTCGGGCTTCGTTGAGCCGTGACGTTTGACGACTCTTTGCGAGAGCTGAGCCAGCCTGGGCAGCTCACTCTTCACATATGCGTGGTGTTTGGCAATGATGTGTGAGCTCAAACTTTCCAATGATTGCTCGGTCCAGTTATCGAGCTGAGTCACGGGCTTCTCTGCCGCCGCCTCCAACGCAGCAAGGACAGCGTCAATTTCCAGGTTTCCAGCAGCGCATGCTTCGGCGAGAGGCTTGCGGCCCCCGCAGCAATAGTCGATTCCAAATTGTTCAAATACCCGGATCGCGGTCGGCTGTTCCAGCGCGATTTCGCGAACGGTTTGAGTGGTTGCGGTCATTTCGATCTCCTTGAACACAGCTTAGGGAAATCGGCAAACCTCCACAGCGACTTTGGTCACTCGACACAAATTTAAGGCGATTTGATTTACAACGGAATCTGCCGAGGCAGGCTATTTTCGCCGCAATCGGAACTCAATCCCAATCGCGGCGATTGCATCGCGGTCCAGGATGTGGGCGGCGCGAGCGAAGACTGTCGTTTCCTCGACCTGGATATGGTCAGAATAGAGCTGTTTGAGGCGCGACGTCGCTGCAAGCAGCTGCTGTGTGTCGTCCGGACCGAGTGCACCAGACTCGATCCAGACTGCGTAGAGTCGTTCGACCGACGTGTGCAGATCGTTCGCTTCGCGGTGATCATTCTCAAGCCGGTCGATCTCGTCGGAAGCTTGTGCATCGGATTTGCGCAGCCGTGGAAAGAGGGATTGCTCTTCATCTGCGGTGTGACGCTGCCCGCCGGTACGAAAGTATTGCAGCGCAGCTTGAACTGCGGCGCGCTCTTCGACGGTAAGACTTCTGCCCTGTGCGCGATCAACTACAACGCAGAGAATGTGGAGAAAGCTTTCAATTCTTCTGTGGCAATCCTTGAGCATGCCAATCGGGTCATCGAAACTGCTGTCTGGCTTTGCGCCAATCTGAATCGCCATGACACATCCTTTTCATTTCCGTTCCTTGCGGTTGTCGCCCATTCGAGTGTAGGCTCTCAGGCACCTTAAAGAACATGAAGCGTTGTCGACGTCTTCAGCTGCGGTGCCGGCCGCACGTAGCCCTTTGGAAGATAAGAGCAGCACGGCTCTTCGGCGTTAGGGTTTCCAGTCAAAGCATAAGCCCGGGCTCTTGATCCACCGCAGATTTCTTTGAATTCGCAGGAACCGCACTTCCCCTCTAGCCTTGATGTGTCGCGCAAATTGCGGAACAGCGGGGATTCACGATAAATCGCGGACAATTCCTGCTCGCGAACATTGCCGGCCGCCAGGGGAAGAAAGCCGCTCGGGAAGACTTCTCCTTTGTGCGAGATGAAGACAAATCCCTTCCCGTCGTTGAGACCGCGCGGTGCGCGCCCAATCGCGTCAACGGCTCTCTCATGCTGAGAGGCGACATCGACTCCCAACTTGCGTTCAGCAACGCGTTGCTGCAAAAGAAAACGCCTGTAATGCTGCGCCTCGGTCGTTTTAATGTCGAACCTTGCGGTCCTGGACAAACAGTAGACCTTCGCAAAGACCGCTTCGAACTCCTCGGCATTCAGTAGATCGTTAAGCTTTCCACGTCCGGTGGGAACGAGGAAGAAAACACTCCAAAGCGTGATCTTCAGCTTTTCCATCAACGCAACGATGCTGTCAATCTCGTTGATGTTCCTACGGTTGAAGGTGGTATTGATCTGCACCGGTAATCCGATTTCATTTGCCCAGCGCACTGCATCGAGCGTTCGCGCGAATGACCCGCTCATCCCGCGAAATGCGTCGTGAGTCTCGGCACTGGCGCCATCCATGCTCACGGCCAACCTGGCAAGGCCAGCCTCTTTGAGTCCGACAATGACGTTCTTCGTCAGCAAAGGCGTGGCGCTCGGCGTCAGAGAGACTCTGACTCCAACAGAGCGCGCATGAGCGATCAGTTCAAAAAGATCAGGCCGTTTAATCGGGTCGCCTCCGGTCAACACAAAGACCGGGACCTTCAAGGCCGCGATCTGGTCGATCAGATGTTTGCCCTCATCCGTGCTGAGTTCCATGGGACTGCGGTCCGGCTGGGCGCACGCGCGGCAGTGCACACAGGCGAGGTCGCATGCCTGGGTGACTTCCCAGATAGCGATGAATGGCCGTTCATTGAAGTCGGTCGTGTTGATTTGCGGGTTCATGAACTTATAAGACAGCCTGAAACGGGCAGGTGCAGTGACCAAAGTCCCAGGCTGGTAGAATTCCCGAGTGACGGCTGAACGCATCGATCTCGCTACGGCACTCGGGAAAACCGCACTCTTGTCGAGTCTCACACCGACGGAGTTGAAGATGCTGGCTGCGCGAACGGTCCGTAAACTATTCAGCACCGGAGAGTTGCTCTTTTCAGAAGGCGAGCCGTGCAACGGGTTGCACATCATCGCACAGGGCAAGATCCGCATTTTCAAGTCGTCCATCAGTGGCCGTGAGCAGGTTCTTGCGGTAAACGTTCCGGGCGAATCAGTCGCGGAATTGCCGGTATTCGATGGCGGCCCATTTCCGGCTTCCGCGGTTGCGATCGAGGATGCAGAAATTGCGTTCATCTCGCGCTGCGATTTTCAGGCGTTCTGCATGGAGCACCCTGAAGTCGCACTGAAGGTGCTGCAGGTGGTTGGAGCCAGATTGCGGCGGCTCGTTGGAATTATCGAGGAGCTATCGTTCACGACTATCCGCCAGCGTCTCATTTCGGCACTTCTCAAACTCGCGCAAAACGAGGGCAAGCAGAGTTCTCTCGGAATCGAGTTTCAACTGCCGGCGACCCATCAGGAACTCGCCAATCAGCTGGGAACGGTCCGCGAACTGGTCTCCCGCAATCTCATGCGCCTGCAGGCGGAAGGACTACTAGACGTCGATGCGCGGCAGATCGTCGTGAAGGATCTGGCTGGCTTAAAGGCACTTCTGGAGGCTTCGGCTTAGACCTTTTTGCCTCTGAGTGACATAAGTTACTGTGCCTGTCCCCGCCATTCTCTACCGTTAAAGGCGGAGAATGTTTATGCCAACCTTGACACAGTCCATCCGGGAAATTGTTTCGAACCAGTCGTCCGCAGCGGCCGTTTTGCAGCGGTTTGACATCGATCTCTGTTCGCGCGCAGACGAATCGCTCAAGCAGGCTTGCGCGGAGTTGCAGCTCTCGGTCGACCAGGTACTCGAAAAACTTTCCGACGCAGCAGCAAATGAACCTGGGGCCGAGCCCGCGGATCTCCCGAGCTATTCTATGAGCCGCCTGATTCAGCACATTGTCCGCACTCACCATCGGTACGTGCGTCGCGAATTGCCGAGGCTGACCGAAATGGCGCACAAGGTCGCAGGCAAGCATAGCGAACGTTCACCGGAATTGAGAAAGATTGAGAGACTCCTCGACGAATTGCAGACCGAGATGTTCGCGCATCTCGAAAAAGAGGAACGGGTTCTTTTCCCGTTCATCGCGGAGATGGATCAGTATGCGGTCGCTTCAAGCTTTTCGCCAAGTGCGTGTTTTCTGTCGGTTGCGCAACCGATCAGGATGATGATGCTTGGGCATGACGCAGCCGACCGCATCATCGAAGAACTTCGCAATCTCACGAATGAATTTGAGCCGCCCAAATGGGCTTGCGGCACTTATGTCGCATTCTATGGGGGACTGCGCGCATTCGAAACCGACTTCCGGCAGCATGTGCATCTGGAAAATGACGTATTGTTTCCACGCGCGATAGAGATGGAAAGCGCGCTGCAAAGGAAGGGATGACAATGGCAACAATCTCGCAGATCAACGAAATACACTCTCCTGACGCGACGAGCTTGTGCGGAGACGTTGGATCCCGGGAGCGTTTGAAGAGCCTCATGCTCCGTGCCTGGATTTTCGCCGGGCTCTTCTTTATGGCACTGCCGGGCACCTTGCTGGGCTTTTCAAACCTACTGGCGATCAGCACGCATCATGGTCTTGGAGCTCTTCCGGCCGCTTGGATACAGGGTCACGGCCATGCGCAGGTCTTCGGATGGATTGGCAGTTTCGTTCTTGGGATCGGCCTCTATTCGCAACCCGCCCGAGGACGTTCAGTGCTTCGAATCCCGCTCGCGTGCTTTGCCTTTTGGACCTCGGGCGTTGCCATGCGCTGGGCTGCGAGCATCTACGGCTGGCACTGGCGCTCTCTCTTCGCGGTCTCCGCAAGCTTTGAGACGATCGCGATTCTTCTGTTCCTTGCTGCAGCTTCACGCCACAAATTGCCGGAACCGGCACAAGAAGGACGGGCGAAGCCGCGGATGGAGCTTTGGATGGTCTCGGTGCTCTTGAGCACAGTGGGGCTTTTGGCGCTGGTCATCTTCAATCTTGTTGAATGTTTAAGACTCGCGATCGACGGTACCGAACGTGCGTTTCCCCACGAATTGGACCAGAGGTTTCTTGCACTTCTTGCATGGGGATTCCTTGTGCTCGTTGTGTGGGGATTTTCCGCGCGCTGGTTGCCCACGTTCCTGGCGATTTCGAGGCCCGACGCGCGCCTGTTTCGCATTGCGCTCATCCTTGACTTGGTGGGCGTGTTGTTTGGCGTATCGGGATGGGCTCTGCCGGCGACGATTCTGACGTCCGCGAGCGTTGTTGCGATCGTGTTCGCGCTGCATCTGACCGAACGCTCTCACGGCGCCGCCAAAGTCCAGGGGATTCACAAGAGTTTTCCAGGATTCATCCGGCTCGCATACGCCTGGCTGATAATTGCGGGTTTTATGGGGATCTGGTCGGCTTTTGCCGACCAACACGGGGGCATCTGGGGCGCTTCTCGGCACGCACTCACTGTCGGATTCGCCGCCACCATGGTCTTTGCTATCGGCCCGCGCATCTTGCCGCATTTTGCCGGTATCTACTCGATCTTCAGCAAGCGACTGATGTTTATGAGTCTCATGCTTCTGCAGACCGGATGCACTCTTCGCGTCTTATCGGAGCCTCTGGCATACGAAGGGCTGTTGCCCTTCGCATGGAAGACGCTGCCGATCTCCGGGATGCTGGAGTTAAGTGGGGTGTTGGTGTTCGCGATCAACATCGCGCTCACTTTTCTCTTGGGACATTCTGCATTTGCGGGGAATAGCTCGACGGAGCGCTCTCTCGCATAACGAGAGCCTGGGACAAGAGTGCTATCGCCCGTTCTCGAGTGTGGTTGATTCTCAGCTATTCGTCATGCTCCAGAACCCCACTTCCAGCCACGGAAGCGGTTCCAGCAGGATTGTGCCTCTGCCACAGAGGATAGGGCACACCTGCAAGCCGATTGATCGCGAGGGCTTGAACCGTAAGCAGGATCACTGCGACTTCAATAATGACCAATTCTCTGGGCTGGGAGATGATGCCGAGCGAAACGATGAGGGTTGTGGCTCCTGCCGGCGGATGGCTTATCCGCAACAGCGCCATTAGCGCACCCGTAGCTGACAGCGAAAGCGCAGCGGCCAGGACTCTGGCGCCATGAACGCCGGGGTGCATGCCAAAAGGCGGGCTGGAAGCCACGGTAAGCGCGAAGGCGCCATAACCGCAAATGAGTCCGATGGCGTGACCGAGGATCGTATTACGCGGGCTCGAGGCTTCCGCAAGGGGAGAGAAAAAGAAAAGATACGCCGTTGGTCCGAGCGACGGAAAGACAAAGGGGCTCTCCGTAAGAAGAGCGAGCAACGCGAGCAGCCCGATGGTAATGAAGCCGTTGATGCATACATAGATCGCCCACACAACACGCGTTGGAAAGTGCTGTAAGAGCCACTCCAAGCGCAGATGAGCAAGCAGCGCAGGCACATGGTCGATGCTGCCGGATATTCCCTTCACATGGGTCTGATCATTCATGGAAATCATCAGATGTTCGGTAACAGATCGAAGTACTCTTCGTCCTCATTCTTACCGCCTTCTCCCTTGCCGAGTTTCTTTTCCGACTCGACAAACTCGATGCGCTCGATCCACTTGACCATCTTGTAGCCGAGCTGATTTTCGACGCGCAGCCGTAGCGGAGCGCCGTAGACCTCGGGCAGCGGCTGGCCATTCATCTCGCTGGCCAACAGGCACTGCGGCTTGAGCACGTTCTCAAGGCTTTGCGTGTCGTAGTAGGGTCCGCCGTAGAGCGCTTCGCCAAAGGAGAAGAAGGCCACGGTGCGCGCTTCAGGGAAGGGGCGAACGATTTCGATCAGTTTCTCCATGGGGATGCCGCGCCACTTGGCAATGCCGCTCCAGCCCTGGATGCAGTGATGCATGGCGATGTGATCCGTTTCGCCTAAGTTGCGCAGGTCGGCGAGCGAAAGATCCACCGGATTCTCGACCAGCCCACCGATTTTCAGCTTGAAATCGCAGAAGCCGTCTTTGGCCATGCGCTTCCAGTCGTCGCGCACAGGCAGCTTGCCATTCGGCCACATGTAAGGCGAGATGTCCTTCTCCGAATACGTCTGCTGTGGCAAGAGCCGGTTCAGCGTCAGCAGCTGCATGGGATAGGCGACAAATTTGAGCGCATGCTGCAGCGCGCGCGGCTGGTACCACGACAGATAGTGCGCTGCAATCCAGCAAAGGAAAACTAGGGCGATACCCACGAAACCCAGCCACATGCCCAGCTGGCCCTCATCGTTGGTGCCGAGCACTATGTGGTTCATGTTGCGCGCGAATCCGGTCATGATCACCAGCGTGATGTGCACTACCAGAAACGCCAGAAAACTGAGCATGGTAAGGAAGTGGATGGAGCGGGCTGATTGCCGCCCGCCGAAGATGCGCGCATACCAGGTGAAGTGATTCACCACGGCCGGCGACATGGCGATGCCGGTGAGGATCGCCAGCGGACCAAAAACAAAGACCACCGTGAAGTAGGCGATCTGTTGCAGTGCGTTGTAGCCGTAAAAGCCGTTGGGTTCGGCCGGTAGATGGAAGGTGGCGTAGTGGACCCAGGTATTCCATGCCTGCAGAATAACGGTGGGCGAGGTGGGAATCAGGCGCTTCCATTGCTCAGTCGTGCAGAGCATAGCAACGAAGTAGACCCCGCAAAGGATGAAGCCATGCACGTTGATGAAGTGCCACACGCGCGCGACGCCGATGGTGTGCCGGTAGCCGGGCGTACCAGCGAGCGGTGTGAGATAGCGGGCATCGTCCTTGGCCGTCCAGAGCCGGTCGGTCGGAACCTTGATCGGCGTCAGGCGGATCCACTCGCTACCCGGCGTGCAGTCGTCGTTGAAGTAGAGCCGTGGATGATCGGCCAGAATCGACAGACCGCTGCGGATCAGCATGGTTACGAAGAGGAAGTTGAAGAAATGGCAATATCGGACCCAGAGCGGAAATCCGTGCGGACCAGCAAAGTTGTTGGGGTACACCACGGGGACAGGCGGAATATGCGGCAGGCCACCCACGGCTATCTCTATCCACGCCGCGGCAACCAGCGCTGCGATCAGAGCGGCAATTCCGATCAAAATCGAAGGACGAATCCAGAGGCGATGGCGACGATCCGGTGGATAGTGAACAGCAGCGTGTTCCGCGTCAAACTTGATCATTCGGTGTCTCCATTGAAGGCTTAGGACTCCGCTCACCCTGGCTATGCGACCTTACATCCGCGCCGACCCTCGCCAGCGTAAATACTTCCATCAGCGCACAAAATGACTTTTGTCACTCGCGATGAGTGAACTGATCCTGACGTTGCAGCTTAAGCGATACCGAAAAAGATCTAGGAACTTGTTGAAATAGGTACCTGTTTGCGTCGGGGGTTGGCATGCCATTCGTCTAACAGACATGCGTGGAGACGAGCGGGATCAGGACGGGATGTTCAGCTATATATCGTTGGAGCAGCGTGTGCCTCAGGATCATCCATTGCGGGCAGTTCGCAAGTTGACGGATGCGGTGTTGCGGACGTTGAGCCCGGAGTTCGATGCGTTGTATGCCGACTCCGGCCGTCCATCGATTGCGCCGGAGTACATTCTGCGGGCGCTGTTGTTGCAGGTGTTCTACTCCGTGCGTTCGGAGCGGTTGCTGGTCGAGCAGATCGACTACAACCTGTTGTTCCGCTGGTTTGTGGGCCTTGGCATGGACGACGCGGTATGGAACCATGCGGTGTTTTCCAAGAACCGCGACCGGTTGCTGACTTCCGATGTGGCGCAGCAGTTCTTCGCCGAAGTGAACAAGCAGGCGAAGCGGTTTATGAGCGACGAACACTTCACGGTGGATGGCACGCTGATCCAGGCATGGGCCTCGCAGAAGAGCTTTCGCTCGAAGGACGGCTCCGATGACGGCGACGGTACGAACTTCCACGGCCAGAAGCGATCGAACAAGACGCATGAATCGACCACCGATGCCGATGCGCGGCTGTACAAGAAGAGTTACGGCAAGGAGTCGAAGCTGAGTTATCTGGGCCATGCGCTGGTGGAGAACCGCAACGGTCTGATCGCCGCGGCGATGGTGACGCACGCCGACGGTTATGCCGAGCGCGATGCAGCGCTGTTGATGCTTGCCGAAAAGCAAGAGGGCCGCTCACGCCGCATCACGGTGGGCGCCGACAAGGCTTACGACACGAAGGATTTCGTCAGCACGGTGCGGGAGTTGAACGTGACGCCGCACGTTACCAGGAACGACAAGGGCCGCAGCAGCAACCTGGACCGCAGAACCACGCGCCAGCCCGGCTATGCCATCAGCCTGAGCCGCCGATGGCTGATCGAAAAGGGATTCGGATGGCTGAAGCAAACCGGCCCGCTGCGCCAGGTCAAGTTGCGAGGCCTGGAGAAAGTGGACTGGCTGTTCGTCTTCAGTTGCGCGGCGCACAACCTGATCCGGCTGCCGCGACTGATGGCTCAACCACCGGAAATGCTCCGGGAGAAGTGTGCCTGAGCAACGGTTGCGGGCCTCGGGGATGATTCCCTGAGGCTCGCAAACCCCTATAAACACCGGCCAGAACCGCACTTCAAACAGATTTCGAACGGGAAGAAACGAAAATCGCAAGGAAACACGCCGCAATCAGGCGAATTTCAACGAGTTCCTAGGTGCCTGTCTGCTTACCGGGGGAAAATGTGCAGTCGCCGTCATCTCTGTGACTAAAGTCCCTGCAATTCGCTTCCCCTCATCTTACCTTCTCAATTGCTGCAAGTTTTTTTTGAAATCTTAAACGCGAATTGAGGCAAACCATGAATTACAAGCGTTATTGGGTCGCGCTGGCCATCGTCATCATTGGATCTTTCGCCGTTCTAGGCGGCGTGGGGCGAAAAATGATCAGTCAGGCTCCTCCAATCCCCGATGTCTACACAACGGACGGACAACTTCTCTTTACCGGGGCATCCATTACCGACGGTCAGGGCGTCTGGCAATCTATCGGTGGACAGGAGATCGGCACAGTCTGGGGCCACGGCGCATACGTCGCTCCCGATTGGAGCGCGGATTGGCTGCACTGGGAATCGGAGATTCTGCTAAATACCTGGGCTGTCAGAGCTGGTGCAGCAAATTTCAAAACTCTCGGACCGGACCAGCAGGCCATCTTCAAAGCTCGGCTCATCCGCGAGATGCGGACCAACACCTACGATGCCTCGCGCAATCGCGTCACATTGAGCGCCGACCGCGCGGCGGCATTTGAGCAACTTGGTGCTTACTACACCGACGTTTTCGCAAGGGGCCGGTCCGAATACGCCATCCCGAGCGGTGCATTGACCAACACTGCGAAGCAGCATCAACTAGCCGCATTCTTTTGGTGGACTTCGTGGGCTTGCAGCACCGATCGTCCCGGTTCCGAAACAACCTACACAAATAATTGGCCGCATGAACCTCTGATCGGCAATGTACCGACATCAGGCGCCGTTCTCTGGAGTGTACTGAGCTTCGTCGGACTGCTCGCGGGAATCGCAGGCCTGGTATGGTGGTATGCGTCGCAGGAAAAGGAACTGGTTCATGGGCCCTATCCTGAAAAGGATCCATTCCTTGCATTCAAGCCGACTCCGTCGCAACGTGCGACCCTGAAGTACTTCTATGTGGTGGTGATCCTTTGGGGCGTCCAGATTTTGATGGGGGTCTTGACCGCTCATTATGGTGTCGAAGGACTGTCCTTCTTTGGATTCCCGCTCGCTAAGTATTTGCCATACGCTGTCACGCGAACCTGGCATCTCCAAATCGCCATCTTCTGGATCGCAACCTCTTGGCTTGCCACTGGTCTATATGTTGGACCGGCTGTCAGCGGTCATGAGCCGAAGTATCAGCGGTTTGGTGTCAACGCACTCTTCGGCGCACTGATTCTCGTGGTTGGCGGATCGCTCGCCGGCGAGTGGATGGGTATTCAGCAGCGTCTTGGCAACATGTGGTTCTGGTTCGGCAGCCAGGGTTACGAATACGTAGACCTCGGACGGTTCTGGCAGATTCTGCTGTTCATTGGATTGGTACTCTGGCTCGTCCTGATGATCGCGGCGCTCAAGCCAGCATTGGTTCGCAAGAGCGAAGATCGCGCACTCCTGACGCTCTTCCTCATCTCCAGCATTGCGATTCCGCTCTTCTATTCAGCTGGGTTGATGTACGGGCAGCGCAGCCATCTGGTTACCGCCGAATACTGGCGCTGGTGGGTAGTTCACCTCTGGGTTGAAGGCTTCTTCGAAGTATTCGCAACGGTTGTGATTGGGTTCCTCTTTACGCGGCTAAGGCTGATTGAGATTCGCACCGCAACCAAAGCTGCGCTTTTCTCGACAATCATCTTTCTGTCCGGCGGAATCATCGGCACTTTTCATCACCTCTACTTCGCGGGTGCGACACCAGCGGTGATTGGTCTGGGTGCGATTTTCAGTGCATTTGAAGTTGTGCCACTGACGTTGATTGGTTATGAAGCCTGGGAGAACATTCGCCTCGCGCAACCGACAAAGAAGTCACAGTGGATCGCAAACTACAAATGGCCCATCTATTTCTTCGTCGCAGTCGCGCTCTGGAACCTGGTGGGAGCCGGTTTATTCGGGTTTCTCATCAATCCGCCGATCTCGCTCTACTACGTCCAGGGACTGAACCTTACTCCCGCTCACGGTCACACGGCTCTCTTTGGTGTGTACGGAATGCTCGGACTGGGGCTCACGCTGCTTTGCCTCCGTGCGCTGAACCCTGGGCGCAAGTGGAAGGAGACTCCGCTGAAACTCTCCTTCTGGTCTCTCAACCTTGGATTGATCTTCATGGTCATTCTCAGCATGCTGCCGGTTGGATTGCTGCAGGCCTGGGCATCCATCGAACACGGTACCTGGTACGCGCGTTCGTCGGAGTTCATGCAGTCCAGTTCCATGCAGACGCTGCGCTGGATGAGAGTTCCCGGGGATATCCTGTTTGCAATTGGAGCAGCACTATTCGCGTGGTTCGTGCTCGGCCTTTTGACTGGGCATTCAATCGACGACAAGTCAACAACAGGCAGAAGCACTCAGGTTGAACTTGAGCAGCAAGAGGTGGCCCTCGCAGGCCGCGGAGTGTTGCCGATGTCCATGCGGACCATGTACCGACGAGTGGGCTGATCTGGACACGGGGACCGGGAGTAGGGCGGCAGAGATTGACGATGGAGTCGAAACTGCCGCGGTGGAAGCGGCCCTGCCAGCAATCGTTGTCGGTCTGGTGGATGAGTTCAAGATCGACAGAGGGAGTGTCTTTCAGCACCGAGACGACGTGAAGCTGGAGATGGCCTGCCTGAAGAGTGGCAAGGCCGCCCCGAGGGTCGTCGGTGAAGTAATTCTCCTCGCCGAAGACAATCTCCGATCCATGGCGCTGGAAGACCCCGAGGTTAAGGTGCTGCCAGGACTGCGGAGCCCATACGGGCGGGTCGCCCTCGTCGGAGACCTTTGTCATGAGGTTGAGGTGAATGCCCACGACTCCGCCGTGTTGGTCTGGGGTTTCCCAGACGCCGGAGAGATTCTCCGGGCGGTCGACGGGCTGGCCGAGGAAGAGGCTACGGTCGCTGGGTGGTGTTTCGCCTCCCGTCCTGACGCTGATATGGTGTGACCTGTCAATATCTGCAAATCGCTGGGGATGTTTTTGTCGTTGTACTTCAAGGACAGGATCAGCAGCAGCCGTGGCAGGTAATGGCGACGATTGATCAAGCTGATATTCGCGGGTCGGAACCGCATAATCATGATCCGTCGGGAGCTGCCTCTGACTACTAACGCGAGTCCGGCTGAGCCTGTCGCAAACGGAAGCCGAGGATTCTCCTTCGTGCTTGCCCCGGCTGCAGCTGACCCTGTCCTCGAATTGGATAACGTCGTTCATGCGTTGGTGTGTTTTTGCTTTTTCCCTATTTGGAAAGTTCTTGCTTTTGTTCTTTCGTTCTCGTCATGCTGCCATTTGTTGCTTGCAGGCGATCGCTTCGGCCTTGATCCCAATGGCCCAGATGAAACCCAACAATTCGCGTGCCACTGCCGTCATGGTCTTTCTCTGCTCCTTGCCTCGAGCCATCAGCGCCATGTAGCGCTTGTGCAGACGGTTCTGCGCTTTCCATGCAATCTCGGTAATCTCTGCCGGAAGTCCTTCCTGTCGCCTGCGCAACCGGGCTCCGACTGCTGGTCGATGGCGATAGCTCCAGGCCGATTCGACCACGATGCGTCTGAGGTGCGCGTTGCCTGACTTGGTAATGCCTCTTCGAATACGCTTGCCGCTGGAGTTTTCGTCCGGAAATGCTCCGCTGTATCCCATCAGATCCCGGGCGTGCTCGAAGCGGGAGGTGATGTTGCCCAACTCGACAGCAATCGTGACTGCCGAAATGTGCGCGATGCCGCGCAATGCCTGTAAGCCACGAATCACTTCCTGCATCGACGCGGGAGCCAGCTGAATCACTTCCACAATCGACTTCTCCAACCGCTTGACTCGCTCGTCCATGTGCTGAACTTCGTGCAGACAATCGAGCAACGTTGCTTCCTGCGCAGGATGTGTATAGCGAACCTGCTGGAGCCACTCCGCATCGTCGCCTGTACGCAAAAGGAACTTGGTCAGCCGGTGCTGCGCCCGCAACTGATCGCGCTTGGCCGCCTCCCGCGCACGGACAAGATCGCGTAATGCTTCTGAAGCTTCATCTGGTATCCATACCGCGGTCAAATCGCCGGAGCGGTGACTACGCGCAAGCTTCAACGCATCCCGCCGATCGGTCTTGACCTTGTCCCCAGGCTTCTTAGGAACAAGCGACGGCGCTATCACATCGCACTTGACTCCCAACTGCGTCAGCTGCCAGTAAAGTACGAAGCCAGTTGGGCCGGCTCTGGAGGTTCATCTGGCTTAGAGCCTTCTGCATATGCTGAATATGCTCAGCTGCCATCTGAACGAGACCTTCTCGGTGCCGCCAAAGCGAGCGCAACACGCAAATCTCGTCGGGCGGCCGAAAACTCGCCTTTAGTAGTCCAACCGAATGCAAATACTGAATCCACTGACAGTCCGAAACGTCGCTCTTGCGACCGGGAACGTTCTTCACGTGATGTGCATTAACCAGGAAGACTTCGAACCCATGCGTTTCCAGGATCTGATACAGCGGAATCCAGTAAACGCCAGTCGACTCCATGGCTACTGACCGGATGTTGCACTGGCGCAGCCAATCGGCCAATGCAAACAGATCTCGAGTGAATGTATCGAATCGACGGACCGAATCGATGTCGCGATCCGGCGGAACAGCAACAAATATCTCTTCGGCTCCGATATCAATCCCCGCCGCATCGGGGTGCAGAATCGGCAGCATCCGTCCACTCTGTCTAGGCTTGGCCTTAGACTTGCTGGTCATCGTTGGCTCCTTCTACTGGAACCTGCGGCCCGAAGTTACGTCACGAACAAACTCCTGAACGGGATCGCCGCACGAAGCGGACGTCACCACTGACCTCTACGCGACCTCGGACCCACGCTTAACAACGGGCTTGATTTAAGCACCAATGTCAAGGCCGGGCTGTAGCTGTCGCACGCTCCAGCGCATCCAGTATGGTCTACGCCTGTTCATCCCGTCCCTCTTGGGAACTCCCATCCGATGCTTAGCATTCAAACAATCCACTCGGAACACGAAGATCCAGGCAATCTTCTGGCGCGGCCAAACAAACTTTCTTACCGCAATTTGGTGTGATTCAAATCACAGCAATAAATACGGACTTAATTTGTCGTATATTAAATGAGACCGAATCGGTCGTATATTTCGCAGCCCTCGTGAATCCCAACGGTCCGCCCTTTCGAGGTGTTTGCGTCAATAGAAGGTATTCCGTTTGAGCCCGTCTAAATCCAGCTTTCGTTTCGCAGTCCGGCTAACCTGCTTTCTCGCCTTTATAGCCTTAAGCTGCCTGGGGTTCGGTTTCCGGAAGCATCTCCGGCACGGTAAAGGACTCCTCAGGCAGCGTTGTTCCCAATGCCAGTGTCAGTGTGAGGGAGCTCAGCACGGGCATTTCACAACAGACGCACACCAACGCAAAGGGCTATTACACCTTACCGGTTCTGCCCGTGGGCCATTATGAGCTGGAAGTGCAGGCATCCGGATTTCAAATTTACCGGCGCAAGGACATCATTCTCGATACCGATGCGGCGCTGACGCTGGATGCAGCGCTCTCCGTGGGCGGCGACACGCAGACGGTGAGCGTGACCGACAACACTCTGCACGTGGAAGCTGTGAGCACGCAACTGGGCGAGGTGATTAGCGGACGGCAGATGAAGGCGGTGCCGCTGAATGGGCGCAGCTTCACCGATCTTCTCTCACTGCAGCCGGGCGTGGCTCCATCGACGACGATCGGGTCGAGCACTGTGCAGGATGTGGGCGCGACGATTCTCGATCCATCGGGCACGCTGAACCCCGGCACGATTTCCGTCAACGGGCAGCGCGAGACGGCAAATTACTTCAACGTGAACGGCAGCGACGCGGAAGAGGATGTGAATGCGGGCACGGCGATCATTCCCAACCTGGATGCGATTGCCGAGTTTCGCATCGTGACGAGCAACTTCGACGCCGAGTATGGGGAGTTCAGCGGCGGGCAGATCAGCGTGATTACAAAATCCGGCGACAACGGATTTCACGGCAGCGCATTCAATTTTCTGCGCAACACCGATCTCGATGCGCGCAACTACTTTTCGCCGACGCGCGGTGCATACAGGCAGAACCAGTTTGGCGGAACCCTGGGCGGGCCGATCCGTCGTGACAAGGTGTTCTTCTTCACTGACTATCAAGGCACGCGGCAGACACAGGGCATCGATACGGGCGAGATCAGCGTGCCGTCGAATGAGGATCGGACGGGTGATCTCTCGGACTTTGTAGACAGCAACGGCAACACCCTGCTGACCGGGGCGGTGGGCGGGCCTTACTTTGCGAATCTGCTGACGCAGAAGCTGGGCTACACAGTAAAGCAGGGCGAGCCGTACTACTTTAATGGCTGCTCGCAGGCCGATGCGCAGGCGGGACAGTGCGTGTTTGGGAATGCGCAGATTCCGCAGAGTGCGTGGTCGGTTCCGGCGCAGCGGATGCTGCAATATATTCCGGCTCCTAACACGGCTAACGGATTTGCGACTTCCGGCTTCAACCAGACATTGCGCGACGACAAGGCGGGCGCGCGCGTGGATGCGAATACGCGCTGGGGCATGCTGTCGGCCTACTACTTTATCGACGATTTCAATCTCGATAACCCGTATCCGACGGCGCAGAGCGGAGCCAGCGTTCCCGGCTTCGATGCGCTCACCACGGGCCGCGCGCAGCTTTTGGCGTTGAGCGATACCAAGGCAATCAACTCGACGACGGTGAACGAAGTGCACCTGAGCTATCTGCGCGACATCACCAACCTCGGCCAGCCAGTGGGCGGGCGTGGCGTGAGCCTAGTCTCGCAGGGATTTGAGAATGCCGATGGCAGCTCCGAGCATTGTGGCTCTCGATCCCAAGGGACAGAGCGTCGAGAATCTCAACTTCAATGGCTATTCGACCGGCGCCGCGGCCAACCAGTTGATTCAGGCCAACAATACCTATCAGGCGGCTGACACGTTTTCGAAGGTGTTGGGCAATCACACGATGAAGTTCGGCGGCGAATTTCACGCCGACCAGGTAAATGCGCATCCCATTGCGCAATTCAACGGAAGCTTTGTCTTCTCCGGAACAGAGACTGGCGTGGACTTTGCAGATTTCCTGATTGGCGTTCCCAGCCAGTACAACCAGAGCCAACTCAACCCGTTCTATGCGCGCAACAAATATGTGGGCCTGTTCGCGCAGGACAGTTGGCACGCGCTGCCGAGCCTGACGCTGAACTACGGGCTGCGTTGGGACCGTATCGCGCCTTGGTCAGAGAAGTACAACCAGATTTCGACATTTGAGGCAGGCGCGCAGTCGGTTGTGTTTCCGGGCGCACCGGCAGGCATTCTCTATCCGGGTGATCCCGGGGTACCGCGCACGCTCGCGCCGATCGGCAACCTCGGATTTTCGCCGCGCGTGGGCGTGGCATGGTCGCCCCAGGGCGATTCTGACAAGCTGTTGGGACGGCTGCTGGGGTCTCGCGGAACGACCAGCATCCGCGCGAGCTTTGGCAATTTCTACACAGCCATCGATGCGCTTTCGATCAGCGTGCTGGCAGCGAACGCCCCCTACGGAACCACCTACTCCAGTCCCGCTCCGCCGCTTTTCGCGACGCCGTTCGTCAGCGCGGCCGATGGAACGAATTTCGGCCAGCCGTTTCCGTATACGTTTGCGCCATTGAATTCTTCGCGAAGCCATCCCGATGGGAACATCGACTGGAGCACGTATGAGCCGATCAGCGGGATTCCAGGATACGACATTCATAACCGCACGCCTTATACGGAAGAGTGGATGCTTTCGATCGAGCGGCAGGCGGGCCCTGACACTGTTTTCAGCGCAAGCTACATCGGCACATCGAGTCATCGGCAGCGCGTGCTGATCGAGCCGAATCCCGGTAATCCCGCGCTCTGCCTCAGCCTGAGCCAGCCGAGCGACGTGCAACCCGGCACGATCACATGCGGCGCGAATGGCGAGGACACGGTGTATTATCCGATCGGCGGCGGGCAAGTGAATGGAACGCGCGGACCGCTGGGACCGAACTTTGGCAGCAATGCGCTGCAATCGACGATTGGCCGCGCCAACTACAACGCTCTTGAACTCAGCGCTCGACACACCAGCGGACGCCTTGAGTTCTCCGCTGCTTACACCTTCAGCAAATCTCTGGATCAGTCGTCGAATATCGGCGAGGAGGTCAATCCATTCAATCCCGCGCTGAGCTATGCCCTGTCGTCATTCGACGTAGCACACAATTTTGTCTTCAGCTATGAATACCAATTGCCCATTGACCGGCTAATCCATCCCAATCGACTGAGCCGGGGATGGTCACTTTCCGGAATCACGCGATTCGCCAGCGGTTTTCCCGTAACCCTGATCAACAACGGAGACAATTCGCTGATTGGAACAAATCCCAACGGAGTGAACAACAGCAGCATCGACGAGCCGGATTATTTCGGCGGCCCTCTTCATCTGAGCCACAATCCTCGCAAGAGTGCAAACGACTACTTCGACGCGTCGGCCTTCAGCATGAATGCGCTCGGCACGCCGGGAAATGCAAAGCGCCGATTCTTCCACGGCCCAGGCGCCGATAACTACGACATGGCGGTTGCAAAGAGCCTGCCCCTCGCCGAATCGAAGACGCTGCTCTTCCGCGTCGAAGCATTCAATGTCTTCAATCACACGCAGTTCAATGGCCCCGGTTCGGTTGATGGCAACATCGGCAGCTCCACCTTTGGCAACGCGATCATCGCCGCGCCACCTCGCATTCTGCAGGGAGCACTGAAGTTCAGTTTTTGAAGTTTTGAGCAGACTGAGGTCTAAACATCGGTTCCGGGCGTATTACCGCCCATCTATGAAAGCGTCGGCGGAGTCAAGAGAAAAAAAAGGATCTCCCTCCGCCAGAGACGTAGAGGGCAGTCAAGGGCGCCCGGAGGGCGTTCATCTTGATCCTTGACGGCCCTCTACGTCCCACAGAATCGACATGGGAACGAAGCGGAACGAAGTTTAGTGAAGCTTCGTTCCTTAGGAACTTGTTGAAATAGGTACCTGTTTGCGTCGGGGGTTGGCATCCATTCGTCTAACAGACATGCGTGGAGACGAGCGGGATCAGGACGGTATGTTCAGCTATATATCGTTGCAGCAGCGTGTGCCTCAGGATCATCCATTGCGGGCAGTTCGCAAGTTGACGGATGCGGTGCTGCGGACGTTGAGTCCGGAGTTCGATCTGTTGTATGCCGACTCCGGCCGTCCCTCGATTGCACCGGAGTACATTCTGCGGGCGCTGCTGTTGCAGGTGTTCTACTCCGTGCGTTCGGAGCGGTTGCTGGTCGAGCAGATCGACTATAACCTGCTGTTCCGCTGGTTTGTGGGCCTTGGCATGGACGACGCGGTATGGAACCATGCGGTGTTTTCCAAGAACCGCGATCGGTTGCTGACCTCGGATGTGGCGCAGCAGTTCTTCGCCGAGGTGAACAAGCAGGCGAAGAAGTTCATGTCCGACGAACACTTCACCGTAGACGGCACACTGATCCAGGCCTGGGCCTCGCAGAAGAGCTTTCGCTCCAAGGATGGCTCCGACGATGACGATGGTACGGACTTTCGCGGACAGAAGCGCAGCAACGATACGCATCAGTCAACCACCGATCCGGATGCGCGGTTGTACAAGAAGAGCTACGGCAAGGAGTCGAAGTTGAGTTATCTTGGCCATGCTCTGGTCGAGAACCGCAACGGTCTGATCGCCGCGGCGATGGTGACGCACGCCGACGGTTATGCCGAGCGCGATGCAGCACTGTTGATGCTTGCCGAGAAGCAGGAAGGCCGCTCACGCCGCATCACGGTGGGCGCCGACAAGGCCTACGACACGAAGGATTTCGTCAGCACGGTGCGGGAGTTGAACGTGACGCCGCACGTTACCAGGAACGACAAAGGCCGCACTAGCAACCTGGACCGCAGAACCACGCGCCAGCCCGGCTATGCCATCAGCCTGAGCCGCCGATGGCTGATCGAAAAGGGATTCGGATGGCTGAAGCAAACCGGCCCGCTGCGCCAGGTAGCAGAAGAAAACGTAAAAGCGAGCTCCCCTGTTTGCTGATGTGTCCCAGCCGCTGCCGGCTGGCACTGGAGTCTTCGCAGGGGATCAGTCCCAGATAGCTGCCGATCTGCTTGCCGCAACGAAAACGTTCCGGTGACCCGATGATCAGAACGTAGGCCAGCGCAGTCAGTGGACCAACACCTGGATGCGTCATGAGTCGTTGCGCCATGGTACGTACAAAATCAAAGGGATGTGAAGAGCCAGCAGACAGCCAATTGTGACCCAAAACCATGCGCGGTTTCTGAATTGCCAACGCATCTTCGTGGCGATGAAAATCAGCCCAGCGCAAATCCATGCCGCTCTTCCAGTCGCAGCCTTTCCTCCACATCCGGCAACCATACCCGCGGAAAACGATTCTCCACCAGCAGCGTACGCAGAAGCCGAGCATCTTCACGGTCGTTCTTTTGCTTGCGCACCCGCTTGGCCTTGATCTCTGCCGCATCGCCAACCCAGAGCTCGTGTCCCAACTCCGCAAGCAGACGTTCAAACCAGCGCGAGTGTCCCGTGGCTTCGATCCCCACGCGCACCTTCACTCCTTGCTCCTTCAGCTTCCGGTAGAACCTCTCTGCTTCTCCATTGCTGTGCATCAGCGGCTGTTCACCACACTCACCGCTTTCGGTATCTACCCAGGCTATCTGCTGAAAACTCGGGTGATAATCACAACCAACTATCAACATGTTCGGCTCCTTTCTCCCGAGCCTTGGTCGTCAGCAACTGATGAAAGTGTAAGCCGGAACGAAGCAGACTTATAATGGCCCCACGCGTCCGGCTCCTTCCTCCTCGAGCCCTTGGTCAGTCAGCAACTGCCAACTGCGCTCGGCCCGCGAAGGAGCCGACGCTTTTATGAAATCACACGTACTTTACCGTTTGGTAAAGTACGGATTGGCCACTACCCGCCCGGAACAAGGAATTGTGCGGAATGCTTCTGGATGCTGCACCGGTATTGACTATTGCCCTTATCCCGAACTAAATAACTCTTGTCGTGAGAGCGGGCAGAGGAAGCCAATGGCTGGGAACGCATGGGAACGACTCGGCCGACGCAGCAAGGGTTCTTCTCGGCTGGTGCCCGCGGCACATGCGGCATTCGGCACGGGCCGAATCTGAAGAAAGTCGTTGCCTGCGTAGAGTACAATTCTTGTCACTTCTCGCTCTCGTGAATATACGCAGGTCTCCTGTTCGTCGTGCCTTGCCAGCGGCGTTTGCCGTAGGGCTTCTGCTGTGCGCAACCCTTACGGCCCCACAAGCAATCGACTCCCCAATCAAGTTTGAGTTAAAGGAACTTCCCTTCCATCTCGAAAGCGACGTAAGCAAGGCCTTCAACCCCCCTGAATCCATGGCCGGGGGCGTAGCCGTCTTCGACTTTAACGGCGACGGACGTCCGGACATATTCTTTACCAACGGCGCCGACCTCGCGACTCTGAAGAAACCCTCGAAGAAATACTCCAACCGCCTCTTCCGGAATGATGGCAACGGTGTCTTTACCGACGTGACAGAGCAGGCTGGACTGACCGGAACAGGATTTGACATTGGAGTTGCTGTAGGCGACTACGACAACGACGGACATCCGGACCTCTTTGTTACTGGCGTTCACCGCAACACGCTCTACCACAACAATGGCGACGGCACATTCACGGACGTGACGGTGAAGGCCAGGTTGGACAAGTCGAACGATCCCGAGTTCGGACCTCTGTGGGCAGTGGCGGCCGCTTGGGTCGACGTGAACAATGACGGTCTGCTTGATCTGTTTGTCGTCAATTACCTGCGCTGGCAATACACCGACACCGCCCTGTGCAACGACTATTGCCATCCGCGTCATTACAAGGGCTCGCCGAACCAACTCTTTCTGAACCAGGGAGACGGCACATTCAAGGATGTCTCGAAAGAGTGGGGCATTCGCGACCATGTGGGCAAGGGGATGGCTGTTGGCGTGGCGGATTACGACCACGACGGCAGGCAGGACCTGTTTGTGACTAACGACGCAAGCGAGAATTTCCTGTTTCACAACCTGGGGAACAGATTCGAGGAGGTTGGATTCGAGACCAACACCATGTTGCCCCAAGATGGCAACGCAATCTCCGGAATGGGCCTCGATTTCCGCGACCTTAGAAATAGCGGCTTTGCGGACATCGTCTACGTTGCGCTTGAGGGCCAAACCTTTCCGGTTCTCAAAAACACAGGCAAGGGAGACTTTGAGGAAGTGACGGTCTCCAGTGGAATGGGTGCACAGAGCATTCGGATGGCAGGCTTCGGCGCCGCTGTGTATGACTTCGACAACGATGGTTGGAAGGATATTTTCGTGGCGCGCGGACACGTTTCCTGGGAATCCATGGCGGCGGGAATGGCTGCGAAACAGCCTAACACGGTGTTTCGCAATTTGGGCAGCAGCGGAAAGTTGCAGGCTCTCACCGCCGAGGCAGGATTCGTGGACGCGACCGCCGCATATCACAGAGGTTGCGCATTCGGCGATTTCGACGGCGACGGACGGGTCGACGCGGTGGTTACTTCTCTGGATCGAAACGCTGAGCTCTGGATGAATCGGACTCCTAATTCGAATCACTGGCTGGAGCTTGCGCTCCACGGAGTCAGGAGCAATCGCGACGGCATTGGCGCACGCATCAAGGTCATGACAAATATAGCCACACTGCATAACCACCAGACCTCAAGCGTCTGCTACGCGTCGTCGAGCCTCGGACCGGTCCATTTCGGATTAGGCGCGGAAGCGAAGGCGGATTTGGTCGAGGTCATTTGGCCCAGCGGCACCGTGCAGATCCTCAAGAACATCGACGCCGACCGCATCATCGAGGTGACGGAACCCACGATCGCGGGCGGCGCTCCCGAGTAGCCTGCATGGTGCATGCGCTCGCCAGATGTTCTTGACGTTCCTAATGGGACCAGATTGGGTGTGATCCAGCATTAAAATGGCTCTTGATGTGTCTGCGTGGAGGGAATAACTTTGTTGAAGGATCGCGCATGCCACAGCTCTAGTTTTTTGGCCGCATGGCGATTTGGTCGCGTGGAGATCCCCTCCCCATCCTCCCTTCCATGCGATCCGCACGGCTCGCGCTTGCGCGATATGAGGACTTCGAGCAAGCGCGGGCTGCCTGCGAATCCAACGTATCCACTTACGCCGACGCCGCCCACTTGTGGGAATAAAGTCCCGCGACATCGCCTCAAGGATCCACACCGCTGGTCCTAGCTGACCAGGCTAAAGGGAACGGCTGGCATGCTCTGCAGCTTCAGGTTCAACCGCGACAGGCGGCCAAGCCAGCTGCCACTCGGCAAGACCAAACAAGAAGCCGACAACGACCAGGTAACATTTAATTGCCAGAGCACAGATTGCGAGCAACGGCACAAACACGGCGAGCGCAGCAAACCTTAGAAACTTCTGCATCAGACCCTCGGTGGATTTTGTCTAAGTGATCACATCCAAAAGAGACCCGTCAAGCACCCGAAACGTCGACTTCCCCGCACCACCGCCAGCCGCATCCTTGCCGCCTGCCCCGGTTCGAAAAAACACAGGAAGAGCTGGATCGCGACACGATTTGCTGTTGGCTCCTAAGCCTGACTGTCTGAATCCACGGAGGCGTTTCTCCCCCAGAAACGCCCCATGGAGCATCAGGTGCCCGAACATCTGCCGGGAGCCCTGGTAATAAACGTCCTTGCCCTTGTTGTGATCGGGGAAGATGACGTTCAGGAAGCTCTTGGTGTGAATCTTTGGTTCGATGCTCCTGAGCACATACTCATCACGCAATTCAATCCAGGTGAACTTGACTTGTTCGCCGCTTAGGAGTAATGAGTATATGAGTATAATATTTACGCCTCTTTCATTAACCACCGAGAACCTCTTCCTCCAGGGTGCCTGGAGCCGGATGTTCGGCTACTTCATCGAGAGCGGCCGCGAGAAGGCCGGGCTTTCGGTCGAACAGGCGGCAGAGCTCGCCGGCATGAGCTCAGAGGATGGGCGGGATTAGAGGCCGGCTCCTGGCTCCCGAATACCCGGCGGCAGTTCCGTTCCATAGCCGCGGCTCTCGGGATCGAGTGGGACACGATGGTAGGGATCGTCCTCATGTGCCGCGAGGCTTGGGGATCAAGTAGCGCCTATACTCATAACCGGATAACTCATCTCCGAGGAAGGAGGTGAGTCAATCAGAAAGCGAACCGAACAGAAAGTGAAACGAATGAACCTGAACGTTCCCGTCGATCTCCACAACAGCTTCAAGGCGGTCACCGCCGCCCAGGGCTGAAAACATGACCGACGTGCTGCTGGAGTTCATCCAGGGACCTACATCGAGAAAGCACTGTACCGCAAGCCGAAAGGACGGCGCCAGTGAAGCGCGCCGCCATCTATATATGAGGGTCTAGTCCTGGACCAACACCCCGAGACCCAACTTCTCGACCTGCGTCAGATGGCCGCCCAGCGCGGCTATGAGATCGTGCAGGAGTACACCGACCGGATCTCCGGCGCCAAGGCCCGCCGGCCAGGGCTTGGATGATCTGATGCCGATGCCCGCCGCGGAAAGTTCGAGTGTGGTCCTGGTCTGGGCCTGCGACCGGATCGCCCGCTCGACCAGGCACTTCCTGGAAATCCTCGACGAGCTCAACCGTCTCAACATCGAGTTCGTCAGCTTCCGCGAGCAGATCGACACGGGCGGCCCGCTGGGCCGCGCCATCGTGATCATCATCGGCGCGATCGCCGAACTCGAGCGCAACCTGATCATCGAGACGAGTACAGGCCGGCATGCGGCGGGCGAGGCTCGAAGGCCGGCACATCGGCCGGCAGCCCATCGACCTCGATCGAGAAGCTATCTTCTGCGATCGTCGCCGCGGCCAGAGCCTGCGGCAGATCGCCCGTTATCACCGCATCTCGACGGCTACGGTCCGCCGCGTCCTCGCCAGCCAGTCTTCAGCCCCACAGGAGCAAGTCGCATGATCGAAAACTATGCAGACCTCATACCTCTATGGATGCTGTTGTCCGCCGCCTTCGGCTTCCTCGCCGGCGATGCCTTCGGTGACAGCACTCGTCATCGGAAGTGTCTCGAACAGGCCAATGACGATCTCCGTGACGAGCTCGAGAAAGCCCGCGCCAATGAGGGGCCGCTACGCCTGCAGCTCAAGCAACAACGCGGTGTCATCAATGACATCCACAAGCACATCCTGGCTGTGACAAAAGCCCTCCAAAAACGCCCTTCCTAAACCTCGCAAAATCAATGGCCGGATCGAGGAGATCCGGCCGTGTCAAAAGCTAAAGATTTTGATACAGAATTTAGTCGTCCCTTGTGACCTGGACCACCCGCATGTAGAACTCGCGACCTGTCACGACATTTTGGCGAGGCACAGCTATCTTCGTAACCAATAAAAAGGATATCTCCCCGTCTTTCTGTAGTAGGCTACAAACCTAAGAATAGAAATATAAATGAGAACTGCGAGAAAAACAGCTACGTATATCGTGAGTGGCAGTTCAGAATGGAAAATATCGTTTAAACCAAATCCACCGAACATGATTGGAATGAAAAGTTCCAACATAATCCATATCCAGCGCCCCGTCCTTCTGAATGCCGCCTCATGCCTATCATGGTTTTCTGTAGGAATCATTGCGTGCATCCTCTATGTGTCATTTCGGCGGGACCCGGGCCACCCGCCGTAGTTGAAATCGAGTCGGAGTGGACGATGTTATGGGGTTATCGCCTGCATATCTATAAATGTTCAACCCACCAAGGGCCCGGCGAAGCTTCGACTCCCACTCATCGCGATACCGCGATGAATGGGGCACAGCCAGGATGGAACACGCGTTGGCGGATTCACAACCGATGAGCGGGCCACCTGCCCAAGGCCCAGCATATTCGTCACGCTCTTCTGCATGCAAACTCCTGCCGCAACATTCCCACGCTTCGGTCTTCCGGCCAGCTTCCAACCGGTTCAGCGCAGCGATCATCTGCGCCTCCGTATGCTTGCTCTTCGACATGCCCTGCCCTCACTCCTGAATACGAAAATCGTACTCGGTTGTGCGGATTACGAAGAGCAGGTCAAGGCCTCCAAGACGATGGCTTGGGCTGTCGTCGAACTTTGGCAAGCTACTTTGGGATGTCGGCGTATTCCGCATGAATGTGCATTTGCCAGCTCCCGTTTCGGTTAACCCAAATGGTAGAAATATTCGAACCGGCTGAGAACGTCCTGGATCCGCAAATTGCGGTCTTGGTTGCGTGATAAACAATGCTCACAATGTCCGCGGACAGAAAAACGATCTTGGGGTTGATGATTTCGAATCGCCCCCCTTTGCAGCCGAGTTCGCTGTATCCTTTGGCCGAGGCTAGCTCTTGATCCCTATTCAACACCTTGTCCTCGACCTCCCTAAAATCGGGCAACATCAGTTTGTTCAGCTCAACGACGTCGCCGCTCATTTTAAACTTCTGAAACAACTTCTCATTGATAATGATGTCGCCGACGGCGGAATTGCGGGAAACGGAGTTAGCGGCCACGGTTTGAGCGGAACTCGACAGTATCGCAACGCCAAAAATGAAGATTGCAATGCTGCTGAACAAGATACGCCGGCGCATACGCGCTCGCAATCGTTCCAGGATGCTGGCACCCGATAACTTTACACGGCCTTCGACACCTGTTGAGTTCATGCGACTCATTCTGTCATTCCTTTCGTGCCGTCGAGTAATCCCTCGACATATCGAAGTCAATTTATTCAGACTGGACCGCAAATCCGCCGATCACAAATACCAATTGGAGTCCCATCCGCCATCGGCCATCACGACGGACCCAGGTGGTACTAATGTTGTAGTCGGTGTTGATGGTTCTGTGATCGCAAGTTCTAGTCAAGGTGGTACTGTAAACGATCGTGGCTACGTTCGGCGAAAGGCTCAATACTTCGGGATGGTTAATGGAGACTGGAGCCATTTGACATCGCAAGTGAAGTTGTTGCGCGGCGTTGAGTGTCTCTTCGCGGCTCATAGTCTTCTGCGAAACGGTGCTGAAGTCAGGCAACATCTTTGCACCTAGCTCGTCGATTTGTCCTCCGACAAAAGACCCCCACATCGATTCCTCCTCCGCAACGATCTCATTCTCGCTCGGCAGAGACTGAGAAGCAGTCGGATAACTGACTTGAGTACGCACAGGCAACGCAACGCAAATGAGCGCAGCAACTAACAGCGGAAGAATAGTCATGCGGAATGTTGATTTATCTACAAGCCAGATGATTCTGAAATCCCGAATCTGTTGAACTACCTTCTGCGCACTCGGCATTATTCTCCTCGATACCCAACCTCTCTCCTCAACCAGAGACTCAAGTGGAGCGACATTACAATAGACCAGTGCGAATAGAGGACCGATCAGGCCCAAGATCTAACGTGGATTTCGTACTAAGACGAGAGCAAATACGACGATGAGCAGAATTCCTACTCCGCCTGCAATTGCGCTGAAAGAGATATTGCTTCCTCCCCACCCGATCCACACGGCGAGGAAAAGAGCAACAGAAAGGGCAAGCCCCATCGCAACAAGCCCCACGAACCTAACCTGCTCAGAAAAATTGGGCGGCGCGTGGTCCTTCCGGAGATTCGCAGTACCGCTGTCCACCCAGGTAGTAGTTACTCCGGGTGTTGAAGAGCGGCCTCTTCTAGCAAAGCGCAAGAAGTTGTAGGCAAGCGCAATGGCCACGAATACTCGCACAAGGATCGTTAGCGCACTTCCGGGATAGCGGGCGGCAAACCATGCCAGCGCTGTCGCAAAGTAAAGAGTGAAGATGCCCAAGGCATAGAAGAATTGTGTCTTGGGCTGTGGCGAGAGATCGTGTGCCGATGATGGCCCATCGATCGCCCTGTCCCCGCCCCAACGATTCTGGAGCACGCACTGGTAGCCAATTGCTACAAGCGAAAGAGCTGTAAAACATGAAGCCCACGGGTTCGAGGAGAAACCGCGGAAAACGAACCCTGTTCGGCAAAGATAACCAAAATCGATGAGGACTGTTATCGCTAGGATTCGCCAAGGCCAATGATTTCTCAATTAATACACCTCGTCATCTGGGGCACTGTCCCCCTCCCATGAGCTTTTGCGCTCTTTCCAGGACATGCTCGATTCCTTGAGCGAGATCGGCACCTTGACCTGATGAATCAAGCAGCTTTCCACTTTTTCCAAAGTTTGTAACGTCCTTAAATGCAAGCACCGCACCCTCCGCATCTGAAGCGAGATCGGCTTTGCCGAGATCGTTCGTTAACGCTGCCGTAGTAATTCCCGAAGCAGTCGAAAGAGAATTAAACAACTGCGACGTCACTTCTCCGGCTTCCCGGCTCTGCTCGGTGTTTTCAATTACGCCATAAAGTTTCGCATCTGCGGCCATCATCCCCATCGTGGAACTGTACGCTCCGTATAGTTTTCCTTGTGCGAGGTTCGATGCCGTGCTTACGAACGATAACCCGACGTCAGATCCAGCCTTTATGAGCGACAACGCTCGAGGTGATAGGACGTTCCCATTTCCTCCGGATTGGTTACCTGCGCACTTATCCGTTCCTAACGGATCAACGAAACTGAGAGGATCGTCTCCCGCGTAAGTATACAGATTTGGCCCGTCTATGAATTCGGCCGGATCCTCTGACAAAAAGCGTCCAAGCGAAGGGTTGTAGTATCTGGCCCGATAGTAATCGATACCAAGACCGTCAATCTCGCGCCCCGTATACGTGTAGCTGTTGCTTGTGGTGCCTGTGATGCTGATCGAGCCAAAGGGGCTGTAACTGTACTGAACTGTTGAATTCCCCGAAGAGCCGGTCAACCCAGTCGTGCTGCCCAGCGCATCGGTCAGATAGTTGTCCGTCTCGCTCGCCGTGGTGCGCAGGAATCGCTCGTCCACTCCGCCCGTCAGCAGATTGGCCGTGACGGTTGAGCCGTTCAGCTCCTGCACCGGATTGACCCCGTCATAGAGGAAGTTGGTGTTCACTTCCAGAATGTTCCTGCCGGTCCTTCGTCCCAGAGGATCGTAGCTAAACGTTGCGGTGTTACTGTTGGCCGACACCAGCCGGTTTCGCGCATCCCAACTGTAGCCGTTCATACCATCGTTCAATGTGTTGCCGTTGAGATCGTAGGTCATCGCGGTCGAGCCCCACTGCGTCAACTGGTTGTTGGCGTTGTAGACCGCAGACGAAACTGCCGCAGGCAACTGCGTGCTCGCAAGGCTGCCGCCCACGCTCGTGCGCCGCCCGGCAAGGTCGTAGCCGTAGGTCAGGTTGGCGATGCCCAGCGCACCGCCCTGGTAGATAATCCCCGTTAGTTGCGAAGCGACATCGTAGCTGTAGCTTGCTGTAACGCCATTCGGCAGCGTGAGCGAGGTGCGCCGACCATCGCTGTCATATACAAAGGAGACGTTGGAGCTTCCCTGTGTGATGGACGTCAATCGACTGGCGTTGTCGAAAGTGTAGTTTACCTGCGATTGACCGGAGACGGTCATCGTCTGGCGGCGGCCATCGGCGTCGTACGTATAGCCAACCGAACCCTGTTGGGTAGTCTCCGAGAGCACTCGGTCGAGCCCGTCATAGCTTCGCGAAATCGTGCCTGAGATTGAATCCGCGACAGTTGTCAAGCGGTTACCTGCATCGTACGTATTCGCAGTTGTACTGCCATCGTTGTACGTTACAATGGTCGGCCGGTTTTGGCCATCGTAGACAGATGTAGTTACTTGGCCTTTTCGATCGGTGACCTGTGTCAGATTCCCGTTCAGGTCATACAGAAAGCCATCAGAATTCCCTAGCGGATCCTGACGCGTCTGGACGCGATCCATATTGTTGTACGTGTACGACGTTGTGTGTTTATTGGCGTCGGTCACTGTGAGCCTGTTACCGTTCCCGTCGTAGGTAAAGGAAGTCTGGTTGCTGAGGGGATCCGTTATGGCGGTGACTTCATCGAGGGGATCGTAGGCCTGTTGATATGTGTAGCCGAGTGGATCCGTTATCCCGATCATGCGCCCTGCGCCATCCAAAGTGCCCGTCGCTGTTCGCCCCAACGGGTCGGTAGTCGAAGTGAGGATACCAGCACTGTAGGCCAACTGAGTTTCAGCTCCTTGAGGGTCAGTAATCGTGACGGGCTGACCTGCCGAATTGTACGAGAAAGCAGTGGTATTGCCCAAAGGATCAGTTGCTGTGATCAGATTTCCGCTGGTATCGTGTGCGAACGAAGTTTCATTACCAATCGGGTCGGTCACGGAAGAGAGTTCCTGATAGGTGGGGTCGTAGGTAAACCAGGTTGTCGCCGCATTCGACGTCGAGGACAGCGAGGTGATGCTCGTAACATTCGCCATTGAATCGTAAGTGAAGGCAGTCTGGCGGTTCAACGCATCCGTCATACTGAGGACCAGACCCGTGCCATCTTGCACTTCGTATGCCACTGCCTGCACTTCAGGCGTTCCGACAGCGCGTGTATCGCCCGTCATATGGCCGTCAGAATTAAAGGTCACGATGCGCTGGTACCTGCGGGGATCGGTCACATTCGTCTGGACTGCATTGTAGTTGGAATCCAGAGAATAGGTGAACTGATAGATGCCGCCGTTGACGAGCGTCTGCTGGCTGACCATGTCGTTCACGTCATATTGGTTTTGCAAATAGACGATCCCTCGCGGGTCCTGTATCGACAGCATGTTGCCGCTTAAATCATAGTTGTAGGTCGTTACGCCGCCGTTGGCGTCTGTTGCAGTGGCGAGGTAGCCCGCCGGATTGTAGGTGTAGGACGTCGTGCGACTCATGTTATCGGTGACTGAAATAACGCGATTGTTTGAGTCATAGGCGAAGCTTAGAAAACGGCCATTCGGAGATGTGATTTGGGTAAGATTTGCATTCACGCGGGTGAATGTGAGGCTGTTTCCATAGCGATCGGTCATTCCCACGAGAGCTGCCTGGCGCGGATTGTTAGCGTCATCTGAGTCCGGGAACCGATAAAAGGTGCCGTCCTTCGTTATTATTGTCCAGTAGTCATAGACGTAATAAAGAACTGCACCATAAAACGGACCTGGAGTTGAAGTCGCCGTATAGACAGCATTGGAGTAATCACAGTATCCGCCTACTCCCGTACAGGGGGACGTTCGAGTGAAATGTATTCTCCCGCCATCAGCAAGAATCAGGTCTTGATATGTGTAGCCCTGCGGTGTATCTTGGGCATCTCCAACCAGGAATATGTCATAATCCATCGTCATGCCGATTCCAAAAGCCCTCAGTTCGTAGTCGGCCTGGCGATATGTTCTGGTCAATTTGAGCGGAATCACGTCCTGCAACTCGAAATCAGTCTTCCTGTACACAAATAGGCCGGTCTGCAGGTCAACCGGGTCAGCGCCGATCGGATTTCCAGGTATTGGCCCAAATGGGGGAGCGTTTCCCGGAAGTGAGACCATTGCACCGTCGAATGAAAAAATCTGCGTATTAGCATCTGGAACGATCATCTTGGCGTCGTCGGTCACCTGCCCATGTCCATAAACGTACCAGCCTTTCTGGGCGGGGTCATAGTTCCAGAACGCAAAATGCACACCGGGTTTCTCTTTGTAGCGATTCTCGTAATGGATGGTGGCGCCCCTAGGCCTGGTTGTCGAGGATAGAGTAGACGCAAGGATGCCCGGACTGCTGAAGGTTGCTCCTCCTGGTTGAATCGTGAAATAGACCGGGAATACCGCTCCCCTCTTCAGGGGAAAGGGAGGTTGCTTCGTAGGGATCGGAGTGATTCCAATCTGCGTCACGAGTTTCCCCCGTGCGTCGTGGATTATAGTGCCGGCCGGGATATGTAATTCAACGCCGGGAACGCCTGGATTCGTAATGACGAGATCGCTCGTGGTCGGAGAAGGTATCTCGACGACATGCTGGGTGTCCAGTGCAGTCATCCAAATGACATAGTTCAGGGAATTGGTCGTCTCGGCCTTCAGGTCGACGCCGATTCTGTAAGTGCCATAAGTGTTCGAGTTTGAGGTGGCAGGCCCACCATCCACGAGCATGATGTGATGCCCCGGTCCGAGATTACGGAGCAGGAAACGACCTGTGTCATCGGTTGACGTGTGCTCAGGTCCGATCTCTAGAAGAACATTTGCAAGCGGAGAACCGTCCAGCTTCAGCACCTGTCCGGCGAGAGCTGTTTCCCCCTCAGGTGCCGGCAGCATTGGAAGCTTTCTGAATTGCGAATTCGGACCACTAGATGCGATCGAAGTTCCACCTTCGCTGGGCCAGCCCCCATTTCCGGGAGCAGAACCTGAAGATCCGCCCCCGCTGGTTGTTCCGCCGAATTCCTCATCGAGCTCCGTTGTGAACTCGATCGTCGTGTCTGCCAGAGGCTCGTGCCCCGAGTCTGTTGCTCCCGACACCGTCAGCGTATACGTCATTCCGTTTTGGAGAAGAGTTTGTGGGGTAATGAACGCGAGCGTTCCGCCTTCCGCCGGAACCACTGTAGTGATCACAGGATCTCCGGCCGATGTCTTTAACTTCACGGTGGTTGTATTGACGCTGGTCACCTCCAAGGGCTTGGAAAAGCGCAGTGAGATAATCTCGTCAGTCGGAAGACCGGATTCACCGTTCTGTGGAATTGTAGCTGCCAGAAACGGAGGCTCCGTGGCGGTCAACGGATTGAGGAGCTTCGAGACGAATCGAACATTCGGCGCACTGGGGTCTATTATTTCTCCATAATTGAGCGGATTGCCGTTCTCATCTTGTCCGCCGGAGAGTAACACCGTTCCATCAGCCAGAAGAGTTGCCGAATGCCCGATCCGTGGCGCATTTAGGCTCACCGCGAGAGTTGTCGCCAGCCCAGTGCGGTTATCCCAGACCTGAATTTCTCTAACGGCCGCGCCTTGGGTATTTAAGCCACCCGCGACTAGAACCCGCCCGTCTGTCAAAAGAGTAGCGGTATGGTGCGAACGGGGCGTCAATCCAGTAAGCGCAATGTCAACTGAGATTTGTTTGACCGGATCGAAAAGCTCCCCATGCGATGATGCAACTCTTTGATCTCCGACTCCCCCAAAGACGAGCACCTTGCCGGTTGGAAGCATTGTGGCGGAGTGAAATGCCCGTGGATGCAGCAGTGATCCATTTAGCTCGCTGCGCGTATTTGAGTGGGAATTCAAGAAGACAGCGGACTTGACGATAGTTCCAGATCTAACGCCGCCTGTCAGCAAGGTACGTCCATCTGGCAAGCGAGTCTCACATTGCCCATCAAGGGTCGGCTGTTCGGTCGACACATTTCTAGGGGCAACCTCATCCTGCGCCTTCTTGTTCGCGCTCAACGCAAAGGACAGCATCGGATCCAGCGCAAAGAACGCGAGAGCGAGTGATACCAAATGAAACCGCACTCCGTGCATCATTGGTTTGTCTCCGATTCTCTAAGCATTTCGATATTCCACATTGAAGCATCCGCTGAATCTGTTCGAGTGCGTAGAACGCCTTGAAGAGTCAGGCCTGGGCCCGCTCCGCTCGTATCTTGGTCCAACAGCGCGAGACTGAACGCACGGGTAGGGCTAGCCGAAAGACTCATAAGAGCAGGTCTTCGTCGAGACCCTGACCCGGCAATTGAAGGGGTGATCTTCAATTGCGCCATGAGTAGGCTATGCGAGATGAAGGGGAGTACCACGCTTGAGGATGTCACCGAAAACGAAGCACTGCTAGTGGCTGTGCCGCTCGGCGAAGTTACAGAGAGTGGTCCTGTGATTGCACCAGCAGGCACCGTGACAACCAGCTGGTTTGCAGAGGCTGAAGTTACTGTGGCACTTATACCATTGAACGTCACAGAATTCTGTGATGGGTTTGTGCTGAATGCTGTTCCCGAGATCGCGACTGACATGCCTGCAGACCCGCTCTTGGGAGTGAAGTCAAGGATTGACACTTGGCCAGCGGATATGCGACTGACACTCATTATGTTGCCAACCGCGTCATAAGAGTATTCAGCTGTGCCATTGGTGGGATCGGTGACACCGATCAGCCGACCAAGCGCGTCGTAGGTGTAGATAATCGCTCCCTGTCCGGACAGGCTGAAGTTGACCACTGATGTCTGTCCCGCACTGACAGTTATGCCGGACTGATTTCCCAACCCATATCCTGAAGCCGATACTTGGAGGCTATACGTTGCGACATCCAGATTGGATACAGAGTACTCGCCGGAAGCGTTCGTCATAGTCGTGCCTGCTCCGCTGCTTCCTTGAAATACCGCAACAGTGGCTCCAACGATTGGCGTAACACCATCCGACTGCGTAACTGTTCCTGAAATCGTGGCGGTTGAGGAGGTGGAGTCTACAGTGAACGGCATGCTATTGCTACTTTGCCCTCCGACAATTACCTCGACCGGACTCGAGGTCGCCCCTTGGGGAACAGGCACAATAATCTCGTTTTCAGTCCAGAGTGAGGGGGACGCAGGAACCTGCCCAAAAAGAACACTCGAATTGCCCAGAGTAGGACCGAAATTTGACCCGGAGATGGTCACCGGTGCTCCGATGGACCCTGCTGCTGGACTGAGTGCAGTGATAGTGGGCAACAGCGTGAACGTCGGACCCGTGGTCGAAACTCCATTAACCGTGACGGTGATGTTTCCAGACGTTGCCCCTACAGGCACTGCGACGTATCCGTCCGAGCAATCCCATTCTTTCGTCAACTCTGGAAGTGTGTTGCAGTTGATGCATGAGTGAATCGAGTTCTGCAGCATTGAGTGTGGGTCGTGGGCGGTTGAACGGGGAGCGGCTGGCGCGGGAGTTCGAGCAAAGCCGGATGACGAGGAAGGTATTTTGCCGTGTGCATGGAATATCGGTGCATACGCTGGACTACTACCGGCACAAGCATGGAAGTCATAAGCAGCGGAGCGGAGGGCAACTTGTGCCGGTGCAGTTAGTGGGGCCGTTGCCGGCGAAAGGGTCGCATCTTCGAGTGGAGTTGAGTAACGGCCGACGGATCTCAGTGGAAGAAGGTTTCGATGTGCTTTTGCTGAAGCGCCTGATAGCGGCGCTGGAAGGCTGAGGCGATGTTCGCCATGGGCGCGGCTACGCGCATCTATGTGGCGACGGGTGCAACGGACATGCGCAAAGGTTTTTGCGGACTCGAGGGACTGATCCGTGAACGGCTGGAGAGCGATCCGACGAGCGGCCATATTTTTCTCTTTGCTAATGCCCGTCGTGACCGTCTGAAGCTGGTCTATTTTGATGGTTCAGGTCTTTGGGTATGTTCGAAGCGTATGGAGCGAGGTAGGCTGTGCTGGCCCGAGCCGTCCAACGGCCACAAGGTGCAGCTGAGTCACGAGCAGTTTGCACTGTTGATCGGGGGAATAGATCTAACGCAGACGCGGGAGCGCAAGTGGTATCGCAAAGTTCCGGGACAGGAATCAGGAAAGCTACTGAAAAGCGCATAAACACTAGTGATTTGCCATCTAATCCACAAGAATATCTAGTATCTATAAAGCATCTTGAACGTATCCGCACACTCCATGTCGCAGCCAGATCCAGTGCTTGCAGAAATGATCGCTCAGCTGCGAGCGCAGCTTGAGGAAAAAGAGAAGCAACTGGCCCGCAAGGATCAGGCGCTGGCCTTGGCCGAAGTGAAGATCCAGTCACTGGAGGAGCGACTTCGCCTGGAGCGGATCGCTCGCTACGGCAAGCGCAGTGAGACGCTGAGTGACTTGCAGCTGGAGCTACTCGATCTGGAGCCTGGAGTATCGAGCGAAGAGATCGAAGCGGAGAGTAATCGCGAGCCGATTACGACATCGGCGGACGGAGAGAACACGGACGAAGAGAAGCCCGTCACCAAGCCCCGTCGCAAGCATCCCGGCCGTCAGACGGTTCCCGCGCATCTCGAGCGTATCGATCAAATCGTTGTCTGCACTGCAGAGGATTGCAAGTGCGGCCGGTGTGGCCGACAGACCGAGGTCATCGGCTACGAAGAGACGGAGGTGCTTGACGTCAAGCCTGCCGAGTACTTCGTGCGCGTGATCAAGCGGGAGAAGCGGGCATGCAAACAGTGCGAAGAGCAAGGCGTGCGCACGGCTGCGGCTGTTGAGCGGATCGCACCCAAGTCGTTGCTGAGCGACAACGTGATCATCGACCTGCTGGTGAACAAGTACTGCGAGGCAACACCGCTCTATCGGCAGCAGGTCGTACTGAGGCGCGATGCAGGCGTAGAAGTTGCGCTCTCGACGCTGGACGACGCGGTGATACGGGTGGGTGAGTTGTTGATCCCGATCACGGCGGCAATGAAGCGAGAACTACTGTCTGGCACTTATATACAAGCCGACGAAACCCCGGTTGGTGTACAGACCCATGACAAGCGCGGCCGCAATCATCAAGCCTATATGTGGCAGTACGGCTCGCCCGGAAAAGGGGTAGTGTTCGACTTCCGCATGGGCCGTGATCACGAGGGACCGAAGCTCTTCCTTGGCGAGTTCCAGGGGATCCTGCAGACCGATGGATACAAGGCGTATGACAAGGTAAGCGGTCGGAAGATCGTGCACGCAGGATGCCTGGCGCATGCGCGGCGCAAGTTCGTCGATGCGGTCAAGGTGAACGCCAAAGACTTAGAAGCGGCTCGTGTCGTCACGCTCATGGATCAGCTGTTCGCCATCGATCGTGAGGCGCGCGATAACAACTTCAGCCACGCCGAACGGCACGCGCTACGTCAGCAACGCGCACCGAAGCTGCTTGAGGAGCTACGCTCCCAACTACTTGCGATTAAGAAGACGGCGCTGCCGAAAAGTGCCGCAGGCCAGGCTGCCAACTACACGCTCATGCTGTGGCAGAAGCTCACCCTGTTTCTTGAGTACCCGGTGCTGGAGTTGTCCAACAACCTCGCTGAGAATTCCATGCGCCCTATCGCTCTTGGCCGCAAGAACTGGCTGCATCTGGGCAGTAAGGAGGCGGGACCGAAGATCGCCGCCATCTTTTCTGTAGTCGAGAGCTGCCGCAGGCTCAATATCCCCATCCGCAAATACTTCATCGACGTCCTGCCCGGGCTGGCCAATCGCTCCATCCAGACCATAAACCAGCTCACACCAACCGCCTACGCTGCCAACCGCGCAAAATAGACTCTCCGACCTTCCGATGGGAAGTCAACCGTGGGTTTGCTCGGACGGATACGGAAGATTGATCGAATAGATGGCTGGGTCGAACTGAGTTCACTCAAAAGGTTACTGGCGAGCTTTGGTCGAGGTGACGATGCAAGTGCTCTGGGAAAACAGAAAGAGACTGTGTCCTCCAAGGAACGAAGCTTCACTGAACTTCGTTTCGCTTCGTTCCCATATCGATTCTGTGGGACGTAGAGGGCCGTCAAGGATCAAGATGAACGCCCTTCGGGCGCCCTTGACTGCCCTCTACGTCTCTAACAGGAGGGAGTTCGTTTTTTCTGTTGACTCCGCCGACGCTTTCATAGATAGCCCACAACTCGGGGATTATCGACGACAATGGTGAAATTATCTGGTTACGAGGGCCAAAGATCATGTGTAAGCACTGTGGTCACGTTTACGGCGATCACTGGGGGGAAGATAACAAATGCACTGTGAAGGACTGCCAGTGTCCCGGTTATGCAACGTCAGACGAGGAAAAGGCTGAGACCAAGAAGCGTTTCGCCACTTGGCTCTGGGCGATCACACTGACGGCGGTGACTTCGCCGCTATTCTTCCTTTTCGATTCGTTTGGCAAACCAGGAAACGGACGTGCGGCTTGGCTATCAGCCATGGCCATCCTGATTGCCATGAAAGTACGATGGGAACTCAGGAAGTACAAATGGTTCTGGCTGACTATGCTCTGTATCCTTGCCGCGCATGTTCCGTTCGTTTTGTTAGTGCCTTGGACTTCTCGGTGGATTCCTGCCGTCGGCATATTGCCGATTGTGGTTGCGGATATTGCAGTGATCTTTGGGTGCCTTCACCTGATGGAGAAGTGGAGGTCTCCAAATGTTTCATCTAAGCAGAGAAAACTTGCCGATTCCGCCGATGTCACCAATTGAATACCCATCAATTTCAAGGTTGCGGTCGTGTCACCGCCAACCCGTCAAATTACTCTTTAAGCAACAGGCGATCCGTATTATTGCCGAAAAAGTAGTCATTATGGTGTGACCGGCTCGATGCGCTAGTCGTGGGTTAGGCTGAGTTTGTTAAGAACGCCAGTCCAGAGCCACAAGCGGAGGGAACCGGTCATGAGAGAGAAGTTACGATTTTTGGGCATGGATGTCCATGCCGAAACGATAGCTGTAGCCGTAGCCGAACCGGATGGCGAGGTTCGCAGTCTGGGAACGATCGCCAACCGGGAAGATTCGATCCGCAAGTTCATCCGCAAGCTTGGGTCGCCGGAGCATCTGCGGGTCTGCTATGAAGCCGGCCCAACTGGCTTCGTACTTTACTGGCAGCTGACGCAGTTGGGAGTCAAGTGCGATGTGATAGCGCCGTCGCTTGTTCCTAAGAAGCCTGGGGACAAGGTCAAGACCGATCGGCGGGATGCGTTGAAGCTTGCGCGTAGTCACCGCTCCGGCGATTTGACCGCGGTATGGATACCAGATGAAGCTTCAGAAGCATTACGCGATCTTGTCCGTGCGCGGGAGGCGGCCAAGCGCGATCAGTTGCGGGCGCAGCACCGGCTGACCAAGTTCCTTTTGCGTACAGGCCGACGCGCTCCGCTGGGAGTGAAGGCGTGGACGGAACGTCATGCGGAGTGGCTCCAGCAGGTTCGCTACACACATCCCGCGCAGGAAGCAACGTTGCTGGATTGTCTGCACGAAGTTCAGCACATGGACGAGCGAGTCAAGCGGTTGGAGAAGTCGATTGTGGAAGTGATTCAGCTGGCTCCCGCGTCGATGCAGGAAGTGATTCGTGGCTTACAGGCATTGCGTGGCATCGCGCACCTTTCGGCCGTCACGATTGCTGTGGAACTGGGCAACATCACCTCCCGCTTCGAGCATGCTCGGGATCTGATGGGGTATAGCGGAGCGTTTCCGGACGAAAACTCCAGCGGCAAGCGTATTCGAAGAGGAGGCATTACCAAGTCCGGCAACGCGCACCTCAGACGAATCATTGTCGAATCGGCCTGGAGCTATCGACACCGGCCAGCGGTCGGGGCCAGGTTACGCAGGCGCCAGGAAGGACTGCCAGCAGAGATCACCGATATTGCATGGAAAGCACAGAACCGTCTGCACAAACGCTACCTGGCGCTGATGGCGCGAGGCAAAGAACAGAGAAAGACCATGACGGCAGTGGCACGCGAATTGTTGGGTTTCATCTGGGCCATTGGGATCAAAGCCGAAGCGTCCTGCAAGCAACAAATGGCGGCGTGACGATAACGAAAGAACAAAAGCAAGAACTTTCCAATAATGAAAAAGCAAAAACAATCATTACATGAACAACGCTATCAAATTCGAGGACAGGGTCAGCCGCAGCCGGGGCAAGCACGAAGGAGAATCCTCGGCGGAAGTTTGCGACAGGCTCAGCCGGACTCGCGTTAGTAGTCAGAGGCAGCTCCCGACGGATCATGATTATGCGGTTCCGACCCGCGAATATCAGCTTGATCAATCGTCGCCATTACCTGCCACGGCTGCTGCTGACTCTGTCCTTGAAGTACGAAAACAAAAACCACCCCACCGATTTGCAGCTATTGACAGGGTCACACCATATCAATTTCCGGATAGCCCACAATCCAGCCGCGATGAGCAATTGCTCGCGGTGGTAAATTTAACTTCAACAGCTTCTCGGGGTATGTTTGCCAGGCGTGCAGTGCCGTCTTGGGGCGTTCGATGATAAGTCCGAGCTACGGTTTCGAACTCGCTGCAATTTCTCTGATTGTAAGCGCAAATGTGCTATTTGCTGCTACCTCGGCCCTACAACAGGAAAGGCGAGAGTGGCCAGCCGAAGAGTCTCCCTTTGTTCTCCACGTAACTACCCGTGAAGTCGTAATGGACGTCATCGCCGTTGACGGTCACAATCGCACTGTGTCTGATCTCAGAGCAGATGAATTGAGTGCGAGCGAGAGAGTCGCCAAATTCAAGGAAATACCCGAATTGGTCTCTGGCTTTCGGCTAGTTGATCCGAGTTCAACTAGCCTCGCTGATCCTCCGGCAAACGGTTTTCGAATCGCCTTGAACGAGAGCTGTCTTCAGCGATATTCGACCCACTACGAAGTTGCGTACCACCCTGGATCGCAAGCTCTCGCCGAGGGAAATCACGAAGTTCACATCACGACGTCTCGACGGGGCGTTCGCCTGTTCTATCGTCACGATTACTTTGTCGGTGCTACATCGAGTCGCAAAGCTGAAGTTTCCCGCACAAAGGAGCAGAGGGACCAGCTGCTCTTGGTCAACGCTTGCAGCCATCTACTCGTTTCTCCATCAATTTCTCTGCGGGCAGCTCAAATCTCTACCGGCTCAAGGGACACAATCCGTTACAAACTCAACATCGACAGCAGCTCGCTCGCATTCATCTCCTTCTCAAACGGTGGCCGCGGACTCCAACTCGACTACGCTGCCTGCAACTTTGACCTGGCCGGTAAGCCCATCAACTTTATGACGGCCGCCACTGAAGAGGTGCTCACGGCCGTTGAGTACGCCCGCGCTGAGGCCCAAGGGCTGCTGAAGATCATGGAGCTTGCTGCGCCGGTGAATCTTGCCATCACCCGCTTCGTTGTCCGCGATCGCAGTACCGGCAACATAGGGTTGGCCGACGTTTTGGTCGAGTTGCCACAGAAGGCTTCGTCGACGGAGAAAGCTCATGCGCTCGATGGCGCGATTCAGAAAGCTCTTGCCGTTCAGGAGAGGAATGCCCCAGGAAGCGACGTCTCATTCACTCGCTTCAATAATTACGGCATTGGTGACATCAAAGCTCTCCCGGGACCTGTCGGTTCGTACGGGTCGGTAGTGCCGAACAAACAGGCGTTTTGCGGAGATGTATTCGAACTGGAGCCCGGCGTTCGTTTGCTTCCAGACTTTCGTCCCCTTGACCCGATTGGTTCCGTCTACACCACCTCTCTTGTCGTCCCATACCAGGACCTCCCTCCGCAGACCGGGATTCCCCGTATAACTGATCGGATCGCATGGTTTGGTGTTGACTATCACGCCAGCTTCTGGATCCGCGTTCCAGGTCGATATGAATTCAAGCTGATGTCCGACGATGGGGCGAAATTGCAGATCGACGACAAGTGGATTGTCGAAGTCGATGGCCTGCACACACCTAAAAAAGGCACAGGTGACATCGTGCTTGATGCGGGCCGTCACTCGATACATGTTCCCTATTTCGAGGGTACCCCGACGGGTGTAGCCCTAGTGCTGTGGGTGCGCCCGCCACAGGGAACCTGGAAGATTCTTGACCTGCGTGATTTTGAGATGCCGGTCGAGGAATCGAAGGAATGAGGTGGTCCGCCGCTAAACAATCTGCACGCCAGGGACTCATTTCGGTCGCAGTAGGGACGATCATCACTGATCGCCCCCTGCGCAGATCCGTACGAGCGCGTCTACGCATACGGCTCTTATGAAGGATGAGTGGCGTAGAAGCGAGCATCGGGATAGGGATGCAGGACGTGCGGGCGTGGTATCCATCGTTCGAAGATCGGAACCAACGTCTCCCACCGTTTGCGTGCCCGTTGACTGCGGCGTGCGAGTGCCTGGTACCACAGTCGATTAACGCGCTGCCGGAAGGTGCTCAGTTGTCCGAGATTTCCCGGTACTGCGTGGTAGCGGTAGTAGCCGCCGACGACGCTACGGAGCCATGCACCGGTCTTGGCGGGGCGATCATGCATGCGGCGATGAAGCTCACCCTTGATGGCCTTGAGCTTCGCTGCCATTCGCGTTTTCGCTGTGATGCGCCAGACGGCGAAGGTTCCGGTCTTGTGCCGTTGCCCACAGTAGTGGGTGAAGCCCAAGAAGTTGAACGTCTCCGGTTTTCTCTCGCCCCGCAGCCTTCGATCTCGGGCAGCGTAGCGCCCGAACTCGATCAGCCGGGTCTTCTCCGGATGGAGTTCCAGAGTGAACTTCGCCAGCCTTTCCTTGAACTCATTGAGGAAGCGCATGGCGTCGGCTTTTAGCTGGAAGCCCAGTGCAAGATCGTCGGCATAACGAACGGCGATGACGTCGCCCTTAGCCACTTTCCTGCGCCAGACATCTATCCACAGATCGAAGACATAGTGCAGATACACATTAGCGAGCAGCGGTGATATGACTGCTCCCTGCGGCGTACCCTGTTTGGTCTCCGACCATTGGCCGTCTTCCGACACTCCCGCCCTGAGCCATTTCTGGATCAGGCGGAGTATCCTTCGGTCGGCCACCCTGTGCTCAACGAACTTGACCATCCATTCGTGACTTATGTTGTCGAAAAAGCCACGGATGTCGGCATCGAGCACCCAGTTCACTTTCTTCCGTGACAGCCCTACAGCAAGAGCATCAAGCGCCTGATGCGGACTGCGTCCCGGACGGAACCCATAGGAGAAGCCCTTGAAGTCGACCTCATATATCTGATTGAGGATCGTCACCACAGCCTGCTGGATGATCTTGTCCTCCAGTGCTGCGATGCCCAGCGGGCGTTTCCGTCCGTCGGCCTTCGGTATATAGACTCGCCTCGAAGGTTGTGCCCGATACGCTCCACGGTGAACCCGGCCATGAAGATCAGTAAGTCGATCCTCTAGTCCGATTTCGTACTCCTGCCAGCTCACACCATCGACTCCCGGCGAAGCCTGACGCTTGAGAGCGTAGAAGCTGTCGCGCAGAAGATCGATGTCGAGATGGTGAAGTAAAGAGGTGAACTGTTCCTGTTTCCTTCCTTTTGCTGCTTTGCGCACACCGTCCAGTCGCCGGGACATGCCTTCCCTGCTCTGTGTCAGGAGCATGCGTGACTGATCGATGTTCTCCTTCATCTGCGCCCTTCCCTCCCCGACCTCCGCGGGAAGTTGCCCTCCCTTGTTCGGTCGGTTCACAGGTATTACGGCGCAGTCCGACTTCTCCTGCACGTGCATGTCCGTCGTGCGGCTGTTGGCCTTCACGGACCGGCCTTCGCATGATGCCAAAGGCGTGCTGGAGATCTCCCGGTTCTCGTCCATGTTGTTTTCTCAGCGTGCTCGGGCTCTAACGACTACGCAGGACCGGTTAGCTGCTCGCGCATATCGCAGCCACCGTATTGCCTTCCTCCTACTCACCAGGGAGTCGGCATCCTGATCCGCGGTTTTTCGAAGCTCAATCACCCGGCCCACCGATGCCTCGATCTACGCTTCGCCACACACCTCGCGATGTGTCACGCAAGACTAGAGGTCAGGATGGATTCGCTACTTCCTTTCCTGCAGGGACTTGCACCCCTACAACATGTCGGTTTATCCCGGCGCACAGTGGTTGACCGCCCAACCGGAGGTAGCTCCCAAAGTGGATTCTTTAGGGATTCGCTGCCAGACGAACGCATTCGATTCGCTATCATTTCTCAAGGAAGTGCACATGGCACCGTTGCAATACGACCCCCACGAGCACATCATCTCTGAGGCTTGGCTCGAGCTTGATGAATCTGAGCGCATGGAGCTAGTCAGGCGATACCACAGGCGGCAGCGAATCCGGCTTCCTAACGAGACAATCCACGCCACTATACACGTGATCGTCGAAAACCAGGTCGCGCTTGGAGATGCATTTCCAGCGAAGGCAGTCCTTCTTCGGTTGATCAAGGAAGGGCTCGACCGGCATGAAGCCATCCATGCGATTGGTTCTGTGCTGTCAGAAGAGCTTTTTGTCCTTATGAAGGCACAGAATGCACAGCGCGATCCAAATGCGGATTATGTGGAGAAGCTCAAGTCTCTTACGGCGGAATCCTGGAGAAAGCTGGCGTCGTAGGCCATCTCTTCCAAATCATAAGTCGAGTGCTCATTCGGCAATTGTTCGACAGTTTGCCCCAGAAACAGGTCACCTCCGAGTGATTTCATAAAAGCGTCGGCTCCTTCGCGAGCCTGAGCGCAGATGGCAGTTGCTGACTGACCAAGGGCTCGAGGAGGAAGGAGCCGGACGCGTGGGACCATTATAAGTCTGCTTCGTTGCGGCTTACACTTTCATCAGTTGCTGACGACCAAGGCTCGGGAGAAAGGAGCCGAACATGTTGATAGTTGGTTGTGATTATCACCCGAGTTTTCAGCAGATCGCGTGGGTAGATACCGAAAGCGGTGAGTGTGGTGAACAGCCGTTGATGCACAGCAATGGAGAAGCAGAGAGGTTCTACCGGAAGTTGAAAGAGCAAAGAGTGAAGGTGCGCGTGGGGATCGAAGCCACGGGACACTCGCGCTGGTTTGAACGTCTGCTTGCGGAGTTGGGACACGAGCTCTGGGTTGGCGATGCGGCAGAGATCAAGGCCAAGCGGGTGCGCAAGCAAAAGAACGACCGTGAAGACGCCCGGCTTCTGCGCACGCTGCTGGTGGAGAATCGCTTTCCGCGAGTATGGTTGCCGGATGTGGACAATCGCGATTTGCGGCAGCTGCTGTGGCATCGTCACCGGCTGGTGCAAATGCGAACGCGAGTGATGAACCAGCTTCAGGCCGTGGCTCTGAACGAGGGAGTACGGCGCAAGAAAGGACTGTGGAGTCAGGCAGGAAGAGCGCAGCTGGAGTCATTTCAACTGCTGCCGTGGGCAATCAGGCGCCGTGAGGATCTGCTCGAGTTGCTCGACGGGTTGACTCCTCGTATCGCGGCATTAACGGCTGCGATCGAGAAGCAGGTAGAACAGCATCCGGAGGCGCAACGACTCATGACCCATCCCGGTGTTGGTCCGCTGACGGCTCTGGCCTATGTTCTGATCATCGGGTCGCCGGAACGTTTTCGTTGCGGCAAGCAGATCGGCAGCTACCTGGGACTGATCCCCTGCGAAGACTCCAGCGCCAGCCGGCAGCGGCTGGGACACATCAGCAAACAGGGCAACTCACTTCTGCGTTTTCTTCTGCTGGAAGCGGCGCAAGCCGCCACTCGCTGTAATCCAGCCTGGCGACGCGAGTTCCTGCATCTGACCATGCGTCGGGGACGCCAGATCGCCACGGTGGCACTGGCACGCAAACTTGCCGTCCGCTTGTACTGGATGTGGCGCAACGGACGGGATTACGAGACGTCATTCCAATTCAGTTCGCACGTGGGGAAGCCCGGTGTGGCCTATGGTGTGAAGTAGAACATCGTCCGAGTGATTGGGCACCCCACTCCCTTATTGAAAGGGAGTTCGAATAAGTAATCATGGTCGGAAGATCGATCGAATAGATGGCTGGGTCGAACTGAGTTCACTCAAAAGGTTACTGGCGAGCTTTGGTCGAGGTGACGATGCAAGTGCTCTGGGAAAACAGAAAAAGACTGTGTCCTCCAAGGAACGAAGCTTCACTGAACTTCGTTTCGCTTCGTTCCCATATCGATTCTGTGGGACGTAGAGGGCCGTCAAGGATCAAGATGAACGCCCTTCGGGCGCCCTTGACTGCCCTCTACGTCTCTAACAGGAGGGAGTTCGTTTTTTCTGTTGACTCCGCCGACGCTTTCATAGATGGGCCACAACTCGACCGGAACGTTGGAATCCGTGCGCTAACTTCCTCCAACTCCCTCTGAGCAGCACTAGCCGCATCGTTTTAACGGAAATGGTGAGTATTGCCTTCGGATCAGAGATACCTTCTCACTCGGTCGCGGTAGTCGGAATACTCCTGTCCGTAACGACGTCGCATAGAATCTTCTTCGCGTAACACCTGACGGTGGAACAACAACGTAGCGGCGGCCAGATAGACAAGCGGGATCAAGTTCGAAAAAAGCAGAAACTGCCCAAGCAGGACAAACCAGAATGCTACATACATTGGATTGCGGCTGAAGCCAAAAACCCCTGTTGTCACCAGCTTATCCGGATCATCCTGATCAATACCGATTCGGAAACTCTTGCCGAAGGATACCAAGCTCAGGAATAACAAAACCAATCCAGAGACACAGCAGAACACCCCTGCCCCGGCTGCTAGTCCCGACTGAAAGAAGCGATGCGTGGCCACCGTGGGCCAATCGAACGCGGCGGCGAATACGATGTAAAAGTAAAACAGAGCGAAAGGCGGAATGAGGAAATCCGTCTTGTCTATATTTCCAAAGTGCATCGCCTGTATCCCTTTGCGTTTCATGAGGCGCACCCTGATCAGGACCATTGCCAGCAGCAGTGTAAGTGACAGCGCGCCAACGTATTTTTCCATATGTGCTTCCCGCCGAAAGTCTAGCAGCGACTATAGCTCGCTGTTGCCGAAAAGATAACGGAAGGGTAGGCCACCTGTCGTTAGCACATAATATGTCCGGTGTTTATAGCAAGTGAAGTGTCCGCATAACGGGCGGTGAGGATGGAGCCATGCGCGAGAGCATGGAGATCCACGAGCGCTCGCGTCTTTTGAACAAATCCTCGAGCGCTAAACTTTGCAACCAGGGCAATTAGATTTACCCATCTAATTTGCTTCAAAATTTCACTTGCTTTTTTGGCGGATTAATGTGTTACAGTCGGTAACACTATGGACCGTAACACCAAGGCGAACCACGATCCCGGCGAGTTGGGCGAATTGGAACGAAACGTTCTGCTCATTATTTGGCGCTTAGGTTCTGTAACGGCCGACCAGGTTCGGGAGGAGTTGGACCGGCCGCTGAAGGACTCTACGGTTCGTACAGTTCTGCGGCGCCTTGAAGAAAAGGGCTATCTGGTCCACAGCGTCGACGATCGCGCGTTTATTTATCGGCCAGCCGAATCACGACAGCGTGTAGCCGGCCGCGCAGCTAAACGCATTGTGGATTGGTTTTGTGATGGGTCCGTCGAAGCGCTACTCGTGGGCATGGTTGATTCCAAGGTGCTCGATCGCGCCGAGCTCCAACGTCTCGCCGAGCACATCGCCACGGCGCAGAAGAACGCTCCAAACGCAAAGAAGGAGGATCAATGATTCCCGTCCTTATCGATGCCGCTATGCGATCCCTATTCGTCGCCCTGATCGTCGCGCTTGGCTTGCGGGCTTTCCGAGTCCGCAATGTCTTTGCGCAAAAAGCGGCTTTGGGCCTCGTGCTCGTCGGTGCTCTCGCAATGCCATTACTGATGCCAATTGCGGATCGTTTGCAACTTCTGCCTGCGAACGCCAGCATTGTGCTTCCTGCACATCCCATGACCCTTCTGGAAGAACTGCAGGCAAGACTCCAGGCAAAGAGCGGTTCCGGCACCCTACCCAAGCCCGTCGCCCCGCCAATCCCAGCTTCTAATTCACCACAGACCAAAAAGGCTTCCGGGCCAGGGCCGGATTCGATGTCGGCTCCCCGCACCCAAGGGCCTGAACCATCCAGCCCCGAAGCCGCCTCTTCGAAGAAAGAGGCCAGCACCGGAAGTGCCCGGACAGTCGAAGAAATGCCGCCATTGCCCCAGCACAGCCGTGTGGCGTTCTCGCCAGCATCGCTCGCTCTTTCGATTTATCTCGGAGTAGCCGTAGTGTTTCTTCTGAGACTCGCGCTTGCCCTGGCTGTTACGCTTCGCCTGTGGTTCACCGCAGCGCCGATTTCGATGCGCGACGTATCTGACATTCCCAAAGGTCTCCCTCTCCGCGCCAGCCGCAAAGTCTCTTCGCCCTTGACCATCGGTTCTGCCATCCTGTTGCCCGCCGATTACGAAACCTGGGATAAAGAGAAGGTTCGCATTGTGCTCGCTCACGAACACTCGCATGTTCGTCAAGGCGACTTTTATCTCCAGCTCCTTGCCAGCCTCTACACCGCTCTTGTTTGGTTTAGCCCGTTGGGCTGGTGGCTTAAGAAAGAACTCACCGACCTGGCCGAAGCCATCAGCGATCGTGCAGGAATCGAGCAAGCGGGAAGCCGCGCCTCGTACGCGCAAATCCTCCTCGAATTCGCGGCAGCACCGCGCCCAACCGCATTAGGAGTCGCCATGGCACGTTCCAGCAGTCTTGCCCGCCGCATCGAGCGCTTGCTCAATGACCACACATTTCGCCAGTCTTTTGCCGGCGGACGCCGCGCGCTTTTCGCAGTTGCGCTGGTGCCCGTGACGCTTTTTGCTGCGACGGCCATGGTGCGGGTACAGGCTGCAACGCATTCCGTGCATGTTGCCTTGATTGCACCTGCCGCGTCGTCTGCTCCGGAACTGTTAGAGCCTGAAAATGCTAATCCCACGGAGCAGCTCGCTGCGGAAGATACCACACCGGACAGCCTCGTTCTTGCAGATGAGCCCGATGCCTCAGCAAGCATTGCAATTTCTCCTGAATCGGAAACGCCAGCAATCGCGACGCCAGAAATTGCCGCCGCCCAGGTAGCTCCGAGCTTGCTCCCTGTCCCAGCATTTGCACGTGCGATCGCTGCTCAATCAGATTCAGGCAGCTCCATGTCGTTTGATCGCGCATTCTCCGTCAGCGGTGAAGCGCAATTATTCGTATCTACTGGTTCAGGCAATATCCATCTCACCCGGGGCTCCGGCAACGAGGTCCACATTCATGGCAAGGTCCATGTGAGTCATAACGGCAGCGAAGAGCAGGCTCGCCAGATCGTGGCAAATCCTCCGATCGAACAAACCGGTGACGTGATTCGAGTCGGACAGCAACATGAACAGCATTGGCATGGAATCAGCATCGACTACCAGATCGAAGCGCCGGCTGGAACTCTCCTCGCAGCTACCTCCGGTTCAGGCGACATCGTCGACGAGGGCGTTGGCCAAAACGCCAAACTTGAAACAGGCTCTGGTGACATCCGTGCGAACGGCCTGCAGGGTCCATTCGAAGTAAAGACGGGTTCCGGAAACATCACCGCGGAACAGATTGATCAGGGAGATGTGAAAGCCGAGACGGGCTCGGGGGATATCGAAATCAAGGACGTCCACGGCAGTTTTAGCGCCCAAACTGGTTCGGGCGATATCAAGGCCACCGGTACACCTTCTGCGCCCTGGACACTTAAGACCGGATCGGGGAATGTCCAGATCTGGCCCGGCGGTGCGCCACTCACCCTCGATGCGTCGACCGGATCGGGTTCGGTGACGACCGACCACGAAATGCTGGTAAAGGGCTCCCTCGATCACCACCACATCACAGGAAATCTGGACGGAGGCGGGTCATTAGTCCGCGTTCAAACCGGCTCGGGTGACATTCGCGTGCATTGAGTCCATTGAAGTTGATATGAAGTAGAGCTCGAACCTGCCGTTCGCGGGAAAGTGCTACCTCCTTCTATACAGAGAATCTCAATTGCCGACGAATCTCGCGTTGAACGCCTTGCACCAGTTTCTCGCAAAGGAGCCAATCGTGGCGTTCGGCGTGCAGGCAAAATCGTTCGAGACTTCACGATGAAATGGCGGAGGTCGGAATAGATGGTCAGCGATTTAAAGCACTCTTTGCGTCAGCTGCGTTCTTCGCCCGGATTTGCGGCAACCGTCGTAATCACGTTAGCCATGGGAATCGGGGCCACGACGGCCATTTTCACGCTGGTGCATCAGGTGATGCTGAAGTCTCTGCCGGTGACAAAGCCAGAAGAGTTATGGCGCATTGGGGACAAGATCCGCTGCTGCAACTGGGGTGGATACACGCAGGGAGACGACGGCGATTTCGCTCTCTTCTCCTGGGAGGCCTACAAAAACTTCCGCGAACATACGCCGGAGTTCGCCGACCTGGCCGCACTGCAGGCCGGCAATGCGCCGCTTGGCGTGCGGCGCGGCGGATCGCAGGCGCCGGTAGATACGCGCAACGGGCAGTACGTGTCTGGGAATTTTTTCCGCACCCTGGGTGTGCAGCCGTGGATAGGCCGGCTGATGACCGACGCAGATGATCAAGTCGGCGCACCGCTGGTTGCGGTGATGAGCTACCGCGTCTGGCAAAACAAATATGGTTCAGATCCTTCGGTGGTGGGCGCGAATTTCCAGATCAATGGGCACGCGTTTACGGTGATCGGGGTCACACCGCCGGGGTTTTATGGCGCTAAGCTAGCCGGTTGGGGCATGCCGGACATCTGGCTGCCGATCACGTCCGAACTGGTTCTTGCCACCGATGTTGCTCGGCCCAAGCGAGCCAACGAGAACTATCTGGACCTGCTCGGCAGAGTGCGACCGGGAGTCAATCCGCAAGCGCTCGAGGCCAAGCTCCGCGTGGAGTTCCACGGCTGGCTAGCCAGCCATGTAGCGGAGATGGAGCCGGACGAGAAACAGCTCTGGCAACAGCAGACGCTTCATCTGGTCCCCGGCGGCGGGGGCGTGGCGGCGATGCGGGACGAATACCAGGATGGTCTGAAGCTGCTGCTGATCGCAGCCGGATGCGTGCTGCTGGTGGCGTGCGGCAACCTGGCGAATCTGATGCTGGCGCGTGGATTGAAAAATCGGGCGCAGATATCAGTCCGTATCGCGCTGGGAGCTTCGCGGCTTCGGCTGGTACGCAGGGCGCTGGTGGAGAGCGTGATGCTGGCGGTGATCGGCGGCGCATTTGCAATTGGTGCAGCGTATGGCGGAACGCGGCTGATTTTGTATTTGGCCTTCGAGATCGGCGGGCCGAACAACTATGTTCCAGTAAGCCCGACGCCATCCTTGCCGGTACTGGTGTTCACGCTGGGCGTTTCGATTCTGACGGGAATTATCTTCGGAACGGCACCGGCGTGGATGACTTCGCACGCCGATCCAGTAGAGGCGCTGCGCGGAGCGAATCGCTCGGTGGGCGGCGGCCGCTCGTGGGCGCAGAAATCGCTTGTGATCGTGCAGGCGGCGATGTCGCTGGTGCTGCTGTCGGCCGCGGCATTGCTGTCGCAGAGCCTGCGTAACCTGGAGCATCAGGATTTCGGCTTCGACATGCAGGGACGTTACATTGCGTGGATCAATCCGACGCTCGGCAACGCCAAGCCCGAGCAGATGGAGCAACTGTTCCGGAGAATCGACGACAGCCTGAAGGAGATCCCCGGAGTGCGGATGGCGGTTCCCGCGCTTTACGCGCCGATGACCGGCGACAGCTGGAACGACGGAGTTCGCATCCAGGGCAGGCCCGAGCCGGGGCCCAAAGAAGACACGGGCGCGGGCTGGGCGCGCGCGATGCCTGGGTTCTTCGAGACCATCGGCGCACACATGCTTATGGGGCGGCATTTCACCGAGGACGATACGGCGGCGACGCCCAATGTCGCAGTTGTGAACGAGGCTTTTGTGAAGCGGTTTTTCAAGGACCAGAATCCGATTGGGCAACATTTCGGCCCGAACAGGCTCCGGTACGCTTCCACCTATGAAATTGTCGGCGTGGTCAAAGACATCCGCTATATGACCTATGACTACAAGGAGCCAGTCCGGCCGATGTTCTGGGTGTCGGAGATGCAGACGGCGAAGTATGACGATCCAGCCTGGGAGCAAGGCGAGAAGTGGTCGCACTACCTCTACAACATCGTGATCTGGGCTCCGGGCAATCCACCAGAGATGGAAGAGAAAGTGCGCAAGGCGATCGCCAGCGTCGATGCCAGCCTCGTTGTGGACGACGTCAATCTGTACAGCAAAGTCGTGAGCGCCGACTTTACGCAGCAGAATATGATTGCGACGCTGACTTCTCTGTTTGGACTGCTCGGCCTTGCACTGGCGGCGTTGGGGCTTTATGGCGTGATGGCCTACACGGTAGAGCAGCGCACCAACGAGATCGGACTGCGGATGGCTCTTGGCGCCACCCGCGGACATGTGATCACCATGGTGCTTCGCGGCGCAATCTGGCAGATCGGCATTGGTGTGGGCATCGGGCTTCCGCTGGCCGTTCTCGCCGGAAAGTTGATGAAGGACCAGTTGTTTGGCGTAAAGCCATGGGACCCGGTCATGCTCGTGGGGGCTACAGTACTGCTCGCACTGGCGGCGCTGGTCGCGTCGGTAGTGCCGGTGCGTCGTGCTGCCGGAGTCGAGCCGATGATTGCGCTGCGCAGCGAGTAATCGCAGATTACAGCAAGTCAATATCAAGCATCAAGCGCCACACTCAACGCGATACCGCCAATGCGCTCACCGAGCCCATCACTACCCGAAAGAGTCGGCTTATCGTCAGCGATGGATTCAGTTGCGATATGGGCATTTTCGAGGATTAATTGTTGCGATCATCCCTAAGACGCGCTCAATGAGCGCATTGGCATCAACCGAGGCTTCCGCGAGCCCGGATCTCAGGATGTCAATGCCAGCCCAAGCGTGGAGAGTTGTTTTTCGCTGAAGAGCCTCTCTGCATCGAAGACGATGGAACCTTGTCCCTCCTGCAATGGACTCAGCCGTAGCTGCGAGACATCGAGTTCTGGTATTGCGGCTTCAAGTGCCTCCAGAAGAGCGAACGGACTACTAAAGTCAGAATGCCTGGGCTTAAACTCGTCGCCATAAACAATGACGCGATAACCGGGCACCGCAGAGACTCCTAGCTGCTGAATCACAATGCGAAGAGGAATCAGATCGTCTGTCATCTCCGGCACATCTCTCCTTGCTTCCGATTTTGGGGCAGTTCCGACGTAAGTCGGGGCTAGCGTGGCGGTTCGCCAAACACCCGCGAATGCGCTGACGCAAGCGCGATTCGGTAAAGCTAGTTTGCAGATTCGAACTCAGATGTGATTTACGTCACATACTGTTTCCTAACCCAATAACATATTCGTAATATCGAATATTGTTGATCCGCGTTTCAGCGGCCGCGCAAAGTCAGACATGGAACTGGATCCGTGGTTAGAAGCCGTCGTCCTGAGAGCATTATTCCCGGTCGATGAGTGATTTGGTGATGATGCACTCCTTACGCCAGATCGCGCGGAGCAGCTCCGATAGACTCCTGACGTTTTACCGTCAGGTGGATGGGTTTGTAAACACTAGCCGACTTGATCGGCATAGGGGCGGCAGTCACCTGCCGACCCCTGCCACACCACCGTGCGAACGGGTCCGTACACGGCGGTTCGAGAAGTTGGGCTAGTAGTTCTCGAACAGTGAAGGTAGCCCGAGCGAACGGAAGTAGGCATTGGAAGCTCCGACTGACAGAGCTTTGGAACGGGCCAGATACCAAGGACCGCGACCACTACCGGCCGTGTTAGCAGCCAGTCGCGGACGGACCCCAAGTTGCAGCAACGCGGCCCGGCGACGACGGGGTGTTTTCCATTGTCGCCAGAGTGCGCATCGCAGTCTGAGCCGTACCCAACGGATAAGGCCGATCAGCACCTCCGGGGTTTCGCAGTAGCCGAAGTAGCCGCGCCATCCCACCATATAGGTGGCAAGTCGCTTCACTGTCGTCTCGATGCTTATGCCCTTGGCCTGTCGCGTGATCTCGCGGATTTTATCTTTGAAGCGAGCCAGAGCCTTCGGAGCAATCGCTCGTCTGATCACCGGGTCGCTCGTAAAACTAAATCCGAGGAATTTTCGCTCTTGCGGTCGCGCTACCGCACTCTTCGTCTCATTTACCTTGAGCTTGAGCCGCTGAGTGATGAAGCGCGTAATGCTCATCATCACCCGTTGACCCGCACGTTCACTGCGCACATAGATGTTGCAGTCATCTGCGTAGCGGACATGTCGGTGTCCCCGGCGCTCCAACTCGCGGTCGAGTTCGTCAAGCACGATATTGCTAAGCAGCGGCGAAAGAGGTCCCCCTTGAGGAGTTCCTTCCACGCTTGGACTGAGCAGCCCATTCTCCATTACACCCGCATTCAAGAACGCGCGGATGAGTTTCAGCAGCCGCTTGTCATCGATCCGCTTGGCGATTTGAGCCATCAGTCTGTCGTGATTGACTCTATCGAAAAATTTCTCCAAGTCGAGGTCAACGCACCAGCCGCAGCCTTCGGCGATATACTGCTGTGCCTGCGCGACTGCCTGGTGCGCCGATCTCCCCGGTCGAAAACCGTAGCTGTGATCGGAAAACTCCGGGTCCCACCGCCGTTGCAGAACCTGCATGACCGCTTGCTGGATGAATCGATCCAGCACCGTCGGGATGCCCAGCTTGCGCACTCCGCCGTCCGGCTTCGGTATTTCTACCCGCTTCACCGGCTTTGGTCTGTATGTCCCGTTGAGTAGTTGATCCCGGATGGCTGGCCAGTGCTGTTTCAGGTAATCGCCAAGTTGGTTGACCGTCATTGCGTCAACGCCCGGCGCACCTTTGTTCGCCTTGACCCGTCGTAACGCTTTCTTCAGATTCTCTCGTTCAACGATCTCCTCCATCATTCGATCTGTTCTAGCTGGGCTTTCGGGCTCACTCATCGTCCTCACCGATTCGGACCCTTCCCGCTCCGCTCTCTGGGCTTCACCCGTTTGCGAAGTAGAGAAGTCCAGATTGCTCTGGATGTTCTGCCGCATGTCGTTGTTGAGACTCATGACCTACTTGCCTCTCCTCTCGTTTGGGCCTTCGACCATCGTTCCCGGCTCGGCCTATCTGTTGACTCCGCCTTTCGGCTTTGGAGTGCCTCATTAGCCTTTCCGACGTCATGGCCTAATATGCCCTCTGCTGACTTCTGCTCCGTGGTCAGGATGCCTCGCGGCATTCTCAGTCGCCGAAGCGACACGAAGCAGATCTCCCGGGGTAAGTTCAATCGCCATCTGCGCACAGTCGCCGGATCTACGCTCCGCGTACTTGATGGATATGGGCTTCGCGGTAAGTTGCCCGCTCGCCCTACGCTCACGCCTTGTATCCGGTTCTTGTCCATCGACTCGCGCATTTGCTCCACGCTTCCTTCAGACCCCGCCTCGCGACGGTAGCCCTTGCGTCATTGCTAACCCTTACCTCCATCAGGTCGGGTAGAGGACTTTCACCTCCGAGCTATTGAACATGCCCGGCTTACGGGAAGTTGTCCTGCTCCGCAAGTCAGACTTGGCAACTGTACGTCAAAGTGGATCGAGTTTCGCCTTCCTTGGATCGAAACTTCCGCATCGGCGATAAATCTACCGGAACTGAAAAACTAGCCTCCGCGCTGGTCGATCAGAGAGCGCTTCGGCCTGGAGGCACTGGCATTGCATCGGTTTACAAGGCTTGGTTAGATCGAGGGACTCCGTGCACTCAATTGCTGCCGACCACCAGCCCGCCGTCTGAGTTAAGATACCGCACAGACCTCGGACCCCATTCAGCATTGTGCTCGACATCTGATTCCAGAGACAGCTCGCTCAGGACGTGCCCACCGAAGAGTTCGGAGGCACGGCGGCAGCCTGAAAACCTGCCCATCAATGAAAGAACATCGGATTATTATTCCGTGCGCAGACTGCGGTCCTGCAATTAGGCCACTGTTGAAGGAGCTCGAGCTCCGGAGGCTCACCACGAATTGTTTCGGGACTGGCAGGGAACACAAACTCAATCTCGGCGACGGCTCGGCGGAGCCCGAGGCTGCAAATAGATGTCTGGTTCTGCTGAGAGCAGGAACCACCGGCCCGAGGCCAAAATGCGCAACGGCGCATCCTGAAGTCGATCAATGCGCGCTCTCCCGGGCGCGCCACCGACACCTGCGCTAGTCGCAAGACTTTGACTTACATAGATGGCCGATCCGGAAATTACTCGATTTTAAGTTCGTTTGTCTGGGGACCTTGGTACCGTTGACTTCTCGCCAATATTTTGCATCATTGCGAAATGAAGAAGCTGAAGACTTTGACGGAACTACTCAAAATGGCAACCGAGGCCCGGAAGGTGGCCTCGGAACCGGCACAGGTTGTGCGCCTAAAGACACTGATCGCGGATATGAAACGCGCAGCACATGATGCAAGCGCACGGCAGAGAAGAACTGCTCAAAAGCAGCGAGACTCGTATATTCCCACACGCTTTGAACTATGCGTGACTGGCATTCGAGAGGAACTGGATTTTGGAAGAAGACCGCTATCGTGCATTGGCGGTCTCGAAGCAAGACTATCCCGCATATGCGACCAAATCGAACGGACTATCAAAGATGCCAACACTGCACCGCAGGGGTTGATCAACGAGTAGTCATTATGTAGTGACCGGCCCGCTGCGCTAGTCGTGGGTTAGGCTGAGTTTGTTTTAGGAACGTCAGTCCAGAGCCAGGGGTGGAGGAGCCGGTCATGAGAGAGAAGTTACGATTTTTGGGTTTGGATGTCCATGCTGAAACGATCGCCGTAGCCATAGCCGAGACGAACGACGAGACATGCAGCCTGGGAACGATCGCCAACCGTGAAGATTCGATTCGCAAGTTCATCAAGAAGCTTGGTTCGCCCGAACAGTTGCGAGCCTGCTACGAAGCGGGGCCGACAGGGTTCGTACTGTACTGGCGGCTGACCCAGTTAGGAGTTAGGAGTCGACTGAGCAGTGGTTGCTCCGAGCCTGGTTCCGAAGAAGCCAGGGGACCGTGTGAAGACGGATCGGCGGGATGCTTTGAAGCTGGCACACTGTCACCGTTACGCATAGGATGAGATCCCTCGAGAAAAGTATAGTTATATTATTCATAATACACAGCTTACGCGACAGCGCTCAACAACAAGCGCCAACCTCGCCGATCCTGCGCTCCGGTCGTCGTCAGGTCGAGGCGAAGGCATCGGCGGGTGGTCAACTTTTACTCCGTCACGTCAGGCCGCTTACGCGGCGCGATGTGGTCTACTTTCACTCCGGCGCTCGCAGTTAGATGGAAGAGCAATTCGACTCGGTTAGTAACGCCAAGCTTCTCAAATGCGCGGAATAGGTAATTCTTTACGGTGTGCTCACTCAGACACACTTCGCTCGCAATTGCTTTGTTCGTCTTACCCTTGGCCGCTAACTGCACGACCTGCAGTTCGCGCTTGGTGAGAGTCTTCAATTCAACTCCCGTGAGCAAGATCGGCGTGGGCAAGCTTCTGAATCCCTCCAGAAAGACGTCCGATACTTCCCTTCCCGCCCACATAAATCCTCTATTCACGTGCAGAACACAATCGATAAATTCAGGGATTGATTGCTGCCGGGAAAACACCCCGCGAGCTCCACTATGAAAGGCTCGAATCACCGCCTCGCGGGCAGGCCTCCCCAGCAATATAACGATGGGTATATTCGGGAAAGCGCCAGATACCCTGGTCGCCAGATCAAAGCCACTTCCTGGTCCTGAACTGAGATCGGCGTTGATGATAACAAGAGCGGATTTGCTCATTCCAAGTGACCGCAACAAGTCACCGGGTTCCATTGCAACGGCCTCACATCTAATGTCATGAATCAGCGCATCAGCGAGTGTACCGCTTGAAAGAGAATCGCGGCCAACTATGAAGACCTTGAATTCAGCTTCCTCTCCTCGGGGAATCCTAAGGGCCCGCCGTTGATCGATCACTTTCGGCATCAAACCCCGCATCCTGCGAGTCGACTGCGCGCAAAGGCTATTGACTAAAAAAGCACCAAACTACGGGACCGCGACGCCACGCCCTGAGACACAAGGACACTTGGAACTTGGAGACCATCGTGCAAAGCGGGCCACGCTTTTCCCTTTGTATCCGCACTTGTTAAACCCGGGATGCCATGCCACCACTCTATCTCGTACAGAATCAATTTGACAATACCTACTTCGTCACTTATAGAGAGGTTACCCTATCAGTTTTGAAGACCCTCTACGCATCCAGGTAACAGCCTCTCCAGGCTCGCCATCGAATTCTGGTAACACTTATGGAATTACCTTAGTCACTCCAAATTACTTATTGCATGCGCCCCGCCAATATTAACTTTAGGCAAGTTACCCTCCAACGATCTTCTGGTCGCTGCTCTACGAGCAATGAAAGCACAGAAATCCGAAGCCTCTTGCAAGATCGGAATAGTTCGCGTGTATCAGCTTGTTAGTCAAACAGGCAGGATGGCTAGTCTCGTGACGGCTCGCAGCGATCTTGCGTCCATACACACATTTTGATCAATCTGTTTCCCAAGGATCACAGTAAGCGTTCGATGATTAATTGAGCATAAAATTACGAATCAGCTTCCCTGCTCCCGTCAAAAGTGTGGCCCCGTTGGGTCAAATAAAACAGCAGTTCGACGCGATTCGAGGCGCCCAATTTCTCGGAGGCACGGAAGAGGTAGTTCTTCACTGTATGTTCACTGAGCCCCAATTCGCATGCGATAACTTTATTGGTTTTGCCTCTGGCCGCACATTTCACAACCTGCAGTTCGCGCATGCTCAACGACGAAGAGTCACTTTCCACGTGCATGTTCGAACACGGGATGGAACCCAAAGCACTCAGAAGTAATCTCGTCTCATGCTTACCGGCCCATATGCGACCTTCTCGCACATGATCGATGCAATCGAGAAATTCGGCTACAGGCTGCTGTCGGGAGAAAACGCCGCAAGCGCCGGAACGAAACGCATTGATAACTAAATCATGCGTTGATTGATTCAGAAGAATCACAATTGGCACGGCCGGATGAAGGCGAAGTGCGGTTCGAGCCAAATCGATGCCGGTCTTCGTGTCCTGATTCAGATCAGCCGCGATGACGACCAATTGAGCCTTTCCATCCGCCATCCTTTCCAAGAGATCGGCCGACCTAACGGCTACAGCCTGGCAATCTCTGTCTCTTGTGAGCGCAGTTGCCAAGAGATCTCCACTCATCGAATCCCGGTCGACGATTAGGACCTGAAGGGTGGTTTCAGGATCGTCGCAACCTTTCAATCCGCTCTCATGATCACGCGAGTTCGCAATCCTATAACTTCCATCTCGGGGCGGATAAGAAGCCTGGTGCATATGTGACGAGCGCATCTTCAACTTCGACCCCCAATGTTACCTGCCGCCCGGACATTGACCAACACACTGCGAGACTCGAATTGCCTGCACTCGTACCGGACTGTTTGGCCCTGGCGGAGCGCAATGGATCACGCTCACTCAAGTGTGTGTCATTTTGAGGTTACGTCTAGCTTTTGAAGGGAAGAGCCCAACTGCACGCGGCAAAGGTATACCTAATGTACAAGAGTTTTTGACTTTGGCAAGCCTTCTTACAAAATAAACAAACTTCCTTCTCCAACTCAGGATAGGGCTGATCTTCTTACGATGACGCTTGGTCGGGCGGTAGAACCGGCTCGTTCGTGAGAAGGAAGGTCCTCGGATTCATCCGAACGTCCCAAAACATTTTCCAACGTTCGACCACTTGTGATGCTGCCAGAACCCCCATATTCTGGCCTTCGATGTTTCAGGACTTTGACCCCGAACGCAGAGCTGCGATGAGATACAGATTAAAGTTGCCTGTCATCTTTCATTGGAATGACGGGACAGATCGCACAGAGGGAGGATTCACGTGCGATGTCGCGGTGGACGGGGCGCTAATCTTCAGCAGCAGGTGCCCACCGGTCGGTGCGGACGTTCGAATTGAGGTTCTGGTTCCTTCACCGGATGACTCTGCTGAAGAAATTCGAATCGGATGCATTGGAAAAGTGAACCGAGTGTGGGAACAGCAGGGATCGGCCTATTTCGGGGTTCAGGGCTCGTTCAATGACGATCAACTAACGCGCCACGTCATGTTATGAAGTGAACTGAATCTGGATGTTGTTGTCAGTTTGAAAGCAGACTTGGGACTGAAAGGGCGAAGCTACGTCCAACTCAGACTTCAGCACCCAGAAACACATCATGGCCCCGAGCGGAGAGCATGGCAATGGACTGCGAGATTGGGAACTTCTCAAGTGGCTCACACTGGTATGCAGTATGGACCCGTTCGCGACAGGAAAAGAGCGCGGCCGCGATGCTCTCAACACTTGGTGTCACGCATTTTCTTCCATTGATATCGCAAGTCCACCGGTGGAGCGACCGTAAGCAGTCTGTAGCAGTCCCTCTCTTTAGCGGTTATTTGTTTGTATGCATGAATCTGGCCAGAGATAGTCGTTTGAAAGTGCTCAATACGTCTGGTATCGCTGGTTTCGTTGGAAACCAAACGGGACCGTTGCCAATACCGGAACAGCAAATTGAAGACATTCGCACCGTTCTTGAGATGCGAGTTGAATGTTTGGCGGTTCCGCTGCTCAATGAGGGTGATCGTGTTCGCGTCTCGCGCGGACCACTCGCAGGCGTCGAAGGCAAACTTGTTCGAACCAATTCGTCGATGCGCCTTTCAATCTCGATTGAGATGATTCATAAATCGCTATTGGTCAATGTCTCCCGGGAGGATGTCGAGCCGCTCGAGCATCTCGGCGCACCCCGCATTCCTCTTCAGGCTTCTCGCAACTTTCTCGATGTTAGCGCAAATAGGCTCAGCTAGGTGCGATCACGCCCATGCCGCCCAGGCAGTGGGGGCCCTAGTAAGCCTGAACCTATCGCTTCCTGAGCCCTAGGACGATGCCCGCAGTCGTTCGCTACGTCGGAGCTCCTCTTTACGAGTGGGCTGAACAGCACATTACATGTATCTCAACAGAAACGTCTGGAGCGATCGAACATGATCGAACTGGGAGAGACTAGTGTCGCTATTTTGGGCGTTGCGATTAACAACTTGACGATGCAAGAGGTTCTGACGGCGGTGGAGGCTCAGATCGCCGAAGGAGGATTTCATCAGATTGCAACAGCCAATGTTGATTTCCTCATAAATTCAGTCCACGACGAAGAATTACGCGAGACGCTCGTCCGCTGCGATATTGTCCTTGCTGATGGGATGCCATTGGTGTGGGCATCTCGCCTATTGGGAACAAGGCTTAAGGAGCGCGTAGCGGGAGTCGATCTCGTGCCGCAACTGGCAAAACTGTCCGCACAGCACGGATATCGAATCTTCCTGTTGGGAGCTAGTGAAGAGAGCTCAGCCGGTACGGCCAATTGGATGCAAACAAACTTCCCGGGCACGTGCATTGCCGGGCGATATTCTCCGAACCATCAGCCGCTTGAGGAAATGGATCAGGAGAATATCCTTTCCCGCATCGACGAGGCCAAGCCGGACATCTTGCTGGTCGCTTTCGGAAATCCTAAGCAGGAAAAGTGGATCGCCATGCATCGGCACCGCCTAAAGGTGCCTGTTTGCATCGGAGTGGGCGGTTCATTTGACTTTCTGAGTGGTGGGGTGTCCCGCGCGCCCTTATGGATGCAGCGCAACGCACTTGAGTGGCTCTATCGGACGATTCAAGAGCCCTCACGGCTGGCTAAGCGATACGCAAGCAATTTTGTAGGGCTCCTACGATATCTGCCCGCTCAAATTGTGGCGATGGCAATGCAGACGAAACGGCGCTCGCAGGTGCAAATTACAAACGAGATAATTGGTCCGGCCAAGGTGCTGCGCATTGACGGCCATCTTACCGGCGCCCAGTTACCGCGATTCGAAACCGACGTGCGTAGTGCGATTGTTTCTGGCTCCCACGTCGTACTTGATATGAGCTCGACTGCCTACATTGGAGCAGACGCGCTGGGCACGCTTATTCGCCTTCTGACTGTTGCCCGCTCCCGGAAACGAGAACTCTGGATCGCCGGCCTGCATCCATTCCTGCTCCGGGTCGTTCGCGCGGCAAGATTGGATCATTCCATCCGCATTGCCCCTCGGGTCGAGGAGGCATTGCGACGCATCGAACCGGAACTGGCTCCCATTCATCAATTCGGGAAGGACTGGGCGTTTTGCCGCATTGGAGGTCAGTTGGTTCCGATACACGCACATGAAGTGCCCGATGTCTACCGCCAGGTTAAACAAATGTTGAAGCTGAGAGCGATGGGTGAGCCGATTTCAATCATGTCGTCTGATAGTGAGGACAAGGAACCGTTGATTCGCGAACTGATTGCTGTTGATGCCGGATGAGCGGATGCCGGAAAGACCAGACGGATGGGTCAAATCTCGTGGAAGCCTTAGCACGGCCGATTGGAGATGCGCTCCAACGGGAACGAGCCCCTGTAAGCGCAACTTGTGACGTTGGACGAATCGAGGCCTGTTAATGTTTCTATCTCACTTGCTCAGCATCATCGGGATTGTCGTCGTCGTGGCGACCTTACCGCTGCTTATAGAAATCCTCGTTTTGTCTCTAGCAGGTTTGTTGCCGACGCGAGAAGTGTGGGATCAAGATAGCGAGTCAGGGCTCGCGCCGCTCACAGTTCTCGTTCCGGCTCACAATGAGGAGGCTCTGATCGGTCGCTGCATTCGCAGCGTGTTGGACTCAGGCAGCTCAGGCGTAGATGTGCTCGTCGTCGCACATAACTGCACAGACGCAACGGCGGAGCGCGCTGAGGCTGCCGGCGCACATGTGCTGGTGATGAATGATCCGGCGCAGACAGGTAAGGGTTGTGCGCTCAGATACGGATTTGCCGCGGCTCTGGCCGGCACTTCGCAGGGTGTACTCGTGATCGATGCAGATTCTGTTATCGACCTCGGCCTTATTGGAACTGTGCGGCGCCGGCTACTGGCAGGCACACGTGCCCTACAATGCCGATACGAGGTCTCCAGTTTTCAGGACAGCTGGCGCACAAAATTGACGACCTTTGCCTTTCATGCGTTCAACACTGTCCGTCCTCGCGGCCGTGCGCGTCTCGGCCTCTCTGCAGGTATTTTTGGTAACGGCTTTGCTCTTCACCGAGACGTGCTGACACATGTTCCATACAACGCTGATTCAATTGTCGAGGATCTGGAATATCATTTGGCTCTGGTTCGAGCGAATATCGGTGTGGGGTTCATCGACACAGCCGTTGTTCACGGTGAAATGCCGGCGACGTTAAAAGGTGCAAAAACCCAACGCGCTCGTTGGGAAGGCGGCCGCCTGAGCGTGATGAAGCAGTGGGCTCCGAAGCTGCTGGTCGACGTGCTCAAAGGGCGAGTCCGGCTTATGGAGCCGCTCCTCGACCTAATGGCGCTCCCGATATCCTTGGAAGTGACTGTCCTGCTGGTCGCGGCCTGCCTGCCTGTTGCCTGGCTCAGACTGTATGTGCTGGGAGCATTTGCCGTACTGCTTCTTCACCTGACAGTCGCGGCTGTCAGCGGTCCTGGTCTCTGGGAAACTGTGAAGGTTTTATCGAATGCTCCGGGTTACGTCCTCTGGAAGCTTTGGATTTTCCCGGAGATATGGCGCACTTCTCGAGCAAATGCCGCATGGGTGCGCACGGAGCGCGAATCTGCTTCAGATAATCAATAAACCGAGACCCGCAATGGATGGGGCATTCTTCGCTATCAGGCCACTAGGCATCCGAGCCGTCCAGGCAGCGCAAAAAGATGAGGGGTTCTCTGTGAGCCTGTTCTATCCTCGATATGCTCTGATTATCTTCGGTTCTGCCGTTCTCGTGATCGGCATGACTTGCCCGTGGACCGCAGGGGCCCAGCTGCCCGCCAACACGCGGGAAACCGTTGATCCGGTTCAGCGAGTCAACCAGTCGGGAGATTCTGACCCGGAGAACTCTACAGATCCCAAACTGAAACTGAGTCCGCTCGAAACCTTGCGCAGGTTCGAGCCGTCGGCAGACGAGGAATACACGCTTGGTGCCGGCGATGAGCTTTCTATTCAGTATCCTGGGAGACCCGAGTTGGCTAGCAAGGCTATGATTGGCCCGGATGGCCGCATCACACTTCCGCTCGCAGGGCCTATCGAAGTCGTCAACCTTACCCGCGAAGCGGCCGGGCAGAAGATCGGCGTTGCGCTGTCGGCCTACTACACTAATTTGACTGCAACTGTCGAGGTAATGAAATACGGCTCGAATCACGTGACCCTGCTGGGGGATGTGAGAAACCCCGGGCTAATCAATTTCGACCAGACACCTACTCTGCTGGAGGCGCTTTCCAAGGGCGGCATAGTGGCTCGCACTGATGGAAACCTTCCAGAACAGTGTGTGATCTACCGTGGAGAACAGGTGCTTTGGGTCGATTTGGAGGAATTATTGAGCAATGGCAGCCCACTCGCGGACCTTCGCCTGCGCCGCAACGATGTGATCTTCGTACCTGCTATATCGAGCAGATCAGTCACGGTGATGGGGCAGGTACAACATCCGGGCGAGATTGTGCTGAAGCACAACTCGACCATCACTTCCATCCTCGGTGAAGCCGGAGGCGTGAGCGATACGGCCGGCAGTAATCCGGAGCTTCAGATCGTGCACCGTTCCAAAGGGGGCAGGACTCAATACGTTCACTTCAGAGACCTGCTAAAGCCTACGGGCGGCATGGAAATCTCGCTTTATCCCGGCGACGTGATCTATGTACCAAAGAGCGGAATGTCCAAGGTGGGATTCGTGATGCAGCAACTAGCGCCGTTTCTGAGCTTGGGTAGTTTCGCCGCGATTGCCGCTCATTGATTTTGAAAGGTCGGTCATGACCAATTCACTCCTTGGCAGAGCAATGTCCGGAAGCTCCAATGGCTTGCCGCCGTCCGCACCGCGCGGGGCCGGGAGTTCTCGTAGAGGGCAGCGTCCGCATATCAACTTAGTCGGCAGTCTTAAGCGCCACTGGTTCGTCTCCCTTTCTGTATTACTGGTACTTCTTGGCTGTGGCGGATTCGTCCTCTGGAAGAAGGCCAAGCCCGTCTACGAGGCCCAAAGCATAGTCTATGTTTCGCCAAAGTTTCCGAAGATTCTGGCCAACGACAATGAGGTCGAACTTCCTTACGATTCCTATTTCGCGGATCAGATCCAAAGACCGCACTCGGTACGACATCATCGAGGATGCCATAGCCAAACTTCCATATGCCGTCCGGCACTGGACCGGCCCAGTCCTGCCCTATGAGATTCAGTTTCTGCAGCAGACGCTCGAAGTGAAGAGAATCGGTTCCACCTATGAGATGTCCGTCGGCTAGACTGGTCCGTCGCCGGGTGGGCTGGCCGAAACTGTGAATGCGGTCACCGACACTTACGTGGAAAAGGCGAAGAACGAGGAGTTCTATGGGCTCGACGCTAGGCTGACTACGCTCCATCGGGAACAGGACCGGTTGCAGAAACAGATGGATGACCGCCTGGCAGAACAGGCGCAAGCTCATGCAGCAACTGGGCGTGGCAACGATTTCTTCCGCAGAAGGCGCGAGCAACCCTTATGACTCAACATCGCAGACGGTGCGCGACGCAGTTGGCTGGGGCGCGCATGGACCGCGAGGCGGCCGAGGCTCGATATGCGGCGGTCTGAAGGGAGACGGCTCCGCAGGGTCGGCCGCACTGGACACAGCCGCAGACGAAGCCATCGCCACAGACGCCGGCTTATCCGGAGTGCGGAGCAATCTGAACACCCGCCGGGCCACACTGGTGGAAGAAATGAATGGCATGCGCCCAGATCACCCTATCTACCAAAAAGACAAACAAGAAATCGCTTCGATCGACGATCAGCTAAGCGACCTGAGACGCAGCGCTGCCAAACGTCTGCAGGAAAAACTGCGGCAGGATGTAACGCGTACGCGCATGGTTGAACTCCAGTTGATCAGAGAACTGGCGAGAGAAGACGAACGCGGCCACTGAGGCGGCACCCAAATTTCAGCTCGCTGCAGAAATTGGGCCGGAGATCGACAGTCTGCAAAAGGCATATGACGCAATCGAGGACCGCATACGCGAGCTTGAACTGGAGAGCAACTCACCTGGATCGATCCATGTGTCCAGTAAAGCGCTCACTCCGACGGGTCCCGAAAAGAGCAAATTGCCAATCTACTTGCTCGCGTTGGTTTTTCTAAGTCTAATCTGCGCTGTTGCGACTCCTGTTGGGATCGATTTGCTCGACGACAGAATCTACACGCCCCAGGATATCGAAGGGGTGGTTGGCTTCCATCCGCTCGGTGCCCTGCTCGACGATGACGAGTTTCGCCAGGAAATTTCGAGCGAGTATTATTTCCGCCTCGCCGCAGGCATCGATAGTGCCGTCCGCAACTCGGGTGCGCGAACCTTCCTGTTCACATCTCCTGCACATGGCAGCGGAACGACCACCGTGGTGAGAAAGCTGACCGAGAAACTGCGCGGTCTCAATCTGCGCACCCGGACGATAACGGCATCGGGATCCGATGAACTGGAGGTTTCGCCCGGTGACGCTCCTTCACGGTCCAACTATCTTCTCCAAAGCCGGAACAAGACCTACGACATGCGGACTTCTCTGCCTGCATCGCTCGTTGCGTTTTACGATTACGTTGGTAACCCCAAGAGGCAAGAAGAAACCGCTCCTAATCCAGTGGCGCGGACTATTCATCAAGCCGGTGAGCAGTGCGATGTGGTGCTGATCGATGCAAACCCACTGCCGATTTCCGCGAATACTGAGTACTTAGCGCGGTATGCCGACGCGACTGTGCTTGTGGTCAAGTCCGGCGTGACGACCAAGCAGGAGCTGGATCGCGCTGCAGGACTTCTCGAACGATTGGAGGTCCCTGGGGTTGCGGTGATTCTCAATAAGATCAGTCTGGATCGCGCCGACCGCGCCATGAAAAGAGAGTTCAACCGATATGAACAATCCCTTCGGAAACGCCGCTCTGCAGCAGCAAAAGGCGCGGCGAGGACGAAGTGAGACCAAAGTCTGAGGTAAGGACCGCATTCAAGAAACCGATAAAAGCACCGGGGGCCGAAGGATGGCATTGCCTCCGAATGGAACGTCCTGGCTCTTGCCCACGCGCGAGTCTGTGCACCTTGTGATGGCCGAGACGGCAGACTCGCCCTTGTTATTGCCGTAACAATTCTCTAATTCAAGACACCACGAGTATTGGCGATGCCGCCCCAGTGGACGGTTCCGTACACGAACTGTTGGTTTAGCTTTCGCATGCGGGTCAGCCCTCTCATGACCAGGGCACCTGGAAATCCCGCTGCTTTATGGAAGATCGCCTCCTGACGATAAGTAATGCCGGTTGTTTTTCCGTTCCAGTCGATTGTCTCCCTACCGGAGATTGGCCGCGAAGGTTGGTCTCCAAATCGTCCCCTGGAATTTTGCGCGAGTGAGGTCAGCGAAACGCTTATGGCGACATCGGAATTCCGGCACAGGGTTTCATTTGCTGCGACTTCTTCCTCTGAATTGAACGGAGAAGCGGCGGCAAATTCGACACGTAGGGAACGAAGCACTGTCAAGCTGTGGATGTTTCTGGATGGAGTAACCGTCTTTGGGGCTGCTGTACTCGCGACGCTGTACGAGTTGCACACCGGGCCCGTGGCCGGGGCCATTGGGTTCTGGCACGGCACGCTTTTCAATGGCCCATCGACAAGCATCCTCCTCGTCCTTCTCTGCGGATTTACGATTTCGCTCATGATCACCAGCCGGCGTTTGCATCTGTACGTGCCAACGCGTCTGACCAGCTTTCTACATGAGCAGAGACTAAGCGTGCAGGCATGCTTCACGTCCGGTCTTCTGTTGACCGGCACTCTCTATCTGGTTCACGCGGCGGACATACCTCGAAGCATCGTGCTTATCACAGTGGGGCTGGTGACGATCACTCTCAGCCTGCGCCGGCTGGCTTATCGCATACTGATCAACCGACGCTTCGAACGCGGCGTGGGCACCCGGAACGTACTCATTGTAGGAACTGGACCTGAGGCGCAAGCACTCCGCCATTATTTGATGAGCTTCGGGCATCTTGGCTACAGCTTCAAGGGCTTCATCGAGTCCCCTCGCTCCAGTTCCGGTCAGGCGGAGAGATTCGACGACGTGGTGGGGACCTTGGACACGATGTTCCAATATGCACGCAAACAATTTGTCGATGAGATTTTCTTCACCACTCACTGCGACCGAGCGGTCGTCCTTGACGTTCTTGCGCAGGCTCGAACGCAAGGAGTGGACCTGACCGTGGTTCTGGACTTGTACAACGGTCTGCCAAGCAGGCCCATCGAATACATTGGGCAATTCCCGACGATTCCGTTGCACTGGCGCCACGTGCCCGAACTCGCGCTCTTGTTGAAGCGAATGGTCGACATTGTGTTCTCCAGCTTGATGTTGATTCTTCTTTCGCCTATTCTTCTGGCCATCGCGGTCGCGATCAAGCTCGACTCGAGCGGTCCGATTTTCTACTGCTCGGAGCGGATCGGCAAGAAGGGCCGAGTCTTCCGATGCACGAAGTTCCGCACTATGGTCCGCGACGCGGAGAATCGCCGCGCTGACGTGATGCATCTGAACGAGCGCGACGGGATACTGTTCAAGATATCAAACGATCCGCGCGTCACCAGGCTCGGCCGTTTCCTGCGCAAGTATTCACTGGACGAATTTCCCCAGTTCTTCAATGTTCTGCGTGGCGACATGAGTATTGTCGGTCCCCGTCCGCCGATCGAGAGCGAAGTGCGTGAGTATCGACTGAATGACCTGCGCCGTCTGGATGTGACTCCGGGCATCACCGGTCTTTGGCAGGTGAAGGCCCGGCAGGATCCCTCGTTCGACAACTATGTCTGTCTGGATGTCGCATACATCGATAATTGGAGTGTTTGGCTGGACCTGAAAATCATTCTACGGACTATTGCCGTGGTTTTTGCGGGAACCGGCTCCTAGGGAAACTTTGAGCGCGCCTGTATTTTGACCCCCCAGTCCCGTCAGTCTGCTAAAAAGCAACATTTTCTGTTTTGCGCGGGAGGTGTCAGATCCCGCGTCTTCATTGAACTATTCAACCATTCAGGAAGGTGAAAATATGAGCACAACACTACTCGCTCCTGAACTGCGAGGCGGACACGAGGGTTCGCCCCTGCAAGTGCACGTCACAACAATGATCGACGATCTGATCGCACAACTTCCTGACCCGGAGCAATTGACCGATGAGGAACGGCGCGGGATCATCGCAAGGTACACAGCAGTTTTGGAAGGCAATTTCATCTATTGGATGACTGCCACTTACCTCGCAACCCAATCCCGAGAAGCGCGACCGATCCTTATCGACAATCTTTTGGAGGAAGTCCGTGACAGCCATCCGGTAATGATGCGCAAGTTTGCGGTGGCGGCTGGCGCATTTCCTACCTCTGACGATGCGCTCGCCGTGCACAACGATTTGACGAAGATGCGCTTATTCCTGGGAAAGCTCCAGGGTGTCCAATCTCTTGCCACGATGGCCTTCTTCGAAGGCTTTATCCAAAAGTTTATGCCATTTCTGGCCGCCCTAGCTGGCGGACGAGGCTCTGTCGAGATGGAGTACACGGATGTGCATGGAGTCTGCGATGTCGCTCACTCGGAAGGACTCTTTCGTGCCGTCCTGCTGGAGAATTCGCTCAATCCAATCAGCCTCGAAGCGAATTTCTTTGAGGGCATCGACCTGCTCCGTAACCTAATCCACAGCATTATTCAGGATCCGACGGCAAGGAATGCGGCCTGACCGTCCGCCAGGAGATCGCCGATGCAGGGGATTCAATTTGCCAACCATCTTCCGGAGCACGCCGGATACTTCGAAGTGCCTGGCGCGCACCTCTACACGGTGTTGCACGAGGTGAAAGATCCGATAGCGCGGGTTTTGCTCGTCGGTCCATTTGCTTCGGAACGACATAACTCCTATATTCCGTGGGTTCGCTGGGCGCGCTTCCTAGCCGCCAGAAACATAGAGGTCCTTCGCTACGACCACCGTGGAATTGGGGAGAGCACCGGCAGCTTCTGCGAGATAACGTTTGACGATTGGTGCACAGATGTCCAGGTACTTTCCGCCTGGCTCAAGGCCCGCTCTCCGAGTTTGCCGATACTGCTTCATGGGCTTGAATTGGGAGCCGTCCTCACCGGCAGGCAGTTTCAAAACGGCATCGGCGACGCATTGCTTCTGTGGGCTCCGCCAACCAACACAAACCAAGCGCTACGCTCGACACTCCTTCGAGTCATATGCCGAGAGCAATTGCTTAAAAGAGGCAACGAACGGAGAGCTGTATCAGACTTCATAAAGCAACTAGAAGGCGGATCTCTTGAAGTCGACGGGTATCAATGGCCGGCTAGACTCTGGCGGGACTCCTTCGACATCGAGCTGCCAGCCGCATTCGCGGAATGCTCGCCTTTCACCGCGCTCTTTGAAAGACCGGTGCGAATCGTGAGACTCGGTAAGGAAATTGAACCTTTGGACCATTGCCAATCCGCGACAGCAGAGACACAGGCTGAGTTTGGCAAGTTATGTGCCGAGCTCAGAAGCAAGTGCGGCTCAAACTTCAGTTGGCATAATTCCTTTAGATTCTGGACGGAATTTCGGCCGTATTTCGACTGGTTGTTCATGGAAAACTACACATGGATTGCAGCGTCGTTGGGCTTGCTTGCGGGGGAGCAATGATCGAGACGGCTGGAACACGGACGTTAATTGCTTTGGAGAGTGACGGGATAACGATTCGAGGAACATACCATCGCTCTTACGACCAGAGTAGTGGTCTGAGATCAATGGACGAACCGAACAGAGTCGGGATCCTCTTTCTGAACTCGTTGTCTCTACCTCGATCGTCGGCAGGCGATGTGGCAGTATACTGGGCGGATTCGTTTGCTGCAAGCGGCTATCCATCAGTCCGCATTGATTTGTCTGGTCTAGGAGACTCCGACGGTGAGATCCCAGAGGATTTGCTTGGATTTATTAACTCGGGAGGCTACGCAAGAAGCATTGCATCCATTGTTGAGCAGCTCGTTTGCAGGTTCAATTTATCCGGGGTAATAATACTCGGACACTGCGCAGGTTCAGTGTCGGCACTATATGCGGCCGCGAGCAGCTACTGCAGAGGGCTGGTGTTAATGGACCCATATTTCTACTTGCCGCCACCGGTGAAACAGTCCAAGGTATGGAAGCACCTAAGCGGGACGACCTCGCACAGTGGTCTTAGTGTCAGTTTAAGGAGCTTCTATGACATGGTGAAAGGTACTTGGACGTGGTTACGCGAGAACCTGCCTCCGGCGAACGCCAATTTTGCTCTTCTTCAGCGGTGGAAAGACGTAACAACGAGTGGGCTACCGATTCTGCTGCTGAAGTCGCAAGGCCAAATGCCCCTCCCCACAATGGGGAAGAGTAGGGAGTTTGATTACATCAAGTACGTTGCGAAGCTCGCGGGTCACCAAAGTCAAGTGTCGATACTAACAGTAGAAGGCACTGATCACTCTTTTGCGAACCGTGCGGGGCGAGACGCGGTTCGAGTGCACATTGAGCACTGGCTGAGTGCTTACTTCCCACTTGTGGTTGGAGGAGTTTCTGCGCTGTGTTCGATAACTCCGGAAGCAGCCGACAAGAGAATCATCAGTGATGAGTTGCACCCAATGTTAGTGAGTTCTCACAATTTCGATGAAAGATGGTGATCGATTACCTGTGAATATTCGTTCTGAGGTCGAAACTCAATTTAGGCAAGTTGCTCTAGAGTATGACAGGCAGCTTGCACCTCTCACAGAAGGACTGGAACTGCTGGATTCTGGGCTTGACTCGCTTTGCTTCGCTGTCGTTGTGACTCGTCTTGAGATGAGTCTTGGAATTGATCCGTTTAGCGCCTACGAAGATGCAATCTTTCCTGTCACCTTCGGCGAATTCGTCGGGTTCTACGAAAATGCCGCGAAATAACCCGATTTCGCTATGTGACTCGCTCATCGCCGCCAGTAACTTGTCGGTCCGGGTTGTCGTGGGCGCTGAGACGAGCGCGAGTTGGAGCGAGTTGGTTGAAGGATCTGTTTTTAACGAGCGCCTCGTCGAACTGAGCGGGCGTTCCGTGGTCCTGGCAACAATCGACCAGCTCTTGGCTGCGACGGCACTAATTCAGCTCGACGGCGTTGCTCGCCGAATCGTTCTCTGCCCTCCCGATCTGTCGAGAGAGAACCTCGCGTTCGTCGCGAACTGCGCTGGGGCCGATGTCATCGTCACCGACCAGTCAGCACTCGAATCGATTGATTCGTGCGTTAAATGCATCGTTCCTAGCGCACGGAAGGCCCGCGCGGAAAGTATTGGTTTGTGCGGGCAGATTCGAAGATCGCAGGTCGAGACTGAATGGATCCTACTCACCTCCGGCACGACGGGACGTCCGAAACTGGTCGTTCACACCCTCGCAAGCGTGGCTGGCGCTATTGAGCGAGGCGCTAACTCCCAAACCTCCATAGTATGGAGCACGTTCTACGATATGCGCCGGTATGGGGGACTGCAGATATTTCTTCGTGCCGCATTCGCGGGGACTTCTCTGGTGCTCAAAAGCGTGCATGAGTCGACGGCAGACTTCCTCGCTCGGGCCGGCGCAGCCGGAGTGACACATATCTCAGGAACGCCCTCTCAATGGCGTCACGCGCTGATGAGCACTTCGGCCTGTTGCATCGCACCCGAGTATGTTCGCTTGTCGGGAGAGATCGCTGACCAAGCCATCCTGAACCGTCTCCGGGGGCAATATCCCCAGGCAAGAATCTCGCATGCCTTCGCCTCGACAGAAGCGGGTGTGGCATTCGATGTAAAGGATGGGTTGATGGGATTCCCCTCCGATGTGCTTGAGCACTCGCCCGATGTCGAAATGAAAGTGGAGGGTCACACGCTCAGGGTGCGCTCAAATCGGACTGCGTCCCGCTACTTAAATAAAGACAGCCAACCCTTGACAGACGCTGAAGGTTTTGTCGACACCGGCGACGCGCTTGAATTGCGGGACGGCCGCTATTTCTTTGTTGGGCGACGCGATGGGACCGTCAATGTCGGAGGTTTGAAGGTGCATCCCGAGGAGGTTGAGGCGGTGCTCAATCGCCATCCTCAGGTCAGCGAATCGCTCGTCAGAACCAAGAAAAGTCGAGTTACGGGTGCGCTTGTCGTAGCAGACGTAGTGCTCAGGACGACGACACAACGGTGCGACAGCAACGCGCAAGCACTCCAGAGCGAGATCCTGCAGTTTTGCCGTGGCGAACTTGCACGATATAAAGTCCCCGTTGCTATCAATTTCGTTCCGGCGCTGGCTATGGCTGAAAGCGGAAAGCTGGTCCGTCCACTTGCGTAACGTGATTGTGACGGGCGGGAGCCGCGGGCTGGGCCTGGGCATCGCCCGCCGGCTGGCGGAGTCGGGTTTCCGTGCAATCGCGATCGCGCGCAAAGAGACCGACGAGTTCACCGCAGCGATGCGAGAAGCGGAGGAAGACCGTCCGGGGTCGCTGCATTTCGCGGCTTTCGATCTGGCAGAGATCGACGGTATACCGGACTTGGTGAAAAAACTACATAAGGACTTCGGCACGCTTTACGGTTTGGTGAACAACGCGGGCATGAGCGCAGATGGCACTTTGGCCCTTACTTCGACCCAGAGAATCGAGCAGGTAGTGCGGTTGAATACGATCTCGCCGATGGTGCTCAGCAAGTACGTAGTCCGCCTCATGATGTCCGATGGAGGTGGTCGGATCGTCAACATCTCATCCGTCACCGCATTTACCGGTTACAGCGGGCTTTCGGTTTACGCGGCGACCAAAGCCTCCCTTATTGGGTTCACCCGGTCGCTGGCCAGGGAGGTTGGCCGCATGGGTGTGAATGTGAATGCGGTCGCTCCCGGGTTCGTGGATACCAGCATGACCCAGGGAATGACGGATGAGCAACGGCAGCAGATCGAACGCCGCAGCGCACTTAAACGACTGGTGAACGTTGAGGATGTCGCTAACGCAGTCGAATTTCTCCTCGACGATCGGTCGAAAAACATCACCGGAACAGTGCTCACCGTCGACGCAGGAAACACGGCATGAACGCGACGCGGAACGAAGTCGGAATCCAATCCAGCGGTTCGGCTGCAAAAGCTTGGCTGCGGGCACTGGAACTCACTGCACCCATCGCCGGCAATCGCAATCGCATTTTGCCGGTCGTGATAGACGAAGCCGCCGCGCGATTTGGCGAAGCTCCCGCCCTTCTGTCGGACCGGCGAAACCTCACATACCGGGCGCTTGCTGAGCGGGCGAATCAATATGCACGATGGGCGCTTGACCAGGGTCTTGCGAAGGGAGACGTCGTCTGCCTGCTGATGTCCAACCGGCCCGAGTACATGGCCATCTGGCTTGGCATCACCAGCGTCGGTGTTGTCGTCTCGCTGCTGAACACGAATTTGGAAGGCTCATCGCTTGCCCATTGCATACGCGTGGCTTCACCCAAACGCATCATCGTGGCTGATGAGCTGGTCGACACGTTGACCGCGGCCCTGTCGCACGTTGAGCTCTCAGCTGCGGTCTGGACTTATTGTGCCGAGGACAGGCCGTTTCCAAGCATCGATCTCGACATCGCGCGCCTTTCCGGCGAGCCACTGACCCATGACGAGCGGCGCGGGACCGGCATCGACGATCTGGCGCTGCACATCTACACATCCGGCACAACCGGGCTGCCCAAGGCCGCCAACGTAAGCCACGGCCGGGTCATGCAATGGAGTCATTGGTTCGCGGGCATGATGGAGGTGCTACCATCGGACCGGATGTACAACTGCCTGCCGATGTATCACAGCGTCGGAGGAGTGCAGGCGCCAGGTGCGGTACTTGTCGCCGGCGGCGCTGTCGTGATTCGCGAAAAGTTTTCGGCAAGCCAGTTCTGGAACGACATTGTCCGTTGGGACTGCACGCTGTTCCAGTACATTGGAGAGCTTTGCCGTTATCTGCTGCATGCTGCGCCTTCGCCAAATGAAGCAGACCATCGGATCAGGCTTGCCTGCGGCAACGGATTGGCGCCGGACGTCTGGGATGCATTTCAAAGATCGCTTTCGCATTCCTCGAATTCTCGAATTCTATGCCGCAACCGAAGGAAGCGTCTCCTTGTTCAACGTACAGGGGAAACGCGGAGCGATCGGTCACATCCCGCCTTATCTTGCACATCGATTCTCACCGGCCCTAGTGGTCTTCGACGTGGAGACGGGTGAGCCAGCGCGCAACGAGCAAGGATTCTGTATTCCGTGTGCGCCGAATCAGCCGGGCGAATCAATCAGCAAAGTCGTGAGCGATCCTTCCAACGTAGGCAGCCGCTTCGAGGGATACACAAATAAAGAGGCTTCGGAGAGGAAGATACTCCGCGACGTCTTCGAGACTGGGGACGCCTGGATTCGTACCGGCGACCTGATGCGAAAGGACGAGAAGGGCTATTTCTATTTCGTCGATCGGATCGGCGACACCTTTCGCCGGAAGGGCGAGAATGTTGCCACATCCGAAGTTTCAGAAGCGATCTGCGCATTTCCCGGGGTCAAGCACGCCAATGTCTACGGCGTCGCGGTCCCGGGTACGGAGGGCCGCGTCGGCATGGCCGCCCTGGTTGCCGAGAAGGAGCTGGATCTGGATGTTTTTCGCAGGCATCTCGCGAGCCGTCTTCCACCCTACGCGCGACCTTTGTTCCTGCGAGTCCGGTCTGAGATCGAAGTGACGGGCACTTTTAAGTACGGAAAGGCTAACTTAGTGCGCCAAGCTTATGATCCCGTTTCAACCACGGACCCTATCTATTTCGACCATCCGGAATCGAAGGCATTTATCCGTCTTGAAAAGGACTTGTTCGACCGCATTCAAGCCGGGCAGATTCGGCTATAATCTGGGCCGATTTGTTCATGTGGGCTCGATTTCTTGATTTATCCGTTGTTGATTTATCCGCGCAAATTGAATGGTGTTGGATACCTATGGCAACCGTCCATCAGCGGGTCCCGATCGGACCTACCGAAACGTATAACCACTCCCAGGATCTCTTGAGTTGGCTGTGCGATCAGTTCAGGCAATTCGGGGACATCTTCAGGGCCTCCGTTTACGGTACCGATATTTATGTGGTCAGCAACCCCGTCCACGTAGATCATGTCTTGCGGATCAACTGGCAGAACTACAAGAAGGGGCAGGCTATCAAGCGCGTCGGGTTGCTCCTTGGCAATGGCCTTATGGTGAGCGAAGGTGAGTTTTGGAAAAATCAGCGGCGGATGATCCAACCTGCGTTCCACGATGAAGCAATTGCGGCTTTAATAAGTGTCATTACAGCGGCAAACGTCGCATTGCTCCAAAAATGGGAAAGAGCGGCTCTTGAGAGACGAAGTGTCAATATCACAAGTGACCTTAGCCACATGGTGCTGGACATGGTGCTTATTTCGATCTTCGGAGACGATTACGAGCGGGTCGCGCCGCAATTCCGCATTCTGTCTGACGAGTCGGCGCGCAACCTGCAGTTTGCGCAAGCGTTCAGGCCTCTGGGAAAGGTAGTCTTTCAGGTCGTCGATCAAAGGCGGAAAGAGTCCAAGACAAGTTTAGACATGCTTGGCCTGCTCATGGAGGCCAGTGACCACAAAAGTGGCCGGGTCATGCCCGACAACCAATTGGTCAGCGAAATATTGACTCTCATCGTCGCTGGACACGAAACCACCGCAAGCACCTTGAATTGGATGTGGTACCTACTTTCCAAGTACCCAGCAGTTGAAGAAAAGCTGTCGAGCGAACTCAACAATACACCCCGAAGTGAGTTACTTGAGCTTAGCGAACTTTCAAAATTTGCCTACACGCGCCAACTAATTGAAGAAACCCTGCGCTTGTATCCAGCCGGCTGGCTGATGACGCGAAGAGCAATCAAGGACGATCAGCTGGGGGACTATTTCGTTCCAGCCGGGACAGAGATATATATTTCGCCATACTTGATCCATCGGCACCCCGCCTACTGGGAGGATCCCGATTGCTTCAATCCGGACCGGTTCGAGCGAACAAAGTCACCGGACCGGCAAAAGTTAACGATGCTCCCGTTTTCTGCCGGCCCGAGAAAGTGCATTGGAGAATCGTTAGCGCGAATGGAGATGCAGATCCATCTAATCATTGTCGCGAAGCAGCTGCGCCTGCAATGCGCAAACGAGAAGCCTTTGGAGCTTGAAGCGGGTGTAAATCTGCGCAGCAAATACGATTTCGTAATGAACCCGTCAATCAAAGTCACTTGCAGCTCTTGATTCTAAAAGTGTGGCTGGTTCATCGCCTTGGCGCCAACGTCCCCTCCCACCCGCCCGGCAGCAGCGGCTTTGCCATTTACACAATCAAAGACGCTCGCGGAGGCAGGTCCACAAATGGCGATGGATGATATTCAGCGCGATTTCGCAAGGGTGGATGACGAAATTCAAAAGGGACCGATCGTTCCAAGCGTGACGCCGGAGGAAATCCGATGTTACCTTGCATCTCGATACGACTTCAGCAAGACGATTGCACTTGAGGAGGTCATTACCGACGTAGAACGGATGCTGCTAACATGGCAGGTGCAGGTAACTCACCCGCGTTATTTCGGTCTCTTCAACCCGAGCGTGACACTGGCCTCCGTCGTGGCGGACACGCTGGTAGCGATGTACAACCCACAGCTGGCCAACTGGCGCACCTCACCGGCGGCAAACGAGATTGAACGGCATACACTCGGTTGGCTTGCCGGTAAATTTGGTCTACCTAAAGAATCCATCGCAACATTTACCTCGGGAGGAACGGAGGCTAATCTTTCGGCGGTCGTTGTCGCGTTGACGCATTCCTTTCCTGATTACGGCGAATACGGTATTCGACACCTCGCGGGAGAGCCGACGATCTATCTGACCGAGGAGGCTCATCACGGCTTCAACAAGATTGCGCACATGGCGGGTCTTGGAAGACGAAGTCTGCGGGCAGTTGAGACAGATAGCGATCTGAAGATGAATGTCGATGATCTGAGACGGCGCGTGGCCGAGGATCGCAAGTATGGATTCCTACCCTTTATGGTGATTGGGACTGGAGGCACAACGGCAGCCGGCGTAATCGATCCCCTGCTAGAGATTGGACGCTTCTGCCAGGAGGCTGGACTGTGGTTCCATGCTGATGCCGCGTGGGGCGGAGCCGCTGTTGTTTCGCCGAATCTCCGTCGCTACTTGTCCGGGACCGAGACCGCGGACTCGATCACCTGCGACGCGCACAAGTGGCTTTCTGTTCCCATGGGATGCGGAATGTTCTTTTGCCGGCATCGTGAGAGCGTGGCCCAGGCCTTCCGCTCCGATGTGACTTACATGCCCGGCAAGACAACCGGACAAGCAATAGATGCCTCCGTGACTTTCGACCCGCTCACGCACTCAGCCCAATGGTCGCGGCGGTTCATCGGGCTCAAGCTGTTCATGGCGTTGGCGGAGCGGGGGGAGTCAGGCTTGGCTGGCATGCTTGAGCACCAGACGCACTTGGGGCATGTCCTGCGAGAAGCGCTCAAGGCTAGCGGGTGGCGCGTCGTCAATTCCACGCCGCTGCCGGTTGTGTGCTTCACTCGTGACAACTTGGTTCCCACCGCATTGCTGGCGGCCCTTCGGGAGCGCCAGATCGCGTGGATGTCTGAGGCAAAGCTCGGCGGCGTTTCGGTGATTCGCGCATGCATCACCAGCTTCCGAACTACCGAGCGGGATGTCGAGTGGGTAGTGGGTGAAATGAACAGTCTGGCTTCGGATCTGGCATTGGGAAAGACGGAGTGCCCCGAGCCGATCGCTGCGGGGAGAAGGAATAGTTAAGGGACGGGCAGAACTATGAAAAGGGAGACGATCGCAATACATGGCGGCTACAGCGTCGAACCGACGACGAAGGCAGTGGCCGTGCCGATCTACCAGACAGTTGCCTATGCATTTGATAGTGCAGATCATGCAGCCGCGCTCTTCAACCTTGAGGCCGATGGTTTCCGCTACACACGCATTCAAAATCCGACCACAGCAGTGCTGGAACGTCGCGTCGCCGCTCTTGAGGGCGGATTGGAAGCGCTATGCGTAAGTAGCGGCCAGGCGGCAGTCAACTATGCGGTTCTGAACGTCACTGAGCTGGGCTGCAACATCGTTTCCGTCCCGCAGCTTTACGGCACGACCTATACGTTGTTTGCGCACATCTTGCCGGCCCAGGGCGTGGCTGTCCGCTTCGCGGAGTCAGACCACCCGGATGCGATCGCCAAGCTGATCGACGACAATACCCGAGCTGTCTTCTGTGAAAGCGTCGGCAATCCGGCGGGGAACATCTGCGATCTTGCAGGGCTGGCGCGAGTGGCCCACGAGCGTGGAGTACCGCTGATCGTGGATAACACGGTCGCTACCCCGATCCTTCTGCGGCCGATCGAGCACGGTGCGGATATCGTGGTCGACTCGCTGACGAAGTTCCTGGGAGGCCACGGAACGACACTGGGTGGGGCCATCGTCGACAGTGGAAATTTCGACTGGAAGAAACACGCGTCGCGCTTCCCTGCGTTCGTCCAACCCGATCCCTCGTATCACGGCCTGATCTACACAGAACACTTCGGGAGGGCCGCGTATATGGGACGCTGCCGCAGCGTCTACCAGCGTTGCACCGGAGCAGTTCTTTCGCCGTTCAATGCGTTCCTGCTACTGCAAGGAATCGAGACGGCCCCGTTGCGTGTGGAGCGCCATGTGGAAAACGGCAGAAAGGTGGCTGAGCAGTTGTGCAGCGACCCCAGAGTTGAGTGGGTCAAGTATGCCGGATTCCCCGCGAGCCCGTACTATGCCATGGCGCAGAAATATATGGACGGCCGCGCTTGCTCACTCATGTCCGTTGGAATCAAGGGAGGGTACTCCGCGGCGGTCAGATTCCATGATGCGCTGAAGCTAGTGACGCGGCTGGTCAATCTCGGAGACGCAAAGTCGCTGGTCTGCCATCCAGCCTCGACCACCCATCGGCAGATGTCTGCTGAGGAACTGCGCAGCGCAGGAGTATTGCCGGAGATGATCCGACTGAGCATCGGGATCGAGCATATCGACGACATCACCGAGGATTTGGACCAGGCGCTTGAGGCGGCAGTATGCGCAGTTCAAGCGACGCCAAGCAGATCATAACGGCTTCAGGAAAGAAGACGCCGATGCCAGTTTGCGTTCACGCAGAACAATCCAGCTACGGCAGCCTACGAAGTGATAGGTTGCCCCGTCATAAGCGGCCCTCGCAGCGTCGGGAGGAGTCGAGCCTATGCGTCACAATCGGGCTGATCAACAACATGCCGCAAGCGGCTTTCGCGGCAACCGAGCGCCAATTCATCTCCCTTCTCGACGCAGCGTCGGAAGATATCGAGGTTCGCCTGTCGCTCTACTCCTTGCTTGACATCCCGAAGCGGGCACTGGACGACGACAACACCGGCAGCAGTTATTCAAGCATCGACAAGCTCTGGGAGACGGACCTGGATGCTCTTATCGTGACGGGCAAAGAGCCAGTGACCGTGAATCTTGGGGATGAGCCTTGCTGGGAAAGTCTCACCCAAGTCCTCGAATGGGCCCGAGAGAATACTTACTCGACTGTGTGGTCCTGCCTGGCCGCGCACGCCGCTGTTCTTTACCTGGACGGCATCAGTCGGCACAAGAGCGACAAGAAGCACTTCGGCGTTTTTGAGTGCGCGTGCGTGTCGGGCCACCCGTTGACAGCTGGCGCGCCGCCGCGGTTCATAGTTCCCCACTCCCGCTGGAACAGCTTGTCCGAAGAAGATTTGGTGTCACGCGGATACTCCGTGCTCACTCGAATGGCGGGCGTGGGTGTCGACACGTTCGTAAAAGAAGAGAATAGTCTCTTCGTGTTTTTCCAGGGCCACCCAGAGTATGACGCAGACACGCTGCTACGCGAATACCGCAGGGATGTCGCTCGGTACCTCAACCACGAGGCGACCACCTATCCTTCGATACCGCTCGGCTATTTCGACTCGAGCACTGAGGGCGTCTTGACTGCCCTGCGGGATAAGGCCATGTCTTGCCAGAGCGAAGAATTGTTTGCGAGTGTTTGTACTGCGCTGGAAACGATAAGAGTCAAGAACACGTGGCGCCCAACGATGGCGCGTATCTACAGAAACTGGTTGGAGTATATCTACGCTCGGAAGAGCGGGAGCCAGCTTGATGATGCAAATGTAGCGTGATCGGTGTAGTGCTCGGTCTTCTTGAAGGAGTTGTGTTTGATGACCTCTACCTTGGCTTTGGCTGACGAAATCACGGTCGCCCTTCCAGAGCTGAAGCTATTGATCGCCAATCGCTGGGTCGCGAGCGAGTCGGGAAAAACCTTTACGACGATCAATCCTTCTACCGGCGAGGAAATCTGCCAGGTCGCCGAAGCTGACGCTGCTGACGTGGAACGGGCGGTCCGCGCCGCGCGCTCGGCCTTCGAGCATGGGCCGTGGCGCAGTATGCGCGCGTCGGAGCGTGGACGGCTTCTGCACCGCCTTGCCGACTTGATTGAAAGCAACGTCGACCAGTTGGCCCGTCTGGAGTCGCTCGACAACGGCAAGCCCGTTTCTGTGGCCAAAGCAGTGGATGTGGCCAAAACGGTTGCCTGCTATCGCTATTTCGCGGGGTGGGCAGACAAGGTCCACGGCAAGACGATTCCCATCGACGGCGATTTTCTCTGCTACACGCGTCATGAGCCAATCGGTGTCGTAGGGCAGATCATTCCCTGGAATTTCCCGATGCTGATGATGGCGTGGAAGCTGGCACCAGCGCTGGCCACGGGGAATACGGTTGTTCTTAAGCCTGCCGAACAAACGCCCCTCTCCGCCCTGCGGATAGGCGAATTGATATTGGAGGCGGGTTTCCCGGAAGGCGTCGTAAACGTGCTGCCCGGATTCGGACCCACTGCCGGCGCGGCTATCGCTTGCCACATGGATGTGGACAAAGTGGCGTTCACCGGCTCGACCGAAGTGGGCCACTTGATCATGGAAGCCGCTGCGAAGTCCAACCTGAAGCCGGTCACTCTCGAGTTGGGTGGGAAGAGCCCGAACATTATTTTCGCCGATGTCGATCTGGACGAGGCGGTGGAGGGCGCGCATATGGGACTGTTCTCAAACCAGGGACAGTCCTGCTGCGCGGGATCGAGGGTCTTCGTCGAAGAGACAATCTATGACGAGTTCGTGGAGCGGAGCATAGCCCGGGCCTCAAAGCGGGTTGTCGGCGACCCGTTCGATCCCAGGACAGAGTTGGGGCCTTTGGTGGACCAGACGCAATTCGACAGGGTCATGGGCTACATCGAATCAGGTCACAGGGAAGGCGCCACGCTTGCTTGCGGCGGAAGTCGAATCGGGAACCGCGGCTACTTCATTCAGCCGACGGTTTTCGCAGATGTTCAGGACGACATGCAGATCGCCAGAGAGGAAATTTTCGGGCCGGTCATGTGCATCATATCTTTCAAGAGTCTCGACGAAGTCATCGCCCGGGCAAACCGCACGAAGTATGGTTTGGCCGCCGCAGTCTGGACCCGCGACATCAAGAAGGCGCTCGCGGTCGCGAACGGCGTTCGCGCTGGCACGGTCTGGGTGAATTGCTACAACGTCATGGACACCAGGTCGCCGTTCGGAGGCTTTAAGCAGTCAGGGATCGGGCGCGAGCTAGGCGAATACGGACTGCAGCAATATACGCAGGTGAAGGCAGTCATCGCAAAGCTTTGATGACAGTTCATCTGCCTTCATAAATGGCATTAGCAATCTCGTCCTGCGTGATCCCATATGAGAATCTGCATTGTCGCCGAGCACGCCTCGGTTCGCTTTGGCGGCGAAGCTATCCTTCCAGTCCATTATTTTCGACTGTTGCGTTCCCGTGGCATCGAGAGTTGGTTGGTCGTTCACTCGCGAACACGGAGCGAATTATCGGAGCTATTCCCGCAGGACGTTGATCGGATCCTGTTTGTTCCAGACCTTTGGATTCACAAGCTCATCTCTAATCTCAGCGGTTATCTCCCGAGGCGGCTCTCTGGAGCCACGCTTGGGCTTCTGAACCAGCTCATCACGCAGTTCTACCAGCGGGCGATCGTGCGCCAGTTGATCGCCGAAAAGCAGATCGACGTGATTCATCAGCCGATTCCGGTCGGACCGCGCTTCCCCTCGATGATTTTTGGCCTTGGCGTACCACGGGTGGTCGGTCCGCTGAACGGTGGAATGGAATATCCGTCACCCTTCCGGAACTCAGAATCGAGAATGACCCAAGCCGCCATTGCATTCACCCGGTTGTTCTCCGATCTTGCCAATTCGCTGCTGCCGGGCAAGAAGTACGCCGATGTGGTACTCGTAGCAAATGACCGTACCCGGCGGGCACTGCCTTCGGGAATGCGCGGCAAGGTGATCGAACTGGTAGAGAATGGAATCGACTTTGATCTATGGCAAGGTTCGTCCGCTAGCTCAGAGGGCACTGTACGTCGTTTTGTCTTCCTAGGGCGTTTGGTGGATTGGAAAGCGGTAGATATTGTGATCCGATCGCTGGAAAAGGTCCCATCTGCCGAACTCGAGGTCATTGGCGATGGTCCGATGTTGGAATCATGGACGTTGTTGGCTCGTGAACTGGGCGTCCACGATCGCGTCCATTTTGTTGGTTGGCTGCCGCAAAAGGACTGTGCCGCTCGTTTGCAATCGGCCATAGCGCTCGTCCTGCCAAGTCTCTACGAATGCGGGGGCGCCGTGGTATTGGAAGCCATGGCCATGGGCAAGCCGGTAATCGCGACCCGCTGGGGTGGTCCCGCGGACTATCTGGACTCGACTTGCGGGATTCTTGTTGAGCCTGAGAGTTATTCTGGCCTGGTGACTGGGTTTGCCGAAGCGATGCAAAAGATGATCCTCTCTCCCGAGCTGGCGAGGTCAATGGGTGACGCTTCGCGCGAACGGGCCGTTCGCGACTTTGACTGGCAGCGGAAGATTGACCAAATAATCCGAATTTACCGTGCCCTTGTCGAGAAATCGGACGTCTCCCAAGAATTCGAAGATGGCCAAGCATCACCAGCCGCGGTTTCCGAGCAAGACTAAGAGGGCTCCTAGTCACGCGTAGACGGATTCTCAAGGCGCGAAGGAGCAATGACGAATGTCCTGCGATAGGCTTGGATGTTGCACCCAACATCGACATACAGGTTGGAGTAACGCACCCGACATCTAAACAAAATTCGCACCGCTCTCCGAATCCGAAAAGACAACCGGTTCGTCCGGAGGAACAGCGTAGAACTGATGAAAGAGACGATAAAGGAGTCTACGCTCTGGCCAACCCATCTGGGATAATTCCCAAACCAGATCTGGTTCTTCGTCGGGGCGGTCCAACCAAGCTGAGGTTAGCAGAGAATTGTTTGGCCCCAGTACCAATGCCTGAGGATAGAAGGCGACCCGCTGCGGAAGCTTGGCACGCGCAGCGAATGTCGGCGGTTGCGTTGCCTCGCTTCCAGTCCATGCTAGCCAGAGTGCCTCTGCTAGGCTGCCTCCATCGCCCGAATTCTCGAGCGGAAGATGCCCTAGTTGGGTGGCGCGCGGATTCATCTCTAACAAATGGGGGTTGCCGGTGCCGTTTTCGAGAAGAAAATCAAGCCCGAAGAACCCAGAAAGAGATAGTGCTTGGGCTAGTTTTTTCCCTGCATCTTCAATTCTCGGATCATTGATCCTCTCCACAACCAGCGCCGCTCCTGCCGCATGCTGGGCACATATCGTTCGCACTTGTAAGGTAGCGAGCAATCTCCCCTTGAAGCAGGAATACATCGCGTTTGCCGGCGTTCCGGCTATGAAGCTCTGCAACGAAATTTCCTGAGGTGGAAGTGATCTTGGCCGGAAAAACGCTAGGCAGTCACCATCCACCAGTCTGCGTTTCATACTCACGAGCACGGACGCGTTCCGTTGCAATCTGCGATAGGCATCTAGGACCCCTTTTGGAGTTTCGACAACGGTCACTCCTCGGCCGCCGGATGTGCCGTCGCGCTTGACCAGAGCTGGGTAGCTCCAGGAATTCGCATAACATGTTGCTTCCCCCAGGCTGCGCAACGGCGCTGTTCGGGGTATCCGTATCTGGAGGGATTCGGCCAGAGTGAGCAGTCTTATGCGGCTGCGAACGGTTTCAAAACTCTTCGAATCTCCCAACGACCGTACCACCAGCTCTTGATACTGCGGATGGCTTATTGCAAGAGCATGCAACTGCCAAATCGCACGGTCGTCCGTCGGCACAATGTGATCTGCATGGGTGCCCTCAATCGCTTCGATAAGAGACTGTTGAACCGACCAACTACGAATGGTATAGCGACGCTCAATGCCGCGGACGGAATGCAGTGGATGCTCTGGCGGGCAGATTGAATGCACTCGGCACCCAAGATCACGAAAGCGAATGGCGAGACGAGCTGCGATCGGCCACCACAAAGTCGCGTGCATGAGTACTACAGGCGAATCTCCTGGCATAACCTGACCGACTCAGTGTTCAACCCATCAGAGAAAAAATGGCGTAAACACGATGGTGTCGAACGGAGCCGCATCCTCCCGAATTCATGCCGCCGTCGATGTCCAACGGAAGGTCTCACGTATGGTATCAGAGCGATTGAGAGAGAGGCTGACATGCACTCAACTGTGATTGTAGGATCCGGCCCATACGGACTGTCTCTGGCTGCGCAACTCGCTCCCTTCAAGGTTAACGACCGGATCTTCGGTCCGTGCATGGAGACCTGGGATACGCATATGCCTCCGAACATGCTCCTGAAGTCGGAGGGGTTTGCCTCGAACCTCTATGCGCCAGGTGCCGGATACTCCCTCCGTCAGTTCTGCCGCGAGCGGGGTATTCCATATAAAGATGTAGGCATTCCGGTTCATCGTCGGACTTTTGTCGAGTATGGCCGCGAGTTCCAGCGGCGAATGGTGCCCCAACTGGAGCAGACTGTGATTAAACGTCTGAGCCAAGTTCCAGGTGGTTTTGAGCTGCAAACGGCCGAAGGGCAGACTCTGAAAGCCCGAAGGGTTGTGCTCGCAGTAGGTATCACCCATTTTGCTTATATGCCCCCCGCCCTTCGGGGGTTAGCTGACTACGCGGTGAGCCACAGCTACGATCACGGTGATCTAAGCAAGTTCAAGAGCAAGCGGGTGCTTGTTATCGGCGCGGGGGCCTCCGCCGTCGATATCGCCATCGATCTAAGGAAAGCCGGCGCTGCACCGCAGCTCATGGCCCGGGCCTCCCAAATCCTGTTCCATTCACCGCCAGTTGAGCCGCGCTCATTGAGGGAGCGCCTTCGCATGCCCCGTACCACAGTGGGTCTTGGTTGGCGCTCGAAGCTTGCTGTTGATCTCCCCCTAGTCTTCCATGCACTGCCAGAAAGACTCCGCCACCGCACCGTGGCAACGCACCTCGGCCCAGCACCAGGCTGGTTCGCGCGAGCTGAGTTCGAGGGCCACATCCCCGCCTATCTCGGCTGCCAACTGGAACAGATCACTGAGTCTGGTTCCCAGCTTCGCGTCCGTTATCGCGATTCATCCGGCACCAACCGCGAGATTGAGACCGATCACGTGATCGCGGCTACCGGCTATCGTCCAATCCTGCGTGCGCTTCCGTTCCTCGATGAAGCTCTGGCTGCCAAGATCAAGACTGCTGGCGAAACCCCTAGACTCGACCGGAACTTCGCTTCCAGCGTGCCAGGGCTCTACATGATTGGCCTGGCCTCGGCAAACAATTTCGGACCAGTGTGCCGCTTCGCTTGTGGAGCCGAGTTCACTACCAAGCGTCTTGCAAGGCATCTGGCGCGAGCATGACGAAACCGAGCACAGCAGAAAGTCCCACGATCGCACTCGACGGTGAGTCTCGCATCGACTCAGTGCCTCAATCGGAGTTTTGTGCGGCAGGGGTTCCAGATGCGACGCCGGCTTTGCGGCTAGTCTATCTTTTGAGCCAATATCCGGCTGTCTCGCACACATTTTTCCTGAACGAAATTCGAGAACTGAGATCGCTTGGCTTCGCTATACATGTTGCGTCTATTAATCGACCCGACCGTCCACACTTGTCGATGCCGGCGACCGAGATGGAGGAGGCGGAGAGGACGTTTTACATCAAGTCGAAGGGCCCCGCGTCGGCAGCATTCGTCGCAGCGAAGACATTGTTGCGGAGGCCGCGGGTCTTTACCCGCGGTCTGGCGGCTGCTCTCCGACTGGGACGATGGGACCTAAATGCGACTCTCTATGCGATCTTTTACTTCGCAGAGGCCCTGATCCTGGGCGACTGGATGCGTTCCCGGAGTCTGCGTCATCTGCACATCCACTTCTGTGGGCCAGTGGCGACGGTTGGCCTTTTGGCGTCAGCGGCATGGGGATTCCCGTACTCGCTCACCGTGCATGGACCGGACGAATTCCACAACGTGGAGAAGTTCTATCTTCGGCAGAAGGTCGAGCACGCGAATTTCATCTTATGTATAAGCAACTTTTGTAGGAGTCAGCTCATGCGCATCGCGCCTCCTGAGCACTGGGACAAGATGCATGTGGTGCGGCTGGGCGTGGATCCGCATGTATTCTTTCCGATGCGGCATGACTGCGAGCAGGAAAGCTCGCTGGAAATCTTGTGCGTGGGGCGGTTGTTCCCGTCGAAGGGCCAACTCATTCTGTTGCGCGCTTGCGATCTATTGCTCACCCAAGGCTATTCGCTCCGTGTGCGTCTGGTGGGCGCGGGCCCCGACCGTAAGCTCCTGGAAGCGTTCGCGGCGGACAGGCGTATCCCAGTGGTCCTTGAGGGAGCCAGGAATCACGAAGAGACCCGGCAGCTGATTGGCCACGCTGATATCTTCGCTCTGGCCAGCTTCGCTGAGGGCGTTCCGGTTGCCTTAATGGAAGCAATGGCCATGGAGGTTCCTTGCGTGAGTACCTGCATTGCCGGAATTCCGGAGTTGATTCGCGATGGTCTCGATGGCTTGCTGGTTCCTGCTTCCTCGACCGATGCGCTGGCCTCGGCTATACGACGTCTTATCGAAGATCTCACATTGCGACGAAGGCTTGGCGCCGCAGGCCGCAAACGCGTGTGCGAGTTCTACAACTTGCCACAAAATGTGCTCTCGCTGGCGAGTGTGTTTAACCAACATTTAAAGGACTGCAATTGAGAGGATATGCAGATACAAACATCCGTCTCGTCCCAGTTCGACGTTTCCCTCGTAATTGTGTCCTTCAACACCCGCAATGTGCTAAGGGAATGTTTGCTTTCGGTCTATCGCGAGGTAGGCTCGCTGCATGTCCAGGTCATTGTCGTCGATAACGCCTCAACCGACGAATCTCCAACGATGATCGAGCGGGAATTTCCTGAGGTGGAGTTGATTCGAAGCGAAATCAACCTCGGCTTTGGCTCGGCAAACAACCTCGGCTTCCAGTCAGCGAGGGGACGCTATATCGTGCTACTCAACTCAGACGCATTTCTTTGCCAAGGCTCGCTTCTGCACTCGGTAGCGCATATGGATGCTACCCCTTCCGCAGGACTCGGTGGCGGCCGGCTCCTCGGGCGCGATGGCTCATGGCAACCTTCTGCGCGCATGTTTCCCACAGTCTTCAGCGACCTGACAGTCCTTTCTGGACTCGCCGCGCGCTTTCCGCGATCGCGTTTCTTTGGGCGCGCAGACCGGACATGGGCCAACCCACTGGAGGCCGCCGAGGTCGACTGGGTTCCGGGCGCGTACTCGATTATTCGCGCCGAGGCGCTGAAGGTTGTTGGCTTCTTTGACCCATGTTTTTTCCTCTACTACGAGGAGGTTGACCTCTGCATGCGCATCAAGCAGAAGGGGTACTCGATCTGGTATTGGCCTGATATTGCCGTCGTTCACATCGGCGGCGAATCCTCACGCCAGATTCGTTCGCTTGAAATGTCACATGCAGGGGCACAGCTCATTCTCTGGCGGATGCGAAGTATGCTGCTCTACTATCGGAAACATTACGGCTCGGTCGCGAGGATCGCCATGTTGGTGGAGATTGTCTGGTATTGGATGCGGTCGCTGCGGAGACGGTTGAGCAAGGATCCGGACCGACGCACCAGCGCCCGAACGTATCAATCCATGATCTCGATCATGAGCCAGGCATGGCGCGATACCGGAGGTGGGCGCTTTTCTCCCGTAGCAGCCATGGTAGAGCACTTCACCTTGAAAGCCCAGCATCTGTTCCCTGGTGGTGACCCTATGCGGCGCAATCTTAAGCTCTCCTTTTCATCTCTCTTATCCTCGGCCTACCAGGCGACTGCCGCTCTGCGGCAGAACCTGCGACGGGTGCACAGCCACGCCCTGCTCTCCTCTGACCTGGAGACGCCGCTCGATTCGTCGGTCGTCGTTCTTGGCTCGCCTGAAGTGCACGGTACGGGCATGATCCGCATTGGACGCAATGCGCTCTTGTATCCGTTTCTGCACCTGGAGACAGAAGATGAGGGTTCGATCGACATAGGCGACGGAGTAGTGATATCTCGCGGAGTCCACATCGTTTCCCGAACAGAAATCACGATCGGCAATGGCACGATGATTGGCGAATATGCGAGTATACGCGACGCAAATCATGCCCGCATGGAGGGGCTGCGCATTCGTGATTCAGGCTATACCGCGCGACCTATCACCATAGGCAAAGAGGTGTGGATCGGCCGCGGCGTTGCCATTCTTGGGGGAGTTACGATTGGAGATGGCGCGACAGTAGGAGCCAATGCGGTGGTGATTCACGATGTACCGGCTGGCGCGACGGCAGTCGGCGTGCCAGCGCGCCCGGTCGGTGCAAGAACAGCCCAGTAACTGCCGGAGCTAGCGGTCCGAACCTCCAAGACGGCACTATTACACACATTTCCTCGCTGCTATAAGTCCGGTGCCTTCCGGACAGGATTTCAAGTTGCACCGCTATCGCTCTCGGTAGATCGCACATGAAAAACAGTAGCTGAACGCACTCCCGTATGTCGTTTCAGCGAATTCGCAGATTGAAAGCGCTATGGCGCAGAAGATGCCAATCAAGACCGCCAATGAAAGCGAGACTGCCATGAAGGAAATGCTGACCCAAAGCGATATTGTTGCGAAGAAACTCTTGAGTGATGAGTTTCTCCATAAACTCGAGGACTCTCGCAAGAGAGAAAGCTGAGGAGTACAAGAGCAACAAGCCCTTCCCTCATATCTATTTTGACAACTTTCTGCCTGTGGAAGCGGCGGAAGCAGTCTTAACGGAGTTTCCCGAGCCCAAAGAACTCAGCTGGAGCGAGTTTAATAACACCAATGAGAAGAAGCTGGCCTTCGACGTGGTCGAGAAGTTGCCAACGGCCGTTCGCGATGTCCTCTATTTTCTGAATAGCCGGCCGATGCTACAGTTTCTTGAGGTGCTCACTGGTATACAGGGTGTGATTCCGGACCCATACTATATTGGCGGCGGACTACACCAGATAAAACGGGGCGGCAAGCTCGAAGTTCACGCGGACTTCAACCGTCACACCAAGTTCAAACTTGACCGCCGCATCAACGTACTGGTCTATCTCAACAAAAACTGGAGTGAAGAATTCGGCGGGCACTTCGAGTTGTGGAATCGGGATATGACGCGAGCCGAGCAAAAGGTTCTGCCTATCTTCAATCGCTGCGCCATATTTAGCACCACGAGCTTCTCCTACCACGGGCATCCGACCCCGCTTGCATGCCCCCCGGACCGCACGCGGAAGTCAATCGCGACCTATTATTACTCTAATGGCCGTCCCGAAGAGGAAGTCTCAGAGACTCATTCAACTCTTTTCCAACATCGTCCGGGAGTTCAGGAACCCAAGCGGAGTGCAATCAAGAGCGCGCTTTGTGCCGTTACTCCGCCGATTGTCATAAATACAATCAAGAGAATCTTGCAATGATGAATATCCTAAGCGTCTGGCGACGGCTGAGTTTGAGCGCAATGCAGACCGAGCTAAAACGGTATGAATGCTACTACATGTTGGGCCTTTTGATGCGCTCACTTTCCATATATCTCTAAGGAACGAAGACGAGCCGAAAGGAAGGATTTAGAGATTGGGTGCAATCATGAGAAAGTTTGGTCTGGATGTCCTCCGAGCGGCGGCGATTCTGGGAGTATTTGTATCGCACGAGGTCAAGTTGGATATAGCGGGCGTTGATGTGCTTGGTGAACTCGGTACCGGAGTCTTCCTATTCTTTGTACTTTCCGGATTTTTGATCGGCGGAATTTGCTTTCGGTCGCTAAGAGAAAATGAATTCTACTTTTGGGGATTCTGGCGGTCTCGGTGGTGGCGGACCCTGCCGCCTTACGTGGCTGCCATCTTTCTATACCAATCCTTGAGGCTGTTTCATCCTCAGTTTTCACCGCTACCTCTTTACTACGGCCTCTTTTTGCAGAACTATCTCGGCCAACCTGGCCTTGGCGTTACGTGGAGTCTTTGTGTGGAGGAGCACTTTTATCTATGTCTACCCGTTGTGTTATTTCTGGCGATGCGATTGGTAGGACGACGGGCGCTTGGATTTCTCCTTCCAGTGCTCTTTTTCCTGCCACTTGTGCAGCGACTGACGATTTATTGGATTGATGGCTATATGCCGCAACAGTGGTATCGAATGACCCATCTGAGCTTTGACTACCTTATTGTGGGTGTCTGGTTGTCCTATTTGCTTGTGTTCGACCGTCCAGCATTCGATGGGTTAAAGAGGCCATCTAGGTGGATGCTGCTCTTCCCGGTTGCTCAGATTGTTGTGCTTCCCAGGTGGAATCCACATCCACTTTTATTCGATCTCTTTTTTCCCAATCTGTTAGCTTTGGGATTGGGGGCCTTACTGCTTCAAGTCCATGATCTTCAATGGATGCCTGTGTCGAACCTAGGAAAAGTGATGCGTTGGTGCCTCGTTGGTACCGCGCTCTCTTCATACAGCATCTACCTAACGCATACGACCCTTGATCCGTTGATACGAGTGCAATTGGAGCCGGTGCTAGCCCGGGGTCCGGTTCGTTCGATCATTGTGATGGCCGTCACCTGGATCGGGGGCGTAGCATTCTATCTCCTGATAGAGCGGCCAACAATCATTACCCGTGATCGCTATCTGAAAAGCGTGAAATCTCTCCCAGTGCAGGCTCAGTTGCCGCAGGAAGGGCATGCGTCCTGAATCAGATCCTCTTTCTCCCATTCTCCGTGTTCGATATCCTTACGCCGAGTCCCGAAAGTGGCCCCGCAAGGTCTTGCAGAATCGAGGTTGCCTTTGTTCGATAGTGTTCGAGAGGACTGGCGTACACACGACCGTCAACTTTCCCGTCAGGGTTTGTGGGCTATGGTCGTATACCGCTTCGGTCGCTGGCGATATACGATTCGTTGGCGTTGGCTGAGGATGCCATTTTCATTCCTTTATAAGGTGCTCAAAACCATCTCGGAGGTCCTTACAGGGATCGAACTTCCATGTGAGGCGACGGTGGGACGCAGATTTCGGATAGACCATTTCGGAGGAATTGTCATAAGTGGAGATGCAGTCTTTGGGGACGATTGCGTTGTTCGTAACGGAGTCACCGTCGGCCTGAAAAACACTGGTCATCGTGGCGCACCCGTTCTTGGAAATCGAGTGGATATTGGTGCTGGCGCCAAGATACTCGGCTCGATCCGGATCGGCGACGATGTGTCCATCGGTGCCAACGCGGTGGTGCTCACCGACGTTCCTTCCAACTCTGTTGCTGTCGGGGTTCCGGCACGGGTGCTTTCCCGAAAGAGAGTTATGCCCGCAACCGGGGAATCTGCCCAGAACGGAATAGAAAGAGAGCAGGGATTTCATGCGGGACTTCGTTGAAAGCCGCGGGATCCGTCCAGCTGACGCCGATGTTCCGACTCTGTCAGTAGTCGTGATCGGACGAAACGAAGGTACAAGACTGGCGAAGTGTCTAGAATCCGTCGAGAAAGCGAGAGGCGTGGCTGTGAAGGAGATGATCTACGTCGATTCTGCCTCAACGGATGGCAGTCCAGAGCTTGCATTTCAACATGGGGCCGCAGTGATCGTGGTTCGATCTGAGAGACCTACGGCAGCGCTCGGTCGCAACGCCGGTTGGAGAGCGGCCCAGTCGGATCTGGTCCTCTTTCTGGATGGAGATACTGTGCTTCATGAGGATTTTCCACGAGCAGGCTGCGACGCATTGTCACGGGATCGATCGATCGCGGCGGCGTGGGGGCATCGGCGCGAGATCCATCCGGAAGCGTCGATCTTCAATCGTGTTCTTGACCTCGATTGGGTCTATAAGCCAGGGTTCACCGAATTCTGTGGCGGCGATGTACTGATACGCCGGGAGGCCCTGTTGGAGACGGACGGCTTTGATGAGGGGCTAATTGCGGGGGAGGAACCCGAGCTTTGCAGGCGTATGAGAGCTCGCGGATACAAAATCCTTCACATCGACCATCCCATGACGGGACATGATCTTCAGATCACGCACTGGAGCCAGTATTGGAAGCGCGCCACACGCGCAGGTCACGCCTATGCCGAAGTTTCAGAGCGATACCGGGGAAGCGACGACCCTTCGTGGGCTTCCGAACGCAAAGGCAATCTGATTCGTGGGAGCTTTTGGCCATTCTCACTGGTTATCTCAATTCTACTCAGCATCTGGTTCGGATTCCTTCCCCCTGCTCTCTGGTTGGCCCTGTTTCTATTGGCGTCCACACGTTCAGCGTGGAAAGCCCGCTGGAAAGGAGGAAGTCCCTGGACTCTTCTTCTTTACGGCGTTCATTCTCACCTGCAACATGCTCCAATCCTCATCGGACAACTGCAATACGAAGTGAATGGGAAACAAGGAAAACCCCGAAGGTTAATCGAGTATAAGGCACGGCGTGCGGACTAGTAACCGCTGAGTCGGGTTGTAATTCCACACTTTCCAGTCACGAACTCGATCCTCGAGAAGTCTGACCAGCGGCAATTGTCGATTGCAACCCCGAAAGGCTAGTTAGGTCCAAACCACATCATGAAAACACACAATGTTTTGGTCCTTACCTCGACCATTCGGGTACCGACCGGTGCGCCCTGTTTAGTGCGCGTCGATCGCGACCTGCGCATGCATGACTATTGCCGGTCCCTCGAGTTCTACTGCGCCATGCCGGAAGACGTTGTCTCAAAGATTGTCTTCGCCGACAATTCAGACGCTGACCTCTCTCCATTGATGGACGTTGTATCTAAAGCCGGCGCAACAAGCCGGGTAGAGTTTATTAGTATTAATGGCTTAAATCATCCTCCGGCATACGGTCGCGCCTATGGAGAACTCAAGCTGCTTGATTATGTAGTGACGAATGCGAGATCCTTACAAAGGCAAGATGGACCGCAATTTATATGGAAGGGAACGGGCCGTTATCGTATTTTGAATCTAGTGGAATTGATCCAGACTGCGCCGTCATTCTTTGACTTATATTGCGATACCAGAAAGCGTCCCATGCCATGGGTCGATCTGCGAGTGTTTGCCTGCACGATTGCCGGCTACCAGAGGTTACTGCTGGACCGTTATAAGCAGTACCCGTTCCGGGAAGACTTGCATCATACTTCGCCTGAACAGCTACTTTATCCCATTATTAAGAAATTGACCGTAGGGCATTCCATCGTCACGCGCTTTCGGCGAGAGCCTCTCGTTGACGGGATACGGGGATCGGATGGAAAAAACTATTCAAAAGGGGCTAATCTCCTAAAATACTGGGTCCGGGCATCCAGTCGACGCCTGAACATTGAAATCTGAGATCGCGCTCGCTTATAGCTGCAAAGTCGAAAATCCTCGCGGTCCGATTAAATGGTTGAAACCGGCAATTCGGTCGTAGATTCTTTTGTTCGTAACAACTTGCAATCCCAAATGCCTCGTCACGGTGGGATTCCCCCAGTGTACTGCGATCGATGGAAAATTCATAGGAAGCAAGGAATGAACCCGAAGATTGATCGAAGTATGCGATAAGGCCTCATTGATTAATGGTTACTCAGAGCGGAAACACCCTTGTCCAAGACAGCGATTCTGTAGATCCGCGCAGTTGATTTCAGAGGCTGTAGATCCGCGCAGTTGATTTCAGAGGACATGGAGATCTTCCCTGGCCGATAGTGGCAGGTTTTGTCGATGAGTCGCTCTGGGAAGGTTTCTATCTGTTCTTCATCCTGCTGTCCAATTAGTTGGTGCGTAAGTGCTGAACTGTTAGTTCATCTGACTTTGATTCTTTTCGCTGCTGTCCAACTCGTGTTCACCACGTTATCGGCATCGGTAACTGTTCGCAGAGTTTCTTTGCGGCTGGCGGTCCCTCCAGAGGGGTGTTGAGCCATTCCCACAAGTCTCTGAAGATGAACAGCTGTTGGCGCAGCAGAGCGGCCAGATTGGAGAGCGACCAACCGAAGCTGGATTTGATCTGCAGGTACTTCAGGATCAGCATAGCGATTAGCGCCGTCCATATCTGCGTCTTGACGGCATTGGCGCTGGTGCCGAGGAAGGATTTCACTTTTGCTGTCTGTTTCAGTGCCTTGAAAACAGTTGTCGGGTAAGGGACTGGCGCAGTACCTGGACTTCGGTCCGTTTCCAGCCCCTCCCCATAAGAACCGTGCATGAAGTTTTCCCTCACACGGCTCACCCAGTGAATTTCATTGAAAGAGTTATGTGTCGTATCAGGATGGTCGCAACTTTCATTTCATACTCCCTAACCCGGGCAGTGGCCGAACTTTCCAGTCCCAGTACAGCCCGAGTACTTCATAGAGGTATTCGTTACTCCATCGCCGCCATCCGATGCTCGTCTTTCGCCGCCGTTTCCGCCGTGTCAAAAGGTTACGCACTTTCATCTCCACGTAGTCACGCACTTCGCTGAACGCGTCACTTGCATTGCCGACCCTGAAGTAGTTGACCCACCCGGCAAGCGAGGCGTTGATTTGCTTCACCACTTTCGGCATAGGGGTCGCCCCGCTGTGTCGAACGATGTCGCGTACCTTGGCCTTGATTGCTTTGCGAGCCTTCTTCTTCGGAGTCATCAGGAGAAGATAGCTATTCCCTTTGCGTTTGCGGACACTGCGCAGGTCGAATCCCAGGAACCCGAAGGCTTCACCATTCAGCACATCCATCATCTTCGTTTTCTCCTTGTTCAACTCGACACCGAGTGGCGCGAGTTGCTCATGAAGCCGCTGCAAGGCTCGTTCAGCCCAGCCTCGTTTGGTATGGTGGCCGCTAACGGTGATGACAACATCATCGGCGAACCGGTGATAGTTGACTGCCTCGTAGTCCCCTTCCGCCGTCTTTCGGCGTATCGCGTCAAAGGTCCAATCCAACTCGTTCAGATAGATATTCGCAGCCAGTGGGCTGAACGGGCCTCCTTGTGGAACCCCGATCTTTCCTCCGACGTTGATGATCTGCTTCACGAGATGCAAGACCCGCGGGTCTTGGACCCGCTTCGCGATTTTGTCTAACAGCATCGAATGTCGAATCGTGTCGAAGTAGCGCGACAAATCAACATCGATAATGGTTGACATACGCCGCATCACACTGCGTCTGACTTCCGCCAGTGCGCGGTGCGGTGACCGTCGGGGTCTGAATCCGTAAGAGTTCGGACAAAAGTCCGCCTCGAAAATAGCTTCGAGGATGAGCTTTAGTGCCCCTTGCACCACGCGGTCGCGTATACAAGGAATCTGAAGCGTTCGGAATTTGCCATTCCCTTTCGGAATATCCACCCGCCGGTTCGGCATGGGCTTGTACCTGCCTGTTTCCAAGTCTTTCCGTATTGCCGCTAGAAAGTCGGCCCTCCCAGCTTGCTCGATATCTCCAAACTTCTGGCCATCGATGCCGGCTGCGCCTCCATTCCGTTTGGCAGCGCGGTAAGCCTCTTCGAGGGTCTCGGCCTTCGTGATATGGACGAAGAGACCCCAGAAGCGATGCGACTTATCCGACTTCGCCTTTCGATATATCCGTCTCCGCAGATCCTGCAGATTGCTAGGTGCTTTTGTCATTTCACCCCTGCCTCACTTTGTCGAACGGAATACTCACCGGTCCGGGCCCTTCCCTCCGGACGCGTTTTGCTGCACGTCCATCAACAGTAGTACGACCCGATCCGCCACCCTGATGCCTGCGCCTGCATTTCCCACTCGCGGTTATAACAGTCACCTCCTCGGCGAGATTTCTTCGCCGGGCATCGAGGGCTTCTCCAGTTGCCACATTCTCCTTCTCACCATGTCGTCGCTGATACCCCGCCGGAGAGAGCCGCCGCATCGGACTCGTTTCGATCAGCTCTTGCTGCCTTCGCACATTATCGACCGTCTCAGCCTCCGGATTTCCGTGTAACGAGGCTACATCTACGTTCACTGCATGTTGCAACCTGGTGAGTTGCGCATACTCCTTTCCGAGCATGTTGTCGGAGGGCCTCATCGTCTCACTTTCATTCCACGACGCCTCCCAAGCTACAAGGCTTGAGTCTGTTAGCCTTGGCCGGACTTGCACCGGCTGGTTAATGTGACCTTGACTGGACACGCCGATTTGCCAGCGGTCCTTGTAGATCGCGGCCACCGTCGAGGCCGCCAGGTGAAGCAGGTTGGTAAAGAAGACCAGGATCTCCTGTTTGTCCGCGTTCCAGTACTCGATGCGCCGAAACAGCACCTGCGTCTTGCCATGCCTATCCAAAGAAGGTACTGAAATGATCTGGTCACTGATCACGTTACCCTTTTCTGGAACCGCACACTCCTCAACGGTCGTGTAGACCGTGTTGGTCTTCATCCGCGTGACGAAGAAGACCCCGTGCCGCGTCAGCTGCCCGAACCACACATAATCGTTGTAGCCGCGGTCAACGGCCAGGATCGTGCCCGCTTTCAGGCGCAAGTCCCGCGCTACGTTCAACTCGCTGTATTTGCCCTCCGTCACCACCGCGAACGTGGGCAGGTAGCCGTCATGATCCAGCAACAGATGCAGCTTGATCGCGCCCTTCTGTTGCGTGTATTTGGCCCAATCAAACATGGTCGCCGACAGCTCGATGACGCTGCCGTCCAGACTCATCAGCTTGTTCTTGAAACGGAACTTGCGACGGCTGTGCGCCGCCGTCTCCAACTGACACTTTTCCAGCAGCTGCATGAAAATCGACTCGTACAGTTCCCACGGACGGTTGGCGTTGGCATACGCCAGAGTCGATTTCTTCGGCGTGGTGCTTATCCCAAGATGCTTCAGCGGGGATTCACAACTGGCCAGGCCCATGCATACTTCGCGCAGCGAGTTCAAATGCGCCAACTGGCAAAACAGCATGGCCACAAATTGTTCCCAACTGCTGAAGCCTTTGGCATTGCGCTCGGCTTGATGGTGCTTGACCGCACGAGCGAACTGCCCACGCGAAAACAGTTGCAAAAGCTGCGAGTACACACTGCATACTTGAAGCATGGCTGATCCTTTTTTCTCTGAAGGTGATCCTGTCAGGGAGCCCACTTCAGAGTAACTGGGGATCAGCCTCCTCTAATATTCCTCGCGTCAAATAGATATCCGCTGTTTTGGACAGCAATGGAGCGGAAAGGGGATTGCGTGGGATTTTTTGACTACTTTGATCGTTTGGCAATTGTCCATTTACCTGCACGGAAGGATCGCTTTCGCGCACTCAGCCGGGAGCTGTCGCGAATTGGCATCGACATTCACGGCTCCAAGGTGAGCACACCGGATCCTCCCATGCCCGAGACATCAAACGGATTCACGTCGCGGGGAGTCTATGGAAATTTCTTGAGTCACCTCGATATTATTGAGAGTGCATATCGAGACGGTCTCGAAACCGTCTGGGTGCTCGAAGACGACGCAATTTTCAGCAAAACATTTAAGAAGCAGCAGACACATATCGCTCAATATTTACGTGTAAATGCATGGGATCTGTTTTTCATCGGACACTCGGGGTGGAAGGGACTCCCCTCTTCTTCAACAGGTCTTCTTCGATTCTCTGGCCCCTTCATCTGGGCACATTGCTACGCAGTACATCGCCGGATTATGCCGCGCCTGATTGAGTATCTTCGAATAACAATCGACCGCGAATCGGGGCACCCAGAGGGCGCGAAGTTATATATTGACGCTGCCTATTTTCTCTTTCGTCAGTTCAACCCTGACGTAATTTCTGTTGTCAGTTGGCCCTGCCTTTCCGTTCAGAAGGGAGCTCGCAGCAGTCTTGGTTTGGGCAGCCGTTTCGACAAGTACCCTCCGATAGGTCCTCTAGTGCACTTAGCGAGAAGGCTACGTGACGAAGGTTGGCGTCAAGGGTGGCTGAGCAAACATGGACCCCAAGATGGGTTGGATAATGACTTTGAACTCAGATCGTCGCCGGGTCAAACGTGGCCGACTTAGGTGTCCGCCCATGTTCTGGATGAGGAACGATCAATCGACAGCGAGCGGTATTCGACCGGAAAGACGATTTGATCACCCGTGAATATCGTGTTCGGCGGAGAGTCCGAAGCTGACTCGCCTTTTTGAGATCCGCGAGAGAACAATTCAACGGAACTACTGGCTCGGAGCTGACGGCCCGACATTTCTTGGGTCGCGCTTGAAACGGCCACTCCTTCTGCGGGAAAATCGGAGACACTCCGAGGTTCATCGGCTGGCGTGCAGAGAGCGGGCTATCGGCCTCACTTGTATAATGATAAGGCTTTTTGATCATCCGATTTGGAATGCTGCGCGCGGATAACCGCGATATCCACGAAACTGCCATATGAGCGTGCTTATCCTTGTGCCCGGGTTGATTTCGCTTTTTCTCGTTTTGCGAGGGCGCATCGACACGGCATTCCTGTCCGTCTACCTGCCGTGCCTTTTATGCCTTCCTAATGGCTACAGTCTTCGGATACCTCATTTGCCACCGATTACGACGGCGGAGTTTGCTCTCATCCCACTTGGCGTTGTCGGATCTTACCGGCTAATTCGCGGCGGTTCCTTCGCTTTGATGGATATTCTTGCCCTTCTTTATCCGGCGAGCATCGGACTGAGCGAAATCCTTCACGCGCCCATCCGTAACGACGGAATCTTCACCGCCGTGAGTGCCTTTATTTCAATCTTTTTGTCTTATGTGGTAGGAAGAACGTTGATCGGACCTGAACTCCGACTTGCCACGGCCAAGACTTTCGTCACACTTGTACTTCTGGGTGTTCTCCCCAGCCTGTACGAGTGGAGAATGGGGCAGAGTCTGTATGGAATGTTCGGGCAAAGAGTTCTGGGCCTCACGACCGTCAGAGAAAACGTGCAGATCAGAAATGGCCATGGAAGAATGGGCGAGCTTTTCTCCAACAGCGAAGACGAGGGAATCGCATTTGCCATGACTTTATGTCTGAATGCGTGGCTCGTTTACCTGAGGAGAGTCCAGGCATCCTTTGACCTCGGCGGGGTGCTGACAAAGCTCGAAAGATACCATGTGCCTCAACTTCTCTTGCTTTTATCTGTCGTGTTGACGCAAGCGCGTGGACCTTTGATCGGTTTGGGTGCCGGGTATCTCATCCTTCAGATCCCCCGTTTTAAGAGCACTAGGATCATGACAATCGTAGTCGCAGTCCTGCTTGTTGCAGGCTATCTGACAGCGTCGGCTCATTTCGCTTCCTATGCGGATATCGACCCGTCGACCCTGACCGACCAGCAAAGTACTGCATTGTACAGACTCAAAATGAACAAGATGTACCCTCCGATCGCGGAGAAGGGTGGATGGACTGGATACGGTGTACTCGGCATTCCCTATGTTGAGGGAATGACCTCAATCGATAATCACTATTTGCTCGTCCACCTTGCCTGGGGCCGGCTTGGTTATGTCCTCTTTGTGCTGATCGTCTGGGAAAACATGCGAGTCCTAGTGGTGCGATCATGGCAGATCGAAGCTTTGGAGGATCGTGTCCTTATTTTTTCCATGTTGGCCGCGATGGCAGTTTTGTGGAGCACGCTTCTGACGGTATTTATGGGCGGGCAGCTTCCACAGATCTCTTTCCTCCTAATCGGCTGGATACAATCGATAGTTCCGGGGAACGCTGCAACATATTCCAACGCGGAAACTGCGGAAAATCTAAATAAGAGATTCTCCTTCCGGCGAGTCTTTACTTAGCCCAGAGCCAACGTTTTCACTCGAGCTCCGGCGCTGCTGATCCAGAGAGTGCAACTTGTGGGCCTCCTAGGCTACAACGCGGTCTATATCCCTGTTTGGCAATCTCGACCGCGCGCTCCCCGGCTCGATTCCAAGTCTGATCGACGGCATCAACCCCGAGCCTGCTGATCTTGTTCTCCGTTCGGACGATGCGGAATTGTTGAAGATCCGAACGGCGGAAGGGCCCGCGCTCACCAGCCGCTATGCCCCGGGTGTTTACGCGACCTCGATGGCCATTATTGCTCTGGTCGTCACGGTTTTGCTCAATCAGCCTGCTCCGGGAATCGTGTACAAGGCATTCTAACGAGACTCAATTTAGCGGGGCAGGCGCTACTCTATACAGAGCATAGTGGATAGGCTAGACGCCATCTATATAGGATTTGAGATAGTGTTCTTAGTCTCGGCCGCCAAAACGCTCAACCACCGTATGGGTAGTCTGCCTAATGGATTCCATGAAACGGTTGGCCGAACCCCAGCGCTGCCCGCAGAGTAAGCGCACCGGAAAGCATCATTACAAAAGCGACTGTCATCAGCGCATCTTGCAACAAGGTACCAACTCGCTCACGATAGGCCGAGTAGAGCACGACAAAGTAAACGGGAAGGTCGCCAGCTGCAACAGCCACTACCGCGCCACGCATTCCAAAGAAATGGAATCCTAGTGGGATCAGTGTGAACAAGGATATACAGTAGACCAGATTTGCAAGAGCGTTGTAATGCGCCTTGGATAGCGCCAGGATTGCAGGACTGAGCGTGCTATAGAGCATCGTGTGCCACAGTCCTAGGGCGAGTACACCAACCATCCAGGCCGCCGCACGGTAGCGAGGGTCATAAAGATGCAAAACAAGTTGGTCCCCGGTGCAGACGACCAATACTAGCCCCAATCCCCCGACTGCGAGCACTGGTAGCCGGTATTTCACCAATATGCTGCGGTATTCGTGCCGCGGTCGCTGCGCAAATCGCGCGATGAATGGATATCCTACTCGTCCGCAAAACAGCGCAATGATCTGCCGCGGCATGTCAGAAAGAGCGAATGCTACCCCGTACACGCCCAACGCTTCGAAAGAAATGAGTTTGCCTAGAATCAGTCGATCCGACTGCGTTGCCAGGAAGGTAAGAACTGTCCCGACGAGGATCCACTTGCCAAAATGAAGGAGTGAATGAACGCACTCCTTGTCCAGAACAAATCGTGGACGGAGGTCCGGAATGATCCAAAAACTGATCACTGTTCGAGTGAATTCTGAGGTCAGTCTGCCACCCACGAGTGCCCACAGAGACGGGTCGAAGAAAGCCCAGATTAAAGTAACAACGAACTGCACAACCGTCCCAACAAGATCCAGCATTAGAGCCTTACCGACTCCCATATGCCGCGCCAGGTTAAGCAGGCTCGTCGAAGCCAAACCAGCAATTACGCAACCGAACCCTAGAACCGGAAGCAACACAATCATCCGCGGCTCACGGTAGAAACGGGCGACAGGCCACGCCAGCAGGATTGTGAATACCCATAGCCCAGTGCCACGGAGCGCCTGCAGTGTCCATGCAGTGTTCAGAAACACCGGCTCATCGCCGCGGGGACTCTGGATGACGCTGTCCCCCAGCCCGATGTGCGAGAACAAATTGAGTCCGACAAGAACTGTCGTTAACAGGGTCATCAAGCCGAAGTATTCCGGTGAGAACAGCCGCGTTAAAACCACGCTACTCACCATTCGCAGCGCCACAGATATGCCGTAGTAGCCGACGATGTAAACCGTACCCTTAACCGCCTGCTTCTCGAGTTTCTGGGTCAGAACATCCTTGCTATATGTGCCGAATGCCATCACGGTTGAACTCTCCAGCCTGGATCGTTACATCTGCTTCGATTTACACGAATTTCGCGTCGCTGCGTCTTTCGATATAGCGCCTTGGCAACCAGGATATTAGTTGATTTTCCAAGATAGTGGAACAGTGTTAACGCTGAGGGTAGGAGCGTCCGACGGTGCGCCATATGGATCGTTCACAAATTGAGCCGCCTCGAGCTGATGAAGCACCAAGCTGCAGGAGGATCGGCTCTGGCTTACGCGGTGAGTCGTATCCGGCAACTTTTCTCAGAGATTTGAAGTAAGCGATCTTCATAGTGCCAAACGAGCAAGGGCATCAATCGACCTCGACGTATCCCTTCGCTTGTATTATTTCTCTCACACTTGTACGCCGTCGGGAAAGAGTTACTTTAGGTTAATCCGTTTGGGGCCCTGGACAATGTTATGGTTCGGACCGGACCGGGGAGGCGTAGGATGCCACGATCAGATTCGCAGCAATGAACTCCTAGCTGTCGCGCGAGTTGAATTCACTTGGCATGTCCTTTTGTGATTCATTACTTCTTCAGAAGAATAGCGGGCAGACCGGTCTTGGACAGGTCGTTTCCGCGCCATGGGTTTGTATGAGAAAGACAGTAAAACCGCTTGCTTTCATCTTCCTGCTCGCGCTGATACCCGCCGCTTTGTTTAGCGTCAACGGATACAGTGGAGACGATTTTCGTTTCCATGTGCCGTCGTGGATGGAGTTGCGAGACAGCTGGCTCTCTGGACAGCTTTGGCCTCGAGGGCTAACTTTACTTTAGGTGATCCCCATTTTTGCTTTTATCCTCCGTTTTCGCTAGGAGGGTCAATGCCTCTCGAGGGAAAACAGAATCTAATGCTGGCACTCTGATATCACCTGTCCTCGCGGTAAACCCGTTTAGGAACCGGACAACGTTATGCTTCGGACCGGAAAGGTTTGGTTTGTCACCATCAAATTCGCAACATGAGCACCGGCTATGGGATGTCGCGATTATAGGAGCAGGCATGGGAGGTGGCTTTACTGCGCGCGCACTCTCCGATGCGGGACGCGATGTGCTGCTCATCGATTACGGCAACGAAGACATCTCGTCCTCCAGCAGCACAAAACAATCAGGCGAACAAGAGACTCGGCTCTCTGAAAGCCAGTGGCCTACCACGACGGCCTTCGAGGTGGATGGAGTTGTCAATCGTTGCTACCCGCCGTTCGGCGTGGGAGTGGGCGGCAGTACCAACTTGTACGCCGCAGCATTGCAGCGTTTTGATAGGCGCGACATAGATTCGGTATCGGATTCACCGCATTCGGCTGGCAGGTGGCCGATCAGCTATGACGATCTTCTTCCCTACTACGAAAGGGCGGAGCGGATGCTTCATGTCTGCGGAACTCCCGACCCGCTGAGCACTCATGCCTTCAACCATATTTCGGAGCCGCCGCCACTAGGACCCTGTGATGCGGATTTTCTACAATTCTTCCAAGAGAAGGGCATTCATCCTTATCGACTTCACGTCGGCATCCGCTATCGGCCGGGCTGCGATGAGTGCCTTGGCCGGTTGTGCCACAAGGACTGCCGGGCGGACGTACGTTCCGTCCTCGCTGAGTCGCCAAACAAACCGACGATCATGGCACGCAGCGAGGTACTAAGGATTGAGGCCACGCCGGACCGCGTAACGCGCGCAATCGTGCGCCAAGGCGACAAACAGATCACAATCCAGGCCAAAGTGTTTGTGCTGGCGGCGGGGGCGATCCACACGCCAAAGTTGTTGCTGCAATCGAGGAATGACCATTGGCCGGATGGTCTCGCGAATCGTTCGGATCTGGTTGGGCGTAACCTGATGTTCCATGCGACGCAAGCATTTGCGTTATGGCCGAGCAAGAGATTACCAAGCACGGGCCCGCGCAAGTCAATCGCTTTTACGGACTTTTATGAGGTCGATGGCCGACGCTACGGATCGGTTCAGTCTACCGGCTTCGAGCTCGGGTACGGCGAGTTTTTGATGCATCTGTATCGTCTCTTTGATCAAAGTGCGACCAAGAGAATACGGATTGTTCGACCCCTTCTGCGAGTACCAGCTCTCGTGACCATCAAGAGACTTGGCCGTGGAACTATTTTTGTATGTCTGATTGAGGATATGCCTTACCCGGAGAACCGGGTTGTACTCGACGAGAACGAGGCCGACGGCGTCTGCGTGAAATACAAGATCAAGGATGAATTGCGGGATCGAGTCACTCACTTTCGACAGCTCTTGACAGAGCGACTCAAGGGCCGCCGAATAATCTTGCTTTCGCGGGACGTCGAGCTTAACTACGGGCATCCGTGCGGCACTTGCGTCATGAGTAATGACCCCTCCACAGGCGTAGTCAATCCAGATTGCCAGGCGCATGGCATTGCTAATCTTTTCATAACCGACGCATCGTTCATGCCCACCAGTGCAGCTACAAATCCGTCCCTTACAATTGCCGCCAACGCCCTCCGGGTTTCTAGTCAAATCGATCGAATGCTTGCCGGATAGCTGCGACATCGTAAGGCTGCTATGTGGGACGGCGATGATCTTTGCCCTTGGCCAAGCGGCTAAGGGCGGGCGGTTCACCAAGACGAAGCCAGAGCGCCTGTGAGTCGCGCACAGTTGTCGATGCGGAAGGCAACGACTGGCGCCCAACCTGTATTGGCGGCATCGGCTCTCCAGATGATGAATGACTTGACCGGGGGACGGTTGCCAGACGTACTCAACTGCGCGTCAGCTGAGCCGTTTAGTCGCGAGCTTCGGGTTCATGCTCACCCCCCGATTCCGCCGCGGTCGCGTCCCGGCTGACGGCTGCATGTAACGGGGTGCCCAAATGGCTTTTTCGTGAATTGATGTCCAACGAGAGAGTCTTCATTCCGCACTGGGAGGAAACACCGCCGTACCGACGAACCCTGCTATAGTCATTGGAAAGTCATGGAAATTCTGCCTTTCGAAATATTCGATCAAGGAGCGATTTACTTATGATTCGGCTGAAGAAGGCGATCGTTTCCTGGCTGCCTAGATCCTGGAGGGGTATGGCGCAGTATCACATCAACCCCCTGATATTAGACGGGTTTGGTGTTTTCAACGGTCAATGTTTCCGCCAACTGATATTCATCGATCTGAACAGAACGTGCCGCTTTGAAGCAATTGTCGAAACAGGAACCTACGTAGGATGCACCACGCAGTTTCTTGCGAGAAATACAGATGTTCCAGTGCATACGGTCGAAAGCAACGCCAAGGATTTCCAAGTGGCGAAAAGACATCTGAAGTTCTATTCATGCGTCCACGTGGTGCATGCGGACTCGGTGAATTTTCTCAACTCCCTTGCATTGGCACAAGAAACCAGAACCTTCTTTTATCTGGACGCCCATTGGGAAGGACACTTGCCGTTGGCAGAGGAAGTGGAGATCGTCCTTTCGCGATTCAAGCACTTTGTGATTATGATCGATGACTTCGCAGTTCCAGGGGACGAGGGCTATACCTATGACGACTATGGACCAGGCAAGCAGCTCAGTCTTAGAGATTTCCCATTCCACAAGGATCCTCGCGTGAGAGTTTTTTCTCCGAGCAGACACTCCAGCCAGGAGTCAGGAGCGCGGCGCGGATGCATCGTTTTGGCCAGCCGTGAGCTGGCGCCCGCCGTGGACTCCCTGGACTCCCTCAGGCATTTCGAATTGTCCGAAGTCGTCAACTATGGGACGCTGTCCGACTTCGCCGAGGAGGCAGCAGAAGTCTGAGGGCAGCAGGGGCGACCCCGGAATCGCAATAAGACGCGTTGCCCAATATCTATAACTCCGGAGTTTCGCAGATTTACCGTACACCTCCCGGCAAGTACACAGTTGAGGGCGGGTGCTTCTTGAGCCTAGATCACTTTGCGCGGTTGGCGACATCTGGGTACGTATTTCGGCGAAGTGGGCTAGTAACCCAACTAGAGGACCGGTTTCGGATGGATTAGGCCAAGCACTTAAGGCAGCTCGAACAGAAGAATTCAAAGCTGATGCGGTTGGTCAGCGAACTGAGTTTAGAAAAGCTCTGGCTGAAGGCTGGTGTATTCACTACAAAAACACTTAAACCGCGTTCGTCGCAGAACTACAACCGCCCACGCCAGAAGTGCGGCCAGCGAACAGCGAGGGGGTGGAAAAGTGAAAACCGCTTCGCGCTACGCGTTTCTCCGCACCCCAATGACGGCGGCTATCTGTACGCAACGTGAGCTGTTACACAAGGGGTTCTTAGGTAATTGCGAGAGGTAAACCCAGCATGGCACTCAGGTCAATGTTAAAGAATCTGGCTCACAGCCTTGGGTACGATGTTTACAATCTATCGAGACCTGGGCTCTACAGTCAGGACTGTCTCACCACTTTCCATAATCACGATTTCATTCGTGAACCTCGCTTTATATCGGCCTATCAGCGCGGAATCAAGGCGAGCGGCGTGGACCATCACATCCATTGGCGAGTTCACGTCGCGTTGTGGGTCGCATCTGTTCGACACTTTCCGCGGGCTAGATGAACGATTCATGACTCCGGGCGAGAAGAAAACTGACCGGCTTAGCTGGTACAAGGATCTATCGTTCGAGAGTGTCCGAGAGAACTTCTCGGACTTCAAGAACGTGCATCTAATTCAAGGAGCTGTTCCGGATAGCTTGATTCCAGTACATATACCGCAGATATGCTATCTATCTCTCGATATGAACTGCACGGTTCCTGAGATCGAAGCCGCCAGCTTCTTCTGGGAAAAACTCGTTCCAGGCGGTATGATTTTGCTGGACGACTACGCTTACTCCGGTTACGAAGAACAGAACCGCGCATTCAATTCGTTTGCAGCCGAGAAGGGTACCGAAATTCTGACGTTGCCGACTGGACAAGGTCTAATACTCAAGCGCTAAGTGTCCGTTTTGCTTGCCCCTGAACCGTGGTTGCAGGCATCGGGACCGCATCCCCGATGCCCGCACACCCTGATGAGCACTGCCCCAATGCACGATTCGAACACATCTCAACTCGGCAGAAACGCAAATCTCCAATGAATTCGCTAAAACGCAGCGAATTTCAACGAGTTCCTAGAGAACCCACGGCTCGTCAATGAATCGGACCTCGACGAATGCATCTATGCATGACGACTCCTTAACTTCGCCCACAGCGTCAGCCTCAGCTTTTCAAAATGTCACTCCGGCAATCATCGACACACCTTATCTGTTGGTGACTTTAATTCCCTGTTTCCTCGACGACAACGACACGATTTGGCTCGAACAGGGATGGCAACACGATCTGATCGAACACTTCCGGTATTTGAAAGACTTTACTCTTTGTGCTCCTGAGGCCCGCAAAGGAGCCCAACCGAACCTGCTTCCGATCGAAATTCCAGATGATGTTCGATTTCGCTATGTAAACTTGCCGGATCAAACATCGGCTTTCAAAGCCCTGCTTGGGTTGCCGAGGACGGCGTTGGTACTATGGCGAGCGATTGGTCGAGCAGCAATAGTGCACTCCGGCGTAATCGGCTGGCCTTATCCGCTCGGTTGGATTGCTAATCCATTTGCAATCCTCCGCCAGAAAGCTCTCGTGATCGTTGTTGAAAGTTCCTGGCGAAGTGAACCATTCCGAAAGCTATCGTTGATGAAAAGACTGTGGGACGCCGCCAAAGAGTTAGCGGCTCGATGGTCCTGCAACCACGCTGATGTGGCTCTTTTCACACAGTCTTCTTACCGTAACTCGCTGCACAGCGGAGCGACCGGAAACGCATACGTGACCCCGGCCGTGTGGATCAATGAAGCCGATATATTGGACGAAATAGATGCACAGCGCTATTGGGATTGCAAGCTTGCAGAGCCCGTCAGGATGCTTTTCGCGGGTCGTCTGGTGGCCGGTAAGGGCCTGGAAATCCTTTTGGAGGCACTCCGGATTCTTGACGGGCGCAGAATCAGGGCGAGAGTGGATATCATTGGAGACGGACCCCTCCGGCAAAAGTGCAGAGGTTCGGTAGCTGCGTTTTCCAGTGTGCGACTGTCAGTCTTCGATCCCATACCTTATGGCACACCATTTTTTGCGTTGGTTCGGAGCTACCACGCACTACTTATTCCCAGCCTGACAGATGAACAGCCTCGTGTTCTATTCGATGCTAATGCGCAGGCCGTCCCGGTGATTGCATCGGATACTCCCGGTTTGCGACCCCACGTCGAAGACGGTGTGACCGGCTGGCTGATCAATTCTGGTAGATCTGACGTTCTGGCGGCGATCATCGAGACCGCTACAGCCAATCCCCAGAAACTGCGAAATATGGGTATTGCATCACTTTTGGCGACGCGTGGGCATACGCATGTTGCAATGCACTGCACTCGCTCACATATTCTGAAGAAGCACCTGGCCTAATAGGGTTTACGCTGGATTGGCTGCTTATCAGAGTGATTAGAACGTGTTTCGTAAGCAGTGTGTGAGAGTAATCTCGACTGACCGGTTTAGCGGCGTTCTAATGCCTCAATGCTCCCTGCCCGATCCGTTTGCCGCGATTGTCAGATGTGTCTAGACGGGTGGCCAGACACTTTGTCCTCTGTGAGGAGAACTAATGGGGGTGAAAGGATGAGTTGCAGCCTAAGAATCAGTTTTGTCATGCCACGTACGGGCGAGACGCCATGCGGTGGCTTCCGCACTGTTTACCAGTACGCGAACAATCTTTCGAGACGAGGTCACGATGTAACGGTTCTCCATCCTGGCAGACTGGTCCTCAATCCAACCAAGCTGGATCATTTGAAGAATGCGGTTCGCTATATGCAAAAGAAGATAACCGGCCACTACTCACCTGATAACTGGATCAAAATGGAGCCAAACGTCCGCCTCACTTGTGTCCCTTCGCTCTCCGAACGCTATGTGCCGAACGGAGATATCGTTTTTGCTACTCATTGGCGGACGGCAGAGTGGGTGAGCCATTACTCAAAAGCGAAGGGACGTGGTTTTTACTACATTCAGCACCTGGAAACTTGGGATGGACCAGCGGAGAGAGTATATGCAACTTGGAGGGCTAACCTGCAAAAAGTAGTCCCTTCTATGTGGTTGAAGGAAGTCGCACGGGGGCTAGGTCAGACTGCGTGCTACATTCCTTACGGGCTGGATATGGACAAGTTTCAGATAGTAACTCGTTCCGAGGAGCGGAAGGCTAATCAGTTGATGATGCTTTACCATGAATCCGAATGGAAGGGATGTGAAGAAGGACTCCAGGCTCTGCATTTGGTTCGAGAAGAGGAGCCGGACGCCTCCGCCATCTTGTTCGGAGTTCCAGCGCCCCCCAAATCGCTTCCGGATTGGATAGAGTACCATCAGAACCCCTCGCCCGAGTTGTTGCGAAAGTTATACAACCGTGCCGCCATTTTCATCGCCCCGAGTAGGACAGAGGGATGGGGTCTTACGGGCTGCGAAGCTTTGCTCTGTGGAGCAGCTCTTGTTGCGACGGACATTGACGGGCACCGAGAATTTGCATTTAACGGCGAGACCGCATTGACCTGTCCGCCTAGGTCACCGAGTGCACTGGCAAAGAACGTTCTGCGTCTAATTCGGGACCGTGATTTGCGCATCCAATTAGCTAAAAGCGGCCTGAAGTTCGTTCAACAATTGACTTGGGAGCGCTCAACCACGAGTCTTGAATCGGTATTGTGTGCTGAGGTCGAGGACTCTCTTGGAGTGTAAGTGCAAGACTACTAGTATTCGATCGCATCTGCGGTAAGTACGAATCTCTGGATAGCAGGTCCACGAGGGAGCTTTCGTGATCGAAGTGGTCAGGTTAGTGTGCCGAACAATGCAGTCGGCAACATCGACCTGTTGAGGAAAGGCGACCGATCGTGAGGAGTCGCTTGTCCTCAGAAGCCTCCGCCTTAGTGTCCCGCCGGAAGGTCCAGACTTATTGGAGCAGAACCCTGTAGGTGGCAATGTGCATATACTCGATTCCTCGGGAAACCCGGGCCGGACATGAGCGACCCATCAATCTCAATCTCGATGTGCACCCACAACGGGGTCAAACACGTTCTCCAGCAAATGGAGAGCTTTGCGGCGCAATCGCTTCTTCCCGCCGAGCTGGTCGTCTGCGACGACGCATCCACGGATGACACTGTCGAGGTTATCCGGGCATTTGGCAAACGTGCTCCATTCGCGGTCCGGCTCGAACTCAACGAAGTAAACCTTGGCTATAGCAAGAACTTCGCGAAGGCCGTGGACCTGACTTCCAGTGAGTTGATTCTCTGCTCCGACCAGGACGACGTCTGGCATCCCGACAAGCTTCGGATGTTTGCCGACGAGTTCCGGCGCGAGCCTAACCCTGGTCTGATATTCTGCGATGTCAACCTCGTTGATCGGGATCTAAAGTCGATAGGTTCGACGCTGTGGCAGTCGAGGAAGTTTTGCTTAAGTGCTCGCCGAAAAGTTACAGGGATGACTGGCGCCTCGGTCATTTTGAGAGATCCGACATGGTTCGCAGCAGGTGCGGCAATGGGTTTCGCCGCGAAATACAAGTCGCTAATCTTGCCGTTGGTCGACGGATGGACTCATGACGCCTGGATCGCGACAATAGTGTCCGCGGTGGCGCCAGTCGGCCTTATCCCCAAACCGCTCAATGACTATCGCCAACATGCGTCGCAGGTTTTTGGAGAAACCTCAGGGGACGTGGGTTACGTAATGAATCTCGCAAAAGCTCGAGCTTCATGCGAGGACCATTTCCTGGCGACTACCGAGCGCTACCGCCAGCTCGCGGCAAGATTAAAGGGAGCAGGCGTGCCAACCCTTGACTCGGCCATGTTATCGCGCGTCGAGCAGAAGATCTCCCATTGGGAGTGTCGGTCGAAGATGCGGAGAATCCCGAAGCTGGCCAGGTTGCCCTTGATCAGCCGAGAATTCGCCCTTGGTCGATACCAATCTTATTCTCAGGGGTGGAAGAGCATGGCCGTTGACGTCCTCTATTGATCGCGAGAGTCCCCGCATACGCACAAGGGAATGCATTTCACAACTCGGAAGGGATGAGCGAGTCGAGTTGGGCGGATCACAAAGCTCGAGAGATACATTCCGCCGCCGCCTTCGCGATCGTCGAATTTCGCCCGCTTGCGAAACGCCAGAAACCAACTCTAGGAACTCGTTGAAATTCGCCTAATTGCGGCGTCTTTCCTGGCGATTTTCATTTCTTTCTGTTCGAAATCTGTTTGAAGTACAGTTCTTGCCGGTGTTTATAGGTGTTTGCAAGCCTCAGGGAATCATCCCCGAGGCTCGCAACCGTTGCTCAGGCACACTTCTCCCGGAGCATTTCTGGTGGTTGAGCCATCAGTCGCGGCAGCCGGATCAGGTTGTGCGCCGCGCAACTGAAGACGAACAGCCAGTCCACTTTCTCCAGACCTCGCAACTTGACCTGGCGCAGCGGGCCGGTTTGCTTCAGCCATCCGAATCCCTTTTCGATCAGCCATCGGCGGCTCAGGCTGATGGCATAGCCGGGCTGGCGCGTGGTTCTGCGGTCCAGGTTGCTAGTGCGGCCTTTGTCGTTCCTGGTAACGTGCGGCGTCACGTTCAACTCCCGCACCGTGCTGACGAAATCCTTCGTGTCGTAGGCCTTGTCGGCGCCCACCGTGATGCGGCGTGAGCGGCCTTCCTGCTTCTCGGCAAGCATCAACAGTGCTGCATCGCGCTCGGCATAACCGTCGGCGTGCGTCACCATCGCCGCGGCGATCAGACCGTTGCGGTTCTCGACCAGAGCATGGCCAAGATAACTCAACTTCGACTCCTTGCCGTAGCTCTTCTTGTACAACCGCGCATCCGGATCGGTGGTTGACTGATGCGTATCGTTGCTGCGCTTCTGTCCGCGAAAGTCCGTACCATCGTCATCGTCGGAGCCATCCTTGGAGCGAAAGCTCTTCTGCGAGGCCCAGGCCTGGATCAGTGTGCCGTCTACGGTGAAGTGTTCGTCGGACATGAACTTCTTCGCCTGCTTGTTCACCTCGGCGAAGAACTGCTGCGCCACATCCGAGGTCAGCAACCGATCGCGGTTCTTGGAAAACACCGCATGGTTCCATACCGCGTCGTCCATGCCAAGGCCCACAAACCAGCGGAACAGCAGGTTATAGTCGATCTGCTCGACCAGCAACCGCTCCGAACGCACGGAGTAGAACACCTGCAACAGCAGCGCCCGCAGAATGTACTCCGGTGCAATCGAGGGACGGCCGGAGTCGGCATACAACAGATCGAACTCCGGACTCAACGTCCGCAGCACCGCATCCGTCAACTTGCGAACTGCCCGCAATGGATGATCCTGAGGCACACGCTGCTGCAACGATATATAGCTGAACATACCGTCCTGATCCCGCTCGTCTCCACGCATGTCTGTTAGACGAATGGATGCCAACCCCCGACGCAAACAGGTACCTATTTCAACAAGTTCCTAGATTTGCTCCGAGAAACACAGGAGGTTCATAGTGGACATTCTATCGAAGACCAATTCTTGGCCGCTACAGTCAAAACTCGCACGCCTAAACATATGTCTTGCCCGTGACGACACCACACCGGGATCTGAAAAAACCTATCTAAACTAGCCGGACTTCAACTTGTGGGTAATCGAGAACAGGCGAGGCCGTAGGCATGAATTCATCATCTATCCGTCTGATAGCGGGTAGCCAGGTATCCATTACTACGTCCGAATGTAGATCTGCGGCAGGGCTGATCGCTCGTCGAGTTCAAGCAGCACATCCGCCTGGGCTCTCCCGCCGCAGTCGTCAGAACCACAGAAACGTTCAATGCCTCAACAACCTTTGCCACCAAGTATTCAAACTTTCGCGATAAGCTCGGAAGTATTCTATTGCTAAAGACGTCAGCTGATTGAGAAATTCGGCGAGCGTAATAGAAAAATTTCCTCATTACTAGTCTGCCCACTGATTCTTCGTCGCAACTGTCCGGTCGATTTCAAACGCTCGGCCCACCGAGCGGAATTGCAGGTGTCAGGTGGACCACCCCTCGCCAGGCCTTTCCCTTCTGGTATTTGCCATCATTCCGTGCGCACCCTCACAGGCGCCTGTTGCTCCCCTTTCGCCAGGAGCCGGTGGCACCGTCACTCCGGGAACAGAAACCGGTTTGAAGACCTTCACTGTTCCCTCCGAAACTAAAGTTCTGCTTTCGCTTAAGAACGAGATCAGTGCGCGTGCTGCGATGCCTGGGGGCTCGGCGTATTTCGTGTCTGATTTCCCTGTGGTCGAAAATGGCGCCGTCGTACTGCCTGCAGGGATGTATGTAAAGGGGTACATCGATCATGTCCAGCGGCTGGGTGAGGTGAAGGGGCGCGCCCAGCTTCAGATGCGTTTCGGGTCGATTATTTTTCCAAACGGTGTGGAGATTGCGTTACCTAGATCGCTCGACAAAGTGCCAGGCTCCAGGCTCCAGCAGGGCACAAGTCAAGAACTCCGAAGGCACTGTTGTGCAAGGAAGCAGCATGGGGCACGATGCAAAGCAGATTACTGGCACAACCCTCGAGGGAGCCGGAGTTGGCAGCCTGGCCGGAGGGGGAACCGGAAACGCAGGAATGGGGGCCGGAATCGGCGTCGGTGCCAGAGCGGCGATAGCTGTTCTGAGCCCCTTTTAGCACGTGGGAACGACATTGTGTTCCCGCCGGGGACTACAGTGGAAATGGTGCTGAACCGTCCGCTCGTAATTCAACAAGCGCAGTTAGCTGGCATGCCCTCCTATACCGGTATCACTGCTCCTGTCGGGTTGCCGCAGTCGCCAGTCATTACTCCCACGCCACTAGGACGAAACCATGGCGCGCCCACAGCCGCAACCCCGCGACTCTTGGTCGGCGGATGTGGAAGCTCCTCGCCTTTATGCGAAGGATGTTCGTCGAAGTCCGCGCTGAGAGATGGGTTTGCTCACGGTCCTATTTGACAGTGAGCGCAATAGTCGCCTTTTGCTGCATGGTTCCGGAGGTTGCCATTACTGTTACTGTCGAAGTAGCCGACGTGGGTGGCGTCAAGCTGCCTCTGAAGATCCCGCAGCCAAGGAGAAGCCCCAGACTGGCGAGAGCTATCGCCGGCAACATCCAATGAGACGCGCCGCGTCGCTTTCTCCATCCCAAGAAGCACACCGTCATAGCCACCATTGTCAGCGGGAAGAATGGTCGGGAATCCCGGTGCAAGGCAGAGGATTGCGCGCTCGTGGAGATGGTGAGCTGGGTTGTTGCCACTTCGCCCGAGGGTATCACCGTTTCTTGGTCGAAGGAGCATGTGGCACCGCTCGGCAGCCCGGAGCACGCAAAGGTCACGGGCGAGTCGAACCCATTCACCGGCGTCACCGTCAGCGTAAGCGCCCCTTGGCCGCCCGAGTTGACTGTGAGCGAGGGTAACGATGTACTAAGGATAAAGTCAGGGTGGGAGGGTATGGTGTAAGCAGCCGATGCAACCGCGCTGCTGGTGTCGCCCGTGACTGCCGCGATCGTCTCCAGCGTCTCCGTCGCGCTGACCGTGATCGGGCCGGTGTACGGGCTCGAGGCGGTGGTCGGCATAGTTCCGTCGGTTGTGTAGTAGATGGTTGCGCCCGCGGTGGCATCGGAGATGCTCACCGTCTGCGCGGAGGTATAGGCCCCCGCTGGGGGTGTGAAGGTCGGCGTTGAGACCGTAGGCGGCACGGAGCTTATGGTGTAAGCAGCGGAGGCGACCGCACTGCTGGTGTCGCCCGTGACTGCCGCGATCGCCTCCAGCGTCTCCGTCGAACTTACCGTGATCGGCCCTGAATAGACCGCCGATGAGGTGGTCGGCGTAGTTCCGTCGGTGGTGTAGTAGATGGTTGCGCCGGCAGCAGCATCGGAGATGGTCACCGACTGCGCGGACGTATAGGCCCCCGCTGGCGGTGTGAAGGTCGGCGTTGAGACCGTCGTTGGCGCAGATTGCGGCGTCATGGTGTAGGCGGCGGACACGACCGCGCTGCTGGTCTCGCCCGTGACTGCCGCGATCGCCTCCAGGGTCTCCGTCGTGCTGACCATAATCGGGCCTGTGTACGGGCTAGAGGAGGTGGTCGGCGTAGTTCCGTTGGTGGTGTAGTAGATGGTTGCGCCCGCAGAAGCATCGGAGAGGGCCACCGACTGCGGGGAACCATAAGCCCCCGCCGGAGGTGTAAAGGTTGGCGTTGAGACCGTAGGTGGCACGGAGCTTATGGTGTAGGCAGCGGACACAACTGCACTGTTGGTGTCGCCCGTGACTGCCGCGATCGCCTCAAGCGTCTCCGTCGCGCTGACCGTAATCGGCCCTGAATAGACTGCCGATGAAGTTGTAGGCGTCGTTCCATTGGTGGTGTAGTAGATGGTTGCACCAGAGGTGGCATCGGAGATGCTCACCGGCTGCGCCGAAGTATAGGCGCCCGCCGGGGGTGTGAAGGTCGGCGTTGAGACCGTAGGTGGCGGCGCCGAGGAGCCTATGGTGTAGGCAGCGGAACCGACGGCGCTGTTGGCGTCGCCGCTCTTCACCGCAATGGCTTCCAGGGTCTCCGACGAGCTTACCGTAATCGGCCCTGAATAGACTGCCGATGAAGTGGTTGGCGTCGTTCCATTGGTGGTGTAGTAGATAGTTGCACCAGAGGTGGCACAGGAGATGCTCACCGACTGCGCCGAATTATAAGTCCCTGCCGGGGGTGAGAACGTCGGCGTAGAGACCGTCGTCGGTTGCGTTATGGTGTAGGCAGCGGAAGCGACGGCGCTGTTGGTGTCGCCCGGGGCTGCCGCGATCGCTTCCAGCATCTCCGTCGAGCTTACCGTGATCGGCCCTGAATAGACTGCCGATGAAGTGGTTGGCGTCGTTCCATTGGCGGTGTAGTAGATGGTTGCACCAGAGGTGGCATCGGAGATGCTCACCGACTGCGCCGAAGTATAGGTCCCTGCCGGGGGTGTGAAGGTCGGCGTAGAGACCGTCTTCGTTGGCGTTATGGTGTAGGCAGCGGAGGCGACGGCGCTGTTGGTGTCGCCGCTCTTCACCGCAAAGGCTTCCAGGGTCTCCGACGAACTTACCGTAATCGGTCCCGCATAGACAGCGGATGAAGTGGTTGGCGTGCTTCCATTGGTGGTGTAGTAGATGGTCGCACCGGAGGTGGCATCGGAGATGGTCACCGACTGCGCGCTACTATAAGTTCCTCCCGGCACAGAGAACGTTGGCTTGGCCGCGGTCTGGCTAATGGTGTAAGTCGACGTGGCCACCGCGCTGTTGGTGTCGCCCGCAGCTACCGCGACGGCCTCCAGCGTGTCCGTCGAATTTACCGTGATCGGCCCTGAATAGACTGCGGATGAAGTTGTAGGCGTCGTTCCGTTGGTGGTGTAGTAGATGGTTGCGCCGGAGGTGGCATCGGAGATGGTCACCGACTGCGGGGAAGTATAAGCTCCCGCCGGAGGTGTGAAGGTCGGCGTTGAGACCGCAGGCGGCGTGGAGGTTATGGTGTAGGCAGCGGAGGCGACCGCACTGATGGTCTCGCCCGTGACTGCGGCGATCGCCTCCAGGGTCTCCGTCGCACTGACCATAATCGGGCCTGTGTACGGGCTCGAAGAGGTGGTCGGCATAGTTCCGTCGGTGGTGTAGTAGATCGTTGCGCCAGGGGTAGAGTCTGTGATGGTTACATTTTGCGGAGTGGTGTAGGTTCCCGGCGCTGGGCTAATGTTCGGCGTAGCCGCCTGAGAGCCTGCGATCGTGTAAGTAGCACTGCTGACCGAACTGGAAGGTCCGGTCCCCGCCACGTTCGCGCCTACCTTGGTGCCCGCAGAAGCGTATATCGTCGTGCTGGAAGATACAGAGATTGCTCCAGCATAAGGCGTGCCGACTGCGCAGCCGCCCAGATTGTCCGGCGTGGGAAGCAGGGCCGGCGGAGTAGCTGATGCTATATAGCAGATATTCGACCCTGAAGTGGTCGAATATAGCGTGACGGACTGCGGGCCTGAATACGTCCCCTGAACTGGCGAGAAAGTTGGACTATTGGCAGGATAGGAACCTGTATAGCCAGACACTACAGCGAAAGGACTGATCACGTAAGTCGCCGAACCGACGCCGCTATCCGTGTAGCCCGTCCCACCCGCAACGACATAGACCGTCTCATTCGAGGAGATGGTGATGGGGCTGGCATATTTCGTTCCAGTCGTGCAGCCGGTCGATCCGTCTGTTGCCGGAGATCCGGACGTGCTATAGCAGATCACACCCCCCTGCGTGGTTGTCAGGATTAAAGTCTGATGGCCCTGATAAATTCCCGGAGCAACCGAATACGTCGGCTGCGAGCCGTACCCAGTGATGTTGAACGCCGCACTGGTCACGGCGCTGTCGCCATAGTACGACGTTCCACTTCCCGCGACTGCATAGATCGTTTCCCCCTTCGATACGCTAATCGCGCCTGTATAGAGAGTTCCGTTTGCACAGCCACCTATGCCGTTGGTTGACGGGTTCCCCGTGGTGTTGTAACAGATGATGGAGCCCGAAGAAGCATCGGAGATCGTTACTGATTGCGTGGTGGCAAACGTTCCGCCCGATGGTGAGATTGATGGCGTACCAGCCACAGATAGCACATTATAGGTAAACGTGTCGACGAGCAACGGGCCGGGAGAACTGCCGTTTGTCGATCCGCCAAAACCGACATACGCCGTAGTGCCGTCTACCCATGAGGGAATGCTAAAGTTATACCACGTATAAGTGAAGCAGGTTCCCGAAGTTACCGGGCTGCAAGTGCCTCCGGCAGTCACATCGTACACATTGAGCGTGAGGTTGCTGCCAGTGTAGTAGATCGATGCGGAATAAGTGTGGCCGGTGGTTGTTTGATATGTGGTGGCCGGTGAGTTGAGAGGCACTGGCGAAGTGCTCACTTTATTAGTGTAGTAAAACCACGGTTGGCTGTCGTCGGGAATGCAGGGGGATTGAACCTGCTGATAGATCTGAACATTGCTATAAAAAGGCGTGAGGCTGTTCACGAGCAGATTGCCTGAGTCAAGATTCAGCGCAAAGATGTTGTTCGGAGGTGGAGTGTCCCAAACGCCTGATAGAAGCCTCCTTCGCACCCTGCCCCGGAAGTGAAACTTTGCGCAAGTGCATACCCCGGCATTGGTCCAGCCCCGCCATTGTGCGTCGCGTTCTGAAGCACGAAGGCAAGGTTCCATGCATTCGGAACGAACCTGAAAGTGGCCGCAAAAGCTTGGACGTTTACCGGCGTTTGGTAGTTGACATTGTTTGGAGCGTGAACGCTTCCTGTCGGCTGAAGATTGATCGCGGAACCAGACAGCCCTGCACTAGTGCCGCCGCTGCCAAAGATAGGCCAACTCACTCCGCTCCCCGCTGTACCCACGCCGCATGTGCCGGACGAAGTGAAGCCCGAGGAGCAGTTGATTACATTTTGTCCATAGGACGGGATTAGTATGCTCAACGCCATGACGGCAAAAAGGAGGGCCGAAAATTTCTTCGTCACTTCAGACTCCTAAACGAGGCGGGGTAGGAATGTGCCCTTAGGAGGCGAAACTGCGCCTGGGATGGCATGCATCCTGGCTATGCCTTGACCGATCACATTTCGGAGCATGCACTCATTCCATCGCCCAATCCTGACCGGGGTGGTTTGTAAGCCCTCAAGTGGGCTATATGAATTCAGAAACCTTTGGCAATAATACAACAGTGGTAATCAATATTGGCACAATAGCGGTAACCGACGTAATTGACATCGGAAACGAAAGCTGCTAGGCATCGGTGACTAAAGTGCGCACAGTGACTCGTGGTTCTGCGCTGCCTGGGCTTCACACTGTCCACAGATGACGAGGTTCTCCCGCATCCATACCGCTGACAGCCTTGTAGAACCCATTCTTTGCGGTAATTGGAATTACCACCAAGCATTCGCACTCTCTGCTGCGGATGCCAAGGCATGAAGAACTTCACAGGGACTTCAGGTTCACTGGGGGTCCAAAACGCCTGTCTATGGCCCGGACACGCTTCAGAGAAGGTTCGAACCTTTCGAAGTGAGCGCAATTTGATTCCTGATATGCAGAAGACCGCTAGGTCTGAATTGTTGATTGTTCTAATAAGATCATCAAGAGCCGCTATTTTCAAGAGTCAGGCCAGAATTTAATGGTTCTGCAGGTTACAGGCTTGCATTCAACCTCTGGAATTCGTGTCTATTTCGCACAAAGGATTCCACCCAGCCAACTCTCGGTGGCCCCGATTCGGTCGTCCCTGCATTGCGGTCCGGGACAAAATACCAAAGCGCGACCTCCATCGGTCGCGATTGTTCCGTTCTAGTCTAGTTGTCGGGTTTGGGTACGATCGCTGGCGATTGCTGCAGTCCGGCAGGAGCGGTCATCCCGGTGTAGCCAGGCATGCCAGCCAGCTGGGTCTGTTGCACCACGAGCGGCCGGCTAAGTACCATTTCCAATGTTGTGCCGGCCGGGAACACAATGTCGCTGCCGCGCGTGAGGAGAGTGGTCAAAACGCCTACTGCCGCTCCAGCGCCCGCGCCGATTCCGGCCCCCATCCCCACATTTCCCGTACCGTATCCGACGAGGCTGCCAACTCCGGCTCCCTCAAGGGTTGTGCCGGCAATCTGCTTTGCGTCGCGCCCCTTGGTTCCTCCTTGCTCGACAGTTCCCTCTGCGTTCTTGACCGCTGCTCCGCTGGAGCCTGGCACTTTGTCGAGCGAGCCAGGAAGAGCAATCTCCACGCCATTCGGAAAGATGATTGATACAAAATGCATTTGAAGCTGAGCACGTCCCTTCACCTTCCCAGGCCGCACGACACGGTCGATGATTCCCTTGACGTACATGCCGGCAGGAAGCACGACGACGCCCTCTGCGACCACCGGAAAATCGGATACCAGATACACCGGATCACCCGGCGCTGCGGCACGTGTGCTGATCTCACTCTTTAGCGAAAGCAGAATCCTGGTTCCGGAAGGAACCGTGTAGGTTTTCAACCCTGTTTCTGCCGCTGGAGCGGCTGCTACGCTGGCTCCTGGCGAAGCCTGTACAGCGTTTGTCTGTCCCGGCGCACACAGAGTCATACCAACCAGCAGAAGGGATAAAATCGTCGACCGACCAGCCACGCGATACCTCCGCTTTAACTCGGTGGACCCGAGGATATGACATCGACGAAGCTGTTGTGACAAAGATCTGGTGTGCATTTTAGTAACTAGGTAACCCCGCAACGAGGGCCTGCAATGAAGCGAGCATCCCGGTTTGAGACTCGTGAAAAGTAATCCGGAGTACGATGATTGCATCCGCTGCATTCTAGAATCGAACCTGACGACTCTGAACTTTGGGGCATGACCAACAAAGCACTCCGGGCCAGCAGATTGCGCTGACGAAGGAGGAGGATAGGCATGAGAATCCGGGCCGCATACATGCTTCTGCTAGTGGCCCTGTGCATTGGGAGCATTGGTATCTGGGGAGCGATCCAAGTGAGGGAAGCCTCCGCTGCCACCTCACCCAGTTATCTGAAGAACTGGAATCCGGCGGCCGCCGCGCGCTATCTGGATGCGCGTGAGGTATGGTGGCAAAACTGGCCGTCGGCTCAGATGGACCATGCGACAGTCTGCATTTCCTGCCACACGGTCGTACCGTATGCGCTGGTGCGACCGGCGCTTCGGCAACGACTCGATGAGAAGGAAATGACCGGCCCTGAGACGGCCATGCTGGCGAGCGTTAAGAAGCGGGTCACCGATTGGTCACAGATGACTCCGTTCTACACCGATGCAGCGGCCGGTCCGGGGAAGACAGCGCAGTCCCATGCGACAGAAGCGGTACTGAATGCAGTGATCCTGTCCGCCTACGATGCTGCACACGGGTTTCTCAGCCCCGTTACGCAGACTGCTTTTGACGAAGCATGGGCGCTGCAGGAGAAGACGGGGGAAAACGCGGGCGCCTGGAATTGGCAAGATTTTCATCTGGCTCCGTGGGAATCGCCGGAATCGGGATATCAGGGCGCGGCGCTTATGGCGATCGCTCTCGGTAATGCTCCCGATCACTATGCCAGCAAGCCGGGGGTTCGCGAACATCAGGACCTGCTGCAGAGCTATCTCCATCGGCAGTATGCGACACAGCCATTGATGAGCCAACTCTATGTACTGTGGGCATCCGCCCGAATGCCCGGATTGCTGGCGGAAGCAGATCGCACGAGGCTAATCGAGAAAATCGCCGATCTTCAGCTACAGGACGGAGGCTGGGCGCTTCCATCTTTGGACCAGCAACCTGGCAGGCGGCGCTACTTGCTGGATCTTTGGAGACAGATGAGTAACACGGCTGAGAGCGACGGGTGCGCGACCGGTCTAGTTGTTCTTGCGCTTGAGAAAGCCGGAGTAAACCCACAGGACCCTGTGACTGACCCGTGGATTCCAGTGGCTCGAACAGCATCAGTCAAAAAAGGATGGGAGTTGGTGGGCTTCTTCGCTGAACACGTCACGCGATCCCGACAGCGACATAGGCCGATTTATGACTGACGCCGCGACCGGATATGCTGCGCTGGCGCTGGAAAATGTCAGGCGTGAGAGTCCAGATTCAATTCCGCAATAAACCACTGTGCAGTCCAGGCCGAATCGAATCCATATGTGTTTGTGTGCATCAAGACCACCCATGACAAGAACGGCGTGTTCGACGATAACGTTGCCCGCAAGAAAGTTCGCCCCGACAGCAACTCGGAGAGGCCGAGCGCAGTTTTCTCTTTAACTCGAACGGCCTTTCCTTACTGGATCCTTCCGGTCTGGCTGCCCAGCAGCGCCCCGGAAGTTCGGTTGCAGCAGAACAATTGGACGGTCCGAGTGCTAGCGGCTTCCAGCCTCAAACGGATCTGGTCTCCCCGCCCAGCGGGTGCGACCTGCCTATTCCGAGTGGTACTAAAGAGTTCAATTTTGTTACTGTTCGAAAATCAAAGGACTGGGGTACCATGTTTCTCACGCTGAGGCAGAGTCGATTAGAGTCCTGCCAACCCGCGAAACGAGCGGCAATCTACTTCAAGAGGTCAAAAACATGAAAGCGATTCTGAAGTATTCGCTCTTAGCCCTTGCTCTCTCGCTCACGGCTGTTCCTAGTGCGCGTGCACTTGACGGTCCCGGTCCCACTGCCGTACCAAGAACTGCTCCCGAAGTTGACCCCAGTCTGGCTATCAGTGGGCTGGCGCTTCTTGCCGGCTCTCTGTCGGTCGCCCATGCGCGACGTTCGAAAGGGTAGTCGGGAACTGAATCGCCATTGCCAGCAGACTGCGCATCGACTGGGAAGAACTACTCCCCGTCAAGAGTAATGTCTGGATTTCCCCGCCTTCTTCTTGGGCGTTTGTTTCTGTTGGCGGGGATCCTCGGAGCAGACATCTTTCTGCTCGCCGTGACTCCCCACGCCTTTTCCCTTCTTGGCCCGTTTGCCCCCTTCGGCATCGCTTCGTACGCCGTCTATTTGGGCCTCGGCTACTCTGAGTTGAAGACACAAAGAGAGGAACTCCCTTTCGGCATCGGGATTCTTCCTCGCTCACCTGGCCTGCGTACTCACGATCTTGCTGGCCGATATTGCCGCGCTTCATGGATTCGGCTTCCTGGCCGGATCCATGATGGCCCATCTCGTTCTTCGCGCTCTTCTTCTTGTTGGAATTGCTCTGCTGGCCCTGGCCTGCGTTCCACTCGAGACCTGGGTTGGTACCCTTCGCAGGACCAAGCGGCTCTGGCTCTATGCCACACTCGCAGGCGCTCTCGCGTGGTGCCTGCGGCTTCCCGATGCAATCCCTCTGGGATACATCCAGCTCTGCACCTGGCCGACTCCTGCAGATCCTCACCTTTCATTCTGTAAAGACCATGCTGGGCCTTTTCCTGCCCAACATCTACGTCGATCCGGATTCTTTTGTCATAGGCACACAACGTTTCAGCATCTTCATTGCGGAGGCCTGTTCAGGATTGGAAGGGCTCGGCCTGGTGCTTGCGTTCACCGCAATCTGGCTCTGGTACTTTCGCAAAGAGAGCCGCTTTCCCCAGGCGCTTCTGCTGATTCCCTGCGCTCTGGTATGCGTCTGGACGTTGAACGTCCTCCGCATCTCGGCGCTTGTGTTGATCGGCAACGCCGGATACAGCGAAATTGCGATGGTGGGTTTCCACTCACAGGCCGGATGGATCGCATTTACTCCGTCGGATTTGCGCTTTTCCATGGCTACGCGCAAACTTGCGTGGGTAAGAAAAATTCCGAACTACGCAACGGCCCCCGACGCCGCCCGAGCCGGAAGCACCATTCCCGGCCCATTTCTTTCGGGTGCCGTCTCTTCCGCCACTGGCGCCGTCGCAGCCAATCCCGCTTTGATCGAGCCGGAACTCGATGAGTCCGGCGAATCGCCTGCAATCGGCGCCTACTTGGTTCCCTTTCTCGCCATTCTCGCGGCATCCTTCATATCCAAGGCCGCGTCAGGACATTTCGAATGGCTCTATCCACTGCGCTTCCTGGTCGCGGCTATCGCCATCTGGCATTACATGCCTGAGTTGAAGCGGATCAGTTGGCGCTTTGGCTGGCTCGCTCCCGTCACCGGAGCAGTAGTCTTCGTGGTTTGGCTCATTCCGTCGTTCTGGTCACACAGCGCCGCACCAAGCCAGCTCGGCGAAGCTCTGGCAGCACTTCCTCCTGCCGCTCGATGGTCCTGGATCGCCTTTCGCGTCGCCGCAGCAGTTATCACAGTTCCGATCGCGGAAGAACTCGCCTTCCGCGGTTACCTGGCCCGTCGCCTGGTAAACCGGGAATTCGACTCAGTGCCCTTCTCCGCAGTCACGACCTTCTCGATCGGCCTGTCCTCCGCAGCCTTCGGCCTGATGCACGGTCCGCAATGGATCGTAGGGACCTTCGCCGGCTTGGCCTTCGCAGGTGTCATGAAATGGAAAGGCCGCATCAGCGACACCATCGTCGCCCACGCCACCAGCAATTTCCTTCTGGCTACGTGGGTTCTCTCCCGTGGCGACTGGTCCCAGTGGTAACACAGGTTCCAGGGGCTGAAACTCCATCGCGGGTTTAGGTGGATGGCGCATTAACCATATGGAAGCACCCGACAGGAACCCATAGTTCTTCCGTATACCGTAGGTATGGAGATCTCTGGCATAGATGCTGAAGGTGGTAAATACCCATTTACCCACCTCATTCCCTTCCCTCCTCCACGCCCACAGTTCTCTCCGATGGCGGCGTATCTCTCGCGTCTGGCGCCGTCCTCGCAACTGACAATGGCGAAACTGTTGCAGAGTATCGTGACGATGCTGGGATCCTCAATGCCCGCAGAGCTTTTTCCCTGGTCGCGACTCGACTATGCCGCGACCATTCAGCTGCGCCAGACGCTCGTCTCTCGCTATGCTCCGGCAACGGCGAACCTCGCGCTCTGTGCATTGCGGGGTGTGTTGCGTGACTTCGGCAAGATCGAAAAGCTTCTCGCTGTCACGCGGAGCGACCAGACCGCTCGCGGGAGGAACGAAACAAACTTCAGCTCTGAGTAAGGCCGGGCGACTACCGAAGGGAGCAGCGTCGCTAGCTCCGCGGTGGACCGGGTGCACCCATTAAGGAAGTATGTTCATATCCGAGACGCCAGAAGCCGTAGCTGCGGCCGGTGCGAGGTCACTGGTTACGAACGAGCAGAACGAAAGAATGCCGTAATCAGCAACTCTAATCGTGGAAACCTCGAAGGATTTTCCCAGTTCTTTTCGAAGGCAGGTAGATTCCGCCCCCAAGCTGTTTTCAGGCCACTCTCAGATGCGAACCGCGGCGCACTTCCGTCCCTGGGACACGTTCATTACGCATCGCAGCCGCTTTGATCGAGTCCGCGTTCGGTCGCATTTCTTGAACAGACGACTCCAAATACTTAGAGAGTTCATCAGGAAGAAGCGAGAGCGCCGTCTCCCAGACAAGTCCGTCAATCCGCGCCTCAATTCTGCAATAGCACTTCGGCACTGCGGCCTCGTCGGTGATTCGTACCGAGTCCTGGCTGTTCTTCTGTGCGCGCAACGTGAACTGATAGCCTTCGATCTTCTTGAGGTCCCGGCTCAGCAGGTAGTAGAGCACCATATTCTTGGTCTGCTCCATTTTGCCGGCAGCGGCGCGAGCTCGATCGATTAGCCGCGCGGCCTCGCTGCGGCAATACTGTTCGCGTGCCTCCATCATGCGCACGAAGCGGCCGATCCGGTCGACCTTCTCGCCATGCGCTTCGCAGAATTGTTGGAACCGCGCCACCAGATCTTCCGAGGCCTGCACCTTCGGACTCGACTTGCTCTTGAATCTCTTCGAGAAGCCCATCGAGTTCCATGTCAATTTCAAACAGCGAGTTTGCTTCCGCAATTGAAGCCATTAGTGTTTCTCCTTCTGTGACAATGTGAGACTCGTGCCAGCATCAAGCCGCGGCCTTCTGCTGCACCCAGAGCAGTACGAGCGGCCTGATATGCCAGTCTGTCGGCGCGGTTCTGCTCCAGATGTCCGTTGTGCCCTTTGATCCATGTCCAACGGATGTGAAGCTGGGCATTCAACGCGATCAGCTCCGACCACAACTCGCGGTGCTGCAGCTGGCTTCCGCGGCGATTTCGCCAGCCCTGGCGTTGCCAGTGGAAGACGAAGACTCGCATTCCATAAATGAGGTATTCCGAGTCCGAATGCAGTTCGACGCGCGCCCGGTCTGGAAGTGGCCGAAGCGCCCGTACCGCTGCGACCAACTCCATCTCCGAGATGGTCGTCCAAGGAAAGGCGCCGGACATTTCCCAACGTCGTTTCCCTTGCATCACAACCGCGCCCCATCCACCGGGTCCCGGGTTCCCGATCGCGGAGCCGTCCGTGAAAATGCGATATGTCTGATTCACAGAGAGCCTCCTTCCCCAAATCAATTGGGGGCGACCATCGAATAATTGGTGATGAGATCGAGATCCTCGTTTGCCAGTGCGGATGCACCGCAACCTTCGACCCGTTTGGGGCTAGGCAGCCTGCATAGGAATGACCTCGCCGAACGGGGCCTTCTGGCTTCCTGTCGAAGCCCACAGGACGGGATAAGAGGGAGCGGATGGTGGGAATGATCCGTAGAGGTCGGTCAGAAAGACCAGGGTCTGCGGCCGAATGCCCCGATCGTCGAGCCATTCGAAGCACGGACCGAACTCCGTTCCTCCTCCGCCAACCGGGTTGAGGTCAATGCGTTGTCCGGCTTCGTACGTCTCCACTTTGTGAACCACTGCGTCGAAGTAGAGAACGTAAACGCGCTCCGGACGTTGGCCTTCAAGAATCGAACGCACTTCGGCTTCAAATAGCCGCAGTTGACGCGCGCTCACCGAGCCGGAGCAGTCGACGGCGATCGCGACCTCACCCACACCCTCGCGCACCACTCCCGGCAGATAGAGCCCTGTCCAGAGGTGGCGACGGTTCGGGCGCATCCAGCTATAGTCCGCTGGGATGGTCTCCGACCAGAGCCGCCGCAGCAGTTCGCGCCAGTCGACGGCGGCCTCTGCCGCTCCTTCCAGAGTCCGGTTGAGGCCGGCTGGAACCTTACCCGCATGTTTGGCAATCGTCGTCGCCTGGTTGACCGCTATATTCCACTCCCGGATCTGTTCCTCAATGGTCGGAGTTTCCTTGTCGGACACAGGCGCATCGAGGACTTGGCCGATTCCGCCTTCGGTCATGGGAGCGGACGGTTCATTCGCTTCGCCGGCGGGCGGCTGATCAGCGTTCGATCTTTCCCCTCCTGACTCACCCTCTTCGTCCTCACTGCCGGAATCTTGTGAGGCCTCCGAGTCAAGGAGGTTATAGATCTGCTCCGCACTCATTCCACGAAAGCGATTATCGAGAAGGACTCCCTCGGGCAGGTTGAGTCCGGCATCAACAAGCAGAGGGTTGATGGCGTAATCGCATGCCATATTCCATCGCTTTGGATCGCGCCCCGAGCGCCGCACATGATGGTGCAGCGCCGGATGCATGACCTCATGAGCCAGCGTTCCGGCCAGGGTCGCCGCGTTGAGCGTTTCAACGAAATCAGGGTTGTAGTAGAGCGACACCCCGTCAGTGGCCATCGTTTGAATTGACCGGCACTCGCGATCTTTCAATCGAAAGAGAAGCGAGCCGAAGAAAGGGTGGTCAAGCACCAGAGCGGTGCGCGCCTTCTGAATACGGCACGAGGTTCGGCGTCTCAATTCTCATACCGCCGCGGGCGCCTCCATGAACGCGGACATGCGGGTGAAGATGTCGTCGGCGGTCTGGCCAAGAACGGTTTCCGCCGCTTCTCGGCCGCGCAACACGTCGTCCATCTGGGCGACGATGTTGGCAGCGTCGGCCGCCGTCGTGACGCGCAGCAGGTCGTGTTTCTTGAGGTCCTGCGCAGAGTAGTTGCAAAGCCGCTCTTTGATCTGGTCCGCGAAGCGGTTCAGGTCAGCGTCGCCATTGACGTTGAGTCGGGGCAATATCTCAACGATGTCGAGTACATTGGTGACCAGCGAGCTGTGGAAGCGCGACTCGGGTTCGTTCAGCCGGTCGACCATGTGCGCGACTGCTTCCCGAACCCGTCTCCACAAGTCCTCGGTCCCGCGTGTCAGCGACTCGCGGACACTCGCATCAATCTCGCGCGAGACTCGCGCCTGTTCTTCGGCCGACATCTGAACGCGGAAGTCCGCGCCGGTCGGGATGGGTAGGATTTCCACCTTCAAGCCAAACTTCGTCCGCAGCTTTTCCGCGACCGGGTAGTCTTCCTCCCGGAAGAGGCCGTTCAGCTCCGGCTTCACCTGCTCGATGTATTGCGGATAAACCCGAAGAAAACTCTCGACTCCCTGTTCGAAGCTCGCTTCGAACTCACGCATCCGGGCCATGAGATCGAAATAGAAATTCGCTGGCAAGAGTCGAAATCCTTCGTCCGACCAGGGTAGGGTGATCTTGTAGAAATACTGCCGAATCTGCCCGGCGAGCATTCGAAGTTCGTCCAGCTTGTCCGCGCCGCGCAACAGTTGCTTGTTGTAGCGACCCGCACCCTGATGCGCCCCATGTTGATCCGCCACATCGCGGCTGACCTTTCGGTCGTGTTTCACAGCAGTCCAAATACTGATGTGGACGGCGGCGAGCATTGCCTTTTCCGTAATCATTGGATGACCTCCCGGTATTCCACCCCGAAGCGAACGAACTCCGGGGTATGGGTGATCGCGGTGTCCCGCGCTGCCGCATCGCGCATGGCCATCACCCGCATCTCGGTCGGCATCCGGTCGAGATACGTGAGTCCTCTGCCTACTGAGCTGTCGCTCAACACTCTGCCAAGGGCGGTAGCGATCGCGATTTGTGCGGACGGCTCCGTCGGGGACCGTTGCCGTCGCGGGATTGAGCAGAATTTCGTCGATCGACGGAAGCTGGCGGAACAATCGGAGGAAAGCGACAAGCTCCGAGGCCGCTGCCGGTCCCACGGTTCCATCCAGGAGTTGCGCCTCAAATTCGCTGGTTCCTGTGAGAAGCTGCGTCTTCTGGCGGCGGGCAATGCCGCAAAGCACCTGCGAAGCCATCTCCCAGGAGCGTGGTGTTGGCCAGGCGTTGGCGTCAGCGGTCGCATCCGCAGTATGCAGCAGTTCCGGCTTGAAGCGCAGGAAGGCAATGATCTCGGGACGGACCTGAGCCTTGACTGCCCACCGGCACCAATCGTCGAGATCCGGTTCAAGGTCCAGATGCACGAAACGATTGCGCAACGGTCTCGGCATGGCGAAGTGAACGCCACGCTCCGAGGCTGGATTGCCGGCGGCGATAACAACCCAGTCATCAGGCAGCGTATATTCGCCGAGCTTCCGGTCGAGTACAAGCTGGTAGCAGCCTGCCTGGGTCATCTGCGGCGCAGAGGTCAACTCATCGAGGAAGAGGATGCCCTTTCCCGTCGTCGGGAGAAACTTCGGTGGCGCCCATTCCGTCTGGTCCGCTGCGATTCGAGGCAGGCCGCGGAGGTCGACCGGATCGAGTTGCACGGCACGCACATCGAGAAAGTCGTAGTCGAGATCGTTGGCGACCTGGGAGACGATCTGTGATTTTCCGACGCCGCACGCGCCCCAGATGTGCAGGGGCACACGTTCGCCAATGAGCGCATGAAGCGCTTCATAGAGCTTCGATGGTTTCATGAAATGTCCTTTGGAAGAGAGTTGGGAAGGCAGACGCCCATTGTCTTTCCGCCGGCTGCGGGCGGGAATCAACGAGATTCTCTATTCGAAGTGATACGGTCCGGCTTGTGAGAAACTCTTTGCCGAGGTGCGGACACTCGGCGCAAAGCCTTACGAGGACTGGCCAGCGCTACACCCTTTTCTGGGAGACGCAGGTCGTCGAGTTGCCAAGGCTGCAGTGTCCAAGGCTGCAGGTATTACTTGAGCAGCACCTTCAAGTCGGTTGCCAACTCGAGGACGAAGTCCTCAGGCGTGCCGTTCCTGATGAGCGGGCGCGAGAGCTTGGCGTCGAGAAGATCCGACGCCTTCACCCGGCTTCCGAACAACACTACCGCTAGCGCCCGGTCATCTTGCCGCGAGGACCAAAGAAAGCCCTGAATGCGGGGATGAGCGGCGTACACTTGCTCGGCCCATCCACGCGTTACAGGGTAGTGTGCCTTCGTCGTGTCGATGAGTTGGCGAGGAGGAATGCCAAGTCCGCGCAAGGCGACCTTGCTCAGATCGAGAAGTTGAAAGTCAGTCTGGAACAGGAGCGTCGAACACCCCCTGCCTTCCAGTCTCTTAGCGTCAACGTGCTTAAATCCTGTGCGGTAAGGAACGTCACGAAAGACGCTCTCCATCAAAGCACCGCGGGGCGTGGTCGCGGCATACAGCGTTGGAATCACGTTTCCTGAGGGGTCAAGGATCGGACTGAAGCGAGCGTTGCCTTTGGGGCTCGGGTTGAATTGATCGACGGCGTAGGTCGCTTCATGCACGCGATACATCGTCTGGCCCGAACTCCAGGTGGCGAGTTTGATCTTCGAGGGGACGGTCGGCGAAGCACCGGTTGCTGCTCGTTTAGCCATGCTGCAACTCGGCCATTTCATCCTTGGCTGCAGCAATCACCTGTTCGGGATCTGTCGCTAGCACATCCTGCGGACGTTCGTCATCGAGGAAGCTGTTCAGCCCGGCAAACCAAAATGCGAGTCCCCATCCCTCCTTCGCATCTCCGAAGATCTTGAGAATCTCCGCCATCTCCTTACGTGGACGATGGTCTCGCGGATCGAGGCCATAGAGCGGCAGGTAATCCTCTCTGCCATGCTGGATAGCGAAGATTTCCCGGTTCCGCTTCCACTTGTTCGGCTGCACGCTGAGGTTACTGGCGCTGAAGCCGGCGAGTTTCGCGACTTCGGTCGCGGGCAGAAAATCTCCGCTGTTCAGAATGGCCGTCTTGGCTTCAATGAGCATACGGGCCTGCTCGCGCGCTGCTTTCGAAGGAGTGACGTCCGTCAACAGGACGTTGACCACCCTTTTCAGGGTTTCTTCCTGGCGCTCATGAATAAGTTGCGGTAAAAACTCCACTACCTGATGAATGACACGCTCGGCTGCTGCCCCCTGTTCGTCGTCCGCGAAGGTGACCGCTACGGTCCTCCGCTCCAGAGAGCGATTGAGCTGCCGGATGACATCGCGCCCTGTGCCGCTCAGAACAGCGGACCTAACATTCTGGATTTGCTTGATTTGCGCCATACACCTCTCCGTTGGGAGCGTCGCTCTCTCATTTAGATTATCATAGAACTCGTGCTTACTATAATAATCTTATCCAGTTTGGATGCCCATGAGATGGCCCGCAGCTGCACTCCCTGTCAAGGGGTGCGAGGGTATCAGGCTGCTTCTCCGAGCCCATCCTCGTCGGCAACTTCTTCTAGAGTTTCCTCCCCCTCGTCCTCGTCCGAAGTGAGAACCGCGGTTGGCTCTGGCGGTTCGAAAAGGCTGGCAATCCGCGGAGGCTCGGACGACGGCAGGGCCTTTGGGAGTTCGGGCCCGGCAACTTCCAGCTTCGTCGCGGGCTTTGTAGTCGAGGACTTACTTTTTGAGCGGGCTTCTGCCTGAGCGGTCTTCGCTGCAGCATCCATCTCCGCCTTCGCCCGATCCAGTGTGTTTCTCAGCTGCAGGTGCGCAGAGACGAAGTTGACGAGAGTCGCCGGCAGATCCCGGTCAAGCTCGTCTGCCGTACCAGTTACGGTCAGAGGCGTCGTCAGCGCGGCGTTCTCGCTATCCTTCAACTTCTGCGGGATGACGTTCACGCGAATTTGGTCATCTTCGATGTGGGTGACGGTCAGCAGGACTGCGCGCTGCCGCAGGTAAGGAGCGAGTTCTTTGAACATGGGTGTCTCCTGGTGAAATGGGTCACTTAGGGCGTGACCGTTTCCTCGATGGCACCTTGAGTTCCGGATCATCCCAGTGCAAGGTGTAGCGCCGGCCCAGCGCTAAATTTTCGTTGTAGGCCATAGGATCGCAGTCCCGCTGCCACAAGAGGCGATAGAGAGTATCGACCGCCGACTTCATGATTGCTTTCATCTCTTCATCGGAGATGTGGGAGATCTCCCGATTGCCACTGCAGACCGTGCATGGCCTTCCTGCATGCAGGTCTTCGATCGGGCCAGTGCGAAAGGCTAAGGCGACCAGTGCTTTTGCTTCTATAGCCAAGTCGGGATCGAGCGTCATCTTCATAGACAGCCTCCACGGCTCCACCATACGCCGCTGTCATTGCAAGAGCTCAAACTGTCCGGGAATCGGCTTTCTTGGAGCGTCTCCGCATCTTCGACCAAAGATCCGGATCGACTGGCAATGCGCTCATCTTTCCTGACTTCGCATTGAAGAAGGCGCCATGATGGGTCACTTTGCCGTACCGAAAGAGTTGCGCCAGCATGGCCAACGCACTCGCAGCCAGCGTCTGGTTGATGAACGGCTCCTGCCGGTCCAGGGCTTCAACCGCCGAACAACTTGGCAACGGGTCTTCGCCCGCGTCTGCGTCAACGATTTCTGGAAATAGCTCACTGACCGTGCGGAGCCGCTCCGCTTTGCGGCGGTTGCGCGCGTTCAGCGGCTGGCCGAGAATAAATTGGCCGCTAGACGCATTGTTGCCAAGGTCGAGCCAATAGCAAGTCCGGCTAAGGGCGCGCGAGAACGAGTCCTCGATTGCCTTGCGAGCGGCACGGGTGTCCACGCACCCAAAAACCAAGTCCGGGCACCTTTCCTGATTGCGGTCGAAGGAACGAGTGTGAAAATGATTGGGGATCGCCGACCAGTTCGTACCCCAGAACAGATTGATGCGATTGATGAGGACGGTGGCCTTGTTCTGGCCGATGTCGGAGATTGAGAAGGGCTGCCGGACGCAATTCGTTTCAGAAACCGCATCGGCATCCATCATGGCGACATCGAGGCCGTAGCGATGGCCCCAGACGCGCATCGCCTGGTCGAGATACGGCAACCCCATAACGATGGCGCTGCCAGTTCCGCCTGCTCCGACTATCAGAACACGCACTGCGCGATGTCGCAGCAGATCGGGAGGGAGAGTATGCTCGATGCGCATGCTACTCCCTCTCTCCGCGCACGAACTCGCGCCAGCGTCTGCGGCAACCGGATCAATGTTTTCACCGGAAACGGCTTGCGTTTGCCCGCGAGGTCGCTCCACAGTCCCTCGAACCCTCCTGGGTGGCGGGTCAAGCGGCCCACATTGGCATGCGTGAAGGCGCTCTCATAGAAGCCGCGCTCCCATTCCGGAATCGAGGCTGCCCTTGCACTGTCTGGGCGACGCATAGTGCCCGTACAGACACGGCCGTCGTCCGATAGGTTCCAGAATGGTGCCACTGCCAGTGTCGTCGTTGCGGCTGGCCGCCTGTTCTCGGCAAGCGCCCGAATCTTGAGATCCCCGTTATCGACGCGCCATACCAAAGCAGGCTGCGGAAACGTGCGGCCATTCAATCCCGTGGCCTTCTGCTCAGAGTTCTCATAGAACATCTGACGGCGGCACGCCGCCGTCCACCAGCCGATCATGCGGTCGCCTTTGGCGAGCACATTTTCAGGGAAGACCTCAGCGGAGGAGGTGCCGGCGAGTGAGCGCACCAACGACTCGAGAAATCCAAGCGTGAGAGGCTGCGCCGGTTCGAGTGTCGGCGGAGCGTCCTTGTGAAGTGTCACCTGGTGCCGGGTGACGAAGCTGCGCTGGCGATCTCCATAGACCAGTAGCGCCTCACGCAGCTCGAAGCGATGGTTCTCCCCGATCGAGATCTGTATCTGCATGGCGTTTCTCCCATTCCGCGAGAGCTTCCACCAGTTGGAAGAGCTCGTGATTGAGGGCGATGAACCGCCCAACCACGCGCAGCGCGCGCCGCACCTCTTCGGGCTTCTGCGGAGAGAAGACCACACCCAAGGTCGGCTCCGCACTCCCCTCCAACATGTACTGGCTCTCTTCGTCGAAACACGCGACCACCGCGTCGTGTTCCTTGAACGCCACCAGCAGGGACGGCAGAGGGATCGTGTCATAGCCGCCATCCTCGCGAAAGTGAACGTCGGTTGGCAGCCGAACCCGCGAAAGCCGCTCGATCGTGCGCAGACGTTCGATCCAGGAGTGGTACTTTCCTCTCATGTGCTGACGAAGAAGCCGCCGCGCTTTGAGAGTGAATGCGCGATGGTCTTCGGAGGTCAATGTCTTCTGAATGCACTCTGGCAACGCTTTCTCGACTTCAGGGAACTCATATTGCTCGCGATTTTCTTGGTCGTCCTCGGCATACTCGTGCATCCGCTCCTCATACTGCAGGGCATCATCGTGGTTATAGATCCGCATCACCCGATAGAGCGCGTAGGTCAGCGTCCAGTAGAATGCTGCGCCGAGACCCGTAGACTCCGCTTCGAGAGCCGCAATCGCCGGGCCGATCTTGAGAAATCCGCACCCGCTGCACTCGATGGTCACAGCCAGCCGGCCATTCCCGAGTAACTTCTCCTCGCCATCCCGTTCGGCCACGTCGCTCACGCTCAGGTGATACTCGACGTTGCGCTGAAGCAGGTTCCAACGCTCCTCGCCGATCGCCTCCATGATTGCGCGCTGGGCGAAGACCACGGCGCTCTCCTCGCACTTCCGCCATGTCTCCGGACCACCCAGCCCTTCTCTCACCAAAGCCGCACAGAGGTCGTAGAGCAACTCCGCGCGGAATTCGTGGCTATAGGCTGTTGGCACTGTGCCGAGCACGGGCAGCGCCTGCGTGAAGACCGGCGCCAGTGTGGTTATCCCAACGGGGGCAATAGTTCGGTCGGAGCCGGCAGCGGGTGGCCGTCGCTTGTGGCGTAGCGATCCATCGCTTCGGTCAGAAAGTGAGTGGCTTTGAGAGATTCTTTGCATTGAAAGTGCCTCACGAGCATCTGGCTCGACTCCGGAGGCGGAGCGGTCGCCTTCGCCGCGAACAGTGCCAGCAGCTCTGCCGCCGTCATCACTTTCGATTGCATCGCTCAGCCCTTCGTGCCGATGGCCCGGCTGAAGGTGTAGCGCAGCACTGTGCCTGTGGCTTCGGGGCCGGATACCGATGCCGTGGCGATTTCCGGGTAGTTGGGGTGTCAGCAGATCGCGGACCTGTTCGACCGTCAGTTCGGGACCAGGGATCGGGAATGCGAACTCCGTTGTAGTGGAACTCGCGCAGGAGTGCTTCGGCCTTGAGGTTGCTCATTTCGCATATCCTTCCTCATGGGTCGGAATTGCAAACGGAAGGCATGAACCAACGCTGGACGTCGTTGCGTGTCCGCTTGCACTACACCGGCATCCTCGGATGCCCACGATCTTCGACAGTGGTCCAGAAGGGAGATCGACCACACCGTGCGCGTTCGCAACCTAATCGATCGTGGTCTGCAAATGGTTGGGATGTTTCTCTCGCTTAGGTATGGCAGCATGATGGACATTGGGAGAACCTTGAGCGTCGAGCCGCTGAAAAATCTGCTGAAGGACCTTCGCGCTACCCTTACGAAACTGGAAAACGCTTCGTAGCCGCATGAAGATTTACCGGCAACTGCCGCCCTAAAGGCGCATCTACGCTTGCGAATCGCGACGCTCGAAATTGCACTGCGCCGTGCCGGTGGCGAGGAGTAGACTGGTGCCATGTTGGACACCAAGTGAAAATCCGAACTTGTTACCGACCTTCGCTACGCTCTGGATGTGATGGAAGAGTATTCGCACCTGGGTTTGGATGACGAGGCGGCTCGCAAACTACGCGAAATCATCGTCCGTCAAATCGACGACGCCCGAGCAGGCCTCTCCTGTTGTCCAACCGCGAAGCGAGTTCCGATCGCGCTGAGGATCTACGGCTGAAGGAATTTTCCTCCCCACCATCCCCGCGCCATCCTAGCTTCAGTTTCGAGCGCAGCTCGCCAACCCAGGCCTAAACGTGGCGACTTGGGGGAGGCGTCACGTTTAGGCCTGGGCTGGCTGCGCCGCCTCTCCCCTTCGCATTGAGTGACGCATATCACAACCTTATTTTTTCCCTGAGTCAAAAACCATGGCACCATCTCTACATGCAGGTCTTCACCGCGATCTATCTGGCTGAACCCCTTCGCGTCGATGTCCGGCACGTTGATGAGACCCCAAGTCTCGATTCAACGCTTCCCAGCGTTCGCAGATTCCCTGAAGTCCTGTCCCGGACAATCGCTAAGTTAGAACTGCGCTGCCAACCGGGCCAAGGAACACATGACACTCCAACCCCGTCGTCCCCTGCTTGAGACCTTGCGCGACATGCTCCGCAAGATGGAAGGCGATCCCGCGCCGGAAACGGCAAACCTCGCCGACCTCAAGCGCATCCTGCGCGAGCGCATCGCCAAGCTCGAAGCTAATCTCCCGTCCGACACCCTCCATCCGGCCCACTACCAACCCGCCGCGCAAGCTGTCCCAAGACAATGACGAACGGCGCGAAGAAGGGCCAATGCTATGCACTGCGACTCCCTCCAACAGTGCGCGCGGAGTTAGAGACCGTGGCGAACCGGGAAGGCATCTCCATCAACCAATTCATCGCGATGGCCGTCGCCGAAAAAATCATCCAGTTTGAAATGCACCTGCCTGCGAAGACGACCATCACGTCTAAGCTACTTCGCATCCGACGAGAGGTGCCTCGTCGCTCCCGCACACACCGCGACCGCCGCAATCGGGTGTTAAGATCAACGCCGGGCTCAAGTAAAAACCTTGTTTTACGGTGACGCCTTGGAAACCGTCAAGCCTAAAGTTCTCGTCATTGATGACGATCCCAACAACGCCGACACACTCGCAATGGTCCTCAACGTCAGCGGTTTTCTAGCCACCGCCGTATACAGCGGCGAGCATGGCCTTGAGCTCGCGCAGCAGGGCAGCTTTGAACACCTGGTCACCGACGTGGTGATGCCAGGCATGAACGGAATCGACTCGGCAATCGCCATCCGCCAGGTGCTCCCCGCTTGCCACGTCCTCCTGATCTCCGGCAACAACGATACGGCCAAGCTTCTCGCCAACGCTGAAGCTTTAGGCCACCAATTCGAAATCCTTCCCAAACCCATCCACCCCACGGTCATGCTCAATCATCTTCGCGGCCAGCCATTGCCTCCCGAGCTAGAACAAGCCCCGAATAAAGAGCCATAGATAAGCCCAACTAAGCTCTGCAACTAGGCGCGCACGAAGCCACCATCCCCGCAGCCCGACACCGCCACGCGCCAGGGCGCGGTGCTGCGCCCTTCCTGCTACGCGGCTGTGCGACCCACCGGGGCCACTCCTTCCACTACGTCCCGTCGTTGCTTCCCTCTCCCCCCGCCCCCGCAGGTACGCAATATAAGACCATAAAGGACAGGCCCAGCCCGCAGCGCTCTCGATCCTCGCGGGCGCTTCAAGGCAAAGCGCTCGCGCGTCCGTGGTGCGGAAGCGCGTTGCCGAACTCTAACTTGTCGGCACGGAGCGGACGTGGTGGGAACGAACTCGGAGGGGAGAAGCGGACCTTTCGGCATGGCGTCCTCGCACACAAGGCGATAGGCCAGCCGAAGCTGGCCGAATCGCTTCGCCGGAGATCGAAGTTAGGTTGTGTCTTGATGGGAATGCCGTCGGCTAGAGCGGGACTCTCATTTCGATCTTCAACTCAAACGGCGGACACGTGGTAGGCGTCCAAAGGCTCTGTCAAAGGTGATGATTTCCTTGACGTCAGCCTCGAAGGACACCTCCGCAATCAAATGGTCCGCAAAACCTGTCGCGCCGTTCCGGGCCGCTTCCAGTGCCTTCCGGGCCAGGCTAGGAGATTCCACAGTGACGCCTCGCGCTCGAAGCAAACCGTCCAGCGCATCGAGAACTCTCTTCTTTTCCCATCGGCCTCGGAGAACCCACGAGAGTTCTGCAAGGACGATGAGGGGGATGAAGACTCCATCCCGAGAGCGGGCCTGTGCGAGAGCCGAGCGCGCTTTCCCCGTCTGAGCCTGTCATCGTTGAGTAAGGCGAGCGCCCAGAAATCGGTGTCCGCGGTGAGCATTACCACTGCCTCCGGGCTTTCGCCCCGTTCATTTCTTCAAAGGACATCACGGTGCCCGGTTTCCCGCCTTCGTCTGCCATCCGCCACAAATCTTCGAGATCATACAAAACCTGCTCGACCTGAACCGGGCCGCTGGCGGGGATATTGAACCGGATTCGGCTGCCGTTCTGGATGCCGAGCCGCTTCCGCAGTTCTTTAGGGAGTGTGACCTGGCCCTTGGAGGTTACCTTGGCTTCAACGGTCGTGGAGGGCTTTTGGGATGTGGAAGGCATAACGACTCCTCCTTACATTATATGCCATTTTTCCTTACCGATGAAACGCACCGATAAACTCCTGGAACCTCGATCCCAATGAGTTGGTGGGCGTAACCCCCACGTCAAAGCCAACCAGTATTTTCATGCGCCTTCACGCTACCCGCTTGATCTCTCTAAGCTTCCGGTAAAACGTCGTTTTCCCGATTCCGAGCAGCCGCGCCGCTTCGAGAGGCCTGCGATTCGATCTCTGATAGGCTGCCACGATCATCGCCCGCTCCACCTCGGCGATCGTCGGAAACTTGCTCCGGACACTTGGCCAGAACGGGCGATGACACGGATTCCGCAATCGGCTGCGTCAGCCGATCCGTTGCCTGAGCAATGAGTTTGCGCGCCTCATCGAGATTCTCAAGGCACTCGGAATCATGGCGGATCACAATCTTCTCGACGACTCGCTCGACAACCTTCACGATCGGCTCGGGTAGCGCACTGCCACATCGCCGGCATTTCGCTTGATCGCTCCACTGGACGAGTTCGCAACTCTGGCAACGAACTCTCTCGCGTTCCTCGTTCATGATGTCACCTCACATGTTCGCCCGTGCGCGGCTCAGTCAAAGAGACTGAGCTGCGCATTGGTTTCTGCGGCGTCGGCCAGAGCGCGGTCTTCTTCCGCTTCTTCTGCCGATGTCGGCTCCAACAAATCGAATGCCAAAGGTCATTGGCACAGGTTGTGAGCGGCGTCTGCACTGGCAGATCGAGCACGGGAGCGGTTCCTTCTTCCGGTTCTGGTTCGACGCTCAGCAGGGCGTGGCTGCGATCTTCTCGCGTTCGCTGTCGAGTTCCCGCCATACGGCGTCGGCGGATTCTCCGACTCCTGCCTTCTCGACCAGTTCCCGCGCCATCGCGCTCATCAGGTCTTCGTCGGTATCGAGCGCCTGCAGGCCTTCGCCGGAGAACTTGCCCTCCATCATGAGGGCCACCAGCATCTTCTTGCCCATCAGACGAAGGCACGTCTCCTGCATCGTGCCGGAGTAGGTGACGAACTTCACCCGCACCGGAAATCTCTGCCCGATACGCCACGATCGTCGGCTCGCCTGGCGCAACGTGTGCAGTGAATAGCCCGTCTCGTAGAAGTAGAGCGTGGGAAAGGCCAGCAGGTCCAAGCCCGTCTCAACCAGCTTGGGATGGCAGATCACCACCTCAACACCGGCCTTCAACTGCCGGTCGTACCAATCCTCTCGTTTATCGGTGGGAACAGACGAGCGAAGGACGGCGACACGGATACCCTCCTGCCGCAGCACAGTCTCCAGGCGCAGCGTGACGTCCTTTTCGCCCGTGTAAGTTGCATAAATCTGGCAGCGCCGCCCCTGCCGCAGTTCCTCTTTGACGTCGGCGATCAGAGCGCGCTCCTTCGCGTAGAGAGCTTCCCGCGTGAGGTTCTCCGGTTCGGTCACCAGGAACTTCACATACTCCTTCGGTCTGCGGATCGAAGGCCCGCGCCCAGATCTCATCGAAGTCGTAGGGATGATCGGGATAAAGCAGAAGCGTGTTGAGCAGAATGCTCATCAGGCTCTTGTTGCCGCGATGCGCCTTCATCGCGGAGCGAATATCCTCCTCCAGCTTCTCGTAAGCCTGCTGCAGGGCATCGTCCATATCGACCGAAATGACGCTCTCGTCGTATCGCGGCAGATTGTCCGAGATGTCCTCAAGCGACAGGAAGGCTGTCGTGTTCATCAGGAACTTGCCGAAGAGCAGCGGCGACGCTCCTGGTTTCCGGAGCACGCGAACCGTCTTCTTGGTCGCCCTGGAGCAGGCATTGTCTGACTCTTCCACCTTCTCGATCGTTTCGAGAACGCCATACTGCTCCTGAAAGTCCCGTCTTCCCTGCCCTCCGTAGGCGAAACCCTCGCGCACCATCATGCGAGGTTCCATTCGGTAGAAGATGTTGAAGAGATCGTCCGCGTAGCCGCCCATCAGAGTTCCGGTGAGCGCGATCAATCTCTGCGCCGCGCGTCCGAGAACGCCAAGTCCATTGCCTTGCGCTGTATCGCCGGCCAACTGATGCAGTTCGTCGGCGATGGCGAAATCGAACCAGCCGCGCATGTAGCGTCCGATGAACTCGATAGGCGCCATGCGCTGAAGGCGCGTCCGGTCAGCCTGCCACAGTGCGGAGAAGCGGGTCGTGCCGCCACGCGGGCGCGGTCAAAGCCTCCGAGACTTTGAGCTTGTCAGTAAAGTCGAGCGCCGTGAGCTTCTGCATCTCGGAGTCGAGTATGGCCATACCGGAATCCGGGTTGATCACCCCTCCGAGATTCGGACCGGACTTTGCTTTGAGATACACGTGCTCCCAGAAGTAGCCCAGCTTGGCTTTGTCCTTGCCGGTAATGAAGAACGTGGGTCCAGGAAAGCGCCTCCGCCACTCCTTGCGGCCCATACTCCGCAATTCAGACAAAGTGAGGCGCTTGCCCTCGTACACCGTCCTGCCTTTGCACAACTTCACTTCGCAGATACCATGCGGCCGGCTTGGATCGCCGCCATTGCGCATGTCCTCAAGGAGAAAAGTGCGCGCGCGCGGAATCGTGAGCAGGACCTCGCGGGCCCACTTGTGCGTGATGTGCGAGGGGCACATCACCAGCGTGGTACTTGGGCGAGACTCTGCGAGAACGTGGATCGTGCCCAGTGCCATAAACGTCTTCCCTGCTCCGCACTCGGCGACAATGCGTGCGGCATTCGCCTTGCGCAGATATTTTGCCGTCCCGGTGATGGCAAGTGCTTGGGCAGGGAGTGCCTTGCGCAGAAGTGTTGCGAGAGATGGAGCGACGGGGTCTTTCGTGCTCTGCAATGGAGGGTAGGTTTCAAGAATGCGCTCGGCCAGATGCGGGGCCAAATTGGCGCAGGTAGTCGAAGGTCGTCTCCATGGAGATACCTCGCGAAAGATGATTCCAACAGATGCGTAAATCCGACTTTCAATTCAATCCCCACCGAGAGCATGTCGATCGGCGGAATCCGAATGGACGAAGTATCTGCAGGGGTTTGGCGACTCACATTTAACGGCGTGAAAGGTTCTAATTGGATTCGCTTCGCCAGTTGAGATGCTTTGGCTTAGAGACGCATTGGCAGCGCGCGGAGGACTGGATCAGGGAATGAGATGTGGTGCTGCCAAGCTGACAAATTCACGGGGCATGACGATCTTCGTATTCTTCCAGAAGACCCGAAAGTGCTTACGATTGCTGGTGATCAGAAAGTCGGCGCGGGCTGCGTCGGCGCACTCGACAAGATGTTGTCGGCCGGTTCGCTCGTCACCTCGATATGGCGCTAGGGGGTGACCAGATGGCGGTGGTTCTTGATGAGTTGGAGTAGTTGTAACCGCAACCCCTTCCGAATCGACAATTCAGAACGGGACAGCACCTCCGCATATTCTTCGAGAACCGGCGTTGAAACATACAAACGGCCCGGCTTTGTGAGTGTCAGAAGAAATGTGGTTCGCTGAAGGCTGTCGGGTTTCAGTGCCGCGCGGAGACAAGCACGTTGGCATCAATCACGAGTCGCAATGCAAGCATCAGCGCTTCTTCTTTTTCGATCTTGCTGTCTTGATCATCTGATCGATCTGACGCGAAGTCAGAGCAGCGGTCTTGTTTCGCTTCGCGTCCTCACCAATGACTTTGAGAATCTCAGGCTCCGGCGCGGCCAGTTTGACATAATCGCAGATATTCAGAAGAACGGCGGTCGGGTGCCGCGCTTCTCGATGACAATCGAACGCCGTTCGATGTCCACACGGCGGAGGATCTTGCCAAGGTTGGTGCGCAAACTCAGTGCCGAGACTATGATCGCGCCATTCCTGCTCGTTGTTGTGGTCGGCATGAACTCTCCATTTCAGCTGAATGAACGGTACAGTTGAGCCAGAACTGAGTCAACTTGCTTTTGAATCAGATTGATGAATGAGTCGCGCTTCTCCGTGGAGATTTCTCGTGAGAATTGGGCTGTCGGAAAGACTTGAGAAGACCAGCTGCAACCGAAAGAGCGCTGCCGAGAGTGCCCGCGCCGTCGCATCGTTCAGAGTTCTCAGCGACTTGGTTTGGTCCAGTTCTCGAGTTTGAGACCGGCTACGCGTCCGAACTCACGCGTATTGTTAGTCACGAGTGTCATGCCGAGACAGCGCGCATGCGCGGCGATGAAGAGGTCGTTGGCTCCAATCATGGCCCCTCCTGCCTTCAGAGCCGCGCGTATCTGAGCATAGTGGCGTGCCGCTTCGCCTGGATAATCGAGGACTTCGACATATCGGAGATATTCATCGAGTGCCGCGCGATCTTGTTGACGCCGTGGCGACACCTCGACCCCAAACTCGAGTTCGGATTTCGAAATCGCTGAAATTCCGACATCGCCAACTGCGACGCGTTGCAATCGCTTCAGGACCATATCGTGAGAGCGCTTCATGATGTAGGAGGAAATATCGGTATCGAGCAGATAAGTCATCGTAAGTCACGCTCCTGCGCGGACAGATCCTCTACCCCTTCCATGAACTCATCCGAGGCAACCGGCCCCGACTTCAAATATGCCGACCAATCCTGCGGTCGGGCCGAGAGGATCACATCGTCGCCCTGCTTGCGTATGAAGACTTCTGAAGTGGAGAACTGAAACTCTTTGGGAAGCCGCACAGCTTGACTTCGGTTGTTTTTGAAGATCTTGGCAATTCGTTGCAAATCACACCTCCGGCCAGTCTGGCATATACATTAGTATATGCCACCGCTGAAAGCATTTCAAAAGAGCGCTGGTCAAAACTCTCGTGCTTGCGTGGACCTGCCCGCATTGGGAAATCCGGCCTAGAAACTGTCACGATAATTGCGAATCGTGCGTTGCATTACGCCGGAACAATCAGTGAATCGATCGAAAAGCGCGGCCAGCGAATGGGATTGTTTGAACCCGGAAAGGTCAGCACCTGCGAGCGCAGACCATGACCAATCCAATCAAGCATCTCCTCAGTCGTTGCAGAGATCAAGACAGGCTGGCACCCGATGCCGTCGAGTTCCTCGATTCTGCGCTTTTCCTCGACGATTTGAAGGATGTGATCTGCCCATGACGGATCGGCAGGCAAACCCAGGAAACTCACCAGCGCGGCCCACGCTTCCTCACGACGATAACGCAACAGGATCGTCCGCCCGGCGCTCCCATTGGTATGAAGTTCCTGCGAAACTGCCAGCAGATGACGCACGGGATGTTTTCGGTCTGGCAGAGTCACAGCCCCCTTGTAGCAGGAGGCATGTTCGCCCAGAGAGACATCCTTCGTCGTACCGTCGGGAAAGGCCAGGTTGAATGTCGCTCTTTCATGGACGGCCGCCGTGATCGCGCCCACATCCGAATCGTTGCCAAACACGCTGAGAAGATGCGCCTGCCGATCTTCCCCTATATAACGGTCGACCCGCAGGCGAATGCGGGTCGAAGTCTTTTCCGTAATGCGCACGTACTCAAGCAGCCCGAGTCGAAGGTGTGCATTCTCCATGGTCTTCGCCCTCCTTCTTCGCCGGGGTCTCAGTGAGCTTGAGGACTCTCCCATCGGCATAGGCCAGGCGGAGTTCATTGGTCCAGCGTTCCCGATGGTGAATGATCTTGGCGTCTCCATCTTCTTCAACGAAGGTTGTCACATGCTTGACCGACCGCCAGCGGGCGATGTGCCGATTCTCTCCCTCCCCGAAGACGCCATTAAGCAGTCCTGCCGTGCATAAGAGGCCAACGTGGCCGCCATGCAAGGGTGTGATGGGCCGACCGGTCGCAACGTCGTCGTGCGGCATCAACAACGGCGCCGCCTGTCTCCACGCTCCTGACAGCGGAAGAAGGTCTTCCAAAATGTCGTAGGGGAGGCCTCGATAGTTCAGCATCGCCTCCCCTGACGGAGGAACGGAATAGGGCGCGCACGCGCCTGGCTGCAACTCCGCCAGTTCGAGGAAACTCCCATAGAGGCCGATGCTGTTGAGTTGACGCTTATTGCTCTCAACCGCCGAGCCTCTGACGTCGCGCCGTACGCCGAACACGGCAATCTGCCTGTACTGGACTGAGTCGGGATCGGTCATGCGAAAGACCCTCAGCGAGGCGAAGTGGGAACTCAAGATACCAGTGCAGTCGTGCAACCGCTCAAATGGGATCACCAGAATCAAAACGCCTTCCATTCGCAACCAGCGGTGAGTATGTTCGAGGAACACAGCCTCCATACGTCGATTCGCAACGGTGCCGATCTCGGAGTCATACGGCGGATTGAGGTACAACAGAGAGAACGATTCGGGCTTCGCAATGGCGTCGAAAGTGTTCCCCTGGATGGTCTCGATGCCTTTGGAACTCGCGATGCGTGCGCGTTCGGCATCAAGTTCGACACCATAACGCCGAACGGGAGCGTCGCTGGTCACAAGCTTGAGGGCGGTTCCCTGCCCTACGCAGGGATCGATCACCGAAGCTGCCCCCGGGAATGATAGGAGAGCGCGAAGCTTTTTCCCTTCGCGTTCCGGCAGTGGGTAGTAACCCATTTTGAGGCGCGCCGCGTTCCTCATCGATTCACCTCGCGTCGTGCTGTTTTTTTAGTTGTCTGAGACCCGCGCTTTGGAGATTCACATTGGCTACGACGACACAGTCGGGGTCATCGGCGACCGTCGCCAGGCAGTAGGGGAAGTCCTGCGCACTCTTTGCTCAAGGGATACTCTTTATCGTTCAGAAGCGCCCTTCAAATTCCGCATCGCTTCCTAACAACTGCAAAAACCAAATCGATGTTCCCGACTACTGACGCCGTGCGAGTCGGGGATCGAAGCGGAATGCGAGTGGCCGCGAAACGCCAACTTTCCCGAAGTCCGGATGGCGCGGATTGAGAAGATAGTTCGACTCTCCTGGCACTAACACACTCGGCACGCGGAGTACCGCGGAATCTCCGGACAATACCCACCGATCGCCTATCGCCTGAACCGCTTCGGGCACCGGGTCGGACTGCCAGTTCTTTGGCAGAGAGGAACGATCGAGGTCGATCACGAGAGAGGCCTCGAAATCCACTTCAAGAAACACGTATTTCTGCAGCAATGCCGGCGAGTCGAGATGCACCAGAACCTCGAGAACAGCCAGAGACTGGGATTCCGCGACATAGACCACCGGAACTCCAGGACTGTTCCAGCGTCCGCCGTACAGGCGCGCTCCCTCTCCGCTGAATGCTGTCCTGGCGCGCCGTTGCTTGGTTATTCGCCAGGCTTTCATCAGGAAAAGACGCCGTATTCGAGACGGCCAATAAGATTTTCGACCTCGCGAGCTCCTGGTTCGGTTTTTGCATATCGGAGAGGTGTTTCGCCTCCCAGAGCCTTCTTCGAGGTCGTGAGCCATTGGACGGCTGAAGCGACATCGTCATCGAATAGCTCTACAGCCTTTTCGAAGACGCTCGAAATCCGCAAAAGGCGTTCGGATTCCTCGGGCGCCAGTCTGCCGGCCGATCTGCGGCGTGCCAAAGTTCGTTCCGGAATGCCGAGGACCGATATCAGCACTGCCGATGCCATCCCGGAATTTGCTTCAAACTTCCGCAGGGTGTCGAAGGGAAAACCCGCTTCCAGTTGCTCGATCAACTCCGGCGTACCGGCACTGCGGATTCCAAGACTCGCCCCACGGCTGCTGAACCGGGCGTGACGCGACGCCGCGGGCCGCCGTTCGTAGGAAGTAAGTTTTGTTTTCGCGAGAACAGCCATAACGGCAGTTTACCTCGTTTCTGCCACTATGGCAATTTTAGCATGCCACATTGACAGCTATAAATCGCGCCGCGCACTTAGGCGGCAAGCCTGGCAGCCGGCGCAAACGCGGCTGCGGGTGGGGAGCCGGGGCCAGAGGGACCGGAGAAAAACAGCGCGAGTTCTACGATTCGCTCCGATCCGCAGAGGCCGCATCTCTGTCGCGCGGAAGTCGAGATCATCTCGCAACTCTGGCAGTAAACGGCCTGCTCCAAGGGGATCGATACCAGTCCCGGCTCCGGCCGAATCATGATTACATTGCGCATAAACTCTCCAGCAGGGCCAAGGTGGAACGAGCGTGGCATCAGGCAGCAGTTCGGGCCGCCTCCCGTTCAAGCTCGGCCACCAGAGTCTTCAGGATTTCGAGTCTGGGAATCGCCGTCATGGACTCGATTCGAAACCTGTCGAGGATCGCAATGAAGGATGCCTCGCCAATCTGCTCGGCGAGGGAGTGCGCCTTGCTGAATCCGCGGGAGGCTCGCTCCATCGCTTCGGCAACATTGGCTTGCAACTGTGCATTCGGAATGGCGTTTGCTTGGCGTGCATGCGCGACGCGCCAGAGGATCTCCCCGTAGATTGGATCTCCAAGGATGCGCCGAAATTCCTCGATTCTCACCGTTGTCTTCTGATCGATCGGCCCCCGTTGTGCCGCCGGAGGTCGTGAGCCAGATGCAGGATGGAGCTTTGCCGGCATGTTCCCTTTGGGCAGCGCCCAATGCGGGAGCTTCGGGAACTCGACCGGCTGCCGATATTCATTGAGGGGGACCCACATCTCGGTGAAGTTGTAGAGATACCGGCCCAGACCAAAACAACTGCAGGCTCGCTTGAACGCCTGAGCTTCCGCCGCAGTCATCGCGTTCTCTTCATCGGCCCAATCTTCTCCGCTGCCGGCGTGACAACCCAGCCCGGAAATGGTCAGCGTGCAGGTCACCAGCACCTTGCCTGTCTTGATGAGTTTGTCCTTCTTCATCCGCGTCACGAATGACACGAGTGGAGACATCGTAGGTCCGGGTCCAGCCGGTAGGAGTGAAAAGTTGGTTGAGGCGGTCAGTGTAGGCCCTGGGGTCCGCGAATGCGATCACAGCTCCGCGGTTGCCATCCCGATTTGTGTGTGTGACGCGCCACTTGATCTCTGAAGGATCAAAGGGCTCCGCCAGTTGCGTGAACAGAGCATCCGGTTCCGGACTCGGCTTCACATCTTCCGTTGCCATCGTTGTTCTCCTCAAAAAAGAAATGGCGCTCTGAAGAGCGCCTCAGTTGCCGTCGTGCTGGATTGAAAGGAATTCTGCCTGTTAATGCACCGATTTGCTGCCACCTGCCGCAGCTTCTGTACCCTGTTAACCGCCACCAGATTCAACTGTTGGCTCGCATCGAGCAGAGTTGCAGGCCAAATCACAGTGTCATCTGCCTGTACGCTTCTATGCTGGACGAATCCCCCGGAAGGCAACCCCTTTCGTGATTCCGAAAATAGAGAAATTTCAAGCGTGGCGGATCACGATGAGCGGTGATCCTGTTGGTCCACAGCTTGACTCTTAAAATCGAACAGCATGAGGCGCTGCACGTCTAGAGACAGCGCGGCCAACTAGCGCGGAGCGGTACACTGTTCGGTTATGTCGAGTGAACGGTTGTCTATTTCCACGATGAAAGATCCGGTTACCTGGCTTTATCCTCCGATCGAGCCTTACCGCACGGACCGGCTGCGGGTTTCGTCCGTGCACGAGCTCTACTTTGAGGAAAGTGGCAACCCCGCCGGCAAGCCGGTGGTGTTTCTCCACGGCGGTCCCGGCGGCGGCTCCGATCCCAAACAGCGCCGCTTTTTCCACCCCGAAAAATACCGTGTTGTCTGCTTCGACCAGCGCGGCTGCGGAAAGAGCACGCCTTACGCATCGCTGGATGACAACACCACCTGGGATCTAGTGACGGACATAGAGAAACTCCGTGCGCATCTGGGCATCGAGCACTGGCAGGTATTCGGCGGCTCGTGGGGCTCCACGTTGGCCCTAGCCTACGCCGAGACGCATCCCGAGCGTATCGCTGAGCTGATTCTGCGCGGCATCTTTTTGTTGCGCCGGCAGGAGATCGAATGGTTCTATCAACGCGGCGCTTCGATCCTTTATCCGGATGCCTGGGAACCATACCTGGCGCACATTCCAGAGGCCGAGCGTGGCGATCTGCTCACTGCCTACTACCGCCGTTTGACCAGCGAGGACGCAGACGTGCGGCTGGCCGCCGCGAAGATCTGGAGCGGATGGGAGGGTGCCACGTCGAAGCTACTGCCCGATGCAGCCTTCACCAGCCACTATGAAGAGGACGAGTTCGCCCTGGCCTTCGCGCGCATCGAAGCCCACTACTTTGTCCACCGTGGTTTTCTCGAAAGCGACGATCAGTTGTTGCGCAACGCTGGGCGTATTCGCGCCATTCCCGGCGTGATCGTGCAGGGCCGCTACGATGTGGTCTGTCCCATGGAGAGCGCCTGGGCTCTGCACCGTGCGTGGCCTGAGGCCGACCTGGTGATCACGCCGGACAGCGGTCATAGCGCGTTCGACCCGCCCAATACCCGTGCCCTGGTTGCAGCTGCCGACAAGTTCGCCAGCTGTTGAAGATATTTACTGAAATTTCCGCATTGAGGATGATTCGCCGGGAGCCTGAAATTAGTCCTTCTAAAACGGGATGTCGTCCGCCGTGATGCCCTGGTCCGAGTATTCCTCGCCATTCGCAGGTTGCGCATGACCAAAGCCAACGCTTCCCGTTCGGACATGGCTTCTCCCATTGGATGCCCGGCTTTCGTCTTCCGGACGACCGCCCAGCAGTGTGAGGTCATAGACGAGAATCTCCGTCCGATACTTCTTCTGGCCAGATTCCCTGTCATCCCACGTGCGGGTCTGGATCTTGCCCTCGATCAAAAGCTGCGAGCCTTTCCCCACATAGTCGCGAATGATCTCGGCGATGCGGTTGAAAGCTACGAGGTTGTGCCACTCTGTCCTGTCCTGCCAGTTTCCCTGGCCATCCTTTTGGCGGTCGGCCGTGGCGAGTGAGAATGAAGCAACGATGGTCCCCCCGTTTGTAGAACGGATCTCGGGGTCCTTGCCCACATGTCCTAGCAAGATTGCTTTATTGATACCTTTTGACATAGCCGTGCTCCTTTTACTGAGGGTTCAGCTGCGCACGTGTTCGAGCGCCACTGCTCGAGAGATTTCGGCGTACTCTCCGTTGTGGTACCGGTAGAACCTTTCTGAGTTCTGCTCAATGTTGAGGTAGCGCCCAGTGACCTCTGCTTATAGAACTCGAGCTTGGCGACTGGACCCGCGTATATGCGGTCTACACGCTCTCTGCAGGATTCCCGTCGCGCGAGGTACCGTTACATGGGTCGACGAAATCGGACTCGGAACTCCGCACGGAGATGGCGACGGGTTAGTCAGCCTGCCACGACGAGTGAGACCGGCGGGCGACTCGACGTGACAGAGAGATCATGCTGGGAACTTGGAACCAAATGGATTGGGACTGCAGGGATCGACTTCAGAATAGGACTCTACTGGAGAGTCAGTCGATGGTCCAGGAGCGAGACTTGAGGAAGGTCGTCCACTGTCCTAACGGAAGCGATCAGCCGATCCTTCAGATGCCGCGAAAGAACTTCGAGATCTCCGCCTTCGAAGTACACAAGGGCCTTCAGGCATTCGCTCGGCTGGAAGGCCGGCCCGAATAGAGCACGAGCGGCTCCAAGGCCAAACGCGAGAGATGTACCACTTTCCAGAATTGCCGCGATGTCGAAGTAGTCCTTTGCTTCTACACGCTGAAGAATGACCTTGAGTTTCGTCCCCAGCAGGTCTTCAGGCGACGCGACCTGCGCAACGCCGTCATTCGTCCATTGTGGTACTCCCACGCGGCCGAAGTAGATTGAACCGAAAAAGGAGATCTTAACCGTATCGCTCGATCCATCAGGTGCAGCGAGAAAGGTCAGGGTGTCCGGCCTGTCTTGGAGTACTTGGGCCGTTCCGAGCAAGGGCATGGTTGCGAAGAGCAGGTCCCGGTTAAGTGGAGCATCGGAGAAAAAATCAAAATCAACCGAAGTGCGGTGACCGAGCCTGAGTGCAATGGCGGTTCCCCCATAGAGAGCAAATCCTAAGGCTGCTGCCGGCATGAGATTCCGCCAAACACGTTGCTGGGCTTGAGGAAGAACTTCGAGACGAGGGGAGAGTTCAGACATCAGGCAATCTCCGTTCCGGTAAAGCAGGCACCTTGCCGGGGTCGCTGAGCCCGAGACGATAGTGCCAGTAGGTCCATGATCTCGCGTTGAACTGGCCCACTTCTGCGTGCTTCAACACCTCAGACAAATACGCCATTCCAGCCGCGTGAACAACAGATTGAACATCGTCGTAGTCGCCAATGTTCATGACCTGCGCCACAATTCGCTCCGGCAGCCCTACAGCTTCTTCAGACGTTTTCCACCAGATATATTTACGTGCGAGTTTCTGCAGTAGATCAGCATCCAAGGGCATATGCGATTTCTCCCCTTTATCCGACGCGCGGGTCCCTCTAGATCGACCAACTACCTATTTCACTCGATTGTCCCGGTGTACCAGTCCGCCGTCTTCCAACGGCACGATTGAGCTTCGTCACTATTCTATCGTGGCTAGTAGCCAACAACGGAACACAACTCGCTACTTTTCAATGGATTAGGAACACTCTCGAAGCGGCTTCTTGGGCGCTCTTCACCGTAATTACGCTATCGCTAGAGATCCGGTTGATCTTGGCTAGCGAGACTCGAGCGACGATCGCTGCCTCAACATTACTGTGTTGACACCTTTTAACATAACTGTGCTCCTTTGCTGACGGTTCAGCTGCGCACGTGTTCGAGCGCCGCAGCTCGAGAGATTTCGACGTACTCTCCGTTGAGGTACCGGTAGAACCTCTGTGAGTTCCCCCTGATGTTGAGATAGCGCCGCGTAATCCGGTGTTTATACAACTCGATCTCGCCAGCGCAGCCGATATACATGAAGTTCTGAAGCTCCGTGGCCGGAACGGCACGCTCGAGGGGAGCCCAGTTCGGCTCGCCGACGGTAACCGCAACTTGATTGGGGTCTGTCATGCTGGTTGTTCCCTTCTCGGTGACGTGATTGACCACCACCATCGGCGGCACTCCGACGTGCGTGTGTTTGCAGCCGACGCAGCAGACGGCCGCGGTTATCTTTCTGATCGCCTCTTCAAACGGTGGTGGGATAGGCAGAACCTCGCCGGCACGGCTATAGAAGATGGGAGCCAGCTTTCCGCGGAGCCCCCGGTGTCTCTTCCTTCCAGAGATCCACCGAAAGAACTCCATCCCTTCCACGAAAGAGCGACTTCGAGACTATCTGTGGGCGCACCCGTTCTGGAACGCGCGACAGACGTATGGAGCGTGATCGCTAACTCCCAGGTCCGTTCGCTGCGAAGCATCTCAATGCGCACCAAGCTTTCCGCCAGCAAGATGGCATGACGGCCATTCACTGCAATCGAGTGGATAGGCTGTAACCACGGCAACGGCGATCCGTCCTCCGCGACGAAAGCGCAGGCCCGTCCCATGTCAGAGACTGCGCCTCCTGACTCCACCCCGCGCAGTACATAGCGCCTGGCCAGGTGCTGATGTTCAAGCGAGACTCCAGGCGTGCAGTAGATGCCTCTCTTCTGAAGCGCCCTAAGCACGTTTGACGGTAACGCCAATCCGTAAAGCGCATGGCGATAAGAGGCGGTTCCGGGTCTCTGCCTTTCGGAAATACTCATTATTCTCGCTCCCTACACCACCGCGCGTTTTTGGATTGGCTGGCCCAGCGCGGCGCGAATCTCCTCTTTTGTGCAGCCGGCCCAGCATTTGTAAAACCGGGGATCCTTGATCTGAATGGCGAGGTTGTCGCCCGAGCGGTCGCGGCCGGCTCCTGCGCACGAGGGGCATCTGGCCCACCAGTTTCGGCTGTCCTTGCGCGTCGTCCGCACATAGTCGAGAATCCGGAACTCCGGGTAGCGGGGAGATGAAGCAGGCGGAGTATACGGAATCGCGGCGACCCGCCTGTACGCTTCGGGCAGGCTCATGCCGTCAATGAACGTCCTCAACTCGGCATCAGTCAGTTTCGTCAATCTCTCGAGATAGGCAAGCTGAGCTTCCGGAGTAGGCTCGGCTTCATAAAACCAATAGCGCCGATTCGTCTTCCGGTGCACGCCGAGCGGAGCGCGGATGGCGTTGCCGTACTCTCCGTGTTCGAGCTTGTCCTGGCGCGGGAAGACTTCTATGCCTTCCTTCAGACCGCCGCCTTTGACCGGAACGCCGAGCCGGAGCGCGAGGTTATAGACATAGATCCGGCATTCGGATGCCAGTAGCGGCTCGGCGCCGAAGATCCAGAGATGACCGCCGCGGCGCGATTGCTCCAGCGCGGCGTCCACTCCATCCTGCTTGAGTTCCCATTGCAGCTGGAACAGGGACTCCAACGCTCCATCGAAGTCGGCGTCAATTGCGACCCACTTTGAGCGTTGCGTCTCGGGATTGATTGCGTAGAGACTGATAGTGACGTCGCCATTGAGGTGCATCCGCACCACGCCATCATCGATCGGTTTCGGTTCCTTGGTCTTCCAATCCCGCGCCGGGTAATAGGGGACAGAACCGTTAGGCAACGGTCGCTCTCCCTGGATTGCGTAGGCCCGCCGGTTTGCGAACAGTCGCATGAAGCTGCTTGCCGTTTCCCGGTTTACACAGAACCTGGCATACATGGCGTCCTGCCTCCTTCATCCGTTGTGTGGTTGTATCCCGGGTCCAAAACTCGGTCAAATTTTCGGATGGGCGAGCTGAACATGCTGGTCCGGCATGTCTCCTCGCCCGTTCCGATTGAAGGGCCTACGCGGCTTTGCACTTTGGGACGGCGACGATCTTCACGAACCTGGGTGCGTTCATGGAGACAACTGGCGCCGGGCTTGGGGCCGAGTGGCCGTGGGTTCTTCCTGACGCGGACCAGGCGGTCGACTGAACCCTGGCAATCGCGCGGTTGATCGAGCGGATTCGACTTGCGGACAGACGCATGACGGTTCCTCCGTGGCTAAGGATGGCTTTGCTTGTTTGGGGGTAGTGAGGTCGCTAGGCGTTGGCCTTCTGGAATTCGGTGAGCAACAGGCCGGGCTGCTCAACCAGGCGGAACAGGTCGTACTCGGAGAACGCGCGGTCGAACATCTCCGATGTGAACTGGTCCTCGCAACCTTCGAACGAGAGCATGTACCACTGCTCGCGCTGTCGATCGAAGACGTAGATTGCTCCTGATTCGCTGTTGTCGGGCACCATCTGAAGGAGCAGGACACCTTTGGCTGTCTGGATCCACCGGGTGGCAATGGCCTCGCCCAGTTCCAGAAAGGCAGCGACGGTTTGCTCCACTGAGCTGGCGGCACGGTCCCGCCAACTGAACATCTTGTACGCGGACATCTTTCCTAAGCTGGATTGCATGGCTATTCTCCTTTCTTCTGAGTTGGGGTTGATGGGACGGACCGGAGGGTCAGCAGATCCGGCTCTTCAGTGTGAGGAACACATCCGAGCAAGAGATCCGAGCAGAGCAGCGAACAGCAATGTCACTCTGACCTACTGAAGCACGTCGTGTGTGGTCGCTCCATAAAGCGTTCCAGCGTACCTCGCGACGAGGATCGCGTTGAACATGGACTGAAAGAGGTAGATTCCGAGGCGGCGCCGGAACTCGTTTGTGGCAGATTCTTCTTCCGCCGTCTGAGTGGGAGCGGAGGAGGCGTAATGGTGCATGGCGATTCCTTCCTTTCCTGGCATGGTGTGCCAGTTGTCGTTCATGGGAGTGTGCGCAGGGGGACCTTGAGGAGCAGGCGACAAGAGTGCGCCCTGAGCTTGCCTCGGGGCATTGGTTGTTTGGGAGTGGGTACTGAGAGCGGATGCTCCGCTTAGCAATTGAAGTTGCGCTGCGGTGCTTCCTAAACTGGCGTTGAGGACCGGGGTTCGACAATCAGCGCCAGACTGGCGCCAGGACGCTTTAGGCCCGATTAACTATCACTCTCATCTTCATCCTTCCTTCTCCTCAACTCTTTCCCGTCACCTCAACATCGCCATGTATACAAGGGGATAGTCAGAAAGGAAGTTTTTGAGCGGGCATAGCTTAGGCAGTGCCGATTCTGTTCAATAACGAGGCAAAAGAGGTCAAAGCAGATTCAATGGAACGTCAATGCGACGTAAATACAACCCCAAAGGACATGCGAAGGAATGCCTCGCTCCGCTCAATTCAACTACGACGCCCGCAAATCGAGGAGTTCGCGGAACGGCACAATTTCTGAGCTCGACGTGTTGGTCAGAGTGCGCGTATCGAGGAGAGAATGGCGAAATGCATCGCTCAGTGCGAACCCGATTCGCTTCCGAGTCGCACGCAATTCCATTGCAAGCAGATACAGAATGTCGTCGCTTGGAGTCAGGTACAAGACCGTGTCCGTGGCTTTGTCTCTGTCGAGAGCCTCGCGAATTGCGTCATATCGGGACGCGGACTTCGCGCTTCTCTCGTATTCGATCCCGATCGTTCTTGTGCATCTGTCGACTTCGATCTCCGCGACTGCGTCGTAGTCTTTGGTCGCTCCGCCGGTGGCAACGAGGTTCCGCGAGGTGATCTCCACGTCACTCTTCCAAGACCGAAGCAAGCCTGATCGGGCGAGCGCCAGATGGATATTGACCAGTTCGAGCGCGTGAGCGACCTTCGACGGATGGAGAATCTGCTCCGTGTCACTGGGCAATGAGACCAGATAATGCCCGCGCGACTCAAGACATTCGAGGCCCTGTTGGGTAATTCCATAGACAGGCTTGCCCAGAAACCGCTGTCCGTTCAGCCTCGCGATCAGCCCGACCTTTTCGAGTCGTGTCACCCGCCAGCGCAGAGAGCGAACGATCGCCTCCAGCATCTCGTGAGATAGCAGGTCGCGAAGTTGATCGAAAGTGATCGCGCGCGAGTTCCGGACATGGAGAAGAACCGGCACATCGCAGGTGTCGGAAAGAGAAATATAGCCCTTGTAATACCTCACGGGAGCACTCCTTCGCTGACTTCGCTGAGCCGAATTCGGCAGTCGGCCTGATCAACCTGCCATCGTCCGAGGTCGCTCTCAACCCAATCTCCCACGCCGAACAGCAACATTGCTTCATACCTTTCACCGCGCAGGCTGATCGAAATTGGCCGGAGTCCAGCCGATTTCCAACCCGGTTTGGCGAATTGGATTGCGCCATGCTCCGCGGATTTGAGAGTGACCAGATGGGCATCTGGCATCATCTCGCCGGTGCGTCGCTCGAATAGTAAATGCATCTTCCCGGCGAATTGGCGTGGCGCAGAGCAAAGAAATGTCTTGCCGAGCGCACGCAACGGGAACTCCGGATCAAATCCACTCTTCGCGTTGAAGCGAATTTGACCGGGAAAGATCGCGCTGTGGTGGAGACGCCTTCCTGACAGAATGGCGGCAGCATTCAGCTTTGGGACAAACTGGTGGGCCATGCGTTCGCGCGAATGTGCATGCCCCCAACTCCGCCATAAGTGTGCTCAGGACAGCACGTGTCTGGGCCATTCTTTCCGGACCTCGGAGATAGTGGAGGAACCAGATGCGCTCGAATGCGAGGTTGGGAAGCGACAGACTTTCGTCATGAAAGAGGGTGAGAAGCCTGTCCAACCCGATGAGCCAACCTGTTGAAAAGGATTGCCGAGAACGAAAGCGCCCTGGCCTGTGGGCCAGGGCGGAGAGAAGAAGCGTGAGCCCCGGAGCAATCTAATGAGCCGCGGGGCTTACCTTGTGAAGCTCGGAAAGCGTTCGCTCGTGTTTGGTGAATACAACGTAGATCTTGGTGTCGGCGGGCACGGAAACGACCACGCGGCTGTTGGCATTGAGGCTCATCACTTCGGAGTCGCCGGCCGTGCCGATATTCTCGGCAAGCCGCTCCCGAAGCATGTCGTCCTCAGAGAACGCGGCGCTGGTGTTGTTCCCGGCCACTTCTGCGAGCACCGAACCGAGACCCGACGCTGCTCGCACGAGAAAGTTCTTGCCCGTGTTCTTTCCGTACACGTTTCCTTTGATGGGCCCGAGGTCCAGACCAGTGCCGACGGCGTCGATCTTCTCGCGCGCTCCGTCGAGAAGTTCGATCTCGTCGAATTTCAGGCTGACCAGACCGCTTCGATCAGCCTGCTGGAGCTGACCGTACACACGCGCGCCTGCGGGAACGATGATTCTGTCGCCGATCGCGTAGGTGTATTCGACTACGGCTACGACCGGCGCCAGCAAGGCGCTCGATACCTGCGTCTCGAGCTTCGCCTGAATGCGCGTACCTGGTGTCAACTCCAATCGTGGAGTACCATCCTCGTCGGCATTGACCTTCGGCGCAGCCAACACCGGGCCTTGCGTCACACTCCTCACGAAGACCAGAGATGTCTCCTTGAGGCTGTTCTGTTGCGTTTGTGGCGTCTCTGCGGTGGGACCTCCGCCATACGGTGCCGGATCTTCCCACTTCTGTTGCGTGTCCGCGAAAGAGGGCACATTTCCCAGAGAGCTGGCAACAGCGGGCTTGCCTGCAAACGGCTTCGTGCCTGAGCTATTGCCCAGTGTTCGTGTCCGCCGAATATCCCCTGGACCGAGTTGCCCACTGCTGTTGTCCGGCGCAGGCGTCTGCACGGTTTCCATGAGGGGTGTCACACTCCCTTTGGACGGCGGCGACTGCTCCGGTCTGGCCTGCTGAGACGACGGCTTCGCTGCCACCAGTTTCTTCGGCGGCTTGCCAACAATCGCCGTGAAAACGAAGAAGAGAACCGCAACTGCAAGTCCGCTTCCGAGGAGTATTAGTTTGCCCTTACTTATTCCTTCCGCTCCCTTGGCGGCAGTTCGTGTTGCAAACCTGATAACGGGTTCCGCTTTCTCCGTGCCATCGATGGGTTCGGGCGCGCGAATCGGTCCTTGCGGGGAGGTTGGTCCTGACGATTCGGTAACCAGAGTGTTGAGACCCACGCTTCCGTTCCTGTTGTTGTCATTGATGCTCATAGATTCGGGGCTCCCTTCTACTTGCCATCGCCGGAGGTGGCTGGAGTGAATGGCAGGTGGATCAAGATCGGACGATCCACCTGGTCGGCCTGGGCTATTTGCAGAAATAGTTTTTCTGTCGATTCCTTCAAGTTCGGCCGATCAAAGACGACCACGCCATCGGCGCGTTCCCCCGGCTCGAGGCGCGTTGTACTCAACTTGTAGTCCCGGATTTCCAGTTGGTCCGAGGTGATGCCTTTGCCTTCCTTCTTTTTCTTCTTGGTGGCCTTGCGACCTGTGATCTGGATCTGCGGCGGAGCAATCTCGATAGGCTCATTCGAGCTGTTCAGGATGGAGTAGGAGATCATGGTCTGATTGTTCAACTGCCGCATGTCGCCAATCGATGTCTCGATTTGCTTAGCCTCCCACTTCGTCCACTTGGGAGCGTTCACAGTCTCCTGCTGCTTGAATGCTTCGTCGAGACTCGACAGCGGTGCCGACCCCAACCGGGTGTTCTCGAGACTCGCGCCACGCTCTGGTTCCTTGGTCGGCGTGCTTGGTATTGCCAGAGATTCGGGATCAGCCGAGATAAGGAAGCTCCGCGCCGCCCGATACTCGATCAGAAAATCTACCGGCTGCGTCGAGTTCGTGACAGTCGCGCCATAGCTGACCAGTTCCAGCGTCACATGCTGGCCAGATTTGGTCGCGATGAGGAGGTTCGACTGCGCAGCCTCTTTAACGATCGGCTTGACGTAGACGTACTCCGGCTCGCCCTCGTTATGTTCGGCCTTGAACTCACCCGGACTGCCGAGGATGACGGATGTGATCTCCTCCGGCATGCGAATGGTCGACTCAAACTCCGGCCGCAGATGGAGGACGGTGACGTCTCTCGGGTTGATAGCGATAGTGGCGACGCGCGCTCCAACTGGTATGTCGGCAGCGCCGAGACGAAGTGGAATCAGGATTGCGACTGGGATGAGCCAGCGAAGTTTCATGGGGTTGAGCTCCTTGACGGCCTAACGGCCGGATACCTGCGAAGCATGTACTGCCTTCGCACCGCTTGCACGTAGGCAACAACGTCCGGGTTACGATAATCCAGTTGTTCCCGCGCAATGTTGCGGTCGCCGGCGTAGTAGGCAGCAGCGACCAGGCGCAGATCCCCGTGGAACTCCCACATCAACTCCGTGACGTAGCGGGTGCCAGCGGCAATGTTCTGTTCCACATCAAAGGGCTCAAAGGCGCCAAATCGCTTCGCCGTCGCCGGCATGAGCTGCATCAACCCCATCGCTCCCTTGGCGGAAACCGCGCGCGGGTTCCAACCCGATTCGACGTCGATGAAAGCTGCGATCAACTCAGGCGGCACACGATAGTGCGCCGCATACTGCCTTATGACCCCCGCCGCCTGTGCAGGATCCGGCTGCCCAACGACGAGACTGGGAAATGCCAACAGCACGAGCACAAACCGAATCATGATGCTGATCCCCCTCGGAGCGCGAGGCTCTGCGCGAACCTGGCTCCGTCGTCGAGCAAGCTCTTGAACCCCTCTCGCAGCAGGAGGTGTCGACGGTCCTTCTCGGTCTTCGCCAAAAAAGGAAGCAGCACATCACGGTGCTCGGCTGTTACGTGGTCGGTCCCGAGGATTTGCAGTGCATTGGCGAAGTCGATCATCTCTGAGACCGACGGCGGCTTTTCGAGCGAGTAATTCCGGAAGGAAAGAGCGATCCCCGCCATCTCGCGATGAAACTCATCATTGGCCTGCGGGGTACGGCTGGCGATGATCTCGGCTTCACGCTCCGGCGTCGGATGCTCGACGCGGACATAAAGACTCCGCCTCCGGATCGGGTCACCCAGCCTGCGTTCTTCATTGCTGGTCAGCACAACGAAGGGAATACTGCGTGCTTGAACCGTGCCGAACTCAGGAATCGAGAGCTGCCAGGCAGATAGTATTTCCAGCAACATTGCTTCGAAACCATCGTCCACTTTATCCAACTCGTCAATGAGCAGGACGCAGGGCCGGTCGCACTCGAGCGCCCGCATCAGAGGACCAGGTCGAAAGAAGTCGCGCCCTTTGAGATTCGCCTGCAGGGTCTGCCAATCTTCGTGCTGGCCCTTTGAGAACTCCATGTGGAGCCGCCGCAGGCCCTCGTCGAACCGGCCAATGGCTTTGTCCTCCGTCACGCCGCGGTAACACTGGAGCCGCTCCACATGCGTGGCCGCAGCTGCGGCGACCGAGAGCGCTAACTGGGTCTTGCCACTTCCGGCTGGCCCTTCGAGCAGAAGCGGCTTCTGGAGCTTGGCCGCGAGAAACACCACCTGAATCATCACAGGGTCTATGAAGTAACCGGTTTCGGCCAGCTTACCGGCGAGGTCTGCGACGGAATCAAACATGAGCCTCTCACCTGTTTCGGCGGGAATCGCCACATCGGCCTCCGCAAAATCCGTGTCAGGATCAGACGGATTCAAGATTCAGTCAAATCTTCGACTGTGGCTCACGCTGTTCTTGCCTCTGGGAAGCGCAGTCCCACCGAACGAACGGGGTATCTCGCTTTCAGCCACTCAGCTGTTTCGTGCGGATCAAAGCGAACCGCATTTGCCACCTTGAACGAGGGGATCTCGCCGCTGGCCGCCATCTTGTAGATCTGCTGCTGCGAAACTCCCAGGATCTGGGCCAGTTCCCGCACTCGCAGAGCTTCCTGTTTCTCTCTTACGACGTCAACTAGACTCATGGGCGTTATCCTCCTGGGCACCGGCTTCGGCACCGCCGTGGGTCTCTGCACTCCGCGCAGAATGAACGGTATCTAGAATTCGGTCAAGCCAGCTTCTGTCTCACGCGAAACTAGGCAATGTAAGCCGCGAGCGAGCCGCCGTTTACCTTTACCAACGCATCTTTCGACTGGATTCCCTTGAGGTAGACCATCGTCGACTGAATGTCCCGGTGCCCCATCCAACCCTGCAATGTGCGCACGTCGATGCCGTGACGAAGATGCTCGGTCGCGAACGTGTGACGAAACTTATGCAGGTAGAACCGCTGGCAATACGGCCCGTGTCGCGCAACGGTTTCCATGCTTGGTCACGCACTGCCCGCAATTCAGCTTGGCCCGATGGGCGACCTCTTTCACTACCTCGATGTGGAGACTATTCGGCTTGCCTTTTGTGTTCGGAAAGATCAACTCCGCCGGCGTCGCATTGCGACGGGCCTTCAACTGCCGCAACTGTTCGATCATGGCCGCAGGCAGGGGCACGGCTCTTTCTTCGTAGTTCTTAGGTTTGAATTTCCAGAGCGGCTTAGCGGTGACGCGCACCACGGAGTTACGAAGGTCGACATCGCGCCAGGTCACGTAGCGGATCTCACGGTCGCGGAAGCCTGAGGAGAGACAGAACTTGATAAGGATCGCCTCGTCCGGATCGGCGTTCCGGAGCATCGCCGCGATCTCTTCCGGCTCGTAGATCGGGCGGATGGTCTCGACATAGCTCGGCCAGTCGCTCGCTTCCACCAGCCCCTTGTATCCGTGCCGCTTGAAGAGCTGGAGCACCGTAACAAGGCGATCGTAGACCGTTCGTGGGACAAGACCCTGGTCAAAGCAGTCGCTGGTGAATTTCAGGATGTCCTCGCGGGTCACTTCATCCACGTAGGTTTTGGTATATGAGTTCCGGAATAAGACGTTGAGGACTGGACGGTAGGTCCGGTAAGTTCGCAGGCTGCGATGCTTGCGGATGTACTCAAGGTATTGGTCGATGGCTGCGTCCATCGTCAGACGTGTCGGCACAGGCGCAACCGGAGCTTCCGGTAGCGCTATGAGGCCAGCTTTTATGGCATTGAGCTCGATCGATTTTGCGCGGGCGGCAGGAAGAAGGAGATCGTAGCTCGCGACGGGCTTTCTGCGCCGTTTCCCGTCTTCGTACCATTCGAGGTAGTAGCGGCCTTCCGGGTGATGCTCGTCGCGGCCATCAACCCAGACATGGTCGCGGATGATTCTCCCGTTGCGTTCGACAATCCGGGCGAACGGCCACTTGCCGTTCAGCTTGACCATCTTGATGATGTTGACGCGATCGGCATACTGCTTGGCTCTGGCCATTGTCCTGAATCCTCTCTGAGGAGTGCTCTGGACAAATAGCGCGAAGCGTCAATTCGATCAAGTATGGACAGTAAATTCAGACCAAATCTTGACGCGAAATGGACAGTAAGTTGGACAGTAAGGAGTCTAAGTGATTGAAAACTATGGGAATTTATTGCGAGGGCAGCGCTCTAACCAACTGAGCTACGTCCCCAGAGTGAATCTGGAAAACTGTCGCAGGCTGCGAATGGTCCAGAATTCACCACTCGCCTCACCATGCAATCAACGGCAATCCATACGGAAGCCATGGTGCAAGACGCCTCTGCAACATCATTGAGTGTATCAGAAAGCATGGCTTTCAGACCGTCCGCCGGGCGCATTTCTCCACAACACGAGCCACCCGAACCTGTTCAATTCAAAGAGCCTGCTCCGCATTCCCCCTATGCTCTAAGACGATTCGCTGTGCCATTCCCCCAGTCATATTGCTGGAAGGCAATTCGTCTGCGCGCCAGCGCAATCTACGCGACTCACGGCCAATGTTCCTTAGCAATGGGTTCATGCCCCATCGCGTTCAGATCAGCGAAGGTCCCGCGTGGTCAAACGATTCTCCGGCGAGCGTGCTGCATCGCTGTGCAGCACACGCCACACCGGTGAACCTTCGTGCCCTCGCTGGTCCGAATTGGACTTCCTAGGCTGTCCAGGCCGCAGCCGCGCGATTGCCACGAGCAGCAGCCGTGAAGCCCATATCCGTAGAGATGCCGCGGACACATTGCAGCAGGTGATTGGCAATCGAAGGCAGCTTCTGCGCCGTCACGCGGAACGACGGACCAGAAACGCTGACTGCCGCTACGGGTTGACGTTGCGCATCCAGCAGCGGAACCGCGATGCAGCGAAGCCCTTCTTCAAGCTCCTCGTCATCCACGGCGTAACCGCGGCGGCGTGTCTTCTCGATCTCAGCCCGCAAAGCTTCAGCCGTGGCGATTGTCCGATGCGTGAATTGCTCAAAGCGCGTGCGCCGCATGATCTCGTTGATCCGATCCTCAGGCAGAAACGCCAGCATGGCCTTGCCTACCGAAGTGCAATGCACAGGGTTGCTCGATCCTATGCGCGTAATCATGCGCACCGATCGCGCCGGCTCAATCTTGTCGATGTAGATCACCCTGCGATTGCTCCAGAATGCACAGGTGCGCAGTCTCTTCGGTCTCGGCTACAAGGCGCCGCAGATGCGGTTGCGCCCGCTCGCGCAGATCGTATTGCTCAATTGCGCGATTTCCAAAGTCGAACAGCCGCAGGCCGAGGCGGAACTTGCCATTCGTTGTCCGCTCCACCATGCGGTGCCGCTCCAGCACCATCAGAAAGCGGTGCGCGGTGCTCTTGTGCAGTTGCAGCGACGAGGCTACTTGCGCCAGTCCCAGCGGGATCTCGCTCTCGCCAAGCAAATCCAGTACGGCAAAGGCCCGATCCAGGGCCTGAACCTTGTATGTGCCTTGCGGGGCAGTGTCTCGCATTTTGGTCCTCTATTCCGTCAGTAAGTACAACGTCAGTTTCTCAGAATATGGGACTGTACGTCAAGAAAATGGGACGAACCGCTGAGAGATGAAAGAGATGCAAGCGCGATTCACGGAATGTCGCCCCACGACTCGTGGAGAAAACGGCTACGCCGGCACCACGTCCCCCTCGCCCGGCGCAAGGAACAGATTCGCCTCAAGCCCGTGCTGGCGCGTGTAGAGGTCGTAGTAGCGGCCGCCCAGCGCGAACAAGCTCTGCGTGGTTGCCGCGCTCCACGATCCGTCCCTGCTCCACCACCAGAATCTGGTCGGCGCGGCGGATGGTCGAGAGCCGGTGGGCGATGACAAAGGTCGTCCGCCCCTGCATCAGCTGATTCAGTCCCGCCTGGATCATGGCTTCCGACTCGGAGTCCAGCGAACTGGTGGCCTCGTCGAGAATCAGAATGCGCGGCTCCGCCAGCAGCGCGCGCGCAATCGAAAGCCGCTGCCGCTGCCCGCCCGAAAGCTTCACGCCGCGCTCGCCCACAATCGTGTCGTAGGCCTCCGGAAAGCGCTCGGCAAACTCGTCCACGCGCGCCGTGCGGCAGGCAAACAGGAACTGCTCCTCGGTCGCATCGGGCCGCGAAAACATGATGTTCTCGCGAATCGTGCCATCGAACAGAAACGAATCCTGCAGCACCACGCCCAACTGCGAGCGAAAGGTGTTCAGGTCCACGTTGGCCAGGTCGATCCCGTCCACCAGCACCTGCCGCTCGTTGGGGTGTGGAAGGCGCACAGCAGGCTGATGATGGTGGACTTGCCCGAACCCGAAGAACCCACCAGCGCCGTCACCGTTCCCGGCTCCGCCTCAAAGCTGATGCCGTGCAGCACCGGCTTGTCCGGCTCGTAGGCAAACTCCACATCCTCAAAGCGCACGTGCCCTGGATGGGCGGCATCTTCACCGTGCGGCTGGGATCCTGGTTCTCTTCCAGCTCCGCCATGATCTCGCTGGTGCGGTCAAGCCCGGCAAAAGCTTCCGTCAACTGCGTGCCGATGTTCACGATCTGAAAGACCGGCGCAACCATGAAGGCCAGAAACATGTTGTAGCTGAAGTAGTCGCCGACGGTCCAGGTGTGATTCAGCACGCGTGGCCGCCCAGCCACATCACCAGCGCTGAAACCATCCCAAGCACCGTCGTGGAAGCGGATCCGAGCACGCTGGTCATGGTCAGCGACTTCATCACGTTGGCCAGCAGCCGCTCCACGCCGGCGGCGAAGACGCTGGCCTCGCGCTCTTCGGCGTGATAGCCCTTGATCACGCGCACTCCGCCCAGCGACTCGGTCAGCCGGCCCGGTGACTTCCGCATTGATCTTGCCTCGCTCGCGGAAGATGGGACGAATCTTCTTGAAGCCATATTGCAGAACGAAAACAAACACGCCCACCACGGCGAAGACCGTCAGCGTGACAAGAGCGCTGCGATGCAGCAGATAGACAAACGCCAGCACGGCGGTCAGCAGGCCGCCCACAAACTCCACCAGCCCCGTGCCCACCAGGTTGCGCACGCCCTCCACGTCGGTCATGATGCGCGCCACCAGCGTGCCGGTGCGGTTCTCGTCGTAGTAGGCCACCGAGAGCAGTCCCACGTGCTTTTGCACCTGGCGGCGCATTTCGGCAATCAGCCGCTGGCCGGCCTTTGAGAGCAGTTGCGTCAGCGAGAACGAAGTAATGGCCTGCACCACCATCGCCGAAAAAACAAGCGCGATGATGTTGGGCAACAACTCCGGGTGGGGATTGGTCGGCGAAAGCACCTTGTCCAGCAACGGTCTTGGAGGTATAGGGCAGCACCAGTCCGGCCACGCGGTTGACGGCCATCAATGCCATCCCGGCAACCAGCAGGCCCTTGCGCGGCGCCACCAGCGCCCTGATCTGCGGCCAGAGCTTTTTCAGATCGGGCTTGCGCTTGGGCAACTCGGCCTGCCCGCGCTCGCGCACTGCCGCCCCGCGGCGACCGCTCCGCGCCTGCGCTCATTCCCATCCCGCCGCCGCGCATCGTACCCATGCGCTAGACCTTCCCCGATCGCCGTGCTGCGATGAACGACCGCACGCACAGAATCACGTAGACCAGAAGCAGCCCGGCCATGGTCAGCTTCGACGCCAGCGCGAATCTGCGATCCGGCTGCGCATGTCCCGGCTGGCTTCGGCGCGTGCACATAGTCCTGCGCACACTGCCTCGACTCCGCGCCGCCGATGAAATCCCAGCAGCCCGATCGTCACATTGATATGCATGAAGAGCTTGCGCCGCGACTCGCTCGGGCTCATGGCCAACAACCCGAACAGAGCCAATGCCAGGCCAAACCAGGTTGGAATCAGCGCGGTCACATGCTGACTGCCGGTGCCCACGTAGCCAACCAGACCAAGAGCAACCAACAGAACCGCAAAAACAAGTGTCACTTTTGCCAAGCGAGACCTCTCTCTTGAGGCAGACGTCAAGGATATCAGTCCAATAGATGCCTGGCCTGCTGCTCGATTCAGATGCGAAGAATCGGCTGCGGTCTACCGCTGAATCCGCGCCGACCCGCCCTTCGCGAACGCCCTCACCTGGTCCAGCGTCGCCATGGTCGTGTCGCCGGGGAAGGTAGTCAGCAGCGCGCCATGCGCCCAGCCCAGCTTCAGCGCGTCCTCCGGCGCCTCGCCGGTCAGCAGCCCGTAGATGAACCCCGCCGCAAATCCGTCGCCGCCGCCCACGCGATCCAGCACATCCAGCTCCGCCGTCGGCGCGGTGTATGTCTTGCCGTCGATCCAGGCCACCGCGCTCCAGCTATGACGATTGGTGGAGTGCACCTCGCGCAGAGTCGTCGCCACGACCTTGACATGCGGCATGCTTCTTCACCACCTTGTCGATCATGCCGAAGAACACGCTCGGATCGAGCTTCGACTTCGCCGCAACCTCCGGCCCCGGAATGCCCAGCCCCTTCTGCAGGTCCTCTTCGTTGCCCACCAGCACATCCACGTTCTCGACGATCTTCGCCGATCGTCTCCACCGCCCGCTTGTCGCCGCCATGAATCTTCCACAGCTTCTCGCGAAAATTCAAATCGAACGAAGTGACCGCGCCTGCAGCCTTGGCTTCGCTTCATCATCTCCGCAGCCAGCTCTGCGGTGGTGGCGAGAAGTGCCGCAAAAATCCCGCCGCTATGCACCCAGCGCACGCCTCCGGCAAAAATTGCCTTCCAGTCAAAATCGCCCGGCTTCAATTGCGCCGCCGCTTCGTTGGCCCGGTTGTAGAAAACCACCGGCGCGCGCACGCCAAAGCCGCGATCGCTGTACACCGTCGCCATATTCGGCCCGGTAACGCCATCATGCTTGAAGTGCTTGTAGAACGGCTTCACGCCCATGGCCGCACCCGCTCGGCAATCAGGTCGCCGATCGGATAGTCCGACATGGCGCGAAACAATCGCCGTCTTCAGCCCAAAGCAATCCGACAGGTTCGCCGCCACGTTGAACTCGCCGCCGCTCACATGAATCTGGCATTCCGTCGCCTTGCGAAACGGAATGATGCCGGGGTCGAGCCGGTGCACCAGCGCTCCCAGCGACAGAAAATCCAGATCTCGCCATCTTTGCGAATCTTCAATCCGTCAGCTCATCGCTCTTCCCTCAGCTCCTTCGACAGTGATTTCACAACGATTACCGCTTATCAACGCCCGCGGCGACTGTTTCACATCTGCAACCACCTGCTCCGGCGTCCACTCGTTTCCCGGATAGAACTTCAACACCTTGCCGTCCGGCCCGATCAGCGTGGTCGAAAGCGTGTGCGTAATCGTTCCGTCGGCTCGCATCCGTGATCCCCACGTCGAAGAACTTCGCCATCTCCTTCAGCACCGGCTTTTCCGGCACCGCAAAATCCCAATGCGCAAAAGCCGTCTTCGCATCGCTGCCGATGTACTGCTCGCCGTATGCTCGCAGCCGATCTGGCGTGTCGTGTTCCGGATCGAAGCTCACGCAAAGCAGGTGCGTCTTCCCTTAAAGCGCGGGATCGGCCGCCAGCTGCTTATCGATCACCGCAAAATTGTGCGTCACCAGCGGGCAGAAATTGGGCAGCGGGCATCGCGTATAGATGAACGTGATCAGCAGATCCTTGCCGCGAAACTGTCGCAGATGAATCGATCCGCCCGTCCTGATTGCGCAGCTTGAAATCCGGCACCGCATCGCCCTGCGCCGGCACATGATAGATCACCGTCGGCCGTAATCCGGCTTGCCCTGCGCCACCACCACAATATGATCCAGCAGCAACGTCTGGCATCGGCACTCTGTGAAACCAGCACGTCCGCGGTAATCACGTCGCCCGGATGCAGCTCGCTGAGAATGCTGGGATCCTTGAGCTTGTAGGGCATCGTCATCGCGTCCATAAAGCCCGGAATGGCCTCATGGTTCAGCGTGACTTCTCCCGTCGCAGAGTTATCGGCGACAACTTTGCCGCGCAGTTTGTAGACCTTGTAGGAGGACGCCGCCGAGGAATCTTCTGTCCCGTCTTGCTGGCGATGGCACCCGGCCAGTGCCGCCATCCCGATGACCACACAAACAAATAGTTTCCGTATCACTCCCCAGTTTACAACCCAGCCCTGTTTCCCACAGAGTGAACGCGTTCCGCTCCACGGTCCAACGGCGTATAACGCAGGTATGGGCACTCAATCAGGGGCCAAGCTCGACGCATGGTTGCGCGATGGCGGACTTGTGATCGCATCCAGCGATCGTGCTGCCCGCGCCATCCAGGCCGAGTTCCATCGCCGCCGTCGCGCCGAGGGCCTGTCAGCGTGGCCCGCGCCGAACATCGTTGACTGGAAGACCTTCGCCCGCACCGCGTGGGAAGAACGCAACCTCGACGGACGTCTGCGTGCTCAATCCTGCGCAGGAGCAGGCCCTGTGGTCTGAGATCATCCACAGCGAACAACATCTCCCGACAGCCCTGCCGCCCTCCGTACGCCGCCTCGCTTCCATGGCGATGGAGGCCCACGATCTTGCTTTGCTCGTACGCACCGAAATACCTTCGCGCATCTTCGCGCGGCGGCTGGGATCAGGATGCTGGCGCTTTCAGCAAGTGGCTCGGTGACTTCGACGAACAGTGCGGCAAGAACGACCTCATCAGCCAAAGCCGTTTGCCGCTCGATCTGGTCTCGATTCTTGAGGGCGACTCCACCACACGGGTGCCCCTTTGCACAGCCGGCTTTGACCGACTGCTCCCAACCCAGCGCCGACTCTTCGACGCGTCGGGTTCATGGCAGCAGCTTCACCCTGATGATCCGGACGCACATACCAGCTTCCACTCTGCGCGCGACAGCCAGACCGAACTCGAGTCCTGTGCTTACTGGTGCCACCAGCAACTCGCATCGAACCCCGACCGGCGACTCCTCGTCATCACTCAGGATCTGTCACAGCGCCGTGGCGAAATCGAACGCGCCTTTCTTCGCTTCCGTGAGCCCGGAGCCTCCCTGCTCTTTGAGTTTTCGCTAGGTGTCCCGCTCAGCCAGATTCCGCTTGCGCGCTCGGCTCTGCTGCTTCTGCGTTGGCTTGGCGACACCATCGACGAAAACGCACTTGACTGGCTATTCACCAGTGGCCTCGCGGGGTCTCCCGCAGAAGCGGCAGCCTTGCAGGCCTGCATGCGCAGGCTGCGAGATCGTGACCTGCAGCGGATGCAATGGGGCCTTGAATCCTTTCTAAATCAAACGACAATTTCGGCGTTGCTGCCAGCCCAGTGGAAACGCCGCATGATCGCGGCCCAGCGCGTTCTGAAAGAAGCCGTCTCATTTCAGAATCCGATTGACTGGGCAGACAAGGTCCCACAGTTGCTCGAAACGATCGGCTGGCCCGGCGATCAGTCGCAGGCGAGCGTGGATTTTCAGGCAACGCGCCGCTGGCACCAGGCGTTGGATACAACTGGCTCCCTCGGCTTCGATGGTCGCCGTGTCTCCTGGCAGGAATTCCTCGCCGAACTCGAGAACGCAGCCGATGATATCCTTTTCACGCCGCAATCCACCTACGCTCCCATCCAGATTGCCGGCCCCGCCGAATCCGCCGGTCTCACTGCAGACGCCATCTGGTTCCTCGGCGCCGATGAAGATTCCTGGCCCGCAGTCGCGTCCATGAATCCCTTCCTGCCGGCTCACGTGCAACGTGAATACGGAATGCCGCACGCTTCGCATCAACTGGACTGGCAGTTCTCCTCGGCAATTACTCAGCGACTCCTTGCCTCCGCGCCCGAAGTCCATTTCAGCTTCGCGCTGCAAAAGAATGATGTGGAATCTCGACCCTCGCGTCGCATCACGCAGCTCGCCGGTTCGCCGCTCCCGATGCAAGCTGATCTGCTTCCGCCAACTGACGAACCCTCCATCTCGATTCCATTCGCCGACTCCAGTACGGCTCCATTCGCTGCAGCGCATCTTCGCGGCGGAGCAGCCGCCCTTTCCTCGCAGTCTCAATGTCCCTTCAAAGCATTTGCGACGGTGCGACTCGCCGCCAGAGGCTGGGATGCCGCGGAATCTGGTCTCAGCGCGAAACAGCGTGGTCAACTTCTGCACGCGGTGCTTCATTCCGTCTGGTCGGGCCGGCGTCCTGGAATCAAGAGCCACGACGACCTTATCACGATCGAAAATCTCGCCGCCTTCGTCCGCAAGCACGTCAAAATTGCAATGCAATCCGAACTGCCGCCCGGAATCTCCGAGCAGATGCCACCGATGTATCTCGAACTCGAAGAGACGCGGCTCGTGCGCCTTGTCTCTGAATGGCTCGAGTACGAAAGGACCCGCCTCCCATTTACCGTCGAGCAAACAGAGGCCAAGCAAACAGTCACGATCTCCGGCCTCAGCATGAATCTTCGCCTCGATCGAGTTGATCGACTCATCGACGGCTCCTCGCTCGTTATCGATTACAAGACCGGCACCGTTGATCCCAAGTCCTGGGATCTCCCTCGGCCCGACGATTTGCAATTGCCGCTCTACAAGGTGATTCGGGCTTGAGCCCTTGCAACCGTCGCTCTTTGACAGTTATGGCGGTCCGGCCAGCGGAGGCTTGGTCTTCGCCAATGTCCGCGCAGGCAATACCTGCTTTGCGGGGCGCGTGGCCGATGCGAAGAAAACGATCGATCCTAATCTCCCGGGGAACAGCGCCCTTGTCCGCCGCAAGCTCACAGGTCTGGACGAAGCGGAGTGGAAGAAATACATCGAGCGCATGGCTGACGAATTCCTCCGCGGCCGCGCCGATGTCGATCCGCGCGACTATCCGAAGACCTGCGAACGCTGCAGTCTTCAGTCTGTCTGCCGCATCCAGGAACCTGAAAACCGTGCGCGAGTCGAAGGAGAAGGAGAAGGAAACACGGAGGCCGAAGATGCAGTCGAAGAATAGCTTCGTACTCTCCGCGCCTCCCGATCAGGGTCAGCGCATCTCGGCGCTCGACCCTCATCGCTCAATCCTCGTTCAAGCTCCGGCTGGTTCGGGCAAAACCGATCTCCTCACCCGGCGATTCCTGCGCCTGCTCGCTGAAGTCGACGATCCCAGTCAGATTGTCGCCATCACCTTCACCAGGGCGGCGGCAGCCGAGATGCGTCACCGCATCCTTGCCGAGCTTGAGAAGGCCAGCACTCGCAGCACCACTGAAATGGATGCAGATGAGTTTTCCATGGAAGCGCTTGCAGCGCGCGCCCTCGAGCGTTCCCGGCAGCTCGACTGGCGTCTCCTCGAACTGGCTTCACAGCTGCGCATCTCGACGATTGACTCATTCTGTCGCGACCTTGCCATCCAGCAACCCATCTACTCCGGCATCGGCAACAATCTGCAAATCAATGAGAGGCCGACTGACCTCTATCGCCGGGCTGCCCGCGCCACGCTGGAGAAGCTCGGCGATCTTAAACGTGCTGCCCTGAGCGACGCAATCAAAGATCTTCTGCTGTGGCGCGACAACAACTGGAAAGAGCTTGAAGATCTGTTAGTCAAGATGCTCGGCCAGCGCGATCGCTGGATGCACACGTTCGTGCTGAGCCAGGAGCCGGATTGGAATGGTATTCGTGATTGGCTCGAACGGCCGTTCTCCAAAACAGTGCGCGCCGCGCTCGACCGTCTGACTCCGCTCTTCGACCAGGTTCCGGGCGCCTGCGATGAAGCACTCGATCTGGCGCAATTTGCGTGTACCCACGGCGCAGGCATTATCCATCGGGAACTTGCCGAACTCGCCAATTTCCCTAGCGGCCCGCATGAAGACACCGAAGCGGTTGAAGATGCCCGCAACGCATACCTATGCCTCGCAAACCTGTTGCTAACCGGGGACGGTAATTTCCGGCAGCAAATCACTAAGCTTCTCGGTTTTCCGAAAGAGCATGTCGCAGAAAAGCTACGCATGCAGGAACTGATCGATCAGCTCAGAGAAGTTCCGGGCCTAGAAGCGGCGCTTGCCAGTGTCCGTGACCTTCCTCCTGCCCGCTACACGGAAGAAGACTGGCAGATCGTGCGGGCCAGCTTCACCCTACTGCGCCATGCTGCTGGCGAGTTAAAAGCCGTCTTCGCAGAGGCAGGTACCGTCGACTTCGTTGAAGTCGCCCAGATCGCTCGGCTGGTTCTTCGTGCAGAAGATCATCTGCCCACGGATGCCGCCCTCGCTGTCGCCGATGACATTCACCACCTGCTCGTCGACGAATTCCAGGACACCAGTCGCCGCCAGCACGAGTTCATCACCGGGCTGATCTCGGCCTGGCCTGATCGTCCCGGCCGCACGATCTTTGTCGTCGGCGACCCCATGCAATCCATCTACTTCTTCCGTGATGCCGAGGCCGAACTCTTCCGACGCGTGAAAGACAGAGGATTTGAATTCACTGAGGAAGAATCGTTCCCGCTCTACCCCGTAAAGTTGACCGCAAATTTCCGCACCGATCCCCAACTTGTCGCCAGCCTGAACGATGCCTTCGAAGCAATCTTTGCCATTCCTGATGGGAGCGGAATTGAGTTCGCCAAAGCCGAGCCCGCGCGAAATACATCCGCAGGCCCTGAAAAGCGCTTCGAACTCCACCTCGAGTTCACACCCCAAACAATGCGTGGGAACAGCGGCCATCCCGGCGCTGTCCGCCTCCGGCAGGAGATCGCGGTTGAGCGTGAGGCCGCAAGCGAAAAGCAGACTAGCGAAATCATCGCACTCATTCGCAGTCATCTCGATCGCATAGAAACGGCCCGCAGTGCCGGCAAGAGATACCGCATTGCCGTCCTCGGGCGCGCGCGAACGGCGCTGGCTCCGATCGCAGCCGATCTACGAGAAGCCGGAATTCCCTTTCGTGCCGTCGAGCTTGAGAGCCTGAAGGATCGTCCCGAAATTCTGGACGCCGCTTCTATGGCCCGTGCGCTCGTCAACCCCGAAGACCGCGTTGCTTGGCTCGGCGTTTTGCGCGCCCCATGGTGCGGTTTGAGTCTCGCTGAGCTTCACGCCATCGCCGACGCGGACGATGCGTCACATCCGGCGTCACCGATACCACATCAGCTTCTCGACAAGCTCGATTTCCTCTCAGCCGAATCTCGCAAGGCTGTCGAACGTGTGCTGGCCGCTTTCGCATCTGTGCCCCACCTGCGAGCCAACATTCCCACAGCGTCTGCCGGCACTATGTTGCAGCAGCTTTGGCGCAGTCTCGGCGGTGACCGTTGCGTCGATGCGATCAGCCGCGCCAATCTCGATTTGTTCTGGAAGCTTCTCGACAAGTTGCCCGGAGGTGAGCAGGATCTGGCCGGTCCTGCCCTCGACGCTGCGCTCGAAGATCTCTTCACCCTGCCCGATCCCGCCACGGGCAGCGAGTGCGGTGTCCAGCTGATGACGATCCACAAATCAAAGGGCCTCGAGTTCGAAGTCGTCATCGTCCCCGATCTACAAGCGCGCAATGGCAGCAACAAGTCTGACCTCCTGTCATGGCTGGAGCGCGGCATTGTCGACCCAGATGAATCCGGCGATCTCACCGAATTTCTCGTCGCCCCTCTCCAGTTCAAGGGCGCTGATCCCGGCAAAGCCAGGCAGTGGGTCAACACTATTCGTCGGGACCGTGAATCGCAGGAGACCAGGCGCATTCTCTATGTCGCGGCCACTCGCGCAAGCGAAGAGTTGCATCTGTTCGCTCAACCCACATACAAGATCGAAGACGACGAATCGCAGTCATTGTCCGAGCCTCGCAACTGCCTGCTCGCCACTGCGTGGCCTGCATTGGCTGATGAGATTCGCACCCGCTTCGACGAATGGAATGCTTCTCATCGTGATTCAGAAGTCGGCGTCGAACTTTCAATCAATCGACTTGTAGCATCCGCCGAAAACGTGATCGTCATGCCATCACCGACACAGGCAACTATTCTGCGTCGCCTGCCACCGGATTTCGAACCTGTCACCGCGATCGATCCCAGCCTTGTCGCTTCAGAATCTGTCATCGGTCTGAGAGACGCAAACCCTTATCAGCGCCACGAAGGCGGCCAGGTTTCGCGCTCCCTCGGAAATGCAGTTCACAAACTGCTTGAAGAACTGGCCCGTCTCCGCATGACGCTTGGCTGGAACTCCGCGTTGTCAGCGCTCGAAACGATCCGCCCGCGCGTCATAGCATCGGTGCGCTCCGCAGGAATATCCCTCTCGCAAGCCGAGAGCATCGCCTCGCAAGCCTTCGAATGCGTTCGTATCACCTCACGCGATGCTCATGGCCAATGGATTCTCTCGCCGCACCCTGAAGCTGTCAGTGAATCGGCTTGGGCCGGCGTAGTCAGTGGCAATCTGCGCCTCGTGCGCGTTGACCGCCTCTTCAAAGCAGGCCTCGAACCATTGCTGCCCGGAAATGACGCGCTCTGGATCATCGACTACAAGACGGCCCATGCCGACAACCTCGACGTCTCATCGACGCTGCCTACATTCCGCGCTGCTTTTGCCCCACAGTTAAAAATGTACGCCGACGTCCTGCGCAGTCTTCACGGACCAGCCATGCAACTTCGCGCCGGTCTCTACTATCCGCGCATGTCGCTATTCGACTGGTGGGAAATCTAGCCGCCGTCGCTCGCAGCGCCGAGTCCGATTGAGCGCATCAGTTCCAGCGCATTGCTCGTCTTCACGACGCCTGGCTTGAGCTTGTAATCGAAGTTCAGTTTCCGGTCCAGAAGCTCATCTTCAAAGTGGCAGTTCACAGCGCGACCATTCATCGTTGCCGGAATCTCTGCCAACGCCAGATCGTGCGTGCTCACAATTCCAATCGCGCCGCGATCCATCAGGCTGCGCACGATCAGCTTTGTCCCTTCCAGCCGATCATGCGAGTTCGTTCCCGACAACAACTCATCCATCAGGAACAGCACTGGAACCGGTCCCCCCGAAAGATCCTCGGCAACCTTCAGCCTGCGAATCTCCGCGTAGAATCGCGAGGTACCGCCCGACAGAGAATCGAGCACACAAATCGACGCCGCGACAGCAAGCGGCGACATCTTCAATGCACGCGCTCTCACCGGCGCTCCGCACTGCGCGAGAACCGCGTTCACGCCCACGCTGCGGATGAACGTGCTCTTCCCAGCCATGTTCGGCCCGCTCAGCACGATCAATTGCAGCCCATTGCCTAGCTTTACATCGTTACGAACGGCCCTTTTCTCCGGCAGCAGCGGATGCGTCAAACCTTCCGCTTCAAACAGCGGTCCACGTTCTACAAACGTCGGCAGAACGTCACCCGGATGTTCGAACGTGTAGCCCGCCAACGCTGTCAGCGCTTCAAACTCCCCCACCCCATCGAGCCAGCCGCGTATGTGCGGGCCAAACTCCTGCTGCCATCCTTCTGCGAGAAAGACGCAATGCGCACTCCAGAAAGTCACCGCATCCAGCAACCGCATCGCCGGATTCCGTCGCGATTCGAGATAACCCACAATTCGATCGAGCTTCCGAATCGCATCCGAGGGGACGAAATCGGCGTGCCTCAGCCGGCTTTGAATATCGTGCAGCTTCGCGGCCGAGAAATCCCCGTGATCAATGAGTCTCAGTACACCCGCAAGAACGTCCAGGTCGTGCGTAGCCTCTTCAATCGACTCCGCGGCCTCATCCCACCGTGCATGCATACGATGCGCCCACGCAAGGTTCAACGCCGAGATCGCCAACGCAATTGCGCCCAAACCCCACAGGCCCCACGCCACCATGCCCGCGATCCACAATACGCACAGAACCGTTGTCGTAACGCGAAGAGCGCTACTCTTCAGAATCGGTTTGCGCTCTCCCCATTTTGCCAGTGCATCGGGCTTCACTCCAGCCCGCACCGTCTCGCCAAGGCAGAACAGCTTTTCTCGCAGTTTCACATGCCCGCTTAAATCGCCGATGGCGCCGTGGCGAGCATTGATCTCCTCCACCGGCGCCGCCGCCAGCAACCACGCCGCCAATTTCTCCTCACCGGCGCGCGTGCGTGCAGTGCACAGGAGTTCGAACAAAGACGCCCGTCCGAACAGATCCAGGTCGCGCGCATAGGGATGAGCCGGATCGAGAAACCTGTCGCCCATCTCTCCCGTTCCAGCCCAGCGGTCCTCAGCGCGAGCGATGCCGCGTTCATAGAACTCGATCGCACGCTGCCGAGAACAAATCCGTTGTAGACGCTGTTCATGCAGCACCGCCAGGCAGGCAAAGGCCCCTGCCGGTACCAAAAGCAGCCAGAGGAACTTGACGTAGTAGAGGAGAATCAACGCGGCAGCAATCGTGACGAAAGCGACCGCGACCTTCGCGTAGCCGAGCAGCCGCTCCTGCCTTTGGTCCGTCGTCTGCGCGCGCCGCAATGCATTTAGCTCTTCGGAATACAACGCCGCCGGATCACCCACGCCCCGCGTTGTCTCTTCCGCACTCATCGCAAACTCCGCCGCTTCAAGACTAACGCAGTGGAGTGGGATTGAGACCTGATTGGGACCTGCCCTGATTGTTTAAGATCGCCGGGATTAGCCAGCTTCGGCGGCCTTCTTTTGTGCAATCACGCTCTTATGATGACGCACATCTGAGCCTTCGATCCAGAAGATCACGTCCTCAGCGATGTTGGTCGCGTGATCCGCCACTCGCTCCAGCGCGCGACAGATCATCAAGGCATTCAGAGCCTGCGGAGCAATGTGGCTCTTCTCCTCCATCACCTTGGTCAGCAATTTGTAGGCCGACCGGTTCATCGTGTCCACCGCGTCATCCATCATCAGCACGGCACGCGCCAGTTCAGGATCGGCCTCGATGAACGCCTGAAGACTCTTCCGCACCATCTCAGCCGAAAGCGTCGCCATCCGCGGAACGTCCACCGGCAGTTCGGGTACCGCCGCCATCTGTTCCATACTGCGCACGCGCTCGCTGATGCTTTTCGCCGAATCGCCCACGCGCTCCAAATCGGCATTGATCTTGATCACACTGAGGATAAAACGAAGATCGATGGCCATCGGTTGCTCCATTGCGAGCAAATCGAGCGCCGCCTGGTCGATGTCGCGCTCCAGCCGATTGATCGCAACCTCGCTCCGGCTCACCAGGTCGCAGATCGAAAGATCGCGAACGCGATAGGCCTCTATGGCACGCTGGATTGCCTGCTCGGCCAGCCCTGCCATCACCAGCAGATTTTCCTTCAGTTGGTCGAGACTCTGTTGAAAGCGAATTCGTGTCATCCGAACCTGCCCGTGATGTAATCCTCGGTGCGCTTGTCGCTGGGGTTCGTGAAGATTTTGTGCGTCGAGTCGAACTCCACCATGCGCCCATTCAGGAAGAAGCCCGTCTTTTCGGCAACGCGGGCGGCTTGCTGCATGTTGTGGGTCACAATCACGATAGTGTACTGCGATTTCAACTGAAAGATAAGGTCTTCTATTTTCGAAGTCGATACCGGATCCAGTGCGGAGGCCGGCTCGTCCATTAACAGCACCTCGGGATCCACCGCCAGCGCGCGCGCAATGCACAAACGCTGCTGCTGCCCACCCGAGAGGCTCGCGCCCGACTTCGACTTCAAATCGTCCTTGACTTCATCCCAGAGCGCCGAATTCTTGAGTGACCGCTCGACAATCTCATCGAGTGAGCGCCGGTTTGTATAGCCGTTCAGCTTAAGTCCCGACGCGACATTGTCATAGATTGACATTGTCGGAAACGGATTTGGCCGCTGAAACACCATACCCACGCGCCGTCGGATCTCCACCGGCTTGGCATCGCTATAAATGTCGATCTCGCCGATACGTACCGTCCCGCTCACGCGCGCGATCGGATTCGTCTCATGCATCCGATTCAGGCAACGCACAAACGTGCTTTTACCGCAACCCGACGGGCCAATCAGCGCGGTCGCGTGATTGGCTGGAATATTCAGGTTGATGTCTTGCAATGTGTGGTTGGTTCCGTACCACGCATTCAGGTTCGTCACCTCGATGCCGACGCCCACCTAGCTTGCCCCTTTCAGAACTCCGCGGCTGGTCACATACCGCACCAGCGAAACCGCAATCACGATCAATGCAATCAAAACCAACGCTCCTGCCCATGCCAGCCGATGCTGGTCCTCATACGGACCGGTCGCGTAGATCCATATCTGCAATGGCAGCGCTTCAATCGGCCGATTTGGATCCGTGCTCCAGAATGCATTGCCCAATGCCGTGAAGATCAGCGGCGCAGTCTCTCCGGCCACGCGCGCAAATGCAAGCATGCAGCCGGTGATGATTCCCGGCGAGGCGGTCTTCACCGTAATCGAGAGCACGGAGCGCCAGTTCGGCAAACCAAGTCCCAGCGCCGCCTCGCGAATCGTATTCGGCACCATCAGCAGCATCTCTTCCGATGTTCGCGCCACCGTGGGAATCATCATGATTCCCAGCGCCACTCCGCCGGAGAATGCCGAAAAATGTCCCTGCGGGACCACGATCAGCGAATAAGCGGCAAGCCCCATCACAATCGACGGAACCCCGTTCAGCACATCGGCCGTGAAGCGAATCCCATTGGCCAGCTTCGTGCCGCGCCCAAATTCCGCAAGAAAGATTCCCGCGCCAATCCCGATGGGAATCCCAATGATGCTGGAGATGCCAAGCAACACCCCTGAGCCGACAATCGCGTTTGCCATACCGCCGCCCACTTCGCCCTCAGGCACAGGGTTCTGCGTAAAGAAAGCCAGGTTCAGTGAGCTCGCGCCCTTGATGATGAGATAAACGAAGATCGCGACGAGTGGCACGATCACCAGCACCGTGGCCAGAATTGCAAGGCCCGTCACCGTATGATCCGTCACTGCTCTCAATCCAGATCGAAAACTGGTCCCCTTCGCCGCCACTTCGTCGTCTCCCGTTCCGCTGCCGTTACCGCTGAAAGATGATTCCTGCACCTGTCAATTCACCCGCGCCGGCGCGCCGCGCGTAACGGCCCAAACAAGCACCTGAGCCAACCCATTCACGATAATCGTCAAAACAAACAGCGCCAATCCAATCTCGATTAGCGCGCTCCGGTGCAGGTCGCTCACAGCCTCAGTGAATTCATTGGCAATCACCGATGCCATCGAGGCACCGTTCGATAGCAGCGATTTGTGGATCTCCGGCGCACTGCCGATCACCATCGTCACCGCCATCGTCTCGCCCAGCGCGCGTCCCAGTCCCAGAATCACCGCACCCACGATACCGATTCGTGCATTGCGAAGCACGCCCATGCGGATCATCTCCCACCGCGTCGCACCCAGCGCCAGCACCGCTTCACGCTGCGAGTGCGGCACCGCAGTCATCACTTCGCGGGTCAGCGACGAGATAATCGGCAAAATCATGATGGCCAGAATAACCGCCGCCGAAACGTAGCCCAGTCCTGTCGGATTGTCATCGACAAAAAGTCCGGTCCATCCCAGGTACTTCGACAGCAGTGGATTCACATAGTCCCGCAGCAACGGCACCAGGATGAAGAAAGCCCAAAGTCCGTAAACGATACTTGGAATTGCAGCAAGAAGTTCAGTAACAAACGCGAGCGGCCCGCGCAGGAACTTCGGGCACATCTCGGTGAGAAAGATCGCCAGGCCGATCGCAAGGGGCACCGCGATCAAAAGCGAAAGCAGAGACGAAACCAGCGTCCCGTACACGAAGGGAAGCGCGCTGAAGTGCCCATTGACCGGGTCCCAGTAGCTGCCATTGAAGGTCGAATTCGAAAAGAATTTGAAGCCGAACGCTTGCCAAACCACCTGGGAGCGCTCCACCAACTCCGCGAGAATCAAGATCACGATTCCGAATATGCTCAGGCCGCAAAGCACCATCAGCACATGAAAAGCGCGATCGGCGAACGCGGAGTTTCCCCGCGACATTAGGAACTTGCGGGCGGCGGAGACCTCGCTCCGAGGCGCCTCTGCCAACCGTTCCGGGACCGAAACTTTTGGAGGGACTGGAGTTGGAGGTTGAGAGGCGCGGATCTCAGGCACTGGAAGGCTCACCGTTCGTAGGCTACCGGGCAAAGATGAATAGAAGGTTACAGCGCTGCTAAATCAAACGCGTATAACCCACTTCTGACAGAAGAAAATCCACGATCTCTCACGGTCTCTTCTTTGACTTCCTATAAGCTGATCTCCTGGAATCCATTAGGCCAACCCATGCGCCCAATCGCAGCCGTTCTTGCACTTGCTGTCTCGCCCATTGCCGTTTTCGCTCAAGCCAACCTTTCGGCGGACGCGCCGCACCGCGACTGGAAAGCTGCCTGGATTACCCACCCCACGGCCCCTCTGCGCGAGCCTCTAGTCCTCCATTTCCGCCGTACCGTCGATCTGCCGTCGATCCCCGCCAGCTACGTCGTCCGCGTAAGCGCCGACAACCGCTTTATCCTCTACGCCAACGGTCATCGCATCGGTGACGGCCCCGCTCGCGGCGACCTCGCCCACTGGCGCTACGAGCGCTTTGATCTTGCCCCCTACCTCCAGAAAGGCCACAACCTCATCACCGCGACTGTCTGGAACTTCGGCGTCTACGCACCCGTCGCCCAGATGAGCGACCGAACCGCCTTCCTGCTCGAAAGCGAGGCCGCCGGCCCAAGCGGCATCAGCACCCCCAATAGCTGGCTGGTTGAAGAAGAACCCGGCCACCGCCCCCTCGACCGGTCGACCGTGACGATCAAGACCTATTTCGCCTCAGGCCCGGGCGAAGAGATCGACGCCGCCAACTACGACTGGGACTGGAACTCCGCAACTCCCGGCCCGCACTGGGTTCCCGCGGCCTCACCCATGCGCGACAGCATATTCGTTGGCACCCAACTCGCTCACTCCGCTGACGCCACTGGCGACAACCCCTGGGGGTTGGTGCCGGACGAGCTACCGAAGATGGAGTACTCGCAGACGGAGGTTGGTCAAGTTAGGAAAACAGGCGTCGCCACTCAAATGGATCAAAACTTGACCCCTTTGGCGGTATCTGCAATGGAGAACGCCATGGCTAGCTTTCCAATCACGCAGCCCACGATTCCTCCAGCAGGGCATGTCCACATGATCCTCGACCGCGAGACCCTAACCACCGCTTATCCCGAACTCATCGTCTCCGGCGGCAAAGGCTCCCACATCGTCCTCACCTACTCTGAAGCCCTTTACGACAAGAACGAGCGCAAAGGTGATCGCGATGCAATCGACTACACCGACCCCAACGGCACGAAGCACCCGCGCACCGCTCTCGGCCTCACCGACAGCTTCCTCCCTGACGGAGGCTCACACCGCACCTTCATGCCCCTCTGGTGGCGCACCTGGCGCTATCTTGATCTCGACATCACCACTGGCTCCGAACCTCTCACCCTCGAATCCCTGAAAGCCTGGTTCACCGCCTACCCCTTCGAAGAACGCGCCAAGTTTCAATCCGCTGACCCTGACCTCGCTAAAATCTGGGAGACGAGTTGGCGAACCGCCCGCCTCGATGCCCATGAAACCTACATGGATACGCCCTATTACGAGCAGCTCCAGTACATCGGCGACACCCGCATCCAGGCCCTCATCTCCTACACCGTCGCCGGCGACGACGGCCTCGCTCGCCAAGCCATTTCTGCGTTCAACGACTCCCGCATCCCCGACGGCATCACCCGCAGCCGATATCCAAGCAATCTTCCGCAAAATATTCCCACGTTCTCCCTGTTCTGGATCGGCATGCTTCACGACTTCTGGATGTATCGCCCCGATCCCCAGTTCGTCCGCGACCAACTCCCCGGCACGCGCAATGTTCTTGCCTGGTTCGCAAAATACGAGACCTCCGACGGCCTCCTTGGACAGCTTCCCTGGTGGAGCTTCATCGACTGGGTGCCCTCCGGCGATATCCCCACCTACGACGCACATGGCCAATCCTGCGTCACTACGCTGCAATATCTCGGGGCGCTGATCGATGCCGCCGACCTTGAACAGCACCTCGGCGACTCGGTCCAGGCTTCGCGCTACCTGTCGCGTCTCGAGCACGTCCGCGCAGGCCTCACCTCAAAATGCTGGGTCGCATCGCGCGGCCTCCTCGCTGACAACCCGGGCCAGAGGGTCTTCAGTCAACAGGCAAACATCCTGGGAGTCCTCTATGACGTCATTCCACGCGACCGCCAGCAGGACGTCCTCCGCCGCATGCTCGCCATCGAACCCGGCACGGTTCCTGAGGGTGTGCTTTCGGCCTCCTACTACTTCCGCTTCTACCTCGCCCGCGCACTCGATCATGCTGGCTTGGCCGACGACTATCTCCAATCGCTCGATCCCTGGCGCAAACTCCTCCCGCTTCACTTCAGCACCTGGCCCGAAATTCCTGGAGATACCCGCTCCGACTCGCATGCTTGGTCCGCGCACCCCATCTACGACATGCTGACGCTCGTGGCCGGTATTGAACCTTCCAGCTCCGGATTCTCCACCGTCCGCATCGCTCCCCACCTCGGCAAACTCAACCGCCTCGTCGCCACCTACCCCCACCCCCTAGGTGACATCCATGTCGAGTACCACCGCGAGGGCACCGGCCTAGCCGCAACCATCACCCTCCCAGGCAGCCTCACCGGCAGTTTTGTCTACAACAGCAAGACCCAACCGCTCAAGCCGGGTATCAATAAAGTAGAAGCGAAGTGACCATGAGACTTTCGATAGTTACTCCGAAAGAAAATCGATGTATTTAACGATTAATCTCTGTTTCTTGTTTCTTGTAAACGTGCTACAACAACCAGCATGGCAAGAAGTAAAGATACAACGCCATCTGGGCACGTCAACTTAAGAACACTTGCTGAACACTTGGAGCTGTCGCAGACCACCGTTTCACTGGTTCTCAACAATTCACCTTCAGCGAAGTCCATTCCCCAAGAGACACGCAACCGCGTTCTCGAGGCGGCCACGCGCCTCAATTACCGGCCAAACTACTTCGCCCGGTCCCTGCGCCAAAGCCGTTCCATGTCCGTCGGTGTTCTCGCGCCAGATTTGAGCGAAGGCTATTTCACGCGTGTGATGAGCGGCGTCGTGCAGGAACTCACCAACGCCCACTATTTCTACTTCACCGCCTGTCACGACTGGAAGCGCGAATTGATTGAGCAGTATCCGCGCATGCTCGTGGAGCGCGCCGTCGACGGCTTCCTGCTTTTGAACACTCCTGCCGACGAAATCGAGGTTCCCGTCCCCGTGGTCGCGATCTCGGCTCATAGTGAAGTCCAGAACGTAACCAACATCGTTCTCGATCACCATAAGGCAGTCGAAATCGCCCTGATCCACCTTTATGAGCTCGGCCATCGCCGCATCGCCTTCATGCGCGGCCCAAAAGCCATCCCCGATTCCGATTACCGCTGGCAGAGCATCCAGCAAGTCGCCGGCGAGATCGGTCTTCACATCGATCCAACTCTTGTCATCCGCATCGATTCCGCAGGATGGTCAATGAAAACCGGACAGCACCCCATGGCGCCCGAAATTGGCTACAAACCGATGCAGGGCCTGCTTGAAAAATCTCGAGACTTCACCGCCATATTCTGCTTTAACGACATTGCCGCCATCGGCGCCATCCGCGCCCTCAAAGACGCAGGTCTGCGCGTCCCCGAAGACGTCTCTGTGGTCGGATTCGATGACATCCAGTCTGCGGCGTACTCCACCCCGTCGCTCACAACGGTGCGTCAGCCCCTCTTCGAAATGGGCCAGCGCGGAGCACAGATTCTGCTCGAGCGCATCGCTAGCCGCGAAGCACCCTATCCCGCAGAAATTGTTATGGCGCCGGAGTTAGTTGTCCGTGAATCGACAGGCCCGGCGAACGGCAAGCACTCTTCGTGAGTTTAGAGCTTATCCGCAAAAGGACTGGAACCACCGGCTGATATACACCTGCGCATGAGCTTCGCCGCAGTAGTGCCGCGCGTGAGGCTCGTCCGCTGCTTCCTTCGTCCATTTAAAAACCGTTAGCTGCGTGTCACTGCAGTGGATCACGATCCATCGGACAGGCCTGTCGCTCTCCTCCCCGCAAATCTCACACCGATAAATCGCCTCAATCACCCGTGACCTCCGCCCTGTTGTCCACTGTTCGCTGCTCACCTGCCCACTGCTACTCGAGCATCTGCAGATCTAGCGGCGCTTCCAGCAGGCAATCCATCTTGCCGATCTCCGACAGCGCCCGCTTTATAGCCGACGACTTGCATGGTTCCACCGTCACCGCAAACGGCAGCGCATCCGCCGGATAGCCGGGCTTCTGCACAATCGCCCGAATATTGATCCGTTCTCGCGCCAGCGCCCCTGTGATCTCAGAAACGATTCCCGGCCGATCTTCGACCAGGAAGCGAATGTAGTGAGGCACCTCAAACTCAGCGCCGATCTTTGCTGGAACTGAAGGAATCGCCACCCGCCGCGATCCATGCGCCAATGCCAGCAGATCGCTTACTACCGCGACCGCCGTCGGATGCCCACCGGCGCCATGACCCGAGAACACCACGTCGCCGCCGTAGTGTCCCGTCAGAATCACCATGTTCTCGGTGCCGCGCGACCAAGCCAGCGGAGAGTTCCTGTCCACCAGCATCGGCCCAACGGTGGCCGCCACCGCGCCGTCACGCTCTTCTGCCCGCGCCACCTGGCGAATCGTGCAGTTCAAATCGCGTGCATAGCTGAAGTCCACCGCGGTCACACTCGTAATCGGCTGCGGGACAATCTCATCCGGATCCACCACCACGCGCAACGCGAGCCGCATCAGGATCGCCAGCTTCGAACGCGCGTCGAAACCGCCCACATCCTCCGTAGGATCGGCCTCGGCATATCCCTTCGCCTGCGCCTCGGCAAGCACCGCCGCATACTCCGCGCCGGCTTCCATCTTGCTCAGAATGAAGTTGCACGTGCCGTTCAGAATCCCTTCCATCCGCGCGATGCGGTCACCCGCCAGCCCCTGCTCGAGCCCCGGAATCACGGGTATGCCACCGGCTACGGCCGCGCCGTACTTCAGATGTCCGCCGCTCCCAGCCGCCAGCCGCTCAAGTTCCACTCCGTGATACGCGATCAACTTCTTGTTTGCGGTAACAACGCTTTTCCCCGCCTCAATCGTGCGCCGAGCCCAGGTCCCCGCCGGATCGAGACCGCCCACGAGTTCCACAACCACGTCTACGTCTGAAGTGAGAACCGACTCCCAGTCCTCGCTCCACACCACGCTGTCGGGAACCCAGTCGACCTTCTTCCGCGCCACGTTGCGGTTGTAGATGTGTGTCAGTTCGAGCCCTTCAGGCTTCGATTCCAGAAGTATCCGTGCCACTGAACTGCCCACGGTACCGAATCCAAACAGTGCAATACGCAGGGCCTTCCGCCCACCGGATTCAATGGCAGAAGATTCTCTCTCCGAGACAGAAGTTTTCACTTGAGAAGGCATTCAACCTTTCGACTAGGTATCGGGAAATCGAGATAAATCGATGATACCTGAAGGATTCAATCCGGTTCCGAACCGCAGTTCATGCAAAGTTCATGTAGTATGAATGCGAGAATGCGGCGCGCGATCTCCATCCTCTTCGTTATCCTCTTCGGTCTGGGACCGCTTGCGGCCACCATCGATGGAGACGACGCATCCCTGCCTGCCTGCTGTCGCCGCCACGGCGCTCACCACTGTGCAATGTCTGACACCATCCTGGCGCGGGCAGTTCAGGCAGCGCTCCGCACACCAGGGTTCGCCGCGCCCAGCCATTGTCCGCAATACCCCATCCATGGCAACGCCGCGCCGTCATCAACGTTGGTCCTCGCGGGCGTGGCCACATGCGAAACTGCCGAAATCGCGGAACGACTTCCTGTCTCCCCGTCCGGCGCTAAGGCGCGCAGCATCCATCTGCGTACGCCGGCTCTCCGCGGACCTCCCGCCCCCGCGCTCATCAGCTAACTTCCCCTTCGGCTTTCCCTACTCGCCTGCGCACTTTCCTATGCGCCGGTGCCGATCGTCTCTTGCCCTGGAGGTCACCTCATGCGCCGCTCGCACGTCCTTATTGCACTGTCGCTTCTAGCCGCGCCTATCCTCGCGCGCGCCACGGTCTTCGCTTCGCTTCACGGCGTCGTGCATGATCCCCAGCACCGCCCCATCGCCGGCGCGCAAGTCAGTCTCAAAGACTCTGACTCCGCATTCGACCTTCAGGCCATAAGTGGCGCTGTTGGCGAATTCGAATTCGCGCAGGTTCCCATCGGTGTCTACCGGCTCGAAGTATCCGCCCCGGGCTTTGCCAGGGTCTCGCAACCGATCACCATCGCTTCAGGCACCAATCCGGTGGTTCACATTCCGCTCTCCGTAGGACAAGCCACTCAGTCCGTCACTGTCGAGGCCAACCCCGCCTCCGCTTCGGCCACGGACTCGGTCACTCCCACCACTCTCATCACGCGACAGATGATTGACGAGACTCCGGGCGCCACTGCGACGACCGGCATGCAGATGATCACCGACTACGTGCCCGGGGCTTACATGACTCACGACATGCTCCACATGCGCGGTGGCCATCAAACTAGCTGGCTCATCGACGGTGTCTCCATCCCCAACACCAAGATCGCCTCCAACGTCGGACCACAGATCGATCCCAAGGACATCGACTCACTCGAAACCCAGAGGGGTAGTTACGCCGCCGACATTGGTGACCGCACCTATGGCGTCTTCAATGTTCTCCCTCGAAATGGATTTGAACGTAACCGTGAAGCCGAACTTCTTCTCTACGCGGGCAATCTCTACTCCGCAGAAGCCCAGCTCTCCCTTGGCGACCACAGCACCCGCACCGCCTGGTACACAAGCTTCACTGGCTCGCGCTCAAACTACGGCCTCGCCACGCCGATTCCGCAAATCCTCCATGATGCCACGAACTCCGGCAGCGGATTCGTGTCCCTCATTCGCAACCAGACCCGAAATGACCAGCTTCGCCTCGACGCCCAATATCGCCAGGATTTCTTCCAGGTTCCCTACGATCCAAGCAGCACCGACTACGAATGCTCCTCTGATTACTATTGCTCCTACGGCCTTCGCGACGGGCAAACCGAGCGCGACTCGTTTGTCATCGCCAACTGGGTTCACACAATCTCACCCAAAGCGCTCTTCTCCTTTGCGCCGTTCTATCACTTCAACCAATCCAACTACGATTCACCGTCTTCCGACTACCCTGTCGCTACAACCTGGCATCAGAATTCCAATTACATCGGAGGTCAGGCAGATGCACACTACGAGATCGGCCCCAACAGTTTCTCGGGCGGCTTCTACTCCTTCTATCAATCCGAGAGAGACCTGTTCGGCACGATAATCAACGACGGCTCCGCACCATCGCAACCCGACACGCAATCCAACGCCGGTGCAGCGCTCGTCGAGTTCTATGTTGCCGACCATCTGCGTCTCGGCCGCTACGTTACGCTGCTCGGCGGCCAGCGCTTCTCCGTCTATCATGCCGGAATCGACGAAACCGCCATCTATCCGCGCATCGGCGCAACCGTCGAAATACCACGGATTCATTGGATTCTCCGCGGCTTCTACGGACATTTCTTCCAGCCCGCGCCCATCGAGACTGTCTCCTCGTCTGTACTCAACTACGCCGGCAATCTGCCCGGTGGTGAAAACACCTTCACGCCCCTGCCCTCGGAGCGCGACGAGGAATATCAATTCGGAATCGAGATCCCCTGGCGTGGTTGGACCCTCGACGTGGACACTTTCAGAAACCGCGTCAACAACTTCCTCGATCACTCCAACCTCGGCGAATCCAACATGTATTTCCCCATCGCTGTCGACGGCGCGTTGGTCCGTGCATGGGAGATGACAATGCGCTCGCGGGAACTTGCGCGCCTTGGCCACTTCTACGTCACCTATTCCAACCAGATCGCCGAACAGCGCGGCAACATCATTGGCGGATTCACCTGCACCGACCCCAATGACCCTGCCTGCAACCTGGGTCCCGATTACACTCCTGTCGACCACGACCAACGCAATACGCTCAATGCCGGCTTCACGGCCAATCTGCCGCTGCGCACCTGGATCGCAAGCAACGTCTACTACGGTTCGGGCTTCACAAATGGCCTCGCAGGTGCCGACGAAGGCCCCTACAATGGCACCTATCTCCCCGTGCACACCACCTTCGATGTCTCCGCCGGCCGCACCTTCGGCGAGAACTGGAGCCTCACTGGCAACGTCCTAAACGTCACCAACCACCGCGTCCTGCTCGACAATTCCGTTACCATCGGCGGATTCCACTACAACGACCCGCGAATATTCTCTGCCCAGCTCCGCTACCGTTTCCGCTTCTGACTGTGTCGGCAGATGAAATGATCCCCGAGCTGTCCGAATTCACGGTCGTCGGGCAGGCCATCTTTAGCTCTTCGCCATCGGAGTTACTGCGCAGGTGACCTAAGTCACACGGTACTTGTGTGGGATATCACGCGCCATGCTGCACATGCATAATCAAATCGATTTCAATCGAGAGATCGAACCACTGCGTTCATCGGGCATTCGCTCGTTAATTGCACCGAGGGCTCGTTATGTCACGCTGGTATCTCACTTCGAGCGAGGTAGCGGATCGCAAAGCGCGCTCCGCGTGCTTTCGAAATCGCCTGCATCCCTCCAGCCAGATCTCTGGTCCCGGTATTTACGGACAAGCTTATTTCAAGCGAGTCTTTGCCACTCCAAACGTGATTTCGTGCGAAGACGAGAATTGGCTGTGCGCGGCAGGAACCATCATTTACGAAGGCCAGCTTGGCGAAAGCGCGCTTCGCAAAGCCTATTCCGATTTCGTCTCCGGAGGCGTCGGCGCCGTACAGACGAATACCATTGGACATTATGCTCTGGCGGTCAGGCGTGGAAGCGAAGTCACCATCCTCACAGATCCGCAGGGTTCGCTCAACCTTTATTACCTTCATGATGGAGAATTTTGGTTCGTCTCCAATAGTCTCAGTGTCTGCGCAAGTGTCCTCTGTGATCACAAAATCGACTCCACAAAGTTGCTGATGGCAGCGGTTCAAACCGTTCTTCCGGGGGAAGACACTTTTTACCTGGGAGTGAAGAGGCTGTTCGGAACTCAGCAGATCCGCATCGATCTTCGCGATGGGTCCTTTGAGGTAAAAACAGAGTCTCAATCCACATCTTCGCCGCAATGGAACTTGCCATCAATCGAGGATGCCGTCGATCAATATAAAGCCGAAGTGCGTGAAGTGTTCCGCCAGCTCGCACCCGTCGGCACCATCGGACTCTTCGGAACGGGCGGCCTGGACTCCCGGACGATTCTCGCCGCGCTGCTGGATCAAAAAGCCGCTGTCCAGCTCATGTATGGATTCGGAAACACCAAACTGAGCGATTATGACCGGGGCGATCTCGACGTAGTTCAGCAGTTGGCAGACAAATACCATCTTCCGTTCCAGCAGCTCGACTGGTCTGGAACTCAGCCATACGAAGAGGACAGACTACGGGAATTGTTTAACATTTACGGTTTCAAATATGAGATTTACGGCTCACCGGACTCGTTTCTAAGAACTTTCAACGGCGAAATTCAGTCATATCCTCAACTGTTTCTCGGTGGTTATTCTCCTGCATTCACAAACTCGAAGCCGTGGGAGTTACCGCGTCGACCCTATACTTTCGAGGACCTGATCGCCACCGCTATGCAGTACCATGGGGGACCAATCGAGCATTGCAGTTGCATAGCAGATAAGGATGCATATAGAGCCGCCTTCTCTGCCGAAGTGAAAGTGGCTTTGGATCGCGCTGGAATTGTCATTCCTGAATCTGGAGTCTGCTTGGAAACTTTCGTAAAGGCCAAGTTGTTCCTGTATATTCGCGCAGAATCAAGGTTCTTGAACTTCGCCAATGAGTTTGGCCATTACATAGCCCCTTTTCTTATGAAACGGCTGTATGACCCACTGGTGAGCGTTCCGTTTGAATTCAGAGCGAAGGACGAATTCCAGCTCCGCCTGATGCAAGCGCTGGCACCTGGGTTGGTCGACGTTCCGCTCTTCTCGGGATGGGGCCCGGCACATATAGATCGCGATACGTTTCGCCTGATTCGGGACAATGGAGGAGGTAGACCCTCTCTTTTGCGGCGTGCAGGGAGATTGACAGTTCCTTCCAGCGTAAGGGGAGGGGCAAGAAAACTGTATGCGCGAATAATGCGAAATGATCATCTGAAGAATGGCAAAGTCGCCTCTCGCGATGCCTCTATCGTGGATGTGTACGGCCGAGCAGTCATGAACGACCCGCTGGGCAGCCGTTGGTTCCAATCGGTTTCAGAGTTCTCACCCAAAGAGCTCGCTCGAATTCATCATTACATCGTCGCTGTAAATAAAATTGGATACTCGCAGCAACTGGAAGCCGAGCTACGCTCCCCGACGGATTCGCCGAAGCAACCTGATGAAGTTCCGGTCTCCGTGTGAAAGTCACCAGGAAAGTTGGAGGCCTCCTGAATTCGCCAGTTGATCGCACAAGAACGCGTTAGCAAATGCAATCAACTCCGATGTGCGGATGCGGACGGTGCTGAGCGGCGGTTGCCGAGATAGTCCGCGACAATCCACGCTGACGCGCCGATTCCGAGAGTCTCCACGCTTTCCGACCAATTCACAAAATGATGAGGATCGGCAAAGAGCCTCGGCAGCCATACCAGCAACCCGAAACCCAAGATCATTGCCGTCGTCAAGCGAGACGCAAGCCGCGCCATCAACCCCGTGAGTAGCGCGATACCGGCAAGACCAAACGCGACAGTAGTTGCCCACGCCCAGAACATTTGTCCCGGCGGAATCCATTTCGGAACCAGGCTCGCTGTTGCCGCGAGATAGAAGAGTTGTTCCAGTGCGAACGACACAACACAAATAGCAAACGAGTAGTAGCCGAACCGCGCTCGTCCATCCATCCGAGCCGGGGCGATTGAACTGGAACACGCATAAAGGATCACGGCTCCCGAGACAAATGAGAATTGTTCGAAGAAGTTTCCAAAACCGTTGTAGACCAGCGGATGCGCAATGATCGGCGGTACCGCCATCAATGCGAACGTGAGGTAGATGGCACCCACTGCGATAGCACCGGCTCCGGCTGTTCTCGGCCATTGAACAGCCACGCCTCCGAGGATTGCGATGGCAGCCAGGATATAAATGAGAATCTCGCGGTGAGGAACGCTTCCAAGCGCGTCGAAGTTCCGCCAGATCAAGGCACAGATGCCGGAACCAATGGCCGCCAGGCCATACACGTACCGCCCAAACGAATATTTCATCGCAGCGCCTTAGCCGGAAGTTGTACAGCTTATCTTGCAACTTCAAATAATCCGGGTAAGACTTCCCCGGCCTTGCCTTCCACCACATTCGTGAATGCTTGCGCATTCAGTGGTGGCTCGGGCCCAACATAGACCGTTCGCGCGCCGCCCTGCCGCGCCCAGTGTACAAAATTTGCCGCCGGATACACCGACCCCGACGTCCCTACAACCACCATCAGCGTCGCCCGTGCAATCTCTCGCTGAATCCTGTCCATCTCGAGCGGAATCTCGCCGAAGAACACAATGTGCGGCCGCAGCCGTGCACCGCAGGCACAATGTCCCACTTCGTCCAAGGTTTTGTATACGGTGTGATCCTCAACCGGCGGCCGTCCGCACTCATCTCCGCAGCGAGCCTTGGCCAGCTCTCCATGCATGTGCACCAACCGCTTCGACCCGGCACGCTCATGCAGATCGTCCACGTTCTGCGTGCAGAGAAAGAACCGGTCACCCAGCTTCGACTCAAGCTCCGCCAGCACAACATGCGCCGGGTTTGGGGAAGCCTTTGCGCCCTGTTCTCTGCGTTCGGAGTAAAACTGCCACACCAGCGCCGGGTTCAGTTCCAGCGCCTCCGGTGTGCACACATCTTCTACACGATGCCCGGCCCACAGCCCATCCGAAGCGCGAAACGTAGGCAGCCCGCTCTCCGCGCTGATCCCCGCGCCCGTCAACACAAACACGCGATCATTTGGTGAAATTGGAATACTCGACAACTTCTCAAGCTCCTGGCTTCTAGCTCCCAGCCGCTAGCTAGATCTTCATTATTGCTGCTTCCCATGTCGGCCATACGCACAACTCTGCTAGCAGCTAGTGGCTAGGAGCTGCTCTTAAGGTTCCAGCAAAATCTTCCCGTTCGTCTTCCGGTTCTCCATATCAGTCTGCGCTCGGCCCGCCTCCGCCAGCGGGTACATATATTCCGTGCGCAGCTTCAGTTCGCCCTTCGCCACCCAGCCCAGCACCTCGCTCGCGCGCATTTCCAGTTCCTGGCGCGTTGCCACGTAGTGCCATAACGTCGGTCGCGTCACAAACAACGACCCCTTCCCGCTCAGCTGGATCAGATCGAAAGGAGGTACCGGCCCGCTCGAACCGCCGAACAGTGCCAGAAGCCCGCGCGGCCGCAGGCAATTCAAGCTGCCGTCAAATGTCGTCTTGCCCACCGAGTCATATACGACGTCTACGCCTTTGCCGCTCGTCAGTCGCTTTGTCTCTGCGACAAAATCTTGTTCGGTGTAGAGAATCACTTCCGACGCACCGGCTTCGCGCGACAACTCCGCTTTCTCCTTCGTCGAGACCGTCGTGATCACCCGCGCGCCGATCTTCGATGCAATCTGCGTCAGCAGCAATCCCACGCCGCCCGCGCCCGCATGCACCAGCGCAGTGTCTCCTGCCTTCAGCGGATACGTCGACGTCGCGAGGTAATGCGCGGTCATCCCCTGCAGCATCGCCGCTGCAGCCTGTTCCGGAGTCAACCCATCCGGCACCTTCACCAGTTGCGATGCCGGCACCAGCGCGTACTCCGCGTAGCTGCCCAGTACACCGACGGAGGCAACCAGCGTCGCCAGCATTGAATCCCGTCACGCCCGAACCCAGTTCCTCAATCGTGCCTGCCGCCTCGCTGCCCGGCACCAGCGGCAACGTTGCCTTGTAGGTTCCCTTGCGGAAATAAATTTCAATGAAGTTCGCGCCGATCGCTTCAATGCGAATCAACACCTGTCCGGGCCCCGGCACAGGAATCGGCAACTCAGCCAGTTGAAGAACCTCAGGCCCGCCCGTACTCTGAATCTGTATAGCGTTCATACAAGCGAAAGAATGCACCCTAACACCCGCCCACTGCAAGCAGTGTGTTTTCCGTCATATTCATACTCGAGCGTGAATCATTAGCGACGATTGCGCGACTCGTCGCAATTGACAGCCAGACAAAGGCCCCGCTCAGATCACTCTGCGCGGGGCCTTTTTCTCTTTTCCTATTCCCTAATCCCTAGTCCCTGTTTTTCAGAACCTGTCGTCCCGCCGGTCCGACAAGATGCTCGGCTCTTCCGGAGTCCGCAGCCGCACAATGCGATCGATCGTGTACGGTGCCCGTTGTTGCGAAGTATGAAAGTGCCGCACCTGCAGCTCGCCCAGCAGCCCGATCGCCAGCAACTGAATTCCCGCCAGGATCAGAACGCCTGCAATCACGAACAGCGGCCCGTGCACATCCATCACGTTCTGGTGCGGATTCACAATCTTCATCCCCAGCAGCACCGCCGAAATAAAGCTGCCGGCCAGGATGCCCAGCGCACCGAAGCTGCCAAAGAAGTGCAGCGGCCGGCTCATGTACTTCAGCAGGAAGCGAATCGTCAGCAGATCGAAGAACACGCGGAACGTACGACCAATGCCGTAGTGGCTCTTGCCGCGCTCGCGATGCACGTTCTTGATCGGAATTTCGCAGATCGAAGCGCCATACCAGCTGGCCAGCGCCGGGAATGAACCGGTGCATCTCGCCATACAGCGGAATGTTCTGGATCACTTCGCGCCGGTACGCCTTGAACGTGGTGCCGAAGTCGTGGATATCCACGCCCGAAAGCTTCGCCATCAGCCAGTTCGCGCAACGCGAAGGAATGCGCCGCATCACGAAGTTGTCGATGCGCTCCTTGCGCCAGCCCGACACCACGTCGTAGCCCTCTTCGAGCTTTTCAAGAAAGTTCGGAATCTCGTTCGGATCGTGCTGCAGATCGCCATCCATCGCCAGGATGAATTCGCCCGACGCGTGATCGAATCCCGCCGCCAGCGCCGAGGTCTGCCCGAAATTGCGGCGCAGCTTCACCACCAGCACGCGGCTGTCCACCGCGGCAATCTCTTCCAGCAGCTTGTAGGTCGGTCGCTGGAGCCGTCATCCACCAGCACCAGCTCAAAGCTTTCGCCCACCTGCTCCATCACCTGCTTCAGGCGGGCATACAAAACAGTGACATTGTCCTCTTCATTGTGGAAAGGGACGACGATTGAATATTTCGGCATATCTATAGTATAGACGCGGCTTTATTGCGATCGGCGCACGGGGTCGTTACTTATCTTGGACCGGAAAAGACCTTTGCGTGTTCGCACCACATTCGATCAAAACGGCTACCGGTCCAGCTCGTCCAGCATCCCCTGCATCTCACTGAGGGCATGGCGGTTGCCGGTCCGCGCTGCACACGCAATCCCCGCCTTCAGCCTCTCCACAGCTTCGGGCGTTCGCCCTGCCTTAGCCAGCGTCTGCGCTGACATGAAATATGCCGCCGTATAGTCCGGGATCGTGCGCGATCAGCGACCTCGAATTCCTTCAGCGCCCCATCCACCTCGCCGCGATTTGCCAGCTCCATCGCGATGCCGTAGCGCGCAAAGCTGTTCTTCGGGTCCAGGGCGAGAATCTCTTTCAGTCCTGCAATCTTGTCAGTTGAACTCATAATGGGGGATTTCTGCACCAAGGCGATTTGCGTAAATGGCGTGGATTGCCGAAACTGGAACTGGTGCTTCGGCGCAAAGGTTCACTCATCTCATTGTAGCTGGAAGTGAACTCCCTCTGAAGTCCCTGCAACGGAAAGATGGAGCAGGTCAGATAATGAGCACGACTGAAGCCAATCCGCTTGTGCGTACCGTAGCAAGCACGCAGTCCGAGATGACTGAGATCATCCTCCCCAACGACGCCAACACCCTGGGCAATCTCCTCGGCGGCCGCCTCATGCACTTCATCGACCTCACTGGGGCCATCGCCGCCTATCGCCACTCGCGCACCCACGTCGTTACCGCGGCCATGGATCACATCGACTTCATCCAGCCGGTCCATGTTGGCGATCTGCTCATTCTCAAGTCCAGCGTCAATCGCGCCTTCAATACTTCCTCGAAGTCGGCGTCAAAGTCTGGGTCGAACATCCGCAGACCGGCTCGCTTCTTCACGTGGCCAGCGCCTATCTGGTTTTCGTTGCCATCGACGAGAACGGCAGACGTCAAAAGATTCCCCAGGTTCAGCCCGAAACACCAGACGAGACACGCCGTTACAACGACGCAATGCGCCGCCGCGAGCATCGCGAATCCGAATCAGCCCGCCGCAAGCAGGAGCGGCACACCACAGGCCTCACCAGGGTCTGAAAACCAAGAAAGAACCTGCTCAAGGAGTAATTGCACTTATGGCTCATGCACACGCCACACCTCAGCCCGTAGCTCTCCCGGGCGTATCGAAAATCATCGCCATCGGATCCGGCAAAGGCGGAGTCGGCAAAACCACCGTCGCCGTCAACCTCGCCATCGCGCTCTCCAAGCTCGGCCAGCGCGTCGGCCTCATCGACGCCGACATCTACGGCCCCAACGTCCCGCTGATGATGGGCTCCACCCAATCGCCGCGCGTCGGCGCCGACAATCAGATTCAGCCCAACGACACGCATGGCATCAAGACCATCTCCATCGGCTACATCTCGCCCGGCGACAAGCCGCTGGTCATGCGCGGACCCATGCTCCACCAGATCATCCGCCAGTTTCTGCAGCAGGTTGAATGGGGCGAGCTCGATTACCTCATCGTCGATCTGCCTCCCGGCACCGGCGACGTTGTGATTTCTCTGGTCCAGACCGTCCCGCTCACCGGCGCCGTCGTCGTCTCCACGCCCAGCGACGTCAGCCTGCAGGACGCGCGCAAGGCCCTCGAAATGTTCGCGCCAGGTCAATGTTGAAGTCCTCGGCATCGTCGAAAACATGAGCCACTTCACCTGCCCGCACTGCCACGAGGTGATCGACATCTTCTCGAAAGGCGGCGCCGAGCGCACCGCAGCGCAATTCAAGGTGCCCTTCCTCGGCTCCATCGAACTCATCCCCGCCATTCGCGAAGGCGGAGACCGCGGACTGCCCGTCGCACTTGCCGGTCCCAAGAGCCCGCAAGCCGCCGAGTTCTACGGCATAGCCCAGAAGCTCATGGAGCGCGCCGAAGCAGCCGCAGCCGCAGCCGCCAGCAGCGACGTCATCGAAATCAGCTAGTTTAGCTGCTGGCTCGTGTACTATCTCGGTGCCCCATCCATGCGCCATCTTTCCGGCGAATGGGTGGGAACCCACCAATCAACACCGAAAGCGCTGGGTCCCCGAATGAAACGAGTTCTCATCTCTTGGAGCAGCGGCAAAGACTGCGCCTGGGCACTCCACTTGCTAAGGCAGCAGCCCGATATTGAGATTGTCGGCCTGCTCACCACCATTAATGCCGAATTCGACCGTGTCGCCATGCACGGAACTCGTCGCACAATCCTGGAAGCGCAAGCAGCAGCAGCCGGCCTTCCCCTGTGGAAAGTCCCGCTGCCCTGGCCATGCTCGAACGACGACTATGAACAAAGAATGGCCGAAGTCTGCACCCGCGCAATCCGCGAACGAATCGATGCCATCGCGTTTGGCGACCTGTTTCTGCGAGATGTGCGAGCCTACCGCGAGAAGCAACTCCAGAACACTGGCATCGAACCGCTCTTCCCTCTATGGGACATCCCAACACCCGAACTCGCGCGCTCCATGATCGCTGGCGGCCTTCGCGCAACGCTCGTCTGTGTTGATTCGAAACAGCTCGACCCTACCTTTGCCGGCCGCGAATTTGAGTTCGATCTGCTCGAAGAGCTTCCTCCAAATATCGATCCGTGCGGCGAACGCGGCGAGTTTCACTCCTGCGTGTACGACGGACCCATGTTCTCGCATCCCATCCCGCTCGAACCCGGGGAAATCGTCGATCGCGATGGGTTCATTTACGCCGATTTCAAGCTCGCAGAAACTCCGATGGCCGAATCCCGTGATGTCGCAATCGCCTGAGTCGAGCTGGTCCCTGTGTAGAGCTGCTTGACTCGACCTACCGCGCCCGCGGATGCGTTCTGTCGTACACCGCTTCCAGCTGCGACGTCGTCAACTGCGTATACCGCTGCGTCGTCGACAATCGCTCATGCCCCAAGAGCTCCTGGATCGCGCGCAAATCCGCGCCTTCTTCCAGCAGATGCGTTCCGAACGCATGACGCAGCGTATGGGGATGCACGTCGGCCGAGAGTCCGCGCAAAATCGCCACGCGCTTCACGATCCGCCCAACGCTTCGCGTTGTCAGCCTCCCCTCGCCACCCGGCTTGCCCAGCCCGCGCAGTTGCAGGCTCAGAAACAATGCCGGAGTCGCCGACGTCCTCCCCGACAGGTCTTTGTCGCTGGGGTCGTTCGCGGGGTCCTTCGTCCCGAACTTCGCCGTCAATCGCGCCGCCCGCTCCGCCAGATAAGCCCGCAGCGCCTGCGCGGCCGCGTCGCCCAGCGGCACGAGCCTTTGCTTCTGCCCCTTGCCGCGCACCAGGATCGCTTCGTTGGCCCAATGAATGTCATTCAGGTTCAACCCCGTCAATTCGGCATTGCGGATGCCGCATCCATACAGCAGCTCGAGAATCGTCTTATCCCGTGCCGGCCAGCTCGCCGCATCTTCTTCTACGCTGTCCACCACGCGATTCATCTGCTCAATCGAGGGCACACGCGGCAAATGCTTCGGCAATCGCGGAGTCGCAACCAGTGAAGCCACATTCTGCTCCACGCGGCCTGTGCGCGCCAGCCATTTGAACCAGCTCCGAATCGCCGCCAGCGCCCGCGCCGTCGAGCTCTTCGAGAGCCCGTGTTCCAGCAAAACGCCAAGATAGGCGCGAATGTGCAGATGTTCGATCCGGTCGACCGTCTCGAGCGCCGCGTGCCGCTCAGCAATATACGCAGCAAATCCCATCAGCTCCCGCCGATATGCCCGCAAGGTATGCTGCGAAGATCCGCGCTCGTTCGTGAGCATGTGCAGATACTCATCCACCAGTCCCGCTAGCGGTGGTGGCCCAGCCTGCGCAGTGGTCTCCTGCTCATGCTCGGCGATGATCATTGTTGCTCCCCGTCGCGCTTCGCGACGTCACCTGCCGGTTCCACACTACGCTTCTTCGCCTTGCCCCCATGAATGATCCCGAAAGATCGCCCACCTTGCGTCTCTGCCGGCGTCACATCCTCCTGCGGTTTCACCTTCCCCCGTGGATGATGCTCCCGATGCACCGCCTTCAGCCGCCCCAGCGCCAGGTGCGTATACACCTGTGTCGTCGAAATATCCGCGTGCCCAAGCAGCATCTGCACGCTTCGCAGGTCCGCACCATGTTCGACCATATGTGTTGCACAACTGTGCCGCAGCCTATGAGGACTCGCGTCCTTGTTCCCCATCTTCACCAGGTGCCACACCCATTGCCGTGTCAGCGGCATCCCGCGCAGCGACAAAAACAGCCGCGTCGCGTCCTGCCGCAAAGGGGCCGTCTTCCGCTTGGTGCTGATCCGCGCCAGGTGCGGCCTTCCCTCGCGCAGATAAATCTCCAGCGCCTTCACCGCCGTGCGTCCCAACGGCACAATGCGCTCCTTGTCGCCTTTGCCGCGCACATGCACCCGACCCGCATCAAGCGCCAGATCGCTCGTTCCAAGGGCAGTAATCTCCGAAACTCGCAGCCCGCCCGCATACAGCAGTTCCAGAATCGCGCGATCGCGTAACGCCGTCGCCTGCGCCTGCGGATGCTCCGCCATCATCGCCGCGCGCTCCAGCATCTCTGTCACTTCCGGCTCGGCCAGCGACTTCGGCAGCACCTTCCAGGATTTGGGCGATTCGATATTCACCGTGGGATCGTGATGGATCCGGCGATCCAGCAGCAGCCACTTGTAGAATCCCCGCAAGCAGCTGAGTTTCCGTGCCGCGCTCCGCGAGTCAATTGAGTGGGTGCGCAGGTGCTCCAGAAACGCCGCCACATCCTGCTGCGTCGCCGTCACCAGCACGCCTTGCCGGCTTTCCAGAAACTCGGCAAACGTCTTCAGGTCGCCGTCGTAGGCCTCGCAGGTTAGTGGACGCAACCCCTTTTCCACCGAAAGATACGCCTGGTAGTCCTTCAGAAGCCCGAGGTTGTTTTCAACGCCCACACGTTCGATTATCCGCGTGAAAAGAGGTAACTTGCGCTTTCTTGCGGAGTTACCGAACCTCGTTCATCAAGGCATCAAGTTCGTTAACGCAGTTTCCGCTCTGTACGACGCTCATTGCTTGCGAAGCGCCAGCTGAATCTTGCCTTCCATTGCGCTCAAATCGGTCTCGCCCTTGAACTGTTCGGCGATCTCGCCATCGCGATCGATAAGAAAGGTCACGGGCAGTCCCAGAAGTCCGCCATACTCCTCGCCAAGCTTCGCATCGCCCATCAAGACCGGAAAATCGAGGTGCAACCTGCGCGCTGTTCTGCGCACCGGAGTCGCGCTGTCATCCATCGAGACGGCAAGAATCTGCAATCCCTGCGCGCCATACTTCTTCTGCCACTCCACGAACTGCGGCAATTCCACCTGGCACGACGCGCACCACGTGGCCCAGAAATTCAGCAGGACCACCTTGCCCCGATACGTCTTCAGGGCAATCCTGTGACCCGACAAATCCTCGCGCACAAAAGCCGGAGCCTCCTTGTGCAGCATGTCAGCATGCGTCTGAGCGCGCAATCCGCACGGACACAAAAGAACCGCACATATTATCAGTCGAAATAATCCAAGAATGCGCATTCTATTCCGCAACGCGAAGCCTAAGCCCTATTCGCCCTTATCGACCGGGTAGCCCTTCGCCATCCAGTCATCGCCGAAGTTGTTCGCCATATAGAGTGCTTTCACATGCGTGAACCCAAGGTCCTTCAGCCGTTTGTATGCCGGTCCGATGTTCGGGCAATGATTCCATGGGCAGCACCCGCAATAGATCACAATCAGCTTGTTCTTCGATGTAAATGCAACCGCCCTCTCCAGCAATTGCAGTCCTGCCGCCTGCGATCCCGGCCCTGCATACACCGACCCCGGAATGTGCGCCTGCGCGAACATCACGCGCGAACCCACTTGCAGCACCAAGGGCCGGGCCCCGCTCGCCTTCAACAACGGCACTAACTCCGCTGGCTGCATCAGCTGCGCCTGCGGCACGGTCATTGCACTCAGCGGCTGCGCGGCAGGATTCGAAAACTGTGCCTGGGCTTGGGGCGCCAGCGCCATCATCGCTCCAATGAAAATTGCATGAATCGTAATTCCATTCATTGTTAACTCCAATGATCACAGTCATTCTATCGTCACGTGCATTCGCAAGGTGTGATGGACGAAAATAGGGTTGGACATTCTTCAGTAAAGGATCAAATTCGCGTGTCTTCAACGCAACTCGAAATCACCCGCTGGTCCGCCCAAGAACTCGCTCGCCTCGTCTCCGATTCTGCCCCCCATATCGCCGTATTCGATTGCGACGGCACCCTTTGGAGCGGCGACTCCGGATACGGGTTCATGGTCTGGTCGCTCGAACAGGGCATCGTTTCCCGTTCCACTTCCGATTGGATGGACACCCGCTACCGCGCCTACCTCGCCGGCACTGTCAGTGAATTGCAGATCTGCGGCGAGATGGTGCAGATATATTCCGGCCTGCGCGAGCAGGAACTGCGCTCCGCTGCAACCCGCTACTTCGAAGAGCATGTGCGCGCCCACATTTTCTCCGAAATTGCCGAGCTCGTCTCTACTCTGCATGCGGCCAACGTCGAACTCTGGGCCGTCAGTTCCACCAACAAATGGGTTGTCTCTGAAGGCGTGCGCAAGTTCGGCATCCCCGAACAGCGCGTCCTGGCTGCTGAAGTCAAAGTTGTCGATGGCATTATCACCAGCGATCTCGTTGATGTCCCCACAGGTCCGGCAAAAGCTGATGCACTACGGCGCGTCGGCATTCCTCATCCTGACGCCGTCTTCGGCAACTCGCTCCACGACCTCGCCATGCTTGAGATCGCCGCGCACCCATTCCCCGTAAACCCTTCGCCCGCGTTACTCGAGGAGTGCGCAAAACGGGGCTGGGGCTACTTCCGTCCGCGCGAAGCGGCAGATTTACCGGCGCCCATCGCAGGCGAGTAGCTTTTGTTTGTATCTACAAGCAACAGAAGCTCATGCTCCCTTGCAGAGAATGAAACATCGAGCAGCGCGTGGCACACCACCTTGGCTGAAGAGCGTTTACACTAGATGCGTGGAAGAACCGCAGCCCGTCTCCAACCCGCGCCCCCCGGGTCCCGCCCTTCGCTTCGTTGTGGCAGCTCTGCTTGTTCGCGACGGCCTGGTCCTGATTTGCCAGCGCCGCCCCGACCAGCCGATGGCGCTGCAATGGGAGTTTCCCGGCGGAAAAATCGAGCACGGTGAAAGCCCCGAACAGGCTCTCGCTCGTGAACTCCAGGAGGAACTGGGTATCCACGCAAAGATAGGATCGCGCGTCACCCACATACGCCACAACTATCGCCACGGCGGCGCCGTCGACCTGCAATTTTTTGCCGTTCCCTCGTTTGAGGGCGAGCTCGAAAATAAAATCTTCCACCAGTTCAAGTGGGTCAAGCTCGAAGAACTCCCCGACTATGAATTCCTCGCAGCCGACCGCGGCCTCATCCGCGACCTGGCCGCCGGCAAGCTGCTGTAAATACACAATCCCGATCACTGCTGCCTCGAATGCAGACGTGCAAAGAAAACGAAGCAAAGAAGGCCGCACAGCCGATCCATCACAACCATAGAGACCAGGGCTGTTCACTGATCACTGTCTACTGTTCACTGTTCACTGGCTCTTCACCAGCCCCAACCGGATCATGCTTTCCGCCGTCGCAAGCACGCTGTCTTCCCGCGACCGCGGCGACCACCCCAGCACCCGCTGCGCTTTTTCGCTCGAAGCATTCTTCCACTTGCCCAGCTCCGGAAGAATCTGTTTCACCGCCGGATCCTGCAACGCAGCCAGCTTCACCAGCCAGTTCGGCAACTGCCGCGTCGGCACGCGCTTCGCCGCATCGCCCAGCCGCGCCTTCAGCACCTTGCGATCTCCGCGATCCACATGAAGTCCCCGGCCACAGCCAGGAATCGCTCCCCCTTCGCCGCAGGATTCGTCATCGACCGCAGGTGCAGATCCGCAACATCGCGCACATCCACGACGCCGAAACACATCCTTGGCAACTCCCGGCAGCCCACCATCCAGCATCCTCTGCACCAGCAGAATCGATGTCGCATAATCCGGTCCCAGCACCGGCCCGAACACGCCGACCGGATTGACCACAGCCAACTCAAGCCCCGCACCCTCACGCGAAATAAAGTCCCATGCCGCACGCTCCGCCAGTGTTTTCGATTTCGTATATGGCATCACATCCGGCGCCATTCGGATCGTCCAGTCCTTCTCAGTGAACGGAGCCTGCTGCTCCGGGTGCCCATACCCCATCTGCCGCGAACGAAGACGTCAGTCACCACGCGCTTCACGCCTGCATCCCGCGCCGCCCGCAAAACCCGCAGCGCTCCATCCCGCGCCGGAATAATCAGTTCATTCTCATCCTTCGGCACCGAAGCCGGAAACGGCGACGCAATATGCAGCACATATTCGCAACCCGCTACTGCCGCGGGCCACCCCGCATCGCTCATCAGATCCGCCGCCACAAAAGACAACGTTCGCCGGGTTCAGATCCTCCGCGCTTCAACATCGCACGGACTTCGCCCTCGCGCGAAAGGCTTCGCACCGTAGTCCGCACCTGGTGCCCAGCCGCCAGCAATTGCAGAATCGTGTGACTCGCAATAAATCCCGACCCACCCGTCACCAAAACTGCGCTCATTTCACGATCCCTCCCCAGTCTCGGTTTGGTTGAAACTGATCACTGTCTCTAGTGCCCCGGCATCATCCCCCACAGCATCACCACCGTCATCCCGATCACGATGATGCTCGTGCCCCACGCCACCACGTTCCACAGCGCGAATTCTTGTGCTCGCCCATCAGGTCCTGCGCGATTGATCAGCAGCAGCATCAGGATGATCACCACCGGCAGCAGCACGCCGTTCAGCACCTGCGACAGAATCGCAAAATTGATCAGCTGCGCATCCGGCAGCAGATCAGCACCGTCAGCCGCGCCACCCACGATCAGCAGCGTGTAAAGCCAGTAGAAAGTCGGCGCCTCCTTAAAGCTCTTGTCCACGCCCGACTCGAATCCCAGGCCTTCGCACACCGTGTACGCCGTCGACAGACGGCAGAATCGAAGCCGCAAACAGCGACGCGTTGAACAGCCCGAACGCGAACAGGATGAACGCATAATCGCCGGCCAGCGGCCGCATCGCTTCCGCCGCGTCCGCCGCCACCTGGATCGCTCCCATCCCGTGTACAAACAGCGTCGCCGCGCAGGCCACGATGATGAACCACGCCACAATATCGGTGAAGAAGCTGCCCGACGATCACATCCAGCCGCGAGGCCGCGTAGTCCTTTACGCGAATTCCCTTCTCCACAACCGACGACTGCAGATAGAACTGCATCCACGGCGCAATGGTCGTGCCCACAATCCCGATGGCCATGTAGATATAAGCCTTGTCGCGCCACACCGACTTTTCCGGCAACTGAACCGTTGCCTGCAGCGCCTCGTGCCAGCTCGGCTGCGACAGCACGCCCGCAAAAATGTAGGCGATGTACACCACCGAGGCGACGAGAAAGATCTTTTCCGTGCTCTTGTAACTCCCCTTCACCACCATGAACCAGACCAGCGCCGCGCACAGCGGCACCGAGATGAATTTGGTCACGTGAAACAGGTGCAGCGAGCCGGCGATGCCGATGAACTCCGTCACCACGTTGGTGTAGTTCACAACCACCAGCAGCACCATCAGCACAAACGTCAGGCGCAGCCCAAACTCTTCGCGGATCAGGTCGCTCAGGCCCTTGCCCGTCACCACGCCCATGCGGGCGCACATCTCCTGCACCACAATCAGCGCGATCGTGATGGGAATCATGGTCCACAGCAGGCTGTAGCCGTACTGCGCGCCTGCCTGGGAATAGGTGAGGATGCCGCCCGAGTCGTTATCAACATTGGCGGTAATAAATCCGGGGCCGAGAACGGCCAGAAACAGCAGTATCCGGATTCGCCAGCGCTTCCACATGCCCTCGGGTTCCTATGGTGGGGTCATTTTTTTCTGCCTTCACGACCATAACAGGCATAGCGCGGATTGGCGAGTGACGAACCTGCGTCCATCGCAGGGAAACCTCATCCAAGCTCAGACGCGGCGCGCTGGGTTCGGAGATGCCGGTCTCACGGATGGAACTTGCATATTATTAGTGTACCTAGGTACATTGGTACATATGGCACAGGAAAAGCAAGAACATCCTCCCGTCGAAGTCGAGCGCGTCCAGACCGGCGTCCGCCTCGAAAAACGCATGCTCAAGGTCCTCAAAGCGATCGCCGAGCAGAAAGATATGACCCTCGGCGATCTGCTTGAGGGCATTGTCCTCCACGCCTTCGAAGGCAAAGCGCCCTTCTCGCCGCAGACCCTTAAAGAGATCGAGCAGTTCAAATCTCTCTATGGCATGACCCTCAAAGCCACCGACAGCCACCACCTCAAGGAGCGCAAACGATGACCCTATCGTGCCCTGAAGTTCACGATAAGAGTTGGTGGTGTCATTCTGTCGAACGGGCATCGAACGTCTTCGAGTTCCCAAAGAGCGACGGGAACCCTGGCTCTTGGGGCAGAGTTCGCGGGCGGTGAGCGAAGAATCTGCTTTTTTGCAATTCGAGACTTATGCAATAACTTCCGGATCACCACACCAGAACCGGCTACACAAATGGATTGGAAAGACACCACTCGGAGAACCCACGAAGTGTGTCGCGTACCGCAAAGAACCAATAACACGGCTCTAGCCGCTGAGGGACGCCCTTTCGCCGCAAAAGATCAATAATCCTTTTAAACTAGAAGGACTACCTTCTCTGGTCTTCGAGCGCCAGCACCGCGTAGCTTGTAGCCGCATCACTCATGAACTTGCCCACGTCCGAATTCGGATCGCGGTTCTTGTTCAGCGACCACGCCGGCCACGCGCCCGTGTTCTTGTCCTGGTTCGCCTCAAGCCACGCAAGGCCGCGCGCAATATGTGGTTTCTTGTCCGAGGTGAGGGGGCTCTCTTCGAGCGCAAGCACGACAAGTCCGGTGGCATAGCCATCCGATCGGGTTTCGAGCGGGGTGTTGTCGCGGCGTTTCCACGTGCCCAACTCGGCCAGACTCCAGCCACCGTCTCCGTGCTGCAGGCGACTGACTTGATCGACGAGGGTTCGTATCTGGTCGTTGGTAAGAATGCCAGTGAAATATTTCCCGGCCCACATTGCGACAATCTTGTTCACCAGCGGTTGCGCGTCGTAATGACCCCGCAGGTAGCCGCGCAAAGCAGCCAGGTTCGCTGCGATCTTCGGATCGTCCATATAGCGGTCCGGCGCGCTGCCGACAGTCAGAGCCATCAGCGCCGCCCAGTGGTACTGCGATTCCTTTGACTCCCACGGCGTGTAGTCGAAGTTCTGCCACACCCATGCGCCGGCATCCGGACCGGATTTCGATTGCAACTCCCATGCATGATCAAATGCCATCCGCGTGCGTTCGCTCAAGTGCCCAAGGGGCGCATCGTAATTCGTCAGAATAATCGCATTCAGAACCGACTCTGCATTGCGCGACTCAATCTCCTTGCCCGCACCGTAAACAGCGTCGCTGTAGAAGGGTTGCATGTCCTTCCACTCGCGGACGCGCTTCTCAACGCTGGCCAACATCACCTGCTCCTGCGCAGAAGGTGCACGCTCGCCGGCAGGGCCGCGCAAAACCGGACGGGCAAGCGCGTAGCTCGCTTGCGTGTGGCAGCTGACGCAGAGGGTGCCGTGGTCCTTGTGGGCGCGATCCCAGCCCTGCCACCACGTTTCGCGGCTATCGAGATAGTTTGCTGCCGCAGTTGGACTCCAGGTTGGTGTGGCGGATGCGGGCTTGTCCGCCGCCAGGACAGCCACGCCCGGCACACGCACAACGCAAACCAGCAGCGCGCCGCAAGCCAGCGGAGCGAGCATCATCACACCCAAGAACAGCTTTCTTGTCATGCCTTCGACCTCTGCAACGACTGGGGCGTCGCCCGTGGATTCACCACTACAGCCAGAATACTTCGCCGAGTTCCAAACCCGGCAGAATTTCGTCGCTCCGCACCCGCCGGGAACAAGTTCCTTCCTCGTCACCCCTTGTCCCCGTCTTGCACAGCCCGTCGCGGTATCCTCACATCTATGGTTCGGTTCACGGTGCTGGCGTCGGGATCCAAAGGCAACTGCTCGGTGGTCACCGGCGGCAATACCCGGATTCTTGTCGACGCCGGCCTCAGCTGTCGCGAACTCTTCCGCCGCATGCGCCTCGTCGACGAAGATCCAGCCACACTCGACGCCATCATCATCACCCACGAGCACTCTGACCACGTCGCCGGCCTTGCAGTCACCGCGCGCAAACTTGGCATCCCGGTCTATTTTACGGATGGAACACACCGCGCCTGGGTGCGCTGGCTCTCGCCGCGCCAGCAGATGACATACACACAGTGGCTGGAGCAGTGTCGCAAGCAAGCGGCTGCACGCATGGCCGAAGCCGATGCCGCCCCGGCAGAAGAATGCGATCCCGAAGAAGCCGAGACGTTCGTCGAATCAATACCACTTGAAAAGGTTGAGCCAACCACAGCCAAACCCGCCCCGGAGAAGGAACCCACCTGGCTACCCTCGGTTCAATTCTTCGAGGCTGGCAAGCCTCTTCAGATCGGCGACATTTCCGTCAGCCCGTTCACGATTCCCCACGATGCCGCCGACCCCGTCGGATTCGTGTTCCAGGCGGAAGGCGTGCGCATGGCTGTGGCCACCGATCTGGGCTACATCCCGCCCAATGTAAAAGCCCAGCTCAAATGCGTTGATCTTCTCCTGCTTGAGTCCAATCACGACCTCGAAATGCTACGCGACGGCCCCTACCCCTGGTCAGTGAAGCAGAGGGTTCTTTCCCGCGTAGGCCATCTTTCAAACGAGGCGGCATCCACCTACCTCGAAACCGAGTATGACGGCCAGGCCACCTACGTCATTCTCGGACATCTCTCTGAAAGCAATAACCTTCCTGAGCTCGCCCGTATAGCCGCCGAACGCGCCCTGAACGGACGTGCCAGCCTCCTGGCGAACCGGCTGTTACTCGCAGCGCAACACGATCCAATGTCAACGATTCGCTTTTGATGAAACTCGATTACAATGGTAAGTGGGTGGTAATGTGCGAGTGCTGTCCCTGCACCCGTCATTATCGGGATGTAAGTTTACTCATATCAATGGATTTCGAGTAATACTGAATCATCCGGTACCCCATGGCATCCAAGGAGTCGAACTTCTGCTGTCGTGCTTTTGCATTGCAACGCGCGACAATCGATCAGATTCTTTACCAAGGTGAGTCGAAATTCTATGGCGAAAACTCAGTGTACCGACCGCGTTGTGGGCGCGATTCTTGCAAGCTGGCGGTATGACATCTCAGGAATTTCCCCCGAGATGCGTAGAGATTATGAACAGCATTTCGCCGATTGCAGCCGCTGCCGGGCCCGACTGAAATTCCACCGCAGTCTCGACGTATCCCTTGTCGTTCTTACGTCGCTTTCTGTGTTCTTTTCGCTGTTCGCGCTTGCAGTCCTGCGGCACATCAAGCCGCTCGAACATGTTGCGTTCAACGTCCTCGGCCTCGACATCTCCGATACCTATCACATGCTTGCATCGGCGGCAATCGCCGGAGTTTGCTTCTCGGTGATTGCCTTTGTGCTGGTGCTTACGGCTACGCCCGTGCCATCGTATCTCGGCGGGATTGCGGCGGAACGCGCGCGCATCCTCGAGGAACGTCTGCCAGAAGCCTTTGAGCGCCTGCCTAACGCCATCAAGTCCCTGCGCCCTCGATAAGCACTGCTTCAGTCAGAATCCGAGGCCTCCTTCTGGGAGGCCTTGATGCTTTCTGCCACATTCGCCTCAAAGCCCCGGCTGATCGTGCAGAATCTGCACCCCTACGTCACTGTGAGTCGATCCTGGCCGCGACGCCAGCACCGCGATGTAAATACCCGAAGCAACAATGAGACTCCCGCCAAGCACCATCCAGATGGTGGGAACTTCACGCCACACGAGATAGGAGACCAGCGCTCCCGTGATCAATTGAGTGTAGTGGTATTGAGAAACGTTCAAGGCCGAGGTGTGTGTGAGTGCGAGGAAGAAGCAGATGCTTCCCGCCGCACAAAATGCACCCATCGCAACGAGCGCTACAAGTAGCCGTCCGTTCAGCGCCTCAGCATGCCACAGCATCGCGCTAAACCCCGCGGCGGCCATCACCATGCCTGAGAGAAATGCCAGGCTCTCGGGCGTCTCGGTTTTCGTCAGCGCGCGGGACCAGACCATGTTCACTGAGAAGCAACTCACGCAAATCATGCACGCAACGAAGCCGATCCAGTCTCCCTGCCTGGAGGAACCGAACGGATTCACAGCAATCACAACCCCCGCAAAACCCACTACGATTGCCAGCGCCTTCCGCACGCCGATCCTTTCGCGCAGAAAGACCGCCGCCAGGAAAGTGATGACCAACGGCGCCAGGAAGATGAGGATGTAAAACAGCGTCAATGTCACGTGGCGAAGCGCAATGACAACGCAAAGATTGTTTATAAGATCGAGACATGACCGCGCAACTTGCCGCCGAGGTCGTGTTGGCCAGAGCGCCCTAATCTCGTGACGCGCACCCGCGTATGCGGCCAGAAAGCCACAGACGAATAGGCCCAGGAACGCAATGACCTCATACGCCGGAAGCCGTGAACGACCTACCGTCTTGATGACGCTGTCGGCCAGTACCCATAACGTAAAGCCGCTCAAGGCAAGTCCAACCGCTCCCAGATCGGAACTCCGGGAATTCCGTTTGTTCTCGTGCAGACCGTGATTGGCGCGCGTAGTCAGGATGGCATGACCAGAATCGAGCTAGAACTCAGAGTAACAACTTCCGAACGCTGCCCAAACCTCGCAACAGAAAAGGCGAAGCCGCGTGGGCCTCGCCTTAATTGATTTGAGCAGTTGACTACTTCGCGACAATCGGAACCCGCAGATCGCCGCCGGTCATTTCCTTGGGCAACCCAAGTTTCAGCAGGTTCAGCAGAGTCGGCGAAATGTCGCGGAGCGAGCCGTCAGGACGCAAGCGATAATTGGGTCCATCTTCAGCGACGTAAATCATCGGCACCGGATTCGTGGTGTGCGCGGTGTGCGGCCCGCCCGTCACAGGATCAACCATCAGTTCAGCATTGCCGTGGTCCGCGGTGATCAGCCAGCTTCCATTCTTTTCCTTGGTGGCCTTGTAGATGCGGCCGAGTTGCGCATCGACAGCTTCGCAGGCACGGATAGTCGGTTCCAGTTTGCCGGAATGGCCAACCATATCCGCATTGGCGAAATTCGCGACCACGAGATCGAACGCCGTATCGTTGATCGCCTTCACAATCGTGTCGCCGATCGCCTCCGCCTTCATCTCAGGAGCGAGATCATAGGTAGCCACCTTCAGCGAGGGAATCAGCGTACGATCTTCGCCGGGAAATGGCGTCTCAATACCGCCATTGAAGAAGTACGTCACGTGCGCAAACTTTTCCGTCTCGGCCACGCGCAGGTTGCGGAGATTGTGCGCCGAAAGAACGTTGGCAAGGATGTTGTCCATCGACTCCGGCAGAATGATCATCGGCAGCGCGTACAGCTTGTCGTACTGCGTCATACACAGGTAGTGCAGGTTCTTCGGAATCTCACTGCGCGGAATGGTCTCGTCAAGCGATTCCCAGCCTTCGAGATTGCGTCCGCCATCCTTGTTCAACCCGCTTTCACGCGCCAGCACCCGCGTAATTTGCCTTGCGCGATCGGCGCGGAAATTGAAGTTGATGCAGACATCCTCGTCGCGAATCTGCCCCACCGGCTTCCCTGCTGCGTCCACCACAACGAAGGGGATGACGAACTCATCGGTAACGCCGTTGTTGTAGCTTTCTTTGAGGCGCGCCACAGGATCGGGATACGCCCCGCCCTCGGCCTTGCCGTTGACCATCGCATCGAATGCCTTGCGCTCGCGCTCCCAGCGCTTGTCGCGATCCATTGCATAGTAGCGGCCATTGATCGAGGCCACTTTGCCCACGCCGTACTCGCGCATCTTCTGCTCGAGCTTGGCGATATATCCTGCGCCAGAGTCCGGCGCCGTGTCGCGCCCATCCATGAACGCGTGAACGAAGACGTTCGGCAATCCGTACTCGCGCGCAATGCGCAGCAGCGCGTAAACATGTTCCTGGTGCGAGTGCACGCCCCCATCGGAAACAAGTCCGAACAGATGCAGCGCATGACGGCCGTCACGCGCCTTTTGCATAGCCTGCACGATTGCCGGCTCTTTCGAGAATTGGCCAGCAGCAATCAGTGCATCGATGCGTGTAATGTCCATCTGCACAATACGGCCCGCGCCGATGTTCAGGTGGCCGACTTCGCTGTTGCCCATCTGTCCGTCCGGCAGTCCCACAAAATGATCGGAAGCCTGGATCAGCGTATTGGGAAACTCGCGCAGCAGCCTGTCATAAGTCGGCTTGCGCGCCAGCGCGATTGCGTTGTTCGCTGTTTCAGCGCGAAATCCCCATCCGTCGAGGATGGTCAGGACGAGAGGATGTTTCGTTGAGGGCACGAAGAAGATACCTCGTATCAGATCGATTACTTCATATCAGGATAAATCCTCGACTTGTCCCGCCGCGTGGCGACGGTCACATCGCGTCACGGAGCAAGCTTTGGTCACGAACCCGCTCTCGCGCGCATTCCCTGAGCTGTCTCCGGTAGCCTGCTGCGACTCTCCGCTGCGCGTTTACGCTTGCCCCGGCCTGTTTGCGCGCACCGAATTGAAATCCGCGGTACCCAGTTTCGCGAAACTGGTCTTCGCAATGGTTCAGTGCGAATCAGGCGTCGTGTCGCGTCCAAGCCTCGTGCCGCATTCAGGGTTGTGGTTTTTTCACGTTGTTGAAATCGAAACCGATTGATTGTGGTTTCTGCACGTCGCTGTAATCGTAACGAATTAAAATATGCGATTTGTCGCCGCGCTCGATCCCGGGATAATACTCGATTCGTGAAATAAGCCCTCTGCTCTTGGATATCCACATCAAAAAAATGATGTTGTTTTGGCCGATTCTGCAGCGGACGCGGTAAACCGCGATCTTGTCACCGTTGGCCGATTCGTCGCGCACATGCTTGCAGATACGATTTGGAGCCGTCATCCACTCGCTCGCCTCCGTGTTGCTATTCGGTGGCCGCGCTGGAACGGGCATGGCATACCAAATGCCTTCGGCCCGCGAGTATGTCACTCCTCCCACGAAGATACTTTCGACGCTCGGTGACACGTCGGCTGGCGTCCCTTGGATTGCCGTGGTGTATCAGTGCCAAGAAGTGTTGAGGAGTTTGTTGTTCGCATCATCCACAATCTGGCAACCCGGATCGACAGCCGCGAAGACGATAGCGGGCGCGTGATGGACGTGCGGGAAATCAACCATCACGAAGGAGAACCCGGCGAGGACGAAGACGCCCAAGCCGACAGCAAATAGGCGCAAGACCGTTGCTGGCATCTTGTCCCCAATGCGGTGGCAGAAATCCCCTGCTTCGGTCCCGGCTCCATCGTCTTCCATCGGCCCATGATGGCAACTTGCAAGAGCAAAAGCAAGAGCGGAATCAGCCGCAACTCCTTCGGTGCCTCTCAGAATGACAGGTCCAGGCTGGCTGATTTCACGAGCAAAAAGGATGAAGGGAAAAAGCCGAAGCTTTTTCCCTTCATCCGCGGTAAAGCCGTCTGCCCCACCGCATGAGGTTAGTCGTTGTAGTTCAGCGATTCCAGACCCAGATAAACTGCGCCCGAACCCAGCTCTTCCTCGATGCGGAGAAGTTGGTTGTACTTCGCGATGCGATCCGTGCGGCTCACCGAACCGGTCTTGATCTGGCCTACACCGGTCGCGACGGCGAGATCGGCGATAAACGTATCTTCGCTCTCGCCCGAGCGATGCGACATCACCGAGGTATACCCATAGCGGCGACCCAGTTCAATAGCTTCCAGTGTCTCCGTCACGGTGCCGATCTGGTTCACCTTGATGAGAATGGAATTGCCGACGCCCTCTTCGATACCGCGCTGCAGACGCTTCACGTTGGTCACAAAGATGTCGTCTCCCACGAGCTGAATACGGCTTCCCAGCTTGTCGGTCAGAATCTTCCAGCCCTCCCAGTCATCTTCTGCGAGGCCGTCCTCGAGCGAGACGATCGGATACTGGCGGACCCAGTTGTCATAGAAATTGACCATCTCTTCGCTGGTCAGTTCGCGCTTGTCGCTCTTCTTGAAGACGTACTTGTTCTTTTCCTTGTCATAAAACTCCGAGGACGCGGGATCCAACGCGATTGCAATCTGCTCGCCCGGCTTGTAGCCCGCCTGCGTAATGGCTTCGAGAATCAGTTCAATCGGCTCGCTATTGGATTTGAGGGACGGAGCGAAGCCGCCTTCATCCCCAACCGCCGTGTTGTAACCCTTCTTTTTGAGAACGCTCTTCAGCGTGTGGAAAGTCTCCGCAGCCCAGCGCAGCGCATCGCTGAAACGCTCGGCGCCGACAGGCATGATCATGAATTCCTGGAAGTCGACATTCGAGTCGGCATGTGCGCCGCCGTTCAGCACATTCAGCATGGGCGTCGGCAGCACGCTAGCGTTGATCCCACCCAGATAGCGGTAAAGGGGAATCTCGAGCATCTGCGCTGTGGCACGGGCTGCCGCCATCGAAACCGCCAGGATGGCATTGGCGCCCAGTTTGCCTTTGTTCGGAGTCCCGTCGAGCGCGATCATGGTTTGATCAATCAGCCGCTGGTTCGACGCATCCATTCCCTCGAGCTCAGGCGCGATCACGGTTTCCACGTTGGCTACGGCCTGCAACACACCCTTGCCGAGGTAATGGCTCTTGTCGCCGTCGCGCAGCTCAACGGCTTCATGCTCGCCGGTGGAAGCGCCCGAAGGCACGATGGCGCGGCCGAGCGCACCGCTTTCCAGAATCACGTCGGCTTCCACGGTGGGATTTCCACGCGAATCAAGAACTTCGCGCGCGCGAATTGCAACAATCTCTGTCATATCGGTCCTCGCTATACGGTGCTGCAGCCGGTCGTTCAGTTTGGGACGGCGATCCACGGCAACGGCCTCTCCGGCAACGCTCTGAATTGTTTCCAGAAGCCTGTGCACGTGATTAAATCCCTCTCCGTCCACACACAATGTGTGAAGAAAAATATTGTTGTTCCGTTCGGATTCTAGCAAACTGAGCTGTGTCACACCCTGTGGCAGCGGTCACACGGGCAATCGATTGCGCCCACACAAGATGCCGCGCCGGGGTTGTCTCAGTTGATTCGTGCCCCGCAAGACACCCACAGCCGCGCGTTGTGCTGCGCCGATAAAGGCCACAGGCTAGCATTAGTTTGGGTGAAGTACGCGCCGAAACAATTTCTACGCGTTGCGCTCCAGAACATTTTCAGGCAGGCTGGGTCTAAGTATGCAAGGGGAGCACGCCTGCTTCAAAGAACAGGGAGAACTTGGATGAACCGGCCGATTCTTGCATGTGCATTCTTCGCGTTGGCAATCACGGCGCTCGTGGCCCAGGACCAAAGCCAGTCAAGCCCGTATCAGGGAACCTCCAATCCCCCTCCAGACGACACCATCATCACCAGTGAACAGCAACCGCCCATTCCCAAGCCGCCCGCCGGCCATCCCATGCAGCAGGCTCAAGCTGCGCCAACGCAAACGGCTCCGCAGGCGATGGCCGCCCGACAGGACGCAGGCCCCGTTCCGCAAACCTATGGCGATGGAACTGACGAAGGCATCGTCGGCGTAGCGCCATCCGCTCCTGGACTCACCCCGCGAGCTGCATCTGTCGATCCCGACAGCGACATTGTGCACCCTGCTCCGCTTCCCCCGGGAACACTGGACGAAGGGACGCTGATCCGAATTCGTCTACTGAATGAAGTTTCAAGCTCATTTGCCGAGCAGGGCGAGCCTTTCCGCAGCCGGGTAGCAAGCGATGTCCTGCAGGACGGCCAGGTCGTCATCCCTGCTGGCGCAGAGATCGATGGCCGAGTTGCCGAAGTTTCAGCCGGCCACTTCGCCGGACACGGCTCCATCCTGCTTCAGCCTGAGACCGTCACGCTGGAGAACGGCAACAAATTCCAGTTACATGCAGTCATCAACTCCACTCCCGGATCGAACCTGAAAGTCGGGTCTGAGGGTGTCATCACACCAGGCTCACGGCTCAAGAAGGACGGCTATGAATATGCCGGCATCGGCGGTGGTGGAATGGTCGTCGGCGCGGTGCTTGGTGGCCCAGCTGGAATGCTCGCAGGCGGCATTATCGGTGCCGGAGTTGTGACGACTCATCTGCTGGTCAGCCATCCGCAAGCCAATCTCGCATCGGGATCGTACCTGATGCTCACACTCACCGAACAGGTCCAGCTCGTACCCGCAAGCTCGCAAGGAAACTAACCCTTCCGGGGTAAATGGGGTGAACTTGCGGCGCGGCTAATGTCGCGCCGCTTTTTCTGTGCATCGTGGTAAACCCCCGGGTAGGCATTGTCGTTCCGAGCGACTAACGGGATCCGAGGAATCTGCGGTTGCACCCTTAGGGCGCAGCCTTCAAGGCTAAGGAAGACTCCTTGTTGTTTTGTCCGTCGCGCCTTGCATCGGTACTGGTCAAGTTTGAATCTTGGGCCGCCTAGAAATCCTGGTTCTTCGAATCCGCCCCGCCCTGCTACACTCCCTCTTGCTCAGGAGGTTTGCGTATGGCGGAAATCCAGAATGTCGCCGTAATCGGCGCAGGAACAATGGGATCCGGTATCGCCCATGTATTCGCCCGTTCCGGCTTCTCCGTCACGCTCTGTGATGTCGAGCAACGCTTTCTTGACCGCGCCATCGACTCCATCCGCAAAAATCTTGGTCGCGAAGCCTCCAAGGGCAAACTGGCCGAGGCCGATGTCCAATCAGCCCTCGACCGCATCACCACCACCGTGGACATCGAATCGCTCGCCAGCATGGAGCTTGCCGTCGAAGCTGCTCCCGAGCGCTTTGAACTGAAAGCCCAGGTCTTCGCGGCCCTCGATCGCATTCTTCCGCCATCGGCGATCCTCGCCACAAACACTTCCTCCATCTCGATCACAAAGATGGCTGCGCTCACCAAGCGCCCTGCGCAAGTGATTGGCATGCACTTCTTCAACCCCGTGCCCGTCATGGCACTCGTCGAAGTCGTCCGGGGTATGGCGACCAGTGATTCGACCTTTGCAACGGTCTACGAGGCCGCCGTGCTGCTGGGCAAGACGCCTGTCGAGGTGAACGACGCACCCGGCTTTGTCTCTAATCGCGTCCTGATGCCGCTGATCAATGAAGCCGCCTTCGCCGTCATGGAAGGCGTCGCCACACCCGAAGCCGTCGACCAGGTGTTCAAGCTCGGCATGGCGCACCCCATGGGTCCGCTCACTCTGGCCGACTTCATCGGCATCGATGTCTGCGTGGATATTCTGCGCGTGCTGCAGGAAGGGTTCGGCGACCCCAAGTACCGCCCGTGTCCGCTCCTGGTCCGCATGGTCGACGCCGGTTGGCTCGGCCGCAAATCCGGCCGCGGCTTCTACACTTACTAGTATCTTGCCGGAACGGTGTCATCCTGAACTGAGCGGCTTTAATCAGGGAAGCGGAAGGCCTGCTTTCCGCTGGGGATCTTCCATCAGCCTCAACCAAATTCTATTCTGGGTTTTCACTCAAACGGGGATTTCTGGCAGCCGGGGCTGCCCTTCGCTGTCACGGTTGCTCAGGCAATATGTCGACGAACCCCGCTGATCAGCGTCGGAACGCCTGCCTGTGATTTCGGCTTCTGCGATTGAATCCATCCGGCGGAGAGCCATTTTGCGGGGACCAGGAACTCCGAGAATCCGCAATCCAAGCAAATCTGGACGTCAGGTTGAGGGGACATGGGCGGGTGGCTCATCGTACGGGGAGCGTTGCGATAAAGCCGAATTTCAGCAGGAACCGTGGACAGGGTCCCCGATTTGCACTTGGGACAAACCATTTGACACCCCAGAAATTAGTTGACCTGTGGAAAAACCAACTTTAATCCGGGTTCAGCTTAAAGGGCAACAGAAATTCTTTTGTCAATAAAACTTTTGGTCACTTTTTTATCGGCGATTCAAACAGTACCCTCTCGATCCGGCCACGCCTGCCTCTCTCATCGGCCAAAACGTCGGGTACATTAAGCCTGCGGACGTCGTCCAGCCGGCTAAACACAGCCGCTTGCAAAGCAAATCGGGAGCCCGAAGGCTCCCGATTTGCACCTCTTCGTGGCGAACTGAGGTTAATAAGTGATGTGAATCCCCATGGTGAAGGCGCGGGAACCACCGATTGTGCCGGTTACAGAGCCGAAGTTGGCGGCGTTGTTGGGGCAGACATTTGAATTGGAAATGTAGAGATTGGGGTTGCAATAGGAGTCGCCGTTGTTGAGCGTCAAGGGAAGCTGCGTCGCCTTCCCAGTGGCGCTCGCGAAGGGAATCTGATCCAGGTTAGTCCTCGCCGAAGTTTGATCCCCCGGGTCGGCCGATGTAACAATCTGGCCGTAACCGAGGTAGCTGCGGTATGCGCCGCAGTTGTTCCCTCCGCCATAAGCAGCGATCGCCGTGGCCGAGCATCCGTTGTTCTGGCGAATCTGCGCTTGGTCTTGGGGAACGTCAGGGCTGGTTGTGTTGGTCAAGTTGAACACGTTGAGCTCGTACTGAAGCCTCATCTTTTCGGTGATTTTGAAACCCTTACGGAGAGAAAGATCAAGACGTCTCTGAGGATCCTGCCGGAAAATGTTGCGCTGGCCCGAATTGAAAGCCGTCTCGTAGATATCTGACGGGTCCGAGCCTGTGGAAGTCGGAATGCCGTCTGTGCCCGGCTGGAGGTAGCTTATGGCAATTTGCGACGGATCAACGTACGGAATGTAGTTTCCGCTCGAAGCGCGGAACCGTCCCGAGTTGCCCGTCAGCGCCGACTTTGGATTCTTCGGATCCTTGATTCCGAGGACAGGGTTCATCAACGTCGGGTAATTACCGAAGTTGATGCTTCCGACAGCGCCGTAGAACTCGTAGAGAGACCACGGCTCCCCGCTCTGCAATGTTCCGATTCCGGTTAGGTGCCAATCATTTGTGAAGTAGGATGCGAAGTTGCTTTCCTTGATAGCGTTGGGCACATCCACCTCGAAGTTCGTGGTGAACACGTGTGTGCGGTCAAAGTCCGAGGAAGCCCAGGAGTTGCGCAGGTGCTTTGGGTCGTTACCGGTGAAGAACAGACCAATGTCGCTCTGTTCATCGAGCGAATGGCTCCAGGTGTAGCTTGCGCCAACCTGAAAATGATGCGAGAGCCGTTTCTCCACGTGTGCTTCGAGGGCGTCGTAGGCCGAAACACCCACGGTCTTGAAGTCCGCCGCATTCGGGCTGAACCCGACATACGGCGTCCTGAAGTCGGTATTGCCAGCGTCAAAGGTGGCCCATGGCTCAACCGTGATCGGGAGATAGTCGTAGTCGGGAGGACCACTGTCCCGGTTCTGGTTCATGACCTCCATGCCATAGCTGGCAGTTTCACCCCAGATCGGATTGGTCGGTGTAGCGACGCCCGGCTCATTGATGGGAATCGGAATCACCGCATGACGTCCGCGGTTGCCCGTATATCCGAGTGAAACAGCGACGGTATTCGTAGGCTGCCACTGTACATTCAACGTGTAGTTGACTGTGTAGGGCAGCACGTTGCCCTTGTCATAAATACCGAAGTTGAGCGGCGTCGTACACAGGAAGTATCCTTCCTGCGCTTGCAGGCCGCTGCAGTTTTTGCCATATTGCGCGTAGTAGCCCGAAGTGGGTGCTCCCGTCATCTGGTTCAACTGAGACTGCAATGCCTGCGTAATAACACCTGGGTTTGAGCTTGGCGCTACATAGGCGCCGCCCTGTGAAGCCGACGAGAACGCCAGATCTCCCATGGGGTTCGCCAGCGTAAGACCCGAATCCGAATTGCCATTCGCAAGGCTAACCAGAGGCGAAGACTCCGTCACGCCAAACGGGCCGCCGATCGAACTTCCGGCTGGCTGCGAGAGATACGTAAAGAGTTCGCCGCGGTCGTAGTAGATGCCGCCCCCGCCGCTGATCACAAGTTTGCTATTGAAGCTCCGCGGTGACCACGCGAAACCAAGGCGCGGCGAAATCCCCCATTGGCGCCCATCGAGGGTTGACGCCGAAACACCCTTCGTCGGGTTCTGCTTGTTGTTTCCGGCAATGACGAAGCCGGCATTGTTAACCGTAAATCCTGTTTCAGCGGTCCCGGTCACGTCATACAGCGTCGGATCGAAGTTGAACATGTCACCGTATTTCTCGGTCATGCCTCCGTGATAGTCATAACGAACACCAGCAGTGATGCTGAGGTTGGTCAGTACTTGCCACTTGTCCTGCACATAACCGTTGATCTCGTTGGTGCGATAGTACCGATCCGCGTTGTTGCGACCCGTCGTGGGATCGATGCTCTCAACCACACTGGAGCTGTGCACGTCGCCTTTCAGAAAGCTGTCGAATCCGTTGACGACGACCTGCGCGTGACCTGTCCGGTTATTGGTGATGTTCAATTGCGTGTAGGCGTATCCACCACCGGCAATAATCGTGTGTTTTCCCGCTGTGAAAATCAGGTTGGTGGACGGGTTCACGCGGTTCTGGTAGTAACCCATATCCACGAAGGCGCCCGGTACACCAGCCGGTCCAAGGTAGAGACTTGGAGAGTATTGATCGGTGTTGGCGAAGTTCTTGATCTGGAGTCCGGGCATTAGATTGGCGATCAGGTTATCCGGCTGCGCGGCCCCAACGCCAAGGTTGCCGGCAAACTCCTGTTTATAGTCGCTAAAGGTACCCATGCGGACGAAGCCGAGACGCTGCTCCCAGTTCAGTCTCGGACTGATCGCGATCGTGTTGCCGAGGGAAAAGACCTGCGCACCGTTGTGGGCCGTCACCGGAAAGCCGGCAGTGTTCGAAAATCCAAAGGGGCGGGTTACCGGCGCATTCTGGAAGAAGTATTTCGCCTCAACACGATCCGTTTTGGTCGCGTCGTAGCTGAGTGAAACATTGGCCTGATCGGTTCTCAACCGGGAAGTTCCTATCAAGTACCCGTTCGGAACATTCGGGTTGTACTGTGCGCTCGTCTGAGCCGAGGGAATCAAATATTGTCCATCTGGAAGCTTCGCTTGCATTACCGCCAGTGCAACCGGATCGATCGTGCTTGGCGGAGTGCCAGTCGACGACAACCAGGTTGCGTCCGCAGCTTGCAGCCCGGCAACGCTGCGGTCGTCTGTCAGACCGCTTGGCACGTTGACCTCTGAAACTCCTGTCGCCTGGTCTTCATTGAAACTACGCTGGTACGCACCGAAGAAGAAGAGCTTGTCCTTGATGATTGGACCGCCCGCCGTGATTCCCGCGGTCCAGCGGCGAAGCCAGGGGTTGACGAGCGCCTGCGGGAAAACCCCAACTCCTGCCTGGGTCAGTTGATAGTCCTGGTTGAAAAAGAACGGGGAGGCATTCATCAGGTTATTCGCGTACGCTCCGTAGAGCTGCCCATGCCAGTTATTGGTGCCAGTGTTCGTGCTGACGTCAATCTGCGCACCCGCGGTTGCGCCCTGCTGCGCGTCATACATCGACGTGTTCACACGCAATTCCTGCGTGAACTCCGGCGGAGGAGAAGGCAGGCTGTTACCGTTTGAACCATAAACCGACGTGCCCACTGAGTACGCCCCACCCACTGTCGGTGCACTTCCAATGTTGAAGTTGTAACGCTGCGAGGAGTCGCCGGAAGAAGTCATGCCATTAAACAGGTTGGTCGAATCAACACCATTGACCTGGAAGGTATTCGATGTAGCACGCTGTCCGTTGGCCATGATGTTCTGATTGCCGAGGCCGGCATTCGAGTCGAGATTTGATAACAACTCCGCATGCACGCCCGGGGAAAGAACCGCTATTTGCGTGAAGCTTCCCGTGGCGAGCGGCGTCAGGTCGATCTGCGCGCTGTCGAGCGTATAGCCATTGGTGGTATCCGTAGCATTCAGCAACGGAGTTGCTGTGACTTCAATCGACTCCGATACCTGGCCGACCTTGAGCGTGGTATTAACAGTTGTCGCACGCGCCTCCTGGACCGGAATCCCCTTCAGTTGCGTTGTTTCAAATCCCGCGTGGCTAACTCTTATCGTGTAGGTGCCGATGGGCAGGTTGAACACCTGATAGAAGCCGGTACCCTGTGTGGTCGTCGTCGCTGAGTAGTTAATGGCCGTATTGGTGACGGTGATCGTGGCTCCCGGCACCGCGGCGCCCGACGTATCGACGACAGTTCCGTTCAGCGACCCTAAGGTCTGCTGAGCCAGACCAGGCAGGGACAGAATAACTACGGCCAGACAAACCAAGCCGTATTGCGCGGCACTCCTCCAAAAAGGTCGATTCATATGCTCCTCGTGGCAAACTCTGTGGTTAGTTCTTCCAATTGGGCAGAGCGGCCCTGACGGCGCCGCATTCGGCCCATGCTCGAGAATTGTTTCCTACCGAATGAACGATAAAGTTAGGGAAAGATCAGATTAAGGATAGTTTGTGGCATGCGGGCCGGTTTTCCCAAGAGAAATTCCTGTGACAACTGCGGATAAGGAATCCTTCCTGTGGAAAAACCGGCGCAATGAATTAAAGACATGAAGGTTCTCAGGGAGATTTCTTCCAGTCTTCAACGGCGAGATTTTCGCGATCACGGCATGTGGAGCGAGTATTTCTTTACCGCTGGGCCGAAGGCGCTACGTTTGCTTTTTCTCTGCCCCACTGGAGCTTTAACCCAACACGAATACTTGTCGGCAGGCTCACGTAGCCGATGGGGGCAATGTGCTGGTCGTTGGTCAGATTCTCGGCCTGCGCATACACGCCTAGCCAGTCCAGCAGCCGAAAACTGCCGCCAAGGTCGATCTTCGCGTAGCCGTGGTCGAGGTTACGATTCGGCAGCAGAAGGCTGTTGCCACCATTGATGTCGTAACCACCCAGAAAGTCGGAGTCGTCGGACCGGCTGACAAAGGCCGAGCCCAGGATCGCGGTGATTCTCCCCTGCGAATAACTCGCCGCGAAGAAACCCGTGTGCGGAGGCCGCCGGAAAGGCCGCGCGCCTACCAATGGTGAGTCCGGACCGACGGGAATGCCGTCAAACGTCGGCACGGGTCCAAGCAAGTCTACATCGTCATTGGTAAAGGAACGCTGAATCACGGAATCGAGGTAGGTGTATCCACCGCGCAGGAAGATGTACCGCCCGATTCCACTCTCCACCGTGGCCTCGACACCCAAGGCGCGGTACGCCTCGGTGTTCAGCGTCAGCTCATATGCGCCGTCCGCTTGCAGCTGCTGCTCCAGCTGGTTCTGTTGTGCTGGCGTGAGGTTTGGCAAGAGATCTGGAATCAGATTCAGCCCAACATACTCGATCTGCTTCCCGAATTCGTTGTGGAAGAAGCTCGTGCGGAAGATCAGCCGTTCGCTGAAGAATGACTGTTCCACGCCACCCTCGTAGGTCCGTGCGGTCGGCGCAGCAATCGGTGAGATGTGCATTTGCTGAATGGTCGCCTGCCCCCCATTCTCCTCGAGAAAGGTATAGAGCGAATAGAGCTGGTCGGGCCCTGAAGGTTCCCGCACTGCGTCGCCGAAGTTGAACAGCAAGCGCGTGCCGCTCAGTACGCCCTTTCGCGGCTTGAAAGCGTAGAACGAAACGCCCGCGCGCGGCGTCGTTTGCACACCGAAAAGCGAATAGTGTTCCAGGTCGCCGCCCAGCGTGTAGAAGAGCCGGTTTTTGAAGTCGCCATGCACCGCGGCCCGATAATCGTAATTCGTGCGTTCGATCTCTCCGGTGTAGCGCTCGTCCTCAAACCCGAATCCGATCTGCGCCGTCAGATGCGGCGTCACCGTGTAGTCGCCCTGATACACCAGCGCATCGCGATTCGAGAAGAGCTGGTACCCCTGCGGATAGGTCCCCGCAAAATCCATCAAAGCGCGTCCGGTCACGGAGTAGCCATTCGCGCCGGTGATTGTCACGAGATCGCCGAAGCTGTCGCCATAGGCATCGAAGACACCCGCGCCAGTCTGCTCCCACAGGTTGTACTGCTCGCGCTTCCGCGTCGCTCCGTACCGCACCATGTTGTGGAAGTCCGCCGTAGTCTGGTTGTCGATCGACGCGCTGATATAGAGGTCCTGGTCCTTTTCGGTCGCGTTGTCGGCGAGGTGATGAAACTCCCACGTTCCCGGCACACCAGTGCCGTCCACGCCGTAATGCAGCGTGCCGCGAATCTGCGTCGACCCGGTCGGTTGAAAGCCTACATTCGCCTTCGCCGTGCCAAGGTGATACTCGTCATTCGGCAGGTCGTTCGCCGTCTGCAGCCAGCTATAAGCGCCCAGGTAGTCGAGCTTGCCGTAGGTTCCGGCCGCCTCCAGCTCTTCATGCGAGCTCTGGAAATTTCCCCAATCGCCATGAAAGATAAGCGACGGAAAGTTGGTGGTGCCATGCTGCGATGTCACACTCACAACGCTGCTCTCAGCATCGGCTCCATAGAGGCTCGAGTTGGGTCCGCGGTAGACCTCGCTCCGCTCCAGACCTGTCGTAGAGAGCGTCCCGAAATCGAAACGGCCGCCGAGGTCTCCGGCATTCACGCCATCGATCAGCACGAGGTTGTCGTCGGAGTCGCCGCCGCGCACAAACAGTGAACTTTGCGCGCCGCGCTGCCCCGACTGCGTCACAAACGTTCCCGGCATCAGTCGGAGCGAACTCACCATGTCCAGGTTCAGTTCCAGTTCGTTCGGCCCGATCACGCTGGTCGCCGCGCCAGTCTGCGGCTGCGGAGTCGGCGTGCCGGTCGCTGTGACCACGATCGACTCGTGCACCCACTCCGGCTCCAGCACGATGTTGCGCTCGATATTGTCGAGCTGGCCCGCGTAGAATCCGGGCGTCTCGAGCTGGCGAAACTTCGAGGCGGAAACTACGAGAAAGAATCGGCCGCGCAATCCGGTCAGGATCTGAAAGCTTCCGTCAGCACCGGAAACGGCCGACCCCACAACCTGTCCATTGGAAACCAGATCGACGGTGGCCCCGGTGACCCGGGCACCGGACGCGTCGGCGACCACACCGCGAATCGAAGCGGCATGTCCCGCGACCGCAAAAACGCAGATAAGTAGTGCGGCACAGAGGCGAAGTGCGGGAATCTGAGCAAAAAAAACGCGATGAAACGTGCGCAATGGCATGATGGCTCCTCCGTTCCCCTCGGAACGCAAGCTGGTTGAGCGCACAGGACCGGTCTCCTGACTTACGCCTTGCCGGGTCCCCGACGACAGGTCTTTGTCGTTGGGGTGGCCCCCAGCCACCTTCCCGGAGCGGGGCTCCAGTGGTTTTTGAGAGACTTTTTGCCTGTTAGAGCGAAAAGGCTCTGGCTGGTTTCCTTGTCCGACGTCAGCCGGACCAGGGGCGCTCACAGTTGCGGGGCAGTGGCGGAATTTCACCGCCTTCCCGAGCATCCTGACGATTGCTGTTGTAACCTCACCGCCCGATATTGGGCGAAAAGGTCGTCATGAAATGATTTTCGATGACATGGACTTTTATAGACGGGACCGCGCACGAAGTCAAAACCGTCTCACCAATTTCGTCCCAATGAGCTGCGGCTGCGTCGTTCAACATGAGTCTTATCCGGCTGCGGAACGCGAGCTGCTTGGGCCTGAAACTTTCCATTGCTTGTGATTTGACCTGAGTTCGCCATGGCGACGCTTGCGGGGCTGCAAAGTGCGAGTCGAAAGACCGACAGCTGCCAGCTTCGAATAGTGAAGCTAGCGGGTCACACAGAATGGTGACCCCGGGCCGATTCGAACGGCCGACCTACAGTTTAGGAAACTGCTGCTCTATCCATCTGAGCTACGGGGCCACATTTATAATCAACAATTTACGAGACTATTAGAATCTCGCAGGTCACTTGGGGGCACAGTTGTGATACGCTGACTCCGCTGCTGAAATATGGACTGAACGGGAGACGGCACGAATTGAAGACCAAGAGACCACGCTATCAACAGGGTAACATCACAAGACTTGAGCGCCTCGGCGGGTTCGTCTGGAAGGTGCGGTTCAGCGAATGGATTGACGGAAAGCGGCATCAGAAATCACTCACGTTCAGCGGTTCGAAATACCCTAGCGAGATGGATGTTCGAAAGGCCATCGAGCTGACCGTGGTCCAGATGAATTCCGGCACCGATCGGGCAAGGGTGGAGGGGGTCTTTGGCGCTGTGATCGACCTCTACCGAAAGGACCACTTGCCCAACCTCGAGCCGTCGACCCAGCAGACGAATTCCTACCTGCTGAAGAATTACATCGAGCCAAAGTTCGGAAAAGTGCCCATCCGGGACGTGGAACCTCTCGAAGTCGTCAATTGGTTCAAAGAATTGCAGCTCGCTCCAAGCACCAAAGCGGCCATCCGCTCGGTGATTAGCGTCTGTTTTGATCTCGCCGCGCTTCACAAGTACATCCCCACCATGGAAAAGAATCCGATGACCCTGGTTAAGATTAGGGGTGTCTCCAAGCGACGGAAGAGGATAGCTGAACTCACCGTCAGAGACTTTCGCAAGCTTCTCAAGGCGCTCCCGGAACCACTCAATATCATGGTCCTCTTGGATGGTTGTCTTGGTTTGCGCATCAGCGAGTTGGTCGCAATCAAGTGGGCAGACATCGACACCACGGTCCGCAAGATTGCAATCCAGCGGAAATTCACCCACGGACATCTGGGCAAGACCAAGTCGGAAGCATCCGATGCTGACCTTCCGCTCGCCAATTCCCTGCTCATTGTGCTGAAAAAATGGCGCCCGAAAACCAAAGGCAGCGAATGGTTGTTTCCGTCCTCGCGGACGGGCGGACCCCGGAGCGCATCGATGCTCCTCCAGAAAGGGCTGCAGCCGGTGGCCGAAGAGATCGGGCTTGGGCACATCACCTGGCACATGCTTCGGCACGCATGCCGGTCATGGTTAGGCTCCGGCGGTGCTGCCGTCGGCACACAGAAGGACCTGCTTCGTCAGGCCGACATCAGCACTACTATGAACATCTATGGCCACGCCCTCTCGGTAGACCTGCGCAAGAGCCACAACAGGCTGGTGAATCGTCTTGTACCCAAGGGTATGGCCCTCCTAAAGTGAGCAACTTAAGCAGAAGAAAGAGGCGACGGGAAAAACCCGCCGCCTTTCCTGTTTAGCACCGATTTCAGGAACCGTTCCGCATCCACCGTTCCAGGTCCGGCCGGTAAAAGCGCCAGAGCGACCCGATTCGCTTGTGCGGGATGTGTTGTATCGGCGCCCGTCGTTTCACGGTAGCCGTACAGCATTTGAAGAAAACGGCGGCCCCTTCGAGGTCCAAGATGTCAGAGTCCTTTGGATCATCGGTTGCAGTGGTTGTGGAAGTACCGTCCGGATTAGGGACGTCTACAAGTTGCGCTTGAGTATTGCGTTTTTGTTTACACATTGTGGAAGCAACCCTGCATTGAGAGGATTGCCGGTGGCCCATTGGCCGACGCTAGTGTAGTGTCTCAAGCAGATCGTCTTTTATTGAGTGCGGTCTGGGCGCGAGTGACCTTTTCGAGGATGTCGTTTGCCTTGGCGGTCCATATGAAGGGCTTTGGGTTCTTGTTGTGGGCGTCGATGTAGTCGCCGATGGCGGTGATGAGTTGTTCCAGATCCTGGAAGACGCCGCGCCGGATGCGGTTGTGGGTGAGGTCGCGGAAGAAACGCTCGATCATGTTGAGCCATGAGGCCGAAGTTGGCGTGAAGCGAACATGGAAGCGTTTGTGGGTTTGCAGCCAGCGTTGAACGCGCGCATGCTTGTGGGTCGCATAGTTATCGCAGATCAGATAAATTTGCTTGTTGGCCGGGATCGTCTGATCGATCATGCGCAGAAACTTCAGCCATTCCTGATGGCGGTGCTTCTCCTGGCACAGGCCGAATACTTCGCCGTTGGCGGTGTTTAATGCGGCGAACAACGTGGTCGTGCCGTTGCGTTTGTAATCGTGGGTCATGGTGGCGCCGCGGCCCTTCTTCATCGGCAGCCCGGGCTGAGTGCGATCCAGTGCCTGTATCTGGCTCTTCTCATCCACACACAACACCAGCGCATGCTCTGGCGGATTGAGATATAACCCGACGATGGCTTCCAGTTTATCGGCGAAGTTCGGATCGTTGCTGACCTTGAAGCTTTCCACGCGATGTGGCTTCAGACCGCTGGCCCGCCAGATGCGCGACACCGAAGCTTTGGAAATGCCCATCTCCCGCGCCATGGTGCGCGTGGACCAGTGCGTCGCATTGGCCGGAGTGCTCTGGGTGGTCTTTTCGATCAAGCAAGCCCTGGAGATCGACTCCGAGCGACCGGGCCGAGGCGCATCTTTCAAAAGACCTTCGATGCCCTGTTCGATAAACCGCCCCCGCCAAAGTGCCGCCATGCGGGGAGCAACATCCAGCGCCATTGCAATCTGTTTGTTCTGGAGCCCTTCGGACGCAAGCAAAACGATGCGGCTGCGCAGCACCACGCGTGCCTGTGTGGAGCGCCCGCGCGACTGCCGCTCCAACTTCCGCCGCACCTCTTCACTAAGAACAATGGGCTCCGCTACACGCATATCCAAGTCTCCTCATCATAAGAGAAGGCTCGATCCATAAATGATTCTATTAATGAGACACTACACTAGTGTAGACCGTGGACCCGGTAAGACATGGTGACAGGATGCACCGGAAGCGCGAGAAAATGCCCTAGGAGTGTGTCGGAGATAGATTCGTTCTGTGGCTGGTTTCGAGATCAGCGTCGTCGGCTCGGTTTACGATTCTGAGTATGGGCAAGAGCTTTCTTCCTGACGATGTGAACCAGTCGTTACTATTCCCTCCCTCGCTGCACGACTGGCTTCCGGAAAATCATCTGGCGCGATTTCTGGTGGACGTGGTTTCGGCGCTTGATCTGAGCGCGATTTATGCCTCGTATGAAGCTGGGGATGGGCGTGGCAAGTCGGCGTACGCCCCTGCGATGATGGTGCGGGTGTTGCTTTATGGCTACGCGACCGGGGTGTACAGTTCGCGCAAGATGGAGGCCAAGACCTACGACGACGTGGCATTCCGCTACTTGTCTGCGGACGCACATCCGGATCACGATACGTTATCGGAGTTTCGCAATCGTCATCTGGAGGCGTTGGCGGGGTTGTTCACGCAGGCCTTGCTGCTGTGCGAGAAGGCGGGTCTGGTGAAGCTGGGTCATGTGTCGATCGACGGGACCAAAATCAAGGCCAACGCGAGCAAGCACAAGGCGATGAGTTATGCGCGGATGGGGGAGACCGAGCAGCGGCTGAAGGCGGAGATCGAAGCGTTGTTGAAGCAGGCCGAGGATGTGGACGCGGCCGAGGATGCGCAGTACGGCAAGGGCAAGCGCGGAGACGAGTTGCCGGAAGAGTTGGCACGGCGCGAAAGTCGCTTGAAGAAGATCGCGCAGGCCAAAGCGGAACTGGAGCAAGAGGCGCGTCAGAAGGCCGAGCGGGAGCGCGCCGAAGCGGAAGCCAAGCTTGCCGAGCGGCGCGACGAGGAAGCGCGGACGGGCAAGAAGAAGCGTGGCCGCGAGCCCAGTGTTCCAGATCCGGAGCAGGCTCAACCGGAAGCCAAGGCGCAACGCAACTTCACCGATCCTGAGAGCCGGATCATGCCGGACGGAGCCAACAAGGGCAGCTTTCTGCAGGGCTATAACGCGCAGGCGGCGGTGGATGCGAAGGCGCAGGTGATCGTGGCCGCCGAGGTCACGCAAGAGACCAATGACAACCGGCAATTGCTGCCAGTGTTAGGCCAGGTAAAACTGAACCTGGGCCGTTCGCCGGAGGCAGCCAGCGCCGATGCGGGGTACTGGAGCGAAGCCAACGCGACGGATGAAAGCGTGGCCGGAATCGATCTGCATATCGCTACCGGACGCGACAAACACGAACAGAATATCGATGCAACCAGCGAGCCGCCGCCGATCCATGCCACGGCGAAGGAGGCAATGCGGCACAAACTGCGTACCGAGGCCGGGCGCTCCATTTACAAAATGCGCAAGGCAATCGTGGAGCCAGTCTTCGGCCAGATCAAGGAGCAACGAGGCTTCCGGCGCTTCAGCCTGCGCGGTCTGGACAACGTACGCCGCGAATGGAAACTGGTGTGTCTGGCGTCCAATCTGCTGAAGTTGTTCGGCTCCGGATGGACGCCACAGCCCGCATAATCAGCGAACAAAAACCCTTTCCATGGCGGAGGGCCGTGGAAAGATCCCAACTCCCGTCAAAACCGGATCGTAACGAACTGCCCGCTGCCCACTAACCGATGCCCGCCCAATCGTCGGCAATGGGAAGACCTGCGGGATGAATCGCTATCCCCGACACACTCCTAGAGGAGACACACTACCTCGGCAAATAATCAATAGGCCCGTCCCATCCGGACCAATGAGTTTCACGGTTCATCAGCAAGTCCCTTCGATCCCGCGGCTCAAAACCTATTTCGAGCCTTTTGTCACGCATCTGCTGGCACTTCAAGACGACAGACCATGAATCGAACCCGGAGACGGTCCCAAGACTGTCGATCGGCAAATACGGCCGGCTCTCTTGGTCTCAAGGTTTTTCGATAGAGCAAATAAGCGATGTGCTGAATGCGATTTCAAGTGCCCTGGCGCGGACGGCGTCATTCGGAATCCCATGGAGGCTCCAGCGAGCAAGCCATTCGCTAAACCAGGCGACAGAATGCGCTCCTTCCGAATCCTGCCAGCCGGGCCGAAAGATGCGCATGAGTTCATCGAGCGGAATATCCGGAAGGTAGGCTTCCAACGAGCCGAGAGCTGATTCTTCCGCATGGACGTTGCGCAATCGCGCCTGTTCGATCACCTTCGCTCGGTCACCACCGGTCAGTTTCTGTTCGTCTAACCAATGAGCGATCACGCGGCTGGCTTGAACAGTCGCGTATTCGCTTTCAAACTCAAGGGCTTCACGAGTCACTGGGACGGGGCGCCGCGCTTGGGAACCGGACCTCCGCACGAGCTCTCGCGTACTGATCTCACCCGAGCGAGCAAGCTCCCGATCCTTGGCCGGAGCCTGCGCCGCTCTCAGCAGATATGAGAGTAGAGATGCAGAACAATTCAGATGCGACGCGAGTTCGCGAAGGCTCATTCCAGCCCGGCGCATGGATTGAACTGCCCGCGCACGGTCAAGATCGCAGAGGGCGTGCCAGCGAGACCGAAGATCAGCGACAGCAGAACTGGAATCAGTCACGGCTTGGAGTCTCTCTTCCTCGAGCCATTGGGATGCTCCGAAGGTGAAGTTGGGCCTTGCCGCTGAATAAAAGCTCTTGCTCCGCCTGGATAATTTTTCCTCGGGGGGCGATGAGTGAGTTCAATTATCCGCAATTCAGCCTTCACATGGGCATCCTGAATAATTTCGGGTATTGTCCTCCTCGGCAAGAGTTCATTGGCGCGTTTCATTGCTTTGATTAGCGCTCTCGATCTGATTGGACTCTCGGGCGCAATCAGCCATAACGCCTCGGCAAGCCACTCTGCCTGGTACGCCACGGCAGGCGTATTGTTCCCTGCCGGAGGACGCGTCTTCCGAAACAATTCGCGCGGTTCGAGTTTCTTTGCCGCTTTGGGCGCCCGGAGATCTGATTGTTCAAACTTGCGCAAATGCGATCCGACATTGTCGAGGAAGGTCGAAAGCGTCGCTTTTATGATGGGCTGCTTTCTAAGCCGATAGCCGGTTCGACAAAACCTGAGAATGATCGAAGCGATTTCGTCGCTTAATGCGCCCGTTCTTGCGTCCTCGTCTATCCTCTCTCGCATTTCCTTTTGAAGTGCAGTCGTCTTCTTCGCGATAAGTATTTTCTTCGCTGACTGTCCGGAATCTATGGCGTTGCGGTCAGACTCCGGCAACTCCGCGATCTTTGCATCTCTGCGTACGCTGCTTTCCGGGACTTCCAAATCTTTCCCGAGGCCGCGCTTTGAACAACCGATGGAAACCAATTTGTTGATCCGTTGGCCTCGCTCCACAGCGCCCAGAACTGCCCAACTATTCCGAAGAAATCCGATCAGTTTTCGCACGCTCGGTTTCAATGTGACCCGATAATGTCGGTTCTTATTTCTGCGCTTTGGTTTGGCGAGCTTCGAATCTACGGTCATGACTTGGACAGTTCTTTCAGTTTCAGACGTTTGAGAATGAAATCGACAAGATAGACCCTCGGTTCGGCAAGATGCTTATTCCTCACCATGTAATGGATGTTATGAATACCCTCTCTGCTTCGCCGAGCTGAACTCGCATATAGGCGCATTATTTGCCAAAGCTTGCTGCGGTCGGGCTGTTCAAATCCGTCGTTTTCAATCGCAACTACAGCCATCTCCATCAACTCTTTGAGCATCTTCTGTTGCTTACCCTTAAGCCCTTTCATCGTCAGCGGCTTAAAATATGCGATATGCAACCGCATCCACCGCAGATGCAATCTCCACGCATCCATGATTAAACCGTAGGCGTCTCGCGGCACAGACTTCAGCAACGTGCGGTTCGCCCGCTTCGCGTGGCGCTCCAGAGTGTGGATCACCCGCTGGGATCTGATTTTCAATTGGCCGAACGAATCGTCGTCGAGTCGGATTACGTCTTTGTCCTCGGACTTCAGACGGCGATAGGAATGCCGACGCGAGCGAACGTAGTCCAAATTGGCTCTTATGGAAAAGATCGAAGCGCGCAACTCCACTGCGTCCATCTGTACTCGTCCACCCGTCTTGGCTTTCGGCTTGAGCCGCTTCCATAGACCAATGATTTCATCCATGAAGCCCCGATCGAATTTCCCACGGGAAAAACCGACCGGAGGCGGATGAATCTGAAATGGGTACTCGTACCGTATGCCACCCTTGGTTGCCCGAGCAACGTAGGACTTGATGATCCGGTCAAGCCCTTGCCAGATGATGGACATCTGCGAGTCGGACAAGCGAAAACGCGTCGCGGTTGTGATACAGCTCACATCTTCATGAATATAGGGTAGTTAGATAATATCAGGCAGGGTTGCGAAAGAGCTGTCTTCGGTCCGTTTCCTCCGACTTCGATCCCATTTGCACCTCAGTCCGGTCTCCCGACGCAGGCTCGTACACCAGATATGTGTCTGATCCGAATGGTTTGTTCAGGAAACTCTGAAGGCGAACGCACGTTTCAGCCCTATCACTCTTTCTGACAGATTCTCCTCTGCCACATGAACAGCGGTGCATCGAACCCAATGGCATTTGCGCGTGGTCTGAACACGTTTTTACCAATCGATGAATACCCTCTGGTTGAACGCAGACGCAAATACGGGATAAAAGGCGCAGTTGCAGAAATCACTGTTGACTACTCCGTCCTGGACGTAAGCGAGTATGTCACGGAGGCGTACGAAATTGGCGGCGGCGAACCAAGGCGGGATCTCCTAACCTAAAAAGACCAACTTGAGTTTTGGCAATCATATGCGTGTACATACCAAGAAAATACCTTCTCGTCAGTAACCTGGGCCAACAGAATGGCGGTCGGCGAGTTTCGTAACAGCCTTGTTTCCCTTCCTGCATTTTCCCGTTACGGCCTTCGGCATTCTCGCCAATGAGGTGCGTGGCCTCGCTATTTGCCCGGCCAACGGTCTCGCCGATAGCTGTCGAACCGGTTCGTATCCAGCTCTTCGAGCAGCTCGTCCTCTGCGCTTCGATGTTTGAGCGAGCGATTTGCCCACAGCAAAACGAGGGATCCTTGGTAGGTGGGCATTCTCACACATCCCTGGAGAAGCGTTGACTCCTTATCTTCAGAGAAAGCCGGAATCCACTCCGAGGCTCTCACTTCGGTCATCTCCTCTATAGACGTGGTGGAGTCGAGGAGACCAGCATCGAGCTCTTCGCCGACTTTGATCCAGTGCGGGAAACTGCCGGAGGGGAAAAACCAGCGGACACGCGAGTCCGCTACCCAGACTCCAGCGCAGCTATGCGTCGCAACTTCACAATATTTCCGGATCGTGGCCGTGAGGCTCGCTTCAAACTCCGTAGCAAGATCGCTGACAAGTTTGAGCGAGGGCCATCGTGTTCCAATCGAAGCCTTCATCTCGGCGCTCGGAAGCAAGAGCTCTGAAGCGAACTCGTCCGCCTCGTGCTCAGGATTGACCTCAAAATTGGTCCAGTTCGCAATGTCCTTCGCGCCGCACGACATGCTATCCGCGTCTTTGTGAAGAAGGTAGTGCCCGATTTCATGGGCCGCGGTAAACCGCTTTCGGCCAGGCTCCCGAATGCCTCGTTTCACCAGAATCCGACCGCCTACTCCCGAGGACCGACGTACGAGTGCTCCGTCGAAGCCGTTCGAGTCCACCTCTTTCACAGAAATGCCGAGCGGCTTGGTGATGTCATCGAGGCGAAGAGCTCCCTTGATTTGCAATCTGCGGCGGAGTTCGATCGCGACCTCTTTGTTCATCGGGCCTCTCCCTTCATGATTCGTCGGAGGAATCGACGTCCTCTTGCTCACTCTGTAGGAGGTCCTTGTCCGCCGCCGATAATTCCTTCTTGTTGCGAAAAGCAAATTGAGGCTGCCTTGTCTGGGCCGTGCTCAAAAGTTCCGACGACTTAGTCTTTGCAGTATCAAGAAAGTTACCGACGAGATTTTCCGCCGTCCTGACGATAGCCTTCGCTTTTTCCGAAGCGCTCGGAGGTCGGAGTGCTCGTAGCGTCTTCTCCAGGTTTTCTGGAACGTCTCTGTCCAATGTTCGGTAATGATGATTCGAATAATCGATGAGCTGTTTATGGACGTTTGCTTGCAGCTCAACGGCATCAATTCCGCAAGCATCGAGCTCTTCGTCGAGCTCCTCATCGGTAAGGTCTCCCTCTTCGTCCAAAGAGGGCTTTCAGACTCTGCTCCAACGATTCCGCGTGTCGATTCTCCTCGTTCTTTTTCTTCATACCTTGCTCCTGCGGCGCGATTCGGTGAAGCCATGCTTCCCAAGTCGCCGGGCTAGCTTTTTCCTGCGGTTATAAATGTCGGTCACCGGGACTCCCAGCAGCTCGGCGATGTCGCGAGCTGCCGGGATCGTGTCCTCGAACGCTTCAATAGCGACGACGTACTCCTTCAGGGTCTCGTCGTCTACGGTGCATTGATCCAGCGCCTCGCGAAACGCCCCGTCGCGCAGCAGCGAACGGAGATCGAAGAGGCTCTCCGGCTTCGATTGAAGAGAGGCGTCTTCGGTGAACTCGTCGGCCAGCGTCGTCTTGCCGCTCCGGCCGTTTTCACTGCTTTCTTCCGAAGAGTGCTGATGATCGCATTCGTCATCACCGTCATCAGAAACCCCGGCAGCGCCTCCGGCGGTCCACTGAACTGAAGCTGATTCGTGCCCCAACGGATGAGCGTCTCTGCGGCGAAGTCGGCTGGGGATTTGCCGGACTCCCCAAGAACCCAGTCGTCCCCTCTGGACGTAGCGACGCGAAGGACGCGGCAGGCACGCACCGTGAGAATTTTGAGCAGCCTTCGGTATTCCCCTTCGATCATGAACGGCCTCGAGCACCCCTATCTATACATAAAAGCGCCGGTCCTAGTTTTTTTTGCCATACCTTGGCGAAAAAGAGAAGTAGGTGCGCTTTACCCAGTAAGAGCGGATGCGACCGGCACCAAATGCACGCAAGCCGCAAAGACGGAGAAACTATGAATCCTGAAGGACTCAACCAGGAACTGGGTGCTGTCAAGGAGGCAGTCGCCATCGAGGCGGTGGAAATGGCTGCGATTGAAGTCGAACTTGCGGATATTGAGCACTGCTGCCTGCACGGGAAGCCGGTGCCCTCTGCACGCGCTTACCGGATCAAAGTGGACAATCAGTACCACGAGTGGCCCAAGGCCCATATCACCGGCAATCAGCTGCTGCACCTTGCGGGCCGCGACGGCCACCTCGTGTTCGAGGTCTTCGAGAACTTCCGGCACGGAGAGCCGGAACTGATCTCCCCCCATGCCGAGGCGAACCTCCGGAAGCATGGCGTCGAGAAGTTCACCACGGCCCCCAAGCTCGTGCAGGTGACCATCGACGGCAAGCACAAGACGAATCAGGCCGGGACGTACTCCGTCGCTGAACTGAAGCGGGTCCTTGGGGTCGATCCCTCCCGCGTGCTGGATGAGGTCATCGGCGGCGAATTCAAGGAACTTCCCGACAACGGCACGGTCCACATCAAGGGAGGCGAGATCTTCGTCAGCCATGTGCGCCAGGGGCAGTCGTCCTAATGATCGCCCCGGAGCAACTCGATGAACTGCGTGCGGCCTTTGGTGACGTGACGCCGATGGCGGAGGGCGGAGTCGACTTCGTCTTCCTTCCTCGCCTCGTGCTTCCCGAAGGCTGCACACCGCGCGAAATGCAGGCTCTCCTCTGCCTGGGCCAGCACACAGGCTACACAACGCGTCTTTTCCTGCAGCATGCCGTGACCGGCAGGGGCGCGAACTGGAGCTCTCACGCTGTGCTTGGCAGACCTTGGTGGACATGGTCATGGAACCAGGTGCCAGCCCACCTGCGTCCTGCCGAAATACTCGCCGAGCATCTTCGAGGTCTTCGATGAGAACGATCCTGAAGCTTACCGCGACACTCCACGACGATCTGGTCCAGCGACTGCGAGTGCCACACGACTTCGCCGGAGAACGAGTCGCATTTCTGAAGTGCCGGCCGGCGTTATCGGCCACCTCGCTGCTCCTGCTCGCCGGGGGAGTCCATCACGTGGAGGATGAAGACTACGTGGACGATCCCTCCGCGGGAGCAACAGTAGGCCGCTCGGGCCTCCGCAAGGCGTTGCAGGTGGCCTACAGGGAGGCCGTCTCCATGGTTCACGTCCACCTGCATGAACATCGAGGGAAGCCTCGGTTCAGCAGGACGGACCTTCGTGAGAACGCCTTGTTCGTGCCGGATTTCTGGAACGTTCAACCCAGCTTTCCTCATGGAGCGGTCGTTTTCAGTTTTGATTCTGCGGTAGGTCAATGCTGGATTCCTGGTAGTCCCTCGCCGTCCGGCGTTGAGGTTGCGATTGTCGGAAGTCCGATGCGATGCACATGGAAGGTGACGAATGGGTGACAAGTTGAATCTGCAGCGCCAGTCGTTCCTCGGGGCAGACTCAGAGATCGTGTTGGGCCGTTCCAAAGCCGCTCTCGTGGGCCTAGGTGGCGGTGGTTCTCACATCGCGCAGCAACTGGCCCATATCGGATTGGGCGGCTTCCTGCCCATCGACCCAGACTTCATCGAAGACACGAACCTCAACCGGCTTGTCGGTGCCACCATGGAAGACGTCAAGTTGGGCACTGCCAAAGTAGACATCGCAAAACGCGTCATTAAAGCGGTGAATCCCGCCGCCGAGGTCAACAAATGTCGGGCGAGTTGGACTGAGGTCACTGCCGAGCTTCGCGATGTAGACGTCATCTTCGCGTGTGTTGATTCGATCGGCTGTCGCAGCGAACTGGAAGCCTTCGCACGAAGGTTCCTCATACCTCTCATTGACATTGGCATGGATGTCCACGAGTCGAGCGGTGAATTCTCTATCAGCGGTCAGGTGATGTTGTCGATGCCGGGTAAGCCTTGCATGAGGTGCATGGGCCTGGTTACCGATGACGCACTGGCAAAAGAGGCCGCGCGCTATGGTGCGGCGGGCGAGAAGCCGCAGGTCGTGTGGCCGAACGGAACCCTAGCTTCCATAGCTGTTGGATTCTTCATGAAACTCATTACGCCATGGGAGACCCATAAGCCAACGCCATTGCTCTTGGAATACGATGGCGATCTGCAGACAGTCACACCCAGTAACAAGCTTGCTTATTTGCCTGCGAAGTGTAAGCACTTCGATTCTCTGGTTGAGTTCGGAGACCCATTCTGGACTTCCGATGCCCTCGCAATTGTCGAATAGGTACACGCGGATGTAATCGTTCAATGGGACAGGCGGACTGCGGCTCAACCTGGCTTAGGCGCAGGGTATCGAAATAAGTAATGAAATGTCGGCGTGTCGCAAGCTTTCGGGAGCGGGCACACCGGCTGCACACTCGGCGGTTCAGATTCGAGGACACATGCGCATGATCCGGGCGATTCTACTGATGGCCAGTCAACCTCCCTTGGCTTCGTTCCCTCTCGCGACCTTAAACCGAGTTTGCCGGTCCGTGTACCGACAAGCCGTCATTTGCGTCAAGCTGAAATGCTTCCTGCAAGAATTCAATAGTTGCAGTATCCCTCAGCTTGCAGACGATGTTTTGGTTTGCGAAGGCTCCTGTGAAAGTCTTTGCTTCGCTTAAGGGGAATGTCTTCTCCCATTCCACTGCAACAAGGTACTCGTAGACCGGCTCGCCGAAGTAGCGGAGGTTGCTGGCGCTGATTTCTTTATCGTCTTCCGGCGCGTCCTTGTCCTCGTGCAGTTTGCGCGGTGTGGCGGTCAGGCCAAGGTGAATGGCGTTCGGGTTACAGTGTAGCGCCCGAAGGTTTCGGGTCAAAATTACTTTTGTTCTCTGTCACTTACCAGCCAATTTCCCAACGATTTCGGAGCGGAGATGAACGATCCACAATCTGCTGTCTTTCCCTTGCGACAAGCCCGTGCCGCCATCGAGACCGAATCGTGTCGTGCGTTTGGGCAGAACCGGCGTATGGATGGACAATCTCTGGGGGAGGAAGCGACACGTCACGCGCATCGGGATTGTGGTAAACGATCCGTGCCATGTGCTTTGTTCCGAAGGATGACGTGTCCCTTCGTGCCATATTGCCTCCAAGAACAACGAAGGCGGCACATGTGTTGCATACGTTGTCATTGCGGGCTAGTTGCTTTCATTGGTGGATCAGGGAACGGGAAACTGACGGGGTTCAGCCATAATCTGCCTTGTTTTTCTGGCCATAACTCGCCTTCTAGCCCGAAATCGAACGCTCAAGCGGCACCCAGGGTGCGGCTGGCGGGATTGATCCCGCCGTCGCAATCGACAATGAATCGAAGGGCCGGTTCTATCTCTCATGACAAGGTCACGGACCGGATCCATCCGCAGCCACAGAAGAAATTCAGCATCAATCCATATCCCCTATTGGATCCCGGACAGTGTTCAGATCATGATTCAAGGGAACAGATACAGAGAGAGACACAACAGGCATTGAATTCCGCGCAGACAGGACTCCATGGGAGTAGTTTCGAGAGCCTGCCGGAGCTTTACCGAGTCCGGTGGCGCAGTTTTGGAGCGCGGAGAGCTGAGCGTGGTTGGAGCGGAGACGGCACGTTTGCATCTGCCAGAGTGCATTAGGAGCAAACAATTCATATACATAAAGTTAATGAAACAAAGGCTCATTGCGCGGTAGTGAATCACGAAGGTGGCTTTTTAGGAAAAACGATGTTCCCCCTGGTCCGGATGCAGAATCGGGTTGTGTTTCCACTTCTCTTCTTCTGATCCGTAGAGAGCTGCGTCTTCAGCATGGCTCTTGTGGAGAATGCTCCAGTGGGGGCGCCATTACTTGATCCGCGCGCCTTCGAAAGGCGTTGATCCTACCTCCCACCAGCGGCCGGCGTGTACGGGCACGGGATCGACAACCGGAGTAGATGTCGCGGAGCTCGCTGCCTTTCTTGCGTGAACCCAGCATGCCGGGCACAAACGGCAGCATGGCTGCCAGTCTGATTGCAGCTCCTTTACCGGGTGTACCCAGGTTCTTCCATATCCAAGGGTCATAGTTTTGGTTCTTCCTCATGTAAGCACATACTCATGAAGTAGTACAAATCGGCGTAATCCTGCAGTTCCTTGACAGGAGAACCTATAAGGAGTACATGAGTATGATGTTCTATGGTAAGGATAATCTCGATTCGGTGCGGCGCCTGGTCTGGGGCCGGTTGTTCGGTCAGTGTGTCGGTAAGACTCGTGAGGCGGCCGGCCGGTCTGTAGAAGAAACAGCCCATCTGGCCGGGATGGAGACATCGCAGTGGGCGGCTATCGAGTCCGGCTTCGTTCCCGATCCAGCAAAACTGCGCCCCATGGCCGATGCCCTGGAGATCGGTTATGACAAGATCGCCATGCTGGCCGTGCTCTGCCGGGAGGGCTGGAAGCAGTAAACCTGTCCTGCCGCCGCCCCGGACCAGCCGGGGTACTGGCGGCGGGTACTCACAATCCCATATGCTCACCTCCAGAGAAAGGAGGTGAGAACAATCAAGACCAAGGAAGGAACAGGGTTAAAACGCTTGAACGTAAATATCAGCGAAGAGCTTCACCGCCGCTTCAAGTCCGCAACCGCAGCGCAGGGCCTGGATATGACCGATCTGGTTCTGGAATGGATCCAGAAGTATGTCGACAAGAATGGACTTGTCGCTCCCAAGAAAGGCAGGCGCGCATGAAGCGCGCCGCGGTTTACACGCGCGTCAGCACTGTCGATCAGCATCCGGAAACGCAGCTCCAGGACCTGCGTCAGATGGCTACTCAGCGTGGCTACGAAATCGTTGCCGAGTACACCGACAAGATCAGTGGCACAAAAGCCAAACGGCCGGGCCTAGATCAGATGATGGCCGATGCCCGCCGGGGACGGTTCGATGTTGTCCTCGTCTGGGCTTCAGACCGGATCGCAAGGTCGGTCAAGCACTTCCTCGATGTGCTCGACGAGCTGAATCGGACAGGAGTCGAGTACGTCAGCTTCCGGGAAAACATCGACACCGGCGGCCCGTTGGGCCGCGCAATCATCGTGATCATCGGAGCGATCGCTGAGTTGGAACGCTCGCTGATCGTCGAGCGGGTACGCGCCGGTATGCGGCGCGCCCGTCTCGATGGCCAACGAATCGGCCGAGCTCCCCTGGTGCTGGACAGTGCCGCCATCCAACAAGACCGTCAGCGCGGCCAGAGCCTTCGAGAGATCGCCAGGGGCCATAAAATCTCGACGGCTACCGTCCAGCGCGTGCTACGCGGCGAAGCCGTCAACTCACAGGAGCGTGTCGCATGATCGACGAATCCGCGGCCGTCCTACCTATGTGGATGTTGCTATCCGCCGCCTTCGGCTTCCTCATCGGCGATGCGTTCGGGGACAGCCGACGTCATCGGAAATGCCTCGAACAGGCCAACGAAGATCTGCGGGATGAGCTCGAGAAGGCTCGCGTCAGCGAAGAACCGCTACACCGGGAGCTCAGACAGCAGCGCGGCGTCATCAACGACATCCACAAGCAAATGGCAGCTGTGACAAAAGGCCTCCAAAAACACCCCTCCTAAACCCCACAAAACAAATGGCCGGATCTCACCGATCCGGCCGTGTCAAAACCTATAGCTTCACACACACCTCGGATCCCTCCGCAACGCGGGGACTGCTTACGAGTTCCGATGTCCAGCGCGGGTTATCGCCAATCTTCTCGTCCCAATCGTGAATAAAGTCTCAGTCATCACGCGGCTGTCGGCTGCTTGAAACCTGCAGATTTCCTCTCCACAAAGCCAGCTTCCCTACCACCTTCCAGAAGTTGACGCCCGTCAAGACGACCAAAAAGCTCAATCAACTTCGCCACGAGGCCCGTCCACCCAGTCTGATGGCTGGCTCCCAAACCTGCGCCGTTGTCGCCGTGGAAGTACTCGAAGAAAAGAAGGTAGTCCTTCCAGTTGGGATCAGTCTGAAACTTTTCCGTACCGCCATATACCGGCCGCCTACCCGATTCGTCCCGCAGGAAGATTCGTTCCAGGCGGTTGGCAATTTCACGCGCCACCTCGAACAGGTTCATCAACCTGCCTGAGCCGGTGGGACACTCAATCTTGAAACTATCTCCGTAATAGAGGTAGTAACTCAACAAGCCCCGAATCAACAGTGCATTGACCGGCATCCATATGGGTCCGCGCCAATTCGAGTTGCCTCCGAACATGCCAGTGTCTGACTCAGCCGGTAGATAGTTCACACGATATTCTTGGTTCTGCACGTGTACGACATATGGGTGGTCGTTGTGGTAGCGGGAAAGGGCCCGAATGCCATAAGGGCTGAGGAATTCGTTCTCGTCCAGCATTCGCGACAGAATGCGGCGTAACCGGTCCTGATTGACTAGGGCAAGAATGCCGCGTTCTCCGTATCCCAGGTGGCCCGGTCCGGTTGCATGAATGGTGCTGCGCAAAGCAGGCCTACGCTCCAGGAGTTCGTTCATGTGTTTCATTACACCCGGCACCCTTTCGCGCTGCCATGGCTCAACCACGCAGGTGGCGCATAGGGGCAACAGACCCACCATCGATCGCACCCTGAGCCTTTCGGCGCCTCCATCGGGGAGCCGGAGAACATCGTAGTAGAAGCCATCCTCCTCGTCCCACATACCACCGGATCCTACCTGGTTCATCGCGTGGGCGATCATGACGAAATGCTCAGCAAACTTCTTGGCCATGTCATCGTAAAGGTTGTCGTGGGCTGCAAGCTCAACGGCTATTTCCAGCATGTTCTGCGAGAACAGTGATACCCACGCCGTACCATCCGCCTGCTCAAGGTAGCCTCCGGTAGGCAGCGGCGAGCTGCGATCAAAGACGCCGATGTTGTCCAGTCCAAGAAATCCGCCCTCAAAGAGGTTCCTGCCTGAACGGTCTTTGCGATTCACCCACCAGCTGAAATTCAGCATCAGTTTTGCAAACGACCGTTTGAGAAAATCGATATCGCCTTTTCCATACAAAGCCTGTTCTGTGCGGTACAGGAAGATTGAGGCCCAGGCGTGAACGGGTGGATTAACATCGCTGAAATTCCATTCATACGCTGGAATCTGACCCGTGGGATGCAGGAAGTACGACTCCAGCATCAGGTCGAGCTGCTGTTTAGCAAAATCCGTATCGACGGTAGTGAACGCTATTGTGTGGAACGCCAGGTCCCAGGCTGCATACCAGGGATACTCCCATTTGTCGGGCATCGAGATCACGTTCTGGTTCAGCATGTGCGACCATTCCATGTTGCGCATCTTGCGTGCGCCTGGCTTCGTCGGATCGACCCCGTGCTCCTCGAGCCATTTGTCCACATCGAAGAAGAAGAACTGTTTCGACCAGAGCATTCCAGCAAGTGCCTGCCGCATCACAAGTGCTTCGTCCGCGCTGACGCGCGGTGGAGTAATCGCCTTGTAGAACTCATCCGCCTCAGCGAGCCGAGTCTGCATAATCGATGCGAAACTCTTGAACGGATCGCCGATTGAGCTGGGAGCAAGATTGCTCAACCGCAGCCGAACGGTGGATGTCTTTCCTGCACCCACGTTCAACTGGTAATGCGGCGCACATTTCGTTCCCATCATTTCCGGGTTGATCGCCTTCTTGTCACCCTGAACCACGTAGCTGTTAATTCCGTCCTTGACATACGGCGAAGCGTTCTGACCGCCAAAGAGCCGCGCATTATTGGTATCGTTTTCGGTGAACAGCAGCGGCACATCTCCATCACAGTACAGATACCGGTCGCCAAGTTCGGCATGCGACGCTGCAGCAATCGACACGCCCTTTTGACCAGATACCTGCTTCAAAGATGGCTTCGGAGTGCCCGCCCAAAAGGCCCAGGTATTGCGAAACAAGAGTGTCGGCAGCACGTGCAATGTAGCCGCCTCAGGCCCTCGATTGCTCACGCTGATTTGGATCAGGAGATCTTCCGGATCCTGTTTGGCGTATTCCACAAAAACGTCAAAATAACGGTCGTCGTTGAAGATGCCTGTATCTAGGAGTTCGTACTCGAAGTCACCACGGTTGCGTCCACTGTTTGTTTGGATCAGGTCGAGATATGGAAAAGCACCTTGCGGGTATTTGTAGAGGTACTTCATGTATGAGTGCGTCGGAGTACTGTCAATGTAAAAGTAGTACTCCTTAACATCCTCGCCATGGTTAGCCTCGCTATTCGTCAGACCAAATGCTCTCTCTTTCAGGATTGGATCTTTGCCATTCCAAAGCGCCAGGCTGAAGCAGAGATACTGCTTATCGTCGCTGATGCCGGCAAGGCCGTCTTCGCCCCAGTGATAGGCGCGGGATCGAGCCTGGTCATGACTGAAGTAGTCCCAGGCGTCTCCACCGGGGCTGTAATCTTCGCGAACGGTACCCCACTGCCGTTCGCTTAAGTAGGGCCCCCATTTTCTCCACGGGGTGTTAGCGCTGCGGGCATCTTTCAGTCTGGTCGCTTCCTGATTCTGTGGCATAGAGGCACCTCATCTTTTGGCTAGGCCGATTCGTATAGAACGCTCGGCAATTCCGAGTCTCCGCCCCTGACAGAGCTCTCCAAACTTCGGTCATAGCTTCCGGAGAGCTTCGCCAGATTCGCATCCAGTGCTGTTCTGAATCGCGATCGTAAGTTGAAACCGGAGAAGTGAGTAGGGAAACAGCGTGCGATACGACGCGGGCTCTTTGCGCGCCAAGGGCGATCACGCTCCGCCTTGATTTGCACTTTTCTCATGGGACTCTGGGGGCGTCGCATTTGATATGCGTGCCGAGTTGCTACAAAGCTTGCGCGGGGTTAGGTACCAGGCGGCATCTTGCGACGTGCTCGTCGCCGAAGATAATAATGGGCCGAACCGGTGGCCGTGGCAGTACTCATGCCCAGCGGGCAGCCCAGACTTATCTGACATTGTAGCGCAGCAGTAGGGCGAACCGGCGCCAGAAAGTCAACTGATTTTACTTCGTGGACTCAAGCTGGACCCAAGAGCGCCAGTAAAGACGACATCCCTCAGACTCGCCCCGTGATCGCGGCCCCTACGCCCCCATTACGTTCGAAATTCCACTGAACAATCCTTCCGATACCACTGTCATTCCCGACAGTTTCTCTCCGTCCCCAGCGCTGCTAGCATCTGTATCTCTCGTACGTGTGGGAAGTAAATTTCTCTCGTACTGTTGGTCAGGGTCCGGAGCGCATCTGCAGAAAGAGGCCTTCTCCTAACGGGATTGTTTTGAATGCGCAAGCGAAGGAGATTCAGGTGACGACGACAAACTCAGGCTACACACATGTGGGGCCGTAGGTGGTGCGCCGCTCCGAGAGCGATGACAAAGCGCGTTAAGCCGGGAAGGACTTGGTATGAAAAGCGAATCATTGCGTGGCTTCAGGACCGCCCTGATGCTTTGTGCTGTTGTTGGCACAGAATTCACGTGCTCTCTTGCCGCACAGAATCCGGAGATGCAACAGAAGATTGCCGAGGTCAAAGAAGCAGCAGCTAAGAACAAACAGGCTCTTGCGCAATACACCTGGGTTGAACAGGACACGATTTCTCTAAAGGGCGAGCAGAAAAAACAGGAGCACTTTCAGGTCCGACTGGGGCCTGACGGCAAACCGCAAAAGACTTCTCTCGATGCTCCATCGACTTCTTCCAGTGAACCAAGTGGCGGGCGGTTAAAGAAGCACATGGTCGAGAAAAAGAAGGAGGAGTACAAGGATTACGCCGATCAGATCAAGGCACTGATTCAGCAATATCTGCCGCCTGACAAGGAAGCGATCCAACAGGCGCAACAGAAAGGCAACATTATGCTTGGGGCAGAACCGGGAGCGCAGGGACAATATCGGGTTGTGATTTCAAATTACGTCAAACAGGGTGACAAGATGACCCTGGTGATGGATGCAGCCCAGAAGAATCTTGTGAGCCTGTCGATTGCCAGCTATCTGAATGATCCTAAAGATGCGGTCACAGTAGACGCGCAGTTCAGCCCGATCCCTGGCGGACCTAATCATGTCTCGTCGCAGACGATTAACGGCGTCAGCAAGCAATTGACGATCGCAGTGCAGAACGGCAACTACCAGAAGCTTTAAGATGGCCGACCACGCGCTCGCATCGCATTCATGTCACCAATCTGGTGCGGCAGATATGGAGGGGTCGACATGGCTACAAAAGAAAAGGACGGAGCACTGAAGCAGCGAGCGTATCACGAACTCAAAGAGTTCCTGATTATAGTCGTGTATCTTTGGGTGGCGTTTGGGCTGTTCATTGCATACAAGTCGGTGATCCTGGCCGAGCATGGGATCGACTTTGCAGCGAATGGTTTCGCACTCATCAATGCGCTGGTGCTTGGCAAGTTTATGCTCATTGCAAAAGCATTTCACCCGGGTGACCGGGCGAATGATGCGCCGCTCATCTACCCTGCTCTCTTGAAGTCCGCGATATTTGCTGCTGTGATCTGTGTCTGCAAGATTCTTGAAGATACTGCCGTGGGTTACTTTCACGGGAAGTCTTTTTCCGAGAGTATTGCCGATCTCGGTGGGGGTACCTTAAGAGGAATTCTCGTTCTATCGGTGATCACGTTCGTCATGCTCATCCCTTTGATCGGGGTCGGAGAACTGCAAAGGGTCCTCCCCAAAGGCAAATTGTCCCAACTCTTTTTCCGCCCGCGCGACACGACAAAACCCTTTGAGCCGAGGACAGTCTGATTTCGGCGATTGACTTGCGAGCAGCGTCACTGGCGGTGTTTGATGAGTATTTGTGCAATCCGTCGACGGGTTCTTGCCGGAATTCTGACTGCCCTGATTAGCGGATCGCTGAGCATGGCCCAAGATACCGGACCGAACAATCAAGAACCAACAAAGAACAGCCAGATCAAAGTGAACTGGCTTTACGGTTCCTACGTGCCCAAAGATGTTCCACTTGTGCCTTTGAAGCGGGATATGCGATGGAAGCTCTACCTCCGACAGACCTACACCACGTGGGGAATCTATATAAAAACCACCTTTTTCACGGTTCACGACCAGATTCATAACACCTATCCGCAATGGGGTGACGGATTCGACGGGTTTGCGAAGCGATTCGGGACGCGACAGGTAGAATTCGTCATTCAGAACTCTGTGATTTCGCTTGGAGACGGAGTGCTAGGCTGGGAGCCGCGTTATGACCGCTGCCGATGCAGCGGATTCTGGCCGCGGACCGGGCACGCGGTCAAAAGGAATTTTGTCACGTACGACCGTACCGAGAAATCGTTACGACCCCAGTTGATGCCGTATCTGGGCGCGTTCGCCGGGAGTGCTACGTCAACGACCTGGGTGCCGGGTAGTCTCGATTGGAGGGTAAAGGGATATCAGGCTGTGATTACCCAGATCCCCGTAGGAATCGGGATCAACTGGATCGGCGAATTTGCACCGGAGATTTTTGGTGTCTTCAAGAAACGCAAGAAATGAGGTCCGCTGAAACTCTTTCGATCGGTAGCGGAATAGGACGTTACTTGAAGAACGCCAACGGTACGGATATCTCAGTGATGGATGCGCATTTGCAAGAATCACCGCCGTCGCAATGTTTTGCATGGGTACGGGCACGACGCCTTGGTTGTGGTTTGTGCCCTGCCACTTTGTCGGGATGATCATGGAGCAGCTTGTTACAGGTGTGATTGCACTCGCGTGCGTCTTGTGTGGCGCATTGGTGGGAATGTTTTTTCGCAGGCGGGTGCCAGATGAATACCAGAGTACCGATTCGAGAGACGTTGTGAGGCTGGTGATGGGGCTGGTTGTTACGACAGTGGCACTGGCGCTCGGACTCCTGGTGGGCTCGGCCAAGAACTTTTATGACACTCAAAACGCCGAGATTGCCCAGCTCGCCGCAAACTACATCATGCTGGATCGGATTCTTGGTTATTACGGGCCCGAGGCGGCCGACGCGCGCGCCGAGTTGCGCACGGTACTGGCGCATCAGCTGGAAAGACCAGGACGACCGATGGCCCCAAGCAAATCCTATACATATATCCGGTCGGGTGCTCAAATAAGCGATACCCTCTTTGACAAAGTTGCGGGACTTTCTGCAAAAGACGACGGTCAGCGGTATTTCAAGCAGCAGGCCTTGAACCTGGGAATCCAGCTAGGCCAAACACGCTGGCTGATGTATGAGCAGAATACGGTTCCGTTTCCAAGATTCCTACTGGTCATGCTCGTCGCGTGGCTGATCGTGCTCTTCGTGAGCTTCGGGATCTTTGCGCCTCGCAACCCGCTGGTATTTATCAGCATGTTCGTGTCGGCTGCGGCCGTTTGCGGAGCGATTCTCCTGATTCTCGCGATGTACCACCCTCAAGGTGTGCTGATTCAGATGTCGGATGCTCCCCTGCGAGCCGCGATGGAGCAGCTAGGGAGAAAGTGACAGATGTTGACCTGCCGCTAACCGGGAAGGTGAAGAAGCGCCCCGGGGCCGATGGCTCTTAAACGCCAGCCCTGGTCCAACACGATCAAGTTATTCGCTCTGATTGCCTGTCCCTTCTAAGCAACGGAGCCTACGCCACCCGCATTTGCCGATGGCTGCACCCATTCCAGCGTTTCGCCATGGCACCAATTGCTGCGCCGAGGCCTGCTCTGCCCACGAGCCGCTTGGCTGTTCTCTTGTCGCTGCTGCCCTTCACCACTGGTGAGGATGGGATAGGGATTGCCCCAGACGCGGTGACGTTTCCGCACGCGCCAGAAAGATGTTCTCGAACGCCAATGATGACGACATCCATTTGGCTCCCTTGTTGTCGGCTATTACGGTAAATTCCTACTGAACAATTCCTTTTCTTCCGATGCCCGCTTGTCACTTGTGACAGTTCCTCGCCGTGTCCAGCCCTGCTATGATCAATCCCCTCTCGTACGAATCGGACGCGGGAAGTAAATTTCCCCTGTGTTGGGAATTTCCATACAGGGCAGATCGAGAGAAGAAGATGATCAGGGCTTTCCTGAAGCAGCTTTTGTCAATCACGTTATCTTTTCTTTTGGTTATCAACGCTGTGCCGTTTGGGGCGGAAGGCCAGCAACCAGCACAGGCGGCACCAGCAGAACAAGCTGCACCCCTGTCTGGAGACCAGTTACAGCAACTGGTGGCGCCCATCGCGCTGTACCCGGACGCCCTGGTTGCCCAGACTCTTGGAGCCGCGACCTTTCCCGATCAGGTCGCGACTGCCAGTAATTTTCTACAAGTCAACAAGAGTCTGACGGGAAGCACACTCATGCAAGCCGTCGACAAAGAGCCCTGGGATCCCAGCGTGAAGGCGCTCACACAGTTTCCTTCGGTCCTAGACAACCTGGCGAAGAATCTCAGTTGGGCCTCTGCATTGGGAGAGGCGTACCACACTCAGCCTGCTGACGTGATGTCGGCGGTCCAGACGTTGCGTGCTAAGGCGTATGCAGCGGGCAATCTGAAATCGGGCTCACAGATCACGGTGGTGCAAGAATCGCCGCAGGTGATCGTGATTCAGCCTGCCAATCCGCAGGTGGTGTACGTGCCGCAGTACAACCCGACGGTGGTCTACGGCACTCCGTATGCGACGCCGGGGTACAGCACGGCGGCAGTGGTCACGACCGGATTGCTTGCATTCGGCGCTGGCATCGCAGTGGGCGCGGCGATGAATAACAGTTGCTGCGGATGGGGCTACAGTTACTGGAACACTAACTGGCACGGCGGCACCGTCTACTACAGGGGCGGCGCCTACTACGGAAACAACGCGTGGCACGGCGGCTACTACGGATCCAGTGCCACAGCTTATGGTCCGTACGGGACTACGAAGGTCAGCAGTGGCTACAATCCGTCAACTGGGACTTACGCGAGAGGCGGAACGGTCTCGAATTCCTACGGCAGCCGAAGTGCCGGTCAAGCCTACAACCCGTCTACCGGCACTTATGCGCGTGGTGCGTCCGCTTCAACGCCTACGGAAGCGCAGCGGCTGGCCAAGCTTACAACCCAAATACCGGAGCTTACGCCGCGACACATCAAACCTCCAACGCCTACGGGAACTACGGAAGCTCGGTCGCCTCCAAGAACGGCAACACTGCGTACACCCAGCATCAAACGACCGCGCAAGGGTCTGTGGGAACAGTACAGACTTCGACGGGCGCCAAAGGCGCTGCCGCGACGGGTGCGAATGGCAATAGCGCTGCCGCTGGGCGAACTGCGAATGGCAACAAGTATGCGGCGTGCGGCCAACGGCAATGTCTACAAGAACACCGGGAGCGGTTGGACAACAAACCCAGGGAACCAACCAGAAATCGACCTCGAGCTACTCGGGAGCCAACTCTGCTGCTGCTCGCGGCTACGGAGGGCAGGAAAAGAGCAGCGGATCATCGGCCTTTGGCGGAGGCGGGGTTGGCAATCCCGGCAGGCGAGCGCCCGTGGTTCAACAAGCCGCGGTGGCGGCCGTGCGGTAGAGGTCGCAGGTGAGACGTCTTCATAGGCAGTACTGGCAAAGAGTCTTATAACTGAATTTTCTGGAGGAGTCATGTCGCTCAAACCCGGCAGATTTACGTTTGCGGTCAGTTACTGCTTCTCGTGCTGATCATGCCGCTCGCAGCATGTCACAAGTCCGCGAAGCCTTCGATCAGTGTGTTTGCTTCGCCCGACGACGCGAGTGATGCGCTGCTCGCAGCGGCAAAGTCAGGCGATCAAAATGCGCTGCTGGCAATTTTTGGCCCGGATTCGAAAGAGGTCATCTCCTCTGGCGATCCGGTGCAGGACAAGAACGTCACCCAGCCGCGTTCGCGGCAGGGTACGGGGTGATGCACCGCTGGCGCAAATTGGCGGATGGTGCCCAGATCCTGCTGGTTGGAGCTGACAATTTTCCGTTCCCGATTCCGTTGAAAAAGAATGCCGATGGAAAGTGGTTCTTCGATACGGCTGCGGGCAAGGAAGAGGTTCTGAACCGCCGTATTGGCAGGAATGAACTGGCGATCATCGATGTTTGTAGAGCGGTGGCGGACGCCCAGGCGGAGTACTTCTCCCAGCCTCACGATGGCGAAAAGACGAAACAATACGCTGCGAAGTTCATCAGCGACCCGGGCAAGCAGAATGGCTTGTACTGGAAGTCGCCGGAAGGGCAGCCCGCGAGCCCGCTCGGGCCGCTGGCGGCATTCGCAACCGCCGAAGGATATAGCGTAAAACCCGACGCGCACACAGCCATTCCACGGCTACTACTTCCACCTGCTGAAGGGACAAACCGATAAGGCGCCCGGCGGCGCAAAAGACTACATCGTCAACGGGAAAATGACAGGCGGATTCGCCTTCGTCGCCTATCCGGCGGAATACGGCAACTCTGGCGTCATGACCTTCATGATCAACCAGGATGGCGTGCTGCTGCAAAAAGACCTGGGCAAGACCACGACACAAACGGCAACTGCAATGACCGAGTTCGATCCCGATCCAGGCTGGATCATCGTAGAGCAATGAGGCGTTCGCGGAACTGGTACAAGCCTTGCACGCCGATGGTTTGAAGCTCATTGATCCCAGAGCGTGGAAATCACGCTTCAGATCGGAGAAAAAGGTTATGACGTATTTCACCTGGCTCAGAATTCCGTATATTGCAACTCTATCCCTCATCGGTCTCATGTCATTCAGCTCAGATGTTGCCGGCCAGTCCGTGAAGGTTGAGGGTCTGATTAACGCACGGAGTGGCGACACCATGATCCTGAAGACTTCGGATTCCCCGCACCTTGTCGTTATGTTGACCGATAGCACTGACGTAGCCCAGGTGCAGGGAGTCCTCAAGGCTCGCAAGAAGGAAATGTCAATGGCTGCTCTCATTCCGGGCCTGCCCGTCAAGGTGGAGGGCACCTACAACAATCAAAACGAGCTCGTGGCCAAGAAAGTCCGATTCAAGGGCAATGATCTGGAACAGGCTAAAGCCATCAATGCTGGTATGCACGAAACAAAGGAACAGGTTGCGCAGCAAAACGAGGCCTTAAACAAACAACAGGGTCAGTTGAATGAGCAGCAGGCAGCCGTCGCGGCTGCCGTCGCTCGCTTCGGCCAACTGGACGATTACTACATCCGGGACGAGCTGACAGTTTACTTCGGAAACGGCGAGGTTAACGTAGATCCCAAATACAATCCACAATTGCTGACGCTGGCACAGAAGGCCGCGACGATCCAGGGGTACATGGTTGAAGTGAAAGGCTACGCCTCTGTGACCGGTAGTACCGCCTTGAACCAGAAGCTCAGCGAAGACCGCGCCAACGGCGTCACAAATATCCTGCTTCAGCAGGGCAAAGTTCCCCTCACCAGAATGCTGGCGCCGGGTGCAATGGGAGAGAGCGAACAAGTCGGCGACGCAAAGACTGTGGAAGGGCAAGCAGAGAATCGTCGCGTAGTGGTACGTGTCTTGCAAAATAAAGCCATTGCCGGTGGTTCGCCCGCACAATGATCAACCACGAACGATGTCGTTTCTATTTTCCCCCAGGGTGTATGACCTTCATGACTCAACGAGGTTGATATGCTGCTCCAAAAGGATCTGGCCAAGACCACAACACAAACGGCAACAGCAATTACGCAGTTCGATCCCGACCCCGGCTGGATCATTGTAGGGACATCTGTTCCCCGCCGCTGCAAATGGGCCCTGAGGTGGCACAAACTCCCGATCGGATAGTCCTCCATAAGTTCGACTCATCGATAGCATTAAGACGAAGCACTGATCAATCGAACGCTGCTTTCCGGGCCTGCAAGCGCACGATATCCCCAATCGGAGCGACTATGCACAAAGAGAAATCTGCCTGCGCGGTTATTGTGGTGTCCCTGTTGGGATGCGTTTCATCAGCGTCAGCACAGCAGAAGGGGCAATGGGTGCCGGGGCAGTTCGGACTCAATTCAGGCGTGATTCCCGATCCCGGTATCACCTATGCCAATCTGGCAGTGAATTACTCAGCCACCCGCTTGAACGACTCCAACGGAAACCGCATTCTTCTGAATGTGTCGGGGGCCTTTTCGTTCTGGGCAGATGAGAACATCTTCTACTATGTCCCAAACCACAAGTTCCTGGGCGGATACTTCATGCCGTACGTTACGGTGAACGTTGCGAACGGTTCGTTGGTGGCCGACCTTGTCGGAACGAACCTTAGCGCGAACGGCGGAGGAGCGGGTCTTGCCGACATGTATGTCCAACCCTTCAACATGGGTTGGCATTTTGGGAATCGAGTCGACTTCAATGCCGGATATTCGTTCTTCGCTCCTACAGGGCGATACACACCCGGAGCGACTGACAACGTGGGTTCTGGATATTGGGGAAACGATATAACGTCGGGCACTACGTTTTACATCACCAAGAACAAGGCGACCACCGCAAACCTGACAACCGCCTGGGAGATCCACCGGCAATTGCAGGTCGCCAGTGTGCCGCCGGGCCAACTCAGCAACAAAACGCCGGGCCAGACATTCACAGATGAGTGGGGAATCGGACAGGTCCTTCCACTGAAGAAGGACCTGAGCATGCTGGCCCAACTCGGACTGGTCGCGTATGACCAATTTCAGGTTTCGGAAAACAGAGGAACGATCCTCGTTGGACGGATCCCTGTCCCTGCAAGCACGCTGCCCTACTACTCAGTTCACGCGATTGGCGTCCAGTCGAATTTCCTTATGCCAGCGAAGAATGTTGTTCTCCTCTTCAAGTACTACGACGAGTATTCGGCCAAGGCTCGTCTACAGGGACGCACCTTCGTGTTTGGCGGTTCCTGGACCTGGCGGATTCCGAAGCCGAAGCCAAAAACGTAGAGCTAGCGGGCTCCTTCAATGATCAACGGTTTGCACAAAGGGGTCACATATGAAAACGAATCGTTGGATTGCAATCGTTGTCTTGACGATTGCTGTGACTTTGCGGATCGCGCCGGCATCCGCACAGCAGCCCAATCCGGAACGCAACGCATACTTCGGAGAAACTCATATCCACACCAGCTGGTCGTTTGACGCCTACGTTTTCGGCAACATGAAGGCTGGCCCCGAAGACGCATACAAATTTGCCATCGGGCAGCCCATCGAACATCCAGCCGGCTACCAGGTGAAGATCACGCGTCCGCTCGATTTCATGGCAGTAACCGACCACGCCGAGTATGTGGGCGTGCTTCCTCTGGCAAACGACCCCAACTCACCGATTAGCAAATTGCCCATTGCGGAAAAGTTGAAGGTGCGAAGCAAAGAGGACATCATGCGCGTGTACGGGTTTATAGGCGCTTCAATTTCCAAGAACGAGCCCATCGCGGAGCTGAACGAGCCCCGAGGTGAAGGATAGCGTCTGGAAGCAGATTGTCAGCGTTGCGGACAAGTACAATCAGCCGGGGAAGTTCACGACCTTCGTTGCCTATGAGTGGACTTCGACGCCCGACAATCGCAACATGCACCGCAACATCATCTTCAAAGATTCCAGGAAAGTGCCAGGACATCCCTTTTCTTCCCTGGACTCGGATCATCCCGAGGATCTGTGGAAATGGATGGACGAGCAACGCAAGGCCGGTAATAACCTGCTGGCGATCTCGCATAACGCCAATCTCAGCGACGGTATTATGTTTCCGCTCGAGGTTGACAGCAAGAACCGCCCGATCGACGCTGCCTGGGCGCAGGAGCGGGTGAACAATGAGCCGCTAACTGAAATCCATCAGCTCAAGGGCACATCAGAAACCACTCCGGTGCTTTCCCCCAACGATGAGTTCGCTGACTACGAGTTACTAAACTACCTTTTTGGCGGAGTGGAACGGGCTCCCAAAATCCACGGCAGCTACATCCGCGAGGCATGGCAGAACGGCGTGGCGATGCAGGAGAGCCGCGGGTACAACCCGTACAAGATGGGAGTCGTGGGCGCCAGCGATTCGCACAACACGGCTGCCGGCTACAGCCAGAACGACTATTTTGGCGGACACGGTTCGCTGGACGCCACGCCCGAGGCCCGCTTAAGCGGCAAAAAAGAGTCGGGCCTGAATCTGGGTCAGCTCAGCACTGCCGGCCTGGGCGGTGTCTGGGCGGAAGAGAATACACGTGAGTCGATCTTTGCCGCCATGCAGCGCAAGGAAACCTTCGGCACCAGCGGGGTGCGCATCAAGGTCCGGCTCTTTGGCGGCTGGGATTTCCGTCCCGATGTATTGAACGAGAAAGACTGGGTGAAGACCGGCTATGCCAATGGCGTGCCGATGGGCGGCGACCTCCCAAAGAAAGCTGGAAAGGAACCAACCTTCATCGTGTGGGCCGTCAAAGACCCTGACGACGCGAACCTTGACCGCATTCAAATTATCAAGGGCTGGACGAAGAGCGGCCAGATCTTCGAAAAGATCTATGACGTAGCATGGTCCGGCGATCGCAAGCCCGATCCTGTTACCGGCAAAGTCCCCGCTGTGGGCAACACCGTTGACGTCAAGAACGCAACGTATACGAACACCATCGGTGCGGTCGAACTGAAGAAGCTATGGAGGGATCCAGACTTCGATCCCAGCTTGCACGCGTTCTATTACGCGCGCGTCTTGCAGATACCAACCCCGCGATGGACCACCTACGACGCCAAGAAATTGGGAGTACCGCCGCCGGATTTCGCACCCCTCACGGTGCAGGAGCGCGCTTGGACGTCTCCCATCTGGTACTCCCCGACTGAGGAGGAGGCGCGCAGGGGCGAAAAGCGCAGCGTCACGGTTGCCGAACTGAAGCGGAAGGGGGCCGAGGCACTGGACGATTCCCAACTGACGCAGCTGGTCGTGGGAAAGATACTCACCATTCGCAACATGGTTACCGGTCAGCTGTACAAAATCTCTTACGGTAAGGAAGGACGACGTCTGATTCTCAGCGTAGATGGGAAGCCACCGCAGCCGGGTGAGGTATTCGACGTTACGGGCGCGGGTGCCGTTGGTTCGTCAGCTGCGTACGAGATTCGTGGCGGGCAAGTCATCACCACGCTTGGCGAAACGCCGTTCGCAGCGACCGTCTACAAGCTGGGCGATAAGTATCTCGCCGCACGCAGTGCTGAATTCGGCTACGCCAATTTCGAGCTCGAAAAAGCGGAGAAATAGAGCAAGTCAGAGACGTTCTGAGAGGAAGCGAGGTACAGCAACGTGGACATATTAGTTGCATCCGATTCGGCGCCCCGCGAACTCACGCAGGGACACCATGCGTCTGGGCGCAGAATCCTCGGCCGCTGGCTGCGCGAGCCGCTCGTTCATTTTCTGCTTATCGGTTCTTTGATGTTCACCATGTATGAAGCCTTCAGCCACTCCGCTGAGCCGGGCAGCAAGCGCATAGAGCTGACGCCGGATGATTTGCGCCAGCTCCAGATGGGTTTCGCTGCGCAGTGGGAGCGCCAACCCACGCCCGAGGAGCTGTCGGGCCTCGTGGAGAACCGCGTTCGCGAGGAAATACTCTATCGCGAGGCGCTCGCCATGGGCCTCGATAAGGACGACGACATCGTCAAGCGCCGCATGGCGCAGAAGATGCAATTCCTCGCTGAGGACGTAGCCAACGCTCACGAGCCCTCGACCGCGGAACTCTATGCGTGGTTCGAAAAGAACGGGGGCAAATTCGCGTTACCGGGGCGGATCACTTTCCGTCATCTCTACTTTTCACCCGATCGACGCGGGCGCCGGACTCACGACGACGCAGTGAGGGTGCTGGCTAAGGTCGCCGTGCAGCCCGAAGACTCAAAGTCTGCGGCCGCGCTCGCCGATCCATACATGTTTCAGGATTACTACGCCGACCGCTCACCCGAGCAGTTGGCCAAAGACTTTGGATCGCAGTTTGCGCAGGCTGTCTTTAGGCTCAAACCCGGTTCATGGCAGGGGCCTGTCGAGTCCGGCTACGGATGGCACCTCGTCTTCGTGGATTCGTTCACTCCTGGCCGCATTCCCGCTTTCGAAGAGGTTCAGGCCGACGTGAAAACCGCATGGCTGGCCGATCAGCGCGAGCAGGCGTGGCGCAAAGCGTATGAAGCCATGCGCGCAAAGTACACCGTGTCCCTGCCTGCTCCACCCGAAAAACAAAGAGCTACCGCAACTACAGCAGCGCCCAAGCGCGACATTCCCAGTTCTTCGGGTGAGATGCCGTAATGACCCGCGCGTATAAACGTCTTCGTTGCCTCCTTGCCGGTCTGGTGCTTGCAGCAATGCTGCCACCTTCCGTCTTATGGGCACACGAAGTCCGTCCGGCCTATCTCGAACTCAAAGAAACCGCGCCGGGCCGTTTCAATGTTCTGTGGCGCACGCCCATCCTTTCAGGTATGCGGCTGCCGGTTGTGCTCGCGCTTCCTGATGATGTGCGGAACCTCAAAGAGCCGATGGTTCAGGAGTTGACTGACTCGCTCGTCGAGCGCCGGTGGATCGTATCCGTCCGAGCAAACCCACGGTTGACTTCCCATCGGAAGGTCGGAGAGTCTATTTTGCGCGGTTGGCAGCGTAGGCGGTTGGTGTGAGCTGGTTTATGGTCTGGATGGAGCGATTGGCCAGCCCGGGCAGGACGTCGATGAAGTATTTGCGGATGGGGATATTGAGCCTGCGGCAGCTCTCGACTACAGAAAAGATGGCGGCGATCTTCGGTCCCGCCTCCTTACTGCCCAGATGCAGCCAGTTCTTGCGGCCAAGAGCGATAGGGCGCATGGAATTCTCAGCGAGGTTGTTGGACAACTCCAGCACCGGGTACTCAAGAAACAGGGTGAGCTTCTGCCACAGCATGAGCGTGTAGTTGGCAGCCTGGCCTGCGGCACTTTTCGGCAGCGCCGTCTTCTTAATCGCAAGTAGTTGGGAGCGTAGCTCCTCAAGCAGCTTCGGTGCGCGTTGCTGACGTAGCGCGTGCCGTTCGGCGTGGCTGAAGTTGTTATCGCGCGCCTCACGATCGATGGCGAACAGCTGATCCATGAGCGTGACGACACGAGCCGCTTCTAAGTCTTTGGCGTTCACCTTGACCGCATCGACGAACTTGCGCCGCGCATGCGCCAGGCATCCTGCGTGCACGATCTTCCGACCGCTTACCTTGTCATACGCCTTGTATCCATCGGTCTGCAGGATCCCCTGGAACTCGCCAAGGAAGAGCTTCGGTCCCTCGTGATCACGGCCCATGCGGAAGTCGAACACTACCCCTTTTCCGGGCGAGCCGTACTGCCACATATAGGCTTGATGATTGCGGCCGCGCTTGTCATGGGTCTGTACACCAACCGGGGTTTCGTCGGCTTGTATATAAGTGCCAGACAGTAGTTCTCGCTTCATTGCCGCCGTGATCGGGATCAACAACTCACCCACCCGTATCACCGCGTCGTCCAGCGTCGAGAGCGCAACTTCTACGCCTGCATCGCGCCTCAGTACGACCTGCTGCCGATAGAGCGGTGTTGCCTCGCAGTACTTGTTCACCAGCAGGTCGATGATCACGTTGTCGCTCAGCAACGACTTGGGTGCGATCCGCTCAACAGCCGCAGCCGTGCGCACGCCTTGCTCTTCGCACTGTTTGCATGCCCGCTTCTCCCGCTTGATCACGCGCACGAAGTACTCGGCAGGCTTGACGTCAAGCACCTCCGTCTCTTCGTAGCCGATGACCTCGGTCTGTCGGCCACACCGGCCGCACTTGCAATCCTCTGCAGTGCAGACAACGATTTGATCGATACGCTCGAGATGCGCGGGAAGCGTCTGACGGCCGGGATGCTTGCGACGGGGCTTGGTGACGGGCTTCTCTTCGTCCGTGTTCTCTCCGTCCGCCGATGTCGTAATCGGCTCGCGATTACTCTCCGCTTCGATCTCTTCGCTCGATACTCCAGGCTCCAGATCGAGTAGCTCCAGCTGCAAGTCACTCAGCGTCTCACTGCGCTTGCCGTAGCGAGCGATCCGCTCCAGGCGAAGTCGCTCCTCCAGTGACTGGATCTTCACTTCGGCCAAGGCCAGCGCCTGATCCTTGCGGGCCAGTTGCTTCTCTTTTTCCTCAAGCTGCGCTCGCAGCTGAGCGATCATTTCTGCAAGCACTGGATCTGGCTGCGACATGGAGTGTGCGGATACGTTCAAGATGCTTTATAGATACTAGATATTCTTGTGGATTAGATGGCAAATCACTAGTGTTTATGCGCTTTTCAGTAGCTTTCCTGATTCCTGTCCCGGAACTTTGCGATACCACTTGCGCTCCCGCGTCTGCGTTAGATCTATTCCCCCGATCAACAGTGCAAACTGCTCGTGACTCAGCTGCACCTTGTGGCCGTTGGACGGCTCGGGCCAGCACAGCCTACCTCGCTCCATACGCTTCGAACATACCCAAAGACCTGAACCATCAAAATAGACCAGCTTCAGACGGTCACGACGGGCATTAGCAAAGAGAAAAATATGGCCGCTCGTCGGATCGCTCTCCAGCCGTTCACGGATCAGTCCCTCGAGTCCGCAAAAACCTTTGCGCATGTCCGTTGCACCCGTCGCCACATAGATGCGCGTAGCCGCGCCCATGGCGAACATCGCCTCAGCCTTCCAGCGCCGCTATCAGGCGCTTCAGCAAAAGCACATCGAAACCTTCTTCCACTGAGATCCGTCGGCCGTTACTCAACTCCACTCGAAGATGCGACCCTTTCGCCGGCAACGGCCCCACTAACTGCACCGGCACAAGTTGCCCTCCGCTCCGCTGCTTATGACTTCCATGCTTGTGCCGGTAGTAGTCCAGCGTATGCACCGATATTCCATGCACACGGCAAAATACCTTCCTCGTCATCCGGCTTTGCTCGAACTCCCGCGCCAGCCGCTCCCCGTTCAACCGCCCACGACCCACACTCAATGCTGCAGAACTCGATTCACTCATGCATCAACTGCAACACACTTCCAGAGTTGACGAAAGAATGGGATTGCTCGGACGGATACAATCCACCGGCGGCAAGCAGAAGCTGACCGGCACCAGTAAGCGCGGGAACAAGTATCTGCGCAAACTGTTCGTGCAGGGAGCGCACACGGTCTTGCTGCAGAAGAACAAGCAATCGGCTGGCCTGAGAACGTGGCTGGCTGATCTCACTGCACGCAAACGCAAACAGGTAGCAACGGTGGCGATGGCCAACAAGATGGCTCGCATGGTCTGGGCGGTGTTGACCAAAGGAGAAGCCTATCGCCCACCGCTGTTGCTCCAAGCCGCCGAAATGGCTTGCAGATGACGCCTGTCGGGCGACAGTCGATAACCTCTAGAATTGCGAGTTCCGGGCGGTTAAACCGTCTACTCTTCAGTTACCACTTATGCACTACCCGACACGCTCGTCACCCTATCTTCGCGGATTACTCCCCGAGGGTCGGCTTCTCGCATCAATCACAGAGAACTTCGATCACAGAGAACTTCGATTGAGCCAGGACGACACGACTGCGGCAAGTTTTTCTGCAAGGTCCTTTGCCTTGGGACGTAGTTCTTGGTTTCGTTCCCCACGAGGCACCGATCTTGGATCTCCAACTGCTCACGGGTCACTTTACAGGTCACCGAAAGAGTTCAGTTGCGTATATTCCGGTCACTTTAGATAGCTCCCCTTCCATATAAGTTGTTGATAATAAATAATATATTCATCTTAGGAAACTGCTGCTCTATCCATCTGAGCTACGGGGCCACTGGGTAAACACTGACGATTTCGTACTCTGTGGAGTTTCCCCCCACTCTATCTCCTGAGCCTACAATGACGTTGCTCGCGGATCGGAACGGCGCCACGCCAGCGAGGAAACGAAAGCACGATATCAACAGCATCAAGCCGGTTAAGCGGTACGCGTGGGATGTCCGTTTTTCAGAATGGGTCGACCGAAGGCGGTATCAACGCTGCGAGACCTTCGGTGCGCTCAATACCGCACCGAAAAAAGCGTCCGCGAGGCCAACGAATTGACCGCAAAGCTGTTGGAAATCGCGGCTTGGCGAAAGACGCCGCTCCGGGAACTGAGAAGAGGGCGAGAAAGAAAGGGTGCGCCGCGAGACGCACCCCGGAATTGAGTTAGAAGCTGAACCGCGCCTGGAAATCGATCATTCTCGATCCCAATGCGCTCGATGCCTGACCTAGGTTGGAATTCACGATGTTTGTCGATATGCTGCTGGGGTTGATGTTCAACATGTTGAATGCGTTTAGAAAGTTGGCCTTGATTTCGATTCTGGCATTTTCTCCAAGCACACGCATGTCTGGTAGACCGAATGACTTCGCCAGATTCAGGTCGATATCACGGTACCCTGGGCCGGGAAAAGTGTTACGGCCGCTTCCCGGCGGAGGAATGAAGGCGGCTGCTATCTGTCCGGGATTGTCCGCGATCGCATTCGCGTAATTCGGAACCTCGAAGTAGTTATTACTGAATTGATCGTTGTTCGTGCCGGTATTGGCAGCGCCTGGGTTCGGGAAGTTACTCCCCGTTTTGAAGGCGTCGTTGCTGGTGCTGCGAAGGGCTTTGCCGTTGTAATTCGGACGCAGGTTCTGGAATCCATAGTTGCACTCGTTGCAATAGATCTGGTGTGCCGCCGTGTAGACCGGGGTCCACCCGTAGCCAGAGTGAAGGGTCAGGATTCCGCTTATCGACCATCCGCCGATGACCTTCTCCCTCCAGTCATGACCGCCGCGAAAGATGGTCGGCTGCCAGATGCCAAATAGCTTGAAGTTATTCCTAGTGTCGAAATCCGATTGACCGTAGGAATAACGAGTGTTGTAGAGATAGGGGCTGCGGAAATACGGACCCGAATTAGTGTCAAAACTATGGGCCCAGGTGTATTGCGCATCCAGAGAGAAATTCTGCGAGAACTGGTGCTTGAGACTGGCGAGCATCATGTTGTTGTTGGAGCTACCCTGGCTGCCGAACGTGTTGATGCTGCTTACGAGGGGGTTCAGCGGTGCCCCGAGGATTGTTCCGAGAGCGTTCGAGTCGTAGTTGTAATTGAGGTGCTTACCGATACTCCCTAAATAGCCCAGGTTTGCGACCCACGCATGCCCTAAATCTATGTCCGTTTCGAGGGAATAGTGCTGAACATACTGAGTGGGCAAATTCGTGGGCAAAGCGCCGATGTTTGCGCCGCCTGCCGTGGGCAGGCCGGCCGAGTTAAACGTGACAATTGTGTTCGGGTTCGGTGGGAAGCCGTTTATATTTTTGGGATCGCTTGAGATCGCGTATACGATATTTGGGTTGATCTGGCTCGGGCTCATGCTGGTTCCCGGAACTGAACTCGTTCCTGGCGGATTGCCGTTATAAACGTTCGCCGTCGCGATCTGTTGCTGGTTGTAATTCAGGCCGTAGCCCCCGCGCCAGACTACTTTCGGGTTCGGACTCCAATTGAAACCGACTTGCGGACCGAAGTTAAGCTTCTGTGCATTCCATGCGTCGATTCCCGTGTGTAATGCGATTCCGGTCAAAAGATCGGCCCCGCCGCCGAACCTGACAACCCCCATGTGATTGTCCTTATCGGTCAACGGCCCGAAGTACGAGTAGCGGAGCCCAGCGCTCAGGGTCAAGTTCGGACGAACCTTCCAATCATCCTGAAAGAAAATTCCCCACAAGTTCTGACGGTTATCGTTACGGAAGCCGCCGGGGAGGCCGGTGGTCGCCTGAAACGGTCCGCCCTCAGCCTGAGGGGCGTCATTGAGGAAATCCCAGATGTTGTAGAACGTATAGTCCGGCGCGCCGATCGGATCATTCAAATAGTAGAGCCTTGTGAGATCGAAGCCGAACTTCATCGTCTGCCTGGCCAGAACCTTGGTAGCGACGTCCTTATAGCCGTAGGTCCACTGATTCAAAACTGACGGAGCCGGGACGCCGAGGGAGCCAATGCTGATGCTGCCAATCTGCGGACTGCCAAAAAGGAAATTCTGCGGCAGACCAAATGGGGCCTGAGGATTGCTGTCAAGTTCATTCCAGCGCCAGCCTGCTGCGTTGGCACGGGCCTCGTTCAAAAAGGTTGGCGAAAACGTGTGATTCCAAATGAGCGAGAACGCATTGTTGACCTGGTCGTGATTGAAGAGCTGATACCCCAGGCCACCGTTCAACCGCGTCAGACTCGAAGGCACCCAATAAATCGCAAAGGCAACGTGATCGTTCTTCGTTACATTTGCGTCGAGGCGTCCGTTGTACTGTTTGAAGTCGCTGGTCGTGGGGTTGCTTATCGTGTACTGCGTGATGTCGGCGACGTTCGAGAGTCCACTGCCGACGCCCGGGTTGCTGGCACTTACGTATGTGAGATCCTGGGTGCCAAGGCCAGTGGTAAGCGGCGAACCGATATTCAGGCCCTGACCAGGAATCGTGACGCAATCTACACCCTCGGAGAGACCAGCATCCGCGCAGGTTACCGAACCGATCACGGTCCCAGCAACAGCTGCGCCTGGGAAGTTGAGATACGTGGAGGCGATGCTATTTGCGGGCGCCAACTGCGTAAGGGACGCGGTCGGAAACCACTGTGTGCTGCTAGCAGGGATCGTCTGGCTTTGCCCCTCATAGGAGAAGAAGGCGAAGACTCTATTCTTCCAGATCGGACCGCCGATGCTGCCGCCAAGTTGGTTGTAACGGTCCTCGTCGCGGAGCAGTCCGCGCTCTGCAGGTGTCAGCTTAACTCCGGTTACGGGGTCGAACGCCTGCACGGACTGTGGACCATTCCAGGACTGATATGCATTCAGCCCGGGACGGGTGACCTGAATGAAAAAGCTGCCATGAAGATTGTTGGTTCCGCTCTTCGAGGTAATTTCAGTCACTGCGCCGGTGAAGCGGCCATTTTCGGCGTCATAGCTATTCGTGAGGATCTGAATGTTGCCGATTGAGTCCTGGCTTGGTGTAATGACGGTTGCACCGCCCCAGACAGCGCTTTCCGTACTAATGCCGTCGACGCTATATCCGTTCGCATCGAACTGGCCGCCGTTGGCATTGGCCGAAGCTCCATTTTCCGTGGCGAAGATACTGCTCGAATGCCCTAAATTGCCACCGCCTCCAGATGAGGCTCCGGTCTGGGTACCCGGAGACTGAAACCCACCGCTTCCGCCCTGCTGCGCTCCGTCAGCCAGAACACCAGGCACCAGCCGAATGAGGCTGGTTGCGTCGCGTTCGTAGACTGGCATGTGCTGAATTTGGTCGTCGGAAATCGTCGCGCCAGTATTAGCAGTCTCGGTATCAAGGGCTGGTTGCGTGGCGGCATTTACGGTGACCGTCGACGATATCTCACCTAGCTCCAGCTGGACATTTATCCCATTGGGCTGCTCGGGAATCAACTGCAATTGATCGAGAACCTTTTTCTTGAAGCCGTTCCTCTCGACCGTGAGTTCAAAATGGTCGGCGGGTAGCGCATTGAAATTGTAGACACCGGCGGCGTCGCTGGTCCGCGTAATTGTCTCGTTGGTGGAAAGATTCTTAAGAGTAAGGGTTGCTCCCGGAATGACTGCGCCGGTCGGGTCAGTCACAACTCCCTGGATTGAAGTACGGAACTGCGCAACTGCGCTCGACGTGAAGCACAGCCAAACAACCGCCGTCCCGCAGATTGCGAGAAAGCTGAATGTTCTATTTTTCATGATCCTGCCTCCAGAAATCGCTTCGCTTTCGCTTGGTTGGAACTCTCGCGCGTGCTATGAGGCGTGCTGTGAGTTTGACGCGGGCGGCGGGTTGAGGCGATACGGACCGGGCTGATGCCCGGGAGCAAACGAAGGGAAAGTCAGTCCCGGGACGGCCCGGACGAGGCATTCTAGAGGAGATCCTTGGGCATATTGGGTCCCTGGGAATCGCCGCGCGGCAGAGCGCCGAGGATAAGCGAGGGCGCGGCGGACCGGGTTCCGGGGATGTGACGACTCAGAAGCCGGGTTAAGGAGTCATGGGCCCTTTGAAAGGACTCTCCGAAGAAAGCGAAAGCCCGCCGATTAGCGGGCTATCGAAATACAACATTAAGGCCTAGGACTTCAATACTTACAGGTGACGCCCGAGGACGCCACTCAGGACCGTGCCACACACTTGCTCTATCCATAGGCTAGGTCCTATCCACGGAAAACCAATACATCCTTGGACCTATACCGATTGCACGCTTGGGGCAGCGCCATGATCCGAGTAGGATATCTCCGATTGGGTACTGAAAGCCGCCAGCATGAGCCATAAGAGCTTATATTTGCGTGGTTTACGGGCGTAGCCTTCATCTGCCGCCTGAACCGGCACGCCCATGAGGGCGTTTCCCGCTTGCGTATCCGCTGTTCCACGCCACCTCCGCTACCTGCTACCATGGTCCTTCGAGGTGCAAAATTCTTCCCGCGCCGGAACTGGATTCTGCGGAGTCCAGACGGCGATGTTTTTGCGCCAGATTCGTCTTAAATCACAGAATTTGTCCGATAATCCAGGCAGAAAGTGGCAATCTCCGTATTCCCCAGCACGGCCGTCCGTGGTCTTTTGTTTTTTGCCCTGATTCCGCTCCCGTTAGGGCGTGCGCTCGCCGCTGCGCAGGAGACACCAGCGGAACAGCAAGCACCCCCCCTTGCTCAAACTACTCCCGCACAATTCGGCGACCTGGCAGCACGCGCCGCCGCTGCCCGCGACCAGCAAGACCTGTCCCTCGCGGTCCAGCTTTACACACAAGCTGAGCAACTGAAGCCCGACTGGCAGGAGGGCTGGTGGTATCTCGGCGTTCTCCAGTACGGCGCAAATCAATACTCCGGCGCCATCGACGCCTTCAGCCACCTGCTGCAACTGGCGCCGACCGCTGTCCCCGCTATGGCACTGCGCGGTCTTTGCGAATTTGAAACCGGCGCATACGACGATTCGCTTCGCGACCTTGAGCAGGCCGTTGCGCATGGAGCTCTGAACCAGCCGCGCAACGAACAAATCATTCGCTACCATCTGGCACAACTGCTGACCCGCGCCGGCCGCTTCCAGTTGGCGCTCGATCAATACCATTTCTTCGCCGAGAGTCACATCGATGCGCCTGACCTGATGCTCTGCATTGGCCTCGCTGGAATGCGGGCCTCCGCGTTACCGAAGGACGTTGCGCCTCAGGATCGCGGGCTCTACCAGGCAGCAGGCAACGCAGGATACGTCTTTCTCTCCGGCGATAGCGAGAAGGCCGACGACCTGTTCGCGCAGCTGTTCGTGCGCTATCCTTCCGCGCCGAATCTTCACTACTTTTACGGCTTCCTGCTGTTTCCGCACGATTCTGGACTGGCCATCGATCAGTTTCGTCACGAGCTGACCGCGAATCCAACCAACGAAACCGCCAATGCCATGCTCGCGCTTACGCTCGTAATTGCAGGCCGATTCAGCGAGGCGCTTCAGCCGGCGCAGCGTGCATATGCGCATGCCCCCGACCTGGAAATGGCTCAACTCGCCCTTGGACGCGCTCTGGCCGAGACTGGCGACATGAAGCGTGGCGCGGATTTGCTGAAGCACGTTCTGGTGGATGATCCCAACAACCTCGAAGCTCATTTGGGACTCGTCTCCATCTACTCCCGCATCGGAAACCGAGAAGAAGCCGAACGCGAGCGAAAGGTCTGCCGTGATCTGGACAAGTAGTGCACGTGCAGTGATCGTCGCTGGTGCCGCAGCCGCCGCAGGGCTGTTGGTGTGTGCAGCTCCCACGCCGCGACCGGTGATTGCGGAGCACACGAATACGAAGAATGATCAGGTCACCTGCGCAACTTGTCACAACGGCGTCGCTACCTCGTACGCAACCGCACCGATGCGCCACGCAATGGAACCACAAGGCGCGAATCCCGCACTAAACGGACATACTGACCTGAGCGTCCAACTTGGCTCGTACACTTACAGGGTGCAGACCAAGGACGGTCAAAGCACCTATTCAGTCACAGACGGAACCGACACGCTGACACTTCCCATCCACTGGATATTCGGCCAGCACGCCCAGACCTGGGTGCTCGAAAAAGACGGCCACTACTATGAGAGCCTCGTCAGCTACTTTCCCCGCGCCAACGGTCTCGCCATTACTCCGGGCGACCAGAAGATCACGCCGCACAACCTGACGGAAGCGATGGGACGACAGCTGCCCATCTGGGAAACGCGCACCTGCTTCAACTGTCATGGCAGCGGCGTTACGCCAAGCGAAGAGCTGGCTCCAGCAAAGGTCACTCCCGGTCTCGACTGCGAGCACTGCCATGCGGGTGCGCAGCAGCACGCGGCCGATGCAGCACAGGACAACTTCAAGACGCTCCCCATATCACTCAAGAAGCTTGAAACCGAGCAGGTCTCTGATTTTTGCGGCCAGTGTCACCGCACGTGGGACACCGTCATGCGCAACAAGTGGCATGGTCCCGCAATGGTGCGATTCCAGCCGTATCGCCTCGAAAACAGCAAGTGCTTCATCGGCAATGATCCGCGCATCAGTTGTCTCGCCTGCCACAATCCGCATCAGCCGGTAAATCACAACGTTGGTTATTACGATGCGAAATGCCTGGCCTGCCATGCCGGGAACAAAGCTGCATCGGCCGCGCCGATCGCGAAGACCTGTCCAGTCGCCAAGTCAGATTGCACGAGCTGCCATATGCCCAAGGTAGATCTGCCCGGCGGACATTCGCAGTTCACGGATCATTACATTCGCGTGGTGCACGCAGGCGAAGCCTATCCCGAATAGCTGCGGGAAACGAAAAGTCAGCCTTCCGCCTAAGGGCGGGGGCTCATCTTTCTCAAGAGGTCGGCATTTTCTTCCCGATGAAAGTTGCTGGCCTTTTCAAGCTCCGCCTTGGCTTCGTCTGTCTTTCCCATTGCTTTATAGAGTCGCCCCAGACGCCAATGCACGTTGACATCGTCCGGATCCAACCTGGCCGCTTGTTTCATCTCCCTCACAGCGTCTTCCTGACGTCCGGCATCGGCATACAGAATTCCCAGGTCGAGATGTTCCAAAGGCAGAGCGGAGTCGGCCCGCTCCGCCTGTTCCAGAAGCGGAAGGGCTGCTTCAGGATGGTTCATTTGCATTTGGGCGTCGGCCATATAGACGAGGGACTGAACGCGGTTCGGGTTGTTGGCAAGTTCGTTCTGAAATTCCTGAACGGCCTCTGCATATTCCCGTTGGGTCCATAAGAGGTAGCCCAAACCGAAATGCACGTCTGGCTCTTTGGGATTGGCTTGAACTGCGGCCCGAAATTGCTTGATGGCCGCACGATGGTCCTTCATCTCGTCCAGCGCTTCGCCCGCCAGCATGTCTGCCTCGGCCGACTCCGCATTCAACATGAGGATCTCGTGATACGTATCCAGAACACACTGGTACTGCTTCGACCAAAGGCAACTGTGCGCAAGGCTCATGCGCAAGCCTAGATTCTGCGGATCACGAACAGCTGCCTGCCTAAGATAGGGAGCAGCTTCTGCGAATTCGCCTAAACCATAGTGAGCCATTCCAAGAAGAATCGTCAGCTCGCTGCATCTCCGCCGAGGATGGAGACTGGCTCTTGAGCAATGGCTGGAAGACACGGATTGCCTCTTTCATCTCACCGGCCTTGAACAGGGCAAGACCGAGATTCAGCCGCAATTCCGGGAACGTCGGATTCAAGCGCCAATGCTTTGCGATAGAGCGGCACAGCCTCCTCGTAGTGTTCCTGACGAGCTTCGAGCAACCCAAGGTGGGCATACGCCTCTGAGTTGGAAGGATGTATCTTCAGGAAGGCGCGCCATGCAGCCTCAGCCTCGGCGTTGTTCCCCTGCTGTTCCAGCGCAATGCGCTGCTTGACGCTGGCTGTTCGGCTCCGTCAAGCTCTGCCCCAGGCAGACAGCGGCCATTGCCACCGTGATTAGAATCAGGTTTCGGCGGTGCAATCGCATTGCGCGTCTCACTTTTACATCTGATCGATTTTATTTGAATCCGGGCCCTTGCGCGCCCAAGGCAAAAGGGGCGCGGCAGGTGTTGCCTGCCGCGCCCCTTGGTTGAGGGTTATGGTTAGAACACGAACTTGCCGCCAAGCTCGAAGGTTCTCGGGTCTTGAGCGCTGTTGACAAAACCAAAGTCCTGATTCTGCGGATTGGTGTCGGCCAAGCCATTGAACTGCGTGTGGTTGAAGGTGTTGAAGCTGTCGGCGCGGAACTCGAAATGAGCAGCTTCGCCGAAGGCAGAACGACTTGTATAGAGCGGTGGTGAAGCTCGTGCGGCCTAGCGCCAACCACAGCATCCTTGCCCATGTTGCCGAAGCCCAGGTTCGGGCCACCTAGCCAGCTGGCGACAGGCTTTGAGAAGCCCGCATTGCTGACATACTGGTAGCCTGAAACTGAACCCACTGTGGCCTTGCCCTTGGTGTATTGCGGTTTGCCGGTCAGGTTGGGACGGATCGAGTAGTCGCCGCCCAAACCAACCGTATCCCCGTAGCTGTTCGAAGGAGCAACATTGCCGAACCAGGGCAAGCCCGTCTCGGAGATGACCGTACCGGAAATCTCCCATCCACCAAGAATGGTCCTCGTCAAGCCGGCTAGCGCGATTGAAGAACGGGAGCTTGTATTCGTAGTTGCCGCTGAAGACCTGACGACGATCCAGGATGCCAGAGCCCTTGTCGTACTTCAGGTTCCAGGGGTTGCGGGTGGGGTTGTTGTTGTCCACGTCCACGCTGCTCGGCGTGGAATCGATCTCATGCGCGTACGTGTAATCCAGTTCAAAGCTGAGGCCGTGTTTATTCTGCTGGCGAAGGCCTGCCTGGAAGCTGTTGTACGTGCCGGTTTGCGTGGTCGATTGCAGCCTGATGTTGCCAAAGCCTGGATAAGATTTGTCCGTCAGGCTTTGGGATGGTTCCGAGCGAGCCGTTTGCAAACGCCTGGCGCGTTGCCATCGGAGTGCTCAGCGGGAAGTTATTGATTGGGAGCCAGACGTTCTGGTGCCAATCGAGGTTGCCGACATACTGCGTGATCATGATCAGCGCGGGAGCGATTTCATGCTGCACGCCCAGGCTGTACTGCGCCACGGCAGGATCGGGGTAATAGGTGTTGAGCGAGTTGAAGCCTTGCGTGAAGGTCGGCGTGGAAGCTGCCGAACCAGCCTGCCAGTTGAAGCTGGGATTGGTGAATTCGACGTTGCTGGCAGCCGGCGTGCTGATGAATGGAGGCGATCCGGCAGCGTCGTAAATGTCGTTGCCCTGGATGCGCTCGTAGAAGGTGCCAAAGCCGCCGCGCACGACGGTCTTGCCGTTGCCCGAGATGTCATAGGAGAAGCCAAGCCTGGGCATAAACGTCTTGTAGTCGTTCTTGACCAGTGCCGTTGATGTGCCTCCCTGACCGGCAATATCGACGCCGTTCATATAGAAGGTACCGATCGAATTGGTTACCAGTCCGGGAGCGCCGGCTGCGAACGAGCCGTCGGAGTTGAAGCTCGCTGCGGTCGTAAGTCCAGGCTGGTAATGGGCTGGATTGAAATTGGAAACCTGGTTGTTGCGTTCCCATGTATGCGGCATCAGGTCGTAGCGGAAGCCGTACTGAACGCTTAACCGGGTGTTCACGTGCCAGTTGTCTTCGGCATAGGCCGAGATCGTCTGGTTCACGTAGTGGTTGATGGGATTGGCGTTCGACTGACTAAAATTGGTGGATCAGACCAAGCAGGAAGTCCAAATACGAATCGCCCGTGAGTAGGCCTGTTGGACCTGCTGGAGTTGTCGAGGTTGCTGCGTTCCAGCCATCGCCGAAGGTGTAGTCTCCTTCGGAATCCTTGCCGATGACCTGATTCTTGGTGTAGCGGTTGTAGCCGCCGCCGAACTTCATCTGATGTTTGCCCATGGTCCACGAAAGGCCGAACACCTCGGCAAAATCCTCGGCGCCGTTGGTCCAGGGATCATTTCCAGGTCCCCAGGTCGTGCCGACCGTGCTCCAAGTGATGTCGGGCAAGCGATTGCCCACGTCGTTGGCAGCGGGAAGTAGGTCCCGGTGCTCCAACCCGAAGGCTTGACGAAGCTGGCTCCGCCAGCCGCCACCGGAATAATGGCGATCTTGTTGCCGTTGTAGTTGAATGCAGCTTCGAGCAGCACATTGGGTGTCAGCGTGCCGGTCAGCTTGATGACTGCGGCGTATGCCGGGTTGCTGAAGTTGCGAGCCGACGGTGGGATAGTTGTCCCCTGCCATTCGGGAGTGGCTTCGACCGTGTCCATCGCATCATGAATGTAGTGACCGAAAAGCTGCCACTTGTCGTTGAAGTTGTGATCGATGCGGAAGAGATCTTCACGCACCGTGATAGGCAGATGCCCGCCGGTCGGGGTATAGCCGTCCTGAGCATTCGTCGATGCTGGAAGATTCTTGGTGGTGTTGAAGAGCAGGGCGTTGGAATCCAGCAGGTTGCCCGGAATCGTGTTGTTCGGGAAGGGTTGGCCCATCGTCAGTCCATCGGCGGTGAGTTTCGCCGCCAACGCTGGATCGGCAACTGTGGGCACAATAACTGCCGTTGCGGGGTTGTACACAGGAATCACGAAGTTGAATGGAGACGCCGACGTAACTTCATCCGCTGCGGGAAGAGTCTTGATCGAGTTGGTCGAGACTCCGGTGACCTCTTTGCGCCACTCTTCGTTATAGAAGAAGAAGGTCTTCTTCTTGTCCGAGTTGTAGACGTGAGGGATGAACACCGGGCCGCCAACATTGGCGCCGAAGACGTTATAGCGCAGCTCCGACTTCTTGGCGTTCTGTCCATTGTTGTTGTCGAAGTAGTTGTGCGCATCCAGAGCGTCGTTGCGGTCGAACTCCCAAGCTCCACCGTGGAACTTGCTTGTGCCGCTCTTGATGGACATGGTGATCGTGCCGCCGGAGGCGATGCCGTAGTCGGGAGGATAGTTGCTGGCCAGCACCTGGAATTCGCCAAGCGAGTCCTGGGAAGGCATGACGGACATCTTGCCGCCGGAACCGCGGTCATACGCCTCGGCGCCGTCAATCATCCAGACATTGTGAGCCTGGTTGAGGCCGTTAAAGCTGATGGAGTAGTTGGCGGTCACGGAGAATGGGCTCTCCATGTCGGGCAGGTTGCCGCTGACGCCGAGGCCCAACGCCGCCAGACCGATTACGTTGCGGCCGTTGGTGGGCAGTTCGGTAATCTGCTGCTCGTTGATAAGGGTGCTGACCACGTTCGAATCGGACTGCACCGCCAATGCATCGGCACTTACTGTGACAGTTGTTGACTCCGAACCAACCGTCAGCTTGACGTCGACACGAAACGAGCGCGAAATGTCAACAACAATTCCGGTCTGCTCGTAGGTCTGGAATCCCTTGGCCGTGACTTTCAGGTTGTAGTTTGCGGCGTTCAAGCCGGAAATGTCGTACAGTCCGGTCCCGCTGCTGATGGTTGACTTGGTGACCCCAGTCGCGGGATCCGTCAGCGTAATACTCGCTCCGGCCACAACTGCGCCCGATCTGGTCCGTCACGATGCCGGTTACGTCTGAATTGGCCTGCGCAAATGCTCCCACGCAAGCCAAAACAAACAGCAACGGCAACAGAAAGAACCGGTAGCTGATTGAGTTGAATTTCACTGCCATCTGACTCTCCTATTCCGAAGTGATGCTGCTTGGTTACTGCAGCCTGGGATCGTGCAATTCTTGCTTCCCTTTTTCGGAAAGCTCGGCTGGTTGCCGATTTTTTGGAGACTCACGTAACTTGCACTTTCCATCAGGCCGCGAGGCCTGTCCTGAATCAGGCTTCAGCTCGCACGTCTGAGCTCATGCCTTTTTTTCGGCTACTCGCACTCCATGACGGCGTGACTACGCACCAGCGGAAGCCGCCTGCCACACAATCTTTCCGTCGCAAGACTCGCTGGGCAAAGTCCGTATAGCCCCGTCTAAATCGTTTCAGTAAACCGCCAAGTACGTTACTCCTGCTCACAAAGAACCGTCAATATCTGTTTAACAAAATGGCTCTTCCGGGAAACTTCTTCGCCCTGAATTCACGCCGTTACCTGCATAATCACACCTTTGAGATAACGTCTTCGCAGGGCAAATTCCGGAAACAGGGAGTCGTATGAATCCCAATACATCTCCCTGGTGGGCCGACGGTTTCCTCGCGCGCTCGGCGCGTCCCTATTCAACGCTTCCCCATTTCGCGACCTGACGGCACCATCGCAAGCGATGCGGAACAAGAACAGCCGATTGTGCCTGTGCGCAGTCCAGTTTGCTAAATACAGGCAAATCAATGCCTTCCGAATTTGAGCCATGGTGCCGAGACTCTCCTCATTCGTTTTCGCCGCCCTTGTCCCTTGAGTCTTGATCGCACGGTTACGCGAAGCCCGCTGCCCAAAGCAAGAACAATCGATTGTCTTTCAATCGCCGCAGATCGGTTAAGACGCGCGCGCTCGTTCCGGTATGGCTATGCCTTGGCCAAGCTGGGAGCCCGCTGAAGCCAGATAGCGTTTTCCAAGGCGGTGTTCGTCTCTTCGTCGATTTAGAAAGTCCGCCGCTCCATGGTCTCAACGGACGTATTCGGTCCGATATTGTCCATTACGTGCCAGCCTTAAGAGTGTCTACGCACGCAAATCGGCAACCCTACACCGATTCGAGACGAACCACCGCTCAATCGTTGTGACCTCAATGATTCGATGGACGTTTAACGCCGGAATCGAGAGATGAGATAGAAAACGATGGAAAGAACGACGCTGACCAGGATTGATGTCCCGAGCGGGAAAAAGAACGAAACGTTCTTGCCTCGGTAGGAGATATCGCCAGGCAATCGCCCAAGCGGCAACCCAAATCGGGCCGCAATCAGCAGCAGTGCTCCAATCAGAACGAGCAGGAGTCCGAGACCGAGAAGCGCTTTTCCGAATTCAGCCATGGCGCTTAATTAGGTCTTACTCAGCTAGGATACGGTAATTGGGCATTGCAAACTAGCCGCCACGGGACGCACTGCCAAAAGGGGGTCAATGCAAGTCGTCACCATGCTGCTGGGCATCCTGTGCTTATTGGTTGTCCTGCTGGATGCCTTCCAGACCATCATTCTGCCGCGCCGCGCTGCAGGCCGCCTTCGGCTCACGCGGATCTTCTATATCCTCACCTGGATGCCGTGGCGATTCGTCGCGGTCAGGATCCGCCATCCGCGTAAACGCGAGACTGCCCTCAGCTTCTACGGGCCGCTATCGCTCATCTTTCTTCTCGTTGTCTGGGCCACGGGGATGGTATTCGGATATTCACTCATCTATTACGCCCTGGGCAGTCCCTTCAGCGACACCTTGCAGCACACCGGATATCTCTCCGATCTTTATGTCAGCGGCACCAACTTCTTCACTCTCGGCCTCGGCGATGTCACGCCTCACACACAAATAGCGCGAGCGCTTTCCACTTGTGAAGCCGGCACCGGCTTCGGCTTTCTCGCCATCGTCATGGGCTACTTCCCGGTGCTGTACGCAGCATTTTCGCGCCGTGAGGTCAGTATCTCGCTCCTCGACGCGCGCGCAGGCTCGCCACCGACAGCCGCTGAACTCATGCGCCGACACTCCTTTAAGGGATCGGAAGATGTCCTCGCCGCCTTGCTTTCGGAGTGGGAACGCTGGTCGGCTGAATTGCTTGAGAGCCACATTTCCTACACCTTGCTTTGCTATTTTCGCTCGCAACACACCAATCAAAGCTGGATCGGCGCGCTTACCGCGATGCTCGATACTTCGGCTCTGCTCATCGCCGGCGTTCGCGGGCACGAAGCTCGCCAGGCGCAGTTGACCTTCGCCATGGCTCGTCACGCTATGGTCGATCTCGCACAGGTCTTCTCCATCACTCCGAAGCAGAACATCCCTGATCGATTGCCGCGGGAACGCTACGAGCAGCTTTATCAATTGCTCTGCCAGAGCGGTGTAAGTGTATGTCGCGACGACCTCTCCTACGAGAGACTCCGTGATCTTCGTGCGTTGTATGAGGGCTATGCTGCCGCGCTCAGCGAGCATCTGTGCATGCCACTTCCGCCCTGGATTGCCGAACAGCCGCACAAAGACAATTGGCTCGCCGTCGCAAGAGTGCGCAACCAGGCCGAAGCCGCAAACCCCGAGCCGAACACCATTGCCGAAATCATCGAGCCGCATCATGAGTTCTAGATCACAAATCTCCAGCCGCGCACTGCGATAGACTGTTGCGTCCGATGTAAGTTCCTTCCACTTTCACTGCTACGACAGTTTCTGTAGCCTGTAAGAGACAGGCAACGCAGGAGAACTATAGAAATATGAAGCAATCCGTTCTCAACCACGAGCCCGCCGCCGTTCAGACTCCGCCCACCACTAATAAACATCTGATTCGATGGGTCGAAAAGATGGCCGAACTTTGCCGGCCAGATTCTATCCATTGGGTCGACGGCTCCGTGGCAGAATACGAATTCCTCTGTGATCGGCTTATCGCTGCAGGCACCTTTACACGCCTCGATCAGAAGAAATGGCCCGGATGCTTCTACGCACGCTCAGCTCCGAACGACGTTGCTCGTGTCGAAGACCGCACCTTTATCTGTTCCCTCTCGCGCGATGCCGCAGGACCGACCAACAACTGGGAAGACCCCTATGTGATGCGTCGCCGTTTGAAGCAGCTCTTCAAAGGCTGCATGCAGGGACGCACCATGTATGTGCTTCCGTTCAGCATGGGTCCCATCGGATCGCCTATGTCCGGCATTGGCGTGCAGCTCACGGACTCACCTTATGTCGTCGTCAACATGCGCACTATGGCCCGCATCGGTGCGCTGGTCTTCGCCGAGATCGACAAGGATGAAAAGCGGGTCGTCCCCTGCATGCATACCGTGGGTGCGCCGCTCAAGGCCGGCCAGCAGGACGTCCCCTGGCCCTGCAACGACACCAAATACATCGTCCACTTCCCTGAGACGCGCGAGATCTGGTCTTACGGTTCCGGCTATGGCGGCAACGCACTGCTCAGCAAGAAGTGCTTCGCCCTGCGCATCGCATCAAACATCGCGCGCGACGAGGGCTGGATGGCCGAACACATGCTCATCCTCGGCGTCGAGAATCCCGAAGGTGAGAAGACCTATGTCGCCGCAGCCTTCCCCTCCGCCTGCGGCAAGACGAATTTCGCGATGCTCATTCCGCCAAAGTCCATGCACGGCTGGAAGGTGTGGACCGTCGGCGACGACATCGCGTGGATCAGACCCGATTCCCAGGGCAGATTAAGAGCCATCAATCCTGAATATGGATTCTTTGGAGTCGCTCCCGGAACAAGCGTGAAAACAAATCCGTCAGCAATGACGGCACTCTCGCGCAACACCATCTTTACGAATGTTGCACTGACACTCGACGGCGGCGTCTGGTGGGAAGGCATGACCGACAAACCACCTGCGGAATGTCTCGACTGGCGCGGTCAGCATTGGACACCCGCCATAGGCAAGAAGAACGGCACTACCGCTGCGCATCCAAACGGACGATTCACCGCGCCCGCGTCGCAGTGTCCGACGATGGACCCGGACTGGGAATCTCCCGAAGGCGTGCCCATCAGTGCGATTATCTTCGGTGGCCGCCGTTCGCACACGCTGCCTCTTGTCTACCAGGCATTCAACTGGTCCAGCGGCGTCTACATCGGGGCCACCATGGGCTCTGAAACCACGGCTGCAGCTGCCGGCGCCGTGGGCAAAGTGCGTCGCGATCCGATGGCCATGCTGCCCTTCTGCGGCTACCACATGGGCGACTACTTCCGACACTGGATCAAGATGCAGCGCGGCCTCGATGTCACCCCGCGCATCTTCAACGTCAACTGGTTCCGCAAGGACGAGAACGGAAAATTCCTCTGGCCCGGCTTCAGCGAAAACATGCGCGTGCTGCGCTGGATCGTCGAGCGCGTGCAAGGCCACGGCCACGGACGCGAAACCTCCATCGGCTGGGTACCGCGCTACGAAGATATTGACTGGACAGGCCTCGACTTTTCGCAGGAAGCCTTCGACGCGCTCATGGCCGTCGATCGCGCGGCATGGCGCAAGGAAGTGATCGCGCACGAAGAACTGTTCATTGAACTCCACGACCATCTGCCGCCAGAGATGATCTATGAGCGAGAACTGCTCATCTGCAAACTCTGATCATTTGAATCAGCTCGAAGACTTTATGCATGATTTCAGGCGCGCCGGGTTCTCATGGAACCAAAGAACTTCGGCGCGCGTAATGAGACATTGCGGCCGCGGGATAACGGGGCATTCGGGGGTGACAGATGCACAATCCTTGGTGGATGCACGCCTTTCTGGCAGTTCACGTCACTGCCGGCAGCGGAGCTTTTGTCCTGGCTCCGCTGGCCCTGGTCACTGCAAAGGGCGGTGGAGCACATCGCCTGTGGGGCAAAATCTACTTCTGGTGTATGACTGTCGTTGCTTTTACGGCGCTGATCATGGCCGTATTCCTGCCTGTCTTATTTCTTGCGCTGGTGGCAATCTTCAGTTTTTACGCGGCCTTCGCAGCCTACCGCGTACTCGGTCAAAAGGCCGCCTGGAAAGGCGCTCCGGTCGCCCGCGGACTGGACTGGGTCGCCGCCATCCTATGCTTCGCAGCCAGTCTAACGCTCGCTGTGTTGGGAGCTATCCGTCCAGAATTCGTGCAGAATCTTCGCGTCCCGGCGATTGTCTTCGGAGTCGTTGGGATGCGCATTTCGGGCAGATCCATGTGGCGCTTCACGCATCCGCCAGCGGAGAAAATGTTCTGGTGGTACGCTCATCTGCAGGGAATGATCGGTAGCTACATCGCTGCCTGGACTGCTTTCTCGCTCGTCACAATCGGCCCACTGCTGCATGGAGCGTGGTGGCTGTGGATTGTGCCCATCTCGGTCGGCATTCCAGCCATCGTCGCCACGACGGCTTACTATCAGCGGAAGTTTGCTCCTGGGCCAAAGGCCGCTCTCACATAAGTTGCCATCGCAGCAACCAGCGCGTCTCATCTGAGCGACCCTGAAGAGAGTGAAGGGGGGCGAAGGATCTGTGGTCGCTATTGCTCTCCGGGCATGACTTCATAGCCATTGAGGCCTTTCGCGCGGAATTGAAATCCCGCCATTCCGCATTTAGGGAATCTCCGAATCGAAATTCAGATATAGTAAAGAGTTCAGCACTATCCCCGTGTGCGGGGCCTGCCACGACAGGTCCACTCAGAATTGACCCGGCGTTTCCCGATAGGTGAACGTCACGCTCAATGTGTCTTTGCCGTCCTGACAACTGAAATCGCAAACCGATCTTATTCATAAGAAGGTAGCCATGCAGATATCGGATCAACGTCTTCGCTTTCCGCAGCGCCAGGGTCTCTACCACCCGCGCAATGAGCACGATGCGTGCGGAATGGGCCTGGTGGCAAGCATCAAAGGCGAAAAGAGCCACGACATCATCCGCAAGGGTCTCGAGGTCCTCATCAACCTCACCCATCGCGGAGCCGCAGGCTGTGATCCGGAGACGGGCGATGGCGCCGGAATTCTGATTCAGATTCCGCACGTCTTCTTCGCGCGCGAGTGCGGCGAACTCGGCATTCAACTGCCTGAGCCGGGCGCATACGGCGTGGCTATGGTCTTCCTTCCCGTTGACAAGCACAGCCGTCTGCAATGCGAAGGCGTCTTCGAGCGCATCGCGGCCGAAGAGGGCCTCAAGGTCCTCGGCTGGCGCGACACCCCCGTGAACGGCGATGCCATTGGCCGCGAAGCCCGCGCCTCCCAGCCATATATCGAGCAATTCTTCGTCGGCCGCCCCGACGGCCTGGATGAAGAGAGCTTCGAGCGCCTGCTTTATCTCGTACGCCGCCGCACCGAAAACGAGATGGCAGCCTCCGACATCGAAGGCAAGGACGACTTCTACGTGCCGTCCTTCTCCTGCCGCACCATCATCTATAAGGGCCTGATGCTGGCCCCACAGATCGAGAAATTCTACTTCGAACTGGCCAACCCCCTCGTTACCAGCGCGCTCTGCCTGGTCCACCAGCGCTTCTCCACGAACACTTTTCCAAGCTGGAAACTCGCCCACCCCTATCGCTACGTTGCACATAATGGGGAAATCAACACCATCCGCGGCAACATCAGCTGGATGAACGCTCGCCAATCCATCCTCGGCAACCCTCGGCACGGAGAGAAGATCAGCAAGCTCTTTCCCGTCATCATGCCCGAGGGCAGCGATTCCGGCTCGCTCGACAACGCTGTCGAATTCCTCTTCCAGTCCGGCCGTTCCCTGCCGCACGTCATGGCCATGCTCATCCCCGAAGCCTGGGCCGGCAATCCGGACATGGACGAAGACAAGCGCGCCTTCTACGAGTACCACGCATCGCTGATGGAGCCGTGGGACGGACCTGCCGCCATCGCCTTCACCGACGGACGCGTCGTTGGCGCCACGCTCGACCGCAACGGCCTGCGCCCGGGCCGCTACATCGTGACCAAGGACGATCTCGTCGTACTCGCCTCCGAAGCCGGTGTACTCGATGTGCCTGCCGAAGACATTCGCAAGAAGGGCCGCCTGCAGCCGGGCCGCATGTTCCTCGTCGACACGGTGCAGAAGCGCATCATCTCCGACGCCGAAATCAAGAAGAACCTCGCCGCCCGCCAGCCTTACGGGGATTGGCTCAAAGAGCAGCAGGTCTCACTCGATTCCCTGCCCGAGCCGTCGCGCGTGATTGCGTCAAACCCCGAAACGTTGCTTCGCCGCCAGCGTGCCTACGGCTACAGCGAAGAAGACCTCCGTCTCCTGCTCGGCCCCATGGGTGCGCGCGGCGAAGAACCCGTCGGATCAATGGGCACCGATACACCGCTGGCTTGTCTTTCCGATCGCCCGCAGCCGCTCTTCAACTATTTCAAGCAGCTCTTCGCGCAGGTCACGAATCCGCCGATCGATCCGATCCGCGAAGAACTCGTCATGTCGCTCATCAGCTACATCGGCACCGAGCGCAACATCCTCGATGAGACCCCGGAGAACTGTCACACGCTGAAGCTCCCGCATCCGATCCTCTCCAATCGAGATCTGGAAAAGCTGCGCCGCGTCTCTTCCGGCGAACTGCTCGCCACCACGCTGCCCGCACTCTTCCGCGCGGAAGATGGCGAAGCCGGACTGCGTCAATCACTCGATGAATTGAGCGCTCGGGCCACACACGCCGTCGCATCCGGATACACGTTGCTTATCATCTCCGACCGGGGAGTCGACCCCACTTACGCGCCGATCCCCAGCCTGCTCGCCATGGCAGCAGTGCACAATCGGCTCGTCAAAGAGAAGTTGCGCACGCAGGTTGCGCTCATCATTGAGAGCGGCGAACCGCGCGAGGTTATGCACTTCGCCTTGCTCATCGGGTACGGCGCCAGCGCCATCAATCCCTATCTCGCGATCGAAACGCTGCACGATCTCAAGCGCCGGGGGCTGCTGCCCCACAACGTCTCCGCAAACCACGCTGAAAAGAACTTCATCAAAGCCATCAACAAGGGCCTGCTGAAAACCTTCTCGAAGATGGGCATCAGCACGCTGCAAAGCTATCGCGGAGCGCAGGTATTCGAAGCCGTCGGCCTCAATGAACACCTCATCCAGACCTACTTCCCCGGCACCGCATCGCGCATCGAAGGTGTCGGACTCGACGTGCTGGCTCGTGAAGCGCAACTCAAGCACGACTACGCCTTCCAGCCGTTGACCGACTCTGAAACAGAACTCGTTGTTGGCGGACACTACCAGTACCGCGAAGGCGGCGAGTATCACCTGCTCAATCCGCTAACCATCAGCAAGCTCCAGCACGCGGTTCGCGCCAACAGCGCGACCACGTTCCAGGAATACACCGATTTGCTCGACCAGCAGAACCGTACGCTCTGCACACTGCGCGGTCTTCTCCAACTCAAGTACGCAGACCATCCACTTGCGATAGAGGAAGTCGAACCCGCAAAGGAAATCGTCAAGCGTTTCACTACAGGCGCCATGAGCTTCGGCTCCATCAGCAAGGAAGCGCATGAAACCCTTGCCATCGCGATGAACCGCCTCGGCGGCATGTCGAACACCGGCGAAGGCGGCGAAGACGAAGCGCGCTTCACACCCGACGCCAACGGCGACTCCCGCCGCAGTGCCGTCAAGCAGGTTGCGAGCGGGCGCTTCGGCGTCACCACCAACTACCTCGTCAATGCCGACGAGTTACAGATCAAGATGGCGCAGGGTGCAAAGCCCGGCGAAGGCGGCCAATTACCCGGCCACAAGGTCGATGACGTCATCGCCAAAACGCGACACTCCATTCCCGGCGTCGGACTCATCTCTCCGCCGCCTCACCATGACATCTACTCCATCGAAGATCTTTCGCAACTGATCTACGACCTCAAGAACGTCAACCCCAAGGCGCGCATCGCGGTCAAGCTCGTCTCTGAGGTCGGTGTCGGCACCGTCGCCGCCGGCGTCGCCAAGGCACACGCCGATGTCGTGCTCATCTCGGGCGACAACGGCGGAACCGGCGCATCTCCACTCAGTTCCATCAAGCACGCGGGCTTGCCGTGGGAACTCGGCCTCGCCGAAACACAACAGGTTCTGCTGCTCAACGACCTGCGCAGCCGCATTAAAGTCCAGACTGACGGCAAGCTCCAGACCGGCCGCGACGTCGTCATCGCCGCGCTGCTCGGTGCCGAGGAGTTTGGCTTTGCGACCACACCGCTCATCACCATGGGCTGCATCATGATGCGTAAATGCCACCTCAACACCTGTTCCGTCGGCATCGCTACGCAGGATCCGGTCCTGCGCGCACGCTTCACGGGCCAGCCTGAGCACGTCGTCAACTTCTTCTTCTTCATCGCCGAACAAATTCGTGAACACATGGCCAAGCTCGGCTTCCGCACTGTCGACGAAATGGTTGGCCGCGTAGACAAGATCGATGCCGCCGTCGCCGACGCTCACTGGAAGGCGAAGGGCATCGATCTCTCCTCGATTCTTTACGCTCCCACCGTGCCCTCACGCGTCGCGCGCCGCAAGATGCAATCGCAGGATCATGGCCTCGATCAGGCACTCGATCATGCCTTGATCACAAAGGCGGCACCGGCCCTCGAGTCAAAGACGCCAGTGACCGGCAGCTTTGCCATCCGCAACGTGCATCGCACCGTCGGCGGCATGTTGGGCGGCGAAATCGCCCGTCGATACGGGTCTGCTGGACTGCCCGACAACACCATCCACTTCAAGTTCGAAGGCTCTGCCGGCCAAAGCTTTGGCGCATTCGTTCCCTCCGGCGTTACGCTGGAACTCGAAGGCGACAGCAACGACTACCTCGGCAAGGGCCTCTCCGGCGGACGCATCATCGCTTATCCGCCCAAGACGTCTTTCTTCCTACCTGAAGAAAGCATCCTCGTCGGCAACGTCGTCCTCTACGGCGCCACCAGCGGCGAAGTCTTCCTCAATGGCATCGCAGGCGAACGCTTCGCAGTCCGCAACTCTGGCGCAATCGCTGTAGTTGAAGGCGTCGGCGATCACGGCTGCGAGTACATGACCAACGGCACCGTCGTCGTACTCGGAACCACAGGCCGCAACTTCGCAGCCGGCATGAGTGGTGGTCGTGCCTTTGTTTTCGACGATCAGGGCGACTTCTCGACGCGCCGATGCAACAAGGCCAGCGTCGATATCGAGGCCCTCGTCACCGACGAAGACGTGACCGAAGTGCGTGCCCTGCTGGAGCGCCATCGCGACTACACGGGAAGCCCGCGTGCCGCCTGGATTCTCGAGCACTGGACTGATGCGCAGCCGAAATTCATCAAGATATTCCCGCACGAGTACAAGCGTGTGCTCGGGGTCGAGCGCGTCGACACCATTTACTGTCCGCCAACCGCAGCGCCTCAGGTTGAGGCAGCAGCAGCCGAGGTGCAGCATGGGTAAAGTTACTGGGTTTCTGGAAATCGAACGCGAACAGGCGACACGCCGAAGCGTTGAAGAGCGCGTGCAGGACTGGTTTGAAATTTATCAGCCGTTCCCTGAAGAAAAGCAACGCGAGCAGAGTGCCCGCTGCATGGACTGCGGCGTTCCCTTCTGCCACACCGGTTGCCCGGTCAACAACCTCATTCCCGACTGGAACGACCTCGCATACAACGGCCGCTGGCAGAGTGCGATTCGCCGCCTGCACGCCACCAATAACTTCCCCGAGTTCACCGGCCGCATCTGTCCCGCGCCCTGCGAAGCTTCCTGCGTGCTCGGCATCAATCAACCTGCTGTCTCCATCAAGCTCATTGAGCGCAGCATTGTCGAACGGGCTTGGGACGAGGGATGGATCCAGCCCGAGCCACCGGAGCACAACACCGGCAAGCGCGTCGCCGTTGTCGGCAGCGGTCCCGCCGGACTTGCCGCCGCGCAGCAACTCCGCCGCGCCGGTCATTCGGTAACGGTTTACGAAAAGAACGACCGCATCGGCGGCCTGCTCCGCTATGGCATTCCCAACTTCAAGCTTGAGAAACACATTCTCGATCGCCGCTTGCAGCAGATGCGTGCCGAAGGCGTCACCTTCCTGACCAACGCGCACGTTGGCGGCAATGTTCCTGTCGAAGCGCTCATTGGACATTACGACGCCATCCTTCTTGCCGGCGGCGCCGAGCATCCGCGCGACCTCAAGATTCCTGGCCGGGAACTCAAAGGAATTCACTACGCCATGGAGTTCCTGCCGCAACAAAACCGTCGCTGCGAAGGCGATACAGTCGATCCTAAAATCGCCATTAGCGCCGAAGGCAAGCGCGTGCTCATCATCGGTGGTGGCGATACCGGCGCCGACTGCCTTGGCACCAGCCATCGCCAGGGTGCGAAGAGCGTGCATCAGATTGAAATAATGCCCAAGCCTCCCGAGACTCGCGCAGCGTCAACCCCATGGCCGCTATGGCCGCTGCAACTGCGGACGGAAAGCGCCCACGAAGAAGGCGGAATCCGCGACTGGGCAATTAACAGTGTGCAGTTTACGGGCGATGAAAATGGCAATGTGAAGCAGGTTCACGCGGTGCGTGTCGGACCGCCGCCAAAGTTCGAACCGATTGCGGGCTCCGAGTTCACGCTCGACGTCGATCTCGTACTTCTCGCGATGGGCTTCCTCGGTCCTGTGAAAGGCGGAATGATCGAACAGCTGGGCGTGGCTCTCGACCAGCGCGGTAACATCGCAACCAACGCGGATTACATGAGCTCCGTTGACGGCATCTTTGCGGCTGGAGATATGCGCCGCGGACAATCGCTTGTCGTCTGGGCTATTTCAGAGGGCCGCAAAGCCGCCGCCGCTGTCGACAACTACCTTGCAACCAAGCAGCCCACAGCGCCGATGCTCAGGCACGCGCGAGCGTAGCCGCAACGCCGCAAGTCCAAAGGGAATGCCGGGCCCAACCGGTATTCCCTTTGAGCGCTGCGAGCTACTTTGCCTTGCGCCCTTCTTTGCGATACTTCCACACTCCATAGAGCGCGCCAAGCACCAGCAGCGAGATGTAAAGGCTGAGAATCGGCGTTGTCCATCCCTTCAGATCCCGTTGCCAGAAATCAAGCACCGCTCGCCCATACTTGTAGCCCAGCCAGGCCACAAAGCTATAGCGCGCCGCGCGCGCAGTGCAGTACGAAATCAGGAATCGTGAACGCGAAAGCCCCAGCGCTCCGGCCGCCAGCAGGAACGGCATCAGGGGCACCGGCGGCGGCAGCAGAGAGGCTAAGGCCACGGAGAGCAATCCATTGCGCTTTACCCAGCCCTCTACGTGGCGCACAAAGCGCCCCTTCCCAAGTCGATCGAGCGCTGCCTCGCCACCTTTTTTCCCCGTAGCCCATGTGGTATAACCACCGATCACCGATCCCGCAAACGCACACGATGCAAATATGATCGGCGACGCAATCGACTGCGATCGAAAAGCAGTCAGCAGCAACAGCACAAGATCGGTGCTTCCCGGCAACGGTATCGGAATCACTGACGAGTCAATTACCGCCAGCGCAAACAATCCAGCTCCACCCAGTTGCATTAGCCAGCCGAGCGCATGAGAGTTTGAGCCCTTCATGCCGGGCGAATCTGGCGCCGCATCCAGCACGGAAGCCAAAGCCATACACCTGGCCGGAACCGAGGCCAACACGAGCTTCAACGCTGAACCTGCCGGCGTGCACGCTTGCGCACTCCCACACCATCCTCGAGATCGAATGCGGCGTTCACCAGGGCAATATGCGAAAACGCCTGCGGAAAATTTCCCACCATGCGCTTCTCCTTCGGGTCATACTCCTCCGAAAGCAATCCGAGGTCATTGGTCAAGGTCAGCAGATGCTCGAACAATTCCCTCGCCTCTTCCTCTCGACCAATGGCCTTCAAACTGCTCACCATCCAGAAACTACAGGCCAGAAAGACACCCTCGCCCGGTGGGAGACCATCATTCACCTTCGACGTGTTGTAGCGAAGCACCAGCCCATCGGGCATCAGCTCACGATGAATTGCTTCCACGGTGCTCTGAACACGCGGATCTGTTCCAGGCAAAAAGCCGAGCAACGGCATCAGCAGCAGCGAGGCATCCAGTTCATTCGACCCGTAGGCCCGCACAAAGGAGTTCTTCCTCGTATTGAACCCCTTCTCGCAGATCTGCTGATGAATCGCATCGCGGATCTGCTTCCACTTTTCGATGTCCGCCGCATACTGCATCTGCTCCGCAATCAGCACCGCGCGATCAAATGCCACCCACGCCATCATCTTTGAATACGTGAACTGCTGCGGTTCCCCCCGCACTTCCCAAATACCTTGGTCTGGCTCCTGCCAAATCGTTTCAAGGTGCTTCAGCAGAAGCACCAGCACGCGGAAATCGTCTTCCGTATGCCGTCCCATCTTGTGCTGCGCATGAAAGAAGCAGTCCAGCATCTCTCCATAGATATCAAGCTGCATCTGCGCGGCCGCTGCGTTCCCGACGCGCACCGGCCTTGAACTTCCGTACCCCGGCAGCCAGTCCACGACCCACTCCGGCAGTTGCCGCTCGCCGCGGAGTCCATACAGAATCTGCACCTGCTCAGGGCTTCCTGCCAGCGCACGAAGCAGCCAATCCTGCCATGCCACCGCTTCGTCATGGCATCCCGCATTCGCAAGAGCAAGCAGGGTAAACGTGGTGTCACGCAGCCAGCAGTAGCGATAATCCCAGTTCCGTACGCCTCCGATGATTTCAGGAAGCGAAGTCGTAACAGCTGCCACCACCCCGCCCGTCGGAATGTAGGTCAGCGCCTTCAGCGTTATCAGCGATCGCTCGACAATCTCCCGATACTTTCCCTGCATATTGGAGTCGCCCGCTCCACTCTTGCCAGAAATTCTCGGCATCTTTGAATGCCTGGTCAATATTGATCGGCTCCGGATCGTCCTCGTGCGAGAGCCCGTAGCGTCAGCGTAAAGCACTCCCGGTCGCCTTGCGTCACCGGAAATTCTGCAAGCGTCTTCAGGTTCTCGCCGTGGGTCGGCACTGTCCCTCGCAGAATCGCCAGATTCGGTCCGGCGATTGCACGAATACCGTCCTGCACCCGCCGTACCCACGGCACGGTTCGTCCGTAATCGAATCGAAGGCACAGTTCCATCCGCATCCGTACCGTTCCGCGAATGCCCTCCACAATCCGGACAACATCGGAGTTCTTGCCCCGCACCGCCATGAAATCGGTGAGTCGTACTGCCCCTTCACCGCAATCAAACACCGTCTCCACAATCAGCGTGTGTTCACGATATTTCCTTGTCGTCTTCCATTCGCCTTCGCACGGCGCAATCTTCCAGTAGCCGTTTTCATCGGTGCCCAGGAGCCGGCAAAGCACGCCTCCGATGAAAAAGTCGGCCAGCACAACCAGTCAATCGACCCCCTCTTATCCACCAGAGCGGCCGTCTGGCAGTCGCCAATTAACGCGTAATCTTCAATCTTCGCGGCCATAATCGGTGGGTCTACTGTTCGCGGTAATTGCGCATGAGGCCGCCATCGATGACAAACGTCGAGCCCGTCACATAAGCCGCGTCTTCTGAAGCGAGAAATGCCACCAGCGCGGCCACATCGTCTGGAGTGCCCAAGCCGTCCCAGGGGAATATTCTTGAGCAGCGCATCCAGCTTTGGCTTGTCCTCGAGTAGCGCCTTGTTAATCGGCGTCGCAATGGCTCCCGGCGCAACATTGTTCACCGTGATCCCGAAGCGGTCCCAAGTTCCACCGCAAGGTCGCGCATCAGCATGCGCAGTCCGCCTTTGCTGGTGCAATAGGACGCGAATCCCGGAAAGGCCATGTCCTCATGAACCGAACTGATGTTGATAATCCGTCCTGTTTTCTTCGCATCCCGCAGCCGGCGAACAAACGCCTGTGTCAGAAAGAATGGTCCACGCAGATTCACCGCCATCACCTGGTCGTAATCGGTTTCCGGAGTATCCCAGAAATCCGACTTCTTCTCCATGCCCGCATTGTTCACCAGGAAATCCGCCGATCCGAACAGGCTCCACGCCGTATCGACCAGGCAATTCACGTCATCTATGCGCGTCACATCGGCCTGAATAATCTCGCCTTCGCTCCCGGCTTTCTCAATCGCCGCCAGGGTTTCTCTCGCTCCGTCAGGATTGCCAACGTAATCCACAATTACCTTGGCGCCTTCGCATCCTAAACGTTTGGCGATACCTTGCCCAATACCCGATCCTGCGCCCGTTACAATCGCAACTTTTCCCTTGAAATCGCTGCATAGTTCTCCCCGTCAAGTCTGGCAATGCGCCTGTGCTCCTATCGTTTGATGCACGATGAGCATAGGTCGCAGTGTGAATTGAAGTTTCAGGTCGTACGGTGCCTTCGCGGTATCCATCCGGAGAACGCGCGAGCGAACCCTGCGGGTTTACTGAGAACGAAAGAATCCGTACAGAAGGACAGCCAAAACCAGCGCGCTAACCCCGATATAGAGCTTGTCCCGTTCAATCCCGAAGGCAATCAGCGCGAATATCACCCGCGCCACCGGCGTCGCAATCAGTAGAAGCACCGCGAACTGAATGATCGCGGCTGGCTCGCCGTACTTTGACACCGCTCATCACCCCGCCGATATGCCGTAGCGCCTGCGGTTCGCCCTTAAACACGCGGTAATCGGGAACTCCTTCGTGATGAGCCCTGACGTACAGCAAGCCGCCCACCAGCATCACAAATGAGGCCAGCAGCACTCCGATCTGGAGCAGACGACCCATGATCGTTTCCATGCTGCGGTCGTCGAAGTGGCCTTCGGGTTGCTGTTCCGCCGGCTTCTCTCTCAGAACCATTTCGTCACCCCGTTAACGATCATCTCCACTCCGAGAGCCAGGATGACGACGGTAAACACGACGCGCAACACCGCTACGTGCGCACGCACCAGGTACCGTGCGCCGATGAGTGAACCGCTGAGAACACCCAGCATCACGGGAAACGCCAGGCCCGGCGTAATCAATCCCCGATGAAGATAAATGCCCGCACTGGCCGCTGCGGTCACGCCGATCATGAAGTTGCTGGTCGTGGTCGAAACCTTGAAAGGAACCTTCATGATGCGGTCCATCGCCAGCACCTTCACCGCGCCGGAGCCAATCCCCAGCAACCCCGAAAGCGTTCCGGCCACAAACATCATGCCGAACCCGCCCGGAATGTTCTCCACTTCGTATTTGCACCGTCTTCCGTCTGGCCCGGGGTAGTCGCCCGAAAGCCCTAGCCTCCCGGACCAAGGGCTTCCGTGTTTCAGCTCGGGCACCGGATTTCGCGCCTGCTGCCAAGAGAGGAATGCAGAATAGAGCAGCACCACGCCGAAGATGATTGCCAGCGCCTGGGTATGCACCACCGTCGCGAGATAGGCACCGAGAATCGCGCCGATGGTCGTCGCAACTTCGAGAAACATGCCAATCCGGACGCTTGAAAAGCCTTCGCGCACATAGGCTGCCGCAGCTCCTGATGACGTCGCAATTACCGAGATGAGCGAGACCCCGATCGCATAGCGAATATCGACATGAAACCCGAGCGTCAGCAGCGGCACAAGCACCACGCCGCCGCCTAGCCCTGTGAGTGCTCCCAGCAGGCCGGCGAGAAGTGCACCAAAAAAAAGAAGGGCGGTAAAAATCAACAAGCTCATAGTGAGAAATCGTTCGGCAAAAAAGACAGCTCGTATTTATTCCTACATGGGTTTCCCGCGGAACAGGTAGTACAGTTCGATCAGCAGGATCAGCACTACTGTGATTTCCAGAAAAAACGCCCGACTCTGGTTGAACTGATCCACCATATAGTTGTAGAGGTCCTCGGCGGTTTTCACTTTGCGCGATACCAGTTCCTTGTAATCCGGCACGCCAACCTTGGCCGCCGCCAGCCTGTACAACCGAGCCGCAAACATATCGCTGAGAAATTTGATCGCATTATCAGCGTGCTCCGTCAGTTCCGCGACGTCCAGCAGCGTTGTATGCAGGTTCCTGGCCGATTTTGCCAGCCGCCATCGTGCAAAGACCCCTGTTTTCTGCTCCAGCAGTGCATAGGCGCGGTCAAGAATCTCGGTCAGCAACTCGTCATAGTGCCGAAATTCCAGCAACTGCGAATTCGCATACTCGAGCAGCTGAATTGCGGTCTCGGCACCTGCCCGGCTGTCGTAAAGAAACGCTGCGTTCCAGCCGATCACCGTCACATCATTCGCATAGTAGGAAATCTGCGAGTGCAAAACCTCGTTGCACTCTCCTGCCGAAAGGCGCAGCCGATCTCCGCGTACTACCTGCGCAATCTCGAATCCATGATCTCGAATTACGTCGGCGGCTGAGGGATTGCCAGACGCTTCGCTCACATGAAAGATAAAATAATCCTCGCTCAGCCAGCGTGAATACGGCCGGATCATCGCATCGGTGCATTGATTCAGCCTGGCTTTCACCAGCGGCTCCGCACGCGATGAGAAATCGATATCCCAGACCCAGCGGCTTGCCAGGTGCACCAGGTTGTCCCAATCGCCTGAAAACGGAAGCTGAAACACCACGCTCACGACACCGTAATCGTAGTACTTGATCTCGCCCTCGAGCCGTTCTCCACTGTCGAGTAGCAGCGCTTCTAGAGGTTCGACCACTGGCGGCCGTTCATAACGCACATACGCCGGCGTCGCAGGTTTCATCCGTGGTTGCTGTTGAACCCGGCCCTCCCTCATGTTCCTAAGGCGATCCAGACGCAATTCTTCGCACACGTCAAACTGGATCAGCACAAGGACAGAGCCGCTCAAGACCGTCGTCGCGATAGATGGAGAAGTGTCGGCCACGTACAAGCGCATGGTAAAGCATTGCGCCCGCACTCCGCTTCGGCAGCACTGATCACCTCGAAAAACTCGCTAAGGCGGTGCCTCCGCGCTGTGACCCAAGCGAGCCACGAATGTAATCCCGCCTACGCGGAACTAGCCTTGGCCTTCTCGCGCGCGGCCTTTACGCGCTTTGAAAGAAGCTTCTTCGCTTTTTCCAGTTCCACCCTGCGCGATGCGCTCAGCCCCTTGCCCGCCCGATTGATGAAGTACGTGAGCATCCTCATCCCCGATCCCGGACCCTTCGGCGACACTTTTTTGGACGCCAGTTGCCGCGCGATTGTCTCCGCATCCTTCGTAAACAAACCCTCCGGCGGGTACGTCGAGACCGTCTTAACTTTGCTGACCCATTTTTTGGCTGTCCCAGCCACATGAAACCTCAAGCTTCGCTCTGGATTTCGATAGATTCCGCGACAAGTCCTACGCAGGCAGCTCTTTCGCGGTGGGAAACTCATGCTGTTCACGCCCAATATCGCCGTCGTACTTCATCGTGCTCTTGAAAAGCTCATACCTTCCGTCGTTAAACTGCCGGCAATGCGTGCGTAAATCTGCCATCTGCTTCTCACTCAGCGGCTGAAATCCACTCAAAATGCGCAGATTCTGATCCAGTACCGCCATCGAATCCATACCCGAAATTGTCGTGGAAACCCCCGGCACGCTCATCGCATACGACAGGGCCTCAGTCGGCGTCAGTGCTCCATGCACAATCGATTCGCCTGACCCGCCCATACTCTTCATCGAGAACACTGCCATTCCCTTCTGAACAGCGACTGGCAGCACTTCCTTCTCGAATGATCGATAGCTCGGATCAAACGGGTTAATCGGAAATTGGATGGTGTCAAACGTGAATCCGCGGTTGAGCATATCCAGGTGAATCGATGGATTCTTGTGCCCTGTGAACCCCACGAATCGCACCTTGCCCTGCTGCTTCGCGGCCGCCAGTGCTTCCAGCACACCGTCGGGCGCGTACGCCTTCTCTGGGTCGTTGTAGTAGATGACCTCGTGCACCTGCCACACATCCAGATGATCGGTCTGCAACCGTGTCAGCGATTCCTCCAGCATACGCATCGCTACGTCCTTCTTGCGCCCGTGCGTGCACACCTTGGTCATTACAATTGCTCGATCGCGTTTGCCCTTCAATGCCGCTCCCAAGAGCTCTTCACTCAAACCCCCGTGATACTCCCATGCGTTATCGAAGAAATTGATGCCATGGTCCAGCGCCTTCGCCACCAGGTCGGAAGCTTCGCCCTGGTCCGCAATCGTCCCTAGGTGATAACCACCCACTCCAAGAATCGAGACTTGCAGGCCGGTCTTTCCCATAGGCCGTTTTGGCGCCTGAAACTCCGGCACATCGTCCTTGCCATAGCGCCCTTTGAAGTTCCCGATCACCGGGTTCGACGTCTCCTCCACCGACAAGTTCTGGGCGGCAGCCTCCCTTCGCAGATCCGATCGCGCCAGCGCGGGCGCCACTGCGGGCGGATACGACGCCACGGTTGCTGCTCCTGCCATTGCCGCTCCCTTCAGAAACCGGCGACGGGATGAGTTCTTAAGCTTGTTATTCCCAATTGCTACCCGCGCCTGCGAATCAACCTCGACCATCGCCGGCTCATTTTCTCGTTGAATTGCCTTCTTATCCGAACTCGACATCTGCCATCTCACTCTTTTTGAATCATTTTCTAAACCTGAAAGGACAGGCCTCAAGCCTTAAACCTTTGGATACGGTCGACCGGAATTCTCGGTCTCAGCCACCATCTCCTTGACTTCGATCTGCTGCATGTCTATCGGAAAATCGTGCGCCATCCGCGCCTCGGGGTTATCGAACTTCAATGAAATCTTGTACAACTCGAAGTGCCCATCGCCCGCATAGGGCTTGGCGCGCGTCCGCAGAGCCTGCATCTCGCCTTCGCTCAAAGGAGTGAATCCCTGCGCAACTTTCAGGTTCTGTTCCAGAATCGAAATCTCCGAAACGCCCGAAATCGTCGTCGCCACCGGCAGCGACATGGCATAGCGCAGCAGTTCCTGCGCGGAGAACACACCCTTCTGCACTGGCTCCCCATGTCCCCCAATCGGCTTCATCCCCAACGGCGCAATCCCCTTCTGGTTCAGCGCTGGCAGCACCTTCCGCTCAAAACTGTGAAAGTTTGCGTCAAACGGATTCAGCGGCATCTGCACCGAATCGAAGGGAAAGCCCGTATTCAGCATCGCCAGATGAACATCCGGATCCTTGTGCCCCGTGAATCCCACGAACCGCACTTTGCCGTCCTTCTTTGCCCGGGCCAGCGCCTCGGCAGCACCGTTCGGCCGGATGAAAAGTTCGGGATCATTCGCAAAGCCCACGCCGTGGACCTGCCAAAGATCCAGATGATCGGTCTGCAAGCGCCGCAGGCTCTGCTCCAGCATCTGCATCGCCAGCGCCGCATCTCGCCCGTGGGTGCATACCTTCGTCATCAGAAAGGTCCTGTCGCGCAGGCCTTTCAATCCTTTGCCCAGCCAATCCTCAGACTTGCCGCGGTTGTACTCCCAGCAACAATCAAAGAACGTAATGCCGCCCTCGACAGCCCGATGGATAATCTCTACGGCGGCATCTTCATCCCTGGCCTCGCCTAGATGATGACCGCCCATGCCGAGCGCAGAAATCTTCACACCGCTCTTGCCGAAATCTCGAAGAGGAATCGACCCTTGGTCCGCCATGACTCGGGTAGGATGCCGCCCTGATCGCGCTGGTTGCTGATTTCCTCGCGCTATCGCCGTTCTCGACCCTAATGTCTCTTGAAGTACTGGACCGCGCGCTCGTGTTGCTTAGCCTTCTCCATGGTTGAAAACGTGCCAAGGTTGCGGCGCTTGCCTGTGGAGGCGTCCTTCTTGCGGGAATACAAACGGAATTCACCGGATTTGAGTTTGCGAATCATGCGTCCTCAGATGCCGCAAAAGGCAACGCCCGCTGCTTGAGGCTCGTTGCTTTTGCCACCATACCCGCGCCTGTTGTCCTCGGACAACTTGCCTCTCCGCCCTCACATCGAACGACCGAGGGCGCGCAACAACCAAAGACTCCCGTTGGTTACCGGCTTGCGCACCCGGGGAGAAGTGCATGGCTGGTCGTCCATTCTGGTCTGGGCAACTGCGGATTTCATTGGTCTCTTTCGGTATTCAGTTATTCCCCGCTACAAATTCCGCGTCCGAAATCGCGTTTCATCAGATCGACCGCAAAACCCGCCAGCGCATCCATCACCTGAACGTCATCAATGGCGATCAGCCCGTCGACAACGCCGAAATCGTCAAGGGCTACGAGTACAGCAAAGGCAAATATGTAATCGTCGAGCCCGATGAGGTAAAGAAACTACGCCTCGAGACGCAGAACTCAATCGATGTGGCGCAGTTCGTCGATCTGAAGGAACTCCCTCCGTACCTCTTTGAGAAGCCGTACTTCATGGTTCCCGATCCGAAGGGATCGGTCGAAGCCTACACCGTCATTCGCGAGGCGATGTTGCAGGCCGGCAAGGTTGCCATAGGCGAAGTCGCGTTCGGCGGCCGCGAGCACCTCGTGGCGATCGCTCCCTATCCCGACAAGAATGCCCGCGGGCTCATGGCTTACACATTGCGCTACGCCGAAGAACTCCGCGACGCCAAGACGTACTTCGGCGGCATCGAGGAGCACACCATCGACAAGAAAGAGCTGGCTCTGGCCAACGAACTTATACGCGCGCAATCCGCGCCCTTCCGCCTGGGAGATTTCAAAGACGACTACGAAGCGGCACTGCGCGAACTCGTCGAAGCGAAGCGCACCGAAACGCCGCTGCCAGTCGCCGAGGGAAAACCGCGAGCCGAGGTCATTAATCTCATGGATGCCCTGAAGCGTAGCGTGAGCGAGTCGAAAGAGGATCGCTCTCACGCGCACTCTTCGCGGCGATCCTCAAAGAAAGGGCCTACACTGGTGAAATCCGGAAAACGCTCGCATAAGGCCGCATAAGCATGGCAAAACCCGCCACTCGAAGAAACGATCCGGCAAAGACCCTGGAAGACCAGCTGGCACGCTATCGGGAGATGCGGGATTTCAATGTCACCGCCGAGCCCCGCGGCAGCAAAGGCGCTATTCGCGCCACTACACAAAAACATGGACCTCTGCCCTTCGTGGTTCAAAAGCACGCGGCCACGCGCCTCCACTATGACTTTCGACTCGCGTGGAACGGCGTGCTCAAAAGCTGGGCCGTTGCCAAGGGACCCAGCGATCTTCCCGCCGACAAACGTCTCGCTGTTCAGGTCGAGGACCATCCCATCGAGTACGGCAACTTCGAGGGCACTATTCCCAAAGGCCAATATGGCGGCGGATCCGTGATGTTGTGGGACTTCGGCGAATGGGAACCGGTGGAGGACTATCAGGACGTCGATCGCGCTCTCGCTGAGGGCCATCTCAAAATGAACCTGCACGGCCAAAAGATGAAGGGACGCTGGGCTCTGGTTCGCATGAAAACCCGCGATGAACGCCCCGGCAAGCCCAACTGGCTCCTCATCAAGGATCGCGACGAGTACGCGCGGACAGAAGACCAACCCAACATCACCGAACGTTTTCCCGACAGCGCCATCACCAAACGCACGATCGAGGAAATCGGCAAGGACAATGACCGCGTCTGGCATAGTAATCACGCGGCTGACCAGCAACCCGAAGCGACGAAGCCGGCCGCTCATCGAAAGAAGACGAAGTCCAAGCCTTCTTTCGCATCCGCGCTCAAATCCGTCCCAAAGGAGAAATTCCCCGCATTCATCTCTCCACAGTTGGCCAAGGCATCCACTGGTCCTCCCGGCAGCGAAGGATGGGTGCACGAACTCAAGCTCGACGGTTACCGCATTCAAGTCCAGATCCACCCCGGCCAAGGCTCTCACAAGAAGCGCGTCTCGCTTCTCACCCGCAAGGGTCTCGACTGGACCCATCGCATGCCCGATCTTGCGCACGCAGCCGAACAGCTTCCCTGCGATAGCGCAGTCCTCGATGGCGAAGTCGTCGTGCTCGACGAGAAAGGTGCCACCAGCTTTGCCGATTTGCAGGCAGCATTCCAGGAGGGCACAAAGGTCCATCTGAACTACTTCGCCTTCGATCTGCTGCACCTCGACGGACACAACCTGCGCGGCCTTCCTCTTTCCGAACGCAAAGAACTCCTTGAAAGGCTCCTCGCTTCGCTCGATGACGAATCGCCGATCCGCTACAGCGAACACTTTGACGGAAACGGCAAAGAGATCTTCGCCAAGGCTTGCGGATTGGGGGCCGAAGGCATCGTCTCCAAGCTTGCTTCAGCGCAGTACGTCTCCACTCGCGATAGTTCATGGATTAAATCAAAGTGTTTCCAGGAGCAGGAATTTGTCATCGGAGGATTCACCGAGACATCCAACGGCAGCACGGGCATCGGCGCCTTGCTCATCGGCTACTACGAGAAGGGCAAGCTCCGCTATGCCGGCCGATCGGGCACGGGATTCACGCAAAAGACGCAACAGAGCCTTCGCGCGCAACTCAACAAGCTCGTCCAACCCAAAACGCCCTTCACCGACATGCCCAAAGGAGTATCGCGCGGGGTGCACTGGGTCAAACCTGAACTGGTCGCACAGGTCTCATTTTCGAACTGGACCCGCGACAATCTTATTCGCCAAGCCGCGTTCAAGGGACTCCGCGAAGACAAGCCGGCAAAAGAAGTCGTCCGCGAAAACCCGGAGCCAGCCGAACCATCTGCTTCGACCGAACCACAGCCGGTGAATTCTCACCCGGAATCAAAGTCGGGTCGTAGCGCCGGAAAAGGTGCGAGTAAAACCGCGAGCGCGACGAAAACCAACCTCCCCATCACGCATCCCGACAAGATTCTCGACCCGGAATCGGGGATGACGAAGCTCATGCTTGCCAACTACTACCTCGCGGTCGCCGATCGCATGTTGCCACAAGTCGCCGACCGCCCGCTCAGCATCGTCCGCTGTCCTGAAGGAATCGGCAAACCGTGCTTCTTCCAGAAACACATCGGAATGGGTCTTCCGCCCGGCATCAGGAGCGTTCCCGTTCCCGATAAAAAGGGCGGACCGACGGAACAATACCTGACCCTCAACACGCCGGAAGGGCTCGTCGGCCTGGCGCAAATGGGCGTGCTCGAGATCCATCCATGGGGTTCGAAGAACGAATCCCTCGAAAAACCCGACCGCATCATCTTCGACCTCGACCCCGACGAGGCAATCGACTGGAAAACGCTGGCCGCTACCGCGACGGAACTCCGATCCCGCCTCGAAGATCTCAACCTCAAGTCCTTTCTCAAAACCACCGGTGGCAAAGGCCTTCACGTCGTAGTTCCGATCCGCGCCGAATTTGAATGGCCGGTTGTGAAGGAATTCGCCCACAATGTTGTGCTCGGAATCGAAAAGAAGAACCCAGGCCTCTACGTCACGAAGATGACCAAGGCGCTCAGAAGGAATCGCATCTACCTCGACTACTTGCGCAACGATCGCGGATCAACCGCAGTCGCACCTTACTCGCCACGCGCCCGCTCTGGTGCTCCCGTAGCCTTGCCGCTCGATTGGAAAGAACTGAAAGCGAAAACCAGGCCTGCGTTTCATGTAACGGACTTCGATTCCTGGAAGAAGCGTCTTGATTCCGACCCGTGGGCCGAGATGGACAAAATCAAGCAGAATCTCTCCGCTGCAATCATTCGCAATGCGCTCCCGGCGCTCTAACAGAGTTGCTTCATCCTGGCGGGAGCAAGCAGGTCGCAACCTGCTCCCTAATCCCTAATCCCTAATCCCTAATCCCTTAGAATATTTCCATGTTCACCGGCATCATCGAGCAGACCGGCACACTCATTAGCCTCACCGATCGCGGCGGCGTCCGTCGCATCACCGTTGAAGCACCCGGTATCGCCAATCGCATGCGCGAAGGCGATTCGCTCGCTGTCTCCGGAGTTTGTCTCACGGCGCTCGATGTCGAGCCGACCTACTTCCATGCCGACCTTGCCCAGGAGACATTGGACCGTACATCGCTCGGCTCGCTGAAACCCGGTGCAAAAGTAAATCTCGAATTGCCCACTGCTGCCGGCAGTCCGCTCGGCGGCCACGTCGTTCAGGGCCATGTCGACGGTACCGGGGAACTCCGTTCCCTTGAACCTTTGATCTCGCCTTCGCGGCCCGACTTCAATCCCGAGACCACTGACTGGACTCTCAAAGTACGCGTACCTGAAAACGTCCGCCAGTGGATGGTGCACAAAGGCTCCGTTGCCATCGAAGGCATCAGCCTGACGATCGCCGAAATTGACGGCGACACCATCTCCATCGCAATCCTGCCGCTGACGTACTGGCGCACCAACCTGCACACACTGGCCGATGGCGCGCCAATAAACGTCGAAGCGGATGTCCTTGTAAAGCTGGCATATCAGCAGATGCAATCCGCAAAGAAATCCGACTTCGACCTGACCGAAGAATGGCTAGTCGCCAACGGTTACTAGATTGCCGACCAGGTCAGTCAAATCAAAAGTCAGACTGCGGTCGAGCTCTCGAAAACTACCCGCAGCAGCACAGGCTCGCTGACCTGCTAACTCCCTTGGCGCGAAGCGCCGCTAACCAGCTGATTTACTCAAACCAGTAATCAAACGTATAGCCAGCCGGATCGCAGCCACCCTCGCCGCGCAATCCGGCGAGCTCTTCGGTCCCCGAGCCAGGAATTACCTGCCACGTTGAATTCAGCTCTCCGCCTTTCAGGATTCCCAAATTGCGCAGAATAAACGACCCCGCGCGATCGCCAATCTCCCCCGTGAAGCGTTCGATGCCCATGAAGTGCGCTGTGCCATCAGGCTCTGTCACCATCAAGAAGCGCACCGATCCAACTCCGACGAGATCGCCTGAAAATTCCTCCGTGATGCCAACTTCGGAGAAGACGAAATCACCCGCATCGTCATACGGCTTTGAGTCGCAGTTCGTGACGTTGATCCGCCCGCTCGCTTGTTGCCTTGAAGAGTCCATCTAGGGCTTCGCCACCATCTTCGGTGGATCAGTTACATACTCATCCCCCGTCCGTGCCAATATCTGCCCACGACGATCTGTCAAGACCTTGAGTTGCTTGTTCAGTTCGATGAATTCCTGCTTCTGGTCCGCCGTCATTTGTGCGCCATTCTGCGTCGTCTTGTTCAGCTCATCCAGCTTCGCCTGCACCTTCGGGATCTCCCGATCGATCAGCACCGGATGAATATTGGGCGTCTTCGCCTTCCCCGCCGCCAGCGCATTGCGATTGTTCTCGCCCCAGGCAGGCAACATGCCCACACGCCCCAGCTCTACGCGCACTCCAGCCGGCCCATAATCGTTCCTCACCGCAGAAAATAGCCCGATCATCGAGTCGCGCGGATCGCCGTCCTTGTCTGGCATCAATCCATCCACGTAGTTGCGCGATTGGTTCGACAAAAAATTTCCCAACGAATAGAAAATCACCGCCATGCGCCCGTCCGCAGTTGTGAAGGTCTCGACCGGCTGCAACACATGCGGATGATGTCCGACAATCACCGACGCCCCCGCATCCAGCATCTTGTGCGCCATCTCCACATCTTCCGGTCGCGGCGCCGGCGCATATTCAATTCCCCAATGAACAGAGATCACCAGCAAGTCGCACTGTGCCTTTGCAGATTTCACCGCTGCCAGCACCTGCGCTTCGTCCGCTCCCGGAGCCCCGCCCGACTCGCCTGGGTACGGAAAGAAGTTCACGTGCGGCTGATCGTCTTTATCCGGATTGCGATTCCCATTCAGCCACCGCGTCATCCCCAGCCAGCCCACCTTGATGCCATTGGCCTCAACCACCAGCGGCTGCCACGTCTGCGAAGCAGTATCGCCCGAACCCACAAACTGCAGCCCGATCTCGCGCAAGTGATCGCGCGTCTCGGCAAATCCTGCCCATCCCTGGTCCATCACGTGGTTATTGGCAAAGGAAACAATCTTGATTCCATTGGCCTTCAGCGCCTGGGGCAACGCGAGCGGCGCGTCAAACATAAACGGCTTCGATCCCTTGGAGTGCGCTGGAGCCACCGGCGTCTCCAGGTTCACAAACCCGAAGTCAGCACCCTCGAAGACGTCGCTAACATCGCCCACCAGCGATCCCCATCCCTCCACGCCGCCGCCCGCAGCCTCTGCGGCCGCCCGCACAGGCTCATGCGGAATCACATCCCCGCCAACCGCAAAACTCACCCGGGCAAGCTCATGGGGATAAGGTGCCGGGGCGGCAGCCAGACGCACACCGGAAGGGGATCCGGCAAAGTAGGCCCCTGCAATCAGCAGGCCAAGCAGGATCATCACGGCCACTGCAACGGCTTGCGGAGTACGCCAGAAAAGGCTTCCGGTCGCAGTTCGCGACGGCGGAGAAACGCCCTCGCCCTCGGATTTCGTCCATTTTGCCGTAAAGTCCATGTCGGTTTCCTGATTCAGTTCAGCATACCGTGCGGAAAAGACGCCGGTTAAGCCCAATTTGAACTTAGGTACCCTGCTGGCAGCCACGACCACAACACTCGTGAAGAATCTGCGAACACTTCCATGACCGCCTGCGTCTATCATGTGAGCGAAACTGTTACCCTTGAACAGGAAAGCGAACCGGAAGGCCGGCATCACCCGAGAGCGATGGGGCCGGTACCCTGACCTATGGCAGAGTTCGTCATCAAGTTAGCCGATGAACGCGGTCGCGTGATGGAGCAAGTCCAGACCGCTTCCACCGCCGAAGAGTTGCGTGCGCGCTTCTCCCACGCTGGATATCACGTGTTCTCCGTGCGTGCCCGCTCTGGTCTCGGCAGCATCTCGCGCCGCAAGGTCAAGCTTGAGCCGTTCCTCATCTTCAATCAGCAATTTCTTACGCTTATCCGAGCTGGCCTGCCCATCCTCGGCTCGTTGCAGATGCTCACCAAAATCCAGAAGAGCGCCCACTTCCGCAGCCAGCTCGACGATGTCTCCAACCGCGTCAAGACCGGCGAAGCGCTCTCCACTGCATTTGAAGCTCAATCCGGCGTGCCCATCATGTACACCACCACCCTGCTCGCCGGCGAGCGCTCCGGCAATCTTCAGGAGGTTCTGGAGCGGTACATCGGCTTCCAACGCGTCTCGCTCACCTTTCGCAAGAAGCTCACCGCATCGCTCATCTATCCCGCTCTGCTGCTCACGATTGTCAGCTGCTTGCTCGTCTTCATGTTCACCGTGGTCATCCCGCAGTTCGCCCAGCTCTACGATCAGATGGGCTCCAAGCTGCCGCGACTCACAGTCGGGCTTCTAACCTTTGGAAAATGGACCCAGCACAACATCCTCTGGATTGCGCTGACTGTCCTGGTAATAGCCGTGGTTACCTGGCGTTTTTCCATAACCGAGAAGGGCCGCGACATGCTGGACGGCATTCGCGTGCGCATGCCCGTCTTCGGCAAGATCTGGCTCAAATACCAGGTCGCGCTCTTCTCGCGCACCCTCTCCACGCTGCTCACGGGCGGCCTGCCTCTCGTCCCGTCGCTCGAAACAGCTTCGCGCTCCATCTCCTCCCGCCGCGTTTCAAAGGCTGTAAGCACCGGTATCGTCTCTGTCCGCGAAGGCAAGAACCTCGCCGATTCGCTCAGCAATACAGGCGTCTTCCCTGACTTGGCGACCGAGATGATCTCCGTCGGCGAACAGACTGGCGCACTCCCGCAAATGCTCAACTCGGTTGCTGAATTTTTCGAAGAAGATGTAGCGACCGCATTGACCGCCGCACTCTCGCTAATCGAGCCCGCCATCCTGATCGTGATGGGCGTGGTTGTTGTCTTTATTCTTATTTCGCTCTATCTGCCGATCTTCTCGCTCGGATCGGTAGCCGGAGGAGGACCGGGGTAACCCTATATATGGCTGACACAACAATCACGGTGCCGACCGGGCCGATGGTAGGCGGCCTCGACGAGCGTGCCCAGGCAGAAGCCCTGGCAGCACGCTATCGCGCCGAATTCGTAGATCTGAAGAATTTCAAAATCCAGCACGACCTGCTGCGTACAGTTCCTGTGGAACTGATGTTCCGCTACAACTTCGTCCCCATCGAGCAGCACCAGGACGCCATGGTCATCGCCGTCAGCGATCCCTCGCGCCTAATGGTGCTCGACGAAATCGCCGGCCTGCTCGGCCACCGCATCATCGCGCGCGTCGCAACGCTCTCGCAGATTACCGATCTCCTCAAGAAGACTGAGCAGTCCCAGCGCGTCCTCGACGAAGCCAGCGAAGGCCTCACCTTCGACGTGCTCACCGGCGATGACACGACTTCCGACGAAAACATCTCCATCGAAAAGCTGACCAGCGACGAAGACATCAGCCCCATCATCCGCCTGGTCGACACCACGATCTTCACTGCACTCGAACGCCGCGCCTCCGACATCCACATCGAGACCTACGACGACTCGCTCCACGTCAAGTACCGCATCGACGGCGTCCTCCAGGAAGCCATGGCGCCCATCGCACGCGAACATCACACCACCATTCTGAGCCGAATCAAGATCATGAGCGAGCTCGACATCGCCGAGCGCCGCGTCCCCCAGGACGGCCGCTTCCGCGTCCGCTACAAGGGCCGCCTCATCGACTTCCGCGTCTCCATCATGCCCACAGTGCATGGCGAAAACGCCGTTCTCCGCGTGCTCGACAAGGAATCGATGAGCGAAAAGTTCCGCCACCTCACGCTCGACGTGGTGGGCTTCGCTGAAGAAGATCTCCGCCGATTCCGCCGCTACATCCGCGAGCCCTACGGCATGGTGCTCGTCACCGGTCCCACCGGCTCTGGCAAGACCACTACCCTCTACGCCGCGCTTAATGAGATCAAGAGCGACGAAGACAAGATCATCACCATCGAGGACCCGGTCGAGTACCAGATCCGCGGCATCACCCAGATTCCCGTGAACGAGAAAAAGGGCCTCACCTTCGCCCGTGGCCTCCGCTCCATCCTGCGCCACGACCCCGACAAGATCCTCGTCGGCGAAATCCGCGACCAGGAGACGGCGCAGATCGCCATCAACTCCGCCCTCACCGGCCACCTCGTCTTCACCACCGTCCACGCCAACAATGTCGTCGACGTGCTCGGCCGCTTCCTCAACATGGGAGTCGAGGCCTACAACTTCGTCTCGGCGCTCAACTGCATCCTTGCCCAGCGGCTTGTCCGTACGGTCTGCGAGCACTGCGTGCGCACCGTTTCCTATCCTGACGAGGTCTTGATCGCCAGCGGCATGAATCCCGCCGAATGGCGCGGCTTCGCGTTCCGCGAAGGTACCGGCTGCATCGAGTGCGGTGGCACGGGGTATCGCGGACGTACTGCGATTCACGAGCTTTTAGACTTGACCGACCCGATTCGTGAGCTGATTCTTGAGAAGAAGCCGACTTCAGAGATCCGCAAGCTGGCTCAGCGCGAAGGCATGAGTTTCCTGCGAGAATCCGCTCTCGATCGTGTTCGTCGCGGGCTGACCACGCTTAAGGAGATCAACAAAGTCACCTTCATCGAGGCATCGCGATAGTGAGTCCCATCCTCAGCAGATCGACTGCGGCCACGCAATACGGAGGCCGTCCGCCCGCCGCCATCGAGCTTACGTCCGAGGGTGTGCTCGCCGCGGCGCTGCCCGGCAAGCATGAGCCGCCCGTCTATGCCTTTGAACCTTTACGCCCAGGCATCCTGGTGCCCGGTATCGGCGAGCTGAACATGAGTTCGCCAGAGGCTGTTTCTCTCGCTATTCGCAACGCACTGGCCAGCGTCTCGCCCCGCACACGATCGGTGACGGTTGTCATTCCCGACACTGCCGTTCGCGTCTTCGTTCTCGACTTCGATTCCCTTCCCGCCCGCGCCAGCGAAGCAATCCCCGTTCTGCGGTTCAGGCTCCGCAAAATGGTTCCTTTCGATGTGGAGCACGCTGGCCTCAGCTACCAAATTCTCTCCGAGAGCAAGACCGAAGCCCGCGTCCTCGTAGCCATCCTCCCCAGCAATATCCTCGAAGAGTATGAGACCGTAGTGCGCGCCGCCGGTTACGAGCCAGGCGCGGTCATGCCTTCTGCTCTGGCAGCACTGGCCACACTTGAGTCCCCTGCGCCTCTCCTCGCCGCCTGCCTCAGCAAGGTTGCCATCACCACGTCGATCACGCGCGGCGATGATCTGCTCCTCTATCGCACCCTCGATCTGCCCGAAGATCCAGAACAGCGCCTCCTTGAAGTACAGCGCAGCGTGGCCGTCGCAGCGGCATACTATGAGGACAAGGTTTCTGTCTTGCCCAAAGAGTTATACTTCGCCGGAAACGGAACAGCGACGGAGTTCGAGCACTGGTTTGGCCCATCGGAGCTCAGAATCATCGACTTTGCGCCCCGCCCCTCGACCGGCGTCGCCACCAGTATGTCGAACATGAGCGTCGCTGGCCTTACCGGTGCACTGACGGGAGCGGTGTAGAGTGCGTGTAGCAATCAATCTCGCCTCACGGCCGTTTGCCGATCTCGCGCCGGCGCTGAAGAACCTGCGCATCGCCATGGGCGCGCTGGCTTTGGTCGCTATCGGCCTCGTCCTCGGCCTCCATGCACTGCACGACAAGGCCGAAGCCGCCCGTACCCGTGCTCACTCCCTCGACGGAAAGATTGCGCAGATTACCCAGGAGCGCCATGGCTACCAGGCCATGATGCAGCAGCCGGACAATGCCCGCACCCTCCAGCAGGCCGAGAGTCTCAATCAGCTCTTTGACGAGAAATCCTTTTCGTGGACCCTCGCCATGGAAGACCTTGAGACTGTCCTCCCCGCCGGTGTCCAGGTTACGACCCTTGAACCCACCGTGAAGGGCGACCAAATCACCGTGCGCCTGCGCGTCGCTGGCCCGCGCGATCGTGACGTTGAATTGGTGCAGAACCTTGAACGCTCACGCCACTTTCTCTTACCGCGCATCGTAGGCGAAACAGCGGAGTCAGAAGGCGGCCCCAATCAGCGCCCCGAGCCGGTAAGCGCTTCGAACCGCGTCAACTTCGACATGCTTGCTGACTACACCCCTGGTGCACCGGAAGAGCGCAAGCTGGCCCGGGAAAAATCTGCCGCCGCATCAAAGGGCCATGGCAATGACAATCCCGGTGCGGCAATCCCGCAGACGGGGACCGCGTCCGGCCGCTCTCCCCACACCGGCATGCCCCGGCCGCGCGTCCCGTTGCAGCCCAATAGAGGAGCGCCGCGATGAGCCCGAATCCCGTCACGGCGCGCGAGCGGCTGGCTTCTCCCTTGACCTGGCACTACGCAGGTCTGGCCATCATGATCCTCATCGTCGCTGGCCTCGCCATCCGTCTCGGAATGGACTGGTCGGCGACCGACTCCAGTTCGAATGATGCCCTGGTGAACAAGCAAATTGAGCTGAAGACTCTCGAAGTGCAGACGGCTCCTCTCCGCGGATTGGAAGAGCGCGTGAAACAATCGCGCACCCAGATCCAGGATTTCTACGCAAAGCGCATTCCCGCTAACTACTCCTCCATCGCACTGGAGGTTGGAAATCTGAGATTGAAGTCCGGCGTGCTGCTTTCACGTGTGCAGTACACCCAGGGCGCAACCGCGGGCGACCTCACCGAGATCTCGCTCGACTGTTCCATCAGCGGCGAATACCAGCAGATCATGCAGTTCGTGAATGGCCTCGAACGCGCCAAGACCTTTTTCGTGATTCGCTCGATGGCTTTCACAGGCCAGCAGGGCGGACTCGTAAGTTTGCGCCTGCGCGTCTCCACCTGGCTCCGCCCCCCGGACGTGCCGGGTTGGATGACACCGACGCCCGCGGATACACCCGCGACCACGGCTCCGACAGCGCAGGAGGGCGAGTAGCATGGCCATCCCTCTTGGAATTGAAAACAAGCGACAGGTCTACATCGTGATCGCACTCGCGATCATCATCCTCAGTGCTGGTGGTTATGAGCTCTACAACTCCTTCAGCACACCATCGACGCCCGTAGTGACCGCGCCGGCTCGTCCCAATGTCGCTGCACGCCCCGGCAACGGAACAAATCAGCGGGCAACCGCCGCCGCAGGCCCCCAGGCTCAACACGTCGCCAGCAATAATATCGATCCGACTCTGCACTTCGACAAGCTCGCCCAGAGCGAAGACGTGGTCTACGCGGGCACGGGCCGCAACATTTTCTCCGCCCAGTCAGCGCCCGTGATCCCCCAGCCAATAGCGCCGGCGAGACCCAACCAGAACAATGTGGCCGATACTGTGCCGCAAGTGCCGCGTCCGCCCGCGATCGACCTGAAGTACTTCGGCTATTCGCAAAGCCGCGATAAATCCATGCAGGCGTTTCTCGTTCGCGGCGACGACATCTTCCTGGCACGACCTGGCGACGTTGTGGATCACCGCTACAAGGTCGACTCCATCATGCCGGGGTCCGTACAGATCACCGACCTCGGCTACAACAACACCCAAACCGTCCCCCTCTCCGTGAATTAGGTATGAGCCACGTTGAATGCAATCGCTGCAGTTTTCCCAAATGGAAGTGTCATCCTGAGCGGAGCGGCCTGGGGCCCCGCAGACGGAAGTCTGTGGGGTAAGCGGAGCGAAGGACCTGCTTTTCCTGAGGAGACACAACCAATCAAGCAATGAACCCGCCTACCCCAAACCGTCGTCGTCCCTCCGAAGAGGGCTACATCCTCGTCGCCGTCATCTTCATGATGGCCATCCTCATCCTGTCGCTCGCCATCGCCGTCCCGCGCGTGCGCGAAAGCATTCAGCGCGATCGCGAAGAAGAAACCATGCAGCGCGGCAAGCAATACGTTCGCGCCGTCCAGCTCTATTACCGCAAGTTCAACGCCTACCCGCCCAACGTGGACGCGCTGGTCAAGACCAACAACATCCGCTTCCTTCGCAAGAAGTACGTCGATCCCACAACCGGCAAGGATGAGTGGAAATCGATTCAGTTCGGCCAGAACAAGACCCCGCAGGCGATGGGCTTCTTTGGCCAACCTCTGGCAGCCGCAAACGGTGCAGGCATCGGTCCCAGCGGCGGAAACACGGGCACGACCACAGGAATTGGAGGGACAAGCTCCACCACGAATAGTGGCCTCTTCAACAGCAGCCCCACCAGTTCCACGGATTCTGGAGCCGGTACGACAGGTCAAAGCGGATCTGCCGGCACCGATGCCAACGGCAACCCCATCTCCGGAACGGGTACAACGGGAACGACCGGCTCATCCGGCTCCGCGTTCGGCTCCTCCAGCAATCCCACCGGCAGCGGGCAGTCCTTCGGCGGCGGTGGCATCATCGGCTTCTCACCCCAGAGCCCCAAGCAATCCCTGATGATCTACAAAAAGAAAAACCATTACAACGAGTGGGAGTTTCTCTACAGCCCGATGATGGACCAGCAGAACATGGTGGGAGGAAACACTGGCGCGGTCGGCCAGCCTGCGAGCGGAACGACGACGCCCATTGGCGGCGGCACAGGCACCACACCCACTGCACCAACCACCCCCACAACGCCTACGACGCCGCAGCAATAGAAATCGCCCGAACTCCTCCAGACGCAAGAGAGCCCGTCCATCAGGACGGGCTCTCTGCACGCTTCAACCCAGAGGCGCACTAAACGCTGAACGATGATCCGCAGCCGCAGGTCGACTTCACCTGGGGATTCTCAAACTTGAAGCCAGCCGCCTCAAGAGTCTCGACATAATCGACCGTGCAGCCGTTCAGATACATCAGCGAAGTGGCATCAACAAATAGCTTCAGGTCATCAAAGTTGAAGACCTTGTCCATCATGCCGGCCTGGTTCTCAAATGCCATCGAGTACTGGAAGCCGGAGCAGCCGCCGCCCACCACTCCAATGCGCAGACCGGCAGGAAGCGGATCCTGGGTAGCCATAATCTCGCGTACCTTGGCGATTGCCTGCGGTGTGAGCAAAAGAGGAGCCTTCTTTTCGGTTTCCTGCGTGGGTGCTGTGGTGGTAGTTGCCATGGTTTCTCCCGGTTATGCTGAAATCTTTCCTGATATTACTGTACTTCCCCGCAATGGGCTGTACAAGTCCATTAGTCACTCGTTCTGTTTGATGCTGCGGGGGATATGAAAGTCGCGAACTTGCCACGAGCCCCTTCTTCATCCCCACACCGTCCGGCGCCCGTCATTAATCGCTGCATTCTCAATCAATTCGAGCTTCCCAGCTCTTCCCAAAGCCGCAAATTACCTGTGATTCGCGTCACGAAGAAGCCGCATCTTTCGGGGCTATGATTTCAGCCGTACAACCACCGGATCGAGGCAGATCCTCCAAATCTACGGATCCTGCCGATAGCTGGGTGGAAACTCGCTGGAGGTAACTTTATGACATTTGTTTCTGTTATGTGGTCCGTGTGGGGGCTCACGGTCCTGGTGATGGCGGTCATGTTCTTATATCGCTCCCGGCTAACCAAGGATGAGGCAGATCAGATCTTCCTCGATGATTCTTTCAAGAGTGAGCAGACCGCCCAGCAGGCGATCGCTGAGAAGGTGAAAAGGTTTCAGCCTTTGATCCGGGTTTCGGAGATCGTTGCCGCTGTCGCAACCCTCTTCGTCATCGGCTATTACGTCAACGACATAATCAATCAGTTCAAATAGAGCGTAGTCGCCCGTCTCCCTCCAAAGAACAAGGGGCAGCCCGGTGGCTGCCCCTTGTTCTTTGGTTCTTTGAGCCTTACTCCACTTCCTGCTTCGCTCTATAACCATCACGCGCGATGACGTCGTATTTCAAAGGCTTGTGCTTCTCATCCTGGAAGCGCAAAGGTTTCCCTTCATCGTCCACCAGTTCAACGCGCAATTTCCGATAGGTTCCATCCTGCTTCGCGTCGCTCGGGTGATAAACCAGTTCGTATTTTGACCGGATTGCCTTATTGATATCCGCAAAAATATCCGGCATCTCGCCCACAAACCGCGGCGCAAAAAACATTCCGCCGGTCATTTTCGCAAAGGTCCTCATCTGGTTGTCGGCCTGCAGGTAGTCGATGTCGCGCATCTGGGCGCCCACGCCTGGACCGCCCTCCGTCATGGTGCGCATTGCGCCCCCCGTCGAAATCGCGAAAATCGTAATATCCGGCGTTGTCTTCACCTTCTGGTAGATCTTGTCGAGCGTGATCTTCGAGAACGTGTCCCGTCCCGAAGCAATCAGGATGATGTATTTGTGCCCATCTATCCGGGTCAGGCGATCTTCTGCCTCATAAAGAGCATCGAAGAGGTTCCGCTCCGAGAATCCTGGAATCACCAGTGACTGAATCGCATTCAACAGCTGTCGCTTGTCCTGCGTGAAATCCAACCAGATCTGGGTGCGCATGTCGAAGGTCATCAGCGCCACATAATCCTGCGGCCGCAGCTGCTGAGCAAACTCCCAGGCCGCGTTCCGCATGTCATAGAGAAAGCTGTAGGTGTAGTTGCTGTTTGCAAACTCGCACAGCATCAGTGCGGTAATCGGCGCTTCCACGCGCTTGAATCCCGTGACCTTCTGCTCCACGCCGTTTTCATACACTTTGAAATTTGCCGGTTTCAGCCCCGGAACGAACTGTCCCGTCTTCTCCAGCAGCACGCCCACATCCACCGTGACCTCGGGAACATCCACTCGCAGCGAATAGTCCCCTGCCCCCTCCGGGTTCTTGAACTTCGGTGCTGCCGGTGCCGGTGGCGGCGTGTCGTCGGATTTGTCCTTCTTCTTCGGCATCGCAATCGCGCCGTTATCGCCGGTAGGCCCACCCGCATCGGGCGCAGTTTGATCCGGCTGCTGCGCCGGTGGGTTCGTTTGCGGCTGCGTGGATGGCGTCTGTTGCGGCTGAGCTGGCGGAGTGCTCTGCGCCAAGCCCACTGGAACAAGCACCAAAGCAGCCAGCAGGGTTAGTGAAACAAAACGGCAACGGCGAGAATTGTACGGGCGAATCGTTGGCATGACGGCCTCTGTGTTCACAGCATAGGGATTGCCCAAAGGAATCGGCAAGCAAAGCAGCACAACTGTCGAAACAACCACCAACTTTGGGCGTCAAAACCTTAGACGCATGGCAAACAGAACGAAAAAGCAATTTTCCGGTGCAATGCCGCTCCGGTTTAATCTTATAGACGTGAAACTCCGCCTCAAGGCAATCTCGCGCCCGCTTCGAACGCTGACCCAAGCATCGGCTGCCGTCTTGCTCGCCACGGCCCTGTCGGTCCCGCTCACAGCACAAGATACACCTGCGCCCCTCGGTCCCCCACCGTCCGGGGAGGCTTTCTACCCCCTGAGCCAGGTCCATCGCGGGCAGATGGCCACGGCCTGGACGGTTTTCACCGGCACCAAACCGGAGCCCATGCAGGTCGAAATCCTCGGTGTGCTTCGCGGTGCGCGCGGCCCGGGAGAGGACATGATCCTCGCCAAGTTGCTCGGTGCAAAGCCCGAATACACTGGCGTCGTCGCCGGGATGAGCGGCAGCCCCGTCTATATCGGCAACCGGCTCCTCGGCTCCCTCTCTTACCGCATCGGCCAGTTTGCCAAGGATCCCATTGCCGGCATCACTCCCATCGCGCAGATGCTCGAAGTCAAAGACATGCCGGTCAGCACTCAATGGGCCTCGGCATCGCCTTCGACCCGTCACCCGTCGGCGGAAAATGGCGTTTCATCCGATGAAATGGGCTTTCAGGCCATGGAAACGCCGCTGGTGATGAGCGGTTTTCACCCTGAGGCCATCCGTCTATGGCAAAAAGAAATGGCCGGCACGGGCCTCGAAATGGTCGCTGCCGGAGGCGGGAGCGGTTCGTCGAAGTCCGATGCCGACGGCTCCTTCGGCGCGATCTCTCCTTCGGCCGTCGCCAGCATCGTCCCCGGTTCCGCAGTGAGTGCGCAGCTGGTTCGCGGCGATCTTGAAGTCTCCGCCACTTGCACCGTTACCTATGTCGACCCCAAACAGCTTCTGGCGTGCGGACACCCGATCCTTCAGGCCGGCACCGTCTCGCTGCCCATGACCACCGCCGAAGTGGTCGAGACGTTGGCCTCGCCCCTGAACGCATTCAAGATCATCAACACCGGCGACCCCATCGGCACTTTCACTGAAGATCGCGACTCCGCGATTCGAGGCGTCCTCGGCGTCCGGCCGCACATGATCCCGGTGCACATCACCGTGCATGGCGAGGGCCCTGACCGCAAGCTGAACATCGAGGTGGTCGATCTGCCTTCGCTCACCCCGCAGGCAATTCTCGTATCGCTCTACGACGCTCTACTTGAGAACAATCAAAGCAGTCTCGAAACCAGTTACCACGTCAGGGGCAATGTCAACATCGACGGCTATCCCCCGTCGCCGCTCGATCTCTGGGCACCGGCCGGCGATCAAGGCTCCGCGCAGCTCTCCGCAGCCATGCAAACCGATCAGAGCTTTTCCCTGCTCTACGCCAACGGCGCGCGTCAGGGTGCCATCAAGGCTGTCGACCTCGATGTGGACTCGATTCCGAGACGCGCACAGGTGGAACTCGAAACCGCGCGCATCGACTCCGGCAACATCGTTCATGCCGGCGACACCGTCCTCGTTGAAGCCACCGTCCGCCCCTGGCAGCAGCCCGCACGAAACATCCGCATCCCCATCAACCTGCCTCCCGGAATCCCCGCCGGAACGGTTCGCCTGCTCGTCTCCGATGCCGGAACCCTCGACCACGCCCTGAATCAGCCGCGCATCACCAACCGCAGCGTGGACCTCGAGACCGCGCTCGCGCAGGCGCGCAGCCAGCATCCCGCTGATCGCATCTTTGTCAGCCTCCTGTTGCCCGACGCCCAAGCCGGCGTAGACGGCCAAACCCTCTCCGCTCTTCCGCTGTCTGTCGCCAATGCTCTGGAACCTCTGCGCACCGCCAAGGACGTAACGCTGAATGGAGAGTCCGCCGTCGTCGCCGCCGAAGCGCCTGCTGGCGGCGTCCTCAGCGGATTTCAAATCCTCAACCTGCACGTCGAGCCGGGCGGCGGTTTACACTAGACTTAACCTGCACCGCTTACGTAAATTCGTCGCACTCGTACGGCCCAGGAATTTGGCCCCTTTTTGCGACCCCCCAGCGAGGACTGCGGAACGACCATGGCCCTAATTCAAGGACTAGCAGCTCACGCAGCGGGCGCCGAACTTTTGCCTTTTCGCTACGAACCCGGTGAACTGGGCGTGCAGGAAGTCGAAATCGGCATTACCCACTGCGGCATTTGTCATAGTGACCTCCACCTGATTTCAAACGACTGGGGTATCAGTCAGTATCCTTTCATCCCTGGACACGAAATCATCGGCATTATCACCGCCGTCGGGCCCCAGGTGCGCTCGCTTAAGGTTGGCCAGCGCGTCGGCCTTGGCTGGCAGTCCAACTCCTGCGGCGAATGCGAATGGTGCAGCCGCGGCCTTGAGAATCTGTGCCCCTCGATGGAGGCCACCTGCGTTCATCGCAACGGCGGTTACGCTGACCGTGTGCGTGCCAATGCCCGCTTCGTCATGCGCATTCACGACGCCCTCTCCAGCGAACAGGCCGCTCCTCTGCTCTGCGGCGGCATCACTGTCTATAGCCCAATGCGGGACCACTGCATCAATCCATCGTCACGCGTAGGCGTCGTCGGAATCGGCGGCCTGGGACACATCGCCATTCAGTTTGCGCGCGTCTTCGGCGCAGAGGTCACCGCCTTCTCCACCTCGACTAGCAAGGAAGAAGAGGCTCTTGCACTCGGCGCGCATCGCTTCGTGCATTCACGTGAATCGAAAGCCATGAAAGAAGTCGCCGGCTCACTCGACTTCATTTTGAACACCGCCAATGCCGATCAGGATTGGAACGTCTACATTCAGGCGCTCCGTCCAACCGGCACGCTATGTTTTGTTGGCGTGCCCCCTTCGCCAGTGTCGCTGCAGGCGTTCCCACTCATCTCCGGCATTCGCACCATCACCGGCAGCCCCATCGGCAGCCCGCAAAGGATGCGCGAGATGCTCGATGTGGCCGCCCGCCATGGGGTCAAGGCCACAACCGAGGCCTTCGCCATGACCAAGGCCAATGAGGCCATCGAAAGAGTGAAGAAGAACAAGGTGCGCTATCGCGCCGTCCTTGCCAACTGAACCGAACGGGCGCCCCGCGGGCGCCCGTTGACTTTGCTGCGAGGAACACTCTGCGCAGGGCCTGCTCTATTGCGCCGCCACAGGAACTTGCTTGCTCTTCAGCCCTTCCGACACCCGTCGCAGCAGATCCTGCGGGTGCAACGGCTTGTTCAACAGGGTGAAATGATGCCCATTTTCGCGTGCACTAGCCAGCAGATCGGCTGTCGATGCCTGCCCGGAGAAAAGAATAATCTTGCATTCGGGAAAGATCCGCCGCACTGAAATCGCAAGTTCAATGCCCGTCATGCCCGGAAGAACCACATCTGTAATTAGCATCGCAGGTGGCGTCAGCAGCGCAGTTTCCAGCGCGCTGTCTCCATCGTATTCAGCCACTCCGTGATACCCGCTTCGCGAGAGAATCTCAGCCAGGGTATCTGCAATCACGCTCTCGTCGTCAACGACCAGGACCACGGGCCGATGACCTCCGGCTTTACTATCCTCGGGGCGGGGACTTCCCTAAGCGGAACGGTGGGAAAAATCTTGACCTTGCTCACTTGTATTCACCTCTCGAATTCAACCTAGCAGGTATTTTCGCATACGGGGTATCTCTTTGAGATTACGCTCTAAATGATTACAATATCGAGAGTTATATGAAATTGATAGACTAACCTTATGAGTTTGACAGTTACTGCCTGAATAGTAATAGGATAGCTTTACGATGGTTTAGCCATACGTTAAGAACACGTCTCCCGAACGATGAGGAGCAAACCCCATCCCGAGGACGCTTCCCATGGCCACGAATCCGAATTCCGATACGCCGGCAATGAATTACCAGTCAATCAAACAGATTGATGTCCCGAAAGGGCGGGATGGCAAGCACAAGCAAATCGTCAATCAGCTCCTGAGCGACATTGAACAGCTGGAGCCGGACCGCGCGCTCAAGATCCCGCTTGAAGCACTGCCCGACAGTAAGGAAAACATCCGCTCAGCGTTGAATCGCGCCACTCACCAGAAAGGCGTTGAGGTCGCGACGTCGAGCGATGCCGATTTCCTCTATATCTGGAGAATTTAAAACGCGGGCTTCCTGATGCATTCCCGCGAGATCTTGTGACGTCTGGGCAAAACGTGAATTCCGTCCGCATCGACAAATGGCTTTGGGCTGCGCGCTTCTTCAAGACGCGCGCCCTCGCCTCGAAGGCTTGCGACCTGGGCCGCATTCGCTCCAACGACATCGAAGCCAAGCCTGCACGCGACGTTCGGATCGGCGATATGCTCCGCATCAAAAACGAAGGCGGCGAGTTTCACATCGAGGTTTTGCAGATCAGCGAGATGCGCGGTCCGGCCGCTGTCGCGCAGGCTCTCTACCGAGAAACCGAAGCCAGCAAGGAGCAACGGCAGCGCGAAGCCGCCGAACGCAAGGCGATGCAGCAATACGCTCCCCTTCCCGAACACCGCCCCTCCAAACGCGACCGCCGCCGCATCATCCAGTTCCGCACCGGACAATGAACTTTACGGCACTTCTATGCGAGAAGCGTAATCCTGAGTGCCGCAAGCCTGGGGCCTCGCAGACGAGAGTCTGCGGGGTAAGAAGGCGCGAAGGATCTGCTTTTATGTTCGTCACGGGCTGCGACCGCCATTCGCTCCGCCCCCGCACGCCCGCCCCGCTTTAGTAGACTCAACGTCAGAATGGTTGCAGCAAAACTTCCAACTCCTCCCCGTCTCCTGTTCGCGTTCGGCTGCGCCGCTTTTGCGGCAACTTTCGTGGTCCCACCCCTCGTCGGCCAGGGCACACATCTCTGGACCCAATCGCGCATTGACGAATTTGAAAAGGGCACCCCGCAAGGCGTTGCCATCGGCAGCAACGGCCATCTGCGCGAAGGCCCTGGTCTGACCGACTTCCTCACCACTCCCTCCACGTTCGTGTGGTCCGTGGCCGTAGACAAAAACGGCACGCCATACCTCGGCACCGGCTCACCGGCCACGGTGCTGCGCGGGAGCGCACAGAAAGACGGCAAGCCCACCACGCTCTTCGAATCGCGCGACGTGAGTGTGCAGGTCGTGCGCATCGGTCCAGACGGCTCCCTCTACGCCGCCGCAGTTCCCAGTGGCAAAGTCTACAAGTTGAATCCCAATGCGACGGCGAAGCAGGACGAGCCCAGCGCCAAAGTTGTTTTCGATGCAGCCAAGGCAGAGAGCTCAGATAGCACGTCATAGCCGCGAATCAAAATCGCACTACATCTGGGACATGACCTTCGATGCCGCCGGCAAGCTCTACATCGCTGTCGGCGGACCCGGGCGCCGTCTATCGCGTTGATCCCGCCAAGCCCGATGCCAACCCCGAAATCGTTCTTCAAGAGCGACGAGCAGCACATCCGCAGCACTCGCGTGGGACGCGAAAGGGAACCTGATCGCCGGTTCTGACGGCTCCGGCCTCGTCTATCGCATCAGCCCTCAAGGCAAAGGCTACGTGCTCTTTGAAGCACCGCGCCGTGAAATCACATCCGTCGCTGTCGCCGCCAACGGCACGATCTTCGCGGCCAGCGTCGGCGACAAAAGCCACAATCCCCTGCCGCCGCTTCCCGTGCAAGGTGTCGGAACCATCACCTTCACCATCGTGCAGCCTGGCTCGCTGCAGGCCGCCAACGCCAGCACTTCAACACCGGAAGGCACTGAGATCTACGCCATCGCTGAGGACCAGGCCCCTCGCAAAATCTGGTCGAGCAAAGACGACATCGTCTACGCCCTCGCCGCACAATCTGACGGCCTGCTCGCCATCAGCGGCAATCGCGGGCACATCTTCCGCATCCAGGAGAATGGCGACTACGCCGACGTCGCCCACGTCGAGGCGCAGCAAGGCCTTAAGTCTGACTGACGTTCACGGCAGCGCCGGTAACGCTGTTCTCATCGGCACTGGCAACACCGGCAAGCTCTACTCTCTCGGCAAGTCCGAAATCCACGAGTACGCCAGCGATGTCCTCGACGCCGGCGCATTCGCCCGCTTCGGCCGCATCGAAGTCGACCCCGATTCGGAGAACTACGAAATCTTCACCCGTACCGGCAACGTCGAGCAGCCCGTTCGCGGTCGCGGCGACTGGGGCTGGTCCGACTGGCAGCCGCTTAAAGATGGCGCCGTCCAATCGCCACCCGGCCGCTTCCTTCAATGGAAAGCCGTACTGCAGCGCAGGCGGTAAACTCGCGCGGCGTAGGCGTGAACTATCTCCCCGTTAACGCCGCACCCGAAATTGATGACATGGTTGTCGCTGCCGGCGCCCGCCTCAACGCGCAAACCTCCGTCGCAAGCCAACAGCAGACCGTCAACATCAGCTTCCCTTCCTCAAATCAGCAAATGGTCGTTCCCGTTGACACCGGCAGTGCCAACTCCCCACTCCCAGCCATCAAGGACCGAACTGCCGTCACCGTTCGCTGGGCGGCTCATGATGACAACGGCGACGACCTGGTCTACTCGCTCTATCTCCGCGGCGACGGTGAACATGATTGGCATCTGCTTGAAAGATGGCATCACGGAAAAGGCCTACAGCTTCGACGCCGCGCTCATTCCCGACGGCGGCTATCGCGTCAAAGTCGTCGCATCCGATTCCCCCTCCCACACCCCCGGCGAAGCCCTAACCGATTCCAAGGAAAGCGAGCGCTTCGAAATCGACACCACGCCCCCGGTTGTCAGCAATCTACATCCTGAAGAAGCCTTGGCCAAATGCGTGCAGGCGCCCTGCCCAGCTCCGATCCGCGTAACCTTCGACGCAGAGGACGCAGCATCGCCCATCGCTCGCGCCGAGTACGCACTCGATGCCGGCACCTGGCAGTACATCGACCCCATCGGCAAGCTCTCCGACTCCAAACGCGAGCACTACGATATCCAGATCCCCGCCAAGGCCGTCGAAGGCAAAACCGGCGAACACCTGATCACCGTGCGCGTCTACGACCGTCACGACAACATCGGCGTAGCCAAAACCGTCTTCGGCGCAGTCCAGCCACAACGAAGTAGCAGGCAAGATGCGATTTGAGCTCTATGTAGCGGCCCGGTACCTCAAAGCCAAGCGGCGGCAAGCTGTCGTCGGCGTGGTCACTGCCATCTCCATCGCCGGAGTCGCCGCCGGAGTCGCCGCGCTCATCATCGCTCTCGCCATCACCAACGGCATGCGCCGCGACCTGCAGGATCGTCTCGTCGCCTCCAGCGCCCACATCCAACTCATGCGCGTGAAGAACGACGGCATCCGCGACTGGCGGCCGCTCGTCGAACCGCCTGTCCAGGCTGCCCCACGTCGTCGCCGCCGCGCCGGAACTCGACGAACAGGTCATGGTCGCCCGCGGAGCTCGCGCCGGCTATGCTCTCGTCGAAGGCGTCGTGCCAGGACAGGAGCAAAGACGTCAGCAGCGTCCTTTCCAACGCTCCCGTCGCCGCCGTGCGCGCCCTCGATCCAGCGCCTCCGCCATCCGATCCCGCAAACGCCGAATTACCGCCCGTCGTCCTCGGCAAAGACCTGGCAGATTCGATCGGCGCAAACGTCGGCGACTCCATCCTGCTGGTCAGCCCGCAAGGTGATCTTACGCCAGTCGGGGTTGTCCCCAACGTCCGGCATTTCCGGCTCGCCGGCATTTATCACACAGGCTTTTATCAATACGATTCCGCATGGGGATTCGTCCGCCTTGCCGATGCGCAGCGTCTCTATGACGAACCCGACCTCGTCTCCGTCATCAGCTTCAAAATCGACGACCTCAACAGCGCGCCTCAGATCGCAAAGCAGATCGAACAAGCCGCAGGCCCCGGCTTCATGACTACCAACTGGATGGAGCAGAACCGCGAGCTCTTCCGCGCGCTCAAGCTCGAGCAGATCGTCACCTTCATCGTTATCACTCTCATCGTGATCGTTGCCGCGCTCAACATCCTCATCGCGCTCACCATGATGGTGATGGAGAAAACTCGCGACATCGCCGTCCTCATGAGCTTCGGCGTCGACCCCGGACAGGTGCGCCGCATCTTCCTACTGCAGGGCTTCCTCATCAGCATCGTCGGAACCGCGCTCGGCCTTATCCTCGGCTACATCGGTGCGTGGGCTGGCAGCCACTATCACATCCAACTCTCACCCGACGTCTACGCCATCGACACGCTTCCCTTCGCGCCAAGATGGCTCGATGGAATCCTCGTCTCTGCGGTCTCCATCGGAATCTCGCTCCTCGCGACTCTCTATCCCTCATGGACCGCCGCCCGCATCCGTCCAGCCGAGGCGCTCCGCTACGAATAGCTGCGTCGCTTCTTCGATCTCCGACCGTAAAGCCAGAGTCTGTTAGATTGCGCGAATGCTCGACCTGCTATTGCTTCTCTTCGGTCGCGGTGACCTCGGTCTTCTCTCTCTCGAAGTAGAACCGGAGCATCCAGACACTCCGCCTGGGATCGCCGTTCCGCATCGGTGGCGTAAATTCCCATGACAACGCTGTCCGTTGTGCAAGTCTGGCGAAATAATTCCCTGGGCCCGGCGAAACATATGAGGCATCGGCCACCCTTCCCTCTTCGTTCACCGAGACGCGTATCAGGACCTCTACAGGCCTGCGCATCCCGCTCAGGGCGCCCGGCGATACGGCGGGCAGTACTCGTCTTGCAACTTCCCCATCTGCATTCTCCACAACCCGCGCGTGATGCGGAACCGATGGTTCGGACGGCTGTGGGGCCGGTTCGCTCACCGTTGGCGCGCTCTGCGTTTCAGCCGGCGAAGAGTCGGTAGGCTGCGTTTCCGATGCAGGCTGACTAGTGTCAGGCTCTGTTTGACTTGCCACCGGTGGAGCAGGGGCAGGAGCGGGGGTAGGGGCGGCGGGTTGCTGCTGCGGTACAGGCGGGCTGATCGCGGGCGCACTCTGATTCGCCGTTGCTGGCGGAGTGTTCATCTTCTGGTATTTGCGCACCAGCAGGAACGAGACAATCGCAATCACTGCGAGAAGGACAATCGCATAAGGTATAACCCGAAACCGGTGTAGCGGTGTTTCTTCAAAGTGCGTAAGCGACTTGGAGAAAAGAACCGGTTCGGTAGTTTCTTCCGCGTCGATTTCTTCTATGCGCGAACGGAGTTTTGTCGGCGCGTCTTTGATCGGAATCTCGCTTGCCGGGGCTGGCGTCGCGGCAGGCACGGGGATATCCATCTTGACCGGAATCGGACTTACGCTATCGGCAAGCGGGATGGATTTGCTCGTGTCCAGTCGTTCCAGAACAGACTCGATTGTGCACCGGCGGAGAGGATCGACTCGAAGACAGTCCTGCACAATCTGGCGAAAGGGACAAGGCAGCGCTTCCGTGACGGTGGGATCCTCATTACGCGATGAGTCCCAGGAGAGCGGAGTTCCGGTCATCGCTTCCCACATGGTCATACCAACTGACCACACATCTGCCGCCGCCGTCACCACGCCATGCTGCAGCTCGGGCGCATCGTATTTGCCAGTTCCTGGGATGCTCCTTTTGGCCGAGCCCGCAACTAGCAAATCGGTCATTGCCAGCTTCGGCTTTAAGTCAGCCAACTGGATGTTCGATGGATTTACAAAACCGTGGACGACACTGTTCTTGTGAAGGTAAGAAAGCGCGTCGAGAACCGGATTAAAGAACTCCCTGGCCGGGTCTGCTTTCAGCCTTCTGTCTTCAATCATCTTTGAAAGAGTCGCGTAGGGGCGTTCCGTGACAACATATACCAGGTCGCGACCATCGATGACGCATCGACCCGCCGCAAATACCTTTGCTAAATGCGGATGAGACAGGCTCATTGCGAAAGTCCACTGACCAATGAATGCGTCCGCCTCGACACCACCCGCCAGATTCAGTTGAATGAGGGCTTCCTGCATCCCCTGCAGGACGGTAAGAAACGAGCAGGATTTCTCCGAGCCTTCCAACCATTCCAGGAGCGGAAATCGCCCCTCGACAACGCGCCCCTCCCACCCGTTGCCAAAAACCATCCCCATGGGAACTAATTCTATCCAAAGGCACAGTGATGTCTCGCCTGCTTACTCTCCCAGTCGCATTTTTTGGTAATGTACTGATGAAAAACGTCCCATATGTATCGTGCTTTCTCTTGATTTACTGTTGAAACCGATTGGATTGAAGGAAATAACTCCTCACCTTGGGATCGAGCGAATCCAGACGAATCGCCCTTCGGCCGGAGATTCTCCGGTTCAACGCATTGCCCGCACCATCTCATACTCCGTGATAGCCGAGTCGTTCGGATACACCTCGGTCTTCCCCGTCATCCCGAACCCCATGCGTTCGTAGAATGCGATCGCACCCTGATTGACGCTCGTCACCATCAGCTTTACCTGGTGGATCCCACGCAATCGCGCCCACTCCACGACTGCGTCAATCAATCTGCTCCCCACGCCTTCCCGCCGAACCTCTGGAGCAACCCACATCGAAACCACGTGTACGCGGCGCGCATCCTGCTCCTCGGCAAAGGTGAAAACCATCCCGCACCCGCAATCTCCGTCAAACGCGAGGAATCCGGCGGATCCACCGCTGCTCCAACGCGCTGCGCGTTTCCTCCATTCCGCATCGGGGAGTTGCGATTCTTTCGCGTAGGTACTGGAAAACGCCGTGGGAGAATCCTTCAGAGCGCGCAGGCGAATGTCTTTGAAGACAAGAGAGGCCTCTGGCGTGATGCGCTCAATAACGATCAATGCAACTCCGCATGTACAGCGGGATTTACTGCGGCGTGATAATTCCGCCAACCGCATGTCGCCGCGGCAGCACGATACCGCGATGATCCACCTCAGCCGGCGCGGCCTTTGCCGTAGAAGACGGCAGCTCGGCACGCTCCACCAGCGCGCCTCCGCATGCTGGACACCAGTCCGCCTTCGTGTCCGAAGCCAGCGCAGCGTGGCAATGTGTGCACATCCGTTCCATACACCCAGTCTACCCAATCTCGTGAATCCGAGGTTCGTGCTTGGAATGAACTGGTCTCCAGCGATTGCAAATCGGTCATTTGGCTCCCGGAAAATGCTCCACGTGAAATCCTCCCTGGCGCCCGAAGTAGATCACCTTCTTGCCGGTCAGAAACGCCCAATATGCAACCACACCTGCTGCACAAGCCTGGCGCATGAACTCGGGATAGCGAATTTCATCGCGTTGCGCGGCGCGGATCGCCGCGACAATTCCGCCTTCTGAAAACTCCTCTGCGACCGCGTCCATCGTCAGGTGCATTTTGACTGCCAGGGTTGTGCCGTCCCGCAGGTAGACGATGTCCTCAGCTCGCGGCACATCCACAAAGTAAGACTCAACTCCGGCGGCCAGCATTCGGCCCACTACTTCAGGGAATATCAGCTTCCCCGCATGCGTTTCTGCAAGAATCTCGCGAATTGCTTGTTCATTCATTACTTGCGTATCCATAACCCTCCTCATTGTGTGGGAACCTTGTTCAATTTGTGTGCTTGCGCCAGCCTTTTCAGAATTGCCAGCAGTTCCCTGCGCTCGCCGGCAGTGAGCGGCGCAAAGAATTCTCGATCGTTGCGATCGGCCAGCGTCGCCAGTGCAGGCACCAACTGTGTGCCTGCATCAGTCAACCGAATGTCCTGGTAGCGACGGTCGTCGCTTCGTTCCTCGCGCGAGATCAGGCGCTTCTCTACCAGGCGGTCGATCAGTTTCGATGCCGCGCCCCTTGTCATTCCAGTCAGTTCGGCAATCTTGCTCGGAGAGGTACAGTCGTGGTCGTACATCTCGCGCAGCACCACCCACTCGGCAACCGTTACTCTGCTCTTCTGGATCTTCTGCGAAAAAGAGTGAGAAACATGGTTTGATACACCCCGCATCCAGAACCCGATGTGATCACGTAAATCGCTGACCGGATGCGCGGCTGCTTCGCCTTTACTCATGAAAAGAGCTTAGCTTGAAATTGGTTTCTTAGTCAACTATTTATTAGGATACTAATAACCGGCCGTTCGGCGTTGCAGCCTTCGTTCTAGGTATTCGGCATCGACCGTCTAGGTCAGAATCCAATCCCGCTCTCGAGCATCGAAAGCGGGCAGCTTTACCACCACTCCGAATGGGAACAGCGATTCAATTGGCGCGGAACTTGCAGTCTTTAAATGCGTTACCGACTGAGAGCCATCTCCCGGTACACTAGATTCATGCATCCCCCCGTTCGCCTCGTGGCGATCGACATGGACGGCACACTGCTGCCCACTTTCAGCCAGACCATCAGCCCCCGCAACGTGCAGGCGCTCCTGCGCCGCGCAACAGGCCGGAATTACCGTGGCCATCGCCACCGGTCGCCGCACGGCCTACACGGCTCCCCTGCTTGAAGGACTCGGCCTGCAAGCGGATATGCCCCTCATCACGTCCAATGGAGCAGTGACTCGAACTCTCGACGGCGCCCCATCGACCGCTCCCAACTCGAAGCCCGTGTGGCGCGAGGCCTCTGCGGATTGCTCCGCCCCTTCGGAACACTGGTCTTTACCTTCGATCAGCTTGGGCCAGGCGAATTGGTCCTCGAAGATTTCGAGCAGGCGCATCAGAGAATCGCCTTGTGGGTCGAAGCCAATCGCGACGCCATCGATGTGGTCAAGCCACTTGAAATGGCACTCGAAGACGGGAATGACCCCATTCAGGGCATGGTCACGGGCGGCCTCGATAAAATGCGTCTCGCCGAGAAGGCTCTCAAATCCAGCGAATGGAGCAGCTTCTGCGAGGCCGTCCGCACCGAATACCCTTCGCGCGACCTCTCCATCCTCGACCTGCTGCCCCCGGGAGTCTCGAAAGGATGGGCGCTCCAGCGGCTCGCCGCCCGCCTAGGCGTCGACCGCAAAGAGACCATGGCCATTGGCGACAACTGGAACGACGTCGATATGCTCGAATGGGCAGGGCAGGCGGTCTTGATGTCCAACGCTGCTCACGACCTGCGCACCCTCGCCAAAACCCGCGGCTGGAAGCAAACGCCGCCCAATGATGAAGATGGCGTGGCCGTGACTTTGGAGATGGCCGTGGCGCGCCGCGTCTCTGCTAAAGTCTGAAGCAACAGGAAATCCGTTTGCGTTTACCTCTTCAAATCGTCGCCATCGTCCTGACCTTCGCCGCCGCGCTCGTCTCTCCGGCCTTCGCCGCCGAGCGCGTTCTTCTCGCCAATGGATTTGACATGCGCTGCAATCACCACGCCGCCGTCGGCTCGATGGTCCGCCTCTACATGAACCCCGGCCAGAGCAGCTATATCGAATTCCGACCCGAGGAAATAGCGAGTTTCGAAACCGTCCCCGATCCTCCGCCTCCGCAGCTTTCAAACACTGCCAAGCTGGGTACTGACGCAAGACTCAACCCCGCCGACCTCAACGAAATGCTCGCCGCGGCCGGCCAGCAGCACAACCTCGACGCAGATCTGCTCGCAAGCGTCGTCAAGGCTGAGAGCAACGGCAACACCCGCGCCGTCAGTCGCGCCGGTGCCCGCGGCCTCATGCAGCTCATGCCCGGGACCGCCGCGGAACAGGGCGTCGACGACAGCTTCCGGCCAGATGAAAACGTGCGTGGCGGCTCAGCCTACTTGAATGACCTGCTCGTGAAATACCACGACAACATCGCCCTCGCCCTCGCCGCCTACAACGCCGGCCCCGCAGCCGTCGACAAATACCACGGCATCCCGCCTTACCACGAGACCCGCGCCTATGTGGCCCGAGTCATCCATGAATTCAACCGCCGCGTGCTCGCCCGCGAAGCCGAGGCCCGCAAAAGCGGTGCCGCTGCTGCCAGCCTCAGCGCCTTCCATGTCCGATAGTCCTCTTCCCACCCATTCGCGATATCACGAACTTCGCATCTCCGTAACCTCCCGAAAAAGCCCCGGCCATACAATAAAATCAACAATCGAAACGGAGAACGCTTGAAGAAGAAACAGTTGATATTGGGCTTGGTCGTCTTGGCCGCGCTGGTAGCGCTCTTTATCTGGGGACGGCAGAAATTCCACTTCGAGTTTGGCGTCTTCCGCACACAACTGGCTGAAGCCGACTGGCGCAGAATCGCTCTCGGCATCGGCTGCATCTACCTGGGCTTCGTCTTCCGCTCGGTCCGCTGGGCCGCCCTGCTCAAGCACAACAAGAGAGTCCCTCCATTTTCGCTTCTGGGAACCCAGGTCATCGGCTTCACTGCCATCGCTCTCATCGGTCGCGTGGCAGACCCCGTCCGTCCTTATCTTGTTTCAAAAAAAACCGGCCTTCCCCTGAGCTCTCAATTTGCCGTCTATATCGTTGAGCGGCTCTTCGACGCTGGATCAATGGCGCTGATCTTTTCTGTCGCCATGCTTTGGATACCGCAAGCCGACATTGTCAAGGCAACTAGCCACTCTGGCATGGTCTCCACCATGCAGCACCATTCACCTCTGCTTGCAGCATTCTTCGCGCGATACGGCGGACTGGCACTGACCTTCCTCGGCGCGCTCTTCCTTGTCGCCGTGCGTCTCTGGGGCGCTTCAGTTGCCTCATTCTGCGAACACAGCTTTGGCCTCGTTTCAAAAAGACTCGGAGCCGCCATCGGCGAGAAGATCCGCACCTTCCATGCGGGCCTCGACACCATGCGTTCCTTCTCGGAATTCGCGGTCACCGCCTCGCTCTCAATCGCCATGTGGGCCCTCATCGCATACGCCTACCTGACTACCTGTCGCGCCTTCACGGCAAGCCCCGAACTGGCTTCACTCACTCCTCCCAAGTGCGTGCTCCTTATGATCGCTAGCGGCGGCGCCAGCATCTTCCAGCTTCCCGTGCTCGGCTGGTTCACGCAAATTGGAATTGTTGCCGCAGCAATCACAGGCCTCATCGGTGCGTCTCCCGAAGCAGCCACTGCTTGCGCAGCCTCGCTGCTCCTTGTCACATTCCTTTCGACGATCCCCGTCGGCCTCATCTGGGCGCAGTTCGAGCACGTCAGCCTGCGCAAGGTCGCCCACGAAAGCGAGGTTGCCGAAGAAATCGCTGTCGACAGCCCCGCAACTAACGCGGCTGAGTAAGCACCGCAGCCGACTCGTTCGGCAATGCCTCCGGCTGCGAGAACTGCAGGCTCTCCGGCGCCACCGCGCCTCCCGTCATGAGCATGCTCATTGCCTGCTCCATCGTCAGATCCGTGCTGGTCACCCGGCTCAGCGGCAGCAGTTGCAGAAACGCCGATGTCGGATTGATCGCATTCGGCAGCAGAACTGCTGCCAGTTCTTCGCCGGTGTTTGAGTCGACCATCGTGCGCGTCAAAAACCCGATGCTCTTCTGTCCGGCAATCGGAAAATCCACCAGTACTACCCTCTGACTGGTGTCCTTCTTCGCCATCATCGAGTCCAGCAATTGCCGCACCGATGTATACACCTTGGCCACAAATGGGAGACGCTCCAGCAGCGACTCAAACAGGCCGAACGCCTGCCGCCCGATCACCAGCGAAGTCACGCGTCCAAGCACATACAGCACCACCAGCGTCAGTACGACCGCCACCACCGACTGCGCCCACGGCTGCGCCAGTCCTTCTTGGGGAAAGACCGACGTCAGCATATGCACGAGCGGCAAACCCGCCTTTGCCAGGTTCCCAAGCACAAAACTGAATACGAGCCACGTCACAAACAGCGGCCCTATCGTGATGATCCCAGCCAGAATATTGCGCTGCAAACTGCGCAAAGGACGTGCAATTACTCGTTTCACACTTGGCTCCTGCTCCAAAGCATACGAGAATTGCGTCCCGGTTTTTCAGAATTGGGCTTTCGCGCGGCTTCCCCTATAGTGAAAAGAACGGTGCTTCCATGATTGATCCCATTGGTCCAGATCCGACCGACCCTATCGCATCTTCCCGCCAGGTAGCTGAAGTAGTCCCTGAATCCGCGGCTCGGGAATCGATGTCCCCACTCAGGCCAAAGGTTCGCCACGCCAACTACGACAGCCCGGAAGCACTGTCCAGGCCAGCTCCACCTCCTCAACCGATCGCAGCCGTTCTCCCGCCTCCAACCTACAAACCGGTTCCGATTCCAACTGCCCTCGCCCGCTCCTCGCCTAATCCACAAAAACCCACCAGGTTCGAACGCGCCATCGGCATCGCAAAAACGGTTCTGCCTCTCGTCGGCAAGATGCTACCGCTGCTCGAAGGCAACGTCGTCGCTGCGGCATCCAATCTGCTCAATCACCCTGCACAGCAGGTGAATCTCAAGCCACTGGAAGAGTCAATCTCCCGCCTCCAGGCCGATCACCGTGCCCTCGCTTTCCACACCAGCGAGCAGAAACGTACCCTGCGCCGCCTTGAAGACGACTTCGCCGCGCTCCAGGAATCTGTGCAGAAAAATGCTGCTGATCAGGCCGAGTTGATCGAACATGTCGCCAAACTCGCCAAACGTACCTCTTCCTTCATGCGCCTGGTCGTGATCCTCCTGGTCGTCTCCATCCTGTTTTCTGCCCTGCTATGTATCCGGATTGCCTACCTCATTCGTTTCTAAGCGACGTCCCTCTGCCCCAAACAGAGCTCTCGCTGGCCCCAAAACTGTCCATCTCACCCAAATCCAGCCCCTGTTTCTCCAGATTTTGATGTAGGAAATAATAATTTGCGTATTGTGAATATGTTTTAAATCTCCCTACTCACCTTTTACGATCTTCGTGATGCAAAACATTGCCAGTCGTCTTATGGCGGGACTACTATTCCCGGTAGTTCAATTGGGGATCATTCGCCCTGTGTCGAACCGCTGTCCACACTGAGTTCACAGAGCTTCACTAACGAGCGGCGCTTACCCGCGTCCCGCACACGGAGTGCCTCCATATGGCATGGTATGCCTATTGCATTGGTGAAAAACAAGCCTTCCCTGAACTAGCACGCCACCGAAAACCCGTTCCGCTTGAAGCAGTCCACGGAGTAAGCGGAAATCAGGTTTTCCTCTACCCAGCCAGTGACCTCGCCATTATCGTTAGCGAACACAACCCGGCAGAAAGTTTGAACCAGAAATCGGGTGTGGATCATGCAAGAGTCATTGCTGATTGCTTCAAGCACTCCACCGTCCTTCCTTTCCGCTTCGGCACCATCTTCAATGACGACGAAAGCCTCCGCAAATCCATCCGATCTAACCAGCGACAGTTCCTCGGTAACATCGACAAGCTGCGCGGCAAAACCGAGATGCACCTCAAGATCCTCGTCGACGACTGCGCTTGCGGTCGCGAATTGACCCAGCTCCCGGCAGACAAAGTGGGCCGTGGTTATTTGACCAATCTGCGCGAAACGGCAGCACGCCAGCGGGAACGCCAGACCAGGGCCCGCGCGGTCAGCTTCCAGATGCACCGCCTCTTCATGCCCCTCGATGAAGAAGTAAGCTGTCGCCTCACCGAAACCGGAAAGATGGTCCTCGATATCGCCCACCTGATCGATCGCAAGTACGTGGAGCGCTACCAGAACAAATTCACCACAACCAGCGCCATGATGCACGACTGCCAGATGCAGGTATCCGGCCCCTGGCCTCCGTATCATTTCGTGCACCGCCTCACCCGCGGCGCACACATCCCGGCGCAGCCCACATCTACGGAGATAGTCACGACTGTGGCGACATCAACGCCACAGCCCGTAGCCGCAATGGTGTAACCAACTTGCTGGATCAACCCAAAAGCCCGGCTTCGGCCGGGCTTTTCGCTGGCCTGAAACTGGTCATAAACATTGCATAACGACGAGCCAAGCCTCTCCCAATCAAAGCGCCCTCACCAGGTTCAACTGGGTGAGGGCGTTTTTTGTTGGTTCAGATTCTCTGAAATTCGACTCCTACGCCGCCACTTCCACTTCGGCGCTCAGCGCTACGATCGCCGCCAGGCAATCGTTGCGGCTGACATCGTGATGCGTAACGACTCGGATCGCATTCGGCCCCACTGTGCTCATCAATATGCCGCGAGCCTTCAATCGCGCCACAAGCTCCGCCGCACTCACCTCACCAGTGAGCTTGAAGATCACGATGTTGGTCTCTACCGAATCGACGTCGATTTCCACGCAGTCGAGATGCGAAAGTGCCTCCGCAATCAGCCGTGCATTTGCATGATCCTCATGCAGCCGCGCCGGCATCTGTTCCAGCGCAATCAACCCCGCCGCCGCCAGCACGCCTACCTGCCGCATTCCGCCGCCCAGCGCCTTGCGATAGATCCGCGCCTGCCCCATCAGCTCCGCCGATCCCACCAGCATCGACCCCACCGGCGCACACAGTCCCTTTGACAGGCAGAACATGACGGTGTCAAATCCACGCGTCAGCGTCTTGACATCTACGCCCAGCGCCGTGGAAGCGTTGAAAATTCGTGCGCCATCCAGGTGCACTGGCAGCTTGCGCTCTTTCGCGTTCGTCCAAATCTCTTCCATTATCTTGAGAGACGTGCAGCGCCCGCCGGTGAGGTTCGCCGTGTTTTCAATCTCGATCAAACCGGTCGCTGCGCGAAACGATCCGCACTTGTAGATCACTGGCTCAATGTCGGCCCAGGTCAGTGTGCCGCGCTCCGTCGGCACCGCGCGCACCAGGCAGCCTGAGAACACCGCCGTCGTCGCCATCTCCCAATCGAGGATGTGCGAGCGCGATTCACAGACCACTTCCTGCCCCGGCTGGGTCAGCAATCGGATCGCAATCTGATTCCCCATCGTGCCCGTCGGCACAAATAGCGCATCCTCGCGCCCGAAGATCTCCGCAGCCCGCTTCTCCAGCAGGTTGGCGGTCGGATCCTCGCCGTACACATCATCACCCACCTCAGCAGCCGCCATTGCCGCGCGCATCTCCGGCGTAGGCCGCGTCACCGTATCCGACCGCAAATCAATCAATCTCACCAAACCTCGCTCCTCATTTCAACAACTCTGATCACTGTTCACTGGCCACTGTCCACTTCTTCACTGCGAACTCTGAACCGTGAGCTGCCTTTACGGTATCTGCGCCATCGGCAATTCCATCACTGGCGTCACCTTCCCGTTCGTCGACGCATAGGCCCACATCCCATGAAAGTTCTCGCGCAATCCCGGCTGCGCCTTCAGCAGTGCGCCCAGCACGGCAATCGCTTCTGTCCGCGCTACTGCAGGATCGCCTGTTCCCGTCGACTCATACGTCACGCCCAGGTCCGGCTCGTGCAGCGATGCATCCAGCCGAATGCCATCGATCTTCCAGGTACGATCGCCGCTGGTCACAGAATACGGAAATGTGTCTTCCGATGGGCCACCCTTGATCTGCGATTGCTCCTGGATCAGCTTGTCCAGGTTTGGCGATGAGAGAAAGTCCACCGGCAGTTCCAGGTAGCGCGCGGCATCGTAGCAGTACCACGCAGCCCACGGCAGATTGCTGTGCGCCAGTTCGCGCGCACGCGTCCAGTACCACACTCCGTCATGCCCGTCGAAGGCGCCCTGCCGCGCTGAAAATCCGCCTAGCTTCCAGCCCGAAGCACCTGTCGTATCCCACGCGAGTACAAATCCCATCTGCCCCGCCAAAGGCGATCCCGCCGCATCCGAAAGCAGCACTGCGTACTTCCCCGGCGGCAGCGCATGCATGCTGATTGTCACGGTCATCGATCCATTGGCATTCGAGCAGAAGAACTGCGTGTCCGATGGCGCCGTCAACGTGGTTGCATCCAGCAGATACACGTTGCGGAGCTGAACCTTGCCGCCTTTTACCAACGGCGCAGCCTGCTCCACGGCCCCGCGAATCCCGTCCCATTGCCCCGCCAGGGATGGGAGCAGTACAGTCTGCAGCGCGCTCGTATCCTGTCGCAGCACAGCGTCGGAAAGCTGCTCTCCCAGGGATGCCAGCGTGCCACGGTCTTCCGGCGTTAATGCCGACTGCGTTGTGCAACTTGCGGCAAATCCCGCCGCTGGGGCCGCTATCAAAATTGCGGCAATGAAACTCCTCAAGCAGAGGCGCATTTGTTGCGTTTCCTCTCTTCCGCAAAGCGTGCTTCGAAACTTGAGTGCTCTCCGCTTCACCGAATGTGGGACCGGGAGACAAGCCGGTTCCATGAACTTCGCCGGCCGCATACGCCGATTTACGAAACACGCTCTGAAAACTATATGAGCGTTCGACGGCCACTGATAGTCTAATGCAGTGGGGTGGTTCGAATCCGACCCTGCGGGCGCGCCCGACCCCATCGAAGTGTTTCCCATGCGTACATTTGCAGCGCTGCAATTTCGCATCCCTCCACCCTCCACTTGGCAGTGTGTGGTGCTATCCAGCGCATTCCTGGCTGGCAGCCTGATTTGCGGCTCGTTGAGTGTGGCGCAATCCACGTCTCCCGGCGCTGAACAACCGCACGCGAAACAACCACGCTCCCATAAAGCATCCGCGAATCAGCAGTCCGCTCCTGCTCCCGTCGCACAAACTCCGCCTCCCATGCCCGATTGGCCGGTGAATGACAAGCCCAATCCCGCTTCGGTCGTATGGGATGCCACCGGCCTGCGCATCAATGCCTCCAATGCCAGCCTCCAGCAGATTCTCAGCGAGGTCTCTACTGAGACGGGCACGAAGATCGAAGGTATGGGCGCCGACCTCCGCGTTTATGGAAATTACGGTCCAGGTGAGGCGCGCGATGTGATCTCGCAACTTTTACAGGGCTCTGGATACAACGTGCTGCTTGCGGGAAACATTGGCCACGGCGCTCCGCGCGAAGTTGTCCTTAGCCCCCGCCAGTCCCGCTCCTCGAGCGCTGCGCCCAACTCCATGAATCGCCCGCAGCAGGACGGGGATGAGGACATTTCCGAGCAGCCAGAGGAGCAACCTCAACCCCAGGCTCCAGTTCAGCCTCCTCAGACACCAAACGGCCCGCGTCCGGGATTCGGCCCCAATGGCCCCGTCCGCACTCCACAGCAGGTGATGGAAGAGATGCAGCAGCGGCAACTCCTGCAGCAGCAGCAAATACAGCAGCAGCAACAGAATCCTCAGCAATAAAGCACGGTTAATGCCACGGTTTCCCGCTTTTTAGCTGCATTTTTGATCGAAAAATAGCCAGAAAAGCAGATAATTCGAGACCGCCGCATCCTGCAGCAGTCAATGATTCTTTACTTGGAGGTTCGATTATTCAGGGGCTAGTTGCGGCTGCACCTTCATGGGCACCGGCGCTGTACGCGGCCGCATCAGCGCAAAGCCAACGCGAAATATTGCATAAGCGGTAAGAACACCAAACGCCATCGATCCAACTGCGGCGCAAACCAACATCACTAAGGAAAATACGTCTGCCATCTTTTTAGACCCCCGTCGAATATCGCTGGGGAAAGTTCCTCTTCATTTATTTGCTTCATGCTTCCATTTTCATTAGACGCTGAAGCTTTGTTGCAAGGATTGTCGCAGAAAATCAGGCGCGTTGACCCTTGTTTCTGTTGCCAAATAGAATACCCCTAAGTACGTCCGTAATCCTGGACGGGGCTCTATAACGAAGGTTCACAGCACCCGCCGTCTCCACTTCGCCTGACCATGTCCATCACTCACATCTCGGTGCGCGGGGCGCGCCAGCATAACCTGCGCGACATCAACGTGCGCATCCCCCGCAACACCCTCACCGTGGTCACCGGCCTCTCCGGCTCCGGCAAGAGCTCGCTCGCCTTCGACACCATCTACGCCGAGGGCCAGCGCCGCTATGTCGAAACGCTCTCCGCCTATGCCCGCCAGTTCCTCGACCAGATCGAGCGCCCCGACGTCGACTCCATCGAAGGCCTCTAGCCCGGCCATCTCCATCGAGCAGAAAACCACCAGCCGCAGCCCCCGCTCCACCGTCGGCACCATCACCGAGATCTACGACTACCTCCGCCTGCTCTACGCCTCCGTCGGCACGCCGCACTGCCCCAACTGCGGCCGCCCCATCACCCGCCAGACCGCCGAGCAGATCGTCCAGCGCATCCTGCAACTTGGCACCGGCGAGCGCGTCACCGTCATGGCCCCTGTCGTCCGCGGCCGCAAGGGCGAGTTTAAGGACTTGCTCGATCAGCTTGATCAGCAAGGGTTTCGCGCCCGCGTCGATGGCGAGATCATCGATCTCTCCGAGCCGCCCTGCTCTCGACAGGCGCAAGAACCACACCATCGAAGCCATCGTCGACCGCATCCTGCTGAAGCAATGTCAGCTGAAACTGCGAGTGGCCCATCGCCTGCAGAAGTCCATCATCGACCGGGTCGACGGGTGCCTCATCCTGGCGCAGCCAAGGGTGGGACACCGGCATCCATCAGCTCGGCAAACCCTCGGTCGAAAAGCGCCTCGAAGCCGCCGTCACCAAGGCTCTCCAGCTCGCCAATGGCCTGGTCCTCATCGGACTTCGCCAACGGCGAAGAGCAGCTCTTCTCCTCCTCCATGGCCTGCCCCGACTGCGGCCTCGACGTGCCCAAACTCGAGCCGCGCAGCTTCAGCTTCAACTCCACCTTCGGCGCCTGCCCGGAGTGCCACGGCCTCGGCTCGCTCTACGATCTCGACCCCGCCAAGGTCATCACCGACTGGTCCAAGCCCCTGCTCGACGGCGGCCTCGGCCCCGGCTCCGCCTCGCAATACCTGCTCCGCCTCATCAACCTTGCCGCCGAACGCTACAACATCGACCTCAAGAAGCCCTTCGAGGACCTGCCGCCCAAGCAGCAGCACATCCTGGTCTACGGCCCGCCCAAGGGCGAAGCGCCCCGCACCGGCTTCCACGGCATTCTCAACTACCTCCGCGACACCATCGAAGAAGCCCGCAGCGACGGCTACCGCGAGTACATGATGACCTTCATGTCCGCGACTCCGTGCCCTGCCTGCCGCGGCAAGCGCCTGCGCCCCGAGTCGCTCGCCGTCAAGATCAACGGCCTCTCCATCGCCGACTTCACCGCCCTTCCGCTCAATCGCGCGCTCTCCGCCGCATACGAGCTCAACTTCACCGCGCGCGAGGCCCTCGTCGCCGACCGCATCCGCCGCGAAATCATCGAGCGCCTCGAGTTCCTCTGCGCCGTCGGCCTCAACTACCTCTCGCTCGACCGCAATGCCGCCACGCTCTCCGGCGGCGAAGGCCAGCGCATCCGCCTCGCCACGCAGATCGGCTCGCGCCTCCGCGGCGTCCTCTACGTCCTCGACGAGCCCTCCATCGGCCTCCATCAGCGCGACAACTCCCGCCTCATCGAAGCCCTCGTCCGGCTCCGCGATCTCGGCAACACCGTCCTCGTCGTCGAACACGACGAAGAAACCATCCGCCACGCCGACTATGTTCTCGATCTCGGCCCCGGCGCCGGCCGCCTCGGCGGCCACGTCGTCGCCCAGGGCACACCGGCAGACATCATGGCCTGCCCCGAATCGCTCACCGGCCGATATCTCTCCGGCGCTAGCGGCATCCTCCATCGCCCCGAGCCGCGTCCGCTCACCGGCAAGTGGATCACCGTCAACGGCGCGCGCGAGCACAACCTGCAGGACCTCACCATCCGCATTCCGCTTGGCGTCATGACCGTCGTCACCGGCGTCAGCGGCAGCGGAAAAAGCACCCTCGATCAACGACATCCTCTACCGCTCGCTCGCCAAGACTCTCTACGGCTCGCGCGAAGAACCCGGCGTGCACGAGTCGCTCGAAGGCGCCGACCAGATCGACAAAGTCATCCGCATCGACCAGTCCCCCATCGGCCGCACCCCGCGCTCCAACCCCGCCACCTACACGCAGGTCTTCTCGCCCATCCGCGATCTCTTCGCCATGCTTCCCGAGGCGCGCGAGCGCGGCTACAAGCCCGGCCGCTTCAGCTTCAACGTCGCCGGCGGCCGCTGCGAAGCCTGCCAGGGCGACGGCCAGCGCCGCATCGAAATGAACTTCATGCCCGACGTCTACGTCCAGTGCGAAGTGTGCAACGGGCGCCGTTACAACCAGGAGACCCTCGCCGTAAAATTCCACGGCCACTCCATCGCCGACATCCTCGACCTCACCATTGAGGACGCGCTCACCGTGCTCGCCGACGTTCCCACCGTGCGCCAGAAGCTGCAGACCCTCGTCGACGTCGGCCTCGGCTACGTGCACCTCGGCCAGAGCGCCACTACGCTCTCCGGCGGCGAAGCGCAGCGCATGAAGCTGGCCCGCGAACTCTCGAAGCGCCAGACCGGCCGCACTCTCTACTTGCTCGACGAGCCCACCACCGGCCTTCACTTCGACGACGTCCGCAAACTCCTCGAAGTCCTCCACCGCCTCACCGACCTCGGCAACTCCGTCATCATCATCGAGCACAATCTCGACGTCATCCGCAACGCCGACTGGATCCTCGACCTCGGCCCCGAAGGCGGAGAAGATGGCGGCCGCATCGTCGGCGAAGGGCGCCCCGCCAAAATCGCCAAGACTCCCGGCTCCTACACCGGCGAGTTTCTCGCCCGCTACTACGCCTCCACAACGGAAAGTTCGAAGAGATCACGTCCGACGAAATCTCCACCAACGGTTCGCTTCTCCAAAAAGCTTGTCATCCTGAGCGACCAACGGGAGCCGAAGGATCTGCGGTTGCTGTCGCGACGTCATCTCGCCGAACACAGCCTGCGTTGAAGGCAAAAGCGGCGAGGCCAGCAAAAAAATCCCCCAACAAGAAACCGGTGCGCGCATGAGCACATTCCCCGAACCAATGCCGAACGAGCCCGAGGATTCACTCGCCGGCGAAGACGTCGCACCGCCTTCCACAGATCCCCTCGCACCTGAAAACACCCCAGCACCGCCCGCAGAATGGACCGGCGAACCCGAAGATCCCAACCCGTCGTCTGACCTCGCCGCACCCGCGATCAACGGTGCACTTCCCGTCGGCGAAGAGCTTTTCCGTGAACCGACATTTGACGTCCAACCGCAGCCATCACTCACTTCTTTCAGTGAAGAACGCATTCCACATCTCGGCCACGTCGCGCTGCTCGGCCTGCTGATTCTTTTCGGCTTGATCGGGACCATGATGATCGTGCCGCTCGGGCTGCACTTCCGTATCTTTGGCATCACCAGCCTCGCCGAAGCCGCTACCGATTACCGTTACGCGCTGGGCAGTCAGGCGGCTCAGTACTTCATCACCTTTGCTGGTTGTCTCATCGTCTTCCCCATCATCTGGCGTAAGCCTTTCTTCGACGGGATTCATTGGAACGGCGAAACAGCGTTCCGCCGCAGAGGACGGCTCATCAGCGCCGCCGTCGTTTGCTTCTTCGTGGCCATGATCAACGGTGTGCTCATGCCCGGTCCCGCGAACGCGCCCATTGACGACCTCTTTAAGGCACCCGGAGCCGCCTGGGTCCTCTTCGCCTTTGGTGTAACGCTCGCACCCTTCTTTGAAGAAATGGCGTTCCGCGGATTTCTGCTCCCCGCGCTTTGTACTGCATACGATTGGTGCTTCGAACACTTCACCGGCGCGCCCCGGCGTCCGCTTGACGAGGACGACAACCCGCAGTGGTCTCTTTCCGCCATGATCGTGGCTTCCCTGCTCACCAGCATTCCCTTTGCGCTCATGCATGGCGCGCAGACCAGCTGGTCATTGGGTCCGTTTCTGCTGCTCATTTTTGTCAGCCTCGTCCTCTGCTGGGTTCGCCTTCGCACCCGTTCGCTCGCCGCAAGCACCATAGTTCATGCCTGCTACAACTTCATGCTCTTCTCCTTCATGCTGCTAGGCACCGGCGGTTTCAAACACCTCGACAAGATGTGAGAGAAGGCTTTCCCAAATTAGCGATGTCATTCTGAGTGAACGAGGCTCCAAACGCTTTTCAGTTTGGAGGTGGCAAGCGAAGAATCTGGTTTTGCATTTCTGTTTCGGATTGAGAGACTCAGACTCACTGACTACCCTGAACGCCAGGGGCTAATAGCTGGAAGCTGGCGACTTTGGGCCTTTACAATCGCATTGATGTCCACCCACGCCGCACAACTCCTCTCTCTCCTCGCCCGCACCAGCTTCAAGCTTGGCCAGTTCAAGCTCTCCTCCGGTGGCACCAGCGACTACTACATCGACTGCCGCACCACCACCCTCCACGCCGAAGGCGGCCGCCTCACCGGACATGCCGTGCTTGAACTCCTGGAGGAGAATCATATCGACGCCGACGCCGTCGGCGGACTCACCATGGGCGCCGACCCCATCGTCTCCAACGTCGCCACGGCCAGCGCCTGGCGCGCGCAACAGCTTCCCGGATCACCCCTTCTCCACGGCTTCCTCGTTCGCAAGGCCGAAAAGGCTCATGGCACCGGCCGCCGCATCGAAGGCTTCTGCCGCGAGGGCGCCCGCGTCGTCATCGTCGACGACGTCTGCACCACCGGCGCCTCCACCATCGCCGCCATTGAAGCAGCGCGCGAAGCGGGCATGATCGTCGCCGCCGTCGTCTGCATTGTTGAACGCGAAGAAGCGAATGGCCGCCCCGCAGTCGAGGTCGCTGCGCAAGGAGCACCTTTCTTAAGCCTCTTCACCGCCACCCAGGTCCGTGCCGAACACATCCGCCAGCTCGAGTCGGCTCGTTGATATTTCCGCCAAAGGAAAACAGGCCATCCGGGTTTACCCTGGATGGCCTGTAACTCTTGGTGCTTTAATTTATCGATTCTTTTTATCGATATTGGCTCACGCCTTTAATCATCTATTTAGGCTTTCAACTCACGCCTTTAATCTTTCTATCTTTAATCTCCCTAATCTATGAACAGCTCGAACGATCTTTAGTTGCTGCTGGGTGGCGGCGGCGCGGCCTGCGAAGTTGTTGCAGGTGCCTGTCCGTTGCTCATATTGCTCAACAGCTGTATTTCCACGCGGCGATTCTGCTTGCGTCCCTCAGCGGTATTGTTGGGGGCAACTTCCTTGTCCTTGCCGATGCCGATCAGGTAGAAGCGATGTGCCGCAACGCCGTACTTCGAAGCCAGGTACTGCACCACGGCATCGGCGCGACGATTACTCAGGTCGTAGTTGTATTCGGCAGAGCCGATCGAGTCTGTCCCTCCAGTAACTTCGAGGATGTAGCTCTTCGCGGTTCCAAGCTGCGCTGCGAAGCTGTCGAGCTGATCCTTGTCGTCCTTGGTCAGCACAGCCTTGTCAAAGCCGAAATTCACCGTGACATTCGCCATCGACTTGTAATTATCCAAGCCCTTCACAACCGAATCCAGTGAGTCCGCGCGGTGAACGGCATCGTTTGCCGCTGTATCCGCATCGCCGGCAGCCTTGGTCGCGTTCTGTGCGTTCTGGGTAGCGGAATCGGCTGCGCTCTGCGCCTGCTTGATGCCCGCCGTGGCACGGTCATCCACATCATGTATGGCGCGGTTGTTGTCGGCTGTCTTCTGTTCCAGTTGGTTGGTGTGGTCAACAATAGGCGCTGTCTGGGATTTCACGTAGTTCTTGGTCGTGCAACCCGTCACGCCAACAAACGCTACGGCAGCTGCAATCAGCAATCCATGTGAATTCTTCATTGGTCTCCCCATTCCTTTACCGCCTCGATATTGCCTGACCCTCTTTTTTGACCACCACCAGGCGGGCGGCGACATTTCGTGTCGCCTTCTACACTGCATTCCTCCCTCCAAACAACGCTATTCTTGCAACTCGTTCAAATTAAGCAAGCTATGTCCTATCTGTGGAAAAATAGACGATGGTTCGGGATATGTATTTTTTACCCTGTACTGTAAGCTTTGCATCTCCCGTCTTTTGGCCCCTTTTCGTCGAGGCCGGTATTCTAGGAATTGGCGCCTGAGGCGCTGCCCCCATCAATGGATCTCATCGGGAAAATCCGGCTCCTTCCCACCCAGCCCGGCGTGTATCTCTACAAGAACGCCGACGGCGACGTCATCTACGTCGGCAAGGCAAAGAATCTCCGCTCACGTGTCCGCTCCTACCTGCTCGAAGCTTCCCAGGCCAACGCCAAGACCGGCTCCCTCATGCGCGAGGCCGTCGACATCGACTACATCTTGGTCGCCAACGAACACGAAGCGCTTGCCCTCGAAAACAACCTCATTAAGCAGCGCAAACCACGCTTCAACATCCTCCTGCGCGACGACAAGACCTACCCCTACGTCAAGCTCACTCTCGCCGATCGCTTCCCCAAAGTCTTTGTCACTCGCCGCCTGCGCAAGGATGGCTCCGCCTACTACGGCCCCTACTTTCCCGGTAATCTCGCCTATCGAGTCGTTGAACTCATCCATCGCAGCTTCCTCATCCCCAGTTGCAAGGTCGATCTCTCGCGCTACCATCCCCGCGCCTGCCTGCAGTACTACATTCATCGCTGCCTCGGCCCCTGCGTCGAAGAACTCACCACGCCGGAGATTTACAAACAAGCCGTTCGCGACGCGCAGCTCTTCCTCGAAGGCCGCCAGTCTGAGCTCGAGCGCTCTCTCACTGCGCGTATGACAGCCGCCGCTGAGTCGGAGCAATTCGAAGCCGCTGCCCGCCTGCGCGACCAGCTCTCGACGGTCCACCAGCTTCAGGAAAAACAGCGCATCGCCACCGCCGAACAAAGCGACGATGCCGACGTCTTCGGCTACCACTTTGAAGATGGCAGCCTCGCCATCAATCTGTTCCATATGCGCGGCGGCAAAATTGTCGACCGCCGAGAATTCTTCTGGGAAGACCTCCCGGAGTTGTTCGAAGCTCTCGATGATGGATCAGATTCGGAACCTGTCATCCTGAGCGACCGAAGCGGAGCGCAGGGAGTCGAAGGATCTGCGGTTGCTCTTTCGGCGGCGGGCAGCGCACTATCCGCTTCGGATGGCCACGGCTCAGGGAACCCATGTAGTGGGTCGCGTGCTGTTGAAGTGCAAAAAGAGAAAGGAGCTTTACCTCGTGAGCAAAATCCCACCTTCGACGCCGGCCAAGTCTTCTCCGCTCTTCTCAAACAGCTCTATATCGACCAGCACTACGTCCCCCGCTCAATCCTCGTCCCCGTCGATTTCGACGATCGCGATACCCTCGCCGCGCTCCTCAGCGAGCGCATCGACCACCGTGTCGAAATCGCCGTCCCGCAGCGCGGCGAAAAACGCTCTCTCGTCGATCTCGCAGGACAGAATGCCAACCAGTCTTACATCCAGCGCTTTCGTGTTCTTGAGCCCTCTCGAAAAGCTATCCAGGAATCTCTCGCCGACATTCTCATGCTTCCTGAACTCCCGACGCGCATTGAGTGTTTCGACATCTCCCACATCCAGGGATCAGAAACCGTCGCCTCCATGGTTGTCTGGGAAGACGGCAAGATGAACAAGTCGCAATACCGAAAATTCAAAGTCATGACCGTACTCGGTGTCGACGACTTCGCCTCCATGCGCGAAGTCGTCACGCGCCGCTATCGCCGCATTCGCGACGACGCCGATGCCAAAGAAGGAAAAACTACCCCTGCATCCAACATGGAAGCGGCAAACAATGAGAACTTGGGTGCCCCATCCATGACGAAGTCATGGGCGGGAAACCGCGAATCTTCATCCAAAGAACCCACCACCATGCCCTCCTTGATCCTGATCGACGGCGGCCTCGGGCAGCTTCACGCCGCCGCTGAAGCACTGGAGTCTCTCGGCTTCACCTCGCAGCCGCTTGCGTCAATCGCAAAAAAAGAAGAAGTGATCTACCTCTACGGCAACGAAGATGAACCCGTTGTCCTCGATCGCCGCTCGCCCGTACTCCACCTCATTCAGATGATTCGCGACGAGAGCCATCGCTTCGCTATCGGCTATCACCGCCAGCGTCGAGCCATGCGCGACCGCGACTCCGAGCTTCTCAACATTCCCGGCGTCGGGCAACAAACTCGTCAGCGCCTGCTGACTCATTTCGGCAGCTTGCGCGACGTGCAGCAAGCCACCGCCGACTCGCTCGCCGCGGTCGTCTCCCGCAAAACCGCCGAATCCATCTGGCGCCATTTCCACGAGCAACCCGCTGAGATTCCGCCACTGTAATTGCACGTGGCGCCATCCCACAAAACGAACAACCGTGCCATCCTCTCCCGCATCCCAACTGGTGTCAGCCGAGGTGAATAGCATCATGTGCCACTTTGGTTCACGCCCACTTCCGCCCTTCGCAGCCACTTCACTAATCACCGTAATTATGGTCCTCACGGGTTGCATGCGCAGCGATCATCCCGACGTTAAGTTGGCTGTATACAACGCGCTCGATCAGCACGACCTGCGCAGCGTGACCGTCTCCGAAGACCGGCAAGCCGGCGTCATCACGCTGAGCGGAATCGTCGGCGCAACCGATCGCAAGCAACGAGCCGAACTGGTTGCCCGGCAGGCAGCTCCCGGCTACTCCATTGTCGATCGCATCCAGGTAGACAACGCCGGACTACAAGGTGAAGTGAAGGCCGCGACGCAATCAGCGCAGCTCGACAGCGCCATCGAAGATCACTTCAGGGCAACCCTCGCGTCGCATCGTGCCTTGAAAACACAGGATATTCAGTTCGCGGCAAACAATGGCACTCTCACGCTGAAGGGCACCGTGAGAACCGCTCAGGAGAGGAGAGAAGCCGAGGATCTGGCAAAGAAAGAACCCCAGGTTCAGCACGTCGTCAATGAAATCCAGATCAACGGCGGCAAACCGTCTCCGGCCAACTCCTGATACACACTCTGAAGTGTCAAGTGGGGTTCAGCCCTTGAGCCGTCTAACTTGGTCATTCCGCACCACAAAGAAAGTCGTCCCGATTTGCCGGTTATTTCCTGCTGTCCGCGCATAATTGGAATTGTCTGGAGCTAGTGCCGGATGAGCGGGATATCCGCGAGCTGCTCAGTCTAACCCCCGCGCCGTTCAGATCGAGGAACAATGCGAGAATCTGCGCGCGCCGATTCTTTTGTCAGGGACATCTGATTCCCAGCTTAGGTCCTAAGTCGTTTGTGCAGAGGACTCTACGGATAAGTCTAATCTGTAGAAGACTTTGCGGTGGCTTGGCTCACGTAAGCCAAAGAAATGACATAACTTCTTTACAGAGTATGGGGGGGAGGGCTAACCTGCAACCGATTAGTTGCATAATGGGCCTCCGGCTACCGCGCTCCCGCCACGCCGTCGTGATCGGTGATGGCAAACTTCTTGGTGCACACCGGACATTCGTGTTCCTTCGCGTCATCCATGCTGATCATCCGTGTTCCGCACGACGGACACTTGCCTCTGTGCTCGCCCATGCCCACCACCGGCCCATACAGCGGCGCGAGAATGCCGAGCACGATCATCGGTACGCCAAAAAAGATGCCCCAACCGAGCAGGCAGAGCAATATACCGGGGATGATCAGAATGGGAGCCGCGACGAGGCCAAAGTACAAGCCGCCAAACGCGCCGCGCGCCGGGTGATGTTCGTGCTCGCGCAGGTGTACTTCGTGCGCCACCGCAGTTCCACACTGCGGGCAGAAACTCCACGGCGATGAGAGATGAGTTCCGCACTTTGAACAGTTAGTGTTCATAGGCCGACCGCTCCTCACGGTCTGTGCAGTCGACCGGAGCGCCTCAATTGCGATGCGCATCCATCGCCTGTTGCCCAGACGTTACCGCCGGCCCAACACCGTTGCCGGTGACACCCGTCACGTCTCGGTTCTACCTTTATTGGTCAACCACTTGCATTACGCTCCGATCGAATTAGATCTGATCCTGGGAATCTCTTCTGCATCGGTGCGCCTTCCAACTTTGATACGCTCGCGATATTCCCAACAGAACAGGCACCCGTCCACAAGGAGGCAACGCGGTTTCTTCGACGCGCCGAAGGCAGTCGGCCATGCCGCAGGTGCCGTGCTACCCTCACATCACCGCATGAGCCAACAACTTTCTGCCATCCCCAACCAAGCTCAAGCTCCGGCCGATCTCCCCCGCGTACTCGGCGCATCGCAGGCCACCGCCATCGTGGTCGGAACCATCATTGGCAGCGGCATCTTTCTCGTGCCCACCGAGATGATGCGCGACACCGGCTCCTCCACCCTCGTCTATCTCGCCTGGATCGTCGGAGGCCTGCTCTCGCTCTTCGGCGCCATGACCTATGCCGAACTCGGCGCCATGCTTCCCTACGCTGGTGGCGAATATGTCTACCTCCGCGGAGCCTACGGCGACACACCAGCTTTCCTCTACATGTGGACGTGGTTCGCGGTAGCCAAGCCCGCCTCCATCGCCGCTGTCACCATCGGCCTTGCGCGTACCCTGGAGTTCTTCCCCGCATTCCACTTCCTGACGAACCACGTTGCTGGCACGCCAATCCTCTGGTCGCAAGTCTTTGCCATCGCCGTCACCTGGTTCATGACAGGACTCAACTATCTCGGCATCAAAAAAGCCGGCGACTTCCAACTCATCTTCACCATCCTCAAGGCCGTCCTCATCCTGATCGTCGCGGCACTCTGCTTCGCGTCAGCGACCGGTTCGTTCTCAAACTTCGCAACATCGCTGCCCCACGCTACCGGGGGCTTCAGCGGATTTATGCTCGCCCTCATCGCGACCCTTTGGGCCTACGACGGATGGAACGACCTCACCATGGTCGCCGGCGAAGTCCGCCGCCCCGAGCGCTCGCTTCCCATCGCTCTCATCGGCGGGCTCTTCATCGTCGGCATTCTTTTCATGGCCACCAACGCCGCCATTCAATACATCCTGCCCGCTACGCAGATTGCTGCCTCCGAGCGCCCAGCCGTCGCCGCGCTTTCCGTTGTCGCAGGCCCGCGAGGTGCAGGATTTGTCGCCGCCGCCATGGCCCTCAGCATCTTCGTCACGCTCAATGGAACCATCATGTCGGGCGCTCGCATCCCCTTCGCCGCCGCGCGTGACCGCCTCTTCTTCCGCCAGTTCGCGCGCATCAGCCCGCGCTTCCAGTCCCCGTCCACTTCCCTCATCGTCCAGGGACTGCTCTCCACCGTGTTGCTGCTTTTCCTCTCGCAATTCCAACAGCATTTCGAACTCGCCGTCTTCGCCGAGTGGCTCTTCTACATGCTTACCGCGACAACAGTGTTCGTTTATCGCCGGCGCCATCCCGATCTCGCCCGCCCCTATCGCGTCTGGGGATATCCGATCCTCCCCGCCATCTTCGTCCTCTGCGCTGCTGCAGTTCTCATCTACAGCTATGCCGGCAACCTGAAAGGATCGCTACTGGGCACTGCCCTCATCCTTTTGGGCCTCCCAGTTCTATGGCTAGTCCGCAAAATTTACGGCGAGTCGCTCCCGTCATCTTTGCGCTGAAGTATGCTGGGTCAGCGAGCCGATTGGTTCATCAACCCGCATTAGGGAGATTCCCGTTGTCCAATATCAAGACCCAGCTATGGCAAAGTCCGAAATTCGCCATTGAACGCATCGAGGACGAGGAGCGAGGCGTCCTCATCTTCCGGTTCACGGGAGCCTTTGCAGCGAACGAAATGTACAGCGTCCTCAAACCCCTGGCCGTCGTCAACATCTTCGAATTCGAGCCTGCGCCTGGCAAGGAACGCCCAACCCTCAACATCTTCGATATCACCGACGTTCCCACACTGGACTCCTCCGGCCTCGGTCTGGTCATCAGTCATTTCATTCGCTCTCGCGCGCGAGGTGTTCGTGTCATTGCCGTCGGAGCCAGCGCGAACGTCCAACAACTTTTCAAATTCACCAGAGTCGATGCCCTTATCCCCACCGCTGCAACTGTTGCGGAAGCCATCGCCGCTCCGATCTCGAGAACCTGAAAGCAGTGACATTTGACACAGCCTGTGCGCAGTTCACCTTTCCGAAACAAACCCCTTCCGCCGGTTCCCGGGCGCCAAGTACAATCCAATAGAAATGTCTCTCACCCACACAGAGCTCTGGAAAAGCGCCACATTCACGATAGAAAGAATTGAAGGCCGGGCCCCGGGAACTTTGATCTACCGCATCAGCGGGCCATTCAACGCGCGCGACATGTACGGCAGCATGAAGCAGGTCGCGCTGGGCAACATCTTCGACTTCAAGACGGCCCCCGGTGCAGAGACCCCCACGCTTCATCTCTTCGACATCTCCGCTGTCCCGCAGATGGACTCCTCTGCCCTGGGAACGATCGTCAGCCACTTCATCAGCTGCCGGAACAAGGGGATCCGTGTGGTCGCGGTTGCGCCCAGTCCGAACGTCATTCAACTTTTCAAATTTACCAAGGTCGATACGCTCATTCCTACCGCAGAGACCATCGAAGAAGCGTTGGGCGCGTGATTCGGAATCGGCGGCACGTTGTACTCGGCATCTCGCCCAACTCCGCAGCGATCGACTGGCGCGCCGAAGATAGCCAGGACCGCTGAGATGGTTCTAAATCCAGCTCGATACCTCATCCGACTCGACGATCTTTGTCCAACCATGCGTCGTGACCGGTACGAGCATTTCTTGTCGATCGCCGCACGCTATAAGGTACCTCCGATTCTCGCCGTTGTTCCCGCCAATCAGGATCCGGAATTGGATCTGCAGTCTCCCGATCCCGAATTCTGGGAGCGGATGCGATCCTGCGAAGATGCAGGAGCCACGATCGCGATGCATGGCTATCGCCACCAGTGCACGAACCAGGGCAAGTCCCTCCTCGGGCTGCACGAGGACACTGAATTCGCTGGCGTCGAGGAATCACTACAGAGGAAATGGATTCGCTGCGGTCTCGCAATACTTCGCGGGCATGGTCTCAATCCACGCCTATTTGTCGCTCCCCGCCATGGATTCGATGACGCTACGCTCCGCGCCCTTGCCTGCGAGGGCCTGGGAATCCTGTCCGATGGTTTCGCCAGTCGCCCCTTCATGCGCAGCGATATCCTATGGATCCCGCAACAACTCTGGGAACCGGTCCCGAAAAAGACCGGCCTCTGGACCATTTGCATTCACCCCAACACCACTTCTGCCGCTCACGAGGCCAAATTACAGGAATTCCTTGCCGAAAACGACGATCGGTTTACCAGTTTCGACGACGTGGTTGCTGACGCCCCACCCAACCGTCTCCGCTGGAACGAGCGTGTCGAGGAGGCTCTGACAAATCTCCGGGTAAGAGTCTCGCGCGCAAAATCCCGCACGGCACTCTCGAACTGATCATCGGGAAGATCGAATGCTCGGTGCACTCTCATGTGAGACGCACTTCGGAGGCAGGACCAGTGAGCTTGTCTGCATCGTCGTCATGCGCCTTTGGCGACAGCTACGGAAGGGCGTCTGGGTTTAAACTTGCAGACACATGCGAGTATTTGGAATTGACTGCGGAACCGAGATCACCGGGTTCGGCGTAGTGGAATCGGATGACTCCGGTCCACTGACCCGAATTGTGTGCAAAACCTCGGGAGCCATCCGTCTCGCGAAGTCTAAATCCCTCCCCGAAAGACTTGCCGAGGTTTACTGCTCGCTCTCCGCGGAGTTGGAGCGTTGGCAGCCGGAAGTTGTTGCGATTGAAGAGGTTTTCTATTCCGTAAACGCGAAGTCGGCACTCAAGCTCGGACAGGTGCGCGGAGTGGCATTGCTGGCCGCAGCGCAGCGGCACCTGCCAGTGGCAGAATATGCGCCGCTCAGTATAAAGTCGTCTGTCGTGGGCTACGGACTGGCAAAAAAGGAGCAGGTTCAGTTCATGGTCGCTCGGCTTTTGGACCTGCCGGAGCTTCCGCAACCCGCAGACGCCGCCGATGCGTTGGCAATCGCCATCTGTCACCTGCACACCGCACAGACCTTGGCTTTCCAGGAGGGCCGCCGATGAAAATTGCGCTTGCCTTCATGGCATTACTGGTTGCGATCCCGGCTCGTGGAGAATCCGATGCAATGGTCCGGGTCGACTTCTCCAACCCTGGACTCTACCCCGCGCAATGGACCCTGGTGATTCACCCCGACGGCAGCGGCCATTTTCACGCAGAGGGGGGCAACAAACCCGATGATCAAGATGCGATGATCTCGCCGGCGAAGGTGGATCGCGACGTGAATCTTAGCGGCGACTTTGTGAATCACGTCTTCTCCGTCGCCCACGAGAGCCGTATTCTCCACGGCAAATGCGAGAGCCACCTGAAAGTCGCATTCCAGGGATGGAAGAAGATCAGCTACAGTGGCCCTGATGGGGTGGGTGGGTGCGAATTCAACTACTCCACGGACAAGGATATCCAGGAACTGGGTGACTCTCTAGTTGCAGTGGGATCGACGCTGATCGAGGGCGCGCGGCTTGAGTTGCTGCTGCAGCACGATCCACTCGGCCTCGACAAGGCGATCCAGTATGTTGTGGAGGCTTCAGACGACGGCCGTTTGCAGCAGATTTGCGCGATTCGAGACATCCTGGAGCGCCTTCAAGACGATCCTCATGTCCTTGAAAGAGTAAGAAAGAGGGCTCGAATGCTGCTGGCGCGCGCAGGAAGCTAAATCGGCTTGGTTTGCGGAATTCGGGCGCGACTTTCGCCTGTTTTAACGGTCTGAATAGGTGTGGGCTCCTCGCGATGCGAATCTCTCATCGGAGGCCAAGGGGAAAGGGTGGGGGCTCCATGATGAATAGATTAAACAAAGGTCAATTGGGGCCAGCCGTCGGTTTTCTGGAGCTGGCTTTGTTTTTGGCGGCGGCTTCCGCTACCCTCTGCGCGCAGCAGCCAGACCCCAACGTACGCGCTGCCCGCCTGGGCTTTGTGGAAGGCGACGTACAGCTGACCCAGGGCAGCCAGGTGCTGGCCAACCCGGCATTGGTGAATACCCCTCTGTTCGAGGGAACCGAGATCACGACGAAAGAAGATGGAAGGGCCGAGATTCAGTTCGATGACGGCAGCGTAGCCCGCATCTCGCCCAACAGTTCGCTCAAGATTGCAGCGCTCCGGCAGGACGGGGGCGCAGCCAAAGTTGAATTACAGCTTGAGAGCGGGTTGGCTTACTTCGAGATGCAGGGTGACACCGCCGCGGGCCGAATGACTGCCCGCTTTGGCGATAGCACCGTGACCGCCAGTGGATTTACAGTGCTTCGCATCAGCCTTGACAATCCTCCCGGCGAACTCGCCGTGTTTTCCGGCAACGCCCACTTGGAGCGCGATAATACCCTTTCGATGGACCTGCACGGTGGCGAAAGCGTCGCTCTCAACGCCACGGATCCCAATCTCTACAACCTCTCTGAAACCATCGAACCGGACTCATGGGACGCATGGAACGCCGACCGTGACCAGGAGCTGAACTCGCAGGAAGCCGCCAAGACCGCAGCCAGTGGCAGCTCGATCAACAGCAACAATCCGGCCTGGGGCGACCTGGACGCCAACGGCAACTGGTACAACGTTCCCGGCCAGGGCTACGTGTGGTCTCCGTACGCCGCAGCCTCAGGCAACTGGGATCCTTACGGTTGCGGCAACTGGGTTTGGACACCGCAGTTCGGCTACGTTTGGGTCTCCTGTGAACAGTGGGGCTACCTGCCTTACACGAGCGGGAATTGGAACTACTACGATGGATTCGGGTGGGGTTGGGCACCCGGTTTTGGATATCCGTGGTGGACCACCGGGGCCTGGGGATGGAATGTCGGCACCAGACCGCCTCGGTATCTGCCGCCGCACCGCCCACGCGGAACTCCGGTTCGTCCGCCAAACCAGCCAATCAGGCGTGGAGGCTTCTATCAACCCAACCCGGTGATCGCGGTCAATCGAATTCCGAGTTCTCCGGCCGCGAATCCTGCCCACATGGTTGGCGGCCCGGTAACGATCGGCGGAGCAACCGTCGAAGCCCTGAGACCGCTGTCACCTCGGCCGACGTATAACCCATCGACTGCCTCTGCCTTTAACCGATCCAATTCGGGCTATGGCTATGCCGGAACACCCTACGGAAGGTCCGGCTATGTTCCGTGGGCTAACTCAGCAACAGGTCGCCCCGGCGCCTGGACGATGCCGACGGCGCCCGGCGGCTACCGCGGTCCGGCGCCCAGCCGCGGATACACCGGCGGCGCTTCGCACGTGAGTAGCGGCGGAGGCGGTGGTGGGCACGTCAGCAGCGGAGGTGGCGGCGGAGCTCACGCTGGTGGCGGCGGGGGTGCGGCGGGTCACCACTAGACTCAGATCTTAATGAACTGTGGGAGCCACTTCGTCCGACGAAATGGCTCCTGTTTTTTTCAGACTTCGCCATAGTGCGGCAAGTACCTCGACCGCGAGAGACTCCGCGCGCGCTTTGGGATCAATCCCAGCGTCGGAAAGTGCTGCTGCGATTGCTGCTCCGTCGATGCCCGCCGCACGAAGGTTATTCGCCAGCGTCTTGCGTTTCAACGCAAACACCTGCCGCATGAACCTCAGGAATTGCTCCCGGTCAACTTTGAGTTCCTCAAAGCGCGGGGCGAATCGCCAGCGAAACACCGTAGAGTGCACCTCTGGTGGTGGTGTGAACGCGCTCGGCGGCAAAGTGAAGAGCCGCTCCGCGGGCCCATGCATTTGCACTGTGACCGAAAGAAGACCGTAGTCGCGCGAACCAGGCTCGGCGGTAACGCGATCAGCCACTTCGCGCTGCACCATCAGCACGGAGCGATCGAGTGCGCCGGCGTTTTCTGCCAGCTTCAGCAGAATGGGCGAGGTGATGTAGTAGGGCAGGTTTCCTGCGACGATCAATCGCTGACCTGCTGCTGCGGAGGCTGCCGCGAAATCAAAGGACAGCACGTCGACCGTTTCAATTTCTACATTCGAACCAACAGCGTGCGCGACCAGGTCTGCTTCGCCGCCGGAGAATTCAGTCGACAACCGCACTGCAAGCTCAGGATCGAGTTCCAGGGCCAGCACCCTGCCGGCTTTTGCGGCCAGTTCTCGCGTAATTGCGCCCCTGCCGGGACCGATTTCAACGACTGTGCGGTCTCCGCACTCGCCCAGCGCCGCAACAATGCGACGAACGGCCGGCTGATCGTGCAGAAAATTCTGGCCGAGTCTGGATTTGGGAGGCACGACTCGATGTTAGTTGAAGAGGCCTCAGTCGTTCAGTGTTTTGCCTTTCAGTTCTCCACACGAAGCATGCTGGGAATTGCTCGAATTGAGGACGATCTTCCGCTCTTTCTGTCATAATTGCCCTTCTTTTCTGTCGTGGCAAGCATTTCCGGCACTGAATTCCTCCCGTTTTCGGCAGAAATCCTTCCAACTCCTTTATGTTTTCGGGGCTACGCTTACGCTATTGACCGGGCAAGACTCTCAGGAGGAATCCCGTGCTAACTCATACATGCAGGCCGCTGCGCCGAGTCCTGGCGCAGCTTGTTTCTTTAGGACTACTGTTTCCTCTCGCCGCAGCCGCCCAACCCGACGAAGGCGAAGTGCAACAACTCAAGACTCAGGTCGAGGAGCTGAAGGCGCTCGTCGGCTCTTTGCAGTCGCGTGTAGCTGTCCTGGAGAACCGAAACGGAAACTTGCGGGCGTCCTCCACGGCCGGACAGCAGGATGCTGCCGCCCTCGTCAGAGCTGCAGCGGAACTGCGCTTAACCCCGGATCAAAGTGCGCCGCTCACAACTCTTGCATTCGCTTCCGAACGACCCGCTAACTCCGTGGTCAGAGCCCCATCCTCACAAGGGCCTCCGCAATCAGCCGCTACAACCCCCGCCGCCGGGCAGCGTCCCGAGACGCTGCCCGGCGGAGCAACGCTCAACCTCTATTTCGATGGCTACTTCGAAAACAACTTCAACAACCCGACAGGCCGCGTGAACGACCTTCGCGCCTACGACGTGTTGAGCCGGGTCTTCAGCATCAACCAGACCGATCTCATTGTCGCGCTCGATCCAGATGTGCAGGGTGGCCGTCGCTATGGTATGCGTGTCGATCTCCAGTTTGGACAGGCCACCGAAACTCTCCAGGGAAATCCCGTGAACGAGCCCCGTCCCGACATCTACCGCAACATTTTTCAGGCGTACGGCACATACGTCATCCCCGAGGGCAGCGGGCTCAACTTCGACTTTGGCAAATGGGCCAGTTCTCTGGGTATCGAGGGCAACTACACCAAAGACCAGATGAACTACTCACGATCGTTCTACTTCTACTTTCTGCCCTTCTATCACGCGGGCGTGCGACTGCACTACAACGTGAACAGCAAGCTGGGCGTGAACTACTGGATCGTCAACGGCACCAACCATTCGGAGCCCACCAACGGCTACAAGGACGAACTGTTTGGAGTGGTGCTGCAACCGACGAAAACACTGAGTTGGACCGTGAACTACTACCTGGGCCAGGAGCATCCTGACGCTGCCCCGGCCAATAATTGCGTCGTCCCGGTACAGCCCGGTCTTTGCTTTACGCCCATCACGCCCGCGCCCAATGGCAAGCTGCACATCTTTGACAGCTACGCCACATGGAACGCCACGCCCAAGTTGACGTTTGCAGGCGAAGGCGATTACGTGATCCAGCGAGAATGGGCCAATGCCGCTCCCGGCGAATCCTCCGCGCCTTCCCACACTGACGGGGGCGCTGGCTATGTGCAGTACCAGTTCTCGCCGCGTCACATAGTCGCCGGCCGCGCTGAATATCTCTCCGATCGGGGCGGCATGTTCAGCAATGCCACGCAGGCTTTGAAGGAAGTGACAGCCACTTACCGCTACAACTTCGGAGACGGGTTTGCGACCTTCCTCGAGTACCGCCGCGACTGGAGCAACATTCCCTACTTCGTCACCAGCAATCCTGGGATACTCTCCACACATCAGGACACACTGGGAGCAGGGCTGGTGTGGTGGTACGGCGGAAAGCAGGGCCCGTGGTAGAGGCTGATCTGATTGACCGCTACGTTTCGTTCTTGATCACAGCCAGATGGAAAATGCGACGGTGGGTGAAGCCGAGGCGCTGATAAAGCCGAACGGCGGGATTATCGTCGAATGCGTGGAGAAAAGGCGTTCGGTTTTCGTCTGCGATGTCGCGGATCACCTCGCACATCGCAACGCCGGCGTAGCCTCGTCCGCGCGCTTCGGGATGCGTGCAGACGGCGCTGACTTCGACGAAACCTGGAACCCGCATTCGCTGCCCGGCCATGGCAAGCAGCCGGCCGCCAGCCAAGATGCCGTGGAATTTCCCGAGCTCAATGGTGCGCTCACGGAAGGGTCCGGGCTCGGTGAGCTTTGCGAGTTCCATCATCGCCGGGACGTCGGCACTCCCGAGCCGGCGAAGAGTTATGTCTTTTTCGAGTTTGCGCGCCTCGTCCAGATTCGGCCTCCGGCAGATCATCTGCGTAAGAATCCCACCGCGAAAGAGGCTCCAGCCTTTCGGCAGTGCGGGCGGATCGTGCAGGAAGAGAGCGACGAGACCGCCGGGGCCTGCGAGCCGCCGCAGCGCATCGTAGCCCGCCTGCGATTGATCCGGTGTGCCGGCAAGCGGGCCGATCGCTGCCGGATAACGACGAGCGAGTCCGTAGACGAGGGCCAGTGATTCGTGCTCATTGAGGAGCGCATTCAAAATGGGATTGTCGAGGAGCGATTCGGAAGCTGCCGACGCGGCAGAATCAGCCGTGGCGGCTGCATCAGAGTCGGCATGAGGAACGGGCATATATCCAAGATGATCCTGTCGCGCAAGTAGATGCGGAATCCTCGCCGCGAAAACCAGCGTCAAAGGATGAGCATGTAAACTTGGCGGTTGACCACAGTCCAAATTCACGAGTCGTGCCCGGGAATCATCACCTGGCGGGAGTAAGGAGAGGAACGATGCAGATTGTCTTTGCCGCGTCCGAGTGTGTTCCGTTTGCGAAGTCGGGCGGACTCGCCGATGTGGTGGGTGCGCTGCCCAAGGAAATCTTCAAGTTGGGTCACGAAGTTACGGTTTATCTACCTCTATATGCGATAGTTAGATCCAAGTTAACCGGCGAGTTGAAGTTCGCAATCCGATCCATTACGATTCCTTTTCCACATGGGAACCGCTTCGCTGGGATTGTCGATGGCGGGGTGCACGACGGGGTGAAGTTTTACTTCATAGATTGCCCGGAGATGTTTGATCGGCAGGGATTTTACGGAAGTAATGGCGACAGCTACGGGGACAATGCCGAGCGCTTTGGCCTTTTCTGCCGGGCAGTGCTGGAGTCGACAAAACTCCTCGGCATGCCGGACATTTTCCACGTACACGACTGGCAGGCCGCACTGATTCCGGTTCTGCTGCGAACGGTCTACAGCGCCGATCCTGTTCTCAAAAACTGCGGAACAGTGCTTACCATCCATAACGCCGGATACCAGGGATGGTTCCCACCAGCAACGACTGAGCAACTGTTGCTTCCGTGGGATATTTTCACCTACGACAAGTTGGAACATTACAACACCTTCAACTTCCTCAAAGGCGGCATCGTCTATGCCGATGCGCTTACGACGGTAAGCCCCAGGTATGCAGAGGAGATTCAAACGCCGGAGTTTGGGAACGGTCTCGACGGAGCACTCCGTCAGCGCCGCGCCGACCTGCATGGCATCCTCAACGGCGTGGACTACGCGGAATGGGACCCCGCGACCGACGGCAACCTTGCCGCGCATTACACGCCTGCAGATCTCTCCGGCAAGCGCAAATGCCGCAAGGATCTGTTGCACGCCTTCGGTCTCGATGTACCCGAGCAGACGCCTGTGATCGGGATTTGCTCCCGCTTCGCGTCACAGAAGGGCTTTGACCTCCTGGAGCAGATCGCGAGCCGACTCGCAGAACGCGATGTCGCCGTGGTCGCACTGGGAACGGGAGAACCCTACTACGAGAAGTTCTTTCGCGACTTTGCCTATTCCAACTCCAGCCATTTTGCCGTCCAGATCCGCTACGACGAAGCTCTCGCGCACAAGGTCGAGGCTGGCGCAGACATTTTTCTAATGCCAAGCAGATTCGAGCCATGCGGACTGAACCAGATCTATTCCCTCAAGTACGGAACCGTGCCCGTTGTGCGGGCGACCGGCGGGCTTGACGACACGGTGGAAGAATGGAATCCCGATTTGAATACAGGGACTGGATTCAAGTTCGATCGCTATGATGCACAGGCGCTGCTCGATGTGATTGATCGCGCTCTTGCAGCCTTCAACGACAAAAAGCAATGGACTCAACTAATGCAGAACGGTATGGCGCAAAACTTCAGCTGGGAAAAACCCTCGCGGGAGTACGCCGCGGTATACGGAGAAGTGGCGCGGAGGAAAGCTTGAAGAAAGTGCTTGGGGCGATTGGAGTGCGTTAAGCTCCGTGCCCCAGGGCTTTGGGCACGTCGATGCCGAGGGCCGTGGCGAGGTCGTGCTGGTGTTCCTGCTCCTGCGAGATGATCATGCGCAACTGCTCGGCCAGGGCATAGTGCCCGAGCGCTTCAGCCTGACGGACGCGTTCGCGATAATTCTTGATTGTTACCGTTTCGTTATCCAGATCAAAGCGCAGCATCTCTTCGGGCTTATCGGAGAGCTTTACCTCTTTAGGCGTCGCTGTTGGCATGCCGCCGAGATAGTCAATCTGATCGGCGATAATGAGCGCGTGCTGCAACTCTTCAGTGGCGTGCTTTCTCAACTCGCCCGCAATGTTCATCCACTGCGCGCCCTTAAGCACGTTGCTATATACGGTGTATGCGATGATCGCCTGGTATTCGCGAGCGAGATCCTCATTGAGCGCTTTGATTAAGTCCTGAACGGCCTTTTCATTCTGCTGGTCATTCTTCTGTTCCGGCATGTATTCAATCCTCTTTCTCGAGCGAGGCTTCTACCCGCAAACAGAGGTTGTGATGCCAAAGACAAAGAGATTGTTGGTTCGAACTCATTTGCAGGTCAGTCGCGCACGGCGCTGCTGGAATCACGGGCAGAATGATCTGCGACGAAAGCTGCGCGTCGAGGTAGATCGCATTGCACCACCTGGGTGCGGCCGATTGTCGTTCAACGGTTCGCCAGCCGATTTGAATATCGCCGACAACATCGAGCGGGCCCGCTATCGCCATGGACCGTCAAGGCTGAGATGATTAAACAGGGCGAGCGCGTCCAGTTCATCATCGAGATGCACCCACGCCCATGATGTTCAAGAAGGGCACCGCATTCCTTGCCGGTGTGAACTTTTTCGATTGGACTGGGCCGCGGCTGATGAAATCTGTGATATTTTGCAAACTGCTGATTCCACAATATCTGGATGGTCAATAAATTGTACATGGCGGGTTGGCAGCTGTCAGGACGACGAAACGGGCGCTAGTTTGCTGGACCTCGGAAGCACGCTTTCTTCAGCAAGTCTACTGGCGATATTACGCACCTCTGCATCATAGTAAGTAGGTATTAGGCGCTGTATTCATTCTTCCCCGGGCCCCTGACCATCTTGTGCGAGCTTGGTTTTTGTTCGCATGCGTAAGTTCGGCTCTATGCCATTCAACCAGTGCAGGTCGTCGTTACAGACCAACCTGAAATTCAGGAGACGTGAAATGGTCGAAATCAGGAGATCTGAAATGGGCGCGAAGCTCCTTCTCGCCCTGGCTGTCAGTTTTGTTTCGCTTTCGTGCACAGCGCAAGTAGTGCCTGCGGTCGTTCGGCCTCGGCTAGCCCCGACAGTTGGCGTAGGAATGAACTATTGGTCGGGTGATTGGGGAAGCGGGGACATCAACAGGTGGGGGCCTTCAGCCTGGGCCACCTTATCGATCTTTCATGACCTCAGTGTCATTGCGGAAGGACACTCCGCGTTCTTTGGTGGAAACCAAAATGCGTCCAATTTCAAATACTTCACGGGCGGAGGCGGCCTCATCTACACCTCGGGATACTGGGGCAGGTTTCAGCCCTTTGCGAAAGGCGAAGCCGGCTATGCAAGCCTGACGCACCCCTCGAATTTCACCGGCCATTATCACGATACAAGCAATATCTGGACGCTCGGGGGCGGCGTGGAATACCACACCTGGGGCCAGTGGTGGACGCGAGTGGAGTACTCCTATGATTTCTTTCCGGACTTTCACAGCAGCGTCACCAACCAGAACCACACCCTGAATCCGCGAGGCTTCACTTTTGGAGAGACGTATCGTTTCGGTCCGTCAGGCTCCCGTTTCTGATCTAACCGGCGCTGCCTAAAAACCTTGTGTACAACGCAGCATGTCGCTGACCATTCACAAAATCAGCGCAAAATCCAGAGGACATAAGAAAACCCCGCACAAACAGCGGGGTTTTCTTATCGGTAAACTGTTGGGATTGGACTAAGGCCATCGCGCTGCCGCGAGTGCCCCCGCATTTTCGCTCTTGCTCTTCGCCGGAGCCCATTCATCCAAGTGCCAATTTCCTTAAGGAATCGACACCTTGCGATAAGCTGCAAAGGCTACGGTTGAAGGGAAAATGCCTGAGTGACCCGGCCGGTAAAGTCCTTTCCGCCGGGGCTAATCTGGGGTCTTGGGCGCGATGCCCTAGGCCTCAGTCACCTCACGTAAGAAACTACTGGAACAATCATTTTGCATAGGCTGGATCAACCTCCTTTCCCGTGTAGCTTCACGCTAACGCGGAACCGGTGGCTCGTCAAGTCACAGCAATCTATCTGTTCGGATGGTGAAGAGCTTCTACAACCGTTCTTCCAACACCACGCTCACGCGATCGACGACATCCTTGCCGATCTGTTTGCGAATCTCTTCCTTCACCGGCAGTTTGTGCCTGCCGTCCCCCAAAGCCATGAACGAACTTTGGAACTGCACGCTGTCTACCTTGCCGCGCACCTTCACCAGCCCGCGCGTTCCAAAAAATTCCGCAGACTCCGGCCACACAACATAGGTCCATCCACCCTTGTCAGGACTCTTCTCAAGGATGGCCGTGAATTGTTTGTTCAGTTTTCCACGCGCATTTGCCATTGTCCACGCGAGTGCTCCGCTAAGCCAGAGCCAGGTTCATGTTGTCGATGGCTTCGTCGATCTCCTGCGTGCTCTTGAAGCCAACGGTGGCGCAATCGATACCCGCGTGCTGAAACGCGAATCGCATCGCGGCCTGGCGATCTTCATGCTTAGTGAAGGTCCCGTCGCCGCAGAGCTTCATGCTGATCACGCCCATGCCCTCGCTTTTGACCTGTTTCACGTGCGCCACAACCTCGGGAATGACGCTTGGATTGTTCGCGTCTTCCCCAACCGGTGCATCCATGCGCGTACCGTTGTGGTTCATGCGGATCATTGCTACTTCGAGGAACTTGTTTCCGGGCACTTGCCGCAGCGCCGGCAGACCGTGGACCGAAGCGCCTCGAGTCTTGATGATCTGCTTTGACTGGGCTTCGAGCATGCCGTCCTGCCATTGCTTCGTCTCCGAGACCCAGTCGCCGGTGTGCTGCCAATGGAGCAACATGATGTCGAAGTACTCCGTTTGCGAAACTCGGCGCATCTCGTCAAACCGCTTCTGAGGATCAACTCCCTGATCAGTCGTCACCTTATTCATCAACTGGTAGCTGTCGCGCGGATACGGCTTCAACGCCTCGCCCAGCATCGCGGGCGTCATATACGACTCGGCAGTCTCGAAGAAACGAATTCCGTGGTCGTAAGCGTAAGCGATCAGCCGCGAAAACTCCTTCTGCCCCAGCGCCGCCTGCACGTGGCCGTTATTGCTGCCTGTGCCGAAGGCGAGCCGCGTCACTTTCATCCCGGAGTTTCCCAGTGTCACAATGTCAGTAGCTGTACGACGGGTGGCATGCAACGGCAGCGTGCCCACGCTGGCGGCAGCGCCAGCGACAATCGTGGTCTTCAGAAAATCGCGTCGATTCAACGGGCTCATCGGGACCTCCGTGTTTGGGAAACTGCTCGCGCAGCCTTTAGCCGAGATGTTAGCACGACGCGGTGAAGATCAGAGGCTGCTAGAGCCTGACGCGGTTTTCAATATTGAACCAGACTCGAAAACCAATTCAGCAGCTATACGAAGCAAAGGACTTATCATAATGATGGAAATAGAGCCTGCCCTGCTCGGATGAAGAAACCGCACACACTTCTCTATTACGCGCCGTTGGTGATTCTGTCCCTTCTGCTTGCGTTTTATCCGGGTATATCCGGCGACCCCACACCACCCAAAGCGCCTCCATTTCCGTCCGGCGCCCCCGATGTTCGCTTACCTTTGAAGCCCGGGTCGGTGCGCTGGGCGGTGATTGGCGACAACGGCACCGGCGAGCAGCCCGAAATGGAAATTGCAAATCAGATGGAGCGTTACTGGTCCGTGGTGAAGTACGACTTCGTCACCATGGACGGCGACAACATCTACGGCGATCATTCGCCCGAAGACTTCCGAATCAAGTTTGAAGATCCTTACAGACCGCTGCTGGATGAGGGCGTTCGATTCTATGCGTCGCTGGGCAACCACGACGACGCGAAGATCGAGGTGAGTTACAAGCCTTACAACATGAATGGCAACCGCTACTACACGTTTCAGAAAGGAAACGTGGAGTTCTTCGTCCTGGACAGCACTGTGATGACTCCGCAGCAGCTCTCGTGGCTTGAGGAGCAATTAAAAGCCTCCACTGCTCAGTGGAAGATCGCCTATTTCCATCACCCGCTGTTTACCTGCGCCATGTTTCACGGGCCCTCAGTGAATCTCCGCAAACAGCTCATGCCGCTCTTCACCAAATACGGAGTCAACGCTGTCTGGAGCGGACACGAGCACGTCTACGAGCGCCTCAAGCCGCAAAGCGGGATCTATTTCTTCCTCGAAGGCGAGTCCGGTCAACTTCGCTATAACAACATTCGCCGTTCCTGCGATCTCGACCAGGCCAGGTTCGATACGGACCGCACCTTCATGCTGGTCGAAGTTGACGGCGCCGTCATGTACTTCCAGACCATCGCGCGCTCCGGCGCCATTGTGGACACCGGGAGTCTCACGCTACAAAGCACGCAAAAGTAGATTTCGCCGCGCCCAAACAACTCTGAAGATTCTCTCTTGACATTATAACGGTTCGTGCTAACTTACCGTTAGTGGACGCTTACCTACAAGCCGGGCTCGATGCGCTCGCAGACTCAACCCGCATGGCGATCTTTCAGAAGCTCTCGGGCGGCCCAATCGCCGTCAACGAGCTCGCGCGGATGCTCCCGGTAACGCGTCCCGCCGTTTCGCAGCACTTGAAGGTTCTGAAGGATGTGGGCCTCGTGAGCGACACCAAGACAGGAACGCGCAGGCTCTACCAGCTCGACCCTGAGGGCGTGGCTCGTTTGCGCGCACATTTCGATCAGATGTGGACCCGGGCGCTGGGCGCATTTCAGGAAACCATAGAAAAACCCACCGGAGGAGGTAGTCATGGCAAACCAGGCAGAAGCACTCGATCTAAGAGTGTTTAAGAGCATTCGCGTGAAAGCGCCCATCGAGCGTGCCTTCTCGGTCTTCGTCGAGCAGATGGAGACGTGGTGGCCCGCCACGCATCACATTGGCAAAGCTCCCTTCGAGGCAATCTTCGTCGAGCCCCGCGTCGGCGGCCGCTGGTACGAGCGCAACGTGGAGGGCGCGCAGTGCGATTGGGGTACGGTGCTCAAGTGGGAACCGCCTCATTTGGTCTGCCTCTCCTGGCACGTCGGGCCGGGGCACGACTCGCCTGACTGGACCTTTAATGGCGATATGACGAAGGCTAGCGAGGTCGAGATCCGCTTCCTCGCCGAAGGCCCAAACAGCACACTGGTCGAACTCGAACACCGCAAGATCGAACGCCATGGCGAAGGTGCCGAACAGCTTCGGGCGCTCTTCGACGGACCGGGTGCCTGGTCTGGAATCCTGGATTGCTTCGCCAAGCGGATCGAGGCACTCTAGCATCACTTACGCGGCCGGATCCATCTTAAAGCGAACCCGGCCGCGTTTGCTGTGTTTGAAATCGGAGGCAGCATGAAACCGGTCATTTACCTGCGAATCGCGTCCATTATGACGCTCATCCACTCGATCCTGCACACTGTTGGGGGCGTTTTCGGCAAAGCTCCAGCGGGCCAGGCGGCCATCGTCGCCGCATCGATGCGATACCGTTTCGAGGTCTTTGGCGTGATGCGCAGTTACGCCGACTTCTATCGCGGCATGGGTCTCGGCATCACCATCGCTCTGACCATGGATGCCGCCATCCTGTGGCTGCTCGCCTCGCTGGCAAAGTCGGATGCCGCGCGCCTCCGGCCTATCCTGGCCGTCTTCTTCGTGGGCTATCTCGCGCTGGCGCTGAACTCCTACACGTTCTTCTTTTCCGGCCCTGTTATTGCGGAGCTTCTCATCGTGCTGTGTATCGGGGCGGCCATCTTTACTGCGAAGCGCGCCGATGAGCGCGAGGAGTCTGGCACGCAATCCGAGATGAAGACTGCGCAGTTTTGAGTATTCCCTTCAAGGGTGCGCGATTTTGAAGCGTGCTCTCGGGGTTGGTGAAAGGGCTAATGTACGGACTGAAGTCCGTACCCTTCAAAGCCGAAACCATCATTTGAGTTTGTTTCGCAAGCTGCAAAGCGTGCCCTGATACAAGACTGGGTTTTTAGCCCGCTGTCTTTTCACCAACTGTGGAGCCACTCTTCGTCGCGGCCAATTCGGACCGGGGTGTTGAAGAGTTCGCTCAGCTTTGGTGCAGTCAGCAGTTCCTCGCGCGGGCCATCGCCAACGATGCGTCCGCCGCGCATCAGGATCACACGTTCGATCTCCGGCAGGATGTCGCCCAAATGATGCGTAACCAGCACCAGTCCCGTGCGTTCCTGCGCCAGTCGCCGCAACGTTTCGCGCAGTTCTCGTTGCGCAGCGAGGTCCAACGCGTTTGAGGGCTCATCGAGCAATAGCTGTCGCGGACGATGCACCAACGCGCGCGCAATCAAGATGCGACGCTTCTCGCCAGCAGACATTTCTCCCACAAGCTGGTTCGCGAGGTGCGCGGCTTCGATCCGTTCGAGCGCTTCGGCAGCGCGCTCGCGCATCTCGTCGGTCACATGGAGATTCGGCCACAGCGTGGATGCGGAGAAAAATCCTGCTATCACCGCATCCAGTCCTGTCGTCACCGCTGTGCGCTCGCCAGGAAGTTCCGTGCCCATTAGTCCTGAACCCACAACACCAAAGTGCTTACGAAGTTGCGTCAAATCCCAACGCTCGCGCCCGAAGATTCGCACTTGCATTCCCGGCTGCACGATGGGATAAATCTGGCAGGTGATGGTAAAAATCAGCGTCGACTTGCCGCATCCATTCGGCCCAAGAATCGCAACATGCTCGCCCGCGCGAATCGACAAGTCGATGTCATGCAGTACCACGCGGTCTCCACGCGCCACGTTCACATGGGCGAGTTCCAGGAACTGCTCGTCATTGCCAGCCGCTTCTTCGTTCCGGCTCTCCGTCATCCAGCCTCCGTTTGTTAGATTAAATGGATTGACTCCTTTATCCGAGTGAAGGCCCGACAGACAATATCCGGCAATCAAATCAATGAGCGACCTCTCTCAATCTGTCATTCCGCGCGGCTTCCGTTTCGGAGCCACCAAAGCAGGCCTCAAGCAGAGCGGCCGCACTGATTTCGCGCTGATCGTTGCCGATGCACCGGCGTCTGCCGCGGCGGCATTCACAGGAAATCGCGTCAAAGCTGCTCCTCTGCTCGTCGATGCGGAGCATCTCCGCGCCACCGGCGGCAAGGTGCGCGTTGTCGCCATCAATGCCGGCAACGCCAACTGCGCAGGGGGTCAGCCGGGCATCGACGCTGCCCTCGCCACCTGCAAAGCAGCTGCTGAAACCTTCGGCTGCAAACCCGAAGAGGTTTTCCCTTCTTCAACTGGCGTGATCGGCGTCCCCCTGCCTGCCGAAAAACTTATCGCTGTGCTGCCGGCGCTCGCCAAATCGATCGGCTCTGAGTCCGACCATTTTCAACAGGTCGCAGAGGCTATCATCACCACCGATACAGTGGAGAAAACTGCATTCGCGCGCTTTACCGTCACTACTCCAGAGATCGACGGAGCCGGAGAGATTCGCCAGGAAGTGCGCATCGCCGCTGTTTGCAAGGGTTCTGGCATGATTCACCCGCAACTCGTGCCCCACGCTACGATGCTGGTCTACATCCTCACCGATGCGGCCATTGAACCCGCTGCACTCGACGGCTACTTGCGCGACGCCATCGACGTCAGCTTCAACCGCATTTCCGTCGACGGCGACACCTCCACGAATGACACCGTTCTATTGCTCGCCTCCGGCGCGAGCGGTGCCGCAATTGGTTCCAACAACCCGGAGTTTGCCTCCACGCTCACGCATATCTGCACATCGCTGGCACGCCAAATCGTGGCGGACGGCGAGGGGGTTTCCCACGTCGTTGAATTGCAGATCCATGGCGCCGCCACCAATGCCGATGCTCTTCGCGTCGCGAAAGCCATCGCCCACTCGCCACTTGTTAAAACTGCGTGGGCCGGGTGCGATCCCAATTGGGGCCGCCTCATGGCCGCTATCGGCTATTCAGGTGCGCAGATCGATCCGCAAGCCATCGACATTTCGTTCGGCGAACTTCCGATCTGCCGCAACGGTGGGCGCGCCGCCGAGTATGATGAAGCCGCCGCGCACGGCTACATCCAGCAGCCCGAATTCTCGATCTCGATCCATCTTCACCAGGGTGAAGGCCATTGCAAATTCTGGACCACCGACCTTACACATGAGTACATTCGCATCAACGCCGACTACACTACTTAGCATCTAACGTAGTTGAATCAGTACACCTGCCCGTTAGACTATTCACGACAGCCTCACCCAATCAATCAAAATGCCAAAGATCCTCAAGTCAACACCGGAACGCAAAATAAAATCCACGCCGGCGCCGGAAGGTTTCTCTCTCATCTCGAATGAGAAGTTGGTCGCGATCTACTCCGCGATGGTCAAGTGCAGAATCCTCCAGCAGCGGGCCAGCTCGCTTTTCCAGCATGGAAAGCTCGCGTCTGATCTGCACGCATCCTACGGCTGCGAGGCGGTTGCGGCCGCAGTCGCGGTCGATCTCCAGCCCAACGACACACTGAGCCTGTTGCCCGGCGATTTGCTTCCCGGATTCGTCAAAGGTCTTTCGCTCGAGAGTCTCTTTCACTTGCTGACTTCTGACACCGCTTCGATCAACGTGCAAAAAACGTTCGCCTCTTCTGATCTGAAACAAAAGTATATTCTCATTGCCGATGAATCCCGTCGGCCCGAAGCGGTCCGCGATCGCGCCACGGTTGCGCAGGCAGCGAAGGAAGGCGCAATCGTCGCTGCTATGCTTCCCTCCGGCGACGGGTGGCTTGCTTCATGGCACAGCGTCATGGCGACGGCAGCTTCCCAAAGGCTGCCCATCTTATTCGTGCATCACGTGGATCATGGATACGAGCCGAGCGATCCGTCTTCGAATCGCAAAGCCAAAAATCCAGATGCTCTCCTCCTCGGCGTACCTGCGATAGCGGTCGATGCGCTTGATGCCGTCGCTGTTTACCGCGTAGCCTACGAGGCCATCATCCGGGCGCGCCAGGGTCGCGGTGCAACCTTGCTTCAGTGCGCTGCCCATTTCGGAATGCCGGACAAGGCGACCCGACGAATCTCCAGGCCATCCGCCAATCCTGCGCTCACTGCCGACCCTGTTTCCCTGATGGAAAACTATCTCAAGCGAAAAGGCATCAAATCAGAACAGCATAACTCCGAAATTGTCGCGGCCTTGAATCTTGATCTGGATCTTGCTACCCGATTCCTCGATCATTAGTCAAAGAACATTACTGAGCCACACCAATTTGTCTATCTTCCGGGGAACACAAGACATAGGGACTAAGCCGGACAACGCGAATGGTAAAGTGAGGAAATGATCGTCAGTAAGCGCGCAGGCATTGCTTGTGTCATCTCAAGTGCGATCTTTTTGGCGGGATTTTTCAGCTTCAATCCAGCCCCACTTGCAGCCGAGACACCCGGAGCAGGCGAAGGCGTGGCTCAAACAGGTCCAGACAGCGGCCGTCCCGTCCCTGTCTGTGAGCCCTCAACACTCGGTTCGCCCTACCTCCCCGTCGACAGCTGGATCTATCCCGCGGTCCTTCGCCTCTATGGACTCGGATACATCGACACCGTCTTTCTTGGCATGCGCCCGTGGACCCGCTCCAGCGTCGCTCACATGCTCGAACAGGCCGGCGCACGTATCGAAGATGCGCAGGACTCTCCAGACGCTGCTTTAGATCAGGCGCAGGAGATCTACGACGCCCTCGATCGCGAGCTTCACCCCGACATGCAGGGCCCCTGCCGCGCATTCAAAGGCACCGCGCGCGTCGAGTCCATCTACTCTGCCTCCCTCGCTATCTCCGGCACATCGCTCGACGACAGCTTTCATCTCGGCCAGACAGTGATCAACAACTACGGCCGCCCGTATGAAAACGGGTTCAATAACTACAGCGGCGTAAGCGGCTACGCCATCGCTGGCCGATTCACGCTGTATCTGCGCGGCGAATTGCAGTTCGCTCCGTCCGCCAGCGGCTATTCGGCACCGCTGGCACAGGTTCTCTCGCAGGTTGATCAGATTCCGTTCATCAATCCTGCCACCGGGCTCCCCTACAATCAGGCCACCATTCCCCTGGGACCCATCGATTCCATCGTGCGCGCTCGCTGGGTTGAGGCCTATGTATCAGCCAACGTTCTCAATCACGAGATCTCTTTTGGCAAGCAGGACGACTGGCTCGGTCCAGGCCTCGGCGGCGGCTTTGCCTACTCCAACAATGCGGAAAACATCTACACTTTTCGCATTAATCGCGTAGAGCCGCTGCATGTTCCGGGCCTCTCCTATATCACCGGACCATTTCGCTATGAGTTTCTCATCGGCGGTCTCCACGGCCACACCTACGTGCCCAACCCTGCGTATCCTGGACCCGGTCAGCCCAACGTTATCAACCCAGGCGATCCCTGGATGCATGAAGAAAAAGTCAGCTTCCGTCCCACCGAGAACCTCGAATTCGGCTTCCAGCGTACAGTCATCTGGGGCGGAGAGGGCCATGGGCCGATTACCCTGCATACGTTTCTAAAGAGCTTCTTTAGTTTCTCTTCACCAACAAATGGGGATAAGCTTGGCCGCGACGATCCCGGTGCGCGTTTCGGCGCATTCGACTTCTCCTACCGCCTCCCTTACTTCCGCCACTGGCTCACGCTCTACACCGACAGTGAAGTGCACGATGACATCTCACCCATCGACGCGCCGCGCCGTGCCGGCTGGCGCCCCGGCCTCTACCTTTCGCATGTTCCCGGCGTGCCCAGACTCGATGTGCGCGCCGAGGCCGTCTACACCGACCCGCCGGTCTCCACTAGCACTGGCGGGCTCTTTATGTATCGCGAGTCTATCCAGAAACAGGGCTACACCAACAACGGCCAAATCTTTGGCGATTGGATCGGCCGCGAAGCGAAAGGCGGCCAGGGCTGGATCACCTGGCATCTCAGCGGCAACGAGTGGCTCCAGGTCGGCATGAGAAACCAGAAAGTCGCGAAGGATTTCATTCCCGGCTCAACTACACAAATTGATCCCTCTACCAGTGTGCTCATCGAGGGCGGCACTACGCTCGACGACATCAATTTCCAGGCGGTCAAGCGCATCGGCAAGGATTTCGAAATCAACGGCAATTTCGCCCTCGAACACTGGAAGGCTCCGATCTATCTCCCAGGCCAGCAAACGGTCACAACGACCGCGATCAAGCTGACATGGTATCCCCAGCGCAAATTGAGCTTCTGATCTTTGCCAGTCTCGTTCAGCAAACGCGTCGACTCACTCCTCCCGCATCAGCATCATGGGATTGACCGCCAGCGCCTTCTGCGCCGGAATCCAGGCTGCCACAAGCCCGAGCATCAGCATCGTGAAAACCACGCCGCCTAGCACCACCGGATCGTTCGGCGCAGCCTGGTACACGATGTACGACAGCACCTTCGTCGCCAGAAGGCCCAGCACCAGTCCAGCCACCGAGCCAACCAACAGCAGAACGAACGCGCGGCCCAGCGCCGTGCGCAGCACCTGCTTGCGCCGCGCGCCCAGCGCCATGCGAATGCCCAGTTCGCGCAGCCGTTTGCTCACGGTATACGAGGCCATGCCGAAGATCCCGGTCACCGCCAGCATCGCGCCCAGCAGCCCCAGCACGCCCAGCGCCACCGAGGCCACGCGTGCGGCAAACAACGCTGAACTCATTTCCTGGTTCCACGTCCTGACGACGATAGGCATCGCCGAATCAAGCCCGTGCAGGGCCTTCTCCAGCGCCGCCGAAATTTCCTGCGGATCGCGCTTTGACCGCACCAGCAGCCATGTGCCGCTCGACGGCTGCTGCAGAAACGAGAAGAACATCGCCGGCTGCTGATCCTCGGTCAGCGTCCGGTATTTTCCGTCTTCCACCACGCCCACCACTTCCGCCCGCTGTCCGCCATCGAACTTGAAATGCCCGCCGATCGCCTTGTCCACCGATCCGAAAACTTTGACCGCAAATTGCCGGTTGACCAGGGCCACCTTCGGCGCCTTGCTGTCGTCCTGCATCGTCAGGTCTCTGCCCGCCAGCAGGTTGGTGCCTGCGGCCTGCGATGTAGCCCGGCGAGATGTGGTAGTTCATGGCGTCAGCGGCCACGTTGGTGGGCCGGTAATCGGTGGTGCTGTCGGTGTAGACATACGAGTCGCCGCCCTCCAGACCCAGCGGCAAGTGGTCGACATAGCCCACTGCCGTCACGCCCGGAATGGCCGACTGCCGCATCCAGCATGCGCCGCTGCATCTGCGGCATCTCGCTCGTCGGTGTAGCCCGCCATATGCAACTCGGTGCCTCACGAGCATCACGTTCTGCGGCACAAAACCGAAATTGCTGTGCATCGATCGCGCCAGCCCGCGCACCGCCACCAGCGAAGATGTCACCAGCACCGCACAAATCGCAATCTGCACCGCCAGCAGAACATCGCGCAGCGTGAATCGCCGCAGCCCGCCCACATTTGCCGCGCCCGTGCGAATCACCTGCCACGGATCGGCCCGCAGACACCTGCCGCACCGGCACCATGCCGAACAGCAGGCCGCTCGCCAGCGCAAGCACCAGCGCCACCACGTAGGTGGCTGCATCCGGATTCACCGGCACGTTAATCGGAGTATCCGGAATCGGCTGCCACGCACTCAGCAAGCGCAGGATCGCGACACCTCCCGCTAGCCCCAGCGCTCCGCCTGCGAGCGATACCAGCACCGCTTCCGTCAGCATCTGCCGCAGGATCATCCCGCGTCGCGAGCCCAGCGCCAGCCGCAGCGCCGTTTCCTTAGCACGATCCGCCGCTCGCGCTGCAAACAGGCTTCCCAGGTTCGCGCATGCCGCCAGCAGAATCAACCCGGCCAGCAACATCAGGCCCGCCATGAACGCCCGTGCCGGTCCGCCCAGCATGTCCCCGATCAGCCCAGGACGCGCCAGGGTGAACTTCACGCCCTCGTCGTCACTCGGATAGGTTTTCGCGAGCCACGCTCCAAGGGTATTCAGGTCCTGCGTCGCCTGTGCCGCCGTCACTCCCGGCTTCAAGCCGTCCCACCACAAACGCGCCATGATTGCCGCGCTGGTTCAGCTGGTCATAGCCTTCGATCGTGGGCTGCTCCACCATCGGAATCCACATCGCCGGCGCAAAGAAGAGCTCGGTGCCCCGAAACTCCGGCGGCGCCACGCCAATGATCGTGAGCTGGTGCTTGTTCATCCGCACCGTCCGCCCGACTACACTCGGCATCCTCGTGAAAATGTCCGTGCCAGTACGCGTAGCTCAACACCACATACGGAGCGCTGCCTGCCCCTTGCTCATCGGCGGCGTGATAGAAACGCCCCAGGTAGGGTTGAATTCCCAGCGCGTCGAAATAATTTCCACTCGCCAGGTAGGGCCACGCGCTCGACGGACTTCCCCCGCTATCCACCCCAACCGGGCCCATGATCTCGGACATCACGATGCCTTCAAACGCCCGGTTCCGGTCCCGCAGATCGACGTAATCGAGATACGACTGCGACGGATACTGGAAACGCTGCACCATGTAGAGATTCTGCGCATTCGGCACCTTCACAGGCCGCAGCACCACAGCGTTCATCACGCTGAACACCACCGCGTTCGCCCCGATGCCCAGCGCCAGGGTCAAAATCGCCGTCACCGTGAATCCCGGAGACTTCCACAACTTCCGGAACGCAATTCTCAGATCTGTCGTCATAATGGGCCGCCCTTGGAATCAACTACGCCAGCGCCCTGCACACAGTTCCCCCGAATTGCCGTCGGCCGTTTGCTGCCAACTCTTTCCCATTTTGGAACTCCGCTTGTCCCTTCAGACTGCCCTGCATGAGATCCAGCAAGACGCACGTTTCGCCGGTTCGGGCGAACTGTGAAGTTTACTCAGATCGATGCTGACTCGCTCCGCCGTGCGAAAATGCGATGGTGGAAGTTAACGAAGATCGAGATTGAACCTATGGACACCCCCAACGAGCTCAATGAGGTCGTTCTTCCGCAGACTGTCGTCGGTCCGCTGACTCGGTCGGCGATCTTTCTGGTCCTGAGCATCCACCAAGACGAGGACGCTTACGCGCGTATGCGCGCCTTTTGTGCGGGTCTCTCCGGGCTGATTCGCGCGGTGGAGTTTCGCGATGTAGAGGCGGGCCTTACCTGCATCGCCGGATTCGGGTCTGAGGCCTGGGACAAGCTCTTTGCGGCGCCTCGTCCGGCCGAGCTGCATCCGTTTCAAGAGATTCGCTCGGGGGGACGCCATGCCGTCTCCACGCCCGGAGACGTTCTCTTCCACATTCGAGCCAAACGCATGGACCTCTGTTTCGAACTGGCTACGCAGATCATGGAGAGCATCGGGGATGTCGTCTCGGTGGCCGACGAGGTACACGGCTTCCGCTATTTCGACGACCGCGATGTCATGGGATTCGTCGACGGCACAGAGAATCCGCGAGGAGATGCGGCGCGCGAGGCCGCGATCGTCGGCGGCGAAGACCCGGCCTTTGCCGGCGGCAGCTACGTTATCGTGCAGAAGTACATTCATGATCTGAAGGCGTGGAATGCGCTTCCGGTTGAGACGCAGGAACGCATCATTGGCCGTCGCAAACTCTCTGACGTGGAACTCAGCGATGAGGACAAGCCTGCGTACGCGCACAACGCGCTCACCAATATTGAGGAGAATGGACGCCAGCTGCAGATCCTGCGGGATAACATGCCCTTCGGGCGTCCGGGTCACGGCGAATTCGGAACCTACTTTATCGGCTACAGCCGCACACCGCGGGTCACCGAGATCATGCTTGAGAACATGTTTGTCGGCCGGCCGCCGGGAAACTACGATCGGCTGCTTGATTTCAGCCGGCCCGCAACGGGCAGCTTATTCTTCGTGCCATCGGCAACATTTCTCGACAACGTCACTGCAGGCGCACCGGATGCAGCAGAAAATGGGAAGGAACCGTCTGCCGAAGCGCCTTCGCCGGAGCCTTTACCTGCGCCCGCCGCTGCGCGCGACACATCGCTCGGAATAGGATCACTGAAGGGAGAGAACGATGAATAACCTCCATCGGGAGCTAGCGCCCGTCTCTGACTTAGCATGGGCGCAAATCGAAGACGAGACGACGAGAACGCTGAAACGCTATCTCGCTGGGCGACGCATTGTGGATGTTCCTTCGCCGGGAGGAATTGCGCTGCCTGGCGTTGGGACCGGGCACCTGAAGTCAATCTCCGCTCCCGATGAGGGCATCATCGCAAGGCAGCGCGAGGTGAAACCGCTGGTGGAGCTGCGGGTTCCGTTTGAACTGTTGCGTCAGACGATCGACGATGTGGAGCGCGGCTCCGATGACTCTGACTGGCAACCTGCAAAAGACGCCGCGAAGAAGCTTGCGTTTGCGGAAGATAGGGCCATCTTCAATGGATACCATGAGGCGGATATACAGGGCATCCGGGAAAGTACCAGCAACCCGATCGAGGCACTGCCCGCGGATGTGCGGGATTATCCCGATGCGGTTGCACACGCGCTGAGCCAGTTGCGGCTCGTGGGTGTCAACGGGCCCTACTCAGTTTTGTTGGGGGCCGGGGAGTATACGTCGCTCGCCGAGACACGCGATCACGGATATCCCGTACTCGAACACGTAAAGCGCATTGTGGACGGCAACCTGATCTGGGCACCCACGATTGAAGGCGCATTCGTCGTGACTACGCGAGGCGGCGACTTTGAGCTCAACATCGGGCAGGATGTTTCGATCGGCTATCTCAGCCACAGCGATTCGGCCGTGCAACTGTATCTTCAGGAGACCTTCGTTTTCCGGGTCCTCACAAGCGAAGCCGCCGTTGCGTTATCGCCTTCACAGAAATCTTCCTGATCAGCCGGGCTGGGCGGAATTCTCACCGGCTTCCAACGATCGTGACTCCAAGCGATCTTTCCCGTCACGCTTCGCAGGTGGTTCACCTCATTGGAAAACAATCGAGGTCATTGGCGAATGTGATGGGACCGGAAAAGCGACGCCTTATCTCTGCTTCTGTCTCATTCTCCTTCCCCAAGGTCCGCAGCATTCGATGTGACAAAACCAATCGCTTGACATGAGCATTCGCAGCAGTGATCCCGATTACTGAAGGTGGCATGTGGAGACGCCTTTCGACTCCGGTAGCGCCCTCCGGCACGGCGTTATGAGCCACGAACAAATCTGCGTCCGAGGCGAGTTGCGTCAGTCCGTCTCCTTCGCCGTTCGTATCTCCACTGAAAACGATCCGCTTGCCCTCGATTTCCACCCGCCATGCCAGCGCGGGAAACCCACCATGAGTCACGCGTACTGCGTACACTGCCATGTCGGAGTTGCGAAACACGAGCACCGGTTTTGAACCGGCTATGACATCATGTGGTTCTAATGTGTAGCTTCCCTTCGCGCCCGGCTCCGTCAGGTCGCTGAGGTAGCGCCATGCTCCGTGAGGCACACCGAAAAGATCGCGCACAAACTCAGTCGTGGAGGGCATAAAGTCGTTTCCGGGAGGACCGTAGACCGGTAGGGGACGCTTGCGATCTTCAAACCAGGAAGAAAAGACCAATGCGGGAAAATCGCCGCTGTGATCGATATGAAAATGGCTGAACAGAACAACATCCACCTGGGACATCAGCGCTCCACTTTCCCCAAAGCGCAGAGCGCTGCCTCCACCGGCATCGACGATCACGCGTGCGGTGCCGTGGTCCCATATGAGATAGCTGGTGGAGGCTCGCTTATCCTGCATCTCCGGGCCGCCAGAGCCGAGTACCTGAACTGCCAGTCCTGTAGAGCCGCAGGATTGCGCTCTCAAGGGCAAAACTTCATGTATTGAAAACAGGACCGCAAAAGCAAGAAGGGCTTTTCCCGCCAGTCTTTGCGAAGCTGCAAGGCCAAAGTTATTTTCCATTTCGCACCACCAAGCCCCAGATTGCTTCAAAGATAGCGGAATTGGAAGGGGAAGTCGGCTTCTCGTCATCTGTGCCGGTGGAAAAATTCGAAAAGGATTGAACGAGACGTGGGTCGATTTCCCCACCAGCGAGACAGCGCAATTTCGATCGCTAATTCGCGCCTTGTGTTCCGGTACCTTTTTCGCGCGTCAGCACGTACGACTTGCGGCGGTCCTTCGACGCGTGATCAATCTGCTTCCAGAACGCGACAAAGTAATCGATTGCGGAGATCGTCGACACCAGCACCGTGAAGTAGATGGCCGCGATCGCAATCCATTGCACCGGGATCACGAGCAAGCCAAATTTCCATTCGTACCAGCGGTGCGCCAGCACTGCTGAAACCACGCAGACAATCTGCACCACGGTTTTCAACTTGCCCAGTTCGCTGGCCTGGATCGTAAACCCCTCGGTCGATGCGATAGAGCGCAGTCCGGAAATGAGGAACTCTCGAGCGATGATCACCACAACGATCCAGACCTTGACCACTTGTGGGTTGTACGCCACCAGCGCAATCAACGCGCCCGTCACCATGATCTTGTCGGCGATGGGGTCAAGCAGCATGCCCATCGTAGTGATCTGCGCCCGCTTGCGCGCCAGGTATCCGTCCAGCCCGTCGGTAATCGAAGCGAGCACGAACAGGATTGAAGCGAGAATCTCCTGTTCGCCGTGCGATCCCTGCAAGGGAAAGTGCGGTGACAGAATCCACAATAGAAGCGGGATCATCGCAATCCTGCTCAACGTGATGGAGTTTGGGAGATTCACGTTCTTCTCAACAATCTTGTAGAGTCTTTCTGAAATCGAGCCGGTGCGAAACCCGCTTATTCTCAATCCCGAAACTTTTGTACCCGTGCCCGGTGCTGATTGAGGTGCCACTACAACTATAGACCGCGGCACTCGAGCCTCTCAAACGGCTCAAATGCTCGCGCGGACTGCAGGCGAGGCACTTCCGATTATTCCTGGACAGAATTAGGACACCGGCAGCTTCGAAACAAGGACATCGAGAAATGGCTGCTGACTCTTGAGGATGGCCAATTTCGCGGCAGAAAGCGGGTACCACGCGCCTCGATCCACCTCCGGAATCTCGATCTTGCGCCCCGAACGCGGCGGCCATTCCACCTCGCAAAAGTTGCTGGTCAGTTTTTGCGGATCGCAATCGCCTTCAAAGGCCCACGCATGCACCAGCTTGCCGCCGGCCTGCCTGACCGTCCCCAGATCGATGAAGTCCCCTTTCGCTTCAAATCCGGTTTCCTCATGGAATTCGCGACGAGCAGCATGCAGCGGAAGTTCGCCATCAACATATTCACCCTTGGGAATCATCCACGCTCCCGCATCCTTGTTGGCCCAGAACGGACCGCCCGCATGCACGAGGAACACTTCAAACTGTTCGCCTCGGCGACGAAACATCAACAGGCCCGCGCTGCGCTTTTCCATTGGAATCAGTATATGTTCACCCATCGTTTACCATGAGTGTCAATGCTCGCGCTCGATACACAACTGACCGCAAGCGAGGTGCTACGCGCATTCCATCGCGACGAGCCATTCCTATTCCTCGGGGCTGCATTTAACACGGTCACAATCATTCTTATCGGACTGATCATCATCCGCCGCCGATGGGATGGGCTGCTGCTGTCGCTCGCCTGGTTCGCTCATCTCTACGGGCTACGGCTTTGGATGAACTCGAATATTCTGCAATTGACGATCCCACCGAGTGAGTTCTTCCATCGCTTCGCTTCGGCAGTGAATTACCTGGTTCCGATCCCGGCATTCATCTTCTTCCACTTTGCAGGATTTCTTGGAAAACTCGGCCGTATCATCACTCCAGTCTTCATCGTCCTGTTTTCCGGTCTCGTCGCGGCCACCCTGCTCTGGGGATCTTTACCGATATTCGGCACCATTAATAACCTGGTGATTGTCGCGGCTTTGATCGCTGTTCTGGTGCGTTCCTTTCGCAGGGGAGCGGGTGATCGAGATTCCCTGGTCGTCCGCGGAGGACTGATATGCTTTGTGGTTCCGGCGGTCTTTGACAATCTCTCCCCGATTCCGCGAATCGAGCCTTACGGCTTCGCAATACTGCTCGCTTGCCTCGGTTACGTGGCCGCGCGGCGTACCCTGCAACGTGACAAGGAACTGGGTGAGATTCAGCAGGAACTCGATCTTGCGCGGCGCATTCAGCTCTCCATCCTTCCCGATTCCTTCCCAGCATCTCAATCATTTCGCGTCGCGGCAAAGTACGTGCCGATGACTTCGGTGGCGGGAGATCTCTACGATTTTCTTCTCGCAGACGACCAGCACGCCGGACTGTTGATCGCCGACGTTTCGGGGCACGGAGTTCCGGCTGCGCTCATCGCCTCAATGGTTAAAATGGCAGCCACATCGCAGAAAGCGCATGCCGCTCATCCTGCCGCCTTGCTGGCCGGAATGAATTCTGCTCTTTGCGGCAATACTCAGGGCCAATACGTAACTGCCGCGTATGTGTATCTCGATGCTCACGCGCGAGAGCTGCGCTACTCGGCCGCCGGCCATCCCGCCATGCTCCTCTTGCGCAGCGGCACGATAACCGAGATCGAAGAAAACGGGATGCTGCTGGCCGCGGTCGACGGCGCAAGCTATGAAAGCAAATCGTTGGCCCTGAAATCCGGCGATCGGCTACTGCTTTACACTGATGGCCTGGTCGAAGCGCGCAATGCCGAGGGCAAGCTCTTTGGAGAGCAATCCCTCGCCGCAGAACTGAAAACCAGCGCACGCATGACGCCCTCTGAAGCTGTCGATCACCTTATCGGCGCAGTGCAACGCTGGGCCAAGTCGCAGGACGACGATCTGACCGTGCTCGTTTGCGACTTTGTCGGCGAGCATGGTTGCGCTGCCTCAGATTAAACAACCTGTTGCCGCTCGCCAAAATCATCCTCTAAAGAAGCGGAAACGGCCGCCGAAGTGATCGATTTTCGATCGAGAAAATGTTTCCCCCAACCCCATGGATTCGATACCGTCATTTCTTGAGCTTCGATATGCTCAGTGGAAACAGACCGACGAGGTACTGGCCCTGATCACTGTCTATCGATTCCAGTTCCAGAAGCTCCACCGATCCCGAAAGAACGAGCCGAGTCCGATAGTAGTAGACTTTGCCCTCCTCCGCGACGAAATGCACCAGTTCCCTCCGCTCGATTGAGGACTGAAGCGTAGCGCAAAGGTGATGCTCACCTGGATCCACGGCAGCTGAGAAATAGGAATTGCCGCGATCTGCGCCTACCCACGCGCCATCGATCGCAAATTTTGAGGTCGGATACCCGAGCGGCACCTCGGTCAAAAAACCGTCCTCATGGATGAAATAGATTCGAGCCATCCCTGCTTCTGGTGGCACGAGGGTGTGCTGGGTATCGTCCACCTTGACTTTGAACCTTGCTTTCGCAGGCCCACATGCAGGTGAGGGATCTGCGGTGGGTTGTCCAAATCGCATTTTTGGCTGGCTTAGTGCTGATGCAGCAAAGAGAAATATCGCAAGAACAACTTTCATCGGTTTCCCTCATGCGTGTCGATTTCCCGATTATCTACTTCTCTGATGGAAGAGCCTGCATGCAGGTTCTGCCGCGCAAAAGAAAAGAGCGAGACAGACATATTGCCTGTCCCGCTCCGGTGTCCTGTTTCCCGCTCTTCAACCGGCTACGCGTAAATCCCGCGCTGCTTGATCGTAAACGCCACGCGATCGATGGCCAGCATGTAGGCTGCGATCCGGTTATTCACGTTGTGAGCCTCCGCGTAACGAACCACGTCGTCGAAGCTGTCGCGGAGAATCTGCTCCAACTGCTCGTTGACGATGGCTTCCTTCCAGAAGTAGCCTTGTCGATCCTGGACCCACTCGAAGTAGCTCGCCGTGACACCGCCGGAGTTGGCCAGGATGTCGGGCACGATGAAGATGCGCTTGTCGGCTAAGATCTCGTCGGCAACGGCGGTAGTCGGACCGTTTGCGCCTTCCACAATGATGCGCGCCTTGATCTTCTCGGCATTGCGGCTGGTGATCACGTTCTCAGTCGCCGCCGGAATCAGCACATCGCAATCGGAGACGATCAATTCTTCGCTGGGCATTGCCTCTGCGCCGCGGAAGCCAAGCAGAGTTCCGTTGCGGTACTTGTACTCGACCAACTGGTGAATGTCGATGCCGTTGGGATTTGAAAGTCCACCTTCCTTCTCGGCGATACCGACAATCTTGTAGCCGTGCTCCATCATCAGGCGCGCGGCGTTTGAGCCCACGTTGCCAAAGCCCTGGATGATGACACGGCAGCCATCGATCGGCAGGTTCAAATAGCGGAGGCTCTCGTCGCACACCACCATCACGCCTCGGCCGGTGGCTTCCACGCGTCCGCGCGAACCGCCGATGTTGAGCGGCTTGCCCGTCACAACGCTGGTCACGGTGTGGCCAACGTGCATGGAGTAGGTGTCCATGATCCAGGCCATTGTCTGTTCGTTGGTATTCACGTCCGGCGCGGGCACATCCTTTTCCGGTCCGATGAAGTCGATGATCTCTGAGGTGTACCGGCGGGTCATGCGCTCCAGTTCACCCTGGCTCATCTTCTTGGGATCGCAGATTACTCCGCCTTTGGCTCCGCCGAAGGGAATGTTCACCACGGCGCACTTCCACGTCATCCAGCTCGCCAGTGCACGCACTTCGTCGAGCGTGACCTCAGGTGCGTAGCGGATGCCGCCTTTCCCAGGACCGCGTGCAATCGAGTGCTGAACCCGGAATCCGGTAAAAATCTCAATGCGACCATCGTCCATGGTCACAGGAAAGTGAACGATAATTTCGCGCGCGGGCGTTCGCAGCAGCTTCCACAGCCCTTCATCCAGATTAAGCTTGCGTGCTGCAAAATCGAACCGCGCGCTTTGCGCTTCCCAGGGATTAATTTCCTGGTCCAAAGTCATTGTTGCCGGAGCCATACCATCTCCAATTCTCTAACCTGCCACGGAAAGGCCTGAGGTCCTTTCACGAGCCAACTGATAGACGCAGCAGGATTTTCCCCGTTTCGGGGTAATGCATTCTCTTATTCGCTCCAGGTTTTCCCCTGAGGCTTTCGTTCGGGCTCCCGAATCCCCAGCATCCGCCCAAACCCATGTGAGTCTAGGCCTCCAGCACAGCCTCGTCAAGCCAGTGAGAACCAGTCTGGGAACCCCTTGGTACTGCAAAATTCCGGACCGGGAAAAGACCACTATATGTTCGCATTCAGGTGGGTTGGGGAGAGCTCTGCGCCAAGATGGGATCATTCTTCTTGATTTTCTGGGTACGAATTGAATATCTGTCTCGCATATAGACACTTGGACACGTATTAGTACAGATAAGATAGCTATACCCTACAACGTTGGTAATGGAGTTCTCGCTTGGGGGAGTCATCAACGGTAACTGACTGAGCTAGACTCGGTTCAAGTTCCCATGACTTGCTTCAACCCAAACTTTCCGGTGGCTTGCACACCGGAGGCCCTTTTCGCCGCAGTGCCTGGAGAGCCGATGTCGTCTTCCGACAGGATAGTGCTCATAGACGACGATCGCGTCGTCGGCGAGATCGTCTCCGCACTCGCCAAGGCTATGGGGTTGCAATGCGACGTAACCCGGACACCTGAAGAGTTTTTCAAGCGAGTTGGCCCGGACACCAGCCTCATCCTGCTTGATCTCGTTATGCCGGAGATGGATGGGATCGAGATCCTGCGCTTATTGGGGGAGCGAAACTGCAAAGCGCGAATCGTCTTGATGAGCGGCATCAACATCCGCGTCATCGAAACCGCCAAGAAGCTGGCTCAATCTCTCGGCCTGTCCGTTGTCGGTCATCTCCAAAAGCCTTTTCCGATCGGACAATTACAGGACCTTCTGGGCGCCAACATCGCCCCCGAGAAGCCTGCCGATCTCGAACAGGAGCAACAAATCGCGATTGCCGACGAGGATGTGCGGCAGGCCTTCGACCGCAATGAATTCGTGATCTACTATCAGCCGCAGATCAACATAACGACCGGCGTCGTCACCGGCGTTGAAGCGCTATCGCGATGGAATCATCCCGAGCTCGGGCTTGTTTTCCCTGATAATTTCATCCACAGAATTGAAGCTCTTGGACTCATGGATCGGTTCTGCTGGCTCACCGCCGAGCGCGCACTGAACGAGGTAAAGCGGTTTTCAGCCAACGGCCATCTGCCCCGATTGGCCATCAATATCTCAGTCAGTTCCCTGCGCGACCTGAAGTTTCCCGATATCTTTATGAGCCTCGCGCACAAATATGACTTCCCGGCCGAGCGCATCGTTCTTGAGATAACCGAGTCGGGTCTGATGGAGTTTTCGCTCGCACTCGACGTGCTCACCCGGCTTCGCATGCGCAACTTCAAGCTCTCTATCGACGACTTCGGCACCGGCTACTCCATGATGAAGCAGCTGCAGAATGTCCCCGCCATCGAGTTGAAGATCGACAAGATGTTTGTACGGCAGATGCACACCAATCACGCCGACCTGGTGATGGTGGAAAAGATCATCGAAATGGGACACGAACTCGACATGGAAGTCATCGCCGAGGGTGTGGAGACAGAGGAACAATTCAATATTCTGCGCGAAAAAGGCTGCGACGGCGTCCAGGGATATTTCTTTAGTCGAGCGCTTCCTCCCTCCGAAATCGCGCGTTGGCTTGAAACCCATCGCGCCCAGCAAGTACAGTAATCCCGTCGCCATTCAAAGGGATTCGCAAAGCTCCAGGGTAATCCCTGCCTCAATCACATCATTCCGGTGAGGCGCTGCACGCGCAGCCATCGGAGAAATGCCATGGCGACTGGAGAGGCTTATGCGCCGATTCTCAGGCGTGGCGCTTGCCGCCACACCTCTGCTCACCGTGATCACCGCTTTTTCTCAAGTTCCGACCGTGGAGGCTCCGGCTCCGGCAAACCAGGTAACACGGCCGCAAGCCATCAAGCCGGGCACGAGCACTCCAACGCCCGGCCATTCGCTCGACCAGGCGGATCTCAGCGCATTTTTCGACGGCATTCTTCCTCTGCAACTCGAGCGCAGCGATGTCGCCGGCGCTTCCGCCCTGGTAATGAAGGATGGCAATGTCCTACTGCAGAAGGGCTACGGCTACGCCGACGTGAAATCAAAGAAGCCCGTCGATCCCGCGTCGACCATCTTTCGTCTTGCTTCGATCTCCAAGCTGTTTACCTGGATCTCGGTGATGCAACTGGAGGAACAGGGCAAACTCAACCTCGACACCGACGTCAACCAATACCTCGACTTCCAGATCCGCCCTGCCTTCAACAAGCCAATCACCCTGCGCAACTTGATGACACACACCGGCGGCTTCGAAGAAACGGTCAACGACATCATCATCACCGATCCCAAGCAGGCAGTTTCGCTTCGCGACTACCTGATCGCGAATCAGCCGATGCGTATCTATCCTCCGGGCGAGATTCCGGCCTACTCCAACTACGGCGTGGGGCTGGCGAGTTACATCGTTCAGCGCGCCAGCGGCGAACCCTTCGAGCAGTATGTGCAGGAGCACATCTTCGGACCGCTTGGCATGACCCATTCCTCGTTCTATCAACCTCTACAGAAGTCTCTGGCCGATCTGCCGTCTGAGGGCTACCGCTCCAATACAACCAAGTCTCCCGTCGGCTTTGAGATCTTTAACCCAGTGGGCGCCGGCGGCGTTTCATCGAGCGCGGCAGACATGGGCCGTCTCGGACAGGCACTTCTCAACGGCGGCGAACTTGATGGCAAGCGCATCCTCAAGCCTGAGACACTCGTCCTCATGTGGACACCGCAATTCCGCGCCAGCGATCAACTGCCACCGATCTGCATGGGCTTCTACCAGGTTTGGCGCAATCATCTCCGCTGGATCGGTCATGAGGGCGATCTGATCGCCTTTCACAGCCTCTTCTTCGTTGAACCGACGCAGAAGATCGTGCTCTTTGTCTCGTACAACTCCGCAGGCGGCGGTTCAGAGCCAAGGCCGGAGATCATCAACTTCTTTTCTGATCGTTATTTTCCCGGCACGCCCGATGTTCAGTATCTGAAAACTCCAGCGAACGGGCTGAAGGCCATTTCAGGAACATACCAATCCACTCGCCGCGACGACACAACAAAGTTCAAGCTCTCAATACTATTCGGTCAGCGCAGCGTATCGGTGGACAAGGACGGCGTCCTCACAGTCAATGGGGCGAGAGACTTCGAGGTCATGCGATCAAATGGAAGGCGATCGGCAAGGATCTCTGGCAGGCCGACGGCGATCAGCAGAGAATCTTCGCCATCCGTGATCAGAATAAAGGTGGTGCGCCTTGCAGTCGACTTCCCCGGCGTGCAACTTCAGCGCGTGCCCTGGTACGAAAACCAGTCTTGGGTGATGATCGCGCTGGGAGCGAGCCTCGGGGTCCTGCTGCTCGTCGTGATTGCAAGCTTCATTCGCACCTGGCGACGCCTGTTTCAACGCAAACGCCCGCGTCCAGAACCACAGCCCGGAACCATCTGGCTAACGGTAGCTCCTCGACTGGCAGCTTTCATCTGGGTCCTCTTTCTTGGCACGCTGCTTGGATATTTCGCAGCAAAGGGTGACGATCTTTTGCCGCCAACTCCGCAGTGGTTCAAATGGTTTGTGCTGGAGAACTTCGTTGCGATGCTCGCCATCGTCGTCAGCACGATCGCTGCGATCGCAGGATTCGATGCATGGAGCAGGAAGATCCGGATGATTACCAAGTTCAAGTTCACCTTCGTCGCGCTCGCGTGCGCCTTCCTGAGCTGGTTTGCAATTCACTGGCACATCATCGGGCCGACGCATCGCATCTAGTGCGCCAGAGAGCACAAGTCGTTAGCGTCATACCTGCTACGGATGCAGGCACGCAGGTCACATCTGAACCTTCGATGAGATCGCAGGGCTGAGGGCAAATCAACCTTTTAACAGGAGAACAAATGAGTCGGACTCGAAAGGACTCAAGACAAGGGACTGTCATCGAAGTGATAAAGAGAGAAGACGGCACCTTTGATCTCTTCTTGAATCGCAGACTCGACCATGATCGTATCCTTGAGGACGGGCTAGAGGATGTTCTTTGTGTGCGATTTGGTTACTGTGCAGATGAGTTCAATGCAATCCTTTTCGAATTGAATCAGAACGGAAGAGCTGAAAGAAATCCAAACTGAGACACTACCGCCCGGCTTGAAGAGCGCGTTGGCGCAATTACACTGGATGCTGTGAAGCCTTCCTCGAACCTCATCCATCCCAGCCGCAAAGAGTTTCTGGCGCTCGCCAAAAAGCACACGCTTGTTCCGGTTTATCGCACGCTGACAGCCGATCTCGAGACACCGGTCTCGGCTTTCCTGCGCGCAGCGTGGCCTGAGCGCGAATGCTTTCTGCTGGAGTCGGTAGAGGGCGGCGAACAGATTGGCCGCTACACGTTCATCGGACTCAGCCCTTACAAGCGCATCGTCGCCCGCGGCCAGCAAATCGATATCACAGAAGCCGGGCGCACCACACGCATCGAGGGCGATATCTTCCGGGTGCTCCGCGATGCGCTTGGCGGCCACAAACCGGCCCGCATCGCCGGACTGCCCCCCTTCACTGCCGGCGCCGTTGGCTTCTTTGCTTACGATGCGGTGCGCCAGATCGAGCGCCTTCCCAACCAGGCAAAGGACGAACTCGGCGTGCCCGACGCGTGCCTGCTCTTTTTCGATGAAGTGCTGGCCTTCGATCACGTACGCAAGCAGATCTGGATGGTGGCCACGGCCGACGTTACGCTGGCCAAGCCTGACGAAGCTTACGCCCAGGCGGTGAAGCGATTGGCGAAGATCGAAAAACGTCTCTCAAACCCGCTGCCGAAGCTGCCGCGGGCCCGCGCAGCCAAGCCGGTCCAGGTGAAGCGCCGCACCAGCAAGAAGAATTTCCTTGCAGCTGTCGAGCGCACTAAAGAGTACATCGCTGCGGGGGACATCTTTCAGGCCGTACTCTCGCAACGGCTTGATGTATCCACGGGCATGGACACTTTTCAGGTCTATCGCTCACTGCGCACCGTGAACCCAAGTCCGTATATGTACTTTCTTCGCGTCACGCCAGACGGACCGCTGGGCCCGACGAAAAAGTCGAAATCATCCTACAGCATAGAGCTTGCGGGCTCGTCGCCGGAGCTTCTCGTTCGGGTGCACGATCGCAAGGTCGAGTACCGTCCGATCGCCGGCACGCGGCCGCGCGGAGCAAGCGAGGCCGAGGACCAACGCCTCGAAGCAGAGATGATGCATGACGACAAGGAGCGCGCAGAGCACGTGATGCTTGTCGACCTGGGTCGCAACGATGTGGGCCGCGTCAGCGACTTCGGCAGCGTCAAGGTCGATCGCCTCATGTTCGTCGAGCGCTACAGCCACGTGATGCACATCGTGAGCACCATCGAGGGCAAACTGAAACCAGAACTTACGGCCGTCGATGCGCTTCGTGCCTGCTTCCCCGCAGGGACGCTCTCTGGCGCACCCAAAGTGCGCGCCATGGAGATCATCGAAGAGCTTGAGCCATCGCGCCGCGGCACCTACGGTGGTGCAGTGTTGTATGCCGATTTCTCTGGCAATCTCGATTCCTGCATCGCCATCCGCTCACTGCTCCAAACTGCCGGCAGGGGATACGTGCAGGCCGGCGCCGGCATCGTCGCCGATTCTGTCCCGGAACTCGAGCACCAGGAGTCGCTCAACAAGGCGCAGGCCGTGATCCGCGCTATCGAACGCGCCCGCGAACTGTAGTTACTCCTTATTCCGCGCCGAAGAGCCGGCGGAAGAAGTGGCCCATGCGCGACATGAAGCCGGGCTTTTTGTCGCTTTTGATTTTCGGCGGCTTTTTCGTGGCTACTTGCACGTGTGCGACCGGCATGGTGCTGGTGGTCGTGATGGTGTCGGACTCAGGCGGCGGGATACCGCTCTTATGAACAAATGTGTCGGTCGCTTCGACCGGCGCACCGGCGGGGGCAACTCCCGGAGGGCCGGGCGGAGGCAGAGGTGCGAGACCCGCGCTCTGTGCCTCGGGGAATTCATTGCTGTTGGGATGCACGGGCGCCGGACAACCGCAGGTCTCCTTCTCCTGGTCCACCACGGCGTAGACGCTGCCGTGCTGAAACATGACGCGCTGCCCTGGCTGCACGCGATAGATGCCACCGTCGAAGACGCTCGTCACCAGCACGTATGGCGCGTTCACGCCGGCGTTGTCCACGCAGGTATCGCCATGCTGGCCAAGACGCACCTTCACATCCGCGGCTCCGGGAGCGCCGATCAGGATACGAAAGTCGGGAGTGAGCAGAACGTCGGAGTTGCGGCCCGTTGCGAAGCTTGCTTCAAGGGCTCCGTGATCGATCACCATCATCAAGCCAGGGATTTCGCCTTGCGGCACGCTGGCATCGGAAGCCAGTTTCACCGTGGTCGAAGCACAAACGCGCAGAACGCCGCGCTTCGGCAAGGTCACATCCGTCGTACTAGTGCCGGAGGTGATGGCTCCGTTGGTGGCGATCATAGCCCTTCCATTTGCCACTTGCAGAGCGCCCGTCACCATGGCTGCGCTTCCCGGATCTTTGCTGTCGAGTGAAACAATTGCGATGGGACCCGATTGCGTCGGTCCGTACTGCGTCGTGTTTTCGGGGGCGGAAACAGGCGCTTCTGCAGGAGGAGTCGGTGGCGCCTTTGGCGACTGCGCCCCTGCATGTGGCGCGGCGCACCCTATCCCTATCACCAGGATCCACTGCAATGCGGGTTTCGCAGACCTTTGGGAAGCTTGCATTGCGCCTACATTTCCAGGAAATTGCGGATCATCTGGTGGCCGCCTTCGGTCAGTACGGACTCCGGGATGAAACTGTACACCCTCAATCGGCAAAGTGCGATGGCGCAACCCCATGATGACAGAGACGCCCTTCTGTGCCGCACCGTTCGCCTCAGTTGTGCGAGCTGTGACTTCGAGTTCCTTTGGCAGCGATTTCTCGGCCACGATCAAGGAGTGGTAGCGCGTGCAGGTAAGGGGCGTCGGCAATCCGGCGAAAACTCCTTTGCCGTCGTGATCGACCTTGCTGGTTTTGCCGTGCATCAGGCTCTGCGCCCGCACTACCTGCCCGCCGAAGGCCTCTCCAATGGCCTGGTGACCGAGGCAGACGCCGAGGATCGGTGTTTTGCCCGCCATGTGCCGGATCAGCGGAACCAGGATGCCGGCTTCTGCCGGCGTACACGGTCCCGGGGACAGCAGAATGCGCTCGGGCTTCAGGGCTTCCACTTCCTCCACCGTCAGCTCGTCGTTGCGCCGGACCTCAACGTCGGCCCCAAGCTCGCCCAGGTACTGAACAAGGTTGTAGGTGAAGGAATCGTAGTTATCGAGGACAAAAACCATGGGTAAAACCAGTGTAGCGCGAGCGGCAATTATGCCGGCAATTTCACCACGCGCCCTCGATACGGAAGGCGCTGAGGTCCTTGGCTTCGCCATCGTCGAGGTAGTGCTCGACGAGGCGATCAACCCGGCTGCCTCGCGGGCCGCGTCGCAGACTTTCGCGCAGCTCGGCGAGGTCTTCGGCACTGCCAGAGGCCACCACCTCGACGTCGCCATCTTCGGTATTGCGCACCCAGCCGCGCAAATCCAACTCGCTGGCTTCGCGATGAACGAACCAGCGGAATCCCACGCCTTGCACGCGTCCTTGGATCAAAAAGTGTAGAACCATCATTGCGAACCAAGGCCAGTCTTTCAAAACCGGCGCAGGTGCGCAACAGCCAACAGTTGATGGCGGCGCAATCCATCATGGTCCGCCGATTTATGTCGACCGGTCTTCTATAATCTATAGGGAAGCAAACCTGACAACACAACCGGTTCCCTTTCCGCATTTCCTTCAAGCTGCGGCTTGAACATGACTCGAGGAGCGAGCGAACGCATGCCCGAAACAATCAAGCCCATTGATGTGGAAGCCCTGAAGGCGCTGGTGCGCACGGTACCTGATTTTCCCAAGCCTGGGATTCTGTTTTACGACATCACCACGCTGCTGAAAGACAAGACCGGCTTCGCCAAGCTGATCGACCTGCTCGCCGCCCACTACATCGAACACAATATCGACCTGGTGCTGGGCATCGAGGCTCGCGGATTCATCTTTGGGCCCGCGCTTGCCTATCGGCTGAACGCAGGCTTTGTGCCCGTGCGCAAGCCACGCAAACTCCCCGCTCCCGTTGCGCGCGTGACCTACGACCTTGAATACGGTTCGGACACGCTCGAGATTCACATGGACGCGATCGAGCCCGGGCAGCGCGTTGTGCTGGTCGACGACCTGCTGGCCACCGGAGGCACCATGGAGGCCACGGTAAAGCTGGTTAAGCAGCTCGGCGGCGAGATCGCCGGTCTGGCGTTTGCGGTAGAGCTGGACTTCCTGAAAGGCCGCGACCGGTTCAAGGAGTACGACGTCTTCAGCCTGCTGCACTACGACGAGTAGGTCTAGAGCAGTTTCGGAATATACGTAGACTTTTTGAGCACATTGGAGGGTGGCTTTTTCTTGATGAAAAAGCCACTTAAATGAGTCTCTTCGGTTTACACCAATTCCGAAACTGCTATAGCCCGGTACTTCCCGGGGGTACCCCCCACCCGGTCCCTGAAGGTAAGTCGCGTGTTTTAAAAAGTGTACGAAAATGGGCTGCTGCAAATTTTTCCTGGAACAGGACTTATACGCAGATATTTCTCAGCAAAGGACTTAGGGGCCTGCTCTCCATAAATGACTTAGAATGCGAAATCTTTTGTCCCTCCCAACCTTTGGAGCATTCTTAAGCCACACTGATGATCTGAAGTCATTGTGCTCCAAGTGCGCGAAATTGCCTGCAAAGTTAGCGGCAGGTATTTCTGCTCGTAGAATGAATGAGTTGGGATTGAAGTAGCCATTGCGCCACTTGACAAGAACGCAGTTCGGCGATCGGCACAAAATCTGATTCTAGTTGGATTTTCGTAGAACTTCCCGATCGGCGGTCAACCACCCGGAACAACACGCGAACGCGATCCCAGAAGTAAAATTGCGAAATGCACAACAATGATCCTCAAGAGAAGCCTGGTGTTCCTTTGGCCGGTGAGTATTTGAAGAGATATGAGGCGAACTTGCGGAGGATGCCAGAAGTCAAGGCATGGCGTACCGGAGAATTCGATGCGGGCAGGCCATCGGCTCTAAAAGACTATTTTGGCGCTCACGGATTCGGATTCTGCTCCCACTGTCAGGGTGTCGGTCTTGCCATGAACGAAGATGGAATGGGCTATAAGGCTGTTGGCTGGGACAAAGATATACAACTCTTTGAGAAATGCGATTTCTGCGGGGGCACCGGCGTGTTAACCGAGAAACCCCGCAGCTGAGGACCGATTTCAAATCAAAGTGATCACTGCCAAAAAGCTGCGAGCGTGTTGTGGGCAGGTGGGAATTAACCCCGCTTTTTCGTTGACTTGAACTCTGCAAAAAAAGCAAACGCAGATCCTTCGACTTCGCTGCGCTTCGCTCAGGATGACACGGGCTGGGGTGGATCGTGCTTTCCCAGGTCTCAAAAGCGAGACCTGGGGCACCCGGCAACCCTTCATCACCGCATGGTTCGGCTGAAGCGGCCGGATGCTGGATCGCTAGGATGCGCTTTCCGAAACTTCTTCTGGAGCGTCATCTGCGGAAGGTGCAGCGTCGACGGATTCGCCTTGCAGCATCTGCTGGTCGGCGAAGCGATAGCCGACATAGACGTCGGTCAGCAGGTAGACGGGGTTGGAGGGGTCGTCTTCAATTTTCTTGCGTAGCTGGCGGATGAAGGTGCGCAGGTATTCGACTTCTTCGCGGCAATCGGCGCCCCAGACGGCGGTGAGCAGCTTGGCGTAGGAGACGACGCGGCCGGCGCGGCTCATGAGGCAATAGAGGATGTCGAACTCCTTGCGGGTGAGGTGCACCGCCTGGCCGCGCTTGGTGACGCTGCGCTTGGTGGGATTCAGGCGAATCTCCCCAATTTCGATGGGCGCATCCTCTGCGCGCGCGGGAGCGTGAACGCGGCGAACCGCGGTGCGAATGCGCGCGATGAGTTCGCGCATGCTGAATGGCTTGGTGATGTAGTCGTCGGCGCCGAGCTCAAGCGCTTCGACCTTTTCGCTTTCGCCATCGCGAACGGTCAGCATCAGGACGGGAATCCGGGGCGCAAAGGCGCGAATGCGGCGCAGGGTCTCGATTCCGCCAATGCCGGGCATATTGATGTCGAGGAGCACCACGTCGTATTGGCTCGAATGGAGCAACTGGAGCGCCTCTTCGCCACGCGATGCCTCGCTGAACTGGAAGCCAAGTTCTGCAAGGGGCGGCTTGAGCGCGCGGCGGATCGCTGGTTCATCATCGACAATCAGGATGCGAATGGCGGACTGCTTCATTACGATTCCCTCTTTCGGACCTGAGATGGTATGGCCGCATAAAACGTATTGCCTTCGTCCTGGTCGCTGGTGACCCAGACGGATCCATCGTGAATGGTAGCTGCGCGCTTGGCCACGGACAAGCCGATTCCGGTACCCGAGGCGCGATTGGACGAAGTGGAGGAGCGATAGTAGCGGTCAAATATGCGCTCGCGGTCGGCGATCGGAATGACAGGACCGAAGCTGTGCACGGAGAAGATGACCTCGGCCTTCGATTGCACCGCGCGAATGGTGATGGTGGTGCCATAGATCGCGTATTTACAGGCGTTGTCGATGTACTGCGATAAAAGCATCGTCATGAGGCGGCGATCGCAGCACAGCACGAGGCTGTCATCGGGCATGTCGATCGCGACTTTCATCGAGGCCAGCCGCTCGGAGAGGCTCGCGACCACCTCGTCAATCAGTGCGGCAACGCCGACCGGTATGGCGTGGACGGTCACTTCGCCGGCATCGAGTCGGGCCGTGGTGAGCAGGCGCGTGGTGAGATCGTTCAGCAGATCTGCCTGCTCATTGATCAGAGAAACGAGCTCGCTTTGTCCCGCGGAGAGCTTGCCCATCTCTGAAAGCCCAGTCGAGGCGGCGCGAATGGCTGTGAGAGGAGTCTTGTACTCATGGGCCAGCGAATCGAGCACCGTGGAGCGAAGCTGTTCAGTCTGACGCTCGGTTTCGATGCGGCTTTCGTTGGCGAAGGCGCGGTAGCGGTCGAAGGTAACGGCAATTAACGAAGCGATGGCGTTGTTCGTCAGCGGGCTGGTTTCGCCACGGAGCACGACTGCCCCGATTGGGACTGTGCCAAGCCGGACGACTCGGCGCGCGATGCCGCTCTCTGGATCGTCGTCGGAGGTTTCGAAGTAGTAGACGTTCTGCGCAAGTTCCTGTGGATCGACGTTCCAATAACCGGCCTGGTAGATCTCGTGGAGATCTGCATCGAAGATGACGACTGCCTCAAGAGCGAAGATTTCATGCACCAATTCGGCGAGTTGGGCGCCGGGCTCCACGTGCAGATTCATCTGCAGGGTGCGACGGGTGAACTCGTAGAGATCCTGCATCTGGCCGCCCCACGAGTCGGTTGCGCGGGCGTGTTCGGTGACGCGTGCCGACAATCGGCTGATGACCAGCGCAGTGAGGACGAAAGCGACGAGGGTGATGGAGTTGGCAGGATCCGCCGCCGGATTCAAGCGGCCCTGGCGCGCAGCGAAGTAGCTTTGGACAGGCAACCGCGGAGAGCGAAACGATCACGGCCTGCCAGAATCCGCACCACAGCGCTGTGGGCACAATGATCAGCAGGTAGAGCAGGACGGCGACGGGAAGCAGCCATTGCAGCCAGTGCGCAAAAACTCCCACCAGCACCACAGAGACAATGCCGAGAGCGCACTCCGTGGAGAACAGAAGCACCTTCAGCCCGGAGCCGCGGGATCGTCGTCCTGCAAACGCGGCGCGGAGAGGGATGTAGGTTCCAGACAACCAGCCACCAGCCTTTCCGTCGAATGCCATAAAGGGGGAGCACCCAGGCAGTTAGATGAGCACGCATATGAATTGCGCAGTCCGAATAACTTGGAGCTCTGCGGCTAAGACTCGAAGTACTTTCTCCTGAATCTGCGCGCCGATCTGCAGGAAATTGCGCAGGGCTTCAGAGAGAACTCCCCGCGTGCACCTTGTTTTTTCTTCCCAGGTGGGCTGGCATCGTGCGCAGGGAGATTGTTTCTAGATATTAACAGTTCCTCATTTGATTCTTATGCGAAGGAGCGTACAAGCGCAGTTCTCGCGGGGGTCGGCCATTTGCCGAAAGCCGCGTCAATTCAGGCTTATTGGGCTCGATACGACAGCTGGAAATAAAGATTTCTTTCCTTAATCCTCATCTTTTCTTTATGCGATGTTTGCATTACTAATGTTAGGCCGCAGCGATTCACCCAACAGAGGGAGCAGCGCTCACAGCGCATGACTTCATTATCTTTGCCTCGGCAAGGACACAATCTCGTGTGCCTTTTCGTGGCCGGACTGCAAGGTAGTCAGCACCAAAGAGATTGAGTCAACATCCTCACTTCTCACGTAGAAGCGTCACATTTCACCCGGGCCTCACTTCTCATATAGAGGCGTCACATTTCACACAGGGCCTCGCTTCTCACATAGCGCCTCTCTTGTCCCATGCCCATTTCTTGTTCAGGAGGAATCGTGTCGATATCTTTCAAGTTGAATCGCATCATCCTGCAGTCCCTGAGCGCGGCGTCGCTCGCCACGACAATTGCAGCAGGTGCTCAGGCACCGGCCTCTGCTCCAACTGCGCCGGCAACACCGGCAGCAACAGCCGATCAGGCTGCCGCTCCCGCCGCCCCAGCCCCGCTTTCCACGTTCGTTCTCACGGGTCCGCTGCAATGGCTGCCGCCGGCGACCTTCGATGCCGGACCGTTGGGCAAGCTGTCCGTCAACGGCATCGTGACCGGTTTCTCGCAGTTCCAGAACAATCACGTGCCGGGAGATGACAGTGCGCAGGCCACTCTGAGCAACGGACAGATCTTCATTCAAAAAGCGGACGGGAAGGTTCAGTACTACATCCAGGCGGGCGTCTACACCATGCCGACACTTTCGCGTGCCGTTTGCTGACGCCCAAACTACCGTGAACGAATTTCTACGGGCCTGTTCCGGTCGCCTACCTGAAGTTGCCGGCGGGAAAGACCACGCAGTTCCTTATCGGCTCTCTTCCCACGCTGATGGGCGCCGAGTCCACGTTTACGTACCAGAACTTCAACATCGAGCGCGGCATCGTTTGGAACCAGGAAAACGCCATCAATCGCGGCATCCAGGTGAATCAAACCCTGGGTAAGTACCTGAGCGCCTCGATCAGTTGGAACGACGGTTACTATTCCAACCGCTACTCGTGGCTCTCGGGCTCGGTGACCTTTACGAAGGGGCCTCATACCCTGGTGTACGACGGGATGGGGAACCTCGGACAGACCGTCTATCAAACGGCGGCCACGCCGGTGCAGAACAACGGCTACATGCACGCGGTGATCTATACGTACACCAAGGGCCCATGGATCATTTCGCCGTACTTCCAGTACGGCAACCTGCCGACCAACCCGAAGGTAGGCGTCACCAAGGCCACATCCGCAACCGGCGGCGCGCTCAATGTCAGCTACGCATTCAAGAGCGGCTTCTCGCTTCCGGCGCGCGTGGAATACCTCACGAGTTCGGGGAGTGCAACCGACGGATCGGTCAATATGCTGGGCTTTGGAGCCGGCAGCGCAGGCACCACTTTCACCGCGACGCCAACCTACCAAAAGGGAGGCATGTACCTTCGCGGCGATCTCGCGTGGGTGCATGCAACGAACTACACGCCGGGAAATGTCTTTGGCACAACAGGAACGGATGCCGACCAATTCCGGGGCGTACTTGAATTCGGCTTCATCTTTGGCAACAACATGACCGAAAAATAGCCGAATTGTTGAGGATTCTCTCGTCCTTGCGGTCGACAAGCCAACTCCGCAAGGGCGTGCCTCGAAGCCGCGGATGCACTCAGAGAGCTCAGTTTCTTCATTTCATCTTCATCGCTGCGACTTAGCATTCACGTAACCAGACATGCCGAACGCTCCAGCCCGAGAACGCGATCCGGGCGAATCTCACAACATCCCGGAGATCAAGCCGCGGGAGCAGACTTAAGAACTTCAATTTCCAGGAGAATGCTCATGGCAGATCAGAAAGCACCACAGATGCAGGCCACCCTGGGCCTTACCGGGTTGACCAGCAACGCAATGGCGCTGATCGCTCCCGGCGCCTTCCTCTGGCTCACCTTCGTCATCCAGGCGCACGGCACGGGCAACCACTGCGCCAGCTATGTGGCTGGGCATCTTCGGCGCCCTGCTGCTTTGCCTGGCGACCGCGGTCGCCTACGCTGAAATCTCCAAGCTCTATCCCGGCACCGGCTCCAGCTACTACTACGCGGAGCAGGCGCTGCTCTCAAAGGACAAGGCCTTCAAGTATGCCCGCGTCGCCAAGTTCATCGTTGGCTGGGGCTCGCACCTTTACTACTGGGTCTATCCCGGCGTGATGGTGGCAACCACCGGCATTTTCGTCGGCTATGTGGTCGGCTTCCTCTATCCCAACTTCATCAGCGGCGCCAACCCCGGTCCCGTCTTCATGGCGCTGGTTGCGGTGGTCTTCTCGTTCTTCGTGGCTTGGATCGCGTCGAAGGGCGCCGGCGCATCTACGGCGGTCAACCTGGCGATCAATGTCGTGCAGATTTCCGCGCTGATCGTTTTCAGCGTGCTGGCTCTCGGCTATCGCGTCAACCATCCTTCAGGCTCCACCGGCTTCCAATACGACTCGCAGACGCTCGCCACCTACACCTATCAGTTCGCCACCGACAAGACGGCGCAACGATACGCGACGCCAGCGGCAACCCGCTGCCGTTGCTCGACTCGGCCGGCAAGCCGGTTCCCTACGTGATCACTATCCCGACACGGACGCAACCGGCAACTTCCTTACCCACGACAACGCCGCAGTCGGTGGTGGAGCCGCACAAATTCAGCTATATGTTCATCCAGGCCACGGTCGCCATTCTCATCCTGGTCGGCTTCGAATCGGTGACCTCGATGGGAGGCGAGGCAAAGAATCCCACCAAGCACATTCCCATCGCCGTCATCGCCTCGCTGCTGATTCAAGGCCTGGTGTGTTACCTGATTGAGTATTTCGCGGCGAACTACTTCCTCAACTCGGGTTATACGATGCAGACCGCGGTGAGCTCGGCGGCTCCCATCGGCGACATGATGATCATCGTCGGCGATGCGCTGCTGGGCCAGGGTCACGGCAAGTACTTCATGCTGGCCGAGGCCATCACCGTCTTCCTGGCGCTGATCGGCACCACGCTGGCCTGCATGAACACCGGCGCCCGCGTTACCTACGCCATGGGCAAGGACGATGAGGCTCCTGAGCACTTCGGCATGCTGCATGCCAAGTCGCTGTCACCGCGGACGGCCATCTGGACGCTGGCCGTCATCTCCGCGGTCATCGGCGTCATCGCCGTATCGCTTGGTCTTCGGCGATGCCAGCGCGCCGACAGATGCCACCATCGCCGCACTCCCGCACGGCATCTTTTCCAGCTTTGGCTACCCGTACGCACGACCGTTGGCCGCGCTGCCCAATTCGCTGCTGACCATCACACTCACCTCGAACTTCGGCACTTTCATCCTGTATGCGCTTAGTTGCTTCCTGTGCATCGTGGCGTACCACAAGCGCCCCGACCACAACTTCCTGGTGCACACGTTCATTCCCGGTTTCGGCCTGCTGGCCAACATCGTTTGCATGGCGTTCTACCTGATCAGTCCGGTGTTTGGCCTTGGAACCTTCAAGGAACCGTTGCTGGCGCTGGGCATCTCGGCAGTCTGGGGCATCTACGGAGCCGTTTACTTCCTGCGCTCGTCCAAAGCAAAAGGTAAATCTGTTCTGTTGGAAACGAAGAAGGTCGCCGGCTAGACAGGCAGTAGTCATTCATCAACCAATCGCAGACCCTGGGTGGCATTCCTTCTCGGCTCGATTCAGAAGGCCGCGGATGGAAACCACCCAGTGGTTTTTGCAAAACCTGAACCTTTGAACGTCGACGGAAGCGCCCATAGCGCTGCACGCAAGATGCATGAGACTCACCCCACGAACAAAAGACCTGTTCGTGGGGACCCCGAGTGAGGCGACTGGTCCATGTTGGATGTCGTATTCGGTCAGGCAAGCGATCCCGGCAAAGTTCGGAAGAACAACGAAGACTCCGTGGGATCTTTCATCCCCAATTCTCGCCACCAGGCACGTTCGCATGGGTACCTTTTCGTTGTCGCCGATGGTGTTGGGGGCCTGGACCTTGGTGAGGTCGCCTCTTCCACAGCCGTTTCCGTTCTGGTTCAAGAATTCGAGAAGGCCCAGGGCGGCGCTATGCTCATCAGCCTTCTGCCGCGGCTGGTACAGCACGCCAACGCCGCGGTGCACGACCGCACGCTGGCCCCGGAGTTTCGCGGAAAGAAGATGGCGACAACTGCCGTTGCATGCGCCCTTCGCCACGACCAGGCGATCGTCTCGCACGTGGGCGACTCGCGCTGCTACCTGGTGCGCAAGGGCATCGCACGGCAAATCACGCAGGACCACACCTGGGTAAACGAACAAAGAAAGATGGGAGTGATTTCAGCAAGCGATGTCGCAACCTCCGATTCGCGCCATGTGCTGATCCGCTCTCTCGGACCGGAGATGTTTGTCTCCCCCGACACCACCGCCGTCACCTTCCAGCCCGGCGATGTGCTGGTGCTCTGCTCCGATGGCCTGCACGACGAAATGCGCGAATCCACTATCGCCGCCATCGTCTCGCAAAACAAGCCTATCGATGAGATTGCGGAGGAGCTTGTGGCACGTGCCGTCGAGATTGACGGGAATGACAACACCACCGCGCAGGTGATTCGCATCCGCTCGGTCGAGCAGGTGGGCATGTATCGCGGCAGGCCTTACAGTCTTCACTCGTGAAGTTGGCGTGAAACCTTACGAATTCCTTAGAGTTACGCCACCGAATCTCTATAGAGTAGAAGAAGCGCAAGCACTGGAGAACTCCGCCCGATGGGCATTCTCGACACGATTGAAGCCGGGTCGCAAATCGACTCCTACCGCATTGAAGCACCCGTGGCGCGCAGTGGCATGGCGTCGATCTTTCGAGCTCTGGACACGCGCGACAACCGCGTCGTTGCCTTGAAGATTCCGCACCCGGATATGGAAGCCGATCCGATCCTTTTTGATCGTTTCAAGCGCGAATCGGAGATCGGCGAGAAGCTGAATCATCCCATGGTGATGCGAGTTTACGGAGGCGAAAAGCGCTCGCGCATTTACATGGTGATGGAGTGGTGCGAAGGCAGACTGCTACGCGAGATTCTCAGTGAAGGCCGGATGCCTCGGGACCGCGCCATCCGTATCGCCGGCGAGGTGCTGGAAGCGCTTGAGTACATTCATGAACAAGGCGTCGTACACCGCGACCTGAAGCCGGAGAACATCATGGTCGACGCCAACGACAACATCAAGCTCATCGATTTCGGAATTGCCGGAGACTCAGGGGCGCGACGGCTCACTTATGCAAATTTCACCGCGACGCTCGGCACTGCAGACTATATTTCGCCGGAGCAGGTGAAAGGCAAGCGCGGTGACGGCCGCACTGACATCTACGCCATGGGCATCATCCTCTACGAGATGCTCACGGGACGACTGCCTTTTTCGGGCTCCTCGCCCATGGAGATCATGAACGACCGGCTTCTCAACCATCCCCTTCCCCCCACGATCGCCGAGCCTTCGATCTCACCGCAGCTACAAGAAGTCCTTTACCGCGCGCTCGAACGAGACCCGCAGAATCGCTATGCGAAGGCGCGAGAATTTGCACATGATCTGCAGCATTTGGACGAGGTCGGCGTCGAAGATCGAATCGAATTGCGCGAGTGGAATAAGCGAAAATCTCACACTTCGCGCCAGGTGCTTTACTATGGAGCGCTTGCGCTGATTCCTGTTGTTATCCTGTTGTTGATGATGCTTGTAGCACGGCACCGATAGCCAATCCCCAAGCGGCAATCTTCACGGGTTCTTTATACGAGAAACCCTAGACTATTCATTGAAAGCCCAACAACTTTTTTCCCGGCCGGAAGGAGAGCCATGTCATCTGATTACCGGAACTTTCTTGCCCTCTCGTACGAGGAGCTTGAAGAACTGAACCTGCAAGCCAAGGCAGACCGTATGAGCCGGATGCCAATTGAAGAGGTTCGCGACAAGCGAATCAAGTACCTGACGGATGAGAAGCACATCAAGGCAGTGACGGTCTTGTTCTCTGACCTTGAGGGGCGCCTCCACCTGCTGGATTACGACAAGAAGTTCCTGCTGGGCTCGCACGAAAATCTGACCTTCGACGGCTCATCGATTCGCGGCTTTACGGCGCAGAAGGAAAGCGATCTTCGCCTGGGCATCGACTGGAGCGCTTTCTACTGGGTGCCGGCAGATGTGTTCGGCAACGGCAAGGTGCTGGTCTTCGGTACGGTGATCGACAAGGACGGAACACCCTACTCCGGCGACCTTCGCGGAGTGCTCAAGGCCTACTCCGACAAGCTCTACAAGGACAAGGGCTACACACTTAACGCGGCTAATGAGATCGAAGGATTCCTCTTCGCTGGCAAAGACGCGGAGCGGCATTATCATGAATCGCTGAAATTCGACTTCATCAACACTGGCGGCTACTACCACGTGCTGCCGCTCGATCCGCTGCGCCAGTTCATCGACACGGCCGCTGAAGTGCAACGGGCGATGGGCTTCCAGAACGAGAAGGACCACCCGGAGGTTGCGCCCAGCCAGTTTGAAATCAACTACGGGTATGGCGAAGTGGTTGCGGCCGCGGACCAGATTCAGCTCTACAAACTGCTGTGCCGCCAGATCGCCAACAACATGGGCTACACGGCGAGCTTCCTGCCCAAGCCGGTGGTTGGAGTGAACGGCAGCGGCATGCATACCAACGTCTCCGTTTCCAAGGAGAAGGTCAACCTGATGTGGGATCCGAAGGGCCAGGAAATGCTCTCCGGGTTCGGCTGGGAGTTTATTGACCGCATCCTGACGCACGCGCTGGACATCTGCCTGATCCTCAATCCCAGCGTGAATGCGTATCGCCGCCTCGACCCGCACTTCGAAGCGCCGAACCAGATCAAGGCTTCGGCCACCGATCGCGGTTCGATGGTGCGCGTGCCAATCGGCAACTCTCGCTCGATGCGCGTGGAAGTGCGTTCGGTCGCGCCAGATGCCAACCCGTATTTGACTCTTTACTCGATCTTCAAGACGGGCATCGATGGCACCACCGCCAAGATCGACAATCTGCGCCAGGCCAACCGCTACCTGCCCGATCACATCCAGGCAGCGATCGACGACTTCAAGTCGTCAAAGTGGATTGCCGATATCCTTGGTTCGGATGTGCAGGGCCGATTTGCAGATCTGAAGCAGGCCGCTGCCAATCGCTGCGCTCGTGATCTGGGCACCTTTGTCAAGGCGCCCGAAGTGCAGTTCCACCACGAGGTCTACAACCAGTCGCTCTGGAACCTCTTCTAGAGCGAACTTCTCTCAATTCCCCGAGACGGGGAAACAAAGCGGCGCGGCCAGCAATGGTCGCGCCGCTTTTTATTTGCGTGAGATCGCTTTGGTGTCAGCGGGCCTCAGATTCGGAGCCGCCAGCGTGTCGCGCATTCACGATCCGCAACACCGCGTCAGCTTCTTCTTTCTTGCCCGATCGGGTAAGAACCTCGGCGAGTTGGGTAGCAAGAGGAACGTCGTCAGGATAGGTATTTACGGCGTCGCGAAGAATGCGTTGGGCATCCTCGAGCTTCGCTTCCAGCGCATACGCCTTCCCGAGATTCATCGCCTGGCGCACCGTCCGCTGCGGGACAACCCGCGGCTTATCGAGCAGCTCGATCACGCCCTTGTTGTTGTGATCCGCAAGCAGATCGTCTGAAAGGCTGTCGAGCGCATCGGTATACTCTGGATCGATTTCGAGCGTGGCACGCCACTCTGCTTCCGCGGCAGGCGTTGCATGTGTATCGTCCAGCGCCTGCGCAAGTATCTGGTGAAGCTTGAGCCCTCTGTAACCAAATTCCTCGGCTTCCCGCAGCGCAGAGATCGCTTCCCTGGTGTCGCCCACGTGATACAGGCTGGCTCCAAACATGAAAGCGACGTGCGACATATCCTTTTGGTTTGGATCCATCTGCAGCGAGGTTGCAAAAAGCTTGGCTGCGCAGGAATAGTTCTTTTGCTCGCCAAACCAGACGCCGAGGTCATTCAACGCCGAGACATCGGGCGTTCCTGCAAATTTCGCCTTCATCGACTCCGGCGGCGCGCAATCCGACTGCGCCATGGCTGCGACCATCGACGAGACCGAAAGCAAGAGGAGCAGGCTACCCAGTCTGAATTGAGATGAAATATGCATCTTGTCGGCGGCCCGTTTCTGTCCTCGCTCTTGAATTCTACTTGCCGCCGGTCGCAACATCGGCTCCGTCGGCCACATGCACTTCGATCTGGTCGATACCGTCGGGATTGATGTTGACGAACTCCGGGATGTTGACCGCACGATTCGAGGCCGTCGCATTATCGATCAGAATTGCCGGACTCGAGTTGCCCTGCTCGTCGATATGCGTCAGGTACATCTGCGTGTAGGGCGAGCGGGCCTTCGAAGAGAACACCAGCCATCGCCCGTTGGGTGACCAGCTATGCCACGAATTCATCAGGCGCGTATTGGCCCGCAGCCGGCGCGCCGTTCCACCAGCCGCGGGAATAATGTAGAGCTGGCTGTCGGGCCGCATCAGCTGCCCGTTCCTGCACTGTACGAAGACGATCCATTTGCCATCCGGCGAGATCTTTGGGAAGTTGTTGCTCATCCCGTTTTCTGAAGCCCCAACAATACGCTCGGGGGGTCCGCCTTTTCCCCCGTTGAAGGGAATGCGGTAGAGGTCGTACTTGATCTGCGCTTCGTTGGCATCGTTGGCGTGGGTGGCGAGTCTCTGGCCCGGCGGACGCGGATCGCGTGCCTCGGCTCGAGCGAAGACGATGTACTTTCCGTCCGGGCTCCAGACGCCGTCTGTCTGCACGTACTTCGGGTCATCGGCGCCCGGTAGCGGCTCACGTAGCCCCATGGCCCGGTTGTAATACTCGAGAATTCCACGCGTCGGGAAAAACACCTGCAGGAAGCGATAATCGGTGAAATTGGTGACGTAGTAGCTGTCAATCATGCTGCTCACTGCAGGTCCTGCAAAGGTACTCAAGCACATATTGGCTGTTTGGCGAAACCTGCGACATGAATCCCACACGCACTGTGCCTACTTTGCCGTCGGTGTTCCAGTGCACCAGGTCCTTGCTCTGGATCACGATGTGCTTTTGCACGGGAACCACCGCGTACAGGCCCTTGTCATTTGCCGGTCCGTCGATATCCATGCCAAACGTCTTACCGTCAGCCGAGAACGAATGGCAGTTGGCGCAGGTAGGCATGTCTTTCAGCACTGTGTGGCTTTCCGGTTTGCGGATATCGCGGATGCGCCAGTGAATCAAGTGAATTTTTGACTGCGCCAGGGGCGCCACTGCTCCACCATTGCTGGAGGCTGGCATGAGCGGAACATCGCGATAGAAGATCGGCGCGCGGACCTCGTCCTTTGAAGTGATAACGGTGATGTGCGATTTCGAGTAGGCTATCCGGCCATCGCGAAATCCCGTAATTGTGACGGTGGCAGGTTTCTCGACAGAGTGCGCCTGGATCGCGGCCCATGTCGCTGGGTCCGGTTTCCAGGTCCAAGAAGCGGCCTGCTGCGGATTCAGCTTCGGCGGAGAATTCGAATCGGACACACAATCCGGATCAATCGGCCCAAGCTGCAAGCGCTCGCCCTTTGAAGTTGCATGAATCGGCGCTGAATTGTCAGCGAAGGCGACGTCGATGCTCCACGATGTGCCGGAGGCATCGCGCCAAAGAAAAGTCGGCGGGGTAATGCCGGGCGGGAAGATCGAGCCGTCCTCGGGATAATCGATAGAAATCGGTGTTAAGACCTGCGGAGCCGATTGAGCAGCATAGGCTGGCGTAGAAAAATGCGCTTCAAACCGGCCTCGCGAACCAGACGGCAAGAGCGAAACGAATGAAACAAGGACGCCTATCGTGAGAACTGAACATAGCCCTCTGCGAAGCAATCGCGACAACTGGCTCTCTTGATGCACTGTTCCTCCGGAAACCCACGCCTCTGCATCGAGGAACAATGAAGCAAACTGGCTGCCTTCGCGTGCAGTCCGCTCAATGCTATTGATGAACCAGAATTTAGCTCATGGTCAGGGAATGATTCAATTGTCCCAATCCCAGATTTCACCTTGCTGGGGAAAACGGCAGTGGGATTTGATGACTCAGAGGATGTTCGCAGGCTCTGAAATGGCCTGTCAAGAGACCGCGTGAATCGCACACCTTGCGAGAGCTTGAATCCTCCACAATCAGAAGGCATTATTCGGGCCGGCCGTTTTCCTGCGCCTCCAGTTCACTGGGCTTTACTGGCCTGGGACGCGCTCAGAAAAAGAGGCTGCTGATCCGCAGTAACAACCTTCTGATAGAAATCGCGCAACTGGTCGTAGTCCCTGGCATCCAGCAGCGTGAATCCTCGCGCCAGAATGCGCGCATCCGTAATGGAGCTGCCTTCGATCTTGGTGCGCAACTGATAAGCGGCATTCTCTTCCCACTTCAGGTTTGCATCCTGGGGAGTTCCCGCCAGTGTGACGCCTGTCTGCAACACGTAGGTGATCTGCTCCTGCTCCTGCGCCGGGTAGTGCATGTCGATGGGAAGATCCCGAGGGCTCTCCGCCGGGAATGGATTCTGTTCTTGCGCTTCAAAAAACGTGCGCGGCAACACGAGACGTCCATCGGCATTTTTGGAGAAGGACCCTGATACCGGAATCACGGCCAGCAACTGCTTGTTTGGATCATCGAGATAGACGACATGATCGACTGCCGCCTGGATACCGGCCGGCACATGCTGAGCGAGCATTGCGTTGATCTCCGCTTTCACCGCTTCGACGCCCGATTGGATTCCAAGCTGCCGCAACTCAATTGCGCGCTGCCCAATGAACGCTATCTTCAGAGTCCCCGAGACTCCACCAAGTGGAGAGATGTTGAGGGTACCAACATGAAGAGTGCTGTTGTCAGTGTTCTTCTGCAACGGTGTCACGATGATCTCAGCCTTGTTGCCGGCGTCCATCGCCACTCCACCCGCTCCGGCATGAGCCCAGTGCAACGTCTCGAATGGAGCCATCTTGGTGCCGGGGTCGACAAGGATCTCTTTCCCGTCAATTTTCACGCCAACAAGAACGGTGTCGAGCTGAATGTTATCCATGAATTGCGCCGAGAAAATCCGAAGACTGCGGCTCGCAATCCGCTCAGGTCGTGCGCTGACTCCCACAGTCCGCAAAAGCGCAAGATACAGAAACGCGATCTGATTGCTCGAACCTTTTTTGTTCAGAAGGACGGACTCCACTTTGCCCCGCGGAATCCACTCACTGCTGGTCAGCGGTGCCCCATCGGGATTTGAATCGGTGTTCTCGATTTTCTGCACTGCATCGTAAAGCTTCTTCGCCTTGTCGATGGGTGTATCTGTGGGAGAAACAATCTCCTTCACCGCATTCTGTAGGGCCTCTGTAGGCGTCGTGTACGCGTTCAGCTCCTTTGTCCAGAAGCCCATCTGCTTCTGCCAGTAGTCCTTCACGTCGGGCGTATAGGTGTAAAAGAAGTCCACGCTATAGGTCGAATCGGTCAGTTGTGGCGCGTAGCTTTCGTGCGGAATCGGAGGAACGTCCGTAAGATCGATCACGTAGTTCCCCATGGCGTCCTTCGTGAGGGTCTTACCGGCGGGAAGAACAGGCCGGAAACGGATGTCGGTCAAAATGTTATCGTGCGGATCCTTCAAGAGGCTGTCTTCCACCCCAGCGCCACCTTCATTCTGCGGGAGAAAGTGCCCAGAAGGCCGGAATACAAAGCGCTCCTTATGGATGAAGTAATCCTTCTGCAGCTTCCAGTCAGGAGCCGCGAGATAGCGGTCGTATCGCACCTGGTAGCGGTACTCGATGATGCTGCCAACTTCGACGCCCGGCATGCTGAAAGTAGTTTCGCTGCCGCGCGAACCCTTGGTCTCCTTCAGCAATTCAGACGGCTTTCCCGTCAATGGAATGATGGTCCCGTCGGGATGGATCACGCGACCTTCGAGCGCTCCAATCTCCACCTTGCCGACGTAGCTATCCGTGTCCCATGGCTGGTCTTCGCCCAGGTGATTGAGCGTTGGCGCATCCCAGCTGTTTGCTGTTCCCGAGGCCATTCTGCTGGAGTTGTTGCCGACTGCCTTAAAGACGAATGTCTTCGGATAATCGATATGAACGACGGCGGCGCTCTTTCCAGCATCCGTGAGAACCTTAATGCGCGCATAGATCGTTCGGAATGCGTGAGGGTCGTCCTCGGTTTCCTCGCGGTAGAGATACACAGCGGCGGCTCCCGGCGCCTCGGGGTCCGACGTCATCGACAGTTCGTCTTTTGAGACCGGCGGGAACTGTGCATGAGCCAAGGAAGGAATTGTTCCAACTGCAAGCAGCAAAACAAACGGCAACGCATCGTGAAAGCGCATTCAAGTCTCCAAAAACTCTTTATGTATCTATTTTTAGGACGGTTTCATACCCAAAAAGGTTCAAACAGACTGCGAACCAAGAGGATTCTAACGGATTCTCCTTTGCCGTCTCCTATATTGCAAAAACTCACCGCAGGAAAGAATACTCGCGGCCGGTCTGGTTGGATGTGATTTTCGTTGAAAGACCATCTAATCGATTCGGGCCGGCGATCCACTTCAGCCCGGAGAAAATCAATCCGATGCCGCGATCCCGCCTCCCTGACGCATCAGAGGAGGAAAGACTGGCGGTTGTCTCGCCGAATTGGCTAAGGCGTATGACAAGACTGGTCGCACCGCCGATGCGATCCAGGCTGTCAGCGAGGCGGTGGACCTGGCGGTGAAGCAAGACAATCAGCAGGTTGCGAAATCCCTTCAGGACGCTCTCGATCATTACGAGCGCGACAACTCGGGCGCGGAATCGAATTAATCATCCCCGTCGCGGAACGGAACCATTTTCTCTCTATGCGGGATGGAATCTAGCTTCCGCCGCGGCACTTGCCGCCGCACCAGCTTCCCAAGCCGAACATCCCACGGTTGATACAGGCATCCAAAAATTCGGCAGATGAAAACAGGTTGAGTTCCCTTGCGCCGGAATCCGGTGCAAACGCGTCTACTATACACAGATCCGGTTCGGTCGGGCCGGGACAGGAGCTATTCGATGGCAGCTCACCCTCTTCCCCAAACCTTGGGGGAACTGCGCAGCAGCACTCAGTTTTCTGAAGCTCGCCTCAAGAATCGCAGTGTCAAGGACGAGCTCCGCGCCAACCTCATCAACCGGCTCCAGGCCCGCGAGGCGCTGTTTCCCGGAATCGTGGGCTTTGAAGACACCGTCGTCCCGCAGATCGTCAATGCCGTTCTGTCGAAGCAGAACTTCATCCTTCTCGGCCTGCGCGGGCAGGCAAAGAGCCGCATCCTGCGCGCACTGACGGCCCTGCTGGACGAGCAGATGCCCTACATCGCCGGCTGCGAGATCCGTGACAATCCCTATCGGCCGTTGTGCAAGCGCTGCCGCGAGCTGATTGCCAAGTGTGGCGATGCCACGAGGATCGCGTACATGGGGCGCGACGCGCGATATGTCGAAAAGCTGGCTACGCCCGACGTTACGGTCGCTGATCTTGTCGGGGATCTCGACCCGATCAAGGCGGCTCGCGGGGGCGAAGACCTTTCGAGCGAACTGACCATGCACTATGGCCTGCTGCCGCGCGCGAACCGGGGTATCTTTGCGATCAACGAACTACCCGACCTTGCCGGCAAGATTCAGGTTGCGCTCTTCAACATCATGCAGGAAGGCGATGTGCAGATTAAGGGCTATCCGGTGCGGCTGGCGCTCGATGTCGCTCTAGTTTTCAGCGCCAACCCCGAAGACTATACTGCGCGCGGCAAGATCGTGACGCCGCTGAAGGACCGCATCGGCTCGGAGATTCGTACGCACTACCCCGAAACGCTGGAAGAAGGCATCGCCATTACGGCGCAGGAGGCATGGGCGGAACGCGGGGAGGCACCGATCGAGATTCCGGCTTACGTTCGCGCGGTTGTCGAGCAGGTCGCTTTCTCAGCACGCGAGGACAAGAGGGTTGACAAGCGCAGCGGTGTGAGCCAGCGGCTGCCGATCTCCACGATGGAACTTGTGGTGTCAAATGCGGAGCGGCGTGCGCTGGCCAACGGTGAGACACTCGCCGTTCCGCGCATCAGCGATATCTACGCAGCGCTGCCCGGGATCACTGGAAAGCTCGAGCTGGAGTACGAAGGCGAGATGCGCGGAGCCGACGTCGTTGTCCGCGAATTAATCCGCACGGCAGTGGGCAGAATCTACGATCGCTACTTCGCTGACACGAACACGCAGCAGATCGAGCAGTGGTTCAACCTCGGCGGCACGGTGAAACTCGATGACAACCAGTCGAGTGCGGCGGCGCTGGCGGATCTCAAAAAGATCCAGGGGCTGTTCGAGAAGCTGTCACCGCTTGGCGTGAAGGCTTCGGATGATCCGCCGAAGGCCGTTGCGGCGGCGGAGTTTCTGCTTGAGGGGCTCGTCGCACATCGCAAACTGAGCCGCAGCGAAGAGCGCGGATTTGCGGCGCCGGAGAAAGCGCAGCGCAAGCAGGAGCATGATATCGAAGTCGAATTTGACGACTGGCAGCGCGCTCGCCGGTCTGGACGCAGCGGTGGTTTGAACTAGACCGCGAGGAGAGTTCCATGAAGCGCGTTCGCTACACCAAATTCACCGGCGACCTGGCCTCCGAGATGGACATCGAGGACCTGCTGAAGGCTCTTTCCGATTACCTGCTCGACTCCGGCTTCCGCGATCCGTACCTGCGTTTCCAGGAGATGGACCACACTCTCGACGACCTGCGTGAAGCGTTGCGCCAGCTGCTCGAGTCTGGCGATATGTTCGACGACCGTATCCGCGAGCAGCTTGAACAGGCCATGCAACAGGGGAAGATGGACGAGCTGATCGACAAGCTGATCCAGCGCATGGAGCAGGAGAACTACATCTCCTACTCACAGAACATGAGCCCTACGCAGATGTCGCAAATGATGGGTCAGGCCGGCAACGTGCAGGGCGAGGTCAAGTTCGAGGTCACCGACAAGAGCCTCGACTTTCTCGGATACAAGACACTGCGCGATCTGCTTGGTTCGCTGGGCAAGTCAAACTTTGGCCGGCACGACACGCGGCATTGGGCAACCGGCGTCGAGGCACATGGAGCGTCGCAGCGCTACGAGTTTGGCGACACGCTGAACCTCGACACTACCACCACGCTCAAGTCAGCCATATCGCGCGAAGGAATTGGCCTGCCGCTCAATCTTGAGTACGACGACCTGCATGTTCATCAATGCGAGTACCAGAGTTCGTGCGCCACGGTGGTGATGCTCGACTGCTCGCACTCGATGATCCTTTACGGTGAAGATCGCTTTACGCCGGCGAAGAAGGTTGCCATGGCGCTCTCGCATCTGATCCGCACGCAGTATCCGGGCGACTCGCTTTCGCTGGTGCTGTTCCACGATTCCGCCGAGGAGTTGCCGGTTTCGCAGCTGGCGCGCGTGAAGGTCGGCCCCTACTACACCAACACCTGCGAAGGGTTGCGGCTGGCGCAGCGCATTCTAGCGCGACAGCGCAAGGACATGAAGCAGATCGTAATGATTACCGACGGCAAGCCGTCAGCGCTGACACTGCCCGATGGCCGGATCTACAAGAACGCCTACGGTCTCGATCCTCTCGTTGTCAGCGAGACGCTCGAAGAGGTTGCGCGCTGCAAACGCTCCAACGTCATGATCAATACCTTCATGCTGGCGTCGGACCTCGGGCTAGTGCAGTTCGTACACAAGGTTTCGGAGATGTGCCGCGGCAAAGCCTACTTCACCACGCCCGACACCCTGGGTGAATATCTGCTGATGGATTACATGAATCGCAAGTCGAAGACGATTCACTGAGCTGCAGTGATCAGTGGTCAGTGGTCAGTGATCAGCTCTCAGCTATAAGCGCGTGCAATCTGTGTTGAAGGACTTGACGATTTGGGTCGATAGAGCAAAGGCCAGAACAGCGATCGTTCGTGCTATCCCACCCTTGACGCAAAGTGCGCTTCAAGAATGGGGCACCCGTACTTCCAGTTGATATTCAAGAACCTGGACAGGCCACCCGCCCCACTCACTTGTTTGCGAGACAGCCTCTCAGTAGGTCTGTACCTTACCCATCCGCGACGGTGGTTTCACCGGGGCGGCCACCCCATAAATCACAGTGATGCCTTGCCCACCGCCCCAAGTTGACGTGGGACGGGCCGGGTTTTCGCTGACATCCGCCTCGAGAAGGTTCCAGTTGTTCGCCGCCCATACGTCGCCGGCCGCGTCGATGGAGGCGTCGGTGACCATCTGGATGCTGCCGCTCTGAAACACATGGATGACATCGCCGGCCTTCGTGCCAGCGGGATGCCCCTTAGTGTCATCTCCGGCCAGCAGCGTAACCGAACGGCCCCACATATTGCCGATCCAGACATCGTCGTTGCCGTCGATATTCAAACCCCACGGAATGTTGATCGCCTCGCCGGTAAAGCCCATCGGCGCCAGTTGAGTACCGTCAGGCCGGATCATATTGATCGCACCGGTCGGTCGCTGCGGCGGCCCCATCACATACTTGAACATGGCCGCAGTAACGAGCTTGAATTGCTCCATGATGGATATGCCATCGGGAAGCTTCGGCTGTGGGGTTTGCAGGTCCATGTTGCTCGCCACCCAGACGTTTTCCTTCGAGTCCAGGGCGAGGGCGCGGACACCGATGCCGGCGCGGAAGCTCTCCACGTTGCTAGGATCATTGGCCGGGAACCGGACGACCGTGTCGGACTGCGAGTTGCTCACCCAGACACGATTCTGGGAATCGACGACGATGTCGAACGGAGACTTCAACCCCGCCGGCTTTACGATCTTGCCGTCTTTGATTCGTCCCCCGGGAAAGTAGAGCAACTGATTGTCGGAGCCGTCGGCAATCCAGACGTCTCCATTCGGGGCAACGCCGATACCCATCAGTCCGAGAAATTTCTCTTTGAATGGAAAATCGCCTTCGCTGGCTACCGGCTTGCCATTGAAATCCATTACAAGAATCTTCCCGTTGAAGCTGGAGATCCAGACACGGTCTTTTGTCACGGCCGTGCCCCAGCCGACGCCGTCGATGCCCATGCCAGTGAAGCCCAGGATCGGCGGCGAGAGCGCCTCTCCGTTAGGACTAAATTTGCTGACACCGCCGCCAGTGCTCTTGTTGACTCCGGACTGCGAGCCGGGCAGCCAGTTCTGGCCGGTCCAGACATTACCATCCGCATCGAACATGATTCGCCCTGCGGCGGAGTTCCCCCCGCCCGAGAAACGCAGCGAGAGGGCGAAATCATCGGGGACGTAGACGAGATACGGTATGAAGGGCGCACCGCGCCGCCCATCAGGAGCCGGCAGCGGATAGGCTTCGTCGAACAACGCATAGAGGTCCTTGGGGTCCGCCCACGGTTCCCGCGCGATCCCAGCCATTGCCTCAAGAGTGCTTGTAGGCGCCGGTCCCGCGGCTGGCGTTGCTGCCTTGAAGAAGCGCGCGCGCCAGTTGTCGTCAGCCACGGTGGCAAAGGCGGTAATGAGGGAGCCCAGGGTGTCCAGGTTCGCCAAAGTCGTGGTTTGGGTGCTGTTAAGCGGGTCCAGAAGAACCTTGCCCCATCCGCCGGTCACGGGGTCTACCAGGTTTGGGACGTTCCCGGCGGCGATGCGAAGACCCAGCGGATTGCCGGAGATCGCGTGGCCATTGATGAATCGGGCGGCTGTGAAGGCTGAGGCTACGGTCGTTAGCTCGTTGATGGTTACACTGGCCGGTGGCTTGTTCTGCAACACGGTCATCAAGACGAGGGCTGCATTGTCTCCGCTCCCGTTCTTGGCTTCGGCTTCACCACCGCTGGCGACCAAATAGAGAATGGCGTCTTCACGCGCTCCGGTGGTGCGAACCTCAAAGCGGCCATCATCGCCGGTCTTGGTCTGTGCAAGCTGCTTTGGGGCGTCCGCGCTTGCCTCCCACAGAGTGACGGTGGACTTTGCAATCGGCGCATTCCCGGTGAGCACCTGCCCATTCATTTCGGCGGCAGATGCGCGCGGTGCGGTACACAGGCCGACAGAAATAATCAGAACCAAAAGCGTCTTCTTTGCCAATTCTGTTCTCCCTGGCATGGATTCTCGCCCTGCCGGCGAAGTCAGTTTCTGATCCTCGATTCGACTACAGACGCCGGCAGTTGGGAACTCGCGATTTTGACAGGTGCCGCACTCATTTCCTGGAAGTAAGCTGAATGGTCCCGTTATCAGTAACTTCGACTCTCCGCCCTCGATAACAGGCCAACGGAACTCACGGCGTGGGATCGCTAGCCTTTCCCATTCAAAAGCCTGGCGGTCGCGGTTTCTTACGGCGCGAGCTTGCCGTCGAAGGTGGCGCAGTCGCTCACTTCCCCGTCGTCGAGGCCGCGTTTAAACCACTCGATGCGTTGGGCGCTCGATCCGTGCGTCCAGGACTCCGGACTCACGGCACGACCGCTCATGCGCTGCAGATGATCGTCGCCAACGGCTGCGGCCGCCTTGAGCGCGCCGGCAACGTCATCGGGATGCACGATGTTCCGCTGCTGGGTGCTGTGTCCCCACACACCGGCAAAACAGTCGGCCTGTAACTCGAGGTCTACCGAAAGCGGATTCTGTGCGCCCTCATCCTGCTGCGACAATCGCTGCATTCGTTGCTCGATGCCTAACAACTTCTGCACGTGATGACCTAGCTCATGCGCGACCACGTAGGCCTGCGCAAAGTCGCCGGTGTCGCCGCCGAAGCTTTTCAGTTCGCGCCAGAACGAGAGGTCGATGTACACCTTCTCGTCTTCGGGGCAATAGAACGGCCCCGTGGACGCCTCCGCCGTTCCGCAGCTGGAGAACGTGGCATCGCGATACAGCACGAGCTTGGCGCGGCGATATTGACGGCCGTGCGCCTCGAAGATCTGCTGCCACGTGTTCTGGACGTCATCCAGCACAAAGCTGATCAGGTGCACATCGCGATCTTCAGTGGGAGAGGAGGTAACCGGATTGTCTGACGGTCCCGGCTGCAGGTTTGCATTTCCACCGCTGCCCGCAAAGAAGTTTCGCCCGGTAATCACACTGATGATCAACAGAAGGATGAATCCGCCAATGCCCATGCCGCCGCCGAAACCAAAACCGCCGCCGCTACTGCCACGGCGATCCTCCAAGTCCGAGCTGATTCCCTGGTCCTGCCACTCCATACTGGAGGCCCCCGGATGCCTCAAGTCAAGTTTGGCATAAAGCGCAAATCGCTGTCGGCCAGAGGCACCAGGCGTCCGGACCGCGTTAACTTTCCACGGCTTACAGGGGCGTGTACGTCACAACAATATCGGTCACATCAACCGGGCCGCCCTCCTCCGGGGCAAATGTGATCGCATTGAACGAAACCGGGGGCTTCGTCAATGGGTAATTCCCCACTGTGCCCGCGACCCCGATCTGCGCAGATGTCGTCGTCGTTGTCACTGTGATGGTGATCTGAACGGGGAAAGGCTGATCGCGAGGGAATGTGCAGCCCGTGGGTTGGAGGTCGATATCGGAGACCAGGTTGTCATTCCCGAAATTCAGAGTTATGAACTCACTCAGAGGATCGCCCGTTTTAAAACTTATGTAGGACTCACCGCTTTTGGAACCCATGAACATCATCGCGGAAACGTTGTAAATGCCGGGGATAGCGGGGGTCTCGGTGAACTCTCCATAGAAGGCTCCCCCGTCTTGTCCAAGTGGGCCGATCTGCAACCAATTGCCGGTGTGCGCAAATGTCGGAGAGAAGACTTTGTTCGGCCCGTTGAATTGCGCTGTTCCCACAGCCTGTGTCGTGGAGGGTGGTTGCCCCGCGGCGGTACTTTCGAAATTCGATTGAAACAGGATGACCGGAGTCTTTGTGAAGACGATCCGTCCCCGCAATGTGATGTTGTAGCCAAGACTTAGAATCCAGGCGTCGGTATCGCGAACCCCCACATCCACATTGACGCCGGTGAAGATGTTCCCGACCGGAGCGTCACTGAAGGCATCGATGCCAGTGGCAAAGTGATTGGGGCGCCACACATTTACTGCGTAGCCGGCGTCGATCGATTGATTCTGATCGAAGATGGCACTGAGTGAAACGAACGGCGCCCACTCGTCGAGCGCGAAAGCGATTGTGTAGTCCTGACCTGCAGGCTTTGGAATCGCATATTGGCCAATCGCCCAATTCAATGGCCCGGAGTTGCTGGGTCCAGCCATGTCCGGAAGGAAAGACAAGTTTGTGTTCAGCCATTGCGAGGTGCTGTTTCCCTCCAGGTTCGCAGTGACGACGCCCGTCAGCACCAGCAGCCATTTCTGATCGTGGATGCTCGCCGGTGGTTGTTCCCCGAATGCAAGAGCTGCCGGGGTGATAAGCCAGTTCTGGCCTGCAAAATTTGTGAGATTCATTCATGTCCTCCTTCGCCGTCAGCGAGTAGTGAATGGAACCCGGCGAACGTTTCAACTCGGTTCTGTTGTCACGCCAAGCTGGAGAGCAATGCCTCTATTTGGCAACCGTGGCTTGTGTATTCCGTCGGCCAGAGACGATTCACTCAATAAGTTGATATCCTGACTGGCAGGAGATCTCTTCAGTGGTTAAGCAGTTGGGTGCGGGGTTTGCAGGATTTGTGCTGGCCGTTTCGGGCTTTGCCCCAATGTCCCACGCCGCGTGCAATGGTCCGGCTGAATTGGTCGCCAAGGTCAAGGCCCATCCCACTACAGACAATGCGGTTCTGCTGGGCAGCTGGTACGCCAGCCACAAGCAGTTCGAATGCGCAGTTGCAACGTTTCGGGCGGCAATGAAAGGCGACCCGAAATCCGCGCAGCTCCATTACCTTACCGGTCTCGCCTATGTGGATGACAACCGGAGCGCCGACGCGCTTCCCGAACTGCAGAAAGCTGTGCAGCTCGATTCAAAGGTTATAAAGCCGCACCTTGTGCTGGCCTTTGTTCTGGATCAGACGGGCAACAACCGGGAAGCCGAAGAACAGTGGCGCGGGGTGCTCGCGATCGATCCAAAATCGTCGATGGCGTTGGAGGGTCTGACCGCGGATTTGCTCGCGCGTAAAGATTATCAAGGGGTCATCCTTCTGCTTCAAGATGCGCCGCGGACGGAAACGCTGAACATCCAGCTCGCGCAGGCCCTTGGCCGCCTCAACATGATCAATCCGGCGTATCAGGTGCTGCAGCAGGCCCTGAAAGCGTCGCCGAATTCGGTGAGACTGGCTAGTGCGATGACAGCCGTTGTCATGAAGATGGGACGGAATCAGGAGGCGATCAACCTCCTGCAGCATGCAGTCGACACGAATCCTGGAAACCAGCAAGTCCAGGTGGAGCTGTTCCGCCTGCTGGTGCTCACCAACCACATCACGCAGGCGCAGCCGATGGGGCCCAAGATGCTTGAGTTGCGTTCGAAAGACCCCGAGGTGCTGTACCTCAACGGCATTATCTTTCGGTCGCTGGGCGATTACCCGAAGGCAAAGACGCTCCTGGAGCAGGCCGTGGCCATCGACCCGAACTTCTACAACTCCCGTTACAACCTCGGCATGGTGCTCGTCTTCCTGAAGGAGTGGCAGGAAGCCAAGGAGCAGCTGGAGAAGGCGATCGAGCTCGGCGCTCACGAACCGCAGGTGCATTTCGAACTTGCCAAGGCCCTGCGTGGACTCGGCGACAATGATCGCGCTCTCGCGGAGATGCAGACCTACCAGCGGCTGAAGAAGGAAGAAGAGGCCGGAATGGAGGCTTCGAATGCCGCGATTGAAGGCGATAAGGCCCTGGAGGCAGGGAAAGTTCAGGAGGCTCTCGCGCACTATCGCGAGGCGGCCGAGGGTGAGCCTGACAACGCACAATACAAGTACAAGCTTTCTGTTGCACTGCATCAGTCCGGCGATGCGGAAGGAGAACGCGCGCAACTGGAAGCAGCCGTGAAGCTCGACCCCAAATTTGCTGCAGCGCAGAGCGAACTGGGATACCTGCTGTCGCGCAGCGGCGATACTGCCGGCGCAATTGACCGCTTCAAACTCGCTGTTGACGCCGCGCCGGAGTGGGTCGAAGCATGGATCAACCTCGCTGCGCAACTGGCCATTGGTGGCCAATACACAGATGCCCGCATCGCTGTCGATAACGCTCTGAAGCTCGATCCGGAAAACGCGCAGGCCCGGAAACTCAGCGATCGGCTGGCGCAGGATCCCGCGGCACAACAAGCTCATCCCTGAGGTCTGCTACAGGGTCACTGTGAGCGTTTGCCGGTTCCGCATCGACAATGTCAAAATGAAGCTGCCTCAAAGATGAAAATGCTGTCCCCTACTGCTGCCCGCTGGAGCCGGCGAAGACTGCTCAAAACTGCCCCCGCTCTGTGCGCTTCGGCTGCGCTGCCGCGAGCTCTGTTCGCCGCAACTGAAAACTCTGCGACTGTTGTGAAGCCATTTTCGACATTCACTGACGTTGCCCAGAGTGCCGGCCTCACGAAGAAGATGGTCTACGGAACGCCCGAGGCAGTCACCTACATCATCGAGGAGATGGGTGGCGGCTGCGCGTTCTTCGATTACGACAACGATGGCTGGATGGACATTTTCATCGTCGGCGGCCGGACTCTTGAAGGGATCCCGCCGGACGCCTCGAACAGGCTCTACAAGAACAACCGGGATGGCACGTTCAAGGACGTCACGAAAGAAGCTGGATTATGGGATGCCGGCTGGGGTGTCGGCGTCTGCGTGGGCGACTACAACAATGACGGCTTCGAAGATCTGTTTGTGACCTACTACGGCCAGAACAAGCTTTACCGCAACAACGGCAACGGGACCTTCACCGACGTCACCGAGAAGGCTCATCTCTCCTCTTGACGGTACCCGTTTCGGGGCCGGCTGCACGTTTCTCGACTACAACCGGGACGGCCTGCTGGATCTCTTCGTTTCAAACTATGTCGATATTGACATGGCGCACGCAGCCAAGCCGTACCTCGATATGTCCGGATTGCAACGTACGAGGGTGTCGCGGTGGCATGCGGGCCGCAAGGACTGAAGGCTCCGCAGCACTACCTCTACCGGAACAACGGCGACGGGACCTTCACCGATGTCTCCAAAGAGTCTGGCATTGCGGCGATCAAAGGCTCCTATGGCTTGACTGCGGTTTCTTTTGATGTCGACGAGGATGGCTGGCCTGACATCTTTGTCGCCTGCGACTACCACGCAGAGTCTCCTACTGATAAACAATCACGACGGCACGTTTCGTGAAGAGGGACTGATGCGCGGCGTGGCGATCAGCCCGGACGGCAAAGAGATGGCGGGAATGGGAATAGGAGTTGGCGACTACGACCTTGATGGGCACCTGGACATCCTCAAGACGCATTTCCAGCTCCAGCCAGCGGGCCTTTACCGTAACGATGGCAAAGGCAACTTTGAAGACGAGGCGCAACCCAGCGGACTGGCCGGCGAGCGCACCTACGTGAGCTGGGGCGATGGAATCGTAGACCTCGATAACGATGGCTATCCCGACATTTTCTGGGTCACCGGCAACGTGTACGCCGAAATCGAGCGGTTCAATCCCAAATTCCCCTATAAGGGGCCACGCGTTCTCTATCGCAATCGCGGAGACGGCACGTTTGCCCGCGTTCGTCGACGAGCTGGGCCGGCGATCACTTCGCTTCATGTCAGCCGCGGATGCGCTTTCGGCGATTTCGACAACGACGGCGATCTCGACATCGTGATCATGAATCAGCACGAGCCGCCGTCGCTTCTCCGCAACGACGCGCCGAAAGAGAACCATTGGATCAAGGTTCGGCTGGAAGGCACGAAAAGCAATCGAAGCGCCATCGGCGCACGCGTCATCGCGCGCTACGGAGGCAAGACTCAGGCCCAGGCAGTGATGAGCCAGGCGAGCTACATGTCCTCCAACGACCCGCGGCTTCACTTTGGACTGGGATCGGAAACGACAGCCGACATCGAAGTGATCTGGCCGACAGGCCAAGTTGAGAAGTACCCGGCCCAGGCTGCAAACCGCCTGATCACCATCCTGGAGGGCCATGGAATCGTGCCGGGCAGGCCCTTCCGGTCAGCATGAGGAATTCAGTGATTCGGGTCACAATCGACAGCCGGTTTGATGCCGTACAAAGTTATGGGGTATTTTCTCCCATTTCCTGGGCAGATTTGGAGCCGAGAATCGAAAAAAATCGAGTCCGGTGACAATTCCTTGACATTTGGTCCGAAAGACCGGCCCCGGATAAATCTCTAAAAATCTGAGTGATATGGGAAACCGTTTTACTTGAGGGTTCTAGCGCCTAAAAACCGCTTGCCCATGGTGTATCGACTGTGTTATCGATACTCGATTCACTTAAATGGTTTTCTGGCTATGGCTAACCTCGACGCGTCGGGGCTAGTTGTGTGCCAGGGATTAAAAACAAGAACAACAAACGCTTCAGGAGGCTTGGTAAATGTTTACAAACCACACTAAGACATCGGGTGGTTCAACGATGTCGAAATGGTTTAGGGGAATTCCATGGCTGGTCATTCCAGTCATGCTTTTGTCCTTCTCCATCGCACATGCACAGCAGCTGACCGCGACGTTGAGCGGTCATTGTCGCCGACCAAACAGACGCCCGCGTACCAGGGGCCAAGGTTGTCATAACCAACGAGGCCTCGGGCGACGTCCGCGAAAGCAAGGCTGATAGCCAGGGATTCTTCTCAGTCACAGCTCTGCCCCCGGGCACCTACAAGGTCACCATCACCGCAAAGAGCTTCGCCGCGCTGGGAAGAAAACTGGAATCCTTCTGAACCAGGGCGATAGCCGTACGATCCCGAACATTCACCTGAAGATCGGTTCTGAGGCGACGGCAGTGACCGTTATCTCCGGAGCCGACGCTGAAATCCCCGTGGATACGGCGGAAGTCAGCGCCACCTTGAACAACGAACTCGTCGACTCCGCGACACTCACAGGACGCAACGCGGCAGAACTGATCAAGATGATGCCCGGCGTCACGTTCAACAACGTTGGCGGCGCATGGATCCGGCTACAACAGCCAGGTCACCGGCACCAACAACGGTCCGGCCGGCAACTTCTCGGCCAACGGCACACAGCCTTACGGCTCAACGGCAGTCATCCTCGACGGCGCCATACCTGATCGATCCGGGCAACGCCGGAACGCAGATTGCCAACATCAACCAGGACATGACGGACAGCGTCAAGTTCCTGTCCGCCTCCTACGGCGCTGAATATGCCAAGGGCCCCGCGGTTCTGCAGGCCTTCAGCAAGAGCGGCGGCCAGAAGTTCCACGGCGAAGGCTACTTCTACGCCCGCAACACGGCGATCGGCTATGCCAACGACTGGTTCAACAAGGATCAGGAGCTCTGCGCAGAATCAGCCGAACTCACTGACGCCCCAAAGCTTCTACTATATCGGCGGCAACGTCGGCGGCCCGGTCTTCTTCCCGCATTTCAACCAGAACAAGGACAAGCTGTTCTTCTGGGTCGGCTACGAGAAGATGATCCAGCATCCGTACAACCCGCCGTGGAAATGAACGTTCCCACGGCTGCCCAGAGGTCTGGCGACTTCAGCACCACGGGCGTGCCCACGGATGTCTACAACCCCGCAACCAACGGCGGCCTGTATGCGAACGCATACCGCATTCCTTGCAACACCGACGACGGATGGCAGGGTTGCAATCCCGCCATCTCGCCTTGGGCAGGCCAGAACGCCACCGGACCTGAACAGCTACTTCGACCCGACCGGCGTAATCGTTAACGGCCTCAACCCGACAGCAAACCAGACTCCTAACTCGGCCAACGGCTGGAACAACTTCGGCTATTCGCCAGCACCCCGCAGGATCGCTGGGAAGTTACGGGCAAGGTCAACTACTCCTTCAACGACAACAACAAGCTCTGGGGTTCTTACACCTATCAGACTGAAACCGACTCACCACCCCCTGTCGGTCTGGTGGGCGCCGGCTAATGGACCATTCCTTATCCTGGCGACCCGGTCGGAAAGGAAACGGCTCAGGTATACCTGGCCAACTACACCCACGTGTTCAGCGCCACCACAACCAACGAGTTCGTTTTCGCGTATGCGGAATTCGTCAACGACACCAGCCTCGGCAAGCCAAGCGCTGTCAGCCGTACAAGGCCTTGGCTTCCCAACCAGAGCATGTTCGGTTCGTCGCATGCCAAGGACGTACTTCCCGACTTCCAGGGCGGATGGGAAGCCGGCATCAACTGGATCGGCGATGAAGGACAAAACGAGTTCGACAGCGGCATCTACGGCCCGAACAGTTTCGGCAAGACGGCCAAGGCTCCAGACATCAGCGACACCTTCACGAAGATCATCGGCACCCACTCCATCAAGGCTGGCTTCTACTGGGATACGCAGGAGAACCTCCAGTCTCCACGGCTCTCCCATCGACGGCGTGTTCGACGGTGAACACTGGGGCTCCACCTCCACCACCAACGAGACTCTCGATCGACTGATGGGCCGCAACAACCAATACTACGAACAGAATTCCGTTCCCATCCCGGATTACAAGCAGCATCAGTGGTCCATCTGGGGACAGGATTCCTGGAAGGCTACCCGGAAGCTGACGCTCAACCTGGGCCTCCGCCCGATCACGAGGGTCAGTGGTACGACACGCTTGGCGGTACCCAGGTTTGGGATCCCGCCACCTATGACAACAGTCCCAACCCGCCGCCAATACTGGGTTGCAGTGGCACCAGATCAATTCAGCGATTCCCGCCTCCGGCTGGGGGAGCCAGTTGTTCACCTACAACCCGCGCCTGGGCTTTGCCTATGACGTATTTGGCACCGGCAAGACGGTGGTTCGCGGCGGATTCGGAACCTACCGTTATCAGGTCTCGTCCAATGACGCCGGCGGCGCCATGGTCGGTCCGCTTGGTTCGTTCAGCTACAACACCAACAACAGTTCAACGGCCACCGTCTCCGACGGCAGCACCAAAAATTGCGCGTCCAACGGCTTTCTCGGCTACAACATCAACAACGGTGTCGTCTCAGCACTCAACTGCTCGGGTCCCGCTGCTTCGCAGGGCACCTCAGTGGTAACCGTTACCTTGCCTGTCCCAACGGGCACCTCACAGAACGGCAGCACCATCACGGCAGACGCACTGGGCGACAACAAGGTGCCCTATGCGAGTACCTGGAGCTTCGGCGTGGCGCAGGCATTGCCTGGCCATACCGTGGCCGAGTTTTCGTATGTGGGCAGCGCCAGCCGAAACCAACTCGAAAACGGCGGCAATGGTCACATCAGCGATGGCAATCCGGTTCCCTACGGCTCGTTCTTCCAGCCCGATCCGCACACCGGCGCTCTTGGAAACCCGGCTGCCATTACCGGCGAGTTCGGCCTGAACTCCAACGACTACCGTCCGTTGCGAAACTACGGTGACATCTGGATCCAGACTCACGGCGGCTACGCAAACTACAACTCGTTGCAGGTGTCGGCACAGAAGCAGTCCGGCAATCTGTACCTCTTCACCAACTTCACCTTCGGCAAGGTGCTGGGCACCCGCGACGGTTCCACCTCAAACGGAAACGGCAACGGCGCCGTGGTCAATCCCTTCAGCCTGGACTCCAACTACGGCCCCTTGCAGTATGACCACACCAAGGTCTTCAACTTCTCCGCTCAGCTACAAGCTGCCCAAGCCCATCCACAACAACTGATCCTGGGCGAAGTCATCAACGGCTGGCAGATCTCCAACTACACAACCTATGAGGATGGAGCTCCCTACCAGGCCCAATCCGTGAACATGAACGCCAACTACTCGTGCATACTGCTCCCGAATGGTGGTAAGAACCCGGATGGCAGCTCATGCGAACAATACTTCACCATGCCGAGCGGCCTGCAGACCCAAACCATCCAAAATCAGACGTGGTTTGGAACCAGCCAGTATGAGAATGCACTTCAGCCGGTACTGGTCTGCGATCCTCGCAAGGGATTGCTGAAGAACCAGTACTTCAACCCCAATTGCTTTGCCTCGCCGCTGCCTCCAACCGCTTCGACGTTCGGTCAGAACGGGCCAGATCATCTGGCCTTACATCCGCACGCCGCACTACTTCGGCAGCGATCATGGCGGTCTTCAAGGCATTCCGGGTTAACGATGCTCAGCGGGTCGAGGTTCGTATCTCGGCGACCAACTGGCTCAACCATCCCAACGCCGAATTCGGCCAAAACGGAAACTCCGACAACCAGTTGAACTTTGTGGGCGCCAGTTCTGGCTCCGCACTGGTCTACAACTCCAACTCGTCAACCACCGGTATCCCTTCGACCAAGTCGGGCTATCGCTGGATGCAGTTTGCAGCCAAGTACTACTTCTGATTTAATTCGGGATAGTACAATACCGAGAGGGGTGGCTAACCGCCGCCCCTCTTTTTTTATGCGATGCGCAACGCACTTACCTACTGCCTATATCTAGCGACGCTGCCTCTCGCGGCATTGGCGACGAGTACACCTTTGCCGGGCCAGGAGCATCATCAGCCGCCCAGTCCGATTCACTTTGAACTTAGGAATCTCCCGTTTCGTCTGGATAGCAATGAAAGTCAGGCGAGGAACGCTCCCGAGAGCATGGCCGGTGGCGTCGCGGTCTTTGACTATAACGGGGATGGTCGGCCCGATATCTTCTTCACCAACGGTGCCGATCTTGCGACGCTCAAGAAAACCTCGCCAAAGTACTCGAACCACCTATTGCGGAACGACGGCAACGGCGTATTTACCGACGTAACCGCGCAAGCCGGGTTGGCGGGAACCGGATTCGATGTCGGCGTCGCAATTGGAGACTACGACAACGATGGACACCCGGATATCTTTGTCGCCGGAGTGCACGGCAACACGCTCTATCACAACAATGGCGACGGAACATTCACCGATGTGACGAAGAAAGCGGGCCTCGACAAGTGGAACGATCCGGAATACGGGCCACTGTGGGCCGTGGCTGCAGTCTGGGTCGACGTGAACAATGACGGTCTGCTCGATCTGTTCGTCGTGAACTATCTCCAGTGGACCTACTCCAACATTCCCAAATGCGTGGTCGAAGACGTCGCAGAGTATTGCCACCCGCGCTACTACAAGGGCCTGCCCGATCAGCTGTTCCTGAACAATGGTGACGGCACTTTTACTGATGTTTCGAAGGAATGGGGCATTCGGGACCACGTCGGCAAGGGAATGGGCGTGGGGATGGCGGACTACGATCTGGATGGCAAGCCAGATCTCTTCGTGACCAACGACTCGGAGTACAACTTCCTCTTTCACAACCTGGGAAACAAGTTCGAGGAAGTGGCCTTTGAGGCCAATGCAGCGCTGCCGGAAGAAGGCGATTTCATCTCTGGGATGGGACTGGATTTTCGCGACTTCAATAACGACGGCTACCCGGATATCGCCTACGTCGCGCTGAACAGGCAGACGTTTCCTCTTCTTCAGAACACGGGGAAGGGCGACTTCGTGGAGGTAACCGCCTCAAGCGGCATGGGCGCGCAGAGTATGGGCATGTCGGGTTTCGGCCCCGCGCTCTACGATTTCGACAACGATGGCTGGAAGGATCTGTTTGTCTCCCGTGGCCATGTCTCCGCGACCCACCCTCCGGGAGCCAACGTCAGACAGCCGAACACGGTTTTCAGGAATCTCGGCGTCAGCGGAAAATGGCAGCCGCTTACTGCCGAAGCGGGCTTCGTCGATTCCACCGCCGCACGCCATCGCGGCTGTGCGTTCGGCGATTTTGACGGGGATGGCCGCATCGACATCGTCGTAACCAGTATGGATCATGATGCGGAGTTGTGGATGAACCGCACCGCGAATGCCGATCACTGGCTCAACATTGCCCTGCAGGGGGTTAAGTCGAATCGGGATGGCATTGGCGCACGGATCAAGGTGGTGACGAAGGCGGGAACACAGTACAACCACCAGACATCCAGCGTGTGCTACGCATCATCGTCACTGGGGCCCGTGCACTTCGGGCTGGGCACGGAAACAAATGCCACCACCGTGGAGATTCACTGGCCCAGTGGAATCGTTCAGACACTGCAGAATGTCGCGGCCGACCAAACCTTGAAGGTTGTCGAACCTGCGGAACCACCCACGCCCCGGAAATGACGACTATTGCTTCGACGGGCCGGCCTTCTGCTGGCTGGCTTCGATCTGCTGCACGATGCCGCGTTCCCGCTGCCCGTCGTCAGGCCGATGGAGCTTGTAATAGATCGCCGCGAGTTCAATGTGCGGATCGAGCCAGTTGGGATCGGCCTTCTCCAGGTCTTCAAGTGTCGCCGCAGCCTCGGTATACTTCCCTGTCATGCCGTTGAGTTTTGCCATTTGCAACCGCGCCATTGGATTCGCGGGTTGCAGTTGCAATGCAAGCTCGAGCATGGGGCGCGCGCTATCGAGATCCCTTTGTTTCAGGTGCATAGCCCCGAGATATAGATTCGCCGTGAAGTCTTTGGGATCTTGTTTAAGCGCTTGCTCAAAGGCCGACTGCGCTGCCGGGGTATCGCCGAGCGCATCTCGCGCCTGCCCAGCCATCGTGTAGAGTTCAGGAAAATTTCCATGCAGGTCGATCGCAGCGTCGAGATCGGCCCTTGCCTCATGGAATTCGCGCCGACGCAGCCGCGCCGTGCCGGCGATGAAATATGCATCCGCCGACCGAGTTGCCTTTGCCACCTTTTCCATGCGCGGTAACCCTGCCGCCTGTTCGCCTGAATTGATCAATGCGTAGGCCAGGACGTACTCGAGATCCATGTTGCTCTCGCGCCCGTTCTCAAGCGGCGTGAGCATCGCTGCCGCTTGGTTCGATTTACCGAGATTGATGTCGGTATATCCCAGAAGAACGGCCGCTGCAACGTCCTGAGGCCGGGCCGCATGTACCGCTTCGAACGCGGTGTGCGCGTTCTCCGTGTCGCCCTTCTTGTAGTAAGCAAGTCCCAGGTTCATGCGCACGCCGAGGTTGCCCGGAGCCGACACGAGGACCTTGTTGTCTTCCTCGATCGCCTCATCAAACTGGCCTGCCGCCGACAAAGCTGCCCCCAGATTGGCACGCGCCTCAGCCAGCTTCGGATCGATGGCCAGGGCCTTTCGATAGTTGTCGATCGCGGCGTTCAGATCGTTGCGCTGCTGGGCGGCGACGCCCTTGCGCAGAAAGTCGTCCGCTTCATTCAAAGGGGACGCTGGTTTGCTTGTCTGGGCCCAGGTTCCATTCAGAGCCATCACAAGCAAGAAAAGTGAAACGGATCGCATGCCTATAGGATAAAGCAGTTCGGGAGACTGTCGGCAGATCCTGCCGCACCGGCGCATGCCCCGCTTTCTTACTGCTTAGGCTTCTCCACTTCCTTGTAGTTCACGATCTTCATGGCCGAGCCGTACTTCCGATAGTCGCGGAACTCAATCGTATTCAAAGTGGCCTGATGATGGCTTTGGCGCACACGAACCTCCGCGCTGACTGGCATCAGGTAGTCGTGTCCGTTGATCGCAACGTAGTCATAATCAACGCCCATCACCGAAGACCGCGTCGGAAAATCTTTAGGAAGATCATCCGCTTCCAGACTGACCCGTCGCACATTACGCGTAGCGCTGTCGATGTACACCTGCCCATGGAATGCGACCATCAACTGAATGTCGTTTGATCCGACGACGGAAAACATCGAGTTGGCTTTGGCCACGCTGTAATCAAACACCTGCACCGTACCCGATCCGAGGGCGTCGGTCTCTTTCCATTTCAAGTCCGCTTTGGCCGACGGCGCGAAGACGGCCTTCAACACTCCGCCAAGTTCGCCGCCGGACAAGGTGCTGCCCTTCTGCCGCAACAGGGCTTCACGATCCGTAGTGCTGGGCTCGCCATTGATCTCAAGCATGGTGTGCGTCTCTGCCTTGTCGCGATAACGCAGCAACTCCGCGATCGTGTCGCGGTGCTTCCAGTCACCGCTGCCCCTTGCGTCGACGGAGCGATTGGTAACCTCGACGCACATGAAGTTGGGGAGCGATTCCGCGTAGCCCACAGCGTGCTTCCGCGCATCCTCAATCAGTTTTGCAATCTCCTCATCGGCGGGAGGCTGCACCGGATTGGTGACCGGGGTTATCGCAAGCAGACCGCCGCTATACATATCGTTTGCCTCACTGGTCGCTGCCAGGTCTCCGCCGGCACCTCCACCTTGCCCCGGTGCTCCCGCGCCTTCGGCTGCTGTTCCGTCGCCTTGCACGTTGAATGCGACTTGCTGAACCGATGTCTTTCCACCCTGGCTCACCATTGCCTTTACCTCATAGGATCCGGGCGTCATCGATGCGGTTTTGAAGCTCGCAAGATATGGGACCGCCTCCCCGGCACCGTTCAGCTTCAAAGGCAGAGGAGCCCTTCGTCCGGGGTGCCCGTTTCTGCTTGCTTCCATCTCCAGCGTCGGTGGCTCCTTCGAGTTGGGGTCCGGATGCAGGATGAAAAACAGCGACACGCCTTTAGAATTTCCGGAAACGACTCCCGTCAAATTCGGCGTGATCTTTCCCTTTTCATACCGTAGCGGTTCAAGCGGATCGTCATTGTCATCGTTGATGGAGTCCACTCGCTTTACCAGCACAATCGGACTGAGCGACGGCGACCCCTGTGCCTGCGGAATTTCAAACACTGTCCGCTGAGCCCCATACTTCAATCCGTCCTGGTCGTAGACGGCGGCTTCAAGCAGATATTGTCCAGGAATCGTGAGGAAGTGCCGTTGCAGGATGATGCTCGCAGAAGGATCCGAATCCAGAGTTTCGATCGCGCCGCGTTTTGCGATGTTCTCGCCGAAGTGCTCCACCACCGTTCCGTTCTTGTCTTTAATCTCCGCCACGATCGCAGCGTGCGCCGTGAAGAGATTTGTGTGCGTATCCTTACTGGTTTGCAGCGAGGAAATCGGCACCTCGACGGCCACTGTGCTCAAGTTCCCATCGGGCAACTCGCCAAACTGCAGAACCGCTGCGTGGAACTTCACGTCCTGCGGCAAATTCGACTGGTTGAAAAGCTTGAGCAGCGGCACTTCAAACGGCCGGATTCCTGCTTCCGCTCCTGGCGCCAGCGCAAAATAGCCGGTCTTCGTCTCGATGTTGAGTCCCGCCCGGATCGGTTTAGCGACAATCGTGTGAAATGAACCATCGTACTCCTCGATCGGAGGCTTGTAAGCCGCCTGGTAGTACGTGGTCATGTTCTCCTTCACCTGCTGCAACTGGTGATTCACGTTCTCCTGTGCATCAACGTAGACACCGCCGCTACCTTTCGCCAAGTCGGCCATCGGGCTTTTCGTTGGCGAAAACGGGTTATCAGGGTCGCGCATCATGAAGTCGGCACTCGAACCGAGAGGATTCGTATTGAAGGTCCCGCCGCCTTGCTGCTGCATCGGTGTAAACGTCCCAACTCCACCTGGAAGGGCTTGCGGTGCCGGGTTGAACGGCGCGCCGCCGCTCGTCATCGCGGTTTCGAGCTGATGTCGCGTGCCCACATCGAGCGCGTCCATATCTACGACGTAGAAAGTTACTCCGGCGCGGGCCGCGGCGCCCGTGATCGTTTTCACCATCTCCTTGGCGCCCGAATCCATCTGAAATCCGGCCGTAAAGTAGATGATCGACTTCCTTTCATCCAACCGCTGCTGCGAGCGAACAAGCGCCGTGAGGCCGGCCAGCCCAAGACGCGTGTGTTGGTCCTGCATGACCTTTTGCGTGTCCTGCAGTGCGGCAAGCAGTGTTGCGCACTGAGCCCGCTCTTTCACATCGACATGCCTGCCGGACGAATCCGCGCCGCTCCGCGTAATTGCGATCAACTCTTTTTCGGCCTGTGCCGCGACCTTTGTACGATCGGCATCGTTCTTGTCTTGTGCGATGTTGATCGCCAGCGTATCCGTCGAGGAGAGCCTGACGATATGATTCGCCGTCGCGACGGTTACCGCCTGCATGATCGCCTGATGGTCGCTGGTGAAGCTCTGCAGCAGCTGCAACCGTTTGCCAAAGTCGAGCACCGCAAACGAATAGCGCTTCGACGGGAGCATCTTGAGAATCTTCTCGGCAACCTTCTCGGCTGTCTTCGCCCCGGCCCCCTCAAAGTGATCAAAGATCATGGTGACGAGCTGATCGGTCTGGGCGTCGCCGTGGACGAGCTGAAAGGTGTTCAGTTTCACGGGAACATCGTTGTCGGTGATCGCGATTTCGTCGGGCTTCAAATCGAGCACCTTGTGGTGCTTCTTATCCTGGACGGCGAGGTCGAGGGTCACCTCGTCTACGGTCTGGCTTACCCCGGGAAGCTGCGTATCTGGAACCGCCTGCGCAGGCGGCGCCGTTTGACCATAACCTGCCGGCACCATCAGGAAGAGAGAGATAACTCCGAACCACCAACAGGAATTGCTGTTCGATCGCATTTGGCCCCTACGAAACCGTTGAAGTTTACTCATTGGTATGCCAGATTTCTTGCGTACCGGTGCGGCACTCATCCTCGCTCTCGGTTCGCCCTGAAAAAGCCTTTTAGTTGTTATTTCAGAGACGGGGAACCGCGCACTTTTGACTCGTGCAATTCTACTCGTGCCGAGGCTTCTCGCGCTGCTGCTGAAATGGCCTATCCCGCCGCGGATTGACATGTCTACGCCGACCAGACCCCCGGAGTCGTCGGAGAGCACACCACCTCTTCTCCAAATGATTTCTCCATCCTTCGCCCCCCACCCCCATCGCGGCAGCACAGATGTGAGCTATCTCACAGCGTCCTGCCGGTCCGCTCCTCAAGAATTAAGTGGGAGACTGCATGCAAAGGGTGTTGATCGGAACAGCCGCAATCCTGCTGGCCGCTGGTTCGGGATTTGCCGTCAAAGTGGCTGCCCGAGGAGCCAATTCGACCTCTGTCGAGCCGTTGCCCACATATCTCAAACCTGTCCCCATGGACGTCCCCGGTCCCGATGCTGCGCAGCCTATCATCATTGACATCCCGGTTGACGGCACCATTTATCCGCCGGACCTGATTGCTCCGCAATTTGCGTGGCGTGACAGCAACCCCGCCGCCGCAGTCTGGCGCATTGAAATCCTCTTTGGCGAGAAGAAACGACCCATCCAGATCTGGTCTACGGGCGAAAAGATGCAAATCGGCCCGCTCGACGAATCCCTTACCGGCTATGTCCCGCCCACGCTCACACCTGAACAAGCGGCGGACCACACCTGGCGTCCGGACCCCAAGATCTGGGAGGAAATCAAGAAGCACTCCGTGGCTCAACCGGCCAAGGTGGTCATCACCGGTTTTGCGAGCCAGCAGGCCCGTGGACCACTCTCGCGTGCCGAAGCAAGCATCTCCACCTCCAGGGAGCCGGTCGGCGCGCCGATCTTCTATCGCGACGTACCGCTGATCCCTCCGAACCCCGAGATTGAGCAGCGCGGTGTCATCAAGCCCCTTCCCGACTCCGTGCTGCCCAAAATCAAGTGGCAACTGCGTTACGTTAATCAGACCGAGAGCAAGGTCGTGATGACCAATCTGCCCACGTGCGGCAACTGCCACTCGTTCTCGCGCGACGGCAAGACCATGGGCATCGACGTGGACGGCCCCGCCAACGACAAGGGGCTGTATGCGCTGGTTCCGATCAAGAAGATCAGCACTATCTCCAACGACTATCTCCTGCACTGGAGTGCATTTTCAGAGGAGCACGCGCAGAAACGCTTCGGCTTCATGAGTCAGGTTTCGCCCGATGGCAAATACGTCGTCAACTCCATCGATGTGCCACACGCCCACGGAACCCGTGTAGTCGACCGCCTCTACAACGGCTTCTACGAGAACTATGGCTTCGGCCAGGTCTTCTATCCCACCCGTGGCGTGCTTGCCTGGTATAGCAAGGAGACGGGAAAGCTGCAACCGCTGCCCGGCGCAGATGATCCCAACTACGTGCAGACCTCCGCGTTCTGGAGTCCGGATGGCAAGTACCTCATCTACTCGCGAGCAGCGGCCCGCGACCCTTACCCGGCGGGTTACAAGCGCTCCACCTATGCCAACGATCCCAATGAAACGCAGATCCAATACGATCTCTACAAGGTCCCATTCAACGACGGAAGAGGTGGAATCCCGGAGCGCATCATCGGGGCATCAGAAAACGGGATGAGCAATAACTTCCCCAAGGTCTCGCCCGACGGCAAGTGGATCATCTTCGTGCAATGCAAAAACGGCCTGCTCATGCGGCCCGACAGCAAGCTGTACATCGTGCCATTCGAAGGCGGTGAGGCACGTCTGCTCGAGTCGAACCTGCCGCGGATGAATTCCTGGCACACCTTCAATCCCAACGGACACTGGCTCGCCTTCTCCTCGAAAAGTCCATCGCTCTATACGCATCTCTACCTCACGCACATCGACGACCAGGGGCACGCAAGCCCGCCGGTTGTGGTAGAAAACGCCACCGCGGCAAACCGCGCCGTCAATATTCCGGAGTTCATCAACCTCGGCCCTGAGGGGCTGGACCACATCGAAACGCCCGCGATCGACTTCTATCGCGAATTCGACGTTGCCCAGCAGCTGCAGGATGCGCACAAGTATGCCGACGCCGTGCCCGCGTGGAAAGTGGCCGCTGACAAGGATCCCACTGACGCGCGCCCGTGGAACAACATGGGCGTATCGCTCGCAGCCAGCGGAAAGACCAGCGACGCCATCGCCGCCTACGATAAGTCGCTTGCGATGAACAACGACAGCTCCCAGACCCACAACAACCTGGGTAGCGCGTTAGCAGAGGCGGGTCGTTTTGACGAGGCCACGACGCACATCCAGAAGGCCATCGAGCTTGATCCCGACAACGGCGCGGCCCACATTAATCTCGGGCACCTGCTCGAAGTCACCGGACATCGCCAAGAAGCGATCGAACAGCTCACGCAAGGAATGCAAATCGCGCCCAAGAACGCCGACGGCCACGGCATCTACGGTGCAATCCTGGCGCGCGAAGGCAAGATGGACGAAGCGATCGCCGAACTCCAGCAGGCCGTCACGCTTTCGCCGGGCTCCGCTGAATGTCGTTACAACCTTGGCCGCGCATTCGCAGCGGTCAGCCGCTTCTCTGAAGCTCTCCCGCAGTTCGAAGCCGCAGCGAAAATCACCGGCGGCCGCGAGCCCTCGATCCTGCAGATGCTCGCCGCCATGTACTCCGAGACTGGCAACTACCAGCAAGCCGTCTCGATAGCCCAACAGGCCCTCGACCTCGCTGAGAAACAGCAGAACGCAAACCTCGCCGCCGACCTCCGCGGCAACCTTGCTCGCTACCAGCACCAGGCTGAAGCTGCCCCGGCGTCACAAAACTCTCCTAACCGCTAGAGCGGTCATCGATCTCTCGTGCAAGAACGGCCAATGCTACCGGAATTTTGCCTCGTTCTGCACGTTCCGGCACATCCAAGAGGTGAGGCTTGATCACGACTGATGATGCCCATCAAATCTCCGTGCGAAGGCTCAGCTCCCGGAGGCACTGCAGGTTCAGTTCAGCCATGCAGAGGACCCTGGGTCCTGATTGCGACCATTCTCGCTTCCAGCATGGCTTTTATCGACGGGACGGTCGTCAATGTCGCACTGCCCGCCTTGCAAGCCGGTCTTCATGCATCGGCGACGGACATTCAATGGGTTGTCGAGTCCTACGCCCTTCTGCTTGCATCGCTATTGCTTCTGGGCGGTTCTCTCGGCGATCTTTATGGCCGTCGCAGGATTTTCCTGGCCGGCGTTCTGCTGTTCGCCATTGGATCGTCCTGGTGTGGACTCGCCACCTCAATCTCTTCTCTCATCCTGGCCCGCGGACTTCAAGGGATTGGGGCGGCCTTCCTGGTTCCCGGAAGCCTGGCCATTATCAGCGCATCGTATGTCGAGAGTGGGCGTGGGCGGGCCATCGGCACCTGGTCTGGCTTCACGGCGATCACTACAGCTATCGGGCCGGTGTTAGGAGGATGGCTGGTAGAACATGCGTCGTGGCGTTGGGTCTTCTTCATCAATCTTCCAATCGCGATCATCGTAATCCTGCTTTCACTGTGGCGGGTCCCGGAGAGTCGAAACGAAGATGCGAGCAAGAGTCTCGACTGGCTGGGGGCTGCACTCGCTACATTTGGCCTGGGAGCAATTACGTACTCACTCATCGAGGCTTCGACCACGACATCAGGACGCGAAGCAACACTTTGGGCTTTGGGCCTAGCGGGTGTGGGCGCGCTGCTTTCCTTCCTTGTCGTAGAATCACGCTCGTCAGCTCCCATGGTCTCTTTGCATCTCTTTCGGTCCAGGAACTTCTCCGCGGCCAACCTGCTCACGTTCCTGCTCTACGCGCCTCTCAGTGGTATCTTGTTTTTTTTTCCTCTCGATCTCATTCAGGTACAGCATTACTCGGCAACACAGGCAGGAGCCTCTCTGCTTCCGTTTATCCTGCTCATCTTCCTACTCTCGCGCTGGTCCGGAGGGCTGGTGGCTCGATACGGCGCGAAACGGCCATTGACGGTTGGATCACTCGTCGCAGCGTCAGGCTTCGCGCTCTTTTTGAGACCGGGGATCGGAGGCTCGTACTGGACCACTTTCTTCCCGGCGGTGGTTGTTCTGGGCATCGGAATGGCGATCAGTGTCGCTCCGCTTACGACGACCGTGATGGAATCGGTTCCTACCCAAGAGGCGGGTGTCGCCTCCGGAGTCAACAACGCTATTTCGCGAATCGCGGGCCTGCTGGCCGTAGCAGTCTTTGGTCTCATCCTCTCAGCCGGATTCAACCGAACGCTCAGCCACAGTCTTGCGCAGATGCAACTATCTCCTTCTGTTCGGCAGAGCGCCGAAATGCAGCGATCGAAACTGGCAGGCGCCCAAATCAGCGAGCCGATCGTAAGACGCGCCTTCGATGAAGCATTCATTTCCGGATACCGCGATGTGATCTGGGTTTCGGTCGGAATGGCTCTTCTGAGCACACTCAGTGCCCAGGTCATCGAATCGAAATGGCGCCCTGTGAACGACGGGGATTGACAACGCGTCAACCCAGCCGATACTCGCCCGCTACGACTTCCTGCGACGGCAATTCACAAAAAACAAAATTTGCGCCGGACAACGATTCATGCCACTATGTAACGCATCGGACATAGGCGTGCAGTGCACGTCCGATCTGCTCACCACACTGCGAGCGAACTTTGCACGTATCGATGGACTCGCCGCGGAAGACCAAACCCCGCAGTTCTTGAACTTCGAGCACTTCTGCTCGGGTGCATTGCGATGATCGATCCGCGCCCCGCGAGGCACCCTCGCACCGTCACTCTGAAGTCCGAGCCCAAAGGCCGTGACAAATGATGGATCATCGAACAGCCCTACCTGCGTCCCTCATCATCCCCTTGCGTGATGCTGTGCTGCGCATGGAACAATCCGAGAACCCTCAGAGCCTTTTACTGTTGAAGCGCTTTCTTCTCGATCGCATCGCAGAACTCGAAGAAGAAGCCGAACTAGAGGAACTCGTCGATTCCTAGGACCCTTACCTCGCACCACACAGGTAGTTCCGATGGGGCCGTCCTTCTCCAGCGCGTCGCACAAAACTCGACAAGCGCAGCCGCAATCCCGCCTCAGAGCAACCCCGAATGAAGAAGAAAGCCCACCTCTGCGGGTGGGCTCTTGCAGCAGAAAAGGGAATGTCTAACTTTACCCGAAATAGACGAGCGCGGAGATGTTCTCGCCTCGCTCACGAACTACTAGTTTCGCGTAGTCAACAGACCGCTTGAGGGCAAGCACCATCCTGCCAAATGCACCAGGCAGTAAGGGTGAGTGGGGTTTGAGAAAGGAACGGCTAGGTTCCTGATTAGATG
>CAVTMQ010000003.1:0-1358340 GCA_963735895.1 uncultured Acidobacteriaceae bacterium
CACGAGTCGATTACCTTTTCGATCTCTGCCGCAATCACATTGCGCCGCGTGAACTCCGGGTTGTCGAAGATGCGCCGAAAAATCCGCTCGGTGAGCAGGTGCTGCACCAGCATCTCCTCCACGGCCTCATCTTTCAGGTCTGGGTTGATTGACTCCGGCAAAGCTCCGCGAAAGCAGTGAACCGCTGCACAAAGGCGGGGTTGCTTTTACGCTCGCCCGCAATCAGCGTCATCGCGCCCTTCGCGATGCCGGTGGGTTTTCCAGAGAAGTCCGCGCACCACACGGTCCCAAGTCCTCCTCGGTGCGGGCTGCCGCCATTCAAAAAAGAGCCGCAGGACGTCGACAAGCTTTTCCTGGGCTCCGTGATCTCGCCGTCGTAGGCAATGCTTCCGTCTTGCACAAGAATCGCACGGGTTGGAGACTGAGAGAAGATATTACGTACGCGGGTATCCAGCCGCGAGCTTCTTGTTCGTCTCCGCCTTGAGGTCGTCCTTCTCGTCCTCTGCTTCCCAGTCGTCCGCGGGAGGTTGAAGGCGTCGAGCATCGCAGCGTCCACCCGCAGAGGGTTTTTGCCCGTGCGGAAAATCTGGTATTCGGGGACCACCAACCAGTCGAATGGTCGTGCGCATTTGTCGGGAAGCGATTCAAAGGCCTTGCGGACGTTGCCTTCGTTGTCGAATTTGCCGCGTCCGAATTGCTCCAGCGTTTCGTAGTAGGCTTTGATCGGGGCGTGGGTTGGCTTCAGCTTGAAGTTGGACATGCGTGCTTCTCAGTTACGAAGGATATCTCATTGTGGGATTCAAACCTGTAAGGAAGCGTGAACGAGAATCTAACAGCCAGTCCCAGTAGGACGAAAGGTTTTCGATTCACCTTTGGTTGATTTCCACTAGTTTGGAGACTTTGGAATTTGACGAGTCTACAGTCTCCTGAATGGAAAAGAATCGAAGTTGCTGGGAAGGAATTGGAGTGAGACGCTCAAAATTCATTTGTCCAGCCCAAATATCGAAGACGTCCTGATCGTCGAGAGCGTCTGAGGATGCGTGTCAGGAGCCTATCTATCGGACCACCCTGTTCGGCGCGAAGGGTATCGACCTCAAGATCGCTCACCTCTACCACCATCGGCGAACCTTTCCTTCGTGCAAATTCTCGCATTGCAGAGAATCTCTCGTGAGAGAGCAAATGGGGGTTTGCGGGCTTCTGATGATATCTGACGAATGCAGCACCGATATAAAAGCTTCAGATTCCTAAGAACAACTATATATGCAATGGCGGTTGAGCGACTCGTGTGAGGTAAATTCCGCCATATCTGAAATTGCATCCTTCGTCTATTCCCAAGCCTGGTCATTCGGGTGGCTCTACCGCAAGTTTCTTAGACAGAAGACACATCCTTTCTAAGATTCCACAAAGAATCAGGTTGAATCTGGGCCCAACTGCGGCGATAGCTCAAGCAGAGTTCGAGCCACATCGCGGGAGGCCCAACTCTGAAATTAGATTTCTCCCTCCCAAACCAAATTGAGAAATTGAGTCGTAAAACAATGTAGATGTGCCGTGACAGCAGAGGGATTGTCGTAGTCTTCCATCCCGAACGAGTTTGCAATTATCAGCCATTGCGGATGCTCTGTAGTTAGAGATTATCAATCGGCAGTTTTTTGCGAATTGCCCGCAAGCTTGGGTTCATCGAAGTCCGATTCCAGAAATCTCAGGACCGATCTGAAGTCAACTTCGCCAAAATCTCCTCGCCCATCCCAAGTTCTTTGAATTGTCGATTCACTTTGGCTAAATTGTAATGCGACGCTTTTTTTAGCCTTTTCCAGCGAGTACCCCTTCATGTGCTTCTTGCCGATAGAGGCGATGATCTGCTGTTTCGTGACCAGATCGAGGCCAGGACGCCCCTTTGGAAGCTGCGGAAGATTCTCATCAGCATTGGTCGCAAGCTTCTGGATACCGTAGCGCAAGATTTGCGGAAAGAACTTTAGCGTTCCGAGGAACAATTGCATTTGTACCCATGAAGGATCGGGCATCTGATCTAAGACATCTTCAAGCTGCTCTTTGGTTCTCATTGGATCGTGATGTTTTTTTAGGAACTCAATGAGCTTTGAAACTGTCTGCATCCCATCGTCATAATCCTTCGCCCCTGCTGCAATCATCTGCTCTTCGATCCCCGCGATGATCACCTCTCGCTGTTCTCTCTTCATTTCCGGCCTTCTTAACGGTCTCAACTTGTCTCAAAAGTCTCGGAATTGTGAGACATCCAATGTCAGATATCCCCTCAATTCTTTCGCATACGCATGCGTGTAATCAATTTCGTCAGCCGGAATTGGCTGCATTGAAAAGCAGGATGAGGTGATGCGATGTCCAGTTGTAGTGTATGCGGCCAAAAGGCAGTTCTTGCCTTGAATCTCTTGATGTCCTCCGATCTGCGACAAATGCGGCGCGTCGCGCCCGATGAGACATTCAGTCGTCAATTTTTGAGCAGCTATAGTGCGATTGTTTCTGAGGACGGGCGCAATGGATAGCACTATAGCGCTCGAAACTTTCGCGGCGAGTGGCGTGGGGAAAACTGCAGGCTCCGGTTCTTGGAAAGCTCCGTCTTGCGACTTAGACAGCACACCTCTCAATGCGATTCCAGCGGGTGAGGATTGGGCTTCCCTTCCCTGGGATACCTATTCCCCCCCTGCTGGTAAGGGTCAAAAGCTTTCCTGGGGGTTCGGGGGCGAAGCCCCTGATCTGTCGCCGCTCGGCGGCGCGGGTCTCTCTTCACTTGACACATTAAAGAATAATCAACACAGAAACGGAGCGGGCATTCCGGATTACTACCGGAGACCTCGGGGGCGTGGCAAGTTCTGCGGGCGTTACTCCGTCAAAGGTTTGGACCCTAAGACCGGGCGGGTCAATTTCAGGAGAATTAATTGCAAGTCCTGGTCGTGCTCCTACTGTGGGCCTCGTAAGGCTCGGACGGCTCGGGCGGCTATCCGTCGCAAGGCCGAGGAAATGAACCTCAAGTATTTTCTGACGCTCACCCTCGACCCTAAAAAGCTAGAGCACAAAAAACTCGCGGTGCCTCACCTGCGTCTTTGTTTCAATAAATTCCGCGAGTATCTGCGGCGCAAGTATGGCTTTGTTCCTCCGTACATCTGTGTTTTGGAGTTCACCAAAGCGGGGATTCCTCATCTCCACATTCTTTTGGATCGGTTTATCCCTCAAGCGTGGATTTCGCAAACGTGGGCAGACCTGGGCGGTGGTCGCATTGTCTACATAAAGCAAGTGACCATTGCGAACGTGGCGCGCTATTTGTCGAAGTATCTGACAAAAGAGCTGATTCTATCTGCCCCAAAGGGGTCGCGGCGCATCACTACGGCGCGTTCGATCAAACTGTTTCCAAAGTTCAACTCAGGCATCACGTGGGAACTCTTGAAGTCCACAATCTGGTGGAACTTTCTGGAAAATCAGATGCGGGATTTCAAGCTTCAACGCGGTTTCTTCGATGCGTCTATTTCCCTCGAATTTGACGAGGAAAACTACCTCAAGGCGTTTCATGTGGTGACGTTCGAGAATGCAGAGGGCGTGTCTCCTTAACGCTGCCGTTCGGGCGCATGGGCGGCGAGTGCTCGTGAGGGATACGTGCACTGAGCGTGGGGTACCGAACCGGTGTTCTGGGCTATTCCGACGGGCGGATTAAAAAGGGGGCTCGTGATGTTCGTGAAAGATATGTACGTTATCCGAAATCGGACGAAGTTTACTGGGGGGCGTGCGGTAGACGTGCATCATCTACCTTGCCCCAAGGGGCTGCAGGTTGGGGGACGCACAGGGCGCAAAACATCGAGACGCACAGGGACGTACACGCCATTTGAAGCCTGTGCAGGTCGCATCGCCCCAAGTGCGTTGAGGGGCGCACCTAGGGGCGCACCTAGGAGCGTACGCTGGGACGCACCGGGGCGGACGGGGCTATGAAACCGCTTCAGCTCTTGAAAAGCAAACAACTGGCTGAGATGTTGAGCATCCCCGAGGGCACGCTCCGCTATTGGCGCAACGTCGGCATTGGACCTGTATGGCACAAGCTCGAAGGCTCCATCCGCTATGATGTGGACGACGTATCTAGGTACGTCGAAAGGAACCGTCGCATTCCTTCCGTGCGGGCATTCATGGAGGAGCACGATGGCTCTCTATAAGCGGGGCGAAGTCTACCATTTTGATTTCGCCGTTGACGGGCGTCGCTATCGCGGGTCCACGAAGGAGAAGATCCTCTCAAGGGCGCGCATGATCGAATCCCAGCTCATGAATGAGGCGAAGCAGCGGAGGCTGACTGTACAACGCAGAACGCAGACGCTAGCGGATTTCTCAAAACGGTTTCTCGCTTGGGTCGATACGACCCGCCTGGAACCCGAAACCAAAAAGTACTACAAGTCCGGATGGAAAATGCTGTCGACAACCCCCATCGCGTGCGTACGACTCGGGCATATCTCTACCGATGACGCCGAAGCACTCCGGTTCAAGCATTCCTCAGCGAATGCCAACCGCGCGCTCCGGACGTTAAGGAGAATGCTGGGGAAGGCGACCGAGTGGGGATTGATCGGAGCCACGCCCAAGATCAAGCTCGCAAAAGAACAGGGGCGCTCAGAAATCATCGACAACGAATCAGAAACCAAACTTCTCGCAGCGGCGAAGCAGCCATTGCAGGATGTTTTAACCATCATGCTCGATACAGGCATGCGCCCTGGTGAAGTCTTCCGGATGTGCTGGGAAGACATCTCTTGGGAGCGAAGAACGATCTTCGTCCCGAAAGGAAAAACCCCGCGTTCCCGGCGGTACGTTGTGATGAGCGAGAGGATGATTGCAGCCCTCGACACTCGGCGCAACGGACAGCAGGAAGGCTGGGTGTTTCCGTCCGACTCAAAAGAGGGGCACGCCACCACGGTTGCCAAGGCTTTTGAGGAGGCACGTGACGCGGCAGGGCTATCGCAGGAAATCAAGCTATACAGCGCACGCCACACGTTCGCGACGAAGGTCATGGGGGAAACGGGTGATCTAGCCCTCGTCATGCGCGCCCTGGGGCATACCAACGCGCAGACGGCCATGATCTATCAGCATCCGAGTCTGGAAAGGGTACGGGCAATCGTCAACGAACGCCCCACGCCAGCTCCGAAGAAATCGGGTCTCGTGCTGGCATGGCACAATCCACGTCACAACGACGCAGCCTGAGCAGATGAGATGTTCGCAAGTTGCAGATTCAATGGTGGGCCCGGAGGGATTCGAACCCCCAACCAAGGGATTATGAGTCCCCTGCTCTAACCGTTGAGCTACAGGCCCTGATTGTCAGTAACCATTGTATCTTGTGATTCTTACGCCGATCTTTATGCTACTTTCTCCAGTACGGTTTTGGTGCCGGTGTCAGTACTGGTGTCAGTTCCATTTTCGTTTCCTTCGCCAGTCTTGCACAACCGTTCGACTGCGGCCAGCTCAGGGGTGAGAAGCAATCGACCAACTATGCCTGAGCGTGCTGCCAACTCTTGTAAATAAACTCGGGGCTATAGCCATTAGGGTCCAAGACATTGGCGGCGTAATATCGGGGATCGTAGTAGGCTCGAACGGCCGCTGAACCATTATCATCAGCACACATTTCACCCGGAATTCCTGTCCGAAGAATCTGCGGCCAACAAAATGCCCTCAAGAGACATCGCCAAAGAGGTTGTGCGCGTGTTGGCAAAATATGGAATTGATGCCGAAGTCATATAGTAAAAAGCCGGGGCGAGTAACTCGGACCCGTCTTGGCTCACCGTCTTAAGACACCGACACATATCTTGATGACTATATGTCGCGAAATCAAACCCGCTCAGTCAACTCAGGCCGCTTGTCTCTCGCATTGGCAACATCTTTGGCGAATAGGCAAAGGACCGGCTTTCTGACCTCCGGTCTCAGCCCGGAGCGATTGGGGGCCTGGTAGAAAACTTCTCGGAATGATTCTGAGGTCACCCCGGATCAACCTCTAAGGGATTTCCCTAGTTGCGTTGGCCGTGAGTCGGTCTTAGGGTTGCCTCGATGACCCTACTTTTTACGCTTGGTTCCCTATGAAACGATCCGGCGGAAGAAGGTAGAACTGCCCAAGCGTTCTACGACGCGTGCGTACGATGATCGGGCGTCACTCAAAGGCAGAAGATCGTTCCCGAAGAATATTGAGATCCGGTTCTCCAACACAGGTTGCTCGTAAGAATTTCGGTTACGCTTTCTCTTCACTTAGCTGAACAGATTGGCAGGCGCCAGATGAAACGATGTCCTCTTCCAGCGCATGTGTTGAGCAAGCAAGAGATCAATCGATGAGACAGCTTCTCTTGGAGATCCGGCAGAACCCGTTGCTCTGGGCGTTGGCCGTTATCCCCATCGTGTTCGTGGTTCATCAATTCCGGCCCGCATCGCACACGCTGCTCTTCATCCTCTCGGTTTTCGCCATCATTCCTTTGGCGGCGATGCTGAGCCTTGCCACCGAATCGGTCGCAGCCCGCACCGGTGACGTAGTAGGTGGTTTGCTCAACGCCACGCTCGGGAATCTCACCGAACTCGTTATCGCATTTGCCGCATTGCGTGCTGGCGAGTATATGCTGGTGAAAGCTTCAGTCGCGGGCGCAATTGTCGCTAACATGCTTTTTGTACTCGGCATGTCGTTTCTACTCGGCGGACTTAAACATCATCTCCAGAAATACAACCGGCTGAATGCCCGTCTACAGGCCGGCTTGCTCTTCCTGGCAACAATAGCCCTTCTCATGCCTTCGGCCATTGCGGAAGCAGACCTTGGCGGTTCAGCATCGTTCACCCAAAAGTTGAGTGTGGCTCTCGCCATACTGCTCCTGGTGGCGTATGGCCTTGGCATGTTGTTTTCTCTGAAGACCCACCGCGAGCTCTTCGGCGGTACTACGGCGCATGGCGAAATCGACAATGCCCTCCTGCCTGTTGGGGCGGCGCTAGGCACCTTGGCATTTCTCACGGTGCTTGTGGCATTGGTGAGTGAGGTGTTCGTTGAGTCGGTGCAGCAGGCTGCAGCGGCATTCGGCATGACGCAAGCCTTTGTGGGGTTCGTCGTTGTGCCTCTAGTCGGCGGCGCTGCAGAGATGGGCTCGGCGTTTTCCGGCGCACGCAAAAACCGGCTCGACTTGAGCGTCGGAATCGCGTTGGGCAGTGCTTCGCAAATCGCGTTGTTTGTCGCCCCGGTGCTCGTGCTGCTCAGCTATGTCATTGGCCCAGCACCCATGGACCTGCACTTCTGGCCTGGCGCCGTGGTAATGATGCTGATCGCCACGATGGCGGCAGCCCTGTTCACGAGCAGCGGGCGTTCCGCATGGTTTGTCGGAGTGTTCATGCTCATGGTCTATCTGGTCTTCGCGATGACACTCTATCTTCTGCCTCCTCGGGCTTAGACGAAAGGCTAAAGTTGGAGAAGAGGTCCGCTTTTCGGCCGTTTGGCGGTCCAATAAGCAGACTCGGAGTTTGCCCGCAGTTCTGCTGATTGGCGAGGCGTTCAAAGCATCCCTGTCGATTCGCCTTGCAGGTTTTGAAGCGGCATCTTATGGTGCGCCAGGTTGGACGCACGGCGTCCGCAAAACGAGGTCGACGGAAAGACACCACGAATGAGGGTGATTGCCCGCAGTGCCATGACAAGAGATTGTGTGAGTTGTAATTGCAAATTCTTGACCGGAAAGCGGGTTGCCAGCCTACCCCCAGGGCTCCGGCCGCGGTTTCTATCGGGACTGCCGAAGACCGCACTCAACGATGTTCTCTCCGTCGCGGCCCATCGGCAATTCCTTGCATCCTCTGTGGTACTCCATGAAGGGGATCCCGCAGAACGATTCTTCATTCTCACCAGTGGTCAGGGCAGGCACTTCATATTGACGAGCGACGGCCGAAAGATACTTATGCATTGGCTGACGCCGGGACAGCTTTTTGGCGGCGCCGCGCTCCTATCTTCCACTTCCCATTACCTCTCAAGCACTGAGGTTTTGATGGACAGTTGTGCTTTGGTATGGGAGAGGGACACCATCCGCGAACTGGTGTGTCATTTTCCGAAATTGTTGGATAACGGACTCTCAATTGCCATCACAGAGAATATCGCGTGGTTTGTCGCAGCCCGTGTCTCTCTCTTTTCGGACGATGCGACGGGCCGCATCGCTCAGATGCTTGTGAGTCTCGCCTCCGGGATTGGCAAAGCTGGTCCTGATGGCATCGAGATTCACGTTGGAAATGAAGATCTGGCGGCTGGAGCAAACGTAACGATTTTCACTGTCAGTCGCGCGCTGGCAGGTTGGCAGCGCGAAGGCATCTTGACCAAAGGTCGCGGCAAAATCATCCTGCAAAAACCTGAACTCCTGGTCACTAGGTGAGAATCACTGCACGCGTGTTGCGCTTCGACTCCCTGCCCTCGCAGTGAAAGTTTGCCGAGTTGCTGCTGGATAAACCTTATTGTCCTGGAGCAATCAACTGTTTGCTCCAGAGCAACGACACGCCCCTGCGGTCATTGCGAACATCGATCTGCATTATCAATGACATCGCAGAAGGGCCAGATTCGGGCAGGAGTTTAGTCCTCAGCACGGACATGGTTCCTCAAAGCATCGACTGTTTGCATGCTGGAATCGAAGCACCGCCGTCCTTGTCATTCGCTTCGCGAACTATCTCTTTCTGGCGCCTCGCAAACATCACCGAGGCACTCGAGTCGTCCTCTGCTAAGCGGACTCGAGAGGGTGTCCGAAGTTCCGGGCACCTGATGCTCCATGGGGCGTTTCTGGGGGAGAAACGCCTTCGTGGATCAGGCAGTCAGGCTTAGCACCCAACAACAAATCGCGTCATGATCCATCTCTTCCCTATTTTCAAACCGATGGCTTCGGATTCGGTTGTCGGACGTTGGATTCGCAGGCAGCCCGCGCTTGCTCGAAGTCCTCATATCGCGCAAGCGCGAGCTGTGCGGATCGCATGGAAGGGAGGATGGGGAGGGCATCTCCACACGACCAAATCGCCATGCGGCCAAAAACTAAGCTCTGGCATGCGCGATCCTTCAACAAAGTTATTCCCTAAGCTCAGACGCATCAAGACCATTTAGGAACTCGTTGAAATTCGCCTAATTGCGGCGTCTTTCCTGGCGATTTTCATTTCTTTCTGTTCGAAATCTGTTTGAAGTACAGTTCTTGCCGGTGTTTATAGGTGTTTGCAAGCCTCAGGGAATCATCCCCGAGGCTCGCAACCGTTGCTCAGGCACACTTCTCCCGGAGCATTTCTGGTGGTTGAGCCATCAGTCGCGGCAGCCGGATCAGGTTGTGCGCCGCGCAACTGAAGACGAACAGCCAGTCCACTTTCTCCAGACCTCGCAACTTGACCTGGCGCAGCGGGCCGGTTTGCTTCAGCCATCCGAATCCCTTTTCGATCAGCCATCGGCGGCTCAGGCTGATGGCATAGCCGGGCTGGCGCGTGGTTCTGCGGTCCAGGTTGCTAGTGCGGCCTTTGTCGTTCCTGGTAACGTGCGGCGTCACGTTCAACTCCCGCACCGTGCTGACGAAATCCTTCGTGTCGTAGGCCTTGTCGGCGCCCACCGTGATGCGGCGTGAGCGGCCTTCCTGCTTCTCGGCAAGCATCAACAGTGCTGCATCGCGCTCGGCATAACCGTCGGCGTGCGTCACCATCGCCGCGGCGATCAGACCGTTGCGGTTCTCGACCAGAGCATGGCCAAGATAACTCAACTTCGACTCCTTGCCGTAGCTCTTCTTGTACAACCGCGCATCCGGATCGGTGGTTGACTGATGCGTATCGTTGCTGCGCTTCTGTCCGCGAAAGTCCGTACCATCGTCATCGTCGGAGCCATCCTTGGAGCGAAAGCTCTTCTGCGAGGCCCAGGCCTGGATCAGTGTGCCGTCTACGGTGAAGTGTTCGTCGGACATGAACTTCTTCGCCTGCTTGTTCACCTCGGCGAAGAACTGCTGCGCCACATCCGAGGTCAGCAACCGATCGCGGTTCTTGGAAAACACCGCATGGTTCCATACCGCGTCGTCCATGCCAAGGCCCACAAACCAGCGGAACAGCAGGTTATAGTCGATCTGCTCGACCAGCAACCGCTCCGAACGCACGGAGTAGAACACCTGCAACAGCAGCGCCCGCAGAATGTACTCCGGTGCAATCGAGGGACGGCCGGAGTCGGCATACAACAGATCGAACTCCGGACTCAACGTCCGCAGCACCGCATCCGTCAACTTGCGAACTGCCCGCAATGGATGATCCTGAGGCACACGCTGCTGCAACGATATATAGCTGAACATACCGTCCTGATCCCGCTCGTCTCCACGCATGTCTGTTAGACGAATGGATGCCAACCCCCGACGCAAACAGGTACCTATTTCAACAAGTTCCTAGACCCGGTTCCGGTCGAATGGCGGGCCCCTCGGGAAACAGCTAAAGGGTGACCCGAAATCCCGATGACAAATCCGAATTGAATTTCAAGTTGCAATGTTCCGCACAGTTCGATAATCGCTTACTTGACACGAATCAGATTCAGGTGTCTACTGACCGGCTGGTTGTGGTGAAGGAGTTTTCCCCTAACCGCTGTCCATTCCTATAGGCCGGACAGATGATGACTCCTGACAGGGGATCCTGTCGCGGAGTTATGTCCCGGCCGAGTTCCCTGAACGACAAACTTAGGAGTTCGTGCTGATGACGAACACCTGGGCTCTTTGTGCGCTCTGGGTGGGTCTGGCATTGGCGGCGACGCTGCTGGCGATCTGGTTCAAGATCTCGACAGCGCTATCCGAGATTGTGGTGGGCACTGTGGCCCAGCGGGTCATCGGAGTGTTTCTCGCGCAGGGTGGGCTGGCCACCGATACGCAATGGATCACGTTTTTGGCGGGCACCGGCGCCATCGTGCTGACCGTCTGGCCACGGCTGGACAGGGGATCTATCGCCACCAATGACAGCCAGCAAGTGCCACAGAATCTCGCAGCGAGAATCAGCGGAGCAGAATGCCGCGAATCGCGCGTTTGCAAAGCGCGAGCCGCCGAATCAGCGCGACGAAGGGACGGAAACAGCACTCTATTCAAAATCGCAAAGCCCGCAAACAAAAGCAGCTGACCCGTCTCGGAGCCAACCATCTAGTTGTGCAGGCTCTTTGAGTTGCTGGCCTCGCATGCGCGATACGAGAGTGTATTCGCATGACATCTCCGGCAGCGCGGTCATGTCTACCCATAGTTTTTCGAATTGCGCCACTGGGTAAACATCTTCCTGCCCCTTGCCCCAGCGCTTCTTTACGTCCTTCAGAGTGATGTAGGTAGGCATGCGGGATGCAACCGCGCGGACAGCCGTGGACACGCGACCCGGATCGCCGAGAGCTGCTCGATCCAGACCGAACACTCGCAGAAGTGCGTCAATGTCGATCCAAAACGTGTTGGAGTTGTAATAGGAAAGCTGGAATTCAGCCTCCTCATGAGGAAGCGCCATGCCTTCCACCAGGCGCAAGTGTCCATCGAGAGACGCAAGTCCGCCTCCTCGGTCCTCGATCCTTCGGGAGATTACCTCGACAGTCATGGCTGCGCCACCTGCGATGTGCCTGCCTAAAATCCCGGGTTCAAGATTCGCGCCTACGGTATCCACGTTGTGGATCATGAGATACCTGAGAGAAGGCGTGGATTCGAGCATGTTCTTGAGCACATCATTGCGAAACAGGTTGGGAACCTCATACCAATGTCCCACCGGATGAAGGCACTGGAGAGGCAGGTTGTCGGCATAGTTGCTTCCTTCTCCTGCTTGCTGCGCCCACGCAACTAGAGCCGTGCGCGTGCTCTCTCGCACTTTTTGGGCCTGCGCGTCGAGCATCTGCTGCGAGGATTCTTCCCACGCGAAACGAAGGTCCCTCGCCATCGGCACTAATCGCAGACCAACAGCCCTTCCGCGTGACAGGTGCAGCGGTCCTTCGTACCCATAATTATGTTCAGACAGAAGATGTTGTTCCGTGGGCTCGTGGGTCAGGTAACTTGTCGTAACGACGTGGGGTACGGGTTGTTGATAACGCCGGCTGGTGCGTCGGCTTTTCGCCAGGTGCACCTCCAAAAATGTACGATGTTTCCCTTCTAGGCGGCAGAATGGGTTGAGAGCTTTCACAACGCCTGCCCCCTTTGTCCATCGACTCCCCGCGCCCCCTGCAAGCGTTACGACAGCGACCGCTCCCGACGCTAGCGCTTCTTCTCCGATTTGGCGAAAGCCTTGATCTGCGGCTTCGGTCGCATCGAAGACCTTCTCTGGCGAAACATCCTCAATCCGGCTGGAGATCGGCAACCGATTCTGCGCGAGTCCGATGTATCCGGCGCGCATCTCCGCCTGAATTCGTTCATGCTGGATCGGATCGAAGCCGTTCTGCTCAAGCAGCGATTCGAGAGTTTCGGCTTTCCCGTTTCCCACCGAGTCGTGAGGCAGCAGGCGATCGAGGAAGCTCTGCGCACGTCCTAACGCGCCCGGACCCTGATGCCAGGAAGAACTGAAACACTCCAGGTCCGATCTCTCCGCTGCCGATATTAATCGCTGATCCTTTCTCACGACGGAGGGGAGAATCAGGTCGTAATATTTGTCGGGCAGAATCGCGGAGTTGCCGGTAAGGAACTGGGAGAATGTACCGCGTTCGTTGATTGCGAAATCATAGACAACCGGTTCCATCGCAAAGGGCACACCGCCCGCGAGCCTGCGGCTTACCTTGCGCATCAGCGCGGCCAGAAAATCCTGCGCTTCCGACTTCTTCGCGGGATCGAAGATGAAGCCCATTCCTCCGCCCGACATGCCGCCGAGCATCCAAAAGCCCCAGAATTGGGAACCGAACGCCTTGCGAGACTCTTCGACCAGGATTTCTGTATAGAGATTGCTCGCCCATGGAATGATGGTCTGCAAAGGTCCATCAAAGTTGCGTTGCGTCGCTCCACCTATGGCCTGCACGTCGCCCGCATGCAGATGTTCGATGATTTCATCCAGCAGTTTGCTCGCTTGCTGACGGCCTTCCCATTCCGCTTCCGAACGGAGAAGGTATCTCTCCGTCACCATTTCGAGCAGAGGACCGACATCCTGCGCCATACCACCATGTACCAGAACGAGACTGTCCTGGAGTCGCTGACGGGTCTCCTCTCCGATCTCGGAGTGCGAGAAAATGCGATGACTGGGCAAAAGCGCGCCGCGGCTGATCCCAAACTCGATGTCGCCTTCTGTGGCTCGCACCCCTTCGATGAGCTTGATACCGGGCCAAATTCCGCCCGAATCCTGCCAGCCCCCACCAGAACCGCCCAACCACTCACCGAGGATCGCGCGCGCTGCCACCAGACGGCGCTCGGCCTCCAACAACCGTCCAGTCAATGACGTTGATTGCCCGGTCGCGCGCATGCACAGTGAGATCAGCGAGGCCAGCAGGTTGGTGGAGACTGCAAGCCGCGAACCTTTGGGAATGTTTTTTACATGACTGACGATTTCAATTCCGAGCCCTTCCCGCCCAAGCAATTGCCGAAGCAGGTACGAGAGGGGCTGTCCCGACGATTCGAGACCGGGGGGAACCAAACCCGATGCGATAACTGCTGCCTTGAGTAGACCCAGATAGTCACGGCCAAAATCGAAGAGTTCCTGCAGATCGCCGATTTCTACACTCGCGTCGAGATCGATGCTTACCAAGCGAATAAGCGGGCGATCAATCACGCGGAGATACGTTTCGACGGGCGGTTCGGGAGCCTGCCTAGAGCCGTGTACCGCCAAGTCAATCGACACGTTAATCACCCGAGCCCACTCGGGAAGATCCATGCCAAGAAAAAAGATGTCGCTCCAACCGCCGTGGCTCAGATCCATGCGGACGGGAGTGCACTCATGCAAGATCGGGAATGGCTCACCCGCACTCCGCCGCAAGAGCTCGGGGCGAATGCGCAATGCGTAATCCGCAGGGTGTCCAGTGCGGAACATCCATTGGTTGCCTCGAACTGATCGCACACTGAAACGCACTTGATCGGCCAGGGTTTGAAATGCCAGGCCGCGGTAGGCAGCGGCCAGAGCGCTGCAGAGGCCGTCGCTTGGACCAATCGCCTCCGCAGCCCCGAGGAACATGGAGATTGCCTCTTCGTAGCGCCGGTGCAGTAGTTTCTCATAACCGCTGAACGGAATGTGCACACGGGTTCGCTTCCCCAATTTCGCCGGCAGATGAAAGCGATAAATTGCGTAAAGAAAAAACAGCGCTCGAACGCGCTCGTACAGGTTCTCGCTTGTCCGCCTGCGCAATTCGAGTTCTTTGATCTCGGCAAGCAGCTCGGCCGCGCTGGCCTCTCGGCAGAACGCGTCGAGAGAGCGGTCGCGGACTTCCGGCTGGGTTGCAGCGATGATCGACCAGAGCATGCTCAAACGTTGGCTCCATGTTCGGAAAGCGCTTCGCGGAGAGCGAGTACTTTGATCAGTTCCGTCAGCACTTCTTCCCGATCCTCCCCACTGAGCGCTAACGCCAGTTGGGCCGTGAAGAGTCCATATTTCACACCAACGTCGAATCGCCGCCCGCGCTGGATCAAGGCGAGATACTGTTCCCGCTGAGCCAGCACGGCGAGTGCCGAAGACAGGCTCACGCGCCCATCACGCGTGTCGGCCAGCATCACGGAGAGGATGTCAAACACTGCGGGCGTCAACACATGCATGCCGTAAAAACAGAGGTATTGGGCGCTGCGTAATCCGGGGACGATCAGGTATTGTTCCGCTTGCGTTGGAGTCGGTTTTTCGAGCACCTTGTCGACTCGGTATAGTCCTGGCTTGCCTGGAACCTGCTGCCCGCCGACAGTGCCATAGCGAGGAAGGAGACTCTCGTGAGTGATTTGCACTCCCGAAATCGCGCAGTCTTCAGCAACTGCGGTTTCGACCAAGTGCCGTGCGCACCCGCCTGACTCTGGACTTACGTAGATATGGTCGCCTACAAAATGCAGAAACGGCTCGTCCTGCACAAATCCTCGCGCGCACCAGATTGCATGGGCATAGCCTTGAGCTTCCGTCTGGCGGACAAAGGTCAGGCGCGCGGCGTCATCCGAAAGAAGCTTGGCGTAAGGCTCCTCGTCGCCGGGCCACACCACGACGCAGATGTCATCGATACCGGCGCTTAACGCTTCCCTGACTACCAGGCTGAGAACGGAACGTTCCGCCCCTTGCTGGTCAAAGAGTGTCTGCATGGGAAGATTACGCTGCGCTCTTCCGGCCGCAGTGATCACCGCTTTCTTGACGCGCATCGCACCAGCCCTTTCCGGTCGCGCTCATCGGAGCACTGTACTCTTCGTGACAGGCGAGCGCCTTCACTCTGTCAAGCAGCCAATCATCTTAGGCGAGTGATTCGGATATTATCTTACCTTGCTCCTCGTATCGGAATGGGTCTCCCACCGTTGAGCCGCAGCCCGATGCTCGCAGTTTATCCCGCAATCTAAGAGTGACATACGCGGTGGGAGCAGTCATCTGGGGCGTGGCGACTGAAGGCTGGCTGGAACCTGACGGTCGGAGTCGGCTCTGTTTACACAGGAGAAGAATTGGGCGGATTGATCGTACCGGTGCACTCGCCGAAGCCGACGCGGGGCAGGCCGGGCGCCTGGCAGTATCCGCGAAAGGAGACCATGTCGCCATCTTCAAGGAAAGCGCGGGTTTCGCCGGTGGGTAGTTTGATCGGTTCCGCGCGATGCTTCATCTCGAGGAGGCAGCCTTCGGAACCCTGCTCCGGGCCGGAGATTGTGCCGGTTGCGAGCAGGTCGCCTGGACGGAGGTTGCAGCCATTGCTCGCGTGGTGGGTAAATAGCTGTGCCAGGCTCCAATAGAGATCGCGAAGGTTTCCAGTGCTGAGTTGGACGGGTTTGATTTCTGACTTCCGCATCTTTTCGGATTGAAGGTAAACCTCGAGCTTGAGATCGATGACCGTGTGCGTGGAATCGTCAGATTTGAGGTAAGCAAGCGGCGAGGGATCGCCTTCGGGCCGGGGGGCGGCAGGAACTCGATATGGTGCGAGCGCGTCCATTGGAATAATCCAGGGAGAGATGGTCGTCGCGAAGTTCTTGGCCAGAAATGGGCCGAGCGGCTGGTATTCCCAGGACTGAATGTCGCGCGCTGACCAGTCATTGACGAGGCAGAGGCCGAAGATATGTTGCTCTGCCTGATCGATTGGAATGGGCTGTCCGAGCGGATTGCCGGGGCCAACAAACATGCCTACTTCAAGCTCGTAATCCAAAGAGCGCGAAAGGCCGAAGACCGGCTCGGTGGCGGTGGGAGATTTTGTCTGTCCGCTGGGTCGAATAATCTCCCGCCCGCTGACGACGATTGAAGAGGCGCGGCCGTGATAGCCGATGGGTACATATTTATAGTTGGGCAGCAGGGGATTGTCCGGACGGAAAAGCTTGCCGACGCGCGTGGCGTGATGGATCGATGCGTAAAAGTCCGTATAGTCGCCGATTTGAGCGGGCAAATGCATCTCGGCGGCACGCATGGGAACGAGCAACGGCTCGACGCGACTCTGCACCTGGGGGTCTGCGAGGAGAACGGTGAGCTGTCTCCGCAGCGCTGACCACGCGGGAGGTCCCAGGGCCATGAATTGATTCAGCACCTCGGAGGTACAGGCGCCAACCCATTCACTGGCGATCGGTCTGAGAAGACCGTCGGTTGCGCAAGCGCGGAGGTCGAGAATCTGGTCGCCGATGGCGACACCGATGCGGGTACTGTGCTCGTGGCGAAACACGCCGTAGGGCAGGTTCTGGAGGGGGAAATCCGTGGCGGGATCGTTGGCGGAGACAACCCAGCTTCTCACAGCCATTCCAGCACCTCCAGGTCGCGGATGGGTTCGGTGAAGGAGCAGGAGCCGAAGCTGATCATGAACTTTTTCCGTGCTTCGGAAATTTGATCGGTAGTCCACCGAAAAGCCTCGCATCGGATAGCGTCCGGCTCCATTCGCCACGCACCGGGGCCTTCCTCTTCGAGGGTACGCAATGCTTCTACCTCCGTGCCACCGAAGTAAAGCAGGGCCGCGGCGCAGGTTAGGTTGACGAACCCGTGCATCATTCCGGATGGCGCGTCGGACTCATACGTCAACGGATGGCGCGACCGGACGGGATGGTGCAGTCCAGCAGTCGCCTTGAATGGAAGATGACGGTCGGCGAGCGCTTTCAGCATCATGGCGGTTGTTTTTGCAGTTGGAAATGCTTCGGCGATCACGCCGCCCATGCGCAGCTTCGCTCGCGCACCGCAGGCTGCAACCGCATCAAGGAGTTCCTCATGATGATCGCCGATTGGAATTTCGAAGTAACAATCATGGTGCGTTGGCACACGAGTGTTGATGCGTTCAATCTCCGCTCCCCGATTGATCTTGAATTCAAGCGCCGCAAGGCCGAAATCATCTCCAAGAACCCGAGGCAGAGCGTCCAGTGCGGTGTCAGCCGGGACAATCACGCTCAATTTCATCTCTGAGAACGAGCCGCCGGCCGCGCTGCGCAACTCCGGGATGCGATCAAGGCTGACGACGAAGCGTCCGAGGGCAAAAGCGTGTGGACCGCGGCGATAAGTCAGATAGTTGCTCACTGCACTGCGCATGTCGAGCGCAGCGGGTGGATAGAGGCCCGCATAGTCGATGAGGCCAGCGAGCAGCGTTTCGATGGCGGTCATTTCTTCTTCGGCTTTGACTGTGAGCTCGGCCTGAAGTGCTTCTTCAGTCCCTGCCAGCACTCGAAGTATTCGTGCTGCAGGATGCGCGTGTTCATCGCGAATTCGGTGGGCCGCACGACGAGCTGCGTCTCGAACATGAATGCAAGCGTGTTGGCGAGATACTGCGGCTTCAGTTCCGCACTCGAGGCGCGCTCGAATGTCTCGGCGTCGGGTCCGTGGCCCGCCATGCAGTTGTGCAGGCTGGCGCCGCCGGGAACGAAGCCCTCGGCCTTGGCGTCGTAGGCGCCGAAGACCAGGCCCATGAATTCGTTCATCAGGTTGCGATGGAACCACGGCGGACGGAAGGTGTGCTCGGCGACCATCCAGCGCGGCGGGAAGATGGCGAAGTCGCAGTTTGCCGTGCCGGGAACATTGGATGGCGCGCTCAGCACCGTGTAGATGGATGGGTCGGGGTGATCGAAGGAGACGGTGTTGATGCAGTTGAAGAGGGCCAGATCGTACTTGTACGGCGCGTAGTTGCCGTGCCACGCCACGACGTCGAGCGGCGAGTGATCGATGAACGCGGACCAGAGGCGGCCCAGGAATTTCGAGGTGATGTGGAACTCGCCTTCGCGGTCTTCGAAGGCCGCAACGGGCGCTTTGAAGTCGCGCGCATTGGCGAGGCCGTTGGCGCCGATGGCTCCCAGTTCCGGCAGGCGGAAGGGCAGGCCGTAGTTCTCGCAGATGTATCCGCGCGCCTGCTTCTCCGCCGAGAACGACGCGGAACTTGACGCCGCGCGGAATGACGCAGATTTCGCCGGGCGCGACTTCAAGAATTCCGAATTCGGTGTGGAAGCGAAGCGCGCCGAGTTGAGGGACGATCAGCAACTCTCCGTCGGCGGTGTAGAAGAAGCGGTCGTGCATGGAGGCAGTTGGCCGCGTAGAGGTGGATGGCGATGCCCGTCTGCATGGCCGGGTCGCCGTTGCCGCCGAGCGTGACGATGCCGTCGACGAAGTCGGTCTTCTCTTTGGGAATGGGCAGCGGGTCCCAGCGCAGTTGATTGGGCGAGGTGGGAACCTCAAGAAACGGTCCGCTGCGAATAAGCTTTGCGGCAATCTCTTCGTAAGGGCGATGCGTGACCGAGGGGCGAATGCGATAGGTCCAGGTGCGGCGATTCGTAGCTCGCGGCGCGGTAAATGGCGTCCCGCTGAACTGCTCAGTGTAGAGGCCGAGCGGATGCTTCTGCGGCGCGTTCTGGCCCTGCGGCAACCCGCCGGCAACCGCCTCGGTTGCAAATTCGTTTCCAAAGCCGGACTGATACCGGACCTCATCGGACATGCTCTTCACCTTTCACAAGCTGTCTTGCATTGCGCGGTGCTCGGCCTCGTGCATGGCTTCGTAGATCTGGTCGAAGCTGCTGACGGCGAACAGCAGCTTGTGCAGCTCATCCACCTTTACCGGAGTCGCGAGCACTTCGTCGAACGAAAAGTCGTGGACTGCGCAATGGCCGTCGATCACATTCCTGCATTCGCCATGGGAACTGATGAGGCCGCTGCCGTAGACCTTGATCTCGCTCTCCTTCGCGGATCAAGCCGAACTCCACGGTGTACCAGAACAGGCGGCCAAGCTTTTCCAGCACCGCCTCATCTTCGATGGATGCGCAGACGCGGCCGTAGTGCGCGAGAAAATCGGCAAAGACCTTATGCGCGTGCATCGGCACGTGGCCGAAGACGTCGTGGAAGATGTCGGGCTCAGGGGTGTATTCGAGCGAATCGCGGCTGCGCAGCCAGGTGGTGGTGGGAAAGCGGCGGGCGGCAAGCATCTCAAAAAACGCGGGCGCGGGAAGAAAGCCGCTGACGGGGGTTGAGTTCCAGCCGGTTCTCGGCTCAAGGCGCGCGCTGATCGACTCAAGTCTGGGCAGGCGATCCTTCTGCAGGCCGATGATCTGAAAGCCATCGAGATACGCGCGCGCCGCATGCTTTTCGAGCTCGGGAAGCACGCGGCCAACGAGTTCCGCCCATACAGCATGCTGCTCATCGGTGTAGGCGGAGTAATTCTGCTCGATCAGGTAGGGTGCGGCGGCTGAAAGCGTTTCGGTTTTCATCTCAATCCTCCACTGCGTTACAGATTGCCGCGCGCCTGTTGTTCGCGCTCGATGGCTTCAAACAGCGCTTTGAAGTTGCCTTTGCCGAAGCTGCGGCTGCCCTTGCGCTGGATGATCTCGAAAAACAGCGTCGGCCGGTCTTCCACGGGTCGCGTGAAGATCTGCAGCATGTAGCCTTCGTCGTCGCGATCGACGAGGATGCCGAGCTTCTCCAGTTCGTCGACGGGCTCGTCGATCTTGCCGACGCGGCTCTGCAGCTCGGTGTAGTAGGTGTGCGGCACGCGCAGGAAACTCGATGCCCTGCTCGCTGAGCTTGCTCACCGTGTGCAGAATGTCGTTCGTGGCGAGCGCGATGTGCTGCACGCCGGGGCCGCCGTAGAACTCCAGATACTCTTCGATCTGCGACTTCTTTTTGCCCTCGGCCGGCTCATTGATGGGGAACTTGACGTAGCCGTTGCCGTTGGCCATCACCTTCGACATCAGCGCCGAGTATTCGGTCGAGATGTCCTTGTCGTCGAAGTGCTGGTAGAGCGAGAAGCCCATGACGTTCGCGTAGAACTCGACCCACTCGTCCATCTCGTGCCAGCCCACGTTGCCGACCATGTGGTCGATGTGGAGCAGGCCGGTCGGGCGCGCGATCGGGTCGTGCTCGACCGCGCGATAACCGGGCAGGAAAGGCCCCGTGTAGTTCGCCGCGCTCGACGAAGGTGTGGATCGTGTCGCCGTAGGTGCGAATGCTGGACAGTACGACTTGGCCGCGTTCGTCAGCGAGGACATACGGCTGGGCCACGCTGACGGCGCCGCGGCTGGTTGTCTCGTGCCATGCGTGGCGGGCGTCGTCAACCCATAGCGCGATGACCTTGACGCCGTCGCCGTGGCGTCCGACATGCTCGGCGATCGCGTTTCCGCCGCGGACGGGGGTGGTGAGCACGAAGCGGACCTTGCCCTGCTGCAAGCACGTAGGAGGCGCGATCGCGCTGGCCGGTCTCCGGTCCGGCATAGGCCACCAGCGACATGCCGAATGCGGTGCGGTAGAAGTAGGCGGCCTGGCGGGCATTGCCGACGTAGAACTCAACGTGGTCGGTGCCTTTGAGGGGCAGAAAATCTTTGACGACGGAGACAGATTCAGAAAGCTGTGCGGGAGCAGAGTGCACGGTCGCGCTCATGCGGATACCTCCTGTGCCGGGAACGAGGGGGAACGACGAGGGGAAAATTCCCGACTGATCGGATAAGATAGGCCCGCCGATGAGCCACTGAAAATGGGATTCCGCGGAAAAACAAGCACCAAAACTTTAGGTCATTAAGCATAATAGGGTAGCAACTTAAGGATTGCTGGCCCATGGCTCACAAGACCGCTCCCAACAGATTCGACCTCGATGCGATTGCCTGGAAGATCCTGGAGGCGCTGCAGCAAAACGCCCGCGTGTCGTTTGCGGAACTCGGCCGGAAGATCGGGCTATCGACGCCTGCGGTGGCGGAACGCGTTCATCGGCTGGAAGAGGCCGGCGTGATTACGGGCTACCATGCGTCGCTCGACAGCGCGAAACTGGGCGTGCCAATCCGGGTCTTGGTGCGGCTTACCATTCCCGGTGGCGAACTGCAGATCAGCCGGACCGTTTCTGCGCTGAAGGAATTAAGCGAGATCAGCCGTTGCCATCGGATCACCGGGGCAGAATCGTTCGTCATCGAAGCTGACGTTGTTTCCATCCGGCATCTTGAGGCGCTGATCGATAGGCTCTCCGCTCTCGGTGCGACTTCAACGTCTACCGTTTTGTCATCGCCTGTGGAGCGGCGGGACCATCAGGCGAAGCAGATCGAGTCATTTACGAAATTCATTTGATGAGGGCGATCATGCGCCTCTTTGTTGGAATCCCGCTGGCCCAGGAAGTGATCGATGCGCTGGAGAGACTTGTGCGAAGCCTGCGATCGGAAGGCGACGGCCTGCGCTGGGCTTCGCCGGAGTCCTGGCACATTACGCTGCAGTTTCTTGGGGAGACGTCGGCAGAGAAGCATGCCTGTGTTGTGGCACGGCTAAGGGATGTGCGGGCCCCAAAGGTTCCGGTACAGCTCAATGGCACCGGTTTCTTTGACCGCGCGGGCGTTCTCTTTGCAGGGGTGAGCGTTTCGGCCGAGATGGTGGAGCTAGAGAAGCAGGTGCTTGCGGCCACTGCGAAGTGTGGGTTTGTTGCGGAGGATCGGCCGTTTCATCCACATGTGACCCTGGCACGGGCGAAGGGTGACAATCGGATGCCTGCTCTTCGCCGCTTGAAGCAGCGCGCCAAAAAGAGCGTCGGATTCCCCGCTTTTACGGCGACAGAATTCCGGCTCTATGACGCTTTCCTCGGTGCGGGAGGTTCGCGCTACGAGGTCCGAGAGCGATTTCCGCTCGGCGATCGATGATTGCCTAACCTTGGACATTGTGCGCCGGAATGAAGCGCCACTATGATGATCGCTTATGCAACAAGCAGATGACCGCACCGATGCCCGAGGGGCTTTATGACCATCTCTGCGCCTCCTTCGCACGACACCAAGTCACAGTTGCGCAAAACCATGGGCTTCTGGGATGTGCTGCTGTTCAACATCGCAACGGTACTCGGACCTCGATGGATCGCAGCCGCTGGTCATAACGGAACATCGTCGATCAGCTTGTGGGTCATTGCGGCAGTCTTCTTTTTCGTTCCGGGCGCGCTGGTCATCAATGAACTTTCGTCGCGGTTTCCTGAAGAGGGCGGCCTGTACGCGTGGTCGAAGGAGGCTTTTGGCGACTTCCACGGGTTCATCGCCGGTTGGACCTACTGGATCTACACGGTCTTCTACTTTCCGGGCCTGCTGCTCGCCAGCGCGTCGATGGCGGCATACATTATCGGTGGACGCGGAGCGCAGCTCGCCCAGGATCGGACCTTCCTGCTTAGCGTCTCGTTGGGGTTGCTGCTGGTTGCGGTCGTTTTGAACATCATCGGGCTGAATATCGGCAAATGGCTGCAGAACGCCGGGGGCGTCGGCACCTATTTGCCTCTTGTAATTCTGGGTCTCGTAGCGGTGGTCGTCGTGTTCAAGCACGGGTCTGCGACTCACTTCACGATGCAGAACATGATGCCGGCGTGGAACTGGGACACGGTCAACTTCTGGTCGCAGATTGCGTTCGCCTTCACAGGCCTTGAACTCGTCTCGGCGATGAGTGAAGAGGTGCGCGATCCGCGTCGCACTCTGCCGCGAGCGGTTTTTGGTGCAGGAGCGCTGATCGCCCTGATGTATATCGCCGGAACCTTCGCGATCCTCGCGTTGCTGCCGGCGGCGAGCGTTGATCCGCAGAGCGGTGTATTCAGCGCGATTACGGTTGGTTCCGTGGCCCTGCGCATTGGTCTTCTGGGAGTATTGGCGGCAGTGCTGGTCACAGTAGGCAATGCGGGCGGCGTAGGCAGCACGGTCGCCGGAATTGCACGCGTGCCCTTCGTTGTTGGAATCGATCGCTATTTGCCCGCGGCTTTCGGCAAGATTCATCCGAAGTGGAAGACGCCGTATATTTCAATCCTCGTGCAGGCGACGCTCTCCGGCGCGATTCTGGTCGTCAGTCAGATCAATGAGAAGATGATCGGCGCGTACCAGTTCCTCGTCGACGCGGCGATCATTCTGTATTTCATTCCGTTTCTCTATATGTTCGCGGCAGTTATCAAGCTTTCCCGACGCAAAGACCGCAATGAGAATCCCCATGCCGTGCTTGTGCCCGGAGGTGTGGCCGGTACATGGATTTGCGGAGGGCTTGGGTTTGCGGTTGTCCTGATCGGAATCATCGTTTCTCTTGTGCCGCCGGGCGACTCATCCAATAAGCTTGCCTTCGAATTGAAACTGGTCGGCGGAACCGCCGCATCCATCCTCATCGGTCTGTTTCCTCTACTGGCGCGGTGCCCGTTCAAAAAGGGCGGTCTGATTTTGGTGAAGTTCAACTCGCCCGCGTGACGATGGGTACGCTGATACCATCCAAGATGCTATAGTCTGCCAGTTTGTGTGAGTGAGGAATGGCCGAAAGCACGAAGCCTCAGAATGTGATCGGTTCCAGCTTTGATCCGCAGTCGCCCGCGTGCGAAGGCGAACCGGACCGCGCTGCTCGAAGTGCTTACCAGCATCCGATCCCAGGAGGAGACGATCCGCCTGGGAGGCGGCACCAAAGCGGCAGCTGCCCAGCACGCGAAGAAGCGCCTCACGGTACGGGAACGCCTGAAGCTATTGCTCGATGAAGGCAGCGAATTTCTCGAACTGGGCCTGTGGGCTGCCTACGAGATGTACGCGGAGTACGGTGGCGCGCCGGGAGCGGGCGTTGTCACGGGCCTGGGTCGCGTGTCCGGCCGGCTCTGCATGATCATCGCGAACGATGCCACGGTGAAAGCCGGCGCATTCTTCCCGATGACCGCGAAGAAGGTACTGCGCGCACAAAACATTGCTCTTGAGAATCGCATTCCTACGCTCTATCTCGTGGATTCGGCAGGCGTGTTTCTTCCCCTCCAGGAGGATGTCTTTCCCGACACGGACGACTTTGGCCGGGTATTTCGGAACAACGCGGTGATGAGTTCGCTGGGCATTCCGCAGATCACGGCGATCATGGGCATGTGCGTTGCCGGCGGCGCCTATCTGCCGGTAATGACCGATACGGTGCTGATGACGGATGGTTCAGGTCTGTTTCTCGCAGGTCCGTCACTGGTGCAGGCCGCGATCGGGCAGAAGACCGATCCCGAAGAGCTGGGCGGAGCTGCAATGCATGCGGAGATTTCAGGCACGGTCGATTTCAAGGAGCCGGATGATCACCATTGCATCGCCCGGTTGCGTTCCCTGGTGGATAAGTTTGGCAATCGGAAGTCGGCATGTGCATCGGAAGAGCGGTTTAGCCGCACTGCCTACGATGCAAAGCGCGATGCGCCGAAGTATGCACTTGAGGAGGTATACGGCTTACTGAATCCTGCGCCGGGCGCGAGCAATATTTATGACATGCGGGAAGTGATTGCGCGCATTGCGGACCGCAGCGAGTTTGACGAGTACAAAGCGGAGTTCGGGCGCACGGTTTTGTGCGGATATGCGCGGATTGGCGGCCACGCAGTCGGCATTGTTGCCAACCAGAAAACCAACCAGAATCAGATTGTCGCGATGGGACCTTCTGCAGGTGCGAAGCGGATTGAGGTGGGCGGCGTCATATATACCGAGGGGGCACAGAAAGCTGCGCGCTTCATCATGGATTGCAATCAGAACCTGGTTCCGCTGATCTTCTTGCACGATGTGAACGGATTCATGGTCGGTAAGGATGCGGAGTGGTCTGGCATCATTCGCGCAGGCGCGAAGATGGTTTCAGCGGTCAGCACCAGCGTCGTACCGAAGATTGCGGTGATCATTGGCGGAAGCTTTGGTGCGGGCCACTACGCGATGTGCGGCAAGGCGTACGATCCCCGGTTCCTGTTTGCGTGGCCCACCGCCCGGTATGCGGTCATGAGCGGAGCGTCGGCGGCAGGCACCCTGGCGGAGGTGCGTGCCAGGCAGGTGGAGCGCGGCGGAAAAGTGCTTTCGGAGGCGGAGAGAACAGCGCTCTACGAAGAGATCAAATCCACTTACGATGCACAGGCTGATCCGCGTTATGGCGCAGCGCGTCTCTGGATTGATGCCATCATCGATCCAGCGAAAACGAGAGACGTCCTGATCACTGCGCTGGAGGCGTGTGCAATGAATCCTGACGTACCAAAGTTCAATCCAGGAGTGCTGCAAACCTGACGATCAGCACGGACATGTCCTGAAAGTCATCAAATCGGCATCTTATCCAGTCAGCAGCTGAGGCTGGCGTCATTCCCCCAGACGCAAAGGAGCCAGACAACATGAACGTAGCGCTCGAAGCCAATGAAAGCCTGTATCCATTCGTACTGACTGAGGAACAGGAGGCTCTTCGTCGCGAGATTCGCGAATTTGCAGCGCGCGAGATTGCTCCGAACGTGATGAAGTGGGACGAGGCCAGCGAGTTTCCGCTCGGCGCAGTGAAGAAGCTGGGCAAGATGGGCTTGCTCGGCATTATCTTTCCCCCGGAATACGGAGGGGCAGGACTCGGCTATGTCGATTATGTTCTTGCCATCGAGGAACTGGCTGCAGTAGACGGCTCGATTGGCATTATTGTCGCAGCGCATAATTCTCTCGGCACAAACCACATTTTCCTTGCTGGGAACGAGACTCAGAAGGAGAAGTACGTGTCTCGCTTGGCGAGCGGTGAATGGATCGGTGCGTGGGGATTGACTGAACCGGGTGCGGGATCGGATGCCAGCAACTCGCGCACTACGGCCGTGAAAAGGGGCGATCGCTACATACTGAATGGGAACAAAACCTTCATTACAAACGGCCACTATGCAGATGTCGCCGTTGTGATCGCAGCAACAGACAAGAGCAAGGGAACGCATGGCCTTTCGGCATTTGTCGTGGAGAAGGGCACCAAGGGCTTTCGCCCGGGAAAGAAAGAGAACAAGCTCGGCTTGCGCGCCAGCGATACCAGCGAATTGATTTTCGAAGACTGCGAAGTTCCCGAGGAGAACTTACTCGGCGCGGAGGGCGAGGGCTTTGTCGATGCCATGCGCGTGCTCGACGGAGGCCGCATCTCCATCGCTGCTCTGGCGCTTGGAATTGGGCGCGGCGCATTGGATGCAGCCCTGAAATACGTGAAGGAACGCAAGCAGTTCGGCAAAGCGATTGCGGAGTTCCAGGGTATCCAATGGAAGCTTGCGGACATGGCGACGGAGCTGGATGCGGCTCGGCTGCTGACACAGCGGGCAGCCGTGCTGAAGGACGCTGGGCGCAAGGTGACGCGCGAATCGTCGATGGCCAAGCTCTTTTCCAGTGAAGTAGCTGTGCGCATTTGCGACGATGCAGTGCAATTGTTTGGCGGATACGGCTTCATCAAGGATTATCCCGCCGAGAAGTATTATCGTGACGTAAAGCTGTGCACCATCGGCGAGGGCACCAGCGAGATTCAGCGCATGGTGATCGCGCGGGAGATTCTCAAGGTTTATCCGTCGCGCGGATAAAAACCGTGTGCATGGCGGACGATGCTTCTGTGCAGGCACGAACGCAGATTGCAAAATGAATGAGTGAAGCGGTCAAAATCGTCGAGTGTCCGCGGGATGCCTGGCAGGGCCTGCTGGGAATCATTCCAACAGAGGTCAAGGCCGATTACCTCCGCAAACTCGTCGACGCAGGATTCAGGCACATTGATGCGGCCAGTTTTGTTTCGCCTGCCGCTGTTCCTCAGATGGCGGACTCGGAACAGGTACTTTCCCTGCTTTCACCTCCGGCAGAGGTTGAGATTATCGGCATCGTGGTGAACGAGAAGGGAGCGCTTCGAGCGGTCGAAACCGATGCTGTAAAGACGCTTGGATTTCCTTACTCCATTTCTCCGGAATTCCTGCGGCGAAATCAGAACCAAACCCTGGAAGAATCGCTGGAGATTCTGCAAAGGATTCAGTCCATTGCCGAAGACGAAGGCCGGAATGTGGTTGCCTACCTCTCAATGGCATTCGGGAACCCATACGGCGATGTTTGGAGTGTTAGCGAAGTCCTGCAAGCCTGCGATCTGATCGCCGATTGCGGAGTGACGGAGATCTCGCTAGCCGATACCGTAGGACTCGCTGCGCCTGAGCAGATTGCGGAAGTGTTGTCTGCGGTGATCGAGCAATTCGACGGTCTTGAGATCGGCGTGCATCTGCATGCGCGGCCTACGGATGCACCAGAGCGTATTGGTGCAGCATTTCAAGCAGGGTGCAGAAGATTCGATGCGGCAATTGCCGGGCTTGGCGGCTGTCCCTTTGCTCAGGATATCCTTGTCGGCAATATACCCACTGAAGCCGTGATGGCAGAATTGCGCAGGTGTGGAGCAAGCCTTCCCGCGCTTGGGTCGCTGGACAAGCTGATTGCAGCGAGCCATGATATTTCGAGCCGCTTCGGTTCGGTTGTTCAGTGAGACGGGCGCCCCTTCCTGAAGGAGTGGAAATTGAGCTATAAGACGATCCTCGTAACGGACAGCCATCCCATTCGCACCGTCACACTCAATCGTCCCGAACGGCGAAATGCCATGACGCGGGAGATGCAGACCGAGTTGATCGGCGTGATGGAGGAGACCGCAGCCACACAGTGTTGCGCTTTGATACTGACCGGGGCAGGAGACGCGTTCTGCTCGGGGCTTGATCTCTCAGAATTGCAGAAGATGCGGGACAAGACTCCTGCGGAGCACCGCGCTGATGCTGAGAGGCTTGCTCGCCTGTTTGTGGCGCTTTACGAATTGCCTGTGCCCACGATTGCCGCTGTCAATGGCCCGGCCATCGCCGGAGGAACCGGGCTGGCAACGCTCTGTGATTTCACGCTGGCCACCCCTGCGGCCCGGTTCGGCTTCACTGAGGTTCGCATCGGATTCGTTCCTGCTCTCGTCTCGGCTTTCCTCTCGCTTCAGGTCGGGGACAAGCGCTGCCGCGACCTTTTGTTGACCGGCCGACTCTTTGGAGCAACAGAGGCCCTTCAGTTTGGCTTGGTAAACGAAGTTGTCGAGCGGGAAGAATTGACGCCACGCGCCCACTCGATGGCCAGGTCCCTGCTCGCAAACAGTCCGCAATCGGTAAGCGCAACCAAACGGTTGCTTGCCGCGCAGAATCGTGTGTGGCTCGACGCAGCGATTGTCGCCGCCCTGGAATCGAACGCGGAATCGCGCGAGAGCACCGATTTCCGTGAGGGCATCGCGGCATTTCTGGAAAAGAGAAAGCCTGTCTGGAAGAGATAATTCAGCGGAAGTGCAATACTGCGCCGCTACGCTGTTCCACCTGCTCACGCGTGACACCCTCGGCAAGTTCGAATACCTCGAAGCCCGAGTTCGTTACATCGAGAACACACAGATCGGTGATGACCCGATGCACGACCGCGCTTCCGGTGAGAGGCAGGGTGCATTCGCACAGCAACTTGTAACCTCCTTCAGGAGTGGTGTGCTCCATGAGCACGATGACGCGCCGGACGCCGGAGACCAGATCCATCGCGCCACCCATGCCCTTTACGCGTTTGCCGGGAATCATCCAGTTGGCCAGGTCGCCGCCTTCTGAAACCTGCATCGCGCCGAGAATTGCCAAATCGATATGACCGCCGCGAATCATGGCAAAGGAGTCGGCGCTCGAGAACGTCGCCGCTCCGGGAACGAATGTGACTGTCTCCTTTCCCGCATTGATCAGGTCGGCGTCGATCTCGGACTCGCGGGGAAAGGGTCCCATGCCCAGCAGGCCGTTCTCCGACTGCAGAGTGACGGTCATGCCTTCGGGGATGAAGTTTGCCACCAGCGTGGGAATGCCGATGCCGAGATTGACATAGAAGCCGTCCCTCAATTCCTCTGCGGCGCGCGCGGCCATCTGGTTGCGTGTCCATGCCATCGGCTCAGCCCTCTCTCGTGGTCTTCTTCTCGATCCGCTTGATCGGATTTGGGATGTGAACGAGGCGATGAACGAAGATGCCCGGTGTATGAATCTCGTCGGGATCGAGTTCCCCGGGCTGCACGATCTCTTCCACTTCGGCGACAGTGATTTTGCCGCACGTCGCTGCATTGGGATTGAAATTGCGTGCGGTGCGGCGATAGACGAGGTTGCCGTGCAGATCGGCTTTCCAGGCTTTCACCAGCGCAAGATCGGCCACGATGCCGCGTTCGAGAATGTAGGTATTACCGTCGAACTCCTTGTGTTCCTTGCCTTGGGCAATAATGGTGCCGACGCCCGACCGCGTGTAGAAGCCGGGAATGCCCGCTCCGCCGGCGCGCATGCGCTCCGCCAATGTTCCCTGGGGGCAGAACTCTACTTCGATCTCGCCGGACAGGAATTGCCGTTCGAATTCGGCGTTCTCGCCAACGTAGCTGGAGATCATCTTTTTAATCTGATGCGTTGCCAGCAGTAAACCCAGACCCGCGCCATCGACGCCGGCGTTGTTGCTGGCGATGGTCAGATTGCGAACTCCGGTATCGCGCAGGGCGAGAATGAGTTCCTCAGGAATACCGCATAGTCCAAAGCCTCCGACCGCCAGGAGCATTCCATCTTGGACGATGCCATCTAGGGCAGCAATCGGGTTGGGAAAGAGCTTGTTCATCGGAGATCTCGGAAACAAGGCAGCAGCGTTTCTTGGTTCAGTTCCCCTCGCTTGTTTTACATGAACGCCTGCACTGCCGCCAAGCTGATCCCCGTCCTTAGCACGTATACACGACTTGCGAGAGCGTCTGCGAAAATGAAAGAGGAATGCTCTCTCTGCAAAATGCCGGCAAGCGGTTTGGCCCGCGCATCCTGTTTCTCGAAGCCAACTGGCTGATTCGTAGCAAGGAAAAGACGGCCCTGGTCGGTGCCAACGGTACCGGCAAATCGACGCTGATGAAAGTGCTTGCGGGTCTCGAATCGCTGGACTACGGGACCATGCAGCAGACGCGCGGGATGAGCATCGGTTACTTGCCGCAGGAGGGGCTGCGGCTCAGCGGACGCACAGTGTTTGACGAGTGCCTGAGCGTCTTTGACGAGTTGCGCGCGATGGAGGGCGAGATTGAGCGGACAGCGGCGCAGCTGTCGGAACTCGATCATGCGGGCACCGAATATGAAGCAGCCGCCGAACGCTACTCGATGCTGCAGGAGCGGTTTCACGCGCTCGACGGCTACGCACTCGATGCGCAGGTGGGAACGGTTCTGACCGGACTCGGCTTCGGCAAAGAAGACTGGGCGCGACAGGTCGATGAGTTCTCGGGCGGCTGGCAGATGCGGATTGCGCTGGCCAAGCTGCTGCTGGCTAAGCCCAACCTGCTGTTGCTGGATGAGCCGACGAATCATCTGGATCTCGAAACGCGCAACTGGCTCGAGGACTACCTGCACAACTATCCTTTCGGGTACATCCTGATCTCGCACGATCGATACTTTCTCGACGTGACGATCGATCGGACGGTCGAGATATGGAACAAGCGCCTCACCATCTTCCAGGGCAACTTCACGAAATATCTTTCGCAGAAAGATGAGCGGCGCGCGCAGTTGCAGGCTGCATACAAGAACCAGCGTGACCAGATCGAACATCTCGAAGCATTCATCAACCGGTTCCGCGCGCAGGCCACGAAGGCCAAGCAGGTGCAGTCGCGAATCAAGGAACTGGAAAAAATCGAGCGCATCGAGATTCCTGAAGAAGAGCCGGTGATTCATTTCAAATTTCCGCAGCCTCCGCCTTCGGGGCGCACGGTAGTGGAAGCGGAGGGACTCGCGAAGAGCTACGGGGCGAAGCACGTATTCAGTAATGCGCGATTCACGATCGAGCGCGGCGACCGCGTGGCGCTGGTGGGCGTGAACGGCGCGGGTAAATCGACGCTCATCAAGCTGCTAACAAGTGCGGAGGCGCCGACAGAAGGCACGGTGAAACTCGGACACAACGTCGTAAGCGAGTACTTTGCGCAGGACCAGTACAAGGTGCTCGATCGCTGAGGCGCGGATGCTGGATGACATCAGCCGGGCGGCGCTGAAGGTGCCGGAATCGGAACTGCGATCGCTGCTGGGATGTTTCCTCTTTTCCGGCGACGATGTGTTCAAGCCATTGGGAGTCCTTTCAGGCGGCGAGAGGAACCGATTTGCATTGGCGCGAATACTGGTTTCGCCATCGAATTTCCTGCTGCTCGACGAACCTACGAATCACCTGGATATGCGGGCCAAGGATGTGCTTCTGGACGCCATTGCCGCGTTTTCGGGCACGGTTGTGTTTGTTTCTCACGATCGGTATTTCATTGATCGGCTGGCGACGCGCGTGATCGAGGTGGAGAACGGCGTCATCACCAACTTCCCCGGAAACTACGAGGACTACCTGCGGAAGAAGGAACAACTGGCCGCAGCCGCCGGACTTGTCGAGGCAATTTCGACGAGGGAAGTTCCCACCCATGTCACAGAATCAAGACGTGGGGCACCCAGTTCTATGGGGTCCGGTGCAACGATTGTCATCGAGGGCGGACCGGATGGGCTTTCGGATGACGGAAATGCGATGCACAATCGTTCGCGGCGGCTGAATCCGATCAAGCAGAAGCAAATGGAGGAACGGTGCGCCTTTCTCGAAGAGGAGATTCCGCGGGTTGAGGCCTCGATTGCAACTACAGAGGAGCAGCTTGGGGTTTATGTTTCGGCGGCGGAGACGCAGCGGTTGTCGGAGCTGGCGGCGACGCTGCGCGAGCGGCTTGGCGCGCTGACGGCCGAGTGGGAAGAGCTGATGCTTCAGCTTGAAGGGAAATAGCGGCCTCGGAAGAAGAGGAAAGTGTATCTTGTTCGATTGGATGTCGTCAGGCGGAAGCCGTCTTAAAAATGATGCCCAAGGCGCAAGTTTTGCGACACTTTGGCGGCTTTCTCCCTCATTCAAAGCCCGGTTGGTCCGTTCGGCTTCCGGCTCCTCAGTCCGGCTCGAATTGTGCGCCGCGAACCCTGAATTATCCGCAGAACACGAAGACCGAGTTTTGGCAGCGGTTTCAGAGACTTAGATATGGTAAGGAATCAGCGGACGACCTCGCCTACGCGCTGGGAACAGCATTGGAAAACACAGTGGTGAACGAAACCGGAGTTGATGGGCCGCCGGATTGAAGAGACTTAGCTTCCAGATCTTCCGCCCTCGTGTTGCTCTACTCCCAAGCCTCATCCTTACGGGACCGCTGCCCCTCCGAGATACGCCGGTGTGCCTCGCGGGCAAGGTTGAAGAGCCCCACCGCCAAAAACGAAAAGCTTGCGCCAACAATTGCTGAAAGCACAATTGGATCGCTAGTCATCCAGTTACCTCCATAGATCATCATTTGGAGTCTAGGCCGAAAAGTCTAAAGAGCTGGTAAGAACCATCTAAGACTTTCGTAAGAACGCCCACATAGCGCGCTCTCGATGCGCTCCCGCCAGTATCCATCCACCTTCTTCACATCCCGACGTTTCACTTGTGTGCGCCAGACGCAGCAGAACTCTAAGCCACCCACACAGAGCCAAAGCGCTCCAACACCACCCGATTTCAATCGAAGGGACGCTCCCCGGATGCTAGAGTTCCCCTCGGCAAACGGCCCTCGAAACCCGGAGACGCCTTCAGGTCCTGTCAGCCCATAAACTCGGCACCAATATTTGTGCCAACCCCACTCAACTGGCCGAGACTTTTTGTTACATTCACATCAATGCACTTGGCGATCAAACCCGCGCGGCGAAAGATGCGATTGCTGCCGCTCGTCGCCGCCACGTACTTTATGGTGTCGGGCGGCCCGTACGGGATTGAGGACATTCTCGGCGGAGCCGGATTTGCCCGCGCGATCATTATTCTTCTTGTACTGCCAATTCTGTGGTCGCTGCCTACGGCGCTGATGATCGGCGAACTGGCCAGTGCCATCCCCGCCGAAGGTGGCTTCTACGTCTGGGTGCGTCGCGCCCTCGGTCCGTTCTGGGGATACCAGGAAGGCTGGCTCTCGCTCTCGGCCAGCGTCTTCGACATGGCCATCTACCCGGCCATTTTTGTTCTCTATCTCGGCAAATTCAACCCCGGCCTAACCTCCGGCTGGCATGGCTATGCGTGGTCGCTGGCCGTCGTTGTCTTCTGCTGCTCCTGGAATCTCCGTGGCGCTCCTTCTGTCGGCGAGGGATCCGTTGGCTTGTTCGCACTGCTGCTTGCGCCTTTCGCCGTCTTTCTCGCTCTCGGACTATGGCGGGGACTCACGCTCCACCCTGCAATTCAGTGGGGCCACACAGGCTCAGAGGCCGCACTCTCGACCGCAGTTCTGGTAGCGATGTGGAATTACATGGGGTGGGACAATGCCTCCACAGTTGCGCAGGAGGTGGAGAAGCCGCAGCGAAACTACCCGCGAGCCATGATTGCAGCAGCGATGCTGGCTGCCGTCACTTACATTCTGCCGCTTCTCGCCATGGCATTCGCCGGCCTCTCCGTTGACAGTTTCGCAACCGGCGACTGGATGACCGCAGCCAATGCCATCGGAGGCCCGTTGCTGGCGTTCGGCGTTGTCGCTGGTGGCGCGATCTGCGGAATCGGCATGTTCAACGCGCTCATGATGAGTTACACGCGCCTGCCCATGGCCATGGCCGAAGACGGCATGCTGCCGCGCTTCGTCGCCAAGCGCAACAGTCGCGAGGTTCCGTGGGTCAGCGTGCTGCTTTGCGGACTTGCCTGGGCACTGGCGCTCAAATTGCCCTTCGAGCGGCTCATCTCCATCGATCTCATTCTTTACGGCTCAAGCCTGCTGCTCGAGTTTGTCGCACTTGTTGTCCTCCGCATCCGAGAGCCGAATCTTGCCAGGCCATTCAAAGCCGGCAATCTCGCCTTTGCCGTTTCCTTGGGAGTCGGCCCGGCTGCGCTCATCGGCTACGCTCTATATGCGTCGCGCGGAGAAGAGATCACTCTTGCGCACTACTCGATCTCCTCGCTTGTCTTCTCCGTCGTAGTTGGTTTGCTTGGCCCTGTTCTCTATTGGCTTACCGCCGTCAGATTTTCGCGCCGCCGACTCGCGGCCGCCTCTGCTACCGACTAATCCGGCCTCCATACCAAAAGCAAAAGCCGCGCAATCGTCCGCGCGGCTCTCATATTGCAGGTTTCTCGCAGATCCAGTCTACTTTGCTACCTTCTGCTTCAGCGCAACAGGCTTCGGCTTCCCATCCACAAACAGCTTCGCCGCCCGTATCACCCGATCGCGCGCATACGCTGCATCGTGCCATGCCTTGATCTCTACCCGCTTGCCTTCTAGATCCTTATATATCGAGAAGAAGTGCGTAATCTCCTTCAGCATGTGCGGATAGATATCCGTGTAGTTCCAAACATTCGTATAGCGCGGATTGTTCTTGCCTACAGCCAGCACCTTTTCGTCCAGCACCCCCTGGTCCATCATCTCCAGCAGGCCAATCGGGCGCACCTCCTGCACGCACCCCGGAAAGCTCGCCCCCGGCACCAGCACCAGCACATCCAGTGGGTCGCCGTCATCGCTCAGCGTTGACGGAATAAACCCGTAGTCCCCGGGGTAGTGCACCGGCGAGTGCAGGTTTCGGTCCAGCTTGAAGACGTGCAACTGCTTGTCGTACTCAAACTTGTTGGTTCCATCCTTCGGGATTTCGATTACCGCCCGAAACACTTCGGGGGAACGGTCGCCGATCGGCAACTCAAGATAATTAACCATCGTTCTTCCTTCTCCTTCAGTCGTGGGGGAAATGGTCCGGCACCCGGGATGAAGCCTTATCAATGGGGACCGCCCGGCTCTTCGTCAGAACGCGGGCTGCATGCACAAAGTATGGGTATGCCGTCACCGTCTACAGACCCTTATATAATCACGGATAATGAAGGCGCATGTCTACGTCACGTTAAAGACATCGGTCCTCGATCCTCAGGGCCAAACCATCCACAATGCCTTGCGCAAGATCGGCTTCAACGAAGTCTCGGCCGTCCGCCAGGGCAAGTACTTCGCTTTATCTCTTGCAGATGGCCTCGATCCGCAGGTTGCGCGCACCCAGGTCGAGCGCATCGCCCGCGAAGTCCTTACCAACCCCGTCATCGAAGAGTTCACATACCGCATAGAGGAATAGATCAACCTCGTCTGTTCAGTCTCGCCCGCCGGTCGGTTCCTATCGATCGCCTTCTGATCGAGTCACATCTCGTGTCCGGTTCCCTCGCATAAAATCCAATCATGTGCGGAATCGTCGGATACGTCGGACCTAAGAAGGTCGTCCCTGTCATCATTGAAGGGCTGCGCCGCCTCGAATATCGCGGCTACGACTCGGCCGGCATCGCCGTCGGCAGCCCCAACAGCTGCCCTGCTCGAAGTCTGCCGCGCCCCCGGCAAGCTCGGCAATCTCGAAGAAGTCCTCCGCGAACATCCCCTCGACGGCACCTTCGGCATCGGCCACACCCGCTGGGCAACCCACGGCCGCCCCACCGAAGAAAACGCCCATCCGCATCGCGACTGCTCCGGCCGCATCGTCGTCGTCCACAACGGCATCGTCGAAAACTATCTCGACCTCAAGCGCGAACTCACCGCGCAAGGCCACAAGTTCGTCACCGAAACCGACACCGAAATCATCGCCCACCTCATCGAGCAGATCCAGAACGACGCCGCTGCCTCTGGCGCTCCCATCCTGCTCGAAGATGCCGTCCGCCGCGCCGTCAAGCGCCTCACCGGAGCCTTCGCGCTCGGCATCCTCTCCTCCGCCGAGCCCGACAAGATCGTCGCCGCCCGCTCCGGCCCGCCCGTCGTCATCGGCGTAGGCGAAGGCGAGTACTTCGTCGCCTCCGACGTTCCCGGCATCCTCCACCACACCCGCAATATCTACTTCCTCGCCGACGGCGACATGGCCATCCTCACCCTCGACGGCGTCAAGCTCACCGACTTCGACGGCAAGCCCATCGAGCGCGCACTCACAGCGCATCCAGTGGGACCCCATCCAGGCGGAAAAAGGCGGCTACAAGCACTTCATGCTCAAGGAAATCTGGGAGCAGCCGCGCGCCATCCGCGACACCACTCTCGGCCGCGTCTCTCTCGATTCCGGCAAGATCTTCCTCGGCGAAATGGAGATCGACGACGACGAACTCGCCGGCGCCTCCAGCATCAACATCGCCGCCTGCGGCACCAGTTGGCACGCCGCCCTCGCCGGCAAGTACATGATCGAGCGCCTCGCCCGCCTTCCCGTCGATGTGGACTACGCCAGCGAATACCGCTATCGCAATCCCATCCCCGACCGCAACGCCCTCGGCCTGCTCATCACCCAGTCCGGCGAAACCGCCGACACGCTGGCCGCCCAGCGCGAGATGATCAGCCTCGGCTCAAAGACCGTCGCCATCTGCAACGTTGTCGGAGCCATGGTCGCCCGCGAAGCGCACGGCGCTATCTACACCCACGCCGGCCCCGAAATCGGCGTCGCCTCCACCAAGGCTTTCACCGCGCAACTCACTGCGCTTTTCCTGCTCGCGCTCAAGCTCGGCCAGCTTCGCGGCCGCCTCGACACCGAGCGTTCCGTCCAGCTCATCGAAGAACTCAGCCGCATCCCCGCCAAGATTGAAGAAGTCCTCAAATCCAGCTCCGCCCAGTGCGAGCACCTCGCTACCAGCTTCTCCAATGCGCGCGACTTTCTCTACCTCGGCCGCGGCATCCATTTCCCCATCGCCCTCGAAGGCGCGCTCAAGCTCAAGGAAATTTCCTACATCCACGCCGAGGGCTACCCCGCCGGCGAAATGAAGCACGGCCCCAACGCCCTCATCGACGAGACGCTCCCCGTCGTCGTACTCGCCACGCGCGACGAAGCCGATCCCGCCTCAAAGCTGCGCTACGAGAAAACTCTCTCCAATATTCAGGAAGTCACCGCGCGCTCCGGCCGCGTCATCGCCGTCGCCACGGAGGGCGACACCACCACTCGCAGGTCTCGTCGAGCACGTCATTCTCATTCCGCCCGCCTTCGAGTTGCTTTCGCCGCTCATCGAGATCGTCCCGCTGCAGTTGCTCGCGTATTACATCGCCGTCCGCCGCGGCTGCGACGTCGATCAGCCCCGCAACCTTGCCAAATCTGTCACTGTCGAATAAACGTCCTCGCAACAGCCCGCCGATTGGCTTTAGACAACAAGGCAAAGCCAGGTTGGGGCGTGAATAATCAACATCCTCCGCTGGAAGATGACTGGGCTACTTAGCTCCATTAGTAATTGGCGCTGACGGTCATGATCGGGGAAGCAACGCCTCGCCCACAGCCAGCTCAATCTTGATCTCCGGCGGCGTCAGCAGCGTGTTGTGCACCAGGCAGTGGTGTACAGAGCGCATGAGTCCCTCCGTCTGTTCTTCCGTCAAAGATATCGGGCACGCAACATGGATGCGAAAGTTGCCAAGCCGGGCAGGCTGTTTCAGCTTGTCTGCAGTCACGGAAACCTCTACGCCGCGGTCGTTGAGGTTACGTGTTTTGAGATATTGCACGGCATAAAAAGCTGCGCAGGAGCCCAATGACGCGAGCAGAAGCTCGGGGGGCGTCATCCCGCTGTCTTCGCCGCCGTTTTCTGTCGGCTGATCGCAAAGAATCGAGTGAGACCGCGAATGAATGGCGAATTTAACCTGGTCAAGGTGCGTAATCTTTACTTCCATGATGTTTTCCTCTTCATTAGAAGAAAGCCACAAAGGGAGCATTGCGTTACAAGTTCGCAGATTTTTATTTTGCGGCAGGCATCACCATCATGCGCAGGTACTCGCGTGTAAGAATGGCGCGCAATCGAGGTGCGAGAGCCGAGTCACATGGAATAGTCAGAGAGCGGCAGCGATCGATTGCGACGCGCAGGTCGCGCAGAAATGCGACGCAGGATGGGCATGCCTCGATATGTCCACGCATCTGGTCGCACGTAGCAGGGTCTACTCTGCCATCCAGATATTCAGAGATGTTGGCAAACAATTCGTGGCATTCATCGGGACGACGTCGCCTGCCGTCTCGATCGGGGTCTTCTGGCTTGGGTGCGTCTGATCCACGGTCAGGGCAGTTCCCCTGAGGAGATCATTCATCTCCTTGCGAACACTCAGGCGCGCCCGATGAAGCCGAATTCGGATCGTCCCCTGCTGCAAATCAAGAATCTGAGCAACCTGCTCGGTCGTCAATTCTTCCATGTCGTGAAGCACGAGAACAATGCGCAATGGCGCGGGAATGCGGAGGATCGCCTGATGCAGCAGATGGCGCTGCTCGGTCTCAAGCAGGCTCGATTCCGGGCCTTTGCCGGCATCCTGGAGTAATAACCCCAACTCATCATCGCTCGGCATCAACTCGTCGAGTGAGAGCATGCTTGCCGGAGCATGGGCAGGTTTACGGCGCATACGCCAGCAGCGGTTTCGGGTGACGGTGTAGAGCCAGACGGCAAGTTGCTGAGGATCTTGATCTTGGCCAGGTGTTCAAGAGAACGAGAGAGCACCTCCTGCATGGTGTCTTCCGCATCTTCAGGATGCCCACAGACTTTCATGCTGAAGGAATAGACCGTATTCTGAAGCAGCCCGATCGCCTCTTCAACGGCTTCAGGGGTGTTGAGGCGCAGCAAGTCTGTGGCTTGTATCAGTTCGGTTCGCATCGCATAGGGTCATCAAGCCTACATACCAGTATATTCGTGGTTGTATGCGATTGCCGGTCCTCCTGATGGTCCGCAGACCTCGCCGTGCAAAGCATTCCTGAATAAACTCACTGCACACAAGAATGCGCAGTGCCACCCGCTTGCAGTGCTGCCTCAATCATTTCCAGGCAGATCGGGGATACCTTCCTCAGCCAATCTTGTTCCTCGTCGCTCACTGGTTTCGAGTCAGCTTCCAGCCACGCGTGCAGCAACGCCAAAGCGAGCCCAATCTCGGCGCCAGGGCGGCGCTCTTCGAGACGGAACATTTGCCGGTATACCTCATCCTTCAGACGCTCGCCACGAAGCGGTCGCGGACAAGCCGGCCGGGGAAGACCCTTTCGGACCGTCATTGCACTTTCTCCCCTTGAACCATCCAGGAGTATTGTCCGATTTCTGCGGACGTAAGCCGTTCGAACCCGGCCGACCGCACCTCGCCAAGCGCATCAGTGGGCGCAATTCGATGCGCCAGCGGCGGCCCGGCGAGGGGTTCGACATCAGTACGCCAGTCAAGGATCACGTCCGCAGGAGGAAGCCAAAGCAGGCGCTCGGGATTCTCGAGCCGCTCGGCCTGGGACGCTGGAAATCGCTTCTCGTGCAGCATTCTCTCAACTCCTGGGACTGCAGGTAGCGTCCTTCAATCCAGCGGCGCGCAGCATAAGCATCGCCGGACACCAGTTCGTAAAGGCTGATTGCAGTAGATTGAGCCCAACGAAAGCCGTCAGCCACAGCCAATAGAGCGACACAAAATGCGCGAGAAATAGCGATATCAGGACCATTGCGCCTCCCATCAGGCGCACACCACGTTCGACTGTCATTGAGAAACTCCTTGTTCTATTTCCGTTTGAGACTCAACCGCTTCACCGGCCTTGTCCCTGGAGTGAACCATGTAATAGAGCACCGGAATGGTGGGCCACGAGAGGAAAGTTGATGCCACTGCTCCCGCGATCAGAGACAAGGCCAGCCCCTGAAAGATCGGGTCGGTAAGAATCACGCTAGCGCCAACGACAACCGCTGCCGCCGTGAGCAGCATGGGACGGAAGCGGGTTGCACCAGCATCAATTACCGCTTCGGCCAGCGGCATGCCCTCGCGAATTCTGAGTTCGATGAAGTCGACCAGGATGATCGAATTCCGAACAATAATGCCGGCTCCCGCAATGAATCCGATCATTGAGGTCGCAGTGAAGAATGCGCCCATCATCGCGTGCGCAGGCATAATGCCCACGAGGGTCAGCGGAATCGGAGCCATGATGATCAGCGGCACGATAAAGGAACGGAACCAGCCCACCACAAGCACATAGATGAGCACCAGCACCGCGGCGAACGCCAGGCCCATGTCGCGGAAAACCTCGATGGTGATATGCCACTCGCCGTCCCACTTCATTGAGTAGTGGTCGGTGGACTCCGGCATCGACGCGTTATAGCGGGTCAGACGTGTATCCGGCCGGAAGTGTCAGGTGGTCGAGTTCCTTGTTCATCTTCAGAATCGCGTAGACCGGGCTTTCAATTGCACCGGCCACGTCGCCCGTAACATAAACGACACGGTGCAGATTCTTGTGATAGATGCTGCGCTCGATCGTCTTGTGTTCGACAACGACCAACTCCCGCAACGAGACCATGCCGCCATCGGCGCCGGGCAGGCGAATATTGTCAAGCGCCTGTTCAGAGGAGCGATCCGCGCGGTCAAGCTCGACAATTGCAGGCACGGGCTCTCGTGCAGCCTGATCGTGAACAAGGCCCACCTGGGTTCCCGAAATGGCGAGCGCCAGCGCATGAGCCACGTCGGAAACCGCAATGCCATGCTGCGCCGCCTTTACTTCATCCACGCGGATGGCAAGCCTTGGCTGTGGATCTTCGACGTACCAGTCGGTGTCCACGACGCCAGGAGTATTTTGGAAGATGGACTTGATCTGCTGCGCCACCTTTGTCTGACCATGCCATGTCTGGGCCGTAGACCTCGGCAACCAACGTCTGGATCACGGGCGGTCCCGGTGGCACTTCGCTGACTTGAATGCGCGCGCCGTATGCGTTGCCGATCGCATCCAGCAACGGACGAAGCCGCTTGGCGATTGCATGACTCTGGACGCTGCGCTGCTTGGCCGGCAGCAGGTTCACCTGGATGTCAGCCTGGTTCGACTGGCGGCGCATGTAGTAGTGACGCACCAGCCCATTGAAGTTATAGGGTCCCGAAGTGCCGGAGTAAGTCTGGTAGTTCAACACGTCCGGTTGTCGCGCGAGTTCATCGCCAAGCGCCTGCGCGACACGCGCAGTCTGTTCCAGCGGAGTGCCGTCGGGCATATTGATGACTAACTGCAGTTCGCTTTTGTTATCGAACGGCAGCATCTTTACTTTCACTAGTCCCAGCGGCACCAGCGCTACCGAGATCAGAAACAGAATTGCCACCCCAATGAAAAACAGCATGCGATTGCGTGGAGACTGGATCAGCGGCGTCATGATGCGGCGATAGAGCCTCGTCCGCCAGTTCTCCGTCTCCGGTTCCAGCAGTTTTGCTCCTTGAAGATGCCTGCCCAGCAGGCGAAGAGCTGCCCAGGGAGAAACCACAAAGGCAACCATGAGCGAGAAGAGCATTGCCGCCGAAGCGCCCACAGGGATGGGCCGCATGTACGGGCCCATGAGGCCGCGTACAAAGGCCATCGGCAGCACTGCTGCGATCACTGCAAATGTGGCAAGAATGGTTGGGTTACCTACTTCGGCTACTGCCTCAACAGCGACATCACTCATCGGCCTGCCGTGATTCTCCGGCAGCCGGAAGTGCCGCACCATGTTCTCAACCACGACGATGGCGTCGTCCACGAGAATGCCAATGGAGAAGATCAATGCAAAAAGCGTGACGCGATTGATGGTGTAGCCGAGGAAGTAAAACACTGACATCGTCAGGGCGAGCGTCACAGGAATGGCTAACAGAACAACGCCCGACTCGCGCCAACCCAGAAAGAGCGCGACCAGCAGCGTCACAGACAACGTCGCCAGCAATAGATGTTCGAGGAGTTCGTCCGACTTGTTCTTCGCTGTCTCTCCATAATTCCGTGTGGTTGTTACGGTTACATCGTTCGGAATGGTGACGCCCTGCATCTCATGCACCCGCTTGAGCACGGCATTCGAGATGTCGGTTGCGTTGGTTCCTTTGCGCTTGGCGACGGTAATCGTCACGGCCGGATACTGGCGAGAACCTTGCTGTGCGCCGGCGCCAGCGTTCGTCGTGCCGTAGACCACATAGTCCGATGGCTCTGCGGCGCCATCGACGATCTTGTCGGCTACATCTCGCAGATACACAGGATCGCCCGCGAACCACGCCCACAACAACCGACTCCAGATCCTCGCGGCGCGTGAACAGATTGCCGGCATCGACGCGGACTTCCTGGTTGTTATCAGAGAAGTTTCCGGCCTGCACGCTGGCATTTGCGCCTTGTAGATGCCCAACGATAGCCATGGGCGACAGCCCGTAAGCGCTCAGCTTTTCCGTGCTAAGAACGACGCGCATGGTGCGCGGAAGGCCGCCGATGATCGTCGTCTCCGATACATCGCCAATCTGCGCGATGTTGTGCTGCATCTCGTCTGCAATCGCGCGTAGCTGGTAGCCGTTGTAGTGCTCGCCCCATAGCGTCATGGCCAGAATCGGAACGTCGTCGATCGACCGGGCCTTGATCAGCGGCTGCGAAACTCCGGGCGGCATGCGGTCGAAGTTCGAGTAGAGCTTGCTGTAGACCTTGATCAGTGCATCTTCCTGCGGCGTGCCGACAAGAAAGCGCACAATCACCAGGCTCTGTCCCGGCGCCGACGTCGAGTACACATATTCAACGCCTGAGATCTGATGAACCAGATTCTCGATGGGCAGGGTTACGCGCTCTTCCACCTCGGCCGGGGATGCGCCCGGCATGGCGGTGGCAATGTCCAGCATCGGAACAAGAATCTGCGGCTCTTCCTCGCGGGGAATGATGGCGACCGCGAAGATTCCGACGCCGAGCGACGCGGCAATGAAGAGCAGCGTCAGTTTGGAGTTGATAAATGTGTGCGCCAGTCGCCCGGCGATTCCAAGGTCTTGCTTCATGGCCGGGCCCCTGTGCTGGTCTCAATGCGCTTCCCGGCGAGGTCGCGGTCGGAGGGAACGTCAACGAGTTTCTCACCGGCGGAAACGCCCGACAGTACTTCGACGAGATTGCCCTGAGCCGCGCCCAGAGTGATATAGCGAAGTTGCGCGATGCCCTGGCCGTCGAGAACATACACGCAATTGAGCGAGCCGCGAGCTACGACAGCGGAACGTGGAATGAGGATCGCCTGCCTGGTGCCATTGGCGAACTCGGCCGTCCCATACATGCCTGCGCGCGTCTGACTTGAGGCTGGCAGATCGATCTTGACGAGAAAGCTGTGACTCGATGGATCCGCTGCCGGAACAATTTCGGCAACCGTGCCGGCCAGGTTTCCGGATGCCACACCATCAATTGCCACTTGTACTTTCATTCCTTTGTGAATCACGCCGATCACTGACTGATCTGACCGTGGCTTGAAGTTGTAAGTCCGCGGCTTGATCGATCTGCAGCAAGGGCACGCCCGGTGCGGCCATGGTCCCCGGATCAGCCATCCGTGCTGTTACCACTCCCGCGAATGGAGCAACAAGATGCGTGTACCCGAGCATTGTGCGCGCGCTGCTCTCCTGCGCTCGCGCCGCGTCAGTCTGCGCACGCACGGCTTCAACGCCCGACGCCGCTGCTTCAGCACGCCGGGATACTTCGTCCATCTCCTGGGGACTTACGCTTTTTTGCGACTCAAGCTGCTTGTACCGGTTCAGCGTGCTTGTTGCCAGGGCGGCGTTCGTCTGCGCGGCGGCTTGCGCACTCTCGGCCGCCTTCACTCCCGCCTGCGCCTGCTCCAATTGAGAGCGCAGCGCCGCATCGTCCAGAACTACCAGAGTCTGTCCAGCGCGCACGGCGTCTCCCTCATGCACCATCACCTGCTGGATGCGGCCCATGACTTGAGCCGATACCACAGCTGTTTCTCTCGCATGAACCGTGCCCGTGGATCGCAAGACTCACGGGCAACCTGTTGCTGTTGGCTTTCGACAACCTGCGCCTGAATGGTCTGTGCGGTCCCTGGGGTTGTGGCGGGTTCGCCGCCCTGGCAACCGGCTACCATCGCCGCGGAAACGGCAAGCAAACTTGCCCAAATGACATTCTTCATTGCAGGTCCTCCGCAGCATCGGGAGTAAGAGTCCCGGTCGCGTACAAAAGTTCGCTATAGGCCATGACGTTTCCATATACGGCATGCCAGTAATTGAATTGGCTCTGCCGTTCGGCATCTTCGGCCCGCAGCAGATCGGTGATAGTGGCAAGGCCAGCGTTGTAGCGGTTCTTCAGAATGCGCAGACTCTCCGCGGATTGGTCCATCGCCGCTCGCGCTGTCTCCAGTTGCAGTGCTGCGGTCCGCCGGTGAATGTGCGCCTGGCTCACTTCGAGCCGCAGATGCTGCTCGGTGGCAGACACCTGCGCGTCAATCTTCTGTTTCGCCGCGCTTTCGCGTGCCAGTTGCGTGCGCTTGGTCAACGGCAGAATATCGACGCTGATTTGAACGCCGGCCACCCAGCTGTTACCGCCGGAACCGGCGAACGACGGTCGATCTTCCTGCCAGTTTCCATATGCGCTCACGCGTGGGCCGAAGTCGGACTTCGCCGCTCCTACCGCCGATGCCTGTGCGGATTGAGCCTGTCCCAGAGCCTTCAGATCAGCGCGCGTTTTTTGCGCCGTCGCTATCTCTTCATCCAGCAGCGCCTTGCGGAAATGTGCGCGGCTCGATCGGCTTCAACTCAGTTGCTTTCAGGTTCGGCGCGCCCATCGCCTCACGCAAGGCAGCCCACGCCAGTTCGAGGTCTCCCTGCGCCGCGATCAACTCCTCTTTGCGCGCCGCTATGTTCACCTGGGCCGACATCCGGTCCGACTCGACGGCAAGTCCGGCCTTCACATGATCGTCCACTGAACTCTCGAGCGCCACCGCCGTCTCCTGCTCATGCTGGGCCACGGCGATCTCCCGTTGCGCATACAGCACCTGCTGGTAGGCTCCCACAACACGGAACACGATCTGCTGATCCACAGCTTTAGCGGAGGAGGATGCGCTCTCCTTGAACAGATCGGCGCGGTGGATCTCCTTCTGCGTCTTGAACGAATCGAATGCCACCCACTGCCCGGAAAAACGCGTAGAGAAATTGCCGACCGGCGGTGGGAAGTTCAGAGAGTCGAGCGCAAAATCAGCTTGCGTGAACTGGCGCTGGCGAAGACGCGTGCCGAAAACATAGACCGGGTCGTTACCCCGTGAGATGTCTTCAGTGAAGCCAAGCTGGGGCAAAAGCATGGTGCGAGCCTGGCTTGCCGCCGATTTCGCGTCCAGAGAGCCAGCGCGCGCAATCGCGGCCTCTGGGCTTTGTCCCAGCGCCAAATTTATGGCTTGATGGAGCGTCAGCGGTTCTTGCCCACCGGCGGCCAATCTCCCCAACGAGAGCAGGAGAAAAAGGGCCAGAGATCGAAAAAAGCGTGAACTCATTGGGTCGGATGTCCTTGTTGGTGCTTTCATAGGAATAAAGTCACGAAAAGGCCAATCCGTTACAAAGCGCGTCAACATATATTTCTTCAGGGCCGAAATTGGGCTTGTCCTGGCACGCGTCTAGGAACTTGTTGAAATAGGTACCTGTTTGCGTCGGGGGTTGGCATCCATTCGTCTAACAGACATGCGTGGAGACGAGCGGGATCAGGACGGTATGTTCAGCTATATATCGTTGCAGCAGCGTGTGCCTCAGGATCATCCATTGCGGGCAGTTCGCAAGTTGACGGATGCGGTGCTGCGGACGTTGAGTCCGGAGTTCGATCTGTTGTATGCCGACTCCGGCCGTCCCTCGATTGCACCGGAGTACATTCTGCGGGCGCTGCTGTTGCAGGTGTTCTACTCCGTGCGTTCGGAGCGGTTGCTGGTCGAGCAGATCGACTATAACCTGCTGTTCCGCTGGTTTGTGGGCCTTGGCATGGACGACGCGGTATGGAACCATGCGGTGTTTTCCAAGAACCGCGATCGGTTGCTGACCTCGGATGTGGCGCAGCAGTTCTTCGCCGAGGTGAACAAGCAGGCGAAGAAGTTCATGTCCGACGAACACTTCACCGTAGACGGCACACTGATCCAGGCCTGGGCCTCGCAGAAGAGCTTTCGCTCCAAGGATGGCTCCGACGATGACGATGGTACGGACTTTCGCGGACAGAAGCGCAGCAACGATACGCATCAGTCAACCACCGATCCGGATGCGCGGTTGTACAAGAAGAGCTACGGCAAGGAGTCGAAGTTGAGTTATCTTGGCCATGCTCTGGTCGAGAACCGCAACGGTCTGATCGCCGCGGCGATGGTGACGCACGCCGACGGTTATGCCGAGCGCGATGCAGCACTGTTGATGCTTGCCGAGAAGCAGGAAGGCCGCTCACGCCGCATCACGGTGGGCGCCGACAAGGCCTACGACACGAAGGATTTCGTCAGCACGGTGCGGGAGTTGAACGTGACGCCGCACGTTACCAGGAACGACAAAGGCCGCACTAGCAACCTGGACCGCAGAACCACGCGCCAGCCCGGCTATGCCATCAGCCTGAGCCGCCGATGGCTGATCGAAAAGGGATTCGGATGGCTGAAGCAAACCGGCCCGCTGCGCCAGGTCAAGTTGCGAGGTCTGGAGAAAGTGGACTGGCTGTTCGTCTTCAGTTGCGCGGCGCACAACCTGATCCGGCTGCCGCGACTGATGGCTCAACCACCAGAAATGCTCCGGGAGAAGTGTGCCTGAGCAACGGTTGCGAGCCTCGGGGATGATTCCCTGAGGCTTGCAAACACCTATAAACACCGGCAAGAACTGTACTTCAAACAGATTTCGAACAGAAAGAAATGAAAATCGCCAGGAAAGACGCCGCAATTAGGCGAATTTCAACGAGTTCCTAGGAGAGGAATTCGTAGCGATTGACATGAGGACGCACAGGCTTACGTTCACAATGCGCAGTCTTGTCGCCGATCCCTATGGAGTTGTATTTGGCTCGGGCCGATCCGGCTGAGTTCATGACGCCCGCGGACATCTACATCTATCTAGGCAAAGGACAACATCAGATATGAACTTACCTAACCACAATTACTCTCGACATCGACAAGTCATTCCAATTGATACATCTGGCCGAAGCGAACTCGGATAAACCAGAAAACCAGCAGGAGCGCCGGCAGAAAGACGAGTGCCCGATTCGGAGTTCCTGAAGGCGAGCCAAGCTCCAGCTGCGGACACAATCAGCATGCCGATAACGAACACAATTTCCCGCCGTGCGATTCCCTTGCGGAAGGATATTACGAAAGCGCCAGCGAGCAGGGCTAAGATGCCAGCGCACACGCAGAACTAAAATGGGAAATCGCGACGCCGTAGCCAGTCCGGTACTGCATAGATTTTCAATCACGACCAAGGATGTTATCGGTCCGAGCGTACCTGCGCAGGTTGCAAGTGTTTTATCCGAACCTCAAGCGTTGTGAAAAAATTGAGTCCGAACATAGATTCCATGAGTCCCCAAAGAATCCATCCTCCGACGCTTATTTTTCTGTAAGTTACACGCTACCCTTCAGTCGCAGCTATCTCGCTTATGACGGATAAGGAAGTTTTAGGGCAACTACGTTGTTATTTATGCTACAAATTGTTATCAGAGGCAAAGAGCGCTATTTGGGCTCCTAGTGTTAGTTTTTGTTGCCAAGCCTCAGAATAGTGGTGAGCGTGGAACTCTTCAAACCAAACCGACGGCCGAGTCGCTTTTGGGGATTCCTGTTCATCGCGCTGGCATGTTGTGTGTTTCTTTGGGGACTGCAATACAAGCTCTCACTTTATTACCCGGCCCACACCCCATCCCATCAGGTTCCGACGGCAAAGCTGCTTTCCAAAGACGAGCAATCCCTGCCGCAGGAAACGTCAGCATATACGCAAACTAAAGCCGCGACCAGAGCTCTCTTAACGCCGTATACTTCGCTGCCTTTCATTCTGCTCGTCATTTGCGCATTCAGCATGACAGCATCGAGATACCAGGCAGCGGTGAACCACCCGCCGCTTGAATTGCAGCAAGCTCTTCGAGAGACATCCTTCGTTCGACCCCCTCCCTCCCTCAGCTAGTAGTTTTCCGACAGTGAAGTAGTTGGGCATTTGTTCCTGCGAAGGAGCTTGCCCAGTCGGCGTTGTTCTCTTCGGCGCGTTCTGCTGCGGATGACATGTCGACCCGTGCTTCAGACTTACCATTCAACACCCCATTTGAGGTGCATTCAAGATATGCGAAAGCGAACCTCCTTGCTTCTCGTTGCGGGACTCGTGCCCTTTGTTAGTTTCCTCGTTGCCTGTCATCGCACCGGAAAAAGCTCAGAAGCTAAAGCCGACGAGATTCGGTCGGCCAGAGTGGTTATGGCACAACGCGGGAACATCGCCCACACTTTAAGTCTTGCTGGGCAGTTCCAGCCTTATCAGGTAGTCGACGTTCACCCCAAGGTGACCGGCTTCATGGTGAAGATCAACGTGGACATTGGCGACAGGGTGCACAAAGGACAAACTCTCGCGGTGCTTGAAGTCCCGGAGTTAAATGCTCAGTTGAAGGGCACCGTATTCGAGATGGAGCAAGCTAAGGACGACTTGCTCCGGACGCAGCACGAGATCAAGCGCGCAGAGGCAATGCATGCGGCGCTGCACGCCGACTATGAGCGGCTGCTGGAAACTTCAAAGGCGCAGCCCGGTCTGGTGGCGCAGCAGGAACTGGACGATGCGCAGAGCAAGGATCTCTCTTCGGAGTCCCAGGTGGATGCGGCCAAGGCAGCGGCGGATGCGGCCAGGAACATACGGAAGTGGCGCACGCAGACAACGACCGCGTGCAGGCGCTACAGAACTACACCAACGTGGTGGCGCCACTGGACGGAGTGATCGTCTGGCGCTATGCCGACACCGGCGCGCTGATCCAGAGCGGCACCAATTCCAACGAGCAGGACATTCCGATCGTCAGGCTCTCGCAGAGCGGCTTGCTGCGCCTGCGCATGCCGATTCCGGAAGACGACGTGCAGTTTGTGCACATCGGCGATCCGATGCAGGTGAGCGTGGATGCAATTGGCCGTTCATTCACCGGGAAGATCGTGCGATTTACGCGTGACGTGAACTTTGAAACGCGGACGATGGAGACCGAAGATCGATGTGGAGAACCAGGATCTTTCCATCTCCCAGGCATGTATGCCAATACGCAAATGCAACTTGCGCATGCGGAGAACGTGACGACGATTCCGGTCGAGGCGCTGGTGCTCAAAGGGGACCAGCAGACGGTCTATTTGCTGGATGCCGATAACCGCATTCACATCCGCAATGTGGAGGTTGGACTTCGCGGATCGAAACTCGCGGAGATCAAAAGCGGGCTTGAGCCGGGCGACCGGGTGATTCTGGGCGGCCAGGAGAAGTACACCGAAGGCGAACAGGTGTATCCCCGATCCTTACTCCAGGAGCCGGCTTCGGATGTGATGCGCGAGTCAGGCGGCGTGATCGACATGAAAGCGGAACGGAAGAGAACAACGGAGGTGCGAAGTAATGCCGAAGTTTGCTCTCAAGTATCCATTCTTCATCCTCATGCTGTGCCTGGTGGTGGCGCTGGTGGGAGTGGTCAACGTGGCTCGCATGCCGGTGGATCTGTTTCCCAAGATCGACATGCCCGTCGTCGTGGTGGCCACGTTCTACAACGGCATGCCGCCGCAGCAGATTGAAGCCGACATTACCAACACCTTCGAGCGGTTCTTCACTCTGGCCGCCAATGTCGATCACAGCGAATCGCGTTCGTTGACCGGCGTGAGCCTCATCAAGATCTACTTCAAGCCAGGCACCGATCCAAATGCGGCCTTGAGCAACATCGCCAACCTGGCGATGGCCGATCTTGCGCCGCCTGCCGCCGGGAACGTTGCCTCCGGTGGTGCTGGGCATGGACGCCTCGACGCAGCCAGTATGCCTGGTGACACTGAAGGGCGAGGGGCTGAACGAAACGAACCTGAAGGATCTGGCGCAATTCCAAGTGCGCAACCAGATATCGAACGTCCAGGGCGCATCGGTGCCGCAGCCTTACGGTGGAACCTATCGTCAGATTCAGGTCTATGTGGACCCGCTCAGAAGATGGAGGCGCGCAACCTCAGCCTGAACGACGTTGTGAAGTCGGTGGACAGCTCAAATCTGATTCTGCCGGCCGGCGACGTACGCATCGGATCCAAGGACTTCAACATTTACGCCAACAGCCAGTTTCCCGACGCCAACTCGATGAACGAGATGCCGCTCAAGTCGGTGGGCAATTCGTCAGTGCTGGTGGGCGACATCGGCAAGGCCGATCGACTCCGGCGCCTTGCAATACAACATCGTCCGCATCGACGGGCAGCGCTCCGTCTATGTGCCGGTTTTCAAGCAGGGCGGCGACAGCAACACCATCACCATCGTGAATGGAATGAAGGACGCCATCAAGCATCTGGTCGACATTCCGGCATCGCTGAAGACCGCTGTCGTCTTCGACCAGTCCGTCTTCGTCAAAATGGCAATCGGGAATGTGTCAAAGGAAGCCGGCATCGGATTGGTGCTGACCGGCGATGATGATCCTGATCTTCCTCGGCAGCCCCCGCGCCATGGTCGCTGTGCTGCTTTCCGTTCCGCTCGCGATGGTGGTCTGTCTGCTCATCAGCAATTACATGGGCGGCTCAATCAACACCATGATGCTGGGCGGCCTGGCGCTGGTTTTCTCCCGGCTCATCGATAACGGTGTCATCGTGCTCGAGAACATCTTCCGCCACATGGAGATGGGAGAATCGCCGGCCGTGGCCGCGGACAACGGTGGAACGGAGGTCTCGATGGCGGTGCTGGCAGCCACCTTCACCACCTCCATCGTGTTCTTCCCGGTCACGTTTTTCAGCGGCGTCAGCAAGTACATCTTCACGCCGCTGGCGCTGGGCGTGGTGCTTTCGATCTTCGCGTCGTATTTTTTCGCCATGACCGTGGTGCCGCTCTACTGCGCCAAGTTCATTCGCCTGAAAGACGAAGGCGAACACTCCGACGAGTCGAAGCCGGGCATCTTTACCCGCTTCGAGAGAAAGTTCAACGAGAAGTTTCAGGCGATGCTGAATTGGTATGAAGCTCTTGCCATGCGGGCGATGCGGCGGCCCGGCTTGACAGCGGCGGCGATTCTTCGGCGGTGTGGTGCTGCGTTCTTGCGGTGACGATCCCGTTTCTTGGCCGCGCCTACTTTCCCGCGCACCGACCCAGGGCAATTCATCATCGACGTTCGGATGCCCAGCGGCACGCGGCTGGAGGTCAGCAACGACTACATCGCGAAGGTCGAAGACGATCATTCGCAGCGTGGTCAAGCCCTCCAAGGATCTGGACATGATCGTCTCGAATATCGGCGTCTATCCCGACCTTTCCGCGATCTACACCACCAACGCCTCGATGGACACTGCCTTTGTGCAGACCAGCCTCAAGGAGGACCACAGCATCGGCAGCTATGAGTACATGCGCCGCGTCCAGCAGAAGCTCTCCCGCGAGATGCCGGAGCTTACCACTTACTTCCAGGCAGGCGGCCTGGTGGATAGCGTCATCAACCAGGGGCTGCCGGCTCCGATCGATATCCAGGTCAGTTCCAACAATATGGATGGAGCTTACGCTCTGGCCAGAGAACTCTGCCCAAACGATCACAAACGATGCCGAATGTGAGCGGCGTATACATTCCGCAGAACCTGGACTACCCAGGCATCGAGCTGAACATCGACCGCGAGAAGGCCAGCCTGATCGGCCTCTCCACAAAGGACGTGGTGGACAACGTAATTACCGCCATGACCTCCGACGGCATGGTCGCGCCCAGCTACTGGATCGATCCGAAGAGCGGCAACAACTACATGGTGACGGTCCAGTACGCGAACCGATTCTCAACAACATGTCGATGGAGGACTTCGAGAACATTCCTCTGCGCGGCGTTCGTCCAGCCGGTAACGGCCCGATGCAGGCAGCCGCACGAGGCTTCCAGCCAATCGCGCGAGCTCTCGAACGGCGACCACATCGCTGGATATACGCCCTTGAACTCCGTCGCGGACATCAAGCTGATCAATACGCCGACGGAAGTGGATCACTATCAGATTCGACGCGTAATCGACATCTATGTCTCGACCAAGACTGAGGCGCTCCAGAAGGTGGGCGGAGAGATCGACAAGCTGTTGGCGAGCACAAAGACGGACAAGAACACGGTGCTGAAGGTGCGCGGCGCCGTGGTCAGCATGAACCGGTCGTTCCTGGAGTTTGGCCTTGGGCTTATCGTTTCGGTGCTGCTGGTCTACCTGATCCTCATGGCCCAGTTCACATCTTTCATCGATCCATTCATCATCCTCATGGCCATTCCGCCCGGACTGGCGGGGGTTGTGATGATCCTCTTCGTGACCGGGAGCACGCTGAACATCATGTCGTTGATGGGCGTGATCATGATGACCGGCATCGTGGTATCGAACAGCATTTTGATCGTCGAATTCGCCGGCACTCTGCATAAGCAAGGATTGTCGCTGTTGGAAGCCGTCGTGCAATCGTGCAAGATCCGCCTGCGCCCAATCCTGATGACCTCCCTGGCGACATTGCTGGGCATGATCCCGATGGCGCTCGGAATGGAGGCCGGCAGCGAACAATATGCTCCGCTGGCGCGAGCGGTCATTGGTGGCTTGGCAGTTTCCGTGGTCGTAACCGTATTCCTGGTTCCGGCGGTTTATCTGATCATTCACGGCCGACGCGAAAAGAGCTCTGCGATTGCGGGGGAGGCGTGAAAATTATGAACGGAGTTAAACGTCCATGGGTGTATCCCAAAATCATCCTTGCCTTGGCGATTGTCAGTAACGCGAGTCTAGTTGGCCGGACGCAAAGCGCCGGCGCGCCATTACCGGATGCACCTAAGGCGTCGCTCATTGCTTCTTGCGCAGCAAACGTACTGTGCCTATGGCGCAAGCGGGCAACCAGACTCCTTCTACGACGTCGGGCACCTCAGATTCCAGCCAGCACCCGCGCCTCACTTTGGCTGATGCTGAGAAGCTCGCCATCAAGAACAATCCAAGGGTGAGTGTCGCTCGCCTTCTTGCGTTGGCGCAGCATCAGGTTGTGCGGGAGACCCGATCCGCGGAATTGCCGACAGCGAATGCCGCTATTACGGCGGTCCAGGCAGAAGACGCTTCACGCATCTCTGCTGGCTCTCTGACGGCCTCTCGTCTGTTTACACACGCCGGGGCTGGCGGCGGATTCACGCAGCTGATTACGGACTTCGGCAAGACCAGCAATCTCGTAGCGTCGTCGAAGCTACAGGAGAAAGCGCAGAATGCGAATGCACTCGCCACGACGGAAGACATTGTTCTTGCCACCGATCAAGCCTTCTTCGATGCCCTTCAGGCGCAGGCGCTTCTGAAGGTTGCCATCCAGAATACCGCCACCCTGCAGACTACACAGTCACAGATTAGCTCTTACACGAAGAATAAGTTGAAGTCCACGCTTGATCTAAGTTTTGCGGATGTCAACTTGTCTCAGGCAAAGCTGCTTGAACTCAATGCAAGGAACAATGCGAACTCCTCAATGGCGGCATTGGATGACGTCCTCGGTCTTGATCAGGAGGTAACTTATGATCTTGTCGAAGACACCAGCCCTTTGACTGCACCTCCCGCAGATGTGGATCAACTCGTACAACTCGCATTCCAACAGCGCCCGGACCTTCAGGCGTTGAATCTGAATCAGCAAGCGGCGGTCAAGTTCAGCCATGCGGAGCGCGATCAGAAGCTTCCGAGCATCACTGCCGCCGGAACAGTTGGGAGCGTACCGATAAGGCCGCCGACTTATTACGTCGAAAACTGGTGGGGAGGAATTGGAGTCAATATGAACATTCCGATCTTCAACGGATTCCTATTCTCCGCACAAGCCAAGGAGGCAACGATCCGCGCCCAGGCCGACTCGGAGCAGGCGCGCGAACTTAAAGATCGCATCGTGAGAGACGTTCGGACTGCCTGGCTGGCAGCCAACACCGCTTATCAAAGTGTTGCTGTCAACGACGAACTCCTTAAGCAAGCGAACCTGGCTCTCTCTCTTGCACAGACGCGATATCGACTTGGGCTGAGTTCAATCGTCGAGTTAAGTCAGGCGCAATACCAGCAGACGGACGCTGCCATCGGCTACACGAATGCTCAATACCAATACCGTCTTTCGCTCGCAAACCTCGGCTATCAGACTGGAGCGACTCCATGATCGAGAACTTCAAGTTGCTCCCGGTGTAAGGCGGATTCTCCCTCGCAAAGAAACTGGGATGTATTTCATCGTGAGCGCGATTGTATTGAATGTCCTGTTATTAAGTTTCTTCACGAGGAGACAGTCGACATGCCGGTCATCGGCGACAAACCCGATTTGAACGTTACAGCGGTTGTCTACGCGACCGACTTTTCTCTCGGCGCACAAAACGCAGGGCTGTATGCATCGCGCCTTGCATCATATTTCTCGGCGAAGTTAATCGTAGCGCATGCTTTCACGCTCTCACAAGCGGCCCTGGAGGTTGAAGTCGATCCAGCATTGGTCAGCCAGCAGAGAAGGGATCTGAAAACAGTTTTGGCGGCCAAGGCCGCTCAATTAGGTGGTCCATCAATCGAGGCTATTCCGATCTTGCTGGAAGGTGAACCGAAAGATGTCATCCCTGAATTGGCTAACAAGCATCAACCCGCAATCATCGTATTGGGAACGCACGGTGGCGGTCGATTCGAGCGGGGAATAATCGGCTCTACGGCAGAGAGAATTCTGCGTTCCACTCGTTGGCCGTCTCTTACCGTCGGTCCCAAGGTCAAGCCTGCTTCTTCGACGACATTTCCATTCCAAAGAATTCTGTTCGCAACCGACTTCTCTGAAGCAGCAGCTCATGCGGCACTTTATGCGGTTAACGTCGCCGAGGCATTCAGGGCAAACATTGATGTGCTCAACGTAGTTCAAGAAGGCGCAATCGGCCACCCCGATCGTTTGTCCGACCTTCAGAGAGACTTTTACTCAACTCTTGACCGGCTGGTTCCGGAGCAGGCAAAGGAGTTTTGCGATCCGCGATCGTTCGTTGAAGTGGGAGAGGCGCGTGAGCAAATCATCGAGCATATCAGGGAACGTTCCATTGATCTGCTGGTGCTCGGCATTCGGAAGAGTTCGCATTTAAGCATCGAGACAAGAAAGTCGCGTGCCTTTCAAATCATCGTAGATGCGGAATGCCCCGTTCTGACGATTCAACATTGAGGACTAGTCCGATGGGGCACAGAATCAAAAAACATCGAGAGCAGCCGAATGCCGGCATGAATCTAACCTCCCTCGCGCTGCTCGCGGCATTGCTCGGCGGGCTCGGAATAATGTCTTACGGGGAGTCTCTGTTGGGCGACATTCAGAGTGGGGGTGCCCCTCATGGCTCGAATTTGGCAAATTGGCAGGTTCACATGGGCGCGAGTTGTATGGGAGCCGCAGCGTTTATAACAATTCGTTTCTTGATGGAACTATTAAGTCGAAAATCGAGGATCGATGCGTGGCAAATTAGTTGGCCGTGGCTGCCACTTGTAGTAATAACTGCAGTAGCAACTTTCATTCACGTCCCATCGTATGCCGTCATCTTCATATGCGCCGTAGTCACTGTGTGGGCATATGTCAAAACCGTCCGTGGGAGAGTTTGAATCGAGCGGCACCGTGGCAAGGTCCGGGGCGAGCGGCAGGGCTCGCGTTCCTCCGGAAAGACAGCGGTTTCAAGAGATCCGCGATCATGAATTGTCGAGAATATCCACAATAATTGCCATTTTAAGACCGGCCGCGGCACACACAACACCACCGCAGCTCATCGCGAAGCTTCATTGATTTGCTTCCGCGTCACCCACGTCGTCATGCACCGGTAATCCTGCACGATTGTTGTCTTCAGCGGATCCGCCAGCACCGCGTCCAACTCATCCGTCAAGTCGAGAAGCATCTCCTCATCCACAAGGAACCACTCAGCACCATCTCCGATTTTGAAGATGTGGCCGCGTACCGGCTCGAAATCCATCCCAATGCGCGAACCCAGCCGGCAGAACAGCATTCCACCCGGCTTCAGCACCCGCCAGAGACCAGCAATCATCGCCTGAAATTGATCGTCGTCTCGCGCAAAGTGGAGCACTGCACTGCAGATAACCACATCCGCAATCGCGTCTGGAAACGGCATCTCTTCAATCGAGCTCACCTGAAAATTACTCGAGGGTAAACCGGTATTCAAAGATTCGGACAAGCGGCGAACATGCTCAACGCCGTCTGCATCCACGTCCACTGCGAACACCTTGCACCCTTCGCGCAGGAGGTAAACCAGATTACGGCCGTATCCACATCCCGCATCTACTACGCACATACCGGCGGAGATGTTTCCGCGCAGAATCTGATCGAAGACGTAAATATCAATTTGCCCGAATTGTTCCTGAACGCTCATTTGCACGCAGACACCCCAGTCGTTTGTAACAGGTCCGCCGCTCCCATCGTGGAACAAAAAGAGGCCGTCGCACTTCGAGGAGATGCGACGGCCCGAATTAACCCTTACTACTGCTCGGCTCTGTTACTCGCCGCTTTGATTGCTCTGTGCCGGATGAACTACGCGATAGCTTGCGCCTCCGTGCGACCAGACCAGCAGGAGGATGTCCTTGCCATCCGGAACCGCATGCACGTCATCCGCAAACTCCTGCGCATTCTGCACGGGCTTGCGGTCTACTTCCTGGATCACGTCGCCGGGTTGCAATCCCGCATCGTCCGCCGGGCTTGCAGGCCGAACACTCTCCACCGCAGCGCCTTTCACCTGCGACGGAATATTCAGCTGTTGACGCGCGTCTGACGTCAGATCGCCGACGCCCAACCCGAGCTTTCCGCGCTGGTGCGATGCGTCGCCTTCGTTGTCAGCGACCTGCTTGTCACCTTTGAACTCGCCCACCTTCAACGTCAGCGTTTCCGGCTTCCCGTCTCGCAGAATACCCAGCTTGATTTCGTTGCCTGGAGCGGTCTGGCTCACCGCAACCTGCAGCTGGCTGCCGTTGCGAATCTTGCTGCCGTTCAGTTCCCGCAGCACGTCGCCGCTCTTCAGTCCCGCGCGGCTCGCCGGCGAGTCAGGCGTCACGCTGCTCACAATCGCGCCCGTTGCATCCGGCAGGTTGAAGAAGCTCGAGTTGTCCGGCGTCACGTCGTTCATGCTGATGCCGAGATACCCGTGATGCACCGTTCCGTCCTTGATAATCGCCTCGGCCGAAGCGCGCACGATGTGCGAAGGAATCGCAAATCCCGCACCTGCAAACGAGCCGTTATTGGTGATGATGAAAGTGTTGATTCCCACCAGCTCACCGTGCGCATCCACCAGCGGTCCACCCGAGTTACCCGGATTGATCGCCGCGTCGGTCTGGATGTAATCGCCCGGCTTGCGCGGATCATCTGTGTATGGATTTGGCCGGTCGAGCGCGCTCACGATGCCGCGCGTGACTGAGAACTGGAAGTACCCGAACGGGCTGCCGAAGGCGAGCACCGTCTGTCCCGGATGCAGCTTCGTCGAGTCGCCCCATGCCACCGTCGTCAGGTTGTTCGCGTTGATCTTGATCACGGCGAGATCGTTCAGCTTGTCCACACCGACCACTTTCGCGTTGAATACGCGACGGTCATTCAGTGTCACGCGAACCTGCGTTGCGCCATCCACCACGTGATTATTGGTGACGATGTAACCGTCAGGAGAGATGATGATGCCGCTGCCGATTCCGTGCTCGATCTGTCCCTGCGAATTCTGCCCGCGACCCATCGGCCCGAAGAATTTCCGGAACTCCGGCGGAATTGCGCCTTGCGGAATCTGGCCGCCCGAATCCTGGCTGTCGTCATCGCCGTCGGCATCCTGCGCCGACACACGCGATGTCACCGCCACGTTTACCACCGCCGGTGTTACCCGGGCCGCCACAGCTTCCACTGCATTGTCCAAAGCCACCAGCGACGACACGCTGTTGTCATCCATCGGCGCCCCGCCAGCCAGAGACGCACCATTGCTTGCAGCGTGTGCCGTATGTCCGATCATGAACGAACCGGCTAATAAGACCGCAGCAGCGGCCCCGGCCGGAGCGCCAAACTTTTTCGCCTTTGTTACTAATGAATTAGTTGTTACAGACATGCCTATTCTCCCTTGAGGTCTGAGATGAACTTACAGTTGAATCACGAACCAGCCGCCGCGAACCGATCCCGTGGCCGGCTGAGTAGAATTGGAATTCGAATTTGCGGGAACGACTCTCAGAATCAACCGCGTGATCGTGTATTGGCTGTCAGCCTGAGTTGAAATGACGCTCGAACCCTTGCTCGTCGTCTGCCCCGCTCTGTCATCTGTTTGCCGTGCCGCCGAAGCCCCGTAGCCGGCGGCATCTCTCGTCGCAGCGCTCGCGTCGTAATCCGAAACCGCGCCTGATGTCCGGCTCACAGTCTGCACGTCTTCCCACGCGGCGAGCACAACCCATTGCTGCTCGCCGCTCTGATTCACACGGTCACCGACAATGCTGGACTTCGCGATCTGTTGCGCATCTTCTTTCGCGACCGTCTTAACTGCAATGGGCGCCTCGCTCTTCTGCGCCAGGTGCTTCGCGACTCCAGGTCCCGTCGGCGGTATCACCGCCTTCGCCTGCACTGCATGGAATCCCGCTGGCAAACTAGCCTTAGCTTCGGCGTTCTCCCGCGCCAGCATCGCGGTCATCTCCCGCTGCCGCTCCGGCGTCATTGCCAGGCTGTTCTGCTCCGGCACAAACGCTACCAGCTGCGGACACCGCGCCATCTCGATCGATCCTGCCACCAGAGCGCATCCCAGCGCACCCAGCAGCGCACCTGCTGCGGCCTTACTCATCGCGCGCTTCCGCAACAGAATTCCATGCACGCGATGCACCAACTCTGACCGCCGATGCCACGCACCAAGCGATAAAGCCTCAGCCCGCCGGTCCAGCCCGCGCTCTGCCAGGCTTGCAAGGCACGCAGCATAGGCTCGCGGAGCGTTTGTAATTCGTACTACGCCGTCGTCGCACGCCATCTCCCGCTCGCCGCACAGCCTGTGCTCCATCCACGCCAGCGCCGGGTTCAGCGAAAACGCCACCAGCGCCAGCTTCTGCAACAGGTTCGTCCAATCATCACGCCGACGCAGATGCTCTGCCTCGTGCAGCACAATCTGTTCCAGCTCTCCCGGGGTCAACCGCGCCATCAGCCAAGCGGGAATCAGAATTCGCGGCGCCAGAAATCCAATCACACTCGGCCGGTCCAGCATCTCCGTCGTGCAGATGGCCACCCGTCCGCCGCGCACATTCCGGAGCGCTGCAGCCAGTGTTGCACTCACTTCAACTGGCTGGGCGGTCTTCCACAACCGCCGCAGCTGCATCGAGTGCACCGCCAAACCTACTCCGCGAACCGCCGAAGCAACCACCCAGAGCCCTGCGATCGCCAACCCCCAACGCGCATCCAGCTGCAGCAATGGTCCCGTCGTACTCCCCGCTGCACCTGCATCCGCTGCACCCGTTCCAGCGGCGCTCGCTCCGAAATGCAGCAGCGGCAATAAAGGCAATCCCGCCGCGATACCAAAACCCGCAGCCCAAATCACAAACCGGTGCGCCGCCGAAATCCGCGGCATCGCACGCATGCAGATCTCCAACCCGCACACAATCACCGCACCTTGCCAGATCGACGTCACCAGAGTAGTTCCCGCCGTCCGCGCAAACCCTTCCCAGCTTGACGCAGACCATGCCCACACAGCCGGAGCCGTCGTCCCGAGATCGCCCATTAAGCCAATCAATGTCGCCAGGTGCATCATTTAGCCTTCGATTACCTCATCTGCCGCATCCGGTGCCGCCGCGCGAATCGCAGCCTTCAGCCGTTCCAGTTCTTCGCGCGAAATCTCGCCGTCTCCCAACAGGGATAGCAAAAGCTGCTCGCGTGAGTTGCCAAAAAAGCGGCTCAGCACATGCTTCACTTCGCTGCGGCTTGCGTCGTCTTCTGCAACTACCGCCCAGTAAATAAACGCGCGCCCTTCTTGTCGATGCTCCACGTACCCTTTTTGCTCCAGAATCCGGATTGTGGTCAGCACCGAGTTATAGGCCAGCGCTTCACCGTCCGGCATGGCCGCGACCAAGTCGTTTACTGCCGACTCGCCGCGTCGCCACAGGATCTTCATCAGCCTCAGCTCGGCTTCAGTTAACGTGTTTGATTTCTTCGGAGGCATCCTCTAACTCATTGATTCCATGTGTTTCAATCGCAATTCAGGCGTCGATCCTGCCCATGTCTGTTACTTGATTTGACGAACAACTAAACGATTAGTTACCACATTGGCAGCATAAATTGCAAACTGCGCCAAGTTGCCCCTCTTATATAAATTGCAACTTCGTCCGAGTATCTCTCCTACACTGATTAGGTCGTGCCGGCGGTCTTCACGCGGCCCGCATCCCCGATTTCCAAAGGAGAAGCCCGATGCCCTCTCTCACGGACTCCGAAATCAAGTCTCGCCTCGTCACCATCCCCGACTGGCAAATCGAATCCGGCGAACTCGTCCGCACCTTCCTCTTCAGGGACTTCCGCGCGTCTCTCGTCTTCGTCAACAAATTGGGCGACCTCGCCGAAAAAGCTGGGCACCATCCCGATATCGACATCCGCTACAACAAGGTTCGCCTCGCCCTCGTTACCCACGACGCCGGCGGCATCACGCAAAAAGACTTCGACCTCGCCGCCGCCGCCGACAAGCTCTGCTGACCCCGGTCGATATCGCGGATTTTCAACGGCGTCGGCTCCGAGAATCTCCTTTACTTCAAGCTTGCGCATCGATAGCATGCGACGTGATGTAGAGCGTCTGAGTTCCCCCGGCCCCCTTCATCTCAGCGCAAATGAAATCCCTAGCAATCAGCAGGCATCTTCCTTTCGAAAATTGAGCCGAGCCGACGCTCTGGATCCGATCTCGGCAACAACTCCAAGGAATCCCCAAATATCCGGTGGAGGCCCTCCTTGTCGCATTCAGGACTCGCATCAATTTCTCTCTGCTTAGCCGTTGTCGCCGGCATCGCCTCGGCCCAGACGTCAACTCCCGCAAAGGTCGACTTCGGCCGCGATGTTCTGCCCATCTTTCGAGAGCAATGCGGCGATTGCCATGGCCCCGCCAAGCAGCGTGCAGGCATGCGCCTTGATCGGAGAAGCTCAGTGATGAAGTCCTTCTCCCGCCGTGTCGTGCCCGGAAGCAGTGCCAACAGCTTCGTGTACCATCGCCTCATCGGCGACGAATTCGGCGCCCAGATGCCGCCCACCGGGGCGCTTCGCCCCGAACAGATTGCGACCATCAAGGCGTGGATTGATCAGGGAGCCGAGTGGCCCGACGCACTCGCGAATGAAGTCGACCTGCCCCCGCTCGATCCCAAAGCAATCGCGATGGTGGACGATCTCCGCACCGCCGACCTGCCCTCTTTTCTGAAGGCCGCAACCGCTGATCCGTCCTTGCTGAACGCCCGCGGCCCCGAAGGCTCAACGCCGTTCATGTATGCGGTGCTTTACACAGATGTGGCAACTCTCACGCGGTTGCTGAAGATGGGAGCCGACCCCAACAAACGCAACGATGCGAATGCCACCGCACTCATGTGGGCCGCTACGGATCTTGGGAAAGCCCGCTTGCTGCTCGATCATGGTGCCGATGTGAATGCCCGCTCCGACGACATGCGCACACCGTTGATGATTGCCGCGCGGCGACCAGGTGGCGCGCCGATCGTGAAGCTTCTCCTCGACCACGGCGCCAAAACGAATCCAAATTACCGCCCCGAAAATGAATCTTCACCCCTGATTGAAGGTCTTACCTCCGGAGATCCCGAGGTTGTCGCGATGCTCCTCGATCATGGAGCAGACGCCAAAATGGCTGGCGAAACCGGTCTTTCCATGGCCATCGCCGCTCACTGCCCGGATTGCGTCGATCGCATTCTCGGGCAGGTCACCGAGAAGAGCATCCTCACCGCTTCACTTAATGACACCGTGGTCTTTGCGGACACCCGCGACGTCCGTACCTTGCTCGATCACGGAGCCGACGCGAATGGCTATGACATCCTTGGCCGAACGCCGCTGATGTACGCCGCAATCTCGGATAATCTCCCCGTTGATATGGTGAAGCTTCTCATCAATCACGGCGCAGACGTGAACGCCATCGACCGGCATTCCAAGACTGGTGATGAAGGCCTGAGGCCGCTCGATATCGCCAGACATAATGGCGACACACCGGTCGTCAAGTTGCTCGAGAAGTCAGGCGCCAAACCCGGACCGCTCACCCCCGTGTCTCTCAGCATGAGGCGCGACAATACCATTCAGCGCGCGGTCCAGGACAGCATTCCCCACTTGCAGCGTGCCGATACCAACTTCATCACCAACTCCGGTTGCGTCTCATGTCACGACAACAGCCTGACCGCCATGACCATGGGGCTCGCGCGCAAACGTGGCTTCAACATCGACGAACGTAGCGATGCCGCACAGGTGCAGGCCAATGCCGATGTCCTCACAAAGCTTCGCGACCGCCTCCACCAGGGCTTCGTGGTTCCAACCGAGGACAACTTCAGCGAAGGCATTCTCGCGTATCAGTTGATGGGGTTGCATGATGAAGGCTACAAGCCCGATCTCAACACCGACACCGCCGTGCTGTACATCTTGAGGCGCCAGCACAAAAACGGTGAGTGGCCCGCTCAACACGCAGACAATCGCCCGCCTATTTGCCTCGACTATATCGGCCAGACTGCTCGATGCATGCGCGCCGTGCAGCTTTACGCGCCCAGGGCGAACGCCGACGAATATCGCCGATCGATTCGTCTCGCCGCAAATTGGCTTGCGAACGCGCATTCCTACAACAACGACGACCGCAGCTGGCGCGTGGCCGGCCTCGCCTGGGCGTGGAGACAACCAGGCGGCAATGCAACAGGGCATGAACGGGTGCTCTGCAGTGCGTTGGCCGATGGGCGATCCCCCATCGGCCCGCTGCGCTGCAGAGCAGCTCTTTCATGGCACTGTTGCGATGCGCCTTGTTTGTACCCTCCCCACATCGCCGGTCTTTCCGCTTCCAGCCCCGCCTATCAGCGCGGTATCAAGCTGCTCCTTCGCACTCAGCAGGAAGATGGTTCATGGTATGTGCAAACCCGTGCGCTGGGCTTCCAGCCGTGGTTCGACGCAGGCTTTCCGCATGCCCACAATCAATGGATCTCCGCTGCCGGCACAAACTGGGCCGCCATGGCGCTCGCCTATGCACTGCCGAAAAGCGCTGCCCAAAAAGCATCCATGCACCCACTATCGCCCTCAAAAATCTCCGTTAAATTCGATCAAGCTTCTGACCAAAAACGTTCGACAGCGTTCTCCCCCGTTGAAGCCGTGGAGGCTCAAGCCCATCGCTAAGATACTTCGCGATCTTGCGCCCTTTGCCTCCGCAACCCTGCTGATCGCTTTCGTGGCGAGCCTTTGCGCGCCACGCGAATTGAATCCGCGAAAGTACTTTGACGACCATCAGATTCGCTCGCTCTTCGCCGTATGTGATTGACCTCACATCGAGACCCCCGTATAGTAGTCCCAATGAGTCTTTGTTCCATGCCGGTCGCTTGTTGCGCATGTTGTTGTGCGCCGCGCCGGACTATGGGATAAGCCACCACTAGACTCACCGGAATTCCCCATACCCCGCGCTGCAGCCCTTCTGCCGCCGCGGGTTTTTTATTGCCCAAAAATCATCCGGAGAAACATGACAACCACCGCCGCCGCTGAGCAAAACACGATCAACACCGCTGAAAGCCGTCACGCAGAGTTATCGGCCGAGCGCAACCGCGAGGAGCGTTTAAGCCACATCCAGCTCCTCGAATCCGAGAGCATCCACATCTTCCGCGAGGTCGCCTCCGAGTTCCAGAACCCGGTGATGCTCTACTCCATCGGTAAGGACTCCTCCGTCATGCTTCGCCTCGCGCAGAAGGCCTTTTACCCCGCGCCGATTCCGTTCCCTCTCCTCCACGTCGACACCGGCTACAAGTTCAGCGAGATGCTCGAATTCCGCGACCGCTACACCGCCGAACTCGGCCTCAAGCTCATCGTCTGGCGCAACGAAGAAGCCCTCGCCGACGGTGCCAATCCCATCAAGCTCGGCACCCAGCGTTGCTGCGGATATCTCAAGACTCAAGCCCTCCTCGACGGCCTCCGCGCACACGGCTTCGACGCGGCCTTCGGCGGCGCGCGCCGCGACGAAGAGAAATCCCGCGCCAAGGAACGCATCTTCTCCTTCCGCGACGCGGCCGGCCAGTGGGACCCCAAGAACCAGCGCCCCGAGTTGTGGTCGCTCTTTAACGGCCGCATCGGGCCCGGCGAAAGCATCCGTGTCTTCCCGCTCTCCAACTGGACCGAGCTGGACATCTGGCACTACATCCATCTCGAAAAGATCCCCATCGTACCGCTTTACTTCGCCAAGCCTCGTCGCATGCTCGTCCGCGCCGACTCGCTCATCCCTCTCGAACAGCCCTTCATCCAGGGCCTTCCCGGAGAGGAGCAGTGGGTCACATGCCGCCTGCGTTCTCTCGGCTGCAGCCCCTGCACCGGTGCCATCCGCTCCGAGGCCGACACCGTGCCCAAAATCATCGAGGAGCTCATGGCCGTCCGCAATTCCGAGCGCGCCAACCGCATCATCGACCACGACCAGGACGGTTCCATGGAGCTGAAAAAGCGCGAGGGCTACTTCTGATGGCCACTGTTGAGCAATACCCACTTGAGGGAAGTTCCGCAAATATTAAATGCGGTCCTGCACTCGAGGGCGATTCTCCACAACCTGCGGCCGGTCCTGAACAAGCTGCTGCTCTGAAAGGGCACATCGCTGCGGCGATCCCAGCTTTGAAGGAGCACGGCTCTACGCGGGCCCCGGTTTTGAAGGGGCACGGCTTTAGCCGTGCCGTAAAAGCCAACAAAATCAATGGGGCTTTAGCCCCTGAGGGAATACTCGAAGCCAGTTCAGTCCTTGCTGGGATGCCGGAAGGCGCTCCCGCATCCGATCCGCAACTTCCCATCGAGCAGCGCCTCGAAGCCGAACTCTCCAAGGCTCTCCTCCGCTTCTCCACCGCCGGCAGCGTTGACGATGGAAAATCCACCCTCATCGGCCGCCTGCTCTACGACTCGCACAACGTCTACGACGACCACATCCGCTCCGTCACCCGCGACGCCGCCATCGACTTCGCCCAGCTCACCGACGGCCTCCGCGCCGAGCGCGAGCAGGGCATTACCATCGACGTCGCCTACCGCTACTTCTCCACCCCGAAGCGCAAATTCATCATCGCCGACACCCCCGGTCACGAGCAATACACCCGCAATATGGCCACCGGCGCCTCCACCGCCGACGTCGCCATTGTCCTCGTCGACGCGCGCAAAGGCATCCTCGCCCAGACCCGCCGCCACGCCTGCATTGCCGGCCTGCTCGGAATCCCCATCGTCATCGCCGCCATCAACAAGATGGATCTGGTCGACTTCTCTGAGGAAGTCTTCAATCGCCACAGCGCCAGTCTGCAAGGCCTCGCCCGCCAACTCGACATCCCGCAGCTAATCCCTGTTCCCGTTAGTGCTCTCGACGGCGACAACGTTGTTCATCGCAGCTCGCACATGTCCTTCTACACCGGTCCCAGCATTCTCGAGCTGCTCGAAATCCTTCCCCTCGCCATCGAACGGGCACAGGCAACCTTTCGGTTGCCTATTCAGCGCGTCGTCCGCCCCCACCAGGATTTCCGAGGCTTTGCCGGCCAGATCACTGCCGGCGCCATCCATCCCGGCGATGAAGTCCTTGCGCTCCCCGGCGGCCGACGCACCCGCGTCCGCACAATCTCAACCTTTGAGGGCGACCTCGCCCGTGCCCGCGCGCCTCAATCTGTCGTGCTCACGCTCGAGGACGAAATCGACCTCAGCCGCGGCGACATGATCAGCTCCGTCTCCGCTCCGCCCCGCAAAACCAGTCGCATCGAAGCCACAGTCGTCTGGATGCACTCAAAGCCCCTTCGTCCGGGCGCAAGCTACTTGCTCAAACACACCAGCCAGACCGTCCGCGCGACCATCACCGAACTCCGCTCCCGCATCGACGTCGACCACCTCGCCGAGTACTCCGCAGCGCAGCTGGCCCTTAACGATATCGGCCACGTCGTCATCGAAACCAGCCGCCCTTTGCTAGCCGATCTCTATCGCGACAGCCGCGCCACGGGCAGCCTCATTCTGATCGACCCGGCCGACAATACCACCGCCGGCGCCGGCATGATCCGCGCAATCCACGACACATCCGATGCGGGCCACAAACATGCAACCACAGGGTTGCTCAATGTCGGAAACCGCGCCGATCTCGCCATTCAAATCGAGCAGTCTCTTCTCGCCGAAAGCGCTCAAGTTCTCCGCACCCGGGTTCCCGTTTCACCCTTGCACCTCACCTTTGCGCGCCTAGGCGCTTTCGTGATCCTCGAGTCAGACGAACCCACCTCCATTACATTCATACGGGCCGACGTTACCGGCGCAAAGCCCACTGAGCTTGATTCGCACCTCATCTACGCCGGTCTAGAACAGGTCCTCGACGAAATCCATCGCCTCGCATCCCTTCCTACAGGAGAAGACGACAATGACAACGGCCTCGGCATCTGACAGTCTCGCCCTCACCGCCTCAGGTTTCCTCCGCGAGCACCTCGAGCACGCGCAGCGCGCCTGCATCACCTCGAGCTTCCAGGCCGAAGACGTCGCCGTCCTCCATATGGCCCTCCAGTTCCAGCCGCAGATCCCGGTCATCTTCCTCGAGACCGGCTACCACTTCCCTGAAACCCTCGCCTACCGTGATCGCATCACCTCAGAGTGGAACCTGAGTCTCATCAATGTCCAGGCCGAGCAGTCCGTCGCCGATCAGGAGTCGCAATTCGGCATCCTCAACCAGACCGCGCCCGACCGCTGCTGTGGGCTGCGCAAGGTTGAGCCGCTCTTCCGCGCCCTAGGTTCCTACACAACGTGGGTCACTGGCCTGCGCCGCCGGCAGTCCAAATCGCGGGCCAGCTTGCAGCCGCACGAGTTCTTTACATTGCCCACGGGCAAGATCCTCGCCAAGCTCAGCCCGCTGGCCGAGTGGACCACGCGCGACGTCTGGCAATATGCCGAGCAGCACTCTATCCCGCTTCTCCCGCTCTACGAAAAGGGATACACCTCCATCGGTTGCGCTCCTTGTACCAGCCTGCCCTTCGACGCCAACGATCCGCGTTCGGGCCGCTGGTCTGGCCGCAAACTCGAGTGCGGCATTCACCTGCAGGCTCACTGATGCAGCTTCGCTGAACCCGGAGACGCCATGGAACTTCTTCTAGGATTTGCAATCGCCACGCTCATCGCCATCACTGGCGTTGGCGCAGGCGCGCTCATCGCGCCGTTGCTCATCCTGTTTCTCCACGTGCCTGTAGCCGAAGCCGTCGGCACGGCCCTCGCCTACTCTGCAGCCGTCAAACTCGTCGTCGTCCCCGTCCAAATCTGGCGCAGACAAGTCGAGTGGCGCACCCTCGCCATAATCCTTGCCGCCGGAATCCCCGGCGTCGCTCTCGGCTCGCTCCTCTTCCAGCGCGTAGCCCACAACGCCGCGAACAACCTCTGGCTCTATCTCGCGCTGGGCGTGATGATCGCGCTCTCTTCAGCCTGGCACATCTACCGCCATTTCCGCCCTGCTGCTGAACCCGCGCAGCGCACCAACTCTCCCCGATGGCTCGCCTTCGTCATGCTTCCCATCGGCGCAGAAGTCGGCTTCTCTTCTTCCGGCGCAGGAGCCCTCGGCACGCTCGCCCTCCTCGGCCTGACTCCGCTCGACGCCCGCCGCATCGTCGGTACCGACCTTGCCTTCGGCCTCTGTCTCTCCCTCATCGGTGGAACACTTCACCTCAGCAGCGCCGGCCTCGATTCCATGCTGCTCATCAACCTCATCACCGGTGGCGTTCTCGGCGCCCTCGTTGGCACCGGCCTCGCCTCGCGTATTCCCGTCCGCACCATGCGCCTCGCGCTTTCGCTGTGGCTCTTCGTCATGGGACTTCAGCTCTGCTGGCACGCACTGGCGTAGAACGAAACCGCCGCAGCCGCCGCGCTTTCATTCCGTAAACATCCGTATCTACTCATCGCAAAGTGCGGCCGAGGACCCGCGCACGCCGGACGATATACTGCTTTTGGCTCTTATGTTCCAATTTTCAACGCAAGCGAGAATCCACCTTGGCGCGTGAACTGCATTCGGCACGTTTGTTAAGCAAATCGCTAATCTCTGAATCGGCCCAGTGTTACCACTTCGATTTTGTTCTTGAAGATCTCGAATCCTTTCCCTTCATCTCCGGCCAATTCATCTCCGCCGTCGCCACAGATTCCAACGGCAAGCAGCAGACTCGCGCCTACTCCATCGCTTCCGCGGCCAATTTGAACCATTTTGAGCTCTGCGTCAATCGCGTGCCTCAGGGGTTCTTCTCGAATCACCTCGCCGATCTCATCGATTTGCCTCCCAGCGGCCGCATCCAGGTTCACGGCCCCCACGGCCACTTCATCCTCAAGCAGCCCATCACCGATTCCATCTTTATCTCCACCGGCACCGGGATCGCTCCCATGCGTGGCTTTGCGCAATGGCTCTTCCCTGAAACCGGCCCCGATGCCGGCATCGACCGCAGCGAAGGCAAAGAGATCTGGATGGTCTACGGAACCCGCTACGAAAGCGAGCTGTACTACCGCGAAGAGTTCGAAGCCCTCGCCGCCCGCAAGCCCAACTTCCACTACCTGCCCACGCTCAGCCGCGCCGACGAGAGCTGGAAGGGCCTTCGCGGATATGTGCAGGAACATGTCGCCCGCATCGTTGAAGAACGCGCCGCACGCCTCGGCCAGCCGCTCCCTGCACCACCGCCGGATCCGACCATTCTTCCCGCGGAGCTCAAGTTCGACATCTACGCCTACATATGCGGCCTCAACAACATGGTCGCCAGTGTCCGCGAAAGACTCGCCGGCTACGGCTGGCACCGCAAGCAGATCATCTTCGAGCGCTACGACTGATCGCTTAATCGCTCGCTCGGGTGTTTATCCGACCGACTCCTTGCATAGCGAAAAGAAGCGGAGGAACCCGCAGCCTGGCCTTTCTTTGGAGGGGCAACAGATACCGTAACTACTAGTAATCACATTTATTTTCAATCACTTAAATAGACAGAAAGACATAACTTTCTCAAGGCTGCTACCGCCATCCGACTCCGAGTACGGTCACTCGCCCAGAACTCAGCCCAGTCCCACGAGTCACTTGACGATTTCGCAGCGATCCGGAAATCGCAGCCGTCCTGGAGGCCGGCGCGCAGCGGGCCGCGGAAATTCGCCATTTCACCATCTAAGCAGGTGAAGGTTGTAAGCAGCGTGGTACAAAGCGCGGGAGGGCGGCAGCGGATGTTCTTGAACCCCCTTATTCAAACAGGAACGTGGCAGCGAACCAGAGGAATGGGTCGTGCGTACTAGACGACAGCTTGAGATTGCATCTCTGCTTCTTGCCGCATTCGTGCTGCTCGACGCCCTGGCGTTCGCGCGGGCGAGTAAGAGTTCGGCGGGTGCGACGCGCGCCAACGCTAGTACAACACCGAAGCTGAAGGGAGCCGCCGCCCGGCTGAGTGGGATCGTCGCTTCGGGCCGCCTCGAGGATCTTCGTTGGCCCAACTTCTCCGACTATCGGTCGCAGCTCGCCAGCTTTTACCGTCCTTCAGGTTACACGCTTGCGTGGGTGCGAGACGGCCAGCCTACGACTCAGGCCGTTGAACTGGTCCAGGTTCTACAGGACGCCGACCGGGAGGGCCTTCGAGCCGAAGATTACGATGCCTCACGCTGGGCTGATCGCCTGACACTCCTGAATGGTCCGCATGAGCAAGCTGCGGAAGCGCGCTTCGATGCCGCCCTCACGGTGTGTGTCATGCGCTATCTTTCCGATCTACAGGTTGGAAGAATCAACCCGCAGCATCTGGGATTCGAGTTTGACAACTCTCAGGAGAAACTCGACCTGCCCCAGTTCTTGCGCTACGCCCTGGTCAATGGTTCCAATCTTCGCTCGGAAGTGGCGGAAGTTGAGCCCCCTTTCGAAGGCTACAGGCGGCTACGTGACGCTTTGCCGCACTACGAGGAACTTGCGAAGAAGGATACCGGGGAGAAACTACCTCCCTACGTACGAGCGCAGCCGGGCAACCTGTACAGGTACATCGCACGTGTCGCAAGTCTGTTGCGATTGCTTGGCGATCTGCCCGAGAACGCGACCATTCCGCCAGACGCTGACAAGTATGAGGGGGTTCTGGTTGACGCGGTCAAGCACTTCCAGGAACGTCATGGTCTGGCGCCGACAGGCGAAATTGAGCCCAAAACGATCGCCGAAATGAACGTGCCACTGAGTGATCGTGTGGAGCAGATGCGCCTGGGATTGGAGAGATATCGCTGGTTGCCCTACCACTTCATGGAATCGGCGATTGTAATTAACGTTCCAGAATTCCGCCTCTACTGCTTCGAAGGAGATCGACCCGGCCTCACTATGACCGTGGATGTGGGCGACCAATACGATTTCCAAACCCCCATGTTCGATAAAAATATGCTGTACGTCGTTTTTCGTCCCTACTGGAACCCTCCGCCAGGCATCCTGCGCAAAGAAATCCTCCCCGATCTGGTCAAACATCCATCGCTGGACGAAATCGACCTGGAACTGGTCAGGGCGAACGGGCAGGTCATCAAGTCCGGGAACGTCACGTCGGCGATGTTTCAGCAGATCCGAACGGGAGAGCTGACAGTGCGGACGCCACCCGGTCCCGACAATGCGCTGGGGCTGGTCAAATTCATGTTTCCTAATAAACACGAAGTCTATATTCACGACACTCCCGCGAGCGATGCGAAGTTCTACGGCAAAGCGCGGGCCTCCAGCCACGGCTGCATCCACGCTGAGAAACCGGCCGAGCTCGCCGCGTGGGTTCTTCGCAACAACCCCGGCTGGGATTTGCAACAAGTTGAGCACGCAATGCACGAGGGCCGTAATAACTTACGAGTCAATCTTGCATCACCGATTCCGGTGTTGGTCGTCTACCAGACCGCCATCGTGGAGGAGAACGGAGAGGTTCACTTCTTTCACGATTTATATCTGCATGATGCGACGCTCGAGGAGGAGTTGGCCAAAGGCCACCAGTATCCCAAATAAAGAAGACGCCCCGTGAGTTGCAATGGGGGCCCACTAGGGTTTGATCTTGATCGGCGTGCCGTTTGCCACTGCTCGCCAGATTTCGTCCATCTCAGCGTTGGCCACCGCGATGCAGCCAAGGGTCCAATCCCCCAGATCCTGACTCGGTCCGTGATAGTCATTCGGCACTCCATGGATGAAGAGATTCCCTCCGGGCGGTACACCCTTTTTTCTGGCGCGTGCCAGATCTTCCGCGTTCGGATAAGAAATGTGTATAGACCTGTGAAACTGGCTGTTCGCGTTATGGCGATCAAGCACATAGTCGCCCTCCGGCGTTCTGCTGTCGCCTTCCCTGATCTTCGGCCCGACTGGATTGCCTCCCAGCGAGACGCTGTAGGCCTTCAGAACTTCGCCACCCTTCATCAGCAAGAGCTTCCTCTCCCCCTTTAGCACGATCACGCTGTCGGCCGTGGCAAATGCCGGCAAGGGAGGATTGCTTGCTAACTGCGACCGCAAGGCAAGAGGCGCGAGCGTAAAAAGCGCGAGAATTACTGAACTGATGCGCAAGGCAGAAGACACACGATACTTGGTCATTTGAGGCTAGATTCATTTCTAGCATGTTGCCGCCCCGAGAGACAGATGTCTAATGTTTGTGGGCCAGTTGGCGGTAACAGGGCTAGGCGGATTGCCGCCGAAGGTTCCGAGTCGTGCGTTATCGCCTGCTCGTCACTATGCAGTCTGTTCGCTTGTGACCCAGCCCATCAGCGCCTGATCAGACACGTATAACGCACGGCACGCGGATCACGGCTCTCGATCCTGGCGGACCGATGCGATTACCTACAGATTGAACAATTCTCGCAGCCGTCTGGTCTGCGCCCGGCTCACCGGAATCTCCGTCTGCTTCTTGTCATTCATCCGCAGCTGATAGGTCGACTTGAACCACGGCACCACTTCGCGAATCTGGTTGATGTTCACCACGAAGCTGCGATGTGCGCGCCAGAAGACGGCCGGATCGAGCTGATCCAGCAGTTCCTCAATCGTCCGGCACTTCGACTGCCCTTCGAACTGCTGCGTCACAACGCGAATCACGCCTTCTTCAATCTCGGCAAAGCAAATCTCCGCCTGGTCTACCAGCAGCAGCCTGCTCCCCGCCTGCACAATCAATTTTGCCGGCTGCGCCGCGCGTGCTCCGCCCTGCGGACCCTTCAGCAAACTCAGCAACGCGTCCAGTTGTGACTCAATCGGCGACTCCCCGGCCCCTGCAGCCGCAGCGCCACTTGTTATCCGGCAGCGTACCCGCTCCAGTGCCTTATCCACGCGGACGCGATCGAACGGCTTCAGCAGATAATCCACCGCGTTCACATCAAACGCGCGCACCGCGTACTGGTCATACGCCGTCGCAAACACGAACTGCGGCAGGTTCCATGCGCTGCCGTTCTTCTGCTTGCGATGCCGATCCATCACGCGCCGAATCACCGCGAAACCATCCAGCCCCGGCATCTGCACGTCCAGAAACACCAAGTCCGGGTGATGCTCCTCGATCAGTTCCACCGCCTCGATGCCGTTCGCCCCCTGCGCCACTACATCCACGTCCCTCGCCGCTTCGAGCAGGTACGCAAGCTCGTCGCGAGCCAGTTGTTCATCATCGATAATCAGCGCGGAAATCGTCATAGAGAAGCGAAAACGTGCAACCGTGGAGTTAGCATCAGTTTAACTCTCAAAGGTTGTCAATCCTTCCGATCAGCCTCTCCTGATCACTGCTGAAGCATAGGCGCACCAACTTCGCCCCCTCGGTCCGACAAGCCGGTCCAGGTTCGGCGAATTCTCTTGTGCGTTGAATCGCTATCTCTCTTGAATAGGACTGGAAGTCACGGAAACCGAAGTCGGCAAGACCGGGCTCGTGCCCGTTATTCTCTACTCCCTATTCCCTGTAGTTGCCTCAGCCGCGCCGGCATCTGATCGCTCTCCAGTTCATGTCCGCATCGCGTACAGAACTGATCCGTCGCCCGCACTGTCCTGAAGCAATTTCCGCAACTTGCGGTCAGCTGGTAGTTGCATTGCGGACAGAAGTGAAAATCGCCCTGCACGTGTGTTCCGCACGCCGGACACTTCGAGACCAGCGGCGCCCGCAGCAGAAAGTACAGCACCGCGCCGATTCCACCCGGCATCACAAAACAGATCAGCATCCAGAACCGCGAACTCATCGCACGCCGCGGAGCGTCCTTGCTCACGTACCCCACCATCAAAAAATAGAGCGACGCCAGCAATCCCCACGAAACGTTCATGTAAATGCGCAGCCCCAGCGGCGGCACATGACGCTGCGTCTGCGGAAAGACCAGCCAGAAGTAGTACTCCACAAGCACAAACACCGCCGCTGCGATCACAATCGACCACACCGGCACCAGCCGTGTCTCTTCGTTCGGGTTGATCAGTTCAGGTTCACGCATAAGACTCTGACCCTCGCCCCGAGGGCTCACCCAGCAATTCCAAACTGCCAATTGCTATTCAATGGACGGCCACGCTCGCGGTGAAGTTGCGACCCAGTATAGAGGAATTCCCCATCCAGAGAGAAAGTTACTGGTTTGAGCGCATTACGAAAATGCAGATTGCCGCCGCGCGCTCTTACGACTTGCGGCGCAACCACCCAGCCAGCAGTGCCGACCCAAGCAGCGCAGTCACTGAGAAGAAGCCCCACACCGCCAGCTCGCTTAGCAGGCTCGTTAGGTGCTCCTCTTCAATCAGCGTATCCGCCACCCACCACACCGGCGGTCCCACCACGAAGAAAACGACCAGCGTTGCCGCCAGCGTAATTGCGCGGATCCGTTTCCGGCCCGCCCGCTGTTCCTGCATCACGCCTGCTGAAGCCATCACCACGCGCCGCGTCCGATCCGCCGTTGCGCGCTCCCGCTCGCCGCCGTATCCGGCCATGCTTTCCACCAGATCGACATGCGTGGATTCGCTCCGGCTTCGGACCGCTTCCATGGCAGGCCCCGGTCTGGTCACACGGCCTCCCGGCGATGCGCCTGCGCCCGTTCCAGGCGAGGCTTGATCGATGCCATGCCGCGATACAGCCGCGATTTCACCGTAGACAACGGCGCCCGGGTCACCTTCGCGATCTCTTCCAGCGAAAGGTCCTCGTGGAACCGCAGCACCAGCACTTCCCGATACAGTGTGTCCAGCTGCAGCAACGCCGCCGCGATTTGTTCCCGGTCTTCCACGTTCGACATGCGGTCAAACGGCCCCGGCTCATGATCGGGGACCTCAAACGCCATCGGCCGATCGTCGTCGCTCCCCGCCTCAAACAGTTCGTCCAGGCTGCTCATGGTCCGCTTCCGCCGCTGGTCGATCACCAGGTTGCGAGCAATCGTAAACAGCCACGTCTCAAACCGTGCCTTCCCGTTAAACTGCCCGCCGCGGGTAAGCACCCGCATCCAGACCTCCTGAAAGAGGTCCTCGGCCATTTCGCGGTTCCCGGTCAAAAACAGGAGATAGCGCAGCAGCCTATGCTGAAAACGCACGATCAACTCGTCCAGCAGCCCCGCATCCTTCCGTTTAAGCCCCTCGGCGACAGCAAGATTCTCTTGCCGAACCTGCTCCTCAGCAGCCGAGACAGTTCCCGGAGCAAACAACGAACGTATGGCCGAAACAGTACTCATCTCGTTCAATTAGACGACAAATCCCTCTACCAAGCCGCATAAATTCCGCCGTTTGCACCCAAAATAGAGCGATTGCGACCTTTTTGGCAAACCCTGTTGGCACTTTTCACGCGGTGAGGCGGCAAACCCCTTCGGGATGATGCTCGAATTCCGTCGTCGGCGATCGCATGGAACGGCTTGATCCTGCCATTCGAGGCACAGGCTGAATTGGCGTAGATATGTCGCCGTTGCCCGGGGCTGACCTTGATGTCGAGAAGGAGTTCTGCGATCTCTCTCCGAATACCCGTCAGGAGGACAAAACCGGCCATATCTCGGAGAAATAGTGTAGCCAGCAGCGTCGCCAGCTATCTAAGACTTTTGTTTTCAGTGATTGGTGCCGAAGAAGGGACTCGAACCCCCACACCCTTGCGAGTACGTGGACCTGAACCACGCGCGTCTGCCAATTCCGCCACTTCGGCACGAGACACAATCCAGCGATTTCCGCCGGATCGGCAGCATCTTCGAGTCTCGCAAAACCAGCCTATCGTGTCAAATTTCGCGTGCCAGTCAGGCGGGTAAATCACTTCTTTTTCAAGGCCTCCAGCTCATCCAGAGTACGCGGCCAGTCCGATCCCAGCAGTCGTGACAGGCTGCGGTCGGCCAGCACCTTTCCGCCGGTCTGACACTTCGCGCAGTAATTGGTCTCGTTGTCCGCGTATCGAATCCTCTGCACTTTCTCGCCGCATCGCGGACAGGGCAAATTGAACCGCCCATGCACCGCCATCTCCGGCCGGAACGCCGTCACCTTCTCCGGAAAGCTCTTTCGGGCCTCGGCCTTGAGGCGGTCCATCCATACCGTCAACGTCGAACGCGTCGCCGCAAACAGCCGCTCCCACTCCTCCGGCTTCAGCTTGTGTGTCAGCGTGATCGGCGACAGCTGCGCCGCGTGCAGAATCTCGTCGGAATACGCGTTGCCCACGCCGCTAGTCAGCCGCGGATCCGTAAGCGCGCGCTTCAACGTGCGGTTCTCCGCAGTCAGTGCTGCACGAAATCCATTCAGGTCCGTCTCAAAAATCTCCACGCCACCGGGATTCATCGCCTGCAGCGCTTCCTCGCCGCGCACGACGTAGAGCGAAGCTCGCCGCTTCGAACCAGCCTCTGTGAGCACGAGAGTTCCGTTGGGAAAGTCGAGGGCGAGGAGTCCGTTTCTGCCGGCTAGCTTTGCCTGCGGTGCCTTCCAATGCAGCCGTCCCGCAATCATCAGGTGCAGCACCAGCCACAATTGTCCATCCACGCCAATCGCGATCCGCTTCCCAATACGCCGCAGTTCGCGCACCACTCTTCCATCGACTGAAGAGATCGGAGGGTCCGCTGTCCGCAGGACAAACACCGAGCCCAACCGCACATGCTCCAGCGTCTGCCCCACAATGCGCTCTTCCAGCGCAGTGATGTACGCAGAAATATCCGGCAACTCGGGCATGTGTACAAGATAGCGGGCCGTGGGCAGATTCAGGCAACGCTTGTCTTGTATATTTGTTCCACGCTCTTCCCTTTATCGTCGGTCCCTTCCAATTTAAGGTGCAAAACCATGAAGCGTCTTCTGCCTCTTCTTCTTGCAGTATTCTTGGTGTTCAGCGCAGGCCTGTTTGGCGAAAGCCCAGCCACGGCGACGGCAACCTCACGCGTGCCCATCCCCGCCACTCCCGGCAAAGTCTTCGATCTCGCCTGGGTAGGCAAGATTCTCCGCATCACCGACCCGAAGATTTCGCCCGACGGCAAATCGCTCGCCGCCGTCGTTGCGCATCCTGATTACGACGAAGACATTTACGCATCCGATCTCGTGCTGGTTGATACTGCCACCGGCAAGACGCGCTATCTCACGCACGATCGCAAGCATGTCTCGTTTCCGCGCTGGTCCCCGTCAGGAGATCGCATCGCTTTCCTCGTTGAAGACGCCGACAAGCACAACCAGGTATTCGTACTCGACATGGCCGGTGGCGAATCCATGCAGCTGACCAAGAGTCAGACCTCGATCCAGCAATTCGCATGGAAGCCCGACGGCAGCGCCATTGCCTTCGCTGCAGCCGACGCGCCCCCCAAGAAGACCGGTGCCGACAAATTCGACGATGCCTTCGAAGTGGGCGATGGCAGCTTCCTCGATAAGGACAAAGCTCTTCCCACGCATCTCTGGTTGATTCCAGCCGTAGGCGGCGAGGCCAAGCGTCTCACCTCAGGCGAGTGGACCTTGCCCGTCGCCTTTCCTCCCGGACCGCCGGCCTCGCCCATCGCCTTTACGCCCGATGGCAGCAAGATTATCTACGTTCGTCTTGAAGACACCTACTCCGGCGATCGCCGCTACTCCTCGCCGCAGGTACTCGATCTTGCGACCGGCAAATCCGAGCCGATCACGACTCACACCATGTACTCCACGCAGCCGGTCCCTTCGCCCGATGGAGCGCACGTCGCCTACATCTATCCCCGCGATGGCACCGATCGCAACTACCAGGACATCTATGTCGTTGGCGGCCTCAAAGGCGATGGCGACAACATTACTCGCGCAATCGATCGCAATTTCTTCCGCGCTCTCTGGATGCCCGATAACAAGTCGATCCTTACCGGCGCGAATGATGGCGCGACCGCAGGCCTCTGGATCCAGCCGCTGACCGGCAACGCGACCAGACTCGACCTCGGCGACATCACACCCAATACCGGTTTCTGGCTCGATGCAACGGTCGGCAACCAGGGCCAGATCGCATTCGTCGGGACTGAGCCGCATCGTCCCTCGGAGATTTACATTCTCGATACGCTACAATCCAAGCCGCGCCGCCTCACCACATTCCACGCGGCCTTCGACTCGCTGAATCTCGGCAAGAGCGAAGTCGTCACGTGGCACTCTCCCGACAAGCCGCCCAGGAACTGGACCGAGAACGGAATTCTCACCTATCCGCCCGATTACACCCCCGGCAAAAAACTACCACTCGTGCTTTACATCCACGGTGGTCCGACATCGGCGTCGAAGGATACCTTTTCACTCTTCGCGCAAATTATCGCCGCCCAGGGATGGCTGGTCTTCGAGCCTAACTACCGCGGCAGCGACAACTTTGGCAACGACTTCAGCCGCGCCATCATTGACGATTCCGGCGACGGCCCCGGACGCGATGTCTTTGCCGGTCTCGACATGCTCAAGAAACGCGGCATCGTTGACGAGTCCAACATCGCCGTCACCGGCTGGAGCTACGGCGGCTACATGACCAGCTGGCTCATCGGCCACGCGCAGTTCTGGAAAGCCGCCATCGCCGGTGCACCCGTCACCAATCTGCTCGATCAGTACGCGCTTTCCGATAGCAATGTTGGCCGCGCCACTGCCATCGGCGGCTCACCCTACACCGGCGACTGGATGAAACACTGGGTCGAGCAGTCGCCCATCACCTATTACGACAAGATGACCACGCCAACGCTCGTCCTGCAGGATGTTGGCGACTACCGCGTGACCATCACGCAGGGATACGAGCTCTACCATTCGCTCAAAGATCGTGGAATCAAGACGTGGTTTTACGCGTATCCCATCGGCGGCCACAGTCCCAACGATCCGGTGCGGATGCGCGACGTCTACCGCCGCTGGATCGAGTGGCTTGACCAGTACCTGCCGCATCAATAAGACATCTTGGTTTAGTTATGTAGCTTCAGTGTCATCCTGAGCCCCGCACGCTTGGGGCCCCATGAAAATGGGGTAAGCGGGGCGAAGGATCTGCTTTTACGGCGAACTCAATTTCTGAAGCTTCCGCAGTGCGACCAGCGAGCTCAAGCGCAGAATGAATTTGTAAAATAAATCCAGCCTTCTTTTCTAAAGTCCGCCTGAGCTCTCAACCAATGATCGTGTTATCAATCAGCCGCGTCTTCCCGACCCACGCCGCAACCGCAAACAACGTCCCGTGCGTGGCAGACAGCACAGGCAATAGTGTCTCCCAGTCCACCAGTTCGATGTAATCCATGCGAACCGCCGGCTCAGCCCCAAACATACCGCGCGCTGCTTCCATCAATACTGCACTTTCTCGCTCCCCGCTGGCGACGAGCTCTTCGACACGTCGCACAGCTTTGCTCAGCACCAGCGCCTGCTTTCGTTCCTCTGCGCTTAGATACGTGTTGCGCGAACTAAGGGCCAGCCCATCCGCCTCGCGCACAATCGGGCACACCACAATCTTCGCGCCCAGCCGCAGATCCTCAACCATGCGCCTCAGCACTGCCACCTGTGCAGCGTCCTTCTGGCCGAAGAACGCCAGGTCGGGCTCCCCCGCAATCAACAGTTTCACCACCACCGTTGCCACTCCGCGAAAGTGCCCAGGCCGCGACTTGCCATCCAACCGATCGCTCAGTCCGTCCACGTCAACAAACGTCGCCGCACCTGCCGGATACATCTCCTCCACGCTCGGTGCGAAAATCGCCGTCGCACCTTCTCGCTCTGCCAGCGCGCAGTCCGCATTGAACATCCGCGGATACTTTGAGAAGTCCTCATTCGGCCCAAATTGTGTGGGGTTCACAAAGATGCTGACGGCCACGCGCCCTGGACGAGCCTCTGCCGCCGCGCGAATCAACGACGCATGCCCCGCATGCAGGGCACCCATGGTCGGCACCAGCGCGATCCCCTCGCCGCCATCGCATCGTTGCGCGCGGCTCCATTGTCGCAATTGTTCTACGGTTCTGAAGATCTCCATTACGCCTTGCGCAGATGCTTCATGGGCGTCGTCTCGCCGTGTTCTGCTTCCAGTTCCTTCCGCACCGCCGACGACAGATGATAGCTCTCTTCATCCGAAGGAAACGCGCGATGCTCCACGTCTTCGCGATATTGCTCAATCGCCGCGCGGAAAAGCTCCGCCGCGTCCCCATAGCGCCGCGCAAACTTCGCCTTCGGCGCGAAGCTCAGGTTCACCATGTCGTGGAAGACGAGAATCTGTCCATCGCAATCCGGCCCGGCGCCAATCCCGATCGTTGGAATCGTCAGCTCCGCCGTGATCTCCGCCGCTACTTCGCGCGGAATTCCTTCGAGGACGAGCAAGCCTGCGCCTGCTTCTTCCAGCGCCCTGGCATCGGCTTTGATTTGCTGGATCGTATCTACTGACTTGGCCTGTACGCGATACCCGCCCATGCGGTGCACGCTTTGCGGCGTCAGCCCCAGGTGACCAATGACGGGAATCTCCGCGTCTGTCAGCGCCTCCACCTGCGCTACGCGCGGCCCTTCGATCTTCACCGCCTCGGCGCCGGCCTCTTTAATGAAACGCACCGCGTTGGCCACTCCCTCTGCTACCGTTCCGTGATAGCTGCCGAACGGCATATCCGCCACCACCAGCGCGCGTCGCACCGCGCGCCGTACTGCACGCGTGTGATGCAGCATCTCGTCGACGGTCACAGCCAGCGTATTGTCGTGGCCCATCACAACCATGGCCAGCGAGTCGCCCACCAGCACCAGGTCGATGCCGGCCTCGTCCACAAGGCGCGATGTCGCGTAGTCATATGCGGTGAGCGCAGAGATAGGTTTGCCCTGCCGCTTCATCTCGGCCAGTGCGGGAATTGTGACTTTTGTGATGGAAGGATCGAGCGGCGAGGAATTCGCGCTTCCGGGGAAGTTCGTAATGCTCATGTTGTCTCCAGTGCCGCTCCGACCGGGGCCCCCGGCGACAGGTCTTCGTCGCTGGGGCGGAAGTCAGGATGCGACCCGAACAACACAAGTATACGCCGAACCCATCTCGACTCGTCACACTCTGCTTGCTGATCGGGCCCCCGCCGCCGCACACTATCTACAGCAATGCTTTCTCCTTTAGCAGCGGGTATTTACGGGGCGATCGGCCTAGCCGGCGCGGCGGGGCTCGGCATCGGCGGCTATGCCTACGCGTCCCGGTGGCCCACCTCGCAGATCTTTGGCCGGACGCTTATCGCCCCGCGCAGCCCGGGCCAACTCGCTCTCACCTTCGATGACGGCCCGAATCCAGCGTGGACGCCGCGCCTTCTCGACATCCTCGCAGAGAACAATGTGCACGCCACCTTCTTTATGGTTGGCAAATTCGCCAAGGCCGAGAGCGCACTCGCACGTCGCGTCGCCGACGCCGGCCACCTCGTCGGCAATCACACGTGGAGCCACCCCGACCTCTCCCGCACCCGCGCCGCCGACGTTCTCGACGAACTCACCCGCGCCAGCGATGTTCTCGCCGACATCACCGGCAAGCCGATCCGCTATTTCCGCCCGCCTTTCGGCGCTCGCCGCCCCTACGTTCTCAAACTCGCACGCCGGCTGGGTCTCATTCCCGTGACGTGGAATGCGATGACGAGGGATTGGAAGGTTCCCTCCGCCGACAAGATCGCCGAAAATTTAATCAGGAAAATCGATAGCAACCAAAGACACGGCTATGCCAGCAACATCGTGCTTCACGACGGCAGTCATCGTGGCCAAAACGCTGATCGCGGCCCATCCGTCGCCGCCGCCGCTAAGCTCCTCACCCGCTACGCAAGCACGCACAAATTCGTCACGCTCGACGCATGGAGTGAGTAACTCCACGAAAATCTGCAGTTTTTAAAAGCATCAATCGACATCATCGTGGGTGCCCCATCCATGACGAAGTCTTATCGCGGCATGGGTGGGAACGCAAGAATCCAAATATACGGAGGGAGCAGCAGCCTTCAGGCTGCTGAAATCATGCGTCGAAAGCTACATGGCCTTTAGGCCCCGGACGATTGCGATCGCTCTCGACCGGAATAAGAGATCAGGCAAACGCTTCGCGCGCTGCTTCAATCGTCGCTTGCACTTCCGCATCCCCATGCGCCATGCCTAGGAACGCCGCCTCAAACTGCGACGGAGGAAGCCACACGCCGCGGTCCATCATCGCCCGATGAAATCTTCCGAACGCCGCCGTATCCGACTTCGCGGCCTCATCGTAATTCGTGATGGGACCCTCGTTGAAGAACCAAGTCCACATCGCGCCCACCCGATTTGTGGTCAGCGCCACGCCGGCCTTTTCGGCCTCGGCAGCAACACCCTCCGCCACAGCCTTCGCCGTGGACTCCAATCGCGCATACACTTCGGCCTTGTGTTCCTGCAGATACCCAACCGTCGCAATCCCCGCAGCCATGGCCAGCGGATTCCCGCTTAGTGTTCCAGCCTGATAAACAGGCCCCAGTGGCGCCAGCATATCCATATACTTCTGCTTGCCGCCGAACACGCCGACCGGCAACCCTCCGCCCACAATCTTGCCCAGCGTCACCAGGTCCGGATCGAGCCGATACAGCTCGCATGCTCCGCCCAACGCTACGCGGAATCCCGTCATCACCTCATCCACAATCAGCAATGCGCCCTCGCGCCGGGTCAGCTCGCGCAGCCCGTGCAGAAACCCAGGAGCGGGCGGAATGCACCCCGCATTTCCGACCACTGGCTCTAGAATCACTGCCGCAATTTTGTCAGGATGCGCATCAAACGCAGATTCCACGGCAGCAACGTCGTTATACGGCAGAGCATGCGTCAGCGCAGCAATCTCCTCCGGCACACCCGCAGACCCTGGAATCCCAAACGTCGCCACCCCGGAGCCAGCTTTCACCAACAGCCCGTCGGCATGTCCGTGGTAGCAGCCCTCGAACTTGATGATCATTTTCCGGCCCGTCGCTGCGCGCGCCACCCGGATCGCCGACATGGTCGCTTCGGTTCCCGAACTGACGAACCGCATCTTCTCAATCGCCGGATAGCACGCGATAATCCGCTCCGCCAGATCAGCCTCACTCGCCGTCGAAGCCCCAAAGCTCGCCGAGTTGCGCGCCGCGCGCTCAATCGCCTCCACCACTGGCGGAAACGCATGACCAAGGATCATTGGCCCCCATGAACCTACGTAATCTATGTAGCTGTTGTCGTCGGCATCCACCACGTACGCGCCCTCGGCCCGCTCCACAAACGGCGGGGCTCCGCCCACCGCGCGAAAGGCCCGCACCGGCGAATTCACGCCGCCGGGAAAAAAGCGCTCAGCGCGCTGTTGCAGTTCGTGGGAACGTGTATGCGTTGGTGTCGTAGCCTTGGTGCTCATCGTGGCTTCAGTATAGAAGTCGCGCCGAAAACCGTAATCAACCCTCCGTCACCTCCCGCCGTTCTCCAGGTTTTGAACATCAAATCGATTTCTGCCTTCACAATCCGGCCGCACAGGCCTGCTAGAATCAACTTTTCCGATTCAGATATTCGGAAACGATCACCCTTAGCCCTGGGAAACCGGGGTCCCCATCGACAGATTCTTCGTGGATGGGATGACTAAGAGGCCGCAGAGTGCCCGAAGAAATCAAGCCGAAATCCGATTCAGCGCAGAAGCGCAGCATCACCTATGCCGACGCCGGAGTGGACATTACCCGTGGTGATCGCGCCAAGGATCGCATCAAGTACCTGGCGCAGAAAACCTTTAACCGCAACGTCTTAGGCGGTATCGGTGGCTTCGGAGCTCTTTTCCGGCTCGATCTGCAGAAGTTCAAGAGCCCCATCCTGGTCAGCTCGGCCGACGGCGTCGGTACAAAGCTCAAAATCGCCTTCGAAATGGGCCTCCACTCCAGTGTCGGTGCGGACTTGGTGAACCACTGCGTCAACGACATCGCTGTTCAGGGCGCCACCCCACTCTTCTTCCTCGACTACTTCGCCAGCGGCAAGCTCGACCCCGAAGTGACGGAAACCGTAGTTTCCGGTCTCGCCGATGCATGTAAGGCCAACGGCTGCGCCCTCATCGGCGGCGAAACAGCCCAGATGCCCGGCTTTTATGCCGACGGCGAATACGACCTTGCCGGGTTCATCGTCGGCGCTGTCGATCGCGACAAGATGGTCACCGGGGCTGACATCAAGGCCGGCGATGTTCTTGTAGGATTCCCTTCGACTGGCCTCCACACCAACGGCTACTCGCTCGCCCGCAAACTGATGTTCGATGTGGCCAAGTACAAACCAAGCCAGTACGTCACCGCCATCAAGGAGAAAGCCGGCGCAGCGCTCATGAAAACGCACCGGAGCTATCTTCACGTGATCCAGAAGCTCGTGGCGTCCGGAATGACCGCCGGCATGGCCCACATCACCGGTGGCGGCATCACCGAGAATCTGCCCCGCATCCTGCCTAAGGGAATCGCCGCCCAGATCGAACTCGGCTCCTGGCCTGTGCTGCCTATCTTTGACCACCTCCGCGACCTTGGCCAGGTCTCGCAAGACGAAATGATGCGCACGTTCAACATGGGCGTCGGCCTGATCGCCGTTATTCCCGCTGCTAAATTCACGCGCGCCAAAACACTGCTCGACCGCGCCGAAGAGAAGTTCTACGTCATTGGCCGCGTAGTCAAAGGCGACCACCGGGTCCAGTACACCTGATCCTCATGAAATGCGGAATCTGCGGAAGCGAGCTGAATCAGCCCATGGTTCCTGAAACGATGGATTGGGGCGGGGACTGCGCTCGCTGCATGGCGGACTTCGGCGATCGAGAATGCATTGAATTGCTGAAACGTCTCGGCGATTCGGCCAAGCGCAGCGCAGCAATTGCCGAATACGAAGCCTGGCGGGTAAAGCAAGTCTAACCACGGAGAGATCATTGGAAGGCTGGAAATCCAAAGCGCCCCTTCGCGTGGGAATATTGCTCTCCGGCCGCGGCTCAAACTTCCTAGCCATCGCCCGCAACATTAATGAAGGCCGCCTCCCCAACGTGGAAATCGCCATCGTCCTGTCCAACGTTGCCGGCGCTTCAGGCGTTCAAGCAGCAAGGGACCTCAACCTCCCCACCGCCGTCTTCGTATCCAAAGGTCGTCCCCGCGCCGAACATGACGCCGACCTCATCGCCTGCCTGCGCGAGCACAAGGTCAACCTGGTCTGTCTTGCCGGCTACATGCGGCTGCTCTCGCCGGGTTTCATCGCCGCCTTTCCGAGCCGCATCCTCAACATCCACCCCTCGCTGCTTCCCGCATTTCCCGGTCTCGATGCCCAGCAGCAGGCTTTCGACTATGGCGTCAAGATTGCTGGCTGCACTGTGCACTTCGTCGACGAGCATCTGGACCACGGCGCCATCATCCTCCAGCGCACCATTCCTGTTCTCGATACCGACGACGCACATACGCTCGCCGAACGCATCCTCGTCGAAGAGCACATCGCCTACTCCGAAGCAATCGCCCGCGTGGCCAGTGGCGACTATGAAATCAAGGGTCGCCGCTATGTCAGGCGTATCTCTTGAGCCACGCGAAACATAGTGCTCAAGAGCAGTCAGAGAAGAGAACGGGAGTTTTTCCGGATCTGATCTCAAGACAGTAGCGCGGCCGCGAGTCCGCCTGATCCGCATTTCACTGCTTGCTGTCGAACTCAGAAGCATGGCCGAGTGACCTTGAGGAGCCACCTGGAGGGCCGCCGACAAAGCGCCGAAGTACAACCCAAATCAGAAGAGAGCACAAGACCAGCGTTAGCAGCATCAGTTCGAGAGCGCGTATGAAGAAGTAATTGATGAGACCTCGAGCCCTTGTGTCGGCGTCCTGGATGGCATTCTCGCTGAAAACCTCGAATTCGTTCATGACGGCTATTTCCTGACCGCGAAGCGTCTCCATTGCCGCTTCTCGTTCCTCACGGATCTGTGCAGTTGTGGCTAGCCGTTCGTCATGCATGGCATCGATGGTCGCAATTCTCTCCTGCTGCAGGGCATACAGGGTTCTCAAGCCCTCTTCCCGGAGAAAGGCCTGTGCGGACAAGCGCTCGCCATCAATATCCGCCTTAAACGCCTTGCGTGTTTGGTCCACAAGAGCGGGCATCTGATCCAGGTTGCCTGACGCCTTCGCAGCGCTGTCTGAAAGCACCGAGAAATCGGACAGAGCGGCGCTAATTTGCGGGTCATGCGTGAAATCCGTGAGCAGGAGTTCGGCTTGCCACCGCGCCTGTTTGGGCAGGTAAACGTTATAGGCATCCAAGCGGGCCGTAAAGTCGCCCAAACCTTCCGCCAGCGTCTTGATTGAGGCTGTCATGCCCAAATCAGATTGCCCAACCTTCCGGATTACATCTGCATCGACCGACTGACGGCCTACGAGACTGGCCTGAATAGGATGGGCCTTGGCCCAAGCGCCGACTCTCTGACGCAAGTCGGCCACATTGGCTGCAGGCGCGCCCTGAAGCACAAGCTGCTCCATCTCGGCGTCCATGTTCCTGAGCGTCTCGGCGACAACAGGATAGGACCCCCCGAATTTCTGTTTCAAAGCCGGCCGTTCCATATACGCTGTCATCTGGAAAATGAACGCCCAGGCATCGAGAACCGCTGCGACAGGATCCGTGTTCAACAAGGATGTCTGCATAACGGGAATGGCCTCGGTCTTCCATACCAGTGCCTGTCTCTGAGCGACAGGCGAGGGCGATTCCGAAATTATTCTGTCAGCCGCAACCTCTATCTCAGCCGAATAAAGGGCTAGCATCGATTGATTGCGCGAGCTTAGTTCCGGCGCCGATGACTGCACATTCTTTGTCGACTTTAGCGAAGAGGCTTTTCTGGTGCCGTTCCCAGACAAACACCCAACCAACAGCAGCGCCGCCCCACAGACCGCACAGCTGAAGCATTGAACAATTCGAACTGAGGACTTCCCCTGGTGACCCTTCCGCAACATGGCGTACCCCCATGTCTAAAAATTCCCGTTGTCGATAAGTCCTCGATAGAATGCATTACCTTTCGCTTTCGCCGTCTCTATAGGCGTGATCGCCGCTGACCGCGAGAACCCTGCAGGGCTTGATCAGATCGACTAAAGAGAAAGTTGCGTGATTCAGGATGATGAGTCCCCTATTTGCTTTTGGGCGGGAACTCCATCAGCAATTTCTCGATTGCTGCACCGACTCGTTGCAGCGATTGATCTGGTTTCTGCGCGTCGAGCTTCTGCATGACCGTGCCTGACCAGACGACTTTATTACTTTCCCGGTCGACGATATCCAGCTCGAGAACTCCCTTGGGCTGAGGCTTCCCCGAGGAACCGGGCGGCGGCTTGAATCCAGCCCACCGCAGCACGTCTACTTGCGGTGCCTGACAATTCGCACAAGTATCCGCAAGCGGATTTACTGCAGAATTCAGACCGTAATCCAGGCTGCCGGCCGCAATCACCGTGAGGTCGCCGCCATTCTCCACGCTGGCCAGCCCTTTTGATTCAAGCCCATTCTTGATCGAACCCACCACTGACGCGTGCAGAAGTGGCCTGCTCGACGGCGGCGGGATCCTCAACGTAAATGTTTTGAATCTGGAGAAATCGACACTCTTGTCGTACCCCACTTTGGTCTTCTGCGCGAAGCCGCAAGGAACCGACAGCATGACGACGATCAGAAGAACTCGCAGCCTTCTCACGTCAGAATTCATCAGGCATTCGACCCCCGCGGAATTTGGCAAAGCCAACCGTCAGAAGTCTAGGATGCCATCCTACTTTTTGACACTGGCCGAATTGCCAGTCGAATGATCCGATAGGGCTGATGTCATGACGGCCGAGTGAATTGCCGTGTTGAATCGATTGGAATCGAAAAGCGGGCTCGCTTGGCCACCCCAGACAAATGATGTCAAGCCCCTCCCCGCAAACAAATCGCACAACTTATTGATTTCACACGGTCGATTCTCCCCGCTGTTTTTCAGGTTATTACTCCGGTTTCTCTAAGCTTGGAACATAGCCTGACAACCCAGCGGATCAGCGTGCGAACTCATGATGTCGCGCGCCCGCTCTCGTCTGCGCCAGGCGACTCGCTTGCGACTACAGCCGCAACCACGGCCGTTTCCGCGAGCGCCGTCGCCGCAAATTCAAGCCGGCGGCCGGCAAACCGCGGTCTGCCGGCCAGAAAAGAGAACCATCGCGATGGCAAACATCCTGGTCAATATCGAAAAAGGAATCGAAATCGGAGCCGAGGACGCCCTGAAGTGGCTCATGGGCGCCAACAAGGCTCTCAAAGCTGCACCGCAGGTCGTGGCGGCGCTCGCTACGCTGATCGCCGCAGTCGAAAAGCCGATCACTGAACTCGCCGGCGCTGCCTCCAACCCGCTGAATATCGCTCTGGATATTCAGACCGCAACTGACCTCAAGGCCGCCTGGCCCGACGTGAAGGCGTTTCTCTCCTCGTTGGGAGTGAAGTTCTAAACGGAGAAAACAGATTCTTCGCTCTGCTAACCCCACGGGCCACGCGGTCCGTGGGGCAGTTGATCGCAAACTCCGGACGAAAGCCGAGATCCGCCACCACGATCGGAAATCGTCCTTTTGCGCAGCCCATCCGGTGGGTTACCCTTGGAAAAACGCAAGACAGTTTGAATCGGCCGCCCTTCTGGTTTGTGAGGTGCGTTCGTCGCCGTCCCCTTCGCACCATGCTGTGTGTCAATTGCTAAAGGAGAGTCAATGCGTTCGTCCAAGCTGAGCCTGTGGTTTCGTCTCGTGTGCATCGCTGCCTGCTGTCTTGCCCTTGTCCCCTGCGTCGCTGCGCGCGCTGAAGTCCCAACGCCGATTTCCGTTTTAGGGCACAATCCCGGCGACGACTTCTACCTCGCCGACTACGAAGACACGGTTCGCTACTTCCACGCTCTGGCCGCGGCCTCCGACCGCATCAAGATGTTCACGGTGGGCAAAACCACCCAAGGCAAGGACATTGAGATCGCCGTCATCTCATCGCCGCAAAACCTGGCCAAGCTGGACGAGACCAAAATGATTGCCGGACGCCTCGCCCACGCCACCAATCTGAACGACGAGCAGGCAAAGGAGCTGGCGCGCACATCGAAGGTCATTGTGCACATCGATGGCGGCTTGCACGCCGATGAAGTGGCAGGCCCGCAGCACACCATGGTGCTGGCCTACAAACTGCTCTCCGCGCAAAACGATCCACAGATCGACGCGATTCTCGATCAGGTCATTCTTGTGCTATGGCCCACGCTTAATCCCGACGGGCAAGACATGGTGGTGCACTGGTACCGGCAGAATGTGGGCACCAAGTACGAAGTCAGCCCCATGCCGTATCTCTACCAGGAATATGTAGGCCATGACAACAATCGCGACGGCTACATGATGAACATGAAAGAAGAGCAGGTGGTGGTAAAGGCGCAGCTGGAATACAGCCCCGTGCTCTTCTACTGCCAGCATCAGACCGCGCCCTTTCCCGCGCGCATCTGGATTCCGCCCTTCTCCGATCCGATCTCGAGCAACATTAGTCCCCTTGTGCGCAGCTGGCTCAATCTCATCGGCGCGAACATGACGGCTTATCTCAACGCGCACAATATGCCCGGCGCCATCTCTGAGTCGCGCTTCGATAACTGGTACGCGGGATTCACGGATTGGGCGCACGTCTTTCGCAACGAGATCTCGTTCTTTACCGAGACGGCACTTTACGATTACGCGACACCGCACTTCTATACGGTGCGCGACTTCCCCAAGGACTTTCAGGATCTACGCGCGCTGAGCATGTATTCCACTCCGTGGGAAGGCGGCTGGTGGCGCCTGAAAGACGCTGTCGATTACATGGTGGGTGGTTCCATGTCGGTGCTGGACCTGGCTGCGAAAAATCGCGAGACGCTGCTCTACAACCGCTACCAGGCGGCCCGCGACAACATCCAGCACTTCAGCAAGGAACCGCCGTTCGCCTATGTCATCAGCGACATGCAGGCGGACACGCCCGAGGCCGGCTTGCTGGCGCAGAAGATGATCGACAACGGCCTCGATGTCTACACATCGAAGAGTGGCTTCAAGGCAAATGGCGTGGCCTATCCCGCAGGATCGTGGGTGATTCCCATGGACCAGCCATTTTCCGCGCTGGCCAAGGAACTGTTTGAGCGGCAGAAGTACCCGGACGCATTGCAGAACGGCACCTCAAAATCCATTGACCTGCCTTACGACGTAACCGGCTGGACGCTGCCATTGCAGATGGGCGTCAACGCAGATGCAGTGACCGATCCGCTGGCAGCCGGCGAGCGCGCTATGCTGACAAAGATCGACAAGGTGGCGTTGCCTGAAGCATCCATCGACGGCACCGGGACTGTATTCGCCGTCAGCCACAAGGCCAACGCATCGTTTGAGCTGGTAAATGCCGCGCTGCAGGCGGGCGCAACCGTCTCCGTGGCACAGGATCCGGTAAAGACCGCAGAAGGCATGGAGACGGGCGCATTTCTGATCAGCGGCAGCAGCCGCGCATCGCTTGGCGACCTGGCGAAGAAGTATGCGGTGTCGGCGGTGGCCGTCAGCGCGCCCGCACATTCAATCGCACTGAAGAAAGCGCGCGTTGGACTCTACCGGCCCTGGGCACCCTCAATCGACGAGGGCTGGACGCGATGGATTCTCGAGAATTACGGATTCGAGCCGAAGAGCGTTTACAACGCCGACATGCGCGCGGCCGACCTGTACAGCCGCTATGATGTGATCGTTCTTCCAGATCTCTCATCGAAGCAACTGACTGACGGATTTGGCGTGGGGGTAGTTCCCGGCCAGTACGCGGGCGGCATCGGCAACGATGGCATCGAGAACCTGCGCGAATTTGTGCATGAAGGCGGCACGCTGATTGCACTGAACAGGACGGCCAGCAGCCTCATTCCGCTGATGTCGCTGCCGGTGCAGAATGTGATCGAAGGCGTCAAGAGCGACAAGTTCTTCTGCTCCGGCGCGTTGCTGCGCGCGCAGACCGAACACGCCGATCTGCCGGTGAATTTTGGCGTGTCAGATTCGCCGGTGGTCATGTTCCAGAACGGTCCTGCGTTCCAACCGCTGCCCGGCTTCCACGGCGCGGTGCTGGCGCGTTACCCCAAGGAGACGAATCCGCTGGAAAGCGGTCTGCTGCTGCATCCCGAGGCCATTGAGGGCAAAGCTGCAGCCCTGGAACTCGTCTACGGCAAGGGGCGCATCGTGCTTTTCGGCTTCAAGCCCCAGTTTCGCGGGCAGTCGCATGCAACGTACAAGTACCTGTTCAACGAGCTCTATGTCTTCGATCATCCAGCGCTTCCAACTGAACCAGCCGCTGCGCCAGCCAAGCCTGAGGGTGCGGCAGCTCCCGCAGCTCCCGCAGCGCCCGCCAAGGATCACAAACCCGCGGAGGACGAGTTACCTGATAGCTCTGTCGAATAGGCCCGGCGCCGCGTAACACCGGTGTTTGCGTGACCGTCGATCCAGATGGCTAAGCGCCTGTAGTCATTCCGCAGGCTGTTCCGTGGATTTGACCACTTTACGAACTGTTATTTGTGTAACCGGCAAACAGGAGATAACCCCAAAAGGGTGGTTACTTCCTGTTTGCCCACGATACGCCAATTGTCCTCTCGTACAATGCCACTATGCAGACATCCCAGGTGAGCCAAAATAAGGAATGACATGACTAGGAAGGCCATTATTGCAATATTCGCCCTGTTTGCTCTTGAACTTCTCATCGGCTGTGGAACAACAACGTTCCCTGATTGGCCGAACACCACATATATTCCGATCTCAAAGCTCGGATGCGCAGCCCAGGATGTCAATCTAAACACCGGCCTAACATCGGCGGGTGGCACTGCGACCGATGACGGTCCGTGTATTAATGCGGCTTTAAGTAATGCTACCGCGCAACACCCCATAGTGCTCATTCAGGACGGGGCCAGTTTGACTTCCGGTATATACGGACCTGCGGCGGGCAACTGGGGCATTGTCGGGCTCGGAGGCGGCATAACAGATGCTGGCGTCATTCATGGCACGGGTTTTTTCCAGAAGGCTGGAACAAACAACGACGTTATCCACGATGGCATTCCCAGTGCGATGGATCCTTTCGAGCCGAACACGGCAGCTCCAACTCGCGGCTCCAACCTGATTTTCAAGGATTTTGTGATTAACGGCAACCGCGGTAATGGAACGAACGGAAACTCGACGAGCGGTGACCCGCGAGGCTCGTCGACGGTTTGGTATTTGGGTATCAACGTTACGAACATGAACAATGTGTACTTTAGATCGCGGCCACCGTCGAGGCCGCCAGGTGAAGCAGGTTGGTAAAGAAGACCAGGATCTCCTGTTTGTCCGCGTTCCAGTACTCGATGCGCCGAAACAGCACCTGCGTCTTGCCATGCCTATCCAAAGAAGGTACTGAAATGATCTGGTCACTGATCACGTTACCTTTTCTGGAACCGCACACTCCTCAACGGTCGTGTAGACCGTGTTGGTCTTCATCCGCGTGACGAAGAAGACCGCGTGCCGCGTCAGCTGCCGAACCACACATAATCGTTGTAGCCGCGGTCAACGGCCAGGATCGTGCCGCTTTCAGGCGCAAGTCCCGCGCTACGTTCAACTCGCTGTATTGCCTCCGTCACCACCGCGAACGTGGGCAGGTAGCCGTCATGATCCAGCAACAGATGCAGCTTGATCGCGCCCTTCTGTTGCGTGTATTTGGCCCAATCAAACATGGTCGCCGACAGCTCGATGACGCTGCCGTCCAGACTCATCAGCTTGTTCTTGAAACGGAACTTGCGACGGCTGCGCGCCGCCGTCTCCAACTGACACTTTTCCAGCAGCTGCATGAAAATGACCGTACAGTTCCACGGACGGTTGGCGTTGGCATACGCCAGAGTCGATTCTTCGGCGTGGTGCTTATCCCAAGATGCTTCAGCGGGGATTCACAACTGGCCAGGCCCATGCATACTTCGCGCAGCGAGTTCAAATGCGCCAACTGGCAAAACAGCATGGCCACAAATTGCTCCCAACTGCTGAAGCCTTTGGCATTGCGCTCGGCTTGATGGTGCTTGACCGCACGAGCGAACTGCCACGCGAAAACAGTTGCAAAAGCTGCGAGTACACACTGCATACTTGAAGCATGGCTGATCCTTTTTCTCTGAAGGTGGTCCGTCAGGGAGCGCACTTCAGAGTAACCGTGGATGGAGTTTACTTTTATAATACGTCGTCTTATAACTTCCGCTGCTCAAACTGCGGATATGTTACTGTAACGCGGAGCTACTTTGAAGCTGTTCCTTCGAATGAAACAGTCCTCGGACACGGACAAACCGATGGAGTACACATAGATGGACCTTCGAATGACATTGTCATTTCGGACAGTTACTTCCACACTGGGGATGACTCCGTGGCACTCAATGCACCGGAGGGTTACTGCGGGCCAATCACTCGGGCGACCATTACGAACAGTACTTTTCATGGATCGATCTCTGGCGCCCGATTGTACAGTGCGGGCGTTACCTGCCGATCTGGCGCGATTCCAACTGTCGATCATGTAAGTATCTCAAACTACAATGGCGACGCTCTTGTGGCGGCTCTGGTGATCGGATTAGGAAAGCCACATCCTCTGAACATTCCACGTTCAATCACGGACCTTAAATGGACGAACTCCATTGTCACTACACCGTCAGGAGTATATGTGGACGACACCATCGGAACGTTTATGTTAGATAATATTAAGCTGCGGGGCCTTACAAATGGTGCCATGTTAAATGCAATCTGGACTCACAGCACGATAAGTTATTTGAAAGTCAGGAATGTAAGCCTGATCAGAACTCCGACAGGCAATACTCCTCACGCGGGGGTTTTCGATGGTACAGAGTATTATGGGTCGGCTGTCATCAACGATCTAGATATAGACGGATTCAAAATCGAAGATGAGGGTGGGCCCTACGCAGATTTAAAGGCGCTTATTGAAATGGCCGGTGAAACTCCATCCAGTGTCGTAACTTTGAAATACGCCAATGTTGATTTGTCGAAAATCGCAGCTTTGAGTGATGGTGGGTCAATCACGACGATTATCCAGGTTCCATAGCCAAGACTCGAAGCTGAGATTGGATTGGTCGTTCCAGAGAAATTCTCGTGGCATCTTTCCGTTAGTCAAACCCTTCATTGCGGGCAAGTCACCGCCCGCTCGGAAGTGTCGTTAGCAAGTAGAAATGTCCGCTTTTGGTAGCAAGTGAAATGTCCGGTTTCATAAATTAGTAGCCGTAGAGGCGGTGGGAAAGTGCGAATCCCGCGTAGTGTGCGGGATTTGCAAGTTGAGAGGGAAAGTCCGTTTTTGGACTTTTCCTCGCAACGTCTTTTCCCGGCCTTGATTTGTTTTTGGTCAGCGGCGTCAACAGCTTTCCTTCCGCACTGTAGTGACCTACGCGATGTCCTGCGATCATCAAGGTCAGTGTTTGGTCCAGGTGCTGATGGATGATCACCTTGCATCCAGCCAGGGTGGGACGCCACTCGGCCCGCTCGAGCTGTAAAAGCTCACCGTGGCTCTCCGTCGCTTTCGCCGGCGTTCAGATTGGCGCTTTAGAAAAAAGGCCGCCCTGATTGTCGGGGCGGCCTTTCTAATTCAAAATCCTCTGGCGACTACGTGTTCACCGATCGCGCCTCGCCCAGCACCACTTTCACCGTCATCTGTCGTTTGCCGCGCATTACGGTCACGCTCACCGTGTCGCCCGCCTGGTGCTTGTCCATCACGACGCTGATGTCTTGCGGATCGGTGATCTGCTGGCCGTCGATTGCCACAATCAAATCTCCGCCCAGCATCACCGGTTGATTGCCAACGTACGCCTGCTCGTTTCCGCCGCGCAGCCCGGCCCGGTCCGCTGCACCGCCGGGAATTACCTTCTGGATCAGCACGCCATAGTCCGCGGAGAGGCCCATCTGTTCGGCGAGGTCCGGCCCAATCGCATACGACACAATTCCGAGCGACGGCCGCCGCACCTGTCCGTAGCGCGTCAGGTCAGAAAGCACAGCCTTTGCGGTATTGATGGGAATCGCGAATCCAATGCCCGAGCTTTGTTCCGCGCCGTTTGAGGCAATCATGGTGTTGATGCCGATGACCTCGCCGCGCGAGTTCAAGAGCGGCCCGCCTGAGTTGCCAGGATTGATGGCCGCATCGGTCTGGATAGCATCTTCAATGGGCGCGCCGTCTCCGTTGCGGATGGAGCGGATGGAGCTGATGATGCCCTGCGTCATCGTCCCGCTCAGGCCGAAGGGATTGCCGATGGCATACACCTTCTCGCCCACAGCAATCTGGCTCGAATCGGCCAGCACTACCGGCTGCAGATCAGGCGCGTCGATTTTCAGCAATGCCAGGTCGTGCACCTTGTCGCTGCCGATTACGGTTGCTTTGTAGCTGCGCTTGTTGCTCAGCTTTACTTCGATGCCGCGATTGGCGCCATCGACCACGTGATAATTCGTGAGCACGTGGCCGGCTTTGTCGAGAATGAATCCCGAACCCTGGCCTTCCTGTGGCACCGTCCCGTAGAAGAAGTTGAAGATGACAGCGCGCGACGTGATGTTCACCACCGAGGGCAGCACGCGATGGTAGACAGCGATGTTGTTCTGCTCTTCGGCGTCAAAGGCAGGCGCCGCCTGTGCCTCCGACAGCTCCAGCGGAGAACTGGAGGCGCGCGAACTCGTGAGTGTCAGAGGATTCAAGCCTCTCTGGAAATGGGTGGTGATAAACCAGAATCCACCAACCAGAAGAACGACCAAAACAAATTGGCGAAGTTTCATAGCTCTCTTAGACCTTTGCGACCTTTCCATACAACAGATACGAAGCCTGATGGACGGAGTTCCCAGGGAAGCACACGGCCCTCGCAACTGGTTTGTTGCCATTCCTATTCTAATAACTATCGATCCAGATTTAAGTTGCTTTCCTGCTTCAGCCGCGGCCAGAGCGCCCGACCTGTGCGCGAAGCGCTTCGATATCGCCGGTGTTTTCAAGCAGGTAGTCAGCCCGCGGAGCCTTTTCGCTGTCGGGAATCTGGTGGGCCAGCCGGGAGCGGGCGTCCGCCTCGGCAGCCGGACGGTTCCGGGCGGAAGGCGAGATGCGGTCCACGTAGCGGGCGATCTTCGCGCTCATCGGGAGCGGTGACCAGGACAACGCGGTCAATGCGCTTGCGCAACTCGGTGAAGACGGCGGTAGCTTCGCCGCTTGTCGCGCGCATCGCGTTCGACTTCAAAGATCAGCGCCGAGACAACCACAGCCACGGCTGCCGGATCGCGCTCGAAGACCCGGCTCATCCACTGCCGTTGCGCTTCGATCACCGCCGGATGGATGATCGCATTGAGTTCTTTTACGCGCCCGCCGCGGAAAGCGAGTTCGGCAAGCCGAGCGCGGTTAAGCCGGCCATCCGGCAGTAAGAACGCCCTCGGTCCAAAGACGTGGACGATCTCGTTGAACGCCGCCTGGCCCGGCTCCATCAGCATGCGGCCCAGCTCATCGGACTCGATGACCTCGGCGCCCAGCTCTCGCAGCATCGCCGCGACGGTGCTCTTGCCGCTGCCCAGCCCGCCGGTCAGTCCAACGCGCAGCATCGGCTAGAGGCCTCTCCGCATTTTCGCAGCGCGCACGGTGTTGGCCATCAGCATCGCAATGGTTAGCGGACCAACGCCGCCCGGCACCGGCGTGTACGCACCCGCCAGTTCAAACGCCTTCGGATGCACGTCGCCGACAATCGTCGATCCGCGCTTGGCGAAGGTTGCCTGCGCGCTTCGCGTCGCCGGCGAAGAAGCGGTCAAACTCCTCGATCGTCGTGATGCGATTGATGCCGACATCGATAATGGTCGCGCCCGGCTTCACCATCTCCGGCGTGATGAACCCCGGTCGGCCGATCGCGGCGACCAGGATGTCGGCCTCGCCGCGTAACCGCTCCGAGGTTTCGTGTTTTGGAATGGCAGATGGTCACCGTTGCGTTTTCGTGCAGCAGCAGCATCGCCACCGGTTTGCCCACGATGTCGCTGCGCCCGACGATCACCGCATGCTGCCCGCTGATGGGCAAGTTGCTGCGCTTGAGAATCTCGATCACGCCCGCCGGCGTGCACGGAGCGAGCGCCGGACGCCCTGCCTGGAGCCTTCCGGCATTTACTGGGTGAAAGCCATCCACATCCTTTGCCGGAAGCACGGAATCGAGCAGCGCTTTGGCATCGACTTGCTTCGGCAGCGGCAATTGGATCAGAATGCCGTCGATATCGTCGCGATCGTTCAGGCTCTGGACCAGGTCCAGCATCTCCTCGGTCGTCACGCTGTCGGGTGGAGTGATCAGGTCGCTGAAGAGGCCCAGTTCGGCGCAGGTCTGTACCTTGCTGCGCACATAAATCTCGGAAGCGGGCACATGGCCGACCAGCACCGCAGCCAAACCGGGTCGAATGCCCTGCGCCGCGAGAGCCTGCACGTCTTCCGCGACTTCCTTCTTGATTGCGGCGGCAATCGCCGCTCCGTCGAGAACTTTTGCCATCAAACTCTCCCATCCAATCGTATCTTCTCCAGCCGCAACGACGACCTCCCGATGCACCCAATCTCAGGCAGGGAGGCATTGCTGCGACTCATCCACCCCTCACTGCAATCGTGAGTTTCCTCACATTCGGTGAAATCTTAGTCTTGCATACCTAAATTGAAGGAAATATAAGCTCTTGCACTTCAGTAGTTTGTGGTTGTTGTGCGGCGGCCGTCACAGTCGCCCGTGATCTGACTCACATACAGCTCTTTGTTCAAAACGCCAATCTTAGTGTCGAACATGATCTGGATCACACGGGCCTGTTCCGTCGGCATCGTGCGGGCAGCGTCAGGAGATTCGGCTGCAATGAGTGTCTTCAAAGATATAGGGCATCTATTCCGATTCGCGGGGCTCTTTGTTCTCGCCTTCGTTATCTTTCTTGTCGTCCGAAGTTACGTGGTTCCCAAAAGCTTCGGACAATACGGCCACTATCGCGGCAATGCGATCGGTGAGATTGCGGCCCGTCCGGTGAAGTTTGCCGGTCATGAGACCTGCGAAACCTGCCATAGCGACGTGCTCGATATGAAGAGCAAGGGCAAGCATGCGCACGTGAATTGCGAGGCGTGCCACGGGCCTTTGGCAAAGCACGCCGACGATCCGTCGTCTGTAACACCGGTGAAGCTGGATACGGCAGTACTTTGCGCGCGGTGTCACACGGCGAGTGCGGCCAAGCCCAAGGAGTTTCCGCAGGTCGATCCCGCCGATCACTCGAACGGGGTTCCCTGCGAAACCTGCCATCAGCCGCATAGCCCGGCAATCGATGCAACACCAACAGCCGCACCAGCCGCAGGGGGTGGGAAGTGAATCTATCGCGACGTCATTTTCTGGTCCTCATGCCGGCGGCAGCGATTGCGTGGAAGTCCGTGCTGGCCGGTACGCCGGAGCAGGCTGAGAACTACAAGTTGAGCGAGCACTGGTGGGGCATGCTGATCGATGTTCCCAAGTGCATCGGCTGCGGCAACTGCGTGCGTGCCTGCGCGGCCGAAAACGATGTGCCCGAGGGCTACTTCCGCACCTGGGTGGAGCGTTACCACGTCGAAGACGAGAATATGACCAACCCCGAGGTCATCTCGCCGGACGGCGGCAAAGAAGGTTTCCCGGTGGCGAAGGAGGATGCGGGCAAATACTTCTTCGTTCCGAAGATGTGCAACCACTGTGCCGATTCTCCGTGCACGCAGGTGTGTCCGGTGGGCGCAACATTTGTGACTCCCGACGGCGTGGTGCTGGTGGATCAGAAATACTGCCTCGGCTGCGCTTATTGCGTACAGGCCTGTCCGTACGGGTGCCGCTACATTCACCCGGAGAAAAAGGTCGCAGACAAATGCACCCTCTGCTACCACCGCATCACCAAGGGGCTCACGACCGCTTGCGCGGAAAATTGCCCGACCGGTGCGCGGCAGCTGGTGGATCTGAAGAATCCGAAAGATCCGATTCACGAGTTCCTGAAGACGCATAGCGTGCAGGTGCTGAAGCCTCAAATGGCAACGGGTGCAAAAGCCTACTACAACGGGCTGGACGGGTCGGTGCGCTAATGTGCGATCTTGCAATGTTACTTGGCGAGCAGGTGAAGGCTATGAATGGTGTTGAAGGCTTCATGTATCCCAACGAGATCGGGCTGCAGTGGAGCGTACTGATTGTTTTGTATCCATTTATTACGGGACTTGTGGCAGGCGCGTTCATCCTGGCATCGCTCGAGCGCGTGTTTCACGTGGAAGCGGTGAAGCCGACGTATCGGCTGGCGCTGCTGACAGCGCTTTCGTTCCTGATTGTGGCTCCGCTGCCCTTGCAATTACATCTGGGGCATCCAGAGCGCTCGCCGGAGATGTACTTTACTCCGCACAGCACCTCGGCGATGGCGATGTTCGGTTATGTGTACCTCTGGTATTTGATGGCCGTTCTGGTCCTCGAAATCTGGCTCGACTACCGGCGCGACATCGTACTGCTGGCGCGCTCAAGCAAAGGTGTGCTGCGACTTATCTATAAGGTAATGACGCTGGGTTCCGACAATATCAGCCCGCGTTCGCTGCATATCGATGATAAGGTCGGCTGGATCGTTACGCTGATCGGCATCCCATCGGCGTTTTTGCTGCACGGATACGTCGGTTTCATCTTTGGATCGATCAAGGCGAATCCGTGGTGGTCTTCACCGCTGATGCCAGTCGTGTTCATCTTTTCGGCGATGGTGTCGGGCATTGCCGCCGTGATGCTCATCTATATGGCGGTGACGAAGCTGCGCAAGCAGATCATCGATATCCGTTGTGTCGATTCGATCGCGATGTACCTGTTTTACATTTTCATAATCGATTTCAGCCTGGAGATGCTGGATCTTATTCACCGCGTCTACGAGGCCGATGAGTCCTTCCGCAGCCTCAACTTCATGGTGCATACCAAGCTGTACTTCTCGCACATCGTCATCCAGATCATTCTCGGCACATTGACGCCATTGATCCTGCTCTTCATTACTCAGGTGGTAAAGCTGCCGGAGCAGGTGAGGAAGCGGATGTACGTCACGTCGGGAAGCCTGGCCATGATGGGCATCTTCGCAATGCGCTGGAACGTGGTCATCGGCGGGCAGCTCTTTTCAAAGAGTTTTTTGGGCTACACAACATACAAGATGGCGCTGGTTACGCGTGAGGGATCGTTGGTGGCTGCGGGATTGACGATCATGCCACTGTTCATTCTCTGGGCGCTGGTGAAACTGCTTCCGCCGTGGACGTCACATCCTGCACCGGAAGCCGTAACGGGCGATTGACCTCGCGCCATTTGCCGATCGGGTGAGTTATGAACGAATCTCCCGGTACCTTGGACTTGCTTTCAACCCGCGTGGACGAACTGGAGAAGCGCGTCCACGCGCTGGAGCATCCAGACGACAACAGATCGCCGGCAGCGAGACCGGTCATCGCGCTGGCAAGCGAAGCATCTGTCGGCGAATTAGGCTCTCTTCAAACAGCAAACATCTTTCCCATCCTGGGTCGCGCCATGCTCGGCATTGCGGGAGCTTATGTGTTGCGCGCGGTTGCAGAGGCAGGACTGATGCCGCGGGTTGTAGTTGCCGCCGTGGCCATTGCCTATGCCTTTGCTTGGCTGGTATGGGCCGCGCGCGCGCCCCGAGTCTCTGGATTTGTACCGTTGATATATGCCGGAACTTCCACGCTGATTCTCGCGCCGATGTTGTGGGAGATTACGTTGCACTTCCATGTGTTCACCCCAGTGGTTACGGCAGGAATTCTGACCAGTTTCCTAATCCTTGCAACGGTTATCGGATCAAAAGATGGCGCTTCGCGATTTGTCTGGATTCCGCAGAGCGTTGCCACAATCATCGCAATCGCTCTCGCGCTCGCGACGCACGATGTGGTGCCGTTCGCTTTTGCGCTTCTGCTTTCATTGCTGGTAGTTGAGTGCGCAAGGATGCGTGGTTATGCACAGCCCGTATGGCCCATGATTGCTCTGGTATCCGATGGTGCGGTCTGGGGAATGATCTTCATCTACAGCGGCCCCCAGAATGCGCGAGCGGAATATCCGGAATTAGGCGTCGTGGCACTTGTGTTACCAGCGTGTCTGCTTTTTGCAATCAACGCAACGACTGTGGCTGGACGCGCGATTCTGCAGGAAGACAAGATCACGATATTCGAAATCGTTCAAGTGATGATTGCATTCGGGCTCGCGATTTCCAGCGTGCTTTTCTTCGCGCCCAACGCGGTGCTGATTCTCGGCATAGCCTGCCTGGTTCTGTCGGCGGCCGCATATACGGCGAGTTTCCGGTATCTCAGTCGTTGTGCCGCGAAGCGCAATTTTCGCGCGTTCAGCATGTGGAGCGCAGCTTTACTCGTGGCCGGACTGCTGTGGGCACTGCCGCAACCTGGCGCCGGCATCGCGCTCGCGGTTGCAGGTCTGGCCGCATATATCGTGGCTACCCGAATCAACTCGAATATCCTCGAATTGCACGGAGCTGCGTTCCTGTCCACGGCTGCAGCGCTTTCAGGTGCAGCGCTGTATATCTTCGGCGCTCTTGCGGGCTCGCCGCCAGCCGGAAACTCAACGACAGTGTGGATCGTCGCGTGCGCTGCGGTTTTGGCCTATGCTGCGGGAACAGACAAGAGCGATGATGGATGGTCGCGCCAGATGCTGCATCTTGTTCCCGCATTGCTGGCAACGTCTATGCTGTGTGCGCTGCTGGTGCGCGGTGTGGTGACGTTCGCGAACCTCGCGTTGCCGCAGGATGCGCATCACATTGCGTTTCTTCGCACCTTTGTGATTTCCGCGATGACATTATGCCTGGCATTCGCAGGTTCGCGATGGGGGCGTATCGCCATGACACGCCTGGCTTACGCTGCTTTAGTGTTTGTCGCGGCGAAGCTGCTGTTTGAAGACCTGCGCCATGGACACATGGAATTCATCGCTGGTTCGATCTTCCTGTTTGCACTGACGCTGATTGCGGTTCCGCGCCTGGTGCGTCTTGGAACGAGGTTGCGCACGGCCTCGCATTCGGAAACCCCGGTTCACATTCCAAGCTGATCGATCGAGCCGGACGCAGCGCGGAGGCCAATCGCAGGACCGGGAACCACTCCCCCTCAAATGAAGACGGCTACGTACGAATGACGTTATCGTCCGGCGTCATGGGCATGCTGCGCAGGCGTACTCCGGTGGCCGCGAAGATAGCGTTGCCAACGGCAGGAGCCAGGCCGACTAACCCTGTTTCACCCGCGCCCGCGGAGGGCAGGTCCTTCCGGTCGAGCAAAACGATCTCAATTTGCGGCGCGTCGCTGAAGCGTGGCACGCGGTACTTTGAGAAAAGAGGATTCTCGATCTTGCCGTTGCCGAAGAGAATCCGCTCGAACAGTGCTCCGCCAATAGCCTGCACGATCGCCCCCTGCATCTGGTTACGCAGTCCGTCGGGATTCACGATCGCACCTGACTCCCAGGCTTCGACCACGCGGCGAATCTTCACCCTCTTTGTCGCAGGATCAATTTCTACTTCAGCGCAGGTAGCCACGAATCCACCTTTGTCGGTGCCGCAGGCGATGCCGAATCCGCGTTCCGCCGTAGGTTTGGCGCCGGCCCAACCAAATTTGTCGGCTGCCGCCTGCAGAACCGTCTTCAGTCGGGGACTGCTGATGTTTTTCAGGCGGAATGCCAGCGGATCCATTTGCGCGGCATGCGCCATCGCGTCCATGTGCGATTCTCGGGCGAAGTGGTTTGCAGTTGCGGCTAGCCCGCGATACGAACCTGAGCGCAGCGGTGACTTCGCGGGATGGTACTGGATGAGCTGGTTGGCGACGTCGTAGGGCGTGCCAATGGCAGCCGGACCAGAGTTGTAGTTGTGATGCTCCCACGCCACCAGCGTTCCATCGTGCCGTGCACCGGCTTTGATTTCTATCAGGCCGGCGGGACGGAAGTACGCCCATGTGAACTCCTCCTGTCGTGTCCACACCACCTTTACCGGTTTGTCGGCGGCCTTTGCCAGACGCGCGGCTTCAATAGCTGCTTCGCCGGTGTGTTTGCCGCCGTATCCGCTGCCCATGTCAGGCTGGATCACGCGGACCTTTGCAGCGGGTAGCTGAAAGGCCTGCATCAACTCATCGCGGACGCCGAAGGGCCGCTGCGTGCCGGTCCACACCGTGAGCTTGCCGTCGTTCCATTCGGCCACGGCCGCGCGCGGTTCCAGCGGAGCGTGCGCAATATACTCGACGGTGTACTGCGCTTCGAGTTGCACATCGGCTCCGGGAAGCGCATCTGCAACCGAGCCGATGACGTGATCGGGGCGTCCTCCTGCTCCTTCTGGATTGTTCTTGAGGTATTCAAATAGGCCCTGGTTGCCTTGCTGGTTCGGCACGGTCCACTTGGCGTGGATCGCCGCGAGCGCTTGCTGTGCGGTAAATGCATCGCCTGCCACCACACCGGTGAAATCGCCATCGCGCACGACCTTCACGCCGGGCATCTTTTCGGCGGCGCTGGTGTCGAGAGATTGCTGCGTTGCATTGAAGCCTTCCGGTCGCAGCACAGCGCCAAACATCATCTCCGGCCGCACGATGTCTGATGGAAATTGATGCTTGCCGGTGACGAAGTCGCGACCATTGGCCTTGGGGACCGGCGTTCCGGCAATCTTCCATTCGGTCGCAGGAGTGAGTGGCGGATCTCCGGCGACACTCTTTACCAGCGCCTCGCCTCGTGTCAGTTCGCCGTATGTGAGCGACTTCGATCCATCAGGCGTTGTCACTTTTCCGGATGTGGCGATGAGTTTTGAGGCATCGGTATTCCAGCGCCGCGCGGCCATCTCCACCAGAAGCTCGCGCCCTGCGACAGCCATATTCCGCAGTTGCGGAGCCATCGTCGGGGTGGTGCGGCTGCCGAAGGTGCCCATATCCCACGGAACGAGATCGGTGTCGCCCATGACCATGGTGATGGAGTCAAAGGAGACACGCAATTCTTCAGCAACGGCCTGTGCAAGCGAGGTGCGAATATTCTGGCCCACTTCGACTTTGCCGGTGAAGACTTTCACGCGACCATCAGCATCGATATGCAGCCACGCGCTGATGTCCGTGGGAAGCTCGTGACCGCCAAATGAGCGACCGGATTCCTGCCCCCACGATGGGATGGGTGCGAGGCAGACGAGCAAGCCTCCGCCGAGGGCTTTCAGGAAGTCGCGGCGATCCAGTTGGGTCTCGGTCGATTGTGAGACTGACGACTCTTCACCCAAGCCATTCTCCTCGCGCTCGATGAGTTGCAATTCTCGAAGATTCATCGCGCACCTCCGGCGGTTGGCTGAGCGGCAGCACGCTTGATCGCTTCGAGAATCCGTGGGTACGTTCCGCAGCGGCAGACGTTGCCGTTCATCGCGCCAAGAATCTGTTCATCGTTCAGCACGTGATGATCGCTGAGCAGGGCAGTGGCGCTCATGATCATCCCCGAAGTGCAATAGCCACACTGAAAGGCCCCTTCGTCGAGAAAGGCCTGCTGCACAGGAGTGAGCCTGCCGTTCTTTTCGAGGCCTTCGATGGTCGTGATCTTTGCGCCCGCGGCTGCTGCTGCCGGGATCGAGCAGGATCGTGTCGCTGCACCATCCATCAGTACGGTGCAGGCGCCGCACTGGCCTTCGCCGCAGCCATACTTCGTGCCAGTCAGATTAAGGTGGTTGCGAAGGACGGAGAGCAGGGTCTCCTCCGCCGGCGCATTTGCCTTATATTGTCTGCCGTTGATGTTTAGAACCAGTTCGCCCATTCCAAGCTCCAAGGGCCGCCGACCAGGCCAATACGGGCATAAGGATAGCTCAAACGATGAACACTTGTTCAGTGGGCATGGATTTAACGCGAGGTGTGGGCACGGTGCGTACGCCGGGTTTTGCCGCGTTTCTCCTCGCTGACTGCCGAGTGATATTTACGTCGGATCTTCTCGATATCGACAGTTGGTTTTGGCACCTGGATATTCATGGATTCCAGTGTCGCCACGATGATCTCCGAGATGGCCAGGTCACGAAACCACTTGTGGTTAGCCGGAATCACAAACCAGGGAGCATCTTCTGTATTGCACTTGGCGAGTGCATCTTCGTAGGCTCGCGTGTAGTCGTCCCAGTACTCACGCTCAGTGTAGTCGGCTTCGCTGATCTTCCATCGCTTGGTGGGATCGTCGAGCCGCTGCTCGAATCGCTTCAGTTGCTCGTCCTTGCTGATGTGGAGAAAAAACTTCAGAATGCGCGTACCGCTGTCGGCATGCAGGCGCTCGAAGTCGTTGATTTGCTCGTATCGCTTCGACCAGACTTCTTTCGGCACAAGGTTGTGCACGCGCGCAATCAAAACATCTTCGTAGTGAGAGCGATTGAAGATAGCGATTTCACCGCGTTTCGGTGTCTGTGCTTCGATGCGCCACAGGAAATCGTGAGCCAGCTCTTCCGGCGTAGGCTCCTTGAAATTGGCGACGTGGCAGCCGTCAGGGTTCATCGAGCCGACAACGTGCTTGACCACGCCATCCTTGCCGCCGGCATCGAGCGCCTGCAGACAAATGAGCAGCGAGCGTTTGCGTTCGGCGAAGAGCTTCTGCTGCAGATCGCTCATTTTCTCGCATAGCTTCTCCGCCTTGCGGAGCGCATGACTCTTGCTGTGTTTGCCTTTGAATCCCGGATCAAAATCGCTGAGCCGCACATGCGCGCCGGGGCGAATGCCGAAATCCTTGATGAAGCGCGTGCCAGTCACTGCTTCTCCATTGCCGGGGAGTATTCGCCCCGACGAGCGGCAACGTTGCACCGGGCCCGATGCACAAGAGCCTTTTGCGCCGCGGGCACGTTAGCGTCTTCGCCGTGCCAGATGGTCATGGCCGGTTCCTGGATGGCGCGCGCAAACGAGAATGCCAGACCCCATGGCATCCGGCCCTTGAATCGGGCGTTCATCGCGCTGAGGCGCGCAGAGGCAAGCTCGCCGGATTGACCTCCGGAAAGGAATGCGACACCGGGCACAGCGGCCGGGACGGTGCGCAGCAGGCAATGTACGGTCGCGTCGGCGATCTCTTCGTTGCTGTTCTGACGCGGGCACTTCAATCCCGGAACAACCATGTTGGGCTTCAGAATCATGCCCTCGAGCAGGACGCGCTGGGCGACGAGTTGAGCAAAAACTGTGTGGAGGGTCCGTTCCGTCACCTCGGCGCAGCGCTCCATGGTGTGGTCACCATCCATCAGCACCTCGGGCTCGACAATGGGCACCAGACCAGCTTCCTGGCAGAGCGCGGCATAGAGAGCGAGAATGAGGGCGTTGGCCTCGAGGCATCCCTCACTTGGGATGCCGTCCCCGATCGTAATGACGGCTCGCCACTTGGCGAAGCGGGCACCTAGCTTCACATACTCAGCTAAGCGCTCGCGAAGGCCATCCAAACCTTGCGTGATCTTTTCGTTCGGGTGCGCCGCCATCGGCTTGGCCCCGGCGTCGACTTTTATGCCCGGAATAATCCCCTGCTTTTCGAGCGCCCTGGCGAATGGAACCCCGGCTTTCGTTTGCTGGCGGATGGTTTCGTCCACAAGGATGGCACCGTTAAGGGCCTCGCCGAGGCCCGGGGCGGTGACGATCATGTCGCGATAGGCGCGGCGGGTCTCCTCATTCTGAGGAATGCCGATCGCGGCAAAGCGTTTGTTGGCTGTGGGGGTGCTTTCATCCATGGCCAGCAGACCCTTGTCGCCGGCAACCATGGCTTTTGCTGTTTCGTTCAGCTGACGAGCATCCATCTCCAGGCATCCTTTCTGATCTTGAATTCTGAACCCATCGAATGCAGCGCGCACTCAGGTCGTTTGGCCGTGCACGGCCTCTCCGATTCTGATGCTACAGACATTTCGGAGTTGTGAATTTTGTTCTTAGATCGACGGGGCCCAAATCATCGTCCGACCAAAAAACCTGAGCGTCAGAAGCATTTAGAGCGTCAAACCCTAAAAGGAGCGGTCTCTCATGAGGATCTTCCTGAGCCTCGGGCTGGTAGTGTGCAGCGTAGCATCCGCACAGCTAACCCCGGTTCCGCCACCGCCCACAGCGACCCCGTCGCACCCCTTCTACATCACCAAAATATGGGTAGTCGGCGGAGGCGGCGAATGGGACTACATGACCATGGACCCCGCGGCCCACCAGTTGTTCATTGCCCACGGACCCAGCGTGCAGGTAGTCGATGTGGAATCCGGCGCCGTCGCCGGAATCGTCAGGGGGCTGCGCGAGGCACATGCCATCGTTCTCGATCGGGATGGATATTACGGATATATCAGCGATGGCCCTGCGGACATGATTCGAATCTTCGATCGGCGCAGCTTTCAAGTGGTTGCGAGCGTTCCAACGGGACCGTCTCCACGCTCCATGGCCCTCGACCCAACCAGCGGGCTTCTCTTTGTGGTGGGTTCTCAGGCGACTGCGACCGGAAACCAAACCAGCGGAACCCAGACCGGGTCTTCCAGACAAACTCCGCCCTCGCGTGCGGTTCCTCCGCGTGGCGCCGCAACAGGAGGGACGGAATCGACCATCACGGTGATCGATACGGAGAGCAGGATCGCACTTGCGCAGGTCGTCCTTTCTGGGAGCCTTGGGTTCGCGCAGGATGACGGCAACGGCCGGGTCTACATCGCCGTCGCCGATCGCAACCAGATTCTCCGGCTCGATGCCCAGGCAATCGGATCCGCAGTGCACCGGGTCATCGATGCGCAACCCGTGTCGCAGCCAGCCACGCGACCCGTTACCCAGCCCGGGGCGAATACCCGGCAAGCGGCAACGCAGACCAGTATGGCCGGGACAAAAGACAAGGCACTCCTGCTTGATTGGACTCGCGGCGCAAAGCCGGCCCCGCCTGCCGAAGCCGTTCCCGATGCACTTCCGCTCGATGCCAATTGTCAGCATCCGCGCGCACTTGCCATCGACTCCGCCCATGGTCGCCTCTTTGCCGCGTGCACCAATATGCGCATGGTCGCCTTGAACGCGGACACCGGCCAGACGGTGGCAGTGCTCCCCATCGGTCTTGGTGCCGACACAATCGGTTACGACCCGAATCGCGGGCTGATCTTTACGGCGAATGGAGGCAGCAATGGGAGCCTCACCATCATTCGCCAGGACGTGACAGATACCTACTCCGTGGTCCAGATCCTTCCTACGCGGCAGAATGCGCGGACACTGGCCATTAATCCCTCGAACGGCGAGGTATATCTTGCCAGCGTCATCTATGGGGCCGAGCTGAATAACCCACCGATCAACGGAGCGCCTTTGAAGATGAGTGCGGTCGACAGCAGTTTCCAGGTTCTCGTGGTCGGAAACTAGATCTGGATTTGATGCGAGATCGCGTTGTCTTTATTTATATAAGCTACCTATTATCAACAACTAAGGCGAAAGACCGACACGATTATAACCCTATTCCGAATTGTGCATGGTACTGATATTTCGCACCATTTGGATCGCGCAATCCGTTCGCTCGGCAACGTGAACCCGGTCACATCTTCATCCCTGTTCCACGCTTAGAATTGCGGAGGTTACGGTCTGATGAATGCCCGCCGAGCAGGTTCGCGGCCTGCGTCGTGAACGATTTACGACCGGCATCGGCAGTTTAGAGCGGACGCGGGATCTGGAGTGTGAATGGCCAAGCTGGAAGAACGCGTGAAAGCCAAAACCATGCAGGAGCGGATCGCCGACTTGCGCGCCCGGCGCGCTGAACTGGAGCTTGGCGGCGGCCGGGATCGGGTCGAAAAGCAGCATGCATCCGGCAAGCTGACCGCACGCGAGCGCATTGCCGCTCTTGTCGACAAGTCCAGCTTTGAAGAGGTGGGAATCTTTGCGGTGCACCGTGCCTCCTACTTTGGCATGGCCGGCAAAGTTCTGCCCTCGGATGGTGTTGTGGCAGGGGCCGGGTCGGTCGAAGGTCGTCTCATTCACCTGGCCAGCCAGGACTTCACGGTGCTGGGAGGCGCTGCGGGAGAGGTGCACTGCAGCAAGATCGTCGAAATGATGATCATGTCGCTCAAAACCGGCACTCCATTCGTCTTCATCAACGATTCCGGCGGCGCGCGTGTGCAGGAGGGCATCGACAGTCTCGACGGTTACGCCCGCGTCTTCTACCGCAACGTGCAACTCTCCGGCACTGTTCCCCAGATCGCCGTTATCTGCGGCCCATGTGCAGGCGGCGCAGCGTACAGTCCTGCGCTGACCGACTTCGTGATCCAAACGCGTCAGGCACGCATGTTCATTACCGGCCCACAAGTTATCAAGCAAGTGACCGGAGAAGATGTAAGCGCCGAGGAGCTCGGCGGTCCACAATCGCAGATGAACCGGTCGGGCGTGGTGCACTTGATCGCAGAGGACGACAAGGAAGCCCTGCAGCTTTGCCGAAAGCTTCTAAGCTTCATGCCTTCGAACAATCTTGAAGATCCGCCACGCATGCCGTTCAATTCGCGCATCAAGTCTGACTCGGACATGAACTCGATTGTGCCGGTCGATCCCAAGATTGCCTACGACGTGCGCGGCATCATCAGCCGCGTTGTCGACTACAACGACTTTCTTGAGATTCAACCCGGGTTCGCGCCGAACATCGTCATCGGTTTTGGCCGCCTGCAGGGGCGGCCGGTCGGCATCGTTGCCAATCAGCCCAGCGCGATGGCCGGCGTGCTCGACATCAATGCCTCGGATAAGGCAGCCCGTTTTGTGCGCTTCTGCAACGCATTCAACATTCCGCTACTCACGTTTGTCGATGTGCCTGGCTTTCTTCCCGGCGTGGAGCAGGAGCGCGGCGGCATCATTCGCCATGGAGCCAAGCTGCTGTTTGCGTATTCCGCGGCAACGGTTCCCAAGATCACGGTCGTGTTGCGCAAGGCTTACGGCGGCGCATACATCGCGATGTGCTCCAAAGGCCTGGGTGCGGACCGCGTCGTTGCCTGGCCGACCGCTGAGATCGCGGTGATGGGAGCGGAGGGCGCTGCCGAGATTGTGTTTCGCCACGAGATTGAGGCGTCGCACGACCAGGTTACTCGTCGCCAGGAGCTGGTGGAAGAGTATCGCGAAACCTTCGCGAACCCGTATATCGCCGCGGGGCGTCGTCTGGTCGACGAAATCATCGAGCCCGCGGAAACGCGCAAATATCTGGCGCTTGCTCTGGAGTCGTTGCACGGCAAACGCGAGTTGCGCCCGCAAAAGAAACACGGACTGATTCCGCTGTGAGGACGTGGTTGTGGCACTTCATTGGACAGATCTGATTTTGATTCTGGCGTTGGTTGCCGCGGGAAGTGCAGCCAGCTACATGCTGATGCTCCGCAAATTGCGCCAGATCGTCGCCGACCGGCAACTGAAGCTCGCAGACCAGCTCGCTGCGCTCGATGACGCCATCCGCGCCCTGGAAACGCGCCTCGTCGAGCACCATATGGTTCCAGTGGTAAGCGACGCGCAACTCCTCGCCGCCGCGAGGAATGAGCAGGACGAGAGCCAGAACGCGGACGAAACTCAGTATGTTGCCCCGGAGATTCGAGCAGTAATCGCGGCAGCAGCGGTTGCAACACTCGGTCAGGATGCGCAGATTCGATCGATCAAGGCGGCATCGAGTCCCTGGTCGCAACAGGGCCGTGTGTTGGTGCAGGGATCGCACAACCTTCGCGTTCGCGGGTGAGTTGAGGCCGAGAGGTAAAGGAGAGGGCATTGAAGCTTCGCATCACCATTGACGGCAAGGCATACGAGGCCGAGATCGAGATTCTGGAAGCGGCCGAGAGCGCGCCGGATTATCCGCCGTACCCGCCTGCTCCTTCCGCGTTTGTCCCCCCGTCCGCCCCCGAGCCAATGATTGCGCTGCAAGACCCTGAAACCGAGAGCAACGAGAAGGAGTGCCGCAGCCCGGTCACGGGCATGGTGATGAGGGTTGACGTTGAGCCGGGACAGGCGGTGCAGCCGAACGACATAGTCATGGTGCTGGAGTCCATGAAGATGGAAATGCAGATCACAGCGCCGCAGGCGGCTCAGGTGAAGAGTGTGCTGGTCACTCCGGGATCCTCAGTAAAGGTGAACCAGTTGCTCGTGGAGTTCGAATAATGGCAGCGATCACTGAATACATAAGTGGAACTTCAGCAGAAGAGAGTCAGACAGAAGTTGATCGTTCTCTCGCCGAAGTACCTGGAATCTTGTTTGTCGATCACGTGGCAATTGCTGTGAGGCAAGGCGAATTGGACGGCCAAGTGAAGGGATACGAGATGCTCGGATTCCGGGTGATTCATCGCGAAGACGTGCTGGGTTCGGACCAGGTGCGCGAAGCACTGCTGCAGATCGGCGACGGCCCCAACCTGATTCAGTTGCTTGAACCTCTCAGCACAGATTCGCCAGTACAGAAAACAATCGATAAGAATGGCGGTCGCGGCGGTCTGGCGCATATCGCATTCCGCGTGAAGGATGCCCGGCGCGCCTTTGACGCGATGCGCGCTGCAGGATTCAAACTCATCGATTCGGCGCCGCGCAAGGGGTCGCGCGGCACCACCGTGTTCTTTGTCCATCCGAAGTCGAAAGAAGAGAACCCATTCGGCGTTCTGATTGAGCTCGTCGAAGATCCTGAGAGCAAGTAGAGATGGCAGCGCATAATTTTCTGTCGGAGTTCCCACCCGTAAGTACGGAGCGGTGGGAAAGTCTCATCCGCGAAAACCTTAAAGGCTCGGACTACGCTTCCAAACTGACCTGGCATCCGGAAGAGGGACTCGCGGTCAGGCCATACTACAGGGCCGACGATCTGGCTGGTCTGCGTTGTCCGGATTCAGCTCCCGGAGAATTTCCCTTCGTTCGGGGCACGCGGCCGGGCGGCGGCTGGCGCATTCGCGAAAAGATCGATAGTTCCGATCCGGAAGAAGCAAATCGCGCCGCTTGCGCTGCCGTGAAGGCCGGAGCCGAAGGGATCGCATTTTCGGGCTCTACCATCAAGAATTCATCAGACCTCGCTCTTCTTCTCGCGAATCTCAACGAGATTCCCATTTGTTTAGAGGGCCTCGGCAAGGACGCGGCTCGCACCCTCAACGAGCGACTGCAGAAGCGGCCGCACGGGGCAGGCGTCTCAGCGGACATTGATCCGCTCGCAGATCTTGATTTCTCAGCCGAATTGATCCGCGACCGGTCGCCTGGCTTCAGGCCCTTCGTCATCCATGCCGATGCGTTTCATGAGCGCGCGGCCGGCGCCATCGAGGAGGTTGGGTTCGCGCTTTCGGCCGCGGTGGACTTCGTCGTCGAGATGCAGGAGCGTGGCCTGAATGTCGATCACATCGCAGGTTCCGTGAGCTTCTCGTTTGCAATGGGGCCGGAGTTCTTCATTCAGATTGCGAAACTGCGGGCCTTTCGTATGGCGTGGGCAAAGGCGATGGAAAGCTTTGGGGAAACATACGCAGCTGGGCGCGCGCAGATCCATGCGAATACGGCGCGATGGAACGAAACTATCTATGATGCGCACGTCAACATTCTGCGGGTGACGACAGAAGTGATCTCCGCCATCCTGGGAGGTGCGGACTCCATCTCTGCTGCACCCTTCGATGAATGCTACAGGCAGCCGGATGAGAGCAGCCGACGGCTGGCACGAAATACTCAAATCGTTCTCAAGCAGGAAGCGCTTCTTTCCCGGGTTGCCGATCCGCTCGGCGGTGCGTACCTTGTCGAAGCGCTCACGAGCTCAATCGCTTCCAAGGCGTGGAAATCATTTCAGGAACTCGAGACAGCTGGCGGTTATCGAAAGGCGATTGAAGCTGACGTGATTGCATCTGTGTTGGAACGCCGAACCAGTTTGCGAGAGCAGGCTGCGGCATCCCGGCGACGTGTTTTCACGGGGACAAACCGTTTTGCAGATGCATCGGAGAGAGTGCTGGACAGGACCGACGCGGCGCGCGTGAACTCTGGTTCTCGCGCGGCACAAGCTTTTGAGCATCTTCGGCTGCGCACGGAGCGTTTCGAGAGACGAACAGGAAGACAACCGCGTATTGTGCTTGCGGAGATCGGCGACCCCAGGATGCGGAGCGCCCGCTCGCAGTTTTCGGCAGACTTTCTGGCTTGTGCGGGGCTGGCATCGCACAAACAGCAGTTCGAAAGCGCGGGTCAAATCGCCGGCTGCGATGCCGATCTGATCGTTTTGTGCAGCGCAGACGCAGAATATCCTGCCATCGCCCGAGAGTTGCTGCCGTTGCTGAGAGACCGCGGCCGCGCTGCAACAGTCGTCATCGCGGGAAATCCGGATTCTACCGAGGATCTACGGAATCTCGGTATCACGGAATTCATTCACCTTCGCAGCAACGCCGTCGAGGTTCTTTCAAGGCTCCAGCAGCAGATTGGAATCGGGGAATAGCAATGCGTCCGGATTTTTCCAAGATCGATTTCAATTCGACTGTGGTGCACGGCTCTTCAGCGCAAGCCGAGGAGTGGCTCTCGCCGGAGCATATTGCGATCAAGCCCTGGTGCACTCGCGAGGATTTGACGGGCCTCGAGCATCTTGAGTACGCCGCCGGCATTCCGCCTTACCTCCGCGGACCTTACAGCACCATGTACGTGATGCAACCGTGGACCATCCGGCAGTATGCAGGATTTTCCACTGCCGAAGAGTCCAACGCGTTCTACCGCCGCAACCTGGCCGCCGGACAAAAGGGTCTCTCAGTTGCTTTCGATCTCGCCACCCATCGCGGCTACGACTCCGATCACGAGCGGGTGAAGGGCGACGTGGGGAAGGCCGGCGTAGCCATCGATTCCATCCTCGACATGAAGATGTTGTTCGATCAGATTCCGCTCGATCGCATGTCGGTGTCGATGACGATGAACGGTGCGGTGCTGCCCATCATGGCCTTCTATATTGTTACGGCCGAAGAGCAGGGAGTCGCCGCGGAGAAACTCAGCGGAACGATTCAGAATGACATCCTCAAAGAATTCATGGTGCGGAACACCTATATCTACCCGCCCACGCAGTCGATGCGCATTGTGGGCGATATTTTCCGTTACTGCGCTGCCCGCATGCCGAAGTTCAACTGCATCAGCGTGAGTGGCTACCACATGCAGGAAGCCGGGGCCACCGCCGAGCTCGAGCTGGCTTACACACTTGCCGATGGCCTTGAGTATTTGCGTACCGGAGTCAGCGCTGGGCTCAACATCGACGATTTTGCTCCGCGCATTTCCTTCTTCTGGGGCATTGGCATGAACCACTTCATGGAGATTGCCAAGCTCCGCGCCGCACGTGTCCTGTGGGCGAAGATCGTGCAGCGTTTCCAACCGAAGAATCCGAAGTCTCTCGCTCTTCGCGCACATTGTCAGACTTCAGGCTGGAGCCTGGCAGCGCAGGATCCATATAACAACGTGGTGCGCACCTGCGTGGAGGCGCTTGCCGCGGCATTAGGCCACACGCAGTCGTTGCATACTAATGCTCTTGACGAAGCATTAGCGCTGCCGACGGAGTTCTCCGCGCGCGTTGCCCGCAACACGCAAATCTACCTCCAGCAGGAGACCAGTATCACCCGCGTTATCGATCCCTGGGCGGGCTCATGCTATGTCGAACGGCTCACGCACGAACTGATGCACGCCGCATGGAACCTGATTGAAGAGGTTGAAGATCTGGGAGGAATGACCAAGGCGATTGAAGCCGGCATTCCCAAGATGCGCATTGAAGAGGCCGCCGCCCGTAGACAGGCAAGCATCGATTCCGGGAAGGATGTGATCGTCGGGGTCAATGCGTATCGCGCATCCGAAGAGCCGCAGATTCCGGTTCTCGACATCGATGACGCTGCAGTGCGAGCGGCGCAGATCGAGAGACTGCAACAATTAAAGTATGATCGCGATCCGAAGGCTGTCGAGCGAACGCTTGCACGCCTCGAAGAGTGCGCAAACGCAGGCAACGGCAATCTCCTGGAATGCGCCGTCGATGCAGCTCGCGCTCGAGCGACACTGGGTGAGATTTCCTTTGCGCTCGAGAAGGTCTGGGGACGCTACGCGGCTGTCACGCACACCATCTCTGGCGTTTACTCCTCTGGCGCTGCCGACGTAGAGGAATTCCGAAAAGCGCGCGAGATGGTTATCGAGTTTGAACAGGAAGAGGGACGAAGGCCGCGCATTCTCGTTGCCAAGATGGGCCAGGATGGACACGATCGCGGAGCCAAGGTGATTGCCACCGCTCTGGCCGACATCGGCTTTGACGTGGATATTGGGCCGCTCTTCCAGACTCCCGGTGAGGTAGCTCGTTTTGCAGTCGAGAGCGATGTGCATGTTGTTGGCGTGTCTTCGCTGGCCGCGGGACACAAGACACTCGTGCCTGAACTGATCAACGAACTGCGCAAGTCAGGACATGAGGACATTGCAGTTGTCGTAGGTGGCGTGATTCCGCCGCAGGATTACGAATTTCTATACAACGCCGGGGTCGCGGGCATTTACGGACCCGGGACAGTGATTCCCATAGCGGCGCAGCATATGCTGCGGGCTCTCAGCCCCAGTCGCGTTGGTGGGCGGTGCTGATTGATCGATCTGGCCGATTTGACCAATGCGAACCAGAGCGCGCTACACGTCAAGCCCGGTTGCGTCACGCCAGCCCAGCCAATAGGCACGCTGCGCGGCTCAAAACGTAAAGAGGGCGTCTCCCTGAATCAATTGGTTGAAGGGATCCTGAGGGGCGATCGCTCCGTGCTGGCCAGGGCCATCACGCTGATGGAAAGCGCGCGCGCGGAAGACCGCCAACTCGCCGAGCAGATCATTGAGGGATGTCTGCCTGCGAGTGGCAATTCGATCCGTGTCGGAGTGACCGGAGTGGCTGGCGCCGGCAAGAGCAGCCTCATCGAAGCGCTTGGTAAATACCTCATCACGCAACGCAACGAAAAGGTAGCAGTGCTCGCCATCGACCCCAGCAGCCAGCTCAGCGGCGGAAGCATCCTCGGCGACAAAACACGCATGACGTATCTTTCGTCCAGCGACATGGCCTTTATTCGGCCGTCCCCATCACGCGGCACCCATGGCGGGGTTTCGCAGAATACGCGCGAAGCGATCCTGTTATGCGAAGCTGCCGGCTACCGGAACATCCTTGTCGAAACAGTCGGCGTCGGACAGTCCGAAGCAGCCGTGCGCGAGATGGTCGACTTTTTCCTTCTCGTCACGCTGGCCGGGGCAGGCGATGACTTGCAAGGCATCAAGCGCGGCGTTATGGAGATGGCTGACCTCGTGGTGGTCAACAAAGCCGACGGCGACAATCTTCGGGCCGCCGAACGTGCACGCACCGAAGCCAAAAATGCATTGCATTTCCTGGCCGCGTCCCCTTCCGGCTGGGTGCCGCGGGCGATCGCGTGCTCGGCGAAAACAGATCGCGGAGTGGCGGATCTGTGGTCGTGCGTCCTTGAATTTACGACTGTCATAAAAGCAAGCGGCTGGTTTGCGCAGGCCCGGCAGGAACAGGCGCGCCGATCGATGCATGAGAACGTCGAACAGGGATTGAAGCAGCTGTTCCACTCAGATCCGGTCGTGCAGCAGCGCATGGCTATGCTCGAGCAAGAAGTGCTGGCAGGGCGAACGACAGCCGGTCGCGCGGTCCGCGATCTCCTCGAATTCTTCGCATCGAGAATCACATCCGGGTCGGGCAGCTAAGTTGTCCCGATTGGACATCAGCACAGAAGCTACGCCTTCAGAAACAGCGAAAATACGGTTCCCCGATATTTCCCGTTCGTTCTGCTCCGGAACCGTAGCGTCCCCTGGTGTCTCTTCACCGTCTCCGAGCTGAGCCACAACCCTAGCCCCGTTCCTGTTGCGGGCTTTGTCGTGAAGAACGGCTCAAACACGTGATGCCGCACCGGCTCCTGGATCCCCACACCGGAATCCGCAATCATTACCCGGACGCCTTCTTCGCCCGTTGCCGGATCCAAAGCCTTCCTCACGCGCACAACCAGCCGCCGCACGTCCGTATTCTTCAGCATCGCATCAATCGCGTTGCCCACGAGATTCGCAATCACCTGCCGAACCTCGACCGCCTGGCAGCTGATCAAAGGATGTCGGCTATATCTCCGCTCGGCCGCAACCCCCATTGACTTCAACCGTCCCTCATGGAGAACAAGCACAGACTCGAGAATTTCCTCGATATCCACGACGTGCGGCTCCGTCGTCTGCCGGTGAAAGCGCAGCGTCGCCGTCGTAATGTGGGTCACGCGTGCCAGCTCGCGCTCCGCCTGTTCCAGAATTTCGCCAACCTCGGGCGAAACAGCGCCCCTTCGTGCCAGGTAGATGAGGTTCGTTACCGCCTCCAGCGGGTTGTTGATCTCATGTGCAATCGAGCTCGCCATGCGGCCAACGACCGCAAGCTTTTCGCTCTGTTGCAGACTCGTCTCGGTCTTCAGCCGTTCGGTCTCGTCGCGCAGCACCTTTGCCAGTCCGATAATCTGTCCGTCCTTATTACGAATCGGCTCGGTCACCCATCGGGTCCAGATCCGTGTCCCATCCTTGTGAACGAGCCAGCGCACTTCTTCGTCGCGGCCTTCGCCTTCCAGGTTCGAAATCTCCATGCACCGAATATGGATTTCACGATCCTCGGTTGAAAGCAGCAGCGAAAATGGCCTTCCCAGAACTTCCTTCGATGAGTACCCGAAGATCCGTTCCGCTCCCGGGTTCCAGCTCGTGATTCGCAGTTCCGTATCCAACTGCACAAGCGCGTACTCGTGAACGTTCTCAAGAAAGAGCCGGAACCGCTCCTCGCTCTCGCGCAACGCTGTCTCTGCCCTTGCGTGCACTACCGCGGACCAGGTCCGCTCCGCGGTCTCCTGTACAAGTCTCACTTCCGCCGTGGTCCAAGCCCGCGGCTCCAACTCACACACACATAGTGCGGCCACCAGCCGGCTGTCCTTAATCAGAGGTACAGCAACAAAAGCACCCACACGTGCATCCACAATTGTTCCGCGCATAGGATCCGGAATGAACGGCGCCGTTCTCACATCGTCCACAACCGTCGGCCGGCTCATCCGAGCTCTCGGTCCAATCCACGCAAAGTCTTCGATCGGATAGTGTCCGACCAGGCTTGGTGCACCATTACGCACAAAGTCGCGTGCAATCACAATGTCGCCCAACGCAGCATCGATTTCCGCGTACAGTGTCCGGTCTGCCCCTAGCGCCTCGCAAAGCAATTTGCTCGCCGTTCCCTCGATTTCGATCGGATCCGATATTGGCCGCAGCGCATCGCTCAGCTTCAGCAGGTAGGCTTTCTGCTCTTCACTCTCGCGAAGCGCAACCTCAGCCTCCTTCCGCTCCGTGATGTCATCGAAAACCACACTGACGATCCGGCTTCCGCCGTTGCCCACGCGGGACGCAAATACATTGAACCAGCGGCCGATTTCCTTGACGTAATTATCAAAACGAACCGATTCCCCGGTTTCGACGACGCGCGCATACGTCTTGATCCAATGTTCCTCAAGATTCGGATTCAACTCGCGCGCCGTCTTCCCTTGATAATCCGTCATCCCCGTCTGTCGTTCGAAAACACGGTTGGTCGCGAGAAAGCGTATATCGTTGGCCACGCCATTTGTGTCGTAGACGACCTCCAGCAGTGTGTACCCCTGGTCGATCGATTCGAACAGGGTGCGATATCTTCCCTCGCTTGCGCTTAATGCTGCCTCGACTCGCACGCGCTCCACTGCTGCCCACGTGCGTTCCGCCGTCTCCTTTACCAAGTCAACTTCGCTTGGTTTCCAAATCCGCGGCTCCATGTCGGCCGCACACAATGCGCCCACCTTCCGGCCGTCCTTCAGCAGCGGGACACAGGCAAAAGCGCTCACCCTGGTGCTCAGAATCACCGCGCGGTCAGCATCTGGAATCAGCGGCGACGTTCGCACATTTTCGATCACCGCCGGTTCGCCCCTTTGCGTTGACAGTTCAATCCAGGCCCAGGCATCCAGCGGATACCGTCCCGCCAGACTCGGCACGCCTCCCCGCGCGTAGTCTCGTTCAACCACAAGTTGACCACGCGCTTCATCGGGCTCGGAATAGAAGGCCCTGTCTGTCTGCAAATGCTCGCCAAGCAGCCGACTTGCCACTCCCTGAATTTCTATCGGATCTGAAAGCGGCCGCAGAGCATCGCTCAGCTTCAGCAGATACGCCTGTCTTTCTTCGCTCTCACGAAGATCTACCTCAGCATACTTCCGCTCTGTGATGTCATAGAAGACTACATTCACCAGGTGGCTGCCTTCACCGCCGACACGCGAAGCGAAAATGCTGATCCAACGCCCGAAATCGTGCGAAAAACTCTCAAACCGAACCGACTGCCCGGTCTCGACGACCCTGGCATACTGCTGGATACAGGAGTCCTCAAGATTGGGAAGCAATTCACTCGAGGTCTTCCCGAGATGATTTCTCAATCCAGTCTGTTCTTCGAAGAGTCTGTTGGTGTCAATGAAGCGAAGATTCGACGCCACCCCATGATCGTCGTAGAGGACCTCAAGCACCGTGATCGCGTTGTCGATTGAATCGAACAGGGTGCGATACTTCTCTTCGCTTGCACGCAGTGCTGCTTCCGCGCGAGCGCGCTCCACCGCGGCCCATGTCCGTTCGCCGGTATGCCAGACGAGTTCGACCTCATCCTCCGTCCAGTCCCGTGGCAAAGCCCCCGTGGCGCACAGGCAAGCCACCAGACGGCCATCCTTGATCAGTGGAACGGCGATAAAGGCTCCCGCCTGTGCCTCAGCCAGTCCCGCGCGGTCGGCCTCTGGGAGCGTCTCGGAGGTTCGAACATCCTTCACGACCGTCGGCGCATGCTTCTGAGGTGACGATCGAAGCCAGGCGAAGACCTCCATTGAATGTTGTCCGAGTGCGCTTGGCGTTCCCTCGCGCACAAAGTCTCGTTCAACCAGCACGCGGCCTGACTCTTCATCGATCTCGCCATAGAACACCCGGTTTGCTCGCAGGTGTTCGCCGAGTGTCTTGCTGGCCGTCCCTTGAATTTCGATCGGATCAGAAAGGGGACGGAGCGCTTCGGCCAGCTTTAGTTTGTATGCCTGTTTCTCTTCGCTGCTGCGCAGCGCCTCTTCAGTCCGCTTCCGCTCTGTGATGTCATCGAACACCACATTGATGAGGTGGCTGCCTTCCCCACCAACGCGTGAAGCGAAAACACTGAACCAGCGGCCCAAGCCGTGGGAGTATCTCTCAAAACGAGCCGATTCACCGGTTTCCGCTACCTGAGCATAGATATCGAGCCAGTTCCCCCTTTCGACCTGCGGGACGAGTTCGCTCCTTTTCTTCCCGACGTAATTTGTTAACCCAGTCTGCTTCTCGAAAATTCGATTAGCTTCAATAAAGCGCGCATCCGCGGGAGCGCCGTTCTCGTAGATCACCTCCAGAACGGCGTAACCCTGATCGATCGAATCGAACAGCGAGTGATACTTCTCCAGGCTTTCGCGCAGGGCGGCTTCGGCACGCGCCCGCTCTACTGCCGCCCACGTTCGGACCGCAGCCTGGCGAATAATCTCCCGCTCCCACTCCAGCCAAGTGCGCGTCTCAAAATGCGCTGCGTAGAGAAAGGACTCGAGCCGCCCGCCCTTGATCATGGGAATTCCAGTGACCGAGCGTATCTTGAAGCTCCTCGTTTTTTCAGAGCCTCCCGCCGGCCCGCGCGGATCTTCGTAGATATCCGATATGAAGAGATTCTCGCCCGCTGCAAGGGCCGGACCAAATCCGTTCCCGAACTCCGAAAATTGGCAAGAACCCTCTAACCCGGGCATGCGTCCATCCGCATACTGAGCCCCGATCACCATGCTCTCGCCGTCTTCTCCCATCTCGACATAGCCGGCGACTGACACATTCAACTCGCGCGCAAGCACCTCCGGCCCCATCCGCATGATCTCGATCGGATCGGCGATTGGCCGCAGTGCATCGCTCAACTTCAGCAGAAACTGCTGAACTTTCTCGCTATTCGGCGAAGCCTGGATGATCCTATGTTGCTGCGATATGTCGCTGTAGAAACAGGCAACGTGCCGGAGTGACGGATCGCCAACGCGAAACGCATGGACGTCAAACCACCGGTCCCGCGTCACCGCATACATCTCAAACCGAGCAGGCTCGCTGCCGATCGCTACGCGGCCCAGCAGCCGAAGCCACCGGTCATCCACAATCGGGATGAGTTCCCGGAACGATTTGCCGCTTAGACGCGCCTCTGGCCGCAAGCCCATCAGGCGCTCAAATTGTGCATTGGTTTCCAGAATCCGGTAGTCGACGCCCTCGCCCGCATCATTCAGAATTACTTGGCCAATTACCAGACCCTGTTCGATGCGGTATTTCTCTTCGCTCGCGTGCAGTGCTTCGTCTGCACGCGAGCCGTTAACCGTCTCAACCAATGCAACTTCACGTGAATTCGCTTCTACGCTTCCACTGTCCATTGTTGGGGGACTCCGGTACAGCTTGCTTGAAAGACAATGCCTGTGCTCGACAGGACAACCCGCTCACCACCCTTTTAGGCAGCATAGAGAATCTCATCATACCCCGTTGTCATTGAGAGAGAAGCCAGATTTTGTCTGAACAATTGCCCATGGCAACTCATTCACCAGATCGTTACAGACTAAAGGCGGGTTTGTTCGGATTCCCCGAGGCGCAGGCAATTTCATGAGCAATGGACTTCGAGTTGATCAAATTTGCGCGCCGCGCTTTTGAGCACGTGAACTCAATCGGTTTTCTAAATGCTTGCCGCGAGTTGCAAAATTGTCGTTCCTGACGGGACAACGGCGGCTCGATCGAATCGGCAGTGGCCGCGAGGCTGCCGAGCATTGGCCTCTAGATTCATTTGACCAGCAATCCTCATAGGTCTTGAAACCGGTCAACATGAGAAAGCGCAGTGGAGGTTAAACTCCACTGCGCAAAATTGAGGCTGACCTTTCAGAAGATGAACTTGCCGCCAAACTGCCAGGTGCGCGGATCGTTCGTCGAGGTGATTTGTCCGAAGTTGCTGTTCGTGAACCCGGTGCTGATGCCATTCCATTGCGTGTGATTGAAGGTGTTGTACGACTCAGCGCGTAGCTGGAATCGAGGCCCCTCCGCCGAGGTTATCCGAAACTCTTTGAACAAGCTCAGGTTCCAGTTGTAGAGGCCAGGACCCACCATCGAGTCCTTGCCCGCAGTGCCGTAGCCCTGATTGGGGCCTCCAGCCCACGGTGCCGTCGGAGACGCATAGGCTCCAGTGTTGAACCATGCGAGCTGCTTTTTCGGGTAGCTTCTCTGGCTGCGATCGAAGTTCGGACGATTGGTTGTGCCACCACCCAATCCCAGCGTGTCCGGCGAGTAGGTAACGTTGACGGGATTTCCACTCGTGGCTACGGTAACGCCGGAGAAGGTCCAGCCACCCAGTAATAAGCGCATGGCTGTACCCCGATCCTCGAACGAGGCGAAATTGTAGATGTAGTTGGCGTTGAATACGTGACGGCGGTCGATGACACCCGAGCCGCGGTCATATCTGGTGTCGAAGGGGTTGGATAGAAGGCCGCCGGAACCCTGCTGGTTTGTGGAACCCAGGTCGCCGCTCTGGATGTCGATCTCATGGCCATAGGTATACGCCAGTTGGAGACTTAACCCATGACGGTTCTGCATGCGCAGGCCCGCCTGTAACGAGTTATAGTTGCTGTTCGTCGTATTCTCGATCTGGGTAATGCCAGCAAACCCCGGATAGATCCTGAAGAGGTTTGAGTTTGCTCCGCTGGTGGCCACCGCTTCCCGGTCGGTTATGTCATTGATTGGCAGTGTGTTGACTGCTCGCTGAACGTTCTGGTGCCAGGCGCCCATGCCGACGTACTGGACCTGAGCGACCACGGCTGGAGCTATCTCGCGTTGCACTCCCAGGCTGTATTGCTGTGTGGCCGGGGATGGGTAGCTATATTGCAGGCTCTGAAAGCCGGCAGGGAAGAACGGCAGCGCAGCGGTTTGCCCGGTTATGTTGCTGGTGTTCGGGTTCGAAAAGTAGACCGAGCTGACGTTGGGTTGATATGCGTTCGGCGGATTGACATCTGTGCCGTAGATATCGTTCCCCTGTACGCGTTCGAAGAACAATCCATAGCCGCCGCGGACGACGGTCTTGTTGCTCTTGTCGAGGTTGTACGCAAAACCGACCCGCGGCTGCCAGGTTCCGTAGTGATTCTGCACCAGGCCTCGCGGAAATCCGTCCACACCTGCCAACTTGACACCATTCAGATAGAACGGCACCGGCGCGCCAGGCGGCTGGCTGAAGCCCGGACCGGCGGGATTCAGACTGCCTGTGATGGGATTCGGCGATTGTGCGTTCGCCGCGCTGAAAGCGGTCGGGACGAAGTTTGATGTCCGGTTGTCCTTTTCATAGACATGCGGCAGCCCATCCCAGCGGATGCCGAGATTCAAGGTGAGCCTCGGTTTAGCGTGCCAGTTGTCCTGCGCATAGAAGGAAAATGTGTTGTTCAGCCAGTGGAAGATTGACTGCTCGTTCAGTTGCGCGTACGTGCTGACAAAGCCCAGAAGGAAGTTGGCATAGGCGTCTCCAGAATACGACGACTGGTTGAAGGTATAGTCGCCCTGGGTATCGGCCTGCTGCTGCTGGTTCTTGTCGTTCCGCATGTAAGCGGCTCCGAACTTGAACTGATGGTTTCCCTTGCTCCACGACACATCATCGCGCGGCTGATAGTTGAGATACGAGTTCCGCCATGGCCAGTAGTTAATGTTCCATTCTGTGTTTGGCGCACCGGAGAAGGAAATCGACGGAAGACGATTCTCCGTGTTATTGCCGGTGAAAATGCCCACGGCAGACCAGCCAGAGGGTTGCTGATAGATGCCGGTAGGCGAGATGTTGATGGTGTTCCCGTTCACATTGATGGATGTTTCATTCAGGATCGTGGGAGAAAGCGTCTGGGTGAGCTTGATGACCGTCCCCCATGTCGGATTGTTGAATACGTCGCCAACCGTGACATAGCTGTCGCCGTCCCACATGGAGGGAAAAATGGTCTGCTCCATCGAATCGTGGATCCAATGACCCATCAGATGGTACTTGTCGTTAAAGTTATGGTCTATGCGAACTACGTCCTCGCGAACGTTAGTCGGCTGCTTAGGTGAGGCAATGTACTGGGTTCCGTTGGCAGTATTCGGCTTGGGAATCGCGCCGGTGCCCATGAACAGAACCGCGTTGGGATCAAGCAGGTTAGCTGGAATAACATAGGCGCCTCCCACGCTTGGAAACGGCTGTCCTGCAACCAGACTATCCGCACTGTAGGCTGCGAGTTTTGCCGGGTCACTTGTCTGAGGAACGATCAAGGGATTTCCACTGAGTGGGACGTAGCTCAAATTGCTGCCTGCGGTGGGAAAGAACGCGGCTGGAATTGTATTCGTGACGCTCGGATTGGCGCCCTGGACAAGCCTGCGCCACTCTTCGTTCACGAAAAAGAAGGTCTTGTTCTTGATAATCGGGCCGCCGATATTTCCGCCAAAAATGTTCAGACGAAGTTCGGGTGTGGGCACGTCCTGCTGCTTGAAGAAGTAGTATCCGGCGTCGAACGCATCGTTGCGGTTGAACTCCCACAGTCCGCCGTGGAATTTTTGCGTTCCGGATTTGAGAGCCATCAATACGGTGCCGCCAGAGTTAATCCCGTAATCAGGTGTGTAGTTGCTGGCGAGAGTCTGGAACTCGGATAACGCGTCAGGACTGACTGCAACGTCCAGCCTGCCGCCGCTTCCGCGGTCATAGACTTCGCCGCCGTCAATCAACCAATTGTTGTGGTCCCATCGCATGCCGTTGAAGTTGATCTCGGCGCTGCTGCCCTGGGCTGAGACACCGTTGAAGGAGGGTAGCGTATTGGTAACACCGGTGCCCACAGCGACCAGGGACATCATGCTGCGGCCATTTGTGGCGAGTTGAAGCACTTGCTCGCCGGTGATCAGCGAACTCACTTCGTTGGTATCTGTCTGAACCGCTAGCGCGGTCGCATTGACGGTAATGGACTCGCTTGCCGAACCCACTTGAAAAGCGATATCGGCGCGGACGGTCGCCGCCACATTCATGACGATGTCTGTCTTGGTGTAGTTCTTGAATCCGGCTTTTGCAGCTTTGAGATTGTATGTACCGACCGCGAGTCCGGGAATCTCATAGAGACCGGATGCGCTCGATTGAGTGGTGCGTACCTCGCCCGTACTTGTGTGAGTGACTGTGATCGTGACACCTGGGACCGCCGCTCCTGATTGATCAGTGACCACTCCAGTGATCGTGCCGTTCTCTTGCGCCCCGGCCATAACGATTGCGCACAGCGCAAACACAAATAGACACAGAAATTCCCGTAAAAACCTCATATGGATGCCTCCTCCAACGGTTATTTGCTGTCCTCAATCGCGGTTCATTATGTCGTCAGGTTCGGACCGCGATAGTGTGCTGATCTTCTTGGATCAGTCAATGGGTTCATGGAGTCGCTGGATATCGGCACCGGCAGGACTATGCCACGCACCTCGGCTGAGGTCGTCAAACCGAGCTATCTGCTGTCTACGTGCTCGTGCGCGTTACGTGGCGGCGAGGCCTTAAAGAAGCTCTTTCCTATATCGATATGGGGGACTTGGGAGCAATTCCATTTGTGCTGCGATAACGAATCTGCAGGACGATGACGTGAGAATCACTCCTACTTTGCAGAAGCCCATATGTTTAAATTCGCCGTTCAAAGCAAACATAAACTCGATGCCTTTGACACTTGCTCGCCTCTAGCCAGCGATGGTTTGAGATGGTACCACTCTGTAAGACAGTTGTCATTACTTAATCGCATTTCTAGCGCGATTAATTCCATTGCAGAAAGACGTTCGGCGAAAGACCTGTAGATCGATGATCTTGCAGCTCTCGCAGCCACACTCAGGTCGAATATGACACTCAGGTCGCAATATGATTTCGGGCCGTTTCAAAGCGGAGAGCGTGAATTGGATTGATCGGACAACCGCGCTGGCAATCTTCCCTTCAGCCGGTGCCAACAGACGCGCACATTTGCTGAATCACAATTGGAGTCGCCTTCCGACGCGAAGCGGGTAGTCTTTTCCGCCCCAGCATGCATCCCAGCCAAGAATACGTTGCTCCGGCAGGGTTTCGACCCCGTTAAGAAACCGGCTGGAGCCAGCGATCCGTTAATTCGGACCCTAGAATTCTGCCGAGATTTGCCGATTGATTATGCAGATGCTTTGAGAAGACCTAGGAGGGCTGTGACCAGGCGATCCAATGTTGCGGCATTCGCGTTGTGGCTCCTCCTGTTTGGCCTTGCTGCCAAATCCGCGGGTCCCGCAACGGCAAGTGCTTCCTTCAGCGTGTCAGCCGTCGTTCAGGCTTCGTGTCAGGCGTCGCCCGCCCACGCAACATTCCAAACCTATGCAGCGGCAGTGGCAAACGCGGCATCGTCAGTTTTAGTCAGCTGCACCCACCCAACTCCATACAACATCAGCCTCAGTACGGACGCTGCGAACGCACCTGGCGTTCCCGTGCTCAGAATGGATGCGGCGAGTCTTGTCCTCCCATCGAACTTTCGGAGGACTCTCAATTGGAAGCCGCAATCGACGGCCGACAACGCATCGGAATTGCTTTCTCTGCTGGGAGCCGATCCCCACTACACAATCGATGGATCAAGCGCATATCCCGGCGAGGTCACCGTCATCATTACTTACTGACCACTCACTAACCGAAGGCGAGCACACCTAGAATATCTTCTCTTTCTCGAGTTTCGAGAACAGCAGTGGCTGTGCGCCGCGTCATCTTCATTTAGCCAGCGGCAATAAGGCTGGCAACTGCCCAAATGCCCCCTGGAAGATTGGCTACCTGCGCTATGTAACACTAAGGTACTGATACTAATCGATCTTTTATACGAAAGTACTATATGGGCTGGGGTTGCGCTAGATTAGAGTTTGAAAACTAACAAGTCCACAAGTTCTCAGTGCGGCTAACGTTCGTCCTGAGAGTAAATTACGGTGTATTGCCCAAGTGCTCTACGCCTTCGGGTTACCGTGCTTAACTGGCAGCAATTGACCACAGAGTTGTGCATTAGAACGACATCTCTCTGTACGGAATTGCTTGATTCAGTCGAAAGGCTGATCTGTTTGGCCCAATGGTCGATTGCCGAGATTCAACCTGCAACCCAACTTAGTAAGAGGAATATTCCTGCATGAAAGTAACAGCTGTTAAGTCCACATTCTCCGCCGCTCTTCTTGGGATCATGACGCTTTGTCTTGCTCCCTCGTCTTCTCAAGCAGCAACAGCCACCGCCCCAATCAACGTCTCCGCTACCGTTGTGGCGACATGCACAATCGGCGCCACAGCCATGGGATTCGGAAACTACACCGGCGTAGTAGCAACCGCTACGTCGACGGTGACGGTGCAATGCACAAACACAACGCCCTACACAGTTTCGCTGAATGCGGGAACATCCTCCGGCTCCTCAGTAACCGCACGCAAGATGACAGGTGCCGCGGGAGTTTATTTGAACTATGGACTGTACTCGGATTCGGGCTATGCGACCAATTTCGTCACCACGGCCAGCATCACGGGTAACGGATCTGGACAGCCGATTACCGTCTACGGTAGTGTTCCCGCCGGACAGTACGTGGCGCCGGGATCCTACACCGACACAGTCACCGCGACAGTCACCTATTAAGCGATAGTTACGTTCCAAATAGGGGCCTCATGACTGCACGCCGACGTAAAGCAACAGCCTTCGCACTCGCCGCCATCCTCGTCCTTCATTTTGCGAGTTTGGCGGCAGAGGCGCAGGCGCTGTCGGTTCTTCCAGTCAATATCTTTCTTCAGCCAGGCCAGGCAGCTACGACTCTGACTGTGACCAATCAAGGAACCAGCAAGACTGCCGTCCAGATTCGTGCGTACGCCTGGAACCAGCATGATGGCGACGACCAGTTAGCTCCATCCGAAGAGCTCGTAATCAGTCCGCCGATTGCCTCGATTGCTCCAGGTGGCAACCAGATTGTGCGACTCGTTCTGCGTCTACCGCCTATGGGCCGGGACCAGGAGTCAACGTTTCGGATTCTCGTAGACCAGATTCCCCCTCCGGCCGAGCCGGGGATCGTGCACGTTGTCCTACGCCTTTCTATTCCGATCTTCGCAGAGCCGATGAAACGTGCGGTTCCAAATGTTCAGTATCACGTCGAAGTGAAAGCCGGGCAGACATATCTCGTGGCTGTCAACAATGGCTTGCGCCATGATGTTCTCCGCGATATCGAGCTCTCAACGAGTGATGGCCGCAAGTTGAAGCCTGTTCCCGGAACATCCCCGTACATTCTCGCCGGAGCCAGCCGGCGTTGGAACATTGCCGCCCAGGGTCCCCTTCCTTTGCCAAGCGAAACCTTGACATTGACAGGTCACTCGGACGCCGGCGCTATCGAACAGCAGGTACGTGTTGTCTCGATTCCATGATCGACAGAGCGGAGCAGCCAGATGGCTAGGGTTTGCGGGGATTTTGCTCCTACTGATCTTCGCCCAGCCGAACTCTGCTACTGAGCCGGATAAGGAAGCGCCAACCGATAGCGCTCCGGAATCAAGCGCCGACATGACTCTCTTGTTGGAGGTTCTGATCAACGGGCACTCCACCGGCAAAATCGGCGAGTTCACGATGCATCGCGGCAAGTTGATGACGCGGCCGGCAGAACTGATCGATCTCGGATTCCGTCTTCCTGAATCAATTGCAATCGGGTCGACCGGCCTGATCGCATTGTCTGATTTGCCAGGACTGACTTTCACCCTCGATTTGAAGAAGCTCGAACTGAATGTGACGGCGAGCGACAATCGGCTTTTGCCGACCTTGCTGCGACCCATTGGAAGAGGCTTTGCCTCTGATCATCGAGTGATCGAGAGTGGAACAGGTTTGACGCTCAATTACGATACTGTCGGATCCTTCGCTGGAGGCACAGCTGGCGGCACAGGGTCGATGGATCTTAGGGCCTTCTCGCCGTGGGGAGTTGCGAGTTCGGGATGGCTTGGATACGCTGGCACGTCGTCGAGCACTACGGGCGCTACTACTGCGGTCCGCCTCGATTCCGCTTACACCTTCGCCGACGTCAATTCGCTTCGTCGCTACAGCCTGGGCGACTTCATCAATGGCGGTCTCTCCTGGACGCGTCCTGTCCATCTTGAAGGCGCACAGATTCGTTCAGATTTCAGTATGCGCCCCGACCTCATCACCTTTCCTCTGCCCACGATCACTGGCTCAACTGCAGTTCCCTCTTCCGTTAGCGTGCTTGCGGACGGAAACCTCATCGTCGCGAGCCAGGTTGGTTCTGGACCATTTGAGGTGCCTCAACTCCCCGTCGTATCAGGGGCGGGCACGATCTCGATGACCGTGACGAATACACTCGGTCAGCAGCTGACGTTGACGCAGCCGTTTTATGCCAGTTCCTCTCTGCTCGATCCGGGTCTGCAAACCTTTGCTGTGCAATCCGGCTTGGTAAGGCGCAACTGGGGCACCGTCAGCGACGACTATGGGAAGCTCGCGGGAACGGTTGTCTATCGTCGCGGTCTAACCCGGAAATTCACGATCGAGGGAAGTGCGGAGGGCACTCCAGGCGCCACGATGGGGGGCGCAGGTGGCGTAGCCCAAATCGCCAATCTTGGCGTCGTCAATTTCGCGGCAGCCGTCAGCGGGGGTTCCGGACACACGGGCGCTCAGTTTTCTCTGGGAGCCCAGCGAATCGGAAGAGTCTTCAGTATTGGTGGCGCGGCAATCATTGCCAATCGCGACTATCGCGATGTCGCCTCGAGGAATGGAGACGGGGTTCAACGAAAGCAACTCAGCGGATTTGCCAGCCTCTATTTCAAACGATTCGGTTCTCTGGGCGCTGCCTACAGTGGCATCGATCAGGATCCCACGCCAAATCCAATCCCTTTCGGCGTTGTATCTGCCGAGCATTCCCATGTTGCTTCAGGAAACTACTCGCTCCAGTTTCATCGTGTGACGATTTACGCTTCCGGCTTCAAGGATTTTGCCGCGACCGGCGATGGCAGTGGTCTACAGTTCGGTGTCACCATCCCGTTTGGCAGGCGGAGCTCAGTAAATGTGAGCGGTACTTCTGATGGCAGCGTTCAAGTGCAGGCGCAAAGATCGGCAGCACTCATCGGTGAGTGGGGATATGACGCCTATGTCTCGGCTGGCAATTCGCAACACGAATTTGGCCAGGTGAAATACAAATCCGGTGTCGGCCTGTTTACCGCTGGAGTTGACCAGAGCAGTGGCCTGACTACTCTGCGGCTTGAATCCCAGGGGGCCCTCTCGTGGGTTGATGGAGGCCTTTTCCCGTCCAACGAGATTTACGACAGCTTCGCGATTGTGGACACCAGTCCGATGCCGCACGTACACGTCTATCAAGAAAACCGTAACGTTGGTCGGACGGACTCTTCGGGGCGGCTCCTCGTGCCCGACATGCGCTCGTTCGATCTGAACCATATCGATATCGAGCCCACTGATATTCCGCCAGATGTAACCATCAACACCGCCACGCGCGAGATGAGACCGCAAGATCGCTCCGGTGTCGTGATCAAGTTTCCCATCAAATTAAGCCGTAGCGCGCTGTTGCATCTGGTTGATGACGCGGGCGCTCCGATGCCTCTCGGAAGCACCGCTACTCTGCGAGCAACTGGGGCAGTCGTCCCGGTTGGCTACGACGGGGAGGCGTACATTGAAGATCTCAGCGCTCACAATGAAATTGCGGTCGAACGCCTGGACGGACGGCACTGCGCTGTAACATTCGATTACCACCCAGTACCCGGAGGAATCCCGTCAATCGGTCCGCTGAAATGCAAAGAGGTCCAGCCATGATGCGCAGACTTGGGCTGGTCATCCTCTTTGTACTCAGCTTTGCATGCGCTGCAGAAGGTCAAACCTGCACGCTTTCCGTCACAAGCCTGAGCTTCGGCACTTATGCTGGCACACTGCTCAACGGCACAGCTACCGGCAAAGTTACCTGCGCCGGCGGATGGGACATCCCTCTCAATGCGGGAACAGGTGCGGGGGCAACCGAGACCGTTCGCAAGATGACCGGCCCAGGGGGCGCGACCCTGAGTTACCAGGTTTTTCAGGATGCGGCCCGGACGGTGAATTGGGGCAATACAACGACTGATGAGGAGACCGGGACAGGAAACACAACCGTTACCTTCTACGGTCAGATCCCTGCCGGACAGGTAGTCGCGCCGGGCACCTACACCGATACGCTCAGCACTGCCACCACATCGTTTCAAGTGACTGCGATCGTCACGGCTGCGTGCACCATCACCGCGAATCCCTTGGCCTTTGGCAACTACACCGGCGTGGTGCTCAATTCCACCACGACAGTTTCTGTTACATGCAGCAAATCCACTACCTACAACGTAGGGCTGAATGCGGGAACATCAACTGGCGCGACAGTCACCAATCGCAGCATGACAGGCCCTGCCTCGACATTATTGAAATACAAGTTATTCAGCAACGCCGGACTGACCGCCAATTGGGGCAATACCGTCGGTACCGATACTGTCGCGGGAACTGGAAGCGGCGTCGCCCAATCTCTCACCGTTTATGGCCAGGTGCCAGCAGGCCAACTCGTCCGACCCGGTAGCTACACCGACACGATTACCGCGACCCTCACCTATTAGAACTATCCGCTCATCAACGCAATCCGTCGGCGCGCTCCAGCAGGTGTTGATCTCGTTCCCCATGTCGAAGCCGATAACATTCTGGTGCAGAGCGAGTGTTCGGCCCAGTTCACGCACAAAGAGTTCCTGGGCCGCCAGCATCACGCGGTCAGTAAAGAACCCATTCGACAGCCGGTTGAAGCTGGGCAGAAAGTACCATCCGCTCAACTGGCCGGTGAAAACTGTCACCAGCGCATCGAGGTGTCGCTCGCCCATCAGCGTGATGAGCTGATCGAGCCGCTCAAGATGAGCCGGGCTCACCCACTTCGGATTGGGCTGGAAAAACGGCCAGATCAGCAGAATCCTCAGATGATCGGCGCCAAGCGCAGCGATCGCATCGAGGTCGCGCTTGATCGGATCAGGATTCCAGTCGTTCCAGCAGAACCACCAGTTATGCGAAGGCGTGTAGTTCACCCCGAAACGGTGGCGTAAAGGATCCAGCCGGGAGGACGCCGAATTGTCCGCCGCAGCGAATGCGCGCGCGATCGAGCTGCCCGGTGCAACCACAGCAGCGCTTGCCGCGGCGCTTGTTGCGATGAATCTTCGTCTATCCAATTTCTTCCATTCCTCGCGTTTATCAAGCCTATCCACAACGCCGCGTCACGTCCAGAAGAACGCTCTTGCTCCGGATGTCAAGCCGCGTCACACTCGATGAATCGCTAAGCTCTTCATTCCATGCGTACGATTCTTGCCGATGATTTGCAGATGATTTCGCGCTCCCGGAGCACAATAACATCATCGAGGGCTCCCGGCGATTCCAGTGCCCTGACACGGTTCCCTTGAAATCGGATGTTCGGATGCAGATCACTGCCCCTAAATCCTTTGTTGAGAGGAATCTGCAGCCAAGTCTATTCGTTGGAGTATTTTACAGTCACCCCCTGTCCCCAAGCCCATGATTCCAGGATCTTTATCCAAAGAGACCGGGTAATAGGGGTAAAAGGCAACCAGACGGTTGCATATGCCATTTGCGCGGCCTATGTGCACACCATCGACGTAGTTTTCGGTTCCGGAATGTGTGCCTCGATGAGAGATTCGCCACAAAACGTCACTCTTTCGGAAACAGCACTGTGCACGATCCACAACCTGGCCGACCTAGAATGAGTTGTGCGCAAAGTCCTGCTTTTAGTCCTTCCGCTCTTCATACTTATTCCCATCGCCATGCTGATGGGCTGCTCCTCCGCACCTACGATTGACCTGCCAACGCCGGTGAGTACCATTGGCCAGGCCACCCCGATCGTCGTGCATGTAACCAATCCAAGCGGTATCCGTAGTGTCTCCGCCACCGTGGAGCAGAACGGTGCAAGCTATCCCGTCTGGAAGATTGATCAGCCCTCGAAGGCGAAGGAAGCAGTGTGGAAGTTCAGCGCCGGCGTCAAGACCACGCCACAGCTCAAAGACGGCAAGGCGAAGCTGATCATCGAGGCAACCTCCAACGATCTGCTGCACAAGTCCGCTCGCCTTGAGCGGGATGTGACGATTGTGACGCAGCCCCCGTCGATCAGCGTGGACTCCGAGCAGCACTACCTCTACATCGGCATGGCTGACGCGGCGACCTTCAATGTCACTGGCGCCTACACGGCGGCGGGTGTGCGCGTCGGCGACCAGTCCTACCGCTCCTGGCCCATGCCGGGCGGCAAACCTGGTCTCTTCTCGCTCTTCGCCTTCGCCTGGAACATGCCCAAAGGGACAATCCCGCTCGTCTTTGCCTCCAACGGCGCCGGTAACGACGTCACCAGCCCGATCACCGTCATCTTCCCGAAAAAGGAGCAACCGCATTACACCGTTCACGACCTGCAGGTAAGTGACGCCTTCATGCAGAAAGTCGTCGGCGAACTTGATCCGAATGGTTCCGGCGACATGGTCACGCGCTTCGTCAGGATCAACAACGAGATGCGGAAATCGAACAACCAGACGCTGTCCGATCTGCGCTTCAAGACCGCGGATCATTTCCTGTTCTCGCAGCCCTTCCAGCGGCAGCCGCACTCCCAGGCCGAAGCCACCTTCGCCGACCTGCGCAACTACATCTACCACGGCAAGAAGATCGACCAGCAGGTCCACCTTGGCTATGACCTCGCCGTCACCCAGCATGTCGGCGTGGAGGCTTCCAATGATGGTCGCGTGGTTTGGGCTGCGCCTTTGGGCATCTATGGCAACTGCATTGTGCTTGATCACGGCTACGGCTTGCAGACCATCTACGGCCACATGAGCCATATCGACGTGCACGAAGGCGATATGGTCAAGCGTGGACAGGTAATGGGCCAAAGCGGCATGACCGGCATGGCCGGCGGCGATCACATCCACTTCGCCATGCAGCTCGACGGCGTGCAAATCGATCCTAAGGAGTGGTGGGATCCGCATTGGATTCAGGACCACATCACCAGGCGCCTCGATGTTGGCATGGCGCCCGCACCCGAGGTGGCCGCAGCGCCGGCTAAACGTCACGCTCGTTCCGCAGGGTCGAAAAGACGCAGATAACCGGCCGTCGCGTTCTGATTCAGCCGCAAGGCCAGAAGTGTATCGATCGCTGTGGCGGCATAAGCCTCTTGAGTGCTATGCTTTCGCGCTATGAAGTCGAGGCTGTACTTTGCACTCGCCTGTTTCTTTGCCGCATCACTTGGAGCCGGATTTCCTACCTTTGCCCAGCAGCCTGATCCGGCCGTTGCGTCGTTGCAGGCGCGTCCTTCGCCGGAGTGGTTGAAGTCGGGTACGATTTACCAGATCTTTGTGCGTTCGTTCTCACCTTCAGGCGATCTGAACGGCGTGACCGCGCGACTGGACGACCTGCATCGGCTTGGGGTGAACATCCTGTGGCTCATGCCCATACATCCCGATGGACAGCTCAAGAAGAAGGGTTCTCTCGGAAGCCCGTACGCAGTCCGCGATTACTACGCGATTGACCCGGCGATCGGAACCAAGGACGATTTGCATCGCCTGGTGCAGGATGCGCACAAGCGGCAGATGAAGGTCATCATCGACATGGTGGCCAATCACACCGCGTGGGACAGCGTGATGATGGCGCATCCTGAGTTCTACAGGAAGGATAAGGAAGGTAGCGTTACCTATCCCTACGACTGGACCGACGTCGCGGCGCTCGACTATTCCAATCCCAAGCTGCGCCGTTACATGACCGATGTGCTGCTCTATTGGGTCAAGAACTTCGACCTCGATGGATACCGCTGCGATGCGGCGGCCGAGATCCCAACCGACTTCTGGGAAGCGGCGCGCAAGGAACTCGAGCAGGTTAAGCCGGACATCATGATGCTTGCCGAAGCGCAGAAGCCTGACCTACTGCGCAGCGCCTTCGACATCGATTACGCATGGCCCATGCTGCACACCGTTGATGACATTGAGATGAACGGCGAACCCGCGACAAAAGTGCGCGAAACGATAGAGCAGCAGCAGGCTCTCTTCCCCAAGGGTGCTTTGCACATGCGCATGAGCGACGACCACGACGACCTGCGTGCGACGACGCGTTATGGTTTTCCCGGTGCAATCGCCGCATCGGCGTTAATGTTTACGCTTGACGGCGCTCCGTTGATCTATAACGGGATGGAAGTCGGCGACTCCACGCAGTCACGCGATCCAGCGCTCTTTGAGCCGCAGAAGATCTTCTGGGGCGCCGAAAAATGGCATCCCGATTACCCAAAGTTCTACGCGTTCATGACAACACTGCGCCGCGGCCATATCGCACTGCAGCAAGGTGCAACCACCTGGTTGCACAACAGCAACGAGCAGCACGTAGTGACGTATACGCGCAGCGCAGGCGGCGAAGAATTTCTGATAGCCGTGAACCTGTCGAATACACCCTTCCGCGGAAGCGTGGAAGCCGCTGGGAACTGGAAAGAGATCGAACTCCCAGTCTCGAAACCAGAACCTGAAGCCGTTCCGTTTATCTCGCTGAACGCGTTCGAGGCTCGCATCTTTCAAAAGCAAGCCCAGTAGGAAGGCTCATGAGTACATCGCGGACTGAACAGGTTGGTGCAAAGACTGTCACGCACTTTCGCAAGCCCGAGCGCAGCTTCTGGCAAATCTGGAACATGAGCTTTGGCTTCCTGGGCATTCAGTTTGGCTGGGGCCTGCAGATGGCAAACATGAGCGCCATCTACGAATATCTGGGCGCCCGCGCCGACCAAATTCCGATCCTGTGGCTGGCTGCTCCGCTGACAGGGTTGCTGATCCAACCTCTTATCGGCCATGCGAGCGATCACACATGGGGACGCCTCGGCCGCCGCCGCCCGTATTTTCTTGTCGGGGCCATTCTGAGCTCGCTGATGCTCATTCTCATGCCGAATGCCTCAGCGCTATGGATGGCCGCGGGCATGCTCTGGATTCTTGATGCTTCTATCAACGTGAGCATGGAACCGTTTCGCGCCTTTGTTGCCGACATTCTGCCGGAAGGTCAGCGCACCAGAGGATTCGCGATGCAGAGCCTGTTCATCGGCCTGGGCGCGTCGCTCTCGTCGGCGTTGCCTTATATCCTGACAAACTTCTTCCACATGCAACAAAAGGTTGGGGACACCAGGGTAGTGCCCACCGTCGTTCGTCTCTCGTTCTATGTTGGTGCCGTCGCTTTTATCGGCGCCGTGCTGTGGACGATCGTGACCACCAAGGAATATCCGCCTCAGGATATGGAGGCGTTCCGGCGCACGAAGGCAGAAAAGACGGGACTCTCTGCGAATGCCAGGGAAATCCTGTCGGCCATAGCCGAGATGCCCGATACGATGCGGAAGCTCGGACCTGTCCAGTTGTGCACATGGCTCGGCCTCTTTTGCATGTGGCTCTATTTTCCTGTCGCCGTAGCGCACAACGTCTTTGGCGCGAACGACACCAGTTCGCCGCTCTACCAGGCGGGAGTAGAGTGGGGCGGAAACTGCTTCGCGGTTTATTCCATCGTCTGCTTCGTTTTCTCGTTTGCATTACCCGGCCTGGCCAAGAAACTCGGACGAAAACATACCCACACCATCTGCTTGATCTGCGGAGCAGCTGGGCTAATGTCGGTAGCAGTTATTCACAACAAATATGTACTGCTCCTCACCATGGTGGGCGTAGGAATTGCCTGGGCCAGCACTCTTTCCATGCCCTACGCAGTGCTCGCAGCTTCATTGCCTCCTGCGCGCACCGGCGTCTATATGGGCATCTTCAATTTCTTCATCGTCACGCCTGAAATCCTGGCATCGCTCTTCTTCGGGTGGTTCATGATCCACATGCTGCACAACAATCGCATCTACGCCATCATTGCCGGCGGGGTATTTATGCTGATTGCCGCTCTCCTGATGCAGCGTGTACATGATCCGCAAACCTTGAGCGTGCAAGATATTTAGCGCCGAAACGGCACGGACTTATTGTTGAGCGCTGGCGTCCCCGTTCACGACCTGCAACAAGAACGAGTGCAACTGGTTCACGCCTTCTGTCAGCGCGGCAGGCCCCGGCTGCAGGATCAGCGACGATGGAATCTCAAAGATCTGACCACGTCGAACAGCCGAAATCTCATCCGCCCGCGGCCTTGACTAATCGTCTCGACGTTGACTTTCATCCCGCACCAGGAAGCGAAGATCACATCGGGGTTGCGCTCAAGAACAGAGTCCCATGTGACAACTCGGTCCTGCGCTTTCCGGCATTGAAGGAGTTCAGGAAAGATCAGTTCGCCGCCAGCAATTGCGACCAGTTCCTCCACCCATTGAATGCCACTGATGATCGGATCATTCCATTCTTCGAAGAACACCCGCGGGCGATATCGAAATTCCCCGGCTGCTGCCTCGATTCATCAAGTCCGCTGGTATATGAACCGATTAGCTCGGTCCCCTCCGCCTGCTTCCCCAAGATTCGAGCGATCATCGCGATGGTCTCGAAGATCTCTGCGATACTCCGCTGATTGCAATTCAGCACAGTGAATCCGCGCGTGACGCCTCGCGCGTGATCTCCGCCTGCACATCGGAATAGGTGATGATCAGGTCCGGGTTGAGGTCCGCAATCGCATCAAACTTGGCCTCTTGAAAGGTTGAGACCCTGGGTTTCTGCCTCACCGGCGGCGGCCGGGTGGAGAAGCCCGAAACCCCGACGATGCGGTCTTGCTCGCCAAGCAGATAGATCAGCTCGGTCGCCTCGTCGGACAGGCAGACGATACGATTCGGAAACGAGGAGAATGGCGGATGAGCGATCGAATGGCGCATTACTTGGTCGGCCTCTCGTTTCAGATAGACGCCTGCAGCCTAAGATACATCAATTATTTGCGAAGACTCGTGAACGGGGAGACGATGTCGCTGGGAGGATTGGCTGGACCGAAGTATCTGGCTAACAAACACCCCGTTTCATCCTGATCTCTCTTGCACGGAAGAATGATTGGATGCAAGGATTGAAAACTGAACGGAGATGCGGTATGAGACGGATGAGTGTTATGCGTTTCTGGGGCTGCTCCTGCGCGTATCTGGCGGCTTGCCTGCTGGTGATGGCGCTTAACGGATGCCGCGGCAATAAAGATGTCAGCCTCACAATCTCGGCGGCGGCGAGTCTGCAGGAGACGCTTGTAGATGTTGAATCCGCGTACCGGACCGGACACTCGACCATGGATTTTCGCAACAACTTCGGATCATCGGGAACACTTGCGCGGGAAATCGAACAAGGCGCGCCGGTGGACGTGTTCATCTCGGCAGCAGCCAAGCCGATGGATGACCTGGAAGGAAAAGGATTGATCGCGACGGGAACGCGAAAGAATCTCCTTCACAACTCGCTGGTACTGATTGCGCCGCTCTGACTCGAAAATGCAGGGATTTGCGGGACTCGAGTGATCGATCAATTCGATTGATTGCCATGGGAGATCCGGCAAGCGTCCCGGCCGGGCCGTATGCGCAGCAAACTCTGAGTCGCTTCATTTGTATAACCAAGTCAAGGGAAAATTGGTCTTGGGAAAGACGTTCGCCAGGTGCTTACGTACATCGAAACAGGAAATGCAGATGCGGGTTTTGTTTACGCTACGGATGCACAAATATCAAGGCGGGTTCGTGTGGTTACAACTGTCCCCGAGTCGTTGCATGAACTGATCGTTTATCCTGCGGCGGTTATAAAGACAAGCGGAAATCAGGAAGGGCGCAAAAACATTCGTGGAGTTTCTGGGCAGCCCCGAGGCTAAGGCGGTCTTCATGAAGTACGGATATACACTGGCTTCGCAGTGATACTATCCACGGACATATCGCCGCTCATTATTTCGGTGGCCACGACCTGTACTGCGACTGTCGCTACCTTTTTTCTTGGCATGGTCGCGGCAGGCTAATGTACGACGTGCGCGGCGGCTTTCGAGCATGGATCGACGGTATCCTCACGCTTCCCCTGGTGCTTCCGCCAACCGTAGTGGGCTTCTTCCTGCTCCTCATATTTGGGCGCCGGAGTTTCATCGGGCGCGCACTGGAACATGTCGGGGTGACCATCGCATTCTCATGGCCCGCTACGGTGATCGCGGCGACGGTTATCGCGTTTCCCCTGATGTACCGCACGACCCTTGGCGCATTTGAGCAAGTGAACCCGACGCTGCTGCAGGCGGCGCGAACGCTTTGAGCGACCGAGTGGGTGGTATTTCGTCGCGTGCTGTTGCCGCTTGCTGGACCAGGCGTAGTCGCCGGGGCTGTCCTGGCTTTTGCCCGCGCGCTGGGGGAATTTGGCGCGACCTTAATGCTGGCCGGCAATATTCCGGGCCGCACGCAGACCATGCCGATCGCGATTTTTTCAGCGGCAGAAGGCGGCGATATGCACGCGGCGCTGGTATGGGTCGTCCTGATCGTTATTCTTTCGCTGGCAATTGTCCGGCTTCTGAACCTGGAGAAGAAAGACAAGCAGTCCTTGCGCGTGCCGAACCGGATCTGTCCGAGGCCACTGACCTTCCTGCTCAGTTACCTGCAACAACTTTTCCTCATCAAGAAAGCGAATCCACCGGCACACTGGAGGTTGATCTTGAGAGGAGCCTTGAGAACTTTACGTTGCGCGTAGTTCTTGGTGCGCGCAATGGAGCCGTTGGATTACTGGGCCCGTCGGGTGCGGGAAAATCGATGACACTGCGGATGATCGCAGGCCTCTCGACGCCTGATCGAGGACGCATCGTTCTGAATGGGCGGGTTCTCTTCGATAGCGCGGAGAGGGCGCAATATTCCTGCGGCGGGCCGACGAATTGGCGTAGTATTTCAGGACTACGCCTTGTTTCCACACCTCACGGTGGCAGAGAATGTCGGGTTCGGGCTGTCCCGCGCACCTAAGGACGAGAGGAATGCGCGGATCTGGAAGCAGCTTGAGTCGATGGGCATCGCCGAACTGGCGAACCGCTACCCGCGGCAGATTTCGGGCGGGCAGCGGCAACGCGTGGCGATTGCACGATGTATGGCTATGGAGCCTGACGCCCTGCTTCTTGATGAACCTTTCGCAGCACTCGATCCACACTTACGCAGACGGACGGAAGAACAGCTTCGGGCAACACTGGCCGGTTTCAAGGGGCCCGTCGTTTTTGTTACCCACGATATGGAAGAGGCATTTCGATTCTGTTCGGAATTGCTGGTGCTCGATAACGGGCAAGTGATCGCAAGCGGGCCGAAGCACAAATTATTCGAGACACCGCGCACGGTTGCGGCTGCGCGGCTGACCGGGTGCAAGAACATCGTCGCGGCGCGGCGCGTGGGCAGCGATTGCGTTGAAGTGGAGGCGTGGGAGTGCCGGCTGCGAACGACGGCTGCAGTGCTCGAGGATTTGACGCACGTGGGAGTTCGCTCGCACCAGATGGCCTTCCAGAAGCCTGCGGGAAAGACAACACTTTTCCGTGCTGGCTGGTGAGCACCAGCGAGGCTCCGCATGAAATGACGCTTTATCTCAGGATGCACTGCGCAACCATTGCCAGGTCAGTTGCCCCATTTGCAGGCAGATGTGACGAAGGATGTGTGGCGTCAACTCTCAGCGCAGCCGCAGCCATGGAGCCTTACGCTCGACCCCGAGCGGCTGCTGTTGCTGGAGGGATGAGATCGCTCCGGGAGACGGCGTTTATTCGTTCCGGACTACGAGGCGTCTATTTTCCGATGCAGAAGGTGGAGAAAATCAAATTCAGGATGTCGTCGGGAGTGGTTTGGCCGGTCAGGGAATCGAGGGCCCAGAGAGCGCGATAGAGATCGAGCAGGATCATCTCGTGCGGGATGGCGGTCTCGTTGGCGCGTGTGGCATCGGCCAGTGCGGCGATTGCCGCAACGATGGACTGCCGTTGGCGGAGATTGGTCAGCATTCCGGGTTCGGCGGCGGCTCCGCCGGTGGCTAGCTCAACAATCTTCTCTCGCAGGCTCGCGATGCCATCTCCGGTCAGCGCCGAGGTGGGCACTGCTGGGATGTTCAACTCCTCAGCAGCCGATTTATCGGCCTGGATCACGCTGCCATTTTGGCGGAGGTCGCTTTTGTTGATCGCCACAAGAGCGGAGCGGCCGTGCACGGCGGCGAGCACGCTACGCTCTTCTTCGTTCAACGGCTGAGTTGCATCCAGCACGACGAGCACGATCGCTGCATCGGCGAGTGCTTCGCGGCTGCGAGCGATTCCTAGTTGCTCCACTTCTTCGAAGGTCTCACGCAGACCGGCGGTATCGACCAGCTCCAAGGGAATTCCTTCGAGCGAAATGCGTTCTGTCACCAGGTCGCGGGTAGTTCCGGGTGTCGCGGTTACGATGGCGCGATCACGCTCAACGAGCCGATTGAAGAGCGAGCTCTTGCCCGCGTTGGGCCGGCCCACGATCGCCATAGTCAGTCCGTCGTGTACGATGCGGCCACGGGCGAATGAGGCTTCGAGCGCGGCAAGCGGCGGCACGAACCCGGCGATGCGTCGAGCGATCTCGGACTGAGACGTGACGTCGACATCGTCTTCGGCGAAGTCAATGCCCGCTTCGAGAAGAGCAATCAGTTCGACAAGAGACTGCTTGGTAGGAGCGACGCGTCGGCTGAGCGCGCCGCCCATCTGGCTTGCGGCCTGTCGCGCCTGGGTGAGTGTTTGCGCGTCGATGAGATCACGCACCGCCTCGGCCTGTGTCAGGTCAAGCTTGCCGGCGAGAAATGCGCGCTCAGTGAATTCGCCGGGGTTTGCGAGCCGCGCGCCGAGTGCGAGAGAGCGCCGCAGCAGCAGGTCGAGGACCACCGGCGATCCGTGTGCGGCAATCTCTACGAGGTCATCGCCGGTATAGGAATTGGGTGCAGCGAACCAGGTGACCATCGCCTCATCGATGCGCTCGTCACTTGACTCCTCATCGAGCACCTCGGCGAGGCGGGCGCGCGCGTGTTCGAGCGGCTGGCGCAGGCGCACGAGTTGGGCAGCAATCGAAGCAGCCTCCGGGCCACTGAGGCGCACGATGCCGATGCCGCCGCGTCCCGGGGGCGTGGAGATGGCCGCAATCGTGTCGACGATGGCTGCTGTTATCTCAGGCGCTTTTGATTCCGTGCCCATGGCTGAATTCAATTGTAGGGAACGGAGGCGCTTGGAGAGCCACTTACGTCGTTTGCTCAATTTGGCGCACGTAGCGCAGGCAGATCAGCAAGGGGAGGACGCCGATGACGCCAAAGCTGCAATCAATGAGCCGCCAGTAAAAAGGAATTCCACGAATAGGTCCTGCGATCAAGGCCAATGGCAATACTCCAAGGCACGCGGCAACTCCGAAAACAAGCACCCATTTGTTGCGGACCGGATCAACCAGCGGACCCAGGAAGGCTACGGCTATGACGAGGTGGGCGAAGGCAAGCCAATCGGTTCCATATGCCATGAACGGATAATCACTCTCGGGCCTAGAAACAAAGTATTGACAGTTTGCAACCGGGCGATTCTGCGTCATGCGGCGTCGATTGCGATGACTTTGGTGTCGCGCAGGGCTTTGACATCGCGCATGGGTGGTTGGCCGAACAAACGGCCGTATTCGCGGTTGAACTGGCTTACGCTCTCGTAGCCGACTTCGTAGGCCGCGCTCGTTGCGTCGATTCCGTCCATCAGCATGCGCTGTCTTGCAGTTTGCAGGCGGAGCTGTTTCTGGTACTGCAACGGGCTCATCGCAGTCAGCGCACGGAACTGATGGTGGAGTGTCGACACTCCCATGCGCGCAACGATCGCGAGTTCCTCCATGTGCAACGGTTTGGTGTAGTTGGTGCGGAGCCAGGCGATGGCTCGTGCCGTTCTGTGGCTCAGATCGCCTGCTGTCGCGATGGCGCGGAGGCTCGCACCTTGTGGCGTTCGAAGGATGCGGTAGAGGATTTCGCGCTGGATTAAGTGGCTCAGAAAAGGAATGTCCTCGGGGGTCTCGAGAAGATCGATCAGCCGAGTGCAGGCACCCAATAAACCAACTGTCGTTTCACCTACGGCGAGTCCACGCGATGCAACAGAGGTTTCCGGTTCAGGCAGATCTTCCCGGCTCAGGACCTCGCGCACGGTTGGCATGTCGAGCCGCAGAAACATCGAGAGCAGCGGGACCTGCTCCGAGGCTTCGACGATCTGGCTCTCGGCGGGAACATCGATTGACGACAGGAGGAAGGACGAACCGTCGCAAAGGTAAACGTGCCCTCCCAAGTTGATGCGCTTTCGCCCCTGCACGAAGACCGAAAGGCTTGGTTCGTATGAGGCTCGGTAACACGGTGTTGGCGTTGTTCGACGATAAAGCGCAAGGCCGGGGATGGCGGTGGGATTCTCCCCGATCGATTGAGCACGCGCCGCGATCTTGCGAGCCAGTTCTTTCCGCATTTCGATCGCCGCAGCATTCGGATCACAGCGTTGCTCCGTTTGCTTTGTCACGTCGTCTCGAATTCCTCCTTCCCCAGCGTACTGCCGAAGTGACTGTTGTGTGCACAAAATTGAATCGCCAAACAGGATCAGGCAAATAAATAGCAGGATCGGGAAAGCGCTCGAGCGACGCGTTTCGCTACTTTTGGACTGTGCGAAGGACGAGGAATGTCTGAGCGAGGCTGAAAGCAGTGCAAAAGCGCAAATTTGGAAAAAGCAATCTGGAAGTCTCGGCGATCGGGTTGGGCTGCATGAGGATGAGCGCTGGTCACGGCCCGGTGACGGGGACCAAGCAGGAAATGATTACGGTGATGCGGGGAGCGGTCGAACGTGGGATTACATTCTTCGATACGGCTCAAGCCTACGGTCCGTTCGTGAATGAGGAAGTCGTGGGCGAAGGGCTCGCGCCCGTGCGCGACCAGGTAGTGATCGCGACGAAGTTCGGGTTTGCCCTGCATGCTCACGGCAAACCATCGTCTGGACTCGACAGCCGTCCCGACTACATCAAGGAGAGTGTAGAGGGATCGCTGAAGAGGCTTCGGGTCGATACGATCGACCTGCTTTATCAGCACCGCGTTGACCCGGATGTGCCAATCGAAGATGTGGCGGGGGCGGTGAAAGACCTGATTCAGGAAGGCAAAGTGAAGCACTTCGGCTTGTCGGAAGCAGGGGCACCGACGATCCGCCGGGCGCACGCGGTTCAGCCGGTGACGGCAGTCCAAAGTGAATATTCACTCTGGTGGAAGCGCCGCGAGGAAGGGATATTGCCAACGCTCGAGGAACTGGGAATCGGCTTCGTCCCATACAGCCCACTTGGGAGGGGGTCTCTCACAGGGACGATTACGGAAAACACACAGTTTCTCGAAGGAGACAACCGCGGCAGATTCCCTCGGTTTTCAGTCGAAGCCCGCAAAGCAAATCGAGCGTTGGTGGATCTGATTGCAGCTTTCGCAGCGCAGAAGGGTGCAACATCAGCCCAGATCGCGCTCGCCTGGCTGCTTGCACAAAGGCCATGGATCGTTCCCATTCCCGGCACCACCAAGCTGGAGCGCGTGGAGGAGAACATCGGTGCAACTGCTCTGCAACTCAGCGCAGATGATCTTCGCGAGCTCCACAGCCTTACTTCAAAGGTCGCAGTGCAAGGCGGTCGCTACCCGGAGGAGCTAGAGCGTATGACAAATCGGTAGCGGATTCAAGGAAGTCTCTGAGGCGCAGCGGCAAATAGCCAGAACACCAACTATAACTTGATGGAACGATAAGGAACTCGCTATGAACATCTCATTTGAAAACAAGGTCGCGCTGGTCACAGGCGCCGCTTCTGGATTGGGCCTTGCAACAGCGAAGGCTTTTGCCGAATCAGGTGCGGCAGTGGTGCTGGCGGACTGGAATGAGAAGGCAGCGCATTCGGCAGCAGATGAGCTGACCGCCCAAGGGTATACAACACTCGCTATCGCCTGCGACGTCTCTGATGACACCCAAGTGGAAGCCATGGTTGAACAGACCGTAGCCAAATTCGGGCGGCTCGACGCAGCGTACAACAACGCCGGCGTTCAGAATGTGCTTGCGGAGACTGCTGATTCTCCACGCGACGACTACGACCGGGTGATGGCGATCAATCTCCGCGGTGTGTGGAGTTGCATGAAATTCGAGCTGCAACAGATGCGCAAGCAAGGTAGTGGCGCCATCGTCAACTGCTCTTCGCTGGGAGGTCTCGTAGGAGGCCCCGAGCGGGGAACCTATCACGCCGCGAAGCATGGAGTGCTTGGACTTACCAAGAGCGCGGCTCTCGAATATGCGGCGCGCGGCATTCGAATTAACGCGGCATGTCCGGGGCTTATCTGGACGCCGATGGCCGACCAGATGGTCGCCTGCGGCCAGGGCGAGGCACTCAACGCAATGTTGAAGAGCGTGCCAATGGGCCGGTATGGTCGTGCCGAGGAGATCGCGGATGTTGTCCTGTGGCTTTGCAGTCAGGCCGCAAGCTATGTGACCGGCCAGTCCATCTCGGTAGACGGCGGCTTCATCATGCGCTGAGAACGACTTCACACCGCCAAGAATAATACGGAGGAACTGCGCAATGACTGCATGGTCGAAGGATGAACTGCACAAGGTCGCGGGCGCGGACGACTTGCATATCGCCCCGTTCCACGAGGACGGGAAACATACGGCACTCCGACATGGATATGGTCCGTCGCAGTCGATGACGCGCTCTATGTTCGCGGTTACAACGGGCAGGAGTCGCGCTGGTACCAGGCTGCAGTGCAGCAGAAGGCCGGGCGTATTCTCGTCGCCGGCATGACCAAGGAGGTCATCTTCGAGCCTGTGGAAGAAACGGGCCCCGATGGCATCAACGACCGCATCGACGATGCATATCGCGTGAAGTACCGGGGCAGCCTGTACCTTGAACCGATGATCAGCAAGCGCGCTCGCTCCGCGACAGTGAGGATCATGCCGCGCGTGAGCGATCTGCGCAAGTATGGCGACCAAAGTAAGCCGCCAAGTGATCTAACAACATAATGTACGTCAGGATTCACGCGGGTATGACGAGTAACCGGTGATTCGGGGATTTGCGCAAGGTGCTAACCTCATCGCGTTATCTTCAAATTTTAGGGTGTTTTCCCAGTGCGTAGTTCTGGGAGACCTGCACGTCGTAATATCGATTTTAGCCCCTACAAAAAGGTTTTAGCAGCGTTTTGAGCGATATAATTCTGATGAGTTGTGCGGGGAGAGAGAGCTGGCATGAAGCAGCCGCGCGGAACGTATCATTCTTACAAGGTCGCCCAGTGAAATCACCTAAGTTGTACTCCGTTGTTTTTGAAGGTTGGGGCACGGCGCTGAAGCTTTTTTGTTTTTTGGGGCTCGTCGCTTTCATCGCGTCAAACTTTGCTGCCGGTCAGGCAGTATCACAGGCTGCGTGGAGCGGTGTGCTGCGCAACGCAGGCGGCGCTCCGATCGCCGATGCGAAAGTGGAGCTCTCTTCCGGCATGCTGAAGGCCGAAGGGCGGACCAGTGCAGACGGACGATTTGTGTTGCCGTTGTTGCCGGCGGGTAGTTACCACCTGACGGTTGTCTCCAAGGGCAGCACGGCGGAGTGTGCTCAATCAATTGACATTGTTGCGGCTGCTTCCGAGGCGCTGGTTACGTTGTCTGGACGCGGCGAGCTGACCGTGGCCACCCTGCAAAAAAAGGAGCAGGCTGGTACAGGCGGCGAGGAGCTTTCAAGCCAGGCGGTGAGCGAGTTGCCTTTGAACAAGCGCGATTTCAGCTCCTTGTTGCTGCTGGCGGCCGGCACCATGACCGATACAAATGGCGCCACCAACTTTACGGCGCAGTTTGCAATCAACGGGCAGCGTGGCGTTGAGGCTACCTTTGCGATGGATGGCGCGGATATCAGCGATCCGGAGATGGGCGGGGCTACGTTCTCCAACTTCAACGTCGACGCGGTGGAAGGAATCGATTCGAGTTCTGGCTGGATGCCGGCGGAGATTGGACGCGGTGCTGCGGGCTTTACCAATATTCGTACGCGTTCAGGAGCCAGCGGTTTTCACGGATCGTTCTTCGAGTTTGTGCGGAACTCCTCATTCGACGCGCGCAACTATTTCGACCATCCGACGCCCGCTTATCCGGGGCGCATTCCACCATTCAGGCGCAACGAATTCGGCTTTACCAATGGCGGACCGGTTTACATTCCGCATGTCTACGACGGCCGCAAACGCACTTTTTATTTCACTCAGTACCAGGGCTTTCGGCAGGTGCTCGGCACAACGCAGGTGATGCCGGTGCCGTCGATAGCGGAGCGTCCACAGGCGGGAAGCAACTATGTCAACCATGTGATCGTTTATCCAGATCAGAGCGTCGACACACTTGCCCTGCCCGTCGATCCTTCCATCGCCGCGATTCTGGCGCGGTATCCGCTGCCCAACCTGCCGACGGGCTCATTCGGCCTGAACACTTATGCGACGGCATCGAAAGTCGTTACCAACGCCGATCAATTCTCCATCCGGATCGATCACAACTTCACAGCGAAGGACAAGTTTTTTGCCCGATTCAACTACAACAACCTGACGGGCCCGACGACAAATCCCGACCAGACGGCAATTGATCCGCAATTCGGAGTGCAGTACATCGATCACCAACGCAATGTTGTGGGCACGTATACCCGCGCGATCTCGCCGCGTTTGGTGCTGACATCGATGATCAATATCATCCGCACAACTCCGGGCTTTCCGACAACGGATTACGCCGATCCCGGAGTCAAATTCAATGATGGCCTTTTTGAGGCGTTTAACTCAGCAGCCGGTTCGGTGATGCAGGCGTATGGCAACCTCTTTCAAGGCTACCAATCGGTGGCGTATTCATTTGGCAGCCACTCCATCCGTGTAGGATTCGAGGCACGAATCAATCGCGACACCACCTACTTCGGCATCAGCCCGAACGGCGAGTATGACTTCGGCGGAGGCACTGCGTATGCCACGACCAGCATAAGTTCAGCTAGCGGGACCCACGATATCCACGTGGGCGATCCGTTACCTGATACGCTTTCCAGCTTCATCACAGGAAGCCCCTTCGTTTACACCGTTGCGCTGCCCCCTACATTTTCTTCCGGCGGCCAGCACATCGGTCCGGCCGCGATCAACCGGGAGGACTATAACGCGTGGGTACAGGACACGTGGAAGATCACTCCCAGCCTGACGCTCGATTATGGTGTTCGCTGGGAAATCTATACGCCCATTTCTGAGCGTGCTCACCGTACCGGCGGCTTCAGCAAAGCTGCGGGGCAAACCGAGTACCTCATAAATCCTCAGCCTGGCTACAAAACAAATTGGAACGGCTGGGGACCGCGGGTTCAAGCGTCGTGGCAGGCGACCCAGAAACTCACAGCACACGTTGGCGGTGCTGTCACCGTGATTCCGCCGAACATCTGGCAGGATAACTTCCTCACCGGTTCTACGCCCTACGTGATCTATCCCCGGCGGGTTTCGTCGGCACCCGCGCCCTTTAGCTACGGGTACCAGATCACGCCCTCGCAGCTGCCGGATGTCTACACTCCCAGCGGTGCCAACATTTTCGCAACCAATACTCCCAAATCTGTTCCGTCGAATACCGTGATGGACGTGGACCGCTACCAGCGAGACCTTGCTGCGCTGACTGACTCCAGCGCCATCACACCCCTCAATTTATCCGGCATCAACCCGGAGTTTGGAATCGGGCGGCTCTTTACGTGGACGCTTGGGCTGGAGCGGAAATTCGGCAATTTGACTGCCGATGCGGCTTACGTTGGAACCGCGGCTCAGCATCTTCCGCGCTATGGCTTTCCCAATGCTTATCCCGGAGCCACGGCAGGATTTGCCAAAGACACCCGGTTCAATAGCGCAGGAAATGTAATCGGCGGCTTTGGAGTGGAGAACGTGATTACGAACGACTCGCACTCCTCTTACAATGCGTTGCAAACCTCGCTGTCGGGCACTCTCGGGCACGGTGGTCCGGGAATCCAGGCAGGCTATACCTGGGGCAAGTCCATCGATAACACGAGCCTCGTGCTTGGCGGAACTGGGTCAACGGGAGCAGTAGCATCGGGCTTCTCCCAGAACCCGCTGGATACCCACGCGGAAAAGGCAGTATCAAATTTCGATGTCACGCACGGGTTCAGCGTGAGTGCCGCGCAGGACCTTCATCTGGCCAGCGTCAATTCCCTCAACTTCGTTCCCAAGGTGATCACCGGCGGCTGGGAAATGCTGGTGATATCGAGCATCAACTCCGGATCTCCTTTCACCGTCTACTCTGGAATTCAGCAGACTGGAGCGGGGTCGAACGGCGTCGATCGTCCAAATCAGATCGCCAAGCCTCAGCTCTCCACGGCGCGTAAGGACCGCACAGACTACTTCGGCCACGGCGGGGGCGATGGTCCTGACTTCTTCAACATTCCCGTGTTCCAGCCGGGCGGCACAGGACCGAACCAGGGTTTGTTCGGCACACTCGGCCGTAATTCCTTCCGCGGTCCAGCCTTCTACAACTACGACTTCGCATTCATCAAGGACACGCCGCTCGGGCAGCGAGCCAGCGGAGCCGAGCGCATGGGTCTGCAATTCCGAGCCGAGTTCTTCAACCTCTTCAACATTGTGACTATGGGCCTGCCGGCAAACATCCTGGGTGTTTCCACAAACACGACAGGCGGTGTGCCCTCCGCCGTTATCAGCCGCACGAATGGCTTTGGCCAGATCAGCAAGACTGCGGGTAATTCGCGGCAGATTCAGTTCTCGCTCAAGCTGATCTATTAGATAAGCTCAAGCCGGGTTAGCTTTCATGCTCGGCCCGGCTGCGCTCTGCTATAAAGGACTGGAATTCCGGCCAGCATTGATCGCGCTGCGAACCCCCGTGCGTTTGCGCTTTCGGAACACCGTTGCGGGCCGCGGGAGAAGTCATGAGAAACGCCTGGTCCCTATCCGCAGGTCGAATCCTTTTCGTGGCGGCTCCGCTCGCATTCGGCGCGTGTTTGTCGACAGCGCAACAAAACACCAAGCCTGTGACGGACCGCGCGTTCGATCTCACTGTCGTGAAGCCTGAAACTGTCGGCTTCTCGTCGGAAGGGCTGGACCGCCTGCATCAGTTCATGCAGCAGGCCGTCGATCAGAAACAGGTCGCGGGTATCGTGACCATCCTAGCTCGTCACGGCAAAGTCGTCGACGATAGGGCCTACGGATATCGCGATATGGCTGCCGGGTCGCCGATGACCAAAGATGTGATTTTCCGCGACTTCTCCATGACCAAGCCCGTGACCGGCGTGGCCATGATGACTCTTTACCAACAGGGCAAGTGGCTCCCGTCAGATCCGATCGCGAAGTTTATTCCGGAGTTCGCGCACCTTAAGGTCTACAAGGGCGTGGATTCCAACGGGAACATGATTCTCACCGATCCTGACCATCCGCCCACCATGCGGGAGCTGATGTCGCATACAGCCGGATTCACGTATGGATTCTTCGGCGATACGCCCGTGGACAAGATGTACCGCGACGCGAACCTGCTGGCCTCGGCCAACCTGCAGGAGTTCATCGACAAGCTGGCGAAGATTCCACTGCTCTACCAGCCGGGACAAGGCTGGACCTACAGTATGTCGATGGATGTCGAGGGATACATCGTCGAAAAACTCTCAGGCAAATCCCTGCCCGATTTTTTCCGCGACAACATCTTCACTCCGCTGGGTATGCGGGACGCGGGATTCTACGTTCCTGAAGACAAGCGCGGACGATTCACAGTACTCTATCGGACTGGCCCCAATGGAGAGTTGGTCGCCGATCCGAGCGCCAGCCGCAGGTCAGGCGATTACGATGTGCAGCCACCCATGCCCTCGGGCGGCGGCGGCATGGTCTCTACGGCTGAAGATTACTTCCGCTTCGCAAGCATGCTGTTGAATGACGGCGAGCTGGACGGCAAGCGGATTCTGTCTCCATCGACGGTGAAGCTGATGACCTCGAATCATGTGCCGAGCGAGTTGCTGACCGGTAAGTTTGGCATTGGCAATGCAGTAATGCGGCCCGGCTTCGGATATGGCTACAACGGGGCGGTCGAGTTTGATCCCGCAGACGCAAATCTTCCCGACGGCAAAGGAACCTACCAGTGGGACGGCGCGGCCGGCACATGGTTCTGGATAGATCCAACCAACGATGTCGTTTTCGTCGGCATGATCCAACGCATGCTCGGGCCGGCTAGTCCACCGCTTGAATACGGTAGCCGCCAGGTAGTTTATGGCGCCTTGGTCGATCCGTCGAAGTGAGACTCAGGCGTGCGCCGGCCAATTTGCTCACAAGTGCCGGCCCGCAGGCTTACTTAAGCAGATCGAGCGCCATTGCGGTCATCGCTGTAACGCCCGTCTCGATCGCAGGCGCGTATACCGGAGCAAACAAGGCCGAGTGCAGACTCGGCAGCGGCACACCGGTCTTCCGACTCTCCGCCAATTTTCCAATGTCGGCGGCACCCAGCCAATACATCACGCCCGGAATCTTGCCGTCGAGCGTGAAGAGCCCTACATCTTCGCTGCCCATTACGGCTTTGGCGTCTTCAACGCGATCCTTGCCCAGCGCCACCACGGCCGACACTTTCAGCCGTTCAGCAAGCGCCGGATCGTTATAGGTCTCCGGAGTGCTCTCGCCTAGAGTTACGACGGGCATGCGATCTTCCGGAACGCCGTACGACTCCGCAAGTCCTTTTGCAGTGCGCCGAATGTCCGCCACAATCGCATCGCGCACGGCGGGCGAGTAGGTCCGCAGCGAAATTCCCAGCTGCACTTCGTCGGGAATGATGTTGTTCTTCGTCCCGCCATGAATGGTGCCCACGGTCAATACCGCAGGCTGCTGCGGATCGATCTGACGACTCACAATCGTCTGCGCCGTCAAGACGAATTCGGCCGCCAACACAATCGGGTCCTTTCCGGCCTCGGGCCGAGACCCGTGTCCGCCAACTCCGCGCATCGTCACGTAAATCCCGGTCGAGCTCGCCAGCAACGGGCCACCCTTAATCGAGATAGAGCCTGCCGCCACATCGTTAGAATCGTGCTCCGACAAGACGAAGTCCGGACGACCAAAGCGCTCATATAAGCCGTCGGCCAGCATTGCCCGAGCGCCGTCGATTGTCTCCTCTGAAGGCTGCCCAATCAGCATCAGCGTGCCGTGCCACTGGCTCTTCCGTTCCGCCATTTCGCGGGCCACACCGAGCAGCACGGTGATATGGATATCGTGACCGCATGCATGCATCACACCCACGTCCTGGCCCTGGGCATTTGTAGAGCGCACAGTCGATGCGTAATCGAGGCCGGTCTTTTCCTCTACCGGCAGCGCATCCATATCTGTGCGAATCAGTACGCGCGGTCCAGCGCCATTTTGCAAAACGGCAACCACACCGTAGGCCTGCGAGCCATCCTGGTATTTGCCCACGCGCTCCGTAACGGTGTACCCCAGCTTGCGCAGTTCTGCCGCGAGCAACGCCGACGTCTTTTCCTCGTGGTGCGAAAGCTCGGGGTTGCGATGCAGATGCTTGTAGGTCTCGGTAAGCGCGGGAAGCTGGCGCTCGGCTGAAGCCGCAAGGTCCGGTGCCGCAGATTCCGCATGCCCGGCACCTTGTCCCAATGCCGGCAGGGCCGTAAGCGTCAATGTAACAAGCATGCAAAAACGTCGATTCATCAGTCTCATCAGGCCCAAAGCCTCCACGGGAATCTTCGGCCAGCCTAACACGCTGAATCGGGTGCGCCTCGCAGTAGTCGCCGAGAGGTCATGCGCATGTTCCTATTGCATTCCCATAGAAACCGGAGTACATTGCTCCTATTGCTTAGCCAGAGGAGCAAGAGGAATGGGCGACAAAACTGACGTATGGCAGGGCACGCTGGCCCTGATGATTCTGAAGACGCTGCAGACGATTGGCCCGCAACACGGCTACGGCCTTGCCCGGCGTATCGAGCAGACCAGCGGCGATCTGCTGCAGCTGAACTATGGCACGCTCTACCCCGCGCTGCTGAAGCTGGAGCAGGAGGGATACGTCCGGTCGCACTGGGGTACCTCCGACAATAATCGACGCGCCAAGTTTTATGAGCTGACAAAGGCGGGCCAAAAGCAGGTGCAGAAGGCTGCGGCTGAGTGGGAGCAGGCAACTGAAATCCTCTCCCGGTTTCTGACACCCGCCGAGGGCGCGTAGGCGGAGGATGATGAATTCCCTGCGAGCGAAAATCCGAGCATTCTGGCGTCGCCTTAGCGGCACACTGCGTGGCGCCGACCCCGCGCAAGAGTTCAATGCCGAGCTCGAAGTGCACATCGCGATGGATACGGAAGCCGGGATCAAGGCCGGACTTGATCCGGCGGAAGCGCGTCGCCAGGCCCTGCTGCGGCTGGGAGGCGCTGAACAGGTGCGACAATCTCATCGCGAGCGGCGCAGTCTCCTTTGGCTCGAGAACTTTCTTCAGGACGTTCGTTACGGCCTCCGCACACTGCGTCGGGCGCCGGGATTCACGGTGACGGCAGTGCTTACGCTCGGCCTCGGCATAGGCGCCTGCACCGCGGTCTTCAGCCTGGTGAATGCGGTGCTGATCCGCTCGCTGCCCTACGGCGACCCCCAGCGCCTCGTCTATCTGTTTACACCGAATCCAAATTGGAAGGTTCCGCCCGAAGTGATCTGCCCGGGCTATGGGGACTTCTGCGAAATCAAGCGCGGGAACAAATCGTTCACAGAGATGACGACGTATGAACAGGCGATTTTCAAAGTCACCACCCCGGGAGCGACGCAGCCCATTGGAGCTGCACGCGTGGACGAAAGCTTTTTTTCGACTCTTCAATCCACACCGGAACTGGGCCGAACGATCAACGCTGAGGATAATCAACCTGGCCATTCGAATGTTGCCCTCATTAGCCACTCTCTTTGGATATCGATGTTCGGGGCCAATGCCGATGTGCTGGAGCGCTCGCTCGAACTTAACGGCGCAAGGTATCAGATTATCGGCGTGATGCCAAGTGCATTCGAATACCCGTTCAAGCTCCGATCTGCCCTACGGCAACCCGCACATCGCATCTACGAAGATCTGGGTGCCCCTTGCTTTGACGCCCAAACAGAGGGCAGATCGCGGCATCGATGACAACGTGGTCGTGGCGCGACTGCGCGCGGGTGTATCCAGAGAGCAGGCGCAATCCGAATTCGGCGCGATGATGGCTCGTTTCGACCGCTTATATCCCACCGAATTCGGCGATTGGGGTGCGCTGGTGGAAAGCTTCACTGGCCTTTCCATCGGTCCGGCACGTCCACTGATGAATGTGCTTCTCGGCGCCGTGGCTCTCGTGCTTCTGATTGGGTGCGGAAACACGGCCAACCTGCTGCTGGCGCGCGCAGCCGAACGGGCCCGCGAACTAGGCGTACGCGCCGCCCTGGGCGCGGGCCGCGGCCGGATGGTTCGCCAACTTCTGACCGAATCGATGCTGATCGGCATCGGTGGTTGCGGGGTCGGCATACTGCTTGCGTTTTTCTTTCTGCGTCTGCTGCCGCATCTCGATCCCGGGAACATTCCCCGCCTGAATGAAGCCTCTCTCGATGGTCGTGTGCTGCTGGTCGCAATCGTAGTTTCGCTGGCGACAAGCGTGATCGCCGGTCTGCTGCCCGCCGGAAGCGCCTCTCGCGTACAGCTCACGGAGTTTCTGAAATCACACAGTGCGCCGTGGAGAGCGACGGGGCAAAGTCGTGTGCAGAGTGTATTGATCGTCGCGCAAACCGCGATGGTGGTGGTGCTGCTGGCAGGCGCCGGCCTGCTGACTCGCAGCTATATCAAGGTGATCTCAGTGGACACGGGCTTTTCGCAGTCCACATTGACGATGAATCTCTCCCTCGGCGACCACGGCCAGCAACCGACGGGCCGCGCGGCATATTTCAAAAGGCTTATCGCAAGAATCAACAATTTGCCTGGTGTGATTTCGGCTGGCGCAGTCAGCGACCTGCCACTGGCCAAGAGCGAAAGCCTCGGGACTTTCTGGGTCGATGGATCTGCCAACGAGAAAGACCAGGTCGTGGAATCGCGATGGATCACGCCCAGGTATTTTGACGCGATGCAAATCCCGCTCAACGCAGGACGATACTTCGTAGAAAGCGACGATGCAGGTCCAGCACACCCCGTCGTCATCAACGAGCGATTTGCGCGGACCTATTTCGCCGATCGCGATCCGATCGGGGGGCGGATCAGCGGGGATGAAACGAAGGCACAATGGAACACGGTAGTCGGCGTCGTCGCCGATGTCCGCCACACAAGCCTCGAAGCGGATCCGCAGCCGCAGATCTACGCTCCGACATACAATTCGCGCGAAAGCTCGCTGGCCGTTCGGTCGTCGCTTCCACCAGCAGCAATGGCCAATGAAATTCGATTGGCGTTGAAGGGGACCGATCCAGACGTTACGCTTTCCGATGTGAGGACAATGGGCGACCTTGTCTCGATTGCGAGCGCACGGCGGCGATTTCAGACATCGCTCCTCACGGCGTTCGCGATCATTGCGTTGCTCCTGGCACTGATCGGCCTTTACGGGTTGATGGCCTTCTCGGTGAATCGGCGAACGCGCGAAGTCGGCATTCGCATGGCGCTTGGCGCGGAGCGGAGCGACGTTCTGCTTCTCATTCTGCGCAATGCTGCGGCACTTGTCGGCACAGGACTTCTCGCCGGGCTCGCATGCACCTGGCTTGCAACGCGCGCCTTGAAATCATTCTTATTCGGCGTGAGCGAGCACGATCCGCTAACGGTAGTTTCAATTTCACTGTTGCTGCTGGTGTGCGGTCTGGTTGCGGCATTGTTTCCGGCGCGCCATGCGGCTTCTATCGATCCGGTACAGGCATTGCGGGCGGAATAGGAGTGTGTGTTATGGAAAAGATGCGTGCATTGTGGTTGCGCTTCCGCGGCGTATTCGTGCGTAGAAAAGCGATCGAGTTCGAGGCTGAACTCGACAGTCACATCGCCATGGATACCGACGATGCGATGCGTTCCGGTCTGGGGAGCGAAGAGGCCCACCGGCAGGCAATCTTGCGGCTCGGTGGCGCGGAGCAAACGCGCCAGGCCTATCGCGATCGCGCGACCTTGCCGCCCATCGAAAGCATGTTGCAAGACATCCGCTTTGCTGTGCGCCAGATGAGAAGAGCGCCAGGGTTCACTATCACCGCGGTACTCACGCTGGCTCTCGGCATCGGCGCCAACGCGGTCATCTACACCCTCGTCGATTCCATCCTGCTGCGGCCTCTTCCGTACGCGCAGCAGGACCGCCTGATGCGCGTCACAGGAACCACCTTCGTTGTTGTGCCCAAAGGCTGGATTCGCACGCTCGGTGAGCAATCCCGCGCATTTTCCTCAATCGCCGCCTTCGGAGACGATGTCGAGTCCAATGTTACCGGTTCCGATATGCCTGAACGAGTCTTCGGCGCATCGGTCACCGTCAACGCCCTCGGCACTCTCGATATCCATCCCGCATACGGACAGTTCTTCTCGAAAGACGACGAAGTCCTCGGCCAGGATCACGACGTCGTTCTCAGTTACGGCTACTTTCAGCGCCGCTTTGCAGGCTCGCCCTCCGCGCTGGGCCGCACGCTGCGCATTGACGGCATCTCGCGCCGCATCATCGGCGTGCTCCCCGCGGGCGTACGCTTCCCCTACGCCGACACCGACTTCCTCATCCCCGTCTCCTACAATCGCGCCGATGTCTACGATCCGTGGAATTCGTTCACGCTGCACACCTTCGGTCGGCTCTCTCCCGGCGTCACTCCCCGCCAGGCGCAAGCCGAGTTGCGCCGCCTCCGCAGCATCCTCGTGCATCAGTTTCCTTGGCAAATGCCCGACAGCTGGGCCTCTGATATGACCGTTGTACCGCTGCTCGAATCCGAAACCGGAGCCATGCGTCCGCGCCTCCTGCTTCTCTTTGGCGCAGTCGGCCTAGTTCTTCTCATTGCCTGTGCCAATGTTGCCAATATGATGCTTGCCCGCGCCACCTCCCGCGAGCGCGAGATCGCCGTTCGCGGTGCGCTCGGCGCATCTTCGAGCCGTCTTATTCAGCAATTTCTGTCTGAAAGCATCGTCCTTGGCCTGGCCGCCGGCATCGTCGGCCTCGCCGCGGCATTCTTCAGCCTCCGCCTCTTCGTGCGCATGCTCCCCGCCGGCACGCCGCGTATAGAAGCCATCTCGCTTCACCCTTCCGACATTCTCTTCACCCTCGCCGCGTCTCTTCTCGCAGGCCTGCTCTTCGGCGTCATCCCTTCTATCCGCATGGCCTCGCTCAACCTGCTTGAATCTCTGCGCCTCGGCAGCCGCGGCCTCACCGGCAAAGGCTCGCGCTTTGGCGTATCCGTCGCTCTGGTCATAGCGCAAATCGCCCTCTCTGTCATGGTCGTCAGCGCTGCCGGGCTCATCCTCCACAGCCTCTACAAGCTCTCGCAGGTTGACCCCGGGTTCCATATCGACCGTATTGTTTCTGCGGAGGTCTCACTCGACTCCGCCGCCTGTACAAGACCGGGCACGCCTCAGATCTGGGTCGGCGGCTCGACAACATTCTCAACCAGAGGTCCCTGCAGCGCTTTCTTCACCGCGCTCGCCGTCCGCATGAACGGCATACCTGGCGTCGAAAAGGCCGCACTCACTGACGCGCTGCCGCTCAACGGACACGACGGCAACTACGCCTTCGACGCGGAAAACCATCCGCGCAGTGCGCAATCAAATGCAATGTTTGCTACGGGCCGTACCGTAACTCCCGAATACTTCGACGTGCTGGACCTGAAGCTCGTGCGCGGACGCCTGCTCAACGCGCAGGACTCGTCCGGCGCCACGCGCGCTGCTGTCATCAACGAGCGCATGGCCGAGTACCTCTGGCCGAATGAGAACCCCATCGGCAAGCACTTGCTCAACGTTGTCGACGAGGACATTCCCGCCGTCTGGTACCCTGAGAAGGCTGTCGAGGTCGTAGGCGTCGTCCGCAATACACGCGATGGAAGCCTCGGTGACGGTTATGGCAACCAGATCTACCTGCCCATCACGCCAGGCAACGCTCAGCCGGTGCTCTTCGCGCTGCTGCGTGGCCCCGCCACTCCCGCTGAAGCAGCCGCGGGTCTGCGGCGCGCCGTCACCGGCATTGATTCATTCGTTCCCGTCACCCGCGTCCGCACACTCAATGAAGTCGTCGCAAACTCTGTCGCGGCGCCGCGCGCTCTGGCGATGCTCCTCCTCGGCTTCGGCGGCCTGGCAATCATTATCGGCGCAGTGGGAGTGTACAGTCTTATCTCGTGTATCGTCAGCTGGCGCACGCGGGAGATCGGTCTGCGTCTAGCACTAGGTGCACAGCGATGGCAGATCGTGCTAAGCGTCGTCCGGCAAAGTCTCATTCTCGCCGCCGCCGGGTGCATCATCGGACTCGCGAGTGCAGTTGCACTCAGCCGCCTGCTCCACAGTTTCCTGTTTGAGGTAAGCGCGCTCGATCCCATGACATTCTGCCTTGTGCCTCTCTTGATGGCGATGGTGGCGCTCGTGGCCGCGTGGATCCCCGCGCGCCGTGCCGCCGCTGTTGACCCAATGGAAGCCCTTCGAGCAGATTAGGAGATCCAATGCGAAAACTGCGTGCGTTTTGGATCAGGTTCTGCGGCATCTTCACCACGCGCCGCATCGGTGACGACCTTGACGCCGAGCTTCAGAGTCATCTCGCCGAGGCCATCGATGAAGGTCAGCGTTTGGGGCTGAGCGAAACAGAGGCACGTCGGCGGGCGTTGCTTCGGGTTGGCGGCGCCGAACAGGTTCGTCAAGCCTACCGCGATCGCGCCACGCTGCCCTGGCTTGAGAGCCTGATGCGTGACGTGCGCTATGCTTTGCGCGGATTTCGACGCAATCCAGTTTTCGCTATTACCGCAATCCTCACACTCGCCTTGGGTATCGGCGCGACGACCGCGGTCTTCAGCGTTGTCGACCGCATTCTATTTCGCAGCCTGCCCTATGCGCACGACGATCGGCTCGTGTCTTTCGGTCTCGTGCAATCGCTCGAGCGCCAGGAATTCCAACTCGGCGGCTTCTACTACGAGTGGAAGCGAAATCAGACTCCATTCGCATCCGTCACATTCGAACACGGTACCAGCGAATGTAATTTAACCGAAGCCAACCCTGTGCCTCTGCAATGCGCTGACGTTGCTCAGAACTTTTTACCCACACTCGGCATTTCACTTCTGCGTGGACGCAATTTTCTTCCAGAAGAAGACGCTCCGAATGGACCGAAGGTGGCGATGATTTCCGACGCATTGTGGCGAAACCGGTATAACCGCGATCCAGATGTTCTCAACAAGACGATCGACATTGATGGCCACGCTGTCCGAATCGTAGGAGTGCTTCCGAACGACTTTGAAATGCCCAGACTGCAAAAGGTGGACATTGTTCGTCCCGCGCAAATGGATGAAGCCTTTCAGAATACGGCCAATAGCGGAATCGGCTTTCCCGTGTGGGCTTTCGCACGGCTCAAGCCCGGCATCAGCGTGCAGCAAGCGAAAGCTGAGATGCAGCCGTTATTTCTGCATACGCAGCAATGGATTCCGCCGGAGATTCGCAAGGAGTTTCATCTGCGAGTCCGTTCCATTCGCGATCGCCAGATGCAGGATGCGTACCGGGCCGCATGGCTGCTGGTTGGCGCAGTTCTCTTAGTATTGTTGATCGCGTGCGCGAATGTGGCCAGCCTGTTCTCAGCGCGCGGAGCGGCACGTGAACGTGAGTTGAGCGTGCGTGCTGCGCTGGGAGCGAGCAGGGGTAGGCTGATACGCCAGACACTTACCGAAGCATTGTTATTGTCTATCGCGGGCGCGGCTGTTGGGTGCGCGCTGGCAGAAGCGCTGCTGCTCATCTTCATCCGCCTCGCTCCCACCGGAGTGCCGTTTTTGACGGAAGAGCGACTTGATCTGCGCATCGTCTTATTTACGATTGTCATTTCGATCCTGTGTGCTGGAGTATTCGGCAGTGTACCTGCACTCGAGAGACCGAGCGCATCAGCGCTGGTGGCAAGACAATCAAAGTCCTCCGCTCATGCGCGACTACGGCGTGTCCTGGTGGTCTCGCAAGTCGGACTAAGTGTTGTTTTGCTCTCGGGCGCAAGTCTGCTGGTAAAGAGCTTCAGAAATCTGCAGCAGGTAAACCTTGGGATGCAGACGCACAACGTGCTCACCGTGCACGTTCCACTCAACTGGGAACGCTATACCTCGGGATACCAGGATTTTTATCTCCGCGCAGAAACGGCTTTTCGCCAAATCCCGGGAGTCATGGCTGTCGGTATGAGCAACTCAGTGCCCCCGGACGGGGATCGCTGGCATGGGGGATTTAGATTCTCAGAGCTTGTAGTTCCGGGCAAGGCTCCCACGCCCTCCGGCGTCGGCGGATCGGTAGTTTCTCGCGTTGTAACTCCGGACTATTTTCGCGCGTTGCAGATCCCCATCCTTCAGGGGCAAAATTTTACCGAAGCTGAACGAACGTCGAAAGACAATCTCGTTGTCCTGAGCAAGGATCTTGCGGAGCGTCTATTTGGTCGGGAGGACCCAATCGGTAGACACATCGAGCACCCGGAATTCAGACCTTACCTCGTTGCCGGTCCCACGTATACCGTGGTTGGCATCGCTGCAAATGTAAAGAATGGAGGCCTCGCCGGCCAGGATGATCCGGAGCTTTACGAACTCAGGACCAACCTTCATCCGGAGACTTGGGATCAGCATCACCTCTTTCTTCTCGAGACCAGCCTTCCTTCTTCGGTGATTGCTCCATGGATTCGCTCAAAGGTTGCGCAACTCGATCCGGTCGCGCCGGTCGAGATCAACACCTTGAGCGAAACGGTGAGCACGCTCGCTGATCGTCCGCGCTTCGAGACGGCGCTGCTCAGCTTCTTTGCGGCAACCGGTTTGATGATGGCCATCATCGGCCTCTACGGCGTTGTGTCGTTTATGGCCGTGCAGCGGACGCAGGAGATCGGAATCCGCATGGCACTCGGCGCGACGCGCGCAGACATTTCGCATCTCATTCTGGGCCAAGGTTTGCGGCTTGTCCTCATCGGCGGCGCGATCGGGCTTGCAGCAGCGCTGGTGTTGTCGCAAGTGCTTCAGAGCGTGCTGTTCGGTGTCAGCCCTCGCGACCCACTCAGCTTTGCAGCCGTTTCGGTGTTGCTGGCGCTCGTAGCATTCGTAGCCATTCTTATCCCGGCTCGTTCTGCAATGAAGACAGATCCAATGAAGGCGCTGCGCTGGGAGTAGCGTGCGTCTGCACCCAAAGCGCCGGATGATACACTCCGGCGCGAGGGGGTACGAATGGGAGCAAGTGCAATTGAGTTTCGGCTGCGGATGCTGATCAATGCGGCGATCATCCTTCTTGGATTCTGGGCGCCATGGATTGAGGCGTGGCATATTGGGCGTCGTATTTCGCTGGGGGAGTGGCTCGCCCTGGAGCTCAGCCGCACCGGCGTGATGACCTTCTCGACTGCAACGAGTGTTCTCGTCGTGCTGGCCGCGTTGGTTGCCGCCAAGGCTGTGTTGTTTCGGGTCTGGGGTGCGGCGTATCTGGGACCGACCACGGTAAGCAGCGTGAGCATGGTGGCTGGCAGCGTAATGGCCGATGGTCCCTACCGCTATATGCGCAATCCGCTCTACATCGGCCTCTGGTGCATGGTCATCGCGTTGGCGTTCCTCATGCCGGTCACGGGAGCAGCGTTTGCCGTGGTTCTTATTGGTGTCTTTGCCCTTCGCCTCACTCTTGGCGAAGAAACATTTCTGAAAGACAAGATAGGCGAGCCCTATGTGGCATACATGCGCGCAGTGCCCCGCTTCGTTCCGCGACTTAGACGCATACCCTCACCCGCTGGCACAAACCCTCACTGGCTACGTGCGTCGTTGACTGAACTCACACCGATCGGCATCTTTGTCGGCATCGTGGTCTACGCGCGCAACTACGATCCGGAACTGACTGGCCGCATCATTCTCGTATTCTTCGGAGCGTCGCTGGTGGTGCGTGCTTTTCTGCCCAGCTTGCCGGTCAGCTCTGAGCCGGCAAAGTAGCATCGCGCTTGCCCAGACGACCAAGGTGCGTAAACCCAAACCCGTCGGCGTACTTCAACCCATACCCTAATAGCCGATCTACGGCAATGTGATTGATCCAGATGAGCGCGTAAGGGAGCAATGCGTTCGCATGCAGGATCAGGCCGCCCAAAAGGAGCAGGCCCGGCACCACGTAGGTATGCGCTGCGTTGTAGATGCGGCCGGCGCGGCAGGGCCGCCCGCTGAGGTAGCCTAACATCGACAAGTCTGGTGCAAGCCAAAGGGCTGCAAACAGCCACCAGCTTGCATCGGTCCGCGCATACAGCAGCGCAGTCACGGCGGCTACAGCGAGACCTTCAAGTCGCAACAGCGTGAGCACCGACCCTGTGACCTCGGCGCCCGTATCAGAGACTTCATTCACCTGGGTCGTCATGGCTGGTTTGATGTCTCTGCCCGCAAAGGAGTGCGCAAATATTCGCTGCACGGACTTGCGGAAACAGCCTCGACACGAAAGAAGGGGAAGAGCTCTTCGCTCTTCCCCTTCTTGTACAGCACCCCTCGGGAAATGGAACTACTTCTTCGGCGGCGCGATGGTGTCCTTGGCAGACTTGGCCACGCGGAACTTCACCACGGTCTTCGCCTTGATCTTGATTGCCTCGCCCGTCTGCGGGTTGCGGCCCATGCGCGCTTTGCGCTCCGCCTTCACGAGGCGGCCAATGCCGGGGATTACAAATACGCCGTTTTTCTTGGTTTCCTTGATGGCGGTCTCAGCCAAAAGATCAAGGAAAGCTGCCGCTTGCTTATTGGTCATTTCGAGCTTCTCGGCCAGGTGCCGGGTAAGTCCAGTCTTGGTCATTCCAGTTGCCATGTGATGTTCTCCTTCGCTAGTTGTTGCCTGGTATCCCGCCGCCCGGCATCTTCAGACTGCAAGAAGCCATGAAGCGTTCCGCATGGGGTAGTGCGACCGTCGCGTTTCCAACTGTATGCCTGAAACGCCTGGAGGCAACATATGCACGAATCCCCTTTATTTATGCGGGTTCTCGAGAACCCTGTCGTTCGTAACAATGCGGCTTTTGACGGCCCAAAGTCAATGGAAAAACGTTGGTTTTCCACAATTTTCTTGGGCTTTTATGCCTGTTTGACCTCAAAATGGCTGTTTTTACCGGTTTTTTGCCACTTTTGTGGCACTCCTGACTTACGAGCCGCCCAAAAAGCAGCCATGCACGGCCTCAATGCAGCCCGAACAGCACCTTGCGTTTCGGCGCCGCGGCAGCTGCAATCGGCGTATTGAGCGCGTCCACCATGGGTGCCAGCAGCCTGAAGTGCTTGATCAGGACCTTCGCAAAATCCTTGCGCTGAGCTGATCCCGCTGGCAGTGTCACGCTCAGCCCCCACTGCTTGCAGCGGACTAGATCCATCGCCGGGTGATCCGGAGGAAAGCCTTTCGGCGGCCGCGTCAGCGCCTCGCCTTCAAACTCGCTGAAGGTTCTGCGCACCGCGGGCTTCTTCAGAATCTTGCGGAACTCCTCGTGATTGTCGAGCAGCCAGTGGCGGATCGCTGCCAGTTGCTCCTTCTCCGGCATGTACGCGCCGGCGGCAATCACCACGCCCTTGGGGCTGACCTGGAAATAGTAGCCGGCTCCCGATGTCTTCTCCAGCCCCTGGTGTGACCACCACGCTGCGACATGCGTTTTGTAGGGCCGCTTGTCGTGCGAGAAGCGCGTGTCGCGGTAAATGCGAAAGAGGCTCTTTTCTGCCGGCCGAACGTGATTCGGCGCGAAATCGGTCATCGCGTCGGTGATCTTGCGGACGATGGCCAGCATAGGCTCTTTTAGTTGCGCCTCAAACTGCACTTTGCGCGGAGCAAACCAGTCGCGGTCGTTGTGCTTGGCAAGGTTGCGCAGAAACGCAATCGCTTCAGGGCGAAGATAAGGCACTGGTGTCGCGGAAGAAGATTTGGCTGCGCGTGGCATACGTTTGAAAGTGTAGGCGAGCGCGCAGCGCTGTGCACGTACGCCCGACGTATTTCCTGAGGAAATCGGCTAAGGCTCAATAGCCGGAGGCCTGTATCCATTAATTTCCAGCGATCAGCTCTTAGCGGATGATTTTTAACGCCGCGCGGAATAGCCCGTCGAAATCGCCGGCCAGCGCTTTTTCCTTCGCCACTGACTGCTCGATTGCCTTTTCCGCTGCGGGGCGCTGATAGCCGAGATTCGTCAGCGCCGAGAGCACGTCGTCCACTGCTGGTCCCGCAACTGCGCTGGGTGTCGGAGCAACGGCGAAGTCTTCCAGCTTGTCTTTCAATTCCACAACCAGCCGCTCGGCCAGCTTTTTGCCGACGCCGGGGATGCGCGTCAACTGCGCATGATCCTGCGCGCGAATGGCCTGCACGGTGCGCTCGGGCGAGAGGCCGCTGAGAATCTTGATGGCTAATTTCGGGCCGACGCCGCTCACCGTGATCAGCCGCTCAAACAGCCGCTTCTCTTCGCGATCGAGAAAGCCGAATAGCGCAATCTGATCCTCGCTCACCTGCGTGTGGATATGGAGCGATGTCTCCGCTCCTACGCTCGCCAGCGCCGTGAATGTCGGCACCGAGATGACGACGTCGTATCCCACGCCGGCCGCCTCGACAATGGCCTGGCCCGGCTCTTTGTGGATCAGCTTGCCGCGAAGGTGGGCGATCATTGCCTGTAATTGTACGTGTCGCTCCCATGTGATCGACGGGTGTCTCGCGAATCTCAAATGAGAATCAGTCGAGCATGAGCGGAACTCTACTTGGAATCATGGAAGATCTCAGCTCCTTGCTTTCCACCCATGCCACGATCAAACTGCGCCATGGATGGGCTCTCCCGGCCAAGGGTTTTCCCACTCAGTTCGAGATGAGGCCCGGAAATAGATGGGGCATCCGGCTGTTGCTTTTTATTCCCTAATTTCCTGTTCCCTATTCCCTGACTTTCAACACTACGCGGAATCTTGCATTGCCGGACATCATGCGCTGGTAGGCTTCTTCAGCTTTTTCGAGGGGGTAGACCTCGTTTATCGATTTGACGCCGGTGAGGGCGCTGAATTTGAGGGTGTCTTCTGAGTCCATGCCGGTGCCGGAGGGCCAGCCAGCAACGGTGCGGCGACCGAGGAGCAGCGGGAAGGGGTTGATGACGATTGGGCCGTCTCGGCGCTCCGACGACGATGAACTTGCCGGCGGGGGCGAGGCCGTCGATGACCCAGTCGAGGGCTTTGGCGCTGGTGATGGTCGAGAGGATGATGTTTGCGCCTCCGATTTTCTGGAGTTCCTTGGCTGGGTCCTGCGTGGCGGAGTCGATGTAGATGTGCGCGCCGAGTTGTTTGGCGAGGGGGGCCTTGTCCTGTCCGCGGGCGACGGCGATGGTGCGGTAGCCGGCCTTGGCGGCGTACTGGATGGCGAGGTGGCCGAGTCCGCCGATGCCGAAGATGACGACGGTGTCGCCGGTGCGGGCTCCGGAGTTGCGCAGGGCGTTGAAGGTGGTGATGCCGGCGCAGAGCAGCGGCGCGGCGTCGGTGTCGTTGAGTTCAGGAGCCATAAAGGCGAGGGCGTTGGCGGGGGCGATGACGTAGTCGGCGTATCCGCCGTCGTAGTTGATGCCGGAGATGAGCTGGTTTTCGCAGAGGATGAAGTCGCCGCGGCGGCAGGGCGGACAGTAATTGCAGTGGCCTCCGTGCCAGCCGAGGCCGACGCGCTGGCCGGGCTTGAAGAGTGGAACGTCGGGGCCGACGGCGTCGACGACACCGGCGATCTCGTGGCCGGGCGCGCGTGGGAACTGGATGCCGGGCCAATGGCCTTCTTTGGTGAGCGAGTCGCTGTGGCAGACGCCGCAGGCGTGGACGCGAATGCGGACGTGGCCGGGTCCGGGCTCGGGAAATTCTTTTGTTACGAGTTGAAACACACCGCCGGCGGCGGGTACCTGCATGGAACGGCCTTTGACTGGTGGCATGGGGAAGTTCTCTCCTGCGGCTTGGATGTATGCAGGTACGTGGGGTTGCAAAGTTTTGCGCGTCGAGGATGAAGCTTTGAGCGCATGGGCAGATCGGGCTGGATCCACCTGAAATGCATCGGCTCTGCGCTAACTACTGCGGCTGGCTCTCTCCGCGCGCATCGCAATTCTCAGAGCGCAACTTGGAACCTGTGGGGATATTGAAGAGAAGCAGGGGACCGACGCGATCAGTGGGCGGGACCTTTTCATACCACTGAAGCGGATTACCCGGGCCGCGGTAGAACCTGCTTTGCGGCCAATAACTGAGCGATTTTTCGACCGTGGTGCTCACCACATTCCATCCTGGCGCCGGAACACACACATCAGCCAGTTCCGATGGCGGTAAACCATACCACGACTGAAAGAGTGCGAAGTGAGGGTCAACAACTTCCCGGGGATCCCTGTTTCCGGCGTCCAGGGTCACGGCAAGCGCCACGTGCTGCGCACCCAGTGCGTGCAGGCGATCGGCGAGGAGTTTGATGTCCTGTCCCCAGTCGTAATTGGAGTCAACCATGATCTCTTCGGGCCTGCTTCCGGCGAATGCATTGAAGTAGGACAAGTAATCCGGATGCTGAAGAGCGACTGAGATCACCAGCCAAGCAACCAGGCTGCAACCCGCCAGCAAGCCGGCAAAGGGTTTGGGCTTCCATTGAAAGAGCTGCATGAGACCGAGGGCGGACAGGATCGAAACGCTCATCCACAGCGGTTCAATATAGCGGATTCCGATGTCGATATGGCCAAAGCTTGCGGGCAGCAGGATTCCCAATGCGAAGCAAGCCGGCAGCAGATATAGAGGACGAGCGTATTGCTTGAAGCAGGCATAGAGTCCGAGCAAAGTGAGCACGATGATGGGGATCGGTGTTTTGACAGCGAGCCCAATCAGCAGGTAGTACCACCAGCCGCGCCAGCTAAATTGATTGAAGAGAGAAGCTCCGTGGCCGCGCGTGTTGTGGAACAACTGCATCTTCAGTCCGGATACAAATGCTGGTGCCGGGACGGGGAACGTGAGGTGGAATCGATGGCTGACGTGAGAGCCAACGGAAAAGAAGTAGCAACCCCAGACGACGAGTGCCGCGACCACCAGTGCGGCCACAAATGTCAGGAAGTGTTCGATAACCCAACTCCACAACCATCGCAGGCGTGGCCGTTGAACGACAAGGTAGCAAAGAAAGGAAATGGCGAGGCAAATCGGTATATAGCCGAGCGCTGTAAATTTTGAAAGACAGGCGAAGGCGGTGAACACGCCCATCGCGATCGCCCTGATCCATGTGGCTTTCTGAGCCCAAAGCACGGCAGCCAGAAAAGCAGCTCCAACGTTAGCGGCGAGAGCCGTGTCTGTAGTGCCGAGTCCGGCATTCATCAGGGGTTCAGGAAGCTGGGTGAAGAGCGCTGTGGCGAGAACCGCCGCCGGCCTGCCAAAGGCATACCAGGACCAACCGCATACGACCAGGCAAGACAGAATATAGAAGGGCAGGTTCCCGAGGCGCATCAGGAAAATGGTCCGCTGGGGGTGGCCGGTGAGAGCGAATGCAGGCAGTTCCTCCCAGCGCGGGACTGGCAACCCGGCGAGGCGCGCACCGAAAAGATACGGACCCAAGGCGTGAGCCATGCGCGAGAGCGGAGGATGTTGCGGACCCAGCGTATACGTGTGACTGGTCAAATATTCAAGGCCCCAGACGTAATCGGTGGGTTCATCCGTGGTCAGACTCAGGGCGTTGTAGGTTGCGATGACGCGAAGACAACCAATAGCGACCAATATGCCGCATAACAGGAGGAAATGCCGGTCGAGGATCGGCGAAATACGGCGGTTCCAAAAACTCGCTGAAACCGGGGCGACCGGAGCGATATCGACTGTTGCGTGCATTTCGCGTGGGTCCTCCTGCACTCCCAGATTTCCGGGGAGTTGCCGACCGGTAATCCAACGCAGGGATCGGGCCTGCTGTAATCGACGATTCAGGTTTTGGTGATGGCTCCCAGAATACTACGGGGTTCAATCGGGCAAATACCCATTTAGCGCAATGGCGTTGAAGCACAGGCCGGAGAAAAGGCAGTGCTCTTCAGCCCGCGTCAAGGATGGAATTACCGCCGCGGAATGAGTGGTTTATCGGAGGGTACCGAAGGCCTCGGCGAGGACGAGGGCCTTTGGGGCAAACTGTCCCTGAAACCGCGCAGGGCCCATGGATGGAGCATACAGAAGATGAGCTGCGACAACGGAAATGACTCTTCACCCCACGACGGAGCAATGACGATCGATTGGATCGGAAGGCTCAAGGTGCAAAATGGGCTAGACTGACAATCGATTGCCATGGATTCAGGGAGGTGCGTTATGCGGTATCAGAGAGCTCTTGCAGGTTCGCTGGTGTTGATATTGTGTTGTGCGGTTGCTGCGGGCAAGGACAAGAAGAAAAAGATCCTGTTGCCGGCAGATGTGCTGCAATCGAGAACCGCTCTCGTTGTCATTGATCCCGACGCCGGAATGTCAGCGGATGCTCCCAACGCGAATCGAATCGCGCAGGAAGACGTGGAGAAGGCGCTCATGAAGTGGGGACGTTTTGAGTTGGCCACCGACGTCTCGACAGCCGACCTGGTGATTGAGGTTCGCAAGGGAAACGGGAAGATTGCGCAGCCGACGATAGGAGGACTACCGACGAACAGTCGTCCGGTGGTCTTTGAACCCACGGATTCGGGAAGCCGGACGAGCGCCGGCACAATTCCGCCGATGGGTGGCGATAATCCGGCCGGAGCACAGCGCCCGAATCCCTCTCCGCAGGTTGAGGTAGGCACAGGGGACGATGTGTTGGCGGTGTATCGCGGCAAACGCGACAATGCGCTCGATGCTCCAGCGGTGTGGCGCTATGAGGGGCAAGATGCGCTCCGTTCGCCGGGAGTTCCGGCCGTGGATGCGTTCCGAAAGCTGATCCTGGAGGCAGAGAAACAACAAGCAGCTCAGCCGTGATCCTGCGATTCCTCGCGTTAACGGGCTCCGGCAAGCTCCACTTTATATACTCAATGTCAGAATGAGTACGTTTCTTCCAGTTGATGAACAGATGGATCTGCTGCAGAAGGGCGCGGCGGAGATTATTCGTGTTTCCGATCTGCGTGAGCGCCTTGAAGAGAGCCGCAAGACGGAGCGGCCACTGCGCGTGAAGGCAGGATTCGATCCAACTGCGCCGGACCTGCACCTGGGACACACCGTGTTGATGCGCAAGCTGCGGCATTTTCAGCAACTCGGGCACACGGTCATTTTTCTGGTCGGTGACTTCACTTCGCTGATCGGCGACCCGACGGGGCGCAACGTGACGCGGAAGCCGCTGACGCGCGAACAGATTGACGCGAATGCGGAGACCTACAAGGAGCAGGTGTTCAAGATCCTGGATGAGAAGGCGACGGAGGTCCGTTACAACTCGGAGTGGCTGGGAAAGCTTGGCTACGAGGGCACGATCCGTCTCGCGTCTCACTTCACGGTTTCGCAGATGCTGGAGCGCGACGAGTTTCACAAGCGATTCCAGGCCGAGCAGCCGATCAGCCTCCACGAGCTCCTCTATCCCCTCATGCAGGCCTATGACTCCGTGGCTCTCGAATGCGATGTCGAACTCGGCGGCACCGACCAGCGCTTCAACCTCGGCGCCGGCCGCGAGCTCCAGCGCCAATACGGCCAGAAGCCGCAGATTGTGCTGATGACGCCGATTCTTGAGGGTTTGGATGGCGTGCAGAAGATGAGCAAGTCTCTCAATAATGCGATCGGCATCAACGAGCCCCCTGGCGAGATGTACGGCAAGCTTATGTCGATTTCAGACGAGTTGATGTGGAAGTACTGGGTGTTTCTGACCGACTTGAAGCAGTCGGAAGTGGATGCGCTGCGAGCGGGGGCTGCGACCGGGAAAGTGCACCCTATGGACGTGAAGAAGCGGCTGGCGCGGACGATTACGGCGGGATTCCACGGTGAGGCTGCGGCGCAACACGCGGATGAGAATTGGGCGCGGATGTTCCAACAGAAGGAGACGGCCGAGGATCTTGAAGAGGTTCACATCGCCTATGCGGACCTGGTAAGCCCCTCGTGTCCGGCGGGAGAACTGCAGATTCGCGTATCGAAGCTGCTGCTGCAGCTCGGACTTGCTTCGAGCGGAGCCGAGGCCAGCCGCAAGCTTGCGGAGAAGGCCGTAAAGATTGATGGAGAGGTTGTTATCAATTCCGCAATCCCACTCGAGACGCTGCCGGCGCGGGTGGTGGTTCGGCTGGGAAAACGTGCGAAGGCGGCGGTGATCGGCGGCTACGGCGAGGGCGTTTAGTATCGCGACCGCGGATTCCCACGTCTCAAGAACGGGCCTACGCAAGACACTGGAACGACTCAGAACAAAGAGATGCTCACTCGCAGCCTTGGATCGACTACTACAACCGCGAAAGACTTCAATTACAGCTGCCCATCAGCCGCTCTGATCCAGAAACAACCTCTTGACCTTCTACAGACACCTGTCGCTTAGCTTGACGATCTTTGCGCGGATCCTAAGGCAGCAAAAGTTCCATCCGTTTTGCTACGCGTTGAAGCGTTTCAAGCGCGCGGTCGAGTTGTTCACGCGTGTGCTCGCTGGTTAGGATGAGACGGATGCGCGCCTTGCCCTCGGGCACGGTCGGGAATGCGATGCCCGTTCCCATCACGCCTTCCTCAAACAGTGCACGCGAGAAATCCATTGCCGCGCGGCCGTCGCCCACAATCACCGGCGTAATCGGCGTTTCTGTCGCGGGAGTGTTTACTCCGCCGATGTTGAATCCAGCACGCTTTAGTTCACCTTGGAAATGTCGCGTGTTCTTCCACAGACGATCGATGCGCTCGGGCTCCGCCTCAAGGATGTCGAATGCCGCAATGCAACTGGCCGCGACGGCCGGCGGATGCGAGGTCGAAAACAGAAACGGCCGCGCGCGGTGATAGAGATAGTCAATCAGATCCTTCGATCCGCACACATATCCGCCCAGCGCGCCGATCGCCTTTGACAGGGTGCCCACCTGCACATCCACGCGCCCGTGCATCCCGAAGTGATCGATGCTGCCGCGTCCGTTGCGTCCGAGCACGCCCGAGGCGTGCGCGTCGTCGACCATCATGATGGCGCCGTACTTCTCCGCCAGCGCGCCAAGCTTGTCCACCGGCCCGATGTCGCCATCCATGGAGAAGACGCCGTCGGTGATCACGAGTTTGTGCCCCGGCTCGTTGGCAATTTCCTTCAGCAGTTCTTCGCAGTGGGCCACATCCTTGTGTCGAAAGACCTTGATTTTTGCCCGCGACAGCCGCGCTCCATCGATGATGCTTGCGTGGTTCAACTCGTCGGAGAGAATGAAATCTTCCTTGCCGAGGATCGCACTCACGGTGCCCGCGTTGGCTGCGAACCCGCTCTGGAAGACGACGCAGGCCTCAACATTTTTGAAGCGAGCGATCTTCTCCTCGAGGTCCATGTGGATACGCATCGTTCCGGCAATGGTTCGCACCGCGCCCGAGCCAACGCCGAGTTCCTTCGTTGCTTTCAACGACGCTTCAATCAGCTTGGGATGATTCGCGAGGCCGAGGTAATTGTTGCTGGCCAGGTTGATAACCTCGCGCCCATCGTAGTGGCACACCGGGGCCTGCTGGTCATCGAGGACCCGCAGTTTGAAATGCGTTCCCTTCGCTCGCAGATCATTCAATACATCGGTCAGGTAAGCAAGTTGCGGACGAGTAGCAGTCTCCGTCATGGCAATCCACCTCAACCAGAAAGGATAGCGGAAAAGCGCGGGGATGGGCTTGGTGATTCCGGGAACGGGGGACCGGGGTCAAGCGGTCAGTAGCGCTTTGTGAGGGCAGTCGGAGGAGCGCCTATTTTGCCCCCTAGCAGCCAGTCCACGGGCGTGCGCACGTCATTTTCCCGGGCTTCACCCATCACGCGTGCGACCGGCTCGCCATGTTCGTCGAGGACGACGGTGCCCGGCACGATATCGCCGAGGCCGAAGGATCCAAGCGTGTCGGTATCAGCGCCGACCCAGCTGTCGAAGTCGACATGCAGTTTGGCGAGCGCAACGGGAATTTTGCCGCGATCCTTCGGCGCGTCGATGGAGATGAAGACGAAGCTGACAGGCTTGCCCGCGTAAGAAGCAGCAATCTGTTTGAGACGGGGCAGTTCTTCCTGGCATGGCCCGCACCACGTGGCCCAGAAGTTTACGACAACAATCCGCCCGCGCAATGCGGAGAGTTTACGCGTTTGCCCATCGAGTGTTTTGAATGCTGGATCGGGCGCACGTTTGGCCAACAATGGTACAGGCAAGAACGCGAGGGCCAGCAGCAGGCAAGTCGGGGAGGTCAAACGATGGGGATAGCGCATTGCTCACTGACGATACTGACCGGAACGACTGCTGAACTCCATCGAAAGGATGAGTTGGCTCTCGACACGATGGCCGACGCTTTTTGATGCGCGGCGCTGCTACCCTCGCGTGGATTCTTCACACAGGTTTTTCCCGCCCCTGTGGTATGTCGCTGTAGGGAATTCTGAGGTCAGTTCTTTCCCGATTGGAGAAAACAAAAATGAAAAGTCTCCTGCTGCGCGCGGCAGTTCCCGCTGCGTCGTTTGTCGCCCTCATCTGCTTGCAACCTGCCGCACACGCACAGGGTTGCGTCGCTGCTCACTCGCCACAACCCATCATCTCGGGGCTCGATCCGACGAATGAAGCGTCTGTGGCCCACTCCGCAGGAACGAACTTCCTGCATGGATTGACGATTTCAACCGGCTATCGCGTCTATAACTCTTACAAGCACTACATTGGAACCGTCTACCAGGTTCAGCGGCAGATCAATCACAACGCGGTAGTGAATCACGTAAACCTGTTTGAGATGGATTTGAACTACCAGGTCACTCCGCGATTGAGTGTGATCGCAACGATACCTGCCCTTGAAGCGACACGGCACGGGCAGTCGAGCCCGCTGAATGTCTACCGATCGGGTGGCATCGGCGACGTAACCGTGGGCGTGCAGTCGTGGGTTTGGCGTCCGCCGACAGAGAGCCATGGAAACGTGGCGATCTCGGCGCAATTGAAGCTGCCCACGGGCATCAACGATGCGAAGGGAACGACCATTACCAAGAACGGAACGGCACAGACAGAGCCCTTTGATGAGTCTATCCAGCCGGGCGATGGCACGTGGGGATTCAGCCTCGGGACCGAGGCATACCGCGAACTTTACTGGCACACATCGGCCTACTTTACGGGGTCATGGTTGTTCAGTCCGCAGGACACGACGGGTGTGCTGACGTTTCGTCCAGCGCCGGGCGAGGGTGTGGTTTCGGCCACGGACCAATACCTGTGGCGCGGTGGATTCTCGCGGCCCGTGACGGGCGTCAAGCCGTTGCGTGGGCTTGCCTTCAGCATTGGCGGTCGGATGGAAGGCGTGCCCGTGCGCGACGCCTTTGGCAAGAGCGATGGCTTCCGCAGGCCCGGCTACGTCATTTCGATCGAGCCGGGAATGATGTACGAACATGGACGTTGGGGCCTGTATGCCAGCGGCCCCTCGGCGATGGAGCGGAATCGCAAGACCAGCGTGACGGATCTGGAGAATGGAACGCACGGCGATGCGGCGTTTGCAGACTACACGGTCATCGCAGGGCTCTCGCGGACGTTCTAAGCGCAACGGCTAAAGCTTCGGGTCGCATCCGTGATGGATGCAACCCGAAGCTTTTTTGGAGATCATTCCCTGCGCTGAATTCCCGTCCACATCGACTCGACGCAGCCAGCTGCGCGCTACTGTGTCACCGTTACTGCGATGGTCGTGGTGTGAGTTGTCGCCGTCACGCCGTTGCTCGATTGCGCTGAAATGGTTACGTTGTAGCTGCCGGCGGGTGTCGGCCGGTTATACGGCGGTCCGTGGTTGTAGTAGTTATAGAGCGGCGAGCATGCCGCCGTGCCAAGTATCGTAACGAACGCGACCAAGCCCAACAGAACAAGGCGGCTAAGGAAGCGGCGACGGCGTGCGCCAAAGGCGAATCCACCCAGAATCAAGGCGCCGGGCAGCAGGATGGCCCATGCAACTGGCCGGGATCCCCGCAACGAGCCGGGTTCGGCCTTGGCAAGGGAAGTTGCCTGGGTAGCGATGACCATCGAACTGTTAATAGCGGCTGTTGCGCCAACCGGGATTTCAAGGTTCTCTGGCGTGAAGGTGCAGGCGCTCTGGTCGGGCAAGCCTGAGCAGGAAATGGTGACAAACATCGGTGCGGTCAATGAGACCGCGTTGACGGGCGTGATGGAGACGCTCGCCGATCCTGATTGCCCTTGTACAAGCGAAAGCGTAGCAGGCGAAACCGCGACGGAGAAATCGGGTGTCGTGCCGGAGACTGCCTGAACCGGCGAGACTTCAGACTTCGAACTCAGATGCGCCTGGTCGCCGGTGTAAACGGCGGAAAGATTGTGCTCGCCGGGAGCCAGCTCAACCGTTGCTGTCGCTTGCCCCTGTGCGTCGAGCACGAAGCCGGCGAGGGGCTTGCCGTGATCGGTAATGGCAATGGATCCGGCGGCAGGCTGCCCGTCTGAACCTGTAACCGCTATCGAAAGTGAGGCTTGCGTCCGGCCGTTCAGGTCATGGGCGTCCACGAGGAGCGTTGTCTGCGTGGCTTGTTGCTTGCTTGCGGCGGTGGCTCCCAGCGCCGGAATCGCGACAGCGACGCCGAGCGCGGCAACCAATTGAAGCCGCAGACCGCGGCAGAACATACGTATCACGTGCACTGCTCCAGATTGAAAGAAAAGTCGACAATCGCACGGTTTTCGCGCGTACTTCCATTGTATCCGGCGAGGGTGCGGCGAAGCCATTCTCCCTGCGTCTTCCCGTCGGGGTGTACTGCTGCTTTGACGGTCGAAAGACCAAAATGGCGGCTGAACACCCGACAGATGTGAGGGCTATTCCTGCCTTAGCAGTTGCGCAGGGTTGATGGCCATCGCCCGGCGTGCTGGGAGCCAGGTGGCGATAAGGCCAATCAGGATCATGCAAGCCACGGCGCCGATCAGGACTAGCGGGTCGCGCGGGGTGGCCTCGTAAACCAGCGCAGCCAGCAACCGGCTGGCAAGCACACCCAGCAGCACGCCCGAAGCCGATCCCGAAAGGAGGACGAGCAAGGGCCGGCCAAGTGCAGCCCGCATCAGTTGAGTGCGATGTGCCCCGAGAGCGACACGAATGCCCAGTTCGCGCATCCGCTTGGAAACGGTGTAGGTCGCCATCCCAAACACCCCGGTGATCGCCAGCATGGCCGCCAGAATGCCCATCACCCCCAGAGTTGCGGTGGCAATTCGTGGCGGAAAGAGGGGGAAGGAGAGCCTATCCGGCCAGCTGCGAAGGCTGAATGGCAGGCTTGGGTCGATAGCCGTAAGCATGCGATTCAGAGCGCCAGCGATCTCAGCCGGGGGCAGATCCGATCGCACAATCAAGATCGTGTTCGCCTCATGATTCTGTGCCAGCGGGAAAAACATTGCGGGCCCCGGATCTTCGGTCAACATTTCGTACTTCCCGTTTTCCACGATCCCCACAATCTGATAGTTGGTTTTATCGCCACTTAGAAAGTGCCGGCCAATCGCTGGCTCATCGCCGAACATCTTGTGCGCGAAAGTCTCATTGACGATAGCCACATGCGGCGTCTTCGGGCCGTCATCCCAGGTGAAGTCACGGCCAGCCAGCAGCGTGGTGGCGGCGGCTTTTAGATATCCGGGCGAGATCCCATAGCTGTGCGGAGTCATCACGCTGTTTGAACTGCGCAGGTCAGTCGTGCCCTCGCGGTAGACTGACCAGTTGCTCCCGCCGCCGCCAAGCGGCAACGAATCGATGGTGCCCGCGCTTTTGACGCTCGTGAGCGCGCCGGCCGCTTCGATGATGCGCCGCTGAACCGGAAATGCGGAGTCGTCGGAGTAGCCCGCCATCTGCATGTCCGTGTCGGCAACCATTGCCCCTTGCGCCACAAAGCCCATCGGGGCGTGCAGTGACCGCTCCAACCCGCGCAAGGCCACAATGGACGACGTCAATAGCAGGGCACACAGCGCGATTTGAATGCCGAGCAGCAAGTCGCGCAACGTGAGGCGGCGGGCGATTCTGGCTGACGTGGTCCCGCTTTTCATGGCATCCGTAGCGTCAGTCCGCCACACTTGCCGCGCTGGCAACAAGCCGGGAAGAATTCCCGCGGCAAACGAAAGAAGCACTGCGATCAGATAAGTTCGCCCGTCTGCAACAACGGTCACGTGGATTGGGTATTCGCTGATTGGTTGCCAACGGCTGAGCACGCCAAGCATTCCCGTGGCAATTAATGTGCCCAATACGCCGCCAGCCAGCGAAACGAGCACAGCCTCGGTGAGCAGTTGCCTGACGATGCGCCAGCGCGTCGATCCGATGGAGAGGCGGATGGCCAGTTCACGGCTGCGGTCCGCCGCCCTCGCGGCGAAGATGCCCGCAAGGTTAACGCAAGCCGCCAGCAGCACCAACAGTGCCAGCCCCATGATCGCAGCCAGAAAGGGCTTTGCCGGACCACCGAGCGTGTCTCCCAGAAGACCGGGCTTCACCAGGCGCACGGTTAATCCGTCATCCTCCGTCGGGTGCTCGCGAGTCATCTGCCGCGCAACAACGCTCAAATTGTCTTCAGCCTGGCGCGGCGTTACTCCGGGTTTCAACGAGCCGATCACAAACAGCCCATGATTCCCGCGCTTGGTCAGAAAACTGTAGCCCTCCACTTGCGCTTCATTCACCATTGGCATGCAGAATTCCGGCCAGAAAAAGATCTCCGTTCCGTGGAATTCCTTCGGTGCGACTCCGAGAATGGTGAATGGATGCTTGTTGAGTTCGACGGTCGTGCCCACGACACGCGGGTCCGCATTGAACCGTGTGCGCCACAGCCTGTCGCTTAGCACAATGTATGGCGCAGAGTTGGGTCCGTGGTCATCGCTTGCGTGAAAGAATCGGCCGACCTGAGGTTGAATACCCAGCATGTCGAAGTAGTTGCTGGAAACCTCGTAGTCCCACGTTTTCTGAGCGTTGCCGCCGGAACTCATGCCAACGTAACCTATCCGGTACGTTGCCATATCGGCAAATGTCGAATTCCGCGCCTTCAGATCGATGTAGTCGGGATAGGACTGGTTGTCGTCGCCCGGCCTCTCGTTAGCCAGTTCAAGCAAGCGGTCTGCACCTGCAACGTTGAGGGGCCGCAGGATCATCGCGTTCAGCACGCCGAATACGACGACATTGGCACCGATGCCAAGCGCCAGCGTCAGGATCGCGGTCAACGCAAAGCCCGGCGAACGACGCAACTGGCGTCCGGCATAGCGAAGATCGCGGCCAAGATCGGCGAAGCTGAGCGTCGTGTCTGAAGCCGCTACGCGCTCTTTGGTCATTGTCCGATTGCCGAAACGCAACAGGGCATCGCGTCGTGCATCTTCCGCTGACATGCCCGCAGCCACATTTGCATCAATGCGCATGCCGATGTGCGCCTGCAATTCAGCGTCAATATCGTGATCCACCCGTGAGCGGCGAAACAGGTTGACGAAGCGACGAAAAACGGCCATGGGGAAGTCTCCTGTCTTTGGTTATTCGCCTCGCAGGGCTTGCATCGGATCAACTTTTGCGGCATGACGCGCAGGAATCCAGCTTGACGCAAGCGCGATGGTCGCAATCGCAGTGGATACTCCGACGAAGATGACTGGGTCGTGCGGACTGACGCCACGGAGAAGGTTGGCAACCAACTGGGCGAGGCCAAAAGCCAGCAGCAGACCGCAGCCGAGTCCGACAGACGTGAGCCACGAAGCCCGGCGCAGAATCATCGCCAGCACGCGCTCCCGCGGTGCGCCCATGGCGAGGCGAACGCCAATCTCGCGCGTTTGTTCGCCGACGAGATTGGCCATCACGCCGAAAATGCCGATGGCAGCAAGGAAAAGAGCGATGATCGCATCCATTCCCAGCATCACAGAGGCGTCGATCAGCCCAGTCAACGCCTCGTGGAGGGATTGCTCATATGTCATTACGGCGTCAAGCGGCAAGGAATGATCGAGCGAGGAGAGTGCCTTGCGCGCAGGCAGAGCCAGGGCCAATGGATCTCCGCCCGTCATCACAGCGTACGTTGCGCCGGGAGGGGGCATCTGCGATGCAGGCCGATACACTACTGGCTGGATCGACTGGTCCCACGTGGAGTAGCTGGCGTCTTCCGCGATGCCGACGATCGTCAGCCACGGTTCCTGCTTCTCATTGTGATTCCCCATCCGAATGCGATGGCCGATCGGGTCTTGACCGGGGAAATACTGCGTCACGAATTTTCTGCTGACAATAGCCACGGGTTGCGAGCCGATTGCGTCGCTCCTCACAAAAGACCGGCCGGAGACGATAGGCAGGTGGAATGCGGCGAAGTATCCGTCGCTCACCGGCAGATGCAGCGCACTCTGAAAGTTGCCGGGGACGGCGGGACGGTTCTCAAGGGTCACATCGCGCAGCCAGCCGTTGTCACTGTAGGGCAGTGATGTGGTGATCTCGGCATTCGTAACGCCGGGAAGAGCACGCAGCTTTTCAAGGCTGTCGGAATACCATGTCGCAAGCTTCTGCGGAGTGTCATAGCGGGCTGGGGGCAACGTCACGTTCCAAGTGAGTGTTTTGTTCGGCTCATAAACATCCCCGAGATGCAGAAGCCGCAACATGCCCTTCGACATCAGGGCGGCGCCGATTACCAGCGCGACGGCGAGCGCGATTTGCGAGACGGCGAAGATGTTTCTCAGGCGGCCGTGACGCCTAGATCCTGTGTTGCCGCGTGATCCGGACTTAAGTTGATCCACCAGATTCATGCGCATCGCCTCAATGGCGGGCGCAATGCCTGAGATAACTCCTGCGCCCAATGCGATGAGCAGAGAAAAGGCCATGACCCGGCCGTTCAACGAAGTATTGGACCATCCCGCCATATAGCGCGCGATTCGCGGAGGCATGTTGATGATGAGGAAATGGAGGTAGATGCCGCCCAGGAGCAGGCCCCCGCCGGCACCCACCAATCCCAGCAGGATATTCTCCGTCAGCAACTGGCGCATGATCCTCATGCGGCTGGCGCCGAGGGCAGAGCGCATGGCGATTTCAGGGCGTCGCGCAATGCCGCGGGCGAACTGGAGGTTGGCTACGTTGGCGCAAACCACCAGCAGGACAAAGAGAGTGGCGCCCATCAGCATCCGGTAATAGAGCGGTGTCGAGTCGCCATTGATGCCGTCGAGCAGGGGCTCAACCTTCACTGACCAGCTAAGGTTCGTAGCCGGATAGTCCTTCGCCAATCGCTCGGCATCGATGCGCATATCAGCCTGCGCCTGCTTGACGCTGACGCCGCTGCGCAGTCGGCCAATCACGAGGTAGTCGTGAGAGCTGCGGTTCGCGACCTGCTGCGGCGTGGGCGCCAATGGCAGAAAAAGGTCAGCCATCGACGGATACTGCATGGTCTTGGGCATGACCCCAACGATGGTGTATACGCGTTGATCGAGTTCGATCTGACGGCCCAGCACCGAGGGATCGCCGGCAAAACTCCGCTGCCAGAAACCGTAATTCAGAATCGCTACGGGATCGTGGCCCGGCTGGCACTCGCTGTCGGCGAAGACCCGTCCCAGCAGGGGTTGCGCGCGGAGCACACTGAAGAAATTCGCTGACGTCAGCGCGGCCTCCACCTCCGCGGCATCGCCTGCACCGGTCAGGCTCATGTCGGCAGACGTGCGCACTGCCAGTTGCTCAAACGAACGGTTTTGCCGGTTCCAATCGTAATAGTTCGCCAGCGCGACCGAATGGTAGTTGCCGCTACCCTGCTCTTCGGCCAATGTCATCACCCGATTTAGATCAGGCACCGATATCGGATGCAATACAACGGCATCCATACTGCTGAAGATTGCCGTGTTTGCCCCGATACCGATCGCAAGCGTCAACACCGCAGTGATGGCAAACCCCGGAGACTTCACCAACTGTCGTCCGGCGTAGCGCACGTCAGACCAGACTGAAGCCAGGCTCAGGACAGCGTCGACTGAGGCAACGCGCTCGCGCGTAGAAGTCGGATTGCCGAATTGCAGCAGGGCCTGGCGTCGCGCTTCTTCCGGCGACATACCGGAAGAAACATTCGAATCGATGCGCATCCCGATGTGGGCCTGCAACTCCGCGACGATTTCGCGGTCGATTTCAGAATGACGGAATAAATTCATAAGACGGCTGAGCATTGCCATCGGAGCCCTCCTTACAGGACCGACGCAGATCCTAGGCGTAACGTAGGACCGCGCGCACACCTTTGACGAGCTGATCGAAACTTTCCTCGGCCTGCTGCAACTGACGGCGGCCGGTTGCGGTGAGCTTGTAATACTTGGCACGGCGGTTGGTGTCGGTCGTAGCCCACTCCGAGGCGATCCAACCGCTCTGCTCCATGCGATGCAGCGCGGGATAGAGCGAGCCCTCTTCCACACGCAGCATGTCGTTTGATGCACTCTGGATGTGCAGCACAATGCCGTAGCCGTGAAGTGCGCCGTTCTGATCCAGCGTCTTTAAGACAAGTAAATCGAGTGTTCCCTGAAGATCGTTCTTGGCCATCTGTACCCCTAGCAATCTCGGTATTAAGAAGTCTAGGCATAGAGAGCTAGGCATGTCAAGAAGGCAGCGAATAGGGATTAGGGATTAGGGAATAACGAGCCTGCGCGGGCCATGATAGAACGGTTGCATGCGATGCAGCGTACCCGTACCAACGTCTTCCCAAGGTTGGGTGCCCCATGTCTCGATTTTGAGACATGGGTTGCGGCGCCTTCTCTTTCGCACTCTGGTTCTCGCGGCGTTGATTGCCAGCGGATTTCGTGCAGATTCCCAAACCGCGGCCCAGGCGTGGCTCAAGTATCGGCCGCTCGGCAAGCCTCTCACCGTGCCCACGCGCGTCAGCACTCTCGGTCAAAGCCTCCTTGAACAAACCGCAGCCATCGAACTCCGCCGCGGATTGCTCTCGCTCTCCGGCGGCGCGCCCCTCGAGACCGGTCCCAATACGGTCGTTCTCGCCACCGTGCCGGAGATGCGCGCACAACAACCCAAGACCACAATGCCTTCTCTCGATCCCGACGAGTTCCTCATCTCCGCACGCCATGGGGATCTCGTTCGGGAAATCGACATCGTGGGCGGCAGTGATCGAGCGCTCCTCTACGGTGCGTTCGCGTTTCTGCGCAACCTCGCTCAGGGCAGCGACATGAGCAAGGTCAACATCCGCGAACGTCCCACCATGTCCGTTCGCTGGGTCGACGAGTGGGATAACGCCGACGGCTCCATCGAGCGCGGCTACGCCGGTCGCAGCATCTTCTTAGACGCGGGTCATGTTCGCGACGACCTCGCTCCCGTCGCCGAGTACGCGCGCCTGCTCGCTTCGATCGGCATCAACGGATGCAACCTGAACAACGTAAACAACGCTGCCGTTTTTCTTACGCCGGAGATGCTCGAAGGAATCGCGCGGATTGCTGAAGCGATGCGACCCTACGGTGTCCGCATCGCCCTCTCCGTCGATATCGCCAGCCCACAGAAGATCGGCGGTCTCAACACCTACGATCCTCTCGACCCGGCAGTCAAAAACTGGTGGGCCACCAAGGTCAACGAAATCTATGACCTCATCCCTGACTTCGCCGGCTTCACCGTCAAGGCGGACAGTGAAGGCCAGCCCGGTCCAGCCAGCTTTGGCCGCACGCCCGCTGATGCCGCCAACACCCTAGCCGCCGCGCTCGCACCCCACAGCGGCGTCGTTCTCTACCGCGCCTTCGTCTACAACCACCACCTGGACTGGCACGATCCCAAGGCCGACCGCGCGCGAGCCGCCTACGACATCTTCCATCCCCTCGATGGCAAGTTCGCGCCCAACGTCATCATCCAGACGAAGGAAGGCCCCATCGACTTCCAGGCCCGCGAGCCCGTCTCGCCTCTGTTCGGCGGACTTACACAGACCAACCAGGCCATGGAGGTCCAGATCACGCAGGAGTACACGGGCCAGCAACGACACCTCGTCTACCTCGCTCCCATGTGGAAGCAGGTTCTCGACTTCGATATGCGCGTCGGCGGCGCATCTACGCCTGTCGAGCAGATCCTCTCCGGCCAATCCTTTCATAGGCAGCCCGGTGGAATAGTGGGTGTTGCCGGCGTCGGTCAACAGGCATGGCTCGGCTCGCCGCTGGCACTCGCAAATCTGTATGCCTTCGGCCGGCTCGCGTGGAACCCTGATTTGACCCCAGAACAGATCGCCGATGAGTGGACGCGTCAGACTATCTCCAACGATCCGTCCCTTGTCCGCATTGTCCAGAAAATGCTGATGCAGTCCTGGCCCGCGTACGAGAGCTACACTGGCCCGCTCGGCCTTCAGACGCTCACTGACATTACAGGAAGCCACTACGGCCCCAATATCGAGTCCAGTGAGAACAATGGATGGGGACAGTGGCACAAGGCCGATCATGGAGGTGTTGGTTTTGATCGAACCGTGGCCACGGGGACGGGCTTCGCCGGCCAATACCAGCCGGAGGTCGCGAAGGTCTACGAATCCGCTGCCACCACGCCGGACGACCTGCTGCTCTTCTTCCACCACGTGCCGTACACGTATAAACTCCACGACGGCAAAACCGTTATCCAGTACCTTTATGACTCGCACTACGAGGGCGCCGCGCAAGCCGCGCAGTTCGTCAATGACTGGACCTCGCTGAAAGGCCACATCGATCCCTCGCTCTATGCCGGCATGCTCGCTCGTCTCCAGTACCAGGCTGGCCACGCTATCGTCTGGCGCGATGCCGTCGTGCAGTACTTCCTCAAGTTGAGCGGCATTCCTGACGCGCTAGGTCGCGCTGGCCATTATCCCGGCCGCCTTGAAGCCGAAGACGCCCGTCTCACCGGTTACAAGGTCATCGACGTCACTCCGTGGGAAGACGCAAGCGCCGGCAAAGCTGTGTCATGCCCGGTGGCGAGCGGATGCACAGCGGAATGGACATGGAAGGGGGCGGCTGGAAGTTTTCGCCTCGCCGTGCAGTATTTTGACCTGCAGGGTGGCGATGCGCATTTTACGTTCTTGTTGAACGGCCATGCGCTGATCGGATGGGCGGCGAATGCAACTCTGCCTTCGCGGTTCCCCCATGGCGACAACTCCACGCGCTTCGACATACTCACGGTGAAGCTGAAGCCAGGGGACGTTTTGAGTATCGAGGGAGTGCCGGATGGGGCCGACCCCGCCGCTCTCGACTACATCGAGCTCCTGCCAGCTAACCCATAAGAGAAATCTCAAACACGAATTTCCCGCTCCTGACTCTATCTGCGATGTGAACTAAGGTAGCCACAGCCCTATCGTGACAAACGTGGGAACCGGGCGCTGACTCTCATTGACATCCCCTCAGCCCACCTTGTATTCCCATCACATGGTCCGTCTCAGCGTGCTTTATCCTGCTTCACCTGGGTCCACCTTCGACTGGAACTACTACCTTGGTCCTCACCTCGTGCTGGCCCGTCAATTGCTGCTACCGCACGGTCTGGTTCGCGTCGAAGTCGACCGCGGAATCGGCGCCTTTCCACCCGGAACACCCTCGCACTACCACGCCATCGGGCATCTCTACTTCGAGTCCATGTTGCACCTCGACACTGCCCTCGCCGCGACTGCGCCGGAACTAGTTGCCGACCAGCGCAAATACTACGGCGGAGAAAGCGTGGTCCAGGTCAGCGAGGTTGTGCCCGTATGAGCGCATTCTCGTTTAAGCCTGTCATTTCGACCGGAGCGCAGCGCAGTGGAGAAATCTGCGGTTGTTCTTCCCCACTCGGCTAGGAACTCGTTGAAATTCGCGTGATTGCGGTGTCTTTCCTGGTGATTTTCACTTCTTCCTGTTCGAAATCTGTTTGAAGTACGGTTCTGCACGGTGTTGATAGGTGTTTGCGAGCCTCAGGGAATCATCCCCGAGGCTCGGAGCCGGTGCTTAGGCATAATTCTCCCGGAGTATTTTCGGTGTTTGAGCCATCAGTCGCGGCAGTCGGATCAAGTTGTGGGCCGCGCAACTGAAGACGAACAGCCAGTCCACTTTCTCCAGGCCGCGCAACTTTACCTGGCGCAGCGGGCCGGTTTGCTTCAGCCATCCAAACCCCTTTTCGATCAGCCATCGGCGGCTCAGGCTGATGGCATAGCCGGGCTGGCGCGTGGTTCTGCGATCCAGGTTGCTGGTGCGGCCTTTATCGTTCCTGGTAACGTGCGGCGTCACGTTCAGCTCCCGCACCGTGCTGACGAAATCCTTCGTGTCGTAAGCCTTGTCGGCGCCCACCGTGATGCGGCGGGAGCGGCCCTCTTGCTTTTCGGCAAGCATCAACAGTGCTGCGTCGCGCTCGGCATAACCATCGGCATGTGTCACCATCGCCGCGGCGATCAGACCGTTGCGGTTCTCCACCAGCGCATGCCCCAGATAACTCAGTTTCGATTCCTTGCCGTAACTCTTCTTGTACAGTCGCGCATCGGCATCGGTGGTCGATTCATGCGTCTTGTTCGATCGCTTCTGGCCGTGGAAGTTCGCGCCATCGCCGTCGTCGGAGCCGTCTTTCGAACGGAAGCTCTTCTGCGAGGCCCATGCCTGGATCAGCGTGCCATCCACCGTAAAGTGCTCGTCGCTCATAAAACGCCTGGCATGCTTGTTCACTTCGGCAAAGAAATGCTGCGCCACTTCGGAAGTCAGCAACCGGTCGCGATTCTTGGAAAACACTGCATGGTTCCACACCGCGTCGTCCATGCCAAGGCCCACAAACCAGCGGAAAAGCAGGTTGTAGTCGATCTGCTCGACCAGCAGCCGCTCGGAGCGCACCGAGTAGAACACCTGCAACAACAGCGCCCGCAGAATGTACTCCGGCGCAATCGATGGACGGCCGGAGTCGGCATACAACGCATCGAACTCCGGGCTCAACGTCCGCAACACCGAGTCCGTCAACTTGCGAATTGCCCGCAATGGATGATCCTGTGGAACACGCTGCTCCAACGATATGTAGCTGAACATCCCGTCCTGATCCCGCTCATCTCCACGCATGTCTGTTAGACGAATGGCTGCCAACCTCTGACCCACAACAGGTACCTATTTCAACAAGTTCCTAGAGCAGGTAACAAACAAACTCGATAAGCACAGAGAATGAGCGCATCTTCGCGTTATCATTCCTCCGTGAAATTCCGCGTGCAATTTCTGGTCCTCGCTATCCTGAATACCACTGTCACTCTCTCTATAGCCCAATCGCCATCCAATCAACCTGACGCCAAAGCGCTGCTCCACGATCTCACCGCCGACTTCGACCGCCTGGCCCCGCAGACCATTCGCCCTGCTGACGGATACATCCAGTACCCCTTTCTCATCCCAGCCGGCTACTACAACCAGATGTGGGATTGGGACGGCTTCTTCATCGGTCTCCATTGGGCCAACCAGGATCCCGCCAATGCGAAATATCTTCGAGACTGGGTCCTCGGTTTCGCGGGCTCCGCAGATCAGGACGGTTATGTTGCCGGCTGCATCACGCCGAAAGGTCCGCGACCATTGGTTGGCAAATTCGCGATGAAGCCATTTCTCGCGCAGGGAGCGCTCATCGCCGCGCAGGACCTCAACGACTACGAATGGATTCGCCCTGTCTGGCCCGCCATGAAGCGTGTTGTTGACTACCGCAAGCGGACGCAGTTCGACCCCAAGTGGGGCCTTTGGTTCTGGGACAACGCCATGCAATCCGGCGCCGACAACAATGCGGCTCTCACCAATGATGCCAGTGACCGCAGCGCCATCCTTGCCGTTGACGCCTCCGTCTATGCGATACGCGAATACTCGGCAATGGCAGTTCTCGCCGATCGTCTCGGCGAGCCGGCCGATGCGAAGATCTATCGTGCCGAAGCCCTCGCTACCCGACACGCCATTCTGCGCCAGTTGTGGTCACCGCGCGACGCCATGTTCTGGAACCGTCGCCGCGATACCGGCACCGTCGTCCGTGTGATCGCGTGGTCGAACTTCCTGCCCCTTGTCGACGGCGTACTTCCGCGCGACGAAGGCCGCCGCATGATCTTGCTCTATCTGCTCAACCCGACGCAGATGCGCTCCGAACACGGCTTTCGAAGTCTGTCCCGATTCGACCCAGTCTACAACAATGACGCGATCATCAATCCGTACTCCAACTGGCGCGGCCCCATTTGGATCAACGCGAATTTCCTCGATTGGATCGCACTGCGCCGATACGGATTCAACGAGGAAGCTCACTGGCTGGCCGTGACGCTAGCTGCCGACATCCATCGCGACATCACCAGGTGGGGATCGATGCATGAAGACTACGACGCCGAATCTGGCGATGGCCTTGCGCCCACGGTTGCGCAGTCTCCTGGCGGGAAATTCGCCGGTTTTGTAGGCTGGAATCTACTGGCCGAAGACATGCTGCAGTGCGAAGTCACAGGGCAGCACTGTATGACGGTTTCAATCACCGAAACCCTACAACACTCACAGCCGTAAGGTTGAGTGTTTGAGTCTCCCTGTCCGCTTGAGTCAGTTACTCTAGAAGAAATTCCCCGCTACCACTACATGGAGACCCATGCCCCGTAATCCCGCGCTCACACGCCGCAGCTTTTTCGGTGCCGCTACCGCAGTTGTCGCAGCCACTGCGCTCCCAGCGCAAGCCGCGCAGGCCAACCCGGGCAAGCTGGTCCCGCCCGCCATTGGCGCGCTCCCCGATCTTTCCGGGCAGGCACGTCCCTTTACCAACGCCGAGCGCCAGGGTCGCGTCGAACGTGCACGCCGGCTGATGACATCTGCAAAAATAGACGCCATCGTCCTCGCCAACTCGACCAGTTCATCGGTGTACTTCGCAGACCTGCGCCTCTCCGGCGGCGAACGTCTCTGGGCACTCGTCATTCCCGCTGTTTCCAAGCCCTTCCTTGTCTGCCCCGCGTTTGAAGAGGGCCGGGCGCATGAGTTGCTTGCCACCGGCCCACTCGCTTCGAGCGTCGACATCCTCACCTGGCAGGAAAATGAAAGCCCCTACGTCTTGCTCGGCAAGGGCCTCCGGGATCACGGACTGAGCTCTGCCACCATCGGTCTCGACGAGCACATGTCCTTCGTCTTTGCAGAAGGGATTCGTGCTGCAAATCCTCATCTCAACATCGTTTCGGCCACGCCGGTCACTGCCGGTTGCCGCATGATCAAGGATGCGCATGAGATTGAGTGCATGCGCCTCGCCTGCCGCGCCACGCTGCTGGTCTACCGCGCGGTTGCGCAATCGCTCCATGTCGGGATGACGACGCCGGACGTTCACGCCCTCATAGGCGCTGCATATCATCGTGTTGGATTCGAAGGCGAAGCAAGTCTCAACGTCGACGAATTCACCGCGCTGCCGCATGGTTCGCCCCAGCCGCAGACGCTGCGCGAAGGCTCCATTCTCATGCTCGACGACGGCTGCGAAGTTGAGGGATACACCTCCGACATCACCCGCACCTTCGTTCTGGGGAAGCCAACCGACAAGATGATGTCCGTCTTCGATCTGGTCCATCGCGCGCAGTCCGCCGCGCTCCAGACAGCCCGGCCCGGCGTTCCCACTGCAGATGTCGACGCCGCTGCGCGCAAGGTCATCGCCGATGGCGGCTATGGACCCGGCTTCAAGTACTTCACTCATCGCGTCGGCCACGGCATCGGCATGGACATGCACGAGTGGCCCTACTTCGTCCGCAATAACATGTTCGGCTCGGATTTGAATCCGCATCTGCAGGCCAGCATGACACTCAGCGACGAGCCCGGGATCTACATTCACGGCGAATTCGGCATACGCCTTGAGGACGACCTCCTTGTCATCGAGGACGGTGCAGAGCTACTGACTCCGCAGAGTCCCTCGTTGGAGGATCCGTTCGCCAACGTCGCCTGAACCGCCGCGCTCTAACTCCGCCAATCCTCGGCGCTTTTCACCATCTTCACCACTGGCAGAGCCTCGCCATTCTTCAGTGGCACCGCGATTCGCCCGATCTCCATGTACCCCTTCAGCCGGTAGAGCGGAACGCCCGTCAGCGTTGAACCCATCTCGAACCGCTTGAACCCGGCCGTCCGCGCCGCATGCTCCACAGTCGACAGGATCAAAGACCCCAGACCCTGCCTCGCAAAGTGCGGATGCACAAAGATGGCCCGGACCTTCGCCGCATCGGTCGCAGGATCCAGCAGCTCTGGTTCTCGTCCCGGTCCAGCGTCAGCTCCGAACAGCGTCTTCCGCTTCGACCATCCGCCGCACCCGGCGCTCCGCGCTCTCGCGTTTTGGTCGAGGATTTCAGCGATGTAGTAGGTCCGGTCGCGAATCAGCTGCGTATCCAGCCCCAGCACTGTTCCCAGCGCGCCTTCGATCTGCGCCGGCGTGTAATCACCGGCCTCTGCGCACAACCCGCGCACTGACGCCTCAATCAGCGCGCGCAACGCCGGAATATCCTCTTCCGTCGCCGGTCGCAACTGAAACGCAGCTTTCATTCTTCTATTGTGCGAGATTTAGTGACTGGCGCCGGTAATGATCTTTCCGGCGCGATCGTACGAACCGAGGTTGAAGACGTTCTTATACCCGATTTCCTCAAGCCTCTTCTTGGCAAGACGGCTGCGGACACCGGTCGAACAATGCAGCAACAGGACTTTGTTCTTATCCCTGGCTACGGTCCCGACCATCATTTCAAGGCGATCCAGCGGGACGTTGTAAGCGCGCAGAATGTGTCCCGACTCAAACTCGTTCACGCTCCGAACGTCGATTACCATTGCTCCATTTTTCAGGTATTCTTCGGCTTCTTTCGATGGAATCTGGCCAGCACGCTTCATGTAGAAATAGCCAATGGCTAAGATGAGAACGACAAAAAATGGAATCCACGACGACATAGCTTAAGTCTACCGCCTTTTATCAAGTGCTTGCCGCGGCGCATTCACCGGGCCAAGCCGAGTCGATCTCCGCGCAGATCTGTTCTTTTCGCTTAAGAACGGCAATCCGCAGGCTTTACGCCTTCGCCACTTCCACCAGGACCGAGTAGAACGTCGCCCCCGCGCCAATATCGGTCAATCGTTCGCTGGTCAGCGCGTTTACGTTCACGCCGCCTTCATTGAACTTGGCCCAGTCCAGCCGTCCAGCCACCACTCCTTCGGGCACGCTGCCATCCACCAGCGCCGTCAGCTGCATCTCTCCGCGATCGTTCCATACACGGACCGTGTCGCCGTCCGCGAATCCCGCGCGCCTTGCATCCACCGGATGCATCTCGAGCCGCTGGTCGTTCGCGCCTCCATTTTGCGGTGCCCATCCAGATTCGCGAACGTCGAGTTCATATAGTTGTCCGCCTTCCGGCCCAGGAACTCCAGCGGAAACCGCTTCGCGTCTTCACCCCATCGCGATTCGCGTCGGCGGCACAAAGGCCGGCAGCCCGATCCTGACCCTGTGCGGCCAGCGTCTCGAGAATAAAACTCGATCTTGCCCGAAGGCGTCGGCAGCGGACCCGACGTAAACGGCATGAAACGGCGTCCTCTCGGGATCGCGATGAAACGCCAGCGGAATGTGGCCCTGCTCCTGCAAGATCCTCCAAGCGTGATGTGCTCCATTCCCGCATTCTTCGAGTGCCCGTCAAGCCCCACCGCCAGCGCCTGCCGGATCAACTGCTCCTCGCTGTCGCGGAAGCACGGCTCGGTGAATCCCATGTACTGCGCCAGCTGCCCAAACAGCCATACATTCGATCGCGCCTCGCCCGGCGGCTCAATGGCCTGGTTCGACAGCTGCACAAAGTAGTGCCCGTATGCGCCCTGGATATCGGTATGCTCCAGAAACGTCGTCGCCGGCAGCACGTAGTCGGCATAATCCGTCGTGTCGTTGAAGAACTGCTCGTGCACCACCGTAAACAGATCTGCCCGCGCCAGACCCCGCCGCACTGCGTTCTGGTTCGGCGCCACCGCCCCCGGATTCGAGTTGTACACAAACAGCGCATGCACCGGCGGACCACCGCTGAGCACATCGCTCACCGCGATCGCCTCGCGTCTTTTGATCCCTGATCCCTGATTCCCTGTTCCCTGATTCAGCGCCTCTCCCAGCAGCGACATATTCACCACCCGCGCCGGCCGTCCCAGCGGCGAATCCAGCGCCAGGTCCAGCCGCTCCAGCTCCCGCTTGTTCCATGCAAACGCGCCCGAAGTCGACAGCAGCCGCCTCCTCCGCGATATTTCCACGCTCCCGTCAGCGCCGGCAGCATGGCAATCGCGCGCACCGCCGTGCCGCCATTTTCGCTCCGCTGCACGCCATAGTTCAGGCGCAGCGCCGCCGGCCGCGTCGTCGCGTACTCGCGCGCCAGTTGCTCAACCTCGCCGGCCGTCATCCCCGTCCATGCCGCCACGCGCTCCGGCGTGTACTCGCGCGCCCGCTCGGCAAGCTGCTCAAATCCATGCGTCATCTCGGCGATGTATGCCCGATCTTCAAGCCCCTCGCGCAGGATCACGTGCATCATGCCCAGCGCCAGCGCCGCGTCCGTTCCCGGCCGGATCGCGATATGCCAGTCCGCCAGCGCCGCGGTCCGCGTCTTGTAGGGATCGATCACGATCAGCCGCGCCCCGTTGCGCCGCGCCTGCTCCACCATCGGCCACAGATGAATATTGTTGCCGTGAATATTCGCGCCCCACGCCACAATCAGCTTCGCCAGCTTGTAAATCTTCGGTGGGCGTTCCCAGCTTCTTTCCGTACACCAGGTTCCACGCCACTCCGCCGGCTTCGGAGCAAATCGTCCGGTCCAGCTGGCTCCCGCCCAGCCGATGAAAGAAGCGCCGGTCCATCGACCCAAACCCCAGCACGCCGATCGTCCCCGCATAGCTGTAAGGCAGAATCGACTCCGGCCCAAACGTCGTCGCTGATCTGCTGCAGTCGCGCCGCAATCGCGCTCAGCGCCTCATCCCAGCTCACCCGCTCAAAAGCCTCGTGCTCCTCGCCGCCTTGCCAGCGGCCCTTTCGCGACGCCCGGCTTTGCGCTTTAGCGGATAAAGAATCCGTTCCGGCGAATACACGCGGTCCAGATACTTCGCCACCTTGCCGCACAGAAATCCCTGCGTCACGGGCTGCGAAGGATCGCCCTGCACCTTGACCGCGCGGCCGTTCGCGTCCACCGTCACCAGCACGGCGCAACTGTCCGGGCAGTCATGCGAACAGACCGTATGCACCACGCGAAATGGGGAAGTCTCAGCTGCAGCGGCCATACTCAGATTGTAGGGCAATCCAGACCTGTTACCGCCGGTGAGTCTCTCGACTGCGGGTGCCCCGTCCTTGCGAAGCAAGGGTGGGAAAGCATGCCGCCCACGCGTTGTAAGCTTTACTCGAACACTCCACCCCGGAGGCCCGCCTATGAAACGCGCCCTGCCGTTCCTCGCCCTGCTCCTGATTGCCTTTGCACCCGCATCCCCGGCGCACAGTCCGACCACCAGGCTGGAGCCGCGGCAGCCGACGAAGCGGAGATCCGCGCCGCCATCGAGGCCCAGACTGACGCATGGAACCGCGCCGACATTCCCGCCTTCATGCAGGCCTACGAGGACTCGCCCGACACGACCTTCATCGGCCTCACCCTTCGCAAGGGCTTTCAGCCAATCCGCGAGCGTTACATGCTCAACTACACCACCCCCGAGCAGATGGGCAAGCTCACTTTCAGCGACCTCGACATTCGCCTGCTTCCCCTCCGGTTGCGGCAAATCGGAGATCGCCCTCGTCACCGGCAAGTTTCACCTTGAACGCGCACGCCAAAGGCGAAGCCAAGAAAGACGACGGCATCTTCTCGCTGGTCTGGCGCAAAGGCCCGCACGGCTGGAAGATCATCCTCGACCACACCAGCTAAACTCCGTTCTCGTGCGCATGCGAATTGGCTTGCATGTGACGCTGGCAAAGTTGCATACTTTCGCAACGTTTCCACTTCCCCGCTTGAACGAAACAAGGTCTGTTGTTCAAAAATGCGGCGGAGCGCTGTTTTGCCCCGGGCCACCCGTAGTCACTGAAAGCCGTCGACACAGGGAGGACACCTTGTACGAGTCTCAGTCGCCTGATCTCACGCACAAATCTCAACAGCCAAATCTGCCCATGAAGCGTCGTTGGGGAATCACAGCATGCGCCGCTCTTTCAGCAATGCTCTGCACGGGAGCCTCATCACCGACCGGCTGTTCGAGCGGCTCCAGTTCCTTCGGCAACATTGGTCCATCCAGCGGCGAAATCGTGGGCGCCGCATTCGGCGTCGGCGCGGTTATCGCGGTGGCCATCATCGTCCCGGTCGAAATCAGCCGCAGCCATCACACTCTCAACGGATGTGTCGTTACAGGTGAGAAAGGGCTCGAGCTGCGAACCAGCGACGCGAAGACCTACTCGCTCGAAGGCGATGCGGCCAGCATCAAGGTTGGCGACAAGATCAAGATTCACGGATCAAAGATCAAGAAGACCAAAGACAGCACCGGTCCCCAGGTCTTCAAAGTTGAAATGCTGACGAAGGACTTCGGTCCTTGCCCCGTCACTGCCGCGGCCGCCGCTGTCCCTGCGCATTAGTCACGCTGGCGCTGCACTGCGTGGTCATTCGCTGAACAGAGAGCTTTGTCTCCACATTCGCGCTCAATATTGCGCCCCAGCAACTCACTATTCCTCGCTCACTGCGCCGCCCGTGCCACGTCTTCCTCCGCCCGATTGCTCCGGGCTTGCGGGCGCATCCGCCGCCAACCCACCCAGAGCATCATCTCTGCGACTACGAAGAGCAACGAGCCGAGGAACGCCGGCAGCAGGTGGAAAAAGTCGACGTAGCCCACCACGAAATGCACGCCGATAGCTCCGCCAAAACCTGCGCAACCCATCAGCCCGACGATCTCTACAAAGCTTCGGTTGAGTTCAGCGCAACGCGCCATGAAGATCAGCAAGCATCCGATTGAGCACAAGCCGCCCCCAAACCCCGATCGATCGTGTGAGATTACCGGAATCAGTGACGGCGAAATATGGCGCAGAAAGCCTACGTCCAGACCGATGAACCTCAAGTCTGACGGAACGAAGACCCGTGTCATTCCGAAGACCGCAATCGTAGCGCCTGCGAGAATGATGCCCAATGCGCAAACGCCCAACAGGATTCGGCCCCACCTGGCCCAACCGGGATCTCCCTGCTTACTCTCTCGCCAGGCCGATCGCAACGACAAAACCTCCGGCCGGTTTCGCCATAGTCCAAGGAGAAATACCGGAAGAAGGAAGAGAGTGGCAACGCCGTGCCAGCTGTCGAGATAGCCTTGTCCGAGGTAAGTCAAAAACGCAAGAAATCCGATTCCCCCTGAAAACACCAGAGCCCACCACGCCCACGCCGCCCGCGCCTGCATTGGAAACACAGCGAGCCACAAATACCCCATCCCGATCGCGAGCAGAGTTCCGCCATACGCTACGCGATCATGGAACATGAAACCCAGCAGGCGGGTATTTCCGGCATGCATCAATGCCGTCGAATCCATCCCGATCGCATGGCTGTCCTGTGGAAGCAACTGGCCAGAGACTGCAGAATCGCAAATCCCCCGCTCAACGCGAGAGCGATGCCGGTCAGTGCGATGAGAAACCGGCCATCTCCCATTGCCACGGCAAGCAGGCTACGGTCGTCTCTGTGCGGATGCATGGCCGCATCATACTGCACCCATAGCGTCACCCGGTTGCTCAACGGTCCGACGACTCCAGCAAAGTGGCTTGAAACTTACGCCGTCTGTTTGCTGGCGCAGCTTGTAGATCGGACCAGCGTGCCACTCGCGCGTATCAAAGAGCCGCCGCGACGTGCATTTATGGCACGTCTGGTGTGCATCGAATCCCTCGAATCGCTCTTCCTGGTTTGTACGCGGCCAGCTCCACGCGTGCGTCGGGCAGCTCAGCTCCAGCCAGAACAGCTTTAGCCCCTCCAATATTTTGGCGTCGCCGGTTTCGCGCCGACTCCCAGCTTTGCCCAGGATCTTCTGAGTGAGTCTCGTGTAAATAGGTAGGATATTTGCGGTTGCCACAGGTGGACCCTCATGCGCAATGTGCGGATGCAATATGCGCCAGTATCGAATGTTGAAATTCCGGCTCCGCACATTCGAACTTCAACGTTGTAAGGGTCGTATCTCTGGTGCAACAGCGCTGAGCGGATCGGGGATTGAGTCCATTTTATCTCGATTTGGCAGCATTCGCTATCGCAGGCGGCTATTGAGCCCGGTCCCGACAGATCCGCATAAATTCAATCGCACATGAAATACCGGGCCCCAGAATTTGGATGCTGGCCGGAGTTTCGAGCGACGTTCCCCATTTGTATCCAGCTGCGATTTCATCAACGCAATCAATCAGATACAAAGTCCATCAAACAACCTCATCTTCGAACGGGGCATCTTTTCAGTGGTGCGATCGCGCAAGAAAGGAGGTCGCCGGAAACCACTCATTTGCTGAGGTGTTTAGTGAGTTCCGACATTTCCTGCATTGTTATTAAATCGGATCGCATTTCCCGAAAGATCCCTACGCTGGGAGAGATTGTTGGCGTGTACGGGGAGAAAAGCCGGTTCGTCGTCATGAACGTCGATCACAGCAGCCGCGTCGCCCAGTTGATGGAACGAGGTGACAAACATCGGCTTGTCGATGTTTCGTTCACCTCCGTACAGACTCTTAAACACAACCTCTCGCAGATCATTCATCGTTTTCTCGAAGCCACGGACGAAGCGAAAAGCAGAGGCGCCGCGCCCGCGCCGCTAGCCGAACAACACCAAGGCAAAGATTCCCCCGGGGAGCCAAGCGGATAAATGCTCCGAGCTGGCTCGGTTCGATTCATGTAGACTGAACCCGAAATGAGCTGCCTCTTTTGCCGGATCATCGAGGGAAGTATCCCTTCCAAGGCCGTATACCAAGACGACCAGTGCTACGCCCTTGCCGATATCAATCCGCAGGCACCGGTGCACGTGCTGATCGTTCCGCGTGAGCACATCAGCTCCATTGCACATGCTGGCAGCGAGAACAGCGCCCTCGTCGGACATCTGCACTGGGTAGCCGCTGAGATTGCTCGCTCCAAAGGACTGACTCGGGGCTATCGAACGGTGATCAATACCGGAGAAGACGGCGGGCAGACCGTCGATCACATCCACGTCCATCTGCTCGGCGGACGCCCCATGACCTGGCCGCCTGGATAGGCACTTTCGGTTCATCCGGAAATTGCGCACAAACACGAAGGGCGTCCGCCGCACGGACGCCCTTCGCCTTCCACCACCTAGACCGGCTGTTAAACCGGCTGCGGCACGTACTCGTCTTCCTCTTCCAATCCATACCGGCGCAGCAGGTTGGGAAGGCTTTGCGAGAATGCAGATCGCGGCATTACCGTGTCGCATCCCGATTCGAGGGCCTTCATCTTCAGATCACCCTGCAGATGGTTAAGAAATCCAATAATCGACGTCGCCTTCTTGAACTTGGTTTTGAACTTCGGAATCAGCGTCATCGGTTTTGCATTCAGGTTGTTCAGGTCGAAGACCACGAGCGTGGGCTTCTCGCCCTCTGGTGTATCGAGGATCCGCGTGACGGTCTCCTTCTCGCCCTTTACAAACTCCACCTTCACGCCGAGCTTCTTAGCCGTTTCCTGAATCTTCGCCTGGAAGAACAAGTCGTCGATGAAGCAGAAGATGCGGGTTGGTGCATCTGCCTTCACAGGGAGAGTCGGAGCGCCGACGTTGACATCGCCGTAGTAGCCACCGTGGTGTCCGTTGCTGGAAGTAGGAATCGTGGAAGGCGGTCCATCCGCTACATTGCCATTCACGGTGCGGTAGCTGTGGTCCATCGGACCGACAAACGTCCGCGGACCCTTCTGCCTCTCCTTGCGCCGGCCATTGTGCTGCGGAGCGATGCTGTTGCCCGGTCCCGGCTGCGGAGTGTTGGTCTTTTGCTGGAAGAACTTCTTTTTCTTCCGATGTCGGCCCGAAGCCCTGCTTGGGTGGCCCACCCTGCTGCTGCGGCTGTTGAGGAGCCTGCATCTGCGGCTGAGCCTGCTGCGGCGGATTCTGCTGCTGGACCTGGGGCTGTCCGCCGGGCTGGTTCGACTTGTTTTTGCGACGACGCCTGCGGCGCCGATGGCCTTGCGACTGTCCCTGACCATTCGTCGGGGACGACCCCAGATCTTGCTGGGGCACCGTCGGTTCTGTTGTCATGCGTGCACTTCCTGGCACTTTGCTATAGGTTGCATTCAATCTCTTGGTTCAGCTTTTCAACTCTCGGGTTGCTGAATTTCCCTCTCCCTGCCGCTCATCTCGCAAAAACACGAGATACCGCGGCGGGTAGCTTTCCGCTTGTCGATGATGCTGCGCAATTTGCCCGAGGAATAATGCTCCCGGACGCAATCGACCACGACATTTGCGTACCCACGACGCGTCAACAGTGGGTGTACCTTTCTTGCCCGGTGCATCGCGCCATTCTCGTCTATTCCCTCGACAATCGCTTGCCACCAGGAATTCCTGCGAAAAATGACGCTACAACTTCGATGCGACTCCAGGGTCAAACATCTATTCGAAACGCTTAAGCCTTCTGCCCGACTCACCTGCAACGGCATTCTCCGGTTGTCTGGATCGGTACGATTCGGCCAGCGTTTCCTGGGGCGATGCCTGTCCTATAGGATTCTTCGCTGCCTCCGGCTGGTGCGCCGGTCCTGTTTGCGAAGTATCTTTTGTCAGCGGCGAGCCGACTCTGCCCTGATCCGGGTGGTTCGCTTCAGCCGCTTGATAGGCAATCTCGATACTACAGACTCCGAAGCGAGCGCGCAAGTGGGCCCTTTTCGACGGCGGTACAAGCGTAACCGTAAGCCAACACCGCGGTGCTCATGCTCGGATTCGCCCGCCGGGCCGCACGCTGAACCGCTCCAAACGCACGAAACGCCACTATTTCGAGTGGCGTTTCGCGTCCCTGCGCTGGTCACTGGCCTCCCAGCAAATTATGGGCGGTGGTTATTTCCACCGCGCCTTCTACAGGCTCTCTCGGCCGGTCTTCCGCTTCTTTGGCGGTTTGCTCTTGCCGAGCGTCTGCTGTTTTTGCGGGCTGGCAGGAATTTTTCCAGCAGCCGGTACATCACTGGCACCCTACTAGATAGCAATCGGCATGCCGTTCAGAATTGCTTTTATTTTCAACCAGTTAACCGATCTGAGACTGGGGTAATGTTTTGATTCTGGTAAACATACGGTACCTAACTTCAAAAAACAGTAGATTTTGGACCTATCGCTGGCAGTTCGCGCAGTAATGAGTACTCCGCCCTGCCACCACAATTCGCTTGATTGCGCTCCCGCATTTGCGACACGGCTCCCCGGTCCGCTGATACACACAATGCTCAAGTTGGAAGAAGCCACGCACACCCTCGGCATCAACATAGTCTGAAACTGACGACCCACCCAGCCGGATCGCATGCTCCAGAACTTCTCGCAGAGCCTGCCGCAGTTTCTCCAGCTCCACGCGTGTAAGCCGCCCGGCCCGGCGCCGCGGACGGATTCCTGCCCGGAACAGGCTTTCGTCCGCGTAGATGTTGCCAACACCCGCCAGCAGCGTCTGATTCAGGAGAGCCGCCTTGATCGCCAGTTTCCGCCCGCGAAACAACTCCGCAAACTCCTCAGGCTCGATCGTCAGCGGCTCCGCTCCGGGACCCGCGAAGCCATTGCTTTTGCCCAAATCGCGGAATTCGAGCCTCCCGAATCGCCGCGGATCCACAAAGCGCAATTCGCGGCCGCTCGCGAGTGTCAGCCGCGCATGCGTGTGCTTCTCCACTGGCGCCTCTGGCGTCGTCACCAGCAGACGCCCGGTCATGCCCAGGTGCACGATCCATTGCGCCGCAGTGACGTTAGCCAGCGCCGGCCGCTCGCCTCTCGCCGCGGTTTCCGACTGCGAACTCAACTCCATGACAATGTGTTTGCCAGTGCGATGGACCGCGAGAACTCGGCGTTCCCGCAATCCTCTAGCCTGCTGGCCGGGCGAATTCTTAAAGGGTTCGCGATGCGACCCGAACCACAGATCCACAATCCAGTCGCCACGCACGCGCGCATCCACGCCGCGTGCAATCGTTTCCACTTCGGGCAGTTCAGGCATCGGCTTATTTTAGTGGGACGGGGCGCGGAGACCGAAAAGCAGACCTTGCGAGGCGGAACACCGGTGAGATTGCAGAACCGTTGAAGAACCGATGAACCGAGTCCAGCCGGGATCAAGCCTGCTGTGATTCGAGGCGCAGGACTACCGGTGCTCGCCGGGTTCCCTGATCCTGTTTGCCTCGAAGCTCACGATGCGCCACACTCCGTGCGCGTCCTTCACATAGACGCGGGTGTACCGGTAACTGCCGGAGATGTTTCCATCGGGACCCGTGGCCGCGACTTCGGCGCGCGACGTTACCAGCGCCGTCGATCCATAGATGCGGACTTTTCGATCGCTCAGATCTATCGAGTTGAAATGAACTGTGCCTGAGCGGAGAATGGCCAGGGCCTGTTCCTTTGATTGCAGGATGCCGGTAGGAGTAATAGCCATGTAGTCATCGGCAAGCAGAGATTCCATGGCGGAGATGTTCCCATGCAGGATCGCGCTGCGCCAGGCTTCCTCCAACTGGTCGATCTGGTGGCGCGTCTCATGCCGCTCCGCCCGCGGCATGGCATGCAGCGATGCGGCGGCGGCGAGCAATACCAAAACGGCAAGAGGCGTCGCCAAGTAGCGGTTCACCCCTGCAAATGACCTTGCCTTCAGCGTTCCCATAGGCGTAACGGATAGTATCCCTGAACTGCGGCATGGGTCAATGTGTCGCATCACAAAACGCCATCGCGGGACGTCCTTACGGTCATTGAGTGACGTGACCAAAGGTATGTGTCTTCACAATGTTTGACTCTGCAAAAGCCTCTGGGTTATATCCGCACAATTGGACAAGGCATCCGCAGGAATTCGCAACCTTTTCTGGTTGCTCTAATTAAATGATTCGAGGATTTGGCTCAAGCCAGCGCGGCGAGGTCTTCGCGGTTGCGCTCCAGCATCTTCTGGTACAGGCCGGCGACGGCATACTTTTTGAAGTGCGGCGACTGGCGGTGCGCCTCTTCGGCCTTCTGGTCCTGGTACTGCTCGTAGATCAGGGCTGTGCATGGTTCACCCTGCACCCAGTGCGGAATATAACTCACGCATCCCGGCTCCTGGCGCGAGGCCTCGGTGAGTGCGTGCAAAATCTCGGCAATCTCCGCCCGATCCTGCTGGGCGAACCTTATCCGGACAGTAAAGCTGATCATGGGGGGCACTTCCTCAAACCAAGGTGAATTCCTCGGCAGTCAATTCAGTTTATGCGTGAATCTCGTCGAGTGCCGCAGCAAATTCGGGCAACACCATTGTCTGCTCGCGGTCGGGCCCTGTGGAAACCATGCCGATCTTCGCGCCGCTCTCGCGTTCCTGGAAGCGAAGATACTCCTGCGCGGCTTTTGGCAGCTTATCAAATTCTGTAATGCCCTCCGTGGATGAGCGCCAGCCCTTGAGCGTCGTATATACCGGCTTGATGCGCTCCAGCCCCTGCACGTCCGCAGGAATCTCGTCGCTTACTTTGCCGTCCACCTGGTAGCCGACGCATACCGGGATTTCCTCGAGTTCGTCGAGCACATCCAACTTCGTCACCACCAGCCACTGGGCGCCGTTCACCAGGTTCGAGTAGCGCAGCAGAGGGATGTCAAGCCATCCACAACGCCGCGGCCTTCCTGTTACTGCACCGTATTCGTTGCCGCGCGCGCGAAGCTGGTCGCCAATCGCGTCATGAATCTCGGTCGGAAATGGACCTTCGCCGACGCGCGTCACGTACGCCTTTGTCACCGAAATCACGGTGCCGATCGCCGTCGGTCCCACGCCCGTGCCCGTCGCCGCGCCGCCGGCCGTTGCCGACGATGACGTGACAAAGGGATAGGTGCCGTGGTCGATGTCGAGCATAGTGCCCTGCGCGCCTTCAAACATCACCGAGCCGCCGCCGGCAATGATCTGGTGCAGCATCCGGCCTGTGTCGGCCACAAACGGACGCACCTCTTCGGCGGCAGCCGCGTACTCCTCGTACATTTTTTCCGGGTCGAGCGGGTCGGTGCCGAAGAGCGCGTGGGCAATTGCATTCTTCTCGGCGCAGGCTGCCTCGATATGCGTCTTCAAGAGCGACGTGTTCAGCAGATCGACGATGCGCAGCCCGCTGCGCGCCATCTTGTCTTCATAGGCGGGACCGATGCCGCGGCTTGTGGTCCCGATACGCTTGCGGCCTGGGGCGCTTTCGGCTGCCAGCTCGATCATGCGGTGGTAGGGCAGAATCACCTGCGCGCGGTTGGAGACAAAGAGCTGCCCATCAACTTCGATACCGAGCCCGCGCAGCTTGGCAACCTCTTTTAAAAAAGCGATCGGATCAAGTACGACGCCGTTGCCGATGACGCCTTTGCAGCCAGGGCGCAGCACGCCGCAGGGAATGAGTTGAAGAACAAATTTCTGGCCGCCGTGGATCACGGTATGCCCTGCGTTGTGTCCACCGGCGTAACGTGCCACGGCGCTGAAGCGCTCGCTCAGCACGTCAACAATCTTGCCCTTGCCCTCGTCGCCCCACTGGGCGCCCAGCACTACCGCCGTCTTCGCTCGCATCCCTGCCCGCTTCCTTAAAAAAGTCGCACACATCAACCCCGTCGCAGCGTGCGCTGTGGGGGCAAATAGGCGGCGCAAACGTCTCGGCGCCACGAACGATTCTAAACCCTGCGTTCCAAGGAAGCGGTGAGAAGACGCAGTTCCGGGTTGGCAGTTTTCGCTGCGGTGGCGCCGGCAAATTGGACTGGCCCGACGGGATTCGAAGGGATGAACTCACCGTCTCACAGCATGCTTTTGGGATTTGGCATCATGAGAAGCATAACTTTTATGCAATGAGCAACTTGCTTGGCCATAGTGTCGCTCTTTCATAGAGCAGCCTTTATGAGGATGGGATTAGCTGAAGGACCTGCAGAATATGCCATTAACCGCCGTTTGAACCGACGTCGATTCGATGCTTACTTGCCGGGCTCAGGTAGAACTTCAATGGCATTAACGAGCGGATAGTTAATATTGGGCGAAAAAAGGAGTTCGATCTTCCCCTGCGCTGTCGCCTGAATATTGTCAAAGGTCTTCACAACGGGTTTCGAGCCGGCTTCGCTGAGGATGTCGAAGTTTTTAAGCAGGGTGACGCCATTGCACCAAACGTCGAAAACCCGGCTACCAGGACCGCCGATGCCAGCGTTCTCTTTGCCAAACCATGGTTCCTGAAAATACAGCCGTACACGGTACTTTTCGAGAGGAACAACCGGGAGGATATATCTGAAGTTCCCAACGCGATGGGAACTGTATAGGCCTGTCTGCTCGACTTTCTGCCCCTTCGCGCTCTGTCCGGGGCGCCCACCGATGACGTAACGGTCGGGCAGCCAGATATTCCCTTCTGGATCTTTGAAGGGCTTCGATCCAGCAACAATTCTGATGGGCAACAACGCTTCGGATGGAGCGGGAAGAATCTCCACAGCTTTCATCGCGGAGATTTCGCCGACGAAATCGATGTGTATGGAGCCGTCATTTTCGGGGCGAACGCCTCGGAACACTTTGGTATCCGCGATGTAATCGCCGCCGGCGTCGTCCACTACATCCAGGGAGATGTTTTCACCGCCATTCAGGGAAAACACCGATCGGTTGGTAGCCTCGGCCAAATCTGAGTTTTCTGCAAAAAGCAGATGCACCTCATAGATTCCGGGATCGACGGGGAAAACGCAATGAGCGTGGCCGCGAAGGCCGCCAAGAAAAATGGTCGGGTCTTCCGTACCCGCTATCCGCTGGCTTGGTTCGGAGAGGTTGGCGCCACTTGTACAGTAATTTCCCGGCATCCAATTATTTCCCGCACGATCGATGTAGGGCTCGCGACCCTTACCCAATAACGCTCGCACGGGGTGTCCTTTTACCACAGTGCTTGCCTTGAGGTCTGGAACTGCGCCCATGGCCGAATGTGCTCTCGTATATATCACATCAAGCAGGATTCCTCCGAGGACGACAAAGAACGCCAGTGCAAGTCCGGATATCAGCCATTTCCGGCGCGCAGTGCTGGGCCTAACAATGGAGTCTTCAGCAGATGAAGAGTCTTGAATCGTGCTCTCAGCCCCGGAGGAGGACAACTTGGCAGTGTCCTCCTTCTTATAGATGAAGGAGGGCGCATACTGGCCGGCTGGAATATGGATTTGTACAGAGCGAGAGGCTCCGGGGCCCGCATAGATTTCCTGAAGGCGTTTTCGCAATTGATGGGCGGTCACACGGACGATTGTGTCTACCTGGGGATTGAAGTCACTCCTGCGTCCGAGAGCTTCAACCGCGAGCACATGCTCGGTGATCTGACTATCCTGACCCTCGAAATGCTTCTCACAGATGAACTTCAACATCTGGGCGAGATTGTGGGAGCGGCCCAACACTCCGGAAGTCAACAACCAATCGAGTTCTTTATGCTCACCCTCTCTCGCGTTGAAATCGGTGGCCATCTATCAGGCGCTCCGCGGTTGATTTTATATGAACGCCTCAGTGGTGGCACTCCGGGCCGCCATCACTCCGCCATTCACCTTCCTTAATCCTTTCCCAAAAGAGACTCAACGGAAATCATTAACAACGTTAACATCGCGAACAGGTACAGCTGCCAAATCGATTTAGCTGACTATTCTTCCAATTCTGCGTGCGCCGGAGGCTTTACTCACAATTCCGATCACACAGATTTCACTTCGAAATAACAAGACAGCGAACCAAGCAAATCGCTAGGGTTGCACGCATCAATTTGACCGATTTCCTCACTCGTCGGGAATCTCCGGCCAACGTTGCCGATTGGTACCGGCTCTCGATTTTGGGTGAGAAGACTGACCTTCAGATGAACGCCCACGTGATCGCATTTGGGTCTTGGCGTTCGTTCTGGCTGCGAAGTAGGAGCTGAAAACTCACAGGGTCTCATTTTCTTAAAAGCGGACCATGCGGGCACACGCTGAGCATGGCCGCAATAAGGAGCAATATATGAAGTCAATTTTTCGGAGGCTGTCAATCATGGCATCTGCGGGCCAAGGACCGAATCTGTTCCTTCACCTGGCAGGTTCCCTACTTCTGCTCGGGCTGGCACTCCTGCCTGCTGGGGCGCAGCAAACTACCGGATCTATTGTTGGTACCGTGAAGGATCAAGAGGGCGCGGTGGTCAACACGGCCAAGGTCAAGGCAACCAACGTGGATACGGGGTTCACCCGTATGGCACCGGTAAACGGATATGGCGAGTTCCGTATCGATTACCTTCCCGTCGGCAAGTACACCGTCCAGGCGGAAGCCGCCAGCTTTGAGCGCTATGTGCAAAAGAACCTCGCCCTCGACGTTGACCAGACACTGTCGCTTGACATCAAGCTGGTGGTGGGCGCGCAGACTGATACTGTCACGGTCACCGAGGCTCCCCCGCAGGTCAATACGAGCGACGCGGTATTGGGCCGGACCATTGAGCCGGACGAGGTCATCGGCCTGCCGCTGGTCAATCGCAATGCATACACCGAACTTTCCCTCACGCCGGGTGTGATGGCCAATAGCAGCAGCGTCACCCAGAACCCCAGCGGCACCCCCAATTTCACCGTTGGACTGCCGTCCGAAGATGTTCAGGTTAACGGCTCGCTCGACTCCGGCAACGGAACCGTGGCATTTTATCTGGATGGCGGCAACAACATTACCGGTATGCGCAACTACGGCAACCCGGCTCCCAACCCCGACGCAATCGAAGAGATCCGCGTCGATACCAACGCATTCGCGGCGGAATACGGCCAATTCTCCGGCGCTGTCGTCTCGGTGATCACAAAGTCGGGAACAAATCAGTTCCACGGCAGTTTGTTTGAGTTCAACCGCAACACCGACTTCAATGCATATACGTGGAGTATCCCCGCACCTAAATTCAAGGCCCCTTACCACCGCAACAACTTTGGCGGAACCTTCGGCGGCCCCATCAAGCACGACAAGTCCTTCTTCTTCTTCAGCTATGCCGGTCTGCGCCAGATACAAGGTGCGAACGGTCACAGGCGCTACGGTGCCCACGGCTGCCGAGCGCCTGGGCGACTTTACCGCGGACACGACCCTGACCACCCTTATTTACACGCCGGGCACCAAGCATGTGGCCGCGAACCTGGTGAATGGAGCAAACGCCGGCCCCGGTTGCCAGGCTCATATCCGCTGCTACCGCCGGGTATTGCATCCCGACCTCTCTCCTTGGACCCAACCGCTGCAAATCTCTTGAACGTAAACAACAAAATCGGCGTTTCCATTCCGTTGCCCAACGGCACCCAGGTTACAAAAACTGGCGGCGCAACATACGCCACCATATACAACACTCCGACAGACTCAGACGAATACCTGGGAAAGTATGACGAGTCCATCGGCAACAAGGACCATGTGGGAGTGACCTACTTCTTTATCAAGACCAAGTCAACTCCCAGCGGAGGCGGCAACGTCAATTGGACCGGAGATCAGTCCGCTGCGGCTCAGACGAATGCCAACATCAGCGACGTTCACACCTTCAGCCCCAACCCTGGCCAATCAAACCTGGCTCACGTTCACGCGGGCCATGGGCGGACGCAAGATGATCCCTGTGACCGGCCCGGCCAACCAAACCCTCGCGCAGTTTCGGCTCGAACTTCCTCATCCAGGGACCGGCCGCACTGCCCCAACTAACCGGTGCTGGCTTTAATACGGGCAACCCGAACGCCGGCCCGGTCACGGGTTCCGACAACTATGAGTTACGCGACATGGTCAGCCTGACCAAGGGCAAGCACAACCTTGTCCCTTGGCGGTGAGTTCGCTCTCGACAAGACCATGTTCCTTGCCAATCTGAATAATTATGGCGAGATTACCTTCTCGACCTCCGCGCCCACCAGCACGGGTGTTGCGCTGGCCGACTTTATGACCGGCCAATTCAGCGGATTTGAGCAGGACGCGCCTTATACCACGCATCTCAGCACTTGGCACTACGCGGCATTTGCGCAGGACAACTACCGCATCACGCCTCGTTTCACGGCCAACCTTGGACTCCGCTGGGACATCGATACACCTCCCGTCGATGCCCATAACAGGATGGCGTCGTTTATTCCCGGCCAGCAATCCACCAGTTTCCCCGACAGCTCCGAAGGGCGCACTGTACCCCGGGGACAGCGGCATCGGTCGCGGCCTCATCTAGCACGCAGTTCAGCCACATTTCGCCTCGTGTCGGTTTTGCATGGGATCCGTTTGGGGATGGCAAGACCTCGCTTCGCGCCGCAGCGGGCATCTTCTACGGCAATCCCAGCGGCAATGAGTGGAACCAGCCCGGCAACGCCATGCCGTTCTCCATTCGCAACAACTTTGGCTCCGGAACCTCTCTCACCAATATTTACAATGTCGGTTTCCCCAGCACCGCTCCCGGTGGCGGCATCTTCCCGTACACCTATTCGCCGTCGGCTCCGAAATTCTACCCGAGCCAAAGCATCGAAGCCATCCCTCCGGGTTTTAAAGACTCGTCGGTCTACCAGTTCAACCTCAGCGTGCAGCGAGCAATTGCCTTACAAGATCAGCGCGACGGCAGCTTATGTAGGCACCCTTGGCCGTCACCTGTCAACCTTCGTCGACGCCAACTACGCGCCTTACGCAACCGTAAACTCTTCCGGCGGCGCGTTAGTCGGCGCTCTCAGCACCGCAGCGGCAAGCACCGAGCAACGTCGTCAATTCGATGCCGGCATCAACCTTGCGCCTGGCACCCTGAGCGGGATTACCTACTTGATCTCAGACCAGACCTCCAACTATAACGGGCTTCAACTCTCGGCCACCAAGACGATGTCACGCGGCTTCACAGTCAGCGGTTTCTATGTCTGGAGCCGCGCGCTGGAAAGCGCAGAGTTCGTGGAGAATGGATTGCAGAGCGCGCAGGATTTTGGCTACTTTGGCAAGCCCTTCACCCCGAGCAACAACTCCATGGGCGCCATCGGCGGCGGCCTTGAGGAAGAATATGGCCTCATGAATAACAACCGCGACAACAATGCGGCCATCACCGGCATGTGGAACATCAACTACTTCCACGGATCGAACAAGATCGTCAAGGGAGGGCTCAACGGCTGGACGATCTCATCAATCGTCTATTTGATGAGCGGCCTGCCGTTTTCGGTGTCCACGGGATCCAACAAGAACTTTGACAGCCAGGGCTCAAGCCGCCCCAACTTTACTGGCGTTAACCCCAAGCTCGACCCACACCGCTGCCGTGTATGCGGCGGTTACACTGGCGGCCAGAGCCTGAATACCGTAACGGGGGGATGGTTCAACTACCAACAGAACACGAGCACGAGCCCCGGCGTAGCCTCGTACACGGCCAACGGGCCTGGCTCTGGGGCATCGGCCCTGGCGGCGCAGATGGCAATGTGGGACGCAACTCCCTGATCGGACCGGGCCTCAAGGATATGGATGCGGCCCTGTTGCGCGACGTGAACATCGAGGGGAAAATGGTGTTCCAGTTCCGCGCCGAAATCACCAACGTCATGAACTGGGTGAGTCTCAACAACCCGTCCTCCGGGAACATCACGTCGGGCTCTCAGGGCACCATCACCTCAGCCGCAGGCACCCAGCGCATCATCCAGTTGGGCGGACGATTGACCTTCTAACGTAACTCGAAACGAGTGACAAGCCGGCGTGCTCTTCTGTCCGCAATCAGGGCTGAGGAGCACGTCGGCGGCTCAACACTGCGAGACGTCCTGGGGCCTAACTGACAATGTGGTCGGCCGGCGGCCGTCTGGTTTGGCGTCCCCTGTTTGGATAGCCACCGCGATCTCTCATTTGCTTTTGGTACAGCTCAGTCCAATCAAGGACCTCCGATGAAAGCCAAGCTCTGCATCATTTTTGCGTTTTTAGTTATCGGTCAAATGTTTCTACACGCCGAATCAGCATCAACCGTTTTGGTCGATGTAGATCATCGGCAGAGCGTGAGCCTCAACGGCGACTGGCACTACATCGTCGACCCATACTCGACTGGTCTGTATACGTTCCACCATGAATTGCGCAAGGATGGGTTCTATCTGAATGGGGCTGCCGAGCCCGGAAGCGATCGCCTCGTCGAATACGATTTCGCCAAGTCTCCCACACTGAAAGTTCCTGGAGACTGGAATACGCAAAGCGCGCAACTTTTCTACTACGAAGGATTGGTTTGGTATCAGCGATACTTCGACTTTCAGCCCCAGGCCCACCATAGAGCGTTTTTGCATATCGGCGCGGCTAACTACAAAGCGATGATCTGGATTAACGGCCAACATGTCTGCGATCACGAGGGGGGCTTTACCGCCTTCGATTGTGAAGCCACTCAGCAGTTGCACGCGGGAAAAAACTTTATCGTGATTGCGGTCGATGCCACGAGGCGGGCTGACGGAGTGCCCACAGCAACAACTGATTGGTTCAACTACGGTGGCATCACTCGCGATGTAGCCCTCGTTGAGGTCACAGAGAGCTTCATTGACGACTACGACCTTCACCTTAATCACGAACGCACAGCAATTGTGGGATGGGTCCACGTACAGGACGCAAGCCCAAAAACAACGGTCACCGTTGCGGTTCCCGAGGCCGATCTGTCAGTTTCATCGCAACTGGATTCCAGTGAAAAGGCATCGATTCGGATCCCTGCAACGAGCTTGCAACTCTGGTCTCCCGAACAACCCAAACTCTACCGCATCCTGCTCTCTGCGGGAGATGACAAACTCGAAGATGAAATCGGCTTTCGAAGTATCGAAACAGATGGACAGAACATCCTGCTCAACGGAAAACCGATCTTTCTGCGCGGCGTCTCAATGCACGCGGAAGCCCCATTTCGTGGAGGTCGCGCCAATAACGACAAGGACGTCGAAACGCTGCTTCGATGGGCACACGAACTGGGATGCAACTATGTGCGCCTCGCCCACTATCCTCATGACCAGCGGATGACTCGTGCTACTGATCGTCTGGGCATCATGGTCTGGTCAGAGATCCCGGTTTACTGGGCCGAGCATTTCGAAGATCCCGCAGTTCTCAAAAAAGCGCAGCATCAATTGACTGAGGAGATTCGCCGCGATCGTGACAAGGCATCGATTGTTCTCTGGTCCATCGCCAACGAAACACCAAACACCCCGGATCGAACCCAATTTCTCAAGACCCTCGCAAGCAATGCACGTGCTCTCGATTCCTCTCGCATGGTTACAGCGGCTTTATTGGTGCGCACAGAAGGACACGATAAATATGTCGACGACTCGTTAGGCGAGGATCTCGATGTGATCGGCGTCAACGAATACATCGGATGGTACGAAAAAAGGCCTGAGGACGTCGATACCACCGTGTGGCACGTCGCCCTTAACAAGCCAATGATCATCAGCGAATTCGGCGCCGACGCAAAGGCCGGATTGCACGGAGCAGAGACTGAACGCTGGACAGAAGAATACCAGGCTAATGTTTTTCGACATCAACTGGGCATGCTGAACCGAATTCCTCAACTGCGTGGAATGAGTCCGTGGATACTGGTGGACTTTCGTTCCCCAAGACGGTTGCTGCCGGGAGTGCAGGACGGTTATAACCTCAAGGGACTGATCTCCAATCAAGGTGAAAAGAAACAGGCGTTCTTCGTTCTCCAAAAAGCCTATCAGGACAAGGAACTTTTCAAACTGAAATAGCGATCAAGCCGTCACGCCAGTTCGGCGTCAACATCAAGTTCGTCGGGATGCCTTCATTCGGCGAGTAGATCATCTTTACGTAAGGCTCGGTGAAAAAGCGCCGCCTGCATCTTTCAGGCATGAACCAGTTCGTTATGCTGGTTCCCGAACGCGTCACAGCAGAACAGAAAATCGTCGACCGAAGGGACGAAAAACCTTGCTGTGAGGTAGTAGACCAATTGCACGTGAACCGGCTGCTTTTGCTCCCGCGTTCCCTGAAAACTGCTTTTAACCTTCGGGCTCAATCTGGGGACGGCGATGCATGGATGGCACGGATGTTCCGGTTGATGGACTCCGCCTTGCCGGGGCGACTGCACGTGAACGGAGTCGACCACCAGCCCTGGTTTGCAGATGACACGTTTTCACCAAAGGCGCTTGTGGCCGACCAGAGGATGCCGGTGATGCACTGCTATCCCTTCTGGACAGGGACGGTGAAGTATGGCGGGGCGATGGATCCGCCGAGCGTGAAGCTGCTGGCCGCGATGGCGGCTTTGATCCGCTCGTATGCGGGCACACAGCAGAAGCCGGTGTGGGCGGGCGAATTCAATACCTGCATCAAGGAGCTTAGCGACGAGCAGCAAGCGGAGTGGCTGGAGAAGGCAGTGCATGCGGCTATCGAGCAGGGCGTGAGCTGGTTCAGCTACTGGGATAGCCACGATGTGGATCGCAAATTCGATTTCAATGCGCTGGAGTACAGCCTGGGCCTGATGACGAATGACGGTCGCGTGAAGCCAGCGGGGCGGGTCTTCAAGCAGCTGGCCGATACCTATCGCGGCGAACCGGTGGTGTTTCCGACGGCGGTATTGCCCGGGCCGCCCAGCCAACATACTACTGACGCAACGTGGCAGTGGATTTTGGATTGGCTGGGTTGGAAGGGGAAGGCGTAGGTGCTGAAAGGGGGCAGCGAGTTTTGCGGGAAGACTCGTGTCCTTCGGTCAGGTTTCCTGGGCTAACCTCCGAATTGTCCACGACACAGCAGTAACGCATTTGCACAGGGCAAATGAACTTCAGAGAGCGGGCGATCGGGGACCGTCATTCCGGTATCCCGTCCCACCCGCGTCTATCCCAAACGGCCTGAAGCCGATTCCAAATCTCATTAGTCATTCCGCTCTTCCATACGCCGCCAAGCAAATGAGCGAACTTCGGGTCCTTCATCGCCTCAGCTTCGACGCGGTCGATAAATCTCTCGCCATGCTTTGCTAAAAGGTCTTCGACTGGTCCTGCAGAAAGGACTTCTTGAACGCGTGCCGATTGATCCTTCCGGTGAATGTTCAGTATCAGCAACCAAAGCGTCTCGGGATCGTCGTATTCCAGATCATAGAGATCGGTAGCCCAAGCGGTGGCCTCCGCCTCCGCCGAATCTTTCGGTGCATACCAATAGCGAATCCAATTGTCCGCAAGGTTGTCCAACTCTTCTTGAGTCATGCAAACAGAATAGACCGCACTGAGTCCTTCCAATCTAACCTCCAGGACTGCACCAGAGCATCACGCCTGGGTTGACCGCCAACTCGGAAGTAAGATTTTTGACTGGAACTGTCGCGACGAAAAACCGCAGATGTTCATGGCGCGATGCGTCACCCGAAGAACATGAAAAATTAGAATAAGCTGGAGTATCCGGGCCTAAAGGCCAGCGACCCAATGCGCACGACTTCAGCGGCCTGAAGGCTGCTGCTCCCTCCGTATTCGCAACCACCAATCGACGCTGGCTGTTGGAATTTTCAGGGCGGATCTTTCGACTACCCCTTCGCCCGGCTCAGGGTGCGCTCACACGACAGACGCTACGGTGGTGGCGAAGAGTCTCGAGAAGCAACCGCAGATCCCTCCACTCCGGTCGGGATGACAGGCGGCTCTTTGCGATCGTTGGCGGATCAACGCCGATGCGGAAGTGACGAAAAGCAACCGCAGATCCTTCCGCTACGCGTCAGGATGACAGACGCAATATGGATCGGCCAAATCGATGTGCCTGAAGGCTGTTCAATTCAATAGAAACTGGCCCTAACCCTGTTGAGTTGTCATCTTGAGCGCAGCGAAGCGAAGTCGAAAGATCTGCGGTTGTCCTCGTCACATCGCCTGAGCAGCCATTCCCGGTACCCTGCCAATAATGCCGGATCGGGCCTATTTTGCGTACATCGTCGCGAGCCGAAGCCACACACTCTACATCGGTGTTACGGGCAACCTGCGCAAACGCATATTCGAACACAAGTGGAGGGAGCACGATGGATTTACAGAGAAGTACAATTGCGATCGCCTCGTCTGGTTCGAGATTTTTCAGGATGTCGGAAAAGCCATCGCCCGTGAAAAGTAGCTCAAGGGTTGGCGAAGAGAAAAGAAGATTGCCTTAATAGAGAAATCAAATCCGGCCTGGATTGATCTGAGCCAGGGATGGTATGACGTAGAGCCCGCCGATTTGAAACGTGCAACAGATCGAATGAATTCCTAGAAGAAGCAACCGCAGATCTTTCGACTTCGCTGCGCTCCGCTCAAGATGACAAAGGCTTTTGTGATTTTTGTTAATTAGCGCCTGACCGACTGACCTATTCGAACGGCTGTCCAGCTGACTCCATGAGGATGCAGAAGGACTGGGCTTCAGTGGAGATGCCGGGACGGTCGAAGTCGGGGGCGCTGCAGGCGCCTTGGACGAAGCCGTATTGGTCCATCCTGGCGCGGGCGGCTGCGCGCATGCGGTCGGCGTGGGGGCGGTAGGTGGTGGGGAGCCACCGCTCGGTGATTCCCTGATAGATCGCGAATGCGAGCATCTGCGCGAGGTTGGTTTCGACGAAGGTGTCTGGACGATCGACGACGTTGTGAAAGAGGCCGTCGGGACGCTGATGCGCGAGGCATCTGTCGATGATCTCGCGGGAAAATGCAACCAAATGGTTGCGATCGCTTTGCCGATCAGCGGGCAGGCTGCGGATGACGCGCGCCAGTCCAGCGGCGGTCCAGCCATTGCCGCCGCCCCAGAAAGCGGGATCGGTGAATTGATGTTTGCCGTCGTCCCAGATGTGCGCCATCAGCTTTTTCTGGGGATTGAAAAGGAGCTTTCGATAGCCTTCTATCTGGAGTATCGCTTCGTCGTAGTGGCCCATAGCGGCGAGAAATGGCGGCGCGCCGTTGATGCCGTCTGACCACATCTGGGGCTCTTCAAACGTGTGATAAAGGATGCCCTCGGCATTGCGCGGAGCCTTCAGGAGTATCCATGAAAGCATGCGATCGACGGCCTCGTGCATTGCCGCATCGCCTGTCCACTGTTCGGCCTGCGCATAGGCTGCGCCGCCCATTGCGGGGTCGGTTGGTCCGCCGCTGACTACGACGCCCATGCGGCCATCCGGCGTTTGCTGCACCATGGCGGCCTTGGTTAGCTGGATGAGCTTTTCGCGTTGGCCTGATTGCAGCATGGCCTGGGCGAGGATGCCCTGTTCCCAATCGCGGCGTTGCATGGCGAGGGCCGCAGAGGTCGCGCGCTCGATGCGGCGGGCGCTCTCGGGCTTTTGGCCAGTTGTGGGGTTTTGCGAAGGCTCGGCTGAAGAAAGTGGGTTGACGAGACTCTGCGAACCCGCGAGGGTTGCCGCACATAGAAATGATCGTCGATTCACGCTGATGATGATAGCGCGGCAGGTGTCGCAGCATTCCCGCAGGGGCTAAAGCCTCGTTTTTATTTCCATGCTTCGGCACGGCTTTGTGCGTTCCCACGTCTCAAAATCGAGACATGGGGCACCCAGTTTCGTGTGGAGACTGACGGAAGGCGAGCCCGTTTCATGCGGCGAGGGTGTTGATGGCGTGTACCAGCTTGTCGAGGTCGGGGATGGTTGTGTAGACGTGGGGGGTTACGCGAACGCAGCTGATGTTCTCCCAGACGATGCCGACGGTGTGGATCTTGTATTGGTTAAAGAGCGCGTTCTCGAGGTCCGCGGGCGTCATGCCGTCGATGCTGACGCCGCAGATGGCGCAGGAGTACTTCGCGTTGAGCGAGGTGTGGAGCTTTACCTTCTTTGTCTCCTGCACGCGCGTGGCCCAATAGTTTTTCAAATACCGGATGCGCTCTTCTTTTCGTTTGGAACCGATGCCTTCGTGGAAATTGATGGCTTCGCCGATGCCCTGTTCCAAGGGGAAACTGCGCGTACCTAAAGTCTCGAATTTGCGAATGTCGGCGCTGTGCGGAGTGGAATTGCAGGTCAGCGGCCAGAGCTTTTCAATCTTGTCCTGGCGCACCCACATCATGCCGGTGCCGATGGGCGCGGAGAGGAACTTATGCAGGCTGGTGCCGAAGTAGTCGCAGCGCAGGTCAGTTACCTTGAAGTCCATGAGCCCGAAGGAATGCGCGCCGTCGGCCAGCACCTCGATGTTGTGGGCGTGAGCCATATCGGCGATCTTGGCTACCGGCATGGTCTGGCCGACCCAGTTGATCATATGGGTGACGTGAATCAGCTTCGTACGCGGCGTGATGGCCTGCTCATAGGCTCGGACGATCTGTTCGTCGTCTTCAATGGGGAAGTCGAAACTGATCTGCTTGTAGACGATGCCGTCGCGCTGGGCGCGCTGGCGGTAGGCCTGGATCATGTTGGGGTAGTCCTGCTTCGTCCCGATGACCTCGTCGCCGGCCTTCAGGTCGAGGCCGTAGATGATGGTGTTGAGCGCCTCGGTGGAGTTGCGGTTGATGGCGATCTCGTCGGGCTTGGTTCCGGCGAGTTGCGCAAGCTTTTCGCGCAGCGGTTCGCGACCCTGGTCGAGAATGCGCCACATGTAATAGGACGGTCCCTCGTTGGAGAGCTGGTTGTAGCGCTCGACTGCCTGCTGCACCACGATGGGCGCGGGGGAGACGCCGCCGTTGTTGAGATTGATCAGATTCGGATTCACCGAGTAAGCGCGCTGGATGACGCTCCAGTAGTCTTCGTCCTGCGCGGCAATTTCCGGACTCAGGTGCGCGATTCTCGCGACTGCGGCGGCGAACTCCGTGGCGTGCGCCTGCTGGAAGAGGCTGTTTACGGAGAACGCGCCGGCAAGTGTTGCTGCCTGCTTGAGGAAGGTGCGGCGATCATGCGAGTGCATACCCTGCAATGTAGGGTCTGCGCGCCTTCCCAGACAACAAGAAAATTGCTTATTTCTCGCTGGTCAGGCTTCGGATGATCTCCACCTCGCGCTGCCGGTAAGGGGTGCCGTCGGGATGGAAGACATCGTGCTGCCAGGTCATCGGCTGGTCAGTTACGTAAGGGCGCTGCCAGGAATCCCAAGGAATCCACGTCTGGCTCTTGCCGGCCACCAGGCCCCAGTTGATGGCCCCGACGTGATACTTCTTCGCAAGCGGCAGGATCGTGTCGAAGGTGCTGCCGATGTTGCGAGCCATGTACTCGGTGCAGATGATGGGCCGGTGATACGGCTGCAGCAGCTTTACGTGAGCCTCGAAGTCTTCGGGCCATCCGTAGTTGTGGAAGCTGAGGATGTCGGACTGCTCGATCTGGATTCTGGCCACGGGCGGCATTGTCTGGAGGGATGTCCAGTCGCCGTGCCATAGGCCGCTGGTTAAGGGCTGCGTGGGATGGGCGGAACGGGCCCATGGGTACACCTGTGGCAAGAGGCCCGCGATGATTTCGTTCTTGTTCCGCGGCTCGCCGTTCTCGTAGGAGTCTTCGTTGCCGTTGTCGGGCTCGTTCCAGAGGTCCCAGGCGAGGATCCGCGGATCGTTGGCGAAGGCGCCCACCACGCCCTCAACGTAGCTTTCGAGGCGCGGATACTGCGCCGGGTCGGCGAGAATTTTTGCGCCCGGAGCCTGCACCCATCCGGAGTTGTGCACTCCGGGAATGGGCGGATGCTGTGGCCCGAGCTTGGGGTGGGGATCCCAGCAGGAATCGAAGAGCACAAATACGGGCCGGATGTGGTGACGTGACGCGATGGTAAGGAACCTGTCGATGCGTTGCTGGAAGCCCTTCGGATCCTGCTCCCACAGCAGATTGTGCAGGAAGACGCGCATGGTGTTCATGCCAATGGCCTCGGCCCAGCCGAGTTCGCGGTCGATGGTGCGTTCGTCGAATGTATCGGCCTGCCACATCTCCAGCTCGTTGATCGCTGTGGACGGCAGGAAATCCGCACCTACGGGCCAAGGCTGCCGGGCATACCAATCGTTCGCCTGCGCTTCTGTCCATCGCTGTTCGGTCTGGCGCTGTTCGGTCTGGCGCTGCTGTGCATGGAGCGTCGGGAAGATGCCCAATGCCACAAACAATAGAGGCCAGCGAAAGGAACGCATAAGTGTGTGCACACTGCCGATGCAGAATGACTGCCTGTGTTTCATGAGGGCTCCAGGAATGGCAAGAAATGCGAAGGAGTATTCTACTGCGCGTTGCTCAGTTCTGCCGCCTTGGTGCGCTCGGCCGTAGCTTCGTCGGAGCGGCCCTGGCGCTGGTAGGCGATGGCGAGCTGGGCGTGCGCCTCGGCAAAGGTGGGATCGGCCGCGACCGACTCCTGGTAGCGCGCGATGGCGTCGGCGATCTGGCCGCGCAACATCAGCTGATTGCCCGCATTGAGAGCGAAGTTGGCGCGCTGACGGCTGACCGCGCCCTTCGCGAGCACGGCCGCTTCTTTGCGGTACTCTGCAGCCTGGCTGCGAAGATCCTTCATCTCGCTGCGCAATTGCATCGGCCGCTTTCTGATCGCCGGCTGCTTCGGCAGCGTCGGCCTGCTGTGCTCAGGTTTGCCGCCTGCTCGGCCAGGACTCCCGCGAGCGTGACACGCGGACCGGGTTGGCCGGGAAGCAGGGGAATCGCTTTCTTGAGCGCCTCTGCCGCCTCGGGCAGGCGCGAATCCTGCTTGAGCGTGCTGCCCAGAATCGCCCAGGCATCGCCGTTCTCCGGGCGCAAGGCCACGGCCTTTTTCAGTTCAACGACCGCATCGTCGAGCTTGCCAAGCTGCATGTAAAGGATGCCCAGCGTGTAGGGGGGATCCTGCAGGTTTGGGTCCATCTCGCCGGCGCGGCTCAGTTCGGCGATTGCATCCTGAGGCCGGTCTTTGAACTTGTAGGCGAGGCCGAGATCGTAGTGAAGCTGCGGGTCGTTGGGATCGAGCGCGAGTGCCTTTTGAAAATCGTCGATAGCCTCGTCGAACGCTGAAAGCTGGATGTGGCAGACGCCCAGATCCTTGTAGACGGTCGGATCATTCGGATTCTCGGCGAGAGCGCGCTTGAAGTCGTCGAGAGCCTCTTTGCCTTTGCCGGTCAGTGTCAGCGCCAGCCCAAGGTTCGTGAGCGCCGAAGTGTTGTGCGGTTCGCGCTCAACCGCCTTCTGAAACCACGGAACCGCATCCTGCTGGCGGCCCAGCCGCTGAAGCGCCATCGCCAGTTCCAACTGGACACCGGGAAGATTTGAGTCGGCCTGGATGGCCGCGTTGAATTGCTGCACCGCATCTTCGTCCTTGCCGACCGCTGCAAGCGTGCGGCCGTATTCCATCAGCGCTTCGGCGTTCGGCGGATTCAGAGCGGCAGCCGACGAAAGAGTGTTCAAAGCATTTATCAGGTCTTTCTGCGTGCGGAAGAGTATGCCGAGATGAATTCGAGCGCGAACGTAGGAATTATCGAGCGAGATGGCACGCTCGAAACGCTGTTGCGCATCGTGCCAGTCTCCCTGCTGCGCCTCGAGCGTGCCGATCGCGTCTTCGAGATCCGCGCGGGGGCCAGTGATGGCTTCTTCGGCAACAAACTGCAACGCTGCCTGATCCGGTCTGCCCGTGGAAGCCAGTGCGTGTCCATAGGCATCGTAGAACGAAGCCTCCAGCGCTGCGTGTCCGGGCTGCTGCGACAGGCTCACGGCGGATTCAAAGTGCGGGATCGCCTTTGCGGAATCGCCTGCCTGGAAGTAGGCGAGTGCAAGATTCGTTTCAATGCCATCATCATCGGGCTTGATCTTCTCGGCCGTTTCGAACTCCCTCGCGCCATCCTGCGGCTTGCCAAGCTCCACCAGGACGGCACCAAGAGCCTCGTGTCCTTCGGCGATTTTTGGTTGCAGCCGAACGACTTCGGCAAACTTGCTCCGCGCCAGCTCCAGATTTCCGGCCTGGCGAGCAGCAAACCCCTCGTGGAATGCCGCGTCTGCCCGCTGGATGGCTTCGGCCGCAGGTTTTTTTGTCGATTGCGCTGCTGCGGCAACGGACACGCTGAGGAGCACCGAGAGAGCCAGTTGGGATCGGATTGCGGGCATCGGCTATTTCCCCGCGGGCTTTGGATCGGAGCGGTGCTGTATCTCGACCACCAATTTGAATTCGCGATTCGCTGCGTCGAGTTGGCCCGTGGACTTGTAGGCCTGTCCAAGCAGGTTATGCGTAATGTAATTTGAGGGGTCCATCTTCTCTGCGTGATCGAGGTAGTGCAGCGCCTGGATCGGTTGCTTGAGCTTGAGGAAAGTCTCGCCTAGAAGAATGTAGGGGCCGGTGGCCTGCGGCTCAAGCAGCACAGCCCGGTTCAGCGCCTGTTGCGCGTCGGCATATTGCCCGTTGCGCAGATAGGCGTCTCCGAGACGATCGTACAAGTCCGCATTGAGCGGGTTGATTTTGCGCTCAGCCTCAAATTCACGAATCGCGCCTGCTGTATCGGCTCTCGACAACGCAACCTCACCGAGCAATTCGTGAGCCAGCGGCAACGAGGGGTTGATGGCGAGTGCCTTGGTTGCTTCGGCGCCTGCTTCATCGCGCAGTTCCCGGCGCAGGAACAGGCGTCCGGCCAGTAGATATGCTTCTGCGGAATCCGGCGCGAACCCGTATTGCGTTGCAAAGGCGTGGCGCGCATCGTCGTAGCGCTGGACGTCGGCGTAGCAGAGCGCGAGCACATAGTCTGGATCTACGTTGGCTCCCTGCACGCCGACCCGTGCCTTCTCGAGAAACGGAATTGCCTCCTGAATGCGTCCCAGGCGGAACAGGCTCACGCCGTGCATCTCGATGGACTCGTGGTCGCTGGGATCCAGGTCGGCAGCTTTGGTGAAGGCTTCAATGGCCTGCGGAAACTGCTCGCGCTGATAGAAGATCAGGCCGCGCAAACGTTCGACGCCCGCCGGTTCAGGGGTTTGCGCAGCTAGTTGATCCAACTGAGCCATAGCTGCGTCGAGGCGGCCTTTGCCTGCCAGTTCCTGGGCCGTTTCATACGAGACGACCGGAGCTAAAGTATCCGAAGAAGGAGCTGGGGCTTGCTGCGGTTGTCCATAAAGTGCGGTGTGCGAGGCGGAGATTAGAACCGCTATGGTGAAGACACGAAGCATGATTATCCTGATGAATCCAGTGTAACTCTGCGCGTCCTGCCGTTACTCGAAACGGCCGAGAAAGGCGGCGTGAGGGCAAAGAAAGAGGGGAGCCGAAGCTCCCCCTCTGGTTGCCCACCGATAGTCGTTGGTGAGGAAGTTGATAACTCCTCGCGTCTAGAACTGAATGCGAGCAGAGAATTCGAGCTGACGGGGGCCGCAATTGCCGCCCGGTACGCACCCATTGGCTTCGCTGGTGATGTCACCAGCTGGTTGTCCGGCCGTTCCGGCGAAAATGTTGGTGTTACCAGGATTACCCGGGTTGATGTGATTGAACACGTTGAAGGCATCCATTCTGAACTTCGCCACGACGCTCTCCCAAATCGTGAACGCTTTGGTGATTGCCATGTCGGAGCTGAAGAACGTCGGCCCACGGTAGGTGTTCGCTCCAGCGTTGCCGATCGTAGCCAACCCCGGCCAGGAGAAGATGCCGCCTGACCTGGGTTGGGTTGTGAAGAAGTTCCTCGAAATCGTACCCGCCCCGGGGGTGGTCGAATTGGGAGAATACACGTTGCTCGTGAGGCTGGTACTCATGCGCCCGGTGGCATTTGGCCGGCAAGGAGCCGCGGTGCCGCCGACGTTGTGGAAACAGTCCTCAGGATTCGGTTGCCCCGGAGCAAATTGATCGTAGCTGATGCTCCATGGCAAACCGCCCGCCCAGTTCAAGGTGTAGCTCCACTGCCAACCGCCGATAATCAGGTCGGTTAGGTGGTTGACATTGTTCGCAAACTGCTTACCCTTGCCGAAGGGCAGATCGTAACTGCCGTATGCTGTCAACTGCTGTGCGCGCACGTTGCTGTCGCGAAGGTGGGTAACAGAGTGACTCCAAGTCCAGTAGGTGTTCTGGTCGCCCCAGGCACTCGCCCATTGGTAATTGAAGCTGGTTGCGAGTCCCTTGTAGATCGACTGAGCGAGAGTCACCTGCAAGGCATTGAACTCGGTGTTTTGATCGTTGCCGTAGTTACTGATGCTGTTTGTCCAGCCGCACATGCCGGGTTGCAGGTTCAGCAAGTTGTAGGGTGCCGCAGAGAGACCGGCAACCCCGATGTAATTGGGATCTCTACAGCCCGCCAGACTCCCGCCATAGTAGCGTTGCAGGAAGAGGCCATTGGAAACACCTCCAGTGTAGCCAGAGCCGAGCACTCCGCTCGGGCCGTTGGGATCCCAGCTGAGCGTCTGTCCGGTCACGCTGTACTGGCCCGGCAGGACCAGCCCGGCTTCATTCGGGTTGGTGTTGTTTTGGTCCGTGTCCCCCAGGGTATGCGTTCCCTTGTTGCCAACGTATGCCACAGTCAGAGCCAAGGTCGGCGTGATGGCACGCTGCACGCTCAGGTTCCAGGCATCAATTGTCGGGAAGTTAAGCGGATTCGGCCGCGCCTTCGGTTGTGTCGCGTATCCTTGCGCAGGCAGAAGGCCGTTGGAGGGTACTGCCGGGAATACGTACGCAGCGGGTCCCGTCGCAAAATTGAAAGCGGTCCCCGTAGTTGTGGTTGCCGCGATGCTCTGAGAAGCCAGAACCGGTAGGTTCTGGGTAACCACGTGACCAAAGATGGATCCAAAGACACCCGTGTCGAAGCTGCGACCGTATCCTGCGCGAATGACTGTCTTGTCATCAATCTGGTACATCACGCCGATACGGGGTTGAAGTCCCTTCCACTTGGTTATATTCCACCCCATATCGGAGGGAACCTGACCCACTTCAGCAACGTGCATGTAGCCGTCCTGAAGATCCATCAGCGAGCCATGCTCGACGCCGTTGACGGTTTCCGGGAAGTACAGTTCCCAGCGAAGGCCAAGATTCAAGGTCAGGTGTTGCGTGACGCGCCAGGTGTCTTGTCCGTAGAAGAACGTTCTCTTCTGGAACTCCTTGGCATTCTGCTCGCCGACAACGGTGTTGCCGACATAGCGGCCGAAGGCCTGGCTTGTTCCATTGCCCACATCTCCGAGCACGAAACTTGCCCAGCCGAGTCCCAGTGAACCGTTATTCGAAGTAGGCTGGTTACCAATCGTCATCAGGCCTGCACGGTCAGTGTCGGACGGCACGCGGAGGTTGCGGGCGTAGCGAAGATCAGCTCCAACCTTGAAGGTGTGGTTGCCCTTGATGAAGGTCCAGTTGTTGACGACCTGGCCTTGGTCCTCACGCTCGGTCAGGGGGCAGTTGCAGCGGTTGATGCTCAAGCCGCCACCGATGAGCGAGTTGATGTTGCTGCCGAACGTGGAGTTTGAGTTGACCTGCCAGCCCGGAGCACCTGATGTGAAGTAATCACCCAGGTTAAGCCCCGGAATGCCGATCTGGTTGGCGAATTCGACACCTTGGTCAAACTTGGTATCGATGACATTGTACCGGTAGTAGCCCAGACGGAAGTCGGTCAACAAGTGGGGATTGATGGCAATGTCCATGCCGATCGCGAGGCTGTCATTTGCGCCATTCGAGTTTCCACCGTATGGCGGGGCGCCCAGGCCGAATCCCGGGCCACCGGCTTCGCCGAACATCACCTTACCTGAAAGCGTGTCTGTAAAACGCGAGAAGCGCTCAAAGATGTGCATCTTCTCGTTAAGGGTGAAGTCCACGCGCTCGGTCCACTGGTCGCTGTTGAACAAGCCCGTACCATTTGCAGCGTAGTTGTTGAAGACGGAGCCGCCGTTGACGTTAGGCGTGTACGGCTGCAGAATCGTCAGCAGATTCAAGGCTGGCGTCGAAAGCGCCGCTGTCGGAACGACGTTCGCCGCGAAAGCTGCGTCATACGCCGCGTTCCCCGTATTGTTGTAGATGAGCTGTCCACCACCTGCGAGTTGAGCCGCGTATTGACTGAAGTCGCACCCGGGGATGCCGGAGGGTCCGACCGATTGCCCGAGGCAGGTGCTCACCACTTGTGCTGTCGGCACCGTATTGGTGTTGGAAACACCGACCTTCTGACGCTGTCCTTCGTAGTTGGCAAAGAAAAATGCCTTGTTCCTCCAGATCGGTCCGCCGATCGATCCGCCGAAGCGGTTTTTGAGTCCCGGAGGAATTGCATCGGGAATTGCCGGCTGGGTATAAGGATCGCGGGCAAGGTTGGCATTGCCAGTTCGCCAGTCGTATGCGCTGCCATGGAAGTTGTTCGTGCCCGATCGGGTCTGCGCAGTGACGACTGCCGAAACAGCCTTCCCGAGCTCGGCATCGAAGTTCTGCGTGGTGATCTTGGTTTCGGTTACAGCATCCGTAGCGGGATTGATAACGATAATTCCCAGAATCGGGTCCTGGTTGTCGGTGCCGTCCAGCTCGAATGCAGTTCCACCGAAGGCCTGCCCGTTAACCTGGATTTGTTTCGATCCCTGCGGGTTTTCATCCGCGGCGTGTGACCAGCCGAGGAGCTGGGCGCCAGGAAGAAGAAGCTGAAGGCTGGTGAAGTTTTGGTCCGCGACCGGCAAACTCGAAACCTGCTGCTGATCGAAGACGGTCGCGACGTCGGCCTTTTCGGTTTTGAGGAGCGGTACTGATTCAGCACTGACCTCAACGGTTGTGCCCGTATCTGAGCCCACATCCATCGTTGGATCGACGCGGGGCGCCGTGTCGGCGAGTACTGAAACGCCCTTGGTTTCGAAAGGCTTGAAGCCTTTGGCCACAACTCTCAGGTCGTATACGTCGGGAATAAGGTGGGGGACGCTATAGTCGCCGGAGCCGTTTGAGGTGACGTTGACCACGGTGCCTTTAGCTTCGTCCGTTACGGTAACCGTGGCGCCCGGGATGACAGCCCCGCTCTTGTCGGATACGGTGCCAAAGATCGATCCGTAAACCGACTGAGCACTGGCCGTAATTGTGAGGAGGGAACTTGCGCAGGCAAGAAGTGCCAGCACACGGGCTGTGCGAAACAGTTTGGTCATGCGGTCTCCTGAAAAATTCGCCGTTGTTTTGATCTTTGAACTTGTGTGATTCTGCCGGCTGGCAATTCGCTTTCGGCTAGAAGGAGTCCCGTGCAGCCCTAACCCTTGAACTGCCGTGCGAGGTGGCCGGTCGTTTCGAAGTAGTTCGCCGGCCAAATGGATTATGTTGTCTCGCTGACCTGCCGTCGTGCACTTTCAATAACTTGCAGGACCGTTATCTGGCTCGGCCCATCCCTGGGGCGCCTCGCTTACAACGCCAGCCCCCCGAGATCGCTAAAATCCCGCTGCCGATACTCCGATGCGGGAAATTTAGCCAAGGTTGGCCAAGCCACTTTAGATGTGGCCTTCTGGTCGGAAGGATCGGGCTCAAGAAAAGAGGGGAGCCGAAGCTCCCCTCTTTTGAATGGATCCCACGAACAGTCTTCGTGCGTGGGGTGGTTTATGTGACTCCCGCGTTAGAACTGCACGCGGAGAGAGAATTCAAGCTGACGCGGTCCGCAGTCGTTGCCGGGTCCGCATCCGCCACCTTCGCCGGCGATGGTACCGGTCGACTCGATGTTGCCGCCCGGGTTGCCTGCTGTGATGTGGTTGAAGGCATTGAATGCGTCCATGCGGAACTTCATCGCGATGCTCTCACGGATGGCAAACGCCTTGGTGACGGCCATGTCAGTCGAGAAGAACGACGGGCCGCGATAGGTGTTGAGACCTGCATTGCCGTAAGTGTCGAGGCCAGGATTCGTGAAAACCCCGGTACCCGGATCGGTGACGACGTTAGTGGTCTGTGCCTGGTAGAAGGTGCGGGTGCCCACACCACCAGAGTTCGGCACAAAGGAGGTTAGGCCGGTGTGCATTCTTCCGGTTGCGTTGGGAACGCATCCGCCGCTCGTCGCTGGGTTAGGGCTATCGGGAACGTTGGAACCGCATTCGTTGTAGCTAACGCTGAACGGCAAACCGCCCGACCAGTTAGTTACGAATGCCAACTGGTAACCGCCGATAATCTCGTCGGTCAGCCGGTTGACGTTCGGGGCATACTGCTTGCCTTTTCCGAATGGAAGGTCGTAGCTGCCGTACATCGTGAGCTGCTGAGCACGAACCTGGCTGTCGCGCAGATGGGTGAGGCTATGGCTCCAGGTCCAGAGGTTCGAAGTATCGCCGAAAGCGGACGCCCACTGGTAGTTGCCGGTAACGGCAAGCCCGTGAGTCATCTGTTGGGCTAGCGTGATTTGCAATGCATCGAACTCGGTGTTCTCAGTATCACCTCGGAAGGCGATGCTATTGTTCCAACCGCACATGCCGGGCTGGATGAAGGGTTCGTTCGGAGTCTTGTAGAGGGGATCTCGGCATGCCGCCAGGCTGCCACCGTAGTAGCGAAGCAGGAAGTTGTTGGTCGAGGTACCACCGTTAGCGGAAATTGTGTTCGCCGGGACCGACGGGTCAAAGTGCAAGGTTTGGCCGTTGACGCTATAGGAACCGGGAAGTGAAGTAAATGACTCGTTGGGGTTGGTGCCATTGCTGTCACCGTCACCGAGAGTATGTGTTCCCTTGTTGCCTACATAAGCAACGGTCAAACTCGTGGTTGGGGTGATTGCGCGTTGAATTGCCAGATTCCAGGCATCGACTGTCGGGAAGTTGAGCGGAACATTGCGTGCGCTTGAACTTACCTGCGAGCCGGGATTGGGCAACAGGCCGCTGGCCGGCACCTTCGGAAAGACGTTGGGTGTCGGCCCAACGCTCAGGTTAAATGCCTCGCTTGTAGCCGTTGGAGAGTTGATTTGCTGATTAGCCAGGACCGGCAGGTTCTGGGTGACCGTGTGACCGAAGATGGATCCGAAGACACCTGTGTCAAAGCTGCGTCCGTAGCCCGCACGAACGACTGTCTTGTCATCCAACTGATACAGGACGCCGATTCGCGGTGCGAATTGCTTCTTCAACTCGACGCTCCAGCCGAGATCCGAGGGAACCTGACCGATACCCGCAACGTGCAGGTAGCCGTCGTTCAGATCAAGCAACGCTCCATTGCCCGGCCCGTTGACTGACTCTGGGAAGTAAAGTTCCCAGCGGAGACCGAGATTCAGGGTCAGGTTCCTGGTTACGCGCCAAGTGTCCTGTCCGAAGAAGAAGGTGCGCTTCTGAAACTCCTTCGCGTTGGTGGAGGTGGAGACGTAGCGGTTGAAACTGGTTACGTCGCCGAGCATGAAGCTGGCAAACCCGAGACCATCTGTGTTGTCCACAGGGTTCGACGTCGGACCTGTGTTGAAGTTGAGCAGCCCGGCGCGATCATTATCAGAAGGTACGCGCAGATTGCGTCCATAACGAAGGTCAGCGCCAACCTTGAACGTATGGTTGCCATGGATCATGGTCCAGTTGTTCACGATTTGGAACTGATCCTCACGTTCGGTCAGAGGGCAATTGCAGCGGTTGATGTTCAATCCGTCGCCATAGACCGTGCCGTTGGTTCCGCCGCCGCCACCCGGGAGGTTCGTAACGTTGAAGCCCGGCGAACCGGAGGTGATGTTGCCACCGATGTTGATGCCAGGAATGCCGAGTGTGTTGGCGAATTCCGTGCCCTGATCATGCTTCGTGTCGATGACGTTGTAGCGGTAGTAGCCGAGACGGAAGTCAGTCAGAAGCGTGGGGCTGATGGCAATGTCCATACCCGAAGCCAGACTGTCATTGGCGCCGTTGGAATTGCCGCCGTAGTTGTTGATGCCGAATCCCGGACCACCAGCGGCACCAAACATCACAGTGCCGGAGAGGGTGTCCCAGAATCGCGAGAAACGCTCAAACGCATGCATCTTCTCGTTGATCGTGTAGTCCAGGCGCTCGGTCCACTGGTTGCTGTTGAAAAGGCCGGTGCCAGGCGCATTGAAGTTGCTGTCGAGACCGTTATCTTTGCCGACACCTGTCCCTAAGCCGATGCCCTTGGTGTAGGGCTCAAGGTACTTAAGAAGCGCCAGCGTCTGAGGAGAAAGCATCGACGTGGGAATAACGTTGCACGGGTATGGCTGACCGGGCGCCCCGGTTGAACCGCAACCTGCAGGAAGAGTGGTTCCTGAGTTGTTGTAGATGGTTCCCGCGGCTAGCAGCTGAGTCTTGTACTCGCTGAAATCGGCGCCTGCAATTCCGCTTGGGCCAACCTCGTTGCCGAGGGCCGTCTCAGTGAGTAGCGCGGTAGGCAGCGTGTCGGTGGCCGATGTGCCGACCTTCTGGCGCTGCGCTTCATAGTTGCCGAAGAAGAAGAACTTGTCCCTGATGATCCGGCCGCCGATTGAACCGCCAAAACGATTCTTGAGGCCGGCAGACTGTCGACCCAACCGGTTGGCTGAAAGGGATCGCGAGCGTAGTTGGCATTGCCTGTTCGGAAGTCGTAGGCGCTGCCGTGCAACTGGTTCGTGCCCGAGCGGGTCTGGGCAGTCATGACAGCGGAAACGGCCTTGCCCAGCTCAGCATCGTAGTTTTGCGTCGTGATCTTGGTCTCGGTTACAGCATCCAGAGCAGGATTGATGACGATGATTCCCAGAATTGGGTCCTGGTTATCGGTGCCGTCCAGCTCAAAGGCTGTTCCGCCGAAGGCCTGTCCGTCAACCTGAATCTGTTTCGATCCCTGGGGGTTTTCGTCGGCTGCGTGTGACCAGCCAAGAAGCTGTGCTCCGGGAAGGAGAAGCTGAAGGTTAGTGAAGTTCTGATCACCAACCGGAAGACTCGAAACCTGTTGCTGGTCAAAGACGGTCGAAACGTCGGCCTTGTCCGTCTTCAGTTCGGGAACGGCATCGGCGTTGACTTCAACGGTCGTGCCGGTATCTGAACCCACTTCCAAAGTGGGATCGATGCGGGGCGCTGTGTCGGCCTGGACCGTGATGCCCTTGGTCTCAAAGGGCTTGAAGCCCTTGGCCACAACCTTGAGATCGTATACATCGGGAATGAGGTGCGGGACGCTATAGTCGCCTGCCCCGTTTGATAGAACGGTGAACACGGTGCCTTTAGCTGCGTCCGTCACGGTAACCGTGGCGTTCGGTATGACAGCCCCGCTCTTGTCGGACACGGTGCCAAAGATCGATCCATAAATCGATTGTGCACTGGCCGTCACAATGAGGAGTGAACTTGCGCAGGCCAAAAACGCCAGCACAAGTGCTGTACGAAAGAGTTTGTTCATGCGGTCTCCTGAAAAAAAAGCCGTTGTTCTGATCTTTGAACTTGTGTTGATTCTGCCGGCTGACAATTCGACTACGGCTAGTCGGCTTACAAGGCTCACCCGCTACGCAGCAGGATCGCTAAAATCCCGGTGCTGTCGCCCCCGAACACAGACATAGGAGCACAAATTTACAAGCTACGGAGTAACCCGAGAACCTTACTGGAGTTCGGAGGCGGCTGTCAATGTGAAAAGCTATTGAAAGAGGCCGAAACGACATATCATTGCCGGAAATGCCCTACCAGCATCCGCGGGGCGATTAAACGGTGCAATGATGCCTTCCCGACAAAGAACTAAACCGAGCATATAAAGCGATTTACTCGGATATCTTCGCCAAGACGACAGATCAGCCGAACCTCCGTCGCTATCGACTATCATCCGATATTCATCGTTTAGTAAATAGGCAAAGGCGTCGATTTGTTACTAAATTGACATAACAAAGTTATCGGGCACAGAATGTTGAGCGGCACTGTGTCTCTCACGTGGTCGATCAATTAAACCGGTCATTCCCTCAACTCTTAGGATGCCTTTCATCTCCACCAAATGGTTGATTCTACAGCCTATTCTGAATCAGCATGTTTTACCGTCGAGAATTGAGATTTAGTCAATTTGGGATTGAGCGGTTTTAAAGGACTTGCCGACAGCTCCTCGCACCTCTGGCCCGATCAAGCCAAGTACTGCCAATCGAAAGGGATTTAGGCATATCATTCCGCTCCGGCGCAAAGCCGGGATGCCCAGCTATAGTTGACTCGCCGGATGCCTCTCGAGAATTTAGCTCAGCGATGGCTGCATTTCTGGCTGCCAGAGTGAATTCCCCGAACGAAAGCCTTTGCTTTTTCGTTATCCGGAGAGAACTCCAGCAGTCGATCCAAGGTTGCCAAAGCGGCGCTCCGCTCACCCAGAGCACACTCCACGATAGCCAGATTCATCCCCGCTCCCAACTGTGTCGGATCATGGTCGAAGACTGCTTTCCATAGAGCCGAAGCCTCGGGATATTGATGTTGACCTGCTCTCAGCAAAGCAAGATCACCTGCGGCCAGCGAGCTGTTCGGATCGGCTTCAAGCGCCATTTGATACTCCTCAGCGGCCGCGGTTGACTGTCCGCTCATCTGATCGAGGAATCCGAGTTGCGCATGCAATTCGTGGTCGTGCCGGGCTCCGCTCTCAGTGTGCTCAGCGCGTTGCAACAGCGTGATCGCTTTCTGGCCGGCGGCCTCGTTGCCCCGCGCGGCCATCTGCGCGTAGGCCAGCCCGAGGTCGCGATCATCCGCGAGCATGCCGCCGATGGCTTCAAGTTCTCCGCCTGTCGCCTGCGGCAATCTTTGATTGCTGACGCGTCTCTTGATCCAGTGGTCTGTCACCTGTTCATGGGCAATGTCGTTTGAAGGCGGTCGCGCCATGTGGCAGGCGGTGCAGTCCGCATTCTCCGGGTGATGCCTCTCGGCAAATCCGGCGGTGTTATGACACTGCAGGCACTTCTCCCGATAAAACGTCACCTTCTCCTCAGGCGTGGGCGGAGAATGTGGGTCGTGGCACGTTGTGCAGGTCAAGCGATCGCCGGATTGCTTCTTACACTGGCTCCGTAGCAATGCCTCCCATTGACTCGTTGCGCGACCACCGGATCCGCTTTCGCCGGCGTATTTGAAGAAAAGCGCGTAGTCGAACAGGTCATCTCCTGGTGCGAAGTCTTCCATCCTCTTCCCATTGCGAACGACAGCGGCCTGGCCTTCGAGGTGGCAGTTCAGGCAGACAGAATCACGCCGCACCGGTTGCAACGCATCGATGTCGAGCATGCGCGCTTTGCCTTTGGAGGCAAGATGCGCATCACCGTCTCCGTGGCAGGCCGTACATGTGATGCCTCCGTGCGCGAATGGCTCGCCCGCGTATAGGTTGCGCGCCTCAGGCAGCGATCGCGCCACGTTCGATGCATGGCAGTGCAGACACCCGGGATCGACCGGCACGGTGAGTGGCATTTCGCGAGCCGAAAGAAAGTTCGGCGCCATGTCCCAGATCTGCTTCTTCGCATACCAGTTGATGGGCGACTCGAACCAATAGCCGGATTGCTCAAAGAGGTAGGTTCGACCTCGCTTGCCCGACCCGATGAAATAGAGGAGTTCCCGGCGCCCATTTAGCATTTCGTCGGCCGAAGCGTTCTCACGTTCGTAACTCAGCCAGACGTATCCGGCTTCCTCTGAAACGCGGTAGCGAACGCCCGATGCGGCGTGAATAAAATCGGCAGGAATGAATCCGCTTGCCGCGGGCCCGCTCGCGTTGGCCATCGGGGTGATCCGATAGCGCTCGTAGATTTCGCGATGGCAAGGCGCACAAGCAGCGTTCGGGTCTTGGACGTCTTCCTCAGGGCGAGCTTGCACGCGATTGGGGGACCAGCACAACACCAAAATGGTCAAAAAACAGATTCCTGCCAAACAAACAGCGCGAAGGCGGGACAGGTTCAGCGCTCCAACAGCTCTCGCTGCCTTTCTCGAACTTGCTGATTGTGTTGACGCTAAAGTGAGTTCTTTGGTTGACCGCTTTCGGAGAGAGGGGCGCTAATCCCATTCAGAATGCCTGACCTGATCTGCCGAAAATGATCAGATTTTGACTTGGATTCACACTGACCCGGTGATACGCTTCGCCATCACACTGCACTATTCAAAAAATAATGGAGGGATCCCATGGCTTGTGTGACCGCTACGAATCCCAAGGGCGGATTTACAGCGAAGGCGTATCCGGGCGACAACAAGACTCTTCTGGCCTTCAACTTCGACAACAAGCAACGCACCGTCAACCTGGCCGGGTTCTCGATCCAGGTTCAGCCACCGGGAAAGCCGGCGTACTTTCTGCTCAACGACCTTCTCTTTCCAACGCCGAATAAGCACGCCGTCAATCAAAGCGAGCCGCCGAACTCCAGTGCTAACTCGCCGTTCCAGAAGTACCGCTGGACGCATTTCACCGGGCAGTATCACCAGGGGCTCAACCCGGCGGTTGGACTCTACAAGTACACCGTCACGCCCCGCTACTTCGACAACAACGGAAACATGCTCGCGCTCGACGCTACCCTCAGCGCGTCGGTCACGATCGATGTAGGTCCTTTCAAGAAGGGCGCGCTCAGCCTTGGATTCACGCGCGGCTATATGCAGTCGCAGGCATTCGAGCACCACTTCGGGATGCATGCGCAACTCCAGCCTTCAGGCAAGCCGCTGCAGTTCGACACATCGGCGGCCGCGGGCACCGACTCTACCGGTAAGTCCTACGCTTATGCGGACGAATATGCCTGGATGGGCGAAAGCGCGCGCGTCCTGGTCTTCGATGTCCTCAACGAAGTGCTGAACGATCCGACGCTCTCGCTCAAGGTGTTTGCATATGACCTGAATGAGCCGGATGTGGTCACGATTCTTCTGAAGCTCGCCGCAGGGGGCCGCGTTCGCGTTATCCTCGACAACGCCTCGCTCCATACGAACAAAGCCGGCACCACCCCGGAAGATCAGTTCACCACACTGTTCAACAAACAGAAGAAGGGCAAGGCCGCCATTGTGCGTGGCCACTTCGCGCGCTTCTCGCATGACAAGATCTTCATCGTTTGCAAGAACGGAGCGGCACTCCGCGTCCTGACCGGTTCGACGAATTTCTCGATCACGGGCCTGTACGTGAATGCCAACCACGTTCTGGTTTTTGACGACCCCACGGTTGCCGCCAAATACTCGGATGTCTTTGAAGAGAGCTGGAAAGATCTGGCGAAGGCAAACTCCGCGGTGGCATTTGCCGCCTCTCCGTTGGCGACGGCGCCATTCACGCCGCAATTGGCGGGCATTTCCAAAACGGTGATCAACTACTCGCCGCATTCCGCGACTGATGCGTCGAAGGTCCTCAATGGCATCGTGACGCGCGTGAATCAGGAGACCGGGGCCGGCGTCGCGAATGGCAACGTGCTCTTCGCCGTGATGCAACTGACCGGCGGGCAGAACCCCGTTTACACTGCTCTCAATAATATCCACGGGAGCGAGTCTATCTTCAGCTATGGCATCTCGGATGCTCCTGCGGGAACCTTTCTGTATCAAACGTCGAGCCCGCAAGGTGTCCTGGTTACGGGCAAGCCCGGGAAGACCACGCTGCCACCGCCATTCGACCAGGTGCCAAGTCCTCCAGGGCACGAGATTCACGACAAGTTTGTGGTCTGTGGCCTGAATGGCAAGGATCCAGTGGTGTACTGCGGCTCTTCCAATCTGGCCCTGGGCGGCGAAAAGAGCAACGGAGACAACCTACTCGAGATCCATGACGATGATGTAGCTACTGCATTCGCGATTGAAGCGCTTGGCCTCATCGACCACTACGACTTCCTCGATCGCTTTGCGAATGCCAAGGCGGCGAAGACGGCAAAGCAAGGTTCTGTCTCGAAACCGGCTGCCAAAGCGAGTGTGAAAAAAACAAAAGCGGTCGCGAAGAAGGCACCGGCAAAAAAGGCCGCAAAGAAGCCTCGCGCACCGAAGAAGACGGCGAGAAAGGCAGCGCCGAAGGCCGGGCGTCGAACTCCCGCTGCGCCGCGAAGCTCACGCTGATGTCGGCACGGCGAGAATCTTCGCCAGACAACCACTCACTCGATCGATGGAGAATTTGCAATGGCGAACAAGAAAGCATCAGCAACGAAGAAGGTTCCACAGCCTCTTATTGAGGCACAGCCACAATCGAAGCAGCAGGCGGCACAGGAAGTCGGCATGTCTCTAAAGAACAATGACTCCTGGTCCAGCTCCTACTGGAATGCCGGCGATTTGCACTTCAAGGAACGGGAGCTGTTCGGGTGACCAATGGCTGGGTGGCTTCGTTGGTGCCCCAGGTCTCAGAATCGAGACCTGGGGCACCCGAAGTTAGCGGTTAAACTCACTTCCCGAGACCCGGGCCACCTGCCGCGCTCGTCATACCCCGTTACGGCCTTAATACAAGGCGACATCCTGGGTTGATTCAGTAATCACAGCCTCTCCCCGGGCCCTGTCGCTCGATCGCCGGGCTCGCTTATTCAGATAGGTTCTACCGTTGAAGGAAAGCACGGCCTCATAGAGAGGCCGTCCTGTGACAAGGCAAATATCGTGCCAACCGCTCGATTTGCCTGTTAGTACAGAGACAGGAGGAAGCATCACAGGCACTTTCGTGATCACCTTGAAGGTAACGCCCTCTGGAACCAGAATCAACATAGTACAACCGCCCGTTCCGCACCATGCCGAGCCGGTAAGGTAGACAATAGTTTCACGTTTTCCATCATCTCGCAGATCAACAACTGCGGCGGAGTATCTCGTGGTACTTGTTTCATCGGTGTGCTCCCCGAGATAGTTCCGGAGAAACCCACTCAGGCGCTCATCCTTGGCGAAATCTGGCTGATGTTGTTGTTGAGGAACACACCGAGCCGTTTGGCATACCAAGAAGAGCGCACAAATGACGGCTCTCACCGACTGAGCAGCGGTATAGTACTTTCTCATGAAATCTTCCTTCTGGAAGCAGTCCATCAGAGCCACCCACCCAGTGATTGACTTACTTTTTCTTCGCTGCTACCAGCGCTTCGTTCTTCAGAAGCTTGCCGCCTTCTTCGACAACATAAAGCCGGTTCACATCCAGATCCTTCAGCGTGTCGACCTGGCCTGAAAGCCAGCGGATCTCGACGAGGTCCACCTTCTTTGCTTCGTTAAGACCGAAGTGGATGCGAAGATCACTGGCCGAGTAGTAGCCATTGCACGATCTCACATCCTCAATCTGGGTGAGAGGGGTTCCGGGCTTCGCAGTCAGCACGGGAGACCCCGTCTGCGCCACGACTTTGATGCGGGCGCCGATGCCGGTTTTATTGCTTTTGGTGCCCACGAGGCGAATCTTCACCCAGCTTCGGTTCAGCGTGGAATCGCAGCGCAGCAGTTGCGGAACTGCATTCACACAGTTCACTACCGCATCGAGGTCGCCGTCGTTGTCGTAGTCGCCCACGGCGAAACCGCGCGCCTTCGCGGCTGTTGTGATGCCGGCGCCGCCGATTAGGCTCACATCCTCGAATTGCCCGTTGCGCAAATTGCGGTAGAGATACTTGCGCTCAGCATACGCTGCGTCCACCTGCGTTCCGTCGACCTCGGGATATACGTGGCCATTGGCGACGAGAATATCGAGCCAGCCGTCATTATCGATATCGATGAAGCTGATCCCCCAGCCGAGCAGGCGCGTATTGATGCCAAGGCCTGCCTGATAGGTGCGATCATCAAACGAGCCATCACCCAGATTCATGAATAAGGAATCGGTGTCGCCTGCAAAATTGGTCTTCACGATATCGAGCATGCCGTCACGGTTGTAATCTCCGATGGAGACGCCCATCCCTGCCTGGGGCTTGCCATCAGGCGAGTAGGCTACGCCGGCCTCGATCGCCTGATCCTTGAACGTGCCGTCTTTCTGATTCACGTAATAGGTGGCCGAGGTCGAGTCGTTAGCGACGTAGATGTTGGGCCAGCCGGTGTTGTCGAGATCCGCGACGCCACAACTCAGCGCATAAGTTCCGAGCGTGCCCCACATGCCGGCCTTTTCGCTGACATCTTTGAAAGTACCGTCACCGTTGTTGTGATAGAGCAGGTTCTTGCCGCCTTCGAGTCCCGGCGGTCCGCACGCGACGACGATGCCCTTGTAGGTGCAGTTCGCGTCCTCCGGCAGAGGCGTGGTCTTCAAATCCAGATCGATGTAGTTGCCAACGAACAAGTCGAGATGGCCATCCTTGTCATAATCGAGGAAGGAGCAACCGGAGTTCCAGCGCAGGCGGTCCTGCAGCAGGCCGGCCTCTTTTGTGACTTCAATAAACGTTCCGTTGCCGTTGTTGCGGAAGAGCGCGTTTTGCCCGTAGTAGCTCACGAACAGATCGTTCCAGCCATCGTTGTTATAGTCGCCAACGCAGCACGCTTGGCCCCAGCCAGAACGCGCCAGCCCGGATTTGATTGTGACGTCGGTGAATGTTCCATCTCGGTTGTTCTTGAAGAGGCGGCAAACTGGCTCATGGCCCTTGGGAAATCCTTCGAGCCGCCAGCCGTTGACGAGAAAGATGTCGAGCCAGTCGTCCTGATCGTAGTCAAAGAATGCGGCGCCGCAGCCCGTGGTTTCGAGGAGATACTTGTTGCGGTGTTCGCCACCGAAGATCATTTCCGCATTCAGGCCAGCCTCTTTCGCCACGTCTACAAACCGCACCCCGAGCGGCGTTCCGGTAACAGGCGATGGAGTGCCCTTGGGCGCCGGTCTTGCAGCCGCTTCATACGACTGCCTGGCGCTGCCTGACGGTTTGGGTGCCTGCGAAGACTGCTGGGCAAGGGCCGGTCGCGCCAGCTTTAAAACATCTTCGAGCGATAAAACCAGGGCGGTCCGTGACAGAGACTTCAAAAATCCGCGGCGAGTAAAGGACAAAACAGCGATCTCCGTGGAGCGCACCGGTCATGATTTTGCGTTTGCGCTCTAAATGGTGAGTATATCGGCCCACACGAAAAGAAGATTTGCGATGGGTGGGCACGCAGCATCCAACTCGAGCGGAAGAGGATCGTGCCTCCGAGGACTGCAAGATCTCTTAACTACCCATTCGTCACTGCAGTCGTGGTTACATTTCGTTTGCCGCTCCCCAAATCGGGTGATTGTCCCGCCCGCGACATCGATCTACGCTTCGGCTATCGCACTAGCCTCTGAATAACGAACGGCAGGAGAGGTCCCCCCCAATGCTCGAAGCGACAAAGACGCTGGACTACTACGAATTTCTCCAGATCAGCCCCCACGCAGACACAGAAACGATCCATCGCGTCTATCGGTACCTTGCCACTCGCTTTCATCCGGATAATCCGGAAACCGGCGACCCTGAGAAATTCTTCCTGCTGAAGACCGCCTACGATGTCCTCGCCGATCAGGATCGTCGCTCTGAGTATGACCGTGACTACGAACGGGACGCGCCGGAGCGTACGCCGCTCTCAGAGTCGGTTGACTTCATGGACCACGTGCAGGGTGAATTGAACCGCCGCCTCGCAGTGCTGGCAGTGCTCTACTACCGGCGCCGCGCCAACCCATTTGAACCCAAAGTGAGCCTCGCAGAGATTGAAAAGCGTATGGGCTTCCCGCGCGACTACCTGGATTTCACGACCTGGTATCTCAGCAAGAAGGGATACATCTCCAGGGCCGACAACTCCGACTTTTCGCTGACTGCCGAAGGCGTGGACTTTATCGAGACCCAGCGCGTCAAGATTCCGGTTCTCAATAAGCTCCTGACCACTGGCAACGTGGCATGCAACGTGGAGATGGATGAAGAAGACGTCCTCGGACTCGACTCTGCGAATACTCCAATGATCGTTCTGCCTGATATGACGCGCATTTCGGAGCGCCGCACCAATGCTCGCGAGCGCCGCACCGGAGCCCCGGATTGGCGTGCCGAAAAGGCGGAGCGCCGCAAGGGCTCCCGGCGAGCCGAGGACTAACAACCGCGGCCGCGGTGGAAGGCGGCTGCGGACAATTCAAATCAAAAGGCGCGGGATCGCCAGACACGACCCGCGCTTTTTTCATTGACGCGAAAATACTTCTCAGCTCTTTATCGCAGCGGCCCAATCCGGTCATCTACGCGAAATGCTCCCTCCTCCTTGCAGCAGATTCAACGACCGGAGGCATTAAAGATCGAGCGGGAACTCCTCGGCAATTTGCCGCATCTGATGAGAACAGCAGTCAAGGAGAAACCCATGCGATTTGGTCGTTACACCTCGGTAATTCTGGGGTTGGCCGCTTGCTCTTTGCTCAGCATCCTCCCCGCAACCTTTGCCCAGTCCAGCACCGCAAAACCATCGACCAGCTCAAAGTCGGCCACAACGGCGCCCGCCGGCGACCTTGTCGACATCAACTCAGCGACCGCCGATCAACTCAAGGCGCTTCCCGGCATCGGCGATGCCTATTCGCAGAAAATCATTGCTGGACGGCCTTACTCCAACAAAACCCAACTCAAGACCAAGGGAATCGTTCCTGCCGCGACTTACACCAAGATTTCCGCGATGATTGTCGCCAAGCAGCCCGCTCAGAAGAAGTGAAGAGCTTCGATGGGGCCGTACCAGTCAAAAGGGGCGCATGTGCGTCCCTTTTGATTTTCGACGATCAGGGGGCTTTGGCGGCGTCGGCCACGGACCGTTTGAGCGCAGCCCACGCCAGGAGCCGGGTTGAGTCCAGAACCGGCAAGGGCGAGTTCTTGCTACTGATGATGAGGGGAATCTCGGTACAGCCGAGCACAACAGCGTCGCAGCCCTCGTCTTTCATGCGTCGAATCACGAGTTGGAGGTAGGTCACCGGCTCTGGCCGGAAGACACCGTACACCAGCTCATCCATGATGATGCGATTGATCTCCATGCGCTCGTCGTCCGTGGGGCGCAGGTAGTCGATCCCGCGGGCTTTCAGTTTCTGCGGATAGACCTCGCTCTCGACCAGCCAGCGGGTCCCCAGCAGTCCCAACCGCCTGAAGCCATGCTCAACCGCTTCGTCTGCGACCACTTCAGCGATATGCAGCCAGGGCAGCGGCGATCGAGGCCCGACCATCTCCATGGCCTGGTGGATCGTGTTGTCAGGACAAATAAGAAAATCCGCGCCGGCATGCTTCAGCTTGATGGCCGAGTCGAGCATGAGTTCCGCTACGCCCTCCCAGTCGTTGTGCTCGATGAATTCAACGTATGCGGCAAGGGAATGCGTGTGCATCGTAATTTCGGGATGCGCATGAGGCCCCAGCAACTGCGCCCCCTTGGCGCAAATGGTGCGATAGCAGAGCGAGGCGCCTTCCGCAGAGCAGCCCACAATCCCGATGTGCAGCGGCAATGGCATCCCTCGATTCTACAAATTCACGCTGGAAGCAGATCCTGCCAACCCCACGAACCGTCTGTGCCTGTAGGCGGGACACAGCAACTCGCCGCCTGAGACGCACGATTTAGCATGTTCCATGCACGAATGACATAGCTGAGTCGAGCTTTGAGCGCAGACGAAGAACAACAGGGGTTGTCTTCAGAGGAGACTTGATGGTCACCAGACGTGAATTCCTTGACACACTTGCCGTGGGAGCAGCGGGCCTCGCCGTCAGTTCAACGGCCAAAAGCTACGGCCAGATCCTCGGATCGAACGAGCGCCTCAATTTCGCTGTCATCGGCTTGAACGGCCGTGCCTATGCGCACCTTTCCTCGCTCAAGGCCAACCAGGATGCGGCACACATTGCCTGCGTTTGTGATGTGGAGAGCAACATCTTGGCCAAGTTTGCCGGCGCCACACAGCAGATGATGGGCTACGCTCCCGCAACGGAGAAGGACTTCCGCAAGATTCTGGGGCGCAAGGATATCGATGCCATCACCATCGCGACCCCCGACCACTGGCATGCGCCGATGGCCATCCTCGGGCTCAAGGCGGGCAAACACGTCTATGTCGAAAAGCCCTGCAGCCACAATCCGGGCGAGGGTGCGCTGCTGGTTGCGGCGCAGCAGAAGTACGGCAAGCTGGTGCAGATGGGCACGCAGCAGCGTTCGTCGCCGCACACCATCGAGATCGTCAACAAGATTCACGCGGGGCTGATTGGCCGCGCCTACTTTGCAAAGTGCTGGTACGACAACACGCGCAAGTCCATCGGCGTGGGCAAGCCTGTGCCCGTTCCGGCCACGCTCGACTGGGATCTGTGGCAGGGGCCCGCGCCGCGCCAGCCCTACAAGGACAATGTGCAGCCCTACAACTGGCATTGGTTCCGCATCTGGGGCACCGGCGAAACACTAAACAACGGCACACATGAGGTGGACATATGCCGCTGGGCGCTTGGCGTCGATTATCCCAACCGCGTCACAGCGTCCGGCGGGCGCTATGCCTTCAAGGATGACTGGCAGTTCTACGACACGCTTGTGACGAGCTACCAATACGACGACAAGATGATCTCGTGGACCAGCGCGAGTTCTAACGGCATGCACACCTACAATCGCGGCCGCGGATCCGTGATTGAAGGAACCGAAGGCAGCGTGCTGGTCGATCGTGATGGCTACGAAGTCTACGACCTTAAGGGCAAGAAGACCGGGGAATTCAAGATTGGCAAGCAGACCTCGACTGCCGACCTCATCGGTGCGGACTCCATGACCGACGCGCACTTCGCGAACTTCATCGCCGGCATCCGCAAAGGTGAAAAGCTGAATGCCCCCGTCTCTGTGGGCAATGTTGCGGTGACCATGCTTCAGCTTTCGAACATCGCCTGGTTTGTGAACCGCGAGCTCAACCTGAACCCGTCAGACGCAAAGATCGAGAACGATCCTGAAGCGATGAAGTACTGGAATCGCGAATACGAGAAAGGATGGGAGCCTCGCATATGAATCTCTCCCGCCGTAATTTTGTCCGTTCTTCAGCCCTGCTTGCTGCTGCCTCTACACTGCCGGTTGCGCGGAATGCGTTCGGCCAACTCACCGAAGCCGGTGGAAAGCCTTCGCCCATCAAGCTGGGCCTTGCCAGCTATACCTTCCGCAACTTCTCGCGCGCCCAGATGATCATCTGGATGAAGCTGCTCAACGTCACAGGCCTGAACGCCAAGGATGCCAAGGATCATCTGCCGATGGATCCGACGGCTGAGGCGCAGGCCGTTTCCGACTACGAGGCCAACGGCATTCATCTCCATGCCGTGGGCGCCATTTACTTCCAGAAGGACGATGACGACGACATCCGCGCCAAGTTCGAGTACTGCAAGCGCGCCGGTGTCAAGGTGATCGTTGCCGGAGATCCCGCGCCTGCAACGCTGCCGCGCGTGGAGAAGTTCGTAAAGGAATACGACATCAAAATTGCTATCCACAACCACGGGCCCGAGGACAAGATCTTCCCTTCTCCGCTCGACGTGCTGAAATTCGTGAAAAGCATGGACCCGCGCATGGGCTGCTGCATTGACGTCGGCCACTGCGTTCGCGCCGGCACCGATGTCATCGAAGCGATCAAAGCAGCAGGACCGCGCCTCTTCAACATGCACATGAAGGACCTGACGAGCTTCACATCCAAGGAAAGCCAGGTGGCCGTTGGACAGGGAAAGATGCCCATTCGCCAGATATTCGAGGCCCTCATTCAGATCAATTACCCCGGCTGGGTTGATCTGGAATACGAGGTCCACGGCGACGATCCCATGCCCGGCGTGACCGAGAGCTTTGCCTATATGCGCGGCGTGCTGTCTGGCATGGGCTACAACCCACACGCCTGACGCCACGTGTCGCGATGCCACGCGATAATCTCTTTCTGTCTGCAGTCTCTTTCTTGAGGCCTGTTCGATTCTTCTTCGAATCGCGGGTGCCGCACTCGACTACACTGTTTACGCCATGAATGCAGTGACGATTCGCGGCGACTGGGTTGGCCGGACCATCGACGGGAGATTCTCGCTCCTCGCATGGCTTGGCGGATCCGGCACCGGCGGTACCTTTCTCACCGAGCTTGACGGCCCCGGGTCACAGAAAGCCGCCATCAAGCTGTTCGCCACGCCGGCCGAGGCTGAAGATCGACTTGGCACCTGGACTGCCACGACGTCTCTTTCCCACGAACACCTGGTGCGCATTCTGCACTTTGGCCGCGCACAAATCGACGGCTCGGGACTCGTTTACGTCGTCACTGAGCTCGCCGAAGAGGTGCTCGAGCAGATCATTCCTGAGCGGCCGCTCACGCCTGACGAAGCGCGACAGATGCTCGACCCCATTCTCGATGCACTCTCGTATATTCACGCGAATGGGTATGTGCACGGCCATCTCAAGCCATCGAACATTCTGGTTGTCGAAAACGAAATCAAGCTCTCATCTGACGGTCTTCTTCCGGCCGGGAGCGCCGCGCAGGAGTTACTGAACAACGATATCCACAACGCACCAGAGGTGGCGACGGGGCCGATCGCGCCATCCGCAGATACCTGGTCGCTCGGCATAACACTGGTGGAAGCTCTCACGCAGCAGTCCCCTTTATGGGATGCTGCGAGCGAAAATGAGCCCATCGTGCCGGGCTCTCTGCCCGATCCCTTCGCCGAGATTGTTCACCGGTGCCTTCATGGCGATCCGACACGCCGGTGCACATTGGCCGAGATCCGTGCGCTTCTCGAAGGCAGGCCGAAACCGATCCCACAGCCCGTGCGAACGGCGCCCCCACATCCGAGTGAAATCGCTGAGAAGACGGCGCCGGCGAGGAGATTCCTTATTCCGCTGATCGTTGGGGTTGTTCTGGTGGTCGCTATCATGGTTGGCCTGCAAATGCGCAGCCACAAGACGAACATGGCTCCATTGGAAACGGAAGCCACACAGCAGGCTCCGCCAGCCGAGCCAGAATCGAAGGCTGTGACGCCGCAGGCGCCCGTAACCAGTATGACCAGGGGCGAAGTCCTCAATCGCGAGGTGCCTGACGTTCCGCTTGGGGCTCGCAACACCATTCAGGGCAATGTTGACGTCGCGGTTCGCGTCGCGGTCGATCCCACGGGCGCCGTCACAGATGCTCAGCTTGTATCGCGCGGCCCCAGTGCGTACTTCGCACGCCTTGCGCTCGAATCCGCGCGCAACTGGAAGTTCAAACCACCGCAGCGGGACGGCCATGCCGTTGCCAGCACATGGTCGCTGCGCTACGAGTTTCGCCGCGATGGGACCACTGTCACTCCGGTGCAGGAGTAGAGGCCTCGCGTTCATCCAGGCCGCAATCGCGCGTGAACATGCAACTATATGGTTGCGCGTTGAAAACTCCAGCGTCTCCTTTTGGATCGGTCTGTCAGAGATTGCCCATACCGCCATCAACCATCAGGTCGCTTCCCACGGTGAATGCAGATTCATCGGAAGCCAGATAAACGACGGCGCTGGCAATCTCTGCCGGATTGCCGAAACGCTTCGCTGGCACCTGTCCCTGGATCGAAGCCGCTACCAGCTTCAGCTCCGCTTCAGAAAAGCCAAGCTTTCCGTAAAGCGGTGTTTCAATCGGACCCGGGCTCACTGCATTCACGCGTATGCCCCGGCCGATCAATTCACCTGAAAGCGTCTTGACCAAAGACAGCAATCCCGCCTTTGTTGCCGCATAAACACTGGTGTTGGGCATCCCGATATGTGCATTTACGGAGGCGTTCAGCACGATAGATGTTGGGTTTGCGAACAGCTGCAGAAGAGCCTGTATCAGAAAGAACGGCCCCTTCAAATTTATACCGAAGGAACGGTCAAAGGCTGCTTCGTCTATCTGATCAACGGGCCGCATGTCCACGGTTCCAGCATTGACGAACAAAACATCCAACCCACCAAATTTCTGTCGCACCGCATCGGCGAGTTCCCTTTGAGCGGCAACATTCGAAGCGTCAGAGGCGAGAACTGCTACTTCCGGGCCGAGTTCCTTTGCCGCCGACTCCAGGTTTTTCGCACTTGTGCCCGTGATCATCACGCGCGCGCCTTCGCGCAGAAACTGTCGAGCGGTTTCAAGGCCGATGCCGGTCGTTCCACCAGTGATGAGTGCTCGCTTGCCTGCTAATCGATTCACGCGGGTCCTCGCTACAGACAGATCGATTCTTGTTTTTGAATTTGTGGATTGCTAATTGCTTGCCAATTGCTCCAGGAGCCCATCGAAGGCAGCCAGATCGGCATATTCGATGATGACGCGACCTCGGCCGTTCTTGTCTTCGATGCGGACTTTGAGACCGAGAGCACGCTGGAGCTGTTCTTCTACCTGCTTCACATTGGGGTCTACGGGGGGCTCGGGCTTGGGTTCCTTCCTGATCTTTTCGGGAAAAAGAATACCCTGGACGAGGCTTTCCGTCTGACGAACAGAAAGCGAAAGATTGGCAACCCTTTGCGCCGCTTTCTCGAAGTCTTGATGTAACTTCAATCCCAACAATGCTTTAGCGTGCCCGAATGTCAAAGCGCCGTTGTCAACCAGCTTCTGGACACTCTCCGGCATGCTCAGCAGGCGCATGTAATTCGAAACTGAAACGCGATCTTTGCCGGTGCGTGTTGCGATCTGCTCCTGGGTCATGTGGAACTCGCGCGACAGTCTCTCGAAGGCACGGGCTTGTTCCATCGCGTTCAGATCGGCGCGCTGCAGGTTTTCGACGATGGTGATCTCAAGCGCCTGCTCGTCGGAGACCTGGCGAAGGATGGCCGGGATGGTCTTCTTGCCGGCAAGCTGCGAGGCAAGCCAGCGGCGTTCGCCGGCAATGAGCTGGAAGCGTCCGCTCGCCTGGGGTCGGACCAGGATTGGCTGAACCACGCCATTGGCGGTGATGGAGGCCGCTAGTTCGGCAAGTTCGCTCTCGTCGACATGCGTTCGCGTCTGAAACGGGTTGCGATCGATGTCGCCAACGGGGATTTCACGCGGCTTGCCGCCCTCTGTTTCGACCAGGACAGGAGCATGAATCGGCGCCGAGGCAGCTGGCGTGGGGACCCGCGGCAGCAGAGAGTCGAGGCCTTTGCCGAGGGCGCGACGTTTGTTTTCGGTGGTTGCAGTGCTCATCTTCAAATCCTCAACCCGACCGATTTGCCGGGTCTTTCCATATCAATCTGCGCATCAGGTCCCGGATACCCGGAGATCACGAGTATGGCCAGAAACGAACCTCGGCCTTGGGCCTTGAGTTGGCGGCTACCTTGCGCTCGAGGCTTTTCGGGCTCTCGATCCGATTGCGCGCCAGGTACTCCCCGGCAAGCTCGAAATAGGCCTCGGTTCCGCGGGACCGGGAATCATAAACGGCCACAGGCTTGCCATGACTGGGCGCTTCGGCCAGGCGGATATTCCTCGGGATCACGGTGATGAAGAGCCGGTCGCGGAAGTGCTCGCGAAGGGTGTCGCGGACCTGCTGCGCAAGATTGGTGCGGTCGTCGTACATGGTCAGCAGGACGCCTTCAATCTCAATATTGTGGTTGAACGCGGCGCGAACTCTCTCAAGTGTAGAGATCAGCTCGGTGATGCCTTCGAGGGCAAAATATTCGGCCTGCATGGGCACAATGAGCGAGTTGGATGCCACCAGCACATTCAGTGTGAGCAAATCGAGGGCTGGCGGGCAGTCGAGAATCACGAGGTCGTATTTATCTTTGACAGGGGCGAGGGCATCGCGAAGGCGAACGGCACGATCCTGGAGGCCCGTCAACTCGATATTGGCGCCGGTCAGGTTCTTCGATCCGGGCAGAATCCAGAGATTTTCGACCCCACTGGGCAAAATGACCTGTTCGGCCTCGGAGTCTCCTACGAGAACGTCGTAGATCGAGTGGCGATTGTCGTCGCGGGCGACGCCCAGGCCCGAGGAGGCATTTGCCTGCGGGTCACAGTCGACCAGGAGGATTTTGAGTCCTTCCAGCGCCAGGCAGGCGGAAAGATTGATCGCGGTGGTGGTTTTGCCCACACCACCCTTTTGGTTTACAACGCCGAGAATCTTTCCCATGGCATTTCAGGTTAAAGGAAGGGGGAGGGGGAATGCAGAATTGAATCTGTGGAGAACGTGTCCGCGCTGTGGAAAGCTCCAAAATGCAATTCGGACTATGCACTGCAAGCCATTCCTTCTCATAGGCTTCCGCGAGCTTCGTCCTCAGCAGGAATTTCGGTGGACGATAGGGCAACCCAGTGGAAAACTCTGGTTAAAGGCTTGCCCCGCTGTAACATCTGGGCGTTTGACTGGCTATGTTCCACGTGGAACGTTCTGTCTTCGCTTGGGAGCATCTATAACGGTTCAATGTTCCACGTGGAACATTGAACTCCTTCCTCATTCCACCGGGTCAACGGTTTTCATTGCCAGCGAAAGCACTCGCTGATCTGAGCCAGGTAGGCGCAACGGTTCCAACCATTTGAAAGTTCCGGCCGTTGAACCATAAACACGAGGGAGTTCGGTCAGCGTCGTCATCACGGCAATCCAGCCCCCGTACCTGACCAAACTTGACGCCTCAGCCAGTGCTTGCTCCATCTGGTCCACGGCTCGGAGGGTTACACAATCGAATTGTTGAGTGAGCATCTCCGCCCTGCCGGCAAACACCTGGGAACTAAGCTCCAGGCTGCGAACGGCTTCTTGAAGAAATGCGGCCTTTTTTGCCTGAGACTCGGCCAAAGTGACGCGGATCTCCTGTCGACAAAGCGCGATGGGGATTCCCGGGAAGCCGGCGCCCGATCCAAAGTCCAGGAGCGAATGGATGCCAGACGGCAACCGCTGGGCGCAGGCAATCGATTCGACGAAGTGGCGCGTGAGGATGATCTGGGGGTCGCGGACCGCCGTCAGATTCATCCGGGCATTCCAACGGAGGATAAGGGAGAGATAAGCGTCAAACCGTGAGACGGTCTCCGGCTCTAGAGCCTGCAAGCACGCGGCCAACAACAAACCATTGAGATTGCTGGGAACCGTTTCGGATAAATCCGGACCGGGGTTCATGCCGATGCCACCGGAGTTTCAACCGAACGGGGTCGCCACGCCCCGGCTGCGCGAGCAAAAGCGGCAAAGATTGAGCGAGAGAGTGGGCTGGCGGTGTAGGTGCGTTCGGGATGCCACTGGATCCCCATGACGAAGTGGTAAGGAGAATCGAGTTCCACCGCCTCAATGACTTCGTCGAACGGACAGACAGCAGTGACACGGAGATTGTCTCCCACGCGGCCGATGGCTTGATGATGGCTGGAATTGCATTCTGCCTTCAGGATTTCGCCGGCAGCCGAAGCGAGGCGCGACTTTGAGGCAATCTGGATCGGGTGTGCGTTCACGACATCGCGACCCGGAGCGTGGTTGACCGGCGTGTTCAGCACTGTTTTCAAATCCTGGATAAGCGTGCCGTTCAGCCAGACGTTGAGTGTCTGAACGCCGTGGCAGATTGCAAGGATCGGCTTGTGTAGATTGAACGCGTCCTGAAGCAGGAGTTCGTCGACAGCGGTACGGCCAGCGTCGGCAGGACCGCAGGTGGGGATGCGCGCTTCGCCGTAGCGCTCTGGATCGACGTCAAAGCCGCTGCCGGGAAGTAGCACCCCTTGCGTCCCAGCCAGAAGGCGGGCCACGCGATCCTGGCGCTCGTGAAGCGGAACGACAACCGGCAGGGCGCCAGCTGACTGGATTGCTGCAAGATAGGGAGGCAGGGAACGCGCATTGTAAGCAGCGTCGCCCGTGGTCGGTTCTGGAATAGCAATGCGGATCGGCATGGACGCCTTCCAGTGTATGCGAGATTGGCCGCGTTACTCGCGGTTGTTTGCGGTTTCCAGGGCAACGACCTAACTCTAATGTATCTTGCAGATTATAAAAGACATATGATTTAATTTCTACAATATAAGAAATGTAACATATTTATATTCAACAACTTACACAAGAATAAGGATCGAGCGTTTCTATTTTCTATTGAGGAAAGGCTCATCGGCGTGACATTGGCGGACGAGGACAAGAACTATGCAATGAGCTATCGGGCCGCTACTTCGGGTGTCGGGCTACGATGTCCAGGCATCGCACGCCACGCAAGTGATGCAACAGCGATTCATCGCGGCGAAGGCGGATACGTTGTACGCCGGTGCGTAGAAAAGGCAGCAACAGCAGAGCGCAGGGGGGTCATCGTAAGTGCGGGAGGTTTTGCGATGCGGGTGCCGCTGACGTGTGCGTTCATATTGGGTGTGGTGAGTGGTGCGCGAACCATGTTGCCGGGGACTGCGGTAGGCCGCGCGATTCGCAGAAAAACCTTGAGTGTCAAAGGAACGCGGCTTGCGTTTCTGGAAAGTGCAAATCTGAATCGTGTTCTCGGTGTGCTCGCGCTGATGGAACTTGTGGCCGATAAGCTGCCAATGATTCCAAGCCGCAAGACAGCCGCGTCTTTCACAGTGCGGTTGGCCAGCGGCGCTCTTGCGGGAGCGGCAGTGGGCGCTAGTATGCGCCGTGCCACACTGGGAGCACTACTCGGCGTGGCTGGCGCTGTCGTCGGCACCGAAGGCGGCGCTGCCTTCCGTTCGTGGCTGGCGTCTCTGTTCGAACGCGACCTGCCCGCTGCCGTGATCGAGGATCTGGTGGCTTTTGCCCTGCTTGGATACGCCACCAGCAAACTCAATGCCTGCGCATTGCCGGCCGAGAGCAGCCCAGCTTAGCGCGGCGGCGGCGGCCCGTAATCGGCGTGGTCGATGGTGCTGATGGATTCGGACGATTTTCCCTGGAGATCGAAGAGGATGATTTCGTTGGCACCGGGCCGGAGCCACGGGCCTGGTGTGTAGAGCGTGAACTCGGGCCCGATTGACCAGAAGCGGCCCAGTGGGCGCCCGTTGAGGAATGCGGTCCCTTTTGAAGTGGCGTGGGTGTTGAGGAAAGTGTCCGGCAAGCTTGAAGTCGTTGAATCGGATCCTAACGACGGGTTCTCCATGCTGAAGCGATAGAAGCAGGGGCCTTCGCAGGAATCCGCTGTGAAGTGCAGCGCAGCAAGGTCTGTCATGGGGAGCGAGTAGATCTGCCAATGCTGCGGTTCGCGGCCCGCGATGGTGACGGAGCCAGTGATCCCTTTACGCTCGGTGCGGATGACCTTGGTGAAGTTGACGCGCCCTGTGTTCTCGACAAGGATGTCGAGCGTTGCCGGAGCGGAGACGGCAGGCAACTTGAGGTGCGATTGGGCGAGGCGTCGGTCCATCGAGCCGATGAGTTTCTGGTTGATATAGATTTGCGCGTAATCGTGCAGGCCATCGATCACGAGTTCTCCGCCAGAGCCAACGGCAATTTGCGTGCGATAGAGGATGTACCCATAGGCTTGGTCGAGGTCCTCCATCGTGAGGAGCTTGCCGGACTCTACTGGTGCGGGGAGATTGCTCCACAGCGAGGCGGTTTGGACACCTGAGGCGATCGGGTACGCGCGAGCCGCAGTTGCAGGCGGGATGGCTGGAGGCGTCTTACCGGTAGTGCGGGCGATGGCGTTGCGGAAGGCCTTGTACTTGGCCGTAGGCTGACCGCTTTCGTTGAGGGGCGCGTCGTAGTCGTAGCTGGTGGTGTCGGGCTCGTAGTTGGTGCCGTTGCTGTTGGCGCCGTTCATCCAGCCAAAGCTCGTGCCGCCGTGAAACATATACATGCTCACGGAGTAGCCTCGGCGAAGCATCCATTTAAGCTCTGCAGCTTCTTTTGCGGCGTCGGTGGTGTGGTGAACCTCACCCCAATGGTCGAACCAGCCAGCCCAGTACTCTCCCGACATGAATGGACCTTTGCGGCGCAGTTCTTTGAGGGTGGCGAAGCTGCTCTGTGCGTCGCCCGAACCGAAGTTGATGACGGCGGGCAATCCGGGCAGCGAGCCGTTTGGCACCTGCGCGGGGCCGTCGGCTGTGTAAAGAACGGTGTCGGGTGCGGCCAGGCCGGATTTCAGGAGAGCGGACTTAACGGCTTTCATGTAGGCGTGGTCGTTGCCGAAGGAGCCGTATTCGTTCTCGACCTGGACGGCGATGATGGGGCCGCCATTCTGGATGAGCAGCGGCGAGATTTCCTTCGCCAACCGGGTAAACCAACCATTTATGGCGGCGAGATATTTAGGGTCGGTAGAGCGAAGCACGAGCGATCGGTCTTTGAGTAGCCACGAGGGAAAGCCACCCAAGTCCCACTCTGCGCAGACGTAGGGACCGGGGCGGAGAATGACGTTGAGGCCCTCCTGCTGGGCTTCGCGGATGTATTCGGCAACGTCGTTCTGGCCGGAGAAGTCGTAAACACCGGGTCGCGGCTCGTGGATGTTCCAGAAGACGTAAGTGGTGATGGTGTTCAGTCCCATCGCACGAGCCTTGCGGAACCGGTCGCGCCAGTAAGCACGGGGCACGCGGGGATAATGCATTTCGCCGGAGATGATCTGGTAGGGATGACCGTCGAATTGGAACTGGCCGTTGGTGACGGTGAAGGTGTGCGGGGCTTGTGCCGGGGCGCAGTGTGCTCGAACAAGCAGGGCTACGAGAAAAAGTACGAGGGCGATGACTCTGCGGTTCATTCTTGGAACGAGTGTAGCGCGGTGGCGACGCGCTACCGCTGAAAAGCAACCGCAGATTCTTCGGCTCCCTTCGGTCGCTCAGAATGACAGTGCTTGGATCTGAAGTTGTGATTTTTATGACCAGATGAATGCAGCACGCCTAGCTTTTAAACGAAGAATGGGGCCAGCTTGTGTCAGCGTGCTTCGATTTTGCCGGCGATACGATCGTATTCGGCGCGGGAAATAACGTGGCGCTTCACCAGGTCATCGGAATCCGTATAGGGGCGATGGTTGATGATGCGGCGGGCTGCATCGTCGTCGATGCCGGGCAGGCTCTTGAGATCGTCGGCCGAGGCGCGATTGATATTGATGGTGCGCTGCTGCTTGAGGCCCTCGACCACTCCCTGCGCGGCAGCCTTGGCATCGCGAGCGGCGGTCGAAGTAGCGCGCGCCGTTCGCTCACGGATTTCGTCGGGGCTGCGGTCATGAGGTGTACAGCCTGTGAAAGCGATAAGGGCCAGCGGAAGAAGAACTGCAAATCGCATAGTGTTTGGATGCGGGGGAACGCGGCGGAGGATTGCCCGTACGTTGAAGCAACTCACAGTTTGTGCGCCCGCACAACACGTAGGCGCATCAGAGAACATGAGGTGCACCGATGGAGAAGCGGAGACTCGGAGCAGGCGGGCCGGAGGTTCCGGTGATCTGCCTCGGCGGAAACGTTTATGGGTGGACACTGGCGGAGGCCGACGCCTTTCGCCAGTTTGATGCGGCGCTAGATCTTGGATTGAACTTCATCGACACGGCGGATGTGTACTCACGCTGGGCTCCGGGGCACACGGGCGGTGAGTCGGAGACGATTATCGGCAACTGGCTCGCAAAGAGCGGACGGCGCAAAGACGTGATTCTCGCCACCAAAGTCGGGATGGATATGGGCGAAGGCAAAAAGGGGCTGAAGCCTGAATATATCCGGCAGGCGGTTGAAGCCTCGCTGCGGCGATTGCAGACGGACCACATCGACCTCTACCAGGCGCACAAGGACGATGAGGAAACGCCGCTTGCGGAGACGCTTGGCGCGTTCGACGATCTAGTGAAAGCCGGGAAGGTGCGTTACATCGGCGCCTCGAATTACAGCGGTGCGCGCATGGCCGAAGCGCTGGAGACGAGCCGCAAGAACGGGCTCGCGAGCTATGTGTCGCTGCAGCCGCACTACAACCTCGTGGAACGCGAGCAGTTCGAGACGGATCTGCTGCCGGTGGTGAGGAAATATCAGCTCGGCGTAATTCCTTACTTCTCTCTGGCGGCGGGTTTTCTGAGCGGCAAATACCGCAGCAAGCAGGACACGGAGAAGGCGGCACGCGGTGCGGCGGTGCAGAAGTATCTCAACGACTGGGGCTTCGGCGTAATAGCAGCGCTGGACGAAGTGGCGAATGCGACGGGATCGACGCCGGCACGTGTGGCACTGGCGTGGTTGATTGCGCAGCCCGGAATCACCGCTCCAATTGCAAGCGCGACGAATGACAAACAGCTGAACGATCTAGCGGAAGCGGCAAAGTTGAAGCTGGATCACGAGTCTATTGAGAAGCTGAACGAGGCGAGCGTGCGGAAGGTTGTCGCTTAACAGCGAGTTTTTCCGCGCCTCAAAGTGAACTTGCGCACCAAGCAACTCTTTGGTTGCGCTGTTGAACAGTTCCGACCCCGGCCCCCGCCAGATGCGCAGATGTCTTCGGATTCCGGTGGTTCAATTCATTTGTAGGCGCATCTTCGGATTGCTGAAGTGGGTGAAGCCGGTGACCTTGCCGGCGGCGTCGCGGGTGAAGGTGAGTTCTTCGGCTTCGCTGCCATCGTCGCGGACACGGCGGAAGACATCGCCGCCTTTTGGTTTGTAAAACTGCATATTGGGAACAGGGTCTTCGTCCGGCAATGGGAAAGACACGAGGCCGCCTGCCCAGGGCAGCATGACGGACTCGGACTCCCAAGGCTGACCTGAGTAGTGGCCGGCATAGGCTTCGAGGTCGACGCCCGTGGCGGGCGCAGGCGCCTTGAACTCGTAGCCTTTGCGCTTGTCGAGGATCGAAAACACAACTGTGGCCCAGACGCCCGGGCGTTCGGAGGAGTTGTCCATGATGACCGCGCCGAGTTCATCTTCCGGCCGCAGCATCAGGATGGTCTGGTAGCCCGGACAATCTCCGCCGTGGCCAACGTAGGTGTGGTTGTCTTTGCGCTGGATTGCGAAACCGAGGCCGTACGTGACTTTCCAGCCGGGGTCCATGAACTGGACGCGCTGCATTTCGCGCAGAGTCGAGGCTTTCAGCACGTCTTCTTTCCCGGTGCGGAGAAGACGGAACTGCCATGAGGCAAATTTAGCAAGGTCCTGCACGGTAGACGTGTAACCAGCCGCAGGCGTGATGCCGCGCGCGTTGAAGGGCTTGAGAAGATCGCGAGTGCCGTCACGCTTCAGAGCACCGTAGCCTACGGCAAGGCGCTTGCCATAGAGATCCATCGGCATGAAGGTGCGAGTGTCGTGGAGGCCGAGGGGATTGAGGACGTGAGCCTTGGCGTAGTCCGCATATGGTTGGCCGGAGACCGCTGCAACGGTTTCGCCGACGAGAGTGAGCCCGAGATTGCTGTACTGGAAGTAGCGCTCGGCAGGAAAGAGCGGCGCTTGCCTGGCAATCATTTCGTGGATCTGTTCGCGCGTGGGAAACGGGAAATCAGGTCCAGACCAGTAGGGAAAATCCGACTCGCGTGGAAGCCCCGCTGAGTGGGAAAGCATGCCGCGCAGCGTGATGGGCACGCTGTCTTCGTCGGTGGCTTTAAGTTTGGCCCACGGCAGATAGGTCGCGATGGGCTCGTCGAGCCGGACCTTGCCCTGTTCCCACTGCTGCATCAGGGATACCGAGGTGAACAGCTTCGAGATCGAGCAGATGGAGTAGATCGTATCGGGCGCGGCTGGAATCTTGTGGTCGGCGTCAAGCGTGCCGTAGCCCTTCGACCAGACAAGATCGTCACCTACTACGACTCCTGCGGAAATGGCAGGGACGTGCTGGTAGACCCGAACACCGTCGAGCCAGACATCAACCACGCGGAGCGCCTCAGCGCGCCCGATCGCAGCTTTGTCTGGCATGTTGGAAGCGGGCGATTGCGCACGTGATGAGGCTAAGGCTAACGAGAAGATCAAGAGAAAGGCATAGACGCGAAGGGATGCGGGTCTACTCACTCGATGGGCTCCTTGAGGCGGAATAGAGATTGCGGGAAGAACCAGATTGCCGGAGAGAGACTGTTGGCAGTCTAACGCGATGACTTGGAAGAGCAAGGAATTGTCCCATGTATTGCCCAATTCCGACTCATCGGCTCCGGAGCTGACCGTCGGCCAGACATCTGGAACGAAGAAGGTAGACGCGCCGAATTGACGAGAGTACACTTCTCCATCTGCGCGGATCAGCCCCTAAAAATTGCCGGATTTATCGTGTTTTGCCGGAGGCTGAAGACCGGGACAGCCTGCCGCGTCTCCAGATGAGCCAATACGGGCCATGTTGCAAAATTCTTGACTTTGGAGAGTCCAACCATGCGAAATGCGCAAGACAACAAGCCAATCGGACTCGGTTCTGTTCAGTTCGAGCCCGTTGCACCAGCCAGGTCAACCAGATTTTCCGACCATCTGCCGCGCGTCAGTCTCTGTTTCTTTTCGGCGCTCCTGCTGATATTCACGACAGCGGGAACCTATGCACAGCCTGGGCCATCTACTTCGGAATTCACCAAGATCGTTGTGTTCGGCGACTCGCTCTCCGACACTGGAAATGTCGCCCACCTGACGTATGACAAGTACGGGATCCGTGTCCCGGGTCCCATCGCCGACTATACAGATGGGCGATTCACCGACGGCTATGACACTATCCCCGCCGCGCAGTTGTATTCGGGCGTGTGGATCGAACAACTCGCAGAGTCGATGCCATCGAAACCCGAGGTTAAGAACTCCCTCGACGGCGGAACCGACTATGCCTACGGGTTTGCCACCACAGGATCAGGCACCAGCGTATTTACCTTTGGGCCTTCGGATTCGCTTTCAGTCAACGTCGAGAACATCGGCCAGCAGATTACTGATTACCTCGCGACCCATCCCAAGATCACCCCGAAAACACTGTTCGTCGTCTGGGGAGGTGCCAACAATCTGATTAATGCCACCTCGGAAGGCCAGATCATCGATGCCGGCATCAATCAGACTCTCAATATTCAGCGTCTTATCGATGCGGGAGCCACCGAATTCATCGTTCCCAACCTTCCTCCGCTGGGATTGGTTCCGAGGCTCAACGGCTCGCCTGTGACATCGGTGCCGGCAACCGAGGCTAGCGCGCTCTACAACTCTGTCCTCAGAAGCGGCATTTCGCTGCTGCTCGAATTCAACTTCCGCAAACATTTGAGCATCGCGCAGTTCGATGTTTTCTCACTGTTCAACGAAGTCGTCGCCTCACCGGAAACCTTCTCGCTGGCGAATGTGACTGCAAGCTCGCAAGGCGTTGCTGTCGATCCAGACACCTATCTCTTCTGGGACGATCTGCACCCCACCACGCACGGCCACAATATTCTGGCGGTCACGGCCGCGAGCATATTGGCCCACAGCAATTGCATGGACAACGCAGCGCAGCAAGGCAATGTTCCGGCCAATGTCAGCGCAGTGTGCGGCGGGGTAACGCAGTGATCCCGGAAAACTGAAAGATCCGATTATGAACCCGGACTCGAACACGGCGAGAGCTGGACGCTGCTAAGGGAAGAGTCAAAAAACGTCCGCCTCTCTCTGTTCACGACGCCAGGCCTGGGTTCTCAACATCGAGGGACGGGTCGGCAGCCTCTTCCGCTCTCATACTCTCGATGGTTTCGCGCAGGCGAGTATTCAGCTCCTCGACCTGGCGCAGGGTCATGCCCGTCGTTGAGATCGGTTCGCCGATCGTCAGCGTGATTTCGCCGGGATAGAAGTGGTGTGTGTGCATTGGGAGCAGGTCATAGACGCCGGTGAGTGCGATGGGAACAAGCGGGACCTGGGCGCGGATTGCGAGGAAGGCCGCTCCGGCGAGGAAAGGCTGCGTGGTGCCGTCGGGGGTGCGTGCTCCCTCAGGAAAAACGAAGAGCGGCATGCCGGCGCGGAGAGCGCGGACTCCGGCACCGAGGCTGGAGACGGTGGAGTTGGAACTGACTGAGTCGACCGGGATCTGGCCGGAGCGGTTGAGATGCCAGCCAATGAATGGCATCGTCCACAGCTCTTTTTTGGCGAGGATGCGGAACTGGAAGGGGAGCGTGGAAAAGATAACCGGTGTGTCCATGTACGACGTGTGGTTGGCGGCGTAGACGGCGACTGGGTGCTTGCGGAGATTCTCGGCACCGCGTACGACAAGACGGGCACCGGAGATCCTGACGCCGCCGCTGGCCCAGATCCGCGCGAGACGGTGCTGAACACGCCCGCTCTTATCCCAGAGGGACGCAAAGAGCGAGAGGCTGCCGCAGATTGCCGTACAAAAGAAGAACAACGGAGCCTGGAGAATATTGGTGCGCCAGCGGTAAAGACGGGGCAGCGGATCAGGAGGACGGCGACGGGTCACGGAAGCTGGCCCACGCGTTCGATGGACTGACCCGGTGTCGCGGCCGGGGCGGTTTTGGCCAGCAGGCGGGTTCTGACATCGCCTACCAGGTAGACCGAGCCGGAGACGACGATAGGGCCGGAGGGGTGAGCCTCGGCGTGCTCCAGGGCAAGTTCAAGAGCCTGGCTTACCGAGGAAGCTGCGAACGCGGGCGTACCCGTGGAGGCAGCGGCGGCGAGCAGGTCGCGCACGGGGGTGGCACGAGAGCTGTGGATCGGCGCGAAGATCACCTGGTCGAAGATCGGAAAGAGGATGTGAGCCATTTCGACGACCGGCTTGTCGCGCAGGCAACTGAAGATGAGTGTGCCGAGGTGTTGGCCGGGCAACATGTCGCGCAGTCCGGCTCGAAGAGCCCATGCACCGGCGGGATTGTGCGCTACGTCCAGGATGAACTCCGTGGTTTTGTGGTTATGAGCATTCTCGATTCGGATGGCCTCGAGGCGCGCAGGCCAGCGTGTGTTACGAATACCGTCGGAGATCGACTTGGGGGTGACGGCGAATCCATGGCTGATGGCGAGTTCGACGGCAGCCGCAATGGCAAGGGCGATATTCCGGTGCTGGTGCGCTCCCCGCAGGGGCGAGGCGACCTCAATCGATTGGCCCAGAACATCGACCTTGTACGGGTGTTGCTGACTTGCGTTGCCCACGGGCTGGGTCGCCGTTTGTGCCTGGTCGGAAGTGGTTTCAACGGGCTGGCGCGGGTCGGTCGCCGGCATATAGGGAACTGCGCTGACTCCGAGCACCGAAAGAGACATGGCGACTTCGCCGAGAACCTGGTTGGCTTCAGGGTTTTGCGGGAGGGTGACGAGCGTGCCACCGGTGCGCAGAATACCGGCCTTCTCGCGCGCGATATCAGTGATGGTGTTTCCGAGCCACTCCATATGGTCGAGAGAGATGTCGGTAATGATAGACAGAAGCGGATCGACGACATTGGTGGCGTCGAGTCGTCCACCGAGGCCGACCTCAAGCACTGCGATTTCGATGGCTGGTTCGGCAAAGTGCAGGAAGGCCATCGCGGTCAGGGTCTCGAAGAAACTCGGCGGCTGAGCCAGTTTCTTTTCTTCTACCAGCTTTTGCCCGGCGGCGCGAACGCGGAAGAAATCCTCGGCAAAATCGGCATCTGAGATTTCAGCGCCATCGATACGGATGCGCTCGTTGGGACGCGCGAGGTGCGGAGAAGTGTAAAGGCCGGTGCGCAGGCCTGAGGCGGTGAGGATGGAGGCGAGCGTGGCGGCCGTCGAGCCTTTGCCGTTGGTGCCTGCGATCAGGACTGAAGGAAAGGTCCGCTGCGGATTGCCGAGGGCGGCGAGAAGGGTCGCGACTTCTTCGAGCGAGAATTTGCGGCGCGTCTGGCCTGTTTGCGTCGCGAGTTCCGGCGCCATGGCGGCCAGGTGATCGATAGCGGACTGGTAAGACATGGAAGCTTCAGTATAGAAGCCGAAAGCTCCCGGCTTCTAGAGCTTAGCTTGGTACGCAAAGCAAATTGCGTCAAACGCCATCAAGGAAGCCGCGGACCACGGCATTGAAGGCGCCGGGGTTGTCGGTGTGCAGGGCGTGACCGCCGTCAAGAATGAGAAGGCGCGTGTGAGGGCGGAGCGATACCATCTTCTCAATGTGCTTCTGTGAGGTAACGCGGCTTTCGCGGCCGCGGAGGACGAGTGCCGGGCAATTGGAAGCCAGCCAATCCGACCAGTGATCGCCAACAAGATTTTGCTGTGAACTGACCATATCGCGAGGATCAAAGGCCAGATGCCAGCCGGATTCGGAATGGCGGAAGGAGTCGCGTAAGTAAGGGATGAAGCGCGGACCGATCCGTTCCTCAAGTCCTTCCTGTGTCGCATAGACGCCCTGCCAGGGGAGGATGAAGCTGATGTCGTCGGTGACGACGGCGCCGATGTCCTCGATGATGAGCGCCTGCACACGATCAGGGTTGCGCGCGGCGAACTGGTAGGCGTTGACTCCGCCGAGAGAGTTGCCGAGCAGGACGACCTGGGGCAGGTCGAGAAGCCTGAGCAGAGCGTCGATGTCGCCGAGGTAGTCCTGGCGTGTGTAGGTGGCGGCGTGGCTCGAATCGCCGTGGCCACGCTGGTCTGGAGCGATGACGCGGTAGTCAGGCGCGAGGGCGTTGGCTAGCGCGGTATATGTTGCTCCCTGCATCAGGTGCGCGTGAAGGCAGAGCAGCGGCGGGCGGCCGATCGAAACAGGCGAGGATCCCGTATCGAGATAGGAAAGCGTAAGGCCATCGTGGCGAAATGTGTGCCTTTGGAAACTCATCGCAATTTGAATTGATGGTACATCCCGGTGATGTAGATCTGCAGACACGCCCAAAATGATCTGGATTGAGATGGATTGTGTACGAAATTTCCTCGCTAATTTTGAGCCATGTGAAGCATGTGGAAGACAAGTCCACTGTGGAGGACGCGTCGCATTGAAGACCGCGATTGATGCGGACGGGGACGCACATTGCACATAAAGCGCAAGGTTTTCACAGGGGCTTTTGCGAGGTCTGTGGGAGCAGTGGGAAATCAGGGTGATTGAAGAGGCATTGGAGGCACATTTTCCAATTGTCCGAAAACGCACCGGCGAGATTTAGAAATCTAGGGTGAAGGTAAAACGGATGAGGCGAAACGAGTTGAACCAGCTTTCCACTTTTCCGATGTGAACGACTAATACTACGGGTTCTTTTATTTATTTAAGAACGGAAATCCTCATAACCGTCGCGTGACGGCGACTTGTGACTGGCAGGATGCAAGAGGGGCTCATTGCTGATGACTGTAAGGCTTCGGTAGACTGAGGCTCCCTATTCGAATCGAGCAATCGGATTGCGCGGGAACTGGAGGTCAGTCAACGCAGTGCTGAAACGTCCGCGGAGGTGCGAGGAGCGATGCATCAGCTCGACACTGGCCGGGTTGTGCCTGGTGCTGTTCGTCTCGATGGCCTCCGCGGCAATGGGGCAGGTGTTCGACGCGACACAGTTCCACTCCGGCACAGTAACGCTGAATGAGGGATGGCTTGAGCATGAGGGCGATAACCTGGCTTGGGCTCGGCCTGAATTCGACGACAAGGAATGGCAACCGGTAGAGCTGGACGACCTGGGTGCGGCGCGATCGGGATGGCGGTGGTACCGCTTACATCTCAAGCTAGCGAAGGAGCGTCCGCACGAGCATCTGCTGGTGGTGGGCGGCGAAGGAGTGTATGAACTGTATGTGAACGGGAAGCGCGATCCGGATACAAGTTTGCGCTCGATGTTCAGCGCGAAGCGGCCGGTGGAGCAGGTAGTAGTGCTGCCGCACGGTGTAGATGACTTCACCCTGGCGCTGCGCACACGGGCCCCGAAGTCCTATACGATCTGGCATCTTCCGCTGTTTCTAACCACAGCAGTGGGCTCTGCGGGTGCAATCGACGATATGCGAGCGTCGTTTGAAAGCCAGCGTGTGTATGCGGCGATTCCTTCTCTCGTGATCAATGGTTTGCTGCTGCTGGCAGGGTTGGCGGCCCTTGCGCTCTATCTAAGCCAGAGCAAGCGCGCGGAGTATCTTTGGCTGGGGCTATACCTGTTTTTGCTTGGCCTTTCAAATGGGCTGCTGTATAGCTCGACGTCGGGGTTGCTGCCGCTTTCGTGGAACAACGAACTAGGCGATCCGTTGCTCTATGTGTACACGATCATGCAGATCGAGTTCACCTTCAGCTTTGCCGGACGAAGAGTGAACAGAATCTGGCGCCTGTACGAGGCGCTGCTGGTTTTGTCAATCGGCTTGAATGTAGCGAGTACATTTGGCCCCCTCACAGCCGATATTTACGTCGCTATTCAGGCGCTCGTCCTTCTGCCTGCGGCCTTGCTGCTGCCGGTGATGCTGCTGGTGTGGTACCGCAAGGGGAACCGCGAGGCAGGATGGCTGATTGCGCCGAGCCTGCTGCCGGCTTTGGCTGCGGCGATCTACGACGCGGGCAACATGTCGATCTTTTCCGGTTGGGGCAAGCTCGATTTTCTCGTGAATCCCATTCCCCTGGGACTGGTGTCTCTGCAGCTTTCGGATATCGGCGATTTGCTGTTTCTGCTGGCGATTGCCGTGGTGATGTTCTTCCGGTTCACGCGCGTGAGCCGGGAGCAGGCTCGCGGTGCAGCCGAATTAGAGGCCGCGCGAGAGATCCAGCAGCGGCTGGTGCCTGCACAGTTGCCGCTGGTGAAGGGCTACACCATCGAAGCTGCCTACTTCCCCGCCCAGGAGGTGGGTGGCGATTTCTACCAGGTATTTGAACAGGAAGACGACGCGCATCTGGTGGTTGTGGGCGATGTAAGCGGCAAAGGATTGCGGGCAGCCATGACAGGCACCCTTGCCCTTGGAGCTTTGCATTCGCTGGCTGCTCAGGGATTGGGGCCCGGAGTGTTGTTAACCCGGCTCAACCGGCAGATCGCAAAGACCCAGGACAGCGGTTTCATCACCTGCATCTGTGCCCGCGTGACAGGTGAAGGCGAGGTAACAGTGGCGAATGCGGGCCATTTGCCGCCTTACCGAAATGGCGAAGAGTTGCCAGTGAGCGCCGATCTACCGCTGGGGATCTCTCGGGACGTGATGTACGAAGAGCGCCTGTTTCAGTTGGAGGCAGGCGACCAGTTGACCCTGCTTTCTGACGGCGTGCTCGAGGCGCGGGATGCGCAAGGCACACTCTTCGGCTTCGAGAGGACGCAAGCCATCAGTTCCCAGACAGCCGATGCAATTGCGGCCGAGGCGCTGAGGTTTGGACAAGAAGATGACATCACGGTGCTGACGCTGGTAAGGATGCGATCGAGCGCCGGCAAAACGGCGCAGATTCAGGTTGCGAACGCTCCATGGCTATGATTGTTTCGCCCCATTCAAGGCCAAATCGCCGCGGAATCCAGAAATGTTGACGGGTTTTCCACGCACCATTTTTAGTGAAGATGCATACAATCAAAGGCAAGAAACAGCAGTGTTTCGCGCCGTAGCGCACGTAGTGTAGGCTTGGGCCAAGTGGGGTTTACGGCGCAGATTGCGCGGGTGGACGTAAATTGGGGTCCGGTTTGCCGAACGCGGGGCGCGGCGGCGACCAAGCAAGATGGAGTGGGAACTATGCCGATCGTGGAAACTGAAGTTGAAAAGCCGGCAGCACAGGGGGCAGCGATGGAGATTACCGTAAGCCGCCAGGAACTGGTGAAGGAGCTCACCGCGACACAAAGCGTGGTCGAGCGCAAAACGACGATTCCCATCCTGTCCAACTTCCTGATCGAGGCTGACGGTGACCGGCTGAACATTACAGCGACCGACCTGGACCAGGCGATCAGGACCAGCGCGTCTGTGAAGGTGAAGAAGCCGGGTTCGTGCACCATTCCTGCGCGCAAGCTTTACGACTACATCAAGCTGCTGCCCGACGGCGACATTTCCATCAAGCTGCTCGAAAACCATTGGGTGCAGATTCGCTCGGGCCGTTCGAATACCAAGATGGTCGGCATGGCGCGCGCGAACTATCCACAGGTGCCCGAGTTCCCAGCTGTCGCGGCCACGAGCATTTCCGCGGTGGCGCTGAAGACACTGATTGCGCGAACGATTTTTGCGATCTCCAACGAAGAGTCACGCTACACGCTGAACGGCGCGCTGTTGGTGTTGAAGGCTGAATCAATCGCGATGGTGGCGACGGACGGGCATCGGTTGTCGTTCGTCGAAAAACCCGGCGAAGCGATGGAAGGCATCAGCGGCGAAAAGCGCGTGCTGATTCCGCGCAAGGCTCTGCAGGAGCTGCAGGGCCTGCTCTCAAACACAGACGTTGAGAAGGTGGAGTTCGCCGACGACGAGCACACGCTGTTCTTCAAGGTCGGTCATCGCACACTGAGCACGCGTCGGCTGTCGGGCCAGTTCCCTAACTATGAAGCCGTCATGCCGCGCGACAACACTAAGTTCGCAGTGGTGCGGTCGAGCGAGCTATCCAGCGCCATCCAGCGCGTGGCGCAGTTTGCCGATGAACGGTCCGGTGCGATCCGGCTGCGGCTCGAAGGCAACGAGCTCAAAATCAGTTCGCAATCCACCGAGAGCGGCGAGAGCGAAGACACCATCGATACGCCCTATTCTGGCGATCCCATTATGGTGGGCTTCAACTCGACCTACATCATCGATTTCCTGAAGGCGCTGGGCAACGAGGGCGAGGTGCGGCTGGAATTCAAGGACTCGCAAAGTGCCGGCCAGATGCGCCCCGAGGATCCCGACGCGGAGTACCGGTCGCGGTACGTGCTGATGCCGATGCGGATCTGAAAAGACAGAGAATATAAGAAGAAGAAGACGACGACGACGACGACCCCACGACTTTCAAGGGAAAAAGGGAATAAGCGACGGCCTGGCAGCGATGCCAGGCCGATTGCATTTTATGGACAGAGATCAGGTTGGACTCCGTCCACAGGGCGTCGCGCCCGGAGCGAGGATAATGTGAAGTTGGGCCGGCACAGAATTTTGCATCGGCGTCACACATATTTCGCATCCGAAGAATTGCATGTAACAGGCGCCCGTTTGCGAGGCCGCGAATTGGAGGATAAAGATGGCGACGACTGAAAAGAGCCGAAAGGCCGAGATCAAGGTAAAGCCACTGACCAGCTTGAAGGCGTGGAAGGACCTGAAGACGCACGCGCGCGAAGTCGCCAAGGTGCATCTGCGCACTCTCTTCGCCGATGATCCCAAACGCGGCGAGCGCCTCACGGCAGAGGCTGCGGGCCTGTTCCTTGATTACTCGAAGAACCGCATCACCGACGAGACGATCAAGCTGCTGCTCGGCCTTGCCGAAGAATCGAAGCTGCGCGAGCGCACTGATGCGATGTTCAGCGGCCAGAAGATCAACATTACTGAGAAGCGCGCCGTGCTGCACGTGGCGTTGCGCGCGCCGAAGGGCCAAACCATCCTCGTTGACGGCGAAGACGTGGTGCCGAAGGTGCATGAGGTGCTGGACCGCATGTCGATCTTCTCGGATCGCGTGCGCAGCGGCGAGTGGAAGGGTCACACTGGCAAGCGCATCAGGAACGTGATCAATATCGGTATCGGCGGCTCCGATCTTGGACCAGTGATGGCCTACGAAGCGCTGAAGCACTACAGCGATCGCGCCATGACGTTCCGTTTTGTATCGAATGTCGACAGTACGGATTTCGCCGAAGCGGTCCAGGATCTCGACGCAGCCGAAACGCTGTTCATTGTGTCCTCGAAGACCTTCACGACGCTCGAGACGATGACCAACGCGCACACCGCTCGCTCGTGGTTACTTGAGAAGCTAGGTGGAGACGAATCCGCGATCGCGAAACATTTCGTCGCCGTGTCGACGAATGCCGGCGAAGTGACGAAGTTCGGGATCGACACCGCCAATATGTTCGGTTTCTGGGACTGGGTCGGCGGTCGCTATTCGATGGATTCAGCGATTGGGCTTTCGACCATGCTCGCGATCGGGCCGCAGAACTTCCGCGCAATGCTCGACGGATTCCATCAGATGGATGAGCACTTCCGCACCGCTCCATTCGACAAGAATCTACCGGTTCTGCTGGCGTTGCTTTCCGTCTGGTACACGGATTTCTTCGATGCGCAGACTATCGCCATCCTGCCTTACGAGCAGTATCTGAAGCGCTTCCCGGCCTACCTGCAGCAGTTGACGATGGAAAGCAACGGCAAGCATGTCACGCTCAGTGGCGCTCAGGTTCGGTACAACACGGGGCCCATCTACTGGGGTGAGCCCGGCACCAACGGGCAGCACTCCTTCTACCAGTTGATTCACCAGGGAACGCGGCTGATCCCGTGCGACTTCATCGCGTTCTACAAGACGCTCAATCCGCTGGGCAGCCATCACGACATACTGATTGCGAATGTCTTCGCGCAAACTGAGGCGCTGGCTTTCGGCAAGACTGCCGAGCAGGTGAAGGCCGAGGGGACGCCGGCATGGCTGGTTCCGCATCGCGTCTTCGAAGGCAACCGTCCGTCGAACACGATCCTCGCGGAAGAGCTGACCCCGGCGATGCTAGGCAAGTTGGTTGCGCTGTACGAGCACTGCGTTTTCACGCAAGGCGTGATCTGGCAGGTCAATTCCTTCGATCAGTGGGGCGTAGAACTCGGCAAGGCGCTGGCGCAGAAAATCATTCCTGAGCTGGAAAGTCCATCGGAACCACAACTCGCGCATGACAGCTCAACGAATCACTTGATCGAGCTCTATCGGTTGCACAAGAAGTAATTGGTTTGGTCGAACGGGTCCCGCGCAAATCGGAACTGGTCTCGATCACCACGTCAGCGTGACTGTGATGGTCTTCCAGCCTTCGCCTTTAGGAAAGTGAAGGATCAGCGGCAGTTCCTTACAAGCGTAAATATCGGCATCGCAATCCCTGTGTGAAATGATCGCGTACTGTTGTTCCGCACCTGTTGGAGCAGATGGACTGGTCTCTACCTTTGGATCGATGTGGCCGTGGCGAATTAGAGTTACGAGCCCATCGCTTCCGGCGAGGCCTTCAGCCGTGAGAACAAGTTTACGATCCGAGTAATCTGAGCGGAGCAAACGCAAACGGCTGGTAGATGCTCCGGGTAATGGAGGCTTGTTTAGAAGGGAAACGGACTCGATCGCATTCTCTCCGTATTTTCCGGCCGACTCGTCCACTTCAATATTTGGTAAAGGAATGCGAATCCCTTGTTGCGGGCTCATTCGAAGCTTCTTGGCGACCTCAATGCTGAGAGGACCTGCGAGAGAACCTGACGTCGCGCCCGGCAGGTCGCTGCGGATATGCCATGCGTCACCTTCCGTCGGGCTCATGTAGATCTCAAGCTGATTGGTCTTGCGCTCGAAGTACAGCGACGTCTTTGTTTCACGAAGGGAAATGTCCGTCACCTCAGCACGATCCCATTCTGCCGGCAAATGCGGGTTCACCGTGATGGTCTTCGTTTGTGCATCGATGCTGATTCCGAATAAGCCACGCAGAATTGGCGTGATCACCATTGCGCTCGACCATAGCTGGTGACTGGTACTGCGGCCGAAGGGCACAAAGAAATCTCCGCTGAGTAATTCCGTCACTGCGCCCAGATCTTGCGCCTTTGTCAGGTTCGCGTTCTCCATCAGTATTTGATAGCCGGCGAGCGGTTGATTGCCGCGGTACTCGGCCAGCGCAGCCCAACCGGTGAAGAGCGGCCACACGGAGCCCTGGTGGTAGCTCATGCCGTCGTAGATAGGTTCAGTGTCGGCGACATCGCGCAGCCCCCAGTCGGTGTTGAGCGTTGCACCCGCGAACTGGGAAAGGCAACCTTCCGGTTGCGCAAGAATCGATTTTTCACCTGCCGGATCCCACCAGGCTAGCGTCGGATAGACAGTGCTCGTTCGGTCGAGCGACCCATCCATATTGCGGCTGAATGCGTAGCAATGCTTCTGGGCGTCGTAGTACTCGGCATTGATCGTCTTGGCCACACTCCCGGCTCGTTTCTCGGCGGCCTCGGCCTTCACTGAATCTTTCAACTGGCGCGCGATGTACGCCATGGCTGATGACGCCTGCTGATCGAGCAGTGCCAGATAGATCTCCTGGTGTGGCATGCCCCCGGGCCAGCTCTCTACCCAGCCAGTGCCCTGCGAGTTGTCGTAGATTCCGTCGTGGTCCGTGTCGTGCGCGGGATCGGTCTCAAACGCCCACGCCTTCTCAATTGCGTCCCGATGGGTCTTCAGGAAGGCGACATCACCGCTGGACTTTACGTAATCGGCGACGGCCAGCAGGAACAACGGCGTCGAATCGGCCGCAGCATACATGTACGGGAATTGGCGCCAGTCAATGAACGGCGCGGTCTGCGAGTACTCATGCATGATCTTGCCGTCTTCGCGCTGACGCTTGATCAGGAATTCGAGTTCCGATTTCGAAAGCGAGAAGTCGCCGTATCCATTGACGGCAAAGAGCGTGTAGAGAGCATCGCGCCCGAAGAACCATCCAAAGCCGGGCCGCGCCGAATCGGCCGATGCAAAGTAGCCGGCGACAAGGGCTGTTTCATCGTTGGGCAGTGCCTTCGTCTTGAGCTGCTCGATCGAAATTACCGCCCACTGAAACGCCTCGTTGAGTGCTCGGTCGGGCGTTTGGATCGAGGTGGCGTTCGCGAGCAGTTTCTTGTAGCTGTCGGCGTGAGCCTCGTAGACGCTCGCGATCGAATCGTTCAGCTTCGCGAGCGTCGCTGCCAGCGCCGCGACGGTAGCGGCCTCCTTGTTCATGCCTGCAGCCATCAGCAGCGGAAAAAGCCGGCCATGGTCACGAGCCGGATCGATGTGCAGATGGAACTCGACGGGATGAACCTGCGGCCGTTCCTGGTAGGGCGCAAGGATACCTGGCTGCGCGCCTGGAATGGTGATGGCGCCGGCGAGATCGGGATAGTCCGCGTGAAGAACGTAAAAGCCACCGGCAGCTGAAGGTGCATGCGCGTCGGGCGAGACCCATTCGACTCCCGGCACACCCTCGTTGCGCTCCGGCCACATCCAGCGCAGTTCCGGAGTGAAGCGGAAGACGAACTCGGTCGGATGCAGGCAATCGAATTCATAGAGCACAACAGGTCCTGTGCCGGTGGGCGCGCCATTTGGCGAAAACATGATCTGGCGCACGGTAAAGCCGACGTGGCTATAGGTAATTACCGTGCGATCGGGGCGTACTTCAATCTCCGCAGCCTGCTGGTTCACGTCGATGGGAACGGTATAGCCCTCGATATCGGCCTCGATGGTGAGGTGCGAAAGTAGCTTGACGGGGAGTACCCAGGCTTCGAAGGTACCGTTCTGCTGTCCCAGAACGACGCCGCGCTCTCCTGCAACCGTAAAGGGCTTCTCGGTCTCCGAATGAGCGCGAATGACCGGGCCGGCGCTTTCAAACGCGATGGCGGGAAGTGAGTGGAACGTGGGTGTCTGAGCCAGTGTGGTTGCGGAAACGAGAAGGAAGGTAATCCAGCCAACGGCGCGAAAACACATCGTTCTTGATCCTCTGTCGCTTATCATCTGTTCGTTTTTCAAACGAACCAGTCTACGTGGTCGCGGCAACCGGCGGCAAAACCTGGCCCGATACGTTCACAGGATTCACGAGCCGCGGGGTGCAAATCCCAACATATTCCTGATCTTGAAGAAAAGAATTCGCACATACCGTTTTCCATATAGATTTGCTGAAAAACGGATCTGAATCGTAATTTGGAGATTAGCGGCACATGTCCAGTTAAGTTAAGTTATTTAACATAAATAACATACCAGCCATGCCACCATAAGGGTACTTTGGCACGCCAATTGCATCTAGTGAGCCTAGTCACACTCTTTTCCCCAATTCTGTCTTTTTTGATTTTTTGGCCAATCGCAGGAAAACTCTGGCCATTCCCCTCTTCCCTGGCGGGTCTAGCTCTCACCTGGTCCAGAGTTGCGGTCTGAACGTGAACCCAATTTGCGGTCTGAACGTGAACAGAAATGAGTCGGCTGAGTTGGCCGCAATGAGCGGGCAATCGGCAAGCCAGAATGAGACCGCTGGCGCCGGCCCTCTTGAATCACAAAATTCAACTTCGAGGAACAATCGGGTATGAGAAATCTGCCAAAGCTGAAAGTATTGGCGCTCTGCATAGTTCTGATGGGTGCGCTAGGCGTTGCCCACGCAATTGACGTCAAGGCGCGTATCCGGGGCACCGTTACGGATCCACAGGGAGCCGTACTGTCCGGTGTAAAAGTCACCGCTACCAACGAAGCAACGCAGATAAAGTTCGACGCGGTCACCGGCGCGGACGGCAGCTACTACTTCGCCCAGTTGCCGGTAGGTACGTATATGATCAGCGTCTCGGCCTCGGGTTTCAAGGGATTCACGGCGAAAGGAATCGTCCTTGAAGTTGACCAGGAATACGTCGAGAACGCGAAGCTGAGCGTTGGCTCTACCGCGGAAGTTGTGGAAGTGGCAGCCTCGCCGGTGCAGGTGGACACCACCGATATTCAGCTGAGCAACGTTGTCGACTCCACCGAAATGACGGAACTTCCCCTCATTGGCCGCGGATTCGCCGGACTGGAACTGGTTCTTCCCGGTGTGCAGGCCTCGAGCGACCGTTTCGGCACCTACTCGGTCAGCGGCGGCCAGACGCAGCAGTCGGAATACCTGATCAACGGCGCCGACACCAACGACATCGCGCTGAACACAGTTGCTCTCAGCCCGAACCTTGATGCCATCGACCAGTTCAACCTGATCGACGGTCCGCTGAATGCCGAGTATGACCGCAACTCTGGCGGTATCGTCAGCGCCACCATCAAGGAAGGCAGCAACCACTTCCACGGCGACGCGTTCGAGTTCTATCGCGACACCTTCCTGAACACACCGGGCTTTTTCCAGCACAACCTCAATAAGGCAACGGGTCTCTGGGTTCCAACGGACCCAACCTATCACCAGCACCTCTTCGGCGGCACGGTAGGCGGCCCGATTCTGCACGACAAGCTGTTCTTCTATGGCGGCTACCAGGGTACGCGCCAGGCCGTTCCTGACACCGATGGTACCGGTAACACTGGCACTTACGACGCGGCCAATTTGAACGGTGACTTCTCTGCTGAAAACAATGGACCGGCGCTGGCGTCGGCGCCGGACTCGCAGACAGCGTGGGGTAATTGGTCGGCGACTCCCATCCCCTCAACAATTACGATCGGCGGTTGCAACACGCCTGGTGAAACGTGGGCACAGTGTGCCTACGCCCTTGGCGGCGTATTTTCAAAGACGAATTTCAGTCCGATTGCTGCTAATCTAGTTGCGAAATATCTTCCAGCGCCTAACAGCGGAACTTACGGTTATCAGTTCAATCCGATTGCCGCCACGACCCAAAACCAGTACCTGGGTCGGATCGACTACGCGATCAACCCCGCGAATCAAATCACGGCGCTCGGTATCTACGACAAGCGTCTCGTGAGCAACACGCTGCCGTTTACAGGTGCAACCCTTCCCGGCTTCGGGCAGACCAGTACGCTTGTGGTCCAGCAGTACACCGGCGACTACGTTCACCAGTTCAATTCGACCACAGTGAACGATTTTGCGGGGCACTATACAAGGTTTAACTACGATGCAGTCGAACCGCAGAACAAAGTTTCACCCGCAAGCCTGGGCTTCAACATCAACCCACAGGATGCAGCGGCGGCGAGTGTACCCACGATCAATGTGAGTGGAAACTACACGGGCTTTACACTGGGCTTCAGCACCAACGGGCCTCAGCCCCGTATCGACCAGGTTGCCCAGCTCGACGACAACCTATCGAAGGTTGTTGGACGCCATACCTTCAAGTTTGGCTATGACGGCCGACGCTTCAACGTCCACAATCCCTTCTATGCCAACAACAGCGGTTCGTTCAGCTTCACAAACACGGGCGCCTATTCGTCAGGTGACGGCGCGCTCGACTTCCTTCTGGGCGTTCCAGCGACCTACACACAGGGCAGCGGCGCGTCGATTATTGCCGAAGCCTTCCTGAACTACGCGTTTGCGCAAGATACCTGGAAGCTCACCGACAAGCTGACACTGGCCTACGGTCTCGGCTACTCAATCGACACCCCGCTCCATAACCTGCAGTACGGTGGTTCGGGCATCTCCTGTGTCATTCCGGGCGAGCAGTCGACAGTATTCGGAAATGCGCCGACGAGTCTCGTCTACGGTGGCGACAAGGGCTGCACGAACTCCGGTCTGGCGAAGACTCGCTTTGGTGAGTTCGGCCCGCGCGTAGGTTTTATCTATGCTCCGGACTGGGGTGCGATCTCTGGTGCACCCGGGAAGTTCTCCATCCGCGGCGGCTTTGGTATCTACTATGACCGCACCGAAGAAGAAACTGCACTGCAAACCCTCGAGACGCCTCCCTTCGGTACCACGACTTCGGGAGCAGGATTAACCGGCACAGCGTCCTTTGCAAATCCGTTTGCAGACGTGAACGGCGGCGGCTCCGTGGCCAACCCGTTCCCCTATACCTTCCCCAAGAAGGGTGACAACGTCGACTTCTCTGCCCTGGACCCGATCTACAACATCAGTACCTACGGTTCAGACTTCCGCGCGCCGTATGCTGAGAACTTCCAGCTCAGCGTGGAGCGTGAATTTCCGGCACGCGTTGTGGCACGCCTGAGTTACGTGGGTTCGATGGCCCGTCACAATCAATCAACGACCGATGCAAATCCCATCACCCCGGCGGGCCACGCAGCCTGCGCGGCAGATCCGAGCTGCATCAGCGTTCGCGAACTGGAGAGCGCCTACTACCCGCAGAACACATTGCTCAACAACCCCAACATTCTCGACATCGGCCTGGTGGGATCGGCTGCAAGTTCGAACTACCATTCGCTCCAGGCAAATATCGAAAAAGCTACCACGCACAACCTGTACTTCCAGCTCAGCTACACTTATGCGCACGCGCTGGACAACGGGTCAAGCTTCGAGAACTCCGGATTCGGTGAGAGCAGCACGCGTGGCTACAACCAGTTTGCACCGCAACTCAACTATGGCGACTCCGCTTTCGATGTGCGCCAGCGCATCGTGTTCTCACCCATCTATATCACTCCAACTGTTCGCCGGACGGCCAACTGGTACGACCCGGCCAACCTCGCATTGTCTGGCTGGGAGGTCAGCGCCATCGTCACAGCGGCTACGGGCTTCCCGTATGACGTCTCGTACGCGGGTGGAAGCTCCAATTCGTTGTGGTGCCCCTACTACACCAACTTCTACGCGTGCCCGGATGCACCTAACCAGACGGCAGCGGTCCAGACGACAAATCCCCGCATCCGTAACACGGTGCGTAGCAGCGATGCGTACACTGTGAAAACGAGTTGGGCGAACGAACCAATCGGAACGTTTGGAACTTCACGTCGCGACATCGCGCACGGCCCTGGCATCAACAACACCAACATGGTTGTGGCGAAGAATATTTACTTCTCCTCCGATCGCCAGATGTACATCCAACTGCGTATGGAGAGCGACAACGTCTTCAACCATACGCAATTCACCAATCCCAGTACGACGTGGAATGACAATGTGCTGACCAATGCTGGCAGTTCGTTCGGTTACATCGCTGGCACCCAACCGGCACGTCTTTCACAGCTGGCGGCGAAGATTTACTTCTAAGCGAAACTGCAAAGAATACAACAAGAGGCGCCTTCGGGCGCCTCTTGTTTTTATGCAGCCGAAAGGTTGCGTAAGGCTGATCGCGGTTGGTGGAAGGACTACTGTGCGGCGGCCTTGGCCTGTTCCGGGGCCTTCATGAACTCCAGTGCGCGGATGAGGTAGTTCTTCATGTGATGGCGGTGCACGACGGCATCGAGGAAGCCCTTTTCGAGCAGGAACTCGGAACGCTGGAAGCCCTCCGGGAGCTTCTGGCGGATCGTCTGCTCAATTACGCGCGGACCAGCGAAGCCGATCAGCGCTCCCGGCTCGGCGATGTTGAGATCACCCAGCATGGCAAAGCTCGCGGTCACGCCGCCGGTCGTGGGGTCGGTCAGGACGCAGATATACGGAATGCCCGCGTCGTCGAGTTGCGCGAGGGCGGTAGAGATCTTCGCCATCTGCATCAGGCTTACTACGCCTTCCATCATGCGCGCTCCGCCTGAAGCGGCGACGACAATCAACGGCTTCTTTCCAGTTGCGAGCACGGTCAACAGCCCGGGCGATCGTTTCGCCTACAACGGCACCCATCGATCCGCCGATAAAGCCGTACTCCATGGCGCTGACAACAACGGCATGCGAGCCCATCTGGCCCACCGCGTTCATGATGGCGTCGTTGAGCCCGGTGTCCTGCTGAGCTTTGCGCAGGCGCTGCTTGTACGGCTTGACGTCGGTAAAATTGAGCGGGTCGGTCGAGCGAAGCCCGCCATCTACGAGCTCATAGCCCGGTTCCAGCAGCAGGTCCAACCGCTGCTTTGCGCCTATCTTGAAGTGGATACTGGCACTTGGGGCAGACGTTCATGTTGGCCTCAAGATCAGCCTTCCAGATCGTCTGCCGGCAGCCCGGGCACTTTACCCACAAGCCCTCGGTGCGGACACTCTTCTCTTCGTCGCCGTTACCGCCGGGACCCTCGAACTCGCTTCTCGCGTTTAAACCAGGACATAAGACCTCAGTCATTATAGCGAGGCTGAGAGCGGTTCCGAGTTCCGAGTTCGTAGTTCAGAGTTCGCAGGCCTGATCGCCCACAGGAGGACGCAACCACTTGCAGAAGATGTGGAAAGGAGGTGTGAGCGGTCAGTATTCGATGCCGCGCTGCGCGAGGATGCCCTTCTGGTAGGCGTGCTTCACTTCGCGCATCTCGGTGACAGTGTCCGCTAACTCGACCAAGGTGGGATGCGCGTTGCGTCCGGTCAGAATCACGTGGACCATCTCCGGTCGGTTGCGCAGTGTCTCGGCAACCTCTGCCGGATCGAGCATGCCATAGCCGATGGCGTAATTGATCTCGTCGAGCACCACCATGTCCCACTCCCCGGAGAGAATCGCTTCGCGCGCTTCAGCCCAGGCAGCCTGCACAAGGCGGACGTCTTCAGGATCGGTCTCCGCCCCGCCCACCTTCACGAACCCTCGACCCATCTGCTTGAGCACGAAGTTCTCGCCGAAGACCTGCGTGGAATCAAGCTCGCCGTAGTGCCACGAGCCCTTGAGAAACTGCAGCATCAACACGCGCATGCCGTTGCCCACGGCCCGCAGAGCTGTGCCCATGGCGGCAGTTGTCTTGCCTTTGCCAGGCCCGGTGTTGATCAAGATTAGTCCGCGTCGGGATGACGGTTCAGAGTTCATGGTTCGTGGTTCTCAGTTCCGGGCGCAGTCAGCGCAGTGCAGTTCGGATCGATCAGAGAGAACGTTGTCTGGACGGCCAGTCCTTAATGGCCGGAGTGATAGGGGTGGCCTGTGAGGATTGTAAATGCGCGATAGAGCTGCTCGGCCAACACAACGCGGGCTAGCGCGTGTGCCAACGTGAGAGGACCAAGCGAAAACAGCAGCGTGGCTCGCTTTTGCGCAGATTCCGACCAGCCATCCGCCGGGCCGATGGCGAATACAATCTGCTGAGCGCCGTTATCGCGCTGCCGGCCAAGCCACTCGGCGAACTTCTCTGAGGTCATCTGCCGCCCCCGGCTATCCAGTAGTACGGTGATCGCTGGAGCGCGACGATGTTGCCGGTCCAGCCACTCAAAGAGGGCAGTTTCGCTGCGGAAAGACTCAGCCTGACAACGTGCAAATGCGACACATCGCTCCAAATACATTGAAGAAATGCCTTCGAATTGATCTTTCGACGAAGGCCGTGCGCCGATATGCGCCAATACGATCTGCATGCAGCGAAGATACAGGATCGAAGCAAGCAGAACGTGCGCCGACGTGCCCCGAAAAGACACTTTGTGAAATTCCCGTGTACATCTCTACAACTTCCCATAGCGAGGTGTGATCTATATCACACATTTAATTGGCTTAATCCTTTAGATTGGAAAATGAGACGGTGAGCCATGTTTGGCACGCCGTTTGCTCCAACCAGACCAAAGAACACTGTTTTATCTTGGGATGGTTTTCGTCACGCGTTGTAGGTGCGATGGAAACGGACCTGTTTTCTCTTGCTGTTTTTAAGCCTCTTTTTAACTGTTAACCGCGGAACGGACCTAACTCCTCCCCAGCTAGACCCGAGACGCCGAGCGCGATAAGCGGATCGGGAACTCGCCCCCATGAAGTCCCCCGATCCCAGAGTCGATCTGGAGGATTTCATGCGATATTTGCGGTTGCTGCACGCTGCTGCTTTCACGGTGAGTCTGCTGGGCCTTGTAGCCTATGTTGCCTACATCGGAACTCCCGTGGCCCAGGCTCAAGCCGATCTCGGCTCCTGCTCTGGTGTTGTTACGGACGCGACCGGCGCGGTAATTCCGAGCGCCCAAGTCACCCTGACCAACGTTGCCACCGGTGCGGTCCGAACGACCGTCACCAACAGCAAGGGTGAATACTCAGTCACTCAGCTTCTGCCCGCTGCTTACACAGTGAAATTTGGCGCAGAGGGATTCAGCAGAGCGTCGCATGTCTTGCAGATCACGGTGGGCTCCTCAAATACCGTGAATGTGAAGCTGGCGGTGAAAGGTGAAAGCACCCAGATCACAGTCACTGCTGATGATTTTGCCGGTGTGCACCTTGAAAAGCCTGAAGTCGCCGCAGTCATCCAGACTGACCAGATTCTCAGTCTTCCCACGCTCGATCGCAATCCTTACAATCTTGTCGCGTTCTCCGGAAATCTCTCCTCCGATCCGACCGCAACGGCTCGCGGCGTAGGATTCAACATTTCTGGATCACGTTCGACCTCGGTCGATATCCTGCTGGATGGCGCCGAGAATACAGACCTCTATGCGGTCGGCATCGGTCAGTCGGTTCCTATGGACGCCACATCCGAGATTCGCATTGTCACCTCGAACTCCGGCGCTGAGTACGGCCGCGGATCCGGTGCGGTCAATGTCTCCACCAAGTCTGGTACAAATGGCTTTCACGGTTCCGTCTACGAGTTCAACCGCGTCTCGACACTTGCTTCGGATGGATACAACAACAATTACCTGCATGACCTGTATGGCTCGCAGGCGAAGCCGCGCTACACCCACAACCAGTTTGGTTACTCGGTCGGCGGTCCGGTGAAAAGGGACAAGCTGTTCTTCTTCTCCTCCACTGAGTGGACGAGAATTGCCAGCGCACAGAACACGGTGGCGGTGGTTCCCACACCCCAACTGATCGCAATGGCAGCGCCCGACATGCAGGCGTACTTCGCAACATACGGAAAGTTGGCGCATCCGATCAACGGTTCGACATACCTGGGTGGCGATAGCGCAGTGACAAGCGTGTTCGGGCACGATATCAACATCATCTCCGCCACGAATCCGGCTATCCTCACAACCCCCTTGTTCGGCCAGTCGATCTTCCAGATACCGGCGGACTCAGGCGGCGGCGCACCGGTGGATCAATGGATCAGCTTCAATCGTGCCGATTGGACGATCAACCAGACCACATCGATGTTCGTCCGGTACATTCAGGAAAGCTCAGTTAATCCTGTTGGCTACATCAATGCAAGCCCGTACGACGGATATAACACTCCTCAGACGCAATACAACCACAACCTAGAAGTTTCTTTCAGCAAAGCGTTCACGACCAACCTTGCAGCGTCCACCAAATTGCTCGGGTCGCGCTACAACAATGCGCAACCCCTGGGCACAGCTCCCGTCAGCCCTACTCTCTATATCAATGCTGGATCGCCTGTAACCCTGGGCGGCGGATACATCAATTTCCCGGGTTACTCACAGACCTCTCCCGGCAATGCGATCCCCTTCGGCGGACCCCAGAACTTCATCGAGATCGGCGAAGATCTGGCGTGGACCAAAGGCAAGCAGCAGTTCACCTTCGGCGGCAACTTCCTTTACATCAAAGACAACCGCATGTTCGGCGCTTATGACAACGCAATCGACGCGCTGGTGCAGACCGGGACAACGAATGCGCTCTCCAATTTCCTGACCGGCGGAATGCAGGAAGTTGAGTTTGCCATCAATCCCAATGGCGTCTACCCTTGCTCGCGGAACTCGAACTATGCCTATGTCCATACCCCGTCCTGCATGATCCAGGAGCCGGTTTCGTCACCGAACTTCTCGCGCTCCAACCGTTATCAAGATGGCGCGGCTTATGCCAACGATTCCTACAAGGTTTCGCCGAAGATGAACCTGAACTTCGGACTCCGCTGGGAAGTCTACGGGCCCCAACATTCGCAGAAGCCGGAGTATGACGCAAACTTCTTCCTTGGCACCGGCAACAATATCTGGGACCAGGTCCGCGGTGGCCAGGTACTTACCCGCGTCAATGCCCCAAACGGTCGCTTGTGGAACCTGAACCTGAAACAGTTTGCTCCCAAGGTTGGATTTGCCTATGACCCCGTCGGCGACGGCAAGACCAGTATTCGCGGCGGCTTCGGCATCAACTACGAACGCAACTTCAACAATGTAACTTTCAACGTGATTCAGAATCCGCCAAACTACGGCGTCGTCGCATTCACAAGCGGCCAATCCGCCCTCACTCCAATCAGCAACAGCAACCTGGGCGTGTATGGCACTGCGACCGGCACCGCAGCATTACCCAACGTCACCTTGCGCGCCGTCGATCCCAACATCAAGCCCGCGTATGCCGGAAACTGGAGCCTTACGGTTGAACGGCAGATGGCCGGCACAACCGCCAGCCTCTCGTACGTTGGCTCGCGTGGTATTCACAACTACTCGATCTCGAACCTCAACCGGCAATTCAGCGGCTCGAATTATGAGGGCGACAACTCAGGCCCCAATTCTTACCTCAACCGCCTCAATTATCAGTACTCGAATATCAACTGGCGTGGCGCTGATGGCGACAGCTACTACAACGGTGTCACCGCAGAAGTTCGAAGCGCAGACCTGATGCACACCGGACTCAACGTTCGCGGCGACTATACCTACTCTCACTCGATCGATAACACGAGCTCAGCATTCAGCGACAGCGGCAATGAAGCTGGCGGCGGCCTCGTCCTCGGCTATACCGACCCGTTTAACCATGCGCTGGACAGGGGCACTTCGGACTTTGATCAGAAGCACCGCGCTGCCGCGGCGATCGTCTGGGCTCTTCCCTTCGGAAAGAGCCTCACAGGGGTCTCGAAGATGATCGCAGACAACTGGACAATCTCCACAACTTTCGACGGTCAGACCGGTACACCGTTCACCATGTTCGACTGCTCTTGGGCATACACGATTTGCCCGCGTGCCAGCTTCGTGAACAAGCCGCCACGGTCAAAGGTGCGCGGCGGCATGACGGACATCAGCCAAACGTATGGAGCGAACACTTACTCCTACATCACCCTGCCGGAGTTTTATGACCCTAATGCGTCGACAGACAACAATGATACGGGTGTAGACCTGGCTAACTACAACGAACAGATCAACCCCAACACCGGAACCAGCGACACGCCGATCTGCAGTGGCACTCACGGCGAAGGTTGTTCGTTCGTACCCGGCATGGATGGACGTAACGCCTTCCGCGGTCCGGGATACTGGCACGAGAACTTGGGTCTTGTGAAGGACTTCAAGGTCCACGAGCGCTACGATGTCCAATTGAAGGGTGAGTTCATCAACATCCTCAACCACGCCAACACGTATCTGAACCTCGGGGGTTCGAACGACGTAGGCAGCTACACCGACGTCCTGGCTTATAAGTCCGGGAATCGCAATACCGAGCTCTCATTGCACGTCGCTTTCTGAGCTCTCGCAACAGGAATAGGAACCAACAGACCGGGGGCCAAGGTGGCTCCCGGTCTTCTTTTTATTGCCGCTAAGAGTGTAGGACGGGGAAAGTAAGAGGACTCTAGGCCCGCTACGCAGATTTCGTGCTGCGCTTTTTCGCAGTGGACTTTTTGGCTGCGGGCTTTTTGGCAACTGGCTTTGCCACTTCTTTCTTTGCAGCGGTCTTCCCGAGACTCTTCTTTCCATCGGATTCCGCAGACGCTTTGCCGCGGGCGGCGCGCGTCTTGGCTGCGAGTGCCTCTTTCAGCTCTGAGTCGAACTCGGCGGGCGTAAGCGGCCGGGCCGATTTGCGCAGCCGCTCGATGTCGTAGAAGGCGCGCCGCTCGGTCAGAAACACGTGCGCAACAAAATCCACATAATCCAGCAAAATCCAGTCGCCCCGGCGACGCCCCTCGACCGAGTGCGGCATCACGCCGAAGTCCTTCTTCAGGCGGTACTCAATTTCGTCGGCGATGGCGATCGCCTGGCGGTCGTTGGTGGCAGAAGTAATCAGGAAAAAATCTGACAGTCCGGAATCGATCGGGTCGAGTTCCAGAATGCGCGTATCTTCGCCTTTTTTGTCTTCACAGGCCGCAGCTGCGGCTTGAACGAGAATGCGGGTCTGTTCGTGCGCCTGGGTTGTGCTCATGCAGCGGAAATTCTCTCCTCGCTCATCGTAGTCTCTGGATTCCGCAGCGGCAAGCGGGGTTGCAAGCGAACCTGGAAGCACCACGGGAAAGTCAGCCCTGGCGGTAGAGGCCATGCGCTGCAATGTAATCGCAGACCGCATCGGGCAGCAGCGAATGCCCGGCGCAAAGTCGATCATTCTCCGCGCTCCCCTGTTCCCGGATCTCCGATGCGCTGATCTCGATATGGAGTCCTGGCAGCAAGTAGAACGGGGTCGTGGCGCCGGCGGCGTTGCGAAGCGTAAAAACACGCAACCGGACGCCCGCCTCGCACGTGCCTGCGTCGGTATTCTCATGGATGGTCAGACCCGCCGGCAGGATCGCGGTCAGATCTTCAAGGCTTTGCCCCGGTCGCGAGGCGACAATCAGGGGCGCAACAAACAGTACCTCCGCGCCCCGATACCAGTGAGGAAGGCTGAGGAACGAGTCAGCGCCGATCAGTGTGTAAAGAGTAGCCGAGGGAAACTCGCTCTGCAGGCGCAAAAGCGTGTCGATGGTGTAGTTGGGGGAGCCACTCCAGTCAGGGGCGTCGGCAAATGAAATTGCAAAATGCGGCAGCCCCTTGATGGCCAGCTCCGTCATGGCCACGCGATCTTCGAAGCTCGCGCTCGAACCGAGCGGCTTGAGCGGTTGCGAGCCGACCGGAGCAAAGAGGACAGTATCGAGATGCATGGCGGTCTGCGCGGCCCGCGCCACTCCGATGTGCCCCAGATGTGGAGGGTCAAAACTACCCCCAAAGAACGCGATGCGCCGTCCTCCATCCGCTGGCTCCAACATGGGAACATGTTACGGCATCTGCTAGCCTCGCCCGTCTTGGGCTCTGCGACTTCGACGACCGGATGCTCGAACCCCAACTGAGCGCGTTGCACTTCGCGCAATTCGATTCTGGAATCCTAATCATGTGATCGTCTGCTAGCATCATTCTCACCATGCGATATGTGATTGCAATTCTTGCCCTGGCCGGCGCGGTGGTCTCGGGCCTTGCGCTCCAGGTGCACTACACGGTTGCTACCACGCCATGCTCGATCAACGAAAAATGGGACTGCGGCGTTGTCAATCACAGCTCCTACTCCCTCCTGTTCGGTATTCCGGTAGCTCTCATCGGGATGGTGGGGTACCTCGGACTGGCGTGGCTCGCACTGGCTCGTCAGCGTGCCGTTCTTGCTCTGGCTGCGCTCGCAGGCCTGGCGTTCGCCCTCTATCTGGCTCATGTCGAGCGCGACATACTGGGCGCCTGGTGCCTCTACTGCGTTATCTCGCTCGCGGCTATCGCTCTGATCACGTTCATGGGGTTCATCTGGCTCATTGTCGATGCAAGCCAGCGGCGGAGCAGGCGCTGGTAAACTTGAACTAGCCAAATGCTCAAGGAAAAGTACGCGCGCTGGATGTACGACTGGGAAACCAGGCTCACCACACGCGATGAAAATCGGGTTGTGCGGCCACTGGAATGGGGCTTCGAGTGGATCGAGCCCTTCCTTGAGGCGCATGGATTCAGCGCAGCGGTTCCCGGTTCAGAATGTATGCGTGACGCCGCCGCTGCCGAAACCGCGATGGCGCGCATCAACCAGCTCCTCATTCGCCACAGCGACGTGTTTTTCGGTTACGAGAAGCCTACGGACTACCGTCTCGAAGACAGGCACCCCGAGCTGTTTCCGACCAATGTGCGACCGGAAACATTGGTGAAAGATGCCGAGATCAAGCGTCTCGCGGCCGAGGGAAAGACGTCGAAGGCGCAGTTTCTGCGCTTCACGTCGCCCGAACGAACTGGCTACCCCGAAAACGATGTTGCGAATGCGCGGTGGTACCCCGCACCCGAGCACAAAGATCCCAGGCGGCCGAAGCAGGCCATCGTGGTCATGCCGCAGTGGAACGCGGATGCCTTCAGCCACAACTCCCTATGCAGCATCTTCAATCGCATGGGAATCTCGGCGCTGCGGTTGTCAAAGCCCTACCACGACATTCGCCGGCCGGCAGAACTGGAGCGGTCTGACTACGCGGTCAGTGCCAACATTGGGCGTACGCTCTCTGCGTGCCGTCAGGCAGTGGTCGACATTCGCTGCTGCATCGACTGGCTTGAAGACCAGGGCTACGAGCACTTCGGTGTGCTGGGCACGAGCCTAGGCTCATGCTATGGATTTTTGGCAAGTGCGCATGATCCCCGCATTCGCGTGAACGCCTTCAATCACGCGTCAACAGCGTTTGGCGACGTGGTTTGGGCGGGCCAGAGCACGCGGCATGTGAAGCAGGCGCTGGATGACGCAGGAATGACGCAGGACCGTGTGCGGACGTTGTGGTCGGCCATCAGCCCGGTCAGCTACTACGATCGCATCGCCAGCGCGGAAGCGGGCGGACCCGACAAGAAGGTTTTGCTCATCTATGCAAATTACGATCTGACCTTCCCGAAGGAATATTCGCTGAAGGTGGTCGAGGCCTTCACGCGCATCGGTCTCAACTACGAGAATCGCGTCCTCCCCTGCGGCCACTACACAACCGGCGAAACTCCCTTCCAATACATCGATGGCTGGTTCATGGGATCTTTCGTGTACCGGGCGTTCAAAGAGCTGCGAACAGAAAAGGCCAAGCGTGCAGGAACGGCTTCGGTGCCTGTGGCGAAAGCTGAGGAAGATCTGGTCTCGCGCTAAGACGCTATCGGATTGCACTCAGGTTCAGGCGCAGCAGCTTCGCCGGATCGAGATACGCGCCTTCCCAGCGGACGGCCCAATGCAGGTGCGGTCCGGTCACGCGTCCCGTTGCGCCGCTCAGGCCGAGCTTGTCGCCAGCCACCACGCGTTGCCCCTCATGCACGTCGATGCGGCTGAAGTGCATCGATACCGTGTACAGTCCCAGCCCGTGGTCGATGATCACGCAGTTGCCCTCGTAGTAGAGCGGCCGCGCCAGCACCACGACTCCGCTGTTCGAGGCGCGAACTATCGTCCCCATCGGCGCGCGAAAATCCATGCCCTTGTGAACGCTGGCCAGCTTGCCGTTGAACATTCGTCGCGTGCCGAAGCTGTCCGTCGGATCGGCGAGCACCGGTGCGCGAAAATTGCCATGCCACAGAGGCTCGGATGCACTTGATGCGAAGATCTTCGCTTTGAGATCAGCATCCGCTGCAATTACCTTCTGCTCTTCCGGGCTCGGCTCGACAAACTTTGGAGGAACGGTCAGTGCGCCCGTGCGATAGTGCGCGGGATGAAGTTCGATGGTCTGGCTAAGATCGAGAGGGCCACTATCTGTTTCCGCGATTATCTTTGCGGTAGATGTACCAGGCTCAGTCTCCACGTCTACACCGGCGAGCGCAAACCACTTCGGCCCGCGCTGAAAGAACTCAATTTTGCGTCCCAGCCACTCACCGTTGACGCTCTTTGCCTGCGGCGCGGAGACCACAATCAATTCGGGCGAACCTGCTTCGACGAAGGCTGGCGTCAGCGAGACCGCCGGGATCGATTTGGGACTCACCGCATAGGAATGGACGGCGGTGCAGGCAAGCAGACACGCGAATCCCAAAAAACGAGGGCCGGTCATGCGTTCAGAATAACCGGCTTCGGTGCCGTCCGGGGCGACCGCTGCCCGGTCATTTCCAGGACCAATGCTTCCTTAAAAAGTCCTTCGTGTGTCCGAGTAGAATTCCTTCGCGGCCGTCAGGGTCACCGGCTCGCCGAATCGTCTAGCCGTTTCGCAAGTCCTCACTTGAAAGTTGAGTGACGTAAGTGAACAATAGTCCATCAAAGGGTTGTATGGCTTCCCCAAACACGTTTTCCGTTGATCGGGTCTGTGTCCTGCTGATTTTTGCGGTCTTGAGTGGGTTCGGGTTACCCCTTTCCGCGCAGGCTGGACCACCCACCGCGACCGCACAACGCGTGCCGGTGCTGGTCGAATTGTTCACATCCGAGGGCTGCTCGGACTGTCCGCCAGCCGACGCGTTGCTGGCGAAGCTTGATGCCACGCAGCCAATTTCCGGCGCACAAGCCATCGTCCTCAGCGAACACGTCACGTATTGGAATCGCCAGGGGTGGAACGATCCCTTCTCGCTCGAGGCGATGACCGCCAGGCAGGAGGATTACGCGCGCCACTTCGGCCTCGATTCCAGTTACACGCCGCAGATGGTGGTGGATGGGACGGAGCAGTTCGTCGGCAGCAACACGCGTGCGTTGATCGCAGCCGTCGAGAAAGAAGCAAGCACACCGAGGCAAAGTCTCGCAATCGAAGGTGCCCATTGGGACCACGGCGCCGCGCAATTCTCGATTCACACAAATGCTCCTGCCGGCGCGAAACTCGTTGCGGTCCTGGCCGCCGACGCGACGCACCAGGAGGTGTCCAGCGGAGAAAATGCAGGCCGTACGCTGAACCACACTGCGGTCGTGCGCGTGATGAAGGAGTTTGGTGTCGATGCTGCGGACGGCCGTGAGCTGAAGCTCTCTGGTGGACCGCTGGTGCAGAAAAACGAAGCCACCGGCCCTGTGCGTCTTGTCGTCTTCCTCGTCGATCACAAATCGGGCCATGTGCTGGGTGCGGCAGAACAAACGCTGCAGCGGTGAGTCGAACTCTGCGCCCCGGCAAAACTCGCTTCTATTCGGTTCTCAGTGCGCGCATCGGATCTATGTGCATCGCTCTGCGCGAGGGGAGGTAGCAGGCCACGAAAGCAGCGCCCATCAAAACTAACGATGCGGCAACAAAGGTCAGCGGGTCACTTGTCCGCACGCCATACAGCAACCTGGCGAAGGTCGACAGCACCCGTGCCAGCGCCAGTGAGCCGCCTGCCCCAATCAGCAGACCCCAAAAGGCCAGGCTCAAACCCTGCCTGAGCACCATCCTCAAAACATCGCGCCGGTTTGCGCCAAGCGCCATACGAATTCCTATCTCCTGCACGCGTAAAGTTACAGAGTAGAAAATCACGCTGTAGATCCCCACGGACGCGAGCACGAGCGCCAGAACAGCAAAGGCCGCGAGCAGAATCATCGGAACCCGCTGCGATGCCATCGAGTCCGAGACGATCTGCTGCATGGTTTGAACGTTGAACACCGCCTGGTCACTGCCGACGCCGTAAACCACGTTCCGGACCGCAGGCATGAGGGACCCGGCGTCGAGCGGAGTGCGCACCGCGACCGACAAATCGCGGGCAAACGCCGGCACCCACTCATCTGAGATTTGATAAAACGAAATGTAAATCTGACTCGGGTTGTAGGTTCCGGGGTCGCCCATCCCCCAGTGCCGCACATGGCCCACGACGCCGATCACGCGGGCTGTCCGCCAATGTGCAACCGTGATGTTCTCGCCAATGGGATCTTTGCCTGGGAAATACGTCTGCGCCAGAACGCGGTCAATGACCACAACAGGCACGGAAGAGGAGTCATCCGCCGCGGTGAAGAAGCGGCCACGCAGCAGGGGGATTCTCATCGTCTGCAGGTAGTCGGGACCAGTCTCAAAATAGAGCGCATGCGGCGCATCCTGCATCGAAGTAGATTGTCGCGCCCCAACCCAGAATGGTCCTCCATTGTCGTGTTCGCTGAGCGGAACGATGTTGGTAAAATCTGCCGCCTGCACGCCCGGGATGCGACGGATGCGTCCGAGCAGTTGTTGATAAGTGGTTCTTGTACTCGACGCGGTCTGCGTGAGCGAAGGCGAGAGGCCTACTTGAAATGTGATGACATGGCTTGTGTTGAAGCCAGGATTCACGTTCCACAGATCGCGAATCGTGCGTAACAATAGACCAGATCCAACCAGCAACACTAATGTCAGCGCCATTTGAACAATCACCAGCGTGCTCTGGCTGCGGGTGCGGCTTCGCGTAGACCCGCGTTCGCCTGCCTTCAGCGAACCCTGCACATCGACTCGCGAGCCTTTAAGCGCAGGTGCCAGGCCAAATGCAACCCCAACAACGAGCGAAATGCCGAAGGCGAAGAGGAGCACAGGAAGGTTTAGCTCAATGTTCGCGGTGCGCGGTACGCTGCTTGGGATGTGTGCAACCATCAGCTTGATTGTTACCTTTGCCAGCAAAAGCGCCAGAACACCGCCGGAGAGGGCCAGCAATACGCTTTCAGTGAGCAACTGCCTCACCATGCGCACCCGGCTTGCTCCCATCGCTGAGCGAATGGCAAACTCGCGCGTCCGGGCTGCAGCACGTGCGAGCAAGAGATTCGCGACATTCGTGCACGCAATTAACAGGACGATGCCCACCGCTCCCAGCAGCATGTAAAGTGTTCCGCCCACATCGCCGACGATCGACTGCTTCAGCGGCATGACGTTGACACCCAGGTTTCGATCCGCGGTCGGATAGAGATGATCCAGATTCTGCTGGACGCTGCTCAGTTCAGCTGCCGTCTGACCCATGCTCGCGCCGGGGCTGAGTCGGCCGATGGCGGCAAGCGCATGAATTGTGCGATCGCTATAGAGAAGTGGCTCACCGCGCTCAAGCGACGTATACACATCCGCCTCGCTCCACAACCGAAACCCCGGCGGCAGGACGCCGATGACGGTGAACTGCTCCCCATCCATCGTCACCGCTCGTCCCAAAGCTTGTGGGCTTGATGAAAGTCGCTCTCTCCACAGACGATCGCTGATGATCGCCACCGGCGCGCCGTCCCGCTTATCTTCTGCTGGTGAGATTTCCCGCCCTTGCATCAGCTTCACGCCAAGCATCGAGAACAAGCCCGACGAGACTTCCATGCCATGCACATGCTCCGGGGTGCCCGGCTCGTTCAAAACATAGTCTCACCACGCGACCGCCGCCATCTGCTCAAAAGAGCGGGTATTCTGTTTCCAATCCTGAACGTCCGGATACGAAATCCCAAGCTGATGCACGCCGGGACGGCTCTCCTGCAGCATCATCAGGCGATCCGCCTGCGGATACGGCAGAGGCGCCAAGACCACACCTTCCACAACGCTGAAGATGGCCGTGCTGGCGCCAATGCCGAGCGCCAACGTCAGAATTGCGCTGACTGCCAGTCCCGGCGATCGCCGGAATTGCCGCAGGGCGTATTGCAAATCCTGCAACAGGATCTCCAGGAACGGCAGCCCTCTCCGCCGGCGATATTCCTCTCTGAGTTGCGTCAATCCGCCAAGCTCCACCAACGCTTTTGTGCGAGCCGCGCTGCCCGATATTCCCATTTTCCGGTTCTCAACAATCGCCAGATCGATGTGCGCGCGCAGTTCTTCATCGAGATCACTATCAAGTCTCTCGCGGCGAATCAACGCAGTGCAGCGGCTGACAAGCATGCGGAGAAGATCCATCAAGCCCGACGACATAATCTGCTCCTAATTCGACGGCGCAAGAAAGCGCGCCATGGTGGCGGCAATGCGTTCCCAGTTCTCTGTCTCTTCGTCGATCTTTTTGCGCCCGATGCGGCTCAGCGAATAGAACTTCGCGCGCCGGTTCTTCTCCGACGTCCCCCAGTCGGACTTGATCCAGCCACGTTGTTCCAGGCGGAGAAGCGCGGGGTAGATCGTGCCCTGATTCATGCTGAGTGCGTCGCCGCTCACCTGCTCGATGCGCCGCGCGATGCCGTAACCATGCAGCGGGCCCATCGATTCAAGGGTCTTGAGGACCATCAGGTCCAGAGTGCCTTGCAAAACATCGGATTTGTCGCCCATCGCATCTCCTGTTGAGATTCAACTTATAAGCCACACATAGGCAGAATGTCAACAGGAGTGTATGTCGGACTCAGGTCGAAGTGATTAGGCCTTACGGCGGCGAAGGAGCCGGCGGCGTACAAGCAACACGAGAAGCACCAACGCTGCCAAGAGCAAGAACGGGATATATGGGAAAATGCGGAGAGCGGTGCGGAGAATGCGCCCCGTCCGCTCGGCCCTTTGGATGGATGCGGCAGGTAGAACGACCGACTGGCTCCAATCCATCGTCTGCAGGCGCGGCAGAAATCCCTGGCGAACGCAGCCCTCCAGGTTGTAAACGCCCACATGACTTGTGTAGTGGCTCGCCACGATCAGGTCGCGTGAGAACTCATTCCAGTCGAGCGGTCCCATGCCCGAGCCCGCTTGTGTGTCCCCGTCCGTCACACCGATCGCAATTGCCTGTGCATTACGGCCAAGCGACCAGATCATTCCTGCGCCTACGGGACGGGCAAAACTCGTGTAGAGCATCAGATACTCTTCATTGCCGCGGACATCCACGGTTCCGAGAAGGCGATCAAGAGCGGTGGAATGAACGCTGCGCTCTGCCGGAAGATATGGCATCTGGTAGGATTGAACAACATAACCGTGGCCTTGAAGTTCGGCGATGATTGTGGAATACGTGCGCCGTGCCTCGGCGATTCGATGGCCGTTGAAGCTGTTCCGTACGAGCGTGGTGAATAAACGCCACCGATGCGCTTTCAGCTGAGCAAACTCGCCGAAATTGGGTTCGATATCCAATCCCACCGCTGCCCAGCGCAGTCCGTTCTCGTTCGTCCATTTCTCAAATTCGCCTACGCGGGCGGCAGCCTTCGATGCGGTGTCCGCGTTCAGGTAGTAGCCGTCCTCTGGCGCCAGCACGATCCACGCAATAACGGGAACGCCGTCCTCATTGAGGCGGTGCACAATTTCAACGCGTTCAGGCGAGAAGTCGATAATGGCGACTGCAACTTGAGCGCGCAACTCTTTAAGAGCCGCGATGACGCCAGGATCGGCAAAGAGAGCCTGCATCTGCACAATTCCCCGATCGCAGCACGCAAAACCAAGTTGCGGAGGAATGCCTGGACCCTGAACACGAATGCCCGAGGACTCATTGGAAGCGGCGGATCCCAACTGGGGCAAAGCAACTCCAGCTTCACTCATGCAGAGCACGACGGAAATCGAAAGAAGTGTGCGGGACAGGCGCTTCATTCGGACTCGGGTCTAAATACGTCCTTAAGTTTAGATGCAGGGCTTCGTCTTGCTTAAACATGTCTCCTCACATGGACATCGCGTTTTCTGCGAGCGCCCGAACCAGCTAGAATTCTTGTATGACCGACCGCATGGCCCTTTCCCTGGCCCAAGCCGACCCCGAAGTAGCCGCCGCTGTTGACCACGAAACCCTCCGCCAGCACGAAGGTCTGGAGATGATCGCCAGCGAGAACTTCGTCTCCGAAGCAGTGCTCGAGGCTGCCGGCTCCGTGTTTACCAACAAATATGCTGAAGGCTATCCGGGCCGCCGCTATTACGGCGGATGTGAATATGCCGATGTGGTGGAGAACCTGGCGCGCGATCGCGCAAAGCAGATCTTCGGCGCCGAGCATGCGAATGTACAGCCGCACTCCGGTTCGCAGGCAAATGCATCCGCGTACATGGCTGTGCTGCAGGCAGGCGACACGATTCTTGGTCTCGACCTCGCACACGGCGGCCACCTGACTCACGGTCACAAGCTCAGCTTCAGCGGCAAGCTATACAAGACGACCTTTTATACCGTGCGCCGCGATACCGAAATGATCGATTACGACGAATTGGAGTCGATCGCCCTGCGCGAAAAGCCGAAGGCCATCATTGGCGGCGCGAGTGCGTATCCGCGCTTATGGGATTTTGCGCGCATGCGGCAGATCGCCGACAAGGTGGGCGCCACATACATCTTCGACATGGCGCACATCGCTGGACTCGTGGCGGGCGGATCGCACCCTTCACCGGTTCCCCATGCGCACATCACCACCACAACCACGCACAAAACATTGCGCGGACCGCGCGCGGGATTGATTTTGTGCGGCAAGAACTTCCAAGTTGGTGAGAAGGCGGACCAGACAATCGGCAAGGCCGTCGACATGGCGGTATTTCCCGGCCAGCAGGGCGGACCGCTGGTACATATCATCGCGGCCAAGGCCGTCGCATTCGGCGAGGTACTGCGGCCGGAATTCAACACCTACGCCGCACAGATCGTGTCCAACGCCAAGGCCCTGGCGGCGGCAATGCAGGAAGCTGGTTATCGTCTTGTCTCCGGCGGAACTGATAACCACCTGATGCTGGTCGATGTTTTCGAAAAGGGAATCCTGGGATCGGAAGCTGAGGTTGCCTTGGGCAAAGCCGGCATCACAGTCAACAAGAACGCGATTCCGTATGACACGAATCCGCCGCTCAAGCCTTCGGGTGTCCGCATCGGCACACCAGCGCTGACCACCCGTGGCATGAAGGAGTCGGAGATGCGCATCATCGCAACTTGGATCGCCAAGGCTCTCGAAAATCGCCATGATGACGCGGTGCTCGAGCGCATCCGCGGCGAAGTCGCGGAACTTGCCAACCGATTCCCGCTCTACGCATGGCGGCGTCAGGGCGTCACGGTCGGGGCGTAAGTTATTCCTATCGCACATTTAACGAAGCAATTGGCAACTTGCCAGAGTGTGCGGGGTTTCATGTAGTGTGTTTGCATTAGCTCATCGGGACATCCCAGGCGTCGTGAGGCTTCTTTCCCGATGGCGATGTGGAGGAGCATCATGCGAGCAACAAATTTCATCTTGACCGCATTGTTGGCCATGTCGTTGCCGGCAATTGCTCAACAACACCCGCAGGATCACGGAAAACCCATGCCGCCTCCCACCCGCGGCCCCGCTCCGTATCATGCGCCCAAGGCCGCTCCCGCGCACAAAGTGCCGGATGTAAATCAGCCGCCTCAGCAGCGGAACTACAGCGACAAGCCCGGCCATCCGAATGCACCGCACGTCGATCCGGGCAACCACTGGGTTGGGCACGACACAGGACGCAACGATCCCAACTACCACCTTGATCACCCCTGGGAGCATGGTCGCTTCACCGGCGGATTCGGTCCTTCGCACAGATGGCGCCTCGCGGGTGGCGGTCCCAATCGCTTTTGGTTCAACGGATGGTACTGGGGCGTTGCGCCGTCCGATTTTGCTTTCGTCGGTGATTGGGATTGGGCTAGCGACGACATCGTCATCTACGAAGACCCGGATCATGATGGCTGGTATCTGGCTTATAACGTGCGGCTCGGGACTTACGTCCACGTGATGTACCTTGGACCACAATAGCCAGCAACTAAGTTGGATCAAAGCGGGGCAGGCCAATCGGCCTGCCCTCTTCTATTGCTCAACTTGGAGTTTGCTCGCATTGCGGATGTACACCACAGGACATGACGCGATAAGATGGTCAGTCCGCTGAGAGCTGGCGCCATTTGTAGGTGTGCCCGCTTTCGAATTTATAGCAATCAAAAGAGGATTGGCATGACCGCCTTCGAAGCTCGCCCTATCGCGCCTCGCACGCCTTCTATCTTTGGCTCCTTAGCCCTTCTTCTTGTTGCAAACTGCCTCTCCGCCTCGATTTGTTTCGCAGCACCGGCGCCCATCGTGCTCACGGGCGCGGACCGTCGTCCCTCAACCTCGCTCAATGGTGAGTGGGCGTCGATCGTCGATCCATACTTCTCGGGCCTGTTCAGCTTCCATCACGAAGAAAAGAAGAACGGCTGGTTCATGAATTACAAAGCGAAACCCGGCGATCCTTTTCCCACAGAGTACGACTTTTCCACGGCGCCCAAACTCAAGGTGCCCGGCGATTGGAATACCCAGCGCGAATCCCTCATGTTCTACGAAGGTCCGGTCTGGTATGAAAAGGACTTCACCTATGAGCCTAAGCCGCATACGCACGTATTTCTGCACGTTGGCGCAGCCAACTATCACTCATGGTTCTGGGTCAATGGGCAAAAAGTCTGCGAGCACGAGGGCGGATACACTGCATTCAACTGTGAAGTTACCCAGGCAATCCACAGCGGCGATAACTTCGTCGTTGCCGCAGTCGACAACACCCGCCATGAGGACAACGTGCCCACCCTCGAAACTGATTGGTGGAACTACGGTGGCCTCACGCGCGAGGTATCGCTGATTGAACTGCCTGACTCCTTCATCGATCAGTACGACCTGCACCTAAGCCGCAGCGAAGATGGCGTAATCGAAGGATGGGTGCATGTCATGGGTGCGCAGCCGGGCGGGAAAGCAGAAGTTGAAATCCCCGAGTTGCATGCAAAAGCGACAGCAGACATCGGCGCGGACGGCCGCGCCCCCTTGCACTTCAACGTGCAGGGCCTGGAGCGCTGGACGCCCGAATCGCCGAAGCTTTATAAAGTCGCAATTCACGCGGGCAACGACGTTATCGACGAGCTGATGGGCTTCCGCACGATCCAGACGCGTGGCACCGAGATTCTGCTGAACGGCAAGCCGATCTTCCTGCGCGGCGTTGCCATTCACGCTGAAGCGCCCTATCGCACCGGTCGAGCTTACTCCGACAAAGATGCGGAAACGCTGCTTGGCTGGGCAAAGGAACTCGGCTGTAACTATGTCCGTCTCGCGCATTATCCGCACGATGAAACCATGTTGCGCGCCGCCGATCGCATGGGCCTGCTGGTGTGGTCAGAGAATCCAGTGTACTGGGCACTCGAGTTCGATAATCCCAAGGTTCTCGCAAAGGCTGAACAGCAACTGGACGAAGAAATCAATACATCGCGCAATCATGCCGCCATCATTCTCTGGTCGATGGCCAACGAGACGCCCAACACTCCGGCGCGCACACAATTTATCGAGACGCTGGCGGCCCGGGCCCGCGGTCTCGATCCAACGCGATTGATTACCGCCGCGCTGCTTGTCCGTGCGCAAGGCAATACCAAGATCGTGGACGATCCGCTGGGCCAGGCCCTCGATGTTATCGGCATCAACGAATATATCGGCTGGTATGAAGGCCATCCCGATAGCGCAGATATCACGCAATGGCAGATCGCATATCAGAAGCCGCTCATCGTCAGCGAATTTGGCGCAGGAGCCAAGGCCGGCTTGCATGGCGGCGAGAACGAACGATGGACAGAAGAGTACCAGGCAAATGTCTACCGGCACCAACTGCCAATGTTGAACAAGATTCCTCAACTTAGAGGCATGAGTCCGTGGGTGCTGATGGATTTCCGCTCGCCGAATCGGCCCCTGGCCGGATTCAGGATGAGTTCAATCGCAAAGGACTCATCTCGGACCAAGGACAGAAGAAAAAGGCTTTCTATGTGCTGCAAAAAGCTTACAAGGATAAGACCGTTGGAAAGCCCGATTAAGTTGGCGATAGATCACACGCGTAGGAGCTAGGTGAATAGATGCAATCGCTTCGCGGCGATGATATATTCTCTTTCTATGTCGATTGAAACTATCCTTGCTCAAATAGACGCGGAGATTGAGAGACTCACTCAAGTCCGTTCTCTGCTTGCCGGTTCCCGCACAGCTAACTCATCGGGCTCCAAGACTAAGACAAGCAAAGGGCCAGCCAAGACAAAAAAGAAGCGCACCCTCAGTGCCGAAGCACGCAAGCGGATCGCGGATGCGCAGCGCAAGCGGTGGGCAGCGCAGAAGGCCAAGTCAAAGTAAGGTGGAGTGCGTTGTCCCGCGGCGGTCCCGCGCATCCGTCAGGTAAACCCTGATTACCAGGTCTCAACTGCCAGAATGTTGGGCGGCCCTGAGTGACCTTCGATTACCTGCGTCTCAATCACGGCTTCCATATTCATCTTTTCCCAATTAGCAGGCGCTTTGGCCAGCAGCGAATTGAGATAGACGGGGTTGTAGAGGATTTCTCCGGCCGCCTCCGTGCCTTCCTCCGAGATTCCTGCCGCGATGATCACCGGCTGGCCTGTCGTGCTGTCGTGTATGCGCGCGACAATAGCGTAGTCGCGCGACAGCTTTTCATAAGGCAGATCCCAAGCGGTTGCCCATGTCGTCTTCTTCTGACTCTTGCGGTCGACCAGCAGGGCTACTCCATCTTTCGACTCGAATCCGAAGCGCAGTTTCTGCGTCACCCGCAGAGTCCAGATATTGTCGAACGCACCAATCAGCACAATCGGGCCTTCGCGCAGCTGGGCAAATGTTGCCTCAGAAGCGGGGACTACGCGGAAGGCTTTATGGCGCGCCTCCAGCGCCGCCGCCGTACGCGTCAGCGTGGTAACATCCGCCAGCGCGAATAGCCCCGCCATATGCAGCTGGACATAGAGCTTCTGCGTTTCAGCGGGGGCATTGATCGGTGCTTCGAAGGAGTCGATCGAGCCCACGTCGATATTCTTGGCCGGTTCCCCGAGACAGAAAGTCGTCGGATTCAAGCTTGAAATGAATGGCTCCCAGAAAAGATCGATATTCGAAGGCGGCTCCGGTGGAGGAGCCGGGTGGATCCGTTCCCCTACAAACACGCCGGCCACGCAACCTGCGATGAGAAGAGCCCCGGCAAGGAGCCACCGGAACCTTGAGGGCTGGGCCGGAGCAGGATTAATTGGCACCGCCGGGGCGAAGGGGCTTGTCTGCGGCGGAGTCGAGATAACCGTATTCTCAAGCACCTCTACCGCTGGTTCGGCGGCAACTGGCTCTGGCTGCCTGAACACCGGGACGTACGAGCCCAGCGGAAGCTCGATCACCAACTCGCCCGTGTGCGATGAGTCGTAGTAGTACAAGCTGAGCCGCTTGCGCACCTCGCCCGCCGTTATGCGGACGACCGGATCAGCATTCGCGTCGTAGGTTGGCACGCGGCCAAATACTTCGATGCCGATGCTGCGCTCCTTCAACTCAACTGCGTTGCCCAGCAGCGTCTGCTCTACCGTGTAAGCCAGCAGTGCCGGGTAGCGCTTGCTATTGGCGAACAGCGGGTGGACCAGGAGTCTTTGCAGCTGTTCACGAATTGAGGCAGGGTCGGAGACAAATTCCGGCTGCTCCACCTCCTGCATGGATTTGGGCGCCAGCGGCATCCGTACTCCTTAAGCGGCTCTATGCCCAACTTGGCAAGGCCTCGTGAGCTTAAGTTGCGCACATGGACGTTCGATACCTTGATGCGCAGAGCTTTCTACCGACCCACGAGTCGAAAATCAATTCAATCGGGTCCCAATTGCCTTCCGTTCCTACAGGAGTACAGCAGCACTCGGTGGAAAAGAAGGTCGTATAGATTTCTGGATTGCCCGCACTGCGTATCATACGTCCCGTCCTCGCCGATGTCCATATTTGATTAAAAGCCACTTTTACATAAGGTTATGCTCTCTTCCGCACCGACGCTACCCGATGGAACCTGTGATGAATCTTCAATTCTGCATATATTGAAAGTCGGTCCAGGAAATGTGCCCGGCGTGTGTCACACTCAGGCGCGTTTTCTTGTGATTGCGGCTCCTCGCCCCTCCGGTTACCAGACCTGGATGAATCCAGGCAGGACTAATCGGGGGGCGCTTTTTTTCTCGAGAGCCTCCTCGTGTTGCGCACAAGTTCGAGTGACGGCATCCTCGACCCGACCATCGAAACTTCGAGATGGTCCAGAGTGTTGCTCATTCTTTCCATCACCCAAGCTGCCAACCGTCATCTCCATGCATTATGCTTAACGGTCCCTCGGAGGGATCTGCGCAGTGCGAATTAAACGGTATTTGACAGCCATCGTTTCCCTCATCGTTCTAGCGGTCACCCTTCCCACAAACCTCGTCGGGCAAACTGCGCCCATGACTCAGACCGAGGCGCATCGCCGGGCCGAGGAATTGCTCAAACAAATGACCATCGAGGAAAAAGTCGGACAGATGAATCAGTCGTCTGGTGTGGTCATGCCCCTGCTGGCCAGTGAAAAGCCCGACAACCTCATTGTTCAGGGCAAGGTCGGCTCCATTCTCTGGCTCATCGACGTAAAGGAGATCAATCGCCTGCAGCACCTGGCGGTCGATAAGTCTCGCCTCCACATCCCCATCCTTTTTGCCTTCGACGTCATCCACGGATATCGCACTGTCTTCCCCATTCCCCTGGCGATGGCTGCCTCATGGGATCCAGCTGTGGAAGAGGCCGCGCAACACCTGGCAGGCGAAGACGCCCGCGCCGCCGGCATTCGCTGGACCTTCACACCAATGGTCGACATTGCACGAGACTCGCGCTGGGGACGCATCGTGGAAGGCGCCGGTGAAGATCCTTACCTGGGCGCGGCGATGGCACGGGCACAGGTTCGCGGATTTCAGGGTGAGTTACTCGGCCCCGACAGCGTCCTCGCGTGTGTCAAGCACTTTGCCGGCTACGGCGCAGCTGAAGGTGGCCGCGACTATGACTCGGCCTATGTTCCCGAAGTATTGATGCAGAACGTCTATCTCGTGCCTTTCCACGCGGCGGAGCAGGCTGGTGCCGGCAGCTTCATGAGCGCCTACATGGACCTGAACGATGTGCCGGCCACCGGAAACCATTGGCTGCTTACCGACATTCTGCGCAAAGATTGGGGATTTCAAGGCTTCGTTGTCTCCGATGCCTGGGCTGTCGGCGCGCTGCAGACTCACGGCTTTGCCAAGGATCCCGAAGATGCCGCCTACAGGGCGGTGACCGCCGGCCTCAACATGGATATGGCCAGCCTGACCTACCCGAAGTATCTCGCGGGACTGGTTCGCTCAGGAAAGGTATCGGAAGATCAGCTCGACGCTGCTGTTCTTCCAATCCTCGAGGTGAAGTACAAACTCGACCTCTTCGACCACCCCTATGTCGACGAATCCAAAGTGGACTCTACGCTGAGCCGCCCTGAAGGCAGGGAACTCGAGCGCAAGGTCGCCGCACGTTCCATGGTGCTCCTGAAGAACGACGACCACACCCTACCCCTCAGCAAGTCCGTAAAGAAGATCGCCGTCATCGGCCCGCTCGCCGACTCCGTCCGCGACATCGAAGGCGGCTGGACGGTGGAGGGTCTCTTCGGCGGCCCATCCAAAAGCCACCCAGTCACCGTGTTGGCCGGTATCAGGAACAAGCTTGGCACCGCCGTAGAAATCAACTTCGTAGCCGGGCCGAGTCCTGCGCGCGTATTTCCGTCTCTCTTCGACACGATCACTGGAACCAAGCCTCCACCGCCGCCGACCGATGCTGAGACTGCCCAGGCCATCTCCAAAGCCAAAGCCGCTGCTGCTGGCGCAGACATCGTGATCGCCGTCATGGGTGAGATTGCCACCATGAGCAGCGAATCGGCCTCGCGCGCCTCCATGGAGCTGCCAGGCATCCAGGAGCAGATGCTCGAAGCCATCGCATCGACAGGCAAGCCCGTTGTCCTCGTACTTGAGAATGGCCGCCCACTCGATCTTCGCTGGGCCGCGCGCCATGTTCCGGCCATCCTCGAAGCCTGGTATCCCGGCACCGAAGGCGGCAACGCGGTAGCCGACGTTCTCTTTGGCGATGTGAACCCGGGCGGCAAGCTTCCCATCAGCTGGGCGCACGCCGCCGGCGAGGAGCCGCTCTATTACAACCACAACCTCACCCACGAGCCCGAAGACCGCCCCACCTTCACCTCGCGCTACTGGGACGTCGCAAGCAAGCCGCTCTATCCCTTCGGCTACGGCCTCAGCTACACGAGCTTCAAGTTCGATCACCTGCAGCTCAGCAAGACGAGCATCAAGGCAGGCGACGCCACCGAGGTACTGGTCGACGTGACCAACGCCGGTAGCGTCCCAGGCGATGCCGTAGCGCAGATCTATATTCACCAGCGTTGGGGCTCGGCATCGCGCCCGGTCAGGCAGCTCAAGGGATTCAAGCGCATCGCGCTTAAGCCCGGCGAGACGCAGACCCTCAAGTTCCCTCTCGGCAAAGACGAGCTGCAATTCTGGAGTCCGCAGACAAAGGTATGGGCAGTAGAACCGAGCACCTTCGACGTATGGGCTGGAGAGGATTCGACCGCAAGCCTGCATACCGAGCTCACTGTTACTGAGTAGCTTTTCGGGGACAGACGCAAGGGGCGGCAAAAGTCAGAATTCAGAAAGCCCTGGCCGACCAGCGCCAGCCACAAAAAGTGGTTGCCCCATCCATCGCGCAGTTCGACCGCGCAATGGGTGGGAAAGCAAAGACCCTTCACCACGCTGCGCCCTAGCCTGCCTGCTACCCGCCGCCAAAAGAGGACTAGCCGACCTCCTAGACCACCTCGACTTGCTGTAGCTTTGTGGCGAGCAGCTCGAGAGTGAGGCGCGTCTGGTGTTCATCGGTATGAAGAAATGGGTCGCGCTTCTCATCGTTTTTAGTCTGGTGGGACTGCTACCAGTCTCTCTCCACCTTGCTGATCCGTTGTTCAGTAGGCCTTTCGACGCGCGCGGCCCCATTCCCATCCTTCTGATCTTTCCCGAGCGTGTGGAGATTCGCTTCGTAAGAGAGCTTTCCGAAGTCTCTCCACGTCCGACGAAGCGCAACAAGACGGGTTCGCAGGCTTGATTTGCGATGCGGGTCCAGACGAAATCGTTCCCATTGCGAGTAGGATCGCGGGCCCCGGGGCCTCTTTCGTTTTTTCCTTTATCGAGGTCAATGCGCTGCCAACCTCTAGCAAGCTGGCGAATCTTCAGTCTCCAAATTGCTCCCGGACGTGGCGGGGGTGCGTGCTGTACTTGAGATTCAACCCAAGCTTGTCGGCTCGGCGGAACCACGAATGAGTAAGCCGCGTTCGACGTGGTCTTGTGCACCGCTCTGTGGCTTCTCCTTTGGCTGGTCTGGCGATTCATCTCACGGCGACACACTCCGAAAGAACCTTAGATACAACCCACCTATATAAAGGGCTAAAAAACATATAGGTTCTACAAGGATCTCGGTCGCTTCGCTTCCCCTGTGCCGCACAGGAACCTGCGAATCCGGAACAAGTAGCGGAGCCAGCGGCTGCGCAGCAACAACTCCCACCGAAGTTGTATGGCCCAATTGCGAGAGTGGCGAGCTTCGCCATGTCTTTAACATCGCTGGAATTGCGTTAATCACGGCACTCAGCGGACGTCTCGGATGTGGCTCTCAAGCCACCTCCGCACACCCAAACAGGACGGCCAACCACTGACCTTCGACCCGTGTCCTTGGTAATGCCCGGAGTGCGATAAATCACACGAATTTTCCAGAATCTGCCCCACCATAAATGCACACCAAAGGTTCAGCCATGAAGACATTGTTTCGCTTGTTGCTAGGTTGCCTCGTTGTCTCGTCGTGCACGTGTGGCGCGCAGGATCTCCGCTCGCACATGGAGCAGATGAAGACCGCCTACACCGCCTCGGGCAGTATCGTCGCGCTCGACGGCCAGACCCTCATCATCGAACCCAACATGCCGGGCCCCATCTGTGCCCTGCCCCGCGAAGAGGACGGAACAATTGCGTGGTATCGCTACGCTTTCCCACTATCCTCCATCACGGTTCCGCTTGCCGACGTCGATGAATCCCTGATGAGCGAGGATCGTGTCTTTACAAATCCTGAAGCACCCAAGGCCTACAAGCCCGGTGACAAAGGCGACGCCATCATGGTGGTTGTGGTCGGCATGCCGGGGAAAAAGTTCCGCGCCCTCATCTACGATCGCGATAAGCTCGAGCACCTCAGCCCGGGTCCGCACAGCAGTTCCGATTATGGCCAGATGCAGGATCAGGTCGAAGCATTCGGACTCACGTTCAACGACACCGCCGCCGCCCACGCCTTCGTCACGGCTCTTCGAAATGCAGTAACGCTTGCCAAGATGCAGGCGATGGCGCGCTAATCTCTCGTGCAACGCTAGAGTTGCACGCATGAAGTGTCATCCTGAGCTCCGCATGCTTGGGGCCCCACAGACAGAGTCTGCGGGGTAAGCGGAGCGAAGGATCTGCTTTCTCGTTCGCCGGGGACTTTACTCTTTTCAATCGATAACCGGCGAAGGACGCGCCTCAGGTCCTACGGCAGCTCGCGTACCCAGATGTTCCTGTAGCTTATCGGCTCGCTCTTGTCTCCGTGCGCCTGCAGCTTGATTGGCGCTGAGTCGTACTTTTTGTAAAACGGCTTGCCGATATACAGCGTCTGCCCCTTCAGCTCGAAGTGATTCTGAACCAGGATTCCGTTGAAGAAGACCGTCACGTATGCCGGCGTCTTCAGTGAGCCATCGTCGTTAAAGGTCGGCGCGGTCCAGGCCACATCGTACGTCTGCCACTCGCCCGGCTTGCGGCTCGCATTCGCCAGTGGAATGCTCTGCTTGTAAATACTGCCCGCCATGCCATTTACATATGTCGGATTGTTGTAGCCGTCCAGTACCTGCAGCTCATAGCCGTCATCGCCCGGTCCAGTGGACGCGAGAAAGACCCCGCTGTTGCCGCGTCCCTGCCCTGTTCCCGTAATACTTGCAGGAATCTTGTATTCCACGTGCAGTTGGTAGTCCTTGAAGCGCCGCCTGGTCTCAATGCTGCCGCCGGCTTTGTTCACCGTCATCACGCCATCGTGCACATCCCACAACGCCGGCTGCTTGTCTTTCACGTTGACCCAGTCGTCCACGTTCTTCCCGTCGAAGAGCACGATCGCATCCGAAGGCGGCGCATTGCATTCGGCGGCAGGAGTCACCACCTTCGGCACAGGCTGCCATATCTCGGTGTCTTCCGGCCTGGGCTTGGCTTGTGTATCTTGCTGGGCGTAGGTGACAGTGACAGCGAAGGATGCAACTGCGAGCGTAAGGAGCTTTAAAAAGTGAGAATTCATAACAGGCGGGAGTATACACCTCGCCCAATATCGAGTTCGCTCAAGTCAACTTTCCCGCGTTCGGCTCGCGGCGTGAGGAGACGGCTACAATTCCGCACTGTCGGAACGGTAAACTCGCAGACCGGACGGGGATATCAGGCTACAGCTTCGAGCCACGCTCCGCGCTTGAACTGGACCCCAAGAGTAGCGCCGTTTATCTGCAGATTGTAGTTACCCTCCGGCGGCTTATCGGGAATCCAGATATCCAGCGTCCTGACAATGGGAAAACCGGGTGTGATCTTTGTTGCGAGTTCGACTCTGCACTTGCACGCAATTCCGTTACCGCTTAGCCAACCCTGGTGGACCTCTCGGGTGATTCGGATCGGGGACATGTTCGCTCCTTCCGACATTTTCTACTGAAATCGATTGATGAACCAGAGCGAAATGAGGAAAACCAGTGACGAAACTGGCACGCACTACTTCGGTTCAGTGTCCTGTGCTGACAATCAGGGCACTCCGATCATGCCGAAATCAGGACGAACAGTGGAAGAAGCGCCCGCGGGCGGAGATCGCAAAGTCGGTCCGGCTATGTCCGGTCGCTTCCTGCCGGTCTTGCAGCTTTCTCTGCGTGACTTAGTTCGCGCGCAGCGCTACTATCGGGTTGATGCGCGATGCCCGGAACGCCGGAATAAAGCCCGAAATGGCGGCCACCGCCAGCAACGCGATCGACATGCTGCCAATACGTCCCGCATCCCACGGAGAGGTACTCGAATAGCAGCGAAGCAGATCAGGCGTGCTCCGGCAATGGATGCAGCCGCTCCAAGCACAATTCCGATGATTGCCAGGCGTAGTGTGCCGGCAAGCACCTGCCGCTGCACAATCCCCGCGCTTGCGCCCAAGCGCCATGCGAATGCCGATCTCCTGCGTCTGCCGCGTCACCGAATACGAGATCACGCCGTAGATGCCGAGCGCGGCCAGCAGCAACCCAAGGGTTGCAAATGAGACCACCAGCAGCATGAAAGAATTGCCGCCCTGAGACGGCGTGGCTCACCAGCAGCCGGATCGGCTTGAACTCCGCCGCTGGCTGTTGAGGATTCATTTCACGCAACGTCGGCCAGTACACTGCTCGCCAGCGATGCCGGCGGCAGCTTCGTGCGCACCACCAGCTCCGCGCCATTCGGACTTGCCTGCGTCATTGGGTAATAAATTTGCCAGCCGGCGTCTCCGTCCACGTTCTCCTCGTGGACATCGTCGACAACGCCGACCACGCGAAGGTTGTTCTTGTCGTCCGTGCCGTTTCCGAGAATCTTCCCCACCGCATCTTCATTCGGCCAGAAGAAGCGCGCCATCGATTTATTGATCAGCACAACGTTTTCGCTCTTCGGTCCATCGTCCCAGGTGAAGTCGCGCCCGCGCAGCCCGGTGCCCATCGCGCGCATATATCCCGGCGAAATCACATAAACCAGAGGTCCGGCTAATATCCTTGAAATCGTTCGGATTTCTACCCTTGGGAATGGGGGTTCCCCAGGCGCGATTCTGCCCGAGCGGAAGATAATCGACCATCCCCGCAGCCTCCACTCCGGGCAGCGCTCCCACGCGCGCAAGAATCTGCTGGAAGATCGCGCCGCGCTTCTGCGCGCTCAAATCCCCGGTTTTGTCACCCGGGACACTGTCGTCGTAGTTAACCTTGATCGCCGCGGCACGGTCCGGCTGGAAACCAAGATCGACATTCAGAACATTGATAAAGCTGCGCAGCAGCAGCCCCGCGCCGACCAGCAACATGCAGGCCAGCGCAACCTCCGACACCACCAGCACGGACCGAATGCGCTCGTGCTTGCGGCTGGCGCTCGCGCCCGGCGCCCGCATCCTTCAGCGATTCCTGCAGATTGCCGCTCGCGATCCGCAGTCCGGGAACAAGCCCGAAAACAACGGCGGCAAAAACCGCAATCAGCACCGTCCACCCCAGCGCAGCGCCATCAATGTGCAACGTGCTCAGCAGCGGCAGCGCAATCGCTCCCTGGTGCGCCAGCCACGAAACAAGAACCGCCGCGAGCATCAATCCAAAGACCGCCCCCGCGCTGGAGAGCACGAGGCTCTCCGTCAGAAGCTGGCGCACGATGCGCCCGCGGCTCGCGCCCAGCGCGCCGCGCATCGCAAACTCCTTCGAGCGTGCCGATGCCCGCGCCAGCAGCAGGTTCGAAAGGTTCACGCACGCGATCAACAGAATCGCGCCCAACCGCAGACCATAGCACCACAGCGATCGGCGCAGCTTTCCGCTGACGTAGTCCTTCAGCGGCACCGGAACCACGGCGTCTTTGTAGTCGCCGCAGGTCTCGGGACGCTTGTTGTTCCAGCACATGTGCGGAGCGATGCCGCGCCGCCTCGTCGCGCGCCTGTCCAGAGTCACACCCGGCTTCAGCCGGCCGATGAAGGTGATGATGTTCCCCCAATCGCGCGGAGGGCCATAAAGATTCAGCGGCGTAATCGCATCTACTTTCGTTCCCGGCGCAAACACAGCGCCAAAATCAAAGCTCGCCGGCAGCACGCCGATCACGGTCGTCTGCTGGCCGTTCATGTCGAACGCCTTGCCGACGATGTTCGGGTCGCGCATTGAACTGCCGCCTCCACCATGCATTGGTCAGCATCACCACCGGTGCCGCCCCGTTGCGCGCATCATCGGGCGTGAAAACGCGCCCCATCTGCGCTTGCACTCCGAGCACACGGAAAGAAATTCTGAATCACATCAATGCTGGTGGCTGTGATTGGCGCGCCGCCTCCCAGGTTAAGGCTCAGATTGTCCGCGCTCGAAAATGCAAAGTATCCCGTCACATCCTGATAAGAGCGGCTCATCGCGCGAAACTCATCGTAGGCATCGGTCGAGTACGTCGCACAAGACGAGCCCGCACTTGGTAGGCGGCGGCGCAATCCACACCAGTTGCTGCGCGTTGGGAAAGGGCAGCGGCCGCAGCAGCAGCGTGTTCACAACGCTGAAGACCGCAATGTTCGCGCCGATCGCCAGCGCAAGGATCAGCACGGCGACCACGTAAAGCTCGGATCGCGCCACAGCGTGCGCACGGTGTACTTCAGGTCCTGCATCAGGATGTCGATGTTCATAAATCCTCGCGCTTCGCGGTGTCTGTACCGTGCCTGTTCCATACCACCGATGCTCACCAGCGCCAGCCGTCTTGCTTCCGCGGCCGGCAGACCATGAGCCATGTTGTCCTCAATGGCCATTTCAAGATGCGCCGCAAGCTCCGCCTCGAGCTCCGCATCCAGGGGCTTTCTCCACGCAAGTGCCCGGATTCGGGCGAGAAGGCGCGACATCCAACTCATGCGTCTGCTCCCTCGGCAGACTTGTCCATGGTCATCACGCGCTCCATCACGTCTTTGAGCCGCTCCCAGTAGCGCGCGTCAGCCGTGAGCTGGCGGCGTCCCGCGGCGGTAATCGCGTAGAACTTGGCCTTGCGGTTGTTGTCCGATGTGCCCCATCGCGAGGCGATCCACTTGCGCTGTTCCAGCCGCACCAGCGATGCATAGATGGTGCCCTGGTTCAGCAGCACCCCGTTGCCGCTCACTTGCTCAATGCGCCGCGCAATCCCATAGCCATGCAGCGAACCCATCACCGTCAGTGTCTGCAGAACCATCAAGTCCAGCGTGCCCTGCAGAAGATCGAGTTTTTCAGGAGACATTTCAATACCTGTGGTAAGACCACAGAAGTATGCCACAGAAACCTGTGGGACTGCCACAGGAGGGTGACCAGGTCACGCCGAAGCGCAATCTTTCGTCGACCGCCGACCTTCACGGCCGTGCAATCTATGTCAGCGCACGATCCAGGTGCACGTATCCGCCATCCACGATCAGATGCTGGCCGGTAGTATGCGCAGACTGCGTAGGTGACAGCAGAAATACCGTCGTCGCCGCAATCTCCGAGGCCAGCGTCATCCGCCGCCCCAACGGAATCTTGTCCGTGATGCGCTTCAGTTCGGCCTCTGGATTCCCCAGCGTATCCAGCCAGCGCCGATAGAGCGGGGTCATCACCTCTGCGGGCAAAACAGCATTCACACGGATGTTGTACTTGAGTAGCTCAGCCGCCCATTCCCGGGTCAGCGCAAGCTGCGCGCCCTTGCTCGCTGCGTACCCCGACGTATTTCCCTGCCCGGTCAACGCAACCTTCGAGCTGATATTCACAATCGCTCCCTGCGTACGCTTCAGTGAAGGCAGCGCATAATGAGCGAGCGCGAAATAGTGAATCAGGTTCTTGTTGAGGCTTTCGACAAATCGAGCGACGCTGCCCCTCTCCAGCCCCGCGCCATCGTTCACTCCCGCGTTATTCACCAGCCCGTAGATATCGCCATAGCGGTCTTCAATTTCGGCAATGGCCGACTGGCAGCGATCCAGATCCTCGAGATGTGCTTCCACCAGATTGCAATCCGAAGCGCCTTGCGTTTCCTCGAGAAAGGCCCGTACATTCTCGGATCGTCGCCCCAGGACTACTACGCGTGCTCCTTCGGCCAGGCAGGCGCGCGAAATTCCCGCTCCAATTCCGGCTCCGCCTCCGGTCACGACAATCAACTTGTCTTTCAGTCCGAGGTCCATAAACTTCATCTCTCCCAAAACGAAGCCGGCGTTGTATCACCCGCGCAAAACTCGCCAGGCGATCGTAGCCCTTCCCAAATCATCGCACCGGTTACGCACCTGGCACCACATGCTCCCCGCGTGCGATGCGAGAGGCAGCTCGGAATCATGCTATTTTTTGCCGTTGAGCGGATCTATCGACGGCCGCTGCAGCGTGCGAACATCGCCAAACCCAGACTCGTTGGAGTGGTCTTGGTCTTCGTCTTTTCCGTAGCGTGAATATAGGAGGGCCTGTTGTTCTCCGCCAGCAAACCAAAGTTGGCCAGGTGCCCGATCGTCTGCTGGATTCGGGGAAGGCTGTGCGTCCCAGCGGCTTCGATCAATTCGTCCGCAGTGCAATAAATAGTAACTTTGGAAGTCGATTCGGCGGTCGAATTCACTTCAGCGCCTTTACGGCATGCAGCATAAAGAATACGAAGGTGAATCGGCGTCAGCTTGTCGAGCATTTCCACGAAAACGAGATTCGATTTGTCCTGACCATCTGCGGTGCAGGATGTGGCAAGAAGTCCGGCCCACCGCTGCTGAATCCATTCGTCTTCGGCCCATGAACCGTCCTCTAGGATGCGCACCACAAGCTGTGGATGGGCAAGCGTGCTCTCCCCTTTGTCGTTTTGCGCAAGGAGCTCTTGGGCTTTCAATGCAATGGCCACTGCGCTGGCGACTCTCTTGTTGCTGCGTCGCTCGTAAAGCAATTGTTCTATCTCCTCGCCGGCTGGAGGACAAATGTGTCGCAGGAACCCGAGTGCCTTGGCGGTCCGCAACTCTCTCACGAAATACTGGCCGTCTGTCTCGTCCGATCTCTTGGTATGCACCCGCTGCCACGGGCGAAACTCCACATTCTCCGGCAGCACGAACGTCAGACCGACACCGTCCGCGTCATTGCGAACCGTGCCGGCCTGCACCACCACCCGGCTATGCTGTTCCTTCTCCGACGCATTCTTCCTTTGGAGCGTCAGCGAGATTAAATCGCCAAGCCGCCACCGTTCTTTCGTACGGACAAAGACTCCGGTGGGGCTCACGTCGCCGACCTCGCACGGCTTGGCGTTGCCTCCAGTTGCGTCATAGGCGACCAATCCCGGCGACAAGAGCCGGGTCGTCGTGCGGCGCTCCGGCAGAGGATCTTCCGCGCTAAGAAAGCGTTTCAGCACGCCAAAAGGATCTTTCTTCTTGCGCTGGGATCCATTCTTCGTCGTCTTTGGCCCAACTTCAGCGCGAACGCCGATCGTCGCGGGCGCTTCCTTCTTGATCTCGATCTTCGCAACAGGAGCTGAGGCGGCATGCGTATCCGGAGTTGGCTCGTGCGCTTTCGCCTTTTCTTGCGTCGCAGCAAGTTCGCCGAGAACAGTTGCATCAGGAAGGCTCAGGCTTTCCGCTTTCTCTGCGGCCATCGCTGCGCTTTCCACACTTGCTTCAGGCTCAGTGTCGACTGAGACTTCTGCGATCGGTAACGCTTCCGCTTGACCGAGATCAGCAACCAGCGCGGGAGGGTCTGAAACAGTCGCATCGGCTTCGCGTACGGCTTGCTCGGGTGGCGCGATGCTCCCCGCCGCCACCGCCGGCATGACTTCAGCCTCAGGAACCTCCACGATTGAAAGGCCCAGGCTCGGCGCAGCTTCCTCGGCGGCTTCGACGACTTTCTCCGGCAGCGCCGGAGCCATCGTGGAATTGGTGATCTGCCATGTCGTCGTCGACGCTACTGTGAAGCCGGTACCCTGTGAAACAGCAGCGGCGACAATGGGAACAGCGACGGCCGAACCCGGAAACGAAAACCCTGGCAGTTTTGGAATTGTGGGAGCCGGGAGAGTAGTAGCCGGCATTGGAGCATCCGCAGCAGCCGGCGCGACCGCAGCTTCCAGCGTGGGAGCGGCAACCTCCGCGGCCGCCAAAGCTGGAATTTCTGCGATTGCGGGATCTGCAATCTCTGTCATTGCTGGAGTCGTCAGCTCGGCGATCCGGGCTTCCAGTTCCTCCTCGGCGCAAACAATCAGCTGATCATCAATCTGTGTACCGGACAAACTGATCGCGCGCAGCGGTAGAACCAGCGCGGTCGCAACCCGCCCGTCATATGGCGGAAGGGATACCTGGGGATGGAGTTCCACCGCCTGAACGACTTTAGAGTTCTTGTCGAGGTACACAAGATCAAAAGGGAAGGGCCGCATCAACTGCGGAGCATACGACAGCGGGGTCAGCCAGATCGCCGCCTCGGCCTTGAAGCCAAGACTCTCCACCAGGAGTTTCAGGATCGTCAGAGGCTGATTCGCGCAATCAGAAACAATGACCTTGGAGCTGACGATGCAACGCCTCGTCGCGTTGTAGGCACGGCAAGTCTTGACTTCGATGCTTTCCATTATTCGTGGAAACTCTCCGCTGCGGTAGTCACGTCAAACGCATCCACGCCGCCCTCCCCCTCCAGCGGCGCCAGTCCACACGAATCTTGACGATAGCACCGATGGCGCTCCCTGTTGCATCCCCAGAGGCACGATGGAAGCGCCAAAGTACCCGGGCTCCGGTCACTTTTTTGGGACGTTGCCGAATCGACCCAATTCCGCCATTCTGCGACCATCCCGCCAACCTCATTCTTCGCTTGCAAAACGGCGGCGGACCATACATGACGGGATGGCGGTCACTCAGAACGTCTGGAACGCAGCAATTCAAGTCGACCTTTTGCGTCCGAGTTCTGGCCTTCTGGGAGTGCAAGTACCCTCTCCAAAAACGCCTCGACGGGTTGCATTCCAAGCACTCGCGCCGCTAATGCATCGGCATCGGCTTCCATCTGCGGATCGCGAATGATGTAATCATTGCATCCGTGCGCCGCGTTGTCGCTGACCAAGTGCGCCATCTCGTGTCCCAGAAAGCCTCTGAGCGCAACGATATTAAACAACTCGATAGCCTGCTGGCCGACCAGGATCTTGCCTCGCCCGTCTACGGCAGTGCTGCCGGCGATATAGTCCATGTTCCAACTTCCGGGAAAGATATAGATGTGAGGAATTGCTGCCCGGCCGTACGCCGACGCTAACCCGGTCAACACTTTGTAGGCCTTGCCCGAGAAGACCTCGCGCGCGTCGGTTTCATGCAACATCTCGGTTTCGCAGGCGGTTTGCGCTTGGATGTTGAAATGTGAAGCAGGGCCGGTTGCGTTCACCATCTCCAGCCCTGCCGGCTTATCGTCGGTCTTGGTCAGACCTTTGGTGGCCAAATGCGCATCGACTTCCTGCTTGATCTGCGCATCCAGAGGTGTAACCGACTGCGCGATCGCTGTTGGCCGCAGCCATGTCGCAATAAAGGCGAGCAGCAACATCGCACATGCCGTTTGTGTTGAACTACGTCTGAAATAGAGAAAAAACACGGATATAGCGTTCTCACGCAGAAAAGTGCTTCGCGACATGGAATCCCCAAGGCAAAAGAAGCTCATCCCATGCGAAATCGGGGGACTGCCCAGCCGTGCGGGATCCGAGCGGATTCCTGCCGAAACTCATGAAGGGTGTGTTGTTTCTATTTTGTCAGAGAATCTAACTCACAGACACGTGCCCGAAGATCTCTCCGTCGACGACCCGCTCGCAAATGTGTCTGAAGAGGCTGCCGACGCACATTCTAAACAGCCTTACGGTGACTGTTCGCGCATTGTTCACGAGTAGTGGCCAACTTGGAAGTAAAGCAAACGACTGACCAAATCCGGGATTACTTCCGGTGATACTCCCGGAACTGCAAACTTTGCGTCTCCACTGGTCGATGAGTGAGGCAAAGTGAGGACCGTGACTCGGGATAGGCGCATTTAATAAGTAAGAGTCTGTTACCTTCGTTCGCGGTTTTCCGATGCGCAGTCAGGTCATGGCCCTTTGGGCTTCAGTCTAAGGTCGGCGAAGTAGGGTTCGGTCCCGACGCCAAGCCACAGGGCGACTGCTCCACTGCCATCGCCCAACTTAAGATCGTTCACCAGCAGTGTTGGCTGTGCCGCTCCGTTGACGTAAAGCCGCATCTTGACGCCACTAACTTCTATCTTGAGGTGAGTCCACTCGCCCGGCACCAGGTCCACGTACGATTCGTACTTCCCCGGTGATTCGGTGCGCAATTTCAACCATTCGTTGTCGGGAAAAGACGCGTATTGCGTCGAGTGGTTCCGCCGTTCCTGATCTTCGGCGCGTCCGTTCGTAGGACGGATGTAGACGTAGTCATATCTGGAAGCGTCGGGTGGCACGCGGAACGCAATCCCGACAAACCCGCGTGCTAGCGCTGGCGCATTGGCCTGAGGCATTCCCGCGACGTCAACTTCGATCGTGCCGTCATGAAACGAAGATCCTTCGAGAATGACGACTCCGCCTCCCGTCCCATACTTCTGTGGATCATAGATCGCGTCCGTGCTCGGAAGCGTCCTCACTCGAACAGCATTTCGCCCTCGATAGGACACGCCATCAACGGATACATTGTGTGGCTGCAGGCCCTTGTCGGAGTCCAATCGATAGGACTGAGCGGTAATTCCTGTGGGCGCAAGAAAGGTTGCCATGGAGACCGCGGCCAATGAGAGTTGCCGGCAAATCCGAGGCACGCCAGATCGCATACGGAGAGCCTCCTAGGCTAAGTTGATCTGCCTACTTGGCCGGCTGTGAGAGCGGCATGCCTTTCGTTCCGGCGTAGAAGACGATGAACGTTGCGGGCTGATCACCTACGATACCCCGATGAGCCGTATGGACCGTCTCCGGCATCACTTCGCCTGCCGTGAAATGCTTCTTATTTCCCTTCTCGTCTTCCACGGTGATCTCACCAGAGAGCACGTAAGCAAAGCTCGGCATCGGATGAGAGTGCCATGTCAGTTCCTGGTGCGCCGGAATGGTGATCTTCGCCACGACAGGTTCTGCCACACCCTCCGGGTACGCGCCATATTCTGCGCCATTCCACGAGGAAACCGTGCGCATCAACTCCTGGATCTCAATATCGCTTTTCGCTTGTCGATCCTTGTTCACATCTTCTCCACTCTCCAGGAACAGATCCGAGGTATTCGCGGATTGCCTGATCTGCTCAGCGTCGTAGGGCAGGATGAAACCGGCATTCAAGACCTCCTGCGTCGCTTTATCCACCTCTCGCACATACCTCGCGTGATCGTTGTAACGTGCTTTGAGTTCTGCGGGACTGTAGTCGTGGTGAAAGCCCGCGAGCATGCATGTTCCCGGTCCCGAGTTGAATCCAGAATTCTTTCCCGTCGGTACTGCAAGTTGAGGCAAGCGTATGCCACCCAGCAACTCCCCGTCCGCATCGCGCTTGAGACTACCATCCGCGTTCCGTTCAAACTGCGGTGCGGCAGGAGCGACCGTACCGTCGTTGATCCAACGACGCAGGTGCTCATACGCTGAGTTGAGAACCAACTCGGTTGGCACCTTGCTCCAAAGCGGAGTCTGCTTGCATCCCGGAGTTGCCTGCGTGAGGGAAAGAGGCTTGCCATCCGGCGACTTCGGGAAGCCGTCCCGCAGGGTCTCAACATCGACGTAGCCGTCCATTTCCTCAAAGCTAACGTGCGATGTGCCGGCAACTGGCCAGCGACGCAGAAAGGAACCGTCGCCCACAGTGGCGATTACCGGAAAAGCGGCACCAAACTCTGTTCCGACGCTGATAGCCGGGACCTTTGAGTCGCTTCGCAGGCTTCCAGCGGCGTCATAGTAAATAAATCCTTGATAAAGGTTGTGAATGGGTTGGATCGAGTTGTAATAGGCAGTCAGGCGCAGGGCGGATTGTGACTCACCGACAGCGACCAGATGTTTGATCGCAAGTCCTGCCAGCGGATCGCTCGGACCACGGTGGTTCAAGAGAGCTGCGCCAACTTGTCCGAAGATGTCCCACGAAAGCACATCGCCACGATCATCCAGCGTGCCGCCTTGGGGATCATCGTTTGAAGCTTCGGCGCTCAGTGAGCCGTAGCGAGCTGGGTTCCACGTATTCAATTGCTTGATGCCGACACGCTGGGCAGAGACGCCTACCCACGCGTAACCTTCGCGCATCAAGTAGTCGTAGGATCCTCCCCAGCAGAAATCAATGTCCTGTCCCGCCGATACGTTGTACCACTCCACCACCACGATTCCATTGAAACGTTTGGGATCAATTGGCTTCCGCACCACGATCCTCGTCTTGTATGGATGCCCGCCGTCAACAGGCGTCGCTGTTTCTGATGGGTTCTTGATTCGATACCGATTTGCGGTTCCACTCGCGTAGTATTCCTGCTCTGCATAGCCGTACTTGGTCAGATCAACTACCGATGCATCCAGAGGGTGAGTGCCCGGAACGGTGACTTCTCGAAGCTCTGATGGATGGACAGAATCAGACGCGACCAGTGGCGCTGCGGTTAGGCTGGCGATTATTAAGGCTGCTGCCCCAACGATGGCGGCCGCGAAGTACGAATTCCTCTTGATCACAATGTCTCTTCCTGTGATTCCATTACTTTCTCTAAACCGCGAAATTCACGAACAACCCGCGCCTCCGCATCCATCGACGTCGCTCAGCAACTGCGTACCGAAAATCTGGCCGGGCGACGTGAGTCCGTCATGAGAGTTGCCTCTGAGCGTGTTCAAGCAATTCTAAATTCCCCTCAATAAACCCCCACAGACAATGCACTTATTCAGCCCAATTTGGGCGCATTATCGAGTTCCGGGCGCATTGTAGCCAATTCGGAAGGAGCCAATCCGAAAATTATAACTTTGGCAATGCTGCGCCGCCGGTGTTGATCGACGAGTAATGACAACCCCCACCAGTTTCCCGTCATCGAATACACATCGATCGTTGGGAGTTTGTGATGAGTCCGTCCACCTCGAAACTTCTCACTTCTGTCTATGAAGCCGTTAAGGATTTGGAAGATTTGTATGGTCCGAGCGACCAAGGGGTCGTTCACGCCAAACGTGTCCTTGTCGAGTGTCTTGCTCAGGTCCGCTTGATCGAGACACCTCAGGAGGCGCTGCTCTTCACATCCGCGCGTCAATTGGTTGACCAATAGCGCAGCCAATATGGCCGTGAAGCATCTTCTGAAATGCAAGTTCTGCGTGACTCCGAGCAACGGCCGATGAGAGTGGGTTGATCAGGAATCTTCGAGGGTCCTCGCTTGGTCCGCGACCAATGTGATCTCGACCAGGTTCTTCTCTGAATCCCTCGCGGCGGGTTCTGGTGGCGGCTTTCCGTTGAACCCATGCATCAATCGTCAAGCCTCTCCTTCCGACATCTCCGCCTAACCCGCTCAAAACAAACGGCAGAAAGTTGCAGCGTTTTTGCAGGTTATTCTGCCGTTTCGCCTAGGATGAATCTATGAGCCTGGTCCAGATCAACCTTTCAGGGCTCACCACCGTTTCACAAGCCCGCGAAGCGCTCAAACATCGTCCCTCCTGAAACATGGTCCACGAAGCTGTGTGGTAGACAAGAAAAGACCCGTAAATCCTTACAGCAAAGGACTCTGCGCCTAATCTCAATCACAAGAGGACTTTGCAGCCGCGCGCTCTGCGTAACCTGCTGAGACCAGGGACTTTGTCAACAGAGTATGTGAGGGGGCCTAGCTCATCCCCGACATAACCAGCATCCGCGGCTCGGTCATTTCTTCAATGGCAGATCGTAGACCCTCCCGCCCAAGTCCCGAATCCTTCACCCCGCCGTAAGGCATGGGATCCAGCCGCCAGGCGGGGGTATCGCCAACAATCAGCGCGCCCACCTCGAGTTCACGATAAGCCGTCAGAATCCGCCCGGCATCGCGCGTCAGCAATCCGGCCTGCAATCCGAATCGCGAGTGGTTCACTTCTGCAAGCGCCTGCTCAAAATCGACATAAGGCTCCACGGTCACCACTGGACCAAAGACTTCTTCGTCGCGAATCTTCATGCCCGCCTTGGTTCCCGTGAGAATGGCAGGCGCAATCACCGAGCCCGTCCGCTCGCCACCTGCGATCAGGCGCGCTCCAGCCTCGACGGCCTCCTTGATCCACGCCTCGACGCGTTCGGCCTCGCCGCCCCGGATCAGCGGGCCTACTTCCGTCGCCTCGTTCGCCGGATCACCGGAGACAAGCTTGCCCGCGACCTCCACAAGCTTCCAGATAAATGTTTGAAAGATGGACTTGTCGACAAAGATGCGCTGCACGCTGATACACGACTGCCCTGCGTAGCCGAAGGCAGCGTGCGCCGTGCGCTCGGCTGCCGCGTCCAGATCGCGATAATCACTGTGAATGATCAGCGCCGCGTTGCCCCCCAGTTCCAGCAGAACACGCTTGCGGCCCGAGTGCGCTTTCAGTTCCCAACCCACCTTCGCGGAGCCGGTAAAGCTGACCAGCTTGATCCGATCTTCTTTTTCAGCCAGCCACGCAGTATCGGCGTTCGCCAGCGGCAAGACTGCCAGGGCCTCTTCCGGCCAGCCTGCTTTGAGAATTACTTCCCCCAGCGCAAGCGCTGTAAAAGGCGTCTGCGGCGATGGCTTGATCAGGATCGGGCAACCGGCAGCAATTGCCGGAGCGGCCTTGTGGGCCACCAGATTCAGCGGGAAATTAAACGGAGTAATCGCCAGCACCGGACCCACTGGAAAACGCTGTACCAGTCCCCAGCGATTCTCATTGCCCTCGGTGAGATCAAGAGGAATCGTCTCGCCGCCGAGCCGTGCCGCTTCTTCTGCCGCGGTCTTGAAGGTGAGTACCGCGCGGTCTACTTCGGTCCGCGCCAGCCGGATCGGCTTGCCTGCTTCAGCCATAATGAGTTGCGCAAAGCGATCCTTCTGCTCGATCAGGGAGGATGCGATATCTTCGAGGATCTCGCGGCGTTTCCAGCGAGGCAGCGCGCGAGTGCGGCGCATGCTGGCGACGGCATGGTTCACAGCTTCGCGAGCATCCGCGCGTGTTGCCACCGTAACCTTGCCGATCAGGCCCTGGTCCCAGGGTGAGCGTACTTCCAGTGCCTCACCCTCGCTCCATTCCTTGCCGCAGAGAAGAAAACCGGTTTGCGTTCCTGGACGCATTTTCATCTTTGTCTTTTGCTCCCGTCGAGTGCCTACGCTCTGATGGTACAAGGGTGGCGCGATCGGATGGACCGCCCGGCGATCGACTGCTCCCCCCGACTCTAGGCAGGTGCGCCCCGGTGGGCCTTGGTGGACCACTTCGATTGCGCGCGTCTTCGAAGCGTATCGCAGCAAAGACCAGCAGGCAAAAGAGTAAGCCAGAGAATTGGATAGCGATATCGCACATCGCTCACGACAAAGTAGTACATCACCGGATAGAGCGCAAAGACTGCCAGCAGGAAGAAAGTCACATCCAGGCGCTTACGGATCATTAGAATCAGGCCGGGAACGGAGAGCAGGGTAGCAAGCCAGATCATCGCGATTTTGTAGGGGTGTCCGGCAGTTGCAGGAAACCAGAAATCGCGAAAACGGCCTATGGTAAGGACAAGGAATCGTCGAGGATGATTGCGTGCCCAGGTCTTGGCATCGTCAGAACGTAAGCGGTCGTAGGCCACTTCTCCGAGACTGCGAACCAGCTGTGCTTCCTGGAGATTCGTGTTCGGATGATATGCCTCGTGGCAGTTGTTGTTCTCTTCATCAAACAGGCTGGGGCTTGCGCAGTCGTTATTGGACGCATCAAGCGCAATACCAAGGTTTGTGCACTACGAATTTCCCAAGCTGCCTTTCGTTTCGATAGCCCCAGCCGAAAGCGATGATCGCGAAAAGCATCAGCACAACGGATGCATAAATAGCTGTTTGCTTGAATGAAGCTTTCCGAAACATCAGTAAATATGCGATCCACAATAGGAAGACAATCATTGACGAGGGATTGAGCAAAAACAGAGCGCCGGCCATCAATCCGCTCAAAACAGCCCGGAGCGCATATCTCGTCGTGCCAATGGTGGCGGCAGTGAACATGCAGAAAAGAATAAGCCCGGCGGCTGTATAGCTCGCATCCCAATTCGGCATCAGTTGAACCGAGAGAAGCCAGAAGATGCTGGCGGCGATGCCGGCATCTATGTTGCGAAGGAAGTGCCAGGATAGGCGTGGAAGCGACGCTCCAATGACGGCGTTGATGATGATATTTCCAATCGTTGCCGCCAGCGTAACAAGATCCGGATTTCTCAACGCACGCATGAGCAAAGAGAGGTAGAGCGGATACACGGGCGTGTAAGCAGCGGTGAGTCCAGTGTCGAGCACCGAATAGGGATTTGCGTAAGTGCCATGCTTAGCCAGGTTGGTGGCCAACGTGACCATCTCATATCCCCAGCCAAACGGAACCGGCAACAAACCCATATTGATCAGTCCAATTAAGCCGCCGGCCACAAAAAGCATGAACGAAATTCTGGCGATGCGTGCCGCAACCGCTGGATCCGTATCAGAAGTGTTCGAATGGAGATGATCTTCGACTTGAGTTGTCATCACAAGGTGATTTCCGGGCCAACCCACAATTAGGGGTCAATGAAAATTCAACATAGCATATCTCCGTTGCAATCGCGCGATACACTGTTCGCCTATGATCCACGATGGTAAGAGCAGGAAACCTCCCTTCGATTTTGTCGAAGCAATTTCACACTTGAAAGCCTGCGACCCGAAGCTGGGCGCACTCATCGACAAAGTCGGCGAATTCAAACTGAGGCTAGATCCGGCGCCCTCGCCCTTTGAGTCGCTCCTCGAATCTATCCTCTATCAGCAGCTGCACGGAAAGGCCGCGGCCACCATCCATCGCCGCGTGCGCGAGTTCTTCCACGGCGATCCGACTCCACAGCAATTGCTCGACACACCGGATGAACCGCTGCGCGCGGCCGGCGTCTCAGGCAACAAGATCAAAGCGATGCGTGACCTGGCTGCGAAGACGTTGGATGGAACCGTGCCGACCCACAAAGCAATCCTGAAGATGCCGGATGCCGACATAGTCGAGCGGCTAACCGAAGTTCGCGGCATCGGTCCGTGGACCGTCGAGATGCTGCTGATTTTCCGTATGGGCCGTCCCGACGTGCTCCCGGTAACGGATTACGGCGTGCGCAAGGGATTCGCACTCACCTTTCAGCGTCTCCCCAAAAACCGTCCGATCGAAGCCGCCGATCTTCCCAAGCCCGATGTGCTCTTCAGGCGCGGTCAGAAATGGCGGCCCTTCCGCTCCGTCGCGAGCTGGTACCTGTGGCGTGCCTGCGACCTGGCCAAGTCAACGCCATCGGCAGGACGCTCCGTCGCAGAGTAGTTCCAATGATTTGGCATCGCTGACGCCAACCGCGACCGACCTCTAACAACGCGGCTTCGCGGGAGCCTACAATAATCAAGCACGGCCATTCCGGCGGCCTGCAATCGAGAACGCATGGCATCAACCAAACGCTACATCTGCATTCATGGGCATTTCTATCAGCCCCCGCGCGAGAATCCCTGGCTCGAGACCGTTGAGACCCAGGATTCGGCTGCGCCCTATCACGATTGGAACGAGCGAGTCTGCGCCGAGTGCTACGCCCCCAACGGCGCCGCGCGCACAGTGAACCATAAGAACCAGATCATCCGCATCGTGAACAACTATTCGCGGATGAGCTTCAACTTCGGGCCCACTCTGCTGAGCTGGCTCAAAGAAAATGCGCCGCGGACCTATCGCATGATTCTCGACGGAGAGCGTCGCAGCCGGAAAACCTTCCAGGGTCACAGCTCGGCAATGGCGCAGGTTTACAACCACGTGATCATGCCGCTGGCCAACAAGCGCGATAAGATTGCGCAGATCCGCTGGGGAATAGCCGACTACAAAAGCCATTACGGCGCCATGCCCGAAGGCATGTGGCTCTCTGAGACGGCAGCCGACACTGAGACGTTGGAGCTACTTGCGCAACACGGAATCAAATTCACAGTCCTTGCGCCCAGCCAATGCAAGCGAGTCCGGCCTCTCGTGGCAGACGGAACCGGAGCCGGGGCCCCATGGCCCACGCTGCCTGGCAATTCCGTAGATACCACGCGGTCCTACCTCGTGCGCTTCGACTCTGGCGTGGCGATTTCGGTGTTCTTCTACGATGGTGCAACCTCGCGCGCAATCGCCTTTGAAGGCCTTCTGAATTCCGGAGAAAACTTCGCCGCGCGGCTCAAAGCGGGATTCAAAGACAATACGCAGCCCCAGCTCGAAAGCGTGGCCACCGACGGTGAATCATACGGCCATCATCATCGCCACGGTGAAATGGCTCTGGCCTACGCGGTGCGCCTCCTCGAGCAGGACAAGACCGTCAAGCTGACCAATTACGCAAGCTATCTCGAACAGTTCCCCCCCGAGTGGGAGTGCGAAATCATCGACGATACCTCGTGGAGCTGTGCGCATGGCGTCGAGCGCTGGCGCTCCAACTGCGGATGCAGCAGCGGCAAGCCGGGATGGAATCAGGAATGGCGAGCCCCCCTGCGCCAGGCCCTCGACGAGCTCCGTGATGCAATTACCCCCTTGACGGAACAGGAGGGCGCCAGACTCTTCACTGATGTGTGGGCCGCACGTGACGGATACATCGACGTGATTCTCAATCGCAGTGAGGAAGTCGTGGATCGCTTTCTCGCCGATCACCAGCGCCATCCACTCGATGCAGGGGAGCGCGTTCGGGCGCTGCAACTTATGGAGATGCAGCGCCACGCGCAACTGATGTACACCAGCTGCGGCTGGTTCTTTGACGACATCTCCGGTATCGAGACCGTGCAAGTCATCGCCTATGCCGCCCGCGCGCTTCAACTAGCAAAGGAATTGTTTGGCGACCAGGCCGCGAATCTGGAGCCGGCATTCCTCGCGCGACTTGCCGAAGCAAAATCGAATGTGGCGGCGGCGGGCGACGGTGCGCGCATCTATAACGAGAAGATCTTGACGATGCAACTCGGTCTTGAGCAGGTGGCTGCACACTACGCCATCAGCAGCGTCTTCTCATCCTTTGCTGAGGAGACTGAGCTGTTCTGCTATCGCGTGCGCCGCATCTCGTACGATATGTACAGCTCGGGTCGCGGCAGGCTCGCGATAGGGAGTGCGCACATCACCAGCGCCATCACCGGCAAGGCGCAGACATTCAGCTTCGCGGTCCTGCACTTCGGCGATCAGAACATTACCGCGGCCGTCAAGTCCTACAGAGACGAAGACGCAGCAGAATTCTATGCGTTCACGGCGGAGGCGGCGGAGCAGGTGCAACGTGCCGATTTTCCCGATGTCATCCGCCTCATCGATCGCTACTACGGTCGCGTAGACTATTCGCTTACGTCACTCTTCCGTGACGAACAGCGCAGGATTGTGCACTTGATTCTCAATTCGACCCTCTGGGATATCGAGAGCTCGCTGACCAACATTTACGAGGACCACGCCAGCCTCCTGCACTACCTCGCGCAGGCAGGACTGCCGAAGCCGCCGGCGCTCACTCTCGCTGCGGAGTTTGCCATCAACGCCGGGCTCCGGCGCGCTCTAGAGGGCGATCCGATTGACCAGGCGATGCTTCGGTCATTTCTTCAATTGGCAAAGTCCGATAAGGTGCCACTCGAAACAGCTACGCTCTCCTACATTGCAGACCAGCGCATGAAGCGAGCCATGGTCGAACTTCAGATGTCGGCTGGATCGCTGGAGATGCTGGACCGCGCTCTCAGTCTGGCGCACACGCTGGTGGAATTACCTTTTGAGCTGAACCTCTGGCAGGCGCAGAACATCTGGTACGAGATTCTGCGAACATCGGGCTACGCGCTTACCTCGCAGATCGCCGATGACCGTCCTCGCTGGGACAAGGAGTTCAACGAACTCGGCAAATGCCTGTCCATTGATACTGTCGCGATGACGGCTTCCGACCAGCTGGTGGAAGCAACGGTGGATTGAATCCCCCACTCAGCTCTTGCCCGCAACCCTGATGTGTAGTTCTTTCAACTGCTGATCAGGTACTGTCGTTGGTGCATCCGCCATCAGGTCGATTGCCTTCGCGGTCTTCGGGAATGTGATCACCTCGCGCAGGCTGGGCGCACCGGCCAGCAGCATTACGATTCGGTCGAGCCCCAGCGCAATGCCTCCATGCGGCGGAGTGCCATACTCCAGCGCATCCAGGAAGAACCCAAACCGCTTCCGCGCCTCATCGTCCGAGATGCCGAGCGACGCAAAAATCTGCTGCTGCACATCCTTGCGATGAATCCGAATGGAGCCCGATCCGAGTTCCAGCCCGTTCATCGCCAGGTCGTAGCAGTCCGCGCGCACCGACGCCGGATCGCTGATGAGGTTGGCCATGTCGGCCTCATAGGGAGCTGTGAACGGATGATGCGCGGGCACCCACTTGCCGCTGGCCAGGTCGTACTCAAACATCGGAAAATCGACGATCCAGATCGGGTGAAACGCAGCCGCGCCATCGAGCATCTTGCCGCCACTCCGTGGTTCTGCGTTTCGAACCGCCTCATCGGTGATCTCAAAAGCCTTGTGCCGGTCAGCGTACTTCTTCGCCAGCTCGCTGCGGAAGTTTCCAGCGGCAGAGTACACGTTGATCTCGCGCTCGCTCAGCCGCCCCTCAAACTTCGTGTCGCTCGCCTTGATGTGATGTGCAGGATCGCCCGCCACCACAATCAGAAAATCGCTCTCAGCTGCGCCCGTCAGCTCACGAATCTTTGTGACCGTGTCTGGCAGGCTCTTCCCCAGCCGTTTGAAATCGTCGATAAACTTCGCGCCCTTCTTCTGGTCGAAGAGCGGGTGATTTTCCTCGCGTTCCTTGCGACTCAACTCGCCGACGCCGGGAATGCGCAGCGCCACAATGGGCAGAGCTGGGTCAATCTGCAGCGTTGCCAATGCCTCTTCGGGAAACGCCGAACGCACATCCGTCAGACCGGGCAGCCGCAGGTCCGGCTTGTCCGAACCATACTGCCGGATCGCATCGTCATACGTGATCCGCGGGAATGGGGTGGGCAGCGTGATTCCCGCCGCAGCCCAGGCAGCCGCGCAGAACTTCTCCACCACCGCGAAAACATGCTCGCGGCGCGGGAAGCTCATCTCCAGATCGACCTGCGTGAACTCCAGCTGGCGGTCAGCGCGCTGGTCCTCGTCGCGGAAGCAGCGCGCAATCTGGAAGTAGCGGTCAAACCCGGAGATCATCAGGATCTGCTTGAAAATCTGCGGCGACTGCGGCAGCGCATAGAATTCGCCGGGATGCACGCGGCTCGGCACCAGAAAATCGCGCGCGCCCTCCGGCGTGGACTTGGTCAGGATCGGCGTCTCGATCTCGAGAAATCCCTGCCCGCTCAGGCTCTCGCGAATCGCGCGCGTAATCTCATGCCGCAACAAGAAGTTGCGCTGCATCTCCACGCGGCGCAGGTCGATGTAGCGATACTTGAGGCGGGTTTCCTCATTCTGGATCGCCTCTTCCGAAGGCGAAAATGGCGCCAGGCGCGCGTCGTTCAGAATACGCAGCTCGGTCGCTTCAATCTCCACCTCGCCCGTTGGCATCTTGGGATTAATGGCGTTTTTGCCGCGCAGGCGAACCTTGCCCACGGCGGCGACAACATACTCCGGACGAACCTGCTCGCCCTTGAGGTGTCCTTCAGGCGTTAGCTCTTTATCGAGCACCACCTGCGCGATGCCGCTGCGGTCGCGCACATCGAGAAAGATCAGGTTGCCGTGGTCGCGGCGCCGGTTCACCCAGCCCATCAGTACCACGTGTTCGCCCGCGTTGGCGGCGCGCAATTCGCCGCACATCTGCGTCCGTTCAAGATTGCCTAAAAAGTCGAGCAAAACGTCATTCCTTTGTCGCCTTGAAGGGGCACGACGTCAGTCGTGACATAAGACGATTGATTAAAATGTCGGGTGCCCCATCCATGCGCGATTTTCAGCGCTTGGGTGGGAAAGCACAATCTCAACGACACGCGCTCATTGTTTGAGAATGCCTGCCAGCTCAGCGCGCGGAACCTTGGTTTGTATACCGGTTGAGAAGTCCTTCACAGTCAGGATACCGGATTGAAGCTCGTCTTCGCCCATGATCACGATTCGGCGCGACGTTCGATCGGCAGCCTCAAACGACTTCTTCAGCCGAAACGATCCGTCTCCCAACTCGACACTCAACCCGCCCCGCCGCAGTTCACGGGCCAGCGCCAGCGCAGCCGGGTTCAGGGCCTCGCCAAGCGGCGCAATATATGCGTCGTTCTTCTCGGGCTTTGCCGCTTCAAGCGCCTGCAAGGTCAGCACCAGCCGATCCTCACCCATGGCGAAGCCGATGCCGGGAGACTTGGGCCCGCCGATCGCCTCGCTCAGTCCGTCATAGCGCCCGCCGCCCAGCAGCGCGTTCTGCGCGCCCAAACCGCCGTGCGTGAACTCAAATGTGGTCCGCGTGTAGTAGTCCAGCCCCCGCACCAGTCGATGATTCCGCGTGTACTGCACTCCGGCCGCATCCAGCGCTGCGGTCACCGCCGCGAAATGCGCCTTCGACGCCTCATCCAGCGAATCCACAATCTTCGGCAGCGTCTCGATAATCGGCTGATCCTCCGGCACCTTGCAGTCCAGCACGCGCAGCGGATTGGTCACCGCGCGTCGCTGGCAGTCTGGGCACATCTTCGGCGCCAGCGGAATCAACGCCTGCCGCAGTGTCTCGTTATAGCGCGCCCGGTCAGCCGACGAGCCCACGGAATTGATCTCAAGCGTCCAACCGGTGATCCCCAACTCATCCAGCAGCGTGGCCAGCATCTCCAGCACTTCCGCGTCTCTCAAAGGGCTTTCGCTGCCCGCAGAGGGCGGCCCGATCACTTCGGCGCCAATCTGCGAAAACTGCCGGTACCGCCCCTTCTGCGGACGTTCGCGCCTGAACTGGGGCCCAATGTAGTAAAGCTTCTGCAACTGCCCCGTCTCGCCCAGCTTGTGTTCGATATAAGCGCGAACCACGCCGGCCGTGTTCTCGGGTCGCAGCGTCAATGACTGCGGCTTCTCAGATTGAGCGCGAGCCCGATCCTCCCACGTGTACATTTCCTTCGAGACGATGTCGGTCTCTTCGCCAACACTGCGGGAAAACAGCGATGTGTCCTCAAAAACCGGGGTGCGGATCTCGCCGAAGTTATACCGCGCAAAGACGGCCCGCGCCGTCGCCTCCATGCGGTTCCAGAGAGCGGTTTCCGGCGGCAGAAGATCGCGAGTGCCGCGCACAGCTTTCAGTGTGGCCATAACCTATCTAGTCTAAATGGCGGATGATGGCGGCCGAAGTGCACTGGTCATCCCACGCCCGCCGCCAGGGACATGAAGTTCAATCAGGCTTGAAGAGCCCAACCAAGTGCATCCCCGCATGAGGTCCGATAATCCAACGGTCATGGAATATCGACTGCTGGGAGGCTCAGGCCTCAAGGTTTCTGCACTGAGTTTCGGCGCTGCAACATTCGGTGGCGGCAACGAATTCTTCAAGGCCTGGGGCAGCACCGACGTTGCCGAGGCGACCCGCCTCATCGACATGTGCCTGGATGCCGGCGTCAACCTTTTCGACACGGCCGACGGTTACTCGAATGGCCGTTCCGAAGAGATCCTGGGCAAGGCGCTCGCGGGAAAACGCGATCGCGTGCTCATTTCGACCAAGGCCTACTTTCCCATGGGCGACGGGCCCAACGACCGGGGCGCATCGCGCTATCACCTGCGCAATGCCCTTGAGGCCAGTCTGCGCCGCCTCGGCTCTGACCATGTCGACATCTACCACATGCACGGATTCGACGCGCTCACGCCGATAGAAGAAGTTCAGGACACGCTGAACACCTTCGTCCGCGAGGGCAAAGTGCGTTACGTCGCGGCATCGAATTTCTCCGGCTGGCATCTGATGAAATCACTCGCAGTCGCCGATCGCTACGGCTGGACTCGATTTGTCGCCCACCAGGTGTACTACTCGCTCGTCGGTCGCGAATACGAATGGGAACTGATGCCGCTCGGTCTCGATCAGAAAGTTGGCGCGCTGGTTTGGAGTCCACTCGGCTGGGGACGGCTTACTGGAAAAATCCGCCGCGGCCAGCCGCTGCCCGAAGTCAGCCGCCTCCACAAGACAGCGGACGCCGGTCCTCCGGTTGCCGATGAGTATCTGTACACAGTCGTGGATGCGCTGGAATCTGTGGCTGCCGAAACGGGCAAGAGCATTCCGCAAGTCGCACTGAACTGGGTCCTGCAGCGGCCCACTGTGTCTTCGCTCATTCTCGGCGCACGCAACGAAGAACAACTCGGGCAAAATCTTGATGCCGTGGGCTGGAACTTGACTACAGATCAAATCGCCAAACTAGACAAGGCCAGTGCGGTCACACCGGTCTACCCTTACTGGCACCAGAGGAACTTCCCAGAGAGAAATCCACTGCCAGTGTAAGCGATAGTTCAGAGTTCGTAGTTCCAAGTTCGAGGTCCGTGAAGTGTCTCCTTCGTCTTCGCCGTCTTCCGAGTCAGAACTACGAACTCGGAACTTTGAACTACTCTTCCCGCAAAATCTGCACCGGTTCAACGTGGGCCGCTCGAAGAGCAGGGACCAGCGACGCGCAGGCGGAGACCAGCAATATCAGCAAAATGACGCCACCATACGTCGCCGGATCAAGCGCGGACACCCCGTACAGCATCGAGCCGATAAAGTGCGAAAGTCCCAGGCCAAGTGCAAGACCGGCGACACATCCAATCACCGCCACGCGCAGCCCCTGCAGCAAAAATCGTGCAACAATCTGGTTGCGCATCGCACCCAGCGCCAGACGTACGCCCACTTCACGCTGCCGCAATCGACCAAGGTAGCTCAATGTGCCATAGAGTCCAATGCACGCCAGCAGAATGGCGGTCGCAGCAAAGACCGTCAGCAGCATGGTGCGCAGACGATTCTCCGACGACGCTTCATCCAGGTGCTCCTGCAGCGGAGCAAACGCATAAACAGGCCGGGTTGGCTCAATCTCGTGGATCCGCCGGCGAATCGTTTCCGCCATCGCCATTGGGTCTCCATGGGTGCGAACGAGGTAGTTCGGGAATGGATCCGGTGCGCTGAAACAGGAGTACACCGTGGGCACCGGTTGCGTGTTCAGATCCTCCTCCCGCGCATCGCCCACGATGCCGCGAATCATCCCTTGAGGAAGGAAGTCGTTGTAGACGGCTCCTGAAAGCTGGTGCCCGACTGCCAGCGTATCGCCCATGTACTTGTCCGCGAACGCGCGATTCACCATTACGTCGCTGGTGTTGGAGGCGTGCCTGCAGCTTTCCCCAACCAGCAGCGGGATTCGCATGGTATCGAAATAACCCGCGGAGACATAACGGCTATCCGCGAGAATCGGATGACCCGGTTCCAGCTTGCCATCGATTTTGAATTCAATCTGATACTGCGACGAAACGCCGGGGAGCATCGCTGCTGTCGATGCAGCCTCCACGCCGGGAAGCGTGCGCACGCTCTCAAGCGTGTGATCGATCCGCTGCACAACATTTTTCATGTCGGTAGTTTCACCCCATGAGCCGCTTACCTGGAAGGTCAGCACATGACTGGGTTCAAATCCGGGATACACACGCGAGAGCTGCTGAAAACTCCGCAACAGTAATCCCGCCCCCATCAGCAGTGTTACGGCCAACGTAATCTGCGTAACCACCAGCATCCACTGCAAGGTGCCGCGCGTTGACACTTGTGTACGGCTCCCTGCGGCCAGCGAGTGCGCCAGGGTGCGGCGCGTTCCGCGTAGTGCAGGGAAGAGTCCACAAAGCAGAGTGGCAAGCAGCGCCGCAATCAGTGTGTAGGCTATGATTTGCCAGTTGAGCGCGATCTCTTCGGCGCGTGGCAGCGTCTTCGCCAGCAGGTGGAAACCACGCGCAGAGGCGGCGGCAACCAGCAGCCCGGCAAGCGACCCAAGCAGCGCCAGCGTGAATACCTCCGTCAAGAGCTGCACAACAATCGCCAGCCTAGATGCACCCAGCGAGAAGCGAATCGACACCTCATGCTCGCGCTCGGTCATTCGCGCCAGCAACAGCGCCGCGATATTCGAGCAGGCAATCAGGAGGAGCAGCGAAACCGATCCGTAAAGCAGCCAGAGCGAACTCCGTGCACTTCCTACGATCACTTCTTTCATCGGTTCGGCCTGAACCGTAAGCTCCGCATCGGGCTTGGGGAACTGTTTACCCAGTTGCCTCTGCACGATTGCAAGATCGGCCGATGCCTTCTCAAGCGTAACTCCCGGTTTCATGCGGCCAATAACGGTGAACCACGTCTCATCGCGTCGCTGCGCAAACGGTGCATCCGGTGCGCTAGGCGTCCACATATCCACGTCTGCATTTGGAAATTGGAAAGACTCTGGCATCACCCCGATGATCGTCGAGGTGTAGCCGCTTACATGAACCTGCTGCCCAAGCGCGGCCGGATCCCCATGGAACCGCCGCTGCCAGTACTCGTAGCTGATGAGCACAACGCTCGCCCCTCCCCAGTGCTCTTCGTTCGGGGCGAACCCGCGACCCAGTGCGGGCGCAACTCTCATCACCTCCAGAAAGCGCGGTGCTACCAGGCATTCGGTAACCTTTTCGGGCAGCGAACCCGAGGTCTCGGAAAGATTGTCAAAGTAGTACCCGCTGATGGCTTGAAAAGTCGAGTTCAGCCGGTTCCAGTCTTCGAGCCGGACTGGAGCGACGAATGTGTTGGCATCGCGCCCCTTGTAGTCGTGCTGATAAAGCGCCACCAATTGGTTGCCATTCGGAAATGGCAACGGCCGAAGGATAATCGCATCGATCGCCGAGAATACCGCACTGTTGGCGCCGATTCCGAGAGCAAGCGTGAAAACGACCACAATTGAGAAAGAAGGCGATTTGCGCAAAAAACGCACCGCCGCCCTTAGGTTGAACAGCACGCCCTCAAGAAGTGCCGAGATGTGCACCTCCCGGACCTGCTGCTTCACCTGCTCCTGGCCGCCGAACTCGAGCATTGCGCGTCGCCGCGCCTCCTCCGGCGACAAGCCCTGCGCAACGTAGGCCTCCGTCAGTTCCGCAATGTGGAAGCCGATCTCCTGGTCCACCGCGTCTTCAGGAGCTGATTTGCGAGGGGAGCCTCTCCTGCCGATCATCATCGCCTCCTGCGCAGTGTCCTACCGCGCCGTTTCCAGGATGAGCGCCACAGCCCGCGACAGCCGGTTCCAGGTGTCCTCTTCGGTCGCGAGTTGCTTCCGTCCCTTCGCCGAAAGCTTGTAGAACTTCGCTTGCCTGCCGTTGCTTGACTCACCCCAGTCGGCTTCGAGCCAGCCGCGCTTCTCCAGGCGGTGCAACGCGGGATAAAGGGACCCCTGCTGAACTTGTAGTACATCAGATGAAATCTGCCGAATTCGTTGCGAGATGCCATACCCATGCACCGGGCCAAGCGCAACGACCTTCAGAATGAGCAGGTCAAGTGTGCCTTGCAGCAGGTCAGCCTTTTCAAGCGGGGCCATTTCGATGTGCCTCCTAGACAATCTACCTATACGAAGCCGATATGTAGATTGTCAAGGAGAAGGTGACGAACGAGTGCGAGCAGTCCTGGGTTCATCGATAAGAATTCGCATCGTCTAATGCGAATCAAGTTCGTGCCAACGGTGGTGTTTTTTGTAGACGTAGTGGCCGATCATCCACCCGAAGGCGCTGCCCACGAGCACATCAGAAGGAAAGTGCTGCTGGCCGAGCACGCGCGTCAGGCTCACGCCCGTGGCCAGCGTGTAAATCCCGAACTGATTCAAACGAGACGGATACTCTTCCGCCAGCACCGCCGCGCTCGACCAAGCGATCATGCTGTGCGACGAAGGAAACGACGAGTCCCATCCAACGCTTGTCTGAAAAAACCTGCCCCTGGCGCTGTCGACCGTGGGCCGTTCGCGCCAGAAAATCAGCTTCATTCCCTGCTCCACCACCAGGCCGTTGAGGATGGCTTCGCCGCCCAGGATGCCGGTTTCGCGGGCATGATCGTTGCCCTTAAGCTGACCTGCCGCGAACATCACCGCCGGCGCAGCAATGAACGGGCTAACCAGCACGTTGGAGGCATTAGTATTGGCATTGTTAAAGCTGGGGTTCTGCGAGACAACTTCAGACATCGCCTCGTGATCGGTGGTGATAGCAACGGTAACCGCCAGGCCAAGGGGGACCAGGTAGCGTAAATTCTTGTCACGGATACGGACAGGGCTCGACCAGATCGCTCCCTGATCCTTCAGGAGATTCATCGGGGTGTCGCGAAGCGTCACCTGTGGCTCCGGGGCGTTGGGCAACGAGGTCGCTGGGGGCCAGGTCTGTGCATCAACACCGACACAGAAAACGGCCGCAAGAAGAACTAAGAAACCAAACCGAAGGGTACGCTGAAATGTCTTGCCAGAGGTGTTCACAGGTTTCTTTGATGCTAAACGATCTCAACGTCCCATTCAGATGAATGAATCGTCATCCTTTATCCGTCTCGGCAAGGTAGATCTTCGTGTAGTCGAGATAATTCTGTGCGTACGCGAGGATGAGTTTGCGATCCTGGTCACCAAGTTCGCGCCGCTGCTTGCCCGGCACTCCAGCCCAAAGCGTCCGCGGAGGTACAACCGTGTGTTCGGGCAGCACTGCTCCGGCCGCGATGATGGAGCCCTCGCCGATCCGGCAGTCATTCAGAATTGTGACGCCCATCCCGATCAGCACCGCATCTTCCACAACGCACCCATGCACAGTCGCATTATGGCCAATGGTCACCCAGTCGCCCACCGTGACCGCGTAGAGATCTCGCTGTCCATGCAGCACCGAGCAGTCCTGCACATTTGAGTTCGACCCCACCCGAATCGAATTCACGTCACCCCTGAGAACAGCGTTCATCCACACCGAGGAATGTTCACCAAGCTTCACATCTCCAATAACCTGTGCGGATAGATCAACATAGCAGCTTGCGGGAATGGTGGGAAGTTGCCCCAGGTAGCGACGGATCATCGGGTTCGAAAGCCTCAGGAGACCAGTGTATGCGAGTTGGCAAACCGTGTGTTTGGGCTACATATACCCAATTTTTCGTGAGAGGAAGTATTCTCGCGCTTCCGTTCTGAAAGCGGAAACCGAGCGACAACCGATCATTTCGTAAGTTGGCCGAGAACATGCACTTGCGTTATCATAAATGTGGGCCTTTCTGGCAGGTTTGGAGGTGTTTACCCTTTGGCAGAGGTTCGCTTGCAGGAAGGCGAACCGCTTGAAAACGCGCTACGCCGGTTTAAACGGAAGGTACAGCAGGAAGACATCATCAAGGAAGTGAAGCGTCATTCCTACTATCTGAAGCCCGGTGAAAAGCGTCGTGTCAAAGCAGCACTGGCACGCAAGCGGAATCGCAAGAAGGCTCGTAAAGAGCAGGACTAAGTTACTTACCACACATCGCGAAATGCGCCGCCCGGGCTATACTTACTCCCCCGGGGTGACAGCAGCCATATAGCATGACCATCGGGCGGCGCATCGCGACTGTTCAAAATTGCGCTGAAAGTTGAGTTGAAAGCGCGAATTACTTTAGGTCTCCCTATTGCGGAGACGTTTCAAATATCGCCGCCCTGTTTATTGCGGCCCGGGCCCTTGTTGTTCAAGGACGTTCAAAGACAGGGAAACGGGACCGGCGAGCTCTCAAGATCATGGCCGATTTCGACAGTCCTCCCTGCTTTGGGGGAAGCGGCCATGGAATTTGTCGACAGAGTTTTGAAGTGCAACGATTGCGGTGCTGAGTTTGTCTTCACCGCGGGCGAGCAACTGTTCTTTCACGATAAACAATTCAAGAACGACCCGAAGCATTGCAAGCAATGCAAGGCTAAGCGCGCTACGGGCGGTCGGGTCCGTTCTGAAACCCGAACCACCTGTTCGGCGTGCGGTACCGAAACCACGGTCCCGTTCAAACCTACCCAGGGCAGGCCCGTCCTGTGCCGCGCTTGTTTCCAGAAGCAGCCCAGGCCCGTTCCGGCTGCACCTACCGCGCCGGTTACGCCTCTGTTGAGTTGATAAGCTGACCAGCGGTTCTTCCGCCGAATCTTGACGCACACTCGCGCCCGCGAGAGCCAAAGTGCGGTTCTACCTGCGCGGCTGCTTCAGCGCCCTGTGTCCGATGTCATGGCGGTAGTACATGCCTTCAAAATGAATCTGCGCGAGCGCTTCGTATGCTCGCGACAGTGCCTCTTCAAGCGAATCGCCTTCAGCCGTAACACCGAGCACCCGCCCGCCGCTGGTTACAAGCTGGCTGCCGACGCGAGTGGTGCCGGAGTGGAAAACCTCGACACCCGGTATTTGCGCCGCGAGACTCAGCCCGGTAATGGGCAACCCCGTCTTGTAGCTGCCCGGATATCCCGAAGAGCTTGCCACTACGCAAGCCGCAGCACCTTGGCTCCAGCGCATCTCTGTCTCCGCGAGACTGCCATCGATGCAGGCCTCCAGCGCATCCACCAGGTCCGACTCGAGCCGCAGCAGGATTGCCTGCGTCTCCGGATCGCCAAACCGCGCGTTGTACTCCAGCAGCTGCGGTCCCCGCGCGGTCATCATCAGGCCGCAATAGAGAACGCCAACAAATGGCGCACCTTCCTCCGCCATGCCCCGCACCGTAGGCTCCGCAATATGATGCAGAATCCACTCCGTCATTGTGGGCTCCAGCATGTCGCTGGTGGAGTAGACGCCCATGCCCCCGGTGTTCGGGCCCGTGTCTCCCTCGCCAATCCGCTTGTGATCCTGCGCCGGAACCAGAGGCACTACGTGCGTGCCATCCGAGAGGCACAGAAAACTCATCTCTTCGCCTTCGAGGAACTCCTCAATCACCACCTGCTTTTCGGCTACGCCCAGCAGCTCCCCGCTGAAAAGCCCATGCGCCGCGTCGATCGCAAACTGCCGTGTCGGGCAGATGATCACGCCCTTGCCTGCTGCCAGTCCATCGGCTTTTACCACCACGGGCGCATGGAAGTGCTTGATGGACTCTTCCACTTCTTTGCCAGTGGTGCAGACGGCGTAGTTCGCCGTGGGAATCTGGTGCCGCTTCATGAATTGCTTGGCAAACGCCTTGCTGGACTCCAGCTGCGCCGCATCGCGTGTCGGCCCGAAGATGCGATAACCGCGCTCGCGAAAAGCATCCACCACGCCCAGTGAAAGCGGTAGTTCCGGCCCGACGATGGTCAGGCTCGGCTGCTCCGCTTCCGCCAGCCGCAGCATCGCGGCAACGTCCTTCATATCCACAGGCACGCAACGAGCCACCTGCCCGATGCCGCCATTGCCCGGCGCGCACACAACCTCTGTAACGCGAGGGCTGCGGCTCGCAGCCCATGCCAGCGCATGTTCCCGTCCGCCCGAACCAAGGATCAGAACCTTCATTGACTTCAAACCTTCCTCTTCACTGCGCAAAGCCCGAAAACCATGGTCAGCAATCGAGCCGGGTCAAGTCAAACGCACTGCGCGTGCGGCGGACCGCGCCTTCGGCGCCGGAGGCGGATACTGGGCGCTGTTTACTGGACAAACAGTAAGATTGGTTCTAGATAACCCATGGTTGAACGCCGCATCAAGCCGTACGGAGAGCAACTGGCCGAAGACCAGCGGCGCGACGAGCAGCGTCGAGCCTTCCGCCGCAACCAGACTTTCGGCCTGCTCATCATCGCGGCTGCGATCCTCACATGGTGGCTCTTCCATACCAACCCGAAGTGGATTTTCCCTCCCGGCTGGTGGCGCCCATGACTCCTTCGCGGAGGGCGAACCGCGGCTTCGCCGCCATTTTTAGCCGGACGAGTGGCTCAACTCTGAATAATGCTGTCCGGCCGGGGTGTCTCGGTGACTGACGAACGCGAGCCACTCGCTGTCCTTCTTCTGGGCCCGACCGGCAGCGGCAAAACCGCCCTCTCGCTCTCGCTCGCCGAACATTTCAACGGAGAAATCATCAGCTGCGATTCCGTCGCCGTCTACCGCGGCATGGACCTCGGCACCGCCAAACCCACGCCCGGAGAACGTGCCCGCATCCCGCACCACCTCATCGATGTCGCCGATCCCGATCAGCCCTTCACCGCGGGAGACTACAGCCGTCGCGCCCGAGGCGCCCTGCGCGAAATCGCCAGCCGCAACAAGCTTTCCATCGTCACCGGCGGAACAGGCCTCTACCTGCGCGCACTTACTGAGGGCCTCTTCGCAGGCCCTGCCCGTCAGGAAAACCTGCGTCAACGCCTTCGCCGCAGCGCCGATCGCCACGGTGGCGCCTGGCTCCATCGCCTGCTCATCCGTCTGGATCCCGCTTCCGCCGCGCGCATCCACGCCAACGATACGCCCAAGCTCATCCGCGCCATCGAGGTCTGCCTCGCTGCGCGCCAACCCATGTCGCAAGTCCTCGCACGCGATCCTCTCACCGGTTTTCGCCTGCTGCGCATTGGACTCAACCCGCCGCGTGCTGCGCTGTATGAGCGGCTGAATCAACGCTGCGCTGAGATGTTCGCAGGAGGTCTCATCCAGGAGACACGCGCTCTTCTTGCCTGCTACGGACCTATCAAGGCGCTCGATTCGCTCGGTTACCGTCAGGCGCTGTCTGTTCTCCTCAAGGGCGTCGGCGAACGAGTCGCCATTGCCGAAGCCCAGCAAGGTCATCGCAACTACGCCAAGCGCCAGCTGACCTGGTTTCGCCGCGAGCCCGGCGTCCACTGGATCGAAGCCTTCGGCGACGATCCCGAGGCGCAAAGTATTGCATCCGGCCTGGTGCATACGAATCAATAGCAGCGGCAACACATCCAATGAAATGCGAGCATTAAACTTAACAGTGGAACGCGCCGCTCGTGAGCATCTTGAGCGCGCAAGAACGGAGCGGCTTTGGCAGACACAATCTATGACGTAGCAATCATCGGCAGCGGCCCGGCAGGCTACAACGCGGCTATTCGCGCGGGACAACTCGGCCTCAAGGTCGCGCTCATCGAGTCCGCCACCGTCCTTGGCGGCACCTGCCTGCACGTCGGCTGCATCCCCACCAAGGCCCTGCTCTTCAACGCCGAACTCTGGGACCACCTCAAGCAAGCGGCCGAGTACGGCATCGACAACGTCGACGGCCGCACCCTCAACTGGGAAGCCGTGCAGAAGCGCAAGACCTCCATCGTCGACAAGCACACCAAGGGCCTTGGCTTCCTGATGAAGAAAAACAAGGTCACGGTCATCGCAGGCTACGGCCGACTCACCGGCGCGGCCAAAGACGGCATCCACACGATCGATCTGACTGCAGGCGACGGCGCAAAGAGCGAAGTCAAAACAAGGAACATCATCCTCGCCACCGGCTCCGACGCCAAAATGATCTTCGGCCTCAAGCCCGACGACCGCATCCTCACTAATATCGAAATGCTCGCCGTCCCGCAGGTGCCGAAATCCCTCATCGTCATCGGTGCTGGAGCCGTCGGCGTCGAGTTCAGCTCCATCTTCCGGAGCTTCGGCACCGAGGTCACGCTGGTCGAATTTCTCCCGCGTATCATGCCCCCTGAAGACGAAGAGATTTCCAAGGAGCTCACCCGCGTCTTCAAAAAGCGCGGCATCGACCTCAACACCGGCGCCAAGGTCGAAAAAATCGAGAAGACCGACACCGGCGTCAAAGTCACCTGGACCGCCGCAAACGGCAAGCCCGTCGAAAAGGAAGCCGAGAAAGTTCTCGTCGCCGTAGGCCGCGCACCGCGGATCGCTGACGTCGGCATCGACAAGACCCGCATCGAGCTCGACCGCGGATTCATCAAGGTCGGAGAAGCGCAAGAGACCGCCGAGCCCGGCATCTACGCCATCGGCGACATCGTTGCCGGCTTGCCGCAGCTCGCACACTCCGGCTCCATGAGCGGAATCGTCGCCGTCACCAAAATCGCTGGCCGCAAATATCGCTCCGTCCGCCGCGATCGCATTCCTGCCTGCACCTACAGCGATCCGCAGATCGGCTCAGTCGGTCTGACCGAAGCGCAGGCCAAAGAGAAGGGCATCGAGATCAAAGTCGGCAAATTTCCGTTCGCGGGAAATTCAAAGGCCACCATCGTCGGCAGTCACGACGGCTTCGTCAAAATTGTCGCCGACGCCAAATACGGCGAAATCCTCGGCGTCCATATCATCGGCCCGCAGGCCACCGAACTGATCGCGGAAGCCGTAGCCGTCATGGAACTCGAAGGCACCATCGACGAGCTGATGTTCACCATCCACGCGCATCCAACCATCAGCGAGGCGATGCTCGACGCCTACGCCGCCGTGGAAGGCATGGCCATCAACGCGTAAATAGCGCCCGCGTTTGGGTTCCTACCCGATGCCGCCACCGGCGTATGCCTGCTCGTAGCCTGTTTGTCATTAAAGGATCGTGAATTACTTGAGAAAATATCGTGAATAGGGTTACTATCGTCCATTCCGCGTGAAATTGCGGAGGGACTTATGAAGTACTGCAGCATCCCATCTCCGAACCTGGTCATTTCTGCCCTTTTACTTGCATCGACCTTGTCGTGGTGCCAGACAAGCGATTCAGTAGTGTCGTCCAGTTCCGTTCGATCATCTGCGACTCATTTGTCGATTGAGGATCACAATGCGCCGGTCGCGCAGACAATCGCGGAAATACGAAGATCCGCTGAGGCTGGAGATCCTCTAGGCCAGAACAACCTGGCTTTCGCTTACGCCTTCGGCAAAGGCGTCGAGCGGAACTACGAAGAAGCTGCACGATGGTTTTCTGTGGCCGCCTCCAAGGGCTACGCCCCTGCGCAATTCAATCTCGGTGCGCTCTACGAAAATGGCCTGGGCGTTCCCCAGGACGATGCGAAGGCCTATACGCTCGTTCGCGCAGCTTCCCTTCAGGGCTATGCCGCAGCCGAGGAGCGATTGGGCTACTTCCTTGAGCAGGGAAAAGCCGTCCCGGTCGATCTCTCCGAAGCTGCACGCTGGTATCGCGCCGCCGCCGATCAAGCAGACGCCGTTGCGCAATGCAAACTCGGCAATCTCTATCACACCGGTCGCGGCGTTCCCCACGACGACGCTGAATCAGCAAAGTGGTATCGGGCCGCCGCGGAACTTGGAAATGCAATCGCCCAGAACAATCTCGGTTCGTTCTATCAGCACGGCGTCGGGCTCGAGCGCGACTACGAGCAAGCACTCTACTGGTATCGCAAGGCCGCCGCGCAGGGGCTTGCCCAAGCCAACAACAACCTCGGCGTCATGTACGAAGATGGCCTGGGAATAGCCAAAGACTATAACCAGGCAGTTGCTTTATACGCTGAAGCAGCTACACGTGGCGTCAGCCGCGCCCAGTACAACCTTGCCACCATGTACTCCTCCGGCCGTGGCGTTCCGCTGGACTATGTGACAGCATTTCTGTGGTACTGCCGCGCCGCCGCCGCCGGAGATGCATCTGCAGTACGGGCTCTCAAACAGATCGCCAGCGTGATGACGCCGCACCAGAAGGAAATTGCGCAGGCCCGCGTCTCCCAATCACAAGCCGCCAGCATCTCAGAGAATCCGAGCTATTCACCCTTCGATACCGCACGGATGAATCCCAGATAGTTACACGGCCAGCCAGGTTTCAATTTCAATCTTCATTCAGCGCCAACCGCGCCGAGTCGTGTGGCCCGTCCCGTCCGGAACCATTACACTTTCAACGGATTGGTTGTGAGCAGGAGGTTCTGAATGAAGGCGTTGGTCAAGGCGCGAGCCGAGCGCGGACTGTGGCTGGAAGACATCCCCGAGCCCACAATGGGCATTAACGACGTCCTCATCCGTGTCCTTTACACCGGCATCTGCGGAACTGACGTCCACATCTACAACTGGGACGACTGGGCGCAAAAGACCATTCCTGTTCCCATGGCCATCGGCCACGAGTTCGTCGGCAAAATCGTCGCAGTCGGTTCGAATGTCAACGACTTCTTCCCGGGCGACATCGTCAGCGGAGAGGGTCACGTCGTCTGCGGCCGTTGCCGTAACTGTCTCGCCGGCAGACGGCATCTGTGCGTCTCCACCAAGGGAGTTGGCGTCAATCGCCCGGGCGCCTTTGCCGAACTCATCTCGCTGCCGATGACCAACATCTGGCGGCATCATCCCGGCGTCAATCTTGAAGTCGCTGCTATCTTCGATCCCTTCGGAAACGCCGTTCACACCGCGCTGTCTTTTCCAGTGCTGGGAGAAGACGTGCTCATCACCGGCGCAGGCCCCATCGGCATCATGGCGATTGCAGTCGTTCGCCACGCCGGAGCGAGGCACGTCGTCGTCACCGACCTCAATCCCTTCCGTCTCGATCTTGCACGAAAGATGGGAGCCACACTCGCCGTCAACCCAACGGAAACTCCGCTCAGCGAGGTTCAGAAGCAGCTCAAAATGACCGAGGGATTCGACGTAGGCCTGGAGATGTCCGGCAACCCGCAAGCTCTGAGCGACATGATCGCCAACATGAGCCATGGCGGCAAGATCGCGGCACTCGGCATCCCCTCCAAAAGCATTCCCATGGACTGGCGCCCGGTGATTTTCAACATGATCACGATCAAGGGAATCTATGGCCGCGAGATGTACGAGACGTGGTACAAGATGTCGGTGATGCTCGACTCAGGCTTGGACATCTCGCCCGTCATCACTCACCGCTTCCCGTACAGCGAATTTGAAAACGGTTTTGCCGCCATGATCTCCGGCAACACCGGCAAAGTCGTCCTCGACTGGACCAGCCTCGGCTGATCGAAACCATAAGAACTAGCGGCATACGAGTCTCGACTACTTCGTACCGGCCGAGGATCTGGTGGGCGCGATCAGGGTCTGGCGGTTCTCATCTTCAAAGATGGCGCGGCGAAACGTTAGATATTGCTCCCATTGGTCGAGTGGGACCTTTGTCTTCTTCACGATGAGACATCGCTCGGCGGTGAAGACTCCCCCCGAGAAACTGTAAGTAGAAAAGTATTCGCCCCAGTCCTCCTTGATGTCTGTGCTCCTGGGCGGAGTCATGGACCAGCCGACCGGCAATCGCATACTCGTGCGGTATATCGTCTGCCCGATGGCCCCGAGCTCCGGATCGTCGGCAGGCTTCTTCTCTTTCACACCGGGAGGGAGTTCTCCGCCCATCCCAGGCATCGGCGGCCCAATCCAATGCGACCTGTCATGATCTTCCCACTGGTTGTACTTCTCTCGCGTGTAATCGAAGGAGAAAGCAAGGGGCTGGCTGATTTGTTCAACCTGGGAAACTTGCGGATTGGAAACCTCTCCGCCGAAGTTCTGCAACCTCGCGATCGCTTGCATCAGTTCTTTCCACTGCGATTGTGGAACTCGTCGGAATGCAACGCGGAACAACATGCCCGCATCTCCGTCCGCAGTTTCATCTACATGCCCGGTAAAAACTCCTTGATTCGAGATGCTCCCCGCGACCTGGAAGCGAACCGATGATGGAGAAGGAAGGTTGGCAGGCGTCGTCTCCAGGTATGGGGCCTTGTCGTTGGGGATGACGAGAGCTTTCTTGTCGCGCAGCACAGCCGCCAGCACGCCGACGGGCGCCACCTCCATGGTCGAGTCCATCCACAGAGACTTGCCTCCGAGAGGAACCAGCGTGATGACATGGTCAAACTGCGCAGGCGAGGGTGTGGCGGGGTCGAGATCGCGGCTGGCTGAGATGAGCACGGGCCATGCTTCGATGCCTGCAGCTTTCAGCAGTGTTGCCAGCAGTGTGTGTTTGTCTTTGCAGTCTCCATACTCGTTCGCAAGCACATCATCTGCCGGATGAGGCTGGTAACGGCCGATTCCGAAAACGACGCCGACATAGTGCGTGTGCAGTGCGACATCCGTGAAAATAGCGCGAACAATGTCTTCGTTGTTGCTGAGCCCGCCGATCAGTGCATCGGCTTTGGCTTGGATCGCGGGTGTAACCACGAGCGCATTGCGCTGAAGAGACTTGTACCAAGCCCCAATCTGATCCCAACTCTTGAAAGTGGTCACCTGCACGGAAGGCTTCAAATGCCTGGTCGATTTGGGTGGTGCATCCGGATCCGGTCGGGCGAGGTTCGAGCTGGACCAGTGATAGAGCTTGCGTCCAGCCGCCGTCGTCACAGCAGGTTGCACTTCTGCGCTCGCAACCGTGAAGTCTTTATCCGCGGGGAGATCCAGATCGAGTTGTTCATCGAGCACGATCAGATTCTTTTCGAAGGAATACGCCATCCAGAACTGACCAGGAATCTCCGGCTTGATCGTGCGGAGCGTGACATCGGATTCAAGGATGTCGCCGACACCGAGGCCCTTCACCGCAATGTGCTTTTGGTGGATGTCGGAATACATGGGCGCGGCGCGCGATACGTCGGCGGGCATGTCCTGGATGTTGTAATCGGGCGTAGTCACCACGGTTCCGTCGGGCTTGATCACGCGCACATAGCCAATCTCGATCTGCTGGTTTGAGGCCGTATAAGTGAAGGCGAGAACCGCAAGCGCTTTCACGCCTGAATCGGCCAGCACGCGCGCGCGAGAGATGGTCTCGCGGCTTCCTGTGCCGTCAGCTTCCACACGAATCTTTGTGCTCACTCGCTCCAGCACCAATCCCTCTTTCGAGACATCGGGCACCTTGACGATGTTGGATTGGGCAGCGGGCGCCGACGTGTCAGGCTCGGTCTCGCTCTGGACCGGCTTGACCGGAGGAGGCCAAACCTTGACCGCTTGGTCTTGCGCAGACAGAAATTGAGAGGCGAAAAGCACAGGGGCGACCGCGATCACGCCAACTGCGAGGCGCAGAAGAGCGGAACAGCACATCAGCTTGCCAGCTAAACGGCGCATTTGAAAGGTCACCGGGATTACTGGAAACAATACCAGAGTCCCGAACGCTATGCGGCGACGGAGTAAGGCCTTTCATTGCCCGAAGTAACCGTGGCGAGCGCGGAACCTGAGCGGCGGCTTTTCAAGCCTTATAGCTCCGTCGACTTGCTCTCCACCAGCCCCTTCGCCTTAGCGATGAACTCGCCGAGCGGCATCGACCCCTGGTCGCCTTTGCCGCGCGTGCGCACGCTTACCGATCCCGCCGCCTCTTCCTTGTCGCCAAAGACGAGGATGTACGGCGTCTTCTGGTTGGCGAGGTCGCGGATCTTGGCATTCATCTTCTCATTCCGCGCGTCCACTTCCACGCGGAGTCCCGCGGCCTTCAACTCTGCTTCCACCTTTTCCGCGTAGGCAAGATGCCGCTCGCTGATCGGCACCAGACCCACCTGCACCGGCGCCAGCCACAGCGGAAAAGCCCCCGCATAGTGCTCGATCAGCACGCCGAAGAACCGCTCCACCGACCCGAACAGCGCGCGATGCACCATCACCGGCTGATGCCGCTCGCCGTCTTCGCCCACATATTCGAGCTCGAAGCGCGCCGGCAGATTGAAGTCGAACTGCACCGTCGATAGCTGCCACAGCCGTCCCAGCACGTCCACAAGCTTGACATCGATCTTCGGCCCGTAGAACGCCGCTTCGCCGGGAATCGTCTTGTACGCGAATGCCTTTGGCCTTCAGCACATTGTCGAGCGAGCGAATGGCAAGGTTCCAGTTCTCATCCGAGCCCGCATAATGCGCGCGGTCGTTCGGATCCCACGTCGACAAGCTCAACTTTGAATTCGTTGAAGCCGAACGTCTTCAGCACCGCCTCGGCAAAATCGATGCATGCCGACAACCTCGCTCTCAATCTGCTCCGGCGTGCAGAAGATGTGCGCATCGTCCTGCGTAAAGCCGCGCACGCGCAGCAGCCCGTGCATCGTTCCCGAGCGCTCGTAGCGATACACGTTGCCCAGCTCGGCATAGCGCTGCGGCAGGTCGCGATAGCTCTTCGGCGAGTTCTTGTAGATCAGGATGTGCCCCGGGCAGTTCATCGGCTTCAGCCGGTACTCGGCATCGTCCAGCTCCATCGGCGTGTACATGTTGCCGGAGTAGAAGCCCTCGTGCCCGCTCACCTTCCACAACTCGCGCCGCATCACGTGCGGCGTGAACACCAGCGAATACCCGCGCCGCAGGCACTCGTCGCGCATCCAGTCTTCCATCACCTTGCGGATCATGCGCGCCCTTGGGATGCCAGAAGATCAGTCCCGCGCCCGCCAGTTCCTGGATGCTGAACAGATCAAGCTGCTTGCCCAGCACGCGATGGTCGCGCTTCGCCGCTTCTTCCAGCCGCGCAAAATGCGCATCCAGATCCTTCTGCGAGAAGAACGCTGTGCCATAAATGCGCTGCAGTTGCGGATTCTTCTCGTCGCCCAGCCAGTACGCGCCGGCAAGCGCTCGTTACCTTCACCGCCTTCACGCGCCCCGTCGAGGGCACATGCGGCCCGCGGCAAAAATCCACAAATTTGCCGTTGCGATAGAAGCTGACCTGCGACCCGGGCTCCGTGAACTTGGTCACGAAGTGGGTCTTCATGAAGTCGCCGTCTTGTTCGAAACTCCTCCAGCGCCTGCTCACGCGGCTCGTACTCGCGCACAAACTTCTCGTCCCGCGCCACCACTTCGGCCATCTTCTTTTCGATGGCTGCCAGATCGTCCGGCGTAAACGGCTTCTCGCGATAGAAGTCGTAGAAGAATCCCGAATCCGTCGCCGGCCCGTGGCCCAGCTTGGTCTCAGGAAACAGCTCCAGCACCGCCGTCGCCAGCACGTGCGCAGCCGAGTGGCGCACCACCTTCAGCGCCTCGGGGTCGTTCTCCTTGACCAACTCCAGCTTCGTATCCGCGTTGAGCGGCGTCGCCAGGTCCACCAGCCGCGTCGCCGACGCATCCTCAGCCGCATACATCGCAGCCTCCGACTCGCCCTCTGTCGTAGTCTTCGCCTTCGTGTCGCCGGTCACCGGGGACAGCCGCGCCACAACGGAGGCCGCAGCCAGGCGCGGCGAAATATCGAGTTGGCAATATCCAGAGGTGTCGTGCCCGCAGGCACTTCGCGTATGCTTCCGTCGGGCAGGTGTACGGCGATATTTTGCGTGCTCATGATGGCTGTAGGGTCCTGACTGAATCGGCCATGTGTAAACCACGGACCGGTCCTCTTCGTTAAGGATATAACGCCGCAAAGTGGAACCATCGCCGAACCGCCTGCGTAAAGGACCGAGTACCCGAAGGGAAGCTCGATCGTGCTGGGTCTCGCATGTGCCGGGATCACAGTGAGGAAGGTCTCGCATGTCAGGAATCTCAAGGAAGATCTTTGTCTGGGCGCTGATCGCAGTTTGCAGCAATCTCTGCATGCAGCCCAGCCCGCCATTCAACCCACCGCCGACATCACCAAGGTCCCCGCCGCAGCGCAGCCCTCGCCGCAATTCGACGCCGAAGCCGCCACCGAGGCTTACATGGCCATGATTCCGCCCGCGGCCATGGCCCGCTCCAATGCCTACTTTGAAGGCGGCTACTGGCTCATCCTCTGGGATTTTCTCTACGCCTCGGCGATCTCCCTTCTGCTGCTCAATCTCCGCTGGTCGGCCCGGATGCGCGATCTGGCGGAGCGCATCACACGCTTCCGCTGGCTGCAGACGCTCTTCTCTACTGGGTGCAATACGTCCTCGTCACGACTGTGCTCGGCTTTCCGCTCGAGTTCTACGAGAACTACGTGCGCGAGCACAAATACGGCCTGGCCACGCAGACCTTCGGGCCGTGGATGGGCGACGAATTCAAGGCGCTGCTGGTCGTCGCTTGATCATCGGCTCCATCGCAATGGTGGTTCTGTTCGCCATCGTGCGCAAGTTTCCAGCAGACATGGTGGATTTGGGGCGCGGTCGCATCCATGGGCCTGTTGACGATTCTCATTGCCATCGGCCCGGTGTTTCTTCAGCCCATCTTCAACAACGCCAAAAAGCTCAACGACCCCAAAGATCACCGGTCCGATCCTGCGCATGGCGCACGCCAACGGCATCTCCACCAACGACGTGTAGGAGATCGACGCCAGCCGCCAGACCACCCGCATGAGCGCCAACGTCAGCGGCTTCGGCAACACCATGCGCATCACCCTCAACGACAACCTGCTCACGCCGCGGCTCGCCCGAGGAGATTCAGGCCGTGATGGGCCATGAAATGGGCCACTACGTGATGAATCACATCCCCAAGAGCCTCATGTTCTTCCTGATCGTCTTACGCGTCCTTCGTTCGCGTACCTGCACTGGGGGCTCAACTGGGCCCTCAGCCGCTGGGGCGAGCGGTGGCAGATTCGCGGCGTCGAGCGACCCGGCCATCCTGCCGCTGGTCATGCTGCTGGCCGGCATCCTGTTCTTCGTGCTCACGCCCATCATGAACACCTACACCCGCACGCAGGAAAAAGAGGCCGACATGTTCGGCCTCAACGCCGCCCGCCAGCCCGATGGCTTCGCCCAGGCTGCGATCCACCTCGGCGAGTACCGCAAGATGCGCCCTGGCCCCATCGAGGAGTTCGTCTTCTTCGACCATCCCAGCGGCTACAACCGCATCCACTCCGCCATGGTCTGGAAGAGCCAGAACCTGGAATTGTTCCGAACTCCTTCGGCGGAGCAGAGCGTTCAGAAATAGCGGGGCATTCCGCATGATCAAATTGATCGCTCCGGGATTATGTGATCATCAAAAGTCCGCACCATACCATTGGCGGCAACTTTCGCAAATGCATCGAACTCTGAAAAAAGCGCCTGGGGCGCCTCAGAGGAGTGAGTGATGCATTGGTTGCAATTGGCCGGCCTGATTCTTGTTTGCGAAGGCGTCGGCCTTCTCGGCGGCCGCTGGACCGGCCCCGAGATCCCGCGTTGGTACCGCGCCCTCGCCAAGCCTTCTTTCAACCCGCCCAGCTGGATCTTCGCGCCGGTGTGGGCGACCCTCTATCTGCTCATGGCCATCGCCGCCTGGCTCGTCGTCAGCACTCCGTCATCGTCCGCGCGCACGCTCGGACTCTCTCTTTTCTTTTTTCAACTCGCCCTCAATCTGGCCTGGAGCTGGATCTTCTTTCGCAAGCATGCCCTTGGCGCCGCAGCTCTCGAAGTCGCCGCGCTCTGGTTCACCATCGGTGCAACCACCCTGGTCTTCGCTCAAATATCCGCAGTCGCCGCCTGGCTGATGGCGCCCTATTGGGCCTGGGTCACCTTTGCCTGGATCCTCAACGCCACCATCTGGCGTCTCAACCCTACCGCTGGCTGATCCGCCCTCCGTCTTGCCATTCCATCCCCTCCGGAGATACGCTATCCACATGCGTCGATGTCGCTAACACCGTCCTGGTGAGAGCTCCGATGCCCGGCGTGCGCCCGTGAGCGCGCGTATCTTTCCCGCCTGACAGCTCCACCGCTATTCCCCGCATTTTCCAACTCGTGTCCGGGACCCCTTGTCTCGGAAAAAAGGAGAAGATCATGGCGCGTATTGCCGCGAACGTAACTGAACTGATTGGTCATACTCCGCTCGTGCGTTTGAACCGCGTGGCAGCCGGCCTGCCCGCTACCGTCGTCGCCAAGCTCGAAGGTCAGAATCCCGCCGCCAGCGTAAAAGACCGCATCGGCTTTGCAATGATCGATGCCGCCGAAAAGGCCGGCAAAATCAAGCCCGGCGAAACCGTCCTCATCGAGCCAACGAGCGGCAACACAGGCATCGCCCTCGCGTTTGTAGCAGCCGTCAAGGGTTACCGGCTCATCCTCACCATGCCAGAGACGATGAGCACCGAGCGACGCGTACTGCTGCGTGCCTTCGGCGCAGAGCTCGTGCTCACGCCCGGACCAAACGGCATGAAGGGCGCGATCGCCAAAGCTGAAGAGCTTCGAGCCGAAACGCCGAACGGCTACATCCTCCAGCAATTCGACAATCCAGCCAATCCCGCGATTCACCTCGCCACTACCGGCCCTGAGATCTGGGAGGACACCGACGGCAAGGTCGATATCCTCGTCAGCGGTGTCGGCACGGGTGGCACCATTACCGGTGTTTCCAGCTATATCAAACCGCGCAAGCCAGGATTCAAAGCTGTTGCGGTTGAGCCGGCAGACAGCGCGGTTCTTTCCGGTGGAAAGCCCGGTCCCCACAAGATCCAGGGAATCGGTGCTGGATTTGTGCCTGGAGTGCTCGACACCAAACTTGTCGACGAAGTCATCCAGGTCACTAACGACGAATCAGTCGCCATGGCGCGTCGGTTGCCCCTCGAAGAGGGCCTGTTTGTCGGCATCTCCTCCGGCGCGGCGGTGGCAGCGGCGCTGAAGGTGGCCGCACGGTCTGAGAACAAGGGCAAACTGATCGTGGTGGTCCTCCCTGATTTCGGCGAGCGGTATCTGTCCAGCATCCTCTTCGATTCGTTGCGTCAGGAAGTACTGGCCCTGCAGCCGGAACCAGTCGCCGTGTAACCGCAAGGGTGGGGCGGCAGAGTGATATCATTCCGCCTGCATCCTCCCGCACATTGGAAAGGCTCGAGCCATGTTTGCCCGGATTCGCGAAGATATTCGCTCAGTGCTGGAGCGCGATCCTGCCGCGCGCACCTGGCTTGAGGTCATGCTTTGCTATCCGGGCCTGTGGGCCGTGTGGTTTCATCGCGTCTCGCACCGGCTCTGGCGGATGAAGTTGCGCCTTCCAGCTCGTGTGCTCTCGCAGATCGGCCGCTTCTTCACGGGCGTCGATATCCACCCCGGGGCGCTGCTCGGCCGCCGCCTCTTTATCGATCACGCCACGGGCGTCGTTATCGGCGAAACTGCGATCGTTGGAAGCGATGTCACTCTCTATCAAGGCGTGACACTCGGGGGCACTGGCAAGGGCCACGGCAAGCGCCACCCCACCCTATGTGACGGCGTCTTTGTCGGAAACAATGCCAATGTGCTCGGCAACATCACGGTTGGCGAAAACTCGCGTGTCGGTGCCGGATCCGTGGTCCTGTCTGACGTCCCGCCCAACTCCACCGTAGTTGGCGTCCCCGCGCACATCGTTTACCGCAACGGCGAACGCGTCCTCATCACCGACCCTCACGACGTCAAGGATCCACTCTCCGACGCTCTGATCGCCCTCTCCGCCCGCGTCGAAGAACTTGAAGAGCGTCTCGGTGCTCACGTCCGCCGCGTCGAGCCTTTCGCCACAGAAGAAGCCGAACGCACGGCTTACCGCCAGGAACTCAACCAGCTCTCCGAATACGTCTCGATGGGCGAGGGAATCTAGGCCTTCGCGCTATTGAATTCGGTATCTTTCGCATCGCCTGCCGATGGATGCCATGTCCTTATCCAGATTTGTATCGATGGCTTGTCTGTTCGGGACTCTCTGGGAGTTCCCGTGCAGGGCCGAGCGGCACAGATGCATTGAGACGATCGATCGCCTGCTCCATCGCGGAGGTGAGATCACGCACCACCGCTCGGGATTGATCGCTTTGAGCGTAGTAATCAAACAGACTTGCGCTTCGGCGGATCAGTTCCACAAGTGCTTCGACTTCTGATGCGCGTGACACAGCTTCCAGCTCCAGCGAATAAATGAAGGCAACCCCAAACCTTACCCCTGATATCCAGAAAGCGCAATACTGAATCTTCTGAAAAATGCAGGGCAATCCATGCCTAATCTCTGTCTCCTGCTTCTCAATGCACATCCACTGACCGGTCGCCCTGATATTCCATGATGTGGAAGTAAGCCTCCCACCCGGTCCACGTTACGGGAGCCGGCAGTTTCGCCATGGGATCCCTCAGGTGATCGGCATACGCCTGGACCAGCTCGCGCGTCCGAAAAACGCCTGTCAGCCAGTCGCCGCGATACCAGTTCTTCCACTTGCCGTACTCCGCTGCCCTCATCGAAGCCTGAATCGCATCGAGTGCCAGCAGCGCCTCGTCTGCCTCAATCCACGCTTTCTCCCCGTCGCCGGCTTCGTCATCCTGCAAAGCCAGGGCTACCAGCAGCAGCGCGCGGTTGCTCTCGCGATTGATCGTGATCATCGTCAGCACCGCCGCCTGGTAGTACTCACGCCGATCGGAATCCACCAACTCTTTTGCCGCCGCCGCATGCTGCCACACCGCATCCCATCGCGGCTGCGACTCTTCGCATTCCCTAATGTCGCGCTCCAGCATCGCCCGGCTCACTTGCTCGTCGAATCCTGGAACCAGCCGCGGGGGCGTCCACTTCGGCGACTGGCTCGGTATCGCCGCAACCTGGCCCTCGCTCAGCCGGTCCAGCAGCAGACGCCGAATCTCCGAGTGGTAGTGCTGATCTCCTTCCTCCCTGGGAACGTTGCTAAGCGGTGGAGTTGGTGGAGGCGCGTTCCCCGCCGACGTCAGCCCTGGCGGTGGCAGCGAACTCCGCAGCGACGGAGCCGCAAAATATTCCCTGTAGACCCCATCCACCGCATCTGCCGACTTCGCTCCAAATTCTTCCGCAGCCCAACGCCGATAAAACGCTGCATCCGCATACGGGCCATCCGGCACGCCGCCCCACGCCACATCCATCAACGCCCGGGTTGTCATCGCCACCGGCCGGATGTCGCTCGTATTTACCAGGATGTACGAAGTTGCTCCAGCCTTGATGTATCGCCCCAGTTCTGCCTGGATCACGGCAACCGGCACCATCTCGGTAAGCTGGTTGGCATTGCCGTTCATCATCGCGACGTGAAAGTAAGCGCCCTGTCCTGCCGCCACCTTGGCGCCATCCTGCATATCGCCGTAGCCGGTGTCGGCCCAGACCAGTGTCACCTCCGGCGGAATCCGCAGGAGCCTGTTCTGCATCAGCCGCGCTCCCTCCTGCCACAGGTCCGTAACGAACTGCGCACGCGGATACCTGGCGCGCACGATCTTCATCTGCTCCTTGATGGCATCGCTGATGCGCTTACCCAGCAGAGGATCGTTGTCGCGCACGCTCGGATCGAGCGACGCATAGCTCGAGTCCGACAACCCGCGTAGCCCCACGCTCCACAGAATCTCCGCGTCCGGCTTGTACGTCGCGACTGCGTTGGTCCACGCCCGCTCGAGAATCTCCGGATGTGTCGAGAAGTTGTACGGCACATCCTTTGGCCACCGCGCCACATTGACGCCCAGCGGAATTGCATGATGCTGGTTCACAATCAATCCGCGCTTCGAGGCCGCGTCCACCTGCGCGTCGTCGGGAAAGATCCACGTTCCCGGTACAATCATGTTTCCCTTCAGCCGCAGAATCGTCTCAAAGATGTTGTCCCACACTTTCAGCGGGATTCCCGTCTTCTCCCCCTTCGGGGCCGGAATCCAACCCGTCAGCAAGTCCTCATCATTGGGAAAGAACCCGCGATACCGGAACACCGGCTTTGGGTAAACTCGAGCGAAATTCGCTGGCAGCGGAATGGAATTGCGCTGCTCCGGATGCTTGTCCGTCCACAGATACATTGGGTCCACGCCGAGAACCGTCTGCGAAAACTGATAGATCGCGTAGATCGTCCCGCGCATATCCGCGCCGGTCAGGCAAATTACATCCCGCACCTGCCCACGCCCCGCCAGATGCACAACCGAAAACGCAAATGACTCAGCTCCGCCGGTTGGCTCCGCGCATTTGATCCCCGCATACGGCCTCTGCGGCCCTGAGATCAGAATCGCCAACTGCCCGGAACCTTCCATGTGATTGGCAAGACTCGGAGTTTGCCCAAACACTTTGCCAAAATCGCTCAACAGGTCTGCAGTGGCGCGCCGCACTGGCCCGGGCTCATCCGCGCTCTCCACAATCGTGACCGAAGCGTCGATTGGCACATGGGATCGACTCGCATGTGCGGAAACCGCGGCTGCGAAGACAAATCCCGATGCCAGAAGCAGTGCGAAGGGACGCCGAAGATGTCTAAGAACAGCGGGCTCACACATGAGTTCTCCTTAATGGATTTCGATAAATTTGCTTTCATCGAACAGCTTTCGGGGGAGCGGACGGTCATCCTGACCCAATGGGACGCGAACGCCTCGGCAAGTGTATTGTTCGCGACCAAATTGTACGAGAGACCTAAGGGGCGGCAGAGGCAATTGTCGGCTTCTTGAGCTTGCGCATCTTTTTCTTGACTTCCTACCCATAGCACTATACCTTGCTATACAAGGTATACGGCAATGATGAGGTTGAGAGCACAAACCGCGGAGGGTGAATCGCCGGATCGGTGGGAGGCTCAATTGCGCAAGGGCGCTCTGGAGATGGCTGCCTTGGCCAGTTTGTGGCAAGGTAGGCTCTATGGTCTTGAAATCATTCGGTTTCTGGAGAGCCATTCGAGGTTGGTGCTGGCCGAGGGGACGATCTACCCAATCCTCAACAGGCTAAAAGCCGAGGGCATGCTCACCTCCGATTGGGTTGAGGCGGAGGCCGGCCACCCTCGCAAGTACTACGCCCTTACGGGGGCAGGCCGCCTTCGACTCCGGCAAATGGCTGAAGCCTGGGCCAATTTTGCAGGCGGACTCAGCCAGCTTCTGGAGCCCGTTCTCATTCCCGACGCCGGAGATCAGTCAAACACACGAGAAATCGAAAAGAAGGAGCTTGCGCGATGATCGAGACCATGCAGATCGACACCTATTTGTCTTCTCTTCGCACCCATCTGGGTCCCATGACTTTGAGCCAGCACGACGAGATCATTCGCGAGATCAGCGCGCACATTCGCGACTCGGCAGAAGAGAGCGGCGTGAGTGTGGAGACGATTCTCGCGAGGCTCGGCTCAGCAGAAGAGTTGGCCGCCCAATACAGAGATGGGATTCTGATCCGCAAAGCCAGCCGCAGCATTTCGCCCGTGACACTGATGCGCGGTGCACTGCGGCTCGCGACCAAGGGCGTCTTCGGAGTGATTGTCTTTTTTGTCGGTATGTTTGGATACATTATCGGCGGAGGATGCGTGCTGAGCGGCCTGCTGAAGGGCGTCTTTCCAGCGCACACCGGGACGTGGTTCCAGGATGGACGCATGATCGCGAGCGGGACCCAGTTGTACATTCCACCCCCGCCGGCTCACGAAGTTCTGGGCATGTGGTACATCCCCTTGATGCTCACCGCGGGCAGTCTCACGCTTCTGGCAACCACTTTCGTCATCCGCACGTCCCTGCGCATCTCGCAACGCTGGCAGGCAAAGCTATCACGCGGCGCTTAAAGCTACAGGACTGAATCGAAAACCACCTAGTATCGGCTGGCGCATTGGAATTCCGGCTCCGGTGCTACAGTGGACAGGTCTTCAATTCTCTTCAGGTTTCTGCTTCTTGCGTGCTCCTGGTGTGCTCCTGGCGGCTGTGCTCGCGCTCTCCGGCGTTGTCTCCGCCGCTCCGCGCGTTTATCCAGTTCCCGTTCCACCGGAACTGCGCTCCACCGCCTTCACCGTAACGGTTAACAATCAGCCCGTCGATGTTGCGCACGCTGCCGCCAGCTACGACTTCGTCAACTTCGACGTCACCGGCCCGGTCACCATCGCTATCACCGCGACGCAAACCGGCTTTTGGGACAAAGGAGTCGACATTGAGCCGTGGCGGCTCGGCATCCGCCCGGCGCGCGACGGCCAGACCATCCGCTTCAAGATCCCCGGCCCGCAAAAACTCTCCATCTCCCGTCCGGGCGACTTCCTCAATCACGCCAGCATGCTCTTCGTCTTTGCCGGTGAACCACCCTCGCCGGCGCCGCCCGCAGGTCCGGCCGTTCACATTTTTGCGCCCGGTGTGTATCACCAGAGCCTTAACCCCAAAAGCGGCGAAACTTACTACCTCGCGCCCGGCTCCTACTTCTACGGCGGCCTGAATCTCTGGAAGGTCAGCGGCGTCAAGGTGCTGGGTCGCGGCACCATCATTTACGAAGGCACGCAGGATCCCAACTCCGATGAAGGCTGGATGCAGAGGCCAGACTGGCACTGCATCGGCGCGCTGGAGGCTCACAACGTTGAGATCGACGGCCTAACCTGCATCGTCCGCGCGCGCACATGGTCCATCCAGATGAAAGACACCAGCGGCTTTGTCTACAACGACCTCCGCGTTATCGGCGGCAATCCCGGCAACGCCAACCAGGACGGCATGGACTGGCTCGGCGGCGGTGATGCGCTGGTTCGCGACGCGTTCCTCCGCGCATCTGACGATGATCTCGCCCTGCAAGGCAACTGGGACGGCTACACCGACGCAGACATCCTGCGTCCCGGCCACGACGTCCAGAACATCACCGTCGAAAACAGCGAGTTGTCCACCAGCATCTCCAACATCGTGCGTGCCGCATGGCCGCGCAAGATCTTCAACTCGCGCAATTTCACTCTCCGCGACTCCGACATTCTTCACGGCGGCATCGGCGCCTGCGGACAGACCTTTGGCATCCTAGGTCTTTGGGGCGCAGACGGCGCCAAGGGTGACCACTCCGGTTACACATTTGAAAATCTCTGGCTCGACAACTGGTATTCGCTCGTCCAGATCGAGCAGGAAGAACCCTCTGTTCACGGCGTTCTCTTCAAGAATATCTGGGCCCTTGATCAGCCGCCGCTCGCCACATCCTCCATTACCGGCGATGTCACCGACGTGACCTTCGACAACGTGAAGTACGACCAGAATCGCGCCACCAACGACGCTGAACTGCAACTGATCACCGCCGGCGGCGCCGCGCAGCCGAAATTCCCAACCCCCACGGGCCCGGTCGCGTACTTCACCGTAGACCCTCCCGTCTTCGGACCCGGTGAACCCGTCATCTTCACCGCGGACGCTTCACCCCATGCGCGCTTCACCTGGCTCTTCGGCGATGGCACAGAGGCTCACGGGCGCAAAGTGAAGCACAAATTCCCCGACGCGCTCGGGACGACTCTGGACGGAGCCAACGGTGCAGGTCGATTTCGCGTTCTGCTCAAGGCAGAAGACAAGCAGGATCAGCAGGACTGGGCAGCGCATGGAGTGGTTGCCGTTGCAAGGTGGCATGACGCAGCCCGGATCGCCGGCCCCACGCTTCCCGGTCTCCTCTGGCATATCTACGCCGGCACCTGGACCGAACTGCCCGACCTCACCAGCCAGACTCCCATCTTCACCGGCGAATCGCTCAACCTTCGTGCTGACTCGAAGGGCTTCACCCGCTACGTCGCAGCATGGGACGGCTTCATCGATATTCCTGCCGATGGCGGCTACACCTTCCACCTGATGGCGCGCGATGGCGCCCGCCTCGTGATTGACGGCATCCAGATTGCGAAAACCGGGCCGCCCTTCGCCCAAGTCTGCGGATCGCGGGGAAATGCGATGCGTTATGACCATGGCTCCATCGGTCTGCGCGCAGGACACCACACGCTGCACATCGAAGGCCTGCACTCCGTCAGCCAGGGCTCGCCACGCGTCCTCTGGGAGGGCCCATCTCTGCCCCTGACTGATGTTCCCCCCGATGCATTCAGCCATGCCCGCATGGATAACGTGACCAACGCAAAACTGAGATAGGTTCGACTGTCCGCCATTGCTCAGAAACAAACTGCTCAGAAACAAACGACAAGCCATTCGGGTAACGGCTATACCCCCTTGGTAACGGTCCGTAAGCGTTAGTTACTGTCGTCGAAAGAGCCATTTCTCCCGCGCTTCATGCTGGGTAGTCTGGAACCTACCCAAGAAAGAAGCGTTGAATGGCCGCGTTTAGAAGATATCTCGCCTGGATATACATCTTCACCGCTTTGGTATGTCTTCGATTCGCGGTCGGGACGGTTGCGGCATTCGCTTCCGCGAAGCACAAGTCTTTGCCCCTTGGTGTTGTGCTCTATGCTTGCCTGTTAATTGTCTTCGCGCTCGTGTTCGGCAAGGCGTGGTGGATGTCATGGAGAGCCAAACCGTCGGCGCGTGGATGGGGCCTGGCGGCAAGCGCCCTGTGCATGCTCATCGCTTTCCTGCATGGCATCCTCGCCCATCATTTCGAAGTGAACTCGATCTTTCTCGGCCTCGGCGTTGTGGGGTTCGTTGCGTTTGGCAGTCGCTTAAAACCACGCACTGGGACAAGCACCGAAGATACGTTGGCGATCCGCGGTGACTTCACCAGCCGCCACCTCAACCGGGTTGCGCAGGGCGCGACCTTCGGACTCAGCTTCGTAGCCTATCTCTGGTGGCAAGGCTGGCTTGGCACTCAACACATTACGGCACTCAACAGCACGGTGGTTCGCTTCGCACTGACACTGATCGTTCTGCTCGCCATTACCTCAATCCACGAAATCGGCCATGCCATCGTTGGCATGATCTGCGGGATGAAGCTGCGTGCCTTCTTTGTCGGCCCGTTTCAGTGGCGCGTTCGCGACGCCAAATGGGAGTTTGAATTCAAACCGAAAGGCCTCCTCCTTGCCGACGGCGTCACAGCTCTCATCCCCGGCAACGGAGAACTGGTTCCTCACCGCTATCTTGCGATGATGGCGGCTGGTTCACTGGCCAACGTAGTGTCGGGCGGTCTGGCTCTTTTCATCGTGCTCGGTACGAGCGCGTCTTTGCCGCCAGCAATCATCGGCTTGATCGCACTGTTCGGCGCCTGGAGTCTCGGCCTCGCCGTCGCCAACCTGCTGCCGTTCCGGACGCCCCAGGGCTACTCGGATGGCGCCATCGTCCTGCAACTGCTCGCTGGCGGAGCATTCGCTGCATTCCATCTGTCTATTGCCCGTATCGGCTCAAGCCTCGTTTCGTCTGTCAGGCCCCGTGACTACGACATCGGTTCCATTCGCAGCGCGGCACGCGGGATTGCCCAAGGTCGTCAGGCCCTTCTGATGTGGCTGCATGCCTTCAGTCATTCGATCGACTCCGGGAAGACCCAGGAAGCCGACGAAGTACTCGCAAACGCGGAACTGGTCTGCCTGCAGTCAGCCTCAAACATCCCGGCAGAACTCCATACCTCGTTTATCTTCGGCAATGCGCTGGTGCGGCGCGATCCCAAGGCAACCCGCTTCTGGTGGAACCGTATGCAGGCGAAGAATCCCACCCGCTTCAACGCCGATTACTGGCGAGCCGAGAGCGCCCTTCACTGGATCGAAGGCGATCTCGAAGGAGCTAAAACGGCATGGGAGAAAAGCCGGGCTCTTGCAGATCAACTGCCGAAGGCCGGCGCATACGACTTCAGCCGGCATTGCTGCACGCTACTTGGGCGCGAGCTCGACCAGGCATCAGCCGCCGCCTAGATTAACCCAAAACTGAACGCTATTGTGGCAGTTGCGTCACGTCCCAGCCCCCGCCGAGAGCGCGCACCAGGCCGACGCTGGCCGCAAACTGGCGCGTCACAAGATCGGTCGATGTACGCTGGTTCGACAGGAGTGTACTTTCAGCAACCAGAACTTCAAGGTAGTTCGTTGCACCGCCCCTGTAGCGCTGATTCGACAAGTCCAGCGAGGACTGGGCAGCGGCGACAGCGCGCTTCTCCGTGGTAGCTTCTTCCTCCAGCACGCGCAGATCCGACAACCGATCTTCGACTTCATTGAAGGCTCCAAGAACTGTGGCTCGATACGTCGACGCCTGCGCCTCGTAGTTGTGCCGCGCCTGGTCTGTAATTGCGTGTCGCTTGCCGGCATCGAACAGCAACTCGGTTGCCTGCCCGCCCAGGCTCCACAACGCGCTCGGTCCCTGGATCAGCGTTGAGATATTTGTGCTCTCAAATCCGCCCCCACCGCCGAGAACAACATTGGGATAAAACGCGCTGATCGCAATCCCGATCTGCGCATTCGCCGCAGCCGTGCGCCGTTCAGCCGCAGAAATATCGGGCCGGCGCTCGACCAACTGCGATGGTACGCCGACCGGAACTCCAGGCAGTGCAAGGTCCAGCGGTGCGGGTGCCAGGGAAACGTCGCGCGCCTCTTTGTTGATCAGGGTGGCGATGGCATGCTCGTACTCATTGCGCGCCACGTTCAGATCCACCAGCTGCGCTCGAGTCGTCTCAAGTTGCGTCAGAGCCTGCGCGACTGTGACCTCGGTTGCCAATCCGCCCTTCACCAGTCTCTGGTTCAGGTCGAGCTGGTTCTGATAATCCTTAACCGTCCGTTCCAGCAACCGCGCATCCGAATCCAGCCCGCGAAGTTCGAAATAATCCAGCGCCAGTTCCGCATGCAGGCTCAAGTCGAGATTCGCCATATCGGCCGCGCTTGCCTGCGCGGTTGCGTGTGCAGCCTCGACGTTGCGCCGTACGCGTCCCCAGAAATCCGGCTCCCAGCTCGCCTGACCGCCCAGCTGAAAATCGCTGTACCCAATCATCGTGCCACTCACGGCCAACGGCCGGTGCGACGATACCTGGTCGCGGCTCGCCGCCGCAGAAACCGAGAGAGTTGGATAATAGTCAGCGCGCGCCACTCTTACTTGATCACGAGCGTAGAGATACGTTTCCAGTGCGGCCCGCAGGTTCTGGTTCTGCGGCACAATCTGTTCTTCCAGCGCATTCAGTTGCGGATCCTGGTAAACCTCCCACCATTTGCCGCGCAACATGCCGTCGGAAGGGGAAGCCGGTTTCCACGTACCGCCATTCGGATTGGGAGGAGGCACGACGGCCCCGGCCGAGCCGCCCTCCTTGTATTCCGGCGGCGGTGCCGTGGCGGGGCGATTATAGTTTGGCCCGACCTTGCATCCGGCCAGCAGAGTCACGAACCCGACAAGGCCCGCCACAAGCAAGCGCTCCCGCAGCGCCAACCTCCCTCGGAGCACATTCATGCGCCGTGATGAACTCCGCAACCGCAGCTCTGAAACCGACCGCATCGCTATTTGCCCCCCGCTCCGGGTTGCCCGTTCTGCGTCTGGGTGCTCGGGCTCTGCGGGTTCACCCTCTGGCCCTCAATCAGCGAGTCCGGCGGATCCTGGATCACGCGGTCCCCTTCTTTCAACCCGCTCACAATCTGGACGGTCGCTCCATCGTCCTGCCCGATCGTCACCGGCAGAACGTGCGCGATGTTGTCGCTGCCGACGGTACCAACCTGCGTTCCTTCGCGACGGAAGATGATCGCAGATACCGGGATAACATACGTCTGCATCGCCGGGGCCTTGTAGTGAACTTGCGCCAGCGAGCCTGGCAGCAGCTCGCCCTTGCGATTGTCCACGTCGAGTTCCACGAGCAACGTACGGCTTACGGGATCAATAGCATTTGCGGTCCGCACCAGCGTCCCTTGAAATGTTCGCCCCGGATATTCGGGAAACGTGATGCCGATCTTCGAACCGTGCTTCAGGTTCGTCGTATACAGCTGCGGAACGTTCGTGTACACACGCAACGTGTTCAGCGCCTGCATATGAAATAACTCTCTTGCCGCTCCTGCATCGATCAACTGACCAATATCGATCGAACGCGCCGTAACCACTCCATCGAACGGAGCGTAGACTTTTTCGAACGATACCAACTGTTTCAGTCGTTCCACGTTGGACTGGGCCGACTTCACCGCAGACGCTGTCGCGGTTGCCTGGTTCGTAAAAGTTTCCGTGTCCTGCTGCGAGACTGCATTCGAATCCACCAGTCCCAGATAGCGCTGTGCCTGCGAATGTGCGTTCTTGGCATTGGCTTCTGCGGTACCCAGGTCAGCCTCGGCCTGCGCCAGTTCTTGATCCACCTCTGGAGTCGCAATCTCCGCCAGTAGCGCCCCCTGTTTCACGTGAGAACCGATATCGTAGTACCACTTTGTCAGATAGCCTGAAGAACGCGCGTAGATCGGCGAGTCAGTGTATGCCGTCACATTTCCCGGCAGCGTAAAGGTGTCGATTGGAGCACCCTGCTTGGGCGGCAGAGCAATCACCACCGGAGCGGCCGACTCCTGCGTCGACTTCGCCAGCACATTGGTGTGGTGAATCCGGCCCAGGATGCCAAACACTGCCACCGCCGCAAATATCAGCAGCACGATCACCAGGCCGGTAGCGGCAACGCCCGGCGCAATTGGCTTCTGCGCCGGCGCATGCTGCGTGTCGTGTCCCTCGTGAGGAACTTTGTGTGCCTCGGCCGCCTTCGCTTCCTGCGATGCCGCTGGCTTCTGGTTCGGGTTGGATGTATCGCTCATAATGCTGCTCCGAAATCTTGCGGTAAGGGTCTATTCGAACTCGTCAAATGTTGCGGCCTGCTTCTCGTGCCGTCGCGACCTGGCGCGCTTCTCAATCCATCCATGCACAACCGAGAAGAACGCCGGGACAAAGAACAGCGTAGCCACCGTGGCCAGCAACAGCCCGCCGATGACGGCGCGCCCCAGTGGTGCATTCTGCTCGCCGCCTTCACCCAGTCCCAACGCCATCGGCATCATGCCCAGGATCATTGCCAAAGCCGTCATCAGTACCGGCCGCAGACGGACATAGCCCGCATTCAGAGCCGCCTGTCGCGCATCGCCGACCAACTCTTCGAGCTGTTCGCGTGCAAAGCTGACAACCAGGATCGAGTTCGATGTCGCCACGCCCATACACATAATGGCGCCCGTCAATGCCGGCACACTCAGTCGTGTTCCAGTCATGAACAGGAACCACGCGATCCCCGCGAGCGCCGCCGGCAGCGCCGAAATAATCAGGAACGGATCGAGCCACGACTGGAAATTCACGACGATCAGCAAGTACACCAGCAGAATCGAGAAGGCCAAGCCGCTCAGCAGCCCAATGTACGAAGCCTGCATCGTCTCGCTTTGTCCGCGCAGAATCATGTGGGACCCGCGCGGCAGCTGCTTCTCATATTTTGCCTTGATCTTCTCCATCTCTCGCGTCACGGATCCCAGGTCCGTGCCCACGACGTTTGCATAGATATCCAGCACCGGCTGCACATCGTAGTGGCTCACCGTGCCCAGTTCGGCGCCCGGCTGGAATTGCGCCAGGTTGCCTAGTATCTGCACGGGCGGCTGGGGCGCTCCCGGAGCGTTCGTCGCAAGCGGTGCCGGGCCTGACCCGACGCTTGCCGGTGTCGTCCCGCTGGTAAGCGTTCCCGTGCTCGTCGAAGTCGAACTCGCGCTCGTCACAGGCAAACTCTGCAATGCCGACATTGAATCGAGCCGATACTGCGGAGTCTGCACCGCTACGTTGTAGCTGACACCATTGCGCGGATCGAGATAGAAGCTTGGCGTGGTCTGGAAGCTGCCGCTCAATGCCACCAGCAGACTCTGCGCCACATCTTTTTGTGTGAAGCCAATAGCCTGCGCGCGCGTCCGGTCCACGTTCACGGTGAAGTTCGGGTAATCAAACGGCTGCTGAATGCGCGCGTCCGTCGCACCCGTAACATACCGGACTTCGTTCAGCATCTTTTCTGCAACCGCGCGGTTGCCATATAGATTCGGTCCGACAATCTGAATATCAATCGGCGCAGAAAGTCCGAAGTTCAAGATCTGGGTCACGATATCCACGGGCAGCATATAGAACGTGACGCCCGGATACTCGCGGGCCAGCGCGCCGCGCAACTCTTGCACATATTCGTCTGTCGGATGATGCTTGGGCGTAAGCTGCACCTGGATATCCGCATCCGCCGGCCCGATCGGCGCCGACGTTGAGTAAGACAGATTCAATCCGGAGTAGGGCAGCCCGATGTTGTCGACAATCGTGACCACCTCATCCGACGGAATGTGCTCGCGAATCGTGGCGTCGATGTGATCACACAAGGCAGCTGTCTCTTCAATGCGTGTTCCGGTGCGTGCGCGTACATGAATCTTGAACTGCCCCGCGTCCACCGCTGGAAAGAAGTCCTGGCCCAGCCACGGCACCAGCAACGCAACCGAGCTGACCGCAAAAATTACAAAAATGACCAGAAACGCTCGCGCATAATCCACACACAGCGTCAGCAGCCGTACATATCCGTTGCGGAACCGCGTGAATGCCGCCTCAAATCCGATCTGGAAGCGCACAAACGGATTGCGGCTATGCGTTTTCTTTGCTGCCTCAGCATCATCGTGCTCATGCAGCAGATACTTCGCCATCGTCGGCACAACGGTACGCGAAAGCAGGTAGCTGGCGAGCATCGCAAAAACCACGGCCTCGGCCATCGGGACAAACAGATAGCGTGCCACGCCGCTCAGCAGGAACATCGGCACAAACACGATACAGATAGCCAGCGTTGAAATCAGCGCCGGCGTGGCAATCTGTGCTGCACCGTCCAGAATCGCCTGCTCAATCTCCTTGCCCTGTTCCAGGTTGCGATTGATGTTCTCGATTTCGACCGTCGCATCGTCAACCAGGATGCCGACCGCCAGCGCCAATCCGCCCAGCGTCATGATGTTGATCGTCTCGTGCAGCAGCGACAGCACCGTGATCGAACACAGAATTGACAGCGGAATCGAGACCGCAATAATCAGCGTCGAACGCCAGCTTCCCAGAAAAACCAGGATCATCACTGCAGTCAGGCAGGCTGCGATCAGCGCCTCGCGCACCACGCCGCTGATGGCGCCGCGCACGAAGATGCCCTGGTCTGAAAGGGCATTGATCTGCATTTGCGGCGGCAATTGCCCCCTCACGCTGGGACTGTCGACAATGCCGCGCACATCCTTGATGATCTGCAATGTCGAAGCCGAGCCGGTCTTCATGATCGCCATCATGATGGCGCGCTTGCCGTCCACCCGCACGATGTTGGTCTGCGGCGGAGAACCATCCCGTACGTGCGCCACATCGCGAACGTAGATAATCGCCCCGTTCGCGGTCCGTATCGGCAGATCATTCAGTTGTTGCACCAGCGTTGGGGCTGAATTCGTCTCGATGACATACTCGAACCGATCCATCTTCATGGTGCCGGAAGGTGCAATGAGATTCTGCGCCGAGACCGCATTCACGACATCGGCGGGCGACAATCCTCTCGCTTGAAGTGCCTTCGGATCGATGTCCACCTGGATCTGCCGCTGCTTGCCGCCATACGGGTACGGCGTCTGCGCTCCCTCGACCGTGGCCAGTTGGGTTCGAATCGTGTTAGTGGCCAGATCGTTCAACTGCTGTTCGCTGAGTCCCGTTCCGGAAAGGCCGAGCATCAGCACCGGCACGCTCGATGCGTTGTACTGAATGATGAATGGAGGCGTAGTTCCTGGCGGCAGCGATCGCAACTGCACCTGGCAGATGGCGGTCACCTGCGCCACGGCGTTACCGATATTCACATGTGGCTGAAAGAAGATCTTGATGAGGCCGATTCCGTTCAGCGACTGCGACTCGATGTGCTCAACATCGTTGACCGTCGTGGTCACGCCGCGCTCGCTGTTGAAGACGATGCGCGTCGACATCTCCTGCGCGGACAGACCTGCGTAGTTCCACACCACGGTGACAACAGGAATGTCGATGTTCGGAAAAATATCCGTGGGCATCGACACAATGCTGTATGCGCCGAGAATCAAGATCAAGAGCGCAAAGACGGCAAACGTGTACGGCCGCCGAAGTGCAAGCCGAACAATCCACATCATAGGGCTGGTACTCGCTCCTGAGGCGATTTGCCCGTCAACAGGTGACGTATGAGAGTTGGGACGCCAACGGTACTGCAGGCGGACCGGTCAAGGCAAACAGCGGCTCAATGGGATCCGGGTTCGAGCGGCTCGGAGCCGATCTTTCCCTTGCAACGTTATCAACTCAAAGAAACAATGTTAGACGATGACGCGCTCCAACTGCGGTGCGTCCGAAGCTTTGTGCTTTCCTGGCATCATTCATAGGACGGCTCTGGACCCGGCGAGGCTTCATTTTCCAGCGAGCGAATCTCAATATGCGGCGCATTTCGAGCTGCTCTAATTCATTCTCTCAAGAGCGTGAAACTGCAGGTCAACTCTGGGACAGGACCGAAACGGTCCGGAGGAAGACGCACTCCCTCAAGAAAGCTCCCGCAGACTCAACGCCAATTCGTCTAACAACACGGGCAACTCCTTTGTCGGTCGTGAGTGCCCCCAGTTCGTTACAATGGCTGCGACCTGTTTCCGATGCCGGACGGCTGTTCTTTCACCACCGGAAACGCCAGACCTCAGGAAACCTTTCATAATCCATTTTCGTCCGTATCAGAAGTGCCGTTGCGATAAAAACTCTCCTCGATTGAACGCTTTCAAGGAGTCAAAGTCGCCGGTAACTTATCTCGATTCAAAGACGATTGACGGGAAATCAAAACATGCCAATTCAAGACGCCACTGAGACTTATCTGCCCAAAACCAGCGAATCGCAACCCCCCGGCCGTAAGAACCCCTGGGTCCGGGTTGTCGTCTATCTCGTTCTGGCTGCCGCGGTGGGTCTCATTGTCTGGCGTGTCTATCAAAACAAGCAGAAGACCGCGGCCAACACTGCCAACCAGGCTGCGGCTCTGCTGGGGCGCCCGGTCCCGGTGCAGGTTGTCCCTGCCGAACAGAAGCCGATGCCCATCTATCTCACCGGCCTGGGCACTGTTACCCCGTATTACAGCGTCACCGTCAAGGCGCGCGTCAACGGCGAGTTGCTTCCGGTCAAGTTCACAGAAGGCCAGGAGGTGAGGCAGGGCGAAACCATCATGGTGATCGACCCCAGGCCCTACCAGGCGGCGCTCGACCAGGCCAAGGGCACGCTGGCCCACGACCAGGCCCTGCTCAAGAATGCGCAGGCCGAGTTCAATCGCTACAAGGCGCTCTTCGCTGCAGGCGTCGTTTCCAAAGAGACACTCGACGCCGACGAGGCCCAGCTCGGGCCAATATCAGGGCGCGATCCAGTCCGACAACGCCGCCATCGAAACCGCCCAGTTGCAGTTGGACTGGTGCTATATCAAGTCGCCCATCAACGGCAAGATTGGTCTCCGCCTCGTCGATCCCGGCAACATCATCTCTGCCAATACCACTGACCTGGTCATCATCAACCAGCTCAAACCCATCGCCGTCTACTTCACACTGCCTGAGAGCCAGTTGCCGCAGGTGCTGCATCGTCTTGCGTCCGACAAGCGCATGCCCGTCGACGCTTACGATCGCAGCGACACCCAGCGGCTGGCCAGCGGCAGCCTGCTCACCGCCGACAACCAGATCGACACCACAACGGGAACGGACAAGCTCAAGGCCGTCTTCGACAACAAGGACTCGATCCTCTTTCCCAATCAGTTCGTGAACATCCACTTGGTCATGGAAAACCGGCCCGACGCACTGGTCGTGCCCTCGGCCGCGATCCAGACCGGGTTGAATGGCTCTCTCTTCGTCTGGGTCATCAACGACGACGGCAAAGGCGGTCAGGTTTCGCAGATGCAGCCCGTCAAGGTGGCGCTGGCGGAAGGGCAGAACACGATCCTCGACAGCGGGCCCGCGCCGGGCGCCAAGGTCGTGGTCGATGGCGCCGACCGGCTGCGTCCCGGACAGCCGGTAACCGTGGCAGCAGCCCATCAGCATCAGAATCAGGCCGGGCAGACAACAGGTCAACCACCAGCCTCAGGTACCGGCCGACCTGCAAACCCCGGCCGTAAGGGTCAGAATCCCAGCTCAACCTCGAGGCAGCAGTGAGTCTCAGTCCATCCCGGCCATTCATTCTGCGCCCCGTTGCTACTTCGCTGCTGATGGCGGCCATCCTGCTTGCGGGCGGTGTCGGCATTTCTGCAATTGCCGGTCTCCGCACTGCCCGAGGTGGACTACCCCATCATCCAGGTGCTCACCTTCTATCCCGGCGCCGGGCCTGAGGTGATGTCTTCTTCGGTCACCGCGCCGCTCGAGCGCCAGTTTGGCCAGATGCCCGGCCTCAAGCAGATGACCTCGGTCAGCTCCGGCGGCGGCTCGGTCATCACCCTCGAGTTCAACCTCGACGAAGAACATCGACGTGGCCGAGCAGGAAGTGCAGGCGGCCATCAACGCGGCCAACAGCTTCCTGCCCACCGACCTGCCCAACCCGCCCATCTACAGCAAGGTGAACCCCGCCGACGCGCCGATCATGACGCTGGCGCTCACCTCCGACTCGCTGCCGCTGGACAAGATCGAGGACGCCGCCGACACCAACCTCGCGCAGAAGATTTCGCAGGTCACCGGCGTCGGCCTGGTCTCCATCGCCGGCGGCCAAAAGCCCTCCGTGCGCGTCCAGGCCAATCCCGCGCAACTCGCCGCTTACAACCTCAGCCTTGAAGACCTGCGCACCGCTCTCGCCGCCGCCAACGTCGACCAGGCCAAGGGCACGCTCAACGGCTCGCGCCAGTCTTACACCATCAACGCCAACGACCAGCTGCTCTCTAGCGCCGACTACCAGCCGGTCATCGTCGCCTATCGCAACGGCGCCGCCGGTCCGCGCCTCCGACGTGGCCACCATCGTGGACGCCGCCGAGAACTCGCAGCAGGCCGCATGGATGGATCGCCAGCCGGCGGTCATCGTGAATGTCCAGCGCCAGCCCGGCGCCAACATCATCGCTGTCGTCGACCGCATCAACAAGCTCCTGCCGCAGTTGCAGACCAGCCTGCCGGCCAACGTTCAGGTCAAGGTGCTTACCGACCGCACCATCACCATCCGCGCCTCGGTCAAGGACGTCGAATTCGAGCTGATGCTCACCGTCGCGCTGGTCGTGATGGTCATCTTCCTCTTCCTGCGCAATCTCGCCGCCACCATCATTCCCTCGGTCGCGGTGCCGCTCTCGATCGTCGGCACCTTCGGCGTGATGTACCTGCTGGGCTACAGCGCTCAACAACCTCACGCTGATGGCGCTCACCATCTCCACCGGCTTCGTGGTCGACGACGCCATCGTGATGATCGAGAACATCTCGCGCTACATCGAAGCCGGCGAAAGCCCAATGCGCGCGGCGCTGAAGGGCAGCGAACAGATCGGCTTCACCATCATGTCGCTGACCGTCTCGCTGATCGCCGTGCTTATCCCGCTGCTGTTCATGAGCGATGTGGTGGGCCGGCTCTTCCGCGAGTTCGCCATTACCCTCGCCGTCACCATCCTGGTCTCCGCCGTTGTCTCGCTGACCCTGACGCCGATGATGTGCTCGCGCATCCTGCAGGACAACGGCCAGAGCACGAGCAGACGCGCTTCTACCACTGGTCCGAGAAAGTCTTCAACTGCCGTCATCGCCTGGTACGGGCGAGACTCTGCAGGTGGTACTGCGCCACCGCTTCATCACCCTGATGGTCACCATCGCCACACTTGTGGCCACCATCCTGCTCTTCATCGTGGTTCCCAAGGGCTTCTTCCCGGTGCAGGATACGGGCGTGATCCTCGGCATCAGCGAAGCGCCGCAGATCGGTCAGCTTCACCAACATGGCGCTCGCGCCAGCAGAAGCTGGTCGACATCGTGCTGCAGGACCCCGCCGTCGACAACGTCTCCTCCTTCATCGGCGTGGACGGAACCAACACCACGCTCAACTCCGGCCGCATCCAGATCACGCTCAAGCCGCTCGAATGAGCGCAAGATCTCCGCCACCGAAGTGATCCGCCGCCTGCAGCCCAAGGTCGCCGACGTCGAAGGCATCCAGCTCTTCCTGCAGCCGCTGCAGGACCTGACGGTGGAAGACCGCGTCAGCCGCACCGAGTTCCAGTACTCGCTCGAAGATCCCGACTCAGCCGAGCTGGCCACCTACACGCGCAAGATGGTCGCAGGAACTGAGCAAGGAGACCGTCGTCACCGACGTGGCCAGCGACCTGCAGGACCAGGGCCTGGGCGCAACGCTGGTGATCGATCGCGACACCGCGGCCCGGCTGGGCATCGCCATGGCCGACGTGGACAACACCCTCTACGACGCCTTCGGCCAGCGCCAGGTCTCCACCATCTTCACGCAGCTGAACCAGTACCACGTGGTGATGGAAGTCGGGCCAGAACTTCCAGACCGATCCCTCGACGCTGAACAATCTCTACGTGAAGTCGGCCAACGGCACGCAGGTTCCGCTGAGCATGCTGGCCCATTGGGAGCAGACCCGCGCGCAGCTGGCCATCGGGCACCAGGGCCAGTTCCCGTCCACGGTGGTCAGCTTCAACCTCGCGCCGGGCAAGTCGCTGGGCGATGCGGTCAAGGCGGTGAACGCAGTCGAGCAGCGCATCCAGATGCCGGCCAGCATCAATGCCAGCTTCCAGGGCACGGCCGCCGCCTTCCAGACCTCGCTGTCCAACGAGCCGCTGCTGATCCTGGCCGCGCTGGTCACCGTCTACATCGTGCTGGGCGTGCTCTACGAGAGCTACATCCACCCCATCACCATCATCTCCACGCTGCCCTCGGCCGGCGTCGGCGCGCTGCTCGCGCTGCTGATCACGCGCACCGAGTTCAGCGTGATTGCGCTCATCGGCATCATCCTGCTCATCGGCATCGTGCAGAAGAACGCCATCATGATGATCGACTTTGCGCTCGACGCCGAGCGCAACCAGGGCAAAGCCGCCGGAGGAAGCCATCTTCCAGGCCTGCCTGCTGCGCTTCCGGCCCATCATGATGACCACCATGGCCGCACTGCTGGGCGGCCTGCCCCTGGCCCTGGGCGGCGGCGTGGGCGCAGAGCTGCGCAAGCCGCTGGGCATCACCATCGTCGGCGGCCTGCTGCTTTCGCAGGTGCTCACCCTCTACACCACGCCGGTCATCTATCTCTACTTCGACAAGCTCTCGCGTTCGACTGCGCCGCCGCATCGGCCAGCCGTACGTTCGATGAACAGCCCGTGCGTCGGAGGACTGAGCCGATGCATCTCTCCGCACCTTTTCATTCGCCGCCCGGTTGCCACCTCGCTGCTGAGCCTGGCTCTTTTGCTGGCCGGCTCCGTTGCCTATTCGATTCTGCCCGTGGCCTCGCTGCCCGACGTGGATTTCCCCGTCATCGGCGTCGGCGCGGGCCTGCCCGGCGCCAGCCCTGAGACCATGGCCTCCGCCGTCGCCACTCCGCTGGAACGCCAGTTCGGCCGCATCGCCGGCGTCAACCAGATGACGTCGACCAGCTCGCTCGGCGCGGCCTCCGTCACCCTGCAGTTCGATCTCAATCGCAACATCGACGCCGCCGCCCGCGACGTGCAGGCTGCCATCAATGCCGCGCGCAGCCAGTTGCCCTCGTACCTTCCGCAGAATCCCAGCTACCGCAAGGCCAATCCCGCCGAAGCGCCGATCCTGATCCTCACGCTGACCTCCGACGTCGTTCCCAAGCCGCAGATCTACGACATGGCCGACTCGATTCTGGCGCAGAAGATCTCGCAGATCCAGGGCGTGGGCCAGGTCTTCGTCGGCGGCAGCGTCCAGCCCTGCCGTGCGCGTCGAGCTGAACCCCATGCAGCTGGGCAACAACGGCGTCGGCCTGGAAGCGGTGCGCACCGCGCTCGCCAACGCCAACGCCAACCGGCCCAAGGGCAGCTTTGCAGGATGCCCAGCCACCGCTGGCAGATCGACGACAACGACCAGATCTTCAAAGCCAGCGACTACGCGCCCATCATTGTCGGCTACAACAAGCAGACCGGCGCGCCGGTGCGCGTCGGCGACCTCGGCACCGTCACTGACAGCGTCGCCGACATCCATACCGCCGGCCTGGCCGGCAACAACTCCGCCCGGGCCACAGCGGAAAGCTCAAAGACGCCATCCTCATCGTCATCTTCAAGATTCCCGGCGCCAACGTCATCGTCGACCGTGGACAGCGGTCCTGGCCGAAATGCCGCGCCTGCAGGCCGCCATCCCGCCCACCATCAAGATCGAACGTGGCGGTGGACCGCACCACCACCATTCGCTCCAGCGTCCACGACGTGGAAATTATCGCTCATCATCAGCGTCCTTCTGGTGGTGCTGGTCGTCTTCCTTTTCCTGCGCGAGATCTGGGCCACCATCATTCCCTCGGTCGCCGTGCCGCTTTCGCTGGTCGGCACATTCGGCGTGATGTACCTGCTCGGCTACACCATCGACAACCTCTCGCTGATGGCGCTCACCATCTCCACCGGCTTCGTCGTCGACGACGCCATCGTGGTCATCGAGAACATCACCCGCTATCTCGAAGAGGGCATGAAGCCCTTCGAAGCCGCCATGAAGGGCTCCAAGGAGATCGGCTTCACCGTGCTCTCGATGAGCACGTCCCTGATCGCCGTCTTCATTCCCATCCTGCTGATGGGCGGCATCGTCGGCAAGCTCTTCCGCGAATTTGCCGTCACCCTCAGCGTGGCCATCGCTGTCTCGCTGCTGGTCTCGCTCACCACCACGCCCATGCTCTGCGCCAAGTTCCTCAAGCCGCGCGACGAGAGCCGCCACGGACGCATCTACCGCATGTCAGCGAAGACGCGCTTTCAGTGGCTCCACCACGAATACAACTCGGCATTGCGCTGGGTGCTGCGCCATCAGTGGCTCATGCTCAGCGTCGCCGTCGGCTGCGCGTTTCTCAACGTCTATCTGTTCATCATTGTGCCCAAGGGCTTCTTCCCGCAGCAGGACACGGGCCGAATCGAGCGGCCAGACCATGGCTTCGCAGGACATCAGCTTTCCCGCCATGCGCGAGAAGCAGCGGCAACTGGCGCAGATGGTGCTGGATGACCCGGCGATTTCGATCGGTGACGGCCTTTGCAGGCGGCGGGCGAAGCAGCAACAACACGGGCTTCATGTTCATCGCCCTCAAGCCACTCAACGAGCGTGCTTATCAGCCCTACGGCGATGATTGGTTCGACCGCCTGCGGCAGAAGCTTCACATCCACCCTGCCCATGTCTCCGCAGACCAGGTTGTCAATCGCCTGCGCGCCAAGCTGACCAGCGTTCCCGGCGCCCGCTCTTCCTTCAGGCCAATCAGGACATCCAGATCGGCGGTCGCGGCAGCGCGGCCCAGTATCAGTACACGCTCTCCGACGAGAACCTCGATGAGCTGAACACCTGGGCGCCGCAGTCTCGAGGCACGCGCGCGGTCAATGCCAGAACTTGCGCGACGTCTCAACCGACCAGCAGGACCAGGGACTGGCCGCCAACCTGGTCATCGATCGCGACACCGCCTCGCGTCTCGGCATCACCGCCTCCGCCATCGACCAGGTGCTCTACGACGCCTTCGGCCAGCGCCAAGTCTCCACCATGTACACCGGCCTCAACCAGTACTTCGTGGTGATGGAGGTCGATCCCCAATATCAGCTCAGCCCCGACTCGCTCAACGACATCTACATCAAGGCCAGCACCATCACCGGAGCCGCTGCCTCCGTCGCGACTCTCGGCTCGACCACTCTAGCTGCAGCCACCGCCGCTTCGGCGGCGACAACATCCGTTCCGGCCTCTGCCGCCTCGAGTGCCACACCGGCCGTCTTCGCAACATCAGGCGGCCAACTCGTCACGTCGAGTACATCCACAACCACATCCGCAACCACGTCGTCTACGACATCGTCGACCACATCGGCCACCACATCTGCTCCGACATCCGCTTCCACCACATCGAACACCGCCGACGTAGCGACCAATATCGCGGCCATCGCTGCCGCCACTGGCGAATCCACCACCGCCGCTTCGATCTCCTCTGGAACGCTTACGGGAATGATCGCCGCGGCATCCTCCACCTCGGCTGTTTCATCCACCGGCGGACTTGCCGCCGCCCCGGCACCGGCCGCGCCGACTCCCCAAGCAACGGCGCAATGGTCCCGCTCTCGGCTATCGCCCACTGGGAACAGCAGCGCACATCGCTCACCGTCAATCACCAGGGTCAATATCCAGCGGTTACGCTCACTTTCAATCTCGCACCGAACGTCGCGCTCGGCGACGCTGTCACAGCCCTCGAAAAAGCACAGGCCGACATGGGAATGCCCTGCTGCCGTTCACGCCACCTTCCAGGGCACGGCGCAGGCTTTCCAGGACTCGCTCAAGAACGAGCCGTACCTCATTCTCGCCGCGCTCGTCGCCGTCTACATCGTGCTTGGCATCCTCTACGAGAGCCTGATCCACCCGCTCACGATTCTCTCCACGCTGCCGCCCGCCGGCGTCGGCGCCATCCTCGCGCTGCTCGTCACCGGAACCGATCTCAGCATCATGGCGCTGATCGGCATCCTTCTGCTGATAGGCATCGTGAAAAAGAACGCCATCATGATGATCGACTTTGCCCTGCAGGCCGAGCGCGATCATGGCTTGCCGCCGGTCGAAGCCATCTACCAGGCCTGCCTGCTGCGCTTCCGCCCCATCATGATGACCACCATGGCCGCCATGTTCGGCGGACTGCCGCTCGCCATCGGCATGGGCGTGGGCTCGGAGCTGCGCAAGCCTCTGGGCATCACCATCGTCGGCGGCCTGCTCGTCTCGCAGATGCTCACTCTCTTCACCACTCCGGTGGTCTATCTCTTCTTCGACCGCCTCCAATGGCGCGTCATGAAGCTCCACCGCATCGGCGCCGAACTGGAAGAAGCCCCCGGCGACTGACCAATCTTCAGTTAACGAAAGTGTGTGCCCCATTCATCGATTCTTCACCATTCACTCTTCGGAAGACGGAAGTCTGTGCCCCATTCATCGCGGTTTTATCGCGATGAGTGGGTCTCGAAGACCAAGCCGCTTCGTCACAGCGCGGCGGCCGCACCAGCGCTATACTCCCACCGGCAATCCAATGCCGGAGGTGAACCATGCTCACCATGGAGAAACTCGACCTCAAGAAACAATGGAAGCATCTCTACCAGCCGCCCGCCGGTGAAATCACCACCGTAACCGTCCCCCCGCTCACCTATCTCATGGTGGACGGCCAAGGCGACCCCAACACATCCAAATCTTTCGAGCAGGCTGTCGAAGCCCTCTATTCGCTCTCCTACACCCTCAAGTTCTCGCTCAAAAAGAGTCCCCGCGCAATCGACTACGGCGTCATGCCCCTTGAAGGTCTCTGGTGGGCCGATGATCCGCGCGTCTTTTTCCAGGCAGACAAATCGAGCTGGAAGTGGACGGCCATGATCCTCCAGCCCGAATTCATCTCCCGCGCCAATGTCGACGCCGCCTTCGACGAAGTTCGCAAGAAGAAGAATCCCCCAGCCCTCGATCGCGTCCGCTTCGAGATGCTCGAGGAAGGAGACATCCGTGCAGACGCTCTACCTCGGCCCCTTCTCCGAAGAAGGCCCCATCATCCAGCGCATGCACGACGTGATCCACGCCGCCGGCAAGGAGCTGTATGGCAAGCACCACGAAATCTACCTGAGCGACCCGCGCCGCACCGCGCCCGCCAAACTCAGGACCATCCTCCGCCAGCCGATGCGTTAACGCACAGTGCGCGCATTCTCGACTGCACTGCGCCCGCGGTGTATCCATGCACCGGAACCTGTGCAGAACGCCTGCGGACCCACCTAGCCTGCGTCTCCATTGGCGAAGACGTTCGCACTAGTGGTATCGTCAAAAGAATTCAGATTCACGCGCGATCGTTTTTCTTCAGCCATTCCCTAAGGCTATTTTCAACTCATTTTTGAACCACATTTCGCCCTCCGGCTTTTCGCGCTGACGCCATCTCGACCAAACACATCTGTGTTCCCCTTTTTGCAATTCAAAACTGGGCGGAGGTATCGATGAGCATTTCTCCTGAAGCGATGGACGCCAACCTGGTTCTGACCCTCGATGAAATCACCAGCCTTACGAAGGACGGAGGAAAGCCCGCCGATACGCTGATGAACGTGGTCGCGCTCATCGCCTCTCGTTTCCGCACCGACGTCTGCTCTGCCTATCTGCTTGAGCCCGATCGCTCCAACCTTGTCCTCGCCGCTTCCCTCGGTCTCCACGCACGCTGCATCGGCACACTTCGCATGCCCCTGCACGAGGGACTTGCCGGCCTCGTCGCCGAGCAGGTCCGCCCGGTCGCCGTTGACGACGCCAGCCGCCATCCCCGCTACAAGTACTTCAAGGACTCCGGTGAAGAGGAGTATCACTCGTTTCTCGGCGTTCCGCTCATCGATCGCGGCATCCTCCAGGGCGTTCTCGTTGTGCAAACCAAGGAGCCCCGCGTCTTCCGCGACAGCGAAATCCGCATGCTCGCCGAAGCCGCAGACCAGGTCGCGCCCGTCGTCAGCGAAGCCCGCACCCTCGATCGCTTCGTCGCCCCCGCGCAGGAGCGGCTCTGGGCCCTGGCCCGCAACGTCTGGTGGAGCTGGGATCACGACTGCATCAGATCTCTTCCGCGATCTGAACCCCGTCCGCTGGCGCCAGCTCAATCAGAACCCCATCGCCCTGCTCAACGAAATGCCGCTCAGCGAAATCGAGCGCCGCGCCACCGAACTCGTCCTTCATAGCCGCATCAACTACGTCTACCGCCGCCAGCAGGAGTATCTGCTCGAAGACCGCACCTGGGGCGCAGCCAATGCCGGCGTGCTCCGCCCGCGCCCTGTCGCCTACTTCTCCGCTGAATTCGGCCTGCACGAATCGCTGCCCATCTACTCCGGCGGCCTCGGCGTGCTCTCCGGCGATCACATCAAGAGCGCATCCGACCTCGACATCCCGCTCGTCGGCGTCGGCCTCTTCTACGGCCAGGGATACTTCCTCCAGCGCCTCGACGAAAAAGGCTGGCAGCGCGAAGAATATCTCGAGACCGACATCAATCAACTTCCCATGCAGCCCGCTATCGGCCTCGATGGCCAGCCTGTCATCGTTGAGATCGCCACCCGCGGTGCAGCCATTCGCGCCAAGGTCTGGCAAGTCAAGGTCGGCCGCTGCGATCTCTTCCTGCTCGACTCCAACGTTCCCGGCAACGCCCCTGAGGACCTCGACACCACTTCGCGCCTCTACGGCGGCGACTCCCGCACCCGCATTCGCCAGGAACTGCTTCTCGGCGTTGGCGGATTCCGCGCGCTCAAGGCCATGGGCATCTCGCCCGGCGTCCTGCATCTCAACGAAGGCCACAGCGGCTTCGCCGTCTTTGAGGCCATCCGCTCGCGCATGGAAGAAGAAGGGCTCGACTTCTACGCCGCTGCCAGCCAGATTCCACGCGAAGTCATCTTCACCACCCACACGCCCGTCCCTGCCGGCCACGACCGCTTCAATCCCGACCTGATCGAAGAACACCTCGGACCGCTGCGCGACCAGCTCGGCATCTCCCACGAAAACCTGATGGGCTTCGGCCGCGAACATCCCACCGACACTCGGCGAGACCTTCTGCATGACCGTCCTCGGTCTCAAGCTGGCGCGCCGCGTCAACGCCGTCTCCTCACTGCACGGCGAAGTCTCGCGCGCCATGTGGAAGGGTCTGTATCCCGGCCGGTCCTGAAGACGCCGTCCCCATTGGCCACATCACCAATGGCGTCCACGTCCCGTCGTGGCTCGCGCCGCAGATGTGCCGCCTCTACGATCGCCATCTTGGCGTCGGATGGCAGCAGCGCAGCGGTTCCAAGAGCACCTGGGAAGCCATCGAGAACGTCGACGACGGCGAGCTCTGGGAGACGCACTCTCAGCCTGAAGGCCCAGCTCCTCGACTTCGCCCGCCGCCGCGCCGTCGAGCAGGCTGAACGCCGCAGCGAATCCGGCATCCTCTACAGCGTTTCGGCAAAGTTCTCTCGCCCGACGCCCTCACCATCGGCTTCGCCCGCCGATTCGCCACCTACAAGCGCGCCAATCTGCTGCTCAAGGACATGGAGCGCCTTGCCTCCATGGTCAACGACCCCAAGCGCCCCGTGCAGTTCCTCTTCGCCGGCAAGGCCCATCCTCACGACGAACCCGGAAAGCGTGTCCTGCAGCAGATCGCCGAAATGATGCGCGACTCCGACTTTGCCGACAAGTTCCTCTTCATCGAGGACTACGACATCAACGTCGGCCGCCACCTCGTCCAGGGAGTCGACGTCTGGCTCAACAATCCCCGCCGTCCCCTCGAAGCCTCCGGCACCAGCGGGCAGAAGGTCGTGCTCAACGGCGGCCTCAACCTCTCCGTGCTCGACGGCTGGTGGGCCGAGGCCTACGACGGCCTCAACGGATTCGCCATCGGCAAAGGCCGCACCCACTCCAATCATGGATGTCCACGACACCCGCGACGGCGAAGACCTCTACCGGGTCCTCTCCAGCGAGCTCATTCCGCTCTACTACGATCGCGACCGCGACGGACTGCCCCGCGGCTGGATCAAGCGCATGAAGCGCACCATCCGCACCCTGGGCTGGCGATTCAACGCCGACCGCATGGTCATGGACTACACCCAGAAATGCTACGTGCCCGCCGCCGGCGGCACGTCAAGCGAAATCCGTCCGCTTTGCTGATAGCGCCCGCAATTTGAAGCATTTCGCGGCGACCTTTGATCCTGCGCACCCAGTCGAACAGGGCAACGCTTCCCCCGCAGCGTTCGGTCAATCCTTTTCAGAGACTCCGGTCCCGGCTTATCACGAAAGTCCGGCGAAATACACACTTTGGGTAATGCCTAGCTTGGTAACCGAAGTGTAAACTTCCGCTCCATAGCATTTTTGAGATGCTGTCTCTCCTCCGCGATTCCCGACGGGCTAAATCGAGACAAGATCGTCCATTGCAGAGCGGAAAGCTCCTCCAAAACTGCTAGAGGAGAAACCCTATGGACTCACATGGCTATCGCGAAACTTATTTGGCGGCGCTTGAAGTGGCGCATTCCGACCTCGACCAGATCATGGAGGAGTATCGAATATGCTCCAGCTCCGCAAAGACAGATCGAGGGCGTCTTGGGCGCGCTGGAACCTTTCCTGCGCTCGGCTCCAAGGCGTCTCTACGAGATCCACCAGCCAGAGCCGATCAGCGCAGAACCCGATCAGATGAGCGCGAGCCCGAACTTATGCAACCTGTGTTCCACGCCGTGCCGATGCCCGAGCCGGTCATTCCAGCCGCGTTCTCGCCCATGCCTGAAGCAATCCTCGATCCGATCCAGAGCCGCATTAACCGAGCTCTGGGTCTCGCGGTCGCTTAACCTAGAAGAACTCACCGAGCCCAGCCCCAACCCAGGAAGAACGAAAAGCCCCACGCTCTTCAATAAGCATGGGGCTTTCGTTTCGATCACCTTTGTCGGAATTCCGGTTGCGCGTCCTATTTCATCGCGTAAGACGGCGCCGACTCCTCTGTCTTCGCAGTGCGTCTCAATCAGTTCACCGGATAGTACGCTTTGCGCGTGTACTGCTTCACCATGCGATTGGTGTTGAAATAAGATCCGTTGAACGCGAGTGTCGTGCGCATAATCCGCGCCCACTTCTCGGCTTCGCTCCGGTAAAGCGGCACAACCGCTTTCTCGAGCTTGTTGTAGAGATTTTCGGCCTCTTCCGCATCATTAGCGCCGTCTTCAATCGCCCAGCCCGTCACGCCCTCAATGCAGCCCTCAATCCACCATCCATCCAGAATCGACAGGCTCGGCACGCCGTTCAGCGCCGCTTTCATTCCGCTGGTCCCGAAGCTTCATACGGACGCCTCGGCGTGTTGACCCACACATCCACTCCCGCCGTCAGCAGCGCGCCCAGGTCCCACGCGTAGTTTTCCAGATACACAATGCGCAGCATGTCATTCGACAACTTGCGCGCGGTCTCAATCACGCCGTGAATCAGCGCCTTGCCCGGCTCGTCTGCTGGATGCGCCTTGCCCGCATACAGAATCTGCAGCCCGCCTGCCTGCGCCGCAATTTCAGCAGGCGTTCCGGATCGGCAAACAACAGGTTCGCACGCTTGTACGTTGCGGCGCGCCGCGCAAATCCCAGCGTCAGCACATTCGGATTCAGTACTAGCCCGGTCCGGGTTGCCACCTCAGTCAGCAGAGCTTCCTTCGCGCGACGATGCGCATTCAGCATCTCCTGCTCGGGTAGATCAATGGCATTGCGCAGAGTAAGATTATCGCGCCTCCACGATGGAATCTGCGCATCGAGCATCTGCTGCACAGGCTCCGAGATCCACGTCGGCGCATGCACCCCATTGGTAATCGAATCGATCTGGTACTGCGGGAACATCGCGCGCGATACCTTGCCATGCTGCATCGCCACGCCATTCGCGTAGCGCGAAAAACGCAGCGCCAGCATCGTCATATTCAGCAGGCCGTCTTCGAAAACGCCAAGCTTTTCCAGCCGCGCCGTTCTTTCGCCGCCAAGGATCCTGATTGTCTGCTCTGTCGAGAAGCGATCGTGCCCCGCCGGCACCGGCGTGTGCGTCGTGAATACGCACTTGTTGCGAACCTGCAGAATGTCGGCTTCGGTCGGCGAATTCAGCGGGCCGCCGCCCATCTCACTCTCCAGCAGCGCCAGCGTCAGCAGGGCCGCGTGGCCTTCATTCATGTGATACACATTTACCTTCAGGCCGAGAGCATTGGCCATGCGCGCGCCGCCCAGTCCCAGCACAATCTCCTGCTGCAACCGGTAATTCGTGTCGCCGCCGTACAGGTGATCCGTCAGTCCGCGATCCCATCCCGAGTTGCCATCGAGATCCGTGTCGAGCAGGTAAATCGGAACGACGTGTCCGTAGCGACCCTGCAGGTCATAGCGCCATGCACGCACCGTTACATCGCGCCCTTCCACTGAGACCTTGATGCGCGCCGCTTCTTCCGTGCAGAAGTCCGACGGATTCCACGGTTGCACTTCTTCGGTCTGGTCGCCGGCCTGGTTCAGATGTTGCTGAAAATATCCTTTGCGATGCACCAGCGAGAATGCAACCAGCGGCACACCCAGATCCGCGGCGGAACGCAGCGTGTCTCCGGCCAGCATTCCCAGGCCGCCGGAGTAGGTGGGCATCGCGCGGTCTGATCGCAATCTCCATGGAGAAATACGCGACCAGTCCACTCGTTGGGGTTGTTTCGTAGGAGAAGGGTTTCGTTGAATTCAGTTGCATCCTGTACATCTCTCTGCGGCGCTCGCAAAAATGCCTGCAATGTGAAATCGAAAATCTCAAAAATGCCGGATGGGTCAGAAAATCCCCGTCGCGGTCATACATGGGCAATGCTTTGGAAACCTGTGAAAGATTCTAACAAGGAAAATCGATTTGGTTATAGGGGTGGAACAAGAATGGGGGTGACTTCGGAGACCCGATTTTCCACCTCATGGTAATAAGATGCTTCAAGCCCGTTTCGCGAAAGCCTTCCTCCCCTTTAATGCGAGAGACTTGCAACCACCCTGTGCCCTCCGCATGAGGCGTGGCAGATGTGAATCTGCGGAACGATTCCCGTTTCGGTAGCGTAACTTGCGGCCAACCCTTCTGCGAATTCATTGGCTTTAGACTGTTCAACCAGGTTGATGGTGCATCCCCCGAATCCGCCCCCGGTCAGCCGCGCACCAATCAACCCCGGCAAATCATGTGCCAGCGTTACCATCGTGTCGGCCTCCACACAGCTTGCTTCAAAATCGACGCTGTAGCTCACATGCGCCTCGGCCATCAGTCTTCCCAGTTCCTTCAGATCGTGATGAATCAACGCATCTGCCGCAGCAACCGTCCGGGTGTTCTCGGTGATCACGTGTCGCGCGCGCTTCAGCGCATTCGGACTCATTTCCGCGCCCCACTTCTGCAAGTCGTCGACAGTTGCATCGCGCAGGAAGCGCACCTCCGGCCGGTGCCGCGCAATCACTGCTGCTGCTTCTTCCACTTCGGCACGGCGCGTTGTGTATTCGCCGCCCGCAACTGAATGCTTCACCATCGTGTTCGCAATCACCAGCGCCACATTCGATGGAATCGGAGCCAGCTTGAAGCTCAAGTCGCGGCAATCGAGCAGCAGCGCATGATCCTCCGCGCCATTCGCTGAAATGAATTGATCCATGATGCCGCAGTTCGCGCCAACGAACTCGTTCTCAGCGCGCTGGCACAATCGCGCCAGTTGCGGACGCGGATATTCGACGCCAAGCAGCGATGTAACCGCCAGTGCCGTTGCGACTTCAACCGCAGCCGAACTCGACAACCCCGATCCCAGCGGCACATCTCCTAGAAGGCTCAGACTCAAACCGGGAATCCGATGCCTCTCGCCCGCCAGAATCACCATTACGCCCAGCGGATAATCGCTCCAGTCCTTGCTGCCTTTCCTGGGCAGCGCCGCCGCATCAAACGTGCGCTCTTCTTTGAAATTCTCTGAGTAGATGACGATCTTGCCATCGCTGCGCGGCGAGATTCCCGCCAGCGTCGCAAAGTCAATCGCCGCGGGCATAACGAATCCCTCGGCATAGTCAGTGTGTTCGCCAATCAGGTTCACACGCCCCGGAGCAGCAAAGATCTCCGGTTCACTCTTGAAGCGGCTCACGTGCAAGGAACGCAAAACTTCAGGATCATGCATTGTCGTTCATCTCTCGATTCGTTCGATCTCAATTTCCATCGGCCAGCTAAAACAGTCACCCGGTTCAAGCACGCGAGACCAAGGCCCGATCACAGCCAGCGAATCCACTGGAGCCGTCGATGGTTCCAGCGCAACACACACCTGCTTCGGTCCCGGCTTCTCGGGCCATCCTCCATAGCAGATCCACAAACCCAAATATTGTGTGGCCTCCGCGTCAAACTTTACGCGAATGCGAACACCCGCCGAAGGCCGCTCCAGCGCGCACCAGTTCTCCGATGCGCTCAATGGTCCGGCAAAAAGCTTGTCGCCAATCCCCGAGTCTGGCGCCTGCGCAACAGTCAGGTCCGCTGTGCTGCCGTCCGCCAGCCGGGCCATCGGCCACGCAACCGAGTCGCCGCCCCTGCCAAGTCGTCCGCCGCCTGAGCCCTCCAGCCGCAGCGACTTGATCGACTCGGGCAATACAATCCGATCGCCTTCTGCGACCGCAAACAAAGGGTGTGCCGCCCACGACCAGGGGATTCTCTCCTCCAAGTTCAAATTGGTGATTGAGTAGTCAAGATTCAAAGTCCAACCAGTGGCCCGTTCAATCAGCGTCAGGGTGCGCTCCAGCCGAAGTGGAAGCGAAAGACACTCTCCTCGGTATGTCACTGAATGGGCTTCCGTGATCATCGGCTGCCATTCCACCCGCCACAGATCCCCATGGTCCGGAATCTCTGCCGTGCTTGCCTCCGTCTTGACCGTGCAAGCTGCCACCGACGGCAAACACTCGTCCCACCCGCTTGCATCGGCGGAGTCAAATGCCATGGTCCGCGTTCGTGGTGTGATCGGCGCCAGCGGCGACTGCAGCAACTCTCGTTCGCCAATCCGGATCGACGCGATCTTCCCGCCAAACTGGGGAAGAATCGTCACCGCGCACTCCCCGGCCCGAATGAGAACGTTTTCAATTTTGACGTCGGATGACAATGACTCCGCCATTCCTACCCCGCCTCCCCACATGCCGCGCTCAACTCATTCCAGATGCGGTCCAGCCACGCCTCATGTTCCGGCTTCATCAGCACCGATCGCAGGCAGGTCACATGCCCATCGAGCGGACTTGCATCATCCGCCGGCCCAAACCAGAATTGCGGCAATTGTACTAGTGCCAGGTGAAGATTGCGCCCCGCACATGCCGAAAAAATCGATTGTCCTCGCTCCGAAGCCTGCTCCGCCGTCGCTGCCTTCATCTTCCAAACCACGATATCCAGCTCCGGTCCGCCCGCCGTCAGCACCTCAAACCTCTCATCCGCCCGCAGCCGCCGATCCAGCTCCGCCGCTGCCCTCCGCCCAGCCGCCAGGCCTCGCGCGAATTCCCCGCCCGGTTTCAGCGGCAACAGCCTCTGTGTCGTCCACAAAGCCACCGCTGCCGCCCCGGCGCGCGAGCATTCCAGGCTGATTTCCCCGAGATGCAACTCCTTCGAAGTGAAGTACGTATACGGCGAATCATGCTTGTAGAATCGCCCCACCCCCGGGTCCCGAAACAGCACGCACCCACACCCGTACGGCTGCAGCCCGTGCTTGTGCGGATCGATCACGATTGAATCCGCCTGTCCGATGGCCGCGTACGCCCGCCGCGCCGGCTCGTCCAGCGCGTCCTCAATCAGCTTGAAATAGCCGCCATACGCTGCATCCACATGCACCCGGAACCCATAGCGCTCCCGCAGCTCCAGAATCTCAGGCAGCGGATCCACTGCGCCCACCGCGGTCGTTCCCAGCGTCACAACTACGGTGCCCACATCCCCTTTGCTGAGCTCTGTTTCCAGCGCATCCAGTCGCATCCGTCCGCGCCTATCCGCTGCTACGGATGAGTACTCCAGCTTCAAAACGGCTGAAACTCGATGGTGCGTGTAGTGCGCTTGTTCCGACCCGATAATTCTTTTGCCCGGCGCCATCTGTCCAGCGACCCAAAGCGCCTCCAGGTTTGCCATCGTTCCGCCTGAGGTCAGATGTCCCAAGTACTCGCTCCACCCGAACATCCCGGCGATCTCCGCCACGGCCTCAATTTCCATGGCAGAACTGGCCCGACCCCCGTCTCGCGCGTGGTTGTTTGGATTGATCGTCATTGCGAGCGCATACGCCGCCCGCGCAACCGGATGCGGCGGCTTCAGCATCTGCCCGGCATAGAGCGGATGGAAGTAGGGATAATTATCCTCGAGGCGCCGCGCCGTCTCCTCCAGCACTGCAGCCATCGCCCCAGCGTCGGCATCGCTCCGTCGTGCCGTCTCGAAGCCAGGCAGGCCGGAAAATTCACGCTCCAGCACTTCGGTAGCGCGGGCCAGCAGTTCGGGGACAAGATCCTTGGGCATGACGCCCCTTCAACGTATCACAGCCGAGTGTGTCGTATTAAGTTGCTCATTTTAATTGATATGGCAACCAGCCAGCGCCAAATGAGCAGCCAAATCGGGGAAATTACGTCGGAAAATTTGCGGTGAAATGGTACACTTGAGATAGCGTTAGAGTCGAACCGGGCGTGAGCAGCGCTCGCCCAAACAAGCAAGATTCTGCCAGTGGTCGCTCCGATTCATCCAGCGCAATTCAATACCAGGAAACACGGAAAAAATGGAACAAGGTACTGTGAAGTGGTTCAATGACGCGAAAGGTTTTGGCTTTATCTCGCGCCAGAACGGCGAGGACGTATTCGTGCACTACTCTGCGATCAACTCAAATGGATTTAAGAGTCTGCAGGAAGGCCAAGCCGTGCAGTTCAACGTTGTGAAGGGTCCTAAGGGCTGGCAGGCTGCGGACGTTCAGCCTTTGTAAGCCACCGGATTCGGCAGAATCTAGCAGACAGAAGCGAGGGCTGGGTGTGCAATCCGGCCTTCGGCTTTATGAACAGCTTTCTTCTACCGATTCGTGCGAGCTCTGCTTCCACCTCTATCCGAATCGGATGCGCCTGATATGGCGCAATCTTTTGCGGCCTGATCTGCCTGCCATCACGCGCTAGGCCAGCGTCGTCAGCGCCTTCAGATCAGCCCAGGCGTAAGCAACCTCCATCAGCTTTGCGCCACCCACCTGAATCACCCTCGATGTCGCCAGCCGCGCCCCCGTCTTTTCATAGAAGCCGCGGGACCGGTTTTGCTCCAGCACCCACACCGCCATGCTCTTGAAGTTGCGCTCCGTCAGCGCCGTTGCCATCGCCTGAAGCAGCGCCGCGCCGACCCCCCGGTTCTGCGCTTCCCTTAACAAATAGATCGAGTAGAGCTCCGCATCGCATGTCTCCACGTGCTCGCGATTTGGTCCACCATGCGCGAATCCCACCACGCTTCCGTGCATCTCGGCTACTCGCACCAGCGCTTCTCCGCTCAGCCACTCGCTCCACAGCTTCGCGCGCAGCGTCTCGTCCAGGCTGGCCAGATAGGCATCCGGCATAATGCCAGCATAGGTCGTTCGCCAACTCTCCACGTGCACATGCGCAATTGCGGCCGCATCGTCCAGCGCCCCTGCTCGAATTGAGACTTTCATCCAAGATCTCCTGCGCGTCGCACTTCACGCCTGCAAACTTCCGTTACTGGCAGCCCGGCACAATCTTCTTCTTCCATGCAAAACTCCGGATACCATGGATATCAATTAATCAGGCTCTGAACACAGCGTTCAACAAAACTGCTCAGGTGTCTAGCCGGCAAGACCCGGAAAAGCAAGGTTGGGGGTGGCTAGCGTCACGGGTTGCGGTGCGCCGATTCCATCTCAGCCCGTGATTATTCCTGCTGCAAGCCCTTGGTTCTGGAACGCTTGCGGCTCAGGGCTGCTGGGAAGTTTCATCCATTACTTTAGGATGGATACCCACGCCGTACCTTCGTTCTAACGCTGTTTTTCAATGCTACACTTCGCCAAGTGGAGAAAGATAAGACATGGATCCCTATCGCATCGCCTACGAACAAGCCATGACGGAGCTGAACGAGATCACGCGGAAGTTTGATCTCCTCCGCTTGCAAAAAGTGCAGGTCGAAAACCTCATCAACGCGTTTCGCCCGCTGATCGAGAACGACCAGGCCGCCAACGCCATCACCAGCTAACCCAGGCCGTGGTGGTCGCAAACGCATGCCGGCGCAAGCCGGCATATCCGTCTTGCTCTCTCTAACCCTCTGATCAATCTGCTTCCGTAAACAGCGTCGATGGATCCGATCCAGAATCGGATTGCGATTACCCGTGTGGAATTGCTTCCATGCGGAGGTAGTGGCAACTTGGCATGTGACGGCTCTTGCCTCCGAGGATTGAAGTGAAACTTCCCCGAACGATCCAGTCATATGACGTGGCGTGTTCCTGCAGCCACTGCGTCATTCTCGCAGACTGTTTAGAATCGCCTCGGACTGCTTTGATGACTTTGGTCGCAATCGGAAGAGGCAAATCGTAACAGGCTGGTTTACAAAGAATCATCTGAATATCCGGTCGTCGGTGTAGCGTAAGAGGCACTCCATCAGGAGGCCCCCAGAATGAACGCCTCGACGAGATCCGCACCCAACATTCTCCTGCTCCTGTGCAGCTCTACGGCGATCCTGATGACGCTCACCGGCTTGTTGTTTTTGATCGGCACGCGCCTCCTCAGCGCATTCGCTCACGGCGAGAGATTCATCGGTGAGACTGATGCCATCTCTATCGCGCTCATCTTTGGCGGAATTGCCGTCGCTCTCAAGACAGTCGAAATCCGTCTCAGAACGGAACAAGATTCATCAACGGATTGATCCGGCTCGCGGCCCGCTGTTCAATGTCCACGTTCTTCGAGATTCTCAAGCGCAACTCGAGTCAAAGCTTGCCCGATCTGGGCTTTCTCTGTGCTGTCGAAAGCGAACAAATACTGTAGGTCAAGTTTCCAATTGAATAAACATGCAACCGACTTATTGCTTTTCCGTGGCCAGGTAAACCACCACGCCGCTCAATAGCGCCACCATTGCTAATGCAGGCAGCACAATCGAACCAACTCCACCCGACTGCGACAATGCGGCCGGCACCAGCGCATCCAGATGCAGCGCCCCCGGCAGCTCCGCAAACCAGGCCTTCAGCACGTTCCCCTTCCAGGCAAGCACGCCCGCTGCGACGACCACTGAAACCACCAGCGCAAAGATCTGCGCACCCCATATCGGCCGCGCAACTTTTTCGATCGCCGCATTCCGCCGCCGCAACTGCGCACGCCACCAGATTGCCCCGGCTGACTCCATCCGCGGCGGAGGCATTGTCTGTATGTGCGCCTGTTGAAACGCCTGCGCAACGACCACAAGGTCCGAACATACGCGGCAAGCCTCGACATGCCCACGCAACTCCGCCGGACACGCATCCGGCCAATAGCCCTGGTGTAACAGCTCCGTCACTTCCCGCTCGCGCGCACATGAAAACGGACTCATGCTTTACCTCCCTGCCGCAGCAATCGCGCCATCTTGCGCCGCGCCCGGAACAGCAGCAGCCGAATGCTCGCCGATGCCAGGCCCGTCACTTCTGCGATCTCGTGATGCGAATAGCCCTCGGCATACGCCAGCCACAGCAACTGCCGATCGCGCGGCCGCATCTGCGCCATCGCCGGCCCCAGCATCGCCTGCGAATCCGACTGCGCCACACCACATTTTGCCGTGAATAACTCCTCCGGCATCTCGTCAATCGACGACGAGCGCGGACGGCGCCAGTGATCGCGCAACAAATTGGTTGCAATTCGGAATAGATACCGGCGCGCTGCCACTTCGCCGTCTTCAGGATGGCTCGCGCACAGAAACCGTACATAGCTCTCTTGCGTCAAGTCGTCTGCAAGCGCTGGATCGCGGCTCACACGCGCCAGGTAGGCCCAGAGCGATCGAGCCGATCGCGCATAGAACGCTGCGAACTGCTCGTTATCCATCGCTGCGGCGGGCGAGCTGGCGGCAAGAGGCTGTCCCTCGCCTGCCAGCACGTTCGGAATGATCGACTCCCAGGGCATCGGCCTCTGCTTTCTCACCTTCACCGGGCTCCCCGTGACTCACTGCCCGTCCTTGAATACCGAGGAAGCGCCCATAGGCGAATCGAACCTGCTTTGTGCCGCCGTATCCGCGGGCATCAAGCCCAGCCGCGACGCCAGCAGCCACGAAACGCCTGCAGAGATGATAAAGCCGATTCCGGGCATAAGCACTACGGTTCCAAAGACCAGCATCGGCGTATCCATATCGGGACCGGCGTGCCGCAGCAGCAGCAGACCGATGCCGAGAAGCACCATCACAATCCCCGCCTGCAGCGGTGTCAATATGCGCGCCACGGCACTTGGCATGCGGCGGCCTTGCTCGAAGGCAATCGGGATCGGCGCCGCCTCCAGAAACTTCCTGCCCGCCTCAGTCTCCATGTACGCAGCCAGTTCCTGGTTGCTGGTGAACTTGTCGATCAGCTTGCCGTGCACTTCGCTTTGCAGCTTGAAGATGCGGCCCCAGCGGCGATTCTCAATGAATACGCGCATCATCAACATCAGCGCGACCAGAAAGCCCAAAAATCCGGCAAGCGGCGCGAAATCATGGCTCAGAAAATCACCGAAAGCTGACTGCGGCGGCGCCGAACGATACACATCCGGCCACACTGCCCGCTCCAGCGCCTCATCCGGCTGCCCCTCTTCGTGCTTCAAATGCGAGAACAGGTAAAACTCGGGATTCCGTGCCACCTCGGGATGCGCCGCGAGAAATGCTGCGAGTTGCGGGTTGTTGCGTGCAACATAATCCGGATTTGAAAGCAGCGACGGATCGTGTGAAACCACCGTGGTCAGCGTCGGGCTCAGCCGCAGCAGCCGGATAAGCTCCGTCTGCGTCGCCGCCACATCGCGCTCATTGGGGGCAGGCGCCGTTGTCGCCACCGATCCGAGTGCCGGGGTCGTTGTACGCGGCTGTGCCACAGCCAGACTGGCCATAAGCAGAACAGAAAATGCGATTGCGGAGAGGATCCGGTACATCAGGCGACGCTTGTCCATTGTTGTCTTCCCTCGAATCGAAGTGGCTTTCAGCCCTTCTACCGGGAACAACGAACGAACCTGCGCATTGGTTAACAAGGCTGTAGTGCGCAACTCCATCGAGCCCAACTCCGTCTTCTAAATGGAGACTCCCTTCACTGCCATGAAATCTCCTATGCCCCTCAGGGGCCTGCCTCTCGTTCTTTGTGCTTGCATTGCCTTCAGCGGTGCGGCCACCGCATCCGCAGCCGAGCTCAAGTCGCCCTGGGACGGGCGTCCGGTTGCATTGACGGATGCCGCCTACACCTGCCCTGACCCGCCGCCGTTCTCCAAGTCGCTCGATGTCGACAGCTACTACATCGATGCGCACCATTCCGTCATCGACCCAGTGAAGAAGGCTGCCTATGAAAAAGGAGCCGAAGGGCCCGACCACCTGGGCGAGTGGACCACGCAGGCAGCTGACGCTTATCTGCGCCATGGCAGCAGGGCAGGCGCGCAATGCGTCTACACGCTGCTTTTCGCGGCAGCATCGGCGAAAGCGTGGTCCGCCTCCATGCCCACCGGCCAGGCTCACTACGTCCAGAAGTGGCTTCTGGCCGCCACGGCAATGGCCTACCTCAAGGTCCGCAACACCGGCGTCGGCAGGCCCGAGCAGGACAAGGAAATCCAGAAATGGTTTGGGCTTCTCGCTGACCAGGTCCGCGACTATGTCGACGACAAAATGAAGAACCCCAACAGCGACGCCTGGAATAACCATCGCTACTGGGCCGGACTCGCCGTTTGCGCCGCCGGCATTGCCCGCAACGACACGCGCGAGTTCCACTTCGGCATGGATGCTTTCAAGGCCGGCACGGATGAGATTGGCCCCAGCGGAGCACTGCCCCGCGAACTCCAGCGCGCCGGCATGGCGCTCCACTACCACCTCTACGCGCTCGCACCGCTCATTATGCTGGCTGAACTTGGCGAAGCCAACCGGATTGATACGTACTCCGCAAACCATCACGCCCTCGACCGCCTCGTCAATCTCTGCGAACAAGGGTTACAGCACCCCGAGATCTTCGAGAAAGCCACTGGCGTCGAGCAGAACATGCCGGACAAAATCGCCGGAGCCACCATCGGGTGGGCTGTTCCGTACGTGAAACGCCGTCCAGACGCACAGCTCTCCTCCTGGATTGCGCAGGCCCAATACACGAGCTTCTGGCAGTGGGGCGGCCTTCCTCCGGAGTGATTTCTGCGCCGGCTCGTGGTTTGCTAAATCTATGGGCGAAGACATGACGAAAGTCCTGTCGTTTACTAGATATACACTTCTCCGACGTTTACAAAATGCGCTAAACTCCTGACTCTGCGGGTCTGTGCTTCCCACGCCATTTCAGGCCCGCCCTTGAGGTGGTTTTCCATGGCACGTCCTTATTGGTCGGGCAACGTTCAAATCTCGCTTGTTGCGTTTGGAGTGAGTCTCTACGTTGCCACCGAAAGCAAGGGCCAGATCAGCTTTCACCAGGTTAGCCGCCGCACCGGCGAACGGATCCGCCACCAGAAGGTGCTGGAGAGCGCGGCCGAAAGCCGCGAGGCCACCACGGCCGTCGAAAACGACGAGATCGTGAAGGGCTATGAATACAGCAAGGGCAAATACGTCATCATCGAGCCCAGCGAACTCGAGAACCTGCGCGTCCCCTCCAAGCACACCATTGGCGTGTCACAGTTTGTCGACATCGCCGACCTGAATCCCGAGTACATTGAAAAGCCTTACTTCGTCACCCCCGAAAACGAAATGTCGGCCGAGGCCTTCAACGTCGTCCGGGAGGCGCTGGTAAAAACCGGCAAGGCCGCCATCGGCAAAGTCTCATTCTCCGGTCGCGAAAACATCATCGCCCTGGTGCCCGCAGGCGCCGATAGCCCCGGCATGATGGCCTACACCCTCCGCTATCAGAACGAACTACGCAATCGCGCCGACTACTTTCGCGACATCAAGCAGCCGCCGATCGCCGCCGACTCTCTGCAACTCGCCGAGACGCTCATTGGGCGCATGTCGGCCAAGCTCGACATCGGCAAATTCGAAGACAGCTATGAAACCGCGGTCAAGGCCCTCGTCGAAGCCAAGGTCAAGAACCTGCCGCTTCCTATCGACGAAGCCCCCAGGCAGCGTCCGAACAATGTCGTCAACCTGATGGACGCCTTGCGCCAGAGCATTGGCTCCGACACGCGCACAGCCAAGAAGCCACCGAAGAGCGTGAAGGAAACTCCAGCCAAAGGCATCGGCATCGTGAAGACGCCGGCCAAGTCAGCCAAACGTAAATCTGCCTGAGATACCCGCGCCCACTCCCGTTTGCTTGGTTTTTCGGTAGCTATCGATAACAGAGCGTGCCGCGGTGTCGGCGTTTTCAGCGATAACCGCGGCGGTTTGCCCGCAATCCATTCGAAACTGCCTGCGAAACAGCCCTATCTTGATGAATAAGGCACGAATTATCGGCCAATGCGGTGGCCAATCGCGGATTTTTACCTCTATTCTTCCGCGACTTCGTTGAGAAGTAACCCCAACGGACATTCAACTCGAAGCCGTCCTTGTTTCATCAAATCGACGACAGAGCGGGACGGAGATATCTCCGATTTCGAGGCGCAGACGTTTGGAAACGATCTCCCGTTGACGCGCACTATCTGTCCGGGTACACTCCGAGCCAATCGAGCGGCTCGCTGTGGGCTGTCCCTCCCTACCGCCGATCCCACCTGGAGGATTCATCATGCGTCCCCTTTCAAAGCGCATCCCGCTTCTGCTTGCTCTCGCTCTGCCCATTACCCTGCACGCTGCTGACTACACCTATCAGCAGACTACCCAGCTCACCGGCGGCTCGCTGCTGCACATGATGAAGACCGTCGGCGTCTTCAGCTCGCAGGCGCGCCATATCGGCGACCCCATCGTTTCCACCATCTATCTAAAAGACAATCGCCTCGCCAACGTGTCGCCCGACAACATCGAGATCATCGATCTCGACAAGGAGACCATCACCAACATCGACGTCCTCAAGAAGACTTACACGGTGATGACTTTCGACCAGATGAAGCAGGCCATTGCGAACGCGCGGCAACAGATGCAGAATCAGCCGGCGGCGCAACCGGCCCCGCAGCCCGCACCCGATCCAAACGCGCAGAACGTGAAGATGAGTTTCGACGTCAAGGTGCGCAAGACCGGTGCGCAAAAGCAAATCAGCGGCCTTGATAGCAATGAAGCCATCCTGACCATGACCATGACGGCGACCGACACGCAGACCCAACAGTCGGGCGCAATGGCCATCACCAACGATATGTGGATGGTGCCAGCGATCCCCGGCTACGACCATGTGCGCGACTTCTACAAGCGCATGGGAGAGAAAATGTCCGAGGGTACGCTGGGGCTGGGATTCGACTTCAGCAAGATGCTGGCGCAGAATCCTGGCGCCGGGCAGGCGCTCGGCGATATGGCCAAGGAGATGCAGAAGCTCGATGGCGTACCCATCATGCAGGTGATGCGCATGGGCACCACCGTCAACGGCCAGCCACTCCCTGCCGCATCGGAAGCGCCCACGCCCGCCGCACCGGCCGGCCCGAGCGCGGGCGACGTGGCAAAACAGGGCCTTTCTTCAGCGCTGACCAGCCACTTCGGTTTTGGCGGATTCGGAAAGAAGAAGCAGGACCCGCCGCCAGATCAGAATCAGAATGCCGCTCAGGCACAGCCAACCAGTGCCATCCTGATGGAAACCCAGATCACCACATCGAACTTCTCTTCGGCCCCCGTCGATCCGTCGCACTTCGACGTTCCAGCCGGATACAAGCTTGTGCAGCCGCAGGTCCAGCCGCCAGCCGCGACTGCTCGATAAACGCTGCATTCCACCGGCGTCCTCTTCAGAGCGCATGCGACCCAGAATTCATTTGCGCTTTGTAATCCTGCGTCATCCCAGTAGTAGGTGTGATCCAACGAGGGACTTATTTCAAAGGAGGCAAAATGCCCACCATCACAACCGAAGATGGCGTCGAGATCTTCTACAAGGACTGGGGTTCAGGCCAGCCAATCGTGTTCAGCCATGGATGGCCCTTGTCGGCCGATGATTGGGACATACAGATGTTGTTCTTCCTGCGTCATGGCTATCGCGTCATCGCCCACGACCGCCGTGGCCACGGACGCTCCACCCAGACCGGCGACGGGCACGATATGGACCATTACGCGGATGACCTGGCCGCTCTTACCACTCATCTCGGCCTGAAAAACGCCATCCATGTCGGCCATTCAACCGGCGGAGGCGAGGTGACGCGCTATCTGGCGCGGCATGGCGAAAGCGGAGCGGCCAAGGCAGCGCTGATCAGCGCGGTTCCGCCGCTGATGCTGAGAACTCCAGCCAACCCGCTCGGCCTTCCCAAGTCAGTGTTCGACGATCTGCAGGCGCAACTCGCCGCCAGTCGAACGCAGTTTTACCGCGACCTGCCGGTTGGGCCTTTCTATGGCTATAACCGGCCGGGCGCAAAACCGTCGGAGGCCATCATCCAAAATTGGTGGCGTCAGGGCATGATGGGGGGAGCCAAGGCACACTACGACGGCATTGTCGCCTTCTCCCAAACCGACTTCACTGAAGACCTCAAGAAGATCACCATTCCTGTGCTGGTTATGCATAGTGAAGACGACCAGATCGTCCCCTATGTCGCCGCCGGGCCGCTGTCTGCGAAATTGTTGAAGAACGGAACGTTGAAGACCTACAAGGATTTCCCACACGGGATGCCCACGACGCAAGCGGACACCATCAATGCCGATCTCTTGGCTTTCCTCAAGGGATGACAATGATTGCGCGTTTCAGTTAGAAGAGCTACCTTCCCGTAGCATCTGCCTGCCACGTAAACTCTCTCCCATGATGTTTACCAAGCGTCTCCGCGACGGTGTCCGTCGCGGAGACATCACCTGCAGCGTCCGCATCTGGCAGAGCCCGCGCGTCAAAGTTGGCGGACGCTACACCATGGAAGAAGGCCAAATCGAAGTCGATTCCATCGAACCCATCGGCCTCCCCGACATCACACCTCAGCTTGCCCGGGAATCCGGCTTCTTAGGCGTGCTCGACCTGCTGAAAGTTGCCAAACACGGCCCCGGCGACAAAATCTACCTCGTCCGCTTCCACTACATCCCGCCCGCCAGACCAAAACGCCGCATCAGCCCAACTAGAGCTAGTAGCTGAAAGCCGGTCCCCTGTTCTCACTCGCATCGCAGCAGATCCACCTTCGCCGCCCGCTGCGTCGGAATCCACGCTGCCCCGCACAATGTGTGAAACTGTGAATTCCGACCGTGAACTCCAAATTATCTACGTTCTTTCGCACCACTCTCGAAGCCACCGGCACCTCGCCACGATGGGTCATTGCCCGCGTCCCCATCGACTTGAAGAAAGCGTGGCCCATCTGGAAGAGCCGCCGCGTCCTCGGAGAAATCAACGGGTTCGCCTTCAAAACCGCGCTGATTCCCGGCGCCAAGGGACAAGGTCACGTGCTCATCGTGAACAAGAAAATGCAGGCCGGTGCGCGCGTGCGCGCCGGAGAAAGCGCATTGATCAAGTTAGCGCCCGATCTCGGCGAACTCGTCATTGATCTGCCAGCCGAATTCGCCAAAATCCTCAAGGGCGATCGTGCGCTGAAGAAATGGTTCGACGCCATGAGCCCCTCCATGCGCAAAGGCTTCACCAACTTCATCGCCGATGCTAAATCCACCGGGACGCGTCGGAAGCGCGCCGAGGCCATGGCCGAAAGCCTGATGCTTGCCATGGAAGGCGAAGTGGAACCGCCGCCGATTCTGCGCGCTGCGTTTCAACTCCAACCGGAAGCCCGCCGCGGCTGGGACTCGATGACTCCGACGCAGCGCAGGAATCACCTGCTCGGCATCTTCTACCCACAGACCGTCGAAGGCCGCGAACGCCGGGCTGCGAAGGCCATTGAAAGCTGTCTGGCCGTGGCGCGCCGCCGTCACCCGGAGCCGTAGCGCAATCTACACTAGAAGCATGGAAGTCCTCTACGGCGTGCACCCGATTGCAGAAGCTCTCAAGGCCGGCCGCCGCCGCTTCGATCACGTCCTCGTCGCCGCCGAACGCCACGACGAGCGCCTCGCTCGCCTGGTTGCCGATTGCAAACAGGCCGGCGTACGCGTTCGTCAGGAACCGCGCGAGCACCTCACCCACCTCGCTGGCACAGCGGCCCATCAGGGCGTAGTAGCTCTAGTGCGCCCGCGAGAAGCGCTGGCCATTGAAGACCTCTTCACCGCGCCCGACACCTCGCAACCGCGGCTGCTTCTCGCGCTCGACGGCGTGGAAGATCCCCAGAATCTGGGCGCACTGCTCCGTGTAGCCGACGGCGCCGGGGTAGACGGCATCGTCCTAACCGAGCGCCGTGCCGCCCCATTCGAGCCCCGTCGCGGTCAAGGCCAGCGCCGGGGCCACCGAACATCTCCGCATCGCCCGCGTCGTCAATCTCGTCCGCGCGCTCGGGGAGTTGAAGGAGCAGAACATCTGGGTTATCGGTCTCGACGAACGCGGCACGACCGACTACGACCAATTCGATCTCACCGGTGACTGTGTTCTTGTCCTAGGCCGCGAAGGTGCTGGCCTCCACGACCTTGTCCGCCGCACCTGCGACCATCTGCTTCGCATTCCCATGGCGGGAGGAGTCAGTTCGTTGAACGTCTCTGCAGCCGGCGCCGTGGTCCTCTACGAGGCTGCCCGCCAGCGCCGCGCCGCCGCTCGCCAGCCTGCAAGTGCTCGCGCATCGGGCGCAGCCGCGTCCAATAAGAAACAGAAAGGTTTAGGTTCATGAAGTTGTCCCCCGCCCGGACGCTGGCTATCGCTTCGATCGCCGCGCTCCTGGCTGTTCTCCCCGGCAAATCCCAAACCACTCAAAGCACGAATCCAAGTGGCTCTCAGCCGAATCAGGATCAGCCCGCTTCGCAACCCACATCGCCCGCCGGCAAGGTCATTTTTCAGCGATCCGTCGATGCCAACGGCAACACCGTCAGCACCACCGGACCCGCCGCCAAGCCGACCGCGCACGCGGCCGATGCCCCACCGGTGGAAGACTCCGTGCGCCAGTCTGTTGCCGTAACCGGTCTCGATCTCGACGTGCACCTCCATACCACGGCTCAACAACTTGCCGCACGGGCAACCGTGACGGTTCTCAACACCGGCAAGTCCCCGTTGACCCGCATTCCGCTGCAAATCTCCTCGTCACTGAATTGGGAGCGCATCCGCATCGCCGGGCGCGACGTCTCCTTCCCGGTGGCAACCATCAACTCCGACTCCGACCACACCGGCCAACTTCACGAGGCTGTGGTACCGCTCGCTGAGCCGCTCGCCCCCGGTGCAACGCTTCGACTCGACGTCACCTACTCCGGAGCCATTTCCGCAACCGCTCGCCGCCTTCTCTCGGTGGGAACCCCTGAAGATTCAGCCGCCCATTCCGACTGGGACGAGATCAGTCCCGCGTTTACGGGCCTGCGCGGCTTCGGCAATGTCGTCTGGTACCCAGTTGCCAGCGTTCCGGTCGCACTCGGTGATGGAGCACGTCTTTTCGAAGAGATTGGCAGGCAGAAACTTCGCTCGTCCGGCACCAGATTCCGTCTCCGCCTGACTGTGGAGTTTCCGCACGGGCAGGCGCCCACCGTTGCCGCAGTCGATGGCAACACAATTCCTCTCAAGGTGATGGATCCGCGGAGCTTGAGCTCCGATGTGCCCGGCATCGCGACCTCCGATACCGGCCCGACCACGCTGAGTTTCGAATCGCCCAGTCTCTTCGTCGCTACCCAGACCGCCCATCCGGGAGCCCACCTGACGGCCTACACCATCCCTGAAGACGAATCGGCCGTCAAAAGCTGGCTAACCGCCGCAACCGGCGTCTCTGGAATGATTGAACGCTGGCTCGGGCCCAATTCGCGCACTCAGCTCACGGTGCTTGATCTACCCGACCCTGAAGATGTTCCATGGGAATCCGGTCCGTTGCTTGTTATTCCGGTCCGTGACGGACCTCCTGACGAGCTTTCGTCGGTCCTGTCTCATGCTCTGACCCACGCGTGGATGGCGCCCAATCCCTACTGGCTCAACGAAGGTACGGCCAACTTTATGGGCACGCTCTGGGATGACCGCCAGCACCATCGCGACCAGGCATTGGGTACGCTCGAAGCGGGCCGACAGGCGTTGGCACTCGCAGAACCACCGAGTCCTGGTGAAGGCATTGGTCAGCCCCTCGACCGAGCCACCTCGCCCGTCTATTACCGCACAAAAGCTGCATATATCCTCTGGATGCTGCGCGATCTGGTTGGCGATGACGCGCTCGCGGCCGCTCTCCGCGCGTCCAACGGCGCGGCAAACAAGGAGCCGGAAGGCAACGGCGGCGATCCTGCTTCGTCGTTTCAGGCCGCTTTGAAGAGCGCAGCACCCGGCAAGAACCTCAACTGGCTCTTCGCCGACTGGGTCGATGCCGATCACGGCCTTCCCGATCTCACTATCGACAGGATCTTCCCCAACGCGGTGCAATCGGGCAACTGGCTCGTCTCCGTGACCATATCCAATGCCGGATATGTTGCCGTGCAAGTGCCTGTGACCGTGCGCTCGGCAACCAATTCGACCACCGAGCGAGTGCTGGTGCCAGCACATGGCACCGTCACGCCGCGTGTCCTGGTTCAAGGCAAGCCAATCGAAGCCCAGGTCAACGACGGCACGGTCCCAGAAACCCAGGCCAGCGTGCATATCACGCATCTTGACCAGCAACCCGAATCTGCACCGACAGCCACTGCACCCCAATAGCTGGCAGCTCATGGCGCCGGCGAAAGATCCCGATGGGCGCAGGTTATCCACCCAAAGACTGATGCGCAGTTATACGGATGGTCAGTTACGATAACCAAACCATGGAGGCGGATCCCCAAACCAGCCGGCAGATGGGCGTGTGGGCGGCTACAGCCGTCGTCACCGGAGAAGCCATCTCCCTCGGCATCTTCCTCACCCCAGCCGGGATGGCCCGGTCGCTGGGCTCGCCCGCGCTGCTGGCAGCAGTATGGTGCGGGATGGCGCTCATCACGCTTGCCGGGGCGCTCTGCTTCACCGAACTCGCCATCCGCAATCCGCACGACGGCGGCGAATACCTTTATCTTCGCCGGGGCTTCGGTCCGCGCGCAGCTTTCCTCTACGGCTGGATGGCCGCCATCGTGATGTATCCCGGCGTGGCCGCTGCGCTTTGCGTTGGCACCGTGCCTTACGTCCAGGCACTCTTCCCGGTTCCCGCTGCAGTCGCCAAGGCCCTCCCCGCGCTGATTCTGCTCATTCTGGGCGCGCTCAACTACTTCGGCACACGGCTAAGCAGCGGTGTAATGACCGCCCTCAACTGGCTCAAGGTCCCGGTGCTCGCTGCTTTGGTTGGGTGGGCGTTCCTTTCAGGACACGCCACAATGGCCAATATTGGACCGCTTTCGGCGCGCCGTCCGGGCTCTGATCCATTGATCGACGCCATTGCTGGAGCTACTATCAGCGCCTTCTTCTGCTTCGGAGGCTGGTGGGAGGCCGGAAAAATCGCCGGTGAAGTCCGCAATCCGTCACGCAACCTTGCGGTTGCCTTTTCGGGCGGCGTGTTGATTGTGACGGCGATCTATCTGCTGCTCAGCTTCGCGTTCGTTGCCGTTGTTCCGATGCAGCAGATCCGATCCAACACCGCATTTGTTGCGCTCTTTGGACAGGCACTTTTCGGCGCAGCAGGAGCCCGGGTCCTTTCGATGTGCGTTGTGCTTTGCGTGCTCGGCGGCCTCATGGTGCTCAGCATGGCTGTTCCGCGGGTCACGTATGCACTGGCTCGAGAAGAAACAGGCACGACATCCACAGGGCCGCTTGCCGCACTGTCGCGTCTGCATCCGCGTTTTGGCTCACCGGCCAACGCCGTTCTGCTGCAAACGGGAATGGCGCTGCTCGTCCTGATGCTAGGCGCCTTTGACCGCATCCTCGCCTTCATCATCTTCTCCGCCGTTGTATTTCTTGCCCTCACCGCGGCAACTCTCTTTCGAACCATCACCCCCGTCCGCCGCTGGTGGTATCCGCTCGCTCCCATCGTTTTCATCACCGGCAGCGGAGTACTCGCCGTGATGCTCTTGATGCATAACCCCGTTTCAGCGCTGCTGGGTGCCGGTGTAGTACTTTGTGGTCTTCCGGTCCGCTGGCTCCTCACGCGCCGCAATGAAGTCCCGCGCTCTGTCGCTACCGATTCCATCTCTCCTTGATATTCGAGGCTCCGAAAGCTGACAACTGAAACTGAAAGACAACAACAGAAATCTGGAGAACCCACCCCATGCCCCATATCGCACTTCCGCCAGAACACATCGGCATCCGCGGCGCCATGGCCTTCCGCCCCGAAACAGCAAAGCCCTTGAATGAACTGGTCGAGATTCTGCTCGCTGGGCCCAGCACGTTGAGCAAAGGCGAGCGCGAATTGATCGCCACCTACGTATCCAGCCGCAACTGCACCCACTTCTGTGCGAGCATTCACGGAGCCATCGCGGCCGCGCACCTGGACGGCGACGAGGCGCTGGTGAAGCAGGTGAAGACCGACTTCACGCAAGCCAACATCACTCCCAAGCTCAAGGCGCTGCTTGTCATCGCCGGCAAAGTGCAGCAGGATGGCAAGCTCGTCACCGCTGTGGATGTCGACAATGCACGTAAGCAAGGCGCGACCGATCTCGAGATTCACGATACGGTCTTGATCGCGGCAGCATTTTGCATGTACAACCGCTACGTCGATGGACTCGGCACCGTGCAGCCAGATGACGAAGCGCTCTACCGCGAGCGAGGCCGCATGGTCGCGCGCAACGGCTACGTGCAGACAAGCAAGGAGTATCTGGAAACAGTTCACAGTTCTTAGTTCGAAGTTCACAGTGCGCCACTGTGGAGAATTGCATCGAACTTCGGCCCTGTGTTGTCCTGGACTCTGAACTAAGAACTTTGAACTAAGAACTGAGGTCGTCATGCCGCACATCAATCTTCCCGAAGGCTATCCCGGCATCAGCGCCGGATTCACGTATCGCCCCGAGACAGCCAAGCCCATGCGCGAACTGGCTGACATCCTCCTGCACCAGCCAAATTCGCTCACGCCCGGCGAGCGCGAGCTGATTGCCACATTTGTCTCGTCGCGAAATTGCACGACATTTTGCGCGTTAAGCCATGGAGCCGCAGCCGCGAACCATCTCGGCGACGCCTCGGTTGTGGAGAAGGTGAAGGCAGATTTCGTCTCGGCGCCCATCAGTCCAAAGCTCAAGGCGTTGCTGGTGATCGCCGGAAAAGTCCAGCAGGACGGCAAACTCGTGACCGAATCCGATGTGCTGGCCGCACGCACGCTCGGTGCCACCGACCTTGAGATTCACGACACCGTGCTTATCGCAGCAGCCTTTTCCATGTTCAACCGCTACGTCGACGGGCTCGGCACTATCCAGCCGACCAATCCGGACATGTACGCGCAGATGGGCAAACACTTGGCCGAAGAAGGCTACACCAAACCTTCTATTCGCCAGCCCGTTAGTTCGCTCTGATTCGCTCCGATTGCACGATCGGGCTGCTTTTACTTGTAGATCTCAGGGATGAACGTCTGCTCGTTCATCGGCGGTCGCGTGTAGTTCTTCTTGTTGATGGGCGGCAACGGTAGTGGTTTGCTCGTCAGGTCGCGGTAAGGTATCAGCGACAGAAGGTGCCGGATAACGTTCAGGCGAGCTCTCTTCTTGTTGTCGGCATTCACCACGTACCAGGGCGCCTGCTTGACGTCGGTGCCCGCAAACATCTCGTCCTTGGCGCGGGAATACTCGGCCCAGTGCTTCCGCGACTCAAGGTCCATCGGACTAAGCTTCCAGCGCTTGGTCGGATTCTTCATCCGCTCCTGAAACCTTCGTTCCTGCTCTTCATCGCTGACAGAGAACCAGTATTTGATCACCAGGATTCCTGAACGGACGAGCATGCGCTCAAACTCCGGGCAGGTCCGCATGAATTCCAGATACTCCACCTCCGTGCAAAAGCCCATCACATGTTCGACACCCGCGCGGTTGTACCAACTGCGGTCGAACAGCACCATCTCGCCCGCTGCCGGAAGGTGCGGCACGTATCGCTGAAAATACCATTGCGTCTTTTCCCGCTCCGTCGGTGTGCCCAGGGCCACGACGCGGCAGATGCGCGGATTCAGAGTTTCCGTTATCCTCTTGATCGCTCCACCCTTGCCTGCCGCATCTCGTCCTTCAAAAATCGCAACAACGCGCAATCCTTCGTGACGAATCCATTCCTGAAGCTTCGCCAGTTCGACCTGCAGGCGTCGCAATTCCTTCTCGTAGTTGCAATCCTTGCCCAGGCGCATCCTGTGGATCTTGTCGAATTCGTGGGCTGGTGTCGAACCGTTCAAATGTTCGAGGGTGACGATTGAATCTTCAGAATGTTCTGCGCCGTTTCTGTGGGCGTGCTTGTCCGCCATGGTTCCTCCCATTGGCTGACCCCCCATAACAACGCCTGCGAACGGATGTCTCGCGCGCGATGACGCGCGCTTTGACGCCCAAAGGGAAGCAGACGCAAATGCGCCATTCATTCTATCGGCAAAAGAAGGCGGGAGTTTCAGGAAACGGCGAACGGCGCGGTTACTCGTCCTTGTCAGCGTTTCTAGCTTTGACCTTGAACCAGATGGGCGTGCCTTTGAAGCCGAAAGCGTCGCGAATCTGGTTTTCGAGGAAGCGCTCGAAAGCGAAGTGCAGCTTGATGTTCCGATCGGTGAAGAGCACGAACGTCGGCGGGGCCACTGCAGCCTGGGTCATGTAGAAGATCCGGATCCGCTTGGCCATCGGCACCGGCGCGCGCTGGAAGTCGATCTTATCGAGGAAGCGGTTCATCTGGCCTGTGGTGACACGCTTGCGCCGCTCTGCCGCAACAGACTTTACTTCCTTGAGAACACGCGGCATCCCCTTCACTTCCAGGGCGGAAAGAAAGATCACCGGCGCATAATCCAGATATTTCAGCGCTCTTCGTAATTGCGTCTCGAAGATCTCGCGATCCGCCGGAGGCTTGCCGTCCGTTCGTGCAGTGGTTACCGCGTCCCACTTGTTCACGATGATGATGACGCTGCGGCCGCTTTCGTGCGCGTAGCCGCCGATAGTTGCGTCGGCACCCGTCACACCTTCTGTTGCGTCGATAACCAGCAGCGCAACATCCGCCGCTTCCAGGTGGCGTCGCGCCATCACCACGCTCATCTTTTCGGCCATCAGGTGCGTCTTGCCCTTGCGCCGGATCCCGGCGGTATCCACAAAACGCAGGGTATTCCCTTCAAACTCGATCGCCTCATCCACCGCGTCGCGCGTGGTTCCTGCAATGGGCGAGACGATGGCGCGCGATGTTCCCGTCAGAGCATTCAGCAGCGTGGATTTCCCGACATTAGGCCGCCCGATAATGGCTACCGCCGTCTCGCGTTGCTCAAATTCGCCGTGGGTGCGAATCAACCACTTGTGCGATTCGTCTTCCTCGCCCGGTGCGAGCGGGCCACCTTCAGAGATCTCGGCCTCTTCTGCGATTTCCTCAGCCGTCTCTGCCGCAGTCTCCGCTTCCGAAGCAGGGATAGCCTCGGATATCGCATCCAGCAGATCGCCGATGCCCAGCGCATGCTCCGCGCTGATTGCGTACACGTTCTTGATGCCCAGCTGGCGGAAATTCTCAGCGGCGTAGGCCATAGCCTCGCCCTCGATCTTGTTCACCGCCAGGAATACCGGCTTTTTTGATCGCCCCAACAGCCGAACCAGGTCGTAATCCGGGCTGGCCAGCTCCGTGCGAGCGTCGACAACCATCACCAGCGCCTGTGCTTCTTCCAGGGCAACCTTCGCCTGGTTGTAGATCTCGGTGGGGATCAATTCCGGGTCATCGGGAACGATGCCGCCGGTGTCGACCAGCCGGAACCGCCGCCCCATCCACTCGTATTCGCCGTAGATGCGGTCGCGCGTGATGCCCGGCTCGTCACCTACGATCGAGCGCCTGCTCTTCGTCAACCGGTTGAACAGCGTGGACTTGCCCACGTTTGGACGGCCCACAATCGCCACCAAAGGCAGCGCTTCGGCTCCGGGCCGCGTGGGAATTACCGATCTGCGATACGTAGGCAAAGCGTTCTCCTCGGAAAAGACAGCATCTTCAGTCTATCGTCCGGCGGACTCCCCCGCCCCAATTTGGTTCGTTACAGCGGTTCGGCTCCAAAACGGTTGCCGCCCGCGCAAGTCCCCGGCGCCCGCACAAAACTACGCTGTCGAAGCCTGACCTATGATGGAGGCAGTACCTGCCACCGATGGCCTCCTCCCAAACATCAACCCGCGCCTTGCCCACGCTGCACGAATTCTTTTCGCCCGGCGGCATTCTTTCCCGTTCTCCGCTGCCTTATGAATACCGGCCCGGCCAGCTCGAAATGGCCAAGGCCGTCGAGCGTGCACTCACTGAGCGCCGCCACCTCATCGTCGAGGCCGGAACGGGTACGGGCAAGACTCTCGCCTATCTGTTGCCAGCTCTCCTCACCGGTCAGCGCATCATCGTGTCGACGGGAACGAAGGCTCTCCAGGATCAGCTCTTTTTCCGCGACGTGCCGTTCCTGGAATCGCTGCTCGGCAACCTGCAAGTTTGCTACATGAAGGGCCGCGCCAACTATCTCTGCCGACACAAGCTCGTCGCCCTGCGCGATCAGCCAATTTTGTCCGGCCTCGAAGAGATCGACCAGTATCGCCAGATCGCCGAGTGGGAAAAGACGACTGAGACGGGCGATCGCTCCGAGCTCTCCGAACTTCCGGAGTCGAGCGCCCTCTGGCACAAGCTCGACGCGCGCAGCGAAGCCTGCCTCGGGTCAACCTGTCCGGATTACCGTCGCTGCTTCATCACCGAGATGCGACGCCGCGCCCTCGAGTCCGACATCATCATCGTCAACCACCATCTCTTCTTTGCCGATCTCGCCGTGAAGCAGGAAGCCGCCGGTGCGCCTGATGCAGGCATTCTGCCGGAAGCTGCCGCGGTGGTCTTCGACGAAGCACATGAGTTGGAGGATGTCGCCTCCAGCTACTTCGGGTTGTCCGTGTCGAACGTGCGGTTTGAGGAGCTGGCGCGCGATACCGACGTTCTCCTCCGTGCCAAGCCCGGCGCCGAAAAGCTGCCTTACACGACGCAGCAGTTGCGCGATCGCGCCCGCATGTTCTTCGCGAGCCTGCCCAGCAATGGTGATGGCCGCCAGCCCTTCGACAATCGCGAAGAATTTCTTGAGACTTCCGGCGATATGTATCTCTCGCTGCGCAACACGCTGCGTCTGCTCGAGTCGGAGATCGAACTGTTGACCGAGATCGACGAGGCTCCCGGACTGCGCAAGCGCGTTGCGCGATTGCGGACAGAGCTCGAATTCCTGCTCGAATCGAACTCCAGCAACATGGTCTATTGGCTCGAACGCCGCGCCACGCCACAGGGTGCCCAAGGAGCCGATGTTTTGAAGGGGCATGGCTTTAGCCGTGCCGAAAGAGGTGCTCAATCGGGTGGGGCTTTAGCCCCTGAGGAACGTTTTGCAGGAAGCCGCACACGCCTTCATCGGACCCAATCAAGAGCGACATTCCTGCAAGCCACGCCCATTGATGTGTCGGAACTTCTGCACGAGATGGTCTTCGAGAACATTCCCACTGTGGTTCTCACATCGGCGACGCTCACCGTCCAGGGCGGCTTCGAACACATCCGCAAACGCCTCGGCATGACCGATGCGCGCGAGCTGGTTGTCCCGTCGCACTTCCGTTACGGTGAGCAGGCGCTCCTTTACCTCCCGCCGAACATGCCCGACCCGCGCGACCCCGATTTCCCCGAGGCAGCAGCCAACTGCATCCGGCGCGTGCTTGAGCTGTCCAAGGGCCGCGCCTTCTGCCTCTTCACCAGCTATGCGCAGATGCGCGACCTTTACGAGCGCCTGCTGCCGGTACTTGATTACCCGATCCTGCTGCACGGCACCGCTCCCCGCAAAGCACTGCTCGAGCAATTCCGAACTACGCCCAATGCCGTGCTCTTCGGCACGTCGAGCTTCTGGCAGGGCGTGGATGTGCAGGGTGAAGCGCTCAGCTGCGTCATCATCGACCGCTTGCCGTTCGCCGTGCCCAACGATCCCGTGGTCCAGGCACGGATGAAAGCCATTGAAGAAGCCGGCGGCAAGCCCTTCTTCGACTACCAGGTCCCGTCCGCCGTGCTCACGCTGAAGCAAGGCTTCGGCCGCCTCATCCGCTCCCTCGAAGACCGCGGCGTGCTGGTGCTGCTCGATCCGCGCATCCGGAAGCAGCGCTACGGCCAGACGTTTCTCGCGAGCCTTCCGCCCTACCGCATGACCGCAACAATTACCGATGTGGAAGCGTTCTTCGAGGACAGCATCAAGAAATGATTTGGGTAGGATCTAGGAGGCTGAATTGAAGAGGTCACACTTGGTGGAGTTCTCAGATGGCTCGGCGAAAGCCACTGGCGCAAGACATGATTCCATTTCCATTTCCTATACAGGGGACGAGAGGCTCAGTCGGTTTGAAGTGAACGGTGTGCCTTTTATCGCAGGCAATTCTGACGGATTAGTAAAACTGGGCGAGCTTCTTATTCAAGTCGGACTCAGTGATTACGACAGTGGCTTTCATCTTCATATCAACAAAGATTTCGATTCAGATAAAGATGAAGTCCTTATCATCGGAGTGGACCGCTCAGCTTGAATTTAACGACATTGACAGATTAGAAATGAAGATCACTCCACAAGACGTCCTCCTCGTCATCGACGTGCAGAATGATTTCTGCCCCGGTGGCGCGCTCGCCGTTGCCGACGGCGACGCCGTCATTCCTATGATCCATTCCGTTGCGCCGCGCTTCCAGCACATCATCCTCACGCAAGACTGGCACACCCCCGGCCACAACTCCTTCGCCTCGGCCCACCCCGGCAAAAAGCCCTTCGAGCAGATCGAACTCCCCTATGGCCCACAAACACTATGGCCCGATCACTGCGTCCAAGGCACTCGCGGAGCCGATTGCCACCCCGCGCTTCAACTCACCCGTGCCGAACTCATCCTGCGCAAAGGCTTCCGCCGCGAGATCGACTCGTATTCCGCCTTTTTCGAAAACGACCGCACCACGCAGACCGGTCTCGCGGGCTACCTGCGTGAGCGCGATCTCACGCGCGTCTTCCTCGCCGGCCTCGCCTATGACTACTGCGTCGGCTACTCGGCCCTCGACGCGCGCCGCCTGGGTCTACCCGCCGTGATTCTCCGCGACGCCTGCCGCGCCATCGACCTTAACGGGTCAGTTGCAGCTATCGAGCAGGAATTCGCCTCCGCCGGTGTTGAGCTGGTGAACACCGCCGATCTCTCAAGCTGACCGCTGAGTCGTAAAATCTCAAGAGGCATTTTTCCACGAACATGTCGCGAAATTTCTACATCCTGGCAGCCGCACTCGGCTTCTTTGCGCTGCTCTCGGCAGGCATGACCATGATCCCGTCGAGCTTCCAGCCGGGACTGCCGACCAACGGCTCTCTTTGGAGAACGGTCGCGTTGCTGATGCTGCTCGCCGGACTCACCTGCGCCCTTATCGGGGTAATGAGCAACCTTTTTGAGCAGGTGGACCGCCGCAGCGCAGAACAACGCCAGACCGCCCGTCGTAAACGGCGCGACTCGCACCCACCCAGCGATTGACTGCTGATACCAAAGGTTTTGTAGGCGGCGCGGGACCGCGGCGAAGCGGGAAGAACTAAAATCGAATCATGCAGGGATATCTCCCCGCGACAGGATCGGATCGCTGATGTTTGAAGTTACCGTGGAGGGCGGCTTTTCCTCCGGGCACTACCTTCGCAACTACCGCGGCAAGTGCGAGAATCCGCACGGGCACAACTACAAGGTGCGCGTGACGCTTTACGGCAAGGAACTGGACCAAGCCGGTCTGCTGCTCGACTTCAAACTGCTCAAGCAGGTGATGCGCCCCGTTATCGATCGCATCGACCACCAGATGCTCAACGAACTGGAACCGTTCACCGAGCTCAATCCCTCGGCTGAGAACATCGCCAAGTTCTTCTACGACCAGACCAACGAGCAACTCGCCGAGATGACCAAGGGTCGCGTGCGCGTAAAGGACTGCACCATCTGGGAGACGGACACCACTACCGCTACTTACTTCGAGTAAGGCTCATCTGCGAAAGCCACCCAAAGGTTTTCGAACAGCCACGGTTACCGGTCCGCAGACGCTGAGGATGTCAGGCTCATAGATGAAAGCGGACATTTCTACTTGCTAACGACATTTCCGGGTTGGCGGTTCATACGACCGGAGCGCACCAAGATCAAATCGGGATCTTACAATTTCGGTTCAACGAACAACGTGGAAAGTGCGTTTCCAGCGCGTGTCTGGGAAGAAATGCACCAGAACGTGGCCGATCCACGCGAGCTTGTGACCGAATCCTGTTTGTTCAAGTTGCCCGTCTGCGGCCTCAAACGACCAATAGTTGAAAAGCGGACGGCCAAGTATGTTAGCGCGCGGCACGAAGCCCCAGTAGCGCGAGTCCAGGCTGTTGTGCCGGTTGTCGCCCATCATGAAATACATGCCGGGTGGAACCACCAGGTCGCCGTCCTGGATATAACTCGAGAAGTTCACGGCCCACGACTCTGTTGACCCAGACGCGCCGTCTGGAGGTACTGCGGGGAAATCATCGAGGAACTCGTTGAAGTTATCCGTCGTTGTCGGCTGCGCAAATCCCGCAGGCTGTGCGACGCCATTAACAATCACAATGCCGTTGCGTAGATGAATATGATCTCCCGGTACGCCAATCAACCTCTTCACCAGGGGAGTGTATTGTGGTGTTCCGTCGGCGTCAGTGGCATCAATACCAGGCTGATTGACGGGCTTGTGGAAGACCACGATATCGCCGCGCCTCGGCTCGCGATACCTGATTAGCGGCATCCACGAAGCGGGCGCCATGAGCGTGATCTGGTCGACGACCAGGTGATCGCCTACGAGCAACGTGTTCTCCATCGAACCGGATGGAATAACGTAGTTCTGAGCTAAGAAGGTCAGAATGAATAGGCCCACCACCAGAACAGAGCAGATGCTGGCTATGGCCTCAAACGGGGTTTCTTTGACAACCTCGGAAGCCTTGTCCCGAATATCTAAGGGGCGAGAATTCCGCGCAGCGGCGACATTGTTTCCCATTGAAGAAACCTTGTTTCTTGGGCGAACCCCATTTTTCTGCTTCAACTCAGATCATAATGCGTCGGTCAGATTGCGGGATTTGCGCGGTCGATGACGAATTGGGAGAGGTTCGTGGGCAATCCGGAGTAACTCCGATTTTTGCTGAATTCGCACTTCCTGCCGTGGCCGATTCATCTTTGCTCACGTTCTGCTTCGTGTCTTGGCGAGCTTCGCACAAACCTTGCGGCGAAAGCAGTCAACTGCGTGGTCGTTCACCATTCCGGCCGCCTGCATCCACGCATAGACGATGACCGGCCCAACGAATTTAAATCCGCGCCGCTTGAGTTCCTTCGAGATCGTGGCGGAGAGCGGCGACTCCGCAGGGAGCGGTCCGGTGTTCTGGATCGGCTTCCCACCGGCCAGCTCCCACACCCAGTTAGAAAAATCGATTCCGGCATCTTTCATTTCAAGGAAGACGCGGGCGCCCTGGATCGTAGCGTCGATCTTCGCGCGTGCGCGGATGATGCCAGGGTTTTGCATTAATCGCGCAATATCGGCTTCTTTGAAGCGCGCCACCTTCACCGGGTCGAATTGCTTGAATGCAGATCGAAAAGCTTCGCGTTTGCGGAGGACGATGATCCAGGCCAGCCCGGCCTGAAATCCCTCGAGCATCAGCAGTTCCCAAAGCGCACGACTGTCAAACTCCGGCACGCCCCACTCTGCATCGTGGTAAGCGCGCATAAGTGGATCGCTCTCAGCCCATTTGCAGCGATGTTTTTCTGGCATGGATCAAGATTAATTGCAGAATGCCACTACTTCATCTCTTTCGATTTCGATTTCAGATATGTGTCGAACGGAATCTCGAAGTAGAAAAGCTCTTTGCCCTCAGCGTCACGCAGTTCGTGCAGATGCATCTTGGCGCCATCCAGCGGATGATCGAGCTGCGATACATCGTAAAACAGAAATCCCGCGCGCGTGGTGTGCGGTTCGACGACCAGCGCCTGATACTCAAACTGGTCGAAATCCTGCTCGATATCCTTGTTGCTGGCCTTCGGCTTCATCTTGATGGAGGGCAGCGGCCCGGGCATGGGAATCTTCTTGCCTTCGCGTTCACTGCGCGTCATCAGCCGCTCCACATCTTCGGGCTCGGCAGCATTGATCTTGTCTCCGCCGGCAGTGTAGAAAAGGATCCGCGCATCGCGTAGCGAAATGGGCTTATCGCCATTGTTCGTAATAATGAGACGCACCGGCATGACGCCGTGGCCAAGATAGTCGACACGAAAGATGGATTCTTTTTCCTTGGTGTCGTAAGGCTCGACGGCGATGGCGACGTGCTCCTCGTCGTGAACCTCGACGGCGGGGAAGGAGGTAGCCGGCTGCACCGGCGGCGCCGTATGATTGACGGCCCCGGCTGAGACCGCGAGCCCAACGACCAGAAGCGGGAGCGTGCGAACGACCTTCATCGACCTCGACTGTATCATTTGAGGGTTAGACCGGTGGAAGGCGAATTCCGTCTCGTATGGTTCTCATTTTCTACAACCTCGCGCTGCTGACGGTCCTGGTGGCCGGCGCTCCGTGGTGGCTGTGGCGGATGGTCACTACACAGAAGTATCGCGAGGGGTTAGCCGAACGGCTGGGTCGGGTGCCGCATTGGTTACGGAGCGCCGACGGCAAGCCCGTCATCTGGCTTCATGCCGTTTCCGTTGGCGAGGTGCTGGCGGTCAGCCGCCTGGTGCAGGAGATCGAGGCCGCCTTTCCGGGATACCGTCTTTGCATCTCCACCACCACTCGCACCGGCCAGGAGCTGGCACGTACGCGCTTTGGAGCAGCCCGCGTCTTCTACTGTCCCCTCGACCTGCCATGGGCTGTGCGCGCCTATCTCAATGCGCTCCGGCCCAACATGCTTATCCTGGCTGAGACGGAGTTCTGGCCCAACCTGCTCAACGGCTGCTTCAGGCGGAATATTCCGGTGGCCGTCGTCAACGCCCGTATCTCCGACCGCTCATGGCCGCGCTACCAGATGCTGCGCAGTCTGTGGCGGCCGATTCTGGGGCAGCTCAGGCGCGTGTTGGCGCAATCGGCCACTGACGCGGAGCGGCTCATTGAGCTAGGTTGCGAGCCGGCGTTCGTCAGCGTGTCGGGAAACCTGAAATTTGACGTACGTGCAGCACAAGAGTCCGAGGCAACAAGTGTTCTGAAGATCCTGGGATCCGGCACGCGGGTTCTTGTTGCCGGCAGCACGCTTGAGGGTGAAGAGGCGGCACTCCTCGAGGTCTGGCCTCGCATGCTTGCCGCCGATCCGAACCTGATTATGGTGCTCGCGCCGCGCCACCCAGAGCGTTTTACAGCCGTCTCTGCGATTCTCGCCGGGTCGGGTGCGTCGTCGGTTCGCCGTTCGGAGTGGAAAGGGAAGGCGGTAAGCGCGATTCCCGCTCTGCGCTCGGGGCAAGTCGTGCTGCTCGACACCATCGGCGAACTGGCCTCCGTCTATTCGCTGGCGGCCGTAGCCTTCGTCGGCGGAAGCCTCGTACCATCGGGCGGCGGGCACAACCCGCTGGAGCCCGCACAGTTTGGCGTTCCCATTGTGATGGGTCCGCATTACGCAAATTTCCGAGCGATTACCGAGGACCTGCGGACACACAACGCCATCCGTATCGCGCTGCGAGAAGAGCTGGCAGAGGTGTTGATCGAGTTGCTTATCAATCGTAAGGAAGCCGAGGCAATGGGCGTGCGGGCTCGCCAGGTCTTCGAGCAGCAGGCAGGCGCGACCGCACGCTCCATCGATGCCCTGCGCGAAGTTCTGCAACTTCCATCTGTATCGCCCGCAACCGCCAGCCGGCTGGGAAGAGACGACGACCGACGAGACGAGGACCGCACATGAAGCGACCCATGCTGCTGCCGCTGGTGCCGCTCTATGCTGCAGGCCTCGCGCTCCGCGAACTGCGCTTGAGCCACGGTTGGGAACCAATTCGCCGATTGCGCTATCCGGTGATCAGCATCGGCAACCTCTCCACCGGCGGCTCTGGCAAGACACCTCTCGTCATCGCACTGGCACGACTCCTTTCCCAGCGCGGATTCCACGTCGATGTACTTTCACGGGGCTATGGCCGCCGCTCCGCGGTTCCACTTCGCGTTGACCTCAACGGCTCGGCGGACCAGTTCGGCGACGAGCCGCTTCTGATCGCACGCGAGGCCGGAGTTCAGGTCTACGTTGCTCCGGATCGCTACGACGCCGGAGTACTCGCCGAAGCGGACGCCGGCCAGAATGAACAACCGCTCGTACACATCCTTGATGACGGATTTCAGCATCGCCAGCTCCACCGCGATATCGACATTCTTCTCGTCAGTCGCAAGGATTGGGACGACCATCTTCTCCCTGCTGGGAACCTGCGCGAAGCATTGCGTGCAACGCTGCGGGCAAACGTTCTCGCCATCCCGGCAGACGATCCCAATTTCGAAGCCGAACTTCGCTCATGGGGTTGGACCGGTTCCATCTGGCGTCTCCACCGCCGCATGGAGACTCCGCAGGTCCCGGGACCTGTCGTCGCCTTCTGCGGAATCGCGCGTCCGGAGCAGTTCTTCGCAGGCCTAGAAGCCGCTGGCGTTAAGATCGCTGGCCGCCTTGCATTTCGCGATCATTTCAGCTATCGCACCGCTGACCTCAACGATCTTATCGACCTCGCGACTTTACCGGGCCGCGGCGTATGTGCGCTCATCACCACCGAAAAAGACCTCATCCGCCTCGGGCCCCTCGTTTCGATCCTGCCGCAAGATCTGCCCATCCTCACCGCGCATCTGACCACCGAGATCGAAAGTGAATCGGCCGCCCTTGAATGGCTGGTGGCGCGCCTCGCGATGGGTTGTTCTCATGCGTACTTGTGAGAAAATTGAACTTTGCAGACTCAATCCAAGTTCCGTCTGCTCGTGGTCCGTTTGGGCGCCATGGGCGACATTCTCCATGCTCTCCCAGCCGTTACTGCGCTGCGCATTGCCCATCCCGAATGGACGATCGACTGGGTCGTTGAACCCTTGTGGAGTCCGTTGCTTGCGGCGGAAGGAAGTGCCGGCCGCGACACCGGCGGAGAACCGGCGATGCAGCCGGTCGTTGATCGCCTGCATATCGTATCCTCCAAACAATGGCGCAAAAGCCCTTTCGCGAGCAAGACTTGCAGCGATATCAATGCGCTTCGCCGCACGATCAAAGAGCAACACTACGATGCGGTCGTAGATCTGCAGGGCGCGTTGCGTTCAGCGGTAATTGGCCGCATGGCCGGCAGCCGACGATTTATCGGCGAATCGAAACCGCGGGAATGGGCCGCTCGCTGGCTCTTCACCGAGCGCATCGATACCCATACGGCGCACGTGATTGAACAGGATATGGAATTGGCTTCCGCCGCAGCAGGAGATGCGCTGGCCCCGGTTCAGCCGTGGCTCCCTGTGGATCCTGCCGCAGAGGCCTGGGCCGACAAGGTGTTCCCCGGTTCGCCCACGGTCCTCATCAACCCCGGCGCCGGATGGGGCGCCAAGCGCTGGCCTGTCGAGCGCTATGCGGATGTCGCGCGTGCGCTGCTGAACCGCGGTTTTCAGCGTGCTGGTCAATGCCGGGCCCGGCGAAGTCTGTCTTGCCGACACCGTCGTAAAGAGGACCGGGGGCGGCGCAACTCCGCTGCTCTGTTCCGTCGAAGAACTCATTGCCATCACGCGCAGGGTGAGCCTTGCCATAGCCGGTGATACGGGGCCGCTCCACCTGGCCTGTGCGCTCGGCCGTCCGGTTGTCGGCATCTATGGTCCCACCGACCCCAGCCGCAACGGTCCCTACGGTACGCCCTTCCGGGTGCTGCGCAGCCCCGAAAGCCGTCGCGATCACACCCGACACGAGGCACCCGAGGCCGGCCTGCTTACCATCACGCCCGAAGATGTGCTCCAGGCAGCCGAAGAACTGCTTTATTCTGGGTCCGCCTTATGACGAAGCAGGAACAAGGCGCGAATCCCAAAGGCCCCAAGGGCATGGAACGCTGGCAGCAGGTAGCCCGCCGGATCCGCGTGCCGCTTGGCTTCCTGACCGCCGCGCTTTATCTCTTCGAACTCTGGCGTCGGGAGCCGCACCTAGCCGCAATAGCCTGGAGTCTGCTTCTCGTCCTGCCGGGACTCTGGCTTCGCGGGTACGCTTCGGGCTATGTCAAAAAGAATCGGGAACTTACGCAGACAGGCCCCTACGCCTATACCCGCAACCCGCTCTACCTTGGCTCCATCCTGATTGCCGCCGGTTTTGCGGTGGCTCTGCTCAGTTGGCCTGTGGCTGCAATGCTCGCTGCCATGTTTTTGATCATTTATGTGCCTGTAATCGCATCGGAAGAGCGGTTTTTGCGCTCGAATTTCGCTGATTTCGACGCGTATTGCCGTCGGGTTCCGCGTCTTATTCCGCGACTTACCCCGGCGGCTCCGCTCTCCAGCCAAACCGAAGTGTTGTCGGGCAAGTTCTCTGTTGATCTCTATTTAAGACATCGCGAGTACAATGCAGCTATAGGTGCCGCTCTTCTTTATCTCAGCCTGCTCTTCCTCCGGCCGGCTTTGGGTTTCTTTGTAAACCTGCGGCATTGAGCCGCTCGGGACCAGGGATTCGCGGCAGCCGCTATCATCGCCATTTCAGTCAAATTCTCAAAGGAGCGGAACCCAGCAGTGAGAAAGCGCACGATTTCCAGGACATTTTTTTGCGCTCTTTCTGCCCTTTCGCTCCTGCACGCGCAGCAGACCCCGCCTGCAGCGTCGCCACTCCCGTCGCTTCCCGCGCCGCGTCCCGGTTTCAGCTTTCCTCAGAACCAGACACTCACCTACAGCGTGGACTGGCGCGTCTTTTCCGCGGGAACGGCGGTCATCCACTTTGAGGCTGTCGGCGACCGCGAGAAACTGACTGCCAATGCGGACACGATCGGCGCCATTAACCTTCTCTTTCACGCCAGCGACCAGTTTCAATCGAACTTCGATCGCGCCAGGGGCTGCACCTACGAGTTCGATAAGCAGACCGTCGAAGGCCGCCGTAAAGTCAACTCCACGCTCAGGATGGAGTACGCGCAATTCAAGTCGATCCTCGATGAGAAGAATCTGGTCGCGGGGCAGGCCAAGCATGTTGAATCCGCGATACCGGGCTGCATGACGGATCTGCTTACGGGTGTGTTCTACGCCTCATCGCAACCGTTGGAGGTTGGCCACAATTTCGCGATGCCCGTCGTCGACGCGATGCACAACGTATCGGTCACCATGAAAGTTGAAGGCCGCGAAGTGATCAAGACACCGCTGGGAACCTTCAAGACTATCCGCGTGCAGCCCACGGCCGACGCAGGCGTAGTGAAAAATCGCGGAAACATATGGATCTGGTATACCGACGACGACCGTCACCTGCCGGTTCAAATGCGGGCTCGCCTTTTCTGGGGCACAATCACCTTCCGCCTGACCGGCATCGAGAATAAGTGAACAGTGGTCAGTGAACAGTGGACTGGATTGATCCATCCGCAGCGTTCTGTTTTTTCAACACAAGAGACTCATCGAAGAGTCTTGTGAGCCAGGCCCTTCATCCAGTTCCCCGAAGATAGAGGCTACAGCCCGAACAGAGGGTGAAAAGCAATTGAGCAGGCCAATCTTGCTGACCACTGTGCACTGATAACTGATCACTTTGCACTGTCGTCACTGCATTCGATATCGCTCGCGCATCAGCCTCTGCAGGCGTGGCCAGTAGATCAGGTCGAAGGCCAGTTCCTTGTCTGGAAACATCACCAGGGCAGCCTTGCGTGTGTCGGCCACCATCTCTGAGGCTTCGTCAACGCTGAGCGTCGAGTCCTGCGCGATAACCTGCATCACCATGTTCACCACTATCTGCAGGCGTCGTATCTTGCGGCTCTCTTCCTTCAACTCCTCCGGCGACTGAGCCCGTTGCTGGCTCTCGGCACTTGAAGCGGAGGGGGAAGCCGGGACGGTATCGTGTTGCCGATCCCAGGTGTTCTCCGATAGGCCCATGCGGCAATTCCTCCTGGTTCATTGGATGAAATTGTCGTGCTATTCAGAGCATGGTAGCAACGGATTCCTTGAACTCCTGCACTTCGAGGTAATTGGGACTCTAATGAGCCACTCGCAATCGCACCGAAGAGAGATCTTCCTTCCACCCGACGACATGGTCGTTTTGAAAGAAGACTCGCGAGCCGCCATAACCGAACTCATTGTCAGAGAACAGGGTTGGAGTCCCCTGTTCCGCAATGACATCGCTCTTCGACGACCCGGCGCCAAAGGTGATGAGTCCGGGAACGGGTGCTGTATTAGGCCAAAGCTTTACCCGCAGAGGAGCAGTTCTTAGATCGATCTTCCATCCCGCGACATGCCCGTTCTTGAAATCGATCTCAGACCCTCTGTAAAACATTTTGTCTCCCGAGGACGAAGTTGGTTTTCCAAGGATCGACAAGACCTCCATGGGGGTCAATCCGGAGGTGATGTAAGGCTTTGCCTCATGCACCTCGTGTGTGGCCGTCGCAATTCGTGTATCGCCTGGCGTTCCGGTCTCGGCCGCCGGAACTTGCGTCGGCGTGACGCTCGGCATTGTTGGTGGGGCCGGCGGCAGGGCATTTTCTGTCTTCGATCCACGCACGCTCTGGGTTGCGTTCGTCCACAGCCGAAGCGCACTCGCGTGAATCTCCCGCGAGAATTCGGCTTTGAACTCTCCCCAGGATCCCGCTGTTTTTGAATTCTCCAAGAGGAAGGAATCGAGGGAAATCCAGAGAAGTGCAATAGCGGCAATCGCACCGGTGGCAACGAAAATCTTGAGTAGAATCTTCAAACCATGGTTGAAAGCCCGCCGAGCTTCCGGCTCTTCGCCTATCGTCTCGGTAGCAAAAACAGGGGTCCGTGGCTCCTCGGGCTCGGGCGCCGGTTCAGGATCTGGCGCGATAGGTGGACGCTTTCCAGTCGGATGCTCGGATGTCAGGTAGTCGTGAGCGGTGTTGATCTCCTTCAGTTTTTCTTCGGCGGCACGTTTGAGCTTCAGGTCGGATTGAAATCGATCGGGGTGCCAGACCTTGACGAGAGTCAGATATGCATTTTCAATCTCCGCAGCAGAGGCGTTCTCTCCAAGGCCAAGCGTTTGCAGTGCGGCGCAGCGATCACACAAGCCGCCGAATGTATCCGCCGGATTACCGCACATGCACGTGCTCATGAAGGTAGGCGAACGCTGATGCCGTTCTCGATTCGAAGAATGCCCAATTATAGAAGGGTTCGAGAATAGATCGGGGTACCGACGGTAACATCGGCCACCATCTTGCTGTTCGCAGATTGCGATACCCGCGAACCCGTAGAATAAGACTGGATGGCTTTTACCGAACAATACGACGTCGTAGTAGTGGGCGCAGGCCACGCGGGCTGCGAGGCGGCTATGGCTGCTGCGCGCATGGGTCAGAAAACAGCGCTCATCACCATGAATCTCGATCTCATCGCGCAGATGAGCTGCAATCCCGCCGTCGGCGGTGTGGCCAAGGGGCACCTGGTCCGCGAGGTCGATGCGCTGGGCGGGATCATGGGAGAGGTCGCTGACGCCGTCGGCATTCAGTTCAGGTTACTCAATACCTCACGTGGCCCCGCGGTCTGGAGCCCTCGTGCCCAGTGCGACAAGCAGCTTTATCGCGTGAAGATGCGCGAAGTCCTCGAAGGCCAGCCCGGCCTGCATATTCGCCAGGCCGAGGTCGTCGACCTCGTGATTGAAGAGCAGGGACCTGGGAATGGCGAACAGGGGACAGAAAAGCAGTCAGAAGAGGCGGGTGAGTTGCCTCGTCCTTCCCGCACTCACCGTCGAGTGCTTGGGCTAAAACTTCGCGATGGACGCCGTCTTCTTGCAGGCGCCACCATTATCACTACCGGCACCTTCCTCAACGGACTGATCCATTGCGGCGAAGAGCGCTACCCCGCAGGCCGCAGCGGCGAGCCCGCCTCAGTCCTTCTTGGCGAAGCCCTTCGCAGACTCGGTCTTCGCACTTGCCGCCTGAAGACCGGAACGCCGCCGCGCCTCGACGGCCGCACCATCCGCTGGGACGCCTTCGAAGAGCAGCCTGGCGATGCTGAGCCAACTCCGTTCAGCTTCCGCACAAAGAAGATCGTGCAGCCGCAGATCAGTTGCCACATCGCGTTTACCACGCCGGAGACGCTGCGCCTCATTCGCGAAAACGTGCATCGCTCGGCCATGTATTCCGGCCAGATCGAGGGCATCGGCCCGCGCTACTGTCCTTCGATTGAAGACAAGATCGTCAAGTTCCCCGATAAGACGCAGCACCAGTTCTTTCTTGAGCCTGAAGGTCTCAATACCCACGAGGTCTACGTCAACGGAATGTCCACGTCGCTGCCGATGGAGGTGCAGTGGCAGATCGTGCGTTCGATCCCCGGCCTTGAGGAAGCTGAGATGTTGCGTCCCGGCTATGCCATCGAATACGACTCTGTCGATGCCACCGAACTCGATCGCAGCCTCCGCGTGAAATGCATGGAGGGCCTCTACCTCGCCGGCCAGATCAACGGAACCAGCGGATATGAGGAAGCCGCCTGCCAGGGCATCATGGCCGGCATCAATGCAGCGCTGTGGCTGAAGGGCGAGCCGTCATTCACCATGGACCGCACCGAGGGTTACACAGGGATTCTGATCGACGACCTCATCTCCAAGGGAACCAACGAACCGTATCGCATGTTCACCTCGCGCGCGGAGTTTCGCCTGCATCTGCGCATCGACAACGCCGACCGCCGCCTCACGCCCCATGGCCGTCGCCTTGGCCTCATCAATAACGAGGTGTGGGCGGAATACCAGCAGAAGCAGGCCCGCATGGCTGCGCTCGAAAACCTTCTCACAACGCGCAAGGTCGATACAGAAAAGCTCGCAGCGGCAGGATTGAGCGATCTCGGATCCGTCAACGGTCAAACATGGGCGCAACTGCTCAAGCGGCCTGAGGTGTCGATTGGGCCGGTGCTGACGGCGATACGCGATACGTTGTCGAGCGATCCGCAGCTTGCAGAATTGGCCCACGTAGCAGAGGACGCCGCAGTGCGTCGTGCGCAATTGCACAACGAAGCGCGCGCGGTCGAAACGGAAATCAAATTTGCCGGCTACCTCGACCAGCAGCGCAAAGCCATCGACAAGCTCAAAGCCGCCGAGGCCGTCGCCATCCCCGATTGGATCAACTACGGCGTCATCAGCGGCCTCTCGCGCGAGACGCGCGAAACCCTCGAGCGCGTTCGCCCCATCACCATCGGCCAAGCCAGCCGTATCCCCGGCGTCACGCCGGCAGCACTCTCGCTTGTCCATGTGTCAATCCGCGTTCAGGGCGCGCAACGCACTCACGGCGACAATCCTCGTGCAGCGAAAGTCGGCTGATTCTGCGTCTTCGCTGATGTAGATTGGGGTATGTTCTCGCACAATCGAGTCGTTGTCGCGTTGCTCATCTTTTCAGCAGTGAATGCGTTCACCCAAACCGGGAAACCTGCGACTGTTCGCGCACGCGATCTGGGTGTTCCGTTCGACGGGGCCCCCGGACAGTTCAACGCAATCACCGATGTTCCCGGAGTTGAGGTTGGCTCCACGACGCTGATCCGCGGTGAAGGTCCCCTGAAGGTTGGCGAAGGACCGGTCCGTACCGGCGTCACTGTGATTCTGCCGCGCGGCGCCCACAGCACCGACCCGGTGTATGCGGGATGGTTCAGCCTCAATGGCAACGGCGAAATGACCGGTACCACCTGGGTCGAGGAGTCCGGCTTTCTTGAAGGCCCCGTCGCCATCACCAATACCCATAGCGTCGGTGTCGTTCGCGACTCGATGATTGCGTGGGGCCTGCAACATGGAGCACTCGCTCAACCCTGGGCACTCCCCGTCGTCGCCGAAACCTGGGACGGCTACCTGAACGACCTGAACGGCTTTCACGTAAAGAAGGACGATGTCTACGCTGCACTCGATTCCGCAAAGACCGGCCCGGTTGCGGAAGGCAATACCGGCGGCGGTACAGGCATGGTCTGCTACGGATTCAAGGGTGGAACCGGCACTGCGTCCCGCGTCTTGTCGAAAGAGCAAGGCGGCTACACAGTTGGCGTTCTCGTACAGTGCAACTGCGGGCGCCGACCTCAATTGATGATCGCCGGCGTTCCTGTCGGCAAAGAGATCCCCGGCAACGAGCCCTATGCGCAGCTGGCTCCACAGCCTCTGCCCGGCGACGAAATGAAAGGCGATGTCGGCTCCATCATCATCGTCATCGCCACCGACGCGCCGCTTCTACCGCACCAGCTCAAACGCATCGCGCGGCGCGCCTCACTGGGCCTTGCGCGCACCGGGTCTATTTCCGGCAACGGCTCCGGCGATATCTTCATTGCTTTTTCTACGGCTAATCAGCACGCTGACGCCGAACCTGGTCCCAACACCGTAAAAACCGTATCGAACGAGCGCATCAGCCCGCTCTTTGAAGCCACAGTGGAGGCTACGGAAGAAGCCATTGTGAACGCCATGGTGGGCGCAAAGACGATGACGGGCATCGACGGGCATACCGTCGTCGCTCTCCCTCACGATAAGCTGCAGCAGGTCCTCAAGAAATATAACCGCTAGGGAACCCGGGCTTACTGCGCTTCCTTCTTGTCACTCTTGCCGAAGATGGGGAAGTGGAAGGGTAATTCGGCATTCGACTGCTTCTTGTTTTTGCCGCCTTCTTCGCGCAGCACGGTGCGCTGCGAATTGATGCAGAGCCAGCCATTGTGGGCTCGCTCAAACACGTGAGTAAACACGCCCTTCTCGTCCACCTGCCCTGATGTTCCTCGATGATGCAGGACATAGGTTCCATTCGCAACCGCGATGTCTCCCAACATGCGGACCGTTATGACCTTCTGCTCCAGGTGCAGCGTCTTGTCTTCGGTCGTAATCAGGTAGGCAACCTGCTGATTGCGGGTGCTGATATCCCCCGAGGCCGACACATCCAGAAACAACGGCGAGAGCACCAACTCCAGGCCATACTGATCGCGCCGGTTCACGGCGTCATCCCAGGAGCTCTCAATCTTCTGGAATTGCTGGACTTCGGGGGAAGATGTTGACGTTACAGGGATCTGGACTGGTGCCGGGGAAGGACTTGGAACCTGTGCCAGCGCAGTGCAGGAGAGAAGAATTACAGAAAAGCAAGCAGCGAAACGGGTCATACGCGTGCCAATACTCCCAGCTAAGATCATATCTCTTTGACTTCAGAGGGAGGTCAGGCGGAAGCTGAAACGATACGGCAGAATTGCCTAGTTCAGGTCCTGGAGCCGGTCCGGCTGATGGAGCGTAATGACTGAGTCTTCAATCGAAACGCTCCCATCTTTGCGAAATTGGCCCAGGGTACGCGTCACGGTTTCCCGGGTTGTGCAGGCCATTGAGGCCATTTCCTCGTGCGTCAAGAGCAGCGGGAACCGGAATCCGCCATTTACATGCTCGCCGATCTGGTGTGCCAGCTCCAGCAGCAGGCGGCCAAGCCTTCCGGCAACGGTCTCTGCCAATGAAATGCGGCAGGCATCCTGCAGGGCAAAGCGATATTCCTGGCAGATGCATTGCACAGCGCGCATTTGCGCTTCCTTGTGATTACGGAGAAATGCGAGAAATCGCTCTCGCTCGACCGGACGGAGTTGAGCAGAGGTCAATGATTCGGCCGAAACCTCGTACACCCCGTGAGAGAGCGCCGCATAGAGCCCCAGCATGGAGCCCGGGCCGGCTACGCGCACAATCATTTGTCGATCCTGGGCGCGGCCTGCCGTGAGTTTCAGGTACCCGCCACAGATCAGGTAGAGACATCTCGCGTCTTCGCCCTGGGTGAAAAGGGTTGCCTGCGAAGGCAGGCTAATGGTGCTGGTCAAGAGTTCGAGATCGGCCAATACTGCGCTGCCCAGCGAGCAAAACCAGCCCGGACGGCGATTGGAACATGCCGCGCAGCCAACGGGAGACGGACGGGAGAGACTCTTTAGCCGCCTTTGCGGGCCCGCCGTGATTTCATACTCGGCCATATTTTTGCCCACATTCAGTCTGCCTGTCCTGGCGCCGGGTGGATGTGATGGGGCTCACGTGTCCCGAGCTAATCACTGTGATTTAGCGTAGAGAAATCGCTCAATTCCCGGCTCGGTTTCCAGAGCGTCGGAGATTCTCACTCCCGCAAAGAAAATCAACAGTCTACTTTCATGTTTTTGGAGAAAGGTGAGATTGTGACGGAGACGCACCCCACCGCGCTGTTTTGACAGCGGATCGTTAGCGTGGAACATTTTGCTGAAATCGGCAGCTTGCCGCAGCAAAGCGGTGTGAACCTATCTAATAATGCGCTTCATTTTCTGCAACTTATGCTTGTGGAAATGCCGGACGGAGCACTAGGCTTGGTGGCAGTTACTCCGCCGGAGCCTTGCTTCAGTTTTGTCGAGCTTGCCGAGGTCGACGCGATGTGATGGATGTCACCGAATCAGCACTCGGAGCCAAGGTAGGATTGCGCCCATAAGGTGATGCTCCACACAGAATGCACGGTCGTTCCAGATACGACGAGGACTGATCCACGCTGACGGGTCCTCGTAACGCGGTTCAGTAGGAGAGAGTGGCCTACCTGGAGCCAAAACCTGCTACGGGAGCACATCAAGGTGGTCTTTATGCATAAGAGCGGGCCGGAAATGCGAATGTATGAGATCGAGAATCCAGGGATCACGCAGGGATTGCTCATCTCGTTGTTGCTTTTGCTCGTCGTGGTTCTGTTTTCCAGCAGGGCAATCGCTGCTCCAGCCAAGGGACAGGCCCCATCCGGAGCAAAAGCCAGTCAGACCGCACCTGTCGCGGGAGACTTTGTTGGCCAGGAGGTTTGCGCGACCTGCCATGAAGAGGTGGCGAAGGGATTCAGCTCGAATCCCCACACCAAGCTGGCTGAAATGCATGGCAAGACCGGCGTGACCTGCGAGGCCTGCCACGGGCCGGGCAAGGCTCACGTCGACGGCGGCGGCGATATAACCAAGATTTTCAATCCTGCCAAGGCAACAGCCAAGGAAGTGGACGCCAGGTGCCTGAGCTGCCACAAGGGCCAGCATGCCAACTTCGAGCGCACCGCCCACGGCGAAAACAACGTGAGCTGTGTGAGCTGCCACAGTATTCACGCGGGCGAAGACAAGGAGCAGTTGCTCAAGATCGCTGAACCAAGGCTCTGCTTCGAGTGCCACACCGATATCAAGCCGCAGTTCAACATGCCCTTCCACCACAAAGTGGAAGAGGGCCTGATGAAGTGCTCCGACTGCCATGATCCGCACGGCACATTCAACCAGAAGAATCTTCGTTCGTCATCGCAGATGGACGCAGTCTGTACCAAGTGCCACAGCGAGACGGCCGGACCCTTCGTTTACGAGCACAACGTGGTCAAGACCGAAGGTTGCACGGCCTGCCACTTCCCGCATGGAGGACCGAATCCGCGCTTGCTGAATCGCGCCAACGTCAACACGATTTGCCTGCAGTGTCACTCGCCGTCACCGAACTTCACGACGAGTCAGCCTCTCGGGCCTGCGCACAACCAGGCGGTGCAGTACCAGGCATGCACCATTTGCCACACCAGCGTTCACGGCTCCAACGTGAGTCCGGTGTTCTTCAATTCGAACTGAGTAAGGGGCGAGCGATGACAAAACAGACAGAATTCGTACATAGTCTGGTTGGGTCGCAGGCCGGGTTCAGAATCTCCCGGTTATGCACCCTTACCATAGCGGCCGCTCTTGCCATCGGAGGCGCGGCCAACAGTTTCGGACAACAGCCGCAGGCCACTTCAGAACAAGCAGCGAAGCCAGCAGCACAAGAAAAGAAGGCGCCTGCTCCGCCGGCTGAGAAGGTAGTCGGCAATTACGCCATGCACTCCAGCATCGAGCTGGGCGGCGTCATCAGCCAGTGGGACGGCAGCAATGCGATGTGGGCGACGATGGTGAACGAGGGAACTGGGATGCGCATGCTCAACCAGTCGCTCGAAATGCGCACCGTCAATCCTTCCAAGACTCCATTCTTCGATACACTCTCCACGGCCAGCTTCGGCTATGGCGGCGAACCCAATGATGTCTCGTTTCTGAAGATGTCAAAAGGCAAGCTCTACGATTTCTCGGGCAGCTTCCGGCGCGATCGCAACTATTACGACTACAACCTGATGCCGAACTCGTTGCTGTCAACGGCGACTCCGGCTACACCGGTCCTGGTTCCGCAGCCGAGCTCACTGCACATCTTCAACACAGTCCGGCGCAACACAGATGTGTTGTTCACCCTTTTCCCGGTCTCGAGGTTCAGCTTCCGCGCAGGCTATAACCAAAACACGCATGAAGGCCCCACGCTCTCGACATTGCACGGCGGCGGCGACGTCCAACTCGCCCAGTGGTTCCGCAATGGCCTGGGCACTTACACCGGCGGTGTGGACGTCAAGCTGGCCAAGCGCACCACTCTGAGTTATGACCAGTTTGTGGCCTTCTACCGTGGCGACACGTCATTCCAGTTGGCGCCGACGCCCTTCACCTTGTCCGATGGAACGCCGGTATCGCTCGGCGTAAACGTCCTCACTGGTCCAACCCAAACGTGCGGTACGGGGGCGAACAAGACCCAAAATGTCATCAATGGCATCGCCAATCCGTTCTGCAGCAGTACAACGACCGAGAATCAATCGGCACCCACGAGAACCAGCTTCCCGACTGAGCAGTTCAGATTTGTCTCGAACTATTGGGACAAAGTCTCGATGAATGGCCGCATCACCTACAGCGGCGGCGTTAGTAATGTGAACAGCTTCAATCAGACGTTTATCGGCATCGGGCGCGCATCGAGTTGCCCGCCGAATACACCCTCTTGCGTCCTGCGCCAGGAAATCGAAACCGGCGCCGGCCCCAATGGGCAATTCGCGCACAACAAGCGAATCAACGTAAACGCCGACTACGGCATCGAGGCGGAACTTAGCAAATACCTCTCAGTATCCGATGCTTTCCATTACTGGGACTTCCGCGTACCCGGTTCCAGCGCGTATTCCGAAACGGTCCTGACGGGAGCCACCGCGACCACCTCGAATTTCACGCCCCTCACGAGTCCGAGTCTGACAACCGTCACCACACCGTCCACCGTAACGAATTTCCTGAATCAGAAAATCCTTGGAAATACGCTCCTCGGCATTGCCACAATTACTCCGCAAGTGAAAATTTCCGGAGGCTGGCGTTTCGATAACCGCAATATTACCGATCCGGGCGACGATCTCACCTGGCATCAGAACGGCTTACTGCTCGGGGCAGTGGTGACGCCTTCGCGGGTTTTCCGGTTCAATGTCAATCTGGATACGCTGAATTGGAAGTCCGCCAATGCGGAAACGCCGAGCAACACCTACACGCGTGAAGCGCCCGACAAGGTCTATCACGTGCGGGCGCGCGCGACCGTGAAGCCTGCCAAGTGGATCAACTTCGCCGTGACTGCCAATGACTTTGAAGGCAAGAACAACGATCCCCTGGTCAATCACCTCGAGCACAACCACGATTTCAGCTTCGCGACAGAGATTATCCCGACAGAGAAGTTCAGTTTCGACATGTACTACGCTCATGACGATGTCTTTTCCGAGACAAATCTGTGCTACATCTTTGTACCTACGGCAACCTATCCGCTACCGCCCGGTGCTGTGGGATCGGTAGGAACCTGCCTGCAGACGGCCAACAATCCGGGGGCACGCTGCCCACGCAGCCGGCTTCTTCGCAGCTTTATCTGGGCAATGGCCGCTACGATGCTCCGGTTAACTTCTTCTCCGGCGCCATCAGCTGGGCTCCGTCGAAATACTTCCGTTATAACGGTGGTGCTCGTTTCACTGATACCAATGGCACCGCAGAATTTCTTAACCCGCTGATGGTCCCCGGCGCACTGCAGTCGAAGGTTGTGTCGCCCTTCAGCGATTTGCTAATCAACATCGCGCCACAGTGGGCGTGGCACGGTAACTGGGTTCACCATGGGTACGACGAAGCCGGCGGTCCTGGTCCGGCTCCGCGCACCTTCCACGGTGATGTCATTACTCTGGGTGTGCAGTACGCATTCTGAGTAACTTTGGGTGGATTGGATACCGCAGAGCTTTACCGGTCCACTCATCAATGAACGACGCAGTCGCGGATTTTCTTTGGCTGCTTTGAACGACGATGTCCCTTTCGTCGGCGATTTTCCCCGCGCAGTTGCAAGGGGAGATCTCTGGGAGAGTAAGACATGAGCAATTTGACTCGCAATAGTGTGGCGGCAATTGTGGTGATGGTTCTTGCCGGCACAGTGAGCTTCGCGCAATCTTCGGGCGAAGCGACCTACAAGGCTAAGTGCCAAATGTGTCATGGGGAAAAGGGATTGGCCGATTCCGGCGCAGGCAAGGCAATGAAGGTAAAGCCGGCGACCGATCCCGATGTGAAGAAGATGAGCGAAGCGCAGATGATCGACGCCGTCCGCAATGGGTCGGGAAAGATGCAGGCCTACAAGGACAAGTTGAGCGACGAGCAAATCAAGGATGCAGTCGGGTATTTCCGCACGTTTACAAAGTAGCTGTAGTTAGCAGTCTGTAGTTCGTAGTTTGCAGTTGGTATTCGTAGTTTGCAGTAGATGAAGGCGGTGCCGGCGCATCTCGAAACTATGAGCATGCGCCGGATTTAAGTTGAACGGTTCCTGGTGCGCATCACAAGGCGGAGCCACTTCCTGTTGCAGCCGGTGTTTGAGCAAGTAAGGTTCCGGTGAATGAATGGGCATGGCCCCCAGCGATCTGGCCATAAAGCAATTTTGAAGGAGTCTTGCGATGACGAAGACGATTCGATCGATGGCGGTGCTGGCGGCGACTGTATGTCTGGCCGGCTCCATGGGCTTTGCTCAATCAGCGGGTGAAGCGGTTTACAAGGCAAATTGCCAGAGTTGCCACGGCAGCGCGGGAACGCCGAGCCCCGGCATCGCGAAGATGATGGGCGTGAAGGCCATCTCCGATCCCGACATGAAGAAACTCTCGGAGGCGGACATGATCGCCTCGGTGAAGAGCGGCAAAGGCAAGATGAAGGCCATGTCTCCCAAACTCACCGATGAGCAGATCAAGGATGCGGTCACGTATTTCCGCTCCTTGAAGTAACAACCAATTCGGCCCGTTTTACGCCGCAAACTTTGGAATCGGTGGTCCCCAGCGACAGGTCTTCGTCGCTGGGGTCATTGAAGCCGGTCCTTTCCTGTCTGGGGGAACTTAGCAATGCTGCAGAGATTCCGCGAGCACTGGGTCCGGCCGGCCCTGTTCTTCGGCAACAATCCAATCAGCCTAGCGGGTGGCGCCATCACCAGCGCCGCTGGTGTAACCATGATCGGCTATTGGCTGGTGGAACTCTTTGGCCGGCCGAACGACAATCCTTATCTTGGGATCATTTTCTTCCTTTTATTGCCCGCGCTGTTTGTGCTCGGGCTGGTGCTCATCCCGGTCGGCCTGTTCGCCCGTCGCAGAAAGCTGCAGCAAGCGGGCCAGATTCCGGCCGAGTTTCCCAAGATCGATCTCAACGATCGCATCTTTCGTCACGGCCTCGACATCGTACTTGTCGCGACAATTGTGAACCTGCTCGTCGTCTCCATGGCAAGCTATCGCGGCGCGGCCTACATGGATTCGCCGCAATTCTGCGGGCAATCGTGCCACGTCATGCATCCCGAGTACACCGCCTACAAGGTCTCTGCGCACTCCCACGTGGCCTGCGTCGAGTGCCATATCGGCTCCGGCGCTCAATCCTATTTTGAGGCGAAGGTAAACGGCACCAAACAACTTGTTGAGGTCGCGTTTAACCGTTACCCCAAGCCCATTCCATCGCCCGTGCGCAATCTGCGCCCTGCCCGCGAGATCTGCGAAGGCTGTCACACACCGGCCAAGTTCGTTGGTGAGAAGTTGCTGGTCAAGTCCAGCTTTGCCGACGACGAGAAGAACACCGAAACGCAGAGTGTTGTCGTCCTGCATCTTGGTGGCATCGACTCGTTTTCGCACCTCACCGGCATTCACGGCGTGCATCTGGGTCACATTGAATACATCGCCACTGATCCCACGCGCACAACCATTCCCTGGGCCGAGCGCACCTACGCAGACGGTTCGAAGACGGCCTTCGGCTCTTCAAATCTGAAGGGCGCCGTTCCGCAAGGCGAGCGTCGCGTGATGGACTGCATCGATTGCCACAATCGCGCAGCTCACACAATGCAAACTGCCGAAGACGCGCTCAATCGTGCCATGGCGGAAGGCGCTATCAGTCCGGAGCTACCCTGGGTCCACAAAGAGGGCCTGGAACTCCTCAAGGCAGACTACGCGACGGAAGCCGAAGCACGGGTCAAGATTCCCGCGCAGCTCACTCAGTTTTATCGCGACGAGCACCCCGACGTGCTGGCTGCACATCCTGATCTCGTCAAAGCTGCCGGCCAGGGACTGGTCTACGTCTTCACTACCAATGTATTCCCAGACATGAAAGTCACCTGGGGTACGCACCCGAATCACATCGGGCACATGAGCTATCCCGGCTGCTTCCGCTGCCATGATGGCGACCACGTGTCAAAAGATGGGAGCAAGTCAATCACGCAGGACTGCTCAGCTTGCCACAACTTGCTTGCGGTAGACGAGGCGAAGCCCAAGGTCCTCTCGGATCTTGGCATTCAATGAGCGGTTGTGCATCGGTTGGGTGTCGAGGGGTGGCTTCGCGGCCGCCCCTTGCTGTTTTGCGGCAAGATTATGCGGTCGTGATAGGCTTGCTTTTCACGCAAAAGAGGCCCACTTACGATGCACTCCACCAAGACTCTGCACTTTGACCTTGCGGTAGCAGCGCACGCCGACATGATCGAAAACGGCTTTCAGCCTGATTTTCCGGCCGGAACCGATGCCGAACTTGCCGCCATCAAGGCGCATCCTGAATTGCCATCTGCCCCCGGAGCGCAGGACCTGCGTAATCTGCTTTGGTCTTCCATCGATAACGACACCTCCAAAGACCTGGATCAGATCGAGTGGGCCGAGCTGCTCCCTGACGGTCGCATTCGCGTGCTCATCGGCGTGGCGGATGTCGACGTGCGCGTTCCCAAGGGAACCCTGCTCGATAAGCACGCCCAATCTGAGACAACGTCGGTATACACCGGTGTCAAGGTCTTTCCGATGCTCCCAGCGGATCTCTCCGAGGGCATCACGTCGCTCAACGAGAACGAAGATCGAGTCGCAGATGTGATCGACTTCACCGTCGACTCGACAGGCTGTGTCTCTGGGGGAACGGTTTATCGCGCACTGGTTCGCAACCGTGCGCAGCTCGCCTACAACAGCGTGGGCGCATGGCTCGAGGGCCGCGGACCTGCGCCACAAAAGGTGGCGGCCAGCGCTGACCTCGCGGCCCAGCTCAAGCTTCAGGACAAGGCTGCGCAGGGAATGGTCGGGTGCCGCTTCCAACATGGCGCTCTCGATCTGGAAACCATCGAGACCCATCCTGTAATGTCGGCCGATGATCAGGCCGTCGGCATTACCAAGCTCGAAAAGAACCGAGCCACTTCACTGATCGAAGAATTCATGGTCGCGGCGAACGGTGTCGTCGCTCGCATCTTCGAGGCAGCGGGGATCGCATCGATCTGGCGGATCGTGCGCACGCCCAAACGCTGGGATCGCATGGTCGAAGTTGCCAATGGGCTGGGGACAAAGCTGCCCGATCAGCCGGATTCCAAGGCGCTGAACGACTTCTTGTTGGCACAGAAGCAGAAGGATCCCGATCACTTTCCGGACCTGTCGCTCACGGTCGTCAAACTGATGGGTCCGGGGGAATATGTGCTTGTGAAACCCAACGAACCCTCACCCGGCCACTTCGGCCTCGCGGTGCGGGACTACCTGCACTCGACGGCGCCGAACCGCCGTTTTCCCGATATCATCACGCAGCGGATCATGAAGGCACATCTGGCCAAGGCCGAGCAGCCCTACTCGGAAAGCGACCTGAACGCGATGGCGCAGCACTGCACGCAGATGGAAGATGCGGCGCGCAAGGTGGAACGCGTCATGGAGAAGCGGATCGCTGCCGTTGTCCTGCATCCGCGTATCGGCCAGTCGTTTCCGGCAATCGTTACCGGCGTAAGTCAGAGCGGCACATTCGTGCGCGTGCTCAATCCTCACGTTGAAGGGATGCTTGTGAACGCCGGCAAGCCCGGGGCGAAGGGGCTCGACGTAGGCGATAAGCTCACTGTCAAACTGGTCAACACCGATCCACAGCGCGGTTTCATCGACTTCGCGTTGTAGCAAGGTCCGTGTGTTTTCGAGATGCGCCTTAGCAGCCTGTGGTGAAATTAGAGCTTTGAAAGGGCACGACTTCACAGCTTCCGGAAAAACTTGATTGATGGTTCGCTTTGAAGGTCACGGGCTCCAGCCGGCACATTAACCCTCGCATAATGCAGGCTGCTTCAGCCGCTGAGGGAATTCTCCTTGATCTCCGATCTAATTTGGTCGACCGGCTCTAGCTTTCCGGACTTTCCGAATTCCGGTTCGAGTCAAGGTATTCATGCACCGGCGCCTTTGTGTCCGTGGTACTCGCAACCGCGGCTCCGGGCTCATCGATCCACAGGCAGATGATCCACCAGATCAGCACGAGGACATAAACGGCGCTGTTGGTGTTCAGCAACTTCCCCTGCAGTCCCAGCACGTGCTCATATTCCGCCCGAGAGTGCGGCGTTGTGTGGCGCGCGATGATCTCCCAGATCCCCTGCGCCCCCATCTGCGCCAGCGACGCAGTCGAAAGCCCGATCATGATGCGCTGCACATGGCTGCGCCAGCCGGCTCCGTAGCGCTGACCGAACGCCACCACCAGAAACCCAAGCCCCACCGAGAGCACATCGACCAGCAGACCTGTTTTCACGGCGAGCAATTGCATGAACTGCAGCTTGGCGATGGGAGTATCGAAGGTGATCGCCTTCCACTGCGGCCATGGGCCCCACTTCCAAATGACGAGGCCTCCCAACGCGAGCAGGCCCAATCCCCATCCGGTCCATGCGCGCGCACTCGCATTTCTGAAGGCATTCCGCGCCATCTCCACCAGGACGAGCAGACCGACCAGTACTGAGATATCCGCCAGGGTAATCGCAACCGCACCCATGGTCAGTGGCGGCAATTTGTCATGTAGAAGCCGGTTGGTCAGCAGTCGCAGCGCCACGAGTACGATCGACGTCGTAAACCAGGGGAAGCGTCGAGCGCGATCGCGCCCCATCAGAACAACCAGCAGTACCAGCAGCGACGCAAAAGTCAGCGTCCACAAAACCGAGACAGCCGTGAAGTGATAATCAAAATGCATGCAATCTCCGCGATTCCGGCCTCAAATCCGGAACATGTTCAAAGTTATTTCAGGAAATTTGAGGAGGGAGAAATGGTGCGCCCGGAGAGATTCGAACTCCCGACCTAACGCTCCGGAGGCGTTCGCTCTATCCAGCTGAGCTACGGGCGCGCCTTACCAGCATACCGTATTTCCAGTACCCGGGCTCTGTTCATTGCCGCTAGGGAGTGTTTGCGTTGTTTAAAACGCCAGCATTATCAAGCCTTTCCCTGATCCCTGTTCCCTGGTCCCTTTTCCCTGCCTTTCCGCAGCTCCTCCATCACTGACTGAATCAGCGCCTTGGCGCCCTCCATTCCGCTCAGCACCGCCTGCAGATCGAGCGCCGGCTTCGATGGATTCCGGCTGGATGCGCAGTACACACCATGCTGCCCGACCATGATCAGCGAGTCGGTCAGTAGGTCCAGCGCAACCGCCAGCCGGCCCCGCTCCACGCCCATCATAAACTCGTGCTTCTCAAGCTCCGCGCGCTTCTCGTCAAAAATGTCCATGAATTCAGCGTATCCGAAGAGCCTCGGCCTTTACCGTTGGCGACGGTCGTAGGACGTCCGCGATTTGCCCGCCTCTAAAAGTTGTGGGAGGGAGTTGCAGGCCGCAAGGCGAACGCGTCAGCCTCTCAAACTGTTGAGCTTTCCAGCCACAGAAATGGTTACTTCTGCGATGCGGTTATTAACCCGGAATCCTCGATTTTGCGCCCGTCTCCGTCTACCTTAGGATGTCTCAGGCCCTTCCGTTCCACGACAAAGAGGGCGATGAGCAAGACGAGCGCGAGCACACTAATGCATCGGCCCATCCAAACGTCGGGCGTCGTTGTCCAATCCACGATTACCAAGGCTGGCCCCTTGGCAATTGGCACGGCCATCAGCCCGTATCCCCCTTCGCGAGTTGCGTCGGCGGCCCGGCCGTTCACAGTCACGCGCCACGCGGGATAACTGCGCAGATGGAGAATCAGGTAGCCCGCATGGTTTGCGCTTCCCATGAATATTTTATGTTCCGACTGGTTGACCATCTGCACGAAGTTCGCAGTGCATGGCGGCGCGCTGCCGCTTAGCGCTGGCTTTGAATCGTGTTCCGGCTGGCCGGACAGATCTTCGAGGCTGCTGACTACGCAATTGCCCAACACATCGGCCTCGACGAGCGGGTGCCGGATGCCGGGCGGAGCGTACTCGGGTTTGCCGCGTATTCCCTCGATCGGCTCCGCCAGCGGAATCGCGGCAATCACATTGTGGCAATTCTGAAAGCAAATGCCCGACGTCGATCCCGTGACGATGATGAACAGGAGGGCGCAAACGGCGACGAGCGGAACGCGGCCGCGTAGCGGATTGACCCAGACTGCTGTCGCAAAAAAGAGTGCGAGCGGCGCGTTCATCACAACCAGCCATCGCCACGGGAACTGGAGATAGCGCAAAGCCGGCAGCCACTTCCACAGCGGCTCGGAGAGCGGAAGCTGCATAAGCAGAACCGCTACGGGAATAAGAGCCAGCGGAATCCACCATGCGCGCTCCCGTGCCAGCTTGCCTCGCTTCCAGGCAAGCCAAACCGAGGCCGCGGTGATGGCGAACATCACGATCGTGAGCCACGAGTGAATTTGCAACATCATGTAAAAGCGCGACCAGCCCGGGTCCCCGAGATGGCTAAAGAGCCAGCTGTTCTCCACTATGTACTCAGGTTCGCTTATGGCAAGACCAATGGAGGCCCAGCCCCGCTCACAGATCGCGGGCACAAGATAAACGGCCGCCAACGCGCTGCCAATGACGGCGGACAGGGCCGCGCGCGCCACTGGTGCCCAGGACTTCTTGATCGCTGCCGAGACAAGAGCTGTTGCAGCCAGCAGGTAGCTCGCCATGATGGCGAGCGGCCCATTCGAGAGCCAAATGCCGGCGACCACAAGGGCCGAGGGTACCGCGCCAAAGAGCGTTTGCTCCAGCAGACTTCCGGAAGGCTTGCTCTTCCGCAACTGAAGCAGCAAAAGCAGCGGAATCCAGAAGCCGGCAGTGAGTTCGCCGTAGTCGCTGCGCATGTACACGTCCACCAACATGTTGCCGAAGAAGATGGAGGCGCATCCAGCCAGAGTGGCAGGGCCGTCGGCAAGCATTTGCCGGGCGAGTGCCCGATTCGCAAACCCGGTGGCCGCCAACAATAGATACACAAGCACAATCGAGACCAAGCGCCACGGGAAGATGAGCCCCAAGAAGGAACCGGCCATCCACGTTAGCGGCGGGTAGAACACAAACCGCGGCTCGCCCGCGCCGAAGTTCGGCCCGCTGGCCCAGTGCGGATACACGATGCCTTCACGGAGAGTTCGCTGCGCCTCGACCCATGAGACAAAGTGGAAAGAGAAATCTGGTCCACACGAAGGGCCACTCGCTATCAGCGGCCATACCGCTATTGCCGCTGCCGCCAGAATCACAAGCGGCCCCGCGAATCGCCGGAATGGCTCGGGACGTTGCTCTCGCTTTGGGCGCGACTTCGTCTTGCGGCTCATTTGAAATGCAAGAAGTAGTTGAATGGGCGCAGGGAAAGCATCCGGGTTCGAGAGTGAGGAACAGCTGGCATGAGACTTGAAAACCCATCATACTCCAGCCGATGTTAAGCGCTAAGTGTCATTCTGAACGCTGAGATCGGTTCAGCTATCATTACCCAAATAACGAAGAGCGGATGTAGCGTGGCGCGATGCATCGAACCTCCCGCTGTGCTTCGGATGTGGTTTCGGGAAAATACGCCGGGTTGCTTCGTGTTGCCACAGCAGCTATAAAGCGCTACACGTCCAGCTTCTTCATGAACTCAGCGTTTTCACGCAGCTCCGTCATGGGGTCTCCTTCGAATTCTTCCTGCTCGATGAAGTAGTGCTTCAGCCCTGTCGCCGCGTGGAAGATCGGCCTGTAATCGATCGTCCCCTTTCCCATCACCACGTTGCGCCACTTTCCATCCGGCTTTTTACCATGTCTTTCACGTGCAGCAGGGAAAACGCTCGGGGAATTTGCTCAGGTATTCAACGGGATTATGGCCGGCGACGACGACCCATCCGCAGTCCATCTCGAACTCCACAAACTTGGGATCAGTGCGCTTGAGCAGTTCATCAAAGAACACAATCCCGTTCTCTTTTCCGAACTCGATGGTGTGGTTGTGATACCCGAACTTCATGCCGGCCGCCTTTGACCTTTTGTCCAATCTCGTTGAACTGATCGGCCACGTAGCGCCAATCGTCGAGGTTCAGATCGCCGGTGCGGGTGGGATCGCGATGCACGCCCGCCCACGAACAGATGATGTATTCAAGCCCGAGCGCCTGTCCGTACTCGATCAACTGGTCGAATTGCGTCTTCAACTGGACAAGCTGGTGGTGTGTACTTACGCATCTGAGCCCAGCCTTTTGCAGAGAGTTGCCAAAATCCGCAGCTGTCTTGTCAAAGTATCCCGCCGCTTCCACTTCCTTGTACCCGGCGGCAGCCAACTGGTGAAGCGTGCCCTCAAAATCCTTCGGCAACAGGTTACGCACCGAGTAAAGCTGCAACCCGATCGGCAGTCGCACAGGCGCACCCATCAATCGATCGGCACCCACGCATGCCGCGGCTGCCAATGCACCAGAAGTCTTCAAAAAAATGCGGCGGGAAGAAAATGTCATTCGTCGTATCTCCTCAAGGCCTTGGCTAGCCCTTGATCGTTTCTGTGGCTGCGTCCCACGTAGCCAGGTTCTTATGAAAATAGGAATGATTGGCCATGTGGCATGCAATTGCCGCGTTGTTGCCGAACACCTCGTCCTCAACAACGTGTTCGCGTGTCTCCATGGCACGGAAGAAATTGGCAATGTGATCGGCAGTATCGTCGTAACCCTGCGGCGCGGAATACGTCTCCGTCAGCGGTAGCGCCGCCGGCGGTTGCGGATGCGCGGCGTGCCACTCGTCCATGTACTTCTGCTTCGCCTCCGCGGTCCACCCATTCAGCGAGTAGCCCTCCGGCTGCGGCCGCGTATCCTGCGGAACCACGGTGAGCGTGTTGCCATTGATCGTCATCGTGGCCTCCTTACCATAAAAGATGATGGTGTCGCCTGCCGCGTTGTTCTGGTTGCAATGCATGTTCACCGTCACGCCCGGATAGTCGTAGAGCGTCGCCAGCAGATCGGGATAATCGCGTCCGTCTTTGAAATGCGTCAGGCTCCCCGTTGAATACGCGCGCGATCCGGAATGGCGTTGATGCCCGCTCACGCACTGCATCCCTGACAGCAGATGCACATACAGATCGCCGGCTACGCCCTCGCCATAATCGGCAAAGCAGCGCCAGCGGAAAAACCGCGCCGCGTCAAACGGCCGCGCAGGCGCATCGCGCAGCCACGTTGTCCAGTCGATCGTTTCCGCGCTAGCATCCGGCGCAATCGGATACACCCACGCGCCTGATGGCGAGTTGCGATCCGTATGGCCTTCGATAAACGTCACCTCGCCCAGCCGCCCCGACTTGTAAATCTCCGCCGCCTTCTTGTAACACGGTGTTGCTCACGCGCTGGCTGCCGGCCTGGAAGATCCGCTTGCCCTCCTGCACCGCCTTCACCATTGCCAGCCCGTCGGCCACGTTGTGCGACATCGGCTTCTCGCAGTACACATCTTTGCCCGCCGCCACGCAATCCAGCACCACGCGCCGGTGTTGAAAATCGGCGACCGCGACGATCACCGCATCCACATCCTTGCGGTCGAGCAGTTCGCGATAATCCCGCGTCGTCGGAATGTCCGCGCCGTAAGCCTCCACGCCGGCCTTGCGATGCATCGTCGTACAGATCGGCTGTGCCCACGCACACTCCGCTCGGGACCTTCTTCGCCGAGCGCAGCAAGATCGCATCCGCGAATCCCCGTCCCGATCGAAACAAAGCGAATTTTCTTCTCGGTCTGCGCAGTCTGCGCGGCCAGAACCGTCGGTTCCAGCACAATCGATTTAGCCGCGGCCCCTGCCGCCACTGCGCCGGCGCCCAGGCGCACAAAATCCCTGCGTGAAATTGGTACCCATGTATCGATGCCTTTCCGTGCGACCGCAATTCTCGCCTGCCAGACGGTGTCGTGTCCACCGGCTTAAGCATGACAGGAGGGCGAATGGCATACGATGCTTACAGTCATCAGATTCCACATCTCAGGAAGATCCGGGACATGCCGAAAACCCGATCACTTAGAGCTTGCTTAAACGTCGCGCTCGCCTTCACCACCAGCCTCAGCCTGCTCGCGCTTTCTCTGCAGTTGGCGCTTGCCGAGTCACCGCAGGCGCACAGACCTGTTTCGCAGCCCGACTTCGGTCCCAACGTTCTGCTCTTCGATCCCTCAATGCCCTCCGCCGACATCCAGGCTCAGATCGACAAGGTCTACGCCATCCAGCAACACAGCGAGTTCGGCTCTGCACGCTACGCTCTGCTCTTCCTTCCCGGCGAGTATCACGTCGACATCCCCGTCGGTTTCTACACCCAGGTGCTCGGCCTCGGCGCAACTCCAGACGCCGTCCACATCACCGGCAACGTCCACTCCGACGCCAGCCTGCCGCGCAACAACGCCACCTGCACCTTCTGGCGCGGAGTCGAAGGTTTCTCCGTCACGCCCGACGGACGGCACCATGCAGTGGGCTGTCTCGCAGGCCGTGCCCTTCCGCCGCATGCACGTCCTCGGCAACATCGTTCTTCATCAGAAAGGCGGCTGGGCCAGCGGCGGCTGGATGTCCGACTCCGCTCATCGACGGCAACGTCGGCGCCGGCCCGCAGCAGCAGTGGATTTCCCGCAACAGCGAGTGGGGCAGCTGGACCGGCGCCAACTGGAACATGGTCTTCGTCGGCATCCCGCATCCGCCCGCCGGCGAGTGGCCTCAGCCTCCCTACACCAAGGTCGAACGCACACCCATCGTCCGCGAAAAGCCCTTCCTCGAAGTCGATGCGAAACGGAACTGGAGCGTCCGCGTTCCCGCGCTTCAGAGCCAACAGCCAGGGCATCACCTGGCACGGCGGCTCGACGCCCGGCCGCGACATTCCGCTCAGCCAGTTCTACATCGCGCATCCCGACAAAGACACTGCCGCCACCATGAATGCGCAACTGGCCAATGGCAAGAATCTGCTTCTTACGCCCGGCATTTACGACCTCACGCGAGCCCGTCCGCGTCACGCGGCCCGACACCGTCGTCATCGGCCTTGGCTTCGCCACCCTGCGCCCGATCAACGGCACTGCGGCCATCACCACCGCCGACGTGGATGGCATCGACATCGCCGGGATCCTCTTCGATGCGGGCGAGCAAATCTCTCCTGTGCTCGTCGAGATCGGACCGGACGGCAGCCACGCCTCCCACGCCAAGAATCCCATCTTCCTTCATGACGTCTTCTTCCGCGTCGGTGGCGCGGGCGTGGGCAGCGTCAAGGTCAACCTCCGCGTCAACTCCAACGACACCATCATCGATCACACCTGGATCTGGCGAGCCGATCACGGCAACGGCGTCGGCTGGACCAGCAACCTCAGCGACAACGGCCTCGTCGTCAATGGCAACAACGTCACCGCCTACGGCCTCTTCGTCGAGCACCACCAGCAATTCCAGGTGCTCTGGAACGGCAACCGCGGCCGCACCTACTTCTATCAATCCGAAATTCCCTACGACCCGCCCGACCAGCCGAGCTACACCTCTGCGCCCGGCGCCAACGGCTGGGCCTCCTACAAAGTGGCTGACAACGTGACCACGCACGAAGCCTGGGGCCTCGGCATCTACAGCGTTTTCCGCCATCCCAACGTCACGCTCACCCGCGCCATCGAAGTCCCCGTCGACGCCCGGCGTCCGCTTCCACCACATGATCACCGTCGCTCTCGACAACCTCGGCGAAATCTCCAACGTCATCGACGACAAAGGCGGTCCAACGCACGTCGCGCCCGGCCGCGTGACTCCCAAGGTCGCGGAATTTCCGCAGTAGAGTTCGAAAAGGGGAGCCGGGCGCGTGTGCAAACGTGCCAGGTCTCGCATGGGACAATGGAACAGTAGACATCATGACCGACGAAACCATTCCCGAGTCCCAGCCCGCCCACGAAACTCCCGGTACCACCAGCGAGCAGACCGCTCCGTCCGCAGCGAGTGTCCCCACTGAGGCAGCGGACGACTGCAGTTCCCGCTGCGCAAACCGTTGCGCCAGTTCCTGCCGGCTGCTGAAGCCCCAGCCGAGGAGCCCGCCGAGCCTCAGGAGAACTTCGCCGACATCCTTTCGCAGTTCGAGCGCAGCCACACGCACAAGCCGGCCTCCGGCGTGAAGCAGATTGAAGGCAACGTCGTCTCCCTCTCCGCCGACCAGGTCTTCCTCGACATTGGCTACAAGACCGAAGGCGTTCTGCCGCGCTCCGCTTTTCCGAACAACGCCGAGGGCGTGAAGTCCGGCGACAACGTCCCCGTTTCCGTCAACGGCCGCAACGAAGAGGGCTATTACGACCTCACGCGCTTCAAAGTTGCCCAGCCCCGCGACTGGTCCGCTCTCGAAGCAGCGTTCGCCCAAAAGCTTGCCGTGGTCGGCACCGTCACCGGCGTCGTCAAGGGCGGGCTCACTGTCGACATCGGCGTGCGCGCATTTATGCCCGCCAGCCGCAGCGGCACGCGCGATGCCGCCGAACTCGAAAAAATGGTCGGCACCGAAATCACCTGCCGCATCACCAAGCTCGACGTCACCGACGAAGACGTTGTCGTCGACCGCCGCGTCGTCCTCGAAGAGCAGGCTCGCGCTCAGCAGGAAGGCCGCTTTGCCGTCATGCAGCCCGGCGACGTGCTCGACGGCACCGTCCGCAGCCTTATGCCCTACGGCGCATTCGTCGATCTCGGTGGCCTCGACGGCCTGCTCCACATCAGCGACATCTCGTGGAGCCGCGTCAACAAGCCCGAAGACGTGCTCTCCGTCGGCCAGCAGATTCAGGTCCGCATCCTCAAAATCGATCCCGACACGAAGAAGATCTCGCTCGGCCTCAAGCAACTTCAGCCCGAGCCATGGGAGGCCGCGCCATGCAAAGTATCAGGCTGGCCAGCGCATCACCGGCGCCGTCACTCGCCTCGCGGACTTCGGCGCCTTCGTCGAAATCGAGCCCGGCGTCGAGGGCCTCATCCACATCTCGGAAATGTCCTGGGGCAAGAAGATCCACCACCCCAGCGATGTGCTCAAGCAGGGTGACACCGTCGACGCGGTCATTCTCGCCATCAAGCCGGAGGAGCGCCGCATCTCGCTCGGCCTCAAGCAGACGCTCACCGACCCATGGTCTGACGTTACAACGCAAGTTCCCTGTCGGCTCGCAGATCGAGGGCCCTGTGACCAAGCTCATGGCCTTCGGCGCGTTCGTGCAGATCGCCGACGGCGTCGAGGGCCTGGTCCACGTCAGCGAGATCAGCGCCGAAAAGCGCATCAATCATCCGCAAGAGGTGCTGCGCGCCGGCCAGGTGGTCAAAGCGCAGGTGCTCGCCATCGCACCGGAAAAGCGCCAGATCAAGCTCAGCATGAAGCAGCTGATTCCCACCAGCATCGACGAATACATCGCCGAGCACAAACCGGGCGACGTCGTCTCCGGCCGCGTAGTCGACGAATCCGCATCTGTGGCGTCCGTCGAACTCGGTGAAGGCATCCGCGCCACCTGCCGCGTTGCCAAAGTCGCGCCGCTGCACCGGCTGAGACCAAAGTCCTCTGGCAAAGGCCGACCTGTCCTCGCTCTCCTCATGCTGCAGTCGCGCTGGAAGGGAAGTTCGCCCGCCCCATCCGCTGCGCCCGAGCCGCTACGTACCGGCCAGATCCGCAGCTTCAAAATCGTCAAGCTCGACGCCGACTCAAAATCCATCGAAGTGCAGTTGGTCTGAGCGCCTCTACAGATACGTCTCATCGATATAGCACCAGCGCCAGTCCTCGCCGCGCTCGGCCGACCGGATCAGCGGATGCTGCGTCGCATGGAAGTGCGCCCGTGCGTGCCGATTCTTCGATGAATCACAGCAGCCCACGTGCCCGCACTCCAGGCACATGCGCAGATGCACCCAGGTGTCCCCGATCTTCAGGCAATCCTCGCAACCCTTGCTGCTTGGCTTCACATTCTTTACATGATCTTTCACATGTGTGCACTTTACTGCCATTTTCCACCTCCACGGGGATACCACGGCAATTCCTGAGTCGGTGTAGCCATTTCGAGTTTTGTGCAAGATCGCCGCTCTCTGTTGGTCGCCTCGACTTAAGTGAGATGGCGCCGGGATAAAGCTACTCAGGAATTGCGATAGCCTTCACACCATATATTGTTTCGCCAAAACGTGGAACTCCGCCACCTGCGCCGCCGCCCAGACCTCGTTGCGCCCCAACTCCGCCGCCAGCAGTCGCGCCACCGGCTCCGCCATCGCGATCGCCGCGCGCGCATTCAGAAACAGCGCCCGCGTTCTTCGGGCCAGCACGTCCTCCACGCTCCGCGCCATCTCGGCGCGCGCCGCCCACACCACTTCGGCCGCGATATATGGCAGCTCTGGATGCAGTCGCGCAGCCAGTTCCGGCCGTCCCTCTACCAGCAGCGCGAATCGCCTCCGCATCGGCACCGTACACGCTCAGCGGACCTCGCCATTCGTCCTCGGCGAGCCCACCATGTATCCATGAATCCGCAGATTCTTTGTTAGTGCAAGCCTCATCGCGCAGCCTTGCCCAGCGTAATCGCATGGTCCACGCAGTCTTCCGCCATATGGCGATACGTCGTCCACTTGCCGCCGGTAATGGTCAGCAGCCCCGATGTATCCACGTGAATCACGTGATCGCGCGATAGCGCCGAAGTCTTGCCCTCGCCGTCGCTCTTTACCAGCGGCCGCAGTCCCACATAAACCGCCAGCACATCGGCGCGTGTCGGCGGTCGACTCAGGTAGCGTCCCGCCGTTTCCAGAATGAACTCAATCTCCTCATCGAGGGCCTTCGGCTCCAGGCTCGGCGCATCCACCGGCGTATCGGTGGTCCCCGCCACGGCGTGTCCATGCCACGGAATCACAAACAGCACGCGCCCATCGCTGGTGCGCGGCACCATCAGCGCCGTATCGCCCTTCAAAAAACTGCGGTCAAACACCAGGTGAATTCCCTGGCTGGTCACCATCAGCGGCTCTGCCTTAGCGTCGGCCATGCGCCGCACTTCATCCGTGAACACGCCGGTTGCATTCACCACGATGCGCGCGGCGAATCGGCAACTCCTCGCCCGTTTCCTCATCGCGCGCGGTCAGCCCATTCACGTAGCCTTCGCCATCGCGCAACAATCTGGTTGCAGGACAATAATTCACGAGCGTCGCACCATGATCGGCCGCCGTCATCGCCAGATGGATCAGCAGCCGCGCATCATCGAACTGCCCGTCGTAGTAGACAACGCCTCCGCGCAACTCCTCCGGCTCAAGCGCCGGTAGTTGATCCAGCGTCTCCTCCGCGACAGCAGCCTGGAAGGCCCAAATCCATACTTGCCCGCCAGCAGGTCATAGAGCTTCAGCCCGATGCCGTAAAACGGCGCCTCCCACCACGAATAATTCGGCACCACAAACGCCAGATCATGCACCAGGTGCGGCGCATTCTGCCGCAGCAGCCCGCGCTCCTTCAGCGCCGACATCACCAGCGGAATATTTCCCTGTTCGAGATAGCGCACGCCGCCATGCACCAGCTTGGTGCTGCGGCTGCTGGTGCCCTTGCCGAAGTCGTGCGCCTCGACCAGCACCACGTCGAACCCGCGTGCCGCAGCATCCACGGCAACGCCCATGCCGGTCGCCCCGCCGCCGATCACCGCAATATCCCACGGCTCCTGGCTATTCGCGCGCTCGCGGACCTTGCGCAGCATCTCCTCCCTGCGCATCACTCACTCCAGTTCTTCGACCGTTCCACCGCGCGCTGCCACCGTCCGCGTCTCTCAGCCCGCTCGCTGGCATCCATCCGCGGCTCAAAGCGCACATCGCCCTGCCGTTTGGCACGCAGCTCATCCGGACTTGCCCAGAACCCCGTCGCCAATCCCGCCAGATATGCCGCGCCCAGCGCGGTCGTCTCCGTCACCCGCGGCCGCACCACCGGCACGCCCAGCACGTCTGCCTGGAACTGCATCATCAAGTCGTTCACCGCCGCGCCGCCATCCACGCGCAGCGCGCCCAGCGGCGTGCCCGTCTCGCTGTGCACCGCCTCCAGCACATCGGCCACCTGGAACGCGATGCTCTCAAGCGCCGCCGTCGCGATGTGTCCCGGCTTGGTGTCGCGCCGCAAGCCCGATCAGCAGTCCGCCCGCATGCGGATCCCAATGCGGCGCGCCAAGCCCCACAAACGCCGGCACAAACACCACGCCGCCGGTGTCGGGCACACTTGCCGCCAGCGCCTCCACCTCGGCCGACGAGCCAATAAGCCGGAGATTATCGCGCAGCCACTGCACCACCGCGCCGCCGATGAAGATGCTGCCCTCCAGCGCGTACTCAAGTCGCTTCTGCGCGCTTGCCGCCAGCGTCGTGATCAGTTTGTGTTTCGACCGCACAAACTCCGTGTCCCCATCGTTCTGCAGCAGAAAGCATCCGGTCCCGTAGGTGTTCTTCGCTTCGCCCGCATTCCAGCACAATTGTCCAAACAGTGCCGCCTGCTGGTCGCCCGCAATTCCCGCAATCGTCACGCCGCCCAGCCCGAGCGTAGTTGTCACCTCGCCGACCGGCTGGCTTGACCACACCACCTCGGGCAGCATATTCGCCGGCACGCCGAAGATGCGCAGCAGACTCCGCGTCCCACTCGCCCTTCACGATGTTGTAGAGCAGCGTGCGCGAAGCATTGGTCACGTCGGTCACGTGGCGCATGCCGCTGGTCAGGTGCCAGATCAGCCAGCTATCCACGGTGCCAAACGCCAGCTCGCCGCGCTCCGCCCGCTGCCGCGCACCCGGAACATTGTCCAGAATCCAGCGCACTTTGGTCGCCGAGAAATATGGATCCAGCACCAGGCCGGTCTTCGAAGAAACTTCTTCCCCGACTCCGCTCTCCTCCAAGAGCTCGCACAGCGCAGCGGTCCGCCGGTCCTGCCAGACAATCGCCGGATGGATGGCCTTGCCGGTCTCGCGCTCCCACACGACCACCGTTTCGCGCTGGTTGGTGATGCCGATCGCCGCCACATCGCGCGGCCGCGCGCCAGCCTTGCCCAGCGCTTCGACCGCGCACGCAAGTCTGGCTGGTCAGGATTTCGGTGGGATCGTGTTCCACCCAGCCCGCCTGCGGGTAGAACTGCTCAAACTCATGCTGCGCCACTGCGGCAATCGAGCCGGCTTCATCAAAAAGAATGGCGCGTGAACTGGTCGTGCCCTGGTCCAGTGCAAGAATGTAGGCCATTGCGTCGGGTATTCCTTCGGACCCAAGTCAAACACGCGCGCCCGCGCTCCCGCAACCGTCCGCAGATTGGGAACGAGACGGAATTCACACCACGTACAAATCCACGTACTCGCTCACCGGCATCTGCTCCAGCCGTTCGCGATCCAGCGATACATCCAGAATCCTCCGCTGCTGTTCCTCGCCAAATCGCCGCGCCAGGTTGCACTTGAACTTCTCCACCAGCAGCGGCATCCCTTCCTCGCGCCGCCGCTTGTGCCCGATCGGATACTCCACCGTCTCTTCTCAGCACGTTCCCTCGTTGTCCAGAACCACGAGCAGCGAGTTCGCAATCGAACGCTTCTCCGGATCGTGATAGTCCTGCGTGAATTGCGGTTCCTCCACGCACTCCACCTTCGCCCGCAACTGCATCGATGCGCGGATCGTCTGCAACTTGATCCTCGTAATCCGCCGCTGTGAGCCGTCCAAAGATCAGCGGAATCGCAATCATGTACTGCACGCAATGATCGCGATCCGCCGGATTCGAGAGCGGACCTTTCTTGTCGATGATGCGAAGGCAAGCCTCATGCGTGCGAATCGTGATCTTCCGAATGTCTTCCGCCGTTTTGCCCATTCGCTTCCAGCAGTCCGTGCAGCGTCATCGCCGCTTCCACCGCTGTTTGCGCGTGAAACTCCGCGGGGAAGCTGATCTTGAACAGACACGTTCTCCATCACGTAGCTGCCATACGGCCGCTGAAACTTGAACTCCTGCCCGCTTGAAACGAAACATCGTAGAAGCCCCACGTCGTTCGTAGTGAGAACGGCCGGATAACCCATCTCGCCCGGCCTTGGCCATCAACGCCAGTCGCACCGCCCGGCTCGTCGCATCGCCTGCCGCCCAGCTCTTTCGCGATCCCGTATTCGGCGCGTGCCGATACGTCCGCAGGCTTTGCCCATCCACCCACGCCAGCGAAATCGCATTCAGAGTCTGCTCGCGACTCAACCCCAGCAGCCCGCACACAACTGCGGTCGACGCCACCTTCACCAGCACCACGTGATCGAGGCCAACCTTGTTGAACGAATTCTCCAGCGCAATGCAGCCTTGAATCTCATGCGCCTTGATCATCGCGGTCAGCACCTGCCGCATCGTCAACGGCCGGCTTGCCTTCTGCCGCACCCGTTCGCGAAAGCCAGTCCGCCACGGCCAGAATTCCGCCCAGATTATCCGAGGGATGTCCCCACTCCGCTGCCAGCCAGGTGTCGTTGTAGTCGAGCCAGCGAATCATCGCGCCAATATTGAACGCCGCCTGCACCGGATCGAGCTGATAGCTCGTCCCCGGCACGCGCGCCCCATGCGGAACTACTGTCCCCGGCACAATCGGCCCCAGCAGCTTGGTGCACGCCGGATACTCCAGCGCCTCCAGCCCGCATCCCAGCGTATCGATCAGGCAATAGTGCGCTGTCTCATAAGCCAGATCGCTCTTGATCTCGTATCCCAGCGCGTAATCCGCGATGTCCGTGATGACTCTTATCGAAGGCCGGCCGTTCATTACTGATATGCGATGACACTGCATCTCCTATTCAAATCGGGGTGCCCCAGGTCTCGCGCTTGAGATCTGGGAGGGGTGTCGAATTTGACCGTTATCCTGGGTGCCCCATCCTTGCGACGTCCTTGTTTTTGTCGCAAGGTGGGATAGCGCTACGCTCTCAAAGCACTACGCCCTCTTCTCAATCGGCACAAACTTCATATTCTCCGGCCCCGTATATACCGCCGACGGCCGAATAATCTTCCCATCCTGCCTCTGCTCGATCACGTGCGCACACCATCCCGCCGTCCGCGCAATCACAAACAGCGGCGTAAACAGATCCACAGGAACGCCCATCAGGTCATACGCAACCGCGCTGTACCAGTCGAGATTCGGAAACATGCGCTTGACCTCATGCATGATGGTTTCAATCCGCTCCGCCACGTTGAACAGCCGCGATATCGCCCCCGGCTTTTGCAAGTTCGCGCGCCACCTCTTTGATGATGTCGCTTCGGGGATCGCTGATGGTGTATACCGGGTGTCCAAAGCCGATAATCACCTCGCGTTCGCCCACGCGCCAGCGCATGTCTGCCTCGGCCTCGTCCGGCCTTTGATAGCGCTTCTGAATCTCCAGCGCCACCTCGTTCGCGCCGCCGTGCTTCGGCCCCTTCAGCGCGCCAATCGCGCCGGCAATGCACGAATAAATGTCCGAACCGGTCCCCGCAATCACCCGCGCCGTAAACGTCGACGCGTTGAACTCGTGCTCCGCATACAGGATCAGCGACGTCTGCATCGCCCGCGTCCACTCTTCGCTCGGCGCCGTGCCATGCAGCAGGTGCAGAAAGTGCGCGGCAATCGAATCCTCGAAGCGCTCCACCTCAATGCGCCTGCCCGTTGCGCGCGTAGTGATGCCAATACAGCAGCATCGATCCGAGGCAGGCCAGCAGCGTATCCGCAATTCGCCGCGCTCCGCTCTCCTTGTGACTCTCGCCCTCCGGCAGCACGCAACCCAACACTGAAACGCCCGTCCGCAGCACGTCCATGGGATGCGTCGATGGCGGCAGCAGTTCCAGCGCCTGCTTCACCGCCGCCGGCAGACTGCGCAGCGGTCGCAAACTCGCCTTGTATGCCGCAAGCTCTGCCACATTGGGCAGCTTGCCATGCACCAGCAGGTGGGCGACTTCTTCAAACTCGCAGTGCGCCGCCAGGTCCTTGATGTCGTATCCGCGATAGTGCAGATCGTTGCCGCTATGCCCCACCGTGCACAGCGCCGTCTAACCCGCCGGCGTGCCCGACAGCGCAACGGACTTCTTCGGTTTGAACGCCACAGGTGCGGTGTTAACCTCTTTGCTCATTGCCACCCCCGCAGAGCATCAAGCTAACGGATCAGCGGCGAAGAGTGTCTACTTGCCGTCTTTGCCCTTCGCAAACAGCTCATCCAGCTTCTTCTCATACGCATGGTAGTCGAGGTACTTGTAGAGATCGGCGCGCGTCTGCATCAGCGGGATCACGTGCTTCTGCGTGCCCTCCGTGCGGATCGCCTCATACACCTGCAGCGCCGCCGCATTCATCGCCCGGTAAGCCGCGCAGCAGTAAAGGATGATATCCACTCCCGCTGCTGCAAGCTCCTCGCGCGTCCACAGCGGCGTCTGCCCAAACTCCGTGATGTTCGCCAGAATCGGCACGCCCACGGCCTTGCGAAACTCCGTGTACTGCTGCAGTTCCGTCACCGCCTCGGCAAAAATCATGTCCGCGCCCGCCGCCACATACGCCTGCGCCCGCTCGATCGCCGCCGCCAACCCTTCGCCTGCCAGCGCATCTGTTCGCGCCATGATCACAAAGCCTTCATCCGTGCGCGCATCCACGGCCGCCTTGATCCGGTCGACCATCTCCTCGGCTGGCACCAGTTCCTTCCCCGGGCGGTGCCCGCAGCGCTTCGCGCCCACCTGGTCTTCCATGTGCACCGCTGCCGCGCCTGCTTTCGATCATCGAACGAATGGTCACGCGCAATGTTGAAGCGCCGTGCCCCATCCCGTATCGATATCCACCAGCAGCGGCAGCGTCGTCACCTCCGTAATCCGCCGCACGTCTGTCAGCACATCTTCCATCGTGCTGATGCCCAGGTCCGGCATGCCCAGCGAATTTGCTGCCACGCCGCCGCCCGAGAGATACAGCGCGCGAAACCCCGTCGCCTCCGCCATCCGCGCCGTGTAGGCATTGATCGCGCCCACCACTTGCAGCGGCTTTTCCTCCGCTACCGCCGCGCGGAATTTCTCGCCCGGTGCCTCATGATCGCGTGTCTGCTGCATGCAATGCCCTTCCGCCGCATCATAGCAGGCGACTCAATCCAGCTTCCCGAGCCGCACCCCATGGTGCGACAATCATCCCGTTGCCGCGGCCCGCCGTTTCGAAGCCGCTGCGGAGGAGAATCACACCATGAAGCCTTTTATCGTCTGTGCCGGCCTTCTCATCGCTGCAACCACTGTCTTTCGCCCAGCAGGGTCCGCCCAAGAGCCCGCCGGCCAAAGCCACAGCCACCATCGGCGGCCACGAAATCACCATCGCCTACTGCTCGCCCGGCGTCAAAGGCCGCGAAGGCAAAATCTTCACCAAAGACGGCCTGATCAGCCACAATCCGCACTATCCTATCTGGCGCGCCGGAGCCAACTCCGCCACCACCCTGCACACCGATACTGACCTGATGATCGGCGACCTCACCGTTCCCAAGGGCGACTACACCCTCTTCGTCGACATCTCCGATCCCGACAACTGGACCCTCATCGTCAACAAGAAGACTGGTGAGTGGGGCCTCGCCTACGACGGCTCGCAGGACCTCGGCAAAACCAAAATGACCATGAGCAAGCCGCCCTCGATGGTCGAAAACCTCGTGTACACCATCACTGACAACGGCGGTGGCAAAGGAACACTCACCCTTGCATGGGAAGACCACTCCGCATCCGTACCTATCACCGTGCACAAGTAACAACGACGCGCTCAAAACGGCTAGGGCGGAGATTTCTAACAATCTCCGCCGTGCCGCTACAATAGATACAGAGATTGATCGTTTCTGGAGATTTGAACCGCCTTGCCTCTTTACGCTTATCGCTGCACAACCTGCGGCAACAAATTCGAAAAAATCCAGAACTTCTCCGCCGAGCCGGAGACCATCTGCCCCAAATGCGGCAATGCGACGCTGATCCGCCCGCTCACCGCGCCGCGCCTCAATTTCAAGGGCGCCGGCTGGTACATGAACGACTACGCCTCAAAAAGCTCCGAGTCCTCATCTGAATCTTCGACGGAGTCGAAGCCGGCCGAAACAAAGGAAGCCTCAAAGTCCAGCGAACCGGCCTCCGGTGCTTCCCCGACTCCGGCCGCCCCGTCTGCTCCCGCATCGACGCCCAAGCCCTCCACCGACAGCTAAACTACGGCCGAGTGCCAAAAAACTGGGTGCCGCATCCGTGACGTAGCTTTTTCGCGGCATGTGTGGGAATGACGAATCCTTCCTCATGCCGGGTTCCCATGTCATGCGTTTGAGACATGGAAAGCACGCCGTCACTTTACCAACCCCGGTAAACTGAATGCTGTACATGCCTCTGCTCGATCCCATCCCGTCTCCCGTCGAAAACGCCGACTTCGCCGCCCTCGAATGGGAGCCGCTGCTCGCCTTCCTCGTCCGGCTATGCCGCCTCGCCCGTCGGCCGCGAGGCCATCCTCGCGCTCCGGCCCTCGACCGACGAGCCATGGATCACCCGCCAGCATCAGCTCACCGGCGAGGTCCGCCTGCTCCTCGCCGAGCAGGTATCCATCCCTCTCGGCGGCCTGTTCGACCCCACGCAGCTCGCCGCCAAGGCGCAAATCCCCGGCGCAGCCCTCGAAGCCGCCGAATTCCAGTCCATCGCCCGCCTCGCCAACGACGTCGCTGCCTGGCAGGCACTGCTGCGAGAGCCTCCCGCGCGCCTTGCCGGCAAGCTCCCCGGCCTCTCTGAGCTCTCCGTCGCGCTCGCCGGCTCTCCTCTCAAGCCGCTCGCCGAATCCATCGAGCGCACGATTCAGCCCGACGGCTCGCTGGCCGACAATGCCTCGCCCGAACTCAGCCGCATCCGCCGCGAGCAGGAGCGCCAGCAGCGCGTCATCGAAGAATCCCTTCGCGCCGCACTGCGCAAGCTTTCCTGCGACGGCTCCACCCAGGAAGACCTCATCACCATCCGCGGCGACCGCTTCGTCATCCCCGTCCGCAGCGAGCTCAAGCGCCGCGTCTCCGGCGTCGTCCACGGCGCCAGTTCCTCCGGCCAAACCGTCTACGTCGAGCCTCTCGAAACCATCGAGCAGAACAACGAACTCGTCCGCCTCATCGAAGAAGAGCAGGCCGAGATTCATCGCATCTTCGTCGCCCTCACCCGCCAGGTTGGCGGCTACGCGCAGGCGCCTCGTCGAAGGCGCCCGCGTCCTCGCCCTGGTCGACAGCCTGCAGGCCCGCGCCCGCTTCGCCCGCGACTACGACTGCGTCGCTCCCGCCATCACGCCCGACCTGCTCAGCCTCGACGCGCCCGCCATCCGCTGCTCGAAAAGCACCTCCGCGCAACCGGCGGCCACATTGTTCCACTCACTCTGGAACTCACCGCCGAGCATCGCCAGCTCATCATCAGCGGCCCCAACACCGGCGGCAAAACCGTCACCCTCAAAACCACCGCGCTGCTGGCCATGATGGCCCAGGCCGGCCTGCCCGTCCCCGCCGCCGCCGCCAGCTTCCCGGTCTTCACCGCATTCCTCGCCGACATCGGCGACGCCCAATCCATTGAGGCTGAGCTCTCCACCTTCTCCGCGCACATCGTCAACCTCGACCGCCTCTCGCGCCTGGCCGATCCGCAGTCCCTCGTCTTGCTCGACGAGCTTGGCTCCGCCACCGATCCTGAAGAAGGCTCCGCGCTCGCCGTCGCCATCGCCAGCCACTTCCTCGACCGCCGGCGCGTGGTCGCTCATCTCCACCCATCACACTTCGCTCAAGGTCTACGCCGCCAACACCCCCGGCGTACTCAACGCCGCCGCCGGCGTGGATGAAGTCACGCTCGTGCCCAACTACCAGCTTCGCCTCGGTGTCCCCGGCGCTTCTGCCGGCATCCAAACCGCCGAGCGCCTCGGCCTCAATCGCACCATCATCGCCGCCGCCCGCCAACGCCTCGGTTCGCAGCAGGTCGACATCGCCCGCTTCCTCGACAAGCTGCACAACGAACTCACCGCAACTCGAAGACGAGCGCAAAGCCGCGCGCGAGCAGCAATACGCGCTCAATCAGGAGCGCGCCAAGCTGGCCCGCGAAGGCGACGTCGAACTGCGCAACCGCACCCGCGAACTCGAAACCAAGCTCGCCTCGCTGCTCAAGGACTTCGAATTCCAGATGCGCGAGAACCGTCCGCGCCATCGAAGACCGCGCCGCCCAGCAAAAGCTCTCCAAGGAAGCCGAACGCCGCATCACACCGCCTGCGCCGCGAGTTTCAGGAGAGCTTCAACCAGACCGTCGTCGCCCACCGCACCGGCGCGGACCACGGCGACGCCAATGCCCAGCCGCACCTCCTCCGCCACATCTCCCCCGGCGACCAGGTCCGCATCAAGTCCATGAACAAGATCGCCGTCGTGCAGCGCGAAATCGAGAAGGATCTCTTCGAAGTCGCTCTCGGCCCCATCAAGATGCGCGTCAAGCGCGACGAGTGCTCCGCACCTTCAAGCCACCGGATCAGAGTCCGAGCAGGAGAAGTCCGACCCGCTGGCCGCCGCCCGCAAGCAGAAGAACGTTCACGTCACCGTCACCAGCGCCAATACCGACGACATGCGCATGGAGATCAACCTCATCGGCCGCACCGTCGACGAGGCCACCGAAGAACTGGAGAAATATCTCGATCGCGCCTTCCTCGCCGGCCTGCCCCGCGTCCGCGTCATTCACGGCCACGGCGCCGGCATCCTCCGCCGCGGCGTCCGCGAATTCCTCAAGTCGCATCCCCACGTCGCCACCATCGCCGAAGCCCCGCAAAACGAAGGCGGCCAGGGCGCAACGCTGGTCGAACTGCGTCAGTAGCTCGAAATAACGACTCGCCGGAGGATCTCGTTGGAAAGCAGATCCTTCGCGCCGCTTACCCCACTGCGTGGGGCCCCAGGCTTACGGCGCTCAGCGATGACACGGGCTGGGGTGGGGAAATTGTCTGCAAAATGGCGGGAAGTCTTTGGTGAATGGAATTAGAGGTTCGTGTTTTCCCGGAATTCAAAAGCGGGAATTATAGACTACGCTCAGACGAGGCTCTGGAAATGAATCAAAGGAGAGTGCCATGAAGAAAACCAATGTCGCGATCATCGCATTAGCGTTGCTGATTCCGATTTTCGTGCCCGGCGCCACAAGTCCGGCACGAGCGCAGGCGGAGAAGGCTGCTTATCCGACGATGGCTCCTGTCGATCAGTATTTGATGCCGGATCCGAATGCCGAAATTGCGCTGGCGCGGAGTGGTGCGCCTGCGTCCATTTCGGATGGGGCCGAAGTGATGGTGCTCGGACGGGCGGGATTCACGACCTCCGCGAAGGGCACGAATGGTTTTCTCTGTATCGTGGAACGGTCGTGGGGTGCGGCCACCGATGCCCCGGAGTTCTGGAATCCCAAAATTCGTTCGCCTATCTGCTTCAATCCGGCGGCCGCGAGGACGTTTGCGCCCATCTTTTTGATGAAGACCAAACTGGTGCTGGCGGGAAAATCGAGGGCGCAGATCCTCGCGGAAACCTCGGCAGCGCTGGACAGCAAGGATCTGCCCGCGCTGGAGCCGGGATCGATGTGCTACATGATGTCGAAGCAGCAGTACCTGAACGACCGCGGCATGAGCTGGCATCCGCACCTGATGGTTTTTGTTTCGGGCGATGCGGGGAAAAGCTGGGGAGCCGATGTGCCGGGCTCTCCGATTATCGCGGCGAATGACCCTGAAGAGCGAGTCACGATTATGATGGTCCCGGTTTGGAAGTGGTCGGATGGGACGCCGGGGCCGTCGCTTTTGCACTGATCGCAAATTGATCAATGTTCAGGTTGGTATCGGCGGGGTTGGGTTCGTGCTTTCCCACCCTTGCTTCGCAAGGATGGGGCACCCAGATTCATCGATATCGTTAGGGTGGGCCACCCGCCGGGGCAGAGCAAAATCGAGAAGGGCGGCCTGAGCCGCCCTCCGGGAGGACATCTTTGCAGCTGTTACGCGACGGCGGGGACGTGATGGAAGGTCGAGACGACCGTCTCAAAGGTCTGCACACGCGGCGTTCCATCGATCACTTTTCCCAGTGTCTTCAACACTTCGGGGTAGACGCGGGTGTTGTAGTCATCGGCATCGCTCTTGTGCTCCCACAGACTGATTGAAACCGCATCCTGCGAGCCGGGGTTGCACAGGGTGATCTCATCCTGGAAGCCCTTCTGCTTCCGGAGCAAGGGAAGAATCTGGTTTTCGAAGGCGTGAATGCAATCGGACTGCATGTTGGCTTTAACGCGGAACGTTACATTGCGTGCGTACATATATTCAACCTCCTAAAGGTTGTTTTGCTTATAAGTGGGGGGGAACTTCAGATGGCCTTTACTTATATTCAGGGGACCTGAATGAGGTGACTGTTTCTATATGCCTCACCTTCGAACGTAGTCTCATGGTAGGGGGATGTCAAACCGATTGTTGATGGGGTGAAGCAGGGGCTGGTTGAGGTTTGCATTATCCCATTTCAGAAGTGAGACTCGGGGCATCCGGCATTGACGCGAGACAACGGATATCAGCCTCCCTCTTCTGTTGATTGTTTCTCACCGTCTTCCAGTTGTTCTTCGCTAGCTTCGCGCTCTGCTTCGAGGCGTTCCTCGAGTTCTTCCACATCGTCTTCGTAGTATTCGAAGTTTTCGCAGAATGCGCGACGACGGCAGTTGATGCAGTCGGCCGGAGGTTCGCAGGTGGACTTCTCGAGAGCCATATTTCCGAGGCCGTTTTCTTCTTCGCAAAGTTCGCGGACGCTTTCGCTGGGCTTTTCGTCGGATTTTTGAGCGAGTCGCGCGGCGATCTGGAGTCCGTAGAAGTAGACACCCGCCTGGCGGCGGTCGATACGGCGGGAGGCGAGTGCGCGGAGTTTGTGAAACGCTCCTGAATTGAATTGACTTTTCGAGACTTAGCCTCTGTGATGGATGTATACCTTCGCATTCTGGAGCACCCGTGAACCGTTCGGTTTCCGTTTGCATTTTGTCTCTTTGCCTTGGTCTCCAAATCGGCTGCGGTAGTGGCGGCGGATCTAACAGCAACGACACGCAGAATCCGTCGCCTACTCTCAGCAGTATCAGCCCGAACTCAACCAACGCGGGATCAGCAGCACTCACACTCACAGCAACCGGGAGCGGCTTTATCTCAAGTTCCGTGGTTGACTGGAATGGTGCGGCGTTGGCTACGACCTTCGTGTCGGGCACTGCTCTAACTGCGCAGCTTTCGGCGTCCGACGTGGCCTCTGCAGGCACCGCAAACGTCACTGTTCAGACTCCGGCGCCGGGCGGGGGCACATCCGCGGCACTCAAATTTACAATCAGCGTTCCGCCCAATCCCATTCCCACGATCAGCTCGCTCTCGCCTTCGAGCGCAACAGAAGGTGGACCAGCATTCACGTTGACCGTGACCGGAACACAGTTCATTTCAACTTCACAGGTGCTGTGGAATAGCAGCGCCGTGACCACTACCTACGTTTCGGGTACTTCGCTTACCGCGCAGATTCCGGCTTCCGACGTGGCCTCTGCAGGCACCGCAAACGTCACTGTTCAGACTCCGGCGCCGGGCGGCGGGACCTCTGCTGCAGTTGTGTTTGCGATCAACGCGCCACCCAATCCAGTTCCGACGATCAGTTCACTCTCGCCTTCGAGCGCAACAGAAGGTGGATCAGCGTTCACCTTGACTGTGACCGGAACGCAGTTCATTTCAACTTCACAGGTGCTGTGGAATAGCAGCGCCGTGACCACTACCTACGCTTCGGGCACTTCGCTTACCGCGCAGATTCCGGCTTCCGACTTGACTTCGGCGGGTACGGCCAACGTTACAGTCCAGAATCCGGCGCCAGACGGGGGAACCTCGGGAGTCTTACAATTCACGATCAGCCCACCTGTAACTACGTTGAGCATTCTCGATCTGGTTGGAACCGATCTCGTCTGGAATCCAAGCCAGCAGAAGATCTATGTCGCCGTGCCAAGTACTGCGAGCAGCAATCCAAGCACCGTGACGGTAGTCGATCCCATCGCAGCTTCCATCGGGAGCTCGCAGTCACTAAGTTCTGCGCCCTCAGGCCTCGCAATCTCCGATGACAGCCAATTTCTCTATGCAGTAATCAACGGCGGCGCCACAATTCAACGCCTTACTTTGCCGACGCTCGCAACCGATATTCAATGGACACTCGGAAACGATCCCATATTCCACACGCAAAACCTTGCCGGAGATATAAAAGTGCAGCCGGGCTTTCCGCATACGCTTGCCGTCTCAATGGGACAGTACGGATCGGGCTCAGTGGCAGTCTACGATGACGCGGTTCAACGACTAACTGTGGGAGGTGGGGGAGCCATTTCGACAGGAAACTCACTGCAGTGGAAGCCTGATGGCAGCACCCTGTATGCCGCATACACGGTGGGCAACGATAGTCCCGGTTTCACGACCGTGAGCGATGATGCGCTCTACGTAATGCCCGTCACCGCGGGTGGCGTGGGCATCGTGACTACGTACGACAGTACCTTCCGCGAAGAGGGGGCACATCTGCACTCCGATCCAGCGACCGGCTACATATACGGAGACTGGGGCGAGGTCATCAATGGAGCCAATGGAATTCCGGTCGGCAACTACCGCCTCAGCCGACCCGCCTCAACAGTTTTTCCGGGAGCTCTGTCGGTTGTGGACCCGGCGCTGCAACGCTTCTATATGTTGCAGGAGGTTCGCGAGCCCAACAACAGCTTCGCATTTCAAATCCAGGTATTCGATCAAACCCAATTCAAGCTCTTAAGCACGATCGTTATCCCGAACCCTGTTGGACAGCCAACAAATTTCATTCGCTGGGGAATATCGGGCCTCGCTCTTGTCACGGATTCATACGCATCCGCGCCTACTGGCAAAGTGTATTTACTGGATGGAGCGTTTGTGAATCCTTCTGGGGTCGAGGACTCCACTGCAGGAACGCAGATCATTCCAGTGCCGACAGTCACGGCGATCAGCCCCGTAACCGCACCGGTAGGAACGTCTGGGCTTACGCTGACAGTGACGGGCCGCGACTTCATTCCGCAATCGACCGTGTACTGGAACGGGACGTCGTTGCAGACAACAATGGTGAGCAGCACAGAGCTTTCTGCGCAAGTCCCTTCCTCTGATCTCGCGTCAGTCGGCCTGTCCAGCATCACAGTGTCTAATGATGGGAACACTTTCGCGAGTTTCGATTCCATGCCGTTCGCGGTGAATCCTGCTGCTTCGTCGGGCAGCCAAATAACCGTCTACAGTATCGGAGGGAATGACCTGACATGGGACGCGACCGCTGGCAAAATCTATGTGAGCATGCCTGGGGTTCAGGGTGAGTTCGGCGATTCCATCGCGATCCTTGATCCAATTGCCGGCACTGTAACAAACAGAGGGTTCATTGGCAGCGATCCCGCAAGAATGTCGATCTCCGGTGATGACAAATATCTATACACCGCGCTCTATGGTGCAAACGCAATCGAACAGCTGGCATTGCCCAACTTCTCGGTCAACAGCAAATGGAATATCGGTGGCGTGGGGACTTTCTCTGGGCCGAGTTATGCTCTCGATCTGCAGACAGCGCCGGGAATGGATCAGACAACCGCGGGTGTGCTGGCGGCATTCGATCAATCTCCCTCTCCAGTCAGCGTGATGATTTATGACGGATCGACGCCAAGGTCGACAGGGCTGCAGGTACTTCAATGGCCTTACTCCTCGCTGCAATGGGCAGGGAACGACACTACCTTGTATGCAGTCGATCAACAGGTCCCGCAGGACCTCCTCGTTCTGGGTGTCAGCGTGACAGGCGCTGCCCTCAGCCAGCGCTACGGTGGGGTAGTGAATCCTTACTCGGAAAGGATTCATTTCGACGCGGGCACCGATCTCGTTTACACCGACGGTGGGCAGGTAATCCAACCGTCAAACGGCACTGTGGTCGGGACCTTTGGCGCTTCTGGTCTAGCCGTTCCTGACTCAACATCGGGTCAAGTCTTCATCCTTGGCCAGACCGCTGCGCAGGCGGGCACCTCGAACTACACAATTGAATCGTTCGATCAAACGAAGTTCACGGCGATCAACTCACTCACGATCAACAACGTGGTGGGTACGCCGACGGGCTTCATTCGGTGGGGAACGAACGGCCTCGCATTCACGACCCGCGTCGGAAACCCCTGGGATTTCATCGGTACCGGGCCGGGACAGCTGTACGTCGTCAGCGGAAGCTTTGTGACGCCCGCTGTGAGCAGTCATCCTTCGAATCCTACGCTCACCCCGGTTCATCGAACCTGGAATCTCGAGGACCATTCCTCTCGTCCGACCGGTCCTGTAGTGGTAAGCCGAGAATCGCAGTTCTGACCCAACGTGGATAACAAGCGGAGAATTGTGTCGATGTAGCTCGCAACGAAGCTGCTGAGTTCAATGAAGCGACTTACATATTTACGCGAGAACCGCGCCTTTCGCCAGCATCTGCTTGATGCCGCGGATGGCTTGTCTGGTGCGCTCTTCGTTTTCTATGAGCGAGAATCTTACGTGTCCGTCGCCGTAGTCGCCGAAGCCTATTCCCGGAGACACGGCTACTTTGGCTTCGGTGAGCAGGAGCTTGGAGAATTCGAGCGAGCCTAAGTGGCGATAGGCTTCGGGGATTTTGGCCCAGACGAACATCGTTGCCTTCGGTGACGGGACGGGCCAGCCGGCGCGATTGAGGCCTTCGATTAAAACGTTCCGGCGGAGGCGGTAGTTCTCGCGGATCTCGGCGACGCAGTCTTGCGGGCCTTCCAGTGCGAGGATACTGGCCACTTGTATCGGCGTGAACGTGCCGTAGTCGAAGTAACTTTTCAATCTGGCGAGGGCGTTGACGAGGACGGGGTTGCCGACCATGAATCCTACGCGCCAGCCGGGCATGTTGTAGGACTTCGACAAAGTAAAGAACTCGACGGCGACGTCTTTGGCGCCGGGAACCTGGAGGACCGAGGGCGGCTTGTATCCATCGAAGCCTAGGTCGGCGTAGGCGAGGTCGTGGATGAGGTGGAATCCGTACTCGCGGGCGAGGGCTACGAGGCGCGCGAGGAAGGGCAGGTCGACGCACTGGGTTGTCGGGTTCGACGGGAAGTTGACGATGAGGGCCTTGGGGCGCGGGGTCATGCGGGGGATGATGGCTTCCAGTTCCGCCAAAAACTGGTCGCAGTCGTGGACGGGGACGCTGACGACGTGGGCTCCGGCGATGACGGGGCCGTAGATGTGGATGGGGTAGCTGGGATTGGGGACGAGCACGGTGTCGCGCGAGTCGAGAATGGCAAGGCACAGGTGGGCGATACCCTCCTTGGAGCCGATGGTGACGATGGCTTCGCTGTTGGGGTCGAGATCGACGTCGTAGCGCGACTTGTACCAGTTGCAGATGGCCTTGCGCAGGCGCGGGATTCCCTTGGAGACGGAGTAGCGATGGGTGACGGGCTTCTGCGCCGCCTCGATCATCTTGTCGACGATGTGCTTGGGCGTGGGGCCGTCGGGGTTGCCCATGCCGAAGTCGATGATGTCTTCTCCGCGGCGGCGTGCGTTGATCTTCAACTCGCCGGTGATGTTGAACACGTAGGGCGGGAGGCGCTGGATGCGGCTGAACTCTTCCATGATGGAACTAGTTTACAGGGGGCAGAGATCAGGGGTAGGGACGTAGGGACCAGGGATTGGGAAACCGGAAACTAGCTTGTGAAATTCATCGGCGCCCTGAAAAGCGGATCCTTCGCTCCGCTTACCCCACGAACGATGTTTCGTTCGCGGGGCCCCAAGCTTGCGGAACTCAGGATGACACGGCATTGTGGTTCGTGCTTTTCTACCCATTTCGCGATGGGGCCGCCACCCGGAGGGTTCCCGGGATGGGACACCCGTGGGTGGTTGGTAATTGAAACATCTCAAAAAGTGGATCCTTCGCTCCGCTTACCCCACGGGCTCTCGTCAGCACGGGCAACGTCCCTATTCAGACACCGGGTGATATGCGGAGCACGGTGACCTTCGGGTTCAATCTGCTTTTCGTGGGATGGGACCATCTGAAAGGACGCGTCTTTAAGCTTGGAGGGCGACTGCTTCGAACCCTTCATCTCAAATGAGCCGGAGCTGAATTTTCGCGGGAGCTGTTCGGTCTGATTGAGAAGCCATCAAAACAGCTGGCTTGCGAGGGCTCACAGCCTATGGCTTCATTCGATCCATCGCTTTCAAACAGGGAATTCGTGAACCCAGCATGGATACAGAAGAATACAAGCCGGCCCGCGGCGCGAACGTACGGAATATAACTTGGAATTACTTCGGCCACTTTTGCCAGATCGCTGTGTATTTTGGGCTGACATCCTACATCGTTCGACGATTGTCTGTTCCGGAATACGGCTTATTTCTCTTCGTCATGTTTCTGTCCTCAACGCTTGACCTGCTCGATCTTGGCATTTCCAGCGTTCTCGTCCAGAGATATATTGCCGCCTCGTTAAACCCCGAAGAGAACAGCCTTCGCGAACTGATAAGCACGGTGTTTGCTACTTCTGCGGTTATGGGAGCAGTTGGCGCGGCCATACATAACGCTCGGCATTGCATTCGTCCTGGTTCCGCGCTATGGTGCTGCGGGCATGGCGTTTTCGATTGCGGTGGTTCAAGTCCTGTTTGTCTGTACCTGGTTCACGTTCGAAGCCTGTAAATACGCGCATATCTCTTTCACCCTGCTCGCGTCTGAGATGATGCGCGGACTAGGATTGCCGACTGCAATCATGATTTCAGGGATTTGCGTCGTTCTAGCATGGTGGCAGCATCTTTCCTCAGTTTGGCTTGTGATTGCGGGTTTTGCTCTTGGCTTCTCCTACTTCGCGGTCTGGGGACGCTTCACTGCCCTTCCCCTCTATCGCCAGTCATTTGAGGGGTCCAATTGACAACTTATGCCGCTCGCCCACCGGAGCTTCAGCGGCTAAAGCCGGATGTCATTTGCGACTTTGCGGCGCGACTAAAGTCGTGCCCTTTCACGACGCCCGATTTGTGCCGATTGCACTTCAGAAGCGGAAGAGATAGGAGAACTTCACGAAGATCTGCTTGCCGTCGTTGAGGTAATTGACTGGCTCGCGGAGGCACGGGATTGTCTGGGATCGCAGGCGCCAGTTGGTGCCGCGATTGCAGAGGGATCTGTCGAGATTCTGCAGGTCATTGTTATAGCCGACATAGACGACGGTCCCCGGATGCGGAAGCCACGTAAACAGAGCCTGGGTACCGATCTGCTTTGTCCGCAACAGGGAGGTCTCTGCCAAATTTGCCAGGGTCGAGTCGTATTCCGTAATGACGCGGGCCGAGATGGAACGCGTGAACTGGTAGTTGATCTTGGTGCGGAAGACCTGGTTTTCATAAACGAATGCGCCGTTGGCAACGGAATGATCGCGATCGAGCAGATAGGTATTGGCCGCGGTAAGCCGCCTGATCGGCTGGAGAGTGAGAGGGTCTGCGACCAATTCGGCATTCAGCAGCGAAGGCACGCCTCCCGCTACGGGGTTGTAATTCACATTGCCAGTGCGAAAGCCAAGTGCGATAGAGGAAATTCAACTGGGAATACGGAGCGCCTCGCACCACCAAACCGCCGAAGTTTTCTGTGAAATTCACGTTGTGGGTCCAGTGGGTAGCCATCCTGCGGGCCGAGGGTATCGGAGTTTTGTCCGAACTGCGGCGCGATTTCAAACTGGCGCGGAAAGTCATGAGAGGAGAGAACGTAAAGTAGTGATACAGGCGATTGCCCTGATGGTCCCATGCCGAGAAGTGCACTGCATCGAGACCGAAACTCTGAACTGCTCTTTTCTTCGGATACCACAGATAGGTGGCATGGGTCTGATCGTTGTAGAGGTCGGTCGTCGGAATGAAACCAAGCTGGGTCTGAAAGCCAGTGCTGTAGTCCTTGAAGAGGCTGTCGAGATATGAAGGAGTGGCCAGCACGCTGGATTTCCAGTTGGCTGGCGGGCCGGCAGCATAACGTGGGCGATCTGGGGGAGCGTCTGGGCCCATGGTGGAGCACTCGACCCATTGGCCGAGCGCCGTCCAGCTCTTATTCAAACGCGCAGTAAAGTCGAGGCCGCCTACGCGATTCCAGCCGCCTCCGAATTCCTGGTCGGTGAAGATGAGGCCAACACTGGAGTTCTTTCCCAGGTCTTTGAGACGCGCCCTACGAAGTATTTGGCCTTTGTCAAGATAGAGCGGATCGTCCGGAGCATACGTCTCGCCTGGTTCGCGATCGTCAATGGCAAAGAACCCAAGATTGGTGACGCCGATTTTTCCGGTCAGGCGGATGCCGTATTCCGGGTGCACGATATTCCGCGTGTAGACGAGGTCAATCGGGGTCGTGAAATAGTTGGCATTTTCCAGAAAGAACGGTCTGAGTTCAGGGAAGTACACCGGGTAGCGCTGGTTGACGGTGAATTGGGGCTGGTCTGATTCCACGTCGCTGAAATCGGGATTGATGGTTCCGTCGAGCACAACACTGTCATTGACGATGAGCTTGGCTTCACCCCCGCCGGTGCCTTCCAGGCCCCTTATGCTGCAGTACGGATTTAGCGGATCGAGATTGATGAGTTCGCGCTCGTTCTGGCCGAGCGCATAGGGATTGAGTTGCAGGTTGTGGGAACCTGTAACACCTTCAATGCCATGCATGGTGGCTTCCTGGGTCAGCACGCCGGAGATGCTTGATGAAACCCGCGGCCAGAAGTCCTATTCGCTATTGCGCGGCAGAGGCGCAAGAAGACGACGCCCCAGTCGGATCCGGTGAAGGGAAAACGGAGGCTGCGGAAAGGTATGGCGATCAGGGCCATCCAGCCGCTGGAGTGATGCGTGCCTCGGAGTCCCAGACCTGGTCGTAGCTGTAGTCGCGTCGCTGGTATAGTCCACGCTTGGCGATCGGTCCAGGCAGCATCGGCCTGCACGCCCGCCGGGTTGACGGTGAAAAGCACTCCCTTGCGCCGGTCCTGAAAGGGATCGAGGAGCACGGAGACGGTGTCGTCGCCGCTATGTTTTCACGGCGCGAGAGGTGGCTGCGAATTGCGCTGGGATGGTCATCATGACAGATGAACACAAAGTAGAGTCGTGGATTTGGTATGGGCGATCCAGACGTCGGTCTGCTGGGTGCCAGGTTCGCCGTCGTTTGGAGCTGTTTTGAACGAAGCCCGGAAACCTTTGCCAGACTGTGCTTTCGAGGCCGGCCTCGGTTCCATAGCGTAAAAATCGGAAAGCCGCAGCGGGTGCTGTCAGCAGTGGAACCTTGAAGTCAGAGGGAGGCGCAGCTTTCGGCAGCTGCGGTGAGACCGCGGTAGGCTTGATGTTCTGGGCAGAAGAGCATTGAGCCGCGATGAGGGGCATACCCAGAAGTAATCCAAGAAAGAGTGCCCTGGAGACGCCTGCGGTACCTGCCCGCCTCGTTACGTCCCGAGAAAAGCCATACTCTGGATCGCTCTATAATAAGGATCATTCAAGAGTCCCGGAAGAGGTTTGTTACGCGGATGAATCGAGGACACACAAAGATGTAGCTATCTGGTGCGCCTCGGCGAAAGTCTTTCGCCACGACTAAGATATTGCCGGATCGAACAGCGGCTCCCGAACGATGGAATTTCAGAAAAGTGCCTGAAATTCTAGGAAAATCGAACAAGTCGTACAAATTGGACAGGTGAATTACATGCGTATTATATATTCATTCCATCCATTCGCATCGGCTGTGCGCCTTGAGTTTTGGGGAACCATGTTTGGCATTTTTCGTGCCACAGGTGAACTTCCGGAAGCGCGAGCGATAGGAGTCGTGATCGACAATGGACGATCGATTGTGGACGACCGTGCTTCTGACGCAATTTTGGACTCCGTGATTACGGTGGTGCTTGCAGCTGGTGACGATTTGCTCGGTTTTCCTCGATGGAGTTGGGGCCAAGTCATTGAAAACAAGTTCACGAGCGATACAATTCGAGCACGCTAACGTATCAGAACGGCCATTCTCAATGCCCGACAAATCTACTTTAGAGAGCCGGAGTTTCCTTGAGCAGGCTACGGTGGGGATTGTTCACGCCACACCGGAGGGCCACATTCTTCGCTGCAATGCGGAGTTTGCCGAGCTCATTGGATATCCGCGCGAGGAAGTTCGGGGGCTGATGATCCAGGAAATTACCCCCGATGAGGACGGCGCGCAGTGTGTGGCTTCATTCCAGAAACTATGGACCGGCGCCAGCGATGCTCTCAGCCTCGAGATCCGGCTGATTCGGAAGGACGGAACGCTGAAGTGGGCGAAGATGACAGTATCGCTGCTGCGGGATCGCGAGGGCTGGCCTTCTCACCTGCTGGCGCATGTTGAAGGTATCCAGGACCGAAGGAGTGCGGAGACTGCGCAAGCAGTGACTGCCCAGGAGGCCGCGCCTGCCCAGGAAGACCGCTATCGGACGCATGTTCGAGACGAGTCCGGATGGGGTGCTGATCGCACGGGCCGAGGACGGCAGGATCGTGGAGGTTAATCCGGCGTTCCTGGAGATTCTGCAGTTCAGCCGCGAGGAGGTCCTCGGCCATACGTCGAGGGAATTGGATATATGGGCGGATCAAGGCGACAGTCTCAAGGTCTCTGAGGCACTGCATCAACAAGCGGTTGCGCGCGACCTGGAAGTCCGGCTGCGGCGGAAGAATGGCGAGGTCTTCTGGGCAGAACTCTCGGCTTCGTATGCCGATTTCGATGGGGAATCCTGCGTCATTTCGTACATCCGGGATGTCTCTGCGGCCAAGGCGGACGAAGAGAAGATCCGCAGCCTTGCGTTTTACGACACGCTGACGGGGTTACCGAATCGCCGGCTGCTGTGGGAGCGGTTGCGCCAGGCGCTGATATCGAGCATTCGCAGCGGCAGCAAGCATGCTCTGCTGTTTGTGGACCTCGATGGATTCAAATCGCTGAACGACACGCTGGGCCATCACATCGGCGACCTGTTGCTGCAGGAGACGGGCCGTCGGATCGCAAGCTGCGTTCGCGAAGTGGACACCGTGGCACGGCTGGGAGGCGATGAGTTTGTCATCATACTCGAAGACTTGAGCCAGATAGCCGAGATTGCCGCCGCGCAGGCGCGCACCGTGGGTGGAAAGATCCTGGCGGCCATCGACCAGCCGTTTTTGCTCGAAGGGCGCGAGTGTCACACAACGTCGAGCATGGGGATCACGGTCTTCGGCAACCAGAACGAGAGCACCAACGAGGTACTGCAGCAAGCCGATATCGCCATGTACCAGGCCAAGGCGGCGGGACGGAATGCAATGTTCTTTTTCGCGCCGGCCCTGCAGGCATCGGTCAACGCGCGCGTGGCTCTGGAGAAGGACCTGAGAGAGGCAATTCGCGAGAATCAGTTCTCGCTTTATTATCAGCCACAGCTTGATCGCGGGCTCCTGATCGGCGCAGAGGCGCTGATCCGCTGGAAGCACCCTACGCGCGGACATTGTGACACCGCATGAGTTTGTTCCCCTGGCCGAAGAGACGGGCCTCATTTTCCCCATGGGCAGCTGGGTTTTGGAAACCGCCTGCACGCAGATCGCTGCATGGGCAGGCCGTAAAGAGGGAGAGCATCTCTCCATCGCGGTGAATGTGAGCGGCCGAGAGTTCCGGCAGCCCAAGTTTGTGGACCATGTCCTCGGTGCCCTGGAGCGCACCGGCGCTAACCCCAACAACCTGAAGATCGAGTTGAGCGAAAGCATGTTCGGCGAGAACGTTGAAGATGTGATTGCCCGGATGAACAAGCTGAAAGCTTACGGGGTGCGATTCTCCCTGGAGGATTTCGGAACTGGCTATTCTTCGATGAGTTATCTGAAGCGACTGCCGCTTGACCAGATCAAGATCGATCGCACGTTTGTGAACGACATTCTGAAGGATCCCATCAGCGGCGCGGTCGCGCAGGCCATCATCTCGTTTGGCAAGGCCATGGGGCTGTCAGTGATTGCGGAGGGCGTGGAGACCGAGGAACAGCGCGCATTTCTGGCCAAGCTGGGATGCTTCTCGTTCCAGGGATACCTCTTCAGCCATCCGTTGCCGCTCGGCGAATTCTACGCGAACTAGAGTGGTGAGTCTGAAGTCCTTAACAGAAACCAGGAATCCCGCCATTTAGGGGAAGAATTTCAGATTCAGGACACGAGACATCTCAGGCAGTGCATGAGGCGAGGGCGTCGGACTCAGACGCGTACACCCCGAATAGCGTGAGGATGCCAACCATCTTGAAGGTTTTGGCAACGAACGGCGCGGGGTTGACGAGTTTAACGGTGCCTCCAACCTTATTGGCTTGGCGAAGCGCGTTCACCACGGAGCCGATTCCGGACGAGTCGATATAAGGAAGGGCTTCAAGGTCAAGGACCAGGAAGATGTGTCCGCTGGCAAGAGTTTGCTGAAACGTGCTTTCAAACTGATTGACGGCTTCTCCGCTTACCAGCCGGCCTTTCAATTTGAGGATGCAAACAGCGCCAGATTCCTTGATATCCAGGTCCACAGCTCCCTATTTTCCAAGCTAGATTTCGCTTTACATCGAGTTTGAGACTTGTTAATCTCCAAGCCTCAACTACCTGAGAATCAATAGCTCGCCTCCCCTTGTCAAGCAAAGTTTTGCCGGATTATCTGAGACCCCATGATCTCTCCAGTGAATGACGCGGCTGTCGAGGTCGGCGCGCAGCTTCTTGCCGCTCCGGACGCAGTCATGCGGGCTTCGATCGTTGCATCCGCCGTTGTTGCACAGTTGCAGAACTGTGCCTGCGCAATTCACCGATTCAATAGTGAGGATGTCGAGAACGCGTGGACCGTGATCGGGCTGGCGGGAGATGTTTCGCCGCAACCTGCGTCCGCGGGATCCGGAAACCGACTGATGGCTCCTTTGCTGCTCGAGGCTGCCGAAACTCTGATTTACGCGGGCGCCGATATTTTGCGCGAGGACTACTCGCACCTGCAGATTTCGCGCTCAGTCTCATCGATCACATACATTCCGCTTCTTCAGGGTGAAGAACTCATTGGAGCGGCGGAGATCCTTACCTTTTCAGGAACCCCGAGGTTACAGGATCTGGAGGCAATTGCACCGATCATCCAGCTGGCTTCGACGGCGATTCTCGCGGCCGAAAGCACCGAGGCACAGCGGCAGGATCTGCTCGACTCCGTGCACCGGATGTCGCAGCTCTACGACCTTGAGAAGTCGCTCAATGCGACGCTCGAATTCGATGCAGTGGCCGAGCTGATTCCGATGAAAGCAGCGGCGATGCTGCCTTGCCAGGCGATGCATCTGTGGATGTTCGACGGGGAGATTCTGCGCCTGATCTCGACGCATGGACAGGACGCCACCGTGGAGGTGGGCGGGACGCAGGCTCCAGGCGAAGGCTACGTGGCAGATATGGCCGAGGAGGGCGAAGCGCTGCTGATTGCCGATGCCGACGACGAGCGGTTGAAACAGCGCAATGCGCAGGCAGATACCGAGTCGGATCTGCCAGCGATCACCGATGCGCTGCTGGTTCCCCTGATGCAGGACGATGCGGAAGTCGGCGTGCTGGAGGCGATCAACCGTAAGGAGCGGCCATTCGACGACGACGACCAGTTCCTGATGATGTCGATGGCCGAGACGATTGCCAGCGCGCTGAAGAACGCGAGCCTGCTGCTTGCGGAGCGGAAGCTGGAGATTCTGAAGGCGCTGGTGAGCGTGAGCGGGGAGATTACATCGACGCTGCGTCTCGATCGCCTGATGGGAATCATCGTGAACAGCCCGCAAAACGTGCTGCCCTACGAACGCTGCGCCATTGCACTGGACCAGCGCGGCAAGCTGCAACTGAAGGCCGTGTCGGGCATGGCGAGCGCTTCCGCTGGGCGACATCTCGGTGGAACGGTTGAACCGGCTGATGCGCTGGCTCTCATCCCAGACCGAGCTTGTGTACGCTGCGCCAGTTTGACGAGTGCAGGTGAAGAAAGACAGAACGAGATTCCGGGGCCGGTGGCAGAATACTTTGCGGCCACGGGATTTCGCGCGCTCTATGCCATGCCGTTGAGCGACGATCAGGGCCGCGTGGGCGTGCTGACGTATGAGAGCAGCGACGCTGAATTTCTCGATGTTCCGCACGTCGAGATGATCAAGATTCTCGCCGGACAGGCAACGGTTGCCATTCGCAATGCGCTGCTCTATCGCGAAGTTCCGCTGATCGGTCTGATTGAGCCCCTGGTGAAGAAGAAGCGGGAGCTGCTGCAATAGCCAGCGGAGCCGCTGGATGACGGTCGGCATCCTGTTTGAGTGCGCGCTGCTTCCTGTCGTTTTTCCCGCTGCCGATGCGCATTGGCGGCGAAGCGGTAGTGGCGCCGCAGCACCTGGTCACGATTGACGCGCCGGTCGATGGCAACGTCACGATGGTCTACGCGCATGAAGGGCAGCGGGTAAAAGCGGGCGACGTGCTGGGTGCGATGAACGACTGGCAATGGCGTGCCGATCTGGCTTCAACCGAGGCAAAGTATCAGCAGGCGATGCTGGTAATGCAGAACGACCTGGCGCATGGGGCTGCCCAGTCGGGCGCCGACCGGGCACAGGCCGAGTTTCTTCGCGCTGAAGTGACGCGTGCAAGCGCTCGCATGGAGAGTGCGCAACTGCGGTCGCCGATTGACGGGATCGTGGTGACGCCTGATCTGCAGAACGTTGCAGGAAAGCACCTGGACGCGGGAACGGCCTTTGCGCAGGTGCTGGATCTTTCGTCGGCAATTGTGCAGGTCTCGATTCCCGAGCGGGACACGGTGCTGATGCATCCCGGCGAGACTGTGGCGATCAAGCTGGACAGCTATCCGCAGCGCACGCTGGCGCGGAGCCATTTCGGTTGTGAGCCCCGAGGCAAAGGCAGGAGACGGCGATCGCACGTTTACGGTAGAAGTGCCGCTCTCAAATGCGGACGCAAGTTTACGGGCCGGGATGACTGGGCGGGCCAAGGTCTCTCTGGGATGGAGACCTGCCGGGTATGTTTTGCTGCGGCGTCCTGCGCTGTGGATCTGGCAGACACTCTGGAATTGGATTGGTTGGTAACGGTATGAGCAATGCTTTTCGCTGCCTGGTTTTTTGCTCCCCGCTTCGCTCCTCGTCTGCTGTCATTGCTGCGATTGTCGTGGCCTGCTCTGCGCCGGGATGCGATTCTCATCCCGCAGCGATGGACGCGAGCGCGGCCATGCCAGCAGCCGCCGTGGCCGCCGGCGAAGGCTGCGCCCGAACCTCAGCCGACCGCAGAGGCTGCAGACCCGAAGTCATTCTCGACTACGGGACCGCTGGTGGCGGAGCAGCAGGCCGACATCGCCGCTGAACGTGCTGGCCGTATCGTGAGCATCGATGTGCGCATTGGCGATCACGTTAAGAAAGGGCAGATCCTGGCGCAACTTGATGACCGGGCGCTGCGCTCAGCTTGCGACTCGCAGAAGGCAAGGATGGCATCGGCACAGGCGCAGCTGCGTGAATGGCAGGCGGAACAGCTCACCGCAGAGGCTGATCTGCGACGAGCCGATGCGATGCGAGAAAACAAGATCATCAGCGAAGAGAATTGGGAGCACGCGAAATACAGGGTGGACGAGACCATCGATGAAGTGGCTCGATTCCGCGAAGAGGCATCGGCTTCGGAGGCGGACTTGAGCACAGCCAACCTGCAATTGGAGCAGTCACGCATTGTCGCGCCATTTGCTGGAGTGGTTGGTCGAAGTACGGTGCGCCCCGCGCAGGAGGTCAAGCCGGGCGATGTGCTCTTCTGGATCACCGCGGAAGCGCCCTTGCAGGTACTCTTCACGGTGCCGGAGACTTCGATGGCCGCGTTTGCAACCGGCAAACCGCTGGATCTGACGACGGCAGATTATCCGGGACTGCATCAGTCGGGGAGAATCGCGCGGGTCAGTCCTGTGGTGGATCCGGCCAGCGGCAGCGTGCAGGTGATCGGGTCCGTCGTACATCCTTCACCGTTGCTGAAGCCGGGCATGACGATGCAGGTACGACTGGCGCCATGAACCTCAGCGAAGCTCTCGATGCAGCACTTCCAGAGATCCCGAAGGAGCGGCTGTCACGCAGCCGTCCGCCACAGCTTGACCCGGAGCTGATTATCCGCGATGGAGTGCTCGACGGCGAACCTTTCGTTGGAGTTTTGCAGCGAGGCAAGAACAACTATTTCCGGCTGTCGCCTTCCCAATGGATGCTCGCGCAGCTCTTCGATGGCGAACGCACGTATGTCGAGATTGCCGAGGCATTCGCCGCGGAAACTGGCGTCGCAATCGAAGTCGCGGAAGTTCGATCCTTCGCCGATCAGATGGACGAGCTCGACTTCTGGTTCAAGACCCACCAGGAGAAGAATCTCGCGATGCGCGAGAAGCTTCTGGCGCAGCGGGGACGCCGCACGAAGTCCAAGATCAATGTCGCCCACATCAGCTTCTCGGCATGGGATCCGGACCGTTACCTGGGCTGGGTCGATCGCAGGATAGGCCGGTTCATCTATAGCGGGTGGTGCGCCCTGGCGGTCGCGATTCTCCTAATTTTTGAAACTGTTGTCGTCGTCGAGAACTGGCGGGTGATCAGCCCGGACACGGTGCTCTTCTTCAATTTCGCGCAGAAGAACTGGGGTGACTTTGCGGAGTTCTGGCTTCTGATCATGGTGGTTGGCTTTTGTCATGAGACGGCGCACGGTCTCACCTGCAAGCACTTTGGCGGAGAAGTGCACAGCATGGGCCTGATGTTTCTCTACTTCGTTCCATGCTTCTTTGTGGATGTGACGGAAAGCTGGGTGTCCGCCACCAAGATCCAGCGGCTGGGCACCATCATGGCCGGTATCTGGGTGGAACTCGTGATGTGCGGCATCGCGATGATTTTCTGGCTGAATGCTCCGCCTGGAAGCTCGGTTCACAGACTTGCGTACGAAGTCATCCTCCTGACGGGAATCGCGGCGGTGGTAATCAATCTCAATCCGCTGATCAAGCTGGACGGCTACTATTTTGCGACAGAGATTATCGAGATCCCGGACCTTAAGGAGCGCTCTACTGCTTTCCTGACGGGATGGTTTCAAGCCAAGGTGCTTCGGCTGCCCGTCGAGGTTCCGGTTGTACCGAGGCGGCGGGCGCTGCTTTTCGGGCTCTACGCTTTTGTCTCGGGATCTACAGTTATGTATTGCTTTTTTTTGTTGTGCGGCTCTCGTATCGGCTTGGCTCAAGGTTCATGGCGGATTTCGCGCTGATTCCCTCAGCTGCATTTGCCTTTGCGTTGTACCGGTCGCGACTGCGATCGCTGGGGCGAGTGCTCAAGGAGGTGCGGGAGCGGAATTCTGAATCGGGTTTTCGCTGGCGTCCTGCGTATGTGGTTGCTGGGCTCGGGCTGATTGTGCTGTTGTTTGTGCCTCTGTGGCGTGACCGGGAAGACGCTTTCTTCGTGATCGAACCGGCGGAGTCGCATGCCGTGTGCGCTTCGGTTCCGGGCAGAGTGAATGCGGTCCTGGTGCAGGAGGGTCAGCAGGTGCGGTCGGGACAGCCGTTGCTTCAGATGACGAGTTCCCAGGCGGCGTCGATGCGGTCTGCCGCTTTGGCTCAGACGGGCAGTGCCCGATTCAAGACATTTGACGCGCAGGTGCAGGGACAGAGCGTTGGGACGGCCGCAGCCGATCAGACCGCGGCTCAGAAGATGACGACGCTGGCGAAGGAAGCGCAGTCTGGGCTCGAACTCACAGCGCCGGCAGACGGTACGGTCCTGACCGACGATCCAGCACTGCTGGTGAATGAGGACGTCGGATACGGCCAGCCCTTGCTGGAGTTGGCCGAAGGAGAGCGCATGGTGAGGATGTATATCCCCACATCGGCGCTGGACCGGATCTCTGCAAGTTCCGAGGTGGCGTTTGCACTGCCGGGCCAGTTCTCCATGATTCGCCTGAAGCTGCCGGCACCTGCGGGTGACCCGGTTGCGCTGCCTGCCGGTCTGGCGTCCGCCGAGAAGTATCAGGGATTCAAATCACCCGTCTTCTACAGTTCGAGGATCGCGCTACCGGCGGCGGCTGGAAGTCCGAGGTATGGCCTCGCGGGGACTGCGAAGATCTTCGGAGAGAAGCGCAGCCTGGCTGGCCGCGCGGCTGCTACGATCTCGAATCTGGTGAGAGCGCATCTCTGGTAAACGCGAAAACGGCGGCCAACGTTCGGCCGCCGTTCGGCTGTTCCGGGGGAGCGCACTTGTACTGAATTTCTCCCAGGGCCCAATGTGATGCCTAGAGAGGCCTCATTGCGTTGATCTGACGGGCAAGGGTAATGCCCCGTGCCACTCTGAATGCCGTCTTTGCGCTGGCGGCAACGAGAGGCTTCGCGAGCGTTCTCTGAGCGGTAGCCAGCTTGGCGGTTGAGGTTGGCTTGGCGATCTTCGCGGTGGACTTCGAGGTTGACTTGGAAGCACCGGAGTTGCTGATCAAAGACTTCTTCGTGACTGCCATCGTAATATCCCCCAGGAAAATGGATTTTTGAATTGCCTACGCCGATCTTTAGTGCAAGCCGTGTGCCAAAATCAAACGACGCAGTTATCTATTTGCAAGTCGTTGACAAAATGGGGTTTCAGGGCGGCCGCTGATCCGGATGAAAAGCGATAGGGATGTCTCTCGAGTTGAGAAATTAAACTTTCACCGGTGAATTTTTAACCTCTCCGGATTTCAGAGGGAATATTTGCGGCAGAGGTACTTCATCTTCTGGACATCGACGTTAAGCAGCCTGGCGGCTGCGGTCTTGCTGCCCTCTCCGCGTCGAAGCGCCGTGGTAAGGAGTGCGACTTCGAGCTGTCGGACCTGGCCATCAAAGTCTGTGCCGCCGTCGGGAAGCAGAAGGGCTTCACTGGCGGCCAGGCTTCGCTCAAGTACGCGAGGTGGAAGATCGGCCGGCACGATTTCCTGGTGGCGCGTGGTGATGATCAGCCGTTGAATCAAGTTTTCCAACTCACGGACGTTGCCCGGCCATCTGTGTTCTTCCAACGCAGCCAGCGCGTCGGCGCTGATTCGTTTCTGTGGCACTCCGTTGGCGGTGCAGTGGATCTGGAGAAAATATTCGCAGAGAAGCGGGATGTCTCCGATGCGCTCCCGAAGCGGGGGAAGCTGAATGGGAATGACGTGGATGCGGTAGTAGAGGTCCTCGCGGAACCTGCCGGTGCGAGCCATCTCTTCGAGGGGTTCGTTGGTGGCGCAGATGAGCCGGAAGTCGATCTTGCGGAGGCTGCGCCCGCCGAGGCGCTGAACATGGTGATCCTCGAGGACGCGGAGCAGCTTGGTTTGGAGGGGCAGGGTGAGCGTCGCAATCTCATCCAGGAAGAGTGTTCCGCCGTCGGCCATTTCAATGTGTCCGGGGCGAGATTCGGTGGCGCCGGTGAACGCGCCCCGTTCGCTGCCGAAGAGTTCCGATTCGATGAGGTTCTCGGGAAGCGCCGCACAATTGAGCCGAATATAGGGCTTGTTGGCGCGGCGGCTCAGCGCGACGATGGCGCGGGCAGCGAGTTCTTTGCCGGTGCCGCTTTCACCGCGAATAAGGACGTTGATGTTGCTTGCGGCGATCTGCTGGATCGCGTCGTAGACGAGCCGCATCGGTTCGCTGGCGCCAATGAAATCCTGAAAGCGGCTGGCCTCGAGCGCCTGCTGCCGCGACCGCTCGCGCTCGGCCTCTTCGCTACGACGACGGATGGTATCGAGGAGCGTGTTCCGAAGTTCAGGCACGTCAACCGGGTTGCGGAAGTGGGCGTCGGCGCCGGAGTTGAGAGCTTGTTTTTCGACTGAGCGCGTGTGAGCACGGCTCATGGACAGCAGAGTGAAATTCTTGTTAAGCCTGCGAAGTTCGGTGAGAACGGGAAGCCCTGCGTACGGATCGTCTCCCTGCGTATCAATGTCGAGCAAGACGGCGGCGACCTGCTTTTTGCGCGTCCAGCGGGCGAGATCCTCGTAGGTATCGCGAACGACAATCTGGACCCAGGGCAGCAACTCGGTCTGCAGTATCTCAAGGAATTCTTCGTCGAGCGTGACGATGCAAACCGTGGGAAGCGGCGTAGGTGCGGATGCCTGAGAAGTCAGTAGCACATTCTGTGCCGGGGGCATATCGCATTCTATATAGGAAGCCTGGGGATCATCTCAAGTGTTTTTCACGCAAGAAGAGTCGAAAACAGTGGTAGAGTAGGAAATTCCGCGATCGAGCGTGCGTGCACGAAAGTATCTGCGCAAGTGCACCCGAGTGGTACCGGGCCAGGTTACCGGGGTGCTACGCGAGTAACGGGTTTCCTGTTTTCAACTCACGACAAAGGATGAGACATATACTCTATGTCTTGGGGAAACACGATGGAACCTCTGCTCAATCTGCAGGAATTCATGAAGACCGACCTCGTCACGGGGCCGACGCACAAGCCGGTAACGATCCCGGAGATCGGTCTCCGCCAGTCGGTTCTCGAAGATCTGGCACTGAAGCACCTCTACCTTTCCGGGCCTTTCTCGGTCCTGGAAATGGCGAAGATGATGCGGGTGAGCTTCGAGGTCGCGAGCGAGTTGCTCAAGAGGCTGCGCTCCGAGCAACTATGCCAGGTAACTGGCTTGAGTGGCCAGATCCCGAATCTGGCGATCACCTCCCAGGGAAGAACGCGCGGGCAGGAGCTACTGTCACAAAGCCAGTACACCGGGCCCGCTCCCGTAACGCTGACAAGCTATGTGGCCCAGGTGAAGCTGCAGAGTGTGGCACACGCCGAAGTCCATCCGGCCGATGTTCAACGCGCATTCTCCAGCCTTGTGCTGGACGACCGTATTCTGTGGCAGCTTGGCACTGCGCTGAACTCTGGCGCGGCAATTTTTCTCTACGGTCCCTCCGGCGTCGGGAAAACGTCAATTGCGGAGTTATTGTCGAAGGTGATCGCAGAGGATGCTGTGTGGCTTCCGTATGCAATTGAAGTCGACGGACAGTTGATCACCGTTTACGACCCGACTTTGCACACGCGGCTGGCCCACATGGAGCCGCCAAACCACGACGAACGATGGGTACTCTGCCAGCGCCCCTCCGTAATGGTGGGAGGTGAATTGACGATCGAGATGCTCGATCTGCAATTTAACCCAGCGACCAAGTTTTATACCGGTCCCGTGCAGATGAAGGCCAACAACGGTGTGCTGATCATCGACGATTTCGGCCGCCAGAGAGTGCGGCCGGATGAGTTGCTGAACCGATGGGTGGTTCCGCTGGATCGTAAGATCGACTTTCTCACCCTGGCAGGTGGCCGGAAGATCGAAATGCCGTTTGAAATGCTGGTCGTTTTCGCATCGAACCTCGATCCAGCGCAGCTGCTGGATGCCGCATTTCTGCGCAGAATCCAAAGCAAGATCCACATCGGCGAAGTCAGCGACGAGGAATTCTGCGAGATCTTCCGCAGGGTGGCGACGGACCGGAAGATCGATTGCGACGACACCGTGGCGCACACGCTCATCGATTTCGTGCATGGCACGCTGAAGCAGGAGTTAAGGTCATGCTATCCGCGCGACATCATCAACCAGATTTGCTGGGCGGCGAAGTACGAAGGCAAGGAGCCGCAGATCAATCACCGCAACGTGACGCGTGCAATCGAGTCCTACTTCCTTACGAAGGAGTAAGGTCTCGCCCGATTGGCTTCGATCTCACCGGGCAACTCGCCGGAACGTTCAGAAGGCCTGCCGGCGAGCGCGAAATGTGCAGGCCGGGCGCCACATCGAGTTCGAGATTCGGATACTGGGACTGGGGCGGAAGAGACTCGGTAGAGGAGCGGTGCGGGATAGCTTCAGTTGTGGCGGCGGCTGGTCGTCTTCTGGGCCCCAGCAGGCAACTGAGAGTCGTACTATTCGTCTATCCATACAACGGTCATTGGCGGAATGTGAAAGAGGCTTTACTTCAGATTCTAAGCCGAGCATGGTTTGGTGCAATCAGAAGCCAAAAGGTTGCCTATACTACGAAATGTTTGCAGGCGCTTGCTTCATGACGGTTCAAGAGTTGAGGTCGTACTTTAGTGTTGCGCCATCCTCACTGGATATTTTTGATTTTGCTGGTATATTGGAGGCACTGGCAGCCATCGCGTGCCGCTGTAGACGCATCACAGATGGAAGCACTTGCTTTCATTTCTTCCTCGTTCGACTTTTCTGATTCGTTGCTTTGGGTCTTCATCAGTGGTTTTGTAGAACACCTTCACCCAAGTGAGGATGGCGAAGCCTTGCGAAGAAGCGTTTTCGATGAAGTCCGGGTCGACCGCAGTGACGCAGGAGTAACTGGAGCATCAAGGTGGTTCGCGGTTTACACCACCTGCCGTCACGAAAAACGGATTGCGCAGCATCTGCAGCAGCGCGAGATTGAGCACTACCTCCCCCTCTACCGCGCGGACCGCAAGTGGCGCGATGGATCCAAAGTCACGCTAGAATTGCCTTTGTTTCCCGGCTACATCTTTGCGCACATCATGCGTTCTGAGCGCGGAAGCGTCCTGAGTGTCCCCGGAGCTCTGGCAATTGTGGGCGGAACGGGAGGAGAGCCAGCATCGCTTCCGGATACGGCAATCGAGGCTTTGCGAGCCGGCCTGCTGGAGCGTCGGATTGAACCACATCCGTTGTTGCGCGTCGGGCAACTTGCGCGCGTCCGATCGGGAGCTTTCGCCGGGATGGAAGGCGTGGTTGTGCGCAAGAAAAGCGGCTTCCGTATTGTCCTGACCCTCGAGCAGATCATGCAGAGCGTTGCAATCGAACTGGATGAAGACGATGTGGAGCCCTTGATCCGTGGGAGGATTCGCCAGGGTAGCCTGCTCGAAGTCGGTCACGCGTTGTGCATACAGCAAGCTTAGTTTGTGAGTGTTCTCGCTGCACAGAGCGTGATCACCGTATCCATCTTTGGCTTGTCAGCAATAAATTGACGTTCGTGTTCGTACCCCAGCTTTGAAACCTTCGTGATCGGGCCGCCGGCAGCGAACCGGTGCCGCGGAACCGTCGAGAAGCGACGGCGGCGGTCGCCGGTGCTTGAATTTGCATCTGATTCTCAAGTTGCTTCGACGCCCAAGGCTGTTTGGCGTTTTTCGAACCCTCCAAACGGAAATCCCAGCATTCATTCACTCGGAAACCGCTTCGATCAGGACTGAAGCAAGCGATTTTGAGACTCCCCACCTTAAGACAGCGGCAAGAGAATCCATGACTGGACCATCTGGCTCATCAAGAGGCAGCACGGAAGAGCGCATTCTCACCACCGCTGCGTCCCTGTTTGCGCAATTTGGGTACAACGGAGTGAGCACACGCGAAATTGCGTCGACTGCGGAAGTGAATGAGGTTACGATCTATCGCCATTATCCCCGTAAGCGCGATCTCTACATAGCGGTGCTTGGCGCAGAGTTACAGCGTGTTCAACTGCGCGGCGAATTGCTGTCGCGGCTGGCTGCGGCGGAGAGCGGGCGCACAGCGCTTGCCTGCACGTTTGAACTGATTTCGACAACCCTGCAGCAGCAACCGCAATTGCTCCGCTTGTTGCAGTACAGTGCCCTGGAACTTAGCGACGATCTCGATCCGCTTCTGCGCAGACATCTTGGAGAACTCGTCGAGGTTGTAGCCCGGTATCTCGAGCCATGGGTAGAGCGCCGGGAATTGCGTTGTTCCAATGCGAAAACGCTGGTGCTCACGTTGATCGCCCTTGTGCTGAGCCGGGGTCCGTTGCGCCGCGTCTTCCTGGGCGACGACGAGAATCTTAATTCCTTATTCGAGACGTACTCAGAGTTTTGCCTCGCGTGATTGCTGCGAAGCAATCCCGATTTTGTGTGGCGCAACTTTTGCGTCACGAATCGCTCTGTACAGAAGGATTCAAGCGGAAATCGGCCGGCGATACCGAAGCGCGCTGCCGTTTCTATACACAAAAAAGGAGTATTAGAGTCGATGAATCTCAAGGGTAAGGCAGCAGTCGTTTGCGGCGGAGGAGGATTTATTGGCGGTTATCTTGTGAAGAGTCTCCTTGCCAATGGGGTTAACGTTATTCGGTCAGTCGATGTGAAACCACTGGATCAGTGGTACCAGGTAACTCCCGGTGTGGAGAACGTGGTTGCGGATTTAAAGGATAAAGACAGCTGCTACCGGGCAGCCGACGGGGCGGAGGTTGTCTTCCAGCTTGCCGCCGACATGGGCGGAATGGGATTCATCGAGAGCAACAAGGCGCTGTGCATGCTAAGCGTGCTGATCAACACACACATGCTGCTCGCTGCACGCGATTCAGGAGTTGAGCGTTTCTTCTACTCCTCGTCAGCCTGCGTTTACAACGGCGAAAAGCAAAAGGACGCCTGTGTCATTCCGTTGAAGGAGGCAGACGCCTACCCAGCGCTGCCCGAAGACGGGTATGGATGGGAGAAGCTTTTCAGCGAGCGGATGTGCCGCCACTTTGAAGAAGACTTTGGGATGCAGTGCAGAGTTGCGCGGTACCACAACGTCTACGGACCATTTGGAACCTGGACCGGCGGACGCGAAAAGGCGCCCGCAGCCATTTGCCGCAAGGTGCTTGAAGCGAAGCTTTCCGGCAGACACGAGATTGAAATCTGGGGCGACGGCCATCAGACCCGCAGCTTCATGTACATCGATGACTGCACCAAGGGCACCCTGGCGATTATGGAAAGCGAGATTCACGAGCCGCTGAATCTCGGATCGAATCAGCTCGTGACGATTAATCAGCTTGTCGACATTGTTGAGAATATCGCCGGTGTAAAGCTGAAACGCCGCTACAAGGTGGATGCGCCGAAGGGCGTGAACGGGCGTAACAGTGACAATACCAGAATTCTCGAGCACCTGGGCTGGGAGCCATCGATCCGGCTCCGAGATGGCCTTGAAAAAACGTACGAGTGGATTCAAAAAGAAATGCTCACCCTTGCCCATGTCTAAGCAGGTTCTGTGCAGGCGCTCCAATCAACCGGCAACTCACCACCGGAGAGATTCAAATGAGCGAACCATTGAATGAACGGCAAATTCTCGGAGTGAACTTTTACGTTGGGAACGCGCAAGGTGCCATCGGGCGTCTTGCACAGGGTGGACTGCTTGTTGTGCCTGCTGCGCCGGCATTGAAAGACGTCGTCTGGAACGAGAGTTACCGGGAAGCGCTTACCAACGCTGACGTGGCGATCGCCGATTCGGCTTTCATGGTTCTTGTCTGGAATTTTCTGCAAGGCGACTCGATCCCGCGCCTGTCGGGGCTCAAGTATCTGAAGGAACTGCTGCAACTGAACGAAGTACGCATGCCCGGTAACACCTTTTGGGTGATGGCGGGCAGCGCCAGTTCGAGAAAGAATGTGGATTGGCTGAATTCAAAAGGGATTAAGGTTACGCCAGAATTTGTTTATCAGGCCCCAATGTATGGCAGTAAGATTGAAGACCGGGAACTCATTGACAAGCTGCAATTGTTACGACCGAAACACGTGGTGATCACCATCGGGGGAGGCAACCAGGAGCGGCTCGGCCTTTATCTGAAGCGTAACCTCGATTATCTCCCCGCGATTCACTGCATCGGAGCGGCGATTGCATTCCTCAGCGGGGACCAGGTGCGCATACCGGATTGGGCGGACAGGCTTTATCTTGGCTGGCTGTTTCGCTGTTTGTCGTCACCACAACGCTACGTTCCGCGGTATCTATCTGCGCCGCAGCTTATTCCGCTCATCTGGCGATATCGAGGTCAGCTCCCTCTGCCCGAGGGTAGAGAGCAGCCGTTGACGCAGGCGGAGTAGCTCTACGCAGCAAGCACCGAGGTTGGATGAAACGGGAGAGACGGGCAAGATGAGCGCAAAAAGGGAGTCGGCAACCATCGCGGTAGTGGGTTCAGGTTATGTCGGCCTGGTCGCATCTGCCTGCTTTGCAGAGATTGGACATCGCGTGGTCTGCGTCGACAACGATGAGTCCAAGGTGCGCATGCTGCAAGAAGGCGGAATCCCTATCCACGAAGAACATCTGCCCGAACTGCTGGCGCGTCATCGCGGCAAATCACTGGAATTCACCTCGGATCTGCGCGCGGCCACGCAGGCAGCACAGGCCGTGTTCATCGCGGTGGGAACTCCCCAGAGTCAGACGGGCAGCGCCGATCTCTCGTTTGTGGATGCTGTGGCAAGCGAAATTGCACGCTCCCTGGACTCCTACAAGGTGATCGTGGAGAAGAGCACGGTTCCGGTCTACACGAATGAGTGGATTCGGCGTGTGATTGAGCGGAACGGCGTGCCAAAAGATTTATTCGACGTGGCGTCGAATCCGGAGTTCCTGCGCGAGGGCACGGCGGTTGTCGACTTTCTGCATGCGGATCGCATCGTGATCGGGGCAGCCACTGAATGTGCTGCCGACCTGCTGAAGAATATCTACCTGCCCCTCACGAGCGGTGAGTACTATAGCGTGCCGGGCTCTGTGCCGGGGCCGCGAACGGCAGCCGATCCACCGCCGATCCTGCATACCTCGACGAAGGCAGCTGAGATTATCAAGCACGCCTCCAACGCGCTGCTGGCGACCAAAATCTCATTCATTAACGTTGTCGCCAATGTTTGCGAAGCGGCGGGAGCAGATGTGGAAGAGGTTGCACGCGGCATCGGTATGGACACGCGTATTGGCCCGAAGTTCCTTCGCGCCGGCGTTGGCTACGGCGGATCGTGCTTCCCCAAGGATGTTGCGGCCTTCCGGCACGTAGCCGAGCAGGTGGGCGTTGATTTTGGACTCCTGCACGAAGTGGAAAAGATCAACGAGGAGCAGAAGCAGCGCTTCTTCCAGAAGATTCGCTCAGCGCTATGGACTTTCCGCGGAAAGAAAATCGGAGTGCTTGGGCTGGCCTTCAAGGGTGGTACAGATGACGTACGCGAGTCACCAGCGCTCGATATCGTAAAAAAGCTCCTGAGCGAGGGTTGCGTGGTGTGCGCCCATGATCCGGCGGCGGCAAAGCGCTGCATGGAGATCATTCCGGCGGGACCAAAAATGCGTTACGTAGACGACCCCTACCTGGCCGCGCAGGATGCGGATGCGCTGTTGATTCTGAATGATTGGCAGGATTTTGCCGAACTCGACCTGGCCAAGCTGCACTATACGCTGCGCTATCCGATCGTAATTGACGGCCGAAACCTCTACGATCCCGCAACCATGACCAAGGCTGGCTTTACTTATTTGAGCGTAGGAAGGCCCGGTCTGGCGCAACCGCTGGACCCGGTCGCAGCCTTCTTTCTTCCCCGTCACAGAGACGGTGCGAAAACCTAGAGCACACCCTTCTGCCGCGCAGCGCTATGCGAAGTCTGGTTCAATTGCACAAGCGGGGTATTTTTGATCTCTGTCTGGTTGCGATAGCTTTATGAGAAGAACAGTCAGATTAAGGACGTCTGTACGATGCGCGCGCTGATTGCCGGTGCTGCCGGCTTCCTTGGTTCTCACTTAGCCGATGCCCTCCTCGAAGAGGGAAACGAGGTTTTGGGCGTCGATAACCTTTGCACGGGCTCCCTTGAAAACCTCAAGCATCTGTCAAGTGAGCCGAGATTCGAGTTCCTCGAGCAGGACATCTGCTGTTCGTTCGATCCCAAGCGCGTGGACTATGTATTCAATTTTGCTTCTCCCGCCAGCCCGGAAGACTACATGCGTCTGGGAATCGAAACCCTCATGGTTGGCTCCACGGGAACGCGCAACTTGCTTGATATCGCAAAGAAATATGAAGCGAAGTTTCTGCATGCGTCAACCTCGGAATGCTACGGAGACCCGGAGCAGCATCCACAGACCGAGGAGTACTGGGGGCATGTGAACCCCATTGGACCGCGTTCCGTCTACGACGAGTCCAAGCGATTCTCCGAGGCTCTGGTGACGGCGTATCACCGCTACCAAAAGGTTGATACACGGCTGGTCAGAATATTCAATACCTATGGCCCGCGGTTACATCTGAATGATGGCCGGGTGATTTCAAATTTCCTTGCCCAGGCGCTGCGGGGTAATGACCTGACACTATACGGCGATGGAAGCCAAACGCGCAGCTTTTGCTATGTCTCCGATGAGATTGACGGGATCCTCCGGCTTTCTCGCAGTGATGAGCACACACCGGTGAATATTGGCAATCCAATAGAATGGACGATCCTGGAATGCGCAAAAGCTGTGCTGCGCGTGACGGAGTCTAAAAGCGAGATCGTGTATCGTCCTCTTCCAGAGGATGATCCTTCGCAGCGCCAGCCGGACATCAGCAAAGCCAGGCGCCTGCTGAATTGGGAGCCCACAGTCGATCTGGAGAGTGGATTGAAACTCAGTCTGGACTACTTCAGAGCGTGCATTGAGGCTGCTGCCTAGTCAATTTAGAACACAGTCAAATTCGCGTCGCAGCCTCACCCCAATGGCGTTGGGAACGTCCTGGACCATCTGATCTGTGACCCAGCACTGCAACCGCTGATTTGCCTTGGCTGCCTCGCGCTGCAACTCATCGACACGACGCAAGGCAGCTTCCAGCACTGCAAGGCGGTAGCGGAGAAGCTGACTTAGTTCATCCCGGTCCGTCTCCGTTTTCGGCGGTCGACCCTTCTCCTGGCCTAGGAGGACCCGAAGGAAAAGAGAAGCGTTGACCGGTGAAAAATGCCGCATGGTAGAGGGAGAGTCGCACGGATTGGGCGCGACGAGATGTGCGAGGAGTCACAGAGGTCGAGACGGTCGAAAACTGGCCCGCTTGCTCCAACTGAGCTACAGTCTTCGCATTCAGTTCCCCAGGAGATTCTGGTACTCGTAGACTTGTGCCGGGACACCAGTATCGTATGAGAACAACGGCCAAGGACAGCTCCTTAGCGAGCCGTCGCACCGTCTAAGTGACGGTTCTATTCCTCCGACCCCTCATAGCATTTGCGCCCTGGCACACAGCGGGCGAGATGCACGTAGTTCTCATCAGGACCTGCGGGACTCATGGTGCGCAGGCACCAATAGCTGGAAGACGCGTGCACGCCGGGAAGCCAGGACTCCGCGTCGGACGGGGCTGTGCCGTAGGGGTTCTTCGTTCGCAGGCACTGACAGGGAAGCTGCTTTGTATCGACGGGGTTCATAAAAGGTACTCCTAGCCCGCCGCGCTCGGGTCGCGGTCCATTTGTCCGGCAGCCAGCAGAACGGTGCGATAAATGGCGACCGGGAAAAGTTCTACTTTGTACGAGTTCATCGAGAGCGGCTGCACATTGGTCATGGCCGCTTTTCCAGCGGCCCGCGCCACATCTTCGTTAATTGTCTTGCCCGCGAGCAGGGCCTCTGCCTCCGCCGAGCGGCGCACCACCGGAGATGCCGCACCCATGGTGACCACGGCTTTGCGGCAGACGTTGCCGTCCATCTCCAGCACCACTCCCGCATCGGCAATCGCCCAATCAAAGCTCTCCTTCTCTCCATATTTCTGATAAGCGGAGCGCGTTCCCGGAGCGGGCTTGGGAATGGTGATGGCAATGAGCAACTCGTCTGGCTCAACCACGTTGAACTTCGTGGGGTTCGCATCGGGCTCGACATAGAGGTCCTTGATCGCGAGTGTCCGCTTGCCTTTCTTCGCAGATTCCAGCTCAACCGAAGCGTTCAGCGCCAGGAGCGCAACAGCAGCCGACGACGGTGCCACCGCAGGGCACGTCCCGTAATCCATGATGGCGTGATACTGGTTGAGCCCGGTGAACGCGAAGCAAAACTCCTTACCCTTCCTGATGCATTGGAAGTCCGCCGAACGGAAGTACCAGCACTGAACCGGTTGGAGCAGATTGCCGCCCACCGTCGCCATATTTCGTAAATGAGGTGTCGCCGCGTGTCCGCACGCATCCGAGAGAATCTGATACTTCTCTCGAATCAGGGGATGGTCGCTGATCTCAGCGAGTGTGGTGAGCGCACCAATCGTCAGCCCCTTCCCCGTCTCATGAATCCCTCGCAGCGAGGAGATGTTGCGGATATTCACAAGCTTCGCCGGCTGAATGGTTCCATTCTTCATTCGTCCCAGAAGATCGACGCCGCCGGCTTTGACGACCGCACCGTCTTTCAACTGCGACAACGCCGCGTCAACCGTGGTGCAATTCGCGAGCACAAAGCTGTTCATGCCAAACTCCTCCCCGGCACAGGCTGATTCAGCGCGGCCAGAACCACCGCGGGCGTCATCGGCGTCTGGCGAATGCGAACACCGATTGCGTTGTAGACCGCGTTGGCAACAGCAGCTCCGATCGAAACAACGCCAGCGGCCTCGCCGATTCCCGACGCATCGGTAGAACTCTGGCCGATATAGGCTTCCACGAGCCGCACATCAATCTCGGGTGTTTCGCGCGATCCGGCGATTTTGTACTGCTCCAGATTCGGATTCACCATCAGGCCATAATCCGGATCGAGCAGACGGTTCTCGAACAGCGTGAACGAGATGCCCTGCAAAATACCACCATTGATTTGGCTGATCGTTTGCGCCGGATTCATCGGGCGTCCGCAGTCGTGTACCGAAAGGACGCGTTTGACGTGAATCCGGCCGATCTCGGCATCAACCTCGACTTCCGCAACGTCGACACCGCCGTATGTCAGGTATTTGCTGTGATCGTAGTCCGGATCGCGTTTGGATTGGACCGCGATCTGATCGGTCTTCATTTTGGCCGCGGCTCGTTTGAAGCTGACAGGTTGCATCTTCCCGGACTTGCTGCGAACCTCTCCGTCCACCAGTTCCAAATCGCCGCCGGTCGTACCGAATGCAGGAGCGACGTCCTCCAGAAACTTCTGCGAGGCTTGCCACGCAGCGTCGCGAACCGCAGGAGTAAGCGAAAGCGTGGTCATGCTGCCTCCGGAGCTCGGGCCCACTGGATAATTCGTGTCGCCGACTTTGACCGCAATCTTCTCGGGGGGCACTCCGAATTGTTCCGCCATGATCTGCGCCATCACAGTCTTGATGCCGGAGCCGATGTCCTGCACCGCGGAGAGCACTTCGAGCGACCCGTCCCGGTGAACGCGCACCTCCGCGGCAGAATCCATGCTCACGATGCGATACCACACCGATTGCGCGAAACCAACGCCGCGCTTCACAGGACCGCGATCCGCATTGGCCACGGGATTACGCGATTTCCAAAGTGCGCTTTCGCGGACGATCTGGCGCTCAACCTTCCGCACCGGATGCGGGTCGATTCGCTCGCGCAAGTCGAGCGGGTCGAAGTTCAGTTTCACCGCAAGTTCGTCGATGGTCTGTTCCAGAGCGAAAGCTCCTTGCGGATGTCCCGGAGCTCGCATAGCCGCCCCCGGGCCCGCATTCGTGAATACGTCATTCTCCTCGGTGTGGAGTGCGGCGTACTTGTAGAGATTCGAGGCCGGACCTGCACATCCCGCTCCGGTGCCGCAGCCTGCAGTGCCGTAACTGACCAGGTGAACGGCGGTAAGGGTGCCGTCCTTCTTCGCGCCGATGCGCAGCATCTGATCCGAACTGGGACGATTGCCGACAGAGAGATGCTCTTCCTCGCGGTCCAGCATCAGGCGGACCGGCGCTCCCGCCTTCTTCGATAAAGCCGCGGCGACCACACCGGGATTGCCGGCTCCAAACTTCGCGCCGAATCCTCCGCCCATAAATTCGGTGAGTACGCGAATCTGTGTCATGGGGATTTTGAAGAACGCGGCAAGTTCTTCCCGCACGCTGGAAACTGCCTGGGTCGAAGCCCAGACGGTCAACAACTCCGGTTTCCAATCAGCCACCAGGCCATGCGTCTCCAGGGCGGAGTGTGTCTGCACCTGCGTTACGTAGTGCCCTTCGACCACCACATCGGCGTCCCGTAAACCCTGCTCAACATCGGCGACCTTGTGGATGGAAGGGCCATGGATATTGCCTGTTTGAGGCACGCCATGCGGGCCACCGCCCCCTCCCGCGGTACCCCCCTGGTCGGCGGCGCCGGGATAGACCAGCGGTGCGTCAGCAGTGCGCGCCCTATCGAGATCAACAACAAAGGGAAGCGTTTCGTATTTCACTCTCACTAGAGCAGCCGCATCCTCTGCTGCGTTGGGGCTGATGGCCGCAACGGCGGCAACAGGCTGGCCGGCGTAGCGAGCCACAGGGTAATTCGCCTGCTCCAGCGACGGATCGCGCAGAGAGGCATTGCCCAGCACATGCTCAATCACGTGAACGGCGCGGACGCCCGGATGTCGCTCTGCCGCGGAGGTGTCGACGGAGACGACTTTCGCATGAGGCACGTTGGCATTCACAAATTTCGCGTAGAGCATTCCCGGGAGCTGCACATCGGATGTGTAACGTGCGCGGCCCGTAGCTTTGGCATATCCGTCCCACCGCTCGGGGGATTTTCCGACATACTTCAGATCCTTATTGATCGGCCACACTGGAGGTTCTGTGGCCGGTACCTCGCGCGGTTCATCGCGCAGCGTGTAATCAGGCACGCCGACCGGCATATTGACGGTCTTCTTGTCAGATTTTCCACTCGCTGCGGCTTCGGGTTGCTGGAGCATCGATTCCTCATTCCAATGAGTCGCCATGATCTCCTCCCGTTAAGCCTTTTGCGTGCTCCCAGCCGCGTCAAGGGTTGCGGCAAATACCTTGGGGTACGTGCCGCAACGGCACAGATTGCCCGAAATCGCGTGGCGCACGTCCGACTCCGTAGGATGGGGATTCTGCTCGAGCAGCGCCGCGCAACTCATCACCATGCCCGGCGTGCAGAAGCCGCACTGCATGGCATCATGCTTCACGAAGGCGGCCTGCAGGGGATGCGGCTCGCCGTCCGCAGAAATTCCTTCAATCGTCGTCACTTCGTGACCGATCGCATCCACCGCCAGCGTCATGCAGCTATTCACCGGCATCTTGTCGAGCCAGACCGTGCATCCCGAGCAGGCTCCGCGATCGCAAATGACCTTGGTTCCGGTCATTCCGAGATGAATGCGCAGGGCGTCGGCCAGGGTGGTACGGGGCTCGATCTCCAAGCTTTGCTCTTTGCCGTTGATTTTGAGGTGAACGGAAACTGGACCTGGACCCATTTCTTTGACATCCGGGTTCGTTGTGGCCGCACTCTCACGGCTGAATGCCTGAACCCCGTCGAGCAAAGCGGTTCCGGCTGCAGTCAATCCGGCGCCCTTCAGAAAACCCCGGCGGCTGATGCCGCGATTTTCATCTTGATCCTCCGGTGAACAGCGGGGTGATTTCGTGGGATCGGACATTGATTCCTCCTGAGGCCTTTCAGGAACTGATGATTGAACACCTGGCATTCTGGCGGCTGATCGGATCAGATTTGGGGCTCGTGTCTGGGGACAATACTGCTGACGCAAAGACTATAACTCCGGCGGAGCCTCTATGCATAGGCGATCACCACCCAACATATTCCTGCGCATAACATGTGTCATCTCAGTCACACGTCGATGAACAGTTCAGCACCCGAGCTGGCCCACCTGTCTCGCGCCGTTTTCTGCCGTCTTCGACCGCCTCGACCTGCCGTGACGCATCGCACATCTCATCACGCACAATCCGTGCAACTCTCCCTATACCATGCGGCATTTTTCACCGGTCAACGCTTCTCTCATCCTCCGCGTCACCTCCAACCGCGAGGACCGGGACGCCCCGACAACGGAGACGGACCAGCATGAACTAAGTCGGCTTCTCCGCTACCGCCTCGCGGTGTTGGAAGCTGCCTTGCGTCGCGTCGATGAGTTGCGGCGCGAGGCAGCCAAGGCAAATCTGCGGTTGCTGGGCTGGGTCACTGATCAGATCATTCAGGACGTTCCCGGCTCCATTGAGGTGTGCGAGTTTAACTGCCGCAAGAGCCAATGTACCCTGGGGGAATGGGAGACGTGCTGCCGTCGTCTGCACAACCTCTAGGAGTGTGTCGGAGATAGATTCGTTCTGTGGCTGGTTTCGAGATCAGCGTCGTCGGCTCGGTTTACGATTCTGAGTATGGGCAAGAGCTTTCTTCCTGACGATGTGAACCAGTCGTTACTATTCCCTCCCTCGCTGCACGACTGGCTTCCGGAAAATCATCTGGCGCGATTTCTGGTGGACGTGGTTTCGGCGCTTGATCTGAGCGCGATTTATGCCTCGTATGAAGCTGGGGATGGGCGTGGCAAGTCGGCGTACGCCCCTGCGATGATGGTGCGGGTGTTGCTTTATGGCTACGCGACCGGGGTGTACAGTTCGCGCAAGATGGAGGCCAAGACCTACGACGACGTGGCATTCCGCTACTTGTCTGCGGACGCACATCCGGATCACGATACGTTATCGGAGTTTCGCAATCGTCATCTGGAGGCGTTGGCGGGGTTGTTCACGCAGGCCTTGCTGCTGTGCGAGAAGGCGGGTCTGGTGAAGCTGGGTCATGTGTCGATCGACGGGACCAAAATCAAGGCCAACGCGAGCAAGCACAAGGCGATGAGTTATGCGCGGATGGGGGAGACCGAGCAGCGGCTGAAGGCGGAGATCGAAGCGTTGTTGAAGCAGGCCGAGGATGTGGACGCGGCCGAGGATGCGCAGTACGGCAAGGGCAAGCGCGGAGACGAGTTGCCGGAAGAGTTGGCACGGCGCGAAAGTCGCTTGAAGAAGATCGCGCAGGCCAAAGCGGAACTGGAGCAAGAGGCGCGTCAGAAGGCCGAGCGGGAGCGCGCCGAAGCGGAAGCCAAGCTTGCCGAGCGGCGCGACGAGGAAGCGCGGACGGGCAAGAAGAAGCGTGGCCGCGAGCCCAGTGTTCCAGATCCGGAGCAGGCTCAACCGGAAGCCAAGGCGCAACGCAACTTCACCGATCCTGAGAGCCGGATCATGCCGGACGGAGCCAACAAGGGCAGCTTTCTGCAGGGCTATAACGCGCAGGCGGCGGTGGATGCGAAGGCGCAGGTGATCGTGGCCGCCGAGGTCACGCAAGAGACCAATGACAACCGGCAATTGCTGCCAGTGTTAGGCCAGGTAAAACTGAACCTGGGCCGTTCGCCGGAGGCAGCCAGCGCCGATGCGGGGTACTGGAGCGAAGCCAACGCGACGGATGAAAGCGTGGCCGGAATCGATCTGCATATCGCTACCGGACGCGACAAACACGAACAGAATATCGATGCAACCAGCGAGCCGCCGCCGATCCATGCCACGGCGAAGGAGGCAATGCGGCACAAACTGCGTACCGAGGCCGGGCGCTCCATTTACAAAATGCGCAAGGCAATCGTGGAGCCAGTCTTCGGCCAGATCAAGGAGCAACGAGGCTTCCGGCGCTTCAGCCTGCGCGGTCTGGACAACGTACGCCGCGAATGGAAACTGGTGTGTCTGGCGTCCAATCTGCTGAAGTTGTTCGGCTCCGGATGGACGCCACAGCCCGCATAATCAGCGAACAAAAACCCTTTCCATGGCGGAGGGCCGTGGAAAGATCCCAACTCCCGTCAAAACCGGATCGTAACGAACTGCCCGCTGCCCACTAACCGATGCCCGCCCAATCGTCGGCAATGGGAAGACCTGCGGGATGAATCGCTATCCCCGACACACTCCTAGCTCCCACAGATCGCACCAGAGTGTCCTGGAGTGATGACTGCTCCGTCCAATCATGATCCTTACTTGAGAGACTCGCGCTTTATTAGGTTGGGCGATACTCCAGAGCCGGCTAGGCCGCCTGTCCGGGTGTCACAACTAAAGCCCGGCAGCGTGACTTGCCGCTCGCGCTCCAGGTAATGTACATCTCGCTGTCCAAACAAAGACAATCACCGGCTTCGAGCAGTTCTTGCGCTCCGCCAGTATTAAGATCGAGCCTGCCTTCCAGGACATACACGACACCGTTGAGTGGATGCCCGATCTCGGTCAAGGTTCCAGAAACTCCAGGAGGAAACTCAATGACCCTGGCGAAAAGACGAGGATTCGCAGACAGATTTAGCGAAATCACTTTCAGTGTCTCGTGTGCTCTCCCGTCACCGATCTCGGAGGCTCTTCGCGTAATTGACAGACTGTGCTTTGTTGCTGTGGCAAAGAAGAAGCTGAGGTCTACACCAAACACCCGGCTGATCGTCGCCAGCGTCGACAGTGTCGGAATCATCCGATCGGTTTCCAGTTTCGATAGAAGGGCAGCGGACAAGCCCGTCTCGGCCGCCAGTCGCGAGAGCGTCAGGTGTTTCTCTGTGCGCAGCGTGCGAAGCTTCCGGCCTATGGAGTAGACCTCAAGAAGCTGCGCGGCGGAATTGAAGTTCCTTGGCATCTTTCGCTTCCCGGTCGATGGCGCAGGCGACAGAAATTGTCTCTCACGCCTGAGTACCTAATGTTCACATGATTCTTGAACCGAGAGATGTGACTTGAATCACGTTGGCCACTTACGAGCTTCACCAGACTTGAGGGGGAATGCCCGTCAAATCATACACGCTTGCCTGCGGCGTCCCCAGCGATGGCAGTAGGGTTGACCTAATCTGATGGCCTGCACATGACGCCTGGCACAAGCGCCAGGCTTGGTAATCGCTGAAGCGATTCCCACATCGGGCAGGAACTCATCGCGGCACTTGCGTCGCGATTGCCGAATTCGCAATTTGATCAGTTGTTTCCGCTCCCTGGCCTTTACGCCGAAAGGGGTCCTCTTCCGGACCCGGACCATATAATTCTTTTCACTATGGACAGAGACACCGCATGCAACCTGATTCAGACGATCTTAGATATAGCGCAGACGGCCATTGCAGCTCAGAACCGACTCACAGCTCTCCTGGAGGTTCTGAAGGAGAAGAATCCAACGCTCTATCGGGCATATGAGGAGCAGTTACGCAAGCAAGCACCCACGGCCGGATTAATTCCCGAAGGCTTTGACGTGCTTGTGTCAAAACTTGCTCAGGATTAACGTCGCTTTGCTGCCCTGTCACGGTGCCCGATTGATAAAGGCGATCGGGGTTCAATGGCGGCCTCCGATTGTTCACCCTCCGCTGCGGCTCAGAATCCAATCCGCCCCGCTCGAATCCGGGTGGAGAAGTCAGGAGAGTCGTCGGATTGCCGGGCCGCAGCGTTAATATGCGCACGTCGCTTCAAGTCTGAAAATGTAAGCCCAGCGGTAACCAGTCGTCCCCGATCGTATAACAGCTCATCGAGCGTGCCGTTCAATAGGAATTGGTAATTCCAAGGCTGCGGGTTGCTAACGTCAGCTGCAAGAGGTTTCTGGAGCGTAGTCGTGCAGTTTCTGGTCAGTGCGTTGTACCACTCGGGGTGATCTTTTAGTTTGTTCAAATACGTGACATAGGTAAGGAACATAGCTCGCGCTACGTCCGGTTGCACATGGAGGCGGTACATGTATACTTCTTCATTTTCCCGGTAGTTAGTCCGCAGACGAATGACATCGCGCTCATCCGCCACAACAAAAATCAGCCCGTACTGGCGAAAACACCCCAGAATTGTCGAGTATGCCTGGCCGGCTTTGTAGCGTGCCTCGATGGAGAACGCGACATGCTGGTTGTCTCCAAATTGAAAGCTGACAATTGGGTGGCTGGCGAAACTTATTCCCCAGTTCGTCAGGAATAAGTCGGCAGCCCGGATCTGTGAGAGATCGAGTGTCCGGTCGCCCCAGCAGTTGTCGTAGTCGGATTCAGTGCGATAATTGCAATTTCGCAAATTGTGAATTGTGATCCGATCGCCTGCTATCTCCGCCCACGCTATCCGGGCAACGTCCGCTTGCCAATTCCCCTCGTTTGACGGCTTCAGAGTGAGCCACCACGCGAGCACAATACAAAATCCCGCGAGACACAAAGCTGCGGCCCCGGCGGACCACTTGAGCTTGAACAAAATCGTGAAGACTCCGAGACCATAGATCAGCGTCAGTGGTATGCGCAATGGCGCAATCCGAATATCAATATAGAGGGCAGCCAGGGCCCATAGAGTAAGCAGTGCAAGAATGGACCATAGAGTCGTGATTGCGGTCGTCCGTAGCGCTCTCAACCAAGTCGGCGACGGCGCACGGCGATCAGAGCCGGGAGTACTGTTCAAGTTTTCCTCATCTCAGCTTTCAGTATTCATCGGATCGACGATGCATCCAGCTGAGTCCCTCCATACTATTTCCTGGGCGCCGGTTTCGGAAACTTCAGCCTTGGTGTCGTTGCGGGCCCGCTCCAATCCCTCCTTCATAACCTCGAGCACGGCATTCACCGCACGCTTCGCTTCGCGCCTGGAAAAACCTTTCTTGCGCAATCGGAGGTTGACCGGAAAAAGACGCCATCTGGGAACCTCATCCATCCTGCTTCACTCCACTCGCTACCCGCAGACGCTAGGCGCCATGGAGCGTTGTTGGAACAACTTCCACAAAAGCTAGCACGGTGAGAGCACTAGTCTAGGGCTGGCGCTGTCAATATTGCCAGTTTGTGTCCAATTCGAACCCGTTCAGCATGGACAATAGCGACATCATCGCTCCGAATCCGAAGATGTCGCAACTCACTCGCTCTAACTATTCAAGATCCACTGAACGGGCCACTCGGATATGAACACAGGAACTGGGTAGACAGAATTTTGGCTCGCGGGAAGTCGTAACTGGGAGCTCGAAAGACCGTTCCTTTCCTTGCCGGAGAGTGAAAGAAAGGGATCAAATGCAGTGGAAGGTTCGAGATCCTCCTCTGTGTAAGGGTTGAACGAAACGGGAGATACTCCCCTCGGGTGCTGCTTTGGCGACCTGCCCGCTCCTGTCCAGTAGTCCCGATACCTCCGCGTAGCCATCGTGGCTTTTCCAGTCGAGTGACCTTCCCCAGGCGATCTCTCATAAGGGATTGCCTCCTCGTAGCGTTCCGAATCTCGGTCTCGGCGAGTCGGGAGATCTCCAACATCCGCCGAAACTCTCAGGAGGTGAACCATGAAACTCAAACATGCGCTGATCACAACGATGCTTTGCGTGTTAGCCCTGGGCTCTGTCGCTGCTGATGACAAAGAAGAAGAGAAAACAGAGATCCGAGACATGGCCCAGAAGACACTTCAGCGCCTCTATCAGGCACAACCAGCCGCTAAATCGGCCGTCGAAAACGCCGCCGGATATGCAGTCTTCAGCAATACGGGTGTCAAGATCCTCGTTGCCGGTTCGGGCAAGGGAGAGGGCGTTGCAGTAAACAACAGGACCAAGAGTGAGACGTTCATGAAGATGGTTGAACTTCAGGGTGGCCTCGGGTTTGGCGTCAAGAAATTCAGCGTTGTGTTTGTCTTCGCCAACGATAAGGTGCTCAATGATTTCATTAACTCCGGCTGGCAATTCGGTGGACAAGCTTCGGCTGCAGCCAAGACCTCAGATAAAGGCGGGTCCATGGAAGGTGCGACATCGGTCTCTGAGGGGATCCACATGTATCAGATGACAGACAAGGGACTCGCTGCCGAGATCACCATGAAAGGCACGAAGTACTACAAGGACGATGACCTGAATTGAATCCGAATTGTTAGCCAATTGAGCCCTGATCGACGGCAGAAGTCTTCGGTCTGGAGGTAAGTTCATGTTACGCCGGGGTGAATCCACGAAGGCACCTAGCCACCGCCACGAGAAGGGACGAGGATTTGCTGCCTGGTTAGGAGTGGCACCCGGGGAGCGCTCTACTGTGGCAAGCACATACTGACCGATATCAGCAGACGCGGGAACGGATATCTGCGCAAGCTCTTCGTACGGTATGCTTATGCCGTCCTGCAACAGAGGATGAAACAATCGAACGGCCTCCGGCTGGCTCAGCTCACCCCCCGCAAGCGTATTCAGGCGGCGGTGGTTGCGCTGCGAACGAGACGGCGCGCATGGTCTGGGCAATCTTGTCCAAGGAAGAAGCCTATCGTCCTCCGCTTTTGATTGAAACTGCCGCCGCTTGAAACAATCACAAGCGCTAGGCTTGGAAATCGCTGAAGCGATTCCCACATCTGCAGTCCAACGACGGCTGATCTGAGTTTGGAGATTCCTGCCAGGTTTGCTGGCGAACCATGAGATGGCAAAAACGGTCGATCCCGGCGCTCCCGAAAACCTGTAACAGGAAAATGCCCTCAAAGGCAGTGTTACTAAAAAGCACGAGGGCGCAGCGCATTCGCATGTTGGGTCTACCCCGGCTCGGTCATGCAAGTAGTTACTGAGCGTTCTTTGCCATTTCTGAAACTTCCGGGGTGCTCTCGATTCTGAGCTTCGAGGAGAACGGGATGGATTACAGCGATGAAAAAGCAGTTCCTGCGACAAGAGAGCGACTTCATATAGAGCTTCGTCGGCTCGAATGGGCAAGAGAACTCAGCGAGGACACATTGACGGCGATCACGACGACGGCTGATTGGGTAGAGTTTTACTCCGGGGAACTGCCCATTGAAGTCGAATCAGGGTAAGCAAGGAGCCCGTTGCGATCAACGCAACCATCGATAGCGCGAGGACGGCAATCGGCGAGAAGAAAGCGGCTTTCGATTCGACCGGTCTCCCCGCGTGGTAGATCACAATTGCGGTTTAGATGACCCAGGCGAGACCCAAAAGCTTGTGGAGAAGGCCTGGGAAGGCTGGGCTCCCCGAGTTGCCGCGCCAGAAGCCGGTTGCTAGGGTCGCCAGGAATAACAATCCGATCACGATGAGCTTTCGGCTGAGCCCCATTGCCGCACCTCTCGATTTTGTATCTATGTTCGTTTCGGGGTGCGGGGCCAAGCTATCAACGCCACAATGCTGACCCCTGTCGTAATAAGAAAGACGGCAATCATTGGGTGAGCCGGCCAAGTTGCGCGGGCCAAGCCGGACAGCCACGATCCGGTGCCAGCTACAGTCGCGATCAAGGTCGCTGCAAGAGTCCTGTTCATTGGAGCGCTCGTTGGGGGAAGGTTCACACAAATCGTGTGCGGCGGGCTGTGAGCCGAGTCACGGCAGGTCGAGGCGGCTCAGAGGTCGGCTTCTGCGTCCAATTAATTTGCGCTCACTCCTGTCGAGCCTCTGAGGTAACAGTTTTGTAGGCGGATCGTAATACATATCCGATTACGGACGATATAGCGTCCTGCTGAACAGCCTTCCATTCGTCAAAGCAAAGCTGTGATGGTTTGTGTAGGATCAACGAGCCATTTCGAGCGAAGGTGATCATCCGAGCATGAGCCACCGTTCTACAGTTGAGTTGCTTGAATACACAAGGCTGACTCTGCAACTGGTCGAGCGCCATCAGCATGGCGAAGAAGATGCTCACCTCGCAAACGAACTCAAGTTGGTCCTTGAGCGGTATATCGCGGAGCTTGAATGGGAGACCTCAGGCCCAGTCCGTTCGCTGCGCAACTTCCGGTCGTCAGAGCGAACTGGAACCGCGTGATCTTGCTCATGTCCCCTGTGTCAAATCCAGTCAATTAGCCATATCGGTGCTTGAGAGGTCCCCTAAGAGGGGACTTGCGGTCCTTCTCCAATGCTTCGCGCTGCACGTGACACTATCCAGGACCCCGCTAATTAGGCAATGGCGCTCGGTCGGTGCAACTTGTCTTCTCAGAGCCAAAGCCGACAGGTCCCGCTCTGAAGGTAATTGACTAGGAAATCTGACAGTTCACGTCCCCGACAGACCGGTTGTAGTGTTCGGATACCTCCATCCCTGGGTGGCAGGGGTTTCTGTGTCGGACATGATCGGATATCTTGCGAGGTCCGTGCTGTGAAGACGCAATTCTCGTTTGGCTCTTTCGAAGAGAGATTGAGTTCCTGGTCCCAGTCGGGTGCCAAGCGAGCGTTTGACTTGGTGTGCGCTTTGATAGCGTTGCCGGTGCTGATCCCGGTTTTCCTGGTCATTGCGCTCGCGATTCTTTTCACTTCGCGAGGTCCGGTTCTTTTTCTGCAGAGGCGTGTGGGACGACACAACCGGAGTTTCACTATTCTGAAATTCAGGACTCTGGAACATCGGGGGCATGGTGCCCACAACCGCGTTACGACCGCTGAAAATCAGCGATTCACTCTTGTCGGACCCTTTTTGCGCAGGTGGAAGCTCGATGAACTGCCACAGCTGTTGAATGTACTCGTGGGGGACATGAGTTTTGTCGGTCCCCGGCCAAAACATCCAGAGCACCAGCTTGGCAAGCTGCGCTGCCGCCCCGGCATTACAGGCGCAGCCACCATCGCCTTTGCTCTCGAGGAGCAAGTGCTCGCTGGTTTGCCTCACCATCGGCTGGATGACTTCTATTACTCGATCGTTCTCCCGGCCAAACTCCGGTTGGACACGAAGTACATGGCAGAGGCCACCTTTCTGTCCGACCTGAGGCTCATTGTGAATACAGCTTTCCGCTGTTGGGATACCACCGCTATGCAGATGCTGCTCGACGCTGAGACGATCGAGATAGAAGCCAAATCACGAAGCTTCGAGGTGCCTGCTTCGAAAGCAAATTGTGAGGCACCATCGCTGCTAATCAGTCGCTCGTTTCAGCGGACTGATTAGGGCTTCCTCCTACGGCAAGGACGCATCCAATACACCGAAAGCTTGCGGGAAGATTTCATTCGGCTAAGTTCAATTCTTCCTGTTGGTTCTGTCAATTTATTGCTCCCGCTTAATTCTCCAGGAGGACGGTGCCATCGGGATGCGCATGATTGCCCGGGAGTCGCACTGGGAAGGAAGCGTTGCAAACCTTGAACTCGCGAGAGCGTCGGCTGTCCTTACGCTCTTGGTTTGCGTTTTTCTTCAAGCCTGCGGTACGAATTCGACGACCAAACTCACAAGCAGCTCTCTCACCGTAGCGACGACCTCCCTGCCAAATGGAACAGTGGGAACTGTATACTCCGCGACTCTGAAGGGATCGGGTGGAACGACGCCCTATAGCTGGACACTGACAGCCGGTACACTGCCCGCAGGTCTCAGTCTCTCCTCAAGCGGCGCGATCAGCGGCACGCCGACCGCAGCGGCGAACGCGACCTCGCTCACCTTCAAGGTCACGGACTCAAGCCAGCCGGTCCAGACGAATTCCGCAACACTTTCTCTCACCATTAAATCTGCGGTGCCGACGATCACGACGACCTCCTTGCCGAACGGCAACGTGGGGGCGGTCTACAAATCGAGTCTGGCTGCGAGCGGCGGAACGCCGCCCTACACCTGGACACTGACAGCCGGAACCCTGCCCGCAGGTCTTAGCCTTTCCACGAGCGGCGCGATTAGCGGCACGCCGACCGCCACAGCGAACGCAACCTCGCTCACCTTCAAGGTCGCGGACTCAAGCCAGCCGGCACTGACGAGTTCCGCAACCCTCTCGCTCACAATCACAAGCGCCGTTTCAGTTTCCATCTCTCCGAAGCGCGCGGGGCTGACGATTACGCAGACGTTGTCGCTGATCGGGACGGCAAGCGATGGAGGAGCAGTGGACTGGAGTGCGGCAGGTTCGAGTTGTTCTGGGACAGCATGCGGAACATTTTCAGCGCAAAAGACGGCAAGCGGGTCGCCTGTTACCTATACCGCTCCAGGTAGGGCGGGGCAGTACACCATCATGGCCACCAGCGTGAATGACCCTGCCGGGACCTCATCTGTGACGGTGGGAGTTACCGACCTTGCAGGAGTTCCGACGTACCACAACAACGTGGCTCGCAACGGCGTGAACTCGCAGGAGTACACGCTCGCGCCCAGCATTGTTACTGCCAGCACCTTCGGGAAACTGTTCAGTTGCGCGGCTGATGGCGCTATCTACGCGCAGCCTCTATGGGTTCCGAATCTGACTATCGGCGGGGCAAAGCACAACGTTGTCCTTGTCGCCACGCAACACGACAGCCTCTATGCATTTGACGCAGACGCCAGCCCCTGCGTAACTCTCTGGCATGCGAACCTGATCGACACGTCCCACGGCGGAACGACAGGAGAGACATCCGTTCCATATACCCTCATTGGTCAAAGCCAAGGTGACATTCAACCTGAAGTCGGTGTCACCGGCACGCCTGTAATCGATCTCGGAACAGATGTGCTCTACGTGGTTTCCAAATCTGTCGATTCAACGAAGACCAATTTCTATCAGCGCCTGCATGCGATCAATCTACTTACAGGCAATGAGAATCTCTCCACCGGTCCAGTGGTCATTTCGGCCACGTTTCCTGCGATCGGTACTACACCAACATTTTCAGCGAAACAGGAAAACCAGCGAGCTGGCCTGGCCCTTATCGATGGTGTTGTCTATATAGCCTGGGGATCTCATGAGGACACGGACCCTTTTTACGGGTGGATGATCGGATACGATCCCGCAACTCTATCTCAGCGTTACGTTCTCAATACAGCGCCTAATACTGGCGAGACAAGTATCTGGATGGGGGGTGGCGCGCCGGCCGCGGACTCATCCGGCAACATTTACGTCATTACTGCGAACGGGAATTTCGATGTGACGAATACTGCGGCGCCCAATAACGATTACGGCGATTCGTTCCTGAAGCTCACGAACAATTTGACCGTCTTGCAGTATTTCACTCCCGCTGACCAGTCCACTGACAACTCGATAGATAACGACTTCGGATCAGGGGGAGCGGCGGTTGTTGTGGATCTTCCGGCAAACGGAACCCATCCGAACCATCTCGTGATCGGTGGTGGCAAAGATGGCTACCTCTGCCTGCTGAATCGGGATTCGCTTGGTGGATACAATGCTACAAATGGCGGCGCGGTTCAGTTGCTGAATCTTGGAGCCGGCATCTATGGGACTCCGGCCTACTGGAACTGGTCGTTCTATCTGGCTGGAATGAGTGGCCACCTTCAGCAGTACACTCTCAGCTCCTCCACTCATACAATCAATCCCTCGCCGACGTCTTCATCGGCCACGATCTACGGCTTCCCTGGTGCGAGTCCCTCGATAACGACGAAGCCTGACAATTCCAATGCCATTCTGTGGGCACTCGACAACACTCAATACTGCACATTACAGTCACCCGGGTGTGGACCGGCCATACTCCACGCATACGACGCAACAAACCTTGCGACGGAATTCTGGAACAGCTCGCAGGGGACGGGGAACGCTGCCGGCTTTCCAGTAAAGTTCACTTTTCCAACTGTTGCGAATGGAAAGGTGTACATAGGAACGCGTGGCAACGACAGCCAACAGCCGGGGAATACTGCAACGATTCCGGGAGAATTGGACGTTTACGGCTTACTGCCCAACTGAGCAAAAGTCGGCGCAGCCTCGCACATAACCTGATCGTGACTTTATGTCAGGGCGCTCGCTTCAGGCGAACTGATCGAGACTGACCCCAAACTTGTATTTCTCGATGTGTTCCAGCAAGTCTTCCCACGCCACTTCGCTTCTGGCAGGGCGTTCAGAGCGAGTTGTTGAACGCTAAGTCAGCGAGGAGCGCGAGGTGTTGCAAAAGGCTGAACTCTCCTTCTGCTGGAACCTGCGGCCTGAAGTTACGTCACGAACAAACTCCTGAACGGGATCGCCGCACGAAGCGGACGTCACCACTGACCTCTACGCGACCTCGGACCCACGCTTAACAACGGGCTCGGTTTAAGCACCAATGTCAAGGCCGGGCTGTAGCTGTCGCACGCTCCAGCGCATCCAGCATGGTCTACGCCTGTTCATCCCGTCCCTCTTGGGAGTTCCAATCCGATGCTTAGCATTCAAACAATCCAATGTGAAACGGCGCTCGGGATGAAAATCGGAAGAGTCAAGTCAAATCTAGGGGTTAATATTCCGTCATGATTCACCTCGCACTCCGAATTGCCTATGCGCTGTTCTTGGCGTGGTTCGGATTGGTTGTTCTCTTGTTCATCGCGCTCGGAGTAGTGATGTTTTTCCGCAGGCTATCGGCTGCCAAGGAAGCGCAAGAAATCCTAGACGAGGCCGATGCGGTTTATACGAATACAAGGGGAGGCCAATAGACCGAGATATATGGCGCTTGACGGACTGGATTGGGACCGAACTCCAGAGCTTGAAAGCGGAAAGTCCCTTCCGGCGACTAGTCTCTGCCTATATGCGATTCAGACCGCGCATGATGGCCGAGTGATCCCTTAACCAGACATAAGCCGAAAATCGGGTAATGTCCGGGTTTGCCCGCCATCCGACCGCGACCCCGTGAGTGAGCGCATTCCCCGTGTTGGCGATAGATGATTGAGTGTCATTGCGAACATCCTTGCAAAGACGCTCATTGGGCACCGATAGAATTAACAGGCGTCGACTGCGGTACTGATGAAGATCAGGGAGCCCGGAATGGAACAGCAGGTATCTCAACACAAACCTGGAAGTCGAATCGTCCGATATGGCCTCCGCGGAATTGCGGTCCTTTTCGCACTGCTGTTCGTTGCGACCTGCATCAGTACCGCCTGGAACGCATGGGCTCGGCACCATGCCCTGGCGGTCGCCGGATGCATCTGTTCTGCACCGGGCAGGGATCTCCAACCATCGTGCTTGAGGCAGGCCTAGGCGATGACTCAATGATCTGGGGCAAGGTGCAGCCCGTACTCTCCCGCGAGACACGGGTGTGCTCCTATGATCGCGCCGGCTCCGGCTGGAGCGAATCGCGGCCGGACGTCCGCGATTCCAATGCCATTTCAAGCGAGCTGCACGGTCTGCTCAAGGAATCGGGGATCACCGACCCCATCATCCTCATGGGGCATTCCATCGCCGGAATTCACATGCGGGAGTACGAGGCGCGCTATCCGGAAGGCGTGAAGGGAATTATATTCCTGGATGGCTCAACCCCGTTGCAGGACGATCGCTTCCCAGCGTCCTTCCGCGAAGAGGAGAAGAAGTATTACGGGAAACTGCCCTGGTATAAGTTCCTGACCATCATTGGTGTTGCCCGCCTGATGGGACAATGCTCGCAGGTTGACCGCGGGTTTGAGCCGTATGCCGACTGGATCAAGGCCGATTCCTGCAACCCCCAGCAGTTCAACGCGGTCCAGGCCGAGCTAGCGGGAATCCAGCCGTCGGGCGAAGAGACCGCCCGCCTTGGGCCATTCGGTGATCTGCCGATCCTGATCTTCTCTCAGGATCCTGACAAGCCGATGGAGCAGCTTCCGCCTGCCCTGAGCCAGCAAGTCCCAGCCATCTGGAATGGAATGCAGGAAGACATAAAGAAGCTGTCCACCCGCAGCCGCAGAATCATAGCGAAGGGAAGCGCCCATTACATCCAGGTGGACCGGCCTGAACTGGTCAATCGAGAAGTCGCGATCTTCCTGCAGGTTGTGCGCGGTCAGGCCGCGCCTCTGGCTCCCTACGGATCCACCGAAAAACAATAGGTCACAGCGTAAACTGTGTCACCCCTTCTATGAGTAGGTCGTAAAAGTCAAGGCCGACGTGGCGGCTGCTATCTGCTCAGCCCCATGTCTTCGCGCCGAGGTAGCCCAGCAGCATCTGGATCAGCGCCAGGACAAAGGCCGCGATAACTGCCGGCTTGAAGCCCATGACGGAAAATCCCGGAACAAGCTTACTCGAAAACCAAAGCACAAACGCGTCGATGACAAAGACAAACAGCCCCAGAGTAAGAAGCGACAGTGGGAAGGTCATGACCTTGAGAAACAGTCCAAGCGTCGCGTTCACGATCCCGATGATAACCACCGCAAACATCGCGGAACCGAAACTGCGGATTTGGAAACCGGGGACGAAGCGCGAGACGACGAGAAGGACAACTGCATTCACAATCCAGTGCAGCAACCATTGCATAGCGCCTTTCTAACTCGGACTCTTTCTGCGCGGAGTGCATAACCAGCGAGTCCGCTTTGCCATGATCAATGAGGTCTCACGCCGCACCGTCTTGTGATACTCAACCAGCGGCCGACCCCACAGACAGGCCTTCACCCCCGGCGTGTAGGCGAACTCCCTCTCATTCCCCATCACATAAATGAAGATTTGGTATTCCAGCCGCTCAGAGGGGTTTGAGTTCGGACGAATGCAAGCAGTGGCTTCTACTAGTTTTTCGGGGCCTTCGGTTGACGTTAATCGCAATCATCGCCGAACTCCATAAATCCTAGGCTCAATGACTCGTCGGCCAATACTCGTAAAACTGACAGGTCAACTCGCCCATTCAGTCGCTAGGCACTCGAACTCTGGAGTTCCGATCGGATCGCGGGGGAGACACAGGCCGTCGAGGACGGAATTGAAGTAGCGCGAATTGCATTTGGCACGGTTCACTGCCAAAGAGTCTGATTGAGGCGGCGGCACGAGCTATGCCCGACCCGGTTCGCACTGGAAGTCCCCATCAACCTCGCAGGAGAGCATTGCGACGGATCCTTAGGAGTTCGCACGCTGGAGTTGCGATTGGAAAAATGCATGCACCCGCCGAATCCCCTCCTCTAAGCCCACCTTTGCCCTCCAGCCAAGGTCATGGATTCGGCTCACGTCCAGTAGCTTTTGAGGGGTTCCGTCCTGCTTGCTCGTGTCAAAAACAAGCTGACAATCAAAGTCGAGGACACGGGCCACTAGTTCCGCCAGTTCGCGGATAGTTATGTCTTCACCAGTACCAACGTTGAGCAGGGGAGCCTCATTCGCACCGAGTAGCGCATCGTAAACCGTCTCCGGCAGATTCGAAAGGTGCAGACACGCCTCAGCAAGGTCATCACTATAGAGAAACTCGCGCCGGGGGCGGCCCGTACCCCAAACCACGAGTTTCTTTTCTCCAGCCAGCTTGGCTTCCACGACTTTTCGCATTAACGCCGGTAAAACGTGCGAACCCTGCAGGTCAAAGTTGTCTCCAGGTCCGTACAGGTTTGTTGGCATCACTGCAAGGTACTTCGTGCCGTACTGCCGGTTGTACGACCAACACATTTCAATACCGGCAATTTTGGCCAGCGCGTAGGCCCGATTCGTGGGCTCAAGCGGTCCTGTAAGGAGGTACTCTTCTTTGATCGGCTGTGGCGCGAGCTTCGGATAGATACAGCTCGAACCAAGAAACAACAGCCGCTTCACTCCGCAGCGAAAAGCCGCATCGATGACACTGGTTTGGATCTCAAGGTTTTCGCGTATGAAATCAGCCGGATAAGTATCGTTCGCAAGAATACCGCCAACCTTGGCCGCCGCGAGAAATACGTACTCCGGCCGGTACTGATCAAAGAATGCGTGCGCGGCGGGCCGATTCGTCAGGTCGAGCTCCGCGTGGCTGCGCAGAATGAGGTTGTCGTATCCTTGCCCTCTCAGCGCTCGGACGATCGCCGATCCTACCAAGCCTCTATGCCCTGCGACGTAGATCCGGCTACTCTTCTCCATAGTACTTCGATCCCCGCGTCAGTTCTCGTGGTAATTGAAGACGGCATAGCCGTGCTTCTTTACCAGCGCATCTCTTTCTGCGATCTTCAGATCTTCTTCTGTCATCTCTTTCACCAGTTCGCGAAAGGTCACCTTTGGTTGCCATCCGAGCTCTTGCCGTGCCTTGCTTGCGTCTCCAAGCAGAGTTTCCACCTCGGTCGGACGATAGTATCTCGGGTCGACTGCGATAACCACATTTCCGTTCTGGTCGATCCCCTTCTCCTCGGTGCCTACGCCCTCCCAAGTGATATGCATTCCCAGAAAGCTCGCCGAAAGATTTACAAATTCACGCACACTGTGTTGTTGGCCGGTTGCGATCACATAGTCCCTCGGCTCGTTTTGCTGAAGCATGCGCCACTGCATTTCCACGTAGTCACGTGCATGTCCCCAATCACGCAGAGCGTCCAAGTTGCCGAGATAAAGACGATCCTGCAAGCCGGCTTTGATGCGCGCCAACCCTCGAGTGATCTTCCGGGTCACAAACGTCTCGCCGCGATTCGGCGATTCATGATTGAAGAGAATTCCATTGCAGGCGTAGATGCCGTAAGCCTCCCGATAATTCACAGTGATCCAATACGCATAGAGCTTTGCCACGGCATAGGGAGACCTGGGATAGAACGGCGTCGTTTCTTTCTGCGGTGTTTCCTGGACCAGTCCGTACATCTCCGATGTCGACGCCTGGTAGAAACGCGTCACCTTTTCAAGCCCTACAATTCGAATGGCTTCAAGAAGTCTGAGCGTCCCGATAGCGTCAGAGTTTGCCGTGTATTCAGGTTCTTCGAATGACACTTTCACATGGCTCTGCGCGGCAAGGTTGTAGATTTCATCCGGCTTGACCTTCTGCACGATTTGGATCAGGCTGCTCGAATCGGTGAGATCACCGTAATGAAGCATGAAGTGACGACCTTGGGTATGTGGATCTTCGTAAATATGGTCGATTCGATTCGTGTTGAGCAGCGATGACCTGCGCTTAATTCCGTGTACTTCATAGCCTTTCGCCAGTAGCAACTCCGCCAAATATGCACCGTCTTGCCCGGTGACTCCAGTGATGAGCGCTTTCTTCACAGTGGTACTCCTATGCCGTTAACGATAAAAATCACACAGCCAAAAGACGGAAAGGCGTCCTTCAGCACCATCAAACGGGCCTGAGGGGACAAGGCCAAGAAGCCAAGATAACGACTCCCTCAATTCTCCGGGTGATAGCGTAATTCGTCGTGGATCCCAATCAACATTCCGTCAACACAGACACCATGAACGCGGGTGTCGCCATCCTTTGGGTTATTTGTCTCACCGTACGCCACATTGAAAATGTAGCGCGCGCCTGCCAGATAGTCGATGAGATTGGGACGTCCAGCGGAGAATCGATCAGCAGCCTTTGCCAGTGCCGAATCCACAACACCCTCGACTTCCTCCTCATTGCATGTATGTTTCCAGAGTTCCCAGTTTCCGTTTCCAAACCGACTCAAGAAGACAACAATTTCCATCACCGTTTCCCATGAATGGTCGCGACTGATTGGCTTTGGCGTGTGCTGAAGGAAGTCGGCACCTATTGCGGAGATCCTCAAACTGATATCCTAGCAGGTTGCTGAAAAAGTCCTTCCAATTCCGCAGTGTGTTCGTTTAAGGCAGGGACATGCAGGAATCGATCATCAGCTGTCTGACACGTTCAGCTAGGTGTCTCCGGAGGCGCGTTTCCGGAAGGATCATCCGTTGAGTGCGGTGCGGGCTATGACGAACGAGATCCAGGGGGATGTCGCCCTTGTTCGGCCCCGCTCTATTCGGTGCGCTGCGGGCGGCTGCTGCTAGAGGCGATTGGCTATCACCAGTGTCGTCGAGAGTTCGCACGCCGGAGTACGCTCCAGACTAATCCTCGTTACTCACTGGCAGAATGGCAAGATGGTGCTGCGCTGGATGGCTTCGGCCTTCATCAGAACTGAGAAGTTTCAAGCGCATCATGGGCCATCGCGATCTCTGGACCTTGGAAGCTATCCTCAACCTGTATGCGCCCGCCAGCCAGAAGGCAGCGTAGTAACATCAAATCAATCTGACCGCCGCTCCCCACTTTCAACTGGCAGCGGGACATGTTCTGCCGGGAGGGCGTCGCGGAAATCTGTTTTCTCAATATGTGAGTTTCAAAAATGAGCCTCAATGCGTACCGAGCTTACGGTCTCTGCTTTCATACGGAGATTGCATGTCCAGAGCTTCTTCTTGATCCTCAGCCCGCCGGAATTCCGGACGTGACGATTCGTTTGTTGTCGCCGGTGCGACGCGCTTCAGAATCACTTGAGTCTGGGTATTATGAGGTTCAATCAAGGATTTTCCGTTTGGCTGTGGCGGGGGTAGGAAACTTCCTTATCGAAGAAGGCAGTCGAATCTCCGTTGAGCCGGTGGAAGGGGCTTCACTGGAGCAAGTTCGCCTATTTCTTCTGGGTTCGGCGATGGGCGCACTTCTTTACCAGCGAGGGTTGCTTCCCCTTCATGGCAGCGCCGTAGAAACCCGTTGGGGAACAATGATTTTCGTTGGCGCCCAGGGAGTGGGCAAGTCCACGCTTGCTGCACATTTTCATCGGCGTGGATATCGTTTGTTATCCGATGACGTCTGCGCGATAACGACCGCCACTCAGAAGCTGCAGGTACTTCCTGCGCTAGCCCAGGTGCGTCTTTGCAAGGATGCCTATGAGCGTCTCGGGCAACCCCAAGGTGGGCGCTTTCATGTCGACAAGTTTGTGGTTCCGATGAATGACGGATACTGTGCTCAACCGGTGCCGCTAAAGGGGATTCATATTCTCGGGAATCGCGACCAAAATGAGCCGCAGTTCAGTTTAGTTCACGGTTTCGATCGGGTACAGCGTCTTCTAGAGAATCTGTATCGCCCGCAATACCTGAAAGGCCAGCGTACGCAAGGCGATCTGATGCGGCTCGCCGGATTGATCGCGCAAAAGTCTACTATGGCCGAGGTCTCCTGCCGCCGTGATCCGGAAGCGGTCGAGAAGCTGGTGGATTTTCTGGAATCGGCATGGGTAGAACATTTCGATCGAATTCAAGAACGGGTGCGGAGCTGATGCGCCATTTTAAGCCGGAAGACAAACTATGTCGCATGCAAGCGCCACTTTCAACTGAGCTCGACCAGGAAACGGTTCTGATGAGCATCGATGCGGGAGCGTATTACGGATTAGCGGGGACGGCGCGCGTGATTTGGGGAAAGATAAAGACACCCCTGACGTTCTCGGCCCTTGTAGATGAGCTTGTGAAGGAATACGCAATCACACCCGAGCTTTGTGCCGCGGACCTGCAGGAGTTCCTCGGACAAATGGAGCAAGAAGGTCTTCTGCATGTGGAGTGACCTGCAGCGCTATCGAAAGACCCCTTCAACCCGCAGGCAGTTGCTTTGGGAGGCGCTTCTCGCTTTAGCGGTCGCTCGGATTGTTTTGGCTTGTATTCCTTTCTCACGCATCGCGGCATGGCTAGGGACAGCGGGCGCCGAGAGTCCGGCTACGGTAACACCCGAACAAGCTCAAGCAGCAGAAGCAGTGGGATGGGCGGTATCCGCCCTCGCCAGGCGTGTTCCTTGGGATGGACGATGCTTTGCCCAGGCATTGGCTGCCACGATCATGCTGCGTCGCCGCGGCGTGGACGGAACTGTGAGTTTCGGAGTGTGTGAAGGGGCACCCGCTGGATTTGAAGCGCACGCATGGTTGCGCGTCGGCACGCGTATAGTCACCGGCGGCGCCGGCCATGAACGCTTCATGGCCTTTACGACCTTTACGAGGGGAAGATCATGAGCGGAATCTACGGCGTTTACCGATACGATGGCGCCGCGGCGGACCCTCGCTGGCTGGAGCGGATGAAGGATGCAATGGCCTATTATGGCCCCGATGGCAGCGCTTGCCAGATTGAGGGACCGGTGGGCATGGGGCATCTTCTGCTGGAAGTGAACCCGGAAGATGCTTTTGAGAAACAACCGGTGCGAGGAGAGCGCGGCCTTGTGGTCAGTGCGGCACGACTGGATAACCGGGATGCGCTTCTTGAGATCTTCAAGGTGGCGCCATCTGAAGCGCCTCAAGTCTCCGATGGGCATCTGGTCGGCATGGCCTTCGATCGTTGGGGCGAAGAGATCGGCTCCCATCTTGAAGGCGATTGGGCTTTCGCTGCCTGGGATTTGGGGCGTCGCCGGCTGTTTTTGGGGCGGGACATTTTTGGCCGCGCTGCACTTTACTACTACGAGGGCAAAGGTTTCGTCGCCTTTGCATCCAGCCTGAAGGCTTTGCTGGTTCTGCCCGACACACGAAAGGAACCCGATCTGTTACGCCTGGCCGAGGTTCTGGTCATGTGGCACAACAGCGCCGAATTGACGGCGTACAAGGGCTTTCGGTCGGTGATCGGGGCCCACATCATGACGTTCTCCTCCGACGGCCTGTCCGACGACAGGCGTTTTTGGTCGCCAGAGGGCCGGGAACCGCTGAGATTGCGGCGCGAGGAGGATTACGTCGATGGCTTCTTGGAGCATTACGAAGGGGCAGTGCGAAATTGCCTTCGCACTCGAAGACCAGTGTCGGCAGAGCTTTCCGGCGGCCGCGATTCCGGCTCTGTTGTAACCCTGGCGGCACCGATCCTCGCCAGCCAGGGCCGCGAACTCGTCGCATTTACGTCCGTGCCTTGTCTGCCGCCAGATGGAGCGGAAAAAGGACAGATTGGCAATGAATGGGACCTGGCGCATGCCACGGCAACCATGGCTGGCGCCAACGTAACGCATATCCCCATCGACGCCGGGAACTACGGCGTCATCGCTGGCGTAGAACATTTTCTCGAGATGCACGACGGAACGGGGCATCCTGCCAGTAATTATTTCTGGTTGCAGGCAATCATGGAAGCCTGCTCTCAACGCGGAGTGGGTGTTCATTTGGTGGGCGAGACGGGCAATCTCACAGTGTCCTATGCGAGCAATGGGTCAGTGCTTTTGTCGTTGCTCCAGGGCCAACCTGCAACGGCTTTCCGATTGCTTCTTGGGGGAGAAGCAGACCCTTGGACCTTTCTCAAGCGGCAGGTGCTCAATCCGCTCGTGACCCCGGTGCGGAGGCTGCGCAAGCGCCTGAGGAACCCATTCCGCAGCTCCTGGCAAGACTATTCGGCACTCAATGTTCAAATGGCGAAGCAGTTAGAGATGGATCGCCGAATGAGGGAGGCCGGTTACGATCCGACCTTCACATTGTCCACTCTGGATGATTTTCGCGAATTTCTTTACAAGCCAGAGTGCGGCACTTCCTGCAGTGCTTTGTCGGACATGAACGCGTGGCATTCAGTCACTCGCCTGGACCCCACCGCGAATCAATCCCTGCTGGAATTCCTTCTGCGGGTTCCCGGCGAACAGTATTACCGGCATGGACAAAAGAGTCTCTTATTCAAACGGGCGTTCCAGAACCGTATGCCCGACCAGGTGGTCTTCGCACGAGAAAGGGGGTTACAATCCGCGGATCTTGGACATCGGATTGTCCGCGAACTCTCGACCTTCGAGGACTGTATCCAATCGCTGGAATCAGTGCCCGAAGCCAGGGAGATGCTCGACTTGCCGCTTCTTCGCCGCTGCCTGGCAGAAGTCGTCGAGAAGGTGGATCCAGGAACCACGGAAAGAGCAGGCGCGATCCTTGTTCGCGGCATCGGCGTGGGACTATTTCTTCGCCGTTTGGCAAGCTGCCGCTGCTAGAGTCTTTAAGCACATCATGTTGACCGGCCAAATCGCACAGTTGTTCCGCCAGTTGCCCACAGGACGGCATGCTCTCGAATTGGTCTGGAGAGCGGCCGGGTGGTGGACCGTGGCTTGGGGAATTCTGCTGGTTATGCAGGGGTTGGTTCCAGCCGGGCTGGCCCTGCTGCTCAGGACACTGGTGAATCGGCTGGTCGCGTCGCCGGGGTGGAGCGCAATTGCACCACCGGCCATCGGAATCGCTGCTCTTTGGATTGTCGCGCAGCTTCTTTCCAGTGCCTTGTCGTGGGTCAGGGAGGTACAGGCAGAGCTTGTGCAGGACGAGGTTCATCGCCTTATCCAGTCAAAAGCCCTGCGCCTGGATCTTTCATTCTACGATCATTCGGAATCCTACGACCTGCTGTACCGGGCCCAGGTGGATGCCTTCTCACAGCCTCTTTCGCTTCTCGAGAGCCTCGGGTCGCTGGTGCAGAATGGCTTGGGCTTTCTCGTGCTCGCTGGCATTCTTTGGACCTACGCCGCATGGCTGCCCCTCCTCCTAGTTTTCACCGCGGTCCCGGGCTTGCTCCTCGTGGCGCACCAAATTCTCAAGGCACATCGTTGGAATATGGAGCACACCAACGACGACCGACGGGCACAGTACCTGGACCTCATGATGACCGAGCAGAGCGCGGCGGCTGAGCTGCGGCTCTTCGATCTGGGAGGCTACCACCGCAGGGCCTTCGAGAGCTTGCGCGAGAGCCTGCGGGAAGGGAAATTGCAGCTGGTGCGGGAGGGAGCGGTCACCGAACTGGGGGCCGGCATACTGGCGTGGGCAGGCAGTCTAGTTGGCCTTGGCTGGGTGCTCCACCAAACCATAACCGGAAGGATCAAGCTGGGCGATCTGCTCCTCTGCTTCCAGGCTTTCCAGCAAGGCCAGGCTCTGCTTCGGTCGCTCCTTGAAGGCGCAGGCAAGATTTACAGGAGCCTGCTTTTCGTCAACAATCTCGAGGATTTTCTCAAAGTCGAACCGGCCATCCGTTCCGACCCGGCCAGGACTCCGCCACTGCCCCTGAAGAATTCGATTCGATTCGAGCGCGTGAGCTTCACCTACTTTGGGGGAAACCATCGCGCCCTCGACGCGTTCGATTTGGAGATTCCACAAGGGAAGATCGTAGCCCTCGTTGGTCACAACGGAGCGGGCAAAAGCACGCTCATCAAGCTGCTCTGCCGCTTTTACGATCCGGATGAAGGGCGAATTCTGATGGACGGAGTGGATCTGCGGTCTCTGGATCGGGAGGCGCTGCGGCGTTGCATTACTGTTCTCTTCCAGGAACCGGTTCGTTATCATGCCACGGCGCGCGAGAATATTGGTTTTGGAGATGTCGATGCGCTTTCAGACCAGGCACGCGTGGGTCAGGCGGCGCGCGACGCAGGAGCCCTAGACCCCATCGAGCGCCTCGCGGAGGGTTTTGAGACGGTCTTGGGTAAGTTCTTCGGAAGGGTTGAATTGAGCGGAGGAGAATGGCAAAGGATGGCCCTTGCGCGTGCTTATTTCCGCCGGGCCCCACTCATCATTCTCGACGAGCCATCGAGCGTCATGGATTCCTGGGCGGAGCAGGACTGGCTCAGCCGTTTCCGCGCCTTGGCCGCAGGCAAGACGGCGCTGATGATTACCCACCGCTTTACAACCGCAATGCACGCCGACATCATTCACGTGATGGACAAGGGACGAATCGTAGAATCCGGGACGCACGCGCAACTTGTCGCACTAGGCGGAACCTACGCGAGTTCTTGGTCCGCCCAGATGCGGGAGATCGACCGTGCTGAATGCTAAGTGGCTCGAGGGCACGAGCCCCGCGTTTCGTCTGATGATCGCTACGTCCTGGTTGGCGCCGGATTCCTGGCGCGAGAACCAGGGGCGTGCGATCCGAGCAGCGCTCGATGCCGGACCAGACTGGTCAGAGTACCTTCGACTGATCGACCGCCATGGGACGCCGGGCCTTGGCTGGGCTGCACTGCGCCGTGTTCCTGAAATCCTGGTGCCTGAGCCCACCGCCGGGGAATTGAAGAAACGCAGCGACGATTGCCGAAGACAAGCAATCCTGTTTTGCATGGTTCTGGCCGATGCTCTGAAGCGATTCAATCGCGCCGCAATTCCCGCGATGCCTTTGAAGGGGCAGACTCTTTCATTCGATCTCTACCAAGATGTGGGCCTTCGCTACTCCCGCGATCTAGATGTGGAAGTGCGAAGGGAGGATCTTCAGAAGGCGCAATCCTGTCTGTTAGGTGAGGACTGGCAATTGGAATCTTCATTTTTTCCCATGAGGCCTCGCCACTGGGAGAGCTTCCTCCGCACCGAGGCGCACATCAACTTCATTCACGTTTCCAGTGGCTGCATGCTGGAACTTCATTGGCGGAGCCAGTGGGAGACTCGAGAAGCGACCTGCGCCCGCTGGGCGCGCAGCGTCCCGGCAGTCTGGCAAAAGCAATCCATCCAGACGATGGACCCCGGCAACCTGGCGCTCTATCTCTGCTGCCACGGGGGGCTTCATCGGTGGTTTCGCGCCAAGTGGCTTGGCGATCTTGCGCGTGCTCATTCGCTGGGGCTGCTCAATTGGGAGGCCTCCTTCGCTGAGGCGCGGAGATCTGGTGAAGAGCGAACTCTGCTGGCGGGCCTGGGCCTTCTGCGCGAGGTGTATGAACTTCCACTTCCACACCTGCCGGACAATATCTGGAAAGGTTGGTCGCCGCGGCTTGTCGAGATGCCGATCCTTGCACTTAAGGACCCCGCTGAACCGATCTATCGCGTTGGACCGGCGAAACTCCGCAACCGGATTCGCCGCAGCCGCTACGAGCGGCTTCTTTGGCCTCGAAAATCCCGCTGGAGCAGCTTGTCCGACCTCTTCTATAGCCGGGAGGACTTCAGAACGCTGGCTCTCCCAGACAGCTTTTTTTGGGCCTACAAACTCCTGCGTCCTGTTCTGTGGCTGTTGAGATGGTCGCGGCAGCTCGCTCAACGTACTCCGCATGAAAGAGGTTGATTGCATGGTCACCCTCTGTTGTCTTGAGGAGAATTGTGAGCGACGCGTACAGAGTGATGCAAACGGCCGCTAGCGCCATCGCCAGCCGAGTTGTGTGGCATAGGAGCTCTTAAATTCGATTTGTACGCGATTTTCGGCCGTCAAGTGGAAGCATGGACCTGCACTTACTCACGGGTAACGCATTGAGGTCAATCGATTATGGAGTGCTACGGGCTGAAGGCCATCAAGTCGCCCTGAAAAATGCGGACAGTGCGGAATTTCTCCGCAGCCGAACCATTCTGGCGTTAATCTCCCCATATAGCGCTCTAATGTTGAAAGCGATGCGTTACGAGGATGATTCACTTGATTTCCCAGTGCTATCCCTTATAATCCAACTACCATAGGGATTGATTCCTGTTAAGGAGACTGCTGATGACCGGTAAGACTGACAAGAAAACCGAAATCAGGAAAGACTGGGTTGCCCCTGAACTGAGGAAGACCAGCATCGAGCAGATCACTGCGAGTTCGCGCGGTTGCTCAGCATCCGACGGTGGAAGCGCTCCGAATAACCACACTAGCTAGGCTCGATCCTATAGAGGCCCTTCGCAAGATGCGGCCTTCCTTGGCAAGAAGGTGGAATCCTCTGCTGAAAACCTGATGGTTTAGTGTCCAGCACCCGCTGCGCGGAGCATTCTACAGAAATAACATGAAGTACAATCCGAACCCTCCGCTTCTCCTGCTTCGCCGCTTGATTCGTTCCATTGAGGCTAATGGCTTTAGGGAAGCTCTTGTCCACTCTTGGCGGCGGCTCTATCGATCGCTGAAGAACCACGGCCTGGGCGGTACCTTCGAGCGAGCTTTCGTCAAGGCTCCGGTAGCACCGGAATTGTCAGCAGTCCAGCTTCCGCCGCACTCATTTGACATTCTTCATGGCACTGACACGGGAGGTATGGTTTCAACAGCGGGGCTTCATGCAGTTTCGCTCTCGGTTCTTTCCTCATCCGGCTACCTCGGCAGCCCACCATCCACGCTTCGCCCGGCCCTTGCCGCGCTGCCGATTCGACACGACGAATTCTCCTTTATCGATTTAGGGTGCGGTAAAGGCCGTGCACTTTTTGTTGCTGCGGAGCTTCCATTCCGGCACGTATTTGGCGTAGAGATCGTGGTCGAACTTGCCAGCGCCGCAAAGGCGAATGTGTCGCTTAGTCCGTTATGGAAGGAACGGATTTCCGTAGCGAATCAGGATGCGACCAGATTTGCGTTTCCCGATGGCCCGATCGTCCTTTACTTCTACAATCCCTTTTCCGAGAGGGTTCTTCGTCGCGTGCTTGCGAACCTGGAACGCGAACTGCGCCGCTCCCCGCGTGCCATCCTCCTGGTTTTCGCAGACATTTATTTGAATGAGCCGGTGGTTGGGTCCACCAATGGCGATCGTCACCGCTATCAGGAAGTAATGGATGCTATACCCCGTTTCAGGAAAATCTCGGATACCACCCGGCCGTTATCCGAAGGGGAGGCCGCCTTGGAGCCCTCGCGCTGCACCGTGAGCCGTTTCACGGTTTATTCCGCCGACGTCACGCGCTGAAAGCGAGTGCGTAATAGAATCAAACGTATTTCGAGGACCAGGCTTTGGCCTGCGATTTTCACGGTCAAAAACGATTTCTATGCAAGCACTCATCATGCAGTTGAAGCCCAGCCTGCGCAAAGTGCCGGGGTATCGAATCGCATGCTTTGTCTACAGGCTTGTAAAGAGCGTGGAATCGCGGAACGAGGCGCTTTTGTCGCTCCGGCCTCCGAAAGGTCTCTTCCAGCCGTACGGAACAACTTCTGTCGAGCGCTATCCGAGTATTTTTCAGCATGTGCGCGATTTGGTTGGAGACGGCGCAGGCGTCCGTATCCTTTCGTTTGGCTGCTCGACAGGAGAAGAAGTGTTCTCACTACGCCGATACTTTTCTAACGCAACCCTCGCCGGGATCGACATCAATCCATTCAATATTGCGATATGCCGTTTCCGGCGTCTTAAAGCCAGAGAAAAGAGGATGAGCTTTGCAGTCGCCGAATCGACTGTCGAGGAAGCGAACGCCAGCTACGATGCGATCTTTGCGATGGCAGTCTTCCGTCATGGGGGATTGAACACCTCGCCGCCACCGGCAACGACCGACCCTCTCATCTGCTTCGCCGACTTCGAGCAATCTGTGGCCGATCTGGGGCGCGTACTCAAGCCCGGCGGCCTCCTGGTAATCCAACACGCTATGTTCCGCTTTTGCGATACTCTTGCGGCCGAAGAATTCGAGACGGTGTTTAGCGTGAAACACGACGAACCGAATCCGCTCTATGGCCGTGACGATTGTCTCTTGCCTGATGCGGAATATCCCGACGTCGTGTTTCGAAAGATTCGATGAGATTACCGTCAAGGACTCTACCTTTAGGAAAGACAAAACCCAGATGCAGCCGATTCGAAAAGTCCGATACGCGTAGTGATGCTTCTTCTGTAGGGGTGTGTCTAGGCTTGTTTCCTCCACATCGGTCCGCTCCTGGATTCTCGGACTCTAGGAAAATCAAGAATCGCTGTTGCAGCGGGACCGATTAGATAGCGGTTTTGGCTGTAGGACATTTGGGCGGCGAGTATGTTTCTCAACGTATACGTTGTGAAACGGCCGAATCGGGTAGAATCGGCCGTTCATTTTATGGGGTTTAGGAGGGGCGCTTCCGGAACCCCTCTGAAACAGCATGGATTTTCTTGTGCGCGTCGTTGAGAACGCGGCGCTGCTTCGCCAGAGTGTCTTCGACGCGATGGCCTCCGGCGAGGATCTGATCAAGCGCTCGGCGGATTTCGCCGAGCGTTGCGACAGCCGAGCTCCGGCTGGAGTTCGAGACATATATAAGGAAGGCCATCAAGGCGATGACGGCCAGGCAAGCAAGCAGGAGGATCGTGCTTTCGGTCATACGATGTGCTCCGTAGAGTTGGAAGGAGACGGCTGTGCATGGACAACGCGGTGAACAGTGGCGCGGCTGATGCGGTGGGCCTTGGCGATCTGGCCGAGGCTGTGTCCGCGCTGACGATCGATAAGGATAGCTTCGCGGTCCAGCAGCAGCGGTTTTCTTCCGATCTGACGGCCTTCGAGGCGGGCGCGCCGCATGCCGGCGCGCACCCGCTCGACGATCAGGCTGCGTTCGAGTTCGGCGATCGACGCCGATGATGGTCACGACCGCGCGGCCGAGCGGCCCGCCCGTGTCGATCTGTTCGCGGAAGCTGACGAACTCGACACCCAGATGGTTCAGCTCGTCCAGCACCTCTAAAAAGTGCTTCACGGACCGGGCGATCCTGTCCGAAGCCCAGACCAGGACCACATCGAAGCGGCCCGCGGCGTGCGTCATGCATCATCTCGTCCAGACCAGGCCGGCGCGCCTTCGCGCCGCTGATCCGGTCGGTATACTCCTTGACGATCTGATAGCCGCGCTGCGCGGCCATCTGGCGGAGGTCATAGAACTGGGTCTCAGGATGTTGATCGAGGCTCGAGACCCGGAGATAAAGGGCGGCGCGTTTCACTTGCGCCGTCCCCCGGGAGAGTTCTTCTCGATGTAGGCCTTGATGAACTCCATCAGCACATCGGTCATGTTCTGCCCCTGGGCAGCGGTGACCGACTTGAAGCTGTTGTGCAGTTCGAGGGGGACGTTCAGGTTCATTCTTTTCACCTTCTGTTCTGCGGCTTTGATGTGGCTCACCTCCTTTCCCGGAGATGAGCTTATCTGGTTATGAGTACCGATGGCCAGAGTCCGGGAAGAGGCTCTGGCCAGGCGGCACGGCTATTTCGGCCAGGCCTTCGCCCAGAGCTTCATCAGATAAGGCATCCACGAGCGGCCAAGACGAAACACCAGGGCGAACATCAGGACCTGTTCCCAGGCCATCGGAAGCTGGCCGGCTTCGATGGCCGCCCACTCCTCCACCGTCAAGCCGGCCTTGGGTGCGAGTTCCTCAAGGGGACGGCCGTCCTGCAAGCGGAGTGACCGGATATGGTAGCCGAGGATCTCGGCACAGGCCTGCGCCTGGTGGGCAACGCGGCGGGGATCACGGAGAGATGCTGCATACGACATGCTCATATACTCATCAACTACTCCTAACTAGGCAGTCCCGTCAAGAGGGGGTCTGCCTGGATTCGACTACCCCTGAGTATCCGCTCACCTGAGCATCCCCCCAAAGACCCAGGTTTGTCGCGGATCGGCTGGCAGTAAATGGAACTTCTTGGCTCTTACAACTCGCAGCTGACACCTGCCTACTACCAGCAGCTGCTGGCTCTGCTCAATGCAGCCATCAGCGCAGGAGATCTGTCAGCTGGATCAGCCTTCAACCAGTCCACCCTGCTCAACCTCGAGCAGCAGGCACAGAGCTTCAGCCAGCTTCCGACCGGGAACGCCGGCACCCGCGTGACCGACGACTCGCGCAGTTAGGAACTGCGCAGACTACGTCCCTTTCCTCCCGCGGCCCGGTTTGCCACCTTCCAGATCCGCTCCCGGCAAACCGGCCGGGAACAGGCTTAACCCCTGTCTGCCCTGGGCTCTGAGCCCGGCCTCCCGCTCCGGGGATGGGCTCCCGTCCCGCCTTGCCCTCCTCAGGGCTGCATCCTTTACTGCGCAACTGCGCGAATCCAGGGAAAAGCAAGCAGAAGACTCTCCGGTTCAGAGATGTCAACCCGGGGGAAAGACGGCGGATCGGGTCTCGGCAGAGGAGTCCTCACATCTAACCATCAGGTCTTATCGACCCCGGTCCCCGAAGCAGATATTTCAATGTCCCTTAGATTCCTGCTCTTCGTTGTGATCTATTTCGCTGTTACCTTGCTGGTTATCTTCCTTCTCACCCGCGGTCATAACGACAGGTAAAGAGCTCCGGTTAACACGTGTGCAGAACGCTGGCCTCGAAGTCCTGCGACCCATCGCTGAAGAGGCCTGTTGCTGTGAATTGCTGCACGGAGCCGAGCGCGATGGTTGGTGTCACCAACGTCAGCGTGATGCTCTGGATCGTCGCGTTCGAGATGGTCATGGTGGCCCGTTGCCGAATTCTGGCTATCGATCGTTCCGGCAATCATGACAGGATCCGGCTGCGAGCCCGATGGCATCCCATTTTCGGGTAGTTTATTGGGCTGGCCCTTCACCCGTATTCGTGCGTTCTCTTTTCCAGAGCAAGTCTGTAATCATCGGGCTGATGTTTTCGGGGTTCTGGTCGCTGAAGTCTTCCGCCTTACTCAACTCATCTCTTCTAGCAGTCCGCCTGTGAGGAGGGCGACAATCGATGCCAGGATGCATGCCGTTGCCCTAGTGTTTGAGCAAAAGGGGAAGGCAGCTGCGTCTATACTGATGAGTCTTGACGAATAATGTTGAAGGGATTTCTTGTCAGCAACACACGGAGTACGTAAAGGATGATCCGTCATTTCATCGTCGAACCGAATGCATCGCCTCGAGAATGGGACCCCCAACATCCCGGTCCGGAGCTTCCCAGAGATTGCTTGTACTTCGGCAAGGCGCTGGTTGAGATGGAAAGGCACCTGCCGGAAGAAGAAATCCGTTGCTATCTCACATGGGACAATGACTCGCTCCCGGAGCTTGGACCTCATGTAGTCGCGATTCTCATCGGCGAGGAGTGGGGAATGATTCCGCGCTATGCGAGGCATGTTCGTCTCGTGGCTCGGGTCATGAGCCGCCGTCCGTTCCTTGGGGTGCTTCGCTGGCTTCCACTTACCCGCCTCAAGGTGATGTTGGCAGCGAAGCATCTGCGCAACTGGCTGTTCCATCTGCGCAGCTGGTTAAGATATCAGTTCCCACCGTCTTCCTGGCCACCGAAAGTTCACTCCAGGGCCAATATCGTTCATCTGCCCTGGGGATCCGCATCACTGGTCGAGGTGCCATTAAAGGGGATGCTCGATCGGACCCAGAACTACTATTTTTCTGGCGGCATAGCACTTGGCTCAGACTTTGGTTATCGCAAAGTCATGAGTTCGCCGAAGATCGTAGCGCGCCAGGCCCTCGTCGATGCAGTCGCCGCCATTGAGAAAAAACATCCCCATTTCATATCGGGCCAGACGATGATGGTTCATAAACAGACGTCAACCGGCGAATTGTCTGATATCCGCGACTATGCCGAGCGCCTGATGGATTCGAAGGTGTGTCTCGCTCCTCGCGGGTCGGTTGCCGATACGTGGCGCTTTTTCGAGGGACTCAAGAGTGGTTGTGCCGTCATTACAAATCCAATGCCGGATGAGTGGTATTACCGTGGTGCGCCTGTGATTCAGATCGAGAGTTGGGCTGGATTGGAAGCCGTCCTGCTTCCACTTCTGAGCAACGAAGCGCGGTTGGAGGAAGCGCACGCCCAGTCATTGCGTTATTGGGATCAAGTGTGTGGAGAGAAAGCACTGGGGAGGTACCTCGCTCAGGCAATCTCTGCGGTTCACGCTGACGATGTGAATCCACCCCAATTGCATGAGGAGAATCAATTCAGCTATCTCCCGTAACATGTACGCGCATGGCGAGTCGTCTTCACCGGTCCCTCGGCGAGAGGTCGCCAAGCGAGTTCGCAAGCCAAGATCGCGGCTAGCTGCAATCTGGCTGAAGCCTAAACGGGTCGATGACTAACCCCTAACCTGGTACAGAAATACTGGTCCCTTCATAGTTGCGCTACACTAACGCTCTCACCGGTACAAATTACCGGGCAGCACAGATCAAGAGAAAGTCGTTTGACGCAATTCCGAAATCCTAAGGCGCTTCTCCATGAACTCTCTGGTAATTCGATTGTCCATTTGCGCGCTACTCCTCTTATTTACCAGCCGATCTCTTGCGCAGAATGTGCGTGCCGCGGCTATCGCGGCAGATAGTCGGAGGGGCTCGGGTGTGGTCCGGTGGAACGGAGGCCCGCCCGAAACCACAGGGAAATCCGTGGATGCGGAGTTCCAGACCTATTGGTTTCCACTTTCGACAGAGACAGAGACACGAACTGTAGACAGCCGAGGATCTGATTCGTGCTCTTCCGCACTTCTCTGTTCCTCGAATTCCAAAGAACCTTCAGGAGAGCGCTCGACGGCCCAAGCGATGAATATTCTGAGAAGTGAGACTACGGTGACCGATTCGGGTGAGTCGGAGCTGATGAACGTTTCTGGAACCGTGCCAGATGGGATTGGGTCTCTGCAAATGAACTTGAGCAATGCGCTGCTGGTAACGGCGCGTCCATATAACGCGAAGTGCGACGGGTCCACCGACGATCAAGCGGCGATTCAGGAAGCTTTTAACGATGCGCAGAGTAATGGAGGAGCGGTTCAGTTCCCCGCCGGCACATGCCTGACGAGCACCATCAAGTACTACGGACAGCCCTTCTTTGGAGCGGGCAAGAACGTTACTTTCATCAAAGGCAGGCCGGGACAGGACGTGTTTCAGACTCCTGACACAACGGTGACGCTAGATTACGGAGCCCACATCCATGACCTCACGATTGAGGTAGACGGAACTATGAATGCTGCAGCCACAGAAGCGGGAGGAAACAATACTTTCCCGAACCGAGTTTTTGGCACGCTGGGTGGAACTGCTCCGATTCCTTCCGTCTACGGTGGCCCTCCTGCACCGGCAGCGCTCACCTTCGACGGCACAGTGACTGGAAATTGCGGTGGCTCGATCAGTGCTGGTTCCAAAGTGCTAACGCTTCCATGTGGGGCCCTTACGCAGATTCCGCCGTCTTACTTCGTAGGAGGCTCAATCACAGTCAACGGGGCGGGCTTGGGCAGCGCGAACCTGACAACCACAGTAGCAGGTGTCCTTAACGCTACCACCCTTACGCTCGCAACAAATGCATCCACGCCGGTGTCGGGCGCCCACACGACCATTTCTGCCGCAAAGAGCATAGCGCCGCCATGGTACTGCGGAAACGCCGCCATAGCCATTCCTGCGTCGAATGGTGCGGCGATGGCGAGAGGCCTGAACGGGTGGGTATTCGATAACATCCAGATCGAACTCCTGAATGGTGGCACGGGCGCAAACAATACTTGCGGCATCTTCATTCAGGCTGCTCCGAATGCGCTCGTCTTCCAGCACGTCGATGTGATGCAGTTTTATGGCGGAATCATCGAGGCACCGCCGGCATTGAACAACGCTAGTTACTTCGCTTGGACGAACGACACGTCCCAGTACATCAACACTAATCTCAAGTTCAACATCATCCCGATGACGTGGATCAATGGGTCGCATCGCTCGGCTTCCAGTATCAGCATCTACGGCGGAAATGTTCCGTTTTCAATGGGCTTGTTCCAGTTCCAGATCCCGTTGGGGGAGTCGAACGGTGTGATCGCCAGTGCCACCTTTGACCGCCTTTACTATGAATGCTGGACCCCGAACTCGGGTGAACAATCCCGCTTTTCCGGCACCGACATCATCAGCGGTGGAAATATGACTCAATGCAATGGCGCGGGTTACGTCAACTGGCTCGCGAGTAACAGCCTTATCAACGCCCAGATAGGGACAGGAATCAGAATTGGCGGGAACCATAACATCTTTCTAAACGCGTCCATCGCAGGCGGAGTTGTGGACGGCGGACTCGGTAATTCCGTTCAAACTGCCGTGAATACCAGCGATGCATTCGAACAGCGCAGCTATGATGCGGATCCGATTCCACATCAGGATCCACTGGGAAAGCTGGATGGTAGCTTCTTGATTGGTGGGAACGGAGGAACGCCATTTCTGAACGGAAGCGATCTCGTCACTACGTGTGTAGACTACCGGCTGGCACTCTCAAAGGAGTTCGGCTCCTCTTGTGAGAATGACCCGACCGGCTCTGAAATAACAAGACGATACCTCAAATTGACTGGCGGAGTGAATTGGAGGACCGGCACGCCCACTTATACTTCTCGATTCAAGTTTGGTACCCGTCTGCCTCTTTCCAAAATGAACGTAATTACACAGGGCGAATGCGTAGGTTCGTCAGCGTGCGCTCTCACGATCTTTTTTGGCGATAGTGCGGGATCTAACGATGCGCATGGATCATGTACTTTGTCCTATGGCTCGAGCTGGACTATAAATGGCACGCCAGGTTCTGCAACAGCTTGCGCCGTTGATTTTTCGTCAGCAGTTATCGGCAATAATCTCACACTGACAATCAATCCCAGCATGGGTTCGCCATCTAACGTGCGAATAGCCTTCATCGGCTTTCAGCCGCAGGTGATAGCGACCCAGGTCAATGGAGGTAGTGTCCCCGCCTCAGCAACCATTCTCGGCACCAACGCCCTCGGCCAGTTGGTGGATGCTTCAAAGGCCCTGCCGAACATAAACACGACATTGCATACGTCGTTGCCGTTAGCATCGAACATGCCGACGGTCATCTACAAGTCGGGCGATGTCAAGGCGACCTCAAGTGCATCCGGTGTTTCGACGTGGACTGCGCCAACGGCTGGAAACTATCGAATCACACTGTTTGGCAACGTCACATCGGCTGGCACAGGGGGGACCTTTCAGGCGGAACTGCAGTGTAGGGGTGGGGGGAGCTGGACTTCGGGAGTTGCCGGATCTCTTGCAAATGCCGGGCAGGGAAGTTCCGTCTCGATTGTATGCAGACTGCCGGCTGGGAATGGGTTTCAATACAATATGAGTTTCTCGGCTGCGACTGGCATTCCAATCGTCATCTATGACCTCTATGTAGAGCAGCTTCCATAACGCGCGGCTTCAGGAAATCACGCCGGATGAAGCCGAAGCAATTCTCAAGAAGGGCGACACGCTCATCGCTAGGCATTACCAGTTGGGCGAAGAGGTCGATATGGCCTTTCACGCGATCCTGCCGTTCATGCGCGTCAAAGCCGAGTGGGATGAATTGTTCTGCTCCGGTCTGGTCGAAGAGACGCTCTACGGGACCAGGTGGCCTATCCCGCTGGACAAGAGCGGCGGTAATGCAACCCCCGTCGACATCTACACTCAGCCCTTTGTCATTCCAGTTTGTGCAGTCGTTCCGGCCTGACCACGAATACGGAGACGACAGGAGGTCGCGGAGAATCGCCAGAGCCAAAGTCCAAACCAAAAAGGCAATAGGCAGGCCGGTCATCCGGCTTTCCTATATTCGGCTCAAAAACTTGACAACGCACAGCGGTTGCGGTGAATTGGGAACCATGGACATTCAGTTCGTATTGACGAACCCCCTGTATTTTGCACACTTATTTCGCCTGAAGCGCTTTATTCGAACTCACCCCGAACTGCCGTGGCTCACCCGCGATGCGATTGAGTCCCTCTCGACATTGCTGCGTGCAGACGATTGCGGTCTGGAGTGGGGTTCGGGGCGGCACACTCTGGTTTGCCAAGCGGGTCCAGCACATTATCAGCGTCGAGAACAACCGTGAATGGTTTGAGCGCGTAAAATCGATGGTCGCCGGGATGTCGAATGTTGATCTGCGTCTGTGCGATGGGTCCACGGAGGAAAACCCCTCAGATTATCTCCGGGTGACAGATGGACTGAAGCCTGAATCGCTGGATTTTGTGTTGGTAGACGGCGCTTTGGCGCGCGTCCAGTGCGCGCACATCGCCATACCGTTACTCAAGTCGGGCGGTATCCTAATCTTGGACAATGCGAACTGGTATCTGCCTAGCAATTCGAAGACTCACGGCTCACGCAAGCCGGGGGACAACAGACGCCCCGATGCGGCGGCGTGGGACAACTTTCTGACCAAAGTCGCACCATGGCGGCATATCTGGACCACGAACGGAGTGACGTGTACGGCGATGTGGTTCAAACCATGAAACGTGCAATATGCGGGTTACACCAAGTTCGCAGATCAATATTCAGATTGAGCGATCTCATTCATCTGGCACTTCTTAAATATCCAACTCGATGCCAAGAATGCCGGGAGAGTCTGTACGTGAGTATCTTCCAAGCAATCGGAATGCCTGCAGGGAAAAGGTTGAAGACAAGCGTCGAGGCAACTACGTGTCCCGCTTCTCGACTAAGCAACGAGAACCAGCAGACCTATACGTAGCGAAAAATCGCCAGCTTCCGAACTCTTTGGCTAGTCAAGCCTCTGACGAGAAAGGCGCACGATCACGGAGCGCCTCTCTTCCTCTGACGTCGCTTGCTTTACCGCCAGCTCCAGTTCCCTCAGCTTCGCACCCACGAGAAAGCGATACCAGAATCCCTGCAGGACGTGATATGTCAGCCCCCGCCTTCCATCCAGAAACCCGAGCTGAAATACATATCGAAGCAGGAAGTAGAGAAGCGCTGAAACCTGGAACGGGAGCCGATTGTATACGGATTCCTTGAAGAAGCGCTTGATCTTGGGCTGCTCTCCGGCGGCTTCAGCAGAGAGGGCAAGCTGAGGCTTGAAAAGATGGAGCCGTTGGTTGAGAACGTCGAGGGCCTCTCTACTCGCATACGAGTTGTGCTTGGCAGTGAAGGAGGTCAGATCACACAGATTGTGATCGGCAAAGCCGCCATTAAAAGTCACAGAACGGCCCTCGATGAGGTACAGATGCTCATCCATCCAGCGATTTTCAATGCGCACCTTGCCGCGGCGCCAGATACGCAGCAGGGTCAGTGGGTACCTTCCGCCATGCCGGATGAATTTACCTTGAAAGATCGTCTTTCGATTAAGGTTGATTCCCGTTACCTCAGGAGGAAGGGAATGCAACTTCGCTTTGATCTCCTCGGCAAGATCCGGCTCAATGATCTCGTCAGCATCCAGACGCATGACCCAATCCGATGTGATGGGTGCGTTCTCGAGTGCCCACTCGAATTGTTGAGCCTGGTATTGAAATGGATGCTGCAGTACCTGCGCGCCGCCGGCCCTGGCCAACTCTACGGTGCTGTCGGTCGAGAATGAATCGACGACGAAGATCTCTCGTGCGAAGCCTCGAACGTGATCGAGAGCCCGCGGCAGATGTAACGATTCGTTATAAGTCAGAATGATGACCGCGACGCCCGGCCTGTCATTCATGCAGATTACCTCGTGAGCTTGACCTCAATGGCGCATTCCAAGTGTTGACTCGGTGGTCGCCGGACCGCCCAGGCCCTCACGCTGAAAATCTATGGCTCGTGCGAATTCACGAGCGGTCACCTCAATATCGAAGTATCTGTGGAATGCGCGCTTCGCCGCCAGTCCCATTCTTGAGCGCTCATCTTCAGAAAGATCCCAGAACTTCACGATTAGTTGACGTGTACCTTCCAGTGTATCCGGTTCAACAATGCCGGCTGACGATCCAGCTACCTCCCTACAAACCGCCACCTTGTTGCTAATTAGCACAGGCCGGGAGCACGCCATCGCCTCCACAACCACCAATCCAAAATTCTCGTGGTGCGATGGAAGAATCAGCGCTTCACACGATCGAAACATACCCCACTTCAGATCTCCATTGACCATTCCCGTCCAATGTATGCGCTTTGCCACGCCAAGCTGTTGCGCCATCGCCTTCAATTGTCCGCTCAAGCCTGTCTGATCAGGTCCAGCAATCACGATGTCAACGTCTCGGGGAATACGGTCGAGAGATTGCGCGAATGCTTGGATTAGCAAGTCGCATCCTTTTACGCTGTGCAGTCGACCCACGAAGAGGAGAAAGCGCCGGCCATTAAATGCAGGGTGCGCGGCGAGAAGTGCCATCCTTTGTGATGCCTCATCGCCAACTGGAACGACGGTTCCGTATGGAACGACTCTTTCTTTATAATACTGGTATCCGCAAAACACGTTTTGCGCATCAAGCCTCTCTTCTTCAGCGGTGAAGAGGGCATAACGCGCGTCTCGAACTACTCGTCCCTCGAGAAGAGTCCAGAAAGCCTGCTTTGCCGCATGTTTTATTGGGAAGCAATCGCGAAACCATCGACTCATCATGCCGTGAACAAAGACGACGTACGGAGTTGAATGCTTGCGAAGCACGCGCCAGCTGCCGACTGATGAATAGTTCCAGAGCCCATGAAGGATCACGACGTCAAACCGATTCGCGTTTGCGCGCATCCACCGATGAAGTCGGGGGGTGTAGCCATATCGACCTATTCCACGGCCAAGAGCGGTTACTGGGAACGGCGCCGCAAGTCGTGCGCTTTCCTCATCGGTATCCAGAGCTACGATCTCCACCACATGCCCATCAGAAAGGTGGAAGTCCGCTAGGCGCAGCAATCCTTCGAGAGGACCTCCCGACTCGCGCCGCAAGCTACGGATGACATGCAGAATTCGCATTTGTATTGCCCTGTTAGGGGGATTGGATTCAGGCACTTCAACCTACGTTGCCTTCTGCATCTCACGACGACAGTTTTAGTTTCGAAGAAGTTCCTAAAAGTTGTCAACCTCGACGGGAATCAGACGAATTTGAAGAGAATCACTTGCATTGCTTAGATCAGGCTCGTGTTTGCTTCTAGGATGAAGGAGCGAACAGATTGGCGACACGATTTCTGACACGAGATGTGCTGGAGCGCCCGCGGCGCTCTTTGAGACTGAGAAGCGACACCGGAACAAGGAGAGCGTATGGCACGCGGAGAGAAGCACCAATTCGGCGCAAAACACATAATGTGTCCGGCAGCTTCGGTATACCCGAAAATCAACTCTGGCAGGCGAAGTCCGAGCGCATGACCGGCTACTGTTGACAATCGTTTATGAGATATTAGGCCGGCTGGCCTTTGGTGAACTCGAACAGCCCGCAAGCATAGTCGCATTGTGCCGCGGCGCGTGGCTCTGCCTCTTCGTAGAGGCAACCATCGTCGCCAACATAGGAGAATGAAATCAGTTGCAGTTTCGCGAAGCCTTCCATAATCGTCTGCGGCGCGAACACGCGATGGGCGTTGAATTCGACGCGCTCGATTCCCACGGGAACTGCAAAATACAAGCGCCCCCCGGGCGCCAGCACTCTTTCGAGCGCGGCCATGAACATGAAACATGAATCTGGATCGATAGGATCTGAATAACGCCCCAGGCCGAAGTGCTCTGCTGCATTAAGAGTTGATATGGATTCGATGCTGTCGCTCTGAAACTGAGATAATCTTGTCGCGTCATCGCAAACAAAGGTTAGTCCCGGGACCTTGCTCTCCAGCTTACGAATATCGATGACTGTCACCGGCATGAACACCAGAAGATGCGCCACAAAGCCGCTAATCAACGAGCCAATGTCGATATGCTGCTTTGGCGCCCGCGCATGGATCTTCCTGGCCGCCCATAAATCCTGATGGAAATAGTGTCCTCCGATGGATCCAGCCTTAGCGCGACGGTCGGAAAGAATGGGAAACAAATGCCGAAGATGAATTCGAAAGTGCGGCCTCTGATTCAAGGCCTGATATTGCCGGGCACAGCGCAGAAAATACGGGGCCTCCCGAAGAGTACACAACAGGGCGCCGGGATTGATACCAATGAGAGACGTGATCTTCCATCGAAGAGAGAAGGGACTTGGCATGATACCCTCAGATGCAATCTTTTAGCCGCAACCTAAGCAGTTTAGATGACACCGTCGCTGAATTGGTCTAGAACCCTGCCGGCCAACGACGCAAGTTTCTTCAGATACGGCAAGTGGAGCGCTTCCGATAGCTGAAAGATCTTCCATTGAGCCCAAAGATTGGCTGCTTGTGCTCGGTTGCTCGTGCTTCCATTTACGATTGTGTAAATCTCACACATCCTCGAAGCTGTATTCTGCTGAGTCAGAGACGAAGGCTGGAGGCGATACAACGCGAAGTATTCCGGGACGTAGAGTATGTTGAGGCCAGCCTCAAAACAATCAATCCAAAGCTTCCAGTCGAAACAGTACTTTTGGCTTTCTTCTAGACGAAAATGGTTACGCCGCCAGAATGTGGCCGGCTGCAATATAAAGTCATGTTTCCTGATCCAGTCCAGGCGAAGCCGATCTGGTCTTAGGTTGACTATGGGATTAACAAATCTTCCACGCTCATCGATGAAATATCCATTACCCGTGACCATGTCGACTTCTGGGTATTCGGTAAACAGTCGCACTACACGCTCGAGAACCGTGATCGATGAAAAGGCGTCGTCCGCATTGAGCCAGCAAACAATGTCGCCGGCGGCCAAATCCAAGCCCCTATTGATAGCCTGAGCAGGTCCTGAATCCTCGCGTTGCAAGAACGTGCATGGATATTTCACAGCGATTTTCGCTGTTTCGTCGATGGACATCCCGTCCAGCACAATGTGTTCAATCTCGCGGTGGGTCTGCTCGTGTATAGAGCGGAGGCAATGATCGATGTACTCCCCCTGATTCTTGCTCGGCGTGATTATGCTAACTCGCACCCTTACCTCCTCGTTACCGCTCATTGCGGAACTGTTTAAACGAAGCTTCGACGCTTGCATTCAGACACAACTTTCGATGCGGACTTCGCACGCGCTTGAGCCATAACTCACCGGCTCGAAGAGCGGACCAACGAAAGAGCTTTACGTCGAATCTTTCGGAAAATACCGTCGCGAGCGTAAATGCGCTTTTGCATTTGCATTGCGTTGGCGGGCCATGGGGTTATTGCGGGGGGATGGTCAAGGGGGAAACTGATAGCACCTGCCGGAACTGCGAGAACCGAGTCCGAGACTGTGGTATGCACCGCCTGTGGGCCGAAACCAATATACTGAACCAGATTTCGCCGTGGAAGAATGCTCAGCCAATTCCGCGTCCAGCAAGTGTAAGCCAACTGGTAATCCCACGTGCTAGGTCCGGTTCCGTCATACATGCGGTCGAAGATCCAGGTCCAGTAAGCAATGACCCTCTTGTTCGGAAAAAGCAAATGCAACAGGCCATCCTCTTTCACTCTTGGCCAAGTGCTGAGATGTTCGTCGTATTGCTGCCACACACGGCGCCAAGTGGCCCACCCCCAAAGCATCGCCACCATCGAGTAGTAGTAGCTGTAACGGAAAGGGAAGTTCTTCTCAAGGGGATTAAACCCAGTGATGCATCCAATCTGCGGTTGATGACGGTAACGCTCCAGCAACTCTGCGCAATATGGGAAGAAGCTTGCGTCGGGGAGACAATCATGTTCAAGGATGATCGCCTCTTCCACTCGCGAGAAAACCCAGTCAATGCCGGAGATGATCCGGCGACGTGGGCCCATGTTCTCCGAAACATAGTTGGTTTCTACCTGGCACGGCCAGTCCACCGCACTAACAATCTTCTTTACCTCAACACATCGCTCGGCCTCTCCGGGACGGTTGGTGCGTGGACCATCCGCAATCAGAAGCAGACGAGAGGGACGGGCTGCGGCCACAGCGGCAAACACGCGACGCGTTGCTTCCGGATCGTTAAAGACAATCAGTGCTACGGGGGTTACTAGTTGAGTCGTGAAGTCGCTCATGGAATTTGAAGGTTAGGTCCGAAGCCAGCGTTGCGCGCCTTCCCATTCGACGATTGGAAGTCTGCCGATATTCTCATAGAAGAAAGCGTACTCCTTGTCGCGCAATTCGTCCGATAGGTCTTTTAGGGCTACTCTACGTTTGGAAGCTTTCACCACGCCAATTCCGAAATCCATCCGCAGTATCTTGAATTCGAGTCCTTCTGTTTGGGCCAGTTCGAAGGCTACTTTCCATACATCGCCAGTCCATGTGTCGCCTGACCGCGTGACATCGGGAGTGTGATGTTCAATCCAGTTCCTTGGCAACATATCGTGTATGGCTATCCAGCCTCCATCGTTCAAGCATTGTAAGGAATTCACAACGTCTCTCCTGACCTGCTCGTAGGTATGAAGCCCATCAATGAATACGACGTCAAAGTTGCGTTTATTTGTATCGAAGAACTTGTCGGAAGTTTCGCGGATCGTCCCGCCCGCAGCCGGGTCTACGCCAACCTTGTTCAACGCATGCACTGAGTCAAAAAGGTTATTTGAGGCGCAGCCGATTTCGAGATATGCAGGATCGTCCTTCTCCGAGAGAAGAAGGTTCACAAGAGCTATTCGGTTAAAGTGAACGGCACCCCAATCCCAATCGAATCCCCTGCAATCTGCATGGTGGTAATACTTTCGGACCGCACGCCTATGTTTGAGGTCCAACCAGAATGGCCGTAAAAGCGCTCGAAGGGATTGGTAGAGACCCGAGCTTCTGTGTGGCGTTCGTGCTGGAGGCGATGGATTACGGGCAATCGTTGTAGTCTCTTTCTTCTCGTGGTTCATCTCGTCGCTCCTTTTATCATCAGGCGTGGCAGCATCCAGAAATGCAGGTAAGCCCGGGTTTTCATCTGGAAGATATGGCGTGTGCGGCCGTCGAATGCGTCCCCAATATAGGAACTGATGCAGTAGGAGACCAGGGTGGCCCATGCTGAGCCCACTCCGCCCCAGCGTGGAATCCACATGAGATTGAGAACCAGATTCACGGCCGCGCCTAGTCCGGCGCGTTGCACGGTACTGATTGTCACCTTCTCATGGACGTATTGCTGGCCGCCAATACATCCCACTGCAACAAAAACACCGGTCCAGATGTGTATCGACAGGATGGACGCAGCGGAAGCGAATTGTTGTCCGTAGAGAAGCCGCACCACAAATGGACCAACAAGCAATGTGGCTCCTGATACGACCACGCTGACGAGGATCATGCTTTCATAAAAAAGATAAAGCCGAGCATAGTACCGGTCGGGGTTCACTTCGCGAGTCTTTAGTAAACGAGGCATCACACTGGTTGTGACGATCGTGGGGATCGCGTACCAGATTTCGGAAAGTCTTATGGCTGCCGTGTAGTTTCCCACGATCGCCATTGAGCTGAGCCTTCCAAGCAGGACCTGATCTGTGCGCATATTGAGCATCACCATCAAGCTCGACAAGAGCAGTGGCCAACTCTCCAAGAGAAGCCCTTTGGCTTGTCCAAGATGCCAATTCCAGCGCGGGATTAGGCGTCGGAAGCGAAGATACGAAATACCCAGCCCGATCTCGGAAACGACGATCTCCAACGCGGCGATCCAGGCGAAAACAAGCAATCCACAGTGCATGAACACTGCTGCAACCCGCGCAAGGCTTCCCGAAACAAAGCCGATCGTGCGCGGCAACACCGAATATCGGGATCGGATCTGCGATTGAAAGTAGTAGTCGATGACATCGAGTGCCTGGGTGATGGAGGCGAAGGAAAGCAACGCCACGATGATGACCAGCTCTTTGTTGCGAGGAGCCAGTAACCATGCGGCCGCGATAGCCGCTCCAGTGGTGATCAAGCTGGCCAGCCCCTTCAAGATAAATGCCGTGCCCAGAATCCGAGGCTCTCCGCTCTCATCGAGCGCCATATCCCGCACCACAAGCGAGTCGAGTCCTAGGTTCGAAATGATGTTAAAGAGCCCGTAGATTGCAAGTCCGTAATTCAGAAAGCCGAATTGAGTCGGCCCAAGATATCGGGCTACCAGCGTGCCAACAAGAACCGCGCCAAACATCCGAACCACTCGATCCCCGCCGAGCCAGCCAATGTTCCTGAGCGAATCGCGAATCCCTTCTCGCTGCCGGATTTTTTCGAGAATATTCATAAGGAGGCCAACTAACGTAGCGCACGAATGTTGTCGATGAATAGACTGAAGCGGCCAATGTTTTTGGAATTATCGCGGCCTCAAGGTTGCTCTCAAATTGGTGCGCCGCGCAAAACTTCTGCCAGCAAAGCGACCACTCCTCGCCCAAGCGTTCGCACTAGCTATAGGTCTAGTACCCAGTAGATCAATGACGATTACAATAGCTAAGGCGTCTCCCATTCGCGCACTCTGACCAAAGGGGGAAAAAAGTACGTTCCAGAACAAACCAATGATGACGTACGCATAGAGTGGAGCTGATGGCGGTAGCAGGGTGCTGACCTCAAGAATGCCCTTGCCAGCCAACCACAAGATATATGCCCAGAAAACTGCGCCGAGGATACCCGCCCAAACCCAGGCACCCATGAGATGAGAGTGTGTCGGGATCATGTCTGCGGAGGATGCCTCCAAGTCTGCCAGGTTGGCCTGCATTCCCGCTTCGGCCCTCAAGTCATTCAGCATCTCAACATATTTGAAGTCTTTCGCCTCTGAGCCATGTCCCAGGACAGGGCTGTCCCAGACGGCGCGCGAAGAGACCAGAATCTCTGGTCTTCCACCCAGGAGAACTCCCCCCTTAGCTTCTTCCTCGTTTTTGGCTTGCGCTTCTTCACCGATAAGACCGGCGGATGTGACCAGATCGATCAAAACGACCGCTGATTTGCCTGCTATCAACGCCAACCCTGTCAGAACAACTACGCGCAAGACACCTCCAGCCCGCGGCAGGAGTTGCAACTTCCCAATCCGCTCTGGAATCACCGGAAGAACCAGCACCATCGCGACCAGAAGGAAGAGAACAGGGGAGCGGAAATTCTCCAATAGGTTAACGCCCGCAATGCCAGCGAAAAGAACTGCAACGATCATGTATCGGCGGCGGCCATAGAAATAGCAACTTATGAGGACCACGAGGAGGATCGATCCAGAGGAGTAGCCGAACTTCCAAGGTTGTTCCCTGGCAAACACCGAGGGTTGATATTTGACGGCCAGAAGCGAACCAATTGCCAGCCCGATTACGAAGACGGCCTTGCGCCGTTCATTTCCACCGAGCAGCACCGCGAGACCCGCAAGATCCAGCCCGAAGAACAGGATAGCTGCATTGCCGCGCATCCAATCGAGAGCTTCAGTAGCACGGTATGAATCTGTCAATACCTGACCGAACAGCCAAAGCCCCATCAGGACAAAGATCATTTTCAACGCCGGTTGGACGGGCCGACGTTTGCGCAATATCAGAAAGATCGGCACAAGAGGGATCAATATGATTTCAGAGACCGGAAGGGATCCCACAAATCTCACCGAGAAAGAAGTGGTGAGCGCAATCAGAAAGGCGAGCGCATCTCCAAGGAACGCTCTGAGGGCCTGACGAGAAGATGTGGGGCTTCGCCGAATCCGAGTTCTCGTAGCGATTACCATAAGAATTAAGGATTTCTCTGACGGGTGGTCACCGGAGGTTCCCGTAGGAGCCGTCACCCCGCTCGATAAGAGCCGCTGTCACGGGAACGACTTATAGGATTTGGCGGAAATGCTATTCTGGATTTCGTTCCCTGTAATATTCGTAATATTTTCGGCCGTAGTATTCGGAATACTCCGGAGCATTGAAATCCACGAAGTTTACAATGACACCGAGAAGATGCGTACCCGAGCGGTCCAAGAGATCAATGCACCGCTGCACAACATGTCTGGGCGCGTTGGCGTAACGAATAAGAATGACCGTCCCATCACTCAAGCGCCCAAGTAATGATGCATCGGTGACTGTCAGCACCGGAGGCGTGTCTAAGATGATGAAATCGTACTTCGTTCGAATCTCCGCAACCAAGTTTTCCATCTGCGCCGATCCGAGCAACTCGGAAGGCAGGGGTGGTACCGGACCACAAGGTAGGATATGAAGGTTTGGTAATTCCGGCCACTCGGCAACGGCTTCCTGAAAAGTGGCCTTCCCTGAGAGCACAGAAGAGAGTCCCAGTCCTTTCCCCATTCTGAAGCGAAGGTGAATGGATGGACGGCGAAGGTCGGCATCGATCAAAAGCACCCGCGACCCGTTAAGCGCAAAGGTGATCGCTGCAAGGCTGGCAACGGAACTCTTTCCTTCCGCCGGTCGCGTGCTTGTAATCATGATGATCTTGGGAGGAGCACCAGGACTTGAGAGCATGATTGAGGTGCGCATGCCTCGAAGAGCCTCAGCCAACCTTGACCAGGATGCTGTGCCGGGCTTGGTGGCAAAATCCTTGAACCTCGCGGCCTGAAGTTCTACTGCATCGACCGATGGGATGGCGGCAAGGAGCGGTAGTTGCAGAGCTTGTTCGATGTCGGACATGGTTTTGAGGTTGGTGTCGAGCGCCTCGATAAGGAGAGCCAGGCACAACCCAATAAGCAGTCCGACTCCAGCACCTGCGGCCCGATTGAATCGGGTACGCGGAGAGCTTGGATTAATGGGTGTTTCGGCGCTGTCCACCACGTGTATGGAGGTAGAATGCAAGCCGGACATAATACCGGCCTCTTGGAGGCGCTGCTGAAGCCCGTCGTACAGAAGACGATTGGTCTCATAATCGCGGCGGGTAAGTTCATACTGCATAGCCTTCTCGCCCTTGCCATATGCCTCATCTTCCTGTTTTTCGAGGGCGGCGCGCAGGCTAGCTTCGTTGGTTCGCGCCGCGTCAAACTCTTTCTGCGCGCGGGTTACCTGAGCACTCTCCTCCTGGCTCAAACCACGCTCAAGCTGATCAATCTGAGACTTGAGCGCCTTAACCCGGGGGTAGGCAGGTCCGTAGGTCTGGACCAGCGAAGTGTATTCAGAATTCAGCAGTGCCAAGCGCTGTTTGGAGGCGGTCAATGCCGGATCCGCATTCCCCAGCGCCGCATCGATCACATCGGGCGAAGAGCTCTTTATTTCCTGAAGTCGAGACTCCTTCATAAGGCGGTCAACTTCAGCATCCGCATACTGTTTGTTCAGCTCTTCCAGATTCGCAATGATGATGCTGTGCGACTGGTCGAGGCTGTTAACACCTAGGTCTTTCTGAAGTTCGAGAATACGAGATTGACTTTTCTCAAGGTTTTGTTTGAGGCCATTAAGTTGTGAATCCAGCCACTCTGATATCTTCGCTGTGGCCGCGTAATTCTGGCGAAACGAAAGTTCAACGTATCGATCGATCAGAGTGTTGGCGATTAGGCTCGCGAGATCCGGCCGTTTCGACGTCACAAAGATTTGAATGATGCTTGTGTGGCCCAACCGTGAAACGCGGAGATTCCCGAGAAATGTCGCGACGAGGTTATGGCGAGTCACGAGGTCAGAAAGGTCCCAGGGACGTCCGCCCTGCAGGGGGGCGAAATCCGGATTGCTTTCCAGATGCAGATCCTTAATCGTCTCAAACGCGAGAGTGCGGCTGCGTAGAACCTCGAGTTCAGTGTCTAGCTTTTCGCTGTCGTCTTCGTCTCCCGTCAACCCTTGAACTTGTTCCAGACGAAATTGCGAGGAAAGATCTGCAGCCACCGCCAGGCTGGCTTGCGCAGTATACAACTTGGGCTGAGTGAGATTAACTGCGATGCCGACCAGGAGACCCGTCAGCGTGGCAACGCCGATAAGCCAGCCCCGCTTCTTCAGAAACTGGACAAATCGGCTGATCGGGTCGACCTCAGCACCTGTAAGGTCAACATTGTCGGGTATAGGCTCAGGACCTTGGCTCAATTGCTGTCTGACCAACTGAATATCCTTAACTCGTGTTTCGGTTCAAATTGCTATGCGAAATGTGAATGTTTGACACGAACATCGGAGCAAGTAGGACTGCTCATATCATGGAAAGACGGCTCTATATGCGGACATCCCTCAACAACCGCTCCTTGATGCATTTCGGGAAAAAGTGCAAAAGGACTCTAGGAGCGTATTCGCCCAGCGTCTTGGGGAATATTGACGCGAGAGGGCAAAACTGGCGCGGGACATATCGTCTAATCGAGCATCACTCATTGCAGTCACCCGATTCATCAGACTTACTAGCCCTGTAACGTCTCGGCTCTCGAAGATGAATCCATTGTAGCCCGGTTGAACAAGGTGAGGAGCCGCCCCCACCTCTTCGGAGACGAGGATGACCATTCCCGCCGAAGCCGCTTCATGCACCACTAGAGCCCACGGTTCAGACAGACTTGGCAGGATCAGACATCCTGCAGACGCAAGTATCGCGGGAAGCCTATCCGGCTGAACAAAACCTTCTAAGCGAATTCCAATCTTGTTCTCTAGGCTGGACCGAAGCGGTCCAGTTCCGCAGCACACTAGTGGCCATGGTTCTGGATTGATTTCGCGATAAACATGGTATGCATTCACAAGCGTATCAATGCATTTCTCCGGAACAAACCGACCGATGAACAAGAATGAGTGCGGAAGAGGTCGACCCTCAGAAATGCGTGTAGTGTGTGCCACCTCCACCAGCGGTTGATCGCACGAGTACAATCCACGAACGATTACCTTCTGCTTGAAGCCGAGTTTCCTCGCAAAGAGAGCCTGTCGCTCTCCCGGCAGCCACACAGCGTCGGCAAGAGGATGAAGAAAATGCGGCGCAGTCCAAGTGCCAATCTTTTGCTTCAAAGTGCCAAGCCAACAGCGATCGATAGCCATCACTCGCCAACATCTCTTGGCGAATTCTCTAGCTGCTCTGCGGTAGGCGGGGACATGCCAACCACTGAAGACGAGAATGTCGGGTGCGAATGCACGCAACTTCTGCACCAAGGTTTCAAGATCGCGATTCGAGTTCCACATGAAACGATTTGCCATCCACTCGAACTGTTTTTCATCGAATGGTGCATTGTTCTCTGGCCTCCTGTGGCAGATAAAGAGCTCAATTCCATCGCGCCCAGCTAGCTCCTTCAAGCAGGCGTTTAGATATCCGGAAAGTCCCATCCAAAGAATTGCAATCCTCATTCGGAACCTCTGTTTGAGCGGTGCTGGATGAGTGATCCAATTCGGATCAGGAAGCCTTGAGTCCTATAAAGAAATCGCAACAGCTCGTCCGTCGTTGTCCAATCATGCCCCGTCGTCTGCTGGAAAATCCTCCGGGAGTCTTTCTTATAGGCATCGAGATTCTTCCCCGATCCTGAGATTGAGGCTGCATAAATCCTGAATCCCGAAAGGTCAGCATTCATGTAACCAACCTTCGCCCCCAGGCTTGCCATGTTCACAAACAATTCACCGTCCCAGCAGGTACGGTTCTGTAAATTGAATTTCGAGGAACGGAGAAATATCTCGCGCCGAAAAAACGTGGACTGCTGCATCCAACTGGTTCCACCATAGAAATACCGCCGAGCAGTGAAATCCCGGGCAATGATATGCCGGACTTTTTGTCCGCTCCCATCGATGACATACCCGTTGCCCATCACCATGTCGCAATCCGAGTGGGCCTGGAAATAATTCGCCACATGACGCAAAGATCCAGGAAACAGCAGGTCGTCAGCATTCAGGAACCCGAATACTTCTCCGGTAGCGTGTGCAAAACCCTTGTTCAGTCCGTCGGCCGCGCCACGATCAGGTTCGAAGATCGTATGCGCAATTTGCGAACCATAGCTCCGGATCACCTCGCGGCTTCCATCGGTAGAACCCGGATCGACCACGATGTATTCGAGATCGCGACAGCCCTGTGATAGAACGGAATCAATCGCCTGCTGCAAATATGCGCGCTGATTCAACGAAAGTGTGACGATGCTGATCTTCATTGGGGATGCGGAACTCGATATTTGTCGGAGAACACGAACGATTCCAAAAGATCGGTTCTCTCGTCAGTACGATTGCGAAATGTAGAGCAATGACGGTGTGATTGAAAGCGCGAACGCTAAAGCGCCCTTCAGGATTGCCTTTAGCGGGCTCGGAGAAACATAGATGATATCGTCTTCGTGCACGATAGGGTCTGCAACGCGCGACGTGAGAATCTTCTTCACATCGACTTGTTCCACGACCCTGGTGCCGTCCGGCTGGGCGCGCACGATATAGGTCTTGCTCGTGGACGAATTCGGGGCAACTCCACCAGCCAGCGCCATTACCTCTGAGAGAGTCATGTTGGGTGATCCGCAAAGCGAGTAGGCGCCTGGCTTCGCCGCATTTCCTCCGACATAGGCAATGCCGCAGGCGCGCACCAGCACGCGATCGCCGGGAGATACAGCCCGATCGAAGTTTTCGGTGTTGTGCATCGTCGGATCCCACGACACGTAATCCTTTTTCCCGGGTGTCCGGTCGTTCGTGATCTCTATGAGGCGGCCGGTATTTGCGGTCAGACCTCCGGCGATAGCCAGGAGGTCGGAAAGTTGATGCTTTCCCGGAGGCGGGTACACACCAGGACTATGAACTTCGCCAAGAACCGTAATTCCGGTAACCGTGGAGTCTACGGTCACAGTCACCTCGGGATCCAGCATCAGATTCCGACTCTTCAATTCCTTTGCAAGCAGTTCTGCAGCAGAAATGCTGTTCAGACCCCCGATGTGCACGGAGCCGAGGATCGGATAGGGAATGTCGCCACTATCCGAAACCCGCGTGACGAGAGAAAAATCAGGGGCATCGAAGACATTGACGTGTACGATCTCGCCCGGAGTGATCGGTCCATCAGATAAGCCGCCAACGCTAGCGGCTGACGCCGTTGCCCCTGCTCCGCTTCCAGTTCCTTGGGACGATGGAACGAGAGCAGGTCGCTGCTCCTGGGCAGTTAGCAGAATCGGAGGGAATAACAAGAGGGCAGCGAAAACGAGGAGAATCTTCCTGATGGCCATCGTCCTTCTTTGCGTGAATACTGATGATAGAGAGACGCGTATCATGTCCGACTGAAATCACCCGGCACATTCCGCGCGCCACCCTCGTGAAACCCCGCGATGCAATGCGCGGCGCCTAACACCGCAGTGGCGTGTCCAACCTGATTCGAGATCGCGAAGGAGAACTGCACAGTTTTCACGCACTGACAGCTAAAGGCTAGCACAACAGCTGCTGCCAACATCGCTATCTCGTAAACTCCGAGGGATTGCAATGTCTTGATTCGTCTATAGATGCGCTCGCTTCGCTCGGCGCGTTGCAGACTCGAGTTGCGATCGTACAGATGCGTACATGCGGCGAATGCCTTCTTCAAGGCTTGCCTTTAACTTCCACCCGGCGGGAGTGATAGATGGTTCACAATGATGCTCCCGGGCCGTTGGCGATCATGCTGACCCATCGTACAGGCCGTCGCCTTCAATTCCTTTGTCACTCTGAACGGCTAGGCAGCGGCCTCGAGCACGTTCTAAAGTAGTCCAACCTTAACTTCAACCCGGTCTCCAGAGCGATTCTGCGTTCCCAGCCCAATAGGCTCTTAGCGTTTGCAATGTCCGGGTCGGTGGAATCTTTCTGGGGAAGTGGTTTGTGCCCCTTTGGGCTTGGAGAACCGGCACCGCGAGGCTTTGAGCACAAGCAAGGCTTCGCCATCCTCACTTGGGTGAAGGTTTTCCACAGTTCTGAAATGCGAGATCCTTGACAACACCGAGAATGGACTCCGGGTCGCGAGCCAGCAACTCCAATATAGCTGGTCGACTTTTGCCGAGACAAGGAGTTCGGGTTGGCGGCAGGGGTTTTCAACCCGCAAACATAAACGACACGCAATAAAAGACGTTAAAAGATTGGCTCCGTCTCAGATGTATCGACATCCCAAGGTTCCGCAATTGCCGGACAAACGCCCAGGTGACCAAACGAAACCGATCAGAACTCAATGCCCCTTCTGAACCGTTCCCCTTTACCTCGAGACTAAACATACGCGGCGAGGAGCCCTATGGGCGGGTCAGATTTAGGATCGGAAGGGGTCTTTACTGTATCTGTTTCATTGGTCGCACCGACACCGGATTCGGAGGCAGGTCTCCGGAACCCTGCTGGCCATTGCATGCATAGATTGATCAGATATCGGCAATGATCCTTTCAAGAGGAACTTCAGGTGCGCAGGCTTTGTCATAGCCCAGACCGCGTATGATTTGTCCTAGACGAAGTCGACCGCGGCAAGCCGCAGTCAGGAGGAGCGACTACCGGAATGATCGCAGGAATCAGGCGGATCTGGGAGTCAACGCTTTTTGGGCTTGGGTTGAATTTAGTCAGAGAGACGCCTTCAGAGGAGGTGCTTCGGCTCCTTCAAAAATTGAGGCCTCAGGACTGCGGAATCGAATTGATTCGCTTTGGAGGGGACGGTGACGGAGGGTATCTCGTTCCCGACGATCTTGAAGGGATCGAGTATTGTTTCTCTCCCGGGGTCAGCTTCTTGTCGAAGTTCGAAAATGAGCTTGCCGACCGAAATATCAAGTCATTTCTTGCAGACTACTCGGTCGATGCGCCGACGATTATCAGACCCGAATTTACCTTTGACAAGAAATTCCTGGGCTCGTGGGATCGGGACAAATTCATCACTCTCGCTTCATGGAAGGATCAATATCTAAAGGGCTATTCGGGTGATCTGATTCTGCAGATGGATATTGAGAGCGCGGAGTGGGAGGTAATTCTCAGCACTCCCGATGACCTGCTCAATCAATTCCGAATCATGGTGATTGAGTTTCATTTGCTGGAGCGGATCTTTGATCGAGGTATCGTAGGGATCCTCTCGTCGTGTTTTGAAAAGCTGCTCCGGAATTTCTACATCGTTCATCTGCATCCAAATAACTTCTGCGGGAGTTTTCGGAGAGGCAACATCGTGATCCCGAGAGTCATGGAGTTCACGTTTCTCAACAAAAGAAGAGCCAAAGGTGTGACTCCGCAGACCAAATTTCCTCACAGACTCGACAGAGACAACACAAAGCGGCGCCATATGGAACTGCCCAAGTGCTGGTACGCCTAAGTTTGCATGACCGAGCTGCTTGCTCCTCTGTCCCGCAATTCGGAATCCAATCTAGCGCTGGTCTCGTTGACCGTAAGCTACTTGTCTGAGTGGTTGTTCACCTTTTGAGGCGCCGGAGGCTCGTCCCCTCATCGCCACAGAAGAGTGCGAGTAGCGGTGCGAACAGGTATTGCGGGATGAATCGCTGCGGTGAAGGCATGCAGCGAACCGCCAACCGAGATAAAGCCGAGGAGCCAAATTCGGAATCTTCAGTCGATCTCGACTTAGAAAGGCTCTTGCCGAGATGAGGAGTTACGCCGTACCGGCAGCGTGCGCGCGGTCTCAATGCAAGCGCGTCGCGAGGCCCCGTCTGACAACGAACAGGGGCGTGGGGCAGGGAAACACAGCGGAGAAGATGAAGCATGGCCGCTGACTGAAGCCCGCGAAGTTGGAGAGGTGGAGATGGACACCGGCCGAGCGGCTCCGGGACGCGTCATTCGTCGGCTTACGCCACGACAAGGAAGCAAGGACGGTGGTGAAGAGACTTGATGTAATCAGGGCTGTCGGACTAATCCGCACATCTCACTGGTGATACTTGTAGTGATACTTTGTTCTGGATCTCTGTGCAGTTTAGTGCAGCTCGATGCGATGAACATGCTTGCTAATAAATATAATAATATGAATGATATATGCGACTACGTGCTTCAGTATTCGTCTCTGTGCATTTTGGTGCAAACATGGCAAATATCGGACTTAAAATCCGCAGACCATTTACCGGTCGTGGGGGTTCAAGTCCACCCTCCGGACACCAAACAAAACAAATGACTTAGTAGATAATGTCTATCCACCCAAAGTGCAACCAGATGAATCGCGAGCCAGGAGCAGAATCTGTGACGGTTGCAGTGCCGAACATAGTCGGTGATTCTGGCTTCTTTCAAGGCATGGGTGGAACCATGAGTCCGTGACAAAATCCTGAGTGTCGCTTGGGAAAACGACATCCGTCTTTTTGTGGGAAGGATGCTGCAAGGATTTGATGGTCTCGATCGCGTCAGCGTTGAGATGCACGGAAAACTACGATGGCGAGACGCCGGCGATCCGATAGATGCATTGGTCGGTCATGAGAGTGCTTCTCTCGCGGTATCCCACGGGAAACACGATTCCTACGAGCAACGAACCTCGCTCGCCACTCCAACGAAGTCGGCTTGTCTGTGAAATCTGATCTGGCAGACGGTCTGCCTTTACCCCTCCACAAGCCAATGCTCAATCGCCGGATTGTGGTCTATTTATACCCCGCCGCGTACACGAGTTTCTGGTCGCCGAGCAGGCGAACGAGACGACAGAGTCGTCTCCATGACTGTTATTGCGCACGGTTGTGCATTCGCGGTCTACCAAGTCCTTTGAATGCTGCTCACATGACGAACACATGCCGGTTCGGTGAACGAGGGTGATCCACGTCCGCCACGGTCCGTCCCGAGTGAACGTCGGGGGTCTTTGCGGCGGCCGGGTTTTGTATTGCAGGTCCTTCTGCTGGGCTTTCTTTCTGGCTTTGGCCCGTCCAGTGGAAAATGGTGCGGATCGGATCCGCACGTTGCTGCTGACCAGCGCGCTCTTTCGTTTTCACACGCTCAATTAAAGTGAAGTCTTCTTTTTTCTTGCCTTCGCCCAACGGGCACGAATCGCTTTCTGGGCAATCTCTCGCCGCTGTTCCGGGGTTAGCTTCTCCTGTCGCGCTTTTGCACCGAGGCGACCCAAGGCTACGGCGTTAGGATTCTTCTCTCTCTTGTCGGACATTGGACAGGTTCAAACTTAGCCTTACTTCTATGTAAAAAGCAAATTCGATATTGACAGTCATACTCAGCGCTTAGTATACTTAGCGCTGAGTATGACGAGGGGCCGTTCATGAAAAGGAAAAAGACCACAGGCCAGACGAGCATTCGCGCGGCTCGAAGGCTTTGGACCAACCTCTCTCGGGAAGCTCTTATTCGGCTTAGGGAGATTGCAACCCAGCACGACTTCTCAGTGGGTGCCGGTGACCTAATCTACTTAAATAGTTGTTGGTACGTCACCCACACAGGTCTAATTGGGCTGGCGCGTCGCAAGAGGTGCAGCGGCATCCATGTTGAAGCCGTCGATTCGCTGTGCGATTCGGGGGCAAAACGCTTCGTCCTCAAGGCAACGGTCTTCCCGTCCAAGGGTTCGTCGGGCTTTGTCGGCTACGGCGATGCCGATCCGTCCAACGTTTCCTCGCTCGTCCGCGGCGCCGAAATGCGGATCGCCGAGACTCGCGCCGTCAACCGCGCCCTGCGCAAGGCCTACGGCATCGGCATCTGCTCGGTCGAGGAAATCGGAACGATTCCGAATCCGGTTGAGAAGCTTCCTCCGCAAAATGGGAATGGGCATGGCACTGGCCCCAAGGTCCGCGACCGTCTCTGCCAGATCATCCGCCAGCACAAGCTCGATCCCGAACTGGTCAAGGCCTACGCCGTCGACTTCTGCGGCACCAAGTCGCTTCGAGAGGCCAGCCGGGAAAAGGTTGAGAACTTCGTCCAGCAACTAGCCGACCGGGCTGCGAAGGACCGCGATAGTCTGCTCTGCCAGCTCAACAGCTACTCGCACCCGGAGCAGGAGGGGGCCGCGTGAAACGCCAAGTCCCTGGCCTCGCCGAAACGGCCCGCGATTCTCGTCCCGAGATTCCCGACGGCGTCTTTCTTGTGCGCGTCGATGGCGCCCAGTTCCGCTGGCATGCCCATAAACCGTTCTACGTCCTCCGACTCTCGGTCATCGAGCCGAGCACTCTGGCCGGTCAGTCCATTGTCGGTCGGCTCTACTGCACGCAAAAAGCGATGTGGAAGCTGGGCTGGTTTCTGCGGGATTTTCTCTATGATCCGGAACTGTTGGCCCACGAACAGGTCGATGAGAAGGCTTTGCCCGGACTCCGCGGCGTCGTCAAGATCAGCCACACCGTGATCAACGGCATTTCGCTGGTCAACCTCGACGGCTTCGCCCCAGCCAGCCAGTGGGAAGAACTATCCGCGGCTCCGGTATCGAGTGCTTCTCGCCCCAACAATGCGGAGGTGTCCTCATGACCTATTCTTACACCCAGATCAGCCAGTACCTGAGCTGCCCGCGCCGTTACCGGCACCGCTACCTCGACGGATGGCAAGAGAAAGACACGCGTGCCGCCATGCTCTTCGGTCGAGCCTTCGAACAGGCCGTTGCCGCCCTTTTTCGCCGTGAAGACCCGACGGCTGTGTTGTGCGAGCAGTGGAGTCCGTGCAAGGACATGGGCCTAACCTACTCCGGCAACGACACTTGGGACCGGATGCTGCAACAAGGCGTCCAGTTGCTGGAGCGCTTCGCTCAGGACGACCGCGTTCGGATTCGGCGGCCTCGTTCCAGCCAGCAGATTCAGTTCACTCGGAGGCTCGGTTCGGGCAACAATTTCGTCTCCTATGTCGATGCCATTGGTGAACTGGACGGTACGCGCTGCGTTCTGGAATGGAAGACCAGCTCCGCGCGATATCCAGAAGAACCGGCCGGCATTTCCGGACTGGATCCGCAACTGGTCTGCTATTCGTGGATGACCGGCATCAACGAAGTCGCCCAAATTGTTTTCGTGCGCAAGCGGTTGGTCGAAGTTCAGTACCTCCGGGCCACCATTTCTGAGGAACAGCGGCAGGAGTTCGCAACCCTGGTCGATGACACCGTGCGACGGATCGAGTCCGGATGGTTCCTGCCGCATAGCGGTATCCGCTTTCCACAAAACCCGTGCACCACATGCCCCTTTATCGGGCTCTGCCTCGATAAGCCCGACTTGGTCGAAACTGCACTGGTGCGCAAGCCCGGAGTGGACCTTGGTCTGTTTGACGAACTTTCGTTTTAGGCCGACGCCGATGCCGCCCAAGCTCAATCGAAAGCGTGCTCTCTTTGTTCTGACCAAGATCGACGAGATCCTGGCGTGGGAGAAGCAGAAAGAAGAGGAGCGCGACACGCGCTTCGTCGATCTGGGCCGGTATTTGTTCGCAAAAGCGGCACAGAGAAAGGTGCCGGGACCCAATCCGTTCTGCGAACTGAAAAAAACGTCACCCTTTCCGTCCACCGCAATCGAATCAATGTTCGAGCCTCCGCCGGTCAAGTGCACCTGCGCACCACTGAAGTGCACCGTCTGGGCGGTAGCTGGTGATCCTGCGATTACCACCAAGGCCGCCAAGACGCAGAAGGTAGCCAGCGTATTTCCCCGAAATTGGCGGCGGAGTGGAAGAGAGAGGATTCCAGGAAAAGGCGCACACACAAACAAATTCGAAGGCTTCAAGGCGGTTTACTCCCTGGGGTTGAGCTTGGATGGAAGCGCGGGGCGCCGCGGCTTAGCCCAGCAATTCCGACACAACATCCCGTGCGGCACGCAGCGCGGCGTCGATCTGCGATTGATCTTTGCCGCCGGCCTCGGCGATCTCGGGTTTTCCGCCGCCGGAGCCGCCGACGAATTTGGCTACGGCGCCGACAAGCTTGCCGGCCTGGATGCGCTTCGTCAGCCCCGGCGTAACGCCGGCGATGATGGCGACTTTGCCTTCGGGCTGCGCTGAAGCGAGCACGACCACGCCTTCGCCGAGCTTCTGCTTCAGGTTGTCGACCAGCGTGCGCAACTGGCCGCGCTCGAGCGAGTCGGCGCGATGCGTGAGCACCTTTACGCCCTTCACTTCGGTCGCGTGCTGAACGGCTTCGTCCAGCGCGCCGGCTGCGGACTTCATGCGGGCTTCTTCGAGCTCGCGGCGCAGGCGCTTCAGTTCGTCTTCCTGAGCGGCAAACTTGGCGCGGAGGCCTTCTGTCAGGTTGTCGACCGATGGAACGTACTGCCCGGCCAGCTTGCGCCACCTCAAAGTCGCGGCGGAACGTATCGAGCGAGCCGAGGCCACTGATGGCCTCAACGCGACGCACGCCGGAAGAAACGGCGCTTTCGCTCGTCAGTTTGAGCAGGCCGATTTCGCCGGTGGCGGCGGTGTGCGTGCCGCCGCAGAGTTCGGTTGAGAAGCCGTCGGACAGCTTCACTACGCGCACCTTGTCGCCGTACTTTTCGCCGAACAGCGCCATGGCGTGGTACTCGTTCACGGCCACATCGATGGGCACGTCTTCAAGGGTTTCGACCTTGGCGTTGGCCAGCACTTCGCGGTTGACGATGGACTCGATCTCTTCGAGTTCCTCGTCGGCCACTTGGGCGAAGTGGGAAAAGTCGAAGCGCAGGCGCGTCGGGATGCGACCGCAGAGCCGGCCTGCTTGACGTGCGTGCCGAGCACCTGGCGCAGCGCGGCATGCAGCAGGTGCGTGCCGGTGTGATTGCGGCGGATGGCGTCGCGGCGTGCGCCATCGACGACGGTGTTGACGTGGTCGCCGACCGCAAGCGGCTGCTTGAGCAGGGCTTTGTGCGCGCGGACGCCTTGCACGGGAAGAACGCAGCCGGTGATTTCGGCGATGGTGGTGTTGCCATCGGTCGAGGTGAACCAGCCGGTGTCGCCGATCTGGCCGCCGGAGTCGCCGTAGAAGCTGGTGTGGTCGAGGACGACTTCGACCTGATCGCCGCCGTTGGCTGGCGGGAACGCCTACGCCGTCTTTCACGATGGCGAGGACTTCGGCGTCGTTGGCAGTCGAGCTGCTTGTAGCCCAGGAAGTCGGTTTTGGCGAGGTCGCGGAAGGCGGGGCTGGCGGATTTCTGGCTGCCGCCTTTCCAGAGGCGCGGGCGCGGGCTTGCTCTTCGGCGCGGGCGCGCTCGAAGCCTTCGTCGTCGAACGTCACGCCGGCGTCGCGCGCGGCATCGACCATGAAGTCGAGCGGAAGGCCGAAGGTTTCGTAGAGGTGAAATGCCTTGTCGCCGGTAAAGTCGGCCTTCAACTCTTCATTCGAGACGCGTGAGCCCGATCTTGAGCACGCGATCAAATTGCTTCTCTTCGGCTTCGACAACTTTGGCGACGCGTGCGGCGGAATCGACTAATTCGGGATAGGCGCCCTTCATCAGATCGCGGACGGCGAAGACCATCTGATAGAGAAATGGCTTTTCCTGGCCGAGCAGGCGACCGTGGCGAATGCCGCGGCGGAGAATCTTGCGCAGCACATAGCCGCGGCCTTCGTTCGAGGGCAGCACGCCGTCGTTGATGAGGAACGTGGCGGCGCGGGCGTGGTCGGCGATGATGCGCAGGCTGGCGGCATCGTCGTCAGCAGTCCGTGTCTGCTCCTCGAGTCGCCTTCTCGTTGACGCGTTTGCCGGTGAGTTCTGCGGCGCGCTCGATCAGCGGCGTGAACAGATCGGTCTCGAAGTTGCTGACCTTGCCTTGCAGCACAGCCGCCACGCGCTCGAGGCCCATGCCGGTGTCGATGGAGGGCTTGGGCAGCGGCGTGAGCTTGTAGCTCGGTAGCTCCTGCCAGGATCTGACAACGCGGAGCGGTCGAACTGCATGAAGACCAGGTTCCAGATTTCGACGTAGCGGGCTTCGTCTTTGCCGAAAGGCTAGATCGACGCCGGGAGTCTCGGCGGCTTCGATGCCCATGTCGTAGAAGATCTCCGAACACGGGCCGCAGGGGCCGGTTTCGCCCATCTGCCAGAAGTTGTCCTTTAGGCCGTACTGGAAGATGCGCTCTTTGGGCACGCCGGCTTCGATCCAGAAGTGCTCGGCCTCGTCGTCGCGCGGCACGTCCGTCGGCGCCTTCGAAGATGGTGACGTAGAGCCGGTCTTTGGGGATGCCGAACCACTCGGTCGCTGGTGACCAGCTCCCAGGCAAAGTCGATGGCGTCGCGCTTGAAGTAGTCGCCGAAGCTGAAGTTGCCCAGCATCTCGAAGAAGGTGTGGTGGCGGCGGGTGAAGCCGACATTTTCAAGGTCGTTGTGCTTGCCGCCGGCGCGGACGCACTTTTGCGAAGTGGTGGCGCGGGAGTAGTCGCGGCTTCTCCGCGCCCAAGAAACAGGTCCTTGAACTGGTTCATGCCCGCGTTGGTAAACAGCAGCGTGGGATCGTTGGCAGGCACCAGCGAGGAAGAGTGCACCCGGCGGTGCCCCTTCGATCTCAAAAAAGCGCAGAAACAGCTCGCGGATTTCGTTTCCCGTGCGGAATTGCATGACTCTTTCAGTGTAACGGGAACAATCCGGTGCAGAAATCTGCCCGGCGCATATGTTGCGCGATTCGCGCGACTTGTTCAGAAAGTCTGCATCCTAGGATGAAGATGTTCCCTGGAGGTCCTCATGGACAAGGTTGCGATCCTGGCGCTGCTCGCGGCGAAGCCCGGCAAAGAGCAGGAAGTGGAAGATTTTCTGAAGTCGGCGCAACCGCTGGCGTTGCGCGAAGCCGGCACTACTACCTGGTATGCCGTGAAGCTGAGCCCGGGCAAATTCGGCATCTTCGATACCTTCAAAGACGAAACTGGCCGAGACGCGCACCTGACCGGCGAGATCGCAAAGGCGCTCTTCGCGAGGGCCGAGGAGTTGTTCGCAAATCCGCCACTGGTAGAAAAGCTGGAGATTCTGGCCTCGAAGTCTCCGGGTACGTAGAAAACCGGGGAGTCAACTCCGACCGAGCGCTCGCGCTTTGCGTCCAACCTGCATGAATGTTTACAGGCGGGGCCTGATTCTCTTGTTGAACGCGAGCCTCGCCGCTGTGCTTGCGGTGCCTTCCGTGGCGGCTGCGCAGCCGGGTCGCGGTCTGACCATTGTTGCTTCTCGCGAATTGAAGATCGGCAGAGCGACGCTTCAGGTCGATTTCGCCGCTGGTCCGCTCGACCTTTCGCAGGACGCGATCTTTGCAACACGTACAGGCCGCCGCATCCGCCATCACCGCGTACTACGGCCGCTTCCCAGTCGAACGCGCACGTGTGCTCATCGTGCCCGTGCCGGATCGGAGCGGCATCGTGCAAGGCACCACGTGGGGCGATATGGCCGGCTTTCCCGGGATGACGCGGGTGCGCATTGGCCAGCACGCAACGGTGGCTGATCTTAAGGATGACTGGATGATGACGCATGAGCTCGACCACATGGCGTTTCCCTCCCTGCCCGACGATCAGCACTGGATGGAAGAGGGCTGGCAACCTACGTCGAGCCTATTGCCCGCGTGATGACGGGCGAGTTGAATGCGCGGCAGGTCTGGCGCGACATGGTGCGCGATATGCCGAAGGGCGAGCCCGCCGAGGGCGACCAAGGACTCGATCACACGCACACCTGGGGACGAACCTATTGGGGCGGCGCGATGTTCTGCCTTGTCGCTGACGTCGAGATTCGGCGACAGACCGGCAACAGAAAGGGCCTGCAGGATGCGCTGCGCGCCATGGTCGCCCAGGGCGGAACGATCGACCACGAGTGGCCGCTCGACAAGGCGCTGGCCATCGGCGACCAGGCGACGGGAACGCATGTGCTGACCGAGCAGTACGCGAAGTGGAAGGACGCGCCGGTGACTGTGGATCTGCAACAAGCTGTGGGCGGAACTCGGCATCCGCCGCAATGGCGACGAGATCGAGTTTGTTTCCGATGCGCCGCTTGTGAAGATTCGCGAGGCGATTGCGCATTCATCTCGGTAGAGAGATTGAAACAGATTCTGGCAGTAGCGAGGCGGGCACCCAGCTGACGGAGATAAGATTCAAGGCTTCCCACCCATGCCGGGATAGAGCTGCGTCATGGATGGGGCACAAAGGATCGTGCGCGTTCGGGCATTCGGGTTTTATTCCCCGGTTGGTTCTTCTTCGAGGTTGTCGAGCGCGGAAAGCGATTCGTCGGGGACGTCCCATTGGCGGAGGATCTTGTAGATCACGTTGGTCGAGAATCCGGCGGCAACCAGGCGGCGCATCACGCGGGCGGTTTCCTTCGACTCTCGGGCTTTGGAAGGCGTTTTCGGCTCAGGTATTGGCGAGCGAGGGCTTCTTCGTTGGTGTCGGCGTAACGGGCTTCGACGGCGTCGGTGACGATCTGGCGAGAGACGCCTTTCTGGGTGAGGGACTGGCTGACGCGGCGCTGGCCGAGCTTTTCGTTTTGCTGGCGAAGGCGCGCGTAGATCTCGGCATAGGCGGCGTCGTCGAGGTAGCCGTTTTCCTTGAGCCGGGCGATGGTGCCGTCGACGATCGCGTTGCCGCGCTCGCCTGGCTCGACACGCATGCCGCATCAGGCGACGCAATTCGGCTTCGGTGCGCATGTGGCGGCCGAGCGCCTTGATGGCATAGTCATAGAGGCCGGATTCGTTGAGGTGCGGCTTGGGCTTCATCGATTTGCGATCAGTGTAGTTCACAGTTTCACAGGGGCGTGAATGGGGCACCGAGGTTTGTGCGGATTCGGTGCGGTGAGAAAAGCAGGTCTTTCGCGGCGCTTACCCCACAGATCTTTCGATCTGTAGGGCCCCAGGCGTGCGCCACTCAGGATGACACGATGACTTCTGGGCTGTATGCGCCGCTCACATGGTTTTTTGTTGCAGGCTAATGGCTTGTTTTCGTCCACTGGTCAACCCAGTCGTTTACGGTTTTGTACCAGAGCTGGCAGTTCTGCGGCTTCAGCACCCAGTGGCCTTCGTCGGGGAAGTAGAGCATCTTGCTGGGGACGTGGAGCAGTTGCAGAGTATCGAAGAGCTGGAAGCCTTCGCTGACGTCGAGGCGGTAGTCGAGCTGGCCGTGGACGACGAGCGTGGGCGTCTTGAAGTTCTTCGCCGAGAGCGAGGGCGACCACTTGCGGAAGGGGTTCTCGCTGTCAGGTTTGCCGTAGTAGTCCCACGGATGGCCTTTGAACTCCCAGATGTTGAACCAGTCTTCTTCGGTCGTGCCGAAGGCGGATTCGGCATTGAACATGCCGTCGTGGGAGACGATGCACTTGAAGCGGTTGGTGTGGCCGAGAATCCAGTTGGCCATGTAGCCGCCGTAGCTGGCGCCGAGCGCGCACTCGCGCGTCTTGTCGATGAAGGGGTAATGCTGCTCGGCGTAGTCGAGGCCGTGCATGAGGTCGGTGAAGGGCTTGCCGCCCCAGTCGCCGTTGACCCGTCGACGAAGGCCTGGCCGTAGCCGGTCGATCCGCCGGGATTGATCATGACGACGACGTAGCCGTTGGCGGCGAAGAGCTCGGCGTTCCAGCGGTAGGACCAGGAGTCGCCCCATGCGCCTTGCGGGTCCGCCGTGGATCAGGAATTTGACGGGGTATTTTTTGGCGGGGTCGAAGCCCGGAGGGGGAATGAGGAAGCCCTGGACCTTGGTGCCGTCGGCGGCGGGGAACCAGAAGGACTCCATCTTCGGAAGATCGAGTTGGGCGAGAACGGCGTCGTTGAGGTGGGTGAGTTGAGAAGTGTTCGTCTCGGAATGATTAATTGAGATGTCATAGCCACGCTCGGAATCAACCTGCCAAGAATATTCAAGCTTTTCGACTTCGCTTGGCGCCTGAACTTTCATTACTGATGCAACGACTGCCTTTCCGCCCTGCAACGGGTGAAGGTCACTGAACTCCCCATTCGATACCAGCGGGTGCGGAATCTCATCGTGTGTACCGTCGGAATTGATTACAAAGAGTGGCGCTTCACCCTTCTGGCCACCGGCGAAAAATATCCTCTTCGAATCAACGCTCCACGCGAATTCATCGACCCAGCGGTCGAATTTTGGCAGCAGGTCTTTGATCGTCTTCGCGGCACGGTCATAGAGGAGGAGACGGAACTTGTCGCTTTCGTAACCGGCGCGGAGCTGGCTGCGCCAGGCCAGGTATTTTCCGTCGGGGGAGTAGGCGGGGTTGAAGTCGCCGCCCTGGGATGTGCTGACCTTTACCGGCTTGGCTGATGGGTTGGTGAGGTCGAGGGTGAAGATGTCGGCGTTGGTGCTGATGGCGGGCTCGGGGTCGAGGTTCTCAGTGAACGCCAGTTCTTTCGAGTCGGGTGCGAAGGCGAATCCGCCGCCGCCTTCGAGCGAGAAGGGCGGCACGTCGTGAGGGTCATTGGGGGTGAGGTCGCGTATTCCACCGCTCTCAAGCGAGACCTGAAAGAGATGGGATCTCTTGTCACCGGTGAAGTGGTTCCAGTGGCGATAGAGGAGGTGGGTGAAGATCTGCGCCTTACCTTTGCTGTCAGCCTTCTGCCTGTCGCGATCTCGATTGCATTTGTCGCCAGAGTTGTCGGCGGCGGTGAGGGCGGGGCAGTCGGGATAGACATCAGAGGTGAAGACAATGGATTTGCCGTCGGGCGACCACTTGGCGTTGTCGGTTTCGGTCGAAATCTTGGTCAGCTTCTTAGCATTGGTGGCTCCGCCGGTTGCGGCGTCGAAGTCGGCGATCCAGATTTGTTGCCCGTTCTCTCGACCGGAAAGAAAGAGTACGGAGTGCCCGTCGGGGGCGAATTCAAGGCCGTCATCGCCGGGCCGGCCGACGGCGAGCTTGATGGCGTCGCCGCCTGCGATTGGCTGCAGCCACAGCTCTGACGTTTTGGTGTTTTTGTCGAGATCGACAGTCGTCACCGAGTAGCCGAGCCATTTGCCGTCGGGGGAGACGGCGGTCGAGCCGAGACGCTTCATGTGCATCATGTCTTCGAAGGTCATGGGCCGCTTTGTGTTTTGGGCTGGAGCGAGGGTGGCGGCGAGGAGGATTGCGAACAGGATGGATCGGCGCATGAGTTTTTCCCGATGGCGGAGGTTCGTGCTTTCCCGGGTCTCAGACACGAGACCCGGGGCACCCAACGTATGTCGGCGCGAAGGAGAAGTGTACAACCGCTAGCCAGCTTCTCGCTGATAGCGATGGATTCTGATTGCGGTGCGCTTGGGTTCGTGCGATTCAACCTACGCCGTGATAAAGCCGTGTCGTGGATGGGGCACCTGTGCTTACCTGACGTTCGAAGCCGCGATCATATTTGGATCGGCAACAATCCGGACAAATCTCGGAAATCCTGCAAAGACGTTTCCCTCCTCAGTTCTGCGACGCCGTCGTGCTGTCCCCCGCGGCCGAGCGTGTCAGCAGAGACGCAAGCGTGAATCTCGTGACACGGTGCCACATGCTCGTCTATTCGATAAGTCTTTTATTTTCAGCATGACATGCATTGGCATACCTCCTGCAATCTCTCCGGGCGTTGGCAAATGAGAGATCCGATGGGGGACGCGATGAACGGAACGAGCAAATGGGCGATGGCGGCGAGCATGGCGGCGGTTCTCGGAGTTCAGGCAATCGGGCAGCAGGCGGCGCGGGTTCAGGTGACAGCGATTCAGACAGCTCTAGTTGCGAAGCGGGTGATCGTGGTGAGCCTTGAAGACCGGAAGCTGGCGCTGGTAGAGGACGGGCAGGTGAAGAAGGTCTACACCGTCGCGGTGGGCAAATCCACGACACCGAGCCCGACGGGCACGTTCACGATCGCGCGGCGCGTCAAGAATCCGACCTACTCGCACAATGGCAAGACGGTTCTGCCGGGGCCGGGAAACCCAGTGGGAACGCGGTGGATGGGATTGAGCGTCCAGGGCTACGGAATTCACGGGACCAATGAACCGCGATCAATCGGCAAGGCCGCTTCGCATGGGTGCATCCGGATGGCCCGGAAGGATCTGGAAGAGATGTACGAGTTGGTAAACGTAGGCGACACGGTAAAGCTGGTAGGGCAGCGGAATGAAGAGACGGCGCAGTTATTTGGCGGCGAGCAGAAGCCCGTGGTTGCTGGTGCGCCGGAGCCCATGGTGACAGCGAGCGTTACACCAGCCCCGACAACAATAACGACCGAAGCGGCCACGGAGGGCTTGGCAGTGACGGGTAACTGGTAAACGCCCCACGAGGATTCTCGTGGGGTACGGAGTTAGGGGGGTGCGATGGGGTTGCTGGCAGATGCGATGAGCGGGTTGGGAGCAGCGCTGCTGCCGGTAGCGGCGGCGCTGCTGTTTGAAGAGTTGACGTTTGGCGGGCTGGTCCGGCTGCTGATTGCTCCATGGCCGGGAGCCAGGAAACACGGGGCACGCGGCGGAGGATCTTCGCAGGCGTGCGGACGGAAAGAGCACAAGCACGAGAGTGGAGGCAGGAAATGATCGCGCTGAAGATGTTGCTGATGGTTGCGGGAGTGTTGATGATGGCTGCCGCTGTTGCGATTCCGCTGTATGGGCTGTGGATGCGGATTCGGTATGAAATGAAGAAAAAAGCCGGTGGAGACGGCTTGTTCCTGGAGACAGGCGCTGCTGAGCCGGAACCATTACCAATTGCGTGGCGAGGGCCGGTGGCACTGGCGATGGTGGCGTGTCTACCACTGCTAATCGCAACCAGCATGGTTGTGGTGCCGAGCGGGATGGGTGGCGTGCGCATCAGCCAAATCAACGGGACGGAGCCCGGAACGCTGTATCCGGGGCTTCATTTTGTTACGCCGCTGGTGGAGAGCGTGCAGTTGTTTGACCTGCGCGATCATCTCTTCACGGCCGGAATCGTGGATGCGGGCAAGCCAGGCTTGAAGAATGAGATGACGGTGCAGTCCCGCGAGGGCCTGAACATCGGGCTGGCGGTTACGGTGCGTTACAGGCTCGACCCGAACAAACTGGCGAGCGTGCAGGCGCGCTTGCCACAGCCGGCAGACAAAGAACTTGTGCCCCCGGTGGTGGCGAGTGCGTGGCGGGAACTGGCTCCTTCGTACACAGTGCGCGAGATCTTCTCAAGCAGGCGCGAAGAGGTGCGGAACGCAGCGTCGGGGATCATCACGAAGAAGCTGGCGAACGATGGCATCGTGGTGGAAGAGGTGATGCTGTCAGATATTCAGTTGCCAGAGCAATACGCGAAAGGGTTGGAAGGGCTGCTGTTGAAGGAGCAGCAGGACGACCAGATGGCGGTCGATACCGACATCCAGCAGAAGCAGGTACGGATTGCCGAGTTGCAGGCGGAAGCCGAGGCCAAGCAGAAGGAGAAACAGGCCGAGGGCGATGCGCAGTCCAAGGTGATTGAAGCCAAGGGCGAGTCGGACGCGATGCAGTACACGCTGCCGCTGAAGCAGAAGCAGATTGAGCAGAGCAAGCTCGAAGCGGAGGCCCGCAAGGAAGCGACGATCCAGAACGCGCAGGCAGACGCGGAGGCCAAGGTGATCGACAGCAAGGCTGAACTGCAGCGGCGCAACCTGCTGGCCGATGCGGAAGCCAGCCGCATCAAGCTGATTGCCGCGGCCAATGCGGAGCGGATGACGAGCGAGGCCGCGTTGCTGAACAAGTCGCCGCTCTTGATCAACAAGATCGTGGCTGAGCGGCTGTCGGACAAGATCCAGGTGGTGATGGTGCCTTCGGATGGGAAATTCTTCTTCGCAAACGACGTGTTCAAGAACATGGCGAGTGCACCGATGGTGAAGCAGGAGATGGATTCGGAGTCAGAGCCGGACCCGAAAAGCGAGCATTGAGTGAAGGGGTGGCAAAGAACGAGGAGGCGCGGCGGGGGCAGCGCCTCCTCGATTACCTGTGACGCAGCGTTCCGAGTCACATGCACTGACGCGATACGCCGCAAACGATATAATCCGCCAAAAGAACAAGCTGAGAAATGATGGGCTCAATGAGGCTGATCTGGGGAGTGGCGCTGGCGTTGTGTTGGTTGGTCGGAATCGCGCCCATTGAAGCGCAAGCACCGCAAACGCAGAACCGATGGGTGCAGCCGACAGCGGATCTGGCGGCACAAATCGCCGATATTCTTGGACCTGGCCAGGCACAGTTGTCCATTCGCAATCTTTCGACAATTCAGACAAGCGAGATTCCGGCAATTCGAAAGTTGCTGGAGCAGGATTTGAAGGCGCGCGGCGTGATTGCTTCGGGTGCGGAAAGCGCGAATGCAATTCGTGTCACTCTGAGCGAAAATGTGCGCGAGAGGCTATGGGTAGCGGAAGTTGCAGAGGGGGCCGAAACCCGCGTCGCGATGGTGCACGTGGATGCCTCGAATGCGCCCATGACGGTTGCGGATGCGCGCATGGTATTGCGGAAGGAGAGGGTCGCCGGAATCGCCGGAACTGTGCAGGACGACCCGGTTCTGGCGGCTGCTGAGATCAACGGACACTTCGTGGTGATGTTTGCGGATCGAATTTCGATCTTCACTGCAAGCGCCGGAAGTTGGACAGAAGCCAACACATTTGTCCTGGAGAAGCGGCTAGGGCGCGATCCGCGAGGAGTTCTGCTGGCGACTGCGGATGGTGGTGGCTTTGCCGCGTATGCTCCGGAAATCGGATGCACCGGGAGTTATTCCCTGCCCCTGACCGGCGCGACTACGAACAGCGGCTGGAATGTACGCTGCCACGCGAGCGATGACCCGTGGCCTGTGTATCAGAGTGGCGATGCGAGCAGCGCGCCATCGCTGAAGGCGTTCTACAATCCGGCGCGCAACTTTTTTACTGGGGTGGTGACGCCGAGTATTGGCGTTGATCTGCCAACCTTCTACACGGCGGGGATGATTCCGCGGGCGGCTGGTGGGGCCGCATTGTTGCTGGCAGGAATCGATGGAAAAGTGCAGGTGGTGGAGAACGGGGCCATGAGACCCGTGGCTGGAACCCGCGACTGGGGCAGCGATTTTGCCGTAGTGCGCTCAGGGTGTGGTGCGGGTACGCAGGTGATTGCGTCGAGTTCCGGAGAGGCAATGAATGACAGTTTGCGCGCATTTGAGATTCCCGCGCTGGACGCGGTTCCGACGAGCGCACCGCTGGCGATGGATGGAACCGTGACAGCGTTGTGGACGGCACAGGATGCGAAAAGTGTGTTTTCTGTGGTGCGCAATGCGGCAGGTGAATACGAGGTGGACCGTGTTACGGCGCTTTGTAATTAGTCTTCTTCTGGTCTCGGTTGGAATCTGCGCCTGGGGAAGAACACGTCCGCACTATGGCGGCACACTTCATGTTGAGACTGCAGGAGACGCGTGGGAGCGGCCCGACGGGCTCGCCCGAAGGTTGGTGTACGACGGGTTGACACAGATGGACAGGAGCGGAGCGGAGCGGCCCGCGCTGGCGTTGACATGGGAGTCAGACAATACCAATCATCGCTGGCAATTTCGGCTGCGGCCGGGAGTATATTTTCACGATGGTTCGCTGCTGACATCAGCCTCCGTCGTGGCTTCCCTCAACGTTTCGTGCAATGCAGATTGTCCATGGACAGCGGTGAAGGTGGTGGGTCCGCTGGTGGTGTTTACGAGCGACTCGCCAATGCCGAATCTGCCGGCACTGCTGGCAAGTGATGAGTTCCTGATTGCGCTCGTGGCAACGGCCGATGGCAAGACGCCGGTGGGCGCGATCGGCACAGGGCCGTTTCAGGCGACGGGATTCAACAACGGTGTGCTGGCGCTAACCGCGAACGAGAACTGCTGGTCGGGAAGGCCATTTGCGGATGCGATTGAGATTCGGATGCACCGAGCGGTTCGCGAGCAATGGCTCGACCTGAGCCTCGGGCGCGCCGACTTGGTGGAGGTTCCAGCGGAACAGATACGGCTGGCCCAGCAGCAGAAGCTCACCGTATTGATCTCCCCGCCGGTAACATTGATTGCGTTGCAGGTGAGCGATTCAGGCGCGCTCGCGAATGTAAAGCTGCGCGCCGCGATTGCGGCGGCCGTGGATCGCAGCGCGCTCTTTAACGTGATCTTCCAGAAGCAGGGCGAAGTAACCGCGAGCCTGTTGCCGCAGGGGTTGACCGGGTATTCGTTTCTCTTTCCTGCCGATCAGGATTTGAACAAGGCACACGAACTGCGGGGAGGGCTAACGACGGCACCGCTGACGCTGCATACGGAAGGAGATGCTGCCATGCAGTTGGCGGCGCAAAGAATCGCGCTGAATCTCCATGAGGCAGGATTCAATGTGCAGGTCACCAACGCACAGCACGCAGACCTGGTATTGAGGAAGCTGCTGATTGCAGGTTCAGATCCTGCCGCCGCCCTCGACAGAATCGTTTGGGACACGGGAACAATTGGATCGATTACGGAGCAGACGGATGCTGCTCTCTTCAAGCGAGAACAAATGATTCTGGATGATAAGAGGATTGTTCCATTGCTCTGCTTGCCCGAGGCTTTTGCGAGTGGACCGCGGGTGCGCGATCTGCATTTACGAGCGGATGGGACGCCAGACCTGGCGGATGCCTCGCTGGAGGACGCGCGGTGAGCCTGCGGCAGAGACTGCTGCTGCTGTTTTCCTTGACCGTGGCCGCGGCGGTTGCGGCAGTGGCTTGGACTGTGTTGGTGCGCATACGACAAGTGTTTGAGAAGCGCGACCAGGAAGAGACGGCACTCTTCGTCAGCCAGTTTCAGCGGGAGTTTCAACATCGCTCGTCGGAAGTGGCTGAGGCCGTGGATCGTATCGCGGCGCAGGAACGGGTGCGCGGCATGGCGTTTGAACTGGTGCAATCGAATGATGCCGCTCCCTATCTCAATGAGGCACAGGCGTTGGCGCAGGATGCACAGCTTGATTTTCTTGAAATCGTGGGGCCGGACGGGAACATTGTGAGCTCGGCGCAATGGCCTGCGCGATTCGGGTACGCAGAACCTGCCGCGAGCGAAGGTTCGCAGACTCCTTTTCTGAAACGCGAGGAGTTATCGGATGACAGCTCGGTGCTCGGCCTGTTTGCGGTTCGTGCGATTCGCGGAGCTGAGCCGGCGGTGAAACTTGTCGGCGGAAAGCGGCTGGACCAAGGCTTTCTTGCCGATCTTCCGATTGCGCCCGGGATGCAGGTCGCGCTCTACAGTGAGACAGGCAGCGCGACGAATGACGCGGGCGCGACCGGCAGAGGTGCAGGGGGATTCGATTCGAAGCGGCTGGTAAGTGCAGGCGGAGATGTGCCTGGAGCGGCTCAGTATGCGTCATTGATCGATCAGGCCCGCACCAGCGGAGAGCAGCAGAGCGGGACTCTCTACTTGACGACTCGGCGTGAAGACAGCGTGAGCGCGACGGCGATTCCGTTGAAGAACTCTGCCGGGAATGTGCTGGCGGTGTTGACGGTATCGATTTCGCGCAGCGGCCTGGTGGCGGAGCAGCAGCAGATTCGCGCAATTGCATATGGCGTGGCGGGCGGCGGGATCCTGCTGGCGATCATCTTCAGCCTGTGGATTGCGGCGCGCGTGTCGCGGCCGGTTGAGGAATTGGCGCGAGCGGCAGAAGAAGTAGCGAGTGGGAGTTGGGATACGCGCGTGCCGGTGCGCGGGCGCGACGAGGTGGGAGTGCTGGCGCGGAGTTTCAATCACATGACGGAGCAGCTAACGAATCAGCGCGAAAAGCTGGTTCAGAGCGAACGTGTGGCGGCGTGGCGCGAACTGGCGCGAAGGCTGGCGCACGAGTTGAAGAATCCGCTTTTCCCGTTGCAGTTGACGGTGGAGAACCTGGTGCGAGCGCGGCAATTACCAGCTGCTGAGTTCGACGAGGTATTCAGCGAAAGCACGCAAACGCTCAGTATGGAGATCGCAAATCTGAAGAAGATCATCGGGCGATTCAGCGACTTCAGCAAGATGCCGAAGCCGGAGCTGGAGCGGATTGATGCAAAGGATCTGGTGGCGCGTGTGCGGGTTCTCTATGCCACGAGCAGCGAAGACGGCCTGAAGATCAGCGTGGAAGCCGACGTTGACAGTCGCCCAATGCCGATCATGGTTGATCCGGAGCTGATGCATCGGGCACTTTCAAATCTGGTGCTGAACGCAAAGGATGCGATGCCGGAAGGTGGCACCGTGACCATCTCCGCTCGCCTAAAAGACGAGGACGTGGAGCTGCGCGTTGCGGATACAGGCCAGGGGCTTACGCCGGAGGAATGCGAGCGGCTGTTCACTCCGTATTACACGACGAAGCAGCACGGGACGGGGTTGGGGCTGGCGATTGTGCAGTCGGTGGTGTCAGATCATGCAGGTACCATAGCGGTGGAGAGCCGCGAGGGGCGGGGCGCGACATTTGTGATTACGCTGCCGAGGGCTGAGGGATGAGCGCGAAAATTCTGATTGTCGACGATGAGGCCAACACGCTGGCCTCGCTTTCGCGCGCCTTCCGACTTGCGGGCCACGAGGCCGTGGTCTGCGACAACGCGGCGCGAGCGCTGGAGTTGGCGCAGGCGCAGCCGTTCGACTTGATCCTGAGCGATGTGGTGATGCCGAAGCGCGACGGGCTTTCGCTGCTTGAAGACTTGAGGGATGCTGAAGTTTCGACTCCTGTGGTGATGATGAGCGGGCAGGCGCACATCGAGATGGCAGTGCGCGCTACCCGGTTGGGGGCGCTGGATTTTCTCGAGAAGCCGCTGACCACCGAGAAGCTGCTGGTTACTGTCGACAACGCGATGAAGCTGACGCGGCTCGAGATGGAGAATCGTGATCTACGGACGCGCGTTGGCAAGCACACAATGGTGTGGAACGGCGAAACGATGCGGCGCGTGATGGCGCAGATTGAGCGCGTGGCTGCGAGCGAATCGCGTGTGTGCATCTACGGGGAAACCGGCACGGGCAAAGAACTGGTAGCGCGGACACTTCACGAGAAAAGTCATCGCGTGAATGGGCCGTTTGTAACGCTGAATTGTGCAGCGGTTCCGGCGGAACTGATTGAGAGCGAACTCTTCGGACACGAAAAAGGATCGTTTACAGGCGCGGCGCAACGGCACAACGGGAAATTCGAACAAGCGCATCGAGGAACGCTGTTTCTCGATGAAATTGGCGACATGCCTGTCGCTATGCAGGCCAAACTATTGCGGGTGCTGGAAGAGGGCGAAGTGGAACGGATCGGTGCCGACAAGCCGACCAAGGTGGATGTACGCGTCGTAGTGGCGACACATCGCAACCTGGAGCAGCTGATTGAAAGCGGCGGATTCCGGCGCGATTTGTATCACCGCGTAGTCGTGTTTCCGCTGACACTGCCGCCATTGCGCGATCGCTGCGAGGACTTGCCGGCGCTGGTGGAGCACTTTGCGCGGCAGGTGAGCGCGCAAAATGGATGGAAGCCGGTGCCGTTCAGTGTGGCAGCGATTGAGGCATTGAAGGAATACGCGTGGCCCGGAAATATCCGCGAGCTGCGGAACGTGGTGGAGCGACTTCTTCTGCTGGCTGACGGCGAAGTCAGCGGCGAAGATGTGCGCGTGGCGTTGCCGGCGAAGCAGAACAGCGGGCCGGCGTCCGCGAGTGCGGACGGAGAGACCGGGCCTCTAGCGCAACGCGTCCTCGCATTCGAAAAGAAAGTGGTGCTGGCAGAACTCGATCGACACGGCCGGCACATTACCCAGACCGCCAAGGCCTTAGGCCTGGAGCGGAGCCATCTTTACAAGAAGTGCCAGCAGTTGGGTATCGATCTGCAGAATCTGCCTGGGCGGAATGATCCCTAGCGGTTTTTCGCGTAAACCTGCATGTCGCGAACGGATGCCATTTTCTTCGCATCCAAATACGAGTGTTCGCCGCAAATCGTAGTACCTTTCGATCCTCGAAATGAATCCGTACCCAGACAGAAGCGAAATCCGATGACGGTCGCTCTCGACTGGAAGAGCGATCATAGAATGACGTGAGGATCTTCTTCAGGCGTGGCGCGCACGATCTGCGCAGCGAGTCCAGGGCCTTGCAATCGAGCGACAGCAATGAGCGAGAAACACATTCGATTCCGCATCGCTTCGTACAACACCCACAAGTGCCGGGGGATTCACGGAACCATTTCGCCCGAGCGCGTCATACGAGTGATCGAGGAACTCGATGCGGACATTTTGTGTCTGCAGGAGATCGTGGATGCTGCCGGAGGCAGCGGCAAGTATGACCAGGCGCGACAAATATCAGAAGCATTTCCGAAGCTGAACGTGGCCTTCGGCGAAACCCGGCCGCTGCACGGCGGACGCTACGGCAACACGCTGATGACACGCTTCCCTATCGAGGAGGTGCGGACCCACGACATCACGAAATCGAGACGTGAAGAGCGCGGTGTGTTGCAGTGCGCAATCGGAGTAGGCAATGGCCTGACGGTCAATGTCTTCAATGTGCACCTGGGCACCGGCTATATGGAGCGGCGCCGCCAGATCGAGGTTCTGGTCGGCACCGAGATACTCGCGCAAGCTGATTTGCGAGGTCCGCGCATCGTGATCGGCGACTTCAATGAATGGACACGCGGGCTGACGACGAGACTGCTTCAGGCGAGTTTTCAGAGCGATCGCCCGATTCGAAATCGCCGCTCTGCGCGGACATTTCCTGGTGTGCTGCCGATCCTGAGCCTGGATCATTGCTACTATGAAAACCCGCTGGAGATGGAGCACACAAAGATCTGGCGGAGCCGTCGGGCACTGATCGCGTCGGATCATTTGCCGTTGATCGCCGATTTTCGCCTGCCCGTGCACGAAAGCCGTTGAACACGGTTTGCGACACCACGGACGGAAAATTACAAGCACACGATTTGCGCCCGGTATCCGCCCAGGCGCCGACAAGGCCTTACCCCACGGGAGGACTGGACCCCTTCCAGGCGCTGGACAGTCCGAAGACTGCCCAGCGATCCCTCGCCCCCCATTGGCCGCTTTCCATAATTTGGTTATGTATTGTCCTCATATTCGCATGACTCTCGGATGGCGGTCGTTGCTGTAGAGCAGGTAATTAATTGCTCCCGGACAATCCCTCGGGACCGCACCCCTAAGCCATTCACGCTAAAGACCGACAGGCGAAGTCTCAACGCCAAAATACTTCTATTTGGAATCCATCAGGAGTTCAGGTCTTTGCAAAAAGAGCTTACCCCTTCCCTTTGTCAAAATGCCTTCGCGCTGCCACTCCCCTAGAGTGTGGCTGACGGTAAATGGCGTTACATTTGCGCCCGCTGCCAGGTCTTCGTTTCCAACCCTAATTTCGACACCATCGGGACAGACCTTGCCGATTCCGCAGGCAAGGCTGAGTAATAAATTGGCAATGCGCCCTCCGGCGTCGTCGGACATTAACGAGATCCTTGCTGAGATTGCCCACGCGATGTGCTCGGTCACTGCGACGGAGAGAGCATTGTCCAGCAAAACCGGAAAGCGGGACATCAACTCCCGCACGGTCTTTCTATCCCACACCAACACACAGCTACCTGGCTCCGCTTCTGTGCTGACCAGGTACTGCGAAGGAGCAGACAAAATCGTTACGCCACCGAAAAATTGTCCGGCGGTCAACCAGTAGAGAATGATCTTTCGACCGCTCCTCGTGACGGCGAATTGCCTTCCCTGACCTTTTGTGAGAAGGAACAGTCGCTCCGCAGGGTCGTCGCGCTCGAGGATTACGGAGGACCGGGGGAAATGCCGGTGCGTCGCTGAGGATAAGATCGAACTGATCTCGGTTGTCGTCAATCCACAGAAAAACCGGGGCCTGAGCCGGTCGGGGAGACCAGCAACACGCCTGTCAGTTGAGGATGTGCAGCCGCATTTCACATGACCCTTTTATCAGGACGAGGTCCCCAAAGTCTCGATGAGCATCCTGACCTTCATCCAGAAAGCCCTTACCGCGCCCTGACAAGCTAAGACCAAACAAGTAACAAGCCAGGAGCTAAGAGCTGATTTCCCGGCCTGCAGATAATTCCCAAGTAAGGCTTAACTCCAGCAGATTGTGAGAGTCGCGTGGGGGATAACACAAAATGGCTATGCGTTCCACACCAAACTGCCATCTTCTACCGACCCAAGTAGCGTTAAGTTAATGGGATAGCAGCTCCGCTTCACCGCACTTGGCTTCCTGGGAGCGGTTCATTTAAAGCGACGTGCAGCTAAAGCGACGTGCAGCCGAAGTCCGAATCTGGTTTGAACGTGACATCGCTGAGCACGGAGATCGAATGATGAAGATGCAACTGTTCAGGTGAATATGCAACATGATATCCAAGTCGGAAATGATCAGCGCACCGAGTTCTCTGCGTCGGATATAGCTCGCGCCCGAATCGAATACGACTACATTGATCTCGATTTTCACTTAACGCCAAACGGCTGGCTGATGGGTGACATTCAATGTGTATTCAAGGGCGTGAACATGACCAAGCCAGCTCCAGTCGATCGAGTGCTTACGCTGACGCACAGGACGCATCATGTCTCCACACATTCAAACCAACTGCGCTCAGTGACAGTTTCGTGGCGAGGCGCGGCGACCGACGCTCAGATCGCCGAACTTAGGGCGAAGTACCCGCCCCCCTTCAATCCTGAAGATGAGTCGACACGGCGTGTTCAAGTTACTCCTGACGCCTCCTGAAACAAAACTTGTGACGTCCTTGGACCAAGAGCTTGTTGGTGCCGGGAGGGGGGGTCGAACCCCCATGACCGCAAGGGTCGGCGGATTTTGAGTCCCTAGCCCAGGAATTTCAACTGTCCTATTTCCTTTTATTTACAGCAAGTTAGGTGGCTCGACGGTGAGGTTCTGCGCGGTCCTTTGAGGCCCATTCTTGGCGGTTTGGGCACAGTTTGGGCACAGTGCTCTCCTCGACCTGGAGTTCTCTGGATATTGCTGGTGATTGGGGCTGGCGGATAAAGCGCTACCGGAACAATCTAAATCGGCTTGAAGGGGAGCGCAAGGGTCAATTGCGCCGGGTGCTCTATTCAGCAACTACTTGCGTTGGCGCAGCATGTTGTACTCATCTTGACGCGTCATAATATACTTGTATTTGCGCAGCATCATAAACTTGTAAGCGCCCGCTAGGAGCGTGATGGCGACACCGAATCAAAAATTGGCGGCATCTCTAGGCGTTCTTCGGGAACTTCAGAAAGACGGGCGTCGTGTTTTTCAATCGAGCGAGTTGAGCCGAGTTCATCGGGACCGGCTTCTGAAGCACGGATTTCTGCAGGCTGTCATGAAAGGCTGGCTGATCTCAGCCAGTCCTGGTGCACAGACTGGGGACAGCACGCCTTGGTTCGCTTCCTTCTGGGAATTTTGCGCCCGATATTGCAACGAACGATTCGGAGAAGAGTGGCACCTTTCACCGGAACAGTCGCTTCTGCTCCACGCCGAAAACACCATCATTCCATCTCAGGCAATCATCTACAGCCCCCGAGGTCACAACAACACGATTGAACTGCTCTTTAGTACGTCGCTCTATGACCTCAAGGAACCGCAACCGCCGGCGCGCAACGACCTGGTTGTCCGCGATGGTTTGCGACTCTTTTCTCCCGCCGCAGCACTGATTCGTGTTCCGGAATCATTTTTCACTCGCAACCCGATTGAAACCCAGGTGCTGCTCGGGGCTGTCCGAGATGCTTCTGAGCTCCTGAGGCCACTCTTGGATGGTGGACATTCGGCTGTTGCCGGCCGTCTCGCAGGTGCTCTGCGCCACGTTGGGCGCTTCGAACTAGCTGTCGAAGTTCTCTCGACGATGAAGGCGGCGGGCTACGACGTTCGCGAGACCAATCCGTTCGATGCTGCACAGCGCGTTTTTTCAATTGTCGAGCCCACGGATGCGCCCATCGTGGGCAGGCTTCAAGCCATTTGGGCCGCGTCGCGGAATGCCGTCCTTGAGAGTTTCCCAAAGCCGAAAGGGCTGCCCAAAGACGGCACAGAATACCTTAAATTCGTTGACGGCATTTACCAGAGCGATGCGTACCATTCGCTGTCTATCGAGGGCTACCGCGTAAGTCCCGAGTTGATTGAAAGAGTGATGTCTGGAGCATGGGATCCTGCGCACCACGAACCCGACCGGCAAAGCAGGGATGCGTTGGCCGCGCGCGGATATTGGCAGACGTTTCAAAAGGTGAAGGGAGCCGTGTCCAAAGTGCTGACAGGCGAGAATCCTGGAACTGTAGCCAGAACGGATCATAGGGAGTGGTACAGAGAACTTTTTGAGCCGTGCGTGGCCTCGGGCCTGATCTCAGCTTCGGCGCTTGCCGGCTATCGCAATGACGCCGTCTACCTGCGAAACTCCCGGTATGTGCCGCCTCGTTGGGAAACCGTTCGAGATGCCATGCCTGCGCTATTCGACTTGATAGAAGCTGAATCGGAGCCATCGTGCCGAGCCGTGCTCGGTCATTGGCTCTTTGGCTATATCCACCCGTATCCCGATGGCAATGGCCGCATGGCTCGCTTTCTAATGAATGTGCTGCTGGCATCGGGAGGGTATCCGTGGACCGTGGTTCGGGTCGAAGACCGCGCGGAGTACCTGAGCGCATTGGATCGCGCAAGCATCGATCTAGATGCGAGGCCCTTCGCCGCATTTATCGCAGAGCGAGTAACCTGGTCGGTCAAGAAGGCGAATCTACCGGTTGGGGAATAAGCGAGGCTGCCTCTTTCCGGTCGGCAATTCCGGGCCCATCCCTCTGCGCCATGGGCTCTTTGAGAATTGCGAAAATATATTCTGATGTCAAGAAACTGGTATACGCGGACGGAGAACTGGCTTGAACAAGGGCGATGGCGAATTTTCGAACTCTGGGGCATCCTCCGCAGAAGTGCAAAGACTGCGGGAAGAGAACCTCCGTCTGCGAAGTCTATTGAGCGCACACGGAATTCAAATTCCAGATACTACAACATCCGCTAGCGATTCCCTTCAAGTCTCCAATTCCTCCACAGAAGCCTGGACTCCAGGAGTGAGCACGGCCGAGCAGCGGATCGCTTTATTCCGCAGTCTCTTCCGTGGTCGTGAGGATGTCTTTGCCATTCGTTGGCAAAACGACGACGGGCGATCTGGATACATGCCCAAAGCGGATCGCGACTGGAAATCGTATTTAGGTGCCAAAGAGGAAGATCGTAAGAGAGTTGATCGCCTGACGCGAAAGTATAGGCCACTCACCGATGACGTTGTCCGCGAGCATCTTGTTGGCGAGCATACAGTCGGGCTCTATCCGCTTCTACAGGACGAAACATGCTGGCTTCTGGCGGTCGATTTTGACAAGAAGACATGGCAGCAAGACGCCGCTGCATTTCTCACGGCCTGTCGTGAACTCGAAGTGCCAGCGTCCCTGGAGCGCTCACGGTCAGGAAACGGTGGTCATGTGTGGATATTCTTTGAGCGCGCAATCCCCGCCACAACCGCACGGAAACTTGGCTGCGTAATCCTCACGCGAACCATGGAATCACGCCACCAGATAGGGCTAGATTCTTATGACCGCTTCTTTCCGAACCAGGACACAATGCCGAGAGGAGGGTTTGGCAACCTGATCGCGCTTCCGCTGCAGAAGGCCCCGCGCGCAAACGGAAACAGCGTTTTTATTGATGCAGAGTTCCGCCCGTATCCGAATCAATGGGTGTTTCTGGCAAGCATCAAGAGGATGTCCAGTGAGTCCGTCGAAGCCATAGTACTTGAAGCGCAAAGGCGAGGAGACCTCCTCGGCGTCAGAATTAGCATTGCCGAAGATGATGACATCGACCCCTGGATGCTCCCGCCGTCGCGAACGAAAGCGGATCGTCAAATACCCGGACCCTTCCCGAAACAGGTCCAAGTGGTTCAGTCGAATCTTGTGTATGTTGAGAAAAATGGGCTACCCTCTGCAATGTTGAACCGGCTCTTACGCCTGGCAGCATTTCAAAATCCTGAGTTCTATAAAGCGCAGGCTATGCGCCTTCCGACATTCAACAAGCCGCGGGTGATCGCTTGTGGAGAGGATATCGCGAACTACATCGCATTGCCGCGCGGCTGTATAGCAGAGGTCGCGCAGCTTCTTGAAACACACCAAATCAATGTAGTGATTCGCGACGAACGCTTTGCTGGTCGTGCAATCAACGTGGAGTTCACCGGTCAGCTGCGCCCGGCGCAACAGGATGCCGCCGCCATGATCGCCGAACACGACCAGGGAATTCTCTGCGCTCCCACTGCATTCGGAAAGACCGCTTTGGCCGCTTGGATGATTGCTGCACGGAAAGTCAATACCCTTGTGCTGGTGCACCGTCAGCAACTGCTCGATCAATGGCACGCAAGATTGGCAATGTTTCTGAACGTTCCAGCCAAATCAATAGGGCAAATTGGCGGAGGGAAAAGCCAGCGGACTGGGTTGGTCGATATTGCAATCATCCAGAGTGCTCACGACAAAGGGGGAGTAAAGGACCTTGTCGCAGAGTATGGTCAGGTCATTGTCGATGAATGTCACCATCTGTCGGCGTTCACTTTTGAGCAAGTAATGAAACAGGTAAAGGCGAAGTATGTGCTTGGATTGACGGCAACTCCTGAGCGCAAAGACGGGCACCATCCCATCATTTATATGCAGTGCGGCCCGATCCGATACAAGCTCAGCGCCCGCTCGATGACCGCTGCTTCACCATTCGAGCACGAGATCATCCCGCGATTGACAGAGTTTTGCTTGCCTCCCGAACGGGCTGACACGACGATTCAAGAATTGTATGCCGCGCTTGCAGGTGACAATTCCCGCAATGAGCTCATTGTCTGTGATCTTCTGCGCATGGTTGAAGATGGATGTTCGCCGCTGCTCCTTACCGCCAGAACAGAGCACCTGAGGTGTTTTGAGGCGGCTCTCGCGGGTAAGGTGGAAAGCGTGTTTGTGCTGAAAGGGGGCACGGGGAAGAAGCAACGGCGGTCGATAGCAGAGGCAATTGCCGCCGTACCGGAAGACCGGCCAAGAGTCATCTTAGCGACGGGCAGTTACATCGGCGAGGGTTTTGACGATGCCCGCCTGGACAGACTGTTGTTGGCAATGCCAATTTCGTGGAAGGGCACTTTGCAGCAGTATGTAGGACGCCTTCATCGGCTTCATGACGCAAAGCGCGTTGTCAGGGTTTACGACTATGTCGATTCCAATGTCCCCATGCTGGCGAGGATGTATGCGCGGCGACTGAAGGGTTACAGTGCCATCGGCTACCGGATTTGCAATACTCCCGATGGGGTATTTGGAACGGAATGCCAAGCAAGTGGCTTCGAGAAGACGTAGCGCTCGGACGGGGCATAGACGATGAATAGCCGCTGTCCAGACAGGTCGCCCGGAAAATGACATTCCCGGAATAGCTGAATATATGCCGAGGCTCTTAGGCTGGTGTCAAGGCTCTTCGACCGCGGAACGCGGCGCGCGCAGCGCGGCCTTGACACCGGCCGGGCCTCGGCTACTCTCTGGCTATCCGGGAATGTCATCTACCTGCCCGCGAAGCTTCTTCGGCACGTTGCTTGGCACGCTTCTCCAGTAGCTCCTGCGCTTTCGCTGCCTTCGTTGACTGCACCTGGCGGAAGAGGATCGTGATCTGATCCTGAACCATCTTTTCGCCGCGTAGGAGCGGTTCGAGGGTGCCCATCAGGAGCATCTGGATGCCTACGAGTTCGGTGAAGATGTGCATCTCCATCTCGGTGTGGCTACCGACAACGTCGCTGCGGAGCAACACCTCACGTGCCCATTCGCTTGGCGTCTTGCCTGCTCGCGATGCCGCTTCTTCGATGGCTCTGGATTCGACAGCGGTAAGCTTAGTGCTCAGGTTGAGCGAACGGCGATCACGCCCGCGCAGCTTCTCTGAGCTTCGCTGTTCGATTGTGTGAACTTCAGCCATTTGGAACCTCCGATGCTTGTTTACGCCGGTATCTGGGCAGATACCGTGTTTTGCGAAGTTCTTCTTTTTCAGTGGTATCTATCCAGATACCAAAGTATCTAGGCAGTTACCTTTCAGGGGTGGAGTGTCGAGATACACCCGGTGCGAAGCACCGAATCACAGCTCCCCATAGGCAAGCAGCCCTTCTTCCCACGCGCGCTGTAGCTCCGGCGTCTCCCACGCGCGACGGAATAGCTCTCGAATTGACTCCCATTCATGTGGCGTAAAGCCGAACGAAATGCCGTTGCTCTGAGCGCGGAACCATACCTGCAATTCGCCTGTCTCCGTCTGGCCTGTGTAGCCGAAGAAGTGGTGCCCATTCCACAACGAGTTTGGAAAGCGTATGTCCCACTTCTCCAGCATGGATCGGAACTCCGAGATCATTGGCAACGACGACATTGGATACATGGCAAAGCGGTGCTCTGGGAGAGTCATGAGAAGGGATATATCGGATTCGTTCCCCAGCACGAATGACAGGGCAAAGCCGCCCTCGAACGCAGATGGGATTCCGGGTTGCCAAGAGGAACTGTAACTCTCTTCGCCAGTGGTATCCAAAGGCCTCAGCTTGACCGGCCTCTTTTGTTCGATGAAATGGCCCCTGGCGGCAACACGCCACACTATCGGCCAGTGAGGCATGAGTGCTTCATTCAGCTTCTGGCGGCTCGGGAATTGTTCCTCCTCCAAGAGTTCGTACAGGATCGTCGCTGGTGCCACTAAACGGGAAAGGTCTTGCCCCTCCTTCTTCATTGCCACGAGAATGCGCTCCGTTGCCACGGCAATGTCGCTGGGATCCTTGCGATCACCAACCGAACAGAGATGAAAGCGGTAGTGCTCGTCGCGATTCTGCTTGGACGGTTTGCGAATGCGGTACGCGGCCAGGAACGCCTCCAGCAAACCAATCGTGGACGCTGTCGAGATTCGATTCGGTGTCTTCGCTGAGAAAGCATTCTCACCGATCCGGCAGAAGTAAGCGATCACAGTCCATTCCGCTTTGGAGAGTAGCTCGCTTGCCTCGACTTTGGCTCGAATCTCCGTCATCATGGCGGTCGCGTTCTCCAGCATTCCGACCACTTCCAGACGGTCGTCACGGGATGATTCAAGCAACTGCTTGGCAATCTCGGATGTGGAAACATTCTCGCCGGTCTTCGCTGCCAGCATGGAGCGGGCGCGCTCCAGTCGCTTGCGAACTGCATCGGAGACGCGCAAGGAAAGGGTTTGCTGTTGAGCCTTTTCGGTCATGACCATGATTATTACGCAAAAAATGTTTCGATACAACTAGATCGCCTGTTGAAAACGCGTCGGTATTATGATAATCTGTCCTTCATCCGGCGCACGGCTGCCGCTATTTCCCCCGAAAGCGAGCCGCTCATGAACGCTTCCCCCATCCCCCGTCTTCGCCTGGTCCGCACCAGGCAGGCCGCTGAATATCTCTGCATGAGTGAATGGAAGCTGCGGCGACTCATCCAGGACGGCCTCCTGCCCTACCTGCACGACGGCGAGGGCGCGCCGTTCCTTCTGGATATCCGCGATCTTGACGAGTACGTCGAGCGAAACAAACACCACGACACGCCGGATGAACTGGGCTTGCGTACGGTTGCATTTCCAGCACCCGCAAATTCTCCAGGCATAAAACGAGGAGTCGCCCATGCCACGCCCACGCGGAACCGGAAGCCTGTATCAAAGGAAGGAAAGCACAGTGTGGTGGATCAAGTACCACCGCAACGGAAGCTATTTTCGTGAGTCCACGCGCACCGCGGACAAGCGTAAGGCGACCCGCATCCTTTCTCAGCGACTAGCGGAAATCAGCACGGGTTCATTCGTCGGACCTGCACACGAGCGGATCACCGTCGGTGAACTGGCGGACAGCCTCTTCCGCGACTACCGCATCAATGGGCGGAAAACGCTGGATGATGTGCAGACGCGCTGGCGCCTGCATCTGGAACCGTTCTTCGGTTCGCGCCGCGTGCTCGAAGTCACGAGTGATCTGATCGCCCGATACGTCGATCAACGACAGCTTGAGAAAGCTCAAAATGCGACCATCAATCGCGAGATGGCCGCATTGAAGCGGATGTTTCGCATTGGCATGTACTCGACTCCTCCAAAGGTTCTCCGGCTTCCGAAGTTTCCAAAGCTCACAGAGGACAACATCCGTAAGGGCTTCTTGGAGGACGCGCAATACGAGAAGCTGATCGGGTATTGCCCCGATGCCTGGTTTCGGACCTTGTCGAAATGGGGCGGACCTACGGCTGGCGAATCAGCGAGCTCGTCAACCTGAAGGTAAGGCAGGTGGATATCGACGCACGCACAATCCGGCTTGAGCCTGGCACAACTAAGAACAAAGATGGGCGCGAAGTGACAATGACCAAAGCCGTCCACGCTTTGCTGGCGCGATGCGTGGACGGGAAATCAGCAGACGATCCGGTCTTCACCCGCTCCGATGGCAAAGCAGTTCGGGATTTCCGTGATGCGTGGGCAAAGGCGACCGAGTTCGCCGGCGTCCCTGGGCTGCTCTTCCATGATCTGCGCCGCACTGCCGCGCGCAACCTGCGTCGTGCGGGAATCGCCGAAGGCGTCATCATGAAGATCGGAGGCTGGCGGACACGCAGCGTATTCGAGCGCTATGCCATCGTCTCGCAGACAGATATTGCCGATGCGCTGAGAAAGCTCGAAGCGAGCTAGCGATTCAACTGGCCACTCGGCGTCGCCTGCAGAGGGTCACTTCGAAGCCGCACGGATATATCGCCGGAAAGCGTATCCGTCGAATCCTTCTTCAGGTTCGTTAAATTCTGCTGTGTAAAATCCCCGCCTCCTGGAAAGAGGGACTTCGACATCTGATCTCTCGTGCGGAGCGAGGATGTCGTCTTCGAGAATATCTAAAGCGCTCTGCACAGTGGCAAAATCCCTGAGCCAGAGCGTGGCTCCATTGTTCTCCCTGATAATCGTGAGGGCCCGCCCGTCGATGCCGTGAGTGATGTATAGTCCATCTGAAAACATCGCTGTCTTGCTCCCTTCTCGTCGCTTTCAATTGCGAACGAGATCAGTTTGCAACATGGCGAGCTGCAAGTCAGCATCGGGAAGCCGCCAGTCTTTGTCCGAGTTTTTGGCGGCTCTGATTGAGGCATAGAGTCAATCTGTCTTTGTCTGAAGATCGCGCTCCCTGACGCCGAACAGTTTGGATGCAATTAGAATCGCGGCCTTGTAGCACTTCCCGCACTCAAGCAACGTAGTCAGTCGCTGCTTTTCGCGACGGCCCAATTTCCAAGATCTTTTGACGATTTCGTCGGCCTTCTCTGCTGCGCGAGCCGCGACTTCCTCAGGCGTGCTGAGGTGTCTCTCTAAGCCGTCATTCCACCTTGATAGCTCATCTTGCAAAGTTTGCGCGGCAATTCGCGTGCCAGATATTCGGTAAGACTTTTGAATTGCTGACTCCTTGCTCCCTCTAGCTGCTCTGCGGAATCCGTTTGCAAATGCGCCAAGCACTTTTTCTCTAGTGTCATCCCCAAGACCCGGGGACATCACAGGCTGCCTGAGCAGCTCCTTAAGCCAATCGGCGTCAAAAGCTTGTTGAGGAAAATGCGCGATAAAATCGCTCACCACTTTAAGCCGATCGTTTCGCGCTCCTTCTTCAAAGCAGCGCCTATAGACTTCAACAACTCGGCGTGACCGAATCTCGCTCGAAACTATAACCGGTCCTGGGCAGTGCTCCGGGTTGAGCTTGCGTGCATCCTCGCCCCGTTCAAACACCACCTTTTCATGCCGGGCATTCTCAATCGGTATGTCCTCAAGTCGTGTAAATAGGATCTCGTGCCCCATATCATCCCCGATAGCCTTACAGTGCAAATTCTGCGAATGCTCGTCTCGTTCCAACGATTCCGTCATTTGCAACCTCCAGAGGTGCGCGTTACCCATCAAGAGGCATGCAGGTTATGCCCGGAAAAGCGGGGTTGCGTTATTCTCCTGCCCCTCGCACGCACAAAGCACGCGCTCCATGGTCTTCATACTTGGGGAAGGAAAACCGCTGTCCAAGGTCGAAATTGAATAGACGTGCTTCCCCATAAGTGCTCGTCGGGGTAATACTCCAGAGGTTCTCCAAACACGAATAGCATCCGGTGAGTCTAATCCTGCCCTTGATGTGGTGACCGTGGAAGTGTTCCATCTTGTCATAGGTTCCGGCCAGTTCGTCGATTGTCGGTAATCGCCAATCCGTGTGTCCTCCCAAATCCAAGTCACGGCAGATTCTTTCCGCGCCATTCCAGTCCACGTCAAAGTCATTGTCCTTTTTCGTCCACACCAGACCTGTCGCAGGGTCGGTCCAAGTTAGTCCGGCTGTTTCATCCCTTGCGGCCTGTTCGCTCGATCGTTTCTCTTTCTCCAACCGCTCTTTCACTTGTTGGTCGGGCGAACTCGTCGAGTTTTGGGGCTCTATTGCAGCTTTGCTTGTGGCTTCTGCTGGCTTGGCGCTTGCGCTCTCGGCAGAATTCTCCCCATTCTCGTTGGCGGGCGACTGAGCTGACTTCGACCCTACCGCCGAATCACCAACATCTTTGTGAATGGTTCCCGACTCGTTTTCGTGGGTGTCGGTCGCGCTAGAACTCGCCTCAGTTGGTTGCGACGCTGGCGGCTGGTGACTGTTGACGACAGATTCGAGCGGCAACATTTCCGTTGACATTGAAAGAACAGATTTCACCACGTCTGAAGGAATCGCAAAATTGAGATTCTGGCCCTGTTCCGTATTCACTCCCCAAGTGATTACTCCAACGACACTTCCTTCCATATTCAGAAGCGGTCCGCCGCTGTTTCCGTGTGAGACAGGTGCAGTAGTTTGAATCCATTCTCTTCCAGGGGCTTCCTCGCGCAAGGCGCTTACAATCCCGTCCGATACCGAGCCCTCAAGGCCAAGCGGGCTACCAATCGCAACAACGTGGTCCCCTACGTGCAGGCCCAGGCCGGATGCGATCATCAAGAACGGCAGCCCTTTCCCGTCTACTTTGAGTACCGCCAGGTCCTTATCGCGGTCGGCTTCTAGAACGCCTGCCACCGGGAAGAAGGAACCGTCTGCCATCTTGGCAACAGCCGAGTGCGCAGCATCAATGACGTGGTAGTTGGTTACGATCTTCCCATCAGCGGACACGAGGAACCCGCTTCCGAGAGCGATCTCCTTCCCGGCCTGATCCGAGATGACAATCTGCACCACTGCAGCGCGGCTGCGGCTCACAACCTCGGTGACACTTAACTGCCGGTGTTGTGCCGGTCCACGAGATTGACTAAAGGCGACCCCTACGAAAACGCAAGGCAAAATGAAGGCGGCAATGTTCATTTTGCGCATGAGACCCTCCATACGAGATCAACTGTAGCCATTCAGGCAAACCCGAATTGCGAGTGTGATTTTTCTCTGAGACTTCTATTGCAGGCTATTCTACTTGTCCCCAATGAAGAACGATGAGGTCCTGCGAGGAACCATGGCGCAGCAGCCCGAACTCTAAGAGAAGATTTTGCGCCAAAGCAGGAAATTGAACTTTGGGCACAGTTTGGGCACAGTCGCAGGTGACTGCAAAACCTTCTCAGTTGTAAGTGATTGATTTTATGGTGCCGGGAGGGGGGGTCGAACCCCCACGACCTTGCGATCGGCGGATTTTGAGTCCGCTGCGTCTGCCAGTTCCGCCATCCCGGCCATGCAATTGCAACTACGCTATATTCAACGATCTAATCGATGTCAACTTCGCTGTTGCGGTGGTCTCAAAAGAACGAGCTGCGCCACTGGACGGCTGTCTTTTGAGTCCTACCAGTATCGCACAGTCTGTGGGCTGCAGCCAGATGGCGCTCAGACGCAGGAAACCGCTAGCGTTCTCAGCCGCTCGGAGATTCTATTGCGTCGCCCAGGGCTGGACAAACGAGTTCACGGTTGTCTTTGTACAGTCACGTCTACTGCACGACCGGGGTGTAATTGGAGTTCGTCGTTGTGATACGAATCTGTTTGGATTGGGAATCGAGCACGGTCTGTTGCACGTGATTCGTCCCATCTGGAAGTCTGTCGAATCTGCTCGTCAACGTCACAACGTCATTTTTGGGATCATCCAGATAAGTATTCACGTCGTAGCTAGCTTCTTTGCAGCCGCATCGAATCCGACGGATACCTTGTCCCCTGGCTTGTAATAGTCGGTGAAAGTCAGAACCGCAATGCCGTTAGAAGCGGTGAGACCAGCGTTGCCCGCCTCCTTGGATTCCCGAATCATCTGAGGATCGGGAGGGGCGTAGTGGCTGATCAAGATCTTCAGGCGCTCGGTGTAGTCCTGCATCTCCTCTTTCTTCTTGGCGATGACTCTGCCCCTGATTCCGCCGGGCGCCGGTTCCTGCGAGGGATCAACGCCGATAAGAGTCTTTACCACTTTCCCGTCTGGTCCGTAGTGGCAGGCCATCTGCTGGTCTTTGCGAACTTTCCCCTTCACACTGACTTCAGTGCTCTGGATCCACTGATACTTCATCAGCTTCGCACGGTTTGCAGCCATTGCCTGCTTCAACTCAGCGACGCGCTGTTGCATCGATGCGTTGGCGCCTGCCTGCTGACTCAACGAAAAAGTGGAAGTTGCAAACAGAAGCGCTAGGGCTATCGTAATGCGAGCCTTCATGAAACACTCCTTTCGGCTCACCGTAAAGGTGGCTCGTTTTGCAGCGGCGGTGGCAAGGCGGTACGGAGATCGACCTGTTGATCAGAGTTGGATAGAAATTTCGCCACTCCGCCAGCGCTGATTCGCCAAACACAATAAGAGCGGACTCAGCGCAGCCTGACACACAAGTATCCAATGCCTTCTCCTGAGTACTGAACTGTGAGTTTGCACAGGGGATGCGCGATGGATCTGCGGATCGATAGGGGGTCATTTTCCGCGCATGAATCCAAACTGCCAGATTTTCGCCACGAACGGCTATATCGTGATGATGGCGCGCTATACTCCGGCTATCGGTTTCTCCTAAAGTCCCATCGGAATCGAGGCGGCCCGTGGCTCGCGTCGCGTGTTTATTTTCGGTTGAGTATTACGATACGGTCGAGCATCCGCTACCCGGATGGGACAAGGTTCCCTTTGGTCTGAGCATGGTCGCTGCGTGCCTTGAACGCGCTGGGCATGAGGTGCGCTGTTGGGTCGTTTGCCCCGAAACTGATCTGAATCGCGTCGCGCGGGAAATCACGCTCGACTTCGGGGCCGAGATGGCTGCCGCCAGCTGTGTCACCACGCAGTTCCCACTTATCGCTCGTCTTTGCCAGCACGTTAAGAATCTGAAGTCGTCGATTGCAGTGCTGCTGGGCGGTGTTCATGCGACCATTCGTCCGCTGGAGCATTGCGCATCCAGCTATAGACGCCTTGTGCGTTGGGGAAGGGGAAGACTGTGCGGTGAAATGGGTCAACGCTCTCGCCGCTGGCGCTGAACCGCGTGGCATTCCGGGAGCATGGATCAAGTTCCCCGGTAGCGCTGAAGTGGACCGAACTTCCCCTAGGCCTTTCCGTACCGATCTCGACATGCTTCCGATGATCGACTATAGGCACTGGGAGCGTTGGATCGATCCGCAGGACCGCTGTTTGCGTGTGGTCGTAGGTCGCGGATGTCCAAATGCGTGTGCCTATTGCTCCAACCATGCTCTGCGCCAGACGCAGCTCGGACGCTACGTGCGTTTCCGGTCTCCGGAGAATATCATCGCAGAAATCAAGATGCTCCTCGGGCGCTTTCCGGACATGACGTCGATGAGCCTGGAGATGGAAACAATTGGCGCATCGATTCCCTGGGCATTGCAGCTCTGCGACAGCCTGACCACCTTCAACGCTTCGCTCAAAATGCCCATCGCCTTTCGCACGAATCTGGCTGTGACCAGCCGCCTCGTGCAGCAGGAAGACGAGCTCAATGTGCTCCTGGCGGCCTTCCGCCGCGCCAATTTGCTCACCCTCGAAGTCGGCCTTGAATCGGGCTCTCCCCGTATCCGCAGAGACATACTTAATCGTCCGCCCCACACCAACGCTGAGTTGATTCGGTTCTGCGATGTTGCCCGCCACCATGGGATCGGCGTATTGCTCTATTTGCTGATTGGCGTTCCCACAGAGACCGCTGCCGAAGCCGTCGAAACTAGCATCGTCGCACGCGCTTGCAACCCGCTGGACATTGCCCCGTCCATTTTCTATCCATATCCGGGAACGAAACTGCACGAACTCGCAGCTGAGATGCACCTGATCGACCCCCGCGAGGTCGGAGTCACAGCCGAGCGTTCGCGTGTTTACCTCAAATTGAAAGACTTCCCTCGCTGGCGTGTCTTCCTTGAATATGTCCTTATCCAATGGCGAGTCTTCCATGGTCGCCGAAACACGACCTGGATCGCGCGCAAGATGCTATCGCGAGCGCTAGCCTTTGTGCCAGCCCTGCTGATCAGCGCACTTCATACTAAAGAGAAGCTGCGTATCCACTTACGGCCAAACTCTTCCGCGCTGCCGCCAACTGCCTAGCCTGATCTACGACCATTCAGCGCTCCCGAAGCCTCCCTCAATAAAAATCGGAAGATGTCCGCCGAAATTATTCCGTGGTGCCGCCGGGTCATTCCTTCGCCATCTCAGCGGCAACCCTGCGAGCTGATCCCATGCGACAATGGAGTTAATCGTGATGACCACTGCCTCTTCCGCAGTCGTTCCCGAGCCGGTCGTCGTAACGCCGGAGTTGCTGGCGCAGCACAGCATCACTCCGGATGAGTACGAACGGATTCTGGCAGCCCTGGGACGCGTCCCTTCCCTCACTGAGCTGGGCATTTACAGCGTGATGTGGAGCGAGCACTGCTCGTACAAGTCGAGCCGTGTGCATTTGAAGCGGCTGCCTACCAAAAGCGACCGCGTGGTGCAGGGGCCCGGGGAAAATGCCGGCATCATTGATGTGGGCGACAGCTGGGCTTGCGCATTCAAGATTGAGAGCCACAACCATCCCAGTTATATCGAGCCCTACCAGGGGGCGGCGACCGGCGTTGGCGGAATTCTGAGAGACATTTTTACGATGGGCGCTCGACCGCTGGCCGTGATGGATTCGCTGCGGTTTGGTCCTATTCTGCCTGAGCCGGGTGTCGAACCGGAACTTGTTCAAAAGAACCACTCCATCGTCGAGGGTGTGGTGAGCGGTATCGCTGGGTACGGCAACTGCTTCGGCGTGCCGAATCTGGGTGGGGAGACGAAGTTTGAGCCGTGCTATAGCGGCAATCCCCTGGTGAACGCATTTGCGCTGGGCTTGGTGCGAAAAGACGAGATCTTCTACGGGAAGGCCACGGGTACCGGAAACCCGGTAATTTATGTAGGCGCAAAAACGGGGCGCGACGGCATCCATGGCGCGACGATGGCTAGCGAGGAATTCCACGCGGGTACCGAAGCAAAGCGGCCGAACGTGCAGGTTGGCGACCCCTTTATGGAGAAGTTGCTGCTGGAGGCGTGCCTCGAGGCGATGAAGACGGGCGCGATCGTCGGCATCCAGGACATGGGCGCCGCCGGGCTGACCTGCTCGACATGCGAAATGGGCGCGCGCGGCGGTGTGGGGCTCGACGTGGAGTTAGATTTCGTTCCGCAGCGCGAGACCGGCATGAGCGCTTACGAGGTCATGCTTTCGGAAAGCCAGGAGCGGATGCTGCTGGTGGCCGAGAAGGGCCGCGAGAATGAAGTGCTGAGCGTCTTCGCCAAGTGGGGTCTCGATGCAGTGATTGTGGGCACGGTACAGCCGGGGCCGCGGTTGCGAATTCGGCATCATGGCGTTCTGGTCGCGGACATCCCGAACCAATCGCTGACGGATGACGCGCCGCTCTATCACCGGCCGGTCGGGACATGGAAGTCGCCGATGCCGATGAATGCTCCGGCGAACGCTCTCGATGAGCTTGGCAAGGACCGGGACTTTACTGCGGACCTGAAGAAGTTGCTGGCGAGCGCGAATGTCTGCTCGAAGCGCTGGGTGCATGAGCAGTACGACACGATGGTGCAAACCAACACCGTTCTGGGACCGGGCGGTGAAGCCGGTGTGATGCGCATCAAGGGAACCGGCACACTGCACCACGAACGCGGACTGGCGATGGCGCTCGATGGCAATGGACGTTGGTGCTACCTCAATCCGAAGCTGGGTGCGATGCATGCTGTCGCTGAGGCCGCGCGCAAGGTCGCCATGACCGGCGCAACTCCGGTGGCTGCAACGAATTGCCTGAACTTCGGCAATCCGGAAAAGCCTGAGATCATGGCGCAGTTGTCGAATGCGATTGATGGGATTGCGGAAGCCTGCACGGCACTGGGAACGCCGATCACTGGTGGCAATGTCTCGTTGTACAACGAAACCAAGGGTGAAGGGATTTATCCCACGCCAGTGCTGGGGATTGTCGGGATCCTGGACGATGTGACCAAGGCGGTGCCGGCCGGCTTTCAGCGGGCGGGCGATGCGATTCTGCTGTTGTGGCCCGTGCCGAAGAGCCAAGAGCCGAATCCAAATCTCAAAGTTCCTGCGCACCCGGAGCCAACCGACTCGACATCGAACGTGGTTCCCGGCGTCATGGGAGATGAGCCAGTCGTCGTAGCCGAAGAATCGCTGGTGCCAGACGCTTCTGCTTCTGCGAAGCAGCGAGTCTTTGGTTCGTCGGAGTATGCAAAGGTGCTGCTGAATTCGACATGGGGTCGGCCGCCTGAACTCGATCTTGAAGCGGAGGCGGATTTGCACGCGATGCTGATCGGGTTGGCAACTCGGAAATTGATGCACTCAGCGCGCGATATATCGGACGGCGGAATCGCAGCGGCGCTGGCGCAGGCCGCATTTGCAAACAACTTTGGTGCGCGCGTAGAGCAGGCACAGCCTTTGATGGTGCATCCGCTCTTTGGTTTGTTTGCGGAGCCGGCTTCGACAGTGCTGCTCACCGCAAACCCCGATCGGGTTTCGGACATCGAGGAGATCGCGGAGCATTTTAAATTCAATGTCGCCCGGATCGGGACCACCGGCGGAGACCGGCTGGAGATCGCCGTCTACGGCGACGTATTCATTTCGGCTTCACTCTTAGAGTTGCGTGAACCTTGGGCAAAGTCTCTCGAGGCAGCACTCCACAACGAGGTGCTGGCATGATTCATTGCTTCAGACGCGGCGCAGCCGCCGCCCGCCGTGCGCGCAGCACCGAGGTGACCGCATGAGCCGGTTGCTCTTCCAGGGGGTCCCGGGGATCGCTGATACGGTGCCTGGCTCTGCCAATCAACTGAACAATGATCGGTGTCCACTGATCACTGTCACCGAAGGTGACACGCTCCATGAGGAATGCGGGGTCGTTGCCATTCACGGTCATGCTGACGCCGCGAGGATGGCGTATCTCGGACTCTATGCTCTGCAGCATCGAGGTCAGGAGTCGGCGGGAATTGCGACGGCCGACGGGCAGCACCTTGCGAACATCAAGGGCATGGGACTGGTGTCGGAAATCTTCACCGACGAAGTATTGCAAAAGCTTCCGGGACAAATGGCGATAGGGCACACGCGTTACTCGACGACCGGAGACTCGGCGTTGCTAAATGCGCAGCCGATCCGCGTGGACTCAACCAAGGGGCTGATTGCGATTGCGCATAACGGCAACCTGGTTAACCTTGGCAATGTGCGGGCAAAGCTCGAGCGCGATGGCGCTTATTTCCAGACTACGTCGGATTCCGAAATCATCGTGCAGTTGATTGCGCACTCCAAGGCAGGCACCCTGGTGGATGCGATCGCGGATTCGCTACGGCAGGTCGAGGGCGCATTTTCCATCGTGATGATGACGCGGGATCGGATTTTTGCTGCGCGCGATCCGCGTGGCTTTCGGCCGCTCTCAATCGGGCGCATCAAGAACCCTGAAGGTCCGGACACGATTGTGTTTGCCTCGGAGACATGCGCATTCGACTTGCTGCGCGCCGAGTACGAGCGCGACGTTTTACCCGGTGAGCTGGTGATGGTGACGGAAGACGGATTGACCAGCCGGCAATACTCAACGGGTGTGGCGCAGACGAGCTGCATCTTCGAACACGTATATTTTGCGCGACCCGACAGCCGCATTTTCGGCCGCTGGGTGCAGGAGAGCCGCGACCAGATGGGGCGACAACTAGCGCGCGAGTCGGGCGTACCGGCGGACGTAATTGTTCCGGTGCCGGACTCGGGCGTGACCGCAGCGCTGGGGTACGCAGAGGAAAGCGGCATTCCTTTTCGATTTGGGTTGATCCGCAATCACTATGTCGGCCGCACGTTCATTGAACCGGAACAGCGCGTGCGCGACTTTGGCGTACGCCTCAAGCTCAATCCGGTACATAACCTTCTTGAAGGCAAGCGCGTGGTGCTCATCGACGACTCCATTATTCGCGGAACCACGAGCCGGAAGATTGTGCGCATGGTGCGCGGGGCCGGAGCGAAGGAAGTTCATCTGCGCATCAGTTGTCCACCGACGATTTCGCCCTGCTTCTACGGGGTGGATACGCCAAGCAAGAAAGAATTGATTGCAGCCAATAACAGCATCGAAGAGATTCGGCGCTATATAGAGGCCGATTCGCTGGCGTATCTATCGCTGGAAGGGCTGCTGAAGTGCTGCGATGGAAGCGAGCACAACGGGTACTGCACAGCCTGCTACACGGGAAACTATCCGACGGCATGGGTTGATGTGGACGAAATTCTGCCCGCGACGGCGAGCGCCTAACGCTCAGAGCGAACCTGATACATCATTCATTACCGGCTTGTCTCAAGCGGGTCCGTCTGCGAGCGCAACGATCCGCGCCTTCGCGTAAGTGCGCGCGAGGCTACGCGTCAGCACGAACATCACCAGCGCCGCCCCGAGGCTCGGCACCACGAGCCCTCGCAGGCCCAGCTGATAGCTGCCGGACAGGTCGCGCATGCGACCCATCCAGTAAGGACCGATAAACCCGCTGAACATGGTTATGGTATTCATCGCGGCAAGGCCCGCTGCCGCCGCGCGCCCCGCGAGGAACTGCGTAGGCACCGCCAAGGCCGGTCCCTGCATCGCCATAAATGAGATAAAGCTGGCCGCTAGCGCGGCTACCACCAGCCACGGCTCTTTCGCGTAGCTCGCTGTCAAATAGCCGGCCGCCATCACCACGCAGGGGACGATGCAATGCAGCGCGCGTTCGCCGCTGCGATCGGAGTGCGCGCCGTTCAGAAGCATCCCCACTGCACCCGCCAATCCAAAGCACGCCACCAGGAGGCCGACCTTGGTGACGCTCCATCCGGTCGCTGCCTGAAGAATCGCCGGCGCGGAGAAGCCGTAAGCATAATTCGCCGTAAGCGCGCACAGGAAGTAGGCTCCGATCATCCAGACTTTAGGAGACAGTAAGGCTTGAAGCACGCCCGCCTCGTGACCTAGATGTGCGTACGCAGAGTCGGTATCGAGTTGGCGCTTGAGCCACATTCTCTCCTCGGATGTTAGCCACGCAGCTTGCATGGGTCCGTCAGGAAGTATCCAGAGGAAAACGAAACTGAAGAGAACTGCGGGCAAGCCTTCCATGAGAAAAAGCCATTGCCATCCTGCAAGACCCAGCGTGCCTTGAAGCCCCATCAGCCAACCGGCAACTGAGCCCATCACCACCGAACTGAGAGGAAGCGCAATATAGAACCGGCTTACAGCGCGCGCCCGCATGCGAGCCGGAAACCAGAGAGTCAGATAATAGATGACACCGGGAAAAAAGCCCGCCTCCGCCATGCCAAGCAAGAAACGCACACCATAGAACTGCCACGGCGTTCTGACGAACATCATGGCGGCTGCCAGCAGACCCCAGGTAAACATGATGCGGGCGAGCCAGCGTTTCGGTCCGAAGCGCAGGAGAAGGAGATTCGAGGGCACTTCGCTAATCGCATAAGCGATAAAGAAAAGCCCCGCACCGAAGCCGTAAACCGTGGCGCTGAAGTGCAGATCGCTGTTCATGCGCAGCGAGGCAAAGCTGATATTGATGCGGTCCATGTAGGCGAGGCCATATCCGATAGAGATGATCGGCAGCAGGCGGATCGCGGCTTTGCGCTGGGCGGAAGCGCCGATGGCGACATCACTGTCAAGATCAGCTGCCTGATCGGGCTTGAGTCCGAGTAAAGACATTCTTGCTGACCTCGCGGGAATCTAGATGGTCTAACGGAACCTGAAACGCGGGAAGTGGTAAGGCGAATCTACCACAGCCTTTGTCTAACTGGGTCGCTTCGGTCTCTGACTCTCACTGTGATAGCATCCGCCTGATCATGCTGATCGGTTTTGATCGCGCAACTCCTGTTGAGGTTTTCATGACACGTTCGCGGTTGCTGTTTGCGGGCGCGGTTTTTCTGGGTTCCTTCCTCCTCTTCCTTGTCGAGCCAATCGCCGCGAAACAACTTCTGCCGGTGCTGGGTGGGTCCGCCGCTGTGTGGATCACATGCCTGGTCTTCTTCCAAACCGCACTCTTGGGCGCCTACCTTTATGCGCACTGGATGGCACAACGGCCACGGTGGCCGCTCTATTTCGCTTTGCTTCTGGTTGGGTTCGCGTCGGCGGTGAGTTGGTGCGCACGGAACAGCGGACTTGGCGGAGGATCGACACATCCCATCCTCACCGTATTTGCTGTGCTTGGCAGCACCATCGGTCTTCCCTTCCTGGTGCTCGGAACGACAAGCCCCCTGATGCAGGTATGGTGGGCGCGGCTGCACGGATCGGGGATTCCCTATCGGCTGTTCGCGTTATCGAACCTGGCATCGCTGCTGGCGCTGGGACTTTATCCGACGCTGATCGAACCGCGATTGACGCTCGAGGCACAGCGCGTTGCGTGGTGCTGTGGATTCGCAGTGTTCGCGGTGATCACCGGCGTGCTGGCGTGGAAGGCGCGGACGGCAATGGCGCGCCCGATCACGCAGAATGTCACAGCCGAGGCCGAGGAAGGAATGGCTGCGCTGCCGGCGCAGAAGCTCCTTTGGATCCTGCTGCCGATGGGGGCGGCAATGCAGTTGTGCGCGGTCACCAGCTATCTGACAGCAAACATTGCAGCGATTCCCCTGCTGTGGATTCTGCCGCTCGCGGTTTATCTGCTAACCATTATCATTGCTTTCGAATTTCCTCGCCTGCTGCCGCGCAGCCTTCTCGCTCGCTTTCTGATCCTGATGCTTGCAGGGCTTGGCTACGCGCTGTCGAAGCAGGATGTGGAGTGGCCGCTGCGTATCAGCATCGGATTTTTTCTGATCGAAGCGTTTGCATCCTGCCTCTTTTGCCACAGCGAGGCGTACCGGCTGCGACCGCGTCGCGCGTCTGAGTCGACAATGTTCTACCTGCTGTTCGCCGCGGGAGGAGCGCTCGGTTCATTCGTCATCGGCATTCTGTTCCCATTGCTGTTCCGCTTCAACATCGATCTCGTGATTACCTGCTGCTTCACCGCACTGCTGGCGATGCTGGTGACGTGGGAGGACGGGTGGAGTTCGCGGCTGCTGTGGGGTGTGGCCACAATCGTCATGGCGGTACAGATCTTCTGGATCAACATTGTGAATCAGCGCAGCACAACCGTTGCAGTGCGGAATTTCTATGGCGCGCTGCGAGTGAAGCAGAAAATCGCCGTCCCTGGAATTACTTTGCGCACGCTGACTAACGGCAACGTAGAGCATGGGACGCAGATCTTCGGCACCGATGAAGAACGCAAAACGCCAACCAGCTATTACGCCGAGGACTCGGGAGTTGGACTGGCCATTCGCTTCTGCTGTAACGGGCGACCGCGCAACATTGGAGTGATTGGTCTGGGCGCAGGGACTGTTGCTGCATACGGGCGACCGGGCGATCGGATCCAGTTTTATGAAATCAATCCCGCCGTCGAGCCGATCGCGCGGAATGTCTTCACCTACATTCGCGATTCGGCCGCACAGGTATCGATCGTCAAAGGGGACGCGCGCACTTCACTTGCAAAAGAACCACCCCAGGGATTTGACGTGCTGGTGGTTGACGCATTTTCCGGCGACGCGATTCCGCTGCACCTGCTGACGACGCAGGCACTCGCGCTCTATCGGCGGCATCTGGCGCCGGGTGGAGTCATCGCATTTCATATCTCGAATCGGCACGTCGACCTTGAGGCACCCATCGCCTTGCTGGCCAAAACCGCGGGGATAGGGGCAGTCACCGTCGCAACAGTGGCCAATGATCGGCGAGGTGAGTTCACGGCGACCTGGATGCTGCTGAGCGATAACCAGGATTTCTTTGCTCAGCCCGAGATTGCAAGGGCGGCCACGTATCCCGAGCCCGTGACGGGTCTGCGCCCGTGGACCGATGACTACTCCGCGCTGCTCCCAGTCCTAAACTGGTAACTGACTCCGATCACTGATCCCTCTCCCCTGTATTTTTTGTCACAGGACGTTCATACTCCGGCTGTGATAGCATCCGTTTTCTTAAAGCTAGACGCCCGGCGGTCCTTCTTTACACTAGACCGCCTGGCGCCTGCCGGAGACTCTCCGCATGGACGAGGAAGACGGCAGACCGGGCGCTCGAGCCCGGCAACCCGGACGCAGTGACGTCCTGACGGACGCCTTCACTGTGTCCCTGTGCCAAACCTTCACGCATTTCAAAGCATCAGGTGTCCCGGAATTGGATGCTGGGTGCCCCATCCATTTCGCAGGGTTTGCGAAATGGGTGGGAGACCACGACCGCTGGCAGTCCTTGAACCGGGTACCCCACGATTCGCCGCGCATCCCACGTCTCGATTCTGAGACCTGGGGCGGACCTGCGCATCATCAAAGACCTAATCCAAGACGAGGTAAACCATGAAAACGTACCAGGGAAGTGAGATCCGCAACGTAGCTGTAGTGGGGCATGCGCAAAGCGGCAAGACATCGTTGATTGCCGGGATGCTGCATGCCGCTAAGATGACACCGACACAAGGAAGAGTGAATGACGGCACCGCTGTCACCGCATATGACGAAGAAGAAATAGCGCGCGGCACGACGATGCAGAATGCTGTGGCCTTTGCCGAGTGGCAGGGCGTAAAAATCAATTTTGTAGACACGCCGGGATTCCACATGTTCTCGCACGAGGCGCGGGCTGCACTGCTGCCCGTCGAGGCGGCGTGCGTGGTGGTGAACGCCCAGCATGGCATTGAGCCTGTCACGGAGCGGGTTTGGAAGTACGCCGAAGAGGCGAATGTTCCGCGGTTTGTGGTGATCAACCAGATGGATCATCCGAAAGCCGGTGGCGGCGGCGGATTGAGCGCGCTGATTGATGACCTGCACGAGCGGTGGGGACGCAATTGCGTGCCGGTGCAGATGCCCATCTCGGATGCGCAGGGATTTCATGGCGTCGTAGACCTGGTGACGATGGAAGCGTTCCATTACACGCCGAACGGCGATGGACGCGGCAAGATTACAGGCGAGATACCGGCAAGCATCGCGCAGCAGGCCAAGGAGGCGCACGAAGCGCTGGTGGAGCTCGTTGCCGAGGGCAAAGACGAGCTGATGGAAGAGTTCTTCGCCCAGGGGACAATTCCCGAGCAACACCTTATTAGCGCGCTGCATGAGGCGATTCGCGAGGACCGCATTTTCCCGGTCTTGTTTGCCAGCGGCGGCGCAAATGTTGCGACCGACCATCTTCTGGATTTCATCAAGGTGTATGCGCCGTCGCCCACCGAGCGCGCCCCGATTCCGGTGAAGACGGCGGCGATGCAGGCGGTGGCGGCCAACGGCAATGGCGGCGATTCGGGCGCGGGAAACGGCGTCTCCTTCCGCAAAGTAGACGATGGCGAACCCACGGCTCTGGTGGTCTTCAAGACGATGAGCGATCCGTTTGCGGGGCGCATTACCTTCTTCAAGGTTGTCAGCGGCGTGGTGAAGAACGATGCGACGCTCGAGAACTACACGCGGCGCGGGCAGGAGCGTCTCTCGCACCTGAGCGTGATGCAGGGACGAAAGGCTGTTGAAGTTGCGGAATTGCACGCTGGCGATCTGGGTGCGGTGGCCAAGCTCCGCGAGACGCTGACCGGCGACACGCTGGGAGCCAAAGGCGCTGATATCCAGGTTGACCTGGCGCCCCTGCCTGAGGCGGCCATGACTTACGCGATTGAACCCAAGAGCCGCGCCGATGAAGACAAGCTGGCGCCCGCAATTCACAAGCTGATGGAAGAGGATCTGCTTATCCGGTTCTTTCGCGATCCGCAGACCAATGAATTTCTGATTGCCGGCGCAGGGCAACCTCACATCGAGTCGATCGTGTCGCGGCTGAAGAAACGCTATCACGCAGAGGTGACTCTAAAAGCGCCGAAGGTGCCCTATCGCGAAAGCATCCGCGGACGCGCCGAGGGGCATGGACGCCACAAGAAGCAGAGCGGCGGGCATGGGCAGTTTGGCGACTGCAAGATCCGCATGGAGCCTTTGCCGCGGGGCGGCGGGTTTGTCTTCGGCAACGAGATCTTCGGCGGCGCGATTCCGCGTCAGTTTGTGCCGGCGGTCGAAAAGGGCATCGTGGAATCGGCCGCGCGCGGGTACCTGGCCGGCTATCCGGTCGTCGACTTCAAGGCGACGGTTTACGACGGCAGCTATCACGACGTGGACTCGAACGAAATGTCGTTCAAAGTTGCGGGACGGCTGGCTTTCCGCAAATGCATGGAGCAGGCCAAGCCATGTTTGCTTGAGCCGATCATGAAGGTCGAGATCGAGGCGCCCGACGAGTTTGCCGGAACGCTGATGGGCGACCTGAACAGCCGGCGCGGGCGCGTGCAGGGCATGGAATCCAAAGGACGTACAACGCTGATCAACGCCGAGGTTCCGATGGCCGAAATGCTCACGTATGGCACGCTCCTGACTTCGATGACGCAGGGCAAGGGCAGCTACCGGATGGAGATGAACCACTATGACATCGTTCCGCAGCTCGTAGCCGACAAGATCCTGGCGAATGCCAAGCGGCCAGTGGAAGAGGAAGAGGAGTAAGCCAGGGATCAGAGATCAGTTATTAGAGATCTGCGGCTGTCTTCGGTAGGTTCGAAGATGGTCGCAGATTTTTTCTTTGCATTTTTCCCCCCAGCGAACTCTCCAGGTTCACTCAGGAATTGACTGTCCGCCAGCAGGCTCGCGCCCGAAAGACCGTAAATACAATCACCTGGATACGCAAGGCCACAACTCGCCTCGGCTCCGCCCAGTGGCTGGCCCAACAGTCGTCCCGAACGCCTCGATCTGTTGTGATCTCGGACACCGCCATTTCATCTGCATTGCAAGCACTCTAGTTTCTCCAAATGAAAAAACAGCCGCCATCCAGCGCCCGAGTCCCCTCCCCCGATTCCCTCCGGAGCATCGGACCACGTCATAATGGCAACCGAACCTCCAATTCCTTCGAATCCAAGGAGCTCTTTCTTCGGCGTGTTGCCTCTCTGGACATCGCGCTGAATCGAGTTCGCGAGTGCTCCCCCAAGACCAGCATTTCCTCCTGGGGCAGCCTATGACGGAGTTCAACTATCCGACTCGCTGGCGGCTTCACGATCCCCTCGATGAACTTAAAGCGAAGCTCCAGAGGCTGGAACAAGCCGGAGACTCTGCCTCTCCTACGATTGCGGACCTGAAGCGCATTCTCTCCCAGCGAATTTCCGAGCTGGAGCAGGCGCAGGAAGCAGCCAACAACAGACCATTGATACAAGCGGACTAGATAGGAAGCTACAGGTTCCTCACTGCTATCGGAAAAGGTGCGGGACGAAGCTGCTGGTGTTGTTGGTAATCAGCCCCTTCGATTCGCGGATGCCCATCCCGGCGGATTCGCCGTCAATGAGCCAGGAGCCGAAGACAGCGGATTTGCCTCCTGCATTGGCCATGGGAGCGAGGGCCTGGCAGACGCAGTTTTCCGCGGTGCCGGAGCCGGGTGCGCCTTCTACAACGCTGCCTTCTTGGATGACGGCGACTCCCTGCCCTTCGCGGCCGAAGAAGGGTTTGCGCACGTAGCTCGTGAGTTCGCGCGGGCCGTCGAGATATGCGGGGAGCAGCAGTTCGTGGTCGGGGTTCAGTTCCCAGAGAATGGCGAGCAGCGCTTTGTTTGACCACATCATCTTCCAGATGGGCTCGATCCAGAGCGTCGATCCCCAGGTGCGGCGATCTTTGCGAGGGCCATACTCGCGCAATGGCGATGCGGGCGGCAATGTTGAAAGCGCGTTCGGTCCGAATGGCTCGGCCAGCAGCCACTCCCACGGATAGAGCTTGAAGAGCGTGCCGATGGCGTGATTGTCGAGATCGACGAAGGCGGCGCGTTTTGCGTCCCAGCCGATCTGCTGCATGCCGATGTGGCGCGTCCTGATGCCAGCCTGTTGCGCAGTGTCTTCGAGGTACGCCGTCGTCATACGATCTTCTTCGCTGCCGCCATCGGCAAGGTAGATCGGACTCGTGGTGTAGTCCTTGAGGTCTTTCCATTTAGCGATGAGTTTTTCGTGCGCGGAGTTGAACTGATCGGCGTCGGGGAAACAGTCCTGCAGCCAGTACCATTGCGCGACGGCAGCTTCGACGAGTCCGGTGGGCGTGTCGGCGTTGTACTCGAGAAGCTTGATGGTGTCGCCATCGTACGAGAGATCGAGACGGCCATAGAGTGCGGGTGGTTCGGCGTTCCATGCCGCGCGAATGGCTGCGTGGGCCACGGCGGGTATGCCCATTTGCGCGAGACGATCCTGGTTGAGAATGATGTCGCCGGCGGCAAGGGCGAGGCGCTGGATTTCGTTGGTGGCTGCTTCGAGTCGATCGATTTCGCGCGCGGAAAATTCCCAGTAGGCGGACTCGTCCCAATACGGAGTGCCGTCAGCGAGGGTGTGATAGGTGAGGCCGATTTTTTCGACGCGCTTTTGCCAGTCGGTGCGCGGAGTGAGAGTGCGACGACGCATCATTCGCCTCCGGCGGAGTCGCCGCCGAAACCACCGATGCCGCCGAATCCGCCGCGCGGTGTGGCGCTGCCACCAATGACCGAATCGCCGAAATGCCCACCACTCGATCCGCCATAGACGTAGTGATAAATGCCGTGTCCGCCAGTTGCGTCGCAGTAGGAGTCGGGCTCCTTATGACCCTGCGGATCAATGCAATCGCGTGGTTCGGTGCGGCAGGCCGTCATGGAGAGAGCGACCGCTGCGAGGAGAGTGAGGTGGACTTCGCGAGACTTGCGCATGGCTTTGGGTTGACGAGGCAAGGATAGTGAATTGTGACTGGGGAAACAACTGCACAGAAGGAGTATCTGGACCAATGGGATTACTGCTTTGCCTCTGTGAGATCCAACTTCAATCTAACAATCGACCAGGCGCCCAATTGGATTTCGCTGGAATTTGAGATTGAAATCGGGTTATAGTCTGAACACCCGCCGGTCTCGCCGGCTTTGGAGGAGAACAATGTTCATGCCTGTCGTCGTACGACCTTCGCGCTGAACATTGCCTCGGGCTCTCCCTTTCCTTCGTCCCCGAGGTCAGATTCAGACCTGGGGTGATTCTGCAAATCACAATCTGATCGCAGCGTAACCCCTTCGCATTTGTCCGCGCGTGCGCGCCGGACAACGTGGAGCTTTGCAATGTCAGTTCTTGAATGGTTGACGCCGCCGCCGACTGAGGGCGATCGCGGCATTTGGTCTTCGGTGCGCGAGGCCCTGAAAGGCTCGCACCAGGACTACACAACGGGAAATCTGAATCGTGCCATCTTGCTGCTGGCCATCCCGATGGTGCTGGAGATGGTGCTGGAGTCGCTGTTTGCCGTAACGGATGTGTTCTGGGTGGGACGGCTGGGCGCGAATGCAGTGGCGACGGTGGGAATCACGGAGTCGATGCTGGCACTGGTGTTTGCGATCGGCCTTGGCGTGTCGATGTCGACTACGGCGATGGTGGCGCGGCGCATTGGCGAGAAGGACCCGGAAGACGCGGCGATTGCAGGCGTGCAGGCGGTGGTGGTTGGCCTGGCAATCTCGCTGGCGATGGGGATTCCGGCGGGAATTTATGCACCGGAACTGCTGCGCGCGATGGGCGCATCGCCGGAGATTGTGGCGAGCGGCTCGGGGTATGCGCGGATTGCGCTGGGTGGTTGCGGCGCGATCGTCATGCTCTTCCTGAATAACGCAATTTTTCGCGGAGCAGGCGACGCCGCGATTGCCATGCGATTGCTGTGGGTGTCGAACATCATCAACCTCGTACTCGATCCGTGTCTGATCTTCGGGCTGGGGCCGTTTCCGCGGATGGGTGTAACGGGCGCAGCTCTGGCGACGTTTACGGGTCGGTCGATCGGCGTGCTGTACCAGTTCTATCGACTGCTGAAAGGTACCGAGCGTATTCACATCCTCGTGCGGCATCTGCGCTTGAATGTGCGCGTGATGCTGCGACTGCTGCGGGTTTCGGTGACAGGCATCTTGCAGTTTGCGATTGCGAATGCGAGCTGGATTGTGCTGGTGCGAATTATCTCCATCTTCGGCGCCGCGGCTGTGGCGGGATACACGATTGCGATTCGGATCGTGGTGTTCTTCATTCTGCCGTCGTGGGGATTGAGCAATGCGGCGGCGACGCTGGTGGGGCAGAACCTGGGCGCGAAGAGGCCGGATCGTGCGGCCCAATCGGTGTGGCAAACGGGATTCTACAACATGCTGTTCCTCGGCGTGATTGGGGTGTTCTTCATCGTGTTTGCTACGCCGGTGGTACGGCTGTTTGTGAACGATCCGGCGGTGGTGCCGATTGCTGCGGTGGCACTGCGCACATTCAGTTGTGGCAACATCGGGTATGCGTACGGAATGGTGATGCTTCAGGCCTTCAACGGTGCCGGAGATACCCTGACACCGACGATTGTGAACTTCTTCGGCTTCTGGGTGCTGGAGCTTCCGCTGGCGTGGTGGCTGGCGGTATCGCTTCATATGCATAGCGAAGGGGTATTTCTGGCGATCGTGATTGCTGAATGCAGCATTGCGGTGGCGGGAATGGTGCTATTCCGGCGTGGGAGGTGGGCGCGGCAGCAAATATAGCCGGATTTCGGGGCGAAAGCGGCTGATTCGCCCCGGTTTGGCTCACTTTTTGCGTGTGATGGGGAATCCTTACGGCCGCTGGGACATCTGAGAAAATAATGGACGTGAAAGAAGCGGAACATTTTGCCGGCGTGCAGGCGGGTGGCGTGGTGTGCCTTATGGCCTTGACGCTGGCATGTACGCTTGCGAATGCGCAAGTGCAACCACCAAACCCGAGTTCGGCGACGAATCCCTACTATGGCAGCGTGACGGTTCATGCGGTGACGGATGAGCCGCTGAAGCTGTCGCTGGACGAGGCGATTCGGCGTGGATTGGAGAACAACCTGGGGCTAAGGGAAGCCGAGAGCGGCGAGAAGCAGTTTCAGGGTGAGAAGAACGCAGGCGCTGCAGGAGTTTTTGCCGACGATCAACCTCAGCGGAGGCACTGGTGTCTTCCAGCACAACCTGGCGGCGCTGGGGTTCGGGCCGAGTACGCTGAAGCAATTTTCGGGACTGTTTCCGGGGGGAATTCCCCCTGGGCTGTCGCTGATTACCAAGGATGACCTGACACAAGGGCAGGTGTCTTTGAATCAGACGCTGATTTCCGGTGTGGTGATTGCGGGATGGAAGGCTGCGGGAGCGGCAGCCAAGTCAGCGTACTTCGCGAAAATGTCGGCACGCGGCGAGGTGGTGCAGCAGGTAGCGTCGACGTATCTGCACGCGATTGCAGATGCGAGCGAAGTAGACAATGCGACGGCGCTGGAGAAGGCCGACGAGGTGGCATGGCAGAACGCGCGCGACGCCCATGCGGCAGGCACGATGGCGAACCTGGATGAGCTGCGGGCTCGGGTACAGTTGCAGACGCAGCAGCAGGTCGTGATTGCGGCGCAGAACGCCGAAGAGAAAGATCTGATCCTGCTGAAGCGCGAGATCGGGATCGATCCGGGACAGCAGATCGTGCTGACCGATCGGGCACCGTATAGCGACCTTGCGGAGCAAACTCCGGCGGAGGTGCGGGCAATTGCATACAAGAATCGGCAGGACTATCAGAATCTGCAGAACCAGCTGATCGAGGTGCGGGCGTTGCATTCGGCTTACAGGGCGCAGCGGCTGCCGAGTTTGAGCTTCAGCGGATTCTATGGCGTCGACAAGGTGAATGGGAGCCCCAGCCATGGTGTGTTTTCGGCAGTGGGGACGCTGAATGTGCCGATTTTCCGCGAGGCAGGCATTCGCGGAGGGGTAGACGCTTCGGCCGCGCAATTGGCCGCGGTAAATGCGCAGCTTGAGGACCTGCGGAGCAAGATCGATCAGCAGGTACGGTCGGCGCTGCTGGATGTGGAAGCGGCGAAGAAGCTGGTGGAAGTGTCGAAGTCGAATGTCGAGCTAGCTACGCAGACGGTAAGCGATGAGACGGACCGCGTAAATGCCGGCGTGGATGACAATCTTCCGCTCGTGACAGCGCAGGCTTCGCTGGCGAGAGTGCAGACTAGCTATGTTGTGAGCCTCTATCAATACGACCTGTCGAAGCTGGCGCTGGCGCGTGCGGCGGGAATTATCGAGCAGCAGTATCGGGCGTATCTGGGGCGATAGGTTTCTTAAGACGGAATTTCAGGTGGCGCGTGCGATGCATACGCCGCCTTTGCTTTTTGTAAAGCTCGCGGGCACTTCGTTGCCGGTAAGCGTGGAGGTCGATGTCGAATGTGGCGTAGAGGCGCGCGGTTGAACCCGGTGAGCGAATCAGCGCGCAGCTCGGGATATAATTCAAGCCACAAATGACGCTTATTGCGGGCTCCCGGCTGGACTCTTATGAGATCGTCGCACCTTTGGGTGCGGGCGGGCATGGGAGAGGTCTATCGCGCGCGTGATGGCGCTCTGAAGCGCGATGTGGCGATCAAGGTTCTCCCCGCCTACTGGTCGCGCGATCCGGAGAGTCTGCGGCGCTTCGAACTGGAGGCGCAGGCCACGGCCGCTCTGAATCATCCCAATATTGTTTCCATTTTCCACGTCGGCAAGTCCGACGGATCGCCGTATATCGTTACCGAGTTGCTGCAGGGAGAAACGCTGCGTGATCGCCTTCGTAAAGGACCGATGCGGTTGCGGGAAGTGCTCGACGCCGGCATCGAACTCGCCCGGGGGCTCGCGGCCGCGCACAGTGCCGGGATCGTTCACCGCGATCTTAAGCCAGAGAACATTTTTGTAACGAAAGATGGGCGGATCAAGATCCTCGACTTCGGGCTGGCCAGGCTCGATCCGTCCAAGGCTGCAACCGCGGATGATTCGACAATCCCCTATCGGCAGGAATCAGCGCCAGGACAGGTGCTGGGTACCGTGGGCTACATGTCGCCTGAGCAGGCGCGCGGACAAGCTGCGGATGCGCGCAGCGATATCTTCGCCGTCGGCGTGATTCTCTACGAAATGCTCAGCGGCAAGCGGGCGTTTCAAAAAGCCACGTCGGTAGAAACGATGACAGCGATCCTGAACGAAGATCCGCCGGCGATTTCGCAGGTTGCGCCAAGCCTTGCACCGGGGTTGCAGAAGATTGTGAGCCGATGCCTGGCGAAGAACCCGGAGCAGCGTTTTCAACACGCGTCGGACTTTGGATTCGCGCTCGAAGCTCTCTCCGACGCGAGCAGCACAGCGCTGCCTGCCATTGCCCAACAGGCTGCGAGCAGAAAGTGGATCTGGATCGCAGCAACTGTGGCGATTGTCGCAATCGGCGCACCTTTCATCGTGTGGTGGAGGCAGCCGCCAGCAGTTCCTGTCGTAGAAGCCGTAACGAGACTCACCAATGACGGCACGGTGAAAGGCGGCGGCGGCAGGTTAGTAACCGACGGCTCGCGGATCTACTTTCTCGAAGGCTCCGTAGGTAGTTATCAAACAGCGCAAGTTGCGACTGCTGGCGGCGCCACAGCCATCATTCCGATCCGCTTCGCCAACTTCCAATTCACGGCGTTGAGCCAGGACGGATCGTATCTGCTGGGCGCTGCAGGCGACAACTACGTTCTTCCTTTCTGGGCCGTCCCGCTGCCCACCGGCGAACCGCGCCGACTGGGATCGATTGAGTCGCAGGACGCAGACCTTTTACCGGACGGACGGATCCTTTACGCCCTTGGCAAGGACCTCTACATTGCGGACAAAGATGGCTCCAATCCGCGCCGGACTCTCAGCGCCGACGACGCCATCGATTGGCCCAGTGTTTCCCCGGATGGAAAGCGTGTGGTCTTTATGCTGCATAAGCCCAGGGTGCGCACCATTAACGAGGCTGGTTTAGACGGCTCAGATCTCCGTACCCTGGTGAACAGCACCGAAACCGGGCGGGTTTGCTGCCCTGCGTGGACTCCCGATGGCCGATACATTGTCTATGTGAGTCGCTACGAAAACCGGCACGATCTTTGGGCCTTGCCCATGAAGACCGGGTTCCTTTCACGGCCGCTGCAACCCATTCAGCTGACCAACGGTCCACTCTCTTACACCATGCCCGTCGTGGCGCGGGATGGGAAACATATCTTTGCCGTGGGTACCGAACAGCGGGGTGAACTGGTCCGCTGTGACGCGAAGTCGAAGCAGTTTCTTGCTTTGCTTCCTGGCATAGCGGCGTTCAGTCCAACCTTCTCAAAGGATGGCAAGTGGGTCGCCTACACTGTTTTTCCGGATCATGCATTGTGGCGTAGCCGCACGGACGGAACCGACCCGTTGCAGCTTACGTTCCCCCCTGCCCAGGTTTTCTATCCCGCTATTTCACCCGACGGGACACGCGTTGTGTATTCGACATCGACGGGCGCGACTTGTCTGATCAGTGCTGAGGGAGGCACGCCGCAGACGCTGGTACAGGCTGACAGCCATAGTGCAAGATGGTCCCCGGACGGGAATCGCCTGGTCTTCATTGACAGCAGCAATCCGGGACATAGGAACATCCAGCTCTTCGATCTGCGCACGGGCAAACGCTCCGTCGTTCCCGGGTCTCAAGGCTTCTATACCGTGCGATGGGTCGCCGACGACCTGCTGGTCGCAATCACTGAAGACAGCAAGAAGCTCATGATTTTCGATCTCAAAATTGGGAAATGGTCTGACCTGGTCTCGGCCACTCTGCCCGGCTACATGGTAAACGTGGAACACTCACCGGATTATAGGTACATCTACTACACCACTGGCGGCCCGGAGCCCATGGTCTTTCGCGTACGGCTGGCCGATCGCCAGGTGGAAACCATCACCAGCTTGAAGAGTCTGCCCCTCGCCGTTGGTCCGGGACTGAATACCCAGTTTGGCGTTGCCGCTGATGACTCGCCGGTATTCGCCCGCGATACGGGCTCACAGGAGATCTATGCGCTCACTGTGAAGTGGCCATAAGCAGATCCTGCGAACTCCGGCAAGTTTCGCTTTATGAACGCGCATGGACCGGGCATTTAATGTAGAAATCGGAGGTCCGGTGGGATGGCGGCGAAACTGAGAATTGAATACATTGTGGAGCCGGATGCGGCTGGGCTGGCGCGGCGGACAGCACAGCATTTTGTCGAGGTGGTGGAGCAGGCGGTGGCGAAGCGTGGGTTGGCTCGGATTGCGATCAGCGGTGGATCGACACCGAAGGCGGCGTTCCAGTTGCTGGCCGATCCCTCGCGGCCCTGGCTCAGGCAAATGCCGTGGGACAAGCTGGAGCTTTACTGGGTAGATGAGCGGACGGTTCCGCCGGATAACCCTGAGAGCAATTACCGGATGACGCGCGAGGCGATGCTGGATCACGTTCCGCTGAAGCCGGAGCAAGTACATCGGATGGAGGGCGAACTGGAGCCCGAGGCTGCGGCGGCGCGGTACGAGTCGCTGCTTAGGAACAACTTCAGGCTGGAGGGCGCAGAGAGCCCGCGGTTTGACCTGATCTCTCTGGGGATGGGAGACGACGGGCACACGGCTTCGATATTTCCGCACACCGAGGCGATCCACACGATGGGGCGGCTGGTGACGGCGAACCAGGTTCCGCAAAAAGACACGTGGCGCATCACCCTGACGTGGCCGGTGATCAACCAGGGGAGTTCAGTGTTCTTCCTGATTGGTGGCAAGAACAAGGCTGAACTGGTGAAGGAAGTCTTTACCGGGCCGCGCGATCCGGAGCGGCTGCCGAGTCAGCTGATATGGCCTGCAAGCGGTATACTCACTCTGATCCTGGATAAGGATGCTGCTGCGCTGTTGCCCGCAACGGATGGGCAGGGCCGTGGGATTTTGGAGAGAGAACGATGATTTTGGCAGGTGATGTGGGCGGAACCAAGGTCCACTTGGCGTTGTATGACTTTACCGATGGCAAGTTGAGCCAAACGCGGGACAAGCAGTTTCCAGCGAGGGAATATTCGGGCCTCGAGGAGATCGTCAAGGAATTTCTGGGCACAGACAAGGTGACCGCGGCCTGTTTTGGCGTTCCGGGTCCGGTGCGTGACGGACGACTTCGGTTGACCAACCTGCCATGGACACTGGACAGCCGGGAGCTTGCGAAGAATCTCGGCATTGATCACGTGTTCCTGATCAATGATCTGGAAGCGAACGGGTATGGCGTTGCCGAGTTGGGGGCTGAGCAGATCTACACGCTCAGTGACGGCGATGCGAGCCAGATCGGCAACCGCGGATTGATTGCGGCGGGAACCGGGCTGGGCGAAGGCATCCTGGCGTGGAACGGGCGGATTCACGTGCCGTATCCGTCAGAAGGCGGGCATACGGATTTTGGTCCGCGTAATGAGGAAGAGATCGAGCTGCTGCGCTTTCTGCAGCGGAAATACAGCGGTCGCGTGAGCTACGAGCGCGTGGTGAGCGGTATGGGACTGACGAATATCTACGAGTTCCTGCGCGACGGCCGTGGCATGGAAGAGCCGAAGTGGCTTGCGGACAAGATCGCCGAAGCGCACGACCCGAACAGCGTTATCACGGAGATGGCGTTGTCGGCGAAGAGCGAGATTTGCGCGAAGGCGCTGGACATGATGGTTTCGATCTACGGCGCAGAGGCGGGAAACCTGGCGTTGAAGGTGCTGTCGGTGGGTGGATTGTATGTGGGCGGCGGAATCGCTCCGAAGATCCTGGAGAAACTGAAGGACGGCACGTTCATCAAGGCGTTCCAGGACAAGGGACGGCTCAGTCAGTTGCTGATCAACATGCCGGTGCGCGTGATTCTGGATAGCGGGTCGGCGCTGATAGGCGCGGCCTCGTATGCCGAAGCACGTGCGGCAGAGCTGAGCGGAGTGTCGCCGCGGGCGGCTTCAGTGGCGCATCACGTTTAGCGATTGGGAGTGGAATGAACAAAAGTGCCGGCGATGCCGGCCCTTTTGCTTTTGCGTGTAACTCGTTCATACATCTTTTTGATGGGCCATGCGCTTATCGTGCATTCCCACCTACGAGTGCGGGCGGAAGTCGTTGCAGATCGCGTAGTATCGGACGGAGACGGAGCTTGGAGGATTGAGCTGGATGTTGAAGTGGGTGCGACGGGTTCTCGTGACGCTGGTGGGGGCATTCGTGGCGCTTTACTTCGGCGATTGGGCTGTTTACAAGATGCGCGGATCGCCGCAGGGGTCCATCACGGTCAATCGATACCTCACGGTTCCGCTGAAGGGCAACAAGTCAGAGTTCGACTATCTGGGCACGAGTGATGTTCCCTGTTCAGTGTCGATTTTTTCGCAAAACGGCGAAAGCCCGTGCTGGCAATTGCGACGCGATCAAAATCAGAACACGAAAATTTGATACCTCATGAACTCACGGCTTATAGGCTTGCCGGGATGAACATACGCGTGTTCATTTCTCACACGCGGTCGTGATGCAAGTCACGTTCTTTGGTTTCGTCCGCTGCGTACTATCGAGAAACCTTGCTCCGCACGAGCAGGTGGATGGTAGTTATGTACAACCGAACACAGAACGAAAATGGGACTTACAATACGCGTTGCCTCTATTGCCTCCTGACGGTTGCTACGTCGGTCGAGACGGAAGAGGATCTGCAACGGCTCGAGGTGCAACACATCTGCCCGGAGAGGGCGTTGTCAGAGCTTCTGGCCAAAGAGTCCGCGATCGCGGCGCACGCTAGCCAACATTGATGGGGCGGCTATTTGTTCGTGGGTCCGGTAGAGGGAGCGGTCGCGTCTGCAGGTTTAGCCTGGCCACCTGAAATCTTCTTGTAGAGTTCCTGATCAGCCGATTTTGTGATGTTGCTTGCCTTGTCGAGCTCAATCTTGGCTTCTTCCTTGCGACCCATGGTGCGATAGAGGCGGCCAAGGCGCCAGTGCACATTCACGTCGTTGGGGGTGAGTTTTTCAGCGGCGAGGAACGCGCGAAGAGCATCATCGTTACGGCCGTCGTTGGCGGCGAGGATGCCGAGGTCGAGGTGCGCGAGGCCGAGCGAGGGGTCGAGCTTGACGGCGTGTTCGAGAAGAGGCCCGGCGTCGGCGTACTGGTTCATTTGTATGTTGGCATCGGCGATGTAGAGCATGGACTGCGCGTGGTTGGGGTCGATGGCCAGTTCGGATTGAAACTCCTTGATGGCTTCAGGATATTGCTTCTCAGTCCAGAGCAGGTAGCCGAGGCCGAAGTGGACGTCCGGCTCGTCCGGCTTGGCTTTGACGGCCTTGCGGAACATGTCGATGGCGCCCGGAGCGTCTTTCATCTCGTCGAGGGCTTCGCCAGCGAGCATGTCGGCTTCGGCGGAGTCCGGATCGAGGGAGAGGATCTCTTTGTAGACATCGAGGACGCGGCTGTACTGCTTTGACCAAAGATAGCTGTGCGCGAGGGCCAGGCGAATGGGCAGGTTCTGCGGATCGGCGTCGGCGGCAGTCTTGAGGTACGGCGCGGCTTCGGCGAATTGGCTGAGACCGTAATGGGCCATGCCCAAGAGGATGGTGTAGCGCAAGGCTTCTGGCGAGTTAGGCGGCGCGCTCTTGAGCAGAAAGGTGAACTCGGGGATCGCACCTTTGAGGTCTCCGTCTTTGAAGAGGGCAAGGCCGAGGTTCAGGCGCAGGCCGGGTATCGCTGGTTTGAGCGCGAGGGCCTTGCGATAGAGAGGAACCGCTTCTTTGTAGTGATCCTGCCGTGCTTCAAGCAGGCCGAGGTGTGCGTAGGGCTCTGCGTCGGAGGGGTGCGACTCGAGGAAAGCGCGCCAGGCTTCTTCGCTCTCGACGAATTTGCCTTGTTGTTCGAAGGCGAGGGCGGATTGGCGAAGGTCGTTGAGCTGCCCTGGGGACTGTGCAAAGACGCAAGCGGCGGTGAGGAAAAGCGCCAATGCCAGCTTCGGTTGCACGATCCGTTTCACCAGTTGCCTTCCTGCTCCATTTGACGGCCATGTCCATTGTCGCTCGTGGAGAGGGATGGGACAACTTGAGGGCGAGGGTGGGGATGTGGGCCCGAACAGGGAATTGGTAATTCAGTCGAGGGAGGAGCCAAGAGCGGTGCTCATGGTCGACCGGGTAATTCGATGGACCGCGGTTGGCTTGTGGCATGGAGAAACAATCCATTTGTGCCGATAGATCATTCGGGCGATTGAGCAGTCGGCAGCTACCAAAGGTGCGGAGGAAGAAAGATGAAACACCGATCTCGTGTTGACGGCCGGTCCGGCTCGATCAGTCAAGAAGGCTGCGGTACCGGGCAAAGAGGCGACTCAATCCGGCCCGGAGATCGGGGATTTGTACGCGACTTCCAGGAACTGCTTAAGGACGATGTGGAACCGGATCCGCAATTCTTTGTGGAATGCTGGACGCTTGGGGTGACCGCAGCGATCAACAATCTGCAAATCAGACTGCGCATGATGGCAGACTGCGAAGATGAGACCGTCGAAAGCGAAGACCCTGAATCCATGGAGGAATGTTTTCCGGAAGAGAATCTGTTGTTGATGGAATTCTTCCGTTCGACTCGTCCGTCGCCCGATTCGTTCAGCTTCTCCTTCCAGCGATCGCGAGAATCCGCGGCGAATACCACAGCACAAGCACGCGAAGACTATGCACACTTCGCTGGTGATTGCGCGGCCAATGAATGGGCCGGCCATCCGATGACTCTTCAACGTGCCTGCGAAGTTCTGGGAGTAACGCGGACCAGCACGCGAGGGCAGATCAAGGCCGCGTACCGACAAAAAGTGCGCGAATGGCACCCCGACCGGCTCAGCGACTGCAATCAGGCAGGGCGGGAGTTTGCAAACGAGCAGATGACCGAAATCAACGAGGCCTACCGCCTTCTGCGCATCCCGGTAATCTAGTCAGCCGTTCGTGAAACCTGTCCTTGGCAGGACGTTGCCGTCCACGGAGCCCAAAACGCTACTAGGAGTGCATGCGGGCAACGTCGCGAAGTTGTCTTGCGGTGATCTCCAGAAATGTTTCGATGCTGACGCCGGGCGGCGGCTCAAGGTCGGACTTGGCCTGGATGGCTGCGGCGATGCGCTGGGCGAGGACCTGGCGCGTGGCGAGTGGCATGTCGAGACGGCGGGCGAAGAAGCTCTCGAGCACCTGCAGATCGGAGACCGAGAGTTTGGCAATGCCGTGATCGGGCAGCGAGAAGCCGGCGTGCGGCTCGGGAGTGGGAACGGCTGGCGCGAAGATGTTGGCCGTGAAGGTGCGGGTGGACTCGCTACTGATGGGAGCTTCTTCGATGCGGTCGCGGACGACGAGCGTGCCGGCGGCGAGGTCGCCGAGGCGCTGATGGTCGCGGGTGACGAAGATGGCGATGGCGCCGACGGCATAGAAGAACGGGATCTGGTCGATGAAGCGGACAAAGTTGCGCGCCATGGATTCAAAGAGACCGATGGCGCGGCCGGAGCGCTGAATGACGCGGATGCCGGCGATGCGCTTGCCGGGGGTGCGGCCATTCCAGAAGGCCTCAAACAAGGTGAAGTAGCCCCAGTTGAACAAAAAGATCAGAAAAAGATAGAGAGCGGTTGCCCATTGCGCGGAGAGGCGGTTGAAGGCAGTCAGGCCGGGCAGCAGGAAGGCGAAGATCCACATTACGAAGGCGATGCCGGTGCCCCAGATCAGGTAATCGACCAGAAGCGCGATAAAACGGCTGCCGATACCGGCCACGGGCATCTGAATGGCAACAAGCTCGGGTGTTTCAATGCTAAGCTGATCTGAACTTTGGTCAGTCTGATACATGGCGCCCATTCTATCGAATCAGTGGATTGCCAAGCGCCGGCCGCATTGGGACCGGCTCGCTTTCCTGCTTACCCGCTCGGACCAGAACGGGCTGGGGAGCCTTTCGCGCGCTGAACTGCAGGAGATGGCGCTGCTGTACCGGCAGGTGGCGGCAGACCTCTCGGTACTGCGCCGCGACGAGACGGCGCGCACTTACAGCGAACATGTGAATCAACTGCTGGCGCGCGCACACCACATCATTTACTCGCGCCGCAAGACAACGTGGATGACGCTGTTTCGTTTTCTCAAGGACGAGTATCCCGTGATCTTTCAACGGCAGTTGCCTTACGTGGGTACGGCGCTGCTGGTGACCATCGCATGGGGGGTGCTGGGGGCGGCGCTGACCATGGCACGGCCGGAGTTCATGCGGCACTTCGTGGGGCCGGCGATGATTGCGACGATGGAGCAGCACAAAATGTGGACGGACTCCATCGTGAGCGTTGCGCCGAAGGAAACCAGCCACATCATGACCAACAACCTGTCGGTGAGTTTCCTGGCGTTCGCGGGCGGAATCACCTTTGGGATCTTCACCTTCATAATGCTGTTCAACAACGGCATGATGCTGGGCGTGATCGCGGCGGCCTGTCACCAATACAGCATGTCGCTCATGTTGTGGAGCTTCATTGCGCCGCACGGGTCACTGGAGTTGCCGGCCATTATCATCGCGGGCGGAGCGGGTTTTCGCATGGGGCGGGCCATGCTGTTTCCCGGCGGATATCGGTGGAAAGAATCGGTGGCGAAGGGCGGCATCGAGGCGACACAGTTGGTGGCGGGCGTGATCCCGATGCTGGTGGTAGCCGGATGCCTGGAGGGATTTTTCTCGCCTTCGCATGCACCGGTTTGGCTGAAGTTCACGGTGGGTGGGCTGCTGTTTACGCTGCTGCTGACGTGGCTGTTCCGGCCGGTGAAGGCCTCAGCGGTTCCGCAGATTCAATGACGCTGTTCTTGAGCTGTCGAGGATGAAGAGCACCCTCACGGGCGCCGAAATTTCTCGATAGGGCGCTTGCTTTTCCTTCAATCGAAAAAGAACGCAAGAGTATCCTGAATCCGTGATGAACGCTCTGAGCCGACCCAACCTGCGAGTGATCCTCCTTGTTTTGATTTGCGTACCAACCAGCCGTTTGGCGCTATATGCTCAGCGTGATTCCCAAATATTCACTGTTTCGGCTGCGATAGACAACGCCGCCCGGTTAGGTTCCAGTCCTGTTTCGGTGCGGGGACATTTTTGGTGGGGCAAAGAAGGTTCGATCGTATTCGACGGTGGGTATAAGGCCGTCTTGGTGTTGCACTACTCCGAAGAGTTCAACGCGAAGCACTCGTACCACGAACTGTTCCCGACAGGCAAAATGCGAAAATCAGACGTCGCAACGATCACGGGCCGACTTCACATGGAGGCAAACGGACGACTCGTCTTGATAGCTGATGACATCCAGTTTGCGGAGAATCCGCGCTAGTGAATCTGACGGCAAGGCCGCGCCAACACTGTAAACGTATCTGAGGTCCATCGCAGCCGAGAAGTTGCATCGGCTCCGGGGATAGTCGGAGTTCCCAAGCGAATGAATGTCGAATATTTTTTGCGGCCGGGCGCAGTGGTCGCGGCGGTTCTTCTTGTGGCTGCGATGATGGCGGCGGGGTTCTGTCCTGCGTCTATCGACAAGCTGGGAAGATGGTTGCCGCGGCCGGCGCGCGTGGCTGGGCCGGCGCTGCTGTGTGTGCCGTATGCGCTTGTGGCAACGTCCTTCGGCATTTTCAGGTGGGGCTGGTTTGCGGTTTATGCGCTGCTGCCGGTGGCGATTGCGTTTCTGCTGGAGCAGGCGCGAAGCGAGGACTCAGGTCAGCGCGGAAACTGGCGCGATTTTGTAGTGCTGCTGGCGCTGGGGCTGGCGGTGGATCTGCGCTGGTTGGAGCCGGCGTGGCCGCATGGGCTGGCGGCGCTGGGAAAGATTTTGCTGCTCGATGCGGGGATATTCGGGTTCCTTGTGGTGCGGAGGCTGGAGGGCGTCGGATTTGATTTGCGGCTGACGCTGCGGGATCTGCGCAGGGGCCTGGGCGAATACTGCATCTATGCGCTGATTGCGATTCCGCTGGGGTTGTGGCTGGGGTTCCTGCACCTGCATGCGATTTTGCCTTCACCACTGCGGGCGGTCGGGGCGTTTGTCTTCACGTTTCTGTTCATTGCGATTCCCGAAGAGCTCTTTTTTCGCGGCTGGCTGCAGAACCTGCTGGAGCGGCGCATGGGGCGGACCGCGGCCCTGCTGCTGACGGCAGCATTGTTCGGGCTGGCTCACTGGAATAAGCGGACCCTGAATTTCAACTGGCGTTACGTGGTGATGGCAGCGATCGCCGGCTTGTTCTACGGGCGGGCCTGGCGGGCTCAGCGAAGAGTGGGCGCCTCAGCGATTACCCACGCGTCGGTGGATACGACGTGGTCGCTCTGGCTGAGGTGAATCGGACGCGGACGGTAGTTGATGTAGCCCAGGCCGACGCGCATGTTGTGCAGCACCGATGCGGGAATGGTGATGGCAACGCAGATGCCGAAGATGGCGTGCGCGATGGCCAGCGGATAGACGTTACGCGAGCGGATGAAGACCAGGCAGGCGGTCAGTCCCCAGATCAAGGTAAGCGGGGTAAGAATCGGGTTAGGCAGGTGCGCGAACGCAAATACGCTGGCAGTAACAAGGGCAGCTATTTTGGCGTTGGGAATGATGCGTAGCAGCCGCGCAAGGAAGTATCCCTGCAGGAGTAACTGCTGCGTCAGGGCCCAGACGGTGTAGCCGGCGAAGGTCCGTACCCATTGCACGGGTGCGCCAGGATGGTGGAGCGTGTGCATACTGCTGGCGAAGAAGGTTGCGATGGCTGTCACGATGAGGGCCACGCCGACAACCCACGAGGACCGCCAGAATCCGGCCACACAGCAGCCCATGGTCTTCCAGCTCTCGAACGAGAGCACGATGGAGATGATGAACCATCCGAGGGCGATGAAATAGAGCCAGTGTTGGAGCGGTCGCGGTGTCCAGATCACGCCGAGGATCAGGCCATACCCGATGAGGAGTTCGCCGATGTCCCATGCGATACGCCGCCTTGGTGATGGAGTTGCGTTGCAAGCGCAATTCTCGGTCGATGCGGCGGGTACACTCATGCGAGACCTCCTGCGGAAGGATGAAGCTTGGGGGCTTCGGCAAACCAGGTACAGGAGCGGTTAGGCAACCTGTCTGCTCAGGCTTGGTGCCTGTAGCGTAGATAGACGCCTGGCGTACCTCGATGGTTATCCGATGAATTGTGGATAGTTTGCGTGAGGCGCGGTGGTCCCTGGCGGTCACGCGAGGCCTGTTCACACTCGCAGTGTGATGGCCCCTACTCGCTATACCTTGCGTTACACCTTGAGGAAAATTTTCTTCCTGTACAGGATCCAGACCGGGATGAAGCAGAATGCTGTGAAGGATACGGAGTAGGCAAAGGCGGCCCAGTGCGGATTGGGTATGTGCGCGAAGACATGGATGAAGGTCCACGCATTGAGGTTGACATGCGAGGCGGAGCCGGAGGGGATCTTGACGGTATCGAGTATGCCCGGCGTAAGTTCGCTGAACATGTAAGCGGCGATGGCGTTGGAGCCGAAGACGAGCCATGGCCACGTCCATCCTTTGCGCCAGCCCATCTGCTCGATGGTGAAGTGGGCAAAGGTGAGCAGGGCGAGCGAGTATCCGCCGGCAACCAGCACGAAGGAACTGGTCCACATATTTTTATTCAAGGGAAACTCGAGCGACCAGAGGTAGCCCACGGCAAGACTGGAGATTGACGCGATGGCGAGGCCGGCAGTCTTTGTCGAAGTTGACCGTGTGGTACGCAGCCAGAGGCCGGCGAGAACCCCCATGAGCGCGGTGCCGATGGCGGGGAGATCGCTGAGCAATCCCTCGGGGTCGCGCACATTGTGATCGGGTGAATAGAGATACAAGTGATACGGAAAGAGATGCCGATCGATCCAGGAGACGAGGTTCTGGGTCATGTCCATGAAGGGAACGTCGTGGCCGGGCATGCCGACGCCGGGGATGGGAACCCAGCGCACGAGAATCCAGTAGCCGACGAGACAGGCGGCGAGAGCGATCCACTTGGTGGAGGCGCGGTTGTCCCAGAGATATAAGAGACCGACGACGAGGTAGCAGACGGCGATCCGCTGCAGCACGCCGTAAAAGCGCATGTGGTCGAGTTTGAAGAACGGAAAGCTGTTGACGACGATGCCGAGAAGAATGAGAACGACTGCCCGAATGACGGTGTGCTTCGCAAGCTGAGCGCGAGGGGCGCCCTTGGCCAAACGCGCGTCAAAGGCGAAAACAACCGAGACTCCGACGACGAAGACGAAGGTAGGGAAGACCAGGTCGGTGGGGGTGAGACCGTTCCAGTTAGCGTGGTTCATGAAATGCCATGAGCCGGGGCCGCCGTTGTTATTGACCATGATCATGAACGCGATGGTGATGCCGCGGACCACGTCGAGAGACAGGAGGCGCTTAACGGGATTCTTCTGCGCGAAGGACGGATTGGTGACGGTCGTCTGCTTCTCAGTGAGACTTGGCTGCATTGCTGCTCCGAGGAAACTGCTTGCAACCTACCCTACGCGGTGGAGGCGGGGTGTGCCAAGTGGAGCATGCGCTTGAGCGAATTTGGAAACGGGACGGATCGTCACTCCGGGTCTCAAAGACGAAACCTGGGCAACGGATCCTCTGGCTCTAAACACTCGGGCAATCGGCGAGGTACTGCCCTTGCTACGAGCTTAATTGCTAGTGTCCGCCACGGGAATGTTGGCTGCCAACTGCAGGTTGATCAGAAGGTCGAGGCGGCGGTCGATCTGATACCACAACGCGGTCTTCTTGGCCGAGATGACCTTCTCGAAGACCGGCACGTACTTTGAGCGGAGGGCCGCGAACTGCTGGTCGATGGCGGCCGCCCTCTGAATGAAATCATTCGCCTGATCATCGGTCATGGTGTCGTAGCTCGCCGCATATTCCTTGATTAGCGCCACGCGGGCATCACCGATCTTGGCAACTTCTGCCGCATACTGGTCGTAAATCGGCCAGAACTTGGTGGCTTCGTCCGCAGTCAGGTTCATGTTCGCCGCAGTTATCTTCTTCCTCGATGATTGAACATCCTCCCGCATCATCTTGATCTCCTGATCAAGGCTGGCAGTGCCCGCGGCGGGCGCGCTCTGCGCGGTTTGGGCAATTATCGGTTCGCTGGCCAGCGCCATCGCCCAGCAACGCCAGAGTTACCACGGTTCTTTGCTTCGACATTTCGGTTCTCCTCTTCGAGTGTTGATGGTCGTCTATGCGCAGGCGCCGGTCGCAACAACGCAACGGCGAAAGGTACTTAGACTGCTCGTGGATTTCATGTCCACAATTCGTTCATGCACCAGAGTGAGAATCCAGACGCACACGCAATACTCTGCCGCCCGCGTCGACCTGAACTGAACTGTAAGTTCTGACAGGCCCAATAGAGGGCTGGCCGACGGTGGGAAGACTTTTGCGATACAGCGCATCCAGCAGATTTCTTTATGCGAAGGGGACGTTAACTGACGATCTCCTCAACGAATAAGACAGGTCGACGGGTGATAGGATCAACCTATGAAGAATGAATGGCGCAAGTTTAACCCCAGAGATCCCAATACTCATCCCAAAGACAATTCTCGAGTGGAAATGAAGTATACGGATGGGACACAGTCCTCGGGAGGGTACTTGAAAGGCCATTTTCTTCAAGGCGGAGTTATTCCAGCGAGTGGCGTTAGCCTGACCATGCGCTGGCGCTACGTGCAATAAGTACAGTCCGCGCTTGGACCTGAAACGCCTCGAAGCCAGCTTGACGACTGCTGCGCATGGCGACGCGCCACCTTACGTACTGCCCCCTTTCAGATACTTACGCAGCCTCCAGGCAACAAGGGGCGTCGTGTGTTTGCGTCTACGTCGATGTTCCTTGCTGCCGAGTGCCGGATAGCTGGAAAGGCTCGCGGCGGTCAAGGCTAGAAGCGTCGCCAGAGCCCACGGCACAGACATGAACGTTCCTGCAAAAATAAAAAAGCGCAATAGTGAGAAATGGTGGTACGCTGGCCGACACAATCAACAGACAGGGAACCTATCCAAAGAGCTCTGCTATGATTGGTGTTTTGGCAGTTCATGGGTTTACAAAGAGACCCCACCACGCGGCTCAGTAACGGAATCTCTCTTCCCCGAAATTGCTCTGGACTTATCGAATCCCCAAGGAGCGATTGATGAAGCTAGTCGCAGTGGCACTTCTCATTCTCGGAACGCTGTGTAATGCCGTGCTGGCGGCGGCAGAAGATCCAGTTCCATTCAAGGCATTGATGCAAACCGCAGGTGCGCAGCCCAGCCTGCCTCCGATGACGGATGCCAGGGACCAATCCACTGCTGTATCTACCCAACCGGCTCACAGGCAACACATGACTACGGGAACTAGTACCATGTTGGCGATGGCGGAGGGTCCTGTTCCTTTCAGGGCGTTGATGGAAACCGCAGGTGCGCAGCCCGGCCTACCTCCGATGACGGATGCCAGGGACCAATCCGCAGCTGTATCAACTCAACCGGCTCACAGGCCGATGACCAGCGGCGGCAAGATCATGACCGGCGTCGGTATTGCCATATGTGTAATCGGGGGAAGCGTCCTTGTCGGAACTGCGGCGGCAAGGAACGCTTGGGGCTTTTCTTCATCCGACGAAGCCAAGCTCCTTGGTGCTGGCAGCGGAGCTGTTGCGGGCGGAGCCATATTGATCGTACTTGGTTATCACCGGCGCTCACCACAGTGAGCGGCTATTCGAGATCTCGGCGAGACTGAGGTCACGACTTCCGCAGGTCGGTTATGTGCCAGAGAACGCCTGATGGATCACTCAAATAGAGCACCCGGATTCCCCAAGGCTGCACCTGTGGGGGCTTGCACATGATCCCGGGATACTTCTTCGTGAGTTCAAGCCTTTGAATGTGCCCCCACCATGCGTCAGCGTCCTCGACGGCAAGGCTCATCATGAAATTTCCGGCATGCTCTGCGACGTAGAACGTTTGCAGAAGGAATCGGAACGAACCGATTTGAAGTTCCGCAATCTGCTCGTTACTCCAATTGATTGTAAAACCGAGATCAACATAGAACTGCTTGGAAACCTCAGGGTCTTTCGCGGGCACAAATGTCTTGAGGTCGGTTACAGGACTCGGCAGCATGGGCCGCACTCCGCACGAAAAGTTCGCTAAAGCAGCGCCAGAATAGCACGGTGCATCTTGCGGCAGAGTGCCCCGATCTTTGCGGGTGATGGACTCATGTCACTAGAACTCACGCAGCGCAGTTGCTATTGTGGTTGTCGGTGAGAATCCGGCATAGGGTGGACTGCTAGCACTCGTTCACTCAACCGGACTGTTCAGCAGCAATGCGAATCAATGAGACCCTTCGGATCAGTTGAATTCAGTATCGAAGAGCTACCCGCCAAACTGCAGATTCGGTTGGTCCGCCGTGCTGGTTGGATTGAGGGGATTCTTGCGCGAGCGGCAGTGCCTGCACTCATAGTGATCGGATGGTCTTGGCAGAAGCCCTCCCTGGTTCTGGGTGCCTGCTTATTGTTCATCGTACTTTTGATCCGCTGGGCGTGGGGCCACCCGAGCGTGCTGCGAGTACTCTCAGACAGGCTGATTACTTCCGCTTATCTATGGAATTCGGCGGAAACCGCACTCTCGAGCATCGAAACGATGCAGTGGCTTAGGGCCGATGTGTGGAGTGGTGATGGTGACGATAGCGGGCCGCAAGGCCTCTATATTTCTTGCGCCGGGCGCTGCAAATGCATTCTTCCGCTTGTGTCCGAAGAACAGGCAAAAACCGCAACCGATGCGATCTCTAGAAAATTTCCGAAGTACCCTATCAACGTGCCTGTCCCTGGATCTAGATGGTTTGAGGCGCCTCCCGACATGACCGCCTTCACGCTTCCAAGCCCTGCTGAGCTTGACCGAAACAAGAAAACTTAGCGTGCATGAAAAGCCCGGGCCTGACGGTCCGGGCTTTTCGTTGTTGCCGTAGCTCTGACGGACTACGGAATGGTTAGCGCAACGGTTGTGGTGTGTGTAACACCGCCGCCGGTGCCGGTAATGGTGATGGTGCGGGAGCCGGTCGCGGCTCGGCGGTTGACGGTGATGGTCATCGTTGAAGTTCCGGCACCCGTGATTGATGTTGGGCTGAAGGCGACCGTGACTCTGGAGCCAGTGACAGTGCCAGACAGGGCGATCGCAGAGCTAAACCCTCCGCTGACGGCCGTCGTGATCGTGACCTTTCCGGTGCCCGAGGGCGAGACGGAAATCGAGGTGGGCGACGCGCTAATGGTGAAGTTGGGGGTAGCTCCGACCACCGTGAGTGAGACGGTTGTGGTTTCAACCGTGCTGCCGGAGGTTCCCGTGACGGTGATGGGATAGGTGCCGGGCGTGGTTCCCGAGGCGACCGTAATCGTCATGCTGGTGCTGCTGCCGGCGGAGAGGGGATTGGTGGTGAATCCGACGGTAACGCCTGTCGGCATTCCAGATGCCGCAAGCGTGATGGAGCCGGTGAATCCTCCTGTGATGGCACTATTGATCGTGGTAGATCCGTTGCTGCCGGGGTTGATTGAGACCGATGCGGGAGATGCTGAGACACTGAAACCGGCCGGCGCTGGACCCGTGAGCGCCGCGATCAAAGCGGCGGTCGGACTGCCCCATCCAGTAACGAGATCGAAACCGGCAACCGCTGAATAGCTGCCGGAGGTGCCGCTCTTGATGTCGTGGAAGTCAGCGGCGTAGGTGCTGGAGTTGACGTTTTGCTGATAGATCGTGGGGTTGAGGAATCCCAGTGTCTTTCCGGGATTGGACTGGGCATATTGCTGATTGGCCAGAGCAACGAAGGCGGCCCACATGGGTGCAGCGAAGCTGGTGCCACCGTAGTAATTGGCCTGGCAGGCTTCCTGATCGCCGCAGGTGTAGAAGGTGAAGTTCGCGTTCGCGGAAACATCCGGTCCGTTACGCAGGGTGGTCGAGCCCTTATTGCTGGAGTTGATGACGCCGGAGAGCTGCTGCCAGGACGGGATCGCGATGCTGTCGGGACTGATACCGCCACCGCTGTCGGCCCAGGCAGTCTCCGATGCCCACGGGCCGGCTGCGCTGGATGTCGTCAGATCAGTGCCGCCGACGGAAACGACATTCGCGTCGTCTGCAGGCCACGCCGCCGAGTTGCCGGTCTTCTTCCAGGTAGAGTAGTCACCGGATGCAGCAAAGAAATTCTGGCCCTGCGCGGCCATCTTCTGGAAGTAAGGATCGAGGGTGCTGGGGTCGGCAGGTGTCCATCCCCACGAGCAGCCGATGGTGGTCGGCAGCGGGCTGTGCGTGGTCATGGCGCTGATGATGGCGGTGTCGGTAGATCCGACGTACATCACGAGGCTGGCGAGGCCAGGGGCCATGCCGATGGCCTGGGTCATGTCGAGGGTCTGTTCGCCGTCATCGCAAGACGGATAGGTGCAGCTGGTGCTGGTTCCGTCCGTTGACAATATGGTGACGGGAACGTTGTTGGTCTGGCCTACATTTTTGAAGTAGGTGGTCAGATCAGCCAGGTCGGTGCCGTAGTACTCGAGCAGGCCAAGATTCTGGCCCGCGCCAGTGAGTGATCCTGATCCGTAATAGGCGGCGCGCATGTCGCTGCCGAGGAAAGATGCTGACGGGCCGGAGCCGGTGGTTGCGTGAGATACGACTTTTTCAGCATCAATACCGTGCGCGGCGGCATATTCGTCGCGGTTGATGCGAAGAGAATGCGGGACGGAGAAGTTGTCAAGGCCGGAGATGTGCCAGAGGTTGAAGGGCAAGTCCAGGGTGGGCTCGCGATCGGCCGCGAAGAATGCGCGGTTCTCCGTCGGATGCTGATAGGTTCGCATGTTCACGTGGAGAGCGGCTTCAATGTTGGATACCGTACCCTTGACCTGGACGAGCATGCCATCACGCGAGCCGCCTACAACTTCAAAGCCGTAGGTTTTGGCGAAGCGGACAACCGTCTCGTAGTCGTCGACGGTGGGTCCGAAACGAGCGGTGAACTCCGCAGGCGTCAGGAACTGACGGTAGTTCGCACTCTTCGGGTTATAGACGTCGGCGAGGAACGCCTTGAGTCCAGCGGGGTCGCGCAAGGGCAGCACAAGGTCAAGTTGCAGCACCTGGTTGCCGGGAAGGCGTCCGTTGGCCTGGGCCTTGCCGTTGCTTACCACGTCTCGCACGTGGTGCGTCATGACAGATTGAGCGAGGCAGCTTGCTGTTGCGATCAACAGGGCAGCGAAGACGGGCAGGAATATCCCTGGTTTCCGAATCACAGTTCTCTCCTTATGAGGGGAATGCGGGATACAACAAGGCACAACTGGGAACGACGTTGATGCATTCTCAGGCAAGTGCGGAATCGGTGTCTACAAAATTCCGGTGCTTATGTCGCAAGCGCAGTTACCTCGGCTGCGCTCGAGGAGCACTTGGGTCACCTTGTGTGAAGGGTGGTTTGCCCAAATGGGAAATGCGCCGGGAACAGCGGGCAGCGTGAACGAGCACCGTCTGCTGCGTTAGGATTACGGGCAAAGCAAAGATACTGGTTGGGATGACGTAAACTCTTCCCTTCAGGGAAATCAGCGTTTTCGTCTGCATTCTGTTGGAGGCAAGCCGTGGCCGAGTTTCAACCTTTTGTTTCGCCAGATCAGCGTCCGCCGGAGTTTACGGTTCGCGCGCTCCTGCTGGGTTCTATCTTCGGCATCATTTTTGGTGCGGTGACGGTGTATGTGGGCCTGCGCGCCGGCCTCACCGTAGCGGCTTCGATTCCGATTTCGGTGCTGTCGATCAGCATTTTGCGCGCATTTGGCCGTGCCTCGATTCTCGAGAATAACATCGTGCAGACGACGGGGAATGCGGGTCAGTCGATTGCTTCGGGCGTGATTTTCACGCTGCCCGCGCTGGTGTTTCTGGGCTTCGATCTTGAGTATTCGCGAATCTTCATGCTGGCGCTGATTGGTGGATGGCTGGGCGTGCTGTTCATGATTCCGCTGCGGCGACAGTTGATTGTGAAGGAGCATGGCGTGCTTCCCTACCCCGAGGGAACCGCCTGCGCGGATGTGCTGATTGCGGGTGAGAAGGGTGGGTCGCTTGCCAGCCGCGTTTTTCTGGGGCTTGGACTTGGCGGGCTCTACACGTTCTTCCAGAATGGAAATCTTTTTCGCGCATGGCCGAGTTCACCTGAGTTCCGGCCGGACTTTGGGCCGCAGCATGTGCTGAAGGGCGCCTCGATCAATGCCGACGCGACGTCAGAGTATCTCGGCGTGGGCTACATCATTGGATCAAAGGTAGCGGGAGTGATTTTCGCGGGCGGTGTCTTCTCGTGGCTGGTGGTGATGCCGCTGATCTACTTCTTCGGGAAGGAACTGCCGCATCCGGTGTACCCGGGGCAGATTCCAATTGCCCAGATGGGACCGAGCGATCTGTGGTCGACATACATCAAGCCAATGGGTGCGGGCGCGGTGGCTGCGGCAGGTGTGATCACGCTGTTGAAGACGCTGCCCACCATCTGGAGCGCGCTCACGGTCGGAATTAAGAATATGCGACCCGGGGCCGATGCAGTGCAAGCGAAGCCGATCCGCACCGAGAACGATCTCTCGATGAGCGTGGTGCTGATCGGATCGCTGCTCATCGTGGCCTGCATGTTTCTCTTCCTGGAATTCAAGCCGGTGCCCGGAGCGTTTGTAGGATGGGTGGCAAACCTGGCGGCTTCACTGCTGGTGGTCGTATTCGGATTTCTGTTTGTGACGGTGAGTTCGCGCATCGTTGGATTGGTGGGGTCGTCGGCGAGCCCGGTGTCGGGCATGACGATTGCGACGCTGATGGCGACGGCGGCGGTGTTCCTGGTGCAGGGGTGGACGGCGCCGGCATTTGGAGCGCTCGCGATCACGATTGGCGGCGTGGTTTGCATTGCAGCTTCAAATTCGGGCGATACTTCGCAGGATCTGAAGACCGGGTACATTATCGGGGCAACGCCGCGGGCGCAGCAGATCGCATTGATGATCGGCGTGGTGGTTTCGACGCTGGTGATTGGAGTCGACACTGAACCTGATGAACACGGGGCTGCAGGAGTTTCACGCCGCCGCGCAACCGTGGGATATCAACGCTGCGCACCCGGGCGTTTCAGTTCAATCTGACGTGAAGCACCTGCCGCCGCAGATTCGTGTTGTGGCGGAAGACAAGACCGCGACTTCGCACCAGTCTTCGGAGTATGTGGTGTTGAATGCCATCGGGTCCACGGAATTGCAGGATGGGAAGTATCTCTACTCGCCAACGACTGGGAAGATTGAAGTGCACTGGATTCAGGGCATCGGAAGCGCTGCTGCTCCGGCGCCACAGGCGCGGCTGATGGCCACAGTGATCAACGGAATCCTCAGCCGCAAGTTGCCATGGGGACTGGTGCTTATCGGTGTTTCGCTGGTGATTGCGGTGGAATTGCTGGGGATTCGCTCGCTGACATTCGCCGTGGGAGCGTATCTGCCGATCGGCACAACGCTGCCAATCTTTGTGGGCGGTGTGGTTCGGTGGATGGTGGACCGGGCGGCCGCGCGAGCCGGCGACGCGGAGGCTGAGAGCGATATTTCGTCGGGATCGCTGTTTGCTTCAGGGTTGATTGCGGCCGGAGGAATCGCGGGACTGATCGGCGTGGCGCTGAAGGCCGTGGAAGCTACTTACATGGACAACCGAGACATCCTCAACTTCCCGCACGGAACGCTGCTCGATCACACCTGGGTGTCGGTGCTGGGGTTTGCGATGCTTGCGTACTCGCTGTATTACTTCGCACGGAAGCCGCTGAAGAAATAGCGAGCGACTCAGAGAAAAGACCAACAAATGAGATATGCGGCTAGGCGATCTGCCCCGCGCGGACGCTTAGATTAGCGGGCTAAATGCCACAAATGCCAGATCCCATAGGCCATCAGGACCATGCCGGCTTCGAAAAGGAAGGCGGTGCGGAGACCGCGTGCACAGCCGAGACCGTCGCGGTTCGAGTCGATCCCTTCGTCCTCCGCGGCCTTCGAGAAGGCCGCGGAGTCGCAGATCGATATCACGCTGCCGGGCACATAGAAAGGCGTGGAAGAAGCGGTATGAACGGCAGAAGATCGAGGCTCACAGATGGTTTGACTTGGCACGATGAAGACTCCCACCTGAGGATCCATGCCGGAGGAAGCATGAACCCCACAGGAATTGAGCAACTGCTCTCGCGGATGAAGTGATTCTCCCGCTCTTTCTTCAGGAAATATGTGATTTATATCACCTCAATCAAACGATTGAACAAATTATTTCTGCGGAAAACATGTGTGGAAATCCCAAATACTTCTGACTGCTTTCCGGGAGGAGCGAACCAATCTTTTCGCAGGCACGAAAGGGAAGGGGACCTCACTGTGGAACTGCTCAAGACGCACGGCCTTTATCATCCTGAATTGAGAGAAGAGTTAGACTCTGATCGTTCAAATCAGGGCGAAAAAGGGGGCAGATCGCATGAAATTGAGTGGAAATACGGTTCTAATCACCGGTGGTGGATCAGGGATTGGCCGGGGACTGGCGGAAGCCCTTCATCAGTTGGAAAACGAAGTGGTGATTGCGGGCCGTCGAAAGCCGGCGCTCGATGAGACCACAGCGGCGAATCCCGGCATGCAGTCGATGACGTTGGACATCGAGAAGCCGGAAGGCATTCGGACATTCGCCGAGGAGCTTGCAGCGAAATTCCCGACGCTGAATGTGCTGATCAACAATGCCGGAATCATGCGGACCGAGAGGCTGCATGATCAGCAGAAAGACCTGGCAGATGCCGAGGCCATTGTGGCGACGAACCTGCTTGGGCCGATGCGGCTGACAGCAGCGCTGCTGCCACACCTGAAGAAGCAGCCGAGCGCAACGATCATGAATGTGTCGTCGGGGCTGGCGTTTGTACCGATGGTGCTGACGCCCACGTATTGCGCGACCAAGGCGGCAATCCATTCATATACGCAATCGCTGCGTTACCAGTTGAGTAAGACGAAGATCGAAGTGCTGGAGCTGATTCCGCCGTATGTGGCGACGGACCTGATGGGAGGGAAATCGGATCCGCGCGCCATGCCTCTGGACAAGTACATCGCGGAGGTGATGAGCATTCTGAAGTTGGAGCCGACACCGGCGGAGATATGCGTAGAAAATGTGAAGGGGCTGCGTTTCGCGGCGGAGAACGGGCGCTACGACGGGATCTTCAACGGGTTGAACTCGTCGATGACGGATATTCAGTGAAAACAGGGACTAGGAAATAGGGGAAAGAAGATCAGAGATGGGATTTGAAGTGGACGATCTGGGGCAGCAGTTTGCCAGCGATAACTACGCCGGTATCTGTCCGGAGGCATGGGCAGCGATGGAGCGGGCGAACCGCGGACATGCGACGGCATACGGCGATGATGTGTGGACGGCGCGGGCGTCGAATGCATTTCGTGAATTGTTTGAAGCCGAGTGCGAGGTGTTCTTTGTCTTCAATGGGACGGCCGCAAATTCGCTTGCGCTGGCGTCGCTTTGCCAGTCGTATCACGGCGTGATCTGCTGCGATGCGTCACATGTGGAGACGGATGAGTGCGGTGCGCCGGAGTTTTTCTCGAACGGGTCGAAGCTGCTGGTTGCACAGGGTGTGGATGGAAAGCTGACGCCGGCATCAATTCACGAGCTGGCGACGAAACGGCAGGATATCCACTATCCGAAGCCGCGGGTGGTGACGATTACGCAGCCGACCGAGACGGGACGTGTGTACACGCTGGATGAAGTGAAGGCGATTTCAGCTGCGTGCAAGGAGCACGGACTCTTGCTGCACATGGATGGAGCGCGGTTTGCGAATGCGTGCGCGAGCCTGAGGTGCTCGCCGGCTGAGCTGAGCTGGAGGAGCGGCGTAGATGTGCTGTGCTTTGGCGGAACGAAGAATGGAATGGCCGTGGGTGAGGCGGTGCTGTTCTTCGACAAGGCGCTGGCAACGGATTTTGATTATCGCTGCAAGCAGGCCGGTCAGCTGGCTTCGAAGATGCGGTTCCTTGCGGCTCCGTGGGTGGGGATGATGGAAAGCGGCGCGTGGCTGAGCAACGCAAAGCACGCGAACCAGTGCGCACAGTATTTTGCGGAGCGGGTGGCGCAGATTGCGAATGTGCAGGTTGTATCGGCGGTGGACGCGAACACGGTGTTTTTGAACGCTTCGGACGAGATTCTGGAGAGCCTGCGCGGACGGGGATGGAAGTTCTACACGTTTATCGGCGGGGCAGCGCGGATCATGTTCGCGTGGGATACCGATTTGAAGCGGGTGGATGCACTGTTGAGCGATCTGGAGGAGTGCGCTTGCGCGGTCTCTTCGGGTGCGGCGAAGTAAGCGCGACTTGAACATGTCCTCATCTCTCGAGAAATAAAAGCAGATCCTTCGCTCCGCCTACCCCATCGCGCTTTTGCACGACGGGACCCCAAACGTGCGGAACTCAGGATGGCACTTTCTAAGCGGCACAGCTAAAGCCGTGAGCTTTCAAAAACCGAGCTGTGCATCGGTGCTGTGTTTGCGGAAGACAATTTGCAGTTGCTGGCGCCAGTGTTCGCTGAGGGCTATTAATTCCCAATCGACCTCGGGGGAGAGATAGCGCAGGACCGGAAGATTGGCGGGATGGATGCGCAGTGCGGGCGCGGCGAGCAAAAGGCGTGGCGGATGCGGCGAGATTTCTGTTCCGGAGAAGTAGCCTTCGCGCTCGAAGGCGGAGAGCGGGCGATCGCTGCCGGGGGTGCGCTGGCGATCGGCATTGAGAGCGCGGACGCGGATCCAGTAGTCAAGTGCCTGCAAGGGGAGATGCAAATCTTCGTCGGCCTTGAGCTCGATGACGACGAGACGGTTGCTGCGATCGAGAGTAAGCAGGTCGAGCATGCCGCGATCGCCGGACGAGAGCGCAGGGACCTGCGAGTAGAGCTGATCGCCGCGAAGCGAGGGCAGCAGGTCGCTGAGACCCGAGCGGAATTCGGATTCGAGCCAGCGCTCCGGCTGGATGCGGAAGAGTGGGTCTTTGTATGCGCCGTCGCGATGACGGCTCGCGAAGAGGCGCGCGCAGAGCCCGCGAAACAGGGTTTCGGTCTCCACGGACAGAGGAGTTTCGTTGGCAGCGCTGCCGAAGGTGATCTCCTGTTCGCGAGCGAAGGAGTGGGTGCCGGCGCCGTGACGCACGCGGGCAAACTCAAGTCCGTGCAGGAGCAGGCCGGCTTCAGCAGCAGAGCGCGGACGAATTTCGATGCGAGTCTTCGCGATTGCAGGCAATAGTTCAAGGACCCGGTCGATCCCGGATTGGCAGCGTTCGAGCGCCGCCTCATGCGAGAAGGCGTGCATCAGGCGCGCGGTCTGGTTTCCGCTGTCGCGGAAGTCGACGTGCGTGAGTTCTTCGCTGCGTTCATCGAGCGTAAAGAGCTGAAAGTCGGCGGCCGCGTGGTTCAGCCATGCCATGCGCTCCGCCGTGGTGCGCTCGGCTCCCTTTGGCACGATAACTTTGAGTCCGCCGAAGTGGCGGCGCGCGTCGCTTTTCTGCCGGCAATAGTCGAGCCAGAGAATGCCGAGGGTGAGGATGCCGTCGATGGTCGCGGCGGATTCTGTTTCACTGACGCCAATGATCGCTTCGGCTGCGGTGCCACGCAGGAGACGGCCGCGGATGTAGGCAGGGCCGAAGCTGTGTTCGAGGTCCATTGCGGAGCGGAGGCCGTCGATTTTGGCGCCAAGAAAAGCGCGGCTGAGGACGCGCTCGAGCAGGTGCTGGTAGTTGCGTCGAGCGGAGTCGCGCGCCGTTGGAGTGCGGCGGTCGCTGTTTGGAACCAGTTCGAGCGCTTGCGGCTTGGGTGACCCCATGCGGCGAGTCATCACGCGAAGGCATTGGGCGCGGTGCTGGATTTCGACGACCGTACGGACGATGTTGCGTTCATCGCTCCATAGCTGCAGCAGGCACCGGCCATGGGATTCGGTGATGGAGTAGCGTGCGAGGCGCATGTCGAAGAGAACGCGGCCGTCTTCAAGCAGGGCTGCGGCAGGATGTGCGGCGAGATATTCTTCGAGGAATTCGGCGAGTTTAGCGGCGGATGGTGCGTCGACTGCGGTGGGCACGCGCTGCCTACCAGTTCTGCCGGGCACGCAAATTTGTAATGTGTGCGGTGTGATGGCGCGAGTGCCATGCGTAGATCGCAACGACGGTGGCGAGATCCTGGCGGCCGTTCTCGGGATGGTTGTAGCCGCGTTGGAAGTCCGCATCGGAAAGCGACTCGAGGAGCGTTACCCAGCGCTCGTGCAGTGCGGCGATCAAAGCCAGGGAACCATCGATAGGGAGACGGCTGTCGTCGAGGCGAGCCCAGGCGGCCTCGTCGAAGGGCTTGATGGTCGGCCAGTCTTCAGTGAGGGCGAGCTTCGTTCGGACGTAAGCGTTGGCGTGGCTGTCGGCGATGTGATGCACGAGCTGGCGAACGGTCCAGCCGCCGTCGCGGTAGGGGGTGTCGAGTTGCGCCTGAGTCAGTCCGTAGACGGAATGCGCAAGCTTGTGTGGAAGGAGTCGGAGCGCGGTAAGCTGCTCGGCGCGAACTGCCGGTTCAGTTGAAGAGGGTGGCCTGAAGCGGCCGATCGGGTAGCGGAGGTCGTCCAATTCTGTCATCGCCAAACACCTGGAGAGAGATCGCGGCGGCGGTAACGATCCGGCGCTCGGCGAGGTGAATCTACTTTAAGTGTGATGCTTTGGCATCTTATGCTTCGGCGCATTCTTAAAATTCTGATTCTTTGCGTGCAGGGCCTTGGGGTGATCCACAACCCGTGGGTCCTTATGTGGCTTTTTGTGCCAGGCGAAGGCCGGAGCGGCACACAACACCAGCAACAGCGCGGCAACTGTAAGTTTTCTCATGGCAGGAATGTAGCACGAGATCGCTGGCAGCGATAGTACCGGAAGTCACTGGATCAAGAGAGGTAATGGGAACAAGGGGAAAATTGGCACACAAACATGCTTCGGCCCGCTCTCAGCGGGACTGGCCCACTGCCGTAGATGGGCCAATCTTTCCACATACTTACCACGTGCAGCTCGTGCCCACCCCGGATCGACAATCTCGACCCTGGACGAAACTAGGCCTTGTGATGGTGGTGATGGTGGTGGTGATGATGAGTAGTGGTCGCAGCGAACGCCGGAGCAGCGAACACCAGAACGAGGAGCACAGCAGCAAAGATCTTTTTCATGAAGTGAATTTAGCATGAGGCGGATTGTGGAAACTACTGCAGTAGGATCCCGAGAATCAAGTCGTAAACGCTTCGTGCCAGAATGCGGGCCAAGCCGAAGAGGCGTAAACTACGTGCAACGATGAGCCTATCTGCCCCTTCCCCACAGCCGAGTCACAGACGTTACTTTTTCGAAAAATTTGGAATCACCGAGCGGCTCCTCGAACGGTGTTTGGGAGAAGCCCTCTCTGCGGGCGGAGACTACGCCGATCTCTACTTTGAGTCGGTGACTTCGACTTCCCTCGGCGTTGACGAACAGATTGTGAAGTCTGCCAGCACCGGGACGAGCGCTGGTTGCGGAATTCGCGTGCTGTCGGGCGAGCGGACCGGCTATGCCTACACCGACAACCTGAACCCGGAGCGATTGTTGCATGCGGCGCGGACTGCAGCACTGATTGCCTCGGCGCCAGCCAAGCAGCAGGTGCAGGGATTTACGGAAACTGCGGGTGCCGACCTCTATCCAGTTCCGCTGGGTGGATTTGACCTGGACCTTGCGGCGCGGCTGGAGCTGATTTTGCGGGCTGACCGCGCGGCGCGGGCGTTCGATCCGCGGATCGTGCAGGTGCGGGCCGGATACAGCGAGGAGTTGAGACGCATTTTGATTGCGGCCTCGGATGGCGCGTTTGCCAGCGATACGCAGCCGCTCTGCCGGCTGAATGTATCTGTGATCGCCAAGGATGGACCGACGACCACCAGAGGATCGGCAGGCGGAGGCGGTCGTGCGGGTCTGGAGCAATTCACCGGGAGTAAAAGTCCGGAAGGGCTGGCGCGGGAGGCGGCGCGGGGCGCGATTTTGCAGCTTGGCGCGGTTCCGGCGCCCGCGGGCGAGATGCAGGTGGTTCTGGGGCCGGGATGGCCGGGGATCCTGCTGCACGAAGCCGTCGGCCATGGGCTGGAGGCGGACTTCAACCGCAAGGGGACTTCGGCGTTCACGGGTCTGATCGGACGGCCCGTCGCCAGCAGCAAAGTGACAGTGGTGGATAACGGCACGATGGCCGGGCGGCGTGGATCGCTGAATGTGGACGACGAGGGCTCGCCGACGCAGGAGACGGTGCTGATCGAGGGCGGCATTCTGAAGGGTTATCTGACCGACAAGCTTTCAGCGCGTCTGACTGGAACGGCGAATACAGGCTCGGGTCGCCGTGAGAGCTACCACTGCATTCCGATGCCGCGCATGACAAATACCTACATGCTGGCAGGCGACGATGCGCCCGAAGACATCCTGCGCTCTGTGAAACGGGGGCTGTACGCCGTGAATTTTGGCGGCGGCCAGGTGGATATCACCAACGGCAAGTTCGTTTTCTCCGCGTCTGAAGCCTACTTGATCGAGGACGGCAAGATTACCGCTCCGGTGAGGGATGCGACGCTAATTGGCAACGGGCCGGAAGCGTTGAAGTATGTCTCGATGGTCGGGAATGATCTGAAGCTGGATGAGGGGATCGGGACCTGCGGAAAGGACGGACAGAGCGTGCCAGTGGGTGTGGGCATGCCGACGATCAAGCTGGACCGGATGACGGTCGGCGGAACGGGGCGGTAAGCCTTTCGAACGGACTCGGAAGCACCCTACTGCACTTGATCTTCGGCCTTAGCCGCAAGGTAATTCCGATAGTTTCCGTATTGGCAGCGATACGGCAGGAACTCCGTTTTACGTCGATGGGCGACTCGGCGATGTGGCAACTGGTTGGTTCGACTATCGCTCACCGGGGATTGAACTGAACAGCGCTCTTGGGGTCACAAGGTGGATTCTTGTCGTCGCGTAACTTGCTCCATGTATCGCGAACGACAGCCATCTCAGTTCCGCGACGTTCTTTCACAATGCAATGAAGCTGGTTCTTGGAGTTATCCCAGTCCTGAACTTCCGACCAAATGATGACTGGATGATTGTTTTCGACCCTAAATTCCTTAGCGTTGTGAACAAGCCCTAACATCCCGCCTGTTGCAAAAGTGAAAATGATCTTCCGGCCCGGATCGAGCGAGAAGCTAGATAGGCTGCTGAATTCTTTGCTGTATTCGAAATGCTCGGCTGTGGGGTTGTATAGCCATACGCATCCGCTTTCGTTTCCAGTGGCGCCATGCAACGTTTCCAGAAAGATATCGTTATAGCCGTCGAAATTGATGTCTACTGTCCTGAAGAATTCCGCCCCGCTGCCGGGCGGCACCATTCCCTTCAAATCGCAGCCTGTCAGATGTTGGAAAGCCTGCTTGGAGTTCTCACGATACACCTCTATATCGCGAATGGTGGATTGTGCGTTTCCGAATTCATCAGGTGGTTGTAACAATGGAATCAGTTTGAAGATAAACGCTGGAAGTTTTGGGGCGATCGTAAATGTAAACGTCCTGCCTTGCGAAAGGTCCTCCGTAACAGATTGGTCCGAACTAGAAGGCGGGTGCTGTGCAACAACAGTCACTACCAAAACCGGCAATAGAACTGCTCCGATGACTCCGTATCTCACGGTCAATAATCTACGTCGGTGACCGCAGTGACTGCCAGTCAAATTACGCAGGGCGACAATCGCCCGTAACGGGTCTAATGAATTTCTTATTTCTGATGCGCGGCAAGCCACTTTGCGGAGCGATCCTGGGCAGCCGCCAAGTCCGTGGGGCTGAGGTGCTGGGCGACCAGATCGCGGGCATGAACGGCATCTTCCTGACGTGAGCCGGACCAGGTTTTGGCGGCGAGATCGAGCCAGACATAAGACTCCACAAGGTTGACTGGGACACCCTGGCCATTGGCGTACATTGAGCCGAGGTTGAACTGGGCGCGGGGCAGGCCCTGCTCGGCGGCGTTGCTGTACCAGGCCGCGGCCTGGGCGTAATTCTTTTCGAGTCCAGTGCCATTGTCGTAGAGCAGGCCGAGGTTGAACTGGGCGGAGGCGTTCCCCTGCTCGGCGGCGCGTCGGTAGAGGTCGGCGGCCTGCGCGTAGTCCTGCGGAACGCCGATGCCGCGTTCGTAGAGGGTGCCGAGGTTGTATTCTGCTTCGGGAAGATGCTGCAGAGCGGCCTTTCGATACCATCCAGCGGCTTCAGCATCATCCTGCGGGACACCGTCGCCACGATCGTAGAGCCGGCCGAGGTGGAGTTCGGCGGGGGCTAATGCCTGTTCGGCAGCTTTCCGATACAACGCTGCCGCCTTCGAATTGTCCTGCGGAACGCCGTTGCCGGCCTCGTAGAGTACACCGAGGTCAAACTGTGCCTGGGCTAGTCCCTGGTCGGCGGCTTTCTGGAGCCACGAGGCAGCTTTGGTGTAATCCTGCGCGACAGTGATACCGGAAAGATAGGCTTCGCCCAGCGTGAGTTGAGCCTGCGCGTCGCCGGCGTTCGCCTTGGTCAGCAGCGCGGGATCGATGGCGGTCTTTTGCGCAAGAACTGGAAGACACACAAGAGCAACGAGATAGATCGAAAGTGGAAGGAAACGGCGTGATGTCATAGAGCCTCTTGGGGGGAACTCAACACCATAGCAAATTCAGCAGTAGTCGGGTTGTGACGGCCACCTGTGGGCAGATGCACGCCCTGCGCTGGTTTGTTAAGGTTGACCCATGCCGGATGCTGTTCAACTCCCCGATGTTGCCGCTATTGATTTCGAATCCCTTGCAACCGATGTGGTGAAACTGGCGATGAAAGCCGGCGCCAGTGATGCTGAGGGCGTTGTTCGCGAAGGAGACGAGTTCAGCGTGAATGTGCGACTGGGGCAGGTGGAGACGCTGAAGGAGTCCGGCTCGCGGGCGCTGGGGTTGCGGGTGTTTCTAGGAAAACGCTCGGCATCGGCCTCGACAAGCGATCTGACGGCTGATGGAATTCGCCAGCTGGTTGAGGGGGCGATGGCGCTGGCGAAGGTGACCGAGGAGGATCCGTTTATCGGGCTGCCGGAAACCGAGGAGTTTGGTGCGGTCAAGGACGATCTCCATCTCTACTACGAGGATGTGTACTCGCTTCCGGGGCCGGAACGGATCGAGTGGGCGCGTCGTGCCGAAGCGGCGGCAATGGCGGCGGACAAGCGCATCACGAACTCGGACGGCGGAAGCTTCGAAGCAGCGACAGGCAGCAAGGTGCTGGCCAACTCGCGCGGGTTTGTGGGGAGCTATCGGTCGAGTTATGCGGGCGTTTCCGCGGCTCCGCTGGCCGTGGACGTCAACGGGCAGATGCAGCGCGATGGCTGGTGGTCGAGCGCCCGCCGGATGGCGAACCTCGAATCTCCTGAGGCTGTAGGGGCCGAAGCGGCACGGCGTACGGTGCGGCGGCTAGGTGCGCAGCGCGTGGCCACGCAGCGGGTGCCGATTGTGTTTGCTCCCGAAGTCGCGCGGTCGCTGATCGGGTCAGTATTCGATGCGGCGTCGGGAGATGCGATCTGGCGGCATGCTTCGTACCTGACAGGCAAGCTGAGCGAACAGATCGGCGCAGCGACGATCACCATTGTGGACGATGGCACGATGCTGCTGCCGACGGGCGTGGGCGGCTTTGGCAGCTCACCGTTTGATGGAGAGGGACTGCCATCGCGACGGACCGTCGTGGTTGAGAGCGGCGTGCTGCGGAATTACATGCTGAATTCCTATGCGGCACGAAAGCTGGGGATGAAGTCGACGCACAGTGCATCGCGTGGTCTGGCGGGTGCGCCGGGGATCGGCTGCGGGAATCTGTTTCTCGAGCCGGGAACACTGACGCCGGAGGAGATCATCAGCGAGGCGAAGGTTGGGCTGTACGTCACGAGCCTGATGGGGTTCGGAACGAATATCGTGACGGGCGATTACTCACGAGGCGCGGCAGGGCTTTGGATCGAGAACGGGCAGCTGACGCATGCGGTGGAGGAGATCACGATTGCCGGAAACCTGGGCGAGATGCTGATGAATGTTACGGCGATCGGAAACGATCTGGTGTTCCGCGGATCGGTGGCGTCTCCAACGCTGCGGATCGACGGCATGACGATTGCGGGAGCGTAAACGGAGCGCGAGTGAGCGTCGAATTGCAATCCGTTCCGTTCGATCCGGCCGACGCGAAGGCAGCGCTGAGCCAGTTACCAACCAGCCCTGCGGTATTCGCGCTTTACGGAGCCGAAGCCAAGGACGAGCCTTACGTCGGGCGCACACCGAACTTGCGTGGACGGCTGCAGCGGCTGCTGCAGCCCTCGGCGAAGCATCCGCGACGACTGCAGCTGGCGGCGCGGGTGCGGCGGATTGCGTTTCGGCTGACGGGGTCGGATTTTGAGTCGCTGCTCGCGCAGTTTTCTCTTTTGGAGGAGATTTACGGCCCAAAGGCGTTGGAGCGGATGCATCTGCGAGCGCCGGCGTTTATACGCTATCTCGGCAGTAATCCTTATCCGCGAATTGTGATCACGAACAAGCCCAGCCAGCGCGAGGCGGATTGGGCCTACGGTCCGTTTGCTTCCCGGGCTGCGGCGGAGCGCTTTGCCGAAGAGGCGTTGAAGCTGTTTCTGCTGCGGCGTTGCACGGACGATCTGAATCCGGATCCGAGTCATCCGGGGTGTGTGTACTCGGAGATGAAGATGTGCCTCGCGCCCTGCTACAAGGGCTGTACGGACCAGCGCTACGCCGAAGAGGCTGCGGCTGTACAGAGTTTTCTGGCAACGCGCGGCGATAGCAAGCTGGTGGTGCTGCGCAGCGAGCGCGATGCGGCGTCGGTGAACCTGTCGTTTGAAGATGCCGCGACGTTGCATGCGCAGGTGCAGAAAGTGGAAGCGGTGCGAGCACTGGCAGCGGAGCTGGTTCAGCCGTTGAGCAGGTTGCGGGCAGTCATTTTGCAACCACCTGCGGTGGGGCCAACCGCGCCTTCTGCGCCAGCAGCCGAGGTGTCAGTTTTCATGTTCTCAGGAGGGAGACTGCGTGGACCGGTCAGCTTCTCGACGGTCGGCATGCGGATTCAGAACGAACAATCGGGATCGAGTTCGCTGTTTGCCCAGCCGATGGCGCTGGAACCGGTGCTGGAAGAGACAGGGAATAGGGAACAGGGATTAGGGATCGAAAAACAAGGATCAAAGGGAACGGAAATGCCCTCGGAAGCTGCATCGAGTGCCCCACACCAGAGCGCGAGCAAGGTCGCGCGAACGATGCTGGAGGCGCGGTTGGAAGCAGTGCTGGCCGAGCTGGAGAAGGATGCGGGTCCGCCGTCGGCGACGGTGCGGCAAGGACATCTGGCGCTACTCAAGCGCTGGTACTACCGGCCGGAGGTGAAGCGCGATGGCGAGGTGTGCTTCCCGAACGACGAGGGCCAGTGGCCGGTCAAGTCGATGCTGCGGAGCGTGGGACGCGTGGCAGCAAAATCTCTGGCGTATGCGGTGCGCACGTAGCACAGGGCTGCCGCCTGAGATTCCGGGCCGGGCGCCAAGACATTGCGGGTGCTGCGCTATGGCTCATCCCCGGTGATAAACTGACCGGGCACGGACGGGTGCTCCCAGACACACCTAGACACACATGGTTCAACTGCTTCCGGCCTAAAGATGATTGAACTTCTACCTTCGATATTATCGGCAGATTTTGCTCACCTTGCGGACGAAGTTGCCGCAGCGGAGCGGGGTGGCGGCACCGTCATCCATGTCGACGTCATGGATGGTCATTTCGTGCCCAATATCACGATCGGACCGCCTGTGGTGGCAAGCCTGCGCAAGGCGACCAAGCTGCCCTTGGACTGCCACCTGATGATCGAGAACCCGGACGAGTTCATTCCGGCCTTTGCCGAGGCCGGGGCGAACTGGGTAAGCGTCCACTACGAAGCCTGCCGACACCTGCACCGGTCACTGATGCATATCGCCGATCATGGCATGCAGCCGGGGGTCGTACTCAATCCGGCGACTCGGGTGGAGCTGATTCGTGACATCCTGCCCATGGTTCACCACGTGCTGATCATGAGCGTGAACCCGGGGTTCGGGGGGCAGAGTTTCATCCCCTTTGCGCTGGACAAGATCCGGCGGCTGGTCCAGTTGCGGCAGGAGCTGGGGCTGGCATTTAAAATCGAAGTTGACGGCGGCGTGGCTCACGACACGGTCGCCCGGGTCGTCCAAGCAGGTGCGGAGCTGTTGGTGGCCGGCAATGCCGTTTTTGGCGCCGGACAAGCCGAGCGGGATGCCCGCGCTTTGCTGGCTGCGGCCCGCGAAGCCGCCGGTGAGCAGGTCCTTGTAGATTCGTAAATCGTGGCAGCTTTCCCCCTGCCGCAAATTGAGGTGGTATGAACCGGTTGTCGAGAAGTTTTGCTGCGTTGGCGCTGGCATCGCTGGTGCTGTCCGGGGTAGCGGCTCAGGCCAAGGAAAAGAAGCCCAAGCACAAGAAAGATCAGGATCTGAGCGCGAATCCGCTGGCGGGTGTGAACTCGAAGCAGCCCGACAAGGAGCTGTACGACAAGGCCATGCTTGCGCTGAAAAAGGGGCGCTTCGATGTGGCCCGGCTCGACCTGCAGACCATGCTCAACACTTATCCGGACTCTGAATACCGGATGCGCGCCAAGCTCGCTGTGGGCGACAGCTGGTTCAAAGAAGGCGGTACCGCGGCGCTGACCCAGGCCGAGAGCGAGTACAAGGACTTCATCACCTTCTTCCCCAATGCGCCGGAAGCGGCCGAAGCGCAGATGAAGGTGGGCGACATCTACTACCAGCAGATGGAGAAGCCCGACCGCGACTGGAATAACGCACAGGATGCGGAAAAGGAATACCGGACCATGATCAACATGTTCCCGGACTCGCCCTTGATTCCGCGTGCCAAGCAGAAGCTGCGCGATGTGCAGGAGGTCCTAGCGGAGCGGGAGACGCAGATCGGGCTATATTACGGGGCCAAGGATAACTTCCCTGCCTCGATTGCCCGGCTGCAGACGGTTGTCGACACCTACCCCCTTTACTCGAAGAGCGACCAGGCATTGCTGGCGATCGGCGATGCCTACGCGGGTGAAGCGCATGCGGTGCAGATGGCACCCGGTCTGAACGGCGCTGTACGCGAGCGCCTGCGCGCTCTCTATGAAGACAAAGCGGCGGCGGCCTATGCCAGGGTAATTACACGTTACCCGCTGGCACCGCATGTTGAAGACGCGCGCGACCGCCTGGTGGCAATGAACCGGCCTGTGCCGGAGCCGACTGATGCGGCGATTGCCGAAAACGATGCGGAACAGAAGAGCATGCAGCCGATTCGCTTCACTAATCGCGCACTCGATATCATCAAGCGCGGCCCCACGGTGGTGGAAGCGGCGCACGTGGGTGAGCCTTCCGTTGAGGATCCGAAGCGGACGCTCGCGCCCGATGTAACGAAAGAGAACATTGCACTCTTCAACGACGCTCTGCATGAAGGGAAGCCGGCGACGGCCACTACCGTTACGCCGACCGGCCCCAATGAGCCTCCGCGCAGCGATGAGCCTTCATCCGTTCCGCTCGCTCCTCCTACGAGCGAAGGGACGGGAGTAGGCGTGACGATTGTGAATCAGGGAAACGGCGACGCATCGGCTGCACCAAGCCCCAATGAAGCTGTCCCGGCCGGTACGCCTGGCGATCCGAACAACGCGCTTGTGAAGCCGGTTGGGCCAACGAATACGGTTCTACCTCCAGTTGACAAGCCGGCTGAAGCACCCGATCAGGCGAACGACATCAAACCCGGCACAGGACAGCAGCAGACCGCCGCTGAAGCCGCAAAGAAGAAGCCGAAGGCCGATCTGAATGAGGAGTCCTCGAGCAAGAAGAAAAAGAAGAAGGGCCTGGGCAAGCTGAACCCGTTCTAGGCAGAAGCAGTTGAAAAGCGAGGGCCGCATCCGCACAGGATGCGGCCTTTCTCTTTGGCGCGGGCTGGAGAAGAGCGGCGCAGTGGGTTAGTCTTGTTTCCAAAGTTCCAGGCACAACCAAACAGTCAGGTGTTCCTCCCGGGGGCATGATGAAGTCGCTTTCTCGACGTACGTTCTTGTGCGCCGCAGCCGGTGCGGCTGTCGGTCCATTTGTGTTGCGCGGTCGCTATCGCGTCTTTGCCGCGAGTGAAACGGAGTACCCGGAACGAGTTGTGCGCCTGATGCGGGAATCGGTCGTGGTCGACATGCTCAACCAATTTCTCTACAGGTTCGACCAGAAAGACCTGAAAGAAAAATGGCTCATGGAGCCGGGTGCATTCACCGAGAAAGACTGGCTCCGCTTCAAGTCAGCGGGAGTGCACGCCATCAACTTTGGGGATGGGGCAAGTAACCGTGCAGATGCAGATCTGCTGTTCGCCAAATGGAATACTTTTCTTGCCAACTATCCCCAGTGGCTTCTGCGCGTGAATTCGAGCGCAGATATCAGGCGTGCCCGGGCCGAGGGCAAGCTGGGAATCATCTTCGGGCTGCAGACAAGCGACCAGTTCGAGACGCTGGATGATGTGAATCGGTGCTACGGATTCGGGCAACGGGTTTCGCAGTTGAGCTACAACTTCAGAACCCGTGTTGCGGACGGCGCGTTTGAGCCTTTCGATGCGGGAGTGAGCGAATATGGCGGCACAGTCATTGAACGGATGAACACCGTGAAGATGGCTGTGGATCTGGGCCATGCGAGCGACAAGACAAAGCTCGATGCGCTTGCAATTTCGAAAGCGCCGGTGATCCTATCACATGGAAACTGCCGCGCGCTGATTCCAAATTCGCTGCGCGCTTCGACCGATGAGGCAATTCGCAAGCTTGCCGCCAGCGGCGGAGTCATGGGAATTACCGATATCGCCTTTATGGTGAAGGGCACTGAGCCGGTGAAGATTGATGACGTGGTTGACCACTATGATCACGTGCGCGACCTGGTCGGCATTGAGCATGTGGGGGTGGGGTCAGACGCCGGCATTGAAAGCAATGACCTGGGAGCGCCAGGCGTGTTGAAAGACTTTCTCGCGAAAGCAGACAAGCGATATCACATACATGGCAGCAGTGAGATTGTTGAGGGGATGCAAGGGCCAAGCCGCATGTGGGAACTGTGCGCAGCGCTGGTGCGACGTGGCTACACCGACGAGCAGATCGGGCTCGTGTTAGGCGGCAACTGGGTGCGCGTGCTCGGGCAGATCTGGGGAAGCTGACGGTGAGCGCGCAGGCCCAATCTGCTAGAGTGAAAAGTAGTCCCCCTGTCTGAAATCCCTGTGAAATCTGGGTTTCGGTGCAAACCCTGAGGGGCTACCTGACAACCCTCATGCCGCACGATCTGCCCAAAGCATACGACCCGACCTCCATTGAAGATCACTGGGCCGAGTACTGGGTGCGCGAGAAGCTTTTCGCTCAACCTACACCCGGCACGAGCCCTGAGAACGAGGGCCTGGACGGCCAGTCCTCCTTCACGATTCTGCTGCCACCGCCCAATGTGACCGGCAATCTGCACATGGGGCACATGTTCGAGCACACTGAGAGCGACATCCTCATTCGCTGGCACCGCATGCGCGGCGACCGCGTGCTCTGGATTCCCGGGACGGACCACGCCGGAATTGCGACCCAGATGCTGGTGGAACGCCAGATCACAGCCGAGGGCGCCACGCGGCAGCAGATGGGCCGCGAAAAGTTTGTCGAACGCGTGTGGGAATGGCGGCGGCACTACGGCGGTGCGATTCTCGGCCAGATGAAGCGGCTAGGCGCATCGGTCGATTGGGACCGCGAATACTTCACCATGGACGAGCGGCTCTCGGTGGCGGTGCGTGAGGCGTTCGTCCGGCTTTACGAACAGGGATTGATATATCGCGGCGCCTACATTGTGAACTGGTGCCCGCGCTGCCAAACCGCCATCAGCGATCTGGAAGTGGTGTACGACGAGCACAAGGGACATTTGTGGGAGATTCGCTATCCAGTCATCGGCGATGACGGCAAGGATACGGGCGAGTTTCTGACGGTTGCAACGACCCGGCCGGAGACAATGCTGGGCGACGTGGCTGTTGCTGTTCATCCCGAAGACGAGCGTTACAAACATCTGCACGGGAAGAAGCTGCGGCTACCACTGGTGGGGCGCGAGATTCCGGTGATCACGGATGAGTGGGTGAGTCCGGAGTTTGGCACCGGTGCGGTTAAGGTGACGCCGGCGCACGACCCCAATGACTTTGCACTGGGCCAGCGACACGATCTGCCCTCGATCAACATCATGGACGATACGGCCCGCATCAATGATGACGGCGGGGTATACGCGGGGCTGGATCGCTTTGCTGCGCGCAAGAAGATTGTTGCAGACCTCGAAGAGATGAGCCTGTTGGCGGGCATCAAGGACCACGTCAACAATGTGGGCCACTGCGACCGGTGCAAGACGGTCGTGGAGCCGCGGCTCTCGCTGCAGTGGTTCGTCAAGATCCAGCCGCTCGCCGACAAGGCGATCGCAGCGGTAAAGGAAGGCCACATCAAGTTCACGCCGGAGATGTACGCGAAGACCTACCTGAACTGGATGGAGAACATCCACGACTGGTGCATCTCGCGGCAACTGTGGTGGGGACATCGCATCCCGGCGTGGCATTGTTCGGTCTGCCACAAGATCACGGTGGCGAGACAAGATCCGACGAAGTGCCAGCATTGCGGGTCAGACAAGCTCGCGCAGTCGACGGACGTGTTGGATACGTGGTTTTCGTCGGGACTGCTGCCGGTGTCGGTCTTTGGCTGGCCGAACATTACGGCTGAAAACCGCGCTGACTTCGACGCGTTCTATCCCACGAGCCTGCTGGTCACGGGATTCGACATTCTCTTCTTCTGGGTGGCCCGGATGATTATGCTGGGCTGCTGGTTTTCTACCGACGTTCCAATGCCGGACGGGAGTCCGCGCCCGCTTGGCGAGTCCGTTCCTTACCGCGAGGTCTACATCCACGCCCTGGTGCGGGATGCGAATCGCGAGAAGATGTCGAAGACCAAGGGCAACGTGGTCGATCCGATCGAGATCGTGAAGCAGTACGGAACCGACGCCGTGCGGTTCACGTTGGCCTCGATGGCTTCGCCCGGAACCGACATTGCGTTCAGCGTGGCGCGCACCGAGGGATACCGCGCGTTCGCCAACAAGATTTGGAACGCAGCGCGGTTCATCTTCATGAATGTGGATCGGGCTGTAGAGGTCGGAATCAAGGTCGATCCGGCTGCGCTTGGAGGAATGCCCGTTGCCGGACCTGAAGCTCCGCTCGAATCGCGCTGGATTGTCGCGGAGTTCCATGCGGCCGCTGCAAAGGTGAACGAGGCGCTTGAAAACTACCGCTTCGACGACGCAGCCAATACGATCTACCAATTCTTCTGGGGAAGTTTCTGCGACTGGTATCTCGAGATCGTGAAACTCAGCCTCGATTTCAGCGAGAGTGCTGACAAAGCGCGCACGAATGCGTCTCTTACTACGCTCGTAAGCGTCTTTGAGTCTTCGCTGCGGCTGCTGTCTCCGTTCATGCCGTTTCTCACCGAGGAGGTCTGGCATGCGATCTACGATGGCAATCCGCCGGCAAAGTCGATCGCGTTGACGCAGTTCCCGCAGGCAGGGCATGCAAGTGCGGATTCTGAAGCGCTGGAGCAGATGGCACTTCTTCAGAACCTTATCGTTGAAGTCCGCGCGCTGCGCAAGGAGATCGGCGTCGAGGAGAAGGCAATCGTGCCGATCGAGGTCCGCATCGATACCGGACTGAAGCGTGTCGTCAGCGAGAGCCTGGCAATCGTCGAGCGCATGGCGCGGGTGAACGAGGTGCGATTTGTTGACCAGATCTCGTCTGGCCTTGCCAGGCATTCGACTTCACAGTTCGATGTAGCGGTGATCTACGAGCGCAAGATCGATGTGGCCGCCGAACGAGACAAGCTGACCAAGGAGATCGCGAAACTGGAAAAAATTGTCGCGAATTCCGATCGCCAGTTAAACAATCCGGGCTTCACCGCCAAGGCTCCTGCGCACATTGTTGACGGCTTGAAAAAGCAGCGAGACGACGCACAACAGCTGCTCGATAAACAGCGCAGGGATCTTGATTCTCTGCCACTCGAGTAAGCGTAGCGAATGGCGTGTGTGTGCAGAGCTTGCCTTCAGCATTCCAGAACGCTGGGAATTGCGGCCACTCCAACTTCCAGGTCCGCGCTTCACAAGGCGTATCGAGCTGCAGCCAAGCTATGGCATCCCGATCGCTTTGAGAACAACCAGCACAAACGTCTCGATGCAGAAGAGCGATTCAAGCGCATTAACGCGGCCTACCTGGCGCTTTGCGAGCACTTCGAGAACCCCACAAAGATGCCGCGCGAAGCCGAGTTTGTCACTCCCGTCCGCAGGGAAGCTCCGCCTACGATTTCCTTTGGCAGTGCGGCCGACTGTTTCGCGGCGCCTGACTTTCCTGCGCGTGTTCGCGAGGCCATCGCCGCGGTCCGTCTTGAGCACTCAGACCCCCCGGTTGGATTCATCGATTTATCGCCCGGATCAGTACGGTGTTCGCAATTCATTCTCTTGACCAGGCACCGCATGTTGATTCGAGACGCCTCGGCTATCCTTTCGGTGATCTGGTACGCCGATTTGGGCGAAATTGAGCTGATCAACCTGCAGGCCAGGAAGAAGCCGGGTGCGTGGCAAAGAATTGCCGAGACCATCGCGGGAAGGACGCAGCGGTATACGCTTGAGATCAATCGATTGAATGGAATACAGTTCAGCGCGCTGACCGACCGGCCGGATGACAGGGTCAAGAAAGTTGTTTATAACTTCCTACGACAAATGAAATCGAATTCGCAGTCTTGAACATCGAAAGAAGAACGAATGGATTGGAAGAGCCACCGCATCGACGCATTGTTGGAGCAGGCCCTGCTGGAAGATCAGGCGGTCAGCGATGCCACGACGAATATCACGATCGATCCAAAGCTGCGCGCGTCTGCATCTATCATCGCCCGGCAGGAGATGGTGGTGGCTGGGCTGGGCGCAGTGCCGCGGTTCATGGAAATTTTTGCTCGCCTCGATCCTCGACCGGCAGCGCACACACGATTCGACGTTGTCAGCCACCCGGAAATCTTTGATGGCGTCCGCGTGCACAGGGGGCAGGTTCTGGCTGTGATTCGCCACAATGCACGCGTGCTGCTGAGCTGTGAGCGCGTGATCCTAAACCTGATGCAGCACCTGAGCGGAATTGCAACGCTTACGCGCGAGTACGTCGATGCGATCCAGGGAACAAAAGCTCATGTTCTCGACACGCGCAAGACGGTACCAGGCCTGCGCGCCCTGGAAAAGTATGCAGTTCTCTGCGGCGGTGGCACGAATCACCGGCTCGATCTTTCTTCGGGAATTTTGATCAAAAACAACCACATTTCGCTTGGCGGCGGACTGCGCACCGCCTTGATGAATGCTCTCGAAAAGCGCAAGCCGGGCAATCGGGTGCAGGTGGAAGTGCGCACGCAGAAAGAGCTGGAAGAAGCGCTTGAATGCGGCGCCGAGGCCATCCTCCTCGATAACATGACACCTGCACAGGTCAAGGCATCCGTTGAACGGATTCGCAAGGAAGACCGCTGGATTCCGATCGAGGCTTCGGGCGGCATCGTGCTCGACAACATTCGCGCCTATGCAGAGGCGGGTGCGGACTTCATCAGCGTTGGCGCGCTGACGCACTCCGCCAAGGCCGCCGATATTTCCATGAGCATCGTTGCGGAGCCGGCGTAGGCGTGTACGACCTTTCCGAGCTTGAGGCAAAGCTGACCGGCAGTATCTATGCGGACAAGCTGCATTTTTCTTCTGTAACCGGATCGACAAACACCGATGCGCTTGCAGCAGCGCGTAAAGGGGCGCCTCACGGATCCGTATTCTTTACGGATGAGCAAACAGCGGGGCGCGGGCGAGGCGACCACAAATGGCAGTCAAACGCGGGCGACGGCCTGTATGTGAGCGTGCTGATTCGGCCGAAGCTGTCGCCGGCGAACCTTCCGCTGATTCCGCTTGCGGCGGGATTGGCTGCGGCTGAGGCGATCCGGTCGATTGCTGGACTCGCAATCGACCTGCGCTGGCCTAACGATTTGCTGGTCGGCCCGCACAAGGTCGGCGGCATCCTGGTTGAGTCGAAAACCGAAGCTACCTCGCTGGCATTTGCCGTCATCGGAATCGGCATCAACGTGCACCAGCGGGCTTTCGATCCAGCCCATTCAACGCCTGCTACGTCGCTCGACATCGCTGCGCAGCATCGCGTCAGCCGACAGGCGCTGCTTGCTGCCCTGCTAAAATCACTTGAGCGCGAAACGCTTTTGCTGGCGAGCCCTGAGGCTATTGGCTCAACCTTGGCGCGTATCGAGCAGGCTTCAACGTGGTTGAAAGATCGGGCGGTTGAGGTTCACGGTCCGCAGGAATGTGTGGGTGTAACGGCGGGTCTGGATGCGCAGGGATTTTTGCTGGTGCGTACGGCCGTTGGCCTGGTGACGGTACAAACAGGCGGCATTCGCGCCGCGGAGACGGACTAAGAAAGACCATGCTGCTGGCAGTCGATGTTGGAAACACAAATACCGTGCTGGGTCTTTACCGGCTCGATGCGGAGGCGGGACTTCCGCCGAAGGGCGCGGCCGTAGCCCCGAAGGACAGGTCCGACCTGACGGCGCACTGGCGCATCACCACTCACCGCACGCAAACCGTTGACGAATACGGCGTGTTTTTTGTGAAGCTGTTTGAGATGCACGGCTTGTCGCCGAACCAGGTGACGCACATCATCATCTCCTCGGTTGTGCCGCCATTGGACTCGACGCTTCGGCAAGTGTGCGAAACATATTTTCATCTCGAGCCGCTTTTCGTTGAGCCAGGCATCAAGACCGGAATGCCAGTGCTCGTGGACAATCCGACCGAGCTTGGTGCGGACCGCCTCGCCGATTGCATCGCAGCCATTGAGCGCTACGGCGGACCATGCATCGTGGTGGACTTTGGGACGGCAACGAAGTTCGAGGTTATCTCAGAAAAGGGCGAATACCTCGGCGGCGCGATTGCCCCGGGGCTGGGATTGAGCGCGGAGGCGCTGTTTTCACGGGCTGCCCGGCTGAGCCGCGTGGACATCAAACGACCTGCCAAGGTGATCGGCACGAATACCGTCGGACATCTGCAGAGCGGTTTGTATTACGGGTATATCGGGTTGGTGGATGGGATCCTTGAGCGCATCTTTGCCGAGCTTGGGCAGGAGCCGCGCGTGATTGCCACTGGCGGCCTGGCGCGGATGGTTGCGGCGGACTCGCACTACATCTCGGAGATCGACGACCTGCTCACGCTCGATGGCCTGCGCATTCTTTTTGAGCGCAATCGCAGTGCGCGGCCACGCGGGCGCGCACACTAAGGCTGCTGGACAGTGATCAGTGATCAGTGGACAGAAAGACCATGCAGACAACCTCGCCGTTCTGTGACACCCCTCTTCCACCGCGCGATTTTTTGTTTGGTGGATTCAAGGACGGCACGCCGCTCAACCTGATCACTGTTCACTGAACACTGATTCTCATGCGCAACTACTTCAATTACTTTACGGAGATCGAGGAGCGCTTTCAGCAGCGTCGAGGGGCGATCCTGTTGCTCTCCACGCTCGATTGGGCGCTGATCGAAACTTGGCAGGAGGCGGGGATTCCGCTGGAGGCTGTGCTGCGCGGAATTGACGCGGCATTTGACAAGTACGAGTCTCGGCAAAAGCGCGGACGCATGCGACGCGTCAACGGGCTTGCGTGGTGTTCACAGGCCGTGATGGAGGCGGCAGAAGAGCTACGCGAGGCGAGCGCCGGTACCGCGCCTTCATCGACCGCGCAGAGCGAGACAGGATTCGAGCATGAGCGCGTGGCGTTGCATCTGGAGGCTGCCGCGAGTGCTCTCGACGCGTCTACAATCGCGCACGACGCCTGCGCTGCGACGGCGGGCCGCCTGCGCGAACTTGCGACCGAGGCGCGTGCGCCCAAGACGACAACCACGATTGCACATGAGATGGAGGCTTTTGAGCGCGTTCTCACTGTGCTTGAGGAAAAACTGTTTGCAGCACTCACAGCGGCGGCGCCCGAGGAACTGCTGGTTGCACTCAAGGAGCATGCGGCGCGAGAGTTGGCTCCGTACCGTAGCAGGATGGGGGCGGTCCAACTGCGGCAGGTGGAGCACCAGTTCGCCCAGAAGCAGTTACTCGTCCACTACAGCCTGCCGCGGCTTAGCCTCTTTTACATGAGTCAACAATGAAGCGTGCCAAATCCCAACTACGCCCCACTAAGCCGGCCCTGAGCGCGGTCGTGCAGATCGAGAAGCCGATTTACGGCGGAGCGTTCTTGGCGCGCGTGGACGGCAAAGCAACGTTTGTGCCGCTGACGCTTCCAGGCGAACAGGTACGAGTGCGCATCGCTGAGGACAAGCGCAGTTATGCGACTGCTGAGCCGGAAGAAATTATAGCGGCGGCGCCTGAACGCGTCGCTCCGGGCTGCCGCCATTTTGGCGTGTGCGGGGGATGCCAATACCAGCACGCCGCCTATGAGGCACAACTCAGATTCAAGCAGGCCGTCCTGCGTGAAACGCTCGAACGCGGTGGTGTGAACGTTCCGGAAAAGATTGAGGTGCTGGCCGGGAATCCCTGGCACTACCGCAATCGCATTCGGCTCGCGCTGGACGCGGCTGGGCGCGTTGGCTATCGCGCACGGCGTTCGCACGATCTTGTTTCTATCAGCGAGTGCCCGATTGCAGCGCCGCTGCTGCTGCAGACTGCGTTGAGTGCGGCTGAGATATTGCGCGATATGAAGACGGCCCTGCGGCCGGCGGAGATTTCGCTATTCTCGAATGCAGAGGAAACAGAACTGCTGGCCAGCATCTTTGTTCGCGATTCTTTGACTCGCGGATTTGACCAGGTATTCGGTGAGTGGAAGAAGCGCATCCCGGCGCTTATCGGCGCTGAAGTGGTTGAAGAGGGACGCGCGGGCCAAACACCGAGAACCATCGCACAATTGGGCGAGGCATCGCTGACATACCGCGCCGGCGGTTTTGATTATCGCGTCGGTCACGGCGCTTTCTTTCAGGTCAATCGCTGGCTCATTGACGAGTTTGTGAATCGAGTGACAGCGAATCGGCAAGGTGGGCTGGCTTGGGATCTCTTCGCCGGTGTGGGCCTGTTTGCACGCAAGCTGGCGGAGAATTTTGAGCATGTTGTTGCAGTCGAGTCCGCTCCAACGGCCACAGAAGCACTCAAACACAATCTTGAAGGCACCGCGGGCACCTGCGTGAGGGCAGATACGCTTGCATTTCTGAAGGAGCGGGACAAGACCGCGAGGCCTGACCTGATCGTTGCCGATCCACCTCGCACCGGGTTAGGCGGCGAGACAACTTCCCTTCTCGCCGAGGTAGGAGCGGCCTCGGTCGTCTATGTTTCCTGTGATCCCGCGACACTGACGCGCGACTTGCGCGCGCTGATCGACTCAGGATATGCGCTCACCTCTGTCACGCTCGTTGATCTGTTTCCGCAGACCTTTCACCTGGAGTCAGTGGTCGAATTGCGCCGATCCTGATAACCTTGCGCCCATAGATAATTCTTAGATTTGGGCTCAATGGAAGCTGAACCGGGCAATTCGGGGCCTCAGGCGTTCCGTCCTGTCCGGGCCGGTGTTGGAGTTCCGCTCTTCCACGCCGCCTGGCTGTTCGCGCTCGGCATCGCAGTTGCGCATATTGTGTGGCTCCGTCCTGCATATCTGCTGATCGCATTGATTCCCATCGGCATCTTGTGCGGGATTGCGGCATTGCACGCACGGCGAATTGCGTGGCTTCCTCTCGCGGCGTTGTGGTGTCTGCTGGGGGCGTGGTGCGCCGAAATGCAGCCGCAGCCCGCACCGGCGCCCCTAATCGCGACGCTTTCTGACGGCCTGGTGCGCACGGTGGAAGGCACTGTGATTGACGCCGGTCCAGTGCGCGGTGAACTAGAGCAGAATGTTGAAGAGACAGCAAACACGGCACCAACGCAGCGCCTGGACTTGCGGATCTCAAACGTCGAAGTCGTGACGGACGATGTGGACGCGCAGACAGCGCTGCAGGGCGGTGTGCGTCTGACGGTGCGTTGGCCCGAGGGGCAATCACCTTCTTCCGCTGGGTTTCATTGTGGCGAGCGAATTCGCGCGGATGCACGGCTGCTGCTGCCGGAGGTCTATCGCGACCCTGGCGCGTGGAACCGGAGAGACTACTTGCTCGACCAAGGCATTACCTCCGCCGCGACGGTGAACGCGGATCGCGTGGAAGTGCTTGGAACAGCGAATAAGCACAGCGTGGCCTGTCGCATCTCCGCGTGGCAGCTCGCGGCGAGCGCGAAGATTCTGGCATTGCCCGCGGCGATGAGCAAGCCTCCACCTTCGTTGCGCTTGAGCGAAGACGACGCGGTGATGCTGGCCGCCATGGTGACGGGCGACCGCACTTACCTGACACATTCGCTACGCGTTGGATTTGAACGGACCGGCTCGTTTCACATGCTCGTGGTTTCGGGATTGTACCTGGCGATCGTCGCCGGATTGCTCTTCTGGATCACGCGACGATTGCGCATGCCGCAACTTCCGGCGACGCTGGTGACGATCGGGGTATCGTTTGCTTACGCCCTGTTCACCGGCTTCGCAACACCGGTGCAGCGCTCGTTGTGGATGGTGACTCTCTATCTAGTGGGACGGCTCGTTTATCGCGAGCGAAACGTGCTGAACACGATCGGGTTCGCATCGCTCTGTTTGCTGGCGGTGAGCCCACGGAGCCTGTTCGAATCGAGTTTGCAGATGACGCTGCTCGCCGTCGTTTCCATCGGAGGCGTTGCAGTGCCTTTGCTGGCGAACACGGTGCACCCTTATCTGACTGCAACGCGTGAGCTCTCGCTTGTAGCTCTCGACGTCAAGCTGGCTCCGCGGCACGCGCAGTTTCGCGTCATGTTGCGCATGTTCGCGGCAGCTCTGGCGCGGGCAACTGGCAGACGCATCGGATGGAACATCTTCCCGTGGATCGTACGATTCGCGCTGCGGTTCCTGGAGGTCCTGGTTGTATCGTGCATCGTTGAACTGGCGATGGCACTCCCCATGGCGCTCTACTTCCATCGCGTCACGTTGTTGGCTTTGCCGGTAAACATTCTCATCCTGCCGCTGCTTGCCGTACTCCTGCCCGCCGCATTACTCATGATGCTTGCGTCGCTTGTATCGGCCTGGGTTGCAGTGGTTCCGGCGGCTGTGACCGCGTTGCTGCTGCACCTTGGCGTTGGGTCGGTCAAGTTGTTTGGATCGGTAGCAGTCGGCGATTTGCGAATTCCGGCGCCGCTTCCGATGCAGTCCGGCTTCTTCTGCCTTCTGGTTGGGCTTGCGGTTGTACTGGCCCGGAGAGCGAACCTGACCGGCGCGCATTGGCCGCGGCGAATGGCATGGGTAACGATGATTGCTGCGGCCGTCGCTGTCGTGATGCCGCGTCCCGTCGAGCACCCCCAGGACGCGCTGCTTGTCGAGGCTATTGATGTGGGCCAGGGAGATTCGCTGCTTCTCATCACGCCGGATGGCAAAACCATGCTGGTAGACGGAGGAGGATTTGGCGGTGGGCCACGGCAGGCTCCACAAGACTTCGACATCGGCGAAGAAGTGGTTTCGCCGGTGCTCTGGTCCCGGGGAATTCGCCGTCTCGACGTGGTAGCGCTGAGCCACGCACACTCAGACCACATGGGCGGTTTGCCCGCCGTGTTGCGCAACTTCAGGCCGAACGAATTGTGGGTTGGCAACAATCCACCGGTTGCCGCGTACAACGCATTGCTTGACGAAGCCGGCCGGCTGCGCGTTCAGTTGCGAACCATGCGAGCGGGCGACAGCGCTATTTTGGGAGACACGCAAATCCGCGTGCTCGCACCCCTTGCGAGTTACAGTCCAGGCGCAGAGCCTAGCAATAACGATTCGCTGGTACTCCACGTTTCGTACAAGGCGACTTCAGTCTTGCTGGAGGGCGACGCAAAGGCTCCAATTGAAGAGGGAATGCTCGCCGAGCCTGGACTCGAAAGCACACTGCTCAAAGTTGGCCACCATGGCAGCGTCACCTCAACGCGTCCTGAGTTTCTCGCAAGGGTTGCGCCGCAATGGGCCGTGATTTCCTGCGGGCTGCGTAATCGCTATGGGCATCCGCGCAGGGAGGTTCTCGAAGAGTTGCAAGCGTCGCATGTGCGTACGTTTTCGACGGACATCAACGGCGCGAGTTGCTTTGAACTCGATGGCAGCGAAGTGAAAGCGAGTGATTTCCTGCGGGCTGCGTAATCGCTATGGGCATCCGCGCAGGGAGGTTCTCGAAGAGTTGCAAGCGTCGCATGTGCGTACGTTTTCGACGGACATCAACGGCGCGAGTTGCTTTGAACTCGATGGCAGCGAAGTGAAAGCGAGTGCTTTCTGCGGTCTGCCGGATTGAATGTAGCCGAACGCGGCCCTAGAAGCGCAACCGAGCCCCGAATTGAATCTGGCGTTCGCGGTAGAAATCGGTTGCATTGATATTGAGCGGTTTCCCGAATTCTGTCTGGCCCGTCTTGAGGCCGGTGAGAAAGTTCAGGCGGGGGAGTCCGCCGCTCACTGTTCCAGACTCGATGGAATAGCCTGTCGTTTCAAGTTCAGTTACGTTTTGGTGATTGAAGAGATTGAAGCTCTCAGCCATCAGCACCAGTTGGCGCATCCGGCCAAGGTCGAATCGCTTGCCCAGGCGCAGATCAGCTTTCCATGTTGCCGGATAGCGATACGAGTTTCGACCAACGCCGTAGACGCGATTGTCGCCGCCGTAACCATTCATTCCCGTGCTGAGCGCCACGATGGAGGCTCCGCTCGAATCGAACTCCTTCGCCAACGATCCGGCTGTTCGCATCGTGTAGGGCAGGCCGCTGCGGAAATATCCGGTGCCGCTCAGCATCCAACCATTGCCGATGCAGCCGGCGAGATTCTTGAGGTTCCACTTCGGTTGGAGAATTACGGCTGCGGTGGCGGAGTGGCGCACATCGAGGCTACTGGTCCCATATTCCTGCTGGAAGTCGAGCGGATCAAGAACGCTGGGACCGCTGACTTGCGAAGTCTCGTCGGGATTCCAATCCGTGGCGTGGGCGTAAGTATAGCGGGCACGCAGAGTGAGAGCTCGCGCGTTCCGTGAGACGCGAAGCATGGCTGCTTCGTAAGTGGAGTTTGCCCGGCTGAAGATCTCGCTGACCTGCTGGTAATTTGGATTGAGTCGGCCTGCAAAACCCGTTGGCGACGTGATGGAGGGCCAGGACGCGAAGAACGGAACGGTGATCTGCGGCGACTTGATAGGTCCCGAACCGTTGCCGTCGACCACGGCATACGTGATGGTCTTCGCGGCAGCAGGATCAATATTCGCGTCGAAGGTGACAGGAAGCCGGCGGCCAAGGCTCGCAACGGCGCTCGCTTCCACGTGAATTCGTCCTGGCAATGTCTCTTCGACAGCGGCCTCGGCCTGGTGAATTTCTCCATTGCGGAAGTCGGGTGCAAACTCCACCGCGCCGGGTTTGACCAAGCTTGCTGGCTCACCGGAGAGTACATAGGGAAAAGGTGGCGCACCGCCGGCATTCAGATTGTCGGTGGGGCGCATGAAGAAGTTGAGATCCCCGTTGAGCGAGCCGGTCTGCGTGAGGGCCGTCTCCACAAGGGAATTTCGTGTTCGGCCGAAATACATGCCGTAGCCCAGGCGAACCACGGGCCATCGGCTTTCGCCTTTGCCCCAGGCAAGCCCGGCGCGCGGACCCCACTGATTGCCGAGACTGGGCGTGTTCTCGGTCAACGGCAAATCGGAATTCTGCAACGATGCAATGGTTGATGGCAGTTGCTCCAACTCCCAGCGCATGGCCAGTGTCACGGCTGTTCGTTTGGCAGGCTGCCATTGCGACGTCACATAGCCGGCCCAGTCGTTTGTGCTGAGCCACCAGTCTGCCGGTCCCATGGTCTGCGAATAGTAGGAATAACAGGGCAGGTAGCCGAGGCCATGCAATACACCCGACGTATCGCGCCAGGCTTTGCCGGTTTGATCGCAGTTATGCTGGTCCATTGGATTGAGTTGGCCGCTAATGCCGTAAGCCGAAAAGGCGAGTTCGTCCGAGGCGAAATCTTCAACGGTGGAGTAGTAGTAGGTTCCGGTTTGATTGCGCAACCGGCTGGTTGCATCTGTATTGTGGCTGACTTCAAAACCCGATTTCACCATCAGATTGCCGCGCACCCAGTTGAGCTGCCCCTGGGCCATGGTGAGATGCTCATCGGGATAGCTTCCGGGTCCGAACCGCGCCGGATTCCCAATGCTGAATCCGTAGCCCGAGTCGACAACAATACGCGGAAGCTGCCCCCACGCGTTGATGTTCAGCGATTGCTCGAATACGGACGGCTTCTCTGCCGTTGCGCTTTGCTCCTGGTGTCCGTAGGAAGCTTGCGTCACAGCCAAGATGTTCGGAGTCACAAATGCTCCCCATCTGCCGAGCGCCCACTGCCCTGTCGCATTCACCGAGCCGAAGCTGTGCGTTCCGTAAGTCTCCGATGTGCGCGTAAAGCCGCCGCCCGGCGAGTCGAGTTGTGCCGCCGTCGCTTCCGCGGTGAATCGGTGCCGCTCGCCTGCGCTCCAATCGAGCCGGCTGAAGCCGGTCCACTGGGACGAAGTGCGCGGCGCCGGCCCCAGCAAGCCGGCGAGATCTTCGAGGAGTTTCGAATAAGCTCCCAAGCCGGCACTCACCGGATCGGCGCTATTGAGGCCAAGTTGAGCGCTCAGCAACTGCATCTGATCGTTCGAGGGCTGCGCAAAGAAATCATCTGGATGCTTTACGGTTGCCACTGCCGGATCGTTGCGCTCATAGCCGTCGAGCGCACCAAACCAGAACAGACGCCGCTTATGAATCACGCCGCCCAGGCCTGCGCCCCACAGCACTTCGCGATCGCCGGGGCTGTACGGCTCGGGCGTGAACACGGGAATCGCGGTGGACGAAGCCGGCGATGTTTCCTGCACCCACTGCGTGAACGGGTTTCGTGCCCCCCACAGGTTCTGATGATCGAAGACGAATGCTTGTCCGTGCAGATGTTCAGTTCCACGCTGGGTTTCAACGTTGGTTCGCCTGAGGCTCGATTGGGCTGAAGCACTGCCCGCAACCTCCACGATTTGCAACTCGCGGATTGTCGAGTCCCCCAAGCCCGGACCCATCAGGCCATTCCGTGTCCGACCCGCGCCTGTGTTGCCGAACGCGAGTGTAACGCTCACCCCCTCCACGGTGATCTCCGGCATCATGCCGGTTCTTGCAGGCGATCTTTGCTCGTCACTGGCGCTCGACGGCACTGTGGGGGTATCGAGAAGAAAGCTCTGCCAATTGCGGCCGGGGAGTGGTAGAGCCTGCAATTGCGACGTGTCCAGGGATTGCGGGGTTTGCTGCGGGGCGGCTGTTGCTATCGTTGCCAGTTGTGCCTTGAGGCTGACGCGGCCAGCCATGAGACTCGCCTGTCTTGCGGCCAGATCCACGGCACTGGTCGCGCTGCTGAGGGCTTGTGTTTCGAGATTCAAGAGTGGTGCAGTAGTTGTGCTGCTCCCTGCGACAGCGAGGCTCTTGCCAGGTTGGAGGTCGCGCGCGACGGGATTGGGGGTCCCGGAACTCGACAATTCTGCGGATGCCACGGCGGGGTGATTAGGCGAGGAGATGGGTGGAAGCGGGGGAACCGTCGACTCATGCTTCATCCCGCGGAGCGGCAGCAGGACGAAGGACTCTGCAGGCAAAGAGATTTGCGCGGCACTCGCCATAGGATCCGTCGCGCTGGCCTCGGGATGGTGCGCCGTTTGCAATGCTCGCAATCGGAGGGAGAGAGAATCCATCGCCGCCGTGGACGCTTCGGAGCCCTCATGACGGCCGGCAAGGTCCTGGCGTTGCATTCGAAAATCTATGGCCGTATGAATGCGCGCTTCGTGTCCTGCTGCGACGAAGATTCCGTCCACTGAACCGATGCCAAGCGGACCCGATGCCGTCAGCGTGTAATCGCCTTCGGGCAGTCCACTGAAGTGGTATCGGCCCCCATGCGCTGTCGTCGTTTGCACTTCGACGCCTGTTGCCTCATTGCGCAGGGTAATGGCCGTATTCTCGAGCGGGAAAGAGTGGGTATCGGTGAGTCTTCCAGCCAGGAAACCGTTCTGAGGAGGCGGTTGCGCGTGAACACAGCAGAGCGTTCCCGCGCCGGAAATGATCAGCAGCGCGGCTCTCGCCAGCGGCTTCGTCCAAACTCGCGCTTCCATCCCATTACCAGCTTGCGGTCGGATCTGTCTGAACTCACCCTGCCTGGCATCGCTCCCAAAACGGAATCAGTTTGTGCCCGGCCCTTTTGCGGAAAACCTGGCGGCTGGCCGGATCAATTTTCCTATCAGTGAATTCGCCAGCGATTTTAAGCAGTGTGGAGGAAATAGCGAGGTGATTCCGAGCACACGTGTGGCAGGGGAGAGGTTTCCCTGCCTGGCAGCTCTTTGGGATTGAGCGGCTCGATTCGATAGACTGGTGAGACGGCGATCTTGTTTTGGAGCGAAGCTGCAGCTTACGCGCAACCTAAGTAGCTGACGTAAAGACGACTTATGTTCATTGATGAAGCCAAAATACGGGTCAAGGCCGGCGACGGCGGGAATGGCTGCATGGCCTTCCGGCGTGAGAAGTTTGTGCCGCGCGGCGGCCCTTCTGGCGGCGATGGCGGCCGGGGCGGCGACGTCATCATGGAGTCATCGCAGCGCCATAACACGCTGATCCACTTCCGCTTCAACCCCGAGCACAAGGCGCAGCGCGGCGAGCACGGCATGGGATCTAATTGTACCGGCCTCGACGGCAAATCGATCGTACTTCAAGTACCTGTGGGTACAGCACTTTATGATCAGGAAACGGGCGAGCTCGTGCACGATTTCTCCGAGCCAGATGAACGCCTGATCGTCGCCAAAGGCGGCCGTGGGGGGCGCGGGAATCAGCACTTTGCCACCAGCACTCACCAGGCTCCGCGCGAGCACGAGTTGGGACGGCCAGGGTGAGGAGCGGCTCTTCCGGCTGGAATTGAAACTGTTGGCCGATGTTGGGTTGGTGGGGTATCCGAACGCCGGTAAATCGACGCTGATTTCGCGGATCTCGGCTGCCAAGCCCAAAATTGCGGATTACCCTTTCACCACGCTCGAGCCCAATCTGGGTGTTGTGACGGTGGGCGAGGAACCGAACCAGCAATCTTTCGTGGTCGCCGATATGCCCGGTCTCATCGAAGGCGCGCATCTCGGCTCGGGTCTGGGCACGCAGTTCCTTCGCCACATTGAGCGAACGCGGCTGCTGGTTCACCTTGTGGACGTGTCGGATACATCAGGCCGTCCTGATCCCGTTGAGGACTTCAAGGTCATCAACAACGAGTTGGCGAATTTTTCGCCGAAGGCAAGCGAAGAATCCGCGGACAAGCATCCGCTCGCCGACAAGCCGATGATCGTTGTTGCCTCGAAGATCGATGCGGCAAATCCAGAGAAGCTGAAGAAGCTGACAACCTATGCGAAGCGGCACAAGCTGGAGTTTCATGCCGATCTCGGCCGTGACCGGTGAGGGTATCGACGAGCTGAAGTGGGCGCTTGCGAAGCGGGTGCAGCCGGTGGAAGTCGCAACATCCAAAAACTGCCAGGTTTCTGCGATCCCTGCGCCGTCGCTATACCATCGCGCGTTCTTTTACTTTCAGATATTGGTTCAGCACCGACGACGTTACCGCTTCCGGATTGAGATCGAGGGTGAGCGCGCCCTGCTCGTGGAGGCGAGCCAGCAGCAGCTCGCGGCGGCCGGCCATCTCCTGCGCTGCGGCGGCGCGAAACATCTCTTCCACATTTTTTGGCCGTGCCTGCGCAATCGAATCCACCTCAGGCTGCGCCATGGCGACGAAGAGCAGCACATGGCGCCGCAGCAGATGCATAGCGCCGTCGATGACTTCGGGACGCATGGCGGTCTCGGCCAGATCCGTAACCCAGAGAATCAGTGAACGCCGCGGCTGCAAGGCGGCCGAGCAGGGTGGTGGCGCGCAGGTGGTCGGCTTCGCTGGATTCGGCGCGTACCTGGGCCAGCAACTCGATCATCTGGCGCAGGTGGGCCGCGCCGCGGCCGGGCAGAAGACGCTGCTGGATGCGTCTGCCCGTAGGCGAGCAGCCCGACGCGATCGCCGGAGAACAGCGCAAGCTGCGCCAGCGCGACGGCGGCCGTGCATGCGTGGTCGAGCTTGGAGTGCTCGCGCAGAGCACCAGCGAGCAAGAGGCAGAGCTGCATTGGCGCCGGGCGCGGCCACGACGCGCGAGCGCATCAACCGCCCGCAATCGAGCACGATCCAAACCGGCTGGCTGCGCTCGGTCTGGTATTGGCGCGTAATCAGGTTTCCGCGCCGCGCGCTTGCCGTCCAGCAGATGTCGCGCATGTCGTCGCCCTCACGATAGTCGCGCAGGCTCTCGAAGTCGCGCCCCAGTCCACGCTGCCGCGTCTGCCGCAGTTGCAGGTCGATCTGCCGGCTGCGCGCCAGAAAGATCTGCTGCTCTTCGCCGGTGCGCAATGCCGGATAGACGCGGACTGTCTGTGCCAGCGGCGCCTTGGCCCAACGCTCGGCCAGCCCCAGCGGCGAGCGATAACGAATGTAGAGCAAGCCCGTGGTGCAGTCGCCGCGCTCCTGTGGTTCCACGCGATAGCGAACCGATGCGGGCACACGCGGGAATGCGGTGAGGCGAATCGGTTCCTGTTGTGCTGAGGGATCTCGCAGCGCAGGCGGAAGATCGTCGATGAGACGGCATTCGATGATGACCGAGCCATTGTTTTCGATCGTCAGCTCGATCTCGGTCTGGCTGTCGAGCGAAGGTGCATTCGACCAGGTGCGCGCGGCAGTCAATTGTGCGGCGCGCGGAAGGCGCATCCCATCGAGCAGCAGCGGCGAGCAGCACCAAGGCCATCCCATGCCAGCATTGCGTAGCTCAGGCGCGCATCCCAGAACCCGGGAATCAGAAACGCGAAGCCAGCGATGAACAGCGCGATGGAGCGCGGCGTGAGCCCGAAGCTCCAGCGGCCTCGCGGCTCGCATGTTGCGCGAACCGATGCCGGGATGGAATGACGGTGCAATCATTGGCGCGGGACCGGCACCGCGGCAATCACGTCGGTGAGAACGCGGTCGGCATCGAATCCTTCCAGCTCTGCCTCGGGCTTGAGCATCACGCGATGACGCAGCACGGGCGGAATGGCGCGCTTGACATCGTCGGGAACGAGGTAGTCGCGGCCATCGAACGCCGCCGCGGCCTGGGCTACGCGCATCATGCTGAGAGCAGCGCGCGGACTGGCGCCGAGCAGCAGGGTGGGCCACTCGCGGGTGCGCCGCGCCAGCGTGAGGATGTATCCGTAGAGTTCCGGCTCGATGCGGATGGCGCGGACCTCGGCGCGCGCTGCATCGAGCATTCCTGCTGGAATGGGCGCGATCGTGGCGTCGTCGAGCAGACCTGCGCCGGTGCCGGCGTGGTGGCGCTCAAGAATCTGCAACTCTTCCGCTTCGGTGGGATATGCGACGCGAATCTTCATCAGGAAGCGGTCGAGTTGCGCCTCCGGCAGGGGATACGTGCCTTCGAAGTCGACCGGGTTCTGCGTTGCGAAGACGGTGAACCAGGCAGGGCAGCGGGCGGCGCGTGCCGTCGCTGGTCACCTGGCGCTCTTCCATGCACTCAAGCAGCGCGGCCTGGGTGCGCGGAGGCATGCGGTTGATCTCGTCTACGAGCAGCAGGTCAGTGAACACCGGTCCCGCGTGGAAGGTGAACGAATCGGTTCCGGGCCGCAGAATCGTGGTGCCGAGGATGTCGGCCGGCATCAGGTCGGGAGTGGCCTGAACACGCTGGAAGCCGAGGCCGAGCAGTCGGCCCAGCGTTTTGACCATCAGCGTTTTTGCGATGCCGGGAACGCCCTCAAGCAGCGCGTGGCCCTGGCAGAGGACGGCGATCAGCACCTCTTCGATCGCCTGCGTCTGGCCGGAAATCACGCGGCCCAACTCAGCGCGCGCGTGCGCAATGAGCTCACTCGTTGCCTGGAGCTTTGGCTGCTCGATCATCGTGTTCGTTTTCAGTTGCTCGCTCATGAGGGCCTTTCGTTCCTGGTGGAATCAGTGCTTACGACTGCAGTGGATTTGTTGCCCAGCTTTGACGCCTCGGCAAGCATCTGCCGATGTCGGTGGAGCGACTGAATGATCTTCAAAGCTGCGCGTGGCTCAATTTTCTCATTCAATCTCGCCTCTTCGCAGGTCGCCAGGTCGGCTTCAAGGCTCGTGTCCGCACTGGGAAAGCGCCGCCGAATTGCAGCGGCCAGTTCTTCGGCGCTTACCGAGGCCTGGCGCAATCCGCAAAGGCGCAATGCGTAGCGGCGAAAACGCTCCCACGCGATGCTGACCGCAGTGGATGACGCGCCCGCGCTGCGATAGAGCGAGCCGAGCGCATCAAGAAATTCGATGGGCGTGGCTCGTGCCGGCGGCGGAAGTTCGCGAACCGGACCACTGCGACGGCTGAAGCTGAACACAATGAGAATCGAAAGCAGGATCATGCCGGTCCACAGCAATGCCACGGTTGGTCCGGAAACATAGCTCCACTTGGAGCGCACGTCGCCGTGGAGAGACTCGTCCCAGTAGAAGTGGCGGCCCTCGCGCGGACCCAGCGAGTTCAGTAACAGATCGAAATTCGCGGCGCGCGCCAGCGACCCGTTTTCAAGTGGCGTGGAACTGGCCCACCAGACAACGTGGCCGCTCGCCATAGTCGTACTCCACGACCGCGGGCTGCCCCGCGCAACTGTACTGAATGCGCTGCGCGGGATTGCCGACCTGCCAGGTGGCTTCGGGCACCATCCACACTTCGCCGCTGTTGGCGAGCGTATCGAGGCCTTCGGGCTCAAGTTGGCAGGCGGCGAACGTGAACTCTTTAGGCGTTCCCGCATCTCCATCCGGGATCAGGTATCCGCCCCAGAATCCCGTTGCCAGCACGCGCCCGCCGCGCGCCACAATCTTCTCGACAGCTTTGAAGTCTTCCGTCTCGCGCGTAAAGGGCTGCGCGAAAATGACTACCGTATTCGGGCCAGCTGTCGCTGCGAGTTCGCCCAGCGGCCGCTCCCAGCGTTCAATGTTGTATCCCCCACGCAACAGGGACTCGTATGCAGCGCGTGCGCCATGCTGGCCTGAAAGATAGGTCGACGGCATGGGATTGTCGTTGTTGTTTTCATCGGGCAGGACAAACCCGATGAGCACGGCTAGGCCGATCGCGATCGAAAGACTCCAAAGCAGCAGGCGACGATCTTTGGGATCGAGCGACGACATGAACTTCATCGCGCACCGCCTTCGGATGTAGTCGGAACTTCGCGTGCACCGATGAACGTGCCGCCGGAGATGAGCGTCGATGCGAGATTCTCTGCGTTCTGGTAGTCGCTTTCGCCGGCAGCGCGACCGCCATACCAGACGCGCTCAAATGTGTTGGTCAGTTGCGACAGTCCCGGCTTGCGCGGATCTTCAGGAGCCACAAGCGCCAGGTACTCGCGCGGAGTGCGTGCCCGGTCGGCCGGCCACAGGCGTCGCGATTCGAGACGTGAAATTGCGGCCCAGTACACAAAGTGAATTGCCTCGCGCCAAAGTCCTGACGCCGCGGCGCGACGCGCATCGTCAAGCCAAAGTTGCCAATCGCGGGCTGAAGCCGCACCGGGCGCGGGGCGATCGATTTCAGAGGTGAGCTGAACGCGCCAGCGCCGCTCCAACCGCAGCAGCGACCACACCAGCGCAACACAAACTGCGACGATGAATCCCCACACAAGAACGCGTCCGACCCATGCGGAGCGTGCCTTGAGATTTGCCGCACTTTCAAAGATATGATTCAGCCAGTTGCCGAACTTCTCCATGACCGAATCGCGAACCGACGGCTGCAGATTGCGAAATTCCGGGCCGGCGAGCACCTGCTGCATCGCGGCGCGTTCCTGTGCGTATGGCAGAGCCGGCGCAACAGGCTCATGGGACTGCGCGAGATCGCTCTCCAGACGAAGTTTCGCGTCCTTCAAGAGCTGCGAGGTAGACGAGGAGCTCTGCACCTCTGCCTCAACATGGCCGGGCTTGGGGACTTTCGCTACCGGCTGATCCGGGTCCTCGGCCTGCGAGAATAGGACACGCAGCCAGCCGTACCGCACCAGGCGCTGCTCCGTCTGCGAGCCACTCGCGATCGGCACACGATCATCGGGACCAATCAGCGCCGGATCGCAGCTCTTGATGTTGCGCGCCTTGGCACAAGCGTCGACCAGTGTGGAGAGCGCTTCGAGATGCTGGCGATAGTCCTCCATCGATACATCGCGCCAGCGCACGGTGGATTGTGCGGATGGCGAGGCAGGTGTTTGGGCGACGGCCAACCCGACGAGGACCATGACGAGGATTGCCGCTTTGCCTGGAATTCTTCGCAAGGACATCACCTCTGAGACTCCTCCAGCGAAGCGGGTGCTTCCGCGAGTTTCTGCGTGACAGCGGGAACAGATGCGTTCATGCCGACGGCGTCCATCATCCACTCGATGTCGTATCCCTCAAGGCGTATGCGCTGATCATAGTCGAAACGGATGATGGTATCGCCTTGGCCCATGAGTCGGCAGTTTTCCGTCATGCCGGCGCTCCAGCAGGCGCGAGATTTGCAGACACTCCGTTCAAGAGCCTGATGCGGACATACATCGGATACCGCAGCGGATCACTCACGGGTTGCCTTTTCGGGCGTATTCTCTAACGTCGTCTGGTGCACTGCGATCGGCTCAGACACTTCGGCTGCAGTGAATACTTCCAGAATCGGCTCGGCGGCCACTGGAGATTCTTGTGACGAAGACGTCGAAGTGACTTCCGGCGTGGGCTGGGGCGCGGGCGGCGTCATCATCCCCGCCTGCTGCATCATCCACTCAATGTCAAATCCTTCTTTGCGAATGCGCTGATCGAAGTAGAAAACAGTGAGTGCGATTCCGTAGATCGGCTTGGTCAGAGCCTTCACCGCAAAGAATGAACCGTAGGTCGCAAACAAGGCGACCATGCCGACGGTCTGCGCATGCGCCTGCCCTTGGAGCCCGGGCAGGAATGCGATGGCAAGCAGAACCGGAAAGGTGACGCACCAGGCGAGGATCTGGCTCAGGAATACTCCAAGCACATAGAGCAGAAAGATGCGTCCGCGCGTCCCGTGGCTAAGCGTGACGCCGCGCTTGAGTGCTCCCCACGCCGGGGCCTGTTCTACCACGCACACCGGAAATGCCAGGCACAACCGCAGCAGCATCCAGACAGCGAATACGCTCAAAACAAGAAGGACCAGGAAGAGCAGGCCGGCGAAGAGCGGGCTGTTGTCGTTTGAACGAACGCCACTCACCTTGGCGGCAACCATCCCGACCGTGGCCATCAGGAAAACTACGGTAGGCGCGCCGACAACCACTAGTCCCTGCAGGATGTAAAGGCCGACATAGCGCCAGCCGCGTTTCCAGGTCGCCTTGTAGGCGTTGCGGATGGTGATTTTTTCGCCGAGGAAGGCCCGCGCGGCGGCATCGCTCATGGCAGCGTCGCCCAGGGCACTGGCGCCCAAGCAGGCTGGAATTGCGAGTACCAGCAGAAGTGTGAGGAACGCCCACACAAGAACATCCGCGATCGCGGTCCCATGTCTGGCATTCGACCCCATCCAGGTAAAGAAGGCAAACACTCCCGCGGCGAAGACAAAGACCGTGCCCGCGGGTATGGCTCCGATGCCCATGAAGACAAGAAAGCGCGAGCGATAGAGCTGCGCGGTGCGGTCGAGAATCTCCGCCAGCGTTAGTGGATGCAGGGGCTCATTCATGCCCGCTCCCCCGGTCAAGAGAGGGCGCTGCTTCGGCCGCGGCATGGGCTTCAATCATGGGCGGTGGCTGCGTCATTCCCACACTCTGCATCATGTGTTCGATGTCGTAGCCCTCTTTGCGGACGCGCTGGTCAAAGTAGAAGAGGGTAAAGCCCGTTGCATAGATCGGTTGGACGAAGGTATTGGTGAGGAAGGCCAGAAATTGCTGCAGCACGCTCATCCAAACCGGGATCACGCCCTTGTTCTTGATCCCCACCATGATGAAGAAGCCCTGCGTGAGGCCGTAAAGGCCGAGTTGGATGATGAGTGCGAGCAACCCGAGCATAAAAATGCGTCCGCGCGAGCCTTTGCTGAGTTGGATGCTGCGCCGGATCGCTTGACGCGCCTTCAGGTTCTCGACCGTGCAGGCGGGTATGGCGAGGGCGTAGCGCAAGCTCATGAGGATGCCGTAGACCAGGAAACCGAGGAGCAGGAATAGAAACGCAGCGGTCGAAGCGAGAAAAATAATCAACATCTTTGGGTTGGGTGGTGGCGCGTGCGGCGCAAACAGACCCTTTGGGTGGATATAGGCCAGCAGAAGCGCAGTGTACGCCGCGTAGATGACCACGCAGGGAAACCACGCCCTGAAGTACGTGATGGTCATCAGCCACAGGTACCGCCCGGTGCGGGGCAGGATGGCGCGATACGCAGCGCCGATGCTGGCCGACTCTCCGAGATGAAGCCATCCCACGGCGCGGGTATTAGCGGCAATGGCTAAACCGCCAGCGACAAAGACGACCAGCCCCAGCACCACAAGCCCGATCACAGACACCACAATAAGGCCGGTGTCCATGTGCAGTGCCCGCGCACCTTGCTGCGCACCGATCTGCACCAAACTCAGGACCAGCAGGATGCCCGCGTAGATCGATGAGATGCCTGCTAGTAATAGAAAATTTGAGCGGTAAAGTTCGGCGGTACGATCGAGAATCTCGCCAAGGGTGAGCGGGCGCAGTGTCGTTTCCATGCCTGGAATCCTTCAAAATGTGGGCGGCAGATGCTAGCGGGGATGCTAGCACACCCATGTCGAAAATGGACGTTACACTTGGGCGCTATGGAGCCAATCGTCTAAAAGTATCCGGCACTATTTTCCCACCCGGTACTTCTTACGCGGCGTCAAAAACTGACCTTCTGCGGCAACTTGCACGAATGAAAGCGGGAGCGCAATGGCCCGCCATTTGCTAATTAAGCTGCTCGATAGACAAGGGCGCTCCTGTACCTATTCGCTCGAACTATATCGAAAAACGGTGCGAATTCTGGAACGCTCCCCGGAGGGTAAACTATGAAATCGACCAAAATTCAGATTCTTCTCGGTCTCTCCTCGTGCGCTCTGCTGTTGGCGAGCGTGCAAGCGTGGGGAGCGACCAATCCGAATTCCGCTAGCCCTATGCCGGTAATTCAGGAGCCTCAATCTCCTCCTTCGCAGACCCAGCCTGACCAGGCAATGCCCAATCAGGACTCGAAGACCACAACCTTTACAGGCATCGTCGTGAAGGATGGTGAACAGTATGTGCTTCGCGATTCTTCGGGCAGCGTTTACAAGCTCGATGATTCCTCGCGTGCGCAGGCATTTGAAGGCAAGACTGTGAAGGTGACCGGACGTCTCGACGCGGACTCAAAAATGATCCATGTCGACAGCATCCAGGCACTAGCCTCGTAGAGAATCCAGACAACGTTATACGGACCCAAAACCGATAGGCTAACCGGTCCGGATGCGGAGCAGACAACTTGGCATCCGGATCACCCTTCCTCAGGGAATTCATTCATCACTGAACCAGGCAGCACTCCCGCCGAAGTTGGACCTGTTTCAAGCAGAGTTGACTTCGGCGGCGGTGCGTTGGGCGTCTTCGATAGAATCTAGCTCGTCAAGGAGGGACACCCTTTGATGTCTACTGATCCTGCCTGCGAACTTTTTCTCCAGTTTTCCCGCCACAAGCTGCTCGAACAGTACTGGCCGCGTTTGCGCAAAGCCGTGGAACCGTTGAGCGATGAACAGATATGGTGGCGGCCAAACGAAGCCAGCAACAGCATTGGCAACCTCATTCTGCATTTGAACGGGAATGTGTGGCAGTGGCTCGTGGCTTCGTTCAATCGGCTGGAAGACCGTCGCGATCGCCCAGCGGAGTTCAATGCCACCGGAGACCTGTCGGCTGCCGATCTGCTCGCGCGACTTGGCCAGACGATCGACGAGGCCGCGAAGGTGCTGGAGCGCTTGACGCCAGAGGAACTGCTTGCCACCTGGCACATTCAGGGATACACGGTGAGCGGTCTGGCGGCGGTCTACCAGGTGGTCGAACACTTCGGGCTGCATTACGGACAGATTCTCTACGTCACCAAAATGCAGGAAGGCCGCGACCTGGGCTTCTACAGGGAACTCAGCAAGACGGGCCGTGCCGCAGGTGGATCGGTTTGAGTCCGGATCGAGTCTCGTTTATTGCAGGTGCTGGATCGTTATCCCAGGCGGGATCTTTGCGGTGAATTGGTCTGCTGGCAGCTTTTGATTCAGCTGAACTTTCTCAACGGTCAGGACAATCGTTATCCCTTCCAGGGGACGTTTGATCACAACCTTTGTCGGAAACTTGTTGTCGCCGACGCTTGTGTAGGCGGAATACGAGACCTGGCTTTCAAGATTTCCTTCGTTGTCGTAAAGATCTTGGTTGGATGGCAGCAGGTCATCGCGATGGAACGTGATCACGCGAACCGGCTTATCCCTCCTGCTTCCGTTGGGATCATGGCGGGTAATGTTCAGGACATACTCCGGCATCAGGAAGAGGTGCTTTTTGGCCGCATCTTCAATGGTTTCGGTGTCGGAAGTCTCCGTAAAGTAGTCTTCCGGCTCCACCCCACGCACGATCATGGCGTCAAAGAAGAACCCGGGGCGGAGATTCTCAAACTGGTTCTCTGATCTTTTGGTTAGCGTATTCGGACCTTCAATCGCTTTGCCCTTCTGCGGAATGACTAGTGTGAACGTGTTCCCATCGCTTGCCATGTCAAACACACGGACGCCGAGATATTGGCCCACAACGCGCAAGTGATTTGGCTTTTCCATCACGATCCATCCGCGGCAGCTCGGATAGTCGGTCGCCAATCCCTCTTGCGGCTTTAGCAGGGTCGCCTTGATCTCCACCGTGGCGGTCAGGTTCTGGAAGTTATCCCAGCGGCGATTCACTTCTTGAACCAGTTCTTCAGGTGTGGCCGTCTGCACATTTGCCGGGGCCTTGGGTACGGGGAGATGTCGCTTCATCGGCATGAGACCGCAACCACTGAGAAACAGCGGCAACGCGAGAGTCCCGAGTGCGGCCCGACTCCGCATCATCATCGCTGTCCCGCCTTCTTCTTTGCTCGGCGGTAATCAGAGACATTGCGGATGTGTTCTTCGAGAGTCGTTGAAAAGAGCGATTTGCCCTGCGGATTTGCGCCCGCCGCGACAAAGTAGAGATAGTCCGAATGCGCCGGATCTAAAGCTGCGCGAAGCGAAGGCAGACCGGGATTCGCTACCGGACCGGGTGGCAACCCTGCATGCAGATAAGTGTTGTACGGCGTATCGCGCCTCAGATCGCTGGCATGGATCGTTCCTGTCCACGCATCCTTGACCTGGAGCCCGTAGATCACGGAAGGATCAGTCATCAGGGGCATGCGTTTCGCGAGACGGTTTTCAAACACGCTGGCGACCAGCGGCCTCTCCGCATCCACAGCCGTTTCCCGTTCTACCAGCGAAGCGAGCGTCACCACGTCGTGCACATTCTCCTTCAAACCAATCTCCGTCGCCACCACTCTGAATCGTCGGACCATGGCTGTTGCCACCTGCGCCGGCGTCGTCGTGCGCGGAAACCGGTACGTGTCGGGAGACAAATAACCCTCCAGCGTCCTCGCCTTCGGATCGATGTCGGCCACCAACTCAGCCAGCCTCGGCTGCTGCTCCAAAAACTCCTCACGCGTTCCGATGCCGGCCTGCTCTAGTCTCGCCGCCACGTCAAAGATGGTCGCTCCCTCGGGCACGGTCACCGTGACCGTATAGACATCAGCCCGCGCGATGCGGTCGTAAACCTCGCTTAGCGGCGCCGGATGATCGAACCGGTACTCCCCCGCTTTCAACTTCCCCCTGCGCACCCAGCGCCAAAGATCGAAGGCGAACTGGCTGCGAATCACACCCGCCGACTCCAGTTGTTGCGCAATGCGGGTCGTCGAAGATCCCGGGGCGATATCGACGAACGTCTCCGCCGATGGCCCGAATGGCGTGAATATCATCCACGCAGTCCCACCCGCCGCCATCAGCGCAATGAGGAACAGCGCCAGAATGAATCCCGCCGCGCCAAGCCCCCTCTTCTTCCGATTCCTGCGAGTGCGGCGTGACGCCATGTATTCTAGAACACCCTTCTTCAAGATAAGACGCGGGTTAGGCCGCCGCGGATTCTGTTTATTCGATTGTAACTGGGCCACACAGCAGGATGGATGGAGCGGTGGCCCCCCGGGGCACCACAAGGTGAGATTCTAGAGGCTCAAGGGGACACGTAGGTTAGATGGCCGAAGCGACAATTCCGCGTTATCTTGCGCTCGACGTGGGTTCGAAGCGCATCGGCATTGCCGTCTCCGATGAACTTGGCCTCACAGCGCAACCTGTTCTTACCCTTGAACGCCGTCGAAACCCGCGCGAAGATCTGCGATCAATCGCGAGGCTCTGCCGCCGCTACGCAGTATCGGGGATCGTGGTGGGGAATCCGCTGAAACTCACTGGAGAACTCAGCTCGCAGGCTGCGAAAGTTCAAGCCTTCGCGGCCGAACTGGGCGAGCTGACCGGGTTGCCGATCCATCTTTGGGACGAGCGCCTGACTACACACGAGGCGCACCAGATCCTGTATGAAGCAGGCCACGCGCGCCAGGATCACGGCCGCCTGGTCGACCAGGTTGCAGCGACGTTGATTCTGCGATCGTTTCTGGATCAGCACCGCGGGCGGCCCGGCATTTAGACGCTTTCGATGAAGGCATTCCGACGCACAGACGCTGTCTGCTGCCGCGCCGCTCCCGCCGCGTATAATGAAATGTCTAGACGTCTCATTTTCTGCGGTTGAGCATCCCCGCTCGCCGCTACGGATCACGGATGCCCGATCACATTAAAAAGCAACTGCTCAAAGAGATCGCTGTACTCGAGCATGAGCTTGCTCACGAATTGCCGGCGGAGATCAAGAAGGCGGTCGCCATGGGAGACCTGTCAGAGAACGCCGAGTACCACATGGCGAAGCAGCGGCAGGAGTTCGTGAATGCGCGCCTGGGGCAGCTCAAACGGCGCATGGCCGAGCTCTCACTTGTGAATCTGGCGAACATCCCTCATGACAAGGCTGGTTTCGGTTCGACGGTTGTTGTCTTCGACTCCACCAAAGAGGAAGAAATTGTCTACCGGCTCGTGACAAGCGAGGAATCCGACGTGGCCAAGGGACTCATCTCTACGACTTCGCCCATCGGCCGCGGCATTGTGGGCAAGAAGGTTGGCGATATCGCGACCATCGTCACGCCCAACGGCAAGCGCGAGCTCGAGATTTTGAAATTGACCACCGTCCACGACGAAGCGGGCGAAGACGACGAAGAGGCCGATACCGGCACAGAGAAGTAAGGAAGTAAGAATGACTTGGACCAGTGCTTTTGGCCGCGCTTGCGGCTGGCTTCTCGATCGAATCGTGCATGGCCTTGCACTGACACGGATCTCTCCCAACGCGCTTACCTTCATCGGACTGGTCATCAACATCGTCGCGGCATTTTTCTTCGGCCACGCAGATGCCACGAATGCCGGACGCATGTTTTTCTACGCGGGCTTGGTCATCTTCGGGGCGGGTCTCTTCGACATGGTGGATGGTCGGGTCGCGCGCAAGAACAACCAGGTTACGGTCTTTGGATCATTCTTCGATTCGGTGATCGACCGCTATTCCGACGTGGTGCTCTTCTTCGGCCTGCTGGTCTACTACGGACGCATCAATCGCTTCCGCTACGTAGTGCTTGTCGCGTTCGTCATGGTGACATCGCTGATGGTGAGCTACACGCGTGCGCGTGCCGAGGCTTTGATCGGCTCGTGCAAGGTGGGATTCATGGAACGTCCGGAGCGCATCGTTCTCATCCTGATCGGCGCGCTGTTCGAAAAATTCGGCGCGATGGCGCCCGTGCTGTGGGTACTGGCCGTGCTTTCGACCATCACCGTGATTCACCGCATCCAGTACACCTACCAAAACACCAAGCATCTCGCTCCGCTGAGCCAGTAAGGCCCACCGCGCAAGCCGCCGAACGCGACTTGCGAGACGAATTGAAGGAAAACTATACTGATTCTGAGTAGATGAAGTTGCGTTCCCCAAAATTCCCCATCTTCCTCATCTCACTTTTCTTCGCGGCCTCTTCTCTGTGGGCCCAGGACGGGGTGAGAGGTGCTGTGTCAAAGGTTGGATCGAGTCCAAGTCTGCTTCGAAATTCTTTTGAGCACAGATTTGTTGCGGCAGATTTTGACAACGATCAAAAACCAGATGGCGCTGTGCTCCTTGATGCTGGCCAGTTCAACGGTCGAGAGCTCTTTCGGATTGAACTCCACGTCACCGGGGGTGAGAACAATGAACTCACTTTCGAGTCCAATGAGACGGCTTTGACGCTCTCTGCGCTCGACGTCAATCAAGACGGCGCGCCGGACATCGTTATCGAGCAGGCCTTTACACACAAACGGCTTCAAGTATGGCTGAACGACGGGCACGGATTGTTTCGCAAAGTGCGAAGCGAAGATTTTCCGTCCGCCCCTGCGCCCTCATGCCAATGGGGATCTCCGCTTCACTGGCAGGTCGACCTTGCTCTCACGCTACCGTCGAAGCTCGGATCTGATCATGATGTTCTGATCCGGCAGGTTCTCCGTTTCGATTCCTCGTCCTCCAAATGGAGAGAACGAACCGACGCTCCGTTTGCGCGCCTGCGTTCGATCAATGCCCGCTCCCCCCGTGGTCCCCCCGCTTTTCTCTCCCTCTAAAAAATCAAAAGCTGAATGTTTCAGGAGTCGTGTCATGCGACCTCTGAGTGTCTCTTTCCCTCGGTAACGCAACCACCGGGTGCGCGCACCCTCATTTCAGACAAAGCGATGTGAAGCTACTGGCTTCGCATCGGCCTTGTCAGGTGGGCCGCGGGAAGTTGGCACAGGCGGTAACAAACGCTTTTTCGCTTAGAAAAGCGGAGGATCTGTCATGCTGCGCGCCCTTGTTGATTTCGCTCTTCAAAATCGTTGGATGGTTCTCGGCGGCGCCTTTGTCCTTACGGTGTGGGGTGTCATCTCTTTCCGCAATCTTCCCATCGAGGCCTACCCCGACGTCGCCAACAACTACGTTCAGATCATCACGCAATGGCCCGGCCGTAGTGCCGAAGAAATCGAGCGACAGGTGACTGTGCCGGTTGAGATCCAGATGGCCGGTATTCCTCATCTCACTCATCTGCGTTCCACCACGCTCGCGGGGCTGTCGAGCCTGATGCTCATCTTCGACGACGATTCGACCAGCGATATGAACCGCGAGCACGTGCTTGAGCGCCTTGGACAAGTGAACCTCCCGGCCAATCTCACGCCGCAGATGGGCACGGACTGGAGCCCGGTTGGCCAGATCTTCTGGTACACCCTCGAGAGCACCAATCCCTCTTACGATGTGATGGAGAAGAAATCCCTCGAGGACTGGACGCTGGAAAAATCATTCAAAAGCGTTCCGGGAGTCGTCGATGTCTCCAGCTTCGGCGGTCCGACCAAGGAATACCAGGTCCACCTCGACCCCGAAAAACTTGTGTCCTACGACTTGTCTATCAGCCAGGTAGAGCAGCAGATCGCCGCAAACAATTCAAATGGAGGCGGCAGCTTCATCGAACAGGGCGCGCAGCAGATCAACGTGCAATCCGTTGGCCTTTTCAGAGGCGTGCAGGATATCGAGAATACGGTAATCAAGGCCAACAATGGTGCGGCGATTCACATAAGAGACATTGCCACCGTCACACAAGGGCCGAAGATCCGGCTGGGCCAGATCGGACGCGCGACGCACAGGAGTGATGGCACGATTGTCGACAATCCCGACACGGTTGAGGGAATCGTGCTCCTGCAGAAGGGCACTGACTCCGATCCAGTACTCAACGGAATTCACAAGGAAGTCGACTCTTTGAACCAGCGGATTTTGCCCGCCGGAGTCAAAGTCGTGCCCTTCCTCGATCGCTCCGACCTGGTCAAATTCACGGTCGAGACGGTTGAGCACAATCTCACCGAAGGCATGATTCTTGTCTCGATCATCCTTTTTCTTTTTCTGGGGAACGTCCGCGGGGCCATTATTGTGGCTCTCACGATTCCTTTCGCCTTGATGTTCGCGTCCATCTGCCTCGACTTGAGCCACATCCCGGCGAATCTGCTCTCGCTAGGCGCACTCGACTTCGGCATGGTAGTCGACGGCAGCGTGGTGATGATCGAGAATATCGTTCGCCAGCTTGCCCAGCCGGATGATCCACGACACCCGGCCCAGAAGATCCGCGACGCTGCACATGAAGTTCAGCGGCCCGTGTTCTTCGCCATAGGCATCATCATTACCGCATATTTGCCCATCTTCACTCTGCAGGCCGTCGAGGGCCGTCTCTTTAAGCCGATGGCTTGGACGGTGGCATTCGCGCTGGCGGGAGCGTTAACTTTCTCGATGATCATTGCGCCGGTGCTGGCGAGCATTCTCTTCCGAAGGGGAGCCAGGGAGTGGCACAACCCGCTGATGGTCTGGCTCACCGGCCGATATCGCATCGCAGTCCGCAAGGCGATTGAGCATCGAAACTTCACCATCGGAATTTCGGCTGCGCTTTTCCTGTTTTCGCTCTATCTCGCATTCGGTGGGCCCATCGGCTCAGAGTTCCTGCCGCACCTCGACGAGGGCTCCATCTGGGTGAGAGGCACGCTTCCGCCAAGCGAAGGTCCGACTGCGAGCATTGACTTCACGAACAAGGCACGCATCGTGATGGCGTCCTTTCCCGAGGTCACGCAGGTCGTAAGCCAGACCGGCAGGCCCGATGATGGCACCGACACGACGGGCTTTTTCAATACCGAGTATTTCGTCGATCTGAAACCGAAAAAGCAATGGCGCCCGGTATTTCACCAGAACAAAGAGAAACTCATCGCCGCGATGAACAAGGAGCTTGAGAAGTTACCCGGAGTGATATGGAATTTCTCTCAGCCGATTTCCGACAACATGGAGGAGGCTGTCTCCGGCGTGAAGGGTGAACTTGCGGTGAAACTGTACGGCGACGATCTTCGCATGCTTGAACAGAAAGCCGAGGAGGTCGAATTCCAGATGGCCACCGTGAAGGGTGTCGAAGATCTGGGCATATTTCGCATCATCGGCCAGCCCAATCTCAACTTCGAGGTCGATCGGCAGGCTGCCTCTCGATGGGGAATCAATGTTGCCGACATTCAAGACGCCATACAAACTGCCGTCGGCGCAAACGCACTGACGCAGGTGCAGCAGGGTGAAGCGCGCTATGATGTGACGCTCCGATATGACAAGCCCTATCGCGACACGTGCGAGGCGATTGAAAATATTCGGCTCCTTGCGCCGTCGGGCGAGCGGGTCTCACTGGCCCAGCTTACAGAGGCGACCACCGACGACGGAGCGGAGGAGATCTACCGTGAGGGAGGACAGCGCTACATTGCGATCAAATATTCCGTTCGCGGTCGCGATCTCGGTTCGACGGTTGAAGAAGCAATCAACAAAGTGAATCAGCACGTCAAGCTGCCGGCCGGCTATCACCTCGAATGGGCAGGAGAATACGAAAGCCAAAAGCGAGCCGATAAGCGCATGGCTATCGTCATACCGATTACTGTGCTGGCGATCTTTCTCATCCTCTACGTAATGTTCCGCTCCTATAAATGGACGATGCTTGTGCTGGTTTCTGTAATCATGGCGTCCATCGGTGGTCCTTTCGCGCTTTTTCTGACCGGCACGAATTTCTCCGTGTCCTCCGCAGTCGGCTTTCTCGCGCTCTTCGGCGTATCAGTGCAGACCGGCGTAATCATGCTCGAGTACATCAATCAACTGCGCGCCCGGAAAAAGAGCGATGGGGAATCAGGTAGAGCGCAGATCGTCGAGGCGGCAATCGAGGGCGCCGTTCTGCGCCTTCGGCCGATCATGATGACGATGCTCGTCGCCACACTCGGTCTGCTTCCAGCTGCCATGTCTCATGCCATCGGATCCGACTCACAGCGCCCATTCGCCATCGTGATCGTTGGTGGCTTGATCGCCAATCTGATTATTGGTATTTTCCTCATGCCTGCGCTTTACGTCTGGATGGCGCGCGAAGACGATCCTTTGCCGGAGGTCATCGGCGGGTAGGCTGCTCAGCAGGTCACCATTGCAACGCTGCAGCCGGGCTTGGTTGGCTTCCATTGCACCAGAAAATTGGTGACGGAACCGGCCTCCATGCGGCGCATGGCTTCGAATTCGCCGCTCTTCTGGCTATAGAGCAGCTTGCCCGTGTCGCTCAGCACGGCCAACGCAGGAACGCCTCGGTCGAGCGGGACACCGTAATGTTCGGCGATATCCACGTTCTCATCCATGTGACCGATGTTGACGTGGACCAACACGAAATTCGATTCGAGGATTGGGCGATTCTGGGGATTGTGGAAGTAGATGTCGAGTACCTGGCAGTCGCCGCACCAGTTTCCGCCGAAATCGACAATCACGCGCCGGTGTGTCGCAGCCGCTGTCTTGAGCGCCGCGGCAAGGTCAGGCTTTGCCTGCGAGGGGTCAGGGTAGATATCGCGATTGGCAGAAAGCGCGGGCCCCGCGGTCAGCGCCACGGCAGCAATCAGGCCGAAAAGCTTGGTAAGTTTCATGGGCGGGGAGTCCTCCAGCGGCTCTTTCAAGTCTGCCATAGAGATGCAGCCGATTACCATTGAGTTACAATTCGCCGCGCTACCTTCACAGCGAAGATTTAGTCTTTATGGATAGTGAATAAGCTCCGCCAAAGACTCGAATCGCGCGCATTCCCCGACTTGGGCGCCATGATGGAAGGCTACGCACAGGCTGCGGCCGAGGTGGCAAAGAGCGAGTTCCGGCAAACGCTTGATTTCTCTGCCGACTCGGTCAACGCGCTCGACGAAATACTCGTGCTGCTGAGCGAAAGCGTCGAGATTGATCTTGATTTTGAATCACGCCTCTGGGGCAGCTACCTGGGCGAGGTGCTCCGTCAGCGTTACGCAGGTTCCTGGGAGATGACGCAGTATCCGGGCGGAGAGCACGCGGTTCCGGCGGTGGATGTGCGCGGATCCCGTCTTTTCCCGCTGATGAAAGTCTATCGGCGGCTGACCATGGGCGAAGAAGAAGACCTGCCCAGTTTCTTCTCAATGGTGACAGAACGGCTGGGCAATCCGGCCCAGGTGAATTGAACGTATTCCAAGAGGAGGCCGCTACAGCGGTTTCGGAATCGGTGTAGACCGAATGCACACAGAAAAGTGGCGTTTTCATCTAGAAAACAGCACGTTTCGACGCATTCAAGAGGTCTAATTAATTTCCGAAACTGCTCTAACCGGTAACAACACGAGTGGCATTGGTCACACCGGCCGGTTGGCTTTGTGCGACAATTATTGGTGATGAGCGCGCAACGTGACCGGGCGCGCGCGGAAGGATACACAATGGGCGATTTACTACAGCCATGGCACCTGATTCTGCTTGCAATTGTGGCGTTTCTGCTCTTCGGCGCCAAGCGGCTGCCGGAGTTGGGCAAAGGTCTTGGTGAGGGATTGAAAGGCTTTAGGGAAGGCATCAAGGGCGTCGCAGACCCCGCTCCGCCGCCGACACAGCAGAGCACGCAAACACCCCCTCCCCCTCCCCCCGCCAGCAACGAACCCCCGAAGCAGGTTTAGGTCCGAAACGTTTTGCGCTTGGACTGAATGCTCGAGTTTGAGAGGGCCTGTGCCATCCGGCGCAGGCCTTTCGCGCCTTTCGGAGGTTGTTATGGCATCAGATCCGATGTTCATGACATGTGAGCAGTTTCAGGCACAGCTATCAGACCTGGTCGCGTCAGGAGAAGACCTTGAGCGTCATCCCCATATACAAGCCTGTGAGATGTGTCGCGCGCTGGTGAGCGATCTTGAAAAAATCGCTGAGGAAGCTCGCTGGCGATGATTTTAAAAACTCAACAGGCCGACTGCAGCCAACGCCAATCCCATGCCCGCTACCTGCCGCTTCGTAGGCCTCTCCCGCAGCAGGATCCCCGCCAGCAGGATCGTCCCCGCTGGATACATCGAGCAGATAACCGCCGCGACGTCCAGTCGACCCATCTGCGATGCCATCATGTAGAACAGGTTCCCGACAGTATCAAGCGATCCGGAGATGATTCCCGCAATCCAGAATCCGCGCCATGGTCCCTTGGGCGGCGCCACGGCGACTACCAGCAGAATGGCGACGACGCCGGCAATCCTGCCTGAGGTCAAGGCCCACAACACGCCTCCAGCCGCAGCCGCTTTGAAGAGGATCAACTGCACGCCGAATCCGATACCGGCACTCGCACCCAGCAGAAGCGCGCGCCGAGGAGATCCGGCACCCTCCTTGGCCGGTGAATGCGAAATCAGCCAGATCGCCGCCAGCCCGGTCGCAAGTCCCACGGTGGCAGACGTGCCGGGCCAGCCGGAATGGAACAGCTCAAACACCACGGGGACAAAGGCCGTCATTAGCCCCGTCAGGGCAGCAGTCAGGCCCATCGCCCCCATCGACAGTGCGCGATAGAAGACGGCGAGCGCGATGGCTCCCTCGAATCCGCCGATTGCCGCATAAACCAGGTAGCTCGTGCCCGGAACCGCCAGCCGCAGCACGAGGCAGATCAGCAGCAGGGCAAGCAGGGACACGATCTGGCCTGAAGCTGTGACCAGAAGCGACGACGCCCGGCGCGCACCCCAGCCGCCGGCGAAGTCAGACCCACCCCAGTTTGCGGCGGAAAGCAGACCGAGGCCCGCCGCTCCTCCCGAAGAAGACATGATTAGTGCTGGTAATCCTGGCCGGAGGGGTAGTAGCCCTTTTTCGCGATCACTTCTACGCCGGGGCGATCGACGCGGACTTCGATCTTGCGATATTTGCTGTCGATCAGGGGCTCGTGGCTGGAGTACACCAGCGTGTACTGGTTGCGCGCCTCTTGTGCAAGCCGTGCGTAGCTCTTCTCGATACCGTTCATGCTGCCCTCGGAATCGAGAATACCTCCCGTTGCGAGGACATAACCGGCGAGGCGATTGTCGTACATGGTAAAAGGCAGGTGGAGCCGGCTTACGTAGCCTTCGCCCCAGCGGGCGGAGTCGCCAACGGCTGTGCCAAACACCGCGATCTTGTTGGTCTGCAGGTAGTGCAGCACGTCCTTGTAGGTCGCTTTGCTGCCGTATTCTTTGCCGTCGGAAATCACATAGATGATGCGACGGCGTTCCCTGGGACGCGTCGAAAGCTCTTTGGCAGCCGCAAGAATCGCATCGTTGAGGGTATGGATTTCCTTTGGAATATTAATGAACGACGGGTTGCCCACGGAGCCGCCCTGCTGCACATTCGGGTCAATGCACCCGCCGTTCTTCGTGATGGCGCACCCCGCGAACGGGCCACTGTTGATGGGAACAAGATCATCACGCCCGACCGACTTAGCAAGAGCCAGCACCGCCGGTACACGGTTTCCCTGCGCTCCGGTGAAGCCGGTCCACTCGCGCGGGCCGTTGTTGTAGGAGAAGATGGCGACCTCATCATAGGGCGAAAGCGCTCCCTGGAATGCACTCAGCGAGTCGTTCACCTTGGCCATCACATCGGATGTCAGGCTTTGATCGATCACAAACGCGATCGACAGCGGAGCTGGGTCGACCGAAAAGATCTTGAGCGGTTCCCACGTATCGTTTTCGTAGACCTTGAAGTCACGCCAGGTCAGCCCCGCAATGGGTTTTCCCTTGGAGTCCTTCACCGTGACCGGGACTTCAACGTAGGTCGTATTCACCGTAATTCTCGACCCGATATCCTCCGGCGTCATGTTCTCCGGAGCAGTTGTCTGAACATCCTTGGTTTGGGCCGGTGGAGGCTGGGTGGCCGGGGCCTGCTGCGGCACATCCGTGGATGTGCTGGAGGAGGCTGTTGCTGACGGCCCGCCAATTCCAGGTGTCAACGGGCCTAAACCTTTCAAGGACGAGGGGGCCTGTGGGGAAGGAGCATCCGGAACGGCCTGTGGGTCTGCCGGAGTCGGCTGCTGAGACTGGGCAAAAGTCGCCGGACCAAGGATCAGGGACGAAATCAAAAGTGCGGTCAGCGCCAGTGCTTTAAAACCAAGATCCACAGGTATTCTTCCTCCCAAACAACACCGCGCCAGCCAGTTTCGGCCCGCAGATATACGCCTCAATGGCAAATCGGCTTAGAGAGGCTGTACCCGTCAGAGTATCAGACGCGCGGCCGCGGTGCTGGTTTGCCCTAACGGCCTTGAAAGAGTTAAGATATGCTCTCTTTCGGACCGATTCCACCGTCAAACCTAGCAGTATGCGTATCCCCCGGAGCCTCGCCGTTGTGCTTTTTGCCCTGCCGCTCCTGTCCGTGGCAGCGTGGGGACAGCTTGTTCCCTCCCCCGACGCCCCACCGGTGAGCACGGCGCCTCCTCCGCCGCCTGAGGAAGAGTCGATGGGCACTCTCAAGCTCAACGTCAACCTTGTTGATCTCTTCTTCACCGTAAAGAACAAGTCCGGCGAGCTGGTGCCGCACCTCACGAAGGATGATTGCTCGGTCTCCGAAGATAAAGTTCCGCAAACGCTCAAGAACTTCAACGCGGAGACACATCTGCCGCTGACCCTTGGGATTCTGCTTGACACCTCAGGCAGCCAGACTGATGTGCTGCCGCTGGAACAGCAGGCGGGCAGCCAGTTCCTCGAGCGCGTTCTCAAATCCAAGGATCAGGCTTTCCTGCTTTCCTTTGACGTCAACGTAGATCTCCTACAGGACTTCACCAACAGCGCCCGGATGCTGACCCATGCCATGGACAAGGCGCAGATCAACACGGCGGGTGGCAACGGCGGTTCGGGCATTCCTGGCCTCGGCGGCGGCACCATCCCGATCCACGGAACACCGAAAGGCACGTTGCTGTACGACGCAATTTATCTTGCTTCCAATGAGAAGATGTCGCAGCAGAACGGCCGCAAGGCCATGATTATCCTCACCGATGGCGACGACCAGGGGAGCGACCACAAGATTCAGGAAGCCATTGCCGCAGCGCAGAAGGCTAACACGATCGTCTACGTCATCCTGATCGCTGAGCCGAGCTTCTACGGCGGATTCGGCTACAACGGATACTCTGCTGCGAAAAAGATCTCTGAAGAAAGCGGCGGCCGGCTCATCAACGTGGGTGCCAACGGCAAGAAACTCGATGCTGCCTTCGAGCAGATTGAAGAGGAACTCCGCACAGAGTACCTGGCCAGCTACACACCTACCAATGCAAAGCAGGACGGCTCGTTCCGCCGCATCTCGGTCCAGTGCAAGGGCGACGACATGAAGGTGCAGGTGCGCAAGGGCTATTACGCACCTTTGCCGGAAGCTCAATAAGCACACAAACAAGGGCAACCTGTCGGTAGATTTGCAAAAAGGCCACTCTTCGGGCCGGATTTGCTATGCATTTTATACACGTCAGAAATTACACTGCCCCGCACAAATGCCCGCTTATTTACTCGGTGCCAAATCCGTTCCGCACCAGTTCGATTCAACAAATGACCTCCTTTGACGGAGATGAATCCATTTGAAATTTAGGTCGATTTGACGCGACTTTGGCAACCATCGTGCGACTGGACTAAGCGCAAGCAGTTTCGCGCCGCGACGACGGCCAGACCGGATGGTGAACAGATGGAAGACCTCATGATGAAAGCTGCCACAGTAATCGCGGTGGCCCTTGCCACTTTTTCCAGCTTCCCCTCACCTGCACAGCAACAGCAACAACGCGTGCAGCAGCAAGATCAGCAGCAGGCCCCCTCAACGACCTCTCCGGCGTCGCAATCGCAACCCGCGGCCGACAAATCCCAGCCCAGTGCGGCCGCGGCTCAACTGAAGCCGGTCACGGGCGAGTTGGTCAACAAACTCGATTCCAAGTCTGCCAAGGAAGGCGACAGTGTCGAGTTGAAGACCAAGGAAGACGTGAAGTTTTCTGGAGGCGCCGAGATTCCCAAGGGATCCAGACTGGTTGGCCACGTCACCAACGTGCAGGCGCGCGCGGGCGACAAGGAGAATTCACAGATTGCGATTCAATTTGACCAGGCAGAGTTGAAGGACGGCCAGAATGTCGCGATCGAGTCTGTCATTCAGACTGTATCTCCCGCCCCTGGAGGTGCCATGGATAGCGGCACTCCGGTAACCGACGGAACTGCTTCGGCTTCGTCGAGTGCTCCGAGCGGAGCAACTCCCTCTTCGCCTGGGACGACCGGATCGAATGCCAACATGAACCAGAACGCGGGGAATAGCCGCCCCGAATCCAATACAACGGCTGAACCAGGAGCTGCCGATCAGAACACAAACACCGGCATGCCCGCTCCGGGCAGCATGGTGGCGCGCAATGGCAATATTGCCATCCGTACGACAGCGATTCCGGGAGTGCTGATTGCCAACAACATCGACGGTCTTCCCTTCACAAACGCATCGGGCATGCTGGTCGGCGCCCGGCGCGACATTCACCTTGACAGCGGCACGCAGATGGTTCTCGCGGTCGCCGGGGCACCACAGGGTACAGGTCGTTAAAATCGACGATTTCGGATGACGCACGCGACATGGCTGGAGTTACTCTCCGGCCATGTCGTTTTTCAGGACAGATTGATTACACAAGTTCCGTGACATCGTAATCTGGCGCGGAGCACGACTCATCGGTAATATCGGCCATGACTGGGAAACCTTGAGCTGATTCCTCTGATTTTTTAAGCGAATCCAAACCTTCAAGCGGATCCAGCCGGAGAGTTCGCGATGTCCTTCGATGGGCAGATAGTCATGACGGATTCGAAATCAGTCTTACCTTCCGCCGCACGATCGAGAATCGCATTGCCCGGCTAGAACGCGATGCGCTCAGCGACGAAAGCCTTCTGCCGCAGCTCACCAACAGCGACCACCAGCGGCGGCAGATGCGGCTGATCGACCTTCAGCGCGCGGAGGCACGGCGCATGCGCCGCTTTCTCGATCAATCTCGAACACGCCTTCCGCGCCCCATGATCGCGCTCTGAAACAGTCTGTGAACAACGCTCTCCCCCGAGCGGATTCATAATGGTTCATGGCCGATTTCGCCGCTTCCTGCCAGACACTCGACTATCAGATAGTTGACGTCTTCACAGAGACTGCTCTCAAGGGCAATGGGCTGGCCGTCGTTTTCGATACGATCGGGCTCACCACAGAGCGCATGCAGGCGATTGCGCGCGAATTCAACCTGTCTGAGACCACCTTTATCCAGCGCCGGGATGCCGACACGGAAAAGCGTGAGGGCGTTCGCGTGCGCATCTTTACAACGCTGGAGGAGCTTCCGTTCGCGGGCCACCCCACGCTGGGCACGGCCAGCGTACTCAAGCTCTCCGCGCCAGAGACGCTTGCGGGCGACACCATCACGCTGGCTCTCAAGGTCGGCGCCGTTCCCGTTCGATTCAGAGACGACAGCCTTTTCGGAGAGATGACCCAACGCGATCCCGAATTTGGCGCACAGCTCGATCTGGAAACTGTCGCGCGTTTGATCGGCCTGCGTACCGACGACCTGCATATCGCGTCTTCGCCCCAGGTGGTATCGACTGGCACGGCGTTTGCCATCGTCGCACTGCGTTCGCATGACTCGCTCGCCAGACTGAAAGTCGAGCAGGAAGAAGCGACGAGATACTTGCGGGAACATGGCGGCCGCTGGTTTTACGTTCTTGGGCCAACCGGCGGCGACAACCCCGCATGGAGAGCGCGTATGCAGTTTTATGGCGGTGAGGATCCGGCCACGGGCTCCGCGGCCGGTTGTGCGATCAGTTATCTTGTCTGCCACGGCATCGTCGCGCCGCGCCAACAAATCCACGTTCAGCAAGGGGTCGAAATCGGCCGCACAAGCGATTTATTTCTGGCTGCCGATATCATTTCGGGCAAGGTCAGCGATGTTCGGGTCGGAGGCAGCACCGTTCGCGTTGCAAAGGGGCAGCTTTTCCTGCCGTAATACACACGCTTTCAACAGATTTTAATCAGGCCAAGTTACTTATTGTGTTCATTCTGCCGCTTTTTCCTTTGTTTCAAGATGGTTTTCATGCACGGTTTCGCTTCCTATTCCCTCTTTTCACGCCTTTCCGCTCTCCTTACTCTTGCCCAAGCATCGAAGGCAATTCAGCCGGAGTCATTCCGGATTCTTATAACGGCTTCAAACTCAATCTGACCGCAGAGAGGTCATCCCCTCATACGGATTGGTTGCTCTCGAAGTCGCTTGGAGGGGTCGCACACTTCTGTGTGAGGGTGCGCCGCTCGGGCGGCGTAGTGTGCCCAATTCCTGACAGGAACCGTGCTGTGGCCGACGGCCCCGGACCTGACGAGCCTGCCCCGACCAACAAACGGGCATCGCTGTTGTACGCCTGGGAACGGGTCGAAAAAATCTAACGAACAGGAGTAAGACCCCTAACATGCGGCCAAAGAAAGTAATTCTTTGCGTAGACGACAACGAGCAGGACTTATCGGTCCTGAAGTTCATGCTGGTAACAAACGGTTATCGCGTGCTATCGGCCACCAACGGCCAGGACGCCATCGCCCTCTTCGCCGACAACCAGGTTGACCTGGTTCTTGCGGACCACGCGATGCCTCAGATGGGTGGCGACCAACTCGTCCTCAAACTCAAGCAGATTGCCTCGCACGTCCCGATGGTGATCCTTGGCGATCCCCAAAAGATGAATGGCCAGATCCACGGCGCCGATGCCCTGCTGGCCAAAAAGACCTGTTCTCCTCAGGAATTGCTGGAGCGGGTCAAGATCATGAGCGCTCGCAAGCGTGGGCCCCGCAAGGGCGTCTCACGCCTGGTGAACACGGAGCTGGCAGTCGCTTCCTGATATCGATTCGGGGCGGCGACCAGCTCTGCAACTCGGCTGCCCCGATAGTAATTCCCGTGCAATCCCCTTCGTGTGGCTGCCACTCCCTGTCCCACTTGACGACCGAAACCGCCTATGGGCATACTCGCCAACGGTGCGCAAACTGGTGTATCTTCCTTCCCACCAGTGGAAGCAGGCTTTTATGGATCTCATCCTTGTTCGTCTTCTTTTTGTTGCCTTACTGTCGGGAGTTTGTTATTTCCTACGTCCTTTCGGCATAACAGGCTGGGCTGGAGCGGCCGGCGGCGCGCTGGCTGCAGGCGCGGTCATTGTCTTTGAACTTCGTGTGCGCGCTCTCAGCCTGCGCCGTCTCATCGGCGCGGTTGCCGGAAGCGTGCTGGGCATTTTCGGCGCCGCACTCTTCTGCCTGGTGCTACGCTCTGCCCCGCTGAACCCGTCCACGTCGGCCGTGCTGCAGATTTTTGTCCTGCTGCTAATGACCTACGTCGGCCTGCTGGTTGGCGCCAGCAAAGGCGACCTGCTGAATCCCGCTGCGCTGGGCACGCTGTTTGCCGGCGACCGGCCCACGAGGCGAAGCGCCAAGGTGCTCGATACCAGCGTCATCATCGATGGCCGCATCGCCGACATCGCCGAAGCGGGATTCATCGACGGCATGATGGTCGTACCGGAGTTTGTACTGCGCGAATTGCAGATTGTCGCCGACTCCACCGACAGCTCCAAGCGCCAGCGCGGACGTCGCGGGCTCGACATGCTGCAGCGGATGCAATCCAACAACAACATCCAGGTGCAGATCGTTCCGGACGATTTTCCTTCGATCCGCGAAGTGGATTTGAAGCTGCTCGAACTGGCCAAGAAGTGGGAAGCCAAGGTTGTAACCAATGACTTCAACCTGAACAAGGTGGCACATCTCCATCATGTTGAAGTTCTAAACATCAATGACCTGGCCAACGCGTTGAAGCCGGTTGTCCTACCCGGCGAGAAGATGAATGTGCTGATCCTGAAGGAAGGCAAGGAATACAACCAGGGCGTCGGCTATCTCGACGACGGCACGATGGTGGTGGTGGATCACGCTCGCAAAATGATCGGTCGGGCAGTTGAGATCTCAGTTACCAGCGTCCTGCAGACAGCCAGCGGCAAGATGATCTTTGGGAAGATGGAAGAGAACGGCAAGCCCGCCGAGCCGAGCAAACCGGGTCCTGTGGAGTTGGCTCGGTAAGCGGGACTCCACTTGTGAATGCGTCGGCTGTGAAACGTGGGTCTTCCACCCCGGTCCCCAAAAGCGAGGGACCGGTGGCACCCTCAGGGTAGACCGGAAATGTCGTCGGGACCAGAGCCACCCGCCCAGGTGATCGTCACCTCGGTGTTGGATCTTTCGCAGGAAGCAAAGTGATGGTGATGGTGTTGGAATATACCCTTTCCGATTCGGGTATTTCTGTTGCCCCAGTTCCTGGCTTCAAGGGACGCCAGGTTCGGATCGTGTATCTACCAGGATGATCGAATTCGGAGGCGCTATTTAGCGTGGCGAATTGAAGGATGGACTTTCCGGGATCGAGCCGGCCCATCAAGGAGCTTCCTGGACCGCGGTTTGGAATGTACCAAGCCTGTCCATTGGGAAGTATCGAAGTTCTCTTCTTGACTGCGGAGACCGGCCTACCCTGGTCGTCTCGTACTTCTCATTTGTACCCATCTGGCATGCCGCCATGATTTCCAAAAAGCATGACGAGTGTTTCTTCGGAGGTATTGGTTATATTGATTTCAAGAGTGACGTTCGAACCCAAAGTGACCACCGGATCAATCGCTCTGAGCGCGAGTGTGAACTTCGCATCCGGATTCGTCTGAGCATTGAGCGCGCCGCCAAGTACACAGCTTCCCAAAAGCATGGACACAAGCATCTTTGCGGATTTCATCATTCGACTCCGTAGTTGCTGTCGGGCAATTGGGAGCCTTTATTGGCTCCACTGGTCCGACAGACGCGCACGTACCCGGCGGCGGCAGATCGAACCGGCTTTGCCCGTGGTTAGATTTCTTTGAGTTCGCTGATCTGGATCACCGGTGCAATGTCGGTGTAGTTTGGGATATCCCCTTGAAGCTGCCCCGCAACGGGAGTGAATGCAGCAGTAAAAGCTTCCACTGAATCACAGGTGAACCCGGCAATCGCGGCGAATGGCGCCGATTCCCCGGGCACCGCGCTCCCGATTCCAATCTCAACCGAAACGGCTTTAAGAGCGTCGCCGAGAAGCCTGACCGCCATAGGCATGTGCACGTCAACGTAATAGGCAACGTCGAACCGGCTGCTGGGCTTGCTGGGGTAGAGAATACTTACCTTAATCATTCTCCTATCGTATTGCCGCGCGGTCGAAAGTGATCAGTACTTCTGCACCTTGGGGTCGATTTCGTCGCTCCACGCAAGAATGCCGCCGGCAAGGTTCACGACCTGCGAATAGCCCGATTGCTTCAGAAGTTCGGCGATCTTCTGTGAACGTGCACCGGACCGGCATTGCACGACGATTTCGCGATCGCGAGGGATTTCGGCGAGACGTTGAGGGACATCGTTCTGCGGGATGAGTTTCCCGCCGATCTGCGCGATCTGGTACTCGTAGGGCTCGCGTACATCGAGAATGAACACGTCTTCGCCCGCATCGATACGCTTCTTCAGATCCTTCACGCTCAGTTGCGGAACGCCATTCTTCACAGTTTTCTCCTCTTTCGATTCGGGGACGATGCCGCAGAAGTGCTCGTAATCGATCAGTTCCTTGACCGTCGGATTCTCGCCGCATACGGGACACTCGGGGTTCTTGCGCAGCTTCAGCTCGCGGAAACGCATGCTGAGCGCATCGACGAGAAGCAGCCGCCCGATCAGTGGATTTCCTTTGCCAAGGATGAGCTTGATGACCTCGGTAGCCTGAATAACGCCGACCAGACCCGGCAGAATTCCCAGGACGCCACCCTCCGCGCAACTCGGTACAAGTCCGGGCGGGGGCGGCTCAGGATAGAGGCAGCGGTAGCACGGACCTTCCTTGGTCGCGAACACACTGGCCTGACCCTCGAAGCGGAAGATCGATCCATAGGCATTGGGTTTTCCCAGCAGAACACAGGCATCGTTGACGAGGTAGCGCGTCGGGAAGTTGTCAGTGCCGTCGGCGACGATGTCGTAGTCCTTCAGGATCTCCAATGCATTGGTGCTCGTGAGCATCGTCTCGTGTTTCACGACGTTCAACGCAGGATTGAGCGCGGTGAGTTTCTCAGCGGCCGAGTCGAGCTTCTTGCGACCGATGTCCTTGGTAGAGTGGATGATCTGCCGCTGCAGATTGCTGGCGTCGACTACGTCGAAGTCGACCAGCCCCAGCGTGCCTATGCCGGCCGCAGCCAAATAAAAGGCCAGCGGCGAACCGAGTCCTCCAGTACCGACGCAAAGAACACGCGCTGCCTTCAGTTTGCGCTGCCCTTCCATGCCGACCTCGGGCAGGATCAGGTGGCGCGAGTAGCGCGAAAGGTCGTCGGTCGTGAGTTCAGGGAGTTCAGTGGATTCGGTTACAGTGACCATCGTTTTTGTGTTCTCAATCGTCGGTATTTTGCTGCGGACAATCTGAATTTCGAATGCGAAGCCATCGCGACAACAATGGGGAAGGAGCATTCGGCCTTCCTATACAGGTTAGCAAAAGAGAAACGGCCCCGTACGAGCCGGAGCCGTTCTGAAGACAGACTACTCTGATTCAACGCGATGCAGGTTTCGGAGTTGCGCTTGCCGCCGGTTTTGCTGCAGCCGCCTCAGCCTTCGGTGCGGTCGACTTCGGCTTCCAGAAATCCGGGTCGGCTTTGACCCAGGACTCGTCTACGTAGCTCTGACGAGGGTTGACGGAAAACAGTTCGTGGTCGGAGGTCTCAATAGAGGCCCCCGCGAGTTCATCAAGTTTCTTCATTCCGTCTTCGCCCATCGCATCTGTAAACTTTTTGCCCTCCGCGAACCCTGTATCGATCTCCGACATGCTGTGCCTGGAGCTGAGGACCAGGTAGTCGCCGCCGGGGCGGCCATAGTTCATGTCAAAGGTGGCCCAATGTGCGGCGGTTCCCGCCTTCTTGTATCCGTCAATGACCATTTTGACCACTTCATGAAAATCTCTGTCGTGGCCGGGACGAACGTGATAGACAGACACTTCCATGAAACGAGCCTGGGAGATGTCGGCCTTGGGGTGGTAGCTCAATTCTGCGTTATAGGTGCAGACCGCCTGATCGACTGAGTCTAGGAGCTCGCCGTCGGCCACGTTTGCGCGATCCAACTCGGCCGAGAGCGCAGCGTTCTTGGCTTGGGCAGCCGTATCCTTCTCCCATGCGTCGAAGGACGGGTAAGAAGTGAGGTACAGGGCTCTCGACTTGCCCGAGAGTGAGTTGAGAGCGATGTAGTGGGTTGGCCACTTGGCCCGGGCCAGCGCCGCGACATACGCGCCTTCTGTCTTGTCGTGCGGCATGCCATTCTTGCCGGCTTTGATGTATTCGCGCGTTATTTGCAGGACCTGAGGAACGGTTGGGGTTGCGTCCTGGGCGGCAGCCATGAGACTGCTACCGGCTGCAAAAGACAAAACAAGCAATATCGGACTGGCTTTCATGTGTAACCTCCTGGACTTGATCAGAGATCACTTGGCGATGGGGGAGGACCGGGTACGAACCGCGGGGTGCTCTAAGACGTGGCCGCATTATTAGCCTCGCGTGGGGAGCTTGTAAAGAGAGTTATAGCGCTATGTCATGAATTTTCAATGCCGTCCGACGAATCGCAATCACGCGGCTCAATTTGTTTACGGAATGAGCTGCTTATCCACTTCCATTGTGCCCAAGGGGAGAAACGAATGAAACTCTACCCGGCTGTTCGCGGCACGGACTGCGCAAGAGGACGAACGAAGAATGGGTTGATATCACGGGACACCGTTTGCAGGCACAGCTCCCGGTGTGCGAGATTTGAAGTGGGAACCAGCCCTACATATCCACTCAAATAGAGAATCGATTATGCCTAGAAAGCCCGTTCGCCAAAGCTTTGGCCAGATAATGGAAGCCCTTCGCACACACGGCTTCGCTGTTTCCACGTTTGGCGGAGTTCCAGGCGGCATGCTGGTGAGCAAAGCGGGTGCAGCGGCAGTCCTGGTTCCATCGCGAAACGGTGATAATGGACCGGTTGCATTTGCGGAGCGGCCCGGAATCCTTCTTTGCGGCGAAGTGGCTCGGTTGCTCGACCGCGGCTATCAGAAGTTCATTAAGACTCCCCAATATGAATTGCCAGCGACGGCAAGTCAATTGCATGCCATTCACACATTCAGCGAGGAACTGACGCAGCTGACCGGTGGCACGAGCCTCTATAACGAATCGCTCGGCACAACAAGCGATCTGTATGAGTACGACCGCTTGCGTGGACGGGAAGACGAGGCTCCGGCGGCAAAGCGTCCGCGGGAACTGGAAGGCGGCCACTAGCGCAGTCCTCGCGCAGATGCGAGGAGTGTTGCAGCGTGGCAGATCATCCGAAGAGCGATAACAGTCAGCGCGCATGTTCGCCGGGGGATTTTCAGTCAAAGCGATGCAGTCCAGAGGCTCGCGCGGCACGTCGTCTTGAAGCGAGACACGGAGTCGAAACGAGCGCTGTTATACGCTTGATCAACTTGGCGGCCGATGTGCAAGGACGTATTCTCGACGTCAGCCTCGGTGGCTGTCACATTCGTACGGACAGTCGATTTCCTGTCGGGATATTTCGTCGAGTCGAGGTCGAGTTTCGCATCGAGGGTCTGCCCTTTCGCCTGGCCGGAGTGACCCAGGCCATCTACGATCCATTCAACGTGGGGATCCGCTTCCTCGATATGAGCGAACGTAAGCGCGAACAATTGCAGCAGCTCATCGATGAAATCATGAAGACGGAACAGACCACCGACTAAGCTGCGCTGGCCTTCTCTGCCGCACTCGAGAGAAACTTGCAAGCTGCGCTAGAACGAATCGGTGGCGCGCTGCTGCGAATAGTCGGGCGCGCGCACGATGCGCATCAACTCGCCATGGTCGAGCCAGTTCAAGGCGCAGTTGTCGCAGTCGTCGATGATGACGTTGCCCGGTCCGTTGTAGAAATGCGTATCCATCCGTTGATGGCAATGCGGGCAGTTGATCTTCCGCTGCAGATCGTGGGTATCGGGTGTCGGCGCAATCAGCGTTCCCGGCTCTCCCGCTCGCAGCTCTTCTACGAGCGCCAGGAAAACAGCCATGGGAATCAGCATTCCATGGCAGCGCGTGCAGTAGCGTATCCGGATCTTAGCCAACGCAGCGTGCATCAGCGGTACCGCGCAAACCGGGCATGCCTCATCCGAAGCAACCTGCAGCACGCTCACACCCTCATCGTCTTTCGAGGGGAAAAAGATGCTCTTGCAGTAATCGCACTTGAGATAGTCTTCGTCAGCATTCAGACGCATCGCGGCGCCGCAGGAGGGGCAGTTCATTGGGCCTTTCCGCACTCCGGACAGAAGTGAGCTCCCCCGGGCACGGACTTGCCGCAGTTCACGCAGAACTTTGCCCCTGCAGAAGCCGCAGCAGGAGTAGTTTCGGACGGCTGTTTCATTGCAGCCATCATGTTCTGTCCCATGGCCACGCCTGCGCCCAGGCCGACGCCCGCGCCGGCAGCTCCGCCGGAATTTGCGGCAGCAATCGGAAGCGCCTGCGCTGCTTCAAACTGGGTGTACTTGTTCAGGTCCCCGGTCATGCTCACGCCGATGCGCTGATCCATCACCTTCTGAAGCTCGTCCGGCAGCGAGATGTTTTCAACAACGAAGGATGACAGTTCGAGACCGAGCGCGGCAAAGTTCGGCTTCATCTCCGTTTCGATCTGCTTGCCGAGCGCCGACTGATTCGCAGCCATATCGAGAAACGAAATCTTGCTAGTGGCGAAGATGTCGGTCATGCGCGCAACGATGGTGTTGCGAAGCTGGCCTTCGAGATCGCCGACATAGTAGGTTGGCCGCGTTCCGCTCACTTGCGTGAAAAACGTGCGTGGATCCGCAATGCGGAAGGAGTAGATGCCATAGCCTCGAATACGCACCGCACCGAATTCACTGTCGCGGATGGTGATCGGCGTTGCCGTGCCCCACTTTTGATCGATCTGCAGATGCGTCGAGAAGAAGTAAACATCGGACTTGAACGGCGACTCGAATTCCTTGTCCCAGTTCATCAGATCGGTCAGGACGGGAAGATTCCGCGTGTTCAGGGTGTGCAGACCGGGCGCGAAGACATCGGCGATCTTGCCCTCGTTAACGAACGCAGCCATCTGCGACTCGCGCACCGTAAGCTGGCCGCCATTTTGAATCTCCATGTCCTGCATGGGATAGCGGTAAGCGAGGATGCCGTCATCCTGCTCGTTCCACTGAATAACGTCGATGAACTGCTTGGCTACAAATTGCTTGAGAGTCACGTGCGCCTCCCCGATCCTGGAAAGCAACTCTAACATGGTGGTTGTTTAGGATTCGAGAAAAAGCGGCGAATCTTCGGTACCCGGAGTAACTTATAACTTCTTGCAATATCTATAGATTGCGGTATCGCAAGCTGCGATCAGTTGGGTGTGCCGGTGCTTTCGGTCGCTTCGAATCTGCACTCCGGACACTGGCAGTGGCGGCGCAGATAGTCCCACGAATAGATGCCGCCCGAATGCCCATCAGCCCAGTTGAACTGAAGTGCATAGCGGCCCACTCCGTGCGCACTGGCCGGCTTGGCAGGCGGAGTGTACATGGGCAGCAGAGCCGTTGGTTTGGGCTTGGGCTGGCCTGCCTTGCGACCCTGGGCCTTGCGTTCGTCGATGCAGGTGGCACAGGGACAGGCGTCGCGCAGCCACGCAAAGCCCCACGCGCTCTTGTGTCCGTCCTGCCAGTCGATCTCGAGGCCCGTGCCCTCGGTGATCTTCACGCGCACCTTCTCGGGAGTGACGGCGATCCGCGGAAGCGGACGATCCGCCAGATTTTCCTGTGCCTGGTCTTCTTTGCTGACGAAGCGAATGCCTTCGTGACTCATGAGTCTATTTTAGTGCGACAGTGGACAGTGGACAGTGGTCAGCCACCGGTTTCCCATTGCATCCGAGCCGGTCGTCGGTTCTCAGTCAAATTTCCGCGCATAAAGCCGAACGCCCCGACTAAGGACGGGTGACTAGACCTGTCCACTGTTCACTGAACACTGTTTTTCCAGAAGAACCAGGCAGCCATGCCCAGGCCGATCAGGACCACGGTTCCGCGCAGGACGGGCTGGGGAATCTTCCGCGCCAGGCTTGCCGAAGTGTATCCGCCGATGGCGCAGGTGATCATGGCCACAAGGCAGTAGCGCCAAACCACTTGGCCGTTGATGACGAAAAGCACAAAGGCAATGCCATTGGCCATGGTGGTTGAGGCCACCTTCAGAGCATTGATCTCGTTGAGGTCTTGATAGCCGAACAGCGAGAGCAGCGTAATGATCAGAAATCCTGCGCCGGCACCGAAGTAGCCGATGTAAAAGCAGACCGCTGTGGTGCCGAGAAATACCGCGACCATGTTGGGCCGGTGCACCTCGCCGCCGGGCGCCTGGCTTCGGATGAACTTGCGGCGCTCCAGCCAGCGTGACACCGGGCCGCTGAGCGCAAAGATGATGGCCGCAACCAGCAACAGCCACGGCACCAGGCGCATGAACGTCATCTGCGGAGTGTTGAGAAGCACAATTGCGCCGGCGGTTCCGCCGATCAGGCCGGCGACCAACATCGGAATCGCAACCTTGAGATTTCTGCGAATATCGTCGCGATAAGCTGCAACCGAGGTTAACTGGCCCGGCCAGAGGGCCACGGTATTGGTCGCGTTGGCCTGAATCGGGAGCATTTTCATGCTCAACATCGCCGGAAACAGCAAAAACGATCCTCCCCCCGCCACGGCATTCAACACTCCGGCCAAAAAGGCCGCAAGGGTGAGCCAAAGCCAGCGCCAATCCATGTAGGAAGGAAGGCCGGAGATGAGGATCATCTCTTTTGATTCTAGAGGCGCAGTCTCCTTCGTCCTCCAGCGCCAATAACGGCACGTCTTTCCGGTCCCGTCTTTGGTCGGTTTGAGCCGAAGAATTCACAAATCCGCAGACGACCTTTCGCGGACATGGATCATCCATCCAACCGGAAAGTCCGCGTGTGCTGATTCTCATCTGCCCGGCTCGGAGCCAGCATTCCCGAGTTTCCAATGAAATCCGGTGAAAAGAGCCGCCGCTTCCTGACAAATCCAATGTTTTCGCAACATAAACAGCTCATTCTTGTTGCTTTACGGCGATCTCTATATATTAGCGTAATACACTCATATTTTATGAATCGCTTATGCTATAGTGTCATCAGATTGGTTGATGGGATGGGAGTCCAAGCTCCCATCGCGCAATCCCAAAAAGCAGTTGGAGGACACAAAATCATGGCAATCACTCGTTGGGACCCGTTTCGTGAAGTCGTCGCTTTGCAGAATCGCGTGAATTCGCTGTTCCGCGAAATGAACGAAGGCGACAGCCCGTTGACGACTGCCAGCTTTGTGCCGGCAGTCGATATCTATGAAGACGCCGAAAAAGGTCGTTCTGAAGCTCGAAGTCCCGGGAATGGAAGAGAAGGACCTGGACATCCGCGTGGAAAACCACACGCTAACCGTGAAAGGCGAGCGCAAATTTGAGAAGGATGAGAAGGAAGAGAACTTCCATCGGATAGAGCGCCGCTACGGCAGCTTTCTATCGCGCCTTCACACTTCCGTCGACCGTGGACACAGAGAACGTGCAGGCGAGCTACAACGCCGGCGTTCTGAAGCTGGAACTGAACAAGAAGCCCGAAGCGCAGCCCAAGCAGATCAAGGTGAACGTCGGCAGCCAGGGCAAGTTGGAGAGCAAGAAGGAAGAGCAGGAACTGGTGGGAGCGCGGTAAGCAAACCAGGTGCTCAGTTATTGGCATCCAGTTCCTGGCTGGTTTAGCCCGGGCCTGGAAGTCATGAATGTTTGAGAGCGCCGGGGTAGGTCTGCTTCTCCGGCGCAGTCTGTTTCCGCACACAGACGAAGAAAATGAAATCTTTTGCAATCTGAGCTGCACTTTTGGCATTCTTGAAGAGCAAGCTAGGAGCTGGAAGCTAGTAGCCGGGAGCTGAATATATGGCTATTCGTTGGGAAAAACTGACCGTAAAGTCGCAGGAGGCAATGCAGCAGGCGCAGGGGCGCGCAGCGGAGCTCGGGAATCCTGAGATCCAGCCGGTGCATCTGCTGCTGGCGCTCATTGAGGACCGCGAAGGCGTGATTCCCGCGGTGCTCGAGAAGATCGGTGTTCCCACCGAGCGGCTGGAGAGCAGTCTGCACCAGATCGAGGAGAAACTGCCTCGCGTGCAGGGCGGCTCGGCGCAGCCCGGGCCTAGTGCCGCGCTAACCAAGGCGCTGGACCAGGCATTTCGCGAAGCCGCGAACTTCAAGGACGAATACATTTCAACCGAGCACCTGCTGCTGGGCGTGGCGCATCATGAAAGGCGATGCGGCGCGCGATGCGCTGATTGCGGTGGGCGCTACGCATGAGGCAATTCTGCAGGCGCTGACAGCGGTGCGCGGATCGCAGCGCGTGACGGACCAGAATCCTGAGGGCAAATTTCAGGCGCTTGAAAAATATGCAAAGGATCTGACCGATCTGGCGCGTCGCGGGAAGCTCGATCCTGTGATTGGGCGCGACGAGGAGATTCGGCGCGTGATCCAGGTGCTGAGCCGTCGAACCAAGAACAATCCTGTGCTGATCGGCGAACCCGGCGTCGGCAAGACGGCCATCGTGGAAGGGCTGGCGCGGCGCATCGTTTCCGGCGACGTTCCGGAGAGCCTGCGCGACAAGCGCGTCATCTCGCTCGACCTGGGGTCGATGCTGGCCGGGGCGAAGTATCGCGGCGAGTTTGAAGACCGTCTGAAGGCGGTGCTGAAGGAAATCGAGGAGTCGAATGGGCAGATTGTTCTGTTCATCGACGAGCTGCATACCTTGGTTGGCGCGGGCGCGGCGGAAGGAGCAATCGACGCGAGCAATATGTTGAAGCCGCCTCTGGCGCGCGGCGAGCTGCGGGCGATCGGCGCAACCACGCTGAATGAATACCGCAAGTACATCGAGAAGGATGCGGCGCTGGAGCGGCGCTTCCAGATCGTCTACGTGGGTGAGCCGAACGTGGAAGACACGATCGCGATCCTGCGCGGCTTGAAGGATCGCTACGAGGCGCACCACAACGTGCGCATCAAGGACTCGGCGATTGTGGCGGCGGCGACGCTGTCGCATCGCTACATCAGCGACCGCTTCCTGCCGGACAAGGCGATCGACCTGGTGGACGAGGCAGCGGCTTCGCTGGCGATTCAGATTGGCTCGGTGCCGACGGAGATCGATCAACTGGAGCGGCAGGCGACTTCGCTTGAAATCGAGAAGGCTGCGTTGAAACGAGAGACAGACGCGAACAGCCGTGGACGGCTTGAAGAGGTGGAACGCGAACTGGCAACGCTGAAGGAGCAGATTACCGCTCTGCGTGCCCGCTGGACGAAGGAGCGCGATGCGATCAGCCGCATCAGCGAGTTGAAAAAGAAGATCGAGGCGCTGCGCTTCGAGGCCGAGGAGCAGACCCGCAAGGGCCAGCTCGATCGCGCGGCGCAGATCCAGTATGGCGAACTGCCGAAGCTGGAAGCAGAGCTGAAGCAGTTGAACGCGCTGCAGGATGGGCGGAAACGATGGCGTCGGCCGGCGCATGCTGAAGGAAGAAGTCGACGAGGAGGACATCGCCAAGATTGTGAGCAAGTGGACCGGGATTCCCGTGTCGAAGATGCTCGAAGGCGAAGTGAAGAAGCTCGTCCAGATGGAGGAGCGGCTGCGAGAGCGCGTGGTTGGTCAGGATGCGGCGCTGAGCGTCGTGGCGAATGCGATTCGCCGGTCGCGCGCAGGGCTCAGCGATCCGAAGCGGCCGATCGGCTCGTTCATCTTCCTTGGACCGACAGGCGTGGGCAAGACGGAGACGGCGCGCGCGCTGGCGGAGTTCCTGTTTGACGACGAGCAATCGATGATCCGCATCGACATGAGCGAGTACATGGAAAAGCACGCGGTGGCGCGGTTGATCGGCGCGCCTCCGGGATATGTGGGATACGACGAAGGCGGTCAGTTGACCGAGGCGGTGCGGAGGCGTCCGTACGCGGTGATCCTGTTCGACGAGATCGAGAAGGCGCACCCGGATGTTTTCAACGTACTGCTTCAGATCATGGACGATGGGCGGCTGACCGATTCGAAGGGCCGCACTGTGGACTTCAAGAACACGGTGCTGATCATGACGTCGAACCTCGGCGCGGGATTCCTTGCAACGGAGGCGCTGAAGACCGAGCATGACTTCGACATGGCGCGCGAGAGCGTGATGCGCGTGCTGCGCGAGCACTTCAGGCCGGAGTTTCTGAACCGCGTGGACGACATGGTGATCTTCCGTCCGCTGGGTCACGCGCAGCTCGAGGCCGATTCTCGAACTGCGGTTGAACGAGATTCGCAAGCTGCTGGAAGACCGGCAGATCTCGATCGAGCTAACGCCTTCGGCGAAAGAGTTGATCCTAGCATCGGGCTCGGATGTGGCGTATGGTGCGCGGCCGTTGAAGAGGGCGCTGCAGCGCATGGTGCAGGATCCGCTGGCGATGAAGATCCTCGATGGCGAGGTGCTGCATGGTGCGCATGTTCGCATCGACGTGGATCGCAAGTCGAACCAGCTGCGCTTTGAGCCGATGGGCCGCGAAGCGATGGCATGAAGGCAGTGAACAGTGGTCAGGGATCAGTGGTCAGTAATCGGGCTCTGCGAAGGCAGAGCCCGATTTGTTTCAGGAGCTAGCAACCGAAATCGAAATGCGCCACGATCCTGACGCGTGGGGTTGTTATTTGCCCAGCGTCGACTCTATTGCGGATTGAACCTCTGCGGAATCCGGAGTAACGGGAGGCTCAAATCGCGCCACGAGATTCCCGTTGCGGTCAAATAGAAACTTGGTGAAGTTCCACTTGATGTCGCCACCGAACTTCGGATCTGTGGACTTGTTGGTGAGGAATTGGTATAGCGGAGTCTTGTCGTCGCCGAGAACGGACACTTTGGCCATCATGGGGAAGGTCACGTTGTATTTGCGCGAGCAGAACGTCTTGATCTCCTCGTTGGTTCCCGGCTCCTGCTGGGCAAAGTTGTTGGCCGGTACACCGATGATGACGAGGCCGCGGTCCTTGTACTTCTCGTAGAGCGCCTCAAGACTTGCGTACTGCGGTGTGAAACCGCACTTACTGGCCACGTTCACAAGCAGAACGACCTTGCCACTGTAGCTCTTGAGGCTGACGGGCTGGCCGTCGATCGAATTCATCGTGAAGTCATAAATGCTGGTGGCATTCGCGGCGGCCATACCGCCCGCTGCAAGAAACAACATCAGAGACAAGATCAGTTTGCGCATGAAAATCCTCCAAGAAGCCGGGCTGCAGTCGATCATAAGGGTCTGGCCTTTACGGATTGTCCAAAAATTCAGTGAAACGCGACCGCTTGCGGCGATGGAAGCTGGATCAATCCTCAGCCGCAACCCGGCGCAGTCATTCGCTACTGCTCGGGCGGGCCCGCCGCATGCGGCAGAAGCCCGCGATCAACCAGCACCGGCGGCTTGCGGTGGTGCGTCTTTAATTCGTAATCGTAGGCCCAGCCGATCAGGTCGCCATCGTGCCATTTGCGGGTGCTGATCTCGATGCCGAAGGGCAGGCCGGTGTCGTAGAAGCCGGCGGGGATGCTGATGGCGGGGACCCCAAGCATGTTGACCCAGCCGGTTGCCGAGTGCGGGCCACTGCTCAGTTCGCCATTCTGCGGCATGGTTTCGTCGGGGGGTGGCATCTGAGCGGCGGGATAGACAAATCCATCCAGATGCAGACGATCGAGCTCTTTCTCATACATTGCAAGCACCTGGCGGCGCGGCCCGAGCAGCGTCGCCTCAGCATTGGGATCGGATTCGAGCGCCGCCTGCTGGACTCCACCTCTTGCAGACAGCTTGCTTGAGTGGCCGCCAATGATCACCGAAGGAAGCGGCTCGCCAACGGCCTTTTCGTACTCAGACGCCGAATGGTATTCCGCCGGTCCGAAGCCGGACAGGAAATCCTCCGTGCCTTCTTTTATATAGGGCAGCGTACAGATGTGCATGGCCGCATCGGCGAAGGAATCAGGCAGTATGTCGGGATCGATGAGCACCGTAGCTCCCGCTGAACGCAGTTCGTCAATGGCTTTCATGAACATGGTGCGGGTTTCTGGCCTGGGTGGCAGAAATGAGTTTTTCTTCGCCTGCTCAACCTGCTCGGGCGTGGCAGTAGGGCACACCCCCTGGAATGGAGGCGAATCGCCGTCGAGGATGAACGCCGGAACTCCGAAACGTTTCCCTTTGAGAGAGCCGGGCTCGAGGTATCTCGTGTACGGCGCGGGCTGGGCCTTTGACTTTGAATCGGTGGTTGCGGGATCGAGCGGGTCTTCTCCGGCCATGACTGTAAGGGCGATGGCGGCGTCGGCAACGTCGCGGGCGATGGGGCCGGTGTTGTCGAGCTGCCAGTCGAGCGGAGCGATGCCGGCGATGCTCACGAGACCGCGGGTGGGAAAGATCCCGACGAGGTTGCTGGTGGCAACGGGCATGCGGATGGAGTTGCCGGTATCGGTTCCGTTGCCAAGCACGGCGAAGTTTGACGTCACCGCGGTGACAGTGCCGCCGGAGGAGCCGCCGGGCGAGAAGCGCACGTCGTAGGCATTGCCGGTGCGGCCGAAGGCTGTGGAGCGATTGGTATCGCTGGCGGCAAAGTCGGGCATGTTGGTGACTCCGACGAGGATGGCTCCGGCGGCGCGCAGCTTGCCCACGATGGTGGCGTCGCGTGGGGCTACAAGTTCGTGGCCGGGGATCATGTAGCCGCGCCATCCATCGGTGGTGATGAGGCCCTTGATGCTGGTGTTGGCCTTGGTGACGATGGGTACACCCCACAGAAGACTGGGGTTGAATCCGGGCTGCTTCGATTCAGTGTCTTCGCGAGCAGCCTCGGCCAGCGCAGATTCAGCGTTCACTGTTTGCACGGCACGGTAGATGCCGTTGTAGCGAGCGATGCGATCGAGATGCCATTGGACGACTTGTGTGACCGTGTAGCGGTGCTCGCGATAGAGGGTATGCAACCGGTCCACGGTGATCTCCATCAAGTCGCGATCCATTTGATCGCGAGCCGGAGCAGGCGCATGGCCCTGGGCGAGCGACGAAGCAGCGATGAGGAAGAGAAGCAGGAGTTTGCGCATGTTGGGAAGATAACAGGCGCAAATCGCACTTCTCATTCTGAGTCCTGAGGCAATCGCGGCAACTCCTTCGAATTTGGAGGACACCGGTCGAAAATGATGGCGAGAAACCTGCAAATCCAATGTTGGTTTGTGCTTTCCCACCGATGACGAGATAAGACGGCGTCTTGGATGGGGCGCCCACAGCGTTCACGCTGAGACGCCATTTAGTTGCGGTCGTGCATAATCAAGACACGATGGCGCTTTTGTGGAATCCGGAGAGCTGGTCGCAGAGGCTGGCGGAGCTTGAGGCACGCTCGGGCGAGCTGAAAGAGGCTCCGTTGCGGCGCGATGTGCGGTCGCTGGGGACGCTGCTGGGCGAAGTGTTGCGCGAGCAGGCGGGCGAGGATCTCTTCGCGCATGTCGAGGCGCTGCGGCAGGGGACAATCCGGCGGCGGGATGCAGAGGCGCGTGGCGACGAAAAAGAGGCGGCGCGGCAGGGGGCGAAGGCGCTGGAACTGGTGCACTCGCTGCCGGCGGAGCGGGCGATTCTGCTGACGCGCGCGTTTGCGTTTTACTTTGAGCTGATCAACCTGGCGGAGACGAATCATCGCAAGCGGCGGCGGATTGCGCTGCAACTGAGCGGCAGCGGCGGGTCGGCAGCGCGGATCGCTGGCTGGAACATTGAGCGAGATGCGGCGGGTGGGAATCAGCGCGGACGAGGCGATGGACTGGCTGCGGCGCGATCCTGATTGTGCCGGTGTTTACGGCGCATCCGACCGAAGTTGCGCGGCGGTCGGTGATGTTCAAGCGGCGGCGGATTGGGGAGTTTCTGGCGACGCTGGATCGCATTCCGGTGCCGGAGCAGGACCTGGCGCGGCTTGAGGAAGCTGGTGCGCGCGGAGATTACCAGCCTGTGGCAGACGGATGAGGTGCGTTCGCGCCGGCCGACGGTGTACGACGAAGTCAAGATGGGGCTGGACTACTACGATGTCTCCATCTTTGAAACGCTGCCGGGGCTGTACCGCGAGATTTCGGAGGCGCTGCGGGCGGCGTACGGACTGGAGATTGAGCCGCATGAGTTGCCGCAGGTGCTGCGGTTCGGATCGTGGATCGGCGGGGATCGCGATGGCAATCCGTTTGTGACGCCGGAGGTGACGCGCGATGCGATTCAACTGGCGCGCGGGCATCTGCTGCTCTACTACCAGGCGCAGCTCGACGAGATCATCGACCTGCTGACGACGAGCGCGCAGCAGAGGCCGGTGAGCGAGGAACTGCGCGAGCGGCTGCGATGCGTATGTGGCGCTGGTGCACACGCCGGAGGCGCAGGTGTTCGGCGCGCAGTACGAGTTTGAGTATTATCGGCGGTTCATGATCTGCGTGAAGGCGCGGATTCAGCGGACGATGGAGCAGACGGGCAAGCGATGGCGCGACGCTGCCCGTGATGCCCTACACGCTGGCGCAGGGGCAGGAGCAAGCTGGCGCAGGTGCTGCCGGCGTATTGCTGCGTTGAGGAGTTTCTCGACGACCTGGAGACGCTGCGGGCTTCGCTGGCGGCGAATCGCGGGCTGCGGATTGCGCGGACGCTGATCGATCCGCTGATTCTGCAGGTGCGGACGTTCGGGCTGCATCTGCACACGCTGGATATCCGGCAGCATGCGCGGGTGCATGCGGCGGCACTGCAGGAGGCGATTGCGGACACGATTGCGCCGACGCTGCCGGCGGGGATGTCGGCGGAGACGACTTCGCGTGCTGGAGACGTTTCGCGTGGTGGCGGAGATCGAAGCAGGGATGCTCGCCGGAGGCGATTCGGCAATACGTGATCAGCGGCGCGGCGACGCGTGGAAGACGTGCTGGCGGTGGTGCGGCTGGCGCGGCTGGGTGGCGTGACGGTTGAGGGTGCTGGACGCGATCCGGGATTGATGCCGGTGCCGCTGTTTGAGTCGATTGAGGATTTGCGGCAGGCGCCGGCGATTTGCCGCGAGCTGTGGAGCCGCGCGGATTATCGCAAGCTGCTGGCTTCGTGGGACAACTGGCAGGAAGTGATGCTGGGCTACTCCGACTCGAATAAAGACGGCGGCATGCTGACCAGCACGTGGGAGATTTTCCGCGCGCATCGCGACCTGCATGTGGTGGCGCGCGAGTGCGGCGTGAAGCTGCGGCTGTTTCACGGGCGCGGCGGCACGGTGGGACGCGGCGGCGGGCCGACGCATCGCGCGATTTTTGCGCAGCCGATGGATTCGTTCGAAGGGCAGTTGCGCATCACGGAACAGGGCGAGGTGCTGAATTTCAAATATGCCGACGAGGTGCTGGCGGAGCGGAACCTGGAGCTGATGATTGCGGCTTCTCTGGATGCGCTGGCGCGGCCCAATGCGCGCGACCCGGAAGGGCACTTTACGGGCGTGCTGAAGCCGGAGTGGGAAGCGGCGCTCGATGAGTTGTCGGCGATTTCGTTCGGGTTTTATCGGAAGCACATTCTGGAGGACCCGGACGTGGTGACGTACTTCGAGCAGTCGACGCCGGTGGGCGAGTTGGAGCACGCGAAGATCGGGTCGCGGCCGTCGCGGCGGAACAAGTCGCCGAAGTTGTCGGATCTGCGGGCGATTCCGTGGGTGTTTGGGTGGACGCAGTCGCGGCTGCTGGTGCCGGCGTGGTTTGGCGTGGGGTTTGCGCTTGAGGAGTTCACGGAGAAGCCGGGGGCGCTGGAGAACTTGCAGGAGATGGCGCGGGAGTTTCCGCTGTTCATCGACCTGCTGCGCAACGTGGAGATGGCGCTGGGCAAGGTGGATCTGGCGACGGCGCGGCTGTATCGGAGCTGGTGAGGGATACGAAGCTGCGCGAGCGGATCTACGACATGCTTGAGGCGGAGTTTCATCGGACGGTGCAAGCGGTCCTTGGCGATTACGCAGCAGAAGGAATTGCTGGAGTCGAATCAGCGTGCTGGCGCATTCGATCAGGCTGCGGAATCCGTATGTGGACCCGATGCACTTGATCCAGGTGGACATGCTGCGGCGGAAGCGGGCGGGCGAGGATACGCCGGAGGTAAATCGGGCGATTGCAGCGACGATCAGCGGGATTTCGGCGGGGCTGCGGAATACTGGCTGAGGGCTAGGGTTCAGAGATCAGGGGTCAAGACCTACTTCGAGCTGATCAGCCGGATGCGAGCGGTAAGGGCGCGGCCGAGCGGCTGGGTGAAGGTGCCGATACTGCGGGGAGTCGACGTTGTTGTAGACGATGTAGATCGCCGGAGCCGGTGATGTTCTCGATGACGCCGCGAAGGCCGAAGTAGGCGCCGTGGAAGTGGAAGCGCCATTCGAGGCCGGGGCTGAAGTAGGCGTAAGTTGGGGAAGCGATGGCGAGCCGGCCGCGCCGACGACCAGATAGTTCGCGTCGACCGAGTGAACGGGAAAGCCGGTGTGCCAGTCGAGCGTGTAGACAAAGTCCCAGTTCTTCTGTGGACACCAGGGGCCAGAGGGTCAAACGGGCAGCCAACCCCAGGAGAGGACGCGATTGGGGACATGTCCCAGCGAGCGGGCCGCTCTGCTGCGGGCCGAGGAAAGAGATCGTCGGGGACGTAGTCGATGGCGGAGTTGGTGTGCGCGGAGGAGTGCGTGTAGGAGCCGAAGAGGCGTAGTGGCCGTGGGAAGGTGTGGCGCGGCGTCGACTCCTCCAGGGTTGTCGTGGTCTGCGCGGGCGTTGGTGAGGACGTAGTTACCGGAGAGTGCGGCGGGGCCGGTTAGGTTCGCGTAGGCGAACTCGTTGGAGAGACGCTCTGCGGATGAGGTTGGCGCCGAGATAAATCTGGTGCCGGAAGTTTCTGCTCGAGGCCGATGCTCCAGTTAAGGGCGCGGGCTTCGCGTGCAAAGAGCTGTTGTTGGCGGTGAAGGTGGTTTGAGCAGAGGCGGGGCCGATGGGTGTGATGCCGTCGGTGGCGTAGTAGGTGTCGTAGCGGATGCCGGCGAGGGCGCGCTCGAGGTATTCGAGCTGGGTGTGTTCGTAGTAGAGCGCCGATGCCGGCGGAGAATTTGGTTGTGCTTTCTGCGCCGGGCGGGCGACCAGTTGAAGGCGATGCGCGGGGAAAGCAGCGGGCGGCGGATGATTTCGTCCCAGTCGAAACGCAGGCCGGGTTCGACGAGCAGGTCGGGGTGGGGAGTCCAGCGATCCTGAAGATAGGCGCCGAGTTCGAGATTGTGGCGCGTGAAGGGCGCGAAGGAGGGGAAGGTGCTTTGGCGGAGCAGAGTTGCGATCTTCGCGCAGATAGTTGACGGGGGCGAAGGCTACGTACTCGTCGAAGCCGATGTGGTCGAGCGTCGATGCCGGCCTTGAACTGATGACTGCCGAGCCAGTGTTGCGGGGGAAGGTAGAGCGTCGGTGTATGCCCTCGACGCGCTGGGAGCGGGTGGTTTGGGTTTCGAAGTTGCTGCCGCTGGGGAGCTCGGGGGTGACGTCGAAGGGCGTGTTGCCGTGGGGCTCCCAGCCTTCGCGATAACGCAGGACGCCGAAGCCGGCATCGAGCATGGCGCCATTGCGAAAACTTTGCTGGTCGCGAACATAGGGCAGCCAGGCGAGGATGTCGTGATTGTCGGTGCTCTGTTGGGGCGCGAGCGCGGAGATGCCTTCGTAGGGCGAGTGGTAGTCGTTGGAGAGCAGCCCGGTGCTGAGGCTGTTGCGCGGGTCCGGGTTGGCCTGGAATTGAAGGAGGTTGCTGCCGCGGATGAGGTGATCGGTGTCGGCGTTGGAGGGCAGCTCGGGAATGTAGATGTCGCTGTACTGGGTGTCGAGGGCTTCGAAGAACCAGCAGTTTGCTGCGGGAGATGGGGCCGGAGAAGGTGATGCGGGGCTCGAAAGTGTCGAAGCGGATGCCATTCTGAGTGCGGAAGGAAGGGATGAAGTCGGTGGCGTCGTAGCGGAATTTGTTGTCGCCCATGCCGGTGGTGAAAGGCGATGACGCCGCCGGTGGCGCGGCCGTACTGGACGGGATAGCGGGTGGTTTCGGTGTCGATGGAGCGGACCGCGTCGGTGCTGACGCGGAGGTCGAGGGTGCCGAAGATGGGAGAGCGGATGTCGAAGCCGTCGAGGGTGTCGAGGGTCATCAGGTTTCGGACCCGGCGACGTGGACCTGGCCGGAGGAGTCGGCGATGACGCCGGGGTTGAAGGGCAGGAGATTGCGGATATCGATGTTGGTGGGGTAGGGAACGTTGACGATCTCAGGAACATTCATTGCCTGCTGTCGGAGGCCTGCTCGGTGTCGATGCCGGGTACCGACGCAGTGACATTGACGTGCTGGACAAGCATCTGCTCGTGCTGCAGCACGAGACGGATCTCGCGAATCTCTGGGTCGGCGCCGTTCATCAGCGTTTGATAGAAGCCGGGCTTTTCAATGCGAAGGGTGTAGGGCTGATTACCCTGCAGAGTGAAGCTGGCGTGACCAGCATAATCAGACGCGAGCCGCACCTCGGCACGCCCCGGCTCCTGAACCGTAACCTGCGCATCGGCAACTGCCGCTCCGGTCTCATCAACAATGACAAGGGCAGTGGGGCGTGGCGTCTGCCCGGGCAGAAAAGACGCAAAGAATCCAAAGAGAAGGACGATCAGCGTGCAGGCGCGAAAAGGAAACCGCATCGATTTACCCAGGTCGACACTCCATCGTCTCACGATTTGCAGAGTTGATGGAGCCCTCGGGAAGCTTTCAAGGCGTCTCTCTTGACTAGCCATTTTCGACGCGCGCTTTTATATCCGAGTACGCCGCATCGACGAGCCTGCTGAGAGCTGTGGTGTTTACAGCCATTCCCGGTTTCAGTTTTACATGGCGCATAAATTTCCCGGCGCCCTGCAACAGGCGGCCCGGATCCGGCAACGATGCACCGTGAAAGAACCCCACGTTGGCGTGCGAAGTGAATACATTGACATAGCCGAAGGGCGCATCACCCAAGCATGCAACCGGACAGCCGTCATGCAAAAGCTCACGGACTTCGTCGCCGCACTTTCGCATCACCTCAAACCACTGATGTGCGATGGCTCCCAATTCACCGGCATGCTCTTTCATCCACGCATCGATGGCCGGATCCCGCTCGACAGCGCCGTCGAATCGCAGCAAGTCCGTCGTCTTCACGGATATGAATTTACCATTCCAAACGCGTGGATTCATCTTGCGATCGCCTTTGACGGTTTCACGACCGCTTTCTGACGTCGAATGCTGCTATGTTGCGCCTCTGTTCCGCCGGGGAATGCCCTGTATTCCCGAAAGTATTAAATCCGCTCGCGAGAATGAAACATCGGATAAAGGGTCTGACCGGTCTGAAAGATTCACAGACGATCGCATCCCTTGGGGCAATCAGCCGCTCACAGAAAAACAATAGGAGAATTTTTGTCTACGTTATCCGGAAAAGTGGCACTCATAACCGGCGGTTCGCGGGGCATTGGCGCAGCGATCGCAAAACGTCTGGCTGCGGATGGAGCGAGCGTAGCTATCACTTATACGAAGGCGCCAATGCGGCCGCGTCGGTTGTCAAGGAGATTGAACGGGCCGGCGGAAAGGCGATTGCGATTCAGGCGGACGCCATCGATGGCGATGCCAGCAAAGCCGCGGTTGAAAAGACCGTCGCGACCTTCGGCCAGCTTGATGTGCTGGTGAACAATGCCGGTACAGCGATTCCGAAAGCGTTTGAGGAGACGACGCTGGAGGAGATGGATCGGATGATTGCGATCAATTTCCGCGGCACGCTGCGTCGGCGACGCAGGCGGCGCTGAAGCATATGAAGAGCGGAGGTCGCATCATCATGATCGGTTCGTGCGTGGGCGAGCGCATGATGACGCCAGGGCTTGTAGCCTTACTCGGCCACCAAGGGAGCGGTGAAGATGTTCACTCAGGGGTTGTCAAGGGAGGTGGGGAGCCGGGGCATCACGGTCAACAATGTTCAACCGGGCCGATCGACACGGATTTGAATCCCGCTGCCGGCGAGTGGGCGGCGCCTCAGAAAGCCGCCACAGCGCTCGATCGCTACGGAACGTGTTGAGGAGGTGGCCGCGCTGGTGTCGTTCGTCGCCGGTCCGGAATCCTCATACATCACCGGAGCGAACCTCACCGTTGATGGCGGGACGAATGCATGAACCACCAAACACTCAGTCAATGAGTTCCCTCTGATTTCGTTGAACCCGGGAACACCTGAATGCATCTAAGCTTCCGCAGTTATCGTATTGGTCGAAGGTCTTATACCGCTGTTATCGTTCCGGCGTCGGAGCACAACGCCGCAGGGATAGAAGCGACATCGGCCGCATAACCCGAACCGTTGCGCCGGCTCAGCGGTTGCAGCAGCGGCCCTCTTTCTGGAGGGCCGCTGTTGTTGACGTCATTTGGTGCCGTCTTCGGTGTTACGGATAAAGTCGGCGGTGGCGTCGTGGAGTTCTTTCAGCGCGGGCGTGGTGATGTAGACCATGTGGCCGGTCTGGAAGAAGCGATAGTTGATATTGCTCCGGAGAGACTCGGGAATTTGCAGGTGCTTGTCTTCATAGGTCGCGCCGAAATAGGTGCAGCCGAGATCGTAGTAGCCACCCATCAGCAGGACCTTAAGTTTGGGATTGCGCTTCATAGCCATCGCGAGGTCGGGCATCACGTTGACGCTGGAGTCGTCCCAGCCCTGGTCGCCGGGGGGAACATGCTTGAGATCCCAGTTGAAACCGCCGGCTTCGCGCGCGCTCGGCTTATAGGTCAGGTTCTCACCGTACTTCAGAGTGACGCGGGCGTACTGATTGATGGCGGTGTTGTAGGCGGAGGATGTGGCCGAGCCGAAGGGATCGTACTGAGCCTCTTCGCTAAGTGGATCGAGATCGGGGCCTTCGTAGCGGGTGTCGAGGCGACCGGTGGTGATGCCCATCTCTGACTGCAGTTCCTTTGAGAATTCGCCGCCGCTTACGCGGAGGTTTGCCTTGATCCAGTAGGCTGCGGGGACGCCGGTGTAGCTTTCAAGTTTTGCGGCGACTTCTTTTTTCTGCGCTTCGCCGAGGTCGGCGCCTTGCAGGAGAGCCGCGGCATAGGCACCTAGAGAGAACTGCTCCACCTCTTTCAGGAACGGCTCGAGCGTGGCGGGCTGGTTGGGGACGCGGTGGTGGTACCAGGCGGTCGCGGCCATGGAGGGCAACGCGAGGAAGTAGCCGTTGTCGGTTCCGGGATTGCCCTGTGGGCTGTCGGCGCTGCTGTCGAAGCTGAGGATTTGCGAAAGGAAGATGGAGCCGTTGAGATCGAGGTGCCGCTGCAGCAGGTTGGTGAGGATGGCGGTGCGGGTGGTGCCGTAGCTTTCGCCGAAGAGATATTTGGGCGAGTTCCAGCGGTCGTACTTCGAGAGGAAGCGGCGGATGAAGCGATCGAAGGCGTGTGCATCGGGATCGGTTCCGTAGAAGGCCTTCGAAGCGTCCTTGCCATAGATGCGGCTGAAGCCGGTTCCGGGAGCATCGATGAAGACGAGGTCGCTGACATCGAGAAGGCTGTACTCGTTGGGCACGATCTGGTAGGGCGCGGCCTCCTGGTGCGCGGAATCCTGCGGCAGGAGCAGACGCATCGGACCGAAGGCACCCATGTGCAGATACATGGTGGCGCTGCCGGGGCCTCCGTTGTAGAGGAAGGTGATGGGGCGGTTCTTCGCGGGATTCTTCTGGAAGTAGGCGGTGTAGAAGATGCGCGCGGTGGCGGGGCGGTCCTCGGGTTTCGCGTTAAGGTCGATTGACGCATCGGGCAGGTACTTGCCGTCGAAGCCGATCATGGCGTCCTGCGGATCGGAGGAGCCGACGGTCAGAGTTCCGGCGACGGCCCGGTAGTCGATGGCCTGACCGCCGACTTTGACGGTGCCTTCGGTCGTGGAGTCGGCGGGGGCGTCGGACGTGTTTTTGGCTTCAGGCTTGCTTTCAGATTTGGCGGATGGCGTGGGGTTGTTCTGCGCGATTGCGAAAGAAGTGGCAACAAGGCCAATCGCGAGCGTGGCAAGGCAGCGACTGCGTACACGAGGCAGCATAGGTACGGAATGACCTCCTGGGAAGATTCGATCGGTTTTCCCGGAGTATACCTGAGCGGCGGTGTCGAGAAGCGTGTGCAGTCCTGGAGTCCGAGGATGCGCTTGGATCGCGAGTCTTGAGACCGCCTGTGCAAACTGACAGTAGAGCGAGCGTTGCGAAGGCCGGACTATCGCCATCGAGAGACTATTCCGAGCAAGAATTGATCGGGTTTTCAGGCCACCAGGTACAAAGGAGATCAAGTTGGAAAGGCTGATCGAAAGAGTCCAGAGGTTCACCGCGATGGTGCTCGCGGGGATGCTGATCGTGGTCATCGCGTTTTCCACGGTGCACCTGGGCGTGCTTATCGCGGAAGAGCTTTGGGTACCGCCTCGATTTCTGATTCCGGTCGACGGCCTGCTGGAGATTTTCGGATACTTCCTTCTGGTCTTGATCGGGATCGAATTGATGGAGACCCTGAAGGCCTACTTCAAAAAGGACGCTCTTCACGTCCGCATTGTGCTGGAAGTTGGACTCATCGCCGTAGCGCGGAAGGTCATTGTCGCGGAGCCAAACACCGTACCAAGCTTGACGTTGCTGGGAATCGCGGCCCTGATCCTGGCATTAGCCGCTGCGTCTTACGTCGAACGGAGGGCGAACAGAGAGACAACCCACGAATGAGACCGTCCCGGGTCTGGGAGGCAATCGACTCACTAGGCGTGAGCCGTGCCCTTTTCAAAACCCCATTTATGCGACCCGTTCTTTAGTCTGCCGCGAGGGTCGGACAAGTTTTGGTTGTGGGGGCGGATAGCTATTTTTCGCTGCGCAGCTTTCGCAGGGCTTGCTCGGCCTGCCACAGGTGGTGACGCTCGTGTGCGGCGCTGACTAGGAAGCTGGACCAGATGCTGTAGTTAATACGTTTATCCACCGGTGAGGCGATACGGACGGTGTCGATGGCGCGACCGCGGCACCTGCCCAGTGTGGCTACGATACGTTGCTGCCGCGCGAGAAAGTCGGCGAGCACGGAGTCGACGGTGCCGCAATCGACGGGCTGGAAGGGAAGCGGGGTCTTTGATCGGATGCGGGCGGGTGGTTCGAGAATCCAGGAGATCAGGCGGCCCCAGAAATCGGTTTGGTAGGGCGCGTTCAACGCCGCCTTGCGCGGACCCGCGTTGGCGATGATCTGCTGCCAAACCGGGAAATAAGCGTCGGCTATGACGTTGAGGTGCTGGAGGCATTCGGCAACCGACCAAGAGCCGGGAGCAGGGGGGCGCGAGCACAAGTCCGGGCCAGCCGATTCGACCAGGGCTTTAGCGCGGGCGCCGATGGTGGTGAACTGGATTTCCAATTCTTCGAGGGTCTTTGCTCGTCCGTTGGCCATCGATGTTGTATCGGAGTGCATTGAATGCCCGGACCCGCTCTCAAATTCTCGCGCTACACTCGCTTCAGCAATTGCGTCCAGGGTGTGCACCATCGCGCGGTCTATGTTGGATGCGCAGGACCCGGCTGGAGACTGTATCGGAATGCCAACCTATGTGATTCTTCTTCGCGCGGTCAATCTTCCCGGTTACGGAAAGGTGTCCATGGCGGACTTGAGGAAGCTGCTGACCGACCTGGGTTTCGAGAGGGTTGACACCTACATCCAGAGCGGCAATGCCGTGGCGGACGCGAAAGGAGCAGCGGCCACGGTGGCTAAGGCGGTCTCGGCGGCGTTGGAGAAATTGATGGGAGCGCCGGCGGGAGTCGTGGTGCGAACCCATGAGCAACTGGATCGCGTGATCCGCGAGAATCCGTTTGTTGCCGAAGCAGCGGATGGGACGAAGGTGCACGTCGGATTTTTGGCGGGGCCAGCGGGCAAGGAAGCCGCGGCCGGGCTCGATCGCCTTGTTGCGCGGTACCCCAAGCGGCGTGACCGGTACAGGCTGGTGCAGCAGACGCTTTACCTGCACTTGCCCGACGGTGCGGCGGAGACGAAGTTCTCGGGCAAGTCTCTGGATAAAGCGCTGGGTGTGATGGGAACTGCGCGCAACTGGAACACGGTTCTAAAGCTGCACGAGATGTCGAATCGGTGATTGCGCACTCCCCAGGCCGCAACTTTGTGAGCGGAGAACGACACTTACGGTTCGAACCGATTCGGTCTTTTTCGCTGAAGGTTGTTGATGAAGAAGTCTTAGGAGACGTTTGTCGTCAAAGTGGAAGCAATATTCGAAAACGCATGGTTGAGCCCCTTGGAGAGATAGCCCATGCCTGTCATTGCTCCAAAAGCAATGAGCGCGACGATCAAGGCGTATTCGACAAGATCCTGGCCCTGTTCTTCTTCAATTAAGGCCCGCAGGTAGAGCGTAACGCGAAGCAACATCGTGTTCATTGATTCCTTCCCATTAGGAATGATTCCCTTAATGGAATGATCGCCCAGTTTCCCCTCGTTCGAAATACAACTTGCGGCTAAGTGATTGACCCAAAAGGTTCGGGTTGGCTGTGACCATTCGTTCCCGCGGTAACACAGAAGTGATCTAGATCACGCCGTGGTCTAACGTCGACGGCAGTTTCGGTGCGACGAAGGGGATTTGAAAGCGCTTAACGTGCGGCGAGCACGGCGTCCGCAATTCTGGCGGCTTCTGCGGCTGGGCGAACAACGTGCACCCGGACGATAGAGGCTCCGTGAAGGATTGCGGCGACGAGAGCTGCGATGCCGCCAATTTCGCGGGCCTCGACGGGCGCTGGGGTGCCTGCATGAAGTGGAGACAGGGCGTGACCGAGGAAGGATTTGCGTGATACGCCGGCGAGCAGCGGGCGGCAGAGCGCGAGCAATTCAGCCTGGCGTGCGAGCAGGATGTAGTTTTCATCGTATTTCTTGCCGAATCCATATCCGGGATCGAGCACGATGGATTCGGGTGCTATGCCGGCGTGCGTTGCGACCTCGAAGCTTTTCGATAATCCTGAGCGGACGGTTTCGATGAGGGTATCGGCGGGGAGTTTCGCTTGCGACTGCCACTCGTCAGGACGGCCGCGGGTGTGCATCAATACAACGCCGCAGCGATACTCGGCGCAAACCATGGCAAGTTTGGAATCCCAGGAGAATCCGCTGACGTCATTGATGATTTCTGCTCCGCCGTCGAGGGCGGCGCGCGCAGTTGCGGATTTGTAGGTGTCGGCGGAGATCACAGCATCTGGTCTGGCGGCGAGGACTCCTTCGATCACCGGCAAAAGTCGCGCCTGCTCCTCGTCGGCGCTGACAGCGGCTTCGGCGGCGTTGCCAGTCCGAGAGCCGGGGCGTGTGCTTTCGGCGCCCAGGTCGATCAAGTCCGCACCTTCGTCGAGCAGTCGCAGGGCGTGCGCCACTGCGGCTGCGGGATTGAGAAAGAGGCCGCCATCGCTGAAGGAGTCGGGCGTGATGTTGATGATGCCCATGACGAGCGTTCGGCGACCCAGTTCCAACGTGCGGGTGCGCAGCTTCCAATGCGAAATTTTGCGGATCAAAGAAGTCATCGAGGTCATCGAAATCGAACCAGAACTATGTGGGGTCTGCAATTTCAATCAGATGCCAGCTTTGATTCTATGAGCACGGCGAGCAAGCGGCGATGAAAGGCGCAGGTCTCATGCGTTTCACTCCGTCCAGCGGCTGCATTCCGATTCCAAATCAATTGACTTACGGTTATAATGGAAAGCAAGAAACTCCACAGATAGAAGATAGACTGCGCTGGCTGAAATGCCAGATCGACCTTTTTTCCCCACGCATACGCGGGAAGCACAGAGGCCGCAGTAAAGAAAAGAGGATGCATGGACCAACTCGTAGAAAGCCTGGCGTGGCTATTCGTGAAGTCAGAGGAAGAGATTCTGGCAGAGGTTGAGGTCGCGGTCCTGCATTCCATGTTCCTTGCCGAAGACACGCGGCCGGAGCGCGCCGGCAGCAACGGCTAGAGAAACTACTGTCGCTTCATTCGCGTTCAGCGCGTCTCCGTAGTCGCGATCGCCTAAATGCAACATCACCAATGCCTTCCATCCGCAGCGGGGCGAAGCTCCCTATGGCTGTTGCATTTCCTGCCAGAGAGGATTAGCCTTCCCTTCGGGCCTCCCTTGCGCTAAAGGTGGCCCGCTTGAGCAGGGCGAGCATCTGCTCCTCCCCAATTGCGCTGAGCACTTGCAGAACTCGATTGCAAGAGTGGTAGCGTCCGCATTTTGACCCTGCAAGCAACTCAAACTCGTTAACTCCGAAAGAAAACCCGGACATCTCAGTACGACGAGCAGCGTCCGTACTTAACCCGATTCATTCAATTCAAAGGAGATGTATCCATGCCTATCACTGCAGAAGAACGTGAACAGGTTGTGTCTGAATTGAAGCGTTTTGCTCATGACCTGAATCTCACCGACCAGCAGAAGGAAAAGCTCCAGTCTGCGCTCGTGGAAGCGCGCGAAAAAGTAGCTGAGTATCTTAAGAAAAATCCCAACACGACCAGGGCCGATATCGTCGCCAAAGTCAAGGCGCATCGCGACGAGATTAGTCAGCGCATTGCAAATTTCCTTTCACCCGATCAGCTCGTCAAGTGGAAGGCTGAGATGTCAAAGGCGAGGGAGTTCCTCGGACAGAAACTAGAAGCCTGATTGCCTTCGTATACCTAACAAATCGGTTTCCCCAGCTCCCAGGAGAACTGGGGAAACCATAAAGATCGCAACCGGCTACAGTTCATTCCGCCATCAGAATTTCAGCGAATTCAAACTGAACCAAAGGGTCCCTTATCGGCGCTCGTGGGACCAGAAGTCCTACCCTGCAACACACTCCGGCGATAAGAGCGTTCCGGAATCACGTCCTGCTACACTCCCCTCATGCTCTCCATCCGGCGAAAGCTGGCGCTGTGCACCGCGCTTTTTCTCGTCTACTCTACGTGCGTTTTTGCCCAAACCCATCATGCCCACACAGCTACTACGCAGCGCACGCATGCGGCGCCGGCAAAGGGTGCAATTGCCGAACGCATCCAGGCGATTCTCTCGGATCCGGCACTGAGCCACACGGAATTCGGCATCAGCGTTACCATGCTCGATGGACAGCCGCTGTATGGGCTGAATGAGGGCAAGCTGTTTACGCCGGCTTCAAACGCGAAGCTGCCGACGACAGCTGCGGCGTTCGCGCTGCTTCCGGTGGAGAGCCTGACGTGGACCACCAACGTTGTTGCCGGAGGCGACATCGATGCGGGCGGCGTTCTGCACGGGGACATTCTGATTCTCGGCGCGGGCGATCCAACGATGAGCGCGCGACATTATCCTTATCAACCGCCAAGTCCGGCGACAGCTGCGCCGACTCCCGCTAGCCCGGCGGCACAATCGCCAACCGGGAAGCCCGAAGCAACGCCCACGCCGCAGGAAGTAAAGGAGGAGCCACGGGCGATGGAGGTGCTGGACTTGCTTGCGCAGCAGGTGGAGCAGGCGGGCGTGCGCACGGTGGAGGGCTCGGTGGTGGGCGACGACAGCCTCTACCTAAGCGAACCCTATGGAACGGCGTGGGCCTGGGATGATCTGCAGTGGGGCTACGGCGCTCCAATATCGGCGCTCTCATTCGCCGATAACTCGATTGAGCTGACGCTCTCGGCCGATCCGGCGAAGCCAGGGGCGACGGTAGAACAGTGGACTCCGAATGTGGAGTACTACACGCTTGAGAATGCGATGACGATGGCGCAGCCCGGCGATGTGCCGCACCCGGGGCTGGAGCGGCGACCCGGCAACCTGCTGGTGCGCGCGTGGGGAACTGCTCCGGCGCAGGGGCTCCACGCGCCGCTGGCGGTCGAGGATCCGGCAGAGTTTACGGCGGTGGCTTTCAAGGATGCGCTGCTGCGGCGGGGTGTGAAAGTAAATGGAAATGCAACGTCGGCACACCGCTACGACGATGGTGTGGGAGACTTCAACGCCGAACGTGCCGAGCCGCTGAAGCTGGCGCCACGAGCGGTCGTCACGATGGAGGCGCCGCAGAATGGGCGCAGGGTGCTGGCGACGCACATCTCTGTGCCAGTGGCACAAGACATCACAGTAACGAACAAGGTGAGCCAGAATCTGCACGCGGAGCTGATCCTGAGAATGCTGGGCAAGGAGTTCGCGAAAGACGGCAGCCTGGCGCAGGGCACGCGCGTGGTGCGGCAGTTCCTGGTGGACGCTGGTGTGAGCGACGCGGATTTCTTTTTCTACGACGGCTCGGGCATGAGCATGGATGACCGCATCGCTCCGCGGGCATATACGCAGTTGCTGTCGTATGCGTCGCGGCAGGCGTGGGGGGCGGCATGGCGCAGTACCTTTCCGGTGGCGGGCGTGGATGGATCGTTGTACGGGCGCTTCAAGAATTCGCCGCTGAAGGGAAAGCTGTGGGCGAAGACGGGGACGCTGAATGAGACGAATGCGCTGTCGGGGTATTTGACGGCGGCGAGCGGGAAGACGCTGGCGTTCTCGATTCTCGTGAATGGACACCGGCCCGGAAGCCAGGCGGAGATCCCGGCGATGGAGAAGATCTGCGAGGCGATTGCGGCAAGTGAGTGAGTGCCTGAGATTGGGAATGAACGGTGAAAGCAATGAACGGCTCTTTATGCATGATTGCGTTGATGATTGCGGCGGCGGGAATTTCGGGGCAGTCTATCGCTTCTGCGAATGCGAAGCCCGTAGAAGTATGGTGTGGCGGAGACGATGGACTGACGACGAAAGTTTGTGATGCAGCTGAGCAGGTGTTCAAGGCCGCACCCGACTTGCCTTTGGCGAATAAGGATCTTCTCCTGCGGTACAAAATTGTCATACCCACAAACGTCGCGTGGAAGGAAGATGGACGACGAACCGAAATCCTGTACACGGTAAAAGTGCTGAGGGGATGACAAGTTGGTTGGAACTTTCAAGGGGTCTTGCCGGGATTCGCGGGTTAAAGACTGCGGTACACAGATTCTCGACAGAACGCGCCGACTCGTTGCATCATCTGGCAACGCCGACTGATGCTGTGCGATGATATAAGCCCTTCTCAAGCCTGGCAGTTGAGTTGCGGGGCTGGGAGTGAAAGGCAACTGCAGGTTCCTCCGCTCCCCTCCGCTACACTCGGGTCGGTCGGGATGACGGGTGTTTGGGCTGAGTGCTCTTTGTGCGGCTTAAAGAGCCGTCGGCTGCGATTGAACCAGTCGGTTATTGGGCGCCCTGCTTGACGAACAGCCTCGCAGCCAGCAGCGTGCTGGCGCAGCCCATGAGCGTGAGAACAGTGGCGTTGACCCATAGTTCGCTTATTCCGGCGCCGCGGAGGATGATGCCGCGGAGGATCTGGATGTAGTAGGTGGCGGGGATGAGGCGGCTGATGCCCTGGAAGAACGGCGGCATGTTTTCGATCAGGAAGATGTAGCCGGAGAGAAAGACCGACGGCAGAATTGTCCCCATGGAAAGCTGAAATGCCTCGGCCTGCGTACGGGCGCGCGTGGAGATCACGAGTCCGATGCCGAGAACGGTAAGCAGGAACGGAATCGAGAGCAGGAGAAGCAGAAGCACGTTGCCGTGAATCGGCACCAGGAAGACGGTGCGCATGACGAGCAGGATGACGCAGAGTTCGCTGAAGGTGAGAACTCCATAGGGAATCATCTTTCCGACCATGAGGCCGAGCGGGGCGACCGGGGTCATGGTGAGTTGCTCGAGAGTGCCACGCTCGCGTTCACGGACGAGGCTCAGCGCGATCATGAGAATTGCCATTACCTGGAGCAGAATCGCGATCAGGCCGGGGACAAAGAAGTTGGCGGAGCGTGTAGCCGGGTTGTAGAGCACGGAGGGTCGTACCTCGATGGGCATTGCGCCATCAGGCAGCACGCGGCCGAGCGATTCTTTCAGCGCGACGCCAGTGGCAGTGCTCATGGCCTGGCCGGCGACGCTGGAGTCCGATCCGTCAACGAGGACGAGGACAGTGGCCGTGGTGCCATCCTGTAGGCGGCGGGCGTAGTCGTAGGGGATGCGGATGCCGACGCGGGCTTTGCCGCCGCGAACGGCTTCGTACATCTGGTCCTGCGATCGGGCGGAAAGCTTGAGATAGAAGACGTCGGATCCGGCGAAGGCCTGGAGCAGGCGTCGGCTGTCCTGCGTGTTGGATTCGTCGAGCACGACAGTAGGGATCTGGCGGATGTTGGTGTCGACGGCGAATCCAAAAAGAAAAAGCTGGAGCATCGGTATAAGCAGCGCGAAGAAGAGTGTGCCGGGGTCGCGGATGATGTGCAGGAATTCCTTCCGGCAGACAGGAACGAGACCGCGAAAGAGGGCGCTCATCGCTGCGACTCCATGATGCGATAGGTGAGGGTGACGAAGACGTCCTCGAGCGATGGTTCGATGGTGTCGATTCGCGCTTGCGGAAGTTGCCCACGAAGATCGGCGAGCCGGCCCGTTTCTGCGAGCGCGTGAATTGAGTGCCCGAAGATGGTGGCTTCGCGGATGCCGGTCATATGCCGCACGCTGTCGAGGAGTGCGGATGGATTGGGCGCGGTGATCTGGATGCGCGACGTTCCGGCGGGATTGGCGTCGGGGAGTCTCTGCAGCTCGGCGACGGTGCCAATGGCGATCAATTTCGACAGGTAGATGTAGCCGACACGCCCGCAGCGCTCGGCTTCGTCCATGTAGTGCGTCGTGACAAAAAAGGTGACGCCCTGGCCGGAAAGCTGGAATAGCAGGTCCCACAAGGCGCGGCGGGCGACGGGATCAATGCCTGCGGTGGGCTCGTCGAGGAAAACGACTTCAGGCGAGTGAATGATGGCACAAGCGAGCGCAAGTCGCTGCTTCCATCCGCCGGAGAGTTGGCCCGCGCGGCGATTCATGTAAGGCTCGATGCCGGTGAGGGCCTGGACTTCGCGGGTACGGGCAGCGGCCTGATTGGCGTCGAGGCCGTAAATGCCGGCGTAGAAGTCAATGTTTTCAGCGACCGTGAGGTCCTCGTAAAGGCCGAATTTCTGCGACATGTAACCCACATGGCGGCGAATTTCGGCGGCGTCTTTACGAATGTCCATGCCGAGGATTCGGCCAGTGCCTTCCGAGGGGCGCAGCAATCCGCAGAGAGCCTTGATGATGGTGGTTTTGCCGGAGCCGTTGGGGCCGAGGAAGCCGAAGAGCTCGCCCTCGCCCACTTCGAAGCTGACGTCGCTGACCGCGGTGAAGGAACCGAAGCGGATCGTGAGGTGATCGGCTGCGATGACGGCGGTCATTCGAGGCGCACCGTCGCCGACATTCCCGACTTGAGGATTAGCTGCGCGTTGTCGACGTAGACCTTTGCGCCGAAGACTTCGTGTTCGCGGTCGCTTTTGGTTTGCACGTTGCGCGGGAGAAATTCGGCGTGCGAGGCGATCTGGCCGACGTGGCCTTCAAAGGCGCGATTGCCGAAGCTGTCGACGCGGACGGTGGCGTGCTGGCCAAGGTGGACGTGCGCGAGATCGGTTTCGGGAATGTAGACCTTCACCCAGAGCTGCGATGCTTCGAGCATGGTGATGACGATGCGGTCGGCGGGGACGAGATCGCCGGGGCGGACGCTGACTACCTCAACGACTGCGTCGGCCGGCGCAGTCAGGTCTGCTTCACGAAGGCGTGCATCGAGCTCGGCGACATGTCCCCGGGCTTCGTCGAGGCGTCCGCGAGCGGCATCGATGTCTTCTTTGCGAAAGCCCTTGCGGGAGAGAATCGCTGCAGCCTGGGCCTGTTTGTATTTAGCTTCTGCGGCGTTCAGGTCTTCGGGTCGGGTTCCGGCTTGAAGAAGCGCAAGGCGCTGGCGGGCAGACTCGGCACGCTGGGCTGCGGCATCGCGCTTGTCGCGGCTGTCGTCGAATAACTGGCGCGAAATGGTATCGGTCGCGATCAGCTTTTCCATGCGCTTATAGGTGATTTCGGCATTGGTTGCATCGGCTGCTGCGGCGGAGTAGTCGGCCTGGGCCTGATCGATCTCCTGGCGGCGCGGACCGTTGCGGGCTGCTTCCAATGCGGCTTGCTGGGCTTTCGCGGTGGCTTCGGCCTGCTGGATTTCTTCGGGACGGTTGCCGCGCATCATCTTGTCAAGGTCGGCCTGCGCCTGCTCGAGTGACGCATCGGCCTGGGCGCGTTGGGCTTTCAGCTCATCGCATTCAAAGCGCACGACGGTGGTTCCGGCCTTGATGAACTGGCCTTCTTCGACGGGAACCTCGGTAACGCGGCCGCCGATCTTTGAGCCGATCTGGATCTCGCGGGTTTCGATAGTGCCGGAATAGTCGAAGCGGCTGCGGTGCGCCTGCCAGGCAAACACGAGCCAGACGGCGGCGAGAAGGATCGCGGCAGCAACTCCGGCGATGATGAGGCGGCGCTTCATGCTATTCCTTCCCGCGGCTTCAGCGGTCACGCGCGTACCGTGTCGACCCGCGGCCAACAATAATCCTTGCGAAGCGTGACGGAGAAAGGTTTCAAGACATCTTCAGCATGGCATGGGATTTCCGGGCCGCTGTGAGCTGGAGCACATGGGTTGGACTGCACCGAAGGCCTGTATTATCAAAGGAGAAATGCAGACTCGTATTTGCAGCTGTTTGCTGGGTTTCATCACAGGTGTCGCGGCTCTTACCGCGATGACCGGGTGCAAGTCGTTGCCGCCTTCGAAGCCCGAATCAGACTGGACGCCGGAAGAGGCGCAGGGCGCGCAGGTGTTTCACCAGGCTTGCGCGAAGTGCCACTATCCCACGTCGACGCACGGTTTGCACGGCCCGGGGCTGCAGGCCATTACGAAGATCAAGGCTATGCCTTCGGGCGCGCCTCCTACCGATGAGCGCCTGACAGCGGTGATTCTGCATGGGCACGGAACCATGCCGGGTACGGCGCTTGACGATCAACAGATGCATGACCTTCTGGCATATCTGCATTCACTATGAGCGATCAGGATTCTGCGGGTAAGACTGACCCCGTTGGGAAACGCATGGAAGGCGGAGAGCTGAAGAACGCTCCGGCGCCCAAGCGGGAACTGCTGCCGCTACCGGGGCTCGCAGCAATTTCCTTGTATCTGTTGCTGCTGGCGGTGGTGATTATTGTAGGTGTCGTTGGGGGGCACTATCCCAGGCTGTTTTTGCTGCTGCCGGTCTTTCTGTTTGCGGCGTGCGGCGGATTGCTGATGCTGTTTCGCTGGGCGTGGGCGATGACGCTGGCGGCGGTGCTGATGCTCGGCGGCTACAACATCTGGATCTTTACGCAGATGCACATGTTTCCTGCGCTGATCCAGGGATTGCTCAACCTGGTTTTCTTCTTCTACCTCGTGCGGACCGAGGTTCGGGAAAAGCTGCGGCAGAGGACCGTGCCTTGGAGGTAATTCCCTCAGGGGCTAAAACCCCTCTTTGAATTTCTGCCGCTTACAGCACGGCTGAAACCGTGCCCTTTCAAAGCATTCTCAACTTTTGCTTGACGGCATGCGAACCCATGCCTTTACGAAGCAATATGTGCAACGCACTCGCCAAATTCTCATGGAATCCTTGCGAGGCGGGATGGTAATCTCTTGCCCATGCCGCCGAAAATGCTGAAGCTCGCTGGTTGTCTATTCCTGACGTTTGCCTCAATTGCTGCCGCACATGCCGCCGATCCGCCGAAGAAGCGGGACATCAACCTCGATGACCTCGCCAAATTACAACGTGTGGGTGGGCCGGTCGTGTCACCGGATGGCGAGTGGGTGCTATATTCCGTCAGCCAGATCGATACCAAGGAAGACAAGTCGCAGTCGCATCTGTGGATGGTGAAGTGGGATGGATCTGTTCACCTGCAATTGACTTACGGGAAGGAAGGCGCTTCGTCGCCGAAGTTCAGCCCTGACGGGCGGTATATCAGCTTCATGTCGTCGCGGCCCGGACCAGCGAAGGGCGACCAGGTCTGGGTGATGGATCGCCGTGGCGGCGAAGCCGAGCAGTTGACCAATATTACCGACCAAAACATTCAGGGCTACAGCTGGTCACCGGACTCGAAGAAGCTGCTGTTGGCGCTGCATCCCAAGGCGGAGCCGGATCCCGAAGAGGGCAAGCCGCCGGCGCCGCCCAAGCCGATCGTGATCGATCGCTACCACTTCAAGCAGGACATCCAGGGCTATCTGCGCGACGACGCGTTCAATGCGCTGTACCTGTGGGATCTGACGTCGAAGAAGGCAGAGAAACTAACCACGGGCAAGGGTGTGAATGAAAACGAGGCCGAGTGGTCGCCGGATGGGGCGTTGGTTGCGTTTGTGAGCAACCAGGATCCGGATCCCGATCGCACCAACAACTCCGACGTGTTTGTGGTGGAGGCGAAGGCGGGTTCGACCGCGAAGAGGCTGACGACGTGGAAGGGGCCGGACGGCGGGCGTCTTGCTTGGTCGCCCGATTCCAAGTCGATTGCATACACGCAGGGCGCGAAGCTGGAGTTGCTGGAGTATTCGCAGTCGAAGCCGGCAGTGGTGACGCTGGATGGCAAGGTGAGCTATCCCGCGGCGACGTTCGACCGCAGCGTGAGCCAGCCGTTTTTCTCGGCGGATGGGCATTTGAGCTACCTCGTCGCCGATGATCGCAATGAATATCCAGCAGAGGTGGAACTGACGGGCAACGGTGTTAAGCGCGAGTTGTCGCAACAAGGCACGGTGATGACTTGGGATCAGGGTGGCGGGCACACAGCCGTTTCGTATACAAACGACACCTCGCCGGCAGAGATCTATGCCCTCGAGAACGGCGCTCTGCGCAAGCTTACGACGCACAACGATGCGCTGGTGGCGGAGCTGAACCTGGTGCCGACGGAGGATATCGAGGCGAAGGACAAGGAAGGCGTCGAGGTTCATGGCCTGCTGACGAAGCCTGCGGACTTCAAAGAGGGATCGCCGGTGCCGATGATTCTCTTTATTCACGGCGGACCCAACGGGCAGGACGATCACAGCTTCGATTTCTTGCGGCAATGGCTGGCGACCAAAGGCTACGCCGAGCTGAACGTCAATTATCGCGGCAGCTCGGGCCGCGGGCAGGATTACGCGAAGGCGATTGCGGCCGACTGGGGTCACTTTGAAGTCGAAGACCTGCTGGCGTGCGTCGATAAGGCTGTTGCGATGGGCGTGGCCGATCCGAACCGCCTTGCTGTTACGGGGTGGAGCTACGGCGGAATCCTGACCGACTACACGGTTGCGAGCACGGATCGCTTCAAGGCCGGCATCAGCGGAGCGGGCGTGGCGGCGCCGATGTCGTTTTACGGTGTCGACCAGTACATTCTGCAGTACGACAACGAACTGGGTCCGCCGTGGAAGAATCTGCCGCTCTACATCAAGATGAGCTATCCGTTCCTGGAGATCGACAAGCGGGTACACACGCCGATGCTTTTCATGGGCGGCACGTCGGACATGAATGTGCCGCTGCTGGGTGGCGAGCAGATGTACGAGGCGCTGAAGTCGCTGGGACGGCCGACGGAATTGGTCGTCTATCCGGGGCAGTTCCATGGATTCACGCGGCCGAGTTTCATCAAGGATCGCTATGAGCGCTGGCTGGCATGGTGGGACAAGTATCTGAAGCCAGCGACGCCCGCTCCGGCGGCGGCTACGCCGAACAAGCAGGCAGAGTAAAGGGAAGCTCGATACAACGATCCCGCGGGCAGACTGGAGGGATCTCCTTCAGTCTGTCTGCGGGATTTTTATTCTTCGAAAGCGGTTTCGCGGCGTTTGGTTGGCGTGTCCTCGGTTTTCCTTCGGAACATGCCAATGAGCGCGATGATGGTGGCGACGATCAGTAGAAATGCGCCGGTCAGGGTCAAAGCGACCGCGACGGGCACCCCGGCACCGGTGGTGGTGATGTCGATGTGAATCGAAGAGCCTGAAAGCGGCCACGCAAACGAGAAGGCCGTTGTGCCATTGCAAAAATAGAAGATGACGAACAGGCCTGCGGCCAGGCAAGCGACCGCAACCAACAAGACGCCTTTCACTGGAGCCACCTCTCTTCGCATGGATTGTACGCCAGGTTTGGCGACCGTGAAATCGCCGAGCGCACGGCCACCGCTACAATGGAACAGATGGAACTGGTGCAGATTGAGCCCGCACGCCGCACGCCCGCTCCCAAGCCGGAGTGGCTGAAGGCGCGTGCCCCAGTGGGCGAGAACTACCATGACCTGAAGAGGCTGGCGCGTTCGCTGGGACTGCATACCGTGTGCGAAAGCGCGCAGTGCCCCAACATCGGCGAGTGCTGGCACCACAAGACGGCTACGTTCATGATGCTTGGCAACCTGTGTACACGGCGATGCGGATTCTGCGCAGTGCCAAAGGGCAGGCCCGAGCCTATTGATATGGATGAGCCGCGCCGGGTGGCTGAAGCGGTGGCCACGCTTGGCCTTGAGCATGCAGTAATCACCAGCGTGAACCGCGACGATGATCTTGTCGGCGGGGCGCGCGTTTTTGCCATGGTCATCGAAGAGATTCGACGCCAGGCGCCGGGATGCAGAGTCGAAGTGCTGGTTCCTGATTTTCAGGGCAACCGCGAGGCGATCAGCATTGTTGTGGATGCGAAGCCCGAGGTGATGAATCACAACACGGAGACGGTGCCGCGCCTCTATCGCGTGGTTCGATCGGGTGCCCGGTATCAGCGCACGCTCGAGCTATTACGCTACTCCAAGGAATTGAACCCCGGCGGGGTCACGAAATCAGGAGTGATGGTCGGGCTCGGCGAAGAGACGCACGAGTTGCTTGAAGTATTTCGCGATCTGGCGGCGGCGGGGTGCGACATTCTGACCATTGGGCAGTATCTGCGGCCCTCGCGCGATCATCTGCCGATGGCGCGCTTGTACACCCCACGCGAATTCGCTGAACTCAAGACGGAAGCGCTCAAGATGGGCTTTCGCCATGTGGAATCGGGGCCGCTGGTGCGGTCCAGTTATCATGCGCACGAGCAGGCCGCGGCAATGGGTCTCGCCGACCTGGCGTAGGCTTCTGCGCGTCCCACCCGCCGCGACGGGTTGTAGAATAGCCGTTGGCAAATGCTTTGTGAGGAACTGACGATGGCATCGTTTATGGATGGCAATCCCGCCCTTAAAGGACTCTCGGGCGATTTGAAGCGGCGGATGGATGCGGCTGTAGCAACTTTCCAGGCCAGCCTGGCATCAACCCGCACAGGCCGGGCCAGCGCGCACATGCTCGACCAGATCAAGGTGGACTACTACGGCACGCCGACGCCCATCACCCAGATGGCGCAGGTGTCTACGCCGGAGCCGCAGACGATTCTGATTCAGCCCTGGGATCCGTCCATCCTCAAGGAGATTGAGAAAGCCATCCAGGCTTCGGATCTTGGCTTCAATCCCCTCTCTGACGGCAAGCTCATTCGCGTCCCGGTGCCCCCCATGACGGAGGAACGGCGCCGCGATGTCGTGAAGCATCTCAACAAGGTTCTCGAAGAGCATCGCACCGCGGTCCGCAACGTCCGCCGCGACGGCAATGACGCGCTGAAGAAGCTCGCCAAGGAAAAGAAGATCGGCGAAGACGAAGAAAAGCGCGCTCTCGAGGAGGTCCAGAAGATGACCGACGAGGAGATCCGCCGCATGGAAGAACTCTCGCGCAAAAAAGAAATTGAAGTGATGCAAGTCTGAGTGGCCGGTCTTGTTGAGTCTTTAAATCCAGACGAATCATGAAACATGATCTGCAAGACACCGTCGCGTTGTTGTCGCGCACTCCGGCGGCTTTCGACGCGCTGCTGCGCGGCCTTCCTGAATTATGGACACATCGGGATGAAGGCGTGGGCACATTCACCGTCGTGGATGTTGTGGGGCATCTAATCCATGCTGACAAGGCCGACTGGATACCGCGCGCACGCATGATTCTGGAGCATGGCGAAGCAAAACCATTTGAACCATTCGATCGCTGGGGACATGTGGAGATCTGCAGAGGCAAAACCCTTGCTCAACTGCTCGACGAGTTTGCGCGCGTGCGTACCGGACGTCTCGACGAGTTGCGGGCCCTCAACTTGAAGCCGGAGCAGCTTGAGCTGCGCGGTCGCCATCCGTCGCTGGGCCCGGTGACACTTTCAAACCTGCTGGCCACGTGGGCCGCGCACGACCTGACGCACCTGCACCAGGTATCGCGCATCATGGCGCATCAGTATCGCGAGGCGGTGGGGCCGTTTGCTGATTTTCTGGGAGTGTTGAAGTGTGAGGGCCACAGTGCGCCTTGACTAGAGGCGCTGCGACCGTAAGTGCAATCTCAGAAAATGGGTATCACACGAAACCGTTAGCGTGAGGACCGCTCCTCAAATACAAAAAGCAAGCGGTCTAACGTTTCAGCTACAGCGCCCGACTTGCAGCGGATTTGAACTTCACGTAGAGCGCAATTGCCGAGATCTCAATGCATGCTACCACCACCGCCAGCAGAGTATATGCTCTGTTCGGCAAGGGATAAATTCCCTGCAGATGGTGCAGGCTCCCCAGGTAGCCGCCTCCCAGAATTGAGGGCAATGCCCACTTGACGTGTGCGAGCTCGTGCTGTGAGAGTTCGGCAATCAGCCAGTAGAGAGCAAGGAACGAGGGTGCCATCTGGCGTTCGGCATCTCCACCGCCGGGATCAATTCCCCATAGGTCTGTGATGATGACGAGGACAAGAAAAAGAAACAGATACTTGCGGCGCGCGAAAAAGGAAACGGTAGATTTCCAAAAGATGAAGGGCAGTAAGGTCACGGGAAGAGTGGACCAGATAAGACGTCTGAACCAGGCACTGGCTGTGAGCGCATTCCCAATGCTTTCGCCGAATTTCATCCAGTAATAGGGCAGGATGCCCGCAATTCCCATGCGCACATCATCGGAAAACAGGAAGATTCGAACCAGGAGGAAAACGGCAATTGCAGGCGTTATGGCTAGAAGCCACTTCTTGTATTCGATTCGGAGTGTCCCTTCCTCCCAAAGATAGGCGAAACTCACCGGAATAAGAATCATGACGACTTCACGTGTGAGACTGCCAAGAGCAAAGCAGCACGCAAACAAGAACCAGCGTCTCTTGAACATCAGCATGAAGGACAGAACGAAGCACAACAGGGCCAAAACGTCATCGATCTGAAACGGATTCCAGGCAAACTGGCCGAAAAAATATCGATTACACGCAAACAGCAACGCCGTTAAGAACGCGACCCTGCTTTGAATACCCCGATCCATCAGGAACCTATAGAACAGCACCACTAGAGCCACACAGGCGAATGAATTGACTAGCCTGAATGCCAGAGGGTCAGGCAACGGCAGGAGGCCGGCCACGTAGGGCCCAAGTATCCGGTAGGCGAAAGGCGGAGGGACATCTTTGGAAAAGTGCGGAGAGGCTTCCGCAACGAGTCGATAGGAATGGAGATCCCAGTCAGCGAAAAGAGGGGCTGTAAAGTCGATCATCCCCCTGGAAAAGACCAGGAAAATGGCGGCACACACGAGAGCAAGGTATGTTCCAAGTCTGTGAGTCTTGATTTGAGGCCACATTAAGTCCGAGATTGTAGCAGCGCCCATCTCGTTATTGAAGCACTCTATTTCTTCGGGCGCTTGTAGAACGGGATCGGTGCTTAGCGAAGTTCTTGTGCGTGGCTTTCGTTGCCCGAATCCATATTCGACGTGTCGGCCTTATCGACTGCGGTTTTCTGGGACAACACGATGTAGAAGAGCAGTCCGAGCAGAACTCCGTCGAGCAGCCACTTAATGCCCGTAAATGCATTGAGGCCGCAGGCCAGGCATCGAATTTGGTAATGGGTGTAGCCATACCAACTCAGCCCGGCCGAGAAAAGGCACACGATCCCCGTGCCGACGATAACCCTACGTCGTGGGTCCCGAGGGCTTTCTCCCCGCTCCCAGAAGTTGAGGGAGAGAAAACTGAAGGAGAAGAATATCCCCAGCAGAAATCGGGTGCCCAGAGAAATCCTGGTGAGGGTGGTGAGTCTTTTGCTTAGGGCTCGCAGCGCATATTCGTCGCCTTGATCCGTGGCCCTGCGGAACCAGCGGTATGCCTCGGCGCGATCCGCCCGTACGCCATATCCGTAGTAGTACATGAAGCCCAAGCTGGACTCTCCTTCAGCCTGGCCTTGATCGGCGGCCTTGCGATACCAGCGGATGGCGGCGGCATCATCTTGTTTGACACCTTGCCCTTTGTGGTACATGTAAGCAATTCTGTTCTCGCCGTCGGCATCGCCTTGATCAGCTGCCTTTTGACACCATAAGAAAGCTCCCGCATAGTCTTGCGTCACGCCATGGCCGCGGTAATACATCCGGCCAAGTTCGTCTTCGGAAGCCGCGAAACCCTTATCCGCACCCTTTCGATACCACCTGACCGCTTCGGCATAGTCCTGGGCCACACCCTGGCCGAATTCATAATGACTACCTATGGCGGAGTATGCGGCCGGATATCCCTGCTCGGCGGCTTTGCGACTCCAATCTAACGCCTTGGCGTAGTCTTGCGGGACCCCCTCCCCGTGGTAATACATCCCGCCAAGTTCGTATTCGGCCTTGGCGTCTCCCCGATCTGCCCGCAATTTCGTCGCGCGCGCGTCCTCAGCCTGCGTTGCTTGAGTCTTCAACTGCATGAGGTGCCAGACAATCCCCCAGCCGGCGATGGTGACCACGCATGCAAAAACAAGCGCAAAAATCTTCCAGAGTAATTTCATCTTGTCACGGTCTCGGCGTGAATGCTGCGAAAGGGAAATAGTACCCTAACCCGCAGATTGCAGCGAGGCGTTCCGCTATTTCTTCGGGCGCTTGTAGAACGGGATCGGGGCCTGCCTTGCCCTGACGGAATTGGCGCGGCACTGGACGACCACATCCGATCCGCTTGCAGCAACCTCCGCGGGCACGAGGGCCATGGCGATGTTGGTCTTGAGGAATGGAGCGGGCGAGCCGGACGTGACTACGCCGATCTGGTTGCCTTCGAGATCGTGCACGGTGTACCCATCGCGGGCGATGCCGCGCTCAATCATTTCGAGCCCAATGATCTTGCGCTTCGGTCCGCCGCTTTCCTGCACGTCGAGTAAGGTATCGCGTCCGATGAACTCCTCCTTGTCGAGTTTGAGGAAGCGGTCGAGGCCGGCTTCGAGTGCGTTGATCTCTTCAGAGATTTCGTGGCCGTAGAGACTCATGCCGGCTTCGAGACGCAGGGTGTTGCGCGCGCCCAGGCCGCAGGGGCGAATGCCGAATTCCGCTCCGGCTTCGAGCAGCGCATTCCACATCTTCACGCTGGTGGCTTCGTCGGATGGGATGTAGACCTCGAAGCCGTCTTCGCCGCTATAGCCGGTGCGTGCGATGAGGACGTTTTGGATGCCGGCGACCTGGCCCCATGTGAACCAGTAGTTTTTGATTGCGCCGAGGCTCACCTTGGTGAGCTTTTGCAGCGTCTCCTGGGCACGCGGGCCCTGCAGCGCGAGTTGCGAGTAGTAGCTGGAGTAGTCGTTCAGGTGGATGCCAGGCCAGACGCCGACCTGCTGGCGGATCCAGGCGTAGTCCTTGTCTTTGGTACCGGCGTTGACGACGAGAAGGTAGTCGTTGTCACCGAGACGATGGACGAGGATGTCGTCGACGAAGGTGCCCAGCGGCGTGAGCAGCGCGGAGTAATGGGCCTGGCCGTCCTCGAGGCGCGAAACATCGTTCATGGTGATGTGTTGCACGGCGGCAAGAGAGCCGGGGCCGCGAAACTGGATTTCGCCCATATGGCTAACGTCGAAGAGTCCTACGCCGGTGCGCACCGCCATGTGTTCGGCAATCAGGCCGCCACCCGTCCCCGGATATTCGACGGGCATGTCCCAGCCGCCGAAGTCGACCATCTTGGCTTTCAGTGCGCGGTGCGTAGCGTTGAGGGCGGTTTTCTTGAGTGCGGGGGCGACGGGTGCGGCTGGGGTGGACATGGAATCAAAGATCCTTTCAACAGGCAAAATCTACCCTTCCAACGATAGGCATGCACCCGGCGCGGGTCAAACGCCGGGTCCAGCACCGGGCCAAGCGCCGGGCCTTACGGCTTAAGATGGTGTGTTCAGCCCAGGGGAGGGGTCGGCCTTGAATCCAGTACGGGGAATTCTGATGATTGTGGCGTCGGCGATCGCTTTCTGGCGCGCGTGGCAGATTCGCCATGGGCACTATGCGTGGATGGCTTTCGGGCTGGGCGTAGTGGCGCTGGCGCTCTCGGCGTGGCACTTCGTTCAAGGCGGCCGCAACCGTTCCATGTAACGACGGGCCGGAAGATATCGGGCTGCCCGGCCGAAACCCTCGTATAATTCCCGCCAATTACCTTTATGGACTATTTCCTGATCATAATTCTGGGGATTGTTGTCCTTTCGGTCTGGAACAGCAGCCGAGGTGCGAACGAGCGAATGCGCGATGCGGTGGATCGCCTGGAACGCGAGATCGAGTTTCTGCGCTCACAACTTGCAGCACTGGTGAAGGCCAGGAACAGTGAACCCGCCGGTCCCGTGAAGTCGACTCCACCAGCGGCACCGGAAGCAACAGCGAAGTCTCCAACTGCCGCAGCGCCACCGCAGGCCGCGCATGATGTTGTGCCGCCAATCGCGGCATTTACGCGGGCGACTGCACCGAAGCCGGTTGAGCCCGTTGTTCCGCCTCCCACACCTCCGGTCGCGAGCCCGCAAGCGGCTCCCCCTCCGCAGGCTCCAGTCGTGCCGCAAGTGCCGAAGCCAGATGCTGCTCCAATCCAGGCGCCGGCTCCTTCGGCCGCTCCCCAAACCTCGGCTACAAAACCGGTGGAGGCGCAAACCGCGCCGGCTAGACCCGTTGAGCAGCCAAAACAACCAGGAGCAACAGTGGCGCGGGGTCAGGCTGCAGCGGTATTTCAAGCGGCAACGGCCTCGACAGCCGAGGAGCAGGCACAGGCGAGAGCGCGTCTCTTCTCGCTCGAAGAGACCCTGGGTGCGAATTGGCTGAACAAGATCGGCATTGCAAGTGTTGTCATTGGGATCGCCTTTTGGCTTGCGAATAGGCTGCAAACCTGGGGCCCTGGCGGCAAGGTCCTCTGCGGATTTGCGGTGAGCATCGCGCTGCTGGGCGGTGGCGTGTGGCTTGAGCGCAAGCCGACTTACCGTATATTCGCTCGGGGCGGCATCGGCGGTGGATGGGCGCTGGCCTACTTCACCACTTTTGCCATGTACCACCTGCAGGCGGCGCGGATTGTGGATTCGCTGCCTGTCGACCTGGTGCTGATGATGCTGGTGGCGGCGGGGATGGTGGGGCACTCCCTACGATATCGGTCGCAGACCGTAACCGCGCTGGCGTTCATGCTGGGGTTTGCGACGCTGCTGACCAGCCATGTCGAGGAGCCGAATCAGACGGTGGTCTTCTCGCTTGCGGCGAGTGCGATCCTGGCTATCGCGCTGGTCGTGGTAACGACGATCCGGCACTGGACGGTGCTGGAGCTGTGCGGACTGTTAGCTGTTTATGTGAGCCATTTTGTGTGGCTGACCAAAGTCCTCCCCGACAACCACTCAAATTTCGCGGAGTTCTGGCCGTCGACCGCACTCATTCTGCTTTACTGGCTGATCTTCCGGCTAGCCTACGTGTTGCGAACACCGCTCGATAAGCGCGAAGAAAATCTGTCGAGCGTTTCGGCGATTTTGAATTCCGGCGGTGTGCTGGGGCTACTGAAGTTCCAGTCGGCACATCCGGAGTGGGCATTCTGGGCGCTGGTCGCGTTGGGCGTGGTTGAAATGGGGTTGGCTTACTGGGCGAAGGAGAAGCGGCGGCAGGCATTCGTCGTGCTCTCGACCATTTCGGTCGTACTGCTGGTCTCATCGGTGCCATTCCGCTTTCACGGGGTGAGTTGGCCGGTGCTGTGGCTGGTAGAGGCACAGGTGCTGGCGATCGCCGGATTGCGTCTGGGTGAGCCGGTGTTCCGGCGGCTCGGGCTGTTGACGGGGGTGATCACCGGCGGAGTGCTGGCGTTGCACGATGTGATGCCGCTGGCGTTTGAACGGGTCATAGCGGGCGATACTAGCCGTCATTGGTCGTTGACAGCGGGGCTGGCACTGGCGGCAATCCTCTATTGGACGCACGCCGAGGTCTATCCGCGCCGCTGGCCGGAAATTGCGTCGCATCCGCTGGAGAGCCTTGCGCTGAAGCTCTCAAGCTGGCTGGCTCTAGGCGCAGCGGCGACGTGTTTGTGGGTGGTACTCCCGGAACGCTGGCTGGCGGTGGGCTGGCTGACACTGTTTCTGGTCCTGGTCTTCATGGGTTACCGTTTCCGCGCGAGCAATCCATTACTTGAGGGCGACGTGCTGGCGCTGGTAGCGGCGGCGCTGCTGTTCTTCGATCATGTGCTGCCGCTGGCTTTCTTCCGGCTCGGTAACGCTGCTCCGGGCCAACACCCGGTCGAGACGACGGTGCTTGCATTTGCGGCACTGGCGTATTGGTTACGGGCCGAAATGTTTCCGCGGGTGCTGCCCGGTCTTGATCCGGAGGGATCGCCGGTGCGTACGCTGCAAGGCTGGCAGAACTTCATGCTTCCCTGTGCAAGCTGGCTCGGGCTCTCGGCCGGCGCTTCGACGCTGTGGGTGTGTATGCCCGACCAATGGCTGCCGCTCGGCTGGATTGGATTGTTCCTCCTGCTCGTGATCCTGGGGCATCAATTTCACGCGACCATGTTGCCGCTCGAGGGCGATGTGCTGGCGCTCTTGAGCGCAGGCGTTCTCGCCTTCCACCACGTTCTTCCGCTTCTCTTCTTTCGGTTTGAGAATGCGGACCCGAGCCGGCATCCGGCACTCACAACCGTGTTGAGTCTCGCGGCGCTTGCTTTCTGGCTGCGGGCGGAGTTGCTGCCGCGGTTCCTGCCGAAGCTGAATCCTTTGCCCATCTGGGATCCGGCGGCGTGGGAGGCGGTGACGCTGCCGCTGGCCAGCTGCATCGGAACGGCGCTGGCGGCAGCGGCGATGTGGGTCGCGCTGCCGACCGAGTGGGTGGCCGTGGGATGGCTGGCGCTTGTGGGGGTGCTTGGACTGGCGGCGGACTGGATTGCGAGTGGCGCACTGGCTCTGCAGGCGGATGTGCTGGCGGTTGCTGCGATCTTTGGTCTCTTTGGCTGGAATGTTTGGCACCCCGATTGGCATCACCGCACCCCGTTGATGGTCGCCGTTGCATTGCTTTACTGCGGCATGCGGCGGAAAACGACTGCTGGCGGTCGTAACTACGTGCCGGCCGCGTTCTCCTGGGCAGCAACACTCTTTCTGGTGTTTTTGACATTCGATATCTTCCGCGATCCATGGATTGCGCCGGTACTCGTGGCGCTCTGCGTGGCTCTGTTTGAGACCGGGCGATTCGCGCGGAAAGGCTTTTTGCGCTGGCAGGGGTACGCGCTGCTCGGCATCGGGGTCACAACTTACCTCGCAGTTGATCTTCCGTACGCGACTTTCGGGATGACGAGCCCGCCGGTGGCAAGGTTGTTCTCGCTGGCCGGTTCTAACCTGCTGGAAGTGCTGATCCTGATCGCAGGCGGTTACTGGCTGCTCGAACGGACGCGGAATCTCGATCGATCGACCAGGGCCGAGCATGTCGTCGGCTTGCTGGCGGACGCTGCGGGAACCTTCTGCCTGGTGGTCTGGTTCGGCGTTCGGTTTCCATTCTATGTTCCCGGAGGCGAGGGATGGATCGCGGCGATCTGGGCGGCGATGGCGACGACGCTGATGGCGCTGGCGTGGTTGATGCGGCGGCGGACGTTTCTGGTGCAGGCGGTGGCGCTGGCTCTGGCGGCGGTGCTGCGCGGATTGATATTCGACCTGATCGGCGAAACCCATGGGGGCTTCTGGAACGGGACAATCTATCATCTCGCGGTGGCCGCGCTGATTCTGCTGGCTGCGCTGCCATTCGCGTTCAAGCTGCGCGGACGGGAATTCTGGGAGGGCGCATCGATAGCTATGCCGGAGCCATTTGTGAGCGTGCTGAGCAGGCCGGAGCAGTGGTTCTTCTTTGCATCATTCGGGATGATGGTGGTGGCGCTGGCCGTGAAGCTTAGTTCTGGCCATATAACCATTGCGTGGAGCCTGCTGGGGCTGGGCACATTCTTGTTTGCGTTGGTCGTTGGCGAGCGGAGCTTTCGGTTGGCAGGGTTGGGGTTGTTGCTCATCAGCGTGGCGAAGATTCTGTTGATGGATGTGTGGGCGCTGGCGCAGCCCGACCGCTACGTCACGCTGATTGTTCTGGGGAGCGCGCTGCTTGCGGTGTCGTTCCTGTACACGAGGTTCAGCGCGAAGATCCGCAAGTTTCTTTAGAGCGGATCTCTTTCAATGTTGTTTTTGAGGATGCAGAGGAAAGGGCAACTGCAGATCCCTCGGCTTCGATCGGGATGACAGCCTGTTTTGTGCGCGGGTAAAAAGCAGAAGCATATCCAGCGTCGTTCCGTTCGAGTATCTTGGGACAGAGATTGCGATGTCTACGCTATACAACAAGATTCAAGGGCGGAACATCCAGCGGCTGGCGGCGCTGAGCGACGGGATCTTTGCCGTGGCCATGACGCTGCTGGTGCTGGATCTGCATCTTCCCGCAGTGGCACAGGTGCATTCGGAGGGGGAGTTATGTGCGGCGCTTGCCGCCCTCGGGCCGCAGTGGATCGCGTATGTCATGAGCTTCATCACGCTGGGCATCTTCTGGGCAGGGCAGCAGACGCAGCTCAACCACATTGAAGAAGGCTCACGCGACGTGACGTGGATTCATCTCGGATTTCTGTTCGCCATCACGTTCATGCCGTTCTCAACGCGCATGCTTACGGAGTTCATCACATATCGCGGAGAGCTGGTGATTTACTGGCTCAACATTTTTGTTCCCGGCGCGATGCTCTACTGGAGTTGGGCGTACGCAACGCGCCACGGACTGGTCAAGGAAGACACGCCGGAAGAGGTGCGCAAGAGCATTTGCCGGCGAATCCTGATTGCGCAGTCGCTGTATGCGGCAGGTGCCGCGCTGTGCGTGATCAATACCTACGTGAGCATTGCGGCGATCATGCTGGTGCAGTTGAACTATGCGTTTGCACCCCGGATGTGGTGGAAACAAACTAGCGTGAATTGAAACGGGTAGATGGGAAAGGCGGGCCAAAATGGAATTCAGCTACAGGGTTACTGAGGAGGAGTACAAGCAGGCATATAAATTGAGATCTCAAAAGAACTCCCTCGTTTCGTGGGTGACCAAAACGGTCATGTTCTGGGTGTTTATCCTCATCTGCCTGGTTCTTCTGTGGGCAGTGGTGCAGCGAAGCTCGACTGCATCAAAATCAAAGTTTGATGGTTCGAATACGTCAGGGACTGAATCTCGGTCCGCGAGAGAGCCGACCACAAACGCGTCGCAGAACGGCGCTGTTGCGGACAGCTCCGGCAAACATGCTGATAACGCAAGCCTCTCAAGAGCACTCATCTTCAATCTCGCGCCGTTCCTCCTGCTTGGAGCGATCTGGCTTTTCATGCTCAGAAGTTTTAAGGGGAATCGTGGTCTAGCGGTCCTTGGTTTGATTGGTTCATACAACCGGGATCCGCTCATGCAGGGCCAGTTCACTGTGAACGTCTCTTCGACTTCGATTTCGATTCAGAACACAGCGGGCTACTCGGCTCAGTTGAATTGGTATTTGTTTGAGGGATGGCGCACAGGAAAATCTGTGATCGTCCTGGATTACAAATCCGGGAATTACAACATCCTCAGCATTGGTGGGCTCTCGGATTCGCAGAAATGTGAGCTGCGGGGAATTCTTGCGGCAACACTGCCGGAAAAGTGATGCCTAGCGCCGCCGGCTCGCACGCCAGAAGCTGCTGACGCCGAGGTAAAGGAAAATCGCAATGATGATTGTGGCGGACAGGAAGGTCCGGTGGTCGGGGCCTTGCTGCCAGCTCGTCCTTGTACGCCACAGGACCGGGGTGAAGACGAGGACCGGCAGAAGGAAGAAAACGCCGGTGACTTCAAGCCAGATTTTTCCGCCGACGCTGCGGAAGGGCTTGAAGAAGCCGCCGAGTCCGCGCGCAACGCCGCGGGTTGTTTGCCCGGCGACGCGGCCTCGGGTAGCGGCGTCCGCGGACAGCGCGCTAGGCTGGGTGTTTGGCGTTGCTGCACCGGTGGGCTGGCCTTCGCCCATGATGGCGTGGCCAGCCATGCGGCCTGCCACACGCAATCCGATGCCCATTACCCGTCCGATGGATTCAGGTTTCACTTCGATATGATGGTAGCAGCGGAGGACCCTTGACGACCTCATTGCACCGAGAGCGAAGAGAGTTGCCGGATAGCCCCTTGCGAAGTAAGGTATAGAAATTACTAGCCGCTCCCCGCGCCATTCGCTGCGCTGGCCGCCGCCGGAGGTAAATCGTGACATCTCGCCTGCGCGAACTAATCCAACAACTCGGAGAGGCTATCCACGAGTCCGTCATCGAAAGCGAGCAGATCGCCGGCGTTGTGCAGGATATCCGCAAGCACGGGTTCGATGTGCTGTTGATGCTTGAGGCTACGATCGGGCTGAACGAGGTCTCAAAGGAGACCGAGGAAGCGGATGCGGCCGCCGAAGCTGCGGGCGGAACCTTCACCAAGAACGACGTGAACTTCCTGAGGTCGCTGCGGATTTCGGTCGAGGGTGAAGAGAACGACGCCAACGAGACTGAGGCGGGCTGACCACGTTCGGAATCTTTGCCAGAATCAGATAAAGTTCCCGAATCAGCATGAGGATATCTGCGAGCTGTTTGCGGCGTGATTTCGCTAACTGCGCCAGTGAAGCTCGACCGACCCGTCCAGGGGATGTTTGCCGGTGCCATCCAGGCGCGCTTGCTTGAGAGCGAAATACCACTTGGCGGGTTTGTCAGCGTCGTCGATGAGCATGAGACTGGGGTTGTGCTTCAGGCCTTCGGCTTGCTGGATCATCGTCTCCTGGTCCTGACGGACAAATTTTGCACCGAAAAACTTTGCAATCGGCGTGAGGAGCGGGACGTTGTAAAAGACGTTCCATGCGGCGATGACGTCGATGCGGCAGGTTGATGCCGTGACGGGCGTGACGGTGGTGAGAGAGGAGAACCACTTGTCGCCGCAGCGGATGATTTCAGTGCGGCGGTTGGGCAGGATGAAGTCAATAGTGGTTTCGACTGGCTGGCCGTAGACGCCGAGTAGCTTGTAAGGCGCGGAGTTGCCACTGGGGGCGTGGGCGCTCATGCGGAAGCCTTCAGGGATGGGCTCAAAGCGCTTGGTTTTTTCGCGGATGCTTGCGCGGGAGCGCCACCACCAAGCCTGGTGGACGAAGGGGCCGTGCGCGGGGTCCATGAGGCCGATGATGCCGTGATCGACGTTGCAGGGCAGATCGGCGGCGAGATTGGCGGTTCGATAGCGAGTGCCGAACTTGGTCAGCTCTGGTACAGGCCGCTCCGCGGTGTCGCCCTTTCGGCCGGAGCCGGGGCCGGGCACATAAACCCAAGCATGGCCATCGCGTTCTTCGCAGGGGAAGGCGGTGGCGTAGATGCGGGTGGCGTCGAGGTGGTCGTGGCTGGAGAGCGAGGGGATGAGCTCGCAGCGGCCGCTGCATGGTTCAAACTCCCAGCCGTGGTAACGGCAAGTGACGCGGTTGCCGTCGAACCAGCCAACGCTGAGCGGGATGCCGCGATGGGGGCAGCTGTCGCGCATGGCGAATACGCGCCCATCGGAGCGGCGCCCGAGCACCAGTGGAATATTGAGAAGCATGGCCTTCGCCAGCTTGCCCTTGCGTAGCGTATTGGTGCGCAGAGCCGGGTACCAGTCATCGTAAATCAGGGTAGCGCTGGGGCCCTGGATGGGCACTCCGGCTTCGGTTGTAGTAACCAGCGGCATGTGGCTCAAAGATAGCAGCCGATGGGGAGTTGCGAGTAGGGAGTAACGCACTCCGCTCAGCATGAAGACACGTTTTGAGCGTTTTGAACTGCAGCAGTACGGCGCTCAATGGATGTGTGGGTAGGGAATATTCGGCGAGCCGGTTTCAGCATTGAGGTTCTGAAGCCACGCGCGGATGCTCGTGCGGAGCTCTTCTACTGCAACGCCGCCGTACTCGGGCAAGAAGCCGTCGAGACGGCGCAGGGCTCCTTGAAGCAAAGAGGACGTGCCTGCAGGATTGTTGTGCTGCAAGTGATGGAAAGCTGCAGTGATCTGGATGAGGGCCTGCAGGAAGGTCTTCTCCGGCCCATTGCATCTGAGCCACACGCCTTCCCAATGCTCGTGGGCGTCGAAAAAATCCTGATTGCGATAGCAGCGAAGGCCTTCTGCAAGCGGACCTTCTGTCCAGTCAAAGAGCATCATCTTTCATTATCACTTCGAGAGGATGCTGGAGGGCTTGCGTGCAGACCGGAAAAGCAGGTGCGTCAGACTGAATCGTGAGGGAGAGCAATGGACTTCAGAACGTCAACCGGATGCAAATCCATCTTTTGGAACTGTGTGACGGGAGCCAGATAACTCCTGGAAGGTTTTCTGCGTCTCTATTTGTAACCAATTGTGTCGCCGGCTCCCTGTCCGCGCCGCCGCTCAAGTTGGTTGTTTGTATAGAGAAGCACTGATCCTTAACCCAATAGAAGAAAACGCTCCTCTCCGAACTGAAAGCATCTGCAGCATTTGTTGCCCGCAAGACCACCGAAGGAAATCGGGAAAGCTAGCGCCCGCCCAGTACTTGTGTCTCTCCAATGCCTGCCGTTTTGGGGATTAGTACCGGTTTTCGGAGATGGGATCTGGAAGTGCTTCGTGTTCCGCGGAAGCGGATGTGGAAAAATACCCCACCAAGTGAGGATGGCGAAGCCATGCGCAAAAAGCCAGTTGATCCTTCGCTCAATCCGGAGAGACGGTGGTTTGCGGTGTACACAACTTGCCGCCATGAGAAGCGGGTGGCGCGGCATATGGAGCAGAGGCAGATTGAGCACTTTCTGCCGATATACCGGACGCAGCACCGGTGGAAAGATGGATCGCGTGTGATATGGATCTTCCGCTCTTCCCGGGGTACGTGTTTGTACGTACCGATCTTCATAATCGGATTGGTGTGCTCGCGGTACCGGGTGTGGTTTCGATGATCGGGACAGCGATCGCGACCGGCTCCCCTGCCGGAGTTCGAAGTAGAGCTTTACGAGTGGGTCTGGATCCAACGAGAGCCGAACCGCATCCATTGCTTACAGTGGGTCAGCGAGTGCGGATAAAACGGGCGCGTTGCCGGAGTCGAAGGAATTGTAGTTCGAAAGAAAAGCGCGCTAAGGGTTGTGTTGACCCTCAGCCTGTTGATGCAAAGTATTGCGATTGAAGTAGACGGTGATGACGTGGAGCTGGCGGAAACATCATCTCCGCCGACGCTGGAAGTCTACAGATACAAGAAAGCATAGAGCAGACTGCAGCGAATTGACCACTGTATCGAATTCGAATTTTGCCTTGATTCCTACCCTGATTCTCTCCGGTTCCTTATGCGGATGCCGAATCGTGCGGCGCTGCGAGGGGATTGAGGAAACCTATATCGCAAGTCCATGCGCACGCCGTGGCGGATTCAGTTTTTGAAGAATTTGGGAGGGCATGGAAACACAAACAGCGAGGGTATTGAGAATGCAAGGAAGAAAGTGCTGCTATAAATATATTGGAAACTGATGGGGCGACAGCCGATGGACCGGGACTGGGAGCGATCAGCGTCATCGGCATATACCATGATGCAATTCCGGCGTCAGCGCATGGCGGCGCCCGACTCCCCACCTTTCCGCTGCCGTGCAGCGGGCATTCTCGTGGCGCTATGCGGTGGTAAAGCGCACGATGGATATTCTGCTATCGAGCATCCTGATCATTCTGTTCTTTCCCGTTATGCTGGTGGTTGCGATTGCGGTGGCATTGACGTCGCCGGGGCCAATTTTTTTCTCCAGGAGAGGCTGGGGAGATTCGGCGCTCCTTTTCGCATCATCAAGTTCCGCTCGATGTTTTCGCGGAAACACAAAGATAATGTTTTCGAAATCAACGGCAGTCATCGCAGGTGTGAAGCTGATTACAGGAATGAAGAAGCATATCCGCTGAACAAGGAGACGCGGGATCCGCGAATCACGCCTGTCGGGCGGATTATCCGCAAGCTGAGCCTCGACGAGCTTCCCCAGCTGTTCAACGTGCTGTTTGGAGATATGTCGCTGGTCGGGCCGCGGCCGATTGTTGAGGCAGAGGCTCCACTGTACGGGAATCAATTTGCTTATTACGACCTGTTCCGGCCTGGTATTACCGGTCTTTGGCAGGTATCTGGGCGGAGCGATGTGGGATTTGAGCGACGCGTTTTGTTCGATCGCGAATATGCGAGCGAGTGGAGTTGTCTGCTCGACTGGAGAATTTTGACGCGGACTATTCCTGCCGTGGTCACGATGCGCGGGGCCTATTGAGGGCGTGCTAAACCAGGGTCTTTGGCTTACGCTCTCGGCGCTATCTTGCCACAGCGGGGACGCAGATCGAGAATTTCTCGCATCCAATTGTGTGTCGCATGGTCCGGCAGAGGACAGGCAACATTCTTCTCGTCATCCGCAACCGTTTTCGATCCAGGATTCATGCTGACCGAGACCAAGACATCGCCGCGGCCATCGGGGAGCATCTGGCTGGCGTTGCGCGATTTTATCCGCTACAAGCTTCCTCATGCCATCGGCCTGGACCGGGCCATCGCGTTCACGGTGCTGGGACGCGTCGTGCAGGGTCTGGGCAGCGTAGGAAGCGTGCTGCTGATTGTGCATTTTCTGTCGGCAGCGGAGCAGGGCTACTACTACGCGCTATGGAGCCTGGTGGCGCTGCAAAGCGTGTTCGAGCTGGGATTCTCGTTTGTGATTCTTCAGGTGGCGGCGCATGAGCGCGCGCATCTGGAGTTCCGCCCGGATGGAACCATCACGGGGAGCGAGACCGCGCACTTCAGGCTCGCTTCGCTGCTGCAGCGCGCCGTGCGCTGGTACACAAGTGCAGCCATGGTCATGGGCGTTGTATTGCTGGTCGGAGGGATGCGCTTCTTCTCGCTGCATCAGCAGCCGCAAGGGCCGGAGATCTGGCTTCTTCCGCTCAGGGTCACGGTGCTGGCTTGCGCCATTACGTTTTCCATCGGGCCGGTACTCTCATTTCTGGAAGGATGCGGGCAAGTGGCGCAGGTGGCGCGCATGCGGTTCTTTCAGTCGACCGTGAGCGTTGCAGCTTCGTGGACAGCGATGTTGAGCCATCACGGATTGTTTTCGCCGGCGATGGTGCTGCTGGGGCAAGGATTTGTGGCGAGCCTTCTCTTGGTCTCGCGACGCAAGCTGCTGTTACCTCTGCTGCGGATGCATGTCGCACATATGGGAATCAATTGGCGGCGAGAGGTGTGGCCCTTTCAGTGGAAGATTGCCGTAAGCTGGCTGTGCGACTACTTCATCTTTCAGTTGTTCACACCGGTACTGTTTGCCTTTCGTGGACCTGTGGAAGCCGGGAGAATGGGGCTGTCGATGAACATCGTGACGCAGTTGAGCGCCATGATGCTGGCGTGGATGACGACCAAGGCTGCGCCATTCGGAAGCCTGATCGCGAAGAAAGACACGCCGGAACTGGATCGGATGTTCTTCCGATCGCTGTGGCAGTCGATTTCGCTGTTCGCCGGCGCAGCCACGCTGGTGCTCATGGGCGTGCTGGCAGCACCGTACATCCTGCCGAAGATCAGCAGTCGTATTGAAGGCTGGCCCATTTTTCTGCTGCTTTTGTTGACCGCGTTAAGCAGTCACGTGGTGCAGAGCCAGGCGATTTATCTGCGGGCACACAAGTGCGAACCGTTCCTGGTGCAGTCGATTGTGATTGCGTTTTGCACTGCGGGAAGCGTGATTGTGTTTGCGAAAACTTCGGGGGCACTGGGGGTCTCGCTGGCGTACTTTGCGGTGCTCGGCGTGGCGGGTATCATCTCCGCCACTGCGATCTTCAGGACGAAGCGAAACGAGTGGGCTGAAGCGGAGATTTGATTCATGGACCCGAATGGCGGCAACAGGCAAGTCCGGCGTATCTCGGTGACGATGTGCACATTCAACGGTGGGCGTTATCTTGAGGAGCAATTGGAGAGCATCGCGTTGCAATCGCGATTGCCATATGAATTGATCGTTTGCGACGACCGATCGACAGACGAGACGCTCGCCATTTTGAAGCGGTTTCAAGCCGAGGCACCGTTTGTGGTGAGGGTAATCCAGAACGGCCAGAGGCTTGGTTCTACTCGAAATTTTGATCAGGCGATCGGGCTTGCGCGTGGCGAACTGATTGCGCTGTGCGATCAGGACGATCGCTGGAGGTCGACGAAGCTGGAGCGGCTGTCTGAGGCGCTCAACGAGAATCCGTTTCTCGGCGGTGTGTTCTCCGATGCGAGCCTGATCGATGGCGATGGGCGCGCGATTGGCACGCGCCTGTTTGCGAAGCACAAGTTCACCGAGACGAAGCATCGCGACTTTGCCTGCTGTCCGACCGCGACGCTGTTGAAGCACGATATTGTGACGGGAGCGACGCTGATGTTCCGGACATCAATTCGGCGCTACTGCTCTCCGATTCCTCCATCATGGGTACACGACGGATGGCTTGCGTGGATGATTGCCCTGCACTCGCGTCTGGGACTCATTGCCGAACCGTTGATCGATTACCGGATTCATGCCGGACAGCAACTCGGGGTTATCGATGAGCGGGACATGGCTGCGAGAACGCAGGCTGAGACGCGCCGGCAGTATTACGAACGGGTTGCGCGCCAGTTTAAGGATCTGTTACAGCGCGTTCTGGACGAGGGATGGAATGAGCACGACCCGTTGATCGAAAGGATTCGCGAGAAGATCGCGTTCCTCCAGAAGCAATCGACTCTCTCGCCGAGCATTGGGGTTCGCACACTGCAGATGATCGGTCAACTTCCGCATTACATGCACTACGCGCGAGGGCTTGGATCGCTGCGCAAAGATTTGCTGTTGGGCCGGGAGATGCCATGAACCAGCCGCTCCGCTGTACGAGCTTCAGCGCGGCGCCCCAACCTGCCGAGGTTTCCCTTGCAACTGCGGCACTATCGCCAACGCTGACGGAGAAAAGGCACAGCTTCGTGCAAGGCGTGTTGAAGGGCACGCGAGAGCTTCCACTATTCTGCAACCCGCTGGCGATCTTCGTTGTGAATTGGGTTTTGATGCTGGTGGCGCTCAGCTTCCAGATCACCTATGTTACATATCCGGCGAAGGGACTTCCGGTTCTGCTGTTCGCGCTTTCGCTGGGATCGTTTTTATTCGGATACCTGGTTGTCCGGACACTTCTACACCGCTGGCCCACGCATTCAGAGGCGCTACCTTACACGCTCGATGTAACGAGGCTGTGGCAGATAAACCTGATGTTAAGTTGTGCAGCACTCTTGATTATCGGCTTCAACTGGTTTTTCTCAGGAGCACCGCCGGCGCTTGATGATCCTGCCTCGTATCTGACATACGGCCGATTCAAGCAGGCACTGTTTCCACTGCTGGTGGTGGTGACGGTGAACTCGATGCTGGATACATCCCGCTGGCGAAAGATGCTGTTTGCGATTTTCGGCATTACGGGCTTGGCACTGTACATGACACGCGGACTGCTAATGGTGGCGTTCTTTCAGATACTGTTTGTCTTCTCGTTGAAGACGCAGATGAGCAAGCGGAAGATCTACACGATCGCCGTTGGTTGTCTTGCACTCGCGGTTGCCGCAGTCACCTTGATTGGGAATGCGCGGACCGCGCAATGGGCGTTTCTTGAGTATCTGCAGATACGCCACAAGTATTCCGACTGGCCGATGGCGTATCTGTGGCTAATCTCGTATATTTCAATTCCGCTTTCAAACTTATGCTGGCTCTTTGCGAAGGGAAATTTTCATGGACCGACTTTGTCGTTCCTATATCCGTTGCTGCCATCATTTCTAATGCCGGCCAACCCACATGCATCAATTCACAACGATTTGAGGATTATCGACGGGGCGAGCACGTATCTCGCGGCGTACGCATTGGATTTCTCGTATTTGGGTGTGTATCTTGCCAACCTCTTGCTGGGAATTGGGTGCGGCTGGCTGATGGAGCGCTCTCTGCCGAGAAACATCCTGGTGGCAAGTATGTTTCTCACCTGCCTTTCGTTCATTTTTTTTAGCGATATGTTTACACCGCTGTCGACGATTCTGCAGTTTGCGATTCAAAGTGTGGTGCAGCGGAAGTGCTTTCAGTGGGGCAGCGCGCCAGTGAAAGGCATGGTGCCCGAATGAGCGACGTGAGGCCAGTATTTGCGGAGGCGCCATGCCGGCTTACCGTGACCGCGGTGGTTGTGCTGTATCGCATGAAACCGGAGTCGTCACCTGCGTTTAAAAGCGTGATGGCTGCGCGCGAAAGGCTGCATCCGGATTTGGGCGAGGTGCGGGTTCTGCTTTGGGATAATGGTCCTGAGGCGGCGGGGGTTGCCGATCTCCCGGAGGGCGTGCAGTACTTCGCCGATGAAAGCAACTCGGGGCTGGCAAAAGCGTACAATCGCGCGCTGAGGTTGGCATCGGAGCATGGGTCAGACTGGTTGCTGACGCTGGATCAGGACACCGCGGTTCCTGCGGACTTCTTTGTGGAGCTGGCGACGGCGGCGCGGGAGAGCACGCGGTATGCGGGGGTTGCCGCCATTGTGCCGCAGATTGCCGCGGGAGACAGGCAGATTTCGCCGAATTATTTCCAATTTGGTGCGATTCCACGGTGGTATCGAGCGGGATATGTCGGTGTGCTGAGCGAGCCGGTGTTCGCCTTCAACTCGGGCGCGATGTTGAGGGTCGAGGCGCTCTCGCAGGTCGGCGGCTACGACCCGCGATTCTGGCTCGACGACAGCGACGCGATGATCTTCAGCAAGCTGCACGAGTATGGAAAGCGCGTGTACGTGGCCGGCAACATCCAGGTGCAACACGAATTCTCAATGAAAGATATGCAGCGGCGGATGAGTCCGGCGCGCTACAAAAATGCGTTGCTGGCGGAGACGGCGTTCTGGGACTTGCGAATGAGCCGCGCGGCAGGCTGGGAGAGAACGCTGCGGCTGGCGTTGCGGCTTGTGAAGCAATGGTTGCGAAAGGATTCGGCGGAACTACGGCGGATTACGTGGCATGCGGTTGTGCGACGGATCTTCACATCACGTCGCAAGAGGATCGCGGAATGGATGCAGGCCACGGAGGGTTACGCAGCAGGAGAGCGAGCGACCGTACGGCCGGGAGGCGAGCCGAGGATTTCGGCGTGCATGGCGGCGTACAACGGCGGCACGTTTGTTGAAGTACAGCTGCAGTCAATCCTGTCGCAGCTGAGCCCGCAAGACGAGGTCGTGATTGTCGACGATGGATCGACAGACGACACGCTCGATCAGATCGCGCGGATCGGCGACGCGCGCGTTCGTGTGCTGAGGCATGAGAGGAATGCCGGGGTGGTGGCGACGTTTGAAGATGCATTGCGATCGGCTACGGGAAAAATTCTGTTTTTATGCGATGACGATGACATCTGGGCGCCGACAAAGACGCGCAGATTCTTGAATACCTTCGAGAGCAGGCCGGATGTCGGTATTGTGACAAGCCGGGTGCGCATGATCGACGAGTTCGATCGGCCATTGCCGGATTCACGCATCAACCGGCGCGGCAGGTTTCTTCCGGGGTTCTGGCGCAATCTCTTCATGAACCATTACCAGGGATCGGCGATGGCAATGCGTGCGTCGCTGCTCGGCCGGGTGCTTCCCTTCCCGGCGCGAAAGGTATTCTTGCACGACGCGTGGATCGGCACACGAAACGATCTGCTGGGCGGGAGAACCGTGTTCATCGATGAGGACTTGCTCTTTTATCGCAGGCATCTCAACAATGCAAGCCACACGAAATCGCTGCTGAGGCAGGTTCAGACGCGTGTGGAATTGCTGCTGGCGCACCTCGTAAGCGCCTTCCGTTGAGTGGATCTTCGATCGCTAGTTAGGCTGGGCGAGGTTCACGGTTTCCCACTCATAGCGCAAAGACAAGGGCGCGCCATGAATGGGGCACCCAGCATTTTCGCGAAGCGAAATAAGCGGAACAGAATTGGGGCGCTGAAGATTGCCAGCTTCAGCGGAATGCGGGGGTTCTGTACATGATGGAGCAAGAGGAGTCGGGCATTCGCGGATCAGCACTGTCATCGGCAAGTGGCCGGGTCGCGGTCATCATTCCGACGTTCAATGCAGCGCGGCACTGGGCTGCATTGTCAGCCGGAATTCGCGCGCAAAGCCTCGAGGCCGACCAGGTGATCGTGATTGACTCATCTTCCTCCGATGGCACAGCGGATTTGGCGAGGCGCGACAGCTTCACGGTTATCGAGATTTCGCCGAGGGATTTCAATCACGGAGGAACCCGCCAGATGGGCGCGGATTTTGCCGAGCGAGCCGACATCGTGATTTACCTTACACAGGATGCCGTGTTGTTTGGAACGGACGCATTCGCGAACCTTGTGCGCGCGTTTGAAGATGCGGAGATTGGGGCAGCCTACGGGAGGCAGCTGCCGCGGGAGAAGGCGAACGCGATCGAGGCCCATGCACGGCATTTCAATTATCCGGCGACGTCGCGCCTACGATCGTGGGAGACACGGCGGACGCTGGGATTCAAGTCCATCTTTTTTTCGAATGCCTTCGGAGCATATCGGCGCAGTGCCTTGATGAGCGTCGGTGGGTTTTCGCCGGATGTGATTTTCGGCGAGGATACCCTGGTGGTGGCGCGGATGCATCGCGCGGGGTGGAAGACGGCGTACGTGGCCGATGCGGTGGCGAAGCATTCGCACGCGTACTCCCTTGCGGAGGAATTCAGGCGGTACTTTGACATCGGGGTACTGCACGCACGCGAGAGCTGGCTCGTTGAACAATTTGGGAGCGCCTCGGGGGAAGGCCGCCGGTTTGTCGTCTCAGAGATGGGGCACCTGGCGAAAAATGCGCCACATCAATTGCCGTCGGCATTGATGCGTACCTTGGCAAAGTATCTGGGATACAAAATCGGGCGGCGGGAGAACGGGATTGCGCCGCGGTTGAAGTCCCACCTGGGACTGAATCGGCAGTACTGGAGCCGATGAAGATTCGATGTCACGCTTCGGTATAGGGCAGCGTGAAGAAGAAGGTAGCTCCCTGGTCCACGGCCCCTTTGGCCCAGATCTTGCCGCCATGGCGAGTAATGATCCGGTAGGCAGTTGCAAGTCCTACGCCTGTACCGGTGAATTCGTTTTGCGAATGGAGACGCTGAAATGGCCGGAAGAGCCGGTCGGCATAGCGCGGGTTAAACCCTGCGCCGTTGTCGCGCACGAAGAAAACAGTTCCAGCCTCTTCCTCGGTGTAGCCGAATTCAATCTCCGCTGATTCCAATTTTGAAGTATATTTCCACGCGTTTCCAAGTAGGTTTTCCAGCACGACCTGCATAAGGCCGTCATCCGCAAAGACTTGCGCCCCTTTGGCAACGATGAAGCGAACCTGGCGGCTCTCAGCGTGCAGACCCGCGCCAATGGTCTCAGCCATGTTGCTGAGGTCGATTGGCGTGCGATGCAGTGGGTGGCTGGACGCGCGGGAGAGATTGAGCAGATCGTCAATCAGGCCTGACATACGCTTGCTTCCTTCAAGCAGGCGGTCGACCAGCATGCGGCCTTCGGCGTTAAGTCCGTCCGTGGAGATCTGCTGCAGCAGGAATCCAATGTTGTTGATGTGTTGCAGCGGACCACGAAGATCGTGCGCCACCGAATAGGCGAACGCCTCAAGTTCCTTGTTGGTCGCGGAGAGCTCTGCGGTGCGTTCCTCGACGCGCCGTTCGAGATCGCTGCGCGTGGCTTGGAGGGCGCGATCGCGGGCCTGAATTTGTTCGAGCATCTCGTTGAAAGATTGAACGAGGAAGGCAAGTTCATCGCTGCTCGGGGGAATCCTGGCGCGCACGGAGTAGTCCTTTTCCCGGGTGACGATTTGCGCAGTTTTGGCGAGCCCGGTGAGAGGATCAGTGATCAGATGTCGGATGGTCGATGTTGCCAGAAGGGCAATGGCGAAACAGATTAGCATTATGCCGGCAGAGATGAGGCCGAAGCGTCCGGCTCGGCGCGCCACATCCCTGGTTTCGGCGACCAGATAGACAGTTCCAACCCATGCACCCTGGAACTGGATCTTGCTTCCCATCAGTATTTCGCGCCCGCTTAGCCAATGGTGCTGTGTTTCGCCGGGCCCGAGATGCCTGGTTAGGTCAAAGTGAATTGAAGGGTCACGCAGGTAGCGGGCAAACTCGCTGCCATCGGGACGAAGAATGACTGCGGCACGGACCTGGGGCGAGTTATGTAACGCGGCAAGGGTGTTCTCCGCGGCCAGCTTGTCATCGAAGAGCAAAGCCGTGACACTGTTGGCACTCATCATGCTTGCTTCAGTCGCAATGGAACTGAGGAGTTCTTGCCTGAGGCTGTAGAGGTCGTAAACGATCGACGAGATATAGGCTAGCAGCAGCGCGGTTCCGCTGACGACGAGGGTCATGCGCATGAACTTGTCTGAGATGGATTGGCTGCTCCAGATCCTCACGGCAAGTCTCCCTTGAGGGGTTTTCCGGTTACGGAGAATGCGACTCGCAGCAGTTCAGAACTGAGGGTGAGGTGTGCGCGATTAACCGCTATGAGATTCACGGCGAAGCGGAGATGGTTCTTGACGAGAAGGAACTGGATCATGCCACCTCGTTCGAGGAAGTCAGATGCATCACTGACGGTGAGTGAGTCCGATGATGCGAGAATTGCAAGATCTTCGCGGATTTTGGCGCCTTCGTTGGCGTTCATGAAGACGATCGCACAGCCTTTGGCTGCGGTTATATCGAGTAGCCGGCGCACGTGGACAGGAAGGTTGCCGACGGCTTGATTCGCGGCGCGTTCGTCGAGGGCGTGCCCCATCGAGTCGTGTCCGAGAAGACAGATATCGAAAGAGGTGCGGAACGGTTGGGCGACGGGTTCGCGTACGAATTTGCCGAAGTTGACGAGATCGGCGGCTTCTAATTCGGATTCATTGGGCCTGGCCTGCTGCGCAATCGCGGTTGGGATGGCGAGGTGCAGGAGAAGAAGAAATGCCGCGCATACGGGAGAGACACGGAATCGCGGTTGAAATCCTTGTGGAGATTGTTCGGTTGAAGAGCTTCGGTTCATAGTCTGGCGGTCGACCTAAGGATCAGCGGCTCCCTGGGGAGTTGATGAATGGCGTGATAAAGGGCCCTCGGCTGCAAAATAGATTCAGCAATCCGAGTGTCGTAAATCGGAGGCTGCGGAGAAGACACTGAATTCCATCTCATTCTCGCATCAGTGGCGAATTGGCTCCGAATGTCTCGATCGGAAGCTCAGAAGCCCAACTTTAAATGAGCTTGAACGAACGCGTTATTCGTCAGGGGCGGCTTAGAACTTGTCAGGAAGCGATCCCATTGAAAACGAGTGAGTTATTTGTTCGAAATGCGGGAGAATTGCCGCTCTAAAGTGGCCTGAAGATGGCGGTGAATCGCTTTCCATTGAACGGGATAGTTGCGCCCGGAACTTATAGATTATTAGAGAGTTGAACGGTTTTTTCACTTTCGGCTATTTGGTTGGAAGGAGGAAAAAATCGGGAGATAGCCTCAAGCAACTTGGCGGGCTCGCCCTTCCGTACGAAGCCGGTAACGAAAGGGGCAATGTCAGAGGGGAGGGCCCAAAGATCGGAGAGGACAAGAATGGGGATAGATGGGTAGAGGGCGCGGATTTCCCGGGCAAAATCGGGGGAAGTTTTGACGGAGTTGAGCCTGTAATCGAGCAGCGCCAGTCCGATGCATTCTCCGCTTGGGATGTTGGTGCCAGCGAATCGAACCAGCGTGGGTAGAGGATCGTACCCAGCCTGCTTCAGGAGCAAGCCGTAAATCTCCAGGTGCATCGGGTCATCATCAAGGATGAGGATTCTGGGATGACTCGCTTGCATTCGACCCTCCGGTAGATCGAGATGAGCACTCAGAATAACCATGAATGGAATCGCGGTCAAAGAAAATAGATTGAAATGCATTCGATCGTCAGTTTGGCGGCAAGAATGCTCAATCGCGGGAAATAATCACTCAGATTTATGCAAAGAAAGAGGCGTTCGGATTCCACAGGGGAATTAGGGGTGCCCGGATAAATAAAATATTGGTGATGAGTTTTCCAGTCAAAACATGTGTTGTTTGCGGAGAAGAGTTCGAACTTAAGCCCGATAAGCCGGGATTTGCGAATCGCTGTCCGGAGTGCAGCGCGCCTGATGCGGACGAGGGTGCGGACAAACCCACGCTAAGCGCCGAGGAGCGCAAGGCGGAGAACGAAGTCAATGCGGAGAGGCGCAAAGTGATCCGGGACCTGCTCTATCGTAAGGACCGGTGAGCGAGGCACTCCGCCAGGTGAGCCAGTAACCCAACAAAGCGGTTCTTGTCCGGATGAGTGCGGTTTCAGATGTTCTAATACCGCCATGGCCCATCTCGAGAATGCGCGGATGGTTGTCTTTCGCGCTGTGGCTCAGCAGTTGAGCTTTCGCAAGGCAGCGGAGGAACTTTATCTGACGCAGCCGGCGGTCAGTCTTCAGATCAAAGCGCTGGAAGAAGACCTGCGCGTGCAGCTCTTCGATCGCACGGGATCGCGCGTTGCATTGACTGCCGCCGGGAAGACCCTGCTGAACTATGGAGAGCAAGTGAATGCCCTGCTGCAGCAGGCCGAAGAAGAGATCGCTGCGATGGGCGGAGAGCTGGCGGGACAACTGGCGCTGGGCGCTTCGACCACAATTGCGCAATACGTTTTGCCACGCCTGCTCGCGGAGTTTCTCGGTCAGTATCCGCGGGTGCAGTTGTCGCTCATGAGCGGAAATACCGAGCGGATTGTCGAAGCGGTGGTGCGGCACGAGATCGCCCTGGGCTTCATCGAGGGGCCATCGCGCAGCAAAGACCTGCGGGAGGAACCGTTTCTTGCCGATGAACTGGTACTGATTGTGCCGGCTGCGCATGAGTGGGCAGAGCGCGAGCACATCACGACTGCTGAGTTGAGCTCGTTTCCGATGCTCATGCGGGAGCGGGGTTCCGGTACGCGGCGCGTGGTGGAGATGGCGCTGGAACGGCACGATGTGAAGGCGGCGTCACTGCGGATTGCGATGGAACTGGACTCAACGGAGGCGATCAAGTCGGCGGTGGATGCAGGGCTTGGGGTTGGGTTCGTGTCGAAGTGGGCGATTGCGAAGGATGCTCGGACCGGAACGAGTTTCAGGATTGTCGACGTCAATGGATTGCGGGTGCAACGGCAATTTCTGATGGTCTTTGCTGCCGGCCTCGAGCCGCAGGGAGTGGTGCAGGAGTTCCGGCGATTCCTGATGGCTCGCGCGGCAATGCGAGATGCAACGGAAGTGAGACGGAGACGCGGGGCGTAGTCCCTGGCGGGGACGATTTATCTGACGGCCCATAAGCAATACAAATGGGGGATGAGAACTTCTGCTTGGACAGGCCTTATTGTTTCAGCGAGGCTTGAGATGTGTCGAAGAATCTGTTTTTTGCGGGATTGATTTTTGCTGCGAGCGGCCTGCTTTCGCCACCGCTGGCGCTGGCTGCGGGGCTGGCGTTTGGGTTCACCTTTGAACATCCCTATCATCTCGATGCCAAGCGGCTCTCAAAGCTGTTGCTGCAGGTTTCCGTCGTCGGCCTCGGGTTCGGCATGAATCTGCAGCAGGTGCTGCGTGTCGGACGCAGCGGCCTGATATACACGGCAGCCGGCATTACGTTTGCGATGCTGCTGGGATGGGCATTGGGGAAACTGCTTGCGGTGAAAGGCCGGATTTCGTTTCTGATCTCAGCGGGAACGGCGATCTGCGGTGGAAGCGCAATTGCGGCTGTAGCTCCGGTGGCGAATGCGACGGAAGAGGAGATCGCGGTTTCGCTGGGTACGGTGTTCGCGCTGAACTCGGTGGCGCTGCTTGTGTTTCCTGCGATCGGAACAGCGCTGCACATGACGCAGACCCAGTTCGGGCTGTGGTCGGCGCTGGCGATTCACGACACGAGCTCGGTGGTGGGGGCATCGGCAAAGTTTGGCGCAGTCGCACTGGCCGTGGGCACAACGGTGAAGCTGGCGCGGGCATTGTGGATTGTGCCGATGTCGGTAGGGACGGCGCTGGTGCAGAAGAGCAAGGCGAAGATTCAGTGGCCATGGTTCATCCTGTTTTTCTGTCTTGCATCGGTAGCGAACACTTATGTCGGTGTTTTTCAGCCGGCGTACTCGGTTTTGCGGCATCTTGGGATTCTGGGGCTGACCGTGACGTTGTTCCTGATCGGCACAGGAATTTCAAAGCGCACCATTCGCGAAGTAGGCGTGCGGCCAATGCTGCAGGGCATCCTGTTGTGGGCGGTCGTTGCGACAGGTTCGCTGGCGCTGATTCGTGCGGGGTGGATTTCCTTGTAAGTGCGAATCGGCGTGCAAGTGTGGCGCATTTTGGGCGTTTTCCGCTGGTTATCCGCGGCCGCCCATCATGTGATCAACAGCGACCTGGTATCCGCGGCGGAATCCATCGCGATAGGCTTCGCGCTGCCCGGGCGGAAGATGTGGATGGCGATACTCGTCGCGGTTTTCTACGTCGGGACGGCGGTGATTGTCGAAATCCTTGCGGGCGCCTTCGATACCGTCCTGGAATCCCTGGCGGCGCAGGGCATCGAATTCATTCGGCGGAGCATCCCAGGGCCGCTCGGGTGCACGTATGCGCCAGTCGGCCGCACCAACTAGGTGCGACATGCCCACGTCGTACCCGCGACGGAAGCCTTCGCGATACGCGCCCCACAATTGTGACGGGACGTTCGGATGGCGATACTCATCGCGGTTGTCCACGTCGGGACGGCGATGATTGTCGAAATCCTTGCGGGCGCCTTCGATACCATCCTGGAAGCCGCGCCGTTGTAAGTCGTTCCAGGCATCGGGCGGCCTGTCCCACCCACGGTCCTGGCCAAAGCCCGCAGGCTGTAGTCCTGGTGTTGCGGCATTTATGCGCGGAGCAGAGAGGAACAAAAGCGTCGCACATCCGATCAGGCCTGTGATGCGAAGCCAATTGAGATTCATCGTTCGAATTCTCCTTTCTTGAATGGCAATACCGCCCAGACTTCAGAACGAAATCGGAAGCCTCGATCTGCCGATAGAAGTATTGCATGGTTGTGTAGACACGGAATGTCGCAGGCAGTTGTTGTCCGCCGAGTCTCGCCGGACATGGAAATGCCCTTGCTGATACCGGGCATTTCTCACATTTACCAGCGAGTTAGAAACGGGCTGATCGTCGTGGTCGTGCATCATCCCTCCAGCGCGCGTAAAGAAAACTCGTCTTTTTCTGTTGACAAAGACTTACATGGATGCGGCAATGCGGTCGGGCCAAGTGGTGGAGACAGAGTCAAGCGGGACGTTGCTGACTTCGCCGGAGCATGCCTACTCACAGAGGTTTGATAAGTACGGAGCTGACCTTGCTGACGGAATGCGAGCAGCCGCTGGCGAGGGCAGAGTCTCCGGGGCTGAAGCGACAGTTTGGAGAGTTGCGAGATTAGAAAAGTCAAGGTTACGGATTGGAGTCGAGTTGACGCGAAGGTGGCTGAACTGCGTCAGATGTGGCCTATGATGGGCCAGAAGCCTCATGATTCAGGTCGAGAGAAGGGCCGGTTTACTGGCGGCAGGCGTCTGTGCGGCGCTGCTGGCGATAGTCGTGTCTTCAAGCCGGGCGCAGACCGCAATGCACAAGAAGAAAGCCGTCGCTGCCAAGCCGGAGGCTACAGCAGCAGAGCTCTTCGAGTACATTCGCGGGACATTGATGGCCTACAGTCCTGACGACAGGATCAACGACAATTTAGACGTATCGCTCGATCCGACGGCAACGGTACTGACGATCAAGCAACCGGACGGACACTGCGACATCTTTCTGGGCGCTCTCGATGCTAATACGGTGACGTGGGATTTTTACGATGCGAGCGACTCGATGGTGTCACGGCAGCCTTTGGCACGGATGTCGGTGGTTTCGCTTCCCGGCAAGAGTGCCCGCATCTGCTACGACCTGGACAACCAGGTAGACCCGTCGATTCCGACCAGCCGGGCGCGATTGCTGTTTTCGTGGGAGAAGATTCCCGATGGATCGGGCGTGCAGTCGAAAGTGACCAAGGCCATGAAAAAGCTGATCGCACTAAGCGGGGGATACGCGGAGAAGGATATCTTCAAGCCGTAGTGCAAATGGATCGCGTGACGAATGGCGGATCTCCTGGATACACCACCGCCTCCCGCTATTTTGGGAGGCGGATTGGTCAGTAGACCTTGATTTTCAGTCAGCGACAGCGGGTGCGGCGACGGCTTCAGATACTTCCTGCGCCGCATCGGCAGCAACCTGCACGCGGAGGTGAGCAGTGACTTCGCGGTGCAGCTTGATCGAGACGGTAAAGTCGCCCAGGCTCTTGATCGGTTCATTGAGCTGAATCTTGCGGCGATCCACTTCGAAGCCCTTGGCAGCGAGCTCGCTGGCAATGTCGGCGGAGGTGACGGAGCCAAAGAGCTGGCCGTTCTCGCCCGACTTGCGGGTGAAGCTGAGAACTGACGGGCTCGAGCTTGGCAACGAGCTCCTGAGCCTGTGCCTTCTCAGTGGCGGAGCGGCGCGCAGCAGCGGCTTTCATCTGTTCGATAACGGCTTTGTTGGCCAAAGTAGCCTGCAGGGCCAGCTTGCGCGGCAGCAGGAAATTGCGGCCGTAGCCGTCAGCCACCTTCACGACATCGCCGCGGTGGCCGAGGTTGGCTACGTCTTCTTTCAGAATGACTTCCATTTGAAACTCTCCAGATTTGCGGGCGGCGAACACCTTGCCGTCCGTCCGTTGTGTTAGACACAGGCGGCTCACATTGAGTTGCGCCGCGCCAGATTCTATCGCGACTCTTGCGCCGGACGTCGCCTGCGAAATTTTGTCAGTCGCTACAACTAAAGCGCCACAAGTAACGGACGCCCAGTGATGTGCAAGTTAGTGCCTGGTTGCGAAGGGCAGCAGGGCGATGTTCCGAGCCTGCTTGATGGCCCGCGTCAGGCGGCGCTGGTGCGTGGTGCAGACGCCGGTGAGGCGGCGGGGCACAATTTTGCCACGCTCGGCCACAAACCCTTGCAGCAGACGGACATCCCGGTAGGGGATGGCGTCAATCTTCTCAGTGCAGAACTTGCAGACCTTCTTGCGGCGGAAGAATTTGCCACGACCGCCGGGCCCACCGGAACCGCCTGGACGGCCTCCGGGACGACCGCCTGGTCCAGATCCGGGTCCGCTGGGTCCACCGGACGGGCGTTCGCTTTGTGCTGCTGGTGCGCTCGCTTCGGGCGCTTTTACGGTTTCGTCAGACATTTCGTTTCCTCTTTACTCTGTTGGCTTTCCGCTCCCTTGAAAAGGCGCAGAAAAGCAGTATCGAACTGTCGCGGCCTGGTCCCTCGTGAGATCTCAGGCAGCGGCAAATCCAAGTGAACCTAAACGCTGGCTTGAACCGCCGCTTCGGGGGCCTCGGCAGCCGGCGAGTGAGCAGCAGGTGCAGGAGCACGGTGCGGCAGCGGCAGGTGCTTCCGCACTGACCTTGCGGCGCGTGCCGCGAAGGGCTTTCACCTTGGCCAGACGCTTTTCTTCTTCGTCGATGCGCACGGTGATGAACTTGATGATCGGCTCAGAAACGCGGAGACGCCGCTCGAGTTCGAGCACCACCGGGCCACCGGCCTCGATGGTCATCAAAATGTAGTTGCCGTCGTTGAACTTGCGGACGAGATAGGCGAGCTTGCGGCGGCCCATCTTCTCCACGTTCTTGACCACGCCGCCACCGTTGGTAACGTTGGTGGTGAAGCCAGCGATCAGCTTGTCAACGTCTTCCTCGGCCACATCTGGCCGAACGATGAACATAACCTCATATAAACGAGACATCCGTATTCCTTTTCCGCCGCCCGTGCGGCAGTGATCAGTTGTCAGTGAACAGCGATCAGAAATGCTGCTGATCCCAGTTCCTGAATCTTTTGCCACCGCAAATCGCCAGTCATAAGCTGTTTGACTCTGACCACTGAACACTGACCACTGATCACTGTTCTTTGCGGTTAAATTCGTTCATTGCGGGGCCCGGTCCCTCCTGGATGATGCGCCGGGTAGCCGTTGCCACCTTGTCGAGCACCTCGTCCAGTTTGGCCAGGTCTGCTTTGCGCATAGGCGAGAGCAGGTAATCCCTGCCCGGCCTTTTCCACCCCACCGCCTCTTTGGCTTCAGCGGGTAGGTCGGGCCCTACGCCGATTCGCAACCGCAACCACTCCTGGCTGCCCAGGGCACTGGTCACGCTGCGGGCTCCGTTGTGTCCCGCGGGCGAACCGCGCTCCCTGATCTTGAATGTTCCCAGCACCAGGTCCAGCTCGTCGTAAATCACGAGCAGGTCTCGTGCCGGGTCCACCTCAAACTCCTGAATCAGAGCGGCCAGTGACAGCCCGCTGAGATTCATAAATGTCTCCGGCTTGGCCAGGATCGTTTCGCGCCCTGCCAGACGGCAGGTTGCGGTAACGGCCCGGCATCGCCGGTTTTGCACCACAACGCCTTCTTGCTCGGCGATGCGGTCAATAGCCATGAACCCCGCGTTATGCGGCGTCCACAAATACTCGAGTCCGGGATTGCCGAGCCCCACCACCAAGAATGGCTTGGGGGCCCCGGTCCGAACTGTGGAATCGCTTGCGTCTGCCACCGATGCTTACTTCTTTCCTCCGGCAGCAGGTGCCTTGGCAGCACCTTCTGCTGCGGCAGGCTCGGTCTTGCCCTTCTTGGCCACTTCGGGTTCGGTCGGTGTTGCACCGGCCTCGCCGGCTGCAGGCACTTCGCCTTCGGCAGGAGCAGCGACAACCTCTTCACGGATCGAAACGACGTGGGCCACTGTTGCGTCTTCGTTGTTCAGGTACTTGATCTTGTCGGAGTGTGGTAGTTCGCTGACGCGCAGCACGCCGTGCATGGCGAGCGAGCTGACATCGACGTCGATGTGGTTCGGAATGTCGGCGGGCAGGCACTCGATTTCGACTTCACGGAGAACCTGGTCGAGGATTCCGCCTTCTGTCTTGACACCGATCGGTACACCCATGAGCTTGACGCGAACGCTGACGCGGAGAACCTTGTCGAGCGCGATCCGCTTCATATCGATGTGGATCAGCTTGTCATTGATGGGTTCGCGCTGCCAGTCAACGATCATGGCCTTGGCCGCGGGAGAGCCGGCGACCTCGACATCGAAGATGGTGTTGTGGCCGGTCTCGGAGAAGAGGATCCGCGAGATCTGCTTGGGATCGACTTCAACGGCGACAGCATCGTGGCCTGCACCATAGAGGACGGCAGGAATCTTTCCCGCGACACGCACGCGGCGCGCGGCATTCTTATTGAACTTGCCCTCACGGGGCTTGGTTACGACAACTTCAGGCATTCGAATCTCTCGTTTCTGTATTCGGGCACGGGCGTTTTGATGTCGCCGCTCCCTTTGTGAGTGCCAGTGGTCAGTGAGCAGTGGTCAGTTCAGAACTCGACTACGACAACTGGTCAGCCTGACTAGCTGGTTGATGTTCTGATCACTGATCACTGATCACTGATCACTTCTTACGAGAACAGCGTACTGACGCTGGTCTCCATGTGAATGCTCTCAATGGCCGCGCCCAGCAGGCCGGCAATGGAGAGCACCTTGATCTTGGGCAACTTCTGTGCCGCTTCGCGCAGCGGAATGGTGTTGGTGACGACCACTTGTTCGAGGCGCGAGTTGGCAATTCTGTCGATGGCCGGTCCCGAAAGCACGGCGTGGCTGGCGCAGGCGTAAACGGCTGCGGCGCCATTGGCGTAAAGCGCATCCACGGTCTTCACGAGGGTTCCGGCGGTGTCGATGATGTCGTCGATGATGAGCGCGGTTTTGCCTACAACATCGCCGACCACGTTCATGACTTCAGCAACATTGATGTCGGTGCGGCGCTTGTCGACAATGGCCAGCGGCGCGCCCATCTTCTGGGCGAAATGACGGGCCCGCTCCACGCCGCCGGCGTCAGGCGAAACCACGATAAGGTTGGGCAGATGCGAGCGAGCGGAAGTGGCTGACCAGCACCGGGCTGGCGAACATGTGGTCGACGGGAATGTTGAAGAAGCCCTGAATCTGAGCGGCGTGCAGGTCGACGAAGAGGGCGCGATTGGCGCCGGCGGTGGTGAGCAGGTCGGCAATGAGCTTGGCGCTGATGGCGACGCGCGGGCGGTCTTTGCGATCCTGGCGGGCGTATCCGTAGTAGGGCACGACTGCCGTGATCCGGGCCGCCGAGGCGCGCTTGAGCGCGTCGATCATGACCAATAGTTCCATCAGGTTCTGGTCGACCGGATAGCAGGTGGGCTGCACGACAAAGACATCGACGCCGCGGACATTCTCGAGCAGCTGGAAGTAGACTTCGCCATCGGCAAAGCGCTGCAGCTTGGCCTCGCCCACCTTGACTCCGATGTGCTGGCCGATTTCTTCGGCCAGAGGTCGGTTGGCCGAGCCGCTGAAGAGCTTGAAGCGCTTGTCTTCGCTCAGAATGCGAGTCCGCTTGCGCTCGGGGGCCGGTTTGGCCTCCTTCGCCTTGGCGTCCGGGTCCTGGCTCGGGTTGGGCTGCCTGTTCGCGCCGTCATGGTTGGCGTCGCCTGCACCCGGCTGTCTGCTTGTCTTCCGACCGTTACCGTCACTGTTCCCACTTCCATCTCCGAGGTACCTCCAAGCTGGTTGGCTTTGGCTGCATTCCGGGTCGTACTCAAAAACTTGGCTGGGCGACTAGGATTCGAACCTAGACAAGTGCCTCCAAAGGGCACTGTCCTACCATTAGACGATCGCCCAACTTCCAAGAAACTTTCGGGGTTATCCCGAAGACCTCTATTGACAGCCGTCCGCGAGTCTCTCTCCCGCCCAGCCGGGCTGTCAATCCACTGCTGCACAAGCATGTTCGCCCAATAGTCCGAGCGCGGCAGGGTGCGAGTCAATCTGGCTATCGACGCCCGCCGCAGTCAGCCGTTCGCGGGCTGCTTCCGCATCTCTCCGGGTCAGGTACAACCCGAAGAGCGCCGAACCGGACCCGGACAACGAGGCATGAAGGGCTGCCTCCGGAGTGCCGGAGGCCGCAAGAAGACGCTTGATTTCTGCAAGGGAGGGATGCTGGGGAAAGACGACGCGTTCAAAGTCGTTCTGGATCCAGCTACTGATCCCGGTGCGGACAAGCGCGGACTCTTGAGGTCCGGCCAGGTCCTCTACCCGAGGCAGAGACACCGGAGGAGCCTGATCCATGCTGACCCTGCGGGATTGCTCCCGCAAAGGCGCTGGCATAGGCGCGGCTCAACTCATTTAGTTTATCTGTACTTGCCTCGGCGGTCAAACCCTCGGCGGCGCAGAGGGCGTCCCAGTCGCGAAAAGCCTGAGGGGTGGAGACGCCGACGGCGGGTGTGGCCACGACGCACCAGACGGGCTCGAAGTCGGGCAGAGGGTAGACTTCCTGGCCGCGATCGAGGCCCAGAACGGTGCCACCGATCAGAAAAGAGGGACATCGGAGCCGACTTGGGCGGCGAGAGTGACCCGGAGAGAGGGCCAAAAAGGAGGGTCAAGGTTATCGAGTTCCGTGCTTTCCCACCCATCGGGCAAAGGACGCCCGATGGACGGGGCACCCAACGTCTCGGTACGCTTTAAGGCCGCTAAGTTCGGTTTCGAGGCCGACCAGTGCGGCGATGGCGTTGGCCGAACCGGCGCCCAGGCCGCCCTGGACGGGGAGGCGCTTTTCGATATGGATGCTGACTTCGGCGTTGAATCCGAGGGCTTCGAGGGCCAGCGCGACCATCTTCCAGGCGGTGTTGCGGTCGTCGGTGGGAACGCGGCTTGTCGTTTGAGGTGAGGCGGATGGTGGTCGCCGGGGCCGGCTGGGCAGATGACGGTCACGAGGTCGTGCAGTTCGAGGGTCTGGTAGACGGTGACGAGCGAGTGAAATCCGTCCGGCCGCGGCGCGCCTATGTACAGGCCGAGGTTGATCTTGGCGTGCGAGCGGACGGTGGTGGGCATACCGGTCCATTGTAGAGCGGGGCCGTCCTGCGTTGCGCCGGTCCGTTCCCGCAACTTAGACGAACCGACGCGGGAGGATTACTCGTAGAATCAGGGTACGTTTTGGATCCAGATCGCGTTGAGCAATTGCGCGAAAGGAGAACGCCATGCCTGCCCCGGGCAAGGTCGCATTTGGCTTGGTGCTTCGATGCGGCTGTGCGTCGCTGCTGTGTCTGGTCGTCTGGGTGCGAGTGCTCAGGATCCGGCGCCGCAATCTTCCGCCGGGCAAAATTCCGCAGCTCAATCCGAGATCTACTCGACTCCTCTGGAACTCATTCACGACAAACCCTACGTGTCCGTAACGGTCAACGGCCGTGGACCTTTCCGGTTCCTTGTCGATACGGGAACGGGAGGTCAGGCGCTGGTTACGCCGGAGCTGGCCGAGGAGCTGCTTCTGCCGATTGTGGGGCATGCGCACTTAACAGACCCAAGTGGTCTCGGCGAACAACGTTCCACGACCGCTTCGATCGACTCTTTAAAACTGGCTGGCGTGGAGTTTTCAGATGTCGAGGCGGTAGTGCACAACCTGTACGGGGATGCGAATTGCCAGGGCGTGCTTGGGTTCACGCTCTTCGAGGACTACCTGCTGACGCTGGATTTTCCGGGACGCCGGATGATGCTGACTCGTGGAGAAATCGGTGGGGATTCGCCCGGCTCAGTGCTGCCGTTCCGGATGCCGGACGGAGTGCCTATTGTGTCTCTCAAGATAGGCGGGCAGCAGTTGGAGGCTCAGATTGATTCGGGTGGGACAGGGCTGAGCGTGCCTCAGAAAGACTCGAGAGGGATGAAGTTCCAGGAGACACCTGTGGCGTTCGCCAGCGGCGAATCGGTTGCCACAAGATTTGAGATAAAGGCAGCGCGGCTGCAGGCAGATGTAGAGCTGGGCCGATTATGTCTTCAAGCAGGCCTTTGTCGAGATCAACTCGGCATTCCCACTAGTGAACATTGGCTCGACGCCTCTCAAACATTTCATCATCACGTTCGATCAGGACAACGAAAAGGTGCGCCTGTACTCGAGCGAAGACACGCTGCGTCTTGATGCATCTCCATCCACGGTGCAGTTGAACAATGAACAGAAGCAGCAGCAATCGGATAACAAGCTCGTTCCTGTGGGTTAAAGCCAGCTTTCAGCTCTCGGCTTGCCAGAGCGACATGATTCAGATAGCGGCTCTCGTTTGCGGAACTTCGGGTAGACATGCCTGGGGCTTCAGTGTTCTTTTTCGAGTTCAACGACCATGACTTCGATGGGTTCTTTGCCTGCGTTGACATCTGCGTGTTGTGTGCCGGGAGGATTTGCGGGAAGCCAGTAGGCATGGCCGGTTTCCCACGCATGATCTTCGGAGCCGCCGCTTTTTTCGACGATTTTCATTGTCCCGCCTTTGAGCGCGATGATGACGCGAGGATGGTCATGGCGGTGCATGGTGAGCGGCGCGTCGGGGTATACGACGGACTTCCATACCTTAACATCTTCATTTTCGAATTGCGGAAAGCGTTGGGTACCGCCTGTTGCGAGCGCATCAGAATCGACAGTTCCGACAAATACCAAGAGCGACAACGAGTGCATGACTTGCAATTCTCTTCATCCGGTTTCTCCAGTGGCGAAAGTCTAGCATCCCAGATCTTGGATTCCGTTGCCGATTCGATCGGCCGCGATGGTTAGGCTCGAGAGCGACGATCCCGCATCCTGTCGATTTCGTTCGATTCGATGGGGCGATGGTCAGGCTGAATCGAGCTCGCAATCAGCATCCCGTCGCTTCATCAGATCCTTCGGATGCTTATTCCTCGGTGTTAGTGTAGAACGTCGTTCCTTTCTCAAGAGTGCCGCCGCACTCCTGCCGGTTGCGGGGTTCGATCCTGCGGCATTCGCCGGTATTCCGGGCTGCGGACGCTTCAACGCAAGCAAGATTATGGCGCAGGCAAGGATCGGCTCGGCGAAACCCATTCGCGCGGCTACAGTTCAATTTTCTTCAAGGTGCTTCCGCGGGAGACGAGCAACGGGCTGTTTGTGATTGAGCACATGAATCTCGTGAACGGCGGGCCGCCGCTGCATAAACATCTTCACCAGGAGGAGTACTTCTACCTAATTTCGGGAGAGGTGCGGTTTGCGGTCGGTGACCGGCGGTTTGACGCTGCATCCGGGCGACTCGATTCTCGGGCCGCGCGGCATTCCGCACACGTTTGCGGCGGTCGAGGGAAAGCCGAGCCGAATGCTGATCTCATTTTCACCGGCGGGGAAAATGGAGGAGTTCCTGCGCGATACGGCGATGCCCAATCCGCCGGTGCAGGATGCGGCATTCTTTCGCAGGTTCGAGATGGAACTGTTGGGCCCATCGCCGTTCGCAGGCTGAGCGCTCTCCGGAGAAATGCGACTGCTCCGGGGACATCTGCATGGTTCGAACGTAATTCAAATCTGCGGGGTACACTTGTGCCGCATGAATGACCGTGCTTGAACAGCACGCGAAAGGGAACAAAGAGAAATGAAGAACATTATCCATGGTGTATTGGTTGTTTCGGTGCTGGCGAGCACGGTTTCATTAATTGCCCAAACCGCGCAGACCGCCCGGCAACTGCGCAGACAGCGTCGACTGCCGACGAGATCGTCGGCAAATACATGGCGGCCATTGGCGGGAAAGACGCAATCAGCCATGTGAAATCGATCTACACGGAAAGCTCGCTCCAGGTGATGGGGAGCGAGAACCCAAGTACCACGATGATTGTGGATGGGGTTGGATACAAAAGCGAGACAGACCTCAACGGCACGAAGATCGTGACGTGCTACACCGATAAGGGCGGCTGGTCGGTGAATCCGATGGCGGGTGCGAATGAGCCCACGCCCATGCCGGACGATGTGTACAACGCGGGCAAGGGCCAGGTCAACGTTGGCGGCGCGCTCTATGACTATGCAGCCAAGGGCAGCAAAGTCGAGTTCATGGGGAAGGACGGCAACAACTACAAGATCAAGTTGACTTCGAAAGAGAATGTCGAAGCGATGTACCTGATCGATTCGACGTCTTTCTATGTCACATCTGTCACGTCGAAGGGCAAGATGCAGGACCAGGATGTCGATATCAACACCAGCTTCTCCGACTACCGGAAGACTGACCTGGGCTACGTGATCCCCTACGGCATTAATGTGGATTTCGGACAATTCGCCTTGTCGATCGCGGTGAAAAAAGTGGAGTTGAACAAGATGATCGATCCGGCTGTATTTGCCATGCCGAAACCTGCAGAAACGCCAGCAGCAACGCCCGCAACTAAACAGTAGTCCTCTTCCAGCGCCATGCCCGCCTTCTTCAGGCCGTGGCGCGCGACACCATTTGTCTCGCTGCGCGGAGAGTCGCCACCGGATCACCTGTGGGCCGGAACTCCATCGCGACGACGTGGCGGTAGTTCAGCTCCGCGAGTTTGCGATAGATGTTGTTGTAATTGATTTCGCCCGTTCCGGGCTCGTGGCGTCCCGGGACGTCGGCGACATGAATCAGGCCGATAACGTCGATGTGCTTGTCGAGTTTCTCGATGAGGTTGCCCTCGGCGATCTGCTCGTGGAAGATGTCGTAGAGAAACTGCACCTGCGGATGGTTGACGGCGCGAATGATCTCGATTCCCTCTGCCGCCGATTGCAGGAAGTAGCGCGGATTCTCATCGGGGTCGATGCACTCGAGCAGCAGGCGTATCGGCTTGCCGTCGATCGGCTTGCCTTCGATCAGTTCGGCAGCGCGCTTAAGCGAGTCGATGCAGCTTTGATGCTGCTGCTGGCGTGAAAGCCCCGGGACGACGTTGCCGGAGAGAACGATGATTGCCGGGCAGGAAAGCGTCTCCATTGGAATGAGCGCTCGTTTCAACTCAGCGAGAAAAGGTCACGGTGAGCCGGATCGGCAAGTCCGTGCTCGTGGCCGGCGTGTTCGAGCCCGGCGGTCGCGTCAAAGTAGATGCCGAGACGTTTCCGTGCGGCATTCGCGCGTCCGAATTCGGCATCGCTCCACTTGGCGTATTCGCCGACGAGCTCGACATTGGTGTAGCCAGCCTGCGCTACATTGGCGAGGCGCTGCTCGAAGGGCAGGTCGGTCCAAACAGTCCAGAGCATGACGGAGATTGGGAAGGGCGCGGATTCTTTTTCAGGATCGCGCAAGGGTTCAGCGTGCAGAATGGAGCCGGCAATTGCGGCGGAGGCGATGCCTTGGGCGAATTGGCGGCGATTGAAGATTGGTTGATTCATCGATTCACTCCGTAATCCCGCGATTCATTGCCTCGTTATCTTCACTTTGCCGGAGCGGCGGAGGGCCTGCCAGTCCTTTTCGGTTTGATCGGCATAGAGTGAGCCGAATTGAGCCAGGGCCTCGGCGAAGGTCGTACCGTTTCCGAGATAACCCGCAATGACCAACGGATCGCCGGAGCGGGCGTGACCGCGGGCCAGCAACTCGCCGCAGACTTCGCCGAAAGCCATCAGGCCGTTCCTGCGAGATCCGCAAGATCGATCGAGCCCTTGTGGTCGTTGAGCTGACGGACAAGGAAATGGCGTCCTCCGATGTGCGTCCAGCCGAGAAACGGGTCGGACTGCAGCTGCATGGCGCGCTGGCCGATAACCACGCGCTGACCGTTGTGCGGACAGGATGCGCGTTGGGAAGGTAGGGCGCATAGACGGAGGGAGCTTCCTCCTTGATTTGCAGGAAGAGCGGATCGTCGGGGCCGTTGCCCTCAAAGTAGATGCAGTAGTCGCGCAGACCGACGGAGCCGGTGCCGACCACCTTGAAGGCGACATCGAGGGGCCGGTAGAGCGAGAGCAGGTGCTGGCGCTGCGGCTCGAGCATTTCGCGGTATGGGGCGAGCGAGTCGAGAACCTTTTCGGCCTGCGCGCCGGTGATGCGGGTCAGGTCGGTTCTGGATCTCCTTGAATCGGCGCGTGCCTGGTTTGCCCGGCACCGGCTCGGTGAGCTGATCGAGCGAGTGCGCGGGAGTAGCTCGCTCTGCCTTGAGCAGTGCCTGATGAACGGGCTCGACGTCGCCGAGGCGATGGACCATGAAGCGGCCGACTTCAAGCAGCGGCATTTTCGCGAAAGCGCGCATCTGCTCGCAGTAGCGGAGAAAGACTGTCGACGGCCTGGCGTGCAGGTGCCTCCTTGTGCCCGACTCGCGGCCGGCCAGGACGAGGGACGCGGCCATGCGCTTCACGTCCCACTCGAAGGGGCCGCGGATGGTTTCATCGAAATCGTTGATGTCGAAGACGAGGCGGCCGTCGGGCGCGGCGAAGGCGCCGAGGTTGCGCACGTGGGCATCGCCGCAGAGCTGCGTGTCGATGCCGGTGTTGGGAAGCACGGCGAGGTCGGCAGCCATGACCGGCGCGGCGCCGCGGAAGTAGCCGAAGGGCGACTGCGCCATGAGCTGATGCTTGAGCTTAAGCAGCGCGGGAACGCGTCCCCGCTCGACGCGCTCCAGCAGGGAAAGCGGCGTCGTTTTGCGCGCCTTGATGTTGAGTTGGTTGTTTTCCTGGCGGCGCACCTGCTTACGCCGCGATTGGCCGAGAATCCGTCGTTCTTCCGGCGTTGCCCAGTTCATGCGAGCGATGCCCCTCCGCACTGTATGGAACTATAGCTGCTGTTGCCGCGAATGCAACCGCCAGATTTCGGCAACGAAGTTGCTGAGCGATTCCCATCGGAGGATGCTATCACTCGTTTACACTGGATTGCCGGCACACGATTGCACCGTCAAGTTCATCGACAGTGACTCGCCCGGAGGGAATCCATTTGAAACATTCTGATATTTGCCCCTGGCGGCATCGGCCGCGGTGTTGTTGCTCGGTTCCCGCGATGGCGGCGCAGGAGACCGCAAAACCATTGACGGTCGAAGGCATTTTCTCTCACGGTCCGGTGATGGGTGCGCCGCCAAGCCGGTCTGGCCTGGTCGCCGGACGGGCAACACCTGACGTATCTGGACGGCGGCGAATTGATCGATCTTGATCCAGGGCTTAAAAAAGCCCCACGTTCTGGTGAGCCGTGCCAAGCTCGCCACACTGGCGGGTGGAAAAGCTTCAGAGCAGGATCGCGATCATCGCGAGCGTTACGGGATGGCGAGTTATATCTGGGCGCCGGATTCGAAGGCACCTGATGTTCGATTCGAACGGCAGCTTGTGGATCTACGACCTGGGCAACGGGACCGGCATGGATATTGGTTATTCCGGCGAGGGTTCTGGCGACGATCCAAAATTTTCGCCCAATGGTGAGTACATCTCCTTCATTCGCAATCATGGGCTGGCGGTGGTTCCGCTGCGGCGAAGCGGGAACACCGACGGTGATGGCGGCGCCTGCTGCCAAGCCCAGCGACTCTGAACGGCGAAGTGGACTGGGTGTACGAAGAGGAGCTGGATACGAAGAGCAACTACTTCTGGTCGCCGGACTCGAAGAACCTCGCGTTTCTGCAGATGGACGAGGAGAGCGTTCCGGAGTATCCGATCACCGATTGGATTCCGACGCATGCCAAAGTGGACAGGCAGCGATATCCGCAGCCCGGCGATCTGAATCCCGAAGTGCGCGTGGGCGTGGTGGGCGCAAAAGGCGGCAGGGTCTTCTGGGTTCATGTGCCGATCGAACAGGGCCAGGACTATATTCCGCGCTTCGGCTGGGTCGATCGCAAGACGCTGTGGGTGGAGACGCTGAGCAGGGACCAGAAGCACAGGACGATCTATTTCGCCGATCCCGGCACAGGAGTGGCCCACAGCGTACTGGAAATATCGGACGAGAAGTTCCTGAATGAAAATTTCGACGTGTATGTGGCGCATGGATGCATAGTCCTCACGGACTGGGCCGACGGCCACAACCACCTCTATCTCTACAAATACAACGAGGGTAAGACCGACTCGACCACTGCCAGCGCTTGAGAAGCAGTTGACGAAGGGGGATTTTGAAGTCGGCGAGGTGTACCGGGTCGATCCCGAGCACAAGGAAATTGAATACGCATCGAACGAGGGCTCCGCGCTGGATCAGCAAGTCTGGCAGGCAACATTCGACGGGGAGCGCAAGCAACTGACCACGGGAGCCGGCAATCACGATGCCGACTTTGCGCCGACGGGAAGGAGATTTACCGACAAGTATTCGTCGCGAATGGAGCCTCCGGTGCTGCGAGCTTTGTGCCAGTCGGATCCAAGTGTGCGGCGTTCTGGGCGTCGCATGCGATTGATCCATATGGTCTGCGCGGCCCGGAGCAGTTGGAGGTGAAGGCGCACGACGGGACGACGCTCTACGGTACATTGCTGCTTCCTGAAAACATGTCCGCTGCGGCAAGCGTGCCGCTGATCGTGAATCCATACGGAGGGCCGGCGGTGCAGACGGTGTTGAACCGGTGGAGCGATGCGCTACTGTTTGATGAACTGCTCGCGCAGCATGGGTTTGCGGTGCTGCATGCGGATAATCGCGGTATGGCCGGACGTGGGCGCGAATTTGCGCAGGCGGCGTATCACAACTTCGGTGCCGTTCAGCTTGAAGATCAGTTGGCGGTGGTGGATGCTGTGCTCGCGAAGTATCCGCAGCTTGATGCGAAGCGGCTGGGGTGGTGGGGCTGGAGCTGGGGCGGCACCTTCACACTGTATTCGCTGACGCACTCCGATCGCTTCAGGGCGGGCGTTGCAGTTGCCCCGGTGACAGACTGGCGCAACTACGATTCGATTTACACGGAGCGCTATATGAGTCGGCCCTCTGATTTTCCGGAGGGATACAAGGATTTCTCGGTCGTGAATTCTGCTGCCAACCTGAAAGGGCGCATTCTGCTGGCGCATGGGACCGGGCGACGACAACGTGCACATCGAAAACACGGTGCAGTTTGTACAGAAGCTGATTGAGGCACAGATTCCATATGACCTGCAGATCTATCCGCGGAAGACGCATTCGATCTCAGGTCCCGACGTGCGCACGCATCTATTCACGCGCATTCTCGCGCAGTTTGAGCAGTATCTGAAACCGCCGGTTCAATGAATGATCCAATGAAGATGGACGCGGCGATGGAAGAGGCGACGAGAGCGGAACTGGAGCGGCTTGAATTGCTGCTGATGGACCCGGCGGTGCGGCGCGATCGCCAACGAGTGGCGGCGCTGCTTGCTGGGGATTTTATGGAGTTCGGTTCCTCGGGGCGGGTGTGGACGCGGGAGGCGATTCTGGAATTGCTCGCGACCGAGACATATACACCACCTGGAGTTGGGGCTTTTGCCTGCAGGATGATGAGCGATGATGTGGTGCTGGTGACGTACCATGCCGCGCGGACCGATGCGGCGACCGGAGAACGTACGGTTACGCTGCGGAGTTCAATCTGGACGAGGGTAAACGGGAATTGGCAAATGCGATTCCACCAGGGGACGCGCGCAAACTAATCAGAGTGCGCCAGAGCTACATCTCATGGCGATTGAAGATCGAATCCTTTTCGCGCTTGGGGCAGTTCGTGCACTCGAGGCAACAAACGAGGAGCACCGCCACTCCCAGGGTGACCAGGATGGCCAACACACTCGCGTACGAAGCGATCCAGTGCAATAAGTTATGCATATCCTTCGGCGGCCTGCGCTCGCATCCAACCCCGCCCTTGGAAAGAACACCAGTAGCGGCACAATGGCTCGGAGAGATCACCCTCCGGCACGGCAAGTCTACCACCGATTCCTATGAAGAGTCCCTCCGAATCGCACTTGAAGTAAGGCGAATAAAAGACGAAAATTGAGACCGCAATGAAAGCAGGCGACTTGAACCCGGAAGACAGCTCTGGACCGGAGGACTGGCCCGAAGGAACGGTTCCGCTTGGAGCCCGCAGTTATATCAGCGAATGAGCGCCGAGAAGAACCTTGTCTCAACTGGCTGTTCGTCGATCTGAACTCCTACTTTGCATCGGTGGAGCAGCAGGATCGTGCGGAGTTGCGCGGGGTACCGGTGGGGGTGGTGCCGATGCTGGCGGACACAACCTGCTGCATCGCTGCGAGTTACGAGGCGAAAGCGCATGGCGTAAAGACGGGGACAATCGTCGCAGATGCGAAGAAAATGTGCCCCAACATCGTGCTGGTAGAAGCGAGGCATGAGATTTACGTGGACTACCACCATCGAATCGTGGAGGCGGTCGAGACTTGTTTGCCGGTGACGGCGGTGATGTCGATTGACGAGATGGCATGCAAGCTGATGGGGCGGGAGCGGCCCCTCCTTGCGGCTCTCGAACTGGGGCGAAAGGTAAAGGCGCGGATCCAGGAGCAGGTGGGGCCTTTCCTGAGGAGTTCGGTGGGATTGGCGACAAGCCGTTACTTGGCCAAGGTGGCGAGCGATATGGAAAAGCCGGACGGGCTGGTGGCGCTGCCGCTGGATGTGCTGCCCGAGGCGCTGCGCAGGTTGACGCTGCGGGACCTGCCTGGGATTGGTGCGAAGACCGAGAAGCGGCTGAACGAAAAAGGCATCCATACGATGGACGACCTGCTGAAGCTGGACTGCGAACAGGCGGGTCAACTGTGGGGTTCGGTGTGGGGCGAGCGTCTTTGGCATTGGCTCAAGGGCGAGGACTTCGAGATGTCGGAGACCGAGCATCTGAAGTCGATCAGCCACTCGCATGTACTGGCGCCGGAGATGCGTACTGCGGAGAAGGCGTGGGCCGTGGCGCACAAACTGCTGCACAAAGCGGCGATGCGGTTGCGGACGCACAAGCTGTGGGCCAGCTCGATCGGGCTGGCGGTGGGGTTTTCGGTCCCGCGCGGGCAGAATGCGCCGGTAAGCAGGTTTGGAGTGCCAACGCGCGGCTGGCATCACGAGATCCGGCTGAGCGAGTGCCAGGATAACCAGACGCTGATTGGCGCGCTGTGCCGGTTGTGGGCGGAGAAGCCGAAGGGACAAGGATACGATGAGCCGTATTTCATCGGTGTGAGCCTGAACGGGCTGGTGCCCGATCGGCTGCACTCGTTGAACCTGTTTGATTCACTCGACAATGCGAAGAGCCGTGCGAAGCTGCTAGAAGCGATGGACCAGCTCAATCAGAAATATGGGATGAGCACGCTGGTGCCGGCCACGATGCTCGCAGCGTACAAAGCTGCGCCGACCCGGATCGCATTTCATAGCATTCCGGATCTATTTTGAATGTCATTAAAACAGAAGGCTTCTTCAGGAAAATGTGACCGGATTTCAGGGGAATTGGAAGGGTAACTGTCGGATCTCTCCACGACACTCCCGGAACAAAAAGCCAAGCGTCTAATTATGGTTCCTGGCAAGCCTGAGAAATATACTCGCTTGCAGGTGAGGTTGCATTCCCGACATGCGCAGATTTTCGGTATTGCTGGTCCTCTCAGTTTTCGTAATTCCCGTTCGTGCCGCTACGCGCGTTTCGGTCGCCCAGCTTGTGCAATTCCTCGTTTCCAAGCAGGCATCGAAAGAGTCAGATGTTGAGATAGCGGACCGGCTCGAGTCGGTCCAGCTCGCAGAACAACTCACTGCGCAAACATTCGCGCGAATTGAATCGGAAACGAACCTGGGTCCAAAGACAACCGAGCAACTACGACTCATCGCAGCCTCTTCGATCTTCTGCTCACCACCGGCCGCAGAACTTCCTGCGCGCGCCGCTCCCGACGAGTTCGCGCAGCAGCGCATAATCACTTCAGCCATAGGGTATGTCAACGGTGCTCTTCAGCGACTCCCCGACTTCCTCGCAATCCGCACCACGGACACCTTCGACAATTTTCCGCAGCCAGCAGGTTCGAAACACGCCAAACCGAAAGCGGAGCTGCGCTTGGTTCGTGAATCTCGCCACGAGATCGAATATCGAAACGGGAAAGAGATTGTGGATTCTGCCTCAAGTGATTCCGGCAATAGTCCAGCCGAAAAGGCAGCTGCTCTCGCAGACTTCACCACGAAGGGTGAATTTGGTTCCGTCCTCAAGACGGCCCTCGGCGATTCGTTCAAGGGAAGCGTTGTATGGAGTCGTTGGCAGACGAGCGAGTCAGGCACCATGGTTGCAGTATTTCGTTATAACGTTCCAAGACCAGAATCTCATTATCTCGTTGATTTCTGTTGCTATCAGAAATCCAGAGACGATCCGGAGCCACATAGATTCCGTTACAGGGCTGGATATCACGGCGAGCTTTACCTTGATCCTGCGACTGGCGCCGTTGACCGCATAACGCTCGAAGCAGAGTTGACCGAGGATGATCCAGTGATGGTTTCAGGCACGGCTGTGCAATACGGGCGGGTCAACATTGGCGGGAAGGACTACATCTGTCCTATTCGCGGCGTTGCGGTGTCAGAACTTCACAACTTCGCCATGGAAGACACCTACAAGGTAGGTCCTGAGAGACTCATCAACGAAGTGCGCTTCTCCAATTACCACAAGTTCGCATCTACCATGCGAATACTGCCGGAAGGGCCCAATGCAAATCGACAATAATTTTGTTTCAGGTTCCGACCGGATCACCGGCTTACCGGAATGTATGGTCCGCCGCAGCTTTGCAAGCAAAGAATGAGGATGACAAAGAAGGTCTTCGCGAGTTGAGCGGATTGGACCGATCCAGAATCATTCGGGCCGGCCGATCCATGAATACTGCCATCCCACTGACAGAGCCTGATAATTTCCGCCGTACCTGATGTAGGCGCCGTTGGCATAGCTGCATTTGAGCGTCTGATGTTTGGTCACGGGCATGGCGAACGTTCCCCCGATGCGGGAATTGTTTTGCAGAGTACCGGGGTTTTCCACTCCGTTCAAACTGGTCGTGCCGCCGCGCCAGTAATTTCCATCGAGCGATGCCCAGAGCCGCGGCCGAAAACTGTAGCTCAGGTGTCCTTCGAATTCGACGATCGGGGCAGACGACTGGGAGGTTACGCCGGGGTTGTACTGGTTTTTGGAGAAGTACTCGGGATTGATGGTGTAGAACCATCCTCCAGCGTATCCATCGACGATCCAATGGCCCCACCGTCGTGAGACGCCCACTTCCGGTTTGAAGCCCCAGCGATTGGCACCGAAATTGACTAACTTCGTCCCATCGTATTGGCCCGTTGGGGCGTCGACTCGGAGGCTTGCTCCGATGACTGTCTTCTGTCGCCATTTCGCGAATTCCCGCACATCCATCGCCGGGCCGCCGTAGAGATTTATCGCGAAGCGATAGGTTGTATCGAGCAATCCGGACCGGTATACATTTGTTTCTGTCGCGAACAGCTCTCCGCTGAAGTTCGCAACACCATAGGGCAGCGTCGCATTGATGCTGGACGAGCGGCCAAGGATTTTCATCGCGTGCGCATACGTGAAGCTCGCGATATTCCCGGTTGCTGTGGCATCGGTAATGGGCACAGCATTGTTAAAGGCCAGGTTGCCGGTTAGAAAACTGTAGGACGTGACAACAGCGTTGGAATGGACGGGCGTAATCAGGTAGGCTCGCGGCGTCAGATCCTGGGCATGGATCTTTTCCGGCATGCAAATCGCAATCACAATCGAGAACAGGAGACCTGCGATCGCACCGGCACGCGGTGCTTTTAATTGCTCGCGGATCACGGTTGCTCTCATTTCCTCGTTTCCTTCACCACGCCCGAATCACCCTGCTTCTTTGATCACCGCACCTTGACCTTCCGTCCCGAATCGCTCGTTTGAGCGCGTTGAGATCCTTCTCGCGAAACAGCAGTCCCGGCTCGTCGATTCCGCTGGTCGAGAGCGTGCTGTACGGTGACACCGGCGAATGCTAGATCAATCTGTGGGAGTAGTCTGCTGGGAGTTTTGTCAGTTGTTGCGTCTGATCAGGGCCATGGGCCTGATGTCTTACGGTCTTTAACACGATGCTCATCTGCAAAGATCGATGCAGCGGCCTCGGAAGTCTTTGTTTCTGGTCCGAAACTCAGACATAACGATTCTCGCAGTAATGTCCGAGTTGCCCACCACTCGCTCGGAATTCAAGAAAGACCCTACGGAACTGCTTGGTCTGTTAACTCGGCATCTGAAGTTTAGCCCCCGAATCGCCGGTTGCCGAAGCGATACTTTGCATACAATTCTTTATTGAAATGTTTCAGGGAATTGGGAAGCTGAGGTGTTTCTTGGATTTTGAATACGTCGTCCTACCCATGCTCATTCTGGTCATCGGAGTTGCGGTTATCTGGCTGAGTATTCGCCGCATCCTCTCACTCTCCGCGAAGTTCTCAAAGAGATGGCGGCGCGTTGCGGAGAGGATTGTGTTGTCTGCAATTGTTCTGGTTGCGGCTGTTGTGGCTGGAAGCGCCAGTTTCAACGCCATCGCTCGGCTCTGGTTTCGTGCGCACAACCCGCCGCCCGGTGAAATGTACGTCGTCGATGGGCACAAGATGCACATGTACTGTACCGGGAGCGGCTCGCCGACGATTGTTCTCGATGCCGGCCTGGGAGATGACGCGGTCATCTGGTCAGGCGTCCAGCCAGAACTCGCGAAGACCACGCGCGTCTGTGCCTATGACCGGGCTGGATTCGGTTGGAGTGAAACAGGGCCGGCCCCGCGCGATGCAGACCATCTTGCGGCCGAATTGCGCGGCCTGCTGCAACAAGCCAGAATCGGCCTACCCATTGTCCTGATGGGTCATTCGATTGCCGGGATCTACATGCGCGCTTATGCGGCACACTATCCCGAGGACCTTGCCGGGATGGTGTTTGTCGATGGTTCAACGCCCATGCAGCAGGAGAATCCTGCGATAAAGGCGATGATGGGGAAAGGACCGCCTCCGTGGGTGATTGCCCTGGTCGGGAATGCCGCGTTCAGCGTCGGCGTTCCCCGCCTCATGGGAGCGTGCTCGAAAGGCAGACCTGGCCTCGATGCCCGGACCTCGCGATTGCAGGCGGAGGATCACTGCGAGATTCATGTCGATTCTCCGATAAACGAAATGCGCAATATGGAACGATCCGGCCTCGAGACGGTCCATTCGGGCCCGTACGGTTCATTGCCGATTCTCATTTTGTCGCATGATCCTGAGAAGACTATGGCTACCGAGAATTCGACTCAAAGGATGGCGGAGGGGGCATGGAGCCAGATGCAGGAAGACTTGAAGAAGCTTTCCACGAGGAGCCGGAGAATCATCGCGAAAGGCAGCGCGCACTACATTCAGATTGACCGCGCTAACCTGATTGAAAAAGAAGTGTCGCTGTTCATCCAACAGATTCGTGGCACCGCACCACAACCCACAAACTACGGATCCACGATCACGGAGTAAAGCGGCGCCTGGAAATCCAGATTGGCGACGAATCCCTTGTCGAGCCGGGTTCTAGTCGATTCAAAAGCTGCAACATACCGAGTTACTCCCTGAGCAATTAGGCGGCGAAATCTTCAAATTTATGAGTACCGGGCGGATCACCGCTTGGAGGTAAGCATTTCTGCAGCTGGAATGTCTGAAGGACAACCACGGATGTTTCGACTCCGCTTCGCTGCGCTCAACATGACAAGCGCTCTTTCCCCATTATTTGGAAATGACCGGCAATCCTGACGCTATTCCTGAGTGCCGGTCACGGCACTTCGGCGGGCTGATAACTTTTCGCGTTACGGAATGCGGGAGTGTTCGCCGAAGGTGTATCCGTCTCGCAAGGGAAAACGACAACCTGGAGATGATTGCGCCCTTCATTAATGCACGGTGACGGTGACCTGCATGGTCGAGCGGCCGTACTGGTTTGTTGCGTTCAATGTGTAGGTCGTTGTGGCAGTCGGCGTGGTGGTTACGGTTCCTCCGCTCACGCCTCCAAGCACATCGATGAAATCGTAGGAGTCGTTGGTTGTACTCCACGTAAGTGTGACAGGCGTTCCTGCCGCGACCGAGGAAGCGGAGGATGTGAAGCTGTTGATGATTGGTGTTGCTCCCGTGGGCGCGGTGTTGGCGTCGTAGCCGGGGAACGTAGGCGTCATCTGCACGACTTCAAAGTTGGAAGACTGGATGGCGTCGAGGTTGACCAGGTCGTTGTCATCCCAGCGTGGATCGGGCACTCCCTGAAAGTAGAAGTAGCTGCCATTGTCGGCGAGAATCATTCCGTACTTCTTCATCGCAGTGAGAATCACCTGGTTGGCCGCCGAGAAACCAGAGATATCGAAACTGGCATTGAGCCGGATGCGCATCCCCATCACATTGCTGACGCCGTAGACGGTGCCCGCCGCATGACTGGCGGGTTCGACGAAGTATCCACCGTTGGCGTCGTTCTTGGTTTGCTGCATCGTGAAGCGGATAGCGTGATTGATTGCACCGGCAGCGACCTCGTCGTAGCGCACGAGGCCGGGAAAGATTGGAAGCCCGGCAGCGTCTGCGGATGTCCAGCCCCAGGGACGGCGGTCGTAATTCTTCAAGTCCCAGATGGTTTCCGATGACGCGCTCCAGGCTCCGTTGCAGCGATGCGTGTTGAAGGTTTCGTAGAGCATGCAGGCGTGGCGATCGAGCACAAGCACATGCGAATCGCCGATGTAAGTGTCGGGCCAACCATCGCAATCGGCGGGCGAGCCCTCGATGGGAGCGGTGATCGGGAATGGCGCGACAGCAACATCACTCTCACTTGCGTAATCGACGACGGAGATCGAAACCAACGGGGTCGTGCTGGAATCGACGACGACGTAAGGGATGCCGTAGTTGCCTCCGGCCACTGAAGACCAGTCGTGATGCAGATGCAGGCCCGCGAACCCTGAGGCGGAGGTGATCGCCGAGTTATTCGGGTCGAGCGGAGCCGAGGAGATGTCGGTGTTCCATGCAGTGGTCGCCGTAAAAGGCAGGAATCCGTTGAGACTCGCGTTGTCTCCGGTACTCATGCCTGCGCAACTGGGGCCGGCCGTCGCCGCAGTAACCGTGATCGGCGCAGATTGGAATTTCGTGGAGTCCGCGGTGGACGTTGCGGTGATGATGACGGAATTTGCCCCTGTGCTGGCGGGGGTGAATGTAACGGCCGTGCCCGAGCTTACGCCAGACGCGCTGCCGAGGGTTCCTGCCGCAGCAGGGCTGATGGAAAGATTCACGGTGTTGGTGAAGGCTCCAGTGCCGGTGACGGTGGGAGTGCAGGACGCTGTCTGGGTATCCGCGATAGTGGACGGGCTGCAGGCGAGAGAGACGGCGGTGATGGTCGGTGCAGCAGGCGCGGTGATGGTGATCTTTGCGGTTCCCAGTTTTGTGGAGTCCTCGGTTGAAGTCGCCTTGACGCTATCGGAGCCGGACGTGGGCACAGTGGACGGGGCGGTGTAGAGGCCGGAGCTTGAGACTGTCCCTGAGACCGCAGACCACGTGACGCTGGAGCTGTAGCTGCCGGTTCCGGAGACGATCGCGGAACACTGGCTGGTTTGGCCTGGCTGGAGGCTCGCTGCCGCGCAGGAAACGCTGACCGTGGTTACGGAAGGAGCGGACGAAGGTGGTGTACTTCTGGTCGTGACACCCCCGCAACCTGCGAAACACAGCGATCCGAGGAACATCAGGCTGAGTAAAGTCTTGCATCTCATAGCACTTGTCCTCACGCACGGGTCGGATGTCCTGCGTTGCTGGGGTGATTTTATTCGTTTCAAGCTCTAAGGTCCTCTTGAACGCCTTTGCCTGCTCAGCTTTTGGTAATGTCTTCTGCCCGCCTGAACTTTCTTTCCTTCAAAACGTACCTTTTGCATCCCGAACCGCGTTCCATTGCGGATAAGAAGGTAGAAGCGAAACCCATGGCCGAGAAGTGGCACCCGGATTTCGAACGACTGGTGGACGAGCATCAGTCCATGGTGTTTTCGCTCGCGTGGCGGATGACCGGCGATCGCGGATTGGCGGAAGAGGTCGCGCAGGACGTTTTTCTGGAGCTGGACAGGCATATGGATCGGATCGAGAGCCCCGAGCACGCGATGTTCTGGTTGCGGCGCGTGGCGATGAATCGCTCGGCCGATGCGCTGCGGCGGCGCAAGGTGCGCGGCGTGGACCTGTGGGTGGAGATTGAAGAGAATCACGGCGCGCCAGCGGCGGAGCGTTCCTCGCCATTGAGCGCGCGGCTGGAGCATCTGCTCGGGACGTTGCCTGAGGCGCAGCGGGCGGCTCTGATACTGCGCTACCAGGAAGATTTGACGCCGGAGGAGATTGCGACGACAGTGGATGCGCCGGTAGCGACAGTGAAGAGCAATCTGCAGCGCGGACTGAAGCTGCTGCGCGCGAAGGCAACAACGCATTTGAAGGAGTACATCCGTGGACTTTGAACGGCCTGATCAGCCAGAACAACCCAATCGGTCCGAAAAGGATGGGGAGTTCGAACGTGAATTACGACAGGCAATGGAGCGCCGGCCAGCGCCACCGAGCCTGAAGCGCCGGATCATGCAGAAGCGAAGCATGCAGCATACGGAGCGCGCGCAGAGCCACACGATGTGGTGGCAGCGGCTGGCGGCATCCGTGTTGCTGGTGGGAGTGATTGTCGGCGGCTACAGCTGGCGGCAAGTGGAAGACCGGCGCAAGGGCGAAGAGGCAAAGCAGCAGGTGTTGACGGCATTACGCATTACGAATCGCGCATTGAACGACATGAATCGGCGGCTCGCGGCACGTAACCGCGAGGAGAAGTAAGACGGGTTGGCACGGATCGTGCTTTCCCACCCTTGCGGCTAGATACGCCACAAGGATGGGGCACCCAAGGGTAGAGGACGTGGAAGGGGAGATCGGGATGAAGAATTGGATTGCAGCTTTGTTTTTTTTTGGGATGGGATTGACTGGATTGACTGTTTCGGCGGTGGCGCAGAACTCGCAACTGCCGTTGCCGTCGCCTGTCGAAAAGGAACTGGCTGCCAAGGCCTCGAACGTGACCGAGGTGACACTGGGCAAAAACATGCTCGCGTTTGCCGCGAAGTTCATGAGCGGTAAGGGCGAGGATGACGCGGCGACGCGGCGCCTGATCGAAGGACTCGACGGGATCTACGTTCGCGACTACGAATTCGACAAAGAGGGCCAGTACTCGATGGACGACATCCAGAAGCTGCGCTCCTACTTTGAGACGAGCGACTGGTCGCCGATTGTGCGCGAACGCGAGAAGAAGAGCGGCGAAACACAGACGTGATGATGAAGATCGTGAACGGCGAGACGCGCGGCATGTTCATTCTCGATGTGGAGCCGAAGGAACTGAGCATCGTGCTTATCCTGGGGCCCGTGAAGATGGAGGACTTGGGCAAGCTGGGAGGGATCGGCGGACTTGGCGCGCTGGGCGATATCCAGAAGGAATCGCACAAAGATAAAGCGAAAGACAAAACCAAGAAGGACGGTGACGAATGAGACGTCTCGTGCTGATTCCGATTTGCTTTCTGGCGTTGGCGGTACCGGTGGTGGTGCTGGCGGGCGGCGGTGCGCAGGGCGGGTTTGACGGCGTGGTGAGTTCGATCGAGTCGCGCTATCACGTGCATGCGCAGCGCATTCCCTTTCTTGGCCTGATCAGCTTCATTTCGCACAAGGCAACGAGCGGCGGCGTGAGCGGGATGCACGTTGCCGAGATCGACGACTTCCACGCGGATGTTGACGGCGAAGAGCTGAACAAGATGGTAGAAGAGAAACTTGGTGCGGAGTGGGAGCGCGTGATTCGCGAGACCAGCCACAGCGGCAATAGCCAGACCTTGATCTATATGCATCCTGAGGGACCGCAGATGGGACTGTTCGTGCTCGATCTGGACGGGCACGAGATGGACGTGGTGCAAGTATCAGTCGACCCGAATCATCTGAACGAGAGCATTGGAAAGTACGAGCACCATCAGGTCGATAGCTCGAAAGAAGCCCGGAGAGACGACGAGTCAGACTAGGTTTGATCCGGTTCGGCAAATTCCGCCACTCCCGTCTCAAATCGCCTTCGGTTCGACGCCCGGTGTTTGTTGCTCCTGTGTCGAGTCCATGGAGTGCCGGTTAAGGCGCAAGGATGTTGAATGGGGAAGGGATTCGATCGACGGTGGGTTTGGGAGAGATGGTTTGCCTGAATCTCCTCCATCGTTTGCCCAGTCGATCCGAAGCCATGAAAAGATGACCGGCAGTAAGGCGGCCCACCACGCGATGGTGCCCAACAGCGGCCAGACCCATCGATGCGATGCAGCCGCACCGTTCGCAATCAGGATTTCCGCCGAACTGACATGGAGTGATTCGAGTCTTGAGATCGGCGGAGATAATCTCGGTGGTCCTGGCGAAGATGCATTCTTCTGGATTTCCGGGTGGGGAGACAATCTCTCGAATGACTGCTTCCGGCATGTCCAGCGTCGGGTATTTCAACCTCAGCTGCCGTAGGGTGGCAATCACTTCTGTTCTCTGCGAAGCGGTGAGTATCTCCTTGTCGGTTGCGCCGCGCTGAGGAGTGAAGATACTGAACCAGACCTTGTTCACCTGAGGCAGGTTCGTCCAGAATCCAAGGAATTCGTCGAGGTAGCCGGGGCGCTGTGCGATCTGCGATGTGACGGTGCAGTGAATAGTGACTCGAGCACCCTGGATGTTCTTGAGGATGCGGTCGTAGGTCGCGGGCTTGCGGCGCTCATCATGTTCGGGCTGCAAGCCATCGACGGAGACCACGACGTTCAGTTTCTTGAACTTCATCCATGCAGCCGGAATCTCCCTGAATGCGCTGGTGACGACCTGGGTGTGTACACCGCGGCTCTCGATTTGTGGCAGGAGCGCGTCGAGTTCGCGGTATCGAACGAGCGGATCGCCGCCCACCAAAGAGATATGGAGCGGCCGATGCTCGTCGATCAGGGCGAGCACTCTCACAACTAGTTCGTCGCCCTTGAAGTCAGAGAGTTCGCGCAGTTGTGTCGGGCCTCCCAGATGCGCCGCATCGAAGGCGTAGCATCCGGGACAGCGCAAAGGGCATTCCTTGGTGATCTCGATCGAAAGAGAAGGTGCACGACCGGCAAGGATTCTGGCCCATGCGCTTAAAACTTCAGATGATTTCATTGGTCTCTCCGTATCAGGCGTTTGATGCTGACGGTGGCAACGTAGCTCGAGGGGCTCAGTTTCAGCCTTGCTTGTCGCGTACTTGGAGAGGCAGAGGATCAGATGAGGAGAGGAGTGCCATACTTGTCCGTGTCTGAAGCGGCTACGTACTCCGTACGAAATATCGAGACTGCCCATGTGATCCTGATCGGCACGCGCTCATGACACGCGAACGCGAGAATGCACAATGCCGAAAACAATGAGTCGAAACACTGTTTGAGATTCTTCGAGAGCACCAGGGCAAGGCCGAGGAATGACAGGATCATGAGCGTGCTCAACTCGAAATCCCTGCCGCCGTGGAGAAAACGATCCCAGGTCCAAAGATGCTGTGTGACGGGCATTGTGATCAGCGAGATCGCAGTCAACATCAGGAGAGCGCGGGCGATCCACACAAAGACCCTCGGTGTGCATGCACACGTATTGAGGTCCGTGCGGCGATTCACCTCGAGATTGTGATCCAATCGCTTCTCGCTTGGAATGGTCTGTCTACCTCTTAGAACACTTTCACCCATCCGTTGTCACGGGACTTCAGTACGACGTCGGAGCGTCTTAACCGTTGGATGTATTCGGCGCGGAATGGTTCCGCGGATCCGGCATATTCTTAGACTCTCCAGTTATCGCTGAGTCACAGTTGGACACTTCGTGTGGGAACGGATCGGCGCAGGCGAGTTCGCGTCGGTTGGCCGGTGTGGCTACACTGAACGTGAATTGAGTCTTGGCTCTTCAACGGCGGGTTCGGGGTATCGGGGCAGGCTTGCGCCTTCGCCTACGGGATACCTGCACATCGGGCATGCGCGGACGTTTGCGACGGCGTGGCGGCGAGCGCGGGATGCGGGCGGCGTGCTGGTGATGCGGATGGAAGACCTCGACCGGGACCGGAGCGGGGCGGAGTATGCCGAGGGAGCGCTTGAGGATCTGCGATGGCTGGGGATGGATTGGGATGAGGGGCCGGATGTAAGCGGCGCGTTCGGACCGTATGCGCAGAGCGAGCGGGGCGAGGTGTATCTAGAAGCCTGGAAGCGACTCCGCGAGGGAGGGTTCATCTATCCGTGCCGGTGCTCGCGGAAGGATCTGGCTGCCGCGGTGAGTGCTCCGCATGAGGGTGCAGGACGCGGTCAGGATCCGGACGATGAGCCGGTGTATCCGGGGACCTGTCGTCCATTGCGCCAGGGCGAAGGTGAGTTTGAGATCTCCAGCGACACGGGCGAAGAGCCACGCAGGATGAACTGGCGGTTTCGCGTGCCGGATGGAGAGCCTGTCGAATTTGTCGACGGCAGCCTGGGGCCGCAGCGGTTTGTCGCGGGGGTAGATTTCGGCGATTTTCTCGTCTGGCGGCGGGATCGGGTGCCGAGTTATCAACTGGCGTGCGTGGCTGACGATGCCGCGATGCGGATCACGGAGGTGGTGCGCGGGGCAGATCTGCTGAAGTCGACGGCGCGGCAAATGCTGCTGAACCGGGCGCTGGGGTTAGCGGATCCGAAGTGGTTTCACTGCGAGTTGAGCGTGGATGAGCAGGGACGGCGATTGGCAAAGAGGCATGACGCGTTGAGTATTCGCGAACTGCGGCGGCGGGGGATGTCGGCGGAGGCCGTGCTATCTGCGGAATTGCCGTCCGCCTTGTAGCCCGCGCTGCCGCGCCAAATCATCGGATGAAATTCAACCTCCATGTGCTTCCGTCGTGTCTCAAGTACCTGCGCGCCGATGACTATTTGGGTTACCAGCGGTGACCATCCGGGGATGGCCCGGAAGTGCTATCGATGTAAGACTCTCTAACTACGGCAATGTTTGCGACCGCAGTCTAAACCCGGCGCGAGACAGTGCATTGGCCGCAACTACTTTCCCCAGGAGTACCGCAAGCGATGGCACACGACGGCAAACGAGGTTTCTTCTCTTCATTGTTCGGGAAAAGGAAACAGACGGAGCAGGAAGACACCGCTGAGCTGGAATCGAGGCACAGGCTGGATGAAAGAATCCAGCAGATCCTTGCGGAGAGGGTTGAAACCCCTGAACGCCGGATTATTGAAGAGAACCGCGCGACACTCCTGACCCGAGTAGAGGAACCTGAACCTGAGGCTGAGCTCTTTCCGATCTCCGCGAGCGTGCTCAGCAGCCGCAAGGTGCCTGTTCATGCCGCCTTTGGGTCCTCGAGTCTTGACGTTGTTCGGTCTTACGCGACGAACGAACGGTGATGAGCTGGCTTTAACGAATTAGGAAGTCGACGTGAAGAAGGCCTGAGATCAGGCCTTCTTCACGTTTTGGAGCTCATTTCTCGAAGGAGAATGTCTGCTGCAACGGCAGACTCCGGGAGGATGCACCGACCCGGATGGTGTATTGCCCGGGAGGCAGTTTCCAGGAATCGGACCCTTCATCAAAGATAGTCAGCCCCGGCCTGAGTGCCGGGGCATTTTTGTGCTGCGTGAGAAGCAGCCGGTTACTGGTGTTTGATGAACTTGCCGGTTTGCAGTTCGTGCATTGCTTGATTCAACTCGGCTTGCGTGTTCATCACGATGGGGCCGTACCATGCTACCGGCTCCTCGAGCGGCTTGCCAGAGACAAGCAGGAAACGAATGCCTTCAGGACCGGCCTGCACGACAATCTCGTCTCCTCTATCAAACAGAACGAGCGAATGGTTTTTCGCGTCGTACTTTGCCGGTGCGTTTGGATCTACCGCCGATTCGGTCAGCACAGCTTTCGGATCCGAGGCATCGCGGAAGGCGCCTGAGCCTGCGAAGACGTAAGCGAAGGCGTTCCGCGTGACGTCAACCTTGATGCGGCGCAGCTTGTTCGGCGGGACTGAAATATCCACATAGCTCGGATCAGCCGCCACTCCTTCGACGGGTCCGCGCTTGCCCCAGAACTCGCCAACGATGATACGGGCCTTCGTTCCATCATCCTCGGTAACTTCGGGGATGGCCGAAGAGGGGATGTCCTGGTATCGCGGATCGGTCATTTTGAGGTGCGAGGGCAGGTTGGCCCACAACTGAAAGCCGTGCATGCGTCCTCGCTCGTCGCCTTTCGGCATCTCCTGGTGCAGAATGCCGCTGCCGGCGGTCATCCACTGGACGTCGCCTGCAGTCATGCGGCCCTTGTTGCCGAGGGAGTCGCCGTGCGCGACCTCGCCCGCGAGGACGTAGGTGATGGTCTCGATGCCGCGGTGCGGGTGCCAGGGGAAGCCGGCGAGGTAGTCCGAGGGATTCTCGTTGCGAAAATCGTCGAGCAACAGGAATGGATCGAATTCCTTTGTTTTGCCGAATCCGAAGGCGCGCTGTAGCTTAACGCCCGCGCCCTCGATGGTGGGCTTGGTTTCAAGAATCTGTTTGACCGCACGAAGCGACATAGTGGACCTCCGACTTGCTGTTTGTGGCTTACAAATATTGGATGCGCGAGGAAGATATTCGTTGCAACAAGTATCTCGTGGCAGTGATCAGTGAACAGTGGTCAGTGAACAAGTTGACGATGGACCCAGCAACAGTGAGCGGGACCGCAAAATCAGAGAAATGCGGCATCGAAACTGCCGCGGAGCAGCTCGTGCCGGCTGTTTTTCGCTGCCCACTGATCACTGTTCACTGACCGCTGCTTTCAGCCCTTGATGAACTCGGCTTCCACGGTGATGTGGACGTCGTCGCCGACGAGGATGCCACCGGTTTCAAGGGCCGCATTCCAAGTCAGACCGAAGTCCTTGCGGTTGATCTTCGTGGTTGCGGAAAGGCCGATGCGGGTATTGCCCCATGGGTCCTTGCCGGGAGCGCTTGGGCCGTCGACGTTGAAGGTGATCTGCCTGGTGACGCCGTGCAAGTTCAGGTCTCCAGTGACTTTGTAGCCGCCGTCGCCGTTGGGTTTGACCGAGGTGGACTTGAAGGTCATGGTGGGGTACTTCTCGACATCGAAAAAGTCGGCGCTCTTGAGGTGGGCGTCGCGTTGAGCGTCGCCGGTGTTGACGGTGGCGACGTCGATGGAAGCCTCGACACTCGAGAGGGTGGCGTCGGTCGTGTGCTCGGTGAGGGTGCCGGAGAGGCCGTTAAAGCTGCCCTTCACGTTGGAGATCATCATGTGCTTGACCTTGAACTCGGCATGGGAGTGAGCGGGGTCGAGTTTCCAGGTGGTGGTTGCCGGAGGGGGTAGAGGTACTGGTTGCCATTGGGGTGGCTCCTTTCACCTTTTTGATGCGGCAAGAAAGATATTCGTTGCAACAAGTATTTTTAAGCACGGAGTAGGGACAGGGAATGGGGAATAACAAACCGCGGCTCAGGAGCTTGGAGATCGCTCCATGTCGGCGGTCTCGCACGCTTGCAGGATTCAGCGAGGAATTCTTTGGTACCGGTAATGGTGAAGGAGGCGGATTGGACCGTCGAGGCTGCGTCACCGTCGGGTTGGGAACTACCCAGGGAAAGCTTGTATTCCCCTGGAACTATGGCGCGAGTTCCCTTGTCATCGACTTGCGAGAGGGTGCGCGGATCGAGGTGTGAAGGTGAGATGCCGGGTTTCGCCGGGATTCGAGATGGACGCGCTGGAAGCCTGCAAGAGCGAGCCTGGGAGCGAGGCCGGATTGCGGGGGGGTGAGGTAGAGTTCGGAGACTTCGTCGCCCGGCAGTGAGCCGGTGTTGCGGACGTCGGCTTCGCCGTAAGAGGATCGCCGGCGCGGAGGGATTTGCGCGGAGAGTCGGAGGCCGGAATAGGCTAAATGTGGTGTAGCTGAGGCCGTCGCCGAAGGCGTAGAGCGGCTTGCCTTTGAAGTAGCGGTAGGTGCGGTTTGCCATGGAGTAGTCGTCGAAGGCGGGGAGCTGATCGACGCCGGTGTAGAAGGTGATGGGTAGGCGACCGGCGGGATTGTTCTTGCCGCTGAGGGTTTCGGCGATGGCCTGGCCGCCGGATTGGCCGGGGTACCAGGCTTCGAGCAGGGCACGTGCGTTTTGCTGCGCCCAGTTCACGGCGAGGGCGCTGCCGTTGAGCAGGACGATGACGATGGGTTTGCCGGTTTTGGCGACCGCCTCGAGCAGTTGCTGCTGGACGTCGGGCAGGGCGAGGTCGGTGCGATCTCCGCCGGCGAAGCCTTTGGCGTCCACTTTCATCTCTTCGCCTTCGAGGCGCGGGGTGAGGCCGACGAAGGCGATCAACGACGTCAGCCTTCCTCGCGGCTTCAACGGCCTGGTCCTGGAGGAGTTCGTGGCGCGGGCGTCCACTCGAAAGCGATTCCAGCGCCGGTGATGCGGCGCGGTCTGGGTGTACTCGATGCGCAGGTCGTGCGGGCGAGTGTCGGCGAAGGGGATGGCAAAGTGCTGGATCGCTCCGTAGTTGCGGCCGGAGGGCGGCAGCTTGCTCGGTTGTCGGCGTTGGCGGGGCGGCGGGTACGAGCTGTTTGCCGTCGAGATAAATGGCGAACTTCAGCTTGTCGCTGCAGGGATAGCAGAACGGCAGGCGGACCTGGAAGTTGTCGGTCCCGGCGACCGGGGCGGCGATGGCGCCTGTCCAGCGAACGGCGAAGGCCTGGGTGGTGGTGTCGGTGGGCTGGACGGGGTTGGCGAAGGCCCAGTCGAAGTCGATTTCCTTGTCGATGCGGACCATCTCGGGTGCGCCGTCGAAGCTGGGGTGGGAGAAGTACTTGCCCTTCCAATCCCTCTACCGTGGAATCGCCGGAGGCGCGGAGCATGGTGCGCGGGACGGGAAGCTCACCGCCCATGATGTAGGGCGCGCCCTGGGCGTAGAGGACGTGGTCGTGGCCGAACTCCTTCTCGATGCCGTCGATGGGGAGGACGGGGTGGAGCGGGATGGCGTTGTAGTTGCCTTCGAGAGCGATGCGCGAACCGGCGAGGGGTCCGATGACGGCGATGGTCTGGTGTCTTGCGGGATCGAGCGGGAGAAAATGGTTGTCGTTTTTGAGCAGGACCATGGATTCGCGTGCGGCGCGAAGGGCGAGCGCGGCGTGCTCTGGTGAATCGACGACGGAGTAGCGGGATCGTGGAGAACGGGACCTGCTCCGGGGGATCGAACATGCCGAGCTTCATGCGCGCGGTGAAGAGACGCTTCACGGAAACATCGAGCTGAGCTTCGGTGAGCAGGCCCTTTTGCACAGCGTCGGTGAGCTTGAGATATTCGGTGCCGCAGTCGGTGTCAGTGCCGGCGAGGATGCCGGCGGCTGAGCCGTGAGGCGAAATCGGCCGAGTAGTGATGGCCGTTGGGCTCGGAGAAGTCGCCGATGGCGCCGCAGTCGGAGGTGACGAAGCCCTGGAAGCGCCAGTCGCCGCGGAGGATGTCGCCGAGCAGCATTTTGCTGGCGCAGGCGGGGACATTGTCGACTGCGTTGTAGGCGCACATGATGGAGTCGGCGTGGCCCTCGGTGATGGTGGCGCGGAAGGCCGGCAGGTAAGTGTCCCAGAGGTCGTGCGGAGTGGGTTCGACGTCGGCTTTGTGGCGCGTAGACTCGGGTCCGCTGTGCACGGCGTAGTGCTTGGGCGTGGCGATGGCGCGGAAGTAGTGCGGATCGTCGCCCTGGATGCCTTCGACGAATGCAGTGCCGAGGCGTGCGGTGAGGAATGGATCTTCGCCGTAGGTTTCCTGGCCGCGGCCCCAGCGAGGATCGCGAAAGATGTTGATGTTGGGCGACCAGATAGTGAGGCCGAAGTAGCGGTCGTGATTGCCGTGGGCAATGGCGTCGTTGTACTTCGCGCGAGCTTCCGTGGAGACGACTTCGCCGATGGAATGGACGAGCGGCGCGTCCCATGTGGCGGCGTTGCCGATGGCCTGCGGGAACATGGTGGCGAAGCCGGAGCGCGCGATGCCGTGGAGGCCTTCGTTCCACCAGTTGTAGGCGGGGATATCGAGGCGCGGGATGGGCGGCGGCGCGGTCGATCAGCTGGGAGACTTTTTCTTCGAGCGTGAGGCGGCCCACTAGATCGTCGACGCGCTGGTCAATGGGGAGAGTGGGATTGCGGAAGGGCATCGCAGCCGCGGCTTTGATCTGCGTTTCAGTGGGCGGAGGAGGCGTTTGCGTAGGGGCTTGAGCAGCTACGGCAAGAGGCATAAGGAAAGCAACAGCGAGAACGGCTGGATGGCGGCGCATGGGAATCATTCTCCGAAAGGCCATAGTAAGGCGAGAGGGCGATGGTCACAAAGAAGTGCGGGAATGCTGAGGTTGCAAACTACAATTCGAATTGGAACCTCACCTGCGCGAATCCGTCACATACGTGTCTTTCTCACCCGGAGGCTTTCGACATGCAGAATTTCCTTTACGACTTGCGCTATGGCATTCGGCAGTTGCGCAAAACCCCGGGGATGGCACTGCTGGCAATTTTGACGCTGGCACTGGGAGTGGGCGCGAACACGGCTATCTTCACCGTGATCGACAACGTGCTGTTGCGGCCGCTGCCCTATGCACATTCTGACAGGCTGGTGTTTATCGGGCCGGGCGGCGACAAGCCGAGTTTCGGGTCGACTTCATGGCTGAATTTCGCGACATTCGCACGCAGTCAAAGCTGCTGGAAGGCTCCGGTCGGCTACGCGGAAGACGTGAGCGTGCTTCAGGCGCGGGACAGCTCGATCAGTGTGGTGGCGCCGAGGGTGACGACGAATCTGTTCTCGATGCTGGGGCAGCAGGCCGATGCTGGGTCGCACGTTTACCGATGTGGAGGGGCAAGCCGGCGGCCCGCCCGTGGTGATGCTGTCAGAAGGACTGTGGCGAGATACGTTTCGCTCCGACCCAAACATTGTGGGCCAGGTGGTGAAACTGGGCGGAAAGCCGACGACGGTGGTAGGCGTGATGCCGGCGAGTCGTTCAACTTTCCGGAAAGCATGGGCGCCGGACCTGAAGAAGGGTGTGTGGCTGCCGATTCAGCCGACGCCGGAGATGTTGAAGGATCGCGGCTACCACTTCTTCAATGTCGCCGGCGATCATGCGGCCGGGCGTGACGGTGGCGCAGGTGCAGCAGGAAGTGAATGCCATTGCGGCGCGCATTCCGCATGAGCACAACGACACGCCGGTCACGTTTCGCGTGGATCCGTACCAGGAAGTGCTGACGGGACCGGTGAAGCCGGTGCTGTATGCGCTGCTGGGTGCGCTGGGGCTGGTGCTGCTGATTGCGTGCGCGAATGTTTCGAACCTGCTGATTGCGCGGGCGCTGGGGCGGCAGCAGGAGTTTGCGGTGCGAGCTGCGCTGGGTGCGGGCAAGACGCGGCTGATCGTGCAGATGCTTTCAGAAGGATTGCTGCTGAGCCTGCTGGGATGCGGCGTGGGCGTGGCGCTGGCGGAGCTGGCGATGGTGGCGATTCGCAAGCTGCCGGATGGGACGATTCCGCGCGCGGATTCGATTGCGATTCACTGGACGGTGCTGCTGGTGCTGGCGGGGATTGCGGCGGTGACGACTGTGCTTTCGTCGCTGCTGCCGGCACTGCTGGTGGCGAGGGCGAATCCGCAGGTGGCGCTGCAGGCGGCCTCGCGCGGTGTTGGGCTCGAAGTCGACCGGCGGAAAACTGAGCGGATGGCTGGTAGCCGGCGAGGTGGCGCTGTCGACGCTGCTGCTGGTGGGTACGGGGCTGCTTTTCCGCACGTTGTGGAACCTGGAGCAGTCGCGACCTGGGATTTGAGACAGCGCACGTTACAACGTTTACGGCGATGCCGGCGGATGCGGCGGGATTCTCGGGAATGGCGGTTTCAGAAGACACGGGGAATGCGCCGGTCATCGGTGGCGATGACGACCTATGAGCCGGTGCTGGAGCGGATCAGGCAGGTGCCGGGCGTGGAGAGTGCGGCGCTCGCCACGTCGCCGCCGCTGTCGGGGATGAATCTGGGGTCGAGCTTCGATATCCTCGGGCAGCCGAACGGATAGCGCGAATAAGCCGCAGGCGAGCGTGACTGCGGTGAGCGGGGATTACGCGCGCGTGTTGGGAACTCCCATCGTGCGAGGTCGCATGATCGGCGAGGGCGATGCGCTGACGACTCCGTTTGTCGCGGTCGTGAACGAGGCGCTGGTGAAGAAGTATTTTGCGGGTAAGGATCCGCTGGGCAAGCAAATCAACCTGGGCGGCAAGGACACGGGGATGATCAAGCCGTTCACGATCGTGGGCGTGCTGGGCGACCAGGTGGATCGAGCGTTGGCGGCGAAGTGCAGCCGCTGATTATGCTGTCGCAGCAGCAGATTCCAACGACTTCGCTGTTTTACCAGGCGCTGCTGAAGACCGTGGTGACGTTCGTAGTGAAGACGCGCGGGAGATATTCCGGTGGCGCAGGAGATGCGGTCGGTGTTTCACCAGTGGGCGCCCGGGTTTCGCGCTCGACAATTTCCAGACCATGCAGGAAGCCGTGGACAAGAACACCTTCAGCCAGCGGCTCGGACTTTACCTGGTGGGCTCGTTTGCAGGGCTGGCGATTGCGATGGTGATTGCGGGACTTGTATGGCGTGCTGTCGCAGCTTGTGAGTTATCGGCGGCGCGAGATCGGCGTGCGCATGGCGCTTGGTGCGACGCGGGGTAGCGTGGCGAAGCTGGTGCTGCGACAGGGATCGATCTTGATCGGCGCGGGACTGGTTGTCTGGGCTGGTGCTGGCATTCGCGACGGGACGACTGATCAAGGGATTCCTGTACGAAGTGAAGCCGCTGGATGCGAGTACCTATGTTGCAGTTGCGGTGGCGCTGACGGCGATTGGGCTGGTGGCCGCGCTGATTCCGGCGCGGCAGGGCGGCGTCGATTCAGCCAATGCAGGCGCTGCGGGATGAATGAGGCGTGGACTAGGCACTACGGCAACTGCAAGACCATGAACCATAGTTACAGAGTCAACTCTCACGGAAACCGATGAACGTGTGTAAGATGGTGGGTCAATCCAATGAGGCCTGCCATGTTTGAATTGTCTTCTTCTGTGAGGAGACCCGCGTTTGTTTGTGTACTGATCCTCTCTCTTGTTTCTTGTTTGCCAGCGCAATCAAATGCAGCGCAGGATGCGCGGGCAGTCGCAGCCGATGGGCATCAGCCGCTCTTGTCTGAAAAAACCAACGCTGCGGCGCATCGGCTTCTCGAGAACGGCCTGAAAACGAATGCTCTGACCGGAGACGATCTGAAGCCCTGGCACATGAAGATCGATTTCCAGGTGATCGAGCCGGGTGTCCCCAAGCCAGTAAGCGGTTCGATTGAGGAGTGGTACGTTGGACCGCACCAGTGGCGTCGCGTTTACCATGGGGGAACACCGAATCTCAACGGGGCGGAGTGGAGCGTCTCGAAGTTTGAGCACTACCAGACGAAGCCGGGAGCGGGCGGTTTTTCGTACTACGCTCTCAATTTGCGGACTGCCAGGCCAGTCGTGGATCCGATGTACCAGGCCGCGAACATTCACCCGGATTATGACCTTGTCGTTCAACGGGTGAATACGGCGGGAGTTGCTTTGAACTGCGTGTCGGTGCCCGATCCGAAACGATACGCCGAAGAGACGAATCCTGACTGGCCGTTTGCCACGATGTGTTTCGATTCCGAAACGCGCCTACGGCTTACGGTGGCGGGCGATACGTCGGTGCAGTTTGACGATTTGCAGTCATTCCAGGGGCGCACGGTCGCGCGGGACGTGAAGGTGATCCAGAGAGGCAATCTGATCGCGGCCATGAAGGTGACGTTCCTCGAAGCTCTTGAGAACGCAACTCCCGAGTTAGTGCAGCCCGCGAAGAACGCAGTTTCTCAGCCCTACATTATCGAGCCGGGATTCCCCGCGCCTGAACCGGTGTACCAGGTAGGGGCGCATGTTCCACTTCGACCGGATGGGACCTTTTATCAGGGCACGGCGCCGGTGCCTGTACTGATTCATAAAGATGGAACTGTTAAGGTGCAAGTGGACCAGATGGGGCCAGGTTCGATCTTCATGCTGAGCGGGTGGCGGGAGTTAAAGGATGCTCTCATGAACGCAGTGGGCCAGTGGAAGTACAAGCCGTACATTGTCGATGGTCAGCCGATCGAGGTTGGTGTGACTGTCATGTATCCGCTCGATGGTAAGCCATTTGTGCCGGCGTATGAGCGTCTCAAGCCAGCGTCCGTGCACACAGCTCCGGAGGACTATGCGAGCGCATACGATCCGAAGCGTGATCCGCAGAAAGACCTCGCTATGGCCCAAGCTGCCGCGACTCGAGCGCACAAGCGGATTCTGATCGAAGTGGGCGGGGACTGGTGCGTCTGGTGCAAGTACCTGGACAAGTTCTTAGCCGATCACGCAGATGTGCGCGAACAGCTCACCGCAAACTATGTCGTGATGAAAGTTAACATGAGCCCGCAGAATGAGAACTCCGCATTCCTTAGCCAGTTCCCGAAGATTTCTGCTTATCCGTATTTCGTCGTTTTGGACGCGGACGGGAAAATCTTGACGGCGAAGAAGAGTGGCGATCTGGAAGAGTGTTGCAAGACGTACAACTCAGGGAAGATGAAGGAATTCTTGACGTCGTGGAAGTCGCAATAGATTCTCTCCTCCCGGCACGGTCAGAACCAGCGGCGGTCCATCAGGATGATCGATCCAGATAGAAATGTGTAAGATGGTGGATCGAAATGTTGAGAGCTCCCTTGGTTGGTTTCTTTTCTTATTTATCGTTGAAGGGTAACAGGGCACCGATTGTTCTTTCCGGCGCTGCGTGTCTACTTCTCTGGCAGGCTGGCGCGGCGGGACAGGAGGCGCCGGCTTCCGCAGCCGGTGAACACCCGTCAGTGGCGACAACGCAGATCAGCGACTTGGCACATCGGGTGATGATTGCCGGGATTAAGGCGAATGCGCTGGCCGGGGACAATCTGAAGCCTTGGCACATGAAGATGGACTTCCAGGTGATTACGCCCGGCGCGAAGAAGCCGGTGAGTGGAACGATGGAGGAGTGGCACCTGGGGCCGAGCCAGTGGGCGCGCACCTTCAAGAGTTCGGAACAGAGGCTCACGGGAAGCGAGTGGACCGTTTCGGAGATCTCTCAGTACCTGAGCAAACCCAGCAAGGTCGGTTTCGATGATCGTTTTTTGGTCTTGCGGGTTGCGCAGCCGGTGATTGATCCGCTCTACCAGATGGCGAATGTTCAACCCGATTACAACATGGATGTGAAGCGCGCCACCACCGCCGGTGTAAAGCTGAATTGCGTTTCCGTCATCGATACGCAGCGCTACGCCGACCGGGCCAACCCGGATTGGCTGTTCCCGACGATGTGCTTTGACGACGACTACCATCTACGACTCACGGCGACCTCCGACACGACTGTGCAGTTTGAAGATCTGCAACCATTCGAGGGACGAACAGTAGCGCGCGATGTGAAGGTGATCTTCAAGGGCGCGTTGATCGCGGAGATGAAGGTGACGCTGCTGGAATCGCTGGCCGATGCAAACGCCGACCTTGTAAAACCGGCTAAGGATGCAATTCCCGAGCCGTACACCATTGAGCCAGGACATCCGAAGCCGGTGTCGGTGTACGAAGTAGGCGCGTCGATTCCGCTGATGCCGAATGGATTTCCGTTTCGCGGCAGCTTTCCAATTCCCATCATTATTCACAAGGATGGAAGCGTGAAGGCGAGGAATGAAGACACAGCGTTCTGGAGTCAGAATCTAAAAGATTCCCTCGCCACAGCGATCAATAAGTGGAAGTACAAGCCGTATCTGGTCGACGGGCAGCCCGTGGAAGTTGCTTGGACTGTGGTGTACATCATCGATGGGAAACCGTTCGTGCCGTCGTATGAACGGACGGAACCGCAGATAGCGCCTGCGCAGCAGGATAGCCCGGGGAGTTCGAGTCCGGGCGCGGCGCGCAGGCGATACGGGCATTAAATCAAATCCAATCGCCGAATGTGACAGCGTTCTAAATTCCGGCGGCAAGCAGTGCGGTATTCGCGGCGGAAGAACCTAATCCCAGTCAGTCGCCCGGGCGCTTGAGGCGCGAGAGGAACCGACGCTCTTCTTGCCGAGTTCTTGAGTTGTGGCAATTTCTTGTCCTGCGATCACGCCATTTGATGGAGTAACACGTTGATGTGTTACGAAAGATCCCCCCAAGAAAATCTGACGAGGGATTGTTGCCGGTTGCATAGGAGTCCATCCTGCCTGTATTGTTCCCTCAAAATGCACAATGCGCCGATGAATTGGCGCCGCATTTCTTCCCCGAAGAAGCCGAAGGACGAACCCAGCGGATAGCACGGCCATGACTTTGAGTTACCAGTTGATCAAGGCCAATGGGAGGAATCCATGGATCATTTTCTTTCCAGCCTGCGCAATTCAATCGAACGAATCACGGCTGCCACTGAAGGCGGGACCGCGGTCGAGTATGTATTGGTTTTGGCGCTCATCACATCCGGATCCGTCGCAGGAATGGGCGCGCTCGCAGCGGCGATGAACGGCGCATACACCCGGCTGGCATCGACGGCGGCAAATGCTTTCAGCGGTCTCGATAACGGCGCTGCGAATGGTCAAGGTAACCGCAATGGCGGACAGGGTAGCCTGGGCGGCGGCCGAGGCAGCCAAGCTGGCCAGGGCAATCAAGCCAATCAGGGTGGCCAGGGCGGCGACCAAGGCAGCCAGGGTGGCCAGGGCAACCAAGCCAATCAGGGTGGCCAGGGCAACCAAGGCGGTGGGCAGGGCGACCAGGGCGGCCAAGGGAGTGGCGGAGGTCAAGGTGGTGGTGGAAGCCAAGGTGGCGGTGGAGGTGGAGGCGGAGGCGGAGGCGGAGGCCAGGGTGGTGGCGGAGGTGGTCGGGGCGGTCGGGCCGGCAGGGGCGGTCAGGGCAATCAAGGAAATCAAGGAAACCAGGGCAATCAGGACAACCAGGGTGGGCAGGGTGGTCCCGGACCGGGAGGGTTCTGAGTAAATGAGCCGCTTGCGGTCGCATTACGCCGGCCATGCGATTGAGAATTCCTTCGCGGACGACTTGATAACGTGATTGTTTGATCATCAGTTTGCCCGCGGAAAGATCGGATGTGCCAGTAGATAGAGTGGATTGTTGGGCTATTTGAGACGTGAAGTGCACAGGCTGATGAGACGCGCGGGCGGCTATCCTTAACTACAGATTCCATCCGTGTCGGACTTCGCACAAACCGTCAAGCAGCAGGTCGACATCGTCAAGGTGATCGAGGGATACATCCGACTGCGCAAAGCCGGAGCGCAGAACTACTCGGGACTGTGCCCGTTTCACAAGGAAAAATCGCCATCGTTCAGCGTGCACGCGGTGCGGCAGTTTTACCACTGCTTCGGATGCGGCGTTTCGGGGGATGTCTTCTCGTTCGTGGGCAAGATTGAGAACGTCGGTTTTCCCGAGGCGGTGCGGATCGTGGCGCAGAAGAATGGGATTCCGCTGCCGAAGCGGGAGTTCTCTTCCCCTGAGGAAGCTGCTGAAGCGCGTCTGCGCGGGAAACTGTTGGACCTGCATGAGGCGGCGGCTAGCTGGTTTGAGGAGCAGTTGCGCGGGCCGGAAGGGGCGCTGGCGCGGGAATACCTGGCAGGGCGCGGAATGACGCCGGAGGGGATCAAGGTTTTCAGAATCGGATACGCTCCGGACAGCTTTGGAGCGCTGCGCGACCGGCTCAGCGGAGTGGCGGACCAGGAAACGCTACGGGCATCGGGGCTTTTCAGCTCGAAAGAGCAGGGCGATGGGACGCAAGGGCCCGTCTACGACCGATTTCGGAAGCGGGTAACGTTTCCGATCTGTAATGAGAGCGGGCGGGTGATCGCGTTTACAGCAAGGACGCTGGAAACGGGTGAAAAGGCGGGGGCCAAGTACATCAATTCGCCCGAAACGCCGCTCTATACCAAGGGGCAGGTGCTTTTTAACCTCGATAAGGCTAAATCCGCGATCCGACAAGCGGGATATGCGCTGCTGGTTGAGGGGCAAATGGACTGTATTTCGCTGTTTTTGCGCGGAATTCAGCACGTAATTGCCACCAGCGGGACGGCATTTACCGAGCAGCAGGTGGCAATTTTGCGCCGCCATACGCAGAATGTGGTGGTGAATTTCGACCCAGATGCTGCGGGCGCCAACGCGGCGGAAAAGTCCATTGCTTTGCTGACCGAGGAAGGCTTCAACCTCAAGCTGGTGACTCTCGATGGGGGGCTGGACCCGGACCGGTTTATCCGCGAACGGGGAGTCGAGGCCTATACACAGGCAGTGATGGGGGCACGGAGGCAGTCGGACTACCTGATTGAGCGGGCGCGGCAGATGTTTCCCGGAGCAGCGGCGGACCAGAAGTTGAAGGCCATGAATTATTTGCTGCCGCATATCAGGCGGATTCCGCAGAAGCTGGTGCGGGACCAGTTTGCAATGGATGCGGCACAGAAGCTCGGCATCGACTCGGCGGTGTTGCGGGAGGAGTTGCGGCAGGCAGCCCTGCGGCGGAGGGATCGCATCGAGGTGCGAACGACGGCGCTGACCGAGGTGGAGCGGGTGATGCTGCGGGCGCTGGCTATTACCGATCCGGAGCACGAGGAATCCCGCAGGACGGCCGCGGACGCATTGACAAGGCAACCGCTGTGGTTTGAGGGGCTTGGCGCTTTCGAGGCGTTGCAGGCGCTGGCACAGCGGGGAGCACGAGACCCGATGGATGTGGTCGAGAATCCGGCGCAAAGGGCGTTGTTGGCGGAGGCTTTACTTGGAGAGACGGAGCCGCCGGCGGCTGAAACTGTAATTGGCGCGGTCGTTAGCCTGCAGCAGCGAAAGATTGAAGCGGAGTTGCGGGATATGCGGGCGCAAATTCAGGAGGCGGAGCGGCGGGGGGATTTTGCCGAACTGGCCCTGCTGACTCAGCGGAAGTTGGAGTTGGACCGGGCATTGAGGCGGTTGCGGGGGCCCGCCACAAGCGGAAATTGACCGCCCAAAGTGCTGATTTCTTTGAGTCACTTTAAGGTCAAAGCGCGTCTAAATAGACAGGAACATCGGGCCAGAGATGGTGGTCTGCCCGGTCCAGGGTTTCGATAAGCGGGGGATTGCGGTTACCCGCGAGGAATCCCGGCTGAAACTTTCACCGTTTGAGGCGAAATCAGCTGTGTTAATCTATTGATCTCTGTGAGGATGCGCGCCCCTCTGCCCCACATATGAGCTTCGGCTCGCGGGCGACCAGGCGAAACCTGAAGCGCGAACATCCTGCTCCGAGCTATTATTACGTCCGCTCTTTTTGATGCGGGGACCGGGAGTCCGTGTCCGCAAACGCGCACGTTTGGGCATCCAAATGTTGTTGCGAGCGGATTTGGGCTCTGCACTGGCGCGCGACCCGGTGCATAAACTCGATCGTGCTGGAGAGAAGGAACCATTTGGCCATCAACGACAAATTTGAAGACGATATCACTAACCTCATCGAGACCGGCAAGGAGAAGGGGTATCTCACTTACGGCGATGTGAACGACATGTTGCCGGAGGATATCAGCACTTCTGCGGACGACATCGATGATTTGATGACGACAATCGGCAGCCAGGGGATTGACCTGCTGGACGCGCCGAAGTTTGGCGCGGAAAAAGATTTTGAGCTTGAAGAAGGCGAAGATGTTGAGCTCGATCTGACTCCCGGCACCCTGGAAAAGACCAATGACCCGGTGCGCATGTACCTGCGCGAGATGGGCACTGTGCCGCTGTTGACGCGCGAAGGCGAAGTGGAAATTGCCAAGCGTATCGAGCGTGGACAGTTGCGCGTGTTGAAGGCGATTTCGCGTTCACCCATCGTGATTCGCGAGATTGTAGCGCTGGGCGAAGACCTGAAGCGCGGTGTGCGCAACGTGAAAGAGGTCGTGGTCTTCGACGAAGAAGAACTGACCGAAGACGTGGTGCAGACGCGTGTGCGTGCCACGGTTGCACGCATCGATGCGCTGGTGAAGCACCAGAAGAAGATTGCGCTGCTTGAAGAGAAGCAGGCTGCCGCGAACAGCAAGACCAGCCAGAAAGAACAGCGCAAAACGCGCTGGCTGATCGCTCGCGAGAAAGTATACGTATCGCGGATTGTTCGCGAATTGAAGTACACCGGCCTTGAGCGCAAGCGGCTGCTCGACAAGGTAAACAAGACCGTCGACACAATGCGCACGCTGGAGCGGCAGATCCGTTCGCTGGATCAGAAGCACGAAGCATCGAAGAGCGATGAGCTGAAGAAGGAGTATCGGCGCCAGCAGAAGAACTGCAAAGTTGACCTCGAGAAGATCGAGGGCGATGCAGGTGTGTCGATTGTCGAACTGAAGCGCACGCAGCGCGAGATGATCCAGGGCGACATGGATGCCGAGCAGGCGAAGCGGGAGCTGATCGAGGCGAACCTTCGACTGGTGGTGTCGATTGCGAAGAAGTACACCAATCGCGGACTGCAGTTCCTCGACCTGATTCAGGAAGGCAACATCGGCCTGATGAAGGCAGTGGACAAGTTCGAGTATCGGCGCGGTTACAAGTTCTCGACCTATGCAACGTGGTGGATTCGCCAGGCGATTACGCGCGCGATTGCCGACCAGGCACGCACGATCCGTATTCCGGTTCACATGATCGAAACGATCAACAAGCTGATCCGCACAAGCCGGCAGCTGGTACAGGAGCTGGGCCGTGAGCCGTCGAGCGAAGAGATCGCGCGGCGCATGGATATTCCTGTGGCCAAGGTGCGCAAGGTGCTGAAGATTGCGCAGGAGCCGATTTCGCTGGAGACACCGATTGGTGAAGAGGAAGACTCCCATCTTGGCGACTTTATCGAAGACCGGCAGGCAGTTTCGCCGAGCGAGGCCGTGATCAGCGTGAACCTGAAGGAGTACACGTCCCAGGTGCTGCGGACTCTTACTCCTCGGGAAGAGCGCGTTATCAAAATGCGATTCGGGCTTGAAGACGGTTCGGAGCACACCTTGGAAGAGGTGGGACAGAGCTTCCAGGTTACGCGTGAACGCATTCGGCAGATCGAAGCGAAGGCACTGCGCAAGCTGCGGCATCCGTCGCGGTCGCGCAAGTTGAAGGCGTTCGTGGAAGGCGTAAAAGAAATGTAAGCACCTGCGGTGCGGCGGACGCGCTTCGCGCAACGGTCCAATTTATTCGCCGTGTGCGAAAAGCCGCAGCCCGGAAGGGTTGCGGCTTTTTGCATTTGATCGTGAAATCAGAACCAGTGCTCGTGCATTCGCTCCAGGAACTCCCGAGTGATCGGATATCCAGATGCGGAGCCTATGACCGAATCCACAGGACACTTGGGGCACAATGCGGTCCGCCCGTCATCGATCCACTCAGTGATTTCGCTGGGCGGGAAAATGGATAAGCAATAAAAACATCCGCATTCTGCACTTGCTTCGATCTCGTTGCGATTTCCCAGGCTATGCTTGTGCGCTCGAAGGTGATCCTGATCTTTCCACGGCGCACTCAATCCGAGTCGAATCATGTTGTCCAGTCTACACGTTCAACAATTGAGCCCAAATTGATGCACTGGAGATAATGCTCCGGTTCCGCTCGCAATAAATGCCCTTGCATTCAATCCGAGTCCTCTGCTAAAACGTTTTGGCTGATGTTTTATGGTTTCAGTATCGCTTGAAGGGGGTAAGTGTGAAAACGATTACGCGTCGCCAGTTTGGAAAGGGTGTGACCGCAGCGGCGGCTGCGGCCTATGCCGTGGTTTCTCTGCCTCAACTTGTTTTTGGAGAACCGCAGCCGAAGCGGATTGAATATCCCAAAGGGTTTTTGTGGGGATGTGCGACCGCGGCATACCAGATTGAAGGCGGCGCGCAGGCCGATGGACGTGGGCCGTCGCTGTGGGACACCTTTTCGCATACGCCGGGTAAGACGTATCACGGCGACACGGGAGACGTGGCGGACGATTCCTATCACCTCTACAAGCAGGACGTGCAGTTGCTGAAGAACCTGGGCGTGAGCACTTACCGGATGTCGCTGTCGTGGTCGCGTATATTTCCGAGTGGGACCGGGCAGGTGAATCAGAAGGGCCTGGATTACTACAACCGCGTCGTGGATGAGCTGCTCGCGAACAACATTACGCCCTACATCACGATGTTCCACTGGGACACGCCCGCGGGGCTGCAGGGTGGATGGCAGTCGCGCGATACGTCGAAGGCGTTCGCGGACTACTGCGCCTTTGTTACGAAGCATCTCGGTGACAAGGTGAAGCACTGGATGACGACGAACGAATTCGTCTGCTTCACGGATCTGGGGTACAAGATCGGCCAGTTTGCTCCGGGATTGAAACTGCCCGCCGGGCCGGTGAACCAGATCCGGCATCACGCCATCCTGGCGCATGGCCTGGGCGTGCAGGCGATCCGCGCGAACACGCCGAGCGGAACGCAGGTTGGCTTGGCCGAAAACGCTTCGATCTTTGCCCCGGTGATGGAGACCAGGGAACACATCGAAGCCGCGCGCAAAGCAACACGCGCCGAGAATGCTCCGTTCCTGACGACGATACTCGACGGCAAGTATCCCGAGAGCTACCTGACGGAGCAAGGAGCGGATGCGCCGAAAGTTGCGGAAGGCGACATGAGGGCGATCGGAAGCCCGCTCGATTTTGTGGGGCTGAATACGTACAACCCTTCCTATGTGAAGGCGGCTGATTCGCCGAAGGGATACGTTGTGGAGACGATGCCGGCATCCTATCCGCACATGTATTCTCCCTGGATTCAGATTGGGCCGGAGTGCATCTACTGGACCGTGCGCAACGTGTGCGACATCTGGAAAGACAAGGCGCCCGCGGTCTTCATCACGGAGAATGGGACATCTTCAGACGATGTGCTTGCACCCGATGGGCGCGTGGAGGATGTCGATCGCGTGATGTATCTGCGCAACCATCTTACGCAGCTGCACCGCGCAGCGAGCGAGGGATATCCGGTGAAGGGCTACTTCCTGTGGAGCCTGATGGACAACTTCGAGTGGGCCGACGGATATTCGAAGCGTTTTGGTATTCACTATGTAGATTTCAAGACGCTGAAGCGGTATCCGAAGCTGAGCGCGGAGTGGTACAAGAATACGATTGCGACCAATGCGGTGGAGTAGAAAGATTCAACGTTAAATGCGAAACCCGCGGCAGAAGCGCTGCGGGTTTCCTTTTGCGCGCGAAGATCGCAAGAAGATTTGGCCATGGAAATCGTCGGGCTGTCTCATCGAGGGGCAACCGCAGATCCTTCGACTCCGTCCTGCTTCACAGGACTCTGCTCAGGATGACAGGCTGTCACTTTGATTCCGGAAATCGGATCGAGCGGATATACTTCGGACAAATTCCGAAGGAGATTCCCGTGAGCCGCTTGGTGATCCGTTTCCCCCTGTTCGTTGCTTTGGTTGCATGGATGATGTGTGCCGGCGTGGCGCAGACACCCACCGCGAAGGTGCCGACGATTGATCAATCGCTGGAGATGCACAGCGTGGGATCGCCGAAGATTTCGCCGGATGGCAAGCGCGTTGTCTATGAGCAGACGCGGACGAACTGGGATGCAAACGCATTTGAGACGGACCTGTGGATTGCGGATGTTGCAACGGGCGAGCGGCGTCAACTGACGACGGCGGGGCACTCGTGCAATTCGGCGGAGTGGTCGCCGGACGGGAAGTGGATTGCATTTGCGTCGGACCGGCCAGGATCGCTGCCGAAGTCGCCGGCGGACAAACGACAGCTGTGGGTGATGCCCGCGAATGGCGGCGAGGCGCAGCAATTGACGAAGATGGAAAAGGGCGTGGGCGGATTCGACTGGGCGCCGGACTCGCAACGGATTGCTTTCTCGGCGGAAGCTCCGGAGCCTAAGCCGATGAAGGATCGCAAGGACTCGTTCGGCGAATATCACGTGATTCATGCGGACTACGAGATGGAGCACCTGTGGCTTGTGGATCTGCCGAAGACTGATACGGCGGGGCGCGTGAGTGCAGTCAGCGATCCGAAGGAGCTGACAAAGGAAGATACCTTCAGCGTGGAGGAGTTTTCGTTTTCGCCGGATGGGACGCGGATTGCGTTCAGTGCGGCGAAGGATCCTGACCTGATTTCGTCGTCTTCAAAGGACATATACATTGTGACGGCGGCGGACGGCGCGGTGAAGAAGATTGTCGATACGCCGGGGCCGGATTCAGATCCGCACTGGTCGCCCGATGGGAAACAGATTGCATATGTGACATCGAACGGGGCGAAGTATTTCTTCTATGCGAACCAGAAGATTGCAGTTGTAGATGCGAACGGCGGAACGCCACGGGTAGTGAGTGAGGCGTTTGATGAGGATCCGGATCTGCTGCGGTGGGCGCCGGAGGGGATTTACTTTTCCGGATTGCAGAAGATGAGTTCGGCGCTGTACCTGCTCGACCCCGCTAGCGGCAACGTGAAGAAGTTGGCGATGCCGGGGAGCGAGATTGCGGGATCGTTTACCTTCTCGAAGGATTTCAAGCAGGCGGCCTATCGCGGGGCTGGCGCGAATGAGTATGCGGAGATTTATGCGAGCGGACTGCGAGAAGGTACGCCGAAGCAACTGACGCACGCGGGCGCACAGGAGGCGGGTTTCACGGTTGCGAAGCGCGAGGTGGTGCGATGGAAGTCGGGCGACGGAGCGGAGATTGAGGGCGTGCTGTACAAGCCTGCGGATTTTTCGCCGACGAAGAAATATCCGCTGCTGGTGGTGATTCATGGAGGGCCGACCGGGATCGATATGCCGTTTGTGAGCGCGGATCGCTACTACCCGATTGAGCGCTTTGTGGCGAAGGGGGCACTGGTGCTGCGGCCGAATTATCGCGGCTCGGCGGGATATGGGGCGAAGTTTCGGGCGCTGAATGTGCGCAACCTGGGCGTGGGTGACTATGCCGACGTGATTTCAGGCGTGGATTCCCTGATCGCGCAGGGCTACGTAGACAAGGACCGCGTGGGGTCGATGGGATGGAGCGAGGGTGGATATATTTCTGCGTTCATCACGACATCGAGCGATCGGTTCAAGGCGGTGAGTGTGGGTGCTGGGATTTCGGATTGGACGACGTACTACGCGAACACCGACATTACGCCGTTTACAGTGCAGTATCTGCGCGCGACGCCATGGGATGATCCGGAGATTTACAAGGTGACGTCGCCGATCAGTTACATCTCCAAGGCGAAGACGCCAACGCTGATTCAGCAGGGGAGCGCGGACAAGCGGGTTCCGGTGCCCAACAGTTTTGAGTTGCGGCAGGCGCTCGAGGATCATGGCGTGCCGGTGAAGATGGTGTTGTACGACGGGTTCGGGCATCCGATCAACAAGCCGAAGCAGCAGCGCGCGGTGATGGAGGAGAACGAGAACTGGTTCGGGCACTACATCTGGGGCGATCCGCTAGCGCCAGCGCTGACGCCGCGGCCGGGGGAAAAGAAAGATGACAAGGATGCGGCCGCGAAGTAATCGTCTAGGACGCCTGCAGCGATGCGGCTTCAAGTTGGGCCCATTCGTCAGGGCCGATCTGGAGGGATGCAGCCGCGATGTTTTCTTCGAGATGCTTGACCTGCGACGTGCCGGGGATGGGGAGCATGACGGGCGAGCGATGGAGGAGCCATGCTAGTGAAATCTGCGCGGGTGTGACACTGTAACGAGCGGCGATCTCGGCGAGCGCCTTCGAGAAGGGGTGGTCGGGCTTGAGCAGTTTGCCTCCGGCCATGGGGTACCAGGGGAGGAAGGCGGTGCCGCGTTGTTCGCACCAGTTGAGCGTCTCCTCGTGGCGGCGGTCGGCGAGTGAGTAGCGATTCTGCACGCTTACGATGGGGACGATCCGCTGCGCCCGCTCGATTTCGGCGGGGGTGACTTCGCTGAGGCCGATGTGGCGGATTTTTCCCTGTTCCTGCATCTGACGAAGCGCGCCGAGGGATTCTTCCAGCGGAGTACGAGGGTCGATGCGGTGGAGTTGATAGAGCTCGATGCGCTCGAGCTTGAGGCGGCGCAGGCTCATTTCGACACATTGGATTAGATAGCCGGCGCGGCCTACGTATTCCGTCTTGGCTGGGCCCTGACGGGTGATGCCGCCCTTGGTAGCGATGACGAGGCCAGGTGGATAGGGATAGCAGGGCCTCGCAGATGAGGCGTTCGGCGATCTCGGGTCCGTAGGCGTCGGCGGTGTCGATGAGGTTGACGCCGAGCTCGACGGCGCGGCGGAGAACGCGGCGGGCTTCCTCTGGATTGTTTGGCTCGCCCCAGGCGCCCTCGCCCACAAGACGCATGGTGCCATAACCGAGGCGATGGACCGGTAGATCGCCGGCAATCTTGAAGATGCTGCCGGCGGAGGCGGTGGGAGTGGACATATGCCTATGATGCTAAACGCAGGGAGGGATCAGGGAACAGGGACTAGGGACTGGGGATTAGGGAATAGCGGGTCGTCGCAGCCTGCTGCGAAGGGGGTAGATTGGAACTCTTCAGGGGCTGGTTGCGTATGTTTTAATGCAAGGAACGCTTGGAGATGCGGCCATGACGACTACCCCTTATGTGAATGCGCAAGCAGTGTTTTACCAGCAGTACGAGCAGGCGCGGCGCGATGAGGTTGTGGGGATATTGCTGGCGCTTTTCCTGGGCGGATTCGGGGTCCACCACTTTTATCTGCGGCGGACGGGGCTCGGCATTCTGTACGCCTGCTTCTGCTGGACTCCGTTTCCGTGGGTGCTGGGGTTCATTGAGTGCTTCTTCATGCCGGGGCGGGTCCGAGAGTTTAATGCGATTCAGGCGGCAGGGATTGCGGCGGCACTGGGTATCACGATGCCGGCTTATGGGCAGCCCATCAACATGACAATCAATATGCCGGCCTCGGCGGGTGCGCCTGCGGAGAATTCAACGGCGATTGCGCAGCAGGGAGCGCTGCTGGCTTGCCCGAAATGCCAGAAGACGAATCCTGTTGGCGCGAAGTTCTGTTCTGGGTGCGGGAGTGCGCTCTAACAGCTAGCCAAATCCGGCGCGTTGAAAGGAGATTCCTTACGATCTTCTCTCGCCTGAGCGCATCTGTTCGCATCGAAATCCAAGAAGGATTCGTGTGCCAGCCGCATATCGCGCAGTGATGTTGACGAAGAAGGGTGGACCTGAAGTCCTCCAAGTCGTCGAACTGCCCGTCGAGAGTCCCGGCGCAGGACAACTTCGCGTGCGCGTCAAAGCTGCGGGAGTGGGTGCCACCGATCTGATCATGCTTGGTGGCAGCTATCCGTTTGCACCGAAGATACCGTTCGTTCCTGGCTACGAAACCGTTGGAGAGGTCGACGCGGTCGGCGCTGGCGTCACCGGTTTTGAACTCGGGCAGCGTGTGGCCGCGCTCACGGTTTACGGAGGCTTTGCCGAGATTCTCATTCGCGGGGCTGAACATTTCCTGCCAGTCCCGAGTGCTGTTTCTAATCGCGACGCTGCGGCGGTAATCCTCAATTATGTGACCGCCTGGCAAATGATTCACCGCGTCGCGAAGGTGGGGGGCGGCCAGACTGCGCTGGTGACTGGAGCTGCCGGAGGAGTCGGCACAGCGGCGCTTCAATTGCTGAGGCTCGCTGGAGTGAAGACCTATGCTGCCGCGTCCACGAGCAAGCATGAGACCGTGCGCTCTCTTGGCGCCATTCCGATCGACTACAGGAGTGGCAAGCTGGATCGCCTTACACGTACCCTGGAACCCAATGGGGTGGACTACGTATTCGATGCAGTGGGTGGCGCCAATATCGGACTGTGTATCGGCGCGCTGCGGCGGGGCGGGATGGTGATCGGCTTTGGTTTCATGGGCGCCCCTGGAATTCTCTCCAAAGTGGCGATGTTCACCAATCTTTTCATCGGCGCGCGCCTTCGCGGCCGACGAGGCGATTTCTACGGCATAAGTGCGCTTTATAAAAAAGACCCAAAGCCTCTGAGGGAGGATTTGCCAAAGATATTCTCATTGCTCGAAGAAAAGAAGATCGACCCGTTTGTCACACATACTTTCGACTTGCTTGACGCAAGGCGTGCCTTCGAACTCCTGCCGGGCGGATCCGTGCAGGGCAAGATCGTTTTGATCGGCTGACACACTACATGTTGGCGTGGCCGGAGCGCATGGACTCGTTGAACTGCGGCTTGGTGAAGTTGAGGGCCGCGTCGCGTGCTGCTTCGTACTCGGCGGCGCGCGCCATCAGCTTCGGCGTAGCAGCGGCGTACTCGCTATCGAGTGTCATGAGGCCTTCGCCCGCTTCGTGACCTGCCATGCGCAATAAATCCTGTTCCGTCGTGTTCAGGTATTGGGCGTCGCGCGGATCGGAGATCCACACAGGCTTGCCGTTGCCCAGCACGCCGGAGAGCCAGTAGACCTTACTGAGCAGATAGCGGAGGCGTTCCTGATCGTCCGTTTCTGTAAACAGAAACTTCTTCTGCCAGCGGCTGTAGAAGCGCGTGGTGACCGGAACGGGCTGACGATTGCCGGACTTGAGGAATTCGAGCTGGCCAAAGTCGACGGTCTTGCGGATTGCGTTGTAGACAAAGGACTCTGCGTAGGGCTGCTCCATCGCAGGCACGATCTCGGCGAAGGTGACTGTGACGGATGCGGCGATCTTGGCGTGGAGGTTATGCGTTCCGCCGTCGGCAAGGTCGATTTCACCGTGAACGATGTAGGTGTCAGCGCCGGAGGTGGAGCGATGGAAAGGCCACTGGAACTTGCCGAAGGCGAGCGGAAGTCCACCGAGAGTTACGTAGCACTCGGGGTGCGGATTGCGCAGGCGCCTGGCTTCACCGGTGAGGTGCGCCGTCATTTCGGGCAGCAGGTCAGCCTTGTCGAAGTCGAATGCCTCAGTCAACTCGAGTTGCAGGCGGCGATCGTCGAGACCGGGCAGGCCAAGCTGAAAAATCTGGGTTGGCTGGCCGTTGAAGTCGGAGGCTTCAGTGGTGGAGACAAGCTTGAGACCGGCTTTTGCAGCGGCAGCTTCAATGGAAGAGACGAGATTAGCTTTCGATGTCATGTACAGACCTGCAGTGGAATCGTGGCATATCCAGTTTATGGCATAGGGGCAGGAATCCGATGGATGGGATGGGTATTCGCAGGTCGACAATGGGAGAAAACGCGATCTGAAGCGCGCCCAAAGGTTCATTCCCTGGAAAAGCAGGACTGGCAGCAGCCTCAACGCGTGGTTTACATGCTTGGAATCCAGATTTTACCGGCGGGGATCAGTTCGGTTCCGGCGGGGATCTGGAGCAGTTCAGTGGACTCGCAATAGAAGTCGAGCCCCTTGTAGCTGGTGAGGTACTGATACTTTGTCTTGAAGAATCCACCTTCCGCAGTGACCACAAGGGAATCCTTTGCGCGCGCAATGATTTTAAGAAAATCTTCCGGCTCGACCTGAACGATTGCACCTGAGGCTTTGACAGCGTTTGCGACGGCTGCAGCGGCTGCAGCGGCGACTCCGGCACCAGCGGCCATGCGGGGATTCCTCCTTGATCAAGTGGAACGATTCTACCAAAACTCGTCGCATGCACGGGGCAGGCATCCAAACGGAATGCTGCCTCAGATGGCAGGACGGCATCTCAGGCAAGTGTAGAAAGAGTAAGAGCCGGTCGCGTGGTGCGCAGGAGCAGAAGGCATGGCGAGCAAGGAAATTTTGGTTGTAGGTGCGGGTCCGACCGGGATGACGGCGGCGATTGAATTGAAGCGCGCGGGAATGGACGTGCGCATTATTGACAAGTCGGACCACATGGCCCAGTACTCGCAGGCGCTGGTGGTGCAGGCGCGAACGCTGGAACAGTTTCAGAGATATGGGATCGCGGATGAGGCAGTTTCGCGAGGCCGCAGGCTGCGCGAAGCCAAGTTCTATAGCGAAGGAAAGCTGATTGTGGACTTTACGCTTGATGGCGTTGAGAGCCGTTATCCTTTTGCGCTGTTTCTTCCGCAATCGGAGACCGAGGCGTTGTTGAACCGCTACATGGAATCGCTGGGAGTGCAGACGGAGCGCAATGTCGAACTAATTTCGCTGCGGCAGGACTCCGAGATAAAGGCAACGCTTCGTCACGCCGATGGCCGAACCGAAGATGTTGCGCCGCTATGGGTGATTGGCTCTGATGGGGCTCATAGTGCAGTTCGCGAGAAGATGGGAGTTCCATTCGAGGGCGGCCGGGTGGCGATCTCATTTTTTCTCGCCGACGTCGAGATCACGGGAGCCGATGCTCCTAAGGATGAGCTGTCGTTGCATGTGAGTCGCGGGGATGTTGTGTTCATGGGAAGACTATCGGACAGAATCGTGCGGCTCATTGTGGCATTGCATGAACCATCGGAGATTAATGGGGATCGCGATCTGACGGTCGAGGATTTCCAGCGGATGGTCAATCGCGTTGGAGTTCAGGTGCAGATTCATTCTGCGGAATGGATGACGCCGTTTCACGTGACCGATCGACAGGCGAAGCACTATCGCATCGGAAATGTATTTCTGGCCGGCGACGCCTCGCATATCCACTCTCCGGTGGGCGGGCAGGGAATGAATACGGGGATCCAGGATGCGGCCAACCTGGGATGGAAGCTTGCGGCTGTGGCGCGCGGGGCCGACGACCGTTTGTTGGACAGTTACGAAGAAGAGCGAGGTGAAGTTGGCAGGGCGCTGCTGCGATTCACCCAGCGTGGTTTGAAGCTGGCAACGGTATCGAATCCAATGCTGGAGCGGGTACGCGATGCGATTGCGCCGATTCTCACGAAACTGCCGCCGGTGCAACATACGGCGATGGGTTTCATTTCCGAAACTGCCATCGAATATCGTTCGTCTTCGATCGTTGCGGATTATGGAGGAGACGGGCACTTGAGGGCAGGAGACCGCTTGCCTGACCTGGGTTTGCGGAACGGAGGAACGCGATCTACGCTGCTGAAAGATTGGACGACGCCGAGACATCGGGTGTTTGGACTGAACCTCGACAAGGATGATATTGAGACGCTCAGGACGAATTTGCGCGATGCAGATGTGGTGGCGCTGGCGACATCGGATCTGGAGGATGAAGGCAGGCGACTCCTGGGGGATGACGGGAAAATGTTTGTTCTGCGGCCCGACGGATATCTGGGATTCCGAGGACGGATGGGATATCAAGCTGAGCTGATGAACTATGCGCGGCAGGATGCGCTGATCTGACCGGGAATCTCGGACAGTAGCGACAGTTACAATGAATGCTGTGCAGGCAGAAGCTACGTCTCCTATCATCCTTGCCGAAAACCTAAGCAAGGTCTATGCCGCGGGCCGCATCATGGTCGCCGCGGTCCGCGATGTTTCATTTGAAGTGAAGCGCGGCGAATTTGTGGCGATTGTCGGGCCGTCGGGATCAGGCAAGTCGACACTTTTCTATCTTTTGGGTGGGCTGACAAGGGCCAGCGAGGGCAGAGTCGTTATCGACGGGATTGATTTTGCCAGTTTGAGCGATGCGGAACGGACGCGCCTGAGGAAGCACCGGATCGGCTTTGTCTTTCAGAAATTCAACCTGCTGCCGACGCTCTCCGCCATGGGCAATATCGAGATTGCCTATACGGTGAGCGGGCGCAAGGAGCCGATGGATCGCAAGTACCTGGAGCACTTGAGCGATCTTCTGTCGATTCGAGGACGGCTGGAGCATCGGCCGTCGGAGCTGAGTGGCGGCGAGCAGCAGCGCGTGGCGATTGCGCGGGCACTGATTACGCGGCCGGCGATCGTACTGGCCGACGAGCCGACGGGCAATCTGGACACGAAGAACTCCGATGCTGTGTTGAAGATGCTGATGCGGTCGAATCGCGAATTAGGACAGACGACGCTGATGATTACCCATAATCCGGAGGCGGCGGCTATCGCCGGGCGCATCCTGTATATGCGCGATGGGGAAATCATTAAGGAGGAGACCGGGCTGGGGCTCAAGGGACAGGCTGCCGGCATAGGGATCCCGGGTATCGGCGGAGCAGTTTCAGCGGTTTGACCCGATTTGAGCTGCCCGGTATACTCAACTTTGCAGTAAGCGGGAGTAGCTCAGTGGTAGAGCATCGCCTTGCCAAGGCGAGGGTCGCGAGTTCAAATCTCGTCTCCCGCTCCAATCGCCCTCCGGCGCCAGCCGGGTTGGCTACGGCGATATGGAGCGCATAATAAGGACAGCCCTGCCAAAGGCGCGGTACCCAAGTGGTAAGGGAGAGGTCTGCAAAACCTTTATGCGCCGGTTCGATCCCGGCCCGCGCCTCCAATTTCTCCTTGTAGTTACCTCATAACGTTCAACTTAGGTGATGCTTCCGCCTTTCGTTCCTATTCGTGCAGAATAGGCCGAAATGGGCCCTAATTGTGCTCAAAAGGGGACAAAAGGGGGACGGTTTCGGCCCGTTTCCGGCATGCGAGGCAAGATTCGATTCTTACGCACTGCAGAGCGAATCACCGGTTCGCTCAATTGGCATTGACATGATCCGTAAGATGGGATTTCTTCCGGTAAGTATGGCGCTCTTTGGAATAATCCAAGGGCTGGTCGGCGTGGCCAATGCGATCCATTGGGTGGGCCATAGGTCAAAGGGTCCGCACGTTTGTTCCATTCTGGAACAGATGCAAACTCTTGATCCAAATGAGGCCGAATCGTTGAGAGTCTTTGCTCCGCGCCGGCAGATGAACTGAGGCGGGAGTAAAAATGTCCTTATGCAACAGGTTCATAGCGCGACATTGGATCCCTGGCCGGATACCAGCGAAAGAGGCCGCATGGAATCACGGCGGCTTTGCGCATATAACCAAACCAGACGTTCCTTTCTCGGGTTGGACATTGTCGCCGGTGACTTCTCCTCTATAAGTTTCACTGACTGGATCGCCAGGCTCACGCCCCAGTCCCATGCCGGCCTCTGGTTGGTTCCCTTTAGAGGGATGCCTACAGAACGGATGAGTGTTCCGATAGATCTAATGTATTTGGACGTCAATTGCAGAGTCATAGATCTGGTTGAGTTTTTCCCCTCCTTTTCCGTTTCTGCTTCCACTCCGCCAGCTGCAAGTGTCCTGGTTTTGCCAGGTCACACGATCCATACTTCGCAGACTGCTATCGGAGACAGGTTAATCGTTTCCTCTGCGGAAGAGATCAATGGACGCGTGGGCTCTTTCTCCAAATCGGGCAGCACAACATTCACAACGTCCGGTGCCAGGCCGGTTCTCGTAAGCGAGAGACTCCCTCTACCTGTCGTTAACGGTCGTATTCAATTCGTGAATGTTCCCGAAACGGTCCGACCTGCCAAGTCTCCGCAAGAGCAGGACACATCCCTAACAGGGAATGGAGCTGAAGATCATGTGTCGCGAAGGTCGCGGCTGGCCCGCTGGTTGTTCTCGCCTTCGAGGGTTCGGACGAATCAGCAACGAGAGCCGGCGAGGGGTTTATTTGCATTCTTCTGGACCGGTGGAGCACCACAGGCGCACGTGATTCGCGACATCAACGCGTCAGGACTGTACGTGAGAACCTCGGAACGTTGGTACATCGGCACTGTGGTTCGGATAACACTCTCCCTGGCCGGCGGAAGGGATCCGGGCGCTGGAGCTTCAATCTGTGTTCACGCCGAAGCGATCCATTGGGGCAACGATGGTGTTGAACTCCGCTTTGTGCTACGAGACGCCTTGAAACGGGTCCAAGACCTGCCTCAGGCGGCTGACGGCGCGGACGGAGAGCAACTGAAACAGTTCCTGGAGATGTGGAGACGAACGCGGCCACAACAGGGCCCGATCAAGGGGGAGGGAGAACCCGGAGCAGGTGCGACCAAGTTTCCAGATTAGAGCTGCGAGAAACGACTCCATGATTTCGGAATCTAAAAGCTGCTTGGGAGGGAAGAATCTACGTTCATTCCCATCGATTCGCGCCGTTGCGATCTCAACGCGGGAGGCTGGTTGTGAGTTGGGCATTTGAACGGGTTTCCGCGTTGCGCAGAAGCTTTGCAGCTTCAGGCGAATCTGGAATTTCGTCAACCAGCTGCCGGTATTCGATTACGGCTTCCCGCCACATTCCATAGCGGCTGTAAAAGGAGCCGAGGAGCAGATGAGAGGGATGGCCAGCACGCAAGTTCTGGACCTCGCGCTCGCCTTCATCGGAGAGAACTGAGAATTGAGCTGTTGGGCTGGAAACAGGAGACGTCTTCGCCCGGGCCCCACTCGGAGTTCCTTCGACGCGCCACACATAGGTGTGTCCCCGCAGGAGTGGATTTGGGACTTGCCAGAGCGCTTCATCGAGAACCGGGCTTGTAGCGACGGTCTGATGGGAGTCCCGATCCACAATGACGACTCGATAGCTCCAGCCGTCGATCAGCGCATCCCAGGTGAGGGTGGGACGCGTTTCCTCGACCGTCGTTCCAAGAGGTTGGGTGATGACGATTTGCTGCTGGCCGGGGCGCGGCGGAGATTGCGCCTGACGGGTTTGGTCGGGAAGGGGACTATCTGGAGAGCCTAACTCAGCCAGGACATTCTGTCGCTCATCCGCAGGAACGTCTGTTCCGAATTTGCCCTGGAGCATTTGCTGGTCGGCGGCACTTGTTGGACCTGGCTGAGCACGCCTGGGCAAGCGGCTTAGATTAGCGTTGTGCGAACCGCGCAGGAATGAACGATACAAAATCGCAGACGCAATCGCAAGAATGATGATCGCAGCAATAGCGTAAACAAATCTGCGCTTATGTTTCTGGATGGGTTTCAATCGGCGAATACTCTGCTCTTCCCGGTTCAGATGAGCACGATGCTTCGAGTAATTTGCAAACTGACGCGGCAGTATCGGATGCGCTCGTCCGCAAGTGCTTATTCATAACTCTAATCGTTCTGGTTGCCGCGATGGAACAAGCGTCTTGTCGGCAGGCCCGCTCTTACCGAGCATCGCTGCTTTCTTAAGGCTTCATCAATGGTCAGCTGGCTCTGTCGAACCGGGACGCGAAGTGGCGCTACTGGGCGAGTCGCAATGTGAGGACCGTAATATCGTCTTCCTGGCCGAAACTCTGGGCCGCGAGCGCAATCTCCTGTGCAGAGTGCATAGTGAGATCCGGCAGCCGGTCGAAGCCGAAGAGCTCGCTTGAGTGCGAGCGAGCCTCTGGGACTCCGTCGGAGAGCAGCGCGAGCTGATCGTTCGGTCGCATCACACCTTTGACCGGCTCATAAATCTGGTCATGCATGATTCCCAGTGGAAGGGCTGAATCGGCGCCCATCTCAGTGCCCGACAGGTAGGGTGCGATGTGGCCTGCATTGGCAAAAATGAATTCTCCCGAAGGGCTTATGCGCATGCTGCAGGCAGTGGTGAAACCGAGTTGGCCCTGAGCTACCAGGGCATTATTCAGGTTGAACAGAATTTCTGCGGGGTCGTCCGATGTCTCCCGGCGCAGTACACCCAGGATCATGGAGACCCGCATTGCAGCGGTTAGTCCCTTCCCTGAGACGTCACCGATGATTGCGAGGAGGGACCCTTCGGGGCCCGGCTGAACGAAGAAGAAGTCGCCGCCGACTTCGCTTGCCGGCAGATAGATGGATTCCACCTGGAAACCGGGTGTAGGACGAGAGGCGCTTTGAAGCAGCATCTGCTGGACGGAGCTTGCAGCCTTCAATTCAGCTGTGTACGCTGCGCGAACTGCGGCTGATTCGACCATTTCCGCGCAGAGCATTGCGTTCCTGATTGCTGTTCCGGTTTGCAGAGCGATCGTGTTCAGGAGTTTCAGATTTGCAGCGCTGTAGGGAGCGTTGTCACTAGCGTTGGCAAGCGCAATGAGGCCCACAGTGCTTTGTCCGGTGCGAAGCGGCGCGAGAATCAGAGATTTCAGTTTCTTCTCGCAGTCGACGCGATCGTGGGTCGGATGCGCAATCATTCACAATCTCCGCGGAGCTTCGTTCGAGAACAGAAGCGATGAAGGCGGAATCCGGTCTCAAGAAAACTGTTTCGCTGTCTTGGTGCACGGCATTGCTGAGTCGCCGAATGCGGCAGTAACTTTGAGTGGCCCGCTGGAGTTGTCCGTTAACAAAGTACCGCACCGTGCGTGGCGGGAATGAGCCGCTGCGCCTGGGCTAATGCCGACTCACTGATGGCTGAAATATTCAGAAGAGCAGCAAGATCTTCGGAGAGTTGTTCGATGAGGTGAATCTCACGGTAGAGTGTGAAGTGTCTCGGAAGCAAGCGCGCGCTGTTGCGATTCTCGGTCTGCAAGGTGCGAAACGAGCTGTTGCCATCGCCAGGCGATGTCGCGACCTGAGCCGATCACTCTGCCGAGATTTCGTTTCACCCGACACGATCGGATAGTGGGAACCGGAATCGTGAGCCCCGTTTGGAAGTTCCCCAGAAGTACTTTGCCGGATGAATCGACGACGCACAAATCGGCATCCAACGACTCGCAGAGCTTCCTGACGACGTGCATACTGGCAGTTTTCTGGCCGAGAAGGGCTCGCAGGCTTCAGGCCTGGCATGTTTCAGGGTTTCCTAAGTCTGGCAAGTCCGAGAACAGAGCGCGCTTTGGCGACAAGAGCATCGGGATCAAAGGGCTTGGTCATGTAGAGGTCGGCGCCGACTTCGTGTGCCGCGCTGGCGATCGAACTCCTGCCCCTTCGCGGTGAGCAGGACGATGTGGATGTGACTCCAGGCCGAGTTCTCGTTCTTGACGGCGTGGCACACATCGAAGCCGTTCTTCTTGGGCATCATCACGTCGAGGAAGACCATCTTCGGCTTCTTCGCTGCGAATGGTTTCGAGCGCCTCTTCGCCGTTGGTCGCGGTGAGAAGCTCTACGCCTTCGTCTTCGAGTTCCTCAAGGGTCTGCTGGATCAGCGTGCGCAGATGCGGTTCGTCGTCAACAATAAGGATTTTCATGGTGTTCATTGATAGATAAGAAAGAGAACGTTCTCCATGCCCTTCTCGAAGCGCAGAGCACGAACCGCGTCGTCATTGGAAAGAAGCGAATTCAAAATGATGATGTCGGGCTTGGAGCGCATCGCGCTCGAAACCAGTTCGGAGCCGTTGGATTCGACTACCTGGTAGCCGCGTGTCTCAAGCACGTCGGTAAGCGTGCGAACGGTGGATGCGTCTTCGTCGACGACCATCACTTTCTTCTTCGACTTGCCCTGATCGAGCAGCGCATCCACTTCATGGAAGAGCGAAGCGGTGTCGATGGGCTTGGTGAGATAGCGATCGACGCCGAGCCGGAAGCCGCGCTCCTTGTCTTCGAGGATGGACAGAATGATGATCGGGATATCCATCGTCGCGGGGTCGTTCTTGAGCACTGCGGCAACATCGAATCCGTTCATCTCCGGCATCATCACGTCGAGGATGACAAGGCCCGGCGTTTCTTCGCGGATAAGCGAGAGCGCCTTGCGACCGTCCTCGGCGAGGCGCACGCGGTAGCCGGCTTCGGTGAGTTCCTGTTGCAGAAGAGAGCGAATGTGCTGGATCGTCGTCGACAACAAGAACGGACTTGTCGCGCGGCTGATGCGTAGCCACTTTCTCGCGCAGTTGCCTGACGAGCGATTCGATATCGACTGAGCGGCGTCGCGGTTGGCAGATCGGGCCTGTCGCGTTGGATCGGCGACTGGAAGCGTGAATGAGAACGTGCTGCCCTGGCCAGGCTCGCTTTCAACCCAGATCTGCCCGCCGTGATATTCGACGATCTCCTTGCAGATCGGGCAGCCCGAGGCCGGTGCCTTTTGGCTTGTCGGTGAGAGTGTCGCCTACCTGCTTGAACTTCTCGAATACCTTGGGCTGGTCTGCCGGAGCGATGCCGATTCCGGAGTCGGTGACGCTGACGACCAAGTCGCCGTTGTCCGCTGCGAGCGGAGCACGTGATCGAGCCAGCATCGGTAAACTTGACCGCGTTGGAAATCAGGTTGATGACCACCTGGATCAGCCGATCCTGATCGCCGGTCACGACGGGCAGGTCGGGTTCGATATCGCGCTCTAGATTGAGCTTTTTCGCTTCAAACAACGAGGCCGTGGCCGCTACTGCGCGCTCAATGACGTCTTGCACGGAGACAGCAGCCATGTTCCAGGTGAATTTGCCGGCCTCGATCTTGGCCAGGTCGAGCACATCGTCGATGAGTTTGGTGAGACGCTCGCCTTCACTTACCACGACACCGAGGTTCTCGATCACCTGCTGCTTGGCCTGCTCCACCTTGCGATCGTCCTCAGGAATCAGCGGGAAAAGCCGCTCCTGCAGGCGGCGGCGAATGATTTTGGCGAAGCCCAGCACCGAGGTCAGCGGCGTGCGCAATTCGTGGCTGACGGTCGACAGGAACGAGCTCTTGGCGGCGTCGGCTTCTTCGGCGGCAGCCCGCGCCAGGCGCGCTTCTTCAAAGAGCTTCGCGTTGTGGAGGGCTACGCCGACTGCGGATGCGATGGTCGAAAGCAGGCGCTGATCGGCTTCGGTGAAGCGCCCTTCCTGCTCGGTCGACTGAACGCTGATGACGCCGATGAATTCGCCCGCCGGATGGGATCGGCACGCCGAGGTAGGAAGCGGATACGCGGCCGATCTGCTCGATTCCCATGCGGGCGCGGTTGCGCTCCATGTTCTTCGTTGATCAGCAGCGGCTGGCCGGAGCGAATGATCTGCGAAGTGAGTCCGGCGCCAAAGGGCCGCGGCTGCGCGTCTTCGCCATAGGTGTACGGGAAGTGCAGCATCATGGTCGTGCGGTCGAGCAGCGAGACGTAAGCGATCGGCGCGTGGAACAGGTCGCGAACCTGCTCGCCGACGAGTTGGATCAGCGGTTCCTTATCAAGCTGCGTGGCGAGCGCCTGCGTAATGTGGTTGATGGTGACCAGTTCCGCCGCGCGCTCGCTGACTTCTTGCTCCCGCTCGTTGATCAGCAGGTAGGCATTCGCGTTGTCGAGCGCGATGGTGGTGTATGACGGCAAGGTTCTCGAGCAGGCTGAGATGCTGCTCGGTATAGGCGTTCTTTTTGAAGCTCTGAATGCTGAGCACGCCGAGCACGCGCTCCTGCGCGATCAACGGGCAGATAGATCATGGAAGCCGGCGGCTGCGCGGTACTGCCGTCTTCAAGCTTCCTGCCTGCGTGCTCGTAGGTGGAGATGTACTTCGAATATTCGACGGCGACGTCATTGATGCAGGATCGGCTGGCGGTGATCGATGCACCAGACAGCGAACTGGTTCTTGTCGTCGGTAGCTCCGCGTGTAGGGTGCGTAGCGCTTGCCGTTCTCGATGGCTAGGCTGTATTCGATGAGGTGTTGCTCCGGCCGGTAGAGACCTACGCCGAAGATGCTCGCATCAACAATCTGGTTTACGCGCTCATAGAGCTTGAAGAGGATGGTATTGAGATCGAGCGAAGCTGTGATCTCCCTGCCGATTTCGCTCAGCAGCTCAATGCTGTCCTTCTGCGCCGCGATTTCAGCGGCCTGCTCCCGGATCTCCTGGGTGCGCTCGTTGACAGTCGCTTCCAGCGCCCTTGCCTGCTCTTCCAGGATCGCGGTTTTGCGCCGCGCCTTCTCCTGCTCGTGTGCAGTGATCCAGCGCCAGGCAACATAGGTCAAAAACAGGAAGAGCAAAATATAGCCGATATAGGCGAGAGTTGTCCGGTACCACGGCGGAAGGATTGCGAACGCGTAGATCGCTTCTTCGCCGCTGCGTCCGTCATCCGCACGGGATCGAACGTGGAAGCGATAAGAACCGGGACCCAGCCCACTGTAATTAGCTTCCTTCTGCTTGCCCCAAGCCGACCAATCCTTGTCTGCGCCCTCAAGCCAGTATTGGTATTCGATGTCAACGGGATTGGCGTAGCTGAGTGCAGCGAACTGGAAGCTAAGGGCGCTACTGCCGGGCGGTAAACGAAGCTCAGGAGATCCTTCGATGTTTAAGCCGCTGAAAACGACCTTGGAGCCGGCATTGACCCGCCGCACGAGCGTTGGAAACGACGGCGCGGCGGCCTGACCTTTTACCGGAGCGAGGCGCAGCACCTGTTCTCCGGTTATCCACACCACGCCGTCGGGATCATGAAATGTATTAAAAGTACGGAAGCGATTCAGGCGTCGATAGGAATCTTCATCGACGCGCCATGTCCCATCGGGTTGACGGCTAAAGAGACCGAGGCGTCGACTGTCTGAAGACGCCGTTCCAGACCAGAAGCTTGCGTTCGGGCCCTGATATTCGGCATCGTACGGGCCCAGGCCAGAATTGACGTCTGGAGCATCGATAGGAAGCAGAAAGCGGTCATCAACGACAAATTTGCTCGCTGCCGGGTCCCAGCGAAAAATGTGCTTCGAGCGATCGACGGTGGCAAAGATGTTCCCCGCTACAAATTCCACGTCGTTCTGGCCTTCGGGAAGACCTTGATTTTGCGAAAAGACCTGGTACTTCGAATCGCGCATCCCCGAGGGAGCGACTTCAACCCGGAGAACGCTTCTGCTTCCCCCACTCGCCCAGAGCACGCCGTCTGCATCTTCAACCAGACCCCGGGCTTCATAGATTGTCTTCGGCAACCTACCTTCGTCGATCCACTTCTGCCCATCCCAACGCATTGAACCCAGACCATCGGAATGCCCGATGAATACCCGCGATGGATTCTTGCGCGATTGCTCAATGAAGTATGTTTGCTCAGTGAGACCATGCACCGCTGGCATGGCGGGGACGAGGCTATCGCCCTGCAGCCTCATCGCGCCTTCGCTGGTGGCCACAAGCAGCTGATGCGGAGATTTTCCGGCTGGGTCTTTGAAGTCAAGCATGTTCCAACCCTGATTGGGCCCCTGGATTGGAACGGACGACGGGCGACCAGTTTTAGGGTCGAAGACGACGCGCGCAATTGCATTGGATGCAACGGAGGAAGCGTAGATCGATCCCTGGAACCGGATTACATTGAGGGCACTGCTTCGCAGAATGATCGAAACTGGGGAGTTCACTTCAACACGAGCCACTCCGCTGCCCATGCCGAGCCACAGCGTACCTTCGCGATCCGAGTAAGCAGAGACGGTCTCAGAATCAAGAAGCCCCGAAGTCTTATCGATAATCTCCCGGATTCCCCCGTCGTGAGCGAGGATCACCGCTCCGCCATTGAGCGTGGTAATGCAGATGCTGCCGTCGGGCAGCAGGGCGGTCGTGTAGACCTTGTGCAGCTTCAGGTAGTCATCCGCCTGTGTGGGGAACGGAATCACTTTTTGGCCGTCATACAAGGTCAATAACTGGTCGCGCGCCGAAACGAGAATACGGCTGTCGTCGTAGGGATGAAGAAACAGCTTGATTGAGTCTTTGTAGGCTTCGCCACCCGGCAGAGTGCGTAGTTCATCGCCGACAATCTCTTGCAAACCGATTCCGCTTTGGGAGGTGAGAATGTGGCCGCGAATATTTGCGATCGTCTGGAATCTGTTGTTCCCCGAGGGGGTCCAGACCTGCATTCGGCTTCCGTCCCAACGAAAGAGCTCTTCGTATGAACGGAAGAAGACGCCTTGCGGAGTGGACAGAGTTTGCCATACATCGGTAAAACCGCGATCCTCCTGCGGCACTTTGTCGAGCAGCGAAACAAACTGCAGAGCACCCGAAGCATCCGGCGTCAGGTAACCGAATTTGGCACCAGCGCCAACCCAGATCCTTCCCGATTGATCCAGCGCCAGCGATCGCACAACCGATGAACCTGTAAAGATCTTGCGCCAGGTCACGCCGTCATATTCGAGCATGTCGCCGCTGGAATTGCCGAAGTACATGACGCCCCGGCGGTCTTGCTGAATCGCCCAGACCTGTGGTCCTCCGTTGTAATCTCTCGCCGAGTAATTCTGGAGAACCGGCATTCCTTGTTCGGAGTTCGACTGGCCAGCGGGCTTGGAGGGAGCGACTTTCGCCTGCTCGCCAAAGCATGCGCATGCCAACGCGATCGGCACGATTGCCAGGAACTGAAGACGGAGACACAAACCAGTACGTCGGATCAAAGAATCCTACCTGGGGCGACAAAGATGACCTGACAGCGTGGAGAACGGGGACGCGGCTTGAGCTTAACACGCACGAAATTGCATGTGCAAGGCAAAAACTGGCTGATTTCAAGGAGTTACCGGCGGCACCATCGAAGGACGCAACAGTGAGGGCCGCTGCAAAATGATGAGGGCAATCGAGAGGCTCGATCCGCGGCGATCATTCAGGCGCGTTGAAAAACGCAGCAACTCGTCTGCTCCGGTCGGGTTCCGCGACAGCATCTGCTCTTTGTAGTAAAACGGTTCACTGAGATTGGAAGGGCGTCCGGCTCGAGACAGGAGATGCGGAGATGATCACTCGCAGAGATTTGATGGTTGGTTTGATTGCCGCGGCGTGCACAGCCGGCGGGCTCGCGGCTGCTGACGAATTGCCTCTGATCAGCTCAGCAGTATTTGACTGGAATGCGGTAACGGCAAAACCGACGGACGTAGGATCGGTGCGGTCTTTTTTTAAGGTGCGCACTCCGACGCTTGAGCAATTGGAGGTGCATGTCACTACGCTCAATCCCGGGAAGTCGCCGCATCCGCCACATCGGCACCCCAATGAGGAGATGATCATCGTGCGACAGGGCACGGTGGAGGCGCTCATCAATGGCGAGTGGAAACGGGTCGGACCGGGGTCGGTGATCTTCTTCGCGTCGAATCAGCTGCACGGGCTGAAAAACGTGGGTACAGAGCCGGCGGTGTATCACGTAATCAACTTCAAGACGGCTGCGACACCGGCCGAAGGTCACGAAGAATAATGCCCGGCCCGAACGGGCTTTGAGTCGACCACCTTTGGGGAAAGAGGGATAAGAATGGAAGTCAGATTTGCACGTTCATTGGCATTTGTTTGCTGCCTTTTTCTTTGCTTCGAGGCAGGAGTATGCAGGGCGCAGGCGGGTTCTGGCGAGCTTGGAGTTTTTGAAGGACAGTCGGATGTTGGAGCGGTTTCGTCGCCGGGGGTCGACGAAATACGACGCTGGTCGCGGGGTTTACACAGTTGAGGCGGCTGGGGACAACATGTGGTCCAAGGTCGATGCATTTCATTTTGTGTGGAAGAAAGTGTCGGGTGATGTTTCGCTGACGGCGGAAATGACGTTTCCATCGACGGCCGGGAATCCAAGCCCGCATCGCAAGGCAGTTCTGATGTTTCGGCAAACGCTGGACGCCGATGGCGTTTATGTCGATGCGGCGCAACATGGGTCTGGAATGACGGCGTTGCAATACCGCCGCGAGCGCGGCGCAACCACGCAGGATATTGAGCTGAACATTGAGTCACCACGCCAGATTCGGCTGGAGAAGCGCGGCGATACAATCACGATGTTTTTGAGCAATCATGGAGAGCCGCTGCACCAGGTCGGCGCGTCGATCAAGCTGCTCTTTGACGGAGAGTTCTACGCGGGAATCGGCGTCTGCTCTCACAACGCGGACGTGGTCGAAACAGCATCGTTCAATAGCGTGAAGCTGGAGAATTTGGAGGATGACGCTGCATCGAGCCAACCCGTCCTTTACAGCACGTTGCAGACGATAGGCATTGAAGACATTTTCAGACGCGCCATGGTAGTTGCGACCGGGCCCGGACGGATGGAAGCGCCAAACTGGAGCCGGGATGGAAAAACGCTGATCTTCAACCGCGAAGGGCATATCTGGACGATTCCCGCGGAAGGTGGCGCGGCAACGATGATCAACACAGGCGTTGCGACAAATTGCACGGGCAGCCATGGGCTGTCACCGGACGGCAAGTGGCTTGCGATCAGTTGCAGTACGCCGGGCAAGCCGGAAACGCGCGTCTACATCGTGCCCTCGGCGGGTGGCGAGCCAAGGCTGCTGACAGAGAATCCGTCGTCGTATTTTCATAGCTGGTCGCCGGACGGGAAGACGATCGCGTTTACGCGGCCCAATCACACTGGAGGGGGCAATATCCTTTCAATCCCTGTGGAGGGCGGAACGGAGATAGCGCTGACGACCGGGGACGGGATAAGCGATGACCCGGACTACTCGGCGGATGGGAAATGGATCTACTTCAACTCGGATCGCGCGGGCGGCCTGATGGAGATTTGGCGGATGCGGCCGGATGGGAGCGGCGCGGAGCAGGTGACCTCGGACGACTACAACAATTGGACACCACATCCTTCGTCGGATGGGAAGTCGGTTGTGATGGTGAGCTACGACAAGGATGTGAAGGGGCATCCGGCGAACAAGGACATCGCATTGCGGATTCTGAACGTGAGCGATGGGAAGATTCGCGTGCTGGTGAACCTGGTTGGCGGTGCGGGAAGCGACAATGTTCCGAACTGGGCACCGGATGGGACCCATCTGGCGTTTGTGAGCTTCCAGACACTGCCAGAGGAATATGCCGGTCCGTCTAGTCCGTCTAGATGACATGCGGCTGGTAAAAGCGACGCTGGCAAACGCGAAGACGAGTACGCGGCAGGCTCGGGAGAGATTCCAGGACCGCTTGCGCCCGGTGTAGCCGACAACTAAACTCATCCGGTGCAGTAACATTGGGGAGTTGAAGGCACGGTCTGAAATGCCGGAGCGTGGCCTTCCTTCTCAAGAGCCATCCCGGTGGAATCCGATCACGGTTGCGTCCGGGTTCATCGAGAGAGTGCCGGAATTAGTGCGACCGGAGGTCAGAGGAATGCGCGTCGGCATATTCACACGTGAGTATCCGCCCCTGGTGTACGGCGGCGCGGGTGTGCACGTCGATTACCTGAGCCGCGAGCTGGCGCGGGAGATTGAAGTCGAAGTGCATTGCTGGGGACCGCAGAACTCCGACGCTGGCAATTTGCACGTTCGTGGAGCAGAGCCCTGGCAGGAAATTTCCAATGGAACCGAGGGGAAATTCAAGGGCGCGCTCGAAGCCTTCAGCCTGAACCTGACGCAGATCAAGGCTCTCGAAGGAATCGATATCGTGCACACGCATACGTGGTACGTATCGATGGCGGGATTTCTGGCAAAGAAGCTCTACGGCGTGCCATTCGTGTTGACGACGCACTCGCTGGAACCGTTGCGCGCCTGGAAGGCAGAGCAACTGGGCAGCGGATACGCAATGAGCTCATGGATGGAGCGGACGGCGATTCTGGACGCCGATGCAGTCATCGCTGTATCGAAAGGCACGAAAGCCGATATTCAGAAGGCCTATCCCGACGTCGATCCGGCGCGCATCCATGTCATCTATAACGGGATCGATCTGGCTGAATATCAGAAGACTTCGGAGACCAAGGCGCTCACGGACTACGGTGTCGATCCGGCGGTTCCGTACGTGCTGTTTGTGGGGCGCATCACGCGGCAGAAAGGCGTAACGCACCTGGTGGACGCGATTCGCTATTTGCCGGCCGAGACGCAGGTGGTGCTCTGCGCTGGTGCGCCGGACACGCCGGACATTGCGACGGAGCTTCGCGAGAAGGTAGAGGCGGCGCGGAAGGATCATCCGCGCATTGTCTGGATCGAAAAGATGGTGACCAAGCAGGAGGCGATCCAGCTCTACAGCCATGCGCGCGTCTTTTGCTGTCCATCGGTTTATGAGCCCTTCGGAATCATCAACCTTGAGGCGATGGCTTGCAGGGCACCGGTGGTTGCGAGTGCGACGGGCGGCATCAAAGAGGTAGTCGTCGATGACAAAACTGGTTACCTGGTTCCGTTCGATCAGGATCCCGTGACGAGCTTTCCGCGCGATCCGGAGAGATTTGCCAAGGATCTGGCGGCGCGCCTTAACGAGCTATTACAGGATCCGGAGAAATGCAGGCGGTTTGGAGATGCAGGCAGGCGGCGGGTGGAAGAGATCTTCAGCTGGACGGCGATTGCGCATCAGACGATCGATCTGTATGAACGTTTGATCGAACAAAAGAAGGCGAAGAAATGAGTTGAGCTGGGCAAGTTTTGGCTGACCTCAGAAACACTCCTGTAATGCGAAACAAAGCGAATCTTGCAGAACGTGAAAGGCCATGACAACAAAGAGATCCGATGGACGCAGACGCGTCATTATTGAAGGAATTACGCCGCAGGTGGACTGTGGCCTATTTCCCGCCAAGCGCACGGTAGGCGACGAGGTGCGTGTGGAGGCCGACATTTTTACCGATGGCCACGATGCGATTACGGCATCCCTGCTGGCGCACCGGGAGGGCTCAGACGAGTGGACCGAGATTCCGATGCATCCGCTGGTGAATGACCGGTGGGAAGCATCGTTTCGCGTCGCGGAACTGGGTCGCTACGGATACAAGGTGCAGGGGTGGGTAGATCACTTTGAGACCTGGAGACGCGACCTTCTGAAGCGCATTAAGGCCGAGAGCGATGCATCCGTTGACTACCTGATTGGCGCGGAACTTGTAGCGGAGGCGGCAACGAGGGCTTTGGGCGGGGACGCGGTGTGGTTACGCGAGCGTGCGGCTGTTCTGCGTTCAGCAAAAACGGCGAGCGAACTCAGGATTCATGCGACGGACCCGATGCTGCACGAACTGGTCTTACGCTATCCCGACAAGCGCTTTGCGACCGAATCGAATCCAGAGTTGACGATCGTCGTCGAGCCGGTGCGCGCGCGATTCAGTTCGTGGTATGAATTCTTTCCCCGCTCGTCTTCTGAGAAACCCGGAGCGCACGGCACATTTGCGGACTGCGAAAAGAGACTGCCCTACATTGCGGAGATGGGATTCAATGTTGTGTACCTGCCCCCAATTCATCCAATTGGGCGCACCTTTCGCAAGGGACGCAATAACAATCCGGAAGCACAGCCGGGCGATTGCGGCAGCCCGTGGGCAATCGGGGCCAAGGAAGGCGGACATAAGGAGATCCTGAGTGATCTCGGAACCGTAGAAGATTTCAAGCGATTTGTGGCTAAGGCAGGAGATCTCGGGATGTCTGTTGCTCTGGATATTGCCTTCCAGGTTGCCCCAGATCATCCATATGTGAAGGTGCATGAGACCTGGTTCAAGAAGCGTCCGGACGGGACGATTCAGTATGCGGAGAATCCTCCGAAGAAATACCAGGACATTTATCCCTTTAATTTTGAAACCGAAGATTGGGAAGGGATGTGGGTGGAGTTAAAGAGCGTTTTCGTGTACTGGATCGGCATGGGCGTGACGATCTTCCGCGTCGATAATCCGCACACGAAGGCGTTTCCTTTCTGGGAGTGGGTAATCGCGGAGATCAAGCGGGATCACCCGGAGGTTCTGTTTCTTGCAGAGGCATTTACGCGTCCGAAGATCATGTACCGGCTGGCGAAGCTGGGATTCAGCCAGTCGTACACCTATTTTCCGTGGCGGAATGGGAAGCACGAAATCACGACTTATCTCACCGAACTGGCGCAGACGCCGGTACGCGAATTCTTCAGGGCAAATCAATGGCCAAATACACCAGATATTCTTACCGAGTTTTTGCAGATGGGCGGACGGCCGGGATTCGTGATCCGGCTACTGTTGGCGGCCACGATGGGTGCCAACTACGGGATCTACGGGCCGCCATTCGAGTTGCAGGAGAATAGGCCGGTCAAGCATGGCAGCGAAGAATACTTGAATTCCGAGAAGTACGAAATCAGGCATTGGGACCTGGCGCGTCCAGACAGCTTACGAGAATTCATCGCCCAAGTGAATGGAGTCCGTAATGAGAATCAGGCTCTGCAAAATGACTGGTCATTGAAATTCCATTCCACCGATAATGACCAGCTGATTTGCTATAGCAAGGAGTCGGACGATCGCTCGAACCTGCTTGTGATGGCGGTCAATCTTGATCCCCACCATTCGCAATCTGGGTTCATCACGTTGCCTTTGGACGAACTGGAAATTCCGCAGGATCGTAGCTTTGAGGCCGAGGACCTGCTGTCGGGCGAGCGATACTTGTGGCAAGGCCTGCGCAATTATGTAGAGCTGAACCCATCAATAAGATCGGGACACATTCTCAAGATCCATCGCCGCATGAGAGTGGAGACGGACTTCGAATACTTTCTCTAGCTTTGTTGAATTCGTCTGCATTGGTTTCTGAATCATTGAGCGACGCCGGCTGAGTACCCGTTTCAAACCAGAGGCGGTTCCCGGCGGCCTACACACACTCGAAGCCTCCGGTAGATGTGGGGAAGCGCATCAAATAAGCTTGGGAGACCCGTCGCGTGAAGAAGATCGCAAGCACAATCGATCCGCTCTGGTATAAAGACGCGATCATTTACGAGATTCACGTGCGCGCGTTCTCTGACTCCAACAATGATGGAATCGGAGACTTTCCGGGGCTAATTTCGAGGCTCGACTATCTGTCGGATCTCGGGGTGACCTGTATCTGGCTTTTACCCTTCTTCCCTTCGCCCTTGCGCGATGACGGGTACGATATCGCGAACTACATAGATGTGAATCCATCGTATGGGACGTTGAGCGACTTCAAGCGATTTCTCGATGAGGCTCACCAACGCAATATGCAGGTGATGATCGAACTGGTCATCAACCACACGAGCGACCAACATCCGTGGTTCCAAGCGGCAAGGCTGGCGCCGCCCGGCTCGCCTGAGCGGGAGATGTACGTCTGGTCAGAGTCGGATCAGCTCTACAAGAACGCACGCATTATCTTTACCGATACAGAGAAATCCAACTGGACATGGGACGAAGCAGCCCAGGCCTACTACTGGCATCGTTTCTTCTCACACCAGCCGGATCTGAACTGGGATAATCCGCGCGTGATGGAAGAAGTGCTGAAGGCCATGCGCTTCTGGCTCGATATGGGAGTGGATGCGCTGCGCATGGATGCCATTCCATATCTCGTGGAGCGCGATGGCACCTCGTGCGAGAATCTGCCGGAGACGCATGACGTCATCAAAGCAATTCGGGCAGCGATCGATGCCGAATATGCCAACCGGCTGATTCTGGCAGAAGCGAATCAATGGCCTGCGGATGTGCGTCCTTACTTCGGCGATGGCGACGAGTGCCACATGGCATTTCATTTCCCACTGATGCCGCGTATCTACATGGCGCTCAGGCAGGAAGATCGACTGCCCATCACGGATATCATGGCGCAGACACCACCCATTCCAGATTGCTGCCAGTGGGGATTGTTTCTCCGCAATCACGATGAGCTGACGCTGGAGATGGTGACCGACGATGAGCGCGACTACATGTACTTCGCGTACTCGGCCGATCCTCGGATGCGTATTAATGTCGGCATTCGGCGGAGGCTGGCGCCACTGGTCGACAATAATCGCCGGCGCATTGAGCTACTCAACTCACTGCTGCTGAGTTTTCCCGGCACACCGATTCTTTACTACGGTGACGAGATTGGGATGGGCGACAACATCTACCTCGGCGATCGCAATGGCGTGCGAACGCCGATGCAGTGGACTTCGGATCGCAATGCCGGGTTTTCAAAGTGCGATCCGGCGCGGCTTTATCTCCCGGTTGTGATGGACCCCATCTACGGATACCAGGTAGTCAATGTAGAAGCGCAGCTTGCCGACCAATCGAGTCTTCTGCATTGGACGCGCAACATGATCGCGCTGCGCAAACTGTTCCAGGTTTTCGGCCGGGGAAGCCTGAGCTTTCTGAACCCATCGAACAGGAAGATTCTTGCCTATTTAAGGGAACTCGAGCAGGACGATACCACTCATGAAACGGTTTTATGCGTTGCCAACCTGAGCCGGTTTGCACAACCGGTTTCGCTGGACCTGGCAGCATATGAAGGCAGGGAGCCGGTCGAAATGCTGGGGTACGTGCCTTTCCCCACCGTCACGGCCGAGCCGTATCAGTTGACTCTCGCCCCGTATTCTTTTCTGTGGCTTGAACTGCAGATCCCGAGTTCCGAAGCAAACTCTCTGCCGGAACCTCAACTTGTGCCGGTAGCAGATACGGCCAGAACAGAAGCGCCCCCGGTTGATTTCGCGACGGCAGGATGGTCGGGGCTTCTCACCGCGAGCGGTCTCGCACAAATTGAATCCGCTTTGCCGGCGTGGCTCGCGCGCCAGCGCTGGTTTGGGGCGAAGAGCAGAAGAATCCAGTCTGCGAGCGTTCGACAGTGGGCCGATCTGTCTGTTGTAGAGTCTGGCATCAAGGACCTCCTACCTGGGGACCGGTCCACGGCAGTTCCGGCGCCGCCCGCCATCTTCTTCGTAGAGGTGAGCTATTTTGATGGTGAGCCCGACACCTACCAGCTGCCGCTTGCGATCAGCACCGGCAACCATGCCGATACGGTGACTTCCGAGCACCCTAACAGTGTTCTGACAACGCTGACTTCCGTATCCGGTGTCGCTGTTCTGCATGATGCGACGGCACGCGAGGATTTTCGTCAGATGGTGTTGATGCTGATTGAGCGGAACGCGTCAGTGCCACTCACGAGCCTGCTTGCGTCCGGATTCTCGAGGGGCCTGCAGCATTCCGACGTGGATGGCAACGGATCTCTTCCAGCGTCAGAGAAGAAGTCACCAGCCGAGGCAAGAGCCGGCCATTCCGCAAACGGCCTTCCTGTGCAGCCGTTGCCGCTACATGCGCAACCTGGGCAAGCGGCATCCGAGCCGCGGACAGCGAATCCTGAGCCGAGTACCGCCAACTCACAAAAGAGCGAGCCGCGCGAATCGCCTGCCACCGGTGGCGCCGGTGACATAGAAGGAACGCTCAATGCACATTCTTCGACGGCCTTGCGCGAGATGAAAATCGAAGGGATTTTGCCCTCACGCGTCGGCTCGGCCGAGCAATCCAACAGCTCTATCCTCTATGGTGACGCGCTGATCCTGAAATTGTTCCGGCGGATGCAACCGGGAGAGAATCCCGACGTGGAGATTGGAAAATTTCTTACCGAAGTTGCGCATTTCGATCGGATGGCCCCATTCCTTGGCGAGATCTCCGTCGCGTGGCGATCGGGTGACAAGACGACGGCTGCCATGCTGCAAGGACTGGTGGCCAACGAAGGCGACGGCTGGACGTGGTTCCTTCATCAGCTATCAAATTTTTACGAGGCAGTTGCAACGGATCCGAATGCGCCCGATGTGTCCTGCGCCGGAATTTGGAAGCACGAGAACACAGCGAGGTAGGGAGCCAGCAATCGCCCGAGTTGCGATAGAAGCGTCTGCACTCCTTGGTCGCCGCACAGCGGAGATGCACCTCGCATTGAGTTGCTCCCCAACTGACCCCAAATTTGCGCCGGAACCCTGTTCTCATGACGATCTGGAGATGGATGCAGGCCTGATCGAAGCACAGATCCGTTCAGCGCTCGAGGCTCTCAAATCGAAGTTCTCGATCCTGGATGAATCCGCGTCAGACGATGCGGGCCTGCTGCTGTCAAAACGCCGGGAGCTGATCGAGCGCAGCCACGCTATTCTGAAACTGCCTGCAGCCGGACAACGCATTCGCATTCATGGCGATTATCATCTGGGCCAGACCCTTCGGACTGGTGCCAGGGACGGCGCGGAGGATGGTGATTTTGTACTGCTGGACTTTGAAGGCGAGCCTGCACGTCCACTCTCGCAACGCCGCCGCAAGCAGTCGCCGCTGAAAGATGTGGCGGGGATGCTGCGTTCTTTCTCTTACGTCGCGTTCGCCGGATTGAAGCAGTACCAGGAAGCCACCGATAAAGTCGCGCGGCAACCCGGATCTGCAAACTTGAGCAGATGGGCCGAGACGTGGCAGAACTGTGCGTCTGCCGAATTCCTGCATGCCTATCAGGAAACGATCGCAACAAATTCGGCTCTGCTGCCCTCGACGCAAGAGACCCAAACTCTGTTGGAGGCATTTGTCCTGGAGAAGGCGCTTTACGAGTTGCAATATGAGCTCAATAACCGTCCGACGTGGCTACACATCCCAATTGCAGGTATCCTATCGTTGTGCAGATGACCGGCAGCAGGTTGGTTGAGCCGGCCAGCCAGTTTAACCACCATTCCGCTTTGGCACGACCTTCCCCCGTTCCTTATGGCGACCGCGAATTCAATTTCGGATGCCCACACCTCGGCTACTCCGGCGCGAGCGGATTTGCTGGTCTTTGTTGCGCCTATGGCGGCGGAGTCGCTCGAAAATCTTTTCGCCAATCTGGCGGCGGTGTTTCCGCCAGAAGACCTGGTGATCGCAACTCCGAATGACACCTCGGGGACCGCTTATCCCGCCCTGCGTGTGGTGTCTACGCAAGCTACCGATGCGGTATGGCCTCTCGCAGCATCTGACTTTGCGAATGCAGTGAGCGCGGCCAAAGCCAATGAAGCGCGCGCCGTTTTGATGCTAGGCCCTGGCGCGGACTCTCTGAGCACGTCAGCAATTCGCGACCTGGCAGCCGCCGTATCCAATTCCACATTTGACCTGGCGGTTCCGCACTACTCGATTCCGCCGAACGCCGGGTTGGTGAACTCCGCCATTCTCTACCCGTTGACCCGTGCACTATTCGGTTCACGAACGCGGTTTCCACTGTCGATCGACATGGCATTCTCTGCTCGCATGGCCGATCGGCTGTCGAACACCGCGCAGCGCTTCGTCAATTTGAACCAGTCGGATGCCATCCTCTGGCCCGTGAGCGAAGCGGCGGTTGCCGGGCTGAGTGTGGATGAGATCGACGTCGGCACTCGCATTTTGCCGCAACCTGCCGAGCCAAACGTCAATACGATTCTTACCCTGGTTACAGGATCGTTGTTTGCCGACATTGAGGCGAAGGCTGCTTTCTGGCAGCGCCCGCGCCGCCTTCCACCGGAGCAGCGCATCTTCCCTTCGATCCATGGAATCGAGGGCGATGTTGATATCGTGCCCATGGTCGAAGCGTTTCGCCTGGCATTTTCAAACCTGCAGGAGATCTGGTCTCTCGTGCTGGCCCCGAATTCTCTGCTGGGGTTGAAGCGGCTTTCTGTGGTTGAACCTTCAGCATTTCGCATGCCGGAGAATCTCTGGGCCCGCATTGTGTTTGATTTTCTGGTGGCCTATAGGCTTCGCACTCTGAATCGTGGGCATCTGCTGGGCGCGCTGATTCCGCTCTATCTCGCGTGGGTTGCGGGACATATCAATGTCGTGAAATCCGGCACCAGTTCCGAGGTTCACGTGGAGGCAGGGGCGGCTGCATTTGAATCAGACAAGCAGTACATCGTCTCGCGCTGGCGCTGGCCAGACCGATTTAACTCATGATGCTCAGCTTGAGAGAGAGTTCGTTCGATTCAGCGATGACCCGGTTTGAGTAGTTCAAGGAGTGAGTCCGATGCATCGATTCCTCGCAACAATGCTTCAGACGATTCAAGACCCCAATTCGCCGTCTCCTCCCGTGATGACGGATAGCGGAACGATCTGGCACCACATGTCTGACGCGCTCCAGCAATCCGTGTATCGTGTGCTGTCGCTGTTCATCGCCGTCCTGCCTGGCATCCTGGCGGTGTTCGTCGCACTGACTCTGTTCACGTTGATCGGGATAGGGCTGTCCACGCTCTTGCGAAAGGGGCTCACATTTCTCAAGTTCGACGAGCGAGTAAACCGCACCAGTTCGGAGTGGGCCCCTTCGAGCTCTCCAACGGCCCTGATCGCCCGCGTTGCATTCTGGGGCTGCGTGCTGCTTGGCTTGATCATCGGAGTGTCGGCATTCGACGCATCGTACGCAACGGGCGCGCCCTTGCCGGTTTCCATGCTGCCCTACCTGACGCACCTGGTTGGAGCGATCCTGCTGCTCATCGCGGGCACCTTAATCGCTCGGTTCCTGGCGCGCTCCGTGCTTATCGGGGCGGTGAACGCACAACTGCAATATGCGAGATTTCTTTCTCTTGGCGTGAAATGGCTAGTGCTGGTGCTTACTGCTGCTATGGTGCTCGATCACCTTCAGGTCGGCGGGAACATAGTTGAACTTGCATTCGGAATTTTGTTTGGCGGCATCGTGCTAACGCTCGCGCTGGCGGTAGGTCTTGGATCGCGCGACCTTGTCAGTCGATCGCTCGAGGGCCGCGTCGACCGTTCGAATGAACGAGCGCACGGACCTCAGACCGAATCAGAACCTACTCCCGTGGAGCCCATACGGCACGAGACAATTCGCCACTTCTAAGCTTCTGCGTTGGTTCGAAGGACTGCGACGGAATCAGGTGGCAGGATGATGCCGCCGCCCTCGAGGGCGATGTCCGACCGCGAGGCAAGAACGAGTGCGACATCAGAAACGGCCTGTGTCGAACGGGGAATCGAGTCCAGGTTGCAAGCCACAACAATCGATCCGCGTGTCATGCAGAGCCATTTCTGCTCTTCACTGAAGGCGACTTTTGTGTTTCCGGGTTCTCCATCGTTCAAGGAGGGCGTTGAACGCCTTAGCTGGACCAGCTTCCGATACCATACAAGCATTTCTGCATGGGGTTGTTCTGATAGTTCATTCCAGTCCAATTTCGAACGCTCGAACGTCTCGCGTCCTTCAGGGTCGGGGATTGTCGCGGGATCCCAGCCAAAGGCCACGAACTCGCGCCTCCGCCCGTCTGAAACCTGCCGGGCGAGTTCGCTGTCGGCATGATCGGCGAAGTATTGGAACGGCGACGTCGCCGCCCATTCTTCGCCTTGAAACAGTATTGGAATGAATGGACCAAGCAGTACCAGCGCTGCCGCAATCTTCGCGCGATCGATTCCTGCAATTTGGGCAATTCTGTCGCCGACAGCTCTGTTTCCGACCTGATCGTGATTCTGGATGAAGCCCAGAAAGCGATGCTGCGAGAGATTTCCTACCGGGCGGCCGTGGATTCGATTGCGATACCGGGAAAAACTCCCGTCGTAAACGAAAGTCTTCTCGAGTGCTTTGGCAAGTTGAGCAAGAGCTCCGAAATCCCGGTAATAGCCGGTCGGTGTCTCCCGGTTGAGAACAGCAAAGAGCGCATGGTGAAAATCATCACTCCACTGTGCGTCGATACCGAAGCCACCGCAATCTCGCGGGGTTACAATCCGCGGATCATTCAAATCGCTTTCGGCGATTAATACCAGGCTACGGCCAAGGGTGGCACCGAGAGTTTCTACTTCCACCGCCAGCTGTTCGAGAAAGTGGATGGCAGAGCGGTCTACGAAAGAATGCACTGCATCGATGCGCAACCCGTCAATATGGAAATCACGGAGCCACATTTGCGCGTTGTCGCAGAAGAAACGACGCACCTCGCACGAGCCGGCCTCTTCAAGATTCACGGCGCCCCCCCAAGGCGTTTTATGGGCGTCCGTGAGATACGGACCGAACTTACCAGTGTAATTTCCAGACGGGCCGAAGTGGTTGAAGACAACATCGAGCAACACCGCGAGGCCAAGGCTATGAGCAGCATTGACGAATCGCTTCAATCCATCGGGCCCGCCGTATGGTTCGTGTACGGCAAAAAGAGCCACGCCGTCGTAGCCCCATCCATGATTGCCATCGAAGGCCGCCACGGGCATCAGTTCTACATGGGTGACGCCGAGATCGCGAAGATATTCAAGCTTTGCGATCGCGGAATCAAAGGTACGCTTTTGTGTGAATGTTCCCAGATGGAGCTCGTAGATAACAGCACTCGATAAGGGTCTAGCTTGGAAGCCCTGATCAGTCCAGCGAAAAGCATTCTGGTCGTAGACACGGGAAAGAGCATGAACGCCGTTCGGCTGCCACTGGGACCTGGGGTCGGGCTTGGGGTTACGATCCTCGTCGATCAGGAAACCGTAGTCTGTACCAGGGCCAGCGGAATCGACATCAACGCTCCACCAAGCGTTATCATCTGGCCCAGACATGGGGTATGGCCTGTCGTCGGCTTGCACAGAAATGGAATGCGCGAGCGGCGCCCAAACCTTGAATTCATACATCGCTCAGCTCTCTTCCTTGACCAGCAGTGCCACGGGAAAGAGGCGCAGGAGATTCTGCATGGAAACGCGCCCACCGTCCAATATCTCATCGGTGAGCAAGTTTTTCCAGCGCCCCCCGGGCAGGTCAACTATCGTGTTCGACCAGCTCCCGCCAAGCTTTAAATTCCATCTTGGAACAATTGTTGCGAGACTTCCAGCTCGCAGATAACCCATTGCGTGATCCGTCTTTCTTCCCTCAATCGTAAGCGGAGTGAAGTCTGCACCTGCTCCAAACAACTCCGGCCGACGCCGCCGAAGATGGAGCGCGCAGTAGAGCAACCAGAGCTTCGGCATGCCGCTATCCATTCCCTTCAGAATCTCTTCGACCGCCATACCTGATTCCAGTTCTGACAGCAGCGATTGCCTTGCCCCATAATCGATTGGCCCGCGATTATCGGGATCCACAAGATGAAGATCCCACATTTCGCTCCCTTGATAGGTGTCCGGAACTCCCGGAGCGGTACATTTCAGCAGGGTTTGTGCGAGACTGTTCACTCTTCCGGGGGCGATGATGCGGGCCACGAATTCGTCGAGTGATGCCATGAACTCCGAGTTGGCATAAAGGCGCTCGATGAAGGTCTTGAGAGCATCTTCAAATTCCTTGTTTTGCTGTGTCCAGCTTGTTTGCTGCTTGGCTTCGCGCACTGCCTTCAGCATGTAGGTGGACAGCCGGTCGAAGTCAATTGGCCATGCGCCAATCATTGTCTGGTATAGAAAGTATTCGGTATTGCGATCCGGTTGGCTTTCAGTTTTGAATGGAGCATTCAGCCGCGACCAACGCTTCAGAGATGCTTTCCATCGGCCCGGCTCCTCCGTCATGACCGCGAGGCGTGCACGCACATCGTCAGACCGCTTGGTGTCGTGGGTTGAGAGCGTGGTCATGGTGAGGGGATGAGTGGCCTGCATCTTCTCGCAGTAATCGAGGAATTCCGAGGTGGCAACGCCATTACAATCCGGCGCATTGCCAACTTCGTTTAATCCGATCATGCGGTTGAAGCAATAGAAGGCTGTGTCTTCTACGCCTTTTGCCATCACGGGTGAAGTGAACTGCTGGAACCGATGGACAAATTCGGTTTCGAGCGGCCCTCGGGATCGCAAGAGCAGCACGTCCGCAATGAAGTCGAGCAGGCCAGCGTCAAGATCGGGTCTTTGGATCTTGGCTCTTTCCACGGCATTTGCGACTTCGCTGCGATCCTCATCCGCGATCTCATCCCGTTCGGGCACGACATAGGTTCTATAGACCGCGAAGCAGGAGGCCACTTCACGGATGGCGCGCCTGATTTCGGCTCGGGTGAAATCACGGCGATCGCGGTTGTTTTCGCAAATTTCGACGAAGAGACTGGCTAGACGGTTCACATCGCTGCCCAGTGCTTCCTGTTCGACGCTCAGCTTTTTGTCGTGGGCAATCGGGGTGAAATCGGTTGGCTGCTGGGTGAACTCCTTGTATATCTGCGTTAGCTCCTTTAGCCCATCCGGTTGCATGAGCCAGTCATTACACACATTCAAAAAGTCGTAGCCGCTGGTGCCGTCGATGGGCCAGCTTTCGCGAAGGAACTCTCCTGGCTCGAGTATCTTTTCGCCGATGATCCAGGCATCAGGAGATCGTTGCCGCAAACGCCTGAAGTATTGAACTGGATCGCGTAAGCCATCGGGATGATCAACGCGAACTCCATCAAGTACACCTTCGCGAAGCCAATCGAGGATACGCCGATGTGTCGCATCGAAGACGTGTGGCCGCTCAACGCGCAGGCCAACCAGATTGTTCACGTCGAAGAATCGGCGATAGCCAAGCTCCTGGTCGGCGACACGCCAGTAAGCCAGCCGGTAGTGTTGGAAATCCAGCAGCTCATCCAGAGCGTCATGGTCCGCATTCAACTCGCGAACGGCTTTGTCGATTGCCTGCAGCGTCTCAGGTTGCTCTTCACAGAATCGTTCAAGGAGGCCGTAGATGACCGCCTTGTCACTGTGTCGCGAATTGATGCCTTCGACGTCAGTCGGATCAGGCACCGGCAAGCGGGACAAACTGTCAGAGAGGAAGCTAAGGGTCGGGCTATTCGCGTATCGAGCCGCTCGGTCAAGAATGACAGGCAAGGAACGTGGGGCGAGAGGGTAGAGATTCTCGACGTATCGGACACATAAGAAACCGTGATCTCGATCTATCTGAATCTGGCCCGCGGCCAACACGCGGCCATACTGGTCGCCCAGGACGGGTATCAGCACCTTGTTCTGAAGTTTGACTTCCGATGAGTGCCAGTCGATGTCGAACCAAGTGGCAAAACGGCTCGATGGTCCATTCTCGAGAACATCCCACCAGTTCTGATTGCGAGCGCCAGTCGCCATGTGATTCGGTACGATATCGAGCACCTGGCCAAGGCCGAGTTCCGCGAGACGAGCGCTAAACCGCTGATGGCCCTCTTCGCCGCCAAGCTCTTCATTCACACGCTGATGGTCGACGACATCGTAACCGTGCATGCTGCCTGGGGCAGCTTGTAAATACGGAGAACAATAAACGTGCGAAATACCCAGCTCCTTCAAGTAAGGAGCAACCTTCGCTGCGTCGTCGAATGTAAAATTCGCGTGCAACTGGAGCCGGTATGTCGAGGTGGGAACGCGCGGCATATCTCGTGTTGCACCAAGTTGGCCTGGGATTGGAAAGCTAATAACTCAGCGGTTTGATGCGGTCTGCATCGCAGGAGGATGCATGACTAAGCTTTCCCGCATCTTCAGGTCAGCAGAGCGGCCAGAATCGCAACGAATAGCGAGATCGGCATGATGATCATTCCAACTCTGAAGAACTGCCAGCCGCTAATCTCAAGTCCCTCGCGCCGGATGGCAGTCAGCCAGAGAATCGTGGCAAGCGAGCCGGTGATGGAAAGGTTTGGGCCGAGGTCAATTGCGATCAGGACCACCCTTGCGAAAATTGGCTGAAGGGGAACCGTGCGCAGCGTGGCGCCTGTGATTAGTCCGAGAGGGAGATTGTTGACGAGGTTTGTGCCAAAGGCCAACGCAGTTCCAAGCGCGAATGCCGCTTCGGCAGACGGCAGGTGCAGAAGTCTCTCGAATGTGTTCTGAAGCAGGCGCATGGCTCCGGCGCTCTTCACGGCTTCAACGATGACAAACAGAGCGGCAACGAGGGGAAGCACGCTCCAGCTGATCTCCCGCACCAGGCGGATCGGATTGGACCTGCTTTGGATCACTACGATTGTTGTAACTGCGATGGAGGCCAGACATGTTGGCAGTCCAAGATCCATCTTCAATGCCGAGGAGACGAGCAATATGGCTGCAACCGCAATGATTCCGAACAGGCTGATCTTCCCGGTGCCGGAAAGATAGACATCCGACCTTGAGCCATCGCATGGCGTAGACAGCTGTTTGCGGCTGTGCCAGCGAAGCAGCACGTAAGTGATCACGATGGCTACCAGCGAGGGAACACTGAACATAGCAAGCCACCGAATCAACGGCGGCATGGCCGAATTGAAAACAACCAGATTTGCAGGATTGGAGATGGGAAGAACGAAGCTGGCCGCATTTGCGATGAGCGCGCAGGAAAGAAGGTACGGCAGTGGCTGAGCCTTGGCGCGCTTGACTGCCGTCAGGACCGCCGGAGTGAGCACAACAGCGGTAGCATCATTCGACATGAAGATTGTGACCAATGTGCCGACCGCGTAAATCAAGGTGAATAAGCGGGCCGAAGATCCGTTCGCCAGTCTGACTGCAATATTCGCCATCCAGGCGAACACGCCCTGATCTTTCGCGAGTTCAGCGAGAAGCATCATGCCGGTGAGGAACAGATAGACATCCATTCCTTCTGCTAGAGCCTTGACCGCGAGGGTTAGCGGTATGAGCCGTAAAATGCACAGCGAAATGGCGCCGCCTGATGCCCAAACCGCCTCGGGCATTTTGAACGGCCGGAACAGCATCAGGACGATGCTCAAAATCGAAATGGTCCAGATAAGGAAGTGCGCCATTATCGCTTTGGTCTGCCCCCGCCCGCGTGAATTCCGAAACTCGAACATGGCCACACTTTTTGGGGGCACTCAAGTCCCCTGAGATGGAACAGCAAGAGCTCATTGGCGCTTTGCAACGTACAGACCTCCAGAATCAACATCGCTTTGGGTGTGATGCACAACAAGATTGTTACTCGACACATTTTCGCATCAAGTTCAAGACAGTCCTATGGGGAGCAATCTTCGCCGATGAAATACCGACTCCCAAAGGCTTAGGCTGAGACACGCTTATTGAAAGAGCAGAACGTCCTCCGGCTCCGCGATGGGATCACGGAAATTAGAAAGACCGACGCCTACGAGGCGGAATTTCTGCTTCGGTTCCATTCGCACTTTTTCTCGAAGCGCGAGAGCGATGTTGGTGAGTTCGTCGCACGAAGAAACAGGTGAGCCGGGTGTATGGCTTCGCGTGAGGATGCTGAACTCGGCGGTTTTCAGCTTAAGCACGATCGTTCTCGCGATTCTCGATTCCTTGCGCGAAGCCTGCCACACCTTCTCCGCTAGGCGATGAATCATGGCTTCGGTTTCGTTCAATAGGACATCGGATTCAAACGTGTCCTCAGCGGAGATCGACTGGGTTGGCCGGTTTGGTTCGACAGGATTGTTGTCGATTCCGCGCGCCAACTCATAAAGACGGATGCCGTAGCGCCCGAATCTCTCCTGCAGGACAGCGAGGTCGAGACTTCGAATATCGCCGACTGTCTTCACTCCGAGGTGAATAAGTCTTTGCGCCGTCACCTTGCCGACACCGGGCAATCGCTCAACAGTGAGCCGAGTGAGAAAGTCGATCGCCTTGTCTGGCTTGATCACAAACAAGCCATCCGGCTTCTTCCAGTCTGAAGCAATCTTCGCCAGGAACTTGTTCGGCGCAACCCCGGCAGAAGCGGTGAGATTCAGTTCGTGTCTGATCTGCTCACGAATCGTGCGGGCAACCTGCGTTGCGCTGGGAAGTCCGGTCTTGTTCACCGTGACGTCAAGATAGGCCTCGTCGAGTGAAAGCGGCTCGACAAGGTCGGTATGGCGCAGAAAAATCTCTCGCACATTTCTTGAGACTGCGCGGTAGCGAGGAAAGTCCGGTGGAAGAAAGACAGCGTGGGGACATAAACGTTCAGCATGGATTGCGGGCATCGCGGAGCGGACGCCAAATTTTCTCGCTTCGTATGAAGCGGCACAAACCACGGAGCGCTTTCCGCGCCAAGCCACGACGACAGGCACGCCTCGCAGTTGCGGAGCGTCCCGCTGTTCGACCGATGCGTAGAACGCATCCATGTCCACGTGAATGATCTTGCGAGCGTCCATCTGACTATTGCGGCCTCGATAGGCTAGGGAACGCAAGCGGCAATTGGTCAGTGGCCCGCAACAGGCCGATCAGCAACATATAGCTTCACATGATAGATCCGCGTCCGGTGCGGATCCATCGAAAGCTGGCGGCCCTGATTGCTCTGATCTCCGTTGAGACGGCGCAGTGTGGTCCAGGCGCCATCCGCTCCGCGGCTTACTTCCTCGATCGATGCAATGCCACTCAGTTTGTTGTCTGCATCGGGATCGCGCTCGAAAGAAATCGTCAAGCCGCTGCCGGCGATGTAGAACTCGTTCGGCCTCGATTGAATTGCAATCATCGCTCCGTCATCCGTCGCAAGCGTCCGTGCCGGCCATGACCGAGAGAGCGCGGCTTCGAACAAATACCCGCCGAGCGCTATGGTCCGCGTGGGCCTTGGACTGTCCTTGTGAAGCACGAGCGCTCGAGTATCTCCAGAAGCCTGTCTCGCTACCAGCATGTCGCTCAGTTGACTCAGAACATCGTAGACTTCCGCAATGTTCGGTGCCGCGGACTCCGCGTTTGTCGACTGCTGCACACTCTCAATCGCAAATGGAGAAAAACCGAAGGCCCTCGCTTCTCCGTAGGCATAAAGCGCATTGAATGGAGCGCTATCCATCCGCGCCTCGGGAACGAAGACAGCGTTGCCGCCGAATCGGTAGCGGTCAATCCAATATTCGAAGTTGGGCCAGTAGATATCGGGCGAGTAGAAGTCTATCGAAGGTGCAGTGACACGATAGACATCGAGGTAATAGGGATGCGGTCCACCGCTAGGATACTCGCCAGCCCGCTCGCCTGGCGCGGGAAGCTGGCAGTTCACATACATTGGTAACAAATACTCGCGCTTGCCTGCTTCGGCAACGGACTGAATGTATCGAGCGTAATTCCAGGCCATGAATACTTCATCTGAAGCATCTCCAAAGACATCGCGCCATGTCTTCCCAGCCGGGTTGAAGTGAGTGCGCAATTCCGGGGAGAGAGAGTCGCGGTTCCTTTGAAGATCCTGGATCAGCTGCACAGGAACCGCTCCCTCGAATAATCGATTCGCAGCTGTGGACCGGTCGCGGCCATGCCCAAGATAGCCGACCTCATTCTCCACTTGCACCATGAGCACGGTCTGATCATTTCCGTCTTTTTCCTCGAGATGCTTCATCAGTGCTGAAAATGCGGCGCTGTCAGCATGGAGCGATTCGGTCCCCAGGGTGGAAAGAATCTCAAGCTGTTCGCCGTCTGCCGATTCAGCTCTAGGAAAGCGCCGAGGATCCTGCTTGACCCATTCGGGGATGTAGCTTGACACGCCATTTTTCCAACTGCCGAACCACAGAAGCACCAGATGCAGATGCTGCTGGCGCGCAACGTCAATCCAATGATCAAGGATTTCGAAGTCGAAATTACCCTCGGCGGGCTCGATCTGTTCCCACGCCACCGGCATTAGCACCGTGTTCACGTGCAGTGAGGCAAGTCGAGGAAGAATACTGTCTGCCTGCGCCGCGGTGCCTGCTGACGAATTACCCAGTTCGCCACCGAGAATCAGGTAGGGCTTACCGCCAACGATCAGTTGCCCACGGTCGCTGGATTTCAAAATCTTTGGTGGCTCGGCCGCATTTGAAATAAGCGCACCAGAAAGGCATCCGGCGAGCAGGGAAACGACGAGCAGTCCTTTGGGCGTCAAAATTTGCGCCTCCCGTCTATCAGTTTGCCCGATCAAACAGGCTCAGTGGAATCGCATTGCCCATCGCCTTGTATCCCGCGGGTGAGGGATGCAGGTGGTCGCCGCTGTCATACGCTGGCAGAAGCTGGTCGGAGTGCTGCGGATCGCGGACAACGCTGTCAAAATCAATGACCGCATCGAAGTTTCCGGCAGTGCGGATCCAGCGGTTCACTGCCAGCCTGTCGGCCTCGCTAAGCGGTCCAGGATGATAGTAGGTTGACCCTACGTAGGGCGTGATTGTGGCTCCGATTACGCGCAGCCCATGGGCATGCGCGCGGACGATGATCTGCTGATATGCCGCCAGCACCCGTTCAACGAGCGCCGCGTGCTGCGTCGCGGGCACCTCGCCGTCGCGCGCTAATCCTCCCAAATCGTTCACGCCTTCGAAGACAATGACCCACCGCACGGCCGCCGGAGCAAGCACGTCGCGATCGAAACGCGCCAACGCATTCGGCCCGAGGCCGTCGGTAAGCAAGTGATTGCCGCCGATGCCCTGGTTGGATACGCCGATGTTGCGCGTCGCGGGAGAGCTTTGCAATCTGCTGGCAAGCACATCCGTCCAACGGTCGTTTCCATTCGTCGTCGCGCCATGTCCATCGGTGATGGAGTCGCCAAGCGCAACTACTGCAGCAGAACCCGGTGCAGCATGCACATCAATCTCCGAAACCTGGTACCAGTGGTCCACATGCTTCGGTTCGATCAATGTCGCCGCAGCAACGAGGTCCCCATGGACGTAATAAGACGTTGCTCGCGAGCCCGGATGGCCAGTCTCCCTTGAGGGAGGCGACTGCAAATGGAAGGTCACCGCCAGGTCAGAGAGCGGCGCGACGTTGTAATTCACTGGATCGGAGATGAGCTCGGCGCCTGGTGGAATCACGGCTTCAACATTTCCAGCAAATGTCAGTGGCCGATCGCTTGCCGGGTCGATTGCCGGCGAAGCGGGCGAAACTGGACGGGCGATGTGCGCGGATGTCACGTGAAGCGCTTCGGTTCCGAAAGCATTCGAGAGATGCACGCGCAACGCAGGTCCGCCCACCGATAAACGAAAAAACTGGCGCACGGTCGCATCGGTAAGATCGTCGGGGACCAATGCATTTTGCGGTTCTGGTATCTGCTGCGATGCTCCCCAGCTCGCCACCCAGACTGCTGGAGTTGATGCACGCTGCAGCTGCGACCAGGCTGCAACGCAATTCAGAAAGGTGAACAGGGCGACGAACGCAAAGAAATCTCGTGCTTGCTTCATGGCGGAAGGTTTAATATGGCCCCCAACTAAATCGCTTTGCGAAACGACCAAAGCATAACATTCTGGAGCATCTCTGTGACCGTCCTGAAGCAGCGCCTTTCATTTATTTGCCTCGTCTCTATAATTTGCGGGATTGCCGCGAGCTGGACATGTGCACAGAGCTCGGCTCCTCCTCCGGTCACGTTCACTGCCGACCAGGATCATCAGAACATGATGGATCAACTCGGCATCAAGGCTCTCCGCCCCGGGCCAAGTGGCAACGAGAATGCGCCGAACCACGCCAACTACGACGAGTCAGAGGCCAATCCCTACCCCAATGTTCCTGACCCGCTCACTATGAACGACGGCCAGAAGGTTACAACGGCCGAGATGTGGTGGAACAAGCGTCGTTCCGAAATTGTTGAGATGTATTCGAAGTACGTCTACGGGCGCGTTCCGGGTAACGTCCCGAAAGTGAGCTGGAAGGTCAACACCGTCGATCACGAGATGATTGGCTTCACGCCTGTCATCGCCAAAGACGTCGAGGGCGATGTAGACAACTCATCGTACCCGGCGATCGGCGTCCACATCCGCATGATGATAGTGTTGCCAGCTCGCGCCAAGGGCCCCGTGACGGTACTGATGATGTTTGGCCGTGCTGCATTTCCGAATCCCAACGAGCCCTCCGGCGGTGATCTGGACAAGATCAACAAGGCCTGGGAGTCCGTGCTTGTCCAGCAGGACCCCTCGCTCAAGGAAGTCTTCGAACAGCATCCAGCATGGCAACTGGTGAAGGCGACTCCATTCCAATTCCCGCAATTGAATGAAGATGGCGGTCTGCCGAACACCTGGCAATTGGTCGCGGCTGGTTGGGGATTCGTTTTAATAGACCCGGCAAGCGTGCAGGCAGACGACGGCGCCGGCCTTACACGTGGAATCATCGGGCTGGTCAACAAGGGACAGCCACGCAAGCCCGAAGACTGGGGCGCGCTGCGGGCATGGGCGTGGGGCGCGGGGCGCGGCCTGGACTACCTCGAAACCGATCCCGCAGTCGATGCAAAGCACGTTGGCATCGATGGTGTTTCGCGCTATGGCAAGGCTGCACTTGTGACCATGGCGTTTGATCAGCGCTTTGCAATGGTGCTGGTCGGGTCGTCCGGCAAAGGTGGCGCAACGCTCCTGCGGCGCAACTTTGGCGAAGCAGTGGAGAGCCTGACCGGAGGTGAACATCATTGGATGGCTGGAAATTTCCTGAAATATGGAGCTTCCGATGCGACTTTTGGAAGCATGAAACCCGGGGATATCCCGGTCGATTCGAATGAACTGATTGCGCTGTGCGCGCCGCGGCTCACTTTCATCAGCTACGGAATTCCGGCGAAGGGTGATGCGAAATGGCTCGATCACGAAGGGAGCTTTATGGCCACCGTGGATGCGAGCCGAGTTTTCACTCTGCTTGGCTCCAAAGGCCTTGCGGTTGAAGGCGATTATCATACGGCGCAAATGCCACCAGTAAATACGGGGCTTCTCGATGGCCAGCTCGCCTGGCGGCAGCACGATGGAGGCCACACAGACGCGCCGAACATGAAGTACTTTATCGAATGGGCCGACAAGTTTATCGGACATGCTCCGCCGCAATAATGAAAGGCAGATGCATCTGTTCGACGGCGCTTTAGCGCAGCGCTATTGCGGCTGCACCTCGAGGCCGACAACCGTCGCGTACCCTTTGACAGGTTCAAAACTGATGAGCAGTTTTCCCTGTGCATTCGGTTCAAGTCCGGCGAATTTACGGCTAATTCCATCTGTTCCGTGCGCTTCTTTCGTAAGATCGAAGTTCTGCAATAGAACCTTGCCATTGCAATACACATTGAAGATGTGCTGAATTGCTGTGCCCTTGCTCGCGGAATTCAACAGCTCTGCGGGACCGTTTTGGCGCGCTGCAAAATACAGCGTCAGCAAATATCTCCCCGGCGCCACCGGGATTGCATAGGAAAAGTTGCCCCAACGCTCCGATTCGAACAACTCAGGATCATCGGTCCCCGTAACCGCGGTTGAGTAAGAAGCAAGTTGTCCGCCTTCGAAGTAATTATCGGGACTCCACCAATGGCTGTCGTTGGAGTAGTAGGGCGTCTCCCGTGCCAGAATGCGTACGGGGCGCATGCGGTCTCGCAATCCAGGCAGGATTTCAATTGCCGAAAGCGTTGCCTGCTTTCCATCTTCGCCAGAGAACTCGAGGTGAAGCACACCATCGGCTGCGGGAGTGATCTCGGGAAAGACTTTGACATCAGCGGTCAGGCTGGCGCCGGCATCTGCCACCACGTCGAATCCGCTGAGCAGCGTTTTGCCATTCGCACGGACCGTCATGATACGGCTGCCTTCACCGCCCGTTCCACCAGACTCCGGGCCGAACACTGTCTCAGCAAAGTGCAGGCGCAGTTCGTAGATTCCTTTCGGCAAGGGAATGTCGTAGCGGAACTGTCCTTGTCGGTTCGTACGATAGAACGCCGGATTCTGGGTGCGGGCGATGCGCGAAGCGGGGCTGTTAAATGCTGTCCCGCCCGCGAAGTCGTAATCCGCGCTCCACAGTTTGCCCGCATGGTCCACCAGGCTTCGGCTGCTGCCGGTAAGAATGCGAATCTCCTGCCCTGCAGGCGGTCCGATGAGTGATTCGGCGGGCTGGCCCTTGCCCTGGAATTCAGTTGTCGCGCTCGAGGGTACGGAAGGCTTTTGCATTCTGCCCCGCAACCACGGATAGGCGATTCCGAGGCTTAGAAGCAGCAGGCCAATAATGCCGGCAACCCACCATTGAGGTTTGCCAAAGGGCCACTTCTCCTGGACCGCTACTTCGACCGAGGCATCTGGAGCCTCAGGCAGGGGATCTGCGCCGACTGAGCACTCGCCGACTTCGAACCTCGGTACGTACTGTCCGACCGGAATAGTGATGCGCACCTGGTGGGATGCACCCGCCCCTGCGTAATACTCGGCCAGCCGCTTGCGCAGCCGGTTGGCTTCGACTCTCACGATAGAATCGGAATCCTGATCAAAGGATTCCCGCCGCTGAAAAACCTCGAGAGCGATTGAGTATTCCTTGATCTGGTTCGCTTCTCCGGCAAAGTACTTTTCGCAAAGATAAGACAACAAATGGGCAAGCTTGGGAGCACGAACGAACTCCTTCGCTTCGAGCAGAGCGGCAAGCTCCGCGCGTTGCAGGTCTCGTTCAACCGATTCCATGCTTCCTATCGTCATTTTGCGACGCCTTCAACCACAGCTTCCCACTATAGAGATTCGGATGCACAGCCATATTAGTTCCACATTATTGTTGCTGGGCGGATTTAACGGTGTAGGTAGCGGGCCCGCCGCCGGATGTAACGGTATTAACCTGGGTCGCAAACGTCGAAAATCGACCAGTAACTGCTGACGAGCGTTCTCCGTAAACCCTGCTGAATTATGCATCTGCGGCAATCTCAAGAGCGTGTAGCGGCGATGCAACGGGTAAGTAGCAGGTATAGCGTTGTTCCCTTGCAGCGCTGGTCGTTTACTTGAATCGACGTTGAGCAGATCGCCAGGGCATGCAGTAGTCGCAGCAAGCGAAATGCTCCCCGTGGAGGAGGTAAGACCATGAGAACTTTCACGATGAAGCTTATCGCAACAGGCCTCGTTCTTTGCGCGGCGCCTTTCCTGAGGGCAGATTCCTCCTCGCTTGATCTTCCCAAGACGGATGAAGTCGCAAAGTCCGCGGAAATGAGGGGAGATCTGGAGCGCATCCACAACAATTACCTGCTGGCAGTCGACTATTACCGTCAGGCCTTGCGCGCCAATCCGCGAAACGCAACCCTTCTGAACAAGCTGGGGATCTCCGAACTGAAGCTGGGAGACCGGGGACCGGCGCGCAAGTATTTCAACCAGGCGTTAAAGGCCGATCCGAAGAACATTTCGGCGCTGAATAACCTGGGCGCCGTCGCCTACCTGGATAAGAAATACAAGCCCGCAGTCCGATACCTGAAGCGAGCCCTCGAACTCGACGAATCCAGTGCGCCTTCACATCTGAATCTTGCCGAAGCCTGGATGGGTCTGAATCAAGTGGATCGCGCCATGACGGAATATGCCCGGGCAATCGAATTGGATGCCGACATTCTGAGTGAGAGCCAATCCGGCATTTCCGCCCGTGTGAGCACTCCAGAACAGCGTGCGCGCGTTGACTACTTGATCGCTAAGGCCTATGCGAGACGTGGCAATGTCGAAGGTGCGCTGGAATACTTGAAACGCGCCAAAGAAGGGAATTTCACCGAACTGTCCAGAGTCTACAAGGATCAGGATTTTGCCCTGCTTTGGACCGACCCACGGCTGGAGAAGATCGCCAAGCGGTGACGAACCGGTTGCGGATTATCAGATTGCGCCTCGCTGCGATTCATTGCGGCGAGGCGCATCTTTTTTGAATATCGCTTCGGTGAATCACAGACATGCCATTCGCGAGAGCCTAGAATCCCTTCGTCAAGCAGGAAAGGCTCGTGATGCGTTCTCTTAACATTGGCTTTGCCGCCAGATTCTCGTCACTCCTTGTGTTGCTCCTGTTGCTTGGTTCTTCGTATCTTTGGTTGATCCGCCCTGCCCAACTCCGATGGGGTGCCACGAATGATGAACTGGCGCGTTCGATGCCGGAGGATTCTATTGTTCCGCATCCCATCTTCGATGCGACCCGTGCAATCACAATTCATGGACGCCCCGAGGACATCTGGCCGTGGCTGATTCAAATGGGTTTCGGACGCGCTGGGTTTTATGGGTGCGACCTGATTGAAAATGTCGGCAGCGGTGCTGGAATACGCAGCGCGGATGAGATCATCCCAGCTTTCCAGCACCCTCGACAAGGCGACCCTTTGCCTCTCAGTGTCGCCGCAACGCTCGCTTACGGCCCAGTCCTGGAAAATCACTATGTCGTCTGGATATCAGGGGACGCGCCCACCCATGGAGTGTTTATCTGGCAACTTTTCCCGGTGGATGCAAGCCACACGCGCTTAATCAGCCGGATCCGGTGGAACTACCTGCGAACTCCACAAGGAATCGCACTTGGGGTCTTCACTGAATTCGCGGATCACGTCGCAGTACGCAAGATCCTGACCGGAATTCGCGATCGCGTGGAGGGAAGACCGCCACAGACAATCCTCACGCAGGCTCTGGAGATCTCCGGATGGACCTTCGCAACCGTGAACTTTTTGATAGCGATCTTTCTAACCCTATTCTGGCGCTACTGGTACTATGCGTGGGTCATGGCTTTGTGTGCTGGCGCCCTCCTTCAGTTTGTGCTTTACAGTCGATCGCCGGTCGTACTCTGCGCCTTCCTGCCGTCCCTCTTTCTAGCATTGATGTTGCTGATTATCAGCAGTCTTGGTCGGCGGCACAAAGCGCAGCTGGCCGATCGCATTAACTCCGGTCCATATGTGGTGTCACACACTAGGTTGTGACTCTGATCACGGCAATTGCAATAAACAGAACCTATGCTTCTTCGCAAAGCTACGGGCCAGTTCCTATCACGGCCTGATGTGATTACCGTCCATCCTTTCCAATTCAATCAGGCCCCTCTGGGACAGAAGCTGACCTAACCAGCCATCATCGCTGGGCGCAGGCTGCGGAGAGGAGTTCCATGAATCACAATGGGCGAAAGATTGTCGTCATTGGCGGCGGAATTGGCGGACTCTGCACCGCGGTCTATGCGCTGAAATGCGGCTATGACGTCGAGGTCCTGGAGATGCACGACATGGCCGGCGGGCTTGCGATGAACTGGCGCCGCGGCCCGTACGTCTTTGAAACCTGCCTGCACTGGCTGATTGGCTCGAGCCCAACCGGTGAACTGCACGCCCAATGGAAAGAGATCTTCGACATTGAGAAGTTGACCTTCATCAATCCGGAAGAGTTCGTCCGCATCGAAACGGACAGCGGCGATCGCCTGAGCATGTACACCAATGTTGATCGTCTCGAAGCGGAACTCCTTCGCCGCGCCCCAAATGATGCGGCAGCGATCTGCGATTTTACGCGTTCTGTGCGTGCTCTCGTGAAGTTCAGAATGATCGACCCCGCGGGTGGCCTTGCAGAGAACTGGCGGGACATCCTTCACGATTTGCCGATATTTCCCCTTCTCGGAAAACTAGGCAAGACCAGCGGCGAGGAGTACGGCCGGCATTTCTCCGATCCGCTGTTGAGGAGCTTCTTCTCGACCGGCGATGTCGGAAAGCTCTCTGCCATCGCCATGGTGCTTTCGCTTGCCTGGATGAATGCGGGTAACGCCGGGTACTGCATTGGCGGATCGCAGGCCATGATTCGGCTCATTCAGGACAAGATCGCGAGTCTCGGCGGCAGGATTCGTTTTAGAGCCAAAGTCGAACGCATCCTTGTGGAGAATGACACCGCCGTAGGAGTGCAACTCGCGAGCGGCGAAGCAATCCCCGCCGACTGGGTAATCTCAGCGGCTGATGGCCATGCCACCATCTTCGAGATGTTGGGCGGAAGATATATCGACGCTGCGATCCGCAAAAGGTATGACGAAAGGACGACCTTCGCCTCCTACCTGCAGGTCTCTCTGGGAATCGCACTTGATCTTAGTGATCAGCCTCCGATGCTCGCGCGCATTCTGGATTCGCCGCTCACGGTTGACCCCAGCACGGAAACTAACCATGTTTCCTTCCGGTTCTTCAATTTCGATCCGACTTTTGCACCGGCGGGTCGGACTGCCGTTACGAGCATCCTCCCTACACGCAACTTTGCCTACTGGACGGATCTGCGTCGCGATAATTTCGCCGAATATCAAGTCCAGAAAAAGCATGTCGCCGAAGCAATCATCGCGGTTCTGGACAAGCGCGTACCCGGCGTGCGCGATGCGATTGAAGTAGTCGACGTATCCACGCCAGCGTCAGTCATTCGCTACACCGGCAACTGGAAAGGCTCCCAGGAAGGTTGGCTTGTCGAGCCCGGTTCGGGGTTCAAGCTCTTGCCGAACACGCTGCCCGGACTGGACCACTTCATGATGGTGGGCCAGTGGGTAATGCCAGGTGGCGGCCTTCCATCGGGTCCGATCAGCGCTCGGCCCGCTGTGAAAGCAATATGCAGGCATGATCGTGTTCCCTTCGATCTGCATCGTGAACATGCACCCAAGCCCGAGGCAGTCGGAGTCTGAAGGCAAAATCCGAACTCCGACGGGATTGACTCCAGCTTCTCTGACTCGGGCAACCCGTTCTCCATCCGCCAGAAGGTTACTTTCGTGAGGACTCACTATGCCCTGTTGAGCCGGAGGGTATCTGGTGCGTTTCGCTGAAATCTGTTCCTCTTTGAATACCGCCAAGGCTTGATGTAGAAGGAAGTAACTCCTTCTAGGGAGAACCTTAGCTATAGCAGATTTCACCGGCTATCCAAATCCTCTGACGCTGAAGGGATCGCGCACGTAAGCAGCTTGTCGAACCCCCGGGCTCACTTGCGCAGAAATCTCACAAGGCTATTTTCCGGCCGGCTCCCCACAGAGGTTTGGAGTGTTTTCTTTCCCCGCTAACCAGGAGCCCAAATGCAAGCAAAACGTGCACGCCTTTCTGTCTTGAGCCTTTCCCTGTCTCTCGGGACCCTCGGCGCCATCATCCCGCTCCTGAGTGGCTGCGGATACTTCGCCGTGACTGACCCTTCGTTCTATGCCGGCATTTCAGCGCCGGTAAGCACCCTGCGAGTGAACCAGCAGATGCAGTTGAAAGACAACGCGAGGACCACCGGCGTGCCCGTGATCTTCTACGTCAACGGAATTCAGGGCGGGAACTCAGAATTCGGCACAATCGACAGCAACGGCCTCTACACGGCTCCCGCAATTGTTCCGGTTCCGAATACCGTCAACATCACCAGCACCACGGCCAAATTCCCCAACGATCCTCCTGGGGCGGTGGCGGTCGGCGTACTGAACCCCATTCCGAATCTGACTTCAGTGACACCGACCGCCTTCTCCGAAGGCACCACCACGGTTACGGTGAGCGGCTCGCAATTCGTTTACGGCGCGCAGATTCTGTGGAATAACACAGCGGTTCCAACGACCTTTATTTCTTCAACGCAACTGGTGGCTTCTATCCCTGCGCCAAATCCCGGGACGTTCCCCTTGGCAGTGAGCAATCCGAACCCCGGTTCCGTTACGACAAAGCCACTCTCGGTCAAGGTCGGGCCGGGGCAAGTTGTGCTCACTCTGCAGCCGAATGAAGGCACCGATGTGCGCGTGAGCAATCCACTCAACCTCGGACTCACGGTCACCGGTACGGACAATCCGGCTGTAAATCTTTTCATCAACGGCGTTGCGGGGGGCAACGCTCAGATCGGCACAGCGGTTTCAAACACTGATGGCTCCATCACCTATACCGCGCCGGCCGTGGTTCCCAGCCCTAACGTTGTACAGCTCACAATCGTCAGCGTTGACAACCCCACTGTTTCCATCAATCGCAATATCTCGGTCTTGAATCCGATCCCGATTCTCAGCGCTGCAACTCCAAGTTCGTTCAATGTGGGATCGGCATCGGTTGTGGTGCAGGGGCAGAGTTTCATATCCGGCGCCCAGGTGCTCATGAACGGAGCCGCAGTGCCCACAACCTTCAACAGTGGTGGGCAGCTTACCGCGAATCTCTCCATCTCCGAGCCGGGCACTCTCGACTTGCAGGTCCTGAACCCAAGCCCGGGCCCCGCCACCTCCAACGATCTGATTGAAGACGTTGCAGGCGGCGCGCCGGTTCTGTTGGTAACGCCGCAGGATGCCGCGCGCTTCCTTGACCAGGCTACATTCGGCGCCACCGACGCGGATATCCATCAAGTCTCGCAAATTGGATTTCAGGCTTGGCTCAATCAGCAGTACAGCATTCCACAAACATCGCGTGAGCCCAGTGTCGAGCAGGCACTGATCCTGAACAACCCTCCCTGCGGCGCCACAGATTTGAAGTGCAATACGGCTCTATTCCTACAGAACAACCAGAGCGAGATCTATGTCGAGAATGCCTTCTGGCAGCAGGCTCTCGCCACAAACGATGAACTTCGCCAGCGGGTACAGTACGCTCTCTCAGAACAATTCGTGATTTCGGGAACGACTCCCGCGGTGCAGAATATGCCACGTGGCGAAGCCGCCTATTACGACATGCTGGGCGCCGATGCCTTCGGAAACTTCCGGCAACTGCTTCAGGACGTCACGCTGAATCCGATGATGGGACAGTTCCTCTCGATGCTTCAGAACGACAAGGGCGATGCCAATACGGATCCGGATGAAAACTACGCGCGCGAAGTCATGCAACTGTTCACCATCGGCCTCTATCAGTTGAACGACGATGGCACTCAGAAGCTCGATTCCACCGGCAATCCGATTCCAACCTACTCAAACACCGATGTAATGGGACTGGCAAAGGTGTTCACAGGTTTCAGTTGGAACGTCCCCGGCAACACCAGTGATACGGCCTGGTCGAATTGCTGTATCTATGTCGGCACCGGGTTTGGTGAAGATCTCCTGCCGATGCAGGCTTACCCAAACCATCACTCTACCGAGGAGAAGGATTTTCTTGGTGTCACTATCCCCGCCTCAGGCGCGCCGGATCCAAATGGCGATCTCAAAATAGCGCTCGATACTCTGTTCAATCATCCGAATTTGCCGGCGTTTTTCTCAAAGCAGCTGATTGAGCACCTAGTGACGTCGAATCCAAGCCCCGCATACGTGGGCCGGGTTGCCGCGGTTTTCAAGGACAACGGCCAGGGTGTGCGCGGCGACATGAAGGCCGTGATCGCGGCAATTCTTCTCGATCCCGAGGCACGCGACACAGCCACCGATGCCGCCAATCCGCAATATGGCAAAGTCCGCGAAGCGCTGATCCGCTACACCAACTGGGCTCGCGCTTTCACGGCACAATCGCGAACCGGGTCGTATTACCTGGGCAGCACGGAGGATCCAATCTGGGGTCTTGGGCAGATGCCCATGCGCTCTCCAACGGTATTCAACTGGTTTGCACCGGGTTATACGCCGCCCGGTACCAGCATTGCGCAAGCTGGACTTGTCGCGCCTGAAATGCAGATGACGAATGTCACGACCGTTGTCGGCTATCTGAACTACATGCAGTCGGCAATTGGAAGCGATTCGAAGAATGGGTCGGATCTCTTTTCGTCCTACGGAGCCGAGTTGAACCTGGCGAACACGCCAGATCAATTAGTCGATCGAGTCAACCTGCTTCTGATGGCGGGACAGATGGACAGCACGCTGCAAAGCCAAATTCTGAGCGCGGTGAGCGCTATCTCCATCCCGTCAGGCGATCAAAATGCAATCAACGCGGCGCTTGCCGCGCGCGTCCAAACGGCAGTTTATCTAACGATGGCTTCACCGGCATTCTGTGCGCAGTTCTAGGAGACCACAGTGAATAAATTCGAACGATCGCGTCGCCAGTTTCTTCGGACGGCTTCAATGGCTTCAATGGCGGGCCTTTACGCCAGTCCGCTCCTCCTGGAACTGAATTCGCTGGCAGCCATGGCACAGAGTTCCAGCCCATCCGACTATCGCGCGCTCGTATGCGTATTTCTGCAGGGCGGCAACGATGGTCACGGTACGGTCATTGCAACCGATCCCGATTCCTATGCGGCGTTTACGCAGGCCAGGTCGGGCGCGCCGGGCCTCGCCTATCCTCTCAGCCAACTGCTTCCGATCACGCCGAGAACTACGCAGAGCGGCCGCACCTTTGCCCTGAATCCATCCTTGGGCGGGGTGCAGAACCTCTTCAACGCAGGTCGGGCCGCGGTCGTCGCGAATGTCGGCACGCTTATTGCCCCGGCGACCAAGGCGCAGGTGATGGCCAGTTCAGTTCCTCTGCCCGCTTCTCTCTACTCACACTTTGATCAAACGGCGGCGTGGCAGGCGATCGCTTCCAACGGCGGCAGCGCCGAACACATCGGCTGGGGTGGTTCAGTCGCTGATCTCATCGAGAGTATGGGCATGAACTCCAATTCCATGTTCACCTGTATCTCGACTGCCGGAATCGCGCTATTTCTATCTGGCCAGAGCTCTTTTCAGCTCAATGTCACGTCAGCGGGTCCCATTCCTATCGGCGGATTGGCACAGCCACTTTTCGGACAGTCAGCGGGTACCAACGCTCTCTCGTCGATCCTGACAGCCGATGAAGCAAATTTGTTCGCGAAAGAATACGAAGTCGTAGTGAACCGGTCGCAGCAGGCGCAAGAGCAGCTCTCCACTTCGATGCTCCCGGCGGGAGCCACCGGGGTCCCCGATCCGCCGCAGTACCTCGACCCGGTCACCAACAAGCTCACCGATAATCCTCTCGCTACTTCGTTGCAGACGGTCGCGCGCATCATCGGTGGGCGCTCTGGACTCGGCGTGAGCCGGCAGATCTTCTACGTGCAACTCGGCAGCTTTGACACGCACAACAATCAGGCCCAACTGCACGCTCAACTCCTCACACAACTCGGCCAGGCCCTTGAATACTTCGACGGGTTGATGACATCGTCGGGTCTCGGAGACCAGGTGACCACGTTTACTGCATCCGACTTCGGCAGAACACTCACGTCGAACAGCAACGGCACTGACCACGGCTGGGGAAGTCATCATTTCGTTGTGGGTGGAGCTGTGCAAGGTCAGGACATCTACGGTCAATACCCCGTTGTTGGCGCAAACCAGGCCAATGATGTCGGCGCAGGCCGCCTGATTCCAGCCCTATCCGTGGATGAGTATGCAGGGACGCTGGCTCGGTGGTTTGGTCTGTCGGATGGGCAGATTCGGCAGATTCTGCCGAACCTGGGCAACTTCGGCTCGAACCCGTATCTTGGTTTCATGGGCTAGTTTTGCCAGGCTCTTGGCCCCACGGCCGCAAACGCGCTCCCACCTTGCCGGCGCACTGAAATGTGCGCCTTGAAGGCGTGTCTGCACCAGCATCACAAGCGCGACCACTCAAAGATGGTGCGCAGTTAAAGCCATCATCCAAAGACGAGCATCTCTAAATGGTCGCTATCAGCTACAGACACTTTCCATTGAGCTGAAAAGTGCCGCGATACCGTAGTTTTTCGGGATACCTGTCAGTAATATTCCGAATAGACCCCCGGCCTTCCCTGGCTTACCTTGCACGTAGAGTGCGGGCAGCTGAAATCGCTAGAAGGCATTTGCGGCCGACCCCACTCCCGAAGAGCACGAGGCAGGTGTCGCAGTTCCGGGCCACCCAGGTCTTGCAAGCGCATCGAATAACGTTCTGACTACCAACTATCAACGCTCCTGAGGAATGTTGTTCTGAAGGAAACCGCGGCGCCGGTTCGCTTCAGATAATCCCCCGCACGCGGAGCCGTTCCACCTCTGATCGAATGTGCAATCCCTTGCGTCCCGATCTCCGGTCGGGTGGCGCGGGTTCTTGAGTTGAGGCTAACGGCGGGAATCGTCAAGAGACGTTACAAGCTGTCGGTTTGTTGAAGTTACGACAACATCACTTGAAAACGCGAGGTGTTCCTTGAAGAAACTCCTATGGCTCGTCGAGCTTGCAACTCTATGCGTATTCATTGGATGCAGTGATGCAAAGTTTCCCTATCTGGTGTCCATCCAGATAAGTCCGTCGGCTCCATCGATCGCAGCGGGAACCACCCAACAATTTACCGCACAGGGGACCTTCAGCAACTCCTCGACGCGCGATCTAACCGGATTGGTGACGTGGACCTCGTCAACTCCGTACGTAGCCTCGATCGCCGGCGGTGGACTGGCGACGACTTACAGCCAAGGAAGTTCCAACATTACTGCCAGCTTTACTCAGCCCAGCGGGACCGTCACCGGAACGGCCACACTTGCGGTGGCAGCGCCAACATTGGTTTCCGTTGTTGTCACTGACACTTCCGTCATCATCCCAGGCCCGAATTCCCTGACGACCGTCAAAACGGCCGTGGGCACGAGCCATCAGTTCGCAGCCTACGGTATCTACACCGACGGCGGCGAGCGCAATATCACAACTTCTGTCACCTGGAGTTCAAGCCCGCTCGCAGTTGCGACGATCAATAATGCGGGACGCGCCACCGGCATCACCCCGGGAAATGCCACGATCACTGCGACTGATCCGACCACCAGCCTGTCGATGAGTGCCACTCTCAACGTGACGAGTGCAACAGTAACGGCCATTGTGGTCTCGCCCGTAGGCCAGACTATCGCACCACTCACCACCCTTAGCTATGCGGCCCTTGGAGAGTTCAGCGACGGCACTACGCAGGACGTCACTGCAGATTCGACTTGGAGCAGTAGCGACACGGCGGCGGCAACAGTCACGACGACCGCGCCAAACGGCATCGCCACTGGCATTGCCTCCGGCTCAACCACTATTATGGCGACGCTCGGTGGTGTGTCGGGGAATGCTCCCCTTACGGTAAGTTCGGCCTCGCTGACCTCGATTGCGATCACTCCGCCTTCCTCGGGAGTCGCAATCGGATCGACCCTGCAGATGCAGGCAGTGGGCACTTTCAGCGATGGGACAAAACAGCCCATCAATCTGCCGGCGGCGTGGAGTGTCACGCCTACCGGTGGTTCCATCGCAACCGTGAATCCGACAGGACTGGTAACCGGCGTCGCTGCTGGAACAGCGACAGTGAGGGTGAAGCTCGGAACGGTCTTGCAGACTGCGACAATCACCGTCGAAAACCTGACTTCCATTGCCGTCACGCCAACGGCCGCAAGCATCGCGGAAGGGACATCGACGGGATTGGACGCGGTAGCCACTCTCGCAGACGGCTCGACTCAGGATGTAACTTCCTCGGTCACCTGGCTGTCGACGAATCCAGCCACCGCCACAATCAGTGATGCCGTAGGCACGTCGGGATGGGCATCCGGCATCGCTCCAGGAAATGCCACGATTGGCGCGGTGCTCGACGGCCAATCTGCTTTGGTTCAGTTCACTGCGACCAATGCCACCCTGAGCACCATCGCGATCATGCCTGCAACCGCTCAAAGCATCGCTCTCGGGAGCACACAACAATACACAGTCCAGGCAACGTTCAGCGATTCGACAACCCAAGACCTCACCAACCAGGTGACTTGGACTTCATCCGATCCGGCTGTCGCAGTCATCAATGGATTCGGTCTGGCCACCAGCACGAGTGCCGGATCGACCATGGTGAAGGCTGCGGGCGATATCAACGGAAGCACTGCGACCGATAGCAAAGTTCTCATTGTGTTTTGAAGCAGAGGAACGCTCGCGGGAGAGGCCCTCGCGAGGGTCTCTCCAAGCAGGCCCAACTCCTCGAGGCACCACCGAGTCCGAACAGGGGATCAAGATCGCCGCCCGATATGCAGTTTATGGAGGAATTTAATGAAGCTCAAAGTTGCATGTATCTCTTTGGCTGTCACGCTGTGTGGCTTGGCGGCATGGTCTCAGCAAGCTCCGAAGGTGGAGCTCTCGCTCGACTATAGCTATTCGCACTATGGAGCTATCGACTTCGAGTCCCAGACCTTTGAATACGGGCAATGGTTTGGTCTGAACGGCGGCGGCGCTGCGGTGGTTTATAACTTTGGCTCGAAGTTCGGACTCAGGGCCGATTTCCAAGGTTACACAAGCGATACGCGCACCATGACCATTCCGGCCGGCAACCCATTTCTCCCACAGGGCGGATCGGCCAGTGTCTCTGGCGATCTCACCACCTACATGTTTGGTCCCCAATTCGGAATACGACACGGCCATTTTCGTCCATACGCGCTTGGGCTGGTTGGAGGTGCGTACAACAACATCTTTTCCCACGCGATTACCGAACTCAACTTAACCAACATCAGCAAATCCCGTTCCAACAATGCGTTTGCGGCTGATGCTGGTGTAGGACTTGACATTGCTTTGAATCGGCGATTTTCTCTGCGTCCCTTTGAGTTCAGTTATTTGTACACAAACTTTGACAGCGCCGCTTACCTGACCACCAATCAAAATAGCTGGCGTTATCTCGGCGGTGCGGTAATCAATTTCGGAGGCAAACCACCCGTTCCTGTTACGGCAAGCTGCTCCGCCACACCGGCAACGGTCATGGTTGGCGAACCGGTCACCGTGACGGCCGCGGGCGCCAACTTCAACCCGAAGCACACCTTGAAATATGCGTGGACGCTCTCCGGCGGCAAGCTGTCGAGTGTAGATACGGCGACGGCCACTGTCGATACGACCGGTCTGTCTGAGGGCAAATACACGGCGAATGCCACCATCACCGATCCAAAAGGTCCGAAGAAATACAACGTGACCAACTGCGCAGCGGATTTCAATGTCAACGTCCCGCACAACCCGCCGCAGGTGACTTGCTCCGCCAGCCCGACATCGGTCAAACCTGGCGAGTCGTCCACGATCACCGCGAATGCGACGAGTCCGGACAAGTCAAACATCACCGGCTATACTTACACAGCTTCAGGAGGCACGGTTAGCGGCAGCGGGACCACGGCTGCTTTGGATACCACTTCACAGCCTAGTGGGACCATCACCGTAACCGTGACGGCAACCGACGCACGCGGGTTATCCGGCACGTGCACAACCTCCGTAGATGTAGCCGCACCCCCACCGCCACCCCCTCCCGCCTGTGCCAACATCGAGGACTGGGGCCAATGCACCTTCGAAAAGAATCTGCATAAACCGTGGCGCGTAGACAACGACTGCCGTGACACGCTTGATAAACTGGCGCTCCGTTTGCAGCAGCAACCCAGCGGCACGCTGGCCATCGTCGGCTCCACCAACGACAAGGAAGCCGCTTCGAAGCGCACGTCCACCTTGGGTGCACAGCGCGCGGTCAACAGCAAGAACTATCTCACGACGGAAGGGCCCACCAAGATCGATCCGAACCGTGTCCACCCGCGCCAGGGTGCCACGGAGGGCCAGGTGACTCACTTCTACTTCGTCCCTGAAGGGAATCTGTGCACTGGACAAACGGAACAAGGATCGCCCATCGATGAAAGCACGGTTCACCCGCAGTCCCGCACAGGAGCTGCTCCGAAGCACAGTGCTAAACCTCCGGCACAATAGGCGAGTGCCTCAGTTGAAACCCTCCCCCAACCTGTGAGAGGTACGCCTCTCACAGGTTGCTTTATTCCGATAGATCACTGACATCGTAGGCGATCCATGACCTTGCTCAGATAGCGTTGGTTCAGGCGGTTGGTGCGAACTACAACTTGGCAGTTTAATACCCGTTTTTTTGCATCTCATTTACAGGCGATTGACACTCTTTGCAAGGAAGAGGAAAGCGTCGTTTGCGATGATCAAGCTATGCGGTGCGGCTGCGGAGCTACTGATTTGCGCCGTGCTTTTTGTGGCAGCAGATTCATTTGCTTCCGATTGGCAACTGATCGGCCCGGAGGGCGGAAGTGCGCGCAGCCTCGCGTACGACCCAGGCAATCCGAAGCACATCCTGCTTGGCACCAGCACCGGACAACTCTTCACATCCAACAACGGCGGTGATTCCTGGGAACTGCAGACTCACTTTGGCCCGGCCGAAGACTACGTCATCGACCACATCGTCTTCGATCCCGCTCGCCCAACAACCGTTTACGCAGCCGGGTGGGGACTGTTCCACGACACCGAAGGTGACGTTTTTCGCTCGGACGACAGCGGCCGCACTTGGCGAACGTTAAAGGGAGCGCATGGCAAGTCGATTCGTGCCTTCGCAATGGCGCCGAGCGATCACAACACTCTAGTTATCGGCGCGCTTGATGGCGTGTTCCGATCGCGCGATGGCGGAACGACCTGGAAGCGCATGACGCCGGAAGACCCGCCAGTGATGGAAAACCACTCCTCGATGAAGAACTTTGTTTCCGTCGCGGTAGATCCGCAAGACCCCGACATCGTCTATGCCGGCACCAGGCATTTGGCATGGAAGACCACGGACGGAGGATTGCACTGGCACAATACGGCGGAGGGAATGCAGGATGATTCCGATGTCTTCAGCATTATCGTTGACTCCAAGACTCCGTCGCTGGTGTATGCAGGCGCATGCTCGGGCATTTACAAGAGCGACAACGCCGCCGAACTGTTTCGCCGGGTTGAGGGGCTTCCGAGCACCGCAATGCGCACCAGGGTGTTGAAACAGGATCATGAGCGCCCTTCGATCATTTATGCCGGGACTACCGGCGGACTCTGGAAAACTGTGGATGGCGGCGCGAAGTGGTCGCTGGTGTCATCGGCTGATGTCGTTGTAAATGATGTGCTGATTGATCCGCACTTCCCGGACCGGGTGCTGCTGGCAACAGATCTCCAGGGAGTCCTCGCAAGCGATGATGGCTTCGCACATTACACAACGTCGAATCGCGGATTCTCCCTTCGCGTTGTGGGCGGTCTGGTCGTGGATCGCGAAGATCCCGATCGGTTATTCGTGGGCGTTGCGAATGACAGCAAGATGGGCGGCGTATTCTTCTCAGCCAATGCCGGAAAGACATGGTGGCAGTCCAACCGTGGTCTCGCCGACCGCAACATCTTGAGCTTGCAACAGGATTCTGACGGTGCGCTTTTCGCGGGCACCAACAACGGGATCTTCTATCTGGCATCGCTGGGCGGCTCCTGGCAGCCTGCGAGTATGATCTGGGGAACCGTACCGCAATGGCGATCGAAACAACAGGCGGCTGACCCACAAAGTAGAGCCTTCGTGTCCGGGACAAGAAATCCGGCTGAGCCGGCGAGTCCCGAGATCATCGCGCCTCGCGTGCGCGCGCTTGAGATTGGAGAGGAGGCCTCGTTTGCAGCCACAAGCGAAGGTCTCTTTATCAGCATGGATCACGGAAGGAAGTGGTACGGTCGATCTGTTGAGGGAGAGCGCGACTTCATTGCAGTGAATGTTTATGAGGGCGGAACACTGACGCTGGTTGGTTACAAGGGGGTCTATCTCTCGCGCGATTGGGGCTGGACCTGGAGTTCCATCGACATTCCCATGCAGATCGGTAACGTGTACAACCTTACCATGGTCCCCGATTCTTCTCTATGGCTCGGGACAAGTGCGGGCGCACTCCAGTCGACTGACGACGGCAAGACCTGGCGGCACAGGTACCGTGGTCTTCCCGAGAAAGATGTTCTGGCGGTCCGCTATGACGCTGGTGGTCGACGGCTGTTGGCGACCGCGCTCCATGAGCCCGCAGTTTTTGAGAGCGAGGACAATGGGGAGACATGGCAGAAGACTCCGAATGCTCTCGACTCTATCCTATGGGCTATCAGCTACCAGGGTCGTTTGCTTGCCGTGTCCTCCGACAACGGGCTCTTTCTCGAACAAAGTGGAGAGCCTGCCACCAACGAGATCAGTGTTTCAACTTCCGGAACAGCGGACCGTCCAAAGTGAATTCTGCCATCGCTGACTGATGTCCAGTGCCTCATTTGCGACATGCCAAAACTGTAGTTTCTTCAAACAGAACGATGCCTTTGCTACGGCACCCCGTTATTCCAAGAGCTCCAGACAACTTGGGATGTGCTTGCCGGCTTGACTACCAGGCTCGCCGGGGTGTCGATTCACTTGCAGGCTTCACGAGTCAGAACTGGAACGCTCGACGAGATCTGCGAACAGTACACCTCGGATACGCACTCACTCGTGATCGATCCGTTGGGAAGCGGAACGACAGCGCGATCATCCACAGCGATGGCTATTGTCAGAATTTGAAAATCACGCCGCCGCAGTAGCGAAAATTGTTTTGGTTGTTTGTGCTCGTCAGCGGATTCGTGTATCGGGTCAGCACGTAATCAAATTCTCCGAGCCGGATTGCAACCCTGTGCGAAACGGACAAGTCGACGCCACCGCCCGCGGCCAACGTAAACGGGTGTTGGTTCGGGGTCGCAATCGTCCCCCCGCCTTGATTAATCGCATTTGACAGGTTCACGTAACCATTCGTGTTTGATCCGCCAAACAGCACTTCTCCAAAGGGCTTGATCAACGGCGTGGGTATCCGAAGCACGGGGCCGAACAAATAGGTGAACATGTTGCCCTGCGCGGAATAGGTACCGGCCGGTATGATTCCGTTTCCCGGGATGATAACTGGCGTATTAAAGGTCCTCGAGAACGTAGTGCTGCCATATCCCATGAAGTCTGCCTTTACGCCGAAGATCTTAAGGAAATACAGTGTGGCCGCTCCGCCTCCGCCGTTGAAGCTGCGGCTATTGACGCCGGTTATGGTAGGACTGAAATGCAGATAGGAATACGCTCCAAAGATTTCGAACCGATCCTGTGCACGTGCAGAGACGGACAAGCCGACCAGCAGGGCCATGCTCAATAGAATGGTTCTCGAAAGTCTCATTGCTCCTCCTTCGCGGGTTATGACGTTATCTGTGATTCGCGCCGGAATTGATAACTCTGATTCCGGTTTTCATTGCCTTCTTCAACAAGGGATGATCACGTTGCGCTGACGCTTCGGTTCTCCTCGCGACTGCCTTTGGTTTTTCTTCCATCAAGGCGCAGGTTCCTGCCCTTTCCCGAGTCGCGCAAAAAGAGAGTTTAGGTCTAGCCATGATTCGCCACAACTGTCACTTGGGACAGGCATGTTCCAAAGGTCGCTCAATTTTCGTTGTTACTAAGTCATGCATTTACAGGGTGATGGAAAGGATTGTTGAACTTAGGAGAGCGCGGCGCAGGATCGGATTTGCTCGCTGCCGAAGGGTGCGCTGGGCACCGCACTTCAGGATCTCTCCAAGGGCGGGAGAGCAGGAACATCGATCGGGCGCTTCCCGCCGGATTGAGGTCATCCGGCGGTATGGCTTTGTTGTTGCCGATTTATGAATGAAACGCCTTGCGGCGCTCTGACAGCGCGTCGGCGATCTTCTGGTTTTCTTCCCGCGAGATTGGATAAAAGAGCAGACAGGCCGCCACCGCGAAGAAGGCCAGTCCCGCGTAGACGCTGGCAGTCAAGAGGATGCCGGTCTGAGCGTGCGCGGTTTGCACCTGGGCTTCGGACACGAATCCGTACAAAGAGAATAGCCAGCCGGCAATTGCACCGCCGAGGGCGAGACCTGCCCATAGGGAGAACACGACAGCGGCCGTGACTGTACCGCTGGCACGCCGGCCTGTTTTCCATTCTCCGTAGTCGGCTACGTCGCCCATCATTGCCCAGATGATGGGCCCTGACAATCCGTAGGAGAACTGGCGAAGGACTTCAGTCACGATGATGGCCACGGTGGCACCGGGCGGAATAACAAACAGCGCCATAGTGAAGATGCCGGACAAGAACATGCTCCCGATGAAGAGCTGGCGCTTGCCGACGCGGATCGACACCGCTGTGGAAAGGGCAACGCCCACAAGCAGCGAGACGAGGCCGAATCCATTGAACCAGGAGAAGAGGTCTACGTTGCCGGGCAACGAATCGGAAATAGGGCAGCATGACGTTGCCGCGGATCACGATGGCCGCGAAATAAAACAAGGTGGCCAGGAACAGGACGACCCACGGCCGATTTTGGAAGAGGTCGGAAAGGTCCTGCCGCAGCGACGTCTTCTGCTGCGGGTTCGGCTGGATGCGCTCTTTGGTTGCGAAGAAAGCAACGATGAAGAAGATGACGCTGAGACCTGACAAGATTCCCATGGTGAACTGGTAGCCGCGCGCGTCGTCGCCGCGTCCAAAGAACTTGACCATCGGGATGGCGAGGCTGGCGACAATGAAGCCTGCGGAGTTGGCGGCGATCTGGCGGTACGATGAGATGCTGGTCCGCTCGTCTGGGTCGGAGGTCATGACCGCCGTCAGCGAGGCGTAGGGCACGTTGTTGATGGTGTAAATGAGTCTCAGCAGGATATAAGTGGTCCACGCATAGATGATTTTTCCGGCGGGACTGATATTGGGCGTCGTGAACGTGAGAACGCCGATGATGCCGAAGGGCACTGCCGTCCACAGCAGCCAGGGCCGGAACTTGCCCCATTTTGACGTGGTGCGGTCGGCGATCATGCCCATGACGGGATTAAGGCAAGCCACACCGAGGCCGACGACGAGGAAGAGGGTTCCTGCCTGCGCCGCCGTGAGTCCAAAGGTATGCGTGTAGAAGTCCAGCTGCAGAGCCAGCATGGCCTGGAAGACAAAATTCGCCGCCATGTCGCCCAGGGCATAGCCGGACTTCTCAGTGAAGGAAAGCTTTTCGATCATTACTGCCTCGTCTTTCGCCGCCGTACCAGGTCGCGATTACCGCGTTACCTGCAAGTTCAATTTGGTCAGATCCGCGTCGCGGGATGAATTGCCGATCATCAATTCAAAGTCGCCGGGTTCGACAACGTACTTCATGTTCACGTCGAAGAAGGCAAGCTGTGCCGGTGTCATGTCAAGTGTCACGGTGGTGCTTTCGCCTGGCTCTAGCCACACTTTCTTGAAGCCTTTAAGCTCCTTCACAGGACGTGTAGCCGAACTGACGAGGTCGCGAATGTAAAGCTGGATCACTTCGGCTCCCGCGCGCTTGCCGGTGTTGGTTACATCCACCAGAACCTGCGTCGAACCATCGGGCCGAATCCTCTTCTTTGTCAGCCTCGGGTTCGTGATGGCGAAGCTCGTGTAGCTGAGTCCATAGCCGAACGCATACAGCGGCGAAACATCATCGAACAGATAGCCGCGCCGCGCCGAAGGCTTGTAGTTATAGAAGACCGGCAGATGGCCCACCGACCGCGGCACCGATATTGGAAGCTTGCCGCCCGGGTTGTAATCGCCGAATAGCACATCGGCAACCGCGCGCCCGGTCTCCTGGCCGAGATACCAGCACTCGTAGATCACCGGCACATTCTCGGCAACGTAGTTGATGGAGAGCGGCCTGCCGTTGAACAGGAACACGATGACCGGCTTGCCCAGCGCGACCATTGCTTTCACCAGCTCTTCCTGTCGTCCGATGAGGTCAAGGCTGGTGCGATCGCCCATATGATTGCAGGCTCCATGCTTCGCGCGAGGTCTGCTCGTTTCCGCCGATCGCCAGCACGATGACGTCGGCCTTCTTCGCTACACGCACCGCTTCGGCAATCGCTTTGCGGTCCTCTTCAGGATCGCTCGGCACCACTTCATCCTGGTTCCACGAGCCGCCGATGGTGATCTTGCAGCCTTCGCTGTAGAGGACCTTCATCTTCTTGCCGGCCTTCTGCTTGATGCCGTCGAGCACCGTGACGTTGTGCTTAGGTACGCCGCTGTAGCCGCCCAGCAAGCCGCGATCCGCATTGGGTCCGATGACCGCGATGGTCTTGATAGCATTCAGATCGAGAGGCGCAAGACCGTTTTCATTCTTGAGCAGAGTGATCGCTTCATGAGCTGCCGTCAGCGCCAGATCCGCGATGCTCGTCGCAGCCGACCACGCGTTCCGCTTCTGCGGGATCGACGTACGGATCGTCGAACAATCCCATCTCGAACTTCCAAAAGAGCATCGGCGCAACCAGGTCGTCGAGCTGCGATTCCTTCAGCACGCCTTTCTTCACCAGTTCCACAAGGTGCAGATAGCAGTCCGGGTCGGGGAGCTCGATGTTGACGCCCGGCATTCACCGCCAGCGCGCACGATTCCTTCTTGTCCTTGGCGACGAAGTGGCCATGAGTGTCCGGCCGGTAACCCAGCTCCCAGATGGCGTAGTAGTCCGACACCACAAATCCCTTGAAGCCCCATTCCTTGCGCAGCAGATCGCGCAGCAGCCACTTGTTTGCGTGTGAGGGGATCGCCATCGATCTCGTTATAGGAGGCCATCAGCGTCACGGCTCCGGCTTCGCGCAAAGCCTCTTTGAAGGTGTATAGGAATGTCTCCTGCAGCACCCGCATGGAGACATTTGCGGGTGCGCAGTTCATGCCCGATTCCGGCTGCCCGTGCCCCACAAAGTGCTTCAGTGTCGCCAGCACATGCCGCTTGTCCCTGAAGTTCTTGTCCCCCTGGAAACCGCGTACGGCCGCGATTCCCAGTCGCGAGACCAGGTAAGGATCTTCGCCGTAGGTCTCCTCCACGCGGCCCCATCGGGGCTCGCGCGCCACATCCACCACTGGGGTCAGAGCATGATGGGCTCCGCGCAGCCGCGCTTCCAGGGCCGTCATCGTGAACAGCGACTCAACCAACGCGGGATTGAACGTAGCGCCCAGGGCGATGGGCTGCGGGAAACTCGTACCGTCCGGGGCCGCGTGGCCGTGAAGGCACTCTTCGTGGAACATCACCGGAATGCCCAGACGGCTGTTCTCAAGAAAGAACTTCTGGATGGCGTTTGTAAGCTCGGCCATGCCGCGGGCATCCTTGCCGCCGCCTGCGTCGCTTGGCCGGCCAACCTGCCCCATCCCGTTGCCGTCGCGAAAGGCCTTCTTCGCTTTCTTGAAATCGAAGTTGCCCTCCGCGTCCACCAGCTTCTCAGCCTTCGACTGCCACACGCACAACATCTGTGCAGCCTTTTCCTCCAGCGTCATCTTGGAGAGCAAGTCCTTCACGCGCCTGGCAGACGGGAGCTTTGCGTTCTTATAGGTGGGGGTTGCTTTGCGGGCGGCGACGACAGACTTCGGCTTTTTCATGCGATTCATTCCTTGATGTTCTTGTTTGTGACGGCGTGGCATTTGAGGGTGGGGAAAAGAACCTGGCTCAGAGCACAGGTGCTTGAAAGAGATGAGAAAATCCGGGCGGCTCGAGGCACCTGGAGATTCCGCACCTTGGCGCCGGCAAAGGCCTGAGGATTTTCCTCAGTCTGAAGAAAAGCGACGGTCCTGCTCGAAGGGAGCGCGAAAGTGACCGCCCGCCGACCAGAGAAAATTGCAGACCGACAACCTGAAAGGTCCACTCGACTCGACTCCTGGACAGAAAGAGCCGACAGGATCCATGTTCTGCGACGGTATTGAACCGCCAGGCTCCCACAAAATTGCCTGCTCTTCTGCCTCAAACAACTTAGTTGCTCCAAGTGGAAAGAGCAACTAGAAAAAGCGATTTTCTTCAAGGAAAATGGGTTTACGTAAGCTTATCGATCAAAGTCCCTCCCCGACGGGAAACCGCTAAACCGCATGAGATATAGAATGTGGTGGTCGTCATGCGTTTCCCGCTTCCCCGTGTACTACCACTACTCGTCGTGTTTGCCGGCGCTGCAGCGCTCGCACAGGAGCCCTCCGCGAATTTGCGACAGGCTGATGCCGATTATCGCGAAGGCGTCGAAGCGCTGAACCGCAACGACCTCAAGACAGCCCAATTGAAGTTCGAAGCAGTCGTCCGTCTTGCGCCGGCAGCTGAGCAGGGGCACAGTGCTCTTGGGGCAGTATTGGTGCGCGAGGGACAGTGGGCCGCCGGAACGCGCGAACTTGAAAAAGCACTGTCGCTCAAGCCCAATGACAGCGCGGCGCAGCTAAACCTGGCCATGGTTTATGCGCAGTCCGGAGCGCCCTCGAGGGCCATTCCTCTTTTTCAGAAGCTTGAGGCGGAGGCGCGAGGCAGCCAGCACCCCCTGAACGCAACAGTCTTGTCCGCATACGCTCGATCGCTCGTCCAGGATGGACAAACCCGCCGCGCCATCACTGAGATGAAAGCGGCGGCAGCGCAAGAGCGCCACAATGCGGAATTGCACGATGAGCTTGGATCGCTCTACGCGCTGGAAAAAGACTGGGCGCCGGCAGAGCAAGAGTTTTCAGAGGCGGTTCGGCTGAAGGATGATTTTGCAATCGCCCATCTACACTTGGGGATCGTTTTGGCAGCCGAAGAGAAGCCAAGCGCCCACGATGAATGGATGAAGGCATATTCTCTCGCTCCTTGTGACCCCGCTGTTGCACTCGCCGTGGGCAAGGCACTTGCCGATGCCGGGAACGATTCCGAAGCGGTTCCTGTTCTCGAACATGCCGTCGAGCTCGGGCCTAAGTCAGCCGAAGCAGCGTATCAGCTCGCGCTTGTCCTGCAGCGGGTGGACCGTGTGCCGGATGCAATCGATCTTCTGAAGAAAGTAGTTGCGGCGGAGCCAAAGAATGCAGGTGCCCTGACCAATTTAGGGATGGGGCTCGCGCAGATGCATAAGGCTGTGGACGGTATCCCGTTTCTAAAGACAGCGGTCACGATTGTTCCGGACGACCCCACGGCTCATCAGGATCTGGCGGCGGCCTACATCCAGGTGAATCAGATTGACGACGCCGTGGCGGAACTGAAGATCGCTCTTAAGCTGTCGCCCGATTCGCCGCAGTTGCACTACGACCTCGGCACCGCGTACAAACTGCAGGACGATGCGACCGATGCAATTCCGGAACTGGAGCGTGCGGCAAAACTGAATCCCGGCGGATACGAAGCGCCTTATGTCCTCGGGCTGCTCTACTTGCAGGTGGGTCGCTACCAGGAGGCCGCGCAGCAACTGGAAGTATCGCTCAAGCTGCATCCGCAAAATGGCGAAGGCTGGTCAACTCTGGGCAGCGTCTATAACAAGCTCGATCGCCTGCCCGAAGCTGCATCGGCCCTGCGGACCGCGATTGAGCAGATACCCGATCAGTCAGATTCGCATTTGCTTCTAGCTTCGGTCCTGGTCAAGCAGAACAACACAGCCGGAGCCGCCGCTGAGCGCAAAGTCGCGGCAGATTTGATGCGCAAGCACATGAATTTGCAACGCGCTGAAGTCGCCACCAATTCCGGAAAGTCGCTCCTGGCCAGTGGAAAGATCGATGACGCAATCGTTCAGTTTCGCGATGCCCTCTCGTTTGATCCCGGCTATGCCGAGGCCCATTTGAAGCTGGCTGAAGCGCTGTCCAAGCAGGGCAAAACGGCCGAAGCCGCTGCCGAACGGGCGCAGGCAGATAAGCTGATACAGAGATCACAGTAATTCGTCTTAGACAGCTCAAACCTATGGTGGATGTGCCGTGTACATTCGACGTCACGTTGGCCTATACTTCGACTGGCACTCACGGCGTCCTTCCCTCCTCCCTATTCGTATCGCCGGCGACCGCAAGTTTGCGCTGGTATTTGTTTGAACCGATTTCCGGTTAGACCCGTCGCACTGCCGTTGGCAACCCGCATGTTCAACAGTTCTACGCAGCGTATCTTCGTCCTTCTTGCAATGGCGTGTGCGGCGTCGCTGGTAGCACTGCGTACCATCCACGGAGCGGAGCAGAATGCGCAAGCCAACGAGCAAAATCTTCGCAAGGCCTACGCCGATAAGGTGCGCGAGACCTATAGCTTCCCATTTGGCAAAGGAAGGATTTCGGTGCCCGGAAACGCCGCCGCTGCGGGAGATGATTTTCTTGAGCCGAGTGCCTTTCTGGATGCGCAATATTGTGGTCACTGCCACCAGGAGGCATACCACCAATGGCGCCAGGCCCTCCATTCCAACTCATTCCGCACGCCCTTTTATCGGACGAGCGTGAATATCCTGCTGCGCACCAAGGGAGTGGAGTATGCACGACATTGCGACAGTTGCCACAACCCGGTCGCAGTGCTCAGCGGAGCGTTGAATCCGAATTCGCCGGTCGATCGGCTGTTCGATCGCGATGGCCTGACGTGCACCACCTGTCACTCGATTCAGAGTGTGGCGTCAAAGGTTGGCAACGGCGGGTTCGTCATGGCGGTGCCTTCCGCGCTTGTCGATGAAAAGGGAAACCGCATTCCAGGCATGGTGCCCGATTCTGAAATCCTGGCGCATCTTGATCGCCATTCGAAAGCGGTGATGCGAGACATCTACCACACGCCGGAATTCTGCGAAGCCTGCCACAAGGCGAATTTGCCGCCGACGCTGAACGATTACAAATGGATTCGCGCCTTTACCGCCTATGACGAGTGGCAGACCTCCAAGTTCTCCAATCGCAATCCGCTGACTTTCTACACAGCGGATTTCACCACCTGCCAGGGTTGCCACATGAAGCGCGCGCCCAACGTCTTGCCCGAGCCTGGTGCCAAGAATGGTACGTTTGTCTCTCATCGCTGGCTGGCAGGAAATACGGCCGTGCCGTTTTACTACGAATTCAATGAGCAACTTGATAAGACGATCGAGTTCCTGCGGACCGGCAATTATCTCAACGTCGATATCTTTGGCCTGCAGATAGGCGAAGACGGAAAACTTGCGGCTCCGCTTGGGACCGTTCCCTTCCACGTGAATGCGGGTGATTTGCTCGAGGCATACGTCGTCATCCAGAACAAAATGATCGGACACTCGCTCATTCCGGAAGTTCGCGATCTTTATGAGGCTTGGGTCAAGTTCACGGTGACTGACGCGAATGGAGAAAAGATCTATGAGAGCGGCTTCCTCAATCCCAATGGAACGCTCGAACCGGGGGCCCACAGTTTTACCAACCGGCCCGTGAACGTAGTCGGAGAGTTTGTCGACAACCACGTCGTCTCAGCGATTCATTCTGTCGCATACGACAACACCATCCAGTCCGGCCGCTCGGCCCTTGTCCGCTACCAGTTCCGTTTGCCTGCGGGGGCAAAGGGCCGATTTACGTTGCAGGCGCAGGTGAACTATCGCCACTTTCGCCAGACCTACCTCAACAATGTTCTCGGCTCTGATCATCCGGCCTACCCGGTGGTTGAAATCGCATCGCGAAGCCGCATAGTCAACATTGGCGATAATCAGGCCACTGCGCCGCTGCCCACCGATAACCAGGACTGGATGCGCTGGAACAATCTTGGCATTGGCCTTCTTGATCAACTGCAATACTCTGACGCTCTCAATGCTTTCCAACAGGTAACACGGCTTCGTCCGGACTACAAGGACGGCTACATCAACATCGGGCTCACGGACATCGAATGGGAAAAATACGATGAGGCGCGACAACCTCTCGAGAAGGCGCTCGCGCTGAAGCCCGAATGATGCACGGGCGCTATACTACATGGCTCTCGTTGAGCGTCGCGCCCGGCACTCCGACGCCGAGGCTGCCGATCTTGAAAAAGTCGTTGCGCAATATCCCGATTGCCGCGATGCGCGACGCGAGCTTGGGATCTCCTACTATCAGCAGCACCGCGCCGACGATGCGATCGCGCAGTTCAAGGCGTTACAGGCCATTGATCCCGACGATCTCACCGCGCATTACAACCTGTCGATTCTCTATCGACGCAAAGGGATGAAGCACGAGGCTGAAGTGGAAGCTTCGCTGTATGCGATCAAACGCATTGATCCGGCCGCTCCAACCTATTCGCTGGACTATCTTCGCAAGCATCCAGAAATCTCAACCGAAAGCGTTCCATGGCACGTGCATAGCAATGTGCACCCTTCATCCGCAGCATCCGCCGGCGGAACACCATAGAAGAGGAAGCAACGAGTGGGTCATCGCGATTTGAATCGCCGCACATTTCTTCGTTCTCTCAGCCGCACGGCGCTGGTATTGCCGTTCGCTGATATTGTCGCGCTCGCCGCGGACTGGCAGGAGCCGCAGACCAAACAAACCCCGAAGATCGGACCGCAGGAACGGAGCTATGATGCTCGACCAGCGCCTCCACCGCCCGGGCCTAAATCGCCTATTGAGGGCACCCCACTCGGCGTCAGCTTCGTCGAGGTTGCTCCGCAAGCAGGCCTGACCGGCAAGACGATTTATGGCGGCGAGTTCCACAACAAGTATCTGCTGGAGACAACCGGGTGTGGGCTCGCGTTCTATGACTATGATCATGACGGTTGGCCTGATCTCTTTCTCGTGAACGGATGGCGGCTAGAGGGATTCCCAGCCGGCCAGGAACCGCATTGCCGGCTGTTCAAGAACAATCGCGACGGCACTTTCACCGACGTATCGATCGGATCGGGGCTGGAGCATAAAACCGGCTGGGGCCAGGCATGCTGCGTGGGAGACTACAACAACGATGGGCTCGACGATCTCTTTGTCACGTACTACGGGCAGAACGCGCTCTACAAGAACAATGGTAACGGCACATTTACCGAGGTCACTCGCGAGGCAGGGCTGATTCAGCCAGGGCCGAAGATTCGGTGGAACACGGGATGCACGTTCGTTGACTACGACAAGGATGGGCATCTTGATCTGTTTGTCGCGAACTATGTCGACTTTGATTTGAAGACTGCACCGCTGCCGCAGGACGGGCCATGTACGTACAAGGGAATCCTCGTGGCTTGTGGCCCTCCGGGACTGCCCGGCGGGAAGAATATTCTCTATCACAACAAGGGCGACGGTGCGTTCGAAGACGTTAGCGAGAAGAGCGGGATGTGGACCGCTGTGGGCACTTATGGGTTGAGCGTTGCCGCTTCGGACCTCGACAACGATGGCTGGCCCGATATCTACGTTGCCAACGATTCAGCTCCGGCCACGCTCTATCTCAATCAGAAAGACGGGACATTTCGCGACATCGCCATCGAAGCCGGAGCAGCCCTCTCGGCCGAAGCAAAACCGCAGGCAGGCATGGGTGTTTCCATCGGCGACTACAACCGCGACGGCAAGTTCGACGTGGTGAAGACCAACTTCGCGGGCGACACAGACTCGCTCTACACAAATCTCGGCGACGGAAACTTCGAAGATCGCACCTACCCCGGCGGACTGGGCGTCAACACCCGCCTGCTTGGTTGGGGCGTCGGCTTCTTTGACATGGATAATGACGGCTGGCTCGACATTCTCATGTCGAACGGGCATGTCTATCCTGAAGTCGACAATTCCAAAACCGACCTGAAATACGCCGAGCACAAATATCTCTACCGCAACCTGCGCAACGGACGCTTCGAAGAAGTGACCGACAAAGGTGGGCCGGGAATATTGGAAAACGCTCCGGCGCGGGGCTGTGCATTTGGCGATTATGACAACGACGGCGACATCGATATCGTGGTGAATTGCATCAATGCGCCACCACAGCTTCTGCGATGCGACTCGACACTGAATCGGAACTGGATCAAGATCAAGCTGGTTGGGACCAAATCCAATCGCTCGGGCATCGGCAGCCGCGTGATCGTCACTGCAAAAACGTCACCCACCGCTGAGCATCCCCTCGTTCAGATTGACGAGTTGCGGAGCGGTGGAAGCTACTTCTCGCAGAACGATCTGCGCTTGCATTTCGGATTGGACCAGGCGAAGCAGGTCGATACCGTTGAAGTGCGCTGGCTGAGCGGACAAGTCGATCAATTTCACAATCTCGATTCCAACCGGCTATACGTGCTCGAAGAGGGTGGCAAAATCCTCAAGTCAGAACAGCTCATTCCTGCAAAATCGAAGGGGTAAGCGTGCGCTCGATACATTACATCGCCCTGTGCCTTCTCATCGTCTCCGCAACAATCGCGGCGGCTCAGCAACCTGCGACTTGCCCATGGTTTTCCTCGGGAAGCGCGCAAACTGTACTCGGCGGCCCAATTTCATTTCATTTTCATGCGGAGGAAAACGGGCAGGGTCTTTGCGAGTTCACGTCTCAATCCGGCGCAGCCACCAAAATGCTGCGTATTCTTGTCCGCAAGGTCGACAGACATTCATGCCCCTCGGGAAGCACTCAGCTCAAGGCGCTTGGGAATGAGGCCGTGCAGTGTCGGCGCGCTGACCAGCAAGGAAATCCTTGGGATGTAATTGCAGGTCGCGTGAGGGACGTTTTCTTCGTCGTAACCACCAGCAATGTTCCTGACGTGCTTGCCGTGCCCCCGGCAGAAGGACACCGCGCCGATCCATTTGGTGCGTCCATCCTCGAACGCATCGCGGAGCAGGTGGTCGGCAATCTCGACTGATCGCGAGGGCGGCAACGGGACGGAATTTTCTCGAAGCGTTGGGCAGATCTCTTCAGCCAACGACATACTCTTGCCGTTCGTGCCGTCAGCATGGCAGAGTTGATGTTTCGTGTTTACTTTTGCTTCGGGAAGTGGCCATTCGGGTCCGCATGTCAAAAGCAAACGCGAGCAGAGAAGGGAAGCCCGATGTCCATTGGTTCTGCTGAAAATGAGCCTGCGCAAACCGAGTCCATGCGGCCACGTTTGATTCCTCACGGAGTGCTCATCCCCTTCGTGCTGGTAACGGCGCTCTTCTTTCTATGGGGCATTCCCAACAATCTCAATGACGTCCTGATCCGCCAGTTCATGAAGTCGTTTGCGCTTTCCCGCTTCCAGGCGGGGCTGGTGCAGTCCGCCTTTTACATGGGCTATTTTCTCCTGGCAACTCCCGCAGCGCTTCTGATGCGACGCTTTGGATACAAATCCGGTTTCATCGTGGGACTGCTGCTGTTTGGCATCGGAGCCTTTCTCTTTTGGCCCGCAGCCATCATCGGGCGCTACCCATATTTCCTGGCAGCCCTGTTCGTGATCGCCAGCGGGCTGGCGTTTCTCGAGACCGCGTCGAATCCATTTGTCGCACAAATGGGAGATCCCGAATCCGCCGCGCGACGCCTCAACTTCGCACAAGCCTTCAATCCGCTTGGCTCGATCACAGGCGCACTGATGGGCACCGTCTTCATCTTCTCCGGAATCGAGCTCACTGGATCACAAGTAGCTGCGATGCAGGCCGCGCATACCTACACGGCCTATCTCCGCACGGAGACAATGCGCGTTGTTGCGCCGTACATGGTTCTGGGGGCCGTCACCATTGTCTGGGCAGTGCTTATTGCCTTCACGCGCTTTCCTGTCATAGCTGGCGAACACCAGGCTGCAGGCGAAAGTCACGGAAGGTTCCGGGATCTTCTTGGCTATCCCACGTTCCTCTTTGCCATCGTCGCTCAGTTCATGTATGTCGGCGCACAGGTGGGCACGTGGAGTTACTTCATTCAGTACGTCCAGGACTCAACCCATCAGCATGAGAAGATTGCGGGCTACTTACTCACGGGAACATTGGCCGCATTCGGCGTGGGCCGCTTCGGTTCCTCGGCGATCATGCGCTATGTACGCCCCCATCGCCTGATGGCTCTCTACAGCATGATCAACATTGTTCTTGTCGGGATTGGCGTTCTCTTCCCGGGATGGATCGGCCTCTGGGCCATCTTCCTTACCAGCTTCTTCATGTCGGTCATGTTCCCCACCATCTTCGCCCTCGGGATCGAAGGCCTTGGCAAGAACACCAAGATCGGCGGCTCGCTCATTGTGATGTCGATTGTCGGCGGAGCCGTTCTCACGCCGCTGATGGGATGGATCTCGCAGACGACTCATCGCATCTCGCTTGCGTATGCGGTGCCGCTAATCTGCTACTGCGTCATCGCCATCTATTCATTGCTTTGGCAGCGAATGCAGGCAGCAGAGACCGCGCCCCAGTGCTGAATCGATTCTTCATCATCGATGCGAAGCTCCAACCGGATCGTGCTGACCCGAATCCGCGCTCGCTTAGCATGATGACAAGAAATTGACGCTGTGGCATCCGCCCGATTGTTCCGAAGCGTAAGGAGAGGCCCGATATCTTTTGAGCAATCAGTGTGCTAGCATGACCGGAAACGTTCCCCTGCCCGCCCCAAAATTCAGAATCAACCGGGAGGACCCAGCCTTGTCTCTTACTATCTCCGGTCTGTCGAAGACCTACTCCAACGGAGTCAAAGCGCTTCAGAACGTCTCACTCACAATCGGGAATAACATGTTCGGGCTGCTCGGTCCGAACGGGGCTGGGAAAAGCACGTTGATGCGCACCGTTGCCACTCTGCAGGCGCCCGATTCCGGCAGCGTGAGCCTCGACGGGCTGGACGTTCTCTCGAACAAGACGGAAGTGCGAAAGATTCTCGGATATCTTCCTCAGGAATTCGGCGTGTACCCGAAGGTTTCGGCACTCGACATGCTGCATCATCTTGCTGTGATGAAAGGCATCACCAACAAGAAAGAGCGCAATGAGATCGTCGACGCCCTGCTCCAGCAGACGAATCTCTGGGAGGTTCGCAAGAAATCGCTCGGTACTTACTCCGGCGGCATGAAGCAGCGTTTCGGAATCGCACAGGCCTTGCTGGGCAAACCCAAACTGATCATCGTCGATGAACCCACCGCTGGATTGGATCCCGCGGAGCGCAACCGCTTCCTCAATCTGCTCAGTTCCATTGGTCGTGATGTCATCGTGATTCTGTCTACCCACATTGTCGAAGATGTCCGTGAATTGTGCCCGCGCATGGCCATCATCGCCAACGGCTCAGTTCTGCTCGAAGGCTCGCCCGCTGAGACGCTTCATGCACTGCATGGAAAGATGTGGTCCAAGGTTGTTGGCAGTGACGATGAATTGAAGGCGCTCGAAGCCAATCTCCGGGTGATCTCTACGCATTTGATAGCCGGTCAACACGAAGTCCGCGTTTATTCCGATGCCAATCCGGGAGAGGGATTCAAACCTGTCGAGTCGGACCTGGAAGATGTCTATTTCCTCAGTCTTTCCCGTCACGCGAAGAACTAGAGCACGGAGAGCGCCATGCGATTGTTTCTGGAATTCTTCAAATTTGAGCTGAAGTTTCGCTTCAAGGGCATTTCCACCTACGTCTACTTCGCGATCTGGTTCGTCTTCAGCTTCCTTTGCATCGCCTCAGAGAACTTTGGCCCCATCGCGTTCGGCAATGGCAAGGTTCTACTCAACGGACCTTATGCAAACATCTACAACGATGTCTTCTCAACTTTCTTCGGACTGATCATCATAGGGGCGATCTTCGGTACTTCTATCCTTCGCGATTTCCAGCGCGACACCACGCAGATCCTGTTTACGAAGCCGATCACCAAATTTGCCTATCTCGGCGGCCGATGGGCCGGATCGTTTGTGGCAACAGCATTCGCCTTCTCCGGGCTGGTGTTTGGCGAGTTCTTCGGAACCCTGGCACCGTGGGCCGACCACACCCGCATCGCGCCGACGCACCTGTGGTGGTATCTGCAGCCGTTCCTCTTCATTGTCCTCGTGCAGATATTCTTCCTTGGATCAATCTTCTTCATGGTGGCGGCACTCACGCGGCGTATCTTCATCGTCTACGTGCAGGGCGCTGCTCTCCTGATCCTGTACCTTATTGGTCTCGGCGCTTTCGAGACCACCAGGAGCACCGCGCTCTTCTGGCCCGGAGTGTTCGATCCGGTTGGCGTCATTCTCAACGACTCCATCACGCGCTATTGGACAGTGGTGGAGAAGAACACGCTGCTGTACTCATGGTCCCTTCATTCTGCAGGTGGCGTGTTCATCTACAACCGGGTCCTCTGGATTGGCGTTGGCCTTCTCAGCCTCGGGATGCTATGGAAGTTTTTCCCAATGTCGCTAGAAGAGCTCACGGCGCGTACCAGCAGCCGGCGTGCTCGGATCGCGATTGAGCAGGATGAAGATCTGCAGCCGACACGCACAAGGGCAGTGGCGAGAATTCCGCTGGTGCAGCAGATCTTCGGCTTTGGCACTTCAATCGCACAGTATCTTTCGCTTACGCGCATGCGCGTCCGCAATGTTGTGCGCGACGTCCCCTTCTGGGTGCTCCTTGCGCTGATGGCCGCGGTCGCGCTCAATAACGGGCACTATGCCGGGCGCCTCGAAGGAGTGAATGTCTGGCCGGTCACTTACCTCATGCTGCAGGCGGTTGAAGGCGGGGCGATGCTCTTTTTCTATATCGTCGCCACGTTTTATGCAGCCGAACTGATCTGGCGCGAACGCGATACACATTTTGAGGGAATCCACGATGCTCTTCCGATGCAGGAGTCGACCGATTGGTTCTCCAAATTCACCGCACTCTGCGTCGTGGAACTCGCGCTGTTGACGGTTGCTGGAGTCTGCGGCATCATCATGCAGACAATTGCCGGTTACTATCACTACGAGCTGCTGCAGTACTTCAAAGAGCTGTTCATCGTCACGTTTCCCCAGGTTCTCACCTTCGCGCTCTTTGCCATGTTCGTGCAGACCATCGTGTCCAACAAGTTCATCGGCCACGGCATAGTGATAGGAATTTTCGTCATGCAGCCCGTCCTATTCAACTTTGGCTGGGAGAACACGCTCTACCTGTTTGGCGCCACTCCCCCGTATACCTACTCCGATATGAACGGCTACGGACACTTCGTTCAGCCGCTGTTGTGGTCCATACTTTACTGGTTTTCGTTCGCTGCCTTTCTCGGCGTCCTCTCCATTGGTCTCGCTCGCCGGGGCGCAGAGGATTCCCTGCGGGCACGGTTGCGGCTGCTCCGTCAAAATGCGCCTGGACTCGCTCCCGCCGCTGGGGTCTTTTTGTTGATGACCGTTGGCAGCGGAGGCTGGTTCTACTACAACACGCATGTCTTGAATGAATACCTGAACAACAAAGACAGGCGCATGATCCAGGCGAACTACGAGCGGGATTTCAAAAAATACGAACATCTACCGCAGCCCAAGATCATTTCGGCGGATTCGCAAATCGACATCTATCCTGAGCAACGCTCCTTCAGTGGATCCGGTCATTTCGTGCTTCAGAACAAGACGTCTCAGCCAATCGCGCAGATCCACATCACCAACGGCCAGCAGTCGGTCGCGAGCGTATCCTTCGACCGGCCATTTCACATCGTCTCCGCCAGCCCGAGAAATCTCTATGTTATCTATGCGCTCGAGAAGCCATTGGCCCCGGGCGAGACGATGAATATGAGTTTCAACCTGAGCCAGGAAACTCGGGGATTTCTGGACGGCCACGAGCGCGCTGAGCTGGCGTATAACGGAACCTTCTTTGACTCGGGATATTTCCCGACCATCGGCTACACCGCAGACAACGAACTGAATGATCCCCGCCGCCGCCGGGAAGAACATCTTGCGACGCAGGAATTGTTGCCCGACCGAGGCGATCCTGTCGGCAGTGCCACCAACCTCTTTACGCCGCAGTCCGATTGGATTCACTACCGTACCACGGTCAGCACTTCGACCGATCAGATTGCCATTTCTCCCGGCTACATGCAAAAAGACTGGATTGCGAATGGCCGACATTATTTCACCTATGACATGGGTGAAGTCCAGACGCTCGACTTCTTCTCCTTCCTCTCCGGCAAGTATGAGGTTACCCGCGATACGTTTCAGGGCGCCAACGGGCCTGTCGCGATCGAGGTCTATCATCTTCCGTCGCATACCTTCGACGTGCAAGATATGATCGACGCGTCGAAGGCGGGACTCGCGTTCTACGAGAAAGCCTTCAGCCCCTTTCAGTTCAAGCAATATCGCATTCTCGAGTTTCCGCGCTACCGCAGTTTTGCTCAGTCCTTTCCCAATACCGTTCCGTTCTCTGAGGGGATTGGATTCATTGAGCGCATGGAGAAGCCCACCGACATCGACTTCACCTACTTTGTTACCGCCCATGAACTGGGACATCAGTGGTGGGGACATCAATTGATCGGAGGCCGCGTTGCCGGATCGAACATGATGTCGGAAACGCTGGCGGAGTATTCCGCGCTGATGACGATGCGGCATCGCTACGGCGATGACAAGATGCACAAGTTCCTGAAGTACGAGCTGGATCGCTATCTTCGTGGCCGGGGCGCGGAGATTCGCAAGGAAGAGGCGCTCGCGCAGGTTCAGAACGAAGGCTACGTCTGGTACCAGAAGGGCGGCCAGATCATGTACGCGCTTTCTGACTACATCGGCGAAGACAAGGTCAACCTGGCCCTCCATAATTTCCTGATGCAGAATCGCTATGCCAATGCGGGAACTGCGCAATCGCTTCCTTATCCCGATACGCGTGAACTAGTCTCGGCCCTTCGCGCGCAGACACCCGCCAACCTGCAGTACTTCATCGACGATTCCTTCGAGAACATTGTCCTCTATAACAACCGAGCGGAGTCAGCCACGGTGACGCAGACGCCCGACCATAAATACAAGGTGACGCTGGTGGTCGATGCCCACAAAGTGAGGTCCGATGGCAGTGGCAACGAGACACCCGAGAAGATGAACGACCTTGTCGATATCGGCGTCTTCACAGGGCCGCGCGATACCGAAAAACCGCTCTATCTCAAGAAGCAGTGGGTGCACGACGGCAAGCAGACATTTGAAATCGTTGTGGATCAGATGCCTGCGCGGGCTGGAATCGACCCGCTGAACAAACTGATTGACCGCGACGCTGACGATAACGAGACAGACGTTACCAAGCAGTAGTAACGATTCTTAAAATCCTCACGCAGCCGCCGTCGGTGCTGTTCTCGGCTTGCCGCATACAATGTGAGCGAGCGAGAACCAGCGAGGCAAAGCATGACGCGCGGCATTTTTGTTGGATTGTCGACGATCGATCTCATCCATACTGTCGATGAGTTTCCGTCGGCGAACCAGAAAGTAGTCGCACGCAGTCAGGCCGCTCTCGTCGGCGGACCCGCAAGCAATGCCGCCATCACCTTTAGCCATCTCGGCGGAAAGGCCACGCTCGTCTCGGCCGTTGGCCGGCATAAGCTCGCCGCTTTGGTGAAAGAAGAACTTCAACACTATGGGGTCTCTCTCGTTGACCTCGCTCCGGAATCTGAAGAGCCGCCTCCAATCTCTTCCGTCTGGGTCAACCGGCAGGGCCAGCGCAGCGTCGTCTCAGTGAATTCCACCCACCTCAAGATTCCACCCGCGGAGATCGATCCATCGATTCTGAAGAATGCGCACATCCTTCTGATTGACGGCCACGCCATGGAGGCCTGCCTGGCCTGGGCAGAGGCGGCACGCTCGCGCGGTGTTCCGGTAGTCTTCGATGGAGGAAGCTGGAAGCCAGGGACGGAGCAACTGTTGAAGTTCGCAGACACTGCAATCTGCTCCGCCGACTTTTTGCCCCCGGGTTGCACAGGCGAAGGCGCCGTCATTGAGTATCTGCGTGCGAATGGCGTGCGGCAGATTGCAATCACACGAGGAGCAAATCCCATAAGATTCGCCGCTGGCTCATCCTTAGACTCAATCGATGTTCCGCAAGTCGGCGTCGTAGACACATCTGGCGCAGGCGATATCTTCCATGGTGCATTTTGCTATTACAGCTCGATTGGTTTCGGCTTTGTGGAGGCTCTTCGCGACGCAGCAAGAATCGCCGCGGAGTCATGCCGATTCCATGGAACGCGTGAATGGATGCAAGGCGAGACGCGGAATAGCCCTCTGCAGACATCGAATTAACCTCTCAGGAAATCGCTCTCACTATTCATACCGGGCAACGATTCACGCCGATACGCATCGTCGTGGTAAGCTGCCCAACAAGTCATTACGATGAGCGCAGCGCTGGAATTCAAGAACATTTCCGTAGCGATCAAGAGTGGCCGACTGCTGCTCGATGACGTCTCGCTGACGCTTGAAGAGGGGACGGTCACCGCGATTCTTGGTCGCAGCGGCTCCGGAAAAACTACCCTCCTTCGGACCGCCAATCGCATGATCGATCCCACGCTCGGGCAGATCTATGTTGCTGGCGCGGTCATCAGCGAACTTGGCCTTGTTGAACTGCGTAGAAAAATGGGCTACGTGGTCCAGGAAACCGGCCTCTTCCCGCATTTCAATGTCGAGCGCAACATCGGCATCATTCTTGAAGCTGAAGGGCAGTCGCGAGAGCAGCGCGTCGCCCGCAGCCATGAACTGCTGCAATTGGTCGGCCTCGATCCCACAGCGTTTTCCCATCGCTTTCCGCATCAGCTGTCCGGCGGACAGCGGCAGCGTGTGGGGTTGGCGCGCGCTCTGGCTGCGGAACCGAAGATCCTGCTTATGGATGAGCCCTTCGGCGCCCTCGATCCGCTTACCAGGGCCGAGATGCAGGATATGCTGCGGGAGCTTCTAAAGCGCCTCCGGACCACTGTGCTGCTGGTGACTCACGATCTCGATGAGGCGCTATTTCTCGCCAACCGTATCGTCCTGCTTGGCGAGGGCAAAGTCCTCGCAAATCTTCCGCGTGACCAATTCCTGCAATCTCAGCAGCCCGAGATTGTTGCCTATGCCCGGGCATTCCATCGCGGCCAGAATAACGCCGCGCCGGATCCGATTTCAAAGGACGGAGCAGTATGACCACTTCGTTCCTCGCGCAATACGGCAGCGAGATCGCAACACTCACGCTCGAACATCTCTGGCTCACCGGAGCGGCCATGCTGTTCGCGACCGCCCTTGCCGTACCTGCCGGCATCTGGCTTACGCGCTCCCCGCGCTGGGCCAAACCGGTGATTGGCGTAGCCAACGTGCTCCAGACGATTCCCTCGCTCGCTATGTTCGGATTTCTCCTTCCGTTGCCCTGGCTTGGTGAGCGCGCCGCGCGAATCGCCATCGTCGCGCTCACCGCTTACGCCCTTCTTCCTATTCTGCGCAACACCTACGCCGGAATTCGCGGAATCGATCCGACCCTGATCGAAGTTGCGCGCGCCATCGGACTCACCGATGCGCAACGCTTGTTTAAGATTGAGCTGCCTCTCGCTGCATCGTTCATCTTTGCGGGACTGCGCACAGCCACCGTGACATGCATCGGCATTGCGACCATCGCTGCCGCCGTGGGAGCAGGCGGCTTGGGCGAGCTCATCTTCCGCGGCGTTGCCTCTGTCGACAATCGTCTTGTACTCGCCGGAGCCGTTCCCGCAGCGCTGCTGGCACTCGCTGCCGACGCAGGGCTGGGCCTGCTCGAACGCCGGTTTAAGACTCCCGGTGCAGAAGGTTCGATTCAATGATGCGCAGAATTGCCGTTGGATGCGCCATCACGCTCTGCCTGTCCCTGGTCAGCTGCACGCCGCCTCGCCCCAACCATCCCGTCATCGGCGCGAAGAACTTCACCGAACAGGTCATCCTCGGTGAGTTGCTCGCGCAGGAGATCGAAGCCAGGTCTGGTCTGAAGGTTGAACGCCGCTTTTATCTCGCCGGGAGCTACATCTGCAATCAGGCGCTCGTCGCGGGCCGCATCGATGCCTACGTCGAATACACCGGCACAGCGCTGACCGCAATCCTCAAGCAACCCGTCGACCGCAATCCCGAAGCGGTACTCAACACCGTTCGCCGGCTCTATGCAGCGCGCTACGGCATCACTGTCGCCGAACCGCTCGGATTTGAAAACACATTCGCCATGGTCATTCGCGGCGACGATGCGCGACGCCTGCATCTGACAACGCTGAGCCAGGCCGCGCAATACGCACCGCAGTGGCGCCTCGGCGTTGGATACGAATTCGAACAGCGGCCCGACGGCCTGCCCGGATTGAGCGCCGCATACAACCTGCACTTCGACGGTCCCCCGCGGACCATGGACCTCGGCCTGCTCTACCGCGCGCTCAATGCACATCAGGTTGACATAATCGCAGCCAACTCAACCGACGGACCAATCCAGGCGCTTGGCCTCGTGGCGCTGCAGGACGATCGTCATTACTTCCCGCCCTACGATGCGGTCCCGCTGGTGCGCAACGATGCGCTCCGCCGCTGGCCGCAGATTGGAATGGCTCTCCACGCGCTGTCCGGCAAGATCACCGCAGATGATATGCGCGCGATGAATGAAGCGGTTGACGGCCAGCATCGCGATCCGGCTGAGGTGGTTCGCGAATTTCGTATGAAGAAGGGACTTTAAGAGAAGGCGCAGTGCTTTTTCCGCCCCGAATTCCCCGCAGCGGAGCGGAAGGCGCATAATCTTTCAAAGGCATCTGCTTCCCGTAGTCGTCGATGCCTCCGAGGTTCAGTGACATTGATCAACTCTACGGATCACCCGGCGTGCTGGCCGGCCCTACCGCTCGATTCGTGGCAGGATACCTATGCCACTCTGCATATGTGGACGCAGATCGTCGGCAAGATCCGCCTGCGTCTTACACCGCTCGTGAATCACTGGTGGAATGTACCCCTTTATGTGACCTCTCGCGGACTGACCACCTCCCGCATTCCTTATGGGGACAGGGCATTCGAGCTTCGTTTCGATTTCATCCGCCATCAGCTCGTCCTTGAAACCAGCGACGCCATCGTGAAGACACTTCCGCTGGCTCCCCGCACCGTAGCTGATTTCTACCAGGAGTGTTTCGCCATGCTCCGGGCAGCCGGCATCGACGTCAAGATCTGGCCGATGCCGGTCGAGATTCCCAATCCCATTCGCTTCGATCAGGACCGGCAGCATAGCTCCTACGACCCAGACGCGGTGGCCAAATTCTGGCGCATCCTGCTTTCCGTCGATGCCGTATTTCATCGCTTCCGATCCCGATTCATCGGCAAGAACAGCCCGGTGCATTTCTTCTGGGGAAGTTTCGATCTTGCCGTCACACGGTTCTCAGGCCGCAAAGCTCCTCCACGCGATGGCGCGGACTTCGTGACTCGTGAAGCATATTCGCATGAAGTAAGCAGCGTCGGCTTCTGGCCTGGTGCCGGCATTGCAGGGGCCGCATTCTATTCGTATATGGCGCCGGAGCCGCAAGGCTTTCGTGACGCACAGGTCTCACCGGCGGCCGCTCACTACGACAAGACGCTCAGCGAATTCGTCGTGATGTACGATGACGTCCGTGCCGCAGCATCTCCGACCGAAGCCCTGCTCGCCTTCTGCCAGAGTACGTACGAAGCCGGCGCCAAGGCCGCAAAGTGGGACCGCGACAGCCTCGAACGGAGCAGTCTCGAACAAAGCAGCTTCGAACGCGCCGAAGCTACCTGACCGACGCAGAAGCTACGGCTGCTTGGCTCCCACGAGGTTGTAGCCCTCTACGCGAACTCGCGGCTTCTCTCCGCGCGTGTCCGCATCTTCGAGCGAAATTGAAATAGTGCGCTTCTCACCCGGCATCAGTGCGATGTAGTTATCGCTCGTAGAGCGCCGGCACAATCAGATCGCCGCTCTTGCTGCGCACTGCCTTCGCACGCACCATCAATGCAGGCGCCTTCGACACGTTGTGCAGCTCTGTCGTGATCCGCCACTCCGCGCCATTTCGACGGACATGAGTTTTCGCATTCACTTTTGCGGCGGCCAATCGCGAATTCCCTGGTAGTCGCCCTCTGCAAGCCCGTGCAGGTAGAAGTTGGACGAGACAACGTCTTTACCACGCGTCAGCGCCAGGCGGATAAAGTGCGTGCGTGCTAGACCTGCGGGAAACTCGAGCTGCAACGGAGACACAGTGCTGTCCTCGTGGCTGTCGCAGCGCCGCACTCTTCTCCCATTTCACAGTCCCATCGATGTCGATCACCTGCGCATGAGCCGTCAGGCCGGTCTGCTCGCCCGCGCTGTAGTTCACCACTTCAACAGCATCCGTCGCCGCATTCCACTGGATATGCAGCGGCTCGGCAGCCTTCTTCGCGCCATAGTAGCCGGCGTCGGTGTCGAAGAAGTAGTCGTAGGTCTGCCATAAGCAGCGACGGCCACGCCGGATGGCTCATCCAGATCAGCAGCCCCAGCCGATTCTTGCTCTGTCCCTCAAACATGCCGCGATACGCGTCGTAATCCACGAATTGCGCGAAGCCGACCCAGTCGGCCACATTGTTCGCGCCGCCATACTGCTTCTCGACCGCCGTCGTGAACGGATTGTGCTCGTGGTAGTCGTGCAGCGGCCATTGATAGCCCTGCGGCCACATCGCAGACTCCGGCATCGTCCGCCGCAGATCGTCCATCTCCACCACGTTCGGCGACCCCATTTCGCTGTGCAGCTTTGTCGGCGCATGTTCGAAGTAGTACCGCAGCGGCTCCACGCGATACGGTCCATGCCCGCTGACCGGCCCATCTGCCGAGCTTGAGATGTAGTGCGATCCCGGCTCAAGCGTTGCCACCAGGTTGCGCAAGCCCGTCATCGATCGGCTGCGGCGGAAGTCCCTCATTGCGCCCGCAGAAAAGTCCCAGCGAAGCATGATTGCGAATGCGCAGCAGGTAGTCGCGCGCATTTGCGAGGAACAGATCGTTGTCGTCCGGGTTGGGCCCGTCCCACGGATTCGCCAGCCAGAAATCCTGCCAGACCACCACGCCGTTGCGATCCGCCGCATCGTAGAACGCCTCGTCGCCGGTCTGCCCCACCCAGTTGCGAATCATGTTGAAGTGTTCGTCGCGATGGTAGCGCAGAGCCGTGTCGTACTCCCGCGCGCGATAGCGCAGCATCGACTCTGGAAATCCCCAGTTCCCGCCGCGCGCGATGAACCGCCGCCCGTTGATCCAGATCTTCAGCACGCCGCCATCTTCTGAATACGTAAACTGGCGAACGCCCGCCTGGAACGAAGTCTGTGTCCGACACCTTCGCCGTCGACGACGAAAGCGATCGTAACAGGATAGAGATTCGGATCGCCATAACCCACCGGCCACCAGAGTTTCGGATTCAGCCAGCCGCAGCGCTGCCTGCGTCGCCGGCGAAAGCTCAACTGTCTTTGTCGACGAAGGCATCAAGCGTCACTGGCATCTCGACAGTCACATCGCCGAAGCTGCGCGCGCAGCGTGCCGCTCACCGGCATGGTCATCGAGGTTGCGCAGCGTGGCCTGAATCGTCACATCCGCATGCGTCGTATCCGGCAGCGGCAAAGTCGTCGTCACCAGCGGGTCCTCCATCGTGACGCTGCCCGCTCGGCGTCAGCGAAACGTTGCTCCAGATTCCCGTGTCGCGCCCGCGAATCGTCGAAATCCAGTCCCATCCCGCCGAAGCGTGGTAGGTTGGATTATCGCGGCCCAGTGCGCCCCCGTTCACAGTCGGGCCGGCCTTGTCCTTCGTGCTGCCGGGATTCGCATTGCGAATGATGCGCACCGCCAGCGCATTCGTTGCCGCCGGGATGCACAAGCGCCGTCACATCGAAGCGCCCGCGCATGAATCCGCCATCGATGCGCCCGACTTGTGGCCGTTCAGAAGACACTCCGCTTTCCAGTTGATGCCGTCGAAGTTCAGCCACATGTGCTGCCCCGGCTCGCTGCCGGCGGGCACAATGAACTCGTCGCGATACCAGAAGTCCGCGCAGAAAAACGAGTCGGAGATGGCGTACTGGTTATCGCCGAAATCGGGATTCGGCAATCGCGCCATCATTCAGATAGCTGGTCAGCACCGTTCCCGGAACGGTCGCAATCATCCAGTCCTTGTCCGCAAAGCCCGGCCGTCGAAATCTGCTCTCCACCGCCGGCACCAGCGAAGCCCGCTGTACGCGCCAGTTCCCGCCGGCGAGCTGCAGCGTTCCATCGGCTTTGCTAGAGCCGCGGCCGCTTGAGGCGCCGCAACAGGTCCGCCGCGCCCATAAACCTCAAGCTCGCTCAGGATGTAACGGTCTCCGGGCTTCACCGGCTTGGTCATCAGCACCCGCACATAGCGTCCCCGCGCCGGTTGCGCCAGGTGAATATCATCGTTTGCACCGACCCGCATCCAGCGGCTGCAAGCGCCTTCCACTGGCGTCGCATCGTCCGAAACCTGAATCGCACCTTCCGCCGGCGCGCTGAATCCACGCTAAGCGCAATGCGATCGAAGGTGCAGACCGCGCCCAGGTCCACATAGACCCACTCCTCGCCGCTCCCCGCGCTCATCCAGGCACTCGCAAAATGCATCCGGCCCGGCAACGCGCACCTCCTGCCCCTTGTCGAACAGCGCCAGCTTCCGCCACCCCCAGGCACGCAGATTCGCAGCCGCCGAAACTGCACGCGATACGAACGAAATCGCGCGGGCGCGGCAAACGCAATCGTCTGCATGAAAGCTCGGCCCCGGTCCCGCGCATGTCCGGCCACTCCGAAGCCGTGAAGCTCGCCCAACTTCCTTCCAGCGTTGCCGATCGTCCGAACCGAGCACCATGTAGGTCCAGTCCCGGATCGCCGAGCGTCCATAGATCTTGCGCAGATAGAGATCGATGCGATCGATCTCCGGAGCCTCACTGCCGCCCTTAATGTCAAACTCAACCCACGGCGAATCGCCCGTCACATTCACTGAAGAAGTCACATTGCCATCGAGAAAGACCTCGCGCTCATTCTTCGGCAAGATGCCCGCATCGCTCGTCGAAGTACGATCCACTGCGGCAGCGCAGTCTCCTTGATGCCGTCCGTGATCAATTGCGCCGTCAGGTTGTAGTCGTAGGCGCTCGACTGATATGCGGGCCGATGCAGCGCCAGGTTGCGATAACCGTTCGCGTCTGTCAACCAGCGCGGGCCCGGTGTACTCTTTCGGATCTCCGGGATAAACTCCAATGCCGCGCGTGTAGTTCTGGGCCTGCAATGCGAGAGACGCACAGGCAAGGAAAAGGGTGAGCCGTTTCATCATTTGCTCCATGGAGGCAATCGATACGCACACGTGCATCTATCTCGACGCGGCAGGTCTCGTAATCGGGTGAACGACCAAGTGTAACCGGCCAAAAGACCCGTCGCAAACCGCATGCCTGCGCGTTAGAAGCGATCACGCGCGACTGTGTCCGCCTAAGCCTAACGACTTGGTCAAGACCAGGACCAAACGAACGTGGCATTTACACTTCGCGGCATTCGCCGATATACAACCTACAGGTCGAGGCCGATTTGGCCAGAATCCAGGTCGTTAGATGAAGAGAGTACTTGCCACCATCCTGCTGTTCTCCGGATGGGCGTCCACTGTAAATGCGGCGGCGCCCGGCACTCTCACTACTCTGCGTGAGGTTCATGAATTGAGCCACGAAGCGGCCGCGCGAGGGCTCGCCGTCGCATTCGAGGCCACGGTTACCTATTACAGCGCTAAAGACATAGACCTATTTGTTCAGGACGGCAATGCGGCCGTCTATGTGCAATTCACAAAGGGCGCCAATCTGGTTCCGGGGGACCGGGTGCTTGTGGAAGGTCACGCGCGAGATAGTTTCCGTCCTGACGTGGTGGGCGATCGTGTAACACTTTTGCGTCACGTCACGTTACCTGAACCGGTGCCTGCCACCTTCGACCAGATGATCCGGGTACAACTGGATTGCATGCGGGTTCGGGTGCGCGGCGTTGTCCGGAGTGCCGATTTGGTGACCGAAGACGGTTCGCGCATGATCAAGATGCATATGGTCATGGATGGCGGGTATGTCGGCGCCGTTGTGGTCAGTAACGAGGCACGCGCGACAGGTGACCTTCTTGACGCCGAGGTCGAGGTGACCGGGGTAGTTGCCGGTAGCTTCGACAGCAAGATGGAATTGACAGGGATCCTGCTCGAAATTCCCAGTCTGTCGGACATCCGCATTGTGAAGCGCGCAAGCGCCAGTCCGTGGACACTCCCAGTCATCCCAATGGACCAGATTATCTCGGTCTATCACGTGGGTGATTTGACGCAAAGGGTAAGGGTGCACGGAGTCATCACCTACTACCAGCCAGGCGCGGCAGTAGTGCTTCAGGATGGCGCAAGGAGCATCTGGATCTCGACTCGTACTCATGAACCGTTGCAGCTCGGCGACGAGGCCGATGCCACAGGCTTCCCGGAATCCCGAGACAATGTGCTGACCCTGTCTGACGGTGAAATTCAGGACAGCCATATTTCAATGCCAGTCAAGCCACAGCAGGCTACGTGGCGCGAACTAGGTTTCTGGAGTCCTAACAATCTCGGCGGGCACCAGAATGATCTGGTGTCGATCGAGGGGCAAGTGACCACGGAGGCCCGGCAGGCAACGCAGGACGAATATGTGCTCGTGTCTGGAGGGCGGATGCTGACAGCAATCTATCGTCATCCGCCTGGCGACGACGACCTTGCGCCGATGAAGCGCATACCTCTCGGTTCGAGAATCCGTGTTACTGGAATTTGCACCATGTTGGATACGGCCTCCGTCAACCCGGGCGGAGAGTCGTCGTTCAACATTCTGCTGCGCTCGTTCGACGATATTGATGTTGTCGCAAAACCATCTTTTGTGAACGTGCGAAGTCTGTTGATCCTGGTCGGTTTGTTATTGGTCCTGGTATTGATGATCGGGGCAAGAGGATGGTCGCTCGATCGCAAGGTAAAGAAGCAGGCAGTGGCGATGGCGGCACGCGTCGAGAGAGAAGCGAATCTCGAGCGGCAACGCAGCTCGATCCTCGAAGATATTCATGGAAAGCGCCCGCTGGATGAGATTCTCTGCGAGATAGCAAACATGGTCTCGTCGCGGCTCGAGGGCGCGCCCTGCTGGTGTCGGACTGCCGATGGATCCCAATCTGGGGATCGTCCGCCCGAATTGACAAACATGCGCATCGTTCGCGAACAGATACCTGCGCGTTCTGTATCGCCGCTCGCCGAAATCTTTGTTGCCCTCCGCGCAGATTCTGTCCCAGGATCCGCGGAATCCGAGATCGTTTCGATGGCGGTCGGGCTTTCGTTTCTCGCAATCGAGTCAAGGCGCGTTTATTCAGACCTGTTTCACCGCTCAGAGTTCGATTTGCTAACTGGACTTCACAATCGTTTTTCCTTCGAGAGACGTGTGAGGGCCACTCTGGAAGAAGCACCGGAGCACGCCGGGATCTATGGACTGATTTACATCGATCTCGATGAGTTTAAGGCGGTGAATGACCGGTACGGCCACCGGGTCGGCGACACATATCTGCAGGAAGCTTCGCTACGAATGAAGCGGCAACTGCGCAATGTTGACATGCTGGCACGATACGGCGGAGATGAGTTCACCGTGTTCATACCTATGGTTCGCAGTAAGACCGATGTGGAGGATGTGGCCGAACGCCTTAAGCTGTGTTTTGACGATCCGTTCTTCCTCGAGGGCTATTCGTTTCAGGGATCCGCCAGCTTTGGAATCGCAATTTATCCGGAAGATGGTGAAAGTATGGACTCCCTGCTGAGCACCGCCGACGCCGCGATGTATGTCGCTAAACATACTCGACATGATGCCGCTCGCCAGCCTTCTGGGCGGTGAAGCCATCCCAGCGCCTCGCTTGCTGGCGCCCGCCTGCATCCCCTTAGAGCCGTCAACTTAAAGCCGCCGGAGCATTCTCAACTCTCCGACAGGTCACGACCCGCGCCTGGAAGCCATGATTCCTCGGAACTGGAGCGCCGATTCTGAGAACCGTCCATGTGCTTAATGAGAAGCACTTCGTTTCCGACTTCGCTGTAGATCAATTCGTCCACGATTCCGCTGGCCATGAGAATTCCGTATCCACCGGGGCGCATTCCCGATTTGTTGCGAACCTCGAGATGGCGCGTCAGGTCATCGGGCGGGTATGAGATTGCGGCGTGCGGAAGCGCATCCGGACGAAAACCCTTTCCCGGATCCCTGATATAGAAAACGAATGCCCGTGCCGTCCGCACAGCGGCTACTTCCAATAGCTTTGACGGATCATTCTGAGCGCCATGTTCGATGGCATTGTTCAGGATCTCCTGAAAAGCGACCATCATCTCTTCAGGCGGGCGCTCTGGCAGTGTCATCCGGAATTCCTTGAAGAATGCGGTCAGGAGCTCTGCATTCAACAGGTCGCAGCTCATTCGAACCGAAATCCAATCGCGCTCGGCCGAAAGCACTTCAATGCCAGCCGAGGAATCGTGTGCCTCAATCGCGCTCACCGTATATCTTGCAATGTCTTTCGCGTTAAAAGGAGCACATTGGCAGAGAAAGACATGTTGGCGCAACGCATCAATGAGGTCCTCCGGTGTACCGAATGGGGCGAGGACAATCACGCGCACGCCGGGTCTCAGGTCCCGGATTTCTTCCACCAGCGCGAGATCCTCATGAATGCTGGTCTCGGGGTCGGTGATCACCACGGCGTAGGGGGAGGCGCGCAGTTTTCGAAGGGCGTCGGCGCTTCCGGCGGCGCGAGCAAATGGGCAATGAAGGTTGGTTAATTGCTGTTCAAAAACCTCATCGGAAGGCTGATCGTGGCCGATGAGCAGCACGCGCGATTCAGAGGAACGTTCTCGACTCTCAACCGGTTTGGATGTCGCTGAAAGACCCATCTGTGAGCACTCCAATGGAACTCTTTCGAGTAAAGTGTACTCGCAGGTAATCTACATCGCAAAGTGCCATGCTCGCGCGCGGAAACGACGGCACTTACGCCGACTTTCACGCGGAACTGGGATTCGCCTCTCATTTCCGGCTCTCTGGTGTTCAACCGTCTACACCTCATCGTCGCGAAACATCGGATGCGGAATCAGCTTTCGGTAGTCTTCCTGGTGCGCGCCGTCGAGACAGGCCTCAATGATGCGCTGCCCTAGCGGATCGAGTGCCGGCACCTGAAACTGCTTCAGCTCCCGTGCGAAGAATTCACGCCACTGGCGCGCGCCTTCTTCATAGACATCTATACCGCCCTGGATCTGCTCTTCAACGCGCAGGAAGACGCGCGGAATCATGGAACCTTCGATCTTGAGCTGTTTGGGAATGTAGCCGAGCAGGGGGAACAGCGCTTCATCCACTTGTTCGCGGCCGAACCTGGCACTGCCGCGGCGCGCCAGGTATTCGCGCGCGATCCATTCGGCCATGAAGCCGACCTTCCACGCACCGATGTGCTGGTTGGGAATGAGCACGTAGCGCGTCTCTGGCGTATCGACAATCTGCCGCAGTAGCAGATTCGCCTGGTCAACACGACGCCCGGTGGCAAACGCCCAATAGGACCCCACACCCTCTGACTGCATCTCTTTCGACTTCTGTGCCTGGATGCTGGGATTGCCATGGCCGCGCGGAGCAACCAGCCTCCACAGCCATGCCAGCGCCGGGCTCAGCACATGAATCATCGCGAGAATCCCGTAGAGCTGGCTGTCGCGATGCGTTGCCGGGCAGCGCACGCCAAAGCTACGCACATCCACTGCCCGCGGTCCGCCGCGATGTCTTCGAGCATGCGCCGCGGCAAAATCACACGCGGGTTGGGGCACAGCTTTCCGGGCGCATCTTCAACGTGCTCCCACGTCAGGCACGTGCCGCCGGGCACAATGTAGTGATTCAGAAAGATCAGCGGCTCCGGCGGATCGATGCAGAGGCGCTCGAGATTTGGCGCTGTGCCGTAGCTGTGAATGTGGTCCACGCGCACGAACCACGCATTCTCGGCATCGGCGATGGTCAGGCCGGCCGTGCTGCGCTGCTGATAGCTCGGATGCGCACAGGCCATGTCATCGGCGATCGGCCGCAGATGGCACGCTTCGGGCAGATTCAGCGTGCGCTCTTCTTTGGTGATGACGTTGCGTCCGATGCAGCAGACGGCCATCTTCCATGCGATGGATGTGCTCGGTCATCTCGCTCTTGCCGCCGCCGCTTGCGCCTTCGTGCATCAGGATCAGTTGATTCTCATACGGCGTAACCACCGCAACAGCCGCGCAGTGATTCGTGGTCCAGCCTTCGCGCTCGCCCGATATCGAGCAGCATGGAGTAGACGCCCTTCTTGGCGCTCGGACCCGGATAGAGGTTGTAGGCGAAGACCTCCTGGTGCGTTGCCGCGCGATCGTGCACCACTACTTGCTTGCCGCCAAAATGCGTATGGCGAAACGGCGGAGCAACAAACAGAACGCCGCCCGAAATCTTGAAATCTGCGGGAACCTGGCTGCGCGGAATCATGCCCTGCAGATCGGCCAGTGCTGCCGCGAAAAATGCAGCCTGGCGCGGCACAATCAGCAGCGAGCCGTAGCCCAGCGAGTCGGTTCCTGCATAGAACGGCATCGCCACCAGCTCCTGCGTCTTGAGCCAGTCGAGCGTTTGCTGCCGCGTTTTGTCGAAGGTCTCGCCGAAGCGCTGTTCGTAGGTCGGCTTGTCGGTGGGTAGAGCGTCGCCAATCACCATCGCATCGGGATCGCGGCGGCGCATTGCCGGATCGGGGAAATTGATCGCCAGTCCGTTGCGCGCCTTGGTGACGACCGCTTCGACGATGCGGCCTTGTCCGTTCGGACGCCCTGGCACATGGAAAATAGCTTCGTAGACGCCGTGGTCTTCGCGATTGCCCAGGCGCCAATCCGTCGTTCCCGTGGGCCGTCCCAGCGCCCAGTCGAGCAGTTGCGGCCGGCTTCTCGGGCACTTGCACCAGCGGCGCGGCGCTCAGCACCTCGCGCACATGCAGGGGCAGATCGAGTTCGGACCATGCGGCCTGGAAGTCGATGACACTTGTGGTTTCTGCGGCAACGGTCACGCTGGTTCTCACTTTCCGGGGATCAGAATGTGGTCCAGAATGTTGCTTACAGCCAGAAGAACCACACAATTTTTATCGCATCCGGTGGTACTTCTGGCAGTGCGCACCGTCACGGACATGTGCGATCGATAAGCCGGCCGCGAGCTTAAGCTCGTGCACTAGCGAGCATCAGGCGGTCCGAATCTTTCCCGCACGAGCGTCATGGCGTCTTCAGGTGTGGTGATCGCGCCTTCCAGCTGTGCGTCTTCAATCGCGTGCAGCATTTCCTTGAAGGCAGGACCGGGCGTGTAACCAGCGGCAATCAGTTCGCGGCCCGTGAGCAGGGGCGTTGGACGGACCTCTTCCGCGGGTAGCGTTTCGTAGCGCTCGCGCACGAAGTTCCAGATCTCAAGATTGCGATGCGCAGCAAGACAATCCATGCGATGCAGCGCAAGGTGTTCCGGAAAATCCTCGAGGCGGAAGAAACGCTTTAAAGTCGAGGCTTTCATCCGCGGAGCATCGGCAAACCGCATGTGATTTTCGATCAATGCAAGAACCTGGTGCGTTTCTTCATTCGAGAACCGAAAGCGGCGGCAAATCTCCGCGCCTATAGCCACGCCCACTTCCACATGGCCGTCGAAACGAATGCGATCGGGCGCTTCGCGAAAGGTCGGCGGCTTGCCAACATCATGAAGCAGCGCGCCCCATGCCAGCGTCATGGCGCAGCAGGGCTCCAGTTGCTCCAGCAGCATCAGCGTGTGAATCCACACGTCGCCCTCGGGATGATATTGCGGAGGCTGCGCGACGCCTTTCATCATCGAGACCTCGGGAAGCACCTGGACCAGAAGGTCGGTTTCGTCGAGCAGTTCAAATGCGCGCCGCGCGTGGCCTTCAGTGAGCATCTTCGTTAGCTCTTCGCGGATGCGCTCGCGGCTTACGGCGAGAATGCGTGCGGCGAGTTTACGGATAGCTGCGAGGGTTACAGGCTCGATCTTGAATCCGAAGCGCGCGGCAAAACGAACTGCACGTAACAGGCGGAGTTGGTCTTCTTCGAAGCGCTTGTCGGGACGCCCTATCGCGCGGATGATGCCAGCGTCAAGATCGTCAAGGCCGCCAACGTGGTCGATCACGGCGGAGCGAAGGCTCTCAGGGTCTACAAAGAGCTTGTCCAAAGCTCCGCCCCCACGCAGTAGGTCCAATAGCAAACCGTTGATCGTGAAGTCGCGGCGCTGCACGTCTTCTGCCGCAGTCTTCGTGTACCGCACCTCGTCGGGATGGCGGCCATCGGAGTACATGCCGTCGGAGCGGAAGGTTGCCACCTCAGTTGTGCACCGTTCTTCCACGGCTCCATCTTTGCAAGCATCGCTGGTTTCTGAGGCAACCAGCACCACCCCGAAATGCGCGCCGACTGCGAAGGTGCGAGGGAACATGCCGAGAACGATGTCCGGCGTCGCAGAAGTCGCTACGTCATAGTCTTCGGGCTCGCGGCCGAGCAGCAAATCGCGCACGCACCCGCCTGCGAGATAAGCCTCGTGCCCTGCGACGCGCAAGGTCTTGATGATTTCCAGGGCTGCTTCGAATTGAGGCGATCCAGGCAACATCTCTTGCTTGAGAATAGTCCGTTTCCGTCGCCAGATTCGAGGCTGTTATAACGGAACCAGAGCCGATGCATCCCGAAAGCACATCACTTAAGTCGACGCGACCAACAGGGAGCGGCGACCCTGCACAAAACTAAACAGGCCACAAGGACTCTGGTTTCGCTCTAAACTTGAGGTATGTCCCGCGGCCTCATCCTCGGCATCGAATCCTCCTGCGACGAAACCGCCGCGGCTGTGGTCGAGCGGGGTGCGCCCACGCTTTCGTCTGTTGTTGCCTCGCAGATCGCTACCCATCTTCGCTACGGCGGTGTGGTGCCCGAGCTTGCCAGCCGCGAACATTTGCGCGCCATCGTGCCAGTGGTTCGCACGGCTCTTGCCGAGGCGGGCGTTACGCTGGCCGACCTCGATGCAATTGCCGTAACTTCCGGGCCCGGGTTGGCCGGAGCGCTGCTGGTGGGCATCATGTATGCCAAGGCGCTGGCGTTCGCGCAGGGTCTGCCGCTGATTGCCGTGAACCATCTTGAGGGCCACATTCATGCAGTGCTGCTGCAGCAGCGGCAACGGCAAATGGAAGATCCCGAAAAGCAGGTCCTTCGCTCCGCCGACCCCATCGCTAACGCGACGGGGCCCCAGAAGCGCTTCTCTCAGGATGACACAGAGCGGGAAGGGGCTCTGGCGCTCGTGGTTTCTGGCGGGCACACCCACCTATATCTGGCCCAACCCATTGACGGCACGTGGCGCTATTCGCTGATTGGCCGCACGCTCGATGACGCCGCAGGCGAGGCGTACGACAAGGTGGCGAAGTTGCTTGGGCTCGGCTATCCGGGCGGTCCGTGGATCGACGCGCTGGCACGATTCGGCGACCCGCATGCCGTACCCTTCGCGTTCGCACAGATTAAGACCAAGGCTCACCTCGGCGGCAAGGCACCCCGGACCAAGGCAGCGAAGACCGCGCCAATTGCAGCGCTCGATCCACATTTCCTTTTTTCGTTCTCAGGGATCAAGACCGCCGTCCTGCGGTATGTCGAGCTGAATGGATTGCGCGAGGAGGCCGCAGCCCGCGTGCCCCGGATGCTGGCTGCCAGCCGGCCGCCGCAGACCAAGGAAGAAGCCCTCGCGCTGTGTCCGCAACTGACGCTCGATCTCATCGCCAGCTTCCAGCACGCCGTGGTCGGCGACCTGATGAAGAAGACCTTCGCAGCTGCCGAGTCGCTGGATGCGGAGCGCGTTCTGGTCACCGGGGGCGTGGCGGCAAATCGCGAGCTGCGCGAACGGTTTACCGCCGAGGCTTCGCGTCACGGCATTTCCGTCGCTTTTCCGACTCTCGCGCTTTCTACCGACAACGCCGCGATGATTGCCGCTGCGGCCTGGCCGAGGTTTGCAGCCGGAGAGTTTGCCGGGCCCGATCTTACGGCCGATCCTTCGCTTGCATTGGGCCGCTAAAGAGGGCGTACCCCCAGAACTTCATATGTTTTTACGTCACGGTTTCCTGAAGGTGAGGCAGTAGAGCTTTCCGCCGCAGATTTCTTTGGCGGAGAGGTCTTTCATCTCCGGCGGAACGAGATCGACGGGGCATCGCACGCTTTCCGTTCCAGGACCATAACTCTTGCGAACAACGGGAGTGCGCTGGTAGTTTTCGCGGATCGTCCTTTCAGTCTCGTCCACGATCACGATCTTGGTGCCGGGCTTCGCAACCCAGATCATCTCCTTGATGGCGCGGAGCTTGTCGGTAAAGAAGTTGATGCCGCCCACGTGGTACACGCAGTCGAAGGCCTCTACCTTGAAGGGCAGGCGCTCGGCCTCGGCCTGGAAGATGTGGGCGGTTCGCTTCCATTTCAGCAGGTTGCGCTGGCACTTCTTCAGCATCCCCCAGGAGATGTCGATACCGTAAAAATCGATGTCACGGGGCAGGAATCGCAGATTTGCACCGGTCCCGACGGAGGTCTCCAAAACCACGGCGTTCGGCTTCAACTCGAGTTCGCCAATGAAATCGAGCCGGTAGTTGGGCTTGCGGGTGAACCAGTGATACAGCCGTTCGGCAAAATCATAGCCTGGCGCAATGCGATCGTAGAGTGTCTGATATTTCAGATTTGAACCGGTGACCGTGCTGACAAACAAAGGGATGCCGTCGCGAATCGGGTAGATGCGACCGGTGGCCGTGTTGCGCAGGTTGGTGCCGGACATCTCGAGGGCGAAGCGCGTATCCGGATCGCAAAGTAAAGATAAAGCGTAATCTTCCATCAGATAATCGACGACCGTCCGCCGCCTTGAGGAAAGCATACGACGAAGTCAAGGTCACCGCTTCGGCCACAAAAGTAACCGGAACCCCACCCGTAATCCCCACTGCTACAATCGGAAAGGCCGAATAGCCCCGATATTGACCCGAAAAATGAGTCACTTGCCCGCCACGCCAAAGCCCGTACGCCTCTTCAACACCCTTTCTGGACAAGTGGATGAACTTATCCCCATGGACGGGAAGGAGCTCCGCATGTATGCCTGCGGCCCGACGGTCTATGACTACGGACATATCGGCAACTTCCGCACCTTTCTCGCGATCGACGTCCTGCGGCGGTTTCTGAAACTAAATGAGATACCGCTGCGCCATGTCATGAACATCACCGACGTGGACGACAAGATCATCCGCAACGCTGCCGCGGCGGGGGTGCCGATCGGGGAATACACGCCCAAGTACGTAAACGCGTTTTTCGAGGATCTGGAGGCCCTTGGGGTGGAACGGCCGGAGCTCATTGCCCGGGCTACGGAAAACATCGACCGCATGGTGGAGCTGATTCAAAAGCTGGCAGAAGCCGGCGCAGCGTACCGCACTGAGGATGGATCGTGGTACTTCCGGCTGCGGGCTTTCCCTGAATATGGCAAGTTAAGTAAGAAAGACCTGAGCGGGATGGAAGACGGCGCCCGCGTGGATGTGGATGAGTACGAGAAGGACTCGGCGCGCGACTTTGCGTTGTGGAAAGCCGCCAAGCCGGGTGAAACATCGTGGGAGACGCCGATCGGGCGCGGCCGGCCTGGATGGCATATCGAGTGCTCCGCGATGTCGATGAAGTACCTGGGCGACAGCTTCGACCTTCACGCCGGTGGCGAAGACCTGATGTTTCCGCACCACGAGAACGAGATTGCCCAGAGCGAGAGCGTAACCCACAAGGCGCTGGCGCATCACTGGATGCACGTGCGCTTTCTGCTTGTCGACGGGCGCAAGATGTCGAAGAGCGAGGGCAATTTCTACACGCTTCGCGACTTGCTATTAAAGGGATACAAGGCGTCGGCGATCCGGCTGGCACTGATCTCCGTGCCCTATCGCCATCAGCTTAACTTCACCTTTGATGGACTGGTAGATGCCACGGCGGCAATCGACCGGCTACGCACCTTCAGTGATCGGCTCATGAAGGGCGCCTTCCCGGCAGGTGAAAATCCCGATGTCCAGACCGCTGCGAAGAAGGCTCAAGAGGATTACATGGCCGCTCTTGCCAATGACCTGAACACCGCCGAGGCGCGCGCGCCGATCTTCGAGCTGGTTCGTCTCTCGAATACCGCGATGGATCAGGGGAAATTTCACCAGGCGGACGGCGAGGCCGTGAAGGCGGTGTTGACGGATTTTGATGCGGTGTTCGCGGTAATCGAGGACCGCGATACCGAGCCGACGCGCCTGGCTGTGGAATGGGCGAAGCAGGAGGATCGCCTCAACGACGTTGTGCCGGAGTTGCTGGCGCAGCAGTCGCTGACTGACGAGGCGATCAACACTCTGCTAGCCGAGCGCGATCAGGCCAAGAAGCGCCGCGACTTTGGACGTGCCGATCAGATACGCAAAGAGCTGACGGAAAAAGGAATCATCATCGAAGATTCGAAAGACGGCGTGCGTTGGAAGCGGAAATGACACTGCCAGACTCATAGCCACGGAGGAAGCCACGCTGCCATGGAAGCCCATGAAGTGCAGGAATTGAAAGAGAATGCTGAGCATGGATCGAGCGAGTCGGGTCTGCGCCCGGTTGCTTTTACCATGAGCGTGCTGGCCGTGCTGGTCGCGGTGATAACGGTGCTCGGGCATCGCACGCACACCGAAGCTGTACTCGACCAGAACAGGGCAACTGACCAATGGAATCAATATCAGGCGCAGAAGATTCGCTCCTACAACACAAGCCTGGCCGCAGATGTGCTGAGCGGAATCACAATTGTGGACAAGGACATCGCAATTGTGAGCAAGGACAAGTCGCCGGAAACGGCGAAGGCCTTCGCAGACAATCAGGCCAAGTGGAATGACAAGCTGAAGGCCTATGCGGATCATCAGGCCAAGTGGAATGAAGATCTGCCGGAAGATCAGGAAAAGGCCAAAAGGCTGGAAGAGAAAGTCGAACACGCCGAGGCGCGTGCCGATCGTTTCGATTTCTCCGAGGCACTGCTCGAGATTGGCCTGGTGGTTACGTCGATCACACTGCTCACGCGCAGCCGCTGGTATTGGTATCTCGGAATCATCTTCTCGGTCGTCGGTATCGCTTCAGCGCTCTCTGTGTTGCTGCTCAAATGATGAAAAGCCGGACCGACGGCACGGAATGAGAGCCGCGCAGCGTGGTAGACTTGCCGCGAAATGAATGTTCGCCTTGTTATACCGTTTTTTCTTTTGATAGCCGCTCCGATGCTGGCCCAGGCGCAGGCATTCACAACTCCATCGACCGAGGAACTGGGCTTCACCTATCACATCCCGTCTGGATGGGAGGCAACTGATGCGCAATCGACGCTTCCTGAAGTGAAGAAACAGCAAACCGAAAAGGCCAAGACTGACGAGGAAAAGCGCGAGATTGCCTGCGTTCAGATTCCGATCAGCGCAAAGCGGGATGATGCGCCTCCGTCATTTCTGGCGGCAATGGCGCTCCCTTTCGATTGCTTCGGGCAGGTCATGACGGAGAAGGATCTTCCGGAATTCGCTGAAGGAAGTTCCGAGGGTCCGAAAGCGATCTTCGATTTTGGTGATCCAGTGTACGGTTCCTATTCCATGGGGAAACACAACATTTGGATCGAGCGAGCGAAAGGCAATCCCAAAGGCCACCCCGAGATGGCGTATACCCTCGAGATTGCGTGCAGCCTATTGAAGAAGGCAGCTGTGTGCTGGATGACCGTGGCAGGCGATGACCAGGCCCTGAAGGAATTTGAAGGAACCGCGGTCACACTGGATGGAGACTTCTTTCCTCAACTTGTTCCGGCAACGGCGTTCGAGAAGGAGAAGAAGCCGGCGTCTTAATTATTGGAACGCTTCGCTCAATCCCCGGTTGACCTGGTCTTCGCAGCCACCTGCGCGGTAGTCAGCAGAAACACAGCGAACACGACTGCTGCCATGCCGATGAATTCGGCTCCCTCAGGGCGCTCGTGCAATATGAAGACCCCCAACAGCACGGCTACCACCGGATTGACGTATGCATACGAAGTGACCTTGGCCACCGGCACATGCTCGATGAGATAGATGAATCCCGTATAGCCGAGCAGGGATCCTCCGGTCACTAGCCACGCCAACGATCCAATCGCCGCACGATTCAAGTGGAAATGCGGCCATTGACCCAGGACAGTTCCGGCGGACGTGTTGAAGATTCCGGCGGCGAGCATCTGCCATGATGCTGCGACGAGGCTATTCACCGGAAGTTTTGCCCGCCGCGAAAGGATGCTGCCCACCGTCCACGAAAGCGCGCCGGCCAGCAGCGCGAGGATGGCCAGCAGTCGAGAGCGATCGCCTGCGAAGCCAGTGTGCAACGACGGCCAGAGCAGAATGGCCAGGCCCGCGAATCCAATGGCCATGCCGAGCCATCCACGCCGCGGCATTGGTTCGCCACCCGGAAGAAACATCTCGATCAATGCGACATATAACGGAATCACGGCAAGGATGAGGGAAGAAAGACCGCTGGGTAGCGTCTCTTCCGCAAAGACCAGGCCAACATTGCCGCCAGCCAGGAGCATCAGCCCTATTACGCCCAGCAAAAGCATGGTCTTTGTTGGAAACACCAGCCGCTGACCGCGGAACCTGCACCATGCGAGCAGAATGGCGCCGGCGATGAGAAAGCGTGTTCCGGCAAGCAGCAGCGCAGGCATCTCCGCCGCGCCGATACGGATAGCCGTGTAGGTCGATCCCCAGAAGAAGTACACGCTGGCAAAAGCGAGCACGATGGACAACTTCGTAACCGGCTTGCTCGCGGAAGGTCTTGATTCTGCGCTGACGATGGGCATCTTCGGATTCAATCGTAGCTTGTGGTGGCTTCCCCGGCTTCCCGTAAATTGCATCGCTTTCATCAGTATGGGCTTTGATCTGCCGCGGAAACCGATGGAAAGTCGCTGTCTGCGCGTGCTATCCTGCGACCAGTAGAGGCTCTCATGCAATGGCAATTCTCCAGCGCTCTGCAGCCAATACCAGCGACAAAACGCTGGTCGCGGGCTCGCGCGTGGTGCATTTGCCCTCGGCGTCACCTCCGCGTCCTGCCGGTCCGCACTCGACCTAGTCTCTTCGGCGGCGATTAGTTCAGGACCGCCGAAGGCCCTCGCCTGCTCTCGTGGAAAATGCAAGTCCATGAAACAGAAACGCCCCATTCAAACGGGGTCGCGGCTTTGCCACATCCGGCGCCGCCCAAACGAAACTGACGAGGAGACTAGAGATGAATAAACAAGAGCTACATGCCAAGTTTGGACCCAAGCTGATTGGTTCGTTGCCGGGACCAAAAGCCAAGGCTGCGGTGGAAGCCGATGACCGGCTGATCTCGCCCAGCTATACGCGTTCGTATCCGCTGGTGGCAAAGCGCGGGCGCGGCCTTCGTGTCGAAGATGTAGACGGCAACGAGTTCCTGGATTTTGCCGCGGGCATCGCCGTGACTTCTACCGGCCATTGCCATCCCGAAGTTGTCGCCGCGATTCAGAAGCAGGCGGCGGAGCTGATTCACATTTCTGGCACCGACTTCTACAACGAGCCGCTGACCGACCTTGCGGAAAAGCTCTCGGCCGTTGCGCCGATGCCGGGACCACATCGCTTCTTCTATGGCAACTCGGGCGCAGAGGCCATTGAGTGTGCGCTGAAGCTTGCGCGATATCACACGGGACGGCAGCACATCATCGCGTTCCTCGGCGCATTTCACGGGCGCACCATGGGAGCGCTCTCGCTGACAGCGTCAAAGCCGCAACAGAAGCGGCGTTTCTCGCCTCTCGTTCCCGGCGTCACGCATGTGCGCTATCCATATGCCTATCGCGGATGCACGGGCGGGCCGCAGGAAGAAGAGGCCTTCAGCCTGGGCTGCGCGCGCTACATCGAAGAAAAACTCTTCAAGACGATCGTGCCTCCGGAAGAGGTGGCGGCAATTTTCGTCGAGCCGATCCAGGGCGAAGGCGGCTACGTGGTTGCGCCGGACAACTTTCTGCGTGAATTGCGCGGAATCTGCGACCGCCACGGAATTCTGCTGGTTGTGGATGAAGTGCAATCGGGCGCGGGACGCACCGGCAAGTGGTGGGCGATCGAGCACTCTGGCGTGCAGCCGGACATCGTTTGCATGGCGAAGGGCATTGCGAGCGGCATGCCGCTTGGCGTCTGCATGAGCCGCGCGGAGATCATGGACTGGGTTCCCGGCTCGCATGCTTCGACGTTTGGCGGCAATCCGGTTTCGATAGCAGCGGCGCTGGCGACGATTGACGTCCTTGAGCGCGAGGCGATCGACAATGCCGCGAAAGTTGGCGGAAAGATGATCGAGCGGCTGCAGGGGTGGACAAAGAGCCACGCGCTGGTTGGCGACGTACGCGGACGTGGCCTGATGATCGGCATCGAACTCGTGAAAGACAAGACAACCCGTGAACCCGCGTCAGCGCTGCGCGATCGCGTGGAGATGCTCTGCTTTGAACGCGGCTTGATGATTCTTGGTTGTGGCGAAACTTCAATCCGTCTTTGTCCGCCGCTGGTCGTCAGCGAAGAGGAAGCAACAGTCGCGCTCGACATTCTCGAAGACTGTTTGACGCAGGTCGAGAAGGAGTCTGCTGCCGCAACGCATGAATTGGCGGCCGTCAACGGATAACAGGTGCAAAACTGCCATCGTGATGCAGCAACCACCCTGGGTGCCCCATCCATGCGACATCGTTTCGTCGCATGGGTGGGAAAGCTCGGTGCCCCACGTCCGCTCACGCCGGCTGGCGCGCGGAGTGACCAATGGCCGGTGCCCCATGGCCCACTTCTGGGACATGGGATACCACCAATCTCGGCGATAAGAAACACACGGGCTGACGCGCCATGCGTTTTGTCATCCTGAGCGAAGCGCAGCGTAGTCGAAGGATCTGCGGTTGCATTTCGTCAGTGTCACCCAAACTGCGCCCAATAAAACGCGATTACTCTCAATTGGGCCACGACCGACCGGAATGAGCCGTCGCCATAGAATGGAGCGAACGTGCAGCACCAAATCGCGAACGAATAAGGAAATGCATGGACTCCTGAGTGCATGAAAGCCGAGCTTGCCGCCTGGAACAACGGCGATGGAATCGACCTCGAAACTTGGATTAGCTGCGAAGGCAATTTTTCTCTTGCGGTTGGCTATGCGTCTATCTTCTGGCCCGCATTCACCTTGTTTGAGGGCTACATTCTGCCGGATGGAGTCTCTGAAGATGATCTCCGTGGCTTTGAACAAAATGGGAGGAGCCGAAAATCGGTCGAGTGGGTTATGAACCCCTTGCACATCGCATTCAGCATGGTGGCTGCCGAGACATCGCCGGGCCCATCCCCAGTTCTAAATTACATCCAGTTGCGCCAACGCTCCATTCCGCCGAGAATAGGTACGCAATGAATCTTCAGAAGATGCGAGTCGGCTGGCTGGAGCGCTCGCTTGCCGGGCTCAATCGGTTCGCGAACAAACGCGGACGGAATCAAATGCCTGCACATCTTGCCATCGGTATCGAGGGCGAAGATGCGGTCTTGTTCTTTCTGCGGCGCAAAGGCTACACAGTCGTCGCGCGACGCTGGTCGTCAGGCGACGTACCCGGCGACGTGGACCTGATCGGGTGGGACGGACCGATGCTGTGCTTCATCGAAGTGAAGACGCGCACGGCGCACGATCTCACTCCTGCAGAGGTCGCTGTCGATGAGCACAAGCGCAATGTGCTTCGCCGCCTTGCCCGCAGATATGTGCGACAGCTTCCGCAGAAGACAGCGCCGCCGGTGCGCTTCGATGTTGTAAGCGTCTACCAGGTGCCAGGGCAGGAACGGGAATTCCAGCACTTCGAAGGATACTTTAGTTGGGAAGACAGTTCGCGTTCCTAGTCGTTGCCTTGCCCGCGTTCTCCGTGTCAAGCTCCGTTTTCGAAGCAGCCCTCCCAAGCTCATGACTCCATTCAGAATTTTCCTGTTCCAACTTTGCAGATAATTTCCTGGTTCCGGCGCACAATAAACTTGAATCGGGATATCTCCGAGAGAGCCTGAATCCGCGCAGGGTCATGTTCGTTCCCTGACCACTGATCACTGAAAGCTGACCACTGCGTATTGAACCTAAGTCCAATATGCAGTGGAATCTACGGCTAACCCCCATGGAGAGAATAATTTGGCGATACCCCCTCCCGGCAAACACATGAAAACGGGGTATTTACGCAAAGAGACCGGATAATAGGGGGTGGCCCGGATTTCCATGACACCGCACCTGGCACCGACTCAGCCTTTGGCGTCTTCGAACTCCTCATGCCATGCCATCTGGATCGCTTCAAGCCGCGACTCGTTTGACTTCGACGGATCATCGGTGAAGCCTTCGAGCTCAGTCACATATTTGTGCAGATCCGTAAAGCGCACCGTCAGCGGATCGACGTCGGGAAACTTCTCCTGAAGCTGAATGCCGATCTCCTCGGAGTCGGTCCAGTGAATCTCGTGCGGCATCGTTTGCTCCTTGAATTGATCGGATGGAGATCGTCCTCTCCCACCCTTTCCACAAGAGGCGTGAAAAGGATGGGGCACCCAGGCAATGGTGATCGATGATTCCCTCCCATGTCTAAAATTCGAGACCTGGGCACCCAATTCCTTACTTGTCTTCGGCCATCGCCAGCGGTTTGCCTTCGGATGTGTAGTTGCGATTCCACTTGGGAATCTCGACTACGTAGTTGCCGGGCTTGGTGATGACGGCCTGGCAGCCGAGGCGCGAATTCAATTGCTGGTCGGCGGCCATGTCCATGCGATCGAGTTCGTCGTCGTCGGCCGGGCTGATGCCTTCCTGATCCTTGATCCACAAGTGGCACGTGGTGCAGGCGCAGACGCCACCGCAGGCGTGATCGAGAAAGACTCCGAAGTTCTCGGCGACGTCGAGGAACGACATCGGCTTGCCGTGATGCTCGTAGGGCATGGTGCCGAACTCGAATTCGACGGTCTTGCCTTCAGGCATGAAGGTGACGCGAACCAGCTTGTCGGGTGGTATTTCCTTCTTCGGTGTATCACTCATAAATCTCTTCCTTCTGTCTTATCGCGCAGTAACGGTCTCATCGTGCGCATCGAACTCCATCACTTTATCCATCCCGTGTTATTTGAACTCTGCGCGGGCCATCGGGTGCGGAGCAGTTACTTCTTCGCCCAGTTCTTCATCGGCGGCTTCCATCGTCTTGCCGCGGATCGCGGTGGTGACCGCGGCTTCCATCATCAGCTCCGCAAAGCGGCGCGTCGCAACGTCGAGAGCAGCCGTCGCTTCGCGAATTGCGGCCAGCTCGTCGCCCTGTTTTACACTTGCCAGCTTGCTTTGTGCAGCCATGATCGATGCCTGCTCCTCGCCCCGTAATTGCTGCCACGCCGGGTTCTCAGGTGCGCGCTCGACAGCTGCAAGAATCGTGTCGGCTTCGTTGCGCGCCTCGATGAGCAGGCGTTTGGCGAAATCTTCTTCCGCATGGTCGAAGGAGTCGAGGATCATGCCCTCAACCTGTTCGTCGGTCAGGCCATAGGTAGGCTTTACCTCGATCTGCGCTGCTTTACCGCTGCGCTGCTCACGTGCGGAAACTTGCAGGATGCCATCGGCATCGATCAGGAACTTCACTTCGATGCGCGGCAACCCGGCGCTCATCGGCGGAATGCCTTTCAGATCGAAGCGTGCCAGCGAACGGCAATCGGAAGCAATTTCGCGCTCGCCCTGGACGACGTGAATCGCGACATTGGTCTGGCCGTCGACGCCAGTGGTGAAGTGTTCGGTGGCCGATGCGGGGATCGTTGAATTGCGTTGAATGATCCTTGCGACAGTGCCGCCAAGCGCCTCGATACCGAGCGAAAGCGGCGTCACGTCAAGGAGCAGCATCTCTTCGGTGGTCTTCGACGCGCCTGCGAGAATGTCGGCCTGCACGGCCGCGCCGAGTGCCACAACTTCATCGGGATTCAGCTCGATATGCGGTTTTTTCCCGCGCGCCGCGAGTTGGAATAGATCGTCCACCAGCTTACGTACTGCAGGAATGCGCGTGGAACCCCCGACCATCACGACTTCGTCGATCTGGTCGGGAGTAATTCCCGCATCTGTGATTGCCTGCTTGCATGGACCGACGGTGCGGTTCAGCACCGGCTCGATCAGCTGTTCGAAGACATCGCGCGGAATCTCACGCTGATAGCGGTCGCCATTGGGTAGTTCGATGTCGAAGCGCGCAACATTCTCCGCAGACAGCGCGATCTTCGCGTCGATGGTGGCTTTGCGCAATGCCTGGACAGCGCCGGGATGAGTGCGCAGATCGACGCCGTGCTCGGCATGAATCTCGTCGAGAGCGATCGCGAGTAGCAGATTGTCGATGTCGTCACCGCCGAGGTGCGTGTCGCCATTGGTGGACTGCACTTCGAAGATGCCGTCACGGAGCTTGAGAATGGAGATATCAAAGGTCCCGCCGCCGAGATCGTAAACCGCAATCGTGCCTTCTTTGGCGCGGTCGAGGCCGTAGGCAAGCGCCGCGGCAGTCGGCTCGTTAACGAGACGAAGCACTTCAAGGCCGGCCATGCGTCCGGCGTCTTTCGTGGCTTGGCGCTGCGCATCGTTGAAGTATGCAGGAACGGTGATGACTGCCTGCGTTACGGACGCGCCGAAGAAGCGCTCGGCGTTGCGCTTGAGCTGGCGCAGGATGTAGGCAGAGATTTCAGGCGGCGTGAAGCGCAATTCGCCGAGCTGGATGCGCGGAACTTCTCCGGCCTCAACGTCGTCAGCAAGACGGAAGGGGAAAAGCTTGAGTTCGCTCTGCACTTCTTCGAGGCCGCGGCCCATCAGTCGCTTGACAGAGTAGATGACGCGCTCCGGCGTTTCGATGAGAACGCGGCGCGCACCATTGCCCACCGTCACGGTCGGTCTGCTGCCATCTGCCGGCATGGGGTCGAGCGCCACTACGGACGGCACCAGGTTTGAGCCGTCGACGCCGGGAATAACCACCGGCTTATCACCTTCCATGTATGCGACCAGGGAATTCGTTGTTCCCAGGTCGATTCCAACTACGCGTCCTTCTGCCATGTGAATTCTTAAATCCCTCAGGGGCTAAAGCCCCGAACTTTCAATACAAAGCAAACGATCGTGCTCTCCCACCCATTTCGCAAAAGCACGAAATGGATGGGGCACCCCAATGTTTAGGCTCCCAAGGTCTCAGTCACATCGCGGACGAGGTTGTTGATGTAGCGCCGGCGATCGAGCAGAGCCACCATTTTCTTTTGCGCCTCCAGGCGCGTGCTTTCGTCGCCCGAGTCCCACACTTGCCACTGTGAGCGGAGGTCACGATCGACGTCGTCGAGCAAGCAATCAAACTTCTTTTTCGCTTGTTCGAGACTGGCTTGCAGTTCCGGGTCCGTGTCGCCGATCTTGCGGGCCATGCGCATCTCTTCGAGTTGCATGTTGAGATCGAAGGCCTCTTCGAGCAGATCGGCCGGGACGCGCGACGGATCTTTGCGGTCTTTGCCTGCGTGCTCTTCGCCGATCTCGGCGCCGTGCAACTTCAGCAGATATTCAGTCCGGCGAATTGGATCTTTCAAGGTGCGGTAGGCGTCATTAAGCAGAGCTGTGTCGGCAAGGCTCCACTGCTTTTCGTTTTCTTGTGCGCGCGCAAAGCGATCGGGATGCAGCTTGCGACTGAGCTTGTGAAACTGGTGCTCGAGCATACCGAGATCGAGTTCGAGTTGCGGCACCAGAGCGAAGACAGAAAAATAGTCGCCTCCCGGAGGAGGCTGAATCTTGCTGCAGTGCGGACAGAAAAGCGTGACATCGTTGTGCGCAACCGCACACGACCAGCACGCGACCGGTACTGCAGAATCGAGAACTTTCAACATGAAGAGACTCCAGGGCGGAAGGACTATGAGAACGATGAACCGCAGCCGCAGGAGCGCGAGGAGTTCGGATTGATGAAGTTGAAACCCTGCCGCATCAGTGTCTCCTCATAGTCCAGCGTCATGCCGTGTAAATAGACGAACGACTTGGGATCGACGAAGACGCGTACGCCGTCAAACTCGTAAATGCGGTCCCGCTCTCGTGGGCGTGAGTCGAACTTGATGGAATACGAAAGCCCGGAGCAACCGCCGCCCATAACGCCAAGACGCAGTCCGCCTTCAGTCGGCGACACGCCTTCCTTCTCCATTGCCACACGAATACGCTTTACCGCGCGTTCGGTGACCTGCAGTCCCTGGGAAGCAGGCCCGCCCGCTTGCCTTATCTCCGGCTGCGCCGGCGTAGCGCTCGCGCCCTGCGCCGGCTTCGATTCGATGGTCACAAAGTCCGACATTGTTTCCTTCTTACTTTGAAGCTGCGCTTACTTGGCTTCAGCGGCTACAACGCTCGGTTTCTGCGACACTGTTCTTCTTCTTCCAGTCGCCGATGGCCGCGCGGATGGCGTCTTCGGCCAGCACCGAGCAGTGAATCTTGACCGGAGGAAGCGAAAGCTCCTTCACGATGTCAGTGTTCTTGATCTCGAGAGCTTCTTCAACCTTGCGGCCCTTGATCCACTCGGTGGCCAATGAAGAGCTGGCGATTGCCGATCCGCAGCCAAAGGTCTTGAACTTGGCTTCTTCAATAACCTGTGTCTCGGGATTGACGCGGATCTGCAGACGCATCACGTCGCCGCACTCAGGAGCGCCGACGAGACCAGTGCCTACGTCTCCGGAGCTCTTATCGAGCGTGCCTACGTTGCGCGGGTTGTTGTAGTGATCTACGACTTTATCGCTGTATGACATTCCGAACTCCTCACGCGGGGAAGCCGCGTACTTCTGTTAGATTCGGCGGACATGCCCACCGATGCTTAAACCGATCCGGCGGCGTGAATCAACGCCGGGGAAATCTTAATGTGCCTGCCACTCAATCTTGGTCAGGTCAATTCCCTCTTTCACCATCTCGTAAAGCGGTGAAAGTTCGCGTAGTTTCTTCACAATGTCGATGACTTTCGCAGCCACATAATCCACTTCAGCCTGCGTGTTGAAGCGGCCTAAACCGAAACGAATGGAGCTGTGCGCCACATCGTCGCCCAGGCCAAGCGCCTTGAGCACATACGAAGGCTCCAAGGTTGCTGATGTGCAGGCGGAACCGCTGGAGACGGCAACGTCATTGATACCCATCAGCAGCGACTCACCCTCAACATAGACAAAACTCACGTTGAGGTTGCCGGGCAAGCCGATGCTCCATCGACCCGTTGACGTGGATGTAATCGAGCTCAGACTGGAGCTTGTTATTCAAACGATCGCGCAGGCCACGCAGATATGCGGCTTCGTTATCCATCTCCGCATAGGCAATCTCGCAGGCTTTGCCGAGACCGACGATGCCGGGAACATTCAAGGTGCCGGAACGCATGCCGCGCTCGTGGCCGCCACCATCGATCTGCGCTGCGATCTGCACCCGCGGATTGCGGCGACGAACATAGAGAGCTCCGACGCCCTTCGGGCCGTAGATTTTGTGGCCGGAGAGCGAGAGCACGTCGATGTTGTCGGCGAGCACGTTGACCGGAACCTTGCCCACGGCCTGCACGGCGTCGGTGTGGAAGAGGATGTTCTTCTCGTGACAGATCTTGCCGATCTCGCGAATGGGCTGCAGCACGCCAATTTCGTTATTGGCTGCCATGATCGAGACAAGGATCGTCTTATCGTCGATGGCACGCTTCAGGTCTTCGAGATCGATGAGGCCGTCGGCCTTCACAGGCAGATAGGTGACGCGGTAGCCATACTTCTCGAGGCGCTTGCAGGTGTCGAGCACAGCCTTGTGCTCTGTGACTTGCGTGATGATATGGTTGCCGCGTTCGCGATACATCTCCGCGATGCCCTTGATGGCTAGGTTGTTCGACTCAGTGGCACCCGAGGTGAAGATGATCTCCTTCGCCGTCGCGCCGATAAGTTTCGCGATCTGCTCGCGCGCAGTCTCCACGGCCTGCTCGGCTTCCCAGCCGAAGGAGTGGTTGCGGCTCGCCGCGTTGCCGAACTTCGCCGTGAAATAGGGCATCATCGCTTCCAGCACGCGGGGATCGAGCGGGCTGGTGGCGTGGTTATCCATGTAAATCGGCAGTGAGACGCCTGCCGGCACTTCAATTTGGCTCGTTACTGTACTCATCCGACCTCTCCATCATTGTTGCAGCTCCGCTCGATGCGGAGCGTTAGCTAAATCGTCAGCGAAACCAACTTCGGCTCAAGCGCGTGGCCGGGCGGATGTTCATGCTCGGCGAGATCCTGAATGCTGATGCTCTTCAGAACGCCCGCGATCGTTTCGTTCACACGCGCCAGCGGTTCCTTGATCGTGCAACTTGGCGTCAAGTCACATCCCTTGGCGCCTTTCGTGCACGAGGTAATAAAGAAGGGTCCGTCAATGGCCAGAATCACCTCGTAAGCCGAAATCGACCGGGCTGGCTTCGAAATGCATAACCACCGTTCATGCCGGCGTGCGACTTCAGCAATCCTGACTTCGTCAAGTTGCTGGAGAACCTTGGCCAGCAGTTGCGCTGGAATTCCATACGCATCGGCAATATCTTTGGCGCTCAATGCAGCCGTCTCGGGGCGTTCGGCCAGGTACTTTAGCGCCATCAACCCGTAATCGGCCTTCTTGGTGAGCTTGAGCATAATATGCGACTTCTTCAGTCCGTATTCAGTATACGACCGATTATGTCGGCTTTTCAATGGCTTAAAGATCTGGAAAGGGTTCACTCCGCTGCGCCGTAAAAGTACAGGCCAGAAAGATTCACCAAAATGCCGTTTTAAATTGCTGAAAAGGCGGCTACAATCTGCGGCAAGAGCTTCTAAACCCGAGCTAACCCCAAGACAATGGTTACCGCCTGCAAACACCCAAGGTACGAATTGTTTCCCGCCACGAAGACACCGAATATGTTGAATGCCTTGAATGTGGTGATGTCTTCGATTCTGACGAGTTTCAAGATATGGCCATTGAAGAATCTACCGAGAAGGAAGAAGCGACTGAAGATGGGGCATCTTGACACCCGAGCTCAGCTCATCCCGTAGAGCGGCTACAGGCCTAACAATCCAATACATTTAATACGGATTTGCCGACCCGGGACCGGGTTACTTCTGCGGGTGGTCCGCTACTTTGGGCGCTGGTGCGATGCGAGGCGATATCCAGGCATAGTGCAGGCCGGAAGCCACGGTTAGTGCTACCGTCGCATCGAGTGCCACGAGGCGCAAGATTACAATCCACTTTGCGGTAGTAAGCTGGTGCAGCAGCACAACTGCCACCGCCGTCACCTGCGCCAAGGTATTGGCTTTGCCGAAGATGCTGGGGCCGAACTCCCTGCGTCCCACGACGGCGTACAAGACTGCCGCAACTAGCAAGGATGCCGACGTCGCGCCCCAAGACCAGGACAGTCACGGTTGTCGGCATCAGGTCCTTGTACATCAACACGAGAAACAAAGTGCTGAGCAGGAGTTTGTCCGCAATCGGATCAAGGTACTGCCCCAGTACGGTGCGCTGCTTCAATACGCGTGCAAGCACTCCATCCAGGGCATCGGTCAAGCCAGCAGCAACAAAGATCGCAAACCCCAGTCCAAACCTATCCTCCAGAATGGCCGCCACCAGAAAGGGCGCCAGGCAAATTCGCAAGACCGTGAGCAGGTTTGGCGCCGTGCGTAGAGGGTTCCTGCGCGTGGTGGAGACTCTCGTGCTTGAGGCTTCTCTCATCTGGAGTTATTGCGCTACCGGTGCCTAGCTGTGTGAGCCGTAAGCCGCGGCGCGCCTTGCAGTTGCGGGCGACAGCTTTTCAGTCATAGATGGTACAGCATCGCCAACTTAGTGGAATAGCCCTTCTTTTCGCGCTGCTCTGATGCTGATAGACTAGTCCTTGTTGCACTACAGGCGCGTAGCTCAGTTGGTTAGAGCGCTTCCTTGACACGGAAGAGGTCGCTGGTTCGAATCCAGTCGTGCCTACCATTATTTTCAATAACTTACAGGTTGTTTTTTCATTCCTCCCACATTCAAGGCCGATGACCTGACAAGGAGAAAAAGCGCGATTCCATTATGGGCAGAGCAAAGATCCTCCACTGAACAACAGGCCGGATATTATGTACGCGTCTCTTTCCCGCTGCTCCTTCGAAGAAAGCTCTTGCCTACAAGGCGGGCCCATAATATGCCCCCATTTGGCACGGTAATCTCACAACTTAGCGAGCAGGCATGATTTCAAGCTCTTTGAAAGCTCATCGTTGGGACCAATTTCACGCTCTGTTGCGTCGGCGAACGTAGGGCGACTCAGCGCAATCCGACGCGCAGATCCGCATCTCCGTCCACTTTCTCGTCATTTTGCATGTGCGGCCTCCCAGGCCCGCACCCTTGGGCGAGCCGCATCAAAGAGCCGCTCGTAGTTTCCTTTGCGCACCTTCTCGCTTGCATCCTTGCTCAGCAGCTTCCATAGTGGGTCGTATTCGTAATAGATCTTCAGGTACGACTCCTGGTTTTTCGGAGCGACCTCGTCGGTGCCGAACAGAAACCTGTCGGGGTGCCGGTTGATGAGGTTCGCGGCGACCTGCGTTGCCTCGGGTGACGAGAGGATGTATTTTGCAACTTCCGTCCAGGAAATATCGAAATAAAGATTGTTGAATGCGGGGTCACTCAGCATTGAGTCCAAAATCTTGGCGTGTGCCTTGATAGGGCGGACGATTCGCCCCACTCCGGTGTGAGCCCAGACGATGGTGGTTTTGGGGTGACGCTTAATCAGCGCCTGCATTTGGGAAAGGTAGACGGGCTTAGGGCCGGGTTCAGAAGAGGGGGTGTCAGACTGGTTTGGGGAGAAGGGCGTATCGATATCATTGTGGATGATGACGAGAAGTCCGACCTCGGCCGCAAAGTCGAGGATTCTGTCGAGGGCGGGATTGGTAAGCGAAGCGGTTTCTCCTGCAATCTTGCTGGAAACGAATTCCTTGTGAATCGAGAATTCGCCGATGCCTGTGAACACGCCAGGAAAGGTTTGGAGCACCCGGCGGATATGGTCCGTCGCGTACATATCGGTCGGATTGAACCCAGTGATCATGGGATCGAAACGCGCCTGGTCTTCCTTGGAGAGCGATCGGTATGCCATCGCGATATACGCGTCGGTGAATGAGTAGTAATAGAGCGGCGCGTCGGTCTGCAGGTAGTAGGTTGGAGCATAGTCGCCGGAGTTCTCATACGACCACTGCTGCTGCAATGGGATTCCGAAGAGTGCCACGCGGCCAACCTTCGTACCCATCATCTTCAGAAAGTCGTGAATATCAGTGCCTTCCTGAATGTAGTTGGTGAGATGAAAGTGACTGTCATCCAATTCATACTGATCCGCAGGGTTGGACTGAGCGGCGCCGGATGCGCAGAGTGCCAACAGCGAAAGGCCTGCGGCCAAAAGGAGTCTGGCTGTTTGACGACGCCACAACGCGAATCGCTGATTCATGAGAGCTCCAATTGAGCGCGCGGCATCTGCTCCGGTTCCATCTTCTGTGAACTCTCAGAAAGCCAATTCGAGAGTCGTATGAAAAATGGGCCCGGTGCCGCCGAACGCGAAGGGGACCGATGTGTAGCCGACTGGAGATCGGTACGTGTAGAGAAACTCGCTGTTCCAGCGGACGACTCTGTTCTTGTACGGGAAGTAGTTCACGCCCGCTCGAAAGTCCCACGGTCGTCCATAATTGCCAATGATTTCTGAACCTCCAACATAGCCCTGGAGAGTCTTGGGCAACACCATCGCCGAAGCCTGAAGCTGGTATCCGCGGTCGGGGTTCGGGCGAAGGATCGATGTACCGGATCCTTGGAAATTGCTCAGCCGGTGGAGGTAGAACTCTCCCTCGAGCGCGTAACCGCGATACTTGATTCCCCCGTCGATAGAGGACATCTTGTAAACCGCATCGGTGACGGCGATCCCCGGTCCGAAAAGGTTCGGCGTAAAGATGATGCTTCCATCGGAGAGCCTGAGCTGAGTGTTGTCGGGAGCATCTGTGCCCGGCTGGCTCTGCTTGTTCTCCTTGCTATACGTGAAGTGGCCGGCCAATCGCGTTGCCACCTGCTCATGCCCTTCGAAGTCGCCAAAGCCCGAGCCGAATTCGCCCGTGGTCGGCATCCAGACGAGCGCGGTAGAGTTTGTCTGGAAGTAATTGGGAAGCTGCGCGGCGGCTACGCCAAGCGTGCTCAGGTTGTTGGCGATCATGCTTTGGTAAATCAGTCCTTTCGTAATCATCCCCGATGCCTTGACGCCTGATGAATAAGAGGGACGCATGTACTCGTCGGCAATTAGGCGTGAGTCCACGCCCAGCCAGAACGGAAAGTTGCCTTCAACCGATCTCGCTCCCGGTAGTGAAAATATCCCAGATCCTATTACAAAGTGCTTGTTGAATGCGTAATTCAGATTTCCAGCCAGCACCACTTGCGCACCTTCGCCTTGCGAGGCGTTGGAGGTCCACGCGTAAAGAAAGTAGCGAAACCTCTGGTCCATCATCCAGCCGAGAAACTTGATTTGTACCTTATTGAGTTGGAAGTCCTGGCGCTGCTGAAGGTTGGTGGTTACGCCGAAGTAGCTTGTGTAGGTTGGCTCCAGAGCCCTCTGGTTCAGATAGCGCGCGTAGGAATACAGGCTGACATTCAAATCACCATGTTCTGTCTGTGCGACTTTGAACCCCTGGTTGGTCTTGTACGTGCCCCAGTTCGTCGGTCCCTCTTCGCCTTGCGCCATACTGGCCGACGCCAACGGCATTCCATCTGCGGCAACGGGGCTCGTCATCGAATTGAGAGACCCTGTCGATGCTTCGGACCTGATTCGAGGTTTTGAGAAAGAAGCATCGCTCAACTTGGGCTGAGTTTCTTCCGCAACCGCGCTCTGTAGCGCTCTTGCTGTCGCATCGGCTTCCACCGCATCAGGATCCACCGCATCCGGCCGTCTCGCCAGCGCCTGTCGCATTGAGGTGATCTGATCCATCAACTCGCGATTCTGTTTTTCAAGCCGTTCGTTCTGTTGAACCAGCTGATCTACCTTCTTCAGCACTTGATCGGTGGTCGGAGGATTAGTCGTCGGATCGGGCGCGGGAGAATCACTCGACTGTCCGTGGGCAATCCTTGTGCAGGAGGCGATCGCAACCAACATACCCACATTTAAAATTGCTCTTAATGCAACAGATCGCTCCACTGTACTTCCTCCCGGCGCGTTTTGAGCGACGTGCACCCTTCATCTTGTGATCAGCCGGCTCTTCCCGAGATCAATCGCAATGAGTGGCCGTTGTTTCTGTCCCGATGTGCTTGCTCGAAGGTTGCGCTACTTCAGGCTGACCGAGTTCGGTGAAAAACTGACCGAGCTCGGTGAAAAAAGGTTGTAATTGAGCTTCTGCGAGACATAGTCGATGACTTCTTGAGCCTTGACGCTGTTCCCGGCTTCATCCAGTGGTGGAGCAAATACAGCAATAGCGCCCTTGCCAGGGGCAATCGCAACGATCCCCCCACCTACGCCGCTCTTCGCTGGCAGGCCGACTTTCCATGCCCATCCGCCCGAGCCGTCATAGAGGCCTGCCATCGCCATCGCGCTCAGAATGTGAGGAATGTTCTCCGGCTTAATCACTTGCTCGCCGGTCGCCGGATTGACTCCGTTGTTCGCCAGCGTGGCACCCATGCGCGCGAGTTGAACCGCATTCACGCCCACCGAGCACTGCTTGGTGTAGACATCGACAGACTCGAACGGATCGGCGTAAATTCGGTCGTACTTCGCCAGAAGATATGACAGCGCCTTGTTTCCGGTGTTCGTTGCTGCTTCTGACTTGTAGACTTCGTCGATAAGCTTCAGCTTGTCTCCTGCCGCCTTGCTGTAGAAGTCAAGGATCTTGTTCCATTTTTCGTCAGCGGTGGTGCCGGAGATAAGGCTAACGGTCGCAATAGCTCCCGCATTCACGAGCGGATTTCCCGTGTGAGTGGGCATGTCCACCACAGCAATGGGCGAGTTGAACGCGCGCCCCGTCGGCTCAGAGCCAATCTTTTGGAACACCGTGTCGGCTCCGAGCTCATCCATGGCCAGCGCAAGAGTGAACACTTTGGAGATCGACTGGATCGAGAACGAGTAGTCAACGTCGCCCATGGTGAGGACTTGATTGTCCGTTGTGACGATCGCGATCCCAAACATCTTCGAATCCACCTGGGCAAGATAGGGAATGTAGTCAGCGTTCTTCCCTCTTGTGTCGCCCTTGAATTTCTCATAAGCCTCTTTGACAACTGCCTCCACCTGCTCCCGCCTGGGGGCAACCGGGCTTGTCGATTTACTCTGCGCCAATGTCGCTAGCGGCAGCAGGCTCCCTGTGAACGTCGCTGTAAAGAGCAATGCAAGTGAAAGCTTTTTCGTGATCATTGTGGACTCCTTTTCGTCGCGCGCGTTCAAGGCCATCACAGTTGTGTGAGATCTGGCGTTGATTCACCCGTCCTTATTTCACCGCGTAGTCAACTGTCTTCCCGTAGTTGTATTTGAACGAGAACTGCAATTTGTAGTCGTTGTAGTTCCATCCGTCGGCAAAGTTCACGCGCCGGCCGAACTGAAATTCGCCGCCCATCATGACGTTCTTGGTGGGGTAATACAGGAGGTTGGCCAGCGCATAGTGTCCCTGATGAAAATCGGAACCAAGTTCTTGAGGCGAGTTGGAGATGTTCTCGTAGGAGTACCCAAGTGTGCTGCTGAAGCGATCGTTCCAATTGTGGTCGTCGAAAGCGACGATTCCAAGGACGGGAAGCGCAACTCCTGTAATTGGATTGGTGAGATTGCCGAAATTGTTCTTGACGCCGACATCGATTGGCGCGTCGTTCATGTAGTTCTCGATGCCGTGCCCGTAGACGACAGAGAATCGCCCCGTATCCGATTTGTCGAACTTGGCATTGGCGCTCGTGTTGACGCCCCAGCCGTATACCGTGCCGTGGATATTCAGCGTCGGGGTTGCATTCAGATCGGCCCAGCTGATCTTTCTGAAGATGCCTGCGACCTGCAGATGTCCGGCCTCGCCAGCCCAACGGCCTTGCGCAGAGATGTCGGGCAGAGTGAACTGGGGAGTCACACCCGCCAACTCAATTCGGCCTGCATACTGGCCGCCGTCAGCGCTTGCTCCGGGCCGCTCGGCAGCGATCATGAAGTCGCTGTCACCCTTCCGCCAGGGGGTCCAACGCGCCTGGATGTTACGGAAAAAGACCATCCCAGTCGGGCCCCAATACTCAATTGAATTCGGAAAGACATCCGGGTCCATAAACGGACTCCACGTTTGCCCCGCGCCGATCTGGCCAAACTCGCCCCACGCATGACGCAAACGGAAAGTGGTCTGCCCCTGATCGACTCCGGTGCCAAAGAGCTCAAACTCAAAAATTGTCTTCAGGTCGCCATGACCGGTGGGGAAGGTTGTCTTGACTCCCCACCGCGTCTGCCGAACGCTGAAGAAGACATTCCCACTTGGTCCAAATTCGTTGTTAAACGCCGGCAACTTGGTCGGACGCATAACGTCGAACCAATTCGGATCGATCTGCCCAAAGTTGTAGCCGGAATCGAGCATGGCGAAGCCATACATCTGAAAAGTTCCTTCGGGAGCCGGTTTAATCTCGTGTTCCGAGGTCTGCTTGGCATCTTCTTGCGGCTCTTGTTTCTTGACGGGGCTAGTAACCGTTACAAGAGGCGTGATTCCCGAAGTAGCTTTGACGTTCGTCGACGGAGGTGCAATCGCTTTCAACGACGCCACTTCACTGTCCAACGCGCTCTTCGTCTCGAGCGCGTTTATCTGAGCTTTCAATTCCTCAATGGATTGTTCGAGTTGTTGGAACTGCTGCATGGACTGCTCGAGGCGTTGGAGCTTGTCCTTCAACTCCTGAATATCCGATGGCTTGGGATTTTGAGATTTTGCCTGAACGCCTCGCATTAGGAAGAGAGAACCGATCAGCGAGGAAAACAACAAGAGACGGAAACTTTTCCATGCGATCCTGGAATGCGACGTCATAGGGCGTAACCTCCAAATCACCTGCTGGAGCCCTCTGTCACAGGCTCTAAATACTCTTAAGGCCATCCCTCGTGAGTCTCAACTAGGGAAATCCCTATAAGCCGGGCTGGTGAGTCGGAGATGCACGAACACCAGGGGAGGGATGATTGACGCTGCTCCCTCTCCGAGCACCCAGTGTGTCCTTCATGCCGGGTTCTTTTAGACGTGATATTTCTCTGCAGTTTGCGCGTTTCAGAGTTAATTGGATGAGTGAATAGCGGCCGGGCCACCGTTCAGCTCTGCTCTAAGGCGCTGCAGGGCTCGTTGGTCCAGGCGAATCAGGCCGTGGCTCGAAGCGTCCAGATCGGCGATCAAAGCCACGACGATTGCTATCGTGACAGGTACCAGAATCAACGTCAGCCAAAAGCGAGATGTGAGAGTACAACCGCGTGAGAATACCGCGATCAGCGAAACGGACAGGATCATGATCCAGATCGGTTGCGGTATACGGTTCTCAAAAGCAAAAGTCCGCTTTTCGTGAAAATCTATCGTTTCGTTCAGCGAACCTATGTACGCGGCGGTGACGGCGGTACGGTCATTTTGAGCAACTTCAGCCGCATCGGACCAGAGCTCATCTTGAAGGCGTTTTGAATGCTGCAACGCCCTTTCGAACAGAGCCTGATCAGCACCCGCGCTATTGAGCTCTAGGCATGCGTCCACGTACTCCTTGAGCAACTGCTTCGAATGGTCTCGATAAGGAGCTGGTAGGATGCTTGTTCTCAAATAGGTAGTGCCTATAGAAACAGCCTCTTCCACCAACAAGGATCTCCGCTCAACAAAACGAGACGCCGCCATAGTCAAGGTGAAGCCCAAAAGCAGGCTCAGGAGCACGAAGAATCCGTCACGGATTGTGCTCATCTGATCCTTTCGCTGTGGGATTTGCTCGATTTGAAATCGGACCGCAGCACGTCTGCCGACCTCGAGAGCCAGCGCCAGGACGGCCGCGAGAACTAGCCCCAACTCCCATGGGTGATCGAAAACGGAATCCATTTTGGAAACTCCTTCTTACCGGATCAAGCAAATGGGGGATACGAAATGCCGCGTAGGATAGCCGAAATGAGCAACGGCGGACGACGGGCCTGGAGAATCGAATGATGGACTGACTGGCTAATTGCCAGGCGCTCCGACAGCGGTTGCGATGAACCTGCGCATCATCCACCATGCTGTGGGATCGCCTCAGCTGGCACAACTGGAATTTCCAGCAGGGTTTACTCCAGGCGGCACATGACCCAATCCGATGCAAATATCAGAGATCCGAGCGCTCGACTGAGCGCGCTGCGCGGGCTGAAATCGAGAAGGCTTTTACACTGCGGCGAAGGACACACGTTCCCGTTGCAATGAGTGCCGGGCGGTCTTTGCCTGGCCGTCTGGCTCTCCCAGCATAGGATCAGTTTCCAGGTCCGAACTAGGTTGCTGGAGTTCCAGCAATACCCTTGTTCTGAAGGACTCGAACCACGACTCGCCGGTTTGCTGCCTCGGTATCTGCGCCGTTACCCGCCTCAACCTGTTGCGATTCGCCCATCGCAGCCGGCGCCAGGATATTCGTGAGCGGAACATGGCCCTGCTGAATCATGATGGTGGTTACATTGTTGGCCCGATCCTGGCTAAGTTTTTGGTTCAATTCAACGCTTCCCGTGGCGGATGCATAGCCTTTCACCTGGACCATATAGCCATTAATGCCCTTTGCCTTTTGAGCCAGCGCAATAAGCTGGGAGTTGTATTTTGGATCGACGTTCACTTTCCCATTTTCGAAGTAAACCGTAACCTCGTCGAGAATGTAGTAGTCGTCGAGCTGACCGAAACGTGCAGCCGCAGCCTGGATGGCTGCATTCTGTTTTGCCAACTCTGCGTTCTGCTTCGCTAGCTCCTCTGAATTCTGCTGAGTCTGCACGCCCGTTTCATGCAATCCAGCCTGAATGGCGTGCGCCTGTTCCAGATCGTTTCCCTTAAACCTTACTTTCTTCGCAACGAACTGTTGTTCCGCGTTGAAGGATCCCTCTACTTTGATGGGAAGTCCCGGAATGAGCGCAGCCATCGACATCTCTTTTTTGCGCGCCTTTAAAACGCCTTCGTACTGTGCCACATCAGTGTCGTCGGTCAACAAGACGACAACTTTTGGCGAATCTGATGTCTGCAAAAAAATCTGCGGGCCGCTTCGCCCTTTGATGATGCCTTCCAGTTTGGTCTGTGCGATAACGATGGTGCTCGAAAACACTACGAGCACGGACAATGAAATCGCGATGGCCGCACTTCTGAACCGATGAACGCTGATCATACTCTCCTCCTGCTTTCGTTCCGTGATCGTGAATGTGAAGAATCTTTCCATAGATGTTTCACGAATTGTCTGCTCTGGAAGGTGCAGCGCCATTATTGACGCCTCTTGCGAAGAGTCATCGGGAAGCCTGTTGTCTCCGTGCGAACCTGCTTGGCCAAGAGGAGATGCCGCGGCTTCGGGCAACTGCAAATGATCATCAGCCACACTATCCGCACTCGAGTCAACGGAATCCTCCAGAGCAGGCCAGATTATCCGTCATATACCCCAGCGGGCCCGGCTCCGCCCCTGAGAGGCGACACTAGTGCGACAAATCCTTTCGCGCAACTGGGGAAACACCTAAGTGCAGACTCAGCCAGTGGAGGGAGTCAGATAACTGACGTGCCCTCGCCGATTGCATAAGTTGCTTCACCAATTCACGACTCACGGATAGCTAAACGATACATTCCGTTGTTGATCTGTCACATCCACTCACCTGGTCTCACGTATGAGAGGTGCTGTCAAAACTACGGATAGCGATTGTTCGTCGCGCTTGGTATTCTGTCTCGCGTTCGAGGTCTGCTTTTAGACCGAGATTTGCCGTAAGAATTCTGAGAAGGACCCGCAACTCTAAACGCGACTCTCAAAAGGGATCCTGACCTCTCAAACGATTCCAACGAATCTGTCCCAGCCTGCAAGGCTACGAGACTCACCATTCGGGATAGACGTTCACAGAGCACATGCAATGAATCTTGTGTCCTTCTGTTAGGCATTCTCCTATACCTGGTATTGCAACCAGGCTTGCCTTGGTACGCCGCTCAGGGAGGTTCCGCGCGTGCTCGCTCAAGCGAAGCGGAGACGTGTCCCGGGTCCACAAGCCTCCGGGCCCCGGCATTCATGCGGCCGCGAGATCATAGCAAAGCTGGTCGCGGTTGTTGTGGCCGCCGTCATCCTCCTGGCGCAATCTTCTGCAAAATCAATTGAGGCGCAGACGTTGACACAAGTCCGTCGAGTCTTGATCTTCAATGATTTTGGTTCTATCTCGTCACCTGGCGTTGCAGGGATCGATCGTGCAGTTGCAGAAGACTTGGAGCAGTCTCCATACCAAATTGAGCTATACAGCGAAAATCTCGAGGCGACCCTATTCCCGGATGAAGCCACTCAGCAGAAATTTCGCGATTGGTATATTCAGAAGTACTCAGACCGTCGACCTGACGTGATCGTTACGGTCGGCCCCGCGTCCCTGAAGTTCCTGATCGAGGCTCATGAGCGCTCATTTTTTAACATTCCAGTTGTCTACAGCGGAGTCACTGAGGAGATGGTCGAGCGGCTGAAACCCGGCTATTACTTCGCGGGTATTCGGTCAGTAGCACAAATGGAAACAACTCTACTTGCCGCACTGAAATTGCAGCCAAAGACAAAACGAGTCGTGGTTGTGGGTGGCAGAGGTGCGTTCGATAGGGTCATTGAGGCCGCAACCAGAAAGAGTCTCAGGAGGTACGAATCGAGCCTTGATTTCACCTACTTGACCGATCTTGATATGCCGTCGTTACTCAAGCAGCTTGGGCAACTGCCGAGTAACACAATTGTTCTTCACACCTCGCTCATGGAAGACGCGGCAGGGAACCATTTCATCAACGCAAGTCAATCTGTTCCCATGATTGCCGCCGCCGCAAATGCTCCAGTTTTCGTCTTGGATGATGGGGGAATCGGAAAAGGGCCGGTCGGTGGCGATGTGATCAGTTGGGCCGCCGAAGGCCGGACCGCCGCAGCTATGGCGAGAAGGATTCTCAGTGGCGACAAACCCTGGAATATTCCCTTACAGAGGGGGAATAACATCTACATGTTCGACTGGAAAGCTCTGCAGCGCTGGGGCTTGAAAGAGCGTGATCTTCCACCTGGCAGCATAATCCTTCATCGAGAGTCATCCATCTGGGAACGAGCAAGGTGGGCTTGGGTCTCCGGAATTGCTATCATCGTTGGTCTCATCGCTCTTGTGGGTTATCTGCAATTCAGCCGAAGTCAGCTCGAGATGGCCAGAAGAGCGCAGTTGGAACTGAGCGGACGCTTAATGAATGCACAGGAAAACGAGCGCAGCCGGCTGGCATCGGAACTTCATGACGACTTTAGCCAGCGCCTCGCGCTTCTCGCGCTCGACCTGGACAACGCTTCCGAACTGGTCGACAGTGCGCCGGACGAGGCGAAGCAGAAATTGCATTGCCTCATGGACTCTGCGAGCGAGCTCGGCGCCGACCTCCACACGCTCTCTCATCGGCTTCATTCCTCCACGCTCGAGAAGCTTGGGCTTAGAGCAGGACTCAGTGCTTTGTGCCGGGAATTCACTGCCCAGCAGGGTATTAAAGTTGATTTTACGCAGAACGGAATCCCTCGTTCCATTCATCCCGACGCGGCTCTTGCGTTATTTCGGATTGTTCAGGAAGGGCTCCGTAACCTTAAGAAGCACAGTGGCGCCACCAAGGCCAGCGTGCACCTGGGCAAAGCCGGCGACAATCTGCACGTCTTAGTGGCTGACGAGGGTATTGGATTTGACGTCAAGAAGATCAAAAGGACTTTAGGTCTCGGAATTGAAAGCATGGAAGAACGCGCAAATCTTCTCGGCGGACGGTTTGAGATCGATTCGAAACCGGGGCGAGGTACAAGGATTGAAGCCTGGATTCCCGCCCAGCCGAAGTCGCGGACGGTGCATGCTTAGCTATCGTGACCCGGTATGCGTCACTGCTCATCGCGCCGCTCTCCGTTAACACTTGCAGCTTGCGACCTCTGCGCACGATCGTTCGACCGGTCCAGAAAGGTCTGGTACTGCCTTATGGAAGGATGGAAGGGCGAAAAAAGTCTCGCGCGTCTACTGATCGCCGATGATCATGCAATCTTCGCCGAATCTTTGCGCGCCTCTTTGGAAAAACTCTTCAATGTAGTTGGAATCGTTACCGACGGTCGCGCGATGGTACAAGAGACGATCAGGCTCAGGCCAGATGCGGTCATTGTGGATATTGGAATGCCGCTCCTGAATGGACTTGACGCGGCTCGAAGAATCAAAGAACGAGCCCCACAGGTGAAATTTGTATTCCTGACAATGCACGACGATCCCAATCTCGCCGCCGCCGCGCTCGAGCTGGGGCGCATCGCATTTGTTCTTAAGCACTCAGGCGTGCTTGAACTCAAGAAGGCAATCGAATGCGTATTGCGCAGCCAACCCTATATGACTCCGAAGCTGCGATCTCAGGATTGGACGGAAACCAGAGCGAGAGCACGCCAGTATTCCAGAGAGCTTACTCCGCGGCAGCGAGATATTGTGCAGTTGTTCGCGGAGGGCGAGTCGATCAAGGAGATCGCGGGTCAACTCGATTTGAGTGAGAAGACCGTGGAGTTCCATAAGCATCACATCATGACCGCGTTCAGTCTCAAATCGAATGCCGCGCTAGTCCTGTTCGCTCTGAAGCATGGCCTCATCTTTGTTAACCCAGAGTCAAACTAAGTCTTGCCACCTAAGTGCGGTGACGGGGTCTGCACTTAGGTGTTTCCCCAGTTGCGGAAGCCGGCCTTACGCACTAGCGTCACCTCCAGGTCAGAGCATGGCCTAGATGAATGCTCGACGAATGAGCGGGACTCGTTCGGGAGGGTGGCGTTGGTTCGAGCAAGGATAGTGTTGGCTGATGATCATCGGCAGTTGCTCGAAGCCGCGGCCGCTCTTCTCGATCCTCACTTTGACATCGTGGGAACCGCCACGGACGGAGCCATGCTGGTATCGGAGGCACTGCGCCTGCGTCCAGATGTAATCGTGACTGACATTACAATGCCGGTTCTGAGCGGAATTGATGCGATCCAGCAGCTCAGAGACTCCGACTTCCTGCCAAAGATTGTGATTTTGACGATTCATGCCGAAAAAGAATTCTTGAATGCCTGCTTGAGCGAAGGCGTTCTGGGATATGTCGTGAAGGCTCGAATGAAAGCTCACCTGATTCCTGCGATAAAAGCAGCCATGATCGGCGAACAGTACATTTCCCCGTTCGGCTTCACATAAAGGAGAGGGTTGATGCCGATCCGGTCGGGGAAATGGCACTAGGGATTCTCCTAGTTGAGAGTGCGCTCGGCACGGCCTAAGCTTCCCCAATCGAGAGCCAATCTCACGGGGAGTCGGAGGGTAAATTGGCGACGAATCCAAAGTCCAAACTACTTGCTTCGAGACTCCAGATCCTGGTGATTGTCGCCATCGTAATGACGCTCCTACCGGGTGATATTTTGGCGCAGTCGCAGTCGGCTCCGCCGGCGCAATCGTCTGCACCAACTGCCGAGTCCGCAAAGATTCCTCCCGATCAGTTGGACTCTCTTGTCGCGCCCATAGCCTTGTTCCCTGATCCGATGCTCGCTCAAACACTTGCAGCATCGACGTATCCGCTCGAAATTATTCAGCTGCAACAGTGGCTTGTGAAGAATAAGGAACTGAAAGACAAGGCTCTCGCCGACGCCGTGGCCAAGCAAGATTGGGACCCGAGCATTCAGGCTCTCGCCGGGCTGCCCGATCTCGTCAAGCGCCTGTCAGACGACATTCAATGGACCACCGACCTTGGGAACGCGTTTCTGGCTCAGCAGAATGACGTGATGGAAGCTGTTCAGCGAATGCGGAAAAAGGCCAAGGACACTGGCAATCTGAAAAGTTCTGAGCAACAGAAAGTAGAAACTCAGGTCATTGAAAACAAGAGCACCATTGTCATCGAACAGGCGAATCCGCAAGTCGTGTATGTGCCCTCCTATAACCCCACCGTTGTGTACGGGGCCCCTATATACCCATATCCCCCGATCTACTATCCGCCTCCCGGATACTACGCGGCGGGGATGGCGATTTCTTTCGGCGTGGGCGTTGCAATGGGCGCGATGTGGGGCGGTGGCTGGTGCTGCGGTGCCAGCTGGGGCGGTAACAATAACGTCTACATCAATCGCGAGAACAACTTTAACCGTAATTCATCCAGGGTCAGCAACCGCACAGGCGGTGGTCGCGCAGGTGGTGTAGGCGGCGCAGGCGGAGTAGGTGGCGTGGGCGGTGCAGGCGGAGTTGGCGGTGCCGGTGGCGTGGGGGGCGTCGGTGGTGCAGGCAACAACAGATGGCAGCACAACCCGCAACATCGCGGAGGCGCGCCGTATTCCGACCGCGCGACGGCGGACAGGTTCGGCGGCCAGGCTCGCGGCGACTCCCTGGCGAATCGCCAGGCAGGCGCCAGGCAGCAGGTAAACCAACAAGGCGGAAATCTTGCCAGCAACCGCGGTGGAACTGGTGGCGGCAACCAGGCCGGAGCGGGTGGACTGGGGAGTCGAAGCGCGGGAACGGGAACGAGAAATCAGACCAGCAGCGGTTCCCTCGGAAATCGAACTGGAGGAGCCGGCGGCGGAGCAGATCGCATCGGCAGCCGGGATCTCTCCGGCGGCGGTGGTAGCAGAAGCGGCAGCGCTTTTGGAGGCGGAGGCGGGGGATTCAGCGGATCGAGCGCACGCGCCAGCGGTGCTCGCGGTGCCTCAAGCATGCGCGGGGGCGGTGGCGGAATGCGCGGCGGAGGACGTCGCCGATAGCAACGCAACGAACGAGAGTAGGAGCAGCGCGATGAGAACGACCTCTGTTGGAAGAAACTCGGAATTCCGCAAGTTTGCGACGGTTGCAGCTTTCGCCGCCCTTGCTGCCTCAGTTTTTATACTGGCGCAACAACCTGCAAACCAGGCCTCTTCCGCTCCTCCTGCATCTGCGAGCCCTGGTAGCGCCCCTCAAGCCGCTCACGGCAAAGTTTTTGATACTCCGCAGCAGGCTGCCAACGCGCTAATCGATGCGGCTGCCAAGTTCGACGAGACCGCTCTAGTGGATATCTTTGGCCCGGAAGGCGAAGACGTTGTATTCACTGGCGAATTGCCACAGGACCGGCAACGGGCATCTGACTTCGCTGCCGAGGCCCACGAAAAAACAAGCGTCTCAGTGGAATCAAAAAGCGGGAATCGAGCGTTTGTCCTCGTCGGAAACGAGCAGTGGCCTTTCCCCGTTCCAATCGTGAAGAGCGGCGATAGATGGTACTTCGACAGCAAAGCTGGTAAGCAGGAATTGCTCTACCGCCGCATCGGCGCCAACGAACTCAGCGCCATTGATATCTGCAAAGGATTTGTTGAAGCTCAAGACGATTTCGCCTTCAGAAAGCGCAAAGAGTACGACGTGAGCCAATATGCCCAGAACATCATCGCCCCTCCCGGCACAAAAGACGGCCTCGCCTGGCAGAATGCCGACGGAAGCTGGAGTGGTCCGATTGGCGAGAAAATCGCACGCGCTATCCAACAGGGATACAACATGAACGGCGAACCGTATCACGGTTACTACTTCAAGGTTTTGAAGGGCCAAGGTCCGGCAGCACCAATGGGCGCAATGAACTATGTCGTCAAAGGGATCATGATTGGAGGCTTCGCTTTGGTGGCTGCTCCAGCGGAGTACCGAGTGACAGGCGTGAAGACTTTCATTGTCAGCAACGACGGTGTCGTATACGAGAGGGATTTCGGGCCTGCCACTCTCGACGAGTTCAAGAAGATGGAGATCTTCAATCCGGATAGTTCATGGACGCCTACTCAGGCGCAGTAAGGGATTCATGCTTCGACTTTCATCTGTGGCCACATGACTTTGGGAACATCACAATTTCATTCGATTTTGCTCTACTTTCCAACTTCACATGGTATCCGGGCTGTAAGTGTTACGCATTTCTTGCAAAGGAGACAAGTTCGATGAAATCCAGATTGATTATTTCTGCAGTTGCGCTCACCCTTTTCTCGGCCAACGTCATTTGCGCGGCGGATAGCACGGAAGAAAAACAGGCGAAGATCCGCAAGGGAGTTTCTGAAACGCTTCAGGATCTTTACAAGCTGCAACCCGGCGCTCAAGCTGCCATCCAGAATGCCGCCGGATACGCCGTCTTCAAGAACTTCGGGACAAACCTACTCGTGGTAAGCACGGCTAGCGGCTCTGGTATTGCAACCAACAATCAGACCAAGCAGGACACCTTCATGAAGATGGTCTCGGCGGGCGCCGGGCTGGGCGTGGGAGTGAAGGACTTCCGCGTGATCTTTGTGTTTAAGACCGATAAGGCGTTCGAACAGTTTCTCAACTCCGGCTGGTCGGGTTCAGCGCAAGGGGACGCCGCTGCCAAAGCTGGATCGTCCGGAGGGGCTGTCTCAGGAGCGGTCGAAGTCGCCCCGGATGTTTACGTCTACCAGATCACTAAGAACGGCCTCGCGCTGCAACTCACGCTGCAGGGCACGAAGTACTACAAGGATGACGACCTGAACAAATAGCAGCAGTCTCCGACTTGCGTCACTTAGCCCAGTTTTCTTTCTTTGGCCTTACTCCGTATCCCCTTAGGAAGAGTCCTTTCGGCTTGCCTCCGCGGATTTCCCAGAACCTAGTGAAACTCCCAGTTGTTTTTCCCGGTGCCACCCCCCAAACTCGCACACAAGAGGTCTGCGGGAAGCGCTTCCGACAGCCTTGCGGCCCTCCCATCGAAGGAGAATGAAAATGGGAACACAAGCAGCTCCGAAGAACAGTTCTATGGAATCGCAGGCAGCGGCGCCGGACGAAGCCTGGACAAAACCCGCTGCGATGGCAATTCCCAAGGAGGGCTACTTCACAGTAGAACAAGGACGATATGGCCCAGTCTTCCCAGGGACGCCCGCATGCTACGGGTTTTCAGTCGTCGCCAAGGTCAAGCCGGGCCGGGAACAGGCGATACGCGATTACGGGAAGAACATAGAAGATGCGGTAAGGGCCGACCCCACTGTCCTCGCTCCGCTCAAGCTCCATTACCTTCGCTGGGTCTTATTTGATGTCGGCTCGGGGCTGCACTTCATGTATCAAGGTATCTTCGACACGGATTTCGATAAATACCTGGAGGATGCGGTGGCGCTCTTCGTCAAGACCGGTATAACCACGGTTTTCACAAACCTCGAAGGATGGCCGGAGGACTGGAAGACGAACGTTCCAGCCGTTATCAGGTTCTTCCGTGACCATCAGTGTCCGAGCTTTCTAGAGTATGGGGAGTATCCGTATGTGAGCGCAGACGAAGTCAAGAAAGCCCTGAAGCTCAAGGCAGCATTTTCAGGAATGCTCGACCTGATGCAGTAGAGGCGACACGCGTAATCACGTGATGGAGAGCAGCGATGCTTGAGCTCGAGGATATTCAGCACTTCCTGGTTGCGCGTCCACCTGCACTTGCAGCGCGATATGAGTTTCTGACCTTCAGTCAGCCTGATGGCGCGCGCGAATGGGTCAAGGGCCTTTTAGACAAAGTAGGGACTGCAAAAAGCGTGGCGGAAAACCCGTCCTACACCCGATGGGTCAGTGTCGCTTTTACCTGGAACGGCCTTCGCGCCGTCGGCATCGACGAGCCGTCACTCGCTACCTTTCCCGAGGAGTTCCGTCAGGGCATGGCCGAGCGTGCTCGAATCGTCGGCGCCACCGGCGCCAATCATCCTGATAACTGGGTTGGAGGACTGGCCGGCCCGGACCTCCATGCAATTGTGATCCTGTTCGCCCGCGATGTGGCAGAACGCGAGCGCTGCAGGCAAGAGCACGATGAATTTCTCAAGCGATGCAGCGGCGTCAATGTCCTCTCTTCGCTCGATCTTGAAGCCATTCCACCATACGGGCACGCACACGAACACTTCGGGTATCGCGACCGGCTCACGCAGCCGTTTATCGAAGGCATGGATGGCGATTCAACGCCCGGCTCTGGCACGGCGCTTAAGGCAGGCGAATTCTTTCTCGGCTATCCAGATGAAGATGGTCCCGGTGCAGCTCTTCCGCAGCCCGAAGTCCTTTCGCGCAACGGGAGCTACATCGCATACCTTCGGATCGAAGAGCACGTCGGTGCATTTCGCGACTTTCTTCGCCAGCAGGGAGACACGCCTGAGGAGCAGGAGTGGGTGGCAGCCAAACTCATGGGCCGATGGCGCGATGGCACACCGCTCGTCCTCTCGCCCGAGAAAGGCGACCCGCAGATCGCAGCGGACCCGCAGCGCACCAACGACTTCAACTACGCCGAAATGGACCCCTATGGTTACGCTTGTCCGTTGGGCGCGCACATTCGGCGCATGAATCCGCGTGACACGGCGGCAAATATGCAGCGCAGGAAGATGATCCGACGCGGAGGAACCTATGGCCCTCCTCTGCCTGAAGACAAGCCCGAAGACGGCGCCGAAAGAGGGATCGCCGCTTTCATCGGATGCGCCAGCCTCGTCCGCCAGTTCGAATTCGCAATGAACGTCTGGGCAAACGATCCCAACTTTCACGAACTCGGCAACGAACGCGACCCGATCTTCGGTACGCAGGATGGCACCTATGACATGACAATCCCGAAACGGCCCATTCGCATGAAGATCAAAGGCCTTCCGTCTTTCACAACCATACGCGGCGGCGCTTATTTTTTCCTGCCCGGCATGAAGGCGCTTAACTACCTCGCTATGCTGCCGAGTCGAAAATAGCCCTGACCTTGAAGAGGCGAAGAGAAAGGATGCTGAGATGAGCGAGTCAAAAGGTGCAGCGCGGACTTACAACCAGGATCACATTCCCAGAAGGTACGCGCCGAGCAAACGCCGCTTCAGCATCTACTGGACCTGGAGCTACCCGTGGGAAGCCAATCGCGACGTTACCGAAATGGACAACCGTTTCTCCACGATGACAGAAGTTCGCCGCGTTGCATGGCCCAACTACGAGTCAATCGAGTATTCGGAGAAAATGTTCCTGCAGGGCATCGCCGGCACACTCGAGTTGTTTCACCTCTCCACGCTCAGATTCCAGCAACTCGTTGGTGAAGTCACAACACAGCCAGTCGCCGTCTTCCAGCGCATCGATCAGGCAGGCCAGCGATTGCCCATTGACGAGCGCGTACTCGCTGACACCGACACGATGATGGTCTTCGGTCTCGATCACATGGTCACGGAGCAGGAAGCCTCTCCGGAAGAAATCGAATCCATGCGAGAGTTCCTCAAGCGCGAAGGTGCCTGTCTCATCATTGGCCCCCACCACGATGTCGGCGTCTCACCCGATCTGAAAGAGCGTGCGATGGAATACGCCCACCATGGAGACCCTCTTGTTCCCCGCCAGCAGCGCTTCGGCAAGTACACGCGCTCCGTCATGAAAGGCCTCGGCATCCCCGTCGAAAATCGCTACGGTCTTCGTCCCGCAGTCGTTCAGGGAACCACTCAGATCGCACCATTAAACGCATCGAGAGACCTGGACTCACGCCGTTGGCTCGACGACGTAGCTACGTTCAACTTTCACCCGCATCTCCCGCACTACGCGCTCACCACCGACGACGCAAAGTCGGTTCGCATTCTTGCAACGCAGCCAATTGATCTCTCACGCCCGCATCCATTCACGCAGGCCGGCAATAAGGAGTTCAATTGCTTCATGTGGATGCCGCCAAGCGGAGAACGCGCGGGCGACATCCTGTTGGCAGATTCAACCATCTTCACGACCCTGTTCGGCGGCGACAAGAGTCTGGAGAAATTCTGGAAAAACCTTGCGGTCAAATGATGCAGCGCAAAAAGAGAAGCAGCCGTGATTGCTTGTGGGCTCTTGTCTTGGCTTATGTGCTTGTGGCTGCCGATGACGCGCAATCGCAAAATCGAGGCGTCTATCCTCTCGGAATGAGCGCGATCAACTCAGGTTTAACACCGGAGCCTGGCTTCTCCTACTCAAACCAGTTCCTCTACTACTCGCGCAACGAAGCCAAAGACGATAGCGGCAACACCCTTCCCGTCACGGGTCAGAACTACGTGGCCATGGAGATGAACTCTTTGATCTGGGTCAGCAGGAGCAAACCGCTCCTGGGCGCCCGCTACTCCGCAACCGCCACGCTTCCCTTCGCAAAGAACGATCTCACGAGCGACGTACAAGGCAATATCAGTGGAGGCGCCGGATTCGCAGACTCCTACTACATGCCTCTCATTCTCGCCTGGAGCAGTGATCGCTTCGGCGCGCGCGCCATCTATGGATTCCTCGCTCCAACCGGCCGCTTCATCGCTGGAGGAACCGACAACGTCGGCTCCGGCTACTGGACCCACGCCCTGTCCTCCGGCCAGACCTTCTTTTTGACTCAGACCAAACAGCTGACCCTCTCCGTATTCGAAATGTACGAGTTCCACACCACGCAGGAAGGCACCGAGATCCATCCCGGCGACACATTTGATCTTGATTACTCATTGTTAACGCCGGTTCCACGCACAAATCGCAGGCTTCAGTCTGGCCTCGCCGGATATGAAGCGCGGCAAGTAACTTCCAAAACCGGACCGTTGATCACGCAGGCCGAGTCCGAAGCGCGTTACGCAATCAACTCCCTTGGGTTTGCATTCACGGCGGCATTTCCGAAGCAAAAGGCAAGCCTGGGTTTCAAGTACTTCGACGAATTCGCGGATCGTTCAACCTACGAGGGCTTCTCCGTGCAAGTCCAGGGAGCGATCCACTTTTAGATCGGCATAAGAGCTTCAGAAACTAGAAAGCCAGTTTCTGAACTCTGGCCCGCACGCAGATCGTTTTATTTTCTAACGCGTGCGGCCGTTCAGAAGAAGCCTGCTGCCACGTTCATCTTGAGGAGGTTTCGGAATGCCAGAAGCACCACAGAGCTCGAATCAGGATTTGCCGCATGATTTCTCTCCCGTTCTGGGCGGACCGGTCTTCCAGCTTCTCAGAACTTCGCACCTGAGCGGTGCTGCACTGGAGTTGCTGCCTCGACGGATGATCGTCATCCCGATGATTGCCTGGTTGCCGCTCCTGCTACTTGACCTGTCTTCGGGAAGTGCCGGTGGGCTCTCCTTTCTTCACGATGTTGAAGCGCACGTTCGATTTCTTGTTGCGCTTCCAGTCCTCATCGCTGCGGAGCTGATTGTTCACTTGCGGACACGTCCTGTTGTTCATCGTTTTGTCAAGCGGCGCATCGTTTTGCCCGATGATCTGCCGCGTTTTGACAGGGCAATCGAGTCAGGAATCAGACTACGCAATTCCATCCCACTCGAACTGGGACTTGTAGTTGTCGTATATACGCTTGGGCTTTGGCTTTGGAGCCGTCGCATCGCAATCCAATCGCCTACCTGGTATGCGATGCCTGGCGGACGCTGGAATTTGACCGACGCCGGTTACTGGTACGTGTTTGTCAGCATCCCCATCGTGCAGTTCGTCCTTTTGCGCTGGTACACGAGGTTCTTCATCTGGTATCGCTTTCTCTGGCAGGTGTCCAGAATTCACCTGAAGCTTATTCCGACTTTTCCCGATCGCTGCGGCGGTCTTTCCTTTCTGGGCAGGAGCGCGTATGCCTTTGGGCCCGTTCTCTTTGCTCAGGGAGCCATGCTCGCAGGAGTTATTGCCAGTCGTGTTCTTTATGGGGGAGAGAATCTCCTGACCTTCAAACTGGAGATAGTCGGCTTCATCGCGTTTTTTGTCTGCGCCGTCCTAACTCCACTGCTGATGTTTACTCCACAAATGGCTCGCGCAAAAAGAAAAGGACTCGCCGATTACGGGCAGCTCGCGCAGGATTATGTCGATAGCTTTGATCAGAAGTGGATCGTCCGCGCTCCTGCCTCTGTCGACGATCTGCTGGGAACTCCCGACATTCAGTCGCTAGCCGACCTCGGTAACAGCTATAGCATCGTGGGCTCCATGCGTGCGGTCCCATTCGGACTCAATGACATAACCCGTTTGGCTGTAATTACGGCGGCACCCTTTTTCCCTCTGCTGCTCACCATTTTCTCTCTTGAAGAGCTCGTCATTCGCCTTATCAAGGCCCTGTTCTGAAGATGTGGCCGGGCTTAGGTTGTGGAGGGAATCAAGCACTGCGGCGCGAAGACGATCGGATACCACTACGGATGCTCGACCGCGAAAAAGGAAGCGTCCACTCCGGAAACCACTTTGGCCGGTGGCGGCGCTTGCGCCGCAGCGTCCGCTCGTCTCTCTTTGCACCCTGCCAAACCGGCAAACGAACTTCCGAGCACTACCAGGACAAGAACTCCAACTCCATTCCGCTTCATGTCTCTTTTCCGTTTCTGACGATTCCCAACAATCCAGCTTTCAGAACGCACTGGGCTTTTACCGGTCCCGTGATTCATCGGGGACCAGTGGATGGATTAGGACGTTGTTAAGTCTGTGCAAACTTTCACTAAGAGCAGAACCGGAGACGCAATGTTCTCCCGGTCTGCTCTTAAGTTCCCCAACCAACTGCCCCAGCTTGAACTCCCCTTGGCCTGCGGGCTAGAACCTGACCATGATCGCGAATGTCGAAACGGTCTGGTTGGTGCGCAGGTCCGGCCACCAAATCGCACTGGTCCCGGCAGGTGTTCCTGCGGTAGGTCCAGCACCGCAAGCCAACTCGGCCTGAGTCAGACTTCCATAGCCGAAACCGGATGGAGCGCCGTTGACGCAGGCATACTGCGCAGGTTGACCATTGTTGATGGGAGGGCCGCCCAGAGAGGCCGGAGGGGTGATTCCGCCGCGGCCAGTCCAGTACGGCACATCGGAATAGCGATAGCCTTGCTCAAGCCGGAAGGTAATGAACTGGCTCGGCATGTAGTCGAAGGTGATTGTCCCATCATGCATCTGAGCGCGATCCCCGCCGTTCTCCGTAAAGTACGGTGCCCCCGTGATGGCCGTGGCACCGTTAATGGGGGGCAACAGGGTCAGGTAGCGGCCCGGGTTGTTCATCTGACCGCCGCCCAGTGTTACGGCGAAGAGATCCTTCTTAAACCAATAGCGGTTGTACATCATCCAGCCCATGAATGATTGCTTGGGCTTGCCGTTCTTGCTGTTGTGGCAATTGACACCACCGGTGTAGGTCGAACTCGATCCCATCAGGGGCGAGAAGCCTTTCGGATCATAGGGCCCGCTTGACGGACCTCCGCCATATTCGCAGCCAAGATCGCCTGTGACTGTGAAAGCTATCTTGTTCAACGGCCTCGACGGATTGTCATACACCTTGACCTGCGCGCTGTAGTCTGCATGGATGCGGGAGCGACCTGGGAATCCGACAGCGTCTTCTCCCAATCCGTAGTTGTTCCACACGAAATCCAGATATGGCTTGGGGCGCCAGAGAATCTGGCCACCGAGGCCGGGCTTGCCGTTCGCACGGGCGTATGATTGCCAGCCGTTAATGAACCATGGTTCGATCTTCAACTTCTTCGTCGGAAAGTACTGGAGGCGAAGTCCGTTAAAGAACCACGGTGTATTCGACGAGACAAAGGAAGGTTGATAGGTCCAGTTATCGAAGTTGTAATAGCTGAAGAGACCGATATAGGAAACGAAAATGCCGGCATCCAGGTTCACGCCGTGAGCTACATCCCAGTGATAGCCGCCCCATGCTTCGGAAACGTACCTGTACGCGTTGGCGAGGTCCCATTGTCCCCTGCTTGGGCTGGCGTCGTTACGCGGTGTCGTCGTAGCAAACAATCCATCCATGGTCAGGATGCGACCGCGAACATTGTCGATGTGGATGTCGCCACCAATGCTGATCTGCTCAAGCTGCCACTCATCTGAGCGAAAGGATTCAGTCGAACCACCAAGCGAGTCATCCTTAGGGTGGTTGTAATCCAGCATGTAGTTAGCATCCGCGCGAAACTCCGGCGTGAAGTACTTCGTGGCCATGGGGCTATCCGACGCATGGCCATTGCTGTTTAGCCACGTCCAATCGCCTTCGAATGGCTCGCCCTTCGTCGTTGTTTGCGCGCTGATCTCCTTGAGCGCCGGTGCGGCTACGGGTGCAGGTACGGGTTCCTGACCAGCAGTTGACGAGCTGAATCCTGGCGTGGTCGAGGCCGGTGTAATCCCAGTGCTCGCAGGCACTGCTCCACTACCGGCTACGAGCGATTTTTCCGCAGCTTTTAACGCTGCGGTGTCATTGCTGTCGGCCAACGCCACAACTTTGGCCTGTTTCACTTCACTCTCTAGTTGATCGATGCGGCTCTTCAGCGCTTCGATCTCCTGCTCAACCGTCGGCTTCAACTCCTGTTTCGCGGTCGAAGAAGCCGTTGCAGGGATTGACCCTTTATCCGCTGCAGGTGACGGCTGCTCAACTCTTCCTGCCAGATCGGGCGGGGCGTGGCTGGACGCGCTTGTCTGCGCTTGTGATAAAACACTCGTGCCAACGGAGAATACGGCCAGCGTCATGGCTTTCCTGAAATTGACTCTCAACCTCACCTCTCGCCTCCCTTGGGAAATCAGATTGTGAAATCTTCAATTGAAGACTACGGCTTGCCCAACCAATCACCAGAGTGCTCGTAATAGATGAGTGCACGCTTTCCGGCGCGTTACGTATCCAAGGAAGGTCTGGCGACACTTATGGGAAAGTCGGATCCGCCGAGGTCAATGTCCGTCACGCCTCGCTTCTTACTAGAGCTTGTTTCAAAAATGCCTTCTGAGTGTGATCCAGAAGCACGCGAGGTAGAAGAAGGCGTAATAAATGGAGAGCAGATGCTCGTAACGAACCAGCAATCGTCGAAACTGCCCGAGCCAAGCATTAGTTCTTTCCACGATCCATCTGCGCTTGTAGCGGCGCAGCTTTCGGCCATCTTCATAGCGCCGCAGTTTGTTGTTCTTCCGATACGGCGCAATCAGTTCGATACCTCGGTTCTTGAATCGCTCGCGCAGTGGGTCGGAGTCGTAGCCGCGGTCGGCTATGATGCGCTTCGGCTTTTGCCGCGGACGGCCGCGCGGCCGGGGGACGCGGACTTCGGCGACTGTGGCCTCCGCAAGGTTAACTTCGCTCGGAGAGGCACTTTCCAGCCGAACTCCCATCGGAAGACCTTTACCGTCGACCAGTACCATCCACTTCGTCCCCTTGCCACGCTTGGTTTTGCCGACTGCCGAGCCCCCTTTTTTGCCGGAGCGAAGCTGCCGTCAAGGAAGGTCTCGTCCCACTTGAGCAGACCTCGCTTATCCAGTGTCCCCAGCAGCGTACGCCATGCATTCAGCCAGACGCCTTGCTCCTGCCACCGCTGTAATCGCCGCCAACAGGTCGACGGCGAAGGGAACTCGTCAGGCAGAAATCGCCACGCCGCCCCGGTTTGCAGAACCCAAAGTATGCCCTCCAAACAGGCCCGATTCGGCGCCGGCGGTCGTCCTCGCCTATCCCGCCGCCGCTTCGGCTGGGGAAGCAAGGGTTCAATCAACTTCCACTGCGAATCAGCCAACAGCTTCTGCCGCCTCTTCATGACAGAAGCTCAACAGTTAACTACCTCAAGCGTAAGTGCCTGACTTGAGGCCGAACCTATTTTTGAAACAAGCTCTACTCATTTAACTCAGCTCTTCATAAGAGTTCCGTAAAGCGGTCATTGCAATTCCATAAGCGCCTTACTCGTCGGAACCTATGTCCGTCAGATTGCAAATGAAGATGGTACTCTCCACGCACTGCTGCGCACGGGGTTGCATAACAAACAACCTCGGCCGAGGCTTCTCATGGATACCGACAAGAGTGGCAAGATATCTAAGCGCGAGTGGATGAGATTCAGGGAAGCGGAGTTAGATCGACTTGACATGGACAAGACCGGAGAACTCGATGTCAAAGAACTCGCGATCTTTCGCGGAGACTCGAATCCGCCTCCGGCTCGCTATATTCGTTCGACCTGGGATTCAACTGTGGCGGAAGTCGAGGTGCTCTTTCAATAAATAATCACCTATCTGTGCATGAGTAACAGGGATCGATGGATGCTTGGATGAGAGGCGCATCAGCTACGCGCGCACCTAACACCATCCAGCGAACCGCGGGCATGTTGACATAGGTTGGAGTGCGCACGTGAACTCGACTGGGCGTACGGGAGTTCTCTTTCCAACTGACGCTATACACAACTTCACCCCGAGGCGCCTCAACGCGGCTGATGGCTGTTCCGGTCATAAACGTGAACTTGGTTTCGCTGCGTGCGTACTCGCCCGGTGGAAGCTTGACGATCGCCTGGCGAAGGATCCGGCAGCTCTGGAGGATTTCGTGCGCGCGAACGAGAAGCCGGGCGCGTACATCGCCTTCCGCCTCGACCGGGACATCGAAGTCCATTTCGGCGTAAGCCGCATACGGCGCATCGCGGCGAAGGTCCTGAGGAATCCCGGAGGCGCGCGCAGTAGGTCCGACCACGCCGCATGATTGTGCTTTCTCACGCGTAAGAATCCCGATCCCGGCGCAACGCGACCTTGCGGTGTAGCTGCTGGTAAAGACGGGAACGAGCTCGCGCGCAATTTCTCTCTCGAGGAGATTGACCATATTCAGCACGGCGTCGGGGTCGAGAATGTCCCGATTCACGCCGCCGATACGGTTCATTGAGTAATTCACGCGGTTACCGGAGATCGCCTGGAGCATGTCCATGATCTTTTCGCGATAAGCGAAGCACGCCATAAACAGCGTTTTAAATCCCATGAGCTTGGCAGCGATGCCCGCCCACAGCACATGAGAATGCAGCCGCTCAAGCTCCGCCATGATGACACGGATATAGAGGGCTCGTGGCGGAGGTTCAAGTCCGGTCAGCTTCTCCAGAGCCTGGCACAAGGTGAGCGTGTGAATGAAGGAACAGATCCCGCAGACGCGCTCCATCAGCGCGATCAGCTGGATATAATTGCGAGTTTCCGCGAGGTGCTCGATGCCGCGAAAATTGAATCCGATATGCAGCTTCGCATCACAGATGGTCTCGCCCTCGCAGATCATCTCGAGCTTGTAAGGCTCTTCGAGGCCGGGATGATAGGGACCCATTGGCAGCTTGTAACTCATCTTGCCACCTCTTGCAGATTGACGCCGAGACGATCGCTTTCGCGGAGCAGAAGCGGCTCGTAGACACGACCGGTGAAGTCAATCGTGAATTCTTCGTGGATCTCGCGCTCGATCCAGTCGGCGGCCTCGCAAATGTCGTAAATGCTGGGCATGGTTTTGCCCGTGGGGTAGAACGCGAAACCGAGTAACTGGCCATTCAAGTCCCAGAGGTATTCGAGGCAGAAACCCTGATCGCGTGGGAGTTCGGTTGCGGTGATGGTGATGAATCGTGCTGCTGCTCGACCCAGAATCACCACCAATTCGCGGAGATCGAGATTGCCGGTGGTAAACCACTTCACTCCGCTTGCATCCGTCGAGACATCCGTGACTTTCAGTTGGGCTGCCAGATCTTCAATGCTGTTCATGGGACTCTCCTGCTTGGGGGCTCGTCCCGGCGGGGGCGGGCTGGGATTTGGGCGGCGGAGTTCTGCGATGCAGCGTGTAGCTGGAGCGCAGACTTCCGGCCGAGACGTAGATGGGCGGGATGTCCGACTCCTGGCTCAATGCGTGATCCTTGCATCCATCAACGCAGCGGCCGCAGAAGGTGCATTGCGCTGGGTTGTAGGCCCACGTGAATTCCTTGCCGGCTGCATTGAATGTGATGGCGCGTGCGGTGCAACGGAAGCGGCACATTGCGCAGCCGGTACAGCGCGTGGGATCGAAGCGCACCAGGCCCCGATAGCCCAACGTCACGGGCGGCGCGGCGGGATATCGCAGCGTTGCGACGCCGCGTCGAAGGTTTTGCCAGAGCAGTCCAAGTATCTTCATGAGCGTAACCTCATGAGCAATGTCGTTGAAATAGCAAGGACCGCGAAGACGAGAGTGCATTGCCAATAGAAGCGAACCGTTGTGTCGATGGCGAGGCGAGCTGTTGCTGCAGCGGTCAGCGATATAGCCAGGACAAGAATGAGTCCGAGACCAACAACTCCCACCACATCCAGCCAGAGATGAGCGGATGGCGGGATGGCAAGTGTGGCAACCAGGCCCACGCCAGCGATCCATTCCAGTCCGTGCGACAACTGCCATAGTGCGAGTTCGAATCCGGCATACTCGACCATCGGGCCCGAGTAGATTTCCTGCTCTGCATTGGGAAGTGAAAAGGGATTGACGTGAAGCTTGGCCGGAAGACAGACGAGAATGGCAATCAGGCCGAGGTAGCGCCAAGGAGTGGCCGGGGCGCCGGCCAGTGCATCAAGCCGAAATGAGTGCTGCGAGACGGCGATGGAAACCGCCGCCAGAAGGAATACGAGATTGTAAGAGACCAGGAGAACGGCCTCGCGTGCAGAACCGATTTCGCCGAACAGAGAGCGCGAGGAAAAGCCTGCGACAATCATGCAAATTGCAGGAATCTCCATCAGGGCGAGCAGCAGAATCAAGTCGCCTTGAAATCCGCCCAGGGACGGCAAAACGGGGAGCAGCCCAACGGCCCCGGCCGACGCGGAGACCGCAATCAGCGGCCAGGCACGCATCAGGAGTCCGTTGATTCCGGGACGCGGCGGAGTGGATTTTCCCATCAACTTTACGAAGTCAAAGAACGGCTGGCCGAAGGGAGGCCCGATGCGCTGTTGCAGCAGTGCGACAGTCTTGCGCTCGAGCCACAGCACCAGCCATGCGGCCGGAACGGCAAATAGTAACCCAGGAAACACGAGGAAGCGCGCAAGTGCGGTGAGTAAATTCATGAACGCGCCTCCTCTGGATTTGCAGTTGGACTAGCGAGAGATTCAGCAGGCGCAGAATCGCTACCACGTTCGGCCAGCAAGTGGGCGGCGGCGGCGATCCCGCGCACAATGGCATCAGGCCGCGGCGGACATCCGGGGACAAAGACATCGACGGGGATGTGTTTATCGAGTGGTCCGACAAGTACGCGGCTATCGATGAAGACGTTGGTGGATGCGGGGCATGAGCCGATGGCGACTACTGCCTTCGGGCCGCACACCTGTTCGTAGACGGTCTGAATGGCAGGCGCGGATGTGTGCGTTACTGGGCCCGTTACGCAGAGAATATCGGCGTGGCGTGGGCTTCCCTGCAACAACACGCCGAGCTGTTCCGCGTCATAACGTGGCGTGAGCGCCGCCACAAGTTCGATATCGCACCCGTTGCAACTCCCCGAATTCATGTGGAAGATCCACGGGCTGCGACGGCGACATGCACAGAGCAAGCGAGTCCAGAGCTTCATGGTCGCACCCCTTGCAACGCCTCGATCATGAGGTTGGGCCATAGACCTGCACTAAGGATGCTCACAAAGAGCAAGAGTATGACAGCCTTCAAGATCGTCGATTCGTGGATGAGAGGAGGCAAGTACCACTCAGTTCCATTGACCGTGCTTATTCGCCTGTCGTCGTACGACGGGCTCCCCCACCAGAGCTTTGTGAACGCAAGGACATATGCAATAAGAGCCAGCATCGATGCGAGCACGAAGCCGACCAACAGTGCGGGATGTATCGCGAATGCCGACTCGTAGAGCTTCCAGCGGCCGGCAAACCCCAGCATCGGAGGCACACCGAGAAGCGTTAGCATTCCCATCAGGAATCCGAACGCGCTGAGAGGGTAGCGTCCGGCCAAACCTGTATCTCCACGAGCGAGCGCCCCATCGCGTTCCGGAGCAGCAATCGCGATAAAGAGCAGGCTCTTGCCAAGAGCGTGCGACGCGGCTGCGAGGAGCACACCATCCTGACCGAGGCTGCGGATCGAAGCGATACCCAGCAGCAGGAATCCAAAGTCCTCAATACTGGAGAGAACGAGCAGGCGCTTGATGCTGCGTTGCGCAAGCATCAGTACGGCGGCCATCAGGCTTGTCAGCAGAGCGATTGCCAACCAGGGACCAGCCGGGGAGAACAGCAACGGGTCAATTTGCGCGCGCATCATCAGTTCGCCCACGGCTGCAATGTCGATGACTGCGAGTATGAAACCCAACACCACCGCAGGAAGTTCATCGGCGAGACGCAACAGCCAGAAGAAGAACGGAATCGCGGCGAACTTGATGCACACTCCGGTGAACAGAAGTGCGCGGCTCCAGCCCAGGTGTTCCGGCCTGGCCATCAGTTGCGACATTCCCATGCAGATTCCGGAAAACACAACCACGGCCGGATACACGAGACGCGTCGTGCGCGTGCGGGCAGCCTTCCACACCGGCACGATGCTGAGCAGCGCTGCCGATTCCAGCAGTCCAAAGCGCAGCCACTCAACTCCAGTCATGCACCCCGCAATCGCGAAGATCGAAGGGAACGCCAGTTGCAGCGGAAGCAATCTGTCGTCGTTGGTTGTAGCCGCTGCACAAACCAGCGACACTGCTGCAACACAAATCGCGGCGATAAGTAGTGCCGGCATCGGTGTGACGGAAAGACTGGCGGGAGTTGCCGCAGCGTTTCCCATCCACAGCGCGCCGAGGAGCATCCCCGCCGAGACAATCAGAAGTCCCTGGAAGACGTGCTGCTCCAGCCATTCGACCGGCCGCGCAAGTTGTAGCGCTGCACTGTGTAATTGCTGAAACAGAAATGTGTAGGCCTTGTCCACGTTCGACCAGCGGAAGAAGGATCGCCAATTCTGTTCGAAGATGTGCGAGAAGTCAGCGGCGGAAAGCCGGTCGTGCTCCCACAGCGGTTCGCCTCCCGTAAACACGTTGCCGGGACCACCGAGGAGAATGCCCGCAGAACCTGCACCCACCGTCCTGACATGGGAACCGCTCGAGACGCGGGCTACCGCGAAGATAGCCGTCCCCAGCATGAACGACACAATGGCGAGTACGAGTCCGCCGGCCGTGGAAAACGTTCCAGCTCCGGCAAAAAGACCGAGCCAGGTTACGCGCAGCGATGTATCAAGTCCGATGGCGCTGAACATCGGCTGGAAGAACCACACAAAGGCAAGCTGCGGCGCCACGCCCAGTACGATGCTGCCGAAGGCCATCAATCCCATCGCCCACTGCATGCCGGTCGAAGCTTCGTGCGCGTCGCGCGCCGCTTCCGACGGCGGGCCCAGGAATACCGCACTGGTCGCTTTCGCGCACATGAACACAGTTCCGAGGCTTGCGATCCATGCAATTACCGCGGGAATTGCCCATCCTGCTTGGATTGCAGCAGCATAGAGCATCCACTTGCTGACGAAGCCGCTCATCAGGGGAATGCCGGCCATGTTCCCAACGCCCACCAGCCAGCAGAGCATCGTGCGCGGCATGCGCGAAGCAAGTCCACCCAGGAAGTTCATGTCGCGTGTTCCCGCGGCATGCTGCACCGCACCCGCGTTCAGGAAGAGACCGCCTTTGAAGAATCCGTGATTGAGGCAGTGGAGAAGCCCCGCCATGATTCCAAGCGGGGTGCCGATGCCGATTCCCAGCAGCATGTAGCCGATCTGGCTTACGGTGGAGAAGGCCAGCATGCGCTTCAAATCGCTCTGCACAAGCGCATACATCACGCCGACCATCATGGTCACGGAGGCAATTGAAACCAGCATGAAGTTCCACGAGGGCAGCCAGACGGCGAAGCTGTGCATGCGTGCGGCAAGATAGACGCCGGCAGTCACATAACAAGCTGCATGAAGCAGAGAACTTACCGGGGTCGGCGCAGCCATGGCATCCGGTATCCACGTATGCAGGGGGACTTGCACCGACTTTGCTACCAGTGCGATGAGCATCAACAGGAATACGCTCGTGGAAAAGTTGCGGCCAATGCTGGGATCGGTCCAGATAGCTGTTCCAGTACGGTGATAGAGAACGAGGACGGCGCTCAGCAACCCGTATCCCGCCAGATGGGTCATCAACAGAACTTTCCGCGCGCCCAGCACGGCTTCCCGTTGCTGATACCAGAAGCCCACCAAACTAAACGAACAGAGTCCGATCACTTCCCAGCAGATGTACAGGAGAAATAGATTCGCGCAATAGACAAGCGCAACGAAGCCGCCGATGAAAATGAGCATCGTGGCGTAGAAGCGTGTAATTGCCCGATCGCGGCCCATATAGCCGATCGAGTAGAGGAGAACGATTGCGCCAAGCCCGGTCCCCATAAACGCAAATAGGATGCTGAGAGCATCGATGTGAAAGGCTAGAACAAGTGGTCCATCCCACGAGAACAGGCTAACGTCGATTGCGCCGCCCGACGTTATGCGAGGCAGGAGACTCACCACGCCGATGAGTGCCGGAATGCACGTAGCCGCAGCCAGGATGCCCTTTACGCGAGCGGAGCAGATGCGCGCAATCAGAAGTTGCAGAAGGGCTCCGAGGAAAAGGACACACGGTGCGAGCAAGAGGTAAACCGGATCGTTCGGCTTCAGCATGCGCACCTCCCAAGTTCATGGGACGGCGCCCGATTTATGATCTCCCGCGTCGCAGTGGCGGCTGGCGCCGCGAAGCTGCAAAGACGAGCGATTAAGGGCAGCGCCGAGCTACGACAGTCTGCCGGTTAGGCGTGGGGCAGTTCAATTCAGCATTACACGATCGGTTTTCAACTACTGCTGCGCGCCGCGGCAACTAGCCGAGCACGGCATGGTGGTAGCACATTGCATCTTCGACCGGTTGTGACAGACGTCACGACAGGTTGCAATTCGTTTCTTCCCAACAGAAGTGGAATGCGATCTTTGGCGGGCGCAGCGCAGATTTTGTTTTGGAGGTCTGGCGCGCGTTTGCGAATTTGGAGTATGCTGATTGGCCAGATTGTGGCTCTTCCAGCAAGGAGGTAGTGAAATGGAAGGAATCTGGTATGCGCATTTCAAATCAGGTGACGTTTACGGAGACGGTGTAGCAGTGCTGCATGACGGGCAAATCCAGGGTGGCGATCCGTCCCACACGTACTCCGGTTCCTATCAGGAAGATGGCTCTCATGTATATGCGAACATTCGCGTGAGCCCCTTTGCAGGTTCATCATTGCCCGCTGATATCACTCACCCGGTCACATTCTTTCTGCAGGGATCGGTGACCGGAGATTCGGCAAAAGTAGCTGGACATCCGGACAACAGACCGGAGACATACGTTTCAGTCGAACTGCGTAAGGGTGAATGAGCGGCAGCGAGCATTTCATCATTGAGGAGTCCCTTCCTCTGCTAATCCTCAACCTCTTTAGGCTTAAAACCCTGCACAAGTCGGTCATTCTTCGTGAATGCAAGAATGCTTTGGCGGAAGATTTCGCTTGGGCGCTGATCACACTGCGATGTGATCAAAGGCACATCCAAACCCCCACTGGTCAGATCAAAGTTCCCCCGGACGATTCTCGGGAGTTCCGGGCAGGAGTCTGGAACGCGCAGTGCGTGCCCCGTTGGAATATGCTCTGTCAGATCACGCTTTTCTTCTCCACGCCTTCCGAGCATTGCCGGAAATCCGTCGACCAACGAAGTTCCTGGCACGGGCGAGGAGGGTCGAATGCCAGATGAGATTATTCAGGCACTGGATGCGCGCGAGAAGCTGTTGATTGACCAGGCCATCGCCGAGCGCGGAGATGGCGCCGGTGCTTTGCTGGGCATTCTCGAGGATGTGCAAGCGGCAAATGCTCACAAATTTCTGTCGCTGGATACTCTTCGCTATGTCGCCGCAAAGTCAGGAATTCCTCCTTCGAAGGTCTATAGTGTGGCCACCTTCTACGCGCTCTTCAATCTCGAGCCGCAAGGAGACAACGTGGTTTGCGTATGCCGGGGAACAGCGTGTCACACACGCGGTTCGCGAGATCTGCTCGCCAAACTATGCCTTGACCTTGGTCTGACTGAGCGGTCCAACGACGACTCCAGCGATGCCGACAAGGTGTCACTCACTACGAAGGATCGACACTTCACGGTTAGAACCGTCGCTTGTTTTGGACAGTGCGCTCTGGCGCCCGTTGTCGAAGTGAATCACCACATTCTGAGTCATGTGAATGAGCGCACACTGCAGCGCGAGATCAACGTGTTGAGCTTGAGGAAAAAATGAAACCGCGTATCGAAGATATTGGGGATTTTAACGCTGTACGCGAGTCTGGGCTGGCCAAGCTCATGCCCTCCATTCCGCGGATCACTGTGGGAATGGGTACATGTGGACGTGGGAATGGAGCCGAAGAGGTATTTCACGCGCTGAACGAGGCCATTGACCGCAGCGGACAGGATGTTCAGTTTACGGGTGTGGGCTGTTTCGGAGCTTGCTTCCAGGAGCCGCTCGTAGGAGTTCGAATTCCCGGTGCGCCGCTGGTGATTCTCCATCGCGTTCGCCCGAACGATGCCGGCCGAATTCTCGAGGCCATTTCGTCGAAGGTGATGCCGCCCGATCTTATCTTTTGCAAACTTGAAGAATGGGATCACATCACCGCCCAATTCAAGTTCGGCCAGGGCTATCCCGAGATACCTCTTTGGAATTTGATCCCATTCTTCAAGGGCCAGAAGAAGATCGTGCTGAGGAACTCGGGCCTGATCAATCCTGAAGACATTGAGGAGTACATCGCGGTCGGTGGATATCAGTCGCTGTACAAGGTTCTTATCGACGGACGTCCGGAATCCGTAATTGAGCAAATCAAGGCATCGCGCTTGCGCGGACGCGGCGGCGCCGGATTCCTTACCGGAAACAAGTGGGACTTTCTCGCCAAGGCGAAGGCCGATGAGAAATACATCATCTGCAATGCAGACGAAGGAGACCCGGGCGCGTACATGAACCGCAACGAGATCGAGAGCGATCCTCATTCGGTTCTGGAAGGCATGATCATTGGAGCCTATGCGACGGGCGCCACAAAAGGGATCGTGTACATTCGCGCGGAGTACCCGCTGGCGGTGCGTCAGCTGAGCTGCGCTATCGAACAAGCGCGCGAATACGGGCTGCTCGGAAAGAATGTTCTCAATCGAGGATTCGACTTCAACATCGAGCTAGTTCAGGGTGCAGGCGCATTTGTTTGCGGAGAAGAGACTGCGCTGATTGCTTCATTGGAAGGAAGTGCCGGTCGCCCACGTCCGCGTCCGCCGTTCCCGGCGCAGCACGGACTATGGGGAATGCCCACTGACATCAACAACGTCGAAACCTGGTGCAATATTCCGGCGATTGTAAGTCGAGGTCCGGGTTGGTTCGCCGAGACGGGCAGTCAGAAAAGCCCAGGAACAAAAGTATTCTCACTCGTAGGGAAAGTGCAGAACACCGGACTCGTAGAAATGCCGCTTGGTACGCCGCTGAAGACGTTCATTTACGACGTCGGTGAGGGCGCAGCGAATGGGCGCCGTGTCATCGCCGTACAGACCGGGGGGCCATCGGGTGGCTGCATTCCCGCTGAGATGTTTGAGACCCCTGTCGATTACGAGAGCCTTGCGCAAATCGGTTCGATCATGGGCTCGGGCGGAATGGTGGTGATGGATGAAGACAACTGCATGGTGGATGTGGCTCGCTACTTCATCGAATTCACGCACTCTGAATCATGCGGCAAGTGCGTGCCCTGCAGAGTCGGGCTCGACAAGGCACTGCGGATACTCAATGCGATCACTGAAGGCAGAGGAACCAAAGAGCACCTGGAAACGCTGGATGAGCTTGCGAGGATGATTCGTGCATGCTCTCTCTGCGGCCTCGGACAGTCGGCTCCGAATCCTGTCCTGACCACGATCCGGCACTTCCGCGACGAGTACCAGGACCACATCCTCGCAAGGCGGTGCAGAGCCGGTGTCTGTCAGGAACTGGCTGTGTCTCCGTGCGAGAACAGTTGCCCGCTCCGGATGAATATCCCGCGCTTCCTCGAGCTGTTTCAGGAAGGTCGGCTTGAGGACGCATTTGTATCCGTTCTTCTCGATAACCCGCTGCCCGCTTCTACAGGCCGCGTGTGCCAGCATCCTTGCGATAACCGATGCAGGCGACAGTCGTTCGATGAAGTTGTGAACATGCGCGAGGTCCACCGATACATTGCGGACTCAGTCTATTCATCGGGGTTGTTTGAACCGATGGTTGAGCGCATCCTGACTCACAAGCTGGCGCCTACGGGGCGCAAAATCGCGGTTGCCGGAGCGGGACCGACGGGATTAACCGCAGCGTTTTATCTCGCGATGTTAGGACACGACGTGACCATCTTTGAAGAGCACAGCGAAGCCGGCGGCATGCTTCGGTTCGCGATTCCGGAATATCGTCTTCCCAAGGCGGTCCTTCATCGCGAACTCGAGTTAATTGAGCGCGTCGGCGTAAAGATGCTCTTCAATACCAAGGTCGGGGGTGAACTCTCGCTGAATGACCTCGCAAACCAGTTCGACGCAACATTTCTCTCCATCGGAACGTGGAAGGAGTCATGGCTCTATTTGCCAGGTACAGAATTGAAGGGAGTCTATCCTGCCCTTCCTTTTCTGGAGTCTATGGCAAAGAACGAAGCTGTGGCGTTAGGCGCACGCGTAGCCATCATCGGCGGAGGCAACGCTGCAATCGACTCGGCGCGAACCGCAAAGCGGGCAGGCGCCGAGGTGACGATTCTATATCGACGCGAACGTAGGGACATGCCGGCGATAGACGAGGAAATACAGGCGGCTGAAGAAGAGGGCGTTCGAATGGTATTTCTCGCCGCGCCGCATCGCATCCTGGGCGATGCGAACGGAAAAGTAAAGGCAATTGAAGTGGTGAAAACGCGCCTGGGTGCTTATGACAACTCGGGACGGCGTCGCCCGATACCTACAGACGAGGTGCAGCGATTCGAATGCGACACAGTGATTCTGGCGGTGGGAGAGACCTTCGATCTAGATTTCTGTCGCGCCTCGGGACTGGAACTGAAAGAACAAGGAACGATCAAGGTAGATCGATTCACGCTGGAGACAAGCCGGCCCGGCTTCTATGCCGGAGGCGATGTAATTACGGGTGCCTCGAATGTGTCGAACGCTATGAGCGGAGGCAAGCAGGCTGCCCGAAAGATCGATGAGCGTCTGATGGGCGAGACGCGTTGGGAACGCATCTTCCCGGAGCTGGAATATGGTCGCAGCACTCCGGGCGAGCCCAGCTTGAGTAAGCGCCACATCGGCGCAACTGCGCCAGTTGCCACTCGTGTGCGAACGCAGGATGAAGTAGTTTGCACGCTGAGTTCTGCAGAGGCGCTGGAGGAGAGCCGTCGTTGCCTTCGGTGCGATCTGCGTGCAGTAGCCGCCGAGAAGTGACACGGGGAAGGAGCGAATTTGAAAACCGTCTCTGCAAGAATTGATGGCGAGTTAATCACGGCCCAGGAAGGTCAGACGGTCCTCGAAGCCGCTCGCGATCACGATAAATACATCCCGACGCTCTGCTATCTCAAGGGACTGAGCGCAACTGGTGCGTGCCGTGTATGCATGGTAGAACTCGCAGGGACCGACAGGTTGCTGGCGGCATGCACCACACCTCTGCAGGAAGGCATGTCAATCAGGACAACATCGGCCAAGCTGGAAGAATATCGAAAGATGGCCGTCGAATTGCTCTTAGTTGAGCGCAACCATATCTGTTCGGTGTGCGCGTCCAACGGCCGCTGCGAACTGCAGGCGCTAGCTCAATCGCTTGAAGTCACTCATGTTCGGTATCCCTATAACAATCCGCGTCTTCATGTCGACATGAGTCATCCGCGCTACGTGCTTGATCACAATCGGTGCATTCTTTGCACTCGCTGTGTTCGGGCCTGCGCAGAACTGGAAGGGGCTCATGTTTGGGAAGTATCCGCGCGCGGCATCTCCTCGGTTCTGGTAAGCGATATGGCCGACGATTGGGGCAACGCCCGAAACTGTACTGGTTGCGGCAAATGCATCCAGGCATGCCCGACGGGAGCCTTGGTAGAGAAAGGATTCGCTTTTCCAAGTTCGGAGAAGAGCAGCGAAATGATTGCGCGGATCTCAGCGACAAGAACGATCGCGCATCATTCTTGAGTCAGAATTCTGCCCTTCATCCCTTGAGTAAGCTGCGGAGATTAAGGCAATTAAAGTCTGAGGAGAATGGCCTCTGCGCGGATCTAACGGATTCTCCTGCGCAACGCACTGCGAACCCACTGGCGAATGCTTTGGGCGGCTCTACCCACAATCAATGACTCCGCATCGCCCAATGACTCCGCCTCGCCGCCTTCTCGCTTGGCGCTCACATCGCCCAGTACGATCGACGTTGAGTTAGCTTCGCGACGAAGGGGGTCACAGGTGCAAACTGGGAAGCGCAAGAGACCAGGAGCGCACCGGCTGCAGATATTCATATTAATTCACTTTAGATCGACAGCGGCTTTGAAGTGTGGGGCGGAAGCGGAAAGAAGGAGATTTCGACATTTATAGGAATTATCGGACTATATAGATATAGGGTCACTGCTTAAGTCGCATGTCAAACGGGTACAAATACACTTGGCGAATGTCGAATGTTTTTGCATGCACATGGAGCGGATTGAAGAGGAAATTGAAAGTGTAAAGAATAATTACGCTTGGGACTCTTCCGTAGAACGGAGCTGCATCCGGCCAGCCACTTATTTCGAAGTCGAGATAATCGCATCATGGGACGTCGCTTAGCCTGAGTAATCGGATGGTTTCGAAGGCCGCCATTCTGAGGCGTGCGAACGAAGGCGATTCCGATCTACGGTAATTCTTCGGTGAGCAGTTTCTGTAGTTTTTCGACTGCCCAAGCCGGAACGCGAACGCTAGTATTGCTTCTGAGTAAATCGGTTGCCGTTCACGCTGAAATCAATGTGATGGGTGACTTTGATCGTTCCAGCGTGCCAGGCGTCCAGCTTCGACGAAGCACAATTATCGCCGCAATCGGTATATCGGCGCATCCATTCGCAGTCTCAAAGGTCCGAGGTCGTCGGAAATGAAGCCCGGAACCCTTGCAGATTCACCAGGATCTTTCTGCTGGACAGCAAGGATCATCCGTTTTTTGGAGAACATCAGTTTCTGTCTGGAAGTCTTGAGCAAGCGATTGCCGGGCGCGATTCAAAATAGGAGAGATCAACCATGCCATCGAATCTTCTGGAAACGATCAACAGCTATCTGACGCCTGACGTGATCAGCAAGGCCAGCGGGTTTGTCGGAGAGAACCCTGCCAACACCTCAAAAGCGATGAGTGGCATCGTTCCAACCCTGCTTTTGAGTGTTGCGCATCTTTCGTCTCAGCCCGGAGGCGCCACGCAACTTGAAGGTCTTTTGAGCAGTGGTGGCCACGACGGAAGCATTCTCGGCAACCTCTCAAACGTGTTTGGAGGCGGCAGTTCCACGACCTCGGCTATTGGACAGGGTGAGAAGATCCTGGGCAGCCTGCTGGGCAACAATACCAGCTCGGTGACTTCATCCATTGCCGGTTTCAGCGGCATTGGAAGGGGTTCAGCCTCGTCCCTGCTGGCGCTCGCGGCGCCTTTCATTTTGGGCGCGATCGCAAAGATCAAGTCCACACAAGGACTAAGTACGAGTGGTCTGGCAAGTTTGCTGGCCAGCAACAAGGCAAGCTTCGCGTCTGCCATACCTCCAGCGCTTAGCGGCGCTGTCCACAGTCCGGGCGTAGAGGGAGTGCGTTCGGTTACGGTCGCCCCGATCGTGGAGAGGGCAAAGCCCTTTCCGTGGATGCCGATCGCACTGGGTACTCTGGCATTGCTGGCACTTCTGGCTTTCTTGCTCAGGGGCCGTCATGAACCAAAGGCGGGCCTGGCAGAGGTCAAACTCTGCGGCGGCCAAACCATCTCGCTGAACAGAGATTCGTTCAACTGGAATCTGGCTAACTTCCTCGCCGGCGGGAACGATTCCGAATTACCGAAAACTTTTGTATTTGACAACTTGAATTTCGATACCAACTCGACCAACCTGACCCCGGCATCGCAGCAAACTGTGAATGACCTGGTCGCCATTCTGAAAGCCTGTCCGAATGCGCAGGCTCAACTTGCCGGTCATACGGACAATACGGGGGATGCAGCTGCCAATCAGGGCCTGTCGGAGCAGCGCGCCGCCGCGATCAGGAATCAGCTCGTCGCAGCCGGCATCGCACCAGACCGCCTGACAACTGCAGGTTACGGCGAATCCAAGCCGGTCGCCTCTAACGATACCGAAGAGGGCAAGGCCCGCAATCGCCGTACCGAACTGACTGTGACCAAGAGGTAGCCATCCAAACTCGACTCGTGTATGAACGCTTCTCCCCGAAGCGTTGTCCTTTTGAAATGGAGGTGCACGATGCAAAACCTACCTGGCGGCGCCGGCGGAGTCGTTCTTCTGATCTTGATGATGGCATTCAGCGGTCTTGTCATTGGCGCTCTCGCCCGATGGATCATGCCGGGACCCGATCCGATGAGCATCGGGAAAACGATTCTGCTGGGAATTGGTGGTTCCTTCGTGGGCGGACTTGTCGCCAGTATCTTTCGCCTTTCCCCCATCGATCACCCCTTCTGGATCCTCATCATGGAAATCGCCGGTGCCTTGCTCTTGCTCGCGCTGTTCAAACGCTTTCGCACAAGAACCCTTTAGCTGAATTGTTCTGCGCAAGGCGTAGTTCTACGGGGCACCCGGTAAGTAGTTTTCCGAATACATTTGAATTCGGCATCGACATATCCTTCGAGAGGGAAGAAGTGGCGTGATCCTTCGACGAAGATGGAGCGCAAAGGCCACTCAGGAGTTGAAGCATCAGCTTCCCGGATCTTGAGTAGGCAAGCTGATCGAATCTTCCCGGTTCGAGTTTGGTAAGGAACACGCCACGTAGCCGTAGGTAGGTTATGGCCGCAGAGCAATCGAAGAGTTCTGAATCGAGGGTGCGTAGGCTAGTAGAACTGCGGTGGCAGCGAGAAGTCATCGCGCGCTGGCTTGCCGGCTTTGGAACTCCGACCGAGTCCCAATCGCAACTCCAAGAAATGCTCGCTCAGGTGACGGCTGAGTTACAGGCGCTGGAGGGAACACCCGCCGGTGGCGACGGTGACCCAAACACGGAAAAGACCAACGAACGTGGATTTGATGCGTAAGGACACTCTGTCAGATCCGTTACGGCGAACCGGACTGTGCTAAACGACGGCGTCAAGTGGCCTGACACAGATCAAGCCAATCTTGATGGCATGCTGAACCAGTTCAGCGGTGGTGCGGATCCCCAGCACAGTCATCAGGTGGTATTTGTAAGACTCTGCGGTGCGGGTGGAGATGTTCAATTGAGAGGCAATCTCTTTCATAGTCTTTCCCTCAGCAACAAGGTGCAGCACTTCGCGTTGACGGGGGGTAAGTTGAGGCGTCGCCAAGTCAACCATGGGACGGCGGGCAGCCTCTGCGAGAACGCTGACCAAGTCGCTGGGAAATTGAGGGCTTAAGTAGCACCCGCCGCCGAGGACTACATTGATGGCTTCCTTCAAGTCGTCGCTACTGGCGCTCTTTAAGACAAATGCCGAGGCCCCCGCTCGAAATACGAGTACGGCAAGACTTATATCCACATGCATGGTGAGAAAGACGAACTTGCTGCGCACGCCCATGCCGATGAGAGTATGAATCGCATCGAGACCGTTCATCTGCGGCATCGATAGATCGGTGAGAACCAGCGTCGGCTTGTACTGCGTGGCCATGTCAATGAGTTCTTTCCCGTTTGTGGCAATGCCAACAACGTTGTAGAACGGGGTCAACAGGGAGCGCAGGCTCTCTGCGAGGAGTTGCTGGTCATCGGCAATTAGGACCGTGGGTCGCATTGGTTGACTCGCTGGCGACTAACCGCAACTCTGTCCCAGAACCGTTCACAGTTGCGGGGATCGGCCATGGGGAGAGGTATGGCGCCCCAGTTGTCACGCATCATACCCGACTTCCTGCCCGGTTTACTACGGTAGTTTTGACGGTTGCAAGTCTTCACACCAAGCGCTTACGGTCCCGCGAGGGTGCCTTTTATTCAGTTGCATCACATCGTTTGCCGCTCAGGAGCGCACTGACAAACCTGCCAAAATAATCGTTCGCGATGCGGCGCTCTGCAGGGCAACGCTCAAGCGTATGCAGGCCATCGTCAATCGCATTTTCCTTCTGTTGCTCTTGAGGGAACTTTCGGCGGTTCTCTCGGCGACAATGAAGAAGTGCCGGGCGAAACACGCAAGTTCGATGTGATTGTGCTGGGCGCGGGTGCAGCAGGCCTGATGTGCGCTGCCGTGGCAGGCCAGCGTGGCCGCCGGGTATTGCTGCTGGAACATAACGCGCAGCCGGGCCGCAAGATTCTCATCTCGGGTGGCGGACGGTGCAATTTCACCAACATCCATTGCACGCCTGCCAACTTCATCTCCGACAATCCGCACTTTGCGAAGTCGGCGCTGGCGCTCTACCAGCCTCGGCACTTTCTCGAACTGGTCGAGCGCTACGAGATCAAGTGGCACAAGAAGACGCTGGGTCAGCTGTTCTGCGATTATTCGGCGCGCCAGATCGTCGATATGCTGCTGGCCGAGTGCGAGCGCGGAAAAGTTGAAATTCGCATGAACGCGCGCGGCATCGCTGTCGAAGCTTCCTCCGGCGAGTTTCGTGTCGCGTGTGCGGTGGGCGACTTCACGGCCAGTGCCTTGGTGGTGGCCACTGGAGGACTTTCAATTCAGAAGATGGGCGCGACAGGGTTGGCGTACGACCTGGCGCGGCAGTTCGGTCTGAAGGTGATCCAGCCGCGAGCGGCACTTGTCCCGTTGCTGCTGAGCGGAGCCGAGGGCGGCTGGACCGGGCTTACCGGGGTTTCCGCGGATGTCACGGTGCAGTCTGCGCGTGGGCCGCAATTTCGCGAGAAGCTTCTTGTGACGCATCGCGGGCTAAGCGGACCAGCGGTGTTGCAGGCGTCGTCGTATTGGCGACCGGGTGAATCGGTTCGCGTGGACTTTGCACCAGGGATCAACGGGCAGTCGAAGCTGCTTGAGCCTCTGCTGGCACAGGGCGCGCGGCGGGATGACGCTGCCTTGAGGCAGGCGTTGCGAGCGGTGCTGCCGCAGCGACTCGCGTGGCATCTGGCAGATGTGGGCACCCCCACTGGTTGGTCGAATGCGGCGCTGGAGGCTGCGGAGGGCAGACTGCGTCGCTGGGAGTTTCATCCGGCCGGCACTGAAGGGTTCGAAAAGGCCGAGGTGACGGCTGGCGGGGTCGACACCGGTGGGCTCAATTCAAAGACGATGGAAGCTCGCGCTGTGCCGGGTCTCTTCTTCATCGGTGAGGGTGTGGACGTGACCGGCCACCTGGGAGGGTTCAACTTCCAGTGGGCCTGGGCCTCGGCTGTGGCAGCCGGAAAGGCAGTGTGAGACGGTCCCGGCATCTCCCCCAAAAGGCATCATTTTGGAGCCTTAAGTGGCATGTTACAGACGCTCAAACTGTCCGATAGTTCTTATGCACGCAAGAAGCAGGCTTGCCGGCTCACGGGTCGTGTCAGTCGGCTGAGGGACGAAAGATGATCCTCCTTGTTCTCCAAATCGCGGCAATCGCCACTGTGGCGATCTATCTGGTCCGCTGGAGAGTAGGCCTTCGTCGCCGCAATGCGCAGTCATGGGATTCACTCATTGCGCGTCTTCGTCACGACTGGAGCGCTCGGGAGTTGAGCGATCAGTTCCTTTGGAAAGAGGGCTTGAGCGTGACCCCTGACGACACCTGGACAAGATTGCAGGGCCCTCATGGGCTATGGGCCATGTACCAGAACGCGAAAGTGATGCTGGAGTTGGCTGACTATGCCACGCGCAACAGCGATCACGTTGACCGCGTGCTCCTGGAGACGCTGCGAAGTGATGCAATGCAGATTCGAGTTTGCGCTTTGATGGCACTGGCGCAATATGCGTTCAGCCATGCCAACGAGGGTGTTCGCGTGAATGCGTTCCGCGCCGCATCCATGTATACGGGGATGGCAGCCAGAATGACACAGCTGCTGCAGGAACACGCAGGTGTCAGGATTCCTGATTTCGTTGCCGCGATGTAACTACGCCCTTCGATCTTCTTTCCGAGTTGCCAAATTCCGACGCTGCGCAACTGTCATTTGCCTTTGTAGTCCCGGAAGAGTTCTGGAAATTGCTTTCTCAGCGCCTCGATCTTGGGGCGGTCGCAGACTTGAATGTAGGGGTTATTGGGATTATGGAGCGCGTAGTCCTGATGATAGGACTCGGCGTCGTAGAAACCCTTCAACGGTGTCACCTGCGTCACAATCGGCTTGCGATATACGCCTGCGGCGTCTAGTTGAGCAATATATGCGGTACTGATTTTTCGTTGCTCTTCGTTTGTATAGAAAATCGCAGAACGGTAGGACGTCCCGACGTCCGGCCCCTGCCGGTTGAGCTGGGTCGGATCGTGAACGACTGAGAAGAAGATTTGCAGGAGCCTTCCGTATGTGATCTTCGAAGGGTCGTAGACGACTTTGACCGACTCTGCATGTCCAGTAGTTTCAGTTGTGACCTGATCGTAAGTGGCGGTGGATGCGGAGCCGCCAGCGTATCCTGCGGTTGTCGCGACTACTCCCTTTACACGTTCGAAGACAGACTGAGTTCCCCAGAAGCAACCGCCAGCGAAGACCGCTGTCTCCTTCCCCGGCTTACTTGCCAGAGCGACGTCAGACTGCGGGGCTGGTATCGCTATTCCGGTCTGGGCCTGCATATAGCTGCTCAGCATGAAAGCAAGCGAGGCCGTCAGCAGATGCGGATGGAGAAGCGAGCGACGCATGAAACCTCCTACCAATGTTGAGACTCTGCAAAGAGCAAGGATGTTACATTCGCCGTCAATCGACGGGGATCGGTTTTGAGCGGCCGGTGAGCAAACCTGGCGTTTCTGCGCTACTGGGTTGGTGCAGCGGCGGGCGGAGCCGGGGGCGGTGCAAGCGGCTTCGATGGTGGCGTGAGCACGAATCCGTTACGGACGAGGGCGAAGCCTTGCTGCGGAAGTTCGGCCTGGAGGAGCTGGTTTTCAGGGCCTGAGAAGAGGTCGGTGGGGGCGCCGGAGATGGTGGCGACCATGTGATGGACGGCGACCGGCTTGCCATCGAGCGTGCCCTGCTCGTCGGGGTAGGTGGCGAGTTGGATGGGCGCGATAGAGCCGGCTTGCTTGGGAATGATGGCCCATAGATCGCGATTGTTGTTGCTGGCGGCAAGGGAAAGAAGCGTTTCAAGAGCGCCGGGGTCGAAATCGGGAAGAAAGACAACGCGATCGTGGCCGTCGAGACGGGTGGTGCTGCTGCGGCCGTTGGCCGAGATATTGAGCAGGAACTGCGCGGCGTCGGGCTTGGCGACGACGCTGACAGCGGAGTTGTTGATGATGGCGCTGAGCTGGACGTGAAGCAGGCCGTTGGAGGGCGAGAGCTCCTCGGTCTTGGAGAGCGCGTAGCTCAGGCCCTGCATGTCGACGCGGACGACCGAGGTGGAATCGAGGCCGGTCGGCTTGGAGGTAAAGCTGAAACTGGCGGTGCCAACGGACTTTCCGTTCTCGCTAACGGCAAAGCTCGCGGACTGCGCCACGGCTGAGGCCGAAGCGCCGAGAAGAACGAAGGCAAAAAGTCCCACGAGCGGGATCAGGGTGCGAAAACGCATCTTCTTCTTTCCATTCCATTAGACACTGAAGTGCGAATGAGGTTGTGAGCGGGTTGCCACACCGGTGAAAACTCACCCCCTAATTATCCGATCTCTTTGGGTAAAGATCCTGGAATCATCGGGTTACCGAGAGGTGGTGGCGCTAGATTCCTGTGTGGATTGGGGTTAGCCGTAGATTCCTCTGCCGATTGAAGTTAGCGGCGTGGCAACGCGGGTAGCGGAGTTAGCGTGCGCAGTGCGCACGTTCGCGGATCCAGCGTTCCAATCACGATTTCATTGTGCGCGGGATGGGGGAAATTACCTGCAAAACTCGGAACCGGATTTTTGCGAATGGAATGAGTGGTTTAGGGCGACGGGGAGAACTGGAGCACTTGACTGCTGAGTTTGCCGGGGGCCCTCCCCTGGTTTGCCGGCGTCGGTTCCCATGCCCGTTTTGGATCAGCGGTACCACGTTCGAAGACGGCTCGGCGCAGTGGCAGTTCGGCTTATTCCGCATCAAAGTATTGATCTCATCGCGGCGTCGGAGGCATCTGTCGCCCTCTGCTACGGCAACTCCGTGCCAGGGAGAGCTCGCCGGAAAAGAGAAGCGGCAGCGAACGAATGGAGAAGTATGCGCGTCACGGTATCGCATAAGCGTCGGAAAGAGGAAATTATGCGGTCTGTCGATCGCTCATTCGACGATCTATTTAAAGGTTTCGGAACTGTTCCGATACAGATCCTGAATGAATCGAGGAAGTGGACGGGGAGCAGAATGGATTTTTCTTTCGACGCGAAGGTGGGGATCGTGAGCACGCCGATTAAGGGGTTCGTCGATGTGACGGATAAGGACGTAACGGTGGATGCAGATCTGGGGTGGCTGGAGAGACTGTTTCCCGCAAAGCAGGCGCAGGCAGCTCTTGAGGGGCGGGTCAAGGGGTTGCTGACTTAGGGATCGTCCTCGAATGCCAGGTACCCAAAGCAATAAATAGAATTGAGATCGCAACATCCAGGGTTGAAACCCCATGCCGCGTCGGCCGGGAAAAGCGAAAAATCCACCAAATGTCAGCATCGGCGGTGACTCGACCGAATCATTCGCCAAAGCCCAAGAGTCTTCAACATCGCTTCAACCTGCTCGGCGGCAAGCGGCCAACCCCACGCGCCTCGATCTCCGCAATACATCCACTGTAATCGTCCAGAAATCGCGGAATCTCAATCATCTTGCCCCCTTCGCGCGGCACGAGTGCGATCCCACCACTTACCACCACGTAGCCCTCAAGCTCTGGCCACCGCAGCTTCCAGCTCCGCTCTCCGATCTGCCGCGTCACTCCCAAGTCATCGACGGTCACAGTCCCCCGCGACTTGCGCGACAAACCAAGTGAACCCAGCGTGGCGATGCCTAAGATCACGAACAGCCCAATTCCGATCCACTCCATCGCCGCCAGGAAAAACTGGTCCACGGCGTCCGCAGGTCTCAGTCCTGGCAGATGCCCGTGTATTGCCGCCCATCCCGTGATGCCTATTGCGCCCGCCGCAAGTCCAAAGTACCCGAAGTACTTTCCAGTGCTGTCAAACCCCGCGTAGGTATCATCCTCTGCGGTAAACGTAGTCATGCCGGTCATAGTACAACGCCAGCCCACTCTGCGGGATTCGATGAGAATATCCCGTGAACGTTCATCCGAGATCGAGTCTGCGGTAGGGGGGTGGCCGATGCGGAAGTTTCGAGTGAGCCGGATCGTCGGAGCTGACGGGCTGGGCCGCACTGTGAAGGATCCGACTGTATCCGATCGTGGAAGACATCGCGGTAACGATCGGGTGGGTGGAATCGCACCGGCTGTGGGAACGCAGGAGGGCGATCGCAAGGTAGCGTGAATCCAGAATCGCGAGGCGGAAATGCGGCGGCAACCCCGTCCCACTCATCGCGATGAAACTGCGATGAATGGGGCACAAAGTCTGTCGGCTTTCAGCAAGGCTTATCGGGCTTGAGAGGCCGCAGGAAAACGCGACGCGGGCCCAAGAAGCGTCTCCGGGGCTAAAGCCCCGTCCATTATGCAAGGGTTGATGTACGGGCTGAAGCCCGTACCCTTCAAAACGAAAGCGGCGTGCGAGTTTTTCCGCGGCCTATTGAGCCGCTCGAGTTGCCAAATGCAAGAACTGAAAGCCGACGGCTGAGAACTGCAATTTACTTCTTTGCCTTGTCGAAGCGCTTGGTGACTTCGGCCCAGTTAACGACGTTCCACCAGGCGGCGAGGTACTCGGGTCGCCTGTTCTGGTACTTGAGATAGTAAGCGTGCTCCCAGACGTCGTTGCCAAGGATCGGGTAGATTCCCTGGCTGAGAGGCGAGTCCTGGTTGGCGGTGGTGATGACCTTCAGCTTGCCGCCCTGGCTCACGAGCCAGCCCCAGCCGGAGCCGAACTGCTTGGCTGTGGTCTCATTGAAAGTCTTCTTGAAGGCTTCAAAATCACCAAAATCTTTTTTGATCTGATCAGCGAGAGCGCCGGTGGGTTCGCCCCCGCCGCCGGATTTGGGCGAGGCCATAATCGTCCAGAACATGGTGTGGTTGGAGTGGCCCCCGCCATTGTTGCGGACGACATTGCGAATATCTTCGGGGATAGCGTTCAGGTCGCTGATGAGGTCGTCAACGGATTTCGCGGCCAGGTTGGGGTGATTGGCCAGCGCGGCATTCACATTGTTGATGTAGGCCTGGTGATGCTTGTCGTGATGCAGCTTCATGGTCTCCGCGTCGATGAAAGGCTCGAGGGCGGCGTAATCGTAGGGAAGCGGTGCAAGTTCGTAAGCCATCTGGGAAATCTCCTCATGTGGGATTGTACTGTTTCAGTCGAAGATCATCGTATGGGCTGTGAGCCGATTCGGTGCGATCAACCCGAGCTAGACGGGGACGAATGAAACCGTCCATTCAAATCCTCGTCAAATTCGCGGGCAGTGCCGTATGTTTGGATGGATGCTGATAAGTCCTCGTCAGGGTTCGAAGTATTCGACAGAAAATGGAAACCTTGGGGCTCGTCCCGACATCCCTAGTGAGGTTGGATCCTGGAATTGCACTTCCCTACACGAACAATCGGTGCGAATGCATGAATGATCGACCATCGTATCGCTGGCTCGACCAGCAAGGCGAGGCTTTTGGCGCGCCCGGACTGCTGCCTCGCTGGACGTCGAGCGTTAAAGACGCCATTGGAACCGCCTATTCGGCATCGAGCCGGGTCTGGTTTACCTGCTCTCACGGCATCCTGAACGAGATTTACCATCCTACGATCGACAGCGCGCAGGTCCGGGACATGGGGTTCATGGTTACGGACGGCGAGACCTTCAAGCACGAGGAAAAGCGCGACCTGGTGTCGACGTTCGAGTACATCCATCAGGAAGCGCTGGGGGTCCGCTACATCAATCGCGACCCCAGCGGGCGGTACACGCTGACCAAAGAAATCATCTGCGATCCGCACCACAGTGTCGTTTTGCAGCGCGTGCGGTTGGAGGGGCACGAGGATCTGATCCCGCGTCTGAAGGTCTACGCCTTGCTGGCGCCACACCTCGATGGCGGGGGAGCCGGAAACACCGGCCGCGCGCTCGACGTGGCCGGACACAAAATGCTGCTGGCATGGAAGAACCAGTGGTCGCTGGCGATGGGCGCCAGTTGCGGTTTTTCGCGCGTGAGTTGCGGGTTTGTGGGCTCAAGCGACGGCTGGCATGACCTCCGCGATAACTACCAGATGGATTGGGAATTCGGCTCGGCCACCAACGGCAATATCGCGTTGTTTGGCGAACTGAACCTGGGCGCAGCGGGGACGGACGGCGCGCGCGAGTTCATCCTGGCCTTTGGCCTTGGCGAAGGAAACCACACAGCTCTTCAGAAGACAGTGAGTGCGTTGGCCACGCCGTTTGATGAGCATCGCGACCGGTTTATAGCGCAATGGCACCGGCTGGCCAATCCTGAGTGGCTGGCGGCGAAGGCGTGCGACGGCGGCAAGCTGATGCGGGCCAGCCACAACGTGCTGCTGGCGCACGAAGACAAGACTTTTTCCGGCGCGTTCGTAGCCTCGGCTTCGATTCCCTGGGGGCAGGCGCATGGCGATGATGACCTGGGCGGCTATCACCTGGTGTGGACGCGGGACATGGTGCAGACGGCGACAGCTCTGCTGGCCTGCGGACGCGCTGAAACGGCTCGGCGCGCTCTGGTTTATCTGGCGTGTACGCAAAAACCGGACGGAGGTTTCGCCCAGAATTTCTGGGTGGACGGGCGACCCTATTGGTCCGGCGAGCAACTGGACGAGGTGGCGTTTCCTATCATCCTGGCGTGGCGGCTGTGGAAAGCCAATGCTCTGGGTGAGATGGAAATCTTTCCTTTCATCGAACGGGCGGCGGGATACCTAGTGCGGCACGCGCCGATTACTCATCAGGAGCGATGGGAAGAGAATGCCGGTTATTCCCCGTCAACCCTTGCTGCGGTGATTGGCGGGCTGATCTGCGCGGCGGATATGGCGCGGGCTCACGACTCTGTGGAGTTGGCTGTATTCATCGAAGAGTTCGCCGACTGGATCGAGCGCCATCTGGAAGACTGGACCGTAACCAATAATGGTGTGCTGTTGCCGGAGGTCAAGCGGCATTACATGCGCATCCGGCCGCCGGAGAAGGGCGAAGCCTACGCCTGCGAAGACTGCGGAACTGAGATGATCCACATCAACAACCGGCCGCCGGGCACACGCACTGAATTTGAAGCGCGCGAGATTATTGATGCGGGTTTTCTTGAGCTGGTCCGATATGGGGTTCGGCGCGCCGACGATCCGCTCATCATCGATTCGCTGAAGGTCGTGGATGCGGTCCTCAAGACGGATCTGCCGGAGGGTCCTGGCTGGCATCGGTATAACTGGGATGGCTACGGCCAGCGACCCGACGGCGGCCCATTTCAGGGATGGGGACAGGGGCGGGTATGGCCTCTGCTTACGGGGGAGCGTGCCCACTATGAGCTGGCTGCGGACGCGGATCCCGCTCTGCTGATCGCCACCTATGAGCGCTTTGCCACCCTGGGCCAGATGATGCCGGAGCAGGTGTGGGATGAGGCTGACCGGCGAGGCCTTCAGATGGGCAAGCCGGCCGGCTCGGCGGTTCCACTGGTGTGGGCGCACGCCGAATACCTGAAATTGCTGCGTTCGATGGTGGACGGCAAGGTGTTCGACCGCATCGATAGTGTGTACGAGCGCTACTGCGAGCCAAGAGGTAGGAAGCAGATGCGCGTCGATCTTGAGTTCTACAGCAAGCGCCGGCCGATCCAGAAAATTACGGCAGGCGACACGCTACGCATTCTCGACGACGCGCCATTTGAAGTGATTTGGACGACGGACCAATGGAAGACAACGCAATCGACTATGGGCCGCAGTCTTGGTAGCGCGGGCTACAGCGCGGATCTTTCCACCGCTCCGAACCAGGAGAGCGGTGATCTATCATGGACTCTTCACTGGCGTGAGCAGAATCGCTGGCTTGGATACAACGTGGAAATCAAGATTGAACCTCGGAAGTGAGCATTCTTTCCGCAGCTATTTTTGAAAGGAATGGGAACAGAGTTTTATGGCAACTCTTGCGGATCTTTCACTCGACGAATTATCGATTGATACATTGCGGCTGCTTTCTGTCGATGAGGTGGAGAAGGCGAAAAGCGGCCACCCCGGCGCGCCGCTGGGCTGTGCTCCCATTGCTTATCTGCTGTTTCACAAGATTATGAAGCACAATCCGGCGAACTCAAAGTGGGTCGACCGCGACAGGTTTGTGCTCTCGAACGGGCATGCCTCCGCGATGCTCTACGCCTCGCTCTATCTCTCCGGCTACAAGGTAACGATCGAAGATCTGCAGAGCTTTCGCCAGTGGCATTCGCGCACTCCGGGACATCCCGAGTATGGCGACACCGACGGCGTGGAAGCGACGACCGGTCCGCTGGGCCAGGGGTTGGCCATGGCTGTCGGCATGGCAATTGCGGAGAAGCATCTTGGAGCCGTCTACAACAAGCCCGGCTACGAGATCGTGGATCACCACACCTATTCGCTGTGCGGGGACGGCGACCTGATGGAAGGCGTTTCGCACGAGGCCTGCGCGCTGGCGGGAACGCTGGCCCTGGGCAAGCTGATCGTGCTCTATGACGACAACCTGATCTCGCTCGATGGCCCCACGGAACTGAGCTACAACGACAACGTGTTGGAGCGCTTCGAAGCGTACCACTGGCATACCCAACGCGTGGCCGACGGCAACGATCTTAAAGCGATTGAGGCCGCTATTGAAGCGGCTAAGGCTGAAACGGGAAGGCCCTCGCTGATCGCGGTGCGCACCGTGATTGGTTACGGTAGCCCGAAAGCCGGCACCAACAAAGTCCACGGCGAAGCGTTGGGAGCGGCGGACACAGCGGCGACCAAGAAGTTTTATGGATTCCCTGAGGATCAGAACTTTTATGTTCCCGACGACGCGTTGAAGAACTGGCGTAAAGCGATCGATCGCGGGGTGACGGCCGAGGCTGAGTGGAAGAAGCTCTTCTCGCGCTACGCGGCAGAGTTCCGCGATCTGGCGATTGAATTCGATCGTACTCAGAAAGGCCAGCTCAAAAAGGATTGGGAAAAGGCGATTCCTACTTTTCCGACGGATAAGAAGCAGGCTACGCGCAATGCGGGCAATGTCGTCATGAACGCCGTCGCGGATGTCGTGCCGGAGCTGTTTGGGGGCGCGGCGGATTTGACTTCGTCGACGAAGACAATCTTCAAGCCAGGCCAGAGTTTTCATGTTGATCCGGCTGGGCGGAACGTGTTTTTCGGAGTGCGGGAATTCGGCATGTGCGCCGCGGTCAATGGCATGGCGGTGCATGGGGGCCTGATACCGTTTGGGTCAACGTTTTTTACCTTCTCGGACTACTGCAAACCTGCGTTGCGACTGGCCGCGTTGATGCAGTCCCACTCGATCTTCGTGTTCACGCACGATTCGATCGGGCTCGGCGAAGACGGACCGACGCATCAGCCGATCGAACAACTGATGATGCTGCGCGCTGTGCCGGGACTGACAGACTTCCGGCCGGCCGACGCCAATGAGACGGCTGCATGCTGGCGGCTCGCGTTGGAGCGCGCCAAACCGTGCTTCTTCGCGCTGACACGGCAGGATCTGCCGGTAATCGATGCATCGAAGCACGATATCTACGGCGGAGTAAGCAAGGGTGCATATGTTCTGGAGGACGCGGCGAGTCCGAAGGTGATCCTGATCGCTACGGGATCCGAGGTCTCGACTGCGGTGGACGCAGCAAAGGTGCTGGCGGGCGAGGGAATTGCCGCGCGCGTGGTGAGCATGCCGAGCTGGCGCATCTTTGAAGAGCAGTCGGCCGAATACAAGGCGAGCGTGCTGACGCCTGGCGTGCCGAAGCTCGCGGTGGAAGCAGGCGCAACGCTGGGCTGGTGGAAGTACGTGGGACTGGACGGCGACGTTATTGGTGTCGATCGCTTCGGCGCGTCGGCACCGGGCCCAAAGGTGATGGCCGAGTACGGATTCACGCCGGAGAACGTGGCGACGCGAGCCAAGGCACTTTTGAAAAACAGGGACTAGGGACTAGGGAATAGGGACCAGGGAATAAAGGACAACTTCTACTCCCAACTTACTATTCCTTTCGATGAAGGAGTCGCATGAAGTTAGTCATCGCATCGGATCACGCGGGTTTCGAATTGAAAGAAGAAGTACGCGCCTATCTGACCCGGGCAGGTCACGAGATATTGGACCTGGGCGCATTCAAGGTCGAGCCGCAGGATGACTATCCCGATTATGCCGAGCGCGTAGGTGAAGCGATCAAGTCGGGCGAGGCGCCACGCGGGATTTTGATTTGCGGTTCGGGTGTGGGCGTGAGTGTAGCAGCCAACAAGATCCCCGGCATTCGCGCAGCCATGTGCCACGATACCTATTCGGCACACCAGGGCGTGGAACACGATGACATGAACGTGCTGGTGCTCGGCGCGCGCATCGTGGGATCGTCACTAGCCTACGAACTGGTGGATGCATTCATCAGGGCGAATTTTATTTCCAACGAGCCACGGTTTACTCGCCGCTTCAAGAAGGTGCTGGCTATCGAAGCGAAGTATCAATGCGGTTGAAATTGCCTGACGATTTGTTTTCAGAGATCAGTTTCGGCAAGCCAGTCTCTAAACACTGTCCACCGTTCACTGTTCATTAACCGCTGTTCTCACGAGACGCCGATGTTCCCCTTCGACGTGATCCTCTTCGATGTTGGCGGGGTCCTGCTGACTAACGGCTGGGATCATCGCGAACGCGCGGCGGTTGTCGAGCAGTTTCACCTCGACGCGGCAGCGCTGGAAGAGCATCATGCGAAGGCATTCGAGCCATGGGAACGCGGCGAGATTACGCTTGATGAATATCTTGACGCGGCCGTGTTTTATGAACCGCGGAGTTTTTCGCACGAGGAGTTCTTCAACGGCATGTGTGAGCAGTCCAAGATGCTTGCCGATGGGGCGACGTGCATCCTGAAGGAACTCGCGGCATCAGATAGATGCATGCTTGGGGCCCTGAACAACGAAGCGCGCGAGACGCATGAATTTCGAATGGAGAAGTTCGGCCTTCGCAACTACCTGAAGTTCACGTTCACGTCATGCTACATGGGCCTTCGCAAGCCGGACCCGCAAATCTATCGCAGGGCGCTGGGCATTCTGGGCAAGGCCGCGGAGCGTTCGCTGTTCATCGACGATCGCCTGGAGAACGTGGCTGGCGGGGCTGCCGTGGGCATGAAGGCGATTCGCTTCACCGGCGCGGATGCTCTGCGTCGCGATCTGCAGGCATTGAAAGTTTTGTAACGAGATTCGAAGGGAGAGCGATATGCAACTGGGATTGATTGGTCTGGGCAAGATGGGCGGCAACATGGCCGAGCGCCTCCGTCTGGGCGGGCACCAGGTGGTGGGCTTCGACTTCAGCGCAGAAGCGGTGCAGAAACTGACGGCATCCGGCAATGTCGGCGTAAGTTCACTCGAGGATATGGCGAAGAATCTGAAAGGCCGCAAGGCCATCTGGATCATGGTGCCGCAAGGAAAGCCGGTTGACGACACCATCGCCAAGCTGGAGCCTTTGCTCAACAAAGGCGACATCCTGATCGACGGCGGCAACTCGAATTACAAGGATTCGCAGCGCCACTACAAGGAAGTTACTGCGAAGGGGTTCCAGTTTGTCGATGTGGGTACGTCGGGCGGCGTGTGGGGTTTGAAAGAGGGCTACAGCATGATGGTTGGCGGCGACAAGGAAGCCGTCGATTATCTGCGTCCGATCTTCGAGACGCTCGCGCCTGGCAAGGACAAGGGCTGGGGGCACGTGGGCCCGGCAGGTTCGGGTCACTTCGTGAAGATGGTCCACAACGGTATCGAGTACGGCCTCATGCAGGCGTATGCAGAAGGCTTCACCATCATGGAGAAGAAGGAAGAGTTGAAGCTTGACCTCGCGCAGATTTCGCAGATATGGCGTTTCGGCAGCGTGGTGCGCAGCTGGCTGCTCGACCTGACCGCCGATGCGTTGAGCAAGAATCCGAAGCTCGATGGGCTCGAAGCGTATGTGGCGGATTCCGGCGAGGGACGCTGGACGGTGTTTGAGGCGATCGATCTGAATGTTTCGGCGCCGATCATTACGGAGTCGCTAATTCGACGGATTCGTTCGCGCGAAGAAAACAACTTTACCGACCGCATGCTGGCGATTATGCGCAATGAGTTCGGCGGACATGCGGTGAAAAAAGACTAGTTCCAAGTTCATAGTTCTGAGTTCGTAGTTGCATTCGTTGCGGGAAACGCAGACTGTGAATTACGAACTTCGTACTCTGAACTCCAGCGACACGGAGGTCGCAGCTATGGCATCAGCTACTGTGCAGATGAAGGTTCGTCCCGAGGATCTCTCGCAGGTTCCGAAGAGCGGCGAGCGCATTCCGAATCCGGGTGTCATGGTGATATTTGGCGCCTCCGGCGATCTGACCAAGCGCAAGCTGCTGCCCGCGCTATTTCACCTCGAGCAGGCTGGCCTTTTGCCGAAGAACTTTGCCATCGTCGGTGTGGCTCGGCGACCGCTGGGAGACGAGTTTGCAGCCGACATGCGCGAAGGCATCATCGAGTTCGGAGATGTTGATAAGGCCGATCCCAGGCTGGAGGAGTTTGTGAAGAAGATCAGTTACTATGCGCTCACCTTCGACGATGCTTCGCACTACGCGGGATTGAAGGACGGAACTCGATCGCATCGCGCAGGAGAAGAACATCGGTCCGCGACCGGCTGTTCTACCTCGCCACTGCGCCGGAGTTCTTTGCACCGATCATCGAGAACCTTGGCGCGCAGGGCATGGCGCAGCCGGGCCCAGAGGGCGCCACGGGCCGCATCGGCGTGGTCATTGAGAAGCCGTTCGGCCACGATCTTGATTCGGCGCGCGAGTTGAATCACCAGGTCAACGCCGTCTTTCACGAGAACCAGGTCTTCCGCATCGATCACTACCTCGGCAAAGAGACGGTGCAGAACATCTTGGTGTTCCGCTTCGGCAATGGAATCTTCGAGCCGATCTGGAATCGCAACTACATCGACCATGTGCAGATCACAGCGGCGGAAACGCTGGGCGTCGAAGGCCGCGGACCGTTTTATGAGAAGGCCGGTGCGCTGCGCGACGTGGTGCAGAACCACGTGATGGAGTTGCTGAGCTTTGTCGCGATGGAGCCGCCGTCGAGCTTTGACGCAGAAGCCGTGCGTCGCGAAAAGGTGAAAGCTTGGCGCGCCATTCCGAGCATTCCCATCACCGATGCCGTGCGCGGACAATATGGTCCCGGCGTTGTGGAAGGGAAGAAGGTGGTCGGTTATCGTGACGAAGATCGCGTCAACCCGGAGTCAGGTACCGAGACCTATGCGGCCGTGAAGCTTGGAATTGAGAACTGGCGCTGGGCGGGCGTGCCGTTCTATCTGCGTGCGGGCAAGCGGCTGAAGAGGCGCGCCACAGAGATCAGCATCCAGTTCAAGCAGCCGCCGCTGCTCATCTTCAACCGCATGCAGTCCAGCGGGCCATGCACCGATATTCAGCCCAACCTGCTCACCATTCGCATTCAGCCGAACGAGGGAATTGCGCTGCGCTTCGGTGCGAAGGTCCCGAACACGCCGAATATGTCGGTGTGCCCGGTGAATATGGACTTCGATTACGCCGCCGCGTTCGGAACCTCGACCGCAAACGGGTATGAGCGGCTGCTGCTGGACGCGATGCTCGGCGACCAGACGTTGTTCGCTCACCGCGATGGGGTCGAAACCACATGGGCGCTGTATACGCCGATTCTCGAAGCGTGGGCAGCCAAGAATCCCGAGGTCTTTCCCAACTACTTCGCAGGCACGTGGGGGCCTGATTGCGCCGATCGCCTGCTGGAGCGCGACGGCCACGTGTGGCGCAACAATCTCGGCGGAAAGAGCTGATCTGGGAGAGCCGCTATGACAAGAAAGGCCGGAGCTCTCATCGAGTTCCGGCCTCTTCTCTTTGGGTTCGTCGATTCAAAGGGCAACCGGTGAGTTGCAGGTTGGCGATTAAGCTTTTGCCCTGAGCAATCTTCTATTTCCGGGTGATCTTAACGAAAGCCCCCTCGGGTAGTTCACCTTCGAGCAAATGGACGACACCGCCCTTCACATAGCCCTCCAGAACCTGCTTTGGTGCGTTGTCCTGAGTCGGTTTTTTGCCGGGAACCGGCCTGTCCGGGCTGGAGCCGCCGGATGATGCTGCTTGAAGTGCCGGTTGCCGCCCCATCCCTTTGTCCATAGCTTCGTTGGCCAGGCGGTCGGCTTCCTTGTTGCCGCCGCGCAGGGTATGGCGCATCTCAAACCGCTCGAGCTGGCGGCGAGGAGCCTGGCTTCTTCCCACAAAGGGCGGAGGCCGGGGCTGGCGACCTTGTACTGACCCTTCATCTGCTTCACCATCAGTTCGGAGTCCGAGACCACCCGCAGGCGTCGTGCACCGTACTGCTGGGCCCAGGCAAGAACGGCAGAGAAGTCCTTTGTATTCAGCGAAATTGTTGGTCTGGCGGCCGAGAAACTCGCTCAGGCGGGCCACGGTTTGGCCCTTCGGGTCCTCGATGACAGCGCCGTAGCCGGAGGGCCCGGGATTTCCCCGCGATCCGCCGTCGCAATGGGCGGTATACCAGCCTTCGGACTCAGTTGATGGCGGCTGCATCCCTGGAAAGAGAGACTCGTTCATGTTTTTCCAGTTTAAATCCACCCCGTCGGCTCGCCCCGCCAAAGGGCACCCGGTACTGACTGTGATGGGGACCCTGTCACGGGAGTCAGTCTCCGGGAGAGGTTTTGGCCGCAAGTGGTGCTCACAAACGGGCTTGGATGCCGTCTACACAAGTGCGTCAACGCTCTGCACCACCGGAGTGAAAAATCTCGATGGCAACGGATGCAGTGAACTTACCCTTCATTGCCAAGCGCGCTAGTCGGCAGCGCTTTAGGTTGGCCAGCCAAAAGGACGATACAATCCTCGGCAGGGATGGCGCATCGAGAGCAATGGACGGGCCGGATCGCACTGCGGAGCGCCTGCAGGCCCGGGCGCCGGAGACGGAGCTGATTCGCGAGGCGCAGGCCGGATCGCGGGTAGCCTTTGACGCGCTGGTGCGCCAATATGAGCAGCAGGTATTGCGGTTGGCACTGCACCTTACCGGCTCCGAGCACGATGCGGAAGACATCTACCAGGAAGCCTTCCTCAAGGCGTTCCGATATATCGGGAATTTCCGGTTCGAGTGCTCGTTCTACACCTGGATCTACCGGATCGTGACCAATCTCTGTCTTGACCAGCTGCGCCGGCGCAAGACTCGCCGCGAGGACCAGGCAGTGGTGATCGATCACTCCGGCGACGAGATCGATATCCTGGCTTCGGTCTCCGACAATCGGGCGTTTTCAAATCCCGCCAAGGAGCTGGATCGCAAGGTACTGGGTGAGAGGATTCAGGCCGCGCTCGGCAAGCTCACCCCGCGCGAGCGCATGGTTTTTGAACTGAAGCATTACCAGGGTCTCCGCCTGCGCACCATCGGAGAGATGTTGAACACCACGGAAGAAACCGCCAAGAATACGCTCTTCAGAGCGACAAAGAAGTTGAGAACTCAACTGGCGGGACTGCGCTAGGGCCCTTCGCGGGCAGCGAATCTTTTGGATCGGATTCGCGGTAGCACTTAAGAGGCTGGAAGGACGTAAAGAGATGAATTGCGAACTTGCACATGAGCGAATTGTGCTGGCAGCCTACGGCGAGCTGCCCGACGAACAGGCACACGAGCTGGATCGGCACCTTGCCGGATGCTCCGAATGCAGCGTCGAGCGCAGCAACTGCTGGCGCTGAAGACGCTGGCCACTGCCCACCCGGTCGTTGAGCCGCATCCGAACTTTGTGGCGCGCTCGCGCATGCGCCTTGAAGAAGCGCTCGATGCACTGCCCCCGAAGAGCTGGTACGAACGGTTTGGCCAGCGCATCTTGAACAACTTTTCGAGCCTTCAGGCTGCTCCCGTTGCGGCTCTCCTGCTGCTGATTGTGGGAGCGGGCGCTGGAACGCTGGGGGGCTACGAATATGCGCAGGCCCGTGCGGCCCATGTGGCAGGGCGGGCTCCGGTTGTTGCGGCAAATACCGAATCGGTACAGCCGATTACCACTGCTCCGGTGACCGCTCCAGCCGAGGTTGCGAACGTCTCCAGCATCGTGCGCCATCCCAATAGCGAGATTGTCGACGTGAGCATACAGCCAGGTGGTGCCGCAGCATATTGAGGGTTCGCTGGACGATCCGTCGATTCGTCAGTTGCTGATGCTGGCCTCGCAGAATGCGTCGTCGCAAGGCGTTCGCGACGACTCCGTTGGACTGCTGGCGGCGGAATGCCGCGCCGGACATGCCTGCCAGGGCGAGGGCATTCGCGACGCGCTGATGGTGGCGCTGCGCTACGACAAGAGCGAGGCCGTTCGCCTGAAGGCGCTTGAGGGTTTGCAACTCTACGTAGCCCAGGACATGCGTGTTCGCGACGCGGTTCTCGAGGCGCTGCTGAACGACAGCGACGCGCGCATCCGTTCGGCGGCCATCAGCGAACTGGAGCCGGTTGATGCCGATACAGGTGTAAGACAAGTATTGTCTACAGTTGCGAATTCAGACCATAATCCCCATATCCGCACGGTGTCCCGCGAAGCACTCAGCCGGGCTCCGGTATTTCAATAACCAACCCTTACTTTCAGGTAACCGCACCGTCCATACAGAGTGTGGACCTGGATGAAGGAAAACGAGGAAAGTGCCATGAAACGCTTTATGAGGCCTTGCATCCAAGTCGCTCTACTAGGAGCCGCAATCACAATCGCGCCCACCGTGGCGCATGCGCAGGCAATGCGCATTGCCCAAATCATTGAAGAACCCAACCTGCTTCTTTTGCACTCCGGCTCGCAAGGGTATCTCGGCGTGCTGGTGGGAGACGTCGACAGCGATTCGGCAAACAAACTCAAACTCAAGGAAGTTCGCGGTGCGGTGATCACGCTTATCGATCACGATGCGCCGGCGGCCCAGGTGGGGCTGCGCGTCAACGACGTTCTTCTCGAAGTCAACGGTCAGCCGGTCGAGAGCGCAGAGGCTTTCGGGCGCATGATGCACGAAGTTCCCTCAGGCCGCAAGGTGACGATGCTGATCAGCCGCGATGGCGTCACGCAGACTGTGACGGTGCAGCTCGCCGACCGCAAGAAGCTCGACACCGACATCTGGAACAAGCTGAACGACGGCAGCGACATCAACTCTTCTCCCGTTGAAGGCAAGGGCATCCTGGGCACTGGCGGCGGAGATGCGCCGCTTCCGGGCGGGTTCCACATGCCCTTCGTGGGCAGCAGTACCTTGAAGGTAGGCGCGATGGTTGAGCCGCTCACCGCGCAGATGGCCGACTATCTCGGCGTTCAGAACGGTTTGATGGTGAAGCAGGTGGCGCGCAAGAGCGAAGCCGCAGCTGCCGGCATGAAGGCCTTCGACGTAATTCTGAGGGTCGGGTCGGACAGTATCGCCACGGTTTCTGACTGGGATCGCTCGATGCGGGCCAATCAGGGCAAGGCGGTCCAGGTCACCATCCTTCGTGACAAGAGACAGCAGACGCTGACTCTCCAAGTGGATTCGAAGAAGAAGAGCGAGCGGGATTTTGATGAACTCTTCCCCGATAGCGAGTGTCCGCTGATGGCCTTCGCCGACCCTGACGTAGCGCAGGATCTGGCTGGGCATCTTGATATCGACGAGTCCGCCGCGCAATCAATGCGCGATCAGGCCGAGGCGTTGAAGGATCAACTGGGGCAGTGGCAGGACGATTCGAGCAACTATCACCTCGAGGTCACGCCGCAGCAGGCCGAGGAATTTCGCAAGCAGGCTGAGCAGTTCCGCGATGCTTTCAAAGGCCAAGACTTTGGCATCGATCAGAAAAAGCTGGATCAGCTCCACAAGCAGATGCAGGAGTTCGGCAAGAACTTCGACGGGGAAAACTTCAAGATCGACCAGAAGCAAATGGACGAATTGAAGAAGCAGATGGAGCAGTTCCGCCAGGACTTCAAGCCGGAAGATTTCAAGTTCGACCAGAAACTACTCGAGCAGCTCCACCAGATGCAGGCGCCCACATTTGACGAACAGATGCGCGAGCAACTGAAGCAGCAGATGGACCATCTGAAGCGCCAGATGGAAGAGATGCAGGCACTTGGCTTCGACCACATGGTCTAACGAATCAGATTCTGGAATTCAAGGGCGCCGCCGGAATGTCCGGTTGGCGCCCTTCGCTATTGCTGAGCTTCAGCAATAAGTAGTTCTTCCGACGCATCTACGATTGCTTCGGCGGTTCCAGGATGCATCCCGGCGTGGAGCGCGCGATCTCCCACTCTTCCTCGGTCATATCCACCGATACTTCGGCAAACAACGGCGTGGTGAGATAGCGCTCGCCGGTATCGGGCAGCATGCACAGGATCGTCGATCCCTTCGGCGCCTCAGCGGCGACACGCAGCGCGCCGGCAAACGTTCCGCCCGAGGTGATCCCGACAAAGATGCCTTCTTTTTTGGCCAGGTCCTTGCTGCACTTGAGTGCGTCGGCATTGGCAATGCGCAACACCTGGCTGATTCTCTTCGAGGCCACGGCATCGCCGGCCAGCTTGGCGATGAAATCGGGGCTCCAGCCCTGCATCGGGTGCGGCTTCCAGCTTGGGTGCCCCGATTTTGCCGATCCATCGGCATTGCGTTCCTGCTCGACACCGCTCGACAGCATCGGCGCATCATCTGGCTCGCAGACCACGATCTTCGTTTCCGGGCGCTCCTTGGCGAGCACGCGCGCAACGTCCTTTCAGCGTGCCGCCGGTTCCGAATCCCGTCACCCAGTAATCGAGCCGCTCACCCTTGAAATCGTCGAGAATCTCCTGCGCAGTGGTACGGGAGTGCATGTCGGCATTGGCTTCGTTTTCAAACTGGCGTGTGTAGTACCAGCCATGTTTCTCGGCCAGTTCCACTGTCTTGTTCACCATGCCCACAGCACGTGCCGCGGCCGGCGTCAGAATCACTTTAGCTCCGAGGAAGCGCATCAGCTTGCGCCGCTCGATGCTGAAGGTCTCCGCCATGGTCACCACAAGCGGATAGCCCTTGGCCGCGCACACCATGGCCAGGCCGATGCCGGTGTTGCCGCTGGTCGCCTCCACCACGGTCTGCCCCGGCTTCAGTTCGCCGGTGCGCTCCGCTTCTTCAATCACTCCCAGAGCGAGGCGGTCCTTGACCGACCCTAGCGGATTGAAGGCTTCCACCTTGACGTACAGGTTCACATCCGGTGGCGCCAGGCGGTTAATCTTCACCACCGGAGTGTTGCCGACCGTTTCCGTAATGTTCGCGTATTTGCTCACTTTTCGACCTCCGAATGCTGGCAATTGTACAGGTGCAACGCAACGAGCTTGCTAAAGAATCTTAAGGTGGCCGTACAGGAAGCGGTGCTTTCGGAACCACACTCATTCCCGGTAAGAATCCGTAATCCGCTTGGGCCCATAGGTCCGGTAGAATCTCTGCGAGGTCTCCCCATGCAACAGACCGAGACAATCGCAAAGCGCACGTCTCCCCTGGCCATGCACTCCGACGAGTTTCGCGCGGCTGGCCACCAGCTCGTCGATCGCATCGCGGATTTCTTTGACTCGCTTCCGCAGCGTCCGGTAACCACGGGAGAATCACCTTCCGCGATTCGCCAGGCGCTTGTCGCGGATCGCTCCCTCCCGCGCCAGGGCGCCGATCCGGCAGAGTTGCTCAACCACGCCGCCGGTCTCCTCTTCGACCATTCGCTGTTCAACGCACATCCCCGCTTCTGGGGCTACGTCACTTCGTCGGCAGCACCTATCGGCGCGCTGGGCGAGTTGCTCGCTGCAACGGTGAATCCGAATTGCGGAGCATGGCTGCTGTCTCCCATGGCGAGCGAGATTGAGGCGCAGACTGTTCGCTGGGTCGCCGAGATGCTCAACTATCCCACCGACTGCGGCGGTCTCTTTGTCAGCGGCGGCAACATGGCCAACATCGTCTGCTTTCTCGCCGCGCGTCAGGCCAAGGCTGGCAGCGATGTGCGCAGCAAAGGCATGGAGGGCACACGCCTGCGCGCGTACTGTTCGAAGGAAACGCACACCTGGATACAAAAAGCGGCCGACATTGCCGGCCTTGGCACCGACTCGGTACGTTGGATCCCTGCCGACAACGAAATGCGCATCGATCTCCAGGCTCTGCGGGCCGAGATCCGCGAGGATACTGCTGCCGGCGACAAGCCGTTCATGGTGATTGGCAATGCCGGCACGGTGAGCACCGGCGCCATGGACCCGCTGCCGGAACTTGCCGCGCTCTGCCGCGAACTCGATCTGTGGTTTCACGTCGACGGAGCCTATGGCGGATTCGCCGCTGTCGTTCCCGATGCCCCCGCGGAATTTGCCGGGCTCAGCGAGGCAGACTCGATTGCCGTCGATCCCCACAAGTGGCTCTACGCACCGCTCGAGGCCGGATGCGCCCTGGTGCGCGATGTGTCCAAGCTGCGCGATGCATTTGCTTACCATCCGCCCTACTATCACTTCGGCGTCGAGGCCATCAATTACTTCGACCTCGGTCCGCAGAATTCGCGCAGCTTTCGTGCGCTCAAGGTGTGGCTCGCGCTGCAGCAGGTCGGGCTCGACGGCTACGTGCAGATGATCTCCGACGACATTCGTCTTTCGCGTGCGATGTTCGATCGTATCGCGAACTACCCGGAACTCGAAGCACTGACCCAGGGACTCAGCATCACCACGTTCCGTTATGTTCCGCAGGACCTGAAGGGCAAGGACAGCGACGTGGAAAGGTATCTGAACGATCTCAATCGTGAACTGCTCACGCGGCTGCAGCAAGGCGGAGAAGCTTATCTCTCCAATGCCATCGTTGACGGAAAGTATGTGCTGCGGGCGTGCATCGTGAACTTCCGCACCACGCTTCAGGATGTCGAGGCGCTGCTGCCCATCGTCGTTCGCATCGGCAACGAAGTGGACAAAGCGCTACGCCCGGCGAGCCTGTCCTGAAGTTCCCCAAAAGCCGCTCGAACTATCACTTCACTCCCTTGTCCGGATTCCAGACGCCCTGCAATTTGCGCACGTAAAGAATCTGCCCAACGTGGTAAGCGTTGTGTGCACCGACGTGTGCAATGAGCGAAGCGTTGGCGGCGATCTTCGCATCGTCGGCGGTTTCGACGGCTTTGTCCCAGTCGGCGAGCACCTGGTTGAGCTTCTTTACCAGGTCGTCCCACTGCGCGGGTGTGAAGTTGTCGAAGGTCTCGTTGTTGTTGCCGTCGAATTTCTCATTCTTCTCGCCTTTGAAATTATTCAGCGCGCGAGCGTCCCAGTACCAGATGTGGTAGGCGAGCTGGCCTACGGAGTGGTTCCCTTTGCCGGGACTCCACATGGCCTGCTGGGCGGTGAGTCCGTCTACCGCAATGCTGACTGGAACAAACCAGTCTTCTTTGTCATGCGTGGTACGTAGCTGCTCCAGCAGCACGCCGCGCAATGTGGTAGGCGGCTTCTTGTCATTCGTCTGGGCAAAGAGCGGAGCGGAGAGGAGCAAAAAAATCGCAAGCTTCTTCATCGACGTGACCTCGCGGAGATTCAGTGTCCGGAGTATACCGCCGGGCATCATGCAGGGCATCCGGCAAACTGTGTCTCCAGACCGTTTCAGAACTTCGCTGTGCTGACGCGTCACTTCTCGGTTGGAATGCCGCTCGCAATCGGCTAGCTTTCGGAGTCTGATGACGCCGAGCTCACAACCCGCTCTCCAGCTTGCTTTCACGCCGACGCAGTCTCAAGGAACCGAGACGATCCAACACCCCGCACTTGGGCAACCGGCGCTTCAGCAACCGGCACTCACCTTGTTTGCCATCGGACTGATTGGCCTTGGCGTGGTGGCGCTTGTCTTTGGAGACTTCGCCATGGTCTGGCAGCCGGTAGCTCCGTGGTTCCCCGGCCGCACCGCGTTGGCGTACGTCACGGGGGCGCTCGAGATGTGCGTCGGCTTCGGGTTGCTTTTCTCTGCGACGCGGGCATGGGCGGTCCGCATTCTCTTTCCGGGACTGATCCTGTGGGCGCTGCTAAAGGTACCGGCTGTCGTGGTGGCTCCGCTGACTGAAGGCGTGTGGCTCGGACTCGCCGAACTGACGATTCTTCTCTCCGGCGGCTGGACGCTGTTTGCACGGCTGGCAGAATTGCCCGAGGGATCGATATTCGGATTCGCTGCTGGAGAGCGCGGAGTGCATGCCGCGCGAATGCTGTTTGGCGCATCTCTGCCACCGATAGGGCTATCGCACTTCGTGTATCTGCAGGCCACGGTTCACCTGGTTCCGGCGTGGTTGCCATTTCGCGCAGGCTGGGCACGCCTCACCGGAGCAGGACAGATTGCGAGCGGTTTGGGAGTGCTGTTCAACGTGCTGCCGCGCGCGGCCGCCTGGGCTCAAGCAGCGCAAATCTCCATCTACACGCTGCTGATCTGGCTGCCTGCCAGCCTGGTGACGTCGTATATGAATCTGCAGGCCGTCTTCGGCCAGTCCGGAAAACGCTTGCCGTTTACTGCGCTGTTCATTTCGTGGACAATTGCCTCGGCAGCATGGGTGGTTGCGCAGAACGTACCCCAGAAGCGCGTCGCCGACGCAAAAAAATGAGCGTCGGAATCTTCCCGGCGCTCAAAGGCTTCAGGTAAAACAACCGAGCAGGTGGCCGCTAAGCCCCAGCCTGCATCTCACAGCCCATCGCGCGACCAGCGGCCATCATGGCCCCATGGCCCGCAGCCAGGCGCCGCGAAACTGCGCGGCCCAGCATCCGCTTGCCGCGAAAGACTCGCGACTTCATGGTGGCCACGCTGAGGTCGAGCGCGCGGGCCGCCTCCAGCTGAGGCTGCTCGTCAAGCATGCACTGCTCAATGGCGCGACGGCACACGAAGCCAAGCTTTCCCACTTCCTGGCGCAGGATGATTTCCATCTCCTTGCTCTGACAGATCTCTTCGGGATTCTTACCCCGGTCAGGAAGATCAATCTCTACGACTTCGTTGTCTTCCTTGCTCAGGTATTCGATCGAAACGAAGACGCGACCTCGGCGGCTGCGCAAGTGTTCGTGCGCGGTGTTCTGCACGATTGCGCCCAGCCAGCTCGACATCTTCGACTCCCCGCGAAATCTGGCGAGAGCTTTAAAGGCTTTCATAAAGGCTTCCTGCACGATGTCTTCCGCGTCTTCGTTGCAGTTTGTCAGCCGGCGGGCCATCCTCAGCAGCTGGGGACGGCGGCGCTCAGCAGTTTCGAGGAATTCCAGGATCCGGCCTTCGCGCATCAGCGCGTCTGTTTCTGATTCCATTGCACTCAAGGCAATTGGCATATGCACCCGCTCCTTTGGGGTAGGCATTTCGAGTTCATTCGGTTGGAATGAAGAGCCGGAAGGCAGTGCACGCGGCCAGATGCGTTCGCTACGACATGGCCGGTACTGCCGACTACGCCAGGGAAGAATCGAGTGCAGGAGGAGCGCGGAAGGGTATATACGAGGAGATAATGTTCGCTACGCTTGCCGGAGCCGGCGTGGTGACAGCATGATCGCGCGAGAGGCGCGGAAACTGCCGCTGGCCGCTAAGAACGAAAAGCTCGAAAGCGGAGACTCGTTGCGGCCGCGTGTGCTGTTGCGAAGCGGTACTCGAAGAGTCGTCGCGATGATCCACCCACATGCGAGTGGCCGATGCTTTTGAAGCCTCGGAGTGCTGGAAATATTGCGCGAGCTTGTAGCCGTATCCGTTGCCGCCGACCGCGATGGCCAGGGCCAGGAACGCAAGAACGTAAGGCCGGAAAAGCTGCCTCACCGCGACGTTTACGCCGCCGTCGTGCGCCGCCACCAACTCCGGGCGCCCAGCTTGCGCCTCAAGTCCAGCCGCGATGAATTGGTCGTCGTGCAAGTCCTTAGCTCCTCGAACGGTGCAGCGAAGGTTTCACAAGTATAGACTCGCGCTCGTTTCATAAGTCGCGCAAAATTCTGGCCCAGGTGAGTAACGAACAAAGTTCGCAAGGTACGCCGAGGCGATTCCGCCATCATCAAAGGCGCATCTAAGCCACTCAATCCAAAACAGAAAGGAGTCTCGTTCAGCGATCACGAACGGACGCTATCACTCACTGTACCGCGACGTGTTCTGCGCCGCGGAAGAGAGCTCGGAGCGCGCTCCAGACCCAGCGGATGAGCAGGATCACCACGAGCACGAACGCCGCCGCAATGGTCGCGGCAAGATAGGGGTGCACCGTGGCAAGCCAAGTCAGCGAGACTGACAGCGCGTCCTCGCCGAGGCTGAGGCCGATGTTCGAGAGGGGTTCCGGCGAAGGCGTGACGGCGGCGCGGGCTGCGGTTTTGCCTCCGTGCGCGGCCAGCGCGATCAGTCCACCCAGCAGCGTGGCGGCGAGCTGCTCGCCGGGCGTCAGCGTTGCAGTCGCACGCCATGCCAGCAATGCCGCAACCGGAACGCGGATAAAGGTGTGCAGCGCGTTCCAGACAAGGTCGAACGCGGGGATCTTATCGGCAAAGAACTCCACCGAAAACAGCGCAGCGCTGGCGCCGATGACCCACCAGCTGGCCAGCAAGTGCAGCGAATCCGGCAGAGCCAGCCAGCCCGTGTGCGCCAGCAACCCCAGTGTTGCCACCGTGGCGTAAACGTTCAGCCCCGCCGCAAACGAGATGGCGATAATCAGGGCGACGAGTTCATGGCCCGACATCGGGAACTTCACGAGCTAAGTATAGGGCCAATCAAGGTCGCGATTTCGGGGCGATTTGCGCTCGAATTCGGAGTTGTTCGGGGCTGTTTTTGCCATAAGAGCATTGTTTTCAGTGGTGGATTTCAGCAAATACCGCAATTTTTGCTTTCCGTCGTTTTGCGTTTGGCCTACTCTGTCCCTGTGCCCAACTACTTCCCAATCATTTACGTGCGCGGTTTTGCGTTTTCGGACAGCGAAATCGAAGAGACGACCGACGACCCCACCAACGGTTTCAATATCGGGACGACTCACGCGCGCCAGGGATTTCGCGAACGCCCGATCCGGTACCGGTTCCCGGGGCCGTTTGTCCGGCTGATCACGAATCACGGTTACGAGGACGCGATCCGTGGCTACGAGGATTCGCCCGACGGCGCCGCCGATCCTCGCAGGACACTCTGGATACATCGGTTCTACGAGCCGTATTCCGACACCTTTGTCGAGACGGGAAAAGGCAGCAGGCCCAGCATTGTGGAGGCGGCAACGGGGCTGCAGAGTCTTGTCGAACATGTGCGAAAAGTCTGTTTCAAAGAGGACGACACCGACAAGCGCGTCATCCTGATTGCGCATTCGATGGGAGGGCTGGTGTGCCGCTCGTTCATGCAGCAGGTGCTGGAAAGCCCAGCCGGCGACGTGATTGAAAAGGTGGTCACCTACGGAACGCCGCACGGCGGGATTCCATTGTCTTCGCGGTGGATTCAGTATCACGGTATCAGCAACTTCTCACCGAAGGATCTGTTCCGATCGCTGGCTCCGAAGGATGTCGAGGAGAAGGATTTCGATCCACAGGAGCTGCGAAATTTCGAGCCTGAACGATTTCTGTGCGTGATCGGCACCAACGATCTTGACTATGACGTGGGCGGCGGCGTGGTGCGCGCCCTGGCCGGTGCAGCGAGCGACGGGCTGGTGCCGATTGACCGAGCATGGGTAGCGAAAGCTCCGCGGGTTTATGTCTATCGAAGCCACAGTGGACGTTATGGGCTGGTGAGTTCGGCGGAGGCCTGGGCGGCGGTGGAGCGCTTCCTGTTTGGCGGGTTGCGCGCGACGGTGCGACTGGGCCCGAATGGCGATCATCACTTTGGTTCCCATCCGCCGACAGACAAAGACCCCGACACAAGGGTCGTGTCCCTGATGGATTTGGAATGCACCATTGGCAGGGAGGAGGCCCGCGTCAACGACCGCAGGGCCGATCATCTGAGCGCGCTGGTGCTCGCGGCAACCCCCGATCGAGACTATGTCGGCGCTGAAGATCGGGCGTACACCTTTTATTTCCAGAAGACGGACCTGAACACCGGCGCGTACGGCTTTGCGATGAGTTTTCGCTTGAGGACGGATTACTACGCAAAGGGCAAGATGAGGGAGTCCGACGTCTTGATGATGCAGCATCTTTCCGCCTGGATCACCAAGCCGGAGAAGCGATTGGTATTGAATTATCAATGGCTCGGTGGCGAGATGTTGCAGGCTGACCTGGCTGACAATGCGTGCGAGATCGCATTCCCGTCTTACAGTTTCGGCATTGAAGGCGTGAACGACGTCACCCTGCGGATCGAGCTGACGGAAATCGACGAGGATGGTTTTACGTCAGAGACTCCGACGACTGCAACGCGATCCGGCGGTGGCAGTCCGACAGCGGCGGTGCCCTATGAGGATGTGACGGTCGCGGAACCGAATCCCTTCGAGTGGAAACCCGGCGAAGGCCGCGCGGAACTTGAGCATTATCCGTGGGAAATTGAGGAGTCGTGAAAGCTGCGCGGGGAAAATAATCTATCTTGACTTGTCAGTAATCGACTAAAGTGGGTGGCCCGCGTCTCGATTAGGAGACTCAGGCCACCCGCCAAATCTATACGAATAATCTACTTTTTATCGCCATCTTTGGGGCCGGCGTCCTTGTGACCGCGGCCATCGCGCGTCTCATTGCCCTTGAAGTTGTCGTTCTTGTCGAGACGATTGGTCGGCTCGGCTTTCTCGCCGCGCTCCGGCAGCTTGCCCTTATAGCCGTTGTCCACGTGTAGACGGTTGTCTACATGACCACGGAAGCCGTCAGAGCCATGGAACCACGGACCCGCGCCGACAAACACTCCGCCGGTGAACCATTCCGAACCGTAGTAGCCGTAGGGAGCGCAGGAATATGGCGCGGAGTCATAGTAGCCGTAAGGGCACTCGGGAGCAGTGCCAATCTCAACAGCGATTTGCCCATGAGCCATTGCTTTGGGGGCGGCTGCCAACATGCAGCATCCAGCAACAGCCGATAACATTACAAGCTTCAAACCGTTCATAGTTCTCCTTAACCTTGCGGGGATCAGAACGCTCCCCTAAGCAAGACCGTAACGGTTTGCGTGGTGGATGTCTGAGCTATAGAGACCACAAGCTGTCTTGGGAGAAGGAGATTGGCCCTGGAGTCGCGGCGGGCAGTTCGACAGGATATGCAACCGATGAGTTGCAGGTAGTACCGCCATACTCTGCGGGGAAGTTAATTGTGTTCAATGGCTTACGCGATGGGTTGGCTGCAAAGTCCTCTGTCGATTGAACTTGATCGGAGCGATCGAGTCGGAGGGCACCGAGCGAAGAGGAATCCGTAGCGGGTTCGCGGCATCCCACTCATGCGCAAACAGCGCGCATGAATGGGGCACCCAGGTGGTTCGTGAGCGGGCCGGCTGCCAAGTGCAGTTGGACATCACTGCAATGTGATTACACGCCGAACTGCTGGAGGTGGTGATCGATATGCTTGTACATCCAGAAGGACCACTCGTCGGGGGTGAGGTGGCCGAAGAAGCTGTGGGGATGCGTGGAACAGCCGGCGGGGCCAGCCGCAACGAAGCGATCGATGAGCGCACAGAGCGTGTCGCGCTCGCTGGCTAAATCGTGGTTGTCGGTCACGGCGAGGCCGGGTACTGTGGGGGAGTTGCGCCTCATCGGCTCGCTCTCCTGGAAGGCCCTGGCTTTGATGAGGCCTCCGATCAGGCGCCCAATGAGCATGCGCGGCGGACGCCGGTCGCCAAGGGCAAGTTCCATTCCGAGGGCGCAGTGGGCGACGGCCTGTCCGGGCGTCATCTTGCCCCAAAGGCGCGGGCTGTCAGGGCGCAGATGCGACAGCCGCTCTTTTAACTCCTGCACGGTAGCCGGTTGAAACAGATTCTTCATGGAGGGACAAGTCCTTCGGAGGACGAGGGTTCGATGAGATGGTATCAGAGCCTAAGACCCGCTCATCGCGATAATGCCGCCGACCCAGAGGGTACCCCGACGGGGCACAGCCCGCGCTTTCAGAAAATCTATGAGTGGGCCACCTGCGGGGGATTTAACCTGAAGGCGGCGGGATCCATCCTGCCGGATTCAGCAGGAGGTGCACTTGAAACGCGTGGTGGTTTCGACGGTCCTATTCCTTTTGGCGCAGGCAGTGTTGTCGCAGGCGCCCGTCCAGAACATCACACTTAGCCTCCTGACGCAGAAGAACGCAAAGCCGTGGAACGCGCAGGTCCGCGGGAAGCTGGTGTGCGGCGGCCAGACGGTGGCCACACTGAAGTGCTGCAGCGGCGACCAGAAACGCGACCAATGGGCCGTTGGATCGACGCATTATCGAGACATGCAGATGGCGCAAACTCTGCCGCAGATCGCGCTGACCGGGTGCACGCTGGAACTGGGGATGAGCGCGCCGAGCGGCAGCCGCTGGACCGTGAGCCCCACGGCAACCGTGGTCTATGGCAATGGCAAACAGGCACATCGAACCTTCGATTTCGTAACGCTTGTTTCGAACGGTTCGTTGGTCGTGAAATCGTTCGGGCTGGATCTGACTCCGTGAAGCAGCATTACGCAATGGGGAACCTGGGACACCCAGATTTGATTTATGGTGATAGAGACTTGGGCCACCCGTCCGGATGGCCCACCCAACATGCCTACTGTTTGTCGTAGACCAGTGTGACCGCCATCGGCCTTCCGTTGGCATCTGTGCCGGTGGCTCTCATGGTCATCGTCTTGCCATCGGACGAGACGACGATCCGGCCATGCGCGTGATATTGTCCGGTGCTTTTCTTCGCATCCCAGGTGAATGTGTTGGCGTCAGTCTGTTTGATTGAAACGGTGTCGTAGGGGGATCCCTCGCCGGAGACGGAACTGGGAGAGCCATCGTACTTTGCCGTGTAGGTGGCGTTCACCGCTGTGCCATCGGCACGTTCGCCGGTACTGGTCACCTTCACGCCACCGTCAGCGGCTTCCCGAACCGACGTAAGGCTCTTGATCGGAAACGTTCCTGGGTTATACGTGCTCTTCTCTACATTCACCTTCCAGGTTCCCAGAGAATGATCAGCACCGAAAGCGGCGGTGGTCGAGGCGATTGCCAACGTTGCGAGAGCAAGAAGTCTGAACAGTTTTTGCATGGAGGTCTCCTTTTCCTTGAGGTCGCGTGGGCGAGTGAAACGTGTATTGCTCAGGAATGGGAAGGCTGTAACCGAGGCCGGGGGAAGGGCTGTTCCGAAATGCCCACGTCCGAAATGAGCCCTCAATGTAGTCGCGCCTTCGACGTCCCGTCAAGACAAATCTGGTGTGTCAAAACCAGGGACCGCCGAATGGCGGTGCAGCTTCGTCGAAAGACCCGCTCATCGCGATAGAGCCGCGATGAACGGGCACAGCGACGTTTACGAAGATCAACTGAGCGGGCCACCTGCCGCTCAGCTACGAAGGTCTTGACGGCGCGATTGTCCAGCAATTAAGTTCGTGACTCATTCTTCGGATTGTTCCGACGTTCCTGTTCCGACGTTTCCCTCCTGGACGAAGAATGCTCTGTTGCGCCGAGTCGCAATGCACGTGACTCGCTCGCCGGGCTCCGAACTATTCCCAACGAGACAAAAAGGAGAATGTGATGAAGTTTATCGTGAAGTGGAATATTCCCAAGGGTTCTGTCGTGGATGCAGAGCAGCGGTTCGTGAAGACCGGTGGTGCGCCGCCTGCCGGCGTGACGATGATCGGGCGATGGCATGGCATGAGCGGCGGCGGAGTGTTGATCGCCGAGACCAGTGACGCGAAGGCGCTCTACTCCTGGCTGGGATTCTGGAACGACCTGCTGGAATTCGAGACCACGCCGTGCGTGGAGGATGCGGATGCAGGCGCGGTGCTAGCAGCCCTGAAGCGCTGACCGCACTGAGGACAAACTCCCTCTTCTGACAGTCGGAGTCCGTCGTATCCACTCGATATTTGCCAAGCTGGGCTGTCATCCTGGGAAGTGCATACGACAGACTCTATTACGTTGACTGCTTTGCTGGACCGGGCCGGTATGAATTCGATGGCGAGCGGGTCGATGGCTCTCCAGTTATTGCGATCAACGCTGGAAAGGATTTCGCAGCCAAGAATGCGCTGAAAAAGCTCGCGGTGATCTTGATTGAGGATGACCCGTCGCAGATCGCACAATTGAACATCTGCCTAGCTGACACTTTGCCGCACCCGGAGAACTTCAAGGTTGTTATCAAGTCAGGAAATTCCCACGTCCACATCCCAAAGATTATCGCTGGAATACGAGCACGCAAATCGGCCCCAAGCTTCTTCTTGGTTGATCCATATGGACACCCGCTTACCATCGCAATGATGAACGACACCCTTGCTCTTCATAGAAGCGAGTTGCTTATTAACCTAATGTGGTACCGAATCAACATGGATATGGCGAACGAAGCCGTCCAGCATCACGTTACTGAGCTTTTTGGCGATGAGGACTGGAAAAAGCAGGATTTTATGTCACAGCACGGAGCGGACAGAGAAGAAAGTTTCCTTCAGTACTTTTGTGGGCGACTAGCAGCGCAATATGTTCTCCCGTTTCGAATTCGAATGGACGCGCAAGAAGATCGGATCACGGGGAACAGGACCAAGTACTATCTGATTCATGCGAGCGATAGCTTGAAAGCTGTGCAACTCATGAAAGAAGTGATGTGGCCTCTCGGCGATGAGGAGGGCACTTTTGATTTTTCGGGGACCGCTCAGAACGTCCTGATTTCTCAGACGCCTCAAGTCGATGAACTGAAGAAGATTTTGATCCGGGAATTCGCTGGGCAGCAGATTGCTTTCGACGATATTCGAGCGAAAACTTGGTCGCTGCCGTTCATTGACAAGCACTACCGTTCGGCTCTTCAGAATTTACGTTCATCCGGAGTTGTCGAAGTCACGCCAGTAAGCTCGAAGGGTAAGGGTCTTGCCGGGCGCGATCTCATACGATTTTCGAAGGAGCAAGTATGAGCATACAAAGCTCGATCGAGTGGACAGATGCAACCTGGAATCCAGTGCGCGGCTGCACCAAAATCAGTCCGGGTTGCAAGTTTTGTTACGCTGAACGATTCGCCGAGCGTTTCCGCGGAGTTCCCGGACATCCATTTGAGCAAGGGTTCGACTTGCGTCTCATTCCTGAGAAACTCGCAGACCCTCTGAAGTGGAAGACTCCAAAAATGATCTTCGTGAACTCAATGAGCGATCTATTTCATGAAGGCGTTCCAGATGAGTACATCGAAACCGTATCGCGGATTATGGTTCAGGCGAATTGGCATACATTTCAGATCCTCACAAAGCGATCACTCCGGATGCGCGACTTGTTGAAAACCAAATTGAGGTTCGCTTCTAAGCAGAGTCATATCTGGTGGGGTGTAAGCGTAGAGGACAGGCAATATGGCGTACCTCGAATTGCGCATCTGAGCCAGTCCGGCGCGAAGGTTAAGTTTCTCTCTGTTGAGCCGCTCATTGAAGACATCGGGATCGTAGAACTAAAGAACATTGACTGGATGATCGTGGGTGGCGAGAGCGGCCCAGGTGCGCGGCCATTAGAGGCGAGCTGGGTCAGATCTTTGCGCCGACAATGCCGTGTTTCAGGAGTGAAATTCTTCTTCAAACAGTGGGGTGGAGTTCGAAAACATTTGACGGGCAGAACACTCGATGGGAAGGTCTACAGCGAGTTTCCGGAACGGCCTACTCAACTCGCACCCGACAGTAGCCAGCGGCTCACACTCATCTCCGCAGCAAAGCAGTTATCTAGTAGTTTCATCCCAGTTTCCGCCCTCGCAGGCGACTAATTGAACGATATCTTCTCCAAATAGAGTTCCCCGAGGCGCTGTGTTTCAATAGTAAGAATGGGCATTCCCCGAAGATCTACGGCTAGAGGGAAGTGGATTGCGGCTCGGCGCAAGGCGCGGGAGTACGCGATGGTGGCGCGCGCGCTGGCGTCTACGTCGCATCCTGTGCTGGCGCAGATTGTTCCTGCACGCTTCTGCAACCTGAGCTGCGCCTACTGCAACGAGTACGACAAGGTTTCAGAGCCTGTCCCCCTGGACGAGATGCTGCGGCGGATCGACCAGCTGGGACGGCTGGGCACCGCCATGATCGGCATCAGCGGCGGCGAGCCTCTAACGCACCCTAATTTAGATGAGATCATCGTGCGCATGCGCAGGACGGGCGCCATTGCGGGGATGATCACGAATGGCTACCTGCTGAATGTTGACCGGATCGAGCGGCTGAATCGCGCGGGGCTGGACCACATGCAGATCTCGATCGATAACGTGGAGCCGGATGAGATTTCGAAGAAGAGCCTGAAGGTGCTGGACAAGAAGCTGCAGATGCTGGCCGAGCATGCCGAGTTTCACGTGAACATCAACTCGGTGGTGGGCGGAGGCTTTAAAGACCCCAACGATGCGCTGGTGATTGGAAAGCGGGCGCTGGAGCTGGGGTTCGAGTCGACGATCGGGATTATCCACGATGGCGACGGGCAGTTGAAGCCGCTGAAGCCGGATGAGGCGAAGGTCTACTTCGAGATGACGAACCGGAAGAAGACCAACTACGCGCAGTTCGATGCGTTTCAGGAAGCGATTGTGCAGGGGCGCGAGAATGACTGGCGCTGCCGCGCGGGATCGCGCTACCTCTACATCTGCGAGGACGGGCTGGTGCATTACTGCTCGCAGCAGCGAGGCTACCCCGGAGTCCCGATTGCGGAGTACACAACGGCGGACGTGAAGCGGGAGTTTCTGACGGCGAAGAGCTGCGCTCCGAATTGCACCATCGGGTGCGTGCACCGCATCAGCCACATCGACCACTGGCGCGCTCCGCAGACGAAGACGGTGTCGCCGGGGCAGCAGGGCGAGCTGGTGAAGATACAGCTGTAGTTCACGGTTGTCCGTTTCCTTTTGCGGAAGCGGCGAGATGCAAAAGCAGATCCTTCACTCCGCTTACCCCACGGTCTTTGTCCGCGGGGCCCCATGCCGCTGCGTTCAGGATGACACCTCCACACTGATGCGGCCTTTTAGTACGACTGAAAGTTCTTGCCCGAGACAAGGCAGAAGCAGATCCTTTCGCTTCGCTTACCCCACTTTGTGGGGCCCCAGGCGTGCTCCGCTCAGGATGACAAGCTCTACACTGATGCGGCCTTTTAGTGCGACTGGAAGTCGTGCCCAGAGACAGGCCAGAAGCAGATCCTTCGCGTCGCTTACCCCACTTTGTGGCCCCAGGCGTGCTCCGCTCAAGATGACAAGCTCAGTCTATGGCGTCTGCTGGATATCACGCTTTCGGCGGAATCCTGATTTGGACGGCCTCCGTGGCGCCTTTGCGGACATATTTGGGGATATGCAGATTGCCCGGTTGTACGGGATGTACACCTGGGCCAGCGCCCAAGCCAGTGGGAGGAGACACGGCTACTGGTGTCAGCGGGAAATCCAGGTGGACATCGGACTGCAGCGGGCTGGAAAGCGACTGGGAGGCAGAATCCCTGAAGCCGGTGGCCGTCACGTTGAGCGTTGCGCCAGCATCCGATGGCAATCCGGTGAAGTCGAAACGGTAGGCGCCGTTGGCGTCGGTGATATCGTGGACCGGACCGTTGGCGACGCCGCTCCCTCTGAGGTCAACAGCCACCATGGCCCGTGGCACGGGCGCGCTGCCGGAGTAGACCATCCCTTCGAAGACGGTCACGGCGGGTGGCGGCGGAGGCGGCGGAGGAGGGGTAGTTCTGGTGAAGTAATAGATGGCGACGCCGACAATAATGCTTCCGATGATTCCTGCCAGCCAACTGCCAAATTTGTTCATAGTGATCTCCTTGCCTTCAGGGCGTGCCTCGCGGGTCGGTCGAGACATGCCGGGATATAGCACCCACTCAAAGTCGGTCCTGCATCAGTAGTGCGGGCAGCGAGAGTTTCGTTTCATCCTTCCCGGGCGAGCGGGCGCGGATTTTTCTGGAATCGGCGCTTCGAAGCGTTGCGCAAGCTTTACATTTGAATAGGAAATCCCCGACAGGCGAGAAAGCACAAAATGCTTGCGGGTGTTGTGTTGAAAGGAACTTTGATGGCCAAATTCTCTCTCGCGCCTGCGTGGCGCGTCGTTGCACTGCGAATGTTTTTAATGGTTTGTCTGGTCGCGCCGGGAACGGCGACGGCTTTTGCCCAGTCCACGTATGGCTCGATTCTGGGCACAGTGCATGACGCGAGTGGCGCGGCGATTGAGGGAGCTCAGGTGACGCTGACCAACGAGGGTACGGCGGCGGTGCGGACGGAGTCGACTGACGGGGGAGGAAACTACGCGTTCCGGAACATCGACGTGGGGGTGTACAAGGTTGCGATCAGCGCGCAAGGTTTTCAGCCGCAGGCGATGTCGGCGATAGCGCTGACTGCGCGGGAGACGCGGCGTGCGGATGCAATGTTGAGAGTGGGCGGCGAGGTGCAGACGGTCGTGGTGGACGACAGCGCGGCGGTTCCGGTGATCACGACGGACGTGTCGAACCTGGCTGAAACCAAGGTGGGAGATGAGCTGGTGGAACTGCCGGTGGCGATCTATTCGCGCTCGACAGGATCGACGAGCCCGATTTCAACTCTGACGACCGAGGCGGGTGTGCAGACCGACGATACGGGGAACCTGGCGGTGCTGGGCACGACGGCGGCGCTGATGAGCGTGACGGTGGACGGCATTTCGTCGGTGGGCGTCGAGTACTCGGGGCCGGTGAACGAGATGTTTCCTTCGTTCAACTCGATTGAAGAGATCCGGGTGAGCGAGTCCAATAATAACGCGGAGTTTTCGGGTGTGGCGGACATCACCACCGTGTCGAAGGCGGGCACGCTGCACTATCACGGCGGGGTCTTCGAGAATCACGAGAACACGGTGTTCAACGCGAATAACCCGTTCGCGCTGGCGAAGCCGAAGATCATCATGAACGATTTTGGCGGGACGCTGGGCGGACCGCTGCGCTTCAAGCCGCTGTTCTCGAAGCAGAGCCCGGGATTCTTCTTTATCAGTTATGAAGGGCTGCGGCTGCCGCGCGAGACACCGATTGTGTTGAGCGTGCCTTCGACAGATATGCGCAACGGCAACCTGACGGATTACCTGGCGGGGCAAGGGATCAGCGGGATATATGCGCCCGATGGCGTGACGCCGATTGATCCGGCGAATGTTCCGGTGAGCCCGATCTCGGCGAACCTGCTGGCGACGCTGATGCCGATGCCGAATTACGGGGCTGCGGGCACATACGCGAACAACTACCAGATCAATTTTCCTTCGCCGATCTCGTCGAACCAGGGCGATGTACGGCTGGACAAGAATGTTTCGGACAAGCAGTCGATGTTTGCGCGCTTCTCGTACAAGAACCGGCAGGTGACTACTGCGCCGTCCGCGCTTTGCACGTTTACCTATTGTGCCGAGGCGGGGAGCCCGCTGCAGGGCGGATACAACACGCCGGAGATCGACGAGGGGCTGACGTTTGCGCACAACTACGTGTTCACGCCGGCGTTGCTGAACGAGTTTCGCGCGGGGTTCAACGAGCAGCACACCTCGGAGACGCAGTGGTACTCGACGAATTCGCTTCTGACGCAGACGGGAATTACGGCGGTTCCGCAGGCGGATACCCAATGGTCAGAGGCGCCGCAGGTGCTGATCAACGGATTCATGTCGACGGGCGCGGGCAATCCGGGGACGCAGCGGGGACAGATTATCCAGGCGCTGGACAACCTGACATGGACCAAGGGGAAGCACACGCTGAAATTCGGCGCGGACTTCAAGCGGCTGGCGGACCACGACGATAACGTTTTCGGCAACTACCGGTCGGGGTGGTACGTGTTTGATGGGTCGTCAGACGTGGGCACGGCGATCGGCGATCCCTACACGGCGTTTCTGCTCGGGTATCCGGATTACACCGAAGTGAGCACGACGAATAATGACACGATGAACGGGCTGGGCTACTCGTATTCGTTTTATGGGCAGGACGACTGGCATGTGACGTCAAACCTGACACTGAATCTTGGGTTGCGCTACGAGCTGCATCCGCCGCTCAAGGAGACGCACGCGAACACGGCGGCTTTCGTGCCGGATTGGGCAGGCCTTGGCACGGACGGGATGACGCAGGTGAGCGGCGCGGTCGTGGTTTCGAATGCGAACGCGTTGGCCAATGCGTCGCAGAGCCTGGAAGCGGCAATTGCGCCGACGCCGATTTTGACCGCATCGCAGGCGGGGATTCCTTCCACGCTGCGTTACACGGATCACACCGACCTGGGACCGCGGATTGGTTTTGCGTGGCGGCCTTATGGCAACGACAAGACGGTGTTGCGCGGGGGATGGGGACGCTTTATCGAAACGCCGTTGGGATTCTCGCTGGTGTCGGGTTGGGCGGTGGCATCGAGCTATGTGGGGACGTACAACCAGGACTATCAGGCTGATGGCGTGACGCCGTTGCTGAGCTTCTCTGATCCGTTTGATACGGCAGCAGGCAGCTCGACGGGGACGGCCGGCTTCTACTATGCGTTTCCGATTCACTACAAGGATCCGACCGTGCAGCAGTGGAACATGACACTGGAGCAGGACCTGGGACACAGCATCGGCGCGCGGTTTTCATACAGTGGCAGCCACGGTTCGAATCTGGAGGCAATGGTGGATCTGAACCAGGTGCAGCCAAATACCGTGGGCTACGGGGTGGCGCAGAACAGCCGGCCGTATCCGGACTGGAGCATTATCCAGAGTGTTACGAACCTGGCGGAGAGCAATTACAACAGCGGCACGGTAGAGGTTTCGCGCCACAGCGGCAAGGGCATCACGTTTGATTCGAGCTACACGTGGACGCGCGATCTTTCGGATGCAGGCGGGGCTGCGCCGAATGCGTTTGCCGTCGCGGGCGGCACGTATCTGACGACGCGGTTTCATCCGGGGCTCGATTACGGGAACGTGATCTATGACCGGAAGCATCGGTTTCTGACGACGTGGCTTTACGAACTGCCGTTCGGGCGGGGACAGCGGTGGATGTCGTCGGGCGGTGCAGTGAACGGATTTGTGGGCGGTTGGGAGTTGGCAGGAGTGACGGTGCTGCAGTCGGGGCCGTTTCTGACGCCATATCAGCAGTCGGTGGATCCGGCGAATACGAATATTCTGACCACGGTTGGACAGGCGCGGCCTGATCAGCTCGATGGCGTGTCGGTGTATGCGCCGCAGCGGACGACGTCGCAGTGGCTGAATCCGGCGGCTTTTCCGTATATGAATCTGCAGAATCTTGACAGAACAGGGATCGGACGGTTCGGCAATGCGCCAGTGGGCGGAGTGGTTGGGCCGGGGACAGCGAATTTCTCGTTGTCGCTTCTGAAGAGTGTGGCGCTACGCGAGAAGTCGAAGCTGCAGGTGAGCGCGGAAGTGGCGAATGTGTTCAACCATCGCAACTACGAGCCGCCGAATATGCAGGTGGACTCATCGGGGTTTGGTTCGATCACGGCGCTGCAGACCGCAGAGGGTGCAGGGCCGAGGAGCCTGGAACTGACGGGGCGGATTGTGTTCTAGGGGGCCAGGGTCGGCGGCCTTTGAAAGATCCGCCCATGTCTCAAAAGCGAGACATAGGGCACCCGGGCTGAAGCATTGAAAAGCAAATCCTTCGCGCCGCTTACCCCGCGAATTTCAATCCGTTTGCATGGCAGGCTGAGAGCGCCTGAACATCACATAAAGCCGGGTCATAACTAGACTCATGCTCGTGAGGCGATTTTTTGCGACAATCGCCTGATTTGATGCATCTTTTAATCCTGAGACAGCCAGGCAGTTTTTCATCAAAAGAATGCACGTTTTCGGCGCGAGATCACAGGAGCCGGGTGCAGTCGGGTTGTACCATAAATGCTGCATTTCGTACTCCATGGCCCGAGAAAGGGCATGGAGAACCAGTTAGGGGCTTTTATTTTGAAACGCATTTTTAGTGCAAGCAGCGCTTTAGTCATCGGCCTGGTCGTAATCGGGTGCCAGCAGGGAGCGCAGAAGGTCGCGCAAGCCGGAGCGGGAATGCAGGCCATGCCGGTGAAGACGGTGGCGGTATCGCTGCAGCCTGTGGCGCAGAGTAACGAATACATGGCGACCATCAAGTCGCGGCGTTCGGCGACGATCCTGCCGCAGGTCAGTGGACTTGTTACCAAGATTCTGGTGCGCAGCGGCGACCGCGTGAAGGCTGGCCAAGTTTTGATGGAGATCGATCCGCGGCAGCAGCAGGCGATGGTGGCTTCGCAGGGAGCGACGGAGCGGCAGAAAAAGGCCGTTTATGACTACAACACCATCGAACTCAATCGACAGAAGAAGCTGTTCGCGGCTGGAGTGACGAGCCGGGATGCCTTGGATCAGGCCCAGCAGGCCTATGACAACTCGAAGGCTGACTACGAGGCCGCTCTGCAGACGCGCAACATGCAGACCGAGCAACTCGGCTACTACACGGTGCGCGCGCCGTTTGACGGTGTGGTCGGCGACATCCCGGTGCGGGTGGGGGACTATGTTTCGCCGTTGGTATCGCCCTCAACCGTGCTGACGACTGTGGACCAGCCAGGCGATCTCGAAGCGTATATCTACCTCCCGACGGAGCGTTCGAGCCAGGCGCGGATGGGGCTCGATGTGGAGTTGTATGACACAGGCGGGAAGCTGTTGGAGAAGTCAAAAATCGACTTCCTTTCGCCACAGGTGGACCCGAATCTGCAGGGCATCCTGGCGAAAGCGCCTGTGCATGCGACGCCGGAGATTATGCGCAATGCGCAGCTGATCAAAGCGCGCGTGATCTGGAGTACGAAGCCGATGGTGGTGGTTCCGGTGCTGGCGGTGACGCGGCAGGCGGGCCAGACCTTTGTGTTCGTGGCGCGGAAGCAGGCGAACGGGCAGTTCATCGCGGCGCAGTCTCCTGTGACCCTGGGGGACACCGTGGGGAACACCTACTCGATTACGTCGGGCTTGAACGCCGGGGACCAGGTGGTTGTTTCGAGCACGCAGTTCCTTGTGAACGGAATGCCTGTGTCTCCCATTCCCGGATGAGCGCGATCGCCGATTGCGAGCGTTGCGCCTGACAGCGCTGCCGGGAACACAACGAAAGAGGGCTCATTTTGTTTGTTGATTTTTTTATTCATCGACCGGTGTTTGCGACGGTTTGCGCGCTGCTGATTATTCTGGCTGGCGCAGTTTGCATTCCTAATCTCCCGATCGCGATGTATCCGACGCTGGCGCCGCCGCAGGTGAATGTGACTTGCAATTACGTCGGCGCCAATGCGGACACGGTGGAGAAGGCGGTCACCATTCCGCTGGAAGAGGCGATTAATGGCGTCGAGGGCATGCGCTATATCCGTTCCTCCAGCACCAATAGCGGAACCAGCCAGATCACAACGACTTTTCAGACCGGCTACAGCCTGGATATCGCGGCCGTGGACGTGCAAAACCGCGTGGCCAGCGTAACGGGGCGCTTGCCTGCCGCGGTGAACGCAACCGGAATCAGCATCAGCAAGGCCAATACCAATTTCGTATTTGGCGCCGGTTTCTTTACCGCTGGATGGCCGATATTCTCACGAATTCATTTCCAACTACCTCGATGTCTACGTTAAAGACGCGCTGAAGCGCGTGCCCGGCGTCGGCGACGTGAACATTTTTGGCGAGCGCAAATATGCCATGCGCGTGTGGCTCGATCCACTGAAGCTTGCGGTGAATGGCCTTACGGCCACCGATGTGATCAACGCACTGCTGGAGCAGAACGTCGAGATTCCTGCCGGCCAGCTTGGGACAACCGCCTTCAAACGACAAACAGGCGTTTCAGATTCCGGTGCGCGTGGTCGGACGGCTTTCTAGCCCCGAACAGTTCGACAACATCATCCTGAAAAGCACGGCGAATGGACTGATTCTGCTGAAGAGCGTCGGGCACGCCGAGGTTGGTGCGGAGGATTACAGCTCCTCGCTCGAATACAACGGCCACTCTGCGCAGGGCATTGGCGTGATTCAGCTTTCTAACGCGAATGCGCTCGACGTAGACACGCAAGCGAAGGCCGTGTTGCAGGAGCTCTCGAAGAGCTTTCCTCCGGGGCTTCAATATGCCGTCGCATTCGATTCGACGACGGTCATGGGTGATTCGATCCGAGAAGTGCTCGTGACCCTCGGCGAGGCCATCGGGATCGTGATTCTCGTAATCTTCCTGTTCCTGCTGGACTGGCGCGCGACAATTATTCCAGCGGTGACGATTCCGGTTTCGCTGATCGGGACGTTTGCGTTCATTCGCGCTCTTCAACTTCTCGATCAATTCGCTGACGCTGTTTGGAATTACGCTGGCGACGGGACTTGTGGTGGACGACGCGATCGTCGTGATTGAGAACGTGCAGCGTCACATCGCGATGGAGCACTCGAATCCACACGAGGCCACTTCGCGTGCCATGAGCGAAGTGACGAGCGCGGTGATCGCAACGTCGCTGGTGCTGATCGCGGTGTTCGTTCCGGTCTCGTTCTTTCCGGGGACGACGGGTATTCTGTATCGGCAGTTTTCGCTGACGATTGCATTCTCAATTGCGATTTCGGCGTTCAATGCGCTGACACTTTCACCGGCGCTTTCGGCGATGTTCCTGCGCGGGGAAGAGGCGCGGCCGCAACAGCTCGATTTCCTGCACATCCGGCCGCTCTCTCGCGCGTTTGCCGCATTCATCCATGGCGCAGATTCATTTGTTACATGGCTCGGCAAAACCTACGCGAAGATCATTCACGTCGCTTTGCAATTGCGGTATGTGCTGCTGGTGCTCTTCTTCGCGGGTCTTGGCGCAACGGTCTGGATTTATAACAAGGTTCCGACGGGCTTTATTCCGCAGGAGGATCAAGGGTTCCTGATTGGAATTGTGCAGGCGCCGCCGGGTTCTTCACTGGCATACACCACGGCCCTTGCGGATCGTGCGCAGGCGGTTATTTATTCGAACAAGGATATCGCCGGCGCGTTCTCGATTATGGGTTTCAGTTTTACGGGAAACGCTTCAAATGCGGGATTGATGTTTATCAGCACGAAGCCGGCGAAGGATCGCCGAGGCAAGGGTCATTCTGCCGCCGATATTGTTGCAGATCTTAGTCCCGAAGCTTGGCGCATTCCTGTTTCAGCCTAACGGTGGTCTGGTCGCTGTGATTCAGCCGCCCGCGGTGCAGGGCGTCGGCAGTTACGGCGGCTTCCAGTTCATGCTGCAGGATACAGGCGTCAACACGATCACCGATCTCGATCGCGTTGCCCACCAGATTGTCGCAGCCGGACGCGCACGTAAAGATATTACCGGTCTGATTACGACGTTCTCTGCGAACGACCCGCAGGTGCTCGTGACCATCGATCGCGAAAAGGCGAAGGCGATGAATGTGCCGCTTTCGCAGGTCACAAATACGCTGGGCGTCTTCATGGGATCGCAATACGTGAACGACTTTGATTTCAATAACCGGACCTATCGCGTGTTCGTGCAGGCCGATCAGCCTTATCGAATGACATCGAAGGACCTGCATGATTATTACGTCCGGTCGGATGCGGGGCCAGATGATTCCGCTGGACAACATCGCGGCAGTGACGGAGAGCTCAGGTCCACCGGTAATTACGCACTACAACCTGTTTCGTGCGGTCGAGATCGATGGTTCGCCAGCGCCGGGATACAGCTCGGGGCAGGGAATCACCGGAATGGAAGACCTGGCCAAACAGAACATGATGCCGGGTATGCGCTACGAGTGGACAGGACTGACGCTGGATGAAATCGAGTCGAGCGGACGTGCGCTGCTGATTTTCGGGCTCGGGATCCTGGTTGTGTATCTGACGTTGTCGGCGCAGTATGAGAGCTTCGCGCTGCCGTTCATCATTTTGCTGGCGGTGCCAATGGCGGTGCTGGGCGCGCTGGGGCTGGTGTCGCTGCGCGGCATGTCGAACGATGTGTACTGCCAGATCGGGCTGGTGATGCTGATTGGCCTGTCGGCCAAGAACGCGATTCTGATTGTGGAGTTTGCTGAGCAGTTGCGGCGAAAAGGGCGGTCGATTGCGGAGGCTGCCATTGAAGCGGCGGAGTTGCGACTGCGGCCAATTCTGATGACGTCGTTTGCGTTTATCCTGGGCGTTCTGCCGCTGGTATTTGCAACGGGCGCGGGCGCGCTGGGCAGGCGCTCAGTGGGCACGACGATCGTGGGTGGCATGCTGTTTTCGACGGTGCTGAACCTGGTGTTCATCCCGGTGCTGTATGTTTTGCTGAGCCGGTTGCTGCGGCGCGGCGACGAGCACAGGGTGGAGCAAGCGGAAGCTGCTGTTTGAGGAGTTACGGCTTGGCGCGGTGCGCGATGACGTATTCCTTGATGCGGTCGTACACCTGGTTCGTAACGATGCCTCGATCGATCAAATCGTTCTTGGTGCGATAGGGGCGGTAGCGAACGATGCGCGCTGCCCAGGTGCGGGTCATGCCGGGCACTTTCATGAGTTGATCGAGATTGGCTGAGTTGAGATCTGACGCGATCTTCCGGGGCAGGGGCGTGCTTGCGAGGCGGGCTGGGCCGTCGGCGATTGATATGCTGAACTTCCAATGCCGGACGAGAGCGCGCAGACCAGCGCGACCGCCAGAATGCCGGGAGATGGTGAAATTATCACTCACCTATTGTCTGCCATCGGGTCGAACGAGGCGTGAAAAGTTGGAGACTGGACAGCCGGTTTCCTGCAAAAATGGGTACATGGCAATTCCCCCGATTGCTCCATCTCCCAGGCACGCACTCCGCAGCAAGATTTTCGGCAGCACGAGGATAGTCTTCCTTCTTGTTTTGTTGGCGCTCTTCGCGGTGTGTCTGGTGTTTGCGTGGCTGACGCGCGACGCCATGGCGAATTTCTCCTTTCTAAATAGCCAAAACGGCAAAGCAGGGCTCAGAGCCGGCAAGAAGACGATCGTCGATTTGAGCCCGTGGCAAACCGCTACGGCTCTTGCGCCTTTGGCGGTAACCGCTGAGGAAAAGGAATTTGCGCGCGATGCCCAGCGGCTGGCTGATCATGACGTAGACCAGGCATTCGCTTCCGCGCTGCGCGAGGCCACGCTGCAGGCACAGCACATTACGCTGACGGGAGATGCGCTGGCGCTCTCGCAGAAGATCGCTCAGCTTCAGGACCTCATCAAGCAGGACCAGGCGCAGGTCGACAGCATTACGCAGCAGTTGAACTCGCCGTCGAACCAGGTGAGGAAAGGTGCGCCGCCCCCGGTGGACGGCGGAGACCTGGATGTCGCCAAAGCGCAGCTCGGACTAGACAAGGATCAGCTTGCCGATGCGCAACAGGACCTCGATCGCATGACCGGGGATCGGACTGCCCAGATCCAGGCAGAGCTGACCGCGCACGAAGCTTCAATGCGCAGTTACGATAAGCAGGTTCAGTCGGGCGGCGAGGTCGCAGTCGTCTCAGCGACGCGAACCGGAACCATGGGCAGCCGTGTGAAGGCCTGGTTCAATCAGCGCGATCGCAGTCAGCTGCTCGAGCAGGCTCTTCAGCAAACACAGGCCGACATCCAGGCGCTCACGGTTGCGCACAATGCTCTAGAAGCGAAGGCTAACGCGGGGGTGCCTGCGGCGTCGGCTTCCACAACTGACCACGCGACCCGGCTTGCCCAGATTAAAGACAGAGCCGCGGTGCGCCAGATACTCGGAATCTATGACGACCGCATCCAGACCAAGCAGCAACTTGTCACGGTCTACGGCAAATGGGCGGCGCAGGTGCAGTTGCAGCACCGGATTGTGTTGCACCTGATTCTGGAGTCGCTGGCGCTGATTGTATTTATAGGAATCTGCATGGTTGTCTGCGATGCCCTGGTGCACCGGCTGATGGACGATCCAGCCCTTGACCGACGACGGTCGCAGACACTTCGCAGCATTCTGGAACTTTCGATCCAGGTGATCGGATGCCTTCTCATCCTGCTGGTGATTTTCGGCTGGCCGCGCGAGACGCCAACGATCCTTGGCCTGACCACGGCGGCGCTCACGATTGCATTGCAGGACTTCATCATCGCCTTCCTCGGCTGGTTTGTGCTGATCGGCAAGAACGGCATCCACGTGGGCGATTGGGTGGAGATTAACGGAGTGGGCGGCGAGGTGATTGACGTGCGGTTGTTCAATACGACGCTGCTGGAGACCGGGACACTTGCGGACCGGGGACTGCCGACGGGGCGGCGCATTACCTTCATGAACGGGTTTGCAATTCGCGGTCAGTACTTCAACTTCTCGACGAGTGGGCAGTGGATGTGGGATGAGATTTCGCTTAATCTGCCGGCTACCGGGAACGTCCACGCCTTGCTCGAGCGTATTCAGAAAGTGGTGGTGGCAGAGACCGAGAAGAATGCGGAACTCGCCGAGCAGGAGTGGAAGCGCGGCGCGCGTGGGAGCAGCCTGAGCCGGTTCAGCGCGAGTGCGGTCGAGAATCTTCGGCCGTCGGCTTCGGGGGTCGAGGTCCTGGTTCGCTACGTTACCCGTGCGTCGGAACGGTTTGAGCTTCGGAATCGGCTGTATCAGAAGCTGCTTGAGCTATTGCGCGATTCCGAACAACAGCCCGAAACCGAAGCCGCCCCTGCCGCGCAAGAAGGGTAGGTTGGAGCTGAAACTTTCGTGATTCCAGGCACTTGAGGTTGACACGCCATGGGGTTTGCCTTAGTTTTGAAACAGATGCTCAACAGCCGCCATCACGGTCATCACCACCATCATGGGACATCCATGCCGGCGGACCGCTATGGCCTGAACCTGAATTAGACGGCCAGAGAGATCGAAGAGCTAAAAGCCCGCCGGCGCAGAAGCCGGTGGGCTTTTGATTTTGCAGCAGAATTCACGGTAGATCAGGAAAGACGATGAACACACCACCGACGATTGATTTTGAAAAATGGATGGCCTTGTGGCCGGCATTGTGCAGGATGCGCAAACCGGCGAGGTCTTAATGCTGGGTTTTCTGAATGAGACCAGCTACGCCAAGACCTTGGAGACAGGGTTCGTAACCTTCTGGAGCCGCACGAGGCAGAAGCTGTGGATGAAGGGCGAGAGCAGCGGCAATCGGCTGCGCGTTGTTTCGGCTGCAACGGATTGTGACAACGACGCGTTGTTGTTTCGCGTTGTGGTGGAAGGCGACGGGCTGGTTTGCCACGAGGGTACGGTGAGTTGCTTCACGAAGTCGCTTGTGTTTGCGGATTCGGTGGAGGTGGCGCGTGGCTAACAAACTACGGCTTGGATTGCCCAAGGGCAGCCTGCAGGATTCGACGATCGCACTTTTCAGGCGCGCAGGCTGGAATATCTATGCGGATGGGCGATCGTATTTTCCTTCGATTGACGATACAGAGATTGAGTGCATGCTGATTCGCGCGCAGGAAATGGCGCGGTATGTCGAGCACGGCGTGCTGGACGCGGGCCTGACCGGGATTGATTGGGTTGTGGAAAGCGGGTTGGACGTAACCAGCGTGACCACTTTGACCTATGCCAAACAGAGCCGGCGCAAGGTGCGGTGGGTGCTTGCGGTTCCGGAATCAAGCGGATTTCAGCGGGCGGAGGATCTTGAAGGAAAGATAATCGCAACCGAGTTGGTCGAAGTTACCAAGAGATATTTCGCTGATAAAGGCGTGAATGTGAAGGTGGAATTTAGCTGGGGCGCTACCGAAGTGAAGCCGCCGACACTTGCCGATGCCATTGTCGAAGTGACGGAGACGGGGAGCTCGCTGAAGGCCAACCATCTGAAAATTATCGACACAGTGATGGAGAGCGAGACGCACCTGATCGCGGGGAAAGCGACGCTGGCGGACGCATGGAAGCGGGAGAAGATCGATCAGATTGCTCTGATGCTGCGGGGAGCGATTGATGCGCAGTCGCAGGTCGGGCTGATGCTGAACGTACAACGCGCCGATCTGGATGCGGTGCTGGCAGTGCTGCCGGCGCTGAATTCGCCGACGATTTCGCAGCTCAGCAATTCGGAGTGGGTGGCTGTGAACACGATTGTGGAAGAGCGCGTGGCGCGGGATGTGATTCCCAAGTTGAAGGCGGCGCGTGCAACCGGGATCGTCGAGTATCCACTGAATAAAGTCGTACTGTAGGCAGAGACTGGACGAGAGCGATGAGAGTGATTCGAACTCGAGGGCGAGGGGCACGCGAAGCTGCTGCAGTTCTGGCCGCACTGGAAAATCGGGGCGGAGCGGCGCTGGATTCGGTGCTGCCGACGGTGAAGCGCATCGTCGCGCGCGTTCGGCGTGGCAGCGATCGCGCGTTGCTTCGTTATGCGGCGCAGTTTGACGGGCTCCGGGATGCGGCGAAGTTGAAGATTACGCCGCAGGAAATGGCTGAGGCGTGGAAGGCGATTGATCCGGCGCTTCGCGAGGCTCTGAAAACGGCGGCGAGGCAGATTCGGGCATTTGCCAAGCGACAGCTTCCCAAGTCGTGGAGCAGGTCTTCAACGGCGGGGCTTACCGTTGGGCAGCTTGTTCGGCCGCTTGGGTCGGTGGGTTGTTATGTGCCAAGCGGACGGCATCCATTGCCTTCGACGCTGCTGATGACGGCGATTCCAGCGCAGGTGGCGGGGGTGGAACGGATTGTGGTGGTCTCGCCGAAGCCGGCGCTTGAGACGCTGGCGGCGGCAGATCTGCTTGGCATCACGGAGTTCTATCGAGTGGGTGGGGCTCATGCGATTGCAGCGCTTGCATACGGGACGTCGACGATTGCGCGCGTGGACAAGATTGTCGGACCTGGAAATCTGTATGTGACTGCGGCCAAGCGGCTGGTCGCCTTTGATTGCGCGATTGATATGCTGGCGGGCCCCACGGAGATTGTGGTGACGAGTGAACTGGGAGATGCGGCGGAGATTGCCGCAGACATTGTGGCGCAGGCGGAGCACGATCCCGAGGCGGTTGCGATCCTTGTGACGACGCGAAATGAACTCGCGCAGCGGGTGGTTACGGAAGTGAGGGTGCAAAGCCGCAAGAATCCTGTGGCACGTGCTGCGCTCGATCAGAATGGAGTTGTGATCGTCGCTGCAGACCTCGAGGAGGCGCGGACAATTACAAATCGCCTTGCTCCGGAGCATTTGACCGTGGATTCGGCCGAAGATCTGGATTGGGTTTCGAATGCGGGTTCGGTGTTTGTCGGCGGCTGGTCTGCCCAGCCGATGGGCGATTACATCTCGGGGCCGAATCACACTTTGCCCACGGGCGGGATGGCGCGGGTTCGCGGAGGACTCAGCGTGAATGATTTTGTAAAGCTGATTACCGTGCAGGAGTACACTGCGCAGGGAATGCGCGCGATGGGTTCGCAGGCGGCGGTATTGGCCGAGGCTGAGGGTTTGACCGGACACGCTGAAGCGATACGCGTGCGGCTACGCAAAGGCTCACGGACGCGAGGGCCGGTGGCGGTTGGCGGAGGGAAGGACCGTGGATAAGTCTGTTTCGGCGGTTCAACCCGCTCCGCGTGCGCGCGTGCAGGCGATGAAGGAATATCATCCGCCGCTGGGGAATCGCGATGCGATGCGACTCGACTTCAACGAGAACACAATTGCGTGCTCGCCGAAGGCGAGGGAAGTTCTCGGGCGGATTTCGGCTGCCGACCTTACGCGCTATCCGGAACGTGCGCCAGTGGAGCGCATTTTTGCCAAACATCTGGGTATCGCGCCGGAACAGCTTGTTCTGACCAATGGAGTAGATGAGGCGATTCACGTTCTCTTCGAGACGTTTCTTGAATCAGGCGACGAGCTTTTGCTGCCGGTTCCGACGTACACGATGTACGAGGTCTACGCGTCGGCGACGGATGCTCGAGCGGTAACGGTGCAGGCTGCCGACGATTTGCAGTTTCCATATGAGCGGCTGCTGAGCGCAATTACACCGCGGACAAAGATCATCGCAATTGCGAATCCCAACAGCCCTTCGGGTTCAATTGCGACGAGAGAGCAGATTATTGAAATCGCTCAACGGGCTCCGCAGGCCGTGGTGCTGGTGGATGAGGCGTATTTTCATTTCTACGGCGAAACCGTGATCGACCTGATCGACACTTTGCCGAATGTAGTAGTGGCGCGCACGTTTTCGAAAGCATATGGACTGGCGGGGTTGCGGATTGGAGTGCTGGCTGGGCCGGTCGAGTCGATGCAGTGGGTTCGTCGGGTGCTCTCGCCATATAGCGTCAACTCGCTTGCGCTGGCCTGTTTGCCGCCGGCGCTGGAAGACTCTGGATACCTGGACTGGTATGTCGGGGAAGTGATTGCCGCGCGCGAAGAATTTGCGGCGGCGCTGGATGCAGAAGCTGTTCGCCGCTGGCCGAGTCATGCGAATTTTATTCTGGTGGAGATCGGAGCGAAACATGCTGAGTTTGTGCGCCTGATGTCTGCCGGCGGCGTGCTGGTGCGCGATCGGTCGAATGACCCGGGCTGCGACGGTTGTGTTCGCATCACGATCGGCACGCGGGAGCAGATGCGCGAGGCCGTTGGCGTTCTGAACAAGACGATGGAGACATTGCGCGGCAAGAAGGATGGGCGATGATGGCGGTTACGGTGCGGAAGAAATCGGCTGGGAAGGCTGTTCGCAGAGGCGTTGTTGTGCGCGATACCAATGAAACGCGCATAGCCATTGATCTCAAGATCGAAGGCAAGGGCCAGTACAAGGTCTCGACAGGCATCCGATTCTTTGATCACATGCTGGAGTTGTTTACGCGGCATGGCGCGTTTGACCTGGAACTCACGTGCAAGGGCGATCTCGATGTGGATCAGCACCACACTGTTGAGGATGTGGGGATCGCGCTTGGCGAGGCGTTCGATCGCGCGTTGGGTGACAAGCGCGGGATACTGCGCGCCGGCTACTTTGTGATGCCAATGGACGAGACGCTCGCAATTGCCGCCGTGGATTTGAGCGGGCGTGCGGCATATTCGGTGGATACCAAGGTGCGAACGCGGCTGGTGGGCGATCTGCAGACGGAGTTGGTGACGGACTTCTTTGAGGGATTTGCGCGTGGTGCGCGGGCGAATGTGCACGTGAAGACGATGTACGGCCGGTCGAATCATCACAAGGTTGAGGCGATCTTCAAGGCTTTTGCGCGGGCGCTGCGCGTAGCGTGTTCACGCGATAAGCAACTGGGCGAGATGCTGCCGAGCACGAAAGGGCTACTCTGATGACGGAACGTACGTGGCGGCAAAAGTGTGGTCGGGTGGGGGTCGTTGTCGTTGGCGCAGGCTTTTTGGCTTATGCCGGCAAGTTAGTTGTGAGTCGGAATTTCGTTGCAAGTCATTCTGGCGCGATGGCGACATGGGCAGAAATCGGGTTTCTGCTCGGCGTCATAGGAGTGATTCTGGGTCTCATTAGCCCAGACAAGAAATTCAAGACTCCTGTGCTTCTTGGATCGATGATCGTCTTAGTCCTGTGGTTCTGGGACATCGCCTTGTCAGCGGTGATGAAATGATCGCGGTGATCGACTACAAAGCTGGGAATCTGACGTCGGTGTTGAAGGCGCTGCGGCACCTGGGTGCGGACGTCGTAGTGACGGGTTCGGATTTGTCGCTGATCGAGTCGGCGGAGCGGATTGTGTTGCCGGGGGTGGGGCATTTCGCGGCAACCGAGCGGTTGGATTCGACTGGCATGACGGGAGCGATGCGCGCTGCGATTGCGCGGGGAGTGCCATTTCTTGGCATTTGCGTGGGGATGCAGTGGTTGTATGCGGGCTCGAGCGAAGCGGCGGACCAACGGGGGCTCGGGCATTTCAAAGAGTCGTGCACACGATTTCCGGAATGCAACCAAAAGGTTCCCCATGTGGGATGGAATTCGTTAGAGACGACTTCCGGTTCGCCTCTTCTTGCTGGGGTTGGGGCGGGCGAGTTCGTTTACTTTACGCATTCCTATAAAGCTCCCGTCACTGCGGACACCGCTGCGGTTGCGGAATACATTGAACCCTTCGCTGCTGCGGTGGAGAGCGGCAATGTGATGGGCGTGCAGTTTCATCCGGAGAAGTCGGGGGAGACGGGGTTGAAGATCTTGCGCAACTTCTTGGAGTGGACATGCTGACCAAGCGCATAATTGCCTGTCTCGACGTCCACGCTGGGCGCGTGGTGAAGGGCGTGCAGTTTGTGGACATCGTTGACGCCGGTGATCCGGCGGCGCTGGCGGCGCGGCATGCACGGGAAGGCGCGGACGAGATTGTGCTGCTGGATATTACGGCCACGCATGAAGGGCGACAGACCCTGCTGGAGACGGTGCGGCGCACGGCGCGGGAGTTGTTTGTGCCGTTCACGGTTGGAGGCGGCATTCGCAGCGCCGAGGAGGCGGAGCAGGTGTTCGAGGCGGGTGCTGACAAGATCAGTATCAACTCGGCGGCTCTGGCCGATCCCATGCTGATCAGCGCGATTGGGCGGAGTTTTGGAGCGCAGGCCGTGGTGGTGGCGATCGATGCGCGGCGCGATCCAGAGGCCGAGGACCCGGTGCGCGATGCGCAGGTGTTTGTGCAGGGCGGGCGAAAGCCTGCGGGGCGGCGTGTTGTGGAGTGGGCACTTGAAGCGGAGGCGCGCGGAGCCGGTGAGATTTTACTGACGTCGATGGATGCTGATGGGACGCGGGCGGGATTTGACTGCGAGCTTACAGCGGCAGTGAGCGAGTCGGTGAACATTCCGGTAATTGCGTCGGGGGGCGCGGGGACGGTGGCTCACTTTGCTGATGTATTTTCTCGAGGGAGAGCAGATGCGGCATTGGCAGCGAGTATCTTCCACTTCGGCGTGTCGAGTGCACGATCGCTTAAAGAGGAACTGGTTGCCGCGGGTGTTCCGGTGAGGCTGCCATGCTGATTCCTTCGATTGATTTGATGGGCGGGAAGATCGTGCAGCTGGTGCAGGGCGAGAAGCTGCGGCTTTCGTTTGACGATTTCGAATACTGGATTGAGAAGTTCTCGCGTTTTCCGCTGGTGCAGCTGATCGATCTGGATGCGGCGATGCGGCAGGGGGATAACTGCGTACTGGTTGCGCAGATCGCGCGACAACTTCCGTGCCAGGTGGGTGGGGGAATTCGTTCGGCCGATCGCGCACGAGAGGTGCTGGATGCAGGCGCGCGACGAGTGATCATTGGATCGGCGCTGTTTTCAGAAGACGGAAAAGTGAATGTGGATGTCGCTTCAGAACTCGCTTCTGCTGCGGGGGCGGAGCGGGTGGTGGCGGGAATCGACACCAAGAATGGTCGCATCGCGGTGAAGGGCTGGAAGGCGCAGGTGGCGCTGACGCCCGATGAGGCGATACCGCTGCTCGATCCGCATGTGGCCGGATATCTCTACACGCACGTCGATGGCGAGGGTTTGATGCAGGGATTTCCGATCGACGCCGCTGCGCGGTTGCGCGGATTGACGGCGCGCCAACTGATCGTGGCGGGGGGAATTCGAAGCCAGCAGGAGATCGATGAGCTGGATGCGATGGGAGTGGATGCAGTGGTGGGGATGGCGGTCTATACAAATCTGCTTCCGGTTTGAATTTGAAAGCATCATCGCTGAATCTCACATTCTGCCCCGCGCTTTAAGTCATCGGATATTCTGGAAACACCCGTAATTAAAATTGTGTGCGAAAGAGAGACCGTAGGCCATGACGAAACCAAGTGGGATCCGCCTGGCGAAGCGCCTGGATGAGGTTGGATTCTCTGATATCGTGCAGATTCGCAACAAGGTCATGGAGATGCGGGCAGATGGGCTGCAGGTGCATTCGCTGCACGGGGGCGAGCCCTATTTTGAAACGCCGGAAGCGATCAAGTATGCGGCAATGAAGGCCCTGGTGGAGAACTACACGCATTACGCGCCGTCATCGGGAGTGTTGCCGTTGCGCAAGGCGCTGGTGGAAAAGCTTGCCGCAAAGAATGGGATCAACGCAACGACCGACGAGGTGATTGCGACGGTTGGCGGCTCGCAGGCTTTGTATGGGGCGTTTCAAAGTGTGCTTGATCCGGGCGATGACGCGCTCATCTTCTCGCCTTATTGGACGCCGATTGCCGATCTTGTGACGGGGACGCAGGCGCGTCCGCTGTCGGTGCCGACGGCGACGGCGCGGCGAAATGGAATTCGCAAGACGCTGGAGCAGTTTTCTTCGCCGAAGACGCGGGCCATCTACTACAACACGCCACAGAATCCGAGTGGGCTGGTTTTCACACGGGCAGAGGCGGAGGAAGTGGCGGCTTTCGCACGCGAGCGTGACTTGATCGTGATCGCCGATGAGGCGTACGAGGATCTCGTGTACGGGGGCGAGCATTTCTCCATAGCTTCGTTGCCGGGCATGGCGGAGCGCACCATCACGTGCTTCACGTTCTCAAAGACGTATGCGATGACGGGATGGCGCGCGGGATACGCGGTAGCCAAGGAACCCTTCATGACGGCGCTGCGAAAGATTGTTCTTTACTCGACGAATGGCGTGACGACCTTTGTGCAACAGGCGATGATTCATGCGCTGAAGACGCCCGAGTCGGAGATTGTCGCGTATCGCGAGGAGTACCGGAAACGGCGCGATCTGCTGGTAGGAGTGCTGAACGAGGTTGGGCTGAATTGCGAGCCACCCGCGGGCGCATTCTATGCCTTTCCGAATGTCGAGAAGATTCACAAGAATAGCCGCACGGCTGCGCAGATTCTTCTTGAGAAGGCGCACATTGCTACGATTCCGGGGTCCGTTTTTGGAGCGCAGGGGGAAGGGCATCTGCGGTTCGGGTATGCGATCACGACGAAGGAGATCGAGGATTGCGCCGAGGCATTGCGCAAATTTCTCGGCTAGCTTTCGTTGAGTTGCGCCTCGCCGATGGCTCGGCTGGTTTCTACGCGCGATGAGCGCAGGAGCCGGGCGATCTGCTTGAGGTGCAACTGGAGAGCGTAGGCGCGCAGGATTTCAGCTTGCGAGAAGTTCGAACTTGTGTGGCGCACCTGGGCCATGCGGTCTTCGAGCTGCGCGACGTCCTCCTCAAGATTGAGATTGGGTGGCGGGATGTGGAATCGCCAGCCGTGAATGCATTTCGCGAGGTATTGAAAGCCTGACTGGACATCGGCAACGAGGTGGCCCAGTTCGGGTTCGAGTTGCTGGGCGTACCGGTCTTCGTGGCTTTCGCGCACGGCGAGCTCGAGGGCAACAAGCACATCGAAGATGGTGCGGCCAAACTGCGCCAGCATGCCGAGACCCTCGCGCCACCCGGGGCCGCCGGAGGGCTCGTTGCGCGATGCTTCCAAGAAACTGTTATTGCTGCGCAACATGGCGAGAGTATCTTCGCGCAGTTCGGCGAGGTTTGCTGCGGGAAGCCCGCGGAAGCCTTGCAGGATGCCTTCGAAGAAGGCATTGAGCACGAGGAATTCCTGGGCGAGGCCATCGCGCAATCGCAGGCGCGCACGATCGGGGAAGACCAGAGTTGAGACGGCAATTGCCACGATGATTCCAAGGAAAACTTCGCCGACTCGATGCAGGGCGAGCAACCAGTGGGAGCCGGTTGAATGCACGAGCATCACAATCGCAATGGTGACACCGGCAAGCCGCGAACTGTTGCGCAGGCCGAGAAGTCCGCAGAGGATAAAGGCGCACAATGCTGCAAGGATGAAGTTCCACGGGAGTGCTCCGAAGAGCGAAAACGCGAAGCCAAAGGCGGCGCCAATGATCGTGCCCAGGATGCGATCGCGCGAGGCGGAGATGGTGGCGCCGAAGTTGGACTGCAGAACGATGATGGCGCTGATGGCTCCCCAGTAGCCGTCATGCAGGCCGAAGCGCAGTGCAATCCACCAGCAGAGGGCTGCAGCGACGGCGGTTTTGGCTGAGTCGATCAGGAGCCGCCTGCGCTCCCAGTTGAGCAGGCCTTGCCGGGTGGCACCCTCAACGCGCAGTTTAACGGCGAGTTGCTGTTGCGACCACGTCCTGTCTTTGGTCAATCGCATAAGCGTGGAGGAGAAACTCCTCTGTCATAGCATGACGCACTTGGGAAGCATTCGTGCCGCAGTCTGGAGCACACAGCATGTAGCATAGAGGCTGGATCACGATTCTCTGCGTATTTTTCTTTGTCTATGCTTCGTGTTGGATACTCAGCAAATATAGCGGCGGAGTTGCTTGACGATTTCCCGGCGGGAATCGAGTTGATTCGCCTGCCGCGCGATCTTGACCACGATGTTGAGATCGAGGTGTGGATTCCCGATCCTTATCCGACGAGGAACACGCAGATCGTTCCGCATCTGCGCGGCGTAAAGCTGGTGTTGTCGCTGATGGCTGGGACCGAATGGATTCCCGCCGCGATGGGGCCGCATGTGACCATCTGCAATGCACGCGGGGCGCACAACATTTCGACGGGAGAGTGGACGCTTTCAGCGATTCTGACGATGCTGAAGCATTTCCCGCTGTTTCTCGATATACAGCGGTCGGGGGAGTGGAAGCGGCGGTTTGAGGCGAGCGCGGAATTTGCCGCGATCACTGGCGATACGCGGACGCATTATCCGCCTGTAATGCTGGAGGAGCTCACGGGGAAGACGGTGATGCTGGTGGGGTATGGCTCGATTGGCAAGGAGATCGAGCGCATGCTGCAGCCGTTCGATGTGGAACTGATCCGGCTTGCGCGGACGGCACGGGAAGATCCCAGGGTGCATGCAGTGGAGGAACTGGATGCTTTGCTGCCGAAGGCCCAGGTGATTGTGCTGATTCTGCCGTCAACAGCGGAGACGCGATGGCTGATCGGCGCGCAGCAGTTTTCACTGATGCAGCAAGGAGCGCTGCTGGTGAATGCGGCGCGTGGACCGATTGTGAATACCGACGCGCTGGTTGAAGCTTTGCAAGGCGGGAAGATTCGCGCGGTGCTGGATGTAACAGATCCGGAGCCGTTGCCGGTTGGACATCCTTTGTGGAAGTGTCCGAACCTGCTGATCACACCGCATGTCGGTGGATCGAGTCCCGAGTTTGCGCTACGTTCGCTGAAAATTGCGGCTGACGAACTGCGGCGCTATATGGCCGGAGAGCCGCTGCGCAACGTGGTGCAGGCTGCGGTTTGAGCTGAGCGCGCGGCACGCTGCCAGTCGCGCAGGCCGAGTATAGCGAGACCGACGAGGCCAGCATAAAGTACGGCGGTTAGCCACAGGTCCTTATACATGTACTCGCCAATGTAGATGAGGTTGACCACGATCCAGAGCCACCAGTTGGCGATGTGCTTGCGTGCCTGCCACCAACTGCCGACGAGGCTGAAGCTCGTGAGTGTCGCGTCGAGGTAGGGAAGGGCGGCGTGAAGTCGCTTAGCCAGTTCACCGAGCACGAAGCTGCCCGCGATGCCGGCAACGAGCGCGATGAGAAGGCTCGGTAAGGCGAGAGGGACTACGCGCACTTCTCCGTCTTCGCGCACGCCGCGCCACCAATGCCACCAGCCGTAGAGGGTGAAGGCAATGAAGAAGACCTGAAGCAGCGCGTCGGAGAGAAGCCGCGCCCGGTAGAAGACAACGAGGTAAAGAATGTCGGCGGCGAGGACGACGGGCCAGCAGATGAGCAGTCGTCGGGTGGTGAGCCAGATGCCGACAGCGGTGGTGACGAAGCCGGCGAGTTCGACCCAGTTTGCAGCGAGATAGTGGGCTATGGCGGAGAGAATCATGCGCGCACCGCCTGGGGTTGACGCGTTTCGGCCCAGCGGCGGAGAGGTTCGAGGAGGCTTTTCGTGCCGGGACCGCGAAACCATCGTGCATGCTTCACGAGGTAATCATTGGTGGCGATGCGAGCTTTTTCTTGTGAGTGGAGAACGCCGAGGAAGTAATGGGCCTCAGTGAGCGCGAATTCCGCGTGGCCCAAGGCCACCATCGGGGCGAGTGCGGCGGCTTCTGCGTGACTGAGAGGCCGGACTTGCTCATAGCCGTCGAGCATGGCATCCAGGTGGTCCAGGTGTACCGGGACATCTTCGCCGTTTTTGGAGTCGCGCATGAGGGTGAGCCATTCCACAATGTTGCGTTCGATGGCCTGGGCGATGTCGTAGACGGCGTTGGTACGATCGGCGAGGCCGAAGTCGATGACAGCGGTGGCACGGGCGCGAGAGCTGGTGTCGCTCCAGAAAAGATTGGAGGCGTGCAGGTCGTTCTGTGTCCAGAGCGGATGGAGCGAGGGCAGGAGCGGCTTGAGTTCGTCGTGGAAGGGACTGAGCAGATCGATGGCCTCGGCGCAATCGCGGTAGGTTGGTAGGTGCAGGTTCAGTAAGGGGCGAGCTTCGAGGTATTGCTTGAGCGCTTCTCGTGCGTCTTGCGAGGCGAAGATGCTGAAACTTGCAACGAGAGGGCGCGGCTTTCTCGGCGGAGCATCGAAATGCTGCGCGGCAATGTGGAGGCGGCCCAGCATTTCGCCTGCGGAGCGAGCGTGGTCTGCTGATCGGAACGGAGTCCAGGATATCGCGTCTTCATAAAGGTCCAGGCCGGCGGGGATCTCGTGTACTTCGTAGGTCCAATCGTTGATCTCAACTGCGGTTTCGGCTGCGGCGGTGGCGAGGATGCGGGGTACTTCAAAGCCATTTGCGCAAAGATGGCGCATGAAGCGGTGCTCTTCTCTGAGGCCTTCGGCATCGCGAACCGCGCGCGCGTGGCGCTTGATGAAGACTTTGCCGTGGCTGGTTCTGATGACGCCTGCGGCTGAGAAGGGGCGCGGGCTGGAGGATAGAATCTCGATCGGGTCGCCGGCAGTGGGGAAGCTCCGCAGCAGCGTGCGGACCTCGTCGAGATTCAGCGGCGGCCAGTCGGGCTCGACCAGCGTGCCGTCCAATCCGTGCGCTTTCGTGGCTTGGTTCAATGCAGTTCCTTACTGGGATCTCAATCGCTAAAACGTGTAGTGTGCCGAGAGCCTGACCGTCGTTGGCGCGCCCTGATGGATGAAGGTGTCGCCGTAGCTGGCGCCGGTGTCTTTCCAGTAGCGCTTGTCGAGAATGTTGTCGGCGTACAAGCGGAACGTCATGCGGCCGCTTTCGCCGCCTGGGGTGTAGCGGGCGCCGAGGTTGAAGAGGTTGTATCCGCCTACGCTGACGAGGTCGTCGCGCGTGGCTTCTTTGCGGCTGGTGTAGCTCCAGCCGGGCATGATATGCAGGCCTCGGGCATGGGCAACCAGGACATCCGCGAAGAGCGCGGTGTGAAAGCGGGGAACGTTGATGACCTGCTTATTGTCGAATGCGGGTGTGCCTGTGTCGCTGGAGACTGCGCGCAGGGCCGTCGCCGATGCGCTGAGCTGGATCCAGTTTGCGGCTTTGCCTTGTGCGTTCAGTTCGATGCCGTCGTGGGTTTCATGGCCCTCGGATTCAAAGCAGAGGTCGCCGGGCATGACGGCGCCGCCAGTCATAAGATTGGTCGGGCAAAAGCTGTCAGCGGCTTGTATGACCTTGGGATAGAAGAAGGGCTGGCGCATGCGGAAGAGCGCGGCAGTGAGGAGAATTGCGTGTTCGTATTTTGCGCCTATCTCGGATTGGCGTGTCATGAAGGGCGTCAGGAAGAGATTCGCGTTGTCGACCCACCACGAGGCCTGGGGCCCAAGCGAAAGCAGGGCACTGTAGTTGCCATAGAGCATGAGGTCGTGCACGGGCGAGTAGGTGGCTCCGTACTGCGGTAGCCACAGGGTTCGAGGCGCGGTGTAGTTGAAGTCGGTGACCTGGACAAATCGGCCGCCTGCCTGCAGGACGACATTGCCGGGGAGATGGGCGCGCTCCTGCACGATGGCGGAGCCCTGGTGGTTGAAGTCGGCCAACGCGGAGGGGCCTGCCTGCTGATAGGGGCTTTCGGGCGCGTAGGGGATATTCGGCTGGTAGACGTTTTCCACGCCAAGCGGCGTGTAGACGATGGTGGGAGAGAGATCGACTGAGCGGTGAAAGAGAGATCCTCCGCCGACTACGTCGTGGCTGATTTTGCCGGTGGTGAAGTGGCCCAGAACGAGCGCTTCTCCGAGGGCATCGATGCGCAGTTCGCCGGGGCTGCGGTAGTCGTAGCTTTCGTAACTGCCGTCGGGGCAGAAGAAGTAGTAAGGCGAGTCGGGGCAGAGGGAGTTGCCGTCGGCGTCGAGGGCCGGACCGTAAGGCCAGATGACGTTGTCATCGATGAGCGAATGGCTGTAGGAGCCACCGAAGCGGAGGCTCCAGTTCGCAGCGAGTTTGTGCTGAAGGCGCGCGCCGGCGTTGAAGGTGTCGAAGGTGTTGGGCTTTGACCAGGGCTGAAAGCCGAGCATCACCGAGGGGTAAACGGGAGCGGGCACCGTGGTGCCGCCGAGCAACTGATAGCCAGCCTCGGAGCGCTCGACCTTGTGTTGATATTCGAAGTCGGTCATCAAGTCGGTGGCGTCGCCGAGTCGCCATCGGCCGTTGGCAGCACCCATCCCGCGCCAGCCGTTCGCGCCTTCGACATAGGTGTGGATATCCTCGCCGGCGGCGGTAATGAGAAGGCCGGAATTGCCATGGAATCCAGGCAGCAGAAATTCCGTTGATCCATAGGAGGAGCCGCGATGGTCGGTGGCTACGTCGAGGGTGGGACGCTCGCCTGGGATCGGCTCTTTGGTCGCATAGTTGATGACGCCGCCTGCGGATGCAACGCCGCTTTCGAGTCCAGCAATGCCCTTGACGAATTCGACGCGCTGCTTGTTTTCGAGGGGAACATCCTGCTCGCCTGCGATGGTCATGCCGTTGATCTGCAGGCCGGTGGCGAGATCGATGGGGAATCCGCGGATTTGGTAGTCACCGTAGTAGCCGACGGGCGCATAGTCTTCGCCAACAGACGCGTCGTTCTTGATGACATCTGAAAGCACACGCGAAATCTGATCGCTCATCAGGGCGGAAGTCACAGCCGTGACGGAGAGCGGCGTCTCGCTGAGCGGCGTGCTATCGAGACCCGATGCGATTCCGGCGTCAGAGAGGTAATCGTCTTTGACCTCGCCATGAACAACGACGGTTGTGGTGACGCGGTCTGGCTTTTGCTGCGCAGTGTTTGCGGGTGGATTCTGGGGTGTGGGTGTGTTTGGGGGTGTTGCGGTTTGCGCCCATGCGCTAGCGGGGACGAGAGCGAGGACGCAGGCGACGAAGCACTGCGAGAATGTCCGCAGGCGGAGATCTGTGCCGAGCGTGAAGCCGGCGGTGAAGCGCTGGTCAGATCCTCGCTGCGGAGAGCTGGAATCTAGTTGTCGAGGACGAAATGGACGCGCACGCATGCCTTGTTCCCACTTTCATGAAACAAGGGCGGACTGCGCTGGGATTCGAGGAAGTTGGCCAAACTGGCTTCGAAAGCTTCCCACGCCGGCATTATCCGGATCGGGTTCGAGGGTATCTTCTCAGCCCCACACCGTGGAGCACCCCTGTTTCAGTAAACACGATTGAAACACTGTAGGCGGCCGGAATGCAAATCGGCGGGTTCGGGACGGCAATTGAGGATTCAGTCGGCGTTTTCGCCAATTGGCGCAAGTGGCTGTGCGACAGCCGTGGGTGTGACACGCCACCGCAGAAGCATCCAGGCGAGGAGGAGACAGGCGGCGATGCTGATGGTGGCGTCGGTGACGAAGCTGCCGGTGAGGCCGTGCCAGTCGTAGCCGCGGCCGTCGAGGAATTGCATGTAGGTGACGGGCAAGTTGGTGGCGGCTATGAGGACGGTGAACAGGGTGGCGGCGAAGGGATTGTCGGGCCCGATGACCTCGAAAGTGATGGCGTTCCCGGTTGCGAAGGCGAGTGCCTGGAAGAGATTCTCTCCTGTGATGGCGATGCCGAATGTCCACGGAGCGCGCGGTAACGTGAGGAGGCTGAGGGTGAAGATGGCACCGACGATGCCGATGGCGAGGTAGACGAGGCGGAGTGGGAATCGGCGTGCGAGCGGGAAGAGAAGGAAGCTGCCGACGATGCCGGCCGCAGTCGATCCTACGCCGGCAAATAGGCTCACGGCGCGTTCGCTGGTGAAGAAATCGGAACCAGTGCCGCCCAGGACATTGGTGAGCGCGAAGGAGGCCGCGGGGAGAAGAAAGAGAGCCAATGCCATGAGGACCTGGCGCTGTTTGAGAAGGGAGGCGAGTTCGCGATTGAAGCGACCAAAGCTCTCGCGTGCAGGGCAGCGCTCGGGTGGCGGCGAGGGGATAGCCAGAAAAAGCAGCATTGGAAGAAGGATTGCAGCGCCCATGATGGTTCCGGCCAGCGTGGGCGAAAGGCGGCTGATCAGTTCGCCCGCAAGAACCATCATGAGCCCACCGGCGCTGAGATTCGATACGGCAAACCAGACGCCGAGGCGGCTGTCGTCCTGCTTGTCGATAAGGCTGCCCATCCATCCGCCGACCGCGCCCTGGTAGAGCATGGCGGCGGCAAAGCCGGGGAGCATGACGGCTTCAACCAGGCCGGGGCTGCCGGGGTGCGCGACGGTGAAGATTACCGCTGCGGCGGTGAGCGATCCGAAGATGAGGGCGTACGTGCGGCGGCTCAGCCATGCGTCGAGCATTGGAGAGACGGCGAAGATCCAGAAGCCGGGGGAGAGAATCGTTGCCGCAATGGTAGCGATGTGCCCTGCGGAAACGCCGTGGGCAGCAAGAATCTGAGGGATGATGACGGCGCAGAATCCGCCGGTGAAGCCGAAGGGCGCGTTGGTGAGGCCCATGAGCCAGACTGGTGGCAGACGCCGGGCTTTTTGCATTCGATGGACCTCGTTTACAGCGGGGCGACAAGTTGACATCAGAGGAGAAGGCCGGTGCTGATTGTTGTACAGGAGGGAAGGCTTTCTGGGAAGGTTGTTTGTGCAGGGGGTTGCTGGCAACCGGTCGAGAGGACCTCACTTATTGGTGAGCTCCAGGCCAGCTAAGTGGGGACCAGTTGCTTATTTAGTATTTAGTTGGAACATCATTCGCGATGCAAGCAAGCAACTTATCGCAGAAGAATTGCCGATTTATGTGGGAAATGCGTGATATGGGGCAATATTCGAAAGTGAATGCACCATGAATGGTGATATCCACAGAAAACAATAGGGTTTTGCACTTGCATCCACAGATCGATCAGGCCTACTGTCTCTAACTAGCTGGTGACTCTGTAGCTGATTGGAACAACAGCTCCGGCCCGGCAGAAGGTGCAAGTAACTGTTTCGATTTAAAGGTTCATGGTCGGCAGCAATGTCGATAGTGGACACAAAGATTGAGATTGAGAGTGCGCCGGAAGCCAGATCGCGACTTGTTGTGACTTGATTGGACTCCGAAGATTCATCCGCAGCGCGCGCTGAGGATGCAAAGTTCGATTCAGCCAGGGAGACATCATCGACTCAGCCGTAGATGCAGAAGCGGGGCAACTCGCGGAAGCCGATACGGATCAGCCGAGGAACCAAGGTTCGGGGCGACTCGAAGCACGGGGAATCGGCGAACGGCGAGAAACCCGAGATTTAGGGCAACCTGGAAATTGGTCGATTGCCGTAGCCAAGGGAGGATGTCCGGGGCAACCTGGAGATGCAACCAAGGCAAAACCGGATGGTGCGTGATCCGAGGTAACTCGGATATCTATCAGCCGGTGCCGGAGGATTCGGAGTTTGGGGCGACCTGGACGACGAATCGTCGGCGATACCGAAAGGCCAGGACTCGGGGCAACTCGAGGATTGGCAAGTCGGCAACGCCGAAAAATGCGAGAGTCGGGGCAACTCGACGATCCATTGCCGGTAAAGCCGGAGATGCAGGACGAGGGGCAACCCAAGTCCTACATCGCGGGCGCTGCAGGAGGAGGCGAGAGCCACTGGGGAAACCCAGCACCTTGCTGAAACCAGCAACGCCGAAGGCATGCGAAGCGCGGGGCAACCTGAGCGGACCATCGCCGGCACAGCCGAAGGTCTGAAGCCAAGGGGCAACCCGAGGATTCGGATGCCGGCTCAGCAAAAAGGGAGCGAGGTACGGGGCAACCCGGAAACGCAACCCGGGCTGGGTGGGAAGATGCAGGATGCGGGGCGACTCGCAACCTCATCAACGGGCAGAACGGGACGATGCATGATCCGATGAGCTATAAGATCATCCGGAAAGCGCCAGAGGCCGCAAGGTCTCTGGCGTTTTCGATTTTGGGTTTAAATCGCGTTCAATCCGTTGCCGATTGCAGGATCTCAGAAAGATCGCTTGCGGTAAGAACCGTGGCGCGGCGCGGAAAGAGCTTCTCAGTCAGACACGCATGCACCTCGGGGTCCTGATCAGTGCAGCAATCTTTTACAACGAAGAGCTGATAGTCGCCGTCGCTTGCGTGCAGCAGCGTTGAGAGCACGACTCCGCTGGTCGCAATCCCCAGGAGGATGAGGGTGTCGATGTCGCTCGCGCGCAGAATCATGTCCAGGTCGGTTCCGCTGAAGGCGCTGACGCGGTGCTTGGTGATGATGACCTCATCGGCCTGGGGCGCGACATCGGAATGAATTGCGCCGGCGGGTCCCTGAAAGACCTGCTGCCATTGGGGCGAGTTCTTGATGGCGCCGAAGAGCTGGTTGCGCGGGCTGACCTCGGGGAGACCGGGCCGGAAGCCTACCATCACGTGGATTACGCGGAGGTCACGCTCTCTTGCGGCCTTGAGCACGGTTGCGACACGGGGAAGGAATTCGGAATCGTCCTTGGTGTAGGTCGATACGACCGCATTTTGCAGGTCCATGCTGAGGAGTGCAGTTCGTTTCAGATCGAGCACTGGGTTGGGCATCGGTTGAACCTTCGCCTTCGTTTGATGGTCTGTCGTTCCTGGAAGATGAGCAGAGCAAGTGTAAATCAGGGCCGACTTCGCGCATGTCCGCTCATCGAACCAAGCTCAGGCTTCGACAACGTCAGTGCATCGCCGAGGCGCCTGGGCCCTGTCCGGGACGGTTGGCATTCAGCATGAAGGCCATGAAGACGAGGAAGAACGATAGCCACGAGAGCTCCATGTACACGTCCTGGTAGCCCTGCATCTGCGCTTGCTGATTGAGCTGGTTGTAGATGGATGCGAGAGCCATGCCGGCGCTGTTGGGGCCGCCGAATGTGCCGCTGAGGAATCCCGTGAGCGCCTGGCTGTGCTGCGTGAATGCGTCGGAGCCTGACTGCATCGCGGCCTGAAGATGTTGCTGATGCCAAAGCGAGCGCGAAGTGACCTGCGCATTGGTGATGGCGATCATGATGCTGCCGCCGATGTTGCGCACAAAGTTGATGAGGCCGGCGACCTGGTTGCTTTCCTCTTTGGGCATGCCGACGTAGGCAGCGTTGGTGATGGAGATGAAGCAGAAGGGAAGCGGGAGCATTTGAACAACGCGGAGCCAGGAAGCCTGGGCAAAACTCATCTGCAGATTGGTGACATAGGCGGCGTAGCGGAAGGTGACGATGAACATGATGAACCCGGCCACCGCCAACGTGCGTGCAGAGATCTTGCCGGTGGCGAAGCCGGCCATGGGCATGACAATCACGAGCGCAATGCCGCCCGCGGTGAGCGCGAGGCCTGCGGTAGTCGCGTTGTAACCCAGCAACTGCTGCATGAATTGCGGCTGCAAAACGGTGTTCGCGTTCAGCACGCCTCCGACCAGCATCATGAGGAAACAACAGATTGCGAAATTTTTGAAGCGGAAGAGCTTCAGGTTGATGAGCGGATCTTTGTGTCGCCATTCCCAGACCACAAGCCCGATCATGCCGCCGACGAAGAGGACAGCGAAAAAGCGAATGAAGCCGGAGGCGAACCAGTCGTTCTCTTCGCCTTTGTCGAGCATGATCTGCATGCCGCCCATGGCGACGGTGAGAAATGCGAGCCCCACGTAGTCCATGTTGCGAAGCTTCGAAGGATCGGCCTTGATCCACGGCGGATCTTCAACGAGGCGGGTGACAAGGATGAAGGCGAGGATGCCGACGGGGATGTTGATAAAGAAGATCCAGCGCCAGGAGAAGTTGTCGGTGATCCAGCCGCCGAGGGTGGGACCGATGGATGGCGCGAGCACGGCGACGAGGCCGTAGAGGGCGAAGGCCTGCCCGCGCTTATGCGGCTCAAAGGAGTCGGCCATGATGGCCTGGGCCATGGGCTGCATGCCGCCGCCGCCAGCGCCTTGAATGACGCGGAAGATCAGCAGCATGGGAAGGGACGGCGCAGCGCCGCAGAGGAAACTGGCAATGGTAAAGACGGTGATGCAGAAGACGAAGAAGTTGCGGCGGCCCATGAGGCTCGAGGCCCATCCGCCGAGCGGCAGCACAATGGCGTTGGAGACGAGATAGCTGGTGAGCACCCACGTGCTTTGATCGGTGCTGGCGCCGAGGCTGCCGGCGATATGCGGCAGCGCGACGTTGGCGATGGAGGTGTCGAGCACTTCCATGAAGGCGGCCAGCGCGACGGTCATGGCGATGAGCCAGGGATTGACCCGCGGTTTCCAGAGCGCATGATCGGCGTTGGGATTGACTATCGTCGTGGCCTGCGCGGATCCACCGGGCACCGGCGGTTCTGTCTGCAACTCGGGCAAAAACTTTCTCTCCTGGACGATTCGCTGCGCTTTTCAGTTGCGGGGAAACGGGAACTCGGCTAAGAATGCTGCCGGTCTGCCACTCAACTATAGATGTACGTTGGCGTCGCCGCGGTTCACGGATTGTTGTGGATGCCTCACAATGCGGCACTTGGCGCCCGTTCGCCACTCTGCCGGATTATCGGTGTGCGCCAGCCGATGAGCGCAATGGCCAGCGCAATTAATTGCATGGCAACGATGAATGCAACGCAGGCCGGCCATTTGCCGAAGGCCCAGAAGGCCCCGGGAACCACACCGGCAGCGGTTCCGCCGAGGTAGTAGCAGGTGATATAGATGCCGGCGGCGGTGACGCGTGCGCCGGGCGGAGCCGCTACACGCAGATGGCTTTGCGAAGCGGTTTGCGCGATGAAGACGCCGCTGGAAAGCATGGTGAGGCCGAGAACGACGATGGGGAGCGAATGAACGAGCGTGAGCAAGACACCGACGATGGAACAGGAGATCGCTCCGCCGATGCCGGCGCGGAGGCCGACGCGGGTGATGAGGTATCCGGCGCCCGGGGTAACGATGAGGCCGATCAGATAGACGAAGAAGAGCGAACTGAGTGCGGTAATAGAGAGAAAGAAGGGTGCAGCGCTGAGATAGAACGTGATCCAGGTGAAGACGCCGACCAGTGAGAAGAGGACATTGAATCCGACTGCGAATGTGGCAACGAGGCGCCGGCTGCGGAACATTTCCTGCACCTGATAGGGAAATGCGGGAAGCGGATTGGTCTTGGGATGCGGCAAACTACGGCGGTGACCGTGGGGAAGCCATGCTGCGACGGCGGCGGCTCCTACGAGCGAAGCGGCACCGAGAGCGATGAAGCTGACGCGCCAGCTGAAGTAGTCGGCCAGGATGCCGGCGGAGATGCGGCCGATGAAGCCGCCGAGGGCAGTTCCGCTGACGTAGAAGCTCATGATGAGTGCGACGCGATCGGGTGGCCACTCCTCGCCGATATAGGTGACCACGACGGCGATAATGCCGGGCACCATGATTCCTTGGAGGAAACGCCAGAAGATGAGTTGCGCGAGAGAGGTTGAAGTTGCGGCGAGGAGCGTGGGAATCGAGACGCCGAGGATCGAAATAACGATGACGCGCTTGCGAGCGAGTCGTTCTGTGACTGTACCGAAGATGGGTGCGGAGATGGCGACGCCGAGAGTGGCGGCGGAGACGGTCATTCCGACGCCGGTCTTGGATGCATGGAAGAGATGAGCCAGAAGAGGCAGGAGCGGCTGGGTGCAGTAAAGCTCAAGGAACGCGCAGACACCGCACAAGGCCACGGCCGCGGCGGCCATCTTGCTGGGCTCCGGGTGATGGTCAGGCTTGACGGGCAGTTCCAAGGATAAGGATACAGGCAACGGGTCAGGAAACAGGGCAAGCGGGAGTGCGCTCGAAGCATTGTGGGACAGACAGCGCGCATCCTGCGGTGGATTGTGTCTCTTTCGCGGGGCCACGGCGAGCGTTTAACCTAGCAGGAGATGGATTCCCCTTCCACGAGGCCTCCGCGACGAGGGATGGAGGCATTTGCCTCTCGCGATTTCCGTCGATATCAGATGGCGCGCGTTGCGGTGATTCTGGGTGCTGAGGCGCAGGCCGTCGCGGTGGCGTGGCAGGTCTATTCGATTACGCATCGGGCGCTCGATCTTGGATACACCGGGCTGGCACTGTTTCTGCCGGGGTTGCTTTTTCTGTTGCCTGCAGGACATGTTGCCGACCGCTTCGATCGGCGGCACGTCATTCTCTGTTGCTACACGCTGCAGGTGTTCAGCACTGTGGCGTTGCTGGCACAGGCGATTACGGGAACACATCGAGTCGCTTACATCTACGCGGTGCTGTTCGTGATAGGCACAGGCCGCGCGTTTTCTTCGCCTGCCAGCTCGGCGCTGATGCCTCACCTGGTTCCGGAGAAGCACTTTGTGAATGCGGTTACGTGGGGCGGAGCGATCTTCCAGCTTGCCAATGTGACGGGGCCGGCGCTGGGTGGATTGTTGTTTACTCTGCCGCTCGCATTCGCGCTGCGCAGCCTGGGGCTTGAGGGAGCGGGCATCGTCTACATCTTCACGCTCGTTACGCTGGTTTGGTTCCTGGCGCTGATCCTGAGTTTGCATGTGCGGCCGGGGCGGATGGAGCATCGTGCTGCATCCCTGAAGGTCGTGCTGGCGGGGTTCCAGTACGTGCGCACTTCGCCGCTGCTGCTGGGGTCGATGTCGTTGGACCTCTTTGTGGTGCTGCTGGGCGGCGCGGTGGCGTTGATGCCGATCTTCGCCAACGAGGTGCTGCACACGGGGCCGCGCGGGCTGGGTGCGCTGCGGGCGGCGCCGGCGATCGGGGCGCTGACGATGTCGCTGGTGATGGCGCGGTTTCCCATCAGTCGCAAAGCGGGCGCGCGGATGTTTGTGTGCGTGGCGATCTTTGGCGTGGCGACGGTGATCTTTGGCATGTCGAGGAGCCTGTGGCTCTCCCTGGCGGCGCTGGCGGTGAGCGGCGCTGCAGACATGATCAGCGTGATCATTCGCGGTTCGCTGTTGCAACTGGCGACTCCGCCGGAGATGCGCGGGCGGGTGAGCGCGGTGAATTCTCTCTTTATCGGCGCATCCAATGAATTGGGCGAGTTTGAAAGCGGGCTGACAGCGCAGTGGTGGGGAGCGGTGCGTGCGACCATCTTCGGCGGACTGGCCTCGCTGGCGGTTGCGGGTGTATGGGCAGTGCTGTTTCCGGGCCTGCGGCACGCCGATGAGTTGACCGCTGAGGCGCTACGGCCGCGGAGATCCGATTCAATGAACGCGCAGACGCCTGCGGCAAGTTGAATTTTGAAACTATTTTCTCGATCGATATAGAAGGAGAATGCGTGAAGCCCTGGAAGATTGTGGTGATTCCGACAGCCATCATGCTGGTGATCGCCGGCATTTATATGTTCTCGATCTATCAGAAGCGGCAGAATCCAGGCGTCGTGAGCCAGGGGCAGGAGCAGAAGCTGACCGCCGACGATGTGGCCGTGGTGCGGATGGAGTTTCCGGCACACTTTGATGATTTGAAAGACGAGGAAGGCAAGACGGTATGGATGAAGAACGGCTACTCCATTCCTTACTTTGTGTACGCGGGCGGAAAGGTGGATTTCAGGAAGCGCGTGGGCGTGATTCCGCCGCTCGAGAAGCTGGAGATCAAGAAGGCCATCAAAGTTGCGGTTCCGGCAGACGTGGATGACGGCATCAGCCACGGAAACAAACAGGCGATGTATGTTTTCGCGCTGCCCAATAATAAGCAGGAGTACGCGACGCCGGTTGGTGCGATGGATGGGAGCGAGGAGCAGTATTACAGCGACCTGCTGTTTTTCTATGATGATCCGCGCACGATCTACGCGAACTGGCCCAAGGATGTGTGGGCGGCCGTGGATGCGCGCCAGGCGAAGCCGGGAATGAACGAGTTGCAAACGCGGCTGGCACTGGGCCAGAAGATCCAGACGGACAATCCGCAGATGGAAGGGAACCGTACTGTCACCTACGATGCGGATGGAAAGAAGTGGACGGTGACGTTTGTGAATGATCGCGCGACCAAGATCCAAAGCGAATAGTGGTCTGCCCTGTGGTTCCAGGATCTGGGTGAATAGCCGGGAAGAACAAATTCGCCAATAAAGTCATCGACTGCTAATCTGTGATGTCAAGAGCTTCAGTAGGCTGACCACGGTGGTTTGCTTGAGCCAAGGCCGACCTACCCGGGTTGAGCTCCAGAAAGACGAAAGCATGAGGCAGGCTCGTTTCTAGCGGGCGGCTTTCTTGAGACAGATCAGAGTTGCGTCTACTGATTCACTCCGGCAGTATCCTCGACTCAGAGCCGAAGACGTGATAGGAGTCATACTCCGTATCATTGATCGCAGTATCCTTTGGCCTGGCCACCTCAATCGGCGAACAGTCGCTGGTCACACCTACCTTGCCCCAACATCCCTGATGCATGATCTGGGTTATTGCCGTGGTGACGGTAACGCTCTTGCGGGGACAAACGTATGTCCTTCCGCCAATCTCAACCGGTTCGTATTCCACCATCGTCTCAGCCACAAAGATGGGATTCGAGGGAGCGAGGTCTGTAATGAGCACCAGGCGATAGACAGCCCCGGTTGCAGGATCGATGGCGATCTCACCGTGAAAGGGCGGTATGGTTTCAAACGGACGCAGTCCGGTTTTCGGCGTTCCGAAACAACAGTACTTTACGGTGTAGGTGGATTCTTCCTTCGAAATCGCATACTTAAACACTGCCACAGGACCAGTCTCGCCCTGTTCCCAATGGCCCCACTCTACCTTTCCTTTAGAAATATCCCTCACCGCGATGCCCAACAAGGGGCCAAAGACGCCCCAATTCACCATCCCGTTCACAGGCGTGGACATGTTTTTTTGCTGCTTTCCGTTTGCTTCGTCCACTTCCTGACCGTTCTGGTATGAGACGCCATTGCTGAAATTGTCGAGGAGCTGAAATGGCTGATGTTCGCGGACAATGGGCGCAGCCGCCTCAGAAAGCTGAACGACCTTCAGATCGTGAAAGCGAGTGGTCGTCTTCTCGGCAAAAAAGTCCGGCAGCTTATGGATGGAGGCCACCAGATACGCGGCAGTCTTGGAGAGGATCAGCTTCTGGGTGTCCGGTACGGGCGGATCAGTTGCGAGAATCTCCGCCGCAGGGAGTTGGAGAAAGGCCGATGCGTCCGCCAAAGCCAGCAGCGCAAGGCGGGATTTGCCTCCAGGTAGTCCCGCCTGGATTTTGGCAAGCCTCGATGAGCTGAGCCGCTCGCTCAATTCCATGCCGCCCAGTTGCTTTGCCAGGTCCCGATCCCGATTCTCGTGTGCGTCCGCCATCATGTGCTCTAGCTGCTCGACCGAAATCTGCTTGCCAGCACGCACGGGTAGGACGGCAGCAGCAGGAGGAACTGGAGCGAGAATCTTCGCGTCCCCACTCTCCACCGTTCCTTTTGTTATCGTCGAAACCTGCAATGGAACCACGGAACTCAGCGCAATCTCCATCGTCCCAACTTTGCGTGAGCCCTCGTCATACACGCCGGTGCGCAGCCAGTAGTTGCCCTTCGGCACAGCCAGTTCGGCATGGAGTTGCACACCGGTATTCTGGAAGATCGCATACACGTCAGGCTTAATGTTCAGTCCGGCAACGTGGTCTTGGCGGCTGATGATATTTCCGTAGCGGTCGTAAATAATCAACGAGATATTCAGCGTGCCCTTGTGCAGCTCGTCCGTATCGAGATGCAGGTCAAGGTCCTTCAGGTCAATGGCGAAATCAACCTTATAGTGGCTCTTGTCTTTTTGATCCGCAGGCTGGTTGTCAGCCGCGGCTACCGGAAAGACGCGGATCTTATAAAGAATCTGCTCACTCTGCGGCATCCCCAGGTCCATAAACGGCCCCAGCGGATCGACGGCCTCGGTGTTCTGGGCGGCCAGATTCTGCGCGTTCTTGTTCCTGACCCCACCCGGCAGGTCCGTATCCAAGGCAAAGTAGCCGCGCCGATACGAGAGACTGTAGCTCCCTCCAGCAGCCTTGACCGCAATATTCCTGAAAACTCCGTCCATCTTCATGTTGGTCGGCGTGTAGGAGAGAGTATAAAAATGGGCGCTGTTCGAAGTGACCTTATCGATGATGTCGGAGAGCCCGTTCATATTCGCAAATGGCCGCCCACCCGACTGCTCCGCCAGTATCTGCTGATCGATTTGATCGCTGTCGCGTTCTTTGTTCTCGCCGCCGGGACCTGTTCCTACCTCTTGCATGTCTTCGGGGTTCTTCGGGTTGTTCTCGGTCGTATATAGGTTGTTGTTAGAAGTTCCCCGCGCATCCACGGGATAGATTGCCGCTCGCGCCTCACCCAGCATCGCGAGCGTCTTCCTGATTTCGTCATCCACGACGGGATTGCTTATCAGCGCGCCATTCTCGATTACAAAACCGCCCGGCACTTTCTCCGCGAACCAGATGATGTTCTTCCGCCCCGGGAATCCCCTGAGAAATGTCGCCAGTCGTTGCAGGCTGGCAAGGGTGCGAAGCTCGCGATCGACGGTACGTGCCCCATCGTTTTCCGCGACAAATTGAGAGTCGATGCCGGCCATGGCATTCTTCTCGGCTTGTGACTTCAACATCTCAGCCGGCTCAACCTCGATGTTCTTCTTGTTGTTGAGCGCCGCCGCCAGCACCGCCGGATCATCGTTAAATCCCTGAATGAAGTGCAGGTCAAGTCCCATAGTGAAAATGGCCGTCCGAGTCCCCGGTTTAGCATTCTTCAGGAATTTCATCGCCTGCGCGTGAACGTAGCTCTGATCCTCCATGCGCGTGTTCAGCGAGTCCAGCAGCAGCACATTCACCGCTGGTGGCTGGGGAAACGGAGAAAAGTTCGTAAACACATCGGGCGGCAGCTTGGGCATCTCCACCGGCTGTGCGGGCCGCGCAGTTCCGTTCTCCTCAAAGAACGAGATCGTCTGCGGCTTGCCCTGTTCCGTCACGGTAAAGGCATCCTTGGGAAGTCCCGTGACGGGCTTGCCTGAGGAATCGGTGACAATCACATCCACGAGGACAGCCCGGGAAGTGATTGCGAGACTCGGATTCGATGGTTCGATTTCCGATCCCGGCTGTTGTGTCTGAGCGAATGTGCCAATCAACAGGAACGAGAGAAGGCCAACTTCCATGCGGCATGAACGCATCTTTGCACCCCAAGCCAAAGTATCTGCGCAATCGGCAGCCAATCCTACGCTGACATGGCAATGCAACTCCGTGACCCTGAACACCATGTCATGTGAGAGTGCGGCGAGAGGCTGCTGGGTCTGTTGTGCGATTTCTGGGCGAGAAGTGGCCAACTCCGTCGAAAACTCATCGACTCCAGATGAGCTTCATCCATATAGGCGGGTCGCCGAACCATGCAAAACGCGGGCTTTTCACGGGTCTTCACCATGAGATCGCTAGAATCGAGTAAAGGACGTTGTGCTCAATGTCACAACTCACTATGTGCTTCCGTTGTAAGCTTGGATTCCCGAGAAGACCATGCACAAAGCTTTGTTCGGATATGTCCTGCTTATTCCAATGGCATCCGCGATTTCGGCTCAACAGACTTCGCAACCAGCTCAATCGGTTTCAGAGCCGAATAAACCAACAATAGTGCTTCCTTACTATTCAGCGGAGCTTCCGCCGTACGTAGATGGGGTGCCAAAATGTGCGCCGGTAGATGATAGAATTCACCCGCTACCTGACGGGGTCTACCGCATTGGCCATGGAGTATCGTCGCCGAAACCAATCAAAACTCCCGAAGCCAAATTCTCCGACGAAGCCCTAAACATGATGAAAGAACAGCATCTGAGCCACTTTGAAGCCGTGAGCCTCATGATGGTCACCGTCGACGCCGAAGGAAAAACAAAGGACCTCTGTCTGATTCGATCCGCTGGATACGGCTTGGATGGACAAGCTGCTCGTGCTGTCGAAGAGTACCGCTTCCATCCTGCGAGGATGAATGGCGAACCTGTTTCGGTGCGATTGACCATCGAAGTCGACTTCAAGCATTGACGGTTCTAAATGCTCATCAAACGAGCTTACTTCCCGTCTAATCGGCATTCCTTGAAGGGGCCGTTTCCTGAGCGTACCTTGTCGATTCTGGTTCCGAGCGTGGCGTGGCCTACCCGGACATTACCCCGAATTGCGTTAGATCCGGATTGAAGGTTGAGGCCCAGAACGGGTTGAATGAGCGAATCCTGACGTGCGTGTGTGGGGAATAATCGCTATTCGTCTTCGCTGGTCTGCGTAGACAAATACCGCTCATAGCCGAGCTCTTTGATCTGATGCGATTGGGCTTCGAGCCAGTCCACGTGTTCTTCTTCGTCTTTGAGCAGTTCGACGAAGAGGTCGCGGGAACCATTGTCCTTGTTTTCAGAGGCGATGCGCACGGCCTCGTTGTACATTGCCACAGCCCCGATCTCCAGTTTCAAGTCGGACTCAATCATGTCTTTGACGTTGCTGCCAACCGTCAGCGCCAGCGGATCCATGCTTGGTGTGCCGTCGAGAAACAGAATGCGTTCGATCAGCGCCTCAGCGTGCTTCATTTCGCCGATCGACTGCTTCTTGATGTACTTCGAGAGCTTGTCGTATCCCCAGTTCTCGCACATCTCGGCGTGGAGGAAGTACTGGTTGATGGCAGTCAATTCTTCGCGGAGCGCCTGATTCAGTTGTTCGAGGACCCTTGGGTTGCCTTTCATGACGCGGATTGTTCCATAGGCGAAGCGGGTCTGGCAAGGCAGATGTCAGTGAATCTGCGGCATACTGAAAGCGGCAGATGAGAAAGCGGGCGGAGGAGATCCATGCCTTTGATGCGCGCCCCACGCGCGGTTCCATTTCTCATGGCCCTGGCGCTCGTATTGCTGGTTTGCCAGACCGGCCATGCGCAGGCCGCGCTGTTGATGGATGAACCTTTCGGCTTTTTTGGCTTTCTGAACCCCACTGGTCACGATGCGATCTATTTTCAGCGCATCTGTGCCGAGACTCCAGTCAAGTTGCGCCGGTGCGCACCGGGCGAGGATGGCGCTGTGATCACTCGCTACCAGGGGATCGCGCACTACGACTGGATAGCGATGCCGCTGCTTCCTTATTTGTATGCCGTCGACAGCGGCTCGGAGGTTCCCACGCGCGCGGATCGGAAAGCTGTAACCGATCTGCGCGACAAGTATCATGAGGCTCATTTGGCAAGCCTGGGCAAAGGCGTGCCCCGGGGCGGCAATGTAAAACGAGGGTGGAGTCAGTTTGTTGGCGTGGCGTATGACCGGCGCATCTATGCTTTCCGGTTTGCAACCACCGAAGCACAGGACGACGCATTGATCGCTCAAATGAACGCCGGCGAAAATCGCTCCCGCTTCAACCTGCTCTACAGGAATTGCGCAGATTTTAACCGCGGCATTTTGAACTTCTATTTTCCACGCACGTTCCAGCGCAGCATCCTGCCGGACGCGGGAATTACCACTCCCAGGCAGGTTACCTACAAACTGCTGCGCTATGCGCGCGAGCACCCCGAGACGCAACTAGCTGTGTTCGACATTCCGCAAGTTCCCGGCAATCGCAACCGGAGCAGGTCGAATAAAAGCATTGTCCAGTCGCTGATCACGTCGGGCTACGTGGTTCCGCTCGCCTTCATCAGTCCGTACATAGCCGGGGGAGTGATTGTCGATTATCTTGTGTGGGGCCGCTATCCGCTGGGTCTCAAGCATGTGCAGGTTCTGACGCCGGAGAAGATGGAGTCGCTAACACTTTCTGGTTCCTGCGAGGTACCGCGCGGTGCAGGCGCGCCGCTGTGACGGTTTCTCGCTGATGATGGAATGCGGAGGGGCAACGGGTGCGAGATGGGTCAACGAGGTCACAGAGCTTCGGTCGGATGCGGCCGTATAATCTCCCCGATTGCGGTTGCCTCGCGGGCCCTCCCTGGCTTCTGGTGCGGCGTTGTGACCCGAGGACGTTATGCTCAAATTTCTTATCACGTCATTGATCATGTTTGTTTTTGCCGCTCCTGCATTGGCCAAACCAATCGACGTCTATCCAGTTTCCTGCAATGAACTTTGGAGGGCCGTGAAGGACACGCTCGATGACCCCCAGCATTATGGAATCTCGTCAATGAACGACGCCGAGCAGAAGGCATCGTTCATTGTCATTGGCGACCTCGTCTTGTACACCGACACGGTCGCGCTGACGCCCAAGGCGGGCAGTTGCAGGGCGAAGGCGAGCGTTATCGAGCTCGGAGCAGACAATCTGGAGTGGCGCCAATTCCAACATCGGGTTGCGCGGTCGCTCGCAAAGTTGCAGGCGACGAAGCCCAAACCGGCGTAAATCGAGGATCTATGCCGAGGAAAGCTCACTGGTCGAGTCCAGGCTCAGCAGCTTGAATCCCAGTTCGCCGGAGTTCCAATCGACCGCCGCGTGGAGGAGCACGGCGGCCCAGAGGGAGCCGGTGATACCGACGACCACGGCCAAGATCAATCCGATGAAAGCGGTTTTGGGCACCTGCGCAACACCGAGATAGACGTGGCCGGCGCCGAAGATTGCGGAGGCGAGCAACACCGCTGCCACGGGTCCCATCCAGACCGACAAATACCAGGTGAGAAATCCGCGGTAGAAGACCTCTTCGCAGAATCCCGCCGTCGCCGAGACAACCCAGAAGATGCGGCGCTCGTGTTCTGTATGTGGCAGCAGCGGTTCTGCGTGCTTGAGGGCCTTGCGTATGCGGGCGCGCCGGTCGGGGCGTGCGAGCAGTGCGCGACGCTGCCAGACGAGCAAACCGATGAGCGCAAGGACGTAGGCGAGGCCGAGACCGAAGCCCAGGGGATTGTCGGCGGCGAGGTGAAGCGCGGACCAAGGGCGTTTGCGGAGCGCCCAGAAAGCGAGCAGGACCAGGGTCAGAACCCATTCGCCGGCGATCAGTTTGCGGTAGTGATTGAGACGCGCGTTGGGTGACCCGTTGCCTAGTCTCGCGAGATAGCGGGGCCAACTCCACTTCCACTCCACCAGCGGGATTGTGAGAAGAAGGGCAAAGAACAGATGGTCGACGATGGTGTGAGAGATCATGGGTTACAGTAACGGGTCGGTTAACAAGGGATAAAAGGCGATACCGGGATCTAACAAAAATGGTACGCTTTGGAGCTTCTCGCTTTATCGGGATTTGACTATTTAGTAATCTACAGGAGATGGCTAGTTTGTCGGCCCCAGGCCAAAGAAGGAGAAGATTCTGATGGCAGAGACCCCGAAGAAACCGACCACCCGCAAGAAAACCAGCGCATCTGCATCTGCACCGAAAGCAGTTGCGCCCAAACGCAAGGCTGCCGCCTCCAAGGTGACAACAATCGGCATTTCGCATGAAGAGATCGCACGGCTCGCCCATAAGTTCTGGGCCGAGCGCGGCGGACAGCACGGTCACGACGCGGAAGACTGGCTTCGCGCAGAGCAGGAACTCCGCGGCAAGGCATCTTAAGGGCAATTTTTCTTTTTACTGGTTCCCACCCCAATAACGAAGATCTGTTATTGGGGTTCTGGGCTTGCGTACGCTATCCGGCCTTCACTGATTGTCCAGCGGACTTTGCCTTGCATCGTCCAGCCGTCAAAGGGAGTGTTGTGCGCTCTGGAGCGCGTGTCTTTGGCGTGGTACGTCCACTCGGCCTTGGGGTCGAAGACAACCACATCGGCAAAGCTGCCGACTGTTAGGGTGCCGCGGCCTTTGAGGCCGAGCAGCGCCGCGGGCTGCGCGCTCAGCAGGCTCAGCACGCGGCCTAATGGCAGCTTCCACTCCTTGTGCAGCCAGCGCAGGCAGAGGCCCAGTGCTGTCTCGAGCCCGGTGATGCCGTTGGGGGCGTTTTCAAACTCCACTTCCTTCTCATGCGTCGCGTGCGGCGCGTGATCGGTGGCGATGGCGTCGACGACGCCGTCGAGGATGGCCTCGATCATGGCGTCGCGGTCGGCCGCAGAGCGCAGAGGCGGATTCATCTTAGCGTTGGTGTTGTATTGGCCCACGTGCTCTTCGGTGAGCAGGAAGTGATGCGGCGCGACTTCGCAGGTGACGCGGAGCCCGTTGCGGCGCGCCTTGCGGACGGCGGCAACGGCGGCTGCGGTGGACGTGTGCGCTACATGCAGATGCACACGCGCGTCGCGAAGCTCGGTGACGAGGCGAATGTCGCGCTCGACGAGACTGCTTTCGGCTTCGGGGGGCATGCCGCGAAGGCCAAGCTTGAATGCCGTGGGGCCGGCGTTCATGCTGGCGCCCTGGGTCATGCGCGTGTCTTCGGCGTGCTGGATGACGCTGAGCCCGACGCGCGCGGCCGCTGCCAGCGTTTCGCGCATCACGCTGTCTTTCAGGATGGGATGGCCGTCGTCGGTGACGGCAACGGCGCCGGCGGACTTGAGCGCGGCGAAGTCATTCAGGGCTTCGCCCTTTGAACCGCGGGTTGCGGCGCCGATGGGAAAGACGCGCACACATGCGCCGCGTTCCGGCGCGAGCATCCAGCGGGTGATCTCGGGCGAGTCGTTGACAGGGGTGGTGTTGGGCATGGCGGCCACGGCGGTGAATCCGCCTGCGGCTGCGGCTGCCGTGCCGGTGGCGATGGTTTCTTTGTAGGCCTGCCCGGGCTCGCGCAGGTGGACGTGGATATCGATGAGGCCGGGAGCGACGGTGAGGCCGGAGGCGTCGAGGATCTGACATCGGTTCCAGCCCCATTGGCCGGCTTCAGCTTGCCGGGGGCGGCGATTTCGGCGACGCGGCCGTCTTTGAGCAGGATGTCTTTGGGCGCGTCGACGCCCGCGCCGGGATCGATGAGGTGGCCGTTACGAATCACGAGAGCTTGTCATGCGCTGGCCTTCCTTTCCTGTCGCGGCGAGCGCGCGTTCTACAACGGCCATGCGGATGGCGACACCGTGGCGGACCTGTTCGAGGATGGCCGACTGGGCTCCGTCGGCAACGCCGGCGGTGAGTTCGAGGCCGCGAATGATGGGGCCGGGATGCATGACGACGGCAGTTGGTGCCTGCGCTGCGAGGCGTTGGCCGGTGAGCTGGTAGGCGTCCTTGTATTGCGCGAGATCGAGTTGCAGGCCGGCGAGGCGTTCGGCCTGGATGCGCAGCATCATGACCACCTGCGATTGGCGCAGCGCGGTTTCGAAGTCGCGCTCGACGGAGATGCCGGGACCGGCATTGGCGGCTGAATCGGGCAGCAGTTGTGGCGGACCGCAGAGGACAACGCGTGCGCCCAGGCGCGGCAGCAGCAGCATGTTGGATCGCGCGACGCGGCTGTGCAGGATGTCGCCGACGATCGTGACGGTGACGCCGCTCAGCGTGTCGGCGCGTAAGTGTTTCCACCCCGTAACGCAGATGCGCGAGGATCGTGCGCAGATCGAGGAGCGCCTGGGTGGGATGCTCGTGCATGCCGTCGCCGGCGTTGAGGATGGGCAGAGCGGGTAGTCTCTTCGAGCAGCCACGGCGCGCCGGAAGAGTTGTGGCGAAGGATGATGGCTTCGGCGCCGAGCGCGCGCAGGGTGAGGCCGGTATCTTTCAGCGTCTCGCCCTTTTCGATGCTGGAGGAGAGGCTTGAAACCAGCGTGGTGTCGGCGCCGAGGCTTTTGGCGGCCAGTTCGAAACTGGTGCGAGTGCGCGTCGAGGACTCGTAGAAGAGCAGGGCTACGCGCCGCTTGAGAAGAATGCGGTCGCGAATCAGCGGATCGAGGTTCTCGAGCACCGTCGCCCGGAAAAGCAGATGGCTGATGTCTTCGAGGCGTCAGGTCCTGCACCGATAGCAGCGAGCCGGGATTGTAGGGAAACGGGGATGCGGGAGGTTGTGGCGTTTGAAGCTGGCGGCGTACGGGTGGCGTTGCTGCGATTGCATTCATTTTCTAGCTCTCAGCTTTCAACTCTCAGCTTTTAGTCGAACGCTTCCAGCGATGAAGCTGAGAGCTGAAGGCTGAAAGCTGAAAACCGGTAATTTCAGTCCACACGTTCGACCAGCAACACCTGCTCGTCGTTGTCGACCTCGCGAAACTTCACTTCGATAATCTCGCGGCTGCTGGTCGGCACATGCTTGCCGACGTAAGTTGCCTCGATCGGCAACTCGCGATGACCGCGATCAATGAGCACGGCAAGTTGCACGCGCCGCGGACGTCCATGATCGAAAAGCGCGTCAAGTGCGGCGCGAATCGTGCGGCCTGTATAGAGCACGTCGTCGCACAGCACCACATCGCGGCCTTCCACCTCGCAGCCCAGAGCGCCGGGTGTCACCACCGGACGCACATCCGCCGTGGACAGATCGTCGCGATAAAACTGGATGTCGAGTGTGCCGGTATCGACAGGGCGCTTCTCGATGCCGGCGATCAGCTTGCCCAGCCGCTCGGCCAGCGGCACGCCGCGCCGCTTGATGCCGATCAACGTCAGGTCCTCGCTGCCATTGCTCTTCTCGACAATCTCGTGGGCCAGGCGCACAAGCGTGCGCTCAATCTCGGAGGCGGACATCAGCCTGCCCTTCACGCGCAGGGCAGGTGCAGTTGTTTTTTCACTCATAGGCTCTCTCGTGCCACTATTGCGGAACCACTGAAGGCTGATCCCAGGCCGAAGCGCTCAAGTAGACGCGATCGTCAAGGAACGGCGACCTACGCCAGTGGGGCAGCCAGGACATGGTATCTGTGGTCTCGCCATTGTCTCTCGCCGGATGATAGAAGGGTTGAGGCTCAAGGGGCAAGTTGTGGAGAAACGGGATACGTTGCTCCGGCCCTATTCATTGCCCGGCGGCAATCTGATTTTCGTGCCGCAGGCTCTAGACTTCGGTGCGCCTTTTTCGGGCCTGCATGCGTGCGCCGAGCGCGCCTCCAGCCACTGCGAACAAGACGAGCAGAGAGCAGTTCCACATCGAGCCCCATGGTCCAAACCCGGCGTGTCCTTCTGGTGACAACATCCAGTTTCTGCTGGGAACTGGCCTGGGCCGCGTCGTCGGCGGAGGTTCATCTCGCCCAGCCACTCCTGCGTCTTTTGCTGGCTCTTTCGACGCTATCGCGCCAGGTCGTGTCGATCTGATTGCCCTGGTGCGAAACCACGCGCAGGACAAACAGCCCCACCCCACTTGCGCCAAACGCGAGCCAACCAGCGATCAAACCGGTCATCAGCCCGATTCGCGCGCCGGCCCCAATCGTGATCAATGCGGGCCGCTGGCTGCGCATGTACAGCGTGACGGCCCAGGCGGCAGCGCCAGCCATCCAGAAGATGCCCAGCACGCTGAGAGGCGTAATTCCGGATGAGAGCAGCCCTGCCGGCACGGCAACCATGAGCGCCGCACGCATTCCCGACTTCCAGTCAATCGAACTGGCATCGCGCACAGGCTCGGGCCAGCGTTCAGAGGCTGGCGGCACGCCACTCTCGCCATCGGCGTTGCTGTAAACAAGCTGAGGCAACCCGCACGACGGGCAATAACAGCTTTCCGCCAGAACAGATTGATGACAGCGATTGCAGGTAATCTCCATGCTGAGACAAGCCTATAGCATTGGACGGCCTGCTGTGCGCATGAGTGCGGCGAAGTCAGCCGGCTTCGGGGCTAAGCAATCTTCCCCGTGCGGCGGCGAAGGTCCGGGGCCTGCTGCAACTGGCGTGCGTCACGCAGGGGCACAAACCACCGAGTTCTGCAGCTTCGGCAGCGAACCGGGTACTGCAAGGCAAGCAGATGAAGCGCATCTGAGAGGTGTACATGGGCCTGGCGAACCTGCTTTGACCCACACTCCTGACAGTGAAGGGACATCCCAATCTCCTGCTTACACGAAACCGGTTAGGACGGCGATCCACTGTTGCGGCGCATCAAAAGTTGAGCAAATCGACAACTACCAAACCAAGCTCGCGTACCGTCGTGCCCTGGGACATCATCGTTGAGAGTCAGCCATTTCCCGCTTGGCCAGCCAAGCGTTCACCGTCGCTTCTGCTGCTTTGACGGCCTCATCGAGCGTAAGGTTTGTTGAGTCCAGCAGGAAAGAATCCGGCGCGGGCCGCAGAGGAGAATCGGCTCGATTGCGGTCACGTTCGTCGCGCGCTCGCAAGTCGCGGATCACCTCTTCGGGCGGGGGTACTGGCTTGGCATCCCCGTGACCGCGCTGACCAGTCTGACCAACTTGGCCAATCTGGTCATAGCGGCGCATTCCCCGCACCTCGGGCGCCGCGTCCAGGAAGATCTTGACCTCGGCGTTAGGAAACACCACGGTTCCAATGTCGCGGCCTTCCATCACCACGCCGCCCTTGGCGCCCATTTCCTGCTGCCGTTTTACCATCGCTGCGCGTATCGGAGGAAAGACGCTTACACGGGATGCCGCGTCTGTGACAACCTGGTTGCGGATCTGCCCGGTGACGTCTTCGCCATCGAGCAGCACATGGTTTTCGTCGTCGCCGGGTTTGAGCTGGATGTCGGTTTCGGCTGCGAGGCGCTCCAAAGCCGCGGAGTCGCCCAGCGGAACATCGAGACGCAGCGCTTTCAAGGCAAAGGCACGGTACATCGCACCCGTCTCAAGGTTGAGCAGGCCAAAATGACGGGCCAGATGCCGTGCGATTGTGCTTTTTCCCGCACCTGCCGGCCCGTCGATGGCTACCACGATGTTTAACTTGGACTTCTGCTCGGAAGTCTTGTCAGCCCTCATCCGCGCTTCTTCGTCCCCTGTTTGGTGCGGTTGTTAAAGAACCGCTTGCCGCTCGCCGCGGGCCGCCCGGTAGCGGTCAGCGTGGGACGGCTCTTGCGTGCCGGTCGCGCGTCCTTGCGTGCCGATACCGTCTTTCCGGCCGCTTTGACTGTCTTGGCGCCGGTAGGGCGCTTGCTCCACGATGGGCCAGCCGGTTTTCCATTGTGGTGCGCGCCGTTGCCATTTGAAACGCGCGAAGAAGATCCATTCGTTGAAGCGCGCGAAGAGGATCCATTCGACCGTGTTCCGTTGCTGGTGTGCGAAGAAGGATGTGCGCCTTTGTGCTTGCCGTTCTTTGAGGCACTCCAGCGGGTGCCGGCTGCTGACCGGGTCCCGCTCTGCGTTCGGGTCGAACCGGGCCGGGCATCAGAAGTTCTGCGGACTGGCCGCCCATTGGACCCAGACTGTGATGGTCTAGTCGCATTCGCCGGCTTGGGATCGCGGCCATTTGAAGCTGGACGACTGAAATGCGGCCGCGCAGAATCGGATGTCCCATTGGTCGAAGGCCTGCGGACAGGCGTCCGCGGAGTGTGATTTTCCGGCTGAACGTGATCATCGGCGCGAATCGGGGCGGGTGCCAGCTGAGGAGCCGCCGGATGTTTCTGCGCGAATGGCAGGGAGATCGCCGGACTTGACGTCTCTTCATCCCGCTCGAACGAGCGGAGGAAGTAGGCCGATGCCGGCATAGACGAGCTTGCGTACATGGTGGAGACCGGCTCGAACTCGGGTAGCGTCCCAGCCACGTAAAAGTGCGGCGCGTGTCCTAGCGAGATTGTGTGTACCTGGCGAGTCGCAACCAGCCCGCGGATGACTTCGCGTATCTTGCTGCGGGCAGTTAGTGGGGCCAGGAACAGTTCCACATCCTCCATGCTGGCGGCAATCGCTGCCTGCAGGTAGATGGAGGCGAGTACCGAGATTGCCGTGACTTGTGAAGTCGAAGCACCTTCGGCAATGGCTCTCTGGAACCGCGTGCGGAGCAGTTGCCACTTGGCCGCCTGCCCGCGGGCTGCAATCACTGGAATGATACGCAACTGCTGCCACAGCTCGGTGATGGCGCGGATGACCGCGGATTCGGAAACTTCCCGTCCGAGAGCCTGCTTCAGCTGGGCCACGGTGGCATCGCCACCCTCCAGCTGCTTGTAGACGTGCACCGCAAGCTGGGAAACCTGCCGCGATCCCGTCAGCTGCGGACTACGCCGCCAGTCGCGATCGCCACGGAGCGCGTAAACGTACGGCAAAACCCAGCCAGCGACCACGAAATCGGGCTGTTCGCCCGGTTGGCCCAGCAGATTCAGCCTTACCGCAACTCCATCATTTTCAAGCCGCACGAGCAGATCTTCAGCATGTGCAATGGTTTTTGGATCCGGGGTACCCTCAGGCCGTCCAGCGACAGCCTCAACAAAAGAGGGGGCGACGGAAGAGGAAAATTGCCGCCTGGGCAAAAAGAGACACAGTCCGGTCTCCTCAATCCACGTCCGAGCATCTTCCAACGTAAGAGTCCCAAGGCCGTTTTGGCGCATTCTTTCGGCGCGCGCTTGTAGTAATTGCTCCGATGTCAAAGAAAAACCTCACTTCCGGGTCGGCGCTAACGCCAGGCAACCCTCACGCATCGCGGAGAATCACCACCCCATGTTTTATCTTAAATGCCTTTTAAATTCGATGGAAGGCCCGCTGAATGTCCTTCCAGGAATACAGCAGCGCTATCGGACGGCCGTGGGGGCAACTTGTTGGGTGCTCAGTCTTTGCAAGTTCCAACAATAGCCACTCCATTCGCTTCGGGTCAAGTGGGGTGTTTATCTTGATGGCGGAATGGCAGGCAATGGACGCGGCAATGCGCGTCCGAAGAGACCTAAGATCCTCATTCAACGAGGCTTCGTTTGGGGTCTCGGATTGCTCGATCACTTGATTCAACATCCGCTCGAGCGCTGTTCCTTCCAGGCCCACCGGAGCGGCCTTGACTGCAAGTGTATGAGGGCCAAAGGGTTCTACTTCGAAGCCATTTCGCTCCAATTCGTCAGAAATTTGTGCGAATACCACCATTTGCCACGGTTTTAGCTCCACAAGCAGGGGCATAAGCAGGCGCTGGCGCTGCACGTGCTCCACCTGACGATCCCGTAAAATCTTTTCGAAAAGCACTCGTTCATGTGCAACGTGCTGATCGATGATCCAGAGGCCGTCCTCTCCAACTGCCAGGATGAACGACTCCCGCAATTGCCCCAGCGGGCGCAATGAGCCGAGCTGGTTGAGGTTGGCGGCTGCCTGCTCGGCTTCTACCTGGGCCGTTGCTTCCCGCGTGACTTGCCGGCTGGCGGCACCGTCGGAGTAGTCGGGGGAGCAGCTTTTGTGGGCGATCGCTTCCGGAGCGTCAATAAGCGCAGCGGCAGCTTGGGCCATAATTTCGCACTCGCCGAAGGGCAATTTGCCGGGAATCGGAGTCAGCGGGCGCGGCGTCAGCTGAAATGACTCGGTCCCCAAGGCTTGAGTTGTCGGGACCTCGCTCTCAATCGGAAGATCTTCAGGCAAACGGGGGATCCGAGAAATCGGTGCGGGGATCAGGGAAGGCGTTGCCGCTGGCGATGAGTCCAGCGCCGCAGTGAATCCGGCGGCCGGACGAGCGGCAATCAGCGCATTACGAATGCTGTCGCGTACGAAGTCGTGAATCAGCGACTGCTGGCGGAAGCGCACCTCTGTTTTCGCCGGATGGACATTCACGTCCACCTCTTCGGGCGGCATTTCTAGGAAGAGAAGCACCACCGGAGAACTGGTTGGCGGGATGATGTTTCGGTAAGCCTCGGCGATCGCGTGCAGCAGAAGCCGATCGCGAATGAGCCGCTTGTTTACGAAGATGTAGATGGAGTTGCGATTGAGTTTCTGGAGTTCCGGCTTGGAGTAGAAACCTGTCAGCCGAACGGCGCCTGGCTTGCGCGCCGGTTGATCGGGATCGCGTTTCCACGGCGGAGGTTCGGGAAGTCCGGCGCGATCCAGCTGTGTTTCGGCGGCGACGGGCAGCAGCTGCGCCAGCGTTTCCTTGCCGAAGATCTGATAGATGCGCTCGGCCGAGCGGCTCACCGGCGGAGCAGAAACCAGCGTGTGCGATGCGGACATCAGCTCGAAGTGCTTCTCGGGATGTGCCAGCGCATAGTGCGTCACCAGCGCCGTCACGTGCGACAGCTCAGTCGATTCGGCACGAAGGAATTTGCGGCGCGCCGGGGTGTTAAAGAAGAGATCCGATACTGAGATTGTTGTGCCCTGCGGGATAGCGGCGTCCTCGACATGCAGGATTTTGCCGCCTGCGATTTCGAGGTGCGTGCCCGGTCCGTCTTCGCCAGTTGAAGTTTCGAGTGCGACTCGTGCAACGGAGGCGATGGACGGCAGCGCTTCGCCGCGAAAACCGAGTGTTGCGATCGAGAGGAGTTCATCTGCGGTGCGTAGCTTTGAAGTTGCATGCCGTTCGAAGGCCAGCAGCGCATCGTCACGATTCATGCCCTGTCCGTCGTCGGCGATGCGGATCAGCTTGCGTCCGCCTGCTTCCACCTCAACGCGTATGCGATTGGCGCCGGCGTCGAGCGCGTTCTCCAGCAGTTCCTTCACTACCGAGGCTGGACGATCCACGACCTCGCCGGCAGCAATCTGATTGGCCACCTGGTCTGAAAGAACTCGAATGCGCCCCATGAGGAAAGCGTATCAGTGATCAGGGAAGAGGGAATAGGGAATAGGGACTGGGAAATGAGGGTGCCGGGAGCCACGAGCATCAGTGTGCTTGCGTTTCCAGCGAGGATTCTCTTTGCATCTGCTCGTAGCAAAGCAATGCGCGCTCACCATCCGAGCCTTTGACCGGGGCGAGGTTGCAAATGGCGAGGCAAAGATTCGCCAGCGCAAAGGAAGACGAGGTGTTCCAGAACAGGAAAATCAGCGCAACGTTTGTCATCGGGCCTGCAAGCGAGACAAGCATATTCTTCGCCGGGGAACCGGCTTCGCGCACGATATACATGCCTTTCATGCACAATCCGATGCTCTTTACCCTGATGCCGACCATCAGCGAAGTCACAATGTGCCCGAACTCATGCAGCACCATCGCAGACAAACCAAGAAACAGAGTTCCAGCGAGGGAGATGAGCCAATGTGTCAGCAGATAATTCATGTCCCGGCCCCCTTCACTCTCATGTGATGTTTCTCGTGTATCGCGGGATGTACAGAAGTCGCGAGTGCGCGAATTGATCAGTTGAAAAGAGCGAGTAACTATGCGGATTGATTACGCTTTACGGTCGCATTTGAGTACCCTGCGGCCGCCATGTCACTGGAGCAATTTGATTGGACTGAATCACGGCGTGGGGCACCGCTGCTGAAGACAACCGATCGGACGCTTCCGATTCATCTGCAATGAGAGTGCGGACTACATACGTGTCTGCAAGGATTCTCAACGGAGACGGGACAAGCCATCGCAATCAAATGCGGGTCGGCAGCCGTTAAACCCTGCACGCGCACGCCTGCAGACCGAAACGAAAAATGCCGCACGAGGCGGCATTTTTGATTCCGTATCCGTAATCTGAGGCGCGGTTAGATCCCGACGCCGAATTCAGTGGACTGGTGGTTGCCGGCGCTCGAGTAGAAATCGTAGGGGGTGCGTCGGTTGAACTTGTAGCGCAGGCGAAGCTCGCGGCCTACGTAGACACCGAGAGCTGCAACGGCCATCGCAGCGGAGATCCATCCAATGACCTTGAGGGTTTTACCGTCCTCCTCATCGTCGAGGAGTGTCAGATTGTGGCATTCTGCAGACATAAATTGGACTGGTCTCCTATATCAATCATAGCTCAACTCCCTTTGGACGCACTTCCCCGTCAAGAGGTGAGGCTACAACTTTGGTTGGATGCGTCCCATACTGATTAATATGGCTGGGCAATTTTGCGGAGCCATGAATCCTTTGTTGCGGCGGGAAGAAAGCTGGCGCGGATCGAATTCGCAGCGAGTTGGCGGAGTTCGTCGCGGGTGAATCCCTGCTCGGTGTGAGCCAGCTGGTATTCGTTCGCGATATCGGAGCCGAAGAAGGCGGGGTCGTCGGAGTTGAGTGTGACCAGAAGTCCAGCATTGAAGTAGCGGCGCAACGGGTGGGCCGCGAAGGACGAGCAGACGCCGGTGCGTACATTTGAAGTTGGATTCAACTCCAGTCCAGTGCTCCTCACTTTCAACTCTTGGATTAGCTCTGGATCGTCCATGGCCGAGAGCACGTGCCCCAGCCGCTCCGATCCGATGGCAAGGGCTTCCCAGATGGCTTCAGGGCCGGTGGTTTCGCCGGCGTGGTTGGTAAGGCGCAGGCCTGCGGCGCGTGCTTGTGCAAACGCCGCGCGAAACGGTTCGGAGCCGCAGCGGCGTTCGTCTCCACCGAGGCCGATGGCAACGATGGACGGAAACTCTGCCCGCATCTGTGCAGCTTTCTCGAAGACGCGTTCGGCTTCAGGCACGGTGAAGTGGCGGACTGCGTCGAAGATCCAGTAGACGGAGAGACCGAGTTCGCGTTGAGCGCGGATTCGTGCGCGTTCGAGTCCCTCAAAGATGGGCTCGAAGCATTCCGCATCGTGGTTGCGCCACATGTAGATGACGCCGACGGATATGAAGACCTCGGCGTGGACGACTCCCTGTTCGGCAAGATGCTGCATCATGCGCCACGCGGCGAACTCATAGTCTTCGGCGTGGATGAGCTGGCGGGTGACGGCTTTGAACGCTTCGATGAAGCCGGTGAAATCAGTGAATTGATAGAGGGCTTCCGCTTCGGAAAGCGTGATGGGCCTGGCGTCGTGACGCTGGCTGAGTTCCACAAGCGTGGAGGGCGTGATGGTGCCTTCGAGGTGAAGGTGAAGCTCGGCCTTGGGGAGTCGGCGGATGAAGGACTGGATGTCGTCCATCTTTGAAGTTTAGCGGACGGCTGGGCCTATGTTGACTTCTCTTTAGACTCTGGCGAACATAGCAGAGTGCCTGACACAGTGCAGTGTGATACCCACGGGGAAACTCCGCAGGCTTTTGCCTGCGAGCATTTGACAGGCGAGTCTTTTGGGTTGGGATTCAACCGGAATGAGCCAACCGATGAGAATCTCTTCCCCGATGCGTGGTGTGATAACTGCGAAATCATCCGTGCAGCGCACAGCGGTTGGGATGCGGTTCCAGAAGGACTATGCAAAATTGTCCTGCTCTGTTCCGGATGCTACGAGAGGTGTTGCATTCGGAATACGCGTCCATCGATCACGTTTGAAGAACTCTCGACCTTGCGCTGGAAATGTGCCAGCTGCGATGACTGGCACACCGGACCGTGCCTGGACTTCGGATTTTCGGAGCCTTACTACTGGAACAAAAATCACGATAAGGCAAGTCGATGGACAAATCTCATTCCGCGAGGATTGAAAAAACCAAGCAAGACATTTCTCGACTCAGATTACTGTTCAATCGATGACGAGAGTTTCTTTGTTCGCGGATTGATTCACTTGCCGATTATCGGTGCAGCGGATTCTTTCTGCTGGGGTGTATGGGGATCCCTAAGCCGTGCGAACTTCGAAGCTCTGTTGAGAGCCGATGACGACAACGAGCGCATCGACCTTCCACCTATGTTTTCCTGGCTGAGTTCGCAGATTCCTGAATACCCCGATACTCTGAACCTCAAGATGTACGTGCATATTCAAGAGCTGGGCAGCCGTCCGCATTTTAGACTTGAGCGTGGCGATCATCCACTTTGTGTCGAATACCACCATGGCATCACGCCCGAGCGCGTGCGGGAGATCATGCTCCGGAGACTTCCAGCGCTTGATTCGTAGATGACGTTCGGTTCCCTTTTTCTTGGTCACAATGCTGAGGTGCAGGTCTAAAAGCAGATCCTTCGCTCCGCTTACCCCAATTACGTAAACGTAAGCGGGGCCCCAAGCTGCTCCGCTCAGGATGACACGCAGGTGAGGAACTTTCATGGACCTATGACTGAACGCGTTCTCTGAGAGCGATCGTTCCTCAGCGTTGAGGAGCGAACTCGCTGCGGTGGCGGCTGTAGAAGAAGTAGATCATCAGGCCGACGATCAGCCAGATGAAGAACGCCTCCCATGTCAGTACTTCGAGGCCCATCATCAGCATGATGCAGAAGATGATGCTGAGCACGGGGAAGACTGGTCCCCAGGGGGCGCGGAAGGCGCGATGACGCTCGGGCTCGCGATAGCGCAGGATGAGCACGGCGATCGAGACCAGCACAAAGGCGAACAGCGTGCCGATGTTGGAGAGGTTGGAAACGGTGCCGATGTCGAGCAGGCCGGCGGGGACGCCGACGACGAATCCTGCGACCCAGGTGGCAACTGCGGGTGTGCGGTAGCGCGGGTGGATCTTGCCGAAGACCTTGGGCAGCAGTCCGTCACGCGACATGGCGAACCAAACGCGGGCCTGGCCCAAGCTGAAAGACGAGAATCGACGAGATCATGCCCAGCATGGCGCCGATGAGGACGATCAACTCGACCCAGTGCAGGTTATGACCGCCGGGCTCGAGCGAGAGGCGCTTGAGGGCGTTGACCACGGGAGCGCCGTCGCCCATGATGGATTGCCACGGGACGATGCCGCTGAGACAGATGGCGACTCCGCCGTAGAGCAGGGTGCAGGCTACCAGCGTGGCCAGGATGCCGAAGGGCAGGTCGCGCTGCGGCTGTTTGCACTCTTCGGCAGCGGTGGAGACCGAATCGAATCCGATGTAGGTGAAGAAGATGATGGATCCGCCGGAGAGCATGCCTGTCCAGCCATTGGGCATGAAGGGGTGCCAGTAGACAGGCTTGATGAAGCTGGCCGCGGCATGATGAAAGTGAGGATGGCGACGATCTTAACGAGGACGAGAATGTTGTTGGTGCGGGCCGACTCGCGGATGCCGCGGACCAGGACCACGGTAAGGACCATGACGACGAGGAACGCGGGGATGTTAAAGCCGAAGTGCCAGCCGGGGGCGTAGAGGTCTTTGCCGGCGAGGTCCTGCAGGCCTGTGGGCAGGTAGGCGGGAGAAATCCACTTCAGAGTCGGGATGGAGCCCGAACCACTCGAGCAGCGCCTCGATATGCGCGGCAAAGCCAACGCTGACGCTCATGTTGGAGAAGGCGTATTCGAGGATCAGATCCCAGCCGATGATCCAGGCGACGAGTTCGCCGAGGGTGGCGTAGGTGTAGGTGTAGGCGGAACCGGCGATGGGGATCATCGAAGCCAGTTCGGCGTAGCAGAGGCCGGTGAACACGCAGACGATGGCGACGAGGACGAGCGATAGAGCGAGGCGCGGGACCGGCGCCGGGGCGTCCGGCCATGGCGGTGTGGGTGATCAGGTAGTGGATCAGGGGGGTGTTGCTGACCTCGGGGGTGTCGAACTTCTGGCCTGCCATGGCGGTGCCGATGACGGTGAAGATGCCCGAGCCGATGACGGCGCCGATGCCGAGAGCCGTTAGCGACCAGGGGCCAAGCGATTTTTTCAGCGCGTGTTCGGGCTCTTCCGACTCGCGGATTAGCTTATCGATGGATTTGCGGGCAAGCAGTTGGCTTGGCAGGGCAGTTCTCCTCGTCCGGTCCGGCATCCAGTGCTGGGTACGCAGATTCCATTTTGCAGTGGGAAACCTTATGCGGAAGTTTACATGATGAGGATTGGGTGAATAGAGGAGGGATGGGATGGTGCGGAGTCGATGCGGAAGATAGGTTTATGAAGCAAGCCCGGACCGATTCGCAGTCGGTCCGGGCTCTGCACTCTTGCTCGCTTCAGCCGAACTAACGCTTCGACTGACCGCGTGCCAATTTCTTGATCTTTTTCTTGTTTGAACCGCGCGGAGTGGTGCGCTTCGCCTTGGGTGCGGCCTTCTTGCGGGCAACACGTTTCACTTTCTTGCGCTCTACTTTGTCTTCAATCTTCTTGGTATTTGCCAATGCCAAACCTCTCTTGCTGAATCTCTTCAATGCGTCCCGAGTTAACAGGCGATGCGAACTTTATGGTAACAGGGATTTCATCGAGGGGAAATGTCGGCGACGCGCGCCGTGGCAGTAGAGAACAGCTGCAAAGGCCATTCATGAAAGAGCGGCGGCAACCGAATTCACGGTGTTTATTGCGATTCTAAGCGTAGAATGGAAGCTGGACGCGATCTGGAAGCTTCCAGCCTGCTCGGCTTTGGCCCCCTCCTAGCTTTGACGAGCTCTGTAGCACACGCAGCAATCACATGTCGCCAGCTCAGCTTGTCGGCATTCTCCCCGTGATCGGAGTCCGTCATGCGTTCAGATAAGATTCACCGCGTGCTCGCCCAGGGCGTCAACCGCTTTGAGGTTTGCCAACTCGTCTCAAAAGGTGTGCGCGCCACCCACAAGCTGGGCTCGAGGTTTGAAGACACCATTAACGATGCACTGGATTTTCTGGGTAAATACAAGTCAGACCGCAAGACGATGCACCCCGCCTCAAACAAGCCGGGTGATAAGTCCCTTAAATCGGCCGCATAGGCCGGCATCAAATCGCAAACATATGTATAAAAATGAGAAGGACGGCAGTTATGCCGTCCTTTTTGGTCTCACATCGAACTTTCGTCCCGATTTAGACAGGCTGTACGTTCTCTGCCTGCCAGCCCTTGGGGCCCTTGGTCACGTTGAACTGGACCTTCTGGCCTTCCTGAAGCGAACGGAAGCCGTTTGCCTGGATGGCGGTGTGATGGACGAAGACGTCCTCGCCGTTCTCACGGCTCAAAAATCCAAATCCCTTGGCGTCATTAAACCACTTGACTGTGCCTGTTTCCATTGTGTGATGTTCCTTTGATACAAATTACCGACGAACGCAATTAGGAAGTTTGCGAGTGAGCGGGTAAGCGGAACAGGCAATGACTTCTAGATCGAATTCTACGATTGACTTGAGTATACCACAGAACCGAATCCAGACCCATCAATTTGATCTCCGGCAACTGGAAGCAAACCACTTGCGCGATTCCGCTGCTACCAGAAACGCCCATTGAAATGACCCGGAAACCGCCCTGAATTGCGAAGGGGCCCGGTGGCGACATAAGCGTGGATTTGCGGGTCGGACCGGCTTACGTTGCAGTTTATGATGTATCGCTCCGGGAGAGACCAATCCGGCACGTGGCTGTCGAGTTTCTACCTCTGCTGCGCGGCAATTCTCTTCGCTCTCGGGCTCTGGCTTCTTCTTGAACCGGGCGCCGCACACGGCCAATCGGTGCGAGATAATGTGATCGCCGGGAGTGCCGATGTCCGCAGTGCTTGATCGCGAGCCAGACGGGCCGGCCATGCTGCGGTATGTAAGGCCGAATGTGACTGCTTCGAAAACCCAATCCGGCGAATGGATCGACCCAGAGGAAGAGCGGCGTGCGAGCTTTTGGGGCCGCATTGCGACGAGTTGGTGGGGACTCGTGATCTTCGGGGCGCTGATATCCACGGCCGCAGGAGTTCTCTTCGCGCTGCCTGTCCTCGGGACCGAACACTGGCACGACGATCTGCGCATCTATCTCGCGCAGTTCTGGAGTTGGGCTGCGCTGACCCCGGCCATCGCGCTATTCGACCACCGGCTTCCCTTCTCTGCCAGGGAACTGGGGCGGCGCATCGCCGTGCATATCCTGGCCAGCCTGGTCTTCACGGAGATCTACTTTTATATCTTCACCACGATCCGCGCCCTTTTCGGCGTTACTCCGTGGAGTTCTCTTCGCTTCTCGCAGATTTTCAGCCCCGCGGTCATGGGATGGCAGCTGTGGTGCTGGCTCATCTACTGGGTGATCCTCGGCGGAGTGCAGGCTTATGAGTACTACAGCCGCTATGTGAACAGCGAACTCCGGCTGGAGCGGCTGGAGCATAGTTTCAGCGAAGCGCGGCTGAATGCTCTGCGGATGCAACTCGATCCGCATTTCCTCTTCAACGCGCTGAACACCATCTCTTCGCACGTGGAGCGCGATCCGAAGCTGACGCGGCGCATGATCGAGCATCTGGGCGACCTGCTGCGCATGTCTTTGGAGTCCAAAGACCGGCAGGAGGTTCCGCTCTCCGAAGAACTGGCGTTTCTGGAACATTACCTCGAAATCCAGAAGATTCGCTTCGGCGATCAGCTCCGCGTGGTAATGGATGTGGCCCCGGAGGTGAAGTATGCCCAGGTGCCCTCGATGTTCATTCAGCCGCTGGTGGAGAACGCGATCCGCCACGGCATTTCGCGGCGTGCTTCAGGGGGGACGCTGGTGGTCCGCGCAAAGGCGCTGGGCGACAGGCTGGAAGTTCGCGTGATGGATGACGGCGTCGGATTGCCGATGGGGTGGACGCTCGAGAGTTCAGAGGGGCTGGGTCTTTCGATCACGCGGCAACGGATCGCCGGGCTTCACCCGAACGGGACCAGCCGCTTTGTAGTCCGGAATCGTAGAGTGGGCGGCACCGTGGTCGAAGTATCGCTGCCGTTGCGCCTGGGAGATGAGACCAATGAACGCGCATATGCTTGAGCCGATAGCTGTGCTGGTTGCCGACGATGAGCTTCCCGCGCGGCAGCGGTTGATGGATCTGCTGCGACGGGACGACCAGGTGGCATCGGTGAGCGAAGCCGCGGATGGTGAAACCGCCGTGGAGATGATCCAGCAAGAAGATCCGGATCTGCTCTTTCTCGACGTGCAGATGCCGGAACTGGACGGCCTTGCGGTGATTGATGCGATCGGCGCGGCGCAGATGCCGCTGACGGTCTTTGTGACGGCGTACGATCAACACGCCATTCGGGCCTTCGAGGCCAATGCACTCGATTACCTGTTGAAACCGTTCAGCGATGAGCGATTTGAGGCGACCATGTCGCGTGCAAAGGCACGGCTCGACGAGCGCAGCATGCGGGAGTTCGGCCAGCGCGTGGTCAAGATGGTGAGCACTGCGCCCGTTCCGCAAGAACGCAGGCTCGATCGCCTGGTGGTGAAAGCCGGTGGCACCACTCGCTTTATTCGCGTGATTGATATCGACTGGATTGAGGCGGCCGGCGTCTACGTCACGCTTCATGTGGGCGGCAAGGAACTGTTGTATCGCGCAGCGCTGAATGACCTGGCTGAGAAGCTCGATCCGAGACGCTTCGTGCGCGTACACCGGTCAGCGCTCATCAATATCGAGAGCGTTCTGCAACTGGAGCCGATTTCGCATGGGGAGTTTGAAGCGGTGCTCAAGAATGGTTCGCGGACGCGGGTCAGCCGGACGTATCGTGTGCAACTGGAGAAGCGGCTGGGGCAGCCGCTGTAGGGCTCGGCCCGGCGATTAAAACTTCTCTATGGACGGCAATCCATTCGCTTGGAATTTCTCAAGCGCTGTCATCCTGACGCGCAGCGGAAGGATCTGCGGTTGTTCCTGGCATCACAGCCAGCCATGCGTACAGAAGTTACGATGCTGCTCATGGATGAGGGCAGTTACTGCGCCTACATCATGGCCAGTCGCAGTCACACACTCTACATCGGAGTGACAGGAGACCTTCGCAACCGCGTCTTCCAGCACAAATGGAAGGAACATGATGGCTTTACGGCTCGATACAACTGCGACCGGCTGGTGTGGTTTGAGAGATACGGTGACGTCAACCGGGCGATCACTCGCGAAAAAGAGCTCAAGGATGGAGACGTGCAAAAAAGATCGCGCTCATTGAATCCGTAAACCCGATCTGGGCGGACTTGAGCCGTGATTGGTATGAATGTGAACCGGCCTATTACAAGCGAGCACTGGACCGAATACAGGCATAAAAGCAACCGCAGATCCTTCGCTGCGCTCAGGATGACAGGTCTTTTGGCAAGCAAACGTGTTTTTATCAAATGCTCGGATTGTGGCCAATTGTGCTCGGACTGTGGCGAATTGTGAAGTTACGGCTATGTTTCGCTTGATCGTGTCATGCGCCAGGTTTGTAGCGCCCAGCACCAAAACAAGAGGGACGGCTGTTTGGCCGTCCCTCTGCTGTTTCAGAAATCTTTGTAGCTCTGGATTAGAGAGCCTGGACGTTCTCAGCCTGCCAGCCCTTGGGTCCCTTGACCACGTTGAACTGAACCTGCTGGCCTTCCTGAAGTGAGCGGAAGCCCTGCGACTGAATGGCGGTGTGATGGACGAATACGTCCTCGCCATTCTGGCGGGTGATAAAGCCAAAACCTTTTGCGTCGTTGAACCACTTGACTGTGCCTTGTTCCATTGAGAATGCTCCTTTGAAGCTTTTACCGCGAACGCAATGTGGAAGTGTTGCGTGTGGAGCGGTAACTCGGAACAGGCAAGAACTTCTACTCGAATTCTAGGATTCCAAAGAGTGTAGCATGGCTGGGGAGAATCCTGTGCCGCACCAGAGTAACCGAGTCCTCGTCATCAACCCTGGATCGACCTCGACTAAGTTCGGTGTTTTCAACGCAAAAGGGGCGGAGTGGGTTAGCTCGGTGCATCATGGCGACGAGGAAATCGACCAGTTTCGTGGCCGCTCCATGCTGGCCCGGACCGGCTATCGGGCGGCGTTGATCGAGAAGGCGTTGGCGGCCGCCGGATACGAAACAAAGGACTTCGCTGCCGTGGGCGGACGCGGCGGGTTGTTACCGCCCATGGCCTGCGGAACGTACCTGGTGGACGAAGCCATGGTTGAGGAACTTCGCCAGGCGCGTCGCGGCGAACATGCGAGCAATTTGGGAGCCGTTCTGGCCCTTCGCTTTGCGCAGGCCGCCGGGGTGAACGCTTACATTGTCGATCCCGTGACGGTGGATGAGTGGCAGGAGTGCGCGCGGATCTCGGGTTCGCCTCTGATCGAGAGATCGTGCGTTGGGCATGCGCTGAACATCAAGGCCGTGGCGCGGCGATTTGCACGCGAGACCGGACGCCCCTATGCGGATCTGCGGCTGATCATCGTGCATCTGGGCAGCGGCATCACGGTCTCCGCTCATCGCGACGGCAAAATGGTCGACAACAACACACCTGAGGAAGGCCCACTTGGGCCAGACCGGACGGGTTGGCTGCCTGTGCGCGAACTCATCAAGCTTTGCTTCAGCGGGAAGTATTCCGAGACGCAACTCGATCGCATGGTGTTTGGCGAGGGCGGTCTTTTTGCCTATCTGGGGACGCGCGATCTCGGGGAAGTGGAACGGCGCATCGATGCAGGCGATGCCAGGGCGGCAGCCGTGTACGAGGCGATGATCTACCAGGTTGCGAAAGAGACCGGCGCGATGGCGGCTGTTCTGGAAGGACGCGTTGATGCGGTGCTGTTGACTGGCGGCATGGCGCACTCTGAGCGCCTCGTGAGCCGGCTGCGCAAATACATCGAGTGGATCTCGCCGATCACGGTTTACCCTGGCGAAGATGAGTTGCAGGCATTGGCTGAAGGCGTCTTTCGCGTGCTCAACGGCGAGGAGCAGGCCAAGCGGCTGGAGGCCCATGAAGAGACAGCCAAGGGACGCGAGGCGCTGGTTATCGGGCTGGAGTGATTTGACAGGACAGCCAAGACTTGGGCCGTGTTTAACGGACGCGCTGATTTAGGCAAAAATAGGTCACTGACGGATTGCCCGCAATAATCCAGGATTTGAAACCTTGGGTGTGGACTTCGTCCATAGCGCCTGAGATCGGTGTCTTACGCATAGGCAATCGACTATATTTATCACGCAAATGAGATCCAAGCCTCGATATCTATGCAAGGGGTTTTGATGATGAGAGTTTGGAACAGATCAGCACGTGTATGGAACGGCTTTGCAGCGTTCTCTTTTATCATTTCTGCTTGCTTTGTTTGTTGGGCGCTCTCCTTCGCGGCGGCATTTGGGCCCGATTTCACAATCACCATACACAATCCTGAATTCTCGGTCGACACCAAGTTCATTCTGCTCACTGCTGCAACCTTTCTACCCGCGCTCTACTGCTTTTTTGTTTATCCCGAAGTTAGATCGTCGCTTAAGAAAGTAAATGCGAGCTGGATGGTCTATCTCGCAGCAATTGCGATTGGACTCAGTCTTCCGTTCTTGAGCTACCCTGGGAGCCACTATTCTGATTTTCCGTGGGGACGAGACGTCGCAACACACCTCGGTAGAGTGTTTGCATGGAACATCTTTTTGGCACCTTTTTGGGAAGAGATTGTCTGGCGGGGATGTTTCCTGAAAAGAGTTAGATCGTTCTCCTCGGCGTCAGGAGGGATTCTGCTAATGTCCGTTGGATGGACTATATGGCACGGCGGGTACATTGCGTATCTTTATAGTGGAGGTATCCCAGTTGAGGCGCTTCGCATTTTGCCACTTACCTACTTTTGCGTCGGAATTATACTTGGTTCCGTTTTCGAATTAGGAACAGGAAGTATTTGGCCTTGTGTTCTTCTGCATACTTCACTTAACGCCGCGACAACGATCTATTACACAACCTTTAATCGAGCATACGAATCGAGTTCATACGTGTCTGAATTGATCTTTGCAGCAATCTTTGCAGCCGTTTTCTTTTGGCTCGCGGTTCGAGACAGACGTTCTTCGCAACTTGCTGCAGCTGCATCTTCGACGGTAAGGTGACGGCGAACCCGAACTGACCCTTACAACTTCTGGAATCAAACAAATCGCGGCAGTTGGCCGATGTGGTTGTTTTTGCTTAATTGGTCGGCGCGCAATCGAAGGCAATGCGATCGAGTGCGTCACCGGCTCAATCAGACAGCGTTCGCAGGCTGATTGGAATCGGCAGGCCGATCAGAACCATGTGTGCGAGCAGACCCTGAACCAGGCCGCGGTATTGATACGGACCCATGGCGTGGTAAGCGCACAGCGGCAGGACAACCAGCTGCATCACAAGGAACACCGCGATCCCGTAGAACAGACCGCAGACAATGAAATGGTCTCGCAGGAACGTTAGCTTTTTGCTCGTGAGGCAATACACGGCGGCGGCCGAGAAAGCGATGAAGTAGTGAATCGAGAGGCCGAGGATGTACAGGCCGACTGACACATGACGTCCGGCCGCGCCGACGATGCCCCCGGCAATTCCTATCGGCATGTAGCGGCCAAAGGAGATGTAAGCGGAGGTCATGTCGAGCAAGCCCGCGACCCCGCCTCCCACCAGGATCGGAAGCGCAAGACTGGTTCTTTGAGCCGGTGCGGAGATTGAAGCTGTGGACATGGGGACCTCGGGGAAGGCGGTACGTTCTCTGTGAAAACATCGTCGGCGATCTTGATCGATGCGGCAATGTGTTTGCCACGGGACGGATGCGCGGGCGGACAGGGCGGATCAATTCACATGCAATACGGACGTGAATCCGGGCTTTCTATTTCAGGTGGCGCGAAAAGAAATCGAGGGTTCGCTTCACGGCATCATCGTAGTCGGGTGGCAGGAATCCGTGACCCTGGTTCGGATAGATGTGGCTCTCGCAGGTGAAATGCTTCATCCCGCAAAGTTGCATGACCTGCTGCGCATTCGAGACGGGAATGTTGTCGTCGCGCTGGCCGTGCAGGATCAGCAACGGTGGCATGCCTTTCAGTTGATAGAAGAACTCGTCCGGCAGGCTGCCGTACCACTCAGCCACGGCATCGACAGGGATGGCCTGGGAACCGGCGGCCAACGCAACGGACGCTCCCAACGAGAAGCCCAGAAGCGCAATCTTGCGGCTGGCCCACTTCGGGTTCATTCGGCATTCGTTGACAAGGTCACTCACCGCTTTTTCCCATGCGACATAGTTCCGGTCGGATGCACGATAGGTGTCGGCCGCATCGAAGTAGTGCAGAAAGAGCACGGTGTAGTTCTTTGTCGCGACATACTGCGCCAGTCCGCGGTAGAGCGGGACTTCGGGGCCACCGACGCCGTGCAGCATGATGATGAGCGGGCCAGTTGACTCGGCGCCGAACGTCTCGTAGGAGACTTGCCGTTCTCCGCTGGTGAATCGGGCTAGTTGAGGGGACTGTGCAAATGCGCGAACGGAGAAAACGGTGATTGCAATCAGCACCAACAGCCGTGAAGGGAGTTTCATTCTAGCCCCGGCAACTTCAGCATGCAGCTTCGCATGGATTGTACCGTCCGTCGTCCGTGTGTAGAGGCGGATTTCGATTGGGCACAATTGGCTGGTGCTGCTTGCATTTCCAGGCCCCTTGATGAAATTCCTCAGGGGCTGAAGCCCCGGCTTTTAAGCGCCCCTAGCGGCACGACTGAAGCCGGTCCTTGCAAATCCAGATTGCTGCAACCAGTTCTAGAGCTTTTCGAGGTTGGCGAATTTCTCCATCAGCTTCTTCATGCCGTGCCGCGAAAAGAGCACGGTGAGCTTGGCTTCATCGCCGTCGCCTTCGCGCATCACGATCTGCCCTTCACCATATTTGCTGTGGCGGACGCGCTGTCCTTTTCTCAGGCCGGCGGCAACGGTTGATTCGGGTATATCCGTCTTCGGGCGCGATGTTGGCCGGGCGAAAGAGCCGGGTTTCACTCCCTGTCCACCAAAGAAGCGTGCAATGTTATCAATCGAGCCCTCCGGGCTCTTGCTTTTTGGACGGGAGTCAGAGCTTGCGCCTGAAATCCTTGTCACTTCCTGGCTCTCATCCTCGTAGTTGTAGTGCCGGCTGTCGTATTCGTTCGATTGATTGTGCCGACGGCCTGCGCCATAGCTGCTTCCACGGCCGTTTCCATAGGCAGGCACGGACCATGCCGGAGCGCGACCACCAAGATTTTCGACAAGCTGGTTCGGCACCTCTTCGAGGAAGCGCGATGGGACACTTTGCTCCGGTGAGTCGTTGCCGTAGCGGCGGCGATAGTGCGCCCGCGTGAGGATCAGCGTATTCATGGCGCGCGTCATGCCGACGTAGCAAAGGCGGCGCTCCTCTTCCAGTTCTTCGGGATTCATCAGAGTGCGGGAGTGCGGGAAGAGACCCTCTTCGAGTCCGGCCAGAAAGACCAGCGGGAATTCGAGGCCCTTTGCGGCATGCAGTGTCATCAGCGTTACGCGCGCGTTGGGATCGAATTGGTCAGTGTCGGATGCGAGCGCGGCGTGATCGAGAAATTCAGCAAGCGTTTCGCCGCGCACTTCGGCATCGTGTGCCGCATTGGCCAGTTCTTTCAGGTTCTCAACCCGGCTGAGGGCTTCAGGTGAAGCTTCGGCTTCGAGAGCCTTGATGTATCCCGTGCGGTCGATGAGGAAGCGAATGAGTTCCGGGAGCGTGGCAGGATCGCCGGATTTTCTAAAAGCTCCAGAGCGATCTTCTTCGAGCTCGGGCTTGTTGTTCGTTGTAGCTTCCTTCCCAGGTCTCTCCTCGGAGACCTGGGGCACCCGGCCTGCCTGTTTTGGCATTTGCAGAAATGGCCGAACCTTCTTCGCAGCGGACGGCTTTTCGGCGAAGGGCGAGAAGTGGCTCGGATCGAGGAGCGGAATCTGATTTTCGTTATCGCCGAAACTGAACTCGGTCGCTGTTTCCAGCGCGTCTGTGACTTCCAGTTTCTCTTCAGCGCCTGGTTCAGCCGCGCCAAAGGTGAAGTCCGTGTCCGCGTCTTCCGCGCCCACATCGGCCGAGAGCTTGCCCGCAAAGTCCGGATCCATCATCGCCTGCGCATCGAGAATGAGCTGGCGAAAGGACTCCAGCGCCATCTGTGCGCGGGTGGGGATAAGCCGCTGCGCAATCGCCTTGCTGAGCGCTTCCCAGGTGGACTGGCCCGTTTCAAGTGCGAGCCGTTCCAGTGTCTCCAGCGTGGTTTTGCCGATGCCGCGCGCAGGCGTGTTGATCACCCGGTTCAACGCCATCGAATCGTGCGGATTGCGGACCAGGCGCAAGTAGCAGAGCAGGTCCTTGATCTCAGCACGCTCGTAGAAGCTGAAGCCGCCAACCATTGTGTACTTGATGCCATAACGGCGCAACGCTTCTTCAACGAGGCGCGATTGCGAGTTGGTGCGATACAAGACAGCGGCCCTTGCGGGCTCTTGTGCGTCGGAGGAGCTTGCCTGCCTTAGAAAGGTTTGTATGCGGTCGGCGATGAACAGAGCTTCGTTTTCGCCGTCCGGCGCTTCATAGTAACCGATCAGCGAACCGCCCTGGCGATCGGTCCACAGTTTCTTGCCCTTGCGGCGAAGGTTGTTGGCGACGACAGCGCCCGCGGCTTCCAAAATGACTTGTGTAGATCGGTAGTTCTGCTCGAGCCGCACGATGCGCGCATTGGGGAAATCCTTCTCGAACTCGAGGATGTTGCGAATGTCGGCCCCGCGCCATGAGTAGATGCTCTGGTCCTCGTCGCCAACGGCGCAGACGTTTTTGTGCTCGCCGGCCAGCAGCTTCATCAGCTCGTACTGCGGGCGGTTGGTGTCCTGGTACTCGTCGACGAGGATGTAGCGGCAGCGGCGCTGGTAGTACTCGCGCGTGGAAGCGGAAACCTTGAGCAGCCGCACTGCCTCCAGCAGCAGGTCGTCGAAGTCGAGCGCGTTGTTCTTGCGCAGTTCGTCCTTGTAGCCTTTGTAGATGTGGGCGATGCGCTCGCTGTCGGGGTCTTTTGAGCCGAGGTAATAATCCTGCGGATCGACCATGTGATTCTTGGCCCACGAGATCCGGCTCAACACGGTGCGCGGCGTTAGTTGTTTCGTATCGAGGCCCATGCGGCGCATGATCTGCTTCACGATACCTTGTTGGTCGTTCTCGTCGTAGATGGCGAAGGAGCGGGTGAGCCCCTCGTTGCCAACCTTGAGCGCCTCGATATCGCGGCGGAGCATGCGGACGCAAAGCGAGTGAAATGTGGCAATCAAGGGCTTGGTCAGCGAGCCGTGGCCGAGCAGGCGCTCCACGCGCTCGGCCATCTCGGCCGATGCCTTGTTGGTAAACGTAACTGCCAGAATGGAATCCGGTGCGACGCCTTTTTCCTGGATAAGCCACGCAATGCGGCTGGTGATGACACGCGTTTTGCCTGAGCCGGCGCCAGCGAGAATGAGCAGCGGGCCATCCGTGGTCTCAACGGCGGCGCGCTGTTCTGGGTTCAGGTTTTCGATGAGCGACTGCGACAAGGGCTGCGTCCGGCGGGAAGGATCCTTGCTCTAGTTTACCTTCCTCGCGATGATCGCGCCGATCGACAGGAGATGCACGCTGATCAGTTCTGCGTGAATCCACTTTATTTCCAATCAGAAGCACGGAGCGCCGGCATCCTTAAGGAGACTCTCGACGGCCAGCCGCTAAAGCGTGCATCTGGTTTGATTCGCGTGTCCTCGTGCCAATTCTGTTGGGGTGAACTGTGTGTGATGCAGGGCATAGCAACCAGGGAAAAGGCGAAGTACGCTCGTAACTCGTATTGAATCTCTATTTCGATTTTGCACCTGGCATGGGCTCTCATGCTCGCAGATTTAGGAACGGGTTGCATGCAAGTTGGAGACCACCAGGGCACAAAGGGGCAGGCCATGAGCCCTTCTATTTATTTCAAGCTCGTCTGGATGCTGGCTTCGACAGGAGTCTTCTTTAATCCAGTTTTCGCATCGCCGCTGAATAGCAAACTGCTCTCGCTGGTTCCTCCCGGGGCCGAACTTGTCGCGGGATTCGAAAACCACACGAATGGGCACTCGTATGGCCGCCTGGTTCTGGCGACGCACAATGACGGGCTGGACCTGGATGATTGGAGGGCACTTGCGGGAGTTGACAGCAAGAGGAGCGTCGATGAAGTGATCGAGGTTGCCGCTACTTCCCCGACAGGAGCACTCACCGAACATCTGCTCCTGGTAGCTGGACGTTTCGACAAGGAACGAATTTTCAATTCCGCGGAACTGAACGGCGCTGAGAGAAGCGAATGCGAGGGTGAGACGGTGATGCTCATCAAGCCGTTCGCGCGCGAGCTGAAGGAAATGCCGGAAACGCGCTGGCTGGCTATTCTAAACGGACGCATCGGGATGTTCGGATCTCAGTCGATGGTCCAACGTGCGTTGCACCGCTATACGACCCACGCCGATATCGATATGCCTCTGATGGAACGGTTGGCTCAATTGCTTGCCGACGTCACTTCTTGGAACGTTATTGTCGCATCCCCGAAGTCCGAAGGAAGCCTGAACAAGACTCAGCCGAACAGTGCGTTGACACGGCTGATCGAAGGCGCAGAAGTGTTGATGGTAGGGACCAGCTTTGGTCCCGAGGTTCGTGTGGATTTCTCGCTCCACGCCGGAAGCGATCACGAGGCCACATTCTTCTCTCAGAAAGCTGCATCCTTCGCCGACGTGTTTGCAAATGAACCGCGTCACGAGTCTGGTTCACTGCAGTTGTTGCAGCGTAGACTGGGAAACTTTTCCGTCGAGCAGAATCGAGTCCAGGGCTCGGTCGAATTGTCTGCGAAAGAGTTTCAAAAGTGGAGCCAGCAGGGAGGATTTGCGCGACCCTCGGAGGATTCGGCTCTGCGAAATTCGGGACGCGGAGAATAGACGGGTTGCGGATTAAATAAGCTCTGGCGCTATTCTGGGTGCGCTATGAAATCCAAACGGGTGGCCGTGTATTGCGGTTCGGCGGGCGGGAACGATCCCGCTTTTTTGGCGGAAGCAGAAGCGTTGGGAAGTGCGATCGCGAGAGCAGGATTGGGGCTGGTGTATGGCGGCGCGAGCGTGGGGCTGATGGGAGCGGTGGCCGATGCCGCGCTCGCGGGGGGCGCCGAAGTCGTAGGCGTGCTGCCGGAGATCCTTTCAGGCAGCGAGATTGCGCATCGCGGACTCACGCGCCTCGAGGTGGTGCCGACCATGCACGAGCGCAAGGCCCGCATGGTGAAACTGGCAGATGCGTTCCTGATGCTGCCCGGCGGTTACGGAACGCTGGACGAGATGATGGAGATCGTCACTTGGAAGCAGCTACGCCTGCATGCCAAGCCGTGCGTGCTGATTAATACGGCGAACTATTGGGATGGACTGCTCGCATTTCTGGATCGCGCGGTAGACGCAGGATTTCTGAAGGCCGAGAATCGGTGGTTGCTGGAGGTAGCGGCGACGCCAGAAGAAGCGGTCAAACGAGCCCTTCAGGGTCCATCGATCCTAGAATCAGCGTAGCAATGTGGTTTTGGTTTGAACTCCAGTGCGGCCCTTGAGAAACAAGTCGTAGTCGCGCCTCGCTGGCACTTCGAACAAAGCGCGACCATGTCGACATAGAAGAAGCGCAGGAAGACCTGGGGGGAAGGGTCTTCAGAGGGCGCTACGTCGTCCGCTAATCAGGTTGAAGACGAGGATTACCAGGGCTACGACGAGCAGGATATGGATCAGGCCGCCGGCGAGGTGGAAACTGAAGCCGAGAAGCCACAAGATGAGAACGACAACAAAAATTGTCCAGAGCATGATTACCTTTCTTAATGCTGCGGGCGTCTCTGCCGTTGAGGTGCAGAGACGCCCGCGATCTTCAAAGATCGCATTGTTAGTTCGAAGCGATTGCCTGCGCCTTCGCGCCTCTGACTGCATCGAGGAAGGAATTCGCCGAGGAAGGAACAGTTACCTCGCCGTTGAGGATGCGAGCATTTGAGATGTTGTGGCCGTAGATGGCCCGGGTGGAATCTTCATCGTGACGAATCGAAGCGCCGTTGAGAGTGAGTCCGGCAAAGGCACCCTTGGCTCGCGAGTAGGTGAGAATCTCGGCATCCATTTTCCAATCGGTATCAGCAGAGGCATGACGACCAACCGGGCCGGCTGCCGCAGAGGCGTCTGCACCAAGCTCGAACTTGCTGGAGAGCAGCTGACTCATTCCGCGCTCGTGCTGGATGATCATGACCAGGTCCACGCCCTCGACGCCGATCTGCAATCCCCAGCTGCCGCCGGTTATAGCGAAGAAGATTGGCGCGCTCCAGCCGCTGGCGGTTCTGCAGGTGGCCACGCCGCGACCATTTTCCGCGCCGAACACGAAGCCGCCTTTGAGAAGATGGGGAACAACGGCAACACACTTGGCGTGCTCAAGAACTTCTTCAGGAATGCCCTTATCCGGCGCGTCCATGATCTCGTGAAGGACCCTGCCGGCATGATCGAGTCGGTCGTTGGTTGCTTCACGATTGGTTCCCGCCCAGCCAATGCTGGTCATGCTGAGAAGTGCGACGAATGTAATGACTTTCTTCATGCGATACACCATTTTTCTACCGTGCGGGGCGTTTCTTTCTTTACGCGTGTGGTGAGCGCTTCCGGTAATTCCGATACTATTTCGAGTCCCGTTGGTGAGTCTGAGCATTAAAGCTCACTTCCTAAGAGATACTTGTATTAGCTGATTAGCCAGGTGTGTAAATGCGGCCGGTTTGCCTCGTCCGTTAGTGGGAGCTCTCTGGATGGTTGAATTCGAAAAGACCGCGTTTGATGCCGCCCTCTTCCTCGCGCAGGCCGGCCTGGGACGAAGGATCGTTGAATTGGCGCCGAAGCAGCCGTTCTTCTCGCAGGGAGATCCAGCGGATTCAGTGTTCTACCTCCAAAAGGGCAGAGCCAAGCTGACGGTTGTTTCGAGCGCAGGAAAAGAAGCTACGATCTTGATGCTGGCCGCCGGCGAGTTTGTCGGCGAGGGGGCACTGGCAGCGATACCCGGGCTGCGCTTGTCTACGGCCACTGCGATCACGGCCTGCAGTGCGATGAAGATCAGCCGCAAGGAGATGATTCGGGTGCTGCATGAAGAGCACGGCTTCTCCGACCTGTTTGTGAAGTTCCTGCTGGCTCACAGCATTCGCATTCAAGCGGACCTGGTAGATCATCTCTTCAATTCCAGCGAGAAGCGACTGGCGAGGATTCTGCTGCTGATGGCGGAGTTCGGGAAGCCTGGCGAGCAGCAGACGCTGATTCCCCCTATATCGCAGGAGACATTGGCAGATATGATCGGCACCACGCGCTCGCGGGTGAGCTTTTTCATGAACCGCTTTCGCAAAATGGGCTTCATCGACTACAAGAGCCGCATCCGGGTGCACAAGTCGTTACTGAATGTGATTTTGCTTGATCCGATACCGGATGACTAAGCATCGCGTCGACTAGCGTCCTGAATCTGAAATTATTCCCCTAAATGGCGGTGTCATTCTGAGGGAACGGGGCCCCAAACGTTTTTCAGTTTGGGGGTGGTGAGCGAAGAATCTGCTCCTGGGCTTGCCTGGTTTCTGTTAAGGAATTCAGACTCACCACACCAGGTTTGATCGTTCGTAAGTCCAACTAGGGGCCGGGGGCGAAGCCTAGCGATGGCGTGCCCGTTCGCGTTGGAGTTCGCGATAGAGCTCGCTTTTGGATTGGCCTAGTTCGCGGGCGAGACGCTTGAGGGCTTCTTTTTCGTCTAGGTTTGATTCGGCCTGAAGGCGAGCGACACGGGCGGAGATGGTCTCCCGGGTCTGAGAATCCGGACCTGGGGCACCTGGTTTTTTGGCAGGGGCTTCGATGAGGAGCACGAATTCGCCGCGGATGCGGTCGCGGGTGGCGAGTTGCTGACGCACTTCGGCGACGGTGCCACGGAGGAATTCTTCGTGGAGCTTGGTGAGTTCGCGGGCTGCGACGATGCGCAATGCAGGACCGAAAACGGATTCGAGATCGGCAAGCGTGTCAGCGATGCGATGGGGGGCTTCGTAGAAGATGAGCGTCTGCGCGGAATCGCGCGGTGGCGCGGCCAATTCTTCGAGGCGGGTGCGGCGGGCTCCGGCTTTCTCCGGCAGGAATCCGAGGAATTGAAATTGTTCAGTAGACAAGCCGGAGGCGACGAGGGCGCTGAGGGCTGCGTTGGCGCCGGGGATGGGGATGACGGGGATCCCGGCGGCGATGGCTGCGTCCACCAGCCATGAGCCGGGATCGCTGATACCTGGCATGCCTGCGTCGGAGACCACCGCAATGCGGGCGCCGGCTTTGAGAGACTCGACCAGCTCGGTCGCGCGATGGTGTTCGTTGTGCTGGTGATAGCTGACGGTGGGCGTGGCGATGGCGAAGTGGTTGAGGAGTTTTTGGGTTTGGCGGGTATCTTCGCAGGCGATGCGGTCGGCGTGCTTGAGGACTTCGAGGGCGCGGAGAGTGATGTCGCCGAGATTGCCGATGGGCGTGGCGACGAGGTAGAGGCCGGGCGCGAGTTCTTCTGACATTGCTTAGAACATGGTAGTTGAGGGTTGTGGTCTCCCACCCATGCCGCGATAACGCTGCGTCATGGATGGGGTATCCGGCGCCTGGGTGGGGCACTCAGAGTTTCGGGCGCCAAAAAGGCAAAAGCAGATCCTTCGATTCGCTTACCCCACGAACGATGAATTCGTTCGCGGGGCCCCAAACGCGCTCCTCTCAGGATGACAAATCTAATCTGTATTCAGCAGAAAAGGCGGGGGTATGTAGAGGCGCGGTGATGGAGGGCTGTGCTTTCCCACCCATGACGCGATGAAACTGCGCCATGGATGGGGCACCCAGGTTCCTACAGGTGCTGAGGGCTCTATTCGGAAGCGTCTTCGGCTTCGATGCGGCGTTGCTCGGCCAAGAGGGACATGGAACTCATGAGGTTTTGCACGCTGACGATGCCAACGACCTTGCCGCTTTCGGTGACGGGAATGAGCGAAAGGCCCTGTCCGCCGGAGATGCGACGGATCGTGGTGCCGAGGGTGTCTTCGGGCCGGGCAACCTGGAAGGCGCGCGACATGATGGATTGGATGTAGCCGTTGCCGTCGTTGCGGAGTGCGTCGACGATACGCTGCCGGGAGACGATGCCGACCAGTTGCGGCCCGCGCACCACTGGGAAGTCCTCCTGCAAGGAGTGAACGCAGCGGTAGAGCGCATCGGCGAGCGTGTCGGACGGCGAGAGTGTGGCGAAGTCCGTGAGCATCACTTCGCGCATGCGGACGGTGTCGACGACGGACTGGAAGAAGACGCCCTGATCTTCAATCTGCGCGCCGATCATGATGAAGAAGCCGGCGATGATGAGCCAGTATCCGTGCAGCGCCATGCCGCTGATCATGACGGCGAGGGCGATGAACTGGCCAATGCCGGAGGCGGCGCGGCCGGCGGGCGAGAGTCCGTGAGCCCGGGCAAAGTTGCCGCGCAGCAGGCGGCCAAAGTCGAGTGGATAGGCCGGTAGCAGGTGCAGCACACCGAGGCCGGCCTGCATCCAGACCATGCTGCGCAGCAAGTGATCGCCGGTGATGAAGGGACGCGCGAGCAGGTGCACATCGCCGCCCGCGCCAATGAAGGCGGCAGCGAACATGAGCGCAGTGATGCAATTGACGGCGGGGCCGATAAAGGCCATGGCAAACTGCCCGAAACCCTCGTTGGAGGCTTCCTGGCTTTCGGGATTGGCGTAAGCAAAGAGTCCGCCAATGGGAAGGAGAAGCACCGCGCGCAGCTTGAGGTTGAGATAGGCGGCCATCATAAGGCGTGCGGTTTCGCGCACTACGATGGCGGCTACGCAAATGAAAAAGAGGGCCAGGCCGCGCAGGATTCCCGAGGTAGCGCTGAGGCCCAGGCAGACCAGCGCGAGAGCCGGGAAAAAGACGTGCATGCGCATTTCCACGCCCATCCATCGGCCCAGCGGTATGGTCCAGCCACGCATGTCTAAATTGTAGTGGCTGAGGGGCCCGAGCGTTTCTTATATCCTGATTCGCGATGCGAGTGATTGCGGGGACGCTGCGGCGAAGGATATTGGAGGCTCCGGCGGGGCTCAAGACCCGGCCGACGAGCGATCGGCTGCGGGAGACTCTATTTAACGTGCTTGCGCCGCGGATGGAAGGGGCACGGTTTCTGGATTTGTACGCGGGGTCGGGTGCGGTGGGGATCGAAGCGGCGAGCCGGGGAGCCGCGAGCGTGGTGCTGGTGGAGCGGGCCGTGCCGGCGCTGAAAGTGCTGCGCGGGAATCTGGAGACGCTGGGGCTGCGCAGCGGGGCACGTGTGGAGGCGGTGAGTGTCGGGGCGTTTCTAAGGCGGGTGCGGCCGAAGAGCGCGGAGATGCAGTTCGACGTGGTGTTTCTCGATCCACCGTATGAGGCCGCCGAGGAGTATGCGACAACGTTGGGGTTATTGGGTGGAGATGCCCGGGAATTGCTGGCGGAGGGCGCGGTGGTGATTGCGGAGCATCGGCGGAAGGACAAGCTGGCGGATGAGTACGGTGTGCTGCGCAGGACGCGGGTGCTGGAGCAGGGGGACGCGGGGCTGAGTTTTTATGAGGCTCCTAGCTTGTGAGGTTCGTGCTTTCCCACCCTTGCGACAAAAGACAAAGACGTCGCAAGGATGGGGCACCCCGGCTCGCTTTGTCGGCGCGAGACTTTCGTGCTGCATGTAGGGATTGAGGCGAAGCGTAAGATGGGGCGGATTGCGGAGAGAGATCGCGTGAAGACGATTCTTAAGCGTGCGGTGGCGCTGGGTGTGTTGATTGGGGCGGCGGGGATGCAGGCCCAAAGCGCGACGCCGTGGGTGATTGGGCCGTTTACGCGGCCGGCTGTGGGGAATCCGGTGGTGTCGCCCAACCCGGCTTCGACATTTCAGGACCCGATTCTGAAAGCTCCCGTACAGTGGGAGGCGCTGCACACGTTCAATCCCGCGGCAATCGTGCGCAAGGGCAAGGTGGTTGTGCTGTATCGCGCTGAGGACAACTCCGGCGCGATGGAGATTGGCGGGCACACCTCGCGTTTGGGACTCGCGGAGAGCAGAGACGGCATTCACTTCAAGCGCATGGGCGAGCCGGTGTTCTACCCGGCGGAGGACGACCAGAAGGCGCGCGAGTGGCCGGGTGGCGTCGAGGACCCGCGCATTGTGGAGCGTGAGGATGGCACTTATGTGCTGACGTATACGCAGTGGAATCGCAAGACGTACTCCGTTGGAATTGCAACCTCGCGCGATTTGAAGCACTGGACGAAGAACGGGCCTGCATTCTTGACGGCGCTGGGCGGCAAGTACGCGAACCTGATGTACAAGTCGGCGGGAATCGTGACGCAGTTGAAGGACGGGCGGCTGATTGCGGCGAAGATCGCCGGGCGCTACTGGATGTACTGGGGCGAGGGCTCGATCCGGCTGGCGACATCGGATGATGCGATTCACTGGATACCGGTGGAGGATATGCACGGGCACCTGGTGGATCTGCTGCGGCCAAGGCCAGGGCATTTTGACAGCACGTTTCCCGAGACGGGGCCGCCGCCGGTGCTGACGAGCGTGGGGATCGTGATGCTCTACAACGGGAAAAATGCGGAGGAGGGCGGTGATCCCGAGCTGGGGCCTGACGCGTATGCGGCGGGCGAGGCGATCTTTGAGACGTCGAATCCGGCACATCTGCTGGAGCAGACGGATAAACCGGTGCTCAAGCCGGAACTCCCCTACGAAAAGACCGGGCAGTATGCGGCGGGCACGACGTTTGCCGAGGGGCTGGTGTTCTTTCGCGGCAAGTGGTTTCTGTACTATGGATGCGCGGATTCGCTTGTGGCTGTGGCGATGGCTCCGGCCCAAGCGATGACTTCCGAAGGGCTGCGGATGACTCCGGCAACCCAGACTACGATCGCACCGCAGGCTGGCGGGAAGGCCGGTGTGGCGCCTCCGGGTGCTGAGGTGAATGCGCGCGGGTTCTATCTGCACAGCGGCGACACAGTCGTGTTTTACGGCGACAGCATCACGGAGCAGAACTACTACAACCAGTGGGTCGAGCTCTACGCGGCGACACGGTTTCCGTGGATGCGTGTGCATTTCTACGGTGCGGGCGTTGGCGGTGATCGCGTGACGGGCGGCGCCGGAGGGCCGATCGATCAGCGCCTGGCGCGCGATGTGTTTTCAGAAAAACCGACCGTCGTTACAGTGATGCTGGGGATGAATGACGGGGGATACCAGGCCACGACCGATGCGATCGAGCAGACCTATGTAAAGGGGTACGAGCATCTGCTCGATTCGATTCGCGGGCATGTACCCGGTGTGCGGATGACGCTGCTGGGGCCTTCGCCATATGACGATGTGACGCGGCCGGTGATCTTTCCGGGCGGATACAACGCGGTGATGCAACACTTTGCCGATGTAGACCAGTCGCTGGCGGACAAGTATGGCGCGGCGTTTGTGAATCTGAATCCACCCGTGGTGACGGCGATCCGGAAAGCCGATGCGATGGACCCGAAGCTCGGTGTACTGTTGCTACCGGACCGTGTGCATCCCGATCCGCTGGCGCACTGGGTGATGGCCGAGGCGCTGCTGAAGGGGTGGCATGCTCCGGCATTGGTCTCGGATGTGACAGTGGACGCGCATGCAGCGACGATAACGCAGGCCCGCAACGCGGCGGTGAGCCAGGTGGACCAGACTGACGGCGTGTTGAAGTGGACTGAGTTGGAGAATGCGCTTCCGCTGCCGCTGACGCGGAGCAATGCAACCACGGCGCTGCTTGAGGACCTGACCGACATCGAGCAACAGCTGAACCAGGAGACGCTGCGTGTGACGGGACTAGCCGCGGGCCGATACACGTTGAGCATCGATGGCGAAGTGGTGGACACTTTCTCGCCGGAGGCGCTTGAGAGCGGAATCAACCTGGCGGAGTACGGAACGCCGATGTTTCACCAGGCTCAGCGGGTGAGCTGGCTGGTGCGCGATCGCGACGAGACACACTATATCCACCTGCGGATGCGCGTCAGGAACGCGGATACCGGCAGCGAAGAAGGCAAGGACGTGATGCAGGCGTTCGAGAATTCGCTGGAAGACTCGATCTACGACGCGGCTGTGCCGAAGCCGCACGTGTTCCGACTGACGCCGGTCGCCACGGGAACGACGCAGAGCACGCGGTGAAGCTGCCGTATAGATAAGTCCGATGAGGAGGGTGTGATCGCGGGGATTTCTCTGAAATCGGTGCTGGAGAGCGAAGGCGCCGAAACGGGATCGACGCTGCGTGATGTGACGACGCACGCCGCGGGCCCGCAAGGCGCGTTGCCGCTGACGGCGGAGATGCTGCTGCAAGAGCCATCGGGAAACCTGTTCGGGCTGAGCCAGAATGCCGGAATGGGCTGGGAGGCTTCGCGGCTGCTCGATCCGGAGTTTCTGATCCTGAGTACCCATGGCGGGCTGCGCGCCGAAGATGGCCGGCCGATTGCGCTGGGATTTCACACGGGACATTGGGAAGTTGGCTTGCTGGTTGCCGAGGCCGCGCGCGAGTTGAAGGCGCTGCATGCGATTCCGTTTGCGGGGGCGTGCACTGACCCGTGCGATGGTCGAACGCAAGGCACGACCGGGATGATGGATTCGCTGCCGTTTCGCAATGATGCGGCAATGGTGCTGCGGCGGCTGATGCGATCCTTACCCACAAGCAAAGGCGTGCTGGGCGTGGCGACCTGCGACAAGGGACTGCCGGCGATGATGATGGCGCTGGCTTCGGCGGGCCCGCTGCCGGCGGTGCTGGTGCCGGGCGGAGTGACGCTGCTGCCTGAGGTTGGCGAAGATGCAGGCAAGGTGCAGACCATCGGAGCGCGCTTCGCACAGCAGCAGATCACGCTGGAATACGCGGCGGAGGTGGGATGTCGTGCGTGTGCATCGCCGGGCGGAGGATGCCAGTTTCTCGGTACAGCGGCGACGGCGCAGGTGGTCGGCGAGGCGCTGGGCCTGGCGCTGCCGCATACGGCTCTGGCGCCTTCGGGACAGACAATCTGGCTGGATGCGGCAAAGCGTTCCGCACGCGCAATCATCCGGTTGCATGAATCAAAACTCGGGGCACGCGATGTGCTGACCGATGCGGCGGTGCGCAACGCGATGGTGCTGCATGCGGCGTTTGGCGGATCGACGAATCTGCTGCTGCATCTCCCGGCGATTGCGTTTTCGGCAGGATTGAAGCGGCCCACGCGCAAGGACTGGGAAGAAGTGAATCGCGAAGTGCCGCGGCTTGTGGATGCGCTGCCGAATGGGCCGCGGGGGTTTGCGACGGTGCAGGTGTTTCCTCGCCGGCGGCGTGCCGGAGGTGATGCTCGCGCTGCGCGGGGCGGGGCTTTTGGATACGCATGTGAAGACTGTGAGCGGTGACACGCTCGAAGCCAGCCTCGACTGGTGGCGCGCCAGCGAGCGGCGGCACACGCTGCGCAAGCGACTGCAGGAACTTGATGGCATCGATCCGGATGACGTGATCATGATGCCGGACCGGGCACGGGCGCGCGGTCTGACGGCAACGGTCTGCTTTCCTGCCGGGAATCTTGCGCCGGAGGGTTCGGTGATCAAGAGCACGGCCATCGATGCTTCGCTGATCGGCGAGGACAACGTATTTCGCCATCGCGGACCCGCTCGGGTTTTTAAAACGGAGGCAGCGGCGATTGCGGCGATCAAGGCGGGCAAGATCGGGCACGGCGATGTGATTGTGCTGATCTGCAGCGGGCCGAAGGGCGCGGGGATGCAGGAGATCTACCAGGTGACGTCCGCGTTGAAACAGTTGCCGCATTGCAAGCACGTGGCGGTGCTGACGGACGCGCGCTTCAGCGGGGTTTCGACGGGAGCGTGCATTGGACACATTTCGCCGGAGGCGCTGGCGGGTGGGCCGATTGGGAAAGTGCTCGATGGCGATCAGATCGAAATTGTGATCGATCGTGGGAAGCTGACGGGATCGGTGCACCTGGTTGGCGATGCGAGCGGTGATTTCGGTGCGGACGAGGGTGCGCGGAGATTGGCGGAAAGACAGTCGCGCACGGATTTGCAGCCCCATCCAGCATTGCCGGAAGACACGCGGTTGTGGGCGGCACTGGTTGAAGCCAGCGGCGGAGTATGGGGCGGGTGTGTTTACGACACCGATAAGATTGTGGCCGCACTGGAGTCCAAAGAGTCGGCCGGTTGAGGGTATTGGTCTCTCACCCATGCCGCAGTCGAGCTGCGTCATGGATGGGGCACCCATGTTTTAGTGGTGATGGAGTTGTGTGAAATGCAACGTTGTGGTTGCGTGATCAGGATAGCGGTTTCAGACTTAAGTTAAAAAGGCGGATCGCGTGAGGAGATTTCAGGTATTCGTGATGGCTGCGGCGGCAGTTGTGATGGCGGGGAGTTTGTTCATGAGGGGGCAGGAGGCTGGCGTTGATGCGAAGAGTTCTTCGTCTCCGCAGTTGGTCATTATTGATACCGATATCGGCGATGACATTGATGATGCGTTTGCGCTGGCGCTGGCGTTGAAGAGCCCGGAACTGAAGATCCTGGGCGTGACGACCACGTTTGGCAATACGGAGATGCGCGCGCGTCTCCTGGACCGGTATCTGCAGGCCGTTGGACGGAGCGATATTCCGGTGTTCGCGGGGCCACCTTCAGATACGGACAACGTGATGACGCAGGCCGCGTATGCGAAGCGCGCCCCGGAAAGAAAGCATGCAGATGGCGCGAAGTTTATTCTGCGCGAGGCTCGCGAGCATCCGGGCCAGATCACGCTGGTCGGTATTGGGCCGCTTTTCACGGTGCAGGCGGCGATTGAGCGCGATCCGGCGGCGTTCAAAAAGCTGAAGCGCGTGGTGATCATGGGCGGAAGCATTGAGCGCGGATATGGCGCAGACGCGGATGGAAAGCCAAAGCCACCGGAGCCGGAGTGGAACATCGATCGCGACCCGGCGGGGGCCAAAGCCCTGCTGGCATCGGGAGTGCCGGTGTTCATGATGCCTCTCGATTCAACTCAAGTGCCACTGGACACGAAAGGCCGTGAGGCCATCTTTGCGCATGGATCGCCGCTGACTGATCAACTGACGCTGCTCTATCACCAATGGATGGCGGGGACGCCATCGCACAGCCCGACGCCGACACTATTTGATCCGGTCGCGGTGACATACACCTTCCGGCCCGATTTGTGCCCGGCAAAGCCGATGCATATTGATGTGGACGCAAAGGGGCTGACGACCCAGGGGACGGGTCCTCCGAATGCCCAGGTCTGCCTGCAATCGGACGAGAAGGGATTTTTGGATCTGCTTTTAAAGCGGGTGAACGGAGATTGATGCTGCGAAATCGATGTGGATTTCTAGTGGATAACAGGCTGAAATTCACGTGATTTTAGCTGGAATCAGCAGATGTGTGCTCGGAATCACATGCAACTTCATTGACAGCAAGGGAAAGTAAGAGAAAAATGGCGGGTCGTTGGAAATCTGAGCCGATAGGCACGCGTACGGAGGGAGTGTGAGAAGCATGCTGAATTGGAAGGCTTTAGGGGTGTTGCTTCTGGGGTGTTCGGGTTTGGTTGTGGCGGGTTGCAAATCGGCGCCCGATTTGACGCCGACGCAGGCGTTGGCGCTGGTGCAGGCAAAGTATGACCAGACGGCCCCGGTGCCGACAACTATCCTCGTGAACGACGAGGGGATGCGGGCGGGAATTACTGCCAAGCTCTGGGATCGGACGAAGGTGTACCCGAACAAGCTGTGGGCTGATTTCAAGCTGACCCCAGATGGGAAGAAGGCCGTGGTGCTGCCCGGCGGCGGCGACACGATCGAATGGCGACCTGAGAATCTGGACGACAAGGACTACACCATCGTCGTGATGACTGTAGCTGCCAATCACCTGAGAGCGCACGATATGGGCGATTTGCAGGACGAAATGATGTCGGGTGCCGATACGACAAAGGCAGGGAAATACACCGAGGGGGTGAACCTGACCGGTGTGCCGCAGGCACTTCAGGACATCGCGCACAATCCCGGCAACAAGCTGAGCACCAAGAAACAGGCCGATTTTTCGCTGACGAACGGGGCCTGGACCTTGAAATCGATCGAATAATCGATGAAATGCAGAACGGGCGGTGTTGAATTCGTTGACCCCACCCCCGTTTCTTGTTATCTTTATAAGGTTCCGCAAGAACACGCCTTTCCGTGTGTGCTAACGGCAGGCGGGTAACGGGAGATCCCGGGCCAGCGAGTTTGGCGAGGATCTGTACCGAAGGCCGCAAGCAACATCCGGCCATAGTCCCCGAATAGCTCTCCTCTTGCGAAGGGCAGGGACACATCGCTCACCCGGGTGAAGGTAAGACGGGGAAGCGATAGATCGCATCGGTGCTCGCGCGTTTCTCCACCTTGGAGGGCTATGCGAGCCGGAACCGGCGAAACGGAGTTGGCTTTTCCCGTTTAAGAAGCGGAAAAACGACCGGCCACCGTCTTGGTTCTCGTCTGGAAGTGGAACGAAGGCAGACGCGAAGCAGCAACTCGGGCTTTCGTGCGTGTGCGCAGAATAGTGCGCTCCATGGCATGAAAAGCCGGGAAGGCTTGCGCGCGGCTGTAAGCAGGTTGGGTTTAAAGGTTTTTGGGGTAAGGAGTTTCGGTTTGCCTACATTCAATCAGTTGGTTCGCAAGGGGCGTACGGCCCCGCGGTACAAGACGGCGTCCCCTGCACTGCAGGCCTCGCCGCAGCGGCGCGGAGTATGCACCCGCGTGTACACACAGACCCCCAAGAAGCCGAACTCGGCGCTGCGTAAGGTAGCTCGTGTGCGGTTGACCAACGGGATCGAGGTCACAACCTACATTCCCGGCATCGGCCACAACCTGCAGGAGCACTCGATTGTGCTGATCCGCGGTGGCCGTGTGAAGGATCTGCCGGGCGTGCGCTATCACGTTGTCCGCGGCACGCTGGACTCAGTGGGCGTGGCCAACCGGAAGCAGAGCCGCTCGAAGTACGGTGCGAAGCGCGCCAAGGGCGGGGCGGCAGCGAAGAAGTAGATTTCGGTTCCCGGGCGGAGTGATGGTATCGGGACTGGGGCAACAGAAGCGGCGCGAGAGCGCAGAGGATTTCGAGGAACTATGCCAAGAAAAGGGCACATTGCGAAAGCGGGAAGTAGCGGCGGATCCGGTTTACGGGTCTACGCTTGTCACCAAGTTTGTGAACTCGATGATGTGGGGCGGCAAGAAGTCGACCGCGCAAGGCATCTTCTATCAATCGATGAAGAATCTTGAAGAGAAGGGCGGCGGAGATGATGCGCTGAAGCTCTTCAAGAAGGCCGTCGAGAACTGCAAGCCGCTGCTCGAAGTCAAGACCCGTCGTGTGGGTGGCGCCAACTACCAGGTTCCGATTGAAGTAAACGCGGATCGGCGTACCTCGCTGGCGATCCGCTGGCTCATCACCTACGGGCGTGCCCGTGGCGAGAAGGGCATGATCGACAAGTTAAGCAATGAGCTGCTTGACGCGGCCAATGGCCGTGGCGCGGCGATGAAGAAGAAGGAAGACGTGCACCGCATGGCCGAGGCCAACAAGGCCTTTGCGCACTACCGCTGGTAATTGGGGGGGCACGAGGGAAGAAAAGTTTAGCCGGCAGGAAGATCGGTCCGGCGCGGAGGCCCTGAACGAAATGGGCCTTCGAACTGTAAGAAACGGCGGGCTTTCGGGCTCGCGAGGATAAAGATAGCCGTGGCTCGCACCATACCTCTAAGTCGTTGCCGGAACATCGGAATCATGGCGCACATCGACGCCGGAAAGACGACTGCGACCGAACGCATCCTCTTCTACACGGGCATCACGCACCGCATCGGTGAAGTGCATGAAGGCACCGCGACCATGGATTACATGGAACAGGAGCAGGAGCGCGGCATCACCATCACGTCGGCAGCGACGACGTGCATGTGGAAAGACATCCGCATCAACATTATTGATACTCCCGGCCACGTGGATTTCACCGCTGAAGTGGAGCGGTCGCTGCGTGTTCTGGACGGTGCGGTTGCTGTGTTTGACTCTGTCTCGGGCGTGCAGCCCCAGACCGAGACAGTGTGGCGGCAGGGCGACAAGTACAAGGTTCCGCGTATCTGCTTTGTGAACAAGATGGACAAGAACGGAGCCGATTTCGAGCACGTTCTGGACACGATTCGCAAGCGGCTGGGCGCGCGGCCCGTGGCGCTGCAGATTCCGATTGGCGCAGAAGCCGGTTTCAAAGGTGTCGTTGATCTCATCGAGATGAAGGCGGTTCTCTGGCACGACGAGACCATGGGTGCCGAGTATGACGTTCAGGCGATTCCGGCCGATCTGCAGAAGAAGGCGGAGGCATTCCGTCTCCAACTGATCGAAGTGATCGCCGAGACCGATGATGTGTTGCTTGAGAAGTTTCTCGAAGGTGAGACGCCGACGATCGAAGAGTTGAAGAAGGGCATTCGCCAGGCGACCATCGATCTGAAGGTCTTTCCGGTTATCTGCGGTTCTGCATTCAAGAACAAGGGCGTGCAAACACTTCTCGACGCGGTTGTCGATTATTTGCCCAGCCCGCTGGATAAGCCTCCGGTTGAGGGTATCGATCCGCACGATCATAGCGTGACATTGATTCGCAAGGCGGACGACAATGAGCCGCTGTCGGCGCTGGTCTTCAAGTTGATCAACGATCCATTCGGTAAGCTGTCGTTCATTCGCATTTACTCGGGCTCGCTGAAGACGGGCGATACGATCCTGAATCCGCGTACCGGCAAGACGGATCGCGTGGGACGCCTGGTGAAGATGCACGCGAACAAGCGTGAGGACATCACCGAAATCTACGCAGGCGACATCTGCGCATGCGTGGGCCTGAAGGAATTGAAAACGGGCGACACGCTGAGCTCGCCGCAGCATCCGATTGCGCTAGGCGCCATTGTGTTCCCTGAACCTGTCATCTCGGTTGCTATTGAGCCGAAGACCAAGGCCGACCAGGAAAAGATGGCAATGGGGTTGTCGCGTCTGGCTGATGAGGATCCTACCTTCAAGGTGCGGACCGATGAAGATTCAGGTCAAACGATTATCAGCGGGATGGGCGAGCTGCACCTCGAGATTCTCGTCGATCGCTTGAAGCGCGAGCACAAGGTTGAGGCGAATGTCGGCGAGCCGAAGGTTGCGTTCCGCGAAACGATTCGCAAGCATGCTGAAGCCGAGGGCAAGTACATTCGCCAGACCGGTGGCTCGGGTAACTACGGGCATTGCAAGCTGCGCATCGAGCCCAATGAACCCGGCAAGGGCTACGAGTTCATCAACGAAATCAAGGGCGGATCCGTACCGAGGGAATACATCAAGCCTATCGATCAGGGCGTGCAGGGCGCATTGGAATTAGGAATTCTTGCAGGCTTTCCGATCGTGGACGTCAAGGTGATCCTTTTCGATGGCAGCTACCACGAAGTCGACTCGAACGAAATGGCGTTTAAATTCGCCGGTTCGATTGCCTTCAAGGAAGCCGCGCGCAAGGCGCATCCGGTGTTGCTGGAGCCGGTGATGGCGGTTGAAGTCACGGTGCCTGAGGAGTTCATGGGCGTGATTATCGGCGACATCAACTCGCGTCGCGGGCGGATTGAGGGAATGGAACACGCGGCAGGGTCGCAGGTCATCAAGGCGATCGTTCCGCTGAAGGAAATGTTCGGCTATGTGAACGAGATTCGTTCCTCGACACAAGGCCGGGCGTCGTATTCAATGCAGTTCGCGCGCTACGAAGAGGCGCCGCGCATGATCGCCGACGAAATCATCGGCCGTGCGCAGGGGAAGTAAAGCAGTGATCAGGTACCAGTGATCAGTGGTCAGACAGTGCGGAGGCGAATGAAGTCGATGCGGCTGACAAGAGCAGAAAAAACTGAACACTGACAACTGATCACTGAGCACTAAGTTTTTGGGGCTGGAGCCGGAACGCCGGCGCCCCTGGGAGCAACGGGCAGTACAAGCCACTGAAAGGGATTTGGATTTCTTATGGCGAAGGAAAAGTTTGATCGTTCGAAGCCGCATGTGAACGTAGGCACGATTGGTCACATCGATCACGGCAAGACGACGTTGACGGCGGCGATCACGAAGGTATTGCAGAAGCACAACCCGAAGAACACGTTCCGTTCGTTTGACTCGATCGACAACGCTCCGGAAGAGCGGGAGCGCGGCATCACGATCGCGACGGCACACGTGGAGTATGAGACGCCGAACCGGCACTATGCGCACGTGGACTGCCCCGGTCACGCCGACTACATCAAGAACATGATCACGGGCGCAGCGCAGATGGATGGCGCGATTCTGGTGGTCGCGGCGACCGACGGCCCGATGCCGCAGACCAAGGAGCACGTTCTGCTGGCTCGCCAGGTGGGCGTTCCCTGCATCGTGGTGTTTCTGAACAAGTGCGATGCGGTGGAAGACGAAGAGCTGACGGACCTGGTGGAGATGGAAGTCCGCGAGCTGTTGTCGAAGTACCAGTTTCCCGGCGACGACGTTCCGGTGATTCGCGGATCGGCCCTGGGCGCGTTGAACGGCGAGCCCAAGTGGGAAGCGCAGATCGATGCGTTGATGGAGGCGGTGGACAAGTACGTTCCGCAGCCGGAGCGCGCCGTGACCCTTCCCTTCCTGATGCCGATCGAAGATATCTTCTCGATCTCGGGACGTGGCACGGTCGTGACCGGAAGAATCGAACGCGGCAAGGTGAAGGTGGGCGAGGATGTCGAGATTGTCGGCTTCCGCGAGACCCGCAAGTCGGTTTGCACGGGCGTTGAAATGTTCAAGAAGCAGCTGGACGAAGGCCTGGCGGGCGATAACGCCGGCATCCTGCTGCGCGGCATTCCCAAGGAAGACGTGGAGCGCGGCATGGTCTTGGCGAAGCCGGGATCGATCACGCCTCACACCAAGTTCAAGGGCACGGTTTACGTGCTGAGCAAGGAAGAAGGCGGCCGTCATACGCCGTTCTTCAAGGGCTATCGTCCGCAGTTCTACTTCCGTACGACGGATGTGACGGGAGTGGCGGAATTGCCCGAAGGCACGGAGATGGTGATGCCGGGCGACAACGTGGAACTGGTGATCGAACTGATTACACCGGTGGCCATGGAAAAGGGTCTGCGGTTTGCGATCCGCGAAGGCGGACGCACGGTAGGCGCAGGCGCGATTTCGGAAATTATCAAGTAGATGCTAGCCGCGTCGGGCGGACCGCCCTTCGGGCGCATCGAACGGCGCGGCAAGCGAAATCTGATCATTGATCACTGATCACTGATCACTTGGAAAGAAGAGCCAATGGTAGGTCAAAGGATTCGAATTCGGTTGAAGGCATACGACTATCGCGTGCTGGATACCTCGACCGGCGAGATTGTGGAGACGGCCAAGCGCACCGGGGCAACGGTGGCGGGTCCGATTCCGTTGCCGACGATCAAGAACAAGTACTGCGTGCTGCGTTCGCCGCACGTGGACAAGAAGTCGCGCGAGGCGTTCGAGATTCGCACCCACAAGCGGCTGATCGACATTCTTGAGCCGACGCAGCAAACGGTGGACGCGCTGATGAAGCTCGATCTGCCGGCCGGTGTGGACGTCGAGATCAAGGCGTTCGAAAAGTAGGCACCTGCGGTGCGGCCAACTGCGCCTTCAGGCAAAAGGTCGACAGCAGCAAAACGTTAAGAACATTCGCAGCCCGCGCAGGGCTCCGGCAGTGCAGAGTCAAAGTGCTCTGCATGATGAGGTGAGGAAGATATGGCAGTCACAGGGATTCTGGGAAAAAAGATCGGCATGACGCAGGTCTTCGACGAAAAGGGCGATGTGCACCCGATTACGGTGTTGCAGGCGGGCCCTTGCGTGATTACGCAGTTGAAGACACTGGCCAAGGACGGCTATGACGCCGCACAGATCGGCCTGGTGGAGTTCATCAAGACCAAGAACGTGACCAAGCCGCAGGCCGGGCACTTCGCAAAGACCGAAGCGCCGCCAGTGAAGGTGATCAAGGAAGTCGACGTCGAGGCCTCCGCGGATGGCGAAGCTGAGACCAAGGCTGGCGATCGGGTGCTGGTGGACATCTTTACGAATGCGAAGTTCGTGGACGTGATCGGCACCTCGAAGGGCCGCGGGTTTGCGGGCGTTGTGCGCCGGCACAATTTTGGCGGCGGACCGAAGTCGCACGGACACATGTTCCAGGTGCAGGGTTCGATCGGTGCATCGAGCTTTCCGTCGCGCGTGTTTCCCGGGCAGCGCATGCCGGGGCACATGGGCGCGGCGCAGATCACGGTTCGTAATCTGCGCATTCGCGGCATCGATGTGGAAGAGAACCTTCTGATGGTCGAGGGTGCGGTTCCGGGATCGCGTGAAGGGTACGTGCTGATTTCGAAGGCCAAGACTCCGCCGCGCGAGCGCCGTGGATTTGCGGGTTCGGGCACAGTCGATCCGCTGAAGGCTTCGAAGAAGGCAACGGCGAAGAGAAAGTAAACAGCTTTCAGCTGTCAGCTCTCAGCTCGTTGGTTGCTGGAGCCAGGATGATTGCTTTACCGATGGAAGACTGATAGCTGAAAGCTGATAGCTGACAGCTCGTAGGAAGAAGACGATGGCAAACGTAGATGTTGTTGAATCTGAACGGCGAAAAAGTGGGCTCGCTCGAGCTGGCCGATGCGGTATGCGCCGACCAGGTGAACGAGGCGCTGCTGTGGGAGGCGGTAAAGCACTATCGCGCTTCGCTGCGCCAGGGCACGCACAAGACCAAGAGCCGCACCGAAGTCGCCGGTTCGGGCAAGAAGCTGTGGAAGCAGAAGGGCACGGGCCGCGCTCGTATCGGCTCGGTGCGTTCGCCGCTGTGGCGGCATGGCTACACCGTGCATGGACCTCAGCCGCGCAGCTATGACTATGCGTTCCCGCGCAAGAAGCTGCTGGGCGCGCTGCGCTCGGCGCTGGCTTCGAAGCTGGCCGATGGCAAGCTGACGGTGGTGGATACGCTGGAGCTGAAGGAAGGCAAGACCAAGCTCTATCGCGCAGGCACTGGACAAGCTGGACGGTTACGCGTACGGCACTGATTGTCGAGAACGGCAAGACGCTCATCCCAGGCATTGATGCTGGGCGCGCGCAATCTCAAGGGCGTTGAACTGGTGCTCAACAACGAAGTGCATCCCTACGATCTGCTGCGGTATGAGCGGGCCATCTTCTCGAAGGCCGCGATCGAGCAGTTGACGGATGCTCTCGTGAAGAGTGTGTCGAAGCGCAGTCGCTGCGCAGACGGAGGCCGCGTAATGCCGACTCTTTATACAGTGATTCGCCGCCCGTTGATTACGGAAAAGGGCCTGAGCGTGAAGGAAACCGAGGGGACGCTGGTGTTCGACGTGGCTCCGGAAGCCTCGAAGACCGAAGTGAAGCAGGCGGTCGAGGCTCTCTTCAAGGTGAAGGTAGCTGCGGTTCGGACTGCGAATGTGGTCGGCAAGGAACGCCGCCGCGGCAAGTTCGCGGGTTTCCGCCCCGATTGGAAGAAGGCTTACGTGCGGCTGAAGGCCGGCGAAAAGCTGCCGGAGTACGTGAGCAATTTGTAGGGCAGCTTTTAGCTGTCAGCTCTCAGCTTTCAGCTCCGGGGAACCGGGGCCAAGCGGCGAGCCTGAGGTAAGTCACAGAAGTTGGGTTTAGATGGATGAGCTGAGAGCTAACGGCTGAAAGCTGAAAGCTGGTTCATCAAGGACAAAAGACGATGGCTATCAAGACATACAGACCGATCACGCCGACGCTGCGGTTTCAGACCACGCTGGTCAATGACGACCTGACGACGGACAAGCCGCACAAGCCGCTGCTGGCGGTGCGCAAGCGGACGGGCGGACGCCGCAACACGGGCGACCTGACGATCCGGCACCATGGCGGCGGGCACAAGCAGAAGATCCGCCTGATCGATTTCAAGCGCGACAAGTACGGCGTTCCGGGCAAGGTGGCGACGATCGAGTACGATCCGAACCGCTCGGCGCGCATCGCGCTGGTGCACTACGCCGACGGCGAGAAGCGCTACATCCTGCAGCCGGTTGGGTTGAAGGTCGGCGCAACGGTGAGTTCCGGTCCCGAGGCCGACATTCTGGTTGGCAATGCTCTGCCGCTGAAGAACATTCCTGCCGGCACCACGGTGCATGCGATTGAATTGCGGCCGGGCAAGGGCGCGCAGATGGCGCGTTCGGCCGGCACGCAGGCGCAGCTGGTGGCCAAGGAAGGCGATTACGCGCTGCTCAAGCTGCCTTCCGGCGAAACCCGCAAGGTGCTGGTCGAGTGCCTGGCGACCATTGGGCAGGTGGGCAACACGGATCACGAGAATGTGGCGATCGGCAAGGCGGGTCGCAACCGCTGGAAGGGCATTCGCCCGACCAACCGCGGCGTCACCATGAACCCGGTGGATCACCCGCACGGCGGCGGCGAGGGCAAGACCTCGGGCGGCCGTCATCCGGTGACCCCGTGGGGCCAGCCGACACGCGGATACAAGACACGCAACAACAAGCGGACCGATGCATTCATCGTCAGCCGCCGGGCGAAGTAGAGGAGCTGAGGATTTATGGCACGTTCGACAAAGAAGGGCCCGTTTGTGGATGCGCACCTCACGATCAAGATCGAGGTGCTCAACCGGCCAACGACAAGAAGGTAGTGAAGACCTGGTCGCGGCGATCGACGATCTTCCCCGAGTTTGTGGGGCACACCATCGCGGTCCACAACGGCAAGAAGTTTGTTCCGGTGTACGTGACCGAGAACATGGTGGGACACAAGCTGGGTGAGTTTGCCCCCACGCGCACGTTCAAGGGACACACCGGCGGGTCGAAGGCGGCGGAAGCTTCTGCGAAGCCCGGCAGGACCGCGGTAGTTGAGATTCGGCGCAACTGGCGCCAGCGAAGTGATTGAGGAAGAGACCAATGGCAGTCGAGACAAAAGAATACCGGGCCGAAGCGAGGTTTCAGCGCGTGTCGCCGCAGAAGGCGCGGCTGGTGCTGGACCTGATCAAGGGCCGGGGAGTTCAGGAAGCGCTGGAGACGGCGGCATTCACCAAGAAGCGCATTGCTCCGGTGATTCACAAGCTGCTGACCTCGGCGGTGGACAACGCCAAGTACGTGGCGGGCGAGCAGGGGGTTGATCTGGACGTGGACAACCTCTACGTGAAGCAGGCACTGGCCAACGACGGTCCGCGCATGAAGCGGATTCGTCCTGCGCCGATGGGACGTGCGTATCGCTACCAGCGCAGGCTGACGCACATTATTTTGTCGGTCGCCGAGCGCGACGGTGGGCACTCGCACCTGGTGACCAAGGCGGAGGAGCCGGAGACGGCGGCGAAGCCTGCGAAGAAGACGGCTGCGAAGAAGGCAGCCCCGAAGAAGACAGCGGCAAAGAAGCCGGTAGCGGCAACAAAGAAAAAGGCCAAGAAGTAGGCCGAGAGTATTTCCAGGTTCGATGCGAATCGGAACCTGCACAGCAAAGTCGACGCGACCATCAGGGAGCGGCGACCTTCGAAAAAGGAACAAGGGCGCTGCAACCCTGGAAATGCAGAGAGGTTTGAGGAAAAAAGTATGGGACAGAAAGTCCATCCTTACGGATTCCGGCTGGGAGTGAACAAGCCGTGGCGTTCGCGCTGGTTCTCTGAGCGCGACTATGACAAGCTCCTGGTCGAGGACGTGAAGCTCAAGGCAGAGCTGCGCGAAAAGCTGAAGGCTGCCGGTGTGAGCTCGGTGGAGATCGAGCGTCCGGGCAACAAGCTGCGCTTTCTGATCCGCACGGCCCGTCCAGGCATCGTGATCGGCCGCAAGGGCGCGGAGATCGAGAAGCTGAAGACCGAGCTTGGCAAGCGCACCAACCGCGAAGTGTTCATCGACATCATCGAGGTGAACAAGCCGGAGCTGGATGCGCAGCTGGTGTCGGAGAACATCGCGCTGCAGCTGGAAAAGCGCGTCAGCTTCCGCCGCGCAATGCGCAAGAGCGTGGATTCGGCGCTGCGCTTTGGCTGCAAGGGAATCAAGGTGCGCGTCTCGGGCCGGTTGAACGGCAACGAAATCGCGCGCTCGGAGTGGTATCTGCAGGGGCGTTTGCCGCTGCACACTCTCCGCGCGGATATCGACTACGGATTTACCGAGGCGCACACCACCTACGGCGTGATCGGCGTGAAGACGTGGATCTATCGCGGCGATATTTATGAGCAGAAGCGCCGCCAGGCCCCGCCGGTCAGGCACGGGAGTGTTTTAAGAGCAGTGTCAGGACAGTGCATCAGTTCGTTAGTTCAGCAGTGGCGATGAGAGCCCGATGAGCTTGAAGGACTGAGAACTACGAACTTACTGACACTGGTTTTGAGGATTTCGTTATGTTGATGCCAAAGAAGGTGAAGTTCCGGAAGCAGCAGAAGGGCAAGCGGCGCGGCAAAGCGTGGCGCGGGTCTTCGCTGTCGTTCGGTGAGTACGGTTTGAAGGTCCTGGAGTGCGGCTACATCACCGACCGGCAGATCGAGGCCAGCCGTATCGCCATGACCCGCTTCATCAAGCGCGGCGGCAAGATCTGGCTGCGGCTGTTTCCAGACAAGCCGATTACCAAGAAGCCGGCCGAAGTCCGAATGGGCTCGGGCAAGGGCGCGCTGGATCACTGGGTTGCCGTCGTGCGGCCGGGCAAGATCCTGTTCGAGATGGAAGGCGTGACGCCGGAGATCGCGCAGGAAGCCATGCGGCTGGCGTCGAACAAGCTGCCGTTAAAGACGAAGTTCGTGCAGCGGCCGGGCGCCGAGAAGACAGTAGCGGCCGAAAAGAAGTCGGCATAGGTAGGACGCGCGGCTGATTCCCGTGGGAATGGGCAGAGCGCCGGAGATAAGAGATGGAACTCGCAAAGATTCGTAGTTTGAGCGACGACGAACTGCTGCACCAGGAGAAGACCTCTGGCGAGCAACTGTTCCGGCTTCGCTTCCAGGTCTCGATGGGGCAGAACGACGGAGTGAAGAAGCTCCGCCAGCTGCGCAAGGAGATCGCACAGATCAAGACAGTTTCCCGCGAGCGCGAGTTGGGCATTCGCGGCGCCACGCATGAGCTGGTTTCAACTCTGCCGGCAGGCGAAGAAAAGAAACGCGCCAAGAAAGCCGTGAAGACCGTGAAAAAGGCGGCGAAGCCGATCACGGCCAAGGCCAGCGCGAAGAAGAGCACCAGCAAGAGCGCAGAGAAGAAGGGAGCCGGTAAATGACGGCGGCAACAGAGAAGCAGGCGCCGGCAGAGCCGGCGCAACGAGAAGGTGGGCAACGTGGTTTCGACCAAGATGCAGAAGACCATCGTGGTCGAGGTCGAGATGCGCAAGGCCCATGCGAAGTACAAGCGGATTGTGAAGAGCTCGAAGAAGTTCTATGCGCACGATGAGCAGAGTTCGGCACGCATGGGCGATGTGGTGCGCATCCGCGAGACCAGGCCGCTGAGCAAGCTGAAGCGCTGGTCGCTTGAAGAGATTGTCCGGCGTTCCTCGCTGGCGCAGATTGAAGACACGGCTGGAACAGCCGCTGAAGTAGACGCCGCCAAGTAGGCGGAGCGGTTCTAAGGAGAAGAATCCATGGCTGTGCAAATGAGAACCATGCTCGCGGTGGCCGACAACTCCGGCGCGCGCAAGCTGCAGGTGATTTTGCCGCTGGGCGGCGGACTTGGCAAGAAGGCCGGTCTCGGCGATGTTGTGACTGCCGCGGTGAAGGAAGCTTCGCCGGACGGCACGGTGAAAAAGGGCAAAGTGGTGAAGGCGGTCATCGTCCGCACCCGCAAGGAGCATCGTCGGCGTGACGGAACCTATATCCGCTTCGACGAAAACGCGGCCGTGGTGATTGACGATGCGCACGAGCCGGTAGGAACGCGCGTGTTTGGTCCCGTGGCTCGCGAACTGCGCGAGAAGAAGTTTTTGAAGATTGTGTCGCTGGCCCCGGAAGTGGTCTAGGTGCGGTAGCTATCAGCTCTCAGCTTTCAGTTAACTCAGGCTGAGCTGAAGAGCGCGGCGATAGCAAGATGAACTGATAGCTGACAGCTGATGGCTGAAAGCTTGGAGAAGAAGATGCCGAGTTTGAATATTCGTCGTAACGATATGGTGAAGATCCTCGCGGGTTCCGATCGCGGCAAGTCGGGCCGCGTACTGCGCGTGTTTCCTGACAAGGGCACGGTGCTCGTGGAGCATGTGCGCGTGGTGAAGAAGACGGTTTCGAGCAAGCAGGGACAGCGGACCAAGGGCGGCATCGCGGAGCAGGAGTCGCCAATCAATATTTCGAACGTGGCCCTGATCTGCTCGAACTGCGAGACGGCCTCGATCGGATACAAGGTCGAAGGCACCAGCAAGCAGCGGATTTGCAAGACGTGCGGCAGCGAGTTGCCCACGAAGAAGTAAAAACGGCAGTGAACAGTTGTCAGTGATCAGTGATCAGTTTTTTTAGCTCACTGAAAACTGATTTGGAACCCTTCCGAAACGGTAGACGGTCGGAAACGTGACCAATCCGAGACCGGAAGAAAGAGAGTGAAGAGATGGCAGCAAGGCTGAAAGAGAAGTACAACAAAGAGATCAAGCAGGCGCTCAAGAAGGAACTGGGCATCGAGAACGCGATGGCGGTTCCGCGGCTGGAGAAGGTCGTCATCAACATGGGCCTGGGCGAAGCGACGCAGAACACCAAGCTTCTGGATCCGCTGGTTGGCGATCTGACGCAGATTGCCGGACAGAAGCCGGTGATGACGAAGGCGAAGAAGTCGATTGCCGCTTTCAAGGTGCGCGCCGGCATGTCGATCGGAGCAATGGTGACACTGCGCAACGAGAAGGCGTACGAGTTTCTCGATCGCCTGATTTCGACGGCGCTGCCACGGGTTCGCGATTTTCGCGGCGTGTCGACAAAGAGTTTTGACGGGCGCGGCAATTACACGCTCGGTCTGCGCGATCAGCTGATCTTCCCTGAGATTGATTACTCGAAGGTGGAAAAGCTGAAGGGCATGAACATCACGATCGTGACCACGGCGAAGGACGATAACGGAGCGCGCGCGCTTCTGAAGGCTTTCGGCATGCCGTTCCGGCAGGGCGCGTAAGGGGAATAGAGGGATTTATGGCAACCACTGCAAAGAGAGTGAAGGACGCGCGGAAGCCGAAGTTCAGCTCCCGCAAACACAACCGGTGCAAGCTCTGCGGGCGGCCGCGGGGATACCTGCGGAAGTTTGGCATTTGCCGCTTGTGTTTCCGGGCTCTGGCGCTCAAGGGAGAGATCCCCGGCGTCGTGAAGTCGAGCTGGTAGTAAGGCAGTTTGCAGTTTAAAGTTCATGGTTCGCAGCGCGATCGCCAACTCTGAACTGACAAACTGTGAACTTCGAACTGGGGCGTAAGCCCCGCACATTTCCGCTGGTTCTCCTGTAGAAGTGAGACCGGGAGCGAACGGGGAATGAAGGAGAAGGAATGAGTCTGACCGACCCAGTAGCAGATTTTCTGGCGCGGATCCGGAATGCGATCCGGGCGCGTCATCAGAAGCTGGATGTGCCGGCTTCCAAGTTGAAGACCGAGATTGCCCGCATTCTCAAGGAAGAGGGCTACATTTCGAACTACAAGACGCAGGAAGAGGATGGCAAGCCGATTCTCCGCGTGTACCTGAAGTATGGCGGACAGGAAGCAGCCATTCGCGACCTGGCCCGCATCTCGCGTCCCGGCTGCCGTGTCTACATCGGCCACGACGAGATCAAGCGCGTTCAGGGTGGACTTGGCATCTCGATCATGACGACGCCCAAGGGCGTGATGACGGGCCGCCAGGCGCGCCGCGAAGGCGTAGGCGGCGAATTGCTCTGCGAAGTGTGGTAAATGCAGTGAACAGTCGTCAGTGATCAGTGGTCAGTTTGTTCGTGCTTGAACTCGCCGCTTAAGAATTGGGTAAACGTTCTGATCACTGTCCGCTGGTTTTCGGGCTGCAGTGGAACGAATGAGAGTGGAAGCAATCACTGTTCACTGAACACTGATCACTGATCACTGTTTTTCGGGACTCGCAAGCCAATGAAGGATTGATTCGATGTCGCGTATTGGAAAGAAAGTAATTCCGCTGCCCTCGGGCGTGAAGTACAAGGTTGAGGGCAATACGGTCCTGGTCGAAGGGCCGAAGGGCAAGGTTTCGGCGATGATCGCCGACGGCATTTCGCTCGAGACCAAGGATGGCACGCTGCATGTGAACCGTTCGGGCGATGATAAAGCCGCGGTCCACGGATTGACGCGCGCACTGGTCTTCAACGCAGTGCAAGGCGTGACCAAGGGCTGGACGAAGGAACTGGATATCGTCGGCATCGGTTATCGCGCGGAACTGAAGGGCAAGGGCATGGTGGTGTTTACGCTGGGCTACTCGCACCCGATCGAAGTTCCGCTGCCCACAGGGATTGAAGTGGCGATCGATCCGAAGCAGACGCACCTGACCGTCTCCGGCATTGACCGGCAGAAGGTCGGACAGGTCGCAGCCGATATGCGTTCGCTGCGCAAGCCCGATCCGTACAAGAACAAGGGCGTCCGTTACTCCGACGAGAAGCTGAAAAAGAAGGCCGGCAAGACCGGAGCGAAGTGATCGCGATTGCGAGGCGTTTGAGCCTCGCGCGATCATCCTGACCCTGAGCGAAGCGAAGGGGAAGGATCGAACAATAACCCGAACGGGGCCGTAGGTCGGTTCCGCTGATAGGAAAGAGACGAAGATGATCAAGAGAAACGAAATTCGCCAGCGGATTCACTCGCGCATCCGCGCGAAGCTGGCAGGCACTGGTGAGCGGCCGCGTCTGAATGTGTACCGTTCGCTGAACCACATCTACGCGCAGGTGATCGACGACCAGAAGGGCGTGACCATCGCATCCGCTTCAACACTGGCTGCGAAGTCAAAGACCGGCGGAAATGTGGCTGCAGCCAAGGAGATTGGCAAGACGATCGCGGAGAAGGCTCAGGAAAAGGGCGTCAAGAAGGTGGTCTTCGATCGCGGCGGCTTCCTGTATCACGGCCGCATCAAGGCTCTTGCCGAGGCAGCGCGCGAAGCAGGGCTGGAGTTCTAAGAGCAGTGCGCAGGGAACAGTGAACAGTGGTCAGTTTCATTTGCGGTGACGCTGAAATCTCTGGCAAGACGAACGGGACAAGCTGAACACTGTTCACTGAACACTGTTCACTGAAAAAGAGAGAGCAATGATGATTTCGACTAAGAAACTCGATGCCAACCAGTACAACCTGAAGGATCAGGTGGTTTCAATTAACCGCGTGACCAAGGTGGTGAAGGGCGGCAAAAACATGTCGTTTGCCGCGCTGGTTGTGGTGGGCGACGCCGCTTCGGGCGTGGTGGGCTACGGATCGGGCAAGGCCAAGGAAGTTCCCCAGGCCATTCGCAAGGGAATTGAAGCGGCCAAGAAGAACCTGGTTCGCATCAACCTGACCGATACGACGATTCCGCACCAGGTGCTGGGGCGTTTCGGCTCGGGCCACGTTTTGCTGAAGCCGGCCCCGGAAGGAACGGGCGTAATTGCCGGCGGCGCGGTGCGCGCGGTGATGACTTCGGTGGGCGTGCAGAACGTACTGACCAAGAGCCTGGGAACGGCGAATCCGCACAACGTGATCAAGGCAACATTCGATGCGCTGGTGCAGTTGCGCGACAAGAGAGATGTGGCCACGGCGCGCGGCAAGCAGGTTGAGGAGCTCTAATTATGGCTGAGACCAGGAAGATTCGCATTGAATACTACCGCTCAAAGAACTCCACCCCCGCCAAGCACAAGGCGGTTGTGAAGGGTCTTGGCTTTACGCGGCTCAACCAGATCGTCGAGCGCGTGGACAACGAATCGATTCGCGGCATGGTGAAGACCATTCCGCATTTGGTTCGCATTTTGGAGAACTAGTTTTCAGTCGTCGGTCTTCAGTTTTTCAGTTCGCGAGATTCGCAGACTGAGAACTGATAACTGAGAGCTGATAACCTCACGCAACGCGAGTCGGCTGGATCCACTCCAACCGGCGTTATCAGCGAGGAAAATCATGGCAAAGAATCTTTCGAATTTGCGCGCGCCCAAGAATGCAAACACCGGGCGCAAGCGTGTGGGCCGGGGCATGGGTTCCGGCATGGGCAAGACCTCAGCTCGCGGCCACAAGGGTCAGGGCTCGCGTTCGGGCTTCAGCCTGATGCGCGGTTTTGAGGGCGGCCAGATGCCGCTGCACCGCCGGCTTCCGAAGCGCGGCTTCACCAACATCTTCCGCACCGAGTACAGCGTGGTGAATCTCGACCGGTTCGCCGAGCTCTCTGTGAAGGAGGTTGGCCTCGACGACTACAAGAAGCTGGGCCTGGTCTCAAGCAAGAAGGCGTTGATCAAGGTGCTGGGCTCGGGCGAACTGACCTCGGCCATCACCATACACGCGCACAAGTTTTCCAAGTCGGCCATCGAGAAGATCGAAAAAGCCGGCGGCAAGGCCGTAGTGGCGGGAGCGCCAGCGGCAGCGTAGGGACACCAATTCCCAGGTCTCAGAAATCGAGACCTGGGGCACCCAGTGTGTTCGCGAACACCGCCAAGCTGGTTTCCAGGCTGCCAAGATCGAAAGCTGAAGGCATCCGGCGGAATTCAGGGACACGTGGCAACCTTCGCGCTTACACTGGATTTTGGCAAGATTCGAGCGGCGTCATCGCCTGAAGCGGAAAACCAAACATGCTTGAGAAGTTTCTAAATATCTTCCGGATTCCTGACCTGCGCAAGCGGGTTCTGTTTACATTGGGCATTCTCGCCGTTTACCGTCTGGGTGCATTTATCCCCACTCCGGGCGTGAATACCCACCAGCTCGAGCTGTTGTTCAACGCGCAGAGCGGGTCCGCGCTAGGTTTGATGGATCTGTTCGGCGGCGGTAACCTGCGCCGAATGACCATCTTCGCGTTGGGGATCATGCCGTATATTACGGCGTCGATCATCTTCCAGCTGCTGACCGTGGTGTATGAGCCGCTGGCGCGCATCCAGAAGGAAGGCGAGCTGGGCCGTCGGAAGATCACGCAGTGGACGCGCTACATGACAGTCGTTCTCGGCGCGCTGCAGTCCATCGGTATCGCCGCCATTTTGACCAAGCAGGGCCTGGCGTTGAATCCCGGCATCGGCTTTGATCTGATGACTGTTCTCACCTTGACCACGGGCACGGCATTCATCATGTGGCTGGGTGAACAGATCACCGACCGCGGCATCGGCAACGGCATGAGCTTGCTGATCTTCGCGGGCATCATCGCGGGGCTGCCTCGCGGCATCGGCGACCTGATTGGCAAGGTACAGACCGCCGCGTGGGGATCGCTGACCATTTTTGCCGTACTTCTGCTCGCGGCCGGCATGATTGCGGTCGTCGCGTTCATCGTCTACGTGGAGCGGTCGGAGCGCCGCATTCCGATTCAAAGCGCCCGCCGCATCGTTGGCCGGCGGATGATGGGCGGTTCGTCGAGTCACCTGCCGCTGAAAGTGAACTCTGGCGGTGTCATGCCTGTCATTTTCGCAAGCTCTATCCTGTCGGCTCCGCTGCTGTTCGGGCAGATGGAGTGGGTGCAGAATAACCGCTTCTTCCAGCCCATCATCCAGGCGCTCGCGCCGGGCTATCCCTGGTACGAACTGCTGTACATGTTGGGCATCATCTTTTTTGCCTACTTCTATGTATCGATCGTGATGAAGCCGGACGATATCGCTGATAATTTCCGCAAATCCGGATCGTTCATTCCCGGCATCCGGCCCGGAAAGCGCACTTCGGACTTCATCAACGACATCCTGACCCGCATCACGCTGGTCGGCGCGCTTTATTTGATTATTATCTCGCTGGTGCCCACCTTCCTGATTTCTGGCATCCGGTTTGACAAGATCTGGCTTATCGGCAGGTTCTTTGAGAGCTTGCCCGCGTGGGCCACGCACGGTTTGGGGGTCAATTTCTACTTTGGCGGCACCTCGCTGCTGATCGTAGTGGGTGTCGCTATGGACACTGTCAACCAGATCGAATCGCAGCTGATCATGCGCCATTATGACGGCTTTTCCCCGCGTTCCGGTCGTATACGCGGAAGGAAAAACTGGTAATGTCGCTGTCTGCAGCAAGTGTTGAAAGTGTAGTAGAAGGAGATCGAGGGTCGGAAAGAATGATCGTACCCGGACCGATTCTCCTGTTGGGTGCACCGGGCGTGGGAAAGGGTACCCAGGCCAAGGAACTGGTGCAACATTGGGGGATACCCCAGATTTCAACCGGAGACCTGCTCCGCGCCAATGTCGCGCAGGGTACGCCGCTGGGCAAGACGGCCAAAGAGATCATGCATCGGGGGGAGCTGGTTCCAGACTCCCTGGTGAATGAGATGGTGGCCGTGAGGCTGCAGCAGCCCGATACGGTCAAAGGCTACATTCTGGACGGGTTTCCGAGAACCCTGGCGCAGGCGCACTGGCTGGATGGGCGCCTGGCGACGCAAACGGAGGCTTTACCCCTGGTTGCCGTCAGCATCCAAGTGGATTATAATCAGTTATTGCGCCGCATTACGGGGCGCAGGAACTGTCCAGTCTGCCAGACCATCTACAACATCTACACGAAGCCGCCCCAAAGAGCCGGTTTTTGTGATGTTGAAGGTGCTGCGCTGGTCCAGCGAGCCGATGACACGGAGAAGGCTTTTGCGGAGCGCATGCGCGCCTACGAGGCACAAACCGCGCCTGTAATTGAGCATTATCGGGAACTGGGGCGATTTATAGAAGTGCCCGGAGACGGGCCGATCGCCGCAATTGCGGCTGGAATTGTTACCGCCGTTGAGCGGCTGCGCCAATAGCGCAGTGCGCGGACGGGTCTTTGTGCGTTTTTTTGGAAGCGAAAGGGATTGTGAAGTGGCGGTTGTGCTGAAGTCATCCCAGGAGATCGAGAAGATGCGCCGCGCGGGCAAGGTTGTCCGCGAGGTGCTGGAGTTGGTGCGCAGCCAGGTAAAGCCCGGTGCGACCACTCTGGATCTCGAGAAGGTGGCTGAAGCGCGCATCAGCGAACTCGGTGCGAAGCCGGCCTTCAAGGGCTATCACGGATTTCCCTGCGTACTCTGCACCTCGGTCAACAACGAGGTGGTGCACGGCATCCCATCGAAGAAGCGGGTCCTGAAAGAAGGGGACATCGTTTCGGTGGATTGCGGTGCGATTGTGGACGGCTTTTTTGGCGATGCGGCCATCACGGTGCCTGTGGGCGAGAAGATTGCGCCCGACACGGCACGGTTGCTCGAAGTGACCGAGAAGTCGCTGCATGCAGGCATCTCGGTAGTGAAGCCGGGAGCGACACTGGGCGATATCGGCCACGCAGTGCAGAAGGTGGTCGAGGCCGAAGGGTTCTCGGTGGTACGGGATTTTGTGGGCCATGGGATCGGCAGCCATATGCACGAAGATCCGCAGGTGCCGAACTTCGGCGAAGCGGGTTCCGGAATGAAGTTGAGAGCCGGAATGGTGATTGCGATCGAACCCATGGTGAACGCCGGCAAGCCGAATGTGCGCGTATTGCGCGATGGCTGGACGGCGGTTACGGACGATGGAAGCATGAGTGCTCATTTTGAGCACACGGTGGCGGTTACCGACACCGGGGCTAAGGTTCTGACCGAATAACAGCAAGTATTCGGTCCAAAACTTGAAGGGTGCGGAAGCACCCAGAAGTGGATACAGTTTGTCGAAGGAAGACGCGATTGAGGTCATGGCAACGGTAGTTGAAACGTTGCCCAACGCCATGTTCAAGGTGAAGCTCGAGACGAACCACGAAGTGCTGGCTCATGTCTCGGGAAGAATGCGCAAGAACTTCATCCGCATTTTGCCGGGTGACCGCGTAGCCGTTGAGCTGAGTCCGTACGACCTGAACCGCGGGCGAATTGTATACAGATACAAGTGAGCAGTGAACAGTGATCAGTGCGCAGTGATCAGCTAAGTACTCCAAGGTCATGATCTGATCACTGACATCTGAGTTTCAACCGCGTCGTCGGCAGATGCGCGGAGAAGGGCAGTAGGGCAATGAAGGTCCGTGCATCCGTGAAGAAGATTTGCGTGAAGTGCAAGGTCATCAACCGCCGCGGGGTGGTTCGTGTGATCTGCGAGAACGCAAAGCACAAGCAGCGCCAGGGCTAGCGAGAGCCTGGCAGGAGGCGGAAACTCCACGCGAGATCCGAGTCTGGAGTTCGTGGTTCACAGTTGGACGACGTAACAGCAGGAGTTTTAACTGTGAACTAAGAACTCTGAACTGCGAACTTCGCAGGGGCTAGTTAGCTTGAGTCAAGGCTTGCGATGAACCCCGGAGTAAACCGCGTAACCCGTGCGAGCCGGTTGAGGCCGGAGGCACAAACTGAAGTAGCAAAGGATTCAGAATGGCACGTATTGCTGGCGTCGATCTGCCCCGCAACAAGCAGGCTCGGATCGCGCTCACATACATCTACGGCATCGGCAATCCCCGATCGCTGAAGATCCTGGAGAAGGCGAATGTTGAAGCCAACAAGAAAATCCAGGACCTCGGCGAGGAAGAGGTAAACCGCATCCGCCAGGTGATTGAGGACGAGGGCGACGTCGAGGGCGATCTCCGCAAAGATACCCAGATGCACATCAAGCGCCTCATCGATATTCAGAGCTACCGCGGCAACCGGCATCGCCGGTCGCTTCCGGTACGTGGACAGCGCACCCACACCAATGCGCGCACCCGCAAGGGACCGCGTAAGGGCACTGTGGCTGGCAAGAAGAAAGCGACGGCGAAGACCTAATGGCGAAACCAGAGCAGAAGGCCGGAGCCGGCAAGGCAGGCAAGAACAAGAAATTCAAGAAGCGCGAGCGCAAGAATGTGCCGTACGGCGTTTGCCACATTCAAGCCTCGTTCAACAACACCATCGTGACCATCACCGACCAGATGGGCAATACGCTCAGCTGGAAGAGCTCGGGTTCGCTCGGCTTCCGCGGTTCGCGCAAGGGCACGCCGTTCGCGGCGCAGCAGGCTGCGTCGAATGCAGCGGCCATGGCCCGCGATCACGGTCTGCGGTCAGTCGACGTGCGTGTCGCCGGTCCCGGATCGGGCCGCGAGTCGGCTATCCGTGCGCTGGCAGCAGCAGGCATCGACGTTCGCTCAATCCGCGACGTTACGCCAGTGCCGCACAATGGTTGCAGACCGCCAAAGCGGCGGAGAGTCTAAAGACAGTTGTCAGTGGTCAGTGAACAGTGATCAGTTGTTTGTTCCTGTGCTGACCTGATGACAGCTTGCAGTGACGTGAAAGTAGGATCAGTTGAGACTGTGGTTATGGACTCAGAATACTGACCACTGACCACTGTTCACTGTTCACTGAAACACCGGGCCGGGAGGAAATCTCCTCCGGAGATGTAAACCGGCCGACATCCGAAGTCAGGAGAAGAAATGGCTCGTTATACCGGAGCAGTATGCCGCCTTTGCCGTCGCGAAGGCACCAAGCTCTTCTTGAAGGGCACCAAGTGTTTATCGGACCGTTGCCCGATTGAGAAGCGCAACTTTCCTCCCGGACAGCATGGGAAGGACCGCAAGGCCAAGATTGTGGGCTACGGCTTGCAATTGCACGAGAAGCAGAAGGCCAAGCGTATGTACTTCACCCTTGAAGGCCAGTTCCGCGAGTACTACGAGAAGGCCAACCGCGCCCAGGGCGTTACCGGCGAACTGCTGATTCAGCAGCTCGAGCGGCGTCTGGACAACGTGGCTTTCCGGCTTGGTTTCGCGATTTCGCGCCGGCAGGCACGCCAGGTTGTTCGCCACGGCCACGTTTCCGTCAACGGCCGCAAGGTGAACATTCCCTCGTTCCAGGTGAATGTGGGCGATGAAATCGCGGTTCGCGAATCTGCGAAAAAGCAGATCATCATCGAGCAGGGCACGCAGTACGCTGCGCAGAACCCCGTTCCGGTGTGGCTCGAAGCGAATTTTGAAAACATGTCTGGGCGCGTGTTGAGCCTGCCCAAGCGCAAGGATGTCAACCTGCCGATCAACGAACAGCTGATCGTCGAGTTGTACAGCAAGTAAGACAGTGGACAGGGAACAGTGAACAGTGGTCAGCAAACCAACTGTTCACTGATCACTGATCACTGATCACTTTCACGAAGGAGAACTTGCGCGGCCGCCGCAAAATGCATCGCGACGTACCTGCCGCGCGGGAAAAGAGATCAACATATGCTTTGGAGAGGATTCCAAAAACCGAAGCGCCTGGCAGTCGATGCCGAGTCGCTCAGCGAAACCTACGGCAAGTTCAGCGCCCAGCCCTTTGAGCGCGGATTTGGCACAACCATCGGGAACGCCCTTCGCCGCACCCTGCTCAGCTCAATCGAGGGCGCCGCAGTTACCGCAGTTCGCATCGAAGGCGTGTTGCACGAGTTCCAGTCGATCGCCGGCGTTGTGGAAGACGCGACCGACATCATCCTGAATCTCAAACAGATTCCTTTCAAGCTTGCGGGCGACGGTCCCAAGGCGCTGTACCTGCGCGCCGACCAGCCCGGTGTGGTCACCAGCGGCATGATCGAGGCCGATGGTGAAGTTGAGATCCTGGACAAGAACGTGTACATCGCCACCGTCTCTGAAGGCGGCCGGCTCGAGATGGAGATGCGCCTGAAGCGTGGTCGCGGATACGTCTCGGCTGACAAGAACTTCGACTCCGATCTCGGCCTGGGCTTCATCCCCGTGGATTCAGTCCACTCGCCCGTGCGCCGCGTGAACTACGTGGTCGAAGCTGCTCGTCTGGGTCAGATCACCGACTACGACAAGCTCACGCTCGAAGTGTGGACGAACGGAGCGGTTCTGCCCGCTGATGCTGTAGGTCTGGCAGCAAAGCTGCTGAAGGACCACATGAACATCTTCATCAACTTCGAAGAAGAAATCGAAGCTGAGTCGCGCGGTGAAGAAGGCCGCGTGATGCTGCGCAACGACAACCTGAACCGCTCGGTCGAAGAGCTGGAACTGTCGGTCCGCAGCTACAACTGCCTGAAGAACGCAAACATTCAGACCATCGGCGAGCTGGTGCAGAAGACCGAAGCCGAGATGCTGAAGACCAAGAACTTTGGCCGCAAGAGTCTGAACGAGATCAAGGAAATTCTCGCGCAGATGGGCCTCTCGCTGGGTATGAAGATCGACGAGAGCGGCAATGCCGTTCCCGGGCCGACCAGCATTCCGCCGGCGACCGCACTGGCTGCCAACTACAGCCACTTCGACGACGAAGACGAGCCGCTGGATTCGGTCGATCTCCAGCTGCCCACCGAGACAGAGAACTTTTAAGGACAGCCGCCAGCTATCAGCTTTCAGCCATTAGCAGAAACTTGCATGAGCTGAAAGCTGAGGGCTGAGAGCTAAAAGCTCACTAGATTTCGAAAGCGAGTAATACGTCATGCGCCATCGCAATGCAGGATTCAAACTCGGACGCAACACCAGCCATCGCCGCGCGCTGCTGCGCAACCTGGTGACGTCTGTCATCGTGGAAGACCGCGTGGAGACCACCGTGGCCAAGGCCAAGGCGGTGCGTCCTCACGTGGAGAAGATGATCACGCTGGGCAAGAAGGGCGACGTGCACGCGCGGCGCCAGGCGCTCAGCTTTCTTATGACCGACAAGGCAGTCGAGCGGCTGTTCGACACCGTGGCTCCTCGCTACGGCGATCGCCAGGGCGGCTACCTGCGCATTGTCCGCACCGGTTTCCAGAAGGGCGACGGCGCCGAAAAGGCGTTCATCGAATTGCTGGGCGCCGAAAAGCAGCTCGACGAGAAGCGCCAGAAGCGCGATGAGGTCAAGGCCAAGAAGCGCGCTGAGCTCGAGAAGCAGCTCGAAGAAAGCAAGAAGGACGAAGAAAAGGGCGGGGAAGAAGCAGCCTAGCTTCACTCGTTCCTCGCTCTCCCTCGAAACTGAGATTCAACGGCGCATTGCCCATTGCGGGTGATGCGCCTTTCTTTTTCTGCGACAATTCCTTCGGCTTCCCGAACCTTTTCTGTCCTGCGCACGAAGTACCGACAGGATTACCCCCGCCGACGGTTGGAAAAGTCGCTTTGATCAAGACGATGCTGTGCACCAATTTGAATGCTAATGTGATTCAGCCGCCTCAGTCACCTCGGCCCTTTGGCCGGGGCTGTGTTCTGCGCAAAAGTTGGCGCTTCGCGCGCAACGGCTCGCGAGGACCGTAGTCGAGAGCGAAGCGGAGGCTCAGCCGATTGCCCGTGGTATCGCCAAGGCGAGTAATTCGCAGAAACAGCCAGACGAGTCCTCCCCAAATCCAGCGATGAAAAGTGGCTACGGGAATGGAACTGCAAATGAGAGGGTGGACTTGAAGGAAATGAGCGGTGAGCGTCAGCAGGTGCATGCGTGGCAATCTCCAGTCCTCCCCCTCCCCCGGCTGGAAGGAGAGCAAAGGATGAAAGCCAGAACTCCTGCCTCACTCAATTGCCGCAGTCGGTGACTTGGCCGGGAGCTAATAGCCACCGCTAGAAGACGCTCCAAATGTCTCTCCGGAACGTCGTGCTTTACCAACGCATTTTGGTGGGTTGCGCTAAACCACAACACGGGGATAAACCCCTGAATATCTTCTGAGTATAGATCAAGTGAGGGAGGGGCGACAAAAGGTTCTGTGGTTGCTTTCGATTTCGAGCTTCAAAAACAATGGGGAGTTCGTAAGAGATCACACAAGGCCCAGGTTAGTAAGTATGCCTGCTGCGATGCCCAACTGAACGCAAAGCGGTGCCCGGTGCTCGCCGCCATCGATCACTTCCGCAACTCGGCGATTCTTGCGCTCAGGCTCATCGCATCAAATGGAGCACGAACTTTGACATCGTCGTCGAAATAGACGAACACATCGCGCGCGTCTCGTTTTGGACCCGGGTCTGGATGGATTCTTGTACCGTCGGTCACTTCTTCGCCGCGCGACCACGCGATAACTCTGCGAGCCCACACATCGATGGCATCCGGGGTATAACCGTTGGGGTAGAGCTTTTCGCTGCCGTGGAGGCGGCAATAGACGATGTCCGCAGTCAGGTCCATCATCACCGGCAGCTTCACGGTGTCGGCGACCACAAGTGCGATATTGTTCTCTCGTAGCACCGAGACATATTCGGGATTCGCGAAGCTTTTGTGGCGGGTTTCAACCGCGTGATGAAGCGGCAGGTCTTCTTCAACCTCCAGCCATGAGCGGCTCGCCATCCATTCATCGCGTTGTCGCGCGTAGGCTGCGGCCTGTTTCTGGGTCCGAGGCAAAAGCTTGAAGAAAGCCTCGAATCGCGGCAAATCAATGGAGAGGCTCGGCGGAAACTGCCAGAGAATCGGTCCAAGTTTCTTGCCGAGCCGCAGCAGTCCTTGCGCAAGGAAGTTAGCCAGTGCTGTTTCGACATTTTCGATCTTCCGGACATGAGTGATGAATTGCGAGCCCTTAATGGAGAAGACAAAGTCGTCCGGCGTGTCCTTGCTCCATTGCTGAAAGCTTTGCGGCCGCTGCGTCGAATAGAAGGTCCCGTTCAACTCAATCGAATTGAGCTGGCGCGAAGCGTATTCAAGTTCGCGTTTCTGCGCGAGATCCTCGGGGTAGAAGGTTCCTCGCCATTCGTCATAGCGCCATCCGGCGATGCCGATGCGAATTTGTCCCTGCTTGCTCATGTGATCATGGATTCGCGAGATTGATCCGACAACCGCAATTTCACACGGGCAGTGTATCAGGCGTCGAGAATGTTGCGATGGATCAAGCCGCTTTTGAGAGCCGGCTAGGCCATTTGAGGCGGATGAAGAGATACGCGAGCAGCAGCAGCGCCACGGCGCCGCAGCAGTCGAGCAGCACATCGGAAGGCACGCCGGTACGGTTGGGCAGGAAAGACTGATGGAACTCGTCAGAACTGGCGACCAGCGCCGTTCCAAGTAGAGCAAGTACCGCATCCAGCAGGAAGCTGGCGTGGGGCAGGGTCTTCCCCCAGGCACGCAGCCACAACACGCCCATGGTTCCGTATCCGAGAAAGTGGCCGCTTTTGCGAATGTAGTGATGCAGAGTGTTCCAACTTGCGTCTGAGACCTGGCCGAAAAGGTGTTCCCACACCCAGCGCAGCGGGCCGCTGGTGCGGTCTGCTCCGAACATTGCAGTTGATTCCATCGCAATGACGCAGATGCCTGCGACGACGGGCCACCATGCATTGATCCAGTAGCGCGCCGATCTTCGGCTTGGTGCGGATGAGGCTTTATTCAACGTGGTAATTGGGCGCCTCGCGGGTGATGATGACGTCGTGCACATGGCTCTCGCGCAGGCCTGCATTCGAAATGCGCACGAACTGCGCCTTCTCCTGCAATTCGGCGATCGTGCCGCAGCCGAGATAGCCCATGCCGGAGCGAAGACCGCCGACGAGCTGATACACCATCGCTTCGAGCGGCCCGCGATAGGGCACGCGTCCTTCAATGCCCTCGGGAACAAACTTGGCAAGGCGGTTTTGTCCGTTGCGCTCGCGCTGGACGACGCCTTCCGTGTCAATCTCCTTGGCAAGGTCTTCAGCGCTCTGGAAGTATCGCTCGCCGGAGCCCTGGCTCATCGCCGTCAGCGATCCCATGCCGCGATAGCTTTTGAAACTGCGTCCCTGGTAGAGGATGGTTTCGCCCGGGCTCTCGTCGACGCCTGCAAAGAGCGATCCGATCATCACCGAGCTTGCTCCGGCCGCAATCGCCTTGGTCACCTCGCCGGAGTACTTGATGCCGCCGTCGGCGATCACCGGAATGCCCCGTTCACGCGCTGCGCGTGCAGCCTCGGAGATGGCCGTAATCTGCGGCATGCCCGCGCCGGTCACCATGCGCGTAGTGCAAATGGAACCGGGGCCAATGCCCACCTTGATAGCGTCGGCGCCGGCATCCATGAGAGCGATCGCGCCTTCGTACGTCGCAACGTTTCCGGCCAGCAAGGCAACATGCGGAAAGCGCTTCTTCACTTCGCGTACCGCATCGAGCACGCGCGAGGAGTGGCCGTGCGCTGAATCAATCGCGAGGGCATCAACGCGGGCCTTGACCAGTTCTTCTGCGCGCTCTAGAAAATCGCCCGTTGCTCCAATGGCTGCGCCCACGCGGAGACGCCCCTTTTCGTCCTTGCTGGCGTTGGGGTATTTGAGTTTCTTCTGGATGTCTTTAACGGTGATGAGGCCTTTGAGGTTGTACTGATCGTCGACGACGAGGAGCTTCTCGACGCGATGCTTGTGCAGAATCAACTCAGCCTCTTCGAGCGTAGTGCCGACGGGGACGGTGATCAGGTCGTCCTTGGTCATCACGTCGCCAACCGGCACATCGGTGCGGGTCTCAAAGCGCAGGTCGCGATTGGTGAGAATGCCAACCAGCTTGGTGCCCTTTGTCACAGGCACTCCGGAGATCTTGTACCGGCGCATGACGTCAAGTGCATCGGCGATCTGCTGATCGGGCCCGATAGTGACTGGATCGACAATCATGCCGCTTTCAGAGCGTTTCACCTTGTCGATTTCGCCCGCCTGCGCATCGATGGTGAGATTGCGGTGAACGATGCCGATGCCGCCCTGCTGCGCCATGGCGATGGCCATGCGCGACTCGGTCACGGTGTCCATAGCCGAGGAGAGCAGCGGGGTATTCAGCGTAATGTCGCGCGTGAGCTGGGTTTGCGTGCTCACCTGCGCTGGTACCACGTCGCTGTACGCGGGCACGAGCAGGACATCATCAAACGTGAGGGCTTCCGGCAGGTTTTTGGCTAGCATAATGCTCTGATGCGCCTGGAGGGCCTGGGATTCGTGGCACGAAACCATATCCAGGTCCGGCAGGCGCTTATGAATATTGTAGCGGAGCGCAAAGGGGCGGCTTGGACGGGGGCTCTGAGGGCCGTCCAAGGCGTTAGAAGCAGGTGGGTTTCGGTCTGAAAGTCGAATCCTGATATTGGGACGATATGACAGCTTTGTCGTGTGGACAGGAGTGGGTTACTGGCGGACGTGAGCGGTGCGGGGGCTGGAGCCGAACGCGATCTGCGGATGGACTAGAGGCGGTGCGTCACCACGGGCAGCACCGTCCGCTTTGGTTAGCTGTCGCGGCGCAGAGGCTTCCGCTTTGGGCCGAACAGATTCCGAAACAAGCGCGTCCAGGTTTGTCGGGCTCTGCAACTGACCGTGCAGCATGGCCTCAATGATTCCATGTTCAATCAGTTCTGAGGTGGACGTTGTCACGTCATCGCCTGAAGTCTGCCCCGGAAAGTGAACCAGAAAGACGGGTCTCGGTTCAAATCTGCCCTGGGAGACTCGCTCCTCTTCAGGCGTCCAACCGGGGGAGTTCCGCCAGATCGGGACTCTCCATGAATGATCGGACGAAACGATCACAGTGGTCTGATTTGCGGACGAGGTGCGCTCTATTTCCTTCATCAACACGCCCATAGTTTGATCCGCCAGTTCCAGATTATCGAGGTAGTTACCACTCTGAGCGAATTGGTGAGTTTCGCGATTGTAGATCCCGGGTGGATGAGGCACTGGCAAATGAATGAAGAGGAAATGAACCTGCTCCTCCTGGATGATGGACTGTGCCTGCGTCATGAGGTGGGTGTAGTCCTCGATGTTGCGCTTCAGAAGATCTTCTCTCGCGTCTTGTTTTCTCAAATTGAGCCGTGCCAGGTATGCGCGAGGCAGGACAAGGGAGTTGGCGAGGATGGACTTGCTTTCCGAGCCCCCGATCGCTTCAAAAGGGGTGACTGCCTGGATCCCGGCAATCCAGTCGCAATTGGAGATTTCGTTGTTAAAGGTCCGGCAGTAGGGGTTGTACCAGCCGGCAACGCCTGGATTCCAGCCTCCGCGTTGAGCCTCGCCAAACAAGGTTTCTGCCGCGTTGTAAGTAACCCATCGATTTTGCCCCGGGTCGAAGGTTAGCAGTCCCCCGTCGCGAGTTCCTCTAATCTGATCGATCTCCCGGCCGGAGAGCAAGGAAGGGATGATGCGCTCTGTGAGAATGCCGATAGGCTGGATGTCGCTGAATGAACTGCTCTGCGACCTGAACTTCTGAAAATTGGGAAATTCCTGTCCACTGGGACGGTGGTCGAATACGAGGTCATATGACAGCTCATCGAAAAGTAGCCACACGATTCGTTTGTGCGGAACAGACTGAGCCTGGGCGGAAAGCCTGTCGTACGACAGAACCGCCTGCAGGCCGAAGCCGATATAAAGAAGCTCCGGAACGATCCAAAGAGCGCAAAAGGCGAACGCGGACAGGCTCACCCGGCATACCCGCTCTACGGTGCGAGCGCTGCCGGGTCTGACCCACGCGAGAACAACGAGAACCGTCGTGACTGCCCCGAGGATTGGGTGCGAACATTGCGCCCACCATTCCGCAACCTGCCGAGCGAATATGGATCGCGCAGATGGGGAGAGGATGTTTGTCGTTCCTCCTTGTACGGAAAGGAGAAGAATGAGAAACAAGTTTGCAAAGCGTAGCAGGAAAAAAGCGGTAAGACACGCGCCCGCGATTCTTCGGATCGAGGGAGAAACGCTGGCGGGAATTTCGCGCAGGAAGATCCCAAGAAGAACGAGTACGAGCGCGTCGAGCAGGAGACCGCCAACGATATTGGCAAGCGGCAGATGATGGTGATATAGCAGCAGGTGGTTTGGAAACAGAAGCTGGCCGAAGTACGGTAGCAGAATGAGCAGAGATGCTCCCGTCGATTCGAGAAGGGCCCGTATCCTCATTGTGTCTTTTCCACCAGCCACAGCGTTCGGCCGTTGGGAAGGCACGAGCGATTACGCACTGCGAATCGAGTGGAGATATTTTCAAGAAAATATTCTTCGGTGAGATGCCGGTAAAGACCCTCCCTGCCTCGGCACAACTCGGCAAATTGCGTGTCCTCCATAGGAATCCATTCGAGGATCGCCCAGCGTGTGGAGATCTGCGCCAACTGATCGACGATCGACTGCATGGGAATCTGATCGGCGACCAGCAAGTGGTGCAGGACTCCAAGCATCATGACGCAATCGAACCGATGATCTGCGCGGGACAAGAGACTGCTGTTTTCTAAATTCTGCCATCCCACCGCCGGAGTGGGCCGCGCGAAGTCCGCAACCATGGAAAGGATGGATAGTCCATCGCGCGAGGCCGTTTGCCCATTGAGGTCTGCCGCCTGTACGTCCGTGTCCCAGGCGACTACGTCGGCGCCGTTTTTGGCAGCGATACGGGAATAGGTGCCAGTGTTTGCCCCAACGTCGAGCACGTTCGAAGGCTGGAAGCGCTGCAAGGATTGATGAACGAACTCTTGCTTCGCAGCGTGATCTTCGAGATCGTAATGACAGGCGGTTCGGGTGTAGCCACTCCAGCGTGACGAGTGCGGGGGTGGCACCAGCGCATCGAGGAGCCTGCGGGTCGAACGTAGGCGGCGCCGCAGGGCGAATAATGAAAACTCCGGTGAGACTTCCGGACGGTACGATCGGACGCGAGCGCTTTTCTCGAAGAGACTCTTCTGCAGCAGTAATGGAAGTGTAACGAGAGTCCGCAATGGGCTCTGCCACCGGCGCACCGCGGGCAACCATGGAGCGAGATCGGCGGATTCATATCCGTCCCGGCGGTGCATGATTGCCGCCAGAGGCCAGCCTAGATGGATATATGCTGCGAGGGGCAGCAGAAATGTCCGTACAAACTGGGCGTACGCAATCCAGATCGGACTGACGAGATCTCGTCGTTCAAACGACAACACGTCGACGAAGATGGCGCGCGGCCCGGAGAACAGGATATTGAGCGGGGTTGCATCCTTGAGGATGTACTCGTGATCGAGAGCTTCTTCACAGAGATCGAGCGTCAGCGATGCTGCGTGCTTCCACTGGCCCGGAGTCCACTCCCACGGATAGGAAGGGAAAAAGACGCGCTCATGTTCCAGTAGAGCCGGCTCGCCGGGTGCGGAGGCGAGCACCGTGCTTGGGATCAATCGACGTTGTTGCATCCAGCGCTGCGCTAGTGGCGACCGAATCCAGGTAATTGCGGTTTCTACGTGATCCGGGTAAATCTCTCGCAGGATGCGTTCGCCGTCATGAAATAGCCGGCCCTGGGGATCGCGGAAGGTCCCGGCACCGGGATGCTGCTCAATGCAACTCAAGGTCATTTTCCGGCTTAGGCAAGCTTTTAGCGAACCGTCCAAACAGGTGACGCAGGCGCTTGCGCACCACAAACGTGAAACCTGCAAACATGGAGCCGATCACCTGAAGCAGCAACAACCCCGACCCAGGGTCGATGTACGCGTAAGCCGGTTGAGCTGTGCAGTTCAATAAAATAAAAAGCCAGACTACAACACAAGCAGCATACAGACTGCTTGCTAACAGTCGTGAGCCCATTGTCTTTCTCCGATGTTAATTCGACGTGAAAAGTATATAAAAAGTTTACACCTAGGAAAAAAGTCGCGGGACCCAATGAGTGACTTTTCGCACCGGGATGTTCCCGATTCGGGAGGTCGGAATTCAATTGGGGCGGTATCGACTTACACGCCCACCGGGAACGGCTTCGGGCTCGACTCATCTGTATCCGCCGTACTTCCGCCCCTCCAACGCTCAAAGCGGCCCTGCAACAGGCTCATCAGCCCGGTGTACCAGTAGCCGATGACAAACAGAATGAGAAATGGTGCGGTGAAGTAGTTGTGGTTCGTAAAGGTGTAAAGGATGGCGAGCAGGAAGTAGCAGCCGATGAAGAGCTCGATCCACGGCGCCAGTATCAGCCGCTTGCGATACTTTGCCGCCTGCGACTTCTCGCCCTTCTGGGCAACGCGATATTTCGGTGTCCGCACAAACGCGCTCTTGATGCCTAGCAACGCTTCCATCACCGCTTTTGAATTCGTGACGGTCAGGCCGATGCCCAGCGCCATCAGAAATGGCAGATAAAGAAATGTCTTCTTCCAGGTCTTTGGATAGATCTCACGCTGGCTCGCAAGGTAGAAGACGGCGATCGACGCCGACGAAGCCGTGAACAGGGGAAAGTCGATCAGCAGCATCTGGAACCAGCCCTGGTAAAAGCGGACAATCATGGCCGGAATCAGCAGAGCAGTCATGATGATCATCAGCGGATAGCTCAGGTTCGCGGTCAGGTGGTACACCGCTTCAATCTTGATGCGCCGCGGCACGTTCGACTTGAACATGCGTGGAAGCACCTTGATTGACGTCTGGATCAGTCCCTTGGCCCAGCGCGCCTGCTGCGTCTTGAAGGCGGTCATCTCGATCGGCAGTTCGGAGGGGCACTCGACATCCGGCAGGTACTTGAATCTCCAGCCGGCCATCTGCGAGCGGTAGCTGAGGTCAGTGTCTTCGGTGAGCGTGTCGTGCTGCCAGCCGCCGCCGTCGGAGATGGCCTCGATCCGCCACATGCCCGCCGTGCCGTTGAAGTTGAAGAAGTCGCCCGTTCGAACGCGCGCCCCGTGTTCAAGAATGAAGTGGCCATCGAGCAGGATGGCTTCGATCCGCGTCAGCATGCTGTAGTCGCGATTGAGGTGCGTCCAGCGGGTCTGCACCATGCCCACATCGGGCTCGGCGAAGTGGTGGATGACCTTCATCAGCCAGTCGGGCGGCGGAACAAAATCGGCGTCGAAGATGGCGATGAACTCGCCGCTCGCGACTTTCAGGCCGGCGTCCAGCGCTCCGGCCTTGTAGCCATGCCGGTTGGTGCGATGGATATAGACGATGGGATGGCCCAGCGCGGCATAGCGCGCGACAATGCCGGCAGCGACCTCGGTGGTTTCGTCGGTCGAGTCGTCGAGGACCTGGATTTCGAGCTTATCCTGCGGATAATCCATGGCGCAGACCGCTTCAACAAGACGGTCAATGACGAACTGCTCGTTAAAGATGGGCAGCTGCATCGTGACCCGCGGCAGTTCTTCGAAGTGCTTGGGCGGGTTGGGATTGTAGTTCTTGCGGTATTTGAAATAGAGATAGCAGAGCGTATAACGATGCACGCCGTAGATCGCCAGTACGATCATCACGATGAAATAGGGAATCAGCAGCGCCGCGTCAAACCAATTCCAGTAGTGGCGCACCGTTGAGAACGGGTCGCTGAGCAGCATCTTCATCTGGTGGCGGAAGCGCCGTTCTGTGGCTGCCGGCTAGGAAAAACGCGGCGTGCGCAGGCAGCCCGGAAACCAGGCTGGCGATCAGTTTGAGCTGGGCGAACAGTGCAGATCCTCCACGGACGGGATAAGTGCAATTGTATGCGATGGCAAAGACTGAAGCTGCGTCATCGGGCACTCCTTGTTCCGCGGGATCCAGAGGAAACCGCGTCCAATCGGATGTCGGTTTTCCGGCGGCACAGTCTCATTCGTGTGAACCATCTTTGCAATTTTCACAGCCCGCCAATTGCCGAGCTGAGCGGATTAGCGTAATGTTTCCATACAGTTGGAGAAGATCCCCATGTCCACGACGACTGTTTCTCCGGTTGTGGCCGCCAAGGGCGGAAGCTTTCTGCTTGAGACCCGCAGCCCAGCCGAGGTCTTCACTCCGGAGGACCTGAACGAAGAGCAGCGCCAGATCGCGGCCACCGCGGCCCAGTTTGCCCGCGACGAGATCCTGCCCGCCGCCGCGGACATCGAGGCCAAGAAGCCGGGGGTGCTGGCGGGACTGCTGCGCAAGGCCGGCGGAACTGGGGTTCACCTCGGTCGACATTCCCGAGGAGTACGGCGGCATGGGGATGGACAAGACCACCTCCACGTGATCACCGATCATCTCTCCGTGCTGGCAAGCTTTTCCACGGCCTTTGGCGCGCACATCGGCATCGCCACCCTGCCGCTGGTCTGGTACGGCACCGAGGAGCAGAAGCAGCGCTACCTGCCCAAGCTGGCCACCGGCGAGTGGATCGGGGCATACGGGCTGTCTGAGGCCAGCTCCGGCTCCGACGCCATGAACATCCGCACCCGCGCAACCCTCTCGCCCGACGGCACGCACCTACACGCTCAACGGCGAGAAGATGTGGATCACCAACTGCGGCATCGCCGGGCTCTATACACGGTCTTCGCCAAGATCGACGGCGAGAAATTCTCGGCATTTCTGATCGAGCGCGATACGCCCGGGCTGACCGTGGGCGCCGAGGAGCACAAGCTGGGCATTCGCGGCTCATCCACCTGCCCGCTGGTGCTTGCAGGACTGCAAGGTTCCCGCCGCCAACCTGCTGGGCGAGCCGGGCAAGGGCCACCACATCGCCTTCAACGTGCTCAACGTGGGCCGGTTCAAGCTGGGCGTGGCCTGCATTGGCGGAGCGCGTCACGCGCTGGCGCACATGGTCCGCTACGCCAAGGAGCGCCAAGCCTTCGGCAAGCCCATCGCGGAGTTCGGCCTGATCCAGCGCAAGATCTCCGCGAGCGCCACGCGCTTCTACGCCGCGGAAAGCATGGCTTACCGCACGGTGGGCATGATCGATGCGGCACTGGCAGCAGTTCGGAGATCACGGCAGGCCCGCTCCCCGCGCGAGATCCAGCGGCGCATCGAGGAGTACGCCGTCGAGTGCTCCATCCTGAAGGTCTACGGCTCGGAGATGCTGACGCTGGTGGCCGACGAGCTGGTCGCCACCATGGGCGGCTACGGCTACGTCGAGGAGTATCCGGCGGAGCGCTTCTACCGCGATGCGCGCATCAACCGGATCTTCGAGGGGACCAACGAAATCAACCGGCATGATCATCACCGGTTGGCTGATGAAGCGCGCCATGGCTGGCGAGCTTCCGCTGCTGGCCGCGATCAAGAAGCTGATGGACGAGGTGACGCAGCCGCCGTCGTTCGATGTCGCGGGACGATACCGGCGAGGTGCTGGCGCGCGAGGCGGAGGTGCTGGCGGCGGCAAAGAAGATGGCCTTGTTCGCCGCCGGAGTGGCCAGCCAGCGGTATCATGACGGCATTGCAGGATCAGCAGGAAGTGATGGCCGACCTGGCCGACATCATCATGCAGGTCTATGCACTGGAGTCGGCGCTGTTGCGGGCGCGAAAGCTGGCCGCTGCAGACAAGCGGCTCAGCGGCGGTGGCCGCCGCCATGACCGGCCTGCTGGCCGACGAGAGCATGGCGCTTGGCCGAGCAGGCGGCGCGGCGCGTGCTGGCGGCCTGCGGCGAAGGCGACATGCTGCGGACGCAGTTGGCAATTCTGCGCCGCCTGGCGCGATTCACGCCTGCCGAATTCAGTGGAACTGAGTCACACTGTCGCCAAGTCGTGCGTTCAACTGGAGCGGTACCCGCTTTAGTCCTACGGGATTCAGCTTGGGCCGCAAGTGCGCGATTACGACGGGTACGCCCCGGCGATGTAGCCCTCGAGCGCCTGGATAGTCTGCTCCTGGCCGGAGATCACCCACTTCACCAGGTCGCCAATGGAGACGACGCCAACCACGGTGTCGTTCTGGACGACAGGCAGGTGCCGGAAATCGTGCTCGGTCATGAGGGTCATGCACTCGTCGACCGTGTGCTTTGGGTTGACGGAGATCACCGGGCTGGTCATCAGCTGCCTGACTGTGGTTTCGCGGGAGGTGTGCCCGCCCAGAATGCCTTTGCGCGCGTAGTCACGCTCAGAGAAGATCCCGACCAGTCGACTGTCCCTGCACACAAGCAGAACACCGATGTTGTATTTGGCCAGCATCTCCAGCGCCTCGTAGACCGATTGGTCGGGATCGATGGAGAGCACCTTTCTTTCGGGTCGACACCCGAGCAAAATGCCGATTGTGTCGTTGATCTTCATACGAGCCTCCTGGGGCCAAGTGAATGACGGTCAATATAGTCCATTGAGATAACCGCCGAAAAGCACGAAATTCAAGAGATTTTTCAGATCGGGCTCCGGCGGTGCAAACGAGAGTCTAAATGCCTGCTGCCATTGGAATCTGCTGCTTAAGTGGCCGGTTGCCCATATCGGATTTAGAATGGTCCCAGGAGTCGCGGTTTTCCCTTTGAAATCTTTGGAAACCCGGCCCGCAAGTGCACTGGAGAGACTCTGATGGCCATGTTCAAGACGTCCAATCCTGCCTTAGGTTCCAAGACCTTCCAGGACGCTGTCGCCCGCACTGGCGGTGCGATTGACGCCACCAACCGGATGACCCTGAACGGCACGGTCAATCGGACCGGCATCCTGCTGATCTGCGCTTTTGCCACCGCGGCCTATACCTGGCGCATGTTCATGCAGACGCATGACCCATCCGACGTGTCGGGGCTGCTGATGCTCGGCGTTTTCGGTGGGTTCATCACTGCCATGGTCACCGTCTTCAAGCAGAGTTGGGCGCCCATCACTGCTCCGATCTATGCGCTGCTCGAAGGACTCTTCCTGGGCGGCGTTTCAGCTCTCTTCGATGTGCGCTACCCGGGCATCGCGATCCAGGCTGTCGGTCTACCTTCGGCGTGCTGCTCGACTATGCTGGTGGTCTACAGCTCGGGCCTGATCCGCGTCACGCAACAAGTTCCGCATCGGGATCATCGCGGCCACGGGTGGCATTGCGCTGTTCTACCTGCTCGAGATGATTCTCGGCTTCTTCGGAGTCCGTTTCCTCGCTGTCAATGGATCCGGCCCGATCGGGATCGGCTTCAGCCTCCTCGTCTGCGCCATCGCTGCGTTGAACCTGGTGCTCGACTTCGACTTCATCGAGCAGGGCGTGAACTATGGCGCTCCGAAGTACATGGAGTGGTACGGCGCCTTCGGCATCATGGTCACGCTGGTCTGGCTGTATCTTGAGATCCTGCGGCTGCTCTCAAAATGCGCAGCAGAAACTAGGAAGTCAACCTGGATTCGAGCAGGTCAGTGAAGCGGTCAGGCAAAGAACTAGGGTGCACCATCCATCACGCAGTTCCATCGCCGCATGGGTGGGGAACGCGAACCCCGATCTTCATTCTCCTGGGTGAATGACTGCGGTTCATATTACAAACTTCTGAGACGCCACACTGAAAGATCAGCGCGAGGCCTGCGCGCCGGTTCCATGATCATCTGAGCATGGGCACTTCCGGAAGGTTCGCATCCGCATTGGGCCACGCCTTCAGAAATACCGCGTAGGCTTGGCGCGCCCCGGCAGCATTGCCTGAAGACTTCCTTCACCAGCGCGAGCCCGTAGAGTTCAAAGCCGGAGTTTGGCCGCGCAACCAGCGCTGCCTCATATGCTGTCGCCGCGTCTTTGTAGTCCTTCGCTTTCAGCAGAGCCGCGGCCTCGGTCTCGGCAACCGGTCGGATATAGAACGGCGGCTCATGGTATCCGATCTTCTTCTCCTGTTTCGCTGCATCGGCATAGAGCTTCTTCGCCGCTCTCAATTTGTGATGCGCGACGAGTACTCCCGCGCGCAGTTCCATCGACGCAATGTTGAGAGATTTCATGATCGGCTCTGGTAGATGCATCGGGCGAAACCTGCTCCATCGGCGGCGTCGCCTTCGTCTCTTTTGTTTCGAGTCTCCGATACCTGTCCGAGAGCGGTCTGCATCTCTTTCATCTGCTCGAGACCCGCGTCCAGGCTGGTTGAATGCTCCTGCGCTGCGACTTTATCGCCTGCTTCCAGCGCTTTCATTCCTTTCGCGTAGTCGGTCAGTTCCGCGGCGAAGAAGCGCAGGTTCGCAGTCTTGTCGCCTTTGGGCAGATTGGAGTCGTTGAGCATCGTCGAGTACCGCATCCCAGTCGGCTAAACGCAGGGCTACCGGCAATCGCCGGCTGATGCGGGCCATCTGGTCCCGCGCCGACCAGATGTACAGCGACGCCGAAAGCTGGCCGCGCGCAGCCGCAAGATGATCCGACAACGCGTTAGCATCGGCGAGCCGTCCCTGCTCCATGAGGTTCGCGATGGCGTACATCATGTTATGCGCGTAATTCCAGTCGTCATCGGGACCAACGTGCTGCGTCTGCATGTAATGTTCATCTGCAGCCATCGAGGCCGAGAACCATCGCTCAGCTTCGGAGTAGTTGCCGACGCGGTAATAGATGTGTCCCGGCATGTGTACCATGTGGCCCGATGTGGGCGCGAGGCTCGCCAGCAGCGCAGCACTCTGAATCGCGCGTTCGGGATGATTGCCAGGTTCGATGGCATGAATCCAGTAGTGATTGGTCGCCGAATCGTTGGGCGCGTCGCGCAGGATGCCTTCGAGCATTGCGATCGCTTCCAGCTCACCCTTCTTCGATTCGCCGTTATCGTCGTAGCCGTTTTCCAGTGCGAGGGCGAGAAAGAGGCGAGCCTCGATATCGTTGGGTGCTTTGCTGACCAGTTCGCGGAGGATTGCGATCTGTTGCTTCTTTGCCCCTCGCCTGGTTTCGTTCTTGATGGCGGCGTCGGCCTCTGCAGCTTCAATGTAGAGCTTTTCGGCATCGCTTGCATGATCCTTGAGCTGGACAGCTTTCTCCAGCGCCTGCCTGCCGTAGACTTGCCGCGGGCTGTGGCGAAACCCCTCGGCCTGTGCCAAGCCCCACCAGCACATCGCACAATTTGGATCGACGCGCACGCTCTGCTCGAACGCCTTTGTCGACTCGTAGTCCCAGAAGTCGTGCATCAGGTTCAGTCCCTGGTCGAACCACACCTGCGCTTCAGGACTGGCCGTGATCGCGATATGAGCATTGCCAATGCCGCTCATGCGAATCGGCGCGGGAAGCTGCTCCGGCGGCAACACCGGTTGCATGTCGCCCATGTTGTGACCGGTCGGCATCGACTGCGCACTGGCTGATATTGCTGCAGTCGCAACCAGAAAAATCAAACCGATCCCGGCAGGCAATCCGGCCCGTTTGTGGCGATAAGCAGGATCAGAGACAGCCTCGATCCAGATCAGACAAAGCAAAGTGCATGGGTGCAATATACATCCCGAGAAGGACGGCAGGCGATGAGAGACTTCCCTCGTGGATGGTCTTCGGAATCGAAGATCTTTTACGGCGTGGGGAGGAAAATCAGGGATGCAGTTGGAGACAGATTTTCGACGGGAAGGAAGTGTCTGGAAGAACGCTGCTTCCATCCCTCCGCAGCGAGCGCGCGAAGGGATGGAACTTCTATTGATTTTGTCCACTATGCGTGCGTGTGCTCCTGCACACCATGCGCGACAGCTTCGATGATGGCCTTGTTGAACGCCGGAATATCGTCTGGCTTGCGGCTGAAGATGAACTGGCCATCGGTGACAACAGCCTGATCAACCCAAGTGCCTCCTGCGTTCTTGATGTCGGTCTTCAGCGAGGGCCACGACGTGACAGTCTTCCCTTTCAGCGCGCCAGCTTCCACCAGAGTCCACGGTCCGTGGCAGATCGCTGCAACTGGCTTTCCGGTTGAAACAAACTGCCGGACAAAATTTACTGCCGCCGGATCCATGCGCAAGTTATCGGGATTCATCACGCCGCCGGGCAGTACGAGTGCGTCGTAATCGTGCGGATTGGCATCGGCAAGCACCTGATCCACCTTCACCGCCTGACCCCAATCCTTCTTGTTCCAGCCCTTGATCTCGCCGTTCTTCGGGGCAATCACCACAGTCGTGGCGCCAGCATTGCTCAGTGCCTTCCGCGGATCAATCAGTTCTGCCTGTTCAAATCCATCGGTAGCTAAAATAGCGATTTTCTTGCCCTTCAACTCTGAAGACATGCTTCTCCCCCTCTGTTTTTTGGCACCGTGCAGACCCTATAAGACGCATGGATTCAAACGCGGGTTGCGCGTTTACATGCAGAAGGGCTCATCTCGTTTTGAATGAGATGGTCAACTTTCGACCGGTCACGGGAGTGAGGTTTTTCGAGCGAAGAAAAGGCCCGCCTCTCGTGTGAGAAGCGGGCCGTCATCTTTCTTGTTTCGGGCTAGGCTTTTGCTGAGGTAAGCGCTCCCAGGTCGGCGGCGAGCTTCTCTGTCGAGAAGGCTTCAATCAAATCGCCTTCCTTCAGATCGCTGAAGCCACCAAGGCCAATGCCGCACTCCATGCCGTTGGTCACTTCGCGCGCATCGTCCTTGAACCGTTTGAGCGAGCCGATCTTGCCTTTGTAGACCTGCTCAGTCGCCGCGCATGACTTTGACTTCAGAGTCGCGGCGAATCACGCCATCCTGCACTCTGCAGCCGGCGATGGTGCCGACCTTGGGAATGCGGAAGACGTTGATGACTTCAGCGCGGCCCACGTAGTTCTCCTTGAAGGTGGGCTCGAGCAGGCCAAGCATGGCAAGGCGCATCTCATCCTGCAACTCGTAGATGATCGAGTGCAGGCGGATCTCCACGCCTTCTTGTTGAGCCAGTTCAGCGGCCTTGCGCTCGGGGCGCACGTTGAAGCCGATGATGATGGCATTCGAAGCGGTAGCCAGCAGCACGTCGCTTTCAGTAATCGATCCGACGCCGGAGTGGATCACCTTCACGCGAACCTTCTCGGTGGACATGCGCACCAGCGAATCAGCCATCACTTCGACTGAGCCAGTCACGTCGCCCTTGATGATCAGTGCCAGATCCTTCACGCCCGCCTGGCGAATCTGCTCCGCCAGCCCTTCGAGCGAAACACGCGAGCTCTTGGCAAGCTGTGCTTCGCGCTCCTTCATCTTGCGGTATTGCGCGATGCCCTTGGCCTTGTCGCGATCCGCAACCACGAGGAACGTGTCTCCGGAGTCGGGCATCGCTTCAAGACCAAGCACTTCGACCGGTGTTGATGGGCCCGCCTCTTCGAGCGGCCGTCCGCGATCGTCAAACATGGCGCGAACTTTGCCGTACGTGTTGCCGACGATATAGCTGTCGTTCAAGTGCAGCGTTCCATCCTGTACCAGCACCGTTGCCACCGCACCGCGACCGCGATCGAGTTTGGCTTCGAGCACCGAACCCACAGCTTTGCGTCCCGGAGTCGCCTTCGGAGCCTTGATGTCCGAAACCAGGCAGATCATTTCCAGCAGCAGGTCGAGGTTGATGCTTCTTCTTCGCTGAAACTTCTACGAAGACCGTGCCTTCGCCACCGGCTGCCCACTCTTCCGGAATCAGGCCGCGATCGGCGAGTTGCTTCTTCACGCGATCCGGATTGGACTCGGGCTTGTCGATCTTGTTCACTGCAACGATGATCGGAACATCGGCCGCCTTGGCGTGGTCGATGGCCTCCAACGTCTGCGGCATCACGCCGTCATCCGCGGCAACCACGATGACGACAATGTCCGTCACCTTAGCTCCGCGCGCACGCATACGCGTGAAGGCTTCGTGGCCCGGCGTGTCGAGGAAGACGATCTCGCGGCCAGAAGCGGGAGAGCCTTCCTTCGTGAATCGCACCTTGTAGGCGCCGATGTGCTGCGTAATGCCGCCGGCCTCGCCTGCCGCTACATCTGTCTCGCGAATGGCGTCGAGCAGCGACGTTTTGCCGTGGTCCACATGGCCCATGACGGTGACGACTGGAGCACGTGGAACTTCAAGCCACGTCGAATTTATCGGTGTCGAGAACCTCTTCGATGGCCTCGTTCTCGAGCTCCTCTTCGTAGCTGATTACGGTTGCGCCTGCGCCGAACTTGGCGGCAACGTCTTTCACCATCGCAGCGTCGAGCGACTGATTCACGGTGACGAACACACCGCGCATGAGCAGGGCAGCGATCAGGTCCTTGGCGCGGATTTCGAGCTTTTCCGCGAGGTCCTTTACGCTGATGCCCTCGGTCACGGTGATTTCGCGCGTGATCGGTTGTGGCTCATCGCTGAACTGTGCGGCCCCGCCAAAACGCGGCGGCGGTACAAAGCCCTTCATCGGGCCTTCCTTGGTCTTCGGATACTGCTGGCCGCCGCGGCGGGCACGATTTTGCGGTGCGCGCTGCGGACGCGGTGCGTCGCCGGTTGGCGGAGCGCCACCAGCTCCAGGTCGCGCGCCACCAAAACCACCGGGGCGAGGAGCGCCGAAGCCGGGGCGTGCGCCAAATCCGGGACGTCCGCCGGGCGCGCCAGGTCCGCCGGGTCCTGCAAATCCAGTGCGGGTCGGGTGCTTGGGACGAGGGCCACCAGGGAATTGTCCGGGCGCTCCGGGACCGCTGGGTGGGCGCTGCTGATAGCCTCCGCCCGGAGCTCCCGTAGGCCTGCGGTCAAAAATCGGTTTGCCGCGCTGAATGACTCCAGCCTGTGCAGGTGGAGGAGTTGGGCTGGCGACGACGACCGGCGCCTTGTAGACCGGCCGCGGTCCAGTCTGCGGCATCACCACGCGTCGGGGTGCGACCACTGGACGCTCGGGAGCACGAGGCGCTTCCGGCGTATGTGTTGCCGGAGTCTTCGACTCGGCCGGAGTGGCGCCTGGCACAGCCGGCGCTTCCTTCACCTTCGCCGCGATCTCGGCAGCCGCCACAACCAGTGTTTCGACGACCGGTGGCGCTGCCAGAACTGTCGGCGTCGCGGTCTCAATCTGTTCTTGTACGGGAGGAGCAGCCGGTGGCGCCGCAACGGGCGCGGCAGCCTTGGGTACGGCGGGCTTTGCTGGTGTGCCGGCGGGCTCAGCAGCCTTAGGCTGCGCTGGCGTAGCTCCGGCTGCGGGCGTCACCGGCGGCTTCACAACCACGGCGGGCGGAACAACCGTAACATGGCGGACAGGGACTGCACCTGCAGGTGCCTTGGCTACAACAGCGCCAGCCGGTGGCTTCGAAGCAATGGCCGGTGCCGACGGCGGAATAATTGCCGGTGCAGGCCGCGGTTGCGGCACAATCTTGCGAGGCTCGGGCCGCGTGGAGGCCGCTGGCGGTGCAGCGACCGATACGACGGGAGGCGCGGGTTTGGCGGGAGTCTTGGTTGCAACCGGAGTGACCGCCTTGCTCGGCGGAACATGGCTCTTGCGGGCCTCGGCTTCCTGTTCCTGCTTCTTGGCCAGAATGGCCTTCATCACGTCGCCGGGCTTGGAGACATGGGAGAGATCGATCTTGGGTGTGATTCCCTGGGAGGCGCGTGAAGACCCGGCACCGCCGTGGCTCCCCTGGCGCCCGTGCTGGAATTGTGCGCGGACCTTTTCAGCCTCGTGATCTTCGATCGAACTTGAGTGAGTTTTGCCTTCACCCAGACCGAGTTCCACGAGGACGTCAAGAATTTGACGGCTCTTGACTTCCATCTCACGCGCGAGATCGTTAATTCGAACCTTGCTCATCCGCCTCTTTTCAGATTGTGCTGCCCCAAGCCCTTTAGTCGCGCATAGCTACCTCTTGGCATTGGTTCGTTGCGTTAACACCATTATCTCTTGAATGGCATTGAAAAGCGCGACGCATACTATGCGCCGCCCTCTTCATTTTCACTCTCGTTCTCTTCGATTTCGTCGCCCGCGCCGGCCACATTCTCGACCGCAAGTTCTTCGGCAGTGGTGTCCTGGTCTTCGGTCGCCTCTTCCAGCACTTCCTGCGAATTCTCCAGTTCCGCTTCCGCGGTTCCGGCAACTGCCTCGGCGGTCTCAATTTCCGACTCGCCTTCTGAAAGCTTGCCCGTATCTGCCGCTGCCGTCAGTGCCGCCGGCTCATCGATGCCCTCTTCTTCCGGCGCTCCGGCTTCTCCGGCGGTTGCGGAAGGCTCACCTTCCTCGCCCTCTTCAAAGTGGCCGAAGTAGTGGCGAACCGCAACACTGATCTTTTCCAGCGTCTTCTCGCCGATGCCCGGAATCTCTTCAAGCTGCTCCGGCGTCATGTCGGCCAGACCTTCTACGGTGGTGATGCCTGCGGCGACCAGTTTCTGGATAATGCCTTCACCCAACTCCGTGACCTGTTCGATCGGGGTAGAAGGGCCGCCGGTAAGAGCCTGCATCTGCTGCTCCACTTCCTGGCGCTTCTCTTCCTCGCTCTTGATATCGATCTTCCAGCCCAATAATTTTGCCGCAAGCCTGACGTTCTGGCCCTTCTTGCCGATCGCCAGCGACAGCTGTGTGTCATCCACGATGACCTCGAGCTGCTTGTCCGTCAGATCGGTAATGGAAACACGGCTGACCTTCGCGGGCTGCAAAGCCTTTTCAGCAAAGGTCGTAATCTCCTCGCTGAACTCAATGATGTCGATCTTCTCGCCACGCAGCTCGCGAATGATGGACTGCACACGCATGCCCTTCATGCCAACACAAGCGCCGACCGGGTCCACATCCTTGTCGCGCGACTGAACGGCAATCTTGGTGCGCTCGCCGGCTTCGCGCGCAATGGCGCGGATTACCACCGTGTTGTCGTAAATCTCCGGCACTTCAGACTGGAACAGGTTCTGCACCAGTTCCGGCGCGGCGCGCGATACGATCACCTGCGGCCCCTTGGCGGCGCGGTCCACCTTCAGCAGAACCACGCGAACGCGCTCGCCGATGGTGAACTGTTCCAGCCGCGATTGTTCGCGCTTGGGGCAGCGCGCTTCCGCCTTGCCCAGGTCGAAGATAATGTCCTGGCCCTCAATGCGCTTTACCGTCGCGTTCAGAACTTCCTTTTCGCGATGCGCATACTCGTTGAACACCGTGTCGCGCTCGGCTTCGCGCACCTTCTGGAAGATCACCTGCTTGGCAAGCTGCGCGGCGATGCGGCCCAGGGGGCTGGTGTCGCGGTACATGCCGGATCTCGCTGCCGACCTCGACGCCGGGCGCCAGCTCATTCGCTTCTTCGAGCGTGATCTGGTTCACCGGGTCTTCGACCTGTTCCTCATCGGCCACGACCGTCTTGTAGATGTAGGCGGTGATCTCGCCCGTTTCCTTGTTCAGCTCTCCGCGCATGTTCTCCTGGGTCTTGTAGTACTTGCGCGTGGCAAGGGCGATGGCCTCTTCCACGGCGCCCACCACGATCTCGGGCTCAATGCCCTTCTCGCGGCTCAGGAGTTCGATACTTTGATACAAACGCGCTGGCCATACTCTGCTTGCTCTCTCAGGTTGTTCGCGGCGACGGCGTCCGATCGCCCGGACCTGTTGCACCGTTGAGTTTGGTTGTTGAGGAGGCTGGGATGTTCCGCACCTCCTCGGATGCCGCACGCCAGAGCCGTGACCTAAATCTCCGGAACCAGCTGCGCTTTCTCAACGTTTCCGAGCGCAATCTCCACCGTGTTCACGCCGGCTTTCCGGCTCTTGCTGTTCTGCTTCACGGCGGCCAGATCGAGCGTAGATGTTTCGTCCCGCATCCCGTCGTAGCCGCCGCCCTGCCAGTGCCGGTTGTTGCGAATCGGTTCGAAGGTCTGCACCTTCACCAGGCATCCGGCAAACCGCTCGAAAATCTTCCGGCTTCGTCAACTTGCGATCCAGCCCCGGAGAACTGGCCTCGAGCGTGTATTCCGCCCCGGGAACCAGGTCTTCCACATCCAGCAGAACGCCAAAATCCCGGCTGAACATCTGCGCAATCCTCATGGGTGATGCCGGAAAGCTGTTCCACACTCAACTTTCCTTCGACCAGCCGCTCAGGAAGTTCTTCGCCCCGGCCGCAATCTCCGCCTTCAGCCGCGCCCGCCCCTCGGCGTTCTTCTCGAGGAAAATCCGCAGAATGCGCTCTTTCGCCGGGCCAGATAAACTCAATATCCACCACATCCAGCCCATGCGAGGCGGCCACTCGCTCCGCCGCCAACCGAATTTCGTCCAGCTTTACCGCCATCGTTCATCGAAGCCCGCCCGCTGGCCCCTCAATCAGGGCTCCCGGTCAAAATCAGCGGCCGTTTTCCGGGAGAATTTGCCCCAAATAAAAAGTGGGCTATAAGCCCACTCATCTCTCCGCCAGCCGGCATACCCACGGCAACTCAGGCGGACAAACTCGTCTGCAATAACAGAGTACGCCGAATTTAGGGGAATATCAATGCCAGCCCCGCAGTGCAGCTATCGCCCGTCTGCAAGTGACTTTCCCCTTCGGAATGACCCTCCGCCTCACATGAACGCCAACAAAACTCCCGATTCGAATTCAGGCCTCAAAATGCCTTTCGGTAGAATTTGCTCCAAAGGCCCGCGCCTTTCAATTCTCGTTCCGGGTCCCGTTGAGTTATGTCGTTAACTCCTTCGCACGACCCAATCGAGGGACTTGACACGGCGCGGTAACGTTAGATAATTCCTTACAATCAGCAAGTTACGATGGCACTGCCGGGGTATGCGGTTACAACTATTGGGGAGCATTCTTCGGTCCCCACCAACCGGGATAATGGATGAGCTTAAGCCATGCGCACTTTTGTCCAGCGCGTTATCGTCATATTTGTCTCGACGATGTTTCTGGCGGGCGCGGGCGCGCTCGGCGGATACCTGCTGGGTCACACGATTGCTCTGCGCCAGGCCGAAGCGCGTCTGGACCATTTTGCGAACCGCATCCTTCTGGAGAGCGTCACCTCTACGGCAGAATCGCGCGCCGTTCTGGCGACGATGAATACCTCGCCCTATGCCTTATGTTCCGATGCCGAACTCGAGTACTTTCGGCAACTCATCTTCCAGTCACAATTCCTGAAAGCCGCCGGACGGATGCGCGACGGAAGAATCGAATGCTCCACCACATCGGGCCACGCGGCCTGGCAGAGGAGCAGTACAAACCTGACATCGCCGGCCTGGATGGAACGAAGATCTACAAGAACCTCCCCTCATTTCGCGTGGACGACCAGGATGTGATTTCGCTGCAGATGGGACAGTCGTTCATCGTTTACAACCCTTACAATCTGTCTTCGCTTGAAGCGCCTCCGATGCATTTCACAGCGAACCGCCTTGGATGCGCCGACCCACCAGGCCAGACAGATGCTGGGCGAAACTCCAAACATCCAGCAGACATCCTGGTTCGGGAAGGCAGGGCTCAGGTGGGCGATACCGTTTACGTCACCCGTTGCTCTGCAGACGGCACAATCTGCATGACCGCCTATATCGCGGATGCCCGATGCATTGGCGATCACCCGTGGTTACTCTGATGACCTCCGTTGCGCTGGGTGCGTTTTCGGGCGCGCTCGTCGGGTTGATATTCCCGTTGATCTACAGCCACAACAAAAGCGTGGAGCAGCAATTGATCCGCGCCATTCGGGCCGACGCTCTCACCGTGGTCTATCAGCCGATTGTCGATCTTGCCACCGGTCATATCGTCGAGGCCGAAGCTTTGGTCCGCTGGACCGACGAATACAAGAATGCGGTCAGCCCCGAGGTCTTCGTGAAAATCGCCGAGGAGCGAGGCTTTGTCGCCGGGATCACGAAACTCGTGCTGCGCCATACACTGACTGACTTCGGCGCGACCATGCGCGCACGTTCAACATTTCGCGTCAATATCAATATCGCCGCATCAGATCTTGCCGATACCGAGTTTCTTCCCATGGTTGAGCGTGCTCTTACCGATGCCGAGGTCTCGCCGCGCAATCTCGGGATTGAGATTACCGAGAGTTATACGGCCCGGCAGCAGGTGGCAAAAAACACCATTCTCCGCCTCCGTAAAAAGGGCCACTACGTCGCGATCGACGATTTCGGCACCGGCTACTCGAGCCTGGCTTATCTCCACGACCTCTCGGTGAATGCAATCAAGATCGACAAGGCCTTCACCAAGGCAATCGGCACAGACGCCGTCACGGTTTCCATCCTGCCGCAGATCCTTACCATGGCTGAGACACTCAAGTTGCGGGTCGTCGTGGAGGGTATCGAAACACGGGCCCAGGCCGACTATTTCGCCGCGAGCAAGCAGAGCATTCATGCGCAGGGATGGCTCTTCGGACGACCGGTTCCCGCTCGCCTGTTCCTCCAGATGCTCGATGAAGAAGAGGCGAGGATCGCCAAGGAGCGAGAAGCAGAGATCCCAAACGGCGCCATCGTCGCCGCCTTCTAGTTGCCGGTATAGCGTCGGTCCTAACGTCGCGAGATCAAGACAAGCAGAGTTTTTCTGTTTTGCGCCATGCGACTGCCCCGAGTGACAATAGCGTAATGAAGATTTTCCGGCTCGTTGCCCCGGTTTTTATTTTTAATCGCCTTTGGATATCCCACCTCCCAGGCCCTCGAAAAGCAGCCCGCCAGTGATTACCACGCGCGCCGCGTTGCGCTTGGCGGGGAATTGCGCGGCGGAGTTGCCATCTTCTTCGCCGCGGAAGAGCCGGTGCTCGATTTCGATCCCTATCGCCAGGACTCAGACTTTTACTACCTGACGGGCTGGAACGAGCCGGGCGCAGCGTTGCTGATCATCGGTCCAACCAACGAGCCTGAGCGTCCCGGCCGGCCGGCGCATGTGCGTGACTACAAGGAAATCCTCTTCCTGCCCACCCGCAATCTGCGCATGGAAACGTACACCGGCGCCAAGATGGACGCGGCAACGCCAGGCGTGACCGGCGCCACTGGTGTCGACAATGTTGAGCCCATGGCAAACCTGGCGGTCGACCTGAACAAGCTCATCGCCGAAGATCGCAGACTTGCATTCAATGTGTGGACGCAGCCGGGAGTCAAGGCTGCTGAAGCCCTCCTTGGATATACTGCCGCGACCCTTGGCGCTGCCACGCCGGCCGCACACGACGTGACCACCCTCACGATGCCCCTGCGCGAGGTGAAGGACTCGGGCGAGATTGAACTGCTCAAGAAAGCCTCGACAGCGTCGATCGCGGCGCAACGAGAGATGATGAAGTCCGTGAAGCCCGGCGTGACCGAGCGGACGGTCGCCGGAAAAATGACGGCCGTCTGGTTTGAGCAGGGTTGCGAACGGCCTTCCTATGCGCCGATCGTCGGCGCCGGAATCAATTCGACGACCCTCCACTACTCCGCAAACTCCGCTACCATCGCGGATGGCGACGTCGTGGTTGTCGATGCCGCATGCGAGTACTCGATGTACGCGTCCGATATCACGCGCACTGTTCCCGCCAATGGCCATTTCACCGCGCGCCAGCGCGAAATCTACAACGTTGTGCTCGGAGCGCAAAAGGCTGCCATCGATGCGTTTGTCGCCGGCAAGTCGAAGATCAACGACTTCAGCCACCGCGATCCCGACACGCTCGACGCGGTGGCCTACAACTACATCAACACCCACGGCAAGGATCTGCACGGCCAGCCCCTTGGCAAATACTGGCTGCATGGCCTCGGCCACATGGTCGGAATCGACGTGCACGATCCCGCGCAGTACCCCGCGGTTCTCAAGCCGGGCATGGTCTTCACCATCGAGCCCGGCGTGTACATCCCAGAAGAGAAGCTGGGTGTGCGCATCGAGTGTGATTTCCTGGTGCTGCCCGACGGCAAGCTTCTCGATCTCAACGCCGACCTGCCGCACACCGCCGAAGACGTTGAAGCCGCAATGCAAAACAGATGATAGCGATGAAAAAGAGAGACAAAATCCGAGCTCGGGAACTGGAGGCGATGGAGCAGGAATTCCAGGAGTTGTTGATTCCATGCTTGCAGACATGCGCAGAGGGCCGGTGGGGATTATTTGGAGCTTATGACGCCTTCCCGGGGTTCGAGAATTGGTCGCCTGGGGGCAATCGGCTCCGTGAACTCGCCAAATCTATCCGATCCATTCGAAGCGAATCAGGCGAGCGAAGTGAGTTGTGTGAAGAGTTTTTGAGCCTCTGCACTTTCCATAAACCAAACTTTCCCGGCGAACCCAAGCTTGCGAAGGCTTTTCTTGAACGCATTGAGAGCCGCCGTACCGTAAGTAAAAAGTAGCAATTATGGACCCTCACGACGAATCCGCTCCCGAGCAACTCGACGCACTGAGCCGCGTCTTCTCTGACCAGCTTCAGGCGTGTCTCGAAGAGTGCGCGCACGGCCGCCGCGGACTTTTTTCTGATGTTGCACTGGTCGAAGACGAAGAGAGCGAACGTGCGTGGCCCGAAGCTGCGCGACTCCGCGAACTGGCACTAGCACTGCAGAACATCTTCGCGCAGCAGGAGCAGCGCAATGCGCTCTGCGATGAGTTCCTCGATTTGTGTTCAATGCACGGCGAGAGCCATCCCGGCGAGCCGCGTCTGGCGCGCATGTTTCTTGCCCGCATCGAGCGCGGTCAGGTCGGCACTCCCACTGAAGAACCAAGGAAGCCATGGTAGTTCTCCACGCATTTCTCGCGCTCGCCAGCGGATTCGCAACCATGGCTGTGCTCGTCATGTTGATCACGTCGCTGCTCCAGAAGCTCACTCCGGGTTGGGTCGGAGAATCCGGCAAACTGGACACCGGTCCAAATGCGCGACGTGAAAAACCGAATCCCGCCTATGTCTTTGTCAATGTCGGCTATTCATTTCTGGCCGCCGCCGCCGGGGGCTACGTCACTGCGTGGATAGCTCAGAAAAATCCGCTGATCCACGTGCTGGCCCTGGCCATCATTGTGTTGCTACTCGCGGCGCTCAGCGCCCTGCAGCAGCGCGGACAACAGCCCCACTGGTACGCTCTCATTCTGGTTGCATTGACGCCATTGGGCGTACTCGCCGGCGGACTGGTTCGTTTGCGTATTCTCGGTGTCCTCTAGGAACTTGTTGAAATAGGTACCTGTTTGCGTCGGGGGTTGGCATCCATTCGTCTAACAGACATGCGTGGAGACGAGCGGGATCAGGACGGTATGTTCAGCTATATATCGTTGCAGCAGCGTGTGCCTCAGGATCATCCATTGCGGGCAGTTCGCAAGTTGACGGATGCGGTGCTGCGGACGTTGAGTCCGGAGTTCGATCTGTTGTATGCCGACTCCGGCCGTCCCTCGATTGCACCGGAGTACATTCTGCGGGCGCTGCTGTTGCAGGTGTTCTACTCCGTGCGTTCGGAGCGGTTGCTGGTCGAGCAGATCGACTATAACCTGCTGTTCCGCTGGTTTGTGGGCCTTGGCATGGACGACGCGGTATGGAACCATGCGGTGTTTTCCAAGAACCGCGATCGGTTGCTGACCTCGGATGTGGCGCAGCAGTTCTTCGCCGAGGTGAACAAGCAGGCGAAGAAGTTCATGTCCGACGAACACTTCACCGTAGACGGCACACTGATCCAGGCCTGGGCCTCGCAGAAGAGCTTTCGCTCCAAGGATGGCTCCGACGATGACGATGGTACGGACTTTCGCGGACAGAAGCGCAGCAACGATACGCATCAGTCGACCACCGATCCGGATGCGCGGTTGTACAAGAAGAGCTACGGCAAGGAGTCGAAGTTGAGTTATCTTGGCCATGCTCTGGTCGAGAACCGCAACGGTCTGATCGCCGCGGCGATGGTGACGCACGCCGACGGTTATGCCGAGCGCGATGCAGCACTGTTGATGCTTGCCGAGAAGCAGGAAGGCCGCTCACGCCGCATCACGGTGGGCGCCGACAAGGCCTACGACACGAAGGATTTCGTCAGCACGGTGCGGGAGTTGAACGTGACGCCGCACGTTACCAGGAACGACAAAGGCCGCACTAGCAACCTGGACCGCAGAACCACGCGCCAGCCCGGCTATGCCATCAGCCTGAGCCGCCGATGGCTGATCGAAAAGGGATTCGGATGGCTGAAGCAAACCGGCCCGCTGCGCCAGGTCAAGTTGCGAGGTCTGGAGAAAGTGGACTGGCTGTTCGTCTTCAGTTGCGCGGCGCACAACCTGATCCGGCTGCCGCGACTGATGGCTCAACCACCAGAAATGCTCCGGGAGAAGTGTGCCTGAGCAACGGTTGCGAGCCTCGGGGATGATTCCCTGAGGCTTGCAAACACCTATAAACACCGGCAAGAACTGTACTTCAAACAGATTTCGAACAGAAAGAAATGAAAATCGCCAGGAAAGACGCCGCAATTAGGCGAATTTCAACGAGTTCCTAGGAGTGTGTCGGAGATAGATTCGTTCTGTGGCTGGTTTCGAGATCAGCGTCGTCGGCTCGGTTTACGATTCTGAGTATGGGCAAGAGCTTTCTTCCTGACGATGTGAACCAGTCGTTACTATTCCCTCCCTCGCTGCACGACTGGCTTCCGGAAAATCATCTGGCGCGATTTCTGGTGGACGTGGTTTCGGCGCTTGATCTGAGCGCGATTTATGCCTCGTATGAAGCTGGGGATGGGCGTGGCAAGTCGGCGTACGCCCCTGCGATGATGGTGCGGGTGTTGCTTTATGGCTACGCGACCGGGGTGTACAGTTCGCGCAAGATGGAGGCCAAGACCTACGACGACGTGGCATTCCGCTACTTGTCTGCGGACGCACATCCGGATCACGATACGTTATCGGAGTTTCGCAATCGTCATCTGGAGGCGTTGGCGGGGTTGTTCACGCAGGCCTTGCTGCTGTGCGAGAAGGCGGGTCTGGTGAAGCTGGGTCATGTGTCGATCGACGGGACCAAAATCAAGGCCAACGCGAGCAAGCACAAGGCGATGAGTTATGCGCGGATGGGGGAGACCGAGCAGCGGCTGAAGGCGGAGATCGAAGCGTTGTTGAAGCAGGCCGAGGATGTGGACGCGGCCGAGGATGCGCAGTACGGCAAGGGCAAGCGCGGAGACGAGTTGCCGGAAGAGTTGGCACGGCGCGAAAGTCGCTTGAAGAAGATCGCGCAGGCCAAAGCGGAACTGGAGCAAGAGGCGCGTCAGAAGGCCGAGCGGGAGCGCGCCGAAGCGGAAGCCAAGCTTGCCGAGCGGCGCGACGAGGAAGCGCGGACGGGCAAGAAGAAGCGTGGCCGCGAGCCCAGTGTTCCAGATCCGGAGCAGGCTCAACCGGAAGCCAAGGCGCAACGCAACTTCACCGATCCTGAGAGCCGGATCATGCCGGACGGAGCCAACAAGGGCAGCTTTCTGCAGGGCTATAACGCGCAGGCGGCGGTGGATGCGAAGGCGCAGGTGATCGTGGCCGCCGAGGTCACGCAAGAGACCAATGACAACCGGCAATTGCTGCCAGTGTTAGGCCAGGTAAAACTGAACCTGGGCCGTTCGCCGGAGGCAGCCAGCGCCGATGCGGGGTACTGGAGCGAAGCCAACGCGACGGATGAAAGCGTGGCCGGAATCGATCTGCATATCGCTACCGGACGCGACAAACACGAACAGAATATCGATGCAACCAGCGAGCCGCCGCCGATCCATGCCACGGCGAAGGAGGCAATGCGGCACAAACTGCGTACCGAGGCCGGGCGCTCCATTTACAAAATGCGCAAGGCAATCGTGGAGCCAGTCTTCGGCCAGATCAAGGAGCAACGAGGCTTCCGGCGCTTCAGCCTGCGCGGTCTGGACAACGTACGCCGCGAATGGAAACTGGTGTGTCTGGCGTCCAATCTGCTGAAGTTGTTCGGCTCCGGATGGACGCCACAGCCCGCATAATCAGCGAACAAAAACCCTTTCCATGGCGGAGGGCCGTGGAAAGATCCCAACTCCCGTCAAAACCGGATCGTAACGAACTGCCCGCTGCCCACTAACCGATGCCCGCCCAATCGTCGGCAATGGGAAGACCTGCGGGATGAATCGCTATCCCCGACACACTCCTAGGAACTCGTTGAAATTCGCCTAATTGCGGCGTCTTTCCTGGCGATTTTCATTTCTTTCTGTTCGAAATCTGTTTGAAGTACAGTTCTTGCCGGTGTTTATAGGTGTTTGCAAGCCTCAGGGAATCATCCCCGAGGCTCGCAACCGTTGCTCAGGCACACTTCTCCCGGAGCATTTCTGGTGGTTGAGCCATCAGTCGCGGCAGCCGGATCAGGTTGTGCGCCGCGCAACTGAAGACGAACAGCCAGTCCACTTTCTCCAGACCTCGCAACTTGACCTGGCGCAGCGGGCCGGTTTGCTTCAGCCATCCGAATCCCTTTTCGATCAGCCATCGGCGGCTCAGGCTGATGGCATAGCCGGGCTGGCGCGTGGTTCTGCGGTCCAGGTTGCTAGTGCGGCCTTTGTCGTTCCTGGTAACGTGCGGCGTCACGTTCAACTCCCGCACCGTGCTGACGAAATCCTTCGTGTCGTAGGCCTTGTCGGCGCCCACCGTGATGCGGCGTGAGCGGCCTTCCTGCTTCTCGGCAAGCATCAACAGTGCTGCATCGCGCTCGGCATAACCGTCGGCGTGCGTCACCATCGCCGCGGCGATCAGACCGTTGCGGTTCTCGACCAGAGCATGGCCAAGATAACTCAACTTCGACTCCTTGCCGTAGCTCTTCTTGTACAACCGCGCATCCGGATCGGTGGTTGACTGATGCGTATCGTTGCTGCGCTTCTGTCCGCGAAAGTCCGTACCATCGTCATCGTCGGAGCCATCCTTGGAGCGAAAGCTCTTCTGCGAGGCCCAGGCCTGGATCAGTGTGCCGTCTACGGTGAAGTGTTCGTCGGACATGAACTTCTTCGCCTGCTTGTTCACCTCGGCGAAGAACTGCTGCGCCACATCCGAGGTCAGCAACCGATCGCGGTTCTTGGAAAACACCGCATGGTTCCATACCGCGTCGTCCATGCCAAGGCCCACAAACCAGCGGAACAGCAGGTTATAGTCGATCTGCTCGACCAGCAACCGCTCCGAACGCACGGAGTAGAACACCTGCAACAGCAGCGCCCGCAGAATGTACTCCGGTGCAATCGAGGGACGGCCGGAGTCGGCATACAACAGATCGAACTCCGGACTCAACGTCCGCAGCACCGCATCCGTCAACTTGCGAACTGCCCGCAATGGATGATCCTGAGGCACACGCTGCTGCAACGATATATAGCTGAACATACCGTCCTGATCCCGCTCGTCTCCACGCATGTCTGTTAGACGAATGGATGCCAACCCCCGACGCAAACAGGTACCTATTTCAACAAGTTCCTAGGTCTGAATTCTCGGCTATCCCAGATTGCACAAATAGAAAGCCGTCCTGTCGAATCTCCCTCGGCAGAGCGGCCTCGTGTTGATCAAAACTGTAGCCGGGTCTAGTTTAGAAGCGCACTCCAACCGTTACAGGAATAATCTTCGTATCCTCGCCGACCGTGGTGGTGCCCAAACCGTTCGGTTGCGTTGTCACCGGGGGCGTCAGCACATCGAGGTAGCGCGCCTCGGCAAAGATCCTCGTCTTGCCATCCCCATTCCAGCCCGCGAACCGGTGTTGGATACCACCGCCAATGCTCCATCCACCCTGATTACTGGAGAAATGCCCCACGACCACGTTCTGGGTCACAACGCCGCAGTAGAAATACGTGCAGTATTGGGCGAGCTGGGGATTCGTGAAGCTGGTGACCTTGCGGAAGAAGCCCCCACCCCCCGTCGCATAGAATTCAACCGCACTCTTGGGATTGAAATCGTAGGTGGGATCAAGCGTGAAAGACCAGATGTGAGCATATCCACCCGTTGCTCCAGCTTGCGCGATGATCGCTCCAGGGATCTTGCTGTGAATGAACTGGTATTCCAGATTGAGGGCGAGATGCTGGTTGAAGCGGTAGCCCGCACCCACCGTGAAATTCCAACCCCACGTGATGTAGGGTGAGGAATCGCTGGTCGGTGCGTTGAATCCACCACCGCCTTCATAGGTAATGTGGCTCATGATTCCACCGCCACCCCCGCCATGAGACTTGTTATCGTACTGCCCGGCGCCGGATCCACTGGGCGATGGAGCCACCGGAAGCGCGACTGAATCCGGCATACCGGCATCGTCGAGTTGGACGGCATTCGAGCTAGATTCTGAGGAGGAAGCAACAGTCGAGTTTGAGGAATCAGGAGGCGTGGAAATCTGGGCGCTTGCAGTACCGAGTGAAAGGCCAAGCGCTACGCACAGCATGCTTGTGTGCCTGAAAAGGGTCAGACAGCGATCTGAAATCATCTCTGTACCTCGCGAGAATTAAGAGTCCTGTATGGGGAGCATCAAACAGTCCCAGTATGCACTTAGACTCTATTTTCAGATCAAAGTTGCTTCCAACCTATAGATAACGAAAGGCCGGAGTTACCTCCGGCCTCTGTCTTGAAGGAACGAATTCGAATTCCTACCCCTGAATGTCGAACTGTTCCGGGTGCAGGGTCGGATCGCTCTTGATGAGGATGTTTTTGCCGACCAGTTCCTCAAACTCGTTGATCCAACCTCCGTTATTGGCCTTTAGTACCTTCACGGTCTCTGGATTCACACGCAGCATCACGTCCGAGCCCTCAAAGTGCCGCTTCATCTTGCGCAATTCGGTGTAGATCTCGTTGCACACCGTTGCCGGGCTCTTCACCATGCCGGTCGCCTGGCAGGTTGGGCAGGGAACTGACAGCGTACGTTCGAGGGACTGCTTCACACGCTTGCGCGTGATCGCTACCAATCCAAAGTCGTTGAACTGCAGAACCTTGGTCGGGGCTCGGTCGCTCTTGAGTGCTTCTTCAAGCGCGGCCAGCACCTTGAATCGGTTCTTGCGCTCGTCCATATCGATGAAGTCGATGACGATGATTCCGCCAAGGTCGCGGAGGCGTATCTGGCGAACGATCTCCGGCACGGCGTCAAGATTCGTCTTGACGATCGTGTCTTCAAGCCGCGCTGATTTGCCGACGTATTTGCCGGTGTTGATGTCGATCGCCACCAGGGCTTCCGTCTGGTTGATCACGATCGATCCACCACTCTTCAGCCACACCTTCGAACGAAGCGCCTTCGAGATTTCGTCCTGAATGCCGAAGTGCTCAAAGAGCGGAGTCTCCTTCGTGTACAGCTTCACGCGGCGAACCAGTGATGGCGAAAAGCGATTCAGGAAGCGAACGATGCGCTCATAATCCTGTTCGGAGTCGACCCAGATCGACGAGAAGTTCGAGCTGACCTGATCGCGCAGAATACGCTCGATCAAGGACAGATCGTGATAGATCAGTGCGGGCGATTTCGAACTGTCCGACCGCTGCTTGATCTCATTCCATAAATGAATCAGGAAGCGAAGATCGGCGCGCAACTCCTCTTCTGACGCGCCTTCTGCCGCGGTGCGCACGATGAATCCACCGGAAGCATCGCCGCGCTCATGCGTCAGAATGCGCTTTAACCGCTGGCGCTCTTCGTCCGAAGCGATTTTGCGGCTCACGCCAACGTGTGTAACGGTGGGCATGAATACCAGGAACCGTCCCGGCAGCGCGATGTGACTGGTGATGCGAGCGCCCTTTTTCGCGATGGGCTCCTTCGCAATCTGCACCAGGATTTCTTGCCCCGGCTTCAATAAGTCGGAGATGATCGGGAGGTCCGAAGTCTGCGCCGAACGGCGTGATTGGCGGCCCCGGTCTCCTGGCCGATGTCCACTACGATCGCCACGATCTCCACGTCCACGGCGCCCCCGTCCGCCACGATCGCGGCGTTGCGGAGACTGGCCATCGCTGGCTGGCTGGCTTTCGGCTGAGGCAGCTTCTTCTTCCTCATCCTCTTCTTCGCCATCGAGGGTCTCTTCGCCTTCCTCGCCGTTCTTGCCTTCAAATTTCAACTGGATGCGATGGTCGAGGTGCGCTTCCTGCAGCATCTCGCCCAGTTCGCCCGAGCGGATCTGCGTATGAAGCTTCTCCTCTTCCTCGTAGTCATCCAGATCGTGCTCGTCCGTCTTGTGGTGATGATGCGGAGTGTCGTACTCCTCGCCCTCGATCAGCTCTTCCTCAACCAGCCCGCTGCCAGGCGAAAACGATGAAACCACCGTTTTGGCAACTGGTTGGCTTTCTTCCAAGGGCTGTAAGGGCGGCTCTTCGTCCGGCTTCTTTTTCTTGCCGCCGAGACCAAACAACCGGAAACCCGCCGGCGGCAACGGATCGACATTGTGCGAAGCGCTGCGATCGCTCCCGAATTCAGTGCTCTCGTTTTCTTCGGGCGCATCGTGTGCGCTCTCTGCCTCAAAACCAACCTGCTCGTCAGAAGAATCGCTGAAAGCGGGCTCGATGGCCTCGCTGTGCGCCGCTTCTGTAACAGGCTCACCCAGAACGGCGTGGGAATGCGACTTACTGGAGGTAGCTTCAAAGCTCTCCTCCACCATGTCGTCTTCCGCGTCCACCGAGTCAAGCTCGTCCGCAGATGGAGCTGCAGTCAGTTCTTCGACGAATTCCTCTTCTTCAATCTCGTCCGCTGAGCCGTTATCTGCTTCCGGCGCAAAGTCCGTTTCCTGCACGAACGCACTCGAAGACCGCTCCTCCGCGACCGGAGTCTCAGGCTGACGATTCCGATGTCGCGAAAGCGATTCCCCGGGAAGCAAGCCGCTGCCGTCCCACACGATGGGGGACTCGATAAGAGTGGCAGGCTTGTATGTGGATGCCGGTCGAACCTGCGCGGGAGCCTCAAACGCCGGTTTTTCCGCTGATTCTGCCGGAACTCCGCCATACTTCCTAAGTGATTCGCCCGGTAACACGAAGGGCTCGGGCGCCCGTTCTGTCCGTGGAGCGCGCGAAGGAGCCGCAGAAGCATGGATCTCGCTTGCCCCTTCCGGCTCGGGCTCGGCAGCCTCGTTCACATGAGTTTCGATGAACTCCTGGCTCTCCGCTGGGGTTGCGGAAACATTGCTGCCGCCACGGCCTCCCCGACGGCGCCGGCGTCCGCGCCAGCGTTTTGCGCCCTGTTCATCGGTTTCCTGAGGAGCGGCGGCGTCGTCAGCCGTCGCACCGGGAGCGGCAAATTCTGCCTCGCCGGATTCAGACGTAATCACCACGGTTGGACGGCTCTCGCGATCCTGTCGCTGCTCGGGACGGCCGCCGCGTTGGCCGCGATCCTGAGCGCCGCGGTCTTGTTCATTGGTGTGGCGCACCTCACGCGGTGGCTGGTTGCCGCCGCTGACCGCAGCTTTTTCAAGCTCGTCGGTCTCTTCCTGGTCTTCCAACTCCATAAAGTCGGTGACGTAGAGGAAGGCGTCGCGTTCCAGTCCGACGTCGACAAATGCCGACTGCATGCCGGGGAGCACGCGAGTGACGCGTCCGTTGTAAATGGATCCGGCCAGCGTGTACTCGTTTTCGCGTTCGTAATAGATTTCCGCGAGCTGATCGTCTTCTAGAATTGCAAGCCGCGTCTCATGCGGCGTGCTGGAAATACAAATCTCTTTTGCCATCGTGCCTTTCCGCCCAGCGGATTTCGCCTGCTGGGGCCTGCGGCAAGGTGGGGTGGAGACGCGTGCGGACGGGCAAGACGGGAATGCGCGGAAGGGATGACCTGTGCGTTGCCTGCGGAACCTGCAGCCTGCGGCTGCCTACCCCATCACGGGGCGGCGAACCGAAAAGGCTTCCAAGTCCGGCAAACGTTTCGATACAGTGATCCGAAAGCAGAGAGTTTGTGGCCACCCGATTGGTCGTCCCCCGCGACAATACGTCGCCGGAGAACAACCAGGCCCATGCCAACCAGATGATCGACATGAGCGGGGCCGTTGAGACACTGGCGAGTTTGCTGGCGGTCCGCGTTTCAGGAATCGAAATTCCTGCGCGTCCCCCGCAACCTCGGAACCAGCGACGCCGAACGTCCGCGCGATCAAATTCGGTCGCTGGGGATATTCGGCTTGCCCGTCTCTGCGTGCTCATTGAACCCAATCCTGCCCGGCGCGCGGTCCACCAGGACCTCGGCCGGATTTTGCATCCTCTTTAACGCTGTGCGCCGAGCCTCTCATCGAATCTGCCGAATCTCGTTGACGCGGCTGAATCCAACAGGGTCTAAGGGCCAGACATCTCTGACGATGCTGTAAATACTTACAATCTTTGCTCTTGTGGTCCGGAAAATCCCGGCGATCCCCAAGAGGGTGTTGCCGTGCAATCTTGCCTCCGGGACTCTGCCCCCGCGACAAACACCCGTCGCCGGAGATCCCGAAACGTTGGAGCCGGAGCACCTTAGTTTACAAACCGGCGCATGCGTACGTTCATCACCACGCCCAGCGCCAGGAACGTAAACAACACCGAAGATCCGCCGTAACTCATTAACGGTAAAGGGATTCCGGTGACTGGCATAAAGCCAATGACCATGCCTACGTTGACCGCGATCTGGAAGGCCAACACAGCCACGATGCCCATGATAATCAGGGAGCCAGGCAGGTCTGCGGCTGTTTGAGCGTTTTGAATCAAACGCATCAATATGAGGAAGTATAGCAGCAGCACAAAAACTGCGCCCACAAACCCATGCTCTTCGCTGAAGGCGGCAAAGATGAAGTCCGCATGCGGAATGGGAATGAAAGCGCCCTGAGTCTGTGTCCCTTTCTCAGCACCTTTGCCCCAGATACCGCCCGCGCCGACTGCAATTTTCGCTTGCAGCACCTGGTATCCCGCGCCTTTTGGATCATTATCGGGGTTAATAAACCCGGTCAGGCGTGCTTTTTGGTAAGGTTTCAGCACCTTGCCACTGTTCCAGACGCCTACCACCAGAACCAGCCCAGCCGTGATCAGAATCATGGCCTGCTTCAGGTTGATCCCTCCCAGAAACAGCCCCGCAATCAATACTGGCGTATAGGTCAGCGCTGTCCCCATGTCCGGTTGCGCCAGCACCAGCAGCATGGGAACACCCACCAGCGCGAACGCCTTGAAGATTTCCTTCCAGGTCAGGTTTTTCCCGCCAAGGTTCGCGAAGTATCGAGCCACGGCAAGTATCAGGATCAGCTTGACCCATTCGGAGGGCTGAAAATGCATGGGGCCGATCTTGATCCAGCGCTTTGCTCCCAACACCTTCACTCCGATTACCTTGACCGCGACCAGCGCCACCAGGCAGACGCCGTAAGCCCATGGCACCCAGTCGATGAGCTTGTGATAGTCGATCAGCGAGAAGAGGAACATCGCTATGACCCCACCCAGAACCCAGTAAATCTGCTTGGTGTGAAAGCCGACGTACTTCGTATGCAATGTCGCGGAATAGATCTCCAACACTGAAATCGTGCAGAGCAAGGCCACGAACCCGAACAAAGTCCAGTCGAAGTCTCGAAAGCTCATGATGCGGCGCATCGGGCTCATTGGGATTTCACCGTCGCAGGTTTGGCTGGCAGGGCAGGCATCGAGCTCAAGCTGGCTGATTCAGGGGAGGATGGCTTCGACTTGCCTGGGTTCAACCGAAGAGATTTCTCGGAGCCCGTCGTTTGCTTTGCCGTGCTTGCCATCCGATTCTTCGCTGCACCGGAAACCACTTGTGCTGCTTTCCCGGTCTTTGCTGCCTGTGCGATCCCCGAGGCGCCGGTCACCGCTCCATCTGCACCTACGTAGAACTTGCCCGCGTGGATCTTCGCCGCGGACTCGCCCGCTTCGTTTGCGCGAGGATTCGGCGTCGTCCATACTGCACCGACTTCTACAGGTGGCTGAGCTGGCACCTTCACTGGTACCAGGTTGTGCGCCAGCTTCCGCTGCTTTTCCACGTAGGCTGCCACGAAACGCGCGCCAAGGCGCGCTGGGTAATAACTGAATTCGCCGTGCTCCCACAGCACCGCTACCACCAGCTCCGGATTCCGCCGCGGCACAACTCCGATAAACCAGACGTTCGGCCGAGTGTTGTGCCCCTTGGCAGTTTTGTCCAGTGCCTCGTGGCTCATCACCTGCGCCGTACCCGTCTTGCCCGCCAGATCGATGCCCTCAAGATGCGCCGAACCGGCGGTATGAAACGCTGCCGGCTGGGTTACCTCTGCCATGCCGTCTGTGATGATCTCCCAGTTCGCGGGATCAATGGGGATGTCCACATCTCCCGAGCCCGGCAACGACTCGAGCAGGTCTTTTCGAAAATCGGCGGGAAGCTGATCAGGAAAGACCACACGCGGTCGAACCAGGTGTCCACCCGACGCGATGCCGCCAATGATCCGCGCCAACTGCAGAGGAGTCGCCTCCACCGCGCCCTGTCCAATGGCAACGTCCAGCGTCTCATCGGGATACCACTTGCGGTGGTAGTTCTTCATCAGCCAGTGCGCACTCGGCATTAGGCCAGCCTGCTCGCCCGGCAGATCGATCCCGGTCTTCTGGCCGTAGCCAAACTCCGTCGCATACTTCGCAATGCGATCTATGCCCAGCTTGTCGCCAAGCTGGTAGTAATACGTGTCGCACGAGTAGGGAATCGCGTTGTGAATGTCGACGGCCCCATGCTTTGCATCGCAGTGATGAAAGAATCCGTACGGCCCCCACCCGCCTGTGCAGTTCACTTTCAGATTCTGCGCGATACCTTCCTGGAGTCCCGCCACCGACATCAGAATTTTGAAAGTAGATCCAGGCGCAAGCTGCGCCTGGATCGCTTTATTCATCAGCGGATGATCGGGATCGGTGATCAGCTTGTTCCACTCGGCGCGATCGATCTTGACCGCAAATGCATTGGGATCGAAGCTTGGTCGCGATACCATCGCCAGAATGTCGCCATTGCGCGGATCCATCGCCACAATCGCACCTGTGCGGTCGCCCATCGCGAGTTCGGCCGCTTTCTGCAGGTCGTTGTCGATGGTCAGCTTCAAGTCTTGTCCCGGAACCGCATGTTGCGTGCCGAGGTAGCCAACTTCGCGCCCGTGGCTGTCAACAACCACATCGCGAGACCCGTCCTGCCCGCGCAACAGCTGGTCGTACATCTCCTCAACCCCGGCCTTGCCCACTACGTCGCCCGGTTCATAGGCCGCATAGCGCGTCTGGTTCAGATCGTCTTCGCTTACTTCGCCTACATAGCCGATCAAGGCCGAAGCAAATCCATCGCGCGGGTAGAGCCGCCGCTCGCCTTCAATGGTTTCCAGTTCCGGCAGTTCGTTGCGATGCGCCTCAATGAATGCCTGCTCGTCCGCGCTCACGTCTTGCTTGATAGGAATGGGCTGATATCCCGGCGACGTGCGGTAACGGTGCAGCGTGGCGCGAAGCTGGTCGAGATCAAGATGAAGACCTTTCGCGATCAGCGGCAAATCCGCATCGACGTTGCGGTTCTGTTCGCGCACCAGGAAGCAGGAGACCGAGGGATAATTGTCGACCACCAGCCGGTTTTCGCGGTCAAAAAGCTTGCCCCGCGGCGCAAGCACCGGCACCTTGCGAACGCGGTTCTGCTCCGCTAGCATTTTGAAGTTTTGCGCGCCGAGGATCTGCAGCCGCCACAACCCCGCGGTGAGAGCGAGCATCAGCGCAAGAACAGCATATTGGACCACCGCCAGCTTGAGGGTGGGGACTTTCTCGCCGCGTGTGACCTTGTCAAAATTCATGTGAAGCTATTTCTAGGATACCTCTATCCTGCATTCTGCTCCTGCTGCGCCGCCGCGAGCGAGACCCCGATTCCCATCGCATGAACCAACGTACTCAATCGCGAATTTTGGCCCGGTCGAGCACAGGGAATAGCACCAGCGCAATCAGCGAATTACCGAGAGCCTTGCACAACTCCATCAGCCAGTTTGTATCGCTGGTCATGCCGAGCAGAAAACGCACTACAAAGAAATACGTCGCGCTTCCCACCAGCGAAAGCACAAACGTCATCACCAGGCGGATCGCATGATTCTCCACATTGACCAGCACGCCGACCGATGCGGCCAGATAGCCGACCAGCGTCTTGGCAATGCCGTTGATTCCAATCGGTAGTCCGGTCAGCGCGTCCTCTGCGATGCCCAGGATGCCGCCTAAGATGGAGCCCTGGATCGGGTTGCGCCGGCTGAGTGCGAAAAAAACCGTCACCACCAGTGGCAGATCGAACCACGCAAACCGCCCCAATACCCGCGGCAGCCACGCCTGCAACACCAGCGCTGCAATCGGTACCAGCGCATAGACAAGGACCGGGTAGCGGTGAATCTCGAAGTCGCGGCGGCTCTCCGCTGTAAGAATCGACATGGCTAGCGATTCTCCCCTTGCGGCGTCGTGGGCGGCGTTGTTGTCGGACTGCTCTGCGGAGTTTTTGGCGCCGGCTTCTTCTTCGGAGGAGCGCTTTGATCAGTCGGATCAGTCGCTGGTGCACCCTGGCCGCCGACCGGCGTTGCAGGCGCGTTCGGCGTCACGGCGCTTCCCGGTGTAAACCGGTCAGGATGAATGGCCACCGGCGGACGCGATACCGGATTCGGGTTCGACGTATCCTTTAGCGGCTGCTGATCGGCTGGCAAATTTGGATCGATGAGTCCTGGCAGTTTCTCCGCCATCCCTTCCGATGTCTTCTGCTGCTGCGCTTCGGCGCCTTTCAGCGCCTCGCTGGCTGCCATGTCCTGCTGCTGATCCTGCGGGAACCGCGGCTCGGTCGATGTAACCACCAGCACTTCGTCGAGCTGGTCCAGATGAGCCGCAGACTTCACAATCACATCCACGAATCCGTCCCGTTCCGGATCATTGAGGACCTTCTCCACCGTACCCACCGCCAGGCCACGCGGAAAGATCTGGTCACCGCCGGCCGTCAGCACCTTTTCACCCGCCTGAATGCGTTCGTCGCGAACCACGTCTTCGATCTGCGGTTGCCCCGCCGCATTTCCCCGCAGGATGCCGCGAATGCGCGTTGACTCGAGGATCACGCCCGCGCCGCTCGACTGGTCATTGATTGCCAGCACCTGTGCGGTGTGCGGAAATACGTCGCGAATCTTGCCGACAATCCCGTCAGGCGTAATGACGGCCATGTCGCGATCAATGCCCGCGTCTTTCCCCTTGTCGATGTAAAACACGCGCGATTGTTCGGTTCCGCTGGTGCCGATGGCCTGCGCCGCGACCGTTTTGTAGATGTACTTCTGCTGGAAATTCAGGAGTGCCTGCAGCCGCTGACCCTGCTTGGCGTCTTCAAGAAGAGCCGCCTGCTCCAGTCGGAGCCGGTCCACGGTCTTTTGCAAGTCCGCATTCTGCTGCCGCACATGGCGTAGATCCACGTAGTTGTTCCAGAGCCACGCAATGCCTGAGCCGGAAGAGTGCAGAGCGCGCTCCGGTGGCGACACCAGCGAATTGGCCCAGAAGCGAATCAGGCTTACGCTGCGACCGTCGCTCGTTTGCCCGGCGCCCGCGCGCCGCACCTGCATGGCAAGGCCCAGAATCTGGGCCACCAGCAAAGCCAGCAGCACCACCAGATTCCGATAGCGAACGAAAAACGATTCCATGGGGACCAGTGGTCAGTGATCAGTGAACAGTGGACAGTGTTCACGAGACCGTTGACCGTTTGGGGCTAATAGCAGGTGTTCGCGTCGGTACTGATCACTGTCCACTGTCTCTAATCGATCTTGATCTTCCGCAGCAGCCTGAAGTCCGATAGCATTTTGCCGGTTCCCAGCACCACCGATGCCAGCGGATCATCCGCCACCGACACCGGCAGCCCGGTTTCTTCGCGGATGCGCTTGTCGAGGTTCTTGATCAGTGCGCCTCCGCCCGTCAGCACTATGCCGCGATCCGAGATATCGGCCGACAACTCTGGCGGTGTCCGCTCCAACGCCACGCGGATCGCATTCATGATCACCGCGATGCACTCGCCCAGCGACTCGCGGATTTCGCTGTCGTCAATCGAGATGGTCTTCGGAACGCCCTCGATCAGGTTGCGCCCCTTGATCTCCATCGTCAGCGGTTTGTCCAGCGGATATGCCGACCCAATTTCAATCTTGATTTGCTCGGCCGTACGCTCACCGATCAGCAGGTTGTACTTGCGCTTCAGATAGTTGGTGATGGCCTCATCCATCTGGTTGCCGGCCATGCGCACCGAACGCGAATAGACGATGCCGGAAAGCGAGATGACCGCAATATCGGTAGTTCCGCCTCCGATATCCACCACCATGTTGCCGCCAGGCTCGGTAATCGGCAGTCCTGCGCCGATGGCCGCCACCATGGCCTGTTCCACGAGATACACCTCGCTGGCCTTGGCGCGATAGGCTGAGTCCTCGACGGCGCGCTTTTCCACCTGCGTAATTTCAGAGGGCACGCCGATCACGATGCGGGGATGCACCAGCATCTTGCGGTTGTGCGCCTTCTGAATGAAGTAGTTCAGCATCTTTTCGGTGACTTTGAAGTCGGCGATGACGCCGTCTTTCATCGGCTTGATGGCCACGATGTTGCCGGGCGTGCGGCCCAGCATGTCCTTGGCTTCCTTGCCTACCGCTTCCACCTCACCGGTGTTTTTGTTAATGGCCACGATGGAAGGTTCATTGACAACAATGCCCTTGCCGGCGGCGAAGACCAGTGTGTTGGCGGTCCCAAGATCGATAGCCAGGTCGCTCGAGAACATGCTGAAGAGAGAGCGCAGGCCATGTGACCGCGAAGTACGCGAAGGATAACCGTTCTGAGACATGTATGTGTGGAATCTACCTCAATTAGGATTGTACGGCCAACGGCTAATACAGCGAAAAACACCGTTGGTAATCAAGATAAGGGGGAGCTTTGTCAATTACCCTTTGTCGCCAACCAACCAATGAGCGACTGACTGTCGTCCACCGGACTTATCACCAAATAGATCACCCCGCGCCGAGGCGACACCCAGCCTCGGTGCGCTAAAATCAAGTGTTTTTGTGCCCAACCGGGCAGTGCGCCGCCAGGCCCAAATTCAGCCGCCAACCCGGACCACTGACAACTGAAGACTGACAACTCAACTCCGAACTAAGAACCAGGAACTGAGAACTCACATGACCTACCCTACATTCCACAATCTGATCGGCGGCGAATGGGTGCCTGCCGCAAGCGGCAAAACCATCCTCAACGTAAACCCTGCTGACCACGACGACATCGTTGGCGCGTTTCCGTCTTCCGGTCCTGAAGACGTGAATGCCGCCGTCGCTGCTGCAAAGAAAGCCTTTGCCACGTGGCGCCTCGTTCCCGCTCCCAAGCGCGCCGAAATTCTCCTTCGCGCCGGCATCTTGCTGCAGCAGCGCAAGGAGCAGTACGCCCGCGATATGACTCGCGAAATGGGCAAGGTGCTGGCTGAGACCCGCGGCGACGTGCAGGAAGCGATCGACGAGGCCTTTTATGTCGCCGGAGAAGGCCGACGCCTCTTCGGCCAGACCACGCCGTCAGAGCTGCAGAACAAATTCGCCATGAGCATCCGGATGCCCGTCGGTGTCGTTGGGCTCATCACGCCATGGAACTTCCCCATGGCCATCCCCAGCTGGAAGCTCTTTCCCGCGCTCGTCTCCGGGAACACCTGCGTCATCAAGCCGGCCACCGACACGCCAATCTCCGTCTACAACCTCGTGCAGACCCTGGTGGATGCCGGCCTGCCTCCGGGCGTGGTCAACATCGTCAGCGGCAGCGGGAGCGGCGCGGGTAGTGCGCTTGTCGAACACCCCGACGTCCGCGCCATCAGCTTTACCGGCTCCAGCGAAGTGGGTTCGCATGTAGCGCAGCGCGCAGCTGCCACATTCAAGCCCGTCTCGCTTGAAATGGGCGGCAAGAATGCGCAGATCGTGCTCGACGACGCCAATCTCGAACTCGCGCTGGACGGTGCGCTGTGGGGATCTTTCGGCACCACTGGACAGCGCTGCACAGCGACGAGTCGCATCCTGCTGCAAAAGGGAATCGCCGCGAAGTTCACCGAGAGGTTCGTCCAGCGAGCGGAGGTTTTGAAAGTCGGCAACGGACTCGATGAGTCGATTGAAGTGGGACCGCAGGTAAATGCCGGCCAGATCGAAACATCGAACAAGTATGTCGAAATCGCCCTGGCAGAAGGCGCGAAGTTGCTCCTTGGTGGCGGCCCGCTTACAGATGGCGACTACGCAAAGGGCACGTTCTTTGCTCCGACTATCTTCAGCGGAGTAACGCCCGCCATGCGCATCGCCCGCGAAGAGGTCTTCGGCCCCGTCATCTCGCTGCTGGAATTCGACACCTTCGAGCAGGCCATCGAAATCGCCAACAGCATTGACTACGGTCTGTCCACAGCGCTCTACACCAAGGATGTGAACCGCGCCTTCACCGCGATCCGCGATCTCGAAGCCGGCATCACCTACATCAACGCGCCCACTATCGGTGCCGAAGTGCATTTGCCTTTCGGCGGCGTCAAGCACACCGGCAACGGCCACCGCGAAGGCAATGGCGCCATCGACTTCTTCACTACATGGAAAGCTGTCTACGTCGACTATTCCGACAAGCTGCAGCGCGCTCAGATCGACAACGCTGAATAAGTATTGAGCAGTGAGGGCTGAGCGAGAGCAAGAAGTTGGGCTACTCGCCCAGCCTTGCATGCAGCACTGCTGCATTCCCCGCCGCCGACAGCGCACAGTTTGCCTGTTGATCGCAACGGTAGTGGATTAGCGTGTAGTTGTTCGCCCACTCCATTGCCGCTGCTTGTCCGTAGCGCTTGTCGATCGTGAAGGTTTTTTGCTCCGCCGTCAGCACTCCGCGTGCCGAGTCATATCCTGTTACCCGGTCATCTCCCTGGATGACAAATCCCACCTGCAGCTTGTTCAGGTTTCGCTTACCCGGATGAGGCGGAGGCGCGAATTCCTTTCCGTGCTGCGGTTCAAGTAACGCTGCCTGCTGTTCAAGCGTCGGGAAATTGGTATTAAAGTCCCAGTAATCGGTGTGTCTGTATTGATCGGGAGAGCAGGGAAGCGCGCCCTGCACATTCACCGCGGTCACCTGGCCGTCGTCGGTCGTCTGGTTCTGGAAGATGTCCTTCCCGCGCTCCCGTATCACTTCGGCGGCCTGCATCTGGGCAATTTCGCTTTGTCGCGCCGCTTGCGACGCTGCATTCCGGTCGGCAACCGAGAGTTTCTTCCCGTTGGCTCCGACCAGTGGTGGCGCTGGAACCTGCACGTCCGCCGTCTCGGGATTAAACCGGAAGTCTATTTCTTTTCCGCAAAGCGCAAATCCCGACGAGTCCAGCAGTCGGATATTCACCAAGAGCGGCGTGGGCGCATTGCTTACAACCCGCGAGAACCCCTTCCCCCAGCGATCCTCCATCGGTTCGATCCGCAGCTTGTAGGCGAGTTTGCCAGTCTTGGCATCGCCTTCCCAGACGGTGTCGAGATGCCCGCGCAATCCATCCACGGCCACAATGCCCGGCCCCAGGTCGCCGGGGTTAGGCGCATTCGATTTCGGACGAGTGATCGCCACAACGATCACAAAGATCACGAGTGCCGCGAGTCCTCCAATCAGCACGAGGTTCGGTTTCTTCTTCTGCGGCGGTGCTACTACGGGCTTTTCCGCGGGGTCGACGTACTCTTCCGACTCCACTTCAGGGGAGCCCGGTTCCGTTTCTTCCTCTTGCGGCTCTTCGACGACCGGTTCAAGCACCGCAGCTCGTGCCAAAGGCCTTGGCACCGCTGATGCTGCCGCTGCTACCGGTGGTGCCGACGATTTTATTGGTTTGACTGGCTCTGCATTTAGCTTGACCGGCTCTGCCTTTGGATTAGCTGGCTCCGTCTTCGCTGCGGGCTTAGGCGGAGACGGCGGCGCCGGATGACTTGCTTCCGCATACTCCTCATCGAACTCGTGCTGGTCAGACTCAAACATGACTACGCCTTCCAGGGGGTCGTCCGGAATTCTCCCATGTCAGTAACATCCAAAGCAAAGTACCGGCGTAACCCCACTGTACCTCCGGCCAAGCCCGATCGTATCCGTTATCAATTGACTAGCTAGGTTCGTCGCCCCATTTACAGGCGGCTTCCATCCAGCACATCTCGCAGGGCAAAGCTGGTTTCAAGCCGCGTCACCCCAGGCAGGCGCGATAGATCGTTTTGATGCAGCCGCCCGTAATCTTCAATGCCGGCCACTCGCGCCACCAGCATGTAGTCGTACTGTCCGGCCATCAGATGGCAGCTCACAATCTCCTTGCAATGCCGTACCGCCGCCTCAAACGCGCTCAGGACAGGCGCCGACTGGCGCTCCAGCGTCACGCGAATATAGACCGTCATCCGCTTCCCGAGCAGCCGGTCATCCACCTGCGCACGGTACCCGCGAATGGCGCCCGCGCTCTCCAGCGTCTGGATCCGCCGCGAAGCCGCTGAGGCCGACAGCCCTACCGCCTCACCAACCTCGTAATTGGTAGCGCGGCCATGCCACTCGAGGTAACGCAGGATTGAGGCGTCGAGCTCATCCAGCTCTTCGGACTGCTGAGTCTTGATTGATTCTTGCATCTATATTTCTTCTTTCTCACATTTTGTGCTCTGCATAATGTTTTAACACGATATTTGCACACATCGGAACCTCGCGACGCCTTAGGATGTGTGTCAACTGGAAGCCGCAATGAGTCGCCGCGCCGGATAGAGCCCTCCCCCAATAGAGGAAAAACGATCCGGCGCGTCGCCTTCCAGCCTGCTCCAAAGCCCTCCCCCAGCGAACAGAGCCGTGCCAAGCCGGAAGAAGGAGCCAATCATGATCATCGGCGTTCCCAAAGAGATCAAGGACAACGAAGCCCGCGTCGGCGTCACTCCCGCAGGCGTAAAGGCGCTCACCGAGGCCGGCCACAAAGTGCTGGTTGAGACCCATGCCGGCGAGCTCTCCGGCTTTTCGGACGACGAGCTATCAGGATGCCGGCGCAGAAATCGTCGGCGACGCCGGCTACGTCTGGGGCAAATCCGACACCGTGGTCAAGGTCAAGGAGCCCATCGAGCAGGAGTACGCCTACTTCCGCGAAGGCCTCGTCCTCTTTACCTACCTTCACCTGGCTCCCATTCCCGTTCTTACCAACAAGCTTCTCGACTCCAAGGTGATCGGCATCGCCTACGAAACCGTGCGCGATCGCCAGGGCACCTTGCCTCTGCTGACGCCCATGAGCGAAGTTGCCGGCCGCATGAGCGTTCAAGTCGGCGCTTCGTATCTGGAAAAGGAGCGTGGCGGCCGCGGCATTCTCCTCGGCGGCGTTCCAGGCGTTCCTCCCGCCCACGTCACGATCATCGGGGGCGGAATCGTCGGAACCAACGCGGCAAAAATCGCACTCGGCTTTGGCGCCAAGGTCACGCTGGTCGACCTCAATCTTCAGCGCCTGCGCGAACTCGACGATCTCTACAGCGGCCGCCTCTACACCCTTGCTTCGAATAGCTATAACCTGGCGCTAGCCACGCGCGAGGCCGATCTGGTCATCGGCGCCGTCCTGATTCCCGGCGCAACTGCTCCCAAAATCGTCACCCGCGCCATGGTCTCGGCCATGAAGAAAGGCGCGGTCATTGTCGATGTCGCCATCGACCAGGGCGGATGCGTTGAGACTGCGAAACCCACCTCGCACTCGAATCCCAGCTATGTCGTTGATGGCGTGGTCCACTACTGCGTCACGAACATGCCCGGCGCGGTTCCGCATACCTCTACGCTTGCGCTGACCAACTCTACATTCCCGTATCTCATGCGCATCGCGAATCTCGGCGCCCACGAAGCGCTCAAGCGCGATCCCGGTTTTGCTGAAGGCCTCAACACCTATCTCGGCACGCTAACGCATCGCGGCGTAGCCGAAAGCCAGAAACGCGGCTGGACCGGAACCGACATCGTCCTCGGCTAAACAGCATCTCCTGATCCCTAACTTTGATCTCTGACCGCTAATGGGCGGTCGTGCCCTCTATTCCCTATTCCCTGATCCCTGTCTTTAATCCCTTCTATAATCGCCGCATGCTCTTCGAGGCGGCTCGCGACGCAGGACGGTGATCTTTCTCGGGGCCGGCGCGTTGCTCTTTTTCGCCTTGCTGGGCGGCCTGCAGGCTTTCAATACGTCGAAATCCGCTTCCTCAATCCCGAAACCTCCGGCGAAACTCTGGCCTTCACCGGCCTCACCGTCGTCGTCTTTCTGCTGCTGCTTGTCCTGCTGCTTCTGCTGCTCCGCAACATCCTCAAGCTCTACGCCGATCAGAGCAGCAGCGCTCTCGGCGCGCGTCTTCGGACCCGCATGGTTCTCGGCGCCGCGCTCATCGCGCTCACTCCCGCGGTTTTCATGTTCCTCTTCAGCTTTCAGCTGATGAACCGCTCCATCGATCGCTGGTTTTCGCCGAACACCTCGCAATTGCGCGAAGACTCAATCCGCGTCGTGCTCGAACTCGCGCAGTATGTCACCAGCAACGCCCGCGGCGAGGCCGATTCGATCGCCGCAACCGGCGCGCCCGATGCCGATGGGACTGACACTCGAGAAAGTCCTGGCTTCGCACCGCATCACCCTTCAGGGTGGTTTTGCCGTCGTCTACGAGCAGGGACCATCAGGTTCTCGCGAGCTTTCAGGCGCCGCCCGAAAACAGCCAGGCGAGCCTGATTCCCTGGCTTCCGGAAAAAACTGACGCAACGAAGTTTCAATCCGCTGTCCCGCTGCAGGGCCCGCTCTCCGCCAGTATCCTCAGCGCGGCTCAGCGCAACGACGAACCCGTCATCCGCATCGCGGGACAGGAGTACGCGCTGGGCAAGGCCGCGACCGCTTCCGGAAAGATCGTGATCGCCGCGCTGCCCATGCCGCAGGGCTTGAGCCAGACCACCGCGCGCATCCGCGAAGGCGCAGCGGAATACTGGGACCTCTTCCGCTCCCGCAACAGCATCCGCGCCACGTTCTTCCTCATGCTGCTGCTCATCACCGTCGTCGTTTTCTTCTCCAGCGTATGGCTCGCCTTGTTTCTCTCCAAGCAGATCACGCGCCCCGTCGAAGCGCTGGCCGATGCCATGGATGAGATTGCTGCCGGCAAATACGAACATCGCGTCGGCCTTGTCACCACCGGCGAAATGGCCGAACTGGTCCGCTCCTTCAATCACATGGCGGCCGATCTCGAGACCAGCCGCAAGCTCGCGGAAAGCTCCTCAGCGCAACTCACCGCCGCCAATCAGGCCATTGAAGCGCGCCGCCGCGAGCTCGAGACCATCCTCGAAACAATCCCCACCGGCGTCGTCACACTCGACGGCTCCGGCACGGTGCTCCAGGCCAATCGCGCCTTCGCCGTGCTGATGGGGCAAGAGGAAGACGCCAGTCTTCGCGGCCAGAAACTCGATGCCCTTTTGCCGCCCGACTCGATGGACGAACTCGCCGGCGTCATCCGCCGCGGCCAGCGCATGGGCGCAGCCTCCACTGAGATCGAATTCCATCTGCGCGGCCGCAACATGCATCTGGCCGTCACCAGCGCGCGTCTTGAACTGGCGCACGGCAGGCCGGGCACCGTCCTCGTCGTCGAAGACACTTCCGAACTTCTCCGCGCCCAGCGCCAGCTCGCGTGGAAGGAAGTGGCGCAGCGCGTGGCCCACGAAATCAAGAATCCGCTCACGCCCATCGCGCTCTCCGCGGAACGCATCGGCCGCCATCTCGACCGCGAGCCAGCCCGATTCGCCCTCCGTCATTCGCAAATGCAGTGAAGTCATTCTCGCCTGCGTCGGAACCTTGCGCACGCTGGTCGACCAGTTCTCCGCGCTCGCCCAGTTTCCCGCGCCGCAGCCGCGTCCCTGCGACATGAATCAGGTCGCCGAGAAGCGCTCGCCTTGTTCGCCGGGCGCCTCGACGGCATCACCGTCAAGCGCGACCTCGAACCCGGCCTGCCCGCTGGTCCTCGCCGATCCCGAGGCCATCCGCCGCGCCCTCGCCAACCTCATCGACAACGCCGCCGAGGCCATGCAGGGCAGCCTGCTCCGCGTCCTCCGCGTGCGCAGTTCTCTCGCCGAAGACGGCGCCGCCGTTGAGATCGCCGTCTCTGACACCGGCCACGGACTCACCGAAGAAATCCGCGAGCGGCTCTTCCTGCCCTTCTACTCCACCAAGCACCGCGGCACCGGCCTCGGCCTCTCCATCGCCGCCAAGATCATCCAGGAACACGGCGGCTCCATCCGCGCCGAAAGCAACACCCCCAAAGGCGCGCGCTTCCTCATCCGCCTGCCGCTGCTTGATCACGCCGAGCCTGCCCACGCCGGAGGCCAACGCAGCCGGCGCGACTCCTCGTCACCGAGGCGCGCTCATGAACCACATCCTCGTCGTCGACGACGAAGCGGAGATTCGCACCTCGCTCGAAGAGATCCTCACGCGAAGAGGGCTACGGCGTGGCCACCGCTGCCACTGCGGCCGAGGCTCTCGTGCTCATTCAGGACGCGCCCTACGACGTCGTCCTGCTCGACATCTGGCTCCCCGATCGCGACGGCCTCGACGTTCTCGCCGACATCCATGCGCTCGCCCCCGAAAAGCGGCCCGAAGTCGTCATCATCTCCGGCCACGGCACCATCGAAGCCGCCGTCAAAGCCACCAAGCTCGGCGCATACGACTTCCTCGAGAAGCCGCTCTCGCTCGATCGCACCCTGATCGTCCTCAAGAACGCCGTCGAAGCCCGCCGGCTGCGCAGCGAAAATCTCGAATTCAAGCGCCAGTTCAACGTGGGCGCTGTGCTCACCGGCGAAAGCGTGCCCGTCAAAGCGCTGCGCCAGCAGATTCGCCTCATGGCTCCCACCAACGGCCGCGTGCTCATCTACGGCGAATCCGGCACCGGCAAGGAACTCATCGCCCGCGCCATTCACGCCGAAAGCCTGCGCCGCGACCGCGTCTTCGTCGAGCTCAACTGCGCCGCCATCCCCGAGGCGCACATCGAGTCGGAACTCTTCGGCTACCGTCACGGCGCGCAGCCCGGCGGCCCGCCCGAGCAGCGCGGCACCCTCGAACGCGCCGACGGCGGCTCGCTCTTTCTCGACGAAGTCGGCGACATGAGCCTCAAGACGCAGGCCAAGGTGCTCAGCGCCCTCGACGACCAGCTGTTTACGCCCGTCGGCGGCACCCAGCCTCTGCGCGTCGACGTCCGCCTCATCGCCTCCACCAACAAGGACCTCGAAGAAGAGATCGCCAAGGGCAACTTCCGCGAAGACCTCTTCTACCGCCTCAACGTGGTCCCGTTCTTCGTGCCGCCGCTCCGCGAGCGCAAGCAGGATATTCCGCTCCTCGCCCGCGAATTCCTCGCCGAGTTCGGCCGCCAGTACGGCCGCCCGCGCATGGAGATCAGCGACGAAGCCCTCGAAATGCTCGCAGCAATATCACTGGCCCGGCAACGTGCGCGAACTGAAGAATGTGATCGAGCGCGTCCTGATCCTCAACCCGCGCACCCTGCGCATCGAGCGCAAGCAACTGCCGCCCCTCACCCACAAATCCGGCGCACGCTCTACCGAAGAGTTCTCCACGCTCCAGCAGGCCCGCGACGCCTACGAGCGCGACTACATCCTCAAGAAGATTGAAGAAGCCCGCAACAACGTCAGCCGCGCCGCCGAACTCCTCGGCCTCGAGCGCAGCCACCTCTACCGCAAGATGAAAGCCCTGGGCATCACTGTGCGCGAGTAGAAGACGGGTCATCGCGCAGGTTTATAAGCGCGTAGGACCGCCTGATCTCCCTTATTCTGCCTTCGATCGATGATGTTTACACGTCGATCCTGCGTTCCGGCTCGCCGCTCGATTCCGGCATCTCCTGGACTGCCACGCACCGTCTCCGGTCCTCGCCGCTCTGTCGGCGATCCAGCCAAACTGACATCGAAGCCGGCAGAATGATCGGCCTCGACCCATTGGTGCCATTTGCCCTGTTGGTGCGTGCCATTCGGCTGTTGCTTCTGCGGCGTCGCCGATTTGTCGATTTGCACATTTGCCATCGGTCAGCAGTTTGTTCAGCACCGGCAGATTGCCGCGCTGCATCTCGATGTAGTCCACGCCCTCCGCCGTCAGCGTGAAGTCGGAGTTATCGGCCCTCGTGATGTAGCCCTTCTTCGCCAGATACCAGGTGGTGAAGTCGAGGTAGTCGCGTCGGAAATCCCATCCGCCTGCTCGATCTCCGCTAGCGATACTTCGGGAAAGCGCGGATTCGATCGCCGCTTGAAGTAAAGCACTGCCAGCACGGCAACCCGGCGGTTCAACTCGCCTTCCACGCTGTCCATGAAGTCGACGAACTGGAGAGAGGCTTGACTTCCGCTGCCTCGCGGCGGCAAGCCGCATCGTATTCGGCGCGGCGCGTCGGGCTCGAGAGCGTGTCGAAGGCCGACTTCAGCAGCCGAAACATCTCCGCATCGCCCGACTCCGGGTTGTCCGGATGCAGCCGCGCCGCCAGATAGCGATAAACGCGGTGAACCGTTTCCGCGTCGGCGTGCGGGCTGATTTGCAGGAACTCGTAGTAGTCGATCATCCCTGTCGATGTTCTCTTTCAGACTTCCTGCTTGGGGATGCAGATGCGGATTGTCTGGAGGATGCCGAATTGTAGCAGTCTTTCTGTCTGCCTCGAATTGAGTCTTCACGCCCGGCGACCGCCATCTACTCCTCCGCATCTCTTGTTCGTTACTGAACAGGGAATTGCAAAAACGGCCAGGACTCGAACAGTTGCGTAGGCTGTCAATTTATTGAACCCATTCCAGTGCAAGGTCTTGCGCCTTCCCTCGTAAGCGCCGCTCTGGCCTCCGAATTGCTTACGAGTCGTCTCATTGCAGTGTCTCTTGGAGGTTCCCATGTCCTACTTCGAGCGCATTCGTGATGTGGTATCCGAGCCATTCAGCTCGGACGTGATCCGTCAGCGCAATGCTGCCGGGTGGCAGATGGTCTCAATCGAGTGGCGGCGCGAGCTGCCCGACTCCGAAACTCCTCCCGATGGCGCGTTCAGCGAAGCCATTCCCTACGGGCTTCGCATCTCAGAGGACTGCAAACGTCTCGAAGTCGATCCCCACGAAAACCAGGTCCTTGTGCTGATGATGGATCTGCTGGCGCAGGATTTCTCCTATTCGGCGATCGTCAGCGATCTCAACGAGAAAGGTTTCCGAACCCGCGAAGGCCGCCCCTGGAGCCGCGTCGCCGTCTTCAACATGATGCCGCGCCTCATCGAAGTTGGCCCGCGCATCTTTTCGAGCGAAGAGTGGGAGCAGCGTCGCATCAAGCTCGCCCGCCGCGAAGCGCCATAACCCCCGGCGGTCGATGCGCATCCGCAACCTTATTTGAGGATCGGTCCCAGCGAAGCCGGGTTGTCCCCGGTCCGCGGATCCACGCGAAAATCCCATACGGACTGGCTGATGTCCGACGGCGACAGAATCTCCACCAGCGCATACTCGCCGATTGTCAGCGTCGTCTCCGGCGTCAGCTTCAGCCAGTGCTTGCCCGGCATCACCTCCACCTTGGTGGGAATCTCATCCTCGCTCTGCGTTACCTTGCCCGTCGGGCTAATTTGGACCGCGCCGATAATCCTCACCTCTCTGCGCTCATCCACCTTCACGATCGCAAATCCGGAGCTGCGCCGAGTGCGCACCATGCTTCCGATTTGTCACTTCCTTTGCGCCGTTTGTGTGCACGGTCAAAGCGTGCGACAGAACCTCCTGCACGTCGTCCTGCGCCTCAAGGGAGAGATAAATGGCTGGATCATTGACATGCAGGTGTACTTTGGCGTGCGTACCCGGCAGTTCCACCGAGGCCCTCTCACCTGCCAGAGGATTCAGCGTCGCCAGCCCTTTCCGGTTCTTTTGATTCAGGCTGAGGTCCGACGGCACCAGTTCCACCAGCTCCGGCGTTCCCTGGTACGTGTCCAGCACAAACACCCCATCTTGATCTGGAAGTTCCAGCCCCTTCGCAACTTCCGGCATGCGGGCCTTCATCTCGTCGCGCGCTGCCCCCTCTTCCTTATCGATCTCGTCGGCCTCTTTCATCGCGGGAGAAGCCCCTTCGGCGCTCTCGTAGGGACCGCTGTGGTTCTGCTCCCATTTCCGCGTCGCGTCCCAGTCCACAAGGCTGTAGGGCAGTTCCTCCCAGTCGCCTCCCCGTTCCAGAGACATGTACCGCACCCGGTCGCCCACAACCTGGTACTCACGAACAATCTGATAACTGCCGTCTTTCAAGATGAGGCGATGGTTGTGCTTCAAACCGGGAGCATCCGGTTTGAGCGGTGTCCGGTTATTGTTGTCCTGATTAGTCTGGGCAGCAGCCGGCAGCACCGTCGGAGCCAGCACCGCGAGCGCCACAGTCACAATCCACGCAAAATGGCTGAAATGCCTCATTGCCCAACAGTTTAGACGCTCGCCCGCGCTTCTGGTTTGCGTTCTATTGCCTCGGGGGCCTTTTCACCTGTGACATCCGGTGACTTGTCGCATCCAATCATGTGTATTCTTGTTGTAGGCCCCTCTTACAAAAGGAAGCTTCAGTTTGACCGGACTTCACACATGGATGCGCAGCGACCGCCACTCGAGGCCCCAGGCCTACGCCGTGGTTGTTCTGGTGTGCGTGGCGCTGCTTGCCCTGCTTACCGTCATCCAGGTGACACACGTCCACACGGTCGACACCGACGCCGATCACTGCCCTCTGTGCATCGTTCTGCACACCGCAGCTCCGGTCGCGGCAGCCATTGCAGCCATCGTGCTGGTGCAGATCGAGGCTGTCACGCTCGTTGTTGTTGTTCGTCCCGTTGGAACGATCTGGCACCCGCAGCTTTTCATCCGTCCTCCTCCGCGCGTCTCCCCGGCGTCGTTCTGACCTCACGTCCCGGTCCAATCTTTAGATTCTGAACAAGCCCACACCGGGCTCGATTGAACAGCTTTCGGACCTGACCTGATCACAACGCCGCCGCCGTTGCACTGACACCGCCGTGCGTTCTTTGCACAGCCCACGCAGACTCAGTCAACAATTCGGAGGCTTTCATTCATGCCGCTCAATTTCGGCAAGCTTTTTCGCATACTTCCCCTCGCGGCACTCTTTATCGCGGCCGGAGCCGTTCACGCTGCACAAGGTGGCAACGCAGGATCTGTTCGTGGCACTGTTACCGACCCATCGGGTGCAGTGATTCCGAACGCGACAGTGCACCTTACAAACGCCATTAGTGGACTGGATCGGACCGTGACTACCGACGCAACCGGCCAATTCGAAATTGACAACGTTCCTTTCAACAATTACGCGGTGGCCGTGTCAGCGCAGGGGTTCGCTCCGCAGAGCCAGAGCTTCACGCTGCGTTCCGCGGTTGGAATGAACCTCAAACTGGTACTGCAAATTGAAGCGGCAGCCTCAACAGTGACTGTGCAAGCCTCGGGTGACCTGGTCGAAACCGATCCCACGTTCCATACCGACGTGGACCGTGATTTGTTCATCAAGGTACCGCTGGAGAGCCAATCGTCAACCCTCAGCTCCCTCGTGACGCTTACTACCCCTGGAGTGGCGGCTGATTCCAACGGACTGTTTCACGGCCTGGGCGATCACGCATCCAACTCGTTCTCGGTTGACGGCCAATCGATCACAGACCAGCAGAGCAAGGTCTTCTCCAACCAGCTTCCTTCCAACTCGATTCAGTCTATCCAGGTTATCTCCGGCGCCCCGCCAGCCGAGTACGGCGGCAAGACCAGTCTGGTGATCGTGGCCACCACGCGTTCCGGCATGGGTATCACGAGGCCTACTGGTAGCATCAACAGCTCCTACGGCAGTTTCGGTTCGTCCTCGGCTGGTTTCGATTTGTCCTACGGAGGCAAAAACTGGGGCAACTTCCTCGAAGCCGATGCGCTTAACACCGGGCGCTTTCTCGATCCTCCGGAGTTTACGGTCTTCCACGCGAAGGGCAATCTGCAGAACGTCTTCGACCGCGTTGACTATTCCTTGACTTCGGTCGACTCGATCCACGTGGACTTCAACTACAGCCGGTCCTGGTTCCAGACCCCCAATTCATACGACAACCTGAACGTGCAGAATGTGATCAGCGGAGGTACCAGCGCTAATCCCGTCTACGGAAACGTAGGTGACACCGATCAGCGCTCCCAGATTAGGACCTTCAACATCTCGCCGACTTATACACGTGTTATCGGAACCAATTCGGTCTTTAACCTCGGTGCTTTTGTCCGCCGCGACAACTATAACTACTATCCCAGCAACAACCCGCTGGCCGACCTTGGACCTCCAAATCTGCAAACCGCCTCGATCGCTCAGAACCGTACTCTAACGAATTCCGCAGTCCACTCCGATTTCTCATATTCCAAGGGAATCCACACCATCAAGGTTGGCGCGCAATACGGGCAGACCTTCCTGGACGAGAAGGATAGCCTCGGTATTGTCGAACCGACCTACTCCTTTAGCGCTCCTTGCGCGGACGCCAACGGCAACCCCATGCCGGGCTACGCCAATCCCTCTGAATGCTCCATCGCGACGAATCCGAACTATCTCCCCGTGCTTGCCCCCTACGACCTTACTCGGGGTGGCAGTAATTACACGTTCTACGGTCACACCGATATCAAGGAACTGGCCCTGTACGCAGAGGACCAGATCAAAACCGGCAACTGGCTCTTCAATTTGGGTCTGCGCGAGGATGTGTACAACGGCCTCACGGATGCCAACCAGACGCAGCCCCGCGTTGGGATCGCCTATAACATCAAACCCTCCGCGACCGTACTGCGGCTTTCCTACGCGCGTACACTCGAGACCCCATTTAATGAGAACCTTGTGCTGTCCAGTGAGGGATGCACGAACGCGGTGCTATCTCCCTTGCTGGCCTGCGCACCGGGTTCAACCGGAACGCTGGAGCCCGGCTACCGCAACGAGTTCCATGCCGGTTTTCAGCAGGCTGTGAGCAAGCGGATCGTCGTCAGTGCCGAGTACATCTGGAAGTACACGCATAACGCCTTCGACTTCAGCGTGCTGGGAAATACGCCCATCACCTTCCCCATCGACTGGCATAACTCGAAGATCCCGGGCTATGCGATCAACGTCCAGGTGCCCGAGTACCACAACTTCAGCGCCTATGTTGAAATGTCATCCGTGGCCGCCCGCTTCTTCCCGCCTCAGGTTGCCGGAGCTGGAGCTACGCCGCAGACAGGCGGGCAGCCCTTCCGCATCGACCACGACGAGAAGTTCAATCAGACGACTCATCTCAATTACAAGCTTCCCGAAGGCGGCTTCTTGAAAGGCGTCTGGGGCGGCTTCAACTGGCGCTACGACTCGGGCCTGGTAGCCGGCAGTGTACCTTTTGCCACCGACAACGTGACACCGGTCGATCTGAGCGGCCTCACATACGATCAGCAGTTCCAGGCCGGTATCGCCTGCAATGGCGTCAGGGCGACGCCTACTTCAGGCTTCAGCTCGTGCTTGCCAACGCAGTACACCTCGTCACTCGTCAGCATCCCCGCGCCGGGCACCGAGAACGACGACAAGAACCCTCAGCGCATCGCGCCGCGCAGCCTCTTCGATGCAACGCTCGGTAAGGACAACATCTTCCACGCCGATCGTTTCAAGACAGACTTCAACTTGACAGCGATTAACTTCACCAACAAATACGCGCTGTACAACTTCCTCTCGACGTTCAGCGGCACACACTACGTAACACCGCGTGCTCTTACTGCGAACATTACGGTCAATTTCTAACCCTGAACCCGCCTTCCCCAGCGGCTTCCCGCGCCTCTCTTGAGGCGCGGGAAGGGGTCTCTCTATCCGACCTGTATGTGCTTGGGACTTGAATCGCTGTGTCTGCGTTCTAACAATCCGCAACTCATCGGTTGCGTGTTCTGAATGAGTCAGATCATCAGCAGGACGAGATCCTGAAGGCAAGAGGCAGGAGACCAGAAGCTACGAGCAGCAAGCTGCGCTGATCGCCAGCAGCTTCTCCAGCAGCGGCTTCAGCAGATCCAGCCGCAGCGCATTCGCCCCATCCGACTTCGCGTGCGCCGGGTCGTCGTGCACTTCGAGGAAAATGCCGTCTACACCGGCAGCTACTGCCGCCCGCGCCAGCAGCGGAATGAACTCGGGCTGTCCGCCGCTCACCCCATTCGCCGCCGAAGGTTGCTGCACCGAGTGCGTCCCGTCAAACACCACCGGAGCCATCGCGCGCATCACCGGCAGTGACCGGTAATCAACCACTAACGTGTTGTATCCAAAGCTGGCCCCGCGCTCGGTGAGGAAGACCCGCTCATTGCCCGTCGATCGCACCTTCTCAACCGGGTGCGTCATATCCCACGGCGCCACAAACTGGCCTTTCTTGATGTTGATCGCGCGCCCGGTTTTGCCCGCCGCCACGAGAAGGTCAGTCTGCCGGCAAAGGAACGCAGGAATCTGCAGAACGTCCACCGCTTCGGCCGCCACCTCGCAGTGCGCCGGCTCATGCACGTCTGTCAGCACCGGCAGCCCTGTGTCCTTCGCCAAACGGCCCAGGATCTTCGTGCCTTCGACGAGCCCCGGTCCACGAAAGCTTTTCACGCTCGTCCGGTTTGCCTTGTCGTAGCTTGCTTTGAAGATGTAGGGAACGCCCAGGTCGCCGGTGATCCGCTGAATGGCCTCCGCCATCCGTCGCACGTGCGCTTCTGATTCAATGACGCACGGCCCCGCGATCAGAAATAGCTGCCCCTCGCCGACGCGAACCGGGCCGATTTCGAAAGAATGACTCACGAAGCCGATTCTATCGCGAGGCGACGAGACAAGCGCCTACCGGGTCGATGCCGGGTGCCCCATCCATCGTGCAGTCTCGTCGCGCGATGGGTGGGAGACAACGGTCATTCGCCGAGCAATCGACTCCTCGCCTACAGCGACCGATTCCGTGACCACTGCACCAGCGCACGATCCAGGGCATGGAGCGGCGTCGGCCCAGGCAAATTCGTCTGCGGCTTGACGATCCCGCTCTCCACAAGCCTGCGGCAAAACGCCAGGTATTCCTCGTAGAACCGCACATCCTGCCGCGCCTGTCCCAGCGCCTCCAGGTCGCCCATCTCCAACTCGATGTATCGCTCTGGATAGATCGCCGCAATGATCGCCGTCGCCAGCGACATCTCCACGCCCCGCAGCGCCAGCAGCGCGCTAAGCGTTTCCGCCGTTGTGCTCTCGGGATCCGCCGCCACCTCCAGGGCACGCCGGATGCTTGTCGTGCTGTTGACGATCACATATTGAACCAGCGCCTCCGACTTCCAGCGAACAATCGCCTCCAGGTTGGCCAGCGAGTAGTCGCCATGCCGGATCGCCTCCCCGGCCTCAAACGCCTCTTCTTCCAGGCGCCGTTCCCGGTTGGGAGCCTCCTGCCAACACTGCTCCGCCAGTTTCTGAAGTTCCGCCTCCCCGGGCTGAAGTTCAAAATTAGCAGTCATGCCGACCCTCCTTTGCCAAAAACGCCTGTACCTTAGGTCCGCACAAAAGCAACTGTCAAGCGCAATCCGGCCTCGTCACATGTCTGTGTGATAAGAGCCACTATTCCAAAAAAAGAAACCGTGCCACGGATATGAGCCGAAAGCGCCTAACGCGTCGATGCCTCGCCGCAGACAGGCGGCGGAAGCTTTTGCAGCGAGTAACGTTCCGAGTGGCTTTCTCCCACATACCATAAGGTGACCAGCCACGGCTGACGGTCGGCAAATGCGCACTCCAGCCCGGCATCACTTTCTTCAGGCGCCAGAGTGTGCGCCCAGATCACTTTCTGGCTGTCCAGATCGGCGGAATTGAAAACCCACTCATCGTAATTCTGTTCATTCTTGAACCTGTAGGCCACCATCACAAGGTGATTCCCCGGCTCGTGGTTCAAGCGGTCGAGCACATGCGGACGGCCCCAGTCAGTGGCCGCAATGCCGTCCCAGGCGGCGAACTCTCCCCTGGGAAGAAGAACCACGCGCAGCAGCAACGAGAACAAGCACGCCAGCCCGACGGTCCGCACCAGGATCACGCCGATGCGGCGCGAGCGGCCCCACGTGCGTATGTAGCGCGCGCTGAGCAGAAAAATAAAATAAAATACGCCGACAAACGAGGCAAGGTAATGCGGCTGTGTCCAGGTCTCAAGAGCCACCACGAGGACGGCTAGAAGGATGAGCAGTGTGAAGGGGAGATCCTTGCGGCGGGTGAGCGCCGCAGGAACGCCCAACAGCAGGAGTACGAGCGAGGGCCCGAGATAGAAGCGGCCATAGGTACCCAGTTTGTCGCCGAGCAAATTGACGACGTAGCCGGATAAAGTGTGCTCATCGTCGTAGGGAAGGCGCTCGAAGCGGGTATAAATGACCGCTGCGCCGTTATAGTGATAGGCGTGCGTCGGCGGCGGCGCCTTCTGCACCACGAGCGCGGGTGTCACCCCGTATTGCTGAGTCTGCAAAACATAGGGCAGCAGCCCGGCTTTGCCGGTAACCGCGCGATTGTCGAGAGCCATGGCGGCAGCACCGATGGCGATAACCACAACAAATGCAGCCACTGCGCGGATGGGAAATGTGCGCCGGAGCGAATGCCTGGCTTGCCAAGCCAGCGACGCGAAAACGCCAAGCACAAGCAGGCCAGACTCGAAAGGCCTGCAGTTGATGGCCACCAAAGACGCCGTTGCCGCAACAAGCGCCATCGATACGCTGGGTCTCCTCGCCCACCGCGCTGTTGCGCCCAGCAGCATGCAGCAGGCAAAGGCTGTAAGCGCTCCTCCCCAGTAGCTATCGGCCCAATAGGAGATGGTGCCGAGCCGGACTGCAGCGAGCAATCCACCGAGGAACGCCCACACAGGCGGCATCATCGCCTGCAACTGCCAGCACACTGCGGCAGCCATGGCCGCACAGCTTAGTAGCACAGCGATCGCCGCACTGTGAAACAGCAACTGGCCAAGGGCCAGCCACAGCCCCGGCGCGGGCGGATATTTGGTCATATAGGTCGGCACCATCAACTGATGGATCGTTTCAAAGTGGTGCCAGGCGGGCGGCGTGGGATTGGTGAGTCTGAAGTGCTCGTATGTGTCGGCCGCCAACAAGTAACCGAATTCATCGGCAATGTGGGGCCGAGGCAGCGGGTTGGTATTGAGCATGGCCATGCGGCCCGCAAGGGTGCATAGAAAAACTAGCAGTACCGCCAGTTTGCGGCGACGGGCGATGGCGGCAATCCAGCGGCCCGGCGAGGAACCGCGTGGCGAGCGGATTGTCCACACGATGCTTGTGACAAAGGCAGCTCCCACCGCAACCCATTCGATGCAAAAGAAAGCTAGGGGCAGGTGGAACACCGTATGCTGCGCAATCACCAGATCCGTTTCGGTTCCCTTGAAAAATAGGATTCGCACCAGCCAGGAACAGAAACGCCAGACATGATTCAGAGAGTGATTTGAGGGTATCAGGCAGAACAATGCTGCCAGTGTGGGCACTCTGATCAACTTCTCCCCTTATGCCGCCGGTCCTCGCGGCGGACAGTAGTCCACAACGGCGTCCGAAGTGCGCTCTGCAAAGTTCACTATGAAGCCCATTTGGCCAGTGTCTCTTCGCTGTCCACGCGCCGCGCCCTGGGCGCCAGTTGTTGCAGCGGCCGCAGGTGCAGGGTAAGCGTGCTCAACAGAAAGCTGAAGAGAATGATCTCAGTGCCCAGCGAAAGCGCCACCGCCGATGGGATGACGATTCTCGCGATGTGCTCGGCATCCAGGTCGCCGAAGGCGTGCCGCTTCCATTGCCATAATGCATAACCGGCGGAGCAGAGCCCAGCCAGCGATACGATTGCGCCAACGATCAGCCCACGCTCAAGTGTGATGCCCCAGCGCCGGCGCGTGGTGGAACGCGGATAGAGCCGGTGGTGAACGGCATAGGTGCGCGACAAGATGGAAAAAAGGACCGCCTGGAAACCGACCACAAGAAATGCGCTGCAGTAAATCAGGGTGTCGAGGCCGAACCGGATGTGGCTGATGTGCACAGGCCTGGCCAGGATCGTGGCTCCGGCAACCAGCCCTATCAGCATCAGCCCCAGCCCCGGATACAGGAACAGCCACTTGGGACTGAAGAGGAGCATGAAGCGCAGGTGCCGCCAACCATCGCGAAAAGGACGCAGATGAGGCGGGCGCGAGCGGCCGTCAGGAGACAGCGTGGTCGGCACTTCCGTGATGCGCAGGCCCATCAGACGCGCCTTGATCACCATCTCTGAGGCGAACTCCATTCCCGTGGTGTGCTGGTCCATGCGCTCAAAAGCACGCCTTGAAAAGCCGCGCAGGCCGCAGTGAAAATCGCCGACGTGCACGCCGGAAAGGACGCGGCCGATCATCGACAGCACCGGGTTGCCGATGTAGCGGTTTTTCCAGGGCATTGCTCCCGGCGCGATGCCGCCGCGAAAGCGATTGCCCATTACCAGGTCGTAGCCCTCGCGCAGTTTCTCCAGGAATCCGTCCAGATGCTCGAAGTCGTAGCTGTCATCCGAGTCACCCATGATGCAATAACGGCCGTTGGAAGCCGAGATCGCGCCATACAAGGCAGCGCCGTAGCCGCGAATCGGAATTGGGATGACCCGCGCACCCAGGTCGCGAGCAATCTCCTGCGATCCGTCAGTCGATCCGTTGTCGCCAATCACGATCTCGCCGTCTACACCGGCAAGATCAAGAAATCTTTGCGCCTTTTGAATGCAGACTGCCAGCGTTTCAGCTTCGTTCAGGCAGGGCATCACTATGCTGAGTTCGATGCTCGTCGGTCTGCTGAATTCGATGCTCGCCTGTTTGCGAATCCTCGGCATACCCATGCGATGCCGCTGAGCCCGGCGAAAGATGGATTGAAAATGTCAATAAATTGTCGAAGTAACTCTGGAGGATTTTTACGGTTGAGCGTGTTCCAAGCAAGAAATCTTCGCTGGTTTCTTCGCAAATTCGCCCTGAGGATATCTTCCCGTCGATCCCTGACGCCATGACGATATCAGGGGGATAAGTCACGCGTATGCGGCAACTTCCCGGCTTTCTAGTGCGTAAGTCAGCCAACGTCGCAATCAGGCCCGGGTAGGGGGATTCGACTGCATTTCTCGGCTTTCAAGCAAAGCCATTTCCGGTTCATGAATGTGCTGCGCTTTGCGCGACTTCATCTCCCGTCAACATGCTTGCAGTCCGCCCCTGCCGGTTCCTGTAGCTTGCCGCAATGAACTCCCGGAACAGCGGATGCGGCTCCAGCGGTTTCGACTTGAACTCCGGATGGAACTGGCAGCCGATGAAGTATGGATGTTCAGGAATCTCAACGATCTCAACGTATGTTGAGTCCGGCGTCGACCCGCTGATCTGCAAGCCGCCTCCGGTAAGCAGCGCCTCGTACTCGCGATTGAACTCGTAGCGATGCCTGTGCCGTTCGCTGATCTCTGTCGCTTCGTAGATCCGATGTGCCAGCGTCTCCGGCTGAATCACGCATGTCCACGCGCCCAGCCGCATCGTCCCACCCATCTCTTCCACGCCCAGCAACTCGCGCAACTTGTAGATCACGCGATGCTGCGCTGCAGGGTCAAACTCGCTTGAATTCGCATCCTTCAGCCCGCAGACATTCCGCGCAAATTCAATGCAAGCCGTCTGCATGCCCAGGCAAATTCCGAAATACGGCACCTTGTTCTCGCGTGCATACCGGATCGCGTTCAGCATCCCTTCGATGCCGCGTTTGCCAAACCCGCCCGGCACCAGGATGCCGTCAAAGCCCTCAAGCTGTGCCTCGTAGCTCGTGTCTTCCGGCGTCTTCGACTCCAGCCCTTCCGCCTCAATCCATGTCACGCAAAGCTTCAAATTGTGTGCCAGCGCGCCGTGCGTCAGCGCTTCTTTGAGCGACTTGTAGCTGTCCTCGTATTCCACGTACTTGCCGACAATCGCAATCGAGACTTCATCCTTGGGGTGGTAACACCGATCGACGAGATCCTTCCACTTGCTCAAGTCAGCTTCGGGAGCCTCCTTGTGCAGGTACTTCAGGATCAGCCCATCCAGTCCTTCCTGCGCAAAGTTCAGCGGCACCTCGTAGATCGAAGGAACCGTCGTAGCGCCGATCACCGCGCGCTCTTCCACGTTGCAGAACGCGGCAATTTTCTGGCGCATCTCGCGGCTCAGGTTGCGGTCGCTGCGGCACAGCAGCACGTCCGCCTGGATTCCAATTGAGAGCAGTTCTTTCACCGAATGCTGCGTCGGCTTCGTCTTCAGTTCCTGTGCCGCCGCGATCCACGGCACCAGTGTCAGGTGGACGAACACCGTGTTCTCGCGCCCCAGTTCCTGCCGCATCTGGCGAATCGCCTCGAGGAAGGGAAGCGACTCGATGTCGCCCACCGTTCCGCCGATCTCCACGATCGTTACATCCGCGCCGTTGGCCGAAACCTTCCGCATCGCGTTCTTGATCTCGTTGGTCACGTGCGGAATCACCTGCACGGTCTTGCCCAGGTAGTCGCCGCGCCGCTCCTTCAGGATGATCTGCTCGTAAATCCGGCCCGTGGTCAGGTTGTTATCCCGCGACAGCGGCGCATGGGTGAAGCGCTCGTAGTGCCCCAGGTCCAGGTCAGTCTCTGCGCCGTCATCCGTCACAAACACCTCGCCATGCTGGAAGGGCGACATGGTTCCCGGATCGACATTCAGGTACGGATCGAACTTCATCAAGTTGACGCGAAGACCGCGGCTCTCGAGCAGACAGCCGATCGATGCCGCCGCAAGACCCTTGCCTAAACTGGACACTACTCCGCCCGTCACAAAGACATACTTTGCCGACATCGCTGCAACCTCACTGTTTGTTTGTTGGGTTTGGCCGTACCTGGTGGGCACAATCAAGTATGGCAGAAAATCACTTCCCGTTGAACCATAAAATGGATACAGACGTGCATCGCGTCGAACAATTTTCTCGTAAGCGCAAACATCTAAAGAGTTTTTCCCCAACCCCTTGTCGTGTTGCCCATTCCTATCCCGCTGGTGCTTGTGGAAATTTGGAGTGATCTGGAACACCATTACCACGAGGATCTTTTCACTCCAGAGAAATCACAACCTTGCCCCGTGCATGCCCGGTTTCCAGATACCGGATCGCCTCGGGCGCCTCGCTTAGGCTGAACCGCCTGTCGATCACCGGGGTGACATTTCCGGACTCTATGAGTTCGCTCAGAGCGACAAGATCTTCCTTGCTTCTTTTTGCCAGAATTCCGACCAGCTTTTGGCTCGTGAACCACCCCCGCATCATTTGCGTGATCATGCCAGTCAGCAAATGACCCCCTGGCGTCTCCGGACCGCCTCCGCCACACCCAATAAAGACTCCCCTGGGCTTCAGCACACGCCGGAAGTCCCCGAGCGGCCGATTGCCAACCAGATCGAAGATCACGTCGTACCGCTCGTTTCTGGCCGTGAAGTCTTCCTTCGTGTAATCAATCACCCGTTCCGCGCCGATTCCATGCACGAGACCCACGTTGCGTGTGCTGCAAATGCCGGTGACCCTGGCGCCCATCCACTTGGAAATCTGCACGGCAAGTGTGCCCACGCCCCCGGCCGCGCCATTGATCAGCACGCTTTGCCCTGGTTGAAGCTTCCCTTTGTCACGAAGTGCCTGGAGCGCCGTGAGTCCCCCGATCGGCACCGCGGCCGCCTGCTCGAAAGTCATGTTTTGCGGTTTCAGGGCGACCAACGACTCAGAAGCAGAGACATATTCCGCGAAAGCCCCGTCGACTGCGCCAAATACACGGTCCCCCGGCTTTAGACCCGTCACGCTGCTGCCCACCAATTCCACTTCTCCCGCTACGTCTGCGCCGAGTCTCGTACGCTTTGGCTTCTGCAACCCGGTAAACAAGCGGACAAACGAGGGCACGCCTCTCATCAAATGCCAGTCCAACGGATTTACTGCGGCTGCACGAACTTTGATCAGGACCTCATTGTCCCCTGGAACCGGCTTTGGCACCTCTTCCAGCTTCAGCACATCCGCCGGTCCATATTCGCGATACACGATAGCTTTCATCGGTGATCCTGCCTTGCACGACAAGCAAAGCATAGTCCCTCGGCATGAAGGCTCCGTGCGCGCCATCACCTCCGAACGTGTTTCGTTCGTTGCATCATTGCGCCGGTTGTGCACCTTGCCGCATCTCATCGGCAGGCTTACGATGCCACACGGAGAGAATTCCGCAATGACCACCGCATCCGCTATTCAACCGCGCAAGCTAGGTCGCACCGGCCCGGCAGTCTTCCCCATTGCCCTCGGTTGTATGGGCATGAGCGGCATGTACGGACCGGCCGACGAGCCCGAGTCGCTCGCCACTATTCACGCCGCCATCGACGCCGGTGTCACCCTCATCGATACCGGCGACTTCTACGGCATGGGCCACAATGAGATGCTTCTCAGCCAGGCCCTTCGTTTCTTCCGCGAGAAGGTCCTCATCTCCGTCAAGTTCGGCGCACAGCGCGGCCCTGACGGCGCATGGCTCGGCTACGATGCGCGCCCCGCTGCGGTGAAGACAGCCCTTGCTTATTCGCTGAAGCGCCTGGGGGTCGATCACATCGACATATACCGCCCCGCGCGTCTCGATCCCAACGTCCCGATCGAAGACACCGTCGGCGCCATCGCTGAAATGATCAAGGCCGGCTACGTCCGCAACATCGGCCTTTCTGAAGTTGGGCCGGAGACGATTCGCCGTGCCGCCGCGGTTCACCCCATCGTCGACCTGCAGATCGAGTACTCGCTCATCAGCCGTTCGCCCGAATCAAAAATCTTTCCCGTACTCGAAGAACTCGGAATCGCCGTCACGGCATACGGCATTCTCTCGCGCGGACTCCTCTCCGGCTCCGCGATCTCCGGTTCCGGCGACATCCGCAATCGCTTCCCGCGCTTCAACGCCGAGAACCTCGCGCGGAATCAGAAACTGGTCGCGCGCCTAGCTGAGATCGCCGCTGGCAAAGGCATTACAAAATCCCAGCTCGCTGTCGCCTGGGCTCTCGCCAAGAGTCGCTCCATCATTCCGCTCATCGGCGCGCGCACTCGCACCCAGCTTGCCGAAAGCCTCGCCGCTCTCGACGTCAGACTTACCCCCGATGAGATCGCGGCGATCGAAGCCGCCGCTCCCGCCGATGCCGTCGCCGGAACCCGCTACGACGCACACCAGATGCAGGTTCTCGACAGCGAAAAATAGCAGGAAGCCAAAACACGAAGTGTTGCTCGGTTGTTCCAAGCGAATGCGCTTGCGCGGACGCTCGGGCCTGATAGCATTTCTGCATGTCACCGATTCCCCTTCGCAAAGCCCTCCAGGCTGCGCTTCTTTTTGTAACTTGCTTTGTACTTGCCGCCGTAACCGTCGCGCCGATTTATGCGCAAAATAACCCCGCGCAAAGCACGCCCGATCGCTCTCATGTGGAAGAGGTTCTCCGCGGATTGAATCGCGGACGGGGCTTCGGGCAAGTGGCGATTTCACCGGATGGAAGCAAGCTGGCCTGGATCGAGGGCGGGCGCGGAGGAAGCGAAATTCGCGTGGCTTCGCCGAATGACCTCAGCAAAAGCGAGCGGGTCACCGCGGCAACCAGTTCCGATCAGCACTGCCGCGAAGGCGAATTTGCCTGGGCACCCGATTCAAAGAGCTTCGCCTTCTTCTCGGATTGCGCCAATTCCGCAGACCACCAGGTCGACTTGTATCTCTCCCGCCTGGATGGCACACCAGCCAAGCGCCTGACGACCCTCAAAGGGCTTCCGCAAGCGCCTGCATTCTCGCCGGATGGCAGCAAAATCGCATTCCTCTACGTCGATGGTGCAACGCGTCCGGCAGGTGCGCTCGCCGCGATGAAGCCGCCATCAGGCGTGATTGGTGAGGATGGTGTTGAGGTTCAGCGCATAGCCATGGCGCGCGTGGACGGTGATGCGGCCCCGCCCACCGAAGTGACGCCCGCCAATTTGCATGTTTATGAGTTCAACTGGGCGCCCGACTCCAAAGGAATGGCCTATGTCGCGGCTGATCCGCCGGGAGAGAACAACTGGTGGGTAGCTAAGCTCTACACGCAGACACTCGGCAGCCGAACCCAAACCAATTCTGGCGCCTGCCGAGGTTGCCGGTCCTCTTCATGGATTGCAGATCGCCGTACCCCGCTGGTCGCCTGACGGCAAGACCATCGCCTTCATCGGTGGATTGATGAGCGACCAGGGCTCCACCGGCGGCGACGTGTGGATCGTGTCGGCGGACGGCGGTGAGCCACGCGATTTGACCGCAGGAAGACCAACCTCTCCCGCCTGGATCGAGTGGGGCAGCAACGAATATCTTTTCGTCACCGAACTCGCCGGGGGCAACAGCCAGCTCATTCGCTACAAGCTTTCAGGCGATCGCACCGGAAGCGGGCAAGTCACGTTTCGGCTCGCCTATCTTCTCGATCCCCGGCAGCGTGGGTGACGGTCGGCTCGAAATGAGTCTCTCGTCCACGGCGAATAAGTCGATGTTTGTCTTTGGCGCCAGCACCTTCGAGCATCCCCGCGAAATCTACGGGGCAAAGCCCGGCACGGTCATGACCTCCGGCCTCGAAGGCGTGATGCAGCTTTCTCACTTCAACGACGGCGTACAGCCCGGGTGGGGCAAGGCAGAGTCGCTGAGTTGGAAGAGCGACGGATTCCGTGTGCAGGGCTGGCTGCTCCTTCCCAAAGATTACGATCCCGCCAAGAAGTATCCGCTCATCGTCGAGGTCCACGGCGGACCGGCAGCAGCAGTGACGGCGCGCTGGGGCGGAGGAGGCGGCCTCAGTTCCACGGCGTTTTCGGCGCTCGGCTACTTCGTCCTTGAACCGAACCCGCGCGGCAGCTATGGCCAGGGCGAAGCCTTCACCCAGGCCAATCGCAAGGATTTTGGCTATGGCGACCTGCGCGACATCCTCGCGGGAGTCGATGCCGTGATCGCTAAATATCCGGTCGACGCGCAACGCGTGGGAATCACCGGCTGGAGCTACGGCGGATTTATGACCATGTTTGCCGTCACCCAGACTGATCGATTCAAAGCCGCAGTGTCCGGCGCCGGCCTCTCTAACTGGCAGAGCTATTACGGCGAGAACTCCATCGACCAGTGGATGATCCCGTACTTCGGCGCTTCGGTCTACGACGATCCGGCCGTCTACGCCAAAAGCTCCGCGATCAACTACATCAAGCAGGCGCATACACCCACGCTTGTTGTTGTCGGCGACCGCGACGGCGAATGTCCGGCTCCGCAGTCGTATGAATTCTGGCACGCCCTCCGCGATGAGCACGTTCCAACACAGCTGGTCGTCTATCCGAACGAAGGACATGGGTTCGTAAATCCCGATCATCGCCGCGACGTCATGGACCGGGCGGTGGAGTGGTTCGCTAGATACATGCCCGCGGCTTCACAAGCCAGCGCGGGTTCTCATTGAGCGTTTTTGCTCCCCATCCGCGGACGGGTGAGTCTATCAATACAAAGCAATCTGGCTAGGCGGGACGGTGCCGGCGGCCATCCCGTCCTGATACACTTTTCTTTGGAGCAAATCGAGCGTGTTCTGTCGACCGGCTGCATGCAGTGGACGAATGCCGATGGCCGGTAGCCTGCGCAGAGTCAGCCGGGGCAAGGCCGGCGTCGGGCACAAGGCAGGCTCGCTTTTAACCCATATTTCTTAACGCATTCGGAGAGACCGTTCCGCGGTTTGATCGGGCGGGGCGGGGAGGATTCATGCGGCGGTATCTGACGCTTGTTTTCATGGTGTTTCTGGCAATTCCAGCGGGGTTAACCTTCTCTGGCTGCATTCGTAACCCGGCAGGAAATTATTGCAATGGCCAAGGCTACGGATTGAAGAATACGGATGTTTACGCGATAGATCTGGAGCCGAAAACAACCGGCGTCTCGATGGCCTTCGGACAGACCCGGCAGATCAATGCGCCCACGGCGACGACCTGCAAAGGTACAAACGCCAGCGTTTCCAGTTACAGTTACGCCACCACAAATAACCAACTCCTGGATATCTCCCCCACTGGCAACATGTGCGCCGGTACCTGGAATCGCAATTCCGGCGGTGGCATTCCGGACTACACCATCTGCAACCCCCCGAGTCCGCTTCCCAACACCGGCGGATTGCCGTTCGGAACGGTTTTCATTTCAGCGTCAGCCAGCAACGTGACTTCCAACCCGGTGCCGGTGTACATACATGCCCAGGTAAGTTCGGTAACGCTCGCCACATCGGGAACCGTCGCGGGAACGCAGCAATGCTATTCCCAGGGAGTCAGCGCCCAGCTCGATTCCGAGGCATGTTTTGCATCAGGCGGCACGCAATATGAGTTCTGCGCTCCCTCCGCGGTGACGCAATATTCCTGCCCAGGTGGACTGCCTCCAGGCGTCACTTCGGTTCCGAGTTGCTCCAACTCGATTGGCGCACTGACCTATACGGTCGGCACCGCCAGCGTGGCGACGCTGAACAGTGCTACCAACGTGATCACCGCGGCCCAACCGGGAACCACCGCAATCACCGCATCGGTGGCAGGCTCCGGATCCTCAGCCGGATACTTCAGCACCTGCCCGCCAAAATCCATCTCCGTCACGTTGAATGGCTCTACCAGCGCAACCGTGACCCAGGGCGTCACTCAAAACCTGGTTACCACCGTTCTCGATACCAATAATCAGCCGATCACTGGTCTGACGCTGGATTACCAGTCCACCAATCCCCTGGATATCACGATCGGGGGATCTGGCGCGGTCACCCCGTCGTTTCCAGGCGCGGCTTCGGTTTACGCCATATGTCAGCCAGGCACCTGCAATCCATCACCGATCAACCAGGTGGGATTGTTCGGAACCGGATTGTCGATCTCCAGCAACGCCGTCGACATCACCACGCCCGGAACCGCCAGTTCGTATGTATGGTTTTCCGCGCCCGGCCAGTCGCAGTATTTCGTTCCCTACGATCTGGTCGGAAATTTGCTCGGCTCGACCGTCCGCCTGCCCTACGTTCCCAACTCGATGATGATGGATCAGCTCGGCACCACGCTCTATTTCGGCTCGTCTCACGCCCTGATGACGTTCAGCACCTTGAATGACGCTTTGAACGGAGCGCCGAATACCGCAGTCCCCGGCGTCGTTTTGGCGGTTGCTCCCAATAACCACCAGATTCTGATCAATGACCAGGTCCGGCGCGTCTTCTACATCTACAACACTTCGGGTTCCGTTGCCGCGACCTTCAGCGGTTCAACCCAACTCTGCCCTGCCGGCACCGCTCCAGGGACTGTATGCGGCGGTCTGGGCAATTCCGCTGTATGGACTCCCGACTCGAAGACGTTGTATGTGAGCGACAGTGCATCTCTCGGCGCGAATCACTCCAATACGTTGTATATCTACAGCGTCAACACCGGGTGGACCACTTACGATCTGACTCCCTCCGGTGGCGCTACCAACGTTGCGCTCACCATCCCCAGCGTTGGCGCCTACCTCAGCGGCAATCCGACGGTTGCTCATACGTGGTGCCCGGCGGGCTCATCGAGCAACTACGCCAGCCTGGTTTTCTACCCCCAAGGCGACTCGGTGCCGCTTCAGACAGACACGCTTGCCGCCACCACCGATGGACAGCACATCCTTGGTGCAGCACTCGTCGGTGGCGGAGTCGAGCTGTCCGACATCGGCGTTTCGATTCCATCCGTATCAAGCAGCGGCGCGGCAACAGGCGGATCAACTACCCCGGTGAATTTGCCATTGCCCTGCCCGCAGTCCGGACAAACACTGGAAGCCCTGACAATTAATCATCCATTTCCGCCAACTCAGCAGGCGGTCAGCGGGATCAGCGCTACAGCGATAAATCAAATTGTGCCGTCGCCTGCTTCGAACCTCGCGTTCATCACCTATACCGGTTCAACTCCAGGCGCCACCCTGCCCTACTACATGCCGGGCGCAAATGGAGCGGCTGGAACTCTGAACTACGTCACGCTGACAGGCGGCAATGCAGTCCTTGCGCCGTTGACTGGAGCCTTCAGCCTCGACGACAAGCTCTTCTTTGTCTCAACGGCAGGCGATAACCTCATTCACTTCATCAACACATCGACCCTGCAGGACACGCGGCAGATCAATCCCAACCTGCCCGCATGCACGCCGGGCTCTGATCCGGATTGCCTCATCACGACTCCTACCACAAACTCGGTGCCGACAACGGCGATTGCTGTGAAACCGCGGTCCACAACCTAGCTTCAAACCCTCTTCAACAGCGAAGGCCGGCTCCGTGCCGGCCTTCTTTCTGCACACAATACCAGAGTCTGTGAGAGCGGACCGCGTGGAAGAACGCACCGATGCAGCACGATAGAATCAAAGCATGATCAAGGGAATCTCCATCCTCCGTCCCGCTGTCAACGCCGATGTTTTCGGGCGTTTGACCGGCTTCTTTGAGGCGATGGGATTCGCAAAAGGCGCGGGATGGAACGAGACCACCAGCGTCGGCGCCTCATTCCTGGCGCCGCTGGGAAACCTTGAATTCGTGCGCGGGCAATTTCCGCCAGTTGCTGATCTCATGGTCGAAGTAACGTCACTGGACGCTGCTCACCAGGCGGCGAAGCAGTGGCTTCGCGCCAACGGCGACGAGGCTGCGGTTGCGCGTCTGCCAGAAATCACCGATACCCACTGGAAGTCGCGTATCTTTACCGTTGAGCCGGAGCCGGGTTTCGCGTTTACATTCTGGGCGTGGACCGACCCGACAAAGGGAAAGCCCATTGCGGTTGAGGGCGACCTGTCGGCGGAAGGAATGGGATTTGCCATCGTGGTGGCTCGCTGGAATGCCGTCGTTACCGATCGCCTGCTCGATGGCGCTCTGGAAGCATTGCTGCGCAGCGGTGCCAGGCGCGCCGACATCGACGTGGTTCGTGTGCCGGGAGCGTGGGAGATTCCCGCCGCGGCCCGCACCGTTGCCGAGCAACACAAGGCCGACGCCATCGTGACACTCGGCTGCCTGCTTCGCGGCGAGACTGCGCACTACGAGGCGATTTACAACGAAGTTGCGCGCGGCATTGGTCAGTCGCAGCAGGAGACGGGCGTGCCGCACAGCTTTGGCGTCCTCACCTGCGAAACGCTGGAGCAGGCTCTGAATCGCGCCGGGATTAAAGCGGGAAACAAGGGTTTCGAAGCCGCCATCGCGGCAATTGAGATGGTGAGCCTGCAGCGCAAGCTCGCGGAAAGTGGGAAGGCTTGAGCGCAGGCACTCGACGTAAATCCCGCGAACTGGCAATGCAGATGCTCTTTCAGGCAGACGTCGGCAAGCAGTCACCGGATCAGGTGCGTGCCACCTTCTGGAAATCGGTTGATGACGTGGAGCCAGAGGTCCGCGGCTTTGCCGAAGATCTGTTCAACTCGTCGCTTGCGCACCAGGAAAAGATTGACGAGCTGATCGCAGCGAATTCGCGGCATTGGCGACTCGAGCGCATGCCTGCAGTGGATCGCAACCTGCTGCGTATGGCCGTCGGCGAAATGGTGCAGTTCAAATCGACCCCGTTTCCCATCGTCATCAACGAAGCGCTGGAAATCGCCCGGCGCTATTCCGCCCCGGAATCGATCAACTTCCTCAACGGCATTCTCGACGCGATTGCCCGAAGCCTGCTACCAAAGTAACGGCGCGTTGCCGTAGTTGGCACCCGCCGCGCCAATTCCAGTCGTTGAGGCCCTCCAGTGTCTACAACTGAATCCCCTACACAGGCATCGAAAAGCAAGAGAACTTGGGCGGCTACAGCGGTTTTGGTTCAAATGCTTACAGTACCGATGCGTTCGAGTGGCTTTCGTAACCAAAAGCCACCTTGCATACACTCCAGATGTCAACATGTGAAGCGAAACCGCTCTAAGGCGACTGTTCTTCGGCGATTTGCCTTCTTGTATTCGATGGCGCGTTCGGGAAATTCTGCGCGCTGACGTATTTGCGGCGTAACATGGAGTTTTGATACGCTCAGGCTTCTTGGATACTGAGCAAAAGGAGATAGGGATTATGAGCGATGATTCGAGGAATGGGCAGGGAATTGGCGTAGCGTGGTTTCTGGCGGGACTGGGCGTGGGCGCATTGATCGGCGTTCTCTATGCTCCAAAAAGCGGCCGCGAAACCCGCGAGGATCTCGCGAAGAGCGCGCAGGAAGGATCTGAGTATCTCCGTGCTCGAGGGCGTCAGGCTGCCGAGCGCGCAAGCCAGATGGTCGACAAGGGCAAGGAGCAGGTCACTGAATATGTCGGGCGCGGGCGCGAGGTCGTGGATCGTGGCCGGGCGCAATGGGAAGATTTCGTCGAGCGCGGTAAGAACCTGGTGCAGGATCAGACCACCCGCGTCAGTGCGGCCGTCGACGCAGGACGTGAAGCCTACCAGGCAAATGCCAAGCCTTCCGAGCCCAGGCCTTCTGAGCCTAAAGTCTAATTACGGAGAGAGCCTGGACTGCCCTCGGGCTCTTTTCACACTTCGAACCTATGGGCCGGTTGCGAAGATCGGGAATCGGCGCATCGGCTCTCCTACGAGCGTTCTCTTATGTCTTGGAGGCGCTGAACGGGCTTGAGCAGGCAGAAAGATCGTGTCGGTGCCGATAATGAACAACCAAACCACCCTGCTGCTGATTTTCGTGGGCCTGACCGCACTCGCCCTGCTCACGCAGGCGATCGTGATGCTGGTGGCCTTTCTGGTAATTCGCAAGTTAATCAAGTCTCTGATGGCGGATGTCACGGAACTGCGCTCGAAAGCAATGCCGATGCTCGAAAAGTCCCGCCAGACTTTGGACAAGGTTGCGCCGAAAATCGAATCGGTGGCAGCCGACGTAGCTGAGCTCGCGCATATCGTGAAAGCGCAGTCCGTCGAGTTCCAGGTTATGGCAAGCGAGATTCTCGGGCGTGTGCACCGCCAGACCGACCGCGTCGATGACATGTTCACCGACATGTTAAACAACGTTGAGCGCGCAAGCATCGTGGTTGTAGATTCCGTGGCAAAGCCGGTGCGGCGAATGAGCTCGCTGCTGGCCGGCGCGAAAGCGTTCTTGTCCGTGCTGACAACCGGCAGGCGGCCAAGGCAGGCCGATGTCATCGCGGATCAGGACATGTTTGTTTAGCCGGAATCCTTGTATGAAGATCGAGAAGAGTCTCTCAAGAGCAGCCGTTGCAGGCGCGTGTGCCGTCATTTTCGCAGCCCTCTCCACGGCGCAACCTCCTGCGCCAAATTCCGCACAATCCCCAACCCCCAAAACCGCCCTCCTGGTCCTCTCCAAGCAAGACCACACTCTCGCCATCGTTGATCCCGCCAGTTTGCACGTCGTCGCGCGCGTTCCCGTCGGCGACGATCCGCACGAGATAGTCGCCTCCTCCGACGGCCATACCGCGTACGTGTCCAATTACGGCTTCGGTCAGTTTCACACCCTGGCGGTCGTCGACCTCATCGGTCAGGAAGCGGAACCGCAAATCGAACTTGGCGCCCTGCGCGGCCCGCACGGGTTGGCCTTCATGCAGGGCAAGGTCTGGTTCACTGCTGAAGCCGCCAAGGCCATCGGCAGCTATGATCCCGGGAGCGGCAAGATCAACTGGATCATGGGCACCGGCCAGAACCGCACCCACATGATCTATGTTTTTCCCGATGCTCAGAAAATCCTCACCACAAATGTGAATTCGGCTACAGTCACAATTCTTGAACACACCGAAGGGCAAGCTGGCGGTTTGCCTCCCGGTGGCCCACCATCGGGTGCCCCTGGCTCACCAACGTGGCAAGGCGCAGGAGTGCCTCCCCCCGGAATGCGCGGTCCCGGCGGACCTCCTCCCGGCCCACCCGGTGGCGACTGGAATGAAACCGTTATTCCAGTAGGCCGTGGTTCCGAGGGATTCGACGTCACACCCGACGGCAAGCAGGCTTGGGTTGCCAACGCCTGGGATGGCACCATCTCCGTCATCGATATCGCACAAGAAAGGTGACAGCCACGCTCCAGGCCAATGCGCGCGGCGCTAACCGCCTCAAGTTCACACCCGACGGCACGCGTGCTCTCGTTTCCGCCGGCGCACAACTTGTGATCTTCGACGTCGCGACGCAGAAGGAAATCAAGCGCCTCACCCTTGGCCATGCTGGCGGCGGAGGCATCCTCGTTCAGCCGGATGGCCAGCGTGCCTACATCGCCTTCGCCGGTGATGGCTTCGTCGCAGTCATCGATCTTAAGACACTTGAATTGGTAGGGAAGATCGACGCCGGCGGCAATCCCGACGGTCTCGCCTGGGCCGTCCAGCAATAGAAATCGACGCGCGTCACCTTCTTTGTGACGTGTCATCCTGAGCGCCGCAAGCTTGGGGCCCCGTCAACGCGTCAGCGTTCATGGGGTAAGCGGCGCGAAGGATCTGCTTTATCTTTTCTTTTTGCCCACTACTTCAAATCCACCTGCAAAACCTGGATCGAATACGCCGGCAGCGTCAGCGAGAAATTGCCGCTCACGTCATGCACCGCGGTCTCCACAGGCACCAGCCGATTCGGATCGTTGATGCTGTTGGTCTCCTGCGTATCGTGCGCGCTCAGCCGAACCAGCTTCGCATTCGCCGCCGGATGCACGCCAGGCATCGCAATTTGCAGGGGCTGAGGGTCTGACGACGCATTCACCAACTTCAGATAAAGCTCCTTCTTCGCCGTGTTCACCGTCGCAGAGTAGAAGAGCTTTGCGCCGCCATTCTCAAGTTTCGACCGAACCGTGTGATCGCCAAGATACGACGCAAACATCACCTGTGCGTAATAAGCAGGTGAGCCGTAGCTCTTCATCGCGTCGTAGCCGATCAGGTCCGTCTCCCACTGCATGCCGCCCGGATTCACATTCACCAGCAGCGGCGCGTATGCAGCCATCACGATCAGATCGCTGTTGCGCTCCAGGCCGGTCATCCACGCCGCATCGCCCAGCGCCGCGCCCATAGTTCGGCGTCGGCGTGCCCTCGCGCGTGGCCCACTCGCCTACAAAAATCTTCGGCCCATTGCGGTCGATCTTGTCGTAGTGCGATGCATCGGCAAAGTTCTGCGTCGCGCGGACGTAGTAGTGGTCGTCCAGCACATCGGGCTTCATGTTCTTCACCGGCATCGTCGCGATCAGTTGCAGCTCGGGATACTTCGCCTTGATCGCCTTGTAGAACTGCGCATACCGGCCCTCGTAGCTCCCCGACTTGTCGAACATGTCCTCGTTGCCGATCTCCACATAGGTCAGCTTGAACGGCGCCGGATGCCCGTCCTTCACGCGCTCTGCGCCCCACTTTGTGTCCGGTCCGCCCGTCACATATTCCAATTCATCCAGCGCGTCCTGCACATAAGGCTCGAGGTCCGGCGCCGGGATTCACGTGCTCCTGCGCCAGCGAGTAGCCGGCATACACCGCCAGCACCGGCTGCATGTGCAGGTCTTCGCACCACTCCAGAAACTCCAGCAGTCCCATCCCATCCGACGACTGATAGTTCCATGGGCTCCGGTGCGTCGGCCGGTCCACCAGCGGACCGATCGTCTTCTTCCACTCGAAGCGCTCGTTGATGTGATCGCCCTCGAGGTAGTTGCCGCCAGGAAGACGCAGAAACGCCGGATGCATCGCCGCCAGTTTCTCCATCAGGTCAATGCGGTTGCCGTTAGCCCGGTCGTGATACGTCGGCGGGAAGAGCGAAACGAGCTGCAGCCACAGCGTGCCCGCATGTCCCGCCGTAGATGCTCAAGATGATTCGCCGGCCGACGCCTCAATCGCGCCGGTCTTCAGCGCAAAGGTGCACTGCTTCCAGTCCGTGCCAATCTCGCGCACCGTCGCTGTGGCAACGGCTTTGCCCGTGTTGTCGTTGACCAGGCTCACTGTAATCGGACCCACGTCCGCGGAATCCGTCTTCGCGTAGAAAGAGCCCTTGTAATCAGTGTTCGCATGGACCGCCATGCCCCACCAGCCCACGTTCAGCACTCCCGCCTGGTTGCGCGTATCGGCCTGCTCAATTTCGATCTTCAGGCTCTTGGGCAGCGCTGCGCTCGGGCCGGTTGAGTTGTCGACCTCCATCTTCGCCTTCGCGTTTCCGCCTTCCACCAGATACCAGTAGAGAATGCCGCTCCAGTCGCCGCGAAACGTGCGATTCCGCACCATCTCCGCGTACAGTCCGCCGTCATAGGAGTAGTTGATCTCCTCGGTCATGAGCCCATAGAGAGTGGGGCTGACGGCAGAGACGGGTTGATCAGGATGAATCGTCAGCGTTGCTGGCGTGTTCTGACCAAAGGCTGCAAGAGTAAAAGCGGCGATTGCCGCAATGGTTAGAATGTGGGCAAACGTTTTCTTTGGCATGCAGATTTGTCTCCGAAAGGAATGCCGGGCCAGTATAACCTGCAGCGCCTCCTGCAATCGCTGGAACCCTATGCGGGCATGATAGTTGCCAAAAGCAACTAATTAGAGATAGCCTGTTTCCATGCCGACGGGCAACAGAATCGATCCTCAACTCGCAGACCAGATCTCCGCAGTGCGCCAGTTCAACCGCTTCTATACGGCGAAGCTTGGCCTTCTGCGGCGTCGGCATCTGGATGGCGACTATTCCCTCACCGAAGCTCGAATCCTCTACGAGATTGGCGCCAGCCCCAGTATGACCGCCTCCGCCTTACGCGCGATTCTCATACTGGACGCCGGCTACATCAGCCGCCTTCTGTCCGCACTGACAAAGCGGAAGCTGATCCGCCAGGCGACCTCCGAAGCCGACGGAAGAGAGAAAATGCTGACTCTGACCGCCACGGGAGCAAAAGCTGTCGTCCGCCTCAATGAGCAGTCCGCACTGCAGATACAAAGCCTGCTAGCGAACATAAATTCGTCCGACCGCGAAGCGCTCGTGGCGTCCCTCACAAAAGTTCGCTCCATTCTCATCGGACCCGAAAAAGTTTCAGTGCGAATCATGCGTCTGACTGGCGCGAACAAGTCCGCTCTCTCAATTCTGCAGGAGTACTACGAAACGGTTCACGTGGTCCAGCGCGACACCCCTGCCAGCGTCCAGAAGATTCTCAGGGCCCCCGCCTCAGGGATGTGGCTGGCTTACATGGGGGATGAAGCGGTGGGGTGTGTTGTGTTGCGCAAGCTCGAGTCCATTCCGCGTGCTGCCGAATGCAAACGTCTGTACGTGAAGCCCTCCGCGCGCGGAAACCACATCGCCGACAAATTGCTCGAGGAGCAGGAAGCATTTGCCCGCGCCGACGGAATCAAATGGATCTACCTGGATACCTACGACGACCTGAAGACCGCGATCGCGCTTTACGAAAGGCGCGGATACCTGCGCTGCGAACGCTACAACGACAATCCCCAGGCCACACTCTTCATGCGAAAACGCATCGGCTGATGCATCGGCGCAAGCGAGCCTCAGATTGCGGGCCCCAGTATCCTGTCGCTGAAGTTCACGATGAAAGTGATGGTGTCATTCTGAGGGAACGGGACCCCGAACGTCTCTCGGGGTCCCCAAAGAGCGATCTTGGCTCTTTGGGGCAGAGTTCGGGGGTGGTGAGCGAAAAATCGGCTTTTTGTACTTCCAGACTTCTGCTAATAATCTCTGGGACGCCAAATAAATCAACAACTTGCAGAAATCGACACGCGCCGTCGGGAACACGGTGACTGCGCCGTCTTCTTCCCCAACTGCGGCTGCGCTCCTTGCGCATGGCACTTCTTCGGCGCGTCGCCCTGCCTCCTCTACGTGCAAGCCGACTGAATTTGGTCAACTTTTTGCCGAGAGCGCATGACCTGATTAATTACTCACTCTGTTTCTAAATAACCGAAATATTTCAACTCTCATTCTTACCTGGATGAAGTCTCGAGCGCGTGGACGCTTCGCAACAGCTCTCCAGCGAGTTCGCTATACGAGGAACTCGAGACCAGCGCCTTTTTCCGGTTCCGTGGGAAGACGTCCGGAATGAATGGCATCCTGAAAAGTCTCAAAATCACGTTCCGCCTGGTCAGCGTAGGCCTGTGAGTACTGCGTCAGGGCGTCATCGAATTGATCGCTCGATCCCAGGTATCCGGAAATCATTGCTGCATCGCCTGACTTGGCATGGGCTCGCGCCAGGGCCCAGCCGCACATGTCGGCGTACCCGAGCAACGTTCGAGGTTTGAAGGTTTCGACTTCGGCGGAGACCTTCATGTCGCGGAATTGACGGACGTAGTAGTCGTGTCCCCTGGTGCTGGCCCAGCCGAGAAAGATGTCGCTTGCAGCTTGCATCACGCGCAGGCCCTCTACGACCCGGAAACCCTGGTGAGCATAGCGACTCTTTCCGCTTGGCGACTCCAGCACCGATCTGCGCGCCTCCTTGAATTGGAGGAACAGGGGATCATCTTCGTCGGCCAGAAGCAGGGAAAGATAGCAGCGCGTTCCCACACTGCCCACGCCAACAACTTTTATTGCGGAATCCTGGTAACGATAGCGCTCGTACAACTTTCTTCGATTCGGCTGCAGCGATTTCTTATATTCCTCGGTGAATTTGACGCGTCGCTTTTCGAAGTCTGCAATATGTTCCTGGAAATGGAAGATGACTGGGGGGTCATCCTTAATTTTCCAGTGCCCGTGCACCCGTGCGGTGAGCTTGGGAAATACCGCCTCAGAATTCCGCGAGCGGGCCTGCTTTTGCTTCGCCGATAGCCGGGCGGACATATCGGGATCCTTCCGGAAATGCTCCTTCAGGGCGTCGATGCTGACTTCCGCATACCATACGTCGAGCGCCTTCATTTCAGCGAATTCCGCCATGCGCTGGCGATAGGATGCAGCGGCCGATCGAACCGCATCACTTGCAGCGGATTTGGAAAAACCACGGTCCCTCGCCGCCAGTACAAGGCTGGCTCCCAGCCGCTTTATGTCCCACTCCCATGGACCGGGGAACGTTTCATCGAAGTCGTTAATGTCGAAAACCAACACCCGTTCGGGCGAGGCGAAGCCGCCAAAGTTCGCCAGGTGGCAGTCGCCGCATGCCTGAACGGTGATGCCCGACACGGGCGCATTCGCGAGGTCTCGCGCCTGGAGGATTGCTGCGCCGCGAAAGAAAGTGAAAGGCGACACGGCCATCCTCTGATACTTAACAGGGATCAGGCCCGGGATTCTGTCGGCATCCGATTCCTCGAGTAGCTTGATTGGGTCTTGAGACTTTGAACGCTGCTTCCACTCGGCATGTGCGGAGCGTGGGCATTTTTCGCGAAGAGCTTTGCCTTGTTTGTGCCTTTCACTCCTGGATATTGCGACAACAGGTTTCATTCTGACCCTCCTCCCCATTCGGATGCCGCATAAAGATCCGACTTTTGATTACCCCTCCATCTCTAGCTCTTAGATGCAACCATCTCCTGTGATTCGCTGTAGGCCTTATCCAAAGGCTGACCGCGTCCGAAAGGAATGCCGGGCTGAGGTGTGCTTAGGGAGACAAGTCTGCGCGGTTTCCGCGTACCAATGCAGAGTGGCCGAGCAGTCCGATAGAGGGTTGAATCGGAGCTGAGCCGGTTTGCGATCGTTTGCCGTATGGCGCCGACCCATACTGCAGCGCCCGACATATCTGCTCAAATGCACGTCATCTACATTCGAGACGGAACCCAACAGCGACAAGCGTATCCATGGAGCTAGGACTTGGGCGGATAGTTCTTCAGCAGCTTGGCCATTGCTTTGTCCAGATTCTTCTGATTCTTCTCCGGGTTCTTGCTTGGATCCACAGTTTTGGTCGCGCGGCCCGTCCAGACAAGTTGCTTAGCCGATGGGTCATACATGTCGAGTACGAGCGTACCGATGTTGATGGTCGAGCTTTCAGCGGAGGCCATCCCGCCGGCCCATCGACCGCCCATGCCGTAAGCGTTCCATTGGGTTTGTTGTTGCATCCCCACCTGGTAGGCAATATGGAGGTCGGCATTGTCTGCGTCCGTTTTGGTCAGGCCTTTGGCTGACAACTGGGCATCGATTGAATTTTTGATCTGCTGGTCCACGATCTGATTCGGATACTTCGCCCCTTCCACTGTGACCCACTTGTAGGTGTGGAATTTTGAGAAGTCCACTCCAGGCATGGCGTTGGTTGTTACATCCTGCGCAGCGACGCTGGATGCGGCCAGCGTCAGTATGAAGCCAAATCCGATCGCCATAACTGCCTTGCGAGTTTTCTGGAACATAACTTTCTCCTCTCTGGATGCAATTCTTCAATTGCCCGCTAAAGTCCAAGGCTGTGTGCCAGCCATACCTTTTCGTTTTGCTCCGTCTCAGCGACCTTGCAGGTCAATCTGCCTTTCGCAGTTCTGGTTGGGGTTGGAGTGCTCATACCTCTACCGACTCAAAGGCGCCTCGGTGATGAGGTAGAACCGTCATCTCTATGCGATGCCAGCAATTCACTGACGGGTTTCCGCACGGAAGCGTGGTTTTCCTTCGAAAACGCGGACAATGGTTCCCGCGATCTCTTCGTCGAATTGATCCAAGACGAAGAAGAACAGGTGGACTGGCTCGAAGCCAGTCGCACCAGATTAAAGAACTGGGTTATGAGCGGTATGTCTACGCAGACCAGCGAAGACGACTAGGAACCTTTCCCATTCGTGTACTTCAGACCGGAATTTCGACCCGTTCTCGGCGGTTGATCGGCAACTGGGAAATAGGGCAAAATGGGCCACTTCGTCGACATTGCGGTGAATAGGCAGAGATGCGGATGCCGGCTTCTCTCAAACTGGACCAGATTGTCGACTTCAATCTCTGGATGATCACAGCCATACCGAAGAAATACGGCATCGATCTACCCTTCAGGATTTGGATCCGACAAGGGAAGTCCCTTCAGGAAATGTGCGAGCTTGGCCAGATCCAACCGTGGTGCAACCGCACGGGCCTGGGCCGCACGCTTTTCTTCGTTCGGAGGCGGCAGAAACGTGAATGCAACGCCGTCCACTCCGGTTCGAACCACGGTGGAGTACGCCGTGAACGTCTGCCTGTCCGTAGCATCCGTGCGCTCCAGCGTTACAGGAAACGCTGAGCCGGGAATCCAGCGTTCCTCGGTAACCATGTAAAAACCGGCAACGCTGATGTCGCCGATCTTGTACTCCTTTGAAGAGCGATACTGCCCGAGATAGCCAATCACCGGCGGCAACTTGCGACGATTTGCTACACGCTTATCTGGAACTATCCAACGCACCAACCGCTTCATCAGCTGCGCTTTCGCGAGGGATTCGGTCATGTTTCCCTCCATTGGGGGATTCGAGGAATATTTGACTCTGATTTTGGTGAGGCGTAGTAGACCCTTCGATTGCTTGCTTCTGCCCCTGCTTCGTTCTCAATAGTCTCAGATTCCATGCGGTCGCACCAGCACGAAGAGGAGCCAATGGTTGAACATTCGATCGCCTGCTCAGCTAGAGGAATCGGGCCAACGAGAACCTGTCGGTCGTTTGGGATGGCTGAACATCACGGCTGTACGGATCAAGCGATTCCGGCATCACGAACTCCGCCGCTACGCCGTCTGAAGCTCGCCGAACGATCTTTGACAGGACCGTAATGGACTGCTTTCGCTCTCCTTTTGCACACGGCTTCTGCAGAGTCATCTGGATCATCGTATCCGGCATCCAGCGATCTTCAGTCAACAGGTAAAAGCCGGTCATGCTGATGTCCGCGACCTCGTGTGGTTTCGGAGCACCGCCGGTATAGTAGTGTGCGACCATCCCGGGAACATAACGCCGGTGGGCCCGGCGCCGATCGCTGCTTATCGGAGTCGCTGGATTGAGCCAGCGCTTGAAGCGGCTCCCCAAGCTGGGTTTTTGCTCCGCGCTCTTCCCGTTAGGGTTCACGCGCTGGATTGAGATCTTCAGCTTGCCCTTTTGCTCATCCTTGCGAATGCTCGGCAGAGGCAGTGTCACCGACACTTCGCTTTGCGGCATCGAGGTGGATTCTCTTTTGACGGCTGGTTGGTTTTGCGCGACATTTTCCGTTGCCGCAATCTCCTTGAAGTCCGCCAGCCTATCCTGCTCCGCCCCCCCCGCTTCTTGAGCAGTAACCGAGGGCTCGAGCATCGACGGCAAGGAGTCTGCGTTCGCTGTCTCCTCAGGGGTGTTCACTGTTTCATTCGAATTCTCGGCGAAAGCGATTGGCGAGAACTCTCGCCCAACGGGGACAGCCAGCGCGTGCCCATTTTCTTTCTGGAGTTCTGGATTGCTACGAAGACGGCGGGTTGAATCCTGGTCCGTCACTTTCGGAAACTCGGTGCGCTGGACACCATTCGTAGCTGCCGATACCGTGCTCGACGATGTACCGGGAGCTCTCGGCCGCTCTCCGAGAGTCCCTTGGGCAGTTGTAACGGAACTGGCCGCGGTCAGCGTGCTCACCTGCCACGTCCCATACTGAGCGACTGTGAAACTTGTCGATTGCGACGGGTGAGGAATGGCAATCACCGTCGGTCCGGAAGGCGGTGGCAACCGCAGTATCGCCTCGCGCCTGGGAGCTGTTTCCTGCACGGCCTTACCGTTTTCCTGTGAGGATTTCACTGAGGCAGGCTCCGAAGGGGTGTTGGCAGACAGTTCGGAGTCACTTGGCATCTCCGGTGCCTGCGTCAGCGCAAGAGGCGCCGCATCGACACGAGAATGTACAACGGGGCTGACCTTGTCTCCCTCAAGCTCCGCGTTTCGCGCAATCCAGGCTGCAGACAGAGTTGGCGCATCTACCCAATTCGCAAAAAGGTCTTCGACGCCCCATCCATGCCCATTGACAATTACCGCGTCTTCGCTCCGCTCCCTTTCTATGAACGCTTCGGAAACCGACATGATTGGCGCCCTTACCGAGGTCCGACTCGTGGACTCACCTGTCAAGGCATCCGCCTCCGCCCCGGGGGCAACATCAGAATCCATGACCTCTGATGTTTCGAAGCCATTCGAATCTGCACGCCAATCCCCAAAAACGGTTGGACTCTTTCCGGTTCCGTTCACATTCTTCGCAATGTCCAGATGACCGTTGGCAATCGAAAGTGCAGGTTGTATGGGCTCATCCAGCGCGACTGCCTTCGACGAAGACGCCGCCCCGAATTCATCAAGCGCGGCACCATATGGCGACAATTCAACATCAGTCAAAGGAACTGATTCTAAAGGCCTGCCGTCCGAGAAATTCGAGTCCATCGCAACGGCTTCAGGGGCCCGTGTATCGATGGACGTAACCGATCCCTCAATCTCGTTCTCCAGGCAGATGATCAGCCTATCGCCCCGCCCAGTTTGCGAAGATTGTGCGGTTTGGAGTGGCAAAACGAGGGCACTCGTAACCTCGAGCCGATAAGGGGGAAACTCAACACCCGGATGAATTTCGGCCGTGTCGACCACCCGCTGATCCTTGTCGAGATAGAGCAGATCAAACGGGACAAGTCGTGGCACAGCCGGCATTGCGTGCAGGGGCGACAACCAGAACCCGGAATCCGCGTCCAACGCCAGCGCGCTGACCAACACCTTCAGGATCATCAGAGGCTGATTCGCGCAGTCGGCGACAGTCACCTTTGAGCTGAGAAGGGCACCTCGCGCGGGATTATAGACGCTAAAGAATCTGGTATCCATAGGTCCACGCTATAGGGCTGCGCGCGCTTGGCCTGCGTTTCGCCCCACTCTCGCTTTCGGCTCCCTCGGTCGGAAACCAGTCGTAGCAAAGGATTTTCTCAATTTCGGGGACGAAATTCAATCGGAACCTGCAACAATCGACGGACTTGGGGCCGCCAAGGCAGGACCCTATAGCTATACGGAGGGCTAAACTACTAGTTCGAAAGAAGAAGCGGCAGAATCTCCACGAACCGCGAGCTCTCGAGGATCTAACGACCAGATCAATGAATTGTCACCAGGTGGCTTGAATTGGGAGGGAATGGAAGCAATGTCAGCCGGACACGTCTGGGGTCATGTCCGGCTGACATCTGGGGGAAATGCGGATTTGCGCGGAAAATTGCTTCTACAGAACTGTAAGGCGAGTGACAACCGTGCAATCGGGCAGGTGAGTCGTTTTCTTCAAAGGTTGCTGGTTGTCAGCCTGCTCTCGCATCTCGATCTCGGGTTTGAGGACTTCCATGAGCTTCTCGACGCGGTTCTTCTGGGCGCAAAGCTGCTCAAACGACCTCAGGATCTTTCGCAGCTCTAAAGAGGCCTCATCGTAAGCAAACCGGTAAACGTCTTTATGAACGTTCTCTCTCATAGAAGTTCTCCACGATTGAGAGTCTAATCACTTGTCGCTAACTGGGCATCGCACGATCGTGGTAACAAAAGTACAACTTCCTTCGTGCGCTCTGCCCCTTCGGAGCGATTAGTGGTGACAAGAATCACAGATAAATGAGCAACTTAAATGAAATCGGAGTCGCGCTGCACGTCATGACTCAACAGTTGCGGGGATCATTATCAGTTACCGGTCTAACTGGATTTCAGTTCGCCAACTTCTCTTCCCTGATCCGCCGCCAGCATGCAGCTATCCTGAAGCCGTCCGATCCCTCGATGGGAAGCATATTTGCCAAGGCATAGCAGAGGTTGGCCAAAGCGAGAACCGGATACCAGGGCTCTGAACCGATAAGAAGCATATTCACAAATGGTCCCGCCAGCGCGATCACCAGGTTCTGGCGCACGGTTCCTTGATCACGGACCGTGAATAGGCCCTTATTCCACTCGATGCCAACTCGTTTGACGCGTACGCCCAGCCCGAGCGCCGCGACAATATGTCCGCATTCGTGCAGAACCATCGCAATTAAGCCGACACCGAGCCCTAAGAAAAATGGGTAGAACCATTTCAGGTGCATCATCCGGACCCCCACTAAGTCTAATTTCTAATTCTCCGTTCAGGGATCCTAAAGCGCTGTGTCAAATAGCACTCAAGTGACCGCTTGATCCGCAGTTAGGAGCACTTTGCGGACTGATTTCAAAGCGGGATATAAGAGCCCCGGCAGAGGGGGCCTCTGCCGGGGCTCTTGGAAATGCATTCCGATGGACTAGATTATCTATCTATTTTCGGCACTTCGGCTTCAAAAAGTAGAAACGGCGTCGTCATCTCTTACGAAGTGGAGGTCGAGTGCTTACCCGGCTTGACTTCAAGTTCGTTGACAACTTGCTGCACATTCGGCACCTTTTTGGCGAGATCTTCGGCTTCCTTCTTCTGTTTTGTCGTCTTCACTGAACCCTTCAGAATGAGTGTGCCGTTCTTGGCGGAACCGCTGATGCTCTGATCGTTGAGATTCGTATGTGCCTTGATCATTGCCTTGAAGTTGTCATCGATTGCGCTGTCGAGGTTGGAAGCGACCGAACCGGCCTCACTGGCACCCGGAGGCCGCACGCCGATTTCATCCGCAATGGTGTAATCCGGTGCGGCCTGCTTGGCGATGCTTTCTGCCTGGTTCTTCAGATCTTGAGAGTCGAGATTGCCCTTGAGCGTCATAACTCCCTTTTCTTGATCCTGGGAAACGCTGACGGCGCTCAGGTTGTTGTTCTTAAGTGAATCGTTGACGGCTGATTTTTCGTCAGGGTGCGATGGTTTGTTGCAACCTGCAAACAGAATGGCTCCGGCCAGAACAACGGCCGAGCTGAACATCAGAGTGCGGCGGGATCTAAATTCCATGTATTTATCTCCTGTCTAACGTAGATCTCCTACAGGGAACTCAGATGTAACCGAAACAAGCGCGGTTGTCCCCGGGAGAATTTCCGCTCCCTTCAAAGGACAAGGAGGTCGCTTAGGCTCAGGCACTTGCACCAGCCTCGGTTCGGACCGTGACCGGCTTCAAACGCCCGCCGCGAGGAATCTCCAAATACCCCGAGAATCCCTCCAGGATTGTCAGGAAGAAGCTGTTTCTTGACTCGGAAAACCCGGAGGCAGGACCAGACTTTTGTCCGGCGTCACTGGTGACTGTCGTCACAGTCCGGATTCGGTGGACGAGAGCAACATATTTCGGGCTTTGGGGGATGTCTTCCCACAGCCCGAAGTTGAAGAAGACCTTGAAGTTATTAAGTGAATCGGCTCGGGGACGAAACATTGTGAGTTGGCGAGAAGAGTACCGGGGCAAGTGCATGACTGCCGCACAGGCACTCAAAGCCGTGCGCTCCGGAGATCGCGTTTGGATTCAACCGAGCTGCGGAACTCCGAAGCCGCTCATCGACGCACTCGTTGCTCGGGCATCGGAAGTCATTGATGTGGAGCTCGTCCACATGAAGACACTCGGTGAGGCCGAGTACACAAAACCCGAGTACGAAGGCCACTTCCGCCATCGCGGGTTGTTTCTTGGCGAGAACGTGCGCGAAGCGGTCGTCGCCGGGCGCGCCGACTATACGCCAATCTTCCTGAGCGAAATTGAGGGCCTCTTCGAAAGCGGAGCGCTCCCGCTTGATGTCGTGCTGATGCAGGTGACGCCGCCCGACGCCCATGGATTCGTGAGTCTCGGCACAACAGTGGACTGCACCCCGACCGCGGTGCGCTGCGCCAAGACCGTCATCGCCGAAGTGAACGATCGCGCTCCGCGCACGCACGGAGACACGTCGATCCATGTGAGCCAGATCTCGGCATTCGTCGAGACCTCGCGGCCTCTGCTTGAACTGCGCACCGAACCGCCGACCGAAGTGCACTTGGGTGTCGCCCGGAATGTCGCATCGTTGATTCCTGACGGAGCAACGCTGCAAACAGGAATCGGCGGTATCTCCGAAGCGGTCCTGCGCTGCCTCAGCGACAAGCGCGATCTTGGCATCCACACCGAGATGTGCCCGGACGGTGTAATCGACCTGATGGAAAAAGGTGTGATCAACGGAGCGCGCAAATCGCTGCACCGCGGGAAAGCTGTAGCGGCATTCGTTCTCGGCACACAAAAACTGTTCGACTACATTCACGAGAATCCGAGCTTCGAGTTTCGATCGATCTCCTACACCAACGATCCGTTTGTGGTGGCACAAAACGATCGCATGGTTGCCATCAATTCCGCTTTGCAGGTGGATTTGACCGGACAGGTCTGCGCCGATTCGATAGGCACGAAACCTTATAGCGGATTTGGCGGACAACTTGATTTCATTCGTGGTGCGGCGCGCTCGCGCGGAGGAGTTCCAATCATCGCGCTGCCCTCAAAAGCTTGCCGCGATTCGGTTTCCCGCATTGTGCCGGTTCTAGAGCCCGGCGCCGGTGTTGTGACCTCGCGCGCAGACGTTCATTACGTTGTGACCGAACATGGAATTGCGTACCTGCACGGCAAGACGTTGCGGGAACGCGCCGAAGCGCTCATCGGCATCGCCGACCCGCGCTTCCAACAAGAGCTTGAAGATTTTGCAGTGCGCGCGCACTACCTGGAACGCAAAACCGCAGCGTACGCGTGAGGCAGCAATGATGAGGAGCAGATTATGACAGTCGCAGAGAAGACGAGCCCGGAGAAGCGAGACAGAGGCTTGCTGCGCGTGGATGTAAACGAGTGCAAGGGATGCGGGCTGTGCATCGAGGCTTGTCCGCCCAAGGCGATTCATCTGAGCGAGCGACTCAATCACTACGGCTATCGCACCGCAACCTACAACGGCACAGGCTGTACCGGCTGCGGAATCTGCTTTATGGCATGCCCAGAGCCCGGAGCGATTACAGTTCTGCGTCTGCGCCGTGGCGCAGCCACGCAACAGGAGGAGGCCCTGGCATGCGCAAGCAATTGATGAAGGGCAACGAAGCGATTGTGAAGAGCGCGATTCTTGCCGGCTGCCGTGCGTTCTATGGATATCCGATTACGCCGGCGAGCGAGATTACAGAGGCTGCGGCACTCTACATGCCGCAAACAGGCGGAGTCTTCCTGCAGGCCGAGAGTGAAGTCGCCGCGATCAACATGCTCTACGGTGCGTCTTCAGTCGGCGTGCGCTGCATGACCGCGTCGAGCGGGCCCGGAATCAGCCTGATGCAGGAAGGCATCAGCTATATGGCTGGCGCAGAGCTTCCGTGCGTGATCGCCGACATCACTCGTGGCGGACCGGGACTCGGCAACATCGCTTCAGAACAAGGCGATTATCACCAGGTTGTGAAAGGCGGAGGCAACGGCAACTATCGTACCATCGTGCTCGCTCCCTATTCCGTGCAGGAGATGGCGGATCTGACGGCTCTCGCCTTTGAACTCGCCGATCGCTATCGCAATCCGGTTGTGATTCTCGCCGATGGGTTTGTGGGACAGATGATGGAACCGGTGGAGTTCGCTGAGAAAGCAACTCTGCCGCGGCTGCCGGAGTGGGCTGTTGCCGGAACAGAAGAGTCGCGCGCCAACATGATCACCTCGCTGCACATGGGCACCGACGACCTCGAAGCCCACGAGAATGCTCTCGAGGCCAAGTATCGACAGGCCGAGCGAAACGAAACGCGCGCCGAACACTGGTACACCGATGACGCCGAGATCGTGCTGGTGGGTTACGGCATTATCGGCCGCATCCTGAAAGCCGTCACAGCCGATGCTCGCGCGATGGGTATCAACGTCGGCCTGTTGCGGCCCATCACGCTATATCCGTTTCCAACTCTGCATTTCCAGCGGTTGGCCAGGCGCGCACGTTCATTCGTTGTGGTGGAGATGAGCAACGGACAGATGCTCGAAGATGTTCGTCTCGCACTGAACGGCGCATGTCCAGTCGAGTTTCTCAGTCGCGTTGGAGGCAATGTGCCGTCGCACGAGGACGTTCTTAAATTTGTTCTGGCTCATGCACGCAGGCTAGCGGAACAGGAGCAGATGGCCCATGTCTAACGCCATGGAATCCGATTACGAAGTTGTGCATGCGAAGTCGAAAGTCTTCTACGAGACGTACGAGCGCAAGGAAGAACTGCAGCACCAGACGCACTATTGCTCCGGCTGCGGCCACGGCATCGTGCACAAGATGCTGGCTACGGCGATCGAGGAGCTCGGCATTCAGAACGGAACCGTGCTCATCAGCCCCGTCGGCTGCTCAGTTTTCGCATACAACTATTTCGATGTGGGCAATATTCAGGCAGCGCATGGCCGCGCACCCGCCGTTGCAACGGCGGCCAAGCGCAGCCATCCGCACAGCGTCGTCATCAGCTACCAGGGCGACGGAGATTTGTCGGCGATTGGTTCGGCTGAGATTCTGCATGCTGCCAATCGCGGCGAGAATATTACCGTCATTTTCGTTAATAACGCCATCTACAGCATGACGGGCGGGCAAGCGGCCCCCACAACATTGATCGGCCAGAAGAGCACGACCACGCCCTTCGGCCGCAGTGCAGAGAATGAAGGCTATCCCCTGCGCATGAGTGAACTGCTGGCGACACTCGATGCTCCCGTCTACGTTGAGCGCGTCGGCCTCGGCGACAACAAGCAGATCGCGAAGGCCTCCCGCGCCATCAGGAAGGCGGTCGAAAACCAGGTCAGAGGTCTGGGCTTCTCCCTCATCGAAGTGCTCTCGCCTTGCCCCACCATCTGGAAGATGTCCGCTGTCGATGCGCAGCACTGGGTGCGCGATGTGATGGAGAAGACGTATCCGCTCGGCGTGGTCTGCGATCGCACCAAGGACAGGCAGCCGCGCGCCGCAGCCGCTCACGCACCCGGTCTTGATGAGATTCCCGCGATCCTTGGAATTGAACATGATGAACTGCCCGAGACTCCCGCTCCATGCAACATGACAGGCGAAGTTGACCTTCATGTCCGCGTCGCGGGGTTCGGTGGGCAAGGTGTCCTGCTGCTGGGCGAAGTGCTGGCCGAGGCAGGACTTGATTCCGGCCTCGAAGTGTCGTGGCTGCCTTCCTATGGGCCGGAGATGCGATCAGGAACATCGAACTGCCACGTGCGCGTCTCGAAAGAATCCATCGATTCGCCGCTCGTCACGGTGCCGAACTTCCTCGTTGCGATGAACGAACCGTCGCTGCGCAAGTTTGACCTGAGCGTGAAACCGGGCGGGTGGGTGATCTACAACGGAGACGTCTTCCCGGAGGACTGTCAGCGAGACGACGTCAACGTGCTCGCATTGAACTTCACGCAAGCTGCCAATGATCTGGGCGATCCGCGCGCGGCCAACATGGTGATGCTGGGAGCACTGCTGGAAATCTCGGGCGGCTTGCCGCAGGCCAGTATCGATGCGGCTCTACGCCGCCTGGTTACATCCGAGCGTTGGTATCAGCTTGACGAACGTGCCCTGGCGCGGGGGCGCGAACTGTATCGTGCATCGCGCAAAGAGGTTGCCGTATGAAAGGCACTGCCGATCCGAACCTGATTGTCTACTTCGATGGCAAATATATGCCGCTGCGCGATGCGCAGGTCAACATCCTCACGCATGCACTGCACTACGGCACCGGCGTCTTCGAGGGCATCCGCGCGCATTGGGTTCCTGCGGAAGACGAGTTATTTATCCTGCGCGCCCACGAGCACTACGAGCGCTGGAAGAAGAACTACGGCATCCTGCGCATTCACGTTCCGGCCACCGTGGCGGAGCTTTGTGCCATCACTGTCGAGTTGATGCGTCGCAATTCCCTGCACACGAATGTCTACGTGCGCCCCCTGGCCTACAAGAGCGCCGAACGCATTGGCGTCAGCACGGACGACCAGGATGCTTTTGCCGTCGTTGCGCTTCCATTCGGAGAATATTTGCACAGTGACAAGGGGTTGCATGCGGGCGTAAGCTCCTGGCGTCGGATCGAGGACAATGCGATTCCGGCGCGCGCCAAGATCTGCGGTGCCTACGTGAACAGCGCACTGGCCAGCGACGACGCTCGGCAGTCGGGCTTTGACGAAGCGATCTTTTTAAACGAAAACGGACACGTTGCCGAAGGCGCCACCTGCAACATCTTCATGGTGCGCGACGGCAAGTTGATCACGCCCTGCGTAACCGAAAACGCTCTCGAAGGCATCACGCGCAATTGCATCATGGAACTTGCGTTTCGCGAACTGGGACTGCGCGTCGTCGAGAGGCCGATTGATCGCAGCGAACTCTACGTATGTGACGAGCTCTTCTTTACCGGAACGGCTGTGGGCGTCGCACCCATCGTGCGCGTCGACCATCGCGCGGTGAAGGACGGAGCAATTGGAGCGGTGACGCACGCAATACAAAAGCTGTATTTCGATGCGACCCGCGGACATCTGCAGGCTTACTGGAACTGGCTTACCCCGGTTTACCAATCACGGATGAAGCACGAGCAGGAACTGGTCTCCACAGCTGAATCGATGTAGATGGAGCGGGCTCTCTCCTGCTGCAACCCACGCTGGTAAACGGTGCGGCCAAGGGAGGAATAAAAATGCTCGCAACAAAACTCGAAGAAAATGCCTACGACGTTGCGCTGGAAAATTTTGATTCCGCGGCGGACGCCCTGGGCCTCGATAACGATACACGGGAGATGATCAAGTTTCCCGAGCGCGTGCTGACAGTAACGGTGCCGGTGCGCATGGACGACGGGCACATCCGGCGCTTTGAAGCCTATCGCGTGCAACACTCGACAGCGCGCGGCCCGGCGAAGGGTGGAATTCGCTTCCATCCGCAGGTCACCTTGGATGAAGTGAAGGCGCTGGCTACGTGGATGACGTGGAAGTGCGCGGTCGTGAACATTCCGTTCGGCGGCGGCAAGGGCGGCATCACCTGCGATCCGAAACACATGTCGCAGGGCGAACTTGAGCGGATGACGCGGCGCTACACCAGCGCGATTCTTCCGCTGATTGGGCCGGAACAGGACATTCCCGCACCGGATGTGTACACCAATTCGCAGACCATGGCCTGGATCATGGACACCTACAGCATGACCAAGGGCTACACGATTCCCGGCGTGGTGACGGGCAAGCCGATCAGCCTGGGCGGATCGCTGGGGCGCAACGAAGCGACGGGCCGCGGTGTTTATTACACGATTCAGTGCGCGTGCGAGCATCTCGATATTCCACTGAAGGGCGCAACCGTGGCGGTGCAGGGCTTTGGCAATGCCGGATCGATTGCAGCGCAACTGCTGCATGAAGCCGGGGCCAGGGTCATCGCGGTCAGCGACTCAACGGGATGCATCTACAACCGCGACGGGCTCGACATTCCTGAGCTGATTCATATGAAGACGATCACGGGGCATGTGTACGGATTCCCGGGCAGCGAACCGATCGAACCAGCCGCGCTGCTGGCGCTGAAGTGCGACATCCTGGTTCCTGCGGCACTCGAGAATATCGTGACGGGCGACAACGCCAGCACAGTTGGCGCGCGCATCATTGCTGAAGCTGCAAACGGACCTCTTACGCCTGCCGCCGATCGCATTCTTCAGGCCAGAGGCGCGTTCATCATCCCCGACATTCTCTGCAATGCTGGTGGAGTAACCGTGTCCTACTTCGAGTGGGTGCAGGACGAGCAACACCTCTTCTGGGAGGCACAGGATGTTTATAACCGCCTTGAAAAGGTGATGAAGACCTCGTTCCGCGATGTTGTCAAGATTCACCTCGATCGAACGGTGCCAATGCGGATCGCGGCGAATATGCTGGGCATCGGGCGCGTGGCTGAAGCAATTCACATTCGAGGCATTTACCCATAAACCACGGACTGGCAGACAGCAACTCGGGGCGACATCGCAGGATGTCGCCCTTTCTTTTTCTTTCGGAATCAAATTACCCGTGGGATTTCTTCGGGCAACGGCGGGGCGGCTGTTGAGATGGCGTCGAAGTCGAAGAGCACGGGTCTTCGATAAAGAATCGATCGCCACGGCGGCGGAGCCAGATCTTCCGGGGTTACTTCTCACTCAATGAAAAGGGCCCTGTCGATAGGTGCGTAGGGGTTATTTCAGCGCGAGCGTGGCGGCGCTGAGCGGAATCTCCAGCGTTCCCACCTTGCTCGAGGAACTGTCGTACACCCCCGTGCGCAGGTAGGCGTCGCCGGTGGGCGCGTCGATCTCGATGCGGAAGTGAATGCCAGCACGCTGGTCGACTGCCCACTGCTCGGGCTTGATCAGCAAGCTGATGTTACGAATCTCCCAGTTCAGCGGCTTGAAGTCCTGACTGTAGACCATCAGCGCAACCTGCAGAGACTTGCGCCTCACGCCGTCTGCGGCTGGAAGCAGTGACAATCCGTTGGATTGCAGTGCGAAATCTACGTCATACCTAGTGAAATTGCCAGCGAGCTGCGCGTTTTGCCCGGCGCGCGCCTCGCCAGGTCCTGGCTGCATAGCGGAAGGAACCACCTTCAGGCGATAAGGAATCTCCGCGGAGTTGGGCATTCCATGAGCCATTAGGGGAATCAAGGGACTGCTGGCGGGCGCAGCGCTCGCTTTTTTGATCTCTCTCTGCGTCTGCTCAAAATAATGCTTGCGATAGAAGATCGTGTAGTTGCCGGAAAAAACCCTTACTTCGACTTTGCGTTCCCGGCCCTCTTCTTTATCATCGCTGGGAACGTAGGCCAGCGTGTAGTAGCGCGAGCCGTGATCGACGGCGTCAGCAATCTCCTGCTTGATATCGTTCGCGTGGTAAGCCTTTCCGCCCGTGTCTTCGGCCCAGGTTTCGCTGTTGATGATTCGGGCGGAAGGCTGGTGCTCAAAAGGCGATGGTCCGATGCCCATGTCAACGCCCACGCCACCAGCGTCGATGGGATAAACAGATACTCCCGCTTCGGCGAGCATGTCTTTGGTCTCGTTATAGAGGTCTAGGTACGGGCAATAAAATGGATGTGCTGGAATCCAGATTGGGAAATTGCCGACAAGCCAGAACAAATTCTTCCTGCCGGGAACGCCAGCGAGGTAGTGCGCCAGTGCCTGAAGTGCGTTCAATGTGATCACAAGCTGATCATGCGAATCGAGTATTCCGGGGCCATTCCTCAAGAAGTGCTGTAATGCGTTCACGCTTTCGGCAAGCCGGGTGTCGTCTGCCATTTGCTTCGCTTCATCGAGCGCAGTCGTCAACGCTTGATTTTGAGCGGAAACTGAATGGGAAGATGAATGCGAATAGTTCGAGGTGAATTTGGAAACGGCCTTCCTCAGCGTGGAAGAATCCTCATTGAATCCTTGAATTAGACTCAGCTTTTCATCGGTCAACGTGAAGATGCCAATGCGCAGATTGGGCGGCAGGGAGGCCAGATATTTCACCATCTGCACTTGAGCGTACATTCTGTCCTCGGGCCACGTATTTAGCGAATCCATGAGCAGCACATTGGTGACATTGTTCGGAGGGGTGGCGGGCATGTTGGTGAAGGTGTTGGGAGGCAGCGCGGCAGGCGGAGCAGCTGCGGTCTCTGTGGCCGCGAAATTTGACTCAAAGAAGGTGATGGTCTCCGGCTTGCCGTTTTCGAAAACGTGAAAATCTTCTTTGCGCAGGCCGGGGACGGCTCGGCCGTTCTTGTCCGTCACCACCACATCCTCGACGACGGTGCGCGCATTGAGTGTGAGAGCAGGAGACGGTGCCTCTGGGGGAGCAGCCTGTGCGTAGAGCGAAAGGGTGGGAAGAGCGAGGGTAGAGCCGAGCAGAAGAAGACGAAAACGCGACATGGTCTGGTCTGTCCTCGAACGGTGTATCTATGCTGCTTCTCGACCTATACTGTCCTGCGGCCCTACTCCGCGACTCATCGAAGATAAGACGCTGGACCTTGCATAAGAATGGTACGCCTGCGGGGGCTGTGTCGAGGCGCAAGCTGGTAGAGGTCTCTTCCCACTTCGCTGGCTGCAACATCGCGAGCAGCAGCAGAACAACATAGTTGGTCTACTCCTCGCCTGTACTACTTTCACGCGTGCCGTGCCATCGCAAGGTCTACGATCTCCGCGATCATTTGGGTGTAAGAGAGACCGGATTTCTTCGCGGCCATGGCGAACTCCTGTCCGCTGGAGAGCCATGGATTCGGGTTCGCTTCGATGACATAAACCTCGCCCTTGTTCGATACGCGCATGTCGATGCGGCCATAATCGCGAAGCTTGACGGCGCGATAGGCCTTGATCGCGATCTCGGTAAGCCTGGTTACGGTTTCTTCATCGAGGTCTTCTGCGATCACGGATTTGGTCAGCTTGTAGGCGTCCGTATCCTTTTCGAATTTCACATCCTGGCTGGCGATCTTTGGCACGCCTTTTGGAAGCTTTGAAAGGTCAAGTTCCACAAGCGGAAGTGCGCGTGCGCTCTCGTAATTGCCAATGATGGATGCGTAGATCTCGCGTCCTTCGATGTACTCCTCGATCAGCGCAGGCGAATCGAATTCCGCCTGGATATAGGAGATGCGCTCCATCAACTCCTTCACGCTGGTAACTACGGCAGCGGCATCGATGCCGATGGATCCATCTTCGGAGGTGGGCTTCACGATAAGCGGGAACGAGATGTCATGTGCGTGGTCGATGGTGCCGCGATAGGCTGTCGCAAAGTAGGGCGACCGAATATCGTAAAAAGCGAACATCTTCTTGGCTATCGACTTGTCCTGCGCAAGAATGTGCGCGTGCGGTCCCGCACCGGTGTAGGGGATTTCGAGCAGATCCAGGAATGCAGTAACGTGCATCTCCTTCGTGTCATCGCCCGCATAGGATTCCGTGAGGTTGAAAATGAGATCGGCGCCGCATTTTGCGAGTCCGACCAGTGATTGAGGCCGGCCGTCGAGAACGTAATACGACGGCTCGTGGCCCAGCTTCTCCAATGCTTCGAAGATCTCTTCGCGGTCGTGCTTTACCGGCTTCTTCTTGCGTTGTTTTTGCCCCTTGCGCCTGCGCGGAGGAGGAGCTTCTTCCTGCACTTCAGCAGGTTCGTCTTCCCACAAGTCATACAGAACGGTAACTTTCAATTTCGTCATACAGCCTCCAATCGGAGTGAAGCAGCGGTCTTCACGCCTCAGGGATGAATGAACTTCCCACGGACCAGGTAATTCATTGAGAGTGCGGTTGTGTAGACGGTGAACTCGGTGAGGTACTCGGACTCGCGTCGAACATCTACGCGCAGACCCAGTTCCTCAACACGTTTGCAAATTGCCTCCACCAGTCGCTTGACGATCGGACGCTGCACGCCGCTCCAATACGCGACCTTGTCGACAATGGGCTTGCGATGCTGATGTAGCATCTCCACCGCGGGCCGCACTCCGTTACGGCGCTTGGGAGAGACATTGAAGATGTCCAGCAGGTCGGCATCCAGCGCAAGCTCCTGCACGGGGACTTCCTCCGGCAAGCTGAGACGATAGAATTCCCCAACCGTCGATTCCATCTCATCGACAGTGATGTCGGTGCGGCCGCGACGCCGAATGGGATCGACATCTCCAACTTTTCGGGCGATGCGATCGACATACTGGAGCTTGGCCAGAGCGTCCCAGCCGTTGTAGCGCTTGCGCCATTGTGAGCGCGGCGTGAGCCAGACCGCAAACGTTTCTGCAAAATCTTCATCCGGATGCTTCTGCGCATACCACCCAGCCATGTGGCGAACAAACTTCCGCGAGAACGGGATGGGACGGTAATTATCGCGATATGCGCGGCGAAACGGACCGAAAACATTGCGCCACTCAGCCGACTTGTAGAGCTGGTACGCGTAGTTGAATGCGTGTCCGGCCTCATGACGCATGTACATCATGATCTCGCGAGCATCTTCCAGGTCGTTCATATCGCGCTCAAGCTGCGCCAGGTCAGGGTTGGCCAGATAGAACGGAATGCCAATGACGGGCTCGCCCGAGGGACATCCCCATTCATCGGTGAGGTAACAAAGCGGACGGAATTTGTGGATGCCTTTGGCTTCAAGTTCGCGATAGAGTTGCTGCACGAATCGTTCGAGCGGAGAACCCTCGAGTTTCAGCCCGAGTTCACGAATGGGCTTGGCGAGTATCTCCTGGAATTCCGTTCGGGTTTGCTCGAAATTGCGCACCGTGCTACTCAGTGTTCTACACCACGCAACCAGATTTGGCACGGGAGGCGTATCGCTTATGCACATAGCATTGTGGGCGCAACTGGTTGGAACGTCAGTTTCAAAACGGACGAGGCCGACAACCTCCTGGTCCGTTCAGCGTGAAATCGGATTTGTTGCTGCGAGTGGTTTGCTCTCAACGGCGGCGGCAATTCCTGCCAATCGACGGTAAGAGTCCAGGCGAGCTTCGTGATCCCAGGTGTCGGTTACCGCGATGACCTCGTCTGCGCCGGTTTCGGCAATGAGCTTTTCCAGGCCTGCCTTCACGGTTTCATCCGATCCCACGATGGCTGCGCGCAGCCTGCTCTCAACCGCGGCTTGCTCGAAGGCATTCCAAGGCTGGTCGATCGTATCCAGGGAATCTACTGGCGGCAGAAGTTCGACGGGCTGATTGCGAATCAATCGCAGAAATCGCTGCTGCGGAGTGGTGAAAAGCTTGCGAGCGGCTATGTCAGTCTCAGCCGCGATGACGGGCACGCCAACCATGAGCCACGGCTGAGGCAGCGTCTCGCTGGGACGGAAGAGGCTGCGGTAAAGATGCGCCGAGTGGAACAACATGTCCGGAGCGAAGTGTGCGGCAAAGGCGAACGGCAGGCCGAGAGATGCGGCGAGGCGCGCGCTGAAGTCGCTTGATCCGAGAAGCGTGATGGGGACGCGGCTTCCCTGACCGGGGATTGCCTTGACGGGCTGGCCGGGAATGGCGGGACCAAGATAGGTGCGCAATTCCGCGAGCAACTCAGGAAAATCATCGCCGGTCTGCGCGAGATCGCGGCGAAGCGCGCGCATGGTGTGGAAGTCGCCGCCGGGCGCGCGGCCCAGTCCCAGATCGATGCGGCCGGGGAAAAGCGCGGCGAGCGTACCGAACTGTTCGGCGACGACAAGGGGCGCGTGATTGGGCAGCATGATGCCGCCGCTGCCTACGCGTATGGAGTTTGTGCCGGCAGCCACGTGGCCAATGAGGACGGCAGTTGCGGAGCAGGCGAGCCCTTCAATGGAGTGATGCTCGGCGAGCCAGAAGCGGCGATAGCCCAACTGCTCAACATGCTTCGCGAGGTCCACGGACCGGGCTATTGCGACGCCCGCAGGTTCTCCGGGGTGCATTCCAACGAGATCGAGTACTGAAACTGGCAAACTCATCAATATATTTGATGGAAAAGCGGTAGTGGCGATTCACTCTCCTTCGCGGCCGATACGTCCCTCCCAGGTCTCGGAAACGAGACCAGAGGTACCCGCATCATTTCTCTTCGAAACACCAGCCGTCACCGCTAACATTAAGAATTGTTAAGTGGACTACGAAGGCTTTACTGCGCTGTGCGAGACTTATCAGCCGTAGAGGTTTTCGTGGCGTCGGTAGCGGTCGATTTGAAGCAGATAGAAAACGCGGAGAAACAGAAACAGCTCTCGTTGTTGCTGGTGGACGACGATGTGGAGTTGTGCGGCATGATGCGTGAGTTCTTCACGCAAGAGGGCCATCATCTGGATTGTGCCTATAACGGCCGGGACGGGTTGTCCGCTGCTCTGAATGGTATCTACGACCTTGTGATTCTGGATGTGATGCTGCCAGTGGTGGACGGATTCGAGTTGCTGCAGCGGCTAAGGAAGCGCAAGGATCTGCCTATCATCATGCTGACGGCGAGGGTGCAGCAGCAGGACCGGATTCGCGGGCTTGACTCGGGCGCAGACGATTACCTGCCGAAGCCCTTTGATCCAGATGAATTGCTGGCGCGGGTCCGCGCGGTGCTGCGGCGGTCGGAGTCGCTGACGCGGGCCGAATCGGAAGATATCGTGATCGGCAATATCTGCGTGAATCCGACAACCCGCGAGGTGTGGCTGGACGGCGAGTTGGTGGAGTTGACGGCGACCGAGTTCGATCTGCTGGAGATGCTGATGCGGGCGGCGGGCCGAGTGGTTTCGCGGGACGAGATTACAGCCGCGCTGTTTGAGCGGGAGGCGACGCCCTATGACCGCTTTCTGGATGTGCACATCAGCCATTTGCGCAAAAAGCTGGAAGGTGGGCGCGGCCTGATCAGAACAGTACGTGGGGTGGGATATGTCTTTACCGGCGCAGCCTAGAATTTTGCTGAGGCACTCGCTGTACATCTGGGTGCTGCTCGCCATGGTGGGCATTTTGTCGCTCTCATTTGTCGCCTTTCGTGCGATCTCAGAGCAGATGCAAACTCAGAAGATCGACCCGGTCTACGACCGATTCGATGAACTGCAACTGGAGAGCGCCCGCAATCTTTTGCAGAGCAGCGGCGAACCGGCACTGAAGAACTACCTCACCAGCTTGAACGACGTCTTCGGCGGTGCGCATTATCTGCTGGACGCAAAGGGCACAGACCTCGTCACGGGTGCGAGCAGGGCGGCGATGCTGCCAGCGCCGCCCGCAGTCAAGTCGCGCACCAGCAGCGCTCACGATCACTGGGAGATTACGCACAGGTCGCAGGACGGCAAATTCTGGTTTGCCGCCGAGGGGCAAAGCCGTCCGCCGCGCATCTGGTCGTTTCTCCCCTATTACTTTCTCGTGATCGGGGCGACAGGGATCCTGTGCTGGATTGCCGCGGCGGGCGTGATTTCCCCGATCCGCAAGATCGCGACGAGCATTGCGCTGTTCGGGCAAGGGAACCTGAACGTTCGCGTGGAGACGGACCGCGACGATGAGATCGGGCAACTGGGACGCTCATTCAACGAAATGGCCGAGCGGCTGGAGAGGCTGATTGTAAGCGAGCGGCGGCTGCTGAGCGACATTTCGCATGAACTGCGATCTCCGCTGGCGCGGTTGAAGTTTGCCATGAAGCTGGCGCGGACGAGTTCAGATTCGACCACGGCGCTGGAACGCATTGAGCGCGATGTGGACCGCATTGCGTCGCTGGTGGCGGATATTGTGGAGATCAACGTGGTGGAAGACGATCCCGCGCTGCAGGACAAGCGGGAGATCTGCGTACGCGACATCATCGAGGAAGTTGTGCGCGATTGCAGCATGGAGGCGGAGGTTCGAGGTTGCGCGATCCAAGTGAACGGCAACGTGTGCGGTTCGGTGCAAGGCAATCCCGAGTTGCTGCGGCGCGCGGTGGAGAACGTGCTGCGCAATGGCATTCGCTACTCGCCGGATAAATCGTCGATCGAGCTTTCAATCAGCGAGGATGAGAACGAGGCAACCATTTCTATCCGCGACTTTGGTCCGGGCGTTCCAGAGAAGGCTTTGACACGCATTTTCGATCCGTTCTTTCGCGTGGAAGAGGCGCGTAATACCAACGGCGGCGGATCGGGGCTCGGCCTGTCGATTGCGAAGCGCGCAGTGCACCTGCATCGCGGAACCATCGCCGCAGAAAATGCAACCCCGGGGTTGCGTGTCACGATTGCGATTCCACTGGCGCATGAAGAAGTCGCAAACGCAAAGTAAGAAAAAGCAGCTCGAGTGCACTCCAGCTACGACGGATATTGCTGACATGCTTCGATTTTTAACACTGTCCTGAAACGCTGAATCTCCGCGTCTTTTCTGCAGTTTGCGGCAATCCTTGCTGTCATCCGAAATCCTCTTAACGTTTCTTAAGCTTAAAAATCTTGCAAGTGGTGTTCACTGTGGACAGTGCCTCACTCAGCCCTCAAATCCACGAGGCATTCGAGGAGAACATCATGAAGCGTTTGTTTGGATACGCACTACTGCTTACTCTCACAGCTGCACCGGCGTTTGCTGCCAAGAACTCGCAATCTCTAAATTTCGCGCAGCCAGTGAAGGTGGGCTCAACCGAAATTCCCGCAGGCGAGGTCAAGGTTACCTGGAACGGCACTGGAGATAACGTTCAAGTCACGCTCGCGGGAAACGGCAAGACCCTGACGATCCCGGCGAAGCTTGTGGAAGAGAAGCATGATCGCAAGGGCTACACCGTGAACCGCGAAGGCGGAAGCGACCAGTTGCAGACGATCCAGCTGAGCAACGTGAGCCTGCAGCTCGAAAGCGCAACCGCTTCCGGCCGCTAAGAGCGTTCCCGCAGATTTCAAAGCTGTTTTCTGGTGAGGAGTAAGGTGGCCTTCTCTCAAGAAAAGAGCCACTCATCAGAAAGGTCTTAAGGGACAAAGTTATCTGCGGGTCCGCCAGCCGCCACCCCCGAGGTCAGAACCAAGCCTGACACTTCGCACGAGTTTTGTTCAATCACTTTCCCGTGACTGAACTCTCCTATCCCCTTCCGGCTCGTCCGGAAGGGGAAATCTTTGTAAATCAATGTCTTCCCCTATATTTCAACTGGTTGGATCGCTCGGGTGGGAACGTAACGCAGGTTTGGCGCGGGTGGCGCTTCGGGTTATACTGGATATTCGGCAAGCTGAAGGGTGAGTGTGTCTTCATTCGCCCCTTCGCCCGTCTGAGAGCTGAAGTTGTACGCCGGGACGGATGAGAGCTGTTTCAAATGCGGTTTGGGGAACAGTTCGAGCTGGCGCGGAAACTCAGACAAGTTTGGAGCAGATGAGATGGCACAGGTATGTGATATTTGCGGCAAGAAGCCGCAGTTCGGCAACAACATTTCGCACGCACACAATGTGACGAGGCGGCGCTGGAACGTGAATCTGCAGGCGGTAAAGGCGCTGGTAAACGGAGCGCCAAAGCGCATTCGCGTATGCACCAGCTGCATCAAGACCGGCAAGATTTCAAAGGCTTAAGCTGGCATTCGTCGCCGGCGCGTGAAGCCGGAGAACTGAAAAAGCATCGGCTCGACGACCCCGTCCTTGCAGGGCGGGGTTTTGTTGTGTCTTGAGTGCGCTCTATTGTGCGTCCGCTTTGACAGCCTGGGTCGATTCAGCGAGCGGATTATCCCAGTGAAATGCGGCTGCATCCAGCCCCAGTGGTGACCAGCGATCGACGATTGCCTTGCCTAGTTTGCCCAGGGTTTGTTCTGCCTGGTTGTCGCCGGTCCAGCGCTGGTCCGCATTTTCCCAGGTGAAGGCTGCAATCACGACAAGGCCTGCCTTGGTGGAGATGATGGCGACATCGTTGCGCACCTGGTTGAGCGCGCCGGTCTTGTTGCCTATCGCGGAGCCAGCCTCGCTGGTGTCGAGGGTTTCAAGGTAGCGGGGCAAGCTGTCGCGGTCCTGCTGATTGCGCAGCTTGCCGAGAATGGCGCCGCAGATCTTTCCGTCCGCGGGGAGCGGGGCGGAGTTGTCGAGAGCGAGATGGCAGGTCGCGAAACGCTCCATGATGGACGCCATTTCGCGGGCGGTGGTCTTCCCGAGGCCGAATTTGGGCTGGTCGGGCGGCATAGGGTCGGTGGCGGGCACGTAGACCTTCTTGTAGAGCACGGTCTGATTCAGCCCGGCAGCGCGCAGCGTGGCGTTGATGTGGGCGAGGCCTAGCCGGTCGATGGCCAGGTTGGTGGCAGTGTTGTCGCTGAGTACCACCATCAGCGTGAGGACATCACCAAGAGTGAAGGCGATGGGCGGGGTGAGTTCGCCAAGCACACCGGAGCCTGCCACTTGGTTGGGCTTGGTGAGAACGATGCGTTCATCGAGGGTGGCCTTGCCTGCGCGGATCTGCTCCGCGGCGTCGAGCAGGATGCCCATCTTGATGACGGAGGCGGTCTGGACGGGCTCATCGGGAAGCAGGGACGCGGTCTGGCCGGTGCGCAGGTTGTGCGCATAAATCGCAACGCGGCCGTGATGAGCTGCGGCGATGGTCTTGATCTGCCGGTCGAGTTGAGTATCTTCACCAGCAGCGGATTGGGAACTTTGCGATTGGATGGACGCGGCCGAATTCGCAATGGCGACGGCGAGGATCAGGCAGATGGAATGGTTTCTGCATGTGGAGAAAGACATGCGCACAGGGTATCGCAGCGAGTCGCCGCGTAAAAACAACTATAATTTGGCCGGTTCAAGCAAATCAGGGCCACTCGCAATTGCGTCGAACAGAAGAATTTAGTTTGCTAAATGAAACTGCTCCTCAGCCCAGAGGACCGCCTCGGTATAGCAATTGTTTAGTTGTATCCCATCAATACCGTTTGACCTGACAATCATCTCGCAGCCCTTCCAGTCCCCACACTCGTTCCTCTTGATCCACTCGAGCATTCGACCTTCCAGGTTGACTGTCCCCTGGAGCGCTTCTCGGATACCCTCGCGCAAGGGAAGAGCCGGAGTAAGTTCTTCCATTGGGACAGCCAGCATGGCGGGAAGCAGGCTAAGCATTCCCAGCAGATATTGTTCGCCAGGGTTGAAGGCGCAGAACGCGGCCGCAAGCTCGCAGAATCGGGCACGAACCATTGCTATCCTGAGAATCTCCGGAGGGCGTCCGGTATTGAGCTCGGTAGCGATGGCAAGCGTAGCGACGCGCCGAAAGGTTTCCTCGCCGAGAAGCACCAGCGCCGATCGTACGGAGCTGATCTCCGTGCGAACCGCGTAAGCCGCTGAATTCACCATGCGCAAAATGCGGTAAGTGAGAGATTCATCTCGTTTCACGGCGCGACTTAATTTGTCCAAATCGATCGGATCGGTATGCAACAAGCGCAGAATCTCGAAGTGGCAGAGATGATTCGAGGGAACCTTTCGGTTCTTCATCAGCTCGGGACGGCAGAAATAGAAGCCCTGGAATAACGTGAAACCCTCTGAACAGGCCTGCTGATATTCCTGCTGGGTCTCTACCTTCTCCGCCACCAGCGCAACCTTGTACCCCTTGAGCCGCCGAAGCAGTTCCCACCGTGCAGTGGGACCCGTCGAGATGAAGTCCACCTTGATGTAATCGGCCAGTTCCACAAGTGGAATGAACTTGGGTGCCCACACAAAATCATCAAGCGCCAACCGATATCCCAGCGTTTTCAATTTTCTGCAGGCGGCCACAAGATCGGGCGAGGGCTCGGTGGTTTCCAGGACCTCAAGTACAGTCTTGTCAGGAGGAAGAACTCGCACCAAATCCTCGGTCAGCGTTTCCGAGGTGCAATTGATGAAAGCGAACGAGCCGCCGGTGAATTTCTCCATCCCGAAGATTACTGTGTTATCCAAAACGGTTCGGGAGGCAACTTCGAAATCTCCACGGAACACCGCTTCATCGCCGCTCCGATAAAGCAGTTCGTATCCATGCACGCTGCCGCGCAAGTTCGGAATCGATTGGCGCGCCACATAGCGCAAGCTGCCGATCAACTCAATTGGGTAGTTTCGAACTGGGGCTGCAACAGCTTGCGTGGACAATTCCCTAACTCCTCGGAGAATAAGTCTACTTTTTTGAATTCTTGCTTGCGCGAGCCAATGTGGCAATTCCCCTAAAGTTACGCAAGATGATGATTCTGATGTAGACCTGCCGCCTCTGAAGGAAGCCATAAGAGACCCTGAGACTTTAGGATTTGCGGCTTAAAGCGAGCCGCACCCGGAGGCGACCCTAGCTTCGATCGCCTTCGTGGGTGAATGTGAGGGAGGCAGAGTTGATGCAGTAGCGGAGGCCGGTGGGGCGGGGGCCGTCGGGGAAGACGTGGCCGAGGTGACCTCCGCAGCGGGCGCAGGTGACCTCGACGCGTCGCATGCCGAGGGTATTGTCTTCGTGCTCGGCTATGGCCTTTGAGTCTGCGGGAATGACGAAGCTGGGCCAGCCGCACCCGGAATCGAACTTCGCGCCGGAGAGAAAGAGCAGCGCTCCGCAACCTGCGCAGTGATAGTTTCCGGTTTCGTGGTTCTCCGTGAGGGCGCCGGTGTAAGGGCGCTCCGTGCCCTTTTCGCGCAGGACGTGGTATTGCTGCGGCGTAAGTTTCTCGCGCCATTCGGCATCAGTGTGGGTGACTTTTTCGGCAGTGTCGGACGATTTCGGCGTTGTGCTCATGAGACCTCCAATCGGAGTTATTGGATGCTGCAGCCGAATGATCTGATGCGTCGATGTGACGTTGCGCCCTGCGTCAGTCGACTTCGGCAATTAACTCGATCTCAACGAGTGCATCCTTGGGAAGGCGCGCGGCCTCGATGGTAGTGCGAGCAGGCGCGATGACGCCTTGCGGGGCGAGGTACTCCGCATAGACCGCGTTCATAGCGGCGAAGTCGTTCATGTCTTTGAGATAGACGTTGGCTTTGACGACGCGGTCGAGGGTCGTGCCCGCGGCTTCCAGAACGGCTTTCAGATTCTCGAGGGTCCGCCGTGTCTGTTCGGTGATTCCCCCGGAGATAAGCTGCTGGGTAGAAGGATCAAGAGCGGCCTGTCCGGCAGTGAAGACAAGGTTGCCGCAGCGAATGCCCTGCGAGTAAGGTCCGACTGCCTTGGGCGCCGACGAGGTGGAGACGACGGTTTTGCTCATGGAGCAATTTTAGCGGGTAGAATCCCGGAGGGTCCGGCCGAGTTCGCGATCCGGCCCCTCAAGGATGAACGTCAAAGACTAGAGACTACTTCCAGACCGCGAGCATACCGCCCACAACGAACAGGCCCAGCAGCCAGTAACCGCCGTTGATGGCGAACAGCTTGAAGGGTTTCTTCTCATACAACCCCTGCGGAAGCGCCGTCGCGGCGATGAATCCCATCCATACGAGCACGCCAACCACTCCACCTCTTACGAAGCCCGTTGTGTTCGACCACATGATGATGTAGGTGAGGACAAACGACAGGACGAGACCGCCAATAAAGGACGCCGTCATGCCGAGCAGCAAGCCGTCGCGTTTTCCCGGCTCTCTCTTGACTCCGACCAGTTGCATCCACGGCTTGGCGAAGAGGGCCGGAGAGTACCAGATGGCACCCAGAACCCACAAAATGATCCCGGAAACCAGGATCGCAAGGTTATTCACAGCTTGAAAATGAATCATCAACACTCCCCCACAGGCGCAAGAGCGCCGAAGTTCACAACACAATCAAGTTGCTTTGTGATTGCGCATAAACTGTGTGCCCCAGAGCGACGGCTGTCAAGGGGAAACCGAGGCAGGGACAGGAGATAGCCATACACCAAGGTAAGCCCGGGGGAATCAACCGGGAGTTTTCACTCCATTTTGCAGCACCTCGACAGCCTTTCTGATCTGCGCCTGGCGGGTGTCTTCTTTCTTCAGCCCGGCGATCCAGCCGCAGTATTCCTTTCGGCGGGCGCAGCTCAGCTTCTCAAAAGGGCAGGCCAGGCTTCTTCGTCCATCGGCTACACAAGCGCTGGCGACCGCCCCAGAAACATGCATCCCATCCTGCCGCTTTGCGTAAGGCGCGAAACGACCCGGATGGGATGAGGTTGCAGGAGTGAACTCGCGCTTAGACGAGTTTGGCGTCGAGGGTCACCTCGGTGTTGTTGGCGAACAGCTTGGAGATGGGGCAGCCGGCCTTGGCATCGGCGGCAGCTTTGTCGAAGACTTCCTTGGTGGCGCCGGGAACGCTGGCCGTGGTGTTGAGGGCGATCTTGGTCACCGCGAATCCACCATCGACCTTGGCAAGCGTCACGGCGGCGCTGGTCTCGATCTTCGAAGGGGTCAGGCCTGCCCCACCTAGTTGTGCGCCAAGAGCCATGGAGAAGCAGCTGGCATGCGCCGCCGCGATCAGCTCTTCGGGAGTGGTGCCGCTGGTTGCGCCTTCAAAGCGGGTCGCAAACGAGTAGTTGGCGTCTTTGAGCACGCCGGTTGCCGTCGAGATGGTGCCCTTGCCTTCCTTCAATGAACCTGTCCAAACCGCACTTGCCTTGCTAGCCATAGGTATTCTCCTTTGGGGATTTCGGATCGATTGATCTCTGTTCTGGGGGTGCGCCGCCTCAGGAATACCACGACGGCGTTACGGATTTGATTCTTCGGGCGCCCGGCGGGATACGACGTGGCCTGGGCCCACATTTACATGCTAATCTCTCACCCATGCTCCCCAACAGGCCCCACGTCTTCGACGATGAATTTGCCGCCAAATTCCCACAAAGTGGTGCAGCTTGCTCTGCCGGAGTCGAGACTGCCGCAGAACCGCCGGTGGACCACCACTCCCAGATCTGTCCCACATGTTCGCACCGGCTGACGGGGCACAAGTGCAAGCTGGTGTGCACGCATTGCGGCTACTACCTGAGTTGCGCGGATTACTACTGAGTGAGTAGTTGAGGTCGCCGCTTTTGATGCACTTTTGTTAAGTGGCGCGGCGCCCCCGGTTTGACGCCATTTAGATACCCGGATATATTTACCCCATGAAGCAAGGATTCACCACTGCCGTGTGCGTCGCGTGTTGTTGCGCGCTCGACCGGCCGTGTGGGTGATCCAGGCTCGATTCATTTGCAGCACCACACAGCCGCATTCAGCTCCCTTCGCTGATGCGGTTTTTGCTTTTTGGGCAACCGATATTTGAAATGCGTTCTCTCCAATTCGCGGCTCCACGCCACCGCCTCCCAGCGGACTGGCTGTTGTTGTAGCCGCTGAGCCGATTCTCCTTTCCCCAATTTAATCGCGCATCTTCTGCCTCAGGCTGAATGGCGCAACCCTTACCTAGCCCTCGCAGATTGGGCTTTGATTGACGGTATTTCTCAGGAGATCCCCGTGACCCTAGCATCCCGTTTCTCGCGCATTCTTCCCTTCGTTCTTTTCGCTGCTGCCATGGCCGCAGAGGCACAGGTGGTCGGCGGAACCATCAGCGGCGTTGTTCACGATATCAGCGGCGCAACGGTTTCCGGAGCCACCGTCACTGTTCGCCAGACGGAAACCGGCGCAAAGCGAACGCTCACCACTGACGCGGAGGGCCGCTTCTTCGCGCCGTCCGTCCCTGTTGGTGCATATGCCGTCTCGGCGGCGCACCAGGGCTTTGAGACGCAACAGAAGACCGGCATCACCCTGACCATCGGCCAGAGTCTGCAAGTCGACTTCGTGCTCGGAGTGGCGGCGGTACAACAGGAGATCGCGGTGGATACTGCGCAATCGAGCGTGAACACCACGACGCAGCAAACCGCGGGACTGGTGGATGAGCGCCAGGTAAAAGAGCTTCCACTCAATGGCCGTAGCTATGACGAACTGCTCACCCTGAACCCCGCAACGGTGAATTACACCAACGAGCGCTCTGGCGGCACCGGCACATCGAACTCGTCAGTCGGCAATATGTTCGCAGTAAGCGGCCGGCGCCCGCAGGACAATCTGTTCCTGCTGAACGGCATCGAATATACCGGTTCTTCGCTCATCAATGTGACGCCGGGCGGGACGAGCGGACAACTGCTCGGCGTCGATGCGGTGCGCGAGTTCAACGTGGCGACCGACACGTATGGCGCCACCTACGGCAAGCGCGATGGCGCGCAGGTCAGTATCGTCACCACTTCCGGCATCAATCAATTGCATGGTACGGCGTTCGAGTTCATCCGCAACAGTGCGCTCGATGCGCGAAACTATTTCGACCAGGGCACGATTCCGGAGTTTCAGCGAAATCAGTTCGGTGCGTCGCTTGGCGGCCCCATTCGCACCAACAAGCTTTTTCTCTTCGGCAACTATGAAGGATTCCGGCAGAGCTGGGGATTGAGTGCGGTAACACTGGTGCCGGACAATGAAGCGCGCCAAGGCTTTCTGCCTGACTCTTCCGGTCAGGAGCAGTATGTTGACGTCAACCCGGCCGTTGCACCGCTGCTCGCTCTGTGGCCAGTGCAGAATGGACCAGAGTTGGGCAGCGGAATCGGGGAGGCCTTCAGCCACCCGCCGCAACATATTCGCGAGGATTTCGGCACCACGCGTTTTGACGACAACCTTGGCGGCAAGGATCTGCTCTTCGCTGTCTACACGGTCGATGACAGCACGGCTAACACGCCTTCGCAAAATCCGCTGAGCCTGATTGATGAGAGCCTGCGCGAACAGGTGGCGAGCGTGCAGGAACAGCACGTGTTTTCGCCGGCCCTGCTGAACACGGCCCGCTTCGGCTATTCGCGCGCGAGTTATTTTTTCACTGGCTACACTCCTGTTTCGCTTTCGGGCTGGGTCACAGGCGAGCCCATCGGCGCCATCGTCATCAGCGGCAGCACCGCTTCCAATGGCGCATCGCAAATCACGCAGGCAGGTTTGAACGTGGGCAGCAACAACGCGGCGACGCGCAACCTGTTCACCTGGGACGATCATGTTTACTGGTCGCATGGGCGGCACCAGGTCGAGGTCGGGTTTTGGCTGCAGCGGATTCAGTCGAACGATTTGCTGGCGCAGGATCAGTACGGGCAGGCATCGTTCAGCACGCTTCAGACATTTCTGCAGGGCACGGTGAAGACCTTCACGGTGGTGCCGTCACCGACAGAGCTTGGCTGGCGCTCTCTGGAAGGCGCGGCCTTCGTGGAGGACACGATCAAGCTGGCGCCCCGTCTAGAACTTAAAGCGGGCTTCCGTTCCGAATCGACCAACGGCTGGAATGAAGCGCAGGGTCGCGCAGCCAACTACGCGATTGACGCCGGCGTTTTGCAGACGCAGCCTGTTGTCGGCGGATCAGCGCTTAGCAAGAACCAGGCAGTCTTTTTGCCCGAGCCGCGTGTTGGGTTTGCGTGGGATGTATGGGGCAACGGGAAGACCGCTGTTCGTGGCGGATTCGGTCTCTATCATGGACTGCTCGACACGCTCGACTATCGCCTCGACCAGACGGCGCCGTTCAACACCGCGGAATCTATCTCGAATATCGCAGTTTCGAATCTCCACATCACTCCGGGAACAACGCCGCCCGCGGGCACCAAGGTTTCGCCCAGCAACGTGCAGCCCGACATCAACACGCCGGCGGTGCTCAACTGGAGCCTGCGCATCGAGCAGCAGATTGCTCCGCGCACTTCGCTGACCGTTGGCTATATTGGCTCGCACAGCTACCACCAGATTCTTTCGGAAGACATGAACGAGCCGGTGCCGACTTATCTCGCCGATGGATCGCCCTTCGATCCGGCGGGCGCGAAGAATGCGAATCCCAATCTCGCCAACTCAACCTCGTGGGTTTCCGAAGGCGTGGGCTCGTATCACTCGCTTGTCGTAGATGTGCGGCGGTCATTTGCGAGCGGCTTCCAGTTCCGCGGCAATTACACTTACTCCAAGAATCTGGATGACGGATCGGCATGGAGCACCAGCGTCAGCGGGAACACGCCTGCGTTTGTTGAATTTCCACTCGATCCCAGGCTTGACTGGGGTCCTGCCGCTACCGACGTGCGCCATATGGCCTCATTCAACGGCAGCTATGAGTTGCCATTTGGTCCACATCGCCGTTTTCTCAATCACGCTTCCACGCCAGTCAATTTCATTGCGAGCGGATGGACGGCGAGCGCCATCGTCGCGGTGCAGACTGGCTTTCCGTTCACGCCGCAATTGGGCTACAACCCAACGGGTAATGGCGACACGCGCAATCCGGTCAGGCCCAACTGGAATCCAAATTTCAGCGGAACGCTGTATCCGCGTACGCCGCAGCAGTACTTCAACGCAGCAGCATTTCTGCCACCTGCTGCCGGCACTTATGGCAATGTCTCACGCGATGCGTTGACAGGGCCGGGACTGTCGGAGTTCGACTTCTCGGCTACACGCAATGCACGTCTCACCGAGCGTCTCGGCCTGCAGTTTCGCGCGGAGTTCTTTAACATCCTGAATCACACGAATCTGCAGACCCCGAATGAAGTTGTATACACGTCGGCCACATCGGGAGTATCGCCAACGGCGGGCCTCGTCTCAGCTACATCCACGACGTCACGGCAGATTCAGTTCGGCGCCAAATTGTCGTTCTGATTTCTTCGTCGAAATCGGTCCGGAAGAAGAAAGCCAGCGATGCTCTCACATCGCTGGCTTTTTCCATTCCTGATTTCCTATTCCCTATTGCGTGCTTTTTTCGCTCGCCTTACGGGCCGCCTCGAACTCGTCGCCGGACTGCCACTCGACGGACTTTGTTTGTTCGCTGGCGAGCCAGCCGAGGACGAAGCCGAAACGGGCCATCTTGGCGTTGCCGCGGAAGTCCCAGTCAGCGTGGTACTCATCGGAAGGCTGATGGTAGTGGTGAGCCACGAAGTCCTCTGACTGCGCGCGTCCCCACGCCTCATCGTGTCCCTCGAAGAGATCTCCGGGGTCGATGGAGAACGCAGGGACGCCGGCGCGAGCGAACGAAAAGTGATCGGAACGGTAGTAGTGCCCCGCCGACGGCTGGGAATCTGGCAGCACTTTCAGGTCGAAGTCCTTCGCGACTGCCTGCACTGTGGGCCAGAAGTCGATGCGCTCGGCGCCGCCGAGGCTTGCGGAGAGCGGAACGCCGATGGGAAGCAGCATGTCGTAGTTGAGGTCGAGCGCGATGTCCCGCGCCGGAACCGGCGGATGCTGGCCAAGATATTGCGAACCGAGAAGGCCCTGTTCTTCCGCCGTAACCGCGGAGAAGTACATGGCATGCGGAGGCCGCTCGGTGGATTGCGCGAAGGCCCGGGCAAGTTCGAGAAGGATGCCGCAGCCAGTGCCGTTGTCGGCAGCGCCGTTGTAGATGCCGTCGCCTTTTGCGTCGGGATCGATACCGAGGTGATCGTAATGCGCAGTGAAGAACACGGCGTTTTCAGGGTTAGTTGAGGATCCGGGTACGCGGGCGACTACGTTGGTGGAATCGTATTTGCGAACGCGGCTTTCGATGTGCGCCTTGAGGCGCACGTTGAGTTCCTGTGCGCGGAAGCCGCGCTTCCCTGCTCTATCGATTGCCTGGTCCAAGTCGCCGAGGCCTGCAAGCGTGAAGAGATGCTGCGCCACATCGTGCTGGATCCACGCAGCGGCGCGAAGGGTATTGCTGGGGTCGCCGGCGAGATAGCTCTTCTCGATTGCCTGTGAGTTTTGCACCACCTGCCAGCCGTAACTGGCCAGATCGGTCCGATGGATGATGAGTACGCCGATGGCGCCGCGACGCGAAGCTTCTTCGTACTTGTAGGTCCAGCGGCCATAGTAGGTCATGGTCTTGCCCTTGAAGAATTTTTCATCGTCGGAGGGCGGTTCGTTGACGATGACGAGAGCGATTTTGCCTTTGAGGTCAACACCAGCGTAGTCGTCCCAGTTGTATTCGGGGGCATGGATGCCGTAACCGACGAAGACAATGGGTGCGTCAAAGTCGGCGGTGGATTGGCCGGTCTGGTCCTTCGACACGATCTGACTGCCATATGTGAGATCAATTGGCTCACCGCTCGAGGGCACGAAGGCAAACTTCGTTTTGTCTTCGATGGTGTGCACGGCGAAGAGCGGAACCTTCTGGAAGTAGCTGCCGTTGTCGCCTGCGGGCTGAAGGCCAGAGAGCGCGAATTGCGTGGCGATGTATTCGGCGGCAAGCTCAGCGCCGCGCGTGCCGGGGCCGCGGCCTTCTAACAAATCCAAAGAGAGGAAACGCACGTGGGCGCGAATCTTCTCTGGATCGATGGAAGCGGCGGCGGCGCGGGCTGCGGGCGGCAGGCCTGCGACGGCGGGAACAGATTCTGCGTTTGCGGCAGATGATGGCTGTTGCGCGAATGCGATACCAGGAAGAACGAGGCCGGCGGCCAATAGCGATGCAAATTTTGCGATGTGCATGGACTCTCCGTTGGAGAATGCAGGCTGCAAGACAGTGCAGCTGTGAAATGGGTGAAGTATCAGAGTAATCCTCTGATCGCGGGCAGGGCAAACGCTGTCGGCTTGTTGCGGACCGCGGTTTGTAGCAGGCCAGCACGGGTGAGCACCTTGCGCGCAAGCCCGGTGAGCGCCATGGTCGACGCTTCGGCGAGCTGGATCCAGCGTTGCGCTCCGCCAGTGTTTGCAATCAAGGAAAGATCGCTGGGCGGCAGCACGTGGACTCGCACGGTGTAGTTGACTTGCATGATGGCGTGGCGGACGGTCACGACTTCTTCGAGAGCGGTCGCGTCATCGCTTGAGAGCCCGGGCAGTTCCCACAGACCGGGCATCACAGTGTTCGTCGCCGCTCGCTGCTCGAGGAGAACTTGAGTGCCGGCCTCGCTCTCGCGAAGAACGAGGGCGCACGCAATTTCGCGCTGCGTCATAGGAGCGCGCTTGGGCGTCTTGTGTTCGCCGAGGGTGCGGCATTCGGCGGCCCAGGGGCAGACAAGGCACTGCGGATTGCGTGGCGTGCAGACGGTGGCGCCGAGTTCCATGATGGCCTGGTTAAAGTCGCCGGGCCGGCGCGGGTCGACGAGGCCTGCTGCGAACTCCTCGACTTTGCGGCGAACGGCGGCCTCGCCGACGGCATCGTGCGACTCCCACCCGCGGATCCGACTCAGAACGCGCTCAACGTTCCCGTCGACCACGGCTACATGCTCACTATGCGCGATGCTGGCGATCGCGGCTGCAGTGTAGGAGCCGATCCCGTGGAGTTTGCGGAGTTCTTCAGCGGTAGTTGGCATTTTTCCGGCGTGCTGGGCGACGACGGTTTGCGCGGCTTTGTGAAGCATCCGGGCGCGCCGGTAGTAGCCAAGGCCGCTCCAGAGCGCGAGGACGTCTTGCTCGTCCGCCTCGGCCAGCGTTTTCACCGTCGGGAATCGCTCCAGAAATGCCGTGTAACGCTCAATGACAACGGCGACACGGGTCTGCTGGAGCATGATTTCAGAGACCCAGATCGCGTATGGATCGTTCGTGTGTCGCCAGGGCAGATCGCGCTTGTTGCTGTCGTACCAACCCAGAAGCTCATGCCGCATGCGGGCGATAATCTCTGAGCTGGGGAGGCGGGGCATGGGGCCAGATTACGGCATTTGAGGAGAAATGGTTTTGCAACAAAGAAGTCAGCAGGTTTGCGATGCTGCGCGGCCTAGCGAGTCAGCAAGTTAGCTGGATTTCAGCCCTGACGCTATCCCGCAATGTGATTTATTCCTGTGATAACCTCGCAAAGAGAGGCTCTGCACATGTCTACGAACAACGCACCGGGCACCCGAATCTACATGGATGCCAACGCCACCACACCCCTACTTCCGGAGGTGGTGGACGCGATGCGCCCTTACTGGACTGAGCAGTTTGGCAACGCCTCCTCGATCCATCTCGATGGCCAGCAGGCACGTACGGGGCTGGACCGCGCGCGAGAGACGCTCGCCGAGTTCTTCAACTGCCACGATGCCGAAGTCGTGTTCAACTCCGGCGGGACTGAGGGCGATAATACGGCTCTTTTCGGGCTGCTGCATCCGGGCGATCACGTTATCACTACGTCGATCGAGCATTCGGCTATCCTGCAGGCGGCGAGCAAGTTAGCCAATTATGGGGTGCAGACGACCCTCGTTGCTCCACAGGCGAGCGGATTGATTGATCCGACGGACATTTTGCGGGCAATTCGGCCGGAAACGCGGCTAATCAGCGTAATGCTGGCCAATAACGAGACCGGAGTGCTGCAGCCGGTAGCCGAAATCGGCAAAATTGCGGCGGATACAGGCGTTTTCTTTCACATTGATGCTGTTCAAGGGGCCGGAAAGGTCAAGTTTGATGTGCGGCAGTTCGGCTGCCATCTGCTCTCGATCAGCGGCCATAAAGTCCATGGACCCAAGGGTGTAGGCGCGATGTTTGTGCGTCGTGGGACTCCTGTCGAGTCGCTGATTGTGGGCGGAAGCCACGAGCGTCGGCGGCGAGCCGGAACCGAAAATGTTCCGGGGATCGTGGGACTGGCGAAGGCCGTGGAACTGGCCATGCACAGCATCGAAGACGGAACGATGAAGCGGTTGGCCGGGCTGCGCGACAAGCTTGAAGCAGGGATTCTGGCGCTGCCGGGGACCGGGCTGAACGGAGCTTTGGCCGGCGGAAAGCCGGCGCCGCGCGTGGCGAACACCACGAACATCTGGTTCGACAACCTTGAAGGCGAGGCGCTGGTAATCGGGCTCGATCTCAAAGGGATCGCGGTTTCAGGCGGGTCGGCGTGCCACTCCGGCGCGACGGAACCGAGCCACGTGCTGATGGCAATGGGGCTGGATAAGGCACGGGCGCGGGCGAGTTTGCGGTTCAGCCTGTTGAAGACGGTGACCGAAGCACAGATCGATCGCGTGCTCCAGATCGTTCCTGAAGCAGTGCAGCAATTGCGTGCGTTTCGCCGGTGGCTGCTGGGACGCTGGGCTGAATCGACCAAATTCAACAACTGACCTATCCTAGATAGCAGGTACCCGCCTGGAAACCGGGTGTACATCCCATTCGCGTTTCGCGGAGCGGGTGAACAAGCACTTTCCCCAAACGAGCAAACAGATGCAACAGAACACCATTGCCGTCGCCATGTCCGGAGGAGTTGACTCTTCTACGGTGGCGGCAATCCTTGCGCGCTTGGATGAGGGCACGAAGGTTGTCGGGCTGACCCTGCAGCTTTGGGATCAGACGCGGCTGGCGGGCAAGCACGGGATTCCGGATGCTCCAAAGGCAGGGCGATGCTGCTCGCTGGATGATGTGTATGACGCGCGGCGCGTGGCGGAGCACCTGGGGATTCCCTACTACGTGGTGAACCAGCAGGAGCGCTTCGAGCAGGATGTGGTGCGGCCGTTTGTCTCGGAGTATCTGGCCGGGCGGACGCCGATTCCCTGCTCGCTTTGCAATAACCATCTGAAGTTCGATCAGCTCTTGAAGACCGCGCGTTCGATCGGCGCGGAATCGATTGCCACTGGACACTATGCTGTCAACGAGTACGACCCGGCTCGCAAGCGCTGGATCCTCAAACGTCCCGCCGATCTGGCCAAGGATCAGACGTATTTTCTGTTTGGCCTGACGCAGGCACAGCTGGCGCATACGCTGTTTCCGCTGGGGCGCATGACCAAGCCGGAAGTGCGCGAGGTGGCGCGGCAGAAGGGGCTGGCGCTGGCCGAGAAGCCGGATTCGCAGGAGATCTGCTTCATTCCCGGCGGTTCGTACCAGAACTTCCTCACTGCCTATCTCGAAGAGCAGGGCGAGGCGATGCCGGACACGGCGGGCGAACTGGTCGCGTCGACCGGCGAGGTACTCGGCCATCATGAAGGCATCTCGAACTTCACGGTTGGGCAGCGCAAGGGATTGAAGGTGGCTTCGCCTTCGCCACTGTATGTGCTGAATATCGATGCTGCGAACCATCGGGTGACGGTTGGCGCGGATGCTGAGCTCGCAACCAACGCCCTGCGGGCGAACCGGCTGAACTGGATCAGTATTCCCGAACTCACTGCGCCGATGCGCGTGAAGGTAAAGATCAGGCATCGGCATGAGCCGGCCTGGGCAACGCTGGAGCCCGTTCAAGGAGCGAACTCCGACGTGGCTTCCGCTGAAGTGCTCGCAACCTTTGACGAGCCGCAGCGCGCGGTGACGCCGGGACAGTCCGCCGTTTTTTATGACGGCGACGAAGTTGTCGGCGGCGGATGGATCATCTAGTGTGGCGTCCCCGACGGGATTTGAACCCGTGTTATCGCCGTGAAAGGGCGGTGTCCTAGGCCGGGCTAGACGACGGGGACGCGTATAAAGGGCAGAAAGGCGGTCAAAACGGCCGGAATGCGCCCTTAAGAAGGGTATCAACCTGCTGCAACCCTGTCAAAAATCTTCAAGTTGCCACCTCGAGATTGTGTGTTCAACCTTCCGTGGCGGAACTTGGCAGACTCTGGCGAGGGAAAGCGAGCTGCAGAGGTTTTTCACCGTGACAGGGCGCAGGAACGTTTGGGAGGGGCGGCGGAGTCCCTTTTGACTTAGCCGCGCCGCGGCCGCCGCTCCCACCGAAGATCTTGCTTTCCAAGTCTCAGGGGAGAGATCTCCGTTCCTGTCGACTCTTGGAACGCGAACTCCGCACCCGCACTGAACTCATCTATTTTCCGCCGCCTTCGGTTATGGAAACGATGCGGTCGATGCCGGGGACGGTGACGTGCTCTACTTTGCCGCTGGGCCAGTGGATCTCGATGTCGTCGATCTTCGTGGCCTGGCCGAGGCCAAAGTGCGGGCGCGGATCGTTGCTGGACAGGTAGCTGCCACCGCTGATGACATCTCCGCGTTGCTTCATCCCGTTGGCCGTCAGATAGACGGTGGTGCCGACGGCGTCGCGCGGGCTCTTGGGACCGCCGATGAGCTTCAGTTCGATCCAGTGATTATGGTCGGGGCTTACGTTGCGCAGCAGCACGGGGTGGCCATCCATTACGTTGATCACGGCGTCGATTTTGCCATCGTTGAAAAGATCGCCTACAGCCATGCCACGGCCCGCGATGACGTCGGCGAGACCGGTACCTTCGACTGCCGGGACATTTTCAAAACGCTTGCCTTCGATGTTGCGGAAGAGCATTGGGCGCTCTTTCCAGCTGGTGCCCCAGTTGTACTTGTCGGCTTGTGGGTAGACGTGGCCGTCGGACATCAGCAGGTCCTTCCAGCCGTCGTTGTCGTAATCGAAGAAGGCGTCGCCCCAGCTCAGGAAGGGGACGGTGATTTCGCCGAGACCAATGTGGTAGCTGATGTCGGTAAAGTTGGCGTCACCCTCGTTACGGTAGAGCGGCTTGTAGTCGTCAGAGAAGGTGGTGTTGAAGACGTCGAGCATGCCGTTGTTCTGGAAGTCGCCGACGGCAATTCCCATGGAGGCGGTTTCGCGGCCCGCCTCATTAAGTGCGTAGCCTGAGGCGTAGCTTACGTCTTCGAAGGTGCCGTCGCCCTTGTTGAGGTAGAGGTAGTTGGGCGTGGAGTCGTTGCCAACGAGCAGGTCGGGCTTGCCGTCGTTGTTGATATCGACGAAGACGGCGCCGAGGCCGTAGTAGCCGGGCTTGTCGGCGACTCCCGCTTTTTCACTTACGTCAGTGAAGGTGCCGTCACCGTTGTTGTGGAATAGATGGTCAGGCTCTCCTTTGAGGCCGCGCGGACCGCAGGCAGTTGCCTCTCCACGAAATGTGCAAAAGGAGTTGCTGGAACCGCCCTCGCCGCCTTTCGCGGGAGGATTATTCCAGTCCCAGTGGAGATAGCCGGCGACGAAGAGGTCGAGGCGGCCGTCGCCGTCGTAGTCGCCCCACGTGACGCCGGTGGACCAGTTGCCGAGAGTGACGCCGGCTTTTTCGGCCATGTCGCTGAAGGTGCCGTTGTGATTGTTATGGTAGAGACGGTTCTTCCCAAAATTGGATACGTAGATGTCGGGCCAGCCGTCGTTATCGTAGTCAGCCACGGCGCAGCCGAATCCCCAGCGTTCATTGGTGACCCCGGCCTTCGCAGAAACATCGGTGAATGTGCCGTCGTGATTGTTATGGAAGAGCGCGGCGTGCGGAGGGGTCTCCTTGCCGGAGAGCGCATCGACCGTGGAGCCGTTAACGATATAGATATCGAGCCAGCCATCGTTGTCGTAGTCGAGCAGGCATACACCTGAGCCTTTGGTTTCGATGATGTAGTCCTTGGCTGGCGTGCCCATTTTGTGGGTCCACTTGGTGAGGCCGGCCTTCTCTGAGACGTCCTGGAAGACGATGGGGCCGGTCTTGACGAATCCGCCGGCGGTGATGACGCGATGCTGATCGTCGAGCTGAACCTGGTGCGGTGAACTGGTATCCGGCGCTGGAGACGTTTCGGCCGGTTTCTGCTGTGTGGACGGTGGGTTGGTTGTCGCTGCAGATTGTCCATACACCGTTGCGGAAAGACCTGTTGCCACGAGTGCCGAGATACCTAAGGCGCGCTTCACCGGAAACATTGGGAAAGTATACGGGGTTGCGCATAAGGCAGTCTCTCAACCAAAAGATGGAATGACGGGTCGGCGCCGGGAGGCAGGCAATGTTCGAGCAAGGATGTTTGAGTAAAACGGAGAAGCAGATCCTTCGCCCCGCTTACCCCATGATCGACTGCGTCGTTCACGAGGCCCCAGACGCGCGGGCTCTCAGCGACTGTCTGGATTGTCAAGGGCGGGTTGATGGAAAAGCGGAAAACGATGTTGCCGTTTTCCTCTTTCCCACAACCTCGACTACGGCTGCTGACTAGCTAACCTTCTCAGTTGTGAGGGCACGCTCTGTTGGCGAACCTCGCGGGCTTTGGCGTTGAGGCGGACGAGCAACTTGTGGGCCACGGCGATGCGGACGACTTTGGGTGGTTTGCCGGCGGCGCGCAGGCGCTGCTGGAAGGCGATGAAGTCGGGCTCGTAACGAGCGACCACGCTGCCCACCAGGAACAGGATGTCGCGGACTGTGGCGCGGCCTCCTCGCACCGCGCGTTTGCCCTGATGTTTGCCTGAGTCGTTGGCCAGAGGCGCCAGTCCTGCAAGTTTGGAGATGGTCTTGTTGGAGAGCGTGCCGATCTCCGGCATCTCGGCCATGATGCGGGCCACGGTGCGATCGGCGACGCCCTTGATGGTGCGGAAGGCCTGATTCAGTTCGCGCCACAAGGGGTCGGCTTCGATCAGCGCAGCGATGGCCTGCTGGAGTTCTTCGATCTGCTCGGCGAGGAACTTGAGTATCGCGCGGAAGCTGTTCTGAATCGCGGGATTGGTGACCAGACGTTGCTGGTTCAGCTGCGCGGTGCGAACCTCGGTGAGCTGGCGCAGACGCGTGACGCGGGCACGCAACTCGAGCTGGGTCGGCGGGGCCAGGCATAGCGGCTGAGACTTCTTTGTCTGTGCGTACCAGGCGATCATGCCGGCATCGATCGCGTCGGTCTTCTCCAGCCAACCCATGCTCTGCGCGAACTGGCGCACGGCGCGCGGGTTGACTACCGCCACCGGCAGGCCGTGTTCGGACAGTTGCGCAAAGGCCCGCTGTTCGTAGCCGCCGGTGGCTTCCATGGCGACCAGTGCAACTTGATGGGTCATCACAGAAGGCAGCCAACTCTGCGATGCCTTCCGGGCTGTTGGCGAAGCTGGCCGCGGCGCCGTCCTGTCCGATGCGCGCGGCTAAAGAAGATGAACCAATATCCACTCCACAAATGATCCGTGTCACGGTAACCTGCCTTGTATGTTCGACTGAGATCGTGCGACTGTTCGGTCGTACGTGACTTGGGCAGCGGTCGCCTGTGCTGAGCGTCGGTCGTTAAGACCGCAGGATGAACGGGAGCCGTCCGCCCGCGGGGGAGTCGATGCCTCGACTCCCCCACTCCAACAGTTTCACCGAAACTGTCGCTTATTTAGAGATACAAGGATGACACTCTATCTCGTCGTATTACGTGGTTATTGAACAGGAGGCGAGGTTTGCGATGCCGGAGGTACGACAGCCCAGCCTCCATTCGTGCCTTTAACGAGGGTGGTCGTAGCTGACTGGATGGATGTGTCAGCGGCGATCTTCGGGAAGGTCCTCATTGATTCGGGGGTGCTGGCCCAGGCGGGGATGCCTTCAACCTCGTAGCGGTAAGTGACGGTGTATTGCGTGGGGTTGGAGGGATCGTTGGGGGTAGCGCTGTCGATAGCGGTGACGTTGAAGTGGCCGAAGCAGAAGTTGCCGTACCCTGGCTGGTTGGGGTCGGGGGTCCAGGCGGAGTGCCCCTTGTCGGAGAGGTCGTAGTCATTCACCTGCTTGGAGCCCACGAGAAAGCGCTTCTTTTCCGCGGTTCCCCGGACGAGCAGGCCGGCATCGAGAAGGGTGTCGTAGTCGCGGGTTTTCTCGTCTTTAGAGGTGTCTACCTCGGCAGGCAGCTTGATTGGTTCGGGCCAGACGCATTCGTGGTGGCCGGCGAAAGACTTGTTGATCGCGGATTTGAACTCCGCCTGATCGACTTGTTGCTTGCAACCGCTTGCCCATCCGATGAGCCCGGTCAGCACGAGCGCCAGGGCAATTCTTTCACGCATTTATTCACCTCGAAGATTTGGATGCTTGAATTGGGCCTGAAATGAATGGAGCCTGATGGGGATTCCAAAAGAGTAAAGATCCGTGCCCCGGGATTGCCAAAGTCTCGCCCAGATTCATACTCGCGACTAATTGTCGCAGGTGGACAGAGGGACCGAGCCTTGGGGCGAAGTCCGGGAGGCCATGGCGGAGACCGTCACACTCATCAGCACGTCGATCATGGCGCGCTGGGCTCGCGCCCAGACCGGGTGAGCGGGGCACCATGATTTGCGCTCGCATTCTTTGCCTCCATTGAGACAGACGTTGAGGCAAATGGGGCCGTCGATTGCTTCGATCACCTCGCGCATAGTGGCTTGGCGTCCATGTGGCAGAATCGCAAAACCGCCCAGTTTCCCCCGGCGTGAGGAGATCAGCCCGGCATGCGACAGGGTCTGCATCACCTTGGAGAGAAAACTTTCCGGAGCCGATGTGGCCTTGGCGAGGTCTGGAAGGAAGGCTCGCTTTTCGGGGGGCAAGGTGGCCAGGTGCACCATCACGCGCACGGCATAGTCGGCGGCACGTGTCAGTTGCATTGACGAGTTGCATTTTCTGGCTGCTGGGTCGTTCTCAGGTTTCGAATTCATGTCGTTTTCGTCTGAAATTCCGGCTTATCCGGACTATCAATGTCCAATTCGGAGCAAGTTGAGAGCAGAGTAGCCGAGAGTGTCACCGACGAATGTATCCACCGTCACAGACCCTGGGCAGGCAAGCAGCTAATTCTGTCCTTTCGAGTCAAGTGGAGAAAAACAGTCCAAAATGCTTTTCGAATTTGCAAAGACATTTACTCGAAGAGCCACCGTATTTGGATATTCTCCTTTGCCGATAAGGTGCTTGAACCATGAAAGGGGCTCTTTAACGACCTCATGCAATCGTTTCCCGCTGTAGATCCCATTCCTTTGCCCGCACCGATCTGGCTGATCAAGCTGTTGCATATCGTGACGCTGGCGCTGCATTTTGTTGCGGTGGAGATGTTACTGGGCGGGCTGCTCGTCGCCGTCCTGCTGAGTCTCTTCCGCAATTCGCCGCAATCCCAGGTTACCGCGCGGGCGCTGGCGAAGCGGCTGACGGTGGTGATGACGTATGTGATCAACCTCGGAGTTCCGCCGCTGCTGTTTGCGCAGGTGCTTTACGGCCGCGCCCTGTACACGTCAAGCGTGCTGATCGGTGTGTACTGGATTTCGATCATCGCCGTGCTCACCCTGACTTATTGGCTGCTGTACCAGTTCTCGGCGCGGCTCGAAGCAGGGAAGTCGGCGTGGTGGGTCGGTCTTTCGGCTTGGCTGCTTGCCGGTTACATCGCACGCATGCTCTCGACCAACATGACGCTGATGTTGAGGCCTGAAGTGTGGCGCGACATGTATTCGGCATCGGCAATGGGTGCGTACCTGCCCACGGGCGATCCCACGTTGACGCCGCGCTGGCTGCTGATGATGGCCGGCGGGTTGTTCATTGGCGGACTGTGGCTCGTGTATCTTGCTGGCCGCAGCACCTTCACGGCGGATGAGAAGCGCTTTGTCGCCGGGCTAGGTGGGAAGCTGGCCGCGGCCTTTGGGCTCGTCTACCTGGCTGCCGGCATTTGGGCCGTTCGTGTACAGCCGGATGCGGTAAAGGCTGGATTGTCGACACATCCGCTGTATCACTTCGCAGCGTTTGCCGGATATGGATGGCTGGCTCTGGTTGCCGTTGCGGTGCTTGCGGCGGCGTTTGCAGGATTCGGACGCGTAGCGGCGAACTGGCTCGGCTGGACTAGCGCGGTTCTGGCACTGCTGATCGAACTCACGCTAATGATCTTCCGCGATGCGGTGCGCGATCTGTCGCTGCTGGCGAAGGGCTTTGACGTGTGGAACCGGACGGTGGTGACCAACTGGGGTGTGGTCGGCTTGTTCCTGGTGCTGTTTGTTGGCGGCCTGGGCGTGGTCGGATGGCTGATCTCGGTGGTGGCACGCGCACAAAAGCCGATGGAAGGAGCGGTGCTATGAGCTCGCATATTGTTCTTGAAGAACCAACAATGAAGCCGGGCGAAGAGGCCGAGAAGTCTACGCGCCGTGCGTTTCTGGTTGCGGCCGGCGCTGCGGGGCTTTGCTACACGGCCGCACTGGCTTATCCGATCTATCGCTACCTGGCATCGCCCGAAGAGATGGCCTCAAGCGCGTCGGCGGTGAAGGAAGTATCGCTGAAGGACGCTCAGAAGCTGCCCGCGGGATCGGTGCTGATGTTCAAATTCGGCACATCGCCGGCGATGCTAATTCATCACGCCGATGGCACCTGGGCATCGCTCACCGCTGTATGCACGCATTTGGGATGCACAGTGCAGTATGAGCCGCAGGCCGATCGCATTCACTGCGCATGCCACGGCGGTGTTTACAACGCTTATACGGGCGCGAATGTGAGTGGGCCGCCGCCAAAACCACTGAAGAAGTTCAATGTCGTGGTTGGTCAAAACTCGGTTGAAGTCTCGCGCGCGTAACGCAAAAGGACAACAGGCATGACTACAAAGACCGCTTCTCTATACGACTGGGTTGATGAGCGCCTCGGCCTTTCGGAACTCCTCGTTTTTGCGCGCAAGAAGACCGTCCCGGTCCACGCCCAATCATTCTGGTACTACTGGGGCGGCATTTCGCTGTTCCTGTTTCTGGTGCAGTGCTTCACCGGGGTATTGCTACTGGTGTACTACAGGCCGGGCGCCGAATCATTTGAATCTGTCCGGCAGATCACGTACGTGATGCACTTCGGTTGGCTGATCCGCTCGGCGCATGCATGGTCGGCAAACCTGATGATGTTCTCGATCCTGGTGCACATGTTCTCGGTGTACTTTATGAAGGCCTATCGCAAGCCGCGCGAGTTTGGTTGGCTGAGCGGCATGGGTCTGCTGGGGATCGCGTCGGTGTTCGGTTTCTCCGGTTACCTGCTGCCGATGGATGAGCTCAGCTACTTTGCGACCAAGGTTGGTCTGCAGATTCCCGCGGCGATTCCTTTTATCGGACCTGCAATTGCCAGCATGTTGCGTGGTGGCCCGGATGTTAGTGAATTCACCGTGCAGCGTTTCTTCGCACTGCATGTGGTGGTGCTTCCGGCAATATTCCTGCCGCTGCTCGGATTCCATCTGTGGCTCGTTCAGAAGCACGGCAACGCTGCTCCGCCGAGCGAGGAAGAAAAACCGACAAGCGAACGCAAGACGATGCCGTTCGTGCCGAATTTCCTGCGCAAGGATCTGGCGATGTGGCTCATCTCGCTGAACGTTCTTGCGCTGTTGGCGTCGGTGTTTCCATGGCAGCTTGGCAAGCAGTTCGATTCCTTGGCGCCTGCCCCGATGGGCATTCATCCCGAGTGGTATTTTATGAGTCCGTTCGAGATGCTGAAACTGCTCGGCATGGTGAAGTGGCTGCAGGGTGAGCCTGGAGAGATTGCAGGCATTCTGCTATTCACGATCGGTATCGCATTGTGGGTATTGATTCCGTTCTACGACACGAGCAGCGATTCTGGAAAGCGTGGACGCGCCGCACATTATTTTGGCCTGATCGCAGTGTTTGCGCTCCTGGCCACGACGGCAATTGGGTATTGGACGATTCGGTAAGACAGCGATCAGCTGTCAGCTCTCAGCCTTCAGTTCATCGGTGGCACGAAAAAACTGAAAGCTGACGGCTGAAAGCTTAAAGCTTGGAGCTAAGAATGAACTATCCGTTTTGGGACATTCCGCATTTAGGGTCCGGGTGGGTGATCGGGTTGATCGCCATCTTCCACGTCATGATTTCGCAGTTTGCGGTGGGCGGAGGTTTCTATCTGCCGCTGGCTGAGCGCAAGGCGATGCGCATGACCGATCCCGCGCTTCGTGCTGACTGGCTGAAGCAGCTGGCGAGCCACTCGAAGTTCTTTCTGGTTCTGACGGCGGTCTTTGGCACGGTGTCGGGCGTGGGCATCTGGTTTGCAATCGGGCTGACGCATCCCGAGGCAACGAGCACGCTGATCCATAACTTTGTCTTCGGCTGGGCGATGGAGTGGGTCTTCTTCATGGTCGAGCTGACGACGATTGCGGTCTACTACTACACGTGGAATCGGATTCCTGAGAAGCTGCACCTGAAAGTGGGTTGGGTATATGCCGGCGCTTCAGTATTCACGCTGATTATCATCAACGGCATTCTGTCGTTCATGCTCACGCCGGGTGATACCTGGATCGGTGTTGCCGGGACAGGCAATGAGGCGAGCAAGTTCTGGAATGCGTTCTTCAATCCGACGTACTGGCCGAGCCTGTTCCTACGCGCCTGCGTCTGCGCGTCACTGGCGGGGATCTGGGCGCTCATTACTGCGAGCCGTATCGATGGTGACAAGCATCCCGAACTCAAGACAAGCAAAGTGCAGTGGAGCGTGAAGTGGCTCGTGCCTTCATTTGTCGCCATGCCCTTCCTGATGATCTGGTACTACGCGATGGTTCCGGCTTCACAGCGCGCACTGCTAACGCTTGGCATCGACACGATTAACTCGGGCACATTTTCGACGGTCACGCGAATGGCCCTGATCATTATCGTGACGTCGGCGACAATTATTTTCGTTGCGTACTTTCTGGCATATCGAAATCCGAAGGAATTCAACCTCTCTCATGCGATGGCGGTCCTTGTTCTTGCGCTGATGGCCACGGGTGCAGGCGAATACTCGCGCGAGATGCTGCGCAAACCGTATGTGATCGGACGCTGGATGTATTCGAATGGCGTGCGCGTGCCGTATGTGAGCAAGATCAATGCGCAGGGGTATCTCGCCGATTCCAACTGGGTGTGGAATGGCTCGGCATCAAGCTACTCGCGGGGAGAGGCGATCTTTCGTGGGGAGTGCGGATCGTGTCATACGCTGCAGGGATATCGGCCGCTGGCTCATCTGCTTGAGGGCCGCGATCGCGCAAACATTCACAACTTCATCGTGATGCTGCATGAGAACAAAGCCGATTCACCCTATCGCAAATTCATGCCGCCCGTGGTTGGGACGCAACAGGATGTCGATGATCTGACGGACTTCCTGAATGCGCAGGTAAACCCGCCATCTCCGGCCGCGCAAAAGGCGCTGCTTACCGCGCAGAAGTAGGCCCTCCCTTAGCACGGACAACGAAGGCCCGCATTTTGCGGGCCTTCGTTGTTCTGCAGCCTTAAATTCTCTCTTGCGCTGAATTTCGGCCCTTATTGAGGCCTGCATAAATAATGCAATAATGGAGGCTGAGGAATTTATTCCTTATGCCCAGACTGAAGGGGAGTGCCGATCTTCTTGAGGATCGGCGCCGGCGCGCTTTGGCGTTGTTGGATGATGGACTCTCTCTCAATGAAGTTGGACGGCAGATCGGATGCAATCCGAGTTCGGTGATGCGCTGGCGAGACGCGCGCCGACACGGCGGTGCGGATGCATTGCAGGTACGCTTTTCTCCGGGGCGCCCCTTGAAGCTGGCGGCTGGCAAGAGAAAGCGGCTTGTCCGCCTTCTGCTCAAGGGACCGATGGCACAGGGCTACCGAACCAATCTTTGGACTACGCTGCGCATTGCCGAGATGGTCGAACGTGAGTTTGGTGTGCGCTATCACCCGGACCATATCGGCCGCTTGATGCACAGCCTGGGATGGACTCCACAAAAGCCGGAACGGCGTGCACTGGAGCGGAATGAAGAGGAGATCGAACGATGGAAGAAAGAGGAGTGGCCGCGCATAAAAAAAACGCTGCAAGGCTGGGTGCCCATATCGTCTTTGCAGACGAATCGGGCTTCCTGCTGATTCCCAATGTGGTCAGGACATGGGCTCCGCAAGGACAGACCCCCATTCATCGTCACCGCCAGGGACGGCGAGACAAAATCTCCGTCATTTCTGGAATCTCCGTAAGCCCCAGCCGACATCGCCTGGGGCTTTACTATTTGCTCTTCTATGACAACATCGGACAGGACGAAGTTTGCGTATTTTTGCGCGAGTTGCTCCGCCACCTGCGCGGGCCGGTCATTGTTCTGCTCGATAACTCCTCCACGCACAAGGGAAAACCGATCGAACAAATTCTTGGCCGACATCGCCGCTTGCGCATCGAGTACTTTCCTTCCTATGCTCCGCAACTCAACCCTGATGAAGGCGTCTGGGCTTTGGCCAAGCAGAAGCTGGCTAACAGTTGCCCTAACGATGTGGATGAACTGCTGGAAGATATCCTCGGCTCTATCGAAGCAATTCGCAACTCTTCAGAGAAACTGCGCGGCTGCATCGCCCACTCCGAGCTGCCTTTTTCTTTGCGTTAAACCATTGCATTCTTTATGCAGCACGCAATAGTCGATCAGATTACGACGCTGGCGTGGCCAGGGACTTTCGGATTCGGTCCGTATTCATTCCGTTCCGGGTCGCCGTCGAGCACCGTGAATACGAACAGGACGAGTCCGCCGATCAGGGGAACGAAGGCGATGAGATACCACCAGCCGCTCTTGCCGATATCGTGGAGGCGCCGGACAGTGATTGCGAGAGAAGGAACGAAAACCACAAGTCCATACGCGGACATCAGGCCGAATGGAATCATGGCCGGCTTGTCTTGATCAGAAAAGGCTATTGCAAACAGTCCGAGGAAGATCATGACGATGGCGTTGAAGAGTTGGAAGTGCCAGTATTCTTTCCGCCGCGATCTGCCGCTGAAATCGGTAGCTCGCTGCCATGCCAGTAGATACCACGCCATGATTCCCTCCGTTCCTGACTACGGAAATCGCTCGTTGCATTCGACGCTACTTTTCATCCAGTTCATAAGGAATGCCGAAGCGGCCGATCTGGATGATGGCCCTCGTCGCCGGGGGCCAGATGTGCAGGTTGGTGACGCCTTTGATGGATGGTATCAAGTGGGCATCTGTCGTTCCCACCAGGGTTCCTGTGGCCGCCTCATTGAAATGCACGTTCAACTCATCTCCGCTGTGCGTGTAACCGAAGACATACTCGCCGGGCTTCAGGTCGACGCCGCCAACCTTGATGGGCGATTGAACGACGAGAAAATGCGAGTACTTGCCTTCTGCGCTATAGCCGGCGGTGATCAGCACAACTCCGGCGATGTAGCGTCCACGTCCGTCGACGATGCCGCTGGCGGTGCGCATCTCGGTTTCAATATGTTCCTTGATCACCGGGGCGCGTGCCGGGAGCAGTGAAGCCAGTTCAGTGTCGGAGGCCTGGCGCCAGGCGGCCTTTTGCGCTAGCCCGATGGTGCCGATCGACGCAACAAAAAGTGCAAGAAGAATCTGCTTCATGTTCCCCCTGTTCATGGCTTTGGCTTTCTCAGAGACTCCAATGGAACAATCCCGCGCTGGATCGCAGCGGTTGCAGCCTGGGTTCGATCGGTCACTCCCAGCTTTCCCAGCAGGCTATTGATGTGCGTTTTGACAGTGGCTTCAGAGATTTCGAGCGCGGAGGCGATCTCTTTGTTACTGTGACCGTGCACGATCTGCTCCAGCACGTCGAATTCTCGGGGCGTGAGTTCTTCGGTACCGACACGCTCTGCGAGCCGTTGCGCGATGGCCGGAGGAATATGCGAACGGCCCGCATGCACGGTCCGAATGGTCGAGACGAGGTCGTCGGTGGTCATGCCTTTCAGCAGGTAAGCGCGGGCACCGGCCTGCAGGGCGCGGAAGATGTCCTCGTCGCCGTCGTAGGTGGTGAGCACGATAAAGCGAGCCTGCGGGGTTTCCATGCGGATGCGCTGAATGACCTCGACGCCGGAAAGACGCGGCATGCGCAGGTCGATCAGCGTGACGTTAGGCTGGCATTTTCTGAACTGTGCGATGGCTTCAACGCCGTCGGCAGCCTCGCCAACCACTTCGATCCCATTCACCACATTCAAGAGGGCCACCAGGCCCTGCCGCACCACGTGATGGTCCTCCACCACGAGAACGCGTATGGTTTCCTGTGCTGCCATTACTCCCCCGATCTTTCCCGCGCTTCTTTCGGCGTCATCACCTGCAGTCGCACCGTTGTGCCCAATCCCAATTCGCTTGTTACTTCCAGCGTGCCGCCGATAGCTTCTGCCCGCTCGCGCATTCCAGTCAATCCATAATGGCCCGGAGGCGATTCAAGACCATAGCTCTTCGCGAATCCGCGTCCATCGTCGCGCACCACAAGCGCAATTTCTGCCGGTCCATATTCAAGCTGGACGGCGAGATGTCTGGCTCCGGCATGCTTCTTCACATTATGGATTGCTTCCTGGCCCACGCGGAGGAATTCGCGCTCCATGTCCAGTGGTATGGGCCGGTAGGCCCCGTAAAGGCTGAAGGTCGCCTCCGTGCCGTGTCCGTTCGCCTGTTCGGTGGCGCGGCGCAGCTTAACGGGGAGCGTGTTTTCGCCGGTGTCCTGCGATCGCAAGGCCCAGATGGACTGGCGCGCTTCAGCCAGGCCTTCGCGCACATTTTGACGTGCTGTATCGAGGTGCTTGATAGCGGCTTGCGAGTTGTTAGTTCGCAGAAGCTCCGAGAGAACTTCCAGCTGGACCGACACGCCCACATACCCCTGTGCCAGGGTGTCGTGCACTTCGCGGGCAATGCGATTGCGTTCCGCCAGGACCGCGCGGAATTCGCGTTCTGCGCGCAGCAGCCGGAGACGGAGCAGAAGCACAATCAATCCCGCAATGAGCGCGGCCAATAGAATGTAGAACCAGATCATCTCGTAGAAATGCGGCCGCAGGGTAAACGCGAGTGCCGCGCCTTCAGTGTTCCAAACGCCATCGTTGTTGGCCGCCTGAACGCGAAACGTGTAATTGCCCGGCGGGATATTGGTGTAGTAGGCGGAACGGCGCGCGCCGGCGTCAGTCCACTCATGATCGAAGCCCTCGAGCATGTAGCGATAACGCACCTTTTGCGGCGCGGTATAGCTGAGTCCCGCGTAATCAAACTGAAAATGATTGTGCCCGGCAGGGACCTGCAATCTCCCCGATTCGTGGAGCAGTTGATCGACATCGTCGACGGCAAAGCGCACCAGAGCGACGGGAGGAGGCACAGTGTTGACGGGGAAATGGGCCGGGTCTACTTCGACCAATCCTTTCGGTGTGGCGAACCACAGCCATCCATCGCGAGAGCGCCACGCAGAGGGATGGCTATTCGTGGCCATTTCGCGTCCACGCAGGCCATCGGCGGGTCCGAATTCCATCCAGTGAGAACACCCACCAGCCATGTCGCAATCGCAGCGCGCAATACCGGTTGCGGTTGCGAACCACAGATGTCGGTGATCGTCATCGAGGATCGCGTGAATAGTTGTGCGATTCAGGCCTGTGCGTGCGACGGGCGAAAAGTGCTGTCCATCCCACAGATTCCATCCATGCCCTTGAGTGCCGATCAACAAAGTTCCATTGCTGCGCGGCAGCAGGGCAGTGATCACGTTGCTCGACAGTCCATCGGCCGAGGTGAAATTGGAGATAGAGGGTTTCGGTGCGCCTTGAAGCCGTGATAGCCCTGCCAGGGTTGCCACCCAGAGACTGCCTTGCGCGTCGCGGGCCATGGCGCCCACCAGATCACTACCGAGGCCCGTCGCCTGGGTGAAGATGTCCATCTGCATTCCGCCGGCTGGGTTCCAGTGCGCGAGGCCGCGACGCGTGCCTATCCATAGGGAACCGTCCGCATCGACGAGCAGGGAGCGGATGAAGTCATCGGGCAAACCGTCCGCCGAGGTGAAGGAGCTGACAGTGCCATTGTGAATGCGGTTCAATCCGTCGGGAGTGCCAACCCACAGGTCGCCATTCGGAGCTGCCGCAAGCGAAAGAATGACATCGCTCGAAAGACCATTCTGAACCGTCAGTGTCTTGACCTTGGTGATGGAACCACCGTCGCGGGTGACTGCATTGAGGCCGCTGCCGTTCGTTCCGACCCACAGGGTACCGGCACCGTCCTCGACGACAGTTGAGGTCGCGTCGGATGAGAGGCCGTCGCGCATTCCGAGGGTGCGAAACCGCTCGTCGCGGAGGATGTGGAGCCCGCCGGTTTCGGTTCCAACCCAGATATTGCCTTCGCTGTCTTCCATGAAGGCAAGGATTGACGCTGACGCCAGCGGGTCGGTCACCGGCAGCCGCTGCAGTTTGTCGCCAACAAGGCGGACAACACCTTCATTTGTGCCGATCCACAACGATCCCTCGCGACTGGCGAATAGCGCCTGGATGCGGCTGCCTGGAATCTCCTTACCTGCAGTCAATTGCTGGGCAACCGCGTCGCCGTGCTCGATTACCAGCACGCTCTTGGTGGCTACGGCTGCAGTTGCATTGGGGAGCGCAGCTAGGAACTCAACCTGGTCCACGGTAAGTCCGGCGCGCAGGGCAACAACGACCCACGACGTAGCTTCATCGGATTGCGGCCATTGGGCTGAATCTGACCAGAAATCGCTTTGGCCGTGAGCGGTGAAATCGGTGACTCGAATTTCATGGCTCCCGAGTCCGATTTGTTCAAAGTGATCGCCATTCAGTCGAGCGGCACCCTGGTCGGTCGAAACCCACAGTGCACCCGCGCTGTCTTGCGCTAACGCGCGGATCGCGTTACTCGGCAGTCCGTTAGTGGTGGTGTACGCGGTTTGCGTGCCGTTCTTCCAACTTGCCAGACCCTCGGCAGTGCCAATCCAGAAGGTGCCGTCCCGGGCTTCGAAAAGGCAGCGCACGTCATTGCTGGGAAGCGCCGGTTTGGAGTTCTGATCGAACAGAACGAATCCATTTCCATCGAAGCGGGCCAGGCCTGCCTCGGTGCCCAGCCAAACAAATCCATCTCGCGTTTGCGCGATCGCCTGGACGGTGTTTTGCGGGAGTCCGTTCTCCATAACCCACGACTGGCGCCCGTAACTGGCGAGCGGAGTGGTCGGCTCCAACGCCGCGGCTGAGAGCACGAAAACGAGAACACAGGCCATCAGCCAGGATGCGAAACGCCCCCACTCGCGGGTCTGGCGGGAACCAGCGAAAGATCGGGCAGACGCCGGAGGCGGGCCAGTCAGACTTGCACTGGTTGGCAGCAAGACGGATGAATCCAGCGCTGGACCAGGAATGTGGCACTGCTGGGGCATTAATCCGATTATCAGCCCACCGGGCTGCGTCCGCAGAAGTCCTTTTAATTCACTGTGCTGGTTCTGGAAACACCTCAACCCAATGGTGGAGGCTGGGGTCGTCCGAATGACTCAAGACGGAAAACCGGGAAGTAGCTACTCTAAGACTGCCTCCTGAATTAGATTTTCTGTACATCTCTGGCAAAATTTGAGGGCGGGCCGAAAACGGCACCGCCCTTTTCCTTTTGCCAGATAGTTTGGCCGCCGGCAGATTCTGCTACTCTCGTTCTCGCATGAACTACGAAAACATTCGCGTGGAGAAGCGTGGGGCGCTGGCGGTAGTGACGCTGGACCGCCCCAAAGTGCTGAATGCTCTGAACGCTGCGACGTTTGCCGAACTGGATTCTGCGTTCGACGAACTGGCGGCGGACAGAGAAGTACGGGTTGTGTTGCTGACCAGCGCAGGTGACCGAGCCTTTGCAGCAGGCGCAGACATTCGCGAACTGGCTGACGCCGATGCCGGAGCGGGCAAGGCTTTTTCGCTTCGGGGACAGGCCGTTTTCCGCAAGATTGAAACCCTCGGTAAGCCGGTCATTGCCTGTGTGAGAGGCTTTGCGCTCGGGGGTGGGTGCGAGCTGGCGCTCGCCTGCACGCTGCGGATCGCTGCCGAGGATGCGAAGTTCGGTCAGCCGGAGGTAAAGCTGGGCGTGATCCCCGGATACGGCGGATCGCAGCGGTTGCCGCGACTGGTGGGGCGAGGAGCGGCACTTAAACTCCTGCTGACCGGCGCGATCATTGATGCGCAAGAAGCACTTCGCATTGGGTTAGTCGACGAGCTTGTGCGTGTGGCCGAGTTGATGCAGCGCGCTGAAGCTCTGGCTATGGAGATTGCCGCGCAGGCGCCGCTGGCGATTGCGGAGACCCTGCTTGTTGTGGACGAAGGGCTCGATTTGCCGCTCGATCTTGCGTTATTGCGTGAAGCGGATCGGTTCGGTCATCTGTGTAACACCGCAGACAAGGCCGAAGGCACCAAGGCCTTTCTTGAGAAGCGGCCTCCCGTGTGGAAGGGCGAGTAAACGGTTGATGCGGGATTCGCTTCAGCTCAAAATCGCGGCTTCCTGATATTCTTAAAGGGTGATCCCCCACTCAAAAATTGCCGGCATTGCGGCGATGGGCGTGCTACTCGCAGTGTCTCTGGTTGCCTGCCACAAAGAGGAGCAGGCCGTTGTCGGCGTGGCCAAAAATGCGGTGAATGCCGAACAGCAGGCGCAGGTTGCCGCGCAGGCGCGCGCCACTACCGGCGACCAACAGCGCGCGGCGCTCTCGCACATTCCACTTCCCACCAAGAGCCTGTATGTGGACGTGCACGACCCGTCCGCGTGGGCCAATCCTTTTCTCGCCGTCGGTCCCAATTCCATCAATCTGCGCATTGTCCAGGCGGATGCAAACAGCAGCGACGTCGGCAAGGGGACGATGCTGCGTCCGGAAGCAGCGAGGAGGCAGGAGATCCAGATTCGGCCCGGCGACCTGGCCGATGCGATGGTTGCGGTGCCGCAGGGCGCGTGGCAGTATGGCCGCGTGGTGGCGGTGGCGGAGTTGCCCGGTGCTTCCGCGAAAGACCGGCCCAAAATCCGGCGCAACGTTGAAGCTGCGATCCAGCAGTTGAACGACCTGGGGATCGTGGTTGAAGAGTGGCCTACCCGCTAGAGCCTGTTCTTAGCTATCGCGCGGAAGTTAATAAGAGGCGCCAAGGCGCGCTACTATTCCCACGTGAGCGTTTTCTCAATCCTCAATCAGCCTCGCCTTGATCACGAGAGCTTCAGCGCGCATCGCGAACTGGAAGCGCGACTGAAAGCCTGCCTTCGCGGCGACGTTCTTTTCGATGCGGGATCGCGCGCTCTTTACGCGACCGACGCGTCGAACTACCGCCAGCTTCCCATTGGTGTGATCCTGCCCCGCGATCAAGCGGACGTGGAAGCGGCGCTCGAAGCATGCCGCGCTGTGGGGGCGGCTGTACTTCCGCGTGGTGGGGGAACGAGCCTATCCGGACAGTGCGCGAATGTTGCTGTTGTCTTCGATTTCTCCCGCTACATGAACGGGCTTGCGTCGATTGATCCCGAATCGAAGATCGCCGTGGTTCAGCCAGGGATCGTGCTCGATCGGTTGCGTGATGCGGCTGAGCGCCATCACCTGACCTATGCTCCTGATCCGGCAACGCACTCGCGTTGCACGCTGGGCGGCATGATCGGCAACAACAGCTGCGGAGTGCACGGGCTGCTCGGCGGCAAGACCGTCGACAACGTTGAGACGCTCGATATCGTGCTCTACGACGGCACGCGAATTACCGTGGGGCGCACAAGTCCCGAGCAGTTGGAGACTATCGTTCGCGCGGGTGGTCGCAGGGGCGAGATCTACGCCGGGCTTAAGCGGATCAGCGATCGCTATGCCGAACTAGTGAGGACGAAATTCCCACGCATTCCCCGACGTGTTTCCGGCTACAACCTTGATGAGCTTCTGCCGGAGAACGGCTTCAACGTGGCCCGCGCGCTGGTGGGCAGCGAAGGAACCTGCGCCACGGTACTTTCGGCAACGTTGAATCTTACGGCCAGCCCGCCGTTTCGCGTGCTGACAGTGCTGGGATTTGACGATCCCTTTGTTGCGGCGGATTGCGTTCCATTGGCACTGGAGCACAAACCGATCGGTCTGGAAGGATTCGATCAGCTGCTGGTGCAGTTCATGCGGCGGAAGGGGATCGCGCTGAAGGAACTCGATCAGTTGCCGCCGGGCGTCGGGTTTCTGCTTGTAGAAATGGGTGCTTGGAACGCGGAAGAGGCGCACGCCAAGGCCGAGAATCTCGCGAGCGATTGTCGGCGTTGGCCCCATGCGCCGGTTGCGCATATCTGTACGCCGGCTGAAGCGGCAAGCGTGTGGTACGTGCGCGAGTCGGCACTGGGCGCAGTGGTGTTTGTGCCGGGCGAACCGGATCGCTGGGAAGGCTGGGAAGATGCAGCCGTTCCGCCGGAGAAGCTGGGCGACTATCTGCGCAGCATCTCGGCGTTGATGGCGGAGTACGGCTACTCGAGCCCGCTGTATGGACATTATGGGCAGGGATGCGTGCACATGCGCATCAACTTCGACTTCCGCAGCGAGGAGGGTTTGCGCAAATTTCGCGAGTTCCTGGATCGCGCTACGGATGTGGTGCTCGGATTCGGTGGATCGTTGAGCGGCGAGCATGGAGATGGACAGGCACGCGCAGCGCTGTTGCCGAAGATGTTCGGTCCTGAGCTGATGCAGGCGTTCCGGGAATTCAAGACGCTGTGGGATCCCGACAATCGCATGAATCCAGGCAAACTGATCGATGCGGTGCGCGTCTACGATCCGATCGAGAACCTGCGCAAAGGCCACCTGCGGTGGGGCCAATCGCCTTCGGCTGGTCCGCGCCAGGAAGAAGGCGCGGATAAAAGTGCCGTTGCCAATTCCGAACTTCATTTTGCATTCACGCGCGACGGCGGATCGCTGGAGCATGCTACGGAGCGCTGCGTTGGTGTTGGCGCTTGCCGCAACACGGTTGGCGGAGTGATGTGCCCAAGTTACCGCGCGACGGGAGACGAGAAGCACTCCACACGCGGGCGTGCGCACCTGCTGTGGGAGATGCTGGCCGGTTCGCTGCGTGCGGAGGGGTTCGCCAGCGAGACGGTGCATGAAGCACTCGATCTCTGTCTGAGCTGTAAGGCGTGCAAAACGGAGTGCCCGGTACAGGTGGACATGGCTGCGTACAAGGCTGAGTTCCTGGCGCAGCATTACAAGGGGCGCGTGCATCCGCTGCAACACTACGTCTTTGGATTCGCAGATAAACTGGCGCGGTTTGGTTCGATTGCACCGGGACTCACGAACGCCATTCTCACAGGAGCGCTCACGGGCCCGATCATCAAGCGCATCGCCGGCGTCGCGCAAGAGCGCAACCTTCCGCGCCTCGCAAACCAACCATATGTGAAATTCCGCGCGGCAACGAAGCTGGGTGCCCCATCCTTGCGGCGCGGTTCAGACGCAAGGGTGGGAAAGCACGAAACACAACAAGTCTTCTTATGGCCGGATACGTGGAACAACTACTACCATCCGCAGACGCTGGTTGCGGCTGAAACTGTGCTCGCCGCAGCGGGATTCGAGGTCAAGAGCCCGCAGGGCCACATCTGCTGCGGGCGGCCGCTCTACGACTTTGGCTTTCTTGGTCATGCGCGTGCGTATCTCGAAGATGTGCTGGAACGGATGGCTCCGCAGATCAATACGAGCATGCCGTTCATTTTTCTCGAGCCGAGCTGTGCGAGCGTGTTCAAGGATGAGTTGCTCGAGTTCTTTCCGAAGGACGATCGTGCACAGCGCCTTAGCAGGCAGGTTTGGCTGCTGGCCGATTGGCTTCAGGCGAACGCTCCGGACTGGGCGCCGAGCGGTCTCGAGGGCGCGCATGTCCTGGTGCACGGGCACTGCCATCACAAGGCTGTCTTCGGCGGCCCGGCGAGCGAGATTGCGTTACTGCGTCGCGCGGGCGCCAACGTTGAGCCCATCAAGGCTGGGTGCTGTGGAATGGCCGGGCCGTTCGGGTTCGAGGCAGACAAGTTTGCCGTATCGAAGACGATCGCGAACGACGGCCTGATGCCCGCCGTTGAATCAGCCGGGCCTACAACGATCCTGTTGGCCGACGGCTTCAGTTGCCGCGAACAGATCCAGCAACTGGGCCACAAGCAGGCGTTGCATTTCGCGGAGCTGCTGGCGCGAAGTTGCGGCTGCAGCCCCATCGACTGAGACCTGTCGATGAAGACCCGGCGGATACGAGAGTTTGTCGCCGGGTGCAACCGCAGCTGAGGCGGACCGGGTAGCCCTCATGTAGCAGGGCCCGCTCGTATCTAATCGTTCAACACGATCGTCCTGAAAACAGAGTCTCTCAATGTAAGAATGGGTGCGAGGATTCCCGTGCGATTCTGGTTTTCCCCTGCCAGCGAGGTGCCGATCTATCGCCAGCTGGTCACGCAGGTGGTCCTGGCCATTCTCAGCGGCGACCTTTCTCCCGGCGATCGCCTCCCCAGCACGCGCGAATTGGCACGCCGCTTCAGCATTCATCCCAACACCGTCAGTGCAGGCTATCGAGAGCTTGAGCGGGAGGGTTGGACGGAATACAGGCACGGCAGCGGTGTCTACGTAAAAAACAACGCAGTGCCGCCGTCAACCCCCGAGCAGATTCTCGATCAGCACATTGCAGGATTCTTCCGCGCTGTCCGCGAACTCAACCTGCCATCTGGCGAAGTGCGCCATCGTGTCGCGCAGTGGCTTGCATCGCCTCCGCCAGACCACTTTCTGCTTATCGATCCGGACCCGGAGGTTCGCGAAATTCTCCTGGCAGAGATCGGGGAGTTTGCGAAGTTCCCGGTATCAGGCGCTTCGCTGGAAGACTGCGCAAATCCGGAAACGATCCTTGCCGCCATTCCCCTGTGCCGACCCAGCCAGGCAAATGCTGTGCGTGCCGTCCTTCCGGCTGGAGTCGAACTCATCACTCTTCAAATTCGCTCTGCCCGTGCCTGGCTTGATTCCTGGCTCCCATCTCTGAAGGGCCGCCGACTGATCGGCGTTGCTTCGCGCTGGCCCGATTTTGTTGAGATTGCGCGCACCGTCCTCGAAGCAGCCGGTGTCGAGTCCGACCTGCTTGTCTTGCGCAACGCTACTCGCCCGCGCTGGGTCCGAGGCCTTGATCAGACCGCTGCCATCATCTGCGACGCTCGCACCGCGGCCACGGGCAAGCTCCCACAGGGGCCTCGCATCTTTGTCTTTCCCTTCCTCGCAGACGCCGCCCGCGCCGAACTTAGCCGTTTCTGCTGAGTACGGTGTTTCTGTGACACTCGCGAAACTGTACTGAGTAGCCGTTTTCCGCCCCGCTATTTAACTAAGCTCGCACCATTCGCTCTTCCCCCGAGGAGGTTGAATCAATGGTGCGCTACCTGGTTTCGCTCAAGTGGGACGGATTCATTCGCTCAACCGTCATCGCGGCTTTTGAGGCTTACGGATCGGCGTTGGTGGGAATCACGCCTTCGGAACTGCCCGCGGACAGCTCAAACGAATCTTCGACAGTACATCTTCACGCAGTCGAAAGGGGCTGACGCAATGCCGACGACCAATCTGATTGGTGGATGGTTGGGAATGCTGGCCGGCGTGCTTTCCGGCGCCGTCATCGGCCTCTTTTTCCATCGAGACGACTGGATGGGAGGATATGGCTCGTACCGCCGGCGACTGACGCGGCTGGGGCATATCTCATTCTTCGGTCTCGGATTTCTGAACCTGATATTTGCAGCGACCTCAGGGCAGCTTTTCCTCCGCGGCATTTGCCTTGCGACCGCGTCCTGGGCGCTCATCGTTGGCGCAATCACGATGCCGCTGTGCTGCTTTCTCGCGGCATGGCGAAAATCCCTGCGGCACCTCTTTCCGGTTCCGGTCCTTGCAGTGACGACGGGAATTCTTTCAATTCTTGTCGGATGGTGGAAACGATGAAACTCGGTCTGATTGCCATGAGCGGAGTTCGCGCGCACAACGCTGAACTCAGTGCGCTGGGGCTCACGCTTCCCGGCTTTATTGAACGCAACCGCGTTATCGCGTCGCTGCCGAGCCTGGGCCTTCTTACACTCGCAGGACTGACGCCGCAGGACGTGGATCTGCAGTATCTCGAGGTCGCCGACATCACCCAGGTCGACGGCGTCCCGCAGGAATTCGACGTCGTTGCCATTTCCAGCTTCTCCGCGCAGATCGGCGAGGCATACGAACTTGCAGATCGCTACCGTGCTCTGGGCACGCGCGTCATTCTCGGCGGTTTGCATGTGACCGCTTTGCCGATGGAGGCGCTGCGTCACGCCGACGCAGTAGCCATAGGAGAAGGCGAAACGGTTTGGCCGGCAATCATCGATGATCTGCGCGCTGGGAACCTGAAGCCGGTGTACGACGCCCGCGGCACGAATTACAACTTTGCAGACTCTCCGATGCCGCGATTCGACCTGCTCGACATCGAACGATATAACCGGCTCACGGTGCAAACGCAGCGCGGCTGTCCGTTCCGTTGCGAGTTCTGCGCCGCATCGATCCGTATCTCTCCCACCTATAAGATCAAGCCTGTCGAGCGGGTGGTTGCCGAGATCCAAAGCATCAAGTCGCTCTGGAAGCGGCCATTCATCGAGTTTGCTGACGACAATACCTTCGTCAACAAGGCCCACTCGAAGGAATTGCTGCGCGCCGTTGCCAGGGAAGACATCCGTTGGTTCACCGAGACTGACCTCTCGGTTGCGGACGATGTGGAGCTGCTGGATATGCTGCGCGACGCCGGCTGTGCGGAGATTCTGATTGGCCTTGAAGGAACAACCTTCTCCGGAATTGATGGGGTCGAGCAGAGAACGAACTGGAAGGCCAAGCGCGTCGAATCCTATCTCGAAGCGATTCGCAGGATCCAGGATCGCGGCGTGAGAGTGAACGGATGTTTCATCCTCGGCCTCGACGGGATGGGCACCGACTCTTTCGACGCGGTCTGGGAATTCGTCCAGCAGAGCGGACTTTACGACATTCAGATCACCGTTCAGACAGCGTTCCCCAGTACTCCGCTCTATGCGCGCCTCAAGCAGGAGGGCCGCATCCTTCGCGATGAAGCGTGGGAGTTGTGCACTCTCTTCGATGTGAACTTTCAGCCCGCAAAAATGAGCGTTGCCGAGCTTGAGGCAGGACTGAGAAGTCTCGTAAGCCGCATTTACTCCGACGACGTTACGAAGGCGCGTCGCGCGGCGTTCCATCGCAACTACCGCAAAAAGCTCCGCCAGCGGGCTGCTGCGTGAAATAGACCGGGCGCCAATGCCGATCCGGCTGGCCCCTCCGGCTAACCGGCGACGAGTTGTTGTCCGCCGTCGATGTCGTAGGTGGCGCCGGTGAGGGCCGTGTTGGTCATGATGTGTACGGCGAGCGCGGCGACGTCGGCCGGTGTGACGACGCGCCGGATGGGCAGTGTGGCGCGAAGCTGATTGCGGCGGTTCTCAAGCTCATCGCCGAGGAGCGATGCCGACAATGGTGTGTCGACAAAGCCGGCGGCGATGAGGTTGACCCGGATGGGCGCGATTTCGAGTGCGAGGCTGGCCGTGAGGGCGGGAAGCGCAGCGGTGACTGTTGGCACGACCCCCATTCCGATGCCTTGGCGGCGACCGCCAGTGCCACCCATGAAAATTAGCGTGCCTCCCGCTCTCACCTTGTGGACGGCGCTGCGAGCGACCTGGAGCATCTGCAAGAGGTGCGTGCCCAGGGCACGACGCGCTTCCTCCAGGTCTATGTCGAGAAGGCGTCCGTAGTGCGGCTGGCCTGCTGTCACCATCACGTGATCTATCGTGGCTGGATGGTCACTGAAGAATCACTCGAGTTGAGCAGGATCGTTGGCGTCGAAGGCCGCTGTGCTCATCGCTTCAAGCTCACCGGCGGCGCGCTGAAGGCGCTCCTGATTCCGGCCGGTGAGGATCACCCTGGCCCCCTCAGCGCGTGCTCGTCGGGCCGTTTCAAGCCCAATGCCGGCGCTGCCGCCGATTACAACGACAGTTTGCCCGAGGAGTTCCGGTTCGCGCCGGATGGGGACGGTGGTTGTTGCTGTACTCATGATTTCCTCCAGGAACCCCACGATCGGGAGTTGATGTCCCGCTGGGACGATGTCGGTCCCGGCAGGGTCGTTTATTGGGGCAACGCTTTGCCGGATTGCTCCGCCACCATGTAGGCGGCGTACCAGTCTGGCCAGTTCGCGTCGTGCTGCCCGGTGCGCTTCTCGTGCTCACCGTGTGCGGCCTCCGCACGCCGCAGGGCGCTCGCCAGGTCGTTCGCCGACGCAAAGGTTGTCGCCGTCGAGTCGATGCGACCAGGAAGGCGCGTCGTGATTTCCTGGAACAGCCAGCCGTTGCCGTCTGGATCACGGAATGAGGCGAACGAGCGGTAGCTTTGATGCTCGGGATCAGGACCTTTGACTTGGATTCGCCCAAACAAGTAAGGCTCGTCCTGGCCGGCGTACACGTCGCCAGCGCTGTGGAAGACGTCACTGACCTTGACGCCGCGCCGGAGGAGATTATCGCGAGCGGCTTCGATGTCGGGGACGATCAGATATAGGCCCTGGGCAGAGCCGGGAGCCGCTGCGGTGACGTTCTTGCCGAAGATGACCGAGCACCCTGAGCCGGGCGGCGTGAACTGAATCACGCGAAAGTCCTTTCCGTTGTCGAAGTCGGCATCGAGTCGCCACCCCAGCCTCGCGTAGAATTCCTTCGCGCGATCAACATCCGAGACAGGGATAACGACGAGTTCGAACTTCATATCGACTCGCGTGCGGCTCGCCCCGGCATCGTTAGCCTGGACTTCATACGTCGCATTTGTCATGTTCTTTCCTCCTTTGCGTTCAGCTGAATCGAAAGCCATCATTGCCACTCCTTGGCTCCTCGATGCGTTGACCCCGTGCGATCAACCGCGAAGAATGGGCACCCGGCTTGGATCCTCTTTCCCAAGTTTCGTATCGAAATGATGGGACATAGGTTTCCTCTCTGCGAATGCGTTATTGATGCGTACCCGTGTCATCGCCGTCCGCCTGCCCGAACGAAGGAAGGTACCGGCCGAAGTTGAATTCGAAGTCGCTCGGAACGCCGTAACCGACATTGCGGATCTTGTCACGGCGCGCCTGTGTACCGGGCAACGCCAGCATTGGGAAGATCATTTCGTTGCTCGACTGGAGCTCGGCAGCTGTCGGCGTCCCGAACCGATTGATCTGGGCCTTGGCCGCGCCTAACGGTTCACGGTCGAACGAGGCCAGACGCCGGGCGAGCGCATCGACAAATGAGTCGAGGGCGCCATCGTCCAGTGCGCGGTTCACCCAGCCGTAGCGCTCGGCGATATCAGCGTCGAAATCATCGGCGCTGAGCACGATCTCAAGTGCTCGCGAGCGGCCAACCAGGCGCGGGAGCCATTCCAGTGCTCCGCCCCCCGGGACCAGTCCGACGCCGACCTCGGGGTTGCCGAACAGGGCGCTTTGCCGGCTGGCGAAGCGCATGTCGCAGGCCAGCACGAACTCGTTACCGATGCCGCGCGTGCGGCCGCGAATCTTGGCGATGCTCACGACTGGCGCGGAGGAGATGCGCAGTACAAATTCGCGCCAAAGGCCCAGCACCTCTGGCCGTTTAGCTGCCTTGGCGACGTCGAGATGGGCGATGAAAAATTCGGGATTCGCCGACTGGAACACTACGACCTTCACCGACGGATCCGCCTCGATGTCGGTCATGAGCGCTCCCAATTCGACGATCGTTGAGGGAACAAACATGTTGATCGGCGGATTGCTGAAGGTGATCGTCCACCGGCCCGGATAGGTGCGGTCGATGTTGAACTGCGAAGCCTGGACTTCGTATGTCGCATTTGCCATGTTTTTCCTCCTTTACGGCCGACCTGTTGAATGTGAGCGTTCGATACCGTTTACGAAGAGAAGCCTCTGCTGTCCGTTGTGAGCCTTTAAGAGGGTTCACGCGCTGGGAGGATGTCCCATTGAAGGCTTTGTTTTGCTGAGAAAGTCCATTCGCTTAGGCTTTGCGGGGCCACGAATCATGCTTCCTGAATTCGCCCATTTTGTCGTTGATCTTCTCGACGCTCGAGTCGCTATCAACGCTAATCTTTGCGCGTCAAGTTAGCGCGTTGAAGACGTGTAAGTTGGAAGCGACTCACAGGGAATTCGTTCTCTTTGTCTGAGGCGCTGCAGTTTGTGAGTGTCTTTCAACGACGAGCTGGGGAAGCCGAACGCGTGCCGGCATACACACTATGATGCGGTGAAATCTGCAAAGTCACTATTGATTAGGTGAGGATATTGGTCGATTCTCCGGCATTGGCGCACAAGGGTGAAAGCAGCCATGTCGCCATTTGTGAGACCGGTTGTAGCCGACTTCTGAGGAATGATCATCAAAGGTCATCAGTGGGATTCAAGAGCTCAGGCGCGCCTGCTGATCCCGATGCTCGCAGATCGAAAAAGGGCTTACTAAGGAGACGTCAAGTGCAGATCGATCTTCATCATGCGGGTACCTATGTTGTGGCGCGATTGGCAGGATTCACCCACAACGAAGCGTCAATCGTCGCTCATGCAGCTCAGTATGTCGATGACTCGAACAACAAGGGCACGGTCACCTTCGACAATGGCAAGACCTATGAACGCATAGCGTCGGCACACACGAACTTTGATGTCCTCCACAATTATAGAAACGCCGAAGATTACCAGGTGTGGGTGCCGTTTCATTTTTTTCCGGGGAATAACGGTGCTCCGGCAAAGGCTTCTCAAACTGTGCCACTCCACCAGCGCATGGTTTGCACACCGGACAGTCCAATGACGGTGGACATGTGGGACGAGTGCCGGGCAAGGAAGGCGGACGCAAATGCTCTCCATCGGCTGGGGATCACGGCACACGTATATTGCGACACCTTTGCCCATCAGATGTTCGTCGGGTTTCGGCATCATGTGAATCATGTTGCTCACATTGAGCACACGCTGCCGGCCGACTCAGGCGTGATGGCAAGATTCAAGAGCCTGGTCGCCGACGAATTGGATCTCGGCCATGGCGGTGCACTGACAGACCCGGATCTACCCTATTTGAGCTGGAGATACATCAACGGGTACGGACAGGACCGAACGATATCAAATCCAGAGCTGTTTCTGGTCGCAGTCCAACGTCTCTTTTCTCAATTCATCTATTACCTCAGTCGCGACCCGAATATCGCGATCGATGCTTCTGATCTGGCAGCCATCGAGAAGCTGATTCGCACAACTGTGGATGAGAATCCAATATCCCGCAATCAGGTCTGGCTTGGAGCCATACGAAATGGTTCCTTCTCATTCGGCAAGCTCTCGGATGAGGAGTTCGAGAGTTTGAAGTACGTGCCGTCTGGCGCGGGATCATGGAGGTTCGCAGCATTAGGGACGACTGAGGAGCGCGACAAGGCAAGCCACATCTTCCACTACGACGATCGGTTTGAGAATAGCGATTGGAAGAAGTTCCACGATGCCCTCAAGGACCATCAAGCCACAGTGCTTGAATTGCTTTTGCCCAAATACCAATTGCCGACTTCTTATGACAAGGCGAAGGAGCAGGGTCTTCTTAGCTAGTGTGGTATCCCGAAACCTATTGGTGTAAGGCTGGAAGTGCTGATAGCTGTGAGCAGTTTTCGGTTGGCCCGCCTGCTATCGCCCAGATCCAGATCCTGTCCCCATGGGCGCCCCATCCATTGCGCTAACATTGAAGAAGAAATTGAGGGCGCATGTTTGTAGTGGTGTGGCAGTTTGAGATTGCCGAGGAGAAGATTTCTGCCTTTGAGGCGGCGTATGGGCCGGAAGGGAATTGGGCGCAGCTGTTTCGCAGTTCTCCAGAATATCTCGGCACTGAGTTGCTTCGCGATGCGTACATCTCCGGTTCGTACCTGACGATCGACCGGTGGGCGAGCGAGGATGCTTTCCGGAGTTTCCGAAAGGAGAATGACGCGGCGTATGAGGTGCTGGATCGCACGTGCGACGCATTGACGCAGCGGGAAACCCGCATTGGCGCGTATACGGTCTGATTCTGACCGGAGTCCGTCGTGCGGGCTCTACACGTCCACTCAGGCAGAGGCCTGCTTCGCTCAGTGACTCTTCCCTTGCTGTGCCATCTGTACGCGCGCGTAGTATCCCGACGTGGTCCGCACCTTGACGTTCGGCTTGTCTACGCGTACTTCCAGCACGTGATACTCATTTACCCGGTCGCCGGGTGTCGGCGCGAAGGTCAGGTCGTAGCCTTGGCTCGCATCGCGAATAGCCGTCCGCAACGATCCGGCCATATCCCGACCATTGATCAGCACCTGTCCTCCTGTATGTGTTGCCAGCACCTGGAGTCCGAGAGCGGGGTATGTGGCATCCTTGGCTGCTGAGATGCCTTTCAAGTATCCCTGGTACTCGAATGGATTTGATCTCCCCAGGTCGAATGGATCTATGCAATAGAGCACGATATTCGCCTCGCGCAGTGAATTCGTGAATTGCTCAATACTGCTGAACACCCGTTCTCGCTGCGACATGTCCGACTCGTCCCCGGCTCTGATCAGCAGCGGCCATCCGGGGCTGACAAAAAGAACCAGCTTGCGCCCAGGTCTCTGGCCTTCGTATTGGATCAACTGGTCCAGTTCCTGAAGCGACTTCTGCACCCGTTCGGTTGCTCCCCAGAACCCCGCAGATCGGCCGAGATCGCGGATCTCCGATTGGGTTTGATTGAAGACCGCGAGCAGCATGTTTCCGTCCTGCGTTGAACCCGGCGCCGCCTTTACTCCACTGTCCGCCATCACCGCGATCGACGTCGGATTCAGAAGCTCGCCGCTGTTGCCCTTCAGATAGGCGCCGACCTGCTCGCGTTCACGCGACACCGTGACCGGGTCGGCATTGATCATGTCGACCACGATCACCACCTGCACCGGATCCGATTTCAGAACCGCCCCATCGTCAGCCCGGAACCCGAGCAGTTTTTGTGGTTGCTTATTGTCGAGAAGGGAGAAGTCGCTCTCCTGCAATCCCTCTACAGCTTGACCATGATTGTCTGAGACCAGGACGTGGATCGTCATCGTCCTTGGTGCTTCTGGCGCCACCCCGGCATTCTGCGCCGCGGCCGCCGGACTTTGTTCCGCCGGATTTTGTGCCCGCGCCTGCCGAGCCGTACAGGTCATGGCAATGACGGCCGTGATCACGAGCGCGGCGGATAGGTGCCGCTGAAAACGGACAAGTCTGTTCATGGGAGCCCTCACGAAGTGGGACTGTTTAGCTTGCCTAATTGTTGCGTATTTGTCTACTTCGTGACGAGGAATACACCTCTTTACCGGTTTCTCTTTTTCTTCGCTTTTTGTGTATCTATTGGGTGTTGCATCCTGCTACAATCCGTTCGAAATACCAATAGCCGCCGCGTGTTTTCTGTCGTTCCCAACAATCCGCGCCAAGCGAGCCTTCCTAGAGGAGAAATATCTATGCCTATTGCCGATGAGCGCGCAAAAGCAGTCGAACTGGCCCTTTCGCAGATCGAAAAGCAGTTCGGAAAAGGGTCGATTGTCCGTCTTGGATCACGGGAAGCATTGGTTCCGATCTCAGTAATCTCAACCGGATCGATCAGCTTTGACGCGGCGCTGGGTGTGGGTGGGGTACCGCGCGGACGCGTGATCGAGGTTTTCGGGCCGGAATCGTCGGGCAAGACGACGATTACGCTGCAGATCATTGCCGAGGCGCAGCGCAATGGCGGGTTGGCGGCGTTTGTGGATGCCGAGCATGCGCTGGATCCAGGGTATGCCAAGAAACTGGGCGTTGACGTCGATAATTTGCTGGTCTCCCAGCCGGATTCAGGCGAGCAGGCCCTGGAGATCACCGAAGCGCTGGTCCGCTCCGGCGCCATTGATGTGCTGGTAGTGGACTCGGTGGCAGCGCTGGTGCCGAAGGCCGAGCTTGACGGCGAAATGGGCGAGTCGCACATGGGACTGCAGGCGCGGTTGATGTCGCAGGCGCTGAGGAAGCTGACGGGGACGGTCTCGAAGTCGCGCACCTCGCTGATTTTCATCAACCAGATTCGCGAGAAGATCGGCGTGATGTTCGGCAATCCGGAGACGACGACGGGCGGCCGCGCGCTGAAATTCTACTCGTCGGTGCGTGTGGATATTCGTCGCATCGCCGCCATCAAGGAAGGCGACGCGGTCACAGGCAACCGGACCAAGGTAAAAATCGTGAAGAACAAGGTTGCCGCTCCGTTCCGCGAGGCCGAGTTCGACATTCTGTACGGCGAAGGCATCAGCCGCGAAGGCGACGTGCTGGACCTGGCGGTTGCCAACAACATTGTGGAGAAGTCGGGTGCGTGGTACAGCTACTCCGGCGAGCGCATCGGGCAGGGGCGTGAGAATACGCGTAACTTCCTGAAGGAAAACAAGGACATCTTTGCCAAGATGGACGGCGAGGTTCGCAAGAAGCTAGGCATTGGCGTTGCCAAGGCTGAGGTGCCCGAGGTTCCGGCAGCAGGACCAGCCGAGGCCAAGGAAGCGGTTCGGGTCCGCCGGGGCTAATCGCACGATCCGGAGGCAAGGCATGGGCGTTCGGCCGATCGTCATGGTCGTAGTGGCGCTAGCTTTGCCTTCCGCTGTTTGTTGGACCTGTCAGGATTCTCCTGCTCCATCTAAGCCGCTGCAGACACCGCTTCCCATCAAAGGCCCTTACATACCCCTCGTTCGGCGCGTCAAAAGCATCCATGAAGCGGAATTGCGCATGGCTGGCGATTGCCGCAGGGGAACTTCGCCTGGCGCCAAACGTATGAAGGAAGGTACGGCGGCTTCCTCGCAATCTCGAGGCTTGCTCTAAACTTGGAAAGCGAATGAATACTCTCGGGCGAGCGGTCGCGAACCTTCATCAGCGGATTGTTTTCTGCTGGTTGGCGGTCGCTTGCTTGTGCGCATTGCCCGTGTATTCGCAACAGCCCACTACGCCGGCCATCGGATCGGCCAATGCACCGACCGCCGGAATACGCGCGGTCACGCTTCTTGACGGCCAATGGCATTTTCACACCGGAGACGACCTGCAGTGGGGAGGATCGGGCTTTAACGACTCCGACTGGCCCACGGTCAGCCTCAGCCAGTCACTGGTTGAGCAGGGGATCGATAGCTATAACGGATACGCATGGTATCGGCTGAAGATTCAGCCGCAGCAACTTGCGCAGTTCAGCACTTTTGCTTCAGGGCAGCCGCTCTCGCTGCTGATTTCGAGCAACTCGGTTGGCCAACTCGATGTGTTCGTGAATGGGGCGGAAACAGGCCATACCAAGGGAATGACGGAATCGCCCTCGGAGTACCAGTCTCCTCCGTTTGTGGTGCAGCTGGATCCGGCGGCAGCGGGACCGACTGTGATCGCGATACGTACCTGGGCAGGGCCGGAAACGACGATTACCCATGGGCTTCTGCGCAGGGTGGAACTTGGCGCGGCGAATGATATGACTGAGCGGCACGCGATGGCGATCGGCCGCCAGTGGAATGAGTACGTCATCTCCAACCTGCTGGTCGCGTTCCTCTTTATCTGCGTCGCGATTCTGGGCGGATTTCTCTACATGGCGCAGCGGCACCATCCTGAGTACCTGTGGCTCGCCCTGTTGTGCCTCTCGGTGGCCGCGGGTGGTGCGGCGGACTCCGCATTCGGGCTTGCGATCATGCCGCTCTCGGCCTACCGCATCTTCACGATGTTCAGCGGCCGCATCTTTATCGCCATCACGCTGGAGTTTGTGCTCCACTTCACGGGTAGAAAGTCGCGGAAATTCGTGCGCGGGGTACAGATTGGCGTGCTGCTGGTTCCCTTCGTCTCCTTCCTCCACTTGACTCTCGTGTATCAGATCCTGTCGGTTGCCTCAGAGGTTCTGTTCTGCGGGTTGGTTATTGTTTTGCTGTTCCGTGCCTGGCGAACGGGACGAAGCGAGGCTGGCGTGATGCTGCTGCCGTTCTTTCTAGCGGCCATCGCAGACTCCGCGGGCACGGTGCTTGATTTTGCGGCTTCACGGCATTGGCTGCCCGAGCAGTTTGCTTCGCATCGCTTCTATTTCGGGCCGATTGAATTCGGAATTGGCACAGTGGCGTACACAATTTTTCTGGGAAGCCTGATCGCGGTGATCCTGTATCGTTTTGTGCGTATCAGCCAGGAAGAGCAGCGGTCGGCGGCGGAGATCTCCGCGGCGCGCAGTGTACAGGCCCTTCTGATCCCCACGCAGCTGCCGTCGAACAAGAACTTCATGCTGGAGAGCGCTTACCTGCCAGTCAACGGCGTAGGTGGAGATTTCTTCCAGGTCCTGCCGTTGAAAGACGACTCGCTCTTGATCGTGGTGGGAGACGTGAGCGGGAAAGGGCTGCAGGCTGCGATGAATTCGAGCACGCTCGTGGGCGCACTGCGGAATGAGTTGTCGCACGATCCAGCGACGGTGCTGAATCATCTGAATCACGTTCTGATCGGGGCCGTGGCCTCGCCGGGAACGGCGGTAAAGGAATTGGATTGCGCGCCGTGTTTCGCGACGTGTCTTTGCGCGCGCGTCTATCCGGACGGAACCACGACGATCGCGAATGCCGGCCACCTGAATCCTTATCGCGATGGGCGCGAAGTTGCGCTTGCGGGGAGTCTGCCGCTGGGAGTGATTGCCAACACTGAGTATGAGCAGTCGAGCTTTCAACTGAATCGCGGCGACCGGCTCGTCTTTCTCTCCGACGGCGTGGTGGAGGCGACCAACGCAGAAGGCGAGTTGTTCGGCTTCGAGCGTACGCAGCAGGTGAGCAACGAATCGCCGCGGTACATTGCGCAGACGGCGCAGCGATTCGGGCAGACCGATGACATTACGGTTGTCTCGCTCTACCTTTCTTCCCGCACGGCCCAGCCCAGCAAAGAAGAACTCGCTTATAGCAAGTGAGTGCTTCGCGGGCGTTGACACCTCCATTTTTGGCGGGCGCAAATAATTGTCACCACGGAGAGCATCTGAGAAGCCAACCCCAAGAACGGCCGGCGCGCTGGAAATACCGTAGAATCAAACCGGAGCAGACCCGATGAGCGTGAAAGCCCTTTATCCCGGCACGTTCGATCCTCCAACGAACGGCCACATCGATCTGATCCAGCGCGGCTCAAAGCTCTTCGAACATTTGACCGTTGCCATCCTGAAGAACCCCGTCAAGAACCCCTTGTTTACCGTGGAAGAGCGCGTGGAAATGCTGCGCGAATCGACCGCCGCGCTGGGCAACGTGAGCGTGGCAACGTTCGACGGGCTGATGGTGGATTTTGCGCGCCAGCTGGGCGCCACCGCTGTGCTGAGAGGCATTCGCGCCATCTCCGATTACGAGCACGAATTTCAAATGGCCCTGATGAACCGGCGTCTGGCGCCTGAGATCGAAACTGTCTTTTTGCAACCGGCGGGCCGCTACTCATTTGTCAGTTCGCGCATGCTCAAGGAAGTTTTCAGCTTTGGCGGCGAAGTCGCCGGGCTGGTTCCCCCGAATGTTCTCAAGCGTCTGCGCAGCCGTATCAGCAGCGCAGGCTGAACCGTGCACGCTGCGCCTGGGAAGGTGCAGGAGGTTCAGGTTGTCGGACTTCGTAGCACTCAATCCTTCGTCGATTCATCGAGAGATCAGGAACACGCTGTTCGGAGATGTGCCGCTGGCGGAGCTTGTGCGTGCGCATCCGAAGGTGACACTTGGCGAACCGTGGGCCTCGTTTCAGCGTGCGCGGGACCTGAAAGAAACCGGCGACGAACCGGCTGCAAGGGAAGCAGTTCTCGGGATCCTGGGGATGCCCTATCTTGAGACGCGAGTTTTTCTGCAGGCGTGGCACACGCTCAGAGAACTGGGAGACATGCCACCGCTGGGAAGAGAAAAGGAAGTTCTGGGTGTAGTGATTGAGGTCGGGATGCCGAAGGGGCTGGACCTGGTGGCCGCCTATCGCGATCATCGCGCCCGTTACTTCAACTACAGTGGGGCCGGGGTGCTGTGGGAGCGGCGGGACGACTCGCTCGATGAGTTGATCGATGAGTTGCTGCAGGCCGGCACCGTGGTGGCGCAGGCGATCGGGCCGTGGAAGCAGGCCCGGCCGCCGGAGCCGAAGAATGGAAATGCGCGCATCAACCTCCTTACGCCGAGCGGGATTCACCTGGGGCAGGGGCCGGTGGATGCGCTGAATCAGGATGCCTTGGGCGGCCCGATTCTGTCGGCGGCATTCGGGTTGATGAAGCGCCTGGTCGAACTGGCGAAGCGGGAGCCGGAGTAGATCCTCCACTTCAAGCTGTAGATCAAATACTGTGGCGTGGTGGGTACGGTTCCTTGGTTTACACCATTTGCGAAAATGCTGTACAGAATCGCCGACGCAACGATTGAAGTAGCCTGCTTACTATGGCGCCTATCCGCACGCTGTTCGCAATTGAATTCGCTAAGCCGTCTCGAGCAGTCCTTCCCGATGGCCTTCGCGCCAGATATGATGGAAATCTTTCCTTTCCGCATGCTCCGGTGGAGCGTCCCTATCTCATCGCGAACTTCGTGTCGACACTCGACGGGGTCGTGAGCTTCAACTCACCGGGTCAGTCGGAAGGAGCTCAGATCAGTGATTCGAACGAAGAAGACCGGTTCATCATGGGCCTGCTGCGTGCCTCAGCAGACGCGGTGGTGGTGGGCTCCGGGACGCTTCAAGCCGCTGGTCCACAAGGTTCCTGGCTGCCAGAGTCTGTGTTTCCAGCAGCGAAAGATCTATACCGAAGCTATCGAACAGAGGTGCTCCGAAAGCCGGAGTATCCACTTGTAGTGATTGTCACGGGAACAGGCGGGCTGGACCTCTCCAGCGTCGTGTTTCATACGCCGCGAACCAGGGTGCTCATACTGACTACGGAGCAAGGCAAACAGAGGTTGTCGCAAAGCGGATCGGAAGCGCTCGCCTCTGTCGAGGTGAAGGCGCTCTCCACGGCAGAGACCCTCATCTCTCCTTCCGCCATCCTTACGTTGCTCAGACAGGAAGCCGGAGTGGAATTGCTGCTTCACGAAGCCGGCCCGACACTCTTTGGCGAATTTCTCGCTGGCGGGTTCGTGGACGAACTTTTCCTGACAGTGGCACCTCAGATTGCGGGGAGAGTCGCAGCGCACCCCAGGCCTGGCCTGGTTGCGAACGTCCAGTTCTCCCCTGCGACGGCTCCCTGGTGGAAGCTTCTCAGCGCAAAAAGTGCAGCAGATTACCTCTTCCTGCGTTATCAGGTGAGAGATCGGAGCACATAGACGCGGGTGCTAATCCCAAAATTCAGAGTCGGGGGGAGGACGGTGCTTCCTCGACCTGCGCGCCACACGAACAAGATTCCAGAGCAGGACACCCAGAAGCGAAAAATTTGCCGCGATGATTCCGGCTAGCACGCCAGGTTGATCTGCATCGGACTCCTCCATTGATTATTCGGAGTCTAGGACCAAAACTCTAAGGGGCAGCTAAGGGCACTCTAAGGCTTTTGTAAGAGGGCTAGCGCTGAAAGCAGGGCCGCGCTCGGTGCGCCCTACAAAAAGAAGAGAGCCCATCTCGTGATGAGCTCTCAAACTCTCGAATCTTTACGACACTTGATTCAAGACATGCACTATCTACGACCATACTTCGACCGCATTGGGAACCGACCTCGCCTTTTCCTCATTCCTCACACTTCCGTACTGTTTCGAAACAAGGCACCTGTGACGGCCCTCACAAGCGAAAAAACGTATGCTCTGGTGTCCAAATTAAAAAAGGCACTGCGAAAGCGTCAGTATTTCAGCGGCCATTGGATGCAAAACCCAAAATCTGTAAAGATAGAAGCATCATGACTGTTGCCGCTCCTGCAAAAGTTTTTGCTGACCGTATTGGCCGTATTGAGGTTTCTGCAACCATGGCGGTGGCCGCCGAGGCTGCCAAGCTGCGCGCACAAGGCGCGAACCTGGTGGATTTTGGTGCCGGCGAGCCGCATTTTGCCACTCCGCGCCACATTAAAGACGCTGCAATTGCCGCGATTGAGGCGAATTTCACGCGCTATACCGTCGTTCCGGGCATTCCGGACGTGCGGAAAGCGATCGTGGAGCGGCATGCCTGCGATTTCGGGTCGGATTACGCGATCGACGAGGCGGTCTTTACCACCGGCGGGAAACTGGCCTTGTTCAACACGATTCAGGTGCTGGTGGATCACGGCGACGAGGTGATTCTGCCGGTTCCTTACTGGGTGAGCTTCAAGGACATCATCCAGTACGCGGGCGGCAAGGTAGTTTTCCTCGAGACCAGCGAGGCGGAGAACTTCCGCATCACGGCGGATGCGATTGAGAAGGCAATCACGCCGCGGACCAAGGCGATCATTCTGAATTCGCCGTCGAATCCCGCCGGGTCGGTGGTGTCGGCGGAGGACCTGGAGCGGATTGTCCAGCTCGCCCATGAGCGCGGGATTTTCCTGCTTCTGGACGAGTGCTATGTCTATCTCAACTATGCGGGCAAGCCGGTTTCAGGCGGCTCGTATACGTGGGCCAAGGAGCACATCGTTATTCTCGGATCGCTGTCGAAGACCTACTCGATGACGGGATGGCGCGCGGGGTATGCGCTGGCGGCAAAGCCGGTGGTGGCAAACCTGAGCAAACTGCAGTCGCAGTCGACCTCGAATGCGGCGAGCATGGTGCAGAAAGCGGCGATTGCGGCGCTGGCGGGCTCGCAGGAATGTGTCTCGCAGTTCCGCGCGGAGTTCATCGAGCTGCGCGACTACATGCTGGCGAAGCTGAAGGAGATTCCGGGGGTGACGTGCACTAAGCCGGAGGGCGCGTTTTACGTGTATCCGAATATCTCGGCGTTTCTAGGCAAGGGCGGCGTGAAGACGGCGACGGAGCTGGCGACGCGGCTGCTGCACGAGGCGCATGTGGTGACGGTGCCGGGCGAGGCGTTCGGGACCGCCGAGCACATCCGCATTTCCTATCCAGTGACGAAGCAGAACATCGATGAAGGTACCCGGCGGATGGGCGAGTTCCTGGGCAAGCTGGGGTAAACCGAGGCAGAATGTAGCGACGGAAGGCCCGGGAGACCGGGCCTTTTCGTTTTTGGCGATTGAATGGTTCGTGCTTTCCCACCCTTGCGACGAAAAGCAAAGGCGTCGCAAGGATGGGGCACCTGGCCGCTCCACTCAGGATGACACCTCGTCAACGTTAAAGCCGGCTGCATCAGCGGGCGGGGACTTCGCCATTGATGACGCCGACGCCGGGGACGTAGCCAGCTTGCCATTCGCTTAGGGGAGCCTGGTGGCGGCAATCGAGGCAGGTGGTTTTTTCGAAGCGGGCAGAGCATTGCGGGCAGACGCCGCCGGTCTGGAAGGTATCAAACGATGAGTTGCACTTGTTGCAGCGCCAGACGGGGCCGAGCGGAGGCGCGGTTCGGCAACTGGGGCAGGCAAAGCCCTGGCGGCGGGGAATCTGCTCAAGCTTGCGCAGGGCACGGGCTGTCTTGAAGCCACTCCAGCAATTCATTCCTGCGTATGCCGCGATGAGGCCGGTCCAGATCGAACGGGTCACCAAGGCAAGGGCGATGAGTCCTGCAACACCAAAGAAGCCGAGAAACGATGCAACCAGCAGGCTGCGGGCGCGGCCCAAAGGAAACCAAAGCAGGGAGCGCAGGATCTGCCCGCCATCGAGGGGGTAGATCGGCAGAATGTTGAAAACCAGCAAGACGATGTCGGTGATGAGCACTGCCACAATCAGGTGGTAGGCATTTGGCATCGAATCCTGCAAATTCGATGCCTGAGCAGCTTTCCAAGCCACCGCTAAGGGCAGTGCCAGGACTACATTCACCAGCGGGCCGGCGGCGATGCTCCAGAGGGTTGCGCCGGGGCGTTGGGGCGGATTGACATAGGCCACGCCGCCAAGCGGCCAGAGCATGATGGTGTCGGCGGTGCCACCAACGGAGCGGCAGGCGAGCGCATGGCCGAATTCGTGCGTCAGAACGATTGCAAAGAGGGCCAGGTACTCGATGACGTTCCACAGTACGGAACTGTATCTGCCCTTCCGAGCTTCAATTTCATAGATGGCTACGAGGAACCACGTCCAGTTGAGATAAACATCGATTCCATTGATGCGGAAGATACGGAAGGAGCCTTGGCCAGTGCCGAACATGCAGTTAGCTTACCCGATATGGCCGTTTGCCTACTGTAGCTGCGCGGATTTACAAAAGGAGTCGGGAGAGTTCGAGCTTCGCAATGTCCGTCCGGTGAGGAACATAACGGCCCGGGGATGCTAAGCTCTTTCTGCGCTTCCGCGGGCAGCCATGACGGCTGCAAAGACCTAAAAGTATCGCCCATCACTGTGCAAACCTAGCTTCTGTCGGGTAGGATGTGTTTTCCATGCCGAAGTCTATTGATTTTCGTCCAGTCATACTTGCCGGTGGTAGCGGAACCCGATTCTGGCCCCGCTCGCGCCGTGCCCGGGCCAAGCAAGTGTTGGCGCTCGACGGCGAGCGCTCGATGATTCAGCAGACCGTAGAGCGCCTGAAGCCACTGGCGTCGCCGGAGAAAACCTGGGTTATCACCAACGAATACCTGGCGCAGGAGATTGCCGACCAGCTGACGGGCGTGCCACGCCACCAGATTGTCGAAGAGCCCGTTGCGCGCAATACCGCGCCGGCCTGCGGGTTAGCCGCTTTCCTGATCGAGCGGGAGAATCCTGAGGCGGTGCTGGGAATATTTCCCTCGGACCATGTGATTGCCGACGAGCCGCGGTTCTTGAAGGCGCTGCAAAAGGGGATTGCACTTGCGGCGGAGGGCGAGAATATCGTCGTCTTGGGCATCGAGCCGACGCGCGCTGAAACCGGATATGGCTACATCGAGACTGGTGAAGATGATGGAGCGGAAGCTGCTCTTCGGGTTCGCCGGTTCACGGAAAAGCCAAATCTGAATCGCGCGCAGGAGTTCGTGGCTTCGGGCAATTACTACTGGAATTCAGGCATGTTCCTGTGGTCGGCAAAGACCCTGGCTAATGCCGTCCGCGAGCACCTGCCGGATATGGCTCCGCTGCTCGAGAAGATTGCAGCCAGCTTTGGGAAGCCCGAGTTTGAACAGGTGTTTCGCGACCTGTATCCGAAGTGCGAGAACATTTCAGTCGATTACGCTGTCCTGGAGCCGCGGTCGGCGAAGGGCGAGCACGCTTCCCATCTGTTCTGCGTGCCGGCGGAGTTCGCATGGAACGATCTGGGCTCCTGGGCTTCGCTCTACGAGTACCAGATGGAGACGCGGCTGCGCGGCGATGGCGACGGCAATGTTGCCGAGTCGGACGGCCACCTGACCATTGAGGCCGGCAACAACTACATCTACAGCCCGAAGAAGTTCGTGGCCCTGGTGGGCGTTGAAAACCTTGTCATCGTGGATACAGAGGATGCGCTGCTGATTGTGCACCGCGACCACTCGCAGGATGTGGGCAAGGTGGTTAAGGAGCTCGGGCTTTCAGGGCGGGACGAGCTGATCTAATTTTCGACTTGTCACTCGATGAGCTTCGCGGTCTGGCGAAAAAGTCACTGCTTTGAAGAGGCGCTAACTGAAGTCGCGCCACGACGGCTTCACAACTGGCTTGTCATTCTGAGCCCCGCACGCTTGGGGCCCCATGAAAATGGGGTAAGCGGGGCGAAAGATCTGCTTCCGTTTTTCTCGCCACTGTTCCTGCACTCACCGACGTTCCCTGTGCTCCGTTATGCTTATCTATTCACGGAGAGTCATAAAGCAAGTATGTCCCATCCACAAATCAAGTTTGGAACTGATGGCTGGCGCGGCGTCATCGCCGACGACTTTACTTTTGCCAATGTGCGTACCGCGGCGGCGGCGATTGCTGCCTATATTCATGCGCAGGAAGATCCGGCGAAGGGCCTATGCATCGGTTACGACACTCGGTTCGGGTCGAAGGCGTTTGCGCGGGCCTGCGCCGAAGTTGTGGCGGCAACCGGGATTCGCGTTGCGCTGGCCAACGACACTACGCCTACACCGGCACTGAGCTTTGGTGTGCGCGGACGCGGCGCGGCGGGCGGCATCATGATCACATCGTCGCACAATCCTGCACAGTGGAACGGCGTGAAGTACAAGGCCTGGTACGGCGGGTCGGGCAAGCCTTCGATCATCGCTGCGATTGAGAGCTATCTCGATAAACCCGCGCCGAAGGCCGAAAAGCCGGCAGCGATTGAGGAAGTGGATTTTCTGCCGCCCTATCTGAAGGCGATCGAGAACTTCGCGGATCTCGACTTGATTGCGAAGTCGGGAATGAAGTTTGCCATTGACTCGATGTACGGCGCGGGAGGGACGATTCTGTCGGACATCTTCACGCGCATCGGCGTGGATCATGTGCAGATTCGTGGTAATCCGGATCCGCTGTTTCCCGGGATCAATCCGGAGCCGATCGAGCCGCACATTCGCGCGCTGGGCGAGGCTGCGGTGGCGCATAAATGTGATGCAGGGTTGTGCACTGACGGCGACGCGGACCGCATTGGCGCGACGGATGAGGATGGGAATTTTGTTGATCCGCACAAGATTTTTTCGGTGCTGCTGAGCTGGGTTCTTCGCCGTAAAGGCTGGCCGGGAGCGGTGACCCGCGCATTCAACACGACGAAGATGCTGGACCGGATTTGCAAAAAATACGGTCGCGAGCTGATCGAACACGGCATCGGGTTCAAGTATGTCTGCGACCTGATGCTGGAGCGCGAGATCGTGATGGGCGGCGAGGAGTCGGGCGGCATCGGGTTTCAACGCCATCTGCCGGAGCGCGACGGACTGCTGAATGCGCTGCTGCTGGCGAACGTGATGGCCGAAGAGAAGAAGACGCTGGGCCAGCTTGTTGCCGATCTGCAGGCCGAGTTCGGCGAACATCAGTACGGGCGCATCGATCTGCATATTCCCGACTACCTGAAGAATGCAGCAATTGCGCGGGCGCGGGGGTTGCAAGTGGGGGATGCGTCGATTGCGGGAATGCCGATTTTGCGGCAGGAGACACTGGACGGGGTGAAGTTCTACCTAGACAATCCCGAGGCCAAAACGAAGCCGAATGCGGCAGAGACGTGGATTCTGTTTCGAGCCAGCGGGACGGAGCCGCTCATGCGGATTTATACCGAATCCACGTCGAAAGAAGCGGTGGCGAAGTTGCTTGAGAGCGGACACGCGTTTGCGATGGCGAGCTGAACCAAAAGGGATCAGTGGTCGGGGATCAAGGCTCAAAGATCAGATCGTGAGGAGGCAGGCGTGTTCATTCACATCTTCGGTTTTCGTTGGAAAGAACGCGTCACAGATGCCGAAAAAGCACGCGCGGCGCGCGATATTCGCGCATTTCAAGGGCAGATTTCCGGCTTGATTGACGTGTTTGTGGGCGAAAATCTTTCGCCGAGGGGGCAAGGCTACACATTTGCGGGGCTGATGCGGTTCACGGATCGAGACGCATGCGACGCGTATTCGACACACCCTTCGCATCTGGCTCTGCTGGACTGGCTGGTTCCGCTGATCGATCCGGTCGAGCTGGATTTCGAAGCGTAGATTTGTTCGTCTCGCGGACGGCTCACCGCAGAATCACGAGTGCGGCATTCGCGTTGGGAACGCGAAGGTGCGCTGCTTCGTTCTTTACTTCGAGGAATTCACTTATGCGTGGGCTCCATTCCGCCTGGGGCCGGACCTGCGCACCTGCAAGTGTCACGCCTTCGGTTGCATCGAGACTCGCCGCCTGCATTCTCCAGACAGATGCCGAAGTTGCATTCATCAATCCGCGAATAGTTAGCGCAATCGGAGCGAATTCATCCTTGTTGAATACGGCGATCAGTGTCTCAGGCTCGCGCCTTGCAGCATAGACAGTGGCATTCGCGCCTTTTAAGTCGCAATCTGCGCGCAGCATTCTGGCGCCGGCAAACTGGTTGGCGAGCATCATGCCGTAGAACACGGGCATGGCCTTCACTTCTTTGCCGGGTTCACTTTGGATGGGACTGTAAAAGCCGCTGTGGACGGACTGCGGGGTTGTCGCCACGTTCATTCCGGGGGTGTGGCCGCCCAGCCCCGCGGTGAGAAATGCGCTGCGGCCGCCATGAAGGTTCACGCCTGCGCATCCGAGGCCGGCGAGCTCGAGCATGTAGTCACCCGCCCAGAGCGCAGCGGCGAAGGCGTCGCTCATTCCCGGTTTTCCTCCGCGATAACAGGAGTTGCCTTCAGTCATGCGATAGGTGCGACCGGAAGCACGGGCAGCCGCTACGATCTGGTTTGTCTCAGACGAAATGTGCGGATTGCCGGCGAGAAGACGCTGGATGGTGGCGCTGGGATCGTCTGGCGGTCCCTCGGCATAATAGTGGCCGGTCAATGCGACGACACGCGATGCCAACCGCGCTGGCACCTGGGCGCTGAATCGCGTGATCCAATCGGATGAAGCCGCGACGTCCGGACCGCCGAAGCGCGCAGCGGGAACCTTTGCGGCTATGGCTGTCGCGAACTCCGCCCATTCCTTGACGTAGTCGACGAAGTCCCAATGGAGCGGGCGCGTGCCGTTATTGGGGTTGCGGTAGAGGTCGGGCTCGTTGCCTATCTGGAAGAATTCCAGCCTTTCGCCTATTTTCTGCGCGACATACGAAGCTTCATCCGAGGCGCGTTGGGGAGTGCTGTTGCCGAAGTTCAGGCCGTAGATCAGGCGCCATCCAGTCGCCTGCAGGAATCCGGCGAGCGCGTCGATGGCTTCGGGATTGATTTGAAAGAGCTGGTGCGGCATCCAGTTGGCATCGAGGTTGCCGGGCGGCACGCGGAGCTTCGGCGCAGTCGTGGATGCGCTGGATTTGAACCAGCAGAACTCACTGGTGTCGCCGCCCAGGCGCAGCACTCCGTTGGTGCTCAGGAGGCGGAAATGAGCCACCAGGTCACAATTGTCCGGTGAGAAGAAAGCGGGATCGGTTAGCTGCGCCAGTTCGTAGCTGAGGCCGGTGAAGGTGCGGGGAACCATCGGAGCAGAGGGATCCCTTTGCAAGGTCAAATTCGCTGAGACTTCGGGAGCATTCGAGGCGATTGCACCATGGCAAGGCGATGCTGCGGCGGCTGCTGCGCAGAACAGGAAGTCTCGGCGATTCATCGTTTTTTGCCTCGGGAAGATCTTAAATTCGCGGACTCCGGAGGGCTGCCAGAGATTTTGGTTATTGACGGATTATTGTGTATACGCAATAATCCATTTACCAGATGAATGAAACGAACCAAAGAGAGCCGGGGGAGAGCGGGCTATTCAACCGCATCGCGGTGCTGCGCGCGGACCGGGGGATCAGCCGGCAGGAGCTGGCTGATGCCGTTGGGGTGAACTACCAGACGATCGGATTTCTGGAGCGGGGAGATTACGGGCCGAGCCTGAAGCTGGCTTTTCAGATCGGGGCGTTTTTCGGGCTCCCGGTGGAGGCGGTTTTTTCGATGGAGCCGTTCAAGCCGCTGAGCGAGCAGGTGTATGGGACGAAGGCTCCTGCGAACAAATCGCGTGCAGAAGTAGGTTGGAAGGAAAACGGATGAGAGCGGAACTGGTGTTGATGGGGAAGCGGCTGGACATGGCGGCGCGCGTTCGTCGGCGGGCGCTGGTGGTGTCGATCTATGCGGGGCTGGCTTTGCTGATGGCATCGCTGTGGTCGGTCGATCGGTGGCACACGTCGGGTGTGTACATGATCTTCGCTACGATTTTTGTGAACCGGCTGTTTCTGGGCGGGTACAATTTCGGCGGACTGATCAAGCCGTTCAACGGCAAAGCGCCACGGCGATCCGCGTATAGAGAGACACCTTTTCTGATGCTGGCGTTGCGGGTTTATCAGCCGACGCCGGAGGAGAGCGAGTATCGCAGCGACGAACGCGAAGTGCATCAGCGGGACCGTGCGCACTATCAGGCGTACAAGGTATTGACGATCGGGCTGACTGTGCTTTGGCTGGTGGCGGATTGGAAGATGAAGGTACCTCGATTGCTGATGTGGATGCACGTCTCGGCGGATGGACTGCTGTACGGGTTGGTGCTGATGGCGATTGTGGCGGCGCTGACGTTGCCGCAGGCGATTCTGCTGTGGACGGAGCCAGATATGGAGGAAGAAGTGACCGCTTCGATCTCAGGCCAGCCAGGCTGAGAAAGACAAAAGCAGATCCTTCGCGACACTTACCCCAGAATCGTTTGCACGATACTGGGGCCCCAAGCGTGCGTCGTTTCAGGATGACACTCCGTTGATACTTTGAGAGTCTGCATTGACGGGAACATGGTTCTTAGATCGTCTTGTCGTTCGCGTGGTCTTCTCCGGCGTCAGCGTAATGCTGACAGCCGAAGAGGCGGAAGTCGGAGACGTTTTTGAGGCGGAACTGGCTGGCTTGCTGACGCTGCGGGAACTTCAGGCGGAAGAAGTCGGCGCCGTCGACGTCGCCGAGGTGGAAGGCGGGGCGGACGTCGGCGGATTCTGTCGCGATTTCGACGTTGGTGAGTTCGATGTTCCTTGCGTGGCGGACGAACATGCCAGTGGCGGGCAAATCGCCGAACATGGTGGGCTCCGGATACTGGTCGGCTTTCTCTTGCGGCTGAATTGCGGCCATGTCTGCGCCCGCGCCGCCGACCTGGTGCAGGTAGATGTCGCTGATCTTGAGATCTTCGACGGGGTGGTCGGTTACTCCGGCAACGATGGAGGGCAGTTGCGCGGCGCCCGAACTAACGACGTTGCTGATGAGGATGCGCTTCATGGTGCCGACAACGGTTTGCGGCTTGGGGCCGCGGAGGCGGGCGCCTAGGCGTAGAAAGAACGGCGCGCGGACGTTCCGCATGGTAACGCCGGTGAAGGTGATGTCCTCCACGATGGCTCCGTCGACGGACTCGAGCGCAAAACCCTGGCAGCTTTCGAAGACGCAGTTGGAGATGGTGATGTTTTTGAATCCGCCGTTGGTTTCGGTACCGAGCTTGATGCGGCCTGTGCCTACGCGACCTTTCGGCATCTCCATGTGCTTCCATGTGCCATCGAGGACGGAGCCAAGTTCGTAGATGCCGGTGACATAGCAGTTGGTGATGGTGAGGTTCTCTGTTGCGCGAGCGTATCCGAGTGCATAAGAGCTTTTGGGGCAGATTCCATCGTCCCATGGCGAGTTGACGGTGCAATTGGAGACGCGGACATTGCGGCAGCAGTCGATGTCGATGCCGTCGCGGTTGGTGTCGATCTTGAGGTTGTCGATGGTGAAGTTGTCGACACCGGTGGCGAGGATGCCGAACCATCCGCCCTGAAGGATCGAGAAGTCCGAAAGGATGACGTTGCGGCAATTCTTGAGGGCGATCGCTTTGTTGCCGACACCGGGTGCGGTGGTGTTGGGGAGCGTCCTCTCATTGTGGCCGCGACTGAGACCTTTGCCCCAGATGAGGCCGGGACCGAAGATGCCGAAGTCGTGGATGTTTTCGCCCCAGATGAGGCTGTTGTGCCAGTGATTGTGGCCGTAGTCCTGAAAGGGCTCCCACGCGCCTTGAGTCTCGGCTGCATCATAACCACCAGTGGAGAGGCCGTCGTAGGGTGTCGACGCGGCGAGGATGGTTGCGCCCTGCTGAAGGAACAGGGCGACGTTGCTCTTGAGATGGATGGAGTAGCTGGCATAGACGCCGGCGGGGAAGATAACAGTTCCGCCGCCTGCATCGGCGGCGGCATCGATGGCTGCATTGATGGCCGGTGAATCGATCGAGATTCCGTCGCCTTTGGCGCCGTAGGCTTGAACATCGAAGTAGATGCGCTTTTGAGCGGTCGCAACGGGCCCGGCGGATTGCGATTGCGAGCTTGTGAGGGATGGATTGAGGAGGGTGGTTGCGCCGCCGGCGACGGTGAGTCCGGCCATCTTCAAAAAGTCCCTGCGAAAGTCGAGCACGGTGTCTCCAGGTTTTTCGGTGTCAGTTTCAGATGTGAATCGCAGCGATGAACAATTCAGCCATCGATTCTAAAGCTTGTAAGTGGCGATCCGGGAATCTGGGGAGTGGGGGTCCTTCGTAATGCAGGCGTGCTATGATGATTTTCTTCGGTGAGCCCCTGCGCCGATGAGGTCCCGCAAGAAGACGGAATTTTGAGTGAGCGCCAACCGCTCGATGCCTTTTTGTCTGCGTGCATCGACGCGTGGTTCACGGCGTTTTATCCAACAGCTCGGAACCCGACAAGGTCTTCGTATTCGCGTGAGATCGATAGCCCTCATCTGTCGACGATTTTTCGCTTTGGCGGCGCCGCTTTTTGCCGGCGCGATCGCCTGGGGCGCTTCGTCTACTTCGACGTTTTCGCATGCCAGCACACCGGCGGGCGAAGTGAGCGGCATCTCAATTTTCGTTCTCACGATCACGGGGATGATCTTTGTAGGCGTGAGCGGGTTGCTGGTGTATGCGCTGGTGCGCTATCGCGGACGCGAGGGCGATTTGATGGAGCCACCGCAGGTCTTCGGCAGCGTACAGATTGAGTTGTCATGGACGATCATTCCGGTGCTGATTATCGTGGTGCTGTTTCTTACGACAGCGCGGGTGTTGTTCAGCGTGCAGGATGCGCCAAAGCCGGCATCGGCATTGGATGTGATTGTGGTGGGGCACCAGTTCTGGTGGGAATTTCGCTATCCGCAGTACAACGTGGTGACCGCGAATGAATTACATGTCCCGGTGAGCAGCGATGCAACGGATCGGCCGACCTTTATGAAGCTGACGTCAGCCGACGTGATCCACAGCTTCTGGGTGCCGCAACTGGCTGGCAAGACGGATCTGCTGCCAAATCGCGTGAATGAGATGTGGATCGATCCGCGCGCGCCAGGGCTCTACGTGGGCCAGTGTGCGCAGTTTTGCGGAGCGCAGCATGCGAAGATGCTGTTGCGCGTGTACGTCGATACACCAGAGCAGTTCAAGCAGTGGATTGCGAATCAGCAGAGGATGCAGGCGGAGATCGCAACGCCAGGATCGAGTGAGGATGCCGCAGTTCGTCACGGCGATGCCGGGAATGTTGTGCATGCAGGAGCGAGCCTGGTTGCGCGGGGTTCGTCCGGGGCGGTGGGAGATGCGGTGGGCTACGAAGACTCGCAGGAGATTTCGCCGTCGGCTGGGCAGTATGTGTTTGAGCACCAGGCGTGCATCAGTTGTCATACGGTGGCGGGAACGGTCGCGACTGGGCGGTATGGTCCCGATCTGACGCACATGATGAGCCGCGCAACGATCGCTGCGGGAGCGGCTCCCAATACGAAAGAGAGACTGCTGGCTTGGGTGACGGATCCGAACCAGATCAAGCCGGGATCGTTGATGCCGGCGATGCATTTGACCGACAGGCAGAACGAACAAATCACGGCGTACTTGCTGACCTTGAAGTAGTCATCACGACTGAGGTCGTCCTGCTGTCAAAGCGGACAAGGCAGGGCGTGGAGAGCGGGAGATGGGCACAGAGAGCATGCCGGCGCCACAAGGGATTGAGGCGGGGATTGACCGCACGCCTGGCGCGACCAAGACGGGCACGTATCTCGAACTTGTGCACAGCTGGATTGTGACGGTCGATCACAAGCGGCTAGGGATTCTGTATATCTGCTATGCGCTGGTGTTTCTGCTGGTGGCGGGCGTTGAAGCGCTTTTGATTCGCGCGCAACTCTTCTTTCCTCATAACGATTTCATCTCGCCTTTCACGTTCAACCGCTTGTTCACGATGCACGGCACGACGATGGTGTTCCTGGTGGGGATGCCGATCCTGTTCGGGTTTGGCAATTATCTTGTGCCACTGATGATCGGGGCGCGCGACATGGCGTTTCCGCGGTTGAATGCATTCAGCTTCTGGATCAGCGCATTCGCAGGACTGCTGCTGTATTACAGCTTTATCGGCGGTGTGGGGTTGGCGGGGACGGGTTCTGCACCCGATGTTGCGTGGTTTGCCTACGCGCCGTTGACAGAGCGTGCGTTTTCACCGGGACACACGGTCGATTACTGGGCGGTGTCTCTATTGGCGAGCGGCATTGGAAGCATCGGAACGGCGATCAACTTTCTTGCGACGGTTTTCTGCATGCGCTGCAAGGGGATGACGCTGTTTCGGATGCCGCTGCTGCCGTGGTTATATGCGGTCGTTTCATTTCTAGTGCTGGTGGCTGTTAGCCCGCTGACTGCGGCGCAAGCAATGCTGCTGATCGATCGCTACCTGGGCGGACACTTTTTCGATACGCAGGCGGGTGGCTCGGCGATCTTGTGGGCGCACTTCTTCTGGATATTCGGGCACCCCGAAGTCTACGTGCTGGTGCTGCCGGCGTTCGCGTTTGCGAATGAGATCATCCCGGTATTTTCACGGAAAGCGATCTTTGGTTATCCGGCGATGGTGGCGGCATCGGTGGGGATTGCGTTCATCAGCCTGAGCGTGTGGGCGCATCACATGTTCACCATCGGGATGACGTCGTTCGGGAACGCATTCTTCACGCTTTCAACAATGCTGGTTTCGATTCCCACCGGGATCAAGATATTTAACTGGCTGGCGACGATCTGGGGAGGGAAGATTCGTTTTGCGACGCCGATGCTGTTTTCGGTAGCGTTTCTTCTCCAGTTTCTGATTGCCGGGCTCACGGGCATCATGTTGTCGATTTCGCCGTGGAACTGGCAGACGCACAATTCCTATTTCGTGGTCGCGCATTTTCACTATGTGCTGGTGGGCGCGATTGTCTTCATGATTTTTGCGGCCCTGTATTACTGGTATCCGAAGATGACGGGGCGGATGCTGGATGAGCGGTTGGGAAAGTGGCACTTCTGGCTGATGGTGATCGGGTTTCATCTGACATTTAACACGATGCACTTTTCGGGATTGCTGGGAATGCCGCGCCAGATTTACACATACGAGCCGGATCGTGGGTGGACGCTGCTGAACCAGATCATTTCGGTGGGCGGGATCATCCAGGGCATTGCGGTTTTGATTCTTGTGTACAACCTGGTGCACTCGTATTTTCGCGGCGCGGAAGCGGGGCCGGACCCGTGGGATGCATGGACGCTGGAGTGGTCGACGACGTCGCCGCCTCCTGCATATAACTTTCCGGTTGAGCCGGTGGTTGCAAGTCGCCGGCCGCTTTGGGATTTGAAACATCCGGAAGATCCGGATTCCGCATTTGAGTGAGGAGCGCGATGGCGACTGTTCCACTGGAGCACGTGGCGAATGAAGGCACATGGAAAGTGCCTTCGCGCGGCGTTGTGGCGATGGCCAGCTTGATCACGGCAGAGGCGTCGATCTTCACGATCTTTGTAGTGGCGTATCTCTACTACGTCGGCCGGGATACCGTCGGGCCGACGCCGAAAGAGGTCCTGGAGATTCCATATTTCGGAACCGTATGCCTGCTCTCAAGCAGCGGATTCATCATGCTGGCAGAACGCGCGATTGAGCATGGACGCATGGCGGCATTTCGGTTGTGGTGGATGGTCACGATTCTGCTGGGCGCAATCTTTCTGGTGGACACTGGAATGGAGTGGTACAAGCTGATCGTTCACGATCATCTGACGATTCACACGAATCTGTTTGGCACGACCTTCTATTCGCTCGTGGGTCTGCATGCGTCGCACGTGGTGGTCGGGCTGCTGATGATGCTGCTGGTGATGATGTTCGGCCTGACGGGGCACTTGCGTGCCGAACATGCGGAGCGCGTGAAGGTGTTGGCGCTGTACTGGCATTTTGTGGATGCGGTGTGGGTGGTGGTGTTTACGGTGGTATACGTGGTGGGGAGATGACGGAGTCTCGAGCTTCGATGCATTCGGCGGACCAGCCTGGCGCTCTGCGCACGCACTCGATTCATCTTCCGGCGCCGACGGCCTGGCCGTTCTTGATGGCGCTGGGACTGGTGCTGGTATTGGCGTCGCTGGTGACGAGCGCTGGTCTCGCGGTGCTGGGCGCACTTCTGACAGTGGTGTCGATTGTGGGATGGTTCCGCGAAGTGCTACCGCACGAGGCGCACGAGGATGTCGCGGTCACGGATGAGGTCGTGGTGATCGTGCCTTCACGCGAGACGGTGGCGCGCATCGATGTGGGCGAGACGCATCGTGCGCAGTTGCCGCTGGAGACGTTTCCGATTTCGAGCGGAATCATTGGAGGAATTGCAGGCGGGATCGCGATGGTGATTCCAGCGGAGATTTACGGGATCGTTCGCTTCCACAGCATCTGGTACGTTGTGAACCTGTTGGGCGGAGCAGGAGTGGGGAACTGGGTGAATCCGACGGTGGAGCAGATGAGCCACTTCCGGTTGAGTGCGTTTGTCACGGCGAACATCATTCAAGGTGCAACGACACTGCTGGTTGGCTTGCTGTACGGAGCAATGTTGCCAATATGGCCGAAGCATCCGATTTTGCTGGGCGGGATTCTGGCGCCTGCGGTGTGGACGGGATTGCTGCACAGCATACTGGGGATTGTGAATCCGTTCCTTCAGCAGCGGATTGACTGGTGGTCGTTCGCCGCATCGCAAGTGATTTTCGGGCTGGTGGCGGGATACGTGGTGACGAAATTTGGCAAGATCTACCGGCTGCGACAGGTGCCGTTGGCGATTCGGCTCGGCTTGGAGTCTCCGGGTTTGCGACCGGAACCCAGCGGGGAAGAGTCGAAGCAATGAAGAGTGCGGGTTCGCTTGCCGGATTGGGCGCATTGGCGTTGCTTGCGCTGGCAGGCTGCGATCTGCCCGGCAAGCCGAAGGCTGGACCGGAAGTACCGCGGCCGGAAGAGGTGCTTGCGTTCGAGACTCTTTATGCAGCTAATTGCGCGGGGTGCCATGGTGTGCATGGGCAGGATGGCGCGGCGACAAACCTCGCGAATCCGAAATACCAGGCACTGATTGACGACGCTTCGCTGCGCGAGGCGATTGCTAAAGGGGTAAAGGCAACGCTGATGCCGGCATTCGCGCAGGAGAATGGCGGCATGTTGACCGATGCGCAGATCGACGCGCTGGTGCAGGGGATGCGCGCAAGCTGGCGTAGGCCCGATGCATTTGGCGGGGAGACTCCGCCGCCTTATAAGGCAACGCACGCCGGCAATGCGGCAAAGGGACAGGGTGTTTACGCCATTGCCTGTGCGCGGTGTCATGGACCTTCGGCGCAGGAAGCGGGGACGGCCGGGTCGATTCTGAGTGGTTCATTTCTTGCGTTGATCAACGAGCAGACATTGCGCACGACGGTGATTGCGGGAAGGCCGGATATCGGCGAGCCGGATTGGCGCGGGCATATTCCGGGAAGAGCGATGACGGACGACGAGATTACGGATGTGAGTGCATGGCTGATGAGCCAGAAGCCGGTAAACCCGGGGCAGCCGTATCCCGCTGTGAGTACTGCGGTGCAGACGCCGGGAGAGAAGCCGGCATCTACGTTGAAGCGCTAAGAAACGTGTACGCGAGCAGGAGCAACTATGGATGAAGAACTCAAGCTTCCGAGCGAGCTGGAACAGACGAAGATCCTGGAGACGGAGCGCGTAACGCGGCGAACGTTCCTGATGAACGTGGGGATCGCGTTGAATGCCGCTGTGGCGCTGGTGATCGCGACGCCGGTGGTGGTCTATCTGCTGGGGCCTGTATTGCGACGCAAGGAGTATCTGCAGTGGATCACGATTGGCAACGTGAGTGAATTTCCGGTGGGCGAGACGAAGTTGATCACGTTCAAGAATCCGTTTTCGGATCCGTGGGATGGAGAGACGGCGAAGGTTCCGGCGTATGTGCGGCGTTCGGCTCCAGATGAGTTCACCGTGTTTGCGATCAACTGCGCGCATCTTGGCTGTCCGGTGCGTTGGTTCTCGGAGTCGCAGTTGTTTATGTGTCCGTGCCACGGCGGCGTGTACTACGCAGACGGCAGCCGCGCATCGGGGCCGCCGGAGCGAGGACTTTTCACTTATGAGCTGAAGGTGCAGGACGGGAAGTTGATGATCAATGCGGGACAGGTGCCAACACTGCGCAATCGCGCGAGTGCGAGTCCCTGCCCTTCGATAAGCGCGCCAGAGTTACCGAAACTCATTTCGAGGATTGAATCATGTCCGGGCTCAAAGGGCCGTGGTACAAGCGCGTCTACGACTGGTTAGAGCGGCGCGTACAACTCGAAGGGCCCATCAAGGATGCGGCGCTGCATCCGGTGCCGCGGAATACCGCGAGCTGGTGGTACGTCTTCGGCAGCGCGAGCCTGGTGCTGCTGATCCTGCAGGTGGTGACGGGGATTCTGCTAGCGCTGGTGTATGTGCCATCCGCGGCACATGCGTGGAATTCGTTGCAGGTGCTGAATCATCAGTTGCCGTTGGGATGGTTCTTGCGCGCGATGCATGGCTGGGGATCGAACTTCATGGTCGCGGTGGTGCTGATTCATATGGCACAGGTATTTTTATTTGGTGCGTACAAATTTCCGCGGGAGCTGACCTGGATCGTGGGCGTGTTCCTGCTGCTGATGACGCTGGGCATGGCGTTTACGGGGCAGGTGTTGCGCTTCGACCAGGATGCGTACTGGGGCCTGGGCATCGGAGTTTCGATCTTGGGGCGCGTGCCATGGGTTGGTGGGGAACTTGTGTACCTGCTGATGGGCGGCCCGGTCATCAACGGGGCAACACTGACGCGGTTTTTTGCGCTGCACGTGTTTGTGATTCCAGGAACGCTGCTTGCATTTGCGGCGCTGCATGTGTGGATGGTGCTGAAGCTCGGAGTCAATGAGTGGCCGATGCCGGGACGGATCGTGCGGCGCGAAACATACGTCGAGGAGTACAACAAACTCACACACACGGATGGGATTCCGTTTGTGCCGGGCGCGGTGTGGAAGGACCTGATCTTTTCCGCGGCGATCCTGTTTGCGGTCGCGTTTTGCGCGGCGGTGTTCGGTCCATACGGGCCGAAGGGCGTGCCGGATCCGACGATTATCAACACGGTTCCCAAGCCTGATTTCTTCTTCCTCTGGATCTATACGGTGCTGTCGTTCTTGCCGCCGGAGATGGAGACGCCATTCATTCTGGTTGCACCGGTGATTGGGATCCTAGTGCTGCTTGGATTGCCGTTCGTGGCCGGCGTGGGCGAGAAGAGCTGGTGGCGACGGCCGGTGGCGGTGTTTTCCGTGATGTTTATCGCAGTTTGCTGGGGTGTGTGGACGAACTTGGGGACCTACACGCCGTGGAGTCCGAAGATGGATGCGTGGAGTGGAGCGGCGGTGCCTGTGGATCTGCTGCGGAGCCGAACGCCGCTGGAACGGCAGGGAGCGAATGTCTTCCAGCAGAAGCAGTGCCGCAATTGCCACCAGCTTGGAGGGCTCGGCGGTCAACGCGGGCCGGCACTGGACGCAGTGGCGACGCGGTTGACGGAGGATCAGCTCTATCGCCAGGTGCTGCTGGGTGGAGGCAACATGCCGGCGTATGGCAGCGCGCTTTCGCCGGCGGAAACTACGGCTCTGGTGCGTTTTCTCGAGACGCTTCACCCGAATTATCAGCCGGCTTCGCAGGATGCCTCGCGGCAGGTGGTGGGGCAGGGCGAGCAGCAGATACCGGCGCGGTGATTCAACGCGGCGCGGAAGAAGCCAATGTGTCTGATGCTGATTGACGATGGTGCGAACGGCGTACCGGCGCTGGGGGACCTGTTGCGCACATGGTCACTGCCGATGATGCCGTTGATTACGCTGTCGATTTCGCTCGTGCTGTATTTGCACGGTTGGATGGCGGCACGCGCGACACGCGGACGGGAACTGCCAGTTTGGCGAGCAGCTTGCTTTGTGGCGGGCGTGCTGTCGTTGTGGGTTGCGCTGGCTTCGCCGATCGATGCCCTGGATGACTATCTGCTTGCAGCGCACATGATTCAGCACTTCATCCTGATGTCCATTGCGCCGCCGCTGATCGTGTTGGGTGCTCCGGTGGTGCCGTTGCTGCGGGGAATGCCGCGGTTCCTGATGCGTCGCGGGTTGCGGCCGGTGTTTCGGGCGCGGTGGCTAAGGGCAGTGATGGGCACGGTCACGCATCCGGTGTTTGCGTGGATTGCGATGAATGTGGCTTACCTGGGATGGCATGTGCCGGCGGCGTTTGAACTGACGTTTCGCAGTGAAGCTATTCACAATTTTGAACATGTTTGTTTCTTTGCGACGTCGCTTGCATTCTGGTGGGTGGTGCTGTCTCCATGGCCTGCTCGTGCCCGGTGGCCGAGATGGGCAATGATTCCGTATCTGTTGAGCGCGGACATACTCAACACAGTGTTGTCGGCAACGCTGGTGTTTTCGGGGCGTGTGTTGTATCCGTCGTATGTCGATGCACCGCGGGTTTGCTTTCTGACGCCGCTGAAGGATCAGGCGGCTGCAGGTGCGGAGATGTGGGTGCTGAATTCGCTGGTGTTTCTGATTCCTGCGGTGGTGATTGCGGCGAAGGAGTTGTCGCCGCGGTTTCTGGCACACCGCGCGGAGTTTCCGCAGGAGCTGAAGCCCTCCATTCATATTTAGGGTTACGGCACGACTGAAGTCGTGCCCTGTTACAAAGCAGAAGCAGGTCCTTCGCCCCGCTTACCCCACGGACGTTGTCCGAGGGGCCGAAGCTTGCGGGGCTCAGGATGACACTTCTAAGAAGCGATGACTTATTGGCAAACTGACAAACTCTGCCTCCACAACCCAGGCCTCAAAATCGAGACCTGGGGCACCCGAGACTCTTGTGGTGGATAGCCGAAAAGTTCGTGGTTTCACACCTTGCGACAAAGACAAAAACGTCGCCTTATCGAGCTGCCGCGACGGATTCACTAAGCGTCTTTGGGCGAGGTGGTCGGACAATGATAGGGCCAATGATCGAGACGAGCATGATGACAGCAACGATACGCAAGCCCGAAGTGTAGGAACCGGTGCTTTGGCGGAGATGTGCGATCAGCAGCGGGCCGAATGCGCTGGCGCATCCCCAGGCGGTGAGCATGAGGCCGTATATTGGGCCGATGTTTTTTGAGCCAAAGTAGTCGGCAGCGAATGCAGGCATCGTGCCGAATCCACCGCCGTAGCACATGAGGATGACAAACGCCACCCCGGTGAGATAAGCGGGCGTGGATAGCGTTGGCGTGATCCAGAAGAGGCCAACCTGGATCAGAAACATGACGACGAAGGTCCAGCGTCGGGTGAGGAAGTCGGAGGTTGCTGCCCAGAAGATGCGGCCGAAGGCATTGCCGATGCTGGCGATGCCCACCATAAATCCGGCGCTGATGGCGCTGACTTTTGCAATTTCGTGGAAGATGGGGGCTTCCTGCGAGATAAGCGAAATACCAGCAGAGGTGTTCAGGAAGAGTAGCAGCCAGAGAGCCCACCATTGCCAGGTTGCGAGCGCGGTGGAGAGCGTGTAATCCGTTGTGGAACGCTGCGCTATGACCGAGGGTTTCGGCGTCCACCCTTCAGGTTTCCATCCGGCGGGCGGATTTTGCATCATGTAGCCGGTAGCCATGGTGACGACGAGGTAGGCGATACCGAGGTTGGCGAAGGTCTGGAGTACACCCACGGACTGTATGAGGTGCGTGGCTACCGGCGCGGTGACTAGCGCTCCTGCGCCGAAGCCGCCGACGGCGATGCCGGTAATAAGACCGCGGCGATCGGGGAACCACTTGAGCAGAACTGCGACGGGAACGATATAGCCGAAGCCGAGTCCGATGCCGCTGATGACTCCGTAAGAGAGATAAAGCCACCAGAGCTTGTCGGCGGAGAAGCTGGCGAGAAAGACGCCAAGTCCGTAAAGGAATCCGCCGGTGAGGGCGACGACGCGCGGTCCGGATTTGTTGAGCCACAAACCGCCGAAGAAAGCAGCGATGCCAAGGACGAAGATACAAATGGTGAAGGTGAGTGTGACTTGCGAGATGGACCAGTGAAAGCGCGTGGTGAGGGGGGTGCGAAATACGCTCCACGCATACACGGCGCCCAGCGCCATCTGCATTAAAAAGCCGGCCCCTGCGATTGCCCAGCGATTTCGAGTTGCCATTCACTTTCTCCTTACTATGTGGCGGTCGGATTGGATTTTGTTTGCCGGCAGCCTGCTGCATTTTGGTTAATGCTCTTGCCGAGTGCGTCGAGGAAGCGGTTGATAAGAGCGACACTGCGCCGCAATTCAGGCTGTCGGAATTGAGAGAGCAGGGTAAATAGGCCGGGCGGCTCGATCACGGGTTTGCGTTCGCTCCCGAGGGTTTCGTTGACAGCGGCCGCCATGCATTGCAGCAGGTCGGGGTTGATGGAGCCGAGCATTTTCCCGAGGATGATGGTATTGCGCAGAACGTTGACGGATTCCTTCGATTCCGCAGCGGAGACTGCGGTCGCAACGAGCTTATCGCTCGCGGTCAGTGCACCGTGGAGGACATCAAACACGCGGTGGTCGTGAAGATCCTGGAGGAATTCGTACGATGCGAGCAGCGCTTCAGCATGTTCTGCCGGGGCGGCCTCAAGCCGGGCGATGAGCTCCTTGCGCGGATCGCGTGGCGGTAACTCCAAAGCAATCGGTTTTGCCATTTGAATTCTCCTTGTGCGCCGGCTAAACCGGCGAGGTGTAGTGAATGAAAGTTTCATACAGTGAAGGTTTAGCGAACCACGCTGGCCCCGAGTCATGCGGAGTCGCTCGCGAGGGCGGCTTTGAAGCGTTGACAGGGGAAGGTGCGGGCCGGGTATTCAGCCGCGAAAGATTCCAACTCCGGGACGCCGACGCTGTAAGGAGAAGCGGAAGGCAACATCGGTTGCGCCGGTATAGCAAGGCGCACACGAGTCCCGCGCGGTCACAGACCCCGAGCACGTATCGCAACACCTCGCACGGGAACCGGGAGGTCCCGCGTTCTCCCAGAACAGAATCCGTCCTGGGACGCATCGGGAAGTCAGAGGACGTAAGCCGATGATGAACGAACGCGGGAAGTCGGACAGACCTGTAGTGTGCGCTGAGCAGCGCATTGTTCGGGAGGGTTGAAGTCCCTCCGGCGCTCAGATGAGGGGCGCTGTATCCAAAGGCGGGGTTAAGCGCCTCGCTGGCCGGAGATAAGAGAAGGTATGGAGAAGCCTAAACGGGCACGAAAGCGAAAGCCTGATACAGCCAAGGTGAACCTGAAGCCGCTCTGTGCATTACTCCGGAGGACAGGGTGTCCACCGTGAGGTGGGATCCGAAGGGTATGAGGAGAAGTACCGGGCCGTAATCGATGGGGGCTACCCCGACGATGAACCGGTCGGCCAAAGGTGGGGCAAGGTCGAGCCCGCACTATAGGGGCGAAGGCGCTCTCATTCACCCACCGCACCAAGGTGTTTGCGGTCGGCACGGTACGGAAGAACAATGCGTGACCTCAGGAGGACTGACAGCGTCTTTGGGTGGCACCAGAGTAAGCAGACCTATAAGCGAAAGCGAAATGGCGAGCGATGCGCTGTCAGTAGTCGGACGGCTGAATGGTACCTGAAGCATGGCGAAAGCCATGTGACCGGGCAACCGGCGACAGAAATGGGTCGGGGAAGGCAGCCGGCGAAGGCAGTTGGGAAGAGAGAGGAAGGCAGTGAGTAAGGGCGGAAAGGTGGATCAGTTCCATGAGTGAAATACCCGTACATTTCCGCCCGAGGAGACTGTCGGACTGGATCAACCCGACGGGTGCAAAGAAGGTCCATTCATTAATGGACAAGGTATACAAGCGGAAGAACCTGGAGATGGCCTGGGAAAAAGTACGGTCTAACCGGGGTAGTGGGGGAGTCGATGGGAAGAATCTGGAAGAGTTCGCTGTGGAACTGAATCAACAGTTAGACCAGTTGCATATAGAACTCAAAGGAGACACCTATCAGCCACGACCGGTGCGACAAGTGCAGATCCCGAAAGTGGGTAAGCCGGGCGAGTATCGCGTGCTGGGTGTGCCAACGATTTATGACAGGGTATGCCAACAGGCGCTGCTCAATCGGATAGAGCCGATTTTCGAACCGGTATTCGACGAAGCCAACTTCGGATATCGGCGAGGGCGATCGACGCAGGACGCAATGCGCAAAGTGTGGAAAGAGATACAAGGCGGATCGGAGTGGATCGTGGAAGGGGACTTGAAGGACTTCTTCGGGTCTGTCGATCATGAGAAACTTCTCGCGTTGCTAGCCCAACAAATAGCCGATGGCCGTGTGCTGCGCCTGATTAAGGCAATGCTCAAGGCTGGAAGTTATGGCAGAGGGCGACTCTATCCCACTGAGCGTGGGACCCCGCAAGGCGGTGTGGTCTCACCCGTTTTGAGCAACGTACTCCTGACTCCGTTTGATCGGGAAATGCGTCGCAAGGGGTATCAGGTAACGAGGTACGCGGATGACTGGGTGATCACTTGCAAATCCGCGGCAGAGGCACGAGCGGCGATAGTAGCCGCGCAACGGATACTGGAGCAGTTGGGCGTGTTACTTCATCCGCAGAAGACGCGGATCGTACATGTTCGACATGGATTTGAATTCCTCGGCTATAAGATCAAGCGGGGTCAGCGGCCACTCAGGCTGATGTCTCAGCAGATCCAAAGCGGGGTGCGCAACGGTGATCTATATGCGTACCCAAAGGAAAAGTCTATCCGACGCTTCATGGATCAAGTGCGTGAGCGAACTCGGCGACGCGTGCCACTGAATACCTTGGAACTGATCGCGAACCTCAACCCTGTGATCCGGGGATGGGGCAATTACTACAAGCGTGCCCACGTCCGAAAGCTCTTCGGCCGACTCAACGGCTGGATCGTACATCGAATCCGGTCACACCGATGCAAGCGATGGCGTAACAGTGGTTGGCGACAACTTCCTGAAACGACGCTGTACGGCGAGTATGGGCTGGTGAACCTTGTTCAACTAATACCTTCGATAGCATCCCGAAAGCATGAGTCTTCGTGAAAGCCGTGTGCGGGAAAACTGCATGCACGGTTTGAGCGGCGGACGGTGGCCAGCATCGGGGCATCTTGATGCGCCACCTCCGACCCGACACCTGTGAAGTTCTCGAACAAGGCTGGGCAACCGGCGGCGGAGGGGATGGAGGGAAGAGGTTTGACCAAGGGAAATCCGCAACAGCAAAACGCGTCCCGGACTCAGTGCCGGACGAACGCGCCCAGTGCGCTGGAGCGGATACGTCAAGCAGCAAGCAAGGATAAGGAGGTGCGGTTCACCGCGCTCTTTCACCACATTTATGCCCCGGAAGCGCTGCGCACGGCCTATCTCAGTCTGAAGCGAGAAGCCGCGCCAGGCGTGGATGGTGAGACGTGGCGGCACTACGGCGAGGCGCTTGAGGATAACCTCCAGAACCTCTCCCATAGGCTGAAGCAGGGAGCGTATCGGGCCAAGCCTGTGCGTAGGGTGTACATCCCCAAGGCCGACGGGCGGCTGCGACCGCTCGGAGTCACTGCGCTGGAAGATAAGATCGTTCAGCGCGCGGTGGTCGAGGTGATGAACGCTATCTACGAAACGGACTTCCTCGGATTTTCGTACGGGTTCCGTCCGAAGCGAAGCCAGCATAATGCGCTGGATGCGCTTTATACGGGACTTCTGACGAAGAAAGTGAACTGGGTGCTCGATCTGGACATACGCGGCTTCTTCGATGCGATTTCGCACGAATGGCTTGTAAAGTTCATCGAGCATCGCATCGCGGACCGGCGCGTCGTGCGGCTCATCCAGAAATGGTTGAATGCGGGCGTGCTGGAGGATGGAAAACGAATACGCATGGAGGAAGGGACGCCTCAGGGCGGCAGTGCATCGCCGCTGCTGGCGAATATCTATCTCCATTACGCGTTCGATCTGTGGGCTCAGGCATGGCGTAGAAAGCAGGCGCACGGCGATGTAATCGTCGTGCGGTACGCGGACGACATCGTGGTTGGCTTCCAGAGCGAAGCGGATGCCAAACAGTTTCTGGCGGAACTCACCGAGCGGTTTCGGAAGTTCAGCCTGGAACTGCATCCCGACAAAACGCGGCTTCTGGAGTTCGGATCGTTCGCGGTCCGAAACCGAAAGCGGCGCGGAGAAGGGAAGCCGGAGACGTTCGACTTCCTCGGCTTCACGCATATCTGCGGGAAGAAGAGGAGCAACGGATACTTCACGGTGAAACGGCAAACGATTCGTAAGAGGCAGCAAGCGAAGTTGAACTCGGTGAAAGCCGAGTTGCGACAGCGAATGCACGCGCCCATCCAAGACACAGGCAAGTGGTTGCGGTCGGTGGTGAGTGGACACATCCGCTATTACGGAGTGCCCATGAACAGCTACGCGCTGAGCACGTTCCGATTCAAGGTAGGCTGGCTCTGGCATCGGGCGCTTTCGCGCCGAAGCCAAAATGGCCGAGTATCTTGGGATCGGATGCGGCGCTTGATCGACCGCTGGCTTCCGCCTGTGCGCGTATATCATCCTTTTCCTCTGCGCCGCATGGGCGTCATTACCTGAGGTAGGAGCCGGATGCGGGAAATCCGCTCGTCCGGATCTGTGGAGGGGGTTGTGAGCAATCATGATCCCTACTCCGACTGCGCGCGGTGCCTGTGCTTTCAAGGTTGTTTACTTGGGCGGCGTTTGAATCTGGACAAGACCATTGCCGGGAGTGTGGTAGTCGGGGCGCTTCCACTTGCGTTCTACTTCGACGCCGTTTTGCGGAGTCGGATGACCGAAACGCGAGTTCGTACGCGGAAGCGGATTGGCGCCGGACTCCGGCAAAACCTCCATCCTTACTGAGGCTTCCTTGTACGCAGGTGTGCTGGTGACTTTGTCTGTGTAGCTGCTGGTCAGCCGATTTACGGGTTGCTCGACGGAGTTCATCGGCATATAGAGTTCGTGCCCTTTCACGCGATCGGTGACGACGGTCTGAACACGAACTTTGCCATAGCGGGAGGTAAGCTGGACCCAGCTGCCGCTGCGCAGGCCGCGCGCTTCGGCCAGTTCCGGCGAGACCTCAACGAAGGTGGATGGGGTTTTCTCGCGAATGCCCTCGGTGCGGTAGGTCATGTTGCCTTCGTGAAAATGCTCGAGAAGGCGGCCATTGTTGAGGTGCAGGTCGAAGTGGTCATCGGCCTGGTCGGAAGGCTCGGTCCACGCCAAGGGAAACAGCTTTGCCTTTCCATCGGGAAAGGCGAATTGTCTTGTGTAGAGCAGGGGCTGATCAGGGCCGTCGGCGGCCACGGGCCATTGAAGCGATTTGTAGCCTTCGAGCCGTTCGTAGGTGACACCGGCCATGAGCGGAGTGAGCGAGGCGATCTCTTCGTAGATCTCTGAGGGATGATGGTAATTCCACTTGGCGCCGAGGTGGTTCGCAACGTCCTGAATGATCTGCCAGTCGGGCCGGCTTTCGCCGAGTGGCTCTAGTGCCTGGTAGAGGCGCTGAATGCGGCGCTCGGTGCTCGTGAAGGTACCTTCTTTTTCGAGAGCGGGCGTTGCGGGCAGAATGACGTCGGCGAATCTGCATGTCTCGCTGAAGAAGATCTCCTGCATGACGAAGAAGTCGAGCTTGGAGAGCGCGTCGCCTACGTAGTTGGCGTTGGAGTCGACCAAGCTCATCTCTTCGCCGAAGACATACATCGACTTCAGCTTGCCTTCGTGAATGGCGTCGATCATCTGGTGGTTGTTGAGGCCGGGCTTGGGAGGCAAAGTAACGTTCCAGGCCTTCTCGAATTTGGCGCGAATCTCGGGATCGCTGACTAGCTGATAGCCGGGGAAGTAATTCGGCATCGCGCCGTGGTCGCTGGCGCCCTGCACGTTGTTGTGTCCGCGCAGGGGGTAGGCGCCGGTGCCGGGGCGCATGTAATTACCGGTGATGAGCAGGAGATTGGAGATGGCGGTCGATGTATCGGAACCCATTGTGTGTTGGGTGACGCCCATGGCCCAGAGAATGCAGACGGATTTGGAATCCACGATCATGTGGGCCACCTGCTTCAGCGTTTCGATGGAGATGCCGCAGCGCTGGGAGGCCATCTCAAGCGTGAACGGCACCAGGCTGCGGATGTATTCATCAAGGCCGGTAACCCATTGAAGGAGGAAGTCTTTCTTGGCGAGGCCGCTTTCGAGAATGTAGCGGGTGATGGCGGAGAGCCAGACGAGATCGGTGCCGGGGCTGGGATGGAGAAAGATGTCAGCGCGTTCGGCCATTTCGTTTTTGCGTAGGTCGGAGACGATGAGCTTCTGGCCGCGCAGCTTGTGAGATTGCTTGACGCGCGTGGCCAGGACCGGATGGCTCTCGGCGGTGTTGCTTCCGATGATCAGGACGAGGTCGGCTTGCTCGATGTCGGAGATGGAGCCGGAGTCGCCGCCGTATCCTACGGTGCGAAACAGCCCTATCGTTGCAGGGGCCTGGCAGTAGCGCGAGCAGTTGTCCATGTTGTTCGTGCCGATGACGGCTCGCGCGAGCTTCTGCATCAGGTAGCTCTCCTCATTGGTGCACTTTGAGGAGGAGATGAAGGCGAGCGAGTCGGGGCCGATGGCTGCCTTGATCTCAGTGAACCTTCGCGCGACCAGTGATAGCGCTTCATCCCATGTGGCTTCGCGGAACTTGTCGCCCTCGCGGATGAGTGGGGTCGTGAGACGGTCTTTGCTGTTGACGTATTCCCAGCCGAATTTACCCTTAACGCAGGTGGAGATGCCGTTGGCGGGGCCATGTGCGGGTTCGATTTTCAAGATGTGGCGATCGTGTGTCCAGACGTCGTAAGAGCAGCCAACGCCGCAGTAGGTGCACACGGTCTTGGTTTTCTTGATGCGGGACTCGCGCATGTCGGCTTCGATTTCGGAGACCTGCATAATCGCGCCATAACCGAGTTCCGGCTCAATGTCCTTGACGACTTCGATCATGCCGTTCAGTACCGGCGCTGGCATGGCGGTGAAGTAGCCTGCCTCGCCGAGCATAGTTCTCTCAATGAGCGCATTGCAGGGGCAGACGGTGATGCAGTGGCCGCAGGAGACGCAGCTCGATTCACCGATGGGCGAGCCGCCATCCCACAGCACGCGCGGATGCGGGTCTTCCCAGTTGATGCTGAGGGTTTCGTTGACCTGGACATTCTGACAGGCCTGCACGCAGCGTCCGCAAAGAATGCACTGGTCAGGATCGTAGCGGTAGAAGGGATTGCTGAAATCCTGTTCGTAGGGCTTGGGCTTGAAAGGAATCTCCTGGTGCTCGACGGCCAGCAGTTTCGTTGTGTTGTGCACTGTACAGTTGCCGTTGTTGTTGTCGCAGACGGTGCAGTAGAGCATGTGGTTGCCGAGGATGCGATCGAAGGCCTCGCGCTGGGCGGCGATCGCGCGCGAGGATTCGGTAATCACCTTCATGCCGTCGGTTGCTGTTGTGGCGCAGGCGCGTAGCAGCTTGCCATCTGCCTCGACCATGCAGGTGTCGCATGTCTGGATAGGGCCTAGCTGGGGGTGGTAGCAAACCTGCGGCACTTTGACCGCGCTTCTATTGATGACGTCGACCAGGCGCTCGCCGGCGGAGAACGAGATCGCTGATCCATTCAGGCTGAGGGCAGGCATAGGGAAGAGGCCTCCTCCGAATCTGGATGGGGATGCTAGCACGTGCAAGTCATTGGGAGATAGAGAGAATCGAGCCAGAAATCGGAATATTCACATTGCTTTAATCTGACGCATCAAAGCTTGCGCCAGACGGAAAAATATACCGGTCTCGAAGCTCAATCCGAGCATTCAATCAAAAACAAGGATTGGATGCAGGACTTCGGTCAAACGGTGCCAGATTGATTGAGCAGACAGCGGTTCGGATTCGAATAGATTACGAATCTACGATCGCGCAAAAAGCCCACGAGGGTTAGGCCCAGTTCGCGAGCCAGCTTGACGGCAAGGCTGGAGGGCGCTGAGACCGAAGCAAGGACGGGGATTCCGGCCGCGAGGGCTTTCTGCACGATTTCAAAACCGCCCCTGCCGCTGACCATCATTGCGCACCGCGAGAGGGGCAGAAGGCCTTTCATGAGAGCCCATCCCACGACTTTGTCCACAGCGTTGTGGCGGCCGATATCTTCCCGAAGGACAAGCAGTTTGCCGGCTTCGTCGAAGAGTCCTGCGGCGTGCAACCCTCCAGTTCGGCCGAAGACCTGCTGCTGATCGCGAAGACGGGTGGGGAACTCACAAAGCAATTCCGGATCGATCTTGAATGTCGGATTTGGGGGAGTGAGGCCGCGTAGGCGAATGGACTCGATCGACGCCTTGCCGCAAATGCCGCAACTGGATGCCGCGAAGAAGTTGCGCTGAAGGTCCTCAGGCTGGAAGGATTGGTCACCAAATTCGACGCTAACGATGTTGTCTCGCGCCACTCCTTCTGGAGTGAGCCTGCGGATCTCGCCGATCTGGGTGGCCGATTCGATCAGGCCTTCGGTCCAAAGGAATCCGGCGGCAAGCTCTTCATCGTGACCGGGGGTGCGCATCGTCACGGTGAGAGGCTTTCCATTGATTCGGATTTCAAGTGGCTCTTCGGCCGCGAGTTGATCCTCGATGCGGCGGGCGGTCCCGTCCGTCCACTCAGTCACTTGGGTCAATTCGACTGCAGGCTGGACTCTGGACACGAGGTCACTCCTTGACGTTCAGCCTAACTCGGGAACGGGCAAGCGCGTCTGCCATCCTGGATGTGCGCCATTCGGAGAGAACGAGCGCGATCAGACTATTAGTCGATAAAGTAGCCAATATCAGTGAGGACACTGTCACTCAAATTTACGCCCAGTAGCCTTGCACCGAAGGGCGTCCCCAGATCCTTTTCAAAATTCTGGAGCACGTAAGCGGGCAGATCGGTTTGCCGCCGAAGCAGGCGCAAGAGGGCAGCGCTGTCGGTGGGACACTCGTAGTCGCCAGGTAGGCCGCAAGCTGGACGAATGGTCAGCGAGAGGGGAATTGTACCTGGGCCAGATTGGGGTTGATCGGACGGCCGGGTTATGAGATTGACTCGCATGCGGGAATCCTGACACCGGTCAGCTTAACTCTCAATGGTACGGATGGGGGATAGGAGTTCGACCAATAGGGGAGGTGGAACCCCGGAAGACACCTGCGGTCGACCGGGCACGAACTCTCCATGAGTTGTCAAAGAAGAGCGAGAGATGCGTTTACATCGGACGGCATGAGATGCTTCTCTGGCGTCGCAAGAAATTTGTTGCCTCCGCTCTCGCCCGCTTCCACAGGTGTGCGCGGCAATTCTCAAGCGGTATGGGAATTCAACAATGCCTCTAGAATTGAGAGGTGGTGATTAGTCGGCCGACATGAGCATCGTTCTCGGGAGACAAAAGCGCATAGGACGGAAAGTCTTTTTGTCCGGCCTTATAGACGAACTCCAACGAGAGATGGTGGTTCTGATACCACTCTGAAGCTTTTCGATCAAGCGCTTGTGCCTTTTCTGTACCTAGTTTTGCAGAAAGGACTTTAAGGTCATTGGCGGCCATGCTGCCTGCCGTTTTCCCGCCCTGGAGAGTTGCCACGCGGAAATGGTAATACGCGTCCTCCGCATTCATGCGCAGACCCTTGCCATCTCGAGAAAGCACACCCAAAACAATTGAGGACTTCCAAAATCCTGCCGAGGATGCTTCCTTGAGCTGTGAAATGGCTTCGTCAGGAGAGTTTGCCAGCTCAGGATGGTGGACCAGCAGCAATCCAAGTTGATGCTTTGCCGCAACCAGCCCCGCGTCCGCAGACTTTCGAAGCAGGATTGCCGCTCGCTTGATGTCTTTTGCGGGATTGTCGTCTGCGGACAGCGCTAACCCCAGATGATATTGTGCACGGGGGTCGTGTAGCTTCGCGCCGGTCTCGTACCAATGTCTAGCAGCGGTTTTGTCAACTGGAACGCCGTCGCCCAGATAATACATATCTCCCAGGTAGCAGGCTCCCAACCCGCTGCCCTTCTTGGCCGCATCCTTAAAGAGCTCCGCTGCAAGAGCTTTGTCTTTTCGAACGCCCGATCCAAAGAGGTAAACCACACCAAGATTCACTTTTCCTATCAGCGATCCGCCGGAAGAAGCGCGCTCATACCAACCCGCGGCCCTAGCAAGGTCCTTTGGGACACCGAGGCCAACCTGATAGAAGTAGCCGACTTGATTCTGCGCGGTGGGGTCGCCGGCATTCGCGGCCTTCTCATACCAGTACGCCGCAAGCGTTTCATTCCGTTCGACGCCGCGACCAACGAAGTACGCGGCGCCAAGTTCAATTTGCTGTTGGATTGAACCTCTTTCTGCCTCAGATTGAATCTTCGGGATATCAATGGTTTTCGCCGGAACAGAGGAGAGAACGATGATCGACACCGCAATGAACTGCGGGAACAGAGTGGCTGTTAGGCCACGGCCCGAAAGGAGATTTGTCATAAATGTCCTCACCGGATGAAAAGATGCGCTCGCCTGCCGTGACCGAGGGAGGGGGCAAAGCGAGCTAATAAGACTCGGAATTTCGCTTCCCGTTATCGGGTGTAACTTGCGATTAAGTGGAAGCAGTTGCAGGAATGTATAGTCGCGGCGCTGCTGCGAAGCCATTCGTCATCACAGCGCGGCGATTGGTCACATATCGAAAATTTCGCAGGAATTGTGGCGGCCTTGTTTTCGATTTCCAACTGCTGGTGCGGTCAATGGCTTACTCTGCAAGACGGGACAGGTCAATCCGCTGTGATTACCGTGACCACAATCGGACACATCGGAATGACCGCGACTGCCGCTGATCCAGCACGCCGCGCGAAGGTTAAACCCGACAGAGAGACTCCGCACCGAATAAGCCCGCCGCCTCTTCCCTATGAGAAAGTCCAGAATGTTTTTGAGGAGCTATTCAGTCTGCAGGTTCGGAGAAATCGGTTTCAATGTTGCGATTCGGCGAGCAAATACCTCTTTGTCGAGATGAAGGGGACCCGCAAAAGTCTTATGGCGGACGGGACTTAAGTAATCGTCCCGCAATCGCGTTAGGTGGTTACACTTATGAAACCCATTAGATTAGCGCAGCTCCCGGCTTTGCCCAGGCAAAGGCACGAAGGCATCTATCGCGCATGATCCGGCCTCGATTTACCAAAGCTCGCTGTTCTAAAAGAGAGACGAAAGGATCAGAAATGTATGTGGAAGTCCGTCGATAGCGAGACGCAGCAGCCAGCCCGTGCCAATACCGTTCAACCGCCAACCCCATCCGTTGCCGAGATTCCCGGCACGCCGGCCCGCGTGGCCTCCTCTGCAACGATGAACCAGTATTCAATGATAGGAAAATCGATAGTGATCAAAGGCGAAATTGCTGCCTCAGATCCCCTTTACATCTATGGGAGCGTCGAAGGCTCGATCAGCGCGCCGGCACACCGTGTGACCATCGGAACAGAGGGCAAGGTCAAGGCCGATATCAGCGCTCGCGAAGTCGTCATTATGGGCGACGTATGCGGCAATCTCAATGGTGGCGATCGAGTGGAAATTCGCAGCGATGGTTCACTTACGGGAGATTTGGCTGCGCGTCGCATCTGTATAGAAGACGGAGCATTTCTAAAGGGAGCCGTTGATGTCCGCAAGCCTGGCGGAAAGGCAAAACCCGAAGCACAGGAGGAGCCAGTTTCGGCTTTGGAACCGTCAGAGGCCACACCCGCTGCAGAAGCTGGATCGCCGGACCTAGGGGAGCTTTCCATTGCCCGAGCTTAGCTGACTGATCGGGTGGGGCTGTCGAAGATAGCATGATCGGGAGCGGTCACTTAGAGTTCGCCTCTGCGCCGAAGCAGGCATCAGCGAGCCCTCAGTATGCCGCCGCTCCGCTCGCCAGTTTTCGCGCTGCCATCCCCAGCATCAGCCGCGAAATTCCTGTCATCAACAGGTTCACGCCCACCAGCGTCCCGATGGCCCAGACCGAACTCGAAGGCCAATGCGCCCAGATTAGCCAGCCCAGCAGTAACGTGACCAGCGCGTTGACGAGCAACCACCCGGAACCACTTTCGTGCCGTGTTCTGAAATACGCAATGAATTCGACTACCGCCCCCGCCACAATGATCACAGCCAGGAACAGCGTCAGCGACCCCAGGCCGATAAGCGGATGCATCAGAAAATAAACTCCGCCTACGGCGTAGATAATCCCGAGGAGCACCTGCCAAATCACGCGGCCCGCACCGCCTCCACTGAACGCCGAGACCAAGTGCGCCACGCCGCCTAAAATCAGCAGCCAGCCAACCAGAATGGCCACCGCCACGCCAGCAATCGCGGGCTCTGCAATCGCAGAGATCCCGAGGATAATGAACACCACCGCGACCGCGATAAACCAGCCGCTGGCTTTCTTTATGATCGTCGCAGGCCCATCATGAAATCCCCCGGTCGGATTCGCTGTCGACATCAGACACCCCCACACCAGATAGATAGTTGGAACCTGCCGCCTGCCGGACGATCTCGGCGGCCCCTACGGCCTGATCTCCACGAATGTCTTCTTGCATCGAGGAGAGATCGCATTTCCGTTCTCAATCTATATTCGAGGGCGTTGCGATTCACCTGTCAAAACTCCCAGCTGACGTCATTCTGCAGGCGCGGATGACTGTCTAACTTGAATGGGTTTTTTGTCTATGTGAACAGAAGTAGCTTCTTTGTTATCCGGCACTCCGTTGGCCGTTCAGGGTTATCCGTTGCGGAGCAAGCAGTTTGAGCCGCCCGTCGGCTAGTTTTGTCAGCGTTTGGATGTAGAAGTAAGTTCCAAGGTCGTCAGTAGCCTCCATCACTGGCGATGGCGCGGACACAATCACGAGTCCTCCACATTCCCCGATCCAGTCGACATGCCGGTGACCGTGCATCACGATTGCCCGGTCCGCCAGGGGACGAAGTTGGCGAACGAACCAATTTCCATTGATCAAGGCTGTGCCGATGCGATCGGAGAGCGCCTTTGTCGCCCTGGGATATTCGACGATGTGGTGGTGAAGAGCGACGATCCAGGAGGCTTGCGGATATTGAGCCACGGCGATCTCAATGCCTCGGAACTGCTCCATCGGAATCATCCCGAGTGCGTTCGTGAAGGAAAAGTGTGTATCGGCGTTTGAGTTCAACAAGATAATTCCCAAACCATCACTGCGATCTGGCGGCAACACCATCGGAAAGATTCTGGCCCACAGTTCGGCCAGCGCATTGAAGATACGCGGCCGCGCAACGTCGGAGAATCCCTCCATGTCGGCGAGATATGGTTCGATCGCTTCTGCCAGATTCTCCCCGATACAGCGCTTTTCAAGATCAACGATATGGACCCTACGGCCCTGGAGCTCGCCCATGGCGGATAATGTTCGAACCTTGCGCAGCCGTTTCTTCGGGCTTGACGGCGTGTCGAGACGCGCTGGATTTGCGCGGTCAACGATATTGAGGTCGTGGTTACCTGGTATCACAAGGACTCGTTCAGCGAGCTTTGGATAGGACTTTAAAATATCGAGGAACTCGGCCCACTCCGCGGATCGTCCGGCGTCAGTCATGTCGCCGGTGATCAGAACTGCGTCCAGCGGGTCTTTGCTGCAGAGCATGTCCAACTGCGCCATCGCTTCGCGCAGTCGCTGGTTACCGCGGGGGCCGGATCTGCCGCTCTCGATGCGAAAGCCATAGCGCTCGCCCACCACGTGGATATCTGACAGATGGGCGATGCGCCAGATGCGGCCCTCATCAGGAGACACACCAAACCCGTCAAGATCGTGAGGCTGGGCCATCGTGGTATCTTCGATCGCCCAGACAAGCGCGGCAACCGCAAGATATGCGGCGCCGAGCACGACGCTGTTGGCCAAGGCAATCCAAACCAAGCGGTAAGGGAAGTTGAAAATGGAGATATCAACCACCCAACGTGACATCGGCCACCCCAGGATCAGTACCAAAACCGCCAGACCCGAGACCACGAAGCCTGCCGCAGCGGCGGAGGCGGCGCGCAACCTGGCAAACTGGGCCGAGGTCGTCCGCGAGGAGAACAGAGCTTCGACGATATGACGCAGCACTTCGCGGCAGGTCACGTATCCAGGCTCGACAATCAGCGAGTTCATGGACCAGAATCCGCTTTCGGCCAATCGGAACAACGTTCGGCCACCGAACCAACCGATGGCCACGAGAACCGACAGGATCAGAAAGGGCCAGATTCTGTTGAGAGGGGATGTGATGGTGGAGGAGACTTGGTGAACCCAAGCGGAAACAACCAGCGGCGCAAGACCAAGGACCAGTGCCGGCACAACAATCAACATCAGCCAGGCGATTGCCAACTTAGGAAGACTCACCTCGACGAGCAGACTGCCCGCGAGCGAAAGCAATGATCGGCGCTTGGTGCTGGATCCATCATCTTCGACGTCGCCTTGGCGAGGATCAAGGGACCGCATCATAGCCTAATACACTGCTTGAAATTCCCGATTCAGAGCAAGCCTAAAAACTCTGCGAAGAAGACTTTCTTTTGCGCGTGACCGCCCGAGACGGCGCGGCCTGGGCTAGGCATCTCGACGATCCGCCTTGATAAAAGCGGCAATCTGGTTTCCTTCTCGCTTCATTCACTGCGCGCCACAGTCCATTGCTTGCAGATCTTTACAGTCTCATGATTGGGCTAGCCGAAGCAGTCATGAGTGTCTTCGTGGGCCAACGCAATTCCTGATGCTGGCATCCTGTCTCCCATGTGCAGCACCCAGTTAGGTCAGGAACCCCTAAATGCGCATGATGGATAACCGCAATATCACCGGTGCCCCGTATATTCGCAGGTTATGGGTGCTGATGGGTTTAGTCGCCGTGTTGTCTGGAGGTCCATGCGCCCAGAGCCAGACCCATGCGAAGCCTGCGCCCCCCTCACTTCAGGTTCCAAAGGCTCCTGGCACGCCCACGTCATCACCCGCATCCGCTCCAGTTCCCGAGCCTGTGCCCACCGACCCTCTTGGACGTTCGACGCCGTACGGAACTGTCATCGGGTTCCTGCATGCCGCTGAAGCCCAGGACTATGCCCGCGCAGCAAAATATCTCGACACCAAGGTTCCCGAATCGAAAGCCGAAGAGCTTGCGCACGAACTCAAGGTCCTTCTCGACCTCGGCACCTCCACTAATCTCGAAACCCTCTCACGCCAGCCTGAAGGCAACCTCGCGGACGGACTTCGCGTATCGCGCGAGAAAGTCGGCGTTGTCGATACATCGGAGGGCCAAATCGAAATCCTGCTCGATCACGTCTCACGTCCCAATGAAGGCTCCATCTGGCTCTTTTCGCGTGAGACCCTGGACCGCGTCCCAACCTTCTACGCCGGCACGCAACCCAAAGATTTCTCTCATTATTTTCCTGCCTGGACCTCTCGCATTCGCATCTTCTCAATCCCGCTCTGGCGATGGGCGGCGGTTTTCGTCGCTATCATTCTCGACCTGATCATGGCTTGGCTTCTTTCCCGCCTCATTCGCTGGATATTGCGAATTTCCCTTCGTCGACACCTCACGGTGAACATCGATGCAGCCATTCTCAAGGTCACAGGGCCCATCTTTTGTCTCATCCTGGCGGTTCTTCAGCGCATCGCCGCGGACTACAGCATCACTGCCCTCGGTCGCCACTACTGGATAATGGGCTCCATCCTCACCTTTATCTTCAGCGTGGCGTGGATGCTTGCCCGGCTTACCGATATCTTTACGACTTTCACCACTTTTCGTCTCCTCCGACAGCAGCAAACTGAAAGAATCACGCTCGTCAGCCTTGTCTCGCGTCTTTTCAAGATCCTCATTCTCATCCTTCTTGTCATTGCTCTACTGAGCCTCGCCGGAGTCAATGTTTCTGCACTGTTCGCGGGACTCGGGATCGGTGGCATCGCTCTCGCCCTCGCCGCGCAGAAGAGCATCGCCGACCTGTTCGGTGGAATTTCGATTGTCATGCGCGGCGCCATCCGCGTAAACGACTACTGCACGGTCGCCGGACAAACTGGCACCGTCGAAGACATCGGCATCTCCTCCATCCGTCTCCGCACTCTCAACCGCTCTGTTATATCCATTCCCAACTCCAAAGTGGCCGAAATGGAGCTCGAGAACTTCACCATGCGCGACCAGTTCTGGATACATCAGACTTTCACGCTGCGTTTCGATACGCCTCATTCCACCATCAAGAAGGTTCTCACCGACATTGCCAGCATGCTCACTCATCGTCCAGACGTCGACTCCAACACCGTCCGCGTTCGTGTCATAGGCCTGACGGCCGCTGGTCCCCAGGTCGAGGTTTACGCCTACTACAACAGGCCGGGCGGCGATTACAACTCTTTCCTCGCAGAGCAGGAAAAACTCATTCTCGAGATCCTGCGCGTCGTCGAAGAATCCGGCACCAGCATGACGACGCCGATCGGCGTCGGCGTCGTGAGCCTTGAGTCCAAGAAGTCGCGGCCGAAGAGCGCTTGACTGACAGTCTGCTTTGGGCTCGCTAGTTGTCCAAACAGGCAATTTCTCAGAACGTTCTTCCCTGAGTCTCATAATTTCTCCGTGCATTCAGGGAACTTAGCAACTTGCAGCAGGCCTTTCCCAATCTAAGAGCAAGCAGAGTGGTTCGCTGCAAAGGGTGGGTCGCTGCCCCGCTCCGTATCCGATTCATACGCCAGCCATACCGATTGGTGCGGGCAATCGAGAGCATTCTCGGGAATCGGAACCATCTGATTCCGCACTCAGGCCCGGCATTTAGCGCTCGGTTCGACCTTCAGGTTGGCCAATTCCAAAGGAGAATTCGTATGACACTCCGCACGCTTCGCTCGACGGGTTTGATTTTGTTGTTCTCAGGATTTGCTCTGGCTGCTGCAGCCCAGCAAACCATCAAATGCGAATCCAATAACGGCGGTCGCAATTACTGCGGCAGTTATGCGGCTAATCAGGTCACCATGGATCGCCAGATCAGCGGCTCGCCGTGCGTTCGCGGCAGTACCTGGGGCGTGGATAACCGTGGTCTCTGGGTCGACAGGGGCTGCCGCGCGACATTCGTGGTCGGTCGCGGCGGTGGATATCCGGGTGGCGGATATCCGCCTCCGGGCCAAGGCGGAAACCCCGGTGGTGGCTGGAACCATTCGCGGCCAGGCGACACTTGGCCACCCAGCGGCAACTGGAACGGTGGAAATTGGGGTCGCGGCGGAGCCTGCTTTTACAAAGACAGCAACTTCCGTGGCGACTACATATGCCTGCGCCGTGGCGAAAGCAAAAACTCCATTCCCAATATGAACGACAGAATCTCTTCCATTCGGGTCTTTGGTGGCGCACGAGTGACCTTTTTCGTTAACAGCAACTTCGGCGGTCAGCGCGCAACTACATCATCCGACATCGCCAATCTCAGCAACTGGCGAGTCCCAGGAACGAATCGCAGCTGGAATGACCGCATCTCCTCGATGCGCGTCCAATAGCTGCTGTGATGTATCCGCGATGGTTCAGCGATGAATGAGGAGGCTCCCGCCGATTTGAGCGTTTCCGCTGAAATCGGTGGGATGTTTGTTCGAGTGCAGAGCCCGTTTTCTGATTATGCAGTCGCCAGCCTCTCATCAATGCGGGCATGATAACTGCGGCTCATCGGGACCTTTTGCCCATTCTTGAGCTGCACAACATAATCTCCCCGCGCCTCAGTGCGAACCTCTCTCACGTACTGGAGGTTGACGATAGCTGATCGATGCACACGCTTGAAGAGAGACGGGTCGAGCCGCTTTTCCATCGAGGTCATTGTCTCGCGCAGAAGGTGCGTTGTCGCTCCGACACATATGCGCACATAATTCTCCTCGGCGGCGATCCATTGAATTTCAGAGGCGGAGAGGAACAGAATGCGACCCCGCGATTTAAACACAATCCGGGAGGCGTAAGGACTGGCTCCATCGTGCCCCGGTCCGTGCCGAGCGGATTTTTGGCTAAGCTGGAGTTGGCTTCGCGCCCGAGCCAGCGCCGAGCGCAGCCTTTCCGCTGTAAAAGGCTTGAGAAGATAATCAACCGCCTGGATCTCAAATGCTTGCAGCGCGTGTCGATCATAAGCAGTCGTGAAGATGATCTGTGGCATTGCAATATCATCTGAGTCGCCCAAAGCCTTGATCAGATCCACGCCGTTCATGCCCGGCATCTGGCCGTCTAGAAAGAGCAAATGCGGAGCAGTTGCGCGCGTCAACTCCATGATTTCGAAGGCAGTGGAACCCTCGCCTGCAATTCTGATGTCCGGTTCTTCGCTTAGGAGTTGACGCAGCTTTCGCCGTGCAAGCACTTCATCATCTGCGATCAGCGTCTGAATGACCATAGCCATAGCCTCTTCGTTCAGCTGTGCGAATTTTGTTCACCAGTTGCGCCGGGGGGGGGAAGAACGCGTTCGCTTCACGTATGGCAAGATGAGGGCCAATCCGAAACGCCGGCCATCGCTGTGGAATCAATGTCTTGGCATTGCCGCCATGCTTCAGATGACTGGCTGACTGTTCAGTTCCGATCTACATCGTTCAAATACGGACACGAAGCGGAATTGCGATCAAGTCTCAGGGAAGCCAGATTGAGAAGCCTGACTTTCCTATCAACTGTCTGATAGACTGCTCCTACCTTAATCAAGATCAGCTTGAATATGTGCTGCGGAAATGCGGCCACGGTGTGTGGATCCTTCGCGGAAACGCGACGTTGTTTTTTGCGCTAGACGCCGACGGGCCTTCGCAGGATTGGGAGAATGACCAGCGCGATGTACGGCATCCTCTCAAGCGCGGTGATCGGCATTCGACCCGAAGGCACGACGCAACTCCAGTCCTCTCAATATTTCATCTTCGGCGATCTGAAGTTCTTTCATGACGCCAAAACAATCGCAGGGCAGGTTCGCGACTTCAATCGCAATCAACCGATCAATCCAGTATGGCCAGTAGGGCGGACCAGATCGTGCTCCGGGAACGGCAAAGGACGACGCAGTGCTTTATAAGCTTCATGAAATGAATCGTGCCCTGCTCGGCCCGGTCACCCAGCTAGCCCACTCGTATTCCCAGATATTTTCTGCGCCCGGAGGCTGGCTGTCACAGCTGCCCGGCGCGTCGCGCTTCGGAGCCGGTTACGAACTGCTGTACCAAATCAGCAGGAATTACGAAAAACCGAAGTTCGGTATTCATAGCGTGGACGTTGACGGCGCCACGGCGCCAGTGGTCGAACAGACAGCACTAGCCAAGCCTTTCTGCCGCCTTCTGCGGTTCAAGCGCTACAGCGACAAAGCGGACGTCATCGCAACGATGAAGCGCGATCCGGTGGTGCTGGTGGTGGCACCGCTGTCAGGTCACCACGCGACGCTGGTGCGCGACACTGTGCGCAGCCTGCTCTCCGGGCACAAGGTATATGTCACCGACTGGATCGACGCACGGTTAGTGCCACTCGACCAGGGCTCGTTCACGCTTGACGACTACGTCGGTTATATACGTGAGTTCATCCAACATATTGGTGCCCAGCAACTACATATAGTTTCGGTGTGCCAGCCAGCCGTACCAGTGCTAGCGGCTGTGGCGCTGATGGCGGCCGCGGGCGAGGCAGAACCGCGCAGCCTGACGTTGATGGGCGCTCCGATTGACCCTCGCCGCAATCCAAACGGAGTTAACGATTTCGCCGCCGGCAAACCTTTGAGCTGGTTCGAATCTCGCCTGGTTCACGAAGTGCCGGTGAACTATCCGGGTCGAGGTCGCAGGGTCTGCCCGGGGTTCCTGCAACATGCCGCCTTTATCTCCATGAATCCGGTCCGGCACATGAGCTCGCACTGGGACTACTATCGGCATTTGGTTCAGGGCGACCTCGACGACGCCGAGGCGCACCGTCGATTCTATGACGAATACAATGCGGTGCTGGACATGCCAGCAGAGTATTACCTGGACTGCATCCGCATCGTATTCCAACAGCATCTGTTGCCGCGCGGGCTCTGGCAGGTCGGCGGCGAGCGGGTCGCGCCGGAAGCGATCACCAATGCAAGCTTGCTGACCATTGAAGGCGAACTGGACGACATTACGGGCCTCGGACAGACACAGGCAGCGCACGACTTATGCTCCGGTATTCCCGCCGATCGGAAGCGACATTTGACGGTGGAGGGCGCCGGTCACTACGGAATATTCAGCGGCAGGCGCTGGCGCGAGAGCGTGTATCCACAGGTACGTGAATTCATTGCCGCGGCCGAGGGCATCAGGCGCCGCAAACACGGGCGCTCACAGTTGCAAATAGTTGGTGGCTTAACGTAAGCCTTCGCGCGGTCTCACGAGTCGAGGGCCTGGCGTTGAGCACGCGAGCAGCCAACCTTCTTGAAAGGCCAGTTCCGAGCTTCTTCGCTGACTTAGATCGAACAGTAGTCCGACAAGCGCTCCTACTCCGAGCCCTAGAAAGAAACTAGTTGTTTTGGGACTGTCATTCATACTGCTGCTCCTGCAAAAGCCTGATTGTGCACCTCCGGAGAGAGCTTGAGGGTGCAGTGTTTTTTTGCGCGGTACCTCTACCAGTTAATGAGTGCGGACCCCCAGGACAGGCCACCGCCGAACCCAGACAGCATTACCCGCGAGCCGGGCTGCAGCCGGCCGGTTTCCACGGCTGCCTGTAAGGTAAGGGGAATGCTCGCGGCCGCCGTATTGCCGTACTTTTCAATCGTGGTGACCGTCCGCTCCATGGACAACCCAAGCGACGTCATGATGGCCTCGATCATGCGCAGGTTGCTCTGGTGCAGCACCAGCAAGTCCAGATCGTCCGGGGTAAGACCATGCTCAGCGAGGAGGCACCGAATCGATTGAGGGACCGTGTTCACCGCAAAATCCCACACCTTCGGGCCATCCATCACGAATGTGTTCAAGCGATTTTCGAGAACTTTCACGCTGACCGGCGTGCGAGTGCCACCGGCAGGCACCTGGATGTAGTGACTGCCGCGGCCGTCACTGCCCAGCCGGAAGTGGATGCCCCGTTCCTTCTTATCGGTGTGGGACAAGAGCACGGCCCCCGCGCCGTCACCGAAGAAGATGCACGTTCGCCGATCATCCCAATTGAGAATCTTCGAGAACGCATCCGCACCGATTACGAGTGCGTTCCGAAATTGCATGGGAGCGGTCAGCATCATGCTGTGCGCAACATTCAGGGCGAAGACGAAACCGGCGCAGACAGAGTTGACATCGAACGCCGGGCATTTGTTTTCAGCCACGCCGAGTTTCTCCTGAACCATGCACGCAACGGCCGGCTGGGACTGATCCGGCGTCGCGCATGCTACCACGATGAGGTCGATAGCCGCCTTGTCGATACCTGCATGGCTCAGGCAGCGCTCAGCAGCCTCGCAAGCCATATCGCTCGGGGCTTCTCCAGGTTCTGAAATCCTTCGCTCCAGAATTCCGGTCCTGGTCGCGATCCATTCGTGAGACGTGTCAACCTCTCTTGCCAAGTCATAGTTCGTCACAGTCCTGGTGGGCACGTAGGCCCCGACGCCCGTAATTTGAATGCCCATTGCTTCTACCCCAAAAGAATACGGTTGACTTTCACTGCTCGACTAATCCGCGGCTACTCTTGACTCCTGATGCTTCATTCTTGAATCCCTCTGCTTGAGGAATATCCGACATTTGGTTTGGCCGTATTGCTTCAGGTCGTTCAGCAGGTCCGGACGCCGATCACTTTTCGATCTATAGCCGAGTTCCCGATCCAGAACGATGCGTGTGACGCGGATCGGGTGGAACTCAGGATCCTTGAATCTGCCCTCAGAGATTGCCGTGTTGAGCTCTTCGATAAATCCCAGTTCCTGTTCCATCGAGAGATTGCCAGAAAGTGCGTTGCGCCGGTCGAGAATCTCATGGGTCTCGGTCGGAATTCGAGGGCAAGTACTCAAGTTGATCTGGATAAGCCAGAGTTCATCGATCCGGTGACGGATCAGATTATGGATTGGAGGATTCTGGGAGAAGAGACCATCCCAGAAGACGCCACGATCGGGGACCGCGACTGCGCGAAAGAGTTCCGGGATCGCAGCGGAAGCCAACAGACATTCCACGCACAGCTCCTCGCCAGTAAACAACTCGAAGTCACCGCTGAGCACTTCCACCGCTCCGATTTGAAGAATGGGAGCACCCGGCCGGCGGGCAAGCTCCCGCAGCTCGCGGAAATCAAAATATTCGTTGAGCATTGCGCGGAAGCGATCCTCACCCCAGGTCGGGAGATGGTATGGACTGACCTCGGGCATCACCATAAGGTCTCGCATTCCCATGATGCTCATGAGGGCTTCATTGGCCATGCGGTCCAATGGATCTGTGGCTGCCATCGACTCCCAGAACCCTTGCAGTTTGCGGATCGCAAGCTTCCGGTCGCCACGCACAAGCCCGTCCCATGCGAGCGCGGCACAAATTGCGCCGCCTGACGTGCCACTCAACGCAACCACGTCGACGTCCTCAGGGAGAGACTCCAGAAGGCCCTGGAGGACGCCTGCTGTGAAGGCAGTGTGGCTGCCTCCACCTTGACATGCAATTGCGACCCGGGTCCTTAACCGATTTCCGTTATCCATCGCTCCTCCTTGACTCGTACTGTGGTTTTACAGGATTGTGTTCGACTGTCAGAGACGCCTCCGGGCTGCAAACCAAAGTGGAACGGTCTGCGAGCCATCGCGTCGCCTCGGGCCAAAATGTTTTCTGAGCCTTGCTTCCGACCACCAGGCCAACGTGCCCGGCGTCAATCGTCATCGATTTAATGTCATGCGATCCGACGTGAGGGCGGATCCCTTCTGTGGAAGGCGGAGAGACTAGGTGATCATTCTTCGCCGTCAGCAGCAAAAGAGGACAAGTGATCTGGCGCAGGTCGACAGGCTTACCGCCGAGGTTGAATTCACCGCGAACAAGTTCGTTGGCCTGATAAAGGTTCTTGACGAACGCGCGGAAGGCCTCTCCCGCAACTGGGACGTTATCGTTGACCCACCGTTCCATTGCAAAGAAATTCGTGATCATCTGTGGATCATCCATCTGCTCGTAGAACGTGATGTACTTCTCAACAAAATTCTGAATCGGCTTCATTTGAAGGAAGCAAGTTTGCAAAAACCAGGCTGGACAGTTGCCATAGGTGTCGATCAAGGCATCGACATCGAAATACTTCTGCTCGGTCCAACAATTCAGAAGAGACTCTCGACCACCGAAGTCGATGGGACTTGCCAGCAGTGTGAGGGTCTTGATCAGTTGAGGATTAAGCGCGGTAAACATCGCGGACATTGTGCCTCCCATGCAGTAGCCCAGGAGGTGGAGGTTCTCGCGACCATGCTCGCGAAGGATGAATTGAACGACCTCCATGAGGGATCCGCAGACATAGTCGTCAAGTGTGAGACCGCGGTCAGCATCCGTGGGAACTCCCCAGTCGATCAGGTAAACATCAAAGCTCTGGTCGAGGTACCGCCGGACTACACTCTTATTCGGCTGCAGGTCGAGGATGTACGGCCGATTGACCAGGGCATAGCAGAAAAGCACTGGCTCCGCGTAGGCCGCCGATGTCTCCCTTCGATAGCGCAGGAGCCTGAGCGTGCCTTTCTCGAACACAACCTCGTGAGAAGTTGTGCCAACCCGTGTTTCGCATGCCAGTTCGACAACGCGCGTGAAACTCAACATGCGGCGCAAAGCGCGCTGCTGTTCAGCGAACAGATCAAGCGCTAAAGCCGGAAACGCACCTTTGCAGTCGTCGGCGCCGGCGCTTGCGATCGTTACTTGCTTGAGGTTGCCGCTAGGTTCCATGCAAACATCTCATGAGTTCTCCTTGCGCAGACTCTCGCCTTCACATCGCCATGCCGCCATTGACATCGAGCACGTGACCCGTCACAAAGCCTGCAGCCGGTGACGCGAGATAGAGGGCGCTCGCTCCGATATCCATGGGATCCCCGAGACGCCCGACGGGAGTATCGTCAAGGACAGATTGCAGTGCTTTGTCCGGAACATGATCGAGCATTCGTGTCTTGATGAAGCCAGGAGCAATTGCGTTTACGGTGACTCCCTTTCTGGCGTACTCCCGCGCCAGCGTTTTGGTGAGCCCGATGAGCCCGGCCTTTGCGGCGGCATAGTTTGCCTGGCCGAAGTTACCAATCTGTCCGACGATGCTCGATATGTTGATGACGCGTCCCCAGCCGCGAGCCGCCATGCCGTCGATGAAGCACTTGGTGATGTCGAAGACACTGGTCAAGTTGGTGCTGATCACTTCATCCCACGCACATCGATCCATCTTCCTGAAGACGCCGTCGCGAGCGACGCCAGCGTTGTTGACGAGAATATCGATTGCCTCGAAGTCATCGTTCACCTGAGCGCACATCGTGGTCACCTCGCCGCGCATCACGACGTCAAACGAGTAGGCTTCCGCCCTGCGCCCCATATCGCGGATCTCGTCGCAAACACTCTTGGCGCAATCGGCTCCCGTACAGCTTGAACTTACTGCGACGTCAGCCCCTGCAGCCGCGAGAGTTAATGCGCAAGCCCGGCCGATGCCTCGAGAGCCGCCGGTTACGAATACCTTCTTCCCGACCAGGCTGAAGCTCGGAATCTGGACTTCATGGGAGACGGGAAATGTGGTCGCCATCAAAGGTTCTCCTGTCTTGTTGATCGGAGGGAGATGAGACGATCCCTGTCATCACCTCGAGACTCTGTTGCATTAGCTCAAGGAACGCGGGAGATCTCATGTAGTTGTCCATCGCATGACTGAGGCCCGCCATCCAGCAACTCCGCAGTCTAGGATCCCCAAAGAGCGTGATCCCTTGGAGATTCTGCAGGCCCAGCGCATTGACGCGCTGCCACGTTTCAAGCCATTGTTCTGTAAAGGCAATAAAAGGATTAAACGTCCACTGTTCTTCGGAGGGCATTCGGTACCTCCTCACAGGGATGTTCGGCGTTCGCTTAGCTTTGGGTTGGGGCGAGAGGCTGAAAAGAACTTCGTGGCTCAAGTGTTAACTAGGCAGCCGCCTTCTGCGCCGTTTCAAACGATTTCTCAGTAAACTTCCGAAATTCTCGTAACTGAGCTTCGGACTGATCCATCGAGGTTTTCAACAACTGCTGCCAAAGGCCCTCGACCATCCGACGATATTCGTCGGACGACTTGGCTTCGGAGAGGCGAAACGTCTGCTCGATCGTTTGAATTCCGGACGAGTATGTCGATTCGAGTCCTTCCTTGTGCCTGTTCAACATCTCGATCGCGAGTTCGATCCAGCGCTTCTCAAAGGTCCTGGCCCACTCGGCTGAAACTCCCGTACTATGCGACGACGAGAGCCATTGCTGAGTCCACATCTTGAGCATTTCCTGCTGCATTTGCAGCGAGGACTCTGACGCCTTACTGAAGTCTTCGAACAGTTGATTGAGCATCTCGTCCTCCATGGGTTGATGCCTGACGATGATTGAAAATGACGGTTGATGAGAGTGTTGCGGCAGGATTGATGCACTACACCTGTGGATGTGAAGACTCGAAGTGCAGAGTCCGCAAATGTCGTCCCAGTAACTTGTCAGAAGGCGGTATCAGGCAGAAGGTTGCTCGCTCGATGAAGTATGGTTTGCCTCGACAGAACAACTGCTCCGCGGCGAATTTGGGGACGAAGAGAATGATTCTAAACACTCTTCTCTAATACGCGTCGCTTTGTATTCTCAAGTAAATTTCGCATAAAGAGCACGGCCTGAAGCTGTTGCCACTGAAGTCGGTTTTTTTTAGTTTTTCTCTTGGCGTGTGAGTGTGGGCAGACTTTTCTGCAGACTGAAAAACCAGGCGCATTGAGCTAGGTTTCGAGATCCTGCAGACCCGCATGCTCCTCGCGGAGAATGCGTATCAGTGTTGAAAACAACACCATAACCACGGGTCCTACGAAAATTCCGACCCAGCTGAATGCCACCACTCCTCCCATAATTGAAAGCGTAACGAACAATGAATTCACTCTTGCACGGCCGCTTACCACCCGGGAGCGGACGAAGCCTTCCGCGATTGAAACCACCATTAAACCCCAAACAACGAGTATGCCCGTGAACGTCCAATTCTCTTGCAAAGCCAGATAGATGGAACCCCCTATCCATACCATCGATACGCCGACGAATGGCAAGAAGGAAAGGCAGATTGCGACGGCTCCCCAAAGCAAGGGTGCGGGCAATCTTGTGATCCAGAAACCAATCGCGATCAGGATCCCTTCGGCGATTCCAACAGCAAACATGCCATAAATATCGGCGATAATCGCCTGATTTACTGCAATTCCCAGTTCACGGGCGCGTTGTGGAGAGAAGGGAAGCATACTAAGGGCGCTTGCACGGAATTCGCTTCCATGTCGCAGCATGGGGAAGAGGAAGACAAACAAACTCAGGCCGATGGTCGTGATCTGCTGGGCGAAAAACTGTCCGCGTGTTCGGGCAGCACCAAGTAACCATGTCCCCAACGAACGAACATGAACCGCGACCGTCGCTTTAAGTTCCTCCGACGGAATGCCTGTTTCCCGTGCAATTTCCTCTACGAAGGGATTCAAACGGCCCGGCCATGTTGCGGCGTTACTGAATGGCTGCAGAACCGCACTGTAGACGCCGGCGGTTTGGGTAGCGAGCCTGGCGCTGATGAAAATGAACGGAAGTAGAATAACCAATATCACCAAAGCAGTGGTAACGAGCGCCGCCAAATAGCCGTTGCGCATCCACCGCGTCAGCCGTTTTTGCAGCGGAGAAAATGCGATGGCCAGGATAAGAGCCACAAACAATGAAGTCAAAAAAGGATGCAGGATGAGATAGACAAGATACATTGCCACAGCAGTAAGGCACAGCAACGCGAAAAACGATAGTCGTTTGTCTTCCATCCATGCGGTTGGTTGGACGGGCTGAGTGCCGATCGGTTCCGCCGCTTCTGGATTCACAATTGTTGGCTTCGGGGATGAGCCCGGCTGCGGCGACAGATCAGCCAGTTTTCGCTTCCAGGGATTCATCTGCATATCCGTCTCGCGGTATTGGCGCGCAGTATTGGCCATCTCCTGCTGAAGGGATGCGATGCTTCGTCAAGGAGATGGTGCGTTGCGACAGAAATGAGTCGATCAGGTCTTCGACGACCAAGGAGGCTTAAGGGCACTCACTATGCTGTGGCCGTTCGGGCTTCGAAAGTAATTAAGTGCGCCGCGCGATTCGCCCTTGGAGTCTAGTTTAAGGCAGAACGGAGGGAAAGACACCAGGGTCAACGAACTCAACCAAGCCTGGTGTGGCAACCTAGAAGCTGGAGGTTGTCTTCATCATGCCCGCTGAAACTGTTGCCGCTCAAGTTACAAACGATGTTCACTCCTGGGAGGCTGGTGGAGCTAAATCGCCTGAAGCACTCGCCGCGTGGGTCAGTGCGCGGCTTGCGGCGCATGAGGCCGCACTAGCTGCGCTGCTTGATGTCGAGGGGAAGCGCACCGTTGAGAACACGCTGCGACTCTACGATGCAGCTATCGAACATCTGGCGCTCGCAGGAGCGCAGGCGGGCGTGCTCAACTCTGTGGCCGCCGACAAGGCTGTGCGCGACCAGGCGCAGATGGAAGCACAGCGCGTGTCCATGACAGGCAGCGCGTTAAGCCTGAATCGCGGTGTCTACGATGCGCTTGTGGCCATGGACACAACGGGCGCGAGTCCGGCAACACAGCACTTCGTTGAGCGCACATTGCTCGGCTATCGGCTGGCCGGAGTCGACAAAGACAAAGAGACGCGCGATCGCCTGCAGGCGCTTCACGAAAAGGCCACCCGTCATTCGCTCGACTTCAGTCGCAACATCCAGGAAGGCGGCAAAACAATTGTCGCGACGCAGGCAGAGCTTGATGGTCTGCCGCCGGATTACTTGGGCCGTCATCAGCCCGATGCAAGCGGGCAGATTACGCTCACGACCGATCAACCCGATATGCAGCCGGTGATGACATTTGCGTCGAATGGAGACCTGCGTGAGCGGATGTTTCTCGCCTACAACACGCGCGCGTATCCCGCGAACAAGCAGATTCTTCTGGACCTGTTGGCGACGCGGCAGGAGATCGCTTCGGTACTTGGTTTCCGCAGTTGGGCCGACCTCGCCACCGCCGACCAGATGATGGGCTCGGCGGCGAATGTGCGAAAATTCCTGGCGAAGCTGGAAGAGGCCAGCCGCGAAGGTGCCATCCGCGAGCACGAGCTAGTGCTGGACTTTGTGGTCAGCCGGCAGCCGCAGATCAAGGCCATCGACATCACCAGCCGAGGCTATTGGTACGAGCAATTCCGGCGTTCGGCATTCGATTTCGATTCGCAGTCGGTGCGGCCGTACTTCCCGTACAAGCAGGTTGAAGCGGGAGTGCTGAAAACGGCGGCGAAGCTGTTCAAGATTGATTTTCGCAAGTCGTCGGCGTCGGCGTGGGACCCGGCGGTCAGCGTCTTCGATGTGTATGAAGAGGGCATGCAGGTCGGGCGTTTCTATCTCGACATGCATCCGCGCGAAGGCAAGGACAAGTGGTTTTCCGCTGCACCGGTGGTGACGGGTGTGCGCGGGCGCTATATGCCGGAGGCTGCGTTGATCTGTAATTTTCCGGGCGGCGATCCGGACGATCCTGGTTTGTTGCAATACAGCGATGTGGTGACGTACTTCCATGAATTCGGGCATTTGATGCATGCGATTCTTGGTGGGCAGACGGAGTGGGCGGGCGTCTCCGGATTCTCTACCGAAGGTGACTTTATTGAAGTCCCATCGCAGATGCTGGAGGAATTCTTCCGCGACGAAAAGCTGCTGCAGAGTTTCGCGAAGCACTACGAGACTGGTGAGGTGCTTCCGGCGGAGATGATTCGCAAGATGAAGACGGCGGGGTCGTTTGGCCGCGCGGACTGGGTGCGCACGCAACTCTACTACACGACGCTCTCGCTTGATTTGCACGATCAAAACCCGGCGCAGATCGACTTCGATGAGATTACGAAGCGGCTCTACACATCACTGGTGCCGTGGAGGTGGCTTGACGGCAACCGGATGTATGCGAGCTTTGGGCACCTCACCGGTTATTCATCGAACTACTATACTTACGCGTTCGATAAGGTGATCGCGCTGGATTTCTTCGGCCAATTCGATCCGGCGGATCTGCTGGGCGGCGATGCCGGTGCGCGCTATCGCAAGCTGGTGCTGGAGCAAGGCGGATCGAAGCCGGGACGGCAAATGGTGCGCGACTTCCTGGGGCGCGATGAGGAATTTGAGGCGTTCTCGAAGTGGCTCAACGAGGAGTTTGACAGCCAGCTGATCACTTCGATGTGATAGGCGCCGAGTGCCCGTGGCCACATTCCGAGTGGGGACGAAGTGCTTACAGAAGTTGGCCCATCGGAGTTGGCATTTGGCGTTGAGTCCGTGTTTGTGCCCAAGAGGACCCTCAGCGTGGAATTCGAAGTTCCGGCCCTGTCCAGTTCTGTTAGCGCCGAGTGGCGCACGAAGAAGGGGCGTCTTTTTTGCGGCTCTCAGATTGCGTGGTTGCAATTTGGCGCATCCAATCAAGCAGAGGTCTGTTTTCTGATGACAGTATCTGATTTTCGCCGTATCGCCTTGAGCCTCGATGGTGCGGAAGAAGGCTCACACATGGGCGCTGCGGATTTTCGCGTCGGCGGAAGGATCTTTGCCACGCTGGCTGCGGAAAGGCACGGGTACGGCAACCTCATGCTGAACCCGGAGCAGCAGGCTGCTTTCATCGCCGAGCAGCCCGATGTTTTTCTTCCGGTCGCAGGCACCTGGGGACGCAACGGTGCAACCCATGTGCGCCTTGCGGCCGCCAATGAAGACATTCTCCGGGGCGCACTGCATAGCGCATGGAAACTGCGTATCGCGAAGAATCAGTCGGCCCGCCAAGGTGCCATCAACGCGGCCAAACGCCGCAGTGCTGCCTGTGCAGGAAACCAGGAAGTCATCCAAATGGATAAGCTCCGAAAAGCGGAACTGCGTGCGCGCCTCACGACTCCGGAAATGCTGGAGAGCGTGAAGAGGCGTTACGGCCTGAACGACTAAGCCAACCCTCACAAGCGGGCTTGAAGTTATCCCCAGAACTGGTGATGCGGCGGGATTGCGCTTCCTACTTGTTCTCGCGTGACTCCATGTCGAACGCGCGAGCCCATCCGGGCCCACGCGCAACGCTCATTCGGCTTGCGCACGAGACCCATCGCGGTTGAGAATGGCGTGCGAGATCACAACCATTTAGTTCATGCGGCCAAAGCCGGTTCGCGCAATCGAAAGGTCCATGCCATGATCGCCAAAGCGCGCTTCTTCGCGTTCCTCTCATTTCTCTTTGTGGCCTTTGTTGTTCCGGCTTCCGGGCAATCGGAACAAAAGTCTACGGCTGGGGTGGGTCCCGGCGGACTTGCCCAGGTCACGTTTCTCGCCCATCGCATCGGAACGGATCACGCAGAGGGTGTGACGACGCTGGATATGAACGGGGATGGCTATCCCGATATTCTCAGCGGAGCCTACTGGTACGAAAATCCCGGACCGAACGGCGGGGAGTGGAAACGCCACCAGTATCGCGAGGCCGGCACGCTGGGAGAGTTTGTCTCCGACTGCGGCGAGTGGACCATCGACGTGAATCACGACGGAGCACCGGATGTCGTCATGGCTGGCTGGCAGACCAACGGCATCTGGTGGTATGAGAATCCGAAGCAGCCCGGTGTCATGTGGAAGAAGCACTTCATCACCGACAGCTACGACACCGAGGGCGGTGTGATGGCCGACGTGAATGGCGACGGTGTTCCGGACCTCGTGTTCGCCCATTACAGCCACTCGGGTATCATCTGGATTGATTTTTCCAGTCCTGAGCCAAAGGTGCACCACGCCGGCGGTCCTGAGCAGGATGGGCACGGTGTCGGCGTTGCGGATATCGACGGCGACGGCCTGGCCGACATTCTTACTCCAAACGGCTGGCTGAAGCAGGTCGATGCCAACAAGAACGACTGGGAGTGGCATCCCGATTGGCAGATGGGCGACGCCGGATTTCCCATTATCGGCTACGACGTGAACAACGATGGCAAGATGGACGTGATCTACGGGCAGGGTCACGGCTATGGCCTCTACTGGCTTGAGCAGATCGGCGATGGGGACAACCGCCACTGGGTACGTCGTGCGATCGATGAGTCGTTCTCGCAGGTACACGCGCTGAAATTGGTCGACATCGATGGTGATGGCCAACCGGAACTGCTGGCGGGGAAGCGGTATCGCGGACACAACGGGAACGATCCAGGCTCCTTCGATCCGCTCGTAATCTACTACTACAAGATTGACCGCCAGACGGGGTCTTTCACTCGATATCCCATCAGCGTGAACGGGACGGCAGGTGCAGGAACCCAGTTTGTGACCGAAGACATAGATAAGGACGGCGACATCGATATCGTGGTAGCCGGCAAGACGGGCGTGCATTTCCTGGAGAATCTCAAGTTCGACAAGGTTTCGAAGGGTCAGCGAGAGAAGGAGCTTCTCCTGGAAAAGAATTGGCCATTTCCTGGCGAAGGCCCCGAGATAAAGCAGGAGGAAGCACCCAAAGCTCCGAATCAGTAATGCTCAGGAGATCAGCGGTTTAGGCCGAGTCAAATCTACGATTGCACCGAAATCAGTGCACTCTGAAAGAGTTACAACCCTGATATTCGAATTCAGAACCAAGATTTCCACAGATAAATGAGGGCTTTGCGATATATTTCTCTGCGGATGGCAACGTTTTTGGTCTTCGCGCATCTCACATAGTAATTAGCAGAGGCTTCCTCGAATTTGGCCCTTCCAAGAAAGGTTACTACTCCTTTGAAGGTCTGATTTAGACCCCTTCTCTCGACCCCTTCAGGACCTCCCTCCCAACAAAATGCCTCTCGAGCGGGCCCACCGGAAGGTGGGCCCAACTGCTTTTCAGGGTCTAGCGAACGCCCGCTACAATCGAACTGTGAAGCGGTCCGAATCCGAATCCACTCCGAACCGACAAACCAAAGAGAGTGTGCAAGAAATTGACGCGCATTTCCAGGCTGCAGGGCTGGTGCGCAGTCGACGCACAAATCCCGCCGGGATCCGGCTGCGTCAATCGCGCAAAGATCCGGCCTCGAAACAGGAACCCACATCGCCGCCCCCCGTCCCGCTTACGATTTCAAACGGAGTGGGGTTGCTCCAGGTTCAGAGGTGGCGCGAACGAAAGACGATCAGCAATTGGCTCTGGCATGGGTTCAGCACCCGGTTGGGAGGGGTGAGTCGAGCCTATTGCGCCGAGGATGCTCCTGGAGAACTAAATCTCGGGTTTACGGCTGCCGATAACCGCGAGGCGGTTTTGCAGAATCGGCGATTGCTTGGGGAGGCCGTCACCGGCAGCGCATCCACTCCAATTGTGACGCTTCGCCAGTTTCACTCCAACCTTGTCATTAAGGCAGGCGCAGTTGACGCCAATCGCGAACGGCCGCAGAAGGCCGACGGAGCGATTACCGCGGAGCCAGGGCTACTGATTGCAATTCAAACGGCCGACTGTATTCCCGTTCTGGTTGCGGACCAGAAGCGACGCGTTGTCGCGGCGTTCCACGCAGGCTGGCGGGGAACGGTGAAACGGATTGTGGAGCTGGGGGTCGGAAGGATGCGCCTCGAGTTTGGCTCCCGCCCCCAAGACCTCATCGCGGCCATTGGACCCGGCGTCGGCCAGTGCTGCTACGCGGTTGGGGAAGAAGTGCTCTCGGAATTCGAGTCTCAATTTAGCTACGCGCGCGAACTGTTCCACGAGGTTTTCGACTCCGACCCGGTTCGCACGAAGTATCCGATGCTTTTCCTCACGCAACGCGCTCCGGGACATTCGTCCATCGGTCCAGCGCTGCACCTGGATCTGATTGAGGCCAATCGTCGTCAGCTTCTCGATGCCGGCGTGGGAGCGTCTGCCATCACTTTTACAGGCGGATGCACGAATTGCCACACGGATTTGTTCTTTTCGCATCGCGCGTCGCGTGGACACGCAGGCAGGATGATGAGTGTGATCGGAATTCGCGGATAGACGCAGAAAAGCTGCGGCAAACGGGCCGCGGCTTCTGCGCTGATCTTTTCGCGTTGGAGACTCTTCAGGGACAGCAGGCTTGAATCAATGATCGACACGGCCTAACCTCAGGACGCTGCCGCCGCCTCTCCTGGATTGACCAGGTCGCGAAGTTCTTTCGATGGTTTGAAGTATGGAACACGCTTGGCGGGGACTTCCACACGCTCTCCGGTTTTGGGGTTACGGCCAATGCGGGGATTGCGTTGGCGAATGCGGAAGGATCCGAATCCGCGAATTTCGATCTTGTCGCCGCTCTGCAATGCGGAAATCACCGAATCAAAAACCGTTTCCACGATGACCTCGCCATCGCGGCGCGTCAGGTCGCCCAGGCGAGTGACCTTTTCCACCAGATCTGCCTTAGTCATGTCCTCTGGCCTCCGTACCACAGGATAAACGCATTCACCACATGGAGTTAAGAAAAAACCAATTCTTGTGTGGAATAGACCTTCCTCGACCAGGGCCCCGCGGCTCCGGCTGTAATTTCTTTCCAGGATCGGCATTGCACCAAGGAAGAGGCGTTATCATGTCCTGAGTCTTTCCCCGCTGCAATGTCATCGAGAAGAGAAGGAGTGGGACGTTGGCGGAGTATCCCAGATACAGCATCGTCATTCCGGCGTACAACGAAAGCGCGCGCATCCCGGCGACGCTTGAGTCCGTAATTGCCGCGATCCGGGCCAATCAGTGGCAGGCCGAGGTGATTGTTGTCAACGACGGTTCCACCGACTCGACCGCCCAGCTGGTGCGCGACATTGCCGCGTGGGCACCGGAAGTCCGCCTGCTGGAAAACCCCGGAAATCACGGCAAAGGCTACAGTGTGCGGTCTGGAATCCTGAACGCGCAGGGTGACATTGTCATGTTCACAGATGCGGATCTTTCGGCCCCCATGGACGAGGCCAGCCGCCTGTTTGCTGCTATCGCCAATGGCGCCGACATCGCTATTGGCTCCCGCTGGCTCGAAAGCGGACGACAGACTCACCGCCAGCCCCTTTACCGTCAAGTTTTCGGGCGCTGTTTCAACGCAGTTTGCCGCATGGTGATGCAGTTGCCCTTCGCCGATACGCAGTGCGGATTCAAGGCTTTTACACGGTCAGCGGCGCAAACCGTTTTCCAGCTTCAGACCATTGAGCGCTGGGGATTTGATCCCGAAATCTTGTTTATTGCCATCAAGCGGGGATTTCGTGTGGTCGAGGTGCCGGTGAGCTGGGCTCACGACGAGCGCTCTCGGATGAGCTACCTGCGGGATGGACTGCAGATGCTGAAAGAACTCGCTATCGTGCGCTGGAACGCACTTACTGGCCGGTACAGCAAGCGCACCGAGGCAATTCTGCGCACGGGTGAGACACGGTAGGGCTTACGCTTGCAGCGTCTGAAGAGGTTCTCAAACCGAGCGGCTACTTGATCATCTTCCCTTCACCGGGCTTGACGTCGCCGCACGCGGAGCCAAGATAATGCGAGACCATCGACATATTGATCGTTATGGGTTGCGGAAGATTCGGCGCCGTGACCTTCGTGATCACAGTTCCGCGTGCATGCTCCGCGCTGTCGATGAAAATGTTAACGTGCGAGCTGTTGGAACCAGCGCCGCCCTGGCTGCATGCTTCGTCAAACGAGACTTTTTGAGCGTCCTGATGCACGTTGGTCATTGTGCAGCCATGCTGCTGCTTGGCGTTGAATCCCTGAATATCGCTCTTCCACTTTTCAGGCGTGAGGCAAGATTGAGTCACATGTGCGCGCCCGAGAGCTGATGCCATTCCGGCCATCGGTGTGTTCTCGATGCCGGTCACGGTAGAGTTGGTCTCGGTTTGCCAGAGGCCCATACTGACCGGCGGTGTATCGGAGAGCTGCGCGACAGCGGCGACTGCAATGGCGAGGGTGGCGAGCGAAAGCGGAAAGCGGAAAGATCGTTCCAAAGAGAGTCTTGTTTGCATGGTCCGAGATTCCTTTCGGAAAGATGTCATGCACGCAGAGACGCGTGTGCACTGGCTTATAACGCAGGATGAGTGTTGATTGCCAGAGCCTATCTCTCTTGATAGATCCTGGAGGGATCGAACAGCAATCTGCGACCCGCTTGCTTATGCCGTAGCCGTTCTGGCGATTGACTGCAGCCCGTGCGCCTCGATTTCGAATTCGCGGATTTTGTATTTTTGGATCTTGCCGGAAAGCGTTGCCGGAAACTCATCGACAAAACGCACGTGCTCGGGGATTTTGTAGTACGCAATCTGGCCTTTGCACCAATCGCGGATGTCCGACTCCGTTGCTTCGATTCCGGGGCGTAGCCGGATCCACGCGACAACGATTTCGCCGAGGCGCTCGTTGGGAATGCCAACGACCTGCACTTCGCCGACTTTGGGATGCGTGTAGAGAAACTCTTCCACTTCGCGGGGATAGATGTTCTCGCCGCCGCGGATGATTACATCGCGGGAACGGCCGGTAATGTGAAGACATCCGTCTTCGCGCATGACGCCAAGGTCGCCGGTATGCAACCAGCCGTCGGGCTTTACCACGTCCGCAGTACCGATCGGGTCGCCATCGTAGCCCTTCATCACCGCATATCCGCGCACGCAGATTTCACCCTGCTTGCCGATGGGAAGCCTAGCGCCATCGGTGGGGGAAATTACCTGGATCTCGGTCTGTGGCATTGCGCGTCCGACTGTGTTGACGCGGATCTCGAGAGAATCACCAGCGTCGCTCATGGTTACGACGGGCGAAGTTTCGGTCTGGCCGTAGGCAATGACCAATTCGCCGATGTGCATCTCATTTAACACGCGCTTCATCAATTCCACCGGACACGGCGCGCCGCTCATCATGCCGGTGCGCAGGCTCGTGAAGTCAAAACTGCCGAATTCTGGAAGCGCGAATTCAGCGACATACATTGCCGGAACGCCGTAGACCGACGTCGCCCGCTCGTCGTGCACAGCCTGCAGCGTGGCACACGCGTCGAAGGTCCAGTTGGGCAGGATGAGAGCCGCGCCGGAGTTGAGAGCGCTCATGGTTCCGATCACACAGCCGTAGCAGTGAAACAACGGCACCGGCACGACGATGCGATCCTGTTCGGTGTAATGAAATCCCTGCGCCAGGAACTGCCCGTTGTTGACCACGTTGTGATGGGTGAGCATCACGCCCTTGGGCAGGCCGGTAGTTCCGCTGGTGTACTGGATGTTGGCGATATCGTTGACCGATACGTGATCCGGCAGCTGTCCCGCAGACTCCAGGAAGTCGGCCCACTGCGGCGAATCGAAGTAGATGGTGTGCAGCAAGTCCAGCTTCAGCCCGTGCCGGGCGCGTTCCAGAACTTCTTCGTAGTTCCCGCGCTTGTCCTTGTGCCACAGGAAGAGCGCTTTCATCCGCGAGCGCTTCAACGTGTATTGGAGTTCGTGCGAGCGATACGCCGGGTTCACATTCACGAGCGCCGCACCTGCTCGAGCGCAGCCCATGTGCATCATCACCCACTCGATGCAGTTGGTTGACCACAGCCCCACACGATCGCCGCGCCGGATGCCCAGCGACCACAGTCCGCGCGCTACTTGATCTGCGGCGTCGCTCAATTCTGCCCAGGTCATGCGCTGGGACTGGTGACGCGACGCGACGGCCAAACGATCGGGAAAGCGGCTCGCGGTTCGTTCGAGCAGTGCGCCAATGGTCAGATCGAGGAGCGGGCGGTCTTCACCCCGGGTGTAACTCAGGGCCGTAAGGTCTTCTTCGACAGGCATCGGCTGGCTCACAATTCCAAAGAGGCAGTTTAACCCGCCTCAACACATCCAAATTGTGATCCAGCACACCAATATCGATCCGGACCCAAAGGTGCGCGTCCCCGCACATCCTCGGAGATTCTGTTTCCTAACTTCGCGGAGTCTCCCATTGACCCGTCTGGCCGGACCGGAATACGGCTTCGATCACGGCCATGTTGGCGATGGCTTCTTCCAGAGGCACGGGGACCTCGCCGCCTTCGAGGACGGCGCGGGAGAAAGCATCGCCTTGCATGGTGTATTGGTCGGCGATTGGGAATTCTTCCACGACGATCCCGCTGCCAAAAAGCTCGCCGGTTTCATCAATGATGATGCGGGTTGGGCGGTCTTTGGGAGCGTTGAAGGGAATCTCCATTTCGATTCGTCCCTTTGTGCCGAAGAAGAGGACCTTCTGATAGGGAACCAGTTGGGTGCTGCAGGTAAAGATTGCCTGTCCGCCGTCGAAATCAAGCATCGCCGAGGTCAGCCGGTCTATCTTCATCTCAGGATCGCGTTCGACGAGGCCGACCACACGTCTTGGTTCCTGGCCGAACCCGTATCGCGCCGCCTGGATGCAGTAGCAGCCGATATCGAGCAGCGCGCCACCGCCGCTCTCAACATGGTTGCGGATGTTCGCTGGGTCATCGTTGAAGTAGCTGAAAAATCCCGCCACAGAGCGCAATTGGCCGATGCGACCTGAGCGCAGCAGTTTCCCCACGCGCAGCCATTGCGTGTAGCTGCGAATCATGAAGGCCTCGCCAATCTTGACGCCGGTGCGGGCACGGACGGCAAGGAGCGTCTTCGCTTCGGCCACGGTGAGGCTGATGGGTTTTTCGCACAGCACATGCTTGCCTGCTTCGGCTGCTTTCACGGTCCAGGGCACATGCATCTGGTTGGGAAGGGGGTTGTAGATGGCGTCGATCTCAGGGTCAGCGAGAAGCTCTTCGTAGGACCCGTATGCCCTGGGAATGCCGAGTGTGTCCGCAACTCTTCTTGCCTTGGCCAGATCGCGCGAAGCGATGGCATCGACGCTCGTGTACCGGCCCAGTTGCATGGCCGGCAAGACTTTCTTGATCCCGATATTTGCGGTGCTTAGAACGCCCCAACGCAGCTTCTTTGCCATGGATGCCATCATACAATCCTCTCGAAACATAATGCAGCGCACAGAACTCGAAGGGAGACGGCCAATTGCTCATGAGATTTGAGACTCCGCTGCTGTAAACGAACGAGTAGTGCGGCGGGAGGGCGAAAAAAACGGCTGGCAGTAATGCCAGCCGTTTAGTATCAAGACTCTCGTTCTGGATCCCTATTTTTCTTTGGGAGCAGGTTTCGTCGTCTTGTTGTTGTGCTTTTCGTTGTAAATCTGACGGCTGTTCTTGTTCTCTTCCTTATTTGCCTGACGCTTCTGCTGTTGAGTCAGCGCGCCCCCGTTAGCCGTTCGCTCGCTGTGCACCTGCTGGGCGACGCCTGCCTGGTTTTGATTGGTGCGTGCCGCTTCTCCCGACGTCATCTGTCTGCTCCGCAGGCCGTTGGCGGTACGCTGCTGTTGGTTTGCTTCGCGGTTGTCCACTTCGTTCGGCGCAACCGTGTTTCCGTTGTGCTTTTCGTTGTAAATCTGACGGCTCGCGGCGTTCTGCTCGCCGTTGACCTGCTGCCGTTCCTGGTTGGTGAGCGTGCCGCCATTCGCGACACGATCGTTGTGCACCTGCTGGTCGATGTTGGACTGCGTGCGCTCGGCTCTTGCCGCTTCGCCCGAGGTCATCTGCCCGCTGCGCAGGCCGTTGGCAATGCGCTGGTCCTGATTGGCTTCGCGCGTGTTGGGGTTGTAGTGGCTGCCGGCGGCCCGGTCAGCTGCCGAGATGGGCTGAGACTGTGAGTGTTGCTGCGCGACCTGGTGATACGCATTCACATTCGAGCTGGCCATCGTTCCCGGCGTTCCATGGTTCACAGCTGCCAATTGCGAACGGTCCTGCGCCGCGAAGTTCTCATGTTGCATCTGGTTCGACGTGGGCTGGAAGTGCTGCTCATGCTCCGCCTGCATCTCCATGGGAGAGGGTCGCACTGCGATGCCGCCGCCGCCGTTGTAGCTGACATGGTTCACGTTGACGATGGTATTCCGTTCAATGACCGTGCGATCGACGTAGACGTTGGTGACATGAACGCCGCCGAAGTTTGCAACGGCACCGTTGTATGCGAAGACTCCGCCACGCCACTCGCCGCCGAAAAAGCCAACGCCGCCATAGCCGAATCCGTAGTTAACTCCGCCGTAGAATCCGATGTGCGGGCCCCAATAGCCTGGGTGCCACGTGTAAGCGCTCCCTACGAAGCCCCAATAGCCGGGCGTCCACAGGACGCCAACTCTCGGCGGCTGCACCCAGACGCCAGGAACCCAGTAATATCCCGCGTCCCCGTAAGCCCAGTAGCCAGGTGTCCATATATAGCCTGGCGCCGGCAGGGGAGGTTGTGCGTAATCGGGCAACACCGGAGGGCCAACATTCACAGAGATAAAGACACCCGCGTGAGCCTGCGAGACTGGCAGAATCAGCATGGGCGCCACTGTGGTGAGAGCAAGAACAAGACCGCGCATACTTGAGCGAATAGACATGGTGGTTTCTCCATCTACCGGAGCGCAGGAGCTCTGAGGCTTCTGCGACTTTCCAGACTGTTTGCGACTAATCCCTCAAACACCCGTTTTTAAAAAATGTTGCTTCAAAAGTCTGGCGGAAGTTGAATAGCCAATACAAGCATCGGTACATGGGAGACGTACACCTTGGTACCGCGCCTGCCCGCCAGCAAAGGTCTTCGGCCTGGTACTCGAAGGTGCGGCCGTCCAGTCAGAAGGCCGCCCCGGCGCATCATGCTCATGCAGATGTCAATGCCAAAGACGGTCGTCGCCGACGGATGTGGCTTAATGACTGGGTGGTTTGCGCAGACCCTGGTTGAGCCTCTATCGTTTCATCGTCCGGCAGGACTTCATCCGTAGTGCCGATGATGGACCGATCACCCTTCTTGATCGAGGCCAGACGCTTCTCCAGTGTTTTCGACAGTGCGTAGAAACGGGCAAGAGTAATTCCTGGGAACGCCAAACTGTCCCGAGCAACGCCAAGGGATCTCCCGATGAGCGTTTTGAAAATCTAAGTGTCGCGCTTCTCGCCGGATTCCGTCGGCAGGCAAGCGCCGACCCAGCCGCTGATTCCCGCGGACATCACGTAGACGTTCCGGTATCCCATGTCCTTCGCGCGGCGGGCCGCGTTCGGCGCCTTTCTACACATGAAATTCGAGCAATAGAACACCAGCGTGGAATCTCTGTCTGCTGGGAGATCGCCCTCGTCGTAGTCCATCGGGTCGAGAGGCCGCGCACCCGGCACACGCGCCGTGAGCCAGCTCTGCCGCGAGTTCACATCGAGGACGCTCACGGGCTGCTTCTGCATCAATTGCTGCAGCTTGCCGGGCGAGATGACGTTGAGGCCCATCAATCGGGCGAACATGGTTGTTGCTCTTTAATCTCCGCGGCGCTTCAGAGTGCGCTCGGCTTCGCCCGTCGCAGCCAGACCGCTTGCCCGACCGTGACGAGGATGGCGCTCGGCAGCAAGAGGAAGGACATCGCCTCTGCCAGATTGATCGGCAGCGTGAGCCATGCAATCGCAACCGCGAGACCCGCCAGCGCCCAGATCCAGCCGGCGAGACGTTGAATGGCCTGAACCTTTGCGGGGTCGCAATGCAGCGCCGCCAACGGCGTGAGGGTTTTCGGTATGGCGTTCCCGGTCACGGCCAGGAAGGCGCCCCCGATCGCCATCGTCGCGCGTAGCGCAATATCGCCGTAGTGGACCGCGCCGAGCGCCACGGCAAGTTTCGCGCCAAGCGAAATCACGAGAATCAGACCGGCTGTCACGATCCCGCTTCGGACGGAACTCCCGGCATCGCGGCGCGCTGCTTCTTCCTTAGGCTCGCGAGAAACGAGGACAAGAGCCAGCGTCATCCCGATGAGAAGAAGCAGGACCACGAACCAGCCCCCCGCGCTCTGGGGCCGCAGATACCAGTTCTCGGCGACGAGCAGAGTGTTGAGCGCGATCAACGCCGGCGGAATGTAGTTCCAGATCGGTTTGGCTGCCATCGTTAGCCCTCCTGCTTCAGTGGACGCAATCTTGTCCCGCTCTTTAACGCGGCCCGGCGCGCACCGCCCTGTGCCTTCATGTCCCAACCCACCGTTTGCGCGAAGCCGAGCAGCGCCTCCTCGAGGACGGACATCTTGAGCCGGTAGACGATTGTCCTGCCGTTTTTTTCGGCTTCGATCAGCCCCGCATTCTGGAGCACGGCAAAATGGGCGGACATGGTCGGCTTGGAGACGGCAAAATGGTCGGACAACTCACCGGCCGACATCGGCCGTTTGCGCAGCAGTTGCAGCACGCGGCGGCGCGTTGGATCGGAAAGAGCTTTGAACACGCTGTTCACGAGTCTATATTTAGCTAATCATCGAACTATTGTCAAGCGCCAATTTCGAAGTACCAGCAGTCAAGATGGGGATGATTCCGACGTGGATAACGTGATTGCGTTTGGTTTCGACTGGAGTCGCCCGGCGAAGCTCCCGGATTGTCGCCTGCGCGCCACCGCGTTACGGCCTGGCTGTCACAATGATCCGCACCAGCAGGTCTTCGTTTATGGCTGTGGGAGGGCCCTTCGGGTCCCAATGCTTCTTACAGCCGGGATAATCGAGCAGAAGACACTGCGAAGCGATTCTGCCGGATCGCATGTCGTATCCGCCTGGCAGGATATTCAGCATGCAGGCGACCGCAGTCACGCCGACGCTTGGCTCACGTTCCCAGCGGTCAAGCCAACGACTGAATCCGGTGGTGTGAGGAACCAGATATGGATGAGTACTCGCACCTGGGGTTGGACGACGAATACGCCACTAAGCTCCGCGATATCCTGCTGCGGCGTATTGAAGAAGCCGAAGCTGCTCTTTTCGTGCGGCCCGCTCATTCGGTCCGTTTCCGTGTCTCGACGAAGATCTCCGCCTAGTTCTTTCCTTCACACGAGCAGGGCACGTTACCTCGATGGGTCGCCCTCCCCCAAGTGCAAACAAGGAAGCAAATATGCCCTGATCTTGCAACAACTGTAAACCGAAACCGGGCAATGAAGGAGTCTTCCTGAAATCGGAACCGCGAGCTCTGCTCTTTGCACTCTTCCGGGCACCATCCCTGATTGGACAGCCGCTGTGGTCCCTTCTCGAGATTCTCCAGGATCTCTTTCATCGGACAGTATGAAGCCATCCAGCCTCTGACCGGTTGCTCGCAGTTCTGCGGCGATCTGCTTCAGCACATACCTAACGATTGTGCCAATCGATACATCTTCATCGGCAGGAAACGGATAGGATCACCCATCCGGGCCAGATTTGAGAGGCTCGGGAGCGATTGATGGCTGAAGTCCTGATTACGACACCACGTGGACAGATGCGATGCTATCTTGCCGAGCCGGCAGATTCGGAGCCGCACCCAGGGGTCATCGTATTGCACGATGTTGGCGGCATGAGTCAAGACCACCGCAATCAGGCTGACTGGCTTGCCAAAGCCGGTTTTCTCGCGCTTGCCGTCGATCTCTATTACTTGGGCGGATTCTTGCGTTGCATTCGCGCAGTGGCTCGTGATCTTATCGCCCGATCAGGCCCGGCGTTTGACGATGTCGAGGCTTGCCGTTCGTGGCTTGCTGGTCAACGAAACTGCACCGGCAGAATTGGCGTGATTGGCTTCTGCATGGGTGGTGGATTTACGCTGATGCTCGTATCCGGCCACGGCTTCTCCGTCGCGAGCATTAATTACGGGGGAAAACTCCCGCCCGACGTCGAGGCCTTTCTTCAGGCACCTTGCCCTGTCATTGGAAGCTACGGTGGCAAGAGCCGTTGGGAACAGGGCGTCGCCGATGATCTGGAGCGTGCACTCACTCGTGCGCTCGTGCCACACGACGTGAAGGAATACCCCGAGACAGGACACTCCTTCATGAACAATAAAGAGCAGTTCTGGTTCAAACTTCTACGCTTCACTGGAATTGCTTACAACGAACCGGCAACAATGGATGCGCGACGCCGCATTGCAGCCTTCTTCCATACGCACCTCGGCTGAGCCTGGTTCTTCTGTTAGGAGCCATGTTTAAAGATCCAACAGTGCTCGAACCTGCTGGTCAGGAGTGGTTTTCACCGACCAACTGGTGAGAAACTGCCTCTGCGATCTCCCGGATCTTCGGTGCCTATTAAGACTTCTTGAAATAGGTACCTGTTGTGGGTCAGAGGTTGGCAGCCATTAGTCTAACAGACATGCATCGTGGAGATGAGCGGGATCAGGACGGGATGTTCAGCTACATATCGTTGGAGCAGCGTGTTCCACAGGATCATCCATTGCGGGCAATTCGCAAGTTGACGGACTCGGTGTTGCGGACTTCTTGAGCCCGGAGTTCGATGCGTTGTATGCCGACTCCGGCCGTCCATCGATTGCGCCGGAGTACATTCTGCGGGCGCTGTTGTTGGAGGCTGTTCCTACCGGGTGCGCTCCGAGCGGCTGCTGGTCGAGCAGATCGACTACAACCTGCTTTTCCGCTGGTTTGTGGGCCTTGGCATGGACGACGCTGGTGTGGAACCATGCAGTGTTTTCCAAGAATCGCGACCATGGTTGCTGACTTCCGAAGTGACGCAGCATTTCTTTGCCGAAGTGAACAAGCATGCCAGGCGTTTTATGAGCGACGAGCACTTCACGGTGGATGGCACGCTGATCCAGGCATGGGCCTCGCAGAAGAGCTTCCGCTCGAAAGATCGGCTCACCGACGATGACGATGGTACGAACTTTCACGGCCAGAAGCGTCAGCAACAATACGCATGAATCGACCACCGATGCCGGATGCGCGATTGTACAAGAAGAGTTACGGCAAGGAATCGAAACTGAGTTATCTTGGGCATGCTCTGGTGGAGAACCGCAACGGTCTGATCGCCGCGGCGATGGTGACACATGCCGATGGTTATGCCGAGCGCGATGCAGCACTGTTGATGCTTGCCGAAAAGCAAGAAGGCCGCTCACGCCGCATCACGGTGGGCGCCGACAAGGCTTACGACACGAAGGATTTCGTCAGCACGGTGCGGGAGCTGAACGTGACGCCGCACGTTACCAGGAACGATAAAGGCCGCACTAGCAACCTGGATCGCAGAACCACGCGCCAGCCCGGCTATGCCATAAGCCTGAGCCGCCGATGGCTGATCGAAAAGGGATTTGGATGGTTGAATTAAGCAAACCGGCCCGCTGCGCCAGGTAAAGTTGCGCGGCCTGGAGAAAGTGGACTGGCTGTTCGTCTTCAGTTGCGCGGCGCACAACCTGATCCGACTGCCGCGACTGATGGCTCAAACACCGAAAATACTCCGGGAGAATTATGCCTAAGCACCGGCTCCGAGCCTCGGGGATGATTCCCTGAGGCTCGCAAACACCTATCAACACCGGAAAGAACTGTACTTCAAACAGATTTCGAACAGGAAGAAGTGAAAATCGCTAGGAAAGACACCGCAATCACGCGAATTTCAACGAGTTCCTAAAGCCACTTGTTAACGAAACACAATCAGACAGATTCCAGGAGGCGATTGAGAGCGGGCGCAGGACATCCAGACCGCTCAACAAGTGCCTTGAGTTCTCTTGCCAGTTGGAACATTTCGTCGGGCGCCTGTGAACATTGCCAACCAGCCCCAATTTCCCCGATCCTCGAAGACATCAGTGCGCGAAAGAGATGCACGACGATGAATGGGGGGAGAACCCCGAGGATGGCCACACTGCGAGGGACAACGCGGGAGCCAACCGAGCGAAGCACACACAACGTCTCGCGTGTCGCCGCTGCCAGTAAGTTGAGATCCTCCCTGGAATGTGCCAGCGCCCTGATGTCGCAGCCGTGTTTCAGGACGAGCATTGCGAGCGGTACCACCATGGCAGCATGAGTGGAAAGCCAGTCGGGCATATTTGCGATTGCTTTCGTACGGAGGCCTGCGCGATTCAGAATTCTGACTAAAGTGGTGAGCCGGTCTGTAGTCCTGCCATCGATTTCACCGAATGGGGTTGAGCCTCCACGACTCCGCATAGCTCGGATGAGGCTGCCCTCACGTCTGCCTCCAGCGAAGACAAAGCCAAGCAAAATCCGCTGTTCACCCAGCGCCGCGACCCAATCTTCGTGACCTGAGGCGGTGTTCAGCATAAATACCACCGAAGGTGAACGGTTTTGAGCGAGTACAGGCAACAGTTCCTGAACCTGGTTTTTACGGATAACCACGAGAATGTACTCATAGAGATCGGTGGGGGCGAGATAGTCAATAACGGGCACCCTCGTTACAGTTCGCGTGTTTTTGAGTGGGTCCTTGAAGCAAAAAACGTAACGAAACGTTTAAGATTTGGTTTCATTTATTTGCCTTCCTCGGAGTTATCCAAATTCGTCCGGACGAAGCGGGAGATCTGGCCGTTCCGTAGTACGCTACAGCTCTATTAGGCGCTGAGATGCCAATCGCCGCGAGGCAAAGTTAAAACCACACTGACTCCTCGGATTTGACTTTGGAGAAGTCGCCCCACAAACTACACTTGTCTATTCGCCTACGCAGATAAACACAATACGACTTTGATTGTGAAAACGGTGTAAATTGTCCTGCTCCTATTTCCAGCTTCAAATGGAAGCCGATGGTAATCTTCGATTGCGCTTTGGAGGACGTATCCTTGATCGTTCTAACACTGTCTCCGCACAAGAGCTAAGGTACTCGGGGGTCACTGAGAGAGGCGATTTGCCCATGTTGCAAGTCGAAACAGTTTTCAAAGCGCTTGGAGATGCGAATCGGCTACGGATCGTGAATCTGTTGCTGCACGGCGAACTTTGCGTCTGCGATATCCAGTACGTTTTGGACAACACGCAACCGCTTATTTCCAGACATCTGGCGTACCTGAAAAGATGTGAGATGGTTCTGGACCGCCGTGATGGCTACCGAGTCTTCTATCGCCTTGCAAATGCGAAGGCCGCTGATAAAAGGCGGCTCTTCGACTTCCTGCGGGTACTATTCGAAGGCGAAAAACAGTTGACGCAAGACACCATGCGGCTGAAAGAGGCCATCGCTAGCAGATCCTGTACCTTGAGCGAGTGGAAACCATTCTCCGCCATTGAAAAGGGACTCGGACACCGGTTGACCCGCTGAGCACCTTAGACTCAAGGATGCAGTTTGCGAGGTTATCGAAACACCGAACCACAAGGGGTCTGCGGAGTGTCCTCCACCGCATGTACCGTGAACTCTCGATTGTCCGCCGCGAAATAGCGCCGACGCATCCAGAACGCGACATTCACAAGCCCGATGAGTGCTGGCACTTCGATGAGCGGCCCGACTACACCAACAAATGCCTCGCCGGAGTTAAGCCCGAAGACAGCTACGGCTACTGCAATCGCCAACTCGAAGTTGTTTCCAGCGGCTGTGAACGAGAGCGTGGCTGATTGCGCGTAGTTTGCACCTAGTCGCTTGCCCATCCAGAAGCTCACCAGGAACATGATGAGGAAATAGACGACAAGCGGAAGTGCAATGCGAAGCACGTCAAGCGGCAGGCGCACGATCAGGTCACCTTTGAGTGAGAACATCACCAGGATCGTGAAGAGCAACGCGACCAAAGTAAGTGGACTGATGCGAGGAATGAAGCGGGTCCTGTACCACGGCTCACCCTTCATCCGAATCAGCACGAATCGGGTAATCATGCCGGAGACGAAGGGAATTCCCAGATAAATCCCGACGCTTTTTGCGATCTGCCCGATACTCACATCCACAACGCTGCCCTGAAGACCGAACCACTTGGGAAGCACGGTAATGAAGACCCATGCATACAGGCTGTAGAACAGCACCTGAAATACGCTGTTGATGGCAACGAGCCCGGCAGCGTAATCCGTATCGCCGTTTGCCAGTTCATTCCAGACCAGCACCATCGCAATGCAGCGTGCGATGCCAATGAGGATCAGCCCGCGCATGTAGGCGGGTTCTCCGCGCAGGAAAACGACGGCGAGAGCAAACATCAGCGCCGGTCCGATCAGCCAGTTCTGGATGAGCGACAATCCGAGAACCCGCTTTTTGCGGAACACCTCGGTAAGCTTCTCATATCGAACCTTGGCCAGCGGGGGAAACATCATGATGATCAGGCCGATGGCAATTGGGATGTTGGTTGTGCCCGTTTGGAAGCGATTTACTAGTCCCGCAGAGCCAGGGACGAAATGGCCAATTGCCACGCCAATAGCCATTGCCAGAAAGATCCACAGGGTCAGAAAGCGATCCAGAAATGAGAGCTTCTTTCGCTGCAAAGGAGCGCAGACCTGGCCTCGCGTATAGGGTGCGCTGGACATATTATTTGACCCCTATCACGATTGGGCAATCAACAGGCACAGGCAAGGGAGCTCCTTGAAGAGCGGAAAACTTTGCCGGGCTACAGCAGGCCTTTGAAAGACGGGCCCGGTCTGCCTGCATCGCACGATCTTCTTTAAGCCATGCAAGCGTCTGGCGCAGAACCTGAGTTGCGCCTATGTTCGGCGGCATCACGATCCGATAATGCATCCACTTGCCATCACGTCTAGCTTCAACAATCCCTGCCCGTCGGAGATAGGCAAGATGCCGGGAAATCTTCGGCTGCCCCTGCCCGAGAATCTCAACGAAGTAGCAGACGCAAATCTCCCGCTCTCCCATGAGGTTGAGCAGGCGGAGCCGAGTATTGTCGCCAAGGGCCTGAAAGAACAGTTCAATGTTAAAGCCCGATGTTTTTAGCACCATCCCTTACTTATACGCCTTGACGAATGTGATGGCAAGACATATAGTCGTTTTGGCAGATATGTTTTCTCAGAAAGGCCCTTACATGACAAAGAGCGTACTCGAGTCGGTCAAATCGAAGTATGGAGCTGTGGCCGAGAGCACTTTATCGAACAACCACGCGGGCGTTCAGGCAGTCGCAGAAGCCTTTGGCTATTCCGCAGAGGAACTCACGTCGATTCCTGCGGACGCGAATATGGGACTGTCTTGCGGAAATCCGACGGCGACTGCTCATATCCGTCCCGGGGAAGTTGTAGTCGATCTGGGTTCCGGCGGCGGCCTCGACGTCTTTCTCGCCTCGAAGATGGTTGGTCCGGAAGGCCGCGCCATTGGAATTGATATGACTCCGGCTATGCTCGAACGAGCACGTGCAAATGCTCAAGCAGGTGGCTACACCAACGTTGAGTTTTACCAATCAACCATCGATCAGATCCCACTTCCGGATGCGTCGGTCGATTGTGTCATCTCGAACTGTGTTCTTAATCTGGCGCCCGATAAACCGGCTGTTTTTCGTGAGATCGCCCGCGTTCTGAAACCTGGTGGCCGCTTGGCAGTAAGCGACATCGCATTGAAGCGCGAACTCCCCGAAGCCGTTGCGAAAAGTGTTGCCGCCTACGTCGGCTGCATTGCAGGAGCAATCTTGATCGACGACTACCGGAATGGCTTGCTCGCAGCCGGTTTCGAGCACGTCGAGATCGTGGGCAGCGGAGCAGATCTAAATGCGTATGCCAAGGTCGAGAATCAGGCCGGCTGCTGCTCTCCGAAGATGGACGCCACCAATCCCCTGCAAATAATTGAACAGTCCTGCTGTTCTCCCTCTCCCAATGCACCGGAGACTTTGCACAACGAATTGAAGACGTTGCTCGCGGATTACGACGTCAACGCAGCAGCGGCGAGCGTGAAGGTGTACGCCGTGAAGCCACGAGTCAAAGCAGCGAAAAGTTGTTGCGATCCAACATGCTGCTCGTAAGAGGATGCGCAAACAACGTTAACGCACCAATGAATGCCTCCCGGAAGGATGCTCGATATGGCCCGCTATAACGTGTTGTTTCTTTGCACTGGAAATTCAGCCCGGTCCATCATGGCTGAAGCGATCATGAGAAAGAAAGGCTTCCCAAATTTCACTGCGCATAGTGCAGGAAGCCACCCTGCTGGACTCGTGCGGCCTGAAGCTATCCAACAAATCGAAGCGGCTCACATGAGCACGGAAAACCTCCGGAGCAAATCCTGGGATGAGTTCTCGGTCCCAGGAGCACCACCACTTCACTTTGTCTTCACCGTATGCGACAACGCGGCCAAAGAGATCTGCCCGTTTTGGCCTGGGCAACCGATGACAGCTCATTGGGGCGTCCCGGATCCGGCGGCAGTACAGGGTTCGCCCGTGGAGATCGAGAAGGCTTTCGCAAAAGCTTTCGCGACGCTCGACCGCCGCATCAGCCTCTTCCTGTGCTTGCCACTTTCCAGTCTCGATTCGTTCGCCCTGCAGAAGGAACTGGACAACATCGGAAAAAACTGATGGACATGGTGCGAGAGTGATCTCGTTTGCGCTCATGGTGCACAGAGTTCTTCGCCGCCCATCTGATCCACTGAGAGGATGGAGAGAGTCTCACTCTCCCGGCCAGTTCCGATGTTCATTGAAGAAGTGGACTGAGCTGAAATTGAGGTTCATCCAAGTGCATTTCTAGAGTTTTCGATGGTGAGTGATATGACCCGTATCGGTATCAATGGATTTGGCCGTATCGGCAGATTGGCATTTCGCGCGGCGTGGGGCCGCGACGATGTTTCGATTGTGCATATCAACGAGGTCAAGGGCGGCTCGCATACCTCTGCGCACTTGCTGGAGTTTGACAGCGTGCATGGAAAGTGGCCAAGGCAGATCGAAGCAAATGCGGACGGCCTCTCTGTTGAGGGGCAACAGATTGCATTCTCGGAGGCGTCTCAGCCAGGCGATGTTCCATGGGAAGGATCTGGCGTCGATCTCGTGCTAGAGTGCAGCGGAAAGATGCTGACACCCGAGACGCTGAAGCCTTACTTCGCACGTGGCGTCAAGAAGGTTGTCGTCGCTGCACCGGTCAAGCAAGGTGCGTTGAACATCGTAATGGGCGTCAACGACCATCTCTACGATCCGCAGGTGCACGACATCATTACCGCGGCATCGTGTACGACCAACTGCCTTGCTCCGGTTGTGAAGGTGATCCATCAGGGACTGGGCATACGTCACGGCCTCATTACCACGATTCATGACGTAACCAACACGCAGACGATTGTCGATGCTCCCCATAAGGATCTTCGTCGCGCCCGTTCTGCGATCGCATCGCTTGTTCCAACTACTACCGGTTCGGCCACGGCGATCACACTCATCTATCCGGAACTTCAGGGCAAATTGAATGGAATCGCTGTTAGGGTGCCGTTACTGAATGCATCCCTCACCGACTGCGTTTTTGAAGTAGAGCGGCCCACGACAGTTGAGGAAGTCAACGGATTACTGAAAACTGCGGCAGAGGGCGAACTCGCAGGCATTCTGGGGTATGAGGGACGGCCATTGGTTTCAGTGGACTTCCTCAATGACCCACGCTCATCCATCATCGACGCGCTTTCTACGATGGTCATCGACGGCACTCAAGTCAAGATTCTGGCCTGGTACGACAACGAATGGGGCTACGCCAACCGACTGGTTGAACTCGCAGCGAAGATAGCCGCATCGCTCCCGGTTAGGGCGTGAGGGCGATTACGTGAAAGGCATCCGCAGTTATGCCCTCGTTACCGGTGCTTACTGGGGCTTTACGCTCACTGACGGCGCACTTCGGATGCTCGTCGTCCTGCATTTCTACAAGCTTGGATACGGTGACATCACAATCGCTTTCCTGTTTTTGTTCTATGAGTTCTTTGGCATCGTTACGAATCTTCTTGGAGGATGGATTGCCTCTAGGTCAGGTCTGAAAACCACGCTGTACGGTGGCTTGGCGCTCCAGATCTTCGCGTTGCTCATGCTGGGGCTGTTACAACCCTCTTGGGCGCGTATCTTATCCGTCGCTTATGTAATGGCGGCGCAGGCACTCTCCGGTATTGCAAAGGACCTGACCAAAATGAGCGCCAAGAGCGCCATCAAGTTGGTGGTGCCGGACGATACCGAAAACACTCTCTTCAAATGGGTCTCTCGACTTACAGGTTCGAAGAATGCGCTTAAGGGGGCAGGATTCTTCGTTGGCAGCGTGCTTCTTTCTACCCTCGGCTTCATCGGAGCGCTGGTCGCAATGGCCGCCGGGCTTTCGTTGTGCTGCTCGGTACAGTTGTTGCCTTGCCGCCGGAGATTGGCCGCTCGAAGAAGAAGGTTAAGTTCACCGCCCTCTTTTCAAAGAGCGCGGCAATCAACTGGCTCTCCGCCGCGAGACTATTCCTCTTTGGGGCCCGCGATGTCTGGTTCGTCGTGGGACTCCCCGTATTCCTTTCAGAACTCGGCTGGACATTCGCCGGCGTGGGCGCTTTCATTGCACTCTGGTTCATTGGATACGGCATCATCCAGGCATTTGTCCCAGATATCCTGCGATCTGTCGGCAGGGAGAAGGTCGACGGCCCGGCTGCGCAGCATTGGGCATTCATCTTGTTGATTGTGCCTGTTGGATTGGTTATCGCGCTCCGTGCCGGTCTCAATCCGAGCGTGGCGTTGATGGTCGGGCTTGCTGCTTTCGGAGCCTTGTTTGCAATCAACTCCGCGATTCATTCCTACCTGGTGCTTGCGTATACGGATGAAGACAGCGTGGCGATCAACGTCGGCTTCTACTACATGGCGAATGCAGGAGGACGACTTCTTGGGCACGCTTCTCTCCGGCCTGATATTCCAATGGGCTGGCTTTCAAGGCTGTCTTTGGGGATCAGCTGCGATGGTCTTCCTAGCTGCTGTCCTTTCAATCAAGCTGCCACGCGGCAATCCCGTTCAGCTCGGTGTCGCGGTCGAAGCAGCCGAGTAGCAACTTTCCAGCCATTTCGCAAGACCACAACCTTGCCAAGGGTATGTCTGCGTTGCCTTGCTCCCGTCTTTCCAGTTGCTCATTAGTGGCGAGGAACTGTCCTCAGAGAGTTCTCTGTTGGCGACAACAGGCCTTACCGTAAACCCACGGATGTCGGGGCGAAGAAGCAGCCGAAGCGGTCGTTTACAGGCTCCTCCAAATTCTGCTCGCAGCCCAGATATCGCTCCGTTGTCAAGACAAAGACGTGGCGAAGAAGGAACTGAATCTGTTCCAACTCCCCGCCATTCACGTGGCAGAGTTTTGCGCAGGTTCGCCAAAGGTCGTGTGGAGAGAGATGGTCCAATTGCATCCGCTCAGCGCACCTTCGAACGACGTACCAAATGACGTTCTCGGAGATCCCCTTACCCCACGGCGTCCCATGGCGGCTCACCGCGCGGAAAATTCGCCCCGCCGCTACCTTCGCCAAATCTCTCCGTCGATCGATTGCTTGCTTTACCCAAACAGGCACAGGAACCGTACGGACGCTGATTGACAGTTCCAGCTGCCAAGCCCAGCGATTCCAGGTAAAGGCGAAATCGCAGTACAACGGTCCGGTTCAACGCAAGTCGAGGCTCGGAACAATGCCAGGTGATGAACTGCTCCATCGCGAATTTGTAGCTTCTTCTTGAGTGGGGAGAACTGAGGCTGTTTAGTACCGCGGATTTTGCGTGATCGAGATCTGGGAGCTGCAGGACGATCTTGAGGCAGGGTGGCCTGTTCCTTTTGTGCATAACAGCGGCTTCCATGCCGCTGACATGCACAAAATAGGCCTGGGGAAGGAATTCTAGCCTCGAAAAGTTCGTAGGCGATTATGTGCTCATGGACTCTCTTTTTGTCTCGTCTTTAGAACTCGATCCTTCCTTGAAAGGCAATCATGCGCGGAGAGCTATCGCCCCCGAGTCCGACACCGAGCAATCCGGTCGGCGGTGAGATCGTGCTTTCGAGCGTCCCAAATCGGGCGGGAATCGAAATACCGGGCACGCCCGCTTCGACTTCATTGGGGAGTGCGAAATTCGGATGATTAAACGCGTTGAACATCTGAACATCGAACCGAAACTTAATCTCTTCTTTGATCGGAACAGTTTTAGTGATGTAGATGTCAGAGTCTGTGAAGTGTGGTCCGCGTACCGAGTTGCGCCCCGAGTTGCCAAACTGGCATGTCGCCGGCGAGTCGCCTCCTGCACAGGCTCCCGTCGCTGGATCGATCGCGGAGACGAATGCATCCGGGTTGAGCCACTGTTTTGTTCCTGCCACGGTTGACACCTGTAACAGGACTCTTCCAATAGATCGGTACACCGGGAACGCGGTTCGCGTAAGCAGGGGCATTGAATTGAACTGTACTCGCGCCATTGGCCTGAAAGACACCATTTCCATTCGCGATGTACGGCTGGCTCAACACGCTGAATGGCAAGCCCGAGTGCAGTATTGCTGTCGCAGATGCGGACCAGCCACCGAGTGCTTGCCTCAGCAGCGAATGGCTGGAGTGAAACGGAACCTGGTACAGCCCATAGGCAGAGACATTGTGGCGAACGTCATAGTCGCAGCTGGCGTATTGTCGCTGGAGTTCTCCTGGCAGCGGTGACATCAGCCCCTGCGAGGAGAACGCGAGCAGGCCACCGTTCGAGACCTCGTCGAGGCAATGGCTGAACGTGTAGTTTGCGCGCAGCGTGAGGCCTCGCCACTGTTGCGAGTATGCGATCTGCAATCCGGCATAGTTGCTGTTGGCATCCGTGCGAAACTCATTCACATTTCCGAAGCGCTGGTCGAGTGGTCTCTCGTATGGGAACGGCGCGAAACAGCCATCGCAGACCATCTGATAGCCATTGAGCTGTACCTGGAACGGCTCGTGGAGTCCTCGTGTTCCGACAAAGTCAGCGCGCAAATTGCCTCCACGGCCGATCTGCTGCTCAATGCCGAAATTGTATTGATAGTAGTAGGGTGTCTTGAGCGTGCCGCTTGGGAAGGTATTCAGGCTGACGGCCAGCGGGCACGTCGGTGCACCAGGCTGCATTCCTTCGCAAGAGCTGGAACCCGAACGAAAGTTCGATTGAAAGGCGAGGTTCGCGCTTGCGGCTGCGTCAACGGCGCTCCCGTCAACCCCGGGCGCAATTCCAACGCCGCCTACTTGACCACCGATTCCGCCCACAAACGTGGGGTCATTGGGCGCGTTCATGGCTGCGAGATCGGCAACTTGCATGGGAATGATGTCGTTGAAAACACCGAAGCCACCATGGACCGCCGTCGAAGGGAACAACTGGTACGCAAAAGAGACGCGCGGCTGGTAGACGAATAGTGGCGTTGCAGGAAAGAGATCGCGGACATTGCCAAGGATCGTTTGATTCAGGGGAGTGTTGTTGTCGTGCGTGGTATCCAAAAAAGATCCGGCCGTGCGAGCAAAGAGATTCTTTCCGCTGGTCACATTGGTGTTCCAGGTAACCCGCATTCCATAGGTCAGTATCATTTTTGACCTGGGCTTGAATGCGTCCATTGCATAGTATTCAAGATTGCCAGCGGATACCCTTTCTTTGAGCGAGACCGGAAAACTCTCGCTCGCCGTGTAGGCCACGCCATAGGTGAACTGGGCGAGATCATTGAAGGTCACCGTTGGCACAGTGCCTTCGCCGAGGTCATAGTTGCTTACATCGATACGCCGGGTGTTGATTCCAAATTTCCACGTATGCTTCTCATGCGTCCATGTCAGGTTGTCGTTGATTTGCCACTGTGTGACCTTGCGGCCCTGCGGATAGGTGTTGTTGTTGCCCCCGATGGTCGTGAAGGGGACTGCGTCACTGCTGGAGGCTAGCATGATGGGAAAAGCTTCGAGTACCTGGGAGTAATTGTTTGGCTCGAAAATGCTCGAGTACCAGCTGGCGCCGGGATTGAACTGGTCGACGAGGTTTGAACTGAACACGTGGGTGTAACCAGCTACAAGAGTGCGCTGTGGCTGAGGCGAATAGGAGTTGAAAATAGGATTCACCGGATCGGTGTACGCGGCTTGCAGGCCCGTGTCCTGCTGGAAGCGATACCAGACGCTGTTGTTGGCGTCGAAAGTGTGGTCGATCTTGATCACAATCAGATCTTCGTTGTCGCTGTTGTTCAGCGAAGCCTGACGCTGGCTCGCGCAGCCATTGGCATCAGTACCCAGCGGGCAGCCAACTATCGGGACTGGAGAGCCGCCGGGTACTGGCAAAAGAGAGAACATCTTCTGATAAAAAGGGATCTCTGCAGGCTCTGCCGGAAAGGCTGTGCCCGTCACCGGGTCCACTCCGCCCGTCGCGAGTTGCGAAAGCACGTATTGCTGGTAAACCGACGTCGGCAGAGTGATCTGTGATACGAGCGGCAAAGCGAGGCGAATGCCCTCATAATGGCCAAAGAAAAACAGCCGGTCTTTCCGGATTGGACCACCAACACTCACGCCGAATTCGTTGACGGTGGACCGAGGCTTCTTTGCAACGCTGTCCGGAGTGTCGTTCGCGTGGAGGAAATAGTCTTCCGCGTTAAACAGAGATCCGTTCCAGATCTCGTATGCATCGCCGTGAAATGCGTTTGCACCTGATTTCGTAAAGTAGTTCACCTGCGCCACGGCATACCGGCCCTGATCCACGGAGAAAGAATTGGTGTTCACAGTTGCTTCCTGTACGGCGTCGAGACCTATGACGAGATTTGTAGAAAGACCAATATTTAGCCCCAGCCAAGGGTCATTCGTGTCGTACCCATCCAGAATGTAGCCGTTCGATGTGGCAGGGAGCCCGTTGAATTCGACATTTCCATATCCGCCTGCCGCCTTTGCATCGTTCGACGAGCCTGCCGTATTCATGAGCGCGCCCTGGGCGAACTGCGTGAGATACGTTAGATCTTGACCGGGATTGGGCAGCCGTTCGATTGCCTTCGCTTCCAGCGTCGTTGAAGTATTGGGGTTCTCGAGACTCAGGAGTCCGCTCTGAGCCGTGACTTCGACGGTCTGCGTATTTGCGGCGGGCGACAAGGTGAAGTTGATAGCGATTGTTTGACCGACGTCGACGCTTGCCGGCTGCGACTCTGCTTTTGCAAATCCAGTGGCCTCCACAGTGATTCGATAGTTGCCTGGGTTGACTTGAGCGAACACGTAACGGCCTTCAGAATTGCTCTGCGTGATTCGCATTGCTCCCGTGTTCACCTCGGCGGCTTTGACCTGAGCATTGGGCACTATGGCCCCAGAGGGATCGCAGATGGTACCCGTAAACGCGCTGCTTGTGCCGCTTTGCGCTGGTAAATCCGGCGAATTAACCACGGTTAACATCAAGAGAAGGACGAGGCTCAATACGGTTCGGGTTCGCATTTGAGACTGTTCTCCAGGAGTGACGAATACCTGCGGCTGCGTCCTCGGACGCAGCCGCTTAGTGGAAGGGGCAGAGACTTGGCGGCATATTTAGGCTCGCCTAATAATTTAGGTTAGCCTAAAATATATATAGCGTCAAGAACATCGAGCGCAAGAACTATGCACCCTAATCGCCAGGTGAACGTCAATACCGAATCCGTCGACAACTATCTCAAGGCAATTCTTGCTCTCAGCGGGCCGGAAGAGCGCAGCGTTTCGAGCACGGCGCTTGCACAGCACCTCGGAGTCGCGCCGGCATCGATTACCAACATGCTGCAAAAGCTTGCTTCGGCTCAGCCCTCTTACGTGGAATACGAAAAGCGTCGTGGCGTTCGACTGTCTCCGCAAGGGAAGCGCCGTGCTCTTGAAGTCCTGCGCCATCATCGATTAATCGAAACGTTTCTTTATAACGTCCTCGATTACCCGATCGAAGAAGTCCACGAAGAGGCAGAGCGGCTTGAACATTTCATCTCCGAGCGGTTCGAGGAACGCATCTCAGCGAAACTAGGACATCCGAAATTCGATCCCCATGGGCACTGCATTCCGACGATAGACGGGAGAATGCCCAAACAGGCGTCGAAACCACTAACAAGCCTTGAACAAGATGGGAGTTTCGTAGTGGACAGCGTCGCGGATCAGGACGCGATCTTGTTAAAGCGGCTTAAAGCGCATGGCATATCGCCGGGCACGCGCATCCAGGTCACCAAGCGATCTCCGCAGGAGTTAAGTCTGCTCGCAGGCCGCCCCTTACGGGTTTTGCGTCTCTCTCGCGCTCTTGCAGATGCAGTCCGCGTCCGCTCTGCAGAATAGAGCAACGATCGACGAAGGAATTATTCGAGCAATCGAGTGATCCGAAGGACGAGGTCCTCCTTGCGGGTTCCATTCATGTTGCGTCGGAACTTAGCTTCATTTCCAACTTGACTAACCTTCTTCCGCCAGGACAGCTGCAAACGGAACCCGAATCAGAAGCCGGGCCGTCAAAAAGCGAGTTCTGGAGGATTGCCTCAGCGATGGATCCGCAGCCAGTGCTCATCGGCACCGGTCAGCCAGTGGGAAGCACTCCAGAGCGCAACCGCAATACAAAATCCAGCCAGCAGCAGAAAGAGTGCAGCCGCGCTGAGCTTTTCGGGGATCGACCACCGAATCCTGCGGAGTCTCCGCTTGCTTCCTTTATCGAAAGTAATGACTCGTGGCATGTTTGCTCCCTGATTGTTCGCAATCGAGGTACCGCCCTAATGCCCAGTGGCGTTCACAACAAAAGCCTCCGTCTCGCGCAGAGTGAACGGACGCAGATTGCAATTCACTGCGCCCGTTCTTTCCGCGCGAGTTTCTAGAAGTTCAGCGTCACCTTGGCTGTCAGAGCGCGGGGAGTGACATAATGCGTGCCGCTGAATGTCGAAAGGAAGTTGTAGAGCGCGTACTTGTTGGTGAAATTGATCGCTGTCAGGTCGAGGTCAAGCTTGTAGTGCTCTTTATGGAAGATGTTGTCCTTGCCGAGCGACGCGTCGAAAAGGTTGCGCGGCGAGACGCGAGGCGGGTTATGGTCGTCATCCTCCGTGTTTGGCGCGGGAATTTGCACCAGGTTCGACTTGTACCCAGCGTTGTCGCACGCGGTAAAGCCCGAGTTAGGGGTAGCCGCCACCCCGTCACAGAGAATGCCCGCCTGGAACTGTTGGTCGAAAGTGAGTCCGCTGAGGTCCACTCCCGGTTGGCCGTTCGGCAAGGTGATTCCGCCACACGGGCTATTTGCGCCTGTGGGGTTGTAACAGGGGACTGATCCTGCCACGAGTCCGCTGTCATAGCGCCAGTTGAATCCGCCCCACAAGCCGCTCAGTACGCTGGCGTGAGAAAGCGTGTATTGAAGGTGCGTGGTCTGGTTGAACTTCTCGTCGTGATCGATTCGGAAGGGAAATCCGCTTTGGCCCACCGTAGCTCCGGCTCCGGCTGACTGGGGAGGGAAGAAGCGAGCGGCAACGGATGACGCTACAAAATAGGCACTGAAGCCACGAACAACGGGAACCTCCGCGCGAATGGCATAGCCCGGAATCTTGGAGTTATGCCAGTCGATGGGGAAGGTGATGGGCGTGTTGCCCAGGACGCTGAAGTCGAATGCGTTGTGGGTATATTTCCAGATGTACTCCCCGCTGACCACAGCATGCCTTCCGAAGGCCTGTTGCAGACTGGCGTGGAATTCGTTACGGAATCCTGGTTGAAGCGTTCCCGCAACACCCGGCGTGCAGAGGAGCAGCGGCGCCAATACTGCGTTCGAGCACCCACTGCTGGATAACACCAGATTCTCATTGAAGGGAGTTTCCAGAGTGCGCGCGTAAGAGACGCTCAGCACGGTGCTGGAGGGTTTGATATTGTAGGCAATCCCCAGTCGCGGTTGGGTCTGGTTGGCATCTGTGAGGCCGTTATACACGTCTTCCCGAAGGCCCAGGTTGAAGTTCCAATTGCCGGCCCTGATCTGGTCCTCGATGTAAAGAGCCAACTCCTTCACGTCGGTGTGGCCAAAGTAGGCGTATTCCGTGCCACTGCGCGTGAGGTCATATGGTCCAAGAATCGATAGGTAGGCGGGATTCGGAAATGACACCACACCGTCACACGCGGATTGGTTTGCGTATCCCGGCAACGGGTTGCCGTTTACGTCAACGCACGGAGCGTTGTACGTGGGATCCACAACACCCAGGTAATCATGTTCGCGCAGAAAGGTCTGCCCGTACTGTGCGCCAATCTTGATGTTGTTGATGCCTTTGGCATAAGAAAGGTCGGAGTGAACAGCTGTATTGAGGAGAGTGCGGGTTTGGGAAATGGATGAAGTTTGCAGATTTGGCGGCCCCAAATCAGCCAGGGGGTTGCCGCTTGGGTAGTAGTTATAGAGGTCCTTACGCGCCCATGCGCCAAAGTTGAGTACCGCATTCTTACTGATGACTCGCGTATAGGTTGGAGAGATGTTGAACGTTCCAATCTTGGACCGTTGGTCTGTATCGCCGACGTTGGCGAAGATTGGATTCGCGTTTGTACCTCCGCTCACCACGTTCTGCACATTCAGATTGTCGAAAGCATTTGGAGTCTGGAACCAGGAGCGACTGTAATTGAGGTTCAGGTGGAGGGAATCCTTCGGGGTGAAACTGTAATCCACGCGATCAAATATATTCAGCAGATTCCCCTTGTCATGGAAAACGGTGAATTCCGGTGGATCAAGGAACCGCCCCGTGTCCAAGCCGTCGGCTTCGAGGAAGTTGCCCCAGTTCTTCGCGCCATACGATAGATCAAATCCCGCTGTCGCCGACCCAAAGCTCCCATAAGACGCGTCGATCTGACCGGTCGGTTTCGTCATTCCCTGTCCGGACCGAGTCGTCGCTGCGATAACGAGACTCGTCTTTCCGCCATATTCCGCGGGTGGAGCTCCGCTGATCACCTCCATCGATTGGACAGCGTTCGCTGGAAGCTGGTTGGAGAAGACCTTGCTTTGCTGATCGGTGATCGATTGGCCATCAATGGAAAACGAGTTCGATGCGTGATCGCCCAAACCATGGAAGAGGCCGTTCGAGTCTGCAGCCACGCCAGGAGTGGTGAGAGTCACAAGTGAGCTAAGTGTGGACGATTGGCTCTCAAGCGGGACCTTGATGAACATATCGCGGTCCACATCAGTGTGAAACGTAGGATCGTTCTCGATAAGGTCTCCAGCCGCTTCAACCGTCACGGTGCTCGAGGCGCCGCCGACTTGAAGGGCAATACTTGTGTTAACCGCCACCACCGAACGCACGTCGATATCCTGGACTGCCGACGCAAATCCTGTTTTTGCCACCGTCAGGTGATAGGGATTGAAGGGCACATTGGGGAAACGAAATTGGCCCGAGCGATCGGTGATTTCCCTTCTTGAATACTGGCTGACTGGATTGTCGATCGTGACCGTAGCGCCAGGAACCACCGCTCCCGAAGGGTCTGTAATCGTTCCGCTGATGGTGCCGGAACTCGCTGATTGGGCATAGGTGAAGGCGGCCAGTTGCAAGAGAAATGCAACCGGAAAGAAGATGGCAAAACGCACAAGCGTGCGCATGGACGAACCTCCGGGGAATCTGCTGAATTGTGAGTTTGACCCGCTTAGACGGAAGCAGGTTCAGCAGGAGGAGGCCGGCTGTAAAAGGAGAAAACAAACGTATCGCGGGGGGCTGGCCTGGCAGGAATCTCAATGTCGTCCGCATGCTCGGTTGGAGCCGGAACAACTACAGGCGCATAAAGCACAATGCTGGTGTGAGCGACCAGGCAAAGTGCACAGTCAGGATGCGATGCGCCAATCGCATCGTGGTGATGAGCAACCTGGACGGTCGCGGTGTAAACAACCAGCAGCGCGCAGATGATCCCGAGGAGAAGACTTCGGGGACTCCGCGAGCGGGATGAAGTTTGCGGCCGGGGCATGAGGTTTGGATGAAACCAAAATCCGGGACTGACCGGCAACAGCTCCCGCCGGGAAGCACAGACGCGGTAATTTCATATCATAAGGGGGACCTCATTACCTGTCCAGAGAATTGCCCCCCTCCATACGACGTAGAACAAAGAAAAGGTCACTGTCCCGCATCGACCACATTAAGGCCAGGTGGAAGCCCTCGAATGGATGTCCGAAGGCGAATCTGGCTTTGAGGAGTTTCTGAAGCTTGTGACGCCGGGCCACGCAGCGTTGAATGGCTTGATGACCGAGCTGACGGGCACCTACGCCAATTGACCACCAACAGAGAGATTTGGGCCTCAATTGTTGAATTCAGGCCTTGACGCGTTTCCAGAATCACAATCTTTCGAAACGCGCGTTGGCGATCATGCATCAATCCAATGTGTTGAGGTCGACAAACCACAGATCAGATTGTTCGAACTTCAGCCAGCCTTCTCAAACGTCGCCTCGCGCTTCAAGGCGTGATTGGTTTCGAGCATAGAAAGCGCCCCGATCTCTCTCATCCCTGCCAAGGCATTCAAAAGGTTCTTCCCAACCAGAAACGGACCTGAAACGGTTCGACAGGATGAAAGACGTCTGTAAATGCCGGCGTGAGTGTTGGCGTTATCTGGGAAGTGTAGGCGTAGTCGATATCGTGATCACTCCGGTTCAGCAAATTCAAGAATTCGGCCGAAACGCTCCATTTCTCACCAATGTGATAACCGACCTTTCCGTTGAGCAACACCGTTTGACTTGACTTATAAATTCCGTCGGACGTCAAATCGCGCGGGCCAAAGTAGCGCAGGCGTAGACTCGACGAAAAGTTTCTGTAATCGTGCATTGTGATGCCCGATGAAATCACCACCTGAACCGCTTCGGGCACAAGCTTGCCACCTGGGCCGCCCTGTTGCCAATTTACGGTGCCATCCGGGTTACCATTTACGGATAGGGGCACATTCAAGACGGACTGTGTCGCATCATCCGAGTCTAGTTGCGTAAATTGGGCGCGGGAGTCCGCAATGTCAAAATCGAAAGCCCAATGTTCTGCTGGTGTGTAGTAGTTCGCCCATTCGAGGCCGTAACGGTTGCTCGACTGGGCCGAAGCCGACGTACCCCCGGTGTCGCCATCCTGCTGCAGTTCGGAATTACTGTGGAGATACCAAAGCGAAAGGGTGCTTTGCAGATGGGGGACGGCCGTCGTGCGCACACCAAATTCCGCGCCTTTGGTTTGGACCAGGGGAGGAATTTTCGCGACGAGCGTACCGGGATAAGGATTGTCCGGTGAAACCGGTTCCACCTGTTGTGTTGCGCCACGCCCGTCGTTCGAGTGAAAACTGAATCCGCCCTGGGCATAGAACTCAGTATTGGCCCACGGGCCGAAAATCAAACTTGCCTTGGGGCTGGGCAGGAACTTGGTGGCCGAGCCGGAATTGGCCGCGTTCACCGTGGTAGTGGTGCCGTCGGGCAAGGTAACTATGTCGGTCGGGTAAGCCAGGCTGGTGACGACAAATCTTTCGTCGTCGCCGCGCAGACCGACCACCGAGCGGAATTTATTCGCCCACTGGATCTTACTTTCCCAATAAGCGCTGCCGATCAAGTCGGTAAAGTTATCCCGCTCCGTCGTCGCGGGTAAAGTGGGGCAGGTGGTGTTGGGAACAGTGGTAGTCGTGGTGGTGCCGTCGGGCAAAGTAACGGCAAGAGTGATATCGGAGCTGGGGATGGTAACGCAGTAGGGAAGAGTGGTGCCGGTGAGGGGGAAGAAACTGACGCCGGTAGCGGAATAATCAGTTTTGGTTGTACGTAGCGCGATTTTCCGAACGGTAAAGGCCGTTGTTGATCCAATCGTTGCGGAGCTGCAGGCCGAAGGTGTTTGACATCCTGCGGCCGGACCATGTGCTGAATATCGTGTGATGCGCGTCAAACCCGCCAACCCAGCGCCTGTCCTGCTGGTTGAACTGGTCGCCTTTGTTGTAGTCCACCAGGTAGTAAGTGAAATCAGAAAATAGATTGAGATCGTAGTAAAACACGTAGGCTGAGATACTCGACTCGGAATTTGTGCCTCGGCGATGGTACTCGCCCTGCAAGCTGTAACGCTGCGAGTGGCCGCCATCCGTCGGGTTCAGTGCGCCGAACAAACCCACGAGCGGCACAGCGGCAACGGGGATTTGATCGCTCGAGTTCCACTTTCCGTGGTAAGCGCGGGCTGTGATGCTGAAACCGCTGGCGTCTCCGCCCTGGCTGTAGGTCAGGATACCGTTGATTTTGTTATAAGCGTCCGGATGCGTCCATGGGCCGTTATCGTAATACTCTTCTCCGCCGAACATCAGATTGCCTGGGCCGAGCTTTTGCGATACTCCCAAGACGGCTCGCCCATAGGTGTACATACCGCCTTCGACTCGGAAGAAGTTCTGGGGCAGCGTCTTGAAAAATTCCAGATGGGCCGATCCAGCCGAGCCATAGTTGCCGACGTCAGCGTAGTAAGGACCTTTCTCGTAATTCACCCGCTTCACAAATTCCGGGATGACGGCATTCATGTCCGCGTAGCCCTCGCCGTGCGCGTGCGACGGCAGATTAAGCGGCATATCGTCAATGAAAACGGCAAAGTCCGTGCCGTGGTCGAGATTGAATCCGCGAAGAAAATATTGGTTGGCCTTTCCGCCGCCAGCGTGTTGCGTGATGATCACGCCGGGAACCGTCTCCAGAATCTCTCCCGAACGAAGAATCGGGCGATCCTGGATTTCCTTTGCGCCCACCGTACCCTGGGTGGCGGACTCGGCAATTCCGATGAGGTCGTCCTCTCGTCCCTGCACGTTGATGGTGGTGCTCACCGCGCCCACAACGAGAGAGATGCGCAGCGGGGCTGGCGCCCCGGCGGTCCCTATGGTGACGGCGATTTCTTTGGTCTCAAAACCGGGGTTCGATACGACGAGTCGATAACTACCTGCTGGGAGTGCAGAAATAATGAAGGAGCCGTTGCTGTCCGACTGCGTCGTGTTTTGTACATTGCCATCCGCGCTTCGAACCTGCACTGTTGCCCCTGCGATCACTGCGCCAGACGTATCAACGACTGTTCCGGAAAGCTGAGACGAATAGGCCTTATCTCTGCTGGCGACCGGCGTCTTCTTCTGCGCGACCACGTTCGTAATCCCCGTTTGCGCTGAAGCTGCCGCTGCAGCGAACAAAACTGTGGCCAAAATACAGGATAATAAGGCAAGTGCTACGATTATATATTTCGTGTTACCGGGTTCCACAGTAAGGTCCTTTCCGGAATCGGATATAGGTATCAATGTCTGTGAGTGTGAAGCTTCCCGTTCCCGGGGTGAGAATTCCCGGACGCGGGCTGCGCAACCGTCATTACGAGACGGCCATGCTGCACGCCCTTCAATCCGATCAAGCGCCCTGCGAACTCCTCGACAAGCCTGGATTTCCCATGAACGATGAGGACTTCCAGGCAGGAGTCATGGTCGAGATGCGCGTGACTAGTCGAGACCACTAGCTCGTGGTTTGCGTGCTGCATCTCGGTCAGCTTCTCCGTCACCCCATGGGCGTGATGATCGTAGATGAGTGTGACCGTGCCGACTACGATCGCACTCGGAGTTGCCGTCTGCTCGGCGACCAGGCGATCCCGAATCAGATCGCGGAAAGCCTCAGACCGGTTGGTATATCCCAGCCGGGAGATGAAATCGTCGAAGCGTTTGAGAAGATCGGAATCGAGTGCAACTCCGATTCTGCTGAGGACGCCCATGGTCACTCCTTAAAAGGTCGACTCTCCATGGGGAAAATCAAGAATAACACGATTCCTTAATTCGTGTCACGATCGGTTAAATCAAAAGTCGATACTCCTGCTTGATCGCCTCTACGATCCGGTCAAGCTCGGCAGTCGTGTTGTAGAGCGCCGGAGTCACGCGCACTGCGGCTCCCTGCGTAATGCCCTTCCGAGCCACCGTCAACACATTGTGGTTTGCGAACAGCACGTCCTGCACCTTCTTCGCCTGTTCAAAACTGTGCATTCCTTTCAGCCGGAACGAGGTGGTGGCACCGTACCGTTCTGGATCATCAGGCGTGAGGATTTCGATGCCCTCCACATCTCGGACTCGCGAGACCCAATAGTTTCGCATGTACTGCAAACGCGCTTGCTTTCGCTCGATCGTCAACCGGTTGTGGAACTCGACGGCCGTTGGAATCGTAAGTGTAGCCGCGAAGTTATAGGTTCCCGAATAGACGCGAGAACTAATGTCATCGGGCGGGTCCTCACGATTGCCGAGGCAGATATCAATGTCAGCAAGCCGGCTCTTGCGAATATAGACAGCGCCGGTGCCGAGCGGAGCGCCGACCCATTTATGCAAACTGAAACCGGCAAAGTCCGCATCGATCTCTTTGACGTCCACGGGCATCTGTCCCACCGCCTGCGCGGTATCGAGAATGCAATCCACTCCATGCCGACGAGCGATGGCGATGATTTCCTTCACCGGATTCACCAGCCCGGTTCGGTGACAAAGGTGCGTCACCAGCATCAGCCTAGCTCTGGGGGTATCGCGAAGCACCTTTTCGTATGTCGCGAGAATATTGCTCGTCGTGGCTGGCTCGGGAAGCGCAAAAGTCACCACGTTGATGCCTCTCCGTTCTTTGAGGAACAACATGGTGTTCTGCATCGAATCGTAATCGAGATCGGCGAAAAGAATGTTGTCGCCCGGTTTGAGCTGGTTGTAGCCCGCGATCAGGTCCTGCAACGATTCGGTTCCGCAGCGTGTCAACGCTATCTCATCAGCTTCGGCGTTGATCAGCTTTGCGACTGAGGCTCGCACCTTCTCCAACTCAACCGGCAGAGACTCATCGGCGATCACGCCACGCACGAAAGGAACGTTGCGACGATTCACGTACGCAAGCTTCCTGAAGTACTCCTCCTCTATCGGCCTGGCCATCACGTTCCAGTAGGCATTCTCGAGATTCGTGATGCTACGGTCCACGTCGTACCACTGGGTGAAGCTCGTCTCTTCCGCGCCAACCGCATCAACAACGGGGCGGAAGGCGTATGCTCGAATCGCGTTACTGGCTACGATGGACGATCCCGCAGCCTTGAGAAATTCCCGTCGATTCTTCAACTCTCAATTGCCTCCGCGATTACGCTTCAATGTTTCTGTTCCGTTGTATAGATGGACGCTCAGACCTGAGCGAGAGTGAGAAGACGGCCCGTTCTATAGACCATACCAATGCAAGAGAAAATCGACATCTCGACACCATGCGCATGGCCCTGATCCGTTCGCGGTTCCCCATGGAAATTGCTGGTCATTGGAATTCATCGCATACATTTCTTCGGATCTTTTCGATAACTCCGGCAGGGACTGCATCTGCACGAATGATCTGCCTTGAGCTTATCTCCAAGGTCCTTGTCCGCATTGTTCGGCCCATTCCGAAAGCGAGCAGACCGAATGCAGACAGGACGACAATGATTGGAACACCGAAGGCAATCTGTCCCGCCCCGCCATCAGGCACGACGAGAATGGTCTCGCCGTACTTCGCTTTGTAGTACCTGACAATGTCCTGGTCGCTTTTGCCCGCGAGCACCATATCCGTGACTTCTTCGCGCATCTGCTCTGCTTCCGCGCTCATGTGCACTCTGATGGTTTGCGAGTAACAACAGGGAGCCATGAGCTTGTCTTCCAATTTCACAATTGTCTTCGCTTGGTCTGGTGTCGGCGTGAGAGCGCTTGCAATGAGAAGAGTTGCGATGATGTGCACCATGCCGCGTTCTTTCCTTTCTGCTTGAAGAGAATTCCGATCTTCTCTCGAATTTACTTGCTATGCAGGTATGCGATGATGTCGTCGATCTGATCGCCGCTCAAACGCCCATTAAAGGAGGGCATGGTGCGTTTGCCGCTGATGATGACCTCACGCACAGACTCATCGGTGGTCGGGGTAGCCCCGTCAGGAAGATCGTGATGGGAAAAGAGTTTGTGCAGCTTCGGAGGCGCCTTAATCAAGCCCAGTTGGTTCTCCTCGTGACAGTCGTAACAGTTGAGGGAGTAGTGGGCCTGGCCTCGCTTTTGGGATGTGCTCAGAGTTTTGGAGCAGCCGGACACGCCTGCGAGAGAAGCGATGCCAATCAGGCTCGCTATGAATACGAGGCGCTTTCGACTGACCTCTACATCTCGCGCCATCCTGCTACTGCCTCATCGCCTTCAAAGCGGAAGACCGGACAGAGTCGGCAACATCGTCGGGGTTCCAATCGCTTCCGGCCCAGGTCTTTTCAACTTTGCTGTCTGGACCGATCAACGTGGTGGCCATGGTATGTGTAATCTGATTGTTCTCTTCGCTGTATTGAAACCCAAAGGCCTCGGCCAGTCTCTTGAGATCGCCTGAAGTTGAATCGGCGAATTCCCAATGTGAGAATCCGGCAGCATTATCACCCAGGTAGGCAAGCCCGTACTGGCGGAGCACAGGAGGCTTGTCGTAGGCCGGATCGAGGCTGATGCTGATGAGATGGCTTCCGTCGTACACTTTTGAATCCCGTGCCAGATTGTTATTCACTTTCGCAAAATGACTGGTAATCAGTGGGCAAGCTGTAGGCAGAGGGCAGCGGGTATAGATGAAAGTAACCAGCAACGCCTTGCCGCGATAGTCCCTGAGGTGGATCGTTTTGCCGTCCTGGTTTACGAGCGGCAAATCGGGGACCGCCTCTCCCACCATCAATTGGTGAGGCGGCAGCATTGCAGGTAGTAATCCGCGACGCGCCTCACTCGTAATGACCACCGAGTCGAGCAGGTAGTCGTCACTGTCCGAGTGCACAAGAACATCGGCGGATATCTCGTCGCCCGGCTTCAGCTTTTGGAGTTCCTTCGGATCTTTCAGCTTGTAGACCATTGTCATCGCAGGCATGAATCCGGGAATATCGCCATGCTGAACTGTTATTCCCTCGGAAGCACTCGTAGCCAAAACCAGTCCGTGTAGGTGATATCGATCGACCGGCGTATTCGTCGGATGAATCTCAACGCCCGCCTGCCCCTCGGTGGATTTGTGACATCCAATCGAGAAAATGAGAAGAACATTTAATAACGCTGCTGTGCATACTGCGTAATGACGGGAGGACAAAGCCCAATCTCCTTAGGTTTCTGGACGAACAATTCGTGGCGTCGACGAAGAGTCATCGCGACACGCAGAGGACGCTGGCTTCATCCGCGGGCTTTATGTGCTTTGTAATTTCTTCGCGACAGCATATTGCCCGCTCACAAAATCCCAGTTCACGATGTGGAAAAAGGCGGCCACATATTCCGGGCGACGATTTTGATACTTGAGATAGTAGGCATGCTCCCAGACGTCGATGCCGAGAACCGGAGTTCGACCATTGCTCAGTGGGCTGTCTTGATTTGCTGAGGACTCGATTTGCAGTTTGCTACCGGATGCAAGGGTCAGCCATGCCCATCCGCTGCCGAATGCACGAGCGGCCGCCTTGGAGAATTGTTCTTGAAATTTGCTGAGACTACCGAACTGCGCGTCAATATCTTTGGCCAGTTCTGCCTTGGGCGCGTCGCCGCCTTTCTTCGAGAGTGTTGGCCACCAGAAAGAATGATTCGCGTCGCCTCCTTCCTGGTTGCGAATGGCGGTGCGGACCTGTTCAGGAACAGAATCGAGATGCGCGACCAGATCCTCAACGGTGCGGCTAGCGAGATCAGGGCGGCCAGCCACAGCGGCATTTAAGTGCTCTACATAGCTGGCATGGTGTTTGTCATGATGCAGGTGCATCGTCTGGGCATCAATATACGGTTCGAGTGCATCGTAGGCGTACGGAAGCGGCGGCAACACATATGGCCCCGTCATGTTTGCCTGCGCACCTATGGCGGCTTGGGAGAACCCAACCCGGCTCAGAGCCGCGCTCGACACCGAAAGGCCAGCAGCATATCCAATACCATTCAGAAACGATCGACGATTCATTGGGCCTCATTACTTTTAAACGATGTGAAGATTTGGGGAACAAACGAAGAATCGGGCTCTGCAAGTCCACGATCCGGACCAGCCGTTAGACCAGCGCGCCAATCCCTCTTGGTAGTAACTATATTTGCCCGACGGCGGGAGCTACACTGCGGCAAATTGTCGCAACCACAGGCCACCGCATTCTTGAGTGAACTGAAGACAGCTGAATGCAGAATCCGTGCGGCTGAACGGGCTGATGACGGATGGATTGGCTCACTGCGCAGGAGGATACTTGGAAAGTTTTCGCTGGAGTGACCGGCGGTGAATCCCGAGCGCGCGAGCAGCCTGAGAAATGTTCCCTTCGCAGTCGGCTATTACACGCTGGATATGCTCCCATTCCACGCGAGCCAGACTCGGAACTTTCGGTGTTGGGGTAGTGTTTGATCCAGAAGCCGACAGGGCCTTGAATGCAGCAATAATCTGATCGGCATCGACCGGTTTGGTCAAATAATGGTCGGCTCCGCCACGTACCGCCTCAAGAGCCGTAGCGATGCTACCCCAACCGGTGAGCATAATGATGGACATCGTTGGATCCAGCGGGCGCAGCGCACGGACAACGTCAAGGCCATTTTCGCCGCCGAGACGCAGATCCACGATCGCAAGATCAGGTGCATTCTCCTGGGCCGCACTGAGTGCCTGCGTAGTATCAGCTGCAAGAAAGACCTCCCATCCTCGCGCTTCCAGAGCACGGCCAAGCCGGCTACGAAAGATCTCGTCATCGTCGGCAATGATGGCCGAAAGCTCTTCATGCTCCAGGTTTGTCTGCAAGCGGCAACTCCAGGATGGCAGTGGTTCCTTGGTTTAGGTTGGAATCGAAAATCAGGGCGCCTCCCATGTCCTCCGCGAAGATCAGCACGAGAAATGTCCCCAGGCCCATTCCACGTTCCGGCCGTTTGGTCGAGTAGAAGGGCTCGGCGATGCGATGGAGTCTTTCAGGCGCCATGCCAATGCCGGAGTCCTTCACTGTAAAGCGGAGAACTCCTGAATCAGCCTCTCCGACCAACTCGACTGTCTCTCCTAAAGGGCTAGCCTCAATTGCATTCTTAACGAGAGCCGAAAGCACTTGACGAGTCGTCTCGACTGGGAGTGAAGCGACTAAATCCGGCGGGACAGCAACTTGAATGGTTTTTCGCTGATGCTCCGGAAAGCCATCGCGCAGTCGCTGGAGAAGTGTATCGATTGAAACGAGAGCGGGAGTTTCACCGGTGAGTTCCGCTCCCTGCGAGCTCATTTCGTGCAAAATGCGGCTGCATCGTTCAACTTCGGAACGAATCAGCTGCGCCTCCGCAGCGACATGCTCGTCGAGCTTGATGTCCCGCGCAAATCTTTCCAATTCTTTGGCGACAATTGCGATCGTTCCCAAAGGCGTCCCCATCTCATGAGCCGCCTTGCCAGCCAGTGCTGCAAGGGATGAAACTCTTTCCTGCCTGGCCACAAGATTCTGCAAGCGGAGAAGCTCCTCCTCGTGATTGCGTAGTGTTTGCGACACCTTGCCGACGAGAATCGAGATCAATACGGCTGCTGTGACAAAGGCAATCCACATCCCGACGAGGTGAGCAGAGAAGCTGCTGGCTACATGGTGCGTCTCAAATGCCAGGAGGGGGTGGTGGAAGAAGAAGAGGAATCCAAACCCAAGAATAGACAGAATGCCGATGGACCATGTCCATGTTCTGCTCAGCACGACTGCCGAAAGCGTGATTTGCACAAGATAGAGCAGACTGAACGGATTTGCCGGACCACCGGCAAGAGCAAGCAATGCTGTGAGGAGAATAACGTCGAGAACAAGCATGCACCCGAGCACGCGCCTGGCTCCCATCAGGATCGAGAGTCGCCCAAGGCAAAGATTCGAGACCAGTGCCACAGCGAGAGGGATGGCAAGCCAAATGAGCGGCAGCTCAACATGGGCGAACAAGACGGCGATCAAGATCAAGATGCATTCGCCGGCAAGGACCCCGTAGCGCAATCTCCGCAGCCACGGCAAAACCAAGGCTGGAGCCAGTTCGCTGGTTGGACGCAAATCCTGCTCCGCGACTTGCTGCCGATCTGTTACAGAAACTCTCATAGCTGCCCGAGTACGCGTCGAATTCCTAAGGTTCGTCTTCGGCGTTCGCGCGGATAGATTTCATTTTAGGGAACGACACACCATAGAGGTGCGACAAAATGTCGCAACCGTAAGACATGGCTGACACGATAAAAGTTTAATGAGGGCGAGGATAGGCATCCTGTTTGGGCATTCAGTCCGGACACGATCCGCACTCTTCGAATTCCCTCTAGTAGCGACGCATTCTCATGGGCCTTGTACTCTCGCATGGGCTCGCGCATGCGCACAGAGGAGAGGAGAGCTTTCTCATGATCCGTGAACGCCTCACCACGTGTCACCGAGGGTGGGAGCTACCGTTGATCTGGTGCATGGTGTGGCGGTCTATGCGGCTTATGCGACCGCATTTCGCGGCGCGTGCGGCTTCATCAGGGCCGAGCCGCCCAAGCCCGAGACGTCGCGAAACGTGGAGGGTGGGTTGAAATTCGCACTCACTCAGGCTGGACTCTCAGGCACCATCGCCGCGTTCGACCAGACGCGCGACAACGTTGCCACCTCCGATCTGAGTGATCCCCTCTATTCCATCCAGACCGGTCAGCAGCGCGCTAAGGATGCGGAAGCAGATCTCACCTGGGAACCTATCCGCAATTTCTCGCTGCTCGCGAACTATGCCTACACGGAAGCTGCTGTCACGAAAGACAACGTCATCGCAATTGGCAACGTGTTGGCGCGTGTGCCGCGCAACAGCGGGCGCGTAGCAGCACGTTATCGATTGCTGAATGGCGCCGCAAAGGGTCTGTCCTTTGGGGCCGGGGTTACCGGATTTAGTTCACGCCTGGACACGTTGCCGAACACCGTATCGACGCCAGGCTATGCGGCCATCGACGCACAGGCAGCCTGCGACTTTGGACGCCGATACACAATCGAGGATTCAGCAGTGAATCCGACAGCTCGTCATACTTACGATCCCTACGAGTACTTCGGGTTCCCGGTCGTGATGCCAAACCAGCCGCTTTCTGCTTACGTGACTTTGAAAATCCGTCTCAACAAGGAGTGACGATATGTCCGACTTCGACGCCGTAAGGCTTCGATGGCACTCGAAGAATCCTCTTTGACACGCAAACCGCTCGTAGCAAACCAATTGCAGAGGTCATCTCAATGAATCGCAGAGAACTCCTGAAGCGCTCCGCAGCCCTCGGCCTGACCGCCGCCGGCTCGTTGACACTACCTGGCTTGGCCGCCGCAACACTCGACGCAACCCGAGAAAGCGCCGGGCCCAATCCTCTTACTCCTCCCGCCAACGCGTCCATTCCGGTCGCTTTCCTGATCTCCGAAGGTGCCGTAGTTATTGATTTCTGCGGCCCATGGGAAGTTTTCGAAAGAGCCTACATTCCCGGCCGGAAGTTTGACGCCTTCAGTCTCTACACTGTGGCGGAGAGTGCCGCTCCTATCACTGCGGGCGGTGGATTGAAGATTACGCCGAACTACACCATTGCCAATGCCCCCGCACCGAAGGTCATCGTTATCCCCGCGCAAAGTCCCGCCAGCGAGGCCACCAAAGCCTGGATTCGCAATGCGACCAAAAGCACCGATGTGACGATGTCCGTTTGCACCGGCGCCTTTGTGCTGGCGAGCACCGGTTTGCTTTCCGGCAAGCCGGCCACCACGCATCACGGCGCTTACGTCGACCTTGCGATGCAGTATCCGGACATCCATGTTCAGCGTGGAGCCCGCTTTGTCGAGGTGGGCAATTTAGCGAGCGCCGGCGGCCTCACATCTGGAATGGATCTCGCCTTCCGGGTGGTGGAGCGCTACTTCGGCCGGGATGTAGCAAGCCAGACTGCCACGCTGCTGGAGTATCAGGGCCAGGGCTGGCTGAACCCGAATTCCAACGCAGAGTTTGCCGGACCCATCAAGCAGACGGCGAATCATCCTGTTTGCGCTGTCTGCGGCATGGAAATTGATCGATCACTGTCGTCGACTTACAAGGGAAAAACCTACTATTTCTGCGTGAGAGAGCACAAACAAATCTTCGATGCCTCACCAGAGAAGTTCGCCGCCAAATGACGGTTCCCCGCGGGCCTAGGCAATAGTGTGGCCTGCGCCTTCTCCCCGCTGCAAACGGAGAACTGCCCATTGCATCGATCGCTGCTGGAGAGCCCCCAAGTGCTTGCGAAGAAGCCGTTTCGTATGACACTTCCCGGTAGTCAAGGAATTCTACTCTTGAGTACGTCTTGATGTACGATTGTCCGAAGATGCGGCGGGCACTCTCAATTTGCCTGATCTTCTTTTTCGCGTTTGGGCCGCTTTCAGCGGTCTTTCAAGCCGGCGAAGAGTCGCGTCTGCCTGCCTGCTGCCGCCGTGATGGTGCGCACCACTGCGCTATGTCTGAGGATGCGCTCGCGCGTATTGTTCAGGCATCTGGCGCGACTCACGTCTTGACTGCCCCTGCGCACTGCCCACTGTACCCGGGCACGGCTCCTGCAACCGTATCTCGCGTTCATGCGCCGACGGTTTCATTCAGCACTTCGTTCGCATTGTTATCGCGCGCATATTCGCCCCGTTCCTTGCGGCCAGCCGTGTGCAGCACCGAAAGCGGCACTCTTTCCGTTCGCGGCCCTCCGATTTCAATCCTTCGCTGAGATTCGTCGAGCCTGAACAGGCCGGCTCAATGCCGGACGCCTGTGATGCTACCCTCCCCCTTCACTCGACGTGTCTGCATGTCCCGCATCGCATTTGTGGTCACTGAGATGCGAAGCATTCCGTTATCCACTGAAGACTCGGAGGTCAGTCCGATCATGCGGTATTCATATCCAATTATTGCCATTCCCCTCTTGATAGCATCAGTGCCTGCGATGGCCACGATCTTCGGTTCGGTTCGCGGCATCGTTCATGATCCTCAGCATCGGCCTATCCTGGGTGCACACGTAACGCTCAAAGCTCAAAACTCGGACTGGATACGATCGCTGGATTCCGATGAAAACGGTGGCTTTCTATTCACTTCCATACCCATCGGGAATTACACGGTAACGGCCTCGTCGAAGGGCTTTCAGCAGGTGAGCCAAGGCGTAATCGTTCAGTCAGACACCAGCCCGGTGATCCATCTCAAATTCGTCGTCGAAGGCACGAAAGAAAACGTCGTTGTGGTGGGGGCGCCTGTGGAGGCGGCGACAGATAGTGTTACGCCGACAACGATGGTGAGCCGCACAGAGATTCAGCAAACTCCGGGAGCCGATCGTACCAACAGCCTGGAGATGATCACCGATTATGTTCCCGCCACGTATGTGACGCACGATATGCTGCACATGATGGGTGGCCATCAGGTCAACTGGCTGATCGATGGCGTCCCTATTCCCAACACCAACATCGCTACCAATCTGGGGCCGCAGATCTTGCCTCGAGATATTGATTATCTTGAGGTGTATAGCGGCAGCTACGACGCTGATTATGGAGATCGTACTTACGGAGTCTTCAACGTGGTTCCGCGGACTGGTTTTGAGCGCGACAAGGAATGCGATCTCATTCTAACCGCCGGGAATTTCTACCAAACTGACGATCAGATCAGTTGCGGAGGGCACACCCAGCGATTCGCCTACTATGCCAGCTTGAATGGGAACCGCAGCAACTACGGACTCCAGACCCCGATTCCTCAGGTGGTTAATGATGTGGTAAACGGCTTCGGCGGATTCGCGACGTTCATCTTCAATCCCGACCCCAAGAATCAATACCGCCTGGTGACTTCGCTTCGTCGGGACTATTACCAAATCCCCATCGACCCCGACCCTGCCTCACTCGGAAACCAGGTATATCCGTCCAGCGGCCTGCACGACGCCGAAATCGAGCCCGATGGCTATGTCACGTTCTCCTGGGTCCGCACGTTCAACCCGAAAACACTGCTGACGGTTTCCCCGTTCTACCACTACAACGGAGCCGACTACAAAGGCGGAGCCAACGATTATCCTGTCGTCTCCACTGTCAATCAGGACGCCAACTATGTGGGCACGCAGACGGCGCTAAACTACAATTTCTGGAAGAATGATCTTCAAGCCGGCGTCTACGGATTCTTCCAGCACCAGTACAACTACTTCAACAACGATTTCACCGACGGTACCCCAAACGTCCCCTCTTCTTCCATCGGGGTGAATGGTGGGGTGGCCTCCGAATTCATCAATGACAAATTCAAGATTACCCCGTGGTTCACGTTGATCACCGGCCTTCGCCTGGCGCAGTTCAGGGCAACCATCTCGGAGAACGCTACCGACCCGCGCTTTGGTGTCGCTTTGAAAGTCCCACGGCTGAACTGGGTCTTGCAAGGCTTCTACGGGTACTATTACCAGGCCCCGCCACTCGTTACTGCCACCGGCCCTCTCCTAGACCTGGCGAACGGCCAAGACGTTACCTTTGCTCCTCTCTATGGTGAGCGGGATATCCAATGGCAATATGGCATCACGATTCCATTCCACAACTGGACATTGTCCGCTTATAACTATGAGACCAGGGCGGAGAACTGGCTGGACCACAACAATATCGGCGAATCGAATATCTTTTGGCCAATCACCTGGTCCTATGCGCTCATACAAGGGTGGTCGCTCAACTTGCACTCTCCCGACATCTTTCACCATGGCCAGTTTCATCTTGCCTATGCCAACCAGATCGCACAGGCGACTTCGCCGATCACTGGAGGCTTGATCTGCCCAGTCCCGGTCACTTCGGCATGTCCACTCGACATTCCGCCGGGGCTTGCACCTGTAGATCATGATCAAAGAAACACGTTAAACTTGGGATTCAATGGCATCCTCCCCTCGCACACTTACGTGTCAACGAATGTCTACTACGGCTCGGGCTTCACGAACGGGTTATACGGAACACCACAGGCGCAGTATCCTGGCCCATATTTGCCGAGCCATACCACCTTCGATCTAGCCATCGGCAAGACCTTCGCTGAGAAATACACCATCTCCGCAAACGCGGTGAATGTTGCGAATCGCCGCGTACAGCTGGATAACAGTCTGACGTTCGGCGGATTCCACTGGAACGACCCACGACAAATCTACGGGGAGTTCCGCTACAGGTTCAACTACTAAACTCATCCATTGAGGAGGATCCATGAATCATCTTAAGGCGAAGTTCCGACCATTCATCGTCATGCTTGCGTTTCTGTTGGCGGTCGCTCCGTCAGCTTTTGCGCATGCTCATCCAAAAACGATGGTGCCAGCTCCAGATTCAACTGGACCGGCGCCGAGCAAAATCTCGATTACTTTCTCCGAGGCCGTTGAACCAAAATTCAGTTCAATCAAGCTAACGAATGTAGAAGGTAAGAATGCGGATTCAGAAACTTCGTCTCCTGTTCCCGGAGATCCAACGACGATCACACTAGCTGTTCCCTTATTGCCAGCCGGCACGTATGTCGTACATTGGGTCAACGTTTCAGTCGATGGACATCATCTCCAGGGCAGCTACAAGTTCACGGTTCGATAGAAAGACACCTAGGGAATGTTGGTACTCTTCCCAACCATGCGAATTGGCGCGGACGCGCTCTCTGACGTTGCCTGTGCAGCATTGGCCGGTGTTCTGCTCAACCGCCTCTGGCTGGGAAGTTCCACGATTTGTGATCGACGCCTGAGCCTATGCCTGCGCGTATGCTCCATCATCCTGTTGGTCGTCCTCCCGCTGCAGTTTCTTTTGCTTTCGGCATCGATGATTGGAGACACTTCCTGGACAGATGCATGGCGCGCGATACCGGACGTCGCGGATACACACTCCGGCCGCGTGACGATGGTAAGCTTTTGTTTTGTTCCGTGCTTCTTGGCGTTTTCTTTCTTTTCCAAGCCTCTCAAGAAGATAAGAAATATTCTGATTGGCATCGCCCTTTCCCTCGGATTGTTCGCTTGTCGGGCGCTTAGCGGGCACGCTGCTTCTGATGGCGACTTGACCCTTCGCGAAGGAATTCAGTTTCTTCATCTCTCTTCCATTGCCACCTGGGGAGGAGGTGTCCTTGTTGCCGGATTAAGCACCGTCCCCCAACTGGCACGTCTAGAAGAACTGAGCTGTGTCGAGCAGTTCGGAAGACGTCTTTCGCGAACCGTCACCATCGCGCTCGCGATCGTCATTCTGAGTGGCATCTACAACTCGTGGAAGGGGCTTGGCGGTTCGCTTTCTCGGCTGCCTCATTCAGCTTGGGGGTGCATGCTGTTAATCAAACTGTCCCTCGCGCTCATCGCCTTGTGTCATGGGGCACGTGTCCGTCTTCTGTTGAGGGAACCTCAGCCTTGGACCCGGAGTCGAACCACAGTCATGCGGCGGTGGATCTGCGCGGAAGCTCTATTCATCCTTCTAGTCTTTGCCTGTTCAGCGTGGCTTGCCAACTTGCCACCTGCCGACATGTAAGGACAATGCAGCAAAGTTACTCGTCAGCTTTCGAGCCTAGCTGAGTTCTTGAAAGCGTCACGTCCTGGGAAGCCGATCGACCTAGACGTAAAACCGCCAAGTGTCCCAGTTGGCGACTATCGGCAACTTGTCTCGAGGATTACTTTTCCATGAGTGACTCGGCGGAGATAAGCGGCCAATAAGCTGGGCCGCGTGATTATGGCTTGCAGTAAGAAGTTATATTTCTTTCAGTTGGATATTCTTCAGGAGGCGGAGCCCCGCTTCCTGCCAAGCATCTTGGCGGATCGCAGCGGGAAGCGGGACCCGTGTGAGGTTACGATCCTCTTTGTCCCAGTGTCGGTCCCGCTGGAGCGGCTTGCTGCCTGCTGGGCCGAAGACTCGGACGAGATTATTTTACGCCGATGCCCGGTTTGCGAACAGGATTCGATCGTTGGCCATGGGCGACGGCGCAAGCAGGCGCACGACGAGCATCACGATTGGATCGGGATTCGCCGGGGCCGCTGTATCCGATGCGGAAAGACCTTCACGTTTCTCCCGGTGTTTTCTCTGCCCTATACGCATTACAGCCTGTTGGCACGCTGCCAGGCATTGCTGCGTCGCTTTGTGGAGCACTGTTCGTGGGAGAAGGCGGCGCCGAAGTTCAAGGATGCTGACCGCGTACCCGATTCCTCTACTGTGCGCCGCTGGTCACAAGGTGTGGACGAGTCACAGCCGTCTTTTGTCCGCAAGACGGCTGTGCGAGCGGCTCGGTGGCTGGAATCCGCTCACTCGCTTCAGGATGAATCAGTGTTCTTATCCTGGCTGACTCCGGTGCTGGAAGTCCTCTGCCCAATGCGCCGCTGAGAAAAAATCCTTTCCCCACCATCCTTGCCTGGGAACTCCGGCGTGGTTCTCCTACGCTGAGCTCCGGAGGCGAAAAAGGCGCTGTGGGCGAAGACGTCGAAACACTCAAGCGGCGATTGCCGCTGTTGGAGTATCTGCGGCAGCATGACTGGGCAGGGCGGCCCGCAGGCCGCTCCGAGTATGTCGGTCTCTGTCCGCTACACAAGGAGAGTCAGCCGTCGTTCTATGTGAACGCGCGCAAAGATGTCTTCTACTGTCACGGCTGCGGGCAGGGCGGCGATCTGATCCGTTTCGTCCAGTTATCGCGCGGCTTATCCTTCCGCCAGAGCCTGGCCAGCCTCGATCCGGAGATCACTCCGGAAGCTGATTCCAGAGCTGTGCTCGAGCAGGCCGCGGCGTTCTATCACCAGCAACTGGATCGCTGCCCCGAGGCGCTCGACTATCTCGACCGGCGCGGAGTGCATGATCCGGCACTGTTCCGGGAACTCGGCATCGGCTATGCATCTGGTGGAACCCTGCGCCGGTATCTGACGGCGCAGGGTCATTCGTTCGATGTGTTGCGAAGGCTTGGCCTCATCAACGCTCGCGGTGCGGACGCCCTCTATCAGCGCATCGTGTTTCCGTTGCGTCAGGGCGAGCACATCGTCAACCTCTACGGTCGCAGCATCGGCTCTGCGTTCGCCCATCGCTTCCTCCCCGGCAGCAAGGGCGGCCTGTATGCATGGGAGAAGGTTCGCAACTGCTCCGAGGTGATCCTGGTCGAAGGGCTGTTCGACTATGCCGCACTGCGGCAGGCGGGATGCCACAACGTGACCTGCTCGCTGGGTACGCAACTCAACGCCGACCAGTTCCACCAGCTGTGCGATGGCGAGCGCACCGTCTATCTCACCTTCGATGTCGATCAGAACCAGAGCGGCCAGAAAGCCGCGGAGCAACTGGCTCATCGTCTTGTCGTGCACGGTATCTCGGCACGTCGCGTTCTGCTGCCTGAGGGACATGATCCCAACTCCTTCTTCGTTGAAGGAGGAGAGCTATACCAATTCCAGTCTCTCGTGGAGGCCGCGCAGCCATGAAGTTCCGCGTCATCTCGAAGAAGACTTCTACGGGCGCACACAGTCCGATTCAGGTGGTCGAGCAATCCACCGGCAAGGGCGTTGCGTGGATCAATCGGTACCTCGACCGCGAGTATGTCCGCCGCCTCGCAGACAAGTCCCTCTACAGCTACGCGCATAGCCTGCTGCACTTCGTGCGCTGGTGGGAGAGCGTCCATCACACGGGCGAAATCTCTGCCGCGGACCTCACTGAGTCGACTCTGTTCGATTACGTACGCTTCCAATCGAGCCTCCGACCTCTGCCTTCAGCCTCCACCATCAACGACCGCACCGCCACTGCCGATCGCGCTATCCGTAATCAGTTCCCTAATGCTCCATGTCAGGTCGCGCACGGCTTCCATCAGCCCTTCCTGCACCGCAGGCCGATGGGCCTGGGACGCCCCAGGTTCGATCTGAGCAGACTCAGAGTGCGGGAACCCAGGCTCAACATCGTTCCTCTCTCGGTCGATGAAGTGGCGCGCTTCTGGTCCAGTTTTCGAAACGCGCGCGACCTGGCCATCGTCGGCCTGATGCTGATGCAGGGGCTCCGCTCCGCCGAAGTGATGGCCTTGAACCGTGATGATGTGCTGTTCTCCGAAGGGCAGCTTCGGGTGCGCGGCAAGGGGAACAAGCTGCGCTTGCTGCCCCTGGCGCCGGAAACCACGCAACTGCTCGATCACTATCTCCGCGTGGAGCGCCCCGATCCCTGCTCGGCGGCACTGTTCGTGGTGTTGAAAGGGCCCGCTCGCGGCCAACGCATGACACCGGCGGGATTACGCTCCCTGTTCCGCCATCATCGCCGCACCACCGGCGTCCAACTGGCCAATCCGCACCGCTTCCGACACACCTTCGCCTCGGATATGGTGCGCGCCGGCATCAGCCTGCCCGCACTGATGCAGCTGATGGGCCACGCCGACATCGAGACCACCATGCACTACGTGAAGGTCTCTCCGCAGGATGTCTATCTCCAGTACGCCCGCGCTGCAGCCCAGTGTATCCATCCTCAGCCGAGGATCGAGTGATGCGCTGGCGCCGCCCACCGCTTCAGCATCCCCTGGCGCCGGTCTTCGCGCACGCGGTCGAGTCGATGTGCACCGCACTCACTTCGTCCAGCAAGCGCAACTACGACATCGTGGTGCGCAGCTTCCTCGTCTATCTCGGAACGAAACACCCGAAGATTACGCGTCTCGAACAACTGCGCCGCGATCCTCATATCCTCGGATGGATGGCGCACATGCGCGCTCAAAATCCACCTCTGGGCACCGCAACCTGCATCGGCCGGCTCTTCGCCCTGCGCACCATCTTCCATGAGCTGGCTCGCACTAGCCATCGCGCTGAACTGGCCCACTTGCTGCTGCGCGAGGATATTCCACGCTCGCCCCACACTCTGCCGCGACCGCTCACCCCCGAACAGGATCAACTCCTCCAGCAGGAGTTCACGCGCCGCAACGATCTCGGCGGAAATGTCTTCCTCCTGCTCCGCTCGACCGGCATGCGCATCGGCGAATCCGTCGATCTCTCCTATGACTGTCTGCGCTCCACGGCGCCGAACCAATGGGCGATTCATGTCCCCCTCGGAAAACTTAAAACCGAGCGCATGGTTCCCGTCGATGCCTTCGGCTGTGACCTCGTTCACCGCTTGCGCTTCTTCCGCGCCCTCGACCCGCTGCCTCCCGATGGGCGGCTCCTGGCGCGACCCGGAAGCAAAGTTGCAATCCTGGTTCAGCTCCGCGATTACCTGCATCAGGTCTGCCACTCCCTCGGACTCTCGACTCGCATCGTCCCTCATCAGTTCAGACACACTTACGCCACGGAGATGCTTCGCTCCGGCGTCAGCTTCCCCGTCCTGATGAAATTACTCGGCCACGTCGATCCGGGTATGACCATGCGTTACGTCGATGTCGCCCTCACCGATCTCGAACGCGAGTTCCAGTTGGCTCGTTCCCAACCCAGGCATCTGGCACCGCAACCTAAATCATCTGCCACACCCGTACGGGCAAGCCTCGATGGCCTCATCGAGGCCTTGATCGCCGCTCAGCACGTCATGGAAATGTTCCGCCGTTCTCTCCCAAACGGTCCAGCGCGTAATCGTCTCCTGCGGCTCTCTAAGCGTCTCTTCAAGATCCTTGCCGAGATAAGGAAACTTAGCCACACCTGAATGAAAATGGGAACCGATTGGCCGCTTATGGCGATTATGCGTCATTTGAAGCTTGCCTGCGATCGGCCCGTCTAGTCGATCCCGCGGTTGACGGCCATGTCCTCAAACGTCGCGAGAGGCAGCGAAAGAATCCGATTCTGCGATCAAGCAACCGTAAACGCATCACGAAATGCGCGTGCGATTTTCTCCAGGGCGCCACCCCGTCCTATGCGTGTTATCGAGCACATTGGACAACCAGCGTTTGCGGAAACCAATCGCCTGAAGGATCACGCAGGCACTGTCGAAGATGGCAATCGCGAGCCACACCGGCTCAAGGGCGTGTACCAGGAGTTGCTCAGAAACAATGATCGCCACCGATGCCCGCGCAAAAGCCGTCAACAGCCACACGGTTTCCAGTCGAGAAGGGTTAGGGTCGCAAGCCACCAGGAATGCGCCATAGAGGCAGGCCAGACCGACGGAGAAGACAAACGCCCCGATGAAGGACAGAAACGGCAGTGTATTGGACGGCGCACGCAACCCCATCAGTACGAGCGTTGCCTCTGGCGCGATGACGAGCAGCGCGCCGGTTGCGATGTCGAAAATACCAATCAGCAATTGATAGCCGAGGAGGAAAGAACGGTTCATGCTGTTATCTCCTGGAACACGGCGCTGGATACTGCGTTTGACACATGAATGAATGGCACTGCTAGCAAATGGTTCCTCGCTCGCGCGTTTGTCGTCAGAACCCGAAAGATGATGAGCCTCTAGCATCGGTTGCTCTAGCTGCGCTCATTACGTTGCCATTCATAAGACAGGTACCCGGATCCATTGGAGAGCGGAGAGCCAACCAAATGACAATCTCTTCATCTCTCCGAACTGCGCAATACCCCGCTCTTCCAGCGTAGTAAAGATGGATAACGGCCACCCAACGCGAACATGACAAAACGTTCATCGGGATGCCGCAGAGCAGGTTTCCGCAGCCTTCACCGATGTCTCACGGATGAGAGACCCGCTGAAATCGACTAAGATCGCCTCATGCGTCTGCTGCTGGTCGAAGACGAAGTCGATATTCGTAGCTTCTTGCGCCGGTCGCTAGTAGAAGCTGGCTTTCAGGTCGAGGAGGCTGCTGACGGCAAATCGGCCGAGCGGCTTGCGGCCGACGGAGTCTACGACGTTCTTATCGTCGATCTTGGTTTGCCGGATCAGGACGGCATCGGCCTGATTCTTCGCCTGCGTCAGTTGGGCGTAAGGGCTCCCGTGTTGATTCTGTCCGCGCGCAGATCGGTCGATGACAGAGTTCGCGGTCTGGAGCAGGGCGGGGACGACTATCTCACCAAGCCCTTTGCGTTTGCTGAGCTGCTCGCGCGTCTGCGCAACCTGCTCAAGCGCAACAGCCCGGCGGCTGGCGAGGCTACCCGGTTGCGGGTTCTGGACCTAGAGTTGGATCTCCTCCGGCGGGAGGCGTCACGCAGCGGGCAGATCCTGCAACTCACCCGGCAAGAATTCGTTCTCCTCGAATACCTGTGCAGGAATGCAGGACGCGTCGTCACGCGCTCAATGATTCTCGATGAGGTGTGGGGCATGCGCATTCAGCCGGACACCAACGTCGTCGATGTTCACATTTATCGGTTGCGCAGCAAGGTTGATGGCAAGGGACAACTGCCGCTGATTCGGACCATGCGAGGGATGGGCTATGTACTCAAAGACCGTTAATCCCATCATGCGCAGCGCCGCCTGGCGCATCTCGCTGTGGGCAACCGTTGCCTTTGCCTGTGGAACCATGCTCGTCTTCGCGGGGCTTCATCGCTTTGTCGCTAGTGACATCCAGCGGCGTAGCGATGCATGGCTCTCCGGTGAGGTTGAAGTCCTGGGTGACGTGGCGGAGCGTACACCGAAGGACACACTCTATGACCGCGTCGTTGGAGAAGTAGCGGAACTCGCGGGCAGGGAGGTTCCCAACAGAGACGCTTCGGTAAGCAGCGCGAACAATTCGGTCTTTTTCCTCCAAACCGGCGTCGATGGCTCGCTCAAGTTGTGGGTCGGGGCGGGTAATGGCCAGCCAGATCTAAAGGCCATTCAGGCTGCCAGGATTGTTCCCGACCACCCCTCAGATCTGTGGGTCTCCGGGTTTGGAACTCCCTTTCGAGTGGCTTCGACTCGGATTGATGACGGCACGCACATCTATCTCGGCCTCTCAGAGCGAGACGAACTTAGAGTGTTGCAAAAGTTGCGTCTTCGCTTTTTCTTGCTTTGGCTGCTTCTCGTGATCCTTGGATTCGGCATTGTCTTCTACACCACTTGGCGGATGCTAAGCCGTATTCGAGAGATCACGGAGGCCGCTTCAAGGATCGGCCATTCCGATCTCACGGCCAGGGTGCCGACCACCCGGCAAAGCGACGAAGTGGGCCACCTCGCCTTCACTCTCAATCGGATGCTGGATCGCATCGAGAACTCGATTCACCAGTTGCACACGATTACGGATTCTCTTGCGCATGATCTGCGCAGCCCGTTGACAGCCATTCGCGGAAAGCTCGAAATGTCCTTATCTGCGGCCACAGAAGGCGATCAGGTCGAACCGATTGTCTCGGCCATCGAGGAACTGGACCGCCTGACCGACTTTCTGAACAAGTCACTCGATGTGGCTGAGGCCAAGGCGGATGCACTTCGGCTCACGCGCAGTGAGGTCGATCTGAACGAGCTGTTCAACATCATGATCGATCTCTATGAGCCTTCCATGGTCGACAAGGGCCTTCGGATCGGATTGCAATGCAGCGCGCACGTTAAGGTCGATGCCGATGCCGCGCTCCTCCACCGAATGACCGCGAATCTCTTTGACAATGAGCTCAAGCATCTTCCGCCGCAGTGCACGGTTACGATCCTGCTTCGCCGTGAAGGGGATTCGGCCATCTTGATTTGCCAGGACGACGGCCCCGGCTTCTCGTCGGAGGTGATTCCTCATTTGTTCGAGCGCCGCATAAAGGGCAGAGACTCCAACGGCCACGGGCTCGGTCTCTCATTCATCGATGCCGTTGCTCGTGCGCATGGAGGCACAGTCACGGCAAGCAACCGCGAGACTGGCGGAGCGCAGATCACCGTAACACTGCCATGCTCTACCCGCGATCGCATGAGATCTGGCGCCGCGATGACCCAGGGTGTTAACTGAAAGCGGCCCGACCTCACCTCAGGAGAGCATGACCCACTCGGCGATTGCCCGATGTTTGCTTGCGACTCTCCGCACCGCTCAGTGCGCCGCGACCTTGGCAATCGATCTGAATCGCACCGACGCCTCAAACCCGCTTTGGCTGAAACGTGCGCGTCTTCGTCTTGTGTGGCTGACTATAAGTTATGCGCTGCTGGTTGCTCGGTATTCAGCGCTCCGGTTTCCGGCTCAAAACTTCGCGTCGACCTCAGGCTGGCAGCAGAGCTACTCGGCTTGATCGTACTTCTGGGAATCGTTGCACTCTTCAGAATAGGAAAGAGAAAGACCATCGCGCAGAGAGTGCAGCCGAAAGCCAGGCAGCGCGATCTGAGGTGGTCGAAATCGCTGGGACGCCTCCTGTGTTCGCCTTTATACCGCGGAGGAAGCGGCGGACCATCCCATTAGCCGTTCTGTGAGACTCAGGACTGTTCCGAGCGTACTCTGGGCCGTTCCATAGACGGGAAATCGGCTCAATCCGTGAGTACGTGAAGGGCGACGATGGCAAGAATGCCGCCAGCCATTGCCGTTGCACCTGCGATCAGCACCGAAGAAGCATGGGAGCAAATGAATCCGATTGTCCTTCGGATTCCTTCGCGCAATTCCTGGCTGCGGTCCCACTCGCGCATCAGGGTTGCTGATCCAATGACTACCACCGCGAGTGGCAGCGCGATCAGCAGGACCCATAAACCAACGTGTGGCCTCACTGCATACCAGTCAACAATGCGTTGCGCCGCATGTGCCGGCTCATATCGTAAGGGCCGAATGCTGCGCGTGAAGAGTGCAGTCATAAAGAGAACTGCAGGGAAGACGAACAGCAATTCCAAGACGGCGACGAAGCGGAGGATAGTCTTCATGGATTCACTTTGTATCACAAAGTGAATCACGACACAATGCTGGATCTTGTCTATTCATTGATACGGCTGGTCCACAGCCATTTTCGCCACTTTAGCCTACTCGAACTTCGGATCGAGCAAGAACACACATAGGAACTGGTGCATTGTTGCAAGTCTTTCATCGATAAAACCGTAAAATCTGAGGCGGATTATTGGCCCTGCGGCTTGAGGATGGGCGCCCGCAGCGGCGTGGTTTCGATCTCGATACGCGTGTCTTTGGGGAAGACCACATCGCGACCGCGTTGGATGAAGTTGTCGTAGACGGACAAGGCGGCGGCATAGTAGCCAAGGCCGGCCGCGAGGTTACGATCGCCGGCTACGATGCCGACGATGCGTCCAACAAGACCAAAGCCGTTGGAGGCGACGCCAGTCTGGAGTGTGAGGTTGCCGTCCTCGTCAAGCGCACGCCCAGCGAGCATTGTGAGCAGCAGCGGGACAATCACACTGGATTTGTTGCGCGGCGTGATCGTGCCTTCGGCATCGAGTGAGAGATCCTGAGTCTTCTCGGTGGCGGCTCCAGCGAGGGCTCCTTCGACTGGGCTGTTGTAGCCCTCAGGGAACCGGATCTGCTGGAAGGTGAAGCGGAGCTTCCCGTTTCTGGCGAAGGATTTCGCGGCAGCGGCGATGGAAACCTTGCCGACCAGCGTAGAGCCTTGCGGGACGACCAGCTGTTTGTCGTGATTGTAGACGGGTTCGACGACCTGGGCTTCAACTGGGTCGCCCGGCCTGGCGGTCGCGGAGCTGAGGCTGCGGGTTAGAGTCGCGTTGACTGACCAAATCTCGGACTTACCGGGAGTGGCCGCAGCAGGTGCAGTCGGGACAGACGCAACCATCGGAGTTGTTGGTAGCTCGACGGGTGCGGTGAGTTCGAACGACCAAGCGGTGTGCGCGTCGATTCTTTGGGGGTGATAAGGAAGCTGGTGGTAGAGCAATTGCAGGGCACGGTCACCCTTTCCGGGTGCGGTGAAATAGGCGATGCGATCGTGGAGCTGCTGCTTGGCTTCCGTCCATCGGCGGGAAATGAACGATTGATTCGGTGAAACGCCAAGTGCTTGCAGTTGAAGCACGGGCGCGCCATCGTCTGCGGTCGCGGCAGAGATCTTAAGCGCGCCGGAGGGGAGAATCAACTCGTCGAACTGGACCCGGGCTGTGCGAAACGGCGTGAAGTCGCCGCGGAGCCGAGCATGCAAGCGGGCTTTGGAGTCGGGCTCAAGCTCGACAACGCGACCACGGAGCGGCGTGTTCTCGGCAACCACAATTCTTCCGCCGGCATAGACAGGGTGGTTGAGGCGAACTTCGATGGTTTGGCCTGCCTTCATTGGATAATGGCGGAGGACTTCAACCTGAAGACTCGTTCCGCTGGGCAATATTGGCATCTGCGAGGCAGAAACAGCCGGGACGGGCGCTGGGGCAGGCGTGGCGGGCCTGGCAGGTGGACGGTGCTCAAGGGTTTGCGTGCCTGCAAGCGATGCGCACGCCAATGGGATTAGTACTGCGTGGAGAATTGAGTGAGTGCCCAACCGGCTAAGCGAGATAGACAAAAGTACACTCCTACGGGCTTGATTCTAATCTGACGTGGAAGACGGCCAATCGCGAGCGTTCACTCGGAAGCGGCCTGAGGGCGAGGCCTGACGGGTTCGCGGCTTAGCTTGTCGAGCGCGCGAGAATTTCGGCGTGGTTTTTCGGATGGGGACGCGATCGATTCAACATAGAACATGCCATTTGGCTCCAATTAAACGCGGTTCCGGTTTTGTCTCGAAGAATGACGAAAACGTCATGCGTTGGGACCATTACGGTCGCTCGTGCACCACGTCCAGTAGGGCACAGATATGGGCTCTACCTCCTCGTCTACAACTTCGACATTCGCCGGCACTCGCGATAATCATGTCCGTCGTGGGCTTCGTGCTCCTCATCGCCTGTGCGAACGTTGCGGGCATCCCGCTGACACGCGCAGTTGGCAGTTCGCGGGCGATCACCAAGTGTTCGGACAGATGCGGCCCAGCGCCTCTCTGTGCGGGGAGCCCTGCTGAGCTCGTTGCTCGACCTTCAAGATTACTTCGATGATGCTGCAAAGCAGGACTCTTCTAGAAAACGTTTGAACGAAGAATAGCCGCTGCCCCTGCCACATTCAAATCATGAGGAACTAGTGTGAATCCGTAACGTGACGAATCGACATCCCGGGAGATAGTCTTTAAGAGCAAAATGCCTCCATCCAGATGGACCCGGATTCTCGTCGTTGCCCACTGGCCGTTGGAGACTTCCACACGCGCGAGGGATAAGTAGGTCTTGTCGCGCAGTACGCCAAGGATGCCAAAGCCAAACTCCACCTTGTGCTCGAGGTGTGCATTAAGCTCGCATAGTCGCATATCTGGTGTATGAATGATTAACACGCCTGTCATGGCGTGAAGCACTCGGTCCTGATAGCTCCGCTCGTGAAACGATGGATTCGGCCGAAAGGCGATGCGGGTGTAGTCTCCCTCGGAGCTAACGGCGCGAAACTGAAACATACTTGAAATGTCTCTCAGCAACTCTGGCATTCGTGCTTCATCGTCCTTACGTCTTTGAATTTCTCGACGAAATTCGACGGGATGATTTGCCAGATTTGCGATGCGTTGATCTTCAGCGTTCCTTTGGTTGTCGGATAAGGGCTTGCCATCCTCAGAGAGAAGACGCTGCATCGAGCCGTCAGAGGTCTCGACCACCAGCTCATCCCAGAGTCGGCCGTTCGTGCGGTTCGATCGTTCTTCGCTTCGATACAGGAAATGCTGGCGGATATTCCAGGCAGCCGCTTCGGCACGCAGCATCTGATTGACTGTCTGTGTCGCGGAGACGGACTGATCTGCCTGCGCGGCGAGGTGCGCGCACAAGGTGAACGGCTGAAGTGCCATAACCAATACCGCAGTTGTGGGTTTCAAACTTCCGCCTAAAAAGGGGATTTCGGATCTCAAATGAATGCGACCCGTATTCACATTGGGCGCCAGGTCATCTCGACACGCACCGGAATTTCGTTTTTGATCGGTACGGTCAGGAACGACGGGCGTTCGATCTTGAAATCGGAGCACGTGGCGGGGACCGTTCCGGATATCTGAACCTGATTACCCTGAGAAACCCGTTGAAATGGGACATGCTTATATTGAGCGGTCTGGCCGGCAAACTGGACCTCCAGATCGGCATAGATCATCGGAGACGTGGTTTCAGCTTCCTGAAACCGAGTGTGAACGATGACCATTGGAAATTCGGCGCCGCGCGTTGCCTCTATCATGTGGAGATCGCGATTCGTGTCGCCGGAATCGAAGGTCTTAACAGGCGCGGCGACGAGGAAGTCGCAATGCCCCGACTGACAAGTGCCCTTGCCCTTGGCAGCGTGACTGACGCCATCCACTTCATGCATTGGATGGGACATGTGATACGACAGTGTCGACTGTTCCAGGACCCACTGAGTGACGTTCTGAGCGGAGAGCGGGAGCACGGCGATCAAGAGCGTGAAAAACGTGAGGACGATCTGATTTCCCTTCATTTCTTCTCCCAAAACTTGACGTGAATGGGCCAGGAGACTGCGACGATCGCCGCGCCATACGAAGCGGCCGTAATGTAGGCCACGGTGCCGTGAGCCGAGGCGATCCCGTGCACCTTCTCGCCCGCGTTTTCCTGTTTGTAGGCCATAATTCCGAGGATCGGCGTCAGTACCATACCCGGTCCATGAACGAAGGCGAGCGCCTCGTGCCAGCGAATTGCGCCACGCTTTGCCGTCCCGGGCACGCGCGGCGCAAAGATTGCGTAGGATGCGCTCGTAAAGTAAAGAGCCGTAGTTAGGCCTCCGAGGGCAGCGTGAACATCAAGATTTGTCTGTGTCGGCTCCTCAATAGGCTGGCCGTTCTTTCCCTTCGCTTTGGCCATAGGACCGGTGATGACTGCTGCAGTCATAGGAATTGTCGTAATCAGGCCGAGGCGCTGGTGCATCTTGAGCATCTCAGTTCGCTTTTTAAGAAGTGCCTGCAGTTGCGGATTTGCTTGCGTTTCCGCGGTACTAAAGCCGAGATCCTGAAGCGAGGGCATTGTAGGCGCGTTCGGAACCCCTGAGACAGTCAGGACGAAGTCAAGCGTTTGCGGACTGCCAGCGACCAACAAGACCTTGGACGCTTTGGTATCTAAGCCGGCAGCTTCAACCGATACTACGTAGTCGCCGGGAGCAAGATTGGCAATGCTGTACTTACCTGCAGAATCGGCCTGGGTTTCACGAACTTCGTTGGTCGAGGCGTTTCTTGCGGACACCTTAGCATTTGCGATGAGTTGACCGGAGCTGGCTGAAACAATCCCAGAGAGCGTAGCATCTGTCTGTTGCGCAACCAAGCACCTCACAGCGGGAAGCAAACAGACACACAATCCAGCCACGCCGAAGATCGTTTTTCTCAACTTCATCCGAAGGCCTCCTTCGCTGACATCATTTTTGCGACCCGGAGAATGAAACAGTCGGGTCTTTGGACCATTGCAGACGGGGGCACTGGTTCCAACCTTCTGGCCTTCTTCGAGAGAATAGTGAAGTGAGATGAAGGGGAGTGAACGCGTTTATGACAAAGCGTTCATGTTGACTTGATACGCGGGATTCGCGAACAGATTTGCGTCTCATTGCCGCTAAGAAGCGCTTCAAATTGCACTACCATGGAGACCATGCACCTCCTGCTTGCGGAAGATGAAATCGATATACAAAGCCTCCTGAGACGTTCGCTTGAGGAAGTGGCTATCGGGTAGTCGCTGCATCTACGGAAGAACGGCCGAGTGGCTAGCGGTCGAAAATGAGCTCGACATTTGATCTCATAGTGATTCAGCACCCATTCGAACAGGGGGTCAAGGGGAGTGACTCGAACGGACATGGTCTGGGTCTAACATCCGTCGATGCGGTGGGGCGCACGCACGGAGGAACGGTTTCCGCTTCGAAACGCGACTTAGGCGGAGCGCAAATCACAGTTTCGCCGCGCTTGCTTCACAAGATGCCAAAACAGTAGCAGAGGCGACAGCCGACTCGCATTGGCCCATTCGAGAAAGTCGATTGATTGCTCTAAGAACCTGGAGGCTGGCTTGTCCCGGAAGGCGCTTTGGCGGAGGCGGAACAGTATCCAATTTGGTTGCTTGAGATGTGGCTTCTTCCTTTTGCTCATCTATGCGGCTGCGATTCCAATTGCCGCACAAGACAACTACGAAATTCAGGTGTACGCCTCGGATACGGTGGCACCAAAGAACACTATGTTGGAGCTGCACAGCAACTTTACGATCGATGGATCGGAGCCTGTGCCGGGTTCGCAATATACAGCTGACGGCACGTATCCAACTAACCACGCCTTACACGAAACGGTCGAGATCACGCAGGGTCTATCTAACTGGTCCGAGGTCGGATTCTACATTTTCACGAGTACCACTGGCGGACAGGGCTTTCAGTGGGTCGGCGATCACATTCGGCCGCGTGTGCGAGTACCGGATAGCTGGCACTGGCCGGTCGGCGTTAGCCTGTCGACAGAAATTGGCTATCAGCGTCCTCGGTTCTCTCCAGATACCTGGACGTGGGAGATACGCCCCATTGCGGACAAGCAAATTGGACGTTGGTATTTCGCAGTCAATCCTGCACTTGAGAGGTCCTTCCACGGCCCAAGTGTGTCGCAGGGAGTGGGATTCTCTCCAAGCGCAAAGGTCAGCTACGACTTCACGAAAGTGATTTCTGGCGGGTTTGAGTACTATGCATCCTACGGCAGTCTTGGGGGCTTCTATAATCTTCACGATCAACAGCAACAGCTCTTTCCGGCCATCGATTTGAATGTCTCACCGAAATGGGAGATCAACTTTGGCGTCGGTGTTGGACCAACTGCAAGCACAGATCATCTGATCGTCAAGGCGATCATAGGGAGACGCTTCGACTGGTCAGGCCACCATGAACCCGGCAGTTCCTCAAGTACACAATAATGACGAGTGCCAAATGAATCGTCGCCGATTTCTTGCAGGATGTGGCGCAGTTACGGCTGGTTCTGCCTTGCGCCAAGTGACAAAGCTAACAACGCAACATGTACCTGCTGACATTACGCTCACGACCGCTCCCATCCGCGTGGAGATTGCTCCCGGCAAGATATTTCGCACAATTGGATACAACGGAACGGTTCCAGGGCCGCCAATTCGTTGGCCCGAAGGTAAGCCTATTAGTATTGATGTGCTTAATCAGACGGATTCACCCGAAATCGTGCATTGGCATGGCCTCTGGATCCCATCGAGCGTGGACGGAGCGATGGCAGAGGGTTCGCCAATGATTGCTCCGCAAGGTCGTCAACGCTACAGCTTCACTCCAATCCCATCAGGTTCACGCTGGTATCACACCCACACATTTGCAGGTCACGACCTGAAGAAGGCTACTTATACAGGCCAGTTTGGCTTCTTCTACATTGAGCCAAAAGAGAACCCTGGCGATTACGATCAAGAGATTTTCATGGCACTGCATGATTGGAATCCACATATGAGCGGAGGCGGCGACGCCTCGATGGATGTGAGTTATGACTACTCAACGATCAATGGAAAGATGTTGGGTGCTGCAGAACCTATACGCGTGAAGGAAGGCGATCGAGTGCTGTTTCACATCCTCAATGCCAGCGCGACGCTGACACACTGGCTAGCTTGTTCCGGGCACCCGATGCAGGTCAAATCAATGGACGGCAACCCAGTTCCGGTGACGAAAAGCATTGGAGCCGTCCGCCTTGCGGCTGCCGAGCGCATCGACCTCGTGATTGAGATGAAGCAGCCTGGCATCTGGATATTCGGCGAGACACGGGAGGGCCTTCGCAAGTCAGGCATGGGCATCGTATTGGAATACGCAGGGCGGCAAGGCGAGCCAAGATGGCTGGCCCCTCCGGAAACGGTCTGGGATTATCTGCAATTCGCAAATTCGCAGAAGGCCGCTGAACCAGATGAGAACATCCGACTGGTGTTTCGTTCGAAATTCGCTGGGCACGGAGATTTCGACCGCTGGACCATCAACGGGAAGTCCTTCCCACACACTGACACCATTTCGCTTGCGCAGGGCAAGCGTTACCGTCTCGTAATGCAGAATGAGAGTACAGATGATCATCCTGTACATCTACATCGTCACACCTTTGAGGTCACAAGCCTCGGAGGTTCAACCGTCAGCGGCCTGATGAAAGACGTGCTCGTGGTCAAAGGCAGAAGCACTGCGGAGGTGGATTTTGTCGCGGCGAATCCAGGCATGACGCTCTTTCATTGTCATCAACAAAGCCACATGGACTTCGGCTTCATGATGCTTTTCAGCTACAAATAGCGGATGTGGCCCCTAAAGAAGCGACGCTGATCGGTGCTGGCCATCGTTGATTAGGAATTTGGCATTCTCTAAATCCATCTCAAGGTATGGCTATCGGGGCATCGGTCTGAAAGCCTCATGGATTGGTCGCAGATGGATTATCAGTCAGAGCAACCTGCGTGTCTTCATCGCAGCAAACCAGATTGATAGACACCGGCGATAGCGTGATGGACCGCGGTCTTCATCGCACTTCCGAGGACACCGCTGGACTTCGATTACAACGTCCGTGTGGTCGCGCGCGGTCACTCGCCGTCCGAACACTGCCACGTACCCGCAACGAAAACCACTTTCCTAAATACAACGTCCCCGCTACCAGACGCAGCCGGGCGCTCCCATTGAACTGATTGGAGAACAAACACACTTGAATACTCTGGAACGCTGGCGAGGTCCGCCCAGCAATAGGAATTATTTGATTTCAGATCACGGAAGGGTCATGCGGATCACGCCCGGTAAAGGAAAGGAACCCGGCAGAGTGTTGAAGCCCGGAAAGACGAAGGATGGATACTTGGATGTTGAGCTATTCAGCAATGGAACGCCATGCGGTCGGTACGTTCACCGTCTGGTCGTCGAGGCTTTCATCGGAGAGGTTCCGGCTGGGCTAGAAGTCAATCACATCTCTGGCCAGAAGGAGGACAACCGGCTTGAGAATGTTGAGGTCGTCACCCATGCCTAGAACACAGCGCACGCATGGGATACAGGACTACGCAGCAGGACAACGTTCAAGCTGGCCGCATAATGCTTGAATCGCAAACCACATGGCTCTACAATCCGTTGTATCGGAGTAAGGCGCTAAGTTGTTTAGAATGTATTGGTCGGGGAGAGAGGATTGAACCTCCGACCCCCTGGTCCCGAACTAGACCTCGATTGTGGAATCAACAACTTACAGTTCTCACTAATGGCGCTTCAATCGTGTAAGTCCTTCTGAATCTTGTGCGAAGTTTTTCGCCGGTTTCTTATGGGAACCCTTGATTGGGAACCCCAATAGATCGTGATTCAGCAACCGCTGGCGACCTACCGAGTAGCAGCAGGCCGCACCTCTGAAAATCCCTCCAGAATATGGGTAAGCGTCCCGAGTTCCCCTCTAGCCTGAGTGCAGATGCGAGGGTGAGTATGCGGTCATGGTTGGAGCAGAGGAAGCGGGCGCTGAACGGCCGATTCGCCGGTGGCGAACGTTGTCGGAGAAGCGGCGGATAGCGGAGCTGACATTTGAGCCTGGTGCGAGTGTGGCAGTTGTGGCTCGTGCCAACGGCGTGAACGCGAACCAGGTTTTCAAGTGGCGTCGCGCACTGAGGCGTGGCGAACTGAACGAGCCAACGACGGCACCAACGTCTCTTCTTCCAGTGATGCTGACCGCTCCCAGCGATAAGGCCGATGTTGGAGGTCATGTCGATCTGAAGCAGCAGCCGGCGCAAGGCGGCTCGATTCACATCGAGATTCCAGGCAAGGCCATGATCAGCGTAGAGAGCGGCGCTGATCCGGCATTGTTGCGATCGATTCTCGAGAGTCTGCGCAAGTGATCGATCTTCGCACCGGAACGAAGATATGGCTCGCCGCCGGCGTGACCGACATGCGTCGCGGTTTCGATGGCTTGAGCGCGAAGGTGCAGACCGTTCTTGAACAGCAGCCGTTCTCCGGGCACGTCTTCGTTTTCCGAGGACGCAGAGGAGACATCGTAAAACTTTTGTGGTGGGACGGCGATGGCCTATGTCTATTTGCGAAGCGTCTCGAGAGAGGACGTTTCATCTGGCCTCAGGCGACAGAAGGCACTGTTTGTCTGACGCGTGCGCAGCTTTCGATGTTGCTGGAAGGCATCGATTGGCGAAGGCCGCAGAGAACCTGGACACCCGAGATTGCAGTTTGATTGACACACATGATTCCCCTTTATTCATAGGGGTTTTGTAGATGTTTCCCACTTATTTTCATGGCATACTGTGTGCATGGATGCAGCTCAGTTGCCGGATCTTGACGGGCTTGATCGAGAGGCTCTGAAGGCACTGCTTATCGCGCATCAAGAGGAGCTTCGAACTCTAGCCGCTCTCGCCGCTTCACATCAGGACGAGCTTCGATCGCTGCAGGCTGAGCTCGATTCCCATCTCCAGACACTCTCCCAACGAGACGTTCAACTTCGTTCAAGCAGCGAGCAGATCGAACATCTAAAGCTGATCATCGAGAAGCTGCGGCGCAGGGTATACGGCGTCAAGAGCGAGAAGATCGTTATTCAGCTCGAGCAGCTCGAACTTCATCTGGAAGAGCTGGAGTCCTCGCAGGCAGAAGCAGAAGCTGTTGTTGAGCGAGTGAGGCCGTCCGCGGAACCTAAGACGAGATCCCGACGCAAGCCGCTGCCTGAGCATCTGCCGCGCGAGGTTGTCACGCACGCTGTTCAGGGCCACTGCTGTCCCGACTGCGGCGGCCAGCTGCGCCAGTTCGGCGAAGATGTCTCCGAGCAGCTGGAGTACATCCCCGACAGCTTCAAGGTGATTCGCCACGTACGGCCCAAGTTTGCCTGCAGTGGTTGTGAGCGCGTAATTGAGGCGCCCGCGCCATCCCGTCCGATCGAGCGCGGACTCGCCGGGCCGGGACTGCTGGCACACGTGCTGGTTTCGAAGTTCGCAGATCATCTTCCCCTCTACCGCCAGTCGGAGATCTACGCCCGCCAGGGAGTGGAGATCGAGCGTTCCACGCTGGCCAACTGGGTAGGTGGTGCAAGCGAGTTGCTCTCACCGTTGATCGATGCGATTCAGAAGCACGTGCTCGCCGGGGCCAAGCTGCACGCCGACGATACGCCTATGCCAGTGCTTTCGCCTGGCAGCGGCAAGACCAAGACCGGACGCCTCTGGACTTATGTCCGCGATGACAGGCCCGCAGGCGAAGATACTGCGCCGGCTGTCTGGTTCGCGTACTCGGAAGATCGCAAGGGCAAACATCCACGGCAGCACCTGAAGAACTTCAAGGGCGGCCTTCAGGCGGACGCCTACGCGGGTTATGTTGCGAACGCGATTATGTTGCGTGAAGCGCGGGAGGCGCGGCTGGTGGGTATTTGTTCTCTCATTAAGGCAACATAAGTAGATTCCGGATATGGCTTAGCCTCCAAGATGTTGTGAGGGAGGCACTACCATGTTCGATGGTCTTTTCAAGAGCGCGCGAGGGCTCGCTCGTCATCAGGATGCTCCATTTGCAGAGGAGCGTGCACGCTATATCAAGCACTGTGTCGAGCGCGGATCCACAGCTCTGACGATTGCCCTGAAGTGTCGAGAGCTGCTTTGGGCAGCACGTCTAATTGATGGCGAGAGCAGACTCGTATTCAACAAGGAGGCTCTGCATGCGTTGGCTGTTCGACGCTCTGTTGGACAGCGGGGAGATCCTCTGCGGGTGCAGGAACGGTTCGAGAACGTTGTGAGGCCATGGCTTCGTTATCTAGGTTGGTGGGAGATTCCGACCGATTCTGATCCATGGCATGAGCAGCGTCAGGCGTACTGTGTCTGGATGAGTTCGGAGCGCGGGTTGTGCGACTCAACCATCTCGTACTTGGATCGATGTGCCCGACGTTTCCTTGTCTGGTGCAGTTCCAGGGGGCGTTGCTTGCGAGATCTTGAAGCCTCCGACTTCGATCACTACATGGCACATCTGGCCGCAGGCGGTTGTTGCCGCCGTTCCATTGGCAACGTCGTAAAGGCCTTGAGATCGTTCGTACGTTTTGCGGGAGGCAGCGGCTGGTGCCGTGTGGATCTCGCAGAAGCGATCGAGGGACCACGAGTGTACTCGGATGAGTCGCTGCCGATGGGACCGCCATGGTCGGACGTCGAACGCTTGATCAGAAGTGTGGATACCGATCGACCTCGCGATGTTCGCGGACGCGCGATCCTCATGCTCCTCGCCATCTATGGACTCCGTGCTGGAGAAGTCAGGCAGCTTCGGTTGGAGGATGTCGACTGGGAACAAGACCTCTTACATGTAAGGCGCGTGAAGCGACGTAAGGTTCAGACCTATCCGTTGGTTGCTTCCGTTGGCGCGGCGATTGCCAGGTACCTGCGAGAGATTCGGCCGGCATCGAATCGGAGAGAGTTATTCCTTGGACTCAACTCCCCGCATGGCTCTCTCAGCCAGGGCGCTATACGTCACGTTGTTGCGACCGGGTTGAAGCGAGTCGGAGCACGAACAACTCGTTTTGGTCCGCATTCGCTGCGCCATGCATGCGCAGGGCGACTGGTTTCTGAAGGATTGTCGCTTAAGGAGATTGGGGATCACCTCGGCCATCGAGGTGTCTCTGCAACGCGCGTCTATGCGAAGGTGAACCTCGCAGCTCTTCGGGAAGTTGCAGCATTCGATCTGGGAGGGCTGCGATGAAGCTCCTGGAACTGGTCAACACGTACGTGACGTTCAAGCGTTCTCTCGGGATGCGATTCGCAACTCAACCTCGCGTACTCCGCAGATTCTCCAGAGTCCTCGGAGATCTCGAAGTCTCCGAGGTCACACCAGAAGCAGTGAGAGCGTTCCTCGACGGCGACAGATCCGTCACGAACACTTGGTTTCTGAACTACAGCCTGCTTCGTGGGCTATTTAAGTTTGCCGTCAGCCGTGGCTTTACCAGACGCTTGCCGCTGCCGGACATTACGCCTTCTCCCTTGCCACCCTTCCGGCCGCACATCTATTCGACCAACGAGCTCACTGCTCTGTTGACTGCCACCAGCGTCCTGAAGTCCTGTCGTAATCCGATGCAGCCGTCCACCTTTCGGGTGCTGTTGCTCCTTCTCTACAGCACGGGGATTCGCGTCGGCGAAGCGCTACGCCTCACTCTGCGAGACGTGGACCTGCATAGCCGGGTGATTACGATCCAAGACACCAAGTTCTTCAAGTCCCGCTTGGTTCCTGTTGGCCCGCGCCTTACAGAGGAACTGCTCGCATTTTCAAAACTCCGCAACGCTCTTCCGATGCTGCAGCGAGAAGAGTCTGCCTTCTTTGCATCCAGCACCGGCCGGCGCATACCGTATCAACATGTCATCACTCTGTTTCAACGCGTCCGGAGTGCAGCAGGGGTTCAGCGCGATAAGGGATCCAGCTATCCGCCGCGGCTGCACGATCTTCGTCACACCGCAGCCGTTCACAGGGTGATCGCATGGTATCGCGACGGTGCCGATGTGCAGCGTCTGTTGCCGCAACTGGCTACCTACCTTGGGCATAAAGATCTGCGCAGTACGCAGCACTACCTGACCATGACGCCTGAGTTGTTGGAAAGGGCCAGCCTCCGCTTTCAGCAGTACGCAGATCCGGAGGGAAGACATGCCTAATCGCTTGCTTATCGGCCCATGGATCAGACGCTTCTTGCTCGAGCACATCATCGCCGAACGAAACCTGTCCCACAACACTCAGACAAGCTATCGCGATACTCTGGTTTTGCTTCTCCCGTTCATTCGGGCTCACTACAAGAGACCTCTGGAACTCCTGCTCATCGACGATATTTCACCGCAGATCGTGCGGCTGTTCCTTGCGCATCTCGAGTCCGTTCGGTCGTGCAGTGTGGCAACCCGTAACCAGCGACTTGCCGCGATTCATTCTCTGGCGCGATTCATCGGCCTTCACAGTCCCGAGCATCTCGGCTGGAGTGCGGAAGTCCGCGCTATTCCATTCAAGAAGACCGCCGAACCAGTCGTCGGATACCTCGATAAGGCGGAGATGGACGCGATGTTGCAGATCATCAACCGTCGGACCGTTCTAGGGAACAGGAACTACGCGATTCTCCTGTTTCTCTACAACACTGGAGCGCGGGCGGACGAAGCAGCACATGTGCACACAATCGACCTTGCCCTCGGGAAATCCCCATCGGTCCGGATTACGGGCAAGGGGAACAAGATTCGAGTATGCCCACTTTGGCCGCACACTGCTGAGATCCTAAAGCCGCTGGTCACCGGACGGGTCGACGGCGATTATCTATTTCGAAATATGCGCGGAACGCCCCTGACCCGATTCGGGATTTACCGTCTCGTACAGGACGTTGCAAAACGCGCATCACCCAGCATTCCCACGCTTGGATCGAAACGGATCAGCCCACACATCATCCGCCACACAACTGCGGTTCACCTTCTCCGGGCAGGTGTCGACATCAACACGATTCGCGCTTGGCTTGGCCACGTCTCCCTCGATACGACCAACATTTATGCGGAGGTTGATCTGGAGATGAAAGCCAAAGCGCTTGCCCACTGCGACATCACCGCAGAAAAGCAAATCAGTCCGTGGCGCAAAGATCCCGCGCTAATGGCTTTCTTAAAAGCGATCTGAACCAAGGAGAAAATTATGTGTTGTATTCAAACGCAAACCCGCAGTCCAACCTGCACGATCTTTGGCTTCGCAACATAATCGCGTTCGCAACATAACCCGCGTTATGTGGCGCGTCACATAACGCGGGATTCCACCATTTGTACGGCGATGGCGCCATTTATGAAGTCGCCTGCTGGGCTCACGCACGCCGCAAGTTCCATGAGATTCATGTCATTCACGCATCGCCCACAACAACCGAAGCTCTGGCCAGGATCGCTGCTCTCTACGCTATCGAGGATGAGGTACGAGGCAAGCCCATTGATCTGAGGCTGAGTGTTCGGCAGGCTCGAGCAAAACCATTACTCGATGACATGCGCAAATGGATGGAGAAGGCTCTTCATTCACTGTCAGCGAAGAGCGAAACCGCCGCCGCGATCCGATATGCGCTTTCGCGATGGCGCGCTCTCACACGCTACACCGAAGATGGGCTTCTCGAGATCGACAACAGCGCCGCCGAGAGAGCTTTGCGCGCAGTTGCTCTTGGACGGAAGAACTATCTATTTGCCGGGTCCGATTGCGGCGGAGAGCGTGCTGCCGCCATGTACAGTCTGATCGGATCGGCCAAGCTGAATGGCCTCGATCCGGAGTCCTATCTCCGCACCGTGTTGGCCCAGATCGCTGACCATCCCATCAGCCGCATAGAAGAGCTCCTGCCCTGGAACCTCGCACAATCCATACAGACTCAATCCTCTCAGGCCGCTTAGACACACTCATCAGGTGTCCACCAAATTGGAAGTGGACACTTCAAGGATGTCTAAACAGGTCAAGAGGGGAACTCCGGACGCTTACGAGAAGGCCACAGGCGCATTTCAGTTCTGGGGACGGTCTGTGTCCTTCCGTTTTGCCGAGCCAAGGTCCTGGCACTGAAAGTTGCGAGCGTCCTGGCTGTCGCCGGTTCCGGTGTACTGCGCGTGTTTTGGATAGGCGCATAGCGGTCGGCTGCGACCGGGAAATGCCTGACCTGTAGCGGTCACTGCTTCGGGCGCAGTGCCTTTCTCGACCCAACTGACGACAGCGCTGAGCATGTCGAAGTGATCGAGAGCAGGACCGCCGCCGCAGTGTGCCATGCCGGGGACGAGGAAAATACGGCTCCATCCGGAAACCTTCTCGGCACCGCCGTTGGTTGCGGCAAGTGATTGGTAATAGCCGAGTGTGTCGAGCGGCGAGAACCAGGGATCGCTGTCTCCGTGGAAGAAGATGAGCTTGCCGCCGCTGAGTGAGAACGTAGAGAGATTGGTGGATGCGGGCTCGACGAGCGGATCCGATGCATGCAGCGCCGCCTTGTCGACGTCGAGTTCAGTCGCAGTGGTGTACTGGCCAAAGAGACCGCTTGGTCCTAAGGCCAGTAAACCTGAAGCGAAGCCTTTCGAAGTAATGCCCGCGTCATAAAGGAAGCCCGGATAGACTTGCGTGCCATAGGCATTCTTCGGTCCAGCGAAGGCTTTCTTGATAGCGTTGATTTTCTCGGGGACAATGCAGGCGTCGGTCTGACCAGATTTGCAGGCGAGCACCATGGGATCGAAATCGCAGCCAAGTGGGTCGGAGATCATGCCGTCGGCTACGCCGTCTTTCGCGTCGCATTGCTTCATCAGCGCATCCATAAAGAGCTTTCGATCGTCGTCCGTGAGGAACTTATCGATCTGCGGCTTGCCGGAGGCGTCTTTGGGAGCGGCTTGGTTGTAAGCCACTGGGATCCATTGCGCGATTGCAAGGTTAGACAGGCCGGTGCGCATGGCCGGGTCACCGGAGACGATCCCGTTGAACACGGTGGGATAGCGCTGCGAGAGGATCATGCCTTCGCGCCCGCCAGTGGAGCAGCCGACGAAGTAGGAATACGCCGCAGGTTTTGCGTAGTAGTGCCCAATGATCTGCTTGGCGACTCCGGCGACTTCAGCGTTCGCGAGGAAGGCGAAATCGAGATAGGCCTGCTGGTCGCGCATGAAGGTGAAGTCGAAGGCACCCGTCTTGGCCTTGTGCCCTGTATCGGTGCTGGCCACAGCGAATCCGCGGGAGAGTGCCGGCTTGTCGCCTGCGTAGTTCGCCCCGGCGGGGTACGCAATGATGCCATTGCCTCCGCCCCCGCCCTGCATCATGAAGTCACCGTTCCAGGATGCATTTTCGGGCAGCGCAAGAGCAAAACCGATGCCGAACTCCTCGCCGTCGACTCCCTTCCGGCGGTTGATCACACCGTCGACGCGGCAATGGGCTGGAAGTGGGCCAATGGAAGGCGCGCCGGGATATGGCGGCGGGACAGTGGTTCCGGCGGGAACGAGCGAGGCCTTGGTGATTTCCACGGCGTCGATCTTGAGGCCTGCGAGAGCGGCGCAGTTTTCAGCCGATCGCGACTGGTCAGACAAAGGCGCACACAGCGCACTCACCAACAGAAGCGAGAGTTTGCATTTCGTCATAGCCGACCTTCTTTTCCGTGAACAGATGTTAGCGTTGCGTGGACTATTTGTCTTGCGAAGCCCGGCGCTGCGCCGAATCACTTTATGGTTGCGTGAACTTCGTTGCCTTCGTAACTGATCTCCGCGTTTGCCGTGCTGGTCACATCTACGCCTGTTCCATGTCCACCTGCTACCAGGACGACACGGAATTTACGGTGTTCGATTATTCCGGGGAATGAGCCTTGCCTTGCGCCGATGGTGAGTGACAAGTTGTGGTCGTTCCATTGGATTGGGATGACGGAATGCTGGCCCTTTTCGTACTCGTATCCATCGCCTGCGTCTTCATAAAGATCAAATTTCCCATCGGCGCCGCGATATATGCGAAGCTCGATGGGCCCCGCGGGATCCTGCGTGGCGTACTCGATCTGCGGACCCATGGGAAGGATGGAACCAGCCCGCACGAGGAGTGGAATGCGATCGAGCGGCGCGTCGGCTTCGATCTCCTGCCCGCCTTTGAGCGATTTGCCGGTCCAGAAGTCGTACCATGCAGCAGCTGCCGGCAAATAAACGTTGCGCATGGTCGCGTCGGCTTTGAGCACCGGGTTGACCAGGATGGCAGGGCCAAACATGAATTGATCGCCGAGGTTCCATGTATTGGAGTCGCCGCGCCAGTCCATTACGAGCGGACGCTGAATGGTGTAGTCCTCGCTCGTTACCTTCCAGGCCAACGAATAGATATACGGCATCAGCCGGTAGCGGAGCTTGTCGTAACTCACCAGGATGGGCTCGACTTTGTCGAAGCTCCATAGCTCGTTGTGAGGCCGGTGACCGTGAGTGCGGAAGATGGGGCAGAACGTGCCGTACTCGAACCAGCGTGCGTAAAGTTCCTGGAACGCTGGATCGGCGATTGGGTCTTCGTGCGGAGGCCAATAGCCGCCGATGTCAGTGGTCCAATATGGAGAGCCGGACAGCGCAAAATTTAGACCAGCAGGGACTTGGTGATTCAGGCCCCAATAGGTGCCGTAGACATCTCCCGACCAGACGGTGGCGCCAACGCGCTGCTGGCCGAGAAATGCGGAGCGCGTGAGCAGGAAGACGCGCTTGGCCGGGTTCTGAGCCTTCCAATGATCCTGCACACCGAGGGTGTGCACAAGGGGAAAGACGTTGGTGAATTCCGCGCCGTTGCCGATGGCGATTTGGCGACTGCTGAGGATGGCGTCGCCCATGTGCGGCCAGTATTCTTCAGGCTCGGCGCTGTCGAGCCAGAATGCATCCCATCCCTGCGCCAGCAGCTTGCCGGGCAGGTGCTGCCAATAGAGGTCGCGCGCCTCTGGGTTTGTGGCGTCGTAGACGTGCGCATCGGACACAAGCTCATGCTTTGCGTCGAGGATCTTGTAGGTTTCGGAGTTGGGATCAAGGAGGCCCCAGACAGAAATCATGGCGTGCACGTTTTCCTTGTGCAGCGCATTGAGATCTTGCAGCCACATCGTGATAGTTGGAATTGAAGACTGGATCGCCCTCGGTCTTCCACCAGAACCAATCCTGCACCATGGCGTCAAGCGGAATATGTTCCCTGCGATAGCGCTCTGCGATCCCGCGAATCTCGTCGAGTGATACGTAGCGGTCCTTCGATTGAAAAAAGCCATAGGCCCATTTCGGCAGCATCGGCGTGTGGCCGGTCATGGTGCGGTACTCGTGGAGAACGGAGTCGATTTCCGGGCCGTAGAGGAAGTAGTAATCGATCGACTTGCCCGCGATTGAAGTCAGCTTCATATCGAGCGGGAATCGATTGTCAAAATAAGTGAGCGCCGCCGTGTTCCACATCAGCCCGTAGCCCTTGCTCGAAATCAGCAGGGGTATCGCAACATCGGTGTTGTTTTGCCCCAGTTCCACGGTTGCGCCGCGATAGTTGAACATGCCGTTCTGGTGCTGCCCGAGCCCGTAGAGTGCTTCGGTGATCGAGGGAGAAAAGCGGTCCGTGACGCGGTAGGTGTGTTCTCCATTGAGTTCGACTGGCTCATAGGTGCGCGGGATGCTGTTGCCCTCGCTCAGCAGCGATTCTCCACTGATGGTGCGAAATGAGAGATTGCCGCGTTCGACGTTGACGATCACCTCAAGCTGAGCAGTCTTCAAACTGGCCGCTTTCGCGTCCTGTGTAAACGTGAACGGCGCTCCGGGACATGCTTGCTGGGCATCGAGCATCCAGGGGCGTGGCGAGGCGGGTGCAGAAGGTACAGGAGTAGCAACGACGTGAATCACCGAATCAGAACACACGGTGACCTCGAGGACTTCCCTGCCCGCGGTGGCGCGGATGCCGTGGCTTGTCTGCTCGATTTGCGCAGGAGGAGGGCCAGGCGCCTTTTGTCCGGGCATCTGCGCAGGGAGGCCGACTGTTCCTAACAGGATGGGCAAGATTGAAATGGCACGAATTACATTGATTGACATGCGCCTCGGCAGCTCCTACCTGCAGTAATTTGGAACTTCATTCATTCGCAGCCTTCTATTCGTCACTGCCTGCGCCCCAACGGGCGAAACGCATTTGTTCAGGCTTTCACAAGCTAGGCATGCGGTTTGGAATTTCTGGTTTGCCAATAGATTGAATAACGTTGATCTCGAATCTGGTAGATCGGGATGAGATGGTGTTTCTCGGTTTCCCCGGCAGCCACGAACTTAAGCTCGGCAGTGGGCTGGGCCTGAATCCACTGCTTCGTATCTTCATCCTTCGTGCCTGTCACTTTGGGAATCGGAGACGCCGCCGGTAGATTCTTAGGTACAGTTTCACCGCTATGAATTACCCGCATCGAGCCATCGGCTGGGCCGGCACCCAGATCCGCTGCAAGGACAAGCGGACCGTACAGCGCGGCGACCACCGAGTCATCACCGGGCAGCGACTCCTGGCGGAGTTTCATTGGGAGTTCGATACTGATCGTGTCGCCATCCTGCCAGATTCTGCGAATGGATAGATAGGAACCAGGGTCTGCAATCGCTTCGATCGGACGGCCGTTGATCTTTACCTGCGCTTCTGCGGTCGTCCAACTTGGAATGCGAATGTGGATGGCGCGAGCCGCCGGCCGCGAGGACCTGATCTTGAGTCGCGTGCCCTGCTCATGCGGGAACTGCGTTACCTGCTCTAATACAAGATCTTCTTCCTTCCAGGTTAGTGTGGAAGCGATGAACTGGTTAACAAAGATGTCGCGTTCACGACGGAAGTAAATCGTGTCCGCCAGTTTGGCGAATTCTTCAGCTCCGCTGCCGGTGCAACACCAGAACGATTCTTCGGGAGAATTGTATGCACGCCAATAGCCTGCGCCGAGCGGGAAGAAGTACTGCTTGAGGCCCTGCGCGTTTTGTGTGCCAAGTCTGCAGTTGAAGAGAGTGCGCTCGTACTCATCCATCCAGCGCGATTCGCCAGTCCAGCCAAAGACATGGCGCTGCAGCTTCATCAGGTTGTAGCCCACGCAACATTCCGCATTGGTCCATGCTAACGTGCCTTTCAGCTGATCCGCCGGCGTGGTCCAATGTTCGTCGAGACTCGTGTTGCCGATTGCGTAGTTGCGCGCGGTGAGCACTTCTGCAAGAAAATACTCGGCTATTTCGCGATAGCGGCGGTCGCCCGTAACTTCATACATGCGGGCCGCGCCGATAATCTTGGGAACATGCGTGTTTGCGTGCAAGCCTTCGAGCTCATCGCGGCGAGCGGCGAGCGGATCAAGAAAGCCCGGCTGTTCGAAGAGGTGGGCCGCCTCGATATAACGATCCTTCTTTGTGACCGCGGCAAGATTGATAAGAACTTCGTTCATGCCGCCGTACTCGGTGCGCAACATTCTTAAGCGCTGATCAATGCTGAAGACTCCCATGAAGTCCTGCGCCCACACGGCCATACCCTCGACGATTTTGAGTGCGTCCGAATTGCCGGAGAGAAGGTACATATCGAGAAGGCCGGCCATGATCTTGTGATAGGTATAAAAGGGCGCCCAAACCGATCGTCCTTGCGCAAGGTGCTCAAAGAGCTCGGTGGGATACGCACTCAGGTAACCTGTGCCAATCTTCCCCTGACACGCGGCGAGGCCCGCCACGAGCTCATCGCCGCGGTTCTTCAAGACGTCATTGGCTGAACCGGCATACGCCAACGCCACAGCGGAAAGATAATGCCCTCCGGCAAAGTGACCGCGCAGTTCACAGGTTGGCTCTTCCCAGCCTTTATAAGGAAGAGCATTCGATGAAATGCCGGCGGTGATTCGGAATGTGTGAAGGAGCCGGTCGACCGCGAGTGAGTCGAGGTAACGCGCGTTGATTTCTTCCTCATCGCGGAATATACCGGACGACAAGCGCACCGAGGCGAGCGGGAGCGCCTCAAGCCGCACTCGGGAGAGCCCGAACTCCTCGACAGACAAAGCTCTTCCGGCTGCCGAGGAGCCAACGATGCAGAGACCTGCCGCACCGGCAGATGTTTTCAGAAAGCTACGACGAGATTGATCCAACATGGCGTTACGCCTCCACTCTCCGCTTACCGGCAATTTGCCGTAAAGCAGAGGTTCTTACTGAAGAATGGCAACACGTGGTTCTGAAATCGATCGGCGACTGCGCTTACATGCGTGCCGGAGTAAATCTCAAAGCTGTTCGCGATTCCATAGTTATCGAGGATGGCGTGCAGCTTGGTAGCATCGAATCGCAATCCGTCCTGATCGCCAACGTCCATAGAGATGGCGCGGTATTGCTTGAGATTGCCGACGTACTGATCGACGAATGCGAGCGGGGAGTTGGCCGCGTATTTCGCTACGATCTCCGGTCGCGGAACTCCGTCTTTGGTCGGCAGATCGAAGTAAAGCGGAGGGTTCTTCGGATCGGGAGCCCACGCCGCTGCCGTTGCATACTGTGCGGAGGCGAAGCCCGGCGACTGCGCTGCCAGATCCGCTGGAGACTTGGCTGCGGCAACCTTCTTCTCGCTGGCGATCGCCCGCTCCTTGATCTGATCGGCGGGGCCCGGACCGCCCCCGACCATCGAAGACATGCAGCAGGGACTCATGATGTAGAGAGCGCCGAAGACGTCAGGATGCTTCATGCCGATGCGCGACGCACCATAGCCGCCCATGGAGTGGCCGACAAGACCGCGGCTGGTGCGATCGGGGATGGTGCGATAGTGCGCGTCTATGTAAGACACAACGTCGTGCCATATGAACCTCTCGAAGTCGCCGGTGGTAACCGAGCTTGAATACATCGAGCCGTTATAAATGGTTTTGGAATCGGGCAGCACGACGATCAACTCCTGCGAGCCTTGCGCGAACGCACCTTCGACGGTCTGCGGTACGTGGATTTCGTGCGTCCACTGTTCGGCCCCGATGGAGAAGCCGTGCAACGCGTAGACCACGGGATAGCGGCGCTTTTTGTCTTTCTGGTAGCTGGGCGGCAGAAAAACGATGACCTCGCGATCGACGGCGTCGCCTTCAAGATTGCCTTCAAGTGCCGTGCCGTGGATCTTGATGTGCTCCACTGCCACAGGCTTTGCGCCAGAGACAACTTCGGGAACCTTTGTCAGCACCTGCGCCTCGAGCCATGAACCGGATGCAACTGCCAATGTAATTGCGCACGCAATGAACAACTTCGTTGATTTCATCTAGACCCTCTCGAAAGACCTGGCTACTGCACCGGGTAGGAATAAATGTTCACGCTGAAGGGGCGCGCCGTGATGGTGGCAGGCAGCGCACCGAGCGTCTGTTCTTCGACTTGAACCTCAGGCTTCTTGTCCACTTGAACAGTTGCATCGATGGAGTCGGGAGCCATACGCCACAACTTCCCTGCACTCGCAAGCTTCGTTCCGTTGATCGCAATCCTGATGCTGTGTTCAGAGTCAGAAGGATTGAGCACGGCAATGGCGAGAGTCTTGCGGTCTTCACTGAGCGCGGCGCTAACATCCAGCGGATACGTGTCGCTGCCGGGGTTGACTGCGGGTTGGTCGCCACCTGCAGGAAACGTCGGCTTCGGCTGCGGCGAATCTCCGGTGACTTCGACAGGGATGGTGCCGAAGTGATCGCGGTACATCTTGAAGAGCATGCCGGTCGGGTTGAGTACGGCTTCAGTTCGGTTCTGGCTCATCATTGCGGTTGCAAAAGTGAATGCGCCCATCTGAAAGATGTCGGAGTGGCGGAACATTTCGTGAAAGGCCCATGCGTAGGCGGGAACGATTTTATAGGAATCGCGATTACCTCCGAAGTAGGCCCACTCGTCGATGGCAATGGGAACAGGTTTGGCGCGGAGAGCGGGAATGCGCTTTAGATACTCCTGATAGTGCTCATATTTCGCGCGAACCTGGACGGCTGGCGCGCGTTCCCACTCGATGAGAGACAAGGGAGGATTGATCGGCACCTTCTTTTGAAGCTTGATGTCAGTATGCTCGGTGCCGGATGCATAGTAGTGCTCGCTGACCATGTCGATGTTGTCGAGGCAGTTGAGGAGCATCTGGCCGGTCCAGTCGGCTGGCGAAAGGTAATCGGGAACATACTGGCCGTTGATGCGCCTGGCCTGATCGGCTCCTTCCATCACGTCGGGCATGGCTCCGCCGGCGATTAGCTTGATCGACGGATCGACCTTGCGCATCTCTTTGGCGAAGAGGTTGTGCTTCAGTTCGAACTGCGGAAGCGACATCGAGCCCATCTGGTAGTCGCCCCAGGGCTCGTTTCCGACTCCCCACCACTTCACGTGGTAAGGCGCAGGGTGGCCATTTGCGGCTCGCCATTTGCCCATGGGCGTGGAGGCAGCGCCGTTGGTGTACTCGACCAGTTCTCGCGCCGACCACGCGTCGCCGAAGCCGGCGTTGACGGTGATGTAAGGATCGACTCCAAGAAGACGGCAGAGCGTGAGGAACTCATCGGTGCCGACATCATTGGGCTGCACCGCGTGCCACACAGGATCGAAGATCGGCGGCCGCTTGTCGATGTCGCCGACGCCGTAACGCCATTCATACGCAGAGACGAAGTTGCCGCCGGGGAAGCGGAGAACGCCGAAGCGCAATTGCTTGAGCGCGGCGATCACTTCGGGGCGGAAGCCTTCAATGTTGTCGGCGGGCATGAGCGATACCGCTCCGACTCGGAATGAGCCGGTGCCGGTTCCGGCGATCTCGAGAGTGGCTTCGTCAGTGTCGCCCCTGGCGGTGTAGCGCAGAGGGAACTTGTGGTACGCGGTGCCGAGCGTGCCGATGGTGACAGTCTGGCGTTCAGTGGTCCGCTTGCCCCAGATGAGTGTGACCTTGATCATTGCGCCTGGCGTTCCAGCGAGTACGATGCGTCCGGTATAGGCCTTGTCTTTGCGAACAGCAATTCCGGATTGGCTCACGCCATGCGGATCTTTGGCGTCAAGTCTGACCAACGGCGAATGATCACCGGTGTAGGCATCCCTGGTGTCCATGGTGACCACGTCACCACCGCCTATGGGAGACCACCAGCGCGTAGGAACGCGGCGAAAGCGCGGATTACCGCCAGCATCGCCAATCACCGGAGGAGGCGTAGGCGCGCTGGCGGCGACCGGGTAGAAGAATTTGCGATCGACCAGCATCTCAGACCAAATGCCAGTGTTGACGATGTCGCCGCCGTGCTCAAGAAACTGGCCGTAGATGTTTTTCGAGATGGGAGCGCCGGTTTTCGAGGTATCGATGGTGGCTTTGACAATGCGAGTCTGCGATGAAAGGACGGAGGGCAGCGCAAGTAGCAGCAGAAGACACACTGCCAGGTTTTGGGTAAGCGTTTTCGCAAGCGCCGTCTTAAGGAATGGATGCATGGTCCATCTTCTCCTGATGCTGGATAGAACGAGATGCCGCGTTGAGTGCGACTGGCGGCCGGTGTTGAACTTCGAATCGGCTGCAACAATCATCCGCGGCTCTCACGGAGCGTGGTTCGCAACTACGGCTCAATCGAGACTACGGTCACTGATCGAGGCTCTACCGTTAGAGATAGCTTGCCCCCCTGCAACTTTACCGCTGCCGGCTTCGGCACAACTGCCGGTGCGTCAAAGGTGTTCACACTGTCCACTGCAACTCCCGTTAACGTCTCCGCCTTCGCCGACTTTGTCATGATGCCGGCAACATCTACGTCGATCATTGCGGGGTTTTCCGCGTCGAGGTTAGTGATCTCAAGCAACAGGTTTCCGTCGGCACTTTTTGCGGCGATGGCATCGACGCGGGGCAGGGTTACACCCCCATGAGTGTAGGTGCCCGCGTCGAAGGCGACGGGGATGAATATGGCATCTTGAAACGGAACATACATCTTGAAGACATAGTAGGTGGGAGTCAGAACCATTTTCTGCTTGTCCGTCAGAATCATCGCCTGAAGTACGTTGATCATCTGGGCGATGTTGGCCATGCGCACGTGGTCGGCGTGGCGGGCGAAGATGTTCAAGTTAAGGGACGCTAGAATAGCGTCGCGGACGCTGTTCTGCTGAACGAGAAACGCCGGATTGGAGCCGGACAACGGGGCGTGCCAGGCACCCCACTCATCCACAGTCAGGGTCACCTTCTTCTCAGGGTCGTACTTGTCCATCATCGCTTCCTGCTTGCGCAGGAACTCGTCCATGAAGAGCGTAGATTTCAGCGTCTTCACATAGTCGTCCAGCCCGAACTTCTCCGACGCCGTCGACGGCGGCCACCCGTTTGGCACCGTGTACCAGTGCAGTGAGACGCCGTTGATGTCCCAGGCCCACGTGTGCTTCTTCCAGGCCTGCATCACGGCTTCAGTCCACGCAGTGTCCGGAGTGCCAGGACCCACAGCGATTTTCAGCATCTGGTCTTTGCCGCGTTGCGCGGGATTCATGTTCAGCACAAATCGGCTGTAAACCTTCATCAGGCTCACGTAGTAGTCGGGCGTCATTGCGCCGCCACAGTCCCAGCTTTCGTTGCCGATGCCGAGAAAACCGACCTTGTAAGGCTCGGGATGGCCGTTGGCGGCACGTTCTTTGGCAAGAGCCGTGGGTGCAGCGGCCGTCATGTATTCCAGCCACTCGGCCGCTTCTTGCGGTGTGCCAGAGCCTATGTTGATTGACACGTACGGTGTGCTGCCGATCTGCTGAATGAAATCCATAAACTCATCGGTGCCGAAGGCGTTGGTATCGATGACATCGCCCCAGGCCGAGTTCACCGTTGCGGGGCGCTTGTCGCGCGGGCCGATTCCCTTGCGCCAGTGGTACTGGTCTGCGAAGCAGCCGCCCGGCCAGCGGACGTTCGGCACTTTGAGCTCCTTGAGAGCGGCCACTACGTCGTTACGGATTCCGCGCGTGTTTGGGATCGAGGAACCGGGGCCAACCCAAATGCCTTCGTAGAGCCCGTGGCCGAGGTTCTCGGCGAATTGTCCGAAGATGTTGCGATCGATTTTTGGGCCGGGTTTCGACGCGTCGATGGAGACGTGAATAACGTTGTCAGCAGCCAGAGCAGGCAGAGAAAGAATTGCTGCCAAGGCGAAGGTGACGGCATTTCGACGCACGGAATTACCTCCCGAGAGGACAAACAGACGGCGGCTCCGCGCGGGCCGGATAACTTTTTCAGCCCACGAATTCAGCGCGCAATTCAGCGATTATTTCCCGCTCGCCGCCCCGGAATCATCGAATATATAGATCGAAAGTGGCGTGCGCAAGCCGAATAAATCGCTTTATTCTGATCGATCCATTCGATAAGTCAGATCCCAAAATGAGATCGCGCCTTCTTGCTTGGCTCAAGGGCAATCGAGAGCGGGGGAAAGCCGACCAGCTCGGCACAGAGATGCCATGATGCCCAGCGCAAGGAGGAGGGGGAAAATCCGAGCCCGAGCCTATTGCCAGTTCACTGTCTGATTCGCACCCGGATCGCCACAATAGAAGCACAAGCACGAGGTGGACGATTACTGGGGTGAAGCCGCTTCTCGATTAATCGGGGGCGGCACTTGAAACATATGGTTGAAGACCTGCAGGAGGTTCATGCAACCGGCAGTCGATGAGAGACAGGCCCGCACGCACTGGTCCGGATGGATGGTGCAGGCGGAAGAGGTTGCTCACTTGTAGTCCTTGTACTCGGAAATAAAGAACGTCGTTCGCGTGGTGTATGCACCTGCCGCGCCGGAATCGCCGTAGGGAACCACTTCGGTGTCGATCACTGTCTTGACCGGCGTAACCAGGGGTTTTCCGCCTATTTCGACAGGGCCATAATCGATCCGCGTGTCCTCCTGATGCACCACTTCCGTGGGCTTCAATTCGGCTTGCGTAATCATGCGGACCACGACGCCGCTGTCGGGATCGATAAAGAATTCACCGTGATAGGGGACATTCGCCTTGTAAGGATGGTATGAGGTGTTGGTCTGAAAGTTGCCTTTCGGTGTGCCGCCTGATGCCAGCGGATTAATCGGCGCTGTGGAACTCCGCACCATGCCCGCCTGCTCGACATCAGGGAAGCAGCAGACGTCGATCGGCATGCGCGCCTTCTTCTTGGGAACATCAAAAGAAAAGACCGCAGCCGCTTTTCCGTTGATCAGCTCCCAGCGCAGCCACTTGATATCGCCGGCAGCCTGCGCCTCTACAAAAACAGCAGTGAGGCTGGGGACCGGGTCCAGAAGCGCGATCATACCATTCGCGCCCCAGGGCGTTTTGTCCTTTTCACTGGGCAGTCTTTCCGCACCCTGCTCGCTCGCGACCTGAGCATTGACTGAGTTGATGTAGCGGATGTATTGAAACCCGTTTGAGAAGCCTGCTCCAGTGGAGATATCGACGGCGCCGCTGTGCATTCCCGAACTTGCGGGCGCTGCCCGAATGTTGTCTTGAAAGCGCAATGTTGTTCGGGTTGCGGTCAGGGCGGGCAATTGGCTGTATATCTTGCTCACATAATCCGCCACTTTGTCGAGGATTGTCTTCTGACCTGTCGCATCCGGTGACGCCGTGGTGGGGATATCCGTGGTGGGAGGCGCCAGCATGGCGCTGCGCGCTTCGAGCACATAAATCTGCTCGGTCGAGAGCGGACCCGGCACATCGGCAACCATGCTGTTCATCATGCTGCGCGTCAGTTCTTCGCTCAGCTCCACCTGCTTCAGTGCGTCAGCCACATCGGCGTCGTTTCTGCCTTCCTTGTGCATCGTGGCAAGCTCGTCTTTGAGTTCGCCGACAGTGGTTTTCCTCAAACCCCACGCCGGCGTGATGGCCAGCACCAGAAGCAATCCCCACCCCATACGATTCATGACCGTCTCCGCGAATGAACTTTGGCGGGACCCATTCTACAGACACCGTCTCGCCGATCAAAGTGTTGAACAGAACCTTGTCTTCAATTGCTGGCGCCACGTGCCGATTCATCATTGAGCGCAGCCCTTGCCAACAGACACAACCATGACGGTCGTTCACTGCATGTACGGACAAGCAACTTGGCTTCGACAAAACCGTTCTTACTCTGGTGGTGCATTTCCGAGACGCGAGTACGCGATTTGCGAATTTCAACCTCGATCCTCGTTGGCTATACATGATGGCAGAGCTGAGCCAAAGGTCCGCTTTACAAGGGCCAAGGACGTGACGTAATCTCGTCGCCAGCTATGACTTTCGCTCGCGATACACGTAAGCGCCGGACGGGTGAATGAGCTCGAGACGTCTTCAAGACACAAGCCAGATTGGATAAAGCACGGATCAGACCTCTTCGGCTTCTTGGTGGAAGCCGAGCAGGTCGGCCAGAACTTTGACTTCTCGACCCATGGAACTGAAATCCTTGCAGACGAGGTTGAGCCGGACTTCGCGTTTGCCGCCAGCGGGCAGGTGGAGCGGTAACAACTCGCGCCGTGCCAAATCGGATTCAATACGATGGGCAGGCAACCAGCCAAAACCAATCCCGCAACGCACGCCGTCGATGGCGGCTTCGATGGAACTGACTTGCAGAACGCGCTGGGCCGGGACACGAGGTTGATGCTTTAAGGTTCCGGATGCGGTGCCCTCGATCGAGACGAGAATGTGCTGCATCAGATCAGACCGATTGATCTTGTGTGTCACAGCGTGCAGGGGGTGATCGCGGTGTGCCACGGCAATCATGCGAATGGTTAGAATTGCTTTGCTGAAAAACTCGCTCGAGAGCAGGCCTGTAATACAGAGCTGCGCGTTATGTACCGAGAATTCGGTGTCGGCGGAGAGAAAGGGGCTTTGCCTGAGCTTTGGCTGAACGTAAGGATAGCGCAGCGTGAACTCGGCCAGCGCCGCGAAGAGGCGTTCGTTTGGGTAGACGCTATCGACCGAGAGCCGGACCTCCGACTCTCCTCCTGAGGCCAGGGAGCGGGCACGCTGTTCGAGTTGGTGAAATCCGGCCAGATGAGATTCGGCATCGGCGAGCAGGACGCGACCGATCTCGGTGAGGTGAGCGCGACGGCCCTTGATCTCGAAGAACCGGATGCCGAGGTGTTCCTGCAACCGGGCAATCGCATAGCTGATCGTCGACTGCGAGCGATTCAGTTGTTTGGCCGCAGACGCGAAGCCGCCCAATTGGACGACAGCCTGCAATATCTCCCATTCATCGAGCGTCGTACGCATGTGTGACCAATATATCTATTTAATCGATATTTTAGGCCAAAAAATGCGACTATCGGTTCGAGCTTCTTTCCCGGTAGTATGCGTTTGCCAATTCCCCTACCCGTTTCAAGAACACTTGGTCTTTTGACTAAACAGATGACTCTGGAAGTAGTGACTTTAACGCATTCGAGGAAGTCTCCCGCTGAGGTTGCGGGAACCCGGGAGGAGTTTGTTCGCCGAGTTGCGGCCAGCGTTACCTTCGAGAAATCGCCTCGACTCCGCGCATTCCTCCTCCACGTGTGTCGTTGCGCTCTCGAAAACAAACCCGAAGAGGCGACAGAGCAACAGATCGGGATTTACGTCTACGGCCGATCTCCCGGCTATAGCTCGAATGACGACAATATCGTCCGGTCTCAGGCTCGCGTATTGCGGATGAAGCTCGAGCATCATTTTGCAAATGAGGGCAAAGGCGAGCCGCTTCTCATCACAATTCCGAAGGGCCAGTACCTGCCAATCTTCGAGAGTCGTCATGGTGAAAGCTCAACCAATTCCGAGATACCTGTACCACTCGAAAGCACAACCCGCCATTTAAGATGGGTTCTCATCGCAGCGGCGATTGTCGTGATGATATGGATAACGAGCCACTTCTTTGAACAAAGGTCGCCCAATCCATCATCTAAGCTCGCTTCTGGGTACTCAAAATCTGTAGCGCCGCTGCAGCAGCCCAACGCACAAACGAGCTTGCGAGTGGCTTCGGCGCCGGGAGTTGGGGAAGTCCGCATCTCAGCCGGACGTACTGGAGCGCCCTACGTTGACGTATCGGGCCATACGTGGGAGTCAGATCACGACTTCGATGGAGGTGCGGTCGAACCCGGCCCCAGGCACTTCTTCCCTCCTGTTGCAGATGAGGGCTTGTTCGCGACCATGCGGGAGGCGCTCACAGCAGACCTGAAAAATCCCCGCTGGGAGCGCGGGTTTGAGTACCATATTCCACTGTCGCCCGGAGTCTATGAACTGAGGCTCTATTTCGCCGATCCGATTCGAGAGCCGGACGTCGATCAGACAGATGATGCGCAGAATCTCCGCCACATTGAAGTTGAGCTCAATGGTCAACCGCTGTTGGTTGACCTCGATCCAATAGCCGATGGTGGCGCCGCTGCGGTGGATGTTCGCGTGTTTAAGGACGTACGCCCTTCTGAAGATGGTAAGCTCCACATCGAATTCCGCTCTCGCTGGGGACAGCCGGCATTCCTGAGCGCCATCCAGCTTAGTCCCGGAACACCGGGAGTCCTAAAACCGATTCGGATATCAGCTCATCCCTCGGACTTCATCGACAGCGATGGAACTCGCTGGAGCGGTGACAACTACTTCATTGGTGGCCGGACTTCGACGATTCCAGTTCCGCGCGACGGACCGAGAATTCCTCCCCTGTACAACGCCGAACGACACGGCAATTTCACTTATTCCATACCCGTTACTTCGGGAAGCTATACGGTCAGACTTCATTTCATGGAGTCTTTCTTTAGCCCTCTAACTGCTGGCGCGTACTGTCACGGAGCGGGCTGCCGAGTATTCGATGTCACCTGCAATGGGGTTTCCTTGCTTCAAGATTTCGACATCTACCAGGCAGCTGGCGGGGCTTTCCGGCCCATCATCCGCGAATTCCATGGGCTTCATCCCAACGGCCAGGGAAAATTGCAGCTGTCTTTCTCGCCGAGGGTGAACTACGCCGAGGTGCGTGCAATCGAAGTCATCCAGGAATCAGACTAAGAAAGAACCTCGCTAGATTCCGCCAGAACTCTGAAAGCCTCTCCTATCCGTCCTCGTTATTGATTCACCGCGCGCCTAGTTTCACTCTGCTTGAAAAGCCTAGTAACAGATCTTCCTCGGGAGAGTGCAACCTCCCTTGCGCGGCATGAACATTGCTGGCACGGGCCGCTAAACGAGGACAAAATTCGCCAAATATTCGCCGTGATTCACGTTGTAATCCGACGATTTGTCACCGTGATACCCCTTCACGGCTTCATGCATAGCTGATTAGGATTCGTGCCGCAGTGACAATGGTGAAATCGTGTGGGCTTAACGTCCAAACCTAGTAAATCGATTTGCTAATCGTGACGGTGGGCTGTGCTGCATCGCTTTTTCACCCCCAAGCTGCTATTTCGGAGGACGGGTAAGGCAGGAGGAACCACACAGTTTTGGACGAACCAACCGCTGCAAACGCAAAGGCTCACCAGAATGTGATCGGGTTCCCTCATAAGTCAAACGCAAACTACAACCACCGTGTTAAACGGGAGGCTCAATGAGAAAAGCAAGCAATTGGTTCATCATGCTGTCGTTACTCTTGGCTTTCGGAGGCATCGGCGCGTTTGCGCAAGCCAACTCAGAGTTGACGGGCATCGTTACCGACCAAACCGGAGCGGTAGTGGCCGGAGCGCATCTTACGCTCACAGACCCAGCCACCGGATTCACCAAAGTGTCAGACAGCGGCCCGACGGGCTTGTTTGATTTCAACGGTCTGAACCCTGCGACCTACAACCTGAAAGTCAGCGCCAAGGGCTTTCAGGCATTTGCGCAGAGTGGCATCATCGTGAACGTCTCCTCCACACTTCGCACCGACATCAAGTTGACGGTCGGCGCCGAATCGCAGACGGTTACGGTTGAAGCAGATGCGCTGCAGGTACAGACTGACTCCAACGTAGTTAGTTCGCTGATCAGTTCCGAGCAGATTAGCGAGATCGCCACTGAAAACCGCAATTTCGCTGCCTTGGCCGCCCTTGGCCTGGGTGTCAGTTCGGAGCTGCCGAGCAATAACACGCCGATGGCAGGCGCCGGAGGCAGCAGCTTTAGCATCAGCGCCAACGGCCTGCGTCAGAGCCACAATATCTGGCTGATCGACGGCGGCGAGTCGGACGACCGCGGCGGGGCCGGCGGCATGTCCCTCATGCCGGCACAGGACTCCATCGCCGAGTTCAACATGTTGACCTCAAACTATCCGCCGGACTACGGAATTTCCTCGGGCGCCACCTTCAGCCTTTCGCTCAAGAGCGGTACCGAGAAGTTCCACGGTACGGCGTACGAATTTAACCGTAACACCGACTACGACGCCAACGACTATTTCAACAAGTTCAACGGTGCCAACAACCCTCGCCAGGTGCTGCACTACAATATCTTCGGCTTCAACGTCGGCGGCCCGGTGACAATTCCCAAGGTGTACAACACCAACCGCCAGAAGACCTTCTTCTTCTGGAACGAAGAGTGGCGCCGACTCAACCAGGGCTCCTCGGTGAACAGCCAGAACACCTACCCATCATCGGACTATCCAACTTCCTCAGGAGTTGTGTACACGCCTCCGGCGTTTGCCAACAACAACTCGGCGAGCGGCCCGGTTGGCGGCATTACTGTGCCTGAATCTGTGACCGATCCGGGCTTCTTGGCGAAGCTGACGGCAGACGGTCTGACTCCTGGGCAGGCTTTCCCCAACAACACGATCCCTGCCAACCTGCTCGACCCGAACATGGTCGCCTACCTCAACAAGAAGATCTTGCCGGCGGCGGCCACAGCCACCGGGCAGTCGGTCGAGAGCGTTCCCGCGCCGATCAAGATTCGCAACGATGTCGTGCGCATTGACCACAGGATCAATGACAAGTGGCAGCTGCTCGGCCACTGGATGTATGAACACGACCAGCTAGATAACCCACAGAGCTTCCTCGGCTGGGATTGGTCCAGTTACCGGACGATCACAAGCTCCGAGATTACCCCGTCGAAGAGCGCGGCCCTCAAGCTGAGCGGCACGCTTTCGCCTAACCTGCTGCTCGAAGTCAGCATGAACTACGACGGCAACGTCATTAACATCGACAACAGTGCGAACTCTTCTACGCCCTCAGGCTGGAGCGTTAGCCCGTTCTTCAATAACGGAAGAACCAACGAGATTCCGAACATGAGCGGCTTCGGCGCTCCGTACGGAACCGGCGAGCAAATGGGATCGGCTCCCTGGCACAACGCCGCCGAGGACTTTGAGCCCAAGGCGGATGTTTCGTACACCATGGGCAAGCATGCCATGAAGTTCGGCTTCAGCTACAACCGCTACACCAAGAACCAGCAGCTCTTCGGCGACGCCAATGGTCAGTACAGCCTTGGCGGCGACTCCAGCGGTCATCAATTCTCCAGCAACCAGTCTGAGGCGCGCTGCCAGGTCAAGCCTGCTCCTTCTGATTGCGTGATTGGCGACGGCATCATCGACGGATTGCTCGGTCTGGCCCAAAACTACCAGCAGCAGAATGGCCAGCCGATCCGCCACTATGTGAACCAGACCCCATCGGTTTATGCGATGGACAACTGGCACGTGACGCCGCGCCTGACCCTGCAACTCGGCCTCCGTTATGATGCTCTGCCGCAGGCTTGGGAACGGCAGAACTTTATCGGCAACTTCAACCCGGACCATTATTCAGCGATTGAGGCTGTTTCCTGGAACACCGATCACTCGATGAATTCGACCGGGCCTGGTTTCCAGGTCATCACAAGCGCGCAAGCTGGCGAGCCTGGTCCCGCGACTCCCTATTACCTGAACGGCATCGATCTGGCTGGTGTGGCGGGAACGCCGAGATCGCTTGTGACCAACAAGTACGGGACCATCCAGCCTCGAATCGGGTTTTCCGAAGACCTCTTCGGCAACGGCAAAACCGTTCTGCGCGGCGGCTTCGGAACGTTCTTCGAGCGTCTGCAGGGCAACCTCATCTACAACAGCGCGACGGATACGCCGTTCGCGTTTTCGCCCACGGCCCAACAGGTCTACCTGAGTAATCCTCACACCAGCCTTGCGAACGGCACCACTGCAGCAACGCCGTTCTTTGACAGCAGCGAATACAACATGGCGACATCGTTCCCGGATCCAGCGGTGGCGATGTACAGCCTTGGCGTCCAGCACGAACTGGCGCCGTCGATGATCTGGGTTGTTCAGTATGTGGGCAATATCGCCTGGCATCAGGAACAGTACACATACATGAACAACTTCCCGCTCACGACGGACATGGCGGTCCGTGCCAAGGGCGGCAGCATCGCCTCCTACACAAACGCATCCGGACAGCTGGTAACCCTTCCCATTCAGGGCCAGGGAAACACTGCCAACAACTCCGAGTCGTTCCGCACCTATAACGGCTTCGGCCAGATCACGAGCATGATCAACAACACCAACGGGAACTACAACGGCTTCCAAACCGGCCTTCGGCTGCAAAACCGGTGGGGGCTGAGCGCAGAACTCGACTACACCTACTCGCACGCGATCGATATCCAGAGCGGAGACAACTCCTGCTGCACCAGCAATCCCTGGGTGATCAAGTACGACAAAGGGTCGGGGAGCTACGACCGTCGCCACATGCTCGGCGCCAACTATGTCTACAGGTTGCCCATCTTCTCCAAGAGCAGGGGCCTGGTTCACTCCATCGCGGGTGGCTGGGAAATTGCGGGCACGATTACCGATCAAACCGGTACACCGTTCGCCACGTCTCAGCTCAACTTCAGTAATGATGGCGATACCATCGGCTTGGGTGGCGGCTACACTAACCGTCCCAACGTCAGCGGCAAGATGTCGTACCCCAAGCAGGTGAAGGGCTGGTTCGACACCACCAAATTCTCCTATCCGACACCGTCGTGGGAGGGTGGCCCGAACCTGGGCTTCGGCAACATGGCGAAGGATGCGATCGTTGGTCCGGGCCGTGTGAACTTTGACACGTCGCTGTACAAGACGTTCTCCGTCACCGAGCGGGCACGGTTTGAACTCCGCTTCGAGTCGTTCAACACCTTCAACCACGCCCAGTTTAACGGTGTTAACACTGGCTACCAGGGCTCTCCGACGGCCGGTAACTTCGGCTGGGTGAACAGCGACTGGGGTCCACGTACGCTTGAACTTGGCGGCAAGTTCGTCTTTTAGCCTCCTTGCCTCCTTAAGGGCGCGGCGCCTAGACTGACTCTCACGCCGCGCCCTTCTTTTTCGCTCGATGCTGCATGTGAATCGGGCTTGATACGAAGAATTATCGTACATTGGAAATTAGTCACGAATAACTGTTCTAGGGTCACTGGAATCGCGATGAACCCTGTGCTGAAGATCGTATCGTTCTCCTTTTTAGCGTTCTTAACACTCTCAGCTCTATCGCAGCAATATTCGCGCACCATCTTGGCGTCTCAGCGGCAGAAGGCATTGCACCTGGAGCAGCAAGGCAGTTTGGCGGCAGCAGAACAGGTCTGGCGCTCGATCATCAAAGCAGACCCCCGGAACGCAGAGGCCTATGCTCACCTGGGGCTTCTATCGGCACACCGAGAGAATTACCGGGAGGCAATCCCCCTCTATCGAAAAGCGCTCGCGCTGGGTCCTGGCCCGCCCGGACTCCGCATGAATCTGGGGTTAGCGCTCTTTAAGGACGGAAAACCCGAGGAGGCGATTCCAGAGTTCACGCTCGCGCTGAATTCCCCCCGTGTTTCCCTCGCCGAAGCCCTCCGATTGCGTCTTCTGCTTGGCATGGCGCACTATGCACTGGGCCAATATGCCGAGGCGGTTCCCTTTCTGCAGAAAGCCGCTGCCGCCGATCCGCATAATTTGCCGGTGCGTCTTGTCCTCGCGCATAGCTGTCTCTGGTCGCAGCAGAATCAATGCGTTCTTGATGCGTATAGGGAAATCGTCAGCATCGATCCTGACTCCGCGGAGGCGTGCATCGTAGCAGGCGAGGCCATGGACGATATGAAAAACACTACGGGCGCTATCGAGCAATTCCGCCTTGCCATACGCGCCAATCCTCATCTGCTGGGTGCTCATTTCGGCCTGGGTTACCTTCTCTGGACACAAAAGGACTATGACGAGGCGTCGAAGGAATTTCAAACCGAGCTTACTCTGAATCCCGATCATGGCCAGTCATTGCTCTACTTGGCTGATGTAGATGTCAGGGCCAACCGCTTTGCTGAAGCTCGCCCGCTGCTCGAACGCGCGGAGCGAGCGCTCCCCAGCGAGTCTCTTGCCCATCTTGATATGGGAATCGTCCTGACCGAAGCTGGACAGCTCGACGAGGCTACCCGCGAACTGAAGGAGGCTGTCCGGCTTGACCCGGATGATGGGGACGCGCACTGGCGCTTAAGCCGCCTCTATCGGGATCGCGGTGATACCAAGGCTGCCAATGATGAGCTCGCGAAAACCAGGGAGTTGAAGAAGACCGAGCATGAGGAGCTTTATCGGAAGCTCGCCAATGGTCATCCACGAACGCCTGAACTGGATACCCAGTTCGGGCCGAGTCTGGCTTCGCAAAGGTAGCAGTCGTGACTAGATGGGGGCGCCCAGCAGCGACAATTGACTCACACGCCTCCCCATCCAACTACGGCATGCGATAAGGCTTCAAGGTGGCGTTCACACGGAAGTCTTTCCTCGCAGAAGAAGTAGGAAAATAGGCATCCAATTCCTGCTGCAGGTGTGCTTCGGCTTTATTGCAACTCTGCTCCGGCTTGAAAGGGAGTTCCACATGAACACATTCCGAGGTCAAAATCGTCTACTTGGACGAAGAATGCGCAGTCTGCAATGGATAGGTTGTGCTACCACTCTATATTTAGCAGTCCTCACAGTTGATGTGGCGCAACCTCGGCAGGATCCCTCCTCGACCGTTAATCGCGAGGTGCCCTGGCTTCCGCCGGACGCAATCCGCCTGCCCGACAAGAATTCCCAGATCGAGATGCAGGAGCAGAAATCAAAGGCGCAGAGCTATGAGATTGCGAACGCGGCGCGAAAGAAGCAAATTGCAGATGATACGGCTCGCCTGCTGCAACTTGCCACGGAATTGAAGGCCGAGGTCGATAAGACCAACAAAGAAACCCTGTCACTGAATATCATCCGTAAGGCCGATACGATCGAGAAGCTCGCTCACGATGTGAAAGAAAAAATGAAGTTGACGGTGTTTTGAAAAAGAGACTCGAAGCCTGGTCGGAGGCCGATGGTTCACAGAGAGCAGGAGAACTTGGCTCGAAAAACTCCCTCAGTTTTCTGGGGACATTTCCGGAGGTACAAGATGTGGCGGATCGGAATTGTGATGCTATTGGGTGCGGGCCTTTGTCTTGCACAGAACTCTGGTGATTTCAAACCGGCCTCGTCGAATGTATTAGACGCGCAGTACCCGCGCGTCGACAGCAACTCTCGCGCCCAGATCCGCTTCAAGGCGCCCGACGCGACCAAGGTGAGGGTCAACTTCTGGAGCGGCGAGAAAGCCGACATGGAAAAGCAGTCGGACGGATTCTGGACCTTTACGACCAAACCGATGGCTCCAGGCCTTCACTACTACACGATGATCGTGGACGGCGCGGAAGTGAGCGATCCGGGTAGCACGGCCTATTTCGGCGGAAGCAAATGGGCCAGTGCGGTCGAGGTGCCTGAGGCTGGAGTGGATTATTACCTGCCAAAGGAGGTCTCGCACGGACAAGTGCGCGAGGTCTGGTATCACTCCAGCGTGACGGGGACGTGGCGGCACGCGCTCGTGTACCTGCCGCCGGATTATGACACCTCGGAGACTCGCTATCCGGTGCTCTATCTGCAGCACGGCGGCGGTGAGGACGAATCAGGATGGACCCGGCAAGGTAAAGCAAATTTCATACTCGACAACCTGATTGCCAGCGGAAGTACAAAGCCGATGATCATCGTTATGGCGAACGGATACGCAAGCCGTGCCAGCTACGTCGTTCCCGACCTTACAGGAAAGCCGTTCGGCTCGCCTGAGTTCCTGAAAGTAATGCAAGAGCGGATGAGCGCCTTCGAAGACGATATGACGCAGGTGCTGATTCCCTTCATCGACAAGACATTCCGTACTCTCCCAGATCGCGATCACCGCGCCATGGCCGGACTTTCAATGGGGGGCATGCAGACGTTCCAGGTAACATTCGATTATCTCGACATGTTCTCATACATCGGCGGATTCAGCGGCGCAGCCAACGTGTTTCTGACCGGGAACGGGAGAATGGATACGAAGACTGCATTCAACGGAGCCATGGCCGATCCGGCAGCGTTTGCCAGGCGAGTGCATCTATTGTGGATCGGCGTGGGAACCAACGAGCCCGAGCGTATGAAGTCCGGACTGGAGAATCTAAACGCGTCTCTCGACGAAGGAAAGATTCAACACGTCTTTTACGAGTCACCCGGCACTGATCACGAATGGCAGACCTGGCGCCGGGACTTAAAAGATTTCGCACCGCGACTGTTCCAGACATCGGCGGCGGGCAGCCGGACACAGGAGCGCCGGTAGTCACCGTAAAGTTTCGTATCGAAGGCCAAATCGCGTTACTGGAATAAAGCAATACGTCTGGTTGGCGTCCGGCAACAAAGGAAGACTTATGCACAGACGAGATTTCTGCAAATTACTCGCGATCACCGCAGCGTCGAAAGCTGCGCCAGCCTTGGCGCAGCCTGCACAGCAGATTCAGCCAGTATTACCGGGTGCCTTCAACCGGTACGCGCAGGACTACGCTCAGTTTTGCGCGTTGCCGCCGGAGAAGAGAGTGTTCTACAAGGTGAGCGACGGCAAGGTCGTCGAAGAACAGCTTGATGAGGCCGCATGGGAACCCTCAGCGTGGAACTACAACCCCACAGCACAGTCGATTGCGGGCGGACTTTGGGATGACGTGCCCCTGAATTCGCCAGTCCCCAATCTTGCCGGCGATGGTCCGTTCAAACCCACGTGGGATTCGTTGCTCGAGTATGAGGCTCCGGATTGGTACCAGGATGCCAAGTTCGGAATCTGGGCTCACTGGAGTCCACAGTGCGTTGCCGAGGCCGGGGACTGGTACGCGCGCAATATGTATATCGAGGACCAGAGGCAATACAAATATCAACTCGAACACTACGGTCCACCGTCGCAGTTCGGGTATAAAGACCTGTGCGCACAGTGGACTCTGTTGAATTGGGAGCCGGACGAGTTGATAACGCGCTACAACAATGCCGGCGCAAAGATATTTATCGCTTTGGCCAATCACCACGATGGCTTTGACGCGTGGAACTCGAAGCATCAACCGTGGAACGCGGCTGCCGTCGGTCCGCATCGTGATGTGATCGGCACATGGGCTGCGGCGGCACGAAAGCAGGGGTTGCGGTTCGGTGTAACGGTGCATCAGGCGCGCAACTGGTGGTGGCTCCAGCCTTCGCACAGTGCCGACAGGTCCGGCCCGAACGCCGGCGCGCCATACGATGGCCATCTCACGCAAGCAGATGGAAAGGACCAGTGGTGGCAGGGGCTCGATCCTCAGCGGCTCTACGGTGTGAAGCACCCGGCTCGCGCACTGCCTGACACATCGTACGTTAAGAACTTCTACGATCGGACGCGCGATCTCATCGACCAGCACAATCCCGATCTGCTTTACTTTGACGATTCGCTTCTACCGCTAGGCTGGGCCGGAATGAACATTGGCGCCTACTTCTATAACAACAGCCTCAGACAACACGGCGGCAAGTTGGAAGCCGTTCTGAACGTCAAAGATGTTCCCGACCGGCTAGCCAAAGCTGTTGTCGCAGACTATGAGAGTGGGCTTACTGCCGAGATCATGAGGCATCCCTGGCAATCGGAAACCTGCCTCGGTGCCTGGCACTATCTCCGCTCGCTCTACGAGAAACCGGGACAATACGGCGCGTATCTGCCACCGCGTGACGTGATCCATTGGCTGATTGACACCGTGAGCAAGAACGGCACGTTCATTCTCAACGTCCCGGGCAGACCCGACGGAACGATTGACAGCAAAGAAATCGCGGTGCTCGACGGCATCACAGCCTGGATGCAGACCAATGGTGGCGCGATCTACGAGACTCGGCCATGGAAGGTTTATGGTGAAGGACCCAATAGCGTGAAGGCGGGGTCCTACCAGGGTGGAAGCGTGAGGAAACTGGGAGAAAAAGATATCCGGTTCACGCGCAATAAGGCGAATACTCTGATCTACTCACTGGTGCTGGGCTGGCCTTCAGGATCGTTCGCCGCGCAGTCTCTGGGACTTTCAGCGGCAACAAAGCCCGGACGAATTGGCCAGCTGGAACTCCTGGGAACCGACCAGAAAGTCAGCTGGAAACAGCAGACCGACGCCCTGATGGTGGAGCTTCCGAAGCTATATAAACCAGCGGTGGATTATGCGGCAGTGCTCAGAGCGACACTCGCGTGAGCGGAAGCGGGTATAGCGGCTTTCTAAATGCTAAGCCTCTGTGAAGAACCAATCGATGCCCCGACGAGCCGGTCACAAGCGGTGCTAAGATCACTTCGATTCTCGTAATCTCAACTTGTTCTCCAAGGAAGTAAGACTTCATGCGTCATTCTTTGTTGCGGCAATTTTTAGTTTTCGCCCTCAGCGCTTTCGCAGTATCATCCATCTCGTCTGTTTCCGCGCAACAAGATCAGAGTTCGTCACGCGTGATCGGCGTCAACGTGAAAGACACGCGCGGGCCGGTCGATCGCTTCTTCGATCTATCGGTGGGGTCGGATTATCCAGGCACATTGATTCGCGACGACAGCCAGGCGCAGCTCAAGTTAGTAGGACGAACTTGGATTTCGCTATATCCGATTCCACGCCATCTTTCACGATGTGTTGGGAACTGTGCGCATTGAAGAATGGAAAGACCGTCTACAACTGGACGAAGATCGACCAGCTCTACGACGATCTGCTTGCTCGTCATATCAGGCCATTCGTAGAGCTCGGCTTTACGCCGAAGGCGCTGGCAACTTCAGACAACAGCATCTTCTACTGGCACGGCAACACATCGCATCCGAAGCCAGACGGCTGGCACGAGCTGGTGGACGCGTTCGTCCGGCACATCGAAGAGAAATATGGCAAGGATGAAGTGCGCACATGGTACTTCGAGGTATGGAATGAGCCCAACCTCTCCGGCTTCTGGGAAGGCGGCGATCAGAAGGCATACTTCGATCTCTACGATCTGACAGCGAAGACGATCAAGACCATTGACCCTGCGTTGCGGGTGGGCGGGCCGAGCACTGCCGGGGCGGCATGGGTGCCCGAGTTCCTTGCTCACGTGAAGCAGAGCGGTGCTCCGGTTGACTTCGTCACTACCCATACGTATGGCGTGCAGGGCGGATTTTCTCGATGAAAATGGGAAGAGCGGATACTAAACTCGATCCGTCCCCGGATGCAATCATCGGCGATGTTCGCCGGGTGCGCGCGCAGATTTCCGCGTCGCCTTTCCAGAGCTTCCTTTGTATTTCTCCGAGTGGAGCACCAGTTACACGCCGCGCGATTCCGTGCACGATTCCTATATCAGCGCGTCCTACATCCTCACCAAACTCAAAGCCAGCCAGGGATTGGTGCAGGGCATGAGCTACTGGACTTACACCGATCTGTTCGAGGAGCCGGGCCGCCGACAGCGCCCTTTCAAGGCGGATTCGGACTGCTGAATCCTCAGGGGATTCGCAAGCCGGCTTACTTTGCGTACAAGTACCTGCATGCGCTTCAGGGAAACGGCCTCACGACGAACGATCCGCAGGCTATGCTGTCCTGCGAAGGATGGAAATGTCACCGCTGTGATCTGGGATTTCGAGCAGCCGGACCAGAAAGTCAGCAATCGCCCCTTCTATACAAAGGTGATTCCATCGCATCCGGCCGCGCCCGTGCAGTTGCGGATGACGCACTTATCCGCGAATGCCGCGTATCACCTCGAAGTGCATCGGACCGGGTTCCATGCCAACGATGCCTATACGGCATACATCGAGCTCGGTTCTCCGAAGGAACTGACGGAAGCGCAGATCGGCGCACCTCAATGAGCTTACGCGAGAATGCCGGAGATGGAGAAGGTCGTGCGCTGCGGCCCCGGCGGCACTGTCGACATCACGATCCCAATGAACAGCAACGACATTGTCATGGTGAAGCTGGAGCGCAGCGCGGGCAAATGATTGATCTTCGGGGAACTCACTGTTCGAGAAGAAGCCGATGAACAAAAATGTTCGTAACAAAATGTGCACGCCGAGGCGCGCGTGGCTTATCGGCCCGCTTCTGCTGGTTGTCTTCTTTCCAGGGTTCGCGACTCCGGCGGCAGGAGCGCAAACCGCAACCGCTCGTCCCAATTGGCCAGGTCCGGGGCAGCTTTTTGTAGGCGCCTGCTATCAGCCTATCGATCGTTCTCCGGAGCAGATCGACCAGGATATCGCGATCATGAAGCACGCGGGATTCAACGTTGTGCGCATGGGCGACCTTTCCTGGGATTCGTTTGAACCCTCGGATGGCAAGTTTACCTTTGAATGGTTCGACAGCATCATGGACAAGATGCAAGCAGCCGGAATCCGGGTGATTCTGGACATTCCGGGATTGCCGGCGCCCATCTGGCTGCATCGTGGCCATCCAGGCGTCGATATCGTTGCGCAGAACGGCACGCGGCTGCCTCCCGCGGAGCGCTATATGGATAACATCGGCGATCCGAATTACGTGCGCGAGGTTGGAATTATGGCGGATGCGCTGATGAAACGTTATGCGCATCATCCCGCGGTGATTGCCGTCGGCTATGACAACGAAATTGGAAACGGGTTCATGTCCTATTCGGAGGCTGACCGGCTGCGGTTCATCGCATGGCTGGAGAAGAAATACGGAACGATCGCGGAACTAAACAAGGCGTGGGCGACCCAGAGGTGGTCGCGCCGTCTGAATACTTTCGAAGATATCGATCTTCCCCTTGCCGATGGGCCCGGGCCGTCTGAACGTTACCTGGACTTACACCGCTACTGGTCGGATGTGACGGTTGCACGCCTTGAAGAACTGGAGGCGATTCGGCAACGAAACATGCCGGACACGCCATCGATCTCAAACCTGTGGGATACAGCTTCGCGCCGAGGCTTCGATTATCTTTCCACTTACAAGTCGTACGTGTCGTATGGCGCCGAGGGATTCTATCCGGGTGATCCGGTCAGCGGCGCTTTTGGAGCGCTCATGACAAAGGGGCCTCTCCACCCCTATCTGGTTCAACGAGTTTACTGCCGGCGGCGGAGGCTTTTATGGAGCCCCGGGTCGAAGCCGGATGTATGCGTATCTCGGACTCATGATGGGCGCTCAAGGGATTCTGGCATGGACTTTCAATAGCCACCAGGGAGGAGAGGAGCAGGCGCTTTTCGGACTGGTGGACCACGACGGAACGCCCTCGTGGAAGGTGGATGAGTTCGCAAGGATTGCTTCCGAATTTAGACTGCTCTCGAAGTACGGATTCCCTCGCTATACGCATCCCGAGGTGGCTGTTGCCTATTCCTTCGATTCGTTCGTCGATTCTCATCCGAACGGACCTTCCAGCACCACTCTGCAATACTTCAAACCTTCGTATACGGAGCAGGTGCAAGGCGCATTTGAGCCGTTCTTCCGCGCCAATCTCGATACGGCGATCATTAATATTGGGCATGAGAATCTTGTCCTCCTACAAACTGGTCGTCGTGCCGGCCGATTATGTGATGGACGCAACGAGTGCGACGGCCTTGCGGGAATACGTGAGCAACGGCGGCACCGTGCTGATGACGGCATTCTCGGCCAAGGTGGACGAGCACGGGCAATGGTTCAACACTCCA
>CAVTMQ010000004.1:0-242291 GCA_963735895.1 uncultured Acidobacteriaceae bacterium
CGGGAGTCGGATTATCGAGCCGTATTGAAAAGACGTAAGTTATTGACTTTTCAGGCACTCAGGATACGCGAAAAAAGCGGAAAACGCGGTATTTTCACACGCCACACACACGCGGATGAGAGGTTTATGCTTCAACCTATGCAGACACGAGACTGGGACGAGGTTCGGGTTGAAGTGCATCGGATTGTGGAAGATTCGGCTGAGCCTTTCGATCACACGACCATTGCAAATGCGCAAGAGCTGATCGCGGTCTGCGCCTTTTACTGCCCACCTCCAACGGATGTTTCGAAAGGCTATTGGAGCACAGTTAGCTTGTCTTGGCCGAAGTTTGAGATCGAAGTATGCGAGGACCGGCTTGAGGTGTATCACTTCAATGACGACAAGACCACCGACATCTGGTACGAAATGCACGAACCTGGCAGCGCGTTCTCAGAGAAGTTTTTGGACGAACTACCACGAATAGCGGGATAGCCGTTGTCCCCAGGTCTGCCGTTGCAATTCCCTGCCAGCGTGTTTTAGTTAATGGGCGGTCGTTCTTTGAAAACTTGGGGCAACAAATAAAATGGGAGAAGAAAAATCTTACGCAATCAACGACACCAATCGTTCTATCGGTTCAGTCATCGGGAATCTATCCGCCTGGGAATCGCCGAAATGTGATCCACGGATAAAGGCTCTTATCATTACAAAACTTCAAGAGGCTCAACTCTGGTCGCTACTTTTAGTCAAACAGGACGAAGCATAAATAACCGCCCCAAGTTTTTAGTGAACGGCAGCGAGATAGTATAACCACTATTCTTTCATTCACATAGCCTAATATTTCACACGTATACCACACAGACATAGACCATCTATGCCTGTAAGCCAAGCAGAATCAGTGACTTATGTTGGTGGAGGCGGCGGGAGTCGAACCCGCGTCCGAAATCGCTGTCAGCCGGGAGAATCCATGCTCAGTCCAGTTCCGCATGTTTTCGCCTCAAACGCTCAGAACGGACAAGATGCGCCTGAAGCTAGTCCGATGATCTTATGGCTGCAACACGGAACGAGAAGCAGCCACCAGCCTACTGAATGACGTCTGATTCGCTGCCCATAGGCGAAGCTGCGAGAGACGGCTGCTTAATTAATTAAGCAGCAAGTGCCAGGTTATCGTTGGCAACTTTGTTTTTGCAGGCGATTACGGGTGCCCACACCCCGACATGCCTCCCATGCCGCAATCGATCCCGTCGAAACCGTGACGCCCCCAAGCCGGGAAACTACTGGCTACGTATCAGATGAGCCAATCGCTCCGCAGGGTGCGAGCCCGGGCCAACTGGCTCGTGCTGCAGATTCTATTCTAGGCTAAAGGCGATGAATGTCACAGCTGCATAGACCTATATGGTGTAGTTTTATTGGTTCGGAATGGCGCAACTCCCTGTGAACATGAGCATAAGGCTCGAGAACATGGCCAATTCAAGCCGTCGCACGCGCTACTCTTGTATCGAAAACTAGCTACGATGTCTCTCATCAGGACGTTAGCGAGAGAATGAGGGGAAATGGCGTGGACAGAATGGAGCAGGCAGACATTCTCGGGAAGTTGTTCTCCGCTGAAAGCAGGACACCCGTACACGCCAAATCTCCTGACACTGCCGATTCCCGTTCCCCGGATCACTGGTCCTCGCCCGTGCTATTGGAACGCCTCGCCTATTTATGGAAGTTAGCGAGATTCGGAGACGGGACGGCGAGCGAAGAGCTTAAGGCGTTTCCCGGGCACAGTGCGATGCTTTCCGCGCGACTGCGCAGTGGGACGACTGAAATCAGCGAAGAGTTTGCGCAACTCTTCATTGTGCTGGAAGGACGCGCAACCATGGTCAAGGGCGACGAAACGGAGGAGACCAGCCGGGCCGGCCAGGTCAAAGACGCGGGCATCAGCAACGAATCCAGGCGGGAATTGCGCGCTGGAGACGTAGTTCACATTGCAGCCGGCATACCCTACCGGATGCTCCTCACCGGCGATAGAACTCTCGGTTGTCTTGTCATCCGGATCAAAGAAACCGAAGATCTCTGACTCGCGCTCAACGACACATCCAATGTAAGTTCGCGGAGTCGCTGAGGTGTATTCTCCCTCACTGAATTCGCGCTCCCCGGCCTGCTATTCCTGGCTCGTGGAGTTAGAAGAATTCGTTTATCCCCGGTATGAGGTTCCACTCGCGGAGGCATACGAGGGGCGATTCGAGTCTGTTTTTGTCATTCTCCATCCATTCGTGCACGTTCCGCAGTCGCTTTCGTGGAGCGTAATGCGGACCTATCCCGAAGATACGCAAATCGCCTCGCTCGGAACAAAATGCACATGGTCTGAAGTGGCGTCGCAGGTAGGACTGACCTCCTGCGCGCGCATGAATCAGGCGCTTCTGACCTCAATTGGTTCGCTGGCCGATCCGATGGCGGATGCGGGAGGGCGCGATGGGCTTCAGGGCTTCCTTGAGAGCAATCCGGTCTGGATGCCCGCGGAAGGACGCTTCGAACCGCTTCTACAGCCCGATTTTCTGCAGATTTTCGCGGTATCCGGAGCTGAAGAACTCGTTTTTATCCCCGAATTTCCGCATTCTGACCCTGTGGTGCGCTTCCCCATTGCGGAACTGAAAAACGGCACGATCCCCTTTCCCACATGCGGGACACTTCTCGCACCCGACGCCTCATTCCTGTTCACCGTCGATTGGGACAGCTTTTTCACGCTCTTCTACGGGCCGCGTTCCTTCGTAGCCGATGCAGCGCGGAGGCTGAACCTGGAGGGCTTCTTCGCCACGGCCAACACCGACCACGCCTGGTGGAATTACTCGATGGGCTGCGCCACAGTCACCATCTCACCCGAGGACTGGCAGACAGCGTGATTGCGATGTCTTCGTCGCAGCGGTTGGCGCCGAAGACAGAGCTTGCGCACTGCATGGCGCCAACCTTATGAGCCAAATGGACCGCTAGACATCGCAAGTTATCAATGATCTCCGCGCCAGTTCTCGCCCACGAGCGGTTGAGGGTTGGTGACGACTCCGTGGATAACCGTACCGACTCCGAAATGTTTACTGGCGGGAGCACCGAGTTCCAGCGTGATATTCGAGAAGGTGACCGATCCTGTTTCTCCGGTCACTCCGGTGACGCAGACTGTGAGCTGCGATTGCGGTGGAGCAGGGTCGAAGGGCGCAGGTTGTCCGTTTCCCGTTAGCAGGTTGACCGGGCCCGTGAACTGGAAACCGGAGGTGTTGTTTGTGGGAGATGGAAAGCTGGGGCATCCATCCATGTTCCACTGAATGGTTGCGTTCTTCAGAACGATGTGATGCACGTGCGGGGTGTTTCCCGGCTTGGTCAGATCAATGGCGCCGTTTGTGGTCCCGTAGTTGGACATCGTCATGTCGATTGAAAAGTCGGCTTTACCTGAAGCCGGGCGCGCGTCAAGGATCCAGGCGCCATGCAGTTCCCAGGGACCTCCACTGACGCTGGAGGATGTGTAATCGTGGATCGAACCGTTGAAGTGCACCTGCCCCTGGGCGAGGGAGCCTGCACCGAAGGCCAATACGAGGACCGAGACAACGCGTATCGCCAGACTAGAGAAATTCCTTTTCATCATGAGAGTCTCCGAGTGTGAATTTGGCGCCTTCACCGTTTGCTTGGGGCCAGGTTCCGATACTGCGGCCCGTGAATGGCATTGCGGCGATCCGCGCTGGCATGTGCGAACAGAATCAGCGAATTCCTCAAGATAGCCAAGCGGCGATGCGCAGCAATGACCGTTCACCGTCAAATGCCGCCTTTTGCAGTGCATGTGGACCGGGGTACAATCGGGTCACTTCGCTTCCGGATACCCCGAACGGTCTGGTGATCGCGATGAGTGAACCGTCCTTTGAAGTGCCGCTTACCGACAAACCTACGGAAGAGCGGCTGGATTCCTGGAAAGAAATTGCGGCCTACCTGAGCCGCGACGTGACGACTGTCCAGCGCTGGGAGAAGCGTGAGGGGATGCCGGTTCACAGGCATCTTCACGACAAGCGAGGCTCTGTGTACGCGCTGGGCTCGGAGCTGGATTCCTGGATGCTCGGTCGGAAGGCCACAAACGGTGAGGATGACCCGAGTGCCGGCGCAGTTCGGGAGCCTGATGATGCACCTGCTCACTCGCGGGCCACCGTCCTCACGCGGCGGTTCGCGCTGGTGGCCGTTACGCTCGTCCTATTGGTTCTAGGCGTGGGGACATGGCTCCAGAGCAAGGAGTTCTTTTGGCGCAACCCCATCGCATCTGCATCCTTTCGGACGCTTACAGACTTCGATCGTGTCCAGGGAGCTGCCGCGATTTCGCGCGATGGCCAGTTTGTAGCGTTCCTATCAGGCCGTGACGGACAAACGGACGTATGGGTGACCCAAGTTGGTTCCGGCCAGTTTCATAACCTGACACATGGGAGCGTCCGGGAGCTCTCGAATTCATCTATCCGCACACTCGGGTTTTCACCCGACGGCTCACTCGTCACGTTCTGGATGCGACCGCCGGGCGAGTCCGCGGAGAGCATCGGGACCTGGTCCGTGCCGACTTTGGGCGGCGAAGTAAAACTCTATCTTGACGAAGTGGCAGAGTTTGACTGGTCGCGCGACGGATCGCGACTTGCATATCACACTTCGACCCTCGGAGATCCGCTATTCGTTTCTGACGGCAACCGACGGGCCAACGATCGGGCTTTGTTTAGCGCAGCGGGCGGCGTCCATTGTCACTTCCCTACATGGAGCCCAGACGGGAAATACATCTATTTCGTGATGGGCGTTCCGACGGATAAGTCGGATATCTGGCGCATTCCAACCACAGGCGGCAGCCCGGAACGAATAACGTCACAGGCGACGAGAATCCTCTATCCGGTTCTGCTTGATCGGCACACTCTGCTGTACCTCGCAACCGATTCCGATGGCGATGGGCCATGGCTCCACAGCATGGATGTCACGCGCCGCATCCCCCACCGGCTGAATTATGGAATTGAGAAATATGCCTCGCTGGCGGCTACGCCAGATGGCCGTCGTCTCGTTGCCACCCTTGCTCTCCCGAAGACATCCCTGTTGCGCCTGACACTATCGGATTCTTCTAAGCAGGTTCCGGAACCTGTCCCGATGTCGATTCCTACGAGCAACGGGTTCTATCCGCGGCTGGGACCTGGTTATCTGCTTTATGTCTCGTCAGCGGGCGCCAACGAGAGTATCTGGAAGCTGGCAGGCGGAAGCGGAACGCAACTGTGGAGGGGCGACGACGCGCATCTTCTGGGCAGCCCAGCCATTTCGACGGATGGGAATGAGGTCGCATTTTCGGTTCAGCAAAAAGGAAAGTCCATTCTTTATGCGATGAAGGCCGACGGCACGGGTCTTCGGATCATTTCTGACGCTCTGGACTTGCGGGGCGCGCCGGCATGGACACCGGATGGCCAAGCTATCACGATAGCGGCGAATGATCACGGAACGCCGCATCTGTATCGGCTTTCAGTCGACGGAAAGTCCGCGACTCCGCTGGTTCGAGAGTATTCTTCGGATCCAGCCTGGGCCGAGGACGGGAGCTTTGTCGTGTACTCGGGAGCTGATGTCGGTACGCAATTCACGGTGAAGGCGGCCGCTGGCGACGGCGGAGAGCATCCTCTGCCTCCGCTGGTTCTCACGCGGGGAGGCAGACACATTGCAGTTCTTTCCGAGGGCCGGGGACTCGTCTACCTCAAAGGAGAGATTCAACACAAGGATTTGTGGCTCCTGGATCTAGAAACGGGAGTGGAGCACCAACTCACAAACCTCGGCTCTGACTTCAACGCGTCCGGCTTCGATATCTCGCGCGATGGGCACGAAGTCGTAATTGAGCGGACAGAGGAAAGTTCGCAGATCGTACTTCTCGATCTGGCCGGAAACTGAGCCTTCAGAGCTGCCTTAGCTAATGCCTTTCGAGGTCGATCTGCTCGTATGCATGCTGGGCTATGCCCGCGCGGATTTGGGCTGGCGTCTTGCCGGCCTTGGTCATGGCATAGGCGTAGAAGGCTTCCTGCGCGCAGGTGGAGCATTCCGTGCCGTGATAGCCCTCGTAGCAACTGCGCAGGCTGGTGTGGCCGAGGGCGCGGTCGCAGCGGCAGTTGCAAGGTAGTTGATAGAGCACGCCACTGATCTTGGCGGCCTGCTGGTAAACATGTACCTGCCATGGATAGCGGAAATTCTCGCCGGTGAGTTTCGAGCCGGATAGGATCGGCGGAAGCGCTGCGACCTTGATGGGCGCCGAGGGGTGATATGCCGGAACATCATCGGCCGGATTGGACCACTGCGCGTAGCTGCCGGCGGTGATGGCGAAGATGGCGCAACCCAGGATAAAACGGCGATTGGCGAAGATCATTTTGCGGTGCTCTCTGTCGACCATTTTAGACTGCGTTCCGAGAGAAGCGGAATCTTCGGCTTGCGGGCAGCAGATCCAAATGCAGATTCGCGGTAGTATGTCTTCGGGGTTTGGCGCAAAAAAAGGCGGCACGAACGTTTTGCTGTTCGTGCCGGGAGGCCAGTGACGCAAACTACTTCCAGCTCTGGTGCGATCCGAGGACCGCTCTCCATCACTGGAATATATACACCATACTATAGATTCACATTGAAGCAAATACAAAAATTTAGATTTTCCCGCCATGCGAGACATGAAACCTCTTAGGGAGAGCGGACGTCTAAGAGGCCTCTTTATGCAGCGGTTGAGACAGGAATGGTTGTGGTACGGGTGGGTTTGGGAATGACAAGTGACGTAAAATCATCGAGTTCCGAAGAAGCCCGTCCGAATTCGGACTCCGCCAGACGGAATACGGCGCCGAATGGCTGGCTGAAGGTGGGCGCTATTGCTGCCGCGTCTGCCGTGCTGGGCGGGATGGCAGCGGCATGGTTCTACCGCAAGACACTCTCCCAGCTACGGGAGGCTGAAAATGAGATTTCGGATTCCGAATCCAAAATTATTGAGGACGAGCCGGGAGAGGACTTCTGATTCCTGCCCCGTTCTGAGCAGCCGTTCCCTGTCCGGCCGTTAATTCCTTCTCAAGAATTTCGCAAAGAACGTGACCCGCCAGGATGTGGGCTTCCTGGATGCGCGGCGTGTCTGTGGAGGGAACTTCAAATAGAAAATCGGCCGCTGTAGCGATCTTGCCTCCGCCCTTGCCCGTAAATGCCACGGTGACTGCGCCAATTTTGCGTGCAGCTTCGAGGGCGAGGAAGACGTTGCGGCTGTTGCCGGAAGTGGAAATAGCGACGACCACGTCGCCCTTGCGCGCGAGCGTCTCGACCTGGCGCTGGAAGATGTGTTCGTAGCCGTAATTGTTGCTGGCGGCGGTGAGGATGGAGGTATCGGTCGACAGGGCGATCGAGGGGATGCCGGCGCGGTCCTTCCGAAAACGAACGACCAGTTGGCCGTTGAGATGTTGCGCGTCGGCAGCGCTGCCCCCGTTTCCGCACCAGAGGATCTTGCCGCCCATGCGGACGGCGAGGACCATCTCTGAGGCGATCTGATCGAGGGTGCGCTGTTGATCCTTGAGGGCTTGAATGATCTGGATGTGCTCAGCCAGCGCGGCCTGGAAGATGCTGGCTCGGTCGGTGGTCGTTTCGGACATGAGATTCGGATCCTGAAGGGGATAGGCCACGGCAGCCTTTGCCCTGTTGTGGGCGTTCCAGCATATTACTCCAGCCATCGATGGTTTGAGGATCAGAAACTGATTTAGGCGGCAAACCGAAAATCGGCGGTTCCCATGACCCGGGACCGCCGATTGGGACTGCCATTGCGTCGACTGGGCATGCTGCGCAGCGCTAGTGGCTGATCATGACTTGAAGCTGGCCAATGTAGACGCCGTAGGGCCCGAGCTGAATGCTCCTGAGGGAGGCCGGACTGGCCGCACCGGGTGTCTTCAATAGCGTGTTGAGGGAGCCGTCAGGCAAGCCGGGGCCCACCAGATTCACGGTTTGCGGCTCGGCCGTGAAGTTGAGCGCCACCACCAACGGAGGCGCTCCCGCAGCTTCGCGTTTCCAACTCAATACCTTGGTGTTTTCGGTGTCGAGCATGGTGTCGGAGCCTTCGGAAAAGACCGGATTAGTCTTCTTGAGCTGGATCAGGGTTTGATACCAGGTCAGGAGCGAGTTCGGATCGCTCTTCTCCATCTGCACATTGATGGTGGAGGCATTGGGCGGGACCGGCAGCCAGGGCTTGGCGTTGGGGCCATCGAACCCTGCGTTTGGACCCGGCGTCCACTGCATGGGCGTACGTTCGCCGTCGCGGCCCTTCTCCTTGGGCCAACCGGTAATACCGACCGGATCCTTTACGTCCTCTTTCCGTGTCGGCGGAGTGGTCTTCATGCCGATCTCGTCGCCGTAGTAGAAGAGCGAAGCGCCGTGGCTGGCAAAGAGCATGGTGGAGATGACACGCTGGATGTCTGTGTCGTGAACGCCATCGCCATAGCGGGCGTCAAGGCGCGGGTTATCGTGATTGTCGAAGATCAGCAACGGCACGTTGTCGCCGAGGTCGACCTCTGCATTTTCGATCTTCGATCGGAACGCGGAAACATCGAGTTTGTTGATAAAGCCGATCTGTGTATCCATGGGCAACTGGAATTCGGGGTGTTCCGGAGTTCCATATTGCTTGAGAAGCTCGGCGATGTTGGGCAGGTAGGTTTCCCCAATAAAGATACGCGTGCCGGGAAATTTGTCGGTCGAGAACTTGTCGGCAGCGGCGCGCATCTCGGCCATGACGGCATGAACTTCAGGCAGGTTGTTGGTGCGGGTATCATTGAGCGCGACGTCGCCGTAGTTATTCAGGAAGCTCTTGCCGTCCTTGTCAAGCAGGACGTCTTCGTCTCTCATCTGCGGATCTTCAAAGAGCGTGGTGATCGCATCGAAGCGGAAACCGGCCACACCCTTCTTGAGCCAGAAGGCGATGATGTCTTTGAAGGCCTGGTGGACCTTGGGATTGTTCCAGTTGAGGTCTGGCTGCTGAGCGTAGAACTTGTGGTAGTAGTACTGGCGTGTCTTCTCATCCCACTCCCATGCCGAATGGCCGAAGTCGGATTGCCAGTTGTTGGGCGGCTGGCCCTTGTCCGTGTCGGTCTGCCCTTTGCCGTCGTGCCACATGTACCAGTCGCGGTACGGGTTGGTGCGCGATGAGCGAGATTGAAGGAACCACTTGTGCTTGTCGGAGGTATGGTTCATTACCATGTCCATGAGCACGCGGATGTGGCGCTTATTAGCCTCGGCTATGAGGCGGTCGAAGTCCGCCATAGTGCCGTACTTGGGATCGATGGCTTCGTAATCAGAAATGTCGTAGCCGAAGTCAACCTGGGGCGAGGGGTAGATGGGGGTGAGCCAGATGGCATCGACACCGAGGTCCTTGAGGTAGTCGAGGTGCGCGATGATGCCTTTGAGATCGCCAATGCCGTCATTGTTGGAATCCGCGAAGCTTCGCGGGTAAATCTCGTAAAAGACGGCGTTGCGCCACCAGTTCTGCTCATGTCCGGCAGACTCTGAGTCCTCGGCCTGGGCCTTAGCCTTGGCGTGAGTCTGGGCCCCGGCTTGGAGCGCCGGCGCGACAAATATAAGAGCGATAGCGATGACGAATAGGGTCTTTCGGGTCTGGTGCATTTGCGGTCTCCTCGTCCTTGGGGCGGTCCCGCGCTTCGCGAGCGAGGGTGGACACACCCCGATTCCGTGCTCATGAATTGGCTACGGTGTGAACAGGCCAAAACTAACACATGCGGCTGGGTTTGGGGAGTTCAAAGTGTGACAGCGCGAGTACCAAGGTGAAACGGGTCTGGGTGGACTGATCTTCCAATGTTTGCAATCACTTGAAAGCTCGACGCAACCTCACGCGCGAGGCTCATCAGTGCTTCGTCCAGCCGTGCATTCCTGCTTCGAAGCTGCGGCGGTCGAGCCGGGGCAATGTGCGCGCCACCTTGTGGGGAAAAAGCGGATAGTGCCTCGCAGCGATGAGGAGCTCTGGAACGCACCACACGTCTTCGTCTGAGGTCATCCAGCCTCGGCTGTCCAGTCGCGCCAGGTTTACGGGTCGCGAGTAGGAACGCAGAGTGCGTTTCGCCGCGCAGGTTGTAGTAATGCTCAAAGTAGCTGAGCGCCAGCTCGCGAAGCGTACGGTAGACGGGCGCACGAAAGCGCAGCCCGGCGAAGTTCGATTTGGCGATGCTTCCCCAAAGGCTGCCTTCGCGATAGACGGCCAGCACGTGATCGTCGTCATGCACGGCCTCGAGATCCATCAGCAGCGCGGGACGGCCATTCACACGCAGGGCAGCCGCGGCCAACAGCGCACCCTCAAGGCAGTGTCCCTTGCGCTCTCGCAATGCGCGTTGCGGAGACCACGCCGTGTTCGCGTACTGGTACGGCAGTGCGTCGAGAAACTTCTGGATTTGCACCGGCGTCTTCAACGCGCGCAATGTGCGGAAATCCTCTGGCGACAAACCGAAGCTCTGGTGCACGTTTCGCCGAAACCCGTTCCCGGACAGTTTTCCGTTCTTCGGCAAGGTTGCGCCTCTCCTTGAATATCGCGGGGACATACAGAAGCAGCTTGATTTGAATATCATCTTACCGAAGACCTTCGATCGGAGTATTTCAGAATGGGCAAGTTGCCAATACGCGCCGGGCTGGTCTTCTGCCTCTTCTTGCTGAGCGCCATCGCATTCCTTGATCGGACGAACATCTCCATCGCCGGACCGCAAATCAGCCGCGAGTTCGGGCTTGGCAACGTGCGGCTGGGTTGGGTGTTCAGCGCTTTTCTGGTGGGATATGCGGCATCGCAGGTGCTGGCCGGATGGATCGCGGTGCGGCTTGGTCCGAGGCGCGCTCTTGCGCTGGCAGTTTTATGGTGGGCAGTATTTACGCTCGGCACAGCGCTGGTTTCCCCGACGATGCACGGCGCCCTGTGGACTTTGATCGGGGTCCGTTTTGCGCTCGGCGTTGGCGAAGCAATCATGTATCCGGCGTCCAACCAGTTTGTCGCCCAGTGGATTCCGGCCCGTGAACGCGGCCGGGTCAACGGCGTCATCTTTGCCGGCGTCGGCGCAGGAGCCGGATTGACCCCACCGCTGCTGGCCGCGATCATCGCCGGGCATGGATGGCGCGCAGCATTCTGGTTCAGTGCTGCAGTCGGCGTAATCGCCGGCATCGCATGGTTCCTCATTGCGCGCGATACTCCCGAACAGCATCCGCTCGTCTCGCCCGATGAACTCAGAACAATTCGCGCTGACGCTGTAGAAGTCCACGCGGTGAGCGCCAGTATTCCCTGGAATGCGATTCTGCGCAGCCGCACCCTGCTTCTGCTCACCTTTGCGTGTTTCTGCTTCGGGTACATTGCCTGGATTTTTCTCGGATGGTTTTACCTGTATATGGCACAGGCGCGCGGCGTCGATCTGAAAGCGAGCGCGGTCTACACTATGTTTCCGTTTATTGCCATGACTGTTTTCTGCCTGGCTGGCGGTGTGCTGGGTGACTGGATCGCGTCGCGGCACGGATTGCGCGCGGGGCGTTGCGGTCCGGGATTTTTTTCGTTGCTTGCCGCTTCGGGCTTGCTGATCCTCGGCTCACGTATTGGGAGTGCGCCGATGGCCGCGATAACTCTCGCAGCGAGTGTAGGCGCACTGTACATCTCGCAGAGTTCGTATTGGTCAGTCACCGCGGATATCGCCGGGCAGAATGCTGGAGTAGTGTCGGCCGTGATGAACATGGGAGCCCAGATTGGCGGCGCGGTCACCGCTTCGCTTACGCCCTGGATTGCCCTGCGATTCGGCTGGACTTCCTCGTTCCTCGCGGCAGCTCTGCTGGGTGTCGCAGGTGCGATTGCTTGGCTGGGAGTGGATCCTGAAACAAGCCTGGGCGACGCCGCGCATACGAGCCGACACACAAACGTGAGTATCGCCCAGGCCAGATGAAACCGTCCGCCGGTATTGCGATTGGAGCCGGCGGAGCCTACTGCACCTTTGCCACCAGTGCGGCGAATGGAGGCAGCACAATGTGCGCCGGTGAGATCGACGTTGCAGTTGGCGTAGAGCTGTAGAGCGGCGTGAGCCGGCTGATGCCACCACCCTGCAACTCATCCGGCTTGAACGAGAGCGTTCGTTCGCGGGAACTCATGTTCAGCAGAACAAATACGGTCTCGTCGCCTGTTTTGCGGAGATAGGCAAAGACATCAGGATCGTTCCCAACACTGAGCTGCACACCGTCTCGCAGGGCCGGCTCCGACTTACGGAGAGCCAGCAGCCGTTTGTATGTATTCAGGATCGAGTTGGGGTCTTTGCTCTCGGCTTCAACGCTGTATTTGGCCGAACTGGATGGAATGGGCAACCACGGTTTCGTCGCCGTGCTGAATCCGGCCTCTGCCGACGAGTCCCACTGCATAGGCGTGCGTTCCCCGTCGCGGCCTTTTTCCTTGGGCCAGCCGAGCTTTCCGATGGGGTCGTGGACGTCTTCAACGCGCACAGGGTCCGTGGTGCGCATGCCGAGTTCCTCGCCGTAATACATCTGCGGCGTGCCGCGCGTGGTGAGTTCCAGCACAGCCATCAGCTTGGCGATCTGGTCGTTGTGGACTCCGTCGCCGTAGCGGTCCCACTGCCGCGGCTGGTCGTGATTTGAGAAGAAGTACTCAGGCTGGCCGTGCGCGGAGTTGCTCTCAATTTCGTTGAAGAGTTCGCGGAAACGCGGCGCTGAAAGCTCGTTCACATCGGCGATCTGGAAATCCATTGGCAACTGCACTTCGTCGCCGTTGCCATACATCTTGCTGAGTGCCTGGACGTTTGGCTCGTCAGCTTCGGTCACCAGCACGGGGTCGTCGGGATATTTGTCGACGACGCGCCGGACTTCTTTGAGCACGTCGTGTACTTCGGGCAGGTCGTCGGTGTACTTGTGCTGAATGTTGCGGTCGCCATACGCATTGCGGCCCGGCAGGTAGGGATCGTCGCGGAGGTTGGGATCTTCGTAGAGACGCGAGACGGCGTCGATGCGGAAGCCGGCGACGCCACGCTTCATCCAGAAGTCGAGCACGCCATCCATCGCAGCGTGGACCTCGGGGTTGCGCCAGTTGAGGTCTGGCTGCTGCACATAGAAATAGTGGTAGTAATACTGACGCGTCTTCTCATCCCACTGCCATGCAGAGTGGCCGAACCACGACTGCCAGTTATTTGGCGGCCGGCCCTTGTCTGTCGCCGTCTCGCCCTTGCCATCGCGCCAGATGTACCAGTCGCGCTTGGGATTGTCACGCGAAGAGCGGGACTCGAGGAACCACTTGTGCTGATCGGAGGTGTGGTTGATGACGTAGTCCATGATGACGCGGATGTTGCGCTTCTTCGCTTCGACGACGAGGTTGTCGAAGTCGGCCATGGTGCCGTATTCCGGATCGATGGCTGTGTAGTCGGAGATGTCGTAGCCGTAGTCGATGCCCGGCGAGGGATACATCGGCGTGATCCAGATGGCGTCGATGCCGAGGTCGTGGAGATAGTCGAGGCGCGCGGTGATGCCCTTGATGTCGCCGACGCCGTCGCCGTCCGAGTCCTGAAAACTGCGCGGGTAGATCTCGTAGATCACGGCGTGACGCCACCACTCGGGGCCCGTGGGTTGGGATTGTGCTGCCTGGGAAGGCGATGGCGATGCTGAGGTCTGTGGTTTCCCACCCATGACTTCGTCATGGATGGGGCACCCAAAGACTGCGGGCGCTCCGGCAGACACACCGATAGCGCAGAGTACGACGGTGGTTACAACAGATTTGGTCCAGTGCATTGCGGTCCCTCTTGCTGGTTCCGCGGCTCGTAAAATCGGCCGCGGTGTGAACAGGCAAAAATATCATATCGGGGTTATGAATACGCGTGAGGTTTTGGCCGAGCCTAGCCGCACCAACGACTCCAAATGCGCTGAGGACGCCGCGATGATGCTTTAGAGAATAGTTTCTGAGCGACTGGTTAACCGATCAATGATTGCGCCAGGCTGAAGGAGACTGCTCAAATTCTCGATGCTCCCAGCGACTAGCGATCCCGATGTCATACCCGTAGAAGAGTCGCACATTGACAAGATCGTAGTTTTGAAGATTCCGATCCGCGTTCAGGAGAGACGTCGCCAGATCATGCGCGAACGCCTCTTCGCTCACAGGCTTGGTCTTCCTCACAACGTCAACGTAAACGACCTTCTTGGCGTCACCACTGAGACCATGCCTCAAGCGATCCCTCAAATACGCCCGCTGTACTCCATCCATGCTCTCAGGCAGCCGTGCATCTCGATGGAATTCGAGCATGGTGGGCTGCTTTTCTGACCAGTCATTGAATATCGCAGCGCAAACCGTAAGGACCACCAGCAGAGAGCCCAGGATCAACCAATGCAATTGCACGACCGGCTTGAATTCTACAAGTCCTTCGTGATCGGCGTAGACCACATAGCTACCACTAGCGAGATCGTGGAGTCCCTGCCGATTTTGCCGCTCAAAGACAATGAGGTAAAAGGTCGAGCCACCGATCCAATAGACGACGACAAAGACTATGGCGGTGACAACCCACGGTGTTCTTGTCTCAGGGAGCTTTAGTCCATACGCAAGAATAGGCGCGGCGAAGATCGCGTACCGGGCGAGAGCCTTCTCGAAGGAAATTGGTTTGCCGTTCACATCGACTAACCGCACCTTCAACCACCGCTTTCCTAGCGTTTGGCCATTTCCAATGCTGCAATCTAACAACGCAAAGTAAAGCGAACTTATAAAGAAACCAACGAGGACTCCCCAAGTGCCAAGGTGCAAAAGTCGGTCGTAGAACATTTTTCCGATTCCCGCGCCGACGAGCCCCAGGAAGACCCGGTCTACCAAATAGGCAAAGCACCGACGCCAGACCGGAGCGACGCAGGTTCCAGAAGTCGGAGCAACGACCTGGGATAGTTCGGCAACGAAGAGGTCGGTGTTCAAGGAACTCCTTCCCGGTAGGAGATTATGCGACGGTTTGAGCGGATCCTCTAGCTGCCGTCACCGCGTCATGACGGTTGAGTTCTGCGCGAGCAGCATCGATTCGAGAATCTGGTCGGAGACTTCTTTCACCGCGCCGGGAGAGTGGGAGATGAACAGCGTGTTCGTCTTGTCGTTCTCGCCGATGCTCTTCAGGGTATCGAAGTATTGCGTGACCAGCACCAGTTGCATGACGTCCCTGGATGTAGCCCCTTCCACGGCTTTCTGGAATTGCTCGATCGACGCCTGCAGCCCTTCGACAATGGCCTTGCGCTGGTTGGCGATTCCCTGCCCTTGCAGCGCCTTGCTTTCGGCCTCGGCCTCGGCCTTCTTCACTACAAGAATCTTGTCGGCCTCGCCGCGGGCTGTGGCAGCCACCTGCTCGCGCTGGGCCGCGTTGATATCGTTCATGGCCGACTTGACCTTCGCGTCGGGAACGATGTCGGTGACGAGGACGTTAACGATCTCGTAGCCAAATGCGGCCATGTCCGCATCCAATTCCTGCTTGACCGCGGCGGCGATGCTCGATTGCGATGCGAATACTTCGTCCAGAGTCATGCCGGGAACGTGGCCGAGAATCACCTGCTCGACATAGGACTTGATCTGTGCAACGGGGTCGGAGAGCTTATAGAACGCGTCGTAAACGCGCTCGGGGCGCACGCGATTCTGCACGGAGATGGGAATGGTGACGAAGACGTTGTCCTTGGTTTTGGTCTCCATGGTCAGCGTGATCTGGTTGACGCGAAGACTCACCATGCCGGCAACGGTGTCGAGATAAGGCGCCTTCCAGTTAAGTCCAGCTTCGGCGACGCGGAGAAATTTGCCGAATCGCGTGAGCACGGCGACTTCAGCAGTACTGACGGTGAAGAAGCTGCCCAGGATGAGCGACAGAACGATGATGGCCAGAACACCTAACACGATGAGAACGACCAGGTCCATAGGAGCCTCCGCAATGCTGTCTCAGAAATATGCGGAGAATTATACAGACCAGCCATGAATGCGGAATTACACCTTTGGGCTGGTCACTTCACCGTGGCGCAATCTCAGGCCGGGGTGTGTCGGGGCGCTGGGGATGGGTGCTGCCGAGGTGTGCTGCGTCGAAGCCGAACTGCGGCTTCTCGCGCGTGCCGGCGACGTAGATGGGGATCTCGGTTCCGGCACCATTCTTCTTGAAGAATCGATCGGCGGGCTTGAGCAGCTTGCCTTTCCAGCCACCCACCATCTGCGACACCGTCGCCTGCATCATCGCGGTCCCGGTGAAATCCAGCGTGTTGCCGTGGGTGCGATAGGTACCGTGCAAATGAATGTCCGCGCCCGGAACCATATAGACGACGGAGGGTATCGTGAGCACTCCGCCATCCAGGCTGAAATCGCCCGCCACGTGCGACTTGATTTTTTCCTCGTCTTCAGACTTCAACTGATCGAGCTTTCCCTGTCCGCGGAGGCTCAATTCGCGGATGCGCTTTTGCACCTGAAGGCTGGAGAACTCCGCTTGATCCAGAATGAAATTTCCCTTCAGCGCTATGCGCTCATGTACCGGAGCCATTCCCGGTGGAATATGGAGTTGGGCCTTCACCTCGACGTCTCCGTCGAGAATCGGAGTTGAGGAGTCCGTTGCGAGGCGCAGAAAATCCTCAATCCTGCCGCGATCCACATTCACGTCGAGTGCGATGTCGTGCCCGATGCTGTGCAGGCGTCCATCGTCGCCTGTCTTCAGAACGCGCACAATTGGGCCCTGGGCTGTGAAGTGGGATCCTCCCAGAGTGGCATCGACGGGTTCGAGCCATGTATCACCATTGGTTCCGTCCACGCGCGCATGAAAGTTGGTATGCAACGGCATGGCGTGACCGGCGCGCGAGAGCTGAAAATCGGGAGTATCGGTCTGGCCATCGACGGTGAGATCGCGCAGAGTTCCCTGGTAATGTCCGGTCGAATCGAGGATGCCCGCAATGCCCCTGAAGACGGAAAGATCGGCGTGATCGAAGGTGTAGTCGCCGCGAACGGGGCTGCTGCCGGGGTCGGCAACGACCCACGGGCCGAAACTGCCGGTGGAGTGGATCGAACCCCGGAGGCTTCGGGTTTTCAAGCTGCGCATCAAACTCCATGGGCGCATTTGAGCGAACACCCCTTAACCGAAGGTGGCTGATGGCAAATTCAAGCGGCAGCTTGTTGGGTTTGTCGGTCTCCATGGCCAAGCGTGCGTCCGCGCAGTCAACGGCGTCGACCACAACGCTGACATTCAGCGGGCTCGACGAAGGCTTTGCATTGTTTTCCGATTCCGACGTTTTCTGCATGTGCGAACGCGGAGGAAAGCGAATGTCGAGGCCCTTGAGCCGAATTTGCGTGATGTGGATTGGCTGACCTGACGTGTAATGCAGCGGCGCATGGAAGTGAAACTCATCGAGCTTTATCAGGGGCTGGACTGGTGGGTTGCTTAGCGAAGCTTGAGCGCCTTCCGAATCTGTCGGTGGCCATATGCGCAGGCCTTTGCCCTCGCCCCAAACACCCCATTCACCGCGCAGCGTATTGCCCAGCGAGAGATGGAAGCTGTCGAGCTCCACGCGGGCATGAAACCGATCCGACAGAGCCTGGATGACCTGCTTGCGCACAAAGGGCTCGGCCCGGTGAGCGGCAATGGCAAGTAGGATGACGACGCTGGCTAGGAGCGCAAGAAAGACTCCGCCGGCCCAGAATGGCCAGTGGGGTATGCGTCTGCGCGGCATTACTGCTTCAATAGATCTCCATCTATCGTGTTGGATGCCAGTCCTTCGGCATCTGCACCATTTTCTGATTAGACGGCCAATGAACTAAACTTCTTGGCAACGATGCATGCGAACATTGAAAACCTGGTGAAGCTACAAGCCGTGGAACTGGAACGGAACCGACTGGCGCAAGTTGCCAAGGCGCTACCTGTCGAAATCAACCAGGCTGAGACCGCGCTGGCCGCGATGCAGGCGAAGACAGCCGCTACATCGGATGCGTTGAACCGCGAGGACTCGCTGCGCACCAAGCTGGAGCGCGAGGTTGCCGGTCATCGCCAGAAGGCCGCCCGCTACAAGGCCCAGCAGGATACCGTGACCACGCCGGCGCAGGCTGCGGCCATTGAGCATGAGGTGCAGTTTGCCCAGTCTGAGATCGACCGTCTTGATAATGAGGAGTTTGCCAGCCTGGAGCGCACCGAGGAGCAGGAGGCGACTCTAGCTATGACTCGGGCCCAGGTGGAGGAACTTGGCTGCCGCTCTGGACAAGACGCGCGCATATGTAGCCGGGCGGCAAAAAGAACTCGCGGAACAGCAGGCAGCGCTGGGGTCCGAGCGCGAGGCGCTGCGGCAGGAGATTGCGTCCGAACTGCTGACCCGCTTCGACAGAATTGCCGCGCATCGCGGCACCGGAATTGCCCGCGCTGAGAACCAGCAGTGCGTGGGCTGCCGCATGGGCGTGCGCCCACAGGTGTGGAACCAGTTACGGGAAGGCGAGTTGCTGACCTGCGATAGCTGCGGACGGCTGTTGTATTGGGATCCCGCGATGCGCGGCGCCCAAGACTCCCCAGCCTGAGCCTCCGGTGGAGGCTGGCCGAGCAATCCGCAAACCGCGGCAAGCGGGAGCGTAGCGTTTTGTACCGATGCTTGGCCGGTTTCCTGCGCGCAAGGCGAAATCAGATGAGAAACACCGAAGAGCAGAAATGGAAGCGCGTCTGCGTGGACATGGACGAGGTGATGGCCGATACCCTGGCCGAGCACGTTCGCCGTTACAACCAGGCGTTTGCAGAGGACGTGACGATCGACGACCTGGCCGGCAAAGGCCTCTGGGAGGTTACGCCCGCAGATCGCCAGAAGGAGTTGCGCGCTTTTCTTGATGCGGAGGATTTCTTTGAAGATCTTCCTCTCATGCCGGGCGCGCAGGAAATTCTGAAGCAGCTTTCGTCGCGTTATGAGGTCTTCATCGCTACACAGGCGATGGCGGTGCCGAACTCGCTGGGGCCGAAGTATCGCTGGCTGCAGCGCCACTTCCCTTTCATTCCGCCGACACATTATGTCTTTTGCGGAGACAAGAGGATTCTGCGCGCCGATTACCTGATCGACGATCTGCCAAAGAACCTGCTGCGCTTTGAAGGACAGGGATTGCTTTACACTGCGCCACACAACCTGACCGCAACGGGATTCGTGCGCGTTAACAACTGGCAGGAAGTTGCGCAATACTTCGCTGAAATTCCGGATTGATGATGAACGCCGATCATTTTGCGGGCTGATCGTGGGATGCGCTCGACCATGTCGGTCCAATCAGGGAGATATTCAGAACCGCGCCGCCTTCAAACAGCGGCCCCGATTCGCGCAGAAATGCCGGCACCTGCCCCGTCTCGAATGCTCACGTAGATGTTGGGCGGCTGCTTGCCGATGACAGGCGCGATGGCGCCCGCTATTCCGCCGAGCTGGATTTTAATTTCATACTCCGTTGCTCTGCGGGGAGTGCCCGCCAGGTAAAACGTCTCGCGGCGCCTGCGGCAGGATGGAGAGAGTAACAAGCCGCGGCTTCGGCGTGGCAACAATCATCGAGATCTTGGTTTCACCCGCATCGGGCGAGACGTTTTTGATTACCGGCATGACGAGGCCGTTGTAGAGGTCCTCTGGCATCTTGATCCTATCGGTTGCAACTTCGTCCTTCCCGTCCTTGTCCAATGAATGCGTCACGACGATTCCCTTCGCGACGTCAATCGTCATGTCGAGTGGGTGAGGAAAGTACGGGCCCTTTTGAATGTGGCGATCGGAGATGAGGCGGAATACACCGCGCTGCGTGTAGACGGTGGTTTCGTCATCGAGCGACCCATCTTTGAAATGGAAGGTCAGATGCGCTGTCACGCGGTCGCCGCGTACCATCTCGATGAGATCGCCATCTGCGAGGACCTCGCCTTGCTCTGTGGTCAACGCGAGGAAGCCATGCAATGTCCCCTCAAGATGATGTGCCGGAACTGGCTCTGCGGCTGCCATCAGCTGCACAGCACAAACCAACACGGCGGCGGATGCCTGCATCGAAAGGCGAGATCCGGCGATGGGTACGCGTTGCAAGTGCATCTGATTCGTAGATGGCTTTGTCGAGGGAGCCGTTGCCTTGAGCAAAGCGCGATCCGACGGCCAGGGGCGTACCCCTGACTTAGCTTCAGCTTGTTTGACGCGGGAGGTATTGGCGATACTGAGTGGACGGCTTCGAGCCCGACGAACCACCCCGACCCGACCGTCTATTTCAAAGGTATATGTGAGTCCAATATTATTCAGGAAGGCAAATTCCTAATGAACATGTCCAAGGCCATCCTCTCCGTCTCCGTGTTCTTTGTGGCAACACATGTTTGTTCCGCGCAGCCAGGCGGCGCGGGCACCCCCGTGGCCACTGCCGGTCCGACGAACAGCACGTTTACTCCCGCCGCGCCATCTGACATTCTGCAGCGCTCTCTTGATGAAGTGCAGCAAACCGTGGGAGCGGTAAAGCTGGACAAATGGAAGAGGGGTACGGTGCGCGATGAAGCAGAAACCAATATCGATGCTATCCAGCGCGATATGAACGGAACGCTGCCCGCACTGATGAAGGAAGCGGATGCTGCTCCCGGTACGCTGAGCAAGGTGCTGCCACTGTCGCGCAATATCGACGCACTTTACGATGTAATGGTCCACGTGGTGGAAGCTGCCCGTATCGTAGCACCGGGTGACCAGGTCGGCGAGTTGAAGCAAGCCATGGCGGATCTCGAGACGGCCCGCGTTGCATTCGGAGACCAGATTCAGCAGACCGCTGCCGTGCAGGAGAAACATATCAGCGAATTGCGCACGACAGTGCAGGTTCAGGCGGCGTCGCTGAAAGCTGTTGCGGCAGCACCGCCGGCTCCCAAGTGTCCAGTTCCGCCAACGCCGGCAAAGAAGAAGAAGGTTGCGCCCAAGAGCACAACGGCGAAGCCGGCTGCAGGCACTCCGGCGACGACGCCAGCGGGTACATCGACCACGCCTGCGAAGCCGCAGTAGGCGCAGGGAGATTCAAACTTGATCTAAGAAATGCCAGTCGCAGCGCGCGCCAACGCGAAATGCGAAATCTGTGGCTAGCTGCCCGCCGGCTCGCGCAGACCGAGCACGCCTCGACCAGCGACCGCTCGCTGGACAAGCGTCGCACCGCTTCCAGATCGCAACAGGGTCACGGGCTGGCTGGCCGGTGGCTGGTGCATCGTCACGATCAGTAGCATCAGCCGGTTTCTTGCTTGCGCAGACATACGAGTGGGGCGTGCTCGAATCGAAGTAGACGGCGTCGCCCGGCCTCGAGCGTACAGTGGTGCTCGCCGTGATGCAGTTCGAGCTCGCCATCGAGAACGTAGAGGAATTCGTAGCCCGGATGCATGTGCGCTCGCGGCTCCTTGGCTCGATCCAGCGGAATGAACTCGGCGAAGTACGGGTCCATGTGCCGGTCGGGCACCATGTAGCCGAGGCTCTCAAAGAAGTACGTAGGCTCTTCGACACCGGTCTGCGGCAAACGCACGCGCTCCTTCCGCCGGTGCACGCGAAACATCGACTGTGGTTCCGCCTCAAAAAAATAGGAGAGATCTTTCGAGAAGACCATCGCGATGCGGGCGAGATTGCGCAGCGTTGGGACCACACGCCCGGTTTCAAGCTGAGACAGAAAGCTGGCCGAGAGACCGGTGTGCTTGCCAAGCTCCACCAAACCCATCGACTTCTTCAGCCGCAACCGCTTGATGCGCTCGCCGATGTGTTTCTCCGCAATGAACTTTTCCGTGGTTTCGGTGTCCACTTGCGATTTTTGCGTTTCCTCGTTGCGAGCCGGCGCTTCAGTCATCAGCCCTCCAGGGAATAACCGAGGACTATTTTTGCCCCGATCAAAACCTATTCCCATGGTACTAAACACAAGTCTTCTGAGCAAACGGGACAAATCGAATACGCAATCAAGGAACGCCCATCCTGTAAATATGGATTTCACAATGTTTCCGGCGCAATCATCTCTGAGCGGCGCATCGGGCATGCTCGGGGAGTGCACTGCGCCGGGCGCTCGACTGCGCGCAAGGATCCCGACTCATTCAATTGCTAAGGCGGGCCCCACAGCTGAAGGACAGCTCCAATGGAATCCGGGTGCGGAGACAGCCATCGAGAATCCATCGCCGTTGGAAGGCGCTGCGGCCGCGATTCACCTCTCCGGCGCCAGCATCGCCGCGCATCGGTGGACCGAAGCGTACCGCCGCGAATTAGCCGGCAGCCGGGTCGATTCCACGCACCGCCTTGCGAAGGTGCTCGCCGCATTGCGCACTCCGCCGCGAGCATTTCTGGTGGCATCGGCTATTGGAATCTATGGCGATCGTGGAGAGTGAAGTGTTGAGCGAGTCATCGGCCGCCCGGCACGGGTTTTCTTGCCGATCTCTGCCGGCAATGGGAGGCTGCCGCGGAGCCTGCGGTTCAGGCGGTATTCGCGTAGTATATCTGCGATTCGGCGTTGTGCTGGGCCCGGGTCAGCGGCGCATTGCAACAGATGCTGCCGCCATTTCGCGTTGGACTGGGCGCGCGCCTCGGTAACGGTCGGCAATGGATGAGCTGGATTGGTCTTGCCGATGCAATCGCGGCGATGCTGTTTGCGTTGGACCACACGGCCCTGTCCGGCCCGCTGAATATGACTGCACCGCAACCCAGTCACGAATGCGGAATTCACCCAGGCGTTGGGCCGTCAACTGCACCGGCCGGCATTTTTGGCTGTCCCGGCGTTCGCGATGCGGATGATATTCGGGCAGATGGCCAATGAAGCACTGCTGGCAAGCGCTCGCGTGCAACCCGCAAAACTGCTGTCGGCTGGATTCCGATTTTCATTGCCGGAGATTGAGGAGGCGCTGAAAGCCGCGCTGGAGAGCTGAAACATTTGTGCTTTCCCACCCATGGCGCTTAAAACGCGCATGGATGGGGCACCCACTTCAGTGCTGATTGTCGCCAGGTTCCCGGGTCTCTCACGAGACCTGGAGCACCCAGGTCCGCTTCCTGAGAACAAAAACGCGAGACGAGGCAGGGCACCCCAATCTATTTGCTTGCGGAGTTTCTACCGCCGGCCCTGGATCACTCGCTGGATTCACGTTTCCGCCCTTGCCAAGTTTTTTCGCGGCGCGACGGGCGGCAATCTCGTGCATCTCCTTGCCGATCTTGGACTGATTAATGGCGACCTGCATGATCAGGTTGATGATGTTGCCGGTGATCCAGTAGAGCGCCAGTCCCGAAGCAAAGTGCAACAGGGTGAATCCCATGATGGCCGGCATCATGATGGCCATCATGCGACGCTGCGCTGGATCCATTCCGGGCGAGGGCGTGATGAACTGCACGAGGAACATGGTGCCGATGATGAGAATCGGCAGGATGTAATGCGGATCGGGCATGGAGAGATCGTGCAGCCAGAACCACTGCGCATGGCGCAACTCAACGGCATTCAGCAGCACGCGATAGTAGGCGAAGAAGAGCGGCATCTGCAGCACGAGGGGAAGGCAGCCGCCGTACATGTTCACGCCTTCTTCCTTCATAATCGCCATTTGCTCGGCCTGCATCTCGGCGCGCTTGGGGTCGTTGATCTTCAGGTTGGCATATTTCTTCTTGAGCGCGTCCAGCCTGGGCTGGATCCGCATCATCTTCAGCGACGACTTCATCGTCCAGATGCGCGTGGGCAGCAGCACTAGGTTGAAGATAACGGTGATGATGATGATGGCCCAGCCCCAGTTGTACTTTCCAGGGCCCATCATGTTGTGCAGGGCACGCAGTGCAAGGTACAGCGGCTTGGCGATGATGCCCCACCAGCCATACTGGATCAGCGATGCCAGTGACTCTCCGGTCGGCTTGCCATCCGCGCCAATGGCGCGCACGGAGTTGAGAATATCGGTTTCCTTGGGTCCGGCGAAGAGCCGCAACCGGGTGTCGCCACTCTGGTCGCCTATCGCCAGTCCGATTACGTCCGCAGGTTTCTTGGCGCTGTTCGGATCGCTCAGATCGCCCGGCAGATCGATGGAGTGGTGAAACGTGACGACGGTCGCACGCGAAGGTACGTCAGGCAGAAACGCCGTCGCGAAATACAGGTCCATGAGTCCCGCATATTCAAATGGCTGCTCAAGAGTGGCATCGCCGCTTACCTTCTTCGCGGCCATCGTGTCCTGCTTGCCGTCAATGGACCACGCAAGCTGTGATTGTGTCGGAACAAGGAATGTAGTGCGCTTGCCGCTGGCGGCGAGGAACTCCTCCATATCGCCGAGCCCGGCGGGCCACGCAACCAGTGCGCGGACGGGTTCGCCGTTTCGGCGCACATTGACGTGAACACCGATCACATAGCCGTGTCGAACGTGAAGGTCTTGACCACGTCGAGACCCCCTGCTGCGTAGCGGAAGGTGACGGAGTTTGGCGCGAGCACCTGGCCCGTGGCCGATGCCTCATAGAGCGCCGTGTTCAGCTGCGTCGTCAGAGCATTGTCATAAGTGAAAAGCGAGAGCGGCAGCCCGAAGCGGCTTGCGGCGTCTTGTTGCACCATATCGAGCGGCTTACCACTGGAGTCGGTGTAGTGCTTGAGTATCCAGTGCTGGACCTGTGCGCCCTTGTTCGTAAAAGTGATCCGGAACTTCTCGTTCTCAATGGTGGTGGTGGTTTCGGCGGCAGCGCTCACCGTGGCTACAGGGCTCTTAGGGGTCGGCGAGCGTTGGTCCAACACCTGCGGCCTGAGCGAAAGAAGACGATGCCGGCTGTGCCGATTGCGACCCTTGCTGCGTCTGCTGGGCCTGGTTGGCCGGAGCATTCGCTGCTGGCTTCTGGAAATACTGATAGACCATCACGCCCGCAAGGGCCAGAAAGATCAAGAGGATCGAACTGCGAAAGTCGCCGCCGCTGGCGCCACCGCCGCCGGGTCCCTGCGACTCAAGGTTTGGATTACGAATTTCGGGCAATGTAACTTCCTGTCTTTGAGGAGAGGCGCCGAATGGCAGCCGCTCTATCTATGGTAACGGGTTCGTGCGGCAAATGAGCCGTGGCTCTTACGCGGCGGAACGGAGTCCAGCCCTCCGCGGCTGAAGGGATGGCAGCGCAGCAGGCGCCAGATCGCGAGCCCTGTCCCACGGAGCGGACCGTGCGTTGCAATCGCGATGGAAGCGTACTCCGAACAGGTCGGCACAAAACGGCATCCGCCGCCGGAACCGAGCGCGTGCACTGCCGGCGACAGCCAGCGGCGATAGAACTCGAGCAGAGCAAGAAGAATACGTGTCATCGTGCGGGCTCAGCTTTGCTGGCGCGTGCAGCTTGGTTCGGGTTTGCTCGCGCCTTTTCCGCATTGGCCTGCTGGAGAATACGCACAATCTCCGCCTCAAGTTTCGCGAATTCCATCGTCAGCACCGTGCGGTGCGGATGGAGGATCAGGTCGCATCCGGCCGGCAACTGGTCCACATGCCGCCGCAACGCATCACGCAGCCGTCGCTTGATGCGATTGCGCTCGTGCGCCTTGCCGAGCACTTTACCCACCGTCAGTCCCACGCGCGGGCCGGCCGCCTCGCTCTGCGCAGCCAGAAACCAGCTCATCGAACTGGAGCGGCGCTTCCGTCCTTCGGCGTAGGCGCGTTGGAAATCCGCGTGCTTGCGCAGACGTGCGCCAGCCAGAGATTGGCGAACCTTTGGCCCTGCCGGCGCAACTTGCACTGCAGGTGCGGCGGTATGCGGCTCAGGCTTGGAGGAAATGCTCATCGCAAAACTGGAAGGATTTCGGCCAGAGAGATTGTTTGCTCTGGTACCTGCTCCAGCCGAAACAAAACGGCGGGAATGACTTAGGCTTCGCTCAACATCCAATTGGAGAACTGCCTTAGTCGCGATAGCCGGCGCTGACAGATACGCGCTTGCGTCCTGCGGCACGGCGACGGCTCAGCACGGCTGCTCCCGACTTGGTCTTCATACGTGAGCGAAAGCCGTGCGTCTTCGAGCGGTGACGCCGGTTGGGTTGAAATGTGCGCTTGGGCATAAAAATGCGCTCCTGTTTCCTGTTTAAAATCTTCGCCGACAGCGGTTCTGCACTTGACTCAGGGCGAAGCCCATTTCCTTCTGTTGCTGTTTCCTCAAGAAAGAGCAACCTGCCTCAAATTCGGCTGGGGCAAGTGAAGTGCAGAACCGCTCGGGACGGCAAGTATTAAGTATATCGAAGGTTGGGCTCGGAAGCCAGCGGCTGGCAATTCCGCCCTGGGCTTCCAGGCGTACTTCTTGCAGTCCGAGACCAGGCGACGCGAATCGATCCAGATCGCAGCGACCACACCGACAGAATGCCGCATCGAAGTCGAAAGTGTCCGATGGAAGCAACAACTGACCGGAAATTTGCGCTCGCAGCGTGAGAATTTCGATCGTCTATGATCTGTTTCACCGTACGTGGTGCAACCTTCGACTTGTTCCCAAAAGTTATGTGAAAGAGGGATTGCAACGCACCCTAAATGTGCTACCATCGGGACCGTTCAAGAAAGTTTCCGAGCGTCCCACGGAGTGAATTTCAACCCGTGCCTCGCAGTGTTTTTCCGAGGCAGACCAACGGCCATCAGGCATGTTCTCAGTCAGCAAATGCGGGTGAGCAATTACTTCACTCGATGCGTGAGCCATTGCCTTAACCGCGCGGTTGAACTCACACGGTAGTACACAGGTGGCGCCGGCAAGGATTCGCTCGATGGCATTCGCAATTTCGCCGGCTTCGGCTCTCAATCCCTGGCTGCAGATTCTTGCAGCTCTGGAAAAAAAGGTGATTCGCCAGTCTTTCGAGACATGGTTGAAACCAACCCGCTTCAGCCACGCCAGTGGCCGCATCCTCTTCGTCCGCGTTCCCTCCAAGGAGTTTCAGCACATCGGTGATAAGTACGGCGACCTGATCCAGGAAGCCATTGACCTCCAGTCGCTGGAGTTCGACGATGTGCAATTCGTCACGGTGGACGAAGATCCGTCGATGCCGCCGCAACGCAGGGATGGCGGCTTCGGTCCGCTGCCCGCGCACGCGCCCACCGCACCTGACATCGCGTTCGCCGGAGCAAACGCGCTTTGACTGGTCGACGGCGGCCCAACTCAATCCTCGCTACACGTTCGACGCCTTCGTCATCGGGAATGGCAATCAGTTTGCCCGCGCGGCCTCGCTGGCCGTCGCCGAGCGTCCTTCGCGCGCCTACAATCCGCTCTTCCTCTATGGCGGCGTCGGCATGGGCAAGACCCATCTGATGCACGCCATCGGCCACGAGGTGAAGCGGCGTCAACCCTCGGCCAGCATCTGCTACGTTTCCGCGGAGAAGTTCACCAACGAAATGATCACGTCGTTGCGCAACGATCGCATGACCAGCTTCCGCGACCGCTTCCGCACCGTGGATGTGCTGCTGATCGACGACATCCAGTTCATCGCCCAGAAAGAGCGGACGCAGGAGGAGTTCTTCCATACCTTCAACGCTCTGCACGAGAGCATGAAGCAGATCGTGATCGCCTCGGACCGTCCGCCCAAAGAACTTGCCGAGATTGAAGATCGACTGCGTTCGCGTTTCGAGTGGGGCCTGATCGCCGACATTCAGCCGCCCGATCTTGAAACCAAGGTCGCCATTCTGCAGAAGAAGGCCGAGAACGATCAGGTCCAGCTTCCCACCGACGTCGCCCTGTTCATCGCATCCAACGTTCGCACCAACGTGCGCGAACTTGAAGGCGCCTTGACCCGCCTGGTCGCCTGGTGCAACCTGAACCGCACTGAAATCACGCTCGCGACGACGCAGCAGTGCCTCAAGCAGTTCATCGACATGCAGGTGCGCAAGATCACAATCGAGTCGATCCAGCGCGCCGTAGCCGAGCAGTTCGGCATGAAGGTGAGCGACCTGAAGCAGAAGAACAACTCGCGCAACGTCGTTGTGCCGCGACAGATTGCCATGTATCTGGCCAAGCAGATGACCGAGGCCAGCCTGCCCGAAATCGGCCGCCAGTTCGGCAACAAGCACCACACCACCGTGATGCACTCCATCGGCAAGATCGACGAGCTTCGCCGCACCGACAAGGACCTGCACCGCACTCTCAACAAGCTGCAGGAAATGCTGAACGGGTAAAAGCAAGTGATCAGGGGTCAGTGATCAGTGAGGCCGCGCGATGCGCGGCCTTTCGTTGCAAATCATCGACCTTGCGCGTCTAATGCTCCACGGAGCCATCATGAAGAGCACGGACTTATGGCGAATTCTCCGTTCGAAGCTGCTGTGGATTAGCTCGCTTGCTTTTTCACTCGCGATCGGTCTCGTCGCTGGTTGGTTTTTCAACTACGCCACCGACGTCGACCATCCCATCTCCAAAACGCCAATCCGAGTCGATTTCTGCTTCTGGTTGTCACATCCAGATCTATTCCGGGGCCAGCCGGTCCAAACCGAGGCAGAGTACACGCAGTTGATCGAGGGCGGCGCAATCGACAAGGAAGCATGCAAAAATCTGGACGTCTCCAATCGTTGGGATCTGGCGAAGGACGACCCCGTTCGAGCCGCGTGGGAGAAGGACTTGGAAAGCAACTTTTTTACTGCGCATTTCCAGCTTTCCTTTGTAGCGACGATTCCGGCACACCCCAGGTATGTGTATTGGCTTAACGATGCAAGAAATGATTGGCAGCCGGTGCACAAGATCACAACGTTCAGAGTTGACCGCCTAATTCAGTTCAAGCGCATCCAGTGAATCCCAAACAGCCGGGTTCCCCATGTCTCGATTCTGAGACATGGGAAACCTCAAATCTACGCAGTCTTGAACTCCGTCACGCTCAGCACATTCCCATCCGGGTCTTTGAACCACGCAACCCGCGCGCCGCTGGGCGAGTTCCAGATGCCGCGCGGATCGGCGTCATTCACTCCCTTGTAGCGGTTGAACTCGACGCCGGCTGCGGCGAGTCGATCGACGGTCGATTCGATATTTGTGACCTGCCAGCCCAATACCGTGAATGGGTCCGGCTTCAGTTCGTGAACCGTGGTCACGCGCAACATGGTTCCATTTGCATCGAAGACCAGAGCGAAAGGCGTTTCATCGGCCACCAGTGCGCAGCCCGAGTACGCCTTCGTAGAACGCTCGCGCTTTTGCCGGATCAGTCGTGGGAGCGAACGCAACCAGTTCGCTCCCACCGAGAATGGATTCATTTGCCATGACTCGCCTCTGGCCGCATTGTTCCTGCAGGTCGCTCAGCTGGCAAGAGGATTCTGGTTGAGAGTCCGCGTATTCGCCCTGCACCACAAGGTCCTGCGCCAGCTTGAAGTGCACTATCGACTCTGCCGGGATGTCGAGGTCGCGGTTGCCGGTGAGCCCAGCACCCGCCGCGCCTGCGCCGCCGCCGGCGAGTCCGCCAATCAGCAAGCCTGTGCCTCCGGTAGGCGATGCCGCCGATCAGCATGCCGAGGCCCGCTCCGCCGCCGATCATGGCCGCGGAGCGCTTGCCTTTGCCCTTCTTGCGTTCGGTGAGATCAGCAGTCCTCAGGTGATATTGCGGTTCCGTTCAGCGTCATCGAGGTCAGCCGCAGTTCCAGCACCGACGCGCCTTTGAAGTGGCCGCGCTTGTGAGCTTCATCAATGACACCACCCACCCGTGTTCCCTTCGGCACGACTGCATTGCCGTTGGGATCAACCACCGGCTCCACGACTTCGCCCGTAAACGTGTCGCCGGGGTGGCTGGTCTTCACGCTGATCCGCTGGTCAACACGAATCGCCAGGCTGGTTCCGGCCTGAATCGTGACATGCACCGGTGGCAGGCGGTCCTGATGGCGAAGTCTTGCCTCCATCCTGCGGCCGGCTGGGCTGCTGCCTGATCCTGGCCTGGTTCGGATCCCCGCCAACCGGAAAGACCTTCGGATCCTGCGGCGGCGGAACCGGTGCTCCCGGCGTCGTAGGCGTCGTGGTGGTCGTCATCGCCTCGGTAGACTGCCCTTTTGCTGGCGGCTGCACCACCGTCGTCGTGGTGGTTCCGGTCTTATCGACAGAAACGATCTGCTGCGGCTGCCCGGTTGCGGCTGCCTGCTTCTTTGCCTGGTCGATTGCCTTGTCCTGCTTCGATTCGCATCCCGCTAACGCGACGACCAACGCCATGGCCAGCAGTGGTGTGCGCCCGGCGCGCGCAAAAAAGTCTGAAGGAATCATGATTGACCTCTTTCCAAATGTGATCTGGTGACAACGCAAGGCAATCAGGCAAAGGACTTCAGATGATCTAGAAAGCTTTTCTTCATTAAATGGTGGCTAGCTCAATTTCGCAAGAGTACCGAAGAGACCGCCTGATTTCACAGGAGTTCCGTCACTTTTCCTAGCGCGACATCAGCTCGACAAACATCTTCTGAAAGCGCGGCAGATCAAGATCGAGCTGCGCATGAACCAGTCGCACGCCTGTCTGCGGCTTTAGCTTGTCTGTCCACGTAAGCGTGTCTCCATAACTGGGGCCGTGGCTCAGGTCGATGTCCATGTACTCGACAGTCTCCTTCGTGATCAAAGTCGGATCGAGCCACGCGCACGCCGCCAATTCATCCCACAGGTAATAGCGATTCTGGCTCCACGCTGCGATGTACTTCGCGGTTAGCGATTGCGATTTCGAAATGTCATCGAGCATCTTCTGTGTGAACGGCGCTTTGATCGAAACATCCACCGTGGTCACATCGATTCGCGGCCACGCAGCGCGCAGCACGATATGCGTCGCCTCGGGATCGAACCAGAAGTTAAATTCGTGACGCGGACTGGTGGCAAACTCCGGATCGTCGGTCTGCGGATTCAGGCTTCCGCCCATGATCACGATGCCCTGTGTCAGTTCCGCAAATTCGGGGTCGACCGAAACGGCCAGCGCGATATTGGTCAGCGGCCCTGCGGCATAGATTGTCACCTGGTGCGGATGCGCCCGCACTTGTCGAATCAGGAAATGCGCGGCATCCTCCGCGATGGGCTTCAGAGACGGCATGCCTTCGGGCAGTAGTGGAATCGCATAGGGCCCATGGGTGTTGAGTTTGTCGGGCGTGAACGGAGTGACGCCGCCATTGGTTTCGACCAGCGTCATCGGCCCTTGCCCCCATGCGCCCAGCCACGTAACCTTGCCGTCAATCCCGGAGGAGAGCTGCGTTTCCCGCTCGGTGCGGATTAGCGGAAACACGGCTCCCTTTGCGACGGGAACATTGCCATGGCCGGTCAACTCAAGCATGCGCAACGTGTGAAGCGTCTCCTCATCGCGCCAGGCATTACCGGTCACCATGGTGATGCCAAGGACCTCGATTTGTGGCGCTTGCAGCAGCGAGAGCATCGCCATCTGGTTCGAGCCGCCAGGACCCGATCCGTCCTGGTCGATCAACACAAGGCGTTTCTGCGCGGAGCACACAAATGCCGCGAACATCATCAGGATAGAAACTGCAGTTTTCATTCTTGGTTCCCGGAACATGGCGCTTTCATCATTTCTCATTCGCCATCTAAATATGGAGAGAATTATTTGGTTTATGCGGAGTTGGGTCCGGCTTGGACTGGCACCATTTTACGGTCTTCTCAGTGAGGCGACAGTAGCAGGACGTCGACCCGCTTAGATCCGGGTTCTTTGCATCAAGAATACGGTCGATCCATTGGTCGATTTCTGCAATTTCGGTCGCACTAAAGACACCAGGGTCCCTGAGATTCGCGCGCAAGAATTGACATAGCATCTTGTGGTTCTTGCCGAAATTGTGATTGCCGTTACGATAGGCCTCGTCGCTCAGTCTGCCCACGGCGCGAATCAATTCTCCTTGAACAGTCGCGGCCTGCCCCTCGGGAGGAACTAGCTCATTCCAGAGGCGCTTGAATTCGAGTTGCCATGGTTGCGACGACATTTGCCAGCTCCAGTTCTCGCTCTGGATGTGCAACGAATCCGTTCCCAGAGAGTACACAGAGCGGCGGCGGCGCGATACCCCTTCTCCGTCTGCGAACTTATCGCCGTCCGAATCCACGCGGCTTCATCGGCGGCGTCACCGGCAGGTTCGTCTTGCCCTCGGGAAAGACCACTAGAAATCGGTCCTGTCCCTCGCCGGAGCTGGCCGTCTCCACGCCGGGAAGATCTCGAAACGCCATGTGCAACAGGCGGCGCTCGCGGCTGTTCTGCGGGGGAAACGCATACGGAACACCTGACTTGCGCACCTTATCCGCGGCAACCTCGGCCGACATGCGCAGTTCCTGCGCCCGCAGTGCCTTGAAGTTGCCGGCGTCAAAGCTGACGAGATCGTGCTCGCGCTGTTCGAGGCGCAGCATCTGCGCGGCAAGTGTTTCAAGCGCCCGCAGCAGTTCGCCATTGTGCTGCGTCAGCAGCAGCACATCCGGGCCGCCCAGTTCCACGTAGATCATGCGCGCTTCCAGCCCCTCGGGATCGCGGGCGCCATCGCCGGCGGTGATGCGGTATTTCAAGCGCATTCCGCCCAGCTTGTTGAGGGAAGCAAGGAATCCGGCGATTTTTTGTGCAGCCTTCTGCAGGTCTTCGATTGGCATAACGATTTAGTATCGCAGAACAGGCCGGGGGTGGCGTGTGCATCATCTCACCGCCCGTCGGCACCCTGCGAGCCTCCGCTCAATCCTCTCGCGCCAACGGAGTGAGATATTCCGGCCCCACCGGATCGGTCACTGACTCCGCCACAATGCGATCAATCTCGGCCATGGTCGTGGAATCGAGCTTCCATCCCATCACTCCGGCAACCGCATCGAGTTGATCCGGGCGTTTGGCTCCCCAAAGCGCCACCGAAACGCCCGGCCGATCAAGCACCCACCGCACCGCCAACTGAGCCACGGATTTCCCATAACGCTCGCGAGCCAGGGCAGCCAGCCGCTCAACCGCAGTTATATATTGTGCGAAGCGCGGCTCCCGGAACTTGGGATCAACCGCGCGAATATCTCCGGCATCAAACTTCATCTCCCGGTGCAGGCGACCGCCCAGCATACTGCGGCAAAGCGAACTGTAGGTCAACACCGCTACGTCATTCGCCGCACACCAGGGCAGAGTCTCGCCATCAATGTCGCGTTCGAAGATGTTGTAAGGCGGCTGATCTGAAGCCAGCGAAGCAACGTTCCGAAACTCCTCCATCTGCGCCGCGCTGAAGTTGCTGACGCCCAGGGCTCGCACTTTGCCCGCACGCTGGAACTCCGCCAGCACGCCTGCGACTTCCGGTACCGGCACACGCGTATCCGGCCAATGAATCTGGTAGAGATCGACATAGTCCGTCCCAAGCCGGCGCAGGCTGTCTTCGATTTCGCGCCGCAGCCGCGCCGGCGTCGAATTCGCAAATACCCCGCGCTCGTTCCACTCCAGCCCGGCCTTGGTTGCGATATGGAACGCATCGCGCCTGCCATGTGCCCGCATCGCCTTGCCGACAATCTCCTCGGCGCGCCCCCGGCCGTAGATCGGGGCAGTATCAATCAAATTAATGCCGCGTTCGATCGCACTCAAACAGGTCGCGATCGCCGCATCCTCGGCAACCGCACCCCATTCCGATCCGCCGATTGCCCATGTCCCCAGGCCCACCCGCGAGACTTCGATTCCTGCTATCTTTGTCGTTTCCATGCAGAAACATCTTAAGCGCACAACTCAACGTTTGGCCGCCAACTCCCGTAGATTCATGCTGGACTCAGGTGAAATTAAGGTTTTGCCTATATTCTGTGTTCCTGTGCCGATCGACATCAGACCAATCTCCGGCTCGAGGCGCACCAACTTGCTTCCAAAGCTCGGCGCATCTCTTCTGGGCGCAGTCGTTTTCGCGACCGCATCTGCATCCGCGCAAACCATGGTGCAAGCCGCGCCGCCGGACTCAACGGCGACCTCGCAGCCTGTCCTTATCACGCTGGACGAGGCCCTGAAGCGCGCACAATCCAGCGAGCCTACCTTTGCGGCCGCACTAGCCGATAGCAGAGTCGCCGGCCTCGACCGCGCCATTGCCCGCGCCGGCTTGCTGCCCAGCGTGATATATCACAACCAATATCTCTACACGCAGCCAAATGGGTTTCATAATCAGGCGGGCCAAGGCGCGGGAGCCCAACCTTCCCCGATCTTCATCGCCAACAACGCCGTGCGCGAATACGCCAGCCAGGCCGTCGTCAACCATGAGATCGGGTTGGCTCAGATCTCCGGTGTCCGCCACGCAGACGCAGCGGCAGCCGTTGCCGCCGCCGAGTTGGAGATCGCCCGCCGCGGTCTCGTCTCCACCGTGACTGGCCTTTACTACGGCGTTGCCGCCGCCGACGAGAAGTTCGCCATTGCTCAGCGCGCCAAGGTAGAGGCAGACGATTTCACCAAGCTCACCGGCCAGCGTGAACAGGCCCGGGAAGCCGCGCACGCCGACACGGTGAAGGCCCTGCTTGAGCAGCAACAGCGCGATCGCGAACTCTCCGACGCAAAGGTCAATGCCGAGAAGGCGCGGCTTGAACTCGCCGTGCTGCTCTTCCCCGATCCCCGTACGTCCTACACGATCAGCGTGCCGGGCACCCCAGCGCCGCTCGCTGCCCGCGGGGAAGTCGACCAGCTCGCCGCGAAAAATAATGCCGAACTCAAAAGCGCGCTTGCAACTTTGAAGGTCAGCGACGCCGATGTCCTTGCCGCCCGCGCCGCCTACCTGCCCAGCCTCGGCCTCAACTACACCTACGGCATCGACGCGCCCCAATTTGCCGTAAATGGCCCGGACGGCGTAAAGAACCTCGGCTACTCGGCCATGGCGACTCTCGATATTCCGGTCTGGGACTGGCTTGCCACCGAGCACAAGGTGAAGCAAAGCGAGATCAAGCGCGATGCCGCGAAGGTTGCGTTGACCGCAACGCAGCGCCGCCTGGTCGCCCAACTCGACGAAGCCTACGCCGAAGCGCAGGCCGCACGGGATCAGCTTGCCTCGCTCGACGACAGCGTGGCTACCGCCGCCGAAAGCCTGCGCCTCACCCGGATGCGTTACACCGGCGGCGAAGCCACGGTGCTTGAAGTGGTCGACGCACAATCGGCTTTCATCACTGCGGAAAATGCTCGCGAAGATGGCCGCGTGCGCTACGAGGCGGCACTGGCGGCACTGCAAACCCTCACTGGAACCATGTGAACCCATGAACGAAGTGATTCGAATCGACGACCATGTCCGCACTCGCCGCGAGGCTACGCGCAGCACAATACCTACGCGTATCCTCTACCGCTGCTCTCTTCCTCGTTCTTTTAGCTGCGGGGTGCAAGAAGGAAGAAACGCCCGCGACCGAAATCACCGTGCAGGCCGAGCATCCTGAGCAGGGCGCAATCTCCGAGCACATCACCGCCGATGCCATTCTTGCACCACTGGCACAGGCCGCCATCGTGCCCAAGATCAGCGCGCCGGTCAAAAAATTCTTCGTGCAGCGCGGAGCGAAAGTAAAAGAAGGCGAGTTGCTCGCCGTCCTCGAGAACGCCGACCTCGCCGCCGCGGCGCAGGACAACAAGGGCACGTATGAAGCCGCGCAAGCCGCCTATGCCACTGCAACCAAGGCGCAGGTGCCGGAAGATGCGCAGAAGGCCGAACTCGACTACGCCCAGGCCAAGGCCAATCTCGACCTCAACACCAGCATCGTGAACAGCCGCAAGCAACTCTTTGCTGAGGGAGCCATTCCGGGCCGCGATCTTGACACTGCGCAGGCTGCGCTGGTGCAGGCGCAGGCCGCTTACGACGCCGCTGCGAAGCATCTCGAATCCATGCACAACGTCAGCCGCGAGGCCGCGCTGAAGTCGGCGCAGGGCCAGCTCACGTCGGCCGAAGGCAAATACAAAAGCGCTGCCGCACAGGTCAGCTACTCCGAGATTCGCAGCCCCATCGACGGCGTGGTCACCGATCGCCCCCTCTATGCCGGTGAAACCGCTGCCGCCGGTGCGCCGCTGCTCACGGTGATGGATACCTCAGCGCTGCTGGCCAAGGCGCACATCGCGCAGAGCCTCGCGCAGCAGATGAAGGTCGGCGACGCATGCGATCCATCCTTGTACCCGGCGTCCACGATCCCGTGGCTGCGAAGGTTACGCTGATCAGCCCGGCGCTCGACCCCGGCAGCACCACGGTCGAAGTCTGGCTGAAGGTCGACAACAAAGAATCCAGCGCTCAAAGTGGGCACGCCGGTCAAGGTTTCCATCACCGGCCGCACCGTTGCGCAGGCGCTGAAGGTTCCCGTCTCGTCGATCCTCACCGCGCAGGACGGCACGCAAATCCGTCATGGTCGTCGGCGCCGACGGCGCGGCGCACAAGAAAGCCGTCGACGCTCGGCATTCAAGATGGCGACGACGTCGCAGATCACCGAAGGGTCTGACGCCGAGCTGACATGGTCATCACCGTCGGCTCCTACGGCCTGGACGAAGGCGCCAAGGTGAAGGTCGGCCCCGCCGAGCGGTGACGACGCCAAGCCCGCAGCCGACGAGCGGAGGCGACAAGGACTGATGTCGATCGCCACCTCCAGCGCCTGTGACACACGAAGAACCATTCTGGCTGGCTCGCTCCACGCGCACCATCTTCTTCTTCGCGGCCGTACTCACCATCGCCGGCATCTACCTCGCGTTCCAGGTGCCCATCTCCGTCTTTCCCAGAGACGAATTTCCCGCGCGTCGTCATCGGCGTCGACAACGGCGTGATGCCTGTGGAGCAGATGGAAGTCACCATCACCAGCCCATTGAAGACGCGGTGAACTCCGTGCCCGGCCTGGTGACCGTGCGCTCCACCACCAGCCGCGGATCGGCTGAGGTCAGCCTCTTCTTCGACTGGAACGTCGATATGTTCGCGCGCTGCAGCTGGTGGATGCGGCTCTCAGCAAAGTCGGAGCAGACGCTGCCGCCCACCGCGCGCATCACCACCAACCGCCTCACCTTCGCCACCTTTCCGATTCTGGGCTACAGCCTCACATCCGACACCGTTCCGCAGACGCAGCTCTGGGAGATGGCCACCTACGACCTGAAGCCGCCGCTGAACCGCGTCGCTCGGCGTCAGCACCGTAACCGTGCAGGGCGGCCAGGTGCCGGAGTTTCACGTAATGCCCGACCTGGCCCTGCTCGCGGCGAACGGCGTCACCATTCCCGACCTCGTCAACGCGATCCAGGCATCGAATATCGTCGACTCGCCCGGCCTCTACGAGGCCAATCATCAGCTCATTCTCGGGCTGGTGGGCGCGCAGGTCCACGATGCCGACGGGCTGCGGCAACTGGTGGTCAAGACCACCGCCAGCGGCGCGCCGGTGCGTGTTGCCGACGTGGCTACCGTGGCGCCATCGACGCATGCCCGTCTACACCACGGTCACCGCCAACGGCAAAAACGCGGTGCTGCTCAACATCGCGCGCCAGCCTGCTTCAGCAATACCGTCGCGGTGGCCGATGCCGTCGCCGCTGAGATCGCCGAGCTGCGCCAGAAACTGCCGCCCGGCGTGAGGCTCGAGCCCTTCTACGACCAGTCGCAACTGGTGCGCGACAGCATCTCCAGCGTGCGCGACGCCATCTTCATCGGGCTCATCCTGGCCTGCATCATCCTCTTCCTCTTCCTGCGCGACTGGACCTCCTCGCTGATCGCCGGCCTCGTCATCCCGGTCACCATCGCCGTCACCATCCTGGTGCTCTGTGGCTCATCGGCCAAAGCTTCAACCTGATGACGCTGGGCGGCCTGGCCGCCGCCATCGGCCTGGTCATCGACGACGCCATCGTGGTGGTCGAAAACATCGTCATGCACCGCGACAACGGCGAACCCCGCGCCGAGCGCCGTGCGCAAGGCGCTCAGCGAAATCACCGTGCCGCTGATCGGCTCGACCATCACGCCGGTCGTTGTGTTTCTGCCGCTGGTTTCGGTCAGCGGCGTCACAGGCAGCTTCTTCCGCGCGCTGGCCATCACCATGACCGCGTCGCTGCTCACTTCGTTGGTGCTGGCGCTCACCTGGACGCCGGGCCTGAGCCTCGTGCTGCTGCGCGAATCGCGACGCCGATGCCGTGAACACACGACGATCACGCGGCGGGCCGCTTCCTCAGCCGCGTGCTCCAAGTCCATCGCCGCGTGCTCGACTGGGCGCTGGCCAAGCCGCTCTGGCTCGGCGTCGCATGCCTGGTGCTGGTCGTCGCGCACCTATGCCGGCTATCAGGCGCTCGGCTCCGACCTGCTGCCCGAGATGGACGAAGGCGGCTTCATCCTCGACTACATCATGCCCGCCGGCAGTTCGCTCACTGAGACCAACCGCGTCCTCCAGCACGTCGAACGCATTCTTCGCGTCAGACGCCCGAAGTCGAAAGCACCTCGCGCCGCACCGGCCTGCAGATGGGCCTGGCCGCCGTCACCGAAGCCAACACCGGCGACTTCACCGTGAAGCTCAAGGCCAAACGCAGCCGCGGCATCGAGGACGTGATGGAGGACGTGCGCGCTCGCAGATCAAAGCCACCGAGCCGGAGCTGGACATCGAGTTCACGCAGGTGCTGCAGGACATGATCGGCGATCTTTCCAATGCGCCCGAGCCGATCCAGATCAAGATCTTCTCCGACGATGCGGCTGCTGCTGAGCTCAACTCGGCCCCCGGGTCGGCGACGCCATCGGCAAGATTCCCGGCGTGGTCGACGTGGAGAACGGCATCGAGAACACCATCAGCGGACCGGCGACCAACTTCCAGGTCGATCCCGTAGTCGCGGCACGGCTCGGCTTCACTCCAACCGAGGTTTCCGAAGATGCGACTGCGATCCTCGATGGCATTACCCACGACGATCCGCTGATCGCCAACGGCCGGCCCTACACCATTCGCGTGCGCCTGAGCGACGACCACCGCAAGCTCGCTCGATGCGATCGAGAACACCGTCTTCAACAGCGCCTCCGGCCACACCGCGACGCTCGGCTCGCTCGCCGACAGTCCAGCAGCTGCCGCCGCAGAACGAAATTCGGCGCGAAAACCTGCAGCGCCTCGTCGTCGTCACCGGCCGCCTGGAAGGCTCCGACCTCGGCACGCGCGCATGGCCAGGGTGCAGCAGACCGTCGAAGGACTTGCATCTGCCTCCATCGGTCCGCGTCGAGTATGGCGGCACCTACGAGGAACAGCAGAAGTCCTTCCGCGATCTGCTGCAGCGTGCTGCTGCTGGCGCTGGCGCTGGTGTTCGGCGTGCTGCTCACCGAGTTCCGCAACTTCCCTGCGCCGATCGCGATTCTCACGTCATCGGTGCTGTCCATCTCCGGCGTCATCCTGGCCCTGCTCATCACGCACACCACGTTCAACGTGGCGTCGTTCATGGGCCTCATCATGGTCATCGGCATCGTCGCCAAGAACGGCATTCTGCTGCTCGATGCCGACGAGAAGTTCCGCGCCGAAGGCGCTTCCGCCGCTGAGGCCATGATGCACGCCGCGCAGCGCCGACTGCGTCCCATCGTGATGACGGCCATCGCCGCCGTCTGCGGCATGTTGCCGCTGGCCTTCGCGCTCGGCGCCGGCTCGCAGATGCTGCAGCCGCTGGCCATCGCCGTCATCGGCGGCCTCGCCATCTCCATGGTGCTCAGCCTCGTGGTCACGCCGGTGGTCTACTTCCTGCTCACGAAGAATCGCAAACCGCAGGAAGAGTCCGCTTGATGCAGGATGCCAATCTAGGGTGCCCCATCCATGCGAAGCATGGGTGGGAAAGCAAGGGACGACACCGCACAATTTCTACAAACGATCCCGCAACAACGGCAAATAGTGCGAAGCCAGATGTCACAATAGACCCATGGTCACCGAGCCCATCAAGCTCTCCACAGGCGAAGCCCGCGTTCTCGGCGCCCTCGTCGAGAAAGAAATCACAACACCCGATTACTACCCGCTGACGCTCAACGCTTTGATCAACGCCTGCAATCAGCGCTCGAACCGCGAGCCGGTAATGGATCTCGACGAAGACGACACGCGCCAGGCGCTGCACGGTCTCGAGAACAAGCAACTCGCCGGCCGCGCCCGCTCCGCCGACGGCCGAGTGACCAAGTATGAGCACTGGCTGGGTGAGGCATTCAACTTCAGCCGGGCTGAAACCGCACTGATTTGTGTATTGCTGTTACGCGGCCCACAAACGCCCGGCGAACTTCGCAGCCGCACCGAGCGCATGCACCCATTCACCGAGATCAGCGATGTCATCGCCGGCCTGCAAAAGCTGATGGAACGCGAACCGTCGCTCGTCGCGCTCCTACCCCGCCAGCCCGGAGCGCGCGAAGCGCGCTATGCGCATCTGTTATCCGGCCCGGTGGAGTCGATCCAGATGCCGGTGGACTCAGCGCCTACACAGGTTATTGCTTCGAATACACCGGAGCAGGACGACCGCATCGAGAAACTGGAGTCAACGGTTGCGGAATTGCGACGCGAAGTCGCCGCGCTCCGCGATAAGATCGACAATCTCTTCGGCTAAGATGTCAGTTCAGTTGCGTTCGCCTAAATCAGCTCATACCCCGCGAACCAATAACCGATCTCGAACGCCGCTGTCTCTTCCGCATCCGAACCGTGAATTGCGTTCTCCTGGATCGATCCGGCAAACTTCTTGCGAATTGTTCCCTCTTCGGCATTCGCCGGATTGGTCGCGCCCATCAGCTTGCGCAGATCGGCGATCGCGTTGTCCTTCTCCAGCACCATCAGGAAAATCGGACCGGACGACATGAATTCGCACAGGTCGTTAAAGAATGGCCGCGCCGCGTGCACATGATAAAAACCCTTGGCCTGATCCTTCGAGATCGTCTGTTTCCGGATCGAAATGAACTTGAACCCGGCTTTCTCGATCTCGGCCAGAATGGCCCCCGCATAACCCTTGCTCACTGCGTCTGGTTTGATAATGCTGAAAGTGCGCTGCGCCACTCGATAGCTCCTTGAAAAGAGGCTTTAGCCCATCTGCTATTGTACCGGTCACAATTGACGACTTAGCCGCGCCCAATCTGCTAGAGTTTCGCCATGTCCCGCTTTGCCGCTGTACTCCCTCTCTCCGGCCTTGCTCTGATTGCTCTCTTTCCGGCGATACCCGCCTTCAGCCAGAATCAACATCCAATCGGCACAGACGACGCCGGAATTGCGCGTCTTCGACAGCTCCCTGATCGACAAAACCGTCGATCCCTGCGAAAACTTCTATCGCTACAGCTGCAACGGATGGTTCAAGCGCAATCCGCTGCCGCCAGACCAGACTTCGTACGGCCGTTTCACTGAGCTCTTCGAATTGAATCGCCTCCACCTGAAGCAGATCCTCGAAGACGCCTCGAAACCTGATCCGAACCGCACGCCCAACGAACAGAAAATCGGCGACGAATATGCGAGCTGCATGGACACTGTCAGCGTCAACAAACTTGGCCTTACGTCCATCCAACCCGAACTCGACCGCATTGCCGCGCTGCGCTCCACGGACGAGCTGCCTGTGCTGCTCGCGCACCTGCACACCATCGGCGTTAACGCATTTTTCGGCATGGGCTCCAACCAGGACTACGCCGACTCCACCCAGGTGATCAGCTTCTATGGAGCGGGCGGCCTTGGCCTGCCTGAACGCGATTACTACACGCGCACCGACGCCAAATCCATCGAGCAGCGCAAGCAGTACGTTGACCATGTCCGCAAAATGTTCATGCTCGCCGGTGAATCTGAAACGCAGGCAGCCAAGGATGCCGACACCGTGATGGCCATCGAAACGCGTCTCGCCAAGGCTTCCCTCACCATCACAGAGACGCGCGATCCGCAAAACCTGAACCACCCCACCGACGTTGCGAAGTTCTCCAAGGAGCTTACTCACTTCTCGCTGCCTGACTACGTTGAAGCCGCCCACGCTCCCGCGTCCGGCAAGGCGAACGATATGGAGCCAAAGTTCTTCGCGGAATTCAACGCGCTCGTCGCAGACACACCGCTCGACCAGATCCGGACCTATCTGCGCTGGCACCTGCTGCACGCCTACGCCGGCACCAGCATGCCGGAGGCTTTCGAAACTGAGTCGTGGAATTTCTACGCGCACATCCTGAACGGCGCTGAGAAGCAGCAGGAACGCTGGAAACGCTGCACCACCCGCGTCGATCGCGAAATGGGCGAAGCCCTCGGCCAGGTCTACGTAGCCAAATACTTTCCGCCGGCAGCAAAGCAGCAGGCTGTCGAAATGACACTGGCCATCGAGCAGGCCATGGATAAGGACATCGACTCGCTCGACTGGATGAGCCCCGCCACCAAAGTCCAGGCCAAGGAAAAGCTGAAGACGGTCATGAACAAGATCGGCTATCCCGACAAGTGGCGCGACTACTCTAAGCTCGAAATCGTGCGCGGCGACGCGCTGGGCAACCAGGAGCGCGTGCGGGTGTTCAACTTCAATCGCGATCTGGCCAAGATTGGCAAGCCCGTCGACAAGGGCGAATGGTACATGTCGCCGCCCACCGTCAACGCCTACTACGATCCGCAGCAGAACAACGTCAACTTTCCCGCCGGCTACTTCCAGCCGCCCTTCTTCAGCGATAAGGAAGACGATGCGGCCAACTACGGCGATATGGGATCTACCATTGGTCACGAACTCACCCACGGCTTCGACGATGAAGGCCGCCAGTACGACAAAGACGGCAATCTGAAGGATTGGTGGACCAAGGAAGACGAAGCCAAGTTCAAGGAAAAAGCTCAGTGCATGGTCGATCAATACGACGCCATTGAAGCGGTTCCCGGCGTCCACCTGAACGGCAAACTCACACTCGGCGAAAATCTGGCCGACCTCGGTGGATTGTGGCTCGCATGGCTCGCGTGGGAGGACAAGGCGCAGGCTGCACACCTTGATATGGCTGCCAAAACCGACGGTTACACGCCCGACCAGCGTTTCTGGATCGCGTATGCGCAACAGTGGTGTACTGACACGCGCCCCGAGCAACTCCGCAGCCAGGCCCAAGGCGATCCACATGCACCGGACGAGTACCGAACAAACTCAATCCTGCAGGATCTGCCTGAATTCGCGAAAAGCTTCAGTTGCAAACCAAGCGACAAAATGGTCAGCCCCAAGCCGTGCCGGGTCTGGTGAGGCAGCAGCTCTTAGCTACTAGCTTCTAGCTGCTAGCTTGCTATGAGGGCTTCGATGGATAGTAATGGAATGTCGCGAAAATACATGCATTGGGATTGATCTTCGCGCGCTCAATTATTTCGACTATCTCCTCGTCGAATTCGGCTTCGAAATCGATGGGTCTAACGTTCTCAGAACTGAGCACGGTCCATTGATAGCCTGAAAAAACGTTCGTCACATTCGCCAAATAACTTGAAATAGAAGTCGCCCATGTAACGACATTTGTAAATGCGCGCGTATTGGTGTCACCGGTGCTCGGGTCCGTAAGTACTTCTACAACGCCAATCCACAGTTCCTTCATCGATCCAATTGAAGCACGAAGGCCCACCATCGCGGTGGGCCTTCTGAGCAAGAGGCTAGCAGCTAGAAGCTAGTGGCCTGTCGTCACTTCCCAATCACCTTCGCCAGCGTCTCGCCAATCTCCGCCGGCGAAACCACGACATGAATCCCCGCCTCGCGCATCGCCTTCATCTTGTCGGCAGCTGTTCCCTGCCCGCCTGAGATGATGGCTCCGGCATGACCCATCCGGCGACCCGGAGGTGCCGTCTGTCCTGCGATGAATCCCACTACCGGCTTCTTCACATGCTGCTTCACAAACTCCGCAGCGGCTTCTTCAGCCGATCCGCCGATTTCGCCGATCATGATGATCGCTTCAGTGTCGGGATCGTCATTCAACAGGCGCATCGCATCGATGTGCGTAGTGCCGATGATCGGATCGCCGCCGATGCCGATCGCCGTCGACTGGCCGATGCCGCGCTGCGTGAGCTGATGCACGGCCTCATAGGTGAGAGTTCCGGACCGCGACACAATACCAACCGACCCTTCCTTATGAATCCGCCCCGGCATGATGCCGATCTTCGCCTTACCCGGTGAAATCACTCCCGGACAATTCGGCCCGATCAGCCGCGACTTTGAGGTCTTCAACTTCGCCCAAACCTTCACCATGTCCAGCGTGGGAATGCCTTCGGTGATGCACACGATCAACGGAATGCCCCGCGTCCTCGGCCTCGAGAATCGCATCGGCTGCAAACGGCGGCGGCACAAAAATCATCGTCGCGTTCGCGCCCGTCTCCTTCACCGCATCGGCCACCGTATTGAACACCGGCCAGCCCTCGTGCTTCGTTCCGCCCTTGCCCGGAGTCACGCCGCCAACAACCTTGGTGCCGTACTCCGCGCACCCGAGCGCGTGAAACGTGCCTTCCTTGCCCGTGATCCCCTGCACGATGAGCCGCGTATCGTTGTCAACCAAAACCGCCATTGAGAAGCTCCTAGCTATCAGCTTTCAGCTCTCAGCTTTGACGTCTCGCCTTCGAGCCTAGTTTTTGAATAAACGAGGTAAGCATCTTGGAAACTTCTTCACCAAGTGCTGCTGCCTCGTCAATTGCTGCCACGGATCCCATGCCCAGTCTCCTGGCAACGATAAGTTGAGTTTTGATCTCGAAAGTAGAACCCAATGCAATTCCGAGGAATTGCCGGAACTCTGCGGTATTCAGCCTTCCTCGACCCTCAGCAATGTTGCTTGCGACAGATACGCTGGCGCGGCGCAGTTGCGAAACGAGACCATATGTCTCTTCCTTCGGGAACCGCTGCGTCAATCGGTAAACGCAAACAGTCAAGTCCATGGCTCGCTGCCACACTTTCAAATCCTGCGCGTCTTGGGGCACTTCTGCTTCCTGCCATTCTCGATCTCCAATCAACAGGGACTACTGATAGCTGACAGCTGAAGGCTGAGAGCTTTCAACCCTTCGCCGCAGCTACGACAAGCTCCGCCGCTTCCCTCATCGTTGCGCCCACCTGGAAATTCAATCCGGACTCCTTCAGAATCTTGCGGCCCTCTTCCACGTTTGTACCTTCGAGCCGCAGCACAATCGGCACCTGCACGTTCAAATTCTTCGCCGCAGCCACTACACCTGTCGCCAGCCGATCCACGCGTAGAATCCCGCCAAAGATATTGATGAAGATCGCCTTCACATGGGCGTCAGACAGCAGAATCCCGAACGCATGCTCGATCTGCTCTTGCGTCGCGCCGCCGCCTACATCCAGAAAGTTTGCAGGGCTGCCACCGGCATATTGAATGATGTCCATCGTCGCCATCGCCAGGCCCGCGCCGTTGACCATACAGGCAATCGTTCCGTCCAGCTTGATGTAGTTCAGCGCGTACTTGCTCGCTTCCACTTCCAGCGGATCTTCCTCGGCCACATCGCGCAGCGCCTTGATCGCCGGATGCCGGAAGAGCGCGTTGTCGTCGAAAGTGATCTTCGCGTCGAGCGCAAAAAGCTTGTCATCCTTGGTCGTAATGAACGGATTGATCTCCACCAGCGATGCGTCCGTATCCATGAACGCCTTGTAGAGACTCTGCAGAAACGCAACCGCCGCATTGATCTGTGTCGGCTTCAGCCCCAGCGCGAATGCCAACTTGCGCGCCTGCCATGCGCCGAAGCCCACCGCCGGATCGATGGTCTCTTTGAAGATGGCCTCCGGCGTCTTCGCCGCAACCTCCTCAATCTCCATGCCGCCGGCCTGCGACGCCATAAATACGAGTTTTCCAGTGGCGCGATCGAGCACGATCCCTAGATACAGTTCGCGATCGATCGCCGCCGTCTCCTCGATCAGCAGCCGCTGCACCTTTTGCCCCTGCGGACCGGTCTGGTGCGTCACGAGCTGCATTCCGAGAATGTTCTTCACATGCGTCTCGGCTTCTTCGCGACTGCGCGCCACCTTCACGCCGCCGCCTTTGCCGCGGCCGCCTGCGTGAATCTGCGCTTTCACCACCACGCCATTGGCGCCCTCGGCGAATAGTCCGCGGGCCACTTCGGCCGCTTCTTCCGGCGTATTGGCCATCTCGCCCTTGGGCACGGCAACGCCATACTTCGCCAGGATCTCTTTTGCCTGATACTCGTGAATTTTCATGTCGGTTGGAACCGCAACGTCCGCTGATATGTTCGGGAATCAATTCTGGAGAAACAACAAATGCCGGTCAGCGCAATCGTCCTCGCGGTACCCAAATACTATCTTGCTGCACGATAGCCCCGCAAACCGCCGCCGAACTGCCAGAAGACTGAGAAAGTGATTGTCATCCCGACCGAAGTGGAGGGATCTGCGGTTGTTCTTGCCCTTGCTTAAGAATTCGAGACCTTTAGCGCGATTGATGTGGCAACCGTGGTGGGCACGTCACCTAGAATGTATGGTCTAAAAGTCCACTGTTTTACGGCTGCAAGCACGAGGGGTTGTAGCATTCTAGGGCCAGAGACGGCCATGGCGTGGCGCACCTTTCCGTCTTTTGTGATTTCGAACGCGATGATCACGGTACCAGTTATGCGAGCTCCAATGACGTCGCTGCTCGGCACGACTGGTTCCACATGATGAACGAGCAGTGATTTTGCATAGTCAGAAGAAATGAAGAAGTAGACGCCGTCGGCAAGGAGCTGTTGAAGAAATGCTTTCGACGTCACTTGATCTGGATGGTGAAATTGGGGCTCGGCTGGCGCCGAGGCGAAAAGCAACCCAAATAGGAGCAGGACTTGTATTGCTTTCATCGCGAACAAGTCTACCGCAGATTCCGGTGAGTAAGTCTGCGGCGGACGGCGGGAACGCCGCACCCGAGGTAAGGCACCGCTTGGATCTCTCCATCGCGATACCGAGTGCCGCGCCAATTACGATATTGAGAGATATGGATTCGCTGAAGACCCTCCTCAAACCCCTCGCTGAAGACGGCGCACAACTCACGCGTGAACAAGCGGGCGATGTACTCCGCCAGATTCTCTCCGGCCAGGCGCCCGAGGTCGAAACAGCCGCACTGCTCACCGTCCTCGCGACGCGCGGCGAGCAGGCTCCCGAACTCGCCGGATTCGTCGACGTCATGCGCGAGCAGTCGGTTCCCGTTCCCCTCACCGACGAAGAACGCTCCGAACTGGTCGACTGCGTAGGCACCGGCGGTGGCGGTCCGCTCACCTTCAACATCTCCTGCGGTGCGGCCCTCGTTGCCGCTGCTGCCGGAGCCAAGGTCGCCAAGCACGGCAATCGCGCGGTCACTTCGCTTTGCGGAGCGGCCGACGTGCTCGAAGCCCTCGGCGTTCCCATCGACCTCACGCCCGAACTCGCCGTCGAGTGCCTCCGCGAAACCGGCTTCGTCTTCCTCTACGCGCCGCTCTATCACCCCGCGATGAAGACGCTCGGCCCCTTGCGTCGCGCACTCGGATTCCGCACCATCCTCAACCTCTGCGGCCCACTCACCAATCCCGCGCACGCCCGCATCCAGGTCGTCGGCGTGCTCGCGCCCAGCCGCGTTCTTCTGGTAGGCCGCGCGCTGCAGGCCCTCGGTTCCAAGCGCGCCTTTGTCGTGCACGGCTCCGATGGCATCGACGAGCTCACTACCACTGGCGAATCGGTCGTCGCGCGTATTGAAGAGACGGAGCCCGGCAAGGAACCAACCATCAAGGCAGCCCGCATGACTCCGGAGATGGCCGGCCTGCCCCGCGCCACCCTCGCCGACTTTACCGGCGGCGATATCGCAACCAACAAGGCGCACCTCTACGACGTGCTCACCGGTATCAAAGGCGCCCGACGCGACATCGTGCTACTCAACGCCGCCGCGACACTCGTAGCCGCAGACCTCGCCGCCGACTTGAAAGAAGGCGTGGCCCTCGGCGCCGAAGCCATCGACTCCGGCCAGGCCGCCGCCACGCTCGCAAAACTTCAGCGCAATTCGGAGAAAAGCACGCAAGAATAACGCGCTCCCGTTCCATAAGCTGAAAAGGAGCCTACGATGCTGTGTGGTGGAGATCTGTTTTGGAAAGGGCACGACTTTACAGCTTGGCGAAAACTCAACCAACCCCGCTGTTTTGAACAGGGCATGGCTTCAGCCAGGCCGAAAATGCCCACAATGAGCGTGGCTTAGCCCCTGAGAGCCATTCACCGGTCCTGAGTCTCTCGTCTAAACAACAGGAGCAATTCATGAGATCCGTCGCAATTACACTCGTCTCCACGCTTCTTTTCGCAGCTATCGCTGCCGCGCACAGCAGCCAACCCAGCCCCAGCTCAAAGTCGACTCCAGCAATCGCACGCTCACTGTCACCGCAATCGAACCGTCACCGTCGAACCCGATCTCGCCATCCTGCACATCGGCTTCGTCACGCAGCCCGCAGGACGCCAAGTCCGCCTATGCCGATGGCGCCCGCGCCTCCAATGCCATCATCGCCGCACTCAAGCAGGCCGGAGTCCGAAGAGACCGCGATCCGCAGCGAGTCGCAGTATCTCGATCGCGACTGGACCACCAAGCTCGCAAAGTACACGCTCCACCAGCAGTGGACCGTGAAAGTTTCGCCCGAGCGCGCCGCCGAGATCCTCGATGTCGCCTATCGACGCCGGAGCCACCAGCAGCGGCCAGATCGAGTGGACCGTGAAGGATGAAAAAGCCCTGGAGGACCGAAGCACTCGACCATGCTGCCACCCGCGCCAAGGAAAATGCAGAAGTACTGGCGAAGGGAATGGGCGTGCGCCTCGGCTCGCTGATTTACGTCAGCAACCAGCTTTCCTCGCCGCAGATACCCGAGGCCGATGCTCAGGATGCGCCATGGCAGGAAGCCGCCAAAGCCGCGCCACCGCTCGCAATCGAACCCCACCAGGTAAGCCGCGAAGCCAGCGTCTACGCCGTCTTCGCCATCGAGTAAGTCAACTTTCTGCGAATCTGGAGTCCCACACGAAACACCTGTGCTAACCTTGCGCTGCTGTTCACGAGGGCTCCCGATGCGCTTTCTGAAGTTGGCGGTTACTACTTCTTTGTTCGTATTTGCCGGACTCGCCTCCGCGCAGACTATCCAGATCAACCGCGAGAACAAGACCATCGCCATCAGCACTACCGATGAAGCCACGGCAACTGCTGATATCGCTGCGATCACCGTAGGCTTTGAAATCTCTGGCCCGGATGCTCAGGGTACGACCGCCGAGGCTGGAAAGCTGTCTCATGCGATTCTCGACGCCCTTCACAAACTCGGCATTGAAGACAAGAGCATTGAAAGCCAATCCCAGGGTCTGCAGAAGAACACAGATTTCGATGAGAAAGAGAAGGCTGAGCAGCGCGCGAAGGAACAATATGTCTTTCGGCAGTCGTGGGAAGTCTCCACTTCGCCAAAAGTCGCGGCTGAAGTCATCAGCGCCGCGATCGCTGCGGGAGCAAACAAATCGGGCGCTATCGACTGGCGTATCGCCAATCGGAAGTCACTGCAGGCCAAGGCGGCAGCGGCTGCGCTGGTAAAGGCGCGTCAGGTGGCGCAGAACATGGCAGATGGCCTTCATGTGAACCTCGGATCGCTGATCTACGCCAGCAACGAGACGCCAAATACGAGAATCTATTTCGCACCCAAACCCGGTCTTGTCCTCAATACCGACAGTGCCTCGGTTGCCTCCTACATCACAGTGCCTAGACCACTCGAAATCCGCCCACAGACCATTCGCGAAGAAGCCACCGTCTACGCCGTCTTCGCCATCGAGTAGTACAAAGCTACGGAATTAGACCAGCCCGCTGCTGCCGATCAATGCGCCGTGCCAGCAGCCACGAAAGCAGAGACACGCCCAGCGCTGCCGCCACCCAACCAGCGCTCTTCCAGCGTCCCTGCTGCGAAGGCCATGCGAGAACAATGGACCGGCGAACCCAAATCCGGCGGGTGCATTAGCCCTCTGCCGCGCAATCTGAAACCCAATCCACGCCACTCCGCCGACGGAGACCACCGCGCCCGGCAGCACCCGCTTCCACGGAAACGGAATCGGCTTCAGGCGCGGCGGCCTCTTCGCGCACCCGCTCCATCACCACCGACACAAAGCCCGACGAAGGCGCCAGTTCTTCTTCCGTGCGAGAATCCGATCAAGATTCTCCAGTCTTGTTTGTTCGGGCTCCATCGTCACGCCTCCTTCTCCGCCAGCTCCATCGACGCCTGCTCATCTTCGAGATGCGGAAACCGCTTTTTCAGAAGCGCCCGCGCTCTTGCCAGCCGCGCCTTCACCGTTCCCTCCGGCATCCCCATGGTGCTTCGCAGCCGCACCCACATCCATCTCGTGAAAATAGAACAGCACCACCGGCTCGCGATAGCGCACCGGCAGCGCCAGCACAGCCCGCCTGACGCATCTCCGAGCTTTGCACGTTCGCCATTTCGTTCAGCTGCGCCGCTGGACCGCCACGGCTCCGGCGCATCTTCAATCGGAACATCACCGTCTGGAAACCGCTTCAGCTCCGACCGAAACACATTGGCCGCCAGCGCAAACAGCCACGTCGAAAAGCTGCCCTCGCGCCGCCACTGCTTCAACCCCCGCCATGCCCGCACAAGAGCCTCCTGCGCCATCTCTTCGGCGCGCCCGCGATCGCGGCAGTACCGCCAGGCCATATTCACCAGCGGACCCTGCCATCGGCGCACAATGCCCTCAAACGCATTCACTTCCCCGGCCAGCACCAGTTCCACATCCGCCAAATCGGCGTCAGCGCCTCGCAAGAGCTCTGCGCTCCCGGCGTGGTCCGCATCTCTGGCAGTCGTACGCAAATCTGCGCGCTCCTTCAAGTGGGACAGGCCCCTGCCGCACCCGGTTGCATTTTGTTGCGTGGGCGGCTCAGCGCTTCTCGGTCAGCCTCCGGCCGATCGCCGCACCCAAACTTCCGACCAGCAGTGCGATTACCGGCCCCATCCACAAATGCACGAAGCCCGAATGCAGCGTATTCGCAATGCCGAACGCTTGCGCATCCGTCCATCCGCTTCGCTTGAATTCGGCCCAGGTGGCGATACGGCCAGGCAGCGGAGGCGTAATGAACAGTTCCATGGCAAATCCCGCCGTCACGCCGATTACCATGCAGACACCCGCACTCATTACGGCCGCAATCACGCCGGCATTGAAGTGGCCGAGCTCTCTTGCCGTACGTCCAGCGGCCACCGCCCAAAGGGCAAATATCACCAGCATTCCGGCGAGATGCACTGGCAGATTCTGGGCGGGGGAGCCGAAGCCGTTTGCCAGCGCGACATTTAGCCCTTCCACCACTCCCGCGATGGTTCCGAACAGCGCGGCGTTCCGCATCTCCAGATCCCATTCGTCACCGCAATTCGTCACGATTGTGACGATCGCACCGGCATACGCGACCAGCATCAACACCACTTTGAACAGGAAAGCCCGCGCCGACGGTTCCTGCAGAAATACGGGGCTGCGCTCGCCCGCTGCCAGGGCCATGCCGATCGAGGCTGCGATCATGACCACCAGGACAAACGCGAATACCGCTCTCCACGTCATCTCCCATGTACCTCCCTGTCCCACGCATAAGAAAATGCAACCGTTGATGCCGCCGCCCAGTCCCACCATTCGCAAGGGATGAAAAAGATCCCCGGCAAGCAGGAGGATTGTATGACACATTTAGTGCTCCAGTTTGTTTTCGGTACCGAGGATGTACTGATGGCGGACGGCATGTGGATTTTTCTCGCGGTCGGCGCGGTAGCGCTCTTCGGCATCTTTCTCCCCACAGCCACCTGGATGGAACATCGCCGCAAGGAGCGTGAGGCCTTTTACAAGGCCGATACCATTCGACGCATTGCCGAGGCGCCCGGTCAAGGCGGCAACGCCGCGGTCGAATTGCTTCGTGAGCAGGAGCACATCGCAAGCATCAAGAGGCGCGAAGGCATGAAAATCGGCGGCATCATCAATATGGGCGTGGGCATCGGAGTCACCATCTTTCTTTTCGCCCTGCTTCACGGTAGCCCTGTCTTTCTTTGCGGCCTGATCCCCGCCCTGATCGGCGCCGCGATGTTGGTTTACGTCTATGTGCTGGCCGAACCGTCTTTCTAGCGACATTTGAATCTCCGGTAGCCTGCGCGCATCCTATAGTTGTTTGAACAAATAATTCCCGGCTGACGACTAGCTGGGAGCGCTGGAGATTCACGATGCCCGACAATAGTCAGCGCCAGCCCGCCATCTTCCTGCCCCACGGCGGAGGTCCCTGCTTCTTTATGGACTGGACCTGGGGTCCGGCCGAAACATGGAAAGCGACGCGGCATTTTCTCGAATCGCTGGCCTCAACCTTGCCGGCGCAGCCCAAAGCACTGCTTGTCATCAGCGGTCATTGGGAAGAGCCTGCGTTCACGGCCGGCTCCGCTGCAGCGCCACAACTTATTTACGACTACTCCGGCTTCCCCGCGCACACCTACCAGCTCACCTGGCCCGCACCTGGCGATCCGGCGCTTGCTGCGCGTGTCGCCGATTTGCTGCGCGACGCCGGTCTGCCTGCCGCAACCGACCCAACCCGCGGATATGACCATGGCGTCTTCATTCCCCTCAAGGTGGCATTTCCGCAAGCCCAGATCCCGGTAGTCACGTTGTCGCTGAACCACTCACTTGATCCGGCGCTGCACATCGCTGCAGGCCGCGCCCTCGCTCCTTTGCGCGATGAAGGGGTGCTTGTCATCGGCAGTGGTATGAGCTTCCACAACCTGCGCGGATATTTTCAGCCTCAGACCGCCGATCGCGCCCGAGCCTTCGACGCGTGGCTCACGACCGCCGTCGAGTCGCCTGCGCTGGAACGCAACACGCTGCTCGCGAAGTGGCGAGAAGCTCCTTTCGCAGCCTTCGCCCACCCACGCGAGGAGCACCTGATCCCCCTCATGATTGCAGCCGGAGCCGGCGGCGACGCACCCGGCAAGCGCATCTTCACCGACGAGCCCATGGGAGCAAAGATCAGCGCCTACCGCTTCGACGGATAAACCGCCGTTCGCCCATGTCCGTCCGCGCCTATCGCCCTCTCAAGCTGACCTTGACCCCACTGTCAATCAGGATCGCGACCAGCCCGAACAGCATGCATAAGTCAGTCCGCGCCTCGTGGATAAAGCTCAGTAGCCCGTAATGGTCGAGCTTGGGCTGCGCAAAGCGTGCAAGCGGATGTCCCAGCAAGATCGGCGCCTTCGTCGTCAGGATCGCCGTCAAAATCACCACGAGCAACATCAATGCTGCATCCCCGGCATACAGATTCAGAATCAGCGCTCCGCCTGCCGCAATCTCCACCGCGCCCACAAATGGCGCAAGCACGTGCGGAAACGGCAGACCGATATGCGCAAATCGTCCCCAACCCAGTTCGCCGGGATACACAAACTTCAAGATCCCCTCGGTCAAAAACACCACTCCCACAATCACCCGAATCAAAATCATCGGAAGGTTCTTGCGCATCGCTTCCCTCGCTTACCTATTCTGGAGCAGTTTCTCAATTCTTTTCGCCAGGCTCTCCGGCTTGGTGGTCGACGCAAAACGGCCCACCACTTTTCCGCTGCGGTCCACCAGAAATTTAGTGAAGTTCCACTTGATCGAACCGCCGCCCAGCGGTCCAAGCAATCCCGGCTTTTCTTTCTTCAGGAACCGGTACAGCGGGTGCGTCTTCTCGCCGTTCACGTCAATTTTCGCAAACATGGGAAAGCTCACCCCGTAATTCCGCTCGCAAAAAGCACCTATCTCTGCTGCTGTTCCGGGCTCCTGCGCACCGAACTGGTTGCAGGGAAAACCCAGCACCACAAGCCCGCGCTCCTTATACGTCCGATAAAGTGCCTCCAACCCCGCGTATTGGGGCGTAAACCCGCACTGGCTGGCCGTATTCACGATCAGCAGCACCTCGCCCTTGAACTCCGACAGGCTCGCGGAGCGTCCGTCCAGCGTCCCAGCCGAAAACTCGTAGACCGTTTTCGAAGTTTCTGCCATTTTCTCCTCAAACTCTGCCGCTCTGAGGATGTCATGTCGCCCGCGCCTGCGTCTAAGCATCGTGCATTCGCTCATATCCAGTCGGTAGGGTTACGGGGTCTCCACGGACAGGCAGAAACTTTCTCTCCGGTTCGTGGGGTGTTGATACGGTGTTCGGCGGACAGATTCTCGTCCGAGGGGCTCTGTCAGCGCGCACGCCCATTTCGGTCCGGTAAACTGATCTAGGACCCGAATGAGCGCGCAGTTGGCGATGAACTTGGTTGCTGGATCGCAAAGAAGGTTGTTCCTGCATCCACTCTTCGTCACCAGCGTCGCAAAGTGCCCGGTGTCCCCAATGACGCGATAGGCGGGGTATTCCCGAGGACAAGTCTTCGTCCGTGGGGAACTCATAGGCGCGGCAGGAAAATTTGGGGAAGGTTTCGGTTTCCGTGCCGGGCGCTTCATCCGTGTTCAGGTGAGGTTGCTGCGGTCAGAAGACATCGTCTTCGAGATGGTAAAATCAATCTTTCCTAAAGGCTGTAACAGAACTTAAGCAGTGAGGGTGTGCATATTCTTCCCGTGAAGCCTTACCTTGGACCGCACCAGTACTTGTGCTCGCCGCAGGACTCCAGCCCGGTGAAGATCAAGCACGACGTCATCTCCCGCAAATCGCGGACCCTTTTCCTGCTCTCCCGGCTCGTTCTGGTGTTGATTCTTCTAGTCTCCGCCGGCGCCGCCATGGCCCAGCAGTCCCAGACGATTGATTCCATCCGGGTCATCGGAAACCGCCGCATTCCCAAGGAGACCATCCTCGCCCGCATGTTCACCCATCCCGGCGATACGTACGATCCGGTCTCGCTGGAACGCGACTTCAACTCCCTGTGGAATACAGGCTACTTCGAGGACCTGCGCATCGAACGCGAAGATTCTGAGAAGGGCATCATTCTTAACGTCTTTGTCCGCGAGCGCCCCACCATCCGGGAGATCAACTACAAGGGCAACAGCTCTGTCTCGACCTCCGACATTCTTGATCGCTTCAAGAAGGAGAAAGTCGGCCTCTCCGTTGAGGGACAATACGATCCCACTAAGATAATGCGTGCGAAAAACGTCCTCGCGGAGTTGCTCGCCGAGCACGGGCATCAGTTCGCCACGATCAAGGCCGATGTCAAAACCATCCCTCCCGCCTCGGTGCAGATCAACTTCAATATCAAGGAAGGCCCGACGGTCAAAGTCGGCCAGATCAAGTTCACCGGCAACCAGCACCTCAGCAGTCTTTACCTGCGCCGCTCGATGAAGAATCTGAAGCCCGTCGGCATCCCCTATTCCGTCATCTTCGAGAATCTTTTCGCACGTACGTTCGACGCCTCCAAGCTGGACGAAGACACTGAACGGGTTCGATTCGCCTATCGCGATCGGGGTTACGCCAATGCCGCCGTCGAAACGCCCCGCACCCAGATTCGCGACGAGGGCGGCCTGAACTTCTTCACCTTCCGGCCCAACCGCGGCAAACGCATTGATATCCTGATGCCCATTGAAGAGGGCGCGCGCTACCGCCTCGGCACCATCACGTTTACCGGAAATACGCACATCACCAACACCAGGGCCCTTCGTGCCACCTTCGCTCTCAAGGACGGCGACTGGTTTAACGCCACCCTCGTTGGCAAGGGTCTCGAAAACCTGAAGAAGGCCTACGGCACGCTCGGCTACATCAACTTCGGCGCCATCCCCAAGCCCGTCTACGACGAGCAGAAGAAGACTGTCTCGCTGCAGGTCGACATCGACGAGGGCAAGCAGTTCTACGTCTCGCGCATCGAGTTCCAGGGCAACACCATCACTCGCGATCGCGTCATTCGCCGCGAACTGCTCCTCGATGAGGGCCAGGTCTACAACTCCCAACTCTGGGAATACAGCTTGCTGCGCCTGAATCAGCTGGAATACTTCGAGCCTCTCAAGGTCGATCAAGACTCCGAAGCTCATCAGAACAGCGAAGCCGGCACCGTCGATCTGCTCCTGAAGGTCAAGGAAAAGGGCAAGAACTCCATCGGCCTCAACGGTGGCGTCAGCGGACTCTCCGGCGCCTTCCTCGGCGTCAACTACCAGACCAACAACTTCCTCGGTCTGGGTGAAACCCTCAGCGTCCAGGGCAACATCGGTAACGTGAGCCGCCAGTTCCTGTTCGGCTTCTCCCAGCCTTACGTACGCAACCGCCCCTTGAACGTCGGCTTCCAGATCTACAACAACAAATCCGACTTCAATGCGGCCAAGTCCTACCAGACCACATCTGGCACGGCCCTCAACCTGAGCTCCGCCCAGCAGTCGCTCACGCAGAACTACAACCAGGCAGCGACCGGCTTGAACTTTTCGCTGAACTACCCCCTGCGCCGCCATGCATTCCAGCGCGTAGGCTTCACTTATTCCCTGTCCCGCGCCAACATCACCGCGTTCAGCACGGCATCGCAGACCTACTTCCAGACCATCAGCTTCCGGTCGGGCATCCAGGGATCGAATGCACTGGCCGGCATTGTCACCAGCCAGGCTTCCTTCACCTACACCTACAACACGGTCAACAATCCGCTGCGTCCACGCACGGGCAAAGAATTCACGGCAGCCATGCAAGTGGCCGGCATATGGGGCAACGTACGCTACTTCACGCCCCTAGTCTCCTACAAGACCTACCGCTCCATGCATTACCTCTCGTTCAATCCCAACGGACACAATGTTCTCGCATTCAAATCCCAGCTCGGCTACATCCAGGGCTATGGCGGCGATGTGGCACCCCCGAACAATCGTTTCTACGCCGGCGGCGATTCCGAGTTGCGGGGCTTCGACATTCGTAGTGCAACGCCATACGGTTACGTGCCCACACGCCAAACCGTGCAGCTGACCAATCCCGATGGTTCATGTGTGCCGCGCGATCCCAACAATCCACAGTTGAACCAATGCATCGCGGTTCCGATTCCCGTCTACGGCATCGTCTCTATCGGCGGCGACACCAGCTTCCTCAGCAATCTGGAATATCGCATTCCCATCGTCGGTTCCGCGATGTTTGCCCTGTTCGATGATTTCGGGATGGACGTCGTGACCAACCGCGGTCAGCTGAAGCAAAGCCCCGAGGGCTTTGCTTCTCTCACCGCGCCGCTCTACGGTTGCCCGGTTTATAACAACGGCTCCTGCCAGGGTGGCATTCCAGGATCGCAGGTCGGATTCGAGCGCGATATCCGCCCGGTCCTCGGCACCAACGTTGTGCCGCGCATGTCGGTGGGCGGCGAGTTCTCCATCATCATGCCGGTGATCAACGCACCGTTCCGTCTCTATTACGCATACAACCCGCTTCGCCTCTACGAACGCCCCTACTGCAACGACGTAGCTCTCGGAGCCAAGGTGCAAAGCTGCACGGCTGAACTCATCACTCGCGATATGTTCCCGCCGGGCGGTGCAGGCGACTACACCTACCAGCAGACCATTCAGGGCTACGGCGCGCAGAACCTCTTCCGCGAACCGCGCAAGACCTTCCGCCTGAGCGTCTCAACCACCTTCTAAGTCGCAACATCAACCAGCATTCGAGAAGGCCGCTCCCCCGAGCGGCCTTCTCGTTTCTAGCTGCCTTTTCCTTGATCCCTGTTCCCTGATCCCTGCTGTTTGACCCCCCTCTCCGCCCCCCATATAATCGTTGCTAGTTCCTGCTGACGTCTGCGTCCGCGTCTTTTTGTCTCTGCTTCAGCCCATCGCGGAGTTTCCCAACGAAAAGGACCGAAGGTTGCTCAGGAGGCACAGGCTCCGCCATTGCGCCTCATAGCTGCATCGGCCGACCTTCCAGGGATTTCAAGGAGTATTGGATCTACATGAAATGCACTCTCTTCACCATAGGCGCGCTGGCTTCCTGCCTCGCGTTGAATGCCGCTGCACAATCGCCTGCCGTCTCCGCCGCTGCACCCAGCGCGCCGGCCGTACCCGCCGGGGCACCAAAGGTCGCCGTCATCGGCTTCCAGGAGGCTGTTGCAGGAACGAACGACTTTCAGCGCCGCTTCGCCGACCTGCAAAAGAAATATGAGCCCAAGCGTCAGCAGATGAAGACCCTGAACGACGAGATCACCTCGCTGCAAAAGGAACTTCAGGCCCAGGCCGCAACGCTGAGCGATGGCGACCGCGCCAACAAAGCCAGGCTCCTCGACGACAAGCAGAAAGAACTGAAGCGCACCGGCGAAGATGCGCAGACCGACTACCAGCAGGACATGCAGCAAACATTCGCAGCTGTGGCTGGAAAGTTCGCCGAGACTCTCGATGCCTATGCAGCGGAGCATGGTTTCAGCGTTGTACTCGATGGCGGCAACCAGCAGCTTCCGGTCGTGATCTACGCCAATCCGTCGGTCGACATCACCAAGGCCGTGGTCGAAGCGTATAACGTGAAGTCCGGCATCCCGGCTCCCGAGCACGCGGCTGCTCCCGGCTCAGCCACCAGGGGAACCGCTGCTCCCAGGAGCACCACCGCCCCCAAGGCTACCGGAGCACACTAAGCTCGAATGGCATCTCCCAAAAGGCCTCGCCCAACCCGCGAGGCCTTTTGGCGTCCCGTCGTCACCATGCCTTAGCCCCAAGGTTCCTAAACCCTATTCCCTATTCCCTGTATTTGGGCAGTTTGACCCCCCAACCCCACACCCCTATAATCCATCTAGTTCCTGCTGACGTCTCCGTCCGCTTCTTTTCTCGTATTTGCTTCCGTCTAATGGAGGTCCCTCGAGGAAATATGTCGCGAGGTTTCTCAGAGGGCGCGCGCGGTGGAAGGTTCGCCTTCCAACTTGAATGCGCGGGCAGCCCCAGGGAATTTCTAAGGAGTTTTCAAGCCGAATGAAGCACTCTGTTGCACTAGTTCTCACGCTGGCCTCGGGCCTTGTCCTGACCGCCGCAGCTCAAACGCCGTCCGCTCCCGCTGCCGCTGCTGCACCCGCTGCCACAGCGCCCGCCGGTCCTGCCAAAATCGCCGTCATCGCTTTCCAGGTCGCCGTCGCGCAGACCAATGAGGGCCAGCGCAGCTTCGCCGACCTTCAGCGGAAATATCAGCCCAAGCAGACGCAGCTCAAGGCCCTCAGCGACGAAATCGACGGCCTGACCAAGCAGCTCCAGGCGTCGGGCGACAAGCTCAGCGACACAGAGCGCGCCGCGCGTGCCAAGACCATCGACGATAAGAAGAAGCAGCTCGAGCGCTCCGCCGAGGACGCCCAGAACGACATGCAGAACGAGATGCAGGAGCTCTACAGCTCGCTCGCTTCCAAGGTCTACGACGTGCTGAACGACTACTCCAAACAGCACGGCTACACGCTTGTTCTCGATGTGGCCCAGCAGCAGAGCCCGGTGCTCTACGCCACCGAATCGACCAACATCACGAAGGCCATCATTGACGCTTATAACGTTAAGTCGGGCGTGCCCGCTCCTCCAGCGCCTGCAGCGGGGACAGCGCCGATTCCTTCCGCTCCCAAGCCGGCGGCTCCGAGGCCCACGACTCCCCAGTAACTCTGGGAAGCCAAATAGCTGTTCGGATCAATTTAAAAGGCCCCGAAACTCGGGGCCTTTTTCACGCAATTTGCTGCAAATCCCAACGAATCTCCAGCCCCTGTTCACCGATGGAATCTTGACATCCAGCCTGTGGAAAAAATTGTGGATTTCGCGTTGCACGATCCACAAAAAAAAAGGCATTTCCCCACTTGCCAATCAGCGGAAGCTCTGATAAACCTAGGAAGTCCTTTATTTATCTATCAGAAGCGCAGGTCTCATTGACCGCGCACTCGATCTATTTGTGTGCGAACTCCGCCCCTCGCGTGTAGTGAGCTTTCCACAATTTCCCATGAATAACTGATAACTGCGACGTGAGCCAAGTCACTATTTGAGCGTTACTTCTGCTGATCTTCTCCCACCCGCAAAACCGCCAGAAAAGCCTCCTGCGGAATATCCACTTTCCCGATCCGTTTCATCCGCTTCTTGCCTTCCTTCTGCTTTTCCAATAACTTGCGCTTACGGCTGATGTCACCGCCATAGCACTTGGCCAGAACGTTCTTCCGCAGCGCAGTCACCGTCTCCCGCGCTACGACCTTCGCCCCGATCGCCGCCTGGATCGCAACTTCGAACTGCTGCCGCGGAATCAGCTCGCGCATCTTCGACACCAGCGCCTTCCCGCGTTCGTAGGCAAAGTCGCGATGCACGATGATCGAAAGAGCATCCACAGGCTCGCCGGACACGAGGATGTCTAGCTTCACCATCGGCGATTCCCACTCACCAGCCAGCGAATAATCCAGCGAAGCGTAACCGCGCGAAATCGACTTCAGACGGTCGTAGAAATCCAGCACGATCTCGTTCAGTGGTAATTCGTACGTCAAAAGCACCCGCGTCGGCGTCACGTACTCAAAGTTCATCTGCTTGCCGCGCTTCTCTTCCACCAGCTTGAAAATCCCGCCCACGTATTCTTCATTGGTCAAAATCTTCGCCGTAATCACCGGCTCGCGAATGGCGTCGATATTCGTCGGCTCCGGCCAGCGCGAGGGATTATCCACTTCCATCACCGACCCATCCGTCATTGTGATGTGATAGCGCACCCCGGGCGCTGTCGTAATCAAATCCAGTTCGTACTCGCGCTCCAGTCGCTCCTGGATGATCTCCATGTGCAGCAGCCCCAGAAATCCGCAGCGAAAACCGAACCCCAGCGCCGCCGAGCTTTCCGGCTCGAAGAAAAACGATGAATCATTCAGGCGCAGTTTTTCGAGCGCGTCGCGCAGCAGCGTGTGTTCATGCGAGTCCACGGTGTAGAGTCCCGCGAACACCATCGGCTTGATGTCTTCGAATCCCGGTAACTGCTCTGCTGCCGGCCGCTCTTCTTCCGTAACCGTGTCGCCAATACGGGTGTCGCTCACCGTCTTGATGGTCGCCGCAAAAAATCCCACCTCGCCCGCAGAAAGCTGTGCAATCTCCACCGGCTTCGGCATCAGCACGCCCATCGACTCAACCTCAAACGACTTCCCGCTCGACATCAGCCGGATTCGCTGCCCCTTGCGCATCGTGCCCTGCATCACTCGAACCAGCACAATCACACCGCGATACGCGTCGAACCACGAATCGAAGATCAGGGCCTGCAGCGGTGCATCCGGGTCGCCCGTCGGAGGCGGCAGCCGGTGCACGATTGCCTCCAGCACCTCGTCGACCCCCTGACCCGTCTTTGCGCTCACCGGAATCGCATCGGTCGCATCGAGACCCACAGCCATCTCGATCGCCTCCTGCGTCCGAATGATGTCGGCGGAAGGCAGATCTATCTTGTTGATCACCGGAATAATGTCCAGCCCATGATTGATGGCGAGATACGCATTCGCCAGCGTTTGCGCTTCCACGCCCTGGGTCGCGTCCACCACCAGCAACGCGCCTTCGCATGAGGCCAGCGAACGAGAAACCTCGTAGCTGAAATCGACATGCCCGGGGGTGTCAATCAAGTTAAGTTGATAGGTCTGACCGTCGCGGGCCTTGTACATCATGCGCACCGCATGGGCTTTGATCGTGATACCGCGCTCACGCTCAAGATCCATGGCGTCAAGAATCTGCGCCTGCATTTCACGACCGGTCACCGAACCCGTCAATTCAAGCAGACGGTCGCTGAGCGTCGACTTCCCATGGTCGATGTGGGCAATAATTGCGAAATTGCGGAGGAATTTTACGTCCATTAAGGGTAGCTGATCACTGCGGGAACGTTACGAAAGTGAGCGATGTCTCCATGGCATAGCTTATCATCGGCATAGTGCCTTCCGCGCTTTGGGGTATAACCGGTCTCATCGTCAAATCGATGCTGATTCCGCCGACTGTAGAGTCCATCGTTAGGGCTTGATCTTAGGAAATCGTGAGCCGATATGCGTCGTTCGAAAGCCGGCTTTAGGGTTGTCACAGGTATCGACTGTTGCGCATGATATTGATTCGCTTAAGTAGATTGGGTTGCGCCGCGCTGGCCCTCACGCTGGCCCTCTCGTTGTCAGGATGCGATCCTCCAAAACCTCGGGCTTCGGCAACTCCCGTTTCCCAGGCGCTCGCTCCTGCCGTGGCTGCACCCGCGCCGCAACAGACGCCTGCACCTCCGCCGCCTCAGCCCAGTGCAGCTCAGCAACGCGTTCAGACGCTCATTCAGCAGGTCGAGAAGGCCTACGCCGACGGTCAGACGGACTACAAAAAAGGAGACCTCGCCGCTGCCCGATCAGACTTCGACCGCGCCGTCGATCTTATGCTTATCAGCGGAATCGACATCAAATCGACCCCGGCGCTCCAGGACGAATTCGATCGCATCGTCGACCAGATCAACTCGTTGGAGATGGACGCCCTGAAACAAGGCAACGGCTTCACCCCCAAGACCGAGGCCACGCCCGCCGAAGCAGCGAGCGATGTCACTTTTGTCGTCGATCCCAACATCGTGGCAAAAGCCAACGCCGATCTCGCCACCACCAAGTCGGATCTTCCGCTCGTCGTCAACGATTACGTCGCCGCGTACATCAACTTCTTCGCCAATACCACCAAGGGCCACAACACCCTGCTCCACTCCTTCCAGCGCGCCGGCCGTTACCGGTCCATGATTCAACGCGTCATGAGCGAGGAAGGCGTTCCGCAGGATCTCATCTACCTTGCCGTCGCCGAATCCGGCTTCCAACCCCGCGCCGTCAACGCCCGCTCCCGTGCCGGCGGCATGTGGCAGTTCATGCCCTACGGCAACTACGGCCTTACCCGCAACGGATACGTCGACGAGCGTTTCGACCCCGAGAAATCCACGCGCGCCTACGCCCGCTACATGAAGTACATCTACTCGCAGCTTGGCGATTGGTATCTCTCAATGGCCGGCTACGACTGGGGCACCGGCAACATTCAGCGCGCAGTCGAAAAGACCGGCTACGCCGACTTCTGGGAGCTCTACAAGCGCAACAACCTTCCCGGCGAAACCAAGAACTACGTCCCTGAAATCCTTGCAGCCATCATCATCGCCAACCACCCCACCCAGTACGGCTTCGACGAGATCACGCTCGACCCGCCCGTGCTAACGGATACAGTAACCATCAACTACTCCGCCGACCTGCGTCTCGTCTCCGACATTGTCGGCGCGCCGGTTGACGAGCTCATCGCTCTGAACCCGAGCCTGCTGCGCCTCATCACTCCACCCGACACCGAGTTCGACCTGCACCTGCCCGCCGGCACCGCCGCTCTTTTCCAGGAAAAAATCGCTGCCATCCCCGAAAGCAAGCGCAACTCATGGCGCTATCACAAGGTAACGCCCGACGACACTCTCGCCTCCATCGCCCACACCTACAGCGTCTCTGTTTCTGCGCTCGCCGTAGCGAATCAACTGGATCAGACCGCCAAGCTCGACGGCATCGAGTCGCTCATCGTCCCCGTCGCCCCGGCTGCGGCCCCCTCAGCCCACACCGTCTACTACACCACCCGCCGCGGCGACACACTGGTCTCCGTCGCGGACCGCTTTGGCGTCTCCCTCACCCAGCTCCGCCGCTGGAACAAACTTCCCGGCACCGGCGTCAAGATCGTTGCAGGCCGACGCCTCCACGTCGCCGAGCCTACGCTGGTCCGCACCAGCAGCCACATTCGCCATGGAAAGGGCAAGGCCGGAAGCACCCGCGAGATCGCCAGCGCCGATGCCCCCGCTCACGAACCCTCCTCCACTTCTCATGGTTCCCGATCGAAGACATCCTCGTCCCGCAGCAGCCACACTACCCACAGCGGCAAGCCAGCATCCTCGAAAGCCGCGCACAGAGCGGGTTCCACTAAGCACTCCTCGCACTCGACATCATCCTCGCACGCACAAAAATAACCATCCGCGGTTTTCTCTTCTCGTGTTTTGATAGCTTTTCTTTCGAGGATGTTGTTAGAATGACTCCGCATGCGGAGATGATTTTTTCGTACCGCAGAGATGAAATCCCACTTGGGCAGCGGTAATCCGCTGGAGGCAATCGGATGGATGAAGTGATCAAGATGTACGCAATGAATGACGGTAATCCTGACCTGGAGCCGGCAGAGAGCGCCGATCACGATGAACTGGAAGAGGACGACGAGGTTGAAACCTCAAGCGTGCTCACCTCCTCCGACGACGACGAAGGTGTCATCGAAGAGGGTGTGATTATCGTGGAAGCGATTCCCGTATCAAAGCCGGCCCCCAAGAAGGCCGCCAAGAAAGCTCCTGCCAAGAAAGCTGCTGCTCCTGCCCCGGCCAAGAAGGCCCCGGCAAAGAAAGCTCCAGCCAAAAAGGCAGCGAAGAAGGCTGCTCCCAAGAAGGCAGCTAAAAAAGCTCCGGCGAAAAAGGCCGCAAAGAAGTCCGCCAAGAAAACCGCTGGCGCAAAGGGCGGAAAGGCCGCAAAAAAATCTGCGGCTCCAAAGCGCGCCGGCAAAACCACAAAAAGAGGTAAAAAGTTGGCCGTTAAGAAAGCAGCAAAAAAGGCTCCCGCTAAGAAGGCAGCAGCGAAGAAGGCTCCTGCAAAGAAGGCAGTTAAAAAGGCAGTTAAGAAGGCAACCAAGAAGACTGCAAAAAAGAAGTAACTAGGCAACCGCATTCTTCAAAAGGCAAGCAAAAATGCCCGGCAATCCCGCCGGGCATTTTTGCGTCTGTACTTCAATCGAGGGTTCGGGCCTTGATGGGTCGGGCTTCAAATCTCAGGACATCTAAACACCTCGACGAACCTGGGGTGCCCCATCCATGCGGAGTATGGGTGGGAAAGCTAGGAAGCGGCAGCGAGCAGCTGCTTCAAATGCCAGCGCTGATGCGCAACATAATCCTCGATCAGAAACCGCAACGTCACCGGCGCATCCTCGTCCATCACGCAGGCCGCGTCGAGCCTTGAAAGCGGAATCCTATCCACAACGGCCATCAGGATCTCGTGCTCTGCTTCCCACCATCCCAGCAGCGTCTCCCATGGTTGATCGGCATAACCATGCGCGGCGACCCAGGCGTCTTGCCCGTAGTTAGGTCCGTAGAACGAGCCATCGCTCGTGGCACGCACAAACCGCTGCCGGTTATTGGTTGCCGAATCGAGCAGGTGGCCCACGATCTGTTTTCGTGTCCACCCGCCCTCGCGCCACGGAACATCCGCAAGCGCTTCCGGCACCGAAAGCAGCGCCCGATGCACGTCATCCAATCCTACTCGGAACTGCCGCGCCAAGTCAGACATAGTCACTCGCTTCGATTCGGCAACTTGCATTGCCGGAACTGAGAACTGAGAACTGATCACTGATCACTAGCTCTTTTGAGCCTCCGCCAACGCCGCCAGTACTTCTTCCGAGTGCACCTGCGGATTGACCTTCGTCCACACCTTCACGATCTTCCCCTTCGGATCGATCAGGAAGGTGTTGCGCATGGCAATCGTCATCCCGTTATAGTTGCCCAGCGACCCGTACTCATCCACCACCTTGTGCGCAGGATCGGCCAGCAATTTGAAGGTCAGCCCTTCCTTGGTGCAGAACTGCTTGTGGCTGTCCGGCGTGTCTACACTCACACCCACAATCGCGGCATTCATGGCGTCGTACTTCGCCTGGTCGCGCTGGAAGTTGTGCGCCTCAATCGTACAGCCTTGGGTCATGTCCTTCGGGTAAAAGTACAGCACCACCCACTTGCCGCGGAAGCTGTCCAGCGAAACCTGGTTCCCATCCTGCGACGGCAGCGTGAACGTAGGCGCCATCTGTCCGGCCGAGGGCATGGGTTCATCCGCTGCCCGCACCGTTACCAGCGAAACCGACAGCGCAACCGCTGCGGCAAAAACCATGAGAATCGTCTTCTTCACCTGTAACCTCCTGTTCATAAAAACGGGGATCATACATCGGAGTCCGGGCTCACACACCGGCATTCATAAGACGTGGCGCAGCGGCAAGGGGACGCCGCTGCCCGTCAGTATAGTTCCAGCCCCAGGATGGATTGTCATCAAAGGTCTGCCGGCCACCCGGTGCTTGTTACTCCCTGATCCCTATTCCCTGATCCCTGCTTTTCGCGACGACCGCAATCCCCGCCTCCGCCGCGCGCTTCAACAAAGCCTCCCGATCGAAGAGCAGCGTCCGCCCTGCTTCAACAGAAAGGCAGCTCGCGCCCGCCTGCACCATCGTCTCGATCGTCTTCATGCCAATTACCGGCACATCGAAGCGCATATCCTGGTTCGGCTTCGCGACCTTCACCACCGTTAGCCGCCGTTCAAGGGTTGAAGCAGGCGAGCCGTATTCTTCGTCCATCGACTTCATCAGCACGCCCGCCCTCTCGATCGTTGCGTCCGTGCCCTCCATCGCCTCCACAGCCACGCACGCCTGGGCCGCAACCACTACCGTCTGCCCGATATCGAACCCCGCGAGCGCTCGCGCGACACCCAGCCCGTACTCGATGTTCTTCCGCTCGTCCTCGCTCGGTGCGCGGCCTCCAACAGCTTCCGTCAGCGCCCCCTCTTCGGCCAGCAGCGGCTCAAGAAACTGCGTTGAACTCATTAACTCGATGCCCTCATCGGCCAACACCTTCGCCACAGCACCGAGCAGCATATCGGTGTTCCGAGTGCGGAGATTCAGTAGCAGCTTCGCCAGCCGCCAGTCCGGTCGGATGCTACTGAATATTTGTTTGTGCTTCACCTGCCCCGCCATTACCGCAGCCTTCACGTCTTCCTTGTGAAAGAGCTCAATGAGCCGCGACAGCTCTCCCAGCGAAAGCCAGTGCACCGTAATCTTCTCATCTGCCGCCGCGCGAAGATTGATCTCCGGATCGGTTTCCTCGCGAATCGCCGCCACCGTCACCGCGAACCCCTGCGCCCGCGCCGCATCCAGCAGCAAAAACGGAAACCGCCCGTTGCCCGCAATGAGACCAAGCTTCATGTCTACTTGATGACCCCGCGCTCGCTGCGTTCGATAAACTTCACCAGCAGCGCCACGTCCTCACCCTCGAGCTCCCGAATCTTCTCCAGCGCCTGCGTCGTATTCAGCTTCGACACCAGCAGCAGCCGGAAGGCCTTCTGCAGCGCCCTGATCCGCTGCGGGCTGAATCCGCGTCGCTCCAGCCCAATGCTGTTCACACCGAAGGCTTTGTTCTCCCGCCGCGCCGAAGTCTTTGAAAACGGCAGCACGTCTTGGGTGACAATCGTCCCGCCGCCGATAAATGCATACTTCCCCACCGTGCAGAACTGGTGTACCGGGCTGAACGCCCCGACGGTCGCAAAATCCTCGATGATCACATGCCCCGCCAGCGTCGCCGCATTGGCAAGGATGCACCCATTGCCCACAATGCAATCGTGCCCGATATGCACCGCCGTCATCAGCAAGTTCTTCGAGCCAACGCGCGTAATACCGCCGCCCTTCAACGTGCCGCGGCTTATCGTCACGCTTTCGCGAATCGTGTTGTCATCGCCGATTTCACACAGCGTCGGCTCGCCTCCATACTTCAAGTCCTGAGGCGATACACCCACCGCGCAGAAGGGATAGAACACATTCCGCGCCCCGATGACCGTTCGCCCATCGAGCACCACATGTGAAATCAGGCGGCAGTCCTCGCCCAGCACCACGTCCGGCCCAATGGTCGAAAATGGCCCCACTTCACAGGAGTCCGGAACCACCGCTCCCTCGGCCACCACCGCACTGGGATGGATACTCACTCCGCCTCCGGCGCCGACGACTCACTTGAGCCGTCGCCATGTGCGCGCCGCTCGCGCTCCCGCGTCACCACCGCGCAGGTCAGCGTCGCCTCGCAAGCCAGCTTGCCATCCACCGTCGCGCGGCCATGGATCTTCCCTGCCCGCGTCCGGAACGACAGCACATCCACCTCGATCCGCAACTGGTCGCCCGGCGTCACCGGCCGGCGAAACTTGGCCCGCTCGATCCCCGTGAACACCACCAGCTTCGAGTGCCGATCTTCCATCTCATGCATCATGATGATGCCGCCCGCCTGCGCCATCGCCTCCACCACCAGCACTCCCGGCATAATCGGATAGCCCGGGAAATGTCCTTGGAAAAACGGCTCGTTGATGGTCACATTTTTGATCGCCACCAGCCGCTTGGTCGGCTCGAATTCCGTGATCCGGTCGATCAGCAGAAATGGGTAGCGATGAGGTAGAAATTCCAGGATCTCCTGGATGTCGAACGTCATTCTCTGGCTCCAGAAAGCGCGCGAAATCCACCTCGCGCTCCCTGAGGATTATAACGAAGCGAGCAGCTAATCTTCTGTCATCCTGGGCGACTGAGCGGAGCAAAGGAGTCGAAGTATCTGCGGTTCAGGAGGCCCGCACTACCCGAAAATCTGAGACCGATGATCCAGTGCTTCGCAGCTAGAACTGATAGCTAACAGCTACTTCTTGATCTTCTTCGCCACCGCATTGATATCCCAGAAGTCCGGCGCTAGATCCTGGTTGTAGTGCACCTTGTCGATATACAACTGCCGGACTGTCTCATCGTTATGCACGCGCGTGATCGAGAACGCTGTCGGGAACCCATCCACGTCGTGATAGTCCGCGTACTCCTCCGCGTCCGTGTTCTTGTCCTTGTACAGCGGGTCGCGCCACTGAAAGCTCCGCATCAGCGGCAGGTGTGTCTGCACATCCATCTGGATCGTGATCGCCTCATTCTCGGGCGAGATCATCGTCACCTGCTCGGCCAGGTGCCGCTCCGCCATGCGCTGCCCTTCGTACACCAGGATCGTCTTCGGATCCTTCAGCCACACCTTCACCGCCGTCTCAATCGAGTGATCCCGCCGCCGCATAAAGTCATCCACCTGCTCCTGGGGTAACGGCTTCGCGCCGCGGTATGTCACTTCAATTCCCTTGCGCGCCTCGTAGAACTGCACCACGTCGCGATGCTTCGTATACTCCACACGATCGCGATCCGGCCACTCATGAAAATCCCAGAACAGCGTCGTGCCTGGGTCGGGATTGCCATGAAAGAACGCTGCGACATGCCCCTCGCGCACCATGTTCTTCATGTTCAGCCAGGCGTCGCCGCCCATCGCCTTCACCATCGCGTCCAGCGCCGCGCGTGCCTTCGCCGCGTTCTTCTCTCCGGACTCATCCATCGCCTGCGGAGCATTCTTCGCGCCGGCATCATCCGCCTGTGCCCTCAACCCCAGCGGCATCGCCAGCACCACCAACGCCAGTCCCACCGCTAATCCCTTCCGCATTCTTCCTCCAATGAATCTGTCATCCTGAGCGAGCGGAGCGAGTCGAAGGATCTGCGGTTGCCTTTCGCCTCACTCGCCAAAACTGCCGGGTGCCCCATCCTTGGCGCGCTTTTGCCGGGTGCCCCATCCTCGGCGCGCTTTTGGTTTTTTGCGCCAAGGGTGGGAGAGCACGATATTCACCAGCCCCAATCCAAGCTGGAAGCTACCCCACCAGCACCGCTCCACCATTCACATTCACTACCTCGCCGGAAATAAATCCCGCCAGCGGCGTACACAAAAACAGCACCGGCCCTGCAATCTCCCGCGTCGTCGCCACACGTCCCACCGGAATCCCCGCCTTGATCCGAGCACCCAACGTCGGATCCCCCAGCGTTCCCGCCGACATATCTGTCGCGACCCACCCAGGAGCCACGCAGTTCACCATGATCCCTCGCGGTGCCAATTCACTCGACAGGCTCTTTGTCAGACTGATCAGCGCGCCTTTGGTCACGGCATAGTCTGCGTGCATCGCCTCGCCCCGCTGCCCAGCAGTTGAGCTGATCAGCACAATATGCCCCCTCTTCCCGTCGTCGCCGGTCGCCGGAGGCCCCTGCAATTCCATCTGCACCACTGCCGCCTGCACCAGCCCAAACACCGAGTCCAGATTCACGGCTATCGTGTTCCGCCACTGCTCTTCCGTCATCAACTCGATCGGCGCATCCTCCGCCGGCCACACACCATGATTCACTACCAGTGCATCCAGCCGACCAAAGGCCTTCACCGCAGCGCCCACCAGCGCACGTCCGTCTGCCGGCGATCGCAAATCCTGTTCAATCGGCACACAGCGCGTCGGCCCGCCGCACTCATCCATCAACGCCAGGGCCTGCTCCTTCGCCCTCCGATAGCTGAAGACCACCCGCGCACCCGAAGCCGCGAATAGCCGCACCGTTTCCGCGCCAATCCCGCGCGATCCACCCGTAACCAGCGCTACCTTCCCATTCAATACCAGCGACACACCAGCCATAGCGCCAAGTTAAAGCGTAGCCATGCGCGCTGTCTATGTTCGTGCGATCTGCCCGGTTGGCCCACCCTTCCGCGACCGAGGGTGCCTGTAGAAGTTCCGGTGTCGGAGCGGGCGGGTGGGCGGGTGCCCCCGGTCCCTCGCTTTCGGGGACCGGGGATAGAAGCAGCACGCTCCCCAGACTTCCCGATTGGAGTATTCTCGCAGTGAATGAAAGGCAAGAGGATTCGTTACCAGCAAACGGGAGAGTTTCACTTTCTCACCTTCAGCTGTTTCCGCCGTCGACCATACCTGTCGACCGTCGCGGCAATGGAGCTTTTTGAAGATGCGCTGGAGCGCATTCGGCTGCGTTATCTCATTGCGGTTGCCGGCTATGTCGTAATGCCGGAGCACGTGCATCTGTTGGTCAACGAGCCGGGGCGCGGGCTTTTATCCAGAACTGTTCAGGCCCTCAAGCTGTCGGTTTCGATGCGCAGCCGCGAAGCACCCTTTTGGCAGGCGCATTATTACGATTTCAACGTCTCATCGCACCAGAAGTTCGTGGAGAAGTTGCGCTATATTCATCGCAATCCGGTCAAGCGCGGGTTGGTCGCGAATCCTGAGGACTGGAAGTGGTCCAGCCGTCGCCATTTTCAGACGGGCATGCATGGAACCGTAGAAATCGAGTCGGAGTGGACAGCCCGTGAGAGAAGCTGGCAACTGCCTGAGTGGATGCGCGACCATTGCCACGAATCTTCGCTATCCCCGGTCCCCAAAGGCGAGGGACCGGGGGCACCCTCAACGGAAAACAACCTCACGTGAGATCGGGGCCACCCGCCGAGGGACCGGGGGCACCCTCAACGGAAAACAACCTCACGTGAGCCCGATACGAGGGATTTGCTTAAGCAGCTTTGCGCTGGCGTCAAATTCTAGCGGGAATAGCTGACTAGATTGAAAGGATCGCAAACTGATGGGAAATGATGAGACGTGGACTTTAGCCGGATCGAACATTCTTGCAGCGGATGTTCTCGATAGAATCAGGCGCGCAATCGCTGAAGGCTGGATAGCCGGGATTCACCTGTTTCTTGGAGGGGGCGGGTCCGGTGATGATGTGGCGTTCGGCAATTACGATGAGTTTCTTTCACATGTTATGAATTCAAGACCAGGGGACCTTTTCATGCTCTGGTCGATCGCGGAGATGCGCAAGAGGAGGCTTTTGCTCGTCGATAATCATTTTGACAGTTCAGTTTCATCAGAGGGCCATCCTCTGTCCCTCAAAGACATCGACCGGGTACGCGAATACCTAATTCAGGAAAAACACAACGAGATTCTCTCCATTGCATCTGCAGGAGAGCGACGATTAACGGCTATCGTCACCGACCTTGAAGGCATGAAGGAATCTAGATTTCTGAACGCCGCGGGTCGTTCAGCGGTGCCAGGCGGCTCAATTTGCATCCTGCCGCTGACGCTCATAGATAGCTCTGAATTCTATCTTGCAAAAGCCAAGCGACCGAACTTCGAAGGCAAGGTCTTAATAGGGGGCGCGTACTGACTTGACGGATGTAGGGGGCCTAGGTCCCTAGCGTGTAAATTAATCCCATGCTCTCTGGGTGCCCCAAGGTCGATGTTTCGGACCTGGGAGAGCAAAAACCTCTACGCCCCGCTCATCTCGATTCGATGCTCTTCGTTTCTGACCCACTGTGCCCTGACGAGGTTCTTGCCCGCAACGACCTGACCTGCCCCCATTTTCCGCACGGTAAATCTTACTTAGCCAGCAGCAACAAGGGACGGCAGCCGATCAATGCCAGGCTACACGTACAACGCGGCAGGGCACCTTGCCTCCATGACCTCAACGCACCCCAACGCATCCAAGCGGGGGTGGCCCCGGTCCCGATGACACTTCCGACCCGCGATGAGGGTGCCCCCGGTCCCTCGCCTTTGGGGACCGGGGATTGAAGACTCGTTCCACAGCTGACGGATCACAATTGGAGCGAACAGCTGCCCTTCTCTAGAACCGGATATACGCCCCGATCATCGGCTCAGACGTGTGCGTAAACGCGTCTGTCGATGTGTAGAGCTGCGTCAGATCAGGAGCCTTGTAGAGGTTCCCGCGATATTGAAATCGCAATCCGATGTGCGGAAATAGGCCCCAGTCGAGGCCTGCACCATACAGAAACACCGGCTTCGTAGAGCTGGAAGTATTGCTCTGGCCGCCCGTAGGCTGATTAAGCAACAGGCCCACGCCAGCCAGCCCAAACGGCCTCAGATTCGCAATGTGAACAGAAGCCACCCAGGCCCCGCTGATCTGGTGCGCATTCGCCGAAACCCCCACCGGCTCTGTCGCCGTGCATGTGATGCCGGCACAAGCGGAGCTATACACCTGGTTGCCCCGGTTGTAGGAGTACGTGGCCTCGTAGCCCACCAGGGGATTGGAAATATGCCGAAGCTCGATCATCCCGCCAGCCGAGTTTGCAGGACTCTGAATGGTTCCATTTCCATTGGTGGTTCCGTGAAATGCTCCATACAAACTCAACGCCACATCGGTTTGTGCCTGCGCCTGGCTTGCGCCGGCCACAAAAGCCAGCCCGGCAAACAACAGGAATCTCAACAGCCATTTCCTTTGCATGAAGGTCTCCTCGGTGCAATCGGCTTGGTATGGTGTATCGATCAAAACGAACGTATTTCGGAGCAAGGACCTCGAACTCCCGATGGGAGCAAGACCCGTGAAACTACTGGGTGTACCTACCGCTTAGGCTTTAGACCCTGACGACGGATCATAGTCGTGTTGCTCCGCTGGATTCCGGCGCGAACTTTGTCAAGGCCTGTGCCGGGATCAAGCTAAACTAAGTACTGTAGAAAGAATCGCTTAATCGAGCTATTCGATTTGCATATCATTTCAAGGCCGTGTGACAAAATGATTCTGGTGCGAGGTCTACTGGTGCGAGGTCACCGTGCTCCACACGCCATAGCCTGGTACTTCTGCTTTTTCGATACCCTGTGCTTAAGTCCTTTCCTGAGAGGAATCTGCGGTTAACTCCTTGCATAAGAGTATTTTGGCCGGATAAATCTCTGTAAACCACTGAAAATAGATACTTTCCCTACAGAGTATGGGGATATACCCCCCTCAGTAATTTCAACCCCGACTGATCCCCGTCCACTTGCCGCTCAGATCGCCCGCACCATCCGCACCGGCAGAAAGATGATGGCGCTTACCAGCTCCAATACGCCCCCTACGGCGATCCCGACAATCCGGAATGGCAACAGCAGAAGCCATACGAACGGATAGGCAATCAACGCCAGCAAAGCCAGCGGCCAGCACAACACGAGGAGAATGCAAAACAGAAGAAACTTGACCATAATGTCGTTCCTTGCGATGACTCAGGGAATCATACGCGCCGACGAGCCGCGCAGTTCCCGCATCTCAGGTTCAGCCTTTTGTCTTTTTCTTGGCTCGTTCAACAGTGCGCCTCTTTGCCGTCGGAAGCTGACCACTCGCCGCCTTCTTTGCGGAAGCGCCTCTTTGCGTGCGTCCAGCTCGCGCAGCCATCCTCTTCTTACGCTCGCTTAGGAGCCTTTTCCGCTCCTCTTCAGGCAGTCCAATCAGGTCTTTCGTCCGCTTCGGCAGCTTCTCAAAAATCAGTGCATGTGCCTTCCGCAACTCCTCTTCAATCTCCCGCGGACGCAGCGCATCCCATCGCTCCAGCGTCACCCAATGCGCCTTCGCCAGGTAGGGCGACGCAATAATGCCCTCTATCTCCAGCAGCTCATGAAACCGCTCCGCGCCACAGTGAAACCATAAGACTCCTGTGCCGGTGCCGTCCAGGTCTGTCATGGCAAACATCTTGCCGCCAATATTCCGGTCCCCCGCCCAGTAGACCAGGTGGTGGCCCCAGTTCACCGTCTCCGCCACATGCGGCAACGCCATGCAGATCGCGCGGATTCGCTCGTTATCCATGCCGGAAATGATAGCCCCGAAATCCCCGCCAAAATAATTTCAAGATCCTACTTGACGTCATACACTAGTTGTCATACAGTATGTGAAGTACAGTGTACGAGGCACAGCATGACCGTAGCTGAAAACCTATTTGAAAGTCTTCGCCTTGAGCTTCGCCGCGGCAGCCTCACACTCGCCGTCCTGGCTCAACTTCGCCAGGAGCATTACGGCTACACGCTTCGCAAAGATCTGGCCGAGCGCGGCCTGGAGATCGACGAAAGCACGCTATATCCGCTCCTCCGTCGACTCGAGACGCAAGGCCTGCTGATCAGCCAGTGGCGCGAAGAAGACAAGCGCAACAAGCGCTTTTACCACCTCTCGCCCGAAGGCGAACAGATCCTCGCCAAACTGCTGGAAGAATGGCAGACCATCAACGCTTCCATCAACCGCATCTTCGAACACCCCGAATCCCAGAGCAGCAAGTAAGGAAACAGCCATGGAACTTCTCGACCGTTATCTCCAAGCCGTGAAAAAGTACCTGCCCAGCACGCCGCCAAGACGACATCATCGCTGAACTCCGCGCCAACATGGAGTCGCAGATCGAAGACAAAGAGTCGGAACTCGGCCGCCCACTCACCCAAGGCGAAATGGAAGACCTGCTACGCAAGATGGGTTCGCCCGTGATCGTCGCTTCGCGCTACCAGCCCCAGCAATATCTCATCGGCCCCGCGCTCTTTCCCTTGTACCTTTATGTGCTGCGCGTAGTGGTCTTGTGGACCTTGATCATCTACTCCATCGTGATTGTGGTTGTTCTCCCCATGGCCTCGCCCGATCACAGCGACATTGCCGCTTCACTCCTCCGCACGCCCGGCATTCTCATCAACGTTGCCGCGTGGGTAACCCTTGTCTTCGTGGCCTTCGAATTCTTCGCGGCCCGTTATCCCGAGAAGTGTCCGCACCTCGCCGGCCTCGCCGACAATTGGAATCCCAGTTCGTTGCCGCCGCTTGAGAAGGTTGACGTCTCTGGCCGCAAACCACGCTCATTCACGCAGGCGGTCGCCGAAGTTGTCGTCGGGTTTCTCCTGATGGCATGGCTCCTTCTCATACCTCGCCATCCATTCCTGCTCATGGGACCAGGGGTTGTCGTTCTCCGGATCGCTCCATACCAGCTCGCGCCAATCTGGTGGACCTTCTACTGGTGGATCGTGGGCCTTAACGCGCTGCAACTGGCATGGAAAACCATCGACCTCGCTCGCGGACAATGGCAGCAACCCGCGCCGATTCGGCAGATCATCTTCAAAGCAGTCGGCGTGATCCCAATCGCTTTATTGCTCTCAGCCCGCGACCACACTTATGTAGTGCTTAAGAACCCATCTGCCGATCAGCTCCGCTATGGCCACAATCTCGACGTGATCAACAACAGCATCCGCCTCGGCTTCAGTGTGATTTGTGCCATCGTCGTGGTGCAGCTTGCATGGGAAATCGGCCTGACTGTCTGGCACGCCTACCGCCGTCGAGAGGCGGCCAGGTAGCTACTCACTGCTTCTGCCATTGCGCGGCTTCGACTGTTCGCGCTCATTGGATGCCGGCCTAACACTCGCGGACGAGGGCGCCCGCATTGGAGGAAACATGCGCCGTCTTATCACCTACTTCAACTCTCTATTTCTCGGAATGATTCTGGGCATGATTTTCGTGGCGATCACTCACGCAGAGACGCCAGCAGCCTTGCACCCTCAGGAAGTAGAAAGCGAGCCTTCTGTCCGACCGATCACCGCGGCTGCCATGCAGTTGCCGACAACATTCATCATCGTCCGGCCCATATCCATCAGCGTGTCTACACCAAGGATGAGCAGAATCGGCGCAGTAGGCAGATGCACTGCGCTCGCTGTAGCCAGCAACACAACCAGCGACGCACGTGGAACGCCCGCGATTCCCTTGCTCGCTGCCATCAAAACAAGTACGACCGCAATCTGCCTTCCAAAAGTGAGATGAATGCCAGCAGCCTGCGCCACAAAAACGGCTGCCATGGAGAGATACACGCTTCCGCCCGTCATGTTGAAGCTGTAGCCCGTGGGAATCACAAACGAGACGATCCAGCGCGGCACGCCGAACTCTTCCATGCGCTCCATCGCCAGCGGAAGGGCCGCTTCTGAAGTCGTCGTCGCAAAGCCGATCGCAGCGGGTTCTCCCACTGCCTTGATGAATCTGCCCAGCGGAACTCGAAAAGCCGCCATCACCGGAACCATAACCAGCAGGGCGAACGCAGTCAGCGCGATGTAGTACGTCACGACCAGCTTCGCCAAGGGAAGAAGTGTCCCGAGCCCCGTGTTGCCAACCGTGTAGGCGATTGCAGCGCCGGCAGCCAACGGCGCAAGGTACATGATGATACGCGTCAACTGGAACATCACATCGGCGAGCGATTGCAGCACCGTGACCAGAGGCACACGTTTCTGCTCAGGCAACATTGCCAGAGCCGATCCGAAAAGAATCGAGAAGATCGCAACCTGCAAGATCTGGTTCTGCGCCACGGCCTGCGCAATGTTGTCGGGAAAAAGATTGAGAACGATCTGCTGCCAGGTTTGCGGAGCCTGTGCCACAGCGGGCGCCGTTCCTTCAAGCGCTGCCGGAATCACGACGCCCCAGCCTGCGCCGGAAAGATTCATTGCAACAACGCCGATGACCAAGCCAAGCGTGGTGACCACTTCAAACAGAATGAGTGCCTTGATGGCAACGCGGCCCACTGAGCGCAATTCGTTGTGCCCCGCGATGCCTGTCGTGATCGTGGCGAACAATAGCGGTGCAACGATCATCCGGATCAAGCGCAGAAACAGATCGCCCGGCAATCGCGCCTGTGCAGCTGCATGCGGAGCATCAAGACCAAGTTCCACACCCGCGATCATCGCGAGAAAGGTCCACACCATTAGCGAAGGCTTGCGAATCGCGAAGCCAAGGAAGCACGCAATCCCGATCCATCGCAGCACTTCACCTGCAACCGGAAGATGTACCAGCGAAATCGCAACGCCCACCGCAACAAACAATGCGCCTGCTACGGCGCAACCGAAAGCTATGCGATCTTTGCCATGCGCGCGTGTTGTAGCGGTTGTGCCCATTCTGATCTATTGCGCCGTCGGGCGTTTTAACCCCATCGCTTCGGCAGTCACGTCCGTGTACTTGAGTCCCGCACCGGTATTGAACAGTACCACGCGATCACTCGGCTTCAGGTATCCATTCGCGAGCAGCTTGTCGTATGCCGCGGTCACGCTCGCACCTTCCGGCGACAGGAAAATGCCTTCATTCCGTGCCCAATCCAGGATCGACGCCAGGATTTCTTCATCGCTGACTGCCATCGCCAGCCCATCCGACGCACGCACAATATCGAGGATGATCGTGTCGCCATATGGCTTCGGAACGCGCAGGCCCGAAGCAAACGTTGCCGCATCCTGCCACATCGTGCTCACGTTCGCGCCTGCGTCATAAGCGCGAGCTACCGGCGCGCATCCAGCCGACTGCACCGCTATCATCTTCGGCCGCTTGCCGGGTCGCACCCAACCAAGCTCTTCCATCTCCTCGAATGCCTTCCACATCCCGATCAGTCCAACGCCACCGCCTGTCGGATAGAAGACCGCATCTGGATATTCCCAGCCGAACTGCTCCACCAACTCGTAGCCCATCGTCTTCTTGCCTTCGACTCGAAATGGCTCCTTCAGCGTCGAGATGTCGAACCATCCTTCCTGCTGTTTCCGCTCCTGCACAATGCGCGCGCAGTCAGATATCAAGCCGTTCACCAGCTCCACATGCGCACCATACGCGATCGCTTCTACATAGTTGGCAAACGGCACATCGAGCGGCATGAAGATGTGCGCTTCCATTCCGGCAGCGGCTGCATAAGCAGCCAGCGCGCCGGCAGCATTGCCCGCGGACGGCACAGCAAGCTTGCGCAGGCCATAGTGCCTCGCCATCGTCACCGCCATCGCCAGTCCCCGCGCCTTGAACGTGCCTGTTGGGTTGGCGCCTTCTTCTTTTACAAAGGCACCCGGATACCGATTGCTCTTCAGCATCGGCGTCCATCCCTCGCCAAGCGTGACCGGATCGGCTTGAGGAAGCACCGAGCGATATCGCCACATTCCCGCCCAGGGTCCGTCTGCGTCGTTCGCGATCACGTCTCGTGCACCAGTCCCTTTCAGACGGGAGAAGTCATAGCGCACGAAGAGCGATCCCGCGGGTTGCGTCGGACATTGCGGGCAAACGGTCTGTGGTGTTTCGGCGGATGTCTGCGCATGGCAGCGAGCGCATTCGAGATAAGCAATCTGCGGCATCGAAAAGTGGGCTCCAAATACAGATTAGTGGATGTAAGCCACAGCGGTGCGGCGCCTGGGAGGACGCGACTGCTAAAACTTGGCCTCGAACTCACGGAAGCGTCGCTCCAGTTCCCATTGCGCTGCGGCCCTCTCATTCGCATCGAGAAACCGCCTGCATGCTGCGGATGGTTTGGGGCCACCGAGAACCTGTCCTTTGCAATCCTGTGCTGGTGTTGTGAATGTATCCGGCGCTGCCCACAAGCTGTCACCTGGCAGAAAATCGTGTTCCATTCCAGTGCGCGCTAACTGCTTTAGGTCCTGGTAACTCAAATGATATTCATTCGCAGCTCGCACGTACTCATGCGTAAGATCGATGCGGCTCACCCCTTGGTCGTCCGTCGAGAGAGCTACCGGCACGCGCGCTGCGCGATAGTACTCGAAAGGGTGCCTGTTGCCGGTGATGCCGAGAATTCCTTCGTTTGAACTGAGATTGATTTCGACCATCACATGCTTCTTCGCCATCTCTCTCAACAATCCGGGAGCATCGTCCTCATACATCACTGCGACTCCGTGACCGATGCGCTCTGCATGCCCGATCTCGACCGCCTGGCGGATGTGGAACTTCATGCCTTCAGGCGGAACCATGCCTGGAGCAAGTTCGCCCGCATGCAGCGTGATGTGCACCTTGGGATAGAGGCCATGCAGATACTCGATCATTTTCATGTGCAGGGTGTAGTCGCGCATCGCGACCATGTAGTCTTCCGGCTGCACGAAGTTGATGCCCACCCAATCGTCTGAGCCCTGCTCGATGGCCTGCTGCACCGTCTCAAATCCAAGCAGCGTTTGCGCAAATACCTGCTCAGGAGAATTCGCACGGAGAACCTGGTAGATAAATCGCACCTGCACTCTGCACGCTCGCGCGGCCTGCGGCGTCCCGCAGTGCTGAAGTCGATTGCGCGATTCAACGGCCGCCTTCACCTCTTCGCGATCTGCCGCGATCTCATCCCTCAGTCCGTGGTCAAGCAGCGCCTGCCGCATCTGGGCGAGATCCGGATTAAAACCCAGTTCGTGTGCGATTCGCGCCGCATGTCCAAATGCCGGCGTATGCATCAGTTCAAGGTACTGGTTGTTTTCCGCATCGGCGCGACGTGTGATCTCGTCAATCCACTGGCCCGTATGACTCTTATCGAGCCCTCCAAAGCGATCGAACGTTGAGAAGAACTGATCGTGCCCACTGTAGCTCGGCGTTGGCACAAAATTTCGCATCGAAAAGGCATCAACAACGCGGTCGTACAAATCCTGCTGCGCCTGGGTGAGGCTGCTCCCATTTAACTCACCTGCAGGAACTAGCGGAGGCGCACAGGGCTCTCTTAATGTCTTGCCTTGTTCGTTGTGTGCAAACTCCGCCTTTGCCGGATCGATGCAAACCTTGTCTTCGGCTGCGACCCGAATCAGAGTTTCCGCATAAACGCCTGCCCCGAGGTGAAAATGCAGGTCCGCGCCTTTCGGGAAATCGGCAAGAAACGCCTGAACTGCAAGCGGCCCCTGGTGAAGCGCAGCCTGATAAGCACGGGATGCACGAACTTCTGGCGCGCTGGACACCGGAGTTTGCATGGGCTGCGCGGCAAGCTCAAGGACGGCAGCTGCAAGACTGGCGGGCACAGCAAAGAATACTGTCGCGACGAGCGAAAGCGCAGCAAAATGGAAGGAACTTGCAAGTGATAGGCGCATGTTGCTTTCCAGTGTAAGGGGTCATCATGAGCCTCGCACTTCATTCTCGCAATCCTGGCCGTCTTACTTTCATCGACTTGTCACGTGTCACGGTTCTGCAAATGGACTCTCAGCTGGCTGAGTACAGTAGCTAGACAAGGCAGGGCACACACGAGAATCGCAGCTTGAGAACACCAAATATAGGTGGATATCCGAGCGGATGGCACCGACGCCGCAGTCGCTCGCGGCTATTTCGCGACATAGAACGTGTACTTGGCCGTGTACGGGATCTGTACGGTTTTGCCGGCATCGTTCGAGTTCTGGCAACCCGATTCTGGAGCGATCCCACCGTGCGTCTCCGTGCGCCGAATGAAGGCGATGTCAGCAAGGCTTCCTTCAGCGGTTCCAGCCTTGGCTCCCAGTAATAGCCACGCAACGGAATCTGCTTCAGGCGCAGGCCTGCTGGCGATCAGTTCTCCCTGGACCTGGCTGCCATCCAGGAGCTTCCAGGTGGGTCCCACGAAGTGGCTTCCGATGATCTTGCCCGAGGTATCGAACAGCTTCGCGTCTGGAGCCTTCAATATCCATTTGAATCCGCTGTTTGCACTAGAACAGACGTAAATCTGCACTCCATCCCCTGTGGCCTGAAGCGCGGGACGCGCGCTCGCGGGAAGTTCAATGGAGTCTGGGATCTGTTGCGCGGGAAGAGCGAGGACCGAAAGTGCGCCCGCGATGAGAGATGCCGCCAGAAACCGCATTGCCGGAGTGTATCAAAAACCAGAATCGCCGATTGCAGAGAGTGTGTTCGTGACAATCATGAAGGAATTGCTAGTGGTGGCTCTTAATTCCCGAGTCAAAGCACTCAGATTCGCGCATCAGGCATGGCCGGTGCGTTCGCTCACGAAGCCGGGGCCTTTGGCAGAACATAAAGCCTTTGAAATTATATTGATCCCGCTGGCCGGAACGACGCTTAAACTATTCTGATGGAGTTCGATCTCGTCTGTGCTAAACCGGAAGTGCGAGTAGATCGCGATACGCGCATTCCTCGCCTGAGTCGTGCCATCCAATGAAGACACTTTTAATTTCAGATCCGGTCCGCTATCCGCGCATGACAACGCAAGAACTTCGGGACTCCTTTCTGGTCGATGGGATATCGCGGCCGGGAGAGATTCACCTGACCTACGTGGATCTGGACAGGGCCGTGGTGGGCATTGCGTCCCCCACAGATCGAGCGATTGCGTTAACCAGCAGCCCCGAACTGCGGGCCGCATTTTTTACGGAGCGCCGGGAGCTCGGCGCGCTGAACGTAGGCGGCGAAGCGCTGGTTCACGTGGGGAACTCCACGTATCCGCTGGCGAATCTCGACCTCATCTATATCGGGCGCGACAACCCGGAGATTCGATTTGAATCGAAGTCGAAGGAGACACCTGCAGTTTTTTACCTGCTCAGCTATCCGGCGCATACGGCTTATCCGGTGGCGGTCGTGAAGAAGGAATGTGCGCAGCCGACCGAGTTGGGAAGCGCGGCGCAAAGTAATCACCGCACCATTTACAAGTACATTCATGCCGGGGGCGTAAAAAGCTGCCAGCTGGTGATGGGCGTGACGCATCTGCACGAGGGAAGCACGTGGAACACGATGCCGGCCCATACGCATATGCGGCGGAGTGAGGTGTACTTTTATTTCGACGTAGCAGAGAGCGCGCGTGTTTTTCACTTGATGGGGCCGCCTGAAGAGACGCGACATATCGTGATGGCCGATCGGGAGATTGTGATTTCACCAGGATGGTCGATCCACGCGGGCGTGGGGACGCAGGCGTACAAGTTCTGCTGGGGGATGGGCGGCGAGAATCAGGACTACGCAGATATGGACCCGGTGCGGATTGAGGATATGCGGTAGCTGGAGGCTGGCGACTTTACTTTGAAACATTTCCCTGCCGCCTATCCACACGTCTGCCTTGAAATCAATCGCGGAGTTGTATTTCATCTAGTTTGAAATTTGACCAACGCGGCGCCGAGCCGTGATAGAAGGAGACATGCTCAAGCTTCCCTTTCTTGCCCTGTTTCTCTCTTCCGTTCTCACTTTTGCGCAAGGTGCAAAGCCGGCTGGCACATCGGCTGATCAGGCGCCGCCCAGTATCCGCGAGAAGACCGCGGGTATGAAACACTTTGACGGTTTGATTCCTCTGGACTGGGACGCAAAGACTGGCAAGCTCTACCTTGAGATCGGCCACATGCGGCCGGATGGCCGGAGTTCAGAATTCATCTATGCCACGTCCTTGCCGTTCGGGACGGGGTCCAACGATCTGGGGCTCGATCGCGGACAGGTGTCGGAGGGGCGCATTGTCCGGTTTGAACGCAGCGGGCCCAAGGTTCTGCTGGTTCAACCCAATCTTGCGTTTCGTTCGTCGAGCAGCGATGCGGACGAACTATTGGCAGTCACGCAGTCATTCGCGGAGTCGGTGCTGTGGGGATTCACGGTCGCGGCTGAGTCGCCGATGGCGCAGTGCTTGTGGATGCGACGGATTTCTTTCTGCACGATGCGCACGGTGTGGCAGACAGGCTGACAAATCTGAAGCAGGGCACATATCGAGTGGATGCGACTCGATCCGCAATTGCACTCGACGACACGAAGGCCTTCCCGAAGAACACCGAAGTGGAAGCGGAGCTGACATTCACGACGGATACCCCGCCGAAGGGCGAGTTTGTCCGCGATGTAACACCGGACCCGCATGCGATGACGATTCGCGAGAGAAGTTCGTTTATCGAGCTTCCGCCGCCGGGGTTTGTTCCGCGGCGATTTAACCCGCGAGCGGGATATTTTCCGGCCACCTACCGCGACTACACGACACCGCTGGGCGAGCCGCTGGATCAGCTTTTCATCATCCGCCATCGGCTGATCAAGCAGGATCCGAATTGCACTGCGGACTGCAAGGCGGTTGCGCCGATCCAGTATTACGTCGATCGCGGCGCGCCAGAACCGGTACGAACGGCGCTGGTGGAAGGTGCACGCTGGTGGGACCAGGCCTTTCAAGCGGCAGGCTGGGCAAAAGGAACGTTTCGTGTCGATCTTGCTGCCTGAGGGCGCCGACCCGATGGATGTACGCTACAACATCATTCAGTGGGTGCACCGGTACACGCGCGGCTGGAGCTATGGCGCGGCCATCGCCGATCCGCGGACGGGCGAGATTATCAAGGGAAATGTGACGTTGGGCTCCCTGCGGGCGCGGCAGGATTACCTGATTGCCGAAACGCTGCTGTCGCCGTATGGAGCTTCGGACGCCGCCGGAAAATCCACTGACAATCCGATGCTGCAGATGGTGCTGGCGCGCATTCGGCAATTGTCCGCGCACGAGACAGGCCACACGCTCGGGTTGGCCCACAACTTTGCGGCGTCCACGGTTGCTCAGGGCGACAGCGTGATGGACTATCCGCATCCTTACATCACGCTCGACAGCGACGATCGGATCGACCTGTCGCACGCTTACGCAACTGGCATCGGCGAGTGGGACAAAGTTTCCATCGACTATGGATATCGAGAGTTCGGTGCAAACACGACTGCTGACGAGGAGAAAGCTGCACTCGACAAGATACTGAGCGACGCCGACCATGCGGGGCAGGTGTACATCACCGACGAGGATGCGCGGCCCTTCGGCTCAGCCCATCCTCGCGCGCACCTGTGGGACAACGGCAACGATCCAACGGCGGAACTGGACCGCGTGCTGGCCGTGCGTGCGGCTGCACTGAAGAATTTCGGTGAGAACGCGATCAAGCCCGGCGTGCCGATGGCACAACTGGAGCAAACGCTGGTTCCGCTGTACCTTTTTCACCGTTATCAAACCGAGGCCGCGATCAAGGAAATTGGCGGGCTGGATTATCGGTACAACCTGCGCGGTGATGGCCAGCCTGGTCCGGCGATCTTTGATCCGGCACAACAGAAGAAGGCGCTGGACTCGGTGCTGAAGACGCTTGAGCCAGAGACACTGACGCTGCCGGAATCGATTCTTCGGCTTCTGCCGCCGGTACCGCCGGGATATCCGCGCACGCACGAATCGTTCCCGGCGCATACCGGTCTAACCTTCGATCCGATCGCTGCCGCCGAGTCTGCTGCAGATCTGACGCTTACGGTATTGCTTGATCCGGCGCGGGCTAGCCGGCTGATCGAGTACCACATGCGGGTTCCGGCTTCACCCTCGCTGCGCAGCGTTCTAGAGGCGATTTCAACGACTGTTGCTGAACGGCCGGAGGCGGGACACAGCATGTCCTCGGAAGTGGAACGTGCCGTCGAGTTTCGGGCAGTGGAAGCCATGCTGGCGCTGGCAGTCAATCCGGCAGCCTCAAGCCAGGCGCGCGCAATCGCGCAGTGGCACATGCGCGATCTTCTCAAGCAGTGGACTTCGACTCCAGCGCCGCAGGATACGGCCGAGGCAATTCATCGCGCGGCTCTCATCGACCGCATTCAGAGTTTCGAACACGACCCCGAAAAGTTCGTCCCCGCGAAGCCGGTCGAGGCGCCCCCGGGCATGCCGATCGGGGATGACGAATAGATTCGAATGTGCGCAACTATTCGGTTGCGGATTCTGAGTCTAGTTCCTGGAGCAATGAGCCTTCTTTGAGAGAGGTGCCGGTTCGCTGCGCTGCGCGCGCGAGTTGCAGATAGCGACGCAGGCGTGCGGCTGCGAGTCCCGGCGCAAGACCACCGTTTCGAATGTTCGAGAGACAATTGCGGTCGGCATCGGTACGGTCGGGGTGGGGCGACCAGGTGAGATAGACACCCATACTGTCGGGAGATGAAAGCCCCGGGCGTTCGCCGATGAGGATCAGACTGCATCGGGCTCCAAGACTTGAGCCAATTGCATCGCTAATGGCGACTCTTCCCTGCTGAACGAGCGTGAGTGGCCCGACGCTCCACGCATCGGCAAGAAGTTGCGGGAGCAGGTGAGCAAGAACCGGGATCGCATTGCGCTCGATCGCAAGAGCGGAGAGTCCATCGGCGATGGTGATAGCGAGATCGCACGAATCGGGACGAAGTCGGGCGGCGGAGTCACCGTGAAGTGTGCGGCCACAATCTGGATTGCGGAGATAGGCAGCGCGATCGGGCGCATTCGTGCGCAACTGGAGAACGGAAATGGAGGCTTCGCTCAGAATTGGGAGCTCCGCGATGAGACGCTGCGCGAATGACGGAAGATGCAGCTCGGCGTGAACGGCGTCACGAGCCTTGGCGTGCGTCAGTTGGAAGTTCAGCACCTCTTCGGTGGTAATGCTATTGCCCGTTGTGGAAAGCGAAACGCGCGCTGGGGTCAGATCGCGAAGGTTTGGGCGAGCGTGGCGAATAAGGTGGGACATGGTGCGCGTCATTCTCCAGCGAGCAAGTGGGCCTGCAACGGTTCAGCGAGCTGGTGTGGCATATCGCCGGCAAGCCATGCTTCGAACTCTGGAGACGGGCGAAGGCCAAGCGTGGAGCGGAGATATAGGGCATCGTGAAAGGAAGTGCTCTGGTACTGCAGCATAATGTCGTCGGCGCCGGGAACCCCCATGATGTAATTGACGCCGGCGGCACCGAGCAGAGTCAGCAGCGAGTCCATGTCATCCTGATCAGCCTCGGCATGGTTGGTATAGCAGACATCGCAGCCCATGGGTAGGCCAAGAAGCTTGCCACAGAAATGATCTTCCAGGCCGGCACGCATAATCTGCTTGCCGTCATAAAGATATTCGGGCCCGATAAAGCCAACGACCGTGTTGACGAGCATGGGGGAGAAGTGTCGCGCAACAGCATAGGCGCGGGCCTCGCAGGTTTGCTGGTCTACGCCGTGATGCGCATTCGCAGATAACGCGCTTCCCTGCCCGGTTTCGAAGTACATGACGTTTTCGCCGATGGTGCCGCGGCGAAGTTCGGATGCGGCCTGGTTGGCTTCTGCAAGCAGGGCAAGGTTGATGCCGAAGGAGCTGTTAGCACGCTCAGTCCCAGCGATGGACTGGAAGACGAGGTCAACCGGCGCACCCTGCTCCATCGCGGCAAGCTGCGTGGTGACGTGGGCGAGAATGCAACTTTGTGTGGGGATTGCATAGCGCTGTCGGATGGTGTCGATGAGGTGCAGGAGCTTCGCCGTGCTGGCCACGTTATCGGCCGCAGGATTGATCCCAATGACGGCGTCCCCCGCGCCGAGTAGAAGACCATCGACAATAGCGGCGGCGATGCCGAGTGGGTCGTCTGTAGGGTGATTGGGCTGCAGGCGCGTGGAAAGGCGGCCACGCAAACCAACGGTAGTGCGAAACCGGGTGACGACGCGGATCTTGCGCGATACGGCAATCAGATCCTGTATGCGCATCAGTTTTGAAACGGCTGCAGCCATCTCGGGAATAAGGCCCGACGCGAGTGATTGCAGAAACTCTGGAGTGGCCTCATCAGAGAGCAATACGTTGCGGAATTCGCCGACCGTGAGACTGGCGACGGGAGCGAAGGCGGATGCGTCATGCGTGTCAAAAATGAGCCGGGTGACTTCGTCAATTTCGTAGGGGATGACTTGCTCTTCGAGCAAGGCCGCAAGCGGCAAGTCGGCGAGAGTCATCTGCGCGGCGACGCGTTCAACTGCACTGCGCGCGGCTATCCCGGCTAGTTCATCTCCGGAGCGCAATGGTGTGGCCTTGGCGAGCAAGTCGCGGAGGCTCTCGAACGTGTAGGTGACTGCATCAATGGTGTGTCGCAGGAGCATGAGGACTCCATCGCGTGGTTGAAGGCAGTCTATCAGCGATACGGTTTGCGGTGAAGGGCGTGATGGGACGGTTGTTCGTCGCTGGGTTTCGGTACAAGTTGCCGTTTCTGCTGGATGATCTGCAGCGACCCCCCCGGCAGCGGAAGTGGCGGCGGCGATATCACCTTGGGCGATCGGCTAACAGATTGCTCTCACGTGACGATATGTAAATAGAGATGTACCGAAAGCGACTTCGAAGAGTCTTCGGCTGCACCGGAAGAAAGAAAACCAGCTCGGAGTTCGCGTGCGTATCAACGCTACCAGGCACTAGGTGCTCAGCAGGCCGCTCGTTCGGCGAAGCTCTATAGAAGCCTTCCAGACGGTTGCTGAGCGCGGCGGATTGAAAGCCCGGAAGAATCCAGCGTCATCCGTCAGGTTCGGCGTTGAATTCGTGAAAGCTCCTTGAGACCAGAGGTCAGACAGTCTGATGTATTGCATGGCAAACGAACAGGGCGTGGAGGTCACCGCGGAAATCAGCGCCGCGATCAACCGTGCTTGTGAAAAGCTGCAATTGTTCTTGACGACAACTGGGGAAGACATTCGCGCCACGGCAACACAGTTCGAAAACCTCGAAGCGGAAGTTCAGCGCGTTCTTGAATTCACCTCAGGCATCGTAGGTTGCGTTCAGGAAGATTGGACTCGGTCTCTCGTCCCCATGGCTCGCAAGCTGGATCAGGCTGCGCGTCGGTTCATTGAGAAGCGCATCGAATCGATTACGGCGATCAGTACGGTGTTCAGCAGTGAAGCAGGGATACTTGAAAACCTGTCGGCGCTCGCCAAGGAACAATGCTCCATTGCCCGTGAAGCGAGTTCGCTCGGCATGCTAGCCAGCATTGAAGTGGCGAGACTGGGAGCACCCGGACGGCGATTCGCATATATGGCAAGCGAGCTCAATGATTTCGCAAACACGGTTTCTTCTGGTGCCGCGGACGCACGGAACGAGGCCGAGCGACGCCGGACAAACATTATCGACAGGCAGCGCGAGCTGAATCAGACGCTCCAGGGAAGAATAGAGCGTTTCAGCATTATCCAGTTTGAACTTGGTGAAGCCATCGCCGCGATGAACATCGAATTGGCCGAACTGACGCGCATCCCAGCGAATTTTCGAGACTGTGTTGCACTGATCGCAGACACCATATCCCGGGTAGTGGCGGCCGTGCAAATGCAGGACGTGACACGACAGCAGACCGAGCATGTCCAAAACGCGCTGAACAGGATATCCGGTGCAATGCGGTGTTTTGAACACGCGACGGCACAGGATGAAGCTCGATACTCGGCGATTTTGACGATTCAGGCGCGCCAGGTCGAATGTGCGCGCGACAGCACCGAAGAGTGGATCCTGCAGGTGAACCGCTGCCTGGAAAGCATCTTGCGTGTTGGTTCGTCCGACGTAGTGATCATTGGAGCGAAGATCCTCGACCAGGAACGCGGTCTGTCGACGCAGCTCTCACGCATTGAACGTCTGGAACGGGAGTGTGAGGCCGACGATGCTGAAATCGGGTGCTGTCTGGCCGAGCTGGCTGAGCTCGTGCAGACAACAAATGCTCATCTGGAGCACTCTAGGCAAACGCGCGATCGCATGCGGCTGTTGAACTTCAACTCTATGATCGAGGCGCGGCACCTGGGGTCCCAGGCAACCGCCATCCTGGAGGTGACGCGAAACATTGGCCGCATTTCGACTGGCTGGTCGGAATTGACGCGCCGCTCCGGCGATGCCTTGGAGGAGATGTTGAGCTCTTCGGCCCGGGCCGAGGAGAGGCACCAAGCCATAACGCATGCCAGCATGGAAGACCTCGGTGAGGCGCAACGGGAAAGCCACGCCGCACTGGCCGCGCTGACCCAGGCCGCAGTGGTCGCGCGCAGTAACGGCGAAAAAATAGAAGCATCCGTCACCATGCTGCATAAAGAGATCACTATCCTGAGCAGCTTCGCAGAACGCTTGACACACTCGGTCGCGTTCATAAATGAGGCGCGACGCGCAATCGGCGACGCCGGGAACATTCTCTCCAAATCCAGAGCAGCGCCCTCGTCAGAGAACGACATCCAGGAGATCGAAAGCGAATGCAACGCCTCGTATACCAGCGAATTGGAGCGCCAGATTCTGCGATCTGTGCTCCGTGGCGATCCCATGCCGGCGGCCCGCGCGGCGGCGCTTGGAAATGACGTTGAATTGTTTTGATCAAACGCCATCGACTGCCGCAACCCATACACGGAGGCTCAATGTATGAAGCGAATTCTGAGTGTGGATGACTCGCCAAGCGTGCGTCAGATGGTTTCGTTCACTTTACGCAAGGCCGGTTATGAAGTGGGCGAAGCATGCGATGGACGTGATGGGCTGGCCAAGGCCCGGCAGTCAAAGTTCGACATGATCATCACAGACCTGAATATGCCCAACCTCGATGGGATTCAGATGATCGCAGCGGTCCGTTCTCTGCAGGGATACGTCTTTACTCCCATCCTGATGTTGACGACCGAGTCTCAATCTGAAAAGAAGGACGCGGGACGCAAGGTGGGGGCAACCGGATGGATCGTGAAACCGTTCAACGGCGATCAACTTCTAGCGGTCGTCCAGAAACTAATCCAATAGTAGCCGCAGGTGGGGAATGACCGAGAAACTCGGGTCGCTTTTCTCGGGTCCGGGCGCACCCGAGATCGATTCCAGCTTCTTCCGGAGGTCTTCGGCTCTTCTTCTTCCGAACATGCCATTCGAATATATTTCTTCCATATTCCTGAAAACCAGCAACCCTCCCCATTCGGGAAATCCAAAGATACATACATAAAACTGGCTGATCCTTGGGATCAGGAGAGCCGATGCAGAAGCTATATCGTGATCCGACTTCCTGGCTTCCGCTCGCTCGCCGGGGGCGCGCCGGGCACGGACGGCGGCCAAAGATCCAAGAGCGGAAGCAGGCATGGCAATCAACGTCGAGGACAAGAACGGCAGACGGTGCATCCGGCTAGATGATGTCGTCGACATCGCGCAGGCAGCGGACCTCAAGGAGATTCTGATAGACGCTATCGGCTCGTTTGCGTCGGTCCGCGTCGAGGTCTCGGGCGCTTCTGCGATTGATGTGACAACGGTCCAGCTACTTTGGACCGCTCTTTCTCATGCTTCGTCGGCGGGTAAAGACTTCGCAATCGAAGGTCGGTGGAACAAAGAAATCGAAAGGTCGCTTTCGGGTACGGGGATCTCCCCGATTCTGCACTCCATGTTGGCCAAATCCGCGGAGGAGGAATCCAATGTTCTCGCAGCCCGGAACTGACCAGTTTCGCCAAGCCTTCCGCGAGGAGGCGCGGGAGATCCTGCTGGATCTCGAATCCGCGTTGCTCGAGTTGAACGAGCACCCTGGCGACATGGAACTGGTAGGCCGCGCCTTTCGTGCGCTGCACACCATCAAGGGCTCGGGAGCCATGTTCGGCTTCGACGAGCTGGCCGGTTTTACGCATCACCTCGAGAATGCCTTTGACGAGTTGCGGAGCGGACGCATTGCTGTAACCGCTGAACTGGTCGATCTTACTCTCGCCGCCCTCGATCATATTCGGGCGTTCCTCGAAGAATCACAAGAAGCTGACGGCAGTGCGCTCGAGCAACTGTTAGCGAGCTTGAAAGCAATTACAGCCTCGCGTGAGGAATGTCCGGCCGACAAGACCCACGCTCCGGAGCCGGCTCTTAACCTGCAGACACCAGCTGGCGACGCAGCCCGCACGTGGAAGATTCATTTCGCTCCCGGCCCACAACTGATGCAGAACGGCAGCAATCCGCTTCTGCTCATCCGGGAACTCGACGGAATGGGTGAGCTTGAGGCAACGGCAAACATGGCATCCGTCCCCCGACTCTCTGAGCTTGTCCCAGAGCGCTGCTATATTGCATGGGATTTTGCACTGCGAACTCCGGCGAGCCTCGATGCCATCCGCGACATCTTCATTTTCGTTGAAGACTGCTGCGAATTGTCCATCGACCTGCAAGAGAATCCCGCCGCCATCGAAGCGGACGGGGAAGCCAGGGGACTTGAGGAAATGCGTACAGATCGCGGCGGACGCCGTCACTACGATACGCCCGACACCACCAGCAGTATTCGCGTGGCCGCTTCGAAACTCGACCAGTTTGTCAATCTTGTCGGAGAGCTGGTCACTGTGCAGGCGCGACTCAGCGAAATGGCCGCGCGGCGTAACGACCCCGAGGTGAGCGCGGTAGCGGAAGAAGTCGATCGCCTGGCGTCGGCTCTGCGCGAGACCTCAATGAATGTCCGCATGATGCCGATACGCGGTACCTTCGAGAAGTTTCGGCGACTGGTGCACGATCTGGCGCGCGACCTGGGCAAGAATGTTGATCTCACAATTGAGGGCGCCGATACGGAATTGGACAAAACTGTCATCGATCAGCTTGGCGACCCACTGATGCACCTGATCCGCAATAGCATGGACCACGGCATCGGTTCGCCGCAGGATCGCATTGCGCGGGGTAAGTCCGCGAAAGCTACGATCCATCTCTCGGCTCGTTATTCGGGAGCCAGTGTACTTATTGGCGTGTCCGATGATGGCCGCGGAATCGACACAGGTGCGGTGCGGTCACGCGCCATTGAGCGAGGGTTCATCAATTCGGATACTCAGCTTAGCGACGCCGAAATTCAGGGACTGATCTTTCAGCCGGGATTCTCCACAGCGAAACAGGTGACCGATATCTCAGGGCGCGGCGTGGGCCTGGACGTCGTGCGCCGCAATGTAGACAAGCTCCGCGGAAGCATCGAGGTGGCCAGCTCGCCGGACATGGGGACCATGGTCACACTGCGCCTCCCGCTGACGCTGGCGATTATTGACGGGCTTCTGGTGGTGGTGGGCGAAGCGTATTTTGTATTGCCGCTCGCCAACACCCTGGAATGCATCGAGCTCTCGCGTCAGCAGATTGATAACGCCAACGGCAAACATCTCATTAACGTTCGCGGCAATATTGTGCCATACATCCGCCTGCGAGAGCACTTCGACGTAACCGCCGCGCTGCCGGACTTCGAACAGGTGATGCTTGTCGACACCGAAGATGGGCCCTACGGACTGGTCGTTGATCACGTCCTGGGCAATTGCCAGACCATGATTAAGTCCCTGGGCCGCATGTACAGGCATGTGCAGATGGTCTCTGGCGCCACGATTCTCGGGAACGGTACGGTCGCGCTCATCCTCGATCCGCATCGGCTGGTCCAGGAATCCATCCGTGTCATTGGTCCCCGGGCGCGCGGCCAACCAAGGGCGTCGGAGAAAGTCAGCCACGCCCTGTGAGAAGACAGAGCACGGCGGATAATGCGAGTTTCCTCCTCGATCGAGCGGAAACTCACGATGGATCAAAACAAAAACGTACTGCGCTGGCGGCTGTTTACGAATCTGGCCCGGAGCAGAGAGAAAGGGAAAGACGAGATGTCAACCACAGTGGTGAGCGAGGGCCGAAAATTGCACAGTTCAGAAAACGGCCATGCCAAGAATGGCAAGCATATTGCCCCGCAAAATGATCGCGATGCGCTGCTCAACGAAATCATGCGCCTCGTAGACGCTTCAAAGGAAGGCCATTTGACTGAAAGAGGTCGTGTGACCTTGTTTAGCAGCCCTGACCGCGAACTGGTCCAGGGCGTGAACGAGATGCTGGACGCGATCCTTCTGCCGATCGGCGAAGGCAACCGCATCCTGGCGCAGATCTCTGAAGGCAAAATCGACGAACTGATCGCGCATACCTACAAGGGTGACCACGAGAAGATGAAGGTCGCTGTCAACAACGTGGCCGGCGTCCTGCAGAGCTTGCAGAAGGAAATGGCGCGTCTTGCCCTGGCTTCGCACGAAGGTCAACTCGGCGAGCGCGGCAAGTCGGAGCAGTTCGCAGGCGCCTATGCTGGCATCGTTCGCGGCATGAACGAGATGCTGGACGCCATTCTTCTACCAATCGGCGAAGGTAACCGGATTCTGGCGCAAATCTCGGAAGGCAAAATCGACGAACTCATCACGCAGAGCTACAAAGGCGACCACGAAAAAATGAAGATAGCCGTCAATAAAGTTGCCGAGGTTCTGCAGACGCTTGAGAAGCTGCTGGTGCGCTTAACGAACGCGGCAAAGAATGGACAGCTCGCAGAGCGCGGTCATCCGGACGTTGTACAGGGAGCCTATGCCGATATCATCCGCGGCGTGAACGCGCTGCTTGACGCCATCATCGGACCGCTGAATGTCTCGGCCCGTTACGTAGACATGATCGCCAGGGGCGACATGCCGCCGGTCATTACCGATCAATACAACGGCGATTTCAACACCATCAAGAACAACCTTAATTCACTGATCGGCGCGATGAACGATATCACCGGTGCGGCCGAACAGATCGCCGGCGGAAACCTGACCGTCACACTAAAAGAACGATGTGCTGAGGACAAACTGATGCAGGCGCTCGTTGCAATGGTAGGCGGATTGACGCGCACGGTATCCGATATCCGTTCCATCGCAGGCGAAGTGGCAGCTGCCAGTCAGTCCATCTCTACCGCGTCCGTGCAGGTATCGAAGGGCGCAAGCTCGCAGGCAGCTGCTGCTGAAGAGGCCTCCTCTTCGATGGAGGAAATGGTCTCCAACATCAAGCAAAATGCAGACAACGCCCAGCAGACTGACAAGATCGCCAACAAGAGCGCCAAAGACGCGCAGGAGAGTGGCAAAAGTGTTTTGGAAGCGGTCGCTGCGATGAAGGAGATTGCCAACAAGATTTCCATCATCGAAGAGATTGCGCGTCAGACCAATCTACTGGCGCTCAATGCGGCCATTGAAGCGGCGCGCGCCGGCGAGCACGGCAAGGGATTTGCCGTGGTGGCTGCCGAAGTGCGCAAACTTGCAGAGCGCAGCCAGAAAGCGGCAGGCGAGATCAACCAGCTCTCCAGCACCACTCTGCGCGTCAGTGAAAAGTCCGGCGAGATGCTGGAGAAGCTCGTTCCTGATATCCAGCGCACTGCCGAACTTGTGCAGGAGATATCCGCAGCCAGCAAGGAGCAGGACACGGGTTCCGAGCAGATCAACAAAGCATTGCAGCAACTCGAGCAGGTGATCCAGCAGAACGCTTCTGCCGCTGAAGAGATGGCTTCGACGACCGAAGAGCTGACCGGGCAGTCAGAACAACTGGTAAGCGCGCTTTCGTTCTTCCACACAAGCGACGAAGCCGAAGCACCGTCACACCGGCCGGCTTCCAAGGCGGTCAAACTACGTCCCGCGGCAACCCAGGCAGCGTCCAAGCCAACCATCCACGCGTCTGCAGCGAGTGCCAAGCATGGTGTATCGCTGCGAATGAAGGACAAGCAGGACGATCTTGATGGGGAGTTCGAGCGGTACTGAGGCGCGGGGTGCCTGGGCAATTGCCCGGGCTCCCTTTGACTTCACACGCCACACAAGAAAGGAAGAGCATTCATGAGCGTGAACGAAATCACGGAGACGCGCCAGTACCTGACCTTTAAGCTCGGCAACGAAATCTTTGCCACCGACGTTGCCAAGGTGCGAGAGGTCCTGGACCTTACAGCAATTACCCAGATACCGCGCACGCCGGAGTTTATGGCAGGCGTCATCAACCTGCGCGGCAGCGTAGTTCCGGTCGTCGATCTCAGGCTGTGTTTTGAGATGTCCAAAACCGTGAGTACGCGCAACACCTGCATTGTGGTGGTGGAGGTGATGCTCGACGATGAGTCAACGGTAATCGGAGCGCTGGCGGATTCGGTTGAAGAGGTCATCGACCTCGAGCCTGAGCAGATCCAGCCCGCGCCCCGCATCGGCACGCAGATTCGCGTGGACTTCATCAAGGGCATGGGCAAACGCGACAACAACTTCATCATGATCCTGGACATCGACCGCGTATTCTCCGCCGATGAGCTCACTGTGTTCCACACCCAGGAAAAACCCTTAAGCGAAGCAGTAGCCGCATGATGGAACAACCCGTGGCCCAGGCACATGCCATCGAGGAAGAAGGGCTGTCGAGTCGTGATTTTACGCGGCTGCGCGAGCTCATCCATGTCGAGACTGGCATTTGTCTGAGCCCGGAAAAGAAAACCATGGTTGAGGTCCGCCTCAAGCGGCGCCTGCGGATTCTGAACATGGCAACCTACAACGATTACTGCGAGTTCGTCTTCGGCCGCAAGGGGATGAAGGAAGAACTGATCCATCTCATCGACGTCATCACCACGAACAAGACTGATTTCTTTCGCGAACCGGCGCATTTCGAATTCCTTGCCCAGAAGGCGCTACCGGAACTGGCCGTGAATGGCCGTCCTTTTCTCGCCTGGAGCGCAGGCTGTTCCAGTGGCGAGGAGCCCTACACCATGGCCATGGTGCTGAGCGAGTTCGCCGAATCACACCCCGGCTTCCGCTTTCGCATTTGGGCCACGGACATTTCAACGGCAGTTCTCGAAAAGGCACAGCTCGGCATCTACGCGTCCGAAACTATAGCTCCCGTTCCGCTTGCCCTCAAGCGCAAATACCTCCTGCGAAGCCGTGATTCGAAATCGTCGCGTGTCCGCGTCGTACCTGAAATTCGCAAGCTGATCGAGTTTCGCCGCCTCAATTTCATAGACTCCGACTACGCGCTGGCGGAGCGAGCCGACGTCATTTTCTGTCGCAACGTTCTCATCTACTTCGATCGTGCCACGCAGGAGAGCATCCTCCGCAAACTGGTGCACGACCTCACACCCGGGGGCTATCTGTTCGTCGGTCACTCGGAGACACTGCACGATATGGCTCTGCCCGTTGTGCCCGTGGCTCCGGCGCTCTACCGGAAAGCTTATGCCCGCACCCGAAACTGATCTGCCCGAGTTCTATCTCCAGCCGGGCGAATGGCGCATGGTGCGCCAGCCGTCAATTCTGAAGACGGTGCTCGGTTCCTGCGTCAGCATCACGTTTCGCGCGGCGCGCTTCGACGCTGCCGCCATGTGCCATCCCATGCTGCCCACGCACGCAGCGAGACCTTCTGCGCATTCCAATCCCGTGGCGGCGCGGCGATACGTGGATTTCGTGATCCGAGAAATCGCCCATCAGTTCGACAATCTCGGAGTCGACCGTGACGAAGTGGAAGTGAAACTCTTTGGCGGCGCCGACGTTCTATCGTCCACGCGCAAAGGAGCAACGGTCGGCACCATGAATGCAGAGACCGCGCTAAGAGTGCTCAAAGAAGAAGGATTTAGGGTATGCGCGTCCCGTCTGGGCGGGAGCCGCGGCGTTTTCATCGAGTTTCACACAGGAACCGGTGAAGTTCTGTTGCGCCGGTTAGCTGGAATGGATGCGCGCTCCGTGGCGCGGACCAGGTAGAAGCGAGGGACTCATGAGAGCCAACAAGATCCGGGTACTGATTGTGGACGATTCCGCCGTGGTACGTCAGACCCTCAGCAACCTGCTGGAGGACGACCCCGAAATCGAAGTCATGGGCACCGCGTCCGATCCCTTCGTAGCCGCCGATCGCATTGCCGAAGAGATTCCTGACGTGATCACGCTCGATATCGAAATGCCGCGAATGGACGGACTCACTTTCTTGAAGATGATCATGACCCAGCATCCGGTTCCGGTGGTGATTTGCTCGAGCCTGGCCGATCAGGGTGCGCAGAGCACGTTGCGCGCACTTGACTACGGTGCAGTCGACATCATCACCAAGCCGCGCGTCGGAACACGGCAGTATCTCGAGGACTCGCGCACTGCGATCTGCGACGTAGTCAAGGCCGCCGCAAGTGCCCGCCTCGGCAAGCCACACATCGAGCACGTCATTCAGCCGAAACTTACCGCCGACGTGATCCTACCCCAGGCCACGCACGCCATGGCCGAGACCACCGAGAAAGTTATCGTAGTTGGCGCATCTACTGGCGGCACTGAAGCTTTGAAATCTCTCCTCGAAACGCTTCCTTCCGACGCTCCCGGAATCGTCATTGTTCAGCACATGCCCGAGCTGTTCACGCGTGCATTTGCCAATCGCCTCAACGGCTTGTGCGCCATCACAGTGAAAGAGGCTGAGACCAACGACACGGTTTTGCGGAGCCGCGCGTTGATCGCTCCCGGCAATCATCACCTGCTACTGCGCCGCAGTGGCGCGCGCTATTTTGTTGAGATCAAGGATGGTCCGCTGGTGTGTCGGCATCGCCCATCCGTCGATGTCCTGTTTCGCTCCGCGGCGCGCTACGCTGGTCCCAATGCCGTCGGCGTGATTCTCACCGGCATGGGTGACGATGGCGCGCGTGGCATGCTCGAAATGAAGCATGCCGGCGCCTTCAATATCGCGCAGGATGAAGCAACTTCTGTCGTCTTTGGCATGCCCAAGGAAGCGATCAAATTGGACGGCGTCCACAAGGTCCTCTCTCTCTCCCAGATCCCCGCGGCCATCCTCAAGCACGGAGCGTGAAGAAGGGCGGACCACAGGGGAAAGATCTTCTGAAAGGGAAGATAAGGTGGCGGCGGGATTGAACCGCCGGCCGCCTTTTCAGGGCGCTAACCAACGAACATACTACTTGGAGGCGCACAATCTTACGTAAGAATCTCCGTGCCACCCCACAAGCTCAACGCCTTATTAAATCGCCTTGCTCGTGAGGTTCGTCGGTGCCGGCGGAGCCGCAGGCGGAGCCGGAGCACTACTTACGAAGGTGGTAATGCTGTTCGCAGGAAGTGTATAGGTGAAGGAGTTATTCGACACGGATACATTTGCTTGCTGCGCGAGACTCAAACTGGCAGAAGTAGTCGTTGGGGTCACTGTCGAGAATGCGGGAGCATTCGTCAGGCTAAACTGCTGCGATACTGCCGAACTGGTGTAGTTGGTCGCAATGATGACCAGGGCAGTCGCCCCTGAGTTCTTGTACGCTGAAACACTGACACCTGACTGGGGCTGATGCGTCGCATCTATGCGGGAGTAACCAGGACGCACAAACTTACTGTACTGACCCAGTATGTATGCGCGTTTCGCGATATTGCTTCCGCCATCTGTCAAACCTTCATCATCCGAAGGGTTGCTCTCGATAAACCACCAGTAGAGCCACGCATTGGCACCATCAACGGCAATCCGCTGGTCGATGACTGCAGCCCAATCCAGGGCGTCATTGATGTCGGTATTAAAGCCTGATTCACAGAAGTTCGGCCCAAAACCGTTACCGCAGGAAGCCTCTGTTTCCCAGAATTTCTTCCCTGTTGGCCACCCGGAAGGGTAGGAGTCTGCCGCCACCGTGTTTGTGCCGCTGAGGCTGGCTTGATATTCATGCCAATTGAATCCAGCAACGTATTGGTTACAGGATGAATCAGTGGCACAAGTAGAGCCCAGATTTGTTGTTGCGGAGTAGTTACTGGCTTCTGGCAAAAGGATGAGCGTGGATAAACCCTGCGAAGCGAAAGTAGGGCCAAGATTGGACTTAACGAAGGTATCCAACTGCGATGATGACCAGACGGCGCTGTCGTAGGACATGCACATATCCGGCTCATTCTGGACCGATATCGCGTAAAGATTTATGCCGCCTGATTTCAAACTCTGAACAAAATTGGCGAGCCACGTCGCGTACGCAGCATAGTTGGATGTCGCGAGCGCGCCGCTCCCGCCCCCAGCACTGCAATCCACGCTTCCATTTGTGGTGTACTTGGCAGGCGGTGCCCACGGCGAAGCATAAACTCTCCCGCCATTTGCAATAACCGCCGTCATATCACTCACATATGCACCGGCGCAACTTGTACTGACACTCGAACAGTCCCCAGGGGCAGAACCAGCATTGTCACTAACTTCTACTCTGAGAATGGATAGTCCAAGTTGTCCTGATCCGGTCCCAAAGAAGAAGGCCTGATTGGCCGCCGACATGCTGCCACCCTGAAACGCATCCGATGCGCCAAAGCCATCGATCACCTGGTGGGTGTTCGTCCAGTTCAGTGTCGCCGTTTGCGCTTGGGCAACGCCGGATCCGAGAGGAACCAGAATAAAGGCTACGGCAACGCCTGCAGCCAAAAGCCTGCCGTGAGCGCTGAACCTCGTTTTTGAGGTCCCGGTCAGGTCGCGCGCGGCCCATGTGGCAGCGTAAGAAAAAGCAGAAATTCCAGTGAACTTTTGCATTAGCGAGGCTAAGTAGCTCATTATTTTACCTTTAATGGCAATTTAGAATTCAAGAAAGTACTTACTCTTTTGAAGATAGTACTCACTTTTATAGTTAGTTAAGTTATAGACGTAAAGATTACCGAAGTGATAGCAGGGAATCCGCAACTTTTATTGCTTCAGATAACCAACGCAGCTATCCGGAGGCCCGCTCCGTGGCCGAGGTCAAAGATTTGAAGTAATCCAATTATCGATGGTGGCCAGGGACGGGATTGAACCGCCGACGCCGGCCTTTTCAGGGCCGCGCTCTACCACTGAGCTACCTGGCCTCAGTGCAGACTTTCAGTTGCATTTCCTGCGCGGAATCCGGCGCTGCCGGAGAAGGGTGGGCGGCTCCACGGACAGAGTGCTGCAACGACTTGGGTAGTATACCAAGCGGCATTCGTCTGCGCCAAACCCCGGAGACCGGCGGCCGCAGACTGAAAACCGGCTACTTGCTGGCTATGCTTCCCTTGACCGCGCTGAACGGAACCTCCAAGGTTCCCACTTTGTGCGAGGTCTCGTCGTAGACGCCGGTGCGAAGCCAGTATTGTCCCTTGGGCGCGTCGATCTGGCCGTGCAGTTGCACCCCGGTCTTTTGGAAGATGGGATAGACGTCGGGTTTGATTTCGAGTTTCACCAGGTGATCCGCGCGGCCGGTGATCTGGCCGTACTTGTCATAAACGATCATCGACACATTCAAAGTGTCCTTGCGCAGACCGTCAGGATCCGGCTTCAAGTTCAAATCATCCAGATCGAGCGCGAAATCGACGGAATAATGATCCATCGGGCCCTGAAGCGACGGTTTTGCAGTGGCAGATCCATCAGGCTTCGCATTCGTTTCCTGGATCCGCGTCTTATACAGAATCTGCTCGGACTGCGGCATTCCGAAGACCATGAAAGGCTCAAGAGGATCAATTTGCGTGGGGTTTTGGGAGGCATGCTGAGCGGCTTGATCCTGCTTGGTTTGCGCGGCTCCGGGCAGATCCTCGTCCCGAGCGACATATTCGTGGCGATACGACAGGATGTAATGCTCCCCGTCTCCGACCCTGACTTCTATCTTTCGGTAAGTCCCATCCATCTTCGTATCGCTCGGAGAATACGAAATGGTGTAGAAATCCGCACTGTGATCAGTGACCTTGCTGATGATTCCAGAGAGGTCATTTTGGTCGTGGAAGGCTTTGCCGCCTGTTTCGCCTGCAAGCATATCCATTGTCGAATTGCTCGAGTTCTTTGCCTGACTCTCATCCTGAAGTCCGCCGGCAAGGCCGCCTGTTCCGATGTTAGGAGCATCCGCAGTCACTCCCGGCGGCGGACCCAGCAGCTGTGGCGCTGAGGTCATCGTCGGATCAAGTGCATTCTCCGCCGTGTAAGAGCGCGGAACAGTCGCGCCCCGCACGTCCACCGGGTAAATCGCGACGCGGGCCGCTGACAGCAGATTGATGGTTTTGTCGATTGAACCGTCGAAGCGGTTTGCAGTTTGGCCGAACAATTCCACTGGAAATGCTCCCGACATCCAGATCACATTCTTGCGCCCGGGAAACGATCCGAGGAAAGCAGCAAGCTGATTAAGATTCTGCAACGTCCTGTATTCGCGGTCGCTATCCTGCGCGTAACGCGTCTCCTGCATGAACTGCTGAAACGCAGCGATCGTCTGCGGAGAAACGGCGAGCGCGGTTTGATTCGATCCCGCAGCTTCCATCTCCACCATCATTTCGATGACGGCGCCCTGCGCATGAGACTCTTCCTGTGACTGCAACAACACCGCCGGTTCCGACTTGTCATTCTTTCGATAGCCCATTGCCCTTGCCAGCACGGCGGGGTCGTCAGAGAATCCCTGAATGAAGCTCAGTCTCATCGACATCGTGAAGATCGCCAGCCGCGTTCCCGGCTTGAGCGTCTTCAAATAGTGTTGCGCGGCCTTCTTCAGATACATCTGGTCGTTCATCGGCGTATTCAAGGCGTCCAGCAACAGGACGTTGACCGCAGGCGGTGTTGGTAGCGGAGAGAAGTTGCTAAACACATTCGGGGGCAGTTGCGGCAACTCCCCATTCTGCCGGCGACGCGCCAGAAAGTCCCTATCGTGCTCTTCGAAATAGGTAATCGTTTGCGGGTTTCCCTGTTCGCGGACCCTGAAGTCTTCTTGCTTCAAACCCCTGACCGGGTTGCCATTGCGGTCGGTAACAATCACATCCACCAGCACCGCCCGGCTATTCACCTTCAGCGTGGTTTCGGGGATGTTGGTTGCCGCATCATTGGTCTGAGCTACCAAAGCCGTCGCAAAAATGGCCGCCAATGCAGCGACTCCCATGTTGAAGAGCTTCATGCGGGGACCTCCGCGCGCAGAAAGACTAGCACCTTTTGATGTCGCCGTCCCGGTAAATGCTTTGATCAGGGCTTTCTGTTCTGGCCACTGACGACTGGAGCAACCGGCAGACCCTACGGACCCTTTTGTCCGCCCGGAGCCGGCTTCTCCGGAGTGCCATCCGGCAAATTAGGATTCTTTGTCGCCTCGTCAGGAATCATGGTCACGGTCGAACCAAACCGGTGGTAGTTCGAGAAGATGGTCTGGTTGATCATCGCGAGCGGCTTTTGCAGCTTGTGATTTCCATGAGCACAGCCGTTGGCCTCTTCGACCATAAAAGCGAGGCTGCGCAAGGGACAGATGGATCGCTGATTGCCAAGGACAACCACTCCGTATTCGATCACGCTGGCTACACGCGATATAGGAGCGCCCGTCTTCGATTCGGCCTCGAGCGTCATGCGCAAGATCGCTCCAGACTTGGCATCCAAGGCAATCTCGCCGTGGTACCCCGGAGTGTCGTGAAACGAAACGCGGTCCTGGCAGGTGTCGGCGACTTCGTAGTGGGAGGATTCCCGGGGAACCAAATATTCATAGACAGCAGCCGGGCCCGCCATGGATTGCTCCCAGTGGTCAAACACCGCGGTTCCCTGCTGCAGATCCATCAGAACGACGGCCGCCTCAGTACCGAATTCGCCGCGGCTTTCCAGACCAGTACCTTTTTGCTTTGTGTCATTTGACCCCGAATTGCTTTCCGTGACTTCCTTTCCATCCCGAAACGTGATCTTCCTTTGTATCGTGCCAACGCGATGGAATCCGGAGCGATCCGTCGTCGCCTGGAAATACTTCAAAGTAAGGGGAGAGTCGTCGAATCGTGTCGTCGTTTGCGTAGCCACGAAGTTGGGCAGGTGAGACAGCTCGCCCAGCACGTAGACGCGGGATTGTTTGACCATCGCCCGTTGTTCTTGCTGGCTCGGCGGCGATAGCGGGAGCTGTTCACTGACAGGCAGTTTGAGCAGCGCCGATCGATCGGCCAATTGCTCCAACGCCTGCTGCACATGAGCGCCTAGATTGTATTTTCCGATAAGACGGTACAGGGTGAGAGTGCTCAGGCGTTCCGTCAACTCCATCCCTGCAATGCGCGGAATGAGTTCGTCGTCCTGATCGAGTTGTTGCAGGAGATCTCCGTCGCTGATATCGACGATTTCGTCGGGGGCTGCAGAGTTTTGCTTCTTGGCTGGTTCGCGCGGCTGCGCCGCACGTTGAGCGAGAACCTGATCAAGCTGGGCCACGGTCACCTTTTCGCCGGCATTCGCCGGCAACACCAGAGCCGCCAAAACTCCGACAAGAACCAGCGATCGCATCAAACGTTGTCCTCTCCGCTCTCGGGAGTGCGTCAATGACGATCCCCGATGCAACTCGCCAGGGCCGCTGGGGAGTGGCCGATCAGGCATCCGGCGTTAGCCCTCGATTCTAGCGCGATTCCGGTGGATAACTGGCTCCGAACCTTCTCGAACGCGGCGGAAAGGCAGCGGCAGTGTTACCCTTTCCACAGCTTAAGAGTGGTTCCACAGTTGGTGAATCCATGTCAGGCCTCAGAGGAAGTTGGCTTTAACAGGATACTGTGACTGCGGAAACGCCAAAGACCCAAAGTTCTATGTCCCTGAAAAAGCCAACTCGCCGCGAATTCCTCGTTGCGGGTTCAACCGCGGCCCTGGCCGCCGCGGTGCCTGCCACCACCTCGGATGCAGCAACGCCCGGAAACGCTACGCCTGGTTCGGAAACTCCCGATCGCGAACCCCTTCCCTTCTCGGCTGCGGAACTGTTTCAGTCTGGCCCGCAGCGCACTTTCAATGGGGACAGGGCAACCCAGGTGGCGATGCCAATTGGGGGACTTGCAGCGGGATGCATCTGCGTGAACGGATCGGGCGGGCTACAGGACTTTTCCATTCGAACACGACCTGAAACGACAGCGCTTCCCGTGGGATTTACATCCAATTCGCCTGAAGCTGCATTTGCCGTTCTGCACATCAAGGGGGCAGCAGCTGTCACCAAGCTTGTGGAAGGCCCGTTTCCGCCATTCAAGATTTTCGACCAGGGTTTGCAGGGGCAGGGGTTACGGCGTGGAGGATTCGAGGGATTTCCGCGGTTTGAAAAGTGCAACTTCCGCGGAGAATTCCCGTTCGCCGAAGTTCGCTTCGCGGACCAGGCCATCCCGCTGGACGTGTCCCTCATCGCCTGGAACCCCCTCATTCCGCTGGACGACAAGAATTCGGGTATCCCGTGCGCGATTCTCGAATACACCCTGCAAAACACTTCGTCGCGGGCGGTGGATTACGAATTGTCCTACCATCTTTCGCACCTGGCGCCCGGCTGCAGGCCAGACCAGGCGGCCAGCGCGAATGCGCTCATTGCGGGCAAAGGAGCATTTCTTTTCAATCGCGAAGCACCCAATGCTGAGGCCTACGGCAGTGCTACGCTGACAGTGATCAGCGGCAAGCCAAAGATCAAGGCCATGTGGCTGCGCAGCCCCGGGTGGGAATTCGACTCACTGTCGGCGCTCTGGCGCGAGGTCTCTTCGGGAAGCTTCACCACAAACGATGGCTCCAATACGGTGGACAATGCCGGTCGAAACGGCGCTTCCGTCCTGCTTGAAGGACATATCGCTCCAGGCGAATCGCACACGTACCCAATCCTGATCACGTGGCATTTTCCCAATTGCTATCTGCGCGAGGGCGGAGTTGCAAGCGCGCAAAACGCAGCTGGCATTCAAGGTCAGCCGGGCTGCAGGACGGTACCCGCCGACGCCCCACCCCCGTGGCATCCTTATTACTCAACGCAATGGAAAGATGCGCGAGACGTTGCCGCGTATGTTGAGCAGAACTACGCCACGCTGCGCACCCGGACAGTACAGTTCAAGAACGCGGTCTTTAGCTCTACGTTTCCTCCCTACGTGCTGGACGCGGTCTCCGCCAATCTTGCGATCCTGAAAGCGCCGACGGTTCTGCGCGAGGCGAATGGCAACGTGTGGGGATGGGAGGGCTGCTTTCCTGACACAGGCTGCTGCCACGGATCATGCACGCATGTGTGGAACTATGCACAGGCGCTGCCGCATCTCTATCCGCAACTGGAGAGAACGCTGCGCGATCTGGAGCTGGTTCGCTCCATGGACGATCGCGGGCACGTGAATTTTCGCGGGGCGATTCCAGACGGCCCGGTCGATCACACAGGGTACGCAGCCGCCGATGGGCAACTCGGCGGCATCATGAAAGTCTTCCGCGACTGGCAGATCTTCGGCGATGCGGATTGGCTGAAGCGCATGTATCCGCTCGCCAAGCGTTCAATCGACTACTGCATCGCCACATGGGATCCAGATCATCGCGGCGCACTCTTCGAGCCGCACCATAACACCTATGACATTGAGTTCTGGGGTCCGGATGGCATGTGCACCAGCATCTACCTCGGCGCACTCTCTGCGATGGCGCAAATGGCGACCGTTGTCGGGGAGTCTGCGGATGCGACCCTCTATAGCGATCTTGCCAAGACTTGTGCAAAGTTCATGGACGAAACGCTCTTCAACGGCGATTACTACCAGCAGAAGGTTGAGTTCCAGGATCTCCGCGACAAATCGTTCGCCGAATCCATTGCTCACGTCGATGAGAAGAGCAGCGAGATGCAGCAACTGCTCAAACGGGAAGGACCAAAGTATCAGTATGGATCGGGGTGCTTGTCCGACGGCGTGATCGGAGCGTGGATGGCCAGCCTCTACGGCATCGACACTCCGCTTGCGCAGAAGAACATTCGCTCCACGCTGCAAGCCATCTTTCGCAACAACTTCAAGACCGACCTGAGCCAGCATGCCAACGCGCAGCGGCCGGGATATGCAATGGGACACGAGCCCGGCCTGTTGCTGTGTAGCTGGCCGCACGGCGACAAGCCGACACTGCCCTTCGTCTACTCCGACGAGGTGTGGACGGGGATTGAATATCAGGTCGCTTCGCACCTTATTCGTGAAGGATTCGTCGACGAAGGCCTCGCAATCGTCAAAGCACTGCGAAGCCGCTACGATGGGCGCACGCGCAATCCTTGGAACGAATACGAGTGCGGCAACTGGTATGCCCGCGCCATGTCGAGCTTCGCGCTTGTAGGAGCGCTTTCCGGCTTTCGCTACTCCGCCGTGGACAAAGCTTTGCATTTTGGGCCGAAGCTGAAGGTGCATCCATTTGTGAGCTTCTTCTCGACTGCGACGGGTTACGGCACAATTGCTCTCGACGGTCACACTGTCTCCGTGAACATGATCGAAGGCGAACTCGTCATCGAAAGGATGCAGTTCACAGATGCTGAGGGCACCCGTTCCGTGGACTGGAAAGCGACGGCCAAACCCGGCACTCCTACGTCAAAGACCATCTAGTGCCCGTCTCCAAAATTCGCATCTGAATTAATCTGTCATCCTGAGCGCCGTTTGGCCGGTTTTTCGGCCAAACGGAGTCGAAGGATCTGCGGTTGCTCTTTGCGATTTATGTCACAAACCTCTGAGACACCACTCTAGCTCGCAATTTCATCACCGACGGCCAATCCGCCGGCCGCTATGATCAAGTCGTGCAGCACACTTATCGCCTGGGCGACATTCTTGCCAACGCCATTACGCATGGCATAGGCGCAGCGCTGGCAATCGCGGGAGCGGTTTATCTGATCGTCGTGAGCGCACGCGAGTCGGCCTGGATTGTGGTGAGCTGCTCGATTTTTGCCGGAACGCTGGTGCTGGTTTATCTCTGCTCCACGCTCTACCACTCGCTGGTGCGGACGCGTGCGCGGCATGTGTTTCACGTCCTCGATCATGGAGCGATTTACCTGCTGATTGCGGGAACCTACACGCCGTTTACCCTGGTCTCGCTCCGTGGGCCCGTAGGGTGGACCCTCTTTGGCATTGTCTGGACACTCGCTGTCGCGGGCGTCATCTTTAAGAGCTTCGCCGTCGGGCGCTTCGCGGTGGCATCGGCCATCGTCTATCTCTTCCAGGGATGGGTGGTGATCTTCGCGGTGCATCCGTTGATGCAGGCCATCAGCCCGCACGGCCTGCTATGGCTTGGCGCGGGTGGGCTGGCTTACACGCTGGGGATCGTCTTTTTCGCGCTGGATCGCATTCCGTACTTCCACGCTGCGTGGCACCTGTTCGTGCTGGCAGGAAGCGTTGCGCACTACTTTGCGATCCTGTTTTACGTGGTAAAACCGGCCTGAGCACCGCGCCGTACCGACGAGGGCCGTCCATATTTGTACGCCTGTTTCAGAGTAGATCAGCACACATTACCTTTGGGTTGGATTGAGCATGGACCTTTGAGTAATCCAAGACACCCGATGCTACACTTCGCGTGGAGAGAACGAGAGCATGACACCCGATCCCTATCGCAATGCCTACGAAAAGGCCCTCGAAGACCTGACCCTGATTAGCGCGAAATTCGAATGGTTAACCACCCGCAAGAAGAACGTTGAGAGCCTCATTCTGGCACTTGAACCGATGTTTTCCGCGGTGCAACAAGCCGCGCCGGAGACTTCGGCGCATGTCCCGGTCGAAACTCTGCAGACCCCGCAAGAGGCTTCAGAGGCCGCGCAGGAACCAGCAGAGACCGCGACCAGCTACTCGTATCTTGATGTTCCCGCTCCCCTGCCCGCCGATTCAGACGGTGATCCGTTCCAGCGGCGAGCGAAGGCCAACTTCCGCTTCAGAGGTCTTTCAGCGCAGCGGTCGTACTAACCCGACGACCATCACATCCCGATTTCAGAAGACGAAGGCCGGCACCGTCCATAATCGCGTGTCGGCCAATTTGTCTGTGTACGCGTCTTCTAAAAACCTCTGTTTCAGGGATTCTGCGACCGGTCCGGGTGGGTCGCATTGACCCCAACCCGCAAACCCGGTAAACTACTCTAGTTTGGCGATTCCTGCCTGTTGCCGCGGAGCCAACCGCTCGCCCAAAGAGTTTCGGCGCTGGAGCGTACCGTGGACCTGGAAGTTTTTGCCCGAAGTATTTCTGATTTCATGGAGCAGATCCGCAGTGGCGCGATCAGGCTCTGGAGGGTTTATGTACGCGGTTATTCGTACCGGTGGCAAGCAGTATCGGGTCGCGCCAGGCGATGTGGTCAAGATCGAGTCCGTAGCTTCGGACGACAAGACCGTCGAGTTCAGTGATGTTCTCGCCTTTGGCGGCGGAGAAGGCGGCATGACCAAGCCGGGCAGCGCCAAAGTGACCGCCGAAGTGGTCGGTCAGGGCCGCGGCGACAAGATTCTCGTCTTCCACCTCAAGCGGAAGAAGCAGTACAAGAAGATGCAGGGCCACCGGCAGAACTTTACCGAGGTGCGCATCAAGGCCATCGTGGCCGACGGCGTGACATACTCGGAAAAGTAGCTGCTAGCTCTTGGTCTTCAGCTTTCTTCACGCGCTGGGGACGAGATGATTCACAGATTCGGCGGCTGACGACTGAAAGCCGGGATTTAGAGGGGATTCGGAAATGGCACATAAAAAGGGTGGAGGCAGCTCCACAAACGGACGCGATTCAAATGCACAGCGGCTCGGCGTGAAGGCCTTTGGCGGCCAGCTCGTTACCGGCGGGTCGATCATCATGCGCCAGCGCGGCACCAGGATCAAGCCGGGCACAAACGTGGGCATCGGCTCGGACGACACACTCTTCGCCAAGGTTACTGGCCGGGTGAAGTTCACTGACCACGGCAACCGCGGGCGCTTCGCCTCGATTGAGCCAGTGGCGGCGGAATAGCCGCAGTTCCAAGCTAAAAGCAAAGGCCACGGTTCGCCGTGGCCTTTGCTTTTGTGTTTGCGTTGGTGCTGCAAAATGGAAGGGCCGAACCAAGATTGGTTCGGCCTCCATTCTTTACGACAACTCGTGAGCCTACGATTTTGATTCGTTGCTTTGCAGATTGCGCGTCAACACCTTATCGACGACACGTTCGACGTCGGTGAGGAAGAATCCATTTGCCGGCTGCTGCACGGCAACGTGCGTTCCGTGGCCGAGAGCCGAAGCAATTTCGTTCCAGCGGTAGATGGTAGAGTTGGCCGGCATCACCAAAGGTTTGCGCACGCGCTCGGGCATCGCACAGTAGACGACCCACATTCCTACTGAGAGCAGGATGAATGCCTCATATGCAAATTGCAGCGGCGCTGTCAGCGTCGAAGAGGCAGGAATCACCGCCGAAAAAATCACGTCGTTTGCCGACATCAGGCCAAAGCCGAGTCCGAATCCAACTGCGAGATCTTTGAATGAAAGCTGAAGCGCGTGGATGCAGAGGCAGATGAAACCCAGCAGGCAAAGTTCCAAAATGCTCACCGAACGCATCAGCGCCAGTGCAATATCCGGAATCAGCGACACACTGGGATGCGAGTACGAGATTGATCCAAGGCTCGCGACCGCTGAGACTAAGGCCACCCAACGGAAAACGACCGTTCCCAGTCGCATCAACCCTGAGAAGGCGGAAAGCACAGAACGGAAGATCTCAAGAGTGACGAAGAAAAGGCTGATCGCGCTGGCGATGTACACCGCCCAGTAGGGGTAGAAGTAGAACGGAAAATACTGATGGCCCCAAGGCTGCGCCTGAATATATAAGAGTCCCAACAGAATGGGCATGGAGCCGATACGCAGTGCCAGATAAACGTTTATCGCGGGGAAGCGCTTTTGCAGCCCTTTCTTCCAAAAAAGGAAGCCAAGTGTAGCCCAGAGCGCGAACTCAACCACGCTCATCAGCGACATCATGAAATCTAAAGGCATAAAGGCCCTTTCATTCTGAGAGTTCTCCCAGAATAGTCCTTGCAGCCCTTGGATTCAAATGAAAACTAGGTAGCCACGTGTAGCACTTTGGTGCTACAGAGCCTTTACTTCGAGGTCGCTGAGCATCCCATGCCGGGTCCGCACAAGGGAACAGGCAGGCCAGCGGTTGCCGACTGGTGGCTCGAGAACGGGTGCTTCGGGGTTGAAGAAACGGAGGCAGCGGCGGCACCGGCAACAACGACGGACAGGACGAAAACGCGGAAGGCGAGTTTCATAATTGGTTACCCCTCACAGAAATCTCTGACAGAATTTTTTGGGTTGCTGACACTTTTATGGTAGTGCAATTTATGCACTAAGTCCAGCCTTTTCAAGTACATCGAAAGTATCGCATTTATAAGTGACAAAAGTAATATCATTCTTAGGTAATCTACGCTAAGGTACCCTATTTAGTTACCTATCCCGTCCGCTCGTAACAGTCGTCACGACTCCGAATTTGCATGGCGCTACATGGTAAAATTAAAGCTGGCAGAATTCTCACAAAGCCCTCGTGTTTCAAGCGGTTAATCCCCAATTTTTTGACCCGAATCGACGTCCGGGTTGAACCGTGTTTGAGGCTGCCGAAGGCGAACATTCTGCGAATGGAAAATTATGGCGACTGAACCCCGAGAGATGACTCCTCCCCCCGACGACAACGGAAACTACACAGGCGAAGACATCACGGTCCTTGAGGGCATGGAGCATGTAAGACTTCGTCCGGCCATGTACATTGGCTCGACCGGTGAGATGGGTCTTCACCATCTTGTTTACGAAGTAGTAGACAACTCCGTTGACGAAGCCCTGGCCGGTTATGCCAAGAAAATCGACGTTACCATCCACGTCGACAACTCAATCACCGTCGTTGACGACGGTCGTGGTATCCCCGTCGATATGAAGACACTTGCGAACGGCGAGGCGATGCCGGCCGTGCAAGTGGTGCTGACCAAACTCAACGCAGGCGGAAAGTTCGATTCCTCGAACTACAAAGTGTCCGGCGGACTCCATGGCGTCGGAGTGAGCTGCGTAAATGCTCTCAGCCAGGAATTGAATGTTGAAATATGGCGCGACGGCCATACCTGGGAAATGGATTTCAGCTGCGGTGCAGCGACCAGTGAACTGCGGATGGCTGGTACCTCGAAGAGACGCGGCACCAAGGTCCACTTTCTGCCAGACAAAACCATTTTCACGGCGACCGAATACAACTATGACACGCTGGCTCAACGACTGCGCGAACTTGCCTTCCTGAACAAAGGACTCGAAATCACGCTGACGGATGAGCGCACGTCCGATCCCAAGACCGGAGAAGCCAAGCGCGCCGAGTTCCGCTACGCCGGCGGCATCGCGGAGTTCGTGAAGCATCTCAATCGCGGCAAGTCGGTGTTGCACGAGAAGCCGATTGTGATGGAAGCGCAGCGCGATAACGTGGAGATCGAAATCGCGCTTCAGTATAACGACAGCTACTCCGAGACAGTCTTCAGCTTCGCGAACAATATCAACACGGTGGATGGCGGCACGCACCTGTCGGGCTTCCGCACTTCGCTCACGCGCACCATCAACGCGATCGGCCAGCAGCTTGGGCTGTTCAAGGACGTAAAAGAGAACCTGAGCGGCGATGACGTGCGCGAGGGTCTTGTTGCGGTCGTCAGTGTGAAGTTGTCGCAACCTCAGTTTGAAGGCCAGACCAAAGGCAAGCTGAATTCGGATATCGCCGGAACAGTCCAGGCATTCGTAAACGAACGCCTCGGCATGTACCTCGAGCAGAATCCGCCTGTAGCTCGCAAAATCATCAATAAAGCGATTGAAGCGGCACGCGCGCGCGAGGCTGCCCGCAAAGCTCGCGACCTGACGCGGCGCAAGGGTGCGCTGGACGGCGGCGGTTTGCCGGGCAAACTGGCCGATTGCTCTGAACGAAATCCCGATCGCTGTGAACTGTATCTCGTCGAAGGAGAGAGCGCAGGCGGCACCGCCAAGCAGGGCCGAGATCGGCGCTTTCAGGCCATTCTGCCGCTCAAGGGCAAGATCCTGAACGTGGAGAAAGCGCGCTACGACAAGATGCTGGGCCACGAAGAAATCCGCGCCATGATCACAGCGCTGGGCTGCGGAATCGGCAAGGATGACTTCGATCCGGCAAAGATACGCTACGGCAAGATCATCCTGATGACCGACGCCGACGTGGACGGATCGCACATCCGCACGCTGCTGCTGACATTCTTCTTCCGGCACATGACGGAGTTGATCAAGCGCGGCAACATTTACATTGCGCAGCCACCACTGTTCAAGATCAAGAAGGGCCGGTCTGAGCAGTATGTGAAGGACGAGCGCGAACTGAACCGCGTTGCGATCAAGCGCGCTTCAGAGGGCATGATTGTGCGCCACGGCGAGAATGCCAGCCATATTGAGGGCAGCGAGCTCACACGCTTCATGGGCTACCTGAACGAGTACCTTGCGTTCGTCGAAAAGGTGGACAAACGCATTCGCAACGAGCAGCTCACGGAACTGATCGCTCGAGCCGAGCTGACCCACCGCTCCGACTTCACCTCGAAGAACGGCAATGAAGTGCCGGCGAAGCTGGCGCGACTGTACGAGCAGCTTGAGCAACAGGCAGATAATTTTGCAATCAAGGTCACCAAGCCGGTTGAAGACGAGGAGCACCACACCTGGTCACTCTGTTACAGCGATTCGCAGGGCGCATCACGCTGCATCGACTACGCCCTGGCCTCGAGTCCGGAGTTCCGCCAGATGATGTCGAAGTATTCGCAGATCAGTCAGTACCTCGAGCCGCCATTCCTGATTGAGTACGCCACGAAGACAACGCAAGAGTCTGGGGAAGAGCTGGAAGGCACCGAGTTCGAAGAAGGTCAGACGCCGCCGAAGGTGAAGGCAGAAGCGAAGGCGGCGCGGCGCACATCACGCATCCAGCATGAGCCTGTCGAGAAGGAAACTGCGCGTGAGCTGTTCGCCTACATCGTGGAACAGGGCAAGAAGGAATATGATGTACAGCGCTACAAGGGATTGGGCGAGATGACCGCGCCGCAGCTTTGGGAGACCACGATGGACCCAGAGCGGCGAACGTTGCTGCAGGTCAAGCTCGAGGACATCGCCGAAACCGAAGCCATCTTCACCACGCTGATGGGCGAGGATGTTGAATCGCGACGCAAATTCATTGAAGATAACGCGCTCGACGTGAAGAATCTCGACATCTAAACGTCAGATAGAGTTGTAGGTTGGCGCAAAAAGTGTCCAGATTTGCGGAAAAACCGTCTGCATTTGCGGAAATATTTTCCCAAAAGCAATGCACGTGCGCACTGATTCAAGTAGAAAACCATCGCCGGCACCCCGAGTCAGGCCAGGCATGGTGAATCTCCGATCTTTATTGAGTTGAGTGATGCGCGGGTATAGTCGTTTGTCCTGCACTAAACATTGCCATCCTAGGCGCGAAGGCATCGGATGTCTGACTCGGCCTGCACAGCTAGCGATTCCGTCACACCACAAACTCCAACTGCTACAATTCGCAAGGGATAACGTAGAGCTCTAGCGAGGGCCAGATGGATCTCTCTTCTGCATCGTCATCATATTCTGTTGGATCTATCGTCTATACTCGCGGCCGCGACTGGGTCGTTCTCCCATCTGATGATTCTGAGATTCTGAGACTTAGGCCGTTGAGTGGTGGGGACAAGGAACATTCAGCGTTGCACCTTGGTCTTGAGGGTGGCCATGTCAAGCGCTCGGAGTTTCCTGATCCACTGGTCACGGAAAGTGGGGACATAGTCGCAGGAAAACTGCTTCGTGATGCAGCGCGGCTGAGCTTACGGAGTGGGGCAGGGCCTTTCCGCTCTCTCGGAAGACTCTCGGTTCGACCTCGGCCGTATCAGTTTGTCCCGCTGATCATGGCGCTCCGGTTGGAATCTGCCCGAATTCTTATAGCCGACGACGTAGGAGTCGGGAAAACAATCGAGGCTGGGTTGATAGCCAGCGAACTCCTTGCGAGAGGCGATGCTCGTCGCCTTTGCGTGATCTGTCCCCCACACCTATGCGACCAATGGCAGCATGAACTTGCGGACAAGTTTCATATCCAAGCCGAAATAGTGCGCACCAGCACCGTCGCCCGACTAGAACGGTCAATACCCCGAGGCGGGATCTCCCTCTACGAGTACTATCCGAATTTGATCATTAGCATCGACTTTGCAAAGAGTGACCGGCGAAAAGCATTCTTGTTGCAGCATTGTCCGGATTTGGTCATCGTTGATGAGGTTCATACTGCCGCAGACCCTGGTTATCAGGGATCGAAAGACCAACAACAGCGCCACGAATTGGTAAAGCAAATTGCTTTGGACGCGAATCGCCACCTGCTTCTCCTCAGTGCCACACCACACAGTGGTATCGAAGACAGCTTCAGGTCTTTGTTGGGGTTGATACGTCCACATTTCCGCGAACTCAACCTTCAGACCCTTGGAGAGAGCGAGCGACGCGATTTAGCCAGGATCATCCATTGCGGGCAGTTCGCAAGTTGACGGACTCGGTGTTGCGGACGTTGAGCCCGGAGTTCGATGCGTTGTATGCCGACTCCGGCCGTCCATCGATTGCGCCGGAGTACATTCTGCGGGCGCTGTTGTTGCAGGTGTTCTACTCGGTGCGCTCCGAGCGGCTGCTGGTCGAGCAGATCGACTACAACCTGCTTTTCCGCTGGTTTGTGGGCCTTGGGATGGACGACGCGGTATGGAACCATGCAGTGTTTTCCAAGAACCGCGACCGGTTGCTGACTTCCGAAGTGGCGCAGCATTTCTTTGCCGAAGTGAACAAGCATGCCAGGCGTTTTATGAGCGACGAGCACTTCACGGTGGATGGCACGCTGATCCAGGCATGGGCCTCGCAGAAGAGCTTCCGTTCGAAAGACGGCTCCGACGACCGCGATGGCGCGAACTTCCACGGCCAGAAGCGATCGAACAAGACGCATGAATCGACCACCGATGCCGATGCGCGACTGTACAAGAAGAGTTACGGCAAGGAGTCGAAGTTGAGTTATCTGGGGCATGCGCTGGTGGAGAACCGCAACGGTCTGATCGCCGCGGCGATGGTGACACATGCCGATGGTTATGCCGAGCGCGACGCAGCACTGTTGATGCTTGCCGAAAAGCAAGAGGGCCGCTCCCGCCGCATCACGGTGGGCGCCGACAAGGCTTACGACACGAAGGATTTCGTCAGCACGGTGCGGGAGCTGAACGTGACGCCGCACGTTGCCAGGAACGATAAAGGCCGCACCAGCAACCTGGATCGCAGAACCACGCGCCAGCCCGGCTATGCCATCAGCCTGAGCCGCCGATGGCTGATCGAAAAGGGGTTTGGATGGTTGAAGCAAACCGGCCCGCTGCGCCAGGTAAAGTTGCGCGGCCTGGAGAAAGTGGACTGGCTGTTCGTCTTCAGTTGCGCGGCCCACAACTTGATCCGACTGCCGCGACTGATGGCTCAAACACCGAAAATACTCCGGGAGAATTATGCCTAAGCACCGGCTCCGAGCCTCGGGGATGATTCCCTGAGGCTCGCAAACACCTATCAACACCGTGCAGAACCGTACTTCAAACAGATTTCGAACAGGAAGAAGTGAAAATCACCAGGAAAGACACCGCAATCACGCGAATTTCAACGAGTTCCTAGGCTCAGAGCTGATGACCGACGTTTCTTCTGGTTAAGTTTTCTTCGAGTTAGGATTTGGCCCCGCCCTAGATGGCCGATCTGGCGGCAAGCTGATGTTCCGGTCCGCAGATTTGATTGTCGCTGATTACCCGAGGCCTCGCTGAATTCTGCGCTTCCTCCTCAGGCGAAGACTGAAGCTCGTAATGCCTCTTCGAGTGGCGTTCCGATTTCACTTGGTGCGAGCCCCATCGGACAAGCTGTCAACCACAGTTGCACGGTACGCGACCCTGCTTGAACCTCAGCCTTGTGGATCAGAGAATTTGCCTGACGCAAGTCTTTCCAGAGGTCGGCGCTGCAGGGGAACAACAGACACGCAATCACTCGTTGTGAACTGGCGAGATTTCCGTATGCCAACACCTGAAAAAGATCATTTCTATGTTGCTCTCGGATCTCCTCCTCCACTGACGACCACGAATTGTGCTGCATTTCCTGCCAGTGGCGCTTGTACTTTGCATCGACAATAAGCGTTGTGCCTTGCCACTCAAGCCAAAGGTCTGGAATGAGCGAGCGCTGCGAACCTACAAACGCCGGAGACCAGTTGATTGGGTGAGTCGTCTCGCGGCGTCTGCCAACTTTTAACTGCGCACCTAGCCGCCGTGCAACCAATTGCAGCACCGTCTCAACAAATGCCTCGAAAAACTCATTCATGGGCATTGTCCAGGGAATTCCTTCCAGATCACTCAAACCGGCAAGGCCACGCTCCTCTGCCGTCCATTCGATTGCCTGTAATCCATCGAGAAACTGAGTGCTCCGCATGGGCCGCTGCATCCATTGCTGGAATGTGCCAGGGGGCGGCAGCATTGGGGCGATTCCACGAACCTTCGTGAGCAAATGCTCGCAGATCTCAAGAAGTCGATGGACAAATGCTCCGTGTTCGACTTGGGTCTGTAGCACTCTGAGTTGCTTCTCCAGAGCAAAGGAGATCGCTCCCTTTAGTACGCGGTCGTCGCGTAAATCAGGATATGTGCATGGGAGAGCAACGAATTGTCCCCGAGGAATTTGCTTCTGTGCATAATCGGACCAATCCACTCGACCCCGAGGTGCCGTCCGTAGATCAGTCGTGCTCTCAAATCGACGTGTCAAGCTATCCAACAAGGCCTGCAAACGGACCAAGATCATGGACGACAAGACCCACGCTGGCACGCGTCGCTCGGATCGTCGAAGCAGCGGAAGTTTGAGAGGAGTTGGCGCGACCTTCCAGCCTATGTCGGCAAGCATGGGACCAATACCTCGCCACGGAAAGCGTGGTTGAACTACCAACCCATAGTCCGGCGTTCCTCGCGTCGGAGAAACGAGTGGAACAGCTCCAACGTTGTTCCCGCTGGTCAACCGCAACAGCAAATCATCGCCATCATAATGGCTCTCGATCCGAACATCGAGCCGTGAGAAAAGTGACCGATTTTGAGTTGCGAATTGCTCGGCAAGACGTGCGGCGTGGGGATGAGGTTCACGGCTTCCTTCTAGACCAAAAAAGCGAACAGCAGAATGCTGAATCATCGAGTGATCAGCTAGTTCAAGACAGACTTCTCTCTGGCGCACGATCCTTAAGAGGTATCGATCTGCGATGAAGTTGAGGACTCCTCGAACGGCGCGAAGGCACTAAAGGCTCCGTATCCACTGCAGATAGTTACGGATGGGCTCAGCGAATCCGCCAACGTATCCTTGCGCCAGGTACTCTCCCAGAAGTGGCGCCAAATTGATCTTCAGATTAGTCCGCGCTTTAGAGTCATCGGATTCAAGAAAATAGGAGTGTCCGGGTACCAGGTTGAATGCGTCATCAGAGGCATGCTCAACAAATATCGAAACCAGATCACGGAAAGCCGTCTGCATCAGTTCGCAGCCATAGTTCTCTACCACGCTCATCTGCGGCCATAGCGACAAGAAACCAAACCGCCGGCGTACGGCAACGTCAACGATAGCGATGCTGCGATCGGCGCTATTCATGGTGCCCAGGATGTGCAAATTCTTCGGCAACTGGAGGACCTGATGGAATGGCTCGCCAAAATCGTATTGCAACCTAACGGTTCGTTCCCTGCTCGCGTTCGGTTCAAAAAGGAAAATCGCTTCGCCGAGGATTTTGCTGAGATCAGCGCGGTTGATTTCGTCAATATGCAGAAGGTACGGTCGGGGATCCTTCATAGCTGCAGCCGCCCCGTTCATCAGGAAGCCAGCCATAGGTGCGAATTGAAGACCGAGCGCCCCCTCGGTCTGGACTGGGGCAAGCCCACCGACAAAAGCCTCGTAGGTGGTATTGGCGTGGAATTGGATCGTATCTCCGTTTCCGCCGTACTCGTTCGCAAGAAGGTCCGTCGCCATCTTCGTTTTCCCCGTGCCCGGAGGTCCCTGCAAAATGACGAAACGTCGTTCCTCCAACACATCTTTCACTTTTGCAGGTTCAACGACCGGCATCAAATGATCAAACCACTTCGATCGAATGCGGTCGCTATCGGCCTGAGAATCCTTCATGGGCCGATAACCCCTCTCTACAAAAACCAGGTCGAGCAAAGCGGTGATGGCAGCTGTAGTGGCTTTTCTGTCAGTGCTAGGACGGAATAGAGCATACATTTCTTTTCCGTACCGATCGAAGACGCTCTTGTATTCCGGCCACTTCTGACACAGGTCATCGGGAACAGCGGTATCGGTACGAGTGGGATCCTGCTTCGCCCACGCGACTTGTGATCCTTTGCCGAATTCACGGTTGAGCCAATCGCAGATTGCGCGCACTTTGCGAGAATGTCCAGGACGGCCAAGCACAACCTCGTCCGGCACCAAGCCCTGCGTGCCAACCACCAACCCAACGAGACAGGGAGCATCTTGCGTGGGAAAAACCACAAAGCTCAGGCCGCCATATGGTCCGGACTTCGGATTTGCCGGATGAATGTATGCGGCAAACGGCACGCCCGTCTCGAGACTAATGTCGGGTGCTCGGACAGTCATGGTCTTTTCGGCCGATTTCGGGTATCGCCCGTCAGGCGCCCCGAACAACGTTTCAAATGCCGCTTTGTTTGCTCCAGACCAGTCCCCTTGATTCTCGTGGATGATGCAAACCAATGCTTCCAAGCTCATGATCCACAAGCTTATACGGTGGATCTCCAGATCACAATTTCAAAGCCCATCGTGCCGATGTGATGCACCCGATTCTGAAGTTCCATTGGGCGGGAGAGTGAGTTTAGAAGCAGGCTGAGTTGAGGGTTCAAAGGAACAGTGCGCCAAGGAGACCTTGACGGACTCCGCTTCGTTCCGGCCTTCGGAAGGCTTAACCGCTGCCCAGAAGTTTCCCTTCCAGGAAGGGGAAACAACCCAAAAATCGCGAAGCTGGTAGCCTTTCGCTGATTCCGTGATCGCCGCCGAACGCGATAGCGCTCTTGATCCTCGGGGCTGGATTTCCTTGGCTCAAGCAATGATAATGACTTTTTCCTCCATATTGGGGCGAATGATCCATCTGTGATCTGAAACTGCGCGCCAATTTTGAAAGCGACGCAAGATGATCCTCGATTTTGCAACACTCGATGCCCGGCGCACTCATAACCCGGCGTGGCGGCTACTGCGGTCTGAACATGCACCGCTGGTTGCAAGCTTTCTGCACCGGGTGTTCATCGTGCCGAATGTGCGGGTGGTCGCGGCCTCGACTCTGACCGAAGCTTTGAATGATGAACTTTATGGGATTCGGCAACAGCTGGGCGAGGATACTTTCCCGAAACCTGCGCCGGAATACTTGAATGACTGGGCAGCACCCGATAAGGGCTGGCTGCGCAAGTTTTATCGCGCAGGAACCGACGAAGCACAGTTTGATCTGACGCCCTCATCCGAGAGGGCACTTGCCTGGTTGGAGCAGTTGTCTGAGCGGCAGTTTGTCGGCACGGAGTCTCGTCTACTTACGTTGTTCGATCTGCTCAAGCAGATGCGCGAGGGCACTGAGGCGAATCCAGCCAAGCGAATCGCTGAGCTGCAGGCGCGACGCAGCAAGATCGACGCCGAGATCTCCCAGGTACGCTCCGGACACTTGCCCATACTGGACGACAGTGGCGTGAAGGACCGTTTTCAGCAGTTCATGCAGGGGGCGCGGGAATTGCTCACCGACTTTCGAGAGGTGGAAGCCAACTTTCGTCAGCTTGATCGTCGGGTGCGCGAACACATAGCCATGTGGGAAGGCGGTAAAGGCAAGTTATTGGAAGAAGTCCTGGGCGAGCGCGATACCATCACAGATTCCGATCAGGGGCGGAGCTTTCTGGCATTTTGGGAGTTTTTGCTTTCAAGCCACCGCCAAGAGGAGCTCTCCGAACTCCTGGATTGTGTAATGGCGCTGCCTGCGGTTGAAGCATTGAAGCCTGATGCCCGTCTTCGCCGGGTCCACTATGACTGGCTAGAAGCCGGAGAGCATACTCAGCGCACGGTGGCTCAGCTATCTGAACAGTTGCGACGCTTTCTAGACGATCAAGCCTGGCTGGAAAATAGGCGCATAATGGATATTCTGCGCGGTATTGAGCGTAAAGCTCTGGCTCTTCGCGATGACCAGCCAACAGGAGTTGTGATGGAATTGGCGCAGCCGCACGCGGATATTACGCTGCCCATGGAACGTCCGTTATTCACCTCGCCCTTGAAGCCGGTCATCGACAGCCTTTGTTTGCAATATGGCAGCGAAGAAATCGACGCCCAGGCGCTGTTTGATCAAGTGGTGGTGGACAAAGCGCGACTAACTCGCCATATCCGCCATGCCCTGCAAGACAGCGCGCAAATATCTTTGAGCGAACTGCTGGAGACGCAGCCATTGCAACAGGGGTTGGCCGAGCTAGTTGCTTATCTGCAACTCGGGTGCGATGTGTTCAAGACCGTTGTCGATGAACGTAGTCAGGAATTCATACACTGGGAAGCTACTGCATCTCACGGCGAGAAGCTGCTTCGCAGCGCACGGCTGCCAATAGTGATTTTTGTACGCTGACCAGAATGGTGAACGACCTGTCCAACACGACCCCGATCACGGTTCCAGCAGCAGATCTGTCTGCTCTGTTGATCAGCTTGCTGAAAGGTGTACTGTACCGCGATGCCGATGAGCGCCTGTGGGGTGTGCTGCTCGGTTTGCAAGCGCGCGTCCGCGACTATGTGATGGTGCTTCACCTGGACTTAGTGCTGGATGAGGCGGAGGGTTATGCCTTTCTGAAAGGCCGCCCGGAACCTAAAGACGAAGGACAAGCGATCTCACTTCCGCGTTTGGTGGCGCGCCGGCAGCTTTCTTTCCCGGTCAGTCTGCTGTTGGCGCTGCTGCGGAAGAAGTTGGCTGAGTTCGACACCCGCGGCGGCGATACGCGGCTGGTTATGAGCCGTGATGATGTTATTGAGTTGATTCGCGTGTTCATGCCGCATGTTACCAACGAGGCTAAGTTCACGGATCAGTTTGAGACCCAAATCAATAAAGTGGTCGATCTGGGTTTTCTACGCAAGCTCAAGGCCGCTGAGGGAAGCGCTTCGGCAGGCGGAGCCAGCTACGAGGTGCGGCGAATCCTGAGGGCTTTCGTGGACGCACAGTGGCTGGGCGAATTTGATGCGCGTCTGGAGGGCTATCGCACGCAGTTCGCGGATAGTTCCCCGATCGAGGATGAGAGGGAACATGGATGATGCGCAGACGTTTGATCTGGAGTTCGTGACGGAAGGCGCGCTATCTGGATTCCGCCTCCAGCGGCTGGAGTTGTTCAATTGGGGTACATTCGACGGCCAGGTATGGACTCTCCAACTTAACGGCCGGAACAGCTTGCTCACTGGAGACATAGGTTCGGGAAAGTCCACACTGGTCGATGCCATCACGACTTTGCTTGTTCCAGCCCAGCGGATTGCCTACAACAAAGCTGCCGGAGCCGACAGCAAGGAGCGGTCCCTGCGCTCCTATGTGCTCGGTTACTACAAGTCGGAGCGCAACGAGATCACGGGGGCGGCCAAGCCTGTTCCTTTGCGCAACCATAACAGTTATTCCGTCATCCTCGGTGTCTTTCATAACGCCGGCTATGAGCAAACGGTATGCTTGGCCCAAGTCTTCTGGATGAAGGAGCCGCATGGGCAACCTGCGCGCTTTTTTGTCGGTGCGGATCGGGAGCTTACGATTGCGTCCGACTTTGCCAATTTCGGCTCGGATATTGCGCAACTTCGCAAAAAGCTGCGTGGCCTGGGTAGTGAGATCTTTGATAGCTTTCCGCCGTACGGAGGTTGGTTCAGGCGCCGTTTCGGAATCGACAATGACCAGGCGCTGGAGCTGTTTCATCAAACTGTCTCGATGAAATCGGTAGGGAATCTCACCGATTTTGTACGCAGCCATATGCTGGAACCCTTTGACGTAGCGCCGCGCATTCAGGCTCTGATCGGCCATTTCGACGACCTCAATCGCGCGCACGAGGCAGTGCTGAAAGCCAAGCGGCAAGTTGAGATGCTCACCCCGCTGGTGGCCGATTCCGCCAGGTACACGACACTGACAACGGAGGTCGACTTTTTGCGGCAATGCCGCGATGGATTGCGTGCCCACTTTGCAAACTTGAAACTCGGACTTCTCGACAAGCGCCTGGGACAGGTCGAAGAAGAATGGAATCGGGCAGACGGACATGTGCGGCGGCTGGATGCAGAGCTGACCGAGAAGAACAATCAAGTTGATGAACTTAGGCAGGCGATCAACAACAATGGCGGTGATCGCCTGGAACAGTTGGCCACGGAGATCCGCAAGAAGGAGCAGTTGCGGGAGGGCGCCGGAACAAGGCGGAACGCTATGGCAGATTGGCCGCCATTTTGAACGAGCCCATCGCCGCGGACGCCGCGGCCTTTGCCGACCAACGCGACCGGTTCAAATCCTGGCGTGAAGAGGATCGCGAACGAGATGCCGACCTGCAAAATTCCCTGACCGAGCATGGCGTCACACTTCGGCAGGGAAAGCAAGAGCACGACGAATTGTCGACTGAAATCAACACCCTGAAAGGCCGCCGCAGCAATATCGAGGCGCGGCAGATTCAGATACGCGAAGAGCTCTGCGCAGCACTGGGATTCATCGTGGAAGAAATGCCCTTTATTGGTGAGTTGATCCAAATTCGCGATAACGAGAAAGCCTGGGAAGGCGCCGCCGAGAGGTTGTTGCGGAGCTTCGCGCTCACGCTGCTTGTGCACGATTCACATTACGCGGCGGTTGAGGAATGGGTGGACAGTCGTCGTCTCCGAGGTCGCCTGATGTACTTCCATGTGCAACCGCGCAAGGCAGGCAGTTTGCCGGAGCAACACCGCGATTCCGTGGTGCATAAGCTGCTGCTCAAATCGGATTCGCCTTATTACGACTGGCTGGAGCGCGAGCTTGCCCACCGCTTCAATGTCGCCTGCTGCGTGACGCAGGAACAGTTCCGACGCGAAACAAGGGCGGTCACGCGCGCTGGACAGATCAAAGATCCGAGTGGCCGCCACGAAAAGGATGACCGTTACAGCATCGACGATCGCAGCCGCTATGTGCTCGGCTGGAATAACAGTGAGAAGATCGCGGCATTGGAGGTCAAAATTAACCATCTTGCAACCCGCATGGGCAAAGTGATGGACGCGATCAACGAAACACAAAAGGAACGAAAGACGCTTGCGAGCCGACTCGATGCTTTGACGCGTCTCGATGAGGTCAATGACTTTGAAGAACTGGACTGGGCCACTGTTGCAACCGAAATAGCCCGGCTCACCGACGAGCGCAAGAGACTGGAAGCAGCCTCCGACGCACTCAGGCAGCTGAATGAACAACTGCAGGAGCGCCTGGAATCGCGCAAGGAGACAGATTCTGCGTTACAAGCCGCTCGGGAGAGACGCGCCAAAACTGAGCAACGTCGCATGGATGCGCTCGAATTGCGCAATCAGACCAAGTTGCTGTTGGAGGGTGTTGTCTTTGAGGATGCCCTTTCATCAAAGCTAGAGCAGATGCGCACTGAGGCCCTTGGTGAGCATCTACTCACCGTGGAATCGTGTGACAATCGCCAGCAGGATGTGCGTACTTGGTTGCAGACGCGAATCGATGCCGAGGACAGGAAGATCAAGCTCCTGGCGGAACGAATCATCAAGGCCATGGCCTCATTCAAAGAGGAATTCAAGCTCGATACGGCGGAAATCGACGCCAGCCTGGAAGCAGCTTTCGAATATGACAACCTTCTTACCCGTCTGAACCGGGACGACCTGCCGCGCTTTCAGTCGCGCTTCAAGGAACTGCTCAACGTTAATACCATCAATGAAATCGCCAACTTCAACGGCCAATTGGCGCGTCAGCGCGAAACCATCAAAGATCGAATTGCGCAGATCAACCAATCGCTGTCTGTTATTGACTACAATCCCGGCCGCTATATTGTGCTGGAGTTGCAACCCAGCCTAGACGCCGAGATTCGAGACTTTCAGCAGGACTTGCGCACATGTACCGAAGGGGCGGTCACAGGATCAGACGACGTGCAATACTCCGATGCTAAGTTTCTTCAGGTCAAGGCCATTATCGATCGCTTCCGCGGACGGGAAGGGCTGGCAGAACTTGACCGGCGTTGGACGGAGAAGGTCAGCGATGTACGCAACTGGTTTCTTTTTGCGGCGAGTGAACGCTGGCGGGCAGACGACAGCGAGCACGAGCACTACTCCGATTCGGGAGGTAAATCCGGCGGGCAGAAGGAAAAGCTGGCTTACACAATTCTTGCTGCCAGTCTCGCCTACCAATTCGGTCTTGAGTGGGGAGCGGAGCGCTCGCGCTCCTTCCGTTTTGTCGTGATCGACGAGGCCTTTGGACGAGGGACGGATGAATCCGCGCAGTACGGTTTGAAACTATTTCGACAGCTCAATTTGCAACTGATGATTGTGACACCGCTGCAGAAAATCCACGTCATCGAACCCTTCGTCTCCAGTGTCGGGTTTGTTCACAATGAGGGCGGGAAGAAATCAAAGCTCCGGAACCTGTCCATCGAGGAATACCACGAGGAGAAGAGAGCAAAGGGAAAGCAATCCGCGCAGGAAGTGGCATTGTGAACTGGAGCAGGACGAAGGACCTGAAAGCGAATCTGATGCGGGTTTGGGAACGCGGAGATCTGTTGCGTGACGCTTTGACCGACAACCATCGTTTTCCTTTACGTCTGCCATTGAAAACTCCAGACTCCACTGACTTGTCGAGTCGCTTCGACGCGGTGCGTTCATGGGCAGCCGAACTGGCAGCAAATCCTGTGCTGCGCCTGGAGTTGCGGGAAGTTCAACACCGCGTTCAAGGTGCGCAACGATTGCCGACGGGCGCGTGGATCGACTCGTTAGAAGGCGCTCTGAGTTGGCTCGACAAGCACGATGAGTGGAGTCGCTTCTTGAGCCTGGTCGAAACAACTCGGCATTCGCTTCCTGGCTTGTTGCCTTGGCTGGAAAAGCATCCTCTGGCAGCTTTGGAATTGGCGGACGATTGGCCGCGGCTCTTGGCAGTGGTGGCTTGGCTAATCGACCATCCACGCCCCAGCATCTACCTGCGGCAGGTGGACCTTCCCGCCTTGCATACGAAGTTCATCGAATCGCATCGCGGCGTTCTGGCGGAATTGCTCGATCTGGCTCTACCTTCTGAAGTCGTGGACAGCACTAAGAGCCGCTCGTGCCAATTCGCGGCTCGCTACGGATTTCGAGATAAGCCGGTACTTATTCGCTTCAGGGTGCTCGATCCAGAGATCATGTGGGGGCTCGGTCCGCTCTGTCCAGACATCTCATTGGACGCAGAAAGCTTCGGTCGGTTATGCATCGGCGCCAAGCGGGTCTTCATAACCGAGAACGAAATCAACTTTCTGGCGTTCCCGCAAGTGAGCGGTTCTATCGTAGTTTTTGGCGCCGGCTACGGATGGGAAGCTCTGGCACGCTGCCGTTGGTTGCATTTGTGTTCCATTCACTATTGGGGAGACATCGATACCCACGGATTTGGAATACTGGACCGATTGCGAGCTCACTTCAATCATGTCGAATCATTTCTAATGGACCGAGCGACACTCGACACGCACGGACTCTTCTGGGGCGTCGAGGAGGCGCCCCTGCGAGCGGACCTGCTCAGGTTGACACAAGAGGAGCGCATTCTTTATCACAGTCTGCGCGATAACTCGATCCGGCGTGGCTTACGGCTTGAGCAAGAGTACATCAGCTTCGGCTGGCTCAACCAACGTCTTCGAGATCTCATCTGCGGCAACGATGCCTTGCAATCTGCCCAGAGTTTGTAAGCTCTTCGGCTGTACGTTAAGGAACGCGGCCAGCTCTCGTGCGGCCGGGACCTGACAATCCGATAGAATCGAAGCTGCCATGTGTGATTTTGGTCGGCGGCCACTTTGAACTGGCATTTGAGTGCTTCAGAAATAGGCACGAAATGGCGGTAGACAATTTTTCAGCAAATTTGTAGGATGCATACCAGTTTTTGAGCAAATCGTCTTTTGCATGGGCCGCAGCGGACGTGGGATAAACCGTTTGGAATGTGTTAGGGTCGGGACAGTTTTTCCGCCAATTTTAGGCGTTTTTTCCGCCAACCTACAAGAGTCTTCTGCAAGGAAGGATTGCCACGGGACGACATGATCGTTCCGTGGCTTTTTGAAGCCTCATGTTGCCGGTCGCTCAGTTCCGAGGGTCCCCCAGGAAGGAGTCTGCGCAATGAACTTCAGTCCCAGCTTTCGCGTTGCTTCGACTGCTACACTCGCAATCACCCTCTTGCTCGCCGGATGCAAATCGAATACCGCACCGCCGGCGAACCAGACAAACCCATCCGCGGAAAATTCGCAACCTGCCCCTGCACAACCTGCGCCCAGCCAACCGGCGCCATCCCAGCCAACGCCAAGTCAGCCAGTCGCAAGTCAGCCAGCGCCCAGTCAGGCAACATCTGATCAGCCTGCATCGATGCAGCCGGGGGCGCCGGCGCAGGCCGAGCCACCCGCAGCGCAGCAGGCTGCTGTGCCTCCACCTCCTCCGCCACCGCCTGCCGTTATCACTCTTGCGGCCGGCACTCCCATCCGCGTGCGACTCGTCAATGATCTCGGCTCGCAAATCTCAAAGCCGGGCGACGCGTTCACAGCTACGGTTGCTGACAGCGTGATGAGGAACGGAGAGGTCGTGATTCCGAAGGGTGCGCGCGCCGACGGAACTGTGATTGATGCGAAACCACTTGGGAAGTTCAAAGGGGGAGCACTGCTTTCGATCAAGCTTGACCGGGTCCGCACGAAGTGGGGCTCTTACCCAGTCGCCACGAGCAGCATCTCGCAGACTCAGGAGGGCAAGGGCAAGCGTTCCACGGGTTTGATCGGCGGAGGCGCCGGCCTGGGCGCCGTGATCGGTGGCATTGCCGGGGGCGGTAAGGGCGCTGCGATTGGTGCGCTGGCCGGAGGAGGCGCCGGCACGGCCGGTTCGGCCTTCACAGGTAATAAGCAGATTGTGCTGCCGGCTGAGACCCTCGTGACCTTCACTCTTGATCATTCGGTCCACATAACCCAGAAGACCCCAGCGGATCATCCCGATTTGCAAACCCGTTAACCGATAGCCTGCGAGAGCAAAGCCGTTTCGCACTTGGTTAGCTTGTCGCCCATTAGCCAAAGCAGAACCCTGCACCGGGGCCACAGCCCATCGCTCCCTTCGTTGCGTTTATGGCACGACTGAAGGCGGCCCTGATGCAGGTGGAAAGAAAGAAGCTCTTTCGTAAACTGGTCATCGAAAAGGCGAACTCTCAAACGGTTCGCCTCTCGCTTTTTGCCTCAACCGAAGCCGTTGTTAGGAGATAGTTTTTCAGCAATGAGCCTGCGGCCAAAACTTGAATCGCCCTTTGGCAGGCCTACCGGAAGTGACTGACTCTCACTATAAATTGACCATAAATTTCAATATTATGGACAAAATGATCATTTAGTTGTAGATTTGCATCATAGGACCTGTATCACTGCCATTCCATACATCGGTCCTTCGCAATCCCATAAACTCTCCGGAATGAAAAGGCACCGTCATCGTGATTTTGGAAATCTGTGTCGATTCAGTGGAATCGGCGATTGCCGCGGCCAGGGGCGGCGCAAATCGCGTTGAGTTGTGCAGCGCACTCAGCGAAAGCGGCATTACGCCGAGCGCAGGCCTCATCAGTACCGTTCGTTCAACTGTAAACATCGAAGTGTTCGTCATCATCCGGCCGCGTGGAGGCGACTTTGTCTACTCTGACAAGGAACTGGCAGTCATGCGTCAGGACATTCTGGAGGCGAAGGAGCGCAAGGTCGACGGGGTTGCCCTGGGCGTACTCACCGAGGCAGGCAACGTTGACGTGGCACGCGTGCGCAATCTGATTGAAGTCGCGCGGCCGCTTCAAGTCACGTTTCATCGCGCTTTCGACGTCTGCAAAGATCTGGATCTCGCGCTTGAAGACATAATCGCCTGCGGGGCCGACCGCATCCTCACCTCGGGTGGCGCGCCTGACGCCGGGCGAGGCACAACGAAGATTGCGGAGTTGCAGAAAAGAGCCGGGGATCGTATCAGGATCATGGCCGGCGGCGGAATTCGTGCTTCGAACGTGCGAACCGTTGCGCTGACGACGTGCGTTCATGAGATCCACACCTCGCTGCGTCAAGACGTGGAAGTCAAGCTCTCTGGCAGAGGTACTGAGCTCAGCACTCGGCAGAATGGCCAAAAAAACTTCCGCCTGCTTGAGCATGACGTGCGTGCATTCAAGTCAGCGCTCGACGCAATTGCTGTGGAAGCGAAGTCCGGCTCTCGCAAACTATAACCCCAGTTGTTTCGTCCCGATTCGCGTCGGGCCCAATGTGCAGGTATGTCATCGAAGACAGATAAACGAGCGAAGGAAATCCTGCGGCTGCTGCTGAGTCAGGGCAAAGCCTCAGTCGACGAGCTTACGTCCTCATTGAGTACTTCGCCGGCAAGCATCCGCCGCGACCTGGTGCGGTTGGAGAGCCATGGCCTGGTAACCCGCACCCACGGCGGCGCCATGCTTGCGGGAAACGGCAACGCGGTTTACGAGCCATTTCGCTTCGATGCTTCGTTCCAGGTTCGGGAAGACCGGTTTGCCCCGGAGAAGCAGCGCATTGCCCGCGCCGCAGCCGCACTGATCCAGGAAGATGAAACCATCGGCTTCGCCGCAGGAACCACGACAACCCTGGTTGCCCGCCAGCTTCTGCATCGAAAGAACATTCAGATTGTCACCAATGCCGTGAATATCGGGATGGAGCTGAGTTCGAGTGCGCGGCTTCAGACAATTCTGACGGGAGGCAATCTTCGCTGGGCCGGCGCTTTCTCGCTGGTCGGGCCGGCGGCAATTGAAGCGCTTTCGGTAGTCGTGATGGATCGATTGTTTGTGAGCGCCACGGGCGTGGATGCAAAACACGGCGCGACCTTGATCCAGCCGGATGAAGCAGCTGTGTTTCGCGCTATGACGCGGCAGGCACGTCAGGTCATCGTGGTTGCCGACTCGAGCAAGGTGGGTCGCGTGAGTCCTGCGGTTGTGTGTCCAGTGAGCGACATCGATCTTCTGATCACCGACAACGGAATTTCGGAAGAGGCGATGAGGGCATTTGCTAAGGTCGGCGTGAAGATCATGGCCGTCTAGCGTCCTTCAACGTGGCCTCCAGTAGTAAAGTTTAAACTCCACAATCAAGAGTAGTTACACGGCGACTGCGCTCCGCATCGTTGGCGGGTTTGCCTATACCAAGTTATATCGTGATACGATATATATATGAAATTTGAGACAGTGCATTCCGATCATCTGCTCAGCACCCTCGCGGAATTCCGGTTTGAACTGCGCCGGTTTCTACAGTTCAGCGAAGGCGCATCGCTCGAAGCCGGCCTGCAGCCGCAGCAGCATCAACTCCTGCTTCAGATTGCCGGCGCTCCTCAAGCAACGGCGGTAACGATTGCCTATGCGGCGAGCCGTCTCGGGCTAAAGCACAACAGCACCGTTGAACTGGTTGATCGGTCAGAGCGGGAAGATTTGATTGAGAGAACAGCCGACAAGGATGACAGGCGCCGAGCCATCCTGCGCTTGACCCGCAAGGGTCGGCAGGTGCTGCATAAACTCTCCGGCGATCATGCGCGCGAATTAAACGACATGGCTCCCCGGCTGGTGCGGGCACTACAGCGGGTGCAGGCTCATTCCCGGACTTCGCTTGCCGCGGAGGTCCTGTGAGGTCACGACCATCGGCTTTGCGCGACTTTACCGTGGATCGGCGCACCTGGCTTCTCTCTGCCGTATCGATCGTCATTGGCGCCGGTGGAGCGGCACTCGCCGTACTTCTGCTGCGTGCCATCGCGTTGTCAACGAACATCTTCTTCTATCACCGACTGAGCCTGGCCATGGTCGGTCCGGCCGGGTCAAACGAGCCGCATGCAGCATGTCCTATTCATACCTGTCATTGGCGGCATTCTCGTCGGTTTGATGGCGCGTTACGGAACCGACAAAATTCGCGGCCATGGAATTCCAGAAGCGATCGAAGCCATTCTGTTGCGCGGGGCCCGCGTGGAACCGCGCGTCGCCGTACTGAAGCCGATCTCTGCCGCCATCGCGATCGGTTCCGGCGGTCCGTTCGGCGCGGAGGGTCCAATCATCATGACCGGCGGAGCATTCGGCTCGCTGGTCGCGCAATGGCTGCGGCTCTCCGATGCGGAACGTACGACACTGCTGGTGGCCGGCGCCGCGGCGGGAATGTCAGCTACATTTGCCGCGCCCATCGCCGCTATTCTTATCGCAGTGGAGTTGCTCCTCTTTGAGTGGCGCCCGCGTTCGCTGGTTCCCGTCGCGGTGGCAAGCGTCACGGCAGGAGCGCTGCGGATCTGGTGGCTCGGCGCTGGACCGCTGTTTCCCGTCGACCTGTCGTCGGACATCCATCTCGAGCAATCACTCCTGATAGCCGTTCCACTCGGGATTCTTGTGGGCTTCGCCGCAGCAGGCCTCAGCCGCATGATGTACGGACTTGAAGATGCGTTCGAGCATTTCTGCGGACGGGTCCACATCCACTGGATGTGGTGGCCGGCGATCGGAGGCATCGGAATCGGCGTTGGCGGTTACTTCTTCCCGCGCGGCCTGGGTGTGGGCTACGACAACATCGCCGAGTCGTTGCGCGGGAACGCGCCGTTCGCATTGTTGCTGGGATTAATCGTCGCAAAATCGCTGATGTGGGCCTTCTCGCTGAGTTCCGGAACTTCCGGCGGTGTACTTGCGCCGCTGCTGATGATCGGAGCAGCCATCGGCGAATCCGCCGCACATCTCGCTCAGCTTCCGGGGCAGACGCAGGCATTATGGGCGCTGATGGGGATGGGCGCAATGCTCGCAGGCGCACTCGGCGTTCCACTGACGGCGGTGCTCTTCTCGCTGGAGCTGACGCATGCACTGCCGGCCATTCTGCCTTTGGTGCTTGCGTGTACCGCATCGTATCTGGTCACTTCGCTCATCATGCCGCGTTCCATTCTGACGGAGAAACTCGGGCGCCGCGGTTATCATCTCTCGCGCGAATACGGCGTCGATCCGCTTGAACTCCTGACAGCGGCAGAGGTGATGAAAGAGCTACCGCCGGGCGATGAGATATTGGTGGGAAAGCCGGATCATCTGCCGGAGAGCTACGTTTTTTCCGACGAGACCTGCCGCGCTGTCGCCGAGGAGATGGCTACCACGGGAATGACGAGTCTTCTGGTCGTAGACCGCGAGACGAACCGACTGCTGGGAAGCGTCGGTGCTACCGAACTGCTTGCCGGCCGTCGACGCGCTGTGAAGCGAGAGTCCGATCGCAGCATCGCGTTTCAGTTTGAACTACCGAGGACGTAGTTGCGCATAGAGCTGGTTGCACAAATGGTCCTGTAAAAGGAAAGCCCTCATGTTTATGCGGTCTTTGAGGCACGACTATTAGCCCCTGAATGGGTTTGACTTTTCGCCCGATCCATTTATGCAATCAGTTCTAGACCGCTCGCAATGCATCAACCGGATCACCTGATGCGGCGCGAACGGCGGGCAGCGCCGATGCGAGCAGGGCCACTGCGATCATCACAAGAACACTCGCCGCATAGATCATCGGGTCGGTGGCACTGACATCGAAGAGGAAAGCGCTCACGAGACGCGACACGGCGAACGACCCGAGCAGACCGAGTCCACAACCGATCAGCGCGAGCTTCGCGCCCGCGAGCAGAACCAGTCGCGCAATGTTGCCGCGTTGTGCGCCCAAAGCCATGCGAATCGCGATCTCTTGCGCGCGAATCGAAATCGAAAACGCGACAACAGCGTAGATCCCGGTAATCGCGAGCACCAGCGCTCCCATCGCAAACACCGTGATCAGATCCGTATTGAAGCGGCGCGGTGCCTCCACATTCGACATCACTGCGGACATTGACTGGACCTGTTCCAAAGGAAGCAGAGGATCGATTCCTGCAACTGTCCCGCGCACCGTCTGGATGATTTGATCTGCAGGCAGCGTTGAGCGAACAATGATGAATCCGCCGGATGGATTGACGAGATTTGCGGAAGGATCGGCACCGTCAAGGATCGCCGGCTGCTCGATCGGCACGTACCATTGGTCTTCATCGGGAGTGTCAGGAGATCCTATCTTCGTATCGGCCACGACGCCCACGATGGTTGCCCAAGGCAAACCCTTCTTCGGATTGCCGACATGCATGCGCTTGCCGATGGCGCTCTGTCCGGGCCAGTAGTGGTCGGCCATGGAGCGGTTGACGATGGCCACCAACGGCGCATCAGCGCGATCTGCCTCGGTGAAGGTTCTCCCTTCAAGCAGCGCGATGCCCAGCGACTTGAAGTAGTCGCCATAGACCGAGCCGAAGATCGCGAACTGCAGCTTCCAACCTTCGGTCGGCTGGCTTTCGATCGTGTAGGCGGCCCGTCCATACGAGTCTGAACCCGGCACAAGTGTGCTGATCGCGACTGAAACGACGCCCGGCTTACCAGATAACCGGTCGACGACCTCGCGGTTGAAGTTTTCAGCCACGGCGTATGTCTTGTACTGATTCAGGGGTAATTGAAACCCCGCTACCAGAACGCGATCAGGTCTGAATCCAGGATCGACTGCCAGCATCTTGCGGTAGCTGCGTAAAAAGGCGCCGCATGTTGTGAGCAAAACCAGGGCGATGGCAATTTCTGCCGCGATCAGAACGGAACGAAGCCATGCATGGGTCCTCCCACCGGAACCGGACCGTGCGCCATCCTTCAGAGTGTCTGTAATGTTGGCGTTCACTGACGCGAACGCGGGCGCCATGCTCGCAAGAACTCCAGTGACAATGGCGAGAAGGAACGCGAAGAGAGCGACGCCACCGTCGATGGAAACAGATTCGACGCGCGCGATGGAATCGGGCAGAAAATCGAGTGCGGTGCGAACTGCAATTGCGGCCAGTGCGAAACCCAGCAGCGCACCGGCACAGCTCAGCAGAAGGCCCTCAACGATTGACTCGCGAATGATGGTGGCCGCCCGCGCGCCCAGCGCCAGCCGCACAGCCGACTCGCGACGGCGGCGAATCGCGCGCACCAGCATCAGAACAGCAACATTGACGCATGCGATGAGCAGCACGATAGCGACGGCGACAAACAAGGCCCGCAGGATTGGCCGCGTCTCGCCCACCACGTATTCATGTAGCGGTGCAACATCTCCGCGGATGCGAATCGACGTCATCGTGGTCGGAAAGTTGCGCATGATTTCCTGAGCCACCCGGTCAGCATCCTGCGCGGCGGCCGCAAGCGACACACCTTCTTTGAGACGGGCCACGATGTGATATCCAAAGAAGCCCGCCGCCTGGTCGGAGAGTTCGTTGGGCGATAGACTAAGCGGCACCCAAAGCTGCGCCTGGTCTAGCCGCCCCGTGTCGACAGGGAATTCGAAGCTGCGCGGCATAACGCCGATGATCGAGTATGCCTTGCGATCGAGCTCGATTGCGCTGCCGAGCACACGCGGGTCGCGATGAAAGCGGTTCTGCCAGAGCGCATCGCTGATGATCGCGACCGACTGGTGTCCATCGTTCTCCTGCTCCGTAAAGACGCGGCCGAGTTGGGGTCGAACACCGAGCGTGGCAAACGTGCTAGGCGTCATCCTGGCACCGGAAATCTCCTCAGGAAACTGCTGGCCTGACAATTCATACGTACTGCCAAAGTACCCTCCCAGAGAGGAGAATGCGCTCGCAGCTCTCGCATATGTGCCAATATCCCGCGCGGTCACCGACATGTTCGTGCCGCTGCCGAGTCGGTCGCCGAGGACCACCAGCCTGTCGGGATCCGGAAACGGCAGTGGCCGCAGCAGAATCCCCTCGATCAGCGAAAAGACGGCGGTGGTAGCGCCGATGCCCAGCGCCAACGTGAGAACAACCATCACGGTGAAGCCGGGAGATTTGCGTAACTGCCTCATTGCGAAGCGAAGGTCCTGCAGGATGACACGCATTCGATCTCCTTATCGCGGCAGTGTTACGGGAATCGGAATCCGAATCTACCGGATCCGTGCTTTGGGCAGGCGCACTCTGGGTTTAGCAGGTGGCTCCGAAGCGACCTCTCGTTCGGATCCGCATTCTCAGATCGTAGAGCACCCATTGCTGTGCGTCATCAAAAAACTCTATTCACCAAAGATGCCAAGGTTCGCTTCCACACCAGCTCACGGCAGTTCACGGCCGTTGACTTTCCTTGTTTCCCATCTCATTTCTGAGCCTCCGGTGGTAGGCTTCCCATGGACCAAAAACAAAGGAGAAATCCGTGCGTATTTCCTTGCTTCACTTTGCCGCAATCGGGTTCGTAGTCAGTTCCACAATCGGATTATCAGCGCAGGCGCCGCAGCAGGAAGCCCGGTTGCACGCGCCGCAGCCATCACAGGCAGCACAGACCTCTCAAACCGCAGCGCCCCGAGCAGCACAGCACACGCCGAGGGAGGCCGCCGACAATCCAGTCGCCGATCCGAGGGCCGTCGTCGTTATCGGCAATGCGAGATTCACAGTCCTCACGCCGGAGCTGATTCGGATGGAGTGGGCTGCGGACGGCAAGTTTGAGGACCATGCCTCGTTCGTTTTCATCAATCGTCGTCTGCCCGTGCCGAAGTTTTTAGAGCAAGTATCAGCACGGGCGGCCCGAATCGAATCCGCCGTCGCAGCTAACGATCAAAACGCCGAGCTTCACTCTCACACTATGCAATCTACTCTCCGTCAGAGCGACGGCCGTTTTACGGCTGACAGCCTTTCTATCACACTTACAGTCGACGGCAAGGCCGGTGACCTGGCATCCCGGGCTGGCACGACAGCGAGAATCTGCAGGGCACAACACGCACCCTCGACGGCGCGCGCGGCGATCAAAGACACGCGAACCGATCGAGCAGGGTCTCGTATCGCGCTCAGGCTGGGCACTGGTCGACGACTCTACGCGGCCGCTGTTTGATTCCGCAAATTTCACGTTTCAGCGAGGGCGAAAAGAGTCCGTGGCCGTGGGTCATCGAGCGCCCTGCCGGCGAGCGCCAGGACTGGTACTTCTTTGGCTATGGCCATGACTATCGCAAGGCGCTGGGCGATTACGTTCGCGTTGCCGGGCGCATTCCGCTGCCTCCGCGGTTTGCTTTTGGCGCGTGGTGGTCGCGCTACTGGGACTACAGCGACCAGGAGATTGAGGAAATCATCCGCGGATTCCGCGAGAACTCGACCCCGCTCGATGTGTTCGTGATCGACATGGGATGGCACACCAGCAGAGAGCAACTCCAGGCCATGGGTGAAGGCGACAAGAACAATATGGATCAGTCGCATCATTCTTTGGGATGGAGCGGCTACACCTGGAACGACAAGCTCTTCCCTTACCCTGAGCTCTTTCTCGACCGGCTGCATGCGGATCATCTGAAGACGAGCCTGAACTTGCATCCAGCTTCGGGCATTCAGCCATGGGAAGCGTCGTATCCCGCGATGGCGAAGGCTATGGGCATCGATCCGGCGACAAAGCAGTACGTGCCGTATGACATCACGAACAAAAAATTTGCAGAGAACTATTTCAACCTCGTGCTCCATCCGCTCGAGAAACAAGGCATCGACTTCTGGTGGCTCGATTGGCAGCAGGAACAGAACACCAAAATGGCCGGTGTTACGCCGACCTGGTGGATCAATTACGTGCACTTCACTGACCAGCAACGCGAGGGCAAGCGCCCGATGCTCTTCCATCGCTGGGGCGGCCTCGGCAATCATCGCTACCAGATCGGCTTTTCCGGCGACACCGTTTCCGTGTGGGATTCGCTGGCCTTCCAGCCATGGTTCACTGCAACCGCGGCCAATGTGGGCTATGCCTACTGGAGCCACGATATCGGCGGACACATGCCCGGCGCTGTCGATCCAGAGCTCTTCACGCGATGGGTAGAATTCGGCGCGTTCAGTCCGATTCTCCGCACGCACACCACCAAGAATCCTGAATCAGAGCGGCGCATCTGGGCCTATCCCGAGCCATACTCCTCAATTCTTCGCGCAACCTTTCAGTTGCGCTATGCCATGCAGCCGTATATCTACACCGAGGCGCGGCGCACATATGACACAGGCATTGCTTTTCTACGGCCTCTTTACTACGACTGGCCTGAGGCCAATGAAGCCTACGACAACAAGGATGAATATCGCTTCGGCGAAGAGATGCTGGTTGCCCCGGTTGTGACGCCGGGAGACAAGGACTCTGGCCTTGCAACAGAAAAAGTATGGTTGCCGAAAGGCGAATGGATCGAGTGGCCCACCGGCAAACATTTCACCGGGCCGACGTCGGTCGATCGCAGCTTCTCGATCGAGCAGATTCCTATTTACCTGAAAGCCGGGGCGATTGTGCCGATGCAGCCCGAAATGAGCTACACCGGCGAGAAGCCCGTCGATCCACTCATCGTCAACGTGTGGCCACTTGACCCGGGAACGAGCAGGAGCTACGCGCTCTACGAAGATTCCGGCATCGCCGAGCAGTATCAGCGCGGAGTCTTCACGCGCACGCCAATCAAGGCTGAGCAAACTGGCGATACGCTGCGCGTCGAAATCGGGCCGGTGCAAGGAAGCTTCCCTGGCGTGCTCAAGTCTCGCGGCTACACACTGAAACTGCCGGCAGACTGGCCACCTTCATCCGTGTCGGTAAACGGCGTTGCGGTGAAGCAGGTGGGGCCAACCGGCAAAGGTGGCTGGAGCTTCGAGGGCAACACGTTGACCACCATCATTCCGGTTGCAAGCCTGAGCACCGCATCAAAGGTGACAATCGAAGTCCATCGTGCCGCGGGGTTGATGGCGAAGCGCGGGGACCTCGATGGATTCAACGGTGCGATGGCGCGGCTGCGTGGAACCTACGACGCCCTCAACATGACGCCTCCGGCCGCCGCTCCGCCCGACATACTTATCGATGCGATGCAGACAGGCGATCGCATCGGTTATCACCCGGAACTGGCACAAAAGGAGATCGCCCACTTCCACCAGCTTCTGCCACAAGCGCAGGCTACGGTCAGCAAGCTGGTGCTGGATACACAGAAGCACTTGGACGAATTAGCCCGACGCGCGTCTCAGCACAGCGCAGTTCAGGTTGACATCCCGTCCGAAAAGCAAAAACGCGCCGACGCACTGAGCCGGGCCGCAAAGCTGATGAGCGACATAGGAAAGTAAAGAACAGAGACAGCAACGGCGGGACCGTCGACAGAAATTGTCTACGGTCCCGCATTACTTTCGCGATACTCTGCGCACCAATCCTTACCGCGCCGCAAAGAAACTAACTCACCCGTGCTGTTCGCCAGAGCAGCAAGAGCCTGCTTTGACAACCTTTGGCTGCTCGTATTTCTGGTTCGGATCGACGAAGTATCCGCCGTCATATTTGTCATGGTGGCGAACCCACGCCATGGTGTGCGCCAATCCGTCTTCGTCGCGTCCTTTCGGCACAAGATCAAGGAAGTTGTAGGTCCCTACCAGGATGTCGAGTCCACGCGCATAGGTCGAATACGTGTGGTAGATCTCGCCGGCCGCATCCTTGTAGAAGACGCTTGCTCCCGGCCGCTCTTCGCTGGGAAACTCCATGACCGTGTAGTTGTAGTCGACCGTCCCGGTCTCCCGCTCTGCCGTGGTCGCCGATACGTGGTGGTCGTAATTGAAATCCGATCCAAATGACGAGGCCCAGTGGAATTTCCAGCCCATGCGCTTCTTGAATGCATCGATCTCGCCATACGGAGCACGTGAAACCACGGCGAAGGTTACGTCGCGATGCGCAAGGTGAATTGTCATGCCATCGAAATGATCGGAGAGGTAGGAGCAGCTGGGACAGCCCTCAGACCATCCAGGGCCGAACATGAAATGATAGATGACCAGTTGGCTCCGCCCGTCAAACAGATCCGTCAGTGTTTCCTTGCCGCTCGGTCCTTCAAACACGTACTTCTTCTCAATCCTCTCCCACGGCAATTCGCGCCGTTGCCGGCTGAGCTCATCGCGCAGTCGCGTGAACTCCTTTTCTTTCGCGAGCAATTGCTTTCGAGCTTCAGTCCATTCGCTGTGCGACACCACTTTCGCCAACTTCGGGCCCGCGGTCATTGTCGCCATTTTGAACCTCCTTCGTGTCGGTAACTTGGGTGAGATTATTTCGAGTTGCTTTTCGCAGCAGCTTGCCGGTGACAAGTGCTGCAACGCCGCCGGTTCCGGTGGCGCTGGCCGCCAGCGCTGCTACGGTCGCAAGACAGAATGGGCACATACGCACCTCCTGATCGAGGCCGATCAACCCTGCTGCATGAACAGCGGCGGTTCGTCGGCGCTCGGGCCCCAGCTTGCGGGTACAGGTACATTCAAGATGCGCAGATAAACGCCGAACTGGCCGCGATGCTGGTATACGTGGCTGAACATGATGTCGCGCAGAAACTGCTCGCGCGGCTGCGCCAGCACCTCTTTGCCTCCGGCCAACAGCCGCCAGGTCTCCGCCATCTCCGCGTCGCCGATTGAGGGAAGAATCTCGCGGACCACAGCGACGCTCTCATCAAACGTCTCCGTAATCTCCTGACAGCTCGCCGGCTGTGGAAACTTCGCGAACTCTGGAGCCTGCGCAGGATTGGTCTGCACAAAACGGACAACACCGCCCGGCGTAGAAGCAATGTGATATGCCAACTGGCCTGCGGTCATGGATTTCTCGTGCGGTTTCCATGTGAGTTTGTCTTCCGGAAGCCGTTCGAGGAACCGGCGCGTGACGGGTGCCTGCGTCTCGAATTCGGCAAGCATAGCCTGCGCAATGGAATCGCCGATGAGTGTTTGTGCAATCGACATGGGGACCTCCTTATGTCCTCGGGGAAGTTGAATTGTGAGCTCGGCTTACTTCTTCTGCGAGGCTTCCGCGCGCTCGCGAACCTTTCCGTGAATGTAGCCCCAGCCGCCGACCACGCCCTTCCGGTGATCTTCCTGAACCAGGCCAAAACCGGAGTGACGAAACTTGATCAACGTTCCACCCGGCTCTTCACTTAGCCTGTACTGCACATTGTTGGCCACCGGGTGTGACATCATCAGAGGTCCGCTGAACTCCAACAGAGTAGGCCGCTTGATGGCCTGCACGTGTGCCCAGAAGTGTCCGTTGTCGTCGTCGAGATCGCGATACCAGCGTCCTCCGGGCCACGCCTCGAGCACCATCGGCATCGCGCGGCCATCGCCGACCTCGTTCCCAGGGCCGAGTTGTTCCAGCAGCGCGGCGAAGGTATCCTCCAGCGACGCGTGCACATGAATCTCCTGCTCCACCAGCAGCGTGAGATCCTCAATACCTGCTGTTGCATTTACGATCATTGATCCTCCTTGGGGTTCACGGTTTTATCTGCTGCAGACGCCCTGTCTGCAGCGCGCTTCTCGGCCCGTTCTTTCACGCGATTGAGTTGGTTGGTCCAGTAGCGCTCGAATTCTTGAGTCCATTCATGAAGCGGCCGAATACCCTCGGCGTTGGTCTGGTAGAGCTTCTGGCGTCCGTTGCAACGCATGCGCACCAGACCCACATCGCGCAGCACGCGCAGATGCTTCGATACGGAAGGCTGATCGACGCGAAGGCTGGCCACAATCTCATTGACCGAGTACTCGCGCGCTGCCAGGAGCAGCAGGATTTCGCGCCGCCGCGGCTCGGCTACCGCATTGAACGCATCCGAAGTTGTTGCCGCTCGAGCCATGATGAGAACAAATATATACCCATATCGGCATATGTCAAGTGAATTTTTATGCCTCCTGTCTCGGAGAAATGAAAGCGTTTGCAGCCGCGGTCCGCGTCGGTTAGGATTGCGCCGTATGAAAATCCACCCATTTCTTTTACTTGCAATTCTTTCTGTTGCCTTCCCTGTTCTCCTCGCACAGTCTCCGACCCAGACAGCTGATCCGCTCGCGCCCACACAGGACGTGAAGTCCGCTGAGCAGATCGATCACGAGTGGCAGCAGTCGGTGAGCAAATACAATGCCGAGCGCAATCGACTGGTGGCCGAGGCAGATCGCCAGGCGCACGACGGGCCTTATCGTCCCGACTGGGCTACGTTGATCAAGTACCAGCAACCGCAGTGGTACAAGGACGCGAAGTTCGGCATCTTCATTCACTGGGGCGTGTATTCGGTTCCTGCAGCGGAGAACGAGTGGTATCCCCGCAACATGTACGACCCGAAGAGCGGCGCCTACAAGAACTTCAAAGAGCACTATGCCGCGGGCGACGACGCCAAGGGCTACAAGGACCTGATTCCGCAGTTTCGCGCGGAGCATTTCAACGCCACAGAATGGGCGAAGCTCTTCAAGGAATCGGGCGCGCAATATGTCGTGCCCGTGGCCGAACATCACGACGGCTTTTCGATGTATGACTCCGGTCTCTCCGACTGGACCGTTGTGAAGATGGGACCGAAGCGCGACACGCTGATGGAGTTGGCGACGGCAGTGCGCGCGGAGGGTCTGCATTTCGGCCTCAGCTCGCATCGCGCCGAGCACAACTTCTTCTACTCCTATGGCCGAACCATCCACTCCGACGTCAACGACCCGAAGTATGCATCACTCTATGGCCCTGCGCACCAGTGGTTCGCAGCTCCCGGCGATGCGCACGGACTTGAGGACGACTGGACCTGGGTGAGCGAGGCGTGGACACGCGACTGGCTCGCGCGCGACACCGAGCTAGTGGAAAAATACAAGCCCGAAATCGTCTACTTTGACTGGTGGATCGAGCATCCGACATTTCGCCGCGCTGTTACCGAGTTCACGGCCTTTTACTACAACTTCGCCGCTGCGCACGGCTACACGGGCGTGATTGATTTCAAGGATTACTCGCTCAACTGGAAGTCGGGTACGCGCGATTTCGAGCGCGGCCAACAGGACCACATCATTGCCGACCACTGGCAGACCGACACCTCGATCAGCAACGCATCCTGGGGATACATCGAGCACGACACCTTCAAGTCACCGGAGTTTCTCGTCCACCAGCTTGTGGACATCGTGAGCAAGAACGGAAATCTGCTGCTCAACTTCGGGCCACGATCCGATGGCACCATTCCCGAGGAGGTACAGACGACTCTGCGCGAAATGGGCGCGTGGCTCAAAGTAAACGGCGACGCGATCTACGCGACCACTCCGTGGAAGACATTTGGCGAAGGGCCGACGCAGGTAAAAGGCGGCGCGTTTCACGACACGGATGTGAAGCCCTACACGGCATCAGACTTCCGGTTCACCGCGAAAGGCGGTACCGTTTATGCGATCGGCATGGCTTGCCCGGCGGATGGAAAGGCGACGATCCACGCGCTCGGGACAGCACGTGAAGGTGGATCGTTGCCCATCGCTCACGTGGAGATGCTGGGATCAACAGGGAAAGTCACGTGGACCCAGACTGCCGATGCGCTCGATGTGACTCTTCCCGTGAACACCGCGTGCAAATATGCCTACACACTGAAACTCACCGCGAAGTAGAACGGCAGGCAAAGACATGCCACGCCTGTCCGCTGCGTTATAGTTGCCTGGGAGTTCTCCCTCGCGTATGAAGCTTGATCGTCGTAACCTTTTAAGAACACTCGGATTTGCAGCAGCTGCAAATCGACTGTGCTCTGATCATGCTTGGAGTCTCTCAACTTCGGCCACACTCGATAACCAGGTCTCAGCCATTGCACGCGGTCCTCTTCGCCCTGAATATCATCTTCTTCCGCCGCACAATTGGATGAATGACCCCAACGGCCCGATCTGGTGGAAGGGCCACTACCACCTCTTCTATCAGCTCAATCCGCATGCAGCGGTGTGGGGCGACATGCATTGGGGACACGCGATCAGTCCGGACATGGTGCACTGGCATCACGAGCCGATTGCACTTGCGCCCACTCCCGGCGGGCCCGATAGCGAAGGCTGCTTCAGCGGATCGGCGGTGTTCTTCGACGGCAAGCCCACGATTATCTACACCGGCGTGCAGAATGCGCCGCCCGCCGAGACAACATTGCACGACGGCAATGACAAATTGCGCGAGACGCAGATGCTCGCCACGGCCGAAGACGATGAGTTGTTGCACTGGAAGAAGCTCGAGACGCCCATAATCGCGAGTCCACCGCCGGGCATGTACGTCACCGGCTTTCGCGATCCCTGCCCGTGGCTTGAAGGCAACGAATGGTATCTCGGCATCGGCTCTGGCGAGCGTGGCATCGGCGGCTGCGTGCTGCTGTATCGCTCGCATGATCTGCGGCATTGGGAGTATCTGCACAAACTCGTGCAAGGCAAGCCGAACGGCAAAGTCGCCGTCAATCCCTGTGACAGCGGCGAGATGTGGGAGTGCCCAGACTTCTTCGACGTTAATGGCCACCACTGCCTGCTCTACTCATCAGAGGACAAGGTCTTCTGGACGACCGGCGAATTCGACGCGCATCGGCATCGCTATATCCCCATGCGCACCGGCGTTCTCGACCACGGCGCTTACTACGCGCCCAAAAGCTTTCTTGCTCCCGACAGCCGGCGCATCTTGTGGGGATGGATTCGCGAAACACGTCCTGAAGCCGAGTTCGCTGCTGCCGGATGGTCCGGCGCAATGGGCCTTCCGAGAGTGCTCACGGTGAATCGTGACGGCGAGCTTGAAATCAATCCCGCGGTCGAAGTGGAAAAGCTGCGCAGGGCCGAGGAGGTTTCAATTCTGCAAGCCGGCGCTCCGATCAAGCAATCGCTGACGACGTTGCGCAGAGAATTGCGCATCGCGTTGGGGACCTCGAAGCCGAAGATCGCGGTTCGTCTGCTGACCAGCGGCAAAAGCGTCTGGGAGCTTGTAGTCGATGTTCCTGCAAGACTTGTCTCCTGCGGCGAGGTGACGTTTGCGCTTCCTCCGCAACTCGAACTAGACGATGCGCTTCGAATCTTCATCGACGGATCGGTGATTGAATCGTTCATCGCAGGCCGGGAGGCGCTCACCTGCCGCGTTTACAACGTGCGCCCAGGTCAATCCGAATTTGAGATCGCGTTGTTGAAGGGGGAAAGTGTCGCGGTGAAGCAATGGCCGCTTGAGGCAATCTCGACGGACCGGCTCACCACCTGACGCTCCCGGTTCGACCGGCTCGCTCGGATATAGTGTGCGAAGGACAATTCCCCGCCCAAAGGACATCGTAATGACCCTGGATCGTCGTGGTTTTCTCGCTGCCTGCAGCCGCGCCGGCATCTCCTCTGCCTTGTTCCCCGGAGTTCTCTACACGCTTGCCTCGCAGGCGCAGGAGTCGCCGAGCACGGACCAATCCAAGCCGCCGAAGATCACTCCCGAAATGATCGATCAGGCGGCGATCATGGCCGGCATCGGCCCCTTCACCGACGAGCAGAAGAAGATGATGATCGACGGCCTCGTCGATCAGAACGGCTCTTTCAAGGCCATCCGCAAATTGAAGCTGCCGAATTCCATCGCGCCTGCTTATGTATTCCATCCGCTTGCTGCTGCGGGGAATGTTCCGCGCGTTGCCGCCGGGACACCCAACGCAGACGGCTGGAAGCCCGATCCCAACGTCGCGGTTCCGTCCAAAATCGAAGACCTCGCTTTCGCAACGGTAAGCGAGCTCGCCAGCCTGCTGCGCGCACGCAAGATTAGTTCCCTCGCGCTCACGCAGATGTATCTCTCTCGGCTCAAGCGCTACGACCCCAAGCTTCATTTCGTCATCACCCTCACTGAAGATCGCGCCCTCACGCAAGCCAAAGCGGCCGACGCTGAAATCTCCGCCGGCAAGTACCGTGGCCGCATTGCACGGAATTCCATGGGGCGCCAAGGATCTGCTTGCCGTAAAAGGCTATCCGACAACATGGGGTGCAGGCGGCTTTGAGCATCAGTCTTTCGATGAAGACGCAACAGTGGTCAAACGCCTCGACACCGCCGGTGCAGTCCTCGTAGCCAAGTTCACGCTGGGCGCGCTTGCCATGGGCGACAAGTGGTTCGGCGGGCGCACGCGTAATCCGTGGAATCCAGCGCAGGGCTCGAGCGGATCTTCGGCGGGTTCAGCCAGCGCTGTTGCCGCTGGATGTGTAGCCTTCGCCATCGGCTCGGAGACGCTCGGCTCCATCAGTTCGCCGTCCACGCGCTGCGGCGCAACCGGTCTGCGTCCCAGCTTTGGTTTCGTGCCGCGCACCGGCGCCATGGCCCTGAGCTGGACGATGGACAAGCTCGGCACGATCTCCCGGTCGGCCGAAGACTGCGCGCTCGTGCTCAACGTGATTCACGGGCCCGATGGACAGGATACATCCGTCCACCCCGCTCCATTCCATTGGAACTCAAACATCGACGTACACGCGTTGCGCGTTGGCTACTTGAAGGGCGACTTCGATGAGTCGCCACCGTTTAAGCTTCCGCCTCCGCCAACCTCTGAGACCGCCGACGAGAAGAAGGCTCGCGAAAAGCAGGAAGCCCAACGTAAATCTTCGCGTGCACGCCGCGACTACGATCGCCGCTACGAGCTCGCCACGCTCGACAAGCTCCGCGCCATGGGAATCAATCTGATGCCGATCGAGTTGCCCAAGCTGCCCTACGGCGCGATGGTTGGCCTTCTCGGGGCCGAGGCTGCCGCTGCCTTCGACGACCTCACCCTTAGCGGCCGTGATCGTCTCCTCACTGAACAGGGCCCAGACGATTGGCCCAATGAATTCCGCAGAGCACGCTTTTATCCCGCCGTCGAATACATCCAGGCGAATCGTGCGCGCACGCTGGCGATTCAGCAGGTTTCAGCGCTGTTCGACAAAGTCGACATCATCGTAGGTTCTTCCGGCGGTCAGCAACTGCTGGCCACGAATCTCACCGGGCATCCGGCGCTGATCGTGCCCAACGGTCTACGCGGCGACGACGCACCCAGGCCACCGAAGACCGACGACGGCGACAACGACGACATCGGCGGTCCCGGCACTCCCGTCTCGATCACGTTTCTCGCCGGACTGTATGAGGATGCCAAGCTGGCGGCCTTTGCTCAGGCGTATCAGCAGGCCACCGGATTTAACAAAATACATCCGAAACTCGACTGAACTAGTGGTGTCCGCCGTACAAATGGTTATTTGTGTTTTTGTGATGGAGCATAGGCGGCCGGTGGAGATCGGCGAAGCCGAGTTCTTGTGCGCACATCCGCTCGAGGCTTACACGCGCAAGCTGCCGTCGGCCACGCCGGAACTTCCGGCCAGCGTGGCCTGATCCGTCAATTCGACTGAGGCTTGCTCGCCGGCGGCGTTCCAGCCGGAGGCGTTGCTGCCGGGGTACCCGGAGCGGCTGGCGTTCCCGATGAACCCGGGCTCGCCGGGTGCGGCATCATCCGCATCGGCTGACCATTATTCATCATTCCGGGACGAGCCTGCGGCGTTGGCATCTCGCTCACGTCCACCAGCTCGATATCAAAAATCAAGTCCGCATTCGGCGGGATGCCGGGATTCGCAGCGTTCGGTCCGGGGCGTCCGTGAGCGCCATACGCAAGTTGCCAGGGGATGAACAAACGGCGTTTGCCGCCAATCTTCATGCCGGTGAACCCCTGATCGAAGCCGGGAATCACGCGTCCGAAGCCTTGCGGAAAGCTGATCGGCTCCCCCTCATTCATCTTGGGCTTGCCATCGGCATCGAGTTCAGGCTTACCGTCTTTCCCCATCACGGGGGACTTGTGATCGTACGACGAATCGAATTTATGCCCATCGGCCGCGAGCCAGCCAGTGTAGTTCACCTTGTAGATCTTGTTGGGCTCGGCATCCGCGCCCTTGCCGATGCGGATGTCCTGATAGCGCAGACTGAACGCCGTCTTCACGACTGCGTGCGATGGCGGTATGCCGGGGGGCAACTTAATACCGCTTGCAGTCGCAGCGGTCTTGGCTGAAGCCTTGGGGGCGGCGGGTTTGGCGGGCGTTTGGGCGAAACATGCGACGGCAGCGGCCGCCAGAAAAAGACTCAAAACAAATTGTTTCATTGCTAGAAAGACTCCGATTTGTTCTCATCGGAGTGTAACAGGCGCTCCGTTCCCCATCCCCGGGCAGCCCGAATCCTGAAATCTTATGAGGGCTTTATGCCCTGCTCGCTACAGTGACTCATGGCCGAACTGATCCTTCAACTTCTCCATCTTTCCTGGCTCCCCGTCGGATCCTTTTTTGCCGGCGTTCTCAATTCGATCGCGGGCGGCGGATCTTTCCTGTCGCTTCCCGCTCTTTTTGCCAGCTCGGCTGCTCTCGGCGTTGGCGCCGTCGCGGTGCAGGCCACAAACACCGTCGCGTTGTGGCCGGGCCAGTTGACCGGGCTCGTTGCTTTCCGAAAGGAACTGCGCGAGTACGGCTGGGAGTTGCTTCCATTGGGTATTGCGTCGGGAATCGGTGGTTGGCTGGGCGGCTTCCTTCTGTTGAGAACCGGAAACCGGATGTTTCGCGAGTTGCTCCCGTGGCTGCTGCTCTTCGCGGCAGTCATGTTTGTACTGAGCTTTCCCCTGGGGCGCTGGCTGCAGACCCTCTCCGGCGGCAAACGGCACAGCAAGCTGCTCATTGTGGGTATGGTGGTCGTCAGTGTTTATGTTGGATACTTCGGCGCTGGTGGCGGATTCCTGGTGATGGCGCTATTCGGAATTTGCGGCGTTCACGATATCCACGAGATGAACGCGCTGAAAGTGCTCACCGCTACGGTCTCCATCGGAATCCCCGCGGTATCGTTCATCCTTGCCGGACGCGTAGAGTGGCGCTTCTGCCTCGAGATGGCGATCCTCGCCGCAATCGGCGGATACATCGGCGCGCACTATAGCCGGCTGATCAACCAAGCCATCATGCGCAGGACGGTCGCCGCCATCGGATTCATGACCGCCGCGTACTTCTTCGTGCAGAACTATGCTCTGCACCCGATGCGCTGACGTCGGCGGTGTCATTGTGAGTGAATGACACGGCGGATTATGGGAATAGTCTCAGAGGAAGAACGCTAGGGGGCGACGCGGTTGCGCTGTTTTACTTTTACGGCTGGGGATCCGGCGTATACACCCCATGGCTCCAGATCGCGTGTGGCAACGGAGGCGAGGCCGAGCACCGCGCCTTCGCCTACATCCACGCCGGGTGCAACACAGGCTCGCGCACATATCCACGCATACGCGCCGACCTCAATTGCATAAGCCAACAGCGGAAACGCGGGATCGTCGAAGTCATGGGTTGCGCCGCAGAGGTAGGCGTTCTGCGAGAGAATCGCATGCGAACCGAGGCGGATGGGCGCGGGGTTGTAGATTTCGGCGCCGTCGCCGGCGGTGACCTGATCGGCGCAGATGAGATTCCATGGCGCCCACACGCGCGAAGTTGGATAGAAGTGGCAGTTCGGCCCCATCTTCGCACCAAAGAGCCGCAGCAGCATCGTGCGCCATGCATGGAACGGTCTCGGTGAGAGGCGGTAAAAGATCGCCCAGCAGATATTCCAGGCGAGACGCGCGATGCGATGCGACAGCGGAAAGGCAGGACGCAGATATGGATCCTTCGCCGTTTCAGGCGAGATATTTTCCGCCGCGTTGTAGTGGGCCTGCCTGGGCATCTGTCCCGAGTTTACGGCATTTCAGGAAATGGTCTGCCGTTTTGAGATCGAAGAAGGTCGGCGCTCCCTGTTGGTCACGCCGACTTTGGCTCATCGGATTTGGGACAGAGCGTTTCCCAAATGCGATATCAGTGCGTGATTTCGACGGGCGCTCTCAGGCGGATGTCACGCGATGATGCGCCGAGTTGGATCTCGAAGGTGCCGGGATCCAGGGTCCATTCCTTTGTCTGCGGGTTCCAATATTCGAATGCGGAGCGATCGAGGTCGAATGACACCGTCTTCGTCTCACCCGGTTTCAGTTCCAAGCGCTTGAATCTCTTCAACTCATGCACCGGCCGATCGATTTTGGAGTGCCCATCATGCACATAAAGCTCTACCACTTCGGCTCCGGTACGGGTGCCGGTGTTTTTGACCTTCAGAACCGCCATGTAACCGTGGCCGGGTTCGCTGGTCATATTGTGAATGATGGTGTGATACACCTTGAGATCGCTGTAGTCGAAAGTGGTGTAACTGAGGCCAAAGCCGAAGGGGAATTGCGGTTCCACATTCTTGGTGTCGAAGTAGCGATAGCCGACGTAGATGCCCTGGGCGTAATGGACGACGAGATTTTCGCCGGGATAGTTCTTCGCAGCCGGAGAATCCTCATACCTTTTCGGAAACGTCACGGGTAGTTTGCCCGAGGGATTCGCATCGCCAAAGAGAATTGCAGCAAGAGCATTGCCGCCTTCCTGCCCGCCATACCACATATCAAGGAGCGCCGGCGTCGAGTCGATCCACTTCGTCATGGTTACCGGGTCGCCGGTGTTGAGAACAACGATTGTGTGTGGATTCGCTTTTTCTACGGCAGCAATCAACTCGTCCTGGCCTGCAGGCAGGTCCATCGTCTTCACGTCGAAGCTTTCGGACTCGAGTTTGTTGAAGCGGCCAACGACGACAACAGCAATGTCGGCCTTCGCAGCGGCGTCCGTGGCTGCTTTCAGATCATTCGCGCGGGCTTCAGGAGAGTCGTGCGCGGGGTCTTCGCCCGCCATGCCTACGCCAAGCGCGGAACTCACCTGGACACCCGCGCCTGCACGTTTCTGGATACCCTGGAGCGGTGAAACCGAGTACTTGGGCCGCACCAGCGAACTCCCTCCACCGCCCGTGCGGGCCACCAGCGCGTTGGGTCCGATCACTGCGATCGAGTGGATTTTTGAAGCGTCGAGCGGCAGCAGATTGCTCTGATTCTTCAGGAGCACGATGCCCTCTGTCTCGCCATCGCGCGCCATTTTTTGCTGCGCGGGCGTGTCCACTTCGCCCAGCGCGGGTTGGGGGGAATCCATGAGGCCACTTAGGAAGATCACGCGCAGAATGCGGCTAACGTTGTCGTCGATCGTCGCCTCGGTGATGTGTCCGGCTTTGACTTCGGCGAGCACCTTATCGGCTGTCAGCCAACCACCGCTGCTGCCTTGCTCCGCTGCCTGCGGGCGCGCCAGGAATGCCTTCATCGGCGGTCCGCCCGGCATCTCCAGGTCCATCCCGGCATTCACCGTCGGCGCAGTCGAGTAGGTGCTGCCCCAGTCGGACACCACAAAGCCCTTGAAGCCGAACTCCTTCTTCAGAATGTCCGTCAGCAGATAATCACTCTCAGCGCAATGCGTGCCGTTCACCTTGTTGTAGCAGGACATCACCGCCCAGGCGCCGCCTTGCTGTACTGCGGCTTTGAACGCGGGCAGATAGATCTCCTGCAGTGTGCGTTCGTCGATTTTCGCGTCGACGCGGTGCCGCTCAAACTCCTCGTTGTTCGCGTCGAAGTGTTTCACCGAAGGGATAACGCCTTCGCCCTGCACGCCATGAACGTAAGCGACGGCCAACTGCCCGGCCAGGTAGGGATCTTCGCCGTAGCCCTCGAAGTTACGGCCCCAGAGCGGAACTCGATTGATGTTTACCGTGGGACCGAGGATCATGTCGCGACCGAGCGCTTTGACCTCCTGCCCAATCGCCTTGCCCTCGCGCTCTACCAGATCCACATCCCACGTGGCGGCCATCGCGATGCCCGACGGGAATGCCGTCGTCTCCACCTTCATTGGGTTGGCCGATGAACTGGTGAGAGCAGAGCTGCCGATCCACGAGCGCACGCCCATCGGTCCATCGGCCATCTTGATCGCCGGAATGCCGAGCCTCTCGATCGGCGCCGACTCCATCCAGCCCGATCCAGAAAGCATTGTCGCTTTCTCTTCGAGGGTCATTCGCTTGAGCAGGTCCGCTACGCGCTGGTCCACCGGGAGTGAAGCGTTTTTGTAAGGCGGCGTTGCCTGCGAAGCGGGTGCAGTCTGCGCGTGCGTGGATGCAAGCAACAGGAGCGAGGACAGGAGTGATGCGAGACAAAAACGCGAAGTGCGGCAATTCATCTGAAACTCCAGAGCGGTTGATTTTCCGCCATCGAATCGCAGCCCATAGTAGCGGATGACAACCTGCGAGAACAACCGCGGATCGGCCCTATGGGTCGGAGCCTGGCTCGGCGTGGAGAGGTCGGTTGCCATAGGAATTGATTCGAATGAACATTTCGTGAATCGAGAGCAACACCCATTGACCGCGCAAAGATGGCGCTCTAGGCTGTGATCCTATGGAAAGCTCGAAGCTCGATGAACTGCGCGCAGCTTATTTGCAGGCAACCAACGAATGGGTGCTGGCCATTCGCGCGGAGGAAGCTCTAGCCACGCCCGATCATTCTGAGGTTGCGTGGGAGCACTGGGACGAAGCAGTGCTTGCTGAACAGGATGCTGCGACTCGAGCCAGAGAAGCGAAAGAGCAATACAAGGACGCGCTTCGCCAGGCGAATCTTGGCTTTTGACCCCGTTCGCATCGCAGTCTTGATCTGACGCTTGCGGGTTTCGATTCGTCGATTATCCCCGATCCGAGAGGAGGCGTGCCTCCAACGCAAGCGAATCCGGCAGGATGCCTTTGACAGTGCTTTTCCGTGGGCGTTACCATGCCCTCTACCCCGGGGCCCCGTACCGAAAAACCTGGAGGTCAGAATGGAATCCACGGCGACATCACCTGTTTTTGAACAATCAAAGTTCGATGCCTTCATGGGGAAGGCTGTCATGGATATGGGCGCTGCGATGCACGCGGCGCTGGTGGTCATCGGCGACAAGCTGGGACTATATAAAGCGATGGCGGGTGCAGGGCCGCTGACCCCGGCCGAACTGGCCTCGAAAACAAAAACAACCGAGCGCTATGTGCGCGAATGGCTCAATGCCAACGCCGCCAGCGGTTACGTCACCTACGACGCGGCCTCGAAGAAATTCGAACTGCCGCCGGAACAGGCACTTGCCCTCACCACGGTCGACCTGCCAGGCGCGTTCCACATCATTTCCTCTTGTTTCAAAGACGAGCCGAAGATCACGCAGGCATTCCGCACCGGGGACGGCGTTGGCTGGCATGAGCACGACGCCAACCTTTTCTTCGGCACCGAGCGATTTTTCCGTCCAAACTACGAGCAAAATCTTTTGAGCGCCTGGATCCCTGCGCTTGAAGGAATCGGTGACAAGCTCGCCAAGGGCGCCACGGTGGCCGACGTCGGCTGCGGACACGGCGCCTCGACGATACTGATGGCCAAAGCCTTCCCAAAGTCGCGCTTCAGCGGATTCGACTATCACAGTGGCTCCATCGAATACGCGCGCCACGTTGCCGGACGCGACGGGCTCCTTGACCAGATCAGCTTCGAAGTTGCGAGTTCCAAAAGCTATCCCGTAAATGGCGGATATGATCTCGTGACGTTTTTCGATTGCCTGCACGACATGGGCGATCCGACCGGGGCGGCGGAACATGTGCTTTCCTCATTGAAGCCCGATGGGACGTGGATGATCGTGGAACCGTTTGCGAACGACAATCCCGAGCAGAATCACACCCCGGTTGGCCGCATCTTTTATTCCGCCTCCACCATGATCTGCACGCCTGCTTCCCTCGCGCAGGAGGTTGGCGCAGCGCTTGGCGCGCAGGCTGGCGAGGAGCGGATTCACGATGTGGTCAAAGCGGCTGGATTTACGCGCTTTCGCAGAGCAGCGCAGACGCCGTTTAACCTGGTGTTCGAAGCGCGGGCTTGAATTTTCGATCCGCATTCGAAGAGCTTATGTGATCCTGAGGGGCGAGCCGGTTTCCTCTGGCTCGTCCTTGGGGGCAAACAACAGCCAGCCTGCTCCGAGAGCGATCAGCAGCAAACCCAGCCAGCCGCGCCATTGAACTCCGGGACGCAGGAACGCAAGGCCGATCAGGTTCGCGACCAGCGGCGCTATCAGAAATCGCGTAGTCATGCGCACCGCCGTCATCCGGCGCATGAGCCAGAAAAGCAACGCGAATGCCATTAGATCGAGCATGACCCAAAGGTCTGGTATTGGTGCAAGCCAGATGTGGTGCTGGAATGCGGCACTCAGAAGCGCCAGGCAGATTGCCGCGGATCCTGAGGCGATGGAAGCGAAGGTGAGCAGCGACTGTGCGGTTTGGTCGCTGGCGATGCGGACTGCGATGCAGTTGGCGGTTGCAACGGAAGCGACTGCTACGACAACTCCACAAAAGGCAAGAGCCGCGGCGCTGGACCGTGGCAGATTGAGCGGAAAGACAATCATTGTTCCGGCCACTGCAACCAGCGATGCCGCAAGCGCGCTGCGATGCGGTGTTGATGACGCAGATCCCACGTACGGCTCAAAGACGATGGCGAAGACTGGAGCCAGCGAAAAGAGCACAACCCGGGTTGAGTCGTCGATCTCTCCCCTGGCAATATGAATCAGCACCGCCGGTACAACGAAAAGACCGAAGCCGACGAGCACCGCTGCGCCAAGCATCTTGCCGCTGGGCCAGCGTGCCTTGCGCACCAAGGCAGTGACGAACGCAATGACGGCGAACAACGCCAGAGGAATTGACCGCATCGCCAGAGACGATGAACTCGGCGCCGACGTTGAGCCCGGCAGGAGATCGGACCGGAGGGAAGGAAGCGCCCACAGCAGGCACAGCAGCAGCAATGCGCTGACTGGCGCTATATTCCTCCTTCGTTGCGCCAAGTGATGTGCTCCTCTCACCTCGATCAGAACACATCGAGACGCAAGCGCCAGGCGGGGATCGAAGGGGGCGGCACGACCATCGCTAAGTTACAATGGAGATTGGGCCAAGGCCGAATTTTTCAAGTAGAGCAAGGAGTTTCACGTTTATGGCGATTCCCGCCACCCAAATGCGTCCGGGCATGATCATCAAGCATAACGACGTTCTCCACCTCGTGTTCAAGGTGGAGCATCGCACCCCGGGCAACCTGCGCGCCTTTATCCAGGCAAAACTTCGCAATCTCAAGTCGGGTGCCATGTTCGAGCACCGTTTCCGCTCCGGCGACGCCATCGAAAAGGTCGTGGTCGACGAGATTTCCATGGAGTTTCTCTACGCCGACGGCGACGACTACTACTTCATGAATCCGGTGGACTATGAGCAGACCGTGTTGAAGGGTTCCACCCTTGGCGATGCCGTCGAGTACCTGACGCCGAACCTGCAGATCAAGGTCAGCTACCACGACGGGCAGGCCGTGGGCATTGAACTGCCCTCTTTCGTAGAACTCACCGTGGTTGAGACCGAGCCAGGCCTGAAGTCAGCGACGGCTTCGTCGGTGACCAAGCCGGCCAAGACCGAAACAGGATTGGTTGTGCAGGTGCCTCCCTTTATCAATGAAGGTGAGAAGATCCGCGTGGACACGAGCGAAGGCGCTTACATGAGCCGGGCATAGGTTGCTCAACTGGATTTGCTGAACGCCGGGACTTCGGTCCCGGCGTTTCTGCATGCGGCATCCCGCAACGCCGTTTTGTCATCCCGGTGTAAGGACCGTGACAAATTATTGTAGGAAGACTTCGATTAGCGGCGGCGCGTGCAAAGCCAGGAGACCATGCTACCCGTGAAGATTCCTGCAGCGAAGACAACGCCCATGGACTGAAAAGGCCGCTGCTTCACCGTGCGCCTTGCTTCATACAGCGCATCTTCGGCAGCATCGCGGCCATGCTTGATTGTCTTAACTGCCGAGTCAATCCCCTCTTCCACCGCATCGGTCAAGACGGCCTTGAATTTGGAGACCTCGCGCATGACATCCTCGACCGTAGCCTGTTTTTCCAATAAGCCTGACGCCATATTCTTCGCCCTCTTTTCCTGAAATAGGTGCCTCGGTCTCTCGAGACCGTGGAGAAATGATGCCTGACTGTTGTGATGTGATATGGCCAGTCGATGTTGTACATACCTTCAATTTGAAAGCCAAGTATGAATTGCCGGCACCATTTTTGGTTCAGTCGGCCGTTTACCGCTTGATTCTCCATTCGGGATAAAAAAATCTCTTGCGCGCTCACCTCTTTTGTATGTTACAGTCTGTAACACTATGACGAGTAACACTCACGACCCTTCGGAACTTGGCGAACTGGAACGGGAGATCCTTTCGATTGTGTGGCGGCGTGGCTCAGTGACGGCCGAGGCGGCGCGCGAGGAGCTGAACCGGCCGCTAAAGGACTCGACGGTGCGCACGGTGCTGCGGCGCCTCGAAGAGAAGGGTTATCTCGCGCATGCGGTTGAAGATCGCACTTTTATCTATCGACCGGCTGAATCGCGGCAACGCGTCGCGGGTCGTGCGGTGAAGCGCATCGTCGACTGGTTCTGTGAAGGATCAGTCGAGGCGCTATTGGTGGGCATGGTCGACTCCAAGGTTCTTGACAGGGCCGAGCTGCAGCGGCTGGCAACCCGGATTGCCGAGGCGCAAAGGCAGGCTGGTACTGCAAACTCTTCGGGTCCAAACAGAAAGGAGGCCAAGGGATGATCTCATCACTTCTGATTGAAGCGGCCGTTCGATCGGTATTACTGGCACTCGCCGTTTGGGTTGGCCTGTGGATCTTCAGCGTGCGCAATGTGCTGGCGCAGAAAGCTGCCTGGGGATTGGTGCTGGCGTCGGCGCTCGTGATGCCCCTGGTGCTACCGATGGCGGCGCATTTGCCGGCGACCATAGTGATTCCGGCCGAGACGCTTCGCGCAATCGCGGCATGGAAGACTGCAACGGCGCCTGCGCAAGCCCCGGCAGAGGTGCGGGCAGCTGATGTAAAGATGACCGCGACTCCGCTGGTCGATGAGCAGATTGCGCATGCTGCAGTTCGGACGGAAAGAATCGAGCGGGAAAGCGCCACACCGTATGCCGCAGACACAAGCAGCGTCGTGGCAGCTGATCGCTACCCCGCGCCCGCGATTTCAAACTCGCATCTGAGCACGGGCGGAGCTGTGTCTCCATCGAATGTTTCGGGACGCGGTGAGTTTTCGCTGCTTCAGATTGCCGGCTTGTTGTATCTCGCCGTTGCCGGTGTGCTGTTCTGCCGCTTGCTCTACGGGCTCGCGGTGGCGATTGATGTGTGGCAATCGGCGAGGCCTGCGCTACTTGATCCTTCTCCCTTGATCGATGGGTTGCATCTGCGCGTGAGCGATGCGGTGTCGTCCCCAGTGACGATTGGGTCGGCGGTTGTGCTGCCTGTTGAGTATCGCGACTGGGACAGCGAGAAGCTGCGCATCGTGCTGGCGCACGAGCGCTCGCACATCCGGCAAGGTGATTTTTATCTGCAACTGCTGGCGGGATTTTACGCGGCGCTAGTGTGGCCGAGTCCGCTGGGGTGGTGGCTCAAACGCAAATTATCCGATCTGGCCGAAGCCATCAGCGACCGTGCAGGGCTGGAAGAGGCCGCGGATCGCACCTCCTACGCGCAGATCCTGCTTGAATTCGCGGCCGCGCCGCGCCCAACCCCGATAGGAGTCGCCATGGCTCGCAGTGGATCTCTCTCGCGCCGCATCGAGCGGCTATTGAATGATGTTTCTTTCCGACAGGCATTTGCGGGTACGCGGCGCGGGTTGGTGGCCGTGCTGGTGGTGCCGGTAGCACTGTTTGCCGCAACAGCGATGGTGCGCGTTCAGGCTGACGGTCAGGCTCCAGACCCGGCGAGCGCTCCCGCACTTCCGGCTGCTCAATCATCTACCAGTGCCCCTTCACTGCCCGGAGCGCCGGCTCAGGTCGCTTTGGCTCCAAACGAGCCTGCCGCTCCCGCTGCACCAGCAGCCGGCGTGTCGACGCCCGAGCAGATTTCTGGGGAGCCAGCGCCTGCATCGGTCGCGATTGCTCCAGTTGCGCCAGCGCAGGCAGGAGTCCCCGCCACAGCTGCGCCTGCGCGACTTTCCGAGCCTCCCGCTTTGATGATTCTGCCATCCGCGCCAGCACACGGAACGCTGGTGCTCCTTGCGCCGAAAGCTCCACATGCGCCTGGCAGTGCATCGCTGATGATCCTTCCGCCGGGAGCTCCAACGATGGCCATCATTGCGCCCCGAGCGGGCTATGGCGAGGGGTACGGATATGGAGTGGGCCAAAGCACGACGACAGAAACCGGCAGCTCCAACTCTAATGAGAATGGGAAACACTCGGGCTACCACTACTACGTCAATTTGCCCAATGGCGAGTCCTATGCGCTGATTACCGGTGGCGGCCACCTCGAAGGAACCGGCTCATTTAACTCGCTCAGCTTCGCCTCGGTAGACAAAGCTAAGCAACAGGCGCATGGCGACTTCCTTTGGTTCACGCGCGAGGGCAAATCCTACTTCGTCGACGATCCTGCAATTGTCGGCCAGATCGAGGCAATGTATAAGCCCATGGAGGATCTTGGCAAACAGCAGGAGGCTCTTGGCAAGCAGCAGGAGGAACTCGGCAAACAGCAGGAAGCACTGGGACGAGCGCAAGAACAAGCCAGCGTGCCGACTCCGGACATGAGCAAAGAGATTGCAGAAATTGATGAGGCCATGGCAAAGCTGAAGGCCAGCCAAGGCAAAAATATGACGCAGGAGCAGTTCTCTGAGATCGAGTCGAAGCTCGGCAACCTGCAGGGTGAGCTCGGCAGAATCCAGGGACAGATCGGCTCCAAACAGGGTGAATTTGGCGAGAAGATGGGCGAGCTGGGACGCCAGCAGGGACAACTGGGCGCACAGCAGGGCCGCCTTGGCGCGGAGCAGGGAAGAATCGGGCGGGAGGCAGACCGGATGGTGAGGGTGATCATCATTGAGAGCCTGAAAGACGGCAAGGCGCACCCGGTGCAATAGCTTGAATATTTGATGGGCGGGTTCGCAATGAATGGGTAGAGTCCGCCCATCATGATCAACGGCGTTCATCTTTTCCTTTACAGTCGCGATCCCGATGTGGATCGCGAGTTTTTCCTGATCTGCCCCTCGTGCGACTGCGCTACAACTTGAGCGTTCTTGAATCACGAATGTTCCGATGCGTTGACGTGTAAGCTGATGGGGGAGCAGGAGGAAAATCGAGATGCCCCTTTCAACACGGCTCGCGGTTGCGTCTCAGAGCTTCAATCTGAACGCCAATTTTTTGAAGCAGTCTTTGAGGGGATTGAGCGCCGAGGACTGGTGTAAGCGCCCCAACGATCACACCAACAACCTGTGCTGGCTTGTGGGGCATGTTGCGTACTCGCGTACGATGGTGCTCGCGCGGCTGGGACAAAGATGGACCATGCCGTGGATGCCGTTATACGCGCGCGGGACAAAGTGCGTCGAATCGCCGGATGCTCCCACACCAGAGGAGTTGATGGAGGCCTGGGACGAGACATGCGGTAGGCTCAACACCGCGCTGGAGTCAGCTTCAGAGGAATTGCTGGATACTCCGGCTCCTCAACCCGGACCGCCAAGCGCGGATGGGAAGCTCAGCGGAGTGATTAATTTCATGGCGCTGCACGAGACCTATCACGTTGGGCAGGTGGCATATGTGCGCTCATTTTTGGGTCATGCCGGCGTGATGGGGTGAGGATACGCAACCAAATGATTGCGTAAAGTGAGGATTGTGGCTTCGGAAGTCCTTCGCCCAGATTTACGGTGACATGCTAGCGCTGTGCTCCAAAAGCAGGTCCTTCGCTCCGCTTACCCCACGACCGCTTCGCGATCATGGGGCCTCAAGCTGCTCCCGCTCAGGATGACACAAGGTAATGGGGAGATATGCACCTGGATGGTTGCGGGTCAGAGCTGGACGAGTTTGGCTTCGAGCAGCGCTTCGATGGTCATGAGAGCGTCGAGGACAGCGCTGGAAACCGGGGCGTCGACCTGGACGACGGCGAGGGCTTTCACGGGCTTGGCTCCAGTGCGTTCGCGACCGAGTGCAAAGTTGGCGATGTTGACGCCCTGCTCGCCAAGGATGGTACCGATCTTGCCGATTACGCCCGGAACATCCAGGTTGCGGCAAACGAGCAGATTGCCCTCGAGCGGCGCTTCGATGTCAATGCCGTCGAACTCGAGCAGGCGCGGTTGCTCGCCATGAATTACCGTAGCCGTGGCATGGCTGCGGCCGGAGGCGGTGTGCAGTTCGATGTTGAGGACGGTGGCTGAACCGCCTCGATGGCTTTCCTCTTTTTCTTCGTGGATGCGGATGCCGCGTTCCTGCGCGACGGCGGCGGCGTTGATGCGATTCACATTCTCTGAACCTTGGAGCAGGCCTTCGATTGCGGCGTTGCGGACGAGGTCGGTCTTCGCCTCGGCGAGCGCTCCGCCGTAGGTGAGATCGATGGCTTCAATCCCGCTCTTCCCCGCCTGAGCGAGGAACGAACCGAGACGGCCGGCGAGGTCGATGTACGGTGCGAGCTGCACGTATTCTTCGTGACTGAGCGAGGGAAGATTTACAGCGTTTTGCACCACACCGAGCTTCAGATATTCGCGCACCTGCATGGCGATCTGTATGCCGACGGCTTCCTGCGCTTCGGCGGTTGAACCGGCGATGTGCGGCGTGAGGATGACATTGTCGAGCGAAGCGTAGGGCGAGTCCTTGGGCGGCTCGACGGTGAAGACATCGAGCGCGGCGCCGCCGACGTGGCCGGACTTGAGTGCGGCAACGAGAGCGGCTTCATCGACCAACTCGCCGCGTGCGCAGTTGATGATGCGCACACCCTTCTTCATTGCGGCCAGTGATTTCGCGTTGATCACACCGGCGGTCTGCGGCGTGAGGCCGACGTGGAGCGTGATGTAATCGGAGCCGGCGATGAGCTCGTCGATTGCCACCAGGCGGATGCCGTTTTCGCGTGCCACTGCCGCGGATACGAACGGATCACTGCCAATGATTTCGAGACCGAAACCGCGGGCACGTCGCGCAACTTCAAGCCCAATGCGGCCGAGGCCGAGAATGCCGAGGGTTTTGCCGCGAAGTTCGGCGCCCTGCAGGCTCTTTTTTTCCCACTTGCCTGCATGCATGGTGTTGTTGGCGGCAGGCAGCTTGCGGGCGAGCGCGAGCATGAGTCCGATGGTGAGTTCGGCAACGGCGACGGCATTCGCGCCGGGGGTGTTCATGACGACCACGCCGCGGCGCGTGGCGGCCTCGGCGTCGATGTTGTCGACACCTACGCCAGCACGGCCGATGACACGCAGCTTCGGTGCATGCTCCATCAACGCATCGTCGACCTGCACGGCGCTGCGGACTACCAATGCGTCAGCATCTGCGAGCGCGGCAGGCAGACCATTGGGCAGCTGGTCATGCGAGAGGACTTCCCATCCGGGTTCGGCCGCAAAAACAGCGAGGGTTGCAGGCGATACCTTTTCCGCCAGAACGATCTTCATCTTGTCTCCCTTGGCCGCTGTGGCGGACCCGGTTTCAAATTCGTCGAAACGGATGCTGTGTTTTTCGCAGAGCAGGTCGAACATGCGGACTACCGCTGCGTGCGGCTTGCCCTCGCCGCGCTCGTACTTGGTAATAGAGTTTGGATGCACGCCGAGCAACTCAGCCATCTGGTAGGAGTAGAGGTCGAGTTGCCTGCGCGCGATGAGAAGTTTTTCGCCAAAGGTGAGTTCTGCCATGTCAGCTCCTGCGGAGCGGTGAACAGTGTTCAGTGCATAGTGGACAGAATGACTTGTTGATACAACTCAAGGTCACTACACCGTTGCTCTGTTCAACTGATCACTGTCCACTGTTCACTCGCTCTGCGTACACCTTTTGCGCCGCCGCTACGGCTTGCCCGTATTCAACCTTGAGCCCCAGCGTGTCTTTCGCAATATGCTCCATTGCGCCGAGTAGGGCCACGGTGTCGAGGTAGTCGAAGAATCCGAGGTGCGCCACGCGGAAAATCTTGCCCTGCATTTCGCCCTGGCCATTGGCGGTGACCAGTGCGAACTTCGTTTTCAACGCCTTCACTACAGCGCCCGAATCCATGCCTTCCGGCACGGCAACAGCGGTGGCGGCAGCTGCAGGAGCTGTCGGCGCGAAGAGCGTGAAGCCGAGAGCGACGAGACCGGCGCGAGTTGCAGCGGCGTTGACCTGTGCGTTGTCGATGAGTGCAATGCGCCCCTTCTCCAGATCGCCACCTGCCTGCCCGGCGATGTAGTCGAGCGCGGCGCCGAGGCCGGCGATGAGAGCCACTGCAGGCGTGTAGGCGCTTTCACCCTTGACGGCGTTCTTGCGCTCCTTGCGGAGATCGAAGTAGTAGCGCGGGTTCTTTGACTTCTCCATCGCTGCCCAGGCCTTTTCACTGACGCTCAGGTAGGCGAGACCCGGCGGGATCATCACAGCCTTCTGCGAGCCGCCGATCAGGATGTCGATTCCCCAGCCGTCCACATCGAAGTGCGTAGTGCCGAGGCCGGTGATGCCGTCAACAACGAGAAGCGCTTCGGGGGCTACTTCGTGGATCAGCTTCGCGATTGCTTCAACATCATGGCGAACCGCGGTGGATGTCTCGGTTGCCTGCATATAAACGGCACGATGCTCGGGCTTGAGTGCGGCGCGGATGGCGGCGAGATTAAAGGTCTCTCCGTAGGGGGCGGCGACCACGTCGGGTTCGCAGCTAAAGGCCTTGGCCAAGCCCGTCCAGCGCTCGCCAAATTTGCCGGCAGTGAGGACGAGGACGCGGTCGCCGGGCGAAGTGAGATTGGAGACGGAGGCTTCCATGGCGCCGGTGCCGGAGGACGAGAGCAGGAGGACGTCGTTTTTGGTGCCGACGAAGACCTTGAGCTGGGCAAGCACCTTCTGAAAGAGGGCGCGGAACTCGGGAGTGCGGTGGTGGATATCGGCGGCAGCCATGGCGAACTGGGCGGCCGGCAGCAGCGGCGTTGGGCCTGGCGTATAAAGACGAGTCTTATGAATCATGGGCTTAGCCTCCCTGATTGGGTCTTGAAGCGATCCGTAGCGGCGCAGAACGCGCTTGCCATGGAAATCACAGAATACACATATTTGTGATTTATGTGAATACCCATGATGGAATCCTTCCATGTTTTTTGGAGAAGGGGTTATGCGAATTCGGAGGGTGCCGAGTCTTCTGGTGGCCGCGGCAGGAGTACCCCGATGGTCCGGCGATAGGTAATATCCGAATTTCTTTGATTGTTTCAGGTCAATGTTTTGGCGCTGCAGCCGCAGGAGGCGTCGGTTTGGTGGGGTCCTCTTCCACCTCCGTTGGCTCCTCGGGAAGGATGCGCATTTCTGCGCGGAAGATGTGGTAGAAGTGATAGATCGTATCGTTAAGGGAAATATCTTTGGGGTGGACCACCTCAACTGGCGTGCAATTCGAGTTCCCGGAGCATGAGGCGTTCTTCGTTGTAACGGAGTCCATGGTCTGGGCGATGGAGACGCTCTTTGCAGGGCAGAGGTACTGCTGTCCTCCAATCTCTACCGGACCGTATTCGACCAGGACGTCTGCCCGGTAGATCGGGTGGCCGGGAGGGATGTCGGTTTGAAGCGTCAAGCGAAGAATGGCTCCAGTCTCTGGATCGACAGCGATCTCCCCATGATAGGAAGGGTGAGCCTCGTACATATGCCAGCTATTCGAGCTGGGAAAACAGCAATACTTTACATCGTAATGAGATCGATCCTGCGCTACTGCATAGCGAAAGACAGCCGCTGTTCCCTTTTCACCCTGCTCCCAATGTTCCCAGCCCATTTTGCCGGTGAAGATGTCGGTGACGACGATTTCTAACAGCGGACCGAAGACGCCCCAGTTGTACAGGCCGCGCTGGTGGTCGGAACGTTTTGCAGACGCAACCACAGCCTCTGAGCCATTGCGATAGATGACCGTTTCTTTCGTTGTATTGGCGTAGTGATAGGGCTGATCTTCCACCACAGCCACCGAACCACCGATATAGTCAACCTTCAGATTTGCAAAGCGTGCGGTGTCGCGACTGACGATGAAGTTGGGCAGTCGGGGAAGCGTCACGCGAATGTAGTCCATGGTCTTGTTGAGGATTTTGCCCTGGGTTTCGCGATCGGGCGGGGCCAGTTGGGGGATTTCGGTCGCGGGAAGATCGTGAAAGGCGGAGGCGTCAGAGAGGACCAGCAGCGCCTGGCGGGACTTAACTCCGGGCAGGCCGGCCTGAAGTTTCTCCAGCCGCAGCGTGCTGAGGCGCTCGGTCAGTTCAAGTTCGCCCAGTTGTTTGGCGAGATCCTTGTCCGACTGTCTGTGCGCGGCAGTCAACTTCTGTTCCAACTGCGCAATCGTAGTTGGTTCCTTGGCCGACGCCGGCAGAATGGCGAAGAGAAACACGAGAAGCAATCGAGCACATCGCATGGCGTTGTTCCCCCGATAACGATCCATGGCTAGTGTTTTCGCCCAGTTGCGTTTTGTGGTTGAGAGGATGAAGGTGAGCCTCCGCGCGAGCCAGAGGCATCGGCGGGCAGGATGCGCGAGTCCGAGCTGAAGACGCGATAGGACCCGTAGACCGTGTCGCTGACCACGGTGTCTTTGGGGTGGACGTAAGCGCGAGGCGTGCAATGAAGATCCACGCAATTCCCTTCCTGCATCACGATGGGGATTGAGGCTTGGAAAATGGTCACGCTCCGCGCAGGCAGAAGGTGTTCTGTCCCTCCAAGCTCGACCGGGCCGTATTCCACCATGATGTCTGCCCGGTAGATGGGCTGATTAGCAGAGATGTCCGTTTGGATGGTCAAGCGACGAATGCCTCCGGTCTTCGGATCGATGGTGATCTCCCCATGATAAGAAGGGAGGGTCTCGTAGACGTTCCAGTTTTCCTTACCCCCCTCGCCAGACGGTTCTTTACCGCTGGTGAAGCAGCAATACTCCAGGTTGTAGTTGGATAGATCCTCGGGCACGGAATAGCGAAAAACGGCGAGAGTGCTTTTTCCGGTCTGCTCCCAATGGTCCCAGTCCACTTTGCCGGCGGAGATATCGTTGGCGACAATCTCAGGCAGGGGACCAAACACACCCCAGTTGGAGACGCCGGATGAAGGCGGACGTTTGGGAGCGTTCTCAGGAGGAGCCACCACTGCCTTGCCACTGCGGGAAACTACGTTTTCTTCGCCGCTACGATAGGTGATGGTTTCACTGTTTTTGCCGATGAGGCGATAGGGCTGATTTTCCACCACCGCTGACGCCACCGGTGGGAACCGTGCCGCATCCAACTCTGCCTCCGACATCTTCTTCGCATTCGCCGTCGCCGCCGGCACCGCACGGCTGAAACTGACCACTTTCAGATTGTCGAAATGGTTTGTGTCGCGAGAGACAACGATATCGATCAATTGGTGAAGTGTGACGCGAGCGTAGTCCGCGGTTTTGGCGAGGATTTGACTCTGGGTGTCGCCGTCGGGCGGGGCAAGCTGGGAGATCTCCGCAGCGGGGAGATCGTGAAAGGCAGAGGTATCTGAGAGGACCAACAGCGCCAGACGCGATTTTTCGCCGGGTATGCCGGCCCGAAGTTTATCCAGTCGTAGCGTGCTCAGGCGTTCCGTCAGTTCCAGTTCGCCGAGTTCTTTGGCCAGTGCCTTATCCGATTCTCCATGCGCGACGGCCAGCATCTGTTCCAATTGCGCAATCGTGACCGGCTCATATGCCAGCGCGGGCAGGGTAGCGAAGGCCAGGAATATGGCAAGAGTGAAAAACTCGGCAATCTTACAGGCCCGTCGCATCGAGTTGTCCTTCACGAGCGCTCAAATTGATTCGGTAAGAAAAGTAGCCAGAGTCAACGTTCTCGCCCTTCACGTCACCACTTCGCAAACGGCAGATTCATTTATTCATCCTGGCAGGCCGGAAAGAAGTGCCTGCAATGGAATCCGCCGGAACGCCAAAGCTGTCAGTCCCGATGCCGAACGGTGGGGCTGACAAACTTCGCACAAACCATAGCACATCTGGGAAAGTCGTTCTGTGGCCGCTGCCAGCCTGGGGCGTTCGCCCCAGGCTGGCAGGTGAATGCAAACGGAGAACGGCCGCAATCAGAAAAAATGGCCTCCGGCAAACTGCTGGAGGCCATTCATGGGTTCAAACTTACCGGAAGGGTCTCGTTAACGGCGGCCGCCGCCAGCGAACCCGCCGCCACCGTGGAATCCACCGAAGTTGCCGCTGTTGTGGAACCCTTCGAAGCCACCGCCATTGTAGAAGGCTTCGAAGTGACCGGCATTTCCGCGAATCGCGCCGCCGACGTAGGCGTGACCCAAGTAGCCATGCCGGTATGGTCCGTAGCCACCGTAGTATGCCCCACCGTAGAAACCACCCCAGCCGAAGGGATAAAAGCCCCATCCAAACGGGCTCGCGAACGGTCCAAAGCCCATGTAGGCATAGTTAAAGGCCCACGGATCCCAGTACCAGCCGGGACCGGCGTAAGGACCGGTGTAATCAGCGGCCATCTGATTGTTGGCTTCGGCCATGTACTCGGAGCGCAGACTGTTCCAATTGTACAAATCGTCCTTGGCATCGTTTTCGTTGAAGTCGGCCGGCTTTTCCTTCGGCAGCACCTGCCCATCGGTCAGTGCCAGTTCGTGGTGTTCTTTGATCTCGCGCCACTTGTTGTCGCCAACCTCGACGTGAGCTTCGCCTTTGAAGACCATGGCTTCAGGTTGGCTGGCGTCGAATTCGTAATACCCGCGCTTGTTGAGGCGTGTCGTTACGCCGCCATCGATCACCTGAAGATTGTTCTGGTCGTGGATCTCGTCGACTTCAACTCCTGCGCGGCCCTTGTCGAGTTCTACCTGCGTGAGCGCCAGATCAGGCGAAATCATTTTCGCTGTGCTCGCGTCATCGAGTCGCAGAAAGACGCCCGGCGTAAGCAGAATTTCGGCTTTGCCTTTGCCTGTGGTGATTTCCTGGCCCGGTTGCAGGACTGCGTTTCCAACATCCTGTGACTTCAGTTGCGATCCATTTAAATACACCGCACCCTCTACATAGTTCACCGTACCCGGAACTGCCTGTCGGGCTTGATCCCCTTGGTCTGCTTGATCCGCGCCAAATAACGGCGACCCCATCAATCCCAAACCGAGCAGTGCAAGCACCGTCATTGATTGGCGTTTCATTTCTTTAATACCTCTATGTGTATAGATTGCGATTTGGGCAAAAAGTCGCGGATCTAGGCCAGGGGAAAAGAGCTTGAAAAGCCTCTGATAAAACGTTTGTTTTGAATCTTGAAAAAGCAGTAGTGCAGAGGCGGCGGACCAGAACGCGAGCCGAATATTTTGAATCCCGAAGAGGGAGCGCTCATTGCTTCGGCGGATTGATCGCTACGAACATGGCGACCTGAGAGACGCGTAATCATTGCGAGGCGATACACTGGAGATTCTTGCCAAGGGAAGGGAACCATGACAGATGCAGGCGCACTGGAAGCGCAAATCAGCCAGCAAGTGATTACCGCTTTGAAGCTGCACGATGCCGAGCGGACGGGCACGCTTCGCCTTATCAAGAACGCCTTGAAGAATAAGGCGATCGAGAAGCGGGCGCCGCTGACGCCAGCCGAAGAGCAGCAGGCGCTGGCCACGATGATCAAGCAACGGCGCGATTCGATTGAGCAGTTCACCAAGGGCAACCGGCCGGAGCTGGCGGCGAAAGAGGCGGCCGAGATCGTGGTGATCGAAGAGTTCCTGCCCAAGGCGATGGATGAAGCTGGCCTGCGTGCGCTGGTGGCCGAGGTGATTGCCGAACACGCCAGCGCGAGCGGTCATGCGCCGACACCCAAGGACATGGGCGCGGTGATCAAGGCTGTGCAGGCTCGGTTGCAGCAGGCGGGTGTGCGGGCTGAAGGCCGGGTAGTGAGTGAGATGGTGAAACAGGCACTGGCAGGGTAGAGCAGCGGATCGTGTGATCGAAAGACCCGAGTAGCGTGCATCCGAATTGTCTGTCTCGACTAACGAATTGCCGCTTTGATTATGCTCACCCGTTCGGCCACACTTCCCGGCTCGACTGAGACCAGTTCGAAGCCGAAGTTTCGGTAGGCTTCTTCGTGAAGTTTTTCGAACCGCACCGTTTCCTCAAAGCTGATTCGTCGCGCTTCGGTAGGCGTGACGAAGCCAAGATTGCGAATGAAGAAGACTCGGTGTTGGTAGATCGCTTCTCTTTTGATACGTTCCAGCTCACTGGCAAGAATGGGCGAACGAGGGAACCCGAGGTAGACTGCCAAAGCCGCGGTACACACAGCGCAACGATCGTGAAACTGAACCTCATCTGGTTGACGAGACGCTCGAATCTGGCGGTCCCTTTGCAGATTGGCGATCGCATCAATGAACGAGGGATGTGTCCAGGGTTGAGTCGTTCCCCGGGCTTGCGCGGCTGCGATGACGTCAGTAGCTGCCTCTTCGATTACGCTGAATCCGTCGAGTTCCAATTGACGAATGATCGCAGTCTTCCCCGCACCGGGCGCGCCGGTGATGATAAACCTTCTCATGTGGCTCCTTCTTCAAGAGATTTGTCCGCAGTCGGAAATGCGAAAAACAAGAGCGACCTGCCGTCTAATGGCCGTGTTTGCCGGGCAGCTTGCGGGGATGCTCTTCGTGGAGTTCGTGGTGCAGTTCCTCCACTTTCTCTTTTGCTTTCTCAAGCGCGCGTTTCCCGCAGGGGTGATCTTGTAGAGTCGGCGGCGCCGCCCTTCGACGCGGTCAAATGTCGAGCGCAGCAGGCCTGAGCGTTCAAGTCCATGCAAAAGCGGATAGAGCGTGCCGGGACCGATGTGATACCCGTGGTGCTCCAGCTCCTTCATCATTGCCAGTCCAAAGATGGGCTCATGCACAGCGTGCAGCAGCACGTGAATGCGGATGAGGCCGTCGAAGAGTTCCCGCTTTTGGTCCGCCACGTGAACAACTATAACGCTGCGTCATCATTGCGGTCTTGACTATTATCGAAATTCGATATAACGTCGGCTGCAGATGGCTTCCTCGCAGGCGCAACATTCCAGCGGCTGGAGACAATCGCCGATAAAGAGCGGCCGAATTGGTTGGACGGCGCTGCTGCTGTTGCTTGGCTGCCTGTGCGGCGGAACGAAACTTTGGGCCCAGGGTCCGCCGTTCCAGGTGGACGATCCGGTGCCTGTGGACTTCAAGCACTACGAGTTCTACATCTTCGGCTCAGCGGACGGGACGCCGGCGGAGACGGATTACTCCTTCCCCGCGTTCGAATTCAACTGGGGCGCTGTGCCCCGCGTGCAACTGCACGCAATTCTGCCGTGGGGCGGTATCTATCCCTCGAATAATCCCATCTACCTGCCGGGCGGAACCGGGCCGAGCGCGACTGGCCTTACCGACATGGAACTCGGCGTGAAACTCGCGATCATCAAGGAGACCAAGACCATTCCGCAGATCGGCACCTTCACCATGTTCGAGATGCCGACCGGCAATTATGACAAGGGACTGGGCGTGGGAAAGGTCTGGTACCGGCTCCCCGTGTGGTTGCAGAAGAACGAGGGCAAATGGCTGTTTGACGGCGGAGCGGGTGTGACGGTTGTGCCGCAGACGGGGTACCACAATTTTCCCTATGGCGGGTTTCTGCTGAAGCGTGAGATGAACAAGAAGCTCGAGCTCGCGGCTGAGGTTTTCTCGCATGGCGGCGAGGGTTTTGCGGCACCGCAGACGCAGTCTTCGACGATGATCGACGCCGGTGGCTACTGGCATCTGAAAGGCGAAGACACAATGCAACTTCTCTTCGCGTATGGTCACTCCATCGCCGGTCAAACTGAAAACTACGGCTATCTCGGCCTCTACTGGACATGGGGAAAAAACGACAAGCCCGACGACAAAGACAAGGATTCAGACGAGAAGAAGACATCGCTGCTGAGGAATGCAATGTTCTCGGGGCACACACTCAAGAATGGATTCTGATTCGTTGCCGCTGCGGGTTGGCGAATTGCACGGATGACGGGAGCAAGTGCTATGGAGATGACGACGCGCGGCCTTTGGACGCTGGTGCACGGCATGGGATTCGGCGCACTCTATCTGCTGGCGTGTTCCTTCGCAATCGCTGAATTGTATCTCCGCTACAAGCCCGACTCCCTGCAGCCGATTTCGGACGAGGACGAGAGGTTTCTGGGCAGGTGGCTGGTGATTATGGCGGTCGTTGCGTGGATTACAGTGCTGACGGGCGCGTACTTGATCTATCCCTGGTATCGCGCTGTACCGCCGACGGGTGCTACATTGCTAGCCGGATTTCCGCAGGCACTGCTTAAGTCAAACCCGAATACCATCGGCTGGCATTCGATCGGCATGGAGTGGAAAGAGCACATCGCCTGGTTTACACCGATCTCGATCACAATGGCGGCAGCGGTTTTTATGCGCTACCGGCGATGTCTCAGGAACTTTCCGCAACTGCGCGCGACGATTCTGACTTTTGTTTTTGTATCGTTCGCAAGCGCCGGGGTTGCGGGATTCTTTGGCGCCGAGTTGAATAAGCACGCTCCGGTCGAGGGTGGAGCGACGATCAAGCTGATGCGGTGAGAACAGTGATGGCGAGCGAGGCGACGAGCAGTGTAGCTGTGAAACTCATGCCCAGCGGCCCCGGAGCAGCGGCGGTGTTGGCCGCGGGCATCGGTTGCTTTGCGCTTGGAGTTATTTCGGTTCTTGCGGACAAGCTACCCGCATTTTCACGCGTGCTGAATGTCTACAAGCCTACGGGTCCTCTCTCGGGAGTCTCCACGGCAGCGATTGTTACGTGGCTCGTGGCCTGGGCGATGCTTCATTACCGCTGGCAGGGCCGGAGTGTAGATCTGGGACGTGTCAGTGGCATCGCACTTCTTTTGCTCGCCTGTGGTGTGCTGCTGACGTTCCCGCCAGTTGGAGACCTTCTGTAGCACCCCAAAAAAGAAAGCGCCGGAACCAGCACCGCGACTGCGGCTCCGGTTCCGGCGTTTAAAGCGAAGCAAGTCCCAACTCAGTCGAGATCGTCGACGTAGTGGCCCACGAGCACCGTGTTGCCGCTTGTCGGATCTTTCAACAACAGTCCAACGACGCGCACGTTGGTTGCAGAGGAGACGTCAGACAGTTGTGAGAATCCGTCGCGATACTGGCAGTTGTCAGGGATGAAGACGGTGACGGTTTGCGGAACGAGCAATCCGGCGAATCCGTTGACCTGCATCTGGAACGTGTTGTTGCCGCTGTTGACGCTACCGGGAACGACGGTTCCATTGAAGCCCCAATGACGCAGGACCACGCGCTTGACGGTGACTCCGCTGGCATTGGTTGCGCCGCTAGCCGGTCCACCAACTGCGATGTGCTGGCCAGGCAGCAATCCGCTCTGATTGAAGAGGAACTGCGCGAACGGCCCGTGCATCCAGTAGATCGAGTACTTCTCGCTGCCGCTGAGATCGACGGCGGCAAGCTGGCCGAGCGTGAGGCCGGTGGTTGTTGGCAACAGGCCGCGGACATAGAGGTCGAAGCTAGTGGCCGGACCGGACGAGGGATTTACATAAGTGACCTGGCCGGAGGCGTAGAAGCCACTATCAGACAGGATGGCGATTTCGTCTGCATCGATGGTGGCATCGGCGCGATCGAGGGACCCGGAGACCTGGATAATGCTGCTGGATGTCAGATCGCTGAAGGCGGCGCCGCCATCCCACTCAGTTTGGCCGCTGACGTTGACGGTGAACTGGCGACCGTGTGGACCCTGGATCGTAATGGTCTGCTTGCCGGCGTCGGAGCTGACCACCGCAGCATCAAACTCATCAATATAGGCGCCTTTGTCGTTATTGTTCACCCCATTAACGGTGAAGGTGGGAGTGACATCGCCGGTGATCTGTCCGCTGGAAACCACAATCGATTTGCGGAGATTGAAGTCCATGTGCAGACCGACTGGCGCACCGGACTGGGTCACAACCATCGGATTGGCGAGTGTGTAGGTGATGGGAGAACTGGGGAGGTTAGCAGGCATCGTCTGGATAGTCGGCTCGGTTGTGCTGGTGTCGAGGTAGCCGATGGTGCCATTACTGAGTGAAATCGCAACGGAAGAGTAGGTGCCGACAGGAACATCATTCATATCGATCAGCGTCTGCAGGCCGTTGAAGCGCGCGAAGTCAACTGTGGGCGAGCCGCTGGTCAACTGCACGGTATTGCCATTTCCGTCGGTTGCGGAGACACTGACCTGCACGCTGAACGAGATGACGCTGGCCATCGGGGCGTCAGTACCGACCACAAAGGAAGAGCCAGTAACGGTTTGCGCATTGGTATTGGCGGAGGGGGTGTAGCTGCCGCAGCCTACTGCCAGAAGAGTGGCAGCCGTCAATGCAACAAGAGACGGAAGGACGTGCCTTCCTGACTTTAAAATAAGCATTCCAGATTCACCGCGCTTTCTGCGAATGCCCGTGGCCTCACGGAGCTTTTCGCGGGTTGAGACCACAGCGTAGGTGGAGGGATCGGTTGTTGGCTGTGTTCCTATTAGTGCGAAACACCGGCGGGCTGAAGGAAGTTGCGATTTTCTTAAGGTATTTTTAAGGCGACATTACGCCGTGACCTTCGTGCATTAGGAACATTACCCTTTTCTGCGATTTCTTGGAAGCGGGCTCAACCTGCGCCCCATTTAATCGTCTAGCAACAATCTTCGCTGTTCCAGGAATCGGCGCACAGACGGATCACGCTCGAGGCCAATTGCGATCGAGTAGGCATGACGCGCTTCCTGGCGGGAGTTGATGCGCGCCAGCAACTCCGCTCGTGCGGCCCAGTAAGGCTGGTACTGGGCAAGCCGGGGGTCGGCGGCAATTGCGTTCAGATCCTGAAGCGCCTCGTGTGCATCATGTAGTTCGGCAACAGCGAGGGCGCGGTTGACGGCTGCCACGGGTGATCCGCTCAGCGCAAGCAATGCGTCGTAGAGCTGGACGATAGCCGCCCAATCGGATTGCCCGTTGCGCGTGCGAGCGGCGTGCGCGGATTGAATGGCTGCTTCAAGCTGATGGCGGCCCACACTATTCATCGTGCCGGCGCAATGCAGGAGAGACTCGGCTTCGGTGATCATCTTCGCGTTCCAGAGTCGTGGGTCCTGCTGTGCAAGAGGGACGTAGTCGCCCTCAGCATTGCGGCGGGCAAGGCGACGCGCTTCGGCGTGCAGCATGAGCGCAAGAAGACCGAGTCCTTCCGGTTCATTGGGGAGCAAGTCGACGATGACGCGTCCCAGGTAGATGGCTTCCTCGGCGAGATCACGACGCGCCACGTCAGTGCCGGCAGCGTCGATCCAGCCTTCGGAAAATGCAGCATAGATGGCGTCGAGGACCGTGTCGAGGCGAGAGCGGAGCTGACTGCGCTCGGGGATTTCGAGCGGAATGCCAGCCTGGCGGATTTTGTTCTTAGCGCGGACGAGGCGCTGGCTCATGGTGGCGGGCGAAACGAGAAATGCCGACGCGATGCGGGCAGCGTCAAGACCCAGGATGGCCTGCAGCATCAACGGTGCGCGGATGGAGGCTTCGATTGCGGGATGCGCGCAGGCAAACATCAGGCCGAGGCGGCGATCGGGAATCTCTGAGTCGTCGTCGGCTTCGATGGCTGCGGTTGTTTCTTCTGTCTCATCGGCGGGGAGTTCGCGTGCATGGCTTCGCACCGCGTCAAGGTATTTACGTCGTGCCACGGTCATTAGCCATGCTTCAGGGTTTTGCGGGCAGCCGTTCCGGGGCCAGTCGGCGAGTGCCGCTGCGAAGGCTTCTGAGAGCGCATCTTCGGCTGCCCCCACATCACGAGTGCGCGCGGCGAGAAAGGCGATCAGCTTGCCGTAACTGCGGCGCGCAACCTGCTCGGCCAGGTCGCGGGGTTGCACGCCGCCTTCGCATCCGCTCATGGGCTACATTGTCCAGATCGGCCGCACTTCGATGACGCCGTGTTGCGAGCCGGGGCACCGCGCCGCCCACGAGAGGGCCGCATCGAGGTCGGGCGCGTTGATGAGGAAGTAGCCGCCAAGCTGTTCCTTCGAATCGGCGTAGGGTCCATCGAGCACTTGCGTCTTGCCGTCGACACTCCGCACGGTGGTTGCCGTGGCAATGGGCTGCAGCCTGTTTGAACCGACATATGCGCCTGCTTGTTTGAGCGCCTCAGTGTACGCCATGTACGCGGCCATACCCTGTTGTTGCTGCTCCTTGGTCATGCGCTGGAAGCCCGCCTCTTCTGCGTAGAGAGTTAACAAATATTGCATGGGGAAATCCTCCGTTTCGAATTTTAGGCGGCGATTGAAAACGCCGTCACCACGATGACGCGCGGCCAACCATGATTTCGACAGCGAAAGACGAATACTTTTAAAAACTCCAAGATCAGTTCACGCCCTGCAGTAATGGAGGAACCTTCTTACGGAGTAGTTCTATGAGTCTCGGGTCCATGAATTTGTATTTGTCTGGAATACCCAGCACAAAGATCTTCTTATGAGCCAACATTTCTCCAAAATGTTTTTTGAGTCGCCGACGATGAACGGCCTCCATTACAAAGATGATGTCTGCCCAATCGATCAGTTCAGCGGAAACTGGCGTCTCCGCATCCGGCGCGGTTCCTGCTGAGAGTGTCTCAACGCCGTCGCGAGCCGAAAACAGAGCCTCTGCGGTCGGGCTGCGAAGACGATTTCTGCTACAGACAAACAAAATGTGCATGGTGCGGAGAATCAGAACATCCGCATGTCGCCGGCGGGCATCGGCGCGAATTTCAATAATCCCAGTTCGCCGGCAACCCGCTCAAGCTTGACGCGTGTGGCTGGCATAGGCGAAACCAGCGGCAGTCGGACAGTGTCAGACGTGCGGCCCATAAGGTTGAGGATGGTTTTCACCGGCCCGGGGTTTGATTCCCAGAAATTTGCCTCGAAGAGGCGTCCGTAACGGCGTTCGAGCTCGCGGGCTTCGGACCACTCATCGTGCAGTGCAGCGCCAATCATGCGCGCCATCTCCGCGGGAATTTCGTTGGACGCGACGCTGACGAGTCCCTGCGCGCCTACGCCGATGGCGGCAAGAGCAAGGTTATCGTCGCCCGAAAAGATCTTGAAGCTCGAAGGCAGCGAGTGCACCAGCTCGGTGATCTGCGGCAGCTTGCCGCTGGCTTCCTTAATGGCCTGGATGTTTGGTGCGGCTTCCGCAAGGCGAACAACAGTCTGCGGGTCGAGGTTTACACCGGTGCGGCCAGGTACGTTATAGAGGCAAACGGGGATGGGGTCCACCAGTTTGGCCAGGGCCAGAAAGTGTTGGAACTGCCCCTCCTGCGTGGGCTTGTTGTAATAAGGATTGGCTGAGAGGATGGCATCGACCCCGGGTATCTGGCGGAGCATGGCAGCCAGCCGCAACAGGGTGCGCGTGGAGTTGTGGGTGCAACCTGCCCACACGGGGACTCGGCCGGCGGCGGCTTCGATCACGATCCGGACGGCGCGCAGCCATTCCTCCTCATCGAGCGTGGCGGCTTCTCCGGTTGAACCGCACGCGACGATAAAGTCAATGCCCGCATCAATCTGCCAGTTCACCAGCGCCCAAAGCGCTGGCTCGTCGATCGATCCGTCCGCCCGGAAAGGCGTGACGATTGCCGTGCCGCAACCCGTAGTTTCCATCACTGAGAAGTGTATATCGACTGGTGGCGCGAAAGTATGTGATCGAGCGCAGGCGGAAGAGGGCCAGATCCGGGAGTCGGCAGTTGGGGCTGGGGTTACCGATATTCCGATTCCAGGATCGACATAAGGCGCAGGTTGCACCACTTGCCATCGCGGCGTGCGGCCTCGCGCATGACGCCTTCGTACTGAAAGCCGAGGCTCTCGTAGAGGTGGCGAGCGCGGCCGTTGTCATCGTAGACGTCGAGAAAGAACCGGTGAGCTCCCAGCTCTTGGAAGGCGATGCGCATCAGCTCTTTGAGCATGCAGCGGCCGAGGCCGCGCTCGGGTACGGCAACCACAATGCGCTTGAGCTCGATGGCACGGGAGTCCTCGTTGATGCCGCGCAGAATGGCATAAGCTTGCAGTTCGCCCCACTCTGTTTTGCTGACGTAGTAGCGGGCGTCGCCGCCGGTGAGAGTGGCGCGATGGCGATCTTCGCTCCATTGGCCGACAAATTCGCGGGCAACGGGCGCTCGTTCGAGGGCGATGATAGCGGGGAGGTCGGCAGGCGTGGCTAGTCGGAGATGCATAGCTAGTGAGTCCATTCTATGGATTGGGCAAGAAGCCTCATGCGTTGGCCCCGGGGTCCTGGCTTCCCGTTTTCGGCTTCGAAGGCCATCAATGTTGATCGTCTTCTCGCCCCCGCAACGGCTAAATGAGGTCAAAATCATGATGTTTGCCCCGGATTTGGCTTCTTCCGGCCCCAAAATGTGACGAAAGGCATGTATCCCCTAGTACCCAGTGGTTCCATATAGAACCGGAACCCGTATACCATGGCCGTTACAGGACCGGAATTCAGCCAGCGCAGTGAACCGAGGAAGCTTGGAAGCAAAAGGCGCATTTAGCTGAATCCAAAGGATCTTGTTCTGCGAAAACCGCATTAGGTTCGCAGGCCGTTGTCGCTTCTTTTCCCAGATCCGTTTTGCAAAGCCGATCGTCTGGATAGGCCATCGATGCCTATTTACGGCGGTTGCGCTGATGCACATGTCGACTCCAGAGCTGCAGCCGGACCAATTGCAGCGGCATCAGGCGTCGGCATTGACAGAGAAAAAGGATCGAGGATCATGATCGCCAGAGCTGAGATGTCGACCAACGCGCAGGGCCCCCAAGCCGAAAAGAGCGCTTCGAAGGGCATGAACGTGGCCCTGATCGGCCCCAATGACGCGCACCGCCAGATCGTTGCCCGGGCTCTTGCCTCAACCCAGGGTCGCAAGGTCCACGAGTTCATTGACTACCCCGACGAACTGAACGATCTGCCGCGTATTGCCGAGCAGAACTTCGATGTCGTGCTGGTCGACGTGGACACCGACGAGAGTTATGCGCTGCAGATCATTGAGAAATTTGCAGAGATCGGCCAGTCCGTAATGGCGTATTCCGCGCGGACCGACCAGGAACTGCTGATGAGCTGCATGCGCGCGGGCGCTCGCGATTTTCTTCCGCTGCCGACAGAGAGCGGCTCAGAGCAGAGCCAGCCTCAGAAGCCCGCTTCGCAGTCCGCCGCCAAGCCTGTCGTGGCCGCAACCGCCCCGCAGGTCGCCTCCAGGCCGGTCGAGCCAAGGCCGGCACCATTGCCGCCCGCGCCGCAGGTTGCTTCCCGGCCAGTCGAGCCGAGGCCGGCGCCGTTGCCGCCCGCGCCGCAGTTTGCTTCGAGGCCAGTTGAGCCAAGGCCAGCGCCGTTGCCTCCCGCGCCTGCCGTGCGTTCCAACGTGACGCCGATTATCCCCGAGAAGCGCGTCGAACCGGCCGGAGAACCGTGGCCCACGCGCATCAAAGAGGAAGAATATAAGAATCCTGAACTGGCTCACGTGATCGAGGAGATCACGGTTCCCCCAGCGTCGGAGTCCGCCGCGGCTGAGGACATCACATCTGATTTTGCCGCGTGGGATGCTGTAAATCTGCGCCCCTCTGGGCCTCCAGCAAGCGTCAAGCGGCCTGAAGCGCGTCCACGCCCCGCCCTTGTACCCGAACGCAAGACGACCGATGCCATGCCTCGCGTCACTCCGATTTTGGATGCTGCGGCGGCTCCTGCCATTGAGCGTCCCCCGGTTGCAGTGGATCTGTTCCGTACTTCTCAGTCGCACGTTGCTTCTGATCTCGACGAAGCCGCCGAGAAGCGTGGCGCCAATTGGGTGAAATGGATTCTGATCGCAGCTGGACCGGTTGTGCTTGGGCTTGTGCTGCTGGTGGTCTTTACCCGTCCTTCGACGCCCAACTCCGCGTCAACGCCAGTGAAAGTGACGCCGCCGCCGGTTGCAGCCCAGGCTGAATCGCAACCGGTCGTGACACCGATCGCCAGCTCTGTCGCAAAGCCGCCTGCCGGAACTGCCGTCGTCAAGACGACGCCCGATTCCGCCACGCCGGTGCCCGCTGCTGCTTCTACCGATTCAGCGCCGGTGTCGCCCGATGCCATGGCTGCGCAGCTTGTCGCTCCCACGCGTATCGCAGGGCAGATCAAGAAGCCGGCTCCCGCAGATGAGCCGCCTCCCGCTGCTCCCGCACCAGTTGGATTAGGAGATAACGGTGCAGTCCCGGGTTCGCTATTTGGGGGTGCAGCGAAGGTGAAGTACGCGCCTAAGGTGGTGGCGATCTCCGCCGGTGTTGCGGATGGAATGATCATCCGTAAAACACCTCCTGTCTATCCCAAGTTCGCCCAGGAGGCCCACATTGAAGGCAAGGTAGTGCTGAAGGCTACCATCACCAAGCAGGGAACGATTGAAGGCGTTCAGGTTCTTAGCGGACCGAAGATACTGGCGCCCTCAGCAGCGGACGCGGTGAAGACCTGGAAATACAAACCATACATGCTCGACGGCCAGCCGGTATCCGTTGAGACCAACATCACGGTCGTCTTCGGCGCCTCCGGCAAATAAGGCCGACGGTCTCTCGACGATTCAGTTTTCTGAAGGGCGCTCGATGTGGTCGATCACGACCACATCGATGGGCGCCTTTGCAGGTTCGAGCTTGAGGCCGAGTTGTTCCTGGAGCGCGGTGAAGAGTGAAGGGCCGCTATTCCCGGGTTCGTCGTTCCAAGACCAAGCGAGATTGATCTCATACCTGCCGGTGAGGCCGGTCTTGTCGATGACCATGCGTCCGGCCGGATTGGAGAGGCTTGCCGCGAGACTGGCGATCGGCATTCCTTTGCTTGTGATGCTGCCCAATCCCATGCTCCAGGGATAGTCCTGCAACGGCGACGCCTCTTTCATCTTGAGCCCGCTTTTGGCGATCACGAGATTATAAACAGGAAGGCCCCTGAGCTCGCGACGGATCCTGAGCCCGAAGCGGTCAGCAAGAATCGCCTGCATCATCAACCGACGTTGAGAGGCCTCATCGTTACGCGAGAGCTTCTCGAATGCCTCAGCGGCTTCTGCGTCCAGCTTGCCTTCGACGTCGAAATTCTCATTCTCGGCCCAGCCGGGAAGCCCGGAAATCTGATCGAGCATGATGAGGTTGTATGCACTCATGATGAGGCTGCAGGCACTCACATTTGCCGAGAACCCAGTTGGAGTGGTGCGCATCCAGGAGACAACACCCGGGTCATCAGTTTTGTGTGGCTTAACGGAGACGACGTCATAGCTGGCGGGAAGCGGCGATGGTTTTCCGGAAGGAGTGGCCGACTTGGGAGGCTGCGTTGTCTGTGCCGAGACGGAAGGGATCGCAGAGACGACCAAGATCGATGCCACAATCAGCTTGAACCTCGATGTAAATGCAAGGCAGCGCGAGGTAGCCATCGGAGCACGCTTCTTCTTGTTGCTTTTGAAACGACGATTCTCTCTCAATGCTAGAGCTGGTCGAAGATGTCCCGGAACTCCCAAACGCCGGATTTGTCATTGAGCCATTCGGCGGCGCGGACCGCACCGAGGGCAAAGCCGCGGCGGGAGTGGGCGTCATGGCGCAGCACGAGTTCATCGTGCTCGCTTTTCGCCGTGACGATGTGCTCGCCGTTGGCGTCGCCAAGGCGATGCGACTCAATGGGGACGTCGATGCCCGGTTGGACGGACTGGATGATCTGCTTGAGCGTGGTGGCGGTGCCTGACGGCGCGTCAAGCTTCGAGGTGTGGTGCGTCTCGCTGATAGCGAACTTGTAGCCTTCGAGTTTGGCCAGCTCCGCAGTCAGTCGAAAGAGCTTTTGCACGCCCATGGAGAAATTGGTGCCGTAGAGCAGCCCGCCGCCGCGACGTTGCGCGATGGCTTGCAACTCTGCGAGATGCGAGTACCAGCCGGTTGTGCCGACGACGATGCGGCAGCCGAGTGCGAGAATGGCGCGGATGTTTTCGACCGCGGCGTCGGGGGTGGTGAAGTCGATGACTATGTCGACGCCGGCAAGGTTGGGAGCCGTAAGCGCCGAGGCGTGCTGATTCTCGTGGACGTCGAGTGCGCGTACGCCGTGTCCGCGCTCGCGCGCCACTTCGGCAACGAGCGAGCCGGTTTTTCCCTTGCCTAAAACGAGAAGAAGCATTTCCGCTCCTCAAGACCTGGATCTGATTTCCAGATTACAGGGTATCCGACGCGGCTGTCCGGATTGCTGCAAAGGCGATCGAAGTGGAGGCGCCAGGGACCGTAAATCACTGATTCCCGACTGGCAATAGTGACAGTGGCGTTGGGGGCAACCAGCGATAAAGGGTCAAGTGCGGGCATTGTTTCCAATCGTCCCATTTGAAGAACGGTTTGCACCGAATCAACAGAGGCCGAACGGGGAGATGGTTTCAGGAGGGATTCATGCTTTGGAGATTCATCGGCACAATCGTTGCACTAGCACTGACGTCCATCCCTTTACCAACAGCGGCACAGGAAGGCGAGGATGAAATTCTCTTTCGCAATGTGGGAGTGTTTGATGGCACGAGCGGTCGGCTCTCCGAATCTACGGGAAGGTCGGCGTAGTTGAGACAGGAGCACTAGCCGACTTGCTGCTGGTTGACGGAGATCGGATCACGAATATCAAGGTACTTGAGGATTCATCAAAGAATCTTGTGGTGATCATGAAGGATGGAAAGATCTATAAGAACATCCTCAGTCATTGAGCCGCATGAGTTATCGGCACCACACTAGTTTGAAACTCTCGTCTCCGAGCCCTTGGCCATCGTGTTCCAGTGCACGTTGTCCGTGGAGAACTCCTGCGCGTAGTCGATGTGATCGGTGCCCGTGAAGACATTCACCACGTGGAAGTAGATGGTGGTTTCGCCCTGCGTCACCTGCCAGGGGAATATCCAGATGTTGCCCTCGATCTGCAGCTTGCCTGAGCCCAAAGCCTCGCCACCTTGTGGAACCTGGTAGGTGGTGTACATTTTCTGCTTGTCGTCATATGTGAAGACCAACAGTACCTTCGAGTCTCCGTCCACATATTGGTTGCAAGCAATGTAGGCGCCGCTTTTCCAGCAGTCATTACGCAACGTCTTGTCTTCCTTACCCGCCTGGCTGTAGGCCGTAAGAAAATGCTCTCCATGGACCTTCCACGTACCAGCATAGGCCATGACGGCGTCAATGCCGGACGGCGGCTGCGGCGGAGTCTGCGCTGCTGACTCAAGCGCACATAGCGCCATCATTCCAATCACAATTGAACAAGCAAAACGACGCATTGAAAATGAACCTCCAGGTTCGATGTAATGGTAAAGCCCTGCTGCGCACGGCAATAGTAATCAACTTGATTGCGCCAGCATGCCCGCCAGCAGCGTTGTCCTCGGCGCAAGGTGTTCCAGCAGGATCGACTCATGGCTGGCGTGCGCGCCTTCGCCTACCGCGCCCATCCCGTCGAGCGTGGGTATGCCGAGGGCCGAGGTAAAGTTGCCGTCGGAAGCGCCGCCCGTGGACGCTTCCTGGAGATCGATGCCGAGTTCGCCTGCGAGCAATCGCGCCTGTGCGAAGAGCTTTGCAGTGCCGCGCGTGCGCTCCATGGGAGGCCTGTTGATGCCGCCATCGATCGTCAGAGCGCAGCGTTTGTCCACTGCCTTAAGAGCTCGAAACCTGCGCTCGACGCGCAGACCGTCGCCCTTCTTCGCGATGCGCACGTCGACTTCAGCAAGTGCCTCGGCGGGAATCACGTTGGTCTTCGATCCCCCGCCCGCTATACCAACGCTGACAGTGAGTCCACGCTTGAGCTCAGTCCAGTCGCTCACTGTTTCGATCACTCGCGCAAGCTCACGTAGAGCGCTGGCGCCTTTTTCGAAATCGACGCCGGCATGCGCTGCCACTCCGCGTATATCAATGCGCCAGTTTCCGGTGCCTTTGCGCGCCGTCTTGTAGGCAAGCCCCTGCGCCGGCTCAAGGACAAAGACAGCGGAGCACTCTCGCGCGATGCTCTCCGTAATCGGGCGCGAGATCGGGCTCCCTATTTCTTCATCGCTGTTGAGCAGCAGGATTGTTTCGCGGGTAAGCAGGTCGGCTTCCGCAAGCATCTCAACGGCAGTCAAAGCCATTGCCACCCCGACCTTCATGTCAAGCGTGCCCGGCCCCCACAGTCGTCCGTCGGCGATGCGGCAAGGCATGTGCCTGAGCGTGCCGACGGGCCAGACAGTGTCCAGATGGCCGAGCAGCAGTGTCGGTTTCTGATTCTGGCCCTTGCTACGGGTGCGTGGTCCGAATCTCGCTTCCAGCACATCACCATAGCCGCGCTGCCGATGAAGCTTGATGCGTCCACCAAGTCCGCGACCAGCCTCCGCCGCAATCCCAACACATGCGTCAACCGCGGCCTTATCGTCGGAAGGCGACTCTGCGAGGACCAGTTTGCGCGCGAGTTCAAGAAGTGCGGATTCCTTGCGGCGGGCTCCGGCGAGCAGCGCACGCATCGGAACGGCGGTATCGAGGGTTTCAGAAGGATTTGAGTTCACAACTTTCAAGTTTAGAGGCCGACCGCCATCTTTGCTGCGGAATGTTCTTCATTCGCGATTGTGGAACCCAGTTGCAGAGCAGTGGCAGTGGACCGAATCGGGTAAACGAGAGCCACCGCGAAATCAAAACGCCGGCTGCGTCGCCTGCGATATCATCAAGCAAACTTTCCGGTTCTCCACTTTGAATCGGCTGTTAATACTGATGCCCGTCAACCCATTACATCGCTGCCTGGCGCCCTCACTCCTGATCGTTTTGGCCGGGACCGCCGTCTCCGCACAGACATCTGCCGCCGCTGCACGTGCTGTGACGGTGCCCGCCAAAAATGGCGTTGAACTCAAAGCCACCATCAACGGCCAGGGACCATTTGACGCGATCTTCGACACGGGCTCGGGAAACGTGATGACCGCCAGCTTGGCCAGGCGTCTTGGCCTCAAACTCGAAGGTTCTGCCACCATGGACGCGGGCGGGGGAACGGTCCACGGAAAAGTCGCAAAAGTTGCTTCCGTAAATATCGGCGGCCTTACGATGTCGGATCAATTGTTCGCCGTGATAGATACCCCTCTGACGCAGGATCAGGACGGCATCTTCATCGGCCACCTATTGCTCCAGAATCTGCCAATTCGGGTTGATTTCGAAAAGCAGGAGATCACCTTCTACTCCAAACAGGGCTTTGCATACTCCGGCAATGGGACGGCTGTACCGATTCACTCGAAGGACGGCGCTCTACTCGCCGAGGCCACCGTTGACGGCCTCGACGGCCTCTTTGGCATCGACACGGGCGATTCTTATTCCTTGTCTCTCTATGCCCCGTTCGTAACGCAGCACAAGCTCGCCCAGCACTATCACGCGAAGATCCAGGGATACGCCGGCTCGGGGTTCGGAGGTCCCGACCACGGCTTTTACACCCGCGCAGACACCCTGCAACTCGGCAAGATCGAAGTGATCCGCCCCATCACTGTCCTCTCCACCGACACGCAAGGCGCAGAGTCTTCTGCTGCTGTTGCCGGCAACATCGGTATCCATATCCTGCGACAGTTCAACATCGTCTTCGATGGCCCCCACGGAAAAATGTACCTCGAGAAGAATGCGAACTACGGCAAACCCGACATCTTCAACCGCGTCGGCCTCCTGCTCGATGACTTTCCTGAGCATCTGACAATCAAGACCGTCATTCCCCGCGGCCCCGGAGCGAAAGCCGGTTTGAAAGAGGAAGACGTCATCACGCAGATCGACGGCAAACCGCCCACGGACGAGTCATTGCAGAGCGCATTCATACAACCCGTCGGAACCGTTCTGCACCTGACCGTGCGCCGCGGCACAAAAACACGCAGAGTTTCTCTGGTTCTGAAAGACATTCTTTGAAACCGAAGATGTATTCTTGCCTCGCTGTCGAGAAAAGGGGCCAAACTCCCATGCACTACCTGCTCTTCTACGAAGCCGCTGACGACTACGTCACCCGCCGCGCCGAATTCCGCAATGTCCACCTCAAGATGGGCTGGGAGGCTGCCGAACGCGGCGAACTCATCCTCGGCGGCGCGTTGGCGAATCCGGTGGACGGCGCTGTCCTGGTCTTCAAGGGCGACTCGCCTGAAGTGGCCGAGAAGTTCGCGAAGGCCGATCCGTATGTCACCAGCGGCATCGTGAAACGCTGGTACGTGCGCGAGTGGACCACGGTTGTTGGCGATCTTGCAGCCAATCCCAAGCGCCCCGCCGAAACACCGACGGCAGGTTGAAGCCGCCCGCATCAATCGAACAAACACTACCGGCGAGCTTTACTCTTCTTCGGGCAACACGACGAACGGCGTGACTGCAAGAGGGAAATCGATTCTACCGTGTGGACCCGCTGCCGCCGCAGTTTGCCACCCTGGCGATTGCAGTTCCGGCATCGGCTTTGCCTGAAACAGCTTCTTGCACTGTCGGGCTGTCCATCGCGCCCAGTTTTTCGATTTCTTTCGCCTCGCGCTATCGGTCGAGATGCCCGTGCCCGCGTACATCTGCCGGTAGAGCTTTGAGAGAAAGATGAATCCAAGCCGCGCCCGTAGATTGGGCGTGCAGGAGGACCGCTCCCAAATGGATTTCCAGTTATAGAACCTGTCCCAGACGCGCTGCGTGCGCTCGCGGATCTCGTCGGAGCTCATCGAGGGATGCGGCGTGAACATCTTTGGCCGTACCTCGGTGGGAATCAGCCAGTAGCGGGTGATCGGCACATCGCCCACCATGGTCGGATGCGCGGACTGCTCTTTCTCCCACCGGCCGAAATCCACCGTCCCGGGGAAAGGCGTCATCATCACAAACTGCGCGAACGTGACGCCCGCCTTCAGCGCCATCTCCACCGTTGCGTCGAAGGTCGCCGGCTTGTCGGTCGGCAGCCCGAAGATGAACGAGCCAAGCACGTGAACCCCGTGCTTCTTGAACGTCTGCAACTGCTTTGCAAGTGCCTCGCCGGAGTAGTTCCAATCCTTAAAGACCGCCTTCAGCCCCTCCGGCGTAACCGCTTCGACACCCACCAACGCGCCTTTGATATTCGCCCTGCGCATGGCGTCAAGGTAATCGCCGTCTTCGCCCGCCTCCATCGTGATCTGGGTAAAGAACACCATGTCCTTCGGCAGCTTGGCGAGCTCCGCCATCAGTTGGAAGCGCTCGTTGCGAATTGTGGTCAGCTCTTCGACCTTGGCAAAGTTCTTCTGCTCGCGCGCGAGACGCAGATCCGTCAGCGTAACGGGATAGAAATTGTCGTCGGCCAGGGCGATAAACCGGAAGCCGAGACGACGAAGGCTTACGATTTCATCGATCACCTTCTGAAACGATCGTTGCCGCGGCTTCTGCCCATCGGTGCGCCAGACGCTGCAGAAGGAGCAGTGCTTGGGGCATCCGCGAATGGTCTGCACCGAGGCCCACATATACTTGTCGGGCCGGATCAGATCCCACCGCGCCGCAAGAAATTGCGTGCCCTCGATCCGGCCGCCCTCATAGATCTTCTCGGGCGCTCCGGCCATGCAATCCGCCACCGCCCTGCCCCAGGCGATATCGCCATCTCCCTTGACCACCGCATGCGCTTCGCCGCGCTCCAGTGCTTCTTCGGGAAAGAGCGTGGCGTGAATTCCGCCATACACGACCCATGCCCCGCGAGCCCGCGCCATGCGCCCGACCTGGTAGCCGCGCAGGGCATTGCCCGTGTGCACACTGACGCCAACAATGTCGCCCGGTTGAATGCTCTCAGGCACAATCTGTTCTAGCGATTCGTCTACCAGGATCGGGGTACCGGCCGATGCGGGCGTTGCAGCCGCAAGCACGAACAACCAGCGCGGTGTGATAACCGCCGTACCAAAGGAATTGTCACTGGGATTGACCAGATGAACGCTCGTAAGGGCCCTGCCTTTCGAAATGCCATTTCCGTTGGAGGATTCCGCGAAAAGCAAGGCGATCCGCCGATGTGCGGACTGCACCCTGGCAGGGAACCATACGTCTGTGGCCAGTTGTGTCGTCCATCATACACACGCCATAAGACCCCTGCATATCAATTGTCGACAAAAATCCCCGAAGATCAGGCGCCTTGTTCGACGGAAGCGATCCCCAAGCCGCTCATTCGACTCGCATTCGCATGATCTCCCCGCTGGTGCTGAACATCGACGTCAAACATATTCTTGCGGCCTCTCGGCAGCTACTTCAGCCCCCAGGTCCAGGTCAGCCCTGAACTCGTTCCGTAGTCGCTGCCGGGCAGGTTCGGCGGCGGGTCGTTGTCCCAGTTGCCGTAGAACGAAACATTGAATTTGAGATCGCCGATGATCTTTACGTAGTAGGATGCGTTCGTTTGAAACTTGAGCCGGCCGGGCTGGGAGAGAGCCGGTAGCAGTGCGCCGTCTATATTGAGGCTGGTTTTGCTGAATCGAAAGAATCTCGCATTTGCAAAAATCAGCGCTGTAGCAAGATTCTGTTTGCCTGCCAGTGGCTCGGAGTTTTCATAGTCGGTGCCCTGCCACCCCAATCCACCCAGCACGGCAATCGAGGAGTTGTTTGTGTTCTTCAAGTAGCGGCCCACGCCACCGCCCAACGTGATCTGGCTCCGAATCTGCTGTTCGGAACTCTGTAGCGCGCTGGCGACACCCTCATAGAACCAGTTCTTTGGCGGAAGCAGATGTTGCCCCACAAGCGTCAGTGAGTTTCGCGCGGAGGCACTGACGCCGGCGCTGGACGAAAGACTCGAAGAAAACCCGGCCGTTGCGTTCCAGTGCTCTCGCACATACTCCTCATTGGAACTCAGGTTGAACTGCGTTGATGAATTCCCTTTGGAATAGATTGTTCCGAACGTGATGTCACCGCTGAATCTTTCCCAAAACCTGTCGGATGTTGCCACCATGTCAACGATCTCCGAACGCTTGATTAGCGCAGGCTTGCTCTCCGCGTTTTCGACTACCGCAATCGTCACAGGCCGGTCTTCGGGTCTTTCCGGCGTTGTGAGCGTTCCCGTGTACACAATGCCACTCGCAGTCTTGACAACGAACAACTGGGTGCTTTCAAGGCGGTCCACTTTTGACCAATCGACGGAGGCTGTTCCGTCGATGTAGTCGAAGCTGACATATAGCACTCCCCCACTGAGCCCCTTTACCTCGCAGGTCATTCGGTCTCCGTTTCTCATGATCAGCACGTCGGTCTTGTCGCGTGCGAAGAGTGGCGAGGCAAATATGAAAAGGAACGCAGATGGGATGATCAAGGCTCGGTTGTTCATGATGGACCTCTTGATGCCAGACTGCATGGACCGATTGAAAAGACCAACCAGAATGGATGAATGCGGCGCACCGTGAATGTGCCGCTCGACGGGGAGTCGCCGGGAACGTTCCATCTATAGGATGGCGAACGGATGATTCGCGGTCAGTCTGCGCCGGATGCGGCATCCGTAAACCAGAGGATGCGGGGACAAGTTCGGCCCGCCCACCGGAAGGGTTCAGAATTGGCTGACCCGGCTCTCCTGTACACTGGAGTGTTCACTTGTCATGCAAAACAAATATCCAATTGGCATCCTCGGCGCAACCGGAATGGTCGGCCAGCGCTTCATTCAACTGCTCGAAAACCATCCCTGGTTTGAGATCACCTGGCTTGCCGCCAGCGACCGGTCCAGCGGCAAAATTTACGGCGAGGCGGCCAAGTGGCGCCTCGACACTCCGCTCCCCGAGCGCATCGCGCGCATGACTGTCTCGCCGGCCGAACCCGAAGGCGCCCCGAAGATCATCTTTGCCTCGCTCGACGCGGCCTATGCCCGCGAAATGGAGCCCAAGTTTGCCGCGGCCGGCTGCGCGGTCGTCTCGAACTCCAGCGCCTTCCGCATGGCGCCCAATGTGCCCCTGGTGATTCCCGAGGTGAACGCCGACCACCTGCACCTGATCGAGGAGCAGTCGTGGCGCAAGGAGTCGGGCGGCTACATCGTCACCAACTCCAACTGCACGGTGATGGGCCCGGTGATGGCTCTGAAGCCGATCGACGATCGCTTCGGAATCGAGCAGATCTTCGCCACCACGATGCAGGCCGTCAGCGGCGCGGGCTATCCCGGCGTGGCGTCGATGGACATTCTCGACAACGTCATGCCCTACATCGGCAACGAAGAAGAGAAGATGGAAGAGGAGATGCTCAAGCTGCTGGGCAAGCTCGATGGTCACACGGTCAAGCCGCTCGCTGCGCGCATGAGCGCCAGTTGCAATCGCGTGCCGGTGGTCGACGGCCACACCGTGAGCGTCAGCGTGCAAGCTCGGCCGGCCGGCGACTCGCGAAGAGATCCTCGCCGCATGGGCGGAGTTCCGGCCGCTGGCCGGTCAGAATCTGCCCAGCGCGCCCGATCAGCCCGTCGAGTGGGCGCCGCAGCCGGACCGCCCGCAGCCTCGCCTCGACCGCAATCGCGGCAATGGCATGGCGGTGACCGTCGGCCGCCTGCGGCCCTGCGGCGTGCTCGACTGGAAGTTCACCGTGCTCTCGCACAACACGATTCGCGGAGCCGCCGGCGCCGCCATCCTGAATGCCGAGCTGCTCGCCAGCCTGGGCAAGTTGGAGCCAGTGGCCGAAACTGCCGACTCGCGCCTAGACAACGAAGCGTTTGTATCAGGGCACGACTCGGGATGCCCGCTGCGGTCGCTGTTCGCGGCAGCATCCGGAGAAGAAAGTGGGGCTTTAGCCCCTGAGGTCGGAACAAACAACGCATGAGCCTGGTCGTGATGAAATTCGGCGGCACCTCGGTCGAAGACCCGGCCGCCATCAACCGCACCGCCTCCATCGTCGCCGGCCGCGTGGCCGCTGGCAAACAGACCGTCGTCGTGGTCAGCGCCATGGCCAAGGTCACCGACCAGTTGCTCCGCGCCGCCGCTGCCGCCGCCAAAGGCGATCGTACCGGCGCTCTCGCCATCAGTTCCCGTCTGCGCGCTCGCCATCGCGACACCGCCTGCGCGCTGATCAAGACGCCGGCCGACTCCGCCGCGCTCTGCAACCTGATCGAGCAGAAATTCGACTCGCTCGACGAAATCCTGCGCGGCCTCGCCGCCATTCTCGAACTCACCCCGCGCATCTCCGATCTTGTCGTCAGCTACGGCGAGCGCCTCTCCAGCCGCATCATCGCCGCCGCCTTCGCGAGCGCGGCATCAACGCCGCCCACGTCGACGCGCGCGAAGTCATCGTCACCGACTCGCAATTCGGCAAAGCCGTTCCCCTCGACGTGCTCATCGAGAAACGCGCCACCGAGCAGCTCCGCCCGTTGCTCGAACGAGGCAAGGTGCCCGTGATGGGCGGCTTCATCGCCTCCAACGAAGCCGGCATCACCACTACGCTCGGCCGCGGCGGCTCCGACTTCACCGCTGCGCTTGCTCGGCGGCGCGCTCGCCGCCGACGCCATCGAAATCTGGACCGACGTCGACGGCATCATGACCAGCGATCCCCGCGTCTGTCCCGATGCCCTGCGCGTCAAGGTCATCAGCTTTGAAGAAGCCGCCGAGCTCGCCTACTTCGGCGCCAAGGTTCTGCACCCGGCCACCATCCTGCCCGCAGTCAGAAAAAACATTCCCGTGCTCGTGCTCAACAGCAGGAACCCGTCCAACGAAGGCACCCGCATCATCTCGCTCGCGCCGCATTGCAGCAGCCCCTTCAAGTCCATCGCGGTCAAGAAGAAGCTCTCCATCATCGACGTGGTCGCCAGCCGCATGCTCATGACCCACGGCTATCTCAAGGCCATCTTCGCCATCTTCGACAAGCACCAGTGCCCCGTCGACATGGTTTCCACCAGCGAAGTTTCCGTGTCCCTCACCGTCGACTCCAACGACAAGCTGCCCCTCATCGCCGCCGACCTCAGCCAGCTTGCCGACGTGAAATACGAAGGCAAGAAGGCCCTCGTCTGCCTGGTCGGCGAAGACATTCGCGGACAGAGCGGCATGGCCGCGCAGGTCTTCGGCGCCATCAGGCACGTCAACGTGCGCATGATCTCCCAGGGCGCCAGCGAAATCAACATGAGCTTCATGATCGAAGAAGACGACGCCGACGAAGCCGTCCGCTCGCTCCACGCCGCCTTCTTCAAAGAGCCCGACCCCACCATCTTCGACACGGAAGCCCGCAAAGCCGCCGTCAGCTCATAGTTTCCTGAGTATCACATTCTCATATAATTGATGGTGTCATTCTGAGCGAACGGGGCCCCAAACGCAGTTCAGTTTGGGGGTGGTGAGCGAAGAATCTGCTTTTGGCCTTCCCTGGGTTCTTCAATTAAATTCAGACTCACATCACCAGCGTCGCTGCCCCAAAAAACAAATCCCGCCGAGAAGCTCTCTCGACGGGGATGCTGCAGATCTGACGCTGTCTTACTGCGGCGGTGCGTAAGGCTCAACCCGCAGCATATTCGACAGGATGCCCCGCTCTTCCGGGCTGAACTGCCCCTGGTAGCGGCTTGAGTTCAGCACAATAGCGCGCTGATCCGGCGGGACGGATTTCAGATCGCGAAAGGCATTACGCATCATCGCCTGCCGGTCCGGTGGCAAGCTGGTCCAGCGCCGCGCCGATGCCGCAACCTGGGCGCGGTCTTCGGGTGACAGGCGTTCAAGGTTCTCGGCACGCGCCAGCCGCCGCTCGCGTTGTGCGTGGGGTAGCTGGTTGACCCGGTTCAACTGGTTCATCAAGCGTTGCTGTTCGCCCGACGGTAGCCGTCTGAAGCTGGGATCGTTGCGCAGCATCTGCTGCTGTTGCGGAACCGGTACATTGCGATGGTTGTTAAGCCAGGCGCCGAGATGCCCCGGAGGCGCATAGAGCTGCTGGGCCGTTCCCGGATACGCTTGTCGCCCATAGGCCGGCGCGGTGTAGATCGAATTCGGATAGACCCCACGAGCGCCCGCTTGCGGAGCGTACTGGTTCTGTACCGGACGCTGGACTTGCCCTCCAGCGCCTCCGCGATAAGGCTGGTACTGCGGCGCTGCCTGCCCCTGCTGGCGTGGCGACTGGGGATGCGTATTCTGCGGCCGGCTCTGCTGACGCGGAGCTGAATAACGCGGAGCCGAATAATGGGGAGCTTGATGTGAAGGCTTCTGGCGGGCAAACAGGCCGGCAGGGGAAAGGCATAGGGCAATCGCTGCCACAGCAGTCAGAACTGCCGCGCGCGTCTGCCTTGCAACGCCTTTGCTTCTTGCCCCATTCCCTGCCCCGTTCATTGTCTTGGCCCCCGCCGTTTCCTCAGGTTCCTTCGTTATTTCTTCAACTATTGCTGCTGCACATCTCCGCCGTTTCCACTATCGGAGATCGCTTCCAGTTGATCGAGCACCTGCGCATTGCTGTCCAGAGTCTGCAAATCGTGTACTACGGCAGCTTCAGGACCTTGTTGCGGCTGAGGCTGCTCCACGTTTGTGATCCCCAGGTAGGTTCCGCCGCCTACCAGCAGCATCACCGTCAGCGCCATCGCAGCCAGCGGACGAGCGTGCATCGGCGGCCCATAAGCGTAGCGGGCGCGGATGCGCTGAAACCACGTCTGCGGCGGTGCTTCGCGTTCCTCGCGCATCCGTGCACCCAGCCGGGTCATGAAGTAGGGATTGGGCTCAGGCGCAGTCCAGGCATCCATCGCCGCCATGGTCGCGCGCATCTCCTCCAACTCCTTGCGGCAGCTTTCACACTCCGCAACATGAGTCTTAACCTTGGCCGGAGCCGCTTCTGGATCGAGCAGCATGTCTGCAAGCTTCGTTTCCATCGCGGTGCATTTGTTCATCGTTTCCATCGCTACCCCACTCCCCGCCGGTGTCGCCCGGCTTCAATTTTCCCAAGATCCCAACCCGCTCTGATCCCCGACTCCCCAGCGACAGCAGGCACCCTCTGGGGTGGTTACACGAATTCCTTCAACTTATCCCGCAGCGTCTGGTATGCCCTGAAGAGCAGCGACTTGGTCGCCGACTCGCTCAACTTGAGAACTTCCCCGATCTGGCGATAATCCATCCCTTGATACTTGTGCATCAACACTGCCATACGCTGGCGTTCCGGCAAAGCCATTACATGTGCCCGGATCGCCGCCATGCGCTCATCGCGCAAAATGTTCTGCTCCACCGTCGGAGTGTCGTCGGCCACGTCCGGTGTCGTCCCTGACTCCGGATCCGGCGCATCCAGATAAATCGTCTGCGCGGAGCGTTCGTGCTTGGTGTCGCGCGCGTGATTTACCGCCAGGTTGGTTGCGATGCGATAGAGCCACGTAGTGAATTTCGCTTCGGCTCGATAGCTCTCACGCGAACGATACACCCGCAGAAAAACTTCCTGCGCCAATTCCTCGGCAACCGCCTGGTTATGCACCATGCGAAAAAGGAAACTGATCATCGCACGGTGGTACCTTCCAACCAGGTAATTGAAACCCGCCTCATCGCCCGCCGCTACCCGCAGCATTACCGCCGCGTCGCTCGACTCATCGAGCGCGTAATTGATGGGCCGTTGCGGATCGGGCGGATTCAGCGCTGCGCCCTGTGCGAGTGCCGGTCCCAGTGCCGGATTGTCCAGTACCAGGGTTGCCATATCCTCTGGAACCCCGTCCGTATCGGAAGGTTGCGCATATTCGTCAGTTTCCGGCTCTGATTTTGAACTGTTTACCAGTCTCTGCCCCTTGGATGGCTTCCCCGGACGGCTGGAACCCGGACGGTTGGACCCGGGACCTTCGGACCCAGGACGGTTATCGGCCTTCCCAGCAGGCCCTTCATCACCTTCATCATCTGCTTCATTTGTCCGGTTTGACATGGCCGCCAGCGGCGGCGTCTCCCGCAGGCCTTCCGCGCCAGCCGCGGCAAGCTCCAGACCGTGCCAGCCAATTCCGCCGGCGCCTGAAAGGGGGAGAGCCGGCGACTTGTCCTCAGCAGCGGACTCGCGTGCCTCTCGGCTTGATCGGATTGATCGATTTGATCGTACTCGCCAGCGCATCAGTAACTTAGAGCGATTTCCGTTGCCTCCCAAACAGCAGATACCACAGGTTGGCCGCAGTGTGTCGCTGGTGATACTCTACCTTACAGGGAGCCCCTCTGGCGCGCCTCACGCCATCCCGCAAGGGCGCTTAACTCAGCGGTAGAGTGCCACCTTCACACGGTGGAAGTCGCAGGTTCGAATCCTGCAGCGCCCACCATACAAGCAACAACTTAAAGCCGGTTTTCAAGCCCCTCTCTTTCCCCGCGTGGAAACACTTAGGAGCAGCGAGTCCAACATTCCTTCCATTTGAAGGAAATCACTCTCAGAATTTACCCCGCCTTTGCTAGGGGCCGGGCGTCCTTTGGGCAGCCACATTTGGACTACCTTGGTTTGGGCACTTCGTTTGTCCTGGGTGACTTAGATGCAGCCACCCGTGCGAAGCAGGCCGGAAAATCCGGAGGAGCTGACGGCCTGAAGAAGAGTAGGTGGTGACTGTGTGCCATGAGCACGCGAAGCTCGTGAGAGCGGAACGTGCGTAACTGTTTAACCGATGAGGGCGGGCCCCTCGGAGCCGGCTTGCAGGAGCGGGCTTCAAACCACCTTCGGCGGCTGTGGTTAAGTGCCATGGTCGTGTGCGCAGAAGGAAAAGGCCTGGCGAGTACCAGGTCAGGTGTCAGGCAAGAAGAGGACTGCAAAGGAACCACTGATGAAGTGTCGAAACCTATTAGACGATGTCAAAACCGCGGTGTGGTCACTGCTGCGGGACAAGCTGCGACGGTACCTGATTACGGGCGTAGCGGCATCCAGCATAGAGGTGGCCTGAGCTTGCCAATGAGGCGGTTAGGCGGAACATGGGAAGTCTTCAAGTGATGCCAAGAGAAAACCTATAAGTGAGCACCACGAAAGGGAAATATCGATGCACTTGAAGATGGCGGATCATCCTGTAGTAGCGTTGAAGCGTCCGTAATGGACGTGGAGCGAAGAGGATGACATAGCTCAACGGAGGGTTCGGCCAACTGGATTTCCAGGATGAGCTCTTTCCTCCCGAGACGGTTGCTCTCGAAAGAGAGCAAGCTGCGGCTATGAAGAGCCGTGTGAATCGAGAGATTCACGCACGGTTCTGGGAGAGCCTCGGGGTGAAATTCCCCGGGGCTACTCGACCGCCCCGAACCTCGAAAAATGACAGGACTTTCTGGTATAACCCGCAGTTGCCCTTGCTAAAGGCACCTGCGAGCCTACGGGCACTGGGGGATTACCGTGACCAACAACCCACCGGCTGAAATCCAGAGTCTAATCGACGGCCACATCAACGGCTTCAATTCCCAAGACAGCGATCTTTTCTTCAGCGTTTTCGGGGACACCGCGATCATCATCGACGGCATTGCGCCCTATCGGTGGTTGAACCCGAATGCTCCGGCCAATTGGCTCGCCGACGTAGCGAAATGGCGTGAGGACCTTGGCGTGACCTACGAGCACCTGTCCTACGAGATGGGCTTCTGGAATGTCGAAGGCTCGTCCGCGTATGCCGTCATATCGGGGACTCTCACTGTCACGATTAAGGGCCAGTCCGCCGTTCGGACTGGCACCCTTGCGTACACGTTCGCCAACCGCGATGACGTCTGGAAGATCGAGGCGCAGGCTTGGGGTCGCACGTCGTAGGCAGCTTGTGAGTGTGCCAATTGTCGTCAGCTATACAATACCGATGTGCCTCTTGGACGGGTATTCTAGTTGTTTTGTCTGCTGTGCTCCATGCATTTGCTGAGGGCCCAACAAGCTAAGGTTATCGACCTCTCAAATGTTCAGCAGCGGACCACCTTGCGAGTCCCGCAAGCAAAAGAACCAAACTGTGTCCCCGAACCGTGCGTCGTAATCAAAGAAACTTCTGTTGGGGACTGCACCAACGCAGTGGGGGGCTTGCGTGTCGCGCTTGATCGCGTTACCCCGACTCATATCACTTTAGACTCGTTCGATGCCGAGTTTCGTATTTTAAACACGGGAACTAGTCCAATCGAGGTTCCAATTTCACTAGAGCTGACCGATCTCCAACCGTCTGGAGGGTTGCAGGACTTCGATTACATCAGCCTTGCGTTACGGGTCAGACTCTATGCGCCCGGCCCACCAACGGCGTTTGGCATCGGCTGGGTTGAATTGTACGGATCAGCCGAACACCCAGATACGATTCTGGCGTTAGAACCGGGGCACTGGATTCGAGTAACAACAAAGGTGAAGCTCCATACCTGGCCCCTCCAGCCTGTTGATGCACTGTTGAGTGGGGATTTTCGGATGCATAAGAATGTCTTCAGGCCGGAGGAACACGGCGGATTAATCGATTCGCTTGATTTGTGTCCTAATCGCGCGACACTCCCCAACACCGTTGAAGTGCATTTCTCGCCAATTCACTCCGGAGCGCAGCAGCCTCCGACAGCCAAACCGTAACTGGTGGCCTACTCGTCAGTAATCCTCCCCGGTCCGAAACGATGCTCTCTCCCCGTTCAGATCCCGCCGGAATCACTTCTGCAACACACCACGATACGAACACGCCAAATGTTCACACCCCTGTAATCCGGCGTTGCCAGGTCGGTTGAGAAACTACTCAAAACCAAGCAAGTTTCCCCGGAGGGACATCTATGCGTAAGCTACTCCTGACGCGCCTCGCGTCGGTCACGCTCACCTGCGCGCTCATCGTTGGCGCCACAGGTTTCACGTTTGCCGAGGACCACAAAGATCGCGTATCGACGGCGGCGGCTAACATCAAACACGTTTTCGTGATCGTCCTCGAAAACAAGACATACAGCAACACCTTTGGAACCAGCACGCAGGATCCATACCTGCAGAAGACCCTGGTGCCGATGGGGGCCTTGTTGACGCAGTACTACGGTACGGGCCACGTCAGTCTTGATAACTACATCTCGATGATGAGCGGCCAGTCGCCGACACCTGATACCGACAACGATTGCCTGCCCGGATTCTCCGGGACCGTTGGGAACTACAACAACGTGGAGCAAACCGGAACGACCCCGGATGGACAGGTCATTGCCAATGGCGGATGCATCTACGGCAAGGAAGTTCGGACGCTGCCCAATCAGCTCGACGAGGCAGGATTGACCTGGAAGGGCTACATGGGCGACATGGGAAATGATCCCACCCGTGAGACCGCTGCCTGCGGGCACCCGGTCATTGGCGTCGGCACTGACAACACCAACGATGCTGAGGCGCCAAGCGCCGCGGTGCCGCTGGGCGATGCCTACGCCACCCGTCACGACCCGTTCATGTACTTCCACTCCATCATCGATGATCAACGCCGCTGCGCACATCATGTAGTCAATCTGAATGCGCTGCCGGCTGACCTGGCCGACGAGCGTACTACCCCAAATTTCGTATTCATCACGCCCAACCTGTGCGACGACGGCCACGACGGCAGCGGCACTGGCGCCGCCGGCACAACCTGCGCCAACGGCCAGCCCGGCGGCCTTACTTCCGTGGACGCCTTTCTCCAGACCTGGGTGCCGAAGATCATGGCGTCACCCGCCTACAAAAAAGACGGCCTTCTCGTCATCACCTTTGACGAAAGCAACTACACAGAAAACGTGGCCGTAAACACAAGCACCAAGCAAACGACGGTCTCCATCACGTTCCCAGGTGAAACCTGCTGCAGTCAGCAGGAAGGCCCCAATCTGTCCGCTGATCGTCCCGGAATCTTCACCCTGCTCAGCAGCCCGAGTCTGGTTGAGCAAATCGTCTTCAACGGTTATGGCGGCGACCAGGTGGGCGCGGTATTACTCTCCCCATTCGTAAAGCCGGGCAGCACCTCTGATATTGGGTACAACCACTATTCACTGCTCCGGAGCCTCGAGGATATCTTCCAGCTTCACGAGCATCTCGGCTATGCGGCTGACAATCCGTCGTTGGGATATTTTCTGGATACCATCGGCAACGACGAGAATGTATTCGCGCAGAATCACGATCGCGATCCCGAACACCATAACCAAGGTTGGTAAAACAAATGCGAAGCGGTTGCCGTTCGGGGTTTCTACCGGACGGCAACCACCGCTTAACACTATTTGTTTAAGGGTTTCTTTGTAGCAGGAATGTCTCATATAACTACGCGTATCCGAATCTCCAATCGCAAGCTCGCCATCGCCGCAATTGTGCTGGTAGCTCTCTCTTACGGGCTCACTTCGCGGACGCTGTTCGCCGGGGAGACCGCTCCGAGTCAGACGACTTCTGACATCGCCGCCCTGGGCAGGAAGGTCTTCTTTGACACCTCGCTGTCGGCATCTGGACGCATGTCATGCGCAACTTGCCATGACCCCGCACATGCCTATGGACCATCAAACGCGTTGCCGGTGCAACTTGGCGGACCCGGGTTGGACCGCCAGGGGGCGCGCGCTGTGCCGTCCCTGCGTTATGCGTTGAATCGCACGCCGGCCTGGCACAAGCGATTTATCGAAAATCCTGCGGAACGCATTCTCGAAGGCAACGATCCCCCAACCGGCGGCTTCGGCTGGGATGGCCGTTTCAATACGCTCCATGACCAGGCTTCTTTTCCGCTTCTGGCACCCAATGAGATGGCCAATGCCGGACCTGCCGATGTAGCAGCCAAACTGCAGCGCGCCTCCTACGCGGATGACTTCCGCAAAGCGTTTGGCAACGACATTTTCGATGATCCGGCCAAGGCCTATGCCAAGGCACTCATCGCCATCGAACGCTTCCAGTTGGAAGATCCAGGCTTCCATCCCTTCAGCAGCAAGTACGACGACTACCTCGATGGCAAGGTCCGACTTTCCGCGCAAGAGCAACGAGGACTGGCCTTGTTTGACGATCGACGGCGCGGTAACTGCGCATCCTGTCATCTCGATCGCAAAGGCGTCGACGGTTCACACCCACTATTCACCGATTACGAGTTCGAAGCACTGGGCGTACCGCGTAACCCGGAAATTCAGGCAAACGCCGCACCCGATTATTTCGACATGGGCCTGTGCGGGCCACTGCGCTAGGATCAGGCTGCAGAGTCGCAGTTCTGCGGGCTATTCAAAACACCAACATTGCGCAACGTCGCAACACGCTCTGTCTTCTTCCACAATGGGCGCTTTCACACGCTCAAAGAAGCACTGCGGTTTTACGTGCAGCGTGACACGGATCCACGGCTTTGGTACCCCTTATCTCCGGCTGGCGTTGCTGACAAATTCGATGACCTCCCGTCACAGTTGCGAAGCAACATCGACGTCATTGACGAGCCTTTGACCCGCAAAGAAGGCGCATCTCCCGCCTGGTCCGATGCAGAAATCGACGATGTAATCAGCTTTCTGAAGACGTTGACCGACCGCGACGCGCAAAACAGATAGTGGAATTGCGCCGACCGGCGCATCACGCCCGAAAAGTCAGGATGTACTTGTCAACCAGATGTCTGCATCTACACCCGTACAGAGCTTTTGATCGCCTTGGGGGTCTTCTCCATGCCGGAAGCTGGCGGTTCCAACATCGAAATTGCCCACCATCTCAGCGAGCACAGAGAATCTACGCATGTTTTGGGGCACGAGATTCTGGAGATCGCGGAGGCCATCGTGCTCGCCGTGGTTGCCATCGCCACTGCCTGGAGCGGCTATCAGGCAGCTCTCTGGACTGGACATGAAGCCGAACTGTATGGCCTGGCGAGCAGGCTACGGGTTGAAGCTGAAGGAGCCGCCACATTTGCCAATCAGGAGCGCTTGTACAACGCGTCGACCGTGGTTGAGTGGCTGAAAGCCGAGGCCCACGGAGACAAAAAGCTCGCCGATCTTTTTGAACGCCGCTTTCTTCCCGAGTTTCGTCCCGCCTTTGAAGCCTGGAAGAAGACTGACCCGGTCAACAACCCCAATGCCCCGGCCGGTCCTCAGCTGATGGCGGAATACCGAAGCTCCAAAACCGAAGAGGCGGCGAGGTTGAATGACCAAGCCACAAAGGTCTTCGATCAAGGCACGCGAGGCCGCCAACTCTCCGACCAATACGTGCGAGTGACTGTGACCCTGGCAACCGTGCTGCTGCTGATGGCCATCAGCCAACGCTTCAAGACGCGCGGTGTGCGCATCGGACTGCTCGTGATCGCCGCGCTCCTGCTGTGCTTTCCCGTTTACCACATCCTTACACTGCCACGCGCATAGCGCGGCCCTGCCACTGCGTGCCGCAAAGGGCCCGGCTTAACGGCCTGCGGAAAAACTCATGGCTTTGAAGGGGCACGGCTCGGGGAACCCACACAGTGGGTCGCGTGCCGTAAGCAGCACAATTTCAACGTCGGCTTTAGCCGCTGAGGGACGTTCTCTCGGCGATCCGCCAGGACGCATCACGATTCGTCCGTCCGAAACGGCCAGTAATCGGCAATCCGGGCCATTCGTCGTAAACAAAATGACTTCGCACCTTCGGCGGTGGAAGATTCCTGCTGAGAGGTAAGACCTATGCAAACGCGAATTAGAACTTCCTTGTTCATTGCAGGACTGGCCATATGGGCAGCAACCAGCTTGCCTGGCCAATCGAAACCTGCTCAGCCCTGGAACCTGCCCCAGGGAACGACCGTGAAAGACAGCGGCCCTCGAACCTACAAGTTTTCCGTGGACTACAACACCGCCAACACCAAGGGCGAATTGGTATACCGCCAGCGCGTCACCGGCGAGTACACCCGCGGACTCCCGGGAGGAGACGTGATGTGGAAGAACGTAACCATGGCCAACGCGGTTGGTGCCACCGCGCCTTCGATGCGCCTCAGAAGAGCGACTTCATGGAGGGATTTCGCTATCGCAACGACATGGCGAGCACCATGACGCCCGACTTCTTCAAAGGATTCCCTCCCACTGCGGTCATGCAGCGTAATCTGGTTTGGGACACGAGCATGATCGAGATGTTTGGCCAGAACCACTTCGATCAACTGAAGCTCAACGAGCCCTACCAGATTCTCTCCAACCAGGATGTGAACATCCCGGATGTGGGTACGTTCCGCAACCACAACGTCGTGCTGGAGTGGATCGGCCGTTCGCAAAGAAATGGCCAGGAGTGCGCCCTGATCAAGTACCAGGCATTCTTCAACCCACTCCAGATTGCGACAGGCGGAATGACCTTGAACGGACGCAGCGATTATTGGGGAGAGATCTGGGTATCGCTCGAGACCAGGCAGATTGAATACTCCACTCTCAATGAGAGCGTGGTCGGAGAGATGAAGCTGCCCGGCCAGGACACGCCGCAGGTTCTCAACATCTTCCGCAGCGGTACGTTTGAACCGGTTGACGCAAAGTAGAGGACGGCACCGAACGAGGCATCCCATGAGCACGACGAAGGGCAACTGGCTGTTCTCTCTGCTTTGGATCAATGTCGCGGTTGCGGTCGTGGTCTTCGTCCGGATCATAGGAAATCAGGTCACAAGTGGGCGAGACCTGCTCTATGAGTTGGGATATTCACTTCTCTTCGCAAACCTGACCGGCCTTCTTGGCTTTTTGGGAATCAGCGCCATTGCGGCGAGAGTGCAGGCCCGCAAGCTTCCCCTCATGCCCACCTTGTTTCTCTGCATCCTCGTCTTCGTCCCAGTGGGTTGTCTGGTCGCTCAAACCCTGTTGATGGCGTTCGGTGTGATTGCTCCGCGCCAGTTTTGGCCTGTCTACCTGAACACTTTGCGTGTCAGCCTTCCGTTGTCCGCAGTCTTCGGTTTAGGCGCGCTGGTTCACGCAATCTTGCGCGAGCGCGTGCGAGTCGCAGAGGAGAAGCTGCACGAAAAAGAAGTGAGCGAAGAGCGAGCAAAGAAGTTGGCAGCAGAAGCACGGCTGAGCTCGCTCGAATCGCGCATCCATCCACATTTCCTCTTCAACACGTTGAATTCGATCAGTTCAGCGATCGCCGTGAACCCGGCAAAGGCGGAACAAATTGTGGGCAAACTCGCAGTCCTCCTGCGGGCTTCGCTCGACAACAGCAATCAAACCTTGATTCCCTTGCAGCAAGAGCTGGCCATGGTCGAGAGTTATCTGGAAATTGAGAAATCGCGCTTTGGAGACAAGCTGCGCGGTTCGACTCAGGTTTCCGACGATCTGCGCAGCGCCAGGGTTCCTCCCATGTCTGTGCAGGCGCTGGTTGAGAACGCCGTGAAACACGGAGTCACTCCACAGCGCGGCGGCGGAGAAATTCTGGTGGCAGCTTCTGAGCAAAACGGGAACCTCAGAATCGAAGTTCGCGATACTGGCCCTGGATTCGACATGACCGCAATACCCGCAGGGCATGGGCTCGATAATCTCGTGGAGCGGCTCGATGCGCTGTTCGGAGACAAGGCACACCTGAACGTTTTCCGTAGAGACGGCCAATCAGTTGTGGAGATGGTGTTACCGCACGTATGAAACTGCGCGCCTACCTGGTGGACGACGAACCGCCGGCCCTCGAGCGGCTGCGCCGGCTGCTGCAGGAGACTGACCGCGTGCAGGTAATCGGTAGCGCCACCGAACCCGAAGAAGCAGTGACGGCGCTGTCCGCCGATCCTCCCGATGTCTGTTTCCTCGACATCGAGATGCCGCGTCTGAACGGATTCGAGGTGCTGGCGCGCCTGCCCCTCCAGCCCATCGTCATCTTCACCACCGCCTACAATCAGTACGCGCTGCAGGCGTTTGCTGTGAACTCAGTGGACTATCTCCTAAAGCCCGTCGAACCGGAATCCCTCGAACGTGCTCTCAATAAGGTTGAACGCTTGAGGAACTCGCCGGTTGCGCAGCCGGACTTCCAGAAGCTGTTCCAGCAACTCGCGAATTCCCTGCGCGAGACAAAGCCGGAATATCCTGACCGCATCGCGTCTCGTCTCGGAGATCGGCTCTGGTTCCTCGACCTGGTCCGTGTGACCCATTTTTATGCGGAAGACAAATTAACCTTTGCCGTCTCTGAAGGCAAGGTCTTCTGCGTGGACCACACGATTACGGAGCTGGAAGACAAACTCAACCCCAGGCAGTTTGCCCGGATCCACCGCGGAACGATCGTAAATCTCAGCTGGGTCAAAGAGGTCGCCTTGCTCACCGGTGGCGCATTGAATGTTCGCCTCAAGGACAGCAAAGAAACGGAGTTGACCGTCGCACGCGACCGGGCCCGAGAGTTCAAGGCGAAAGTTGGGTATTAATCCGACTTGCCTTTCGATGGTGCCCATAGATTGAGGTTGCAGCCTCAGGATCCGGGAGTGTCCGGACTCCGTAACCGGACATCGTAACAAGGTCTGCAAAACGGATTTCACGAAGCCCATTGCACCATTCATTAGAGTTATGAGACGGGAAATTCTGGCAATCCAAGTGCTTCATCTGATCGTTACACTTCCCGCTGTTCCCACAACTGGAGGTAGTCGATGAGTTCTCTCGGTCAGCATCTTCGCTTCGCAATGCGGCAACTGCTCCGCAACCGGGCATTCACCCTCACCGTCGTGATTACGCTCGCTCTTTCCATTGGAGCCAACACCGCCATCTTTTCCATGGTGAATGCGCTCATGCTGAAGAGCCTGCCGTACCCGCAGCCCGACCGCATCGGAACCCTCTTTCAGCGCGAACAGGGGCCAGACGCCTCCAATGGACTGCGCTGGATCGACGGTACGCAGTGGGAGCGTCTGCGCGACAACGTGCCCTCGCTCACATCCGCTGTCTACGCCGCCCTCGCGGGCGGTGCAAACCTGCAAGCCGGCTCGCAGATCGCCTACGTCCATGCAGGCCGCGTTTCAGCGCGCTACTTCGACGTGCTTGGGATCCGTCCCGCCGTCGGGCGAGCCTTCTCCGCCGCCGAAGATGCCCCGAAGGGGCCAAAGGCCGTTATCCTCAGCTACAACCTCTGGCAAACCACCTTCGCTTCCGACCGCAATCTGATCGGCCAGACGATCCACCTCAAAGGAGAGCCCTACACCGTCTTCGGCATACTTCCTCAGGGCGCAATCACTCCGCTGAATGCCGACCTTTACACCTCGCTTCAACCCAGCCGCGAAGGCGAGGGGCAAGGCACCAACTTCGGCGTCATCTTCCGCCTGAACCGCGCAGCAACCTGGCAGCAGGCCGATGCCGAAATCAATCGCGCCTGGGCCTATCGGATATCGCAGATCGAAAGCAGGAATCCCGGGACCAAGATCCTCTACTACACCGTCCCGCTGCAGCGCGGAATGACCGCCGTACTGCGGCCGCGCGCCATCGCCCTCATGCTTTCGGCGGGATTCATCCTGATGATCGCCTGCGCCAATCTCGCCGGACTCACACTGGTGCGCATGTCGCGGCGCCTTCCCGAAATCGCCACGCGCATGGCCCTCGGCGCCAGCCGCTGGCAGATTCAGAAGCAACTCTGGCTTGAGAACCTGATGCTTGCCTGCCTTGGCGGCGTTGCTGGAATTGGCGTTGGGTTCGCCGCGCTGCGAGGACTGCTCTCCCTGCTGCCGGAGGGCTTTCTGCCGGTCGCCAGCGTACCGCTGGATGGGCCGGTCCTTGCCTTCACCATGGCAGTTTCACTCCTCACTAGCGTCCTCTTCGGCATGCTGCCCGCACTGGCGACCAGCCGAGTCAACCTTCGCAACTCCATGATCAGTCGCGGCGCATCGGCTGCCCAGTCCGTTCATCTTCGTCAGGCACTGATCGCCGGCGAAGTCGCGCTGACAGTGGTTCTGCTCGCGGGTTCGGGCTTGCTCATTCGCTCGCTCATTCATCTCGAAACGCTGCCGCCCGGTTTCAATCCCAACGGCGTCATGACCGCCAAAGCCTCCCTCGACGACGCCCGCTATCATGACCCGGTCGCCTTTCGCCGGCTCATGAGCGACGGCATCGACGCCATGCAGCGCATTCCCGGTGTCGAATCGGCTGCAGTGGGATTGACCCTGCCCTACGAACGTACGCTCAACGACGGAGTCACCCTCCACGACGGTCCCCAAACCGGCAAGTCCGTCGGCACCGACGTTGTTTATGTCACTCCTCGCTTTTTCGACGTGCTTCAGATGCCACTCATCCGCGGTCGCGCCTTCACCAGTGCAGACGGTCCGAACACGCGACCGGTCGCGATCATTAACTCCACCTTCGCGCAAAAGTTCTTCCCGGGGCTCAATCCCGTTGGCCTCGTACTCGACAAAAACCTCCTGATCGTAGGCGTCGTCTCCGATATCCAGCTAACCTCTGGCCTCAATCCCACGGCCCCCATCCAGAGCGAAGAAACCATATACATTCCCGCCGCTCAAGTTGCCGCACCGATGCTCTTCGTTCATGTCTGGTTCCAACCCAGTTGGGTGGTCCGCACCGCGGGACCGGTGGAAGGACTGACCGAACAAATGCAAAAGGCGCTCGTCGGCGTCGATCCGGCGCTTCCTTTCTCCGGCTTCTATCGAATGAGCGATCTTCAGGCTGGAGCTCTCGCTATGCAGCGGATCGAGGTTGCGCTGCTGACCACCATGGCAGGGTTGGCCCTGCTGCTGAGCGGGGTCGGCATCTTTGCTCTGGTGGCAAACCTGGTGACGCAGAGGACCCGCGAAATCGGCATCCGCATCGCCCTCGGCGCGACCATCCGGCAGGCAATGGCCCATGTCTCGGGTTCCGGCGTACGTGCGTCGGCCCTCGGCTTGGCGCTCGGGCTCCTCCTATGTGTCGGCACCTTGCGTGCCATGCGGAGCCTGCTCTATGGAGTCGGAGCCTTTGATGTTCCGAGCATGCTCGCGGTGCTGGCCACTCTGGCCGCAGTTACGATACTTGCCGCGACAATTCCGGCACTCAGAATTGCCAGAATTGACCCTGCAAAGACCCTTCGCGAGGAGTAAAAGCCTCGAAAAGCATCAGGAAAAAGGCAGTTCCGGAGGCGAATCTTGACTGATAAAGTTACGAAAGGGCTTATCTTGCTGTTGCATACGAAACCTAAGCCATCTAAGATGCGTCTGAACGAAAATGCCGCACGCGATCGCCATAGCGCACCCCCCCACCCCCCTCCCGGTCACCCCGCGCCTGCGCCTCGGGAAGATGTGTGTGGCTATCCAAGGAAGCTCGCCGGCGGAATTGCTTGACAGGGCAGAGTCAGCTGTCAAAGACTTCAAATTCATCGAGTTAAGACTTGATTCGCTTCCCAAGCCGGCCAACGCATTCTCCTATTTGAAGCAGTTCCTGGGCGAGCACAAAGAGGTCACCGCGATAGCCACCTGCCGGCGAAAGGCTCATGGCGGCGGATTTGACGGCCCGCTCGCGGCAGAACTCGAGATCCTCACCAAGGCAGCCCAGGCAGGGTGCCAGATCATCGATCTGGAAGTTGAATCGGCGGAAGAAGCCAAATCGGCTCAATTAAGCAAGCTGCGCACGGCGGGCGCCGCGTTACTGATTAGTTTTCATGACTTTAGCCGGACAAAGGGACTGGAGCAGGCGGCCGACCGGATCGAGGTATTCAAGCCAGATTTTGTCAAGGTTGTCTCTACAGCCCGCACTCTGGCGGATAACCTCGCCGTCCTTCGACTGATTGAGGATCGCTCGCTCGCCTCGCACATTGTTGGCATCGCCATGGGCGAGGAAGGTCTCGTGAGCCGCGTACTCGGTCCAAGAGCCGGTGCAGCGTTCACCTTCGCGTCCTACTCCGAGGGCACGGAGACAGCACCCGGACAGGTAAGAGCGGAGGCTCTTCGAGACGTGTACCGGCTTGACCACCTGGACCAGGCGACACGGGTCTTTGGAGTCGCCGGCAATCCGATCTCCCACTCGCTTTCTCCGCTGCTGCACAATGCCGCATTCCGGCGCGAGATTGTGAATGCGATCCTGATTCCGCTGAAGACCAAGTCGGTGCAGGATCTGCTGACCCTCGCGCTGGAGTTGCCCCTGGCCGGTTGCGCCATCACCATGCCGCTAAAAACGGAGATCCTACCCCATCTGGCGAACATGGATCCGCTGACGTCGCGGATTGGCGCCTGTAATACACTGCGCATGGGCGCGGACGGAAAGCTCTACGGCTTCAATACAGATGTAGCCGGAATCGTCCGTCCTCTGGAACGCCGTCTGCGGCTGAGGGGCGCCCGTGTCGTTGTTCTCGGAGCCGGAGGCGCTGCCCGTGCGGCCGTCTTCGGATTGGTCGACCAGGGCGCAGAGGTGCTGATCGTCAACCGCACACACGAACACGCAGTGACCTTGGCCAGGCATGCAAAAGCCAAGTCTCTGAAGCACGAGTTGCTCGCCAAACAGCACTTTGATGTGATGATCAACGCGACGCCCTGTGGCATGGCAGGGACAAAGCAGGCGCTCCCAATCGCGGAGAACGAGTTGAACGCGAGCCTCGTCTTCGACATGGTGTATAACCCGCTGGAAACGCCGCTGCTGAAGCTGGCAAAATCGCGTGGTATCCCAGTCATCAGCGGCATGGAGATGTTTGTGCAGCAAGGCGCACGCCAATTTGAGATCTGGACCGGCAAACCGGCTCCGGAATCGGAGATGATGCGGGTCGTCGAGCACGAATTGCGCAAACGCACGTGACCTAAGTCTCACCCCGACAATTGAACTCTGGTGCCTCGCCGCTAAAAACCCGGTGTCCGGAAGCACCCTTCTCGCGGCTTGACCCGTCAATAGCTTCAGCGTTGATTCTTCTTTGCATGCACCTGAATATCCCTGACCGTTTAGGTTGAGAGTGGCTGATGAGTGCTTCCCCCGAGGTCGGCCGCAATCCGCTGCGCCAGCGCGCCGGGCGGGTGCGAAATCGCGGGCAATACTCCGAGTCTTCGCGTGCTTGCGTGTTTCTGCTTGGTCTTGCGACTCTCCTGTCTGGCTGCGGCTACTTCATCAACCCAAACGCCGTGTTGCCCACTGGGCCCGGCACGCCTTCGCAGCACGGGTCGGTGACCATTTCGCCGACGTATGTCGCACTCTCGCCCGGACAGAAATTTCAGTTCACTGCGACGGCAGCAGGAGGGGGCACAATCGAGTGGGAGGTGAATGGCGTAGTAGGCGGAAAACCCGAGACCGGCCAGGTGGATACTGCAGGGAATTACACGGCGCCCGCAGTCATCACGCAGGACGAGAACATCTCGGTGACTGCCGCGCTTGCTTCTTCCCCTCTGCAAAATTATGCAACCGCGGTGGCAGCGATCATTCCTGGCGCGCAGATTTCCTGCCCCGATGCGACGGGAAGTCCTCTCGTCGCTGCCTACACAATCAGTCTTCCTTCGTCTGGAAATGTGTCGGTCGAATTCGGAAAAACCACCAACTATGGCCTGAATACCTGGCAGGTTCCGAGTGGGTCGAATGGCGGACCGGTAAAGGTCCTGGTCGCGGGCATGATGGGGAAGACTCTCTATCATATGCGGGCGAACGTCATGCTCAACAACGGCGCGACATACACCGACGCGGACCACACATGCACCACAGGAACGCCGCCACCAACGCCTGTGATACAGGCTTCTGCAATGAATGGTGGAACACCGCAGCCAGGAATCGAGATATGGAACACGGTTATTCCGTCGAATGTAATTCAGGCGTATGCAACCGATTTACAGGGCAATGTGATCTGGTCGTATCTCTACCAGGGCTCGACTGTGGATCTGATCCAGGGAATCCAACTTCTGCCGAACGGCGACATGCTGATGCTGATTTCGTACCTTTCCTCGACTACGGTAAACGGGACCCTGGGGCTGGTGAATGACGTTCGCGAAGTCGATCTAGCCGGAAACATCGTGCGCGACATCACGATGGACGCGCTGAATCAGAAACTGGCGGCATCGAGCCTTCGCGATGCAAACGGGAATGTATACCAATTCAAGAGTTTTCATCACGGGGTGATCGGGTTGCCCGATGGACACTGGGTAATGCTGGCCGCGTATAACAAGAGCTACACCAACCTGCCCGGCTATCCGGGGACGACCTCGGTTATCGGCGACGCCATCGTCGATGTGGACGCGAACGGCAATCCAGACTGGGTGTGGAACACCTTCGACCATCTCGATATCAACCGGCATCCAATGAATTTTCCCGACTGGACGCACTCGAACGATATGGCGTACTCGAGCGACGACCACAATCTGCTGCTGTCGATTCGCCACCAGAACTGGATCATCAAGATCAATTTCCTCGACGGCACAGGCTCTGGCGATGTCATGTGGAAACTGGGCGAGGGCGGAGATTTCAAGCTGCTCGGTGGCACCGACCCTACGGACTGGTTCTATGCGCAGCACGGCTTGAGCTTTTTTTCGCCGAACACCACGGGAGTGTTTCGACTGGGCTTGATGGACAATGGCAACGACCGCATGTTTCCGAGCGGGCCGGTGCTGTGCCAACCGCTCAAGCCGCCTACTCCGACTTGCTATTCAACTATTCCCGTGCTTGAGCTGAACGAAGGGAACATGACGGCCACGCTGGTGACGCACTATGAGCCGCCGCCGAGCTATTTCTCTTTCTTTGGGGGCAACGCAGAGCTACTGCCAAACGGCAACATCCATGCGAACTTCAGCGCGGCAGTAAGCGGTGCGATCGTTCAGGAATTGAATCCGCAGGCAACGCAGGTGATCTGGCAGGGCACAACGCCCAATGCTTACCAATTTCATGCATATCGATGGCCGAGTCTATATCCAGGGGTTCAGTGGTAATGTTCATGGGCTGAACACTGTTCCCACTCGCAAAGATGATCTACTGAAATCAACATGACACTTGGATGACACTTCCGGCTCCGATGAATCTAACTAACTCTACAGCGTTTATTCTGCACACTGAGGTATACCGTGACAACCGCCTACATCAACCGGATCGCGACATCCGTGCCGCCGCACGATGTGCATCGTCCATTCATCGCTTTTGCTGAAGGCATGTTGCCCGAAGGGACGACGCGATCGCTGTTTCGACGCATGGTCCGCATGTCGGCGATTGAACATCGCTACTCGTTTCTGCAACCGATTTCGAGCGAGGGGGGGAAATGGCGCGACGCAGAAGACCTTTATGCGACGGGGAGTTTCCCGGGTACAGCGCGACGCATGCAGGCCTTTGAGAAATTTGCGCCGCAACTGGCCGTGTGCGCCTTGAACAAGCTTGGCCTGACGACCGAGGAGCGCAGGCGCGTTACGCATGTCATCGTAACCTCGTGCACCGGACTCTATGCGCCGGGGCTGGACTACGACATCGTAGATCATCTCGGATTGAGTCCGTCAGTGGAACGAACCATGATCGGGTTCATGGGATGCTACGCCGCAATCAATGCGCTGAAATCTGCCCATCATATCGTTCGATCTGTCCCCGAAGCTGTCGTGCTCATCCTGAATCTGGAGCTTTGCACACTGCACCTGCAGGAGACGCAGGAGCTGGAGCAGATGTTGTCGTTTCTGCTTTTTGCTGACGGATGCGCGGCCTGCCTTGTGAGCGGCAAGCCGGTGGGTCTCGGCATCGACAGCTTCCTCGCGCTGCGCATCCCTGAGACCAGTCACCTGATCACGTGGAAGATTCGCGAGATGGGCTTCGACATGCATCTCTCCGGACGGGTCCCCACTGAGATTTCGAAGGCCATGCGGGAGGTCGGCAGCCAGATCACGCCGGGCAGGAATCCGCTCGAAATTGATCTTTGGGCGGTACATCCGGGTGGAAGAACAGTGCTCGATGCCGTCGAAAAAGGATTGGGTCTACGGGAAGATTCGCTGCGGCCGTCGCGTGAAGTTCTTGCGTGTTTTGGCAACATGTCTTCTGCGACGGTGATGTTCGTTCTGCAGAGCATTCTGCGGGATGCACATGCAGGACAGCAGGGATGCGCCATGTCGTTCGGGCCCGGAGTAACTGCGGAGACGATGCTCTTCCATGCCGCCTAGCTCTCTCGACTTCAACAGGCGCGCCGAGTTGACCGAATTAATGGACGAGCCGTGCAGCCGCGAAGTGTTGCGAGCATGCCTCAAAGACCTCCATAGGGTGAATCGCTGGTTTCTGGGGTACCGGCCCACGCTTCGCTGGCTCGATTCGCTTGAATTGCACAAGCTCGATGCGCCGATATGTCTCGTTGATGTTGGTTGCGGCTACGGCGACACTCTGCGGCAGATTGAGAAATGGGCTCGGGAGTCGTGGGATTAGCGCGAAACTGACAGGGTGCGATCTGAATCCGGACACCGTTGCGATCGCGGCAGAGGCAAGTTCAAGCACGAGCCGGATCGAATGGGTTGCCGCAGATGTTTTCCACTATCAAAGCGGCGAGCCCATCGATATCGTTGATCAGCTCGCTTTTCACGCACCACCTGGCTGAGAGTGACATTGTGCGTTTCCTCCGGTGGATGGAGGAGCACGCGCGCGTGGGATGGTTCATCAACGATCTCTCTCGCGCACCGATTCCATACCACCTGTTCAAGGCGTTTTCAAAGGTGGCTCACTTGCATCCCTTTGTGCAGCATGATGGCCCAGTCTCCTTCGCGCGCGCGTTCGTGCCGGACGATTGGCGCCGCATGTGCGCCGCGGCAGGACTGCGGGATGACGAGTTCAACATCGAGGGCTTCACACCGGGCCGCCTGTGTGTGGGTCGAAGAAAACAGCAATGAGGATCCGCGATTCAGTTGAGTACCGGGTGATTTGCGGCGGACGGATTAGCGGCGTTTCTTCTTTTCCACTTTCCCGGATTTCGATTTCTCCCCCGGCACATGCGATGTGGGAATCGGAGCCATGTCGGGGCCGATACGGCGGACCATGTTATCGCGCATCGCGTAGACGATGGTGCGCGGATTCACTGGCTTGGTGATGCCGGTTGCCGGATCGATCGCTACATCAGGGGAACTCGGGATCTGAAAGCTGAAGACGGGCTCAGTGCCATTCTGCCCTGGTTGAGTCCAGACGCGAACAGGAAGAAATCCCTGGATGGGATGGATACGGAACGCAGTTTCATACCTGTGATGTTTCAGGCTCCAGGAGAAGACACGGATCTGGTCGAAATCGAAGGGCAGGCCTGATTTTGGCGGACTCAGCGCTGTCACATATACCGGAACCTGGTGGTTGGGAACGTCGGCCTCAGAATCGGTGACGTGCGAGAGAACATAAGCGCCCACGATGCGTTGGCCCTCCGCGTATTGTCCGACCTCATCGGGCACATCGACGTCCACGCGACCAGAGAGCAACCAACCGGTACGCCCCTGACTGTCGCGGATCAGCCACCAGTCTTCCATGGGAATCTCGGGCTGTTCAGGTTGCTCGGATGGTTCTGAAGCGGGTCGAGCTGCCGAAGAGGATTTTTCCGGCTTGGCTCCCGATGCTTTCGTTGTCGGTGAAGCGGATTTGGCTGAGCCCGCCGACGCTGGAACTGGATGCTTGACCGGTTCTGCAGGCGCTGCCGGGTGCTGCTTTCGGCACCGAGGCGCGCACGAGCAACCGAACCTTGTCGTTCTCGGGAAGAAGATAGAAGCGATCGGAATTGCGGCCCGGACTGATGTGCAGATAGACGTCATCGCGCAACGTGCCCGTCGAGACAACCGGATCCTGTTTATGATCGGTCCCCAGGTGCGCGAAAGCGTCGTAAGTCTTGGAATCAATAACGGCGCGCTCTTCGATCCAGCCAATCTCGTTTTTGTCGGTCTTGACTCTAAGAAACCGTCGCCCGTGTTCCAGCACTTCGAGCGGTTCCCCGTTGACGACTTCTCCCACGCGGTTGGATACAGCTGCAACGCGGTCGTGCAGGTACATTTGTCGGGCCGAAACATAGACGGTCTCATGCCGCTCGTGGTGCAGCCGGTTACATCCCGTGGCGAACAGAAGAATGCCCGCTGCAAGCAGAGCGGGAAACTCAGCCAGAGTGCGCCGGAAAGACGAGACGGTAATGATTTGGAAATCGCGTGTGCACAACCAGGAAGATCTGATTTGAGGATAGCAGCAATGCGCGTCCCGGCGACAGCCACTGTATCAATGCAGCGCTGCCATGGCCCCGGCTTGCACAGGATCTGTGCCGGTTGCGCTGGTGATCACCTGGTCCAGGTAGCCTGCATGCGTGGTGTCGAGCGTATAACCGTTCAGGTCGGGAGTGCCGCCGAAGTTTACGGCAAAAACGAACGCATGCGTATTGTCTTCCACGATCGCCTGGGGGTTGATGCCGGTGGCGAATGTGCTTCCCAGTGCAGTGAGGGTGAATGCGCTATTCGCGCTGACAATCGAGAATCCGGCAATGACGCCGGTTTGGCTGCTGCTGGTTTGCCGGCTCACAACGTAGACGTAATCCCCGGTGGAGAAGGGCAGGATGGAATATGGCGCCAGTCCGCTGATTGCGAAGGGAGAGCCTGAGATTTCCTGCGTCGTGCTGAAGTTGAATGCGCGCAGACCCCCGGTATTGCTTGATCCAGAGGTGGCGACTGTCTCGCCAATATAGAACAGGCGAGGAGCCGTAGAGCCCGCAGGAATCGGGTCAAAGGCCACGGAGAGGGCCGCGCCGGTGGCATTTTTTACGCCGATAGTTCCAACGGTTCCAAACGGATTGGCGTTATTGGGATTGAAGGGAATCGATGGCCGTGCCGATGAGAACCCATGGCGGCCAGCACGAAAGTATCGTCGGGAGAAACTGCAACTTGCTGCACAGTCGGGTTCTGTCCAGTTATGCTCGGCAACACCACGGTCTCCTCCGTGTTGGAGGCGAGCAGACCCGTGGATGAGTTCACATGAATCGCAAACAGGTTCGAGGTCCCCGAAACACCTTCCACGAGCCAGCGTATTCGTCGGATCCACCTGCATGTTCGTGGCGGGATCGGACGAAATGGGCTGGCCGGAGTTTCCTAAGGTGAGCTGCCCGCTTGAGGTGTTTACCGTGTAGAGGAAAATGCCGCCCGACGGTGCTGACGTAAAGAAAAGCATTGTTGGGTGCGACAGTGATCGCGATAGGCGCAGCCGACAGCGTGTAAGGGCTTCCCGGTAGCGCGGTGAGCGTACCGGCGTTTACATAGAGACCCGACCATCTGGCTGGTCGCGATTATTCAGGACATAGAAGTCGCCACTGCTCAGGGTTGTAGAGCCGCCTCCGCCGCCGGACCCGAATTTGGCGGGTCCCAAAATCCCGTGCAGCCCGCCAGGCACACCGCCGACTAACGACAAGCACGCCCAATAACGAGTCTCTCATGGCCGTTCCTCCCCCAAACCGGGTCGCTGCCTATGCCGTTCTAGGGTAACGCTTCCTGGCGTATCTGTCCTATTTCGCTTTGGACAGGGCTTTCTTATTTTGCCATCTCGCAGGAAGGACGTGCGGAGCGAGTGATTCGCTCAGTCGATTCGGCGTGGCGTGCGAGGCGGCGAAAGCGATAGAAGAAAAAATGCAGAAATTCGAAGGAGGGGATCAAGAGATGTCTTCGGCCGGAGAATTCATCCTCCGGCCGAAAACATTACTTGCTCGAAATGCGGACACGGAATAGAAACGGACTCGGATCAATTTGTATTTGCTGCAGGCCTTTACCCCGCTCCGCAATGGCGAATGCAAACTCGCTTCCCGCCGAGATTTTTACGTTGTCTTTCTTTTTTGCAACGAATACACCTGAATTTTCCCCGCGATTCTACTGTGCAGGTCAACTCCCGACATAGCGTCGAGCTCGTCAACTTGAAGCATACTCTGCGTCCAATCATTCGGTTCCTCGTCGCCCGGCGCTACGTTATAGCCTTGCATGTCTCGCTTTCCGGGCCCTAGACACCCAAGATCGTTGCTTTAACCGGGATCGTCTTGCCGTCTTTGAGATGAGCCTGAGTTATCCGCAACGCCAGCTTCGAAGTACCCTTCATCTGCATATCGTCCGTGGCAACAGTGCCCACCAATTTCAGTTCCCCGAGGCAAATTAGGGCCGTTCTTGAGATGCACGTCCTGGCTCAGAGTTCGTGGTGAACTCGGTGCCAGGCTTGCATTCTTTGCGTCAAGTATTTCGCCAGATACGCACGCGCAGGAACCATCTGCGCTGCTTGCTCTGCGCCGAGATTGGCTGGAATGCTTGGAGGATCGGGAAGTCGTGCGATTGGGCATAGCAGAGCCCAGGCAAAAGCAGCGCGATCGACAGCGCTGCAACGTGTAAAGAAGTCAGATTCTCTATTCCTCATATTGGATACTCCAAATGTTTGAGTTTGCTTCCGCCTCACCTAATCTCTAACGGAGGCAAGTACACGCTTTTTAGACGAAATGCGCTCGCACCAAGGTTCGCCGTCGCGGCCAGAGATAGCCAGGTTGCTTTATCCAATCAAAATCAAGAATGCATTAAGTTGTTGCTGGGTCCGCATTCGTTGAAGATGAGGAACTTTTCTCAATAGACCATCAGCGCGCAATTAAATCGCATCGACACGATCAAATCGGTCTGCTTCGGCACACCAGGGAATGAATTGCATCAAAGCGATTGCCAAACGAGCCGCGCCGCAGTGACATCCTCAATCGCCATGCCAACAGACTTGAAAATGATGCGTCGATCGCGCGGAATTTTTGCTGCGGAGGGAGAGGACAGTACGTCTCCGATTTCCGCCTGCACCTTCGCTCCCGAGAGGATCACATCGCCGGATTCACGTTCGACACAGGTTTTACCTTCTGCAACAACGTAGCTGGAGAGCATCGCTTCATCGTCGAGTTCGCGCACACTCGAACCGCTTGCGCCGACCGCGAGCACCAGCGCGTTCGGCTGGAGCCACCTTCCTTTCAATACGGGCACGGGAGAAGTAGTGGCCGTAAGCACCACGTCAGCTGCGGCGGCTTCGTGGGCGGCAACAGCGCGCGCATTCATTTCATCGGCAAGACGAGCGGCATTTGCGGCATTGCGACTGGAAATGCGAATGTCGCGCATCCCCGGCCATACATGTTTCAGTGCTTCGATGTGTGCGCGCGCTTGCACTCCGGAGCCGATAATGCCAAAGCTCACAGGCGCGGATTCGAAGTGGAGAGGTGCGATTCCGGAGAAAGCTGCAGCAGACACGGCTGCGGTACGCATCTCGGTAATCAACCGCCCGTCCATCACCGCTAACGGCTCCCCCGTCGATCGCTTGAGCAGTTCGATGATCGCCATGTGCGTGTGCAGGCCGAGTTCATCGTTGCCCGCATAAAACGTAACGGTCTTCACGCCCATCACATCCCCGGCGACAACCGGCATCACGCCGAACCAGCCGTTGCGATGGTCGTCCGCATTCCCTGCGCGCAGAATCATGCGGGGTGGCTGATTCACGCGGCCGGCCGAATAGTCGATCAGTGCCTGGCGTATCGCGGGGATCAGAGCTTCGTAGGTGAGAACTGCGCGAACCTCTTGCTCGGAGACGTACATAGAGGTTGCCAGTTTACAGCGCCGGGAGGGAGCGGGTCAGTTGGGCCGGTTGTTGGAGTTCGACCGGCGCTTGAAACGTTCATCCACTGGCTGGCGGCCTTTAAAGCCGTCCTCGATGGTGTGCCAATGTTCGATAGCAGTCTCGCCCATTCGCCAGCAGAGCAGTACAACCTGATCTTCAACGCGGCAGGGAAAATCGAGAAGGCCGGAATCGACATCCTTCACCTGCACACCGATTGAATCGATTTCGGCAATGCTCTCGCGAACCCTCCGCAGGTGCGCGTCCATCTCGGTGCGGAGACGCCCCACTTCCTCTACATTCACGCGCATGCCTCCAGCCAGATAGATCCGACGGCCCAGCGCGGCGAGCTGCGATTCCACTTCCTGTGCGGCACCCTTGCCGTCGATGGCGCGCTTCAGTAGCGACTCAAGCAACGGCAATAGCGATTGCGCCTCATCAATGGTGAAAGTTTTCAATGAATTTCTCTGGCTTTAGGATACGACGGATGCCCCTGATCGACCAGCATCTTCAGTAACCGGAGTAACTCAACCGCAGTCGCAACTAATTCATTCTCTGTTCGAGAGACGAATCATTCGTGCTACACGGATTGATGCCGCGATGCGATCAGCCGATCTCAAGCATGCGATCGAGCGCAACCCGCGCCCACTCCTTCACGCTGGCACGCACCTTGATGCGGTTGACCACGCGCCCTTCAACCAGGTTTTCCAGCGCCCACGCCAAATGCTGGGGGCTGATCCGATACATGGTGGTGCAGAGGCAGCCGTGATCATCGAGGCTGATGATGCGCTTGCCCTCCGCTCCGAATCGATGGGCGAGACGGTTCACCAGGTGAATCTCCGTGCCAATCGCAAAGGTCGTACCCGTCGGAGCCTCTTCCACAATCTTGATCAGTCGCTCGGTTGAGCCCAGCGCGTCTGCCTTCTGGCATACCTCCCAGCGGCACTCGGGATGCACAATCACTTGCATGCCCGGATGCTTCGCACGCACCTCATCCACTTGGCTCGGCAGAAAGCGCTGATGAACGGAGCAGTGCCCCTTCCACAGAAGGATGCGGCTTCGTGCCATATCAGACGCTGTCTGGCCGCCCTGCAGTGCCCAGGGATCCCACACCACCATCTGCTCCAGCGGGATTCCCATCGCAAAACCCGTATTGCGGCCGAGGTGCTGGTCAGGAAGAAACAGAATGCGCTTGCCGCGCGCGAAAGCCCACTCAAAGGCTGCGCGGCAATTCGAAGAGGTGCAAACCAGCCCGCCGCGCTCGCCACAAAAGGCCTTGATGGCCGCGGTCGAATTCATGTAGGTCAGCGGGATCGTGTCCGCCGTCAAGCCGAGGCGTTCGAGCGCCTCCCAGCATGCTTCCACCTGCGAGATCTCCGCCATGTCCGCCATGGAGCAGCCGGCATTCAGATCCGGCAGAATGACCTGCTGACCATCGCGGCCAAGCACATCGGCGCTCTCTGCCATGAAGTGCACGCCGCAGAAGACGACGTATTTCGCATCGGTTTCAGCGGCGATCTTCGAAAGCTTGTAGCTGTCGCCGGTGAAATCGGCGAAGCGAATCACTTCGTCGCGCTGGTAGTGGTGGCCCAGCAGGATCGTTGTCGCACCCAGGCGTTCGCGGGCCTCTCGCAATCCGTTCGTCCATGCTGTGGTCGGGAAGAGCCAGGTAGTTTTCGAGGCTGCAGCACTGCCGGTCTCCGGCGAGACCGCCGTTTCTTCGTCAATAAGTCAAATTCACCGTTTCCGCCTTCAGTCCGCCCGGTTCTCAATGGAAAACCGGCGAACGGGGATGTTGAAAGCACTCAACGGCTGCAGCGGATGCGCTGACGCTCTGGATTGCCCGACAACCTATGCCAGGCTTCTCAGAATGCGACCCCACCCACGGGGATGTTGCAGCCTTCTACAACAATGGATGCGCCCCGCTTCCAGCGGACTCAGAAATTCGGGTCCGCAAGATCGCATCCACCAGACCAATTTTACCAAAGCGGTTGCATCCGCGCCGCACCGCAATGCGTTAACAGGATGAGGCTTCATGACACCGACGTTTGTGAGTGCGGTGCACGGGCAGTTATCATTAGCCTTCATGGGCGCACACCCTCCAATCCTGCTGGGCACAGTGGGGATGGTCGACTCCTCATCCTGATGGTGATGGCGCTGGTGGTGTTCGGGCCGCGGCGGCTGCCGCAGATCGGCCGCCAGATCGGCAAGCTGATGTACGAGTTCCGCAAAGGCCTCCAACGACTTCAAGTTCCAGATGGAAGAGGAGTTGCGCAACTCCGAGGATGCCGACCGCCGCAAGAAGGAAGAGGAGCGCCAGCGGTCTGCTTGCGGCCCTGGCGGCGACGGAACAGGCTTCCGTCTCCGCCGATCCGCCCGCCCAGGTAGCCGCCATCGAGTCGCCGTATCCCGGCGAGGGCACTTATCCCCCGCAGTATCCGCCGGAGACTCCAGCCACCACGACAGCCGAGGAGACCGTTCCGCGCATCCTGCCGCCCTCAACCGGCGAGACAGTTGCGGCTGCGCGGCCGGGGCGCGCCTCAGAGCCACTTCCGAGACCTCGACAGAGCCTGCCGACGCGACGCCACCGCAGTCGGACGACCGATGCCACTGAACTCCGGCGACAACTCGAGCCACTCGCCCGACCCCGCGGAGGCACTGAACCAGCATGGTTGATGCCGTGGAAGCAATCGGCAAGGCGCGAGCAGCGGTATCAGAACGCGCGGAACTCCCAGGCATGAGCCTGATGGAGCATCTGGACGAACTGCGCAAGCGCATCGTCCACTCCGCCACTTTATCCTCGCTGCCGGATTCATTGTGGCCTGGTTCTTCCAGCGACCGTCTGTCGGCTTCATCCAGGCGCCGCTCCTGAACGCATCGGCAAGTCCCTGGTCTTTACCCACCCCATGGATCCGCTGAACCTCGACTGCAGGTGGCGCTGGTTGGCGGAGCCATTCTGGCTTCGTCCCTTCATCCTCTTTCAGGTGTGGCTCTTCATCGCGCCCGGGTTTGTACCAGAAGGAGAAGCGCTTCGTCATTCCGTTCATGGCTGGCAACGGTGGGACTGTTCCTGGCGGCGCCGCTTTCGGCTACTTCTACGTGCTGCCCGGCGCGCTCAAGATCCTGATCGTCGACTTCGGCCATAACTTCACGTCGATGGTCACGATCGAGGATTACACGCAGCTTCTTCCTGTCGATCATCCTCGGCCTGGGCATCAGCTTCGAATTGCCGATTCTGATCTTCTTTCTCGCCATGTTCGGCATCGTGAGCCCGAAGTTCCTCTGGAAGAACATCCGCTACGCCATTCTCGCCGTCTTCATCGTTGCCGCCGTCATCTGCCCCAGCCCCGATCCGTGGACGATGTGCATTTACGCGGTTCCCATGCTGGCGCTTTATCTGATTGGCATCGCGGTAGCATGGTGGGTTCACCCCTCGCGCAGGAAAGCCAAAGAGGCCGCACAGTGATCCGCTCGTTGACCACGCGAGCCCGTGTCATCCTGAGCGGAGCAGCTTGGGGCCCCACGCAGTGGGGTAAGCGAAGCGAAGGATCTTCTTTTGTTTTTCAGCATCACTGGCGCGTGCCTGATGTCTCGAGTTTCGGAAGAATCTGCTTTCCTCTTTCAGCATCACCGGTCGCGGTGCCCCATGTCTCGACTTTTGAGCTGGGGTCCCCGGCGACAGGTCTTTGTTGCTGGGGTGGTTGAAACATGGGAAAGCGACAAACCACCCAAGCCCGTGTCATCCTGAGCGGAGCAGCTTGGGGCTCCCACGCAGTGGGGTAAGCGGAGCGAAGGATCTGCTTTTGTCTTTCAGCATCACCATGTCTCGATCCTGAGACCTGGGAAATCGTGGCCAGGTATAGTTGCTCTCCTTCTCTGCTTCATCCCCGCCGCTGCTGCCCGCACAACAGCATTTCAACGGCGCGCAGGCCTACGAGTACGCGCGCGCATTTGCCGCGATTGGTCCGCGCTGGCCAACCGGCCCCGGACACGTGAAGGCGGAGCAGTTCATTCGCGAGCATTTCAAGCACGATCAGCTTGAAGAGGACACCTTCACCGCCAATACGCCCATCGGCCCGGTCACCATGCACAACTTCATCGTCCGTTTCCCGGGCAAGAAAGACGGCGTAATCGTTCTCGGCACGCATTACGAGACCAACTACCCCCTGCGCAACATCAATTTCGTGGGCGCCAACGACGGAGCCGCAACGACAGGCCTGCTGATGGCGATTGCCGACCAGTTGCGCGGCAAGAAGCTCGACGGCTACTCGGTGTGGCTGGTCTTCTTTGATGGCGAAGAGGCGTTTCAACATTGGTCCGCCTCCGACTCGACCTATGGCAGCCGCCATCTGGCCGCAAAATGGGGCGGCGACGGCACGCTCGGCCGCATCAAGGCCTTCATGCTGGCCGACATGATCGGCGACAAGGATCTCGACATTCAGCGCGAAACGCATTCCACAGGGTGGCTCGTCGACCTGGTGCGGCAGGCGGCAAAGAAATTCGGCGACGAGCGCTACTTCTTCCAAACCGAAGAAGCGGTGGAAGACGATCACCTGCCGTTCGTGCAGCGCGGCGTGCCATCGATCGACATGATCGATCTCGACTACGGCCCGAACAACAGCTACCACCACACCGCGCAGGACACGATGGACAAGATCAGCGCCCACAGCCTCACCATCGACGGCGATGTCTTCATGGAAACGATCCGGCTGATCAATCAGCGGTAAAGTGCAGTATTCTTTAGTCCTTCGTCCTTAGTCCTTATTCCCTATCCTTGTTCCCCGCCCCTGATCCTGTAGCATCCATAGAATGATTGCCGGCGCTTCCTGGGGATGGTGGCTGGGGTTTCACGGCGCAGTGCTCACGCTGCTTCTGGTGGATGCGTTGCTGCCTGCAAACCGTAGCGAGGAGCCACGAACGCAGGCTACCGCATGGATCTGGACCGGTGTTCTGGTCACTGCGACGGCTTTATTCGCAATCTGGATCGCTGTCGGGCAAGGCCACCACAACGCGCTCGAATTCGTGGCGGGCTACGCGATCGAGACCTCTCTGAGCATCGACAATCTTTTCGTCTTCCTCGTTCTCTTCCAGGGGTTTCAGATCAGCCAGAAGCGCCAGCACACGGCCCTGCTGTGGGGAGTTGCTGGAGCAATCGTTTTGCGCGCGCTGTTCATTGCGGCCGGCGTCACTTTGATCCAGCGATTCGAGTGGATCAGCTGGATCTTCGGCTTGTTCCTGCTCTATGCTGCCTATCGGCTTATGCGCGGCGGCTCCGCGCGCGCAGTAATACCGAAGTGGATTCAACGCCTGCAACCTGCAAAGGGTTCTCTGCTCCCGGTCATTCTTGCCGTGGAATTCACAGACGTTTTGTTTGCCGTGGATTCGATTCCCGCCGTGCTGGCCGTCTCCCACGACCCGTTCGTCGTCTACACCTCAAACATCGCCGCAATTCTCGGACTGCGGTCGCTCTACTTCGCCCTTGCCGCGTTGCTCGATCGCCTGCGCTACCTGCACTACGGCCTCGGCGCCATGCTGGCGTTCGTTGCCTTCAAGATGCTGGCCTCACACTGGTTGGAGGTGCCCATCACCATCTCGCTGGCCATCATGGGCGCGATCCTCGGCATTTGCGCGGTGGTTTCGTGGATTGCAGGGAACAAGCCCGGCCGCACTGTAGCTGGAAAACAAGCATGACTCGGGCATTACTTTACCAGGACTCAAACGCGATGCTTCCGTCATTCGAATAGATCGAATGCTTCTGAAAGTGCTCGTCGTCTCGACGCGGAAAGTCGTTGCGGAAATGAGCTCCCCGGCTCTCCTCGCGCGCAAGAGCCGACCTCAGAATCGCTTGTGCCACGCGTGCCAGGGACTGCGCCTCAAAGAGACGGCGGCTTCGCATTCCCTGTTGCTCCAGGTGCTCCAGCCCTGCTTCGCACTCCGCCTGAGCTCGAAGCCCATCCTGAAGAGGGGATGCAGAACGCAGCAAGCCTCCATCGGCCCACATGGCGCGCTGCAGAGTTCGAACCTGATCCGCAACAACCCCGACATCGTCTGAACTCAACAGCGGACTCGCAGGAGAACAGGATTCAACGGACACCATCGGCAATTCATCTTCAACCATCGCCTGTGCTGCTCGCGCGCCGAAAACCAATCCCTCGAGCAATGAATTGGACGCCAAGCGATTGGCGCCGTGAACGCCTGTACACGCTGCTTCGCCCGCAGCAAACAGCCCTCGCACCTTCGTCCGTCCCATCAGGTCCGTGCGAATGCCGCCCATCAGGTAATGCGCAGCTGGACGCACAGGAATGAGATCGCGCGAGAGGTCGAGCGAGTAGCGCGCCAGGAATCTGGTGATTCCAGGAAATCTTTGAAGCAGATCCACGCCCTTCACATGGCGCATGTCGAGATAGACCGCGCATGCGTTTCCGGATTCGTCCATGCCCTCGCGCGTGATGGCACGTGCAACTACGTCGCGCGGAGCGAGTTCGAGCAAGGGGTGATAGCGCTCCATGAAGCGCTCGCCGCGATCGTTGCGAAGGTAAGCTCCTTCGCCCCGCAATGCCTCGGAGAGCAGAAAGCGCGGCGCACCCGCCAGCGAGAACGCGGTGGGATGGAATTGATAGAACTCCATGTCGGCAAGTTCAGCCCCGGCCGCGAGAGCCAGCGCGAGTCCATCGCCGGTCGCGACTTCGGGATTCGTTGTGTCGCTATATACCTGTCCCGCGCCCCCCGATGCGATGAGAATAGAGCGAGCACTGATCCTCTTCCGGTCGCCGCTCTCGTCGCCCGCAAACTTCGCTGACGCCAGTTCAGCTCCGATCGCGCGACCTTCCGCAACCAGGAGCTTTGTCACCATCGTCCACTCGGCAAACTTGATGCGAGGATGCGCACGCGCATGAGCCACCAGGGAGCGACTGATCTCCGCGCCGGTCGCGTCACCGTTGGCGTGCAAAATGCGGGGCCGCGAGTGCGCCCCTTCACGCGTTCTCAACAGCCGTCCGGCCTCGCTGTCAAAACGGGTGCCCCATTCGATGAGTTCCGCAACGCGCTCAGGCCCTTCGGTGACAAGCGCTTGAGCGGCCGGCCGAAACACCAGCCCATCGCCCGCAGAAACCGTGTCTTCCAAGTGAAGCGTCAGGTCTTCGTTATCTTCCGCCGCGGCAACGGCAATACCGCCCTGCGCGTAGTGCGTGTTCGACTCGCCGAGCGACTCTTTTGTGATGACGAGAACTTCGCCGTGATCGGCTAAGTGGACAGCGGCGCGCAATCCTGCCACCCCCGCACCCATCACCAGGTAGTCCACCGAAGAGTCCAATGCCATAACTTTCGAGCCTATCATTCACACGAAACGGCAGCAGAACACTCATCTCGCGATACGAGAGATAGTCCGCATGGCGCTACTCAGCTCGAAGCCAACTGACCAATCGCATATTCGCGCTTGTTCCCCGACGGAAGCGAGGAGATCGTTACACGCACGTTGCCGTTCAGGTCACAAGTGTATTCCTCGCGAACCAACAAGCTGTTCTCCGCGGTCATCGGTTCTATTGGAATTGCGGAAAGGTCACCGCACTGCGAGAGGTGTGGGTCGAATGGAAATTGAATCTGCTCCCAGTTCGTGATTTCGCCGATGGGTTGGCCGCGCTCGTCGAGCCTTGAACACTCCAAGTAGCGGAAGTGGCCGATATTGTGGGCCGGCTGGTAAGTCCGCTCAAGCCGCAAGGCGTGCTGGCCCGGCTCCGGCAGATGCATGCCGCGAGGGAAGATGAGGTCGAAAATAATTGCTCGGCCCGACTCGGCTTCGCGCCAGATGCCAAAGTTCTGATTGAACTGCTCGTGCAACTGCTCCGAGCCCGAAGCCGCGCGAATCGCCAGACCCACAGCGCTCGCGGACCGCATATAGGCAGAGCGGCGCACCTTGCGTCCGAAGCTTTCCTTCAGAACTCGGGCCACAGGCGGAAGCTCCGATCCTCCTCCTGTTACATACAACGTGTCGAGTTGAGCTTCAGGATGCCCCGTCAGCAGCTTTTCTACGATCTCCCGGGTCGATTCAATAAGCGGCCGGCAGCGGTCATAGTAGAGATCAACCGGAAATGTCACTTGCTCCCACTCGGGGCGTACCCGCTCCAAATCGATGGTGATCTTGCGTGTATTCGGACTGATCGGAGACAAGGGGACAACAGTTGAGATCGACGAAGCCTACATCGGCGGCCAGCTTCGCCACGAGGGCTCAAAGGTCGCTAAAGCCGCCAAAACGATGGTGATCGGGCTAGCCGAACGCGACGGGAGGATTCATCTTCAGTCCGTGTCCAACCGCAGATTCGAATCCATCAAGCCGGTGTTGGACGCCAAGCTCGCAGACGATACCAAAGAAGTCGTGACCGATGGAAATCCGACCTACAAGCGTCTCATCGCTGAACAAAAGCTCTTGCAAGGTAATCACGGCAAGGAACTGAAAGAAGGAAACTGGACGACGACCCAGACGGTAGAGAATGCATTTTCACTCTTCAAGCGAGCTATCGTCGGCAATTACCACAAGCTCAGTCCCTGGCATCTGGACCGCTACATGCGGGAGTTCTGCTGGAGATACAATCGGCGTCGCCTGCAGTCGTCGATCTTCGACCTGGCTTTGGACAGCATGCTCAACCGGGCTCCGTTGCCCTACAAAACCCTGGTCGCGTTCTAACCTCTCAACCGCTTCGACCGGCCAACTTGCTTTTCCTTTTGCGTGGCTTTCCGCCGCGCTCGGATCCTTGTGCTGATCTCCTCTTTGGATAGCGGCTTGGTCGTCAGCATCGCTCTGAGAACCTTATCGAATTCCTTCGCTTCTACGGCCTTAACCTTCATCGCTTCATCCTAACCGCCCCACTGCACATGCGTGTTCGGGATGATCATTCCAGTTTAACAATAGGCATTGTCGACATCGAAACGGAAACCTCATGCACTTGATTCCGTTAGGATGATGAAGTCAAGGGAAATCGATAGAACCCGCATGGATGTTGGGGATTCATGGTGTCCGGAAGATTTGTGGACACCTGCGCGTTTCTTACTCCGCGACTGGCGCGGGGTTGCGTGTCCGGGTGGACACCACAGCTTAGCACGATTTCGGCTGTGATGATTCGCACGTGCGTCGCGCTTTCGCGCGGTACGTTGGTCGCGGTTACTCTTCAAATCCGGGTACGGAACTTCGCAGGGCCGCGCGGAGCGCGGCCCTGCTGCTTTTGCTGTTGCTTTTGCTTCTGGCCCAGCCCCCGGAATTGTTGGACACTCGCACGCGCGTCAAGGCTCGGGGACCGACGCACCAGCGCTTGGCCTTGATGCGTGTGCGACGATGCGAGCGCTTCGGGCTGGGCCTGTCTTTTATAGCTTTTGCTTTTTATGGTGGCGCGGGCTTTGTGCTCGGCGGGCGCGAGGGTGCGCGGGTTTGCTTTTCGCGCGCAACCGATGCGACGGCGCGAGCGAGCCACAGCGATGCGAGCGACGCAGGGCCGGGGCAGCGGGAGCCGTAGCGCAGCGGAGGCCGTAGGCCAGAGGAGCGCAGTGACGGCGGCCTAGCGCTGGGGCGGCCCTGCCGCCGAGGGACGGCCCGCGCATTCCTGCGCGGAGTGGAGCGAAGCGGAACGGAGCAACCACGCGCACGCGGGCCGGGACGCGGCGAGCCCGACCGGAGCGAAGCGCAGGGAGCACCGCGTATAGGCTGGTGAGTTTGGTGTATCTATGGCTTTTTATTCGGGGCGTGTCCTGGCTGCGGACATATGATTGTGTTTCCCGATGTCTCGGAGGGAGACGTGATGGAACGGAATGGACCGCTGGCTTTGACGATACGGGCTGCTGTCAGTCTGGCGCTCCTCGGCCTCTTTCTCTATGCGCTATCGCATGCCGGGCCTCCCGCTTATTTCCCGAGCGGCAGGAGGCACACCCCTATTTCCGCCGTGTTGGGCGCGGCGTTCTTGTTTTCGGTGGTTAGTCTGTTCTTCCGGCTTAGCGGCAGGAAGTGACCGCAAGAGGGTGCGCTTAGAGTAGGTCGCGGCGGTCGAGGACGTCGGCTAGTCGGCGGCGGGCGGCTGGCAGAATGTACGCGACGGTGCGCACGGAGCAACCGAGGGCGGCGGCGGTGGCGGCGTGTCCTTGGCGGTCACGGTAGGTGAGCAACAGGGCGAGCTGGTGCGCGGTGTCGAGCGTGGCTAGGGCTTTCTCGAAGTCGATCACTCGGACGTTGCGCGCGTCGGCATCGGTCTCCCGGCGTTCTCTCCAACCGGCGTGAGTCATGCGGGTTGTGCGGCCACACTTGAGGGCGTTGCGATCTACGGCCCACTGTCTTAGGCGGAGAATTGCTAGCACTTGGTCTGACGGGATTCCGCTCATGCTGCTTCGGTTTCCTCTTCGGCGGTGGGTTGGTTCGCTGGCGTGTCGAGATCGAGGCCGCAGCGACGGAGAAGTTCTTCAAGGGTGAGGTTCGGGGGCAGGGGTCCGCATGGGTCGTTTAGGTGACGACCGCAGGCGATGAGTAGGTCTTTGAGGGTTGGGGGTTCGGGTAGTTCGATGGGGCGCGCGAGCCATGCGGCAGCCTCGGGTGCGGGTGTCTCTTCCTTGGCTGCTTTTTGGTCGAGGCGGTCTGACTCTGCGATGGGTTCCACGGCGGGAAATATACCATGGGTTGTGGTGTTGTGGATGTGACACCACAATAGGAGGTAGTTTTAGCTACGGCTGGTCAGGCGACGGGCGGACCGGCGAACCTGTCGGATGCCTTGCACGGAAGCGACGAGCCACACTACCGAGAGGACTATCCACATCACCATACCGCCTTGATCGCCTCGTTGGAGATCCCGCACAAACATACCGATTGTTAGGCAAACCCAAGCGAGTGAAAACACCGCGCGAGCTATGCCGAACTTCAGGGACTGAGACCAATGCTCACTGTCGGAAGAACTATGTGCGGATTCCATGGGGCAAGTATAGCGTGGGTTTTCTTTGCTGTGGCGCGGTCACTGGTGCGGGGGAAGTCGCACCAGCTGGTTAGGAGGTTGGGCAGGCGGCGAGGATGCGGCTAGCGATGGCGCGGGCTTCTTCCCACATCTGCGCGGCGTCTTCTTCGGTGGCTACGTCCCATAGGTCCATAGCTGCGTTGTGGAGGATTGCCACCATGCGGTTGCGGGCCGGGGTGTTGCCCTGGCTGGCGGCTGTGACTCTGCGTTGTGCATCGGCTAGGGCTTGGGCCGCTCCAGGGCGGCGGGGGTGGCTGTAGTCGGCTGGTGCGGGGGTGGTTGCTTTCCCACCCATCGCGTGCGCGATGGATGGGGCACCCTCGTTTTGTGCTTGGCGTGGATTTGCTGGCGTGGGGGTGGGGGTGGTCACTTTTTGCGCTTCCTTTCGGTGAGTGTGCTTAGGGCAACTTGCGCGGCGTAGAGGAGTTGGGAGCCGTCGCGACCGTCGAATACTTCTAGCTGGATACCCTGGGCAATGCACGCGATTGCGGCGCGAATGCCGGGCTTTGTATCCATCTTCGGCATGGCGAGTTTGTAGGCGACGGAGGCCATGCGCAGCGCCTTCTGTGCGCTGAGTCCTTTGTTCTGGGCGACGGTGTAGGCGGTCGACCAGCGGTCTTTGCATTCGTTCATGGATTTCTCTACGCGGCTGGTGTTGTCGCGCGGCGGTGCGGCGTGCGCGTGGATGGTGGGGCGGAGGAGTAGGCAAGTTCTCATGCGGTGCGGCCTTCACTTTCTGCGGCGGGTGGCAGCTTGATGAGTTCGAGGGTGGGACGGCTGACGGGAGTGAGATTGTGATCGAGGTACCAGATGGTGGAGTTCAAGCGCTTGTGCGTGAGCAGGGCTTGCACCTCGCGCACGTCGCGGGTGGCGCGGTACATGGCCGTGGCGGTGGTGCGTCGGAGATCGTGCGGTGTGATGCGCCGCGTGATGTTGACGTCTTTGAGGAGCTGGCGAAACTGCGTGCGAAGTTGGATGGACATTTGGCGGTCGCTGGTGTTGGAGCGGAGTCGTGCCCTGGGATTGTGGGCGCGAATCCAGAGTTGGCGCACGAGCGGTGTGGGGTCGTTGAGGTCGCAGGTTTCGATGAGCGCGCGTAACTCTTCGGTGACTGGAAGAGTGGCGGTCTCGCGATACTTGGTGGTGAATTGAAGTGTGCGCGCTTGTGGCCGGTAGTTCTGCGGAGCGATGCGCGTTGCAGTGCCGGAGCGAATGGCGAGGTCGGAACAGAGGAGCAGCCAGAGCCGCATGTGTGGCGTAGCGTGGCCGAGAAGGGCGTCAATCTCTGAACGCTCGGCGGTGACGTTGCGCGGGCTTGGGGCCGCGTATCGCGTGATGTGCTGGTCGATCTTCGGCGCGCCGTGTTCTTCCCACAGCATGCGGAGAATTTGACGGACTGCGGCGCTTCGGACGTACTTAGTGGTGTGTGCCCATCCGCTTATTTTGAGCGCCTGATTGATTTCGATTGCGTGGGCTTGGCTGAGGTCGCGCGGGTGCAAACTGCCAGCAGCCGCGACGATGAGGCGGGCGGCTGCGGGAGCGGTTGTGTTGAGCGGCTGGCGGGCGAGGTGCTGGAGGACTTGTGTGACGGTTTTCCTACCAGCCGCAATCGAGGGCGCGCGAGTTCCTTTTGCTCCTCCTCAAAACGGAGCGCGGCGCGGGATGTGCTGAAGGATTTCCGCTTGCGTTTGCCGGTGCGGTCTCTCCAGTCGGCGTAGAACTTGCCTTGCTTCTCAAACATGGTGTGTGTGTCCCTTCGTGAGCTTAGCCCGCGCGCCGCTTGTGGGTTGGTCACCGATGGACACTAGGCAGATTCACTAATCCTAGCGTCTGGCGCGGGGTTGACGTTGTGATGGACACTACAGCTCCGTTAGGATGAAAGCAACGTGCATACGATACGAGTCGATACACCTTCGGCAAAATACGACGTGATTACGGGCAGCGGACTGCTTGGCACGCTCGCGCCGCGCATCGCACGCGTTGCCGGAAAACTGCCGCGGCGCGTCTTTGTTCTGACCTCGCCGGAAATCTGGGCCTTGTGGGGCGATGTCTTTCTCAAGTCCTTCTCCGATCCTCCGGTCACTCTCTTTCTGGCGCCAGGTGAAAAGCACAAGACGATGCAAAGCGTGGAGAAGCTGATCCGCCAGATGATTATGGCGGGGGGCGATCGCGGTTCTCTCCTGATCGCATTCGGTGGGGGAATTGTGGGCGATATCGGCGGATTCGTTGCCGCAATCTTCATGCGTGGAATCCGGTACGTCCAGGTGCCCACAACATTTCTCGCGCAAGTCGATTCATCCGTGGGCGGCAAGACGGGCGTGAATCTTCCCGAGGGCAAGAATCTCGTTGGCAGTTTTCATCATCCTGTTGCTGTTTTTGCCGACATCGATGTGCTCGGCACTCTCCCTGATCGCGAACTGCGCGCCGGGTTGATGGAAAGCATCAAAGCCGGAATCATCCGCGATCGTTCGCTCGTGCGCTTCATGGAGGAAAACTCTGACGAAGTCCTCGACCGCGATCCGAAAGCACTGGAAAAAGTGATCGCTGCTTCGATTCGCATGAAGGCGGGAGTGGTGAATCGCGATGAGCGCGAAAACGGCTTGCGCATGATTCTGAATCTCGGCCATACCGTCGGCCACGCCATTGAGCAGGCGACACGGTACAAGGCGTTACTGCACGGCGAGGCAGTGGGATGGGGCATGATCGCGTCTCTCTATGTTGCGCATCGCCGCAAATCCATCACGGGCGCCCAGGCAGCACGCCTTGAAAATCTGATTCATTCCTACGGTCCTTTGCCGACGCTCAAACTGCGCGCGCCCAAGCTGATAGGAGCAACCGGCGGTGACAAAAAGAATGTCGGCGGCGTGCGCCGATTCGTCCTTCCCATTGGAATCGGCGACGCGGGAGTGATCGAGGATCTGACTACAGCCGAACTTCAGGCCGCGGTCAGCTACATGCTTTCGCAAGCCAAAGAACCGCGCGCATGAGGCCTGGAGGAAGCGAATGAAATTCTGCTGCCGCGAGATCGAAGAACTGCACGAGAACTCCGGCTTGCGCGAATTCGCAGTCTTTACGGCGCGATACCCGGACGGCTTCGTGTTCGTCCTCCAGCATCGTGCGTTGGATCCTGACGCACTTCCGCCTTTCACTGAATCTCCAATGTCTACCGTTTCTGAACTGCTGCTGAAGTACTGTCCATGGTGCGGAGTGAATCTAAATCAGTTCTATTGCGATCAACTGGAAGAGCTTGATCGGTCTGGTCTCAAGCTCGGAATGGGTCGATAGATTCGATGCCGACAACCGGTGCCAAGCCGATGGGTGTTCAGGACGAGGCGCACGCGGCCGAGGCCGTGCAGCAGATGTTCAACGCCATCGCTCCGCGCTACGACCTCCTGAATCATGTCCTCTCTGCAAACATCGACCGCCTGTGGTGGGCGCGAACTGCATCGAAGTTTCGCTCTGTGCTGGCCGATCCCAATGCCGCGGTTCTCGATATATGCTGCGGCACCGGCGATTTGACGATGGCGCTGCTGAAACACCGTCCGAAAGAGGCCCGGCCCGTCCTTGCGGCGGATTTTGCGCACGGCATGTTGCGTCGAGGCGCACAGAAATTCGGTGCCAACAGCCCGAATCGCTCCGTAGCCATCGCGCTCGAAGCCGATGCGCTACATCTCCCAATTCGCTCGGGGTCGCTCGATCTGATTGTTACGGCGTTTGGCTTTCGCAATCTGGCCAACTACGAATCCGGCCTGCGCGAGTTCCATCGCGTGCTCAAGCCCGGAGGTCAACTTGGCATCCTCGAATTCAGCGAGCCGGGCGGCCTGATCGGCAAGATATACGCCTTCTACTTTCGCCGGATTCTGCCCGCGATAGGCCGCTTGATCTGCGGCAAAGACGGTCCGTATAGCTATCTGCCGGCCTCCGTCGGCGCATTTCCAACGCCACCGGAGTTGCTCGCCATGATGCAAAGAGTCGGGTATTCCGATTGCAAGTGGCAGCCTTACACCTTTGGAATCGCCGGGTTGTACACGGCGGTGCGCACGCCTGTACTCTAGAGCCTGTTATTAACTTTCGCAGGGGCAGCGTTGCCGGCGAAAATCCGGTCAGACGAAGCCGAGCACGAAGGCTGTGGCGGGTCCACCGTCGAGGGCGAGAATGAAGTGTGGCCGGATTTGCGCCGCAACCCGAAGGGCCGCCCCTGGGAAAGTTAATAACAGGCTCTAGGAATCGCCATGACCTTCGCCGCGCCCATCCCCGTCGAATCTGACCAAACGCAAAACTCGGCGTTGAAGCGGCGTGTAGCGATGCATTCGATGCTTGCCGCCAGCATGCATGACGGCCCTGAAGCTGGCAGCCGGCCTGATCTCAGGCTCGCTGGGTGTTTTGTCAGATGCGGCTCACTCGGGACTGGACCTTGCAGGAGCGGGCCTGACCTTTTTCTCCGTGCGCGTTTCCGACAAACCAGCCGACGAGGACCACACCTACGGCCACGGAAAAGTTGAGAACCTTTCCGCCTTTTTCGAAGCCGGGTTAATGGCTCATCTCCTGCGCCTGGATCATCTGGGAGGCAATTCAACGAATCACGCATAACACCTTCGAACTCCGCCACTCCCTTTGGCCTGTACTCGTGCTGCTCACTTCGATCGCTGTCGACTTCTGGCGCTCGCGGGAATTGCGCCGCGTTGCCGAGCGCACGGGCTCACCCGCCCTTGCCACAGACGCGTTCCATTTCGCTTCCGACATATGGGCATCGCTGGCGGTGCTGGCGGGCCTGCTGGCTACATGGGCAGGAGCCGTTTTTCATGTTGACTGGCTGCGCTATGCCGACCCGGTTGCCGCGATCTTCGTATCGCTCATGATTCTTCGCACCACAACGCACCTCACACGGGAAGCCATCGGCGTCCTCATGGATCAGATTCCGGCCGAGACCCGCTTCCAGGTCATTCGCGAGGCCGAACAGGTTCCCGGCGTTCTGGCTGTGGAGCAGGCGCGGGTCCGGCGCTCTGGTCCAAACTACTTTGCTGACCTGACACTCGCCCTACCTCGCCGTTATACCTTTGAGCACACCGGCGAACTGGTGCGCGCCGCCACTGAGGCTGTACATCGCGCACTTCCCACGGCAGACGTGGTTATTCATACGGTTCCCCGCCAGGGCAGGGCCGAAAGCATCTTTGACCGCGTGCGCGCGGTGGCTGCGAGGAACAACGTCGCAGTGCACGATCTCAGCGTGCAATCCCATCATGGCAAGTTGCATGTTGAACTGCATGTGGAACTGGACGAAAACCTGCCGCTGATTGAGGCCCACAACTTTGTGAGCGGCCTCGAAGCTGAGATCCTGCGCGAAACCCCGGAGATTGATTCCGTCCTCACGCACATCGAAAGCGAACCTGCCACCATCGAACAACCCGAAGAAATGGTCGAAGACGATCGCAGAATCGAGAGAGCGCTTCGAGATTCCGCCGCCTTATCCCCGGAGATCGTCGACGTGCACCAGATCATGGTCGGGCGCACGTCCGAGCACATCACCTTGTCTTGCCACTGCACGCTGCCTGACGACCTGTCGATGCATCGTGTGCACGAAGTAATCACTGCCCTTGAGGATCGCTTCAAGCTCGAATGCCCCGAGGTTTACCGGGTCACAATTCACCCAGAGCCAGTCACAGACAACACGCGCTGACCGGCGGCTTCGAGCGCGATTGAAGCGCAACCGGCTCCCCGGCTTCTCCGTCTATAAGGGCTGGAGGGATGGCGGATGCCCAGTTTTGTCCCGGTCAGAACCAGGCACATATTCGATTTGTCTACGACAATTTTTATCGCTTCGCTGTTGTGCATGTTCCTGGCGGAAGCATTCATGATTCGGGGCTTGTGGTTCCGAGCCACTCCGGTCTTCCACCGACTTCGAGGGTTTGACCTGCCGTTTCTCGTCTGGATTCCGGCCTTCGGAGCATTCCTGTTCCTGCAAATCATCCGAAAATAAACGAAAGAAGGCCGCATCAACCCGGCACTGGCAACAAGCCTCAGTACCGGCCTTGCGCTCCTCTTGCTGGCGACATATCTGCTGATCACCCGTTTCGCACAAATCGCCTTCCGTTGAACCTGACTCCACCTCACCCCCCTCGCGCAGAATGCCCGATAATGAAATCTGGGTCCAAGGAGGACCGGATTCTTGATCGCACACAGCGAATGGAAACAAGGCGAGGTATTCGAGGGAATCGCAGAGAACGGCAATACCATCACCTTTGATGCGGACTCCGCGCACAAGCACGGCCCAAGCCCCATGGAAGCCGTGCTGATGGCCCTGTGCGTTGCACCTCGGTCGACGTGGTCAGCATTCTGCAAAAGAAACGCCAGGCAACTCACCGGCCTTCGAGTTACGGCAACCGCCACCCAGGCGCCTGCTCCTCCCCGCGTCTTCACCCACATCAAGCTCACCTACGCAGTGCGTGGCCAATCTGAGCCGCAAGGCGGTCGAAGACGCAGTCTCGCTCTCCAAGAACAAGTACTGCTCCGTCTCAAAAATGCTGGAGAAAGCCGCGACCATCGAATACGAAATCGTCTACCCCGACGGAGAGCCGCAGCCATGAGCAGGAGTTTCCTCATCCGCTTCTTTCGCATGGCTTCCGTTGTCATGCTGCTGGTTGCCGCCGCGCTGCTTTCCGCCATCACCACAATGCACTTCGCCATTCACGGCGCCGAGGTGCAGGTTCCTGCACTGAAGGGAATGACCGTTGCCGAAGCGCGCAGCCAGGCCGCAGGCATGGGGCTCAACCTCGATGTCGACAATCGCTATTACTCCGCTGATGTGGCCGCCGGGCACATCCTCTCGCAATCGCCCCCGCCGGGCACAGTGGTGCGTCGCGAGTGGCGTGTGCGCGTGGCCGAAAGCCTGGGTCCGCAAAAAGTCGACGTGCCCGACACAGTTGGCACCGATGATCGCGTGGCCGCGCTGCGCCTGCGCCGCGTCGGCCTCGAAGTCGGCGTCACTGCGCAGCTTCCTTACGGCGGCGCCGAAGAGGGCACCGTGATCGCGCAGGATCCGCCCGCCCACGCCCAAGGAATCGCGCAGCCCAGCGTGAACATCCTTGTCGCCGCGCCTGACAACGCCGCGCCCGACGGATATGTCATGCCAGACCTCACCGGCATTCCCGATCGTCACCGCGCAGGCAGATCCTGAGCAGAGTGGGCCTGAAGTCGGACACGCCCGTCCTATGCCGACGTGCACGTGCCGCCGGTGGGCGCGGGAACCGAGCAGCCCAAGCCTCCTGATTGCGCCCGGCGCCGTGATTGCACAACAGCCGCTGGCGGGAGCCCGCGTGGACCAGACCATGAAGTCAGGCTCACCGTTGCAAAATAGATCGGGTCGAGGCCCTCGTCGCGAACATCTAAACAAGGAACGCATGACACAGGACCCGAGAAGCCCCCAGGAGGAGCAATCTTCCACGCCCGCCGCCCGCGATTTTTCGCACGCCTGGCGGGCCTTGCGCCATCGCAATTTTCGCCTCTTCTTTGGCGGCCAGAGCATCTCGCTCATCGGCACCTGGATGACGCGCATCGCCACCTCCTGGCTGGTCTACCGGCTCACCAAATCTGCTCTTCTGCTGGGCACCGTTGGCTTCGCCGGCCAGATCCCGACATTTCTGCTCGCGCCCCTCGCCGGAGTCCTCGTCGACCGCATCGACCGCCGCAAGGTGCTGGTCTGGACGCAGACTCTGGCCATGGTGCAGTCGCTCGCGCTGGCATGGCTCACCCTCATCGCATCGCATCACCATCCCCGAAGTTCTTGCGCTGAGCGCCATGCAGGGCATCATCAACGCCTTCGATATGCCCGGCCGCCAGTCCTTCATGGTCAAAATGGTCGAGGATCGCGCCGACCTCTCCAACGCCATCGCCATCAACTCGTCCATGGTCAACACGGCGCGCTGATCGGCCCGTCGCTGGCCGGACTGCTGATCGCCGCCACCAATGAGGGCTGGTGCTTTCTCGTCGATGGCATCAGCTACATCGCCGTCATCGCTTCGCTCCTGATGATGCGGCTTCGCGCGTGACCAGGAACAGCGCGCCACCACCACGATGATCGCGCAACTGAGGGAGGGCTGGGCCTATGTGTCGGGGTTCGTGCCCATTCGCACCATCCTGCTGCTGTTTGCCCTGCTCAGCCTGATGGGCTGGCCTTTCATGGTGCTCATGCCCATCTTCGCTGCGCAGGTTCTGCATGGCGGCCCGCACACGCTGGGCTTTCTGATGGGCGCGGTTGGCGTCGGCTCCTGATTTCGGCGCTCTCGATGGTGATGCGGCGCTCCGTGCGCGGTCTCACCAAGATGATTCCCATCGCCGCCGCGGTCTTCGGCATCGGCCTCATCTGTTTCGGCCTTTCGCATTGTTCTGTGGCTCTCGATGCTGATGATGCTCGTTACCGGTTTCGGCATGATGCAGGGAATGACTGGCAGCAACACCATCCTGCAGACGCTTGTGGACGAAAAAATGCGCGGCCGCGTGATGAGCTACTACACCATGGCCTTCGTCGGCATGGCGCCATTCGGCAGCCTGCTGGCCGGCGCCCTGGCCCATGCCATCGGCGCGCCTCGCACGGTCATCGTCAGCGGAATCGCCTGCATCCTGGGCTCGATGTGGTTCTAGGTCGCGGCTCCCCGCGATTCGCAAAGAAATGCGGCCCGATCTACGAGCGCCTCGGCATCGTGCCGCTCAGACGAAATCCCGTGGAAGAAGTCGCCGAAAGCTGACCGGCCGCTCGCATTATGATGTGCAGGGCGAAAGGACTGAACCGCATGGGATTAAGCGAAGACCTGGAAAGAATCGCACTGCAGGAGAAGGAACTCGTGTTGCCGCGGCTGGATGCGCGAGACGGCCTGGGAATTGGGTTCGCGCTTCGAGCAATGGCCGCCGAGCGCGGCCTCGCCGTAGTGATCGACGTGCGCCGCTTCGGCCAGCCGCTCTTCTATGCCGCGATGGAGGGCACGACTCCCGACAACGTCGAGTGGGTGCGGCGCAAGAGCAACGTTGTCGCTCGCTTTCATCGCAGCTCCTACGCCGTCGGGCTGCGGGAAAATCAGAAGGGCGAGACGATCTACGAAAGCCAGGGCCTGGCGCTCGCCGACTACGCGACCCACGGCGGATCATTTCCGTTGACCGTCGCCGGCGCTGGGGTTGTCGGCAGCGTAACCGTCTCCGGCCTCCCGATGCGCGAGGATCACGAACTGGTGGTTGAGGCGCTGTGCGCGGTGCTCAAGCGCGACTATGCCCAGTTTTGCCTCGCCGAACAGAAGTCGACGGTTGATTCGTGCATCAACCGATCTTCTCGATCATCGCAATAAAGAACCCGTCGGTTTCAAACATGCCGGGCAAGAGCCGCAAACTGCCTTCCGCGGTGATGCTTTGCAGCAAACGGCTCCGCGCCCGGAGGCGTGAGAATCCCCCCGGTCCGCAATTCTTCGATGCGCAGCTGCAGCGGAATCAGCCGTGCATTCTCCCTCTCTGAAAGCACCGCCGCAACCACCTGCTCGTTCTCTTCGGGCTCCAGTGAGCAAGTCGAGTAGACCACGCGACCGCCGGGCCTGACAGCGCGCACAGCGGCACGAAGAATTGCGCATTGTCGCTCCGCCTGCCGCGGCAGATCCTCTGACCGCAGCCGATGCCGAATCTCCGGGTTGCGCCCCAGCGTGCCAGTGCCGCTGCAGGGCACGTCCGCCAGCACCACGTCGTACGCTGCGTCCTCCTCGAGCGCGGTGGCATCCGCCAGGCGGCACTCGACGCGATCGCCCAGCACGGCAAGACGCTCCCGCAACTGCGCCAGACGCTGCGGGCTCGACTCGCAGGCCACGATGCGCGCTCCAGGATTGCGTTCGGCGAGAATCAGCGTCTTCCCGCCCGGAGCCGCGCAGCAATCCAGAATCGTGCCTCCGCGTGGCGCTAACTCCGCCACCAGCTGCGATCCCTCATCCTGCAGACGCACGCGGCCCTCGCGAAATGTCGTGGTCTCGGTCATGTCGCCTGAGACAACGTGGCGCGCCGCGGTCAGCAGTTGCCGGGAGTCAAGATTACGCCTTGCGCTGCAAGTTCCGCTTCCGCATCGCCGACCATGCGGACACTGATGTTCGGCTGGCTCTGCCCATGGCGGCAGATCGCTTGCGTGCCTCTTCACCGTAAAATCGCGCTCCAGCGCTCGACCATCCATGCGGGAAATGCGCGCCGCCAATCTTCCTCTTCCGGCGCTTCTTCTTTCGCTTCCGCGCGGGACGCAGCAAGTTTGCGCAAGAACTGCATTCACCATGCCTGAAGCAAATCGATGGCCAGCCTGTCTTCGCGAGCTCCACACTCTCGTCGATCGCCGCGTGCGCCGGAATCCGATCCATGATGCAGCAACTGAAAGGCCCCAAGCCGCAAGGCAATCAGGACCTCCGCGTCAAGCTTTGCATTGGGACGTTTAAGCAGCGGGCGAATGCGCTGGTCAAGATCGATCTGCCAGCGCAGAACTCCCAGCACCAGCGCTGTGGTCAGGTTACGGTCGGACTGCGAAAGAGCATCCACCTGCTTGCTCCGCAGCAAATCGTCAGAGTGTCCATTGCCTTTCTCAATCGTCTTCAGGATCGCAAATGCAGCATCGACGTGCTGGTGAAACCGCGCTCATGGTCCTCAACCCAGCCGAGTCCCGGACTGCAGTCCCGCGCCCGCAGAAAATCGGAGGCGGCCATCCGCTTCTTGCCTTCCATCTGCAACTCGATAATCTCGATCCACGTATTCTGCGCGCACGCAACCAGCAGCCGATGATCCGCAAGGTCCACTGCGCCCGGCTCACCTGCAGCGCTCTTTGCCGCTACTCGCACGCCGATGCGCAATCAGCTTTTTGCCTTCGAGAGTCGTGTACGCTCCCGGCCACGGCTGAAAACCCCGCCAGCGATTCTAAAGTTCTGTCGCCGTATGCGCGGCAAAATCCATACGCCCATCTTCCCGATCGAGAAGCGGAGCCAGCGTGGCCCGTGCATGGTCCTGCGGCTGCGGCTTGATAGATGCCATCCTCCAGGCCCGCCAGCGTCTCGACCACCAGCGGCGCGCCATCTTGCGCCAGCACATCGAACAAATCCGCGGCCGTCTGTTCCGGTCCGATCGCAAGCTGCTGCTGCAGCAGAATCGGCCCGGTGTCCAGGCCCTCCTCCAGCAGCATCGTCGTGTTGCCGGTGACCGTCTCGCCCATCGCCACTGCCCACTGGATCGGCGCCGCGCCGCGATACTTCGGCAGCAGCGATGCATGCAGATTGATGCAGCCCAGCCTCGGCAGCGCCAGCATCCACGGCGGAATGATGCGCCCGTAAGCGACCACAACAATCGCATCCGGCGCAATGGCTTCCAGCTGCGCGCGAAACTCCGCATTGTTCTGGATCTTCTCGGGCTGCGTGACTTCGAGCCCGGCGCCCAGCGCCGTCTGCTTCACCGGCGGCGCGGTCATCTCCTGCGCGCGGCCCACCGGGCGATCGGGCTGCGACACCACCAAGCGCGATCTCGTGGCCCGCCGCGATCAACGCCTCCAGCGTCGGCACGGCAAAGCGCGGCGTCCCGCAGAATACCAGCTTCACAGTCTTACCATGTGCCTTCGCGCTGCATCTTGCGAATCTTGCGCAGCACCAGGTCGCGCTTCAGCGCGCTCATGCGGAAGATGAACAACATGCCGTCGAGGTGGTCGATCTCGTGCTGAAACGCGCGCGACAGCAGTTCCTCGCCGTCCATCTCAAACCACTTGCCCTTCTCATCCTGCGCGCGAATGCGCACCTTGGCCGCGCGCTGCACCTTCTCGCGAATCTCGGGAAAGCTGAGGCAGCCTTCCTCTTCGTATTGTTTGCCTTCGCGAAAAATAATCTCGGGATTGACGAGCACCAGCTTCTGCGCCGGGTCCTTGCCCTGGCTCAGGTCAATCACCGTCACGCGTTTCGACACGGCCACCTGCGGCGCCGCCAGCCCGATGCCCTGCGAGGCGTACATGGTCTCAAACATGTCGGCGACCAGCTTCCTCAATTCGGCGTCGAATTCGGTGACCGGTTCGCCTGGCTGCGAGAGCACCGGCTCCGGATATTTCACAATCTTCAGAATCATCTCTGCTGCTTAATAGCTCCGTATCTGTTCGATGTAACCCTGGAAATTTCGTTTCATCTCGAGCGGCCGAGTCGCCGCCGAACTTCTGCTGCGCCAGTCCTGCAACTGTCAGCGCCACCATGGCTTCGGCCGCCACTCCCGCCGCGGGCACCACGCAAATGTCGCTGCGCTCATAACTTGCGCTGGTAGCCTCGCGCGTGTCAAAGCGCACCGATTCAAGCGGCCGCCGCAGCGTCGAAATCGGCTTCAGATATCCGCGCACCACAATGTCTTCGCCGTTTGAGACGCCGCCCTCCATGCCGCCCGCATTGTTCTGCTCGCGCGTGAAGCGCGTTGGCCTGCCGGTATCTTCTTTGGCGTAGTGAATGGCGTCGTGCACCGTGGACCCAAACGACTCCGCCGCCGTAACGCCGCGCCCAATCTCCACGGCCTTCACCGCCTGCAGGCTCATCACGGACCAGGCCAGCAGCCCATCGAGCCGCTCGTCCCAATTGGCATAGGTGCCCAGTCCCGCCGGCGCGCCATGCACCACCACTTCAAACACGCCGCCCACGGTGTCGCCGGTGCGCGATGCGTGCTCAACCTCTTCCTTCATCCGCGCTTCGGTCGCCGCGTCCACGCAGCTCAGCACGATCTCGTGCCGCTCGGCAACGGCGGCAATCTCATCCCACGTGGCTGTGCGGTCCAGTTCCACGCGGCCCACGCGAATCACGTGGCTGCTGACTTCGATGCCCAGGTACCGCAGCATCAACTTGGCAAAGGCTCCGCCAGCCACGCGCGCGGTGGACTCCCGCGCCGATGCCCGCTCCAGCACGTAGCGCGCGTCAGGAAAGTTGTACTTCAGGGCGCCGGCCAGGTCGGCATGCCCGGGCCGCGGCGATGCCACCGCCTGGTGCTTGGCCGGATCCCCCGCCTCCACCGGCAGCTTTTCTTCCCAGTTCTTCCAGTCGCGGTTCACGATCTCGATGGCGATCGGCGAGCCGATGGTCTTGCCGTGCCGCACGCCGGAGAGGATATGCGCCTTGTCGGTCTCGATCTTCATGCGGCCGCCGCGCCCGTAGCCCTGCTGCCGCCGCCACAGCTCGCGATTGATAAATTCGAGATCGACCGGCACCCCGGCCGGCAGCCCGGAGACCAGCGCGATCAGGGCTTCCCCATGCGACTCGCCGGCTGTTGAAAATCGGATCATGTTCTTTTGATTGTAATAGAAGCGATGCAGGGGATGATGGCGCCTCGGCGAGCAAACGCAACATGCAGCATGGGTTATCCAGTCGAGCAAATCGATCCGCGCTGCGCTTTCTACGATACCCGCGTCGATGCCAGCCAATTCGTAAAGATCTCTGGCCTCCCTCCACATGCGAGCGCCTGCTCGTGGTCCCCGGTATCCTCTTTCAGCAACGCATATCCGCGAATAGCATTGCCGAGATCGAGAGGCGGACTCTCCTTGTGGCGTCGATAAATCTCAAGTGCCTCGCATACAGAACGACTCAGCCTGATGAAGCTTGCCCTGTTCACGGAGAATATCCGCCGCGTGGCGCATCGTATGGGCTGTCTTCAAGGGATTCTCGAGACTGCGATAGATCTCGCTGACGTGCGGTAATGCTCCCGCGCTGCGTCCAGTTCACGCAGGTTTCGCTCTGACATAGGCCAACTCCTCGTATAGCGTCGCGCGCAAGCCGCGGTCGTCGCTCCGCTTAAGCGCCTGTTGAAACAAGCGTCTGGCAGCTTCGAGGCGATGATCTCGCTCTGCTTCACGGCCTTGCTCGAGCAGTACCTCTGGAGTGCAGTCTTCCATGGCGAAAGGCTAGCACGGATAACCTAGCATTCCCGGCAGCGAGAAAGGGATCAGTTCTATAGCCCATGAGCGCAGAGTTGATGCCATGGCGCATCGGGAGAGCGATAATGCGTTGGTCGGCAAATCAGAGGATCAGGTCCATGCAGATTGGGAAATTGAAGATTGCCATGGGGCTTTTGTGCTGCGTTGCACTGGCATTTGAGGTTTGGCACTTTCGAAACGCGCCCAAATCAGCCGGGCAGCAAAGCTCGCCTGTCGCCGGAAAAAATAAGCCGGATTTCGTACTCCTTCCTGCAACTGAGATTGTCACTTTATCCGATCTCTTCGGAGACCCCAAGCCCCACTTCGAAAGCTGGGAACCGACGATGGGTGACATAGACGATATCGAGGATGATCTTCCCGAGATCTCTGTCCTGAGCACAAAGCTCGCCGATCCAAACAGGCGTATCGACAACCCGCATCAATATTTTCGCCAGTATCTGGCGGTTGTGATGAATGGGAAGAGGACCATTTTCGTAAATGCGCTTTGTTCCATCGATCGTCCAGAGACGCAAAATCAATGGCGAAAGCGCCTCCTATTTGGCAACGACGGCGGAAAATGCTACTGGCAAACGATGTATGACGTATCGACCCGGAGGTTCTCAAACCTGATGGTCAATGGCGTGGGCTAGCCACCCGACGGACCGAAGAAATCTATTCCCTACGGTCTTCTTCCTCGCTTACGATGAAGCGCATGGCCTACTTTCTCTTCAAGACCGAGCCCGGCGTCTACTCCTTCGACGACTTCCTTCGCGACAAAGAGACGAACTGGGATGGCGTGACCAACCCGACCGCCGTCAAAAATCTCCGCGAGATGAAGCCCGGCACAAAGTGGATCTTCTACCACACCGGCGATGAGCGCACAGCCGTTGGAACCGGAACAGTAGTCAGCGTTGACGCCAAGGATCCAAAGGTCCCCGTTGTGCGCGTGAAGGTTGGCCAGCCGCTCAAGCACCCGAAGACCCTGGACGAGATCAAGGCCGATCCCGTCTTCGCCGATTCTCCGCTCGTCAAGATCGGGAGGCTCTCCGTCGTGCCGCTGACCGAAAAGCAGTGGGACTGGTTCCTAAAATAGCGTGCCTGTTTCCGGCTTGGCATCGCCCTTCAGCCACTCCCGCGTATTCAGCATCTGCCGCTGATCCAGCGCCCATATTCTGCCCGTCAGTTCGTCGGCGCCTTTGCCTTCTCGCGTCGACTTTTCAAATTCGCTGGCGACCGCCTGCATCTTGGCATCGAGATCGTCGACGAAATTCAGCACCAGCGCCTCGGGAATCATCGGCAGCTTGGGCGAACCAAACTCCAGCTTGCCGTGGTGCGAGAGGATCAGAGTGCAGCACCAGCGTCTTCAGTCGCGGCGGAAAATCAGGCAGGCTGTCGATCGTGTTCTCTACAAGCTCCATTCCCATCTGGATATGCCCGAGCAGCACGCCTTCCACGGTGTATTCGAAGCCGATCTCCCAGGCAAGTTCGCGAACCTTCCCGATATCGTGCAGCACTACGCCGGTCAGTAGCAGGTCGCGATGCAGGATCGGATAATGCGGCGCAACGCGATCGGCCAGCGTAAGCAGGCTGACAACATGCTCAAGCAATCCGCCAAGCCACGCGTGATGAAGTTGCTTTGCAGCCGGAGCCTCGCGGTACGCCTGTGCCAGCCCCGAGTTGGCAAGCAGCGTATTCAGCAATCGCTTCAGGTTAGGATCGGTAAAGCTCTCTACAAAGCCCAGCAGTTTCTGCCATAGCTCATCCACGTCGCAGGTCGTGCACGGCAGCATGTCGTTTTTCTCGACTTCGCCCGACACGGCTATCCGCAAATGCTCGACCTTCATCTGCAGGCGATCGTCGAAGCGCGACACAGAGCCGCGGATCTTCACGATGTCCCCGCGCTCAAAATCCTTTGCGATGCGCGGGTCGCCCGGGTCCCAAACGCGTCCCTCGACCTGCCCTGTCTTGTCTCCCAGGATCAAATTCAAATATGGCTTGTTTGTCTTGGTGGTTCGCTGCTGCTTGTGCAACACCAGAAGAAATGCGTCGAAGTTCCTGGTCTCTTCGAACGCCGAGAGATCGGCAACGTAGATGTCCTTCATGCTGCGGGAAGCATACAGCAACCGGCAAAGCACATCCAAAAACAAGCCGATGCGAACTCGGATGAAATGAAACAGCGCCTGAGATCGAATCTCAGGCCCTGCTGTTTTCGTGAATAGTTTCGATCTACTGCGGAGGAGTTGCAGGCACACCTGGCTGCGGCGGTGCTGGTGTGGTTCCATTCGGAGCCTGTTGCTGCGGAGCATTCCCCAGCGGCTTGTCGCCTGTGTCTTCGGTCGTCTTCTTCTGGTCGCTCAAGCGCGTCTTGTCGCCGGTCGTGGTGGACTTCTTCTTCTTTTTGCTCGGCGTCTGATTCCCGCCCAGACCCAGCGATCCGGCTTGTGCCTGGCGATCAGCTACCTCGGCCGCATCTGCCGGCGCAGGAGCCTCGGGATCGAGTTGCGGCCCCTTCGGCTTTGGTTGCTTGGGCACTTGGCGCGGTCACTGAACCGCGTCTTCTTCTCGGGCTTGGCGTTGTTCTCAAGCGGGTTATCTGGCTCTGCAGCCGCGTTATTCGCCACTTGCTCTCCCGCGCCTGCATCCTCGGTCTGGCTCGACGGAGCCTTCGGTAACGTTTCCTGCGGAGCCTTGCCGAAGCGGATCTTTTCCTTCTTGCCCGGCTTCATCGTTGCTTGTTGCGTCTTATCGGTCTTAGTCGTACTCGCCTTTGCAGGTTGTGCCGTGCGGTTGCAGTCGCCGTATCCGTGCGGCGGCGGACTTCTGCCGGAAGGTGTGTGTGGTCTCGCGGAAGCGGGTGCGCTCTACCTTCTTCTTCTTCTTGGTGGTAGGCGGCGTGTACGCGCTGAAGGTGATGGTCGGATGCTTCTCGGCCGCCGTCGCCGCGCTGTCCTCGTATCCGGGCTTGATGTAGATAGCGGCCTCGTCCCGCATCTGCGCCAGGTATGTGCGCATGGCCGGGCCGGCCTTGGCTTCAAAGTAGTTCTGCTCAACGTCGTTCTCGACGTCCTTCAACTGCGGAACGCCGCCCTGGCACATGATCGATCACTTTCAGGATGACGTATCCCTGCTTGGTGCGGATCGGGTCGGTCACTTCCCCGGCTTTGAGCCCAAAGGTCTTGTCTTCAAATACTTTGTCCAGCTGGCCGCGCTTGTACTGCCCCAGATCGCCGCCTGCTGCCGCGGTGGTGCCGTCGCTGAAGCTTCGCGCCAACTGGCTGAAGTCGCCGCCCGCGTGCAGACGAGCTTCAATATCGTCGGCCTTGGCCTTGGCTTCGGCAAGCTTCTGCGGATCATCAGGTTGCGAGCCGGTCGAGACCAGGATCTCGCCCAGTTTGACGCTTTCCGGCTGCGCATATTCCTGCTTGTGCGCCTCGAAATACCGCTGAATCTCGCCCGGCGTCGGCGCAATCTTGCGCCCCACCTGGTCGCGCATCACTTCCTGGGTAATGATCTGGTTGCGGATATTGGCCTTGAAGTCCTCAAACGATACGCCCTGTTCCTTGGCCGCCTTTTCCAGATCTTCCATCGGTTGCAAGGTTGTACTGCTTGCGGATCTCATTGAGCCGATTCACCAATTCGGTTTCGCCGGTGATGCCCAGTTCCTTGCCCTTGGCCAGCCAAAGCTGCTGATCGATGAGGTTGCGCAGCAGGTCCTTGTGCGGCCTCGGAAATCTCCTGCATCGACGCGCCCCGCTGACGCATTTCCTGGTCCAGCTCTGCCTGCGCGCGGTCGTAGTCGGACTTGGTGATGATCTGGTCATCAACGCGCGCGATGATCTCCTCGACCGTTGAGCCGCCGTAAGGACTTGCAGGAGTGGAGGGCCGCGCTTGCGCAAACGCGAAGCTGGTAAGCAGGATGCGGAGAGACGAAACCGCTCCGGGGATACGAAGGATTCTCAGATTCATAGTTTGGCACACTGCAGGCGGTCTGCGGACTGCCACCATAGGCATAGACGTCATTGTAAATGCCTGGGCAGCAAATATGCCGGAGAGCTGGCCGGATTCCTGGCAATTCCGTCGTCAAACGGCCAAACCTCGTCGGCAGACCGGCATTCCGGGACCTCCGCAACGGTAACGGGCTACCCGAAGACCGGCCAAGCGAACGTCAAATAACCCAGTGCTATACTTTAGCCCAGGTTCGGCCTGCGAGGTCCCTCAGGCGCCTGACGCACTTGCACTCCGGAGGTTCCTTCCGCATATGACTCCCCCCGCCCGCCGCGCAATTTTCAGCCTCATCTCTTTTTTGCCGTCTGCGCGGTGGCCGGCACGTTTCTGCAGCGCAAGGTGGGAGCCCAGTCCTCGCAGGACGAGAGCCAGATTCGCGACAGCCTGAAGTCGTTCACCGACGTCTACGCGCTCGTGGAGCAGAACTACGCCGAGCCCATCCAGGGCGACAAGGCCGACACGGCCATCTACGACGGCGCCATCCCCGGCATGCTGCGCGTGCTCGATCCGCACTCCAACTTCTACGATCCCAAGGCCTACGCCAAGATGCGCGAAGACCAGCGCGGCCACTACTACGGCGTGGGCATGGTGATCCAGCAGCAGAGACAACAAGGTCTACGTGATCACGCCCTACGAGGGCACGCCGTCGTTCCGGGCCGGCATCCAGCCCCGGCGACATCATCTCCGCCATCGACGGCAAATCGCACCGACGGCATGACCTCCGACCTGGTGGCCAAGGCGCTGAAGGGGCCCAAGGGCACGCACGTGCAGGTCACCATGATTCGCGAGGGCCAGGCCAAGCCGCTGGTCTTCGACCTGGTTCGCGACGAGATTCCGCACCCCTCCGTCGACCTGAAATACGAGATTCGCCCCGGCATCGGCTACATCCACCTGACCCAGTTCCAGGAGACCACCGCCCAGGAAGTGATTGACGCCATCGACGGCTTCGGCAACCTGAAGGGGCTGGTGCTCGATCTGCGCGGCAATCCCGGCGGGCTGCTGAGCCAGGCAGTCGAGGTTTGCGACCACCTGCTGGCCAAGGGACAGACCATCGTCTCGCAGCGCGGCCGCGCCTATCCCGACCAGAACTACACGGCCACCCACGGCAACGACGGCAAGACCTTCCCCATCGTGGTGCTGGTGAACCGCAACACGGCTTCGGCGGCGGAGATTGTCTCCGGCGCGTTGCAGGATCACGACCGCGCCCTGATCGTGGGCGAAACCACCTTTGGCAAGGGCCTGGTGCAGACGGTCTACAACCTGAGCGAGAACACCGGCCTCGCGCTGACCACCTATCACTACTACACGCCCTCGGGCCGGCTCATCCAGCGCAACTACTCCGGCGTTTCGCTCTACGACTACTACTACAACCACGCCGGGGCGCAGCCCGCCGACTCCACCAACCGCGAAGTCAAGCTGACCGACTCGGGCCGCACGGTCTACGGCGGCGGCGGCATCACGCCCGACGAGAAGATCGAGAGCCCCAAGAGCAACCACTTCCAGGACGAGCTGCTCTATCAAAGACGTCTTCTTCCACTTTGCGCCGGTCATTACCTGGCCAACCACACCGTGGACAAGAACTTCCAGGTGGACGACGCGGTGCTGGACGAGTTCAAGAAGTACCTGACCAGCCAGAACATCGCCTGGACCGAGGCCGACCTGAACGGAGTATGGACTGGCTGAAGACGCAGCATCAAGGAGAAGATCGTCACCATCCAGTTCGGCCAGTTGCAGGGACTGCGCGTCACTGGCCGACTGGGACCCGATGATCCAGAAGGCGCTGACCTTCCTGCCCGAGGCGCAGGCTCTGGAAGACAACGCCCACAAGGTGCTGGCCGAGAAAGCCGAAGCCCGCAGCGGCGCAACCCCGTAATAAAAGTCCAGACAGATAAGAAATGTAGAAGACCATCCCTCGGGATGGTCTTCTCGTTTGTGCCCGTCGTCACAGCCTCGCTTGTACCAGTCGTCACAGCGCCTCCCGCGCTCACGCTCTTACCCTTGAGTGTTCGCACGGAGGCGCAAAAATGTCTCAAGCAATCGCAGAAAAG
>CAVTMQ010000005.1:0-390782 GCA_963735895.1 uncultured Acidobacteriaceae bacterium
CGCCTCCACCAACATTGCATTGGAGCAGACGCTTGCTTTTCGCTCGCACGAGTTCGTCGGTCCGGATGACTTCAACCAAAGCATCTTGTGAATCCGAACTGAGCTACTCTTCGCCGATGTCCTCGTTCCATATCTCTGGGTGTTCGGCGATAAAGCCCTCCAGCAATTCGCGGCACTCGCGGCTGTCGAGATCGATGACCTCCACGCCATTTTCGCGCAGCCAATCGAGGCCACCCGCAAACGTCCGGCTTTCCCCGACCACCAGCGTGCCGATATGGAACTGACGTACGAGCCCGCTGCAGTACCAGCATGGAGCGAGCGTGGTGACCATAATGAGGTTGCGATAGCTCTTCTGGCGGCCGGCTCGCCGAAAGGCGTCGGTTTCACCGTGAATACTGGGGTCGCCTTGCTGCACGCGGCGATTGTGGCCCCGGCTGAGAAGTTCACCGGAACTGGTAAAGAGCGCGGCGCCGATGGGAATGCCGCCTTCCAGCCGTCCGTAGCGCGCCTCTTCAAGCGCCATAGCGAGCATCTGTTCGTAAGTCTTCGTTTCTGTCGGCATGTTCGTTGACGATCATACGGGATGAGGCGGCGCACCGACGGTGATCCATCCTCCCGATCTGCGAAGCAGAAGCGTCTGCGCTCCGGGACGGATCGGGTCCGGACGCGGCCTTTTGAGACCTCTCAATCCCACCGACTTCCTTAAGAATTGTTAAGCCCAAAACTGAGGTGTTTAGCGGTCTGTTTTGCTATCTCCTTGAAACCTCGAACATTGGCAAGATCGTTGGGACTTTCAATGTTTGAACGCCCCGTGAATGGCTGGCTTGAGGACGGTACCTCTATTGACTTCGAGCGCGCGCGAAGATGTAGGTTGGATTTGTGAGAGATGCTGGTTACACGATCCGAAGTATGGCAGAGAAGTGCGGAATGACCGCGCACACTCTGCGCTACTATGAGCGCGTTGGCCTGATCCAACCGGTCGGACGCGCGCGCAACGGTCATCGCCGTTACTCTGAAACAGACGAGGCATGGCTCAATTTCCTGCATTGCATGCGAGCTACCAATATGTCCATTCGCGAGATGCAGCGTTACGCCGAACTCCGCGAAAAGGGAGACGCCACTTCACTGGAACGGCGCAAACTCCTTCAAGACCATCAGGCCGCAATCGCAGAGCAAATCGTTGCGCTCGAGCGGGCGCATGCTTTACTGACCCACAAGATCGCGAACTACAAGATGATCGAAGAGCGGATTCGCGTCGGAGACCCCAAGTCTGCCGAACAGGAAATGGAAAGCGAACTGGCGACGGCAAGCTAGTTTTGGCGTCTCTTCCACGATGTCAGAGCTGGATCAAACACCCCGGGCAGAAAGTCTGCATCGAAGCCATTCGTGGGGTTGCGATTCCGGGTCGATCAAGCGTGTGCTTGCTTGATTTGCATGTGCTCAAAAACCCGATTCCCACATCTATGGGGATTTGGATAGGATAGCGGCACGGCATTTCCCCGACGTGGGCGGCTCCCCTGCTGTGATGCCGGTTAGCTCTACAAAACTCGTACTGAGTCCTGTCTCAAGGAGGTCGACCTGTGGCAGACACGATTGATACGCGCATGAAGCATCTGCGCTCCCGCACCACTCAAAATGCAAGCGAGGATCTCGCGTCGGATCAGCAACCAGTTGATCTGGAGCCTTTGACGCCTGAAGAAGGAGCCAAGCGCGGGTTCAGCCGGCGCACTTTCCTTTCGGGGCTGGGAGCAACGAGCTTGCTGGCAGGGGCTGCTCCGCTGGCGGCAGCTGCGCCGGTAATTGAGCCCGCGATCCAGGACCAGGCAGAAACCGGCGGCACGGGAACCGTCACCCTGCGCATCAACGGCAAGGACTACACCCTGCGGAACCTCGATGCCCGTGCAACGCTGCTCGATACGCTTCGCGAGCGAATCCATCTCACCGGAACAAAGAAGGGCTGCGACCACGGCCAATGCGGCGCCTGCACGGTACACGTCAACGGACGCCGTGTGAATAGTTGCCTCTCGTTCGCGGTGATGCACGAGGGCGACGAGATTACGACGATCGAAGGCCTCGGACAGCCCGGCAATCTCCACTCCATGCAGGCTGCATTCGTAGAGCACGACGGCTACCAGTGCGGCTACTGCACGAGCGGGCAAATCATGAGTGCCGTTGCGCTGCTCAAGGAACCGATCGGCCCGTCGGACGACGAAGTCAAGCAAGCCATGTCGGGCAATATCTGCCGCTGCGGCGCCTATACCAATATTCTGGCTGCCGTGAAACAAGTCCGGTCGCGTGCCTGACAGGCTTACGCCTGTCGAAGAGGAGAGATCATGGAGACCTTTGGCTACGTTAAAGCTCCCAGCATCGACAAGGCCCTGGCCAGCGCGCAGCAGGCAAAGTTCATTGCCGGCGGCACCACGCTTGTCGACCTCATGAAACTGAACGTCGAGACACCGAAGACGTTGGTCGATATTAATCTGCTGTCACTGGACAAGATCGAGAAGCTACCCGACGGGGGGCTGCGGATTGGCGCCTTGGTGCGGAATTCCGATCTCGCGTGGAACGCAGACGTGCAGAAATCCTATGCCGTGCTGTCAGAGGCGCTTCTCTCTGGCGCGTCGCCGCAACTGCGCAACATGGCAACGACGGGCGGAAATCTGCTGCAACGCACGCGCTGCATGTACTTCCGGGAGCCCAGCGCGGGAACACCGGGCGGCTATGGATGCAACAAGCGCACGCCTGGCTCAGGCTGCGCGGCGATGGAGGGCTTCAATCGCATGCACGCGGTTCTGGGCACAAGCGAGCACTGTATCGCGACTCATCCGTCAGATATGTGTGTTGCCATGGCAGCCCTTGAAGCGGTGATCCACGTCGAAGGACCAAAGGGCAAGCGAACCATCGCCTTCGCCGACTTCCATAAGCTGCCCGGCGACACGCCGCAAATCGAAAACGCACTCGATCCCGGTGACCTTGTGACCTATGTCGACCTGCCCAAGCCGGTCGAAGGCGCCAAATCAACCTACCTGAAATTGCGCGATCGCGCGAGCTACGAGTTCGCCCTGGCGTCGGCGGCGATCGTTGTGCGCGTCGACGGCGGCCACATCCGCTACATCCGCGTTGCGATGGGGGGAGTAGGCACCAAGCCGTGGCGTTCGCATGAAGCCGAAGCAGCATTGATGGGCAAGGCAGCAAACGCGGCTACATTCAAGGCCGCGGCCGAAGCTGCCGTCGCCAAGGCAAAACCGCAAAAGGATAACGCCTTCAAAGTGGAACTGGCTAAGCGCTGCCTGGTGCGCTCGCTCAAAACCGCAACTGCCTAGTTGCATATAGGAGATGTCGCATGGCGACGGACACACTTCCTCACGCAAGCATCATCGGCGCGGTAGTGCCTCGCATTGACGGCCCCTTGAAGACCAGCGGGACTGCGCGCTACGCCGTAGATCATGATTTTCCGGGATTGGTGCACGCGGTTGCGATTCAGGCGACGATCGGCAAAGGTAGCATCCGCAACCTGGATACATCTGCTGCAGAGAAGATGCCGGGCGTTCTCCAGGTCTTCCATCACGGCAACATGCAGGGGGTTTACCGACAGATTCCGCATGAAGAAGACGGCACCATGAGTGAAGCGCGTCCTCCGTTCGACGACGAAAAGATTTATTACTGGGGACAATTCGTCGCTCTCGTTGTCGCGGAGACACTGGAACAGGCCCGGGCCGGCGCGCAGGCCGTGCGTGTTGAATACGATGTGGAGACTCCCGATGTGCGCACCAATCTCGGAGACGGATTCACCGGCCAGCGCCAAAGCAGTTGGAAGCGCGGCGATCCCGACCAGGCTCTTTCGACTGCGCCAGTAGTTGTCGACCAAACCTATTCAACGCCGGTTGAAACGCACAATCCCATGGAGATGCACGGCACAGTTGCGGTGTGGGATGCTGACAACCTGACGCTCTATGAGTGCTCACAGGGCGTGGTCAACCACCGCACGGTGATGTCCGAGGTGCTCGGGGTTCCCGTTGAAAATGTGCGCGTGATCTCGCGGTTCATCGGCTCGGGTTTTGGTGGAAAGCTCTTTCCCATGGCCACAATCGACCTTGGCAGCAGCGGCAGCGCGGCAGCTCAAGCGTCCGGTAAAGCTCTCGGTTGACCGCCGCATGATGTTCTCGAATGTCGGCCATCGACCGCGTACGGAGCAGCGCATTCGACTCGGTGCGACGCAAGACGGCAAGCTTACCGCGATTCGTCACGATTTCTTCACGCAGACCTCGCAGCTCGACGACTTCATCGAGCACTGTGGCGAGCAAACGCCCTTCCTCTACAGTTGTCCGAATCTCGAAGTCACAACGGGAATGGTGCGGCGCAACGTCGGTGCACCAGCGCCTATGCGTGGTCCCGGTGCGGTGCCCGGCCTATTCGCCCTCGAATCGGCGATGGACGAACTTGCCATCAAGCTCAACATTGATCCGCTCGACCTGCGCCTGAAGAATGACGCTGAGCGCGATGAAGGCAAGAATCTTCCCTTCTCGTCGCGCCATTTGAAAGAGTGCTACACCACTGGCGCGGAGAAGATCGGCTGGAAACAGCGCACGCCGCAGGTCGGCTCAATGCGTCGCAACGGCAAGGTTATCGGGATGGGACTGGCCGGCGCCTCGTGGTCCGCTGCACGGATTCCATGCAGCGCGAGTGTTGAGCTTTGCCCCAACGGCCGCGTGTGCGTCCGCTGCGCCACGCAGGACATCGGCACCGGAACATACACTATCTTCGCCCAGGTTGTGAACGCGCGTACCGGCGTGCCGCTCGATCGCATCGACGTCTTCCTCGGCGACACGTCATTGCCCAGCGGACCGACATCCGGCGGCTCCATGGCCACCAGCGCCGTGTTACCCGCCACAACGTATGCCGTGAATGAGGCTGTCAATCGTCTGCTCCATGTTGCAACGCTCACGCCGAAGTCTCCCTTCCATGGCATGAAGCCCGAGGCGCTCGCCGTCTCAAATGGGATGATCCTCTCAAAGGAACAGCCCCAAGTGGTTGGCGCGGCCTATCGTCCCAACTCGCAGCTGACGGCGAACGGCGTTCCGTTTGAAGAGATTCTCAAGATGGCCAACGTTGGCAGCCTTGTCGCCAACGGGAAAACGAATCCCTCGTTCGACGATCCCAAAGCGAAGCAGTATTCGTTGCATTCCTACGGCTGCCATTTTGCAGAGGTGGAGTGGGAGCCGGAGATTGCAAGGCTCCGCGTGAGCCGCATCTTCTCCATCTTCGATTGCGGACGCATTATCAACAAGGGCGCGGGGACAAACCAGATCCTCGGTGCCGCCGTAATGGGCGTCGGCATGGCCCTGTTTGAAGACACCATCCACGATCCCCGCACCGGCCAGCCGATCAACGGTAGCTTTGCAGATTATCTGGTCGCTACGTGTGCAGACCTGCCGGATCTCGACGTCACCTTCCTTGATTATCCCGACTACATCGTGAACGAGTACGGCGCGCGCGGCATCGGCGAGATCGGCATGGCAGGTGTAGCGCCGGCAATCACGGCGGCTGTCTATCATGCTACAGGGGTCCGTGTGCGCGAGCTGCCTATTCGGATCGAAGACCTGCTGGAATCGAATATTCGCGAAGCATAACGTTTCCCGAAAGCAATTCATCTGAACCTATCAGCACGAAGGGCAGGCAAGCATGAGCACGACTCCAGCATCGATCATCGGGAAACCCACACCGCGAATCGATGGACCGCTGAAGACGACAGGAACAGCGCAGTACGCAGCTGATTTTCATTTCGACGGCATGGTGCATGCGATGCCGGTGGTAGCTTCGATTGCCAGTGGACGCATTCGTATGCTCGATACATCTGCGGCCGAAAAGATGCCCGGCGTGCTGCTGGTGCTGCATCATGGCAATATTGGCCCCCTCTACCGTACGGTTCCAGGCGACGACAACGCGACCAACAGCGAAGTTCGATCAGCTCTCGAAGATGAAATCGTTCGCCATTGGGGACAATACATCGCCTTGGTGGTGGCAGAAACCCTGGAACAAGCCACAGCCGCAGCTGCGGCAGTACACGCCGAGTATGACGCGGAGCCCGCAAAACTTCGCGTGAGCCTTGACGACTACTCCGGCGAACGCAAGAAAGGCAGCGAGCGCGGCGACTTTGAAGGCGCGTTCAACGAGGCGCCGGTAAAAGTCGACCAAACCTACATCACACCGATCGAAACGCACAACCCCATCGAATTGCATGCATCGGTCGCCGTGTGGGAAGGCGATCGGCTCACCATGTATGAGACGTCGCAGGGCGTCGTTAATCATCGCGTGGTGATGGCGCAGACTCTCGGCATTCCAGTGGAGAATGTGCGCGTGGTGACACGCTTTCTGGGGTCGGGATTCGGCGGAAAGCTGTTCCCATGGCCGCATTGCGCCATGAACGCCGTCGCTGCTCGCAAACTCGGTCGCCCTGTGAAATTAAGCGTGACGCGCCGCATGATGTTCTCTAGTGTTGGCTATCGCCCGCGCACCGAGCAACGTCTCCGCATCGGCGCATCGAAGGACGGCAAGCTGCTTGCGCTTAAGCAGGATTATCTGAATGTCAGTTCGATGCTCGATGACTATGACGAGGGATGCGGCGAAGCTACGCCGTATCTTTACAGCGTTGCCAGTCTCGAAGTGACAAGCGGCATAGTTCATCGTAATCTGGGCGCGCCAATGTACATGCGCGGCCCGGGCGCCGTCCCCGGACTGTACGGTCTGGAGTCCGCAATGAACGAGCTTGCGGATGAACTCAAGATGGATCCGCTGAAGCTTCGCCTGCTGAATGATGCCACAATCGACGAAGACAAGCATCAGCCGTTTTCGTCGCGGCACTTCAGAGAATGCCTAGAGGTCGGTGCGCAGAAATTCGGCTGGGAGCGTCGCACGCCAGAGATCGGTTCGATGCGTCGCGACGGCAAGATTCTAGGCTGGGGCCTGGCTGGCGCGAGCTGGGTGGCGCTACAGTTGCCATGCACTGCGAGCGTTGAGCTTCATGCGAATGGGCGCGTATCCGTTCGGTGTGGTACGCAGGATATCGGCACAGGGACATACACCATATTCGCGCAGGTGGTGCACGAGAAAACCGGTATCCCGCTTGATCGCATCGATGTGATCCTCGGCGACAGTTCGCTCCCCGACGGACCAATGTCAGGCGGGTCTATGGTGACCGGGTCGGTGCTGAATGCGATCGCCGCCGCTTCCACGCAGGCGACGAAGAAGATGACTGCCCTCGCAACCAGCACCGAGGGCTCTCCACTTCACGGTGCGAAGGTTGAAGACCTGGTTTTCAGCGCTGGACGCATCCTCAAGAAAGATCAGACCTCTGGCGGAGATCCCGAGTTTGCCGACATTCTGCGCCTGGCACGCCTCAACGGACTCAGTGCAGAGGGCAAGACAACACCCACATGGGAAGATCCGAAGGCGAAGGACCACTCGCTGCATTCCTACGGCGCGCAGTTTGTCGAGGTGGAGTGGGATCCTGAGATCGCCCGCCTGCGCGTGAGCCGCGTGGTGACGGTGATTGACGCCGGGCGCATCATCAACCCAAAGGCAGCGGCTAACCAGATTGCCGGCGCTGTGGTGATGGGAGTCGGCATGGGTCTGCTGGAAGAAACGCACTACGAACAGCGCACCGGTCAACCGATCAACGGCAATCTGGCAGATTACCTTGTCGCAACTTGTGCCGATGCGCCAGAAATCATCGTTGAATTCCTTGACTACCCTGATCCCTTCATGGGCGAGTATGGAGCGCGCGGCGTGGGCGAGATCGGTCTGGCGGGCGTTGCACCGGCCATCACCGCAGCGGTTTATCACGCGACGGGAGTGAGGGTTCGCGAGTTGCCGGTGCGCATTGAGCACTTGCTAACGTCAAAATTTATCGAGGCTTGAGCGAGAATAGGAGTGCATGACAGATCTCGAAAACATCCTGCCCCTGTGGCACGCGCTGGAAGCTGCCGGGGCGGATTATGTTTTGGCCACGGTTGTGGACGTGGAAGGTCCAAGCTATCGCAAGCCCGGCGCGCGCATGCTGATTGCGCCCGATGGCCGGCGCTCGGGCACGGTGAGCGGCGGATGCTTAGAGGTCGAGGTCGCAAAACGCGCATGGTGGCTCACGGAGCGCGGTCCGGTGGTGGAGCGTTACTCGACGGCGGAAGACGATGGCGAGATGCCCTACGGCTCGGGATGCGGCGGCGTTGTCTACATTTTGCTGGAGCGGCGTTCGACCGCAGCGCCGCTGCTGACTGCGCTTGAGACGGCTTTCCATGCGCGAACACCGCTGGCGATTGCAACAGTGCTGGAAGGTGCCGGCGATCGCCACAAGGCGATGCGCCGGCCCAACTGTACAGGACTTTCCCTCCAAAGCATCCACTGCTCGCTCGCTTGAATCAACACTCAGCAATCTTGCGGCGCAAGCGATGGAAAATCTGCAATCAATCGACCAACGTGTGGTGATCGGGGAGCGCGATACGCGCGTGTGGGTGGACTATCGCACAGCGCGGCCAGGATTGTGGATATTTGGTGCAGGGGATGATGCGAAGCCCCTGCTGCGCATGGCGCGAGAGTTGGGATGGTTTGTTGCGGTCGCGGATGGCCGCAGTCACCTTGCTACACGCGAACGCTTTCCTGCAGCGGACAAAGTTCTTACCCTGTCAAGCTCAAGTGTGCTCGAAGACGGATCATCGTTTCTTGAAGACGTGAAGCCGACGGATGCCGCAATTCTGCTGACGCACAGCTTTGAGCAGGACTCCCGGATAATTGCCGGCCTGCTGATGCGTGAATCTTTGCCCGTCTATCTTGGCATACTTGGACCGCAGCGGAGGACGCGCGAAGTCCTGGCCGAAGCCGCCAAACTGCTTGCATTGCCGGATCCGACGGAACGCTCAGAGGAATGGCTGGCGCAAATGCACGCGCCCACCGGCCTCGACCTGGGGGCAGAGACACCGGCCGCCATAGCGCTATCGATTATTGCGGAGATTCAGCAGACGCTGAATAACGGATCTGCGCTTCCCCTTCGGCAAGTGCGTGCAGTCGGATCAACGATCAGCCCGGTCCAAAGCTGATTACGCGGCTGCCCTCTCCTTGAGATGAGCTTCTAGAACATCAAGGAACTTCGCCAGCCACGCCGGATGTGCTGTCCACGCAGGCCCGGTGACGAGTTTGCCGTCGATGGTCGCCTCGGTGAAGTCGAGAGAGACAAAGGTGCCGCCTGCGAGACCGACTTCTGGCGCGCATGCTGGATAGCAATTCACCTTGCGGCCCTTGAGCACACCTGCTGCGGCCAGGATTTGGGGCCCATGGCACAACGCGGCAATCGGCTTGCCTTCTTTGTCGAAGTGGCGCACCAGTTCCAGCACTTTGGCGTTGAGGCGCAGGTACTCAGGCGCTCGGCCGCCGGGAATGACAAGGGCATCGTAACTGGCAGGATTGACCTCGTCGAACGTCGCATTCAGTGTGAAGTTGTGACCACGTTTTTCGGTATACGTTTGATCTCCCTCGAAATCGTGAATTGCGGTGCGCACCTGCTCGCCTTTTTTCTTACCCGGACATACCGCATCCACCTTGTGTCCCACCATCTGCAGGGCCTGGAACGGAACCATGATTTCGTAGTCCTCTACGAAATCGCCGGCCAAGACCAGTATCTTTGCTGATTTCATTTGAGAATTCTCCGGTTGGAAATTTCCGTGGCGATGCTCCGACGCAAATTAGAGGGGATCTGACCGCGGTGCGCCGAAAGCAATCAACCACATGTTATCTGATGGGTTTGATGCAGCGAAGATTCAGTTGTGCAATGACGTTGAAATGCGAGCAAACTCGACTGCGACCGGCGGTATAACCTAGAAGCTGATGCCTGCTTCTTCCCCGCAATCACTCGAAGTGCTGAATTCCCGCATCATCATGTGCAATCTTTGCCCGCGCCTAAGGGGGCACTGCACTGAAGTTGCGCGCGTACGGCGTCGCGCCTATGCCGACTGGGAGTATTGGGGACGCCCGGTGCCTTCGTTCGGCGATCCAGAGGCACGCATTCTCGCACTCGGCCTCGCGCCGGGAGCGCACGGGTCCAACCGAACCGGGCGTCCTTTTACAGGCGACGGGTCGGGAGACTTTCTGTACCCGGTGCTGCACGAGGCGGGATTTGCGTCGCATCCGCAGGCACGTTCGCGCGATGACGGCATGCAGCTCACCGGGCTTTGGATTACCTCAGTCGTGCGCTGCGCTCCGCCGGGCAACAAGCCCGCACCCGACGAGTTGCGAAACTGCGCGCCGTTTGTCGACCAGGAGATGGCGCTCCTCAAGAACCTTCGTGTTGTGGTTTGCCTGGGCAAGATCGCGTTCGATGGTCTCCTGGCCCACGAGCAGCGACGCGGTGCATCATTTGCGCGCGCGCAGTTATACCTTCTCACACGGAGCAGAGTACACGTTGCCGAGTGGTTTGCGGGCGATTGCCAGCTATCACCCATCGTTGCAGAACACGAACACGGGAAAGCTTACCCGGCCGATGTTTCTGCAAATCTTCAAGCGCGCGAGGCAACTGGCAGGTTTGGATTCGCAATGAGATGTCCCGCTGAGAGGAACGAGCATTTCCGATTCCCCACGTCGTTTCGATACATTGAATTGTGCCAGAACGGCTGAGGAGACGAGCCATGCGAAATGTTCTTGGCGGGGTTTTGATTTCGGCACTCGCAGTGAGTGCAATGGGGAGCTACGCACAGACGATGAATTCCGATCACTGGTCTACGGCACAATTAATGGAGCGTGCCAAACATCTGCAGGCATTGGCGGCAAAGGGCGATGGCTCCGGCAGCGAAACGCTTGAGAAATATCCGCACCACTACACGATGCTCGCTTATCGCCAGCGCAGCGGCGGCGGCGAACTGCACCAGAATTTTGCCGACATCTTTTTCATTCTCGACGGCCACGCCGCGGTTCTGATCGGCGGCAGCCTTGTCGACCAGAAGACAACAGGACCTGGCGAGATTCGGGGCAAATCCGTTGATGGCGGTTCCCGTCAGGAACTCAGACCCGGCGACGTGGTGCATATACCGGCGGGCACGCCGCACCAGATGCTGGTGTCGGAGGGCGAGTCGATTACTTACTTTGTGGTCAAGGTCGAAGAGAGCCGATAGCCGCGTCACAACGACAGACAGAAGTGGGCGCGTTGGATTGAATTGGAGCGGGAGACCGGGATCGAACCGGCGACATTCAGCTTGGGAAGCTGACGTTCTACCACTGAACTACTCCCGCTACTTATTCTATTTCAATAGCTTACATCAATACCATATAACACCATATTTCAACACCGTGGAGGTGGTGAGATAAAAGTCCATCGCGCACGACATCTGAACGACTGGCAGCGTCCGCAAGGCTCTTCGCACCCAAGGTTTCACTTGGGAGTTCCACTCTTATACTACGGCAGAATGGCAAACGTAATCTCAGGTTCAAATCTTCGACTCCAATACCCGACAGAGCGTGATGTTCGCAAGACAGCGAGGTTGTGGCCGGATGATCTTCGACAGGAAGAGCCATAAAGCTGACGGGGGAACTCGAACAGCGCGAGTTCCGGCTTGAAGAACTGGAGACGGCTCATACGCGAACCGGTTCGAATCGATCGGAGAAGATTGCGTTGCTAATTATCCGGTTCAGACGTCTCATTGTGCAAATTGAAGCATCACAGATAGAGGTCGTGACGCAGACCCTCCGCATGCCATCTGTCATTCGGCATTTGCCCAATCGGACAAAACCTTGTGCATGCTCCGAATCCATGCACTCTATTCGCCCGTACAAGCTATTCACCCTTCTCGATGCATCCGGCATTGATCGGACCGGGCATGTCACGATCCCACGCCATCGCGGCGCGGGGAGTGTCATGTTGCTTGAGACCTTCGCGATCATTGCGGCCGCTCGTATAGTTGCCGCGCGCCGAGTCTTCGAATTCGGCACCTACCTCGGCTCCACCACGCTCAACCTGGCACTCAATATCCCCAACGACGGTGAAGTTTTTACGTTGGACCTTGACCCGCAAGCAGCCAATGGGCTCTTCCAGCTACCCGGCGATGCCACGCTTACCGAAGAGCATCTCGCGAACTGCGAGGGACTCGACTTCCTCGCCACGCCGGTCGTCGGCAAGATCAAGACATTGACGGGGAGCTCCCTCCAGTTCGACTTCTCTCCTTGGAAGGAGTCAATCGATCTGACCTTCATCGACGGCGCTCACGATGTGAAAACAGCGAGTTCGGACACGCAAAACGCGCTGATGATGCTCTCGCGTACGGGGTCTTCGTGCGTGTTATGGCATGACTACCACAACCCGAAGTACCCTGAACTCACGACATACCTTGACGAGTTGAGTCGGCAAACCGAGATCTTTCATATTGAAGACACAATGCTTTGCCTCCATTTTCACGATCCATCCGGGAAATTCCGCGCGCATCTACTGTCGTAGCCGCCTGTCTGCCGACGTTCGCGTGCCGGCACTCGAAGTCTCACTTCATGGAGAACACAAAAGGCTTCGCCCTGCATTCTGTCGGTCGGTCCCGTCCGGGGTGTGCGAACTCGCCGTGACATTCATGAGGGGCCCTGTCAGTTACGACAGCTCATAGATGGCTTGCCGGCTACGAAGGAGCGAGCGAGTGGGAAACATCGGCAATCGGCAGATGATGGCCCCTGGTCAGCGAAGGGATGTTCCGTGGGCGTCCTATGACATTTGACAGTTACTCTGCTTCCCGGCTGGCGCTAGACTCGACCCTGATTTCGAAGAGAGTGCTTTGTGTTTTTCCTCCCCCAAACACCGCACGCAAGCCGACCGCACGGTTCGGGCTTGCGCGCGCTACAGAGGGCTTTCTTTCTTCTCGGCGTGGCTTTGATCGCGTTCTACATCATCGCTAGACTTGATTCCCTTGTTTCCCCGCGCGTTGCGCTTTGGGCCTTCGCCCAAGCGCCGGAACAGCCTGGCTTGCAAGAGCCTAAGTCGGATGCGGTTTCCCAGGCTGGAAGTCCAGACCTGAGCCTCTGGTCCGTGCAGCGAATCAATGCATACAAGAGAAGTCTGGCGCTCAAGATGGATCGCCCTCTTGGTGTCCTGACCATTCCCCGTCTTCACCTCGTTGCGCCAGTTTTTGAAGGTACCGATAGCCTTACGTTGAACCGCGGCCTGGGAAGAATTCGCGGTACGGCAATGCTCGGCGGGGACGGGAATGTCGGAATCGCTGGGCATCGCGATGGGTTCTTCCGCCAGTTGCAAAGCGTAGCGCTGGGCGACGCAATCGAAGTAACGACCTCCAGCGGACATGACCGCTATGTTGTAGATCGGATCGACATCGTCAATCCGGAAGATACGAGTGTTCTTAGGCCCAGTCAGGACGCGGAACTCACGCTGGTCACTTGCTATCCATTTCATTTCATTGGCGACGCTCCTCGCCGCTACATCGTTCAGGCTTCACTGAAGCAACGCGGTCAATTGATCCCTGCTTCTCCAATCGAACCGGCACGACCAGCAACGACAAAGGAGAAATGACTATGAATCACACGCGAAGAACACATATCCTCCGCTTCGCACTAGCAGCAGGGATTGTCAGTTCCTGGTTCCTGCTGGGAGTCGCCCGCGGCCAGGACACGACGACCACGAGCACGGAGCACGGCCAGCCAACGGTCACAACCCAAGTCCATAGCGGCACTGTTGTCTACGTGTCCGGAAACGAACTCGTGGTAAAGACTGACGATGGCACAATCAAAGACTTCAATGTCCCCGATAGTGCAAGGGTTACGGTGGACGGGAAAAGTTTGAACGTGCACGAGTTGCAGCCCGGCATGAGACTCACGCGCACGATCACCACCACGACAACGCCGAAAACAGTTCAAACCATTCGAACAATCACAGGGAAGGTTTGGCATGTCAACCCTCCCCGTAGCTTGATTTTGACCCTCCCAGAAGGCAACAAGCAGTACAAAGTGCCGGAGGGAACGATGTTTGACGTCAATGGGACAAAGGAGTCGATCTTCCAAATCCGCAAAGGAATGACGGTTTCAGCGACGATCATCAAAGAAACTCCAGAGACCTTGGTAAGTTCGACTCGAAGCGTCACCGGCGAGGCACCGCCTCCCCCACCGACTCCTCCGCCCCCGACTCCTACGATGGTGGGCGTGCTGCTGATTGAACAACCAGCCCCGGCTTCGCCCCCCCCAACGCAGGAAGTTGCAGAGAACAACCTGCCCAAGACCGGCAGTGATGTTCCTCTTCTCGGCCTTTTCGGATTGCTCTTCCTGTCTGCGGGATTCGGACTGCGCGGCTTGCGTGCTCGATTTGGCTCGCACACCATCTCGAAAGCCGGAAATGGCACCTCTCCCGCGACGGTCGGCGCATTGCCCGGGGGAGGCTTCACTCTCCTGGACAAGTAAAAGTGTTCCAGGGCGCGTTTACTTAACGCAGTTTCGACGAATCAGTGCCGCCCCCTCAAGGCCGGCACTGATTCCGTGCGCGAAATCACCGCAGAGTAAAAGTGCTTGCGACTCATCGCTTTAAAACGCCATCGCGGCTTGAGCGCAGCCATCTCTATCGCCAAAAATCGCAGGATCACCAACCCTTGGCCTTGTCGGCCTGAAAGGTTTTGTCATGGCAGATCTTCGCATGACCGCCGAGCAACAACGCCTCAATGATGCACGCAATCTGGGTACCCCATGGCGGAAATGGGGACCATATCTGAGCGAGAGACAGTGGGGAACTGTGCGTGAAGATTACAGCCCCAATGGAGACGCATGGGGTTACTTCACCCATGACCAGGCCCGATCGCGAGCCTATCATTGGGGCGAAGATGGACTTGCCGGGGTGAGCGACGAAAAGCAGCTCCTCTGTTTCAGTCTTGCTTTATGGAATGGCAAGGACCCGATTCTCAAAGAGCGTCTCTTCGGTTTGACCAACAGCGAAAGCAACCACGGCGAAGATGTCAAAGAGTATTACTTCTACATCGACAGCACGCCGACGCATTCCTACATGAAGTACCTGTACAAGTATCCGCAGGCAGCGTATCCCTACCTCGATCTCGTATCCACCGGAAGACGACGCTCCCGCTACGAGATGGAGTACGAACTGCTGGATACGGGGATTTTCAATGACGATCGATACTTCGACGTGTTTGTGGAGTATGCCAAGCAATCGCCCGAAGACACACTGATCCTTATCACGGTGTTCAATCGCGGACCGGAGCCGGCTGAAATCAATGTCCTTCCCACACTCTGGTTCCGAAATACATGGACCTGGTGGCCAGGTTCGCCCAAGCCCTCCGTGAAGCAGATTACCGGCAAAGAGGGCTACACAATCATCTCAGCCTCTCATCCACAGTTGGGTGAGCGTTACCTGTATTGCGCTGGCGATAACGCGTTGCTGTTTACGGAGAATGAGACAAACAATGAGAGGATCTTCGGCTCGCCGAATCAAAGTCCCTATGTGAAAGACGGAATCAATGAATATGTGGTTCACAGAAACAAATCTGCTGTTAACCCTGAGCGCAAGGGAACCAAGTGCGCCGCAAATTACGCGCTCACAATCAAAGGCGGCCAATCGGCCACGATCCGTCTGCGATTGAGCGATTTGGCGCCCGCCGCGATCGGCGATCCCTTCCTGCGTTTTGGTGAGACGATGCAATCACGCCAGCGTGAGGCTGACGATTTCTATCGCTCGATTACCCCGGAGCGCCTTAGCCCTGATGAAGCTAGAGTTATGCGGCAGGGATTCTCAGGCATGCTTTGGTCAAAGCAATACTTTGCCTTCGACGTGATCAAGTGGCTGAAGGAACACGGCGTGGATGCCATGCTGCCAGGCGCCGGAACAATGCGCAACAGCGATTGGTTCCACATGGTCAACGAGCATGTCATCTCCATGCCCGATAAATGGGAATATCCGTGGTACGCGTCCTGGGATCTTGCGTTCCATACCATCGCCCTTTCCGGAGTCGATGTGGACTTTGCCAAAGAGCAACTGGGCCTCGTGCTCCAGGAGTTCTTTCTGCACCCGACTGGCCAGATTCCGGCCTATGAGTGGAATTTCAGCGACGTCAATCCACCCGTACATGCCTGGGCGTCCATCTTTCTCTACCGCACTGAGCAGGCAATGCGAGGCGAAGGCGACCTGGAGATGCTCAAGCGCAGTTTTTCAAAACTCCTGTTGAACTTCAGCTGGTGGGTTAATCGCAAAGACCGCTTCGGCAAAAATGTTTTCGAAGGCGGCTTTCTCGGTCTCGACAATATCGGCGTATTCGACCGGAGCGCGCCGCTGCCGACTGGCGGCAATCTGGAACAGGCCGATGGAACCGCGTGGATGTCCATGTTCTGCCAGAACATGCTGGAGATCAGCACCGAGTTGGCGGCGCATGACAAATTCTTCGAAGATATGGCGATCAAGTTTGCCGATCATTTTCTCTTGATTGCACACGCCATGAACCAGGTGGGACCAGAAGGCATGTGGGACGAGGAGGATGGTTTTTACTATGACGTATTGCGGTTCCCCGATGGCTCAGCGAAACGGCTGAAGGTTCGCTCCATGGTGGGATTATTGCCCCTCTGCGCCACCACCGTAATTGAGCCCTGGCAGCGGCAGGCAGTACCACGAGTGGCGGAAGTTATGTCCGAGCGCCTGAAACACATGCCGCAGTTGATGCAGAGCATCCACCCCACGGGCCCCGGTCACCTTGGCTACGGAGGGCGCGGCATGGCTGCCTTGGTAGGCCCGGATCGGCTGCGCCGAATTCTCTCCCGCATGCTCGATGAAAATGAGTTTCTGAGTCCTTACGGCATCCGTGCGCTCTCCCGCTATCACAGCGAACATCCTTACGTCCTCGATCTGGGAGGCAATCAATACAAGGTCAACTATCTTCCGGCCGAATCTGATACCGGCATGTTCGGTGGAAACTCTAACTGGCGCGGTCCGATATGGATGCCTGTCAACGTGTTGCTGATCCGTGCCCTGATGTCCTTCTATCTCTATTACGGGGACAACTTCAAGATCGAATGTCCCACCGGTTCGGGCAAGCAGATGAATCTCTTCGAGGTGGCCAGGGAGATATCCCGCCGGCTCGCAGCGATCTTCCTCAGAGACAAGTCGGGACGCAGGCCGGTTTACGGAGGTACTGAGAAATTCCAGACCGATCCATACTGGAAGGACTACATCCTGTTCTACGAATATTTCCACGGAGATAACGGAGCAGGCCTGGGGGCCAGCCATCAGACAGGTTGGACCGGCCTCGTTGCCAGGCTCATCCAATTCTTCGGGCGCCTCGAAGCAACGCAGTTCCTGACAGTGGGTAAGGTCGGTGCATTCTCGGCAAAGCCAGAGACGACTGCTTCGAGGTCTGCGGCCTAGCGGCAGCGGAGATGAGCCGATGCACCCGCCCACTGTGCGAAGTTTCGCTGCATCTTTTGCCAGTTTCGGGGCTGCTTCGTACGGGTCTAGCTTGAGAGTGAATTTTGCAGGATGGTGCGGCCGTTCTATTGAGGTCACTGCAACCGCTCATTTGTGAATTGGCGACGTGTCCCGGTTTTGCGTGACCGCCGTGGCCACTTCCGCCACCGAACTACACCTTGAGGGCATCAAGTTTTGATTGCAGCCGCAAACGGGAATACTCGCGAGGCATCTCCATGAACATTACTCTTGCATCTGCTGGCCGTTCGAATGTCGAAGCTCAGGACCAGAGTCTCGGTTGGCGAAGAGCGGCGCTGTTTTCAGGGTGCCGGATTCGTCGTGTCTTGGTAGTGACAGTCGTGGGAGTCCTTCTCGGTTATCTCTCTCCGTCGCAGTTGTTCGCAAAGAGCGGCAAGCAGGCGGATTCAGACAAGGCTCCCGCAATCGATCCGTCCGCCATGCAAGCGCTCGACAAAATGGGCGCCTATCTTCGCACTTTGCATTCCTTCCAGGTCAAGGCAGACATGACAACGGATGACGTATTGGAGGATGGAGAGGCTATCCAATCAAGCTCCACCGTTAATCTGGTCGCTTCCCGGCCGAATCGACTTCGCGCTGAATTCGTTGGAGATGACGGACACCGGTTCTTTTTCTTCGACGGGAAAAATTTCACCATTTACGGGCAAATCACCAATTACTACGCCACTGTTCCCGCTCCGCCTACGATTACGGAACTGATACAGAAACTCGGCGACAAGTACGCGATCCAGCTTCCTCTGGTTGACCTCTTTGAATGGGGAACGAAGGACTCGGATATCAATAAGATTAAAGCGGCTCAGGATGTTGGCCCTTCGGCGGTCGACGGAGTCACCTGCGAGCAGTATGCCTTCCGTCAGGAGAACCTGGACTGGCAAGTCTGGATTCAAATGGGAGAATTTCCACTGCCACGCAAGATTGTCATCCGCACTCTTACCGATGACGCGAAGCCGCAGCACAGCGAGGTTCTCAGTTGGAATCTCGCGCCATCCTTCAGCGACGATGCGTTCACCTTCGATCCACCGCCCGATGCAAAGCGGATCAAGATCGCCGAAATCAAAAGCGAGCCAGCCGAAGGAAACCAGTAAAGGAGCCTCATGAAGCGAGCCGGTTCGATCCTCATTGTTCTCGTCGTCAGCTTGATGTCAGCGTTGAGCCTGGATGCTCAACGCCGCGGAGGGGGGGCGGTGCGCAGCAGTGCCGATACAAGTGTCAATCGAAGCCCCAATGCTAACCGAACTGCCAATGCCAATACCAATGCCAATCGAAACGTCAATGCCAACCAAAACGTCAATGCCAACCGAAACGTCAACGTAAATCAGAATGTAAATGTAAACCGGAATGTCAACGTGAACGGCGGCTACAACGGCGGCTACTATGGTGGTGGAGGCTGTTGCTACCATCCCGTTGCCACGGCCGCGGCCGTCACGGCTACGGCGATGGTGACTGCCGCTGTAGTGGGCTCCGTGGTTCAATCGGTGCCCCCATCCTGCACGTCCGTTGTCGTCAACGGACTGGCCTATCAGCAATGCGGCAGCACCTGGTACCAGCCTCAATTCTCTGGTTCAAGCACCACGTACGTCGTGGTCAATCCCCCGCGGTAGAGCAAAGGTTTGACTCCAGATCAATTGCACGAGCCTTACGTTGAATGCTACGGAATGTGCCGGGCGGAATTGCTCAGGACTCCGAGATCAAATGCTCCCGTAAGGCGAGTCGCACAAGATCCGCGTTATTCTTCAACCCGAAATCTTCCATAATCCGATATTTATGAAACGCTATTGTCCGCACCGCGATGTTCAGAACTGCGGCTGCTTCCTTCATCGAATGACCCTCAGCGAGAAGTTGTAAGACCTCCCGTTGGCGCTGGGTCAGTTTCTTTGAGCGGTCCTGGCCGGGGTCGCGAATAAACTCATCCATCAACTTTTGTGCCACCACTGGGGTCACGTAGGAGTGCCCGCGCAGCACTCCCGATATTGCACCCTTAAGCTCAACGCTTGCAGACTTTTTAAGAAGATAGCTCGACGCCCAGGTCCGGAGGGCGCTGGCCGCCACTTCCGGGTCCTCGCTCATTGTGATCACAATGATCTTGGTCTTGGGCAGAAGCCGCTTCAATTCCTGCCCGGCGTCTATCCCATTGAATAGAGGCATCCCCAGATCGAGAAGGACAATATCGGGAGAAGTGTCGATGGCGGCAGTCAGCAAGTGTTTGCCGTCGTTCACGAGACCCACGACCTCATATTCAGGTTCAAGAAGAGTCTTGAACGCCTCTGCGACAAGAACGTGGTCATCGGCGATCAGAATTCGCGCGCGCGTCATTTCACCCTTCCACTGTTTGCGTATGTCCTTGGGGAGAAAGTAGCCCCAATCCGGTTCAATTCGATACGGTTGTCCAAGCCGACGCAACTGGCAGAAATTACACCTCCGCAAATATTGTGTGCTATCGCAGCCATTTCATCATCTGATAGATGTGACAGTAAACTGAATTTCGCCCTTCTCAGTTCTGTTCAGTCTCTCGTCTAAGCCAGCACAATTGTCAGGCCACTTAGCTGGCCAGAACAGTTCGAAAAGGTTTTGTGCGGTGAGTCATTTCCGTTCAAATCAGCTGTGCCGTGCGAGATCGAAAGCTCAGTCAGCCGTCCGCAAGGTTCTCGCTCCCGGAGAGTCATAGATACAGCATTACGTGTTGGAGCCGTGGCGCCTTAAATGGGTTACCCGGGCGATTGACTGATTCTTGACTGCGATGAAGTAAGGGCGAGATTCTTAACTGCAAAGTAAAGAGGTCAATTTCAATTCATGCGATTTCCGGTTCTTCTGTTCGCGTTCTCACTCATTTTTCTTTGGTTTGCCAATCGAATCGGCGTCGCCGTTTCCATACAGCGGCCGTTGGCACAGGAAGGCCGAGACGATTTTGGCGTGATTCTTGCGGCGGTACTCACCTTGCTCGGCCTTGTGATCGGTTTTACGTTCTCAATGTCCCTAAACCGTTACGACCAGCGCATGAATTTCGAAGAGGCAGAGGCGAATGCAATTGGTACCGAATACTTTAGGGCGGGTCTGCTTCCGGCAGCCGATACTGTCCGGATACGCCAATTGCTGTCGTCCTATGCCGACCAACGCATTTTGTTCTATCAAACCCGCGACTCGCGCAGGCTTGAGCAAATAGATGCAGATACCGTTCGTCTCCAGACGGATCTATGGTCCGCTATTCAAACTCCGGCCTTGGCGCAGCCAACACCACTGTCGGCGCTTGCCGTTTGGGGCATGAACGATGTGCTGAACTCCCAGGGATACACGCAGTTTGCCTGGTTGAACAACCGCATACCGGTTGGAGCGTGGCTTTTTATGGGAGCGATAGCAATCGGCTGCAACCTGATGGTGGGCTATAGCGCACGACAGCCGGGAGTTGGAAAGACCTTATCCTTGATACTTCCGCTTTTTGTGTCCATCTCGTTTCTCTTTATTTCTGACATAGATAGTCCACGTGGCGGGCTCATTCATGTTGAGCCGCGCGATCTCATCATCGTTTCTCAGTCAATGCACGGACACTGACGACAGACCGTGTCGAAAAGCAGGTTGCCTCCCGCTCCGCGTGCACCTCAGCAGGATCATCGTCATGCCTTATTGATTAATTGATATTGATATGGTTGGATGACTTTCCCCGTGGGAATATCGCTTTGTCGCACGCTGCGACTTAGTCCCATGGACTTTCTTTAAGAGCCACATTCTACACGACTTGCCCATTTTGGCGACTGCGGGCCTTGAAAGCGAGTCTTCAGTTTCGACCGCATAAAAGTCTAAAATCGATGCTGTGAAAAGAATTTCTTCTGCTGTTGCTGTTAACAGCATTGCGTCTCTACCAACTTACAGCTAAGATAGCTGGACATTTGGATGAGGCGTGGCCGAATCTCAAGCCCGCACTAGCCAACGCCCATCCGCATTAATAACAGTTCAGCCCTGTGTACTACTGCAATCACACATAGAAGCGCCCGGACCGTGCGATCAGATCTCCGCCTGAGGGCGCGACATAGCTGCTGCGGCAGGCCGGCTTGCTGCGTATCCCTTCTCTGACCGTAACCGCCGCCACTCGAATTGCATCATTTGCGATCACCATGAAGTTTCGGAGCCTTGTCATACGATGAAGGGACCTTGCCGCTATGCTTACCCCCAAGATTCGGCTTGCTTCGCATCGTCGTGCGAAGGAAAACCGTGATACTTCTTCTCTCCGCAGCCTCCTCGCGGACACCAGAAACCAATCCAGGAAATGTCGATCCTCTGAAGTCGATCAAGTCGTCCTGACCGCATTAGACGGTGTGCGGGGACTCGAAATCGCAGAGGCTTCTGGATTCTTTGCCATATCCGAATCGGGCGCGTTGGAGAATCTGTGCGCGTCACAAAACCCTTCTCATCTTGAGAGGCTTGCCGCGCGCTGCCTGCAGGATCTGCCATGGTGCCTTCCGAAGCTGAGGGTTGGTCAACCTGTCATCCTGCGGGGTTTGCAAGGGCCGCGCTCTCGCCAGCCGAATGGCCAGGAAACCTCGGCGCACGGGAAATCGCGTTCTATTGCAATGATCCCTTCTCGCTGTCACGCTGCGACCAGGGGGCTATTTGTCTTGCTTTCCATGCCCGGTCAAAATGGCTGGGCCGTCCATATGCTGCGTGAGTATGCCCTGTTGGCGGATGCGCTATGGTCCGCATATCAGAGAAAACTCGCAGCCGGCGAAGGAGGACCGAATGGACCGCGTTTGATTGAGCTTCCTCGAATCTCCTCGGTCGGGATGGCGGTAGTGGATGAGAATGGCAATTTCAAGGCGGCGAATCCCGCGTTCTTCAAAGCCACAGGTTACGCAGAGAATCAGCTTTCAATGAAACCCTTCGAGCTCGTCTTCAGTCCCGTCGATCGCGCGAGCGGCACAAATGTCTGGCGACGGGCCCGTCATATGAAGGATGGTGTCCGTCAGATCGAGAGGAAAATGACTCGCAAGGACGGATCATCGGCCTCTACGGTGATTGCCCTCACACCACTCCGCGATTCCAAGGAATATCCAGTTCACTTCCTCGTGATCATTCAAGATCTGGGAGAACTTGGCGCTTCTGACCAACAGCGTGACAGCGACTACTGCCACGGGATGTCTATTGCATCCCGCCTGATTCAATGTCAGGAGGACGAGCGAAAGCGACTCTCGCGTGAGTTACATGATGGTATCGGGCAGTCAATGTCCTTGATAGCATCCGAGTGTGCTTTGCTGGCTTCTGAGTATTCCGAGTCGTCTCCGTGTTTAAGGGACCGCATCGCCTCGTTACGTGGCCACCTCGATCAGGTCTGCTCCGATCTGCATTGCATGTCGCACTACCTTCATTCCTACAAACTCCAGCACTTGGGCCTTAAGTGTGCGCTTCAGGATTTGTGCCGGCAGATGTCGGCTCCGGAATTCTGTGTGGCTCTGAATACAGAAAATGCGAGTGATCCAAAGTCTGAAGAGGTTGCACTCTGTCTATACAGGGTCGCCCAGGAAGCTATCAATAATTGCGTCAAACACTCTCAAAGTCGGAAAGTCTTCGTTACCTTGACTGAACTGCAGAATTCTTTCTATATGACTGTGAGGGACTCTGGGATAGGTTTTAATACACATGCGAAGCACGATGGACTGGGACTTGTAAGCATGCGGGAAAGGCTGGCACTCGTCAATGGCCAGCTAAAGATAAGCTCGACAATCGGCAACGGTACGGAAGTGTGGGTGTCCGTTTCAGAGCATAATCGCACCGCTCAAGGTCAAGAGATTGTCTCGCCTTGGCGAGATGATGGAATTGCGCGAGTCGACAGAACGAGACGACTAGCTCGAGCGGGATCAGCAACATCCCGTTCCTATCAGTCCAAGAGGAAAGGAGCCAGCGATCGCATGCAGGCCCCGGCGAATATTGCCCCCGAGGAGTTGAGTCAAACAGGTATGAGAGGAGCATGGATTGGCGCGAGGAAAGAAGCACACGGAGGAACTGACCGTCAGCCCGTCACTGCGGAGTGAAACTCTGTCTCTCAGGCTGCATGCCAGATTCTCCGATACTTCACAAAGGTATACGTTCCCAGCGGCAATCCCATTAAAAGTCCGACCAGTAAAGAACCGGTCACTACTCCCCTTGCTCCATAGCTCCTTCCCAGAAAGTAAGTGGACGATCCGACGAGAATCGCTGCGAGCACCGAGTTCAGAAGAAACTTCTCCTGCTTATGCGCGCGCAGGTAGGTAGCCTCCGCAAAGATGATGACGTTCAATGGGGCGCCCAAGAGAAGCAGTCCCAGAGAGAGAGGGTCAAGAACGCGATGAGCCAAAGGGCTGTGAGCCCAATTCAGGTAGATCACGACAATCCAAACGGCAGCAGCGCCTGCCGCACAGACTGCAAAGGACTGCTTGACCGAGCGAAAGAACAAATGGTCCAACTTCGCGTACTCTCTGCGTGCGATCATCGCCCCAAACGGTGCGGCTTTGGTGTTGATCCACGAAATCGCGACCGTTCCCAACGCATTGTTCAGGCTGAGCGACATGCCCATTTGACCGGCAACGATTGCACCATGGAACGCAAAGAGGACGGGGTTGTACAGCTGAAATATGAAGTATCCGCAGAGCCAGCTGACGGCCATACGCCACTGGAAGTGCCAGACTTCGCTCCACCAATGAATGCGGCTTCCACCGGGATCATGGCGCAGGAGCGCCATCAGTAGATTGCGCTTCCGAAAGAGCCAGATGGAGGCGACGCCGGCGTTTCCCGCAATGATCATTGCGGGTGCGAACAAGCCATGATGCAGCCCTAGAGCTAGCCACGCAAGCGTGCTCCCGCTCATCGCTTGCGCCAATCTGAGCCGTGCCACATTGGGTACAAATCCGCATCCTTCCATGAAGGAGAGAATCGGATCAAGCTGGAACGTCAGCGTCGCCGCTAGTGCCGCCGCGTACCAGGGAAGTCTCCATGAAACGTTTTCATGTTGGTGGGCTGTGAAGAAATGGGAACCCGCTGCCAGCAGGAATATCGCCAGGAGTAAAGCCGCACTCGTGTACCAGCGAACAGTCTTCTGAAGGACAGAAGCGAGCCTGGCGTGCGCAACCGGGTCACCTGAAATCAAGCCGCCCGGAGAGATTGTCAAGTGGGCACGTTCATGGCTGGCCATTTGCAGAATCACAAACGAAAAACCCAATTCAAAGACGATTTGCAGCGCAATTAAACTGCCAAATGTGTAGTAGTAGCCCTGTTCCGCGGGAGATAGAAAGCGGGCGATAAGGGCAACCGTAACCAGTCCCGCCACACTGGCCCAGCCCCGCGCGAGAATCGTGAAAGCGATCGCTCTATCGATTCCGAGAGAATGACGGAGCCGATTTCGGACACGCATTCCCCGCTCAGCGAGCCAGGAACGCGGACTGGGATCTTGGCAGATTTCGGGCATTAGCAACGTCTCAGGATCTTTAGATTCTTATAGACCCGGTTCTACCGGGTTCTGGGAATAGAGCTCAAGAACTTGGCTAAACCGCTGATAGAAAATGAGGTCTAACCGCTTACGTTACTGCGTCGATTGTACCTTGAGGAGAATTGCCTCGTATTGGTTGATTTGGAAATGCGACAGTTTGGCCATATCCGCTCCGTCGCGCCAGGCGCGGTACCACGACATCGTCCATTCCAGGGCATCAATGATCGACAGCAACGGCTTCCAGCCGAGTTGCGCGTGGGCTTTGCTTGAATCGAGTCTCAAATAATGCGCTTCGTGCACGCCCGGATCGTCATCGTGAACCCAGGAGGCGCCTTCACCCCACATCTCGGCGACCGTTGTTGCAATACGTTCGACGGGCCACGCATCTTCATCACGAGGACCGAAGTTGAATGATGATGCAAACTGTTCCTGCTCTTCGAGCAGCCTTTCCGCCAGCAGCATGTATCCGTGCAACGGCTCCAGCACATGCTGCCATGGACGAATCGATCTCGGCCGTCGGATAAGGACAGGGGTCTTTGTTTGAAACCCGCGCACCAGGTCGGGAATCAGCCGATCCTCTGACCAGTCGCCCCCACCGATTACATTTCCGGCGCGAGCTGTTGCAATCCCGACCCAACGCTCACTCTTTTGATCCACAGGGAAGAAGCTCGTCCGGTATGCCGCGCTCACAATTTCCGCGCAGGCCTTGCTCGAAGAATAAGGATCATACCCCCCGAGCGGATCATTTTCGCGGTATGGCCAGACCCATTCCCGATTCTCGTAGCACTTATCTGTGGTGATGCACACTACGCAGCGCACGCTGGCCGTTTCCCGCACAGCTTCCAGCATGTGAGCAGTACCCATCACGTTGGTGGCGTATGTTCCCAGCGGATCCGCGTACGACCGCCTCACCAACGGCTGCGCGGCCAGATGAAAAACTACTTCGGGTTGAAACTCGGCCATCGAGTGCTTCAGTGTGGCGTAATCACGTATGTCGCCGCGAATGTCATCGAGCACGCTCGCAAGCGACGCGGCGGTGAATAGATTCGGCTCGGTTGAGGGGGCAAGGGCATATCCCCGAATGATCGCGCCTCGGCTGGCAAGCCAAAGTGCAAGCCAGCCGCCCTTGAAACCCGTATGCCCAGTCAGGAAGACTCGTCGCCCCTTCCACGGATTTACCACGTCTTCCATGGAGCCCTCCCGCTGGCCCACAGCTCTTCGAGTCTCTGTTTGTCCCGCAGGGTGTCCATCGGTTGCCAGAAACCGTGATGAAAGTACGCTTCCACCTGGTGTTTCGCGGTCAAACTCCGCATCGGTTGCTGTTCAAACATCCAGCGTTCTTCGTGGATCTCGCCGATAACAGCCGGAGAAAGAACAAAGAAGCCTCCATTAATCCAGCCGCCCTCGCCCTTCGGCTTCTCCTGAAACTCGCGGACGCTCGTTCCATCAATGTCCAAACCGCCAAATCGAGCCGGTGGCTGCACCGCGGTCAAAGTGACGGATTTGCCATGCTTGGCGTGAAAAGCGATGGTCTCGGAAATATTCACGTCGCTTACGCCATCGCCGTACGTCATGCAGAATGTATCTTCACCTTCCAGATACGGCGCGACTTTCTTCAGACGTCCACCTGTGCCCGCATCATCGCCAGTGTCCACGAGGGTCACATGCCAGGGCTCAGCAACGCTCTGATGCACTTTCATCTGGTTCTCGCGCATGTCGAAGCTCACATCAGACATGTGCAGGAAGTAGTTCGCAAAGTATTCCTTGATCAGATACCCTTTGTATCCGCAACAAATGACGAAGTCATTGATCCCATAGTGGGAATAGATTTTGAGAATGTGCCACAGAACTGGACGGCCGCCGATTTCTACCATGGGCTTGGGGCGCGTTCCCGTCTCTTCGCTCAGGCGTGTTCCCAATCCGCCCGCCAGAATAACCGCCTTCATTGTTGCCTCTTGAAATTGTCGGGCAGATGTTCCCGTTTGGAGACCAGATTCCGACTTGTAATTGGGAACATTGTCTCGGTATCTCTATCGATACGGTACACTATGCCGTCGCCTTCCAATTGTGTATCCTTACACTTGCGGACACATGACCGATAGAGCCTCCCAGCTTCGGCAACAGATTCTCGATCTTTGCGCTCAGTACTTTCATGAGACCTCCTCAAAGACAGAATTCACTCCCGGCCAATCGGCCGTTCCCGTGTCCGGCAAGGTTATTGACGGCTGGGACGTTAGCGCCGTGGTGGACTCGGCTCTAGACGCATGGTTCACGACTGGCCGCTTTGCAGAGGATTTTGAGCGCAAACTGGCTCGGTTCGTTGGCGTTCGGTGCGCTTCTCTTGTGAACTCCGGCTCCTCCGCCAACCTTGTAGCCGTGAGCGCGCTTACCTCTCCTAAACTCGGAGAGCGAAGGCTGAAACCCGGTGACGAAGTGATCACAGTGGCGGCAGGATTTCCCACCACCGTCAATCCAATCATTCAAAACCGTCTCGTGCCGGTCTTCGTGGACGTCGCGCTCCCCACCTACGAAATTGATGTCACACAACTCGAAGCCGCTCGCAGCGAGAAAACCGGGGCTGTCATCATTGCGCACACATTGGGCAATGTCTTCGATCTCGATGCGGTCATGGAGTTCGTTCGCAAATACGATCTGTGGTTGATTGAGGACTGCTGCGATGCACTGGGATCTACCTGGAAGGGACGTCGCGTGGGCACCTTCGGCGATATAGCCACGTGCAGTTTCTATCCTGCCCACCACATCACGATGGGCGAGGGCGGGGCTGTACTCACTGACAAGCCCAATCTGCAGGTCCTGATCGATTCGTTCCGCGACTGGGGACGCGATTGCTGGTGCGATCCCGGAAAAGACAATACTTGCGGCAAGAGATTTGCCTGGCAACTCGGCAGTCTACCTTGCGGATACGATCACAAGTACACGTATTCGCACATTGGATACAATCTCAAAGCCACAGACATGCAGGCCGCGCTCGGAGCTTCTCAAATTGAGAAGCTGGAACATTTCATCGCCCGCCGCAAAGAGAACTTTGCGTATCTTCACTCCTTGTTGAAGCCCCTTGAGCGCTGCCTGCTCTTGCCCGAGGCGACTCCAGGTTCAGATCCCTCGTGGTTCGGTTTTCCCATCGGAGTTCGTGAAGATGCTCCCTTTAAGCGGGAAGATCTCATTCGCGCACTCGAGGCCCAGAAGATCGGCACCCGACTGCTGTTCGGCGGAAATCTGCTCAGGCAGCCCGCTTATGAACACTGCGAGTATCGTGTCGTTGGGAATCTGCCACATACCGATTTCGTAATGAACAATGTCTTCTGGATCGGCGTCTACCCCGGATTGACTCAACAGATGCTTGATTTTGTCGTCAAGTCCATCACCGACTTCACAACGGGTGTCACCGACGAAGAAGCTGAAAAGCAGAAATCCAGGCTGCCTGTGCTTCCCTGATGGCAGTTGCCGCGAAAAAGGAGTAGACGTGTCGCTCACCCCGAACCGATCTCAGGTCTTTCACAATGCGATCACCGAACATCTTGCTGTGATTGAGGGGATATTCGCCCAACAAACCCTGTTGGAGCGTATTGCCGGTGAACTGAGTCGCGCCATTCTCGATGGGAAAAAGGTACTGTGGTGCGGAAATGGCGGTAGTGCTGCGGACTCTCAACACCTGGCGGCTGAATTGATGGGACGTTTCAGACGTGAGCGGCGGGGGTTACCTTCGATTGCATTGACGACCGATACATCAATCCTGACAGCAATCGGAAATGACTATGGGTATGAAAAGATATTTCAGCGGCAGGTAGAAGCGCTCTGCTCCACGGGCGACGTAGTGGTCGGTATTTCAACCTCTGGGAATAGCAAAAATGTTTGCGCAGCTCTTGAAACAGCGCGACAGAGCGGCGCGTTTACGGTCGCTCTGACAGGAGAAACGGGCGGACTGATGGCAAAGATCGCAGACGCGTGTATCTGCATTCCATCAAAGGACACCGCGCGGATTCAAGAAGGCCATATTCTTTGTGGGCATATGCTCTGTGACTGGGTGGAATTAGCAGTTTGCGAGCGTGATCAGACTCAGATGCAAGGTCAGTCTCGGTGACGCTGGCCGGGTGCCATTCAGACAGTACAATTCGAAAGAGACAGGAGCATCTTCGCATTCTCGCCGCTCGTTTCCTGATAACTGGTCCACCTAAGTTGCCTGGCGCGGCATTCATCGCTGTATGATACTTCGGAGTTGGGCGGGCCACGATGCCGGTTGATCGTTCTTGCCAAAGATTCTCGAATTCCACCAAAGAAACACTTGAAGGAGTTCTCTATGGGTAATATCAGGGTCGGCAATAAAACGATCGGCGACGATCAACCGTGCTACATCGTTGCGGAGATAGGAATCAACCACAACGGGGATATCGGTCTTGCCAAGCGCTTGATCAGCGTGGCTGTAGCGGCTGGTTGCGATGCGGTCAAGTTCCAGAAGCGCACCGTCGAGGTGGTCTACACAAGCGAGGAACTGGCCAAGCCCCGGGAGAATCCTTTCGGCCCAACCAACGGAGATCTGAAATATGGCCTCGAGTTCGGGCAAGAGGAGTATGAGGAGATCGATGCTTTCTGCAAATCCCTCAAGATGGCCTGGTTCGCCTCGCCGTGGGATGAGGGATCGGTGGATTTCCTCGAGAAGTTTGGCGTGCCGGTCCACAAAATCGCTTCTGCCTCGCTCACTGACGACAACCTGCTTCGGCACGTTCGCGGGACAGGGAAACCTGTCATTCTCTCGACTGGGATGAGCACATATGCTGAGATCGATCACGCGGTCGAAGTTCTGGGCAAAGAAGACCTCGTCCTGATGCACGCTACCAGCACTTACCCTGCAAATTATGACGAATTGAATCTCCGCGCCATCCCGACCATGGCAGAACGCTACGGCGTTCCGGTCGGCTACTCCGGTCACGAAACGGGCATACCGACCAGTGTTTGTGCGGCTGCACTCGGCGCTTGCTGCGTCGAACGCCACATTACGATAGACCGTGCGAGTTGGGGTTCCGATCAGGCGGCGTCTCTGGAGCCAAACGGCATTTCGCGGCTGGTGCGAGATATTCGGCTCTGGGAGCAGTCGAAGGGCGACGGTGTTAAGCGTGTATATGAGCGCGAAGTACCCATTATCAAGAAGCTGCGCCGCGTCGGCGCTGGGGTATAACCCGGGATGCCCGAAGAGACCGGAAGAACTGGCCTGGAGCAGATCCGGGCTGTAGTGATGGATGTCGATGGGGTGCTCACCGATGGCGGCCTTTGGTGGGGACCCCTTGGAGAAGAGTGGAAGCGCTTCTGTTTTGCCGACATCATGGGCGTGTCGTTGGCGCGTCGTGCCGGTTTGGGGTTGGCGCTAATCTCCGGCGAGGATAGCCCTCTCGTGGACCGATATGCTCAAAAAATGCATATCAAACACGTTGTAAAGGGGTGCCGCGACAAGGCTGCCGCGTTGCGGGAGTATGCGACCTCAGCAGACATCGACCTGTCCCAGATTTGCTTCATGGGAGACGACGTGAACGATTTGCCTGCGATGCGGATTGCCGGCTGCTCGGCGGCTCCTGCGAACGCTTCAAGAGAGGTTCTCGCCCAGGCTGATTTCATTGCTCAAAAAACCGGGGGTAACGGCGCCGTCCGCGAATTGATCGACGCTCTGCTGGCCGCGCGAGGGTTGCGTGCGGAAGAAGTCTTCAGTTGATCCCGAATCGTCCTGCTGCACTCTAACTTCGTCACAGATGAATATTTGTTAGCCTTGTTATGGTTGAACTCATGAAACTTTCTGACTATGTTGTGCGCTTCATTGCCGACCAGGGTGTTAAGCACGTCTTTCTGGTCACCGGTGGCGGCGCGATGCACCTGAATCAATCTCTTGGCGCGGAGCCTGCGATAGAGGCTGTATGTAATTCACACGAACAGGCGAGCGCCATGTGCGCCGAAGCCTACGCCAAGGCTACGAATCATCTTGGCGCGTGCATGGTAACCACCGGGCCCGGCGGTACGAATGCCGTTACGGGTGTTGCGGGTGCGTGGCTGGATTCCACCCCGACGCTCTTCGTTTCCGGGCAAGTGAAGCGGCCAGACCGCATGTTCGACAAAGACGAACGGCCGCTGGGCATGCGCCAATTCGGCGTACAAGAAGTGGACATCGTCTCCATCGTCAAGCCAATTACCAAGTACGCGGTGACTGTACTCGAGCCGAGAGAAATCCGCTATCACATGGAGAAAGCCGTCTATCTTGCAATGCATGGCCGCCCCGGCCCGGTATGGGTAGATATCCCGCTCGATGTTCAGGCTTCGCCGATTGATGCCCCGTCCACCTTGCGTGGTTTTGATCCGGCTGAGTTGGAAGAGCTTCACGGCAACTCGAATCTGAAACAGGAAGTCAGCCACCTGATTGAGAGGCTGAACCAGGCCGAACGACCGTTGTTGTTCGCCGGTAATGGCATCCGGCTTGCTCATGCTGAAAAGGAGTTCGAACTACTCCGGGGGCTGCTGGGAATTCCGACTGTCGCCACATGGTGTGCGGCCGACCTGGTCCCTAGTACTGATCCCACCTATGTCGGGCGGCCAGGGTCGGTGGCCGCACGCGGTGCGAACTTCGCGCTGCAGAACTCAGATTTTCTGCTTGCCATCGGTGTGCGGCTCGATTTTGCAATTACGGGTTACGCACCGCAAAACCTGGCTCGCGAGGCTTATAAGGTTGCAGTGGACATCGACACTGCGGAACTCCAGAAGCTTCACCCTTACCTGCAACAGCCCATTTGCGCGGATGCTTGTGCCTTCTTGCAGGAACTACTGCGGCAGAAGGATTCTATCCGGCTTTTGAACCACGCTGAATGGGTTGCGCGGTGCGCCGACTGGAAGACACGCTATCCCGTGGTCACCTCGGAGCACCGTAACCCCGATAGCAAAGTAAGCATCTTTCATCTTGCCGAGGTTATTGGAACCGAATCCACTCCCGACGATCTCTTGGTGTCGGGCAGCTCCGGCAGCGGAATCGAGATTTTTCTGCTTGCCTGTCCTACCCGGAACGGACAACGGATTTACCATACCGCCGGGTTGGGCGCGATGGGCTATGGCTTGCCGATGTCACTTGCAGTCTGTATCGCCGGCGGCCGTAAACGCACGATTCTTGTCGATGGTGACGGCGGCTTTCAGTTCAATATTCAGGAACTGGAGACGGCGTCGCGACTCAAACTACCTGTCAAGTTCTTCGTCCTGAATAACGATGGGTATGCCTCCATCCGCGCTTCGCAGAAGGGCTACTTTGGCAAACCCAATATCGGATGCGACAGCGGCACCGGCCTTACGGTCCCGGACATGAGCAAAGTAGCCGCGGCTTATAACATTCCGTCCATCGTGATTGAAGATCAGAGACACCTGCGCGAGAATGTCAGGTGCGCTCTGCAGATGGAAGGCCCGGTAGTGATCGACGTGCACGTCATTCCGGACGAGATGCGTGCCCCGCGTCTTCAGTCGTACCAACGACCGGACGGTTCATTCGTCTCCAAACCGCTGGAAGATTTGTTCCCATTCCTGCCACGCGAGGAGTTTCTTGCCAATATGCTTGTGAAGCCGCTAGGAGAATGAGGACTTACCACTGCAGGTCGAAAGGAGCCAAGTAAATCATGTCGGAATCGCTGGTCGCGTTGCTTCGAGAGCCTCTTGAGTCCGTTATGCATCGCGAGCGATACACGCTGGAAGATTTGCTCCGCACGCGAAACAATCGAGTCGTGCTTTTTGGTTCTGGCAACCTCGGGAGACGAGCAGCCGGTGCGTTGCGAGGAATAGGTATCGAGCCGCTGGCGTTCAGCGATAACAACGAAAAGCGATGGAGAACGCATGTGGACGAACTTACCGTTCTACCCCCACGGGATGCTGCTTCGCAGTTCGGTAAGGACGCGGTTTTTCTAGTAACTATCTGGAACGAATTTCACTGGTTCTGCGAAACGCAACAGCAATTGAAGAACTACGGCTGTGATAGGGTTGTTCCTTATCCGGCGCTGCACTGGCGCTTTCCAGAGACCTTTCTTCCATGTCTATTGAACGACTTGCCAAGCAAGCTGTACTTGGAAAGCGATCTGATCTTGAACGTCGCAGGGATTTGGGCTGATTTGCGATCTCGGGAAATTCTCGAGGCAAACATCCGCCTGCGCGCTCTTGGGGAATTCGACGGCATACCCGGCAGTCCAGTCGAAAACACCTACCTCCCACATGATCTATTTCGGTTAACCGATAGCGATCGCTTTCTCGACTGCGGCGCGACAGCCGGTGAAATGGTTCAGGATCTCATTAGGAAAAGAGGCGCCGGCTTTGAATTGTTTTGTGCCCTCGAGGCTGACAATATTTCCTTCCCAAAACTTGAAGCGTACCGTGAGAGTCTGACCGAGCCTTTACAGGCGAAACTCAAGCTTTACAATTGCGCGGTTGGCGCCACACGAGGGGTTGTCCGCTTTGCTCATACGGGCCAGACCGGCTCACGAATCTCCGAAGAAGGAGTTCCGGTTGAATGCTTTTCCATCGACGAACTCTTCGCTGACACGTCGTTGACCTTCATCAAAATGGACATTGAAGGTGCAGAGTACGATGCGCTTCTCGGTGCACGCAAGGTGATTCAACGGGATCAGCCGATTTTGGCGATCTGCGTGTACCATACGCAGAGCGATATCTGGCGCATCCCACTTCTAGTCCGGGAGATGTTGCCGGAACATAAGGTGTTTCTACGTTCCTATGAAGGCGACGGGTTCCAGACTGTAATGTATGCAATACCACCGAAACGTGTTCGCGCCAATTCCGAGCACAGTTGAAAGTCCTGCCTACGAAGAGCAACGTACTCATCCCCACTATCAGTGATTAGGAGGCCTCGATTGAGAGCCCTCATGATCGGCCTCGGTAGCATCGGGCAGCGCCATACCCGAGATCTCCGCACTTTACTCGGGGGCGACGTGGAGATCATCGCGTACCGTGCGAGAGGCCTCAAGCACATCGTTACTCCCGCACTGTACATGGACAGTGGGCGCAACGTGGAGAATGAGTACTCCATCCGCGTCTTTGCGAGCCTGGATGAAGCGTTGGCGGAAAAGCCAGAAATGGCCTTTGTCTGCAATCCAAACAGCCTGCACATCCCCGTCGCGATTGCTTGCATCAGGGCCGGCTGCGATCTCTTTCTGGAAAAGCCATTATCCAATTCACTCGATGGCACTGACCAGCTCATCAAAACCGCGGCTGACCGACAGCGGATCGCGATGGTCGGCTTCCAGTTGCGCTTTCATCCTTGCCTGCGCACGCTGGCCGAGACCATCCAGAGCGCAGCTCTTGGCAACCTGAAGATGGGGTGCCCGAGGATCAGCAGCCGGTCAAGCCGGTTACTTACTCCGTCGTCAAAACAGCGTTGCTGGGGCTCACGCGCTACTTGGCAAACTACTGGAGTGGGGCAAACATTCGGGTGAATGCGATTTCCCCTGGTGGGGTTTTCAACGGCCAGCCAGATGTATTTCTCGATAGGCTAAAGCAACTCGTCCCGATGGGGCGAATGGCGAACCGGGACGAGTATCAAGGAGCGATTCTCTTTCTTTGTTCGGATGCGTCCTCGTATATGACCGGAGCCAACCTCGTTGTGGATGGGGGCCGCAGTTGTCTTTGACGGCGATCGAGAGGTCTTTCAGCTGCGAGAAACAATCTCGTTGAGAGAGTCTCCCCTACGAGTTCATCCTTCGTAATTCCGAACCTCAGAAAGCGCGCGAAGCTCTGGGAGAAAGACAGTTGGATGGTTGATAACGCAACCCATATTGGACCCGCCTATACGGCCCGATTTGTGCTCAAGACAGATATCGGAGATGGTCAGCGATAGCTCTCCACAGTTCGCCTGAATCCCGCCTCGATGGAGGTTACTGGGCTCCACCCGAGAGCTTCCAAGCTTCCGATGTCCGGGAAGATCTCTTCTCCCTTGGCAGCGAGATAGTTAGAATCAGTGCGTTCGATGTAGGAAACGTCGAGTTGATAAAGACTTGCAAGCCGGTCAGCCAGTTGCCGAATACTTACAATTTGTGAGGGATTGGCAACATTGTAAGCCTGCCCCTCTTCCCCCTTCAGAAGAATCGTGAAGAATGCCTCCGTTGCGTCTGCGAGGTAGAGAAAGGGTCTGCGCGCGCTGCCATCCGAGTGCAGGACGATAGGGCCACCATTGAGGATGTCGCGCACAAAATCAGCGAAGACTCGTCCATCATCCAGCTTCATCCCCGGACCATAAGTATGGGAGATGCGCGCGATCTTCACCGGCACACTTACTTGATTCAGCCATGCCGTGCACATCACCTCGCCCATTCGCTTCGATTCCCCGTAACAGGAACGCACATCGAGCGTATCGAGCCGGGAATATACGTCGCCGCTGGAGAGGTAGAGGAAACTGTTAGACCCAATCGCCGCGTTAAGCATGTTCTCGGTCCCGCGAGTGTTGGCGAGGAGCGTTCCCACGGGATCAGTTTTGTAATATCTGGGGCTGGCTTGGGACGCTCCGTGAATGACGTAGTGGAAGCGCCGGTTTAGCGGCTTGCAGACATCCTGCACGATCACTTCTACGCCGGGAATATCAACGGGGCGGCGAACCAATGCGGTAATGTTTGCTGGCGCCGATAGCACATGCTGGTTGAGATAGATGAGCGTTTTCAACATGTAGGAAGGTAGGAAGCCTGAAGCGCCGGAGATCAAGATATCCAGTCCCGTGAAATTTTTCCACGGAAGGGAAGCCGAAACAATGCGTTGGACGTCTTCGTCAACAATCATGCAATACTCGCTTTATATTTCGCAAACATTTTGGTTGTATCACAATGACCGTTGCGTGAGTGAATTGAGGATTTCGTGTCCGGTTCCGTATGTCTCCTGGGTTGACCGTGCCCGTCAGGTCCTTCAGTTGCGGGAGACACTTGGGTTGGAAGGACTGCCGCGTAGTACCGCCCGTAAAGCCTGTTAAGGCCGGACATCGGTTGCAGAAGACTTTCGTCTTCTTCGATAGAGAACATCCCGAAGATGGCGGAGTTTTGATGCGGCTTCTGCATCGCGCATAGTGTGCTCGTAGGCGGCTAGTATCAAGGATGGAGGGGTCGGTCTAGTGCAAATTGCATGCTCATTATCGTTTCTGGAGTCTCAGGAACGCATCTCAGTTTGCCTGGCAGTGTCAGCCAATCTAAATAGATGAATGCATTGGTCTTATTCTGCAAGAGAATTGTTCGTCTTCTGCAGTTTCCATCAAACTGGGACGACCAATCAACGCTTACAGCGCGAGTCAGTCAGGCGCGTCGAGCGTCAGCAGCCAGCCATTATGTGACACTGTAATCAACAAATTTAAAAGCTATCTGTGAGGCCTCGGGTTGCGAGCAGATTTTGTGAGCCGGTTGCGACATGATATTCGGAATTTCCTTTACACACTTGTTTTCGCCTCGATGATGATTCCGGCAGTTCGAGAAAGGGCCAGCGGGTCGCCCTTGCTCGCGGGTGCCGAAACCGAATCCGCAGCTTCCGACGCAAACAACTCTTCTCCGCCCGCCTGCGCACCTGCGGATCGGGGCTCTCCTTTTGTCCCCGTCGATAGCTGGGTCTATCCGGCTATATTGCGGTTGTACTCGCTTGGTTATCTCAATCATGTGTTTCTCGATATGCGACCCTGGACGCGCGCCAGTATCGGACCCATGCTTCAAGACGTAAATGAGCATCTTGAAACAGCGAGTATCGATCATCCGGATTCTCGTTTGAACGAGGCCCAGAAGATATTTGCCTCCCTGGCCTACGAGCTTAACTTCGATCGGCAGCAGGACTGCATCCTCGACGATAGCAATCTGCACCTTGAATCAGCATACTTGACTGTGCGTGCGATCAGCGGCACGCCCCTGCGCGACAGTTACCACCTGGGTTCGACAATCATCAACGATTATGACCGTCCCTATGAGCACGGATTCAACAACTACTCCGGTATAAGCGGCTATGCCTCTCGCGGCCGTTACCAGATCTATGCGCGTGGGGAATTCCAAGGGGCCCTGTCGGCTGCTGGATATTCCGCTGCACTGTCCGAGGAACTCTCCAATATCGACGCGATCAACTTCATCAACCCTGCAACAGGCCTTCCCTATTACCAGGCCACAATTCCTCTTGGGCCCATCGGCGCCACGGCCAACGTGCGATTGCTTGAAGCGTACGTATCCGCAAACGTCCTGAACCACGTCGTCTCCTTTGGCAAGCAAGACGAATGGCTCTCGCCCGCCCAGGGCGGCGCGATGGCGTATTCAAACAACGCTGAGAACATCTACTCATTCCAGATCAACCGCATCGAACCTCTTCGCATTCCCGGCCTCTCCACCATTACGGGACCCTTTCGCTATGAGTTTCTGGTTGGACCACTCCAAGGGCACACCGAAATCGCGCCGACTGCAACCGAATGGGTCAATCCAGGTGCCCCCTGGATGCATGCTGAAAAGCTAAGCTTTCGTCCCACTGCGAACCTTGAACTCGGCTTTGAGCGGACGGTGATCTGGGGCGGCAAAGGTCACGAACCAATTACGTTACACACTTTTTTGCGAAGCTTCTTTAGCACCTCCGCTCCTATCTCCGCGGTGAAGAATAGCCCCCTCGATCCCGGTGCTCGCTTTGGCGCCTTCGACTTCACTTACCGTCTTCCATTTCTGCGCAATTGGCTGACGCTCTATTCCGATTCCGAAGTCCACGACGATGTCTCCCCAATCGATGCTCCGCGCCGTGCATCCATCCGGCCTGGCTTATATCTCTCCCATGTGCCCGGCATACCAAAGCTTGACGTGCGCGCGGAGGCCGTCTCCACTGATCCCTCGATCAGCAACAGCCAGGGCGGGCGGTTCATGTATTACGAGGCAATCCAACGGCAGGGCTATACCAACAAGGGTGCCCTCTTCGGTGACTGGATAGGCCGGGAAGACAAAGGCGGGCAGGGCTGGATCACCTATCACCTGAGCGGCAATGAGTGGGTGCAACTCGGGGTAAGGAATCAAAAGGCCGCGAAGGACTTCATCCCCGGCGGCACGACCATCAACGATCTCAACCTTCAGGTTGTCAAACGTCTTGGCAAAGACGTCGAATTAGGCGGTCAGTTTCAATTCGAACGCTGGAATGCTCCCATCTATCTCAATGGCGAGCAGACGGTCACCACTACCACTCTTCAGCTCACCTGGTTCCCAAAGCATCCGATCCGCTTTTGAAGGCTTCTTCCTCGAATCGGGCCCTCGCCGCCAGTGAGCTCGACTGGGCGTGCGCAAGGCCTCAACGATCGCGCAAAGCCGCTCCATCTAGCTTCGGCGATCCCATTCAGATTTGGACGTCTCTATGGCACCCGGGAGGGTGCCGATCGGCCCGGGAGTCAATCTCCAGCTGCATCGCCGGTTAGGCCGAGAATGCTCGATGCAACAAGCGTGGGAGTCGGCACTTTGCCTTTAGGCGACTTGTTTTGCTGTTCGCTCGCATCAGCCTCAAGCAGTTTGTAAATCTCTGATCTTTCCCAGCGTCGTAGAACCGTGTCCACGATGAGTCTTAAGTCGGACGCAAAAGAAGCCTGACCCATGTACTCCTTGTCGAGCCGGAGCTTGGCAGGAAGAATGATCGCGTGGTAGTACCCATCGAGATGGTGGTGAGGCAGGCGTGCCAGGATCTGTTCCTCTCGAGCGAAGGCGATGGTCGCCGCACCGGTGATTCCCGGCCGGCACCGGAGTTCGCCAAGCTGATGCTCAGGCAGCTTCGGTCGGGGTCCAACCAAACTCATATCGCCCATCAGTACATTCAGGAGTTGAGGCAACTCATCGAGCTTCCAACGGCGGAGGAAAGGGCCAACCGGAGTGAATCGCTGATTGCCCGCGGTGGTGACCTTGTTGCGCGCGCCGCTTTCCAAGTGCTCCATTGTGCGGAACTTCAGAATAGTGAAACTCCGGCGGTGTAGCCCCGTACGCTTCTGCAAAAACAGAACTGGACCCCTTGACGTCAGGCGAACTGCCAGGCCGACAACCAAAAAGATCGGAATCAACAAAGGAAGTGCCAATAGCACGCATGCGATGTCGAATACGCGCTTCATGCCAGACTGAGACCAGGAACTCGCGCGTTCCTCTGCCAGACTCATCGACGGCGAATGCCCGGCGAGTGCGGGCTTACCGACATACGGAGACTTCTGGGTCTGCGCGCCACGCTGCAGATCGGGCGAGGAAAAACTACGCGAGGATGAGATTTCTGAACCGGTTGAGGCAATTACTACATTGGCGCTCAATTAACCCTCCGCAGGCTGAAAGCAAATTATCCAATGTACAAGTCACGCCAGATTGTTGGACGTGTAATAAACGAACGGAGTTGTCGCTCTGTCACCAATCTTGAGGACCCCGGCAATTGAATTTCAGGGCTTGGTAAATGAACGAAAGTCTGCAACTGCAGGACTTCCCCTCTTGGAGACAGCAGTCCGCAACATCCAATCGCTGCTGTTCATGTACGAGAAGCATAGCACCGTGGTCTCAGGGAAACGTTACCAGTTTGCGAATTAAATATCCCGAGGTAACGAAAATAGGTGATAAGCAACACATTTTAAATAATTTCGAATTACATAAACCCGGCCCATCAACTAGTTACTCGAAGAGAACTCCCGCCGAGGCTGAAGATGATCCCATTGTCGTGGCTGAGCATCGTCATGGCGCGATCAGTCGAATGGCAAGCCTGTTTTCTGACCGAATTTTCGGTCGAGGACGGTGCCTGAGGTACAGGGTCTCATCGCACGTGAGCAGGAAACCGGTCTAGGAAGGGCGTGCCTGGTTCCGGAAAACAGAATGCAAACGCATCGAGATTTAGGGCGCCAACGGGAGACTTAACAATAAGCCCAATGCGCTCCTTGACGGTTGCTTGGCGGGCTCGACCAATCGAATGCCATGCTAGACTCATGACTATGATTTCCGTACATGTTACTGAAAGGAGTACTCGGGATTCCCGCGCGAGAACTACCCCTGATCTGCCCTCATCAAAGTTCAAATTGGCTAAATTTATTGCCCTTTTTCTTCTCGCATCTTCGGTCGGCGTCTGCCTGAGTGCGCAGCAGCCTACACAGGGCGGCTATCCGGATTCAACGCAAAACCCCTACACGGGATCGCAGGGATCGCAGTACCCCAGCCAGACCGACTGTTCCGATCCTATGCAAGCCGGCGCGCCCGAATGTTCTCTCCAGATACCAGGAGGGGTGCAGAGTCAAACCACCCAGCAACAACGGTACCCACAGTCGGATAGGTTCGGTGCGCAGCCAACGCGACCCAGTGGAAACTACTCCGATACCGAAGAGCTGAATCGCCTGCAATCACAAACGGGTCTGGTTCAGCAGCTTCGTCTTCCGCCGGAACCTCTCACCGAGTTTCAAAAGTTCGTTGCATCCACGACCGGACAGATTCTTCCCATCTTTGGGACCAGCCTTTTTCGGCGTGTTCCGTCTACGTTCGCTCCGATCGACCTGGCACCCGTACCCCCTGATTTCGTTGTGGGCCCCGGCGACGAACTGCGCATTCGCGTATGGGGTCAGTTAAGCTTTCAGGACAATGTCCGGGTAGATCGCTCCGGCGACATTTATCTTCCCCAGGTCGGTGCCGTTCATATCGCGTCCGTGCCGTTTGCCGATCTCGATGGGCATCTTCGTACCGCTATTAGTCGTGTATTCCATAACTTCGATCTAACGGTCGATCTCGGCCAGATCCGCTCCATCCAGGTTTATCTGGCTGGAGAAGCGCGTACCCCGGGCGTCTATACGGTCAGTTCTCTCAGTACCCTTGTGGATGCGCTCTTCGTCGGCGGAGGGCCAAATACGCAGGGCTCACTTCGCGATATTCAGCTTCGTCGCGGCAGTGAGACGGTCGCCCATTTTGACCTTTACGACCTGCTTGTCCGCGGCTCGAAAGCGAAAGATGCGAAGCTCCTACCGGGCGATGTCATTTACATTCCGCCAGTCGGTCCCCAGGTTGCGTTCACGGGCAGCGTCAAGAGTCCGGCCATTTACGAACTGCTTCCCGGCGAGCTGTTGTCGGCGGCGCTCGCTGATGCCGGCGGCGTTTCGGCCGTGGCTTCAGCGGCGCGCATTTCCATCGAGCGGATTGAGGATCACAGCGACCGCCATGCCATGGAAGTTGCTTTTGACAAAATCGGCTTGGCTACCCCGCTTGCCGATGGCGACATCGTGCGCGTCTTCTCCATCGTTCCACGCTATGGAAAGACGGTCGTGCTTCGCGGAAACCTGGCAAACCCCGGACGGTTCGAATGGTACCCCGGTATGCGCCTCAGCGAGCTCATCCCGGATAAGGATTCCCTCATTACAAGGGATTATTGGTGGAAACGGACACAACTCGGATTGCCCGCACCGGACTTTGAGCCGGTTCCCGGATTTCAGAATCTGCGACAGTCTCCTGAGGGCAACGTAATTACCTTGAGGCGCCCCGTCCCCGGGGAACCCTACGCGCCGACCTCACCCCAGGGAACAGCACAAAACGCAACACAGGACGGGACGCAAAACCTAGGTCAAAACCCAGGTCAAAATCCAGGGCAAAACCCAACGCAGATTCCAGCTCAATATCCGACGGAATACCCTTCGGATTACCCAACGCAGGACACCACAGGGGATCAATCAGGCTCGCTCCAGAATCGAAATCTATCCGCGCAGCAACGCATTGGAAGTTCTTCCCTGGGAGCACAAGAGGCCGCTGCCCAGGGGCTTCGGACCGCGCAGCGAACCACCGTACGCCTTCTTGCTCCCGATATCGATTGGGACTTTGCAACGATTGAACGAATCGACCCGGAAACGTTGAAGACTACCCTGATACCCTTCGACCTCGGAAAGCTTGTTCTCCAGCACGATGAGTTGCAGAATCTGGAATTGAAGAGTGGCGATATCGTTTCTATCTTTTCGGAAGCCGACATTCACGTTCCTCTCGCCGAACAGACCAAGCTTGTAACTTTGGATGGCGAGTTCGTGCACGCAGGTGTCTACTCTGTGCATCCCGGCGAAACCCTGAGACAACTGGTGGAGCGTGCCGGCGGTATTACCACCAAGGCTTATCTCTTTGGGTCGGAATTCACGCGCGAGTCAGTCCGTGTCGAGCAGCAGGCTCGCATCGATGAGTATGTCCGGTCCCTGCAGATGCGCATCCAGCGCTCGAACCTGGCACTGGCCGCCTCGTCTACTGCTCCGCCACAGGATCTCCAACGGGATATGATCTCCTCGCTTCGCCAGATCCGCGCTACCGGCCGGGTCGTTCTGACCCTCAAGCCGAACAGCACCGGCACGGCCAGCCTTCCCGAAATGACCATGGAGAACGGCGATCGATTTGTGATTCCGCCGGTTCCCGCAATCGTGAACGTAATTGGCTCTGTGTATGACCAGAATTCTTTCTTGTATGTGGACGGACGTCGTGTCGGTTCATATTTGTTGCAGGCCGGGGGGCCGAACAGAGATGCGGACCGAAGGCATGAATTTATCATCCGGGCAAACGGCGACGTCGTTAGCCGTGAGACAGTGAAGTCGGTCTGGGGTAATGAGTTTGCAAGTTTGGGTCTCAACCCGGGCGATACGGTTGTGGTCCCCGAGAAGACATTCGGTCCGTCAGTGTTGAAGAGTGTGCTTGATTGGTCGCAAGTGTTCTCGCAGTTGGCGCTCGGCGCCGCAGCCATCACAGTCATCGCTCCGTGAAATGCCTCGATGATTGTTCAGACCTCAGCGACTTGATGAGGTTCAGCACTGGTCCCAGGGGGATGAATGTTGCCGCGATTATTCGTTCGTCATGCCCAGCGGATGCGCGATGTCAAACGATGAGAAACGCCGGTTTTGGCCGGTGATCTCCGAACGCAACTCAAGCCAAAGTTCGTTGGGAATTTTCAGGTAGACCTCAACCACTGAAGGATCAAACTGCGTACCCGAGCAGCGGATAATCTCCGCGCGCGCCGCGTCAAAGGTGCGCGCTACGCGATACGGTCGATCGCTGGTGATAGCGTCGAGCGTGTCGGCTACCGCGAAGATGCGGGCGCCAACCGGGATGGCCGACCCCTTCAGGGTGCTCGGATAGCCGGTTCCGTCGTAGTGTTCCTGGTGCGTAAAGACGATTTCGGCGGCTTCCGCAAGGAAGGGGATCTTGCGCAACATCTGGTAACCGCGTGCGCAATGCTCCCGCATAATCTCCTGCTCCTCCGGCGTCAGTTTGCCCGGTTTGCGCAGAATATCGTCGGGAATCGCCATCTTGCCGATATCGTGCAGAAAAGCGCCGCGTGCAATCACCTTGATCTCGGCAGGCGAAATGCCCATGGCTCGCGCCAGAGCAATGGTGTACGCCGTAACACGCTTGGAGTGGCCTTCAGTCTCGGAGTCTTTCAGGTCGAGGGCATCGCCAAGAGCCTCGAGCGTGACGTCATACGAGTGCTCCAGATCCTCCATCGCCTGGCGAAGCATCTCTGTCCGCGCCCGCACCACCTGTTCCAGATTTTGCTGATAGGTGCGGCTCTCCTGCAAGGCCTGGCGGTGTTCCAGCGCACGCTGCACCGTGGCGACCAGGTGCTCGCGTTCAAAAGGCTTGAGAAGGTAGTCGTAGGCGCCGCGACGCATGGAGTCAATGGCCACACTGATGTCATGAATGGCCGTGACCATGATCACGGGAAGATTCGGACTCTGAGCATGAATGCGCTCCAGAAGGGCGAGTCCATTGCCCTCCTGCATCACGATATCCGTCAATATCAGTTCAAAGGAATCATGGTCAATCGCCTCCAGGGCTTCCCGCCCTCCCGAGGCAAGCATGATCTCGTATCCCTGGTGCTCGAGGGTCGCCGCAATCATCGAGCGAACGTGAGCTTCATCGTCCACGACGAGAATGCGCGCCGTCTTGCGCGCTTTCAGGCCCGTGCGGATATCCGCGCTCGTCAGAGACAGCGTCGCTGTCGAGGATGCGTCCAGCCCTGCCGGCTTCGATGCCAACCCCGTTTCCTTCCCGGTCTCCCGCCAGTGGTCAGTCCATCTGCGGCGGGGCAATCCTCTCAATTTAGGCACCAGCATTTCTCAAAATGGGATGTTCTCTGCCTTAAAGAAATAAATCGTCATCAGGTCGAAGGTTAAATAGAAAGTCCCGGACATTTCGCCCCGCAAACCTCTCGCAGAGGGAATCGAATCGACTTCTCCACTCGTATTTCAGCACACCGCCGATAAATCCTTGAGAACGTATCAAGAACTTACGCTTACCCCATCCAGTGGCGCAAGCCCCTCTTGCGAAAGTACCAAAGTACTAAAGTGGTATAGATTTCTGGAGAAATCGTTTCGTATTGATAGAGAAAAATCTCCAGTCACCTTGATTCCGGGCCGGTTAGGTCGTCCGGAGTGCATTACAAGGTTTATTTCTGTTCCTTCCCCCGCGTCCGACGTGCCGCGGCCCAGCCTTCCTTGGTCACCTGACGGGACCGTCCCACGGCAAGTGCGCCCGAAGGGACACTCCGCGTAATGCACGAGCCCGCACCGATATAAGCGCCATCGCCGATCTCAATTGGCGCCACCAGCGTCGAGTCGCTGCCCACAAACGCGCCCTGCCCGATCCGCGTAGCGTGCTTGTGTACGCCGTCGTAGTTGCAGGTGATTACCCCGGCTCCGATGTTGGAACCCGCGCCCACTTCAGCATCGCCAAGATAGGTCAAGTGATTGGCCTTCGCTCCTTTGCCCAGCTTCGCCTTTTTCGTCTCGACAAAGTTGCCCACGTGCGCTTCCTGTCCGATCTCGCTCCCCGGCCGCAAGTGCGCAAAGGGTCCGATTTTTGCGCCGTCTGCCACCGTGCTTTCACCGAGCACACAGCCTTGCCGAATAAGAACGTCATTCCCCAGCGCGCAGTTTTCGATCACAGAGTAAGAACGAATGCAGCACTCCCTACCGATCTTCGTCTTGCCGAGCAGTTGCACAAACGGCTCGATGATCGTATCGGGCTCAATCTCCACCTCGGCGTCGATCACGCACGTGTCTGGCCGGAAGATGGTGACCCCGGCGGCCATCAACCGACTGGCAGTCGCCGCGCGAATGCCGGCGTCCAGCGCGACCACTTCGGCAATCGTGTTGGCCCCCAACACTTCCATCGCCTCGGGAGCCTTGATCGCTGCCACCTTCTCGCCCGCCGCATGCAGAAGCCCCGCCATGTCGGTGAGATAGAACTCGCCATGGGCATTGTTGTTGGTGAGCGCGTCCAAATGCTTCAACAGCGGAGCGACCTTGAATGCATAGATACCGGAATTGATTTCGCGAATCGATTGCTGGTCGGGCTTCAGCGCCTTCTGCTCGACAATCGCGTCCACCTCGGGTTCATCTGGCGCATGGCGCATAATCCGGCCGTAGCCGGTGGGATCTTCCGGCACGGCGGTCAAAATCGTCATCGCCGCACCTTCCGCCAGATGAAGCGTCATCAAGTGCTGCAATGTCTCGGCCCGGATAAGGGGCACGTCGCCGGAAAGCACCAGGACATGCTCGTAACCGGAAATCGCTTCGCGCGCGCACTGAATCGCATGCCCTGTCCCGCGCTGCTCTGTTTGCTCGATGAATTGCACACCTGTTGCAGCCACCGCCTCCCGCACCCGCTCAGCCTGGTGGCCAATGATTGCGAAGATATCTTCGTTTTCCGCGAGCCGGCCGGCAGTTGCGATCACATGACTCAGAAGCGGCTTGCCGCCGACTTCATGAAGCACCTTCGGCCGGCGCGAATTCAATCGCGTGCCCTTGCCGGCGGCCATAATTACAACTGCCAGCTTCGGTGTGGATTGTTTCGATTCACTCGATTCCTTGCTCACTCTTGTCCTTCCGTCCCGCCGCTCTTCTCTCCCGGCGCTCCGGGAATCGTGATGTCGATGCTGTGCACCGGCCCCATCTTCAGCTCATCCAGTCCGGGCTTGATCTCCGGGCCATTGCCGACAACGAGAACGGCGTACGTATCGGGATGAATGTACTTCTTCGCGGCGGCATTCAGATCGGCGACGGTCACCTTCTCCAGCGCTGCCTTGTACGTTTCCAGGTAGTCCGGCGGGTAACCGTAGAACTCCAGCCGTACCCGCTCCGCAAGCACCTTGTCCTTCGTGTCATACCGGAACAGGAATGAATTAAGAATGTTATCCTTCGCGCGTTTCAATTCTTCCTCGGTGAATGGCTGCGTCGTCAATCCGTCCAGTACCTTGTAGGTTTGCTGAATCGCTTCAACGGTACTCGCGCTTTTCGTCAGCACCACGGCTTGAAATGTTGCCGGATGATCCCAGCCGAACGCCAGCCCGCCGCCCACCTCGTACGCGAGTCCCAGCTGTGTGCGCACTCTCTGGAACAGCCTGCTCGCAAACCCACCCGCAAAGACGTCATTCATCATCGCAACGCTGGGAACGTCCGGATTGCGACGTTCGATTCCAAGCCCCACAATCTCCACGTGCGACTGGTTTACGTCTTCCTTGTTGATGAAGTACACGCCCGGCGTTGGCCCGTGGAATACGTCGTGCCGTACCGGGTTGGGCTTTGCCGTCGGCAGACCCTCAAACGTCGCGCGCATCGTGGCTTCCATCGCCGCTGAGTCAAAGTCACCGCTGATGCTAACGATCAGTTTGCCGCCAATGGTGCGATCATGCCACGTCTGCAGGTCCGCTACCGTGACCTTCCCGATGGTCGACAATTCGGCCTGCCGCGCGTACGGGCTGTCGGCTCCATAGACCAGCTTGGCAGCTTCGCGCCCGGCGATCTGGCTCTCATCGTCGTTGCGGCGCACGATGCCGGTCGCCGTCTGCTGCTGAGCCAGACGCAGCTTCTGCACGTCAAATTTGGGATGAAACAGCAGATCCATCGCCAGGCTGTAAACCTGGTCGGTATCCGCCTTCAACGAATCCCACGAGACTGCGGTCGAGTTCTCGTCTCCGCTTGTTTCGATGTGCGCGGCTTTCGATTCCAGCAGATCGTCCATGGCGTCGCCGCTCATCTTCTCGGTGCCGCTGGTCCGCCATGTCTGTCCGTAGAGATCTACCAGCCCGACCTTGGCGGGATCTTCGTCGCGCGATCCACCGGGAATCAGGACCGATCCCGAAACAAATGGAAGCTCATGATCCTCCTGCAGAAACAGCACAATGCCATTCTTCAGGGCAATCCGCTTAGGCTGCTGCGGCCTGAACTCGTGCAGCGGCGGAATCGGAATTTTCTCCCACGGCTTATTCTGCTGCGCTGGAGAAACGGTCGGAAGAAGCAACAAACCAAAGGCAAAACCCAGCACGATGGATGAATTCGTTCGATCTCTCACTTTTGGCCTCCGCCGTTGTTGCCTGGTGCAGCAGGAGCTTGCGTCTCGATCTCGGCCGAGGTGCGGTTCGAGGCCACGAAGATCTGGTTGGCTACCCGCCGGATATCCGCCTTCGTCACCTTGTCAACGCGGTCCAGTTGTTTGAAGAGTTCGCGCCAGTCGCCGTATCGCGTCTGATACTCCGCAAGAGCATTGGCCAGACCCTGGTTGTCAGCGAGTCCGCGCAGCAGATCGGCACGTGATCTGGTCTTGTACATGGCAAGCTCCGCGTCTGTAACATCAGTGGTCTTCAGCTTCTCAATCTCCTTGTGAATCGCATCGCGCATCTCTGCCGGCGTGTGCCCGGGCAGCGGGACGGCGCCAAATACGAATAGGCTCGGATACTTGTCTCCGGGGAACGGACTCACTCCCTCCGCAACGGCTGCAATCTGCTGGTCGCGCACCAGGCTGCGATAAAGCCGCGAAACACGGCCGTTCGACATGATGTCGCTGATCGCGTCATAAACCGCATCGTCCGGGTTGCGGTAGTTGGGACGGTGATAAGCCTCCAGGTAAATAGGCTGGCTGGGGTCCTTGATGATGAGCGATTTCTCCGCAAACTGCTTTGGCTCGACCGTCGTCATCTCCAGCGGTTTCGGGCCGCCCGGAATCTTGCTGAAGTACTTCTCGAGAAGGGGCATCGCCTCGGCAGCCTTGACGTCGCCCACCACGGCAACCACGATATTCGACCCCACGTAGTACTTCTTGTGGAAGTCCATGGCCTCGCTTGCCGTGATCTGTCCCACCTCGCTCGGCCAGCCGATGCCGCTCCGGCCGTAGTTGTGTGCAACATATGCCGTGGCCGCTAACTGTTCGAGGAGCCGACCCTCAGGGTTGGAGTCGGTGCGCATCCGCCGCTCTTCCACCACCACCGAGCGCTCCTTGTAGAACTCGCGCGGAACCGTGTTTGCCAGCCGGCTGCTCTCAAGCCACGCCCATAGTTCCAGCCGATTCTCCGGCATCGACCAGAAGAACATCGTCTCGTCCAACCCTGTTTCGGCATTCAGTTCGTGCGCGCCATTGCGTTCCGCCACATCGGTGAACTGGTTCGGGACCACGTACTTCTCGGCATTCGCTTGTGTTGCGTCGAACGCCTTCTTCAGCTCGTCCAGTTTCTTCGGATCGCTGCCCATGGGATTGCGAAGCTCGGCCTCCAGGGCATCGTTGGCGGCTTCCACACTTGCCAGCGCCACCTTTTCCGCCGCGAAATCCGTTGTTCCGATCTCGTTCGTGCCCTTGAATGCGAGGTGTTCAAACATGTGTGCCAACCCGCTCTCGCCGGAGGGATCGTTTACGTCGCCCGCATCCACAAACGTCACATAGCTGAAAACCGGCGCTTCCGGCCTCTCGCAGATCAGAATGGTGAGGCCATTGGGCAAAACCTTGGTCGTGATGCGCTGCTCAAAACTCTTCAAGTCCTGCGCCACGCCAATCTGGCAGGCTAAAAACAAGGTCGCGAAGACAGCCGTCACCGCAAGCCGTCCCGGCAAGTTCCTCTGCATCGTTGCTCCTCCGAGCGGGGCGCGAACGCACTTACCCCTGCTTCAAAGCTATTTGCTGTACTTGGACGCGTCAAACCGCGATTCGCGTGAACCGTGACGCCGCCGCTGCGTATCATCTCTTGAACGGTTGAGGTCTGCCCATGCGACGGTGGCTGTTTCGCCTCTTTTCCCTGGTATTGTTTGTTTTTGTCGTTGCTGGTGCCGCGATCTGGCTCCTTGAGTTCTATCCCCGCCATGGATCCCATCCTCCTCTGCAACTGGCCAAGGGCACGCTTGCAATTGAACACGCGAAGATCTACACCTCGCCCAACGATCCGGCCATCGACGACGGAACCGTACTGGTGCGCGATGGCCTGATCGCGGCGGTAGGGAAGCAGGTCGAAGTTCCATCCGACGCCATCCTCGTTCCCTGCGATCACTGCGTGGTCACAGCCGGCTTCTGGAACACGCACGTCCACTTCACCGAGCCCAAGTGGTCCATGGCCAACTGGAAATCCGCCGCGACGTTGAATCCCCAGCTTGCCGACATGTTCCTCAGCCGGGGATTCACCACCGTCATCGATCTCGGCTCCAATCCCGCCGACACCTTCTCCATCCGTCGCCGCATCGAGAAGGGCGAGCTGACCGGCCCATACATCTACACAGCCGGAACTCCGCTATACCCGCCCCACGGCGTGCCCTTCTACATTCGGGAAACCGCCCCGAAATGGATCGTCGCAACGATGCCGCAGCCCGAAACGCCGCAGGAAGCCACGCGGATCGTCCGCGACAACCTGGCCTCAGGCGCCGATCTCACCAAGCTCTTCACAGGCTCCTGGATTGCGCGCGGACACGTCTTGCCCATGCCGGTCAACATTGCCCGCGCCGCGGTCACCGAGAGCCATCTCAACGGCAAACTCGTCTTCGCCCATCCATCCAACCTTGCCGGCGTGCAGGTAGCAATCGATAGCGGCGTCGACGTGCTGGCCCATGCCGCCGACGACACCCGTGGCGTCGATGCAAAGCTCCTCGGTTCCGCCATCGCCAAAAACATGGTCATGATTCCCACGCTCAAGATGTTCTCAACCACCGTTACGACCGACCCGCATTACATGGATCCCATCTGCGCCGAGGTGCAGCAGTTCCATCAGCTCGGCGGCACGCTCCTCTTTGGAACCGATGTCGGCTACATGACCGACCACACGACCGAGGAAGAGTTCGTGCAACTCGGCAAGAGCGGTCTCGACTGGAGAACGGTGCTTGGCATGCTCACGACGAACCCGGCCTCGCGCATGGGAGCCTCCAACAGCAAGGGAACGGTGACGGCGGGCAAACTGGCCGACCTCACCATCCTCGACGCCGATCCCGCCGATGCGCTGACAAACTTCTCTCGCGTGCACGCCGTGGTGCGTTCCGGAAGGGTGATCTGGCAACATTGACTGCTGCAATTTGCGCGAAATCGATGTCCTATACTGATATCTGCGCTTCCGGCGGCTCCCGGCCTCCCGGAAGTCTTGTTTTTATGAGGATTAGGCGTTGAGTACGAACAGAAAATCCGCCGCCGCTGACCACCGACGCATTCGCTCCACCACCGTCATCTGCGTGCGGCGTAACGGTGAGGTAGTGATGGCGGCTGACGGACAGGTCACCATGGCCGACCACGTCCTCAAGCACACGGCCAAAAAGATTCGCCGGCTTTACCAGGAGAAGATCCTCGCCGGTTTTGCCGGATCGACCGCGGATGCCTTCAATCTGTTCACGCGCTTCGAGACCAAACTGGAGCAGTACGCCGGCAACCTCAATCGCGCCGCCGTGGAACTCGCCAAGGACTGGCGCACCGACAAGATGCTCCGCAACCTCGAGGCTTTGCTGGTCGTCGCTGACAAGGGCCAGACCTTCCTGATCTCTGGTTCCGGCGACGTTATCGATCCCGATGAGCCCATCGCCGCCATCGGTTCCGGCGGAAGCTTTGCCACCGCGGCCGCCCGCGCACTGATGGAGAACACCGACCTCGACGCCCACGAGATTGCCGCCAAGGCCATGAAGATCGCGGCCGACATCTGCATCTACACCAACGACAGAATCACCTTCGAGGAGTTAAAGGGCTAGTGTCCCTGCCACCCATGGCCATTTACCTTCCCGCATCCGCCGAAGAACAGGACATCGCGCTCGATGAGCTGACTCCGCGCGAGATTGTTGCCGAGCTCGACAAGCATGTCGTGGGTCAGCGGCCGGCCAAGCGCGCCGTGGCCATCGCGCTGCGCAATCGCCAGCGACGCCAGAAGCTTCCGCCCGACATCGCCGACGACATCATGCCCAAGAACATCATCATGATTGGGCCCACCGGCGTAGGCAAAACCGAAATTGCACGCAGGCTTGCCAAGCTCACGAATTCGCCGTTCCTCAAAGTCGAAGCCTCAAAGTTTACTGAAGTCGGCTACGTCGGCCGCGACGTCGAATCCATGATCCGTGACCTCGTTGAGATCGCCATCGACATGGTCCGCGAGGAACGCCTCGAAGAAGTGGAAGACAAGGCTGAGATGAACGCCGAAGAGCGCCTGCTCGATATCCTTCTGCCGCCGCCTCCGCCGACCCCGCCCTCACAGGAGAGCCAACTAAGTCTGCCCGGCTCCGAAAGCTATCATCGTTCGCGCGAAAAACTTCGCCAGCAGTTTCGCGAAGGCAAGCTCGACGATCGCACGGTCGAACTCGACGTCCGCGAGCGCAACACGCCGCAGTTCGGCATCATCTCCAACCAGAACCTCGAAGACATGGAGATGAACCTCAAGGACATGCTGCCCAACATCTTCGGCGGCGGGTCAAAGAAGCGAAAAATGAAGGTCGGCGACGCCTTCGACTACCTCGTGCAGGAAGAAGAAGGCCGCCTCATCGACATGGACCAGGTGAACCGCGCCGCCGTAGAGCGCGTTGAATCCAGCGGCATCGTCTTTTTGGATGAGATAGATAAGATCGCTGGGCGAGAAGGCTCGCACGGTCCCGACGTCAGCCGCGAAGGCGTGCAGCGCGACATTCTCCCCATCGTCGAAGGCACCACCGTGAACACGCGCTACGGCATGGTGCGCACCGACCACATCCTGTTCATCGCCGCCGGCGCATTCCACGTCTCAAAGCCCAGCGACCTCATTCCCGAATTGCAGGGCCGTTTCCCCATCCGCGTCGAGCTGAAATCCCTTACCGTCGAAGACTTCCTCCGCATCCTCACCGAGCCCAAGTCCTCGCTCACCAAGCAATATTCCGCTCTACTTGAAACCGAGGGTGTGCGCCTTGAATTCGATCCAGATGCCCTGCGCGAAATGGCCGAGTTCGCCTTTAAGGTCAACGAACAGACTGAGAACATCGGCGCGCGCCGCCTGCACACGATCATGGAACGCGTGCTCGAAGACGTAAGCTTCCTCGCGCCCGATATCGTTCGCCAGGGCAATGTGGAGCAGGCTGCGGCGCTAACGAAAGATGGCGCCAACGAAGCACTCGCCCCGTTGCCCTACCAGGAGCGCGTTACCGCTTCTGGTAGCGAGAAGGTGTTCCTGATTACGTCGGAATACGTGCGGCTGATGGTTGCATCCGTCGTCAAAGACAACGACCTCAGCCGCTACATCCTGTAGTCTCAACTCTCGGTTTGGCCCGCCACAAGACGCTGTCATCCTGAGCAAAGCAGATCAGGATTTCGTGATCTGCGCAGGCGAAAATCTGCCCAAAAACTCCCAACGGGAAGCGGCGGCCGGGCGGTAGAAAAGGCTGGGGAGATTATGCGACGAGAGTAGTCCGGCCTTTGCAGGCTGCGGAAATACACACCTATGCAGACGAACTTGGAGGTTTTGTAACGAGGGCACAACTGCAAACGAAGTCGGAGATTTTGTAACAAGGGCACGACTTCAGTCGGGCCGCAAAAGCCTCAAAATCAATGTCGGGCTTCAGCCCCTGCTATTTGGCGCTGCCGCAAAAGCTTTTTCCGCAGTCTCTTGAGGCCTGGAGGTTCGGCGCATCACTGAAGACTGAGCCCAAACACGAGGTCAAAAGTGAGCTTCTTGCCTGCCGGGAACGGGGTCTTCCGATTCAACATGATTGGGGACGTCGTTACGCGGTAAGATCTCCCATTTACGAAAACCGAGTTCAACTCGATTTGATGGCTATGTTGCGCATCGCTACTCACTAGCCCGGCGCCCATCGCTCCCGCAGGGATGAGGAGAGTGCCGTTGATCTGCACGGGCTCACTGAAAGTGACCGTGAAATCCCGTCCCTCAGCCATGTTCGCGCTTACCGCCTGGTCGAGCTGCACCGTAAATGGCGTCGTAGCAGGGATCGTGATCTTGCTGCCGCGAGTGGGCGCATCCTTTGCAAGCGCGAGCCCCTCCTGCGCCGTCGCACAAACGAAAAAGAAGGCGAGGGGGATAATGGCGCAAAACTGAGCACGCAACATTTTCATCTAGATATCTCCATGTGCTCTTCAATCACGAATTGGAGTTTGCCGGCACTCCACTGGAACCAGCATTGACCGAACCCGCGGAGGGAAACCCTTATGAACAATGGGATCAGCGTTTCAAGCGCATTGCAAGGTGACTTAGGTCTTTGCTACCTTCATTTCGTACTCAGCAGTCCGCCCTCCGCATCCCAACGTTGTCTGCGCCGTCGCAGCCTAGGAGAGACGCATGAGCCAGCGCGCCCAGCACCACGCCATCAACTACATCGAATTCACTACTACCGACATCGCCAAGACAAAAGCCTTCTACGAGCGCGTCTTCAGCTGGAACTTCCAGGAGTGGGGACCCGACTACATCAGCTTCGATAAAGACCACGCAGGCATCGCCGGTGGTTTCCGCAAAGGCGAGCCGCAACAGACTCCGGCCGACTCCGCCCCGCTGATCGTTCTCTATTCGCAGGATCTGAAAGGCACGCAGGATGCCATCATCGCCGCAGGCGGCAGCATCGCTGTCCCCACCTTCGACTTCCCGGGCGGCAAGCGCTTCCACTTCTCCGATGGCCAGGGCAACGTCCTCGCCGTCTGGTCTGAATAACGAGAGCAACTCGACCAAAAACAAGATGCCCCGAAGTCCATCCGACTCCGGGGCAACTGACCACTGATCATTGATCACTGTCCACTGCTTTCAATTCATCTCCGGCGGCGGCAGCGCCTTCCGCTTCTTCAGCTCTTCCCGAACCAGCGACAACCCCAGAATGCACCGTTCGAATCCATCCGAAAGGCGCCCGAACAGCGGTGCTTCCTTCTCGTACTCGAACATGTTGAACTGGCTCACGATGAAATAGCTCTCCTTGCCTGCGTGAATCAGCTCCGACAGGCTTGGGTGTGGCGCCCTGCGTCGCGTGCCCGGAACGTTTGCCTCGGGATAGAGTCCGCCGACAAAAAGCGCGTAGTCGCCAATGTATTTGCGCATAGCCCGCTCTGCATCGAAGGAGGGTGCAGTGCCATTCACCGGGTCGGCAGCCAGAATCATCGTTTCCAACTCTTCGATCGGATGCCCCGCGGCATCGCGCACCTGGTAGAGCTTGTCGGTCTGTGAGAATTCGCAGAGCAAATGTGCCACGTAACCGGTCAGGTCAGGATCGTGCAGCCCCAACTTGCCTTCGTAGCTGTTCCGAACCACCTGTTGAAAGAACGGTTCAAGCGGATGAGTCTGGTTTTGCATACAAACCTCCCGTGAAGCACTTACGCGCTAATGCCTCTGCTATGTGCAGTGGCCGGTCGCGATTCGTGCAGCCGGAGAAACCAGCCACCACCCGATTTACATAGTGTTGACACAGAGACTAACCGAAATGTTGCTACGACTAAAGGTGGAGGCCCAATTTTGTTGGCAGAGTGGAATGTCAATTGCAACAGATGAACACATGGATCGTTGACCCAGGGACATTGTGTTTGTCCCTGGGGCACGAACCACCAGACCGCATATAGGACTACTTTTTATGATTATGGCTAATGTACAGGTGCTGGCGGATTTATCGTTCGCCACAAATCCCTGCGTGCAATGGCGAGACCAAGAATGCAGTGCTCGAATGCTGATGACAGTTGCCCAAACAGTGGCGCTTCCTTTTCGTACTCGAATACATTGAACTGGCTGACGATGTAATAGCTCTCTTTGCCCACGCGAATCAGCTCTGCCAGGGTCGGCTTTTTCGAAGCGTTGTTCGGGTCTGACTCGATTGCTTCAGGACACATGCCCGCGAGAAAAAGAGTGTAGTCGCCGATGTATTTGCGAATTGCGCGCTCCGCGATGAACGAGCGAGCCGTCCCGTGAATCGGATCGGAGGCCCGCACCATCTCCTCAAGCCTCTCGATCGGACGTCCCTTCGCATCGCGCAAACGGAAAAGATTGTCCGCCTCAGAGAACTCGCACAGCATGCGCGATACGTACGCTGTGATCTCCGGGCCCAGCCCAAGCCGGCCCTCATAACTGTTACGAACTGCATGCTGAAAGAACGGCTCGAGCGGATGAGACTGCACCTGCATACGGGTCCCCAAGGAAACGCGATTTTTGGCAGATGATCGATCCGGGTGCAACGTGCGCAGCCCGGAACCGCTCCCGGCCATCGCTGGATTTGTCCTGCTTGGAAAGAACTTTAGCGGAATTGTAGCACCAGCGATGTGAGCTAGATCACTTCACGAGCCGCTGACAGTCCGTTGGTAACCAAGCCTCTAACTCGCTGCCAAATCTGGAGGTTCCGCAAATCCGATCGAGCGAAACCCACCGCCAGGGAAGCGGACCCGGCTGCCCTGGCTACGAGTTTTCCTAGTAGCGGAAAGCTGCGGAGAAGCGTAAATCTAACCACGATCAAGCGCCGAAGCATCGAATACATGACGCCTTCTGAGTTTTGGTGTCTGCGAGCGGAGGATCATGATGAGTTTAGGTCTTGTTGAGAAAGTCGAAGCCCCATCTGCTGTGTCGGCATGGTGCTCCTATCCCACCTTGTATGAGATCGACACCTGGATATGGCTTACCGATCTGCGACAGAAATATGGAAAGAGAATTGACTTGTCTTCTGTACCGTCGGCCGAGTGGGATGCCATCGCCGCTTACGGCTTCGATTCCGTCTGGTTGATGGGAGTCTGGGAACGAAGTCCCGCGGGCATAGCCATCGCAAATCAGAACAAGAATCTCGTTGAAGACTTCCGTCGAGCTCTGCCCGACTTCAAACCTGAAGACAACGTCGGATCGCCCTACTGCATACGACGCTACGTGGTCGACAAACATCTCGGAGGTCCTGAAGGCCTGGCAACTGCCCGGCGCGAGCTCGCGAAGCGAGGCATGAAGCTGATTCTGGATTTCGTACCGAACCACGTCGCGCCGGATCATCCCTGGGTCGCGGAACACCCCGAGTACTTCATTTGCGGGACCGATGAGGACGCAAGGAATGAGCCGGCATCCTTCATTAGGGTCCAGGGAAATGTTTGCGCATGCGGACGCGACCCCTACTTTCCGGCATGGCCAGATGTCCTCCAGCTGAACGCTTTCGCACCGGGTCTCCGGCGAGCCGTGATTGAAACTATATCGAGCATTGCCCAACAGTGCGACGGCGTCCGCTGCGACATGTCAATGCTTATGTTGAATGCAATATTCGAACGCACCTGGGGCGGTCGTGCTGGACCGTCTCCCTCAACCGAATATTGGACCGACGTGATTTCTGCCATCAAGGCCAGAAATCCAGGATTCATCTTTATCGCAGAAGCATATTGGGACCTCGAGTGGGAACTTCAGCAGCGCGGCTTTGACTTTTGTTACGACAAGAAACTCTACGATCGCCTCGAACACAGCAATGCGGAGAACATCCGCCTTCATCTGTGTGCCGATCTTGCGTACCAACGAAAACTACTGCGGTTCATCGAGAACCACGACGAGCCCCGAGCCGCCGCTATATTTTCACCTGCGAAGGAACGAACCGCTGCTATAACCATGGCTACGCTGCCGGGAATAAAGCTTTTCCATGAAGGTCAGTTCGAGGGTCGCAAGGTAAGACCACCCGTCTTTCTAGGCAGGCGTCCAGATGAACCAGTCGACGAAAGTCTGCGCGGGTTTTATAGGAAACTCCTTGAAGCAGTCGATCGCGAAGCCTTCCGTGAAGGCCAATGGAGCCTGTGCGAGCGAACTGGCTGGCCGGATAACTATAGTTTTCAGAATTTGGTGGCCTGGAACTGGGTTCACAATGACGAGCGATACCTGCTCGCAGTTAATCTTAGCGACTGGCCGGTGCAAGCCCAGGTTCAAGTGCCGTGGTCTGATGCCAGCGGTGGAAAGTGGCATCTGATCGACCTCTTATCCGGCGCGACCTTCGAACGTGATGGAATCAGATCGCCCGGTCTCTACGTGGAGCTGGCGCCTTGGAACTTTCACTTCTTGCAGGGTCTGCGGGCTGGCAATCACTAGTGTCCTGAATCAGAAATTCTTTATCTAAATGGCGGTGTCATTCTGAGGGAACGGGGCCCCAAACGTTTTTCATTTTGGGGGTGGTGAGCGAAGAATCTGCTTCTGGGCTTCCTGGTTTCTGTTATGGACTTCAGACTCACCACACCACTAGGGTCGATCAGCAATTCACGAGGTGAGTCAAAGAAACGATGCCAGAGGAGGCGTGAAATGCGCATCGCGCGACTGGTCACCGGCCTGATTCTGACGCTTGCCAGCATCTGTTTGCTGGCACAGTCATCGGAACAAGAAATCACCGCATCAGGCAGGCTCGATCGCGCGATGGCGGTCGGCGGAGAGTCGACAGGTTGGGTTCTTGAACTCGATCTCCCAATTGTGGTCGCTGGCAATCACCTCAGTTCAATTCAAGTTAATGATCCCAGGGCTGGAGAACTTGAAACATGGGCGAACAAGCGTGTGAGGGTCACAGGCAAACTCGGCCAGCGAACGGGGGTGGAGACAGGTGATCAGCCGGTTCTTACCGTCTCGTCAATAAAGGCGGCCAGAGCTTCACACGCAGCGGCTGCGTCAAAAGCCCCCATCGACCTCTCAGGCAGTGAATGGCTTCTCGAAGATCTCGCCGGCAGCGCGGCCGACCACGGTCAGGCAACCCTCACCTTCCCCGAAGTGGGAAAGGTAGCGGGCAACGCCTCCTGCAATCGTTTCTTTGCCTCAGCAGAGATCAATGGAGATGCCATCAAATTGGACGGGATGGGTTCGACACGAATGGCTTGCCCCGAACCAGTGATGAAGCAGGAAGCGAATTACCTTGAAGCTCTGCAGGCCGCGGAGCATTTCGAGTGGAAAGATCCGTACCTGCTGATTTATTGCAAGGGGCTCATAAAGCCACTCCGATTCACGCGGATGCCGCCTGCGAAGCCCGCGACGCCATAACAGGGAAGTGCCCGCTCGAAGCGTCGGTCTTCGCTACTTGTTGATTGCATAGCACTAGAACGATCAACGATCCGCCAGCCGTGGAATAGGATAGGCTACTGCACAGTGATCGAAATGCTCGTCGAAGTGGAAATCTTCGAGTTGGTTGAATCGCTTCCCGACACTGTGAAGGTATAGCTGCCTGCGGTAGTCGCCGGAGTGCTGGGTCGCACGGGGCTTGGTCCTCCGCCTCCACCACAGCTGACAGCTCCGCCAACAACGACCACCCAAAATAGAGCCAGCATTGTCATCCAACGGCGTCGCCGAGGGGGCGTGGCAACGAGTAGTAGGCCAGCCAGAAGCGTCCCTCCGCCAATAAGCCCCCACGGGTTCAATTTGGATGGCTTTGCCAATGCGCTGCTTGATGCGCTTGTGGTGTTCACGGTTAAGGCACTGGACCCACTCCCGCCTGATGAGATCGAGACAGTCGCAGGATTCAAACCGCAGGTTGGCAGGCTCTGCGCACTCGCCGGAGAAGCAGTCAGAGTACAGCTCAAATTCATCGTTCCAGAGTAGGCACTCCCCGCCGAGAGAGTTAAGTTGGCCGTTGCGCTAGCTCCCGGAAGAATAGGTGATGATAGACTCGCAGCCGCGATTACCACCTGGGAAACAGTGATGGTGGTTGTGCTGCTGGAGCCCATGTAGGTAGCGTCACCTGAATATGTGGCGGTCAAGGTATTTGCGCCATCACTGAGAGTTCCGGATGGAATGGTGAAGCTGGCGTTGGCGCCAGACAGCGTCTGCATTGTGCTGAACGAGCCACTCACGAGAGTGACCGCTCCCGTCGGCGTCGACTGGCCGCTGCCGCCTGTGACAGAGACAGTGACAATATCGGTCTGCTGGTTGGTGATCGTTGCAGCCGATGGCGTTGCTGTCAGAGTCGAAGTGAATCCTTTTGAAACTGAGACAGTGACGGGCGCAGAAATCACGCTGATGTAATTGTTGTCACCGGAGTAGCTTGCAGTTAGAGTGTGCGAACCGATTGCGAGCGCGCTGTTCGAGTAAGTTGCGACGCCGTTGGCGAGGGTGCCTGTCGACAGTGCGGTCGTACCATCCGAAAATGTGACCGTGCCGGTGGGCGTAGCTCCACCGCCCGCGAGCGTCGCCGTCAGCATGACAGGGGCGCCCAAGGAGACCAAAATGCCAGACGTAGTCAAGGTGGCAGTCGGTGTTCCGGGGTTCACCGTCAACTGAAGTGTGTTTGAATCGGCCGCGTTGTAGTTTGTGTCGCCAGCGTAGCTCGCCGCGACAGAGTGTGCCCCGACCGCAAGAGTATTGCTCAGGAACGTGGCAACCCCGCTACTGTTCAACACGCCCGTGCCCAACTGTTTAATGCCATCAATGAACGTCACTGTGCCGGTGGGTGTGAATCCACTGCCTTGGACCGTTGCGGTTAAGGTCTCTCCTGAACCGTATGACACCGGGTTGGCCGACGGCGTCAGGCTGACTGTCGAGGTACCCACCGCAGAAGCCAGCCCAGTTCCTGCAGATGTACTCGCTCTGTAGTTGCTGTCACCCGGATAGCTTGCGATCACCTGATGAGTACCAGTGGCCACTGGTACTGAGATCCCTGTCGCCGAAGCTGTCGCGCGCTGGTTCGCCGACAACTGCACTGTCACCTGGCCTCCCAGGTACACCACTGCGATGTCAGTAGCGCCGTCGCCATTGAAATCTCCAGCCGCGAGGACATCCTCCCCGCTCATTTCCTGAGGAGCAGCACCGGCGACAGTCGTAAAGGTTCCGTCTCCATTTCCCTCTAGCACGTACACCACGCCCATTTGGGCTACCACGAAGAGGTCTGCATTGCCATCCCCGTTGAAGTCCCCCACGGAGATGGTTTCGGCCAATATGGGAATGCTCGGACTCGACCCACTCGGTGTAAAGGTTCCGTCCCCGTTTCCCAGAAGTACGGTGAATTGATTGGGAAGCCCGCTGTTGAGCTGTACCACCAGGTCCAGCTTCCCATCCTGGTTAAAATCCCCCGCCACCATTTGGCCTGGATCGGTTCCCGTTGCCGGGGAGACGACAGCGGGTGAGAAAGTTCCGTCGCCATTTCCCAGGAAAATTGATACGGAGTTGCTCACTGTATTGGGCGCGGCTAAGTCCAGGATGCCGTCGCCATTGAAATCTCCGACTGCGAAGGAATGGCTGGAGTTTGGAAACGCTGTACTCGTGGAGGCGGGCGTGAACGTTCCGTCTCCATTGCCCAGCAGTACCGTCAACGAATAGCCTGTACCGCCTGGTGCGTCGACGAGGATTGCAGCATCAAGAATCCCGTCGCCGTTGAAGTCGCCGACTGTGCCGGACCAGGGATTGCTTCCGGCCGGACCAATCGATACGTTTGTTCCCGTTGGTGTAAACGTCCCGTCGCCATTGCCCAGCCACACGGTAACCGTGTCGCTTTGAAGGCTGCCCGACGTTACAAGCAGGTCAAGGATACCGTCCCCGTTGAAGTCGCCAACTGCCAGGGCCGCCTGACCACCCGAATTTAGCGCGGAAGTCGAAAATGTACCATCCCCGTTGCCTAGCAACACAAATATGCTGGAGGAGCCAGATTCGATCAGGTCTAAGTTGCCATCCCCGTTCAAATCGGCAACCAATGGGTTCGTGGCAAGGCCAGTTTGACCTGCCGGGCCAGTCCAGGAGTTCACAAAATTCAGTCCCGAGACGCCGTTGCCTAACAGCGCCGTTCCCAGCACGGTATTGCTGTTGCTGGTATCGAGAAACGATACCGTCCCGCTGGGCGTTACACTCCCGACGCCAACGACAGTGGCGGACAGCTGGTATTTTCCGGAAGAGCCGCTCGACGCAATTGATGTGACAGTCGGTGCCGGACCTGTCACAAGAAGGGTTGCAGTGCCGGAAGTGCTGGCGGCGAAGCTCGAAGTTCCACTGAAGATTGCTTTGTAACTGCGGTTTCCGATCCCCGGCCTGAACTTCAAGACAGCTGTCCCTGCCTTAGTCAGCTGAGCCGTGCCAAACAGATGCACATCTGTGCAGAGCGCCGCTGCGGCGTCGCAAAAGCTAACCTGCCCAACCGCAATTGCCGTCGGTCCGGCGTTTACCGCGGCTGTAAGCGTGACCACGCTGCCCGAGGTAACCGTCGTCACCGTGCTGCCCGCTGACGTCACCGACAGAGCTGTAGTCGTTGCCGTACGGCTTGCTTCGGCTGGAAATCCAGCCAGCACTGAAATGCTGAATAGCAAAAAGAACCAAGAAAACCAATTTCGAATGAAGAATCGTGAAAGCTTCCGAGTCACTGGCTCAAGCATCGAAGATCTCCCCCCTAGAGAGAGCAAGCGCGGATCGCAGACCGGGCCTACGAGATTGAGTACAGGGCTTGCCTCTCCTTAGAAAACCGGCCCAATTCTACACCTCGAATGCACTTCGCAATCTGCCTTGTGATTGTGCTCACATTCATGATTTTGATCGACTGCTCCTTTGCTCTGAGACGGCAAAGGTACAAGAGACGCGTGCACTACTGGGGAAATCCTGAGAAGAAAGATATCACTGCGGGTGCGTTGAAGTTGCTCGCGTCTCCGTGTTCTCCCGATGAGGTATGGATCGTGACGCTTCCCCCGGCTGCCCTGATGGCCGAAGCAAACGGATCTTCATTGAGAGACCGCACCACTACGTGATCGGAATAAGACGCCCAAATGACAATCGGAAAAGCGGTAAACGTGGATGCGGGCGTCAGCATGGGATCGTAGGCCTTCGTTGCGGCGGCATATCCAGACTGAGAGGTGAAACCGAACGCAGACTGAATCGTAGGCACAAAAACGGAGTTTTCGTACATCACAGCCAGGTCACAGACCGGATAAATCCCCACAACTGCAACCGGCGTCAGAGTGCCGTGAGAGATTGCGTTCCAAGTGACAATCCCTCCCATGCTCTCGCCGATCACAAAAGGCTTCGGCGAAAGATTGAGCTGCGAATGCCATAAGGTTTGCAGATTCCCGACATCCTCAGCGCACGCCTGATTTCCCCAGCATGCGAGATCCCGATATTGGCTGGCCACCACAACGAATCCGGCAGAGACAAGCGCATTGACGAAGGCGCTTTGAGGATTGTTCTGCAGGATGGACTCAATGGTCTGTCCAAATCCGTGGTCATAGATGACCCATGAATTTGCCTTTTGTGCTGAGTACGAGGAAGGAAGCGCGGCCCACGTCAAAACACCATTGATATCGTTCTTCTGAAGCACCTGATAGGCAATGCCGCCATTGGAGGGGCCTGCACGATGGAGATCTCCACAACCGACGAGCAGAAAAGCAAGCGAGAGTAGGGTCGGCGTCGTCTTCACAGCTTATGCAGTTTAGCAGGGCATACGCCCCACTCCACGCAGCCCGAAACTCCATCTTCCTCGAATTGCACAACGTACTTTACAACCTTTGGAACTCAAACGTGATGGTGCGCGCCAATCCTTCATTAAGGGAAAATGGTGGAGAGAAGCCCCACTCCGAAACTCGATCGGCACGAAATTGGGTGGTTTCGCAGAACTTTCGGACGCGAATAGCGCTGATGGGATATTTACGCCCCGAGATCCGGCCCAGAACATCGAACAGATGGCCGACTATAGCGGCCGCAGTTTTGGGGATTTCGCGAACCGGATCGGCCTTTCCAAGGCAACTGTAGATGCACTTGACCAACTCGCGAGTACATAAGTCGGGACCGTCAACATAATTTGAAATATGGATACCAGGTCCGAACGACAAACAATGGGCCAGGAAAGCCGCGACGTTGCCGACGTAAGCCATTGATTTTACATTTGTTCCCGAGCCGACCATAAGAAAACGGCCGCTTGCAATCTGCCTTAAGAGGTTATATACATTTCCTCGATTTCCTTCGCCAAACACCACTGTTGGTCGAACGATGACCAAACTGCGATCTGGATCCTCTTCAGCCCAGGCGCGGTAGACGGACTCCGCTTCCAACTTAGTCTTGCCGTACTCATTGAACGGTTCGAACGGGCCTTGCTCGTCAACTGGGTGCGGCTGAAACCCGTACACCGCGACACTGCTGGTGAAGACGATCTTCTGGACTCCCGCCGTTCGTGCCGCCTGGCAAACCTGCACAGCGCCGTCAACGTTCACATCGTGATATCGACTTAAAGGTAAGATGTCATCTCGGTGCACAGCTGCGAGGTTGATGATCGCCGATGCGCCCGCGACCATTCGGCTCACCGTTTCTACCTGAGTCACATCGCAATATGACCACATTTCCGGAAAAGCTTCGCTCCTTTGGATGTCACCGATGCGGACCTGAGAGGAAAGACCCTCTAGCAAGCCAACGAGGCAGCTCCCAATGAATCCCGAACCTCCCAGCACAACGGTATAGCTGAAAGACTCTCTAGTAAGAGGTGCCGCTGGACCATTATTCACAATTTGATTGTACCGAAGCGCGGAAATTCGTTGAAGCGAAGTCGGGTCAGCATCGCAATGATCACAGTCCTTATCGCCGAGAGGCAAGCGCCGCTCGCTCCGTCAGCAGGCATTCGACCTCTGCGAAAACGCTCTCCTGAATTCGACGCCAATCGTGCTTTTCTTCCAAGATGCGGCGTCCGCTCTCCGCAAGTTCGCGCCGTTTGGTTTCGTCCTGATAGAGCTGGCCGATGAGTTCCACGGCTTCTGACGCGTTTCGATAGACCAGAAGATCCTCACCTGCACACACCTCGAGCCCCGCTGCACCAATCTCGGAAGAGACACATGGAATTCCTAAGGCGAAATAGTTAAGAATTTTATTTTGGATTCCTGCTCCGCCACGGATCGGACATACTCCACAAAACACACCCGTCACTGCGTCCGCGATCCGGGCGACTGTACCCGTTACTTCGACGTTTCTGTGACCTAAGAACTCGCGCTGGATGGAGATCGGACAGGCGCCGATTATCCGAAATATCATCCCGAAGCGATCACGCAAAGACGGGAAGATTTCACGAACGAAGTGCCGGACTGCATCGAGATTGAGACTGAAAGACATGTTCCCAATGAATCCGATGACGTTGCCGAAGCTGGTCGGAGAATAAGGGAACTCATCGAGGTGGACACCGACCGGAATGATCCGCACGTTTCCTGGTTCGAGGTCAAGGAACCGCCGGTCCACGTCGGAGTGCAGCCATACTTGATCGAAGTTGCGAACGCAAGCTCTTTCATATTGGAGCAATCGGCTCCGCTCTAACCTGTAAATCCAGTGCCACAGGGGCGGCGCGCCTGGGTGTTCCGCCATGCGACTGTACGCCATCGAGATGGCATCAGACATGAGCAGAACGCGTGCAATGTTGGGATGATTACATTCAAGGTATTGGCCGCAGCGGATGAGATGCGCAATGACAATGTCGCTTTGAGGCAGAAGTTGCTCCAACTTCTCTCGAAACGGCTTCGACTCATAGTAGGCCAGCTGCAGCGGCCGTCGACCAAACAACGCTCGGACAGTGTTTACGTATGATTTTCCTCTCGGAATATAAACGCGGTGAATCTCGTCAAAGATATGATTATCCGAACCCGTGTTCAGTTCCGCCGAACTGCTGCACATCGAAAGCAGAGTGAGCCGATATCCCTTGAGGGCCGCTGCGAAATTCAGCAGCGTGAGCTTCCCGCCACTGAGTGCGGGGTAGGGAAACCTCGAGGTGAGTATGAGGGCTCGCCGGTCAGGCATTCCCGTCTGCCTTGGCGAACATAGATGTGAGCACGGAACCCTCCGACGCGAGCCTCAGAACGGAAAGAGAGCAGAAGGAAAGGATTTGGATCGGGAAACCGTCCGAGAATGAATAAATAGGATTCTTCGTACTTTGAGTGGCTGTGCCCATGGTTTCAAGTCTTCTCAGGCCTGTCCAGCCGGGCAGAGTTTGTTCGAAATTACGCATCCATGCCTTCTAAAATGACGCCCCGTGTCCGTCATTTTCACGTCCAATCTCCAGTTCCTTGTAGAATCAAATGATACGGCTGTTCGGAGCATAACAAAACCCATGGTAACAGAAGCCTCGATCCCTAAACCCCGGCATGACAACGCCGCTGAGTTCTCCATGGGCAATCAACGTCAAAACGACCCGCGAGAAATCTCCATAGTTGATCTGCTGGTTATATTTGCCCGCAGAAAGACGCTCATTCTTACAATAACCGCCACGATCACTGTTATTTCTGCGATTGTCTCGCTGCTTCTCCCGAAGCAGTATACGGCACAGGTGACGCTGATGACTCCTCAGCAGAATTCCTCTGCAACGGCGGTCCTTTCCTCTCAACTTGGCGGGTTGGGAAGCATGGCGGCACTCGCAGGGGGAGGGGGAGCAGGGTTACTGAAGAATCCAAATGATATGTATGTGGGGCTGCTGCAGAGCCGCACCGTAGAAGACGCGATGGTGGGGCGGTTTGGGCTAATGCAGGAATACCACGCCCGCTTTGAGTCCTCTGCAAGAAAGCAATTCGAATCCCATACGACGATCGATGGAAGTAACAAAGACGGTCTGATTCACATTCGCATCCAGGATCACGACGCCAAGCGTGCCGCCGAACTCGCGAACGGATACGTCGAGGAGTTCCACAAGCTCTCAGAGCGCCTCGCTATTACAGAAGCTTCTCAGCGCAGGCTGTTCTTCCAACAACAACTGGAACAGTCCAAGAATGCGTTAGCGCATGCAGAGGAGTCTCTCAAAGAGACGCAACAAAAGACCGGAATGATTCAACTCGAGGGCCAGGCCCGCGCCCTCATTGAAATGGCCGCTGCTCTCCGGGCGCAAATCACGGCAAAAGAAGTCGAGATCAAATCGCTCGAGACCTTTGCTACCGGCGAAAATGCTCAGCTATTCCAGGCGCAGCAAGAATTGTCTTCGTTGCAGGCGCAGTTACATAAACTCGCCGGCTCAGACGATAGCGGTGAAGCTGGATTAATTGTTTCTAAAGGACAAGTCACTGAGGCCGGCCTCGAGTATGTCAGACGTTTACGTGACGTGAAGTACTACGAGACGATTTTCGAGATTCTGGCGCGCCAATTTGAGCTTGCTCAGCTGGACGAAGCTCGGCAGGGTGCCGTGATTCAGGTGGTAGATCCTGCTGTGACGCCGGACGTCCGTTCCTTCCCCGATCGCGTACTGATCGTGATTTGCGCAATGGCCATAGGATTCTTTCTCGCGTTGGCGGTGGCTCTCATGCAGGCTTTCTACGTCCACTGGAAGTCACACTCCAACCGGGACGAAAGGCTCAGTGAGCTGCGCCGAGCTCTCTCAATGAGGCGAGGATGAGCTGTGGTTGCGCTTTGGGTAGCTCTCCAGAATGAATCTTCTCGTCGCTGCGCGGCTTTAGAGTCAGCCGTTCGTGTCGGGGTGGTTGCTCTGCGATTTTAGGGCTGAACGGTTAGGATCGATCCGGGAGCCATTGACCCGAAGGGCGAATTCCCGCGGTCCGAGCTGTAGCCGGTCACGTGCACAACGGTCGTCGAGTCTTGCGTGCAGAATGTCGGGACAGAAGATGTTGATCCGTCGTCAATCCAGCCTGTAACGTCGATTGTGCCTCCCAGCGTTGAGCAGTACCCACCATTCGAGCTCGACCACTTTTGAATCGTGGACTGGAGCCAGTCGTTGTAGATCTCAACTGGCGCCGCAGCCTCCGTGGTTGAATTGATGCAGTTGAAATTTGAGACCGCAATATTCACCATCGCGTGACCCGCAGAGTTGGTCTGGGATAGTAAGCATGATGGGATGCGCCCGGCCGGCATATCCGATAGATTGGCGTTAACATCGCTGATGCTTACATTTTTCAGTCCCCCAATGCCGGCCCCTGAATTGTTCAGCAGATTAACAGCAAACTGCACTCCCGTGGTCTGAACGTTGGAGACTGTGATCTCGCTGACTGCATCCGAACCCTCCGCATCGAGGATTACCCCACTGCTGCTGTCTCCCGGCGTTAACGCTTTGGCGCTGATATTCTGGGCCGACACATTCGTAACCGTGGTGTAGCCATCCCCCTTAATGATCAGGCCTGCATCGTTCCCGCATCCTGCGCCCGTCAGGCCGAAGGCTACAACATTCTGGCTCTTAATTACGTTGCAATGAGTGTCCAACGCCGCTACGATATTGCTAATCGTGACGCCGTCGATATGCTCAAATAAGTTGGCATGGAATTGGGCGTTGCTCCCCGAGCCGAGCGCAATCTCATTGCTGACCGCGACGTTTGTTACCAACGGTTAGCCAACTGCACCGGTCGCTCCTTCGAAGCTGAGCCCATCCGTCGCGACGCCAGTGGCCGAGAAGTACGCCGGGCCATCATCAAAGCCCATGTCGCTGATTGTGATATTTGATGCGCCACAGAATGATAGTCCTGGTTGAATGATCGTGCCGCCCACCAGCTTTGTGGGCGCACTATCAGAATCGACATGTGGAATGCCCGCGCCTGTGAGTGTTAGATCCGATCGTGCGATGCAATTGTTGCCGGCGTATAGCGTGGACTTCCAGGAACCCGTCGGAAACTGAATCGTGCAGGTTCCAGTCTGGGGACATGCAGCCAGCGCAGCATCGAAAGTACTGTAGCTACCCGCTTGCACTGTGTACCCTGGCGGAGCCGAAGAAACCGTAGGAAACACGGCTCGGCTGGCACAGCCGGCAAGCAGAACACATCCTGCGAGCGAAATACATCCTAAACGTGCCTGTATTCGAATGCACATAAGATTTCGTCTGTCTGCGGAAATTGCAGTATACGCTATTGCATTGCACAGCAAGGCCATAGGAAGGTACGCTTTGGGGTAGATTCAAATAGATGTAAATCGACAATGCCCGTTAAACGCCATTTGCACTTGCGTTGACAAAACATATTTTGGTTGCGAATCCTGTTCTATTGGAGACCGAGGGTGGCAAATCGGAGAATCGAAATTCTGCTTGCATTCACGAAGCTCGGCAAGACTGGCGGTTCCTTACCGGACCTGGCTTGGAACACGTTTGTTCCCTCTTGTTCGGTGATGGGCAAGCGCATGGTTGATAACTTTGAGGAGGGGCCGGAGAATACCACTGTTGTTCGAATTAAGGGGGTGAAATCACCCCTTTATTTTCCGAAGGAATTTGGTATGGTCGGCCTGTACCATGTCCTAACCGAATCCATGTATCCCAGGAATTGGCATTTCTACACTCCTCCGGAAACTCCTCTCGAAAAGGGTGACATTGTGTTCGACTGCGGATCTGCCGAAGGACTTTTTATGTTACTGGCAAGAAATGCGGGAGCAACCGGTGTTATTTTCGAGCCGCATCCGACTTACTTACGGACCTTGAGACTCACGTTTGCGAATGACGATGCGGTCATGATTGTAGATGCCGCTTTGTCGAATCAAATTGAAAGCGGATTTCTGTTGGAATCTTCGTATGGCTCACGAATTGTTAACGAGGGGGAAGGAGGGCAGCATATCAGGATCAATGTCGAAACGGTCGACTCTACAGCGCAGCGCATTCGCTGCGCGCCCACTTTTCTAAAGGCCGATATTGAGGGCTACGAGCAGAAGATGCTCGAAGGGGCGGCTGAAACGATCTCATCCGCGCACCCCAAGATCGCGATCACGACTTACCATGATGAGAACGACGTTGAATCGATTCGTAAATTGTTGAAACGTTACTATGCGAATTACCGGTTCAGGATCAAAGGAATCTCGAATCGAAACGGAAAATCTGTGATGCTTCACGCTTGGAGCTGAGTTGGAAAGCAATTGTGCTGGAAGGATTCAAACGCTGTGATTTCGGTTGGAACTTAACTAGTGAATTGAATTCCAAAACGCATCAATGTCCGGTCGCACTGCCTCATCGGCGAAGGTGCGGATGCGCTGTCTTCCAATGGCAACCAGCCCGTCACGGATTGAGACGTCCTTCAGAACAAGATTCATGGTTTGGGCCATCTCTTCGCTCGAGTAAGGATCAAAGTATACTGCGGCGCCGCCTCCGACCTCAGGCAAGGATCCGCCTCGGCTGAGTGCAAGGGGCACACCGATCGCCATGGCTTCGAGCACCGGAATTCCGAATCCCTCGGATATTGAGGGCATAAAGAATAACTTCGCCTTTTGGTAGAGCGCGCGAAGTGCGTTATCGCTTAAGTACCCGTAAAAGCGAACTTGATTCTCGACGCCAAGCAGGCCTGCCTGACGCATGAATACCTTGTGAAACTTTGGCTTGACGCCGGCGATTCGCAATTGAATTCCGGAATCTTCCGTCATCTTCACCAAACGAGCGAACGCCTCGATACCTCTCTGAAGATTCTTACTCGGAGCTTCGCCCGATACCGTAAAGATAGCGTGCTCTCTTAGACCGCCTGAATCACAGTCGTCGAACCACTCTGGCCCTAGGCTGCACGGAATGACGCGAATCATCTCAGGACGAATCCCGAATCGCTGCACGATCTGTGTTTTTGTATATTCGGAGACAGTGAGGATGGTCTCTGCTTTCTGAACAGCCCGGGGGACGACCAATCTGCGATAGAGCCGGCCTATGTTCTGGTAAATAGAACGCGATAGTGGTGCAGGCTCGAGAAAGATAAGGTCATGCACGATCAACACGAGTCGGACGTCTGGTGGTAGGTGCAGGGGAGCTGTGTTGTAAGGCGCGATGAACGTGTCAACGTCAAATCGTGACAGCTGTTTTGGTAATGAACACTGTTCCCATACCGGGTAGAACCGTGCCCCTTGAGCGATCAATGGAAGCGATTCGCTGGATTCCCCAGTTGCACAGAATCCTATCAGCGCTTCTTCTCGTCCGACAATGAGAGTACGGAGATATCTGCCCATCCCACGAAACGGCTCAATCGCCAGGCGCGCATCGTAAGCTATCCGCCGGCGTTGGTTCATGCATTCTCCTGCGCAGGAACTCGGCAGAAGCAGGTCGCAAATAATGGCCAAATCAGCAGAATGATCACGCAATATGCCAGCGAGAACGCGAACCACGTTGAGACCTTCCCGCGAACCAGGAGGGGCACGCACCCCACCGTCATCAGAAAACACAGCATGAGTGGAGGCGTCGGATTGAAGGTGAACAACTTCATGGGAATCGTCCATCCGAATAGGAAGACCAAAATCGGGTAAACCAACATTCCGAACCAACCAAAACTAACAAAGGACGTTTCCAATCCCGGAGAAACGTTGCCGGCTGGTTTCTTATACCAGTACCAGTCTTCGATCGTATCGATCTGCTCGCCGACAAGCTGTTTGAGAAAGGAAGGCAGGAGCTGAGCGATTCCATCAAGAGCTATCTGCACGCCGTAGTCCCGGTGAACAACAGACGGCTTCTCTCTTGCCTCGCTCACCGCGCCTGCCAAGCCCGACATCCCTTCCACTCCAAGACGGTACGTGAGATCGAGGGAAAGAAGGCTCTTTTCGGGGTGATTCATGTTGTACTGAATGAGGTCTTTGATAGATCCATGGGTATAGTTCTGCGCGTCGCGCAATGCGCCGAACCCGAAGAAGAATGCAGTCAGCAGCACTCCCGAAATCGTGAAGGCAAAGACCATGCGGAATGTGATGGGTCGGTTCACCCAACCGCGGCGATAATAAACTACCACAAGGAGCGCGAACGAATAGAGGATCACATGTAGACGAGAGAATCCGGCCGTCACGCCCAAAGCAATTACGAAGCAAGCCCAATCCGCGACCTGTACTGGAGATTTGTATGCGACTTTTAGGAACAACGGAAACAGCCCGATGCTCATCAGAACGATAAAGAGAGTTGCACCCGGGACGGCTCCGGGGCGCGACGTTGTGAGGAATGCCGAGACTCCCACTACAGCGACGATAAGGACGAATGCAATGGCGCATTCAAGACCGAGAAGCAAGAAGTAGAACAAATAAGAAGGCGCGAACCTGTATTCCTCGCGCAATGGGGGCGGTGACTGGTACCCATCGGAGAATACGGCAAAACCAAGCGATAGGATGCTGACGACCAATACGTACCACAAGGATTGCCGAAATCCCGCTTCGGTGATTCGTGAGAATGCGTAGGCAGTGAAGCTTGACGCCTTCAAATCAGCCTGCATCTGGAATGCTTGCCCCGTAACCAAAAAGATGGTTTCGAGCATCAAAATAGCGTAAGAAAGAACCCGTTTTTTCGCGGCAACAAGGGCAGTTGCTACGTTCAGCGTGAGGATGAGCCAAACCACGGCGCTACCCCCATGCTGGCGTCAGCAATCCACCCCCCGCCGTTGTCGTGCCGGCCAACCGTCATCGAGCAGTACCCCAGCGCGGGCTGTGGCGTAAAAGCAGCCTTGCTTGTTTAATGAACGCGTCGCACCGTTTCTGTCCCAAGACATATGCGAACACGCAATAAAAGTAGAAGCTTGGATAGCGGTAGAATCCGAGCCGACTGAATCTGTGGCACATTTTGATGTAATCACCCAAAGGTTGGGCCAGCTGATCACGGATGCAAAGATAGAAGTAGTTGGCGTAATCACGCGTCACCGGCTCCACCAGATCAATTCCTGTCCGGTCCCTTAGATCCCGGATAATCGACAGTGTTCCCGATATCATATTGATGCGCGCTTCCGGCGTATATCGCCCCGGAGTGTACTTAGCCGCTTCACTCTCGCTGTTTCCAAATTCTGGCGCTTCTCCGTCCCGGCACAGCACCAGAACCTTGGGGGTCGCCGCCGCCGATTTTGTGCAGAGGACCGATGCGGTCAAGTGCATCTGGTAATAGAGAGTCCCATCAAACTTCGCAGTCGCTGCTTTCTGGGCCTCTTCGCGGTCGACGATGTAGCCAGAAATCACGCCGGATCGACGAAAACAGACGGAGATTGCTGCAGCCCCGGGAGCAAAGTATTTCTCCTCAGAGAAATAGTGAACGGTTTGCGCGATCCGGTCCGGTGTCCCGTCGAACCATGAATAACTCTTCAGGATGACGCCCAAATTCTCGTAGCGCTCAATGAGATCCGCCGTATGCTGTAAAGCGTGAGGACACATGAGGTCATCGTTCCCCATAAAGAAACAGAAGCGCCCGCGGGATCTCGCCACAAGTTCGCGGATATTCCCGTCGTATCCCAGGTTCTTTGGGTTCTCGAAGTACTGAATAACGCCGGGCCATACCCGCGCATAGTCGGACACGATCCCGTTAATCGCATCTCGCTCCTGCGATCGGTCTTCACATATGACGATTTCGAAATCCTCGAAATCTTGCGCCAAAATGGAATCGAGCAGCGGCCGCAAGTGACGCGCACGATTATAAGCAGGAATGCAGACTGAAATGAGAGGCGAAGACATAGTCAAATTACCTCCCATACATTTGATTTGTCTGAGAACCGTTTGATTGGTCTGGCTGGAACTCCGGCTACGATTGTGTTCTCAGAAACATCGCGTGTGACGACTGAGTTGGCGGCGATAATTGCTCCCCGTCCGACGTTCAACGGCCCCACGAGCACCGCGTTGTTTCCGATCCACACATCTTCTCCGATTATCACGGGCCCTCCGCCACCCAATGGCCGCGTCGCTGGTGGAACAGTCGGATCACTCTGCTCGATCCCACTATATGTTCCATGGTTATGATCCGCGATGTATACGTTACTCCCAAGCAGGGTACGCGAACCGATTTCGACGTATTCGATGGCCGAAACATGACACCACCTGCTCATGCTCACGTCATCTCCGATGATCACTCGAGGTCTCAGTTCCTGGTCTCTATACCGGTCATGGGCCTCGAGCCAAAGCCCCTCCATAACGCTGAAGTTCTTTCCTACATCGATATGGGCTAAGCCGCGCAAGACGCAACCAGGGCCTAACCTCAGGCCCGCTGACTTTATTTTGCCGCCGGCGAGCATATTTCGGCGGATGACAATCATAATCCTACGCAGTATCTCTTCGAGAAAAAGAGCTATGCCATTTGCACGAATAAACCGGCTCGTGTTGCGAACGTGACGAGTTGGTTTCTGGAGGCTCATTCTCTCAGGCAGACGCCCACAACGCCTCGATCCTGTTTACCGCTCTCAGAAAGGTGACCCAGGCATGCGCTAGCGGGAGGGGTAAAGTACATACCGGATAATCGAAGATCCAGTAATTCAAATAGTTTCCGAAACAGGCGCGGAGCACTCGATGAGGATCCTCAGAAACTGTGGATGCGGATTGCCTTCTACTCTTGAATATCCAGAACGGTAGGAACCGCTTCAAAGTCCCTTTGAAGAGTTCGTCTCGGACAGCAGCGTCGTCAAGCCACTCTTGTGCAATTCTTTTCAGATTGGTGCCGAACACTTCGTATAACGCGTAACCAACACGCGTGTTCGCTGAGGCCGCAATCAAAGGGTCGCGAATTACCAGACTCTTGCGATGTCCATTAAGAGCAGTAAAGATTGGCCCCAACTGCGCTAGCGAGGTACCAAAAAGGCCTTCATAGGGCCGGTGAGGCGTCTCCGAAACCCGCCGTTTGTTCACCACAAGCCCGGAAATAAAAGTGAGCAGAATGTGAACGCGCCGCGCAAAATCCCGGGCACGCGTCAACGTCAGATCAGGAGTTGATGCGAAGGCTTTGTGCAGGTGATATTCGCCATGAAAGAAATAGGGCGTAACAAACACCAGGTCATAAGTGTCCGCTGAGAGTTTATCGAGCAGTCGAGGAATAGTCCCCGGGGCCATTAGGTCATCGTCGCTAAAAACCCAGACGTACTCACCAAGGGCCGCTTCGAAGCATTGCAGAATGTTTCGGTCGGCCCCGATATTTGTGTCGTTCCGCAGGTATCGGATAAGCATTCCCTGTTCCTGAAACTCCTTGACTACGGAAGGTGTTGGATCAGTGGAAGCGTTGTCCGAAATAATTAGCTCAACCCGCGCATCGTTATTTATCTGGCGGCCTAATTGGCTGAGAAGGCGATGCAGCAGAGTCGCACGATTGAACGTCGGTATCGCGATCGTGATCAGTGGACTATGCTGCATGCCAGATTCTCCGATATTTGAGAAAAGTATAGGTTCCGAGCGAAAGTCCGGCAAATATCGAGACCACAAAGGTGCCGATGATAATGCCGCAAACTTCAAACAAATCAGAAATCGTTAATTCCATGTCAGGAATCGATTGTGTGGATGTGTCAGAGAGTTGGTCGTTCATCGACCTCGCGCATCAACTCGGGCACGGCCGTTAGTTCAGTCGCTTAGCGCCGTTACAGACCACCTGCCAGAGTAACCGCTTTCATTTCTGCGCGCATAACGAGGTTAAATTCTGCGACGATTCTCCATCTCGCTTCCTTCAGAATGCGAAGAGATGAGTTCGTAAGGCGCTGAGGCCTGCGTTTCTATTCCTATACAGTACACTATCCTGCACTCAGCTAACTGTGTACGCTGAAACTCCAGATCCGTTGCGAATGATTCAACCAACGGGCGGAGATTGGGCTCGTCGGCGCGACCGCGTACCGGGAGATCCATACCTTGGGAGGAAACAAACGCCAGTATACTTCGACATGTCGAAGATCCATTCTTTGGGTTGAAACCGAAGATCGGCACTCGCGACGGGTTCCGGGAAACGATTGCGAGTCATCTCTGATTGGAAGCAGAATGGGGAACTCTGGAACCATATCCAAGCTGCCTCAGTTCTAGTCAAGCCTTGATCCCGAACGAAACAAACGATACATTGGACCAAAAGCTTCCGAGAAAGGGAATGCGTGAGCCAGCGCGTAGCTTCTCCTGGGCGCCTCTTCGACAGGCGTGAATTCCTGAAACGTGGCGGATTGATCGGCGCAGCAGCGATTGCCGGGCGTTCTGTCCTGGGCTGCGCATCGATTCACGATGGCACGGTGATCCCGTGCCTCGGGCCAGCGCTGGCTCCAAGTGCCGTATCGGGTATGACATACATCCGCGCCTCGGAAATCGGTTGCGCGCTCGACTGCGATCTGGCATTGGGCCTCAACAAACATGGAGGGGGCAGTGCTACCGATGATGCGCCCCGCATCAATGCCGCGATGGCAAGCGCTTCCGCCGATCACCCAATCACATTGATCATCGACGGCAGCGCATTGATCTCAGGGTTGTTTATGCCTGTCGGTGGCTACTGGAGCATTGCAGGACTCGGCTGCGGGACGGGCTTTTTCATTAAGAGAGGGACCAATAACGACGGCATCCATAACGGCGGACCGAACGCTGCCGTTCCTTCTGATCCGGGCCCACCTGTTCCGCCTCGAGGTAGTCACGTCTCACTCAGCAATTTCACCTTGAATGGCAATGGCACGAATGGTGGGGACTCGACGACCGGGCTGCGCCAGGGGAACCAGGCTCTAGGCGTCTGGTACTACGGCATCAACCTGATGGACCTGGACAACATTACCGTTGAGAATGTCGTCGTGGTGAACACTCCCGCATATCACTTTAGATTCTCTAACGTTGGTAATGTCTCGGTGACAGGATGCGTGATGCAGAGCGCTGGGCTGAGCACCGACGGACTGCACTTTGATGGTCCGTCGAACGACATCACCATTTCCAACTGTGATTTCACGACCGGGGATGATGCCATTGCCTTGAACGCACCGGAGGGGCATGCAGGCAATATCTCACGAGTATCGGTAACGAACTGCAAATTTAACTCATGGTCGCTCATGAGACTTGACTCCATCAACTGCAGCGGATGTGACCCGAAATTCAACGTTGATACGGTGTCGGTGAGTAATTGTACGGGCTCTCTGCAACAAGCGGGCTTTATCATCGGACAGGGGGCTCAGGCCAATCCGAACTCGGTCACAGGTCTCGTAATCTCAGACTGCAGCATCACCGCACCGGCAATTATTGAAATGGCAGCAAACTTCGGAACCATCGAGCTGAACCGGATTACTCTGACGGCGTCAAACGCACGCATGAACCCAGCTTTTACATCACCCGGGATGGGATTGACGCGGACCTCTGCCTATATGGCCGGCTCCACGTACGTTGGATCGAGCTTGTCCGTCAACGACTGCGTGATTCAGAGGACCTCGAACGGAGTAACGGGTGGATTCATCCTCGAATATGCTTCCAGCATCGCGAACTTGGCGATAAACGGGCTCTCAATTTCGGATGTTCCCGGGAAATCCTATCCGGCGATGCAATCCCTCGTGGATGCTGCATCTGGCTCAATCGGGAATTTGATTATTACCAATGTCGATAGCAAGTTAATCAAGGCGCCATGCCAAGCCGCGCAATTCTCGGATATCAATACTGTTGAGGGAGCAGGCGTGCTCGCCACTGGCTGGGAATTCCCGGATTCCGTTATGGCAAATGGCGTGCCGTATATCTCTGCCACTACGCATCAACCCTCGATCAAAGTGAATGGCGTTGTAGAGCCGTATCCATAGGCAGCTTCAGGTTTAAGTTACAGCGAGGAGAGTTTGCGGTCTGGCAACGGCCCGGCGAGAATTCGCCAAGTCGGCGCACCCCGAGTAATGGTGTCGCTGGCTTTGCGAGAGGCATCCACGTGAAGCGCGGCTCGTCCGGGCGCCTGCCTAATCCCCAAAACCGTTGGCTCAGTCCCTGCAAAACCCTTCACCGGTCTTGATGATTAGACAATTTGTTTTGTCCATGAGCCATTTCATCCCGGTGTCGTATCCGTTGCCAGTGCGGATCGACTCTGTTTTGCCATCACGCTGAAACTCGATACGATCGCCGGCTGACGTTCCTTCATACGTTCCTGGTCCGTCTGGAGAATTGATCAGCACGACGTACTTACCGGCATCCTTAGAGAGCACAAGATAAGTCCCTTCTGGGCCGATCCATTTTCCCAACCACTTGTCGGTAACATTGTTTGCCGCAGATGGCTCAGCCGTCGATTTCGGAGGTGGATTGCCGCTGGTGTTCGCCGGCCCTCCCACGGGCTCACTCTGACCCCTGCAGCCTGGCAAGACAGCGGCCATCGTTAGGGCTATGATCCAAACAGAGCTCGATTCATGGCAGCTTCTCCTGCTGAGGACGGAAAGCAAAACGGCAGCCCGTAGGCTGCCCCCTGCAAATTCCATCTTCAATAGATTTACACCGCTGCCGGTGCGCGCGATTCCAGCTCTGCCAGCCGCTTCGCCAACAGCTTCTCCAGGTTAACGAGCGCGGCCGAGAATCCCTCGATGCCCTCCTTCAGCTTGTCGGTAGCCATGCGATCTTCCGCGTGCATCTTCTTGAACGCGGCCTTGTCCACGACAATGCGTTCGATCTGCATTGCCTTGGCGGCTTCTGGATCGAGCTTGCGTGGCAGATCGCCCTGGGTCTTTTCCAACTCGCCAAGAAACTGCGGTGATATCGTCAACAGGTCGCAACCCGCCAACTGCTCGATCTCGCCAATGTTGCGAAAGCTCGCGCCCATCACCTGCGTCTTGTAGCCGAACTTTTTGTAGTAGTTGTAAATCTTGGTCACGGATTGCACGCCCGGATCATCGGCGCCCTGGTAATCCTTGCCCGTGTCTTTCTTGTACCAATCCAGAATGCGCCCCACGAAAGGCGATACCAGCGTCGCGCCCGCTTCAGCCGCGGCAACGGCTTGGTGAATGCCGAAAAGAAGCGTCAGGTTGCAGTGGATGCCTTCCTTCTCCAGCACCTGCGCCGCCTGAATGCCTTCCCATGTTGATGCAATCTTCACCAGCACATGATCGCGTCCGACCTTGGCCTTGTCGTATTGCGCAATGATGCTGCGCGCCTGTGCGATCGTCGCTTCGGTGTCGAAGGAAAGGCGTGCATCGACTTCCGTCGACACGCGGCCCGGCACAATCGCCAGGATCTTCTTGCCGAAAGCGACGGCAAGGCCCTGAAAGGCCAGGTTGGCCACGTCCTTGTCGCTCGCGCTGTCGCCCAATTCCTTCTTCGCGTCCAAGATGACGCTGTCGACGATTGGCTGATATTGCGGCATTTGCGCTGCAGCGGTAATCAGCGAGGGGTTTGTTGTGGCATCGGTGGGGCGAAACTTTTCCATCGAATCGAAATCGCCTGTATCAGCTACGACGGTCGTGTACTTGCGCAGTTGTTCGAGCAGATTCTGTGGCATTTTTCCTCCAGGGGAAGGAACCTCGGCGCGTCGCGCGCCCGGCTCCAGTGTACCGCTCTTCTTTGATTCCAAGGTTGCGCTGAGGTTGCATCCGTTCAGGCAGGATTCGGCGCCGCTCCAAACCTGTTCGATAGCACCCCAAGCCCATCAATCGCCACATCCACCCGATCGCCGGCTTTTACCGGTCCCACTCCCGCCGGCGTCCCTGTCAGCAGCAGATCGCCCTCTTCAAGCGTAATGGCTGCCGTGATATACGTTAGCAGCGCCGGAATCGAGAAGATAAAATCCAACGTCGATCCGTGCTGCCGTAACTCGCCGTTCACACGCGTCTCCACCGCGAGTCCCTTCTCCGGATCGACGTCGCTGCTCACCACCGGCCCCACCGCGCAGAAACGTGTCAAAGCCCTTGGCCCGCGTCCACTGGCCGTCCTTCTTCTGCAAGTCGCGCGCCGTCACGTCATTGGCAATGGTGTAGCCGCGCACATAGCTGCGCCAGTCCGCATCGGCTGGGAGCTTGCTCGCCCGCCGCGCGATCACCAGTGCGAGTTCGCCTTCAAAATCCACCCGCTCCGATTGCGGCGGCATCAGCACCGTGCCCTTGTGCCCCAGCAACGAAGACGGCGGCTTGAAGAACAGCAATGGCTCCGTCGGCACCTCGTTCCCCAACTCCTTCGCATGCTCGCGATAATTCCGCCCAACGCAAATAATCTTCGAAGGAGTCACCGGCGGAAGCAGCTCTGCCTCGTCCAACGGCATCGGCTCAAAGTCAAAGCCCGCTGGATCGATCACCAGTTCCTTTGCCGCCAATGCCCGTGCATGCGCCAGGTGAAACGCCAGGTCCTCCTCGGGTGCAGCCGCCAGATCCACAATCCACGGCTCGCCCCCGCGTTCTTCCACCGCCCCATACATGACTTGGTTCTCAAATCGAAATCGGCAATATTTCATGATCTGAAACTCCTTCGGCGGCCTGGAATGCATCTGGATTGAGCGCAGGCCCGCTGACTTGCTAACTTGCTTGGCGTGAAGCGCCGCTGACCGGCTAAAACAATCAAAACCGCTACCCAAGCTTCTCTAACTTTGCGGAACCGTCTCCTGAGCCTCGGCAGACCGTGTGCTTTCATGCCCGCCGTTGTCCACCGCGCTCACAGCATAGCGATACGTGTGCCCCGGCTGGACCTGCGGATCATGAAACGCCGGCTCCACGACAGGCGTTGCCGGTGAGACCCGCTGCCACCCACCATCGCCTTCACGACGATAAACGACGTACCCCGCCAGATCAGCCTCCGTATTCGGCTGCCAGCTCAAATCGATCGCCGGTCCAGCGCCATTCTCACCCGCTGCCGCCACCGCGACCAATCCCATTGGCACGCTCGGCGGAAACACATCCTTCACCTCGACATCGATTGGTGCAGATAACTCGCCCGCCAGTTCCAGCGTCTTCCCTCCCACATCCACGCGAGTCACGCGTTGCGCCCGGTATTCATAGCTCTCCCCAAAGCGAACAGTCGTGTCCATCGCCGGGCCCTGATGTGCGCCGGAATCCACCAGCAGCGTCTCGTGAAGTGCCTCGGGCGGCGGAGCCAGCGGCCCCTGTTGGGCCTTCGTCGCGGGCGGCGTCAGCAGTTTTCGCTGGAGCCTCACAGCCGCGCTCTCGCCATCCGCAGTCCAGCTCAATACCACGCCCTGCTTGCGCACCTCGGCCTTGAGTCCTTCGATAGGCTTGGGAGCCTCGCCTGCCAGCACCGATGCAGCATTCGACAATCCCGCCGAGCGCCCCTTCTTGTTTCGCAACTCCACACAATAGCTCACAGGCCGCGCCTCCCCCGACGCGAGCGCACCCGCCAGCGTATCCGTGTAGCTTCCCGTCCCGCTCGGAGCAAACATCACGTCCGTTCCCACCTGGTTGCAGGCTCCCGTTCCTTCGCGCCGGCAGATGCGCGCCGCCACATTGCCTTTTATCGGAGTCTTGTCAGTGTTGCGCTTCGGCATCGTCCAGGTCAGCGTCACCTGGTTTCCCGTCCGTATCGCCGACAAATCCGTCACCGGATCCGCCAGGTTCAGCGATGGAGGCTGCGGTGCACCCGGTGTTCCGCATCCCGACAGAAATGCGCACAACACAACCGCCAGCGCAGCCCAGACCTTTCGCTCAAACAGAATCATCGCTTTCAGTCTAACGGAGCGACACAAGGCTGCACGCCGGGCACGCCTCACAGGAGTCGTCATCTTGAGCGGAACGTGGCGCAGTCGAAAGATCTGCCCTGAAAAATCAAAACCTGCACGAAACGAGGGTGCCCCATCCAAGCGAAGCTTGGGTGGGAAAGCACGATCTCAACTGATCTTCATGGTCTTCGGTGTTGCGGCGCGACATGGATGACTGCGGTTGTCTTTGTCGCATCGGCCGGGTGCCCCAGGTCTCGCTTCTGAGACCTGGGAAAGCAAAGAAGCCCGCAGAATCGCCAGCCGAATTAGCGCCGATTCAACAATGTTTCAGGCCCGGTGTTGCGCCTTGAATCGCCGCGCCTTCATGCGATTGCCGCAAATCTTCATATCGCACCATCGCCGCGTGTGGTTCTTGCTCGTATCTAGGAAAAGCCACCGGCACTCGGCATTCCCGCATGCGCGCACCCGCTCCATCTCGTCTGAAGTCATCAGCTCCGCGGCACTCAGAGAAAGCAGCCACAAGGGCAACTCGGGAAGGGAAGCGGACTGTGGCAACTCCCATGCAAGTCTGGCTCCAGTCCAATGCAGTCGTTGCGCTTTCTGCGCCGCTTTGAAGCACGATTCCAACTGAGCGACCGCCGATGCTGGAGCGACATCGTCCTCCAGCGCCGCATACAGCACCTGCGCCGCTGCCTCCCGCAACCCTCGCACCGCGGCAACCACTTGCGCCGCCTTGGTCTCACTCGTATTCCGAATCAGTCGCCGAGCCTGGGCGTTGCTCATCAAGCCCGACTGCTCCGCAAACCGCACCATGTCGCCGTAATCCGTCATCAGCTCTTCCGGCCCCGAGTCCCGAAATCGCCAGTCCAGCGTATTCACCAGGTCCAGCGCAGGATGACCGCCAACAAGCTCAAAGGTGCGATTTTTCGTTCGCTCGCTTGTCCCGTTTGCCAACCCGTTCGCCACTGCTAACCTCTAAAACTATGTTGACAGGTTATCGAGAAGATGTAAATATGATAACTCTCTATGGCTGATTCAACGGTTACCATTCGCGCTGAAGACAAAGGATCTGAATCCTTCCGGCTTCGCCTGGTCCTCTCGTTCTTCGCCATCTACGTGCTCTGGGGCACAACGTTCCTCGCCATCCGCATCGCGGTTGAAGAGCTTCCCCCACTCTTCGCCGCTGGAACCCGCTTCTTCACCGCCGGCGTCCTGCTCTACGCCTTCATGCGCGCAAAGGGCGAAGCCAAGCCGACGCTCGTGCAGTGGCGAAGCCTCACCATCATGGCGCTCCTCATGTTCGTCGCCGAGTATGGTCCACTCTTCTGGGCGGAGAAATACGTCCCCTCCGGCGTTGTCTCCGTACTTGCGGCCACCCTGCCCATCCTCACCATGATTTTGGAGATGCTCATCCTCCGCCAGCAGCGGATGCGGCCCATGCTGGCCGTTGCCACCATCCTCGGCTTCGTCGGCGTAGCCGTGCTCCTGATCCCCGGCGGCAAACAGCATCTCGCCGTCATCCCGTGCCTCGCCATTCTCGCTGGAGCCACAACGTGGGCACTCGGTTCGGTGCTGACCCGCTCCATGATCCTGCCCAAATCCCGCCCCCTCACCGCAGGCGCAGCCATGATGCTCGGCGGCGCAATGCTGCTCGCCCTCTCCGCCGGCTTCGGCGAAATGCATCCCTTCCCGAACATCTCACTGCGTGCCGTTGGAGCGCTTCTCTACCTCATCGTCTTCGGATCGCTGCTCGCGTTCACGGCATTCGTCTGGCTGCTCGCCCACATGCCCGCCACGCGCGTTTCAAGCCACGCCTACGTGAACCCGATTGTCGCCGTCGCCCTCGGCTACTTCATGGCCGGCGAAGTCATCACCAGCCGCATCCTCGCCGGCACCGCGCTCGTCCTCATCAGCGTCTTCCTCATCCTGCGCCGCGATTAAGCACCAATTCGAAGTAATTGCCGGATGGACAACCACTCATTTCACCGGTGGCGATGCTGAGCGAGCAGTTCGTGACAGCCAGGCTGCCCAACCAGTGCAGATTGCAAGTGCGACAGTAAGAATCCGTACAAGACCAGAAAGCTCATTGAAGCTCACGTAGACCCCAAGGAGTTGATAAGCGAAAAGCGCCCATCCCAAAACACCAATGGCTTGAGGAGTTGTCCTTGCCAACGCACCCAGGTGCCAAGCAAGATATGCCCCGAACAGAACACACAATGAACAAAACACCCCGAGTGCAAGAACCACCGGGCCGTAAGAGAGACGGTGATCCTCTGGGAGTGGCACCGTGTTCATTGCTCCGTCAGCCTGCCAGAATCTCACGACGGCGTATGTATTCCCTGCGGCTGCTATAAGAAGCAAAATGCTGGCAGTTCTGTAAAGTGCAGTTGCCTTCATCGGAATTCATCCTCCCGAGGATCGACTCATAGGTCGTCACCCTATGTAGCATTCTGCATGTTTGGCCGGTTGTCAAGAAACTTCTGGGCGAATCAACGCTAGACCGTCAATCACTGCGCACCTCCTTGGGGCGGCATTCACTCCACCCGAAGCGCCATCATCGGTTCCACCCGCGCAGCCCGCGTAGCCGGCAGCCACACCGCCAGTAACGCCACCGCTGCCAGCACCGCCGGCACCGCAATAAATGCCGTCGGGTCCCAAGTCTTCACCCCGAACAGGAAGCTCGCGATCAGGCGCGTAAGTCCGAACGAAGCGCCGATCCCGACCACCATCCCGATCAGCGTCAGCTTCATGCCGTCCCACACCACCAGGTTGCGAATCGTCGCGCGATCCGCGCCCAGCGCCATGCGGATACCAATCTCCTGCGTCCGCTGCTGCACCGAATACGCGATCAGTCCGTAGATCCCGATCGCTGCCAGCACCAGTGCGATCGCGCCGAAAATCGTAAGCAGCATCATGTTGAAGCTCTGCCGCGATGTTGTCCTCGACACAATCTCCTCCATCGAGCGAATGTGCGCCACCGGAAAGCCCCCGCTTGCCTGCCGCAACTGCTCGGAGATCGCCGCGCTCAGCCGCTTCGGATCGCCATGCGTGCGCACGGCCCAACGCAGCGGAACGATCTTCGCATTCAGCGCCGTCATTGCGTCCAGAACCTGCGAGTCCGGCACAATCATCAACGGGGGAGTGTCCTGGTCCAACCCCCTGTCATGCGTGTTTCCCACCACGCCCACAATCTGCCGGGCCGGCTCCTCAAATGGAGGTCCCATCCCTTTACCGACGAGAATTTGCTGCCCGATTGGATTCTCATTCGGGAAGTACTGCGTCTGCAGCGCTTCGTTGATGATCACCACGCTCGGCGCAGAAGCTGTATCCGCATCGGTGAACTCCCTCCCGCGAATCACCGGAATCTTGAACGTCTTGTAGAAATCCGGCGAGGCCTGCATCCACCCTGCGCCCGGTTGTCCCTTCGCCGGATCCACCGGCCTTCCCACAATTGCGAACGGCAATCCGAACTGCCCATCCACCGGCAGGCAGCACGTGAACGCTGAGCTCTCCACCCCCGGTATGGCGTCCAGCCTCTGCCGCCCATCGCGCGAAAGCTGCGCAATCGCCGCGGTTTTGCTGAACCGGTCGCCATTCATCGACATCTCCATCGTCAGCACGTTGTGCGCATCGAACCCAGCATTCACCCCGCGCAGCGCGACAAAAGTACGAATCAGCAACGCTGCTCCCACCAGCAGCACCAACGCCAGCGCAACCTCCGTAATTACCAGCAAAGAACGCGTCTTCGCCTGCCGAAAGCCGGTCCCCGCCCGATTGCTGCTCTCCTTCAGCGTCGAATTCAGATCAGTACGCGACACGCTGAACGCGGGGAACAGTCCAAACAGGATTCCCGTCGCGCACGATACCGCGAGCGTGAAGCCAAGCACGCGCCAGTCCACGCCCACGGCCCCTCCGTCCTCGCCGATCCGTGGCAGTCCTGCCGGGCTGATCGCCAGCAGCCACCGCACTCCCAGGAATCCAAGTGCGAGCCCCAGGACCCCGCCGACCACAGCCAAAAGAACGCTCTCCGTCAGCAGTTGCCGAATCACCCGTGCCCGGCTCGCTCCCAATGCCGAGCGAATCGCGAATTCACGTTTGCGCCCCGTAGCTCGCACAAGCAGCAGGTTGGCCACGTTGGCGCAGGCAATCAGCAGCACCAGGCCCACCGCTCCCAGCAGAACCAGCAGCGACGTTCGCGCATCCCGCACAATCGAGTTGCGCAACGGCTGAACCGCAAACCCACCCTTCGCATCCGTGGCCGGAAACTGGCGCCGGAATTCCGCATAAGCGAGCTTCATCTGCGCGTTCGCCTGCGCCACCGTCACGCCGGGTTTCAGCATTGCTGCCCCCAGAAAGAAATGTCCCTGGTTCGTGCTGTTCGGCTCAAACTGGAACGGAATCCAGATGTCCGCCTCCGGGTCCGAAGCGAAATCTCGCCCAAGCAAGCCGACAATCGTGTAAGGCTCACCCCCTAGCGAAAGCGCCTGCCCAACTACCTTTGGATTCCCGCCAAACCTCCGCTGCCACAAGCCGTAGCTCAGCACCACGACGTGCCCGCCGTTCGGCGAGTCCTCCTGTTGCGTGAAAGTGCGGCCAAGCATCACCGGCGCGCCGAACACGCGGAAGTAGCCCTCCGACACGTGAATTCCGTGGATCAGCTCTGGCCGGTCTCCCGTGATGTTGAATCCCGGTCCCGCAAAATCGTACGCCGCCACATCCTTGAAGATCGAAGTCTGCTTCTGCCACTCCTGAAACTTCGGAATCGACGCGCCCGCGCCGCTCCCCTCCGGAGAGGTCAGCAGGATCTGCATAATCCGATCGGCATCCGGATACCCAAGCGGCTTCAGCAGCACCGCATTCACAACCGTGAAAATCGCTGTGTTTGCGCCAATCCCAAGAGCTAGCGCCGATATCGCCGCAATCGTGAATCCCGGGCTCTTGATGAACAGATGCAGCGCATGCTTCGCGTCACTCCAGATGTCGCTCATGTTGACAACTCCGTTTCTGGGCCGCAGAGAGAGATTTACCAAGGGAGATGTGGACACACTCTAGACGTTCCACCATCGAGCTTGGTTAACAGCAACCTCTGATTTGTGACGGATGGCGGCTCCCATGCCGTATCCTTGCCTACGATATCGAAAGGGACCCGGTTCGTGCTGATCTTCGCCGCAATTCTGGCCATCTTTGTCTACGGAATGATCGCCGCAATGCTGGGCACCATTCTGCCCGAGCTTTCTGAGCGATTCCACCTCACGCCCACGCAGAACGGCACCATCGCCTTCGTGCAGGCGCTCGGCCTCATCATCGCCTCGCTCGGCGTCGGGCCGCTGCTCGATACCCAGGGCGACAAGGCCGGACTCATTCTCGGCCTCGCCTGCATCGCTGTCGCGCTCTTCCTTTTGCCCCGCTCGTCAGGATTCCGCCCAATACTTCTGCTGATGTTCCTGCTCGGCATGGGCGGCGGCATCGTCGTCACCGGAGCTAATTCGCTCGCCAACAGCGTCAGCGGACAGCACAGCGCCATTGCGTTGAACCTCGTCAACCTCTTCTTCGGACTCGGCGGCCTCACCACGCCCTTCATCGCCGCCAACATCTTCAAGAAGAACTGGGTCCGCCTCTGCTATACCGTCGCGTCGCTCACAGTAGTCGCGCTCATCGTTCAGGCCATCTCGAAAATGCCTGCCCCCAGCGGCAACGCCCAATTCCTCCTCGCCGACGTAGGCCCCATCCTCGGCCGACCGTTACTCTTCATGCTCGGCCTCTTCCTCTTCCTCTACATCACCTGCGAAGTAGGCGTGTGGAACTGGCTTCCGCGCCACCTCATCGCCCAGGGAATTCCCGAGTCGCGCGCTCTCAACATCCTCTCGCTCGGCTTCGCGCTCGGCCTCCTCATCGGTCGCGTGGGCGTTTCGCCGATCCTGGCACATGTATCCCCTATAGACGTCACCCTCGGCGCATCCATCGCCATGGCCATCACCACATTCCTCATGCTTCAAACCAACAAGCCCGGAATGGCCTTCGTGCTGGTCTTTATCGCTGGCCTCTCCATGGCTCCCGTCTTTCCCACCACTCTCGCCATCACCGGCGCCGCCTTTCCGCTCATGACAGGCACCGCACTTGGCTTTGTGATCACCTGCGGCTGGGTTGGCCTCGCCGTAAGCTCCTGGATTATCGGCGCCATTGCCGGCGGCGATCCAAAACGGCTCAAGAAAGCGCTGCTCCTCTTCCCGGCCTCGGCCGTCCTGATGGTGTTTTTGAACCTGGCAATTCGCTCGGCGTTGCGGTAAAGATTTCATGAGGCAAAGAACCAGGGTGCCCCATCCATGGCGCAGTATTATCGCGGCATGGGTGGGAAAACACGAACTTCGATTTCCAGTGAGCGGTTCTGCCCAAGTTGACAACAGTAGAAATACAATGAAAGCACATTCATGACAGCCAGCACTTTTTCTGATTCACTCGCGTCGTCCACCGATCGCAGCCGCCAACGCTACAACCTCTTTCTTCTTCTCGTTGCCGGACTCGGCGGCCTGCTCTACGGCATCGACGTGGGCATCATTGGCGGCGCACTGCCCTATCTCGAGGCGACTTCAAAGCTGTCGCCAGCGCAGCTCTCCATCATCGTGGCCGCAGTGCTGCTCGGCAGCGTCTTCTCCACGTTGTTCGCCGGCCTTCTCGCGGACTGGATGGGCCGCAAGCCGTTGATGGTCCTCAGTGGGATGGCCTTCATCGTCAGCATCCCGGTCATCGCGCTTTCCCACGGATACGCGCCCCTCTTCTTCGGGCGCCTGCTGCAGGGCATGAGCGGCGGTTTCATCGGTATCGTCGTTCCCTTGTACCTCGCCGAGTGTCTGTCCGCCTCCACGCGCGGCAAGGGCACAGGAGTCTTTCAGTGGCTGCTCACCTTCGGCATCGTTGCCGCCGCACTGGTGGGCATCTACTTCAGCTACCGCGTCGATGCCGTCGCGCGCACCGCCGATCCTGCATCGCTACTCGCCTTCAAAAACGTGGCATGGCGCAGCATCTTCTGGGTTTCGCTTCCTCCCGGCGTGCTGTTTGTCATTGGCAGCTTCATGGTCACCGAATCTCCGCGCTGGCTCTATCGCCGGCAGAAGATTGAGCAGGCACGTGCAGCACTCCTTCGCTCCCGCTCGCCCGAACAGGCAACCATTGAGTTGCAGGAAATGGAAGCCGCATCCAAACCTGTGCAGACCTCCGGAGAGAAAGTCCGCGACACGCTGCTGCGGCGCAAATATGTGGTTCCGTTCCTGCTGGCCTGCGTCATCCTGGCCTGCAACACCGCCACCGGCATCAACTCCATCATCGGCTTCAACACCGGAATCCTCCTGCAAAGCGGCCTCTCCGACCTTCAATCGCACTGGGGATACGTGCTGTTCACCATGGTCAACTTCGGCTTCACGGCGGTCGGGATGAGCCTGGTCGATCGCAAGGGCCGCAAGTTCCTTTTCATCCTCGGAACCAGCGGCATCATCCTCTCCATGCTTGCCGTGGGAACCATCTTCCTGCGGACCGAAAAACAGAGCATCGACATCCGCAACCAGATTCAGTCGCTCGTTGGTCCTGGTCAGGATCTGACCTACCATTTCGATAAGGCCAAGGCCCAGCAACTGTTGATCAGCCAGGGAGACCAGGGCACCATCCAGCCTGATCGCGCCTCCTTCGCCATCATCTACTCTTATGGCGACTTCACCGGCACCACCAGCTACGTCCGCTCCGACGATGAAGCTTCTGCCCCGCTGACCATCACCCGGGCAAGCTCTATTCCCGCCAACCGGGTTGAAGCCTTCTTCCAGAATCCGTTCGCCAATTTCGACGCGGCACAGACCGCGCCCTTGAAGATCGAGAAAGCGGTTCTCGGCGCTGTGCCCGACTCCAGCCACGGCTGGCTCGTCGCCCTCTGCCTCTACACGTTCATGGCGTTCTATGCGGTGGGGCCGGGCGTCTGCGTATGGCTTGCGCTCTCAGAACTCATGCCGACCCGCATCCGTTCCAACGGCATGAGCGTCGCTCTTGTCATCAACCAGCTCGTCTCGGCGACCCTGGCTGCAATCTTCCTGCCCTTTGTCAGCAAGCACGGCTACTCGTCGATGTTTTACATGTTCGCCGGATTCACAGTCGTCTACTTCCTCACCGCCGCATTCCTGCTGCCCGAAACCAAAGGCAAAACCCTCGAAGAGATCGAGGCCTTCTTCGACAAAGGCGCCGCGCATTGAGCCGCAGTCAACGGCTAATCACATCTTGGGTGGGATGGGTAGACGAATCACAAGATAGTTAACGTTTTGAAAAATCACTTTCGGTCCGAAGCTCAGGCGTACAAAATGCACCTCGGCCGCAGCGTAACCGATAATTCGCTAGGTGTGATAATCTCCTGTGTAGCAATCGACCATTACTCTTAGGTTCCTCTGAAAGAGATTCCGCTGGAGGTTGGCCCTCTCTTTTGCCAGATGTCCTGCACTTCTGGGCGAATGGCCGCCGACGCCGCGTAAGAGATAAACAAAAGATCGCATCACCCCATACAGGATCAATACATGCAATTCATCGCAAACTTTATCGACATGCAGTTCATTTCACATGTGATAGGTGTGCTCATCGGCCTCTACATCTTCAAGATAGGGAACCTGCTCTTCGAGGTCATGACGGACAAGCGCAAGGAATAGTCCTCAACGTACGCTCACCCAAGCGCGATCCTCACAGCATTGCCGGGAATCTGAGCTATCGTTGCATCCTGCGCTGGCCGGTACTACTTTTACTTAATTAACGCGCGGAAATAATTGACAGCGTTCTTGATCTCGGCATCGGTGAGCTTTCCCTTGAACGCCGGCATCTTGCCTAAGCCATTCGTCGTGATGGCGATCATCTGTTCCTGGCTCATGCCTTTCACCGCGGGGTCGGTCACGGGCCTTACGCCCACGTACTTGGCCACCTGGGGGCTCGGCACGCCTGTGGCTCCATGACAATTCTGACACTTTGATTTGTAGACATCTGCGTCTTGGGCGATCGCCATTGTTGAGGCAACTATGACGGCGATTATAGGGATTCCCGCAGCGATCTTCATTGTCAAAACCCTCCTCTCTAAGGTGATTGGATAGGCGGCTATTACGTTGCGTCTACTGTCACTTCGGGCAGGACAAGGCCCTTTCGGGCGTATTTCCGCCAACCCGGACGTCACATAGTGACGGAAGGGTTGGCCACCAACCGTTCAGTGCCGAAGTATGGGAAAATTTCAACGGTTGTGCGAGTGCGTATCTCAATGAGCCGAAGTCGTATCAGAAGACAACCGAAGCCGCCGCCGCCGATCGTCTGGTGGCATATTGCGCTCGGATTTGCGACTTTTTTGATCTTGCTCGCGGCTGTGTATCTCGCAGCTAATTGGATTCATTCGTTTTCATCACCGCACGAGACAGCTACCGGAACGATTCTCGAGATTAGGAAAGTCGTCGACAACACCCGCGACACGCTGTACGGCGGCAATATTAGCTACCGCCTTGAAGCGCATGTTCGGTATGCGGCAGAAGGTCAGACGCAGGATCGTTGGCTTCGCGCCTCGGACGATTTGACACGAGAAAGTCTGCTGCTCAAATTAGCTGCGCATCCAACCAAGTGTCTCGTCTACTGGCCTCCGAATCACCCAGAGAATGCTAAATGTTCCTTGAAATAATGATGTTCCGGATGAGTCACCGCCAACCGGAAATAGTCTTTCCTCGAACGCGGCAAAATCAATTCGCAAAGGGACTGGCGCGGGGGTCCGAGCCTGTCTTTGTCAAGCCCGATCTCGCTTAGCTTGCTTTTAAGTTAAATTCTTACAGCGCGTTAGCGAGCAGCCGGGTTTGCAGGCAATTTCCTACGCTGAGCGCATAATGGTTTCAATGCTGCGGGAGCTGTGTCGGCCGCGGCTGTTTAGGCTCGCACCGCGATAAATCGATCCGCGATCATCTTTTTCTAAGTCATTTATTAAGAGGAATCTACGGATAACTCCAATGTGGAGAGGAACTTAGCGGCAACCACCGTCTGTAACGATGATTATGCACTTGACACAGAATAGGGCTTCTGTCAGTATAAGTACATGAGGATAGAAGAGCAGATCGTAAGGTCAATTCCGGCTGCTGTTGCTCTCGCATTTTGGCTTCTTTATTCGCGGCCACTTGGAGCCGTCATAGAGATTCTAGGCGCATTGTTCGTCTATGCCGCTGGAATGATTGCGGTCAATCTTCTCTTCCCTCCAAAGGCTCGGCTATGAACCTGATAGACGTTACCAAACAGTTCCCGACTGACGAAGAGTGCTTGAAGTACATCGAGCAGATGCGCTGGCCCGATGGCGTCGTTCGCTGCCCCGTATGTGGAGAGAGCAAGGTCAGCCGCATCACCCGCAAGAGCACGTCAAAGAACGTCCGCAAGAGCATCTTTCAGTGCCTAGAGCCGACCTGCAAGCAGCAGTTCTCAGCCACGAGCGGGACGATCTTTAATGACTCGCATCTTCCCCTGCACAAATGGTTCATGGCCCTTGCAATCGTCGTAGACGCGAAGAAAAGCATCTCGGCGAATCAACTGAAGGAACATCTCGGCATCGGCTCCTATCGCACCGCATGGTATCTGGCCCATCGTATTCGTAAGGCAATGGCGGACGAATCTGGCCCTTTTGAGCAGCTTCGCGGCATCGTGGAAGTGGACGAAACATACATCGGCGGCAAGACCAAGCGCCGTTTCGGACGCAGCAAGGAAAACCAACGGCCACGCGCTGAGAAGTTCGATATGGTTCTCGGTATGCGCGAGCGCGGCGGTCGCGTGAAATACGTTCACATCCCCGATGGCAAAGCGGCCACGATCCGCGAAGCAGTCACGAAGCACGTTGTACCGAATCCAGACCGTCTCTACACCGATTCAGCAGCCGTCTACAACTTCGCCCTTGATGCTCAAATGGCCCTCAAGCATCGCGCCGTGAATCACTCAAGGGAATGGGTTGTGCCGAACACGCGCATCCATACAAACACGGTTGAATCTTCGTTCTCACTCTTGAAGCGCGGCTTGATAGGCAGCTTTCACCGCGTCTCGATAAAGCACCTGCATCGCTATCTGAGTGAGTTTGAATTTCGGTTCAACATGCGCAAAGACACAGACAAGTTCACGCGCACGCTGCGCAGGCTCGCAGGAATCGCGCCGATGCCGTACGTCGAGCTTATCGGGGTTCCGAAGAGCGAGGCTTAGGGATTATCGGCTCTCTCGGCTTAGGTTCGGGAGAGCCTTTTATTGCGATTGTCTTCTCCGGTTTCTGCTTCAGTAGCCGTTGTAGAAGAGAATCGAATTTTTCCTTCTCAACCTTCACTGCTCGATGATACCTCGTTCACTGGGGCCTTGATTGCGCGCTTAGCGCGCTTCTGCAAGATGCTGAGATAGTCCACCAGATCATCGTATGCCTCTTGGGTAATTTCGGTGGGCCACTGAATTTGAAGAGTGATACTGTTCCCGCCGATAGCGATTACATCGGTTTGCATTTTCGGACCCTCCACGGGCGCAACAGCCTTAATGCTCGGGACAGCGATGCCTGACTGCGTGGGCTTCTCATCCTCGGGAGGATCAGCAGCTATCAGCTGATCAATTGGTATACCCGTAGTCTCGCCTTCAACAAAGGCGAAGTTTCCTTTAGTGGCTGAAAACTGATACTCCCTGATCCGCTTTGCCTTTGGCAGTCCTAATTCGCCTCCCGGCCTCACCCATTGTACCCAATCTCCAATCTTAAAGGGAGGTTTCTTGCTATCTTCTGTGCTCTCATCTGTCTTCTCGAAGAGTTTGCTGTCCAAGAGCCCTGCAAATGCAATACTCTTCCTATAGTTTTTGAGGAATCCGTCAATGGTGGAATCTACGAACCCATGTTCTATCAACAAGTTAGACTTCATCGCTGGAGGCATATCGGCTCCCCATTTTTTCCAGCAGTATTCGTACCACTTCGGCGACAAAGCAGCCTTCCTGATCTCTTCAAGGCGTTGAGCGGATTCGGGCTCGTCTAACAGAATGCGGATTGCCTTAGGCGTGAGCTTTACACCCTTCCCATTCGACCCTGGAGCATCTTCGATCAGCCCGAAGGATCGCAATGCCGCCATCACTTTATCGGAACCGCTGCTGGTCGGCGATAACTTAAGCGCCTCAGAAACAACTGCTTCCGCGGGGGCGGCCCCGCGTTTGGCGTAATCGTAGATCTTCCTGGAGAGGCTGATGGCCTGTTCAAGATCAACATAAGGGTAAGAGGGTCCACGTCCCATCGCTTTATCCTCCAAAGCATCGATAGCACCATTAAATAGCAGACTTTCTAATTTAGCAAGAAAAAAGCACATTGGCTTGACTAATGGATTGGGATCAGCTACAAAGGAGTGATGAGAAGAGCGCTAGCCTGCTGGCACCATGCTTGCCGTGCCCGCGGGCAACAACAACAAGGCCCGAATCGCTGATCTCTTGGCGGGGAAGAGCGGTTCGGGCCGTGGTGAGCTTACTTCAATCGGGAGGAATACGAAGGTCCGGCGACCAGTAGGAGCTTATACCTCCGAACGGCAGCGGATAGCCCCCGCTGCGGGTTCGACTCCCTATTCCTCCGCTTCGCCATTGTAGTACAGCTGGGTCTAGGCCCAAAGGACAATCGCGACAATGACCGTTCTCTACAAGAATCCTAAGTTCTTCAGTCAGTCAAACGGCGACGCATTCGACAAGATCCATGAGCCCGGGGCGGTTGCCCCATTCTCAGGGATATATCGCTGCGTAGGATGCGGTAAGTCAGAAACATCCGTTAGAGGCAAGACGCTTCCGCCGCAGAACCACCACCAACACACAGCGACTCAGGGAAAGATTCGCTGGCAGCTCGCGGCGAGTCACTCGTAATCATCGGTTCTGACAACATCAACCCTAAAGACGGCTCTTGTGGGTATCGCGCCCATAGGAGTCGTCCCATTTTAGGGAGGTCTTCGGCCACGCTCAGCAGCTTCGATGCTGGGATAGTGTTCTGCATGAATTCCGCTACAGCCTTTAGATCGCCATCGATTTGCAACTCCATATAATTCCTCCACGATAGACATTATCTATCGAAACTGTAATAATCATAGACTAAATCTTTTATGTGTCAAGTGCATAATCATCTCTGTAACTCGATGATTGCAGGATACTTACCCGAAGAGACCGGATAATAGGGTGCAGCTCGGACGGCTGGTGTGGAGAACTCGAACAGAGAATCCAAAGGTAATGAATTGAGATGGTATTGGCTGATCCTCTCTCTCTCGACCCAACCCCTTCACCCTTACGCCTCAATCACAGCCTTCGAAAGATTCCTTGGCCGGTCCACATCGACGCCGCGTTCCAGCGCCATCGCATAGCTGAAAAGCTGCAGCGGAATCACTTCGGAAATCGGCAGCAAATGCTCGCTGGCCGGCTCGACAAATACGCAATCCGAGACCAGGGAAGGAACATCACGGTCGCCGGCGTTCGCAATCGCAATCACGCGCGCACCCTGCTTCTTCATATCGGCGAGCAGCTGCAGTGTCTTCTCATAGCGAAGAACCGAATCGTCCACATCGCGATCCACCGTCGCCAGCGCCACCAGCGGCACGTGTTCACCAACCAGCGCATTCGGCCCGTGCTTCAACTCGCCAGTCGGATAGCCCTCCGCCTGCACATACGAAGATTCCTTCATCTTCAGCGCGCCTTCGCGGGCAATCGCGTAATGGACTCCGCGCCCGAGATACAGGAAACTGTCGGCATCGCTGTACTTCTTTGCCAGAGCCGTCATCCGCTCGCGCCAGCCTTCAGCTGCCGCTCGATAACGCCCCGGAACGCGCAAAGCTCGGCAACACGCGCTTTGAATTGCGCCTGATCAATCGCGCCAAGCCTGCTGCCCTCATACAGCGCCAGCAGATACAGCGCCGTCAGTTGGCACGTAAAGCTCTTCGTCGCCGGAATCGCCAGTTCCTTTCCGGCACCCAGCGGCATCGCGGCACCGGCCTCGCGCAGCATCGTGCTGCCAACCACATTGGCAATCGCCAGCGTCTGCTGTCCGCCATCCTTCGCAAACCGCAGCGCGGCCAGCGTGTCTGAAGTCTCACCCGACTGCGAGATCACCAGCACCGAAGGCCGCCGCGGATTCACCGCCGGCCTGCAACTGTACTCGCTCGCATACTCCACGTCCACGGCCAGCCCGCAAAGGTCCTCAAGGATAATCTCGGCAGCCAAACCAGCGTGGCGGCTCGACCCGCTCGCGGCAATCAACACCTCACCCCGCGCATTCAGCCAGCCCTCGTAAGGAGCAAACGCTTCGGCCTTCAAAGCCTCGCCATCCAGGTATAAATCCAGCGTCCGCTGAATGGCAGCAGGCTGTTCAAAGATTTCGCGGAGCATCGCATGAGGGAATTCGTTCACGAGGGTTGGACCTTTCCGAAGCGCGTTTTTCGCGCAATTGGGTATGGCTTGATTTTAAGCCTTTCGATCCCTATTCAATTGAACTGGGTCAGTGCCGGTGAATGAACTGGATCAGAGCTTGCGAAGGCGCGCGCAAGCCTCGTCAAGATCGGCGTCTTTCTTGGCAAAACAAAAGCGCAACAGATCTTCGCCGCGTCCGGGCCGAAAGAATGCGGATCCGGCCACTGAAGCAACTCCAGTTTCCGAAAGCAGATGCCGCGCCTTCTGCGCCGACGTCTCTCCGGGCAACCGGCTCGGCCCGCGCCAGCACGTAATAAGCGCCCGCCGGAATGCTTGGTTCCATTCCTGCATCGCGCAGTGCTGCCACAATCCGCTCACGCTTCGACTGATGGTCCGCCGCAAGCTGCGTATAGAATTCCGGCGGCAACTGCTCCAACCCCGCTGCCGCGCCATGCTGCAAAGCCGAGGGCGCGCACACATACGTCAGGTCGTGGAAGTAGCCCATCGCGCCCATCCACTTCGCATCGGCCGTCACATAACCGAGCCGCCAGCCCGTCACGCTGAATGTCTTGCTGAACCCCGACATGACAATGGTGCGTTCGCGCATCCCGTCCAGCGTCGCAAGACAGATGTGCTTGGCGCCATCGTAGACAAAGTACTCATAGATCTCATCGGTGAAGACAAATAGATCGTGCTCGCGCGCCGCATCGGCGATAGCTTCGAGTTCCGCTCGCGTGAAAACCTTCCCACTGGGATTGGCCGGAGTATTCACGATGATGGCGCGTGTGCGCTCGGTGATCGCCGCCCGCAGCGCATCCGTATCCAGCACCCAGTCCGGCTCCGCCAGCGCCACAAGGACCGGCTTTACCCGCATCGACTTCAACGTGCTCACGTGATACCCGTAGAACGGCTCGAAGACCAGCACCTCGTCGCCGGGATTCAGGAACGCCATTGCCGCCGCATGCAGTCCTGCGGTCGCGCCGCAAGCCACCATTACTTCTCTCTCGGGATCGTAGCGAAGGCCGTAGTCGCGCAGTTGTTTGTCCGAGATGGCCATGCGCAGCCGCCCGATGCCGTCAAGCCGCGTGTAGATGTTGTGTCCGGCGAGGATCGCGGCAATCGCGGCAGTTTCCACCACCCCGGGAGCCGGCGTGTCGCAAATGCCCTGGGCCAGGTTGATGCCGCCAATGCGATCGCACTCCGTGCTCATGGCGCGGATCTCGGATTGCAATGCACCGGGGGCAAGCTCGCTGAGGGCGAGCCGGGACGTGGTATGCGGATGAGGCGCAAGGGTTTTGCTCACGGGGAAGTGGCTCCAACTCCACTGTCATTTTACAAGCGGAGTGCCGTTCGGCACACGTGCGATTGTGTCTCCAGCGTAGAATCGTCCTTTCAGGCGAGGTCGCGTGCACGAGCTTTCCATTGTTTCCAGCATCGTCGATTCGGTCACGGAGACCCTCGAAGCCTATCCCGGCGCAAGGGTCAAGGAGGTGCGCCTGCGTGTCGGCGCTCTCGCCTCCGTTGTCGAAGACTCGCTTCAGTTCTGCTATGGCATCGCCACCGACGACACTCCGCTGGAAGGTTCCAACGCTGGTGGTAAACATTCTCCCCGTCATGATGCATTGCGAAGGGTGCGCTAAGGACGTCGAAATCGAAAGCCTGCAAAGCTTTCGATGCCCGCGCTGCGGAGAGCCGGTCGCCGATCTGCGACAGGGGCGCGAACTCGAGATCGAATCCATCGAGATTGATGAAGTTGAGGAAAAGGTATGACCACCCGGATTGTTGAACTGCGGCAGGGGATCCTGAAGAAAAATGATGAACTGGCGCGCGGCTTGCGCGGACGCTACGAAGCGGCCGGAGTTCTTGTGCTCAATCTGGTTTCGAGTCCCGGTACTGGCAAGACGGCTTTCCTCGAACGCACGCTGCGCGAACTGCGTACGAGCGGCGCAAAGGTTGCAGCCCTCGTCGGCGATCTCGAGACCGACAACGATGCTCGTCGTCTGGCTGCAAGCGGTGCGCCGGTCCGCCAGATCAACACCCATGGCATCTGCCATCTCGAAGCTGAGATGATCGGCAAGCATCTCGATGGCTGGGAACTCGCGGACCTCGACTACCTGTTCATTGAGAACGTCGGCAACCTCGTCTGTCCCTCAAGCTACGACCTCGGCGAAAAGATTCGCGTAGCACTGCTCAGCGTGACCGAGGGCGAAGACAAGCCTCTCAAGTACCCCACGCTCTTCAACTCCGCCGATGCCGCCATCATCACAAAGATCGACATTGCCGAGCCCTGCAGCTTCGATCGTGCGGCGGCACTCAGGAACCTCAATGAGATTCGTCCCGGCATTCGCATCTTTGAGACTTCCGCAAAAACCGGCGCTGGTTTGCCCGACTGGCTTGCGTATCTTGCGGAAGAGAAATCCCGGCGGTCATGACGAAAGCGATTCTGCTGATCTTCACCCAAATCGAAATCCCGCTGCCAACCATCGCGCTGGATGTGGCAGAATGGCCCCTGCCCGGAGCGGTCATCGCAGTCTTTTTGCGCTGTGACCGAACCATATACTTTGTCTTGCGGTTCAAGCCATGGTTCCTAATTTCCAAGGAATCCACAAAGGAGAAAGACACATATGAAAATGAAAACTTTTGCTACTCTCTGCGGCGCAACCGTCATCGTTTGTCTCTGGTGGCGTGCAACCCAACCCCACCGCCTGCGCCTGACACCCACGATGCCGACGTAAAGGCGATCACCGATACCGAGGTGCAGGCGAATCAGGCCTGGGCGGCCAAGGATCTCGAAAAGGTCATGGCGTTTTACGCAGACGACGCCGTTCTGATGACTCCGGGCATGGACGCGGTCCATGGCAAGGATGCGATGCGTGACGGCTTGAAAGAGATGCTTGAGCGACCCTGCAGTCTCACTCACCTTCCAGTCTTCAAGGTCGACGTTGCCAAATCCGGCGATCTCGCCTACACCGCGGGTACCTACAAACTGACTGTGACCGATCCGGCAACACATAAGCCGATCACCGATCACGGCAACTACGTAACCACATTCCGCAAACAGGCTGATGGATCGTGGAAGGCAGTTGCCGATATTGCATCCTCGGCTGTTCCACCGATGCCTCCTCCCAAGAAGAAATAGCGGCTATCCGGTGCGACGCGCGGCGCAATTTGAAATCGCCGCGCGTCGGCATCGCACCTGCGGCTATAGCGCATCAACTTGCTGGAGAAACCATGAAAAGCGCAATCGGAAAGACAGCCGGGAAAGCCAATCCTGAAGCCGCCGATGTAGACGCGTACCTTGCCAGAGTCCCGGAACCCGCACGAACCACACTTGAAAAGCTGCGCGCAACGATCGGGGCCGCTGCGCCAAAAGAGGCGACCGAGTGCCTCAGCTACGGAATCCCCACATTTCGCTACAAAGGCGGCCTCGTCTCCTACGCGGCGTTCAAGAAACACTGCAGCTTCTTCCCCTTGCAGGCCTCTCTCATCGACGAAATGAAAGACGAACTGAAGAATCACCGAACATCCAAGGGAACCCTGCAATTCCCGCTCGATAGCCGTTGCCTGCTATGCTCGTCAAGAAGATGGTCAAGGCGCGTATTGTTGAGAACGATCGAAGGTTAAGGGCTGAAGGAGAAAGTGATTTAAATCACATCTCCGGCCCGTCCTCCCAGCGGTATAAGAAGGTTGCCATGTGTCTAGCTATCCCCGGAAAAGTCGAACAAATCACTCGAAGGTGACGTTCGAATGGGCCGCGTCAACTTCGGCGGCGTCGTCAAGAATGTCTGCCTCGACTACGTGCCTGAGGTCGTTGTCGGCGACTATACCATTGTGCATGTTGGGTTTGCGCTCTCCAGGATCGACGAAGAAACCGCCCTTGAGACCCTCGAACTATTCCGTAAGATGGGCTCCCTTGACGAGGAGCTAGCCACCGAGGAAGAAGCCTTTGCCCGTGCGGCGGCCGCACCGCAGTCACCCTGCCCGGATGGGAGTTGCGAGCCTTACCGGCGAGAATTTGCGGGAGAAGGAGTCGAGTCGGGCAGCGACGGCGAGAAATGAAGTACCTTACCGAGTTCCGCGACGGCGAAATCGCGCAGCGCATGGCGCGTGAAATTCATCAGGTTGCTACGCGCCCGTGGAAGATCATGGAGATCTGCGGCGGCCAGACTCACTCGATCATTCGTAATGGCATCGACCAGATGCTTCCCGCTGGCATTGAGATGATTCATGGGCCGGGATGCCCGGTCTGCGTCACGCCGCTCGGCCTTATTGATAAGGCTCTTGCGATTGCTGCGCAGCCCGGCGTTATCTTCTGCTCCTTCGGAGACATGCTTCGAGTGCCCGGCACTGATCGCGATCTGTTTCAGGTTAAGGGCGAGGGTGGCGACGTTCGCGTCGTATATTCGCCTCTCGACGCGGTGGAACTGGCGGTCAAGAATCCCGACAAGCAGGTTGTCTTCTTCGGCGTTGGATTTGAAACTACAGCCCCGGCCAATGCCATGAGCGTGCATCTCGCGAAGCGGCGCGGACTGAAGAATTTCTCTCTCCTCGTCTCCCACGTTCTTGTCCCGCCTGCGATCGAAGCCATCATGAGTTCGCCGGAGAACAAGGTGCAGGCCTTTCTTGCCGCCGGGCACGTATGCAGCGTCATGGGTTATTGGGAGTATCCGCCGCTCGCCGACAAGTTCGAAATTCCCATCGTCGTCACAGGCTTTGAGCCGCTCGATCTCCTCGATGGAATCCGCCGCGCCGTGATCCAACTGGAGAATGGTCAACACCACGTAGAGAATGCTTACGAGCGCATCGTCACTTACGCAGGCAATTTACCGGCGCAACAATTGCTCACTGAGGTCTTCGAGGTTACAGATCGCGCATGGCGCGGCATCGGCGTGATCCCCAACAGCGGCTGGCGACTCAGCAAGCCTTATCGCGAATTCGACGCCGAAGAGCGCTTCCAGATCACAGGCATTCACACCGAAGAATCGCCGCTGTGCAAAGCCGGAGATGTGCTGCGCGGCGCTATCAAGCCCGCCGAGTGCCCGGCATTTGGCAGAGAATGCACGCCGCGGCATCCGCTCGGCGCCACCATGGTTTCCAGCGAAGGCGCTTGCGCCGCGTACTTCAACTATGGCCGTTTTCTGTCGGCGGAAGATCTCGCTCATGCTGGAAGCGCACTGACCGGAGCAGCCAATGGCTGAACGTGTCGGGAATGAAAAATCCAGCACACCCGATTTTTCCAACTGGAGTTGTCCGCTGCCTCTCGCCGACTATCCCACCATCGTGATGGGCCACGGTGGCGGCGGCAAGCTTGGCAACGAACTCGTCGAGCATCTTTTTCTTCCGGCGTTCCGCAATCCAGCGCTCGAGAACCTCGGCGATGCCGCCGTGCTTGAACTGGGTTCAGGCCGCGTTGCCATGAGCACCGATTCTTTCGTCGTGCAGCCACTGTTTTTTCCGGGCGGTTCGATCGGCGCTCTCGCTGTGAACGGCACCGTCAACGATCTCGCTGTATCGGGAGCGGATCCAAAGTTTCTCAGCGCGAGCTTCATCCTCGAAGAAGGATTCCCGCTGGCCCAGCTTGCTGCAGTCGTTCAAGCCATGGCCGATGCAGCTGCCACCGCAGGGGTGCGCATTGTTACCGGCGATACCAAGGTGGTCGAGCGTGGCCACGGCGACGGTTGCTACATCAACACGACTGGCGTCGGTGTCTTACGTGCCGGCATCAATGTTGGTCCGCATCGGGCCCAGGTTGGCGACGTCGTGCTGGTTTCAGGCACCGTCGGCGACCACGGCATGGCCATCATGAGCGTGCGCGAGGGGCTGGAATTCGAAAGCCAGATCCGCTCCGATTGCGCTGCGCTCAACGGACTCATCACGGATGTGCTCGATGCCGTGGGAACCGGCGTGCACGCGATGCGCGATCCCACGCGGGGCGGCCTGGCATCAACGCTGAACGAAATCGCCACGTCGTCGAACGTCGGCATCGAGATCGACGAGCCAAGCCTGCCGGTGCGTATTGAAGTCCAGTCGGCCTGCGAACTGCTGGGCCTCGACCCCGTATATGTCGCTAACGAAGGTAAGGTAGTCTTCTTTGTCGCGCCTGAAGCCGCCGATCGCGCATTAGACGTCCTGCGCGCGCATCCGCTTGGTGCCGACGCGGCCCGCATCGGCCAGGTCACCGGCCAGCATCCGAAGATGCTGGTGGCACGCACATCAATGGGCGCCAACCGCGTGATCGCCACGCAGATCGGCGAACAGCTGCCGCGCATCTGCTGACGATTCGACGCGTGGTGCCCCATACAAATCCGGCGCCGGGCAGCGACTCGTACAGATTCAAACGAGCTTTTCGAACGATTGCTGAATGCGATCAGGAATCGCAGCGGGAGCGTGTTCGAGGTCGTAACCGATTTCGAGAACCGCGGCAGGCGGAGTGGGAAGCGACTTGAGAGCTTCGACTGCGGCTGGCCAGTCGATGGTTCCGTCGCCGGGCCACAGATGCTCGTCTTTCAGGCCGTGGTTGTCGTGCACGTGAACTTGGCCGACGCGCTTGCCCAATATGCTGATTGCTTCCGCGATTCCCGGCGCGATGTGCGCATGACCCAGGTCGAGACAGATGTCGATCTGGGTCAAATGCGCCATCTCGAGAATCGTCATCAGATGCTCGGGAGTGGTGGCATCGCTGGTGAGATTTTCAACCAGCACGCGAACCCCCAGCGGCTTGGCGAAGGCGCCGAGATGTTCGAGAGCTGTCGTCGCATACTCCATGGTCCGCAATGACCACGAGTCGTACTTTTCGCCGAGATGGACCACGAGCTTTTTGAATGGAATGTGCTCGGCTGCTTCCAGCGCACGCTTGATTTCGTCCATGGCGTCGATGCGCCTTGATTTTTCCGGATCCACGAGATTCACGGCAGCAGCCCCGGCGCGGCCCATTTCGCGATCGGGAAACAGCGGCGCGTGCATTGAAAACGGCTCGAGCGGATTCGAAGCGAACCAGCCAGCGAGCTCCATCACGTGTTCGCGGCTGGTGTAGTCAAAATGTTGGCGGGCGGCGAAGATCTCCACACCTTGGGCGCCGGAACGCGCAGCCAATTCCAGCAGTCCAGGGTGCAGCCGTTGTTTAAGAAACAGATGCGTCGAAAGAACTGGCAGCATGCTTTGACGACCCTCGGCGCCGGCGCCAAGCCAACGCAGTCCAATTGTCTCATTCCCAAACGACTTACCTGAGCTTACGCGTGAATCGCCCTCAGTACCCCGCGGCCTTGCCGTAGTGGCTGCGGTGGTCCTGTCCGCCCTGAAGCTCGCCCGTCTTTGGATCGACAGCAATGCATTCGCCGTTGGACCAGTGACCATCCTTCACGCTGAGCGTGTAGCCCATTTCTTTGAGTGCAGAAAGCACCCTGGGGTCGAATCCCGGCTCAAGGTAGAGTTTGTCGGGAAGATATTGATGATGAAAGCGCGGAGCGTCCACCGCCTCCTGAATATTCAAACCGCCTTCCGCCGCAGAAAGAAAAATATTCGCAACCGTCGTGATAATGCGTGCCCCGCCAGGAGAGCCCAGCACATAACGGAGCTTGCCATCTTCCAGCACGATTGTGGGTGTCATTGAACTCAACGGGCGTTTGCCGGGCGCAATCGCATTCGCCGGTCCCTGGATCAGCCCGAACATGTTTGGCACGCCCATCTTTGCTGCAAAATCATCCATCTCGTCGTTCAGCAGAAAGCCGAGCGATCCTGCGGTTACATGCGAGCCGAAAGAGTCGTTCAGGGTGGTTGTAACCGATACTGCATTTCCCTCCGCATCGACGACGGAGTAATGCGTTGTATCAGGCGATTCGTGGCGCTGGCCGGCGGTCACTGGCGCAGGCGGCAGAAAGCCTGCAGGTCGCTTCAACTCCGCGCTGGGAGTTGCCTTATCGCTCAAGATGCTTTTGCGCCACGCTTCGGCGTACGCTTTCCCGGTAAGTTCGGCGACAGGAATCTGGTTGTAGTCCGGATCTCCGAGGTAATCGGAGCGATCCATGTACGCGCGTCGATAGGCTTCTGTCATCAGGTGCATCGAATCGGCGCTGCGGTCGCCCAGGCTCGCGAGGTCGTAGCCTTCGAGGATATTCAGCGCGCTCAGCAGCACGATTCCGCCTGAAGAAGGAGGCGGCGCGCTGATCGCGGTGTAGTTGTGAAATGTGCCGACGACCGGCTTGCGCTCGACCACGTTGTACTGTGCAAGATCGTCAAGTGTGATGAGCGCTCCGCCCTTCTTAAGATCATCCACGAGTTCATGCGCCATTTTGCCGTGGTAAAAGTCGTCGGGATCGGCAGCAATCCGCTCCAGGGTGCGAGCCAGTTCCGGCTGCTGAAACATCTCGCCCTCGCGATAGTAGCTGCCGTTGCGTTGAAACAGCAGACGCGATGCGGGAAAGCGCGCGAGGTCACGGTCGGTCAGTTCGTGTGCCTCTTCAGGACTGAGGGCGAATCCGTCGCGGGCCAATTGAATGGCAGGCGCCATCACACGCTTCAGCCCGAGCTTTCCGTATTTCTTCTCCGAGTACACCAGTCCGGCAACGGAGCCGGGAGTCGCAATCGAGCGATAGCCTACGACGCTGGCATTCGGAATCACATTTCCCTGCGCGTCCTGATACATCGTCTCCGTTGCTGCCAGCGGCGCCTTCTCGCGGTAGTCGATGAAAGTGGCTTTGCCGTCATGCGTGCGCAGAAGCAGAAATCCGCCTCCGCCGAGGTTGCCAGCGATCGGATGCACGACCGCAAGCGCGAACCCAGTCGCCACGGCCGCATCGACAGCGTTGCCTCCATCGCGCAGGATCTCGACTCCTGCATCGGAAGCAAGATGATGAACGCTGACCACCATGCCGTGCTGTGCCCGGACCGGTTCCTCGCCGCGATACGAGAGCACATTTGTCGTGCCCTCCTGCGCGACGGACGTGGCGGGCGCCAACATTGAGAAGTGAGCAGATGCTGCGAGCAGGACGAGAGCGGGGAAACGAGAGTTGTGTTGCATAGCTTCCGACAGGATAACCCTGCCGGGAACGGTGGCATCCAGACTTCTGTCTGGAACTATAAAGATTCCGCGCTGGCCGCAAGGCTCGTCAATCAAAGAGAGGTCAAATGAAAGCAATCGTGTTGCACCAGTACGGCGGCCCGGAACAGCTTCGCTATGAAGATACGGAACGCCCGGAATATGGCGACTACGAAGTGCTCGTCAAGGTGAAGGCAACGAGCGTCAATCCCATCGACTTCAAGCTTCGCAGCGGGGCCGCAAAAGCGCGCATTCCGCTCGAACTTCCGGCGATCCTCGGTCGCGACCTCGCCGGAGAGGTTGTCGAAACCGGTCGCAGCGTTACAGGTTTTTCCAAAGGGATGCGGGTCATGGCGCTCGCAAACGGCACCTACGCCGAGTACACCGTTGCCAAGGCTCACGTGCTGGCTCTCATTCCTTCAGCGTTGGACTTCGAGAGAGCGGCTGCACTCCCTTTGGTCGTCACCACCGGTGCGCAACTGATCGAGCGAGCCGTCAAACCGCAACGAGGGCAAACCATCCTTGTGACAGGCGCTCTTGGGGGCGTCGCGCGTGTGGCGATTCATGTCGCCCGCAAGCACGGCGTTCGAGTTTTTGCCGGTGTTCGTGGCACGGAAAAGGACCAGGCTGCACAGTTGGCCGTCGATGGCGTCGTCGCGATCGACAGTGAGGAGGAGATCGCCCATCTGCATGGTCTCGATGCAATCGCCGACACGGTTGGCGGAACAACAATTCAGCGGCTGCTTAAATCGATTCGTCCCGGGGGTGTGCTTGGTTCTGTGCTCGGCGTGCCTGAGGGCGCACAGAACTATAACATACGCGTGGAACCGATAATGGCGGTTCCAGACGCTTCCAGACTCTCCCAGTTGGCTGAAGATTTTGCACGCGGCGAGTTTTCGATTCCTATCGCGCGCATCATGAAATTGCAGGAAGCCCCGGAGGCGCAGCGGCTGGCAGAGAAAGGCAATGTCGGCGGAAAGATCATCCTCATCCCATGAATCGGGCCCATGAAAAATGGGGCAGACAGCTTTCGCCTGTCTGCCCCATCGATGATCGAATTGCTTATAACTGCTCTGTCATCTTCCGAATCGCATCATCCTGCTTTACAGGCATAAGCGCCATGGAAGGCACGCCTCCCGTGACATTCAGCCTTGGCAGCAAGCCAAGTTCCAGCAGAACTGCAATGCTTACCTCGTCCCGTGAGCTTAACGCGCGATACTCCTGATGCTCGTATCTCTCCCAGTTCTCTGAAAGGTTGGCAAGGATCGTCTCCTGTGTCGAGTCTGCGCTGACGATCACCACCATGTTGAGCAGCGAGATCTCACGGTCAGTGAGCCGCACCGACGGAGCACCTTTCTTAAGTTCATGCGAGTACTGGGGCAGGAGCTTTTCGAACTGCGCCTTGATCTCCATCCAGCGCGCCAGGCCGAGCCATGTCGGTGGATCGTCCGGCTGCGGAATGATGAGCTTGTGCAGTTCGCCAACCAGGTAAGGGATGCCCGAAGTCAGGCCATGGATATCGTCGATTTGCTTGTCGGAAAGTGCAATTCGAAAGAGCTCGCTGAACCACGCTTTCAGATGCTCTGTCGTGAAACGCCGAACGGAGGCAATCCCCTGGAAATTGCGCTCTGAGGGCTGCAACAATCCCCAGCGCAGAAGATCGGCTCCGCCAGTGAGTAGAGGCAGACCGTCATCCTGCGCAATGTGCTGCGTCACGTCACTGGGGGCGACATAAACTGGCTCCGTCGTCGGTGGGTAGCCCGTGAGTGCGCGAATGCCGCACTTGACATGCGTCATTGGGTTTTGATCGCGAGGCTCAAGCCAGTGTGAAACCGCCAGCAGAGCGCGAATCGTTCGCGCATCCTTCCGCTCGGCATTCGCCTTTTTGATTCGCCGCGTGAACTGATCAACCATCTCCCAGGGGAAAAAGGATATCTTGCCCTTTCTCGACGGATTCAGTGTCTCTTCTGGAAGTTCAACCACTTCATCCTGGGTAAAGGACGGTGCGGTGGCATCTGGGCTGAGAACCGGCGGCTCCGTTTCGGCGTCATGCTGTTCGGCCGGGGGAGCGATCTCTTCGCTCGCAGGGGCGTCGATCAAGGAGGCCGCCATCAAGGTTGCCTCGAACACAGACGTCGCTACGACAGGCTGCTCCTCAACAGCGAGTTCCTTCGATGCGCCATTCCCATTTCCGTTCCCGTTCAGATGCGCGCCATTCGATCCGTTTTTATCTGCGGGAATGGCTACAGAATCGGAGGTATGTTCCTCAATGGTTTCCGGCGTGGATCCACCGTGCCACCAATCGATCTCCAGCTGGCGTACAAAATCGTCGAGTCGCGGGAAGCCGCTCCGCAACTTCAGCAACTCAGGCCCATCCGCTTCATCTTCCAGCCCGCACGCCCACTCCAGCCAGTTCTCGACGGCTGGGCCGGGCAACTCCGGCGGCGCCGATTTTTCTGAAATCTCCATCAATTCGGCAACGGCCTTATCGCGAAGGGCCAGCCTCTCCAATCGGGTGCGCTCGCGGCGATGCGAGATCGTCCCGTTGGCAAGCAACTGGGCAAGATCGAGGTATCTGTGTCTCTTCGAGGCAGCGTCGTCAAGACGGCTGACCAGGGTATCCAATTCGTTCTTCGTCGTCCAGCTTGCCCCGTCGTCTTCCGAGAGAATCGCGTCTCTCAGGTTCTGGCATGCATCGAGCAGCTTGCCAACCTCGGCAAGAACATCAGCACGATTCAAGCTCTGACCCGCTTCGAGCAAATCAATCTTGTCGTGGCAAACTTTCGCTTGTTCAGATAGGCTTCGCAGTGTCTCGGCGACTACGCTAGGCCCGCATTTTGTTTCTTGAGAAGCATTCACGGCTTGGCTCCATCTTGCTGAGGAAGGGATTCTGCGCCTTCGCAACATCGTACCGTGGATTCGGTACCCAAGTTAACCTCTCGCAGGACTTTAGTAATACCCGCGCCCTATTACTTTGGGTTGCCGGCCGCGACGGCTGTTTGGCCGAGTGGCACCAAAGCCAAGACATCTCTCTGACAAACGAAGGAGGCCGGATGACACAACCATGGAGCCATCTCCGATAGAATGACTCAAATTTCCAAAGCCAATTTTCTTCGTCGTGGAGGACCAATGAAAACGTATGCATTTGCCCGCCCTTTTATCTCAAATAGAGTTTCCGGGTTCATAATTCTGCTGTTTTTGCTGGCCAGCTCGACAGCCGCCTACTGTGGGCCCATTCACGATGCCGCGCGCAAAGGCGATGCGAACAAGATCAAAGCTCTTCTTCAGGCTGATCCGAAGCTTGTGGCCGATCGGGACAAGAACGGCGACACGCCTTTGCACATCGCCTGCTTGCACGGCCAGTTGGCAGCGGCCCAGGTTCTCGTCGACGCCGGAGCAGACGTCAACGCGAAGAACAACTATGGCGCGTTCATCCCCGGTGATCTTTGGGCCGTGTTTTCATCGAATAACCATAAGGATCCAGTGAGTCTGCTGACCGTGCACGGCGTGGACGTGAGGGACATGAAGAACGGCTACACGCCGTTGGACCTGTGTCTCTTCGCAAACCGGCACAAGGAACTCATGCAGCTGCTCATTGCCAAGGGCGCGGATGTGAACGCACAGGCTTCCAGCGGAGCCACGCCGTTGTATTTTGCCGTGCTTCGCGATCAGCCGGATGATGTGAGGTTCCTCATCGACAAGGGCGCCAACGTGAATTTGCCCGACGCATACGGTGGCACGATTCTCGATGCTGCGTTGCAGTTGCAGTACGGCAGCATGATCCAGATTCTCGTTGATCACGGGGCTGACGTGAATGCCAAGGATCAGAGCCAGCAACGCCCGTTGGACTATGCCATGAAGATGGACGATCACAAGTGGGCGGACCTGCTGAAAAAGCACGGCGCACACGACTAAATCCCACAGGGCCGGCTCGTTCGCCGATAATTGCCTGCGGAGGAATTCTCGTGCGCTTGGTTCATCTCTGTTCGCTTCGGTCCCTTCTTGCCTTCTCGGCTTTATTGATTTTCGGCGGTGCGCAGGCGCGATCATTTTGCCAGGGCGCGCTTCCACCTGCTCCCCACGCCAAACAGGTGCATGTCAAGCACGTGCTGGTGATCGGACAGACCAAGGGCTTTGAGCACGATTCTGTTTCCGCCGCCATGGTTGCCATTTACAACATGGGCCAGGAAAGCGGCCTTTGGGATGCCACTCTGCGCACTGATACCGAGCTGCTCACAAAAAAAGACCCGGGTAGGAATGCGAAAAACCTGAATTACTTCGACCTGATTGTCTTTGCCAGCACCACCGGCGAACTCGACATGGACGCCGATCAGAAGCGTGACATGATGGCGGCGATCCACGATGACGGCAAAGGATTCGTCGGCATCCATGCGGCGCTCGATACCAATTACAACTGGCCGGAGTACGGCGAGATGATCGGCGGATGGTTCGATCAGCACCCATGGTCGACATTCAACGCGCCGATCATCAACGAAGCGCCGGATTTTCCAGCTGTGCGGCACTTTCCGAAGTCGTTCGTGAAATTCGACGAGATCTACCAGCCCAAGGCGTGGTCCCGCGGAAAGGTCAACGTGCTTCTCAGCCTTGATGCGAGTCGCCTGGACTACAGCAATAATCCTCGCATCCATCGCACCGACCACGACTTCGCCGTGGCCTGGAGCAAGATGTACGGCAAGGGCCGCGTCTTCTACTCGACGCTGGGGCACACGGAGGAGTCCTGGCAGGATCCCGACATTCGCAAGATGTATTTTGAAGCGATTCGCTGGGCTCTCGGTATGACAGACGGCAGCACAACATCCCATCCGAAGCCAGCCGAGGGCACGACTCCCTAGTAGCCTGTCCCTGTTCACGATAAAAGTAATGGTGTCATTCGCTCAGAACGGGGCCCCGAACGTCTCTCAGTTTGGGGGTGGTGAGCGAAGAATCTGCTTCTTTGCGCTTCCAAGCTTCTGCCAATAATTTCTGGGATACTCCACAGTGTATTAGTGGCTTGCGATCAGCATCAACGGGTCCGGCATCACGCGGCAGACGCCTCCGATTCTCCACACCCGGCCGTCATCGTACGAAACTTCAAGCAGCTCGATCGAAATCACCGAGGTGAACCCCGGTATGTAGAGATCGCCGGTAACGCCGCCCTTCTGGCTTGGAGCAAATGCGATTTTGATGATCCTCGTCGCATCACCGTCCGCGTTCGGGGAGCCAGTGGTTTCAATCACGTGATTCTTGCCGGTCAGCCCGTGCACTTTCACGGTCGCTGCAATGATCGGAGCAGCCTGAGAGTCGCCCAGAGATAGAAATATCCGCTGGCCAAATGGCTGAAACGTCCGTTCCTGCTGTCCTCGCCGAACCCTGATGGTATGGTCCCAGACGCCCTGGCTTGCGCGCATACTGATCGGGCAGCCATTGCCCACTAGCTCGCCCAAATTCACAATGACCAACCCCTGGGCGGGGGCCTGCCCCTCGTTCTTGGCACTGGTTTGCGCGGCTAAGGTCAATGGACTGAGAAGGAGAACAAGACATACGGCAGCATGTTTCACGGCAGACTCCCCTCGGAACGGAAACAGCGTACACGAACAAAATACCCCTGTGGGCGGTTCCGCGCAATCGCGGTATCAAACCCGTCAAGCAGTCCCTCGCGAGCGTTTCCATCCCTCTGTGTTACCGTTTGAATACAGCGTCCCTGAGCTGTTGAAATGGCAGGAATTCGGGGGCAGCTTTACAGGCCCTGCAGAATGTCAAACCAGCCGGAATTCATGTCACCCAGCATGCCCCCCAGCCCGCGCTCCCGTCCCAGGAAACTTAATGAGTTCCGCTCCGGAATCCAATGCCAGGCAGGAGCCAGCTGCCGGTCATCCCCAGCAGCGTATCCCCCACTGGCTGGTGCGCACCGAACTCTATCTGCGCGTTCTATTGAGGATGTATATCGGGTTGGCGATTTGCTATGCTCCGTGGTCGCAACTCTTTTGGGATCAGAACCCGCTCTTTGTGCAGTTTCCGACACTCTCAATTTATGCAGCAAACGGCGCGGTGCGCGGCATCATCTCAGGACTGGGGTTGCTGAATATCTGGATCGCGGTGCAAGACGCCATCCGGCATCGAAATGAGTAACGGCATGAGCGTGGAAGAGCAGGGAACGAACAACAGGGAACAGGGAATCGAAAATCATGATCGGGCATCGACGGACGGCGATTTGTCCGGCCAGAACGCTTCTTCGAGTGCGGTTCCGGTCGCTACTCTACCGCCCAATGGCGCGCCACCAGCTCTCGCTGCCGCCCCCCTGGCGTACGAGAATCCGGGATTCCTGAACGGGCCCGATGGCCGCCTGATTCGCATTGTCGCCGAGTACATGGAGCCGCTTGCGCGTTTACGTCATGAGCGCATCCAGGATACCGTCGTGTTTTTCGGCTCTGCGCGTTTCCGCGGACGTGAGGAAGCCGACCATGCTCTTGAGCTTCTCGACAACACCGGTTCGCGCCATCCCGCTCCCAGCGAGGAGCAGCCGGCAAGTGTTCCCGATATTGCCGCTGGCAAAGCCTCAGAGCTACAGCGCAAACGTGCTGTAGCCGCGGTCGCGATGGCACGCTACTACGAAGATGCGCGGCGACTCGCCCAGATGCTCACTCGGTGGGCCGCCAAGATTCCCTCGCGCCGGCACCGGTTTGTGGTCACCTCCGGCGGAGGCCCCGGCATCATGGAAGCCGCGAATCGCGGCGCCTATGAAGCTGGCGGCAAGACCATCGGCATGAACATTCGCCTGCCTTTCGAGCAGTCGCCCAATCCCTACATCACGCCCTCGCTTAACTTCGAATTCCACTACTTCTTTATGCGCAAGCTGTGGTTTGCGTATATGGCGAAGGCGCTGGTCGTCTTTCCCGGCGGATTCGGTACGCTCGATGAAATGTTCGAGATCCTGACCTTGGCACAAACCCAAAAGCTGGCCAAGAAAATCACTGTCGTCGTCTACGGATCGGATTACTGGAAGAGGGTTTTCAACCTCGATGCACTGGTCGATACGGGCGCGATTTCGCCGAAGGACATCGACCTGTTCAAGTACGCCGATACCCCGGAAGATGCTTTTGAAATCCTGCGCGATGGGCTGACCGAAAACTACCTCATCCCCGAGGCCAAGGCCGCAGCCGCGCAGGCGCCTCAAGAGATCATGCACGGATCGACTTTTGAGGATTTTCTGGGGCCGGACATGGCGAAGACCAAGTAAATCTTGCTTTGTCGTATCTGCAACCAAGCGGTTGCTTGTCATAGTCTTAAGGCTTTCTCGATCCTCCGTTACTTTGTTGATGCGGTGCACTAATTGAAGTGCAATTGTTCTCCTCTTAATCTCCCGTTGACGGGCTGATCGGATACTTTAATTGTAAGAATCCGGAGTCAGATCGCGAATGAGGAGGAGAAATGGCCACATCGACCGTTTCGTACCTGTGGCGCGACCAGAAAGCGCATCAAGGGTTCCGTACCGGCGTCTCGCTCCACAGCCATACCAACCAATCCAAAGAGACGCTGGATTTTCTGGCGAATCTGGGCAGCGAATACGCTGTAATCCGCCCATTGCTTGCGCGGCTGGAGAACAGAGCACAAGCGAAGCACGGCGTACGCGTGGATTACGCAAAGAGCTATTGGACCCCCCCGATGACTCCCAGGCTGGCATTTGATCTCGAGAGCGGTCAGATTGAAAAGCTTGAGCTGCACTCCATGGTTTCCATCACCGACCATGACACTATCGAAGCGCCTATGTTGCTGCGCACTGTTCCCAGCGCCCGCCGCATTCCGGTGTCAGTCGAGTGGAGCGTGCCTTACGGCGGTGTACAGGACTTTCATCTCGGTGTGCACAATCTGCCCTCAAGCCAGGCCAGGCAATGGATGCGTACGCTGGCGGGATTCACTGCCACGCCAAGCGAACCGCGGCTCAAAGAGATCCTGGCCGCGCTGAGCGACGAGCCTAATGTCCTGGTGGTCTTCAACCATCCTTTATGGGATCTATTCACGATCGGCAAAGAGAAACACGGTTTTTTGGTAAACGAATTTCTGCAAAAGTACGGCGCGTGGCTGCACGCCCTTGAATTAAACGGTCTCCGCAACTGGGAAGAGAATCGCGCTGTGCGCCGTCTTGCCCAACAATGGAACATGCTGCTGATCAGCGGCGGCGATCGCCACGGCGTCGAACCGAACGCCAACATCAACCTGAGCAATGCCGCCAGCTTTACCGAGTTCGTGCACGAGATTCGCCGCGAGCGCCAGAGCAACATGCTCTTCATGCCGCAATATGCCGAGCCGTGGAAGCATCGCCTGCTGCAATCGACACTCGATGCAATCCGTGACTATCCTGACTTTCCCCAAGGATCGCGGACATGGGACGAGCGCGCGTATCATCCTGACGCGAACGGCGTGATGCGGTCGCTGAAAGAGCTTTGGCCGAAGGGACGCGCGCCACTTGCCATCGGCTGGGTTATCAAGGCCGTCCAGATGCTGGGCAATGGACCGGTATCCGGTGGTCTGCGGATCGCCTGGAGCGACGAAGGTCAGCGGCGTCTCGCGCTTGGCGAGCAGGAGGGTTGAAGCTGAGCCGGCATCCATGAACGAACGACCGCCGAGAGTTGCTTATTTTCCGGACTCCTTTCACGAAATAAACGGCGTCGCCCACACCAGCCGCCACTTTGAAGCTTTTGCGCGTCGGCATGATCTGCCTTTCCTTTGCGTGCGTGCCGGGCAGCGGCTCAAGGCACTCGAAGAAACCGGCAGCATCTGGACTCTGGAACTCCCGCGAAGTTTCTTTTCGTTCGCACTAGAGAAGGATCTGAGATTCGATCCTGCATATCTGCGCCATTTACCTGCGATCGATGAAGTCGTCGAAAGATTCAAGCCGGACCTCATACATATCACCGGGCCTAGTGAACTCGGGATCCTCGGCGCAGCCATTGCGCGTCACTACGACGTGCCGCTCGCGGCAAGTTGGCATACCAATGTGCATGAGTATCTGGAGCGCAGATGCGATCGGCTGCTGCAACTGTTGCCACAGCCACATTCAGCAATGGCAGGCCAGACGATCGAGGATCTAACCCTGGCCGTGGCGTCAAGCTTCTACTCCAACGCCGATCTGTTGCTCGCGCCGAATCCCGAACTTTGCGGAATCCTTGAGAGTGCGACGAAGCGTCCCTGTCACCTGATGCCTCGCGGCGTAGATTCGGTGTTGTTCCACCCGAAGAAGCGCACCAGACAAGATGACGATCGGGATTTTGTCCTTGGCTACGTGGGGCGACTCTCAATCGAGAAGAACGTCGCGCTGCTGTCGCAGGTGCAACGAGGGCTGGAGTGTGCGGGACATCAGCATTTCCGTTTTCTGATTGTCGGCCACGGAGCAGAGGAAGCCTGGTTGCGCGAGCATTTGCCACGGGCGGAGTTTACCGGTGTTCTGAAGGGCGAATCGCTGGCAGCGGCCTACGCGAACATGGACCTCTTCGTTTTCCCTTCGCACACTGACACCTTTGGCAATGTCGTTCTCGAGGCACTGTCGAGCGGCGTTCCCGCGATCGTTACGCCTGACGGCGGCCCGTGCAGCATCATTCGCGACGAAGTCACCGGACGGATTGCGCCGGATGGGGAATTTTCTTCCGCGATCGGTTGCGTCATCAGAAATCCAACCTTGCACTCTGAAATGCGTAGCGCCGCACGAAGCTATGCGCTGACAGCAAGTTGGGATTCCGTGTTTGAAGGCGTCTATTCGGCATATGATTCCCTTCGCATCAATGGGCACGGCGCGTCGTGCCAGCAAGAATACTCTTAGCAATCTGATTGCTTTTACCACAACCGAGTAGCCCTTTTGAGGATATTTCGTATCCAACTACTCAGCTGAAGGCATCTGAACGAGGAGCTACGTGAGATCGCTTGTCATATTGATGATCGAGGAAGAACAGCCGGAGGGACTCTCCGCTCGCAAGCTTGTGGTTGAGACCGTCAAGCATAATGTATTAACTGCTTACAACGCTGAAGACGGAATTGGCCTGTTGAAGCGATTTCCGAATGTCGACGCAATCCTGGTGCATGCCGCTCAGCTCTCGAAGAGACCGACACTGCTCGCAGAAGTGAAAGCGCACCGTCCCGACAAGCCGATTATCCTTGCCAGTCCTTTTGCAGAAGACCTCTGGCCCGAGGCCACCTATGTCGTAGACAGCCATAAGCCGCCGGATCTACTCAAACTTCTTGGCGAAGACTTGCAGCGATAGGCGCGTCGTGTTCAAGCTACCAAGCTACCACTCCGCATATCCAGCGTGAATGGCGTCTCTTTGTCGGTCATCATGTTCCAGCCCATACCGCGCAGCAATCCGCCTTCCAGGCCGTTGATGGTCACGCCTTCATCCGAGAGCTTTGCAGTCTCCCACGCTCTGCCATTCGCACCCCACGCGAGAATCGCCCGATGGCCGACAAAAAGAAGAAGCTCCTGCGCTGGCGCGGAACGCACTTGAAGAACTGGCCGATACGGCAGCATGGTGAAATGCTCGGGTGTGACTGTATCGATGATGTAGGCGTACCCGCCGGCGACCGCGCACATCTCATGCGGATTTGGAGTAGACCAGATTCCCGTTGGAACCACAGGATCCCGAAATCCCAGCGCGCACGTGGCAAGAAACGGCGAGGCGTTCGGCTCGTCGGTTCGCGCCAGCACCTCGAGTGCGCCGCGCTCGATCTCCTCCGCTTGACGCGGATACACGAGGTGCCGGGCAGGCAGGATTGCGGGCCGTGCGGGAAGAATCTCCGCCTGCCATTTGTGGGGAAAAGTGAAGTCAAACAGTGGATTCACCAAAAATTAAATCCCCACAAACGCGTCGAGCCGCTGCCGCACACTGGGAACACCAAGGTTCAGCTCCACTCCTTGCTCGATCAATGGAATGAGTTTGTCGAAGTCAGGTCCGGAGTGCGTGCCAGTGAGCGCAATCTGTACAGGTTTGCGGAGCTCGTCGTCTTGGACGCCGGCAACTTGCTTCACCTCGTCCAGCCATTTGGAAAAGTCTGATGCCGCCAAGGGACCCGTGTGCTCGCGGACGCGGTTCGCCAACTCCGTCAGGACGACGTGTGCCGAATCCACCGCCAAAACAGCGGCGTTCTCCGGTTCGACGCGCGCGAGCTCGGGGTTCATATGGAAAATGAACGCGACCTTTGCAGGTATCTCGTCAAGGTGGCTGATCGATGGAACAAAGAGAGCGATCACCTGGAAGAACCATACGAGCACTGCGTCAGGGGCCTCTTCCTTTTCTGGCAACAATCCACCGAAGTAATCCCAGCACAATGCGGCAAGTCGCGCCGGAGATGAAAGTTTCATGTAGTGCCGGTTCAGGCAATTCAGCTTTTCAAAGTCGAAGATTGCGGGACCAGGCGAAATCCGCTCCAGCGAAAAAGCCTCTACGAGCTGGTCGGGAGTATAGGTCTCGGTCTTTTCGTCTTCGACGCCCAATCCCAGCAGCGCCAGATAATTCACCAATGCCTCGGGAAGATAGCCCATCTCGCGGAAACCTGACATCGAGGTGGCGCCGTGACGTTTCGAGAGCCGTTCGCGATCCTGACCGAGAATGGTGGAGAGATGTACAAACTCGGGTACCTTCCAACCAAATGCCTCGTAGATGGCCACTTGCTTCGGCGTATTCGCGATGTGATCTTCGCCGCGAATCACGTGCGTGATGCCCATCAAAGCGTCGTCGATGGTGACAACGTAGTTGTAGACAGGCACTCCAGGATTCATTCCTGAAGTCCCGCCCTGGGCTGAACGTACAAGGATCGGATCGCTTATGGTCTCCGCGGCAAACTCCAGATCGCCCCGCACAATATCGTGGAAGCGTATTGGGTGGTCCGGTATCTTCAGGCGCACCGCGTAGGTTTTGCCTCTCAGCAGGCTCTCTTTGATCTCCGGTTTGGTCAAGTTGCGGCACTTTCCGCTGTAGATTTGCGGCCGATGCTGTGCTATGGCCTGCCTGCGCTCCTCTTCCAACTCCTCGGGCGTGCAAAAACAGCGATAAGCTTTGCCCTCCGCCAGCAACTGCGCGGTGTGCGAAGCATAGAGGTCGAAACGCTTCGACTGGCGATACGGACCGCGCTCGCCCTTTTCTCCGAAATCGTTCTCGGTCGGACCTTCGTCCCAGGTCAGGCCGAGCCAGACAAGATCGTCGATCAGCTGTTTCTCATAGCTCGACTTCGCGCGATCGAGGTCCGTATCCTCGACGCGCAGGATGAACTTGCCCCCCGTCCGTTTGGCGTACATCCAGTTGAACAGGGCTGTTCGCGCGTTTCCGACGTGCAGCAGGCCGGTGGGGGAAGGCGCAAAGCGCACGCGTATCGTTGAGCTCTCCATATCACTCTCGATCATAATCCGCCATCTCAAACAAGGTTAGTGACTAACAAGACTCGTGCAGTCCGAAATAACCTCTCAGGAGAAGTGCTCCCATCCCCGGCGTTCCAGCGGCTGCCGTCCCGATCGAGTGTCCACGACGACTCTGGGCTTCCCCACACGGTTCTTTACGATTCTTCCAACCCTCGTCACGGAAACTCCGGCAATGCTGCGCGGTATCGCTGCGTTTGAACGAGCAGCGAAGAGCAGTTCGTAGTCTTCGCCCCCGTGCAGAGCCTGGTCGAGCGTGGCGCCGGCGTGAATCGGTATTGCATCCGCATCGATCTCCGCGGAGACCCGGGACTCCTGGCAAAGGTGGTCGAGATCGGTGGAGAGGCCATCGCTCAAATCGATGGCTGCGGTCGCCGCCTCTTTGCGGCGCAACCATAGCCCCTGTGCGACTCGCGGTTCGGGCCATAGATGAGGTAGCAATGCTTCTTGAGTATGCCTTAAGCCCGTCCCCAATCGACCTCGGAGCTTTTTGAGCTTCTCCAACCCTGCGGCTGCCCCGCCAAGAGCACCGGTCACGAAAAGCAGATCCCCCGGTCGCGCGCCGGAGCGCAACAGCGCCTTTCCCCGTAGAACCGCGCCCACCAGCACGATGTCCGCGACCACCGCCGGCGATTCTGCGAGGTCGCCTCCGGCAAGCGGCGTTTTGAATCGGCCGGCCAGATCGAGAAAGCCGTCGAAGAAGCGGTCTATCCAGGCCACACCCCGCCTTCGGTCAACTGTCAGATCGCGAGGTAAGCCCATGGAAAGAAAGGCTGCTACCGGACGTGCTCCCATCGCTGCCAGATCGCTAAGTCCCCGCGCCAAGGTGCGATGGCCTACAGCCTCGGGCGGATGCCAATCCAGGCGAAAATGCCTTCCAGCTATCGATAAATCAGTGGTTACTGCCAGCGTTTCGCCCTTTTTCACCCGCAAAAGCGCGCAATCGTCGCCGATACCCAGCACCAGCCCGGCATTTGCCGATCGAGCCGCCCGTCGGCGAATACGCTCCACCAGGGCCAATTCGCTCGAGTTGCCGTTGGGTATCGACTCACTTCGCTTGGTGCGCATCTTATTGAGAATAGGGCAAGCCGCCGAAAGGTGCGGATTAGTTCATTACTTATGGCCAATCCCGCGTAGGACCTAAATCGAATTTGGAGCCGATTTTCCGCCTCAATTTATTGACCCCTCGCGGTAACGGCTGCTAGCCTGTACGAACGTTCAACCATTAGGCCCTCGATTAGGAAGTGTGCGGAGTAACAACTGGCTCCCCCAGCAACTGTGTGATTGTTGTTGACTGGCTACGCGGCGAGTAGCACCTTGCAGATTCGTTGATGTGAAGGCAGGACCATGCTGCGAAAACGCTATTACATTCTTTTTGTTGCCAGAGACGAAGATGGCCGAGTGAGGAAGATTCCGCTTCCTCTGCAATATGTGTATGGATTTGTCGCTGCCGCATTGGTGGGAACATTCACGATCGTTGGTTTGGCCGGCTCTTACACGCGCATGCTTCTCAAGACCGAGCGTTTCAACCAGGTCAGACAAGACAATCAGAATCTGCGCAAGGACTTCAAGCAGCTTGCCCAGGTCGCACACGATCGCGATGTGCAGGTAGCCTCTCTCGGCGCGCTTGCCAGCGAAGTGACTGCTCTTTACGGATTGCGCCAACACAAAGTGATTCCGGCAAAACCTTCCGCTGCTGTCGCTGCAGCGGCACCTACACCGGTAACCCTGGCAGCGAAAGACGACGTCAGTGCGCAAGATGTGAAGATGACCTTCGAGCAGTTTTACGCACTCCGTGACCAGGCGATGTCCGGTCGTTTGACGCGTGCTCTCGAGGGCGGTCTTGCTCCGGGCTTTGCCGGTGACTGGACGCAGTTTGCCGATGCTCCCTCCATCTGGCCCGTCGAAGGCCGCATTGGATCGAGCTTTGGCGAGCGGGAAGACCCCATCAACGGAGAGGGCGCGTTCCATCCGGGCATTGACATCGAGGCTTCCTACGGAACTCCCGTGCGCGCTGCAGGCGACGGCGACGTGACCGGTGAAAACATGGGCGCCGGATACGGCCGCCAAGTGGTGCTCGATCATGGCCACGATCTCATCACCCTGTACGGGCATCTTTCGGCCGTTGCCGTCGTGCCCGGCCAGCACGTGCTGCGCGGACAAGTCATCGGATACGTTGGCCAGTCCGGCCGCGCCACAGGCCCACACCTGCACTATGAAATCCGTATCCACAAGGTTCCGGTCAATCCGCACAAGTACCTGCGTACCACCTACGAGCAAGTCATCACCAACGGCACCTCCGCGAACATCGCAAGCAAATAGCCTTATCGATTCCTGACCAGAGAGCGGTTTCCACTGGGAGCCGCTCTTGTTTTTTGCGCGTTTAGGTGGAGACACGCAAGCCCGATCCGGACGTAATATCCTTACCTGTTCAGTTCTTACCTCTCACCCATGGAGATGAACCTTGGCCTTGCGTTCTCGTTTGCTGTTTGCCTTGTTTTTTATTGCGTCCTCTGCATTCGTACCCTTATTGGCTCAAGATCGCGCCGCAGAAGTGAAGATCGCGTTCGCCCGTGCGCAACACCTGCGTCACGGCATCAATGCGTCGGAGTGGTTCGCGCAAACGAGCAACTACTCAGCTCAACAAACCAACAGCTACACCGATGATGCCGACATCGCGCTCATGGCGCAGCTCGGCTTCGACAACGTCCGTGTCAGCATTGATGCTGCCCCACTGACGCGAAGCTTCTTCGGCAAGGATGATTCGAACTTCATCGGCCGTCTCGATCATGCCGTCGACCAGATGCTGGCTAAAGGAATGGCTGTCCAGATCGATATTCACCCCGAGAGCGATTACAAGAGGCGCGTCAGCTCCACCGGCGATGGCGTTGATCGGTTCGTGATGCTGTGGAGCAAATTGGCCGCGCATTATGCAGATCACAATCCCGATCTGATTTTCTACGAGATCATGAATGAGCCGGAAGAGCACGATCCGTATCGCTGGGCCGGAGTGCAGGCGCGTGCGGCGGCGGCCATTCGCGAGGTTGCGCCGAAGAACACGATCATCGCCACCGGGCCAAACTGGTCCTCCATCGCCGACCTGCTGACGCAGCAGCCTCTGCCCGACGGAAACGTGATCTACAACTTCCATTTCTACGAGCCGCACGAGTTCACGCACCAGGGCGCAGGCTGGGGCAGCACATGGTGGATCTACACGCACGACATTCCTTATCCCGCGAGCGAAGACAGCATGCGGAAGTCGCTCGCCGAGGTTCCCGATGCAGCGAATCGCTACGCGCTGGAGCATTACTGGCTCGATCACTGGGATGCGCACCGCATTCGTCTGCAGATCGATGCGGCTGCTGCATGGGGCAAGGAACACAACGTTCCGCTCATCTGCAATGAATTCGGCGCCTACCGGCGCGTTGCGGATCCTGCCTCGCGGATGAACTGGATTCGCGATGTACGCACCGCGCTTGAAGCGGACGGGATTGGCTGGACCATGTGGGACTACCGCGGTGGATTTGGCGTGGTGTGGAAAGAGGACGGGCAGCCGGCGAAGGTCGATCCCGCGGTGGTGGAGGCGCTGGGGCTGCGACGTTAGCGAGTCAGTGTGCCGCGGCGGCAGAAATACCAGGGCGTCTGCGTGATCTCTGTGATCATCGACTCCCAGGGAAATCCGCAAAACCCGCGCATTGTTCGGGCACTGGGCATGGGGCTGGATGAGAAAGCTTTGGAAGCGGTTTTGAAGTACCGGGTTCAAGCCCGCGCGCAAGGATGGCAAGCCTGTACCCGTGAGGATTTCGGTGATGGTGAATTTCAGGCTGTTCTGAGACATGCAACTGATTGGTTGCTCCTTAATGGCGCCGTGTTGGCGGTTGTGCTTTCCCACCCATGCGGCGAAGGGATGTCGCATGGATGGGGCACCACATCGTGGAGATCGAGGCGAATTATTTGCCGGTGTAGATGACGTGCCAGATGGATCTTGAGCCGTCGTCGGAGATGAAGACGGAGCCATCTTTGGCTTCAGCTATCCCTACCGGCCGCCCCCAGACCTGGCCATCGCCCTCAGTGAAGCCGGTGAGGAAGTCCTCATACTCGCCGGTGGCGTGGCCGTTCTTCATCGGCAGGCGGATGACTTCGTAGCCGCTGCGCTGGGCACGATTCCACGAGCCGTGCTCGCAGGCGAAGCCATCACCCTTGAATTCGGCGGGGAACTGCGAGCCTTGGTAGAAGATCATCTCAAGCGAAGCAAAGTGTGGGTTGACGATGATGTCTGGGGTGATGACTTTCGACTGCAATTCGGGATGCTTGCCTTCGTGACGCGGATCCTGATGGCCGCCCATGTACCACCACGGCCAGCCGTAGAAGCCGCCCTCTTGCACGTGAGTGACGTAGTCGGGCACAAGGTTGTTGCCCAGGCCGTCGCGTTCGTTGGTGGAGCACCACAGCTCGCCGGTAACGGGGTTGACGGCCTCGCCCACGCAGTTCCGGATTCCCCACGCGTAAATCTTGACGAACTTGCCTTCAGGCGTGAACTCGAGGACGTCGGCGCGGTGGTACTCCTCGGGATGCGTGTCGCTGTCGTCGACATTGGAGTGTGAGCCAACTGAAGCGAAGAGCTTGGTGCCGTCCTTGGAAAAGACAAGGTCGCGGGTCCAGTGGCCGCCCCCGCGCAAGCGTCCGCCGCCGGGCAGCTCGGCGAGATCCTCTGCGGCCCCGCGCGCCTTTAGATCACCATTTTGATAAGCAAAGCGCACGATGCCGTCGGTGTCGCCGACGTAGACGTATTTGGGATCGGCGCCCGAGGGATAGAACGCGATTCCGAACGGCTGGTGCAGTCCCGAAGCGAAAACCGAGGTCTGCTGCGGTTTGCCGTCTGATGTGACGCCACGAAAGACCTTGATTTTGCCTGTCTCGCTTTCGGCCAGAAAGAGGTCCCCATTGGGAGCGACGCGCAGGAGGCGGGGATTGTCGAGGCCGGTGGCATAGAGCTCGACTTTGAATCCCTTGGGCGCGATCGGCCAGGCGTTTGCCGGGCGCGGGACCATGCTTGGCCCGTTGTCGACGGACTGGTCGGGGGCTGGGGCGGGAAGGTCAGCTACCGTGACGTGTCGGCGGACGCCGGGTGACTCGTGGGCAGCGTCGGTAAAAGCAGCCTGGCCTGTTAAAACGCTGGTCGATGAAGACTGGGTGGTTTGCGAGGATTTTTTAGCAAATGCTACAGCCAACGATACCAGGCAGAAGACAGTGCAAATCAGAGCTTGCGTTCTGAGGAAGCGAACCATAGGCCCTCTCTCGAATGAAGACACGGACAAGTTTCTACTGAACAAGATGCGCGAAGGGGGTAGCAGGAGTCTAGAAAAATTGGGAGGGATATGGAGAAGGCCGCCTACTCAGCTCCATCTCCAACCCAGGAAGAGAGAACCTATGGCGGCCTTAACAACACAACTCTACGGTGCACGACGCAGCCGGGGAAGCCCGTCAATTATTTAGACGCGCTTTGAGTGGGGGTTGTTACTGGGGTTGCCGAAGAATTTTCACCATTCGCAATTTGGCTGAAGAAAGCCGGAGAGAGATTCGCAGTAGCGATCACACGATTGTTTTTTTGCGTGATTACGGCGGTTTTCAGCAGCTCGCGGAGGGCGTTGTTGGCAGCATTGTCAGCGAGCTGGGTAGTGACGCCGCGTGCCAGGGTCACGATGGTGGCCAGGGCAGCGGCCTGGCTGGCTGCCTTGTCTTCGTCCGGGGCGATCTCTTCCACGCGGAGACGGACAGAGTTGGCCAGAGGCAGGCCCGGGGTGATGCTGGCGATGATGGTGGAGTCTGCCTGGAGCGGCAGGGAGAGACCGAGCACCTTGACTGAGCCGCTCTCAGAGAATGGCAGGCCGATCTGGCCGACTCCCCAGGCCACAGAGAGCAGAGGCACGTCGTGATAGTGGCGCGAAAGCAGCGTGGACCCGGCAAAGGGGAGGGCGGCGGTACGATGACGGTCCACGATGGAGTGGATCTGCTCGGCCGTTGGTGTGTTGGAGACAGCGAGCATGTCGTAGCCGACCTGGACAACGCGCACGGTTCGATTCTCAGAGGGAACGCTGTAGATCGTGTGACCGGCGTAGACCTCGCGGCTCGTGGCATGCGCGTCGAGCCATGTGTTCAGGCGCTTGCCGGTCAGCTTGCCGGTCAGCACCATGGAGTAGGCCACCGGGCCGTTGGGGCCGTTGGGATCGGGCATGCGGTGCAGGGCGATGGCGGCGGAGTCCAGGTCGCGCTCCCAGTCGATACCGGTGGCGTCGACGAACTGCTGGTATTCGGGGACGCGCTGGGGCGGTTTCAGATCCTTGTGCAGAAACGCGCGGATCGGCTTGAGGTTGACGTAGAGGATGCCGTCAGACTCGGGCAGCAGGCGGGCTGCTTCAGGCGGCGCCTTGGAGCGCAAAAAAACCGCGAGAGCCAGCAATAACACCACTCCGGCAACGACCAACAGTGTTCTGCGCGTGCGTTTGTGCATGTGCGAGGGGAGCCTCTGAAAGGTCGCCCTCTATAGGATATCGGACCGGGCCGTTTGCCAACGGCAAAGGTTCTGCGTTTGCGCCTCGGATTCGGGAGACTCTAGTGGCCGAGAGTGAAGCTATAGACCTTGCTTGCGGTCGGGATGCTGCTGCCAATCGGAGCATCTGACGGTGGCAGAAAGCCGTACTCGCCTCTGTCTACATCTTCGTCGAGCTCGATGAGATACATGCGCGGCGCGATCTTCTTGGCGGTGAAGTCGGCGACGTCGCGCAGAGCGCCACCGGCATCGTGCACAATGCCGCCGTTGGCCGCGCGAAACTCGCGGCTGTCGGCGTTCGCGTGCAGACGCAGAAGCTGATATTCGCCCGCGGCACGGCCTTCCGGAACGTAAAGAATAAAGGAGGCCGGCGTCTTGAGAGACAGAGAACTGTGGTTGCCGCCGATGATGCCCGTCATTTCGCCCTTGAGGACCCCGGCGCTGGCGTAATGCTTGAGTGCGCCGCCGGCTTTGAAGTTCACGACTTCGGCGGGGACCTCCTGCCAGGTGGTGCCGTCTTTCCCCAGGTAGTAGACCCCAATGCTGTCGACGCCGCTGGGAAGGGCGCTCGGCGCATGCGCCGTGCCGGCCGATGTGCTTTCAGCAGGATTGGGATTCGCGGATTCGGGCGCACTCTGCGAAATGCCTGAGGCCTTCAGAACCACGGCAGCCATTACTTTGTCGCTGGCGCCCGCCTTCTTCAAGGCGATCAATCCATTTGCCGAGGTGTCGAACTTGCCGGGGGACGAGTTGATCGTGGTGACGATCAGATCCTCTGACAGCCCGGCCTTCACCAGCTTGATGACTGTTTCGTTATTCAGTGCTTCCTGAGCAAACCCGGCAGCGCAAAACAGCAGCAGCGCGAAGGTCAGAATACCGTTACGCATAAGAACACCTCGTCGGATGGCGACGCAGATCATAGGTGGGGACAATCGAATCATCCCGCGACGGGGCGGCCGGTAGCAAGCGGATTCATAGGGGGAATGTGACCACCGGTGTATGCGGAGAAAACAGCGGCGCAGCCGAAGCTGCGCCGTAAATGAACACTTTGACTCAGTTCAAGCTGTGAAACGGGACTCCAAATTCCATGCCGTGCAAGGCATGTGATGCAGGCCTCGCATCAGTTCTTTACGTTCATGGCGTCCGAATCGACGGCTTTCTTACCCGTGACGCCCTCGAGTCCAGCTAACAAGCCCCGGTAGTCGTTCTTGTCAGCCTGGAAAGCAAATCCGCCCTTCTTGCCCCCGTCATCCCAAGTTAGCCCGATGAAATGCTTCTTGGATTTAGACAAGGCCAACAGAGCTCCAATGCCGAGCGAAATAACGGCAACGCCGATCGCTGCGCCTACTCGACGATGAACGTCCTGTCCATAGCTGATCTCGGTGATAGAGGTAGCCGGAATAACTGCGACTTCCGTCTTGCCTTTCATGATTCGGACATTTGTGCCGTCGATGTACAGCTTCATATCGGTTCCGGCTTTGGCGTCCTGGATTGATCCGCCATCATAGGCAATCTTGTATCCGTTATCACCGGCAAAGGCGCTCATCGGAAAAACCAGGCACATAAGTATCGCTAAAAATTTCCTCATCATCTTCCCCCGGCACCGAACTATATCACCCGGAAGAAATTAAGCCGGTGATGATCGGATCAATTGGAGTGCAACTTTTGGGACAGTCCCTGATCGACCCATCGCGAAGATGACACTCTCGATTCATGACCATGCGCTTCGCGGGCATTTCTGGCTGCGGTTTTGCGTTCACGGAGCAGATTCGCCTGCCGGTTTTGGGCTCTTGGAAAAGCGCGCTAAACTAGGTCTGGCGGCGGTTTGCTCCGCCGTTTCCGGTGTGCTAACCTTAGAAACTATGCCGTGTTATGCGCGGGGCGGGAGTGTGTCCGCGGATTTCGGTTTTTCCCGGCAAAGTTTTTTGGTGGTAGGGCTGGCGTAGCTCAGCTGGTAGAGCATCTGATTTGTAATCAGAGGGTCGGGGGTTCAAATCCCTTCGCCAGCTCCACTTAGAGACAGAACCCGGGAAACGGGCGGCAGAAAGTTTTAGGACCGGCGATGGATTGCAAGCGCCGGATCTGTCCTCTGCGGTGATCCCACTGAGGTGCATGCTCCGACAAGCCGGAAGTTCTCCGGTAGGGGCGTGATGTGCGGAAGCGGGACGGCGACGGGGAAAATGCAAGCCCCTGCGAACAGGGTTTTCGTTGGCAGGGCGGTTGGGCACAGGTGGCCGAGCGGTTAATGGCAGCAGACTGTAAATCTGCCGCTCCTTCGAGCTACGGAGGTTCGAATCCTCCCCTGTGCACCATGAGTTGAGGTAGGGAAATGCGCGAAGAACCGAGTGCGGTGGTCGACGCGGGTTCAGGGCGCGAAGGTTTGAAGCGGTCGGACCCGGAGCTTGACCGGAAGTACAGAGTGGCGCTGGTGCTGTATGCGATTCTGGCAGTGCTGGTTGGTTTACCCTTGATGGAAAGATTCCATCGGCGGCAGGCTGGTGGAGTTGAGGTTGATTCCACTGCTCATCATCGGTGGCTTGGCGTTGCGCACCGTGGTGGCGATGAAGGCGGATAAGATCCGCCGCGAAGGAAGTAAAAGCTCTTAGCTTCAGCTATCAGCTTTCAGTTTGGCCGCGAGGAGCTGGGACGGCTTCGTGCGAGATTAATTCTGAGAGCTGATGGCTAATAGCTGAGGCTAAGTTTGCGGGCTGATGTAGCTCAGTTGGTAGAGCACTCCCTTGGTAAGGGAGAGGTCACCGGTTCAATCCTGGTCATCAGCTCCAGAAGATTGAGTGGTCAGAGAACAGTGATCAGGGATCAGTTGGGGCCGTGGCAGGAGAATCGAACGGCTCCCGGCTGGAAGGCAAAAACTGATCTCTGACCACTGACAACTGTTTCAGGCGGGAGTAACTCAGTGGTAGAGTCACAGCCTTCCAAGCTGTTGGTCGCGGGTTCGATTCCCGTCTCCCGCTCCAAGTTGAAGGAAAAGGAGCAGAAGCAGAGAATGTTTGAGCAGGCAGCAATTGCGGTCCGGACGAGAAGAGGTATGCGGAGCTTCACGCGCTGATCGATGCGGCGTTCGACGCGCGCGATGTTGAGGTTTTTCTCAATCGCGTGATTCGCTTCAAGCTGCGGATTCGGGATTTTGAGAGAGTTCTGAATCGCGGGTTGCTGGGCAAGGAAGCGGTTGCGCTGTACGCGGCGTTTGCCGGTTTCTGATCAGGCATTGACTCGCGAGCGATATCTGCGGCTGGTGGAAGCGGTGCCGGTGGATCTGCGGCAGAGGTATTTCAAGGCGTACGCGTACTACTGAAACGAGCCATCAGCTCTCAGCTTTTAGCTGTCAGCTGGTGTTCGTAGAAGCTAAGGATTTTGGCTCACGCGTGAACGGGCTGAGAGCTGATGGCTGAAGGCTGAATCGGGTTCTTAAAAGCTGCGAGGGGAAGAGAAAAATGGCGAAGGAAAAGTTTGATCGTTCGAAGCCGCACGTGAACGTGGGGACGATCGGTCACATCGATCACGGCAAGACGACGTTGACGGCGGCGATCACCAAGGTATTGCAGAAGCACAACCCGAAGAACACGTTCCGTTCGTTCGACTCGATCGACAACGCGCCGGAAGAGCGGGAGCGCGGCATCACGATCGCGACGGCGCACGTGGAGTACGAGACGCCGAACCGGCACTATGCGCACGTGGACTGCCCCGGCCACGCCGATTACATCAAGAACATGATCACCGGCGCGGCGCAGATGGACGGCGCGATTCTGGTGGTCGCGGCGACCGACGGCCCGATGCCGCAGACCAAGGAGCACGTTCTGCTGGCTCGCCAGGTGGGCGTTCCCTGCATCGTGGTGTTTCTGAACAAGTGCGATGCGGTGGAAGACGAAGAGCTGACGGACCTGGTGGAGATGGAAGTCCGCGAGCTGTTGTCGAAGTACCAGTTCCCCGGCGACGACGTGCCGGTGATTCGCGGCTCGGCCCTGGGCGCGCTGAACGGCGAGCCCAAGTGGGAAGCCAAGATCGACGAGCTGATGGATGCGGTGGACAAGTACGTTCCGCAGCCGGAGCGCGCCATCGACCTGCCCTTCCTGATGCCGATCGAAGATATCTTCTCGATCTCGGGACGCGGCACGGTGGTGACGGGCCGCATCGAGCGCGGCAAGGTGAAGGTGGGCGAGGAGTCGAGATTGTCGGCTTCCGCGAGACCCGCAAGACGGTTTGCACGGGCGTGGAAATGTTCAAGAAGCAGCTGGACGAAGGCCTGGCGGGCGACAACGCCGGCATCCTGCTGCGCGGCATTCCCAAGGAAGACGTGGAGCGCGGCATGGTGCTGGCCAAGCCGGGATCGATCACGCCGCACACCAACTTCAAGGGCGAGGTGTACGTGCTGAGCAAGGAAGAAGGCGGCCGTCATACGCCGTTCTTCAAGGGCTACCGTCCGCAGTTCTACTTCCGCACGACGGACGTGACGGGCGTGGCGGAGTTGCCCGAAGGCACGGAGATGGTGATGCCGGGCGACAACGTGGAGCTGGCGGTGGAGCTGATTACGCCGGTGGCCATGGAAAAGGGCCTGCGGTTCGCGATCCGCGAAGGCGGCCGCACGGTGGGCGCGGGCACGATCTCGGAGATTATCAAGTAGATGCAGTCGTCAGTGGACAGTGGTCAGTGATCAGAGCTGCCAGACGTTCACTCAAGGCTGAGAGCAGGGCAAGAAATCTGATCACTGTTCACTGAAACACTGATCACTGGAGGATTGGAAAATGCGGGAAATTGTGACATTGCAGTGCACTGAGTGCAAGGAGCGGAACTACTCGACGACGAAGAACAAGAAGACGACCACGGGCCGTCTCGAGTTCAAGAAGTTCTGTAACCGCTGCCGCAAGCACCAGCCGCACAAGGAAACGAAGTAACGGGGAGTGCAGAGTTCACGGTTCGTAGTTCACAGTTGCAAAGGCGGATAGATCGCGGCTTGTAACTGCTGAACTCAGAACTGAGAACTATGAACTGCTTTTAGGGGCGTAAGCTCAACGGCTAAACTGTCGGTCTCCAAAACCGAACTTGGGGGTTCGAATCCCTCCGCCCCTGCCAGATTCGGAAGGTGCGCTCGGCTTCACTCCGGGCGCGAACGCAAGGCCTGAGACGCTATCCTCTCCGGTTGTGCTAGAAGGAATGGAAGTATGGCAACAGAAGCAGCAATCAAAAAGGGCGACGACAGTTCCGCCAAGCGGCAGGAGCCGAGCGCTCTGTCGAACATCTCTGGAGGCGCAATGGGTGCGTGGAGCGACTTCACGAGCTTTCTGAGCGATGTGCGCGCGGAGATGCGCAAGGTGGTTACGCCCACGCGGAAGGAAGTGCAGGCCACGACTTCTGTCGTGATCGTCACGGTGTTCATCTTCGGGTTTTTCTTCTTGGTGACGGACAGCATTTTCAGTAGGGCCCTTCAGGCGGTACTCCACAAGCTGGGCGCGCAGTAAGACGCAGTCGGAATCGAGACAGCAATGGCAGAAGAACTGGAAAAACCCGCCGAACAGCCAGCAGCCGGAACGCAACGCGCTCTTCAAGTGGTACATCCTGCACGCCTACTCGGGCTTTGAGCGCAAGGTGCGCGAGTCGATCGAGAGCCGCGTGCAGGCCTTCGGGCTGAAGGACAAGGTGGGCCGCGTCATGATTCCCACCGAGCCGGTGACCGAGATTATCAACGGCAAGAAGCGCACCGTGGAGCGCGTGTTCCTGCCCGGCTACGTGCTGGTGGAGATGGATCTCGACAACAACCTGTGGCACGTGTTGAAAGACACGCCCAAGGTGACGGGCTTTCTGGGCACGGGCGACAAGCCGGTGGCGCTGAGCGAGGAAGAAGTGAGTTCGATCCTCTTCCGCTCCGAGACGGCTAAAGACAAGCCGCGGATGAAGATCAAGTTTGAGAAGAACGAGCAGGTCCGCATTACCGACGGGCCGTTTGCCAACTTCAATGGCGTGGTGGACGAGATCAACGAAGATCGCGAGACGATGAAGGTCATGGTGACCATCTTCGGACGCTCGACCCCGGTTGAACTGGAGTTCGGCAAAGTCGAAAAGATTGAGTAATGCAGCTCTCTAGCTACTAGCTTCTAGCTTCTAGCTGGCGATTCTTCTAGCGGACGTCAGTTAGAGGCGAAGCGATTGGCTGCGAATTCAAAATCAATTGAAGAACAGATAGCTAGTAGCTAGCAGCTAGAAGCTAGTAGCTGGTTCCGAAGGAACTGATTTATGGCACCTCCGAAGAAAATAACCGCACAGGTCAAACTGCAGATCGAGGCCGGCAAGGCCACGCCCGCGCCGCCCGTCGGTCCCGCACTGGGCCAGGCGCAGGTCAACATCATGGAGTTCTGCAAGCAGTTCAACGCGCGCACGCAGAACAAGGAGATGGCCGGGCTCATCATTCCGGTTGTCATCACGGTTTACGCCGATCGCAGCTTCAGCTTCATCACCAAGACTCCGCCCGCGGCGGTTCTGCTGAAGAAGGCCGCCGGCGTCGCCAAGGGCTCAGGCACGCCCAACAAGGACAAGGTGGGCAAGGTGACTGAGAAGCAGGTGCGCGAAATCGCCACGCAGAAGATGCCCGACCTGAACGCTGCCTCGGTCGAGTCGGCGATCAAGAGCATCAAGGGCACCGCTCGCTCCATGGGCATTGAAGTCGTAGGGTAAGTCCGGACTGGCTTATCTCCGGCAAAACCAGAGAAGGTGCGGCTTCGGTCGCTTTGTTCCAAGGTCGACACTCCCTGTTGGTCGCGTCGACTTGAAATCGCGACTTCGGGATACATCGTCTCTGGTTTTGCATTCGTCGCAAATGGAAAGGCCCTCCCGATCGGGAGGGCCTTTCTGCGTTTGAAATCAAACTGCACTACCGGAACTCGCGAACCGGCGCTTATTTCGGCGGAGCAGGGGTGAAGATCTCGCGCCGGTTGGGTTCGGGTTTCGGTTTGGGTTTCGGCGCCTTCTTGGCTTCTTTTCTACCTTTGTCTTTGCTTCCCATGAGAGAAAGTGTGCCACAGAAAGCCGCTCAGTGGAAGAGATGAGCGAGCTTAGTGCCGCCCCCTGCGGGACGGCACCTTCCGATCAGACGCAAACCCAAGTGCCCGGCCTCGCTCGCCTGGGCTACTCTAGTTGGCTCCTTCGGGTGCGGCGGCCTGGCCGGAGCTTACGTTTGCTTTTTTCTCCTGTGCCGGTGCCGCTGTGTGTTGCAAGTGGTCGTGGTTGAGAATCGCGTTGAAGACCAGCGCATAGTCACCGATGGTTTCGCCGCGATAGATGGGGTTGTTGCCGAAGAGCAGGACGCTGCCTTGGCCCAAATGCGCATTGACAACCACGGCACGTTCGGCGATGGAACTGCCCTTGTCGAGCAGGCCATCGAGCAGCAGATCTTTATTGCCGGAGAAGCGCAGGATGACCTCCGGGCGTTGCTGCTCGGGGATGACGGAGAAGTTGTTGCGGATCTGTTCTTCGTTCAATTTCCTCGCCTCCCATGGCTGCGTCTTTTCGAGCGCCTCGGCGTCCACAGTTTTACGGCCCAACGGTTCGTCGTTTTCCTCGAGGCTGCCACGGCCGGTGGGGCGTTCAGAGTAGGGGTCCATCAGCATGCGTCCGCCGGAACGACCAAGCGCGTTGCTGATGCTGAAGGCCATGCCGTTGGCGCTGATGACCGGGAGATTCGCCCCATAGCCTGAAGCAATGGGATTGTCTTTGGCGACTAAGACGGTGTTAAGCACCGTGCCAACGACGCGCGTATCGCCGCGAGGCACAACGCTGACGCCTGGAGCGAGGCCGGTATCAATTGCAAACTGCGCCGTGTCTTCGCAGGTGATGAGCAAGCCGCCCCGCTCGACGAATTTTCTGAGGTGCTCGAGGCCATCGTAGCCGAGGCCGGGGCGGATGTCGTCGGTAGAGTCGACGCGGCCGAGGTTTGGCGTGATGTCGGACTTCTTCCACGGCATGGGGTTGTTCCACATAGGCAGGCCGTTGATGATATCGAGCGACGAGGAGCGGCCCACTGGAGCGAAGACGATGACGTCGTACTTTGAGCGGAGATCCTCCTGCTTTGCAACAGTCTGCGTGCTGATGTAGTCGAAAGGAATGCCGGCGTTATCGAACGCGTAGCGCCACCAGCCTTCGGTTTGCGTAGCAAGCCAGGTGTGCATGAAGGCGATGCGGGGAGCGGCAACGTCGCGCATGGCAACGGAGGGAGCAGCGCTGAGTTTGGTGCCGTCGAGCGCCAGATCGTGCAGTGCGCCTGCGGTTTTGTCGTCAGCACCGTTGATGATGAGCGAACCGGCGGAGAAGTGTTTGCCGTCAGCATCGAATGGTTTATCGGCGGCCTGGATCTTTGCGTCCCTCAGCTTGTAGATGAGCGAAAGCAGCGTGATCTGACCTGTGTTATTGACGGCGACTATCGCCCCAGTCCCGTCGATCTTGCCTGCCAGAGCAGACGGATCATCCACGGGCTTCATCCCGGCCTTGAGGATAGCGGGGTCGGTGATGCGGACGACTTTGACATTGAAGAGGTGAGGGAACGACCAGCCGGTATCGTCGTAGGGATGTTTTTGCGGATCGTCGGGCGCCCAGAACTGCCTATCGAGCAGGGCATCGGCGATGCGGGAGTAGGGCTGATCCATGCGGATGACGATGCTACCCGTGGGAAATTTTTCTTGCTTCGACTTGTCGCCGCGTTTGTCCCCGGCGACATCAGCAGTGGTCTCATCGGAGAGTTGCTGGATTTCAACATGCTGCCGCTTGAGGACTTTCAGTAATTCGACTTCACGATTCGTTGCTGCGGCGTCGGGAGGAATGACATAGGCGACCGGGCCTTCGAGGGTTGGCTTCTGAATGGAGCGCTTGCTCTTGGTGTAGTAGTTCTCGAGGAAGTGATGCGAGTGCTGCGCGAAGTAGGAGATGGTGGAGAGCAGCGCACTCTGTTCGTAGTTGTTGTTGTCACGTTGCGACCAGGTCACGATGGGGAGCGGCGGATTCTGACGGTACCAGGTACGTGAATATTCTTCGGGCGTGAGGATACGCTTCTCGGTGTCGGCGCCACCGTTGCCGAAGGTCTCGTAGAGACGGCTGATGCCGTTGTGCATGGCGGCGAGGAACATCAGGTAGCCCGGGCTCCAGGTGTCGAAATCGCCGTGGGTGAAGACGCCGGGCATGCCGAAGTTCTGCATCTGCGACACGTTGTTCCAGCCAAGCTCGGCCCACTCGTCAGCCAGCAGAGGATCAACCCAGGCGTTGTACGGTCCGTCGCCAACGGTGTTGTCGTAGAGAAAGGGAACCGACTCGTGCAGGTCGTGCAGCACCTGCGCGTGCCAGTCGAGGTAGGTGTCGAGCACGTTCCGGGTCAGGTCGAGCGTCATGCCCATCGCGTCGCGGTTGTTGTCGTGCGCAACGTAGTGGCCCCAGTAGAGCAGGTGCGGCCACTCTTCGTTGGGATGGGCTTTGTGCCAGCGATAGATGTCAACCATGCGGTCGCGGCCGTCAACTTCAACCACCGGCGTGATCAGCACGATCATGTGCGAGCGGATGTACTTGATGTAGGGCGAGTCATCGACGGCGAGGCGGTAGGCCAACTCCATCAGGGCGGTGGGCGCGCCTGTCTCGGTCGAGTGAATGGTGCCGGTGATGTAGTAGACCGGATACGACTGGTCGATCAGCGCCCGAGCTTTGGCATCGTCGAAGCTGATTGTGCGCGGATCACCGAGCTGCGCAAGACGCTGCTTATTGGCATCGGCGTTCTTCAGCAGGTCGGCATCAGCGATGGCCACGGCGATCATCTCGCGGCCCTCTTCGGAGTGGCCGATGGTGACCACCTTGACGCGGGGGGTGGCGGATGCGAGCAGGCGGAAGTACTTGTAGACATCCTCAGCGTAGGGCAGCATGTCGGGCGCGCCGGAGACATCCCCGAGAACTTTGGCGGGTGTCGGCACAGTTTTCGAGGCTGGCAAGTAATCGACTAGCGGCGACGTGAACGAAGGATCTGTCGTGTACTTGTGGATGTGGTCGGTGTATTCCTGATCGACAGGCTGTTGCGGGTCACGGGCGAACTTGGTGTTCAGAGCCTGTGGGTGGAGTGAAGCGGCTGCCGCGAAAATACAAAAGGAAGAAACCAAAGCTAACCGGACTTGTCTCATAGACCTCTTCTCAAGGAAGTTTTCTGCACGCAACGCGGTACGAGCGAGAGATCGAGTGACCTCGTTCTTCCGTGGGTGACAGAGGAGCGGCAGTGGGTTCGGCAGGCTTCCAATGAGGAAGAAGTTGAAAGCGATGGAGCCTGTCCAAGCGTTGCCGGTTGGAAAAACTATACGGTAATAGGGTTCGATTTCAGAAATGAAGACCAGCCATTTCCGGCCAGCAGGAGATATTCGGCTGATAAAGGCAAAAGGCAGATGATCGTTGATCACCTGCCTCCATTGATTAGGCGCCTTTCGGTTTGCCGACGTTATTCGCTTCGCGCGGTCGTCGCACCGGTCACCAGCACCCGTTGCGGGGCATCGACCTTTGCGGACGGGACTTTGAGGTCAACCTTCAACGATGCGATTTCCGGCTTTCCGTTCGAAGGCGCGGTGAAGGTGAGCTCATATTGATGGTTCAGCCGACGGCGCAGATCTTGGAAATAGGGCTGCAACGTAACCGGATTGCCGATACCTTGCCAGTAGCTGTTGCCTCCGGTTGCCTGCGTAACGAGCTGCAGCAGGTTCTGACCGGCGTTGGTCTCATACCACCCGCTGTTGAAATGGCCCATGTCTCTCCAGTAGATGGAATAGACGATCATGCCGGCGCGTACGGAATCGTTAATGGCGGCGTCGACGTACGGATCGTCGGGATCGAAACGGCGCTCGTAGTTGTCAACTCCATCAGTGATCATCAGAACTGCGCGACGGGCGGTGCGGTCATGCGACGGCCAGTTCTTCGCCAGGTCTGAGAGGCAGAAGTATGGGCTGGCATTCGATCCTGGGAAGCCCGCGCTCAGATGGAGTCCCTTCAGGACATCGGCTGCATTGGACGAAAGCTGACTGCTGAAGACGGCGCGACCGGTATCCATGTAGGCGATCGCCATCCTCGTGTTAGGCGGCATCTCCTTGACGAAGGCCTCGACCTCGCTGAATTCGCTCCCAAGGCTGGTGCGCGCTCCACCGTCGATCAAAAGAACAAGTTCCACTGGACTGTTTGATTCCTGCAGTGGCGTGAAGCTCGTAACGGTCGACTCCTTGCCATTGACTTTCAATTTCGGCTGCGGAGGCAGCTCGTTAACCGTACCGTTGGCTTGCGAGGGCAGAATGGTGACCACGGCACGTCCCTGCCCTTGATGATCGTTTTTTTGCGCAAAGGACGGGGAAGCCGCCAGAACTGATCCGGCGGTAAGTACAATCGCTAATCCTATTTTTTTCATATATCTACTCCTCAGAAAGTACCCGGTTCCGCACGACACAGCATGGCCGGGCATTCCTCGTCGTGTCCACTCATTTAGATGCCCTTTCGCAGCATTTGTTGCGATGCCTGACGTAAGTCGTCTGGCCAGAGCAAGTTAACTTTGCCGGTATCGGATGAGCCTAGGGGTTTGCATTTCAAGTGCCATTCCGCTATCATTCATAGATGTGCCCCGGGAAAATCCTTGGGCCGTCAATAACACCACGGCATTTGGACCTGTTCGAGTGCGGCAAGCGCCGAGTTTTCAGGCGGAAAGCCTCCAGGTTCCCCGAAAAGGGGCTGGCAATTGCGGTGGGAGACGAGGATCTGATGGCTAAAACCAGCAAGAATATTGCTAAGGCGCGTGCGGCTGTGACCAAGCCCGCGTATCCGTTAACGAAGCGGTTACCCTGCTCAAGGAAGTCAAGTACGCCAAGTTCGACGAAACCGTCGACCTGACCATGCGTCTTGGTGTCGACACCCGGCATGCCGACCAGATGGTGCGCGGAACCGTGGTTTTGCCGCATGGACTGGGCAAGACCAAGACCGTAGCCGTGATCGCAAGCGGCGATCGCCAGAAGGAAGCGCAGGAAGCCGGCGCCGACTTCGTGGGCGGTGAAGAGATGGTCGAAAAGATCCAGAAAGAGAACTGGACCGCATTTGATGCGCTGATCGCGACGCCCGACATGATGAAGGTTGTCGGTCGCTTGGGCAAAGTGCTCGGACCGAAGGGCCTGATGCCGAATCCTAAGACCGGAACCGTGACCCAGGATGTGGCTGCGGCGGTGAAAGAGATCAAGGCCGGCAAAGTGGAGTTCCGCGCCGACAAGACCAGCCTGGTGCATGTGCCGGTGGGCAAGCTGAGTTTCGCGCCCGAGAAGCTGGTGGAGAACGCGACTACAGTGATTACATCGATCGTGCGCGCCAAGCCTTCGGCAGCCAAGGGCAAGTACATCAAGAGCGTGACTCTGAGCTCGACGATGGGCCCGGGAGTCCCGCTGGATTCAGCAGTAGCGGACGCGGCCGGCAAGCACTAAAGAGCAGTGGACAGTGGTCAGTAAGTGCTGGTGACCCGATGCTGATGGACTGGGCAAAGAAGCAGGATGAAATTTGGAGCGCCGATTGAGGGCGCGGAGCAGGGATAGAGAAGGCTGAACAGAGGGTTACAGGAAACTGGCCACTGATCACTGATCACTGTCCACTGTCTGAGCGGAGCGACGACATGGCAATTTCGAAGGCAAAGAAGACGGAGAAGGTCCAGCAGTTGGCGAAGGAGCTGGAGACCTCGACCACCGCAATTATCGGCACGTTCAGCAAGCTGACTGTTGCCAAGGACTACGAACTGCGCAAGGTCATCCGCGAGGCGGGTGGCAAGTATCGCGTGGTGAAGAACAAGCTGGCTGCCGTTTCGAGCGAAGGCTCCCAGATCGCTCCCGCGTTGAAGGGGCTGAAGGGTGTGAACTCGGTTGCGTTCACCTCGGGCGATCCGGTGGCGCTGGCGAAGGTTTTCGCAAAGTGGGCCGGCGAGAATGCGGAGTTTCAGTTCAAGCTGGGCATCGTTGACGGCAAACTGCTGAACGTCGAAGAGGTCAAGGCGCTGGCCACCATGCCGGGCAAGGAAGAGATCTTTGCCAAGCTGCTGTTCCTCATCAACGCTCCGGCGCAGCGCCTGGTTACGGTGATGAATGCGACCGGGCGCGACCTGGCAGTGGTGATCAACCAGGGCGTCGAGAAAGAAAAGTTCGCGGCGGCGTAGGAATTTGTGGATCCCACCCATTTCGCAGAGGGCGCGAAATGGATGGGGCACCCAGTTCTTTGGCTGAGAACTGAAAGCTGAAGACTGAAGGCTGGATTTTAGGGTTTTGGCAGTAAGACAGGCAGGAAGTGCGCGGGTCTGGCGCATCGGAAACTTCCCGTTTGAGTTTGCGGCCGGGAATATCAATTTCAAACGGATTTGAATGGAGATAAGACAATGGCGGATCTCGCACAGTTGGAAGAACAGATTGTTAGCCTGAGCCTGCTCGAAGCGGCGGCCCTGGTGAAGAAGCTTGAAGAGCGCCTTGGCGTTTCGGCAGCAGCAGCGGCCCCGGTTGCAGTTGCCGGCGGCGGCGGCGCGGCAGCGGCCCCGGCGGCTGAGGAGAAGACCGAGTTCCAGGTCATCCTCAAGGATGCTGGCGCGAACAAAATCAACACCATTAAGGCTGTCCGCGAGGTTACCTCGCTCGGCCTGAAGGAAGCCAAGGACCTGGTCGATGGCGCTCCCAAGGCGCTGAAGGAAAGCGCGACCAAGGACGAAGCTGAGGCGATCAAGAAGAAGTTCGAAGGCGTCGCAACCGTCGAAATCAAGTAATTCGGTACGCGACTTGCAAGACGAGCCGGGACGCGCTACGATAAACGTTGCGCGTCTTTTCGGCCCAATCCCGGTTTTTCCGCGTTTTGGGCGAAGACCAAGCGTGGCGCGTCTTGATAAAGAGTTAAAGGGCACACAATGTTCGCCATCCTCGGCTGGGCCAAGCAGCCTTGGGACGAGCATCAACGTGAAGTTAAGTGCTCTCGTGTCAGCGGGATAGGCGGGTTTCCCGGTGACGGATGTCGTTTGGCAGGCGGCGGGCAGCAAAGCGAGCTTTGGGATCGGCGATAGCAGTGCAACAAAAATCGGATGGGGGCATAGGCATTAAGCCGCGCTCGTGAGGAATTGCGTCCTCGCGGGCTTTTGTGTCTCTATCGTGGCGGATTCGGCTTCCTAGGCAAATCTACCATGCGTTTGCAGGCATTCGGGCCGGGTTTGTGGCGCATCTGCATCCGATTGTGCGCAGTCTACAGCAATTCCAGAGTTGGTTGTGCGCTTGAATGATTTTGGAGATCGCCGCTCCCTGATGTTGCGTCGATTTTGGGACGTTGGCTTCGTGGAGCAGCACCTCTGGAATTGCTTATAGCGCAATACCCTAAAGTGCGACAACGCCTGCGGCGCGATTTTAACGGCGCCTCAATCTAGTAAACACGCTTGGCGCGGGGATTCCGGAGCTTCGGCAGATCGAGAGCTTTGCCGGATGCCTCGGACGGGATTGGCATCTTGCAGTGGGCCAGTCTGAATTATCGGTTTTTTTACGTAAACTGCCGGCGCCTCCGAGACTCGGGTGCTGGCCTGGCGCGAACCCTGAAGCGGGGAACAGCGCTGGTGTGACGAGGCTCAGGAGTGATGCATGCCTAACGAGAAGCGCGCGATTCGCAGCCGGCTCGATTTTTCCAAGATTCCAACCGCAACCCAGATTCCCAACCTGATCGAAGTGCAGCGACGCTCCTATGAGCGCTTTCTGCAGATGGATAAGCTGCCCAACGAGCGTGATGACTCGGGGCTGCAGTCGGTATTTGTTTCTGTCTTCCCGATTACCGACTTCCGCGGCATTTCGCAGCTGGATTTCGTCGATTACTCCATCGGCAACTGGGAGTGCAAGTGCGGCCACCTCAAGGGTCTCCATCACCTGCGTACCGCCTGCACGCATTGCGGCGCCATGGTAATCACCGATCCGTTCCTTCCGGGGGATGTGCTCTGCCACAAGTGCGGAACGTACAACAAAAACGTTCCCGACTTCTGTAACAAGTGCGGCGACCCTGTCGGCCTGCAGCTGAAGTATGACCAGCAGGAGTGCGAAGAGCGCGGCATGACGTTCTCTGCCCCGCTGAAGGTGACGGTCCGCCTGACCATTTACGACAAAGATGCGGAGACCGGCAACAAGACTATTCGCGACATCAAGGAGCAGGAAGTCTTCTTTGGTGATATTCCGTTGATGACGCCGAACGGCACATTCATCGTGAACGGCACGGAGCGCGTGATCGTTTCGCAGTTGCACCGTTCGCCTGGTGTGTTTTTCGAGACGGCGAACAACCGCACCTACTTCCTGGGAAAGATCATTCCCTATCGTGGATCCTGGGTGGAGTTCGAATACGACCAGAAGAACACGCTTTACGTTCGCATCGACCGCAAGCGCAAGTTCCTCGGAACCATCTTCCTTCGTGCCCTGGGCCTGCGCTCGAACGAAGAGATTCTCAAGACCTTCTACACCATCGATAGGATTCACATTGCCGATGGCAAGTTGCAGTGGGCTGTTCCTGCCGATCCCAAGGCGTCCACTCACCTGCAGGGCGCGAAGCCGGCGCACGCCGTTCTGCACAAGGGCGAAGAGATCGCGCACTCCGGCCGCAAGATCACTGCGAACACACTGAAGGCGATTCGCGCGGCGAATATCGAGAAGATCGAGGTTGAATCCGCCGAACTCGATGGCGCAATCACGGCCGCTGACGTCGTTGACCTGAATACCGGTGAAGTGATCGTGGAAGCCAACGTTGAGCTGACCGCCGACCGCCTGCACAAGGTGATGGCGAGCGGCGCGACGAGCTTCGAGCTCTTCTTCCCCGAGCGCGACGACGTGGGCAACATCATCACCAACACCCTGAAGCGCGACTCCGTCCACAAGCCGGAAGAGGCGTTGATCGAAATCTACCGCAAGCTGCGTCCGGGCGATCCGCCGACACTCGACACGGCGACTGCGCTTTTCGAAGGCATGTTCTTCGATCCGCGCAAGTACGACTTCTCGCGCGTGGGCCGTCTCAAGTTCAACATCAAGCTCTACGAGAACCAGGATGCCACCCAGCTCGACCACCGCACGCTGACGCCGGAGGATTTCTACGGAACCATCCGCTACCTGCTGAAGCTGCGCAAGAACATCGGCATGGTGGACGACATCGATCACCTCGGCAACCGCCGTGTGCGCGCGGTCGGCGAATTGATGGAGAACCAGTTCCGCATCGGCCTCGTCCGCATGGAGCGCGCCATCAAGGAGAAGATGAGCGTGTATCAGGAACTTTCGACGGCGATGCCGCACGACCTGATCAACGCCAAGCCCGTCATGGCCGCAATCCGCGAGTTTTTCGGCTCGTCACAGCTCTCGCAGTTCATGGACCAGACCAATCCGCTCTCCGAGATTACGCACAAGCGTCGTCTCTCGGCTCTTGGACCGGGCGGCTTGTCGCGTGAGCGCGCGGGATTCGAAGTCCGCGACGTGCACCCGACGCACTACGGCCGCATCTGCCCCATTGAAACGCCGGAAGGTCCGAACATCGGCCTCATCAGCTCGCTCAGCTGCTTTGCGCGCATCAACGAGTACGGATTCATCGAGTCACCTTACCGCAAGGTGAAGGACTCGCGCATCCTCGACTACGTTGAGATCGTCAACGCAGGCGAGAGCGGATTGCGCGTTGGCGACCATATCGAGAAGGAAGAAGCGATCAAGCTGAATGCTTCGCTGAAGAAGGCGAACAAGCGACAGATTGACTACATGCCGTTCAGCTTCTACCTGTCGGCATGGGAAGAAGATAAGCACACCATCGCGCAGGCGAACATCGAGTTCAACGCCGAGGGGCAGATCACCGAAGACCTGGTGAATGCGCGCCGTCAGGGGAACTTCGTACTGGTGAATCGCACTGACGTCGACTACATTGACGTCTCGCCGAAGCAGCTCGTCTCGGTAGCCGCATCGCTCGTGCCGTTCCTTGAGCACGACGACGCGAACCGCGCGCTGATGGGCGCAAACATGCAGCGCCAGTCTGTGCCTCTGCTCGTTGCCGAGGCTCCGCTGGTGGGCACGGGCATGGAAGGTGTTACCGCACGCGACTCCGGTGCTGTGATTCTGGCCAAGCGCAATGGCATCGTGGATTCGGTCGATTCCGAGCGCATCATCGTGCGCGTCGAAGGCGAACATCATCCCACGCAGCTGTCGCGTGAGGTTGGTTCGGACATCTATACGCTGATCAAGTTCAAGCGTTCGAACCAAAACACCTGCATCAACCAGAAGCCGGTTGTCCGGGAAGGTGAGCGGGTTATCAAAGGCCAGGTCATCGCAGACGGTCCTTGCACCGAGCAGGGCGAGTTGGCACTCGGACGTAACGTCCTGGTGGCCTTCATGCCGTGGCGCGGTTACAATTTTGAGGACGCGATCCTGATCAGCGAAAAGCTGGTGCGTGAGGACTACTACACCTCGGTTCACATCGAGGAGTTCGAGATCGAAGCTCGCGACACGAAGCTTGGACCCGAAGAAATCACGCGCGACATTCCAAACGTAAGCGAGCACGCGCTGCGCGACCTGGACGAGAGCGGAGTTATCCGCATCGGCGCCCAGATCGGCCACGGCGACATCCTCGTCGGCAAGGTCACACCGAAGGGCGAGACCCAGCTGACGCCGGAAGAGAAGCTTCTGCGCGCGATCTTCGGCGAAAAGGCCGGCGACGTTCGCGATGCTTCGCTCACCTGCCCTCCGGGTATCGAAGGCACGGTGGTCGATGTTCGCATCTTCTCCCGCAAGGGGCAGGAGAAGGACGAGCGCGCCAAACTGATCGAAGCTGACTATATTGCCAAGCTCGAAAAGAACCTCGGCGACGAAATCCGCATTTTGACCGACGAGCGCCTGAAGCGTCTCGAAGGAATTCTTGGCGGCAAGGAAGTGCTCGCAGATCTGCACGACGAGCGGACCAACAAGCGCCTGATCACGAAGGGCGCCATCCTTGACCGCGAAACGATCGAGCGCATCTCGACGAAGAATCTCAAGCGTATCCGCTACAACGACAAGGATCCCCGCGTCAACGAGCAGATCGATGAGATCGAAGAGATGACCTCGCGTCAGATCGAAGTGCTGCGCAAAATCACGAACGAGAAGATTGCCAAGCTGCAGAAGGGCGACGAACTGCCTCCCGGCGTCATCAAGCTGGTCAAGGTCTACGTTGCCATGAAGCGCAAGCTTTCGGTCGGCGACAAGATGGCCGGCCGCCACGGCAACAAGGGTGTGATCGCGCGCATATTGCCCGAAGAAGATATGCCGTATCTGCCCGATGGCACGCCCGTGGAGATCGTTCTCAATCCGCTCGGCGTTCCTTCTCGTATGAACGTCGGTCAGATTCTGGAAACGCACCTCGGCTGGGCTGCACATGCTCTGGGCGCCAAAATTGCTGCACTGATCAAGGCCAACAGCGACGTTGAGGCAACGCGCGAACTCATGAAGAAGGAGTTTGCCGGAACCGCAACGCTGCGCCAGTTGCTCGAGCTCGATGATGAGATGCTGCTTCGTGTTGGAGCAGGCATGCAGCGCGGCATCTGGTTCGGTACCGCGGTGTTCGATGGCGCCAAGGAAGACGAGATCAAGGCTCTGCTGGCTTCGGCTGGTTTGCCTTCCTCGGGCAAGACGGCGCTCTTCGACGGCATGACAGGCGAGCAGTTCGAACAGCCAGTCACCGTGGGCTACATCTACATGCTCAAGCTGTCGCACCTGGTCGACGACAAGATTCACGCCCGTTCGATCGGACCGTACTCGCTCATTACGCAGCAACCGTTGGGTGGCAAGGCGCAGTTCGGTGGACAGCGCTTCGGCGAAATGGAAGTGTGGGCCCTCGAAGCATACGGCGCCGCTTACATCCTGCAGGAGTTGCTCACCGCGAAGTCCGACGACGTATATGGCCGTACCAAGATCTACGAGGCCATCGTCAAGGGTGAAGCGGCAATCGAGCCGGGTGTGCCGGAATCGTTCAACGTGCTGATTCGCGAATTGCAGTCGCTGTGCCTCGACGTGGAACTGATCAAACGCGCAGATCTTCTTAAGAAGGCACCTGTGCCGGAAGTTGCAGCAGTCGCTGATTAACAGCTATCAGCCTTCAGCTCTCAGCTTTCAGTGAGCAGTACCTACTGAAAGCTGACGGCTGATAGCTGAAAGCGCAGCAGATTTTCGTGGTCCTTCTTGAAAGCGGTAACCGCCGCTTCCCGGGAAGGAAGGACCCCTAAAAGAATCCCGGGAGATACCGCGGCGAGTGCTGAAAGGCCCGCCAAGGAGGGTCACCTTGTTCCGTTCAAACCCGTTTGAACTCACCAGCCCGATTACTGATTTCGACGCCATCCGCATCATGCTTGCTTCGCCGGAGAAGATCCGCAGCTGGTCGCATGGTGAGGTCACCAAGCCGGAAACCATCAACTACCGTACCTTCAAGCCGGAACGCGACGGCTTGTTCTGCGCCCGCATCTTTGGGCCCGTAACCGACTGGGAGTGTCTCTGCGGCAAATACAAGCGCATGAAGCACCGCGGCGTCATCTGCGACAAGTGCGGCGTCGAAGTGACTGTGAGCAAAGTGCGCCGCGAGCGCATGGGCCACATCGAGCTCGCTTCGCCGTGCTCGCATGTCTGGTTCTTCAAGGGCCTGCCTTCGCGTATCGGCCACCTGCTCGACATTTCTCTGCGTGATCTTGAGAGTATTTTGTACTTCGAGTCGTACGTTGTTGTCGACGTGGGCGACGCTCCGGTAAAAGAGCGCGAGATTATCAAGGACGAAGCTCGTTACCGCGAACTCGACCAGCAGTATCGTCCCTCCGGCTTCAAGGCCATGATGGGCGCCGAAGCGATCAAGGAATTGCTGAAGCGCGTCCAGATTGAAGAGCTGGGCCTGGAACTGCGCGAGCGCATGAAGACCGAGACCTCCGCGCAGAAGAAGATCAAGTACGCCAAGCGCCTGAAGGTCGTTGAGGCTTTCCGCAAGTCGAGCAACAAGCCGCAGTGGATGATTCTCGATGTGCTGCCGGTCATTCCTCCAGAGCTGCGCCCGCTGGTGCCGCTGGATGGTGGCCGCTTTGCCACTTCGGATTTGAACGATCTGTATCGCCGCGTCATCAACCGCAACAACCGGTTGAAGAAGCTGATGGACCTCCACGCGCCTGAAGTGATCGTGCGCAACGAAAAACGCATGCTCCAGGAAGCCGTTGACGCGCTGTTTGATAACGGCCGCCGTGGTCGTGTGCTCCGTGGCGCGAACAACCGTCCGCTCAAGTCGCTGTCTGACACGCTCAAGGGCAAGCAGGGCCGCTTCCGCCAGAACCTGCTCGGCAAGCGCGTCGACTACTCCGGCCGTTCGGTCATCGTGGTCGGGCCGGAATTGAAGCTGCATCAGTGCGGTCTGCCGAAGAAGATGGCGCTCGAGCTGTTCAAGCCGTTTATCTATCACCGTCTTGAGCAGACAGGCCACTGCACGACCATCAAGCAAGCCAAGGAAATGGTGGAGATGCAGGAGCCGGTGGTGTGGGACATTCTTGAAGAAGTCATCAAGGATCACCCCGTGCTGCTGAACCGCGCCCCAACCCTTCACCGCCTCGGCATTCAGGCATTTGAGCCGGTGCTGGTGGAAGGCAAGGCCATCAAGATTCACCCGCTGGTCTGCACCGCCTTCAACGCCGACTTTGACGGTGACCAGATGGCAGTGCACATTCCGCTGTCGCCTGAAGCGCAGATCGAAGCCAGCGTTCTGATGCTCGCTTCGCACAACATTCTGTCGCCGGCGTCCGGTCAGCCGATTACCGTGCCTACGCAGGACATGGTGCTCGGACTGTATTACCTGACCAAGGCCAAGAAGGGTGGCAAGGGCGAAGGCCGTGTGTTCTCGAATACCGAAGAGATCCTGATGGCGCTCGAAGCGAAGGAATTGGAGACGCTGACGCCGATCCGCCTGCGCTACACGGGCAAGGTGCTCGATATGACCACCGCCTATGACGACCAGGATCTGACGCACACTGAGCCGGTGGACTTCAACAACGAGTACATCAACACCACCGTTGGCCGCGTGATTCTGAACGACGCACTTCCTTCGGGTATGCCGTACATCAACGGCCTGCTCAAGAAGAAGGGCATCGGCCAGCTTGTAAACTACTGCAACCAGAACCTCGGCCTCGAGGTCACGGTCGGCATGCTCGATCGCATCAAGTCGCTGGGCTTTAACTACGCCACGAAGTCGGGCTTGTCCGTCGGTCTCGATGACATGGTCATCCCCGCGAGCAAGTACACCACGGTGGACGAAGCTGACAAGAAGGTGATCGAAGTCCAGAAGCAGTACATGGACGGCGCGATCACCAACGGCGAGCGTTCGAACAAGGTCATCCAGATGTGGTCGGCTGTAACCGATCAGGTCGCGGACGAGATGTTCGGCAACATGAAGAAGGCGGACGACGAAGGAGCATTCAACCCGATTTACATCATGGCTGACTCCGGCGCCCGTGGTTCGAAGCAGCAGATTCGCCAGCTCTCGGGTATGCGCGGACTGATGGCCAAGCCTTCGGGCGAAGTCATTGAGACGCCCATCACCGCGAACTTCCGCGAAGGCCTCACAGTGCTCGAATACTTCATCTCGACCCACGGCGCGCGTAAGGGCCTGGCCGATACGGCGCTCAAGACCGCCGACTCCGGCTACCTCACTCGCCGCCTTGTCGACGTGGCGCAGGACGTCATCGTTACCGAATACGACTGCGGTACGAGCGAAGGCATCTACGTGGGTTCGATCGTGGAGTCCGGCGAGATCATCGAGCCAATGCGCGATCGCATCATCGGCCGCGTCTCGCTCGAACGCATCAAGGACTACGACGGCAACGTTGTGATCGACGTGAACCAGGAGATCGACGAAGACATCGCATCCGCCATTCAGGGCGCGGGCGTCGAGAAGGTGAAGATCCGCTCGGTGCTCACCTGCGAGTCGCGTCGTGGTGTCTGCGGACTTTGCTACGGCCGCAACCTCGGCTCCGGCCGCATGGTGGAGCTCGGCGAAACCTGCGGCGTGATCGCAGCGCAGTCCATCGGCGAGCCGGGAACGCAGCTCACCATGCGTACCTTCCACGTCGGCGGAACCGCCAGCCGTGTGCAGGACAAGTCGCGCCTCGATGCCAAGAACAACGGCTTCGTGCGCTTCATCAACCTCAACTACGTCGAGAGCAAAGACGGCACTCTGGTCGCGATGAACCGCTCCGGCTCGCTCGCCATTCAGGACGAGCGCGGTCGTGAGAAGGAGCGCTACCAGGTTGTGTACGGTGCGCGTCTCCGCGTGAAGGACGGCGAGGCGGTCAAGCTCGGCCAGTTGCTGGCAGAGTGGGATCCTTATACCTACGCCATCCTCACGGAAATCGGTGGCGCGGTGCAGTTCAAGGACCTGCAGGAAGGCATCACCCTCAACGAAGAAGTCGACGAAGTTACCGGCCTGTCGCGCTGGGTGGTTGCCGACGCTCCCGATGAGAAGCGCCAGCCTGCATTCGTAGTGAAGAATGCGAAGGCACACAAGCGGTACCTGCTGCCTCGTGGTGCTCACCTCATGGTGCAGGACGGCGATGAAGTGGGTCCTGGCGATGTGCTCGCGAAGATTCCAAAAGAGAGCACGCGTACGAAGGACATCACGGGCGGTCTGCCGCGCGTGGTCGAGCTCTTCGAAGCCCGCAAGCCGCGTGAGACGGCCATCATCAGCGAGATCGATGGTGTGGTCCGCTTCGGCGAAGTGCAGAAGGGGCAGCGCAAGATCTACGTCACGGCTGACAATGGCGACGAGAAGGAGTACTCGGTACCTCGCGGTATCCACGTCAACGTGCAGGAAGGTGAACGCCTTCGTGCCGGCGACCCGCTGATGGACGGTCCGTTGAACCCACACGACATTCTTGCCGTGCTGGGTGAGAAGGAACTACAGGCTTACCTGGTGAACGAAATCCAGGAAGTCTACCGTCTGCAGGGCGTGGCTATCTCGGACAAGCACATCGAAGTCATTGTCCGGCAGATGCTGCGCTGGGTACGGATCGATGAAGTGGGCGATACCAACTTCTTGTTGGAGCAGCAGGTCGATCGTTTCCGCTTCCGCGAAGAGAACGAGCGTGTTGTCAGGGAAGGTGGCCGTCCGGCACTCGGTCGTCCGCTTCTGCTTGGCATCACCAAGGCTTCGCTCTCGACCGACAGCTTCATCTCTGCTGCCAGCTTCCAGGAGACGACCCGCGTTCTCACCGAAGCCAGCATCAACGGTGCGATCGACAATCTCCGTGGCCTCAAGGAGAACGTCATCGTCGGCCGGCTCATCCCGGCAGGCACGGGCCTCGAGTACTACCGCAACGTCCAGCTCTCACCGGAACTGGAAGAAGCGGCAGCCCGTGTCCAGCAGGAGGTTTCGGCAGAGATCGAAGCCGCCGAGCGCGAACTGGAGCTCATGCGCCAGGAAGGCGAAGCCGAAGAGATGGCAGCCGAGTAAGATCGGCAGCCCCGACAACAGCTTCAATCAACTCATAAGGCCCGGCGTAAGCCGGGCCTTCTTTGTTTCGACTTGTGGAGGATTCCGCCACGGTTCCTTCACCGACGCATCTCGACCCGCTTCTCAGCCGCTTCATTGGTAGCTGATTGCCGAACTTCCATTCATTTCGTTCGACTTGTCGGCATGGCATTGACGGCAAAACTGCGCGGATCGATTGCCCGATTTATCTGTTGGATCATACGGAGCGCGCAGAAAGTGTCGAGTCGAATAGACTCCCGGCGGAAAGAGATTTGATGCGGTGCTCGCAGTCACCCGGGTTATCGTCATCAGGTGTGGATTGTGGCAGGTGGTGCAAGCAACGACGGACGTGTTGCCGTAATGACTCGGCCTGACAAAAAAGCCATAGTTCGCAGCAAACTGCGATGAGTGAATTCCCCCCATGCTGATAGTACCGTTGGTTTCCGTGCAATCCCGGCCAAACGCGCTTCCACATTTGACCTGTGCTTCGAATCCAATCGGATGGTCTTCAATCTCTTGCCCGGCGATGAGGCTATCCCTGTCTGTCAACGTTGGGATGATGTGAGGCACTCCATAACCCAAGGAACGGTCTCATAGATGGAGTTGCGCATCATCGCCTTAGGTCCATAGTTTCCGTCGTGGCAACTCAGGCATATGAGCACGCCGTCTCAACCGGGTGTATTTGCTGATACAGGCTGTTTGAAGCGACCGCTGCATCCCGCATACATGCTTGTCGCATCCTCGCCCCACAACATCTCCCCTGCCGAGTTTGCGCTGCGAGTGAGAGTCCGTTCTCTGAGTGCGACGCTGTGCGGGATGTGGCATGCGGGGCAACCGCGGCCGGAGTTGACATGGGCTCCGAGAGCGTCAGTTCGGGATGATATGGTCTTCGCTGTGGCGAATGTGGTGAATACGATCAGAATCAGAGCAATTGAAATCGCCCGATTCACGGATGCAGGCGTTGCGAAAGGAGTTGCGATTCTCATCCCGATTTCCCGGATTTGCGGTTGCGATACTGAAATTCGTTTTCTTGACGACTCTTCATATAGATCTCTTGAACAGTCCATCCTTACGCTGCTGAGACAAGAATCAACTGCGTCTGACTCTTTTGTGTGGTGACGGGAGTCATGTGTCGCTCTGATAGCTGCAAGTGGTTGCAGTCCGTGAGATTCCACACATCACCATGCCGGACTTCATTGAAGGCCCCAGCGGTTCGCTGCTTCTTTGTTTCAACCTGATCGACATCATGCTAAGATCGAGGCATTCAAGACAATTCAATCTGTGCGGTACCCGTAATTGCCTAACCAATCTGTATCTGTAGCTGCATCTGTATCCGAATTTCCAGTGCTCCGCCCCAGCCCGGCAAAGCCGCCGATGCTGATCGAGCGGACCCAGCCTGTGCTCGACAAGCTTTCTCGCGCGCTCGGCGAGCCCATCATCACCTACTGGAATTCCAACAAAGGTTCCATCTGCCAGAACGATGTTGCGGGTTTGTACGCTCTGCTGCGCAACCTGGGGAACCTTGAGCGCCTCACGCTGTTCGTCAAGTCTGACGGCGGCTCGGGACAGGCCTCTCTGCGCATGGTCAACCTGCTTCGCCGCTACGTGAAGCACCTCACGGTGCTTGCGCCGCTCGAGTGCCAGTCGGCCGCGACTATGCTGGCGCTGGGCGCCGATCGCATCCTGATGGGACCCCTGGCGCATCTGTCCGCCGTTGACACTTCTTTGACGCACGATCTCTCGCCCATCGATCGCGATAATGACCGCGTCAGTGTCAGCAACGACGAACTGCTGCGGGTCATTCGCCTCTGGACTGAACAGGCCAAGGATTCGACGACGAATCCGTATGAGGCCTTGTTTCCGTATGTTCATCCGCTGGTGATTGGTGCAGTCGATCGCTCCAGCGCGCTCTCCACGCGTATTTGCGAAGAGATTCTTGTCGTACCACATGGACGACAAGGAACGCGCGCGCGAGATCAGCAACAATCTCAATGCCGGTTATCCGTCGCACAATTACCCGATCACGCTGCGCGAGGCCAAGCGCATCGGCCTCAACGTTGAAGCCCTGGACGACAACGTCAATGCGCTGCTCTTCGAGTTGAACGAGATTTACTCCGAGATGGGCGAGAGCGCGACCACCGACTTCGACGAGAAGAACTCGCATGACAACAGCATCATCAAGGTCATGGAAGCGGCCGGAACGTTGATCTACTACCAGCTCGACAAGGATTGGCACTACCGCAGCGAAGAACGACGCTGGGTGGCGCTGAACGAGAAGAGCCAGTGGCGTAAAGCGGAACTGCTCAAGGGCAAGGTGACCATCTCGCAACTGCACGTGCGCTGAGAAGCGATCCGATCTTAACGGGGGGGGAAGGCGCGCCGATTTCTTCGGAAATCGGCGCGTCTTTGTCTGGCTCAGTCCTGGGGCTTGAAGAGCGACTTCTGCAGACGGTCCGGCATTTCTGCGCCATGGCGCTTGGTGTGCTTGGCAACGTACATGGCCGCGTCGGCAGCGCTCAAAAGGCAGTCAGGCGATGTGCCGTCGTCGGGATAGAGTGCGACACCCACGCTCGCCCCTCCGCGAAGCACGTAACCCTCCACCGCAAACGGCGCGTCGAAGCAGCGTTCGAGGCGCAGCGCGATTTCTTCAATGGCGGCTCGACTGCGAACCACCGGCATGAGTGCGGCAAACTCGTCGCCACCCAGGCGCGCCAGCATGTCGCCGGAGCGAAGCTGGCGTTTCATGCGCGTCGAGACTTCCTGAAGATAGAGATCCCCAATGTGGTGGCCGTAGAAGTCATTGACTTGTTTGAACTCGTCCAGATCAACGTAGACGATGCCGAAGATCGAGCCCTCGACCTTTGACTTCTCGATCAATTGTTCGAGGTAGCGGTCGAGGGAGAAACGGTTATGGATATCAGTAAGCAAGTCGAACTCCGAACGATAGACTAAGTCTTTGTATAGCCTGCGTGTTTCGATGGCGAGCGTGGCCAGTCGGACGCCTGCCTCCAGCGCGGACGATTCATCCTGTGGATGAGGTTCGCCGGTCTCGGTGGCCGCGAAGAGCGTTCCGAGCGCGCCGCCAGCTCGAGCTGGTATATCGAGCCGAATACTGCGGATTCCCTGCATATTCGTTGGAGAGTTACCGATGCGAACGCCATCCGACATCTCGCACCAGCAGAACGGAGAGTCCAGGCTGAAGGCCACCATCTCTGCGATGGCATCGATCAGCTCAGGCATGGGGCGCGAACTGTTGATGTCCTCCAGAATCCTGCTCCGCTTCATCTCCAGTTGCGTGTTATGCCGCTCAACCCGGGCTTCGTTTTCGGCGTGCGCGGTGAGGGTTTCGGTCTGGTGTTGCACCTTCATGCGCAGAATCCAGCCCCATACGCCGACGATCAGAACAATCACCAGCAGAATGCCTACCACGCGAACCAGATTCTCTACGTTCAGCAAAGATGGCGCGCCGATGGTGACGATGTCGTCTGTCGTGCGCATCAGGATATCGAATGGCACCTGCGTGTCAAACGGATTGGATGCCCCCATGATGCAGATTCCTGCGACGCGAATTCTCGAGCCGAGGGCCACGTGCTTCATCGGAGATAAGGTTGCAGGATGCAGAGTTCGCGGCGGGGGCAGCCGGTAAATCGCAGAGAAGAGGCTTCCGCCGGAGCTCAGTACGTATTCGTCCTGAGCGGCACCGCGATTTTCGGCCACAACCTCGGCTTCAGTTGAAACCAGATCGAAGAGGTGATGGCTGGTTGCCAGTTCAGCCCACGTCACGGAGAGGGGGGCAATCGGCGTCGAAATCTGCCGGTCGAGAACCTCGCCGCCGGTTAATGTCAGGAAGCCGTCATGCACATCGGGAAACCCGGTTGCGTCGGCTTGGTCTCCAATGCGCAAAGGGGCGATCGATGCGGTCATGATCCACAGACTTCTGGAGCCGTCCTGAAGCACAACTGCGGCGCCCGGCTGATAGTAGGTGATGGTTCCATGCACTCGGACCCGCGGCGTCATGTTCTGCAGGTGATAGCTCGTGAGGATTTGATCCATGGGCGTCAGCGGCAGATCCCACGGATCCTTGGAGGCCAGTTTGATCACCTTTATCGCGGAAAGAGAGTTGGCGTGAAGCAGGATACCGGTCACCTGCATTTTGCCATCGAAGTGTCCGGAAACAGCCCCTGTGAATTCGATTTCGGCATCGAGGATGTTTTTGAGAGCATTCACATCGTCGCTGTCAATAATTGCGTCGATTTGTCCGCTGTCGCTCCGCATCTGGACCGAAACGCTGGGGGTATCGGTACTTTGCACCAGGTCGACATTGCGCACGGTCGCTCGCACAGTCACTAACCGGCAGTCAAACTCGGCGCGGATCAGTTGTTGAAACGTCGCCCGCGCCGGGGTTGGCAAGCTGCCGTGCCCCACTACCGTGATGCTGGTGGCCGAGACAAACGGCCTGAAGCTTTCGTGGGTGGTTCCCTTGATCAGTACACGATCGCCAGGCGACAGATGCGCGGGCTCTTGAGGCTGTACGTAGATTGCCAGGTCGCCATCCTGGACAAACAGCGTTCGTTCGTAGGCGCGGTAGTAGGTGACGGTGGCCTCAAACGAGACCGGGAGCTGATGACCGGCCTGGGTGTTGGTGAGGGCGTGGATAGCACGAAGTGAGGTGAGGGGCTGTTGCGCGTCGCCGGAAATCGCCGCAAAGAAGCCCAGAGACGCGGCAACAGCGAGTGCAAAACCCACCGCTGACTGCGTCAGGCGTTGCCGGGATATGCGGGGCAGCTCCACCGCTCGTTCCTTTCCCATTTGCCTGCTAGTTCCTCGTTCGGGAGAAACTTAGCTCTTATTTCTCTGCAAGATATATCGGTACAATTGTTAAAATCTTACGCTCAACTTCACCCCCTTTCGTTACACCTTTCGGGCCATCGGTTCTACCCGTGTCATGGCACATCGAGCCCGGGAAATGACTGGTTCTGAACGGGAAATGACCCGTCTTCGGGCGGGCCTGAGGGTGCGCAAGGTATCATGACAGCGGCCCAGATTCGGGAGAGCGCGCTGCATGGCAACCAACCCTGAAATTCCCCTCGTCACGGCTTCATTTCCCCCCAGCGGAACCCAGTCCTTGCCTACCCGGCGCATTCGCGTGCTTGGAGTGCCGCTCGACATGGGAGCAAGCCGACGCGGAGTCGACATGGGGCCCTCTGCGATGCGTGTTGCGGGTCTGGCAGCACGGCTTGAGGCTCTTGGCCACCATGTTAGTGACAGCGGCAACGTTACCGTCGACATCGCCGAGACCCAGAACTTTGGCAGCCCTAACGCCCGTTATCTCAAGCAGATCGCCGATACCTGCACGCGCACTGCAGAAGCCGTTTCGAAGACGCTGGAAGAGGGAATGACGCCACTGGTTCTAGGCGGAGACCACTCCATTGCTGTCGGGTCCGTTTCGGGCGTTTCCGAGTTTTATCGGCGCCAGAACCAGAAGATCGGCGTGATTTGGATCGATGCCCACTCCGACATCAATACGCCGGATACGTCGCCCAGCGGCAACGTTCACGGCATGCCGCTAGCGGCCCTCCTCGGTCTGGGGCCGGAATTGCTCACGGATATCGGTGGCTTTGCCCCCAAGATTGCCCCGGAAAACACCGTGCTGGTCGGCGTTCGCGATATCGATGCCGCCGAGCGTGCCAACATTCGCCGCGCCGGCATGGGCGAGGTCTACACCATGCGCGATATTGATGAGCGGGGTATGCGCGCCGTGATGGAAGAGGCATTGCGCGCCGCGGGGAGGGGAACAGCCGGCTATCACGTATCGCTCGACATGGACTGGATCGACCCCGAGGATGCTCCCGGCGTCGGCACGCCGGTCCGCGGCGGCGCGACCTATCGTGAAGCGCACCTGGCCATGGAGATTCTGGCCGACCATGGGCGGATGCTCAGCTTTGAAATCGTCGAGGTGAACCCGGTGATCGACGAGCACAATCGCACCGCCGATCTCGCCGTCGAACTGGCCTGTTCGGCATTCGGGAAGAAGATCCTCTGACAGCTACGAAGTTGTGGACCCGCAAGGAATCTGGGTGCCCCATCCTTCGAGCGTTTTCTGCTCGAAGGGTGGGACTACATGAACCTCGCCTGTCACCCTTCTTCGCGTTCTTGTGAGCGACAATAAGACCGATGGCAAAAAAACTTCGCGTAGGTGTTCTGTTTGGCGGGCGCAGCGGCGAGCATGAAGTCTCCTTGCTCTCGGCCGCCTCGATTCTGAAGGCAATTGATCGCAGGAAATTCGACGTGGTGCCGATCGGCATCACCAAAGAAGGCAGATGGCTGGCCGCGGTCGATGCGACCGGCTTGCTCGAAGGCGATCCGAGCGTCGTTGCGCGCGATCTGCGTGCGGGCGACCCCGACGCCACTCCGGGCGCTAAGCTGCTTCACGAGGGCATGCCCACCCTGATGGCCCCGGAGCCTGCGACGTCTGCTGCCGCTTCAGCCGGTACGATGAAACGGCGTGTTGCCGACAGATCTTCAGCCATCGACGTGGTGTTTCCCGTTCTGCACGGCACATTCGGCGAGGACGGCACCATCCAGGGACTGTTTGAACTAGCAGGCATCGCCTATGTTGGCTCGGGCGTTCTGGGCTCGTCGGCGGGCATGGACAAGGACGTGATGAAGAGCCTGTTCGCACATGCCGGTCTGCCCATCGTGAAACACGTCACGATCCTGCGCTCGGAGTGGGAAGCCTCGCCGCGCAAAGCCGATCGCGCAGATCGAGGCTGCGCTCAAGTATCCGGTCTTTGTGAAGCCTGCGAACCTCGGCTCGTCGGTGGGGATCAGCAAGGCGCACGATCGCAAGGAACTCGGACCGGCTCTTGACGAGGCCGCCAAATATGATCGAAAGCTCGTCATCGAGCAAGGGGTGGGCGGCAGCAAGTCTCGCGCCCGCGAGCTCGAAGTCGGCGTGCTCGGCAACGATGATCCCAAAGCCAGCGTGGTGGGCGAAATTATTCCTGGCAAGGAGTTCTACGACTACGAGGCGAAGTATTTGTCTGAAGGTTCTGTGCCGGTTATTCCTGCGAAAATCACCCGCGCAGAGGCGAAGCAGATTCGCGAGATGGCGGTTGCCGCGTTTCGGGCGTGTGATCTTGCGGGGCTTGCCCGCGTCGATTTCCTGATGGAGCCGGACGGCAAGCGCCGTATCTACCTCAACGAGGTAAACACGCTGCCCGGGTTTACACAGATCAGCATGTACCCCAAACTGTGGGAGGCAACAGGCATCTCGTACAGCGACCTGATCACGCGGCTCATCGAGCTCGCGCTCGAACGCCACGAGGACAAGGACCGGAACACGTACAGCAGGGAGTGAAAGACGGAGAGAAGGGAATCGGAAGCAGGGAATAACAAGCCGGGGAACTACGCGTGTCTCTGCCGGTGTCTAAGATAGAGGAGGATTTAGCTCGTGCTCAATCGATCAGCGCCGCACTATGGTCGCGCAACCTGGCACTGACGTTGGTTATCCCCAACTCCTATTAACAATCCCCTGTCGTGCCGTATTCTTGACTGCGAGGAAAGTCTGCGATGACCCTGCTCGATGCTCCCAAATTTGACGAAGCGCGCGAACAACGCAATCGCATCATGATGTTCGGCGGCGCCGGCCTTCTGTTCGCTCTGATTGTGGCCTTCTGGCTTCTTTCCGGCCATCCCGCCGACTGGCCCTGGAACTGGTGGACGCATCTGCGGGGCCGACACACGATCAACCACTTCATGGAGTCTGTCGAAAAGAACGACCTGAAGCAGGCCTACGGCATCTGGATGCACGATCCAAACTGGCAGCAGCACCCCGACAAGTACAACTCCTATACATTCGATCGTTTTGAGGCCGATTGGGGTCCGAACAGCGCTCAAAACGAATATGGTGTGATCCAGAGCCACCAAATTGTGGCGGCACGGGTGTTCAGAAATGTGCTGCTGGTGGGGCTGCTGATCAACGGGCGCAAGAGCAAGGCGCTCTTCCTTACGTACTTTCCCAAGGACCACACGCTGGACTTCGCGCCGCCAGACGAAGAACTGTACCTCGGGCCATAGCGCGCATCGAAGGCGAAAAGATTCGGATTCTTTGGCGAGTAGTGCTCAGGCGGAGGCCAACTCCGCCAGAGCCTTTTCCAGGCTCGTTGAATCTTCCACATTCATCGACTTTTGCGCCGGGTCGATCTGCTTGAGCAGGCCACAGAGCACTTTGCCGGGGCCAACCTCGATAAACAACTCCGCCTCCGCCCCAACCAGCGTTCTCACGCAATCCACCCAGCGCACCGTACCCGTCACCTGCTCGATCAGTGCATCGCGCGCGCCATCGGCAGTAGTCACCATCGTTCCACTCGCATTTGCGGCGACAGGAATTCGGGGCTCGGAAAGCTGCAATCCTGCGAGCACCCGTGCCACCTCCTCCTGCGCGGGCTGCATCAGCGTGCAATGGAAGGGTGCGCTGACTGGAAGCATCACGGCGCGTCGCGCGCCCATCGCCTTGCAGAGTGTCGCAGCTTTTTCCACTGCCGCCGTTGCGCCGGAGATTACGGTCTGTCCCGGCGAGTTGAGGTTGGCAGCCGCAACCGTCAATCCTGTTTCTCTTGCTGCGTCTTGGCATGCCTCGATCACCTGAGCAGGATCGAGCGAGAGGATCGCCGCCATCGCGCCCTGGCCTGCCGGTACAGCCAGCTGCATTGCACGGCCGCGTGCCTTCACCGCACGAACAGCATCGGCAAACTTCAGCGTGCCTGCCGCAACATGCGCCGACCATTCACCCAGAGAGTGACCTGCGGCAAGCGATGGTTGCACGCCGTGCTCCGCAAGCACGCGCAGAGCAGCCACGCTCACCGTCATGATGGCCGGCTGCGTGTTCTCGGTCAGCTTCAGTTCTTCTTCAGGGCCTTCAAAGCAGAGCCGCGACAAGCCGAATCCGCAGGCTTCGTCCGCTTCCGCGAAGGTCTGTTTTGCAACAGGGAACCGCTCGGCAAGATCGCGCCCCATGCCAACGGTCTGCGAACCTTGCCCCGGAAAGAGAAATGCAATCTTCTTGTTCATGCCATTGAGGATTGTATCGAATGAGGCATCGCGTCCGATGTGCGGATCGATTGCTCCTCAAGCGCTGGCGCCAGATTTGCGCGCGAAGATATACGCTCGCCTGCTCTGGTACTCGATCTCCGGGGCGTAGGGGTCACGTTCAACAATGTCTTCGATCGTGAATCCCGCATTCGCTAACAGCCGCTCAATCCGTTGTGGTTGCAGCGTGTAAAACTTCATCGTGATTCGATTGCCCCAGAGTTCTTCGGGTCGGATCACGTCGTCGCCAATGTGAAAGCTGAGGAGTAGCAATCCGCCGGGATGCAAGACGCGATACATCTCGGAGAATGCAAGGGGCAGCGAGTCCGCGGGAACGTTCACGATCGCGTAAAACGCAGTAATTCCTGCGAGTGAGGCGTCTTCCAAATCGAGCGCGAGCATGTTTCCTTCGCGGAATTCGATCTCGGGATTGAGTCGCCGAGCCTGCGCGATCATCCGCGGCGAGAGGTCGAGGCCAAAGACCTCGCCCCCGGCATCTCGGAGAAAACGTGCAACCTGTCCAGGGCCGCAGCCGATATCGCAGACAGCGCCGCAATCCTTTACAGAGGCGGCAAAACGCTTCAGCAGTTCGCAATCGAATGGCTTGTGGTCCAGCTCGTCGAAGAGCTTGTGTGCGTAGTCATCCGCGATGCGGTCGTAGTTGTTGCGGATGTTCTCGATGCGGTTCTGCGTCATGGCACGTGCTTGAGTTTCATTTCACCGAAAGAGGGCGGAACTCCAATTCAGTTCCATCGCTTTTTGTCGTCCTGGTCTTCGTCGAGCTGCTTTCCGCTGCCGTCAAACTTCACTGTGCGCCCCTGGGAACGCATGTAGACCTCGAATTTCTTTGCGGCTCTCCGGCGTTTCCAGCGGTAGTAGCCATTGCGCAGGCCATACCACTTCTCGCTGAACACAAATGAGAATCCACGACGCGGCGCCATGCGAATGAAGGCAAAGCCCGCGAGCGCTCCGCCGAGCTGAGCAAAGGCGTACATCCGCATGCTGCCGAACATCATGGCGATGGCTACAAGCGCATAAATAATGGCCATGTAGCGGGCCTTGATGCCGATAACGAAAAACATCTGGAACTGCACATCCCCGTAAAGCAGCCCGATGGCCATCAACAAGCCGAAGATGCCGCCGAAGCATCCATACAGCGGGTATGCGACCAGCGACGAACCAAGTGCAGCGCTGGCACCGTAGATGGCGAGCGCCGCCAACGCCGTTCCGATCACCGAGGTGGCGTAGAGACCCATCACCCATGCATCGTTGTGGAACGCCTCGAGGAATCCAGCCAGGAACCAGATGGAGAGCAGTTCAAAGAGCGTGGAGACAATCAGGCCAGTGGGATGCACCAGGCTGTAGGTGAAGGGCTGCCAGATCCACCCTTGCAAGAACGTTGTCGGGTAGAAGAGCAGATGAGCGAGCACTGACTCGGCCGCGGCCGGGGACACCATCCCTGCAATTGCAAGCAGGAAATAGGCGCCCAGGTTCACCAGCACCAGCCGGCGCGTGGCGCCGCGAAAGTCGGGGAAGGCAAACGGTGTGGCGCCAATCCTTGCCATCGTATTGAACAGGTTAAATGGAACAGCTTGCATGTGTCATGGGACTTGAAATTTGCAGGCTGCTATAAATCTCGGCAGCCCATTCCGGTCAGGGAACTACAACGAGCCCGCGATGACCCTTTGCATCCACCGCCCGTACGCCGAAGATCACGTTGTCCTTGGAGATGGGAAGCGAGACCGTGACCTCGCCGTTCGCCTCTGTTGCAGCAACCCGCTTCACATATTGCCAGTTGGATGCGGTGGTCTCGCGCCACAGCACATCGTAATGCGCTACGCCTCCACCCGCAGGAGGCTCCCAGGTGAGCGTCGATCCGTTCTCCGTCATCTTGTTTACGATGGTGACGTTCTGCGGCTTGCCGGGCGCAGATGCAAGCGTTGCCAGCGTGGCGGCGTTTAGCCGCGCAACCTGAGCCACGTAGTTGAAGTCGACAAATTCGATCAGGTCGCCCATCACCGGAGCATCTGGAGCCCGCCGCAGGTTGAACGACATTCTGGTGCTGGTGGTTGTAGTCTTCGCGCCACTCGGTAAAGCGGACGGCGGCAAACCCTCGTGGTTGAACGAGCTGTGATCGCCTCCGCGCAGGTAGCGATCGGGCCGGGCGACAAGAAATGCCGTGAAAGGCTTTGTCGATCCCGGATGCGAGAAGTAGGTATGCGGCTGTCTCGGCGATGGCGCGGGCAAGTTCACGGCTGGGCGAGTCGTTTTCTTTGCCCAGATGCGCGGATGCGCCGCGCCTCTTCCGGCGTCGCCGCCTGTGGAACGCCCTCGGAGAACACGCGCACGCGGTCTTTGAGCTGCAGCGTGTCGCCCGGGGTGGTGTTGCCGCCTACGATGTCGTTGTTCAGCACGGCTTCAAGATCCCAGCCTTCATCTTTTGCCAGTTTGGCCAGATGCGCTGACCCGACCAGGCCCTGCTCTTCGCCGGCCACTGCGACGAACACGATGGTCCCGGGAAACTTCATCTTGCTGAGAGCGCGGGCGCACTCCAGCGAGACGGCCACGCCCGAGGCATCATCGTTGGCCCCCGGGGCGGCACCGGAAGTATCGGCCCAATTCGCGTATGTTGGAGTTAATGCGAATCGTAATGGCCGGTGACCAGGACCATGCGCCTGGCTTGCGCCGGATCGGTTCCGCGCAGAATGGCGTAGACATTGGTGATTTGTGTCGGCTTGGGAATTCGGCCGTGCCCACGGCGCCGCGCCGCTGGCCGGATCGGCGGTAAAGGTGTCGCGTTTCACCTCGAGACAGCCGCCGCATTCGCGCGAGATCGCTCGAACTGGCCACGATCCAGTCCGCCGCGGCGTTGATGCCCTGGCCGGGCGGCAGATCGGTATCCATGCTGGAAACGTATGCTGCGGGTACCGAAACCAACCAGCGTTTTGATCGTCTGTTGTATTTGATTGGGGCTTGATGGTTGTGAGAGCCCGTGCGATGGCCGGATCGACCGGCGCGGGACCGACGGGGGTGGCATGAAGCGCATAGTCAGGCTGCGCACTTGCGATGCCGCAGGCCAGCGCGCAATAGCAGGGCCACTTGAGTAACTTCATGGTTTGATCTCCGATAGGCGTACTTCGGTCCAGAGGAGGGGGAGGCGGCCTCTTGACCTTTGCGAACGGTTTGCCTAAAACTACCCAAGTCCGTACCCTAGGGGTACCGTCATCCTACATCACGAAATGCCTTGAGAGAGGAGGCTGCCATGACAAGCTGCCCGGAATGCGAAAACGATCTTGATATCGAAGTTGAAGAAGTGGAAGAGGGCGACGTGGTCGCCTGTGATGAGTGTGGAACGGAATATGAGATTGTCGGCGTAGAACCGCTGGAGCTGTCGCAAAGTGGAAGAGGGCATCGACGAGGACGAAGACGACTTCACTGGAAAAGGAAGAGGAGGAAGAGTGAAAGGGAACCGCGCAAGAGTGGCGGCATGGGTGGCTTTTGTCGCCCTTACATTGGGGATCGTTCCAGCGGCACAACATGCCGGTGTTGGCTCATGCGCCAGAACCTGGGCCAGCGCAACGTAGCCGGCCTCGTGGTTGACGACAACTCTGCACCAGTGCAGGGTGCGACCGTCTTCCTCAAGAACCAGAAAACCAAGTCCATCCGCAGTTATACATCTGCTAGCAACGGCAGCTTTCGTTTTGCCCAGGTCAACATGACGGACGACTACGATCTGTGGGCGGAGAAGGACGGCAAAAAAAGCGCGACCAAAGACCGTCAGTTCCTGGGATGCCCGCAAGGATTTTGAGACTGAATTGAAGCTGAAGTAGGCACACCTAACCGTCGAGCTTTTTCGTCACCAGTTCGTTCAGCAGCGCCGGATTGGCCTGGCCCTTCGATGCCTTCATCACCTGGCCTACGAAGAAGCCCGCCACTGTCTTCTTGCCGGCGCGATACTGCTCCACCTGCTTCGGATTGGCGGCAATGATCTGGTCGATCATCGCCTCGATCGCTGACGCATCGGTGATCTGCTGCGGCTTCTCTCGCTCGTAGACAGCAGGGAAGTCCTCGCCCTTTTCGAAACAGATATCGAATAGGCCCTTCAGCTGCTTCGAACTGATCTTGTCCTCGTCGAGCAGGTCGGCCGCCATCACCAAACCCTGCCATCGAAACTGGCGACTGATCCTGTTCCAGGCCCAGAGCTTTCAGCCGGCCGCCCAGCTCGCTCAGCAGCAGATTGGCCACGCGCCGCGGATTCTTCGCTGTCTTCGCCGCGGCCTCAAACCGGTCGGCAAACTCGCGCGAAGCCGTCAGCGTGTGCGCGTCCTTCGGGTTCAACTCGTACTCGGCGATCATGCGCTTGCGCCGCGCCTCCGGCAGCTCCGGCAGCTTCGCTCGCGCTGCCTCAAGGAATTCCGGCGTCACGATAAGCGGCGGCAGGTCGGGTTCCGGGAAATAGCGGTAATCGTGCGCCTGTTCCTTCGAGCGCATGGAGTAGGTGCGGCCCTCATTCGCATTCCACAGGCGTGTCTCCTGCACGACGCGCCCGCCTTCTTCGATGACTTCGATCTGGCGCTCGATCTCGTACTCCAGCGCCGCGCGGATGAAGCGGAAGCTGTTGACGTTTTTGACTTCGGCCTTCGTCCCGAACTTCGGAGCGCCTTTGAGGCGGACGCTTACATTCGCATCGCAACGAAGCGAACCTTCTTCCATGTTGCAGTCGGAGACGGCGGTGTAGAGCAGGATCTCCTTCAGCCGCGTGAGGTATTCGAAGGCCTCGTCGGGCGTGCGGATGTCGGGCTCGCTCACGATTTCGACCAGCGGCGTGCCGCAGCGGTTCAGGTCCAGATAGGTCCGCGTCGCGGAGTCGGCAAAGCCGTCGTGCAGGCTCTTGCCCGCGTCCTCTTCCATGTGCAGCCGCGTGATGCCGATGCGCTTGATGCTTCCGTCCGCCGTAGGCACTTCGATCCAGCCATGCTCGGCCATCGGCTTGTCGTACTGCGAAATCTGGTAGCCCTTGGGCAGGTCGGGATAGAAGTAGTTCTTGCGCGCAAAGATGGACCGCTCGCGGACCTCGCAGTTCAGCGCCAGCGACGCCAGCATGGCAAACTCCACTGCCTTGGCATTCAGCACCGGCAGCGCGCCCGGCAACCCCAGGCACACGGGGCAAATGTTCGTATTGGGCTCGGAGCCAAATTTGTTCGCGCATCCGCAGAATGCCTTGGTCGCGGTGAGCAGTTGCACGTGAACTTCGAGCCCGATGACCGGCTCGTATTTGGCGAGAACGTCAGGAGATAGCGCTGTTGCGGCCATATCTGAATTTTAACGCGCAAGCGTGAGTTCAGACCGAAATGCGTTGTCCTGCAGACTCGCATGGGTGCCCCATCCTTGGCGCGATTTTGCGCCAAGGGTGGGAAAGCAACGAACCTGAATCGGTTCGCGCGAAAGAACCGCTACTCTGCCGGATCTTGCGCCGTGAACGACGAGCAGCAGGGCTTCTCCGTGGCATGGAAATTCATCAGCTCCAGCCGGATTCCATCCGGATCATAGAGGTTGAACTGCCACTTGCCGTCCTTGCCGATCTTCGGACCCTGCGTCGTGCTTGCCGTCAAGCCGGTTGCCGGCCTCGAGCATTCTTGTACGCGTCATTCACCGAGTTCTCGCCGATCGACAGATGGTCGAGCACGCCTAGCGACTGCTGCGAGATATTCGCCGGAATCCCCGATCCCGACGGTCCGCTCGTCAGCATGTATTCCACCCAGTCGTGCCCATCGGGAACCTGCTGGCTGACCCAATCGATCTTGTCGTCCTTCATGCCGCCGTACCAGTACGGCCTGAAGCCGAGCAGGTCGCGATAGAACTTGTCTTCGGCCTCGCGGTTGTGCACCAGGAAGCCCACGTGAATGATGTGGTGACCAATTACATTCGGATCATCCGGAGCTTTCGCGTTGGCCGCGGGTTGCACAAACTCGATCTTGTTGCCCTCCGGATCGAGCACCGCAAACCAGCGGCTTCCATCTGAACCTTTCGACACCGTCGCCGGCGTCTTCCAGCCCTTCGCGGCGAGATACTTCCGCATTCCCTCGGCATTCGCGGTGTTGAAGGCCGCATGGTCCATGCGATTTACGCCCGCGTGCGGAGGCAGCGGCAACACCTCAACGTACTGTGTTGCGCTGAAGGCATATTTCACACCCCGCGGATTTTCGGGGTCCGTCTCCTTGGCCGCGCCGATGATATCGCGATAGTAGTGGTCCGTTGCTGCCGGATCCGACGTGTAAACGGCAAGGTGCGAAATCCCAGTGATCTTCGGCCGTTCCTGGGCATTCATCGAAACAGCGGCAATACTGAATGCGACCGCAGCGGTCGCGACAAATAACTTCGAATGCATAATGCACCTCATAATGCTGGCGCGCATCACATTAAATCGATTTGGCGGCCTCTGTAAACCTGTAGCTCCTGCCCGGCAGTCAAACGTACAGCTCCGTTCGCGCTGCCGTACAATGGCATCCATGCCCCGCCATACTTTCCCCGCCATCATTGCGGCCGTCGCATGTGCCGCTTCCTTTGCCGCTGGATCTGCCGCGCAATCGGCCCTTCCCACGACGTCTGCCGCCCAACGCGCCGAGGCGCGCGACATCTTCAAGCAGCTCATCGAAATCAACACCACCGACACTCCGAAAGGCAGCGTTACCGCTGCAACGAAGGCTATGCAGAAGCGCTTCCTCGATGCCGGCTTCTCCCCCGACGACGTGCATCTGCTCGGTCCCGATGCAAACAAGCAGAATCTGGTCGTCCGCCTCCGCGCCGCTGCGCCCACCACTGAAAAGCCCGTGCTTTTCCTCTGCCACATCGATGTCGTTGAAGCACTGCCGTCGGACTGGCACACTGATCCGTTTCAGTTCATCGAGAAGGAAGGCTACTTCTACGGCCGCGGCACGCAGGACATGAAGGACTCCGATGCAGCGCTCGTCTTTACCTTTCTGCGTCTGCACCGCGAGGGTTACAAGCCGAAGCGAGACCTGATCCTTGCTCTCACCGCCGATGAAGAAGGCGGCAAATTTAACGGCGCCGACTGGCTGGTGAAGAATCACCGCGACCTGGTTGACGCAGCGTTCGTCATCAATCCCGATGCCGGTGGCGTCGAACTCGATCACGGCCGCGCCATCGTTGGCGATGTGGAAGCAACCGAGAAGGTTTACGCCGACTATCAGGTCACGGCCACCAATCGTGGCGGCCACAGCTCGCTTCCCCGGCCCGACAACGCCATCTACGAACTAACCACTGCACTCAACAAACTCGCAGCTTACAGCTTTCCATTTGAGATGAACGAAGTCACCCGCGTATATTTCGGGAACCTCGCCAAGCAGGAAACCGGCGAGATGGCGGAGAACATCCGCGCGAGTTCTGGCGACGCCGCCCGATGCAGCCGCAGCTGCCCGCCTCAGCACCGAGCCAAGCTTCAACTCCAATTTCCGCACGACCTGTGTAGCGACACGCCTCGCCGCCGGCCACGCCAATAATGCGCTACCGCAGACGGCGCAGGCCAACGTGAACTGCCGCATCTTTCCTGGCCACTCGCCTGAAGAGATCCGCCAGCAACTCATCACGCTTTTCGGTGATTCGAAACTCAACGTGAAATACGTCTCCGATGCAGGCAAGGTTGCCGACACCGCGCCCGAACGCAAAGCCATCGTGCCACCCGCACCGCTGAAAGAGGTCTTCGGACCACTTACACGCATTACAAATGCCCTCTGGCGCGGCATTCCGGTGACGCCGGAGATGGAAGACGGCGCCAGCGACTCCATCTACTTTGCGCAGGCCGGCTATCCATGTTACGGCTACTCCGCGATTGCGCTGGAACGCAATGATGTGCGTGCCCATGGCCAGGACGAACGCCTTCCCATTGATTCCTATTGGAAGTCGCTGGACTTCTTCTACTCGTTCTCGAAAACGCTTGGTGACGAATGATTGACGCTCGCATTACAAACAGCCGTCATCCGGCCCAACTATGATGGAAATTCGTAAGCCACATTCGTCCAACGGAGTCGCCAGGATGGCGGGCAAGATCGAATTGATGCTCGGCCCGATGCGCAGCAACAAGACCGCAGAACTGTTGCGCCGAGCTGAGATGCGCCGCCAGTACGCCAAGCAATACGTGCTAGTGCTCAAGCCGAGCGACGACACCAAGGGCGGACCGGGCCTCGTAGAAAGTCGCAATCCCACCGGCCACGCGAAGATGAATGCCCTTGAATTTCTCTCGAGCGACCCGTGGTCCGTTCTCAAGGCGATCGACAATCTGGAACAGGAGATCGGTAAGCGCGTTGAATGCATCGCGATCGACGAGGGCCAGTTTGTTAGCGATCTCTTTCTCTTTACGAAGAACCTGCTCGATGCCAACTATGACGTGCTCGTTGCAGGGCTCGATCTCGACTTTCGCGCCATGCCCTTTGGCGAAATGCTCAACCTGACCTGGCTCGTGAATGCCTATGGTGGAAGCATTACGGAGTGCATGGCCTACTGCACCTGCGGCGCACGCGCTCTCTATTCGCAACGCCTGATTGATGGCAAGCCAGCCCCCTATGACAGCCCCATCAAGATGCCCGGCGATGCGTACGAGCCCCGCTGCGCCGAGCACTTCGTTCTGCCCGGACGACCACACTAGCCCGCGATCCTGTAAGCTTGTTCCCGCATCCATAGGAGCCGCGGCGAGTGAGCCCAGAACCCATGAGTCCGCTCTACCGCAAAATCGCATGGCGGCTCGTTCCGTTCCTCATGCTGCTCTACATGGTCGCGTTCCTCGACCGCGTGAACATCAGCTTTGCCGCGCTCACCATGAATCGCGATCTTGGCATCAGTGAGAGCGTCTATGGCTTCGCGGCCGGCGTCTTCTTTCTCAGTTACTGTCTTTTTGAAGTCCCCGCAAACCTCGTGCTTGCGCGTCTCGGCGCACGCCGCTGGCTCGCAATCCTCATGGTGATCTGGGGAATCATCTCGATGGCCACCGCGTTCGTGCACAGTGAGGGGACATATGTCGGCGCTCGTTTTTTGCTCGGAATCGCTGAATCGGGCTTCTACCCCGGCGTGATCTACTACTTCACTTTCTGGCTGCCCCGAACATTACGCACGCGGATTCTGGCAATCTTTCTGCTCGCAGTTCCACTGTGCAATTCGATTGGTTCTCCCATCTCCGCACATATCCTCCAATTGAACAATCTTTCAGGGCTGCGTGGCTGGCAGTGGCTCTTTCTAATGGAGGGCGCGCCAGCCGTGATCCTCGGCGTCGCCGCCTGGTTCCTGCTCGCTGATGGCCCGTGGTCAGCGGCGTGGCTCTCACGCGAAGAACGAGAAGAACTGAAGACTCAACTCAACCAGGATGAGCGGCCCGCGACTGAGGAAACGGGCAAGCAGGGACCACATATCGCGCGCGACTGCGTCATCTACTTCCTTTGGAGCGGCGGTAACTACGGGCTCACGTTCTGGCTGCCGAAGGTTCTCGTCGTTGCGGGCGCGTCCAACTTGTCCACGGGCTGGTGGGCCACGGCGACCTTTGGCCTTGGTGCGCTGGCAATGCTGTGGGCCAGCCGCCGGCGCGGTTTCCGCGCGTTGCCGTTTCTCTTTCTCGCAGCGACGATGGGGTTCGTCGGCGCCGCCCTGGCTCACTCTGTTCTCGCAGCAGTCGCCAGTTTTTCGCTAGCCGCGATGGGACTTCTCGCCGCATTGCCCATTTTCTGGAGCCTCGCTTCAAGCCGCCTCACAGGCAAGGCAGCGGGAGCGGCCATTGCACTGGTCAACTCCGTTGGAGCTGTTGGTGCATTTGCCGGACCCTTTGCCATGGGATGGCTGCACGATGTTACACATCACTACTCGGCCGGCCTGTGGGCCATCGCAGGCGGTATGGCGCTGGGTGGATGGCTTGTTTACAGCGAATCCGCAAAACGGCCGTCTGTCGTACCACAAGTGGCTGATTAGCCCAGCGCTTGCCCCAAACCTTAAGAGCCGCGAGGAGCAGTTTACTGAACGCGCAGTCCCGCACAGGCGCTGGTAAACTGGAATTCGCATGATCCTCCCGTTTGTCCGCGAAATATTCGCGGAACTGGAGCAGTCCTCCTCGTTCGACCGCGTTCGCAGGCACCTCTCCCTCGGTGTCGGGCGCAGACGTGTGTCCGGACTGACGAATACCGCCCGCTCGCTTTACCTTCCGCTACTTGCCCGCGCTGCCAAAAAGCTCGTGATCGTTGTTGTGGCTGACAATAAAGCCGCCGAGGCCCTGGAGCTGACCTTGCGCGCTGGATGCGACCTGACAGGCGCCATTGATTCCAGCCGCGTTGTTCGCCTGCCTGCCCACGACGTGCTGCCGTTCGAGAATCTCTCGCCCCACCCCGATGTGCAGGAGCAGCGCGCTGCCGCGCTCTTTAAACTCGCCACTGGCGCAGTGTCTATTCTGATTGCGCCAGCGGAAGCCGCGGCGCTCCGCCTTTTCAATCGTGACTATTACTCCAGCCTCGCCGTTACGGTGCGCCGTGGCGAAGAACTCGACGTCGAAGTCCTTACCGGCCACCTGGCCAGCGTCGGATATACCCAGATGGACCTGGTCGAGATGCCCGGCCAGTTCACGCGACGCGGCGGTATTCTCGACGTCTACTCCCCCGAGGCCGACCGCCCTGTGCGCATCGAGTTCTTCGGCGACGAAATAGACACCATCCGTAAATTCGACCCCGAAACGCAGCGTTCGCAATCGGGACTGGACGAAACGCAGCTTCTGCCGCTGACTGAAACGCCGGTCACCGAGCACCTGCTCGCCGCCGTGCACGCGCGCCTCAGCAAACAGCATGTGCAGGTTGCCGATGACGCGAGCGATGAAGAAGAAGAGATGGCCATCGAAGCGGAAGCCGCCGCTGGCGTCAGCGTCTTTCCAGGCTGGGAGTTCTTTTCTTCGGTTGCCGGTGCCGAAACGCACTTGTTGAACCTGCTGCCGCACAGTGTCCTCTTTGTCGAAGAGCCTGCTATGGTGCGCAACCAGATCGATCGCTGGTGGAACAAGGTTGAGCAGCGCCACGAACGCTCTGGCATCGGCTCGCTCATTCGCCCTGAGGACATTTATCTTCGCCCCGAAGTTCTGCAGGGTCTGCTTGAATCCCATCACGGCCTCGACCTCGATCAACTCGGCGTTGTAGACGTGCTTGAAGAAGACAACACGTTGGGCGAGATCGCGTTCAACTCCCGGCCGACACTGCGCTTTCATGGCTCCATACCCGCCCTTGTTGATCAACTCAAGAACCTGATGGCCGCCGAGCAGCACATTGTTGTCACCGCGTCTACCCAGGGCGATGTGGAGCGCACGGCGACCATGCTGCGCGAGTACCAGGTGCCCTATCGCCTCGGCAGCCGTGTTGTCTCGCACGGTGCCGAACTTGAAGAGGCCAGTTACCTTGCCGGTGACATGCGCGTGCCTGTCATTGTGCGCACACAAATTGCATCGGGCGTCAGCTTTCCCGATGCAAACCTGATTCTCTTCGGCGCAAACGATATGTCGGACGATGCCGACATCACCGCGCGGCCCGAGCCGAAGAAATCGAAGACCGCGGCGTTTCTCTCCGACTTCCGCGATCTCGCCATCGGCGACTATGTCGTCCACGTGGAGCACGGTATCGCGCAATACCAGGGATTGAAGGAGATCGTGCAGGACGGCGTTGCCGTCGAGTTCATGATTCTCGAATTTGCCGAGCAGGCAAAGCTTTATGTCCCGCTCACGCGCCTCGACCTGATCCAGAAGTATCGCTCTACCGATACCGGGCCCGCGCCAGTCTTGAACAAGCTGGGCTCGCAGCAGTGGGTGAAGACCAAGGCGCGCGTGAAGAAGGCCATGCAGGACATGGCGGCCGAGCTGCTCAAGCTCTACGCACAGCGCCACACCGCGCAGGGAACTGCATTTTCGGTGGACAACGATTTTCAGCGTGAGTTCGAAGACTCCTTCGATTACCGCGAGACCGACGACCAGCTCACCGCCATTAGCGCCGTGAAGCAGGACATGGAAGCGACCACGCCAATGGACCGGCTGCTCTGCGGCGACGTGGGCTACGGCAAAACCGAGGTCGCGATGCGTGCAGCCTTCAAAGCAGTGCAGGACGGCAAACAGGTTGCCGTGCTCACGCCGACGACAGTGCTCGCGTTTCAGCACTACGAGACGTTCAAGAAGCGCTTCTTACAGTTTCCGATCACCGTAGAGATGATGTCGCGCTTTCGCACACCGAAGGAACAGAAGGTTATTGTCGAAAAGATCGAAACCGGCAAGGTCGATATTCTTATCGGCACCCATCGCATTCTATCGAAGGACATTAAGTTCCAGGATATTGGCTTGCTCGTAGTCGACGAGGAGCAGCGTTTTGGCGTGCGCCACAAGGAGCGACTCAAGCAACTGCGCAAGGAAATCGACGTCCTTGCGATGTCTGCAACGCCGATCCCGCGAACGTTGCACATGTCGCTCGTGGGCCTTCGCGATATGTCGGTGATCGAGACGCCGCCGAAAGATCGCATGGCAATTCAGACCGTGGTGGCGAAGTTCGATGAGAAGATCATCCGCTCTGCGATTGAAGTGGAACTCGAGCGCGGGGGCCAGGTCTACTTCGTACACAACCGCGTCGAGACCATCTACGAAATCGCTTCGCGGATCCAAGAGCTTGTTCCCGGCGCGCGTGTCGTCGTCGGCCACGGCCAGATGGGCGAAAAAGACCTGGAAGGCGTGATGCTGGCTTTCATGCACCACGAATTCGACGTGCTGGTCGCGACCACGATCATCGAAAACGGTCTCGACATTCCGCTGGCGAACACGATCATCATCAACCGCGCAGATCGCCATGGATTGAGCGAGCTTTATCAGCTTCGCGGCCGAGTGGGCCGGTCCAACCGCCGCGCCTACGCGTATCTGCTCATCCCGCCAGAGCGCGAACTGACAGACATCGCCCGCCGCCGTCTTGCCGCACTCAAGGAGTTCTCGGATCTCGGCGCCGGATTCAAAATCGCCGCACTCGACCTCGAACTGCGCGGGGCAGGGAACATGCTTGGCGGCGAGCAGAGCGGGCACATTGAAGCGGTTGGCTTCGAGCTGTATACGTCGATGCTCGAGGCTGCGGTCAAGGAACTGAAAGGCGAAGGCGGCGAGGAGCGTCCATCGACGCAGCTCAATCTCGGCATCGCGTTGCGTATCGACGAGAGCTACGTCGGCGAAGAAAATCAGCGCCTGCGCCTCTACAAGAAGATCGCCGGGGCGGAAAGCGAAAAGGCCATCGTCGACCTCCGCGCCGAAATGGAAGATCGCTACGGTGCGCTGCCCGACTCCACCGTGTACTTGCTCGAAGCCGCTGCGCTGCGCCTCGAGTGCGAACACCTGGGCATCGCGCAAATCGATCGCAAACGCAATGAGTTGCAGATTCGTTTCACTGAGAAGGCTTCGATCGATCCCCAGCAACTGATGCGACTGGTGGCGCGCTACGCCAAGCGCGGCGCGCAGTTCACGCCGCAGGGCCTGCTCAAGTTTCCATTGGCCGCTACCCGCCCCGACGATGTTCTACTGGAGATTCGGGACCTGCTCGAAAAACTAACTCCCGACGCTGTAACAGCCTAATTCGCATTTCGTACAAGAGGAACCGTGAGAAAAATCGCCACTCTGATTGCTTTTGGAGCCTGCATGACGTTCGCCGCACACGCCGAAAACCCAACCGCGAAGCAGCAGTTTCAACGCGTGTCTGATGAGTACTTCGATCAGGTTTACTTTCCGAATCAGCCCACCGGTGGAACCGTCATCGGCTATCACCAGTACGATACAAAACTCGAAGACTTCTCGCGAGCAAGCATTGATGCTGAAGTGGCTGCGCTCCACGACTTCGAAAAGCGCATCTCCGCCATTCCTGCCACCTCACTCGACCAGACCACTCGCGGAGACCGCCAGATGGTCCTCGGCAACATTCGTTCGCTCCTGTTGACTCTTGAGACGATCCGACCCTGGGCCAAGAACGCCGACAACTACTCCAGCACTTGTGCCAATGCCGCCTTCACACTCATGGAGCGCAAATTTGCCCCGGCCGATGACCGCCTCCGTTCGCTCATCGCCCGCGAGAAGCAGATGCCGGGCCTCCTTGCCGAGGCGCGCACAAACCTGCAGAACCCTCCGCACATCTTCACCGAAATCGCAATCGAACAACTCCCCGGCATCGTCAGCTTTTTCCAGCACGATGTTCCAGACGCCTTCGCCGATGCGCACGATCCGGCGCTGAAGGCAGAATTTGCGCAGACCAACGCCGCTGTTATCTCCGCACTCAACGACTATCTGAAGTGGCTGAAGACTGATCTTCTGCCCCGCTCCAACGGCGATTTCCGCATCGGCGCCGATACTTTTTCAAAGAAGCTGTTGTACGACGAAATGGTCGACCTGCCTCTCCCGAAGCTCCTCGAAATCGGCTATGCCGACATGCACCAAAACCAGCAGCACTTTGCCGAAGTCGCCCACGAACTCGAGCCTAACAAGACTCCAAGCGAAGTTCTTGAAGAACTCGGCAGCCAGCACCCTGCGCCCGATCAACTGATTCCCACTTTCACCGCTACGTTCACCAGCCTCCTCGACTTCATTCGCGCGCACCACATCGTCACCATCCCGTCGGATGTGCGCCCCGTCGTCGAAGAGACGCCACCTTTCATGCGAGCCACAACCCAGGCCAGCATGGACTCTCCGGGCCCTTTCGAAACACGCGCAACCACGTCGTACTTCAACGTCACGCTGCCTGACCCATCGATGACGCCTGCCGAGGTCGCGGGCTATATGCATTCCTTCAATATCGGTACGGTCATCTCCACGTCGGTACACGAGGCATACCCCGGCCACTACATGCAGTATCTGTACTCTTCGCGGTTCCCAAGCCGCGTGCGCAAAATTCTCAGCGCAAACACCAACGTCGAGGGGTGGGCGCACTACACCGAACAGATGATGCTCGACAATGGCTACGGCCAACCGGGCTCGGGCGCCAAGGATGAGCGCGAAGCCAAATTCTTTCGTCTCGGCCAACTGCAGGATGCGCTGCTGCGCAACGCCCGCTTCATCGTCGGCATCCAAATGCATACTGGGAATATGACTTACGATCAAGCGTTGGAATTCTTCCAGAAGGAAGGCTACCAACCCAAGGAGACTTCGGAAGTCGAAGCCAAACGAGGCGCCGGCGATCCCACATATCTTTACTACACCCTGGGCAAACTTGAGATCATGAAGCTGCGCTCAGACCTGATGAAAAAGCAAGGCGCAGCCTTTTCGCTGCAAACGTTCCACGACGAATTTCTCAGCCAGGGCTTCCCGCCCATCAAGATCGTGCGCGAAGCACTGCTGGGCGACGATTCTCCGACGCTTTGAAAATGTGTTGGCCAATACCACGAACGGGCTACAGCCTGACCGTTGGTGGCCGTTAAATGATGAAAGATTGGGCCGCGTTTCCTAAGGCTTTGAACATATTCCTGGAGATGCAATGAGCGAGCAAGTACGGAAAGTAGTCTTCCCCGCTGGCGGACTGGGCACGCGTTTTCTGCCTGCCACCAAGGTCATTCCCAAGGAGATGCTGGCGCTCGTCGACAAGCCCATCATTCAGTACGGCGTTGAAGAAGCCGTAGCATCCGGCATCGAGCACATCATTATCATTACCGGCCGCGGCAAAGTCGCCATGGAAGATCATTTCGACCACAGCTTTGAACTCGATGCCACGCTCGAGCGACGCGGGAAAAAGGAACTGTTGGCCGTTTCGCGCGGTGTATCCGCACTCGCGCGCGTTAGTTACGTGCGCCAGCGTGAGCCGCTCGGGCTGGGGCATGCTGTCCTCTGCGCCAAGGAACTTATAGGCAACGAACCCTTCGCCGTCATTCTTCCTGACGACGTGATCGATGCCGAGATTCCTTGCCTCAAGCAGATGATCGACGTCTTCAACGAGCGCGGCGGTTCCGTGTTGGCTACGCAAACCGTTGAGGGAACCGGAATCTCCGCTTACGGAGTGCTCGCAGGATCTCCGGATCCTAGCGACCCGCGCATCTACAACTGCACTGGCATGGTGGAGAAGCCGAAGTTTGAAGATGCGCCATCGAAGCAGGCCATCATCGGCCGCTACATCCTCACCCCGCGCATCTTCGAATTGCTCGAACAGACCACGCCAGGCGCCGGCGGCGAAATCCAGCTCACAGACGGCATCAAGGCCTTGCTGAAAGAGGAGAAGGTCTTCGGCTACACCTTCGAGGGCAAGCGTTTCGACGCAGGAGACAAGTTCGGCATGTTGCAGGCCACCGTGGAATTCGCCCTCAAACGCCCCGAGTTTGGCGAAAAGTTCCGCGAGTATCTCAAGAGCCTGCCGTTGTAATGTTTCCCAATCAGCAAGAATATGGGTGCCCCAGGTCTCGATTTTGAGACCTGGGATCCTCACCGGTTAGTTCAGCCTGCTAAGACTTCCACTTGATGTTGCATCCGATCGACGCCTGCTGATCTGAGCCTGGCTTCTCGCCCCGCAGCACCACATCCATTGCTACGCGCAGATCCTTGCCAGTGACTGGAACCCCGTTTCCCGGCCGGCTGCTGTCAAACTGCCCGCGATAGACGAGCTTGAAATCTTTGTCAAAAAGATAAATGTCGGGAGTACACGCGGCGTTATAGGCCCGTGCAACCTCCTGCGACTCGTCATACAGGTAAGGGAACTTGAAACCCATCGTCTGCGCCTGCCGCTTCAGCCCCGCCGGGCTGTCATCGGGATAACTCTCAGCATCATTGCTGCTGATCGCCACGATGCCCAGTTTTCCGGCATAGTCGGTGCCCAGCGAAGCCAGCCCCTTTTCGATGTGTTTCACATAGGGGCAGTGCGTGCAGATGAACATCACCAGCAGCCCCTTCTGCCCGCGAAAATCGTCCCGCCGGACGGTCTTGGCCGTCACCACGTCCGGTAGCGCGAAATCCGGCGCCAAGGTTCCTAACTCCATCATCGTCGACTCAGTCAATGCCATCGATAATCTCCGATCAGCTTGCACCATCCAGCTAACTTGCTAACTCGCTATGCCGGAACACGGCGCTGACTTGCTAAATTATTTCGGACTGACATCGCTAACCCGCCAAATAGCGGCTGCTCCCATCGCTAACTCAGCCGACCTAGAACAGCCCCGGCTGCCGCCTCGGCATATCCACGCCAAAGTGCTCATACGCCAGCCGCGTTGCCACCCGCCCGCGCGGTGTGCGATCGAGAAAGCCAATCTGAATCAGGAAAGGCTCATAAACTTCTTCGAGCGCGTCTTCTTCCTCGGCCAGTGTTGCAGCCAGCGTGCCTAGCCCCACGGGACCGCCATCGTACTTCTGCATGATGGTCAGCATCAGCCGCCGGTCAATCTCGTCGAAGCCGTGCGCATCCACTTCCAGCATCGTCAGCGCAGCGTTGGCTGTTGGTCGATCGATTGTGCCTGTCCCGCGTACCTGCGCGAAATCACGGACTCGTCGCAGCAGCCGGTTGGCAATACGCGGCGTCCCGCGCGACCGCAATGCAATCTCTGCCGCACCATCCGCGTCGATCGGCACGCCCAGCACCTCTGCCGATCGCTCCACGATGAACCGCAACTCATCTTCGGTATAGAATTCCAGCCGCAGCAGGATGCCGAAGCGCGACCGCAGCGGCGAACTCAGTAGCCCCGGGCGTGTTGTTGCCCCGATAAACGTAAAAGGCCTGAGCTCCATCACGTGCGTCCGTGCCGCCGGCCCCTGCCCGATGATGATGTCCAGCTTGTAATCCTCAAGTGCGGTGTAGAGTTTTTCCTCCAGCACTGGCTGCATGCGATGGATCTCATCCAGGAAGAGCACCTGCCGCTCGCGCAGGTTCGTGAGGATCGCCGTCAGATCGCCCTGGATCTGCAGAGCCGGTCCGGATGTCTGCTGAAATCCTACGTCGAGCTCATTGGCGATGATCGTGGCCAGCGTCGTCTTGCCCAGTCCTGGAGGCCCGAAAAGCAGCACGTGATCCAGCGCTTCGCCGCGCGACTTCGCCGCTTCAAGGGCAATGGCAAGCAGCTCCTTCGCTTTGGATTGCCCGATAAACTCCTTCAGCCACCGCGGCCGCAGCTTCAACTCAAAATTCTGTTCTTCTTCAGCGCGCGAAGCGCTGACCAGCCGTTCCGGAGAAGTCCCCAGGAACCCGTCTTTGCTCCTGGGCTGATCAGGAGAGTTATCGCGCGCGATCACCATGATGCCAGCAGTGTAGCGGGTGCGGCCACTCCCGGTAAAACAGACGGCCTGCCTAAGATGATGCCCGGATATGCGCTTTGGTCGGTTGTCTAGCTTCGCAGTAACTCCTGGATCCACTTTGCTTCCAACTGTGCGCAATTTAGCAAGTTACGCGCGTAACAAATCAGGCTCTCCTAGCCAAGATTGTTATTGATTCGCCGGATTGACGTGCCGTATTCTTGGGCCACCTTCAAAGATTTTTTGGAGACGTGTCGGCATATCCACGCGAATTTTGGGGAAAGTCAGGTTGTGTGGATTGCGCAGGCGTGCTCAGCGATTTGACCTGCATCCCCTGGCGGATGCCTTTGTTTGTGGGAATGTAAACGAACTGAACTGTGTGATCCGAAGCCGTTGCCCAGTGACACTTCGGAATAATGGCTGGACAGATCGATGATGTGCCGGCCAGGGGCGCAACCCCCGGGAGAGCTTTATGCGTAATCGTGCTTCGTGGTTTGGCTTGATGATGCTTGTCGGACTTGTGGCTGCCCTGAGCGGGTGCTCCAGCCCTCAGGGGTTGGATTCAATTCAGGTCACGCCGGCAACTCAGTCTCTAACCGTAGGTCAGAATGTGCAATTGACCGCAACCGGGACATACGGTAACGCGAGTCACCCATCGACGCAGGATGTTACAAGTTCCGTGACCTGGACCTCCAACTCCACCTCCGTGGCGACGGTAACCGGCGGGACCGTGACGGCTATCGGTCCGGGTACTGCCGTGATCACAGCCAGCGGCAGCGGGTACAAAGGTCCTCTAACCGCCACCGCAACAATCACGGTTGCAGGTTCCGGAGGAGGAACCACAACAGGCGGGTCCGTCGTTTCGATCGCTGTCATTCCCTCTTCTCAAACCGTCGCAACCGCGAATCAGACCACGCAATTCATCGCGATCGGCACCACATCTTCTGGCGCAACGGAATATCTGACCAACTCGGTCGCATGGGCTTCGAGCAACGCACAGGTCGCGACTGTCGGCGCCTCCACGGGTCTGGCGACATCGGTCGGTGCCGGTAGTACAACGATTACAGCTCAATACACAGACACTACGACCGGATCTGTAGTGATAGGTGTCGGGACTCTTACCGTAACGGCGGGCGCTTCGGAACCGGTGACCTCACTGTCGCTGCTTCCATCGAGTCTGTCCTTGACCTCTTCAGGCCAGACAAGCCAGCTTGTCCTGCTAGGTGTTTCCGGCTCGACTGGTTTGACAACCGACCTGACAGATAATGCGAACGTGACGTGGACTTCCAGCACACCGACGGTGGCCTCGGTCGGTGTACTCGGCGAAGTGGATACCAAAGGGAACCCTGTGCCGGCGGGGCAGATCTTAGCCGTCACCTCGGGGACCACTACGATCGTTGCCAAGTACACAAACCCGGCGGATAATTCGGTCGTCACAGCTAGTGGGACGGTTAACGTCTCAATCACTGGCACTGGGACCTCACTGGAGTCAATCACCTCGCTGACTATCATTCCGAGTTCGATCTCGGTGAACGATTTCATGCTCTCCGGCCAATTCCTGGCGATCGGGACATTTTCACAAGCGCCTTTCGTACGAGACGTAACCAACGATTCGACTACGACGTGGATTTCGTCTGCGCCGAATCTTTTCCCGGTCAACACGGACTGCACAGGGTCTAGCACCAACCCAGTCACCACGTGCGCCGGCTATGGGGCGAGCGCAGGAATCGTGACCGCCTATGCCGCCGGCAGCGCCCAGATCGTTGCCGAATCATCGAGCCCAGATGGCACGATTCAGACGGCTACATGCAACGTTCTCCTGCCCGCAAGTCATCGCAGCTGCCCCTATTCCTGCATCATGCCCGGCAGACACAACGGGGGTCCCGCAGCAGCTGATCTCCACAATCACCATCTACAATCGCGGTCTCAATACTACCAATTGGCAGGTCACAGCTCCTTCGGCAACCGGGACTCCCAACGTAATTCACTGCGGGCCTGGCTGGAACCTCGAATGCCCCCCCAAGAACACGGGTGGTTCGGTTTGCACGGCCTCGTATCCGAACTCGGTCGGCGGCAAGGTGATCTTGACCTCTCCGGCGGGTGCAGGCGCCTTCGGTGGATGGTCCTCGAACTGTCAGCCTAGCGACAAAATGGCAATCCGATCCGATCCTGGAACGGAAACCCCAACCGGTCCGAACTACTGTACAGTCAGTCTTCTCTCGGACGACACTGTCGGCATCATCGTGAATTAAAGTCGGTTCCTGCATCAAGCAAGAAAGCCGCCTCGAAGGGGCGGCTTTCTTGCGTTTCTTTCGACCCAAGTTCATCCATTTAGACTAGAAATGTCCTTTCCTGCTTTTTGATGACTCACCGATTCGCTCGTCTTCGCCGCTTCCACTTCAACTTCCCGCAACGCATCGCGGCGGTCTTGCTTGCCCTTTTTTTAATCCAGGGTCTTTGGATCACCGCGCATCAGACCCTCTCTGACCGCGACTACCAATACGCCCGCTGCGGCCGCGAAACCTGGGAGAAGCCCTCGCCGCTGGCCGGCTATTACACCAGCTGCGGCAATATCCATGACGGCATCCTCGCTTACCGCGTCGCAGGCCTGCCCCTCACGCTCAACCTGCTTGTCCAGCGCGGTCTCGATCTCTTCCGCAAGCCTGAAGACCGTGTCGTCCAGGCCTCCAACGGGCAGGGAAGCGCTGAGTTAAGTATCTGGGAACTCCGCCACCAGATGACTCACGTGCTCCTGCTGCTGCGTCTTCCGTTCCTTTTCTGCGGCGCCGTTCTAGGCGCGGGACTCTGGTGGGTCACGCGGCGTCTCTACGGCAATATGGGCGGATACGTCGCCCTTGCCCTCTACTGCTTCTCGCCAGCGATTCTGAAAGCCTGCGTCTCGCCCAATCCCGATATCTTCGCGGCCCTCGGAGTCTATGGCGGAGTCTACACCTGCATCGGCGTTGCCCACGCCATGCAGGGACCGCGCCGCAAATGGCGTCCGCGCATTATCCTGCTCACCGCGCTTTTCGCCATCGCGGCCGCTGCCCACATTGCCGCTCTTCCCGTTGCCGCGTTGCTCGGCCTTGTGCTCATGATCTGGATCGCCGAGGGCCGCCGCAGCCAACTCCTGCCCGTCGTGCTTCTCGCATCCGGCGGCGCACTCCTGCTCGTCTTCGCCTGCTACGGCTTCTCGCCCGATGCTTTCAGTTACGTGTTCCGTTCCGCAGCGGGCTTTATCTCTATTTCTCTCGTGCCGGCGCGCCGATTCTTCTCCACGTTCTCCAATGCCGGCATCCTCGTTGCCGCAATTGCTTCGGCGTTTCTCTATCTCGGCGTGCGCCGCTCGCGCTATTTCGGCAACACTGCTCCGCTTCTCTGCTTCCTCGTTCTCATCGCGCTGGTCACCACCGGCGTGCAGGCCAGTCCCTGGCTATGGTCCCTGCCGTTCCTTCTCACCTTCATCGGAGGAGTTTTCGCCGACGCATTCGAGTCGCAGCGAGGCAGAATCTTTCGTGTTGCCGCCGCTTCTCTGGTTGCTTTGCAGATCGTCGTATGCATCCTGACTCTGCCAAGCCTGATCTAGTTGCTTTCCCACGGACCCTCCGTCAGTTGTGCCACTCTTCGGTTCGCGCAAATGAGATATTACTCGGCTGCCTTTTCGCACCACTTCTCGCTTGCGGAGATTCTCTCGATTTCAAGCCTCGCCAGTGCATCCCTCGAGTCGCTGTAAGTAATAGGATATTAATAACTTAAATCGCACTTGGCGGCTTGCTGAAAACCTCTCGCGAAGCGTAAAATGAAGATGTAGCCCGCGAGACTCCCGGCCCCGCATCTCCGGTATTTTTCTGCCGCCTCTCTGCGGGTCAGAAAACCTCTATGGCAGACGATCAGAACCCCCAGCTCCCTCTCGATGGCGGTACGCCGCCCACGCGACGGCCAACCTCATTCCCATCAACATCGAAGAGGAGATGCGCCGCTCGTATCTCGACTACTCGATGTCGGTCATCATCGGGCGCGCGCTGCCCGACGCCCGCGACGGCCTCAAGCCCGTGCATCGCCGCGTGCTCTACGCCATGAGCGAGATGGGCCTCGAGTACAACAAGAAATACACCAAGTGCGCCAAGGTCGTCGGCCAGGCCATGGGTGTCTACCATCCCCACGGCGACTCCGCCATCTACGACACGCTGGTGCGCATGGCGCAGCCCTTCTCGCTGCGCTATCCGCTGGTCGATGGCCAGGGCAACTTCGGCTCCGTCGATGGCGATCCGCCCGCGGCCATGCGTTACACCGAGTGCCGCATGGCGCGCATCGCCGGCGAGCTGCTCGCCGACATCGACATGGAGACCGTGGACTTCGTCCCCAACTACGACGAGTCCACGTTCGAGCCCACGGTGCTGCCCACGCGCATTCCCAATCTCATCGTCAACGGCTCCAGCGGCATCGCCGTCGGCATGGCCACCAACATTCCGCCGCACAATCTCACCGAGGTCGTGAACGCCACCATCGAGCTGGTCAAGAATCCCAAGGCCGGCCTGATCGAAGTGCTGAAGCACGTCCAGGGCCCGGACTTCCCCACCGGCGGATTCCTCTACGGCAAGAGCGGCATCGCTCAAGGCCTACAAAACCGGCCGCGGCCGCTTCATGATGCGCGCCAAGGTGGCCACTGAAAACCTGACCAAGGAAAAGCAGGCGATCATCGTCACCGAGATCCCCTACCAGGTCAACAAGTCCAAGCTCATCGAGCGCATCGCCGAGCTGGTCACCGAAAAGATCATCGACGACATCAGCGACGTGCGCGACGAGAGCGACCGCGACGGCATGCGCATCGTCATCGAGCTCAAGCGCGGCGCGCAGCCTGAGATCGTGCTCAACCAGCTCTACAAGCACACGCAGATGCAGGAGAGCTTCTCCATGATCTTCCTGGCCGTGCTCAACGGCCAGCCGCGGGAGCTCCCGCTCGACGAGGCCATCCGCGCCTTCATCGATCACCGCATCGACGTGGTGCAGCGCCGCACCGTCTACCTGCTGCGCAAGGCCCGCGAGCGCGAGCACATTCTGGAAGGCTACAAGATCGCGCTCGACAATCTCGACACGGTCATCAACATCATCCGCGGATCGAGTTCGCGCGTCGAAGCCCGCGAAAACCTGTACGCCTGGGGCAAGGGAACTGAGATCGTCATCAACCTCGATCGCGAGCGCCTGGCCAGCGAAGAGCGCGGCCTCACGCTCACGCCAGATCGACGCCATCCTCGAATTGCAGCTCTACCGCCTCACCCAGCTCTCCATCGACGAAATCCTGAAAGAACTCAGCAGAAATCCGCGAGAAGATCGCCGAGTACGAATCGATCCTCGCCAGCGACAAGAAGCTGCGCGCCGTCATCGTCAAGGAACTCGAAGAGGTTCGCGACCAGTACGGCGACGCGCGCCGCACGCAGATCGTCGACGAGTCCGCCGAGCTGCAGCTCGAAGACCTGATCGCCGACGAGCAGGTTGCCGTCACGGTCAGCCACCAGGGCTACCTGAAGCGCACGCCCATCTCCATCTATCGCCAGCAGCGCCGCGGCGGCACCGGCCGCACCGGCATGAAGACGCGCGAAGAAGATTTCGTCTCGCAGCTCATCGTCGACTCCACGCACGCCTACCTGCTCTGCTTCACCAACACCGGCCGCGTCTACTGGCTCAAGGTCTACGAGATTCCCGACGTGGGCGCCGCGGGCAAGGGCAAGAGCATGCAGAGCCTGCTCAACCTGCAGCCCGGCGAAAACGTTCGCGCCATCCTGCCCGTTCGCGATCTTGAAGAAGAAGGCAAGTTCATCTTCTTCGCCACGCGCAACGGCATCGTGAAGAAGACGCCGCTCAAGGACTTCTCCAACGTGATGTCGCGCGGCATCATCGCCATCGCCATCGAAAAAGATGACGACCTGATTTCGGCGCGGCATCACCAACGGCAAGCAGACCATCTTCCTCGGCACGCGCGAAGGCATGGCCATCCGCTTTGAAGAGGAATACGATCCCGAACGCAACGGCGTCGGCCTGCGCCCCATGGGCCGCAATGCCGCCGGCAATCAAGGGCATCTCGCTCAAGAAGGGCGACTACGTCATCGGCGCGGCCATCACCGATTCCGATGCAACGCGGGACAAGGAACGCGACGAGTGCGCCGCCAAGCTCAACCTTACCGACGAAGCTAGCCGCGCTGCGCAATGCTCTGAACAGGCCAAAGAGAAGCTTCAGAAAGCCCGCGAAGAGCAGCGCAACGGGCCTAAAGACAGATGAGACTCTGAAGGCCGCGGTCAAGACCGCGGAAAAACGTCGCGATGATACCGAAAAGGCTCTGAAGGAATTGGACGAAAAGCTCGGCGTCAGCAAATCGCTCATCCTCACCGTCACTGAAAACGGCTTCGGCAAGCGCACCGACGTCGACGAGTACCGCCTGACCGCGCGCGGCGCCCAGGGCGTCAACAATCTGAAGGCCACCCCCAAGGTGGGCAAGACGTGCGTCGATCCTGCTGGTCAACGAAACCTCGGAGCTGATGGTCATCAGCCAGTTCGGCAAGATCATCCGCATCGACACCAAGACCATCCGCGCCGCCGGCCGCGCCACGCAGGGCGTGCGCCTGCTGAACCTCGAAGCCGACGACAAGGTAGCCGCCGCCGTCATCATTCCGCCAGAAGAAGTGAATGGGAAGGAAGACGAGCAGGGCACGCTGATCCAGTAATCAGTCCGCCGATCTTAGGGCAGTAAAGAGGGGTGCGAATCATGCACCTCTTTTTCTTTTGTCGCCAAGTCTGATTACAAAATTCCCGCACCATCCGTCACACCACACTGTTCAATCATCCAAATTGGCTCGCGAATCGGCGCGAAAGCTTCTATAGTTGTCCTTCACACAAGAGGACCTCATTTGCACGAACAAAGGCTTCTTCTCAAATCCTCCCTCATCTTTCTTGTCGCAACATGCGTCTTCGCGCAGGACGCCCCGATGTTCCGAAACGACCTCGCGCACTCCGGCGTGTACGCTGCCGCAGGTGTTCCGAAACTCAAAGGCGTGAAGTGGACCTTCCATACGCGCGGTGAGGTCGTCTCATCGCCGGCAGTTGTGGATGGCGTCATCTACGTTGGCAGCAACGACGGCAACCTTTATGCGCTCGACCAGCAGACCGGCGCGAAGAAGTGGGCTTTCTCAACCGGCGCGCGCGTCGCTTCCTCGCCCGCCGTCAATCACGGCCTCGTCTACTTCGGCAGCTACGACGGCAACTTTTACGCCGTAGACACGGCATCGGGAGAGCTCCGCTGGAAATTCCGCAACGCAGGGGAACGTCGCTATGCGGCAACTCATCTGCACGGCTCTTTGCCGGTGGGCGAAACCATGCCCGATCCATTCGACGTTTATCTGTCCTCGCCCGCCGTCTCCAATGGCGCCGTCTACTTCGGCAGCGGGGACGGCAACATCTACGCACTCGATGCCACGACCGGCAATCTTAAGTGGAAATTCAAGACCGGCGATGTCGTGCACGCGTCGCCCGCAATTGTTGATGGCAGACTCTACATCGGAAGCTGGGACAGCTACTTCTATGCGCTTGATTCCGCCACAGGAAAAGAGCTCTGGCGATTCAAGACCGGCGAAGACCCCGACATTCACAACCAGGTTGGCATTCAGTCATCCGCCACAGTGGCTGATGGCATCGTCTACTTCGGTTGCCGCGATTCAAACCTCTATGCCCTGGATGCGTCGACCGGCAAGAAACTTTGGTCCTTTAACAACAAGGGATCGTGGGTCATCGTTTCACCGGTTGTGCAGGCGGGTAAGCTCTACTTCGCCACTTCAGACACGGCACTCCTGCGCGAACTCGACGCGAAAACCGGAACACTGATCGATTCGCTCAAATTCGACTGGCCTATTTTCTCCTCGCCGTCCATCGCGGGCGCCACGCTCTACCTTGCTGGGCAGGACGGCAAACTAGTCGCCGTCGATCTCGCTTCCTTTAAGCCAGCGTGGGTCTTCCAGTCGGAGGGCTCCCGGCAGAATCTTGCTGCGCTCTCCAAGCCCGACGACAGCCCCAACTATGAGGCTGTCTTTCAATCCAACTTCTACGATGACATGATCATTGGCGTCGGCAAGACTCACACAGTAGGTACTTTCCTGTCTTCGCCTGTGATTTCAGGGAGTGTCGTCTACATAGGAAGCGCCGACGGAAACCTCTACGCCCTCGAATAGCGGCGCTATCGCCAACCGGCGTGCGCAAGTGACTCAGCAGCACGTAGCGCCAACCCGTGAGCAACCGAGGTGAATTCATTTCCGCCGCGAATGCTGGTCTTTCCGAAGCGTCTTTCGAAGATACGGCGAACCGCCGGCACAAAGGAGCTTCCACCGGTAAGGAACACGCGGTCGATGGCGCGCGGATCGACTCCGGAACTCCTCAGAAGTATCTCGATGGCGCTTTCGATCGCCTGGAGGTCTTCCGCAATCCATGATTCGAAGCTCGTTCGTTTTACCGGAATGCGCAAGTCCATGCCCGCATTGGAAAACCGAAACTCGGCATCTGTATTGCGCGACAGTTCGAATTTCAGCGCCTGCACAGACTGATGTAGTTGATATCCGAGATCTTCGTCAATGATGGCGATCAGCGCCTCGATCTTTTCTGGCTCGACGGCCCGGATGCGCGCACTTTTCAGAATCTCCCGAACATTGTTTGTGCGCAGGAAGGAAAGGTAGTGCCAACGCTCGAGGTTCGCATAGATCCATGCCGGAACTGCTGGAAGAAGTTTCCCTAGCGAACGGGCTTCTGAGTTCGATCCGAGAGCGGGTGAGACAAGTTTGCGAATGATGCGAGCATCGAAAGCATCGCCGGCAAGCCCAACACCACTATTGCCGAGCAGGTCCTCTCTCCCGCGCCCGCGCCGACGCACTTCAGGGCCAACGCGAAGCAGAGAGAAGTCGCTCGTGCCGCCGCCGAAGTCACCGATGAGAATCAACTCCTCGTGGTCCAGCGTGGCTTCATAGGTGTACGCAGCAGCGACGGGCTCCATCTCAAAATCCACGTGCTCAAATCCCGCAAGCGCGAAAGCTGCACGCAGACGAGAGACGGCGAAATCCTGATCTTCTTCAGCCTCTGCGCCAACGAAGCGAACGGGGCGGCCCACCATCGCATATCGAATGGGCTTGGCGAATTGGTGCGAGGTGTGTTTGCGAAGATCGCTCAGAATGCGAGAGATCAGCTCATCGAGTTTGTATCGCCGGCCAAACACCTCTGTCCCCGTCAGCATCTGGCTGGAGAGATGAGATTTGAGCGACTGGACGAGGCGCCCTTTCTCATCCGTCTGCAGATAATGTTCGATCGCGGCAGGCCCGGTGAGGGAATGCATCCGTTTGGCCCCGTCGCTGTTTCTGTACTGCTCGAAATAGAGAACAGAGCGGAAGGACGGCGTTACTGCTCCGGCCGACGGAAAGGAAGCAAGCTGCACCTGCCCGTCCTCGCCGGCGATGGCGATCGAACTGTTGGTAGTCCCAAAATCGAAGCCAACAGCATCTCGCCGGCTCAGCGCAGCACCCATAGATTTCATTATTTCGTAGTTGGAAGCGGATACGGAGTTCGTTGCTGGTTTCGCGGGCAAATGCTGATCTCAAAGCTTGGCGAGTTTGTCTCCCAGCTTTGGCCGCAGGTCACATTCACATGCGCACAAGATTCGGCTGGCAGACCAGTAACACCAATGCAATCATCGCGGCCCTCGTACCAACACCGTCAGAAAGATTCCCAGCGCCAACGGACCAGCGGTTAGGTGCATCTCAAAAACCATGCGGGGTGTCCACTGTTCCGCACCAGTCATGCAGTCGGCAAACGTGTGATTTCTTCTTCGAACATCAACGACTCGCGATGCACTACATACGCCATTTGCGCAGCCTGCACCACGAGCAGGCACACGACCGCCATCCCGACTCAGCGACTTATCATCACGCGCGCCCCTTGCCGGACACCCAGCCCAATTTACGGTTCCAATCTCTTCAGTCGGTTCCCGCTGGCGAAAAACCAGATCGCGCAACTTATCAGACGAATCCGAACCACCCTCAACACTCCAATTTGAGTCCGCTGCGTCTTACACTAAGGATGCTCAGGTTTCTCCGCGTACCCCTGATGGTGCGCAACGCATTTTTAGCTTTTTCGCTGGCGATACTCGTCGCAGCGGCTGCTGGTGCCGTGCGCATTGATGCCGTGCAGATGCATGCACACGCGACGATCACCAAGTCGACGGTCCATCGCGGACATCGCCCGGCACATCACGCCGCGCATTCTTTGCGGACGATCCCGCGCACGGCTCACACATCGGCGGCGACTCACACATCGCGCGCGGCCACGCACCGCGGCACGCATGTCGCATCGTCCTCCCGCCGCCGCACAACTAACTCAGCCAGGCATTCGGCAACTCTGCGTCGTACGCGCTACAACCGCTATCACTCAGGGGCGCATTTCGTTCCTCTTGCCACTGTCCCCGTATCTTCCACAAGACCTGAATCCGAAGCGTTGAATGGAGTTCCTGAAGCACCATCTCATTCCGCTGAGACCTCGACTGCTGCTCCGCTTCCCGCCTCCTCGAGATCAGAACGAAACTCTGCGTCACTCCCGACAGAGCCCACTACAGAGAGCGCCGCCTCGGCTGAAACCGGCACCGTACCACCCACTGGCACTGATCCCGCTGCCATCGCTGCAGCCGGAAACCCTCTTGTTGCCCCACGTTCGGGAACGCAACCCGTCGCCCCCACCTCCGGCCAAATCGCCGAACTCAATCGTCCACCCATTTTTAGCGGCCGCGTTTCCAGTTACACTCTTCGCGGCACTCATGACTCACTTGTCCGCCAGAATGCGCGTTCCGAAGAAGAAGACCTCGAGAGAATCGAAGACGACGCCGACCTGCAGGACCGCATTGCTCACGGCCTGCTTGTGCGCGTTCCGGAGTCGGCCGCTCTTACCGTGAATGCGGCTTTGCCTGAAGACCGCCGTTACTGCCGCCCCTGGACCGCGGACTTTCTGACCGACCTCGCGCGCGCCCATCAAGCCCAATTCCATACGCCTCTCGTCGTCAGCTCTGCCGTGCGTACAGTCGAATATCAGAAGCGGCTGATGCGGACCAACCACAACGCTGCCGACGCCGAGGGCGACATCGTCAGTCCCCACCTCACCGGCGCCACCATCGACATCGCCAAGTCCGGCCTCTCGCGCCGCGAAATGGAATGGATGCGCAAGCAACTGCTGGGCTACCAGAACGCCGGCTTCATCGATGTGGAAGAAGAATTCCACCAGCGCTGCTTCCACATTACGGTTTACAAAAATTACCTCGTAGCCTCGCCGCGCAGGGCAGCGAAGACTGCCCCGGTACCGGCGATGCCGGTTGCAGATTCCTCCAGCGCCACTCCCGGCGCCGATGCCACGCCGAACAATCGATAAGCGTGAATCTGGCACAGAAGGTTTTCTAAAATTATTCCTAATCTGCACCAGACGCGCTACAATCGCGTGCAAATGCAGATTCCTCCTGCCTGCGGTGATCGCGAGCCCTTCTCGGGCTTGCCATCTTTCTCGTGGAAGGATTGAACGTACCGGTAGCAGACTCCTCGGCATAGCACAGAATTCCGCTTCGGGTCTCCGGCCGACAAAACTCGAGAGGCGAAATCATGAGCGATCAGGTAGTGCAACCCTCGGCAGAAGTTGCTGCCCCGGGTCTTACGCAAATGCAGCGAGTTATCAATGTCTTCGCGGCACCCTCCAAGACCTTTGCCGACATCAAGGCCGGCAACAAGAGCTGGTGGCTGCCATTCCTCATCACCGTCGTCTGCGGAGCATTTCTCTGGTCTGCCATCAATAGCCAGGTCACCTGGAAGACCGTCTACGAAAACCAGCAGAAGCTCCAGCCGGAATTCGCAAAGCGCATGATGGACCAGATGCCGCCCGACCAGCGAGCAGCCGCGGATGCGCGCGGCCCCAAGACCCAGGCCATCACCTGGGCATTATCCCCTCTTGGCCTGCTCATCTACGATCTCCTGATGGCGCTTATTCTCTGGCCAACCATCAACTTTGGTTTCGGTGGAAAGGCAAAGTACGGCTCCATCCTTGCCGTCATCATGTACGCGGGACTTGTCCTTTGGCCGATTCGACTCTTACTCGGCGGCATTGCACTTTTCGCCGGCGCTGCTCCCGATGGCTTTAACGTCGGCAATCCCGCACCCACCAATATCGCCGCATTCCTGAACCAGGCGGACACCAACAAGGCGCTCTACGCGCTGCTCTCAGCCATCGATGCCCCAACGATCTGGTGCCTCATCATCACCTCGATCGGCGTGGCCATCGTCGCGGGCGTCAAGCGCCCATCCGGCTATATTGCCGTCTTCGGCTGGTGGCTGGTTGTAACGCTTGTCATCGTAGGCATCGCCGCTATCTAAAGCTGATCGCGTCTCACTTCCGGAAAATCAAACGGCGCACATCGCAGGATGTGCGCCGTTTGATCTCTATTCTCTAATCCCTATTCTCTAGTCCCTAGTCCCTAGTCCCAGCCTTACTCCATCCATCTCCGCATAATCAACGTTGCGTTGATCCCGCCAAACCCGAAGGAGTTCGATAGCGCCACGTCAAAATTGTGCTTGATGGCCTTGTTCGGCACATAATCCAGCCGGCACTCCGGATCCGGGTCGTCGAGATTGATGGTCGGCGGAAGTTCCTGGTTGATCAGGGCGAGCACTGTGATGCCTGCCTCCAATCCCCCGGCGCCGCCCAGCAGGTGGCCGGTCATCGACTTCGTTCCGCTGATCTTCAGCTTGTGGCTCAGCGCATGCTCGCCGAATACGAGTTCGATGGCGCGGGATTCATTGCCATCGCCCGTCGGCGTCGACGTCGCATGCGCATTCACATAGCCCACTTCTTCGGGCTGAATCCCTGCATCCTTCAGTGCCGCGCGCATGCTGCGTTGCGCGCCGGCTCCATCAGGAGCGATGCCCGTCATGTGATAGGCGTCCGCGCTCATGCCGTAGCCAATCACTTCACCCAGAATCTTTGCGCCGCGCGCCTTCGCAAACTCGAGCTCTTCGAGAATCAGGATCCCAGCGCCCTCGCCGATCACGAATCCATCGCGATCCTTGTCGAAAGGACGACTGGCCTTGGTCGGTTCGTCGTTGCGCGTCGAGAGAGCCCGCATCGAGGCAAACCCACCCACCGACAGCGGGGTGACTGCCGCCTCTGATCCGCCCGCAATCATCGCATCCGCATCGCCGTGCAGAATCATGCGCACCGAATCGCCGATGGAATTGGCGCTCGTTGCGCAAGCCGTTGCCGTGGCCGAAATCGGCCCCCGCGCTCCATAGCGAATGCTCAATTGCCCTGCCGCCATATTCACAATGGCCGCCGGAATGAAGAAGGGTGAGATCTTGCGCGGTCCGCCGGCCAAGAGGTTGGCATGCTCACGCTCAATAATCTCGAACCCGCCGATGCCCGAGCCGATGAATACGCCCACTCGATCTGCGTTTTCATCGGTGATCTTCAGGCCGGACTGCGCCAGAGCCTCTTGCGTGGCTGCAAAGGCAAAGTGAATGAAGCGCCCCATCTTGCGCGCTTCCTTCTTGTCCACGAAATTAAGCGGGTCAAAGTTCTTGACCTCGGCGGCAAAGGTGACAGGAAACCCGGTTGTGTCGAATCCTGTGATCGGAGCCATACCGCTGGCGCCAGATACCAGTTTGTCCCACACCTCGGGAGCGGTGTTGTCCACACCGCACACCAGCCCCAGGCCGGTGATTACCACTCGTCGGTTCACCGGCTACTTGCCTTTCGCGGTCTTTTCGTTCTTCTCGATGTAATCAATCGCGTCCTTGACGGTCTTGATCTTCTCCGCGTCCTCATCGGGAATTTCCAGGTCGAACGCCTCTTCAAACTGCATCACAAGCTCAACAACGTCCAGCGAATCCGCGCCCAGATCTTCCTGGAAGCTTGCACCGGGTGTGACCTCGGCTTCGTCGACCTGTAACTGCTCGACGATGATCTGCTTAACCTTTTCTTCTACCGCCATGCCTGATTCTCCTCAGTTTTGATTGCCAAATCCGGTTCGATCCGGGAATTCAACCGTTTACGTTCCGCCTGCCTACAATAACGGCACACGGCACACCTATACAACCCCGCGCCAAGAAAAGATTGCCCGGCCCCGAATCTCCAAGTCTACCGGGCAGGCCCTAGTGTGTAAAGCAGCACAGAGTGGAAATAAATCAAGCACCTGCACCCCGCTGACAGCCTCTTGACTCTTCCGCGACCCGCTCCCCAAAACCCGCAGTTTGGGACGAGAATTGCACATCAAAAAGGCGTACATTAGGCGAAGAGGTTCACAGACACTCATGCAGGCTCTCTCCGTCGGAATTGCCATCATCGTTGGCATCGCCCTGGGATACTGGCTCGGCATTCGCCAGGCTCGGTCTAGCGAGCGCACACTTGCAGAAGTCGAGGTGAGAGAGGCGGGATTGAAAACTCAGCTCGAAGCTGCTGCCGCAGAGATCAAGGAACTCCGACCAAAATCGGAAGCTCTAGCCGTGAGTAGGCAGCAGTTTGAGGATGAAAAAGCGAAATACGCACAAATGAAAGCTGATCTTGACACTGCTTTTCATGGCGCAGCAGCGGAGGCACTTCGACAGAACTCCGAATCATTTCTTGTCTTAGCAAAGCGGGAGCTTAGCGGCCAAGTGGAAGAAGCTGACAAGGCGCTCGAAGCACGACAGACAGCAATCAAGAGTCTCGTGGACCCGCTGAAAGAGACTTTATCCAAGCTGGATGAGCAGACGCGGGAAATGGAGAAGGAGCGTTCGGGTGCGTACACCGAGGTCAAAACGCTCGTGGAATCGATGCAGAAGTCGATCCCCACATCGCTCGATGCATTGAAGATTGAAACTTCACAGCTAATTTCAGCTCTGCGTGCGCCCAAGACGCGCGGTAACTGGGGAGAACTGCAACTGAAGCGTTGCGTCGAGTTTGCTGGCATGGTGCAGTATTGCTCGTTTTCCGAGCAGGTGAGCGCCCGAGATGACGAAGACAGAATACTGCGCCCTGACATGATTATTCAGCTTCCGAATGGGCGAGAGATCGTGGTTGATGCCAAAACGCCATTGGATGCTTTTCTGGATGCAGTGGCTAATGACGACGGTTCTGCTCAGAAAATTCGCTTCCTCGCGCACGCTCAGCGAGTGAAGGCGCACCTGAAAGAACTGTCCGGTAAAGGGTACTGGCGACAATTTGATAAGGCTCCTGATTTTGTAGTCTGCTTTTTGCCAAGCGAGGCCCTGTTTAGCGCAGCGCTAGAAGCAGATCCTTCACTGATTGAATTTAGCGCTGAAACGAATGTTGTCATCGCGACACCGACAACACTCATTGCCCTCCTACGCGCAGTGGAGTTTGGATGGCAACAATCTGAGATCACAAAAAACGCGAAGCTTATTTACGGGTTGGGCCGGAAAGTCTATGAGAAACTCGTCGTTGCCCAGGGGCACGTTACGAAACTAGGCAATGCAATCGCCAATAGCGTCGATTACTACAATAAGTTCCTCGGAACAGTTGAGGGGAGAGGGAGCGTGTTCTTCCTCGGAAGGCAGCTTGGAGATCTTGTTCATTCGGATGCAGAAATGGTAGAAGTCAAGAGGCTTCCGATGGATCTTCGCGAAGTCGAGTCTGAAGAATGGGCTCAGCCGTCGTTGAGCATCGCGGCTGGCGCAGACGAAATGGAAGAATCACGGCACACACCCGCGAACGGCGTCACATCGTGATCAGGAACGCCACGCTCGCAATGTGCGGGATGTGATGAAACGCGGTACAGAACTGTACGAGAAATTTGCAGGATTCGTCACAGACATGGATCTTATCGGCGACAGTCTCCGCAAAACCGACAAGCACTACGAAGAGGCGATGAAGAAGTTGTCTGAAGGTCGAGGCAATCTCGTCCGCCAGGTTCAGATGCTCAAAGAACTGGGAATTCGCACTAACAAATCAATCCCCAAGCATCTTCTCGACCGCGCCGACGTTGATCAAACTGAGCTCGCCCTTGCGGCCGAAGCCGATCCCGCCGATGATGGGAACTAGCTCGTTCAACTAACTATTTTCCGAAGTTCCCCGCCACTTCAATAAATATGCAACCGCATGGTTGCATAATGAATGAAGTTTCGCAGGGCAGGGAAGTCGGGGTAGTGAAAATGCCGGGTGCCCCATCCTTGCGAAGCAAGGGTGGGAAAGCACGAACCCTCTCGCTAACAGGCGCTAACCCCGCTGCGTTTCCAACTCCGCAAACGTCTCCCGCAGCCGCTTCCACGTTGTTCCCAGATCCTCCGGAAGCACCCGCGTCTCGGCCACTGTCGTCATGAAGTTGGTGTCACCAACCCAGCGCGGCATGGCATGCATGTGCAGATGTCCCGCAACGCCCGCTCCCGCCGCCTGCCCGAGGTTCAAGCCGAAGTTGAATCCGTGCGGCCGATACAACTGCTCCAGTGCGCGCTCCGTCAACTGCGCAAGGTCCATTAGCTCGTGTGCGGCATCGGCGTCCATTTTTGCAATTCGATCCAGATGCGCGTAGGGCATTACCATCACGTGCCCCGAAGTATATGGATACGCATTCAGGCAGATGAAGCAGTGTTTCCCGCGCTTTACCAGCCCTCCGGCCTCTTCCGCTTCGTCGGCATTCATTCCGTGCTCAATGGCATAGTCGATGCTCGCAATCAGGTTGCAGAAGACACAGTTCAAGTCCCCGGGCCACGCATTCAGACGTGCGGGCACACCCGGTCGGGGTGCCCCGTCCGCCGTTGTCACATACGCAAATCGCCACGGACTCCAGAGCTGATCCATCGAACCCTTTCCGCTTTTCCATCTCCGTCGCCCCAAGTATAGTGCGCAGCTCTTCTACTGCTGTGTAAGGCCGTGGCGATCCCACCGACCATGACACGCAACACAACCTGCCAAAAACATTCCGCATTTGTGTTCGGCGTCACGTCTGAACCCTAACCTCAACGGAATCTCCACCTGCCAGCACTACTTTCGCAGCAGTTCTTCCTTGCCCATTCCCAACTGCCAAAGCATTGGATTGACGGGGAAAACAGACCATTGCTACACTTGAAAGCGTAGCTTCCTGCGCGGATTCCAGCAGCTAGCTGCGGCCGCCCTCCAAACCAGCCGTTGCCTGCCTGGTGATTTTCCCAAGGAGACGAGTCGCTTCACCCGCCAGCTCTCTGGCCAGAAGCCCCGTCTTTGTGAAACTCCCAGATCAAAGGCACACGGTTGCCGAGGTTCCGGCCACCGGCATTACCCGCCATCGCGGCGAGTACGTGCCAACCGTCGATGGCACCACCGTCGTCGGGCTAATGAATCGGAGCTGCTTCATGCCAAACGTCCTCAATCCCGAACCCGAGAGCATAACCCTGAACACCGAACTCGAAACTCCCACCCTCGAACCTGCGACCGAGCTTGATGCTCCCTCGTCCGAATCCACGTCCAACCCAGAGACTGCCGAAGTACACACTGCTGTCGAATCGCACGCGCTGGACGCCGATGCCTCAACCGAGCCTGTAGCCCAGGCCGCTCCCGCACAACTCGAGCCCGCAGATCATGCTGAGCCCGTTGCTCATGTTGCTGCGCCGGCCGAACACAGCGCCGATTCTGCTGATGATTTCTCAGCTGCCCTCGAAGCCTTTGAGCGCGAGCAGGCTGCTGAAGCTGCTGCCGTCGAAGCCTATGGCGATAAAGTCGTCTCCGGCACCGTCCTCAAGCAGACTGAAAAACATCTGGTTGTCGACGTAGGTCTCAAGTCCGAGGGCCTTGTGCCCATCGAACAGGTCCTCGATCACGCCGGCGCAGTCAGGTTCCAGCCCGGTGAAGTCATCGAAGTGGTCATCGAACGCGAAGAGCCCGAGGGCGGCTATCTCGTCAGCTACGAGAAGGCCCAGCGCCTCCGCGTTTGGGACACCATCGAGAAAGCACGCCAACGACAAGACCCCTGTCATCGGCACAGTTGTCAGCCGCGTCAAGGGCGGTCTCACCGTTGATATCGGTTTGAAGGCCTTCCTGCCCGGTTCGCAGCTTGAGATTCGTCCCGTCCGCAACCTCGACGGCTATCTCGGCCAGCAGATCGAAGTCCGCGTCATCAAGCTGAACAAGAAGCGCGGCAACGTCGTCGTCTCCCGCAAGGAGATCCTCGAAGAAGAGCAGAACGCCAAGCGTTCCACGACTCTCGAGCATCTCGGCGAAGGCGCCGTCCTCACCGGCACCGTCAAGAACCTCACCGACTACGGAGCGTTCGTCGACCTCGGTGGCATCGACGGCCTGCTCCACATCACCGACATGAGCTGGGGACGCCTCACCCATCCCCGCGATCTGGTCAACGTCGGCGACGAAATCCAGGTCAAGGTGCTCAAGTTCGACAAAGACAAGCAGCGCGTCTCCCTCGGATTCAAGCAGCTCACGCCTGACCCGTGGCTCGACGCGTCAGAACGTTATCCCGTAGGCGCGCACGTCCACGGCCGCGTTCTCTCGGTTACCGATTACGGTGCGTTTGTCGAGCTCGAGCAGGGCATCGAAGGCCTCGTTCACCTCTCTGAGATGACCTGGTCCAAGCGCCTCAAGCATCCCTCCAAGCTGGTCAAGCCCGGCGACGAGGTCGACACGGTCGTCCTCAGCGTCAACCCGGCCGACCGCCGCATTTCGCTTGGCATGAAGCAGCTCTTGGAGAATCCCTGGGAGAACCTCACTGAGCGTTATCCCGCTGGAACCGTTGTCGAAGGTCGCGTTCGCAACCTTACCGACTTCGGCGCCTTCATCGAAATCGAGGATGGCATCGACGGCCTCGTCCACGTCTCAAACCTGAGCTGGACCAAGCGCGTCAAGCATCCCTCTGAAATCGTGAAGAAGGGTGAAAAGGTCAAGGCAGTTGTTCTCGGCGTCGAGCCGCAGAACCGCCGCCTGAGCCTCGGCATCAAGCAGCTTCAGCCCGACGTGTGGGAGAGCTTCTTCGCTACTCACCGCGTCGGCGATCAGGTCCACGGCAAGGTGCTTCGCACCGCGCAGTTCGGCGCTTTCGTTGAAATCGCCGAGGGTGTTGAAGGCCTCTGCCACATCTCTGAAGCCAGCGAAGTGCCCGGTGAACCCAGCAAGCTCGACGCCGGTCAGGAGCACGACTTCAAGATCATCAAGATCAACGTCGAAGAGAAGAAAGTGGGCCTCAGCCTGCGCGCAGCATCCGGCCACGAAGCCAGCCGCGCCCAGGTCGAGCACTACAAGGAGAGCGCGCACAAACAGCCCGTCTCCAGCGGTACCACTACCCTCGGCGATCTCATCAACTGGCGCAAGAACGAGTCTAAGTAGCTCGTAAGCCACCAACGTCAACGGCCACCCGCAAGGGTGGCCGTTCTGCTTCCTGCTCGGCTTCCAATTAGCATTCGGTACAATCTCAGAGAGCGCATTGCGCCCAACCCCTCTAGGAGTGTGTCGGAGATAGATTCGTTCTGTGGCTGGTTTCGAGATCAGCGTCGTCGGCTCGGTTTACGATTCTGAGTATGGGCAAGAGCTTTCTTCCTGACGATGTGAACCAGTCGTTACTATTCCCTCCCTCGCTGCACGACTGGCTTCCGGAAAATCATCTGGCGCGATTTCTGGTGGACGTGGTTTCGGCGCTTGATCTGAGCGCGATTTATGCCTCGTATGAAGCTGGGGATGGGCGTGGCAAGTCGGCGTACGCCCCTGCGATGATGGTGCGGGTGTTGCTTTATGGCTACGCGACCGGGGTGTACAGTTCGCGCAAGATGGAGGCCAAGACCTACGACGACGTGGCATTCCGCTACTTGTCTGCGGACGCACATCCGGATCACGATACGTTATCGGAGTTTCGCAATCGTCATCTGGAGGCGTTGGCGGGGTTGTTCACGCAGGCCTTGCTGCTGTGCGAGAAGGCGGGTCTGGTGAAGCTGGGTCATGTGTCGATCGACGGGACCAAAATCAAGGCCAACGCGAGCAAGCACAAGGCGATGAGTTATGCGCGGATGGGGGAGACCGAGCAGCGGCTGAAGGCGGAGATCGAAGCGTTGTTGAAGCAGGCCGAGGATGTGGACGCGGCCGAGGATGCGCAGTACGGCAAGGGCAAGCGCGGAGACGAGTTGCCGGAAGAGTTGGCACGGCGCGAAAGTCGCTTGAAGAAGATCGCGCAGGCCAAAGCGGAACTGGAGCAAGAGGCGCGTCAGAAGGCCGAGCGGGAGCGCGCCGAAGCGGAAGCCAAGCTTGCCGAGCGGCGCGACGAGGAAGCGCGGACGGGCAAGAAGAAGCGTGGCCGCGAGCCCAGTGTTCCAGATCCGGAGCAGGCTCAACCGGAAGCCAAGGCGCAACGCAACTTCACCGATCCTGAGAGCCGGATCATGCCGGACGGAGCCAACAAGGGCAGCTTTCTGCAGGGCTATAACGCGCAGGCGGCGGTGGATGCGAAGGCGCAGGTGATCGTGGCCGCCGAGGTCACGCAAGAGACCAATGACAACCGGCAATTGCTGCCAGTGTTAGGCCAGGTAAAACTGAACCTGGGCCGTTCGCCGGAGGCAGCCAGCGCCGATGCGGGGTACTGGAGCGAAGCCAACGCGACGGATGAAAGCGTGGCCGGAATCGATCTGCATATCGCTACCGGACGCGACAAACACGAACAGAATATCGATGCAACCAGCGAGCCGCCGCCGATCCATGCCACGGCGAAGGAGGCAATGCGGCACAAACTGCGTACCGAGGCCGGGCGCTCCATTTACAAAATGCGCAAGGCAATCGTGGAGCCAGTCTTCGGCCAGATCAAGGAGCAACGAGGCTTCCGGCGCTTCAGCCTGCGCGGTCTGGACAACGTACGCCGCGAATGGAAACTGGTGTGTCTGGCGTCCAATCTGCTGAAGTTGTTCGGCTCCGGATGGACGCCACAGCCCGCATAATCAGCGAACAAAAACCCTTTCCATGGCGGAGGGCCGTGGAAAGATCCCAACTCCCGTCAAAACCGGATCGTAACGAACTGCCCGCTGCCCACTAACCGATGCCCGCCCAATCGTCGGCAATGGGAAGACCTGCGGGATGAATCGCTATCCCCGACACACTCCTAGCCCATGCAAATTGAAGCACCTAACGACGAAACCGTCCCGTCCTCCGTGTCTCCCAACGGCGGTGCCTGGCAAATCATCAGCTTTACGTCTCTCAGTTTCGTCGTCTATCTGGCCATCGGTCTTCCACTAGCGATTCTGCCCGAGTATGTCCACATGCGGATGGGCTACCATGCCTCGCTGGCCGGCCTCGTCATCAGCATTCAGTACATCGCCACGTTTCTCAGCCGCCCCTGGGCCGGCCGCATCTCCGACCGCAAAGGCGCAAAAATCTCCGTCCTGTGGGGAATGGGCGCCTGCACACTCAGCGGTCTGCTTCTACTGGGCGCGGCGGCCCTCCATCGCAACCCCGCATGGCTCAGCCTCACCAGCCTCATTGCCAGTCGCCTTGTGCTCGGCGTTGGCGAGAGTCTCGGATCTACTGGTGCGACCTTATGGGGCATCTCCAGCATCGGACCCGAATACACCGCCAAGGTCATCTCCTACAACGGCGTCAGCACCTACGGTGCGCTTGCACTCGGTGCACCGCTCGGCGTCGTAATGGAAACGCACTGGGGCCTTTCGTCAGTCGCGATTCTCACGATCGCCGTGTGCGGCCTCGCTTATGTCTGGGCCGCTTTCAAGCCGCCGGTCCCCGTCGCTCCCGGCGAACATCTTCCGTTTCGCAACGTGCTGGGCCGAGTGACTCCGCACGGCATGGGCCTCGCGCTGGGCGGAGTCGGATACAGCGCGCTTGCCACCTTCGTCACGCTTTTCTATTTGAGCCGCCATTGGAATGGCGCAGCGCTCTGCCTCACTGCATTTGGCATCGCTTTCATCGTCGCGCGTCTTATATTCATCCGCACCATCGGCACCTTCGGCGGATTCCCCGTCGCCAAGATTTGTCTCGTGGTCGAATCCATCGGCGTGTTCCTGCTTTGGCGATCCGTCACACCGTGGATGGCCTTGTTCGGCGCGGCTCTCACCGGCTTCGGCTATTCGCTCGTTTTCCCAGCTCTCGGTGTCGAGGCTGTCGATCGCGTCACCCTTGAGAATCGAGGCACCGCTCTCGGTGTCTACACCGTCTTCGCCGACGTCTCGTTCTTCATGGTCGGTCCTGTCGCCGGCGCAGTCATCGGTGCCTTCGGCTATGCCAGCGTATTTCTGTTCGCGCTTCTCTGCGTACTGGCAGCCCTCGGTATCGTCCTCGTTCTCGCTAGAAAGAAATCGCATCCCATCCTCGCTCCCGCCGACTAAGCAATACTTTCAACTGCCCGTTCGCAGTAGACCAGCCAACGATTCGGGGTGCCCCATCCTTGCAACGTACTTGCTTTTGTTGCAAGGGTGGGAAAGCACGAACCTCAACGCGCCCTCAGTTCCACTAACTTGCCGGGTGCCCCATTCATCCGAACCGCGCGAGCGGGTCGAATGAGTGGGAAAGCAACACCCTGACCCCGTCATCGCTGCGCTAACTCGCTACCGGCCGTGAAACGGCCGCTAACCCCGCTAACTCCGCTAAACTAGACCCTGTGCCGTCCACCTTCCACATCGAGAACTTCGGCTGCCGCGCCGCCCGCGCCGACGGAGAAGCGATCGCCGCTCTTCTACGTGCTGCCGACGCCACCGAGGGCCAGCCCGACGAAGCCGATGTGGTCATAGTCAACACCTGCAGCGTCACCGCCGAAGCCGATCGCGAGGCTCGTGCCTACATCCGCCGCACCAATCGCCTCAATCCCACCACCCGCATCATCGCCACCGGTTGCTACGCCCAGCGTGCCCCGGCGGAACTTGCTAGCCTCACCGGCGTCTCCGCCATTATCGGCAACAGCCACAAAGCCCTCGCCCCCGAAATTGCACTAAGGCTGATGAGCGGAGACGTCGTTTCCACCTCGGGCGAACACCAGCTGATCCAGATTCGCGCGGCGCAAGCCGGGCTGGCCCCACTGCAGGTGATCCTGGCCGACGAGACCTTCGCCCACTCGTTCCTCGAAGAAGCTCCCATCTCGCCCGGCGCCCAGACCCGCCCCAACCTAAAAATCCAGGAAGGCTGCTCGAACCGCTGTTCCTTCTGCGTCATTCCCCAGACGCGAGGATCCTCCAGAAGTCTGGCCGCCGCAGCCGTCCTGTCCCACGTTCGCGGTTTCGTCGGCGCCGGCGGCAACGAGCTCGTTCTTTCGGGGATCAACCTTGGCCGCTGGGGTCGCGATCTTGCCGCTCATAATGATTCCGCGCGACCAGACGGTACGAACTTCAGCGTGGAAGGGAAGAACTTCAGTTTGGAGGGTACGGGCTTCAGTCCGTACAAAAGCTCGCCGCCAAGAAAGAGAGTTTTAGCCCCTGAGGGAGAATCCCCGCGCACCCTCGCCGACCTCATCCGCGCCATCTGCGAACAGACCAACCTGCCTCGCCTGCGTCTCAGCTCCATCGAGCCCATGGACTGGGACTCCGACCTCATTGCTCTCATGGCCGAATTCGGTGGCGTTAGGCTTGCCCGCCACGCCCATCTGCCCCTTCAATCCGGCTCCGACTCGGTTCTCCGTCGCATGCACCGCCGCTACCGCCCCTGGCACTACGCCGAAAAAGTCTCCGCACTTCTCCGCGCCGCTGGCCCTGCGCTGACCCTCGGCGCCGACGTCATGGTCGGATTCCCCGGCGAGACCGACCGCGAATTCCAGGAGAACCACGAGTTCATCCGCTCGCTTCCGTTCGGCTACCTGCATCTCTTCCCGTTCTCGCCACGCCCCGGCACGCGCGCTTGGGCTCTGCACGCCGCCTCGCCCGCACCCGCCACCGTCGTCAACGAACGCATGGCTGCCCTCCGCTCTCTGGCAGATGAAAAGATACATGCGCACCGCCGCCAGTTCGTCGGGACTGAACTCGACGCCATCACCCTCAACACGCCGCCGGCTCTCACCTCGAATGGCCGCACCTCAGCGCTCACCGGGAACTTCCTCCCCGTCGAACTTGCTGCCGTGCTTCCCGCCAACCAACTCGTACGAATCCGCGTCAATCGTCTTACCGCTGGCAACACTCTTCTCGCATCGCCTGTTCTCTCTGCCACTTCCACCTTCGATTCCCAACTCGAACCCCTTGCCAGTTCGGACCAACCGGTGCTCGAAACCGCCTTTTAAGCCATAGCGCTACGGTCGGCTTTGGCATCAAACCAGTGCTATACTCAGGGTGCGTTCGCGCGCCCCGCAAGAGTTCCGGAAGGTTCCGGATCCTGGCGCCCGACAACTATTGGAGGATGTACCATCGCACTCGACAAACGTTCGGCCAAGTCTTTTATTCGCATCAACGATCGCATTCGCGCCCGCGAAATCCGCGTGATCGACGAAAACGGCGAGCAACTCGGCATTCTGGCTCCCTTTGAAGCTCTCAAGATCGCCCGCGAGCGCGGACTTGATCTGGTAGAGGTTTCGCCCAACGCCATCCCGCCCGTCTGCCGCATCCAGGACTACGGCCGCTTCCTTTACGAGAAGGAAAAATCAGAACGCGCCGCCAAGAAGAAGCAGAAGATCATCGTTGTCAAGGAAGTCAAGTTCTCCGTCACCGTGGACGAGCACGACTACCAGACCAAGAAGAACCAGGCCGTCAAGTTCCTGCAGGGCGGCGACAAGGTGAAGGCGAGCCTTCGCTTCCGCGGCCGCCAGATGGCCCACCGTGACCTGGGTTACAAAATCATCAACCGCTTTATCCAGGACGTCGGCGAGACCGGCGTAGTCGAGTTCATGCCGCGCATGGAAGGCACGATCCTGCACGCGATTCTGGCGCCCAACAAGCGTCCCGAAAGCCAGAAGCCCAAGCCGCCTGCACCGCCGCAGCAGCCTCCGCGCCCTCCGGCCCCTCCGGCTCAGTAAGCACGGTCACAAATTGCCTCAGAGGCCGCCTCGCAAGGCGGCCTCTCCATTTCCACCGCATTTTTCACCGTTCATCGTGCGCACGAAACCGCTGACTCGCTAGCTTGCTAAGCGCCGAAGCGCGCTAACCTGCTAATTCCTATCAAAGCTAACTCTGCGAACGCCGATGACAGCCCGCAGCTAACTCGGCCTTCTCGTTGTATCCTGACGCCATGCTCCGATCCAGGCTGGCGCTTCCCTTCTTCTTCTTCGCTTTCGTCTCATCGCTTTTGACGGCACAAACCGCTGCCTCTACAGCGACGGTGCCGCCGACATCTCCTCACTTTCCAACCAACGAGGACCTGCGCCACCTGAAAGCGCTCTCGTCGCCGGTGCTATCACCCGATGGCAGGCAGGTTCTCTTCACCGTCACGCATGCCACTGCCGATGGCGCCGCAAGCCATCTTTGGATCGTTTCTGCCTCTGCCGGCAGTTCCGATAAAGCCCGGCAACTTACGTTCTCGCCACCAGCCGACAAGCGTGGCGAGCACAACGCGGAGTGGTCGCCGGACGGTGCTGCTATTTTCTTCCTCGCCAGACGCGGCGATCGCACCCAGCTCTTCCGGCTCGACCTGCGTGGTGGCGAAGCATCGCCTTACGATCTAAAGATCCTGCCGCCCGTCGATGTTTCCAAAGACAAGGACGCCATCAATCCTCCGCCCGCTCCCGAATCGAACGAGAAAAAGGACGACAAGAAGCCGGCAAACTCAAAACCTGAACCTGTTTCCATCGATGTTGCTGGTTTTTCCATCAGCGACGATGGAAAGTACCTTGCCCTCTGGGCGCACGATCCAGAGACCCCCGGCGAGAAGAAGCAGAAAGACGCGAAGATCGACGCCTCCTGGGTAAACCACGAGAAGCACCTCACGCGCCTCTACCTCGCCTCGCTCAAGCCCGATGGCGCCATCGACGGGGCACTCAACGTCGTCGATCTGCCGCCCGACGTCCATGGAGCCACTTGGTCGCCAATCGCCGACAAACTCCTCGCTATCACCGAGCCGCCCAACGATGCGTCAGACCTCGGTCCCGCCGGCGCCGCGTGGATCATCGATGCGTCTGCGCCCGCGAAACCCATCAGACTCGAATCGGTTCCAACGACCGTAGGCGGTGGTGCGTGGAGTGCAGATGGCAATTCCATCGTTTTCGCCGCCGCCACGCCTGACGATGCGCCTCCCGGCTACGACGATCTGTACGCGCTCAGTCCCGTCACTCCTAACGCAAAGCCGGTCGATCTGACTCGCGGATTCGCCGGCCAATTGCGCGGAGGATCTCTCTACTTCACACCGGATGGACAGCTCATCGCACCTGCAGCCATCGGCACGCGCAATTCTGTTGTTCGCATCGCTCTCGACGCCAAAGCGCAGCCCGAGCCCATCGATCTCGGCACCGCTGTCGTCTCCGGCCTCAACACCAATCGCAAACAAACCGGCTGGGTCTGGCTCGCCGACTCCGGTGGCCACCCCATGCAACTTTGTTTTGCCGCGAAACTCGGCGATGCCTGCACCGTCCTCCCCACGCCCGATCTAGGTCCTGCCAATCTCCGGACTGTTGCGCCCCAGCTGGTTCACTGGAAATCGGGCAGTTTCACCATCGAAGGCCTGCTCTATCTCCCACCCGACACCGGCTCGACGAAGGTTCCGCTCGTCGTCGACGTCCATGGCGGTCCCTTCGGCGCATGGGAGGACCGCAGCGATCCCTTCGCTGACTTCCTCATCGGCCACGGCTGGGCCGTCCTACGCCCCAACCCGCGCGGCTCATCGAACTACGGAGTCAAATTCGCAGCGGCCAACAAGAACGACCTTGGTGGCGGCGACTACCAGGACGTCATGGCCGGCGTCGACTACGTCCTCGCGCACTTTCCCATCGACTCGACGAAACTCGCGCTCATGGGCTATAGCTACGGCGGCGAGATGGCAGGCTTCGTCGAGGGCAAAACCAACCGCTTCAAAGCCGTCATCAGCGGCGCGCCAGTCATCGACCAGTTCAGCGAATACGGAACCGAAGGCGGCTCATGGTACGATCGCTGGTACTTCGGCAAGCCTTGGGAGCACATGAACGACGCATGGCGCCAAAGCCCGCTTTCCGGCGCGGCCAACGCCAAAACGCCCTTCATGCTCCTGCAAGGCGAAAGTGATACCACCGACCCGCTCGGTCAGGCAGAGGAGATGTATCGCGCGCTTCGCCAGGAGGGCGCGCCCGTCGAACTCGTCACCTATCCGCGCGAGAATCACGGCCCGCTCGCCATCGGCATGCTCGGCCATCCTTCACCAGAGCCGTGGCATGGATTCGACGCTCGTCAGCGTGTGGTCAACTTCATCAACGCGGCGTTTTCGGCGACGCCACCGCCAGCTACAGCACCTGCGTCGTCCAAATGATGGTTGACGGCACTGAGTTGATTCGTTCCCCATCGGCAGGATGGGCGTCTCTCATTCCAAAGATGTTAGACGAGGCGCGGCTCAGTGTATAAGCAATTAGGGGGTCGGAACGTGAAGTCCGTGGCCCCCCAACCTCACATTGCGTTATACTTATCAGAGCCTCTCAGGGGCAGGGAAGCCCCTGTTCCGCGAGGCTTGTGGCTGGGCCACTAAACCCCGTCAAAAACGAGAAGAAAATGCCCAAGTTGAAAACCCATACGGGCGCGAAAAAGCGCTTCAGCAAGACTGGCACCGGCAAAATCAAGCGGCACCAGACTAAGACGCGCCATATCCTTTCGTCTAAATCGCCAAAAGTGAAACGTAAGCTCGGCAAATCCGTGCTTGTTTCCGATGGCGACTTCGCGAAGGTAGCGCGCATGATTCCTTACGCCTGAGCACTGTGTGCGGCAGCCCTCCGAATAAGGGGAGTGCCGCGAAATGCAGATGGGCCGAATTTTGAAGGCCCCCGCCGATAAGAAATGCGTCCTGACCGGCGAGAGATTCAGGTTTGAACGAGCGAGTGAAGAGGTTTAACGCCAGACCAAAGTCTTGGCCTCCTGCCTCCAGCCGCGATGACCAACGAACGCAAAATGGAGAACACCAATGCCCCGCGTAAAACGTAGTACCAAGCGGAGTGACCGCCGCAAGAAAATCCTGAAAAGGGCCAGCGGATACTTCCTTACCAAGTCCAAGCTCTACCAGGCAGCCCAGGAAGCCGTCGAGCGCGGCCTCAAGTTTGCCTACACCGGCCGCAAGCAGAAAAAGCGCCAATTCCGCTCCCTGTGGATCGTGCGCATCTCTGCTGCCGCCAAGCTCAACGGCACCAGCTATTCGCAGTTCATCAATGGACTGAAGAAGGCCGGCATCGAGCTCGACCGCAAGGTCCTTTCCGACATCGCCGTGCACGACGCCGCAGCGTTTACCAAGCTGGTGGAGCAGTCCAAAGCCGCTCTCGCCAGCACAAAAGCCGCCTAAGCCCGAGCTGCATGCAGTCTCATCAACGGCCCGGAGCTTAGCTTCGGGCCGTTTTCTTTTCCGGCGTACGTCTCAATCCCGCACCGCTCAATGAGTTATTCTTGGCTTTCGCAATGACAAACGAAGATATCCCGAATCTGCCGGAGTACAACGACTCCGCTCTCGATCAAGCCTTTGCAACATTAGCCGAACAGGTTACAGACGAAGCCGCCGCGATCACCGGTGAGGCCGACCTGGAAACCTTCCGCCTTCGGTGGGTTGGCCGCAAACAGGGTCGCCTCAACGACGTCTCCGCCCGATGGCTCAAGGCTGCACCACCCGCAGCGAAAAAAGCCGTCGGCGAGCGTTTCAAGACGTTGAAGGAACTGGTTGAAGGGCTGATCGACAAAGCGTCCGGCTCCGGTCCCTCCGATGCAGTTCTCGCTGCCGAAGCCATCGACATCACGCTGCCCGGCACGCGCCGTCTCACGGGCGCAGAGCATCCCATCACGCGCACGCTCAACGAGATCGTCTCGGTCTTCGCGTCTCTCGGATATTCCGTCGGCGTTGGCCCCGAAGTTGAAACCGACTTTTATAACTTCGAGTCGATGAACTTCCCGCCCGGCCATCCCGCGCGCGACACCCAGGACACACTCGTCGTTGCCAACCAGGAGCGGCGCCCCCTGCGCGACCGCTTGCTCCTGCGCACGCACACCTCGCCCGTGCAGATGCGCACTATGGAGCAGCAGCCGCCGCCCGTCCGCATCGTTATCCCCGGCAAGGTTCACCGCAACGATGCGCAGGACGCTACGCACTCGCCGATCTTCCATCAAGTGGAAGGCCTCTGCGTCGACACCAACATCACCTTCAGCGATCTGAAGGGCACGCTCGACCACGCGATGAAAGCGCTCTTTGGTTCGTCCGTCAAGACGCGTTTCTTCCCCTCGTTCTTCCCGTTCACCGAGCCCTCAGCCGACGTGCAGATCAGTTGCATCTTTTGCGGCGGCAAAGGTTGCCGCAAATGCAAGCACTCCGGCTGGATCGAGTTGCTCGGCTGCGGCATGGTCGATCCGGCGGTCTTCGCCTTCGCTGCGGAAAAACAGCCCGCCTACGACCCGAAGAAGATCAGTGGCTTCGCCTTCGGCATGGGCGTTGAGCGCATAGCCATGATGAAATATGGCATCAGCGAAATCGGCCAGTTCTACGCCGGCGATATGCGGTTTCTTAGCCAGTTTGCGTAGGAGAAATTTGAATTATTCTATGAGGCGACTAATATCGAGAATCGTTTTAGGCTTATTCATTTACTTCACTTCCGTTTTCGTCCTCGGCAGATCGTTCGACGGAGTCGCCAATTTTCTGGCGAAAATTGGTGCACCGGATTTGAGAGTAGCTCTCCATCAGCATCCTTTCGGGAGGGGACTTCTCATCGGTCTATTGGCCGGCCTCGTTCCGCTTGAATTCTGGCTGTCAGTTTCCGGTTTCTTCCGCGCGGATGTTCCACAATTTCTGAAGAACCTGGACTTGGAACAGATGAAGAAATGGGCCATCGTATTCTTTAGCCCCTTCATGATTATGGCTCTTCTGGAATGGGCAGTTGATTGGCACGCAATGCATTCCAAGCAACTGACTGTGCTGTCGGAGAGTTCCTCGATGCCCATATCGACAATATTTGAAGGGTTTTTTGCCACAAATTGCCGGAACGTTTCAGATGTTCGACTTGATTTGTGGAGTGATAATTTCCAATTTCATTGTTCCCTCCACATGGGTATCGATCTTTCTGACGGCTGCAGGATACTCGCTCGCACCCGGGATTAGAGCGCATTTGAAGCCCACGCAGATGACAGAACAAGAAGAGTCAGCGACTGGCTCAGAAGAAACTGACTCAGAAAGTAAAATGGCGGAGAGTACAGAAAAATAATGAAGATACTGACGAAATGGTTGCGGAGCTACCTTCCCGAACTCGCCATCAGCGACACGCAACTCGCCGAGGACTTGACCCTGCGCGGCATAGCCGTAGAAGGCATCTTCAATCTCGGACCCGGCAACGGTTCGCTCTACGAGATGGACATCACCACCAACCGCGTCGACGCCATGAATCATTACGGCATCGCCCGCGAAGCCGCAACCATTTACGGCGTCCAACTCAAGCCCGTCGACACTTCGCTGCCCGAGCCGCAACCCGCCGCAACCGCATACCCCGTCAAAATCGGCGCCGAAGACGCCTGCGGCCGCTTCACCGCCCGCGTCCTGCGCAACATCACCATTGGCAACTCGCGCGACTGGTTCCCTGGCGCCGAAGTCTCCACTTACTTCGCCCTCCTCGAGCAGAAACAAATCTCCAACGCCGTCGACGCCACCAACTTCGCATGGCTCGCCATGGGCCAGCCCACCCACGCCTTCGACCTCGACAAGATTGAGGGTGGCATCATCGTCCGCCGCGCCCGCAAAGGTGAAAAGCTCAAGACCCTCGACGGCGTTGAACGCACCCTCGATCCTGAAGACCTCGTCGTCGCCGACCACGCGAGGCCACTCGGCCTGGCCGGAGTCATGGGCGGGTGGGACACCATGATCACGCCCGAAACCAAAAATGTCCTCGTCGAAGCTGCGTGGTTCGAGCCAATGGCAGTCCGCCGCACAGCACGCCGTCACGGACTGCATACCGACGCCAGCCATCGCTTCGAACGCGGCGCCGACTTCAACGCCGCCCCCGTCGCATCCGCAATCGTCAGCCGCATCCTGCTCGCCAACGGCGGCAGCATCGAGGGCGACCTCGTCGACGTGTGCGTGCCTGCATGGGAAGCGCGCACTGCCCGTCGCAAGCCGATTACGCTGGCGCTGAGCGAAATCCATCGCATCCTCGGCAAGACCGAGGACAAGGCAGGCATCACCGCGCCAACCGTCGAGTCCATCCTCACCGGCCTCGGCTGCACTCTCACCTCGCCACAGAGTTCGTCCGAAGAGAAAAGGGTGTGGAGCGCCACGCTCCCCAGTTGGCGTCTCGATCTCGAACGCGAAATCGATCTCATTGAAGAAGTGGCCCGCGTCTACGGCTACAACCGCTTCGCCAACACGCTCCCCGCATTCGGAGAAGGCGTGAAAGCGCTGCCCTGGGCCGATGGTGAATCCGCCGTGCGTCGCACGCTGCTTGCCGCCGGCTTCCACGAAGTGATCGCCAGCACCTTCTGCTCTGCTGCCGAAGCCGCACTCACCGCGCCGATTCCTGGCCAGGTTGTCCCGCTCGGCAATCCGCTCAGCGAAGAAGCCGGCGTGCTGCGTCCATCGCTCATCCCCGGCATACTCGCCGCGGTCGTCGGCAATCTCCACCGCGATGTGAGCGACGTGCGCCTCTTCGAACTCGGCACTGTCTTCAGCGGCACCACCGAAAAAGTGGAAGAACGCCCCGCACTTGCCTTCGCCGCCGTCGGCGCGCTTCCTGATCAAAGCTCACTTCATCCCGCGCGCGCCATCGAATTCCACGATGTGAAGGGCGTTGTCGAACAACTGCTCTCGCGTTTTCAGACGCGCACCGTCTACTTCGACCGTTTCCGGCCCGAGTCCGCTATCGGACCTGCGTGGCTGCATCCGTATCGCTCCGCACGCGTCGTTGCCGAAGGCCTCACGGTTGGCTGGTTCGGCCAGCTCCATCCCGCTGAAGCCGCCGCTCGCAAAATCAAGGAAGCGGTTCTCATCGGCGAACTCTATCTCGACCGGCTCTACAAACTGCCGCTGCGCAAGCCCGCCGCGCGCGACATCTCCCGCTTCCAGCCCGTGCGCCGCGACTTCTCGCTCGTGCTTGACCAGAGCATCTCGTGGAATCGCATCGATCAGGCACTTGCATCGCTTCAGATTCCCGAGTTGGTCGAATGGCGTGCGGCTGAAGTTTTCCGCGATGCACGCCTTGGCGCGAAAGACTACTCGCTGCTCGTCAGCGCCACTTTTCAGGCACCCGACCGCACCCTGCGCGAAGAGGAACTCCAATTGTTCCAATCGCGCGTCGTCGAAGCCGTCAGCAGAGCAGGCGCGCGGCTAAGAACTTAGTTTCGCTCTGTGGGAGTTTCATCTTAGTTTCCCTCAGCTTCCGCCGCTCGCCGCGAGAGCTATACTTCCCGAATACAGCGCCTTTGCGCGGAGGTTATCATTCATGTCGCCATCCTCTCTGGAATCCCAAATCGTGGAACATCCGGGCACCGGGCAATCTGAAATGCACGATCAAGAACAGTCCGGCAATCTCGCCCTTAGCAGCAGCGATTTCTCCGCCCTCGAAGAGCGCATCACCCGCACCGTCAAGCTCGTCAAGAGCGAGCGCGAGGCCCGCGCCACCGCAGAGCAGCGAGCCGAGAGTCTCGATGCCCAGCTCAGCGAGCAACTCGGAGCTGTGAAGTCCCTGCAGGAAGAGGTACGCGCCCTGAATGCCGAACGCGAACAGGTTCGCAAGCGCGTCGAGCGCCTCCTCTCGCAACTTGACGCACTTGAAGTGTGAGGTCTGTGATGGCCAAGGAAATTCCGCCTAACGCTCCCGGTTACACGACCGTCAGCATTTACGACCAGACCTATCACCTGCGCGGCCAGGATCCGAATCACATCCGCCAACTCGCGGACCTGGTCGACAGCAGGATGCGAGCCGTGGCCGCGCACGGCCGCACCGTCGATTCGCTGCGGGTCGCCGTTCTTGCTGCCCTCAATCTCGCCGACGAGCTTTCGCAGACCTCCGGCGTCGATGCCAATCAGGGCCGCATGCGTGCAGCCCATCTGCGGAATATTCTCGACGAAGTGCTGGAAGGCGAGCGCAAGACGGGCTCGTAACCGCGAGCCCGCCACCCATCCCAAAAATCTGCCTTCACCCTCCGCCTTAAACCTGAGTTAAACTGGCTCCCATCCTGCCGTTCATCAACCGCTGAGGGAGAGCCCCTATGTTTGGCATATCACATCGAGCGCTGGTTCGATCCAGCCTCATTGCCTTCACCCTGTTTGGTCCTGCGTTAGCTGTCAATGCCCTTGACACTCCGAAGCCCGATACGCCCAAGCCCGGCATGCCCACCGACCCCAAGGCCCAGAAGACCTACCAGAACGCCATCGATTGGCTCAAAATCGGAAGGCGTGGCGAGGCTATCGAGTCGTTCCGCAAGGCTGCCAAGCAAGATAGCCACTGCACAGAGTGCCTGCGCCAGGCGTACACCCTCGCCACGAGCACTGGCCAGTACAAAGAGGCGGAAGACATCGCCCAGGAATGGCTGCTCATCGCGGCGACTGATTTCGATCGCGCCGCGGCTCACTATCGCATGGCTCTCGCGCTTCAACAGCAGGGAATCAACGACAAGAAAGGCAAATGCTTCGACGAGAGCTGCGACGAATTCAAAACCGCACTGCAACTCGAGCCCAAGCTCACCACGATTCACTATGCAATGGGAGTGTCGCTCGCCCACATGCACCAGGATGATGCGGCCCGCGCAGAGTTTTCCACTTTTCTCGCCAGCGACACCATAACCCCTAACGTGCATGAGCGCGCCCAGCGCTTCCTCGATCGCGTCGATCTCGCACGTGCCCGCATGGCGCCGCCATTTTCCATTACAACGATTGACGGCCAGCACATCTCGCTCGACAGCCTCGCCGGCAAAGTCGTACTCATCGATTTCTGGGCCACATGGTGCGGTCCTTGCCGTGAGGCGCTGCCGCACATCCGCGATATCGCCCATCGCTTTCAGGAGCAGCCGCTCGTGGTTATCAGCATCAGTCTCGACAAAGACGAAGACAAGTGGAAAGAGTTCGTTGCGAAGAACCAGATGACATGGCTGCAGTATCGCGACGGCTCATTCAATGGGGCAATCGCCAAAAGCTTCGCTGTCAACGCTATACCTGCCACCTTCACCATCGACGCCGACGGAGTGCTCGAAGACCAGCATGTCGGCGACGCCAATATCGAAGGCAAGCTGAAAAAGCTGGTCGCGAGCGCCAACGAACTTGCACATCGCAAACCATCAACTCCCGGACTGGTGCCGCGTTCTGCTGACGCGCCAATCGCCGATAAGGCCCCAGGGAGTTCAAGATAAATAGCAAACCTATCCTCTTTGCAAGCCACATTTCCAAAAGGGCTTCAGGTTACTAACACAAATTGGCTGACCCGCACAAGACTTGCAATTCCTCGTCAAGATCCATACAGTCAGCAATAGAAACCGGCCTGCAAAGCAGGTGGGTAGTCAACGCTGGTTGAACCAACATTCATTGAACAGGGGCTCTTCTCGTACAAAATTGGTTCTGTGTGCCGTGTCCGCCAGTCCGGAATGCCTAATGAACCACGGGGAGCTCCGCCGTCTTAGGACGGGTTCACCAGCGCATTGCTCACGGCCCAGTGGGCCGGATTTCTACTTGAACGGCGAAGTTATGTTGCCGCCCAATCCCCGCGTTTCTCCCCTCGCACTTTAAACCGTTATCCTTGGTCTAGTGCATCCAGTTCTCTTCCACATCGGTTCGCTTCTCATCCCCTCATACGGCGCTACGGCGGCGGCGGGTGTGCTACTCGCACTGATGCTGGCTCTTCATACGGCGCGAAAGCTCGGTGTCGATCCCAATAAGATCTGGAACCTCTGCATCCTCATGCTCTTTACGGCGCTGGTGGGTTCGCGCCTGTTGCTCGTCATTGCTAATTGGACGGTGCTGCGCAACCATCCGCTCTGGATGCTTGGCCTGGCGATGATTCATCATCCCCTTCTCGCCGCGATTGGATCCCTCATTGCCTTGGCCGTTGCCGCAGTCTACGCGCGTATGAATCGGCTTCCGTTCCGCTCCACCGCCGATGTTCTGGCTGCACCCGCGGCTCTCGGTCTTGCCTTCGAACAGATAGGCGCTCTGCTGGCCGGTTCCGGTTACGGTACGGGAGCGCACGTTCCCTGGGCCGTCACCTACACCGATCCTCTTGCCGAGCGATGGAGCGGAGCACAAATGGACATTCCCGTCCATCCGGTGCAGGCCTATGCCGCCCTCTGCTTTCTCACGATTGCCGTCGGTCTCATCCTCTGGCTGCCGCATCGGCGGCAACACGGGGACCTCGCAGGAATCTTCCTCATGGCGACCGGCGCAGTTCTGTTCATCACCGAGTTCTGGCGCGATCCCATCGGTCGCGGTGCTATGTTCCAGGGAATGCTGAAAGGTCCACAGGCTGCCGGCATCCTGTTTGTGATCGCCGGTGCGTCCCTCTTGCTCGAGCGTGCGTCGCAGCGCATTGCCTCTTCAACTGTGGCCACACAGCCGTCACAAGCCGCGCCATCCGAAGTCGAAAGGCCATCCCATGGCTGAGCCTCGCTCAATCGAAGTCCCACCCGAAGCCGCAGGCCAGCGCCTCGACCACTTCATCGCCACGCAACTCGAAGGCGTAAGCCGTTCGCGCGTGCAGCTACTTCTGGATCAGGGCGACGTGCTGGTGAACGGTGCTCAGGCCAAGGCTTCAATGAAGCTCCGCGGCGGTGAGCAGATCCTCATCACCGGCGAGCCTCATCCCGCCCCGCTCAGAGCCACTGCACAGGACATTCCTCTCGACGTCGTCTTTGAAGACAAACATCTTGCAGTCGTCAACAAACCCGCCGGAATGATGGTGCACGCTGGAGCCGGTGAAACCGCAGATGCACGCAACTCGAACACCCTCGTCAATGCGCTCCTCTTTCGTTTCAAGGCGCTTTCAGCAACGGGCGGCGACCTTCGCCCCGGCATCGTGCATCGTCTCGACAAAGACACGAGCGGCCTCATCATTGTTGCCAAAAACGATGCCGCCCATGCGGCGCTCGCCGAACTGTTCTCCTCGCGTCAAATCAGCAAGACCTACATCGCGCTCGTGCATGGCTCGGTCGAGCGCCAGAAGGGAACCATTACCGCCGCGGTCAGTCGAGACCCGGTGCGCCGCACCCGCATGACCACCCGTCCCGCAGACAATGCCCGCTCTGCCGTATCGCACTATGAAGTCGTTCGCCGCCTCGACACGCGCTTCGGCAAGTTCACCCTGGTCCGCGTCCGCATCGAAACCGGCCGTACCCATCAGATTCGCGTACACATGGCTTCCATCGGACACCCCGTTGTCGGCGACACACTCTACGGTGCGTCGTCTCAACTCACTGATCAGGCCGCCGCACAAGCCGCTCCCTCCCGCGCAGCACGTCGTAACGCCGAACCGGAGCGCCTCAAGCTCAATCGCAACTTCCTCCACGCCGCCCGGCTCGCCTTCACACACCCAGTTACCGGCAAACCCATCGAACTGGAGGCTCCGCTCCCCAAGGAGCTCGAAAACCTCCTCGCTCGGCTCGAACACCGCGAACAGACTCCGTCAACACCTCAGTAATGTGAGCGATGCCGGATTGTCGTGCGCCATTGATAAAATAGGAAGTGATATGAGCACAAAATTTCCCGGCCTGCTGCTTACCGCGGCTCTGTGTGTCACCGCCATGCATGCCCAGCAACCTGCGCAGACATCCGTGCCCTCATCTGCCCAGATACCTGCTACCCCGCTGCCCGCACAACCGCTGGCCACGCAGCCTCCTGCAGGGCAAGCGACCGCCGGCCAGCAGCCCGCATCTGGTGCCCAGGATCAGAGCGAGGATATCGGCCCTACCCTCAAGCTCGGCGTTAACGAGGTCAACCTGATCTTCACGGTGACCGACAAACACGGCCACTACATCCCCAATCTGAGGCAAAGCGACTTCGCATTGCTCGATGACCAGAAGGCGCCTGCGAAGATCACCTCTTTCCGCCAGCAGATCAACCTGCCCTTGCGCGTAGGCATCGTCATCGACGCCAGCACCTCCATCCGCTCCCGTTTTCAGTTCGAACAGCAATCAGCAACTGAGTTTCTGCTCCAGATACTGAAAGCGAAGAGCGACCGCGCCTTTGTCATGGGATTCGACGTTACGCCGACCGTGACCGCCGACTGGACCAATAACATCGATGCCCTCGAGAGCGGCGTCAATCGTCTTCGCCCCGGCGGTGGCACCGCCATGTTCGACGCCGTTTACACCGCCTGCCGTGACAAGTTGCTCGACGTTTCGCGTGGCCAGGAACCCGTCCGCAAAGCCATGGTGCTCATCTCCGACGGCGACGACAACCAGAGTCGCGTCCACCTCGATGAAGCCATCAAAATGTGTCAGCGCGCTGAAACCATCGTCTACGCCATCAGCACCAACTGGACCCCAAGCCGCGGCAAGGGCGACCAGGTCCTCACGCAACTCGCAAGTGACACCGGCGGACAGGTTTTCTTCCCGCCTTCCGTAGAAGAGATGTCGAACAGCTTCAAGAGCATCGAAGAGGAACTGCGCAGCCAATATGCGCTGACCTACACGCCGGCAGATTTCAGGGCGAACGGAGCCTTCCGGTCCATCTACCTATACAGCAATGACCGGCGCTATTTTGCGCGAACCAGAAAGGGCTACTTCGCCCCGAAGGAATAGAAGCGCATCCTCTGGAAGACGGTTTCAGCAACTCTTGTCCTTATCATTTTGCGGAGCGATAGATCTGCTCTTGCTGCTCTCCGTTTGAGAGCTGAAGGGTGGGTACCTGCAAATTCAATCCTTCCCATTTCTGCACTAATCTCCAATAATCACTCCCATTTCGAAACATCCCGTGTTTCTTTCCTCTTATGCCGCCTTCATTCCCCTGAATCTCCGATGAAATAAACAGGGAGAGATTCGGTGATACGCAAGGCGATTTCCTGCGATATTTGCGGAACAGAAATGCTCAACCCCAACCACTGGTTCGTAGCCTACGATCGCGGATCCGAGCTCCGCATCAGCGCATGGAGCGGGCACAATCGCCCGAGCGGCGCCGCCGCCCGGCACCTATGCGGGCAGAAATGCCTGCACAAGCTCGTAGACGGCTTCATGGCGAAAGCTCTCAATGTTTCGATCCCGACCGCCGATTGCAAGTCAACGCAGATTTTGGAATCAAAGCCCACTGACAGCAGCCTCACTTCGTCTGCGGCCTTTCCAATGCAGCCCCTATCTGTCATTGGTTCGAATGTGAAGGATATTGATTCTTCTGCGCGTCTTCTCACGCTGGCTTCTGTCACCGCCGAAAGAGCTTCGGCGTCTCCTCACAGGCTGCGTGCCGAGGCGTGGAAACGCGAGCGGGAACGCCAGCGTCTCGCAGAACAAGCCTCTCCACCTCGCCGCTCCCTCGCTTGACCGGAAAGAGGGACGGCCTCACCATTCCCGATTCGCCGGTGCCCGTCTTCATCCTGTCAGCAGCTTCAGGAATCCGGCTTCATCCAGCACGGGCACCTTCAACTCGTGTGCTTTATCCAACTTCGATCCGGCCTCTTCGCCGGCAATCACGTAGCTGGTTTTCTTGCTTACCGATCCGGAAACCTTGCCGCCCGCAGCTTCGATCCTCGCCTTCGCCTCATCGCGCGTCAGGTTCGGCAGCGTCCCGGTAAGAACCAGTGTCATGCCGGCTAGTTGTGTCGTTCGCTGCTTCTTCCCGGCCGTCATCTTCACGCCGGCAGCCTTCAAATGCTCGATCAACTCTCGATTGGCCGGCCGAGCGAGAAAGTCCGTAATCGCCTGTGAAATCCGCGGCCCTATTTCTTCCACGCGTTCCAGTTCGTCTGCGCTGGCGTTCATGATGGCGTCCATCGATCCGAATTCCTGGGCGAGCAACTCGGCCGTGCGCTCGCCGACAAAGCGAATGCTCAAACCCATCAGCACGCGCGCCAATCCTGCGTGCTTTGAATTCTCAATCTCCTTCAGAAGCTTCCTGATCTCGACCGGCCCGAAGACCCGCTGCTGTTTTTTGACTCCATTGCGCTCAACCTCTTGTTGAAGGGAAGCGAGGGTTTGTTCGTTCAGGGAATAAAGGTCAGCCACGCTTTTGACAACGTGCTGTGTGGTCAATTCGTGGACGGACGCTTCGCCCAGCCCCTCGATATTCATCAACCCGCGGCTGGCCCAGTGCTCGACGGTGCCATGCAGCAGGGCAGGGCAGTCGACGTTGATGCAGCGATAATCCGCCTCGCCCTCTTCGCGTACGGCAGTCTGACCGCAAACCTCGCACACGGTTGGGTAGACGAACTTTTTTGTCCCGCGCGGGTGCTCCGCGTCTTCTACGACCTCGGCAACCTTGGGAATCACATCGCCGGCCCGTTCCACCTTTACCCAGTCGCCGATCTTCAGCCCCATGCGCTCGATCCAGTCGGCATTGTGCAGCGTGGCACGACTGATGGTTGCGCCGCCTACAAACACGGGCTTGAGCATCGCTGTCGGCGTCAACTTCCCGGTACGGCCGGTGGTGATCATGATGCCCTCCAACTGCGTCACTGCCTGCTCGGCCGAGAACTTGTAGGCGATTGCCCAGCGCGGCGCGCGTCCCGTGTAGCCCAATCGCTGCCGGGTGGACTGCGCATTCACTTTGAAGACCACGCCATCGATGTCGTACCCCAGCGTCGCCCTGCGCTTCCCGGCCGACTCGATGAACTGCATCATCTCTTCCACCGTATGCATCCGTCCGCGATGCGGATTCACACGGAATCCCAGCGCCGTCAACGCATCGAGCGTCTCTTCCTGCCCTTTCGCTACATACTCGCCCTGCGTCAACAGAAAGTAGGCATAAACATCCAGCCGCCGCTGCGCCACGATGCTTGGCTCCTTGGTACGCAGCGTGCCCGCCGCGGCATTCCGTGGATTTACTGCCGGCGCCAGTCCCTCCGCCTCGCGATCTTTATTCATCTTTTCGAAGGCCTTCAACGGCATCACTGTCTCGCCACGCACTTCGAATTCCTGCGGAACGCCCGCTTCCTTTAGCCGACCCTCAGAGATGCTCAGGGGCACACTGCGAATGGTGCGCACGCTTGTGGTCACGTCTTCGCCGATCTGCCCATCGCCGCGCGTCAATCCTCGCACCAGCCGCGCTCCGCCGTCGGGCGCAACCTCGTAGTGCAGCGCGATGCTCAGCCCGTCAAGCTTCAATTCCGCCGTGTACTCAACGGGCAGATTCCCCGCAAGTTCACGCACGCGCCGATCCCAGTCGCGCAGTTCCTCGTCGGTGTAGGCATTGTCCAGGCTCAGCATCGGGCCGCGAGTGCCGCACCTTCTGGAATCCCTCCGCTGGTTTGCCGCCCACGCGCTGCGTCGGCGAGTCCGGCGTGACCAGTTTGGATGCTGTGTTTCCAGGCCCCTTCAGCTCGTTCATCAGCGCGTCGTACTCGGCATCGCTGATCACCGGTGCGTCCATCACGTAGTAGAGGTGCTCATGCCGCCGCAATTCCGTGCGCAACTCCTCGATGCGCTTCGTTGCCTGCGCTTTGCTCATCTCAGCCATGGGCAGGATTATAGGATGCCGCGCCCCGGCCGCCGACTTGCTGACAACGCTGTGTGCCCATCCTTGGCGCGTATTTGCTCTTGCGCCAATGGATGGGATAGCACGACTCCAAACCTGCTGACTCGCTAACTCGCCATTTCCCGCACAGCGGGAAGCTAACCCGCTAAAATCCAACCCACACGACTTTCGCAACACCGCTAACAGCGCTAACGGCGCAAAGCGCGGATAACCCGCTAACCGCGCAACGTGCGGCCCTCTCCGCTACCATGACTCCAGTACGCCATGGAACCCATCACGCACTTTCTGACCGGTGCCTGCATCGGCCGCGCCGGACTCAATCGCAAAACCGCCTACGCCACGCTGGCTGCCGTACTCGCCGCCGAAGCCGCCGACCTGGACATCGTATGGGGATTTGCCGGCCCCGTCGAAGGCCTCAAGCACCATCGCGGCATCACCCACACGTTCATCGCTGTGCCCTTTATTGCCGCCGCGGCCCTTGGCGCAACCTGGCTCTATCACCGCTGGGTCGAATACTACCGCGCCCGTCGCGCTACTGCCGCACCATCGCCTGAACCCGGCGCTCCAACGCGTCCCAAGCCGCAGCCCGTACGGTGGCTCTGGGTCTACTTGGCAGCCATCATCGCAGCCCTCAGCCACATTCTTCTCGACTGGACCAACAATTACGGCGTCCGCCCGTTCTATCCATTCAATCCGCGCTGGTATGCCGGCAGCTTCGTCTTCATCGCTGAACCCGCGCTGTGGATACTGCTCTCGGCCGCGCTCATCATCCCAGGAATCCTGGGCCTCGCCGAGCGCGAAATCAGCTCGAAACGCACGCCCTTCCGTGGCCGCAATTGGGCCATCTTCGCACTCGTAGGCATGTTCCTTGTCTGGTGCCTGCGTTACGCCGAGCACGCCCAGGCCGAAGACCTCATCCGCAACAACCCCATCACCACCGTTCCCGTGGACCGCATCGCCGTCGAGCCGTATCCGTGGAATCCATTTCACTGGCACGCCATTGTCGAGACTCAGGACTTTTACCAGTTCGCCGAGGTCAACTCGCGCACCGGAGATATCGACAGCGATCCGCAAACCGATCAGCTCTTCAAACCGCCCGACACGCCGGCGGTTGAAGCTGCCAAGCAAACCGAGTTGGGCAAGGTCTATCTGGATTGGGGTCGCTGGGCTGTCGTGCAGGACATCGGTCAGGTGCAGGTCATCGGCATCGATCCGCCACAACTACCGCCCGGCCGCACATGGACCACCGTCCAATTCAGCGATCTGCGTTTCGGCTATGACTTTCGAGGAACCGGTGGAAGAGGGTCACGCGGAGCGCTCGGCGGCGCCGTCTACATCATCGACAATCGCGAGGATGGGGGCGAAGAGATGAGCGGCCATGAACAGAAGTGATCGCCGTAGAAGACGGAGACGCAAAGCGTAGAGATGGACCCAAAGCGGCTTGCCATCGATTACTACTTTGGAGACCTCCAATATTGGAAGCTTCCACGAACTGCTGCCGACGCTCTTGAAGAGGGCTTTGACGGTCCGGCACTGCGCTATCTGGCCGGTATTGCAAATCCTCTCGCTTCTGAGATGAACTGGAAACTGATTGACTCGGCGTTCAGGGAGATGGGCGTTGATGCACCGATCTCAAAGGACCGAGCCAGACTATCTCTTGCCGCGGAACTCGCCGAGAATGCACTAAAGGGCACGTGGAATGTATTCGATGCGGCTACGCATCTTCGAATTCATCTCTGCGAATTCAAGAAGCCCCCGGATGAGCTTCTCCAGATTTTCGAGCTTGCCCGAGAGGCGCAACACGCTCCCAGGTCCCAATGGAAGCGACTTGAGCAAGAGCTCACGAGTGCGTTTCAGGAGTTCTTGGAGAGATGGCGCGCGACCTGATACCTAAGCCCGCTTCCTGCTCCGCGCCCTGCGGGTCGCCTTGTGCGCATGGCCACGATGCGTCGTGACGGCTACCTGCCGAGTCGCCACTGCCGCGCGTCCTCTGCTCCGCCGCACCACGGCCGGACGCAGCACCGCACCCACGCGCCGCTCCGCCGCCGTTGGATCGTCGCCGTATGCTGGATCAAGCATCGCAATCACCGAGATCGCCCGCGTTCGATAAAGCCGCGCCCACTGGCTCGTCATCAACGATTTCTGCACTCCCAACCAGTAATCCGGTGCCTGGTCGAGGGCAATCGGCCCGTCCAGCGTCGCCGCCGTAGGATCAACCGCAGCTGCCCGCGGTCCTGCTCCGGGATTGATCATGGCAAGAAACGCGCTGAAGTGCTCGAGGTTCACACCCATCTGGTAGACGAGCTGCGCCATCGCCATCTGCTGCGGTGCGGTCAACTGATCGAAGTTTCTGCAATATGCCCGCGCGTTGTAGACAGCCTGGATGGCTCCGACGCGCACTAGCTGCATTGCATCTTCGTTTGAGATCTGCGGTGGAAGACTGAAAAGCTGCCGCCGCCACGTGCGCTTGCTCCACGCACTCCTGCGTTCGTGAAATACATTCAAAATGTCATCGAGTCGCGCCGGATCGAAACCAGCCGCCTGCCACAGTTCGGCCGACGAAGGCTCCAGAAACGGATGTGGATTGAGCGGATCGGGCTGCGTATGAGCCCGCGCAGGCAAATCGAGGCTGAACCCCGCGCCAATCAGCGGCTGGCTGGTCTTGGGGTCGGGATACGCCGCCAAAACCCATCCCTCATGCCGGCGATCGCGCAGAACCTCGACCAGCTCGTTCAGGCTGAACTTGACATCCCCATCCCGGAAATCCTCAATCATCCTGACTGCTGGAGTCGTTGCAGCCTCGGGCGCCGTCTGGGGAATCGTCGCGGTTGAGGAAAGGGCAGGCGCCGTCGGCGCAGATGAGTCTACATCCGCCCCCGGCGCGCTTTGCGCGAATGCGAGCGAACCCAGGGCAAAGGCCAACGCGGCGACCATCAGAGGTTGCTGAAGTTTCACAGAAAAAGTTCCTTGCTCTAACAATGCGTTAAATTTCGTTTGCATGCAACGAGGCGGGCGCCGCATTTGCAAAAAAAGTAATTAGCCTGTTCAACACCGTCGTCACCGGCTGGTTGCTCCCGCGGGATGAAAACTTTTATTCATCCTGCTGCCCTGTCCGGTTGACCGCCCGGCTCCCACGCCCCAGAATGGATATGTCGCTCTCTCAACCGGTGCAGTCGCTCCGGCATTCCTTATCCAGAGGTGTTCATGCCTGCTTATCTGCTGCTGGTTCTTGCCATTCTCACCCGCGTCGTACCCCATCACGGCTGGCTGAATTTCACCGCCGTCGGCGGCATGCTGCTCTACTTCGGCGCTCGTCGCCCCTGGCGCGAGATGCTGGCCCCATTGGCCGCTCTCATGGTTGCCGACTACTGCCTCACCGTCTTCGCCTATCACTACAGCTTCGTCTGGACGGCCTACGTCACCACCTGGGCCTGGTATCTCGCCGTCATGGCCCTGGGACACATCCTGCTCAAGTCGCGCACCACGTGGCTGCGTTTTGGCGCCGCCGTCGTGCTGGGGCCAACTTCCTTTTTCCTCATCTCGAACTACGCAGTGTGGGTGGGCGGCACCATGTATCCGCGCACGCTGGCCGGTCTGGCCACCTGCTACGCCGCAGCGATTCCGTTCTACCGCAACGATGTGCTTTCCACGACGATCGTCGCCGGCCTCGCCTTCGGCGTTCCAGTGCTTCTCCGCAAAATGCGGCTCGATCGCGACGCCAGCACGGTTGCGGCCCGCTGAATACGCCTTGATTTAAGCGCTCGAACGGTCGGATCTGCGTTCGTCCTGAGCTCGGCACTGAAGAGCGAGTTGTCATCCGGAGCGGAGTCGAGGGATCTGCCCTGAGAATTCCAACAACCAGCGTCGATTGCAGCTGCGAATACGGAGGGAGCGGCAGCCTTTAGGCTGCCGAAGTCATGCGCATTGTGTCGCTGGCCTTTAGGCCCGGACACACCAGGCTAATCTAAATTTTCATGTTCTTCGTGTGGCGCATCCCCGGCATCAACGGCTGTGGTTGTTTTTCGCGGCATTACTTCGTAATGGTTGCGCCGTCTCGTACGCGAGCGGCGCATCCGATCCCAGACCAAGCGCGAAAGCACTAATTCTCCAGCTGAATCTCGCCGCTGCGCCGCTTGCGGATCCACCAGATCCCGAACCCGATCACTGCCAGACCAAACACCACCATCAGAGTCGTCAGCGCATGGTGTTCCACTATCCCGACCGCTCCCGGGCCAAGCTTGATCACCAGCAGCGAAAGCACCAGCCAGCGCACCATCCTGCCCGTAAAAACGGCCAGCATAAACGGCAGCACTCGCATTTCAAAGACTCCAGCGGCGAAGACAAAGGCCTTCCAGGGCGTAGGCGGCGGCAGGGCCGAAGGGATCGCCATGGCGAGAAACTCCTGCTTTTCAAACCGCAGCTTCATGCGCTCATAGTGCTCGCGATTTACCCGCTTCAGGATGAACAGCTCACCCCCGGCCCGGCCCAGGCCATAGGGCAGCAGTCCGCCAATTGCGGACCCCAGGGCGGCCATCAGGCAATAGGCCCAAAAGTGCCCCTGATCCTTCCAAACCCAGACGGCAATGAGGGCGTCCATCGGAACGGGGATGGTGGAGGAGTCCAACAGGGCGATCGCGCCTGCGCCGAGGATTCCCCACTTGATGAGCACGGGAAGAAAAACCAGCCTCCATTTGAGCCAAAGTGTCTGGAAAAAATGCGTCAAATACGTCCCTTTCCCCTCTTAAAACGTCCAAATCCTTGGGGTACCTGGCACAAGTCTTGATCGACGGGGTGATGTCAGAAAGATCAATTGTACGGTCCCGACTTGTCCATGAGCGTGATTGACCGCAATCAAAACCAGGTGGTTTTGCTGAAACGCAGGGAATGAGAGAATAGATCAGAAGGATTTGGAGCAGAGCTGGCCGGGTGTAGTTGACCCCCAGGGCAGCCGCAGCCCGCATGCATGCCAACCAGTGAAGCCAAAACCACCGCGCAAGATCCCCAGGAGCCCGCGGAAACCAAACCGAAGAGGGCCAGCACTGGCCCCCTGAACCTCAGCTTTCCAGAAGATGACAACACCTTCGATGGCGGTTCCGCATCTGGTGATGCCCTCCAACTGGACGAAGGTGGCGAAAAAGCCCGGATTCGCCGCGGCGCTTCCACCTCGCGCTGGGTAGACTACGACACCCACGAATTGCTGAACATGATCAGCGAGCTCGAAGACGAGCGGCGCTGGGCGCGCCTGCGCGAAGGCATCTGGCTCGCACTCCTGATCCACATCCTCCTTCTTTCGGCCATCACCTGGATTCCGCGCTATATCTTTCACGTAGCGCCGGTCATCGATCCATTCGACGCTATGAAGCAGCGCAAAGACCTCACCTACCTCGACTTGCCTCCGGACGTGATCAAGAAATTCCAGCCCAAAGTGGAGGCCAAACCGGTACCGGAGCGGCAGCCGCGCGTCGACAAAAAGACTCTGGAAGCCCTGAACAAACCGGCCCCACCCCCTCCCCCCGTGACCGAGCCCACCACTCCACCCTCGCAGCCGGCGTTGACTTCGCCAGTTCCCAAGGTCGAGCCGGCTCCGCAGCCCAGCGAAGCTCCGCGGCCGCAGGCGGTTCCTGCAAAGCCGAGCTTTGCCATGGGTTCGGCCAACCCCGCCGACCAACTCCGCGATGCAATGCGCGGAGCGCGCAGCGGGCCGGGCGCGACGCAAATGCCCGGCGGCCCCGGCCAGATGCCGATGCATCCGGGAGCAGGAGGCGGCGTCCAGGTTCTCAGCGATACGCAGGGTGTCGACTTCAGCTCGTGGCTCCTCCGCTGGCACCGGGAAACCCAGCGCACCTGGGATCCACTGATCCCCGACGAGGTGAACCCGCCGATCTTGAAAAGAGGCGTCGTGGTCATCCGCTTTAAAATCCTGCCCAATGGCCGACTCATGGAGGGCAGTATGGTGCTCGAAGGGCGTTCAGGCGATACCGGCCTGGACCGAGCGGCTTGGGGCGCCCTCACAGGCTCCAACTATGCACCGCTCCCAAGGGAATTCCACGGGCCATATCTCGAACTTCGCGCCATCTTCCTCTACAACACTGAACCGGGCCACTAGTCCGGAGCGGGTCGAATTCAGTCCCAAGTCGCCGAAATCGGCGATGCTAGCAGCTCGTTCGACACATGTGGCCGGTAGATTCATCCGGAAATGGTGAGAATTTGCAGATTTGCAGGCAATTTCCGCGCGAAAAGTGCATCCAATTAGTAAACAGGTGCCCAGCGCAGCAATGACCGCCCGCCCTACCCAAGAAACCCTGGAATCTCTTCGCGTCACTCTTCAGAAGTTGGAGCAGACGACTGATCTGGCATCGGATGGGCACGATGTCATTGAATTGAAAAGGATTCTCCTCAATCGGATTGCAGAGCTCGAAGCACTGAACGCTCTACAGTCGGCAAACGCCGAGCCGGAACCGGAACCCGCCGATCTGCCTCGTCTTGCGGCCGTCACCGAAGCTGAACCGGAGAAAGAACCTTCGGGCGCAAATTCCTTAGAAAAGCTCGACTAGACCCAGACTAGACATCGATGGGCTAGCGATGGGGCCCATCGGAATCAGACTGTCGCGTCCATCGTCGGCTCTTCGGCGTCGATTTGCGCGGCCTGCGGCGGATCCAAGGGGCGCGATCCGTGCGGCAGTTCGATGCCATCCTGCAGCAACAGCGCCTCGTAAACCGGGATCGGACGCCAGTGCCGGGCGAGCGCGAACGCACTCATGTTGGCGATCATCATGGGCAGAACCAGGCCGTAGCCGCCAGTCATCTCGAATACGATGAGAATTGAAGTCATGGGCGCGCGGACAATTCCGGCAAAGACCGCGCCCATCCCTACGACCGCGAAGGCGCCAATCGCGTCCATCGGATGGTGGAACACATAGACGTCGATGTAACCGACAGCGCCCCCAGCATGGCCCCCATGAAAAGGGATGGGGCGAAGATGCCGCCTGACCCGCCACTCGAATAAGAACTGACGGTCGCGGCGAGCTTGAGCACGCAGAAAACTGCCATCACAATAAGCGGCATTGTGCCGGTAAGCGCAAGCTCAAGAGTTTTGTACGGATCTCCGGCGATGCCATTCAAATGAAACCAGCCGAGCGCGAGAGCCGCCATTGCGCCGGTTGCCAAACCGCCGATCGCCGGATGGATCCACTTCGGCACGGCGGTCCAACGCTTGAAGAGTGCGCGAAGTTTCAGCAGTCCATCCGTGAAGGTAATCGAAACGACCGCCGCAAGAATCCCCAGCAGTGCATACCAGACGAGTGAAGATGCGGGTCCCAGCGTGTAGGTGCGGGGCATGTGGAAGATCGGGTTTGAACCGAGGATGGAGTGTTCGACCACTGCAGCCAGCGCCGCGGCAACAATCACGCCGGAGAGCATCGTCTGGTCGAGATCGCCAATCAGCTCTTCAAGGGTGAAGGTAATCGCGGCTATCGGTGCGTTGAACGCTGCGGCGATACCCGCCGCCATGCCAACCGAAGCCATGCGGCGGCAGTTCTGCGGGCTCAGCCGTGCGCCCCGCGCCAGCAGGCTGCTGACGCCTGCGCAGATCTGAACTGTCGGGCCTTCGAGTCCCAGCGAGGCGCCAGAGCCGATCTGGAAGGCGCAAAGGACGAATTTACCTACGGTCTCGCGAAGTGAGACGAGGCCGGAACGAAGAGAGAAGGCCACTTTCACCTGTGGGATTCCGGAACCGGCGGCAGCCGGGGCCCAGTAGGTGAGACCAAGACCGGCGATCAAGCCACCCAGACCGGGCGTCAGGATCGTCCAGAAAATCCACGTGTGGCCATGAGCATGATTAGCGCGATTGATAAGAAGGTCTTCGAGCCATCCGATGGAAAGGTGGAACGCTACCGCAGCTAGTCCGCAGGCGCCTCCCGCGACGATGGTTAGGGCCAGCAACCGCTGCCGTTCATTGGGCATGCGGCGTGTGAGCCAAGCCAGAAAGCGCGAATACAGCCCTACCAATCCAATCCAGTAACTCAATTCTCGGGGGACCTCAGCGGAAAGACATGCACTTTTCAGTATAGTGGCGGTCCGCGAGTGAACTGGCAAAGTCTCGCCGGTCTGGCGCCGCGGACCTGCCATCCGGTGCCTATGCGCTAAGGCTTGGGCTCCGTCTGCTGCATGAACTCGGCAAGGTAATTTTTCCAGACCGCCGCCGCAGTGTGGGTGCCGTGCCCGCGAGTCTGGTCGCTGATGGGGATCAGGACGAAGCGCGCGTGGGGCATTCGCTTTACCATCTTCTCGGCGATGCCAAGCTCTGGCGGATTGATGTAGTCGTCAGCGGAGTTGATCCACAGAACAGGCGTGGTAATCGTCTCAAGCCGCGGGCTGGGATCGTAATTCCGGCTGGCGTTAAGGTAATAGATCATGTCGTTTGCATCCGGCGTCGGCCGTGCCCAGTAGCGGTCGACGAACTGCTCGGCGGCTTCACGCGTCGGCGCCAGTTTCTGCATCTGCAGCGGACTCGAACCCATAACCAGAATGAGAGTGTCGGCGAGACGTAGACCTTGCACGGGCTCTGTCGTGTAGTCGCCATTGTTCCACGCAGGGTCGAGCTTGATGCCCTGGATGCCCATGTAGCGCATCATCCGGTTGCGGCCGGCGATCTGCACCGGCAGGCAGGCAAACGGTGCAAGCGCGTCGGCGAAGCCGGGATACGTCTCGCCCCAGACGAAGGTCTGCATGCAACCCATCGACGTTCCAAGAATCAGCCGGAGATGATCGACCTTCATCTGGTCGAGCATCATGTGCTGGCTGCGCACCATGTCGTCGTAGTCGTAGGCGGGGAAGTGCGTGCGCAGGCCGTCTGAAGGTTTGGAGCTCTGGCCGTGGCCGATGTCGTCGGGCAGGATGATGAAGTACTTCTGAATGTCGAGCACGCCGCCGGGAACGAAGAGAACGTCGGAGAAGATTGGGTTCAGCAGCGAATGCGCGTTGCCGCCTGTGCCGTGCAGCAGGAGAATGGCGTTGTCTACGTGACCGGCCGCGTTGCGATGCGGCGTGCCGAGGGTGAGGTAATGAAGTTTGAGTTCGTTAAGCGTTTCGCCAGTGCCGAAGCGGAAATTCGCGAGGCTGACGGTGCCATCCTGCGTGGGCCAGTGGCTAGCGGTTGCTGCTGGAGCAGTGTTGGTCTGACAAAAGGCGACGGCGCAGGAAAACAGAAGCGCGGCGAGAGCAAAACGGGCCGCAGAGGAGAACATGAATGACCTCCAAAGGTACGGATTGAGCGTAGTGGTTGAGGTTACGGCAAGCAAGCAGGCAATGGAGAAGGGCAGGTTCCACCGCTACAGGTTTGTATTTCCAGCTGTACCACAAGCGCGATAAAATCCGAGTGTCAGATATGAGCTTCGACTGCTATCTTCCCGCCCAGCCTCCGCTCAGGCGCTTCCGCCGTGGACGTCACGACCGTGGACGCTGACCCCGCCCGCTGAGTAATCTTATTGCCGTTGAAAATGTGGCTCTCCCGGGTTCCGGATTCGTGGAACAGGCCAGAGTTCGTGCTTTCCCACCCTGCAGACAAAGAACGCCGCTAGGATGGGGCACCCACCCATCGAGTTCTTTAAAGCTCATCCGCGCGTGAGCGGATAGAAAGGTCCCCAATGAACAGCTTCAATAGCCGTGCCACTCTGAAATCCGGCGGCAAATCGTACACCATCTCCCGACTGCCGGCGCTGAGTGCGCGTGGGCTCGATCTGGGCCGCTTGCCCTTCAGCCTGAAGATCCTGCTTGAAAACCTGCTGCGCCGCGAAGACGGCGTGAACGTGACCGCCGACGATATCGAGTTTCTGGCCAAGTGGGATGCCAAGGCCGAGCCGAGCCGCGAGATCGCCTACATGCCGGCGCGCGTGCTGATGCAGGACTTTACCGGCGTCCCCGCGATCGTGGATCTGGGTGCGATGCGCGACGCCATCAAGACGCTGGGCGGTGATCCGGAGCGCGTCAATCCGCTGGTTCCGGCGGAACTCGTCATTGATCACTCCGTCCAGGTGGATGAGTTCGGCACGCCGCAGGCATACGAGGCGAACTCGCTGCTGGAGTTTCAGCGCAATCGCGAGCGCTATGCATTTTTGAAATGGGGCCAGACGGCGTTTCGCAACTTCAGTGCAGTGCCACCGGGCATGGGCATCTGCCACCAGGTGAATCTTGAGTACCTGGCGCGCGTCGTGTTTACGACCGAAGTCGATGGCGAGTTACAGGCCTATCCTGACACGCTGGTCGGAACCGATTCGCATACCACGATGATCAACGGGCTTGGCGTTCTGGGCTGGGGCGTTGGCGGCATCGAGGCCGAGGCCGCGATGCTGGGCCAGGCCGTCAGCATGCTGGTGCCGCAGGTTGTTGGCTACAAGCTGACCGGCAAGCTGCGCGAAGGCGCGACGGCGACGGATCTGGTGCTGACCGTGACGCAGGCGCTGCGCAAACTTGGCGTCGTCGGAAAGTTTGTCGAATTCTACGGACCGGGCGTCGCCGCGCTGCCGCTTGCCGATCGCGCAACGATCAGCAACATGGCTCCCGAGTACGGTGCGACTTGCGGTATCTTCCCGGTGGATGCGGAGACGCTGCGCTATCTCAAACTCACCGGCCGCAGCGACGAGCAGATCACGCTGGTGGAGGCGTATTACAAAGAGCAGGGCCTGTTCCATACAGAGGAGTCGCCGGAAGCCGAGTACACGCAAACGCTGGAACTGGATCTGGCGACAGTGGAGCCGAGCGTGGCGGGTCCGAAGCGTCCGCAGGATCGCGTGCTGTTGAAGGATGCGGCGGAAAGCTTCGCAAAGCAGCTGCCGAGCTTGCTTGCCCCGACTGCAAAGCCGCTTGGAACCCGCACCGCAGACCCATGGGAACCGGCCGCAGTCAACGACACGGCTCTGGCCGTTGCAGCGGAGGAGAACGAAGGACCGGCCACGTCCTCTGCCAGCGCCAACGCTGCTCCGGCTGACAAGACATTCAAAACGGGGCCGATCATCACAACCGTAAAAGAACGCTTCAACGTCGATCCCGACAAGTACCTCGATCACGGTTCGGTCGTGATTGCCGCGATCACAAGCTGCACCAACACCTCGAATCCGTCGGTGATGGTGGCCGCGGGAATCCTCGCAAAGAAGGCCGTCGAGAAAGGGCTCACGGTGCCGCCATGGGTGAAGACCTCGCTTGCGCCGGGTTCGCGCGTGGTGACGGACTACTACGAGAAATCGGGGCTGCTGCCCTATCTCGAGAAGCTGCGGTTCAACGTGGTTGGTTACGGATGCACAACGTGCATCGGCAACTCTGGCCCGCTGCCCGCGGATGTTTCCAAATCCATCGACGAGCACGGCCTGGTCGCAGTCAGCGTGTTCAGCGGCAATCGCAACTTCGAAGGTCGCGTGAATGTCGACGTGCGCGCAAACTACCTGATGAGTCCGCCGCTGGTGGTTGCGTACGCGCTGGCTGGTCGCATCGGGCACAACTTCGATACAGAGCCGCTGGGAAAAGATCAGCAGGGAAAGCCGGTGTACCTCAAGGACCTCTGGCCGACGCAGCAGGAAGTAGCCGCAGCGATCGACAAGGGTCTCAGCAGCGAAGGATTCCGCAAGGAATACGCGACGGTCAGCGATGGCGACGCAAGCTGGCAGGGCTTGAGCTTTCCCACTGGCGACGTCTACAAGTGGGAGCCGGACTCGACTTATATTCGTCAGGCGCCGTACTTCGATGGCATGAAGAAGCAACCCAATCCAGTGACTGACATTCTCGGCGCGCGCGTGCTGGCAGTGCTTGGGGATTCAGTGACGACGGATCACATCTCGCCTGCAGGTTCGATCAAAGCAAACGGGCCGGCGGGAAAATATCTCGCGGAGCATGGCGTGAAGCCGGCAGACTTTAACTCCTATGGCTCGCGGCGGGGAAACCACGAGGTGATGGTGCGTGGCACGTTTGCCAATGTGCGTTTGCGCAACAAGCTTGCGCCGGGAACCGAGGGCGGCGTCACGCGCCTGCTGCCCGAGGGTGAGCAGATGTCGATCTTCGATGCCAGCGTGAAGTATGCCGAGCGCAAGATTGCCCCTGGTGATTCTTGCAGGCAAGGAGTACGGCTCCGGTTCATCTCGCGACTGGGCGGCAAAGGGGCCTAACCTGCTGGGCGTTCGTGCAGTGATCGCCGAGAGCTTCGAGCGCATTCACCGGTCGAATCTCGTGGGTATGGGCATTCTGCCGCTGCAATTCGAGGAAGAGCAGAACGTCGAGTCGCTGGGATTGACAGGCGAAGAGGTGTACGACTTTGCCGGACTCACAGATCTGCTCAAGTCGAAGTTCGCCGATGGCCGGACGCTGAAGGTGAAGGCGCAAGCTGCGGACGGAAGCGTCAAGGAGTTCGACGCCAAGGTGCGCATCGATACGCCGCAGGAGATCGAGTACTACGAACATGGCGGAATTTTGCTGTACGTGCTGCGGCAATTGGCGGCGAAGTAGTTCGCTTTCCCACCCATGCCGCGATGAACCTACGTCATGGATGGGGCACCCAGGATTGTGCTGATTTGAGAGGTGCATAAATAAAAATGCCACTCCGGAGGGAGTGGCATTTTTGCAGGTGCGCAGTAGCTAGCGGCGCTTTGACCCAGCCTTCGCAGCCTTGGCAGAAACGCGCTTTGCTTTCGCAGGCGTGGTAGTAGACGCCGGCGATTCGGGACCAGGCACAACTTCGTCTTCATGCGGAGCGAAGAAGCGGACGCCTTCCTGATTGTGTTCGCCTAGAACGTGGAGGCGGAGGAAGTTGGTCGAGCCTGACTTGGTACGCGTGCCGGCGACGATCGCGATCACCTCGCGGTTGCGCACGTAGCCATGCTGTTCGAGCAGGCTCTCGGCGACGTCGACCAGAGCTTCGGTCGAGTTGACCTTGGGGCAGCGAACGGGCGTGGTACCCCAGAGCAGGTTGAGGCGGTTGATGGTGATGTCGACCGGGCTAAGCGCAAAGATCGGCGCGGTAGGATGGTACTTCGAAAGCTGGCGAGCGGTCGCGCCGGACTCAGTGAAGAGCGCGATGCCGCGCAGGTCGAGATCGTCGGCGGCGTGCGCGGTGGCCTCGCAGATGGTCTCGGCGATGGAGAGGTGCGCCTGGCGAATGAGCGGCTCGTTCAGGTGATCTTCCTTGATGTGCCGTTCGGCCTCGCTGACGATGCGGCCCATCATGGCGACAGCTTCGATGGGGTACTTGCCCACGGCCGATTCTCCGGAGAGCATGACGGCGTCGGTTCCGTCATACACGGCGTTGGCCACGTCGGAAACCTCTGCGCGCGTAGGACGCGGATTTTCGATCATCGACTCGAGCATTTGCGTCGCGGTGATCACCGGCTTGAAGTACTCCGATGCGCGACGAATGATGTGCTTCTGAATCGCGGGAACTTTTTCCGGCGGAACTTCAACGCCCAGATCGCCGCGCGCCACCATGATGCCGTCGGCGGCCTGGAGAATGCTGTCGAGATGTTCGATGGCCTGCGGCTTTTCAAGCTTGGCAATGATCCAGGTCTCGCCGCCATAGGCCGAGACCCGGTTGCGCACGAGGCGAACATCTTCAGCGGTGCGGACAAACGAAACCGCGATCGCGTCAACGCCATTCTTCAGCGCAAACTCGAGATCCTGCGAATCTTTCTCGGTCAGCGAAGGAACGCGAACGGGGATGCCGGGCAGATTGATGCCCTTGTTCTCACCCAGCATGCCGCCATTGATGATCTCGCAGACGACGTCGGCTCCAATCACCTCGTGAACGCGTAGCTCGATCAGTCCGTCGGAGAGAAGAATACGCGAGCCTTGTTCAACATTCTCCGCAAGCGTTTTGAAGGTAGTGCCCACCAGCGTTGCGGTGCCGGGAACATCGCGGGGCGTGATGGTAAGACGCTGACCCGCCTTGAGGAGCACCGACTGGTGATCCTTGAGCTTCGAAGTGCGGATCTTGGGACCCTGCAGGTCGCCGAGGATGCAGAGCGGCTTGTGCTCTTCGCGGCTGACTTTGCGGATCATCTGGATGAGCGCGAGCTTTTCCTCGTGAGTGCCGTGGGAGAAGTTCAGGCGTACAACATCGATTCCGGCACGTACAAGATCGCGAAAAACGGGTTCGGTGTTCGAAGCCGGACCGAGAGTGGCGACAATTTTTGCGCGGCGCTGGATAGGATTTGCATTCAGGTTCGTATCAACGAACGGCATTGTATGACTCCAGAAAGTTTCGGTATAGGAAACGGGGATGGATGTGTGCGGTCCGCTTCATTATACAAAGTCGGCTGAGCGCAGAATCCCCGTATCCATGATGGCGCTGTGATGGTGGTTTAGTCGGTGCGACGCGTCACAGACGGGAATTTGCCGTGATGAGTGCGTTGTGCTAGGGCCGAAGATTGCGTTCGCGAAAGAAAACGCCGTTGAGTTCGGCGCCGATCAGTGCAGCTGAACGATGTGATGTAGAGCCACACCAGCGTGGCGATGCCGGCGCCAAAGGATCCATAGAAAATGGTGTAGTCAGCGATCCGTGTGACGTACCAGCCGAAAGCCAGCGTTGCGGAAAACCAAACCGCACTGGCGGCGATAGCGCCGGGCATCACATACAGCCAGTGTTCTCTGCGCCGGGTTCCGAAGTGATAGAGCGCGCCAAGTACGGTGAGACTGGTGACGAAGGCAAGCGACCACCGCGCCATCCGCCAGAAGAAGAGTACGAAATGGCGGAGTTCGTGGCCAGATTTCAGGACCATCCAAAGCTCGATGGCGCGGCCGAAGACAAGCAGTAGCGTTGCCAGAGCGAGGGGCGCGAGAACGATGAAAACAAGCAAGAGCGCGCGAATGCGCCGTTCCCAGAATCCCCACTCATTTTGCGGAAGGCGGTAGGCGCGGCGAAAGCCCTCTATCAGCGTGAGCATCAGGCCGAGTCCGGCGAAGATGCTAAGGGTGATGCCGGAGGTGATCAGGCGACCAGGATGCGGGTTGCGCGCCTGCATCGATGAGAGCATCAGGTGCACGGTATCCAGGGGAAGAATCTGGCCGGAGACCCAGCGAATTTCGCCGACGACCGTGGGACCTTCCGGAACCTTGGCGATAAGGGCGGTAAGCACGATAAACGCGGGAAAGAACATCAGCATGCCGGAATACGCGGCGGCCTTGGCCGTATTGAGCACGTCGTGCTCGAGAGCCAGAAATACGGCTTTCCGAAAATGTCGGAGATATCGTGGCATTCGATTCACATCAAAGAGTAGTGTATTTCGGTTGCTTTGCGCGAAGTTGAGTGACAAACATGTCTATCGCGAGGTTAAAGCCGTGGTGGAGTGGCGCGCAGGCACTTCTGACGGGCGCGACTCAAACGGTTTATCATTTTTGGTCATGACGAAGTTGAGAAATCCAGCCGTCTCGTTTGCAATCTTTCTCTTGCTGTACGCCCTTTTGGCTGTCGTGCCTGCGTCTGCCCAGGGTCATCCGACGCCGAATTCCCAGTTGGCCTCGAAGGATGTCAACTCTCGTGTGGAATCGCTGCTGAAAGAGATGACACTCGAGGAAAGAATTGGGCAGATGGTGCAATATTCGGCAGGATTTGCGACTGGTCCTTCAGCTTCAAACCTGACCTACGACGAACTAGTTGCCAAGGGCCAGGTTGGCTCCATGCTGAACGTTGTGGGGGCCGAGCGAACCAATCACTACCAGCACATCGCGATGGAGAAGTCGCGGCTGCACATCCCCATTCTTTTTGGACTCGATGTAATTCACGGGCACCGGACCACGTTTCCTGTGCCGCTTGCCATAGCGGCAAGCTGGGATCCTGAGGCAGCGGAGACCGTGGCGCGGGTCGGAGCGCAAGAGGCACGGGCTGACGGCATCGCATGGGTCTTTTCTCCGATGGTGGACATCGCACGCGATCCACGGTGGGGACGCATCATCGAGTCCAATGGCGAAGATCCATATTTGAGCTCGGCGTTGGCGCGCGCGTGGGTCAAGGGATACCAGCAGGGCGATTTGTCGAAGCCGGATTCGGTAGCCGCATGCGTGAAACATTTTGCGGCATATGGTGCGGCCATTGCCGGTCGCGACTACAACGCTGCAGACATGAGCGAGATAACGTTGCGCCAAGTCTACCTGAAACCGTATCACGCAGCGGTGGATGCAGGCGTCGCGACAGTGATGACCTCGTTCAACTCCATCAACGGAGTTCCGGCCACGGCCGATCTGTTTACGCTCACCCATATTCTGCGCAAGGAATGGCGCTTCGATGGCTTCGTGGTGTCGGACTGGGGCGCCATTGCAGAGTTGAAGAACCACTCTATCGGTGATGGGCCGACGGTGGCGCGCAAGGCGTTGCTGGCAGGCACGGACATGGATATGGAAGGCGATCTCTATGGCACCGTGATTGCCGCGCAGGTCCAGTCAGGGAAGATTCCCGAGAGCGTTGTCGATGAGGCGGTACGTCGAATCCTGCGCGTGAAATTTGCTCTCGGGCTATTCGATCATCCCTACACGGTCGTCGGCCCAGCGTATACCGCTACGCCGGAGCGCCGCGAGACCGCGCGCAAAGTGGCCGACGAGACGATGGTGCTGCTCAAGAACGATCCAGTGGAGGGAGTGGGTGAGTTGCTGCCGCTCAGTGCGAAAGCGAAGACGGTTGCGTTGATTGGGCCGATGGCCGATGACGCGCAAGATCTGCTCGGCGCTTGGACCGTGGCGGGCAATCCCAAAGACGTCATCACGTTGAAAGCGGCGCTCGGCGAGCAGTTCGGCGATAAGCTCCTGTATGCGCCGGGCTGTGGGCTGCTGTCGGGCGAAGATGAGAATGCCCTGAAAAGCGTCACCTTCGCAGGTTCGGCGAAGAATAGTGCGAATGAACCCGTTCCCGACGACGGCAAGATGATTGCGGAGGCGGTAGAGACTGCGCGCAAGGCCGATGTCGCGATCATGGCGCTGGGCGAGCCCACCAACTGGATGGAAGGCGAAGCCGCGAGCCGCGCGCACCTCGGCTTCACCGGAAATCAGGAGAAGCTTCTTGAGGCGGTGGTTGCGACGGGCAAGCCGGTGATCCTGGTGGTGCTGGCAGGTAGGCCGCTCGAACTGAAATGGGCCGCCGAGCACGTCCCCGCAATCCTCGAGGCATGGAGTCCGGGCATCGAAGCAGGGCCCGCCATTGTGGATATATTGTTCGGTGCCGTCAATCCATCAGGCAAGCTGCCGTCGAGTTTCCCGCGTGCTGTGGGACAAGAGCCGCTGTACTATGCCCAGATGCCCACCGGACGGCCGGCTCGCGGCGATTTGAGTCGCATGCCTCGCGACGCGGCCGAGAAGTTCGTGTCCCGGTATATGGATGAGCCGAACTCCGCGCTGTTTCCTTTTGGCTGGGGACTCAGTTACACTCGCTTCAGCTATGGCGAGCCGACGGTGGACCGCGCTGAGGTCCCTGTTCACGAGGTCGTTGACGATCACAATCCGGTGGTCACGGTGAGCGTCGATGTCAGAAACACGGGCAGCGTTGCGGGGACCGAGGTCGTCCAACTCTACATTCGCAACACCGAAGCCAGCGTGGAACAGCCTGTGCGCGAACTGAAGGGGTTCGCTCGCGTAACGCTTGTGCCCGGCGAGACAAAGCGCGTTACGTTTCCGGTCGGATTCGACGAATTGAATTTCTATAGCGCGGATCTGAAGAAGACGGTAGAGCCCACAAGCTACGACATCTGGGTTGGCGGCAGTTCGCTGGCCCCCGCGGGGACGAGTCTGAAGATCGTGGAATGACGGGGATCAGCGCCTAGGCTCTCGATCGGACAAATTGATATGCTGGAAAAGGCTCTCGAAACACCCAGGAGTTTGAGAATTCCATTCGTTCCAATCGTGACCGCCATGCTGGGTACGGAACTCATAACTGAAGTGCAAGAACTTCAGTCGTCCGGCGAAGCGCCGATTCGGGTCAAGCAGCGGTTCGTTCTCTCCAGCAGTCAAGTAAATATAGGGAGTCTTCGCTGGATCAGCAGTCTTAATGAGCGCGAATGGATCGCGAGATATCCGTGCCTCGCTGTCTAAGGGGCCGAAGATGGTTCGAATTCTCCACCATTCTCCGGTCCGCTTTATGTTGAAGCGACGATGCAGAATATCGATCGAAGGGCTGAGCGCACCCACAAAGCCAAACAGTTCTGGTCGCGTCAAAGCGATCTTGATTGCTGCGAATCCACCCATGGAAATGCCGACGATCGCTCTCTTATCTCTCGTGGTTGCGGCGGGAAATCGAGCTTCGACGTCGGACACGAGGTCGGTAAAGGTGTAGTCCTCGTACTTGTCTTCGGCTTTCTCTGCCGCATTCATGTAATACGAAAATGCACCTTCGGGCATCACTAGAATGACGCCGCGCGCGGCAAAATTCGACACCTGAGAGTCGTTTGACCAGTCGCGGAAGCCTCCGTTGCCACCATGGAGCAAGTAGACGACCGGCAGTCTCACGTTGGGATTGATGTGCAACGGCAGAAATACCCGATAAGGCATGTCGCGACTAAGCGCGGACGAATGGAAGGTGACGTCCTGCATTGCAACGCCGGGAGCAATATAGGGGCGGTCGGGATGAGATGGGAGGTCATTGTGGCAGCCCACGAAAGAAGGGACAAGGAGAGGCAATACGGCCAGCTAAATTGCTCGCGACACTCGCATATGGAATGACCATTCTAGTGCCGGAAATCACTCTTTGTTCGCGTTTAGCGAGATCGCGAATCAGAATGGACATAAGGGGGCTCCTCGGGGAGTCCCCTCGCGACTCGATGCGTTAGCTTCCCGAGGCAGCGTATCCCGAATAGTTCTCAGTGAACAGCGTGTGGCGCATAATGTAGCGCCCCTGGGGTGAATCGGGAAATGGCAGCTCGATTGTATCGATGGTGACGAAGCCCGGCACGACGACCTTCTTATCGCCGATGGTTTCAATCCCATAGTCAATCCGTTGGTTCTCCATGCGCACAGGATCAGAACCCTTGAAGTCGACCTGCGTAACGAGGCGATAAATCACGCCGGTTTCAGGGTCGATGAAGATTTCGCCGTGGTAAGGTAGCGTTGCCTTGAAATTCTTCCAGGTTGCGTTGGTCTGGTAGTTTCCGGCGCCCCCCGCTGACTCGGTTCCGCGCATGGCCACCTGACCAACCTGGCTCGTCTCGGGGAAGCAGCAATAGTCCACGCCGTAGTGGCTCTTCTTCTTGTCGACGGAATAGGAGAAGACGGCCAGGTTGTGTCCCATCACAGTTTCCCAGCGCACCCAGTTGATCTTGCCAGTTGCTTGTGCTTCCGCGAGCACCGTGCTTGGATCGGGACTCTGCCCAAGCAGCGCGATCATACTGTTCTCGCCCCAATGCGCCTTCTCGCTGGCCAGGGGATTCTGCTCAGCGCCGTTCTTGAAGGTGACCGTTGCTTCATCGGAGGCGGTGTAGCGAATCGGCGTATAGGTTGCCGACAGAACAGCGCTGCTGTGGGCGCCCAGGCTGGGTTGATCCTGATGTGCGTTGTCTTGGAAGCGGCGCAGCGTGCGGGTCGCAGTCAGTGGTGGCAGTTGGGTGTAGGTTTTGGTTGCGTAGTCCGTCGCCTTGTCAAGGATGGTTTTCTGTTTAGCCGCATCCGGCGCGGGCATGGAGGGGATCTCGCTGGACGGTGGAGGCAGCACGGCGCTCCGTATCTCAAGAACAAACAGCTGCTCTGTGGTGAGCTGGCCGGGAACAAGCGGCTTCAGGCTGTCCATTGTGCTGTGGGTCATCTCTTCCGTCAGCTCAATGTCCTTCAGCTCGGCGGCAACATCGGCATCGGATTTTTGGGACTTCTGGTCCGCAGCCAGCATTTCCTTGAGTTGTTGCACAGTTATCTTTTTGGCGGCCCAGCTGGGCGAGGCTATCAGCAGAATCACAACGAGCCATGCGAAACGTTTCACCAATTTGTCCTCCGGGAAAGCGGTGCCGTTATTGTATCCATGGAATAGCCACCTGGAACAGATGAGCCTTGCCCGGCGTAGATGACCGGGTACACTGTCCTCGAGAGGAGGTCCGCATGCAGACCCGGATTCAAGGCACCACCATGCCCGTACTCGATGTGCAACTCGACCCCAATGAGAGCGTCTTCTCTGAGAGTGGCGAGCTCTCGTGGATGACAGGCTCGATCCAGATGACTACCCATACGCAGATGGGAGGGGGTGGGGGGCTGTTTGGTGTTCTGAAGCGTGTTGCCGGCGGCGGAAGCCTCTTCATGACGGAGTACCGCGCTATGCAGTATCCCGGCGAAGTGTCGTTTGCCACCAAGGTACCCGGGCATATTGTGCCCGTCCAGTTGGGCCAGGGACAGGAATACCTGGTGCATCGACACGGATTTTTGTGCGCCACGCCGCAGGTCACCATCAGCGTCGGGTTCCAGCAATCATTGGGCGCAGGTGTCTTTGGTGGCAACGGCTTTATGCTCCAGCGGGTGGGAGGCAACGGTACGGCGTGGCTTGAGCTCTCGGGAGAATTGATTATGAAGAATCTCGCCCCGGGCGAAGTGCTGCTGGTGCATCCGGGGCACGTGGGCGCATTCCAGGCGTCCGTTGGGTTCCAGATCACCATGGTCCCGGGCATCAAAAATATGATTTTTGGCGGCGACGGCATTTTCCTGGCGGTCCTGACCGGTCCGGGACCTGTGTGGCTGCAGACGCTGCCCATCTCACGTTTGGCGCATCAGATCAGCGAGTACCTGCCACAGATGGAAGGCCGCCAGGTGGGCAACACGGCGACGGGAGCAGTTCTGGGCGGCGTGATCGGCTCGATTCTCGGCGGAGATCGATAAGTCACTACACTCAATCACTCAATTAGGAAAGAGACGAATTCAGATATGAATCAAGCCGAAGGCAGAGGCCGCGATCTTCGCGGCGACATCGCATTCGCTTTCGGACTGGCTCTGCTCTGTTATCTGGCGTGGCAGTTGCGGAATGTTCTGCTTCTCTTGTATGTCAGCGCTCTCGCCGCAGTGGTGCTCACTCCGATTGTGCGCGCCACGTCCCACTTTCGCTTTCGCCGTTGGCGGCCGTTCAAGGGACGCGCCATCCTCATGTTGATGCTGGCAGCGGCGGCTGGACTCGTAGCTTTTGGGTTTCTTGCTTTTCCGCCGGTGATTCGCGATCTGCAGCAGTTCGGCCACGAAATGCCGACGCGTCTGCCCGCCTTCCTCGACAAACTCAAGCACATCCCCTTCGCCGACCAGGTAAACACCGACGAGATCGCCACCAAGGTCGAGGACTTCATCAGCAACGCGGCAACGTATTTGCTGCTGTCCATCAAGAACTGGGCAGGTGCAATCTTTAGCATTGCGATGGGTCTGATCCTGACCGTCTACTTCATCCTCGAAGGGGATCTTGCCTATCGATGGGCGCTCTCCTTCTTCCCCGCGGAGAAACGCGTGCGCCTGGATGCCGCCTTGCAGCGCGCTGAGGTCCGAATGGGCAAGTGGTTGCTAGGGCAGGGAAGCCTCATGCTGATCCTCGGACTGACCAGCACCATTGTATTCGTGATGCTCCACGTGCGTTATGCCTACGCGCTGGGAGTGCTAACCGGCGTGCTGAACATTATTCCCGTGGTCGGCGCGGCCACCAGCATTGGGTTGGTGCTTCTGGTCGCAGCGGTGGACTCGTGGGGACGGGTGCTCGGCGTAGCCGCCTTCTACGTTGTATGGATCCAGGTGGAGAACTCATTCCTGGTGCCGCGGATCATGGGCACGCGAGTCGGCCTGCCGGGCTTGTCAATCCTGGTGGCTCTGCTGATTGGATCGGAACTCGGTGGCGTCCTCGGCGCTATCGTCTCGGTTCCGACCGCCGTGTTGGTGTCGGTGCTGCTCGACGAATACCTGGTCCACAAAGATGCTGAGCCAATCGCGGCTGAGGCGAGCAAGGAGAGCTCGCCTTAACACGGAGTCCCAAAGCAGTCGTTACTGGCTCAACCGCACGTCGGCGGCCACGGATGCCGTCACCATCATTCCCGGTTCGATCTTCGCTTCATTCCCCGGCGGCATTGGGCCGGCCACGTGGACAAAGCTCGTGTCCGCGATGTGATTTAGTTCCGAGCCGATGTCGGGCGCAACCAAGGTGTAGGTTCCCTCTAACGGAATCGAAACTCCATGCGCGCTCAGACCCATCGGCCGAAAAACGATAACGCCAGACTTTCCGTTCTGACCGGCATGCTGGACCGACGTGACTACAGCATCCACGGACATTCCTCTGGGCGCAACCACATTCCCGTTCACAACGAGATTCTGATCAAGCAGCAGGTAGAAATGGTCCCCGATGTTGGCCTTTTCCGATGTGACGCGGTTGCCTGTCTGCAGGCGAATCTGCGTACCCCTTGTGACGGTTGATCCGGTGATGGAAGCGTTAACCGGAAGCGGAATCGCAGGACCGCTAACCGTGTAGCTGGCGGCAACGATCGGGCTGGGTGCCTTCCCGGGCACTTCAGCGAATGCCTGTACACGCATCGCTGCCGTGATGACGATGGGAACGTGGTATTGAGTCGAAAACTCAGTCGGAGTCCAGCCGTCGGTGGTGTAGTAGATCACTGCATTTGGGTTGTTATTCGACAAAAAGATCTGCGTGCCTGCGGGCACCTCTCGCGGACCCGGCAGAAACGTCGGCGACGGCGCGCAATGGCAATCCAGCATGCTTCGATAAGTGTCGTTCATCACCTGGACGCCTCCCTGTTGAGGGAGACCGTTGCGAGAACTTGGTGGGGCTGCAGGGGGTGTTGCGGCTGCGCCCGTCTTTTGAACCGCGGGCTGGCTGAGCTGAACCGATTCTCCAAAGGCCTGTGCTGAAGCGGTACGGGCCAAGGCAAAGGCGCAAAACACAATGACAGGAACGGCCTTCATGCGCATTCTCCGGTGGGGACTTAGAGACAGAACAGCAGAGTTGAACCTCGATTTCAAGCCCAATCTGAGTTACCTCTGACCCAAAGGAACCTACCTCCCGGAGTGCGCGGCCTCAAGTGCAGCATCGACTGCGGCTTTCGTAACCCCGCAAGTCGATAGAAAACGAACCACGGGCGCCGTCAAGGTTTCATGCGGATTGAAGCCGTCTGCTCCAAGAGCTGTGCCGGACTGCGCATTCGGTCGAGCGATGGAAGCGGACTGAAGCGGACCGCTGCCTTGGGCTCCAAGAATGAGGGTCGCCAGTTGCCTGGCGAGCGGCAGGTCAAAGCTCTCCGAGACAAACACAAGCTTGCCACGTCGCGTGATGACCACCGGACCTTCGTTGGAGCTATAAACCTGCTCCACAGTTCCATCCGCACCATCGGAAACCTTGGCAGCAGCCTCGTCGGGTTTGAGGCCGGAGTACTTGCGACCCAGTTCATCCGCATAGAGACGGGTGAAGGCTTGCGCAGATGCCGCATTCTTCCAGACGGAAAGGTAGAAGAGCGAGATGGACTTGGTGGTGGCCTGTTCAGCCGGGGTAGTGGCGCTCAAACGTTGGCCAGCCCAGTAGATGCCACCATCCCAAGCCGGTGTCAAGTCGCGCGCGGCTCTATCGCCCCCGAAGAGCCCCGCGAGAATGTGCAGATCCAGCTGGCCCACCTGCCCAATGTCATAAGGACGGTAGGTCGCGTCGACAAGAGGATGGATATCAGGAAGATACGGAACTGCCGGCACGTGCCCCTGCTCGTACTCGCGAGGGTTCATGATCTCCCAGGATGAGGACGGTGGACGATCGAGCGCCCCCGTGAAGGCCGCTGCCTGGCCCCGGTCCATCCACACATCCTGTTCAAAACTCAGGCCTTCGCGATAGGGGAAGAGCAGCGACTCTGAAAGGAGAAGCGGTGCGCGGGCAAGAATTGGGGAATTATCCGAGCCCGACATCAACCCCTTGATGTAATCCACAATCTCCGGGTCTCCGATGAGGCTCTTTCCCATCGGCTTGAGGATATCGTCCATCATCACTGCGGTAGCTTGTCCTTCTGTGACTGCCTCGCGTGCAGTATCGAGCTCATCTTTGGCGAGATGATCGCTGTCCTCTGAAGAGGTGTGCGAAACGTCGGGAGGCGTCTGGTCGCTCCATTTGTCGAGATCGAGGTGCTGGTCCTGGAGGGCGTGCGTGAGTTCGTGCGCCAGCACAGGCTTCTGCTCGTCCACCGAGATCCAGTCCAGCAGGTTCACTGTCTTCGTTTTGGGATCGTAGTAGGCCTCAATCTGCTCCTTGAGCAGGGCCAGCAAGAACGGTTTCAGATTGAAGTCCCGATCGAGCAGGCCGAACTTTTTCAGGACGATTTCGCTCCGCTGCATGCGCTTGGCGTCCTCGTCTTCATCGAATTTCTCAGTCAGGTAGTGCTCGACATCGGCGCGCGTGGTGAGCTGTCGCTTTACATCGCTCTTGATTGGGAACCCGGATTCCTGAGAGGAGAATTTGAGCAGTTCGTCGACCAGACTGAACAGCTCTTTGGCTTCGTCGGGGGTGATATGCGTTTCGGCGCCGTCGGTTCCTGACTTGGCCTTGTTTGCGGCCTGCGCTCCTTGTTTTCCCGCCGGTGTTGTCTGAGTGGAAGGAGATTGAGGAGCAGGCTGGGCTTGAGGAGCAGAAGTCTGGGCGATTGCCGAGGCAACCACTAGGCCGAACCCTGCTACCAGACTCAAGATATCCCGGGTTATCTTACTCATTTGGTGCTGCTTACTCATTCTCTCTCCTTGGAGTTCTGGGGCCGATCGGTGGGGGGAGCTCGCCTCTGATCTCAAAGCTATAATCAGGATGCGCAGTGGCGCGAAGTGTCGTCAGGAAATGCGCACTGCGTTCGTGAATCGCTCCCTATGACTGAGAATCTTGCTGTCACTGCTCTTCCTACCCCGCTTGCCGCGCAACTGCTTGCTACGTCGGCCGCCAACGCGCCCCGGTTGGCCGAGTTTCGCGGCGCGCTGACCCCATATGAATTTGACGCGCCAGCCGGGGAAATAGCCGTCCTGGTCAAGGGCGCGGCGGCGCACGATCTTGGTTGGATGCGGCGAGTGAACGTGCGCGGTGAAGATCGCTTCCGCTGGTTAAGCGGAATGGTAACCAATATCGTGAACGATCTGCCCAACGACGGCGGAGCCTGGAACCTGGTGCTGAATGCGCAAGGCCGCATCCAGGGAGACATAACGGTCTGGCGCGAAGGCGATGCGCTCGATCTTGTAATCGCCGCAGATCAGTACGAGAAGCTGATGGCGCACCTGGATCACTTCATCATCATGGATGACGTGGAGTTGGTTGCGCTGGACGCCACGGCCGAAACGACCGTCGGACTGACCGGACCGCAGGCTCGCGAAGTGCTGGTGCGCATGGGACTGCCCGTGCCGGCCGAAATGATGACCTGGCAATGCGTGGAATGGAACGGGCTGAACTTGAGGATCTACCACGCTTACGGCACGTTGGCCGACCACTTTGAGATCCGGACCCCACTGGCCGGGTTGACGCTGCTCTGGCGCGCCCTGTCGACGGCGGGTGCTACGCCGGTTGGCGCATCCGCGCTGGAAGCATTCCGGGTAGCAGAGGGAATTCCGGTGTACGGCGCCGACATCGCCGAGCGCGATTTGCCTCAGGAAACCTCCCAGACCCGAGCGCTGCATTTCGCCAAAGGTTGCTATCTGGGCCAGGAGATTGTCGAGCGCATCCGCTCCCGCGGTAACGTGCACAGGCATTTGCGACAACTTGAACTCGACGGTCCCTTGGCCGACGGCGGAGCTGAACTCTTTCTCGAAGGCGCGTCTGTCGGGGCGATTACCAGCGTTGCGGAATTACCGCTGGAGAAAGTGACGCGCCGATTCGCTCTGGCGATGGTACGCAGCGAGGCCGAGGTCAAGAACCAGCCGTTAACTTATGGAACTGGACCGGCGGCAGGCACAGCCAAGATTCTGGACAAGCCCCCGGCTTTATGATCGAAAGTGACGGAAAGTTGGATTATGAGCGATACGCCGAAATTCGAAGTCATTGATCGACGCAAGATGAAAAAGGAAGAGGAGCAGGAAAGCGGATCGCCGCTGCCTGCTGGAGAACCCGCCGCAGAGCCCGAGAAGAAGTCTGCTGGACCGCGCCTGGTGGAAACCGAAAGTGCCGAGCCACCCAAGGCTGAAACGGCGGCGGACGCGGCTGAAGATGAATTTGCCGGCGCAATGCCGCCTCCTCCAACCGCGGAGGAGAAGCGAGAGCAGGAAACCGCGTACGAGGCTTCGGCGCAGCGCGTGGAAGATTTGCTGCGCGCGCAGAATCCAACCATGGGAGCTCAGCCCCCCATCAGGTTCGAGCACCTGGTACAGCAGCTCTATCTCTCGGCGTTGATGCAGATGGGCGCTGCGACTCCCGAGGGGCAGCGTCCGCGGGTAGACATCGTCGGCGCGCGGCAAAGCATCGATCTGCTGGGCGTGTTGGAAGAGAAAACCAAGGGCAATCTGTCGGCCAACGAAGAGCGCATGCTGGAGACGATTCTGTTTGAGCTGCGCATGACGTTCCTCGAACTGACCAAGATGATCTCGCTGCAGGGCGTGCAGGCTCCTCCTCCCAAACCGGAAAAACACTAGTTCATTCATGGAAGGCCAGCTGACATTTCTGGGAACCGGAACTTCCATGGGAGTTCCCACGCTGGGGTGCGACTGCGCCGTATGCACGTCGCCAGATCCGCGCGATCGCCGTCTGCGGCCTTCAGTCCTGCTGAAATGGGAGCACGCGGGCCGGCAGCGCGTGGTGCTGATCGATACCGGGCCCGATTTTCGCGAACAGGCCTTGCGCAACAAGCTGACCCGCGTGGATGCGGTTTTCTATACCCATGGTCATGCCGATCACATCTTCGGTCTCGACGATCTGCGGCCGCTGAGCTTCACGGTCTTTCGCGAAGGCGGAAACATCCCGCTCTATGCCTCGCCGGATACCGAGGAGACGCTGCGCCGTGTCTACGACTACACGTTTTCACCGAAAGCGACCTATCCGAATCGGCCACGCGTGCACATCGAGCCGCTCAACAAGCGCATGTGTGTTCTGGGCGTTGAATTTCAGACTGTACCGGTGCTGCATGGGCGACAGGAGATTTAGCGGATTCCGTTTCGGACGCGCGGCCTATCTTACCGATGTGAGCTCAATTCCCGGACGAGAGCTTTTCGTTGCTCCAGGGATCTTGATCACGTCGTCCTTTCGGCGCTGCGCCACACACCGCATCCCAGCCACGCCACGGTGGAGCAGGCTGTCGAATGGGCGCGGCGCATCGACGCAAAACATACATGGCTCACCCATATCGCGCACGAACTTGGCCACGAAGAGACGAATGCCAAGCTGCCCGACAACATCCGCATGGCCTACGACGGACTGAGCTTTCCCATCGAGCTTGAGGGCGCGAAGATGGAGGGCGCGAACGCATGAGCCCGGACTAGCGCGCAGTGGTGCCCGTCTACCGTTCGCTTGACGAAGTGCCGCAGGAATTCGGCCCGTCCATCGCCATCATTGGGAATTTCGACGGTGTCCATCGTGGTCATCAGGAGATTCTGGGTTCCGCTGCTGCGGAGGCCCGGGCGCGTGGCATGCGGTCGATTGCCATCACCTTCGATCCTCATCCGGCACACTTCCTTTATCCCAAAGACGCGCCAAAGCTGTTAACCTTCCTGCCCGAGCGATTGAGGCTGCTGGCAACCACTGGTGTGGACGCGATCCTCGTACTGCCATTCGACCAGGCTTTGTCGCGGGTGACGGCGGAGGACTTTGTGCGCAACGTGCTTGTCGGCGTGCTGCGGGTACGCGGAATTCACGAAGGCAGCAATTTCCGCTTCGGCCACGGTGCCAGGGCCGGTATCAACGAACTGCGCGCATTCGGCGAAGAGTTTGGATACGAGGTGCGAAGTGCATCCGGCGGTACAAGTGCACGGCATGGAAGTGTCGAGCTCTGCCGTGCGCAGCTTGATCGCATCCGGCGACATGCGGCGAGCTCGCTGGATGCTGGGCCGTGTCTTCGGCGTGCAATCCAATCCTGCAAAGGGCCGCGGCGTGGGGACAAAGCTGTTGGTACCTACCGTGAATCTGGCGCCCTACGACGGTTTGTTGCCCGGTTTCGGCGTATATGTCACGCGATTGACCGTCGACGACAGATGCTTCGAAGCGGTGACCAATGTCGGGAATCGGCCGACCTTTGAAGGCGTGGGCTTTGGCGTTGAGACGCATATCCTGGACTTCGAACCCGTCGATCTCAACGATGAAACCTTGCTGCATCTCGAATTCGTGCTTCGCCTGCGCGGCGAGATCCAATGGCCCTCAACCGAGGCCCTGAAAGCCCAAATCTTCAAGGATGTCGGACGTGCGCAGCGATATTTTCGGATTGAAGCGCTTCGTCAAGGGGATTCGTCACTCCGCTAGCAATCCACGCTGGCTTACAATTTATCCATGCCTTTTCCTGAAATGCGCCTGCGCCGCCTGCGTCGTACGGAGTCGCTTCGTGCGCTCGTTCGCGAAACCACGCTCAATCCCGGCGACCTGATTTATCCGCTCTTCATCTGCCCCGGCGAGGGTGTGCGCAACCCGGTGAGTTCCATGCCCGGCGTGTTTAATCTCTCCGTGGATCAGGCCGTGCGCGAGGCCGAAGAGGCTGCGAGCCTGGGAATTGGCGGACTGCTGCTTTTTGGCCTGCCCGACAGCAAAGACGAAAAGGCTACGGGGGCCTGGGACGACAACGGCATCGTCCAGCAGGGGCTTCGTGCAATCAAGAAAAGCGCAGCCTCCAAAAAGCTCGTCCTCATCGCCGATGTCTGCCTCTGTGAGTACACCAGCCACGGCCACTGCGGCGTCGTCATCCAGACCAGGGACGGTGGCTACGACGTCGACAACGATCCCTCGCTCGAACTGCTGGCACGCACTGGCGCAAGTCTTGCCCGCGCAGGCGCCGACATTGTGGCTCCCAGCGACATGATGGATGGTCGCGTTGCCGCCATTCGCGAAGCACTTGACCATGATGGCAACACCAATACTCCGATCCTCAGTTACGCATCGAAATTCGCATCGGCTTTTTACGGCCCATTCCGCGAGGCAGCCGACTCGGCACCGCAGTTTGGCGACCGCCGCAGCTACCAGATGGACGGAGCCAACTTGCGCGAGGCCATGCGCGAGATCGATCTCGACCTCGAAGAAGGCGCGGACATGATCCTGATGAAGCCGGCGATGCCTTACCTCGACGTGGTGCACGCCGCGCGCGCGAATTTCGACGTGCCCATCGGCGCCTACCAGGTCTCCGGCGAGTATTCCATGATGCACGCAGCGTTTGAAAAAGGATGGCTTGAGCGCGATCGCACCATGCTGGAATCGCTGGTCGGTATCCGCCGCGCCGGCGCCGATTTCATCGTTACCTATTTTGCCAAGGACGCTGCAAAGTTGCTTTAGCGGCGCCGCCAAGCACGGTCTTCTGGCCGTGACAAAGCAACTCCGCAATCCTCGTTGGACACGTTTTCTCAACGTCTGGCTCTTCTTTTCTGTACGATGAAAAGACCCAGTCGCGCCATCGCGCAGAGCAAAGAGCAACCCACGCATGAGCACTTTGGCAATTCTGAGCCTGCTGTTTCTGACGGCGGCCGTTTTTGGCCTCGTAAGCTCACGCTGGCTGCGTCTGCCCATCACCATTGGGACCATGCTGCTCACGGTAATCGTGTCCACTGCGCTTACCGTCGCGGCGACCCGGGTTCCCGCAATTCACCAGTGGGCCGCCGCCCTGATGCAGCACATTGATTTCGAAACCGTGATCCTGCGCGGCATGTTGCCTCTGCTGCTCTTTTCTGGCGCGTTTCTGCTCGATCTCGATCAACTGGCCAAAGAGGAACTCACTGTCTCGCTTCTTTCGGTTGCCGGCACCACGTTCTGTTTCCTACTGGTGTCGTTGCTCATGCACGTGCTCAGTGGCGCCCGGTTGCCGTGGATTGAATGCTTCATCTTTGGCGCGCTCATCTCTCCGACCGATCCGATCGCTGTTCTTGAGATGCTTCGTCGAACTGGTGTTCCGCGGCGCCTGCAAGCTCAACTGGCCGGAGAGTCGCTCTTCAATGACGGCATCGGCGCCGTACTCTTCATCACCATGCTCGCGATCGCGCGGGGCAATGCGCCGACACCCTGGTACATTGGCGGCGTGCTGATGGCAAAGGCCGGGGGTGCAGTGCTTCTGGGAGTTGCCGCCGCGTACGTCACGTCGTTCCTGATGCGCTTGATCGACTCTTACCAGATCGACATTCTTTTTACCATCGCGCTCGCCTTTGGCGGCTACGTCCTGGCAGACATTCTCCACCTCTCGGCCCCGCTTGAAGCTGTTGTGGCAGGCCTTGCTCTGCGCAACTTCAATCGCCGTCTACCCGAAACCTGTATCGCTCACGAGCATGTCGACCGCTTCTGGGAAGTCATCGATGAGATTCAGAACTGTGTGCTTTTTGTTCTCCTCGGACTTGAAGCGATGGCTGTGGCTCTGGATGCAACGGCCATTCGTGCGGGCCTGAGCGCCATCGTCGCCGTAAATATTGTGCGCTTCGGCGTGGTCGCATTTTTGCTGATCATCGCGCGCATCTTCCAGCACGAATACCGGAGCTCTCTCTTCGTCCTCACCTGGGGCGGGCTGCGCGGAGGCCTTTCTATCGCATTGGCCCTCTCAGTTCCCGCAGCTTTCGGCCGTTCATGGATCCTTGGCGCGACCTATCTCGTCGTGGTCTTCTCCATCGTGATCCAGGGTGGATCGATGGATTGGATCCTGCGCACTCGCAAATCGCGAAAGCTCGCTGCCTGAATTTCCTTGGAGCATCTTTATCCGCACAAATCTCTTTGTGATGCGGCCGGCATGTGCTCTCCTAGAGACACCTGCCGATGCTCAAATCTCTAGAACGCTATTTTGAATTCACTCCTCTTGGCACCAACTGGCGAACCGAGATTCTGGCCGGAGTGACGACGTTTCTTACGATGGCCTACATCGTGCTCGTCAATCCGGCCATCCTTGCCGCCGCCGGCGTTCCGCTGCCCGCCGTTACCGCGGCCACCTGTCTTTCTGCGGCATTCGGCTCCATCCTGATGGGAGTTGTCGCACGCTATCCCATTGCGCTTGCTCCCGGTATGGGCCTCAACGCCTACTTCACCTACACCGTCTGCCTCAAGATGCACATCCCATGGCAGACGGCACTCGGCGCTGTGTTTCTCTCCGGCGTCATCTTTCTCGCACTCACTGCTGCGGGTATTCGCCAGATGATCCTGCGCTCGATTCCGCATGAACTCTACGCGGCCGTTGCCAGCGGCATCGGCCTGTTCATTGCATTTATCGGATTTCGCAACGCCGGTATAGTGGTCAGCGATCCTGCGACCTTTGTTGGCCTCGGCAACATCCGCAACCCGACCACCGCGCTCGCGCTTTTCGGACTCGCCCTGATGGTGGCGCTCGAAATCAAGAAAGTCCGCGGCTCCATCCTTATCGGCGTGGTCACTACCACGGCAATCGCCTGGGCTCTCGGCCTGGTCCATTGGACGCCGACCGGTGGCGGCATTCAGGCGCTCGGCGCCACGTTCCTCAAGCTCGACATTCGCGGCGCCCTCTCCAAGGGCCTGCTCGAAATCATTTTCGTCTTCTTCTTCGTCGATCTCTTCGACAACCTCGGTACCCTCGTCGCGGTCACCAAGCGCGCCGGACTCATCGCCCCGGATCACTCCATTCCGCGGCTCAACCGCATCCTGTTTGCCGACGCGACTGCAACGGTCTTCGGCTCGATGACCGGAACTTCCACCGTCACGAGTTATGTCGAGTCCACCGCCGGCGTCGCTGCCGGAGGCCGTTCGGGCGTCACCGCAATCGTCACCGGCCTGCTCTTTCTTGTTGCGATGGCTGCAGCGCCCTTTGTCGGTGTCGTGCCTGCTGCGGCAACCGCGCCTGCGCTCATCCTCGTCGGGTCCATGATGCTTGCCACCATCACCGAGATTCGCTGGCACGAGCCGCTCGTCGCCGTCCCCGCATTTCTCACGCTGCTCCTTATCCCGCTTACCTACTCCATTGCCAACGGCCTCGGCTTCGGCATCATCGCATGGGCTGTGCTGCATCTCGTCACCGGCAACTGGCGCAAACAGGACTGGCTCCTCTACACGCTGGCCGTGCTCTTCGCATTGCGGTTCGTTTACCTGGGCGCAAGCTAGGCGAGCTCGAACACCAAATGAACTGTCACGTTGAGCGGAGGTCGCAAACGCGACCGGCGTCGAAAACATCCGCCCTGAAAATCCAGAACCTTGCACGGAACGAGGGTGCCCGATCCAAGCGCAGCTTGGGTGGGAAAGCACGATCTCAATTGATTTTCATAGTCATGGGTGTCGTCGTGCGACATGTATGACTGCGGTTGTCTTTCGACGGATTCAGCGGTGACGATACGTCCATTTTCAATATTCCGTAGATAGAATCAAATTGGATGAATCCCCTCACGTCTTGCCGCGCCATCGCCGGTGCTTTGGTTCTCATCGCAGTGGCCCTTGCGCACGCCGCCGACACGTACCACGTCGTCCACGCCTACCCGCACGACCAGCGGGCCTTCACACAAGGGCTCGTCTACGTCGATGGTCACCTCTACGAAAGCACCGGCATCGAGGGGCAGTCGTCGCTGCGCGAGGAGGATCTCGAGACCGGGCGCATCCTTCGCATGCAGATGGTGCCGGACAAATACTTTGCCGAAGGCCTGACGGACTGGAAGAACACTCTGATTCAGCTCACATGGCAATCGCACATCGCGTTTGTTTATGATCTCGACACCTTTCACTTGAGGCGGACCTTTTCCTACACAGGGGAAGGCTGGGGTTTAACCCACGACGCGAAGTCACTCATCCTCAGCGACGGCACCGCGACGCTGCGCTTTTTCGATCCCGAGACATTCAAGGAAGTTCGCCGCATCACCGTGAAAGACAGTGGCAAACCAGTCACCCAGCTCAACGAACTCGAATACATCCACGGCGAAATCTACGCCAACATCTGGCACTCCGACCGCATCGCCCGCATCTCGCCGGCCACGGGCCGCGTTCTGGGCTGGATCGACCTCAAAGGGCTGATGCCGCGCGATCAACTCTCCAACGACGAAGCCGTCCTCAACGGCATTGCTTACGACGCCGCGCATGACCGGCTCTTTGTCACTGGAAAGCTCTGGCCAAAAGTATTTGAGATCGCCGTTATTCCCGGAAAGGCAAAACTCGTTCCGGTCCGGCACAACAGGTAGCCAAAACGGGATTGCTTCTCAACTCTGTCGGCGATCACGGATCGCTCGCAAAATCTGCGAGTATACTTCTGGCCGAGGGATAACGGTTCCACAATTGCAGTATTCCTGAAGGCACGGTGCCAAGTGGCTTTTTCATCAGGAAAAAGCCACCTCGGTGGATGCCGGATATGGCTACATGAATTGTGGAACCGCTCTGAAAGCTTCCTATGGACTTGTTGTCGGTTCCCACGGTGTTGCAGAATGCGGCCATTCTCACGGTCATCCTCGCGCTCGGCGGCTACCTCATTACATCGGTGAGCACCCACATGCTGGCGCGCCGGCGCGACAAGCTCGATCTCGTCAACAAGCGCCTCAATGAGTTCTATGGACCGCTCTACGTAGCATCGGAAGCAGGCGACATCGCATATCGCTCGCTGCTCAAGCGCCAGGGCAAGGCGAAAAGCGATCCAATTCTCGACTCGGAGATGAAGGAGTGGATGCTGTGGATGAATACCATCTTCATGCCCCTGAACGATATTCGTGAGCGCGTCATCATCGAGAAGGCGCACCTGATTATCGAGGAGCGAATGCCACAGTGCCTGCTCGACTTCGTCACTCACGTCGTCGGTTATAAGGCCGTATTGGCCAAGTGGGCCAACGGCGACTACCACGAACGCCGCTCCACCATCGGGTGGCCGCCGGAGTTTGACGTCTACGTCAAGCGCTCCTACGCGGCACTCAAGGCTGAGCAGACGCAGTTAATGCACAGTCCAACCTGGCGCCTGTATCACCGCATCTTCGCCCGCAGACACTAGACGCTGGGCGCCAATCCAATGGGGTTATCCAGTTCTCCACGGCGCGTCCAGAAGTAGACTGCAGTCGCTCCAACCGCGAGCACGAGCCCGCAGCCAAATTCGGTTGTGTAGTAGAGTGTGCGCCCGACCGGTGCGGTGATTCGATCCAGGATTGCCTGAATAAACAGATTGTGGCTGGCGTGGAGTAGCGCGCATGGCCACAGGCTTCCCGACTTCAATCGCAGCCATCCCATAATGAATGCGTTGCCAATCACCATCAGCGTGAAGCACGTGAGCGCGTAGACAGCGTTGGTGCCTGCGTTGTAGTCCGACCATAGCAGTCCCGGATAATGCCAGACGGCCCAGATCAGCCCGCTCACCACGCAGCCGAAGGTGAAGCCGAATTGTCCCGTCAGTCGGGGCAATAAGAATCCGCGCCAGCCGATCTCTTCCCCCAGCGCATTGGCCACGCTGCCGATCACACCAAGCGTCGCGAGCATGGGAATCATTAGCCCGAATGTTGCGATGTGCGGCGACGAAGGCATGCTCAGTGAATCAGCGGCTGCTTTTTCAAAGGCCGCGAGCGCAAACGATCCGGGAATCGCGATCCATACGATGATGTAGACCGGAACCGCATAGATCAACGGCAGCAAGTATCCGAGTACCTCGAAGCGTAGCGGCCGCCAGTTCCAGCCCAACGTTCGCGTATCGATTCGGAAAAGCGCGCACGTGGCAAAGGCAGCCGCCGCGGGGCACCACATCACCAGTCGCACCACGAGCCCATTGCCCGCTCCAATGTGGCCCGAGTGGATCATCAGAAAATAGGGAAGGGAACTGAACAGAAACACCAGGACAAGAAATGTCAGTATCTGTTTGGCCAGCGGTTTCATCTCGCCATGCTACGGCACGATACTTCGAATGGCACCATCTTTATCGCGAAAAGAGATGGGGCCAGGATCTCTCCCGGCCCCGATAACTGACAGCTGACGACTGACCACTGAAAATTAGTATCTGTAGAACTCAGGCTTGTACGGCCCTTCGACCGGCACGCCGATGTAGTCGGCCTGCTTCTTCGAAAGTGTCGTCAACTTCACGCCGATCTTTTCGAGATGCAACCGCGCCACTTCCTCGTCCAGCTTCTTGGGCAGCGTGTAGACGTTCACCTTGTAGCTGTCCTTGTTCTTCCACAGGTCGAGCTGCGCCAGTGTCTGGTTGGCAAAGCTGTTCGACATGACAAAGCTCGGGTGTCCGGTCGCGCAGCCCAAGTTCACCAGCCGCCCTTCTGCCAGCATGAAGATTTCGTGGCCATCGGGGAAGTGGTACTTGTCCACCTGCGGCTTGATGTTCAGCTTCTCCACACCCTTTTCCGCGTTGAGCCGATCGACCTGGATCTCGTTATCGAAGTGCCCGATGTTGCAGACAATAGCCTGGTCCTTCATCTTCTTCATGTGCTCGAGAGTGATGATGTCCACGTTCCCAGTGCAGGTGACGTAGATGTCGCCGCGTCCCAGCGTGTCTTCAATCGTGGTGACTTCGAAGCCTTCCATCGCCGCCTGCAGCGCATTGATGGGATCAACTTCGGTCACAATCACGCGTGCGCCCATGCCGCGCAGCGAGTGCGAGCAGCCCTTGCCCACATCGCCGTATCCGCAAACCACTGCAACCTTGCCCGCCACCATCACGTCGGTTGCGCGCTTGATGCCATCGGCCAGCGATTCGCGGCAGCCGTAGAGGTTGTCGAACTTGCTCTTGGTCACTGAATCATTGACGTTGATGGCCGGAACCAGCAGCTTGCCCTTCTCCATCATCTGATAGAGGCGATGCACACCGGTGGTCGTCTCTTCGCTAACGCCGCGCCACTCCTTCACGACCTTGTGCCAGTGCTGATTGTCCTCGGCATAGACCTTCTTCAACAGGTCCTTGATCACTTGCTCTTCATGATTGCCAGAAGGTGTATCGACCCACTTGTCGCCGTTTTCGAGCTCATAGCCTTTGTGGATCAGAAGCGTCACATCGCCGCCGTCGTCCACAACCAGCTCGGGGCCCTCGCCGCCTTTGTGGCTCAGCGCCTTGTAGGTGCATTCCCAGTAGTCTTCAAGGCTCTCGCCCTTCCACGCGAATACCGGAACGCCGCTGGCCGCAATCGCAGCCGCTGCGTGATCCTGCGTCGAAAAGATATTGCAGCTGGCCCAGCGGACCTCTGCGCCGAGAGAGACCAGCGTCTCAATCAGAACCGCGGTCTGAATGGTCATGTGCAGCGAGCCGGTGATGCGCACGCCCTTCAGCGGCTTTTCCGCGGAATATTTATTGCGGATCGACATCAGACCCGGCATCTCGTGCTCAGCAATCGCAATCTCCTTGCGGCCCCAATCGGCCAGCGAAAGATCTGCAACTTTGTATTCAGTCAATTCCAGAGTTGAGGAAGCCATTCAGTTCTCCTTATATCGACGCATCGTGATATATTGATGTGTACCAGAAACCCATGGCCACGTCAATTGTGAAAATCCTCCGCGTGGTAGCCGACCCCAACCGGCTCCGCATCCTCCTGCTGCTCAAGGCCGAAGAGCTCTCTGTTGCCGAGCTGCAGGAGATCCTTGTCATGGGTCAAAGCACTATCTCCACGCATCTTTCGCAACTGAAGCAGGCGGGTCTCGTCGAAGATCGTCGCATCGGCAAGAACAGTCTTTATCGCCTTACCGACCATGCGGGCAGCAGCCCTTTGGACGTACTTATCGACCAAGCCAAAGCCGAGATCCCCGAAGCCTCCCACGACCACACTACCGCTCGCCGCGTCGTCAAAAAGCGCCAGGACAAGACGCGCGCTTTCTTCGATAGCGTCGCCGGCCGCCTCGGCAAGGATTACGTGCCCGGCAAGTCTTGGAAGAGCCTCGCCGAAGCGCTGCTCCGTTTGATGCCGCCCATGACCATCGCCGACCTCGGCGCGGGCGACGGAACCTTCTCGCTCCTTCTCGCTCAGAGCGCAGCCAAAGTTATCGCCGTCGATTCTTCCGCCAAGATGATTGAGTTCGCTCGCGACCAGGCACGCCGTCATCACGTGAAGAACATCGATTACCGCCTCGGCGATATGGAGGAGTTGCCCATCGACGACGAGGCGGTCGATCTCGTCTTCTTTTCGCAGTCGCTGCATCATGCGCTGCACCCCCAGCACGCCATCGCGGAGGCTGCGCGCATTCTGCGTCCCGGCGGCCGCATCTCCATTCTCGATCTCGCCAAGCACCGCTTCGAAGAGGCCCGCGAGATGTACGCCGACGAATGGCTCGGTTTCAGCGAAGCCGAGCTTGAATCGATGCTCCAGCGCGCCGGCTTCGCGAAGATTCAAACCTCCGTGGTGCAAAAAGAATCCGAACCGCCGCACTTCCAGACTCTGCTGGCTGTTGCACACAAGCCTGCGCGATGAAGCGGGTGCGATACCATTGCATCCAATAAACAGAGCACAATCAAATGACGGCAACTTCAACAACAACTCAAGACCGCGCCGCAAAAACGCCTCGCCTCACTCGCGCCCAGCGCACTGTGCTCCTCAAGGCTCTCGCCGATCCCAAGCGCTTCGAACTTCTCGAACGCATCGCCAAGTCCTCTTGTCCGCTCGGTTGTGCGGACGCCCGCGAATCGCTGGCCATTTCGCCTGCTACGCTCTCGCACCACATCAAAGAGCTTGAATCCGCGGGGCTTATCGTCATTCGGCGTGAAGGAAAATTCCACTTCCTCACCGTCAAACCCGGCGTTCTCGAAGCACTTGCAGCAAGCCTGCAATCGCTCAGCCCCTCCTCCTGCTCTGCTCGCTGAATCGTCCGCTCGATAAATTTCTACGATCATCGGTGAATCTTTTCCGGACTTCCATAATCAATTCGATAGTTGTCGAAACGTCGAAATGATGACAGAAACGGCAGGAGCAGAGATTATGAGCAAACTTCAAGGCAAAGTCGCATTGGTAACTGGAGCATCAAAAGGAATCGGCGCGGCCATCGCGCTAGAGCTTGCATCCCAGGGCGCAGCGGTTGCAGTCAACTATTCGGGCAGCAAGGCCGGCGCTGAGAAAATCGTCGATGAGATCAACAAGGCCGGCGGTAAAGCCATCGCCGTGCAGGCGAATCTGGCCGATCCCGACACCATCGGTCCGCTGATCAAGACCGTGGCCAAACAGCTGGGCCCCATCAGCATCCTCGTCAACAACGCTGGCGTCTACGAGTTCGCCCCCATCGAAGCAGTCACCCCGGAGCACTTCCACAAACAGTTCAACCTCAACGTTCTCGGACTGCTGCTGACAACGCAGGCCGCGCTCAAGAACTTCAATCCCAAAGGCGGAAGCGTTATCAACATCGGTTCGGTAGCGGCGGCTGGGATCCCATCGGCCTCTGTCTACAGCGCGACCAAGGGTGCGCTCGATTCCATCACCGTGGCTCTCGCCGGCGAACTCGGGCCCAGGAAGATCCGCGTCAACTCCCTCAACCCGGGAATGATCGAGACCGAAGGCACGCATACAGCGGGCTTCATCGGTAGCGATTTCCAAAAGAAGACTGAAGCTGAAACGCCACTCGGCCGCATCGGGCAACCGAAGGATATAGCCGACATCGCCGCGTTCCTCGCGTCGGACGACTCCTATTGGGTGACCGGCCAGACCATCAAGGCATCTGGCGGCGCGCGCCTGTAAGACAGAAAACCAGTTCCACACGCAACCGGGCCGTTATCGAGGGCCCGGGCGGGCGGGGCGTAAGGCAGATGAACCACATCAAAGGGTTCAAATCATGACATACATTTTCTTTCCCACCGTTGTTGTCGCAGCGCTTGGATTGTTTGCCGCGAAGGCTGGCGATCTGCTTCGCACTCCGCTCTTCGAGCCCAGGCCCTGTGCAGACAATGCGAGCGTGGTTGTATGGGCATATGAAGCTGCACCTGAGCAGCGTCGAGGAGCCGGTCGCGCAATGCGCCCGGGTGCCCGGATTCCGGTTCTTCGCAGCGGAACTTGCTGACGGTCAGCGGCGTTCGCTTTCCAACAGCGCCCGCTTTCGTTCCACTCCCCAGCGATATCCGGTCAGCGAGCCGTTTGCACCGACCACGCGATGGCACGGAACAACCAGCGCCACACGATTCATCGCGCAGGCACGAGCCACGGCTCGCGTTGCATTGGGTTTGCCCATCTCTCGCGCGACTTCGCTGTACGTCCGCGTTTCTCCCCGCGGAATCTGCCGCAGTGCCTGCCACACGCGCAATTGAAAAACAGTCCCGCGCAAATCGAGAGTCCCAGGTTGCCCCCGCCTCTCAAAGAGGTCTGAACCTTCGCGCACGCTCGCGAGCGCCGCATCCACCATCCGCGAGAGCGTTGGATCGTGCCTGACCGCCGCCGCCGGAAACTCCGCGCGTAGACTCGCCTCTGCCTCAGCCGCCGTTCCTGCGAGCGACAGCCAGCACAACCCGCGTTCCGTGCTGCCCACAATCACCCAACCGAAGGGTGTACGCGCGGAAGCCCATCGAATTGTCTCGCCTTCGCCGCCCCTGGCAAAGCGGGCAGGGGGCATGCCCAGCGCTGCACCTTCATACCCGCGGCTCGACGAGCCAAATCCGGCCTCGTAGATCGCATCGGTCACGCGGCCATTCTGCTTCAGCGCATCCCGCAGCCTGCCCGCCCGCAGCGATCTTTGATATTGCAACGGGCTCACACCCATTTTTTGTTTGAATAACCTCTGCACCGTGAACGGGCTCATAACCACGATGCGTCCGAGTTCCGCGAGTGACACGGCGCGATCGAGGTTTGCCTCTATATGAGCACGGATCTGGTCCGAAGGATCACGGCGCGGAGCGCTCGGTTTGCAGCGCTCGCATGCACGGAACCCCGCGGCCTCCGCAGCAATCGTCGTCTCGAAGAAACGCACATTTTCGCGTAGCGGTCTACGGCTCTTGCACTCCGGCCGGCAGAACACGCCTGTTGTTTTCACCGCATAGAAAAATCGCGCGTTACTGTCGTGTTCGCAAAGCTGCTGCCACGCGTGATTCTCGTCGAATGCTTTCACTGCCCGATCCACCGTTGCGAATTGAACATTGCTCTTCATGGATTCATCGTCGCTGAAATGCGATGCACGTACACTCCGGTTCTTGCGCGCAATTCAAGAAAAATAGTTCAAAGTCCGAAGGTTCGTAGTTCATAGCTGAAAGGCACATGCTGATACTAAAGGGTTAACAACTACAGAACCACGAACTGCGAACTAAGAGCCGCACTCGCGGCTCATCAGTACCGCTTCTGCTCTCCGCAAATCCTCTTCCGTATCCACGCCAATCGTGTCCGCCGGAGCTGCTGCCACGTAGATATCGATGCCCGCTTCCAGCAACCTCAACTGCTCCAGTTTCTCCACGGCCTCCAGCCATCCCGGCGGCAATTCTGCAAACTTCTCCAGCGCAGCCTTCCGATACGCGTAGATCCCCAAGTGCTTGCGATACCCCGCAAATCCCGCGCCGTCCCGATCGTATGGAATGGTCGCCCGCGAGAAGTACAGTGCCTTCCCATCCAGTGCCGTAACCACCTTCACCGCATTCGGGTTGTCGATATCGACTTCCGGACACCGCACCGCCAGCGTCGCGACCTGCACCTCGGGCCGATCGAACAATCCGATCAACGGCGGAAAAAACTCTGGTGTCAACGTCGGCTCATCGCCCTGAATATTGACGTAGATGTCCGCGTCGATCTGCCGCGCCACTTCGCGCACCCGATCCGACCCGCTGGCGCAGTTCGGCGACGTCATTGCCACCGGGACTCCCCGCTCCCGGCAAACCTCGGCCACCTCGTCGGAATCCGTTGCCACCACCACCGGGTCCATCAGCCCACTGGTTGCTGCAGCGCGCCAAACCCACTCCACCATGGGCCGCCCGGCGATCTCGCGGAGCACCTTGCGGGCCAGCCGTGTAGAGCTGAGCCGCGCCGGAATCACCCCCGCTATCCGTAACTTACTCATGCACGCGAGTCTACAAGAAGCGGGCGTGTTTCCTTCAGCGGCCTCCTAAAAGTCTGTTCTCTCCCGGAAGTACGGAATTCCATTGGCGCCTGAGGCGTGCCCGCTCCTAGCAATGGTTTGACCTTAAATTCAACCCCCCGTATCATCTAGAGTGGTGCAGCAGTTCTGCTTCGCACCCCTCCCGGCGGGGTAGCTCAGATGGTTAGAGCGACGGATTCATAACCCGTAGGTCGGCGGTTCGATCCCGCCTCCCGCCACCAGAATCCACTCCAATTTTTGCCCATTCCGTCGGACCGTCCGGCGACGAACAAGGCGGTGTGCCGACCCGACCCTTAAGCCGGCATCGCAGAAAGGCTATCCAATGAAGAATCAGCCACTTCTTCTCACTGACAGATTTACTCGCGCCATTGATTACGCTCGCATCCTGCACGTCGAACTCCGCAAGGGCACAGAAATCCCCTACATGGCACATCTGCTGGGAGTTGCCTCACTTGTGATGGGAGAAGCCGGCCATGTGCCTTTCCGTGTGACGGAAGACATGATCATCGCGGCACTTTTGCACGATGCCGTCGAGGACCATGGCGGCCTTGTGCGACTTGAAGATATCCGCTGCAACTTCGGAGAAGACGTCGCGCGCATGGTGGAGGGCCTGTCCGACAGCCTTGAGGAGGATGGTCGAGACAAGAAGAACTGGGAAGAGCGCAAAGAGGCCTACCTCAAACGCCTTCCCTCGGAGTCGCCGGAGACTCAGCTTATCTCCGCAGCCGACAAGCTCTACAACGCCCGCACCATACTGGATGATTACCGTCATATCGGACCCAAAGTCTGGGACCGTTTCAAGCGAAGACGCAAAGAACAACTCTGGTACTTTCATGGTCTGCTAAAGGTTTTTAAATCAGCAGGAACCAACCGCATCGTCGAAGAACTCGAGCGCGTCGCAGCGGAACTCGAAGCCATTTCCGGTGGTGAAGCAGTCGCCCCGTGAACGACCATGTGCCTGAACCAATCCCCATAGTGGCGAACCCAGCCGAGCGAATCTTCGGTACGGCCCCGTCTCTTCGGCTCCGGATTTTCTCTTCACCCCTTGCGGTATCATTGCGTCTAAAGAGTAGCGGCCTGCTTCCCCTCAGAGGCCGTACCGGTGGTGTGTGTGTCCCGATTCTTCCAGAGATTGACCTTCGTCTTAGCTGCGGCCATTTTCGCCGCTCTCGGCCTCGGCTTTGCGCTGGGTGAGTTTGGCATGTTCGGCGTTCACGCCGGCGGCGAGCAGGATGGCGCCTACCGCCAGATGCACGTCTACGCCGAGGTCCTCAAAAGAATCCAGAGCGACTACGTCACCGATCCCAACATCAACACGGTCACCACCGGCGCTCTGCACGGCCTGCTCGAATCTCTCGATGCCGACTCGAGCTTTCTCACCGCCCACCGAGTACAAGATCTACAAGGATCGCCCACCACCGGCGTTGCCCAGGTCGGCCTCACGGTTTCCAAAGCGCTACGGCTACGCAACCATCGTCAGCGTCGTTCCCGGTTCTCCCGCCGATCGGGAGCACCTCGCCGACGGCGACGTCATTGAGTCCATCGGCGACACGTCCACGCGCGAGCTTTCGCTGGCCGTCATCCGCCTCATGCTTGAGGGCAAAGCCGGCAGCACTGTGACGCTCTCCGTGGTTCGTCCCCGCAAACCAGATCCGGACAAAGCTCACGCTCACGCGCACCATCACGCCTGCGCCAGCGCTTCGGCGAGCAGCAGTACGAGAACGCCAGCATCCTCTATCTGAAGCCCGGAGCGCTAACTGCGCCCCGCGTGGACGAGATCGCCGCCAAAATCAAGGCTGCCGGCAAAGTCGCGCAAGATTCTCCTCGACCTCCGCGACAACTCCGAAGGCGACCCCGAGCAGGGACTGCGCCTGGCGAATTTCTTCATCAACCAGGGCACCCTCGCGGTGCTTGAGGGTCAGAAGTTTCCGCGTCAGACCTTTACCGCCGATCCGTCGAAGTTCCTCACCAGCGCTCCGGTGGCCGTCCTCGTCAATCGCGGCACTTATGGCGCGGCTGAACTTGTGGCCGACGCGATCGAAGGCTCAAAGCGCGGTGACGTGGTCGGCGAGCGCACCTTCGGCGAAGGTTCCGTGCAGAAGACCATCGAGCTTCCCGACGGCTCGGCTCTGCTGCTGACCGTGGCCAAGTTCCAGGGTCCGGACGGCAAAAAGATCCAGGACGAAGCTGTCGCGCCCACGGTCATCGTCGGCCAAGCTGCCGAAGACGAAGTGGACGCCGATGAGAATCCGCAGCCAAACAAGGGCGATGAGCCATTGAATAAGGCGCTCGAACTTCTGAAGTCCAAAAACGGCTGATTCGGGATGGTAATTCCCGGTCTTATACGGCGTGGTTCGCAGTTTTCTGACCACGCCGACGGCCAATCTGCAAGCGTGCTAGCCTTGGAACAGGGCATCCTGTTCAGCTCCGGGTAGCTGAAGCAAGAGGAATGCCAAAGAGGCTTGTTTTTTGGCTGCCCCTCCTGCACAAACGAGCGAAACGCGCGGACTTGGCCGGACCCATCGGCTGCGCCCTGAGCCGGTTCCGCCACCCTTATTTCGTCGTCGCAAGGTTGCCGGCAAAGTAGCCTTCGCGGTGCTGCTGCTGCTTGCCATCGTCACTGGTTCGCTGGCCGGCCTCACCCTGGTCTTCTCAGTCAATTTGCCGCAGATCAACGACCTCGAGCGCTACCGGCCCTCGACGATGACCGATCTGTACGACTGCAAAGGCCGCATCATCGGCTCCTTTGCTCTCGAAAGACGCATCGTCGTCAATTACGACGATTTCGCACCGATTCTGCGTCAGGCAGTCATCTCCATCGAAGACAAGAACTTCGATTCCCATTGGGGCATCAACGTCTTCCGCATTGTCGGCGCGCTTTGGCACGATCTTCGCTCCCATGGCCGAGCCCAGGGAGCATCAACGCTGACCATGCAGCTGGCGCGGAACCTTTTCCTCTCCGCCGATCGCACCGCAGCCCGCAAGGCGCAGGAAGCGTATCTCGCCATCCAGATCGAGCGCGCCTTCACCAAGGAGCAGATTTTCACGCTCTACGGAAATCAGATCTATCTCGGCAGCGGCATGTACGGCTTCGAGGCCGCATCCGAGTTTTACTTCAGCAAGCACGCCAAAGATCTCAATCTCACCGAGGCAGCGCTGCTCGCCGGCCTGCCCAAGGGCCCCGTCGCCTACTCGCCGCTTATCAATCCTGAGAAGGCTCTGCGTCGCCGCAATCTCGTCCTCAGCGAAATGGAGTCGGACGGCGTGATCACGCACCAGCAGGCGGAGCAGGCTCGCCGGTCGCCGCTGGGCCTCCATATCAATCAGCCCGAGATGTCCGTTGCTCCCTGGTTTCAGGAAGAGGTTCGTCGCGAGCTTGAAAAGAAATTCGGCGCCGAGCAGGTGCACGAGGCCGGTCTGCGCGTCGACACTACACTCGATCTGGAATTGCAGAAGGCTGCTAACAAGGCGCTCACCGACGGACTCGCTGCCTACGAGCGCCGCCACGGCTGGAAGGGCAAGCTCGAGAATGTGCTCGCCGACGGCAGCACGCTTGAGGACTACAAGCATCCCGACTGGGCGCTCGCCACACATCCGGGCGACTATGTGCATGCACTCGTGACGCAGGCGTTGCCACTAGGCATACGCGCTCGCGTCGGAAGCAGCGAAATTGTCCTGCTTCCCGAAGACTGGGCCTGGACCGGCCAGCGCTATGGCGACGCGCTCGTCAAGCCGGGCGATGTCATCTATGTTCATCTCGCTGACACCACCGAAGGCGGCGCGAAACGCGCCACCCTCGAGCAGGATTCCGGGACGCAGGGTGCCGTCTTCGCGATGGACAACACCACCGGCGACGTACTTGCGATGGTCGGAGGCCGCGACTACGCACTCTCCGAGTTCAACCGCGCCACTCAGGCTGAACGGCAGACCGGCTCCAGCTTCAAACCCTACGTCTATACCACTGCGATAGAAGACGGCGCCAAGCCCGACGACATCATCGTAGACGCGCCTGTCAACTTCGGCGGCTATGCGCCGCACGATTACGAGAACAACTACAAGGGCGCGATGACCCTGACCAACGCTTTTGCTGAATCGCGCAACATTCCTGCGGTGAAACTCGCTGCGCGCGTCGGCATTCACAAGGTCATCGACATGGCGCACCGCTTCGGCGTCTCGTCCGAGATTCCCGCTTATCTGCCCATCGCGCTCGGCGCTGCGGAGATCACGCTCGAGGAGCAGGCGACGTCCTACTCCGTCTTCCCGAACGACGGCATCCGCGTGAAGCCACGCCTGATCAGAAAGGTCACGAACGCTGACGGCATAACGCTCTGGGAAGATGCGCCCGCCGTCGACGAGATCATCAGCCAGCAGACCGCGCGTACCATGATGACGCTCTTCCGCGCCGTCACCGCACATGGAACCGGCGCAGCGGTCGCGCAAATGAATCATCCGCTGGGCGGCAAAACCGGGACGACGAGTGACTTCACCGATGCTTGGTTCCTTGGCTTCTCGCCCTCGGTCACCTGCGGAGTTTGGGTGGGCTATGACAGCCGCCAGTCCCTCGGCGAAAAAGAAACAGGTGCCCGTGCCGCCCTGCCCATCTGGATGGAAATCATGAAGGTCGCCATCGCCGGCAAGGACGATGAGCAGTTTCCAGGCGATACAGAGCAGCCGCCACTGGAGCAGGCCAAAGCGATGAGGCCGATCGGTTCAAATCCTGCGCTGCGTCCATCGCCGCCTCCGGCACCGCGCACACAAGCGCCACAGATGCCCGCGCAGCCGAGGATTACCGCGCCTCCCGCTGCAAAGCCGGTTCCCACGGGATTGGCACGGTCAGTGTCTCCTCACTAACCTGCATCAAATTCGGCTAAGTTCGATGCTCGGGTTGACATCCGACCCGAAGCGGATCATACTCAGGTCGAATGCCTACCCAAGAGAACAACGACGACCGCATTGCCCTTCTTCAGGGCACGCTCGACCTGTTGATCCTGAAAACCCTCATCCTTGGTCCCTGTCACGGACAGGGAGTCGCACGCTCCATCCAGCGCCAGTCTGAGGAAGTTTTGTTCGTCGATCACGGCTCGCTCTACCTCGCTTTGCAGCGGCTTGAGGACAAGAAGCTGATCCAGGCCAAGTGGGGCCTCAGCGACAACAACCGCAAGGCTCGTTTCTACTCGCTTACCGCAAAAGGCCGTTCAGAATTGCTCGAAAAGACGTCGCAATGGAACCGACTGACCCGTGCGATGGGCTTGATTCTTGAGCCGGGAACCGAACCGCAGGGTGAGGAGGCATAAGCGATGTTCAAGCCGAAACGAACTGCTGAAGATTTTGCCGAAGAGATCAAGGCCCACCTCGACCTCGAGGCCGACGAGCTCCGGGGCGAAGGGCTAAGCGAGGAAGAAGCCCACCGTCGCGCCCGCGTCGAATTCGGCAGTGTCGACTCCGCGAAGGAGCGCTTCCATCTCAATGGCCGCTGGCAAAGTCTGGATAAGCTTGTAAGCGATCTCCGTTTTGGCCTGCGCTCACTCTTGAAGAGCCCCGGCTTCGCGCTCACCGCGATCCTGACCGTAGCCCTCGGCGTGGGCGCCAACACGGCGGTCTTCAGCGTCATGAATGCCGTTCTGTTGAAGTCGCTGCCCGTCGCAGATCCCCGGAGCCTTGTCTACCTCAGGACCTCCGACGCGCCCCGCGGAACAGGCACAGTCGATTCCAATGAGACGATGTCCTACCCCGTCTACGATGCTCTCCGCAAGCAATCCGGCGCGCTCTCGCCGCTCATTGCCTTCGTGCCACTTTCGAACAGCAAAGTCGCCGTGCGCTCTGGTTCGCAGCCTGAAGAAGCGGAAGGCGACATGGTGAGCGGCACATTCTTTTCCGGTCTCGGTGTGAACCTGCCGCTCGGTCGCGGATTCACTGAAAAGGATGAAGGCGACCACGCGCCGCTCGCGGTCATTAGCTACAACTACTGGACACGGCGCTTCGCGCGAAATCCCGGCGTCCTCGGGCAGACGCTCTTCGTCAATAGCGTGCCCATGACGATCGTTGGAGTCTCGGCCCAGGGATTTGAGGGTCTGGAGCCGGGTGGATCGACCGACTTCTGGATTCCCCTGCAGAATCGTCGTGAACTGAATGCATGGGGCAATCCTCCCGAGGATGGCAAACTCTACATCGCAAACTCTACGTGGTGGTGCCTGAGATTGATTGGGCGCCTCGCGCCCGGTGTCAGCAAAACTCAGGCTGTCGCGCAACTCCAGCCAGTCTTCCAGTCGGCGGCTCGCATAGGTCTGGGCTCGCCGATGGAAGGTGAGAAGCCGCCGGTCCTGAGCTTTGCCGACGCGAAGAGTTTTCCGGGCTACGACCAGCAGTACGGCAATCCGCTGCGCATCCTCATGGCGATGGTTGGACTTGTCTTGCTGATCGCACTCGCCAACGTGGCCATGCTCCTCGCGTCGCGAAACGCAGCGCGTCAGCGCGAGTTCTCCCTGCGTCAGGCGTTGGGCGCCGGTCGCGGCGAGCTGTTTCGCCAACTGCTCACCGAGAGTTTGATTCTAGTGACCGCAGGCGGCGCGCTGGCATGGGTCTTCGCGCTGATGGCCTCGCGACTGCTCGCCAATTGGGCACAGATCGAATCCAGCCTTGCTCCCGATCGCACCGTGCTGCTGTTCACCCTGGGAGTCCTGGTGCTCGCAGCTCTGTTGTTTGGTTTGGCGCCCATGCGTGTAGCTCTCGCCGGCGGCGCAGAACTGGCCCTGAAAACGTCAGCGGCGACGTCGAATGTGGATGCGGGCAAATCCCGCACCGGCAAAATCGTCATTGCGCTGCAAATGGCCATGTGCGTGGTGTTGCTGGTAGGCGCCGGACTGCTGGTTCGCACGCTGAGCAATCTCGAAAATACTCCGCTGGGAATGCGCGTCGACGGCCTTGTTGTCTTCGGCGTAAAGCCGGATATTCCGTCCATTCCGGCCGGCGTCGCTTTCTATCAGATCCTGATGAGCAAGCTCCGCGTGCTGCCCGGCGTCGAGTCGGTCACCATTATGGAAGAACGTATTGGATCGTGGGGGTCCGACAACAGCGACATGATGGTCGACGGCCGCTTGCCTGAAGTCGCAAATGGTGGATCAGACACCGTGCGCAGCAACGTAGTGGGGCCGAACTTCTTCACCACCCTCGGTGTGCCCATCCTTGCTGGCCGCGATTTTGCCGATTCCGATACGGCAAGTTCGCCTCACGTGGGCATCATCAACGAGGAATTTGCGAAGCGTTTCCTGCCCAATCAGAATCCCCTGGGCCACAACATTGGAACCGACGATGGACGTTACACCATGACGATTGTCGGCGTAGTGAAGGATCACAAATATCGCAGCATCGATGAAGATCCCATCCCGATGGCTTGGTATATGTACGCGCAGATTCCCTACATCGGTGAGATGCACGTGGAAATGCGCGTTAAAGGCGCGCCACTCGCCATTCTGCCGTCAGCGCAAAAGGTTGTGCAGCAGCTCGATCCAAATCTGCCATTGATAAAACCCATGACGCAGCGCGCGCAATACGACACAACGATCTCAAGCCAACTCATGTTCGCGCGTCTGGCAGAGTTCTTCGGCCTGCTGGCGGTGGTTCTCGTTGCGACCGGCCTCTATGGAACGCTGTCGTATCGCGTCAATCGCCGCACCGCAGAAATCGGCGTCCGCATGGCCATGGGTGCAGGCCGCGGACAAGTGGTTTGGATGATCCTGCGTGACAGCCTGCGCCTGACAGCGATTGGCGTGGTGGTGGGCATTCCTCTGGCAATGCTCGTCGGCCGTGCTCTATCGTCATCGCTCTACGGCGTCAAGCCGCTCGATGCGCTCACCTACGCGCTGTCCATCGCCGGAGTAACGATCGTGGCCCTCATCGCAAGTGCAACTCCCGCAAGCCGTGCCGCGAGCGTCGATCCGCTGAAGGCATTGCGTACCGAGTAAGACGCCCGAGAGCTTGTCCCGCCTACGTGGGCGTTCCTTGACAGGGAAGGTCCACGTACTTCCAAGAATGAAATTGACAATAGAGCAGCTCAGGATCGCGATACTGTTCGAGGCGAGCAACGGAATGCGCGCGCTATGGACAAGGACTCTCATCAGGATCAGGTTGCCGATCATCGACACCGTTCCATTCGAGAGATGAAAGCGGATGCATTGTGTGCCGATTCTTAAGTGGTCACGACGATCGAACCACGTGTAATGCAGGTGCCACGTGAAGTTATGCAAGAGCGTGAGTTCGATGGCCGCGATCGTTGCGAAGAGGTAATGCCCGTGAGCCAGCCTGTTGATCACGGCTAGCGCGGAGAGCTGAACGACCATGCCGAGCGCACCAACCAAATTGAATTTGCTCCAGCGAACGAATGTATTCACGGCAGCGGCTCCTGCCGGTAAAGCTGACCAGTGTGTCGCGCCGCAACGGCAACCGCCATCGCAAACATTGCTATGGCCGCGATGACACCGCCCACATCGAACAGCAGCAACCGGTGCCCCATCACCGTCGCATAAGGGCTGCGCAGCAACGCCAGGTTTCCCATGATCAGCAGAATGCGAATCTCCGTTGGCCCGAAAATCCCCTGCGACATCTGAAAACACGAAAGCGTGTAAGTGGCGAGATAGCTCTCCGCCGAAAGCAGCAGAAACGCGAGAAGCATTGCGATCGCCACCTGCCAGTGCACAAACCCGGAGAATCCAAGCCCACACATCAACGCCGTCGCCCCGAAGATATCCACCATGTGGTCGACGTAGAACCCGTATCGTGGCCTCTGCTGATTGCGAACGCGGGCCAGCGTGCCATCCATGCTGTCGCCAAACCAGTTGAGAATCAGGCAAACGATCACCCCCACCAGTCCGAAATCGTAGTAGCGTGAAAGTGCGTAGCACACACCCGCACCGATCTGCGCGATAAAACCCATCGCAGTGAGTCGGTCTGAGGTGACCCACCGCGGCGCTCGCTCCGCCATCCATGTCAGAAAGCGCTTCTCCGTGGCTGCGGTGAGGGACCGATTAATACGATGCGCGGATGCAAACCCCTCGATTTCTGTCGTTGCTAAAAAAGTCGAATTCATCTACATTTCCTCTGTTGCCTCGAACTATCTCTTCAGTGCGTTGCAAACCGCCCGCAGCGTAAACTCAAGCGATTCTCGCGGCACGCTCTCCACATACGGCCGCACCGCCCAGCCCAGCCCGGTAGGAATCGCACGGGTCAACGAAATCGACTCGATCTGCATATACAGGCCGCCATCGCGCTCCTCGTAGCTCCAGTAGGTGTTCATCCGCCAGAGAAACCCATGCTCTTCCGTGTCGCTCAGCGCGTGCTCTTGCGGCGTGCCTGCCAAGCCGATCTCCGAGATACGCGTGCTTCGCGAAACGCTATAGCCGTGCTGCGCATCCAGGCTTCCATACTGAATGTCGTAAGCCGTATCCATCACCACCGTGATCACGTGATGCTGGCGCACACGCATCATTGCGGTGAAATGGTCCGGAGTGCGTCTATCGCGCGGCGAAAGAATCCGTGCCTGCACAACCTGTGGCGCGAATCGCCGCGGATAGTCGCCGAAGTTCTTCATCAGCCGCTCGAAATCAGCCGCCGTCGCTCCACGGACGAACGCCGTTCCCCGCCAGTGATGGAGTAATGCTCCAGGCAGGCCCGGATTCTCCGGAGTAAGCTGCTCAAGAACCAACTCGCCATGCCTCAGGCGTTCATTCGTTTGCGCGCCGGTCCCAACCGCAATCCGGAAGCCGTCGGTCGACCGATGCTGCGTCGCTAACCGCGACTCGACCTTGCCGACGTAGTCATTGAATCCGCTCACGGCTGCAGGAGGCGCCTCGCTCCATCCTGCGATGCACGCGGAAAGAATCAGCACTGAAATGAAAGCTCTGCCCACTGGCAACATTCTTCGCCCGATTGAGACTCGGCTCTGCATGACAGCAAACTTGCCAAACTTTATTCGTTCAATCAATGCCCTGCGTCTCTCTTCGATCACCAATGTTCCTCACGGCGCAAATTGCTGCAGGAATTGTATTTCCGGGGAGTTGTCTAACGTGTCCAGCCACCGGTAGAACGCCGCAATCGGATAAACTAGGATAAACAATGACAGAATCCGAGCCAGCGCGGCGCTATCGCTTCGGAGCCTTCGAGGCAGATGCCTCCACCGGCGAACTGCGCCGGCAGGGCATCCGCATCAAGCTCAATGCGCAGCCCTTCCAGGTCCTGCTGATGCTGCTCGAACGCCCCGGCGAGGTGCTGACCCGCGAAGAAATCTCCCGCGCCCTATGGTCCGACGGAACATTCGTCGATTACGACCACGGTGTCAATTCGGCTGTCAATCGCATCCGCGAAGCCCTCGGCGACACTGCCAACAGCCCACGATTCGTGGAGACGCTGGCGCGTCGCGGATACCGCTTCGTCGCTCCGGTCGAAACGATCGCCGACAACGTTACGCCGGACTCGGGATCTCTTCCGCAGCCGGAACCTTCAGCGGCAGCGCTAGAATCTCAATCCGTTTTCAGCAGAAGAATTCTCACATCAGCCGACGAACTTCCGAAGACCTCGCACACGGTCGTGCTGTCGCTCTTTCTTCTGCTGCAATTGATGTACCTGGCGTTTTACGTGGGGGCGCTCACGAACCTCGCAGAGATCGAGGAGCTTCTCTCGCCAATCGCAGGCGCGACGCTTGTTTTTGATGCCCTCATCGGCACCGCTGTGATCCTGATCCCCGTCCGCGCATTCGTTCTGTGTGCTGTGCTCTTTCGTGCGCCCGGTGTGCGCGGCAAATTTCTGAAGATGTGGCCGTGGCTGCTCATCGCCGATGTGCTGTGGGCGCTCTCGCCGTTTCTTCTGCTGCACCACATCAACTCGGGGCTGGCGCTGGCGTGCATGACCCTGCTGGTCTACTCGCCATTTGCGCAGCGCTCGCTTATGTTGATGGGCGCGGGCAGGGAAGCGGGCGAACTTTCAGCGGAAGCTCGCTGAGCGATGCTACCTCTCTTGAATCTCTAGGAACTCGTTGAAATTCGCCTAATTGCGGCGTCTTTCCTGGCGATTTTCATTTCTTTCTGTTCGAAATCTGTTTGAAGTACAGTTCTTGCCGGTGTTTATAGGTGTTTGCAAGCCTCAGGGAATCATCCCCGAGGCTCGCAACCGTTGCTCAGGCACACTTCTCCCGGAGCATTTCTGGTGGTTGAGCCATCAGTCGCGGCAGCCGGATCAGGTTGTGCGCCGCGCAACTGAAGACGAACAGCCAGTCCACTTTCTCCAGACCTCGCAACTTGACCTGGCGCAGCGGGCCGGTTTGCTTCAGCCATCCGAATCCCTTTTCGATCAGCCATCGGCGGCTCAGGCTGATGGCATAGCCGGGCTGGCGCGTGGTTCTGCGGTCCAGGTTGCTAGTGCGGCCTTTGTCGTTCCTGGTAACGTGCGGCGTCACGTTCAACTCCCGCACCGTGCTGACGAAATCCTTCGTGTCGTAGGCCTTGTCGGCGCCCACCGTGATGCGGCGTGAGCGGCCTTCCTGCTTCTCGGCAAGCATCAACAGTGCTGCATCGCGCTCGGCATAACCGTCGGCGTGCGTCACCATCGCCGCGGCGATCAGACCGTTGCGGTTCTCGACCAGAGCATGGCCAAGATAACTCAACTTCGACTCCTTGCCGTAGCTCTTCTTGTACAACCGCGCATCCGGATCGGTGGTTGACTGATGCGTATCGTTGCTGCGCTTCTGTCCGCGAAAGTCCGTACCATCGTCATCGTCGGAGCCATCCTTGGAGCGAAAGCTCTTCTGCGAGGCCCAGGCCTGGATCAGTGTGCCGTCTACGGTGAAGTGTTCGTCGGACATGAACTTCTTCGCCTGCTTGTTCACCTCGGCGAAGAACTGCTGCGCCACATCCGAGGTCAGCAACCGATCGCGGTTCTTGGAAAACACCGCATGGTTCCATACCGCGTCGTCCATGCCAAGGCCCACAAACCAGCGGAACAGCAGGTTATAGTCGATCTGCTCGACCAGCAACCGCTCCGAACGCACGGAGTAGAACACCTGCAACAGCAGCGCCCGCAGAATGTACTCCGGTGCAATCGAGGGACGGCCGGAGTCGGCATACAACAGATCGAACTCCGGACTCAACGTCCGCAGCACCGCATCCGTCAACTTGCGAACTGCCCGCAATGGATGATCCTGAGGCACACGCTGCTGCAACGATATATAGCTGAACATACCGTCCTGATCCCGCTCGTCTCCACGCATGTCTGTTAGACGAATGGATGCCAACCCCCGACGCAAACAGGTACCTATTTCAACAAGTTCCTAGAGCTGGTCGTAAAGCGACGTGTTCCTATACCCGAGCAACGTCACCAGCGTCCAGATCGCAAGCGCGGTGCCCAGCGGGATCTTGAGAATGCTCAGGAACGCTGCAACAATCGCCACTACGCGTCCCCATGGTGCACGTTCCATCAGTCCCCACCCGGCCACAAGCGCCAGGCCGGAACGCAGCACCACCATGACCCAGGCAAAATGGATAATCGCCGATCCGAATCCGGGTCCGAAGGGGAAGTTGCCATGCGCCCACGGGCCATGCATCCAGAAGCCCCCGCCATTGAGAAAGGAATTGGCGAATGCCAGGCCCACTATGCCAAGTGCCAGCGAAAGACCGCCGTAAATGAACCACACCGTGCTCAGTGCCCGCACGCGGTTGGCGTAGTTGGCCACCTCAAACGCCAGGTTAGGCACAGCCGGTGGAGGTGGTGCCGCTACCGGGCGTCCGCATTGAGGACAAACCGGTTGCCCCGCCGCAAGTGCCTGACCACATCCGCTGCAAAACATGTCGTACCTCCTTGGCGCTTGACGCGATTCTAGACCCCCGGAACCCGTGCAATCCACGTCAGAACCTCTTACTCCGGCTGGGAATGAGTACGCAGGGGTGGGCGGATTCGTTCCCACCGCTCCTCGTGGCGATCGTCATGGAGCACCAGCCCGCTGACCCGGCCTTGCGGATCACGCTCCACCACAATTCGGGTCAGGCTGCTTCCATTCGGGTAGAAGAGAACCGAATTTGACTCCCCCGCCAACTCGGCAATTTCGCCGTAGTGATTCTTCTGGTAGAGCAGATCTCCCTGGCGAAAGAGAGTAACCACGACCAATCCCCGTTTATCGACATATTCGCCCGCAAAGCTATCCAGCTGGGCCGGCGTGAGCTTCAGCGCCGGCGGATGCAGCGGGATCGAGACGCGTTCGGCAAACGGTGGCGGTTCCTGCGTCTCCCGGTGATGCAGCAACAGCCAGCGGGGCAGTTCTGGTTCGTCGAAAGCGCGGGTCCAGCAGTCGTGTTTCAGTCCCAGGTAAACCCAAAGTCGAACGTGCCCGCCTGCCGTTTTCAGCGCCGTGTACATCAGCTCGTCCTGCCGCGGCGCCACCACGTTGTCTTCGGCTCCGTGAAACAGCCAGACAGGGGTACGGCCCACGGCCTGCGCATATTCGCCCGGCAGCGTTGACGCCTGCAGCCAGCGTTCCGGCGCATAGCTCCAGAAGATGCCACCCGCCGCAATGGCAATCGCGGCCCAGCGCTTTGGATACTGCCGCGCCAGTTCCCACGTGCCGTACCCGCCCATCGAAAGCCCGGAGAGATAAGTGCGACTCGGGTCACCGTGAAACTCGGCCGTCTCCTGGTCGAGTGTCGACATCGCCATCGCAAGCATGTCGCGATCAGTCCAGTAGCGGTCGATTGCACACTGCGGCATCACGACGATAAACGGCCACCGCTCCGGGTGATCGCGAATGGCTTCAGGCAGGCCAATTTGCGTTTGCCACATGCCTTCACCGCCGCGCTCGCCGCGCCCGTGCAGAAACAGAATGACTGGCCAGAGTTTGTGGTCATCGCGCCGCCACTCTTCCGGGACGTAGACCTGGTAGCGATACGAGGCCATGCCGACCTGGATCCAGCGATTGAGAAATCCCGTTTCCTGTGGCGGATGTCTGTGAGATTCCTTCGACCCCGGCGAGGCATGCAGCAGCGCCGGCGTGGATCCACAAGCGAGGCAGAGGCAAGCCGCGAACAGTCTTAGGATGCGATGCATAGGCTCCAAACATCATAGAGCCTGCGAGGAGATTCTCGGCATTGCACAATCGCCCGAATTCCTTACGAATTCCTTGTGCTGCGGCATGAAAGAATCAGAAAGACCGATATCAACCACCCGCCGATGACCACCTACGAGTCCGGAGATACCCTCGATCACTACCGCATTGAAGCGGCCGTCGCTCATTCCGGAATGTCGGTGCTCTACAGCGCGACCGACCTCGAATCAGGCAGGCAGGTGGCGATCAAGGTTCCGCTTGCAGAGATGGAAGCTGACCCGGTGCTTATCGAGCGCTTCAAGCGAGAGCAGGAGATCGGGGAATCGCTCGATCATCCCGGCGTGGTGAAAACCTTCAACAACGAAGAGCGCAGCCGCCTCTACATGGTTATCGAGTGGGTCGAAGGCCGCTTGCTGCGCACCATTTTGAACGAAGAGAAAAAACTGCCCACCGATCTCGCCGTAAAAATCACGCTCGGTATCTGCGACGCGCTCGACTACATGCACAAGCGCGGTATCGTCCACCGCGATCTGAAGCCCGAGAATGTCATGGTCGGCGAAGATGACCAGATCAAGCTGATCGACTTTGGCATCGCGATGAAGGAAGACGCGCGCCGCCTCACCTTCGTGAATGTCACGTCGCTGCTAGGCACTCCCGACTACATCTCGCCCGAACAGGTCAAAGGCGCGCGCGGCGATCAGCGCAGCGACATCTACGCCGTGGGCATCATGCTCTACGAGATGCTTACCGGCCGTGTCCCGTTCGTCGGGCCTAACCCGCTCGCCGTGATGAACGAACGCGTTCTGAATGACGTGAAGCCCCCGCGCGAGTTCAATCCTGAAATTTCGCCTCAACTCGAAGAGATCCTCTACCGCGCCCTCGAGCGGGAACCGCGCCACCGCTACGCCACCGCCAGCGAGATGATGTGGGACCTTGAACACCAGGAGCAGGTAGGAGTGGAACCCCGCGGCCAAAAGCCTGTAAAGCTCGCCGGCCGCAAGATCGACAAGAAAGTCCTGCTTTACGCGGGCTTGGCCATTGTTCCCGTGGTCCTGTTCGTGCTGATGCTGCTAATGGCGAAAAGATAGTTTAGAGTTCGTAGTTCTGAGTTCACAATTCGAGATTGTCGTTGCAGCGACCGCGCTCCGTTTTTATTCCCTATTCCCTGTTCCCTGTTCCCTGTCTCTTTCACTCCCGCAGACGCTTCAAGATCTTCCGTGCCCTCTGTGACCACGGCCGCTCGCGGCGTCGCAGGTAGCGCGGCATGGTCGGTTCCTTGTCCAGCACCTTCTGCGCCCACTGCCGCGCTTCACTGCTTTTGCCCTCAGACGAGAGCAGGTCTGCAAAATTCAGATACGTTTCAGATGAAGTGGAAACGACGGTCACACGGCGGAATAACTCTTCCGCTTTTTGCTTCTCTCCCGTCAGCGCGTAGGCGTGGGCCAGCAAAGCGGGTGCGCGGTGGAAATCATAGTTTGGCTCCCTGGCGACAACTTTTTCAAGGTCGGGCAACGCGCCCACAGCATCGCCCAGCAGGATGGCGCATACTCCCCGCCGATAGAAGCAATCCAGCGTATTCAAACGCGCTGCAATGGCCTTGTCGAAAGCCTCGCGCGCCCGCTGCAACTGCCCATCATCCATGCAAAGTTCGCCCAACTCCTCGTAATTCCCGGCGGATGGGTTGTCGCGGATCGTGAGTTCCAGCGCTGCGATGCGTTTGCGCCGCGAGATACCCTTGAACGACTGATTCAGCAGCCCTGCATCCGGAAAGACTTCGGCGAAGAGGTAGACGATCGCCCCGATGGGCCCGAGGAAAAGGATGATGAAGAGCCAATACGTGTCAGGTCGGCGGCGAATGAAATGAATAATCGCCCCAGCCTGGAGCAGCAGGCCCCAGGGGTAGAAGAGATGCGTCAGCAATCCCATGCAGTGGTGGTCTCAGCCCTAGATTACAGGAGACATGCAATCCGGCGAAGACACTTTTGTGGCAAGAAACGTGCAAGAACTGATTGCGTAAATGGGGTCCGTGCCGCCCGAGGCGCTTAAAGGCGCGATCCTACCTGTACGACTCATCCCGATGCACCACAAATTCGGGATAGGCATTGCCGCCGAGCTCGTGCAGGTCCATGCCGATGCGCTCGCCATCGGGATCCACACGGAACGCAAGCACACGATTCATTAGCCAGAAGACCAGGTAAACCACCGGCAGCATCAGCCCCAGCAGCGTCGAGACACCGATCAGTTGTGCCACAAACTGGCCCGCTTGCGGTGCGAACATACCGGCTGCCGCCAACCCCCACAATCCCGCGACGCCGTGAACGCTGATGGCACCGGAAGGGTCGTCAATCGAGAGCGCCAGTTCAAACAACTCCACAAGCAGCGGTGTAACAATGCCCGCAACAAGCCCGGTGAATAACGCTGCCAGCGGCGATACCACTCCCGCGCAGGCGCTCGACGTCACCAGTCCCGCAAGCCAGCCATTCGCGCACAGGCTTGCGTCAGGTTTGCCAAACCGAATGCGCGTCACAGAGAAAGTAGCCACCAGAGCTGCCGCCGCCGATAACAACGTATCCACAGCGGTGACCGCGAGCGTAGCCGGCGCGGCATTGAGCCACAGCAGCGATCCCGCCATATTCCACGCAAGCCATCCGACCAGCGCGATCAGGCAGCCGAGGAGCACGTAGACCACGTTATGTCCTGGCATCGCAGTCGAAAGCCCTTCGCGCGGAAACTTGCCTTTGCGCGGCCCTGCAATCCAGACAAGCGCGAGAGCCGAAACACCGCCCAGCGCGTGAATCGTCGCCGCACCGCCCCCATCAAAGAATCCCGCACCCAGAGAGAAGTTAATGCCGAGCTGCGCCAGCCATCCGCCGCCCCAAGTCCAATGCGCAACCAGCGGAAACACCACTGCACCAAAGATCGCTGCAATCGCCGCTCCCGCCGGAAGCCGCAGTCGATCTGCACCCGATCCCCAGGGAATCAAAACGACGAGAGCGACGGAAAGCAATTCACAGAGGACAGCGAGTTGAGCGCGGGCCCCAGCCGTGCCGAATCCACTCAGAAACAGCGATCCAGCTCCAGCCCAGTTCCACGGCTTGCCCGCAAGATGAAAGACATGATCGCTACTGGTCCCTGCAGCAAAGGCCGATCCCACCAGCGCGAATGCAATCACCGCCGTGGAAATCACGACAAGGCTGCCCAGCAGCGACTGCGCCGCCGACCGCGACCTGCCTAGCCCCGTATTGATGAGCGCAACGCCCGCGATGGCCAGCGGAGCCAGCAGCAGAAGTCCCAGCGTAAGTGCGAATGAAGTTTCAGGAAAGGGCATCGGCGCCAGCGGAGTCATCGATTTTCGCTCCGTAACTGCATGTGGCCCCGCACCGCAACCACCACACCCATCGCCTCCACGGCGAGTCCGCACAGTACAAAAGCAGTCCGCTGCGCTGAGTCAGAAAACAAGAGGATTGCCGCGATCGAAAGAAAGAATCCTGCTGGCATCACCAGCAGACCGGCGTATTTCATGGCCATTTCCTTTCAGTTCTTCCTGTCCGCAAGCCCAGTACAGGAGACTCCGGGGGCACTCTCCGGTTTATGTAGATACAGAGTTGGGACACGTGTCCCGCACTAAGAAAACTGAATGTATGGCTGGTGGCGACCGGTTGAAATGCCTGACAGAATTCTAAAACACTCAATCGCCGCACTGATCTCTTCGCGCTTCTATACCCTTATGCGGTCTTTTTGAGTGGCGGACCATAATTGCGTATGTACATCCGCCTTGATCGGGCCCACCGAGCCCTCCCCGTAGTTCTCGGCATCATCTCGCTCGCTGGCGTCGGAGTCTTACTTGCCTGGGACGCGGTTCCGCACCTCTTCTCGCCTCGCGCCCACGATGTCCTCGGCGCATTTCCACTTGCCATGATCGCCTTCGCGTATCTTGCCTACCAGGCCGCACACCGTCCCGCTCCGATGGAAATAGTCAAAGCCGCCCTCCTCGCGATTGCCTTCCTCTTCTGGGCTGCTAATCAGCTCTGGCCCGACATTCCCCAGGCAATGTTGTTCAATGACATTGCAATCGCGCTCTTCGTCCTCGATGTCTTTCTGGTTATGATCGGCTGGCCCGGTTCGTCTCCCGACGAGTCCTTCGGCGAGACCTACGCGGCTGCGGCTGACGACAAGTGATCCTGACCCTGATCGCCCCGCCGCTGTAGACTTACGGCATCTTCCAAGGATCGAACAAGAGATGACAAAGACTCCCCTCGCATGTCTTCTTCTCGCCGGTGCAGCAAGCGCCTGCCTCGCCCAGCGCATTGAAGTCACGGTGCCCTCGACCAAGCCGCTGAATGGTCACCTCATTCTCGTTTTCGCAAAGACCGACAAGCCCGAGCCGCGCATGCAACTTGCTGAGACCTACGACTCGGCAGAAGGCTTCGGCGTGGATGCCGAAAACCTCGCCCCCGGCAGCCCGCTGGTCGTCGACGCAAAGACCTTCGGCTATCCGCGTCGCTCGCTCGCCGATCTCGATGCCGGCGACTATTACGTGCAGGCCGTCTTCAACGTGTACGAGCAGTTTCATCTCGCCTCAGGCAAGACCGTCTGGCTACCACCCGACAAAGGCGAAGGCCAGCACTGGAACCTGAAGCCCGGCAATCCCTACAACAAGCCGCAGAAGATCCACTTCGATCCGAAGGCGCAGGATGCCGATCAAGCTCACGCTCGACCAGGTCATTCCTCCCATTGAAGGCACGCCCCACGATCCCCTGGTGATCGCACAGCAGCAGCCCACCGCAAAATGGCTCAAGTTCGAGCGCTTCCGCAGCGAAAAGCTCAGCGCATTCTGGGGTCGCGATATGTATCTCGGTGCGTGGGTCCTGCTTCCCGACGGATTCGACGAGCACCCCGACGCAAAATATCCCGTCATCGTCTACCAGGATCATTTCCATCCCGGCATCGGCCCTGCGCAGTTCACGGCCACTCCGCCCGATCCCAAGTCGCCGCAGATATCGCCGCCTGCAGAGCGGCTATCAGCTCTTTCAGGACTGGACCATCAGGCCGCCTGCCGCGCGTGATTCTCATCTACGTGCAGAATGCCAATCCCTATTACGACGACTCCTACGACGTCGACTCCGCCAACGTCGGCCCCTATGGCTCCGCCATCAACGACGAGCTGATTCCGGCGATCGAGAAGAAGTATCGCGGCATCGGCCAGGGCTGGGCGCGCGCTACCTACGGCGGATCCACCGGCGGATGGGAAGCACTCGCCACGCAGGTCTTCTATCCCGACTTCTACAACGGCGCTTACGTTGCCTGCCCTGATCCGGTCGATTTCCACGCCTACCAGAACATCAATCTCTACGACGACGCCAACGCATTCGTCCGCAAAGGCGACTTCGGCCAAGTGCCCATCGCCGCCGATCGCAAGCCCGACGGCAGCGTCATTGCCGAAGCCGGCGCCGAATTCGCATATGAATATGTGCTCGGCACGCACGGCCGCTCAACCGAGCAGTGGGATATCTGGCAGGCGGTATTTTCTCCCGCGGGCACGACGGCTATCCTGCGCAGATCATCGATCCCTCACCGGCGCGATCGACAAGAACGTCCTTGCCTACTGGCACGATCACTACGATCTCACAGCCATCATGAAGCGCGATTGGCCGACGCTTGGCCCGAAGCTCGAAGGCAAGCTGCATATCGCAGTCGGCGACGGCGACACCTATTTCCTCAACAACGCTGTTCACATGCTCGATAAAGCAACTTCAGGAAACACGCCATCCGCACTCCGATGCGACATTCCAGTACGGCCCCGGCATGCCGCACTGCTACACCGGCGGTCCATCCGAGTACACCATGCAGCAGAACAACGCCGACTGGACCCAGCGTGTGCTGCCGCAAATGGTCGAGCACATGTTGGCCACAGCTCCGGCGACTGCCGACACGAAGTCCTGGCGCTATTGAAGAAGCGGAAATTTCACGCGAACAGCATCCCATTTTCTGGGACACACTGAACCGGCAAACGCGCGCATTTATGCGGGTTTTGTTTCGTCCTAACGTATTTCTCTTTCAAGAGACTACAAAAAATTCGGCGGCATAAACATTTTTTGTTCTCTCAACTGTTGAGTGCGTTGCAGATAGGGCTCTGGCTGCTATATTGAACTTTCGGGGTCGTCCGCCTTTCAGGTGGGTTTTGTCCGAAAGAGAAATCTGACCACAACCTGTGTGACCGCCAACACTGCGCGCACAAACTACTGGACAATGAACAACAAGCAGGAAAGCATTCATGGCGCAGATATTTGACCGCAGCTCCAATGCTTTGGCTCGAGCAAGCCTGGTGCTGACGGGTCTGATTGTGATTGCACTTGGAGTAACGCTCGATCAGTTGCAGCGCTCCCCATGGGTTACTCGCCAGGGCCAGCGACCCGAACAACCGGTCCCATTCAGCCACAAGCACCACGTAACGGGACTGGGGCTCCAATGCCAGTACTGTCACACCTCGGTTGAAAAATCCAGCTACGCCGGCATCCCTCCCACCAAGACCTGCATGAACTGCCACGCGCAGATCTGGACCAACGCTGCGCTCCTGCAGCCGGTGCGCGACAGTTGGGCCACAGGCCAGTCGCTGCCCTGGATCAAGGTGCACGACCTGCCCGACTACGTCTACTTCAGCCATGAGATTCACGTGAACAAGGGACTCGGCTGCGCCAGCTGTCACGGCCGCGTCGACCAGATGCCGCTGATGTATGCGCAGAACACGCTGCAGATGGAGTGGTGCCTCAACTGCCACCGCAATCCGGCCAAGAATCTTCGCCCCACCAGCCAGATCTACAACATGGCGTGGGAAGCTCCGGCTGACGATCGTCCCGTATGGTGCGCGGTGAATGACGTTAAGACCGGTACGCCGACCGCGCAGAGCGCGAACTGCACGACCAAGGATCCAACCGGCGAAGGCCCGCAGGTCGCGGCTCTGCAGATGCCGAAGTCGCCAACGAGTGGAAAGGCTGGCGATGCGCCGGCAACCATGTTCACTCTGGTTACGTACTATCAAAAATTCACTAGCCAGGATCAGCTCGGCCACTTCCTTCTGAAGCAGTACCACATTCGCACTCCCAACGAACTGAGCAGCTGCGAGGTTTGCCACCGATGAGTAGCGAACCGATGAATGCAGGAACGAACCATGTGGGGAACTCCGTGGAGAATGAAAAGAGCAAGCCCAGCCTTGGTAAGAACGAAGCGCCGATGACGCTGGAACAGGTGCGCACCGAGCTCAAGGCCGCGTCGGGCAAGCAATACTGGCGCTCCATCGACGAGCTTCAGAACACGCCGGAATTCCAGGCCGCAGTGGAGAAAGAATTCCCCAGCGCAGCGCAGGAATGGGTCGATCCGGTTTCACGCCGCGGCTTCCTCAAGATCATGGGCGCATCGATGGCGCTCGCTGGCCTCGCTGGATGCACCAAGCAGCCAGACGAGCCCATCTACCCCTACGTCAAGGCCCCCGAAGACCTGCTGCTCGGCAAGCCAAATTACTTCGCGAGCGTGAATCCGCTACCCACCGGCGGCGTGCCGTTGCTGGTCAAGAGCGACCAGTTTCGCCCCATCAAAGTCGATGGCAATCCCGACCACGCTTACAACCACGGCTCCTCCGATGTCTTCTCGCAGGGATCGCTGCTCGATCTCTATGATCCAGACCGCTCGCAACATGTGACCTTCGAAGGCGAGAATCGCGAGTGGGCCGAATTCGCCCAGGCGCTCCACGACAAAGTCGCGAGCACCAAGGATGGCACTGGAATCTACTTCCTCTCGGCGACCATCACCTCGCCAACACTCGCGCGCCAGTGGAAGGCCGTGCAAAATGCATGGCCGAAGGCGACCCTGGTGCAATATGACCCCGCTATTGCAGGCACCTTCCTCGCAAAGGGTTACAACGTCCAGTACGACCTCAGCAGCGCCGACGTGATCGTCTCGCTCGATGCCGACTTCCTCTCTGGTGCGTCTTATCCCGGCTTCCACAAACTCGTCACCGACTACGCAAAGCGTCGCAAAGATCCCGCCAACGGCATGAATCGGCTCTACACCATCGAGAGCACGCCGACCACGACCGGCATGAAAGCCGAGCATCGCCTTGGCCTTCGCGCCAGTGAGATTCCCACCTTTGCTGCTGCTCTCGCCTCCGCAGTCGGAGCGTCCGGTGCAGGCGTCCCACAATATACGTGGACCGCGAACCAGCAGGCATTTCTAGCCGCCCTGGCGAAAGATCTCAAGGCGAGCAGCGGCAAAAGCGCCGTCATCCCCGGCCTCTATCAGGACGAATCTGTCGCAGCCCTCGCCCTCGCTATCAACCAGGCCCTCGGCAATGTCGGCAAAACAGTAATCGTCTCATCTGAGCTTGCCATCCCGCTGCCCAGCGATCAGAACGGTGACTTCAAGAATCTGATCGCCGATCTCAACGCCGGTAAAGTTGACTGGCTCGTCATTCTGAATGCGAACCCGGTTTATTCATCTCCTGTAGACCTCGGCTTCCCCGACGCCTTCAACAGAGCGAAAGTGGTCGCGCATCTCGGCTCGCATTACGATGAGACCGGCCACCTCGCGCACTGGCACATTCCTGCCGCGCACTACCTCGAGTCGTGGTCAGATGCCCGCGCCTACGATGGCACCGTCTCCGTGGTGCAGCCCATGATCGAGCCGCTCTATGGCGGCAAGAGCGCGCATGACGTCTTCCAGACCTTGCTCGACAATCCGCAGCTCAGCGCCTATGAAGCCGTCCGCATCACGCAGAAGGACAACATCAAGGGTGACTTTGAATCCGGCTGGCGCAAAGCCCTGCATGCAGGATGGATTGAGAACACCGCCTACGGGCGAGGCGGGATCATCGGTGTAGACGGCGCCAAGTTGAGCAGTAAGGTTCCCGCTCCCAACCCGAAAGATCAGTTCGAAATCATCTTCCGTCCCGACCCCAACGTCTACGATGGCCGCTGGTCCAACGTCGGCTGGCTGCAGGAGCTTCCCAAGCCCGTAACCAACCTCAGCTGGGACAACGCTGCCATCATGTCCGGCGCGACACTCGAGAGCCTCAAGCTGGAAGAAGACGACATTGTCGAGATTAGCTCCGGCGGAGGCAGGGTGAAGGCTCCCGTGATCGTTGCTCCCGGGCACCCTGACAATTCGGTCACACTGCACCTTGGCTACGGCCGCGAATTTGCCGGCCGTGTCGGTTCGGGCGCAGGCTTTAACGCTTATCTCGTTCGCACAACATCCGCCCCTTTATATGCGACGGGATCCATCAAGAAAGTCGATGGCAAATGGGGCATTGCGATCACCAAGAGCCACTACCAGGATCATCGCGGCAAGAACCTCAGCGAACACGGCAATCAGAACAACTCCCTTGAAGCTGTTGAAGCTCTTGGTCCGCGCGGCATCATTCGCTATGCCACGCTCGAAGACTTCAAGGCCAATCCCAACTTCGCCCACGAAGGCGAAGGCCGCGACACGCCCGAGTATGAAACCACGCTCTTTCCCAACTGGCAGTACAACGGCAACAAGTGGGGCATGTCCATCGACATGAACAGTTGTGTAGGCTGCAACGCCTGTATCGTGGCTTGCTATGCCGAAAACAATATTCCCGTTGTCGGGAAGCAGCAGGTTCGCATTGGCCGCAACATGCAGTGGCTGCGTATCGACGCCTATTTTGAAGGCGATCTCGCCGCACCCCGCGCCCACTTTCAGCCCATGACCTGCCAGCACTGCGAAAACGCCCCCTGCGAGCAGGTCTGCCCGGTTGGCGCCACGGTGCACACGCCCGAAGGTCTCAACATGATGGTCTACAACCGCTGCGTGGGCACCCGTTACTGTTCCAACAACTGTCCCTACAAGGTGCGGCGCTTCAACTTTCTGCTCTACTCCGACTATGAGACCGAGAGCCTGAAGCTGATGCGCAACCCCGACGTCTCGGTGCGTTCGCGCGGTGTGATGGAGAAGTGCAGCTACTGCGTGCAGCGCATCAACGAGGCCAAGATCGAAGCAGACAAGGAGAATCGCCCGATTCGCGATGGCGAAATCGTTACTGCCTGCCAGCAGGCCTGCCCCGCATCGGTCATCACCTTCGGCAATCTCAACGACAAAAACAGCAAGGTGGCAAAGCTGAACGAAGATAAGCGCATGTACCAGGTCATTGCCGACCAGAACACGCGCCCCCGCACTCGCTATCTCGCCGAAGTTTTGAATTTTAATTCCGAACTCGTACAGCAGCCGGTGGAACACGCACCGGAAAAGGGTTGAAGTCACAATGGCGACCAGTGAAATCAAAACAGGTGACCCTGGCATCGATCCAAAGACCGGCGAATACCGCGTCGTCGGCCTCGGTGAGACCTTCAAGTCGGTTACCGAAAAAATCTCGGGCATCGTGCTTACGCCGCACACACCCCTCGGTTGGCTCGCCTTCTTTGGCATCGCCGGCGGCGGAGCCACGATGCTGCTGGTTGCGGTCACCTGGCTCTTCCTCAAGGGCGTCGGCATCTGGGCCATCACCCAGCCCGTCGCGTGGGGCTTCGCGATCATCAACTTCGTCTGGTGGATCGGCATCGGCCACGCCGGCACACTGATCTCCGCCATTCTCCTGCTCTTCAAGCAAACCTGGCGCAACTCCATCAGCCGATTCGCTGAAGCTATGACGATTTTCGCCGTGGTCTGCGCCGGCATGTTCCCGCTGATCCACGTTGGCCGTCCATGGCTCGGATATTGGCTCTTCCCGATCCCGCTCACCATGAACGTGTGGCCGCAGTTCCGCTCACCGCTGTTGTGGGACGTGTTCGCGGTATCGACCTACGCCACCATCTCCGTCGTCTTCTGGTATCTCGGCATGATTCCCGACTTCGGGACCTTCCGCGATCGCGCGCAATCGAAGCCGGCACAATATGTATATGGCTTGCTTTCGTGGGGCTGGCGCGGTTCCGTCCGCCACTGGATGCGCTATGAGACAGCGTCGTTGCTGCTCGCCGGCCTCGCCACGCCGCTCGTGCTCTCAGTACACACCGTCATCAGCTTCGACTTCGCTGTCGCGGTCCTGCCTGGATGGCACACCACCATCTTCCCGCCCTACTTCGTTGCCGGTGCCATCTACTCCGGATTCGCCATGGTACTCACCCTGGCAATTCCGCTGCGCAAGTTCTACCACCTCGAGAACCTGGTAACTGAGCGCCACATCGACAACATGGGCAAGGTCATGCTCGCCACCGGCTTCATCGTGGCCTACGGCTACGGCATGGAAGCCTTCATGTCCTGGTACTCAGCCTCCCACTGGGAAGCCTTCATGTTCTGGAACCGCGCTTTCGGCCCCATGGGCTGGTCCTACTGGGTGCTGGTCACCTGCAATCTCGCCATTCCGCTCACCACGCTCTGGTCGCGCAAGCTGAGGACGAATATTGGCTTCATGTTCTTCATCTCAATCGTTGTGAACACGGGCATGTGGTTCGAGCGCTTCGTCATCGTCGTTACCAGTCTCTATCGCGACTTCCTGCCATCATCGTGGGGCACCTATCGCGCCACCAAGTGGGACTACATGACCTTTGTCGGAACGCTTGGCCTGTTTACCACGCTGTTTCTGCTGTTCGTCCGCTTCCTGCCCATGATTCCAATGAACGAGATTCGTATGATTCTGCCCGCGGCCAAGATCAAGCCGAAAGCTACAGCGGGAGCAGGTGACTAAGATGCCCTCACGCGAAGGAACCTACGGCCTGCTGGCCGAATTCGAAACCCCGAGCGACCTGGTCCGTGCTGCGCGTCAGGCGCGTGAAGACGGCTGGCGCCGCCTCGATTGCTACACGCCCTATCCCGTTGAAGAGGCGGCAGAGGCCATCGGCTTCCATCGCAACCGCGTGCCTCTCGTCACTCTTATCGGTGGTTTGATTGGACTCGCTGCGATGTTCTCGATGGAGACCTGGATCTCGGTCATCGCTTATCCGTTGAATATTGCCGGACGCCCGCTCTACTCCTGGCCCGCCTTCGTCGTTCCCGCGTATGAGTGGACGATTCTCTGGGCCGGCTTGTCGGCGGCATTTGGAATGCTCGCACTCAACGGTTTGCCGCAGCTCTATCACCCGCTCTTCAACGCGCCGAACTTTCGCGACGGAGCCACCACCGACAAATTCTTCCTCTGTCTCGAAGCATTGGACCCGAAATTCGACCTCGTGGAATCGAAGGACTATCTCAAGCAATTCGACCCCGTCTCGGTCGTGGAGGTGGAGTACTAAATGCAGACCCTCCACTCGATCAAGAGCAGTGTCATCGCGAACGAACCTGGGTGCCCCATCCATGTGACGGCTTTTCGTCGCGTGGGTGGGAAAGCACTGACCTTCGCAGGCCTTTTCGCAATCATGTTCATCGCTGGCTGCCGCCAGGACATGCAGAACCAGCCCAAGATGATTCCGCAGCGCGGCACCGACTTCTTCGCCGACCATCGCAGCGCGCGCGACCAGGTCGTCAACACTGTGGCACGCGGCCAGTTGCAGGAAGACAGCTACTTCTACACTGGCGTCATCCAGGGCGCCAACGGTTATAGAGAAGAGCAGAACATGTTGCCGTTCCCCGTCACCATGCAAGTCCTCCAACGCGGACAGGAACGCTTCAATATCTACTGCACCCCATGCCACTCCCGTGTCGGCAACGGCCTCGGTGAGATCGTGGAGCGCGGCTATAAACCTGCCGCCAACCTGGAAGATCAGGTTCGCAAGGCGCAGCCTCTCTCTCACTACTTCTATGTCATGACCCACGGCTACGGCGCCATGCCTGACTACCGCGCCCAACTGGCGCCGGAAGATCGCTGGGCAGTTGCCGCCTACATTCGCGCGCTGCAGCTAAGCCAGACAGCTTCCACGTCTGACGTCCCGTCGGGTGTGCAGGTGCAGAAGCTGAGCGATATTGCCGACAAGGAACACCTGCCAGCCAGTTACGCGCAGCCTTGGGCATTGCCTTCGACGGCAGTGCAGGCATATCCCCCGATCAAGTCAGAGGGAACGCCTGGGATGGCTCCAGCAAATCCGCCTGATCCAAAGATTGAGATTCCAGCAACCAAACCGGCTCCCGCGGCCGCGAAGTAAGGATTGAGTTCAATGGCTCACGATACACACGGAGCAACACACGCTAAAGCGCTCCCCGCCGATCTGAGCGCACCATCGTTCGTCGACGGCTGGCGGGCGCGGGCGCTGATGATCGCGGCTGGAGCCTCGATCGTTGCCGTGATTCTCGCATTTCTCGGTCAGGCGCAGGACCAGCTCGGTTGGGACCACGTCATGCGCGCGTGGGTTCTTGGTTTGCTTCTCACCTTCGGCTGGACCGTCGGTGGCCTCGCGCTTCTCATGGTCCAGTACTGCTCCGGCGGCAAGTGGGGCTTGCTATTGCGCCGTCCCCTCGAAGCAGCAACGCGCACTCTGCCGCTTATCTTCGGCTACTGGGTCGTCTCGGTATTCTTCATGAAGCGGCTCTTCCTCTGGGCCCGGTACACCAATCCTGGCGACACGGCAGCAGCTTTGAAGTCTGGCCTGATCAACGAAATCCAGGCGCATTGCCTCGACTTCAAGCGCCCCATGCTCAATCCGACGACCTATGTTGTCGCCATGCTCATCTGCTTTGCCATCTGGGGACTCTATACCTGGCGCCTCAACAAGCTCGGCCTCAAGCGCGACACCGAATCGCCAGACACCACGCCTTACTGGATCAAGAAGCTCGAGAACATCAGCGGACCTGGCATCGTCGTCTACTCGCTCACCATGACCGCCGCTGTCATCTACTGGTGCATGTCGATGGACGTCACCTGGTTCTCCTCGATCTACGGCCTGCTCTTCCTGGTCGGCCAGGGTTACTCTGTGCTTGCCTTGGCAATCCTGACCTCGATCAGCCTTTCGAAAGCCGAACCCTTCAAGTCGATTCTGCGCACCACTGAGCAGCATGACCTCGGCAAGTTCACCTTCGCCTTCGTCATGCTGAACATCTACCTGGCCTTCAGTCAGTTCCTCATCATCTGGTCCGGTAACCTGCCGGAGGAGATCGGCTGGTACCTCGATCGCATTCGCGGACATTGGGGTATCATCATCACCCTCGACTTCATCTTCCACTGGCTCATCCCGTTCTCGCTGCTGCTGTCGCGCGACATCAAGCGCAACAAGAAGCGCCTGATTCTCGTCTGCCAGTGGATGATCTTCGCCAAGGCCTTCGATCTGTTCTGGCTCATCGAGCCGAACTTCAAGGACGCCGCCCGCAACCTGCACTTCAGCTGGGGAATCCTTGAATACATCGCCGTACCCGTCGCGATGGTGTCCGTCTGGGTCGCTTTCTACAGCCATAATTTGAAGACACGTGCGCTGGTGCAGACCAACGATCCGCACGTCGCAGAGATCCTGGAGCCCGAACATGTCCACGCTTGATCACAACGAATCCGATGATAAGAAATTCCTCGGCTCGCACGGCCCCAGCGAGATCGACGCCTCGGCGGGCTACGAACAGTCCGACGTCAAAGTTACGGGCATCCTTGTCTTCCTCACTTCGCTTTTCATCTTCGTTGGGGTTTGCGGGGTCGTCACCTGGGGCATGGGCAAGCTCATCAACGCCCACCTCAACAAGGAAGACGGGCCCAACAGCAAGTGGACCAAGACTGCGGAGATTCGCGAACTCGGCAATCTACCCTCCAGCCCCGAAATGCAGAACAAGATCGCGGAGATCACCCGAACGTTTCCGACACCTCGCGTGCAAACCGATGATGGCAACCAGGACGTCGCCGATCTCCACGCCCGCGAAGACCTGCTCCTCGAAAACTACACGTGGGTTGACCAGTCTCAGGGCACGGTAAGAATTCCCATCGAGCGCGCCATGCAGATCATCGCGCAAAAGGGCTTGCCCGTTGCACCGGCCGTACAACAGGCCCCGCTCCTCGCGGGCGATCAGAAACCGACAATCACCGTGCCGCTCACCAGTGGCTTCGCGCGCACCGGCTATGAGCAAGATCAGGCAGCGGCCCAGAAGGTAGAAGAGCAGCAAACGCAGGAGTAGTGAAAGCTGTGGCAAGGTTTTGAAAGGGCCCGACTTTAGTCGTGCCGCCAAGAGTTAGCAACAAATGCGGCTTTAGCCGACTGAGGGATGGTTTCCCCCCGCAGCTGTAAACCGCAGAAGGCGATTTGAAGTATGACAAGCAGCAACAGTGCGATGAGGATTGGACGACTAGGTCGGTTAGCGGCCGCGACGTTTCTGTGTCTCGCCGCGCTGACGCCATCCCTGGTCGCGCAGGTTTCGAGCTACGGCGACAAGGAGACCGGCCCGTCCAACGACAAGCCGCCCGCCATCCTCAACGGCGTAGGCATCGCGCAGCACCTCAATCAGCAGCTTCCGCTCGATCTTACCTTCACCGACGACATGGGCAAGCCAGTTCAGCTCGCCAGCTACTTCGGCAAAAAGCCGGCCATCCTCGCACTCGTCTACTACCAGTGCCCCATGCTCTGCTCTGAAGAGCTCAACGGACTTACCGGCGCCCTGCAGATGGTCGACGAAGTTCCCGGCCGCGACTTCAACATCATCGTCGTCAGCATCGATCCCAGCGAAGGCACCGACCTCGCCGCCGCCAAGAAGCGCAGCTATCTCCATCGCTACGGACATCCGGAAACCGCTGATGGCTGGCACTTCATGACCGGCACGCAACCCAACATCGACGCACTTACGAAAGCCGTCGGATTCGGCTACGTCAAAATCCCCGGCCCAGACGGCAAGCTCACCCAATTCGCGCACGCCAGCTCCATTCAGCTCGTGACGCCGCAGGGCAAGCTGGCCCAGTACTACATGGGTGTCGAGTACTCGCCGAAAGATATTCGCCTCGGGCTGGTCGAAGCCTCCAATAATCACATCGGCTCGCCTGTCGACAACATTCTCACGTACTGCTATCACTACGACCCCACGACCAATAAGCACTCGCTCATCGTTGCACGCGTCGTGCAACTGGGCGGCGCCATGACCGTGGTTCTGCTGGGCGGTTTTATGTGGATCATGTTCCGCCGCGATTACCGGCAGGCGCATGACCAGCTTGCTTCAGGAACAAAGGTGAACGGATAACGGAATGCATATCAGTCCAGTACTCTGGCAATTTCTCGTCAAGTGGCTGACGAACTTCTCTCTGTATCCACCAGAGGCGTCGAAAATCGCGCCCCAGATGGATGCACTGTATTTCTTCATGGTCCTGGTGAGCATGATCGGAATGACGATCGTCATTCTCCTCATCACCAGCTTCTCGATCATGTACAGCAAGAAGCGCCATCCGGTAGCGGTGCAGATCGAGGGCTCCACGATGCTTGAGGCCACGTGGACCATTATTCCGCTTGGCCTGTTCCTCATCATGTTTGTGTGGGGCGCGCTCATCTACTTCCGCGTCTACACCCCACCTGCTAACGCCATGAACATCTATGTCGTCGGCAAGCAGTGGATGTGGAAAGCCGAACATCCCGGCGGTCAGCACGAGATCAATTCGTTGCATGTTCCCACCGGCCGCGCCGTCCAGCTCACCATCATCTCGCAGGACGTCTTCCATAGCTTCTCCATTCCCGCCTTCCGCGTGAAGCGCGAAGCCATTCCGGGCCGATACACAACCGTCTGGTTTGAAGCCACCACCCCCGGCACCTATCACCTTTTCTGCACGCAGTACTGCGGCACCGACCACTCGCACATGATCGGCGACGTTGTCGTCATGACGCCCGACGACTTCAAGAAATGGCTCGCCGGTTCCACCAGCGGCGCCTCGCTCGCGCAGAACGGTGAACGCCTCTTCGCCAGCCTCAGCTGCTCGGCCTGCCACAATACTCGCCCCGATGCACGCGGACCGAGTCTCGCCAACGTCTACGGCGCCAAACTCAGCCTTGCCAACGGTCAAACCACGACCGTCGACGAAGCTTTTCTGCGCGATGCAATCCTGAATCCCTCGCAGCACGTGACCCAGGGATTTGCGCCGATCATGCCCACATACCAGGGACAGATCAGCGAAGACGGCGTCATAGCGCTCGTCGAATTCATCAAGAATCTCAACTCCGATTACCGCGTCCAGCAGACGACCGCCACAACAACGCTGCTGCCGGAAAGTGAAGGCAGGACAACGCCCGCCGGACAAAAGCCCGCTGGGCAGGGGATGGTGAAGAAATGAGTACCAGCACAATCGTCAGTCTTCCCGAACAGTCGACAGCCCGTATCCCGAGGATGAATTTCCTCTCCAGGGAAAAGGGCCTGCTGAGCTGGCTTCTGACCGGCGATCACAAGCGGATCGCAATTCTCTACCTCGTCTCGATCACGTTTTTCTTCTTCATTGGAGGAGCGCTCGCCGGACTCATCCGCCTCGAACTCCTCACGCCGCAGTCCGACCTCATGGCTACCGACACCTATAACAAGGTGTTCACCATGCACGGCATCATCATGATCTTCCTGTTTCTCGTGCCGTCCGTGCCGGCAACCCTGGGAAATTTCTTTATCCCGATGATGATCGGCGCCAAGGACTTAGCCTTGCCGAAGATCAACCTGCTCAGCTGGTATCTCTACATCGCTGCGGGCTTCATCATCCTCTTCGCCATGATCAGCGGCGGCGTCGATACCGGCTGGACATTTACCACGCCGCTCTCCACGCACTATCTCAATACCAACGTCCTGACCACGGGTATCGGAATCTTCGTAGCCGGATTCAGTTCCATCTTCACCGGCCTCAACTTCATTGTCACCATCCATAAAATGCGCTGCCCCGGCATGACATGGTTCCGTCTGCCGCTATTCGTATGGGCGCACTACGCCGCCAGCATTCTCATGGTGCTCGGTACCCCGGTTCTGGCCATCGCATTGGTGCTCGTCGCTCTCGAACGCGTTTTTGGCATCGGCGTCTTCGATCCCACCAAGGGCGGAGACCCGCTCCTCTTCCAGCATCTGTTCTGGTTCTACTCTCACCCCGCCGTCTACATCATGATTCTGCCTGGCATGGGCGTGATCTCCGAGACCATCTCCACCTTCAGCCGCAAACGCGTCTTCGGCTACACCGCGGTCGCATTCTCCTCTGTGGCGATCGCAGTCTTCGGCTTCTTCGTCTGGGCCCACCATATGTTCATCATGGGCATCTCCAACTACTCGATGCTGGTGTTCTCGCTGCTCACCATGCTGGTCGCGGTGCCCTCAGCCATCAAGATCTTCAACTGGGCCTTCACCCTCTACAAGGGTTCCATCACCTTTGAAACGCCGATGCTTTACACCTTCGGCTTCATGGGCCTGTTCACCATCGGCGGTCTCACCGGTGTCTTCCTCGGCACTTCGGGAACCGACATTCACCTCACCGAGACCTACTTCATCGTGGCTCACTTCCACTTCGTCATGGTGGGCGGCATGTTGATGGCATTCCTCGCAGGAATCCACTTCTGGTGGCCCAAGATGACTGGCCGCATGTATCCGGAAAAGATCTCGCAGTTCGCTGCGGTCGTCACCTTCATCGGATTCAACTTCACCTTCTTCCCGCAATTCATCCTCGGCACCCTCGGCATGCCGCGGCGCTACGCAACCTACCCACCGGAGTTCCAGGTGCTGAACGTTTTCTCCACCGCCGGCGCCACCATCCTCGGCGTTGGATATCTGTTGCCGCTGCTCTACCTCACCTGGTCTCTCCGCTACGGCGAAATCGCCGGTGAAAATCCGTGGCAGGCCACCGGCCTCGAGTGGCAGACGCAGTCGCCGCCGCTCACTGAAAATTTCCCCGCAATTCCGATCATGGATCACGAAGCATACGACTACGAGTGGCTCGAAGGCCAGAAGGAGAAAGAGGTAGCCAGTGTCGGATAGCCAGGTAGCCACGGAAAACCGGGTAGTCGTGCACGGCGCGGCCGAAGGAGCTCATCACGAGCACCTCCCCTACCAGCGCCACCACTTCGAAACCTACGCCCAGCAGAGTGACGCCACCAACTTCGCCATGTGGCTCTTCCTGCTTACCGAAATCATGTTCTTCGGCGGCCTCTTCACCGCATACCTCATCTACCGGAACTGGTATTACCCCGCCTTCGTCGAGGCTTCGCACCAGCTCAATATCTTCTGGGGCACCGCCAACACCGCCGTCCTCATCACCTCGAGCTTCACCATGGCCATGGGCGTGTGGTCCGCGGAGATGCGCAAAAAAGGTGCGCTCGTCTTATGCCTGGTGCTGACCTTCATCCTGGGTCTCGTCTTCCTCGGCATCAAGACCATCGAGTATAAGGAAAAGTACGACAAGCACCACATCCCCGGCATGCACTACAGCCTGTCGTCGTTCCTCAACCCGGCATCCGATCCCGAAGTCTACAAGGAATATCACGACAAGCCGCTGCCGCTCGATATGGCTCGGCACACCGAACTTTACTTCTTCCTCTACTTCGCCATGACCGGCATGCACGCCCTGCACATGATCATCGGCATCGCCATCCTGGGGTTCATGATCTTCAGAGCGCAAGCCGGTGCATACACCACCGGCCACGTCACCTTCGTCGAGAACTTCGGCTTGTACTGGCACTTCGTCGACATCATCTGGATCTATCTCTTCCCGCTGCTCTACCTGATCAGCAGGTACTAGGAAGCAAGTTTGTATGAGGTATAAGCTCGCTCGTCAGATTGAAGTGTCATCCTGAGCGCAACATGCTTGGGGCCCCAATCACGAAGGTTCGTGATTGGGGTAAGCGGAGCGAAGGATCTGCTTTTTGTAACAGGACACGACTCGGGGTACCCAATGGGGTTGCGTGCTGAAAGACGGTAAGAACGAAATCGGGGCTTCAGCCCCTGAGGACCATATGCAGCAACACGAAGAAGAATCCATCGAATTCCACGAGAGCCACCACCACATCGTTTCTCCTCGTGTGTACATCACGATCGTTCTGGCTCTACTCGTGGCCACCGGACTCACCGTCTGGGCGTCCTACATCGACTTGGGAGAGTGGCACATTGCCCCAGGCATCACGCTCTTCTGGAATCCGGTCGTCGCCCTGGCCATCGCTGCCACCAAGATGATCCTCGTGGTGCTCTTCTTCATGCACGTGAAGTACTCCAGCAAGCTCACCAAGCTCACTGTCGGCGCCGGGCTTTTCACCTTCCTCATCCTCGTCGGCATGACGCTCTCCGACTACTTCACCCGCGCCTGGGGCCGTTGGTAAACACCCAACGTCCAGTCTCCAACTCAAAAGGCCGCCTCAGGGCGGCCTTCGAAATCAAGAACGGCCCTTGTCCGATATCGGACACTCCTGTTCCATTTTGAGTGTGGAAATTACTCCTGGCCTCCATTAACCCCTTCGTTTGCTGGACAATTCCGCCACTGGAATGGCGATTAGAATGCAATACGATCACTGCGTTCATTCTTACCGCGACCTACCGCGGCGGTTTGGTCCGCGTCTATTGGTTAGCTGACCACGAAGTTAACGCCATCAATAAGTTACCGGTGCTGGGGGAGTTCTCTTGGGGAAGTGTGTCGCTGTCGCATTCAGCGTTGGGTTGCTTGTTGCCTTTGCTGTGCCGCTTGCGTCGCAGGTCGCCAATCAGCAGCAACAACAGGCAAAACCAGCGGCAGTTTCGCAGACGTCGCTCAAACCCCATCCGATCGCCGATGCAAAGGTGCCTCTGATTGACCAGCCGCTGACCCTGGCAGACTTTGCGGGGATGGAACCTCGGCCCGAACTGAGGGACAAGCTGACGCACCTGACCAATTTCATTCAGAACCAGCCAACAGACGGCGCCCCCGCAACCGAAAACACCGAGGTGTGGATGGCCCGCACCAGAACGGCCCTCTACATTGTCTTCATCTGTTTCGATCGTCACCCGGAGCTCATTCGCTGGCATCTCGCCCGACGCGAGAACATCCTCAAGGACGATTACGTGAGCGTTGTGCTGGACCCGTTCCAGGATCGGCAGCGAGGCGTGGAATTTCAGGTGAATCCTGCCGGTGTGCAGGCGGATGCAGCCTGGACTGAAACCAACGGCCCGGATTATAGCTATGACTTGGTTTGGGACTCTGACGGGCGCGTCACGAACCAGGGCTGGATGGCGCTGATTGCACTTCCATTCCGCAGTCTGCGATTTCCTGCCACTGGTCACGATTGGGGCGCGGTGTTCTGGCGTAACCTGCCCCGCAACAGCGAAAACGACTTGTGGCCGCGCGTCTCGGCAAACGTGAGCGGGACCCTCAGCCAGGAAGGTACGCTGCGCGGAATCGAAGGGGGAACAGGCTCGCACAATGTGCAGATCAACCCCTATGCACTGGCGCAGAACGAGCACACGCTTCAGACATTCGACCCCAACAATCCCTACTTCAGCACGCGCAATGCAGAAGGAACGGCGGGAGGCGAAGTGAAGGCGGTGTGGCGTGACGCTGTGGTTTTCGACGGCACGGTCAATCCCGACTTCAGCGATGTGGAAAGCGATCAGCCTCAGTTCACCGTCGACCAGCGCTACCCCGTCTACTTTCCCGAGCTGCGGCCGTTTTTTCTCGAAAACGCCAGCTACTTCGCAACGCCCATGGCCCTGCTCTACACGCGCAACATCGTTCGCCCGGATGTGGGTTTGCGTGTGACGGGAAAACTGGGCCATACGAATCTCGGAGTGCTGGCGGCCAATGACCGCGAGCCGGGTCAGACCGTTCCAACTGGTGATCCCCTCCACGGCACGAAGGCGGGCTTTTACGTGGGGCGCGTCTCAGAGGACCTCGGCAAAGGCTCCAATGTAGGCCTTATGTATACCGACGAGGAGTTTGGTGGCGGATGGAACCGCATCGGCGGGGCGGATTTCACCTGGCGCATCAACGACCACTGGACGACGATGGGCCAGTCTGTAGAGAGCTCGACCAAAATGAGCAATCCCGCCAGCGCGGCAACGGTGTTTCCTGCCGGATACAGCGCCGGGCCGGCCACCGACTGGCAGATGCAGCGCAACGGGCACGCGTTCAGCATGTTTAACGAGTACCAGGACATCAGCGAGGGCTTCATCAGCCTGCTGGGATTTTTTTCAGACTTCAAACTTACGGAGCGATCACCTTCACGCCACCTATCAGTGGTTCCCAGAGAAGAGCAGGATCCAGAGTTATGGCCTTGAAACAAATCAGAACGTCGCCTTTGACCACGCGCACAACCGGGTTTACCACTATTCCACCTTCGATCCATTCGTGCTGCTTCCGCGCAACATTGTCATCGCGCCTATCGGCGGCCAGAATTCCGATACCGTGGGGCCGCAGAATGGCTACCCTATGCAGGCGAGCGAGAACTTTACTGAGAACTTCGGAGGCCTCGTGAGCCGCGGACAACCGTGGGGCATCCTGAATTACAACCTGGTCGCACTCCGCAGCGGGAATGTCAATTACAACCCGCCGGCGGGTGCGATTCCGTTCCTCATGAATCAGGAAACCGTACAGGCGCTCGTCAGCGTGAATCCTCTGCGCCAGTTGACTGATGACAATACATACCTGCTCGATCGTGATCGCGCCGTTAGCAACGGACAGCTTGTGTATGAAACTCAAACCTTCAGGACCAAGCTCAATTACCAGCTAACACGGGCGTGGTCCGCGCGCGTCATCGCGGAATACGACACCACTCTGGCCAACCCTGCGGAGACTTCTCTCCTTCGCACAAAACAGGTGCAGACGCAGGGCCTGCTCACCTGGCTGCCACATCCGGGGACGGTGGTCTACATCGGCTGGAACAACGACCTGCAGAACTATAACCACACTCTCTGCACGGCGAATCCAATCGGTGCCCCACAGCGCTGCAACCCGAACCAGCCGATTCTCGCCCGCGGCCCTGACTATCTGAACGATGGCCGTCAGTTCTTTGTGAAGGCGAGTTATCTGTTTCGCTTCTAAGGGCTGTTTGAGCGCCGGAAATTGGCGGTCTCAGTCATAAGCCGAGAATGCACTTCATAACCACCCGGTGGGCCTCTAAAACGCGTGCGGTCTAGCAACATTTCGTCCTTCTGACGCCATCTACTAAAGCAGGTTTTTGCGTGCAGAACGCGAGGGAGGCTTAATGATGCTACGAAGTGGACGGCGGCGGGGAACTGGGCTGGCCCGGACCATGGCCCGAACAGCACTGGTGGCAGGAACCGCACAAACCGTGGCTGGGCGGGTGGCGATGCGTCAACAGGCCGCCAACGTAAAGAAGGACGCACAGGGCACCGCGAATACCCCCGGAATGCTCACCGATGAGGTAGTAGATCAACTTAAGAAGCTCGCCGAACTTCGCGACGCCGGCGTGCTGAACGACAAGGAGTTCTCTGCGAAGAAGGCCAAGCTCCTTCCCTGACAAGAATAAACTTTAGCGACACGGCGCATAGCAGGAACGCACGCCGAGGTACGTTCATAGGCAAGCCATGCTCGGGTGATCACCTCAGGATCTGTCAACCCCACCAGCGCACCCGATTCTCGCCAATACCCAGATTCTAAAAGACCAAAAACTTTCGGCCGCTTTGCAGGCTCCAGAGCCGTCGTGAGCGCTCCACTGTAACCGATCTAAGTCCTTTCTTTAGAGGAATCTATGGCTAACTTTAACTATTAGAGGACTTTGCGGTCGATCATCCCCCGTAAGACTCTGAAAACAGGTAATTTGCTTACAGGTTATGCGAGTACACTGCCCCTGGCAGGTGAAGAAGTTGATAGCCTCACTTTTACGAAATCAAAGTCTCGGACCAGGTTTGTTCGGCGCACGCGATGGAGCCCCGCCTATGCTCTTACGCTGTGGATAGGGACCGCTCGCGCGGTCGATGCGCATGTCCAAGCACTCCGATCATCTCGAAGCACTCACGAACCTCGCTGACAGCCCCCGCATCCAGCTCCGCCTGGATTTGCCACCCCGGCCAGGCGCGAAATGCGTCGTCTACTGGATGCAACGCGCCATGCGCATCCACGAGAATTCCGCGCTCGACGTCGCAATCGACGCCGCCAATCTCCTCGGCTTGCCCGTCGTCATCTTTTTCTCCGTCATTCCGAATTACCCCAACGCCAACCTTCGCCACTATCACTTCCTGCAGCAGGGTCTTCGCGACGTCGAAGAGGATGCAAAGGAACTAGGTGTCGGCTTTGTTTTACGCCGCCACCCCGACAACTCTCTCGAAGAATTCCTCGAGGAAGTCGATGCCGCGATGCTCATCGGCGACGAAAATCCTTTGCGCGAACCCGAGCGCTGGCGCAAAGTTCTCGCCCGTCGTCTCAAGCTCCCTTACTGGACCGTCGATGCCGACGTCGTCGTTCCGTCCGCGATCTTCGGACGCGACTACTTCCTGCTCCAGCACATGCGCCCGCAGCTCAGGGAGGCGCTGCCAAAATTCCTCGCCGCCACGCGCGGCCCCAAACCGCAACATCCGTGGCACAAGCCCAAATCGCTCGCTTCCGACTCACTCGCCAACGACATCACCGCCGGCTTCAAAGACCTCGATCGCACCATTCAACCCGTTGACACCTTTACCTGCGGAACGCACGCAGCCCTCAAGCAACTCAAGGACTTCGTCGCCCACGGACTAAAGGACTACGTCGACAAGCGCAATCATCCGGAACTCAAAGGCACCAGTCGCCTCTCGCCCTATCTCCACTTCGGCAACATCGGTCCGCTCACCATCGCGCTCGCCGTCGAAGACGCCCTCTCCAAAGGCCAAATTTGCGCAAGCCGCGCGCGACCGCTTCCTCGATCAGGTCATCGGCTGGCGCGAGCTCTCAGTCCTCTTCGTCAAGCACAACGCCAATTACGATAACTGGGAATGCGCCGAACCCTGGGCGCGCACAACCCTGCTCGAACACGCTGGCGATCCGCGCCGTCACCGCTATACCTTAGGGCAGCTGGAGCGCGCCGAAACCCACGACGATCTTTGGAACGCCGCCCATCGCGAGATGACCGAGACTGGCTGGATGCACAACTACATGCGCATGTATTGGGCCAAGATGATTCTCGAGTGGGCTCCCGATCCAGCCCGTGCCTTCGAGTGGGCCATCACCCTCAACGACCGCTACGAACTCGACGGCCGCGATCCCAATGGCTATGCCGGCATAGCCTGGGCCGTTGTCGGAAAGCATGACCGCCCCTGGTTCAATCGACCCGTCTTCGGCTTGGTGAGGCCGATGTCCGGCACTTCTATCGCGAAGAAGTTCGATGCTAAAGCCTACATCGAGCAATGTAGCGCCGAAACGGAGCTCTTCCAGCACTCCGATTCGTTTCACAGGGCTATGTAGCCGCCATCACATCACTGGACTACAGGCAGCACCCTAAAATGGAACACACTTTCAGTCGAAAACTGCATGTTCCGCTAGGTAGATCATTGGATTTTGCCTGGCTTCCCTCGGAGTACCAGTGTCGGAGGCGGAAATCGGATCCAGTACGCGCACGACGATTTCGGCGAGCAAGAGAGCCTGCGGGCAATTAACCCAGCGGTCCGCTGCTGCCATCGTTTGCATCTTGATGGCCCTAATAATGATCGTTGTCTTCAGTCGAACGGCGCGGAGCCAGAGCGTGACGACTGCATCAGGGCAAACGAGCAGAGCGACGGCTGTTCCTCCCCGCGTAACCCAGGCTCGGCGGTTCCTCGCCCGGCGCAGTTGGCCTCGAAATCAGTCTTCCTCTAACTCCGATCGGCCTCGAACCGCTCTTGCTGCGCCCCGGCCATCGACCTCAAACCCAGCATCAATCGCCGTCTGGCAACCTCTCGGGCCGTCCGCAGTCATCTCTCCCAACTTCGGCCTCGTCACGGGCCGAGTCTCTTCCATAGCAATCGATCCCGCCGATCCCACCGGCAACCGCGTTTTCCTCGGGACGACCGGCGGAGGCGTGTGGCTTTCCCAAAATGCCGGCACCGCGGGCAATGTCGTATTCACGCCGCTTACCGATGCGACATCCGCCTTCAGCGCAGTGCGCTATGCCTCCATCAGCATCGGCGCGGTAACGGTCCAACCAGGCGGCACCGGAGTAATCCTCGCCGGTACCGGCGACCCCAACGACGCACTCGACTCCTACTACGGCGCTGGCGTACTGCGTTCCGCAGACGGAGGAAACAGCTGGACCGACGCAGCGCTCACCGCCGACAAGATCTTCTCGTTCCAAGGCGAAGGCTTCGCCGGCTTTGCGTGGAGCACGGTGAATCCGCAGCTCGTGGTGGCTGCAGCATCCCAGGCCTATGAAGGTACGTTGGTCAATGCACAGCTCTCCAACGCCAGCTATGCCGGGCTCTTTTACTCGACCGATGCCGGCGTTACCTGGTCCCTTGCTACGATCACCGACTCTCCGGGGCAGGACGTACAGGGGCCGCAGGATTCTTTCGCTTCACCCAACGGCAATTCCGCCACCGCCGTCGTCTGGAATCCCGTCCGACAGATGTTCATCGCCGCCGTCCGTTTCCACGGCTACTACCAGTCGAGTGACGGAATCCAATGGACCCGCATGACGGCGCAGCCCGGCCCCGGGCTTACAGCGCAGAAGTGTCCCACGAACCCCGGAGCAACAGGTTCCCTCGCGTGCCCCATCTTTCGTGGCGCGCTTGCAGTGAATCCCAATACCGGCGACACCTTTGCCTGGACGGTGGATCTCAACAACCAGGATCAGGGATTGTGGCAGGATGTGTGCTCCATTTCCAGCGGGACGTGCAGCAACCAGACGGTTGCCATTGCTCAGCAGTGGAATACGTCGCCGCTCGAAACGAACACAGGTCTGGGAGCAGCCACGATCGCGAACGGAGACTACAACCTCGTGCTCGCCGCTGTTCCCTCTGCGCAGGACACGCTTCTGCTTGCCGGTGGGAACGATCTTTGGCGTTGCAGCCTCGGCACGGGCTGCACTTGGCGAAACACGACCAATGCAACCACCTGCATGAGCGCGGAGGTCCCTCCCTACCAGCATGCGCTCGCGTGGGACTCGTCGAATTCGCTTGAGATCTTTATTGGCAATGACAGCGGTCTCTGGCGCTCAATGGACGCCGTCGGCGAGACGGGGTCGGCGTGCTCTCCTGCAGATGCTTCCCACTTCCAGAACCTCAACTCTAGCCTCGGTTCAATCGCCGAAGTCGAAAGCTTATCGCAAGTGGGTAACTCGCCCTACACACTGATCGCTGGCCTGGGCGCGAACGGCACAGCAGGTGTGAAGAGCACGACCGGACCCACTGCAGACTGGCCGCAGATTCTCGGCGGTGAAGGCGGCCAGGTCGCGATCGATCCAAATAACCAGGCCAATTGGTACATCAACAACAGCGCCGGTGTATCAATCTATCGCTGCTCGCAGACCGGGAACTGCACGCCGGGGTCATTCGGCTCTGCACCGGTGGTAAACAATGCCGATGTGGCGGGTGACGGCAAAACGATGACATCCCCTGCACCGTTCATTGTTGACCCGCTCGACAGCACGCAGTTGCTGGTCGGCACATGCCGCCTCTGGCGCGGCCCGGTCGGCGGCTCCAGTTGGACAAGTGCAAACACTATGAGTCCGATTCTGGACGGCATCTCGAGTCTGGGTTACTGCAGTGGCGACGCGCTGATTCGCACGATTGCTGCATTGCCGGTCTCAGGCGGAAGCGAAGTTGTTTATCTCGGAATGTACGGGGCGCTGGATGGTGGCGCGACTCTTGCCGGTCATGTGCTCAAGGCCACCTACAATCCGGTCAGTGCTTCTTTGCCCGCATGGCAGGACCTCACGCGGAACCCGGTCGTCAACGATCAGGTGAGTTTCAACTACTACGGACTCGATATCTCGAGCATCTTCATCGATCCCCACGATGCAACAGGCAATACCGTATATCTCACGGTCGAAGGTGCACCCGATTCTTTCCATTCGATCCGCACCATCTACAGCACAACGAACGGTGGCGAAAATTGGGCCGAAATCGAATCGAACCTGCCTCGTTCCCCCGCCAATGCCGTAGTGATCGATCCTCAGGACGCCAATACTGCATACGTTGCCACCGACGAAGGCGTCTACTCCACCCGCGAGGTTGGCGCTTGTAGCACCGGTCCGTCGAATTGCTGGTCCGTCTTTGGTAGCGGACTTCCATTCGCGCCGGTCGTGCAGCTGAGCGCGGCGCCAACGACAACCACGCCCAATGTACTTGTGGCCGGCACCTACGGACGCGGAATCTGGCAGATACCGCTGTGGACCGCTGGAACCCAGATCACAACAGCATCCGCACGGCCCAGTGCGTTGACCTTTGCCTCACAGCCCGTTGGAACAACAAGCGGCGCACAGACCGTGACGCTCTCCAACACCGGAGGGATCGCGCTCGCCGCAACTTCAATCTCCGCAAGCGCCAACTTCAGCGAAACCGACAACTGCGCAAATACAGCAGTGAATGGCGGAGGCAGTTGTGCGATCCAGGTGAGCTTCACGCCCGGCCAGACCGGCACATCCACTGGACAATTGACGATCAATGCAAACATCTCTGGCGGCCAGATATCGATTCCGCTTTCGGGTATGGGCATCAGCGCGGGTATAGTGACCGCCTCGCCGGGAACGCTGAGTTTTGGACAGATTCAGATTGGGACCACCTCACCGTCGCTGCCTGTCACGGTCGAGAACGCGGGCGGTACCGCCATTCCTTTGACGAGCGTGACAGTAACACCCCCATTTGTCGTGGCGACCAACGGCTGCAGTTCTTCGCTCGCTGCCAATAGCGATTGCGCGCTGTCTCTGACCTTCGCTCCCACCCAGGCGGGAGACGTGAACGGTTCTCTTGTGCTCACCGATGACGCGGGCACGCAAACTGTCGTCCTGAGCGGAACCGGCGCAAGCGCAGCAACCGATGCGCTCTCGCCCGCGTCCCTCAGCTTTCCCTCTACAGCCGCCGGGCAACAATCCTCCACTCAAACCGTGACGCTGACCAACAACGGTGATCTGCCTCTGACTTCTATCGGCATCACAATCGGCGCCGGGTTTCAACAGTCGAATACCTGTGGAACATCGCTTACCGGCCACGCTAGCTGTGCGATCAGTGTAGTGTTTGTGCCAACCTCCGCAGGCAGCGTCAGCGGAAGCCTCAGCGTTTCGGATGCCATCAAAACGCAGACGATTGCGCTTTCCGGCACAGCACTGCAGCCGGCCGTAATCAGTGTGGCTCCCACGCAACTTACATTCGCAACCCAACCGATCGGCCAAGCCGGCGCACCGCTCACATTGATTGTCACCAACTTCGGTGGCGCTCCGATGAGCAACATTGGCTTTCAGATCATCGGTCCGTCTGCGTCCAGCTTTGCCTGGGGTTCGACCACCTGTGGGCCTTCGCTGAGCAGCGGAGGCACTTGCACGGTTCAAGTCACATTCACTCCGGCAACGGCAGGCCCACTCACGGCCGCGTTGATCGTGACCTCCTCCACCCTTGGCGTTAATCCAGTACAGGTGTCGCTCAGCGGCATCGGTCAGTCGGCCTCTGGCATCACCATCAGCCCCTCGCAGATTTTCTTCACGCAGCCTGTGCTCGGGCAGGCCAGCGCGCCGCAGACCGCAATCATCATCAACACAAACAGCTTTGCCGCAAACGGGTTTGCGCTTTCAGTTTCGCCGCCATTCAGCCTGGTGCAGAAGATCTGGTTCCACGCTCGCCGCCGGAGGAAGCTGCTCTACTGGAGTGGTTTTTACCCCCACGTCCAACGGCGTCGTCGCGGGAGCACTCACCGTTAGTTCATCGTCATTCGCCATCGCGGCAACTGCAACGCTTTCCGGAATCGGCGGCGCGGCCGGTTCGGTACAAGCGCAGCCGGGAGCCCTCAACTTTCCGGCGACAGGTGTCGGCAACGCCAGTTCGCCACAAACCGTTACTCTCACGAACAACGGCTCCGTGCCATTAGCGGGACTCGTCCTTTCGACGTCGAACGAATTCCAAGTTGGATCGACGACTTGCGCCGGTTCGCTTCCGTCCGGAACCAGTTGCACCGCGCAGGTCGTCTTTTCTCCCTCGAGCACCGGTCAGCAAACGGGTAATCTCACAATTTCGAGCTCAGCTCTGGCCACAACCGCACAGGTTGCTCTCTCCGGCATGGGGTTTGACTTCGCCATATCGTTCAATGGCCAATCGGGCCAGACGGTTGCGAGCGGTCAGACCGCCAGCTTCACCCTGAATCTTGCGCCGATTAGCGGGTCAAGCGGCACATTCACCTTTTCCTGCACCTCGCTTCCAGCCAATTCATCCTGCACATTCAACCCATCCAGCGAAGTGGTGTCAGCGAATGTCACGGGCACCGTAACGGTAAAGATTGCGACAGGCCTGTCCTCAACTTCTGCGCAGAGCGATCGCTATCCCGGCCCATTTACCTCGCGAGCTCTTTTCGTTGCGTTTGGCCTCATCGTGTTTCCGTTCGCATTCAACCGCAGGCGCCGCGGGCTGTTTCTGGCCGCAACAATTCTCTTCACTTTGTTCGGAGTCGCAAGCTGCGCAGGCGCAGGCGGTGGCGGGGCCGGAGTGCCGCCTTCGGAGTCGACAAGCAACAACACGCCGCCGGGAACCTACGCGATCGTTGTGACAGCGACAGCAAATGGACTCTCCCACCAGATCAAACTCAGCCTGACAGTGGACTAGTGTTGTGTTACCGACAGCAAGCCAAAACCGAGACGAGGAAAGGAGCAGATATACTTGACTTTCAGGCATGAAGCGCGGGGTTTGACCTTATACCTGCGTCCACTGCTGGTGCAAGCGCCATCGCAAGGACACATCGAGAATGACCTCTAAAGTGACCCTCGAGGACGTAGGGCGTGTGGCCGAACTGGCCCACCTCGAACTGACTCCTGACGAAACCCAGAGCATGCTTCATGACTTGAACGCGATCCTCGACCATGTCGCACAGTTAAGCGAATTGGACACCAGTGCAGTGGCTCCTCTGGCCCAGGTCAACGAAATTGAAGGTGCCGGTGGTCAGGGTTTGCTGCGCCAGGACACCGTGCGGCCGTCGCTCGATCGTGCCGCAGTTATGGCGGAAGCACCGGAAACCGACAAGGTCTTCTTCAAGGTGCCGAAGGTGATTGAAAGATAGGAGCAGAAGGGAAAGTTGCTTTGCCAAGCGAAACCATGACGACCGAGAGCTACGTGGAAAAGCCGAAGACCCTTTCTGAACTGCGCGAAGGTATTGCATCCGGACGCCTGAAGGCCGCCGATCTTGCCGGCACTTATTACGAGCGCATTGCCCGGGTTAATCCGCGCCTGAATGTCTACCTGAGCCTCACAAAAGAGCGCGCACTCGAACAGGCCGCCAAAGTCGATGCGGCCGCTGCGAAGGGTGATCCCATCGGTCCGCTTGCGGGGGTGCCCGTCGGCATCAAAGACGTGCTCGTCATGCGCTGCGCGCCTTCAACGGCCGGCTCGAAGATCCTCAAGGGTTATCATCCGCCATACGACGCCACTTGTGTCACACGGCTTGAGGCCGCCGGAGCCGTGCTCCTCGGCAAGCTTAATTGCGACGAGTTTGCCATGGGTTCCTCCAATGAGAACTCGGCCTATGGTCCCGTGCGCAATCCCGTCGATCCTGAGCGCGTTCCCGGCGGCTCCAGCGGCGGTTCTGCTGCTGCAGTTGCCGCCAACATGGCCGTCGCGACGCTTGGTACGGATACCGGCGGCTCTATTCGCCAACCCGCGAGCTTCTGCGGAGTGGTCGGCGTTCTGCCCACATACGGCCGCGTTTCGCGTTACGGACTGATCGCCTTTGCTTCTTCTCTCGATCGTGTCGGCCCCTTCGCGGGCAACGTCCGCGATGCAGCCACGCTACTGAGCGTGATTGCCGGACATGATCCTTGCGACGCCACCAGCTCTCCAGCCCCCGTTGCCAACTACGCTGTTGAGAGCGACAAGGGTGCAGAAAAACTTCGCATCGGAGTGCCTGCCGAGTACTTCGGCGAAGGCCTTGAACCCGAAGTCCGCGAGCGCATCGAGAGCGGTATCGAGTCGCTGAAGGCTGCCGGTTGCACCGTTAAGCCGATCTCGCTCCCCCACACGCGCTACGCGATTCCGACCTACTACCTCGTTGCCACCGCGGAGGCCAGCGCCAATCTCGCGCGCTTCGACGGTGTTCGCTACGGCTATCGCTCGCCATCCTCGGCCACCCTTTCAGATATGTATAGCCACTCGCGCGACGAGGGTTTTGGTGCCGAGGTCAAGCGCCGCATCATGCTTGGTACCTACGCTCTCTCTGCCGGCTACTACGACGCCTACTATCTCAAGGCGCAGAAAGTACGGCGAATCCTGGCCGAGGAGTTTCTCCGCGCGTTTGCCGAAGTGGATGCAATCGTGACACCAACCGCGCCGACGCCGGCGTTCAAGCTGGGCGAAAAAACTGGCGACCCGCTCGCCATGTATCTGGCCGATATTTACACGGTCACCGCAAGCCTGGCCGGAATTTGTGGTGTAACCGTTCCGTGCGGCGCGACAAAGGCAGCCTTGCCTGTCGGTATGCAGGTGCTTGCCGCACATCTCAACGAGGGCAACGGCATTTCGTGTTGCTCGAGCGGTGGAGACTGCGCAGAGTTAGGAAGCAGGGTCGTCATGCAGGTGGGTAAGAGGTTCGCACCTTCGATTGCAGTCTTCTCATTATTGCTTGTTTCTTCCGTCACGCTCAATGCGTCGCCTCGCAAGGTGCACCTTGTTGCTCTTGGTGGATTCGGCGGGTGGCGTATTCAAAGATTGGCGACCCGGCGGGCGCTGTAACCGGCGAAGATACACTCAAGATCCGGCCGCTCGTTGTAGACGGCGTGGTCAAGGAATGGACCACGGGAGAATCTCACGATGTTACCGATCGCAGCTTCGTCGTGCGCCGCGTCTGCGTATCAACGACGAATTGCCCGGCGAGAAACCCGTTAGCTCTGAGAAAGCACTGGGTTTGGCAGCGGGGTCCGTGGCTGCTGGTCGATCGCGTGACGGGCCACATCGCTCCGCTCAAGTTGCCGGATTACGACCCGGGCGTGAGCCAGGGCGTCTGGTTTCGCGATTACGCGGCCTATTGTGGCGTAACGGCTAGCGGCAAGAGTCTTTACGCCGTGGTGGCGCAGGTGGCGGCTCGCAAGCCCGTGCTGGCAAAGAAACTGGCGGCACTGGACATATCCAGCCGCACTGAGCCGGTCTGCGACTTGGCCGAGTGGCAGCGCGAACCGCTCCGTGCCACTTTCCATCCGGCCCGCAAAGATGCCGTAAGCTTCGACATCGTGCCCGGTTCCGCGGTGCTGGTTGAAGATCCCGGAAGACGATGCCGAGACCGCCCCACAGTCCAAAACAAATTAACCGAGTCGGCCGCAACCCGGCTTCGCTGCCCGACTTGCGCATCGGCATCGGTTGCGCCAAGCTGAAAGACGATGTTCGAATCTTTCGAAGCCCTTTTGCAAAAAGCGGAAGTCGCCCACGGTCACATGTGCGCCGGCCAGATTCTTGGCGTGCGAATGTCGCTTCTTGGACTTCGCAGCCTTGGCATCGAAGATCCTCTTGGCGCCGACCGCAAGAGACTGGTCACGTATGTTGAAATTGACCGCTGCGCCACCGATGCCATTGGCATGGTAACCGGCTGCCGCCTGGGGAAACGCACGCTCAAATTTCGTGACTGGGGAAAGATGGCAGCAACCTTCGTCGATCTCTCCGCCGGCACGGGCGTTCGCATTGTCGCTCTCGAGAATTCACGCGATCTTGCGCGCCAACTGCACCCTGAAATCGATAACAAGAGTCATCAGCAGATGCTTGCCTATCGGGAACTTGACGACTCACAACTCTTCAATGTCCAGCAAGTTAGCGTTGACGTTGATCCAGCTGAGTTACCCGGATATAAGGCGGACCGCGTTGCCTGTGCCCATTGCGGGGAAGGGATCAACTTCGGGCGATTCGAAGAGGTTGGCGGAGAGCGGCTTTGTCTTAGTTGCGCCCACCCGGAGTCGTGCTACTGGACATTGGTCTGAGACTCATCCCCAGGGTAGGAGCACTTGTTGTCTGGAAATGCTCCCTCGATGCGCTATAGCCTGGCCTCGCCGCTGAGTCGGAGACTCGCGACGCCCGGGGTGTGACATCCGGCCTTGGAGTCCGTTGTGGCAGAATGCCCAGCGAGTATCGGTCTCCGACCCGGATCGAGATCATAGGCTGCTTCTGGGTCGATTCGTTTCCGTGAGCAAGCTGCCTGGTCAGACTCCACAGGACCCAAAGCATAAAAGCCAGGGCAAGTCCGACGGGTATCAGGAATAGATAATGCAGGCTCGTAAGATGCATCGTCGTCTCTTTCGAGGCCCCCCTTCCAGGGGCGATCAATTCATTTCGCCGCTGAAATCGCCTCGAAATACAGAAGACGCCCAAATGCGTAAGGGCGAAGAAGTCAAACAATAAGGTGTTTATAAAGGCCATCTATCAAGGTCATGCCCAACACTATCAATTCGCCGTTGTCGCATTGTCCGCGACCTCCGTACTCTCCTTGACACGGCTGTGGCTTCGCATTTCTTATCTGTAGTAGGCCTTCTTCTTGAAGTCGGGTTGGAGTGTGCGTCCAGTGGCGTAGATTCCCGATGGCTTTTCGGGGGGACCGTGTCGAACAGGAAGCAGAAGGTGAGCTGGGTCACTGGTTTGGCCCTGGCAGAGGCAGTAGAGTACGCTTGCCGGGTTAAATGAAGGATTCCAGGTTCCACAGCCTGTGCCGGAAGGATTAGGAGGCCAGGAAGATTCCCGGAGACAAATTTGTTTTGCAGGCTTCAGCCTGGCGGATGTGCCTGCGCCCTGAGCGCCGGCCATTGGAGCAGGGCGAGTAAAGGATGAGTGTGACGACGAGTTTTGCATTGTTGGCGGCAGTGCCCGCCGGGGGCGGTAGCGGCATTACGATGCTTCCCCTTTTGCTGGTGATCCCCCTTATGTACTTCGTCATGATTCGGCCGCAGCAAAAGCGCCAGAAACAATGGCAGCAGATGCTGGGCAGCATCAAGGCGGGTGACAAGGTGACAACCTCGGGTGGCATTCGCGGGATTATCCTTTCCATCAAGGACGACGTGATCATCATTCGCGTTGCGCCCGACAACATTAAGCTCGAAGTGGCCAAGAGCGCGATTGCCTCCGTGACTACGCAGGATGAATCCGGTTCATGATCCAGTGACGGCTTGCACGGGCCATGTCTGCATCCATCCGAAGAAGAGGGTTTGGTCGACGAAAGTCGTGAATTCGACAGAGTTTCGAACTAGAGAATTGGAACAATGAAGAAAAATCTCAAACAGAAGATTGTCATCATCATCGGAGTGCTGGTCGTATTTCTATACGGCGTTTTCTTCGGCCTCGATGTACCCAGGTTTGGCGGCGGTCAGTCCCTGATCAGCCAGCTGACGCAGCACATCCACCTCGGCCTCGATCTTCAGGGCGGCGTTCACCTCATTCTCCAGGTCCAGGTGAAAGAGGCTGTCAACACCGAGACCGACAATACGGTCGCTCGAATTGAGCAGGATCTCAAGGCGGCGAAGTTGACGTTTTCGCAGGTCTACAAGCCTGATCCCGCCAATAATCCGCAGGCGATCCGTATCGAGGGAATTAACCCCGCGCAATCCAGTGCGGTTCGGTCGATCCTCGACAGCAAGTACTCCAACGAGTACGACATCAGCGGCGGCGGCAGTGAAAACAGCCTGGCCGTCACCATGAAGCCGAATATCGAGAAGGCGCTCGACGACAAGACCGTCCAGAACACGATCGAAGTGATTCGCGACCGCGTCGACTCGCTCGGCGTCAGCGAGCCGATCATTCAGCAGTACGGACTGGGCGACAACCAGATACTTGTCGAGTTGCCTGGCATCTCCGATCTCGACCGCGTGAAGACGATCATCTCTTCTACGGCGCGTCTTGCGATTCACGCCGTGGTGGGTGGGCCATATCCTGATGAGCAGGCGGCGCTGGCCAGCGTAGGCGGCGCACTTCCACCGGACGAGGAACTGGTCCATGGTTCTGGATCCATGGCGACGGGTTCGGATGCGGACAGCGTTTACGTTCTGCAGCGTGTCGCGATCGTCGCGGGCACTGACTTCCGTTCCGCCGATCCGGGGACCGATTCCAACACCGGGCAGAGAACTGTTCACTTCACCCTGACAAACGAAGCCGGCGATAAATTCTGGGATTACACCAGCGCCAACGTCGGTCACAGCATGGCCGTGGTTCTCGGAGGCCGAGTTAAAGAAGTTGCCAATATCGAGAGCGCAATTCGAGATTCCGGCGAAATTCGTGGCAGCTTCTCAGCAGACGAGGTAACGATTCTTTCCAAGATGCTGCGTACTGGCGCCCTTCCGGCTTCGCTCAATTATTTGGAAGATCGTACCGTCGGCGCTTCGCTTGGCGCGGACTCCATTAAACAGGGTGTTACCGCCGCCATCGTGGGCGTCCTCCTGGTGATGGTCTTCATGCTCATCTATTACCGGGGATCGGGCATCAATGCCGATCTGGCGCTGTTCTTGAACCTTGTGATCCTGCTCGGCTTTATGGGCTTCTCCGGAGCAACACTGACGCTGCCCGGAATCGCTGGAGTGATCCTCACCATCGGTATGGGCGTCGACTCCAATGTGCTGATCTTCGAGCGCATTCGCGAAGAGATGCGCGCAGGCAAAGCGCCTTCAGCGGCAGTTGATCAGGGCTTTGCCCACGCCTGGACAACGATTCTTGACACGCACGTTACGACGATCGTGTCGGCGGCGATTCTGTTTCTGTTTGGCAGTGGACCGGTCAAAGGATTTGCAGTCACCTTGACCTTCGGTCTCGCAGCCAACCTGTTCACGGCCGTATACGTCTCCCGGGTAATTTTCGATACCCATGTCAATAATTTGAAACCCGGAGAAGTTGTTTCGATCTAGCCTGGCATCACAACGGCCAAACAGGATCAGTCAACATTGCATGTCGGGGCCAGCGGGCCCCGGATAGAGGAAGGCAGAGAACCAGTGGAACTCTTTCGTAGCGTTAACGTCGATTGGTTGGGGAAGAAATGGTACTTCCTCGCCTTTTCATTGATTTTCAGCGTCTCCGGCATTATTGCGATGGCGATGCACTGGAAAACCATCGGCAGTCCGGTGCCATTGGGCGTCGATTTTCGGGGCGGCACCCAGGTGGAAGTCCAGTTCAAGCAGCCGCCTGACATCGAGAAGATTCGTCAAGCTACGGCAGCGGCCGGCATTCGTGATGCGAGCATCGTTAATTACGATACTCCTAGCCATCAGGAAGTGCTGATCAGCCTTCCCGAGCAGCACGTCGAGTCCTCACTCGACACTGGTCGGCAGCAGATTGAAGAGGCGCTTCGCGCCAAATTCGGCGATAACTCCTTCGAAATTCGCAACGTCTCGGTGGTTGGTCCGACCGTCGGAAAGCAGTTGGAGAAGCAGGCCACCCTGGCGACGCTTTACTCGCTTCTGGGGATGTTGATTTACCTCTGGTTCCGCTTTCAGCTGATCTATGGAGTTGCAGCCGTCGTCGCCTGTTTCCACGACACGCTGATTACGGTTGGCTTCTTTGCAATCTTCAATAAAGAGATCACTCTCACCGTGATTGCGGCGATTTTGACGCTGGTCGGCTACTCGATGAACGACACTATTGTCGTTTTCGACCGTATCCGCGAGAATCTCCGCCTGAGTCGGCGCGAGTCCCTGCCGGACGTGGTCAACCGAAGCATCAACCAGACTCTGAGTCGGACCGTACTGACCTCAGGGCTGACATTTCTGACCGTGCTCTCGCTTTTTGTCTTTGGCGGGCCTGTTCTGAGGGGATTTTCCTTCGCATTAGTGGTGGGAATTCTGATCGGAACCTACTCCTCCATTGCCATCGCCGCCCCGATGCTGGTCGCATGGCAGCAGTGGCGGGCTGGGAGCGGCAGAGCAGCCGCACTTCCGGCAGCCAAGCGGTCCAGGGTTTAATGCATCAGTGCACTGGTTTTGTAGCAACCTTTGCATGTGGTAGGCAGTTCTGATATAGGTGAAGCACGCTTTAATGCGCGTTTTAAAGCGCGGGAACATTTGAGGTTCCCGCGGTGTCTAAGTAGAGGTAACCGACACCCCGATTCGAGGCTGGCCATGTTTGAAGATTCCACATTTGAATCAGGCGGGAAGATCAAGAGCAAGAGCGGACGTTGGATGATTGTCACGGGCATCGTCAATGCTGCGGTCTTGGTCACGATGATTCTCATTCCGCTGATCTACCCAGAGGCGTTGCCCAAGGCGATGATGCAGACTTTGCTGGTTGCCCCTCCACCGCCACCACCACCGCCGCCACCACCACCGCCGGCTGAGATCATAAAAGTGGTACACGTGCAGTCCGAGATGATGAACAATCAGCTCATCGCTCCGACAAAAATCCCCAAGGACATCAAGCAGGTCGCCGAGAAGGAAGCGCCTCCGAGCTCGTTTGGCGTGGCTGGCGCAGAAGGCCTGGGCGGCAGCGCAGGCGGCGTGATGGGTAGCGTATTCGGATCGGGCTCAGCACCCAGGGTTCAGGCCGCTCCGCCCAAGAAGGTCAATATCTCTGCAGGCGTCGCGCAGGGTATGTTGATCCAGAAGACGACGCCAATGTATCCACCGATCGCCAAAGCAGCGCGCGTCTCTGGTACGGTCGTGATCCAGGCGATGATTTCGAAACAGGGCACCATTGAGAATCTCCACGTTGTCAGCGGTCCCGCAATGTTGCAGCAGGCTGCTCTGGACGCGGTGAAGACATGGCGTTACCGGCCTTATCTGCTCAACAACGAGCCTGTAGAGGTGGAGACCACGGTCAACGTGATCTTCACGCTGGGTGGATAGTTCAATCTTTGGCCCTTTCTCGAATGAGAAAGGGCTTTGTTTTTGACCTGAATGCGAATTCCGAAAGAGCCGCATTCCAAATCGCAAAACCGGGGATGATGCATCCCGAACCAATAACACTCCGTCCGGCGCGCACCGAGTTCGATCTCGCAAAATGACGGGAGAATCGGGCAGTGAGTGTCGGACATGAATGAAGCTGATCAGGAGTCAGTTTCCTTGGTTTTGCCTTAATCCTTCCGCGAAAACGGATAGTCTCAGTTCACAAACTCCTTAGGAGGAACGATTCAAGTGATTCTCGCTCAGCTCGCACATTTCGCATCGCACTCGGTCAACAGTCTGGCATTCTTTCAGGAAGAGCAGACCGTAAGCTTTAGCCCTCTCGGGCTGTGGCAGCACATGGGATGGCCGGCGCGTACCATCGCCATCATCCTGTTCATTGAGTCGATCTGGTCGCTGGCCGTTATGATCGACCGCTACCTGTACTTCTCGGCGGCCCGGAAACAGTCGCGCGAATTTGCGCCCAAGGTTGCCGGCGCGTTGAAAGACAGCAAGCTTGAAGAAGCCATCAAGATTGCCGATCGCAACAAGAAGTCTCACCTCGCTGAAGTTGTGACCGCAGGGCCTGCAGGAGTTCCGTGCTTCCGGCGGAGCTGCAACCGAGAGCCACCATCGAGAGTTCTGGCCGCGCATTGGAGCGCGCCGAGGCAATCGTCCACGCCAAGCTGAAGAGAGGCCTTGCTGTTCTGGCCACCATCGGCTCCACGGCCCCCTTCGTCGGACTGCTTGGAACGGTTATCGGAATTCTGAACGCCTTCCAACAGATCGCCACCCAGAAGACCTCCGGAATCGGTGCAGTCGCCGGCGGTATCTCTGAGGCGCTGGTGACTACCGCATTCGGTCTGCTGGTGGCTATCCCCGCCGTTATGGCGTTCAACTACTTCACCGGTCGTGTCGAAGCGTTCGACGTCGAGATGGACAACTCATCGAGCGAACTCATCGACTACTTCATCAAGCAGAACAGCAAACGCTAAGCGATCCGGGTGCAGCCCCGAGCGAGAGACTCTCAGGTGGGCAGGAAAGCGGCGACGCTGTCCTGCCCGCTGGTTTCAAGCAAAGTGCGGCAGCCTCTTCGAGTGACAGCCGGATGCCCTCCGGCAGATGAATTCAATAGGCACGGAGCCCAAACATGGGAATTGCGGTTCGTAACGAAGGCACCAAGGTCAACTCCAACATCAACGTGACCCCCATGGTCGACGTGATGCTGGTTTTGCTGATCATCTTCATGGTCATCACCCCTATGCTGCAGAACAAGGTCGCAGGTCGACATGGCCAAAGTGGAAAATCCCACTCCGATGCCTGACGCCGACAAGGAAGATGCCATCGTGGTGGCTATCACCCGCGACGGCGGCGTGTTCCTTGGCCAGAACAAGGTGGCTACCTCTGAGCTGGGAGGTCTGGTCCGTGACAAGCTTGCTGATACGCCAGGCAAAGAGATCTTTGTTCGCGCCGATGCGCGCGCTCAGTTCCGCGCCGTCGAGGACGCGATTGACGCCGTGCGTACTGCGGGCGTCGACGAGGTAGGTCTCCTCACAAACAAGCGTGAAGGCCCTGGCGGATTGGGTGGCCAGTAGTCACTGGCCTGGACGCGATACATTAACCGATTGCATTACACGAGGAGTTTGAAGCCATGGCAATGACAACTGGAGGAGGCGGTGGTGGCGCAATCGGCGACATCAACGTAACCCCAATGATCGACATTCTGCTGGTGCTACTCATCATCTTCATGGTCATTGTGCCGGTTACGCCCAAGGGCCTGGATGCCCTGGTGCCGCAGCCGCCCAAGAACCCGCAGCAACAGCAGCCGCAGAATGATCGCACCATCGTCGTACAAGTGGTGTACCGTCCGGGGGCGGCGCCGTCCTACAAGATCAACGAGACTGACGTTGCCAAGGCCGACCTGCTGCCGAAACTGACAGAGATCTATGCGAATCGCGCCGAACGCGTCATGTTCGTGAAGGGTGACGACGACCTGAACTTCGCATACATCGCTGAAGTGATCGACATAGCCCATTCGGCCAACGTGGATCACATCGGTTTGATGACGCCGAAGATCATGGCCGGACAGTAGCAAGGCACTCTGACTCGATCGGATTGGTTTGATGACGCTCAGAATCTTCGGCCGGACGTTCGATGTCTGAGCGTTGAAGAACACCGTTTGATCACGGGCAACTGGAGTACAATTTGGCCAACCTGGTTCGGAGTCTCCCGCCCAGTTCCAGGTGCATGGTTTTCAAAGTGCGCGATCGCTACGCACGACCTGAAGGAGAAGAATAAGAACATGAATCGACCCGCACGAATTACGGCGCTCGCGGTTGCCCTGGCCGGCATGGTGCTTTCCATGGGCGGGTGCAACCGCCTGCAAGCCCGTGATCAATTGAATAAGGGAGTGGAGGCGTACAAGTCCGCCCGCTACGAAGAGGCGATCGGACACTTCCAGAAAGCCACGGAGCTGGACCCCAGCCTGCCGATGGCAAAGAGCTATTTGGCCACAGCGCTCGCGCAAAATGTGGTTCCGGGCCTCGAAACTCCGGACAACCTGAAGAACGCCCAGCAGGCAATCAGCATCTTCCAGGAAGTTCTGGCCAAGGAGCCGAACGACGTCAACAGCCTCAAACAGATTGCGGCCATTTATTTCAGCATCAAGAAATTCGACGATGCGAAGGACTATCAGAAGAAGGTCCTCGCGGTCGATCCCAAGGATCCTGAGGCTGCCTACACTATCGGCGTGATTGATTGGACTCTGGCCCATGAAAACACCCTGAAAGCGCTGGCGAGTGCCAACATGAATGACGATGGCGAAGGCAATACCAAGGCGCCGAAGAAGGTACTGCAGGAAATCAAAGAGAAGAACACCGCTCTAACGACTGAAGGATTGCAGTATCTGAATCAAGCATTGGAAAATCGCGCCAACTACGACGATGCCATGTCGTATCTGAACCTCACCTATCGCCGCAAGGCTGACGTGGACTACGCAGATCCCGCGGCGGTGAAGGCCGACGTTGCCGCAGCCAAGGAGTGGAGTTCCAAAGCCATGGGAACCCGCAAGGCCAACGAAGAGAAGAAGGATAAGGGACCAGGCGGCATCACCATGGATTCGAGCGGCAACCTCAAGTAGCCCTCGACTTAATTCAAAAATCCAAACGGCCTTTGCTCAATGCGGAGGCCGTTTTGATTTGGTGTCGAATCGACTACGATTCTGGGCCTGTAGGTCCTTTCACAGCACTTTGCGACAAGCGTGATCGCTTAGTTCGCTTACCATGCGAGTCAGTCAAGTACGTTCGATGGTGGCTCCGTCCTGATCGCGAAATCTAGTGCCGTGATGCCGGTCCAGGATCGTCGCGCGTAGACCAATCTGAATGGATTCTGTCCCGAAAGCCTGCGGGCTCGCAGCGGCGGGTTCCGACGACTCATGGTGGCCGCCCTGAAGATTTCAAACTTCAAGGGGCAGCATCGCTTTGGGCTGCGATCACGCAGGGAGCGCCGGCCCTTCAGGCTGCTGAAGTCATGCGCAGAAAGCTGCGGGGCCTTTGGGCCCGGTCACTCCAGAGCATCCGGCATTCTCCTGCTCTTTGGACGGCGCAAACCGCCATCGTCTTTGGACGGGGCAAATCGCCATCAACGGCTGAGGTCTTATTTCGCGCCTTGCTTCAGAATCTGTTCCGCAAAATAGTTCCTCACCTTCGCATCGTCGCGCAGCATCTCCTCGTAGGCGAGCTTGAGCAACTGAGCGTGGCTGTCGCGCAGTCCCTGCCGAATGCTCTGCTGCACGCTGGGGTTATTCAATTCACGTTGCCCGGCCGGTTCGCGCCCAATCAGCTTATAAATTGCGTATCCAATGGCGCGTTGCGTCGGTCCTGCCCCGCCGTATATCGGCAGCACGTCGGTGACCTGTCCAATCTTTAGCTTGCTGATGGCCGCAAATGTCGCTGGGTCGCCCTGCTGTAGAGCCGACTCGGAAATAAAACCCATGTCGCCGCCGGTCGAGTTTGCATTCGGATCTTCTGAGAAATTTATCGCCAGACTGCCGAAGTCGTCTCCGGTGGCCAGGCGGTTACGCACCGCCTGGATTTTCTTGCGCGCCTCGGCGTCGTTTGTCGCTTTGTTGCTCTGAAGATTCCCTGTCGGTTGCGCAGGACCAGCGGTTACCACGATCCGCGCCACATGATATTGTGGCTCGATCACATTGAATTCCGCCTTGTGCGCGGCGTAGTAACTGCTGATATCGGCATCCGTGATGTTGATCTTGGATTCGATTTCCTTGTTGATAAGCTTGTCAGAGGTCAGCTTACGACGAATCTGCAGCCTCAGATCATCGAGCGTCATGTTCTGCTGTTTTAATCTTTTGTCGAATTCTTCCTGCGTGTACGGCGTCTTGAACTCAGTCAGTTTGGCGTTTACATCTTCCTCGGACGCGGAAAGATTCAGTTTTGCCGCGCGCTGATCGAGGATTTCAGCATCGATCAGCGAGCGCAGGAGGTTGAGTCTAACGATATTTGCCTGTTCGGGGCTGGGCTCCTGCGGGGCTTCGCTCTGCGAACTCTTGTAGGCGTTATAGGCCTTGTCGAGATCGGACCGAAGAATATCCTTGCCGTTGACCGTCGCCATCACGTCTGGCGAGGGAGAGTGCTTGCACGCAACCAATGCAACCAGGAGGAGCGTACTTGAAAGGGCCAGGGCAAAATGCCGACGACGCTTGAAAGCTAAAGCTTGGACTTGCAACCTGTATCTCCTCGGGAGCTCATACGTTCCCGGTACAACAGGATAAATCCCGAGACCGGTGCTCCGGAACGAAAGACTTGCATGCGGTTTATGAGTTCGCACGCCTGCAACTGGTGTCGATGGCGAGGAACTTCCCGCGGTTAGTTAGTTGCCGTTGCCGACAGGAGGAGTTGTGGGTGGCGGTGGTTCGATGCCGTCCGCACGCAGGGCCCGATCGATCACCAGCCACACTTGCTCCGCGGGAACAGCTCCATTGATGCGTTCGCCATCCACGAACACGGCCGGCGTTCCATCGATTCCCAGTGCCTCAGCTTCCTTTGCCGATGCGCGTACCTGTGTCTCATCCTGTTTTGCAAGACAGGCATCCAGTTTGGCGCTATCCAGTTTTGCCAGTGTGGCCTCGTCGCGTGCAATTCGATCCAGGGCTGCAAAACTCTTCGTCAAGTTACGGTCTTCGCCGTTCACTTCCTGCCCGTGCGCGTGTACATAATCCACGAAATTCCAATAAGCCTGGTCGCTCTGTGCGGCAAGGCAGTTTGCGTTCACCGCCGCATGCATTGCCCATGGGTGCAGATCGGTCAGCGGGTCATCCTTGTAGATAAACCGCACCTTGTCCTTGTACCGGTCCATTGTCGCGGGGAAAAGAGAAGAGTGCATCCGGGCACAGTACGGACACTCCAGATCGTCGAAGTTGATCACCGTCACTTTCGCATCGGGATTGCCGCGAACCGGTCGTCCTGCGATGTCGATATTGAATACGGGATCCTTCGCAAGATCGAAGGTCTCGAGTCGCGCCAGTTTCTTGTTGTCGGTGGAAATCAGGAAGTCGATCACCTTCTTGGTAGAGCTGTTCGACAAAGTGACGGGCAGAGTATCGTAGCCCGAGATCTGGCTTGAAGTCCGCTGGCCGAGGGCGACAGATACTTCGGGCGGGATGTTGAACTGCGAGCGTACCATGACTTCGATGCGGCGGTTGAGTGCCGCATCTTGAACGCCTGAAGCGGCAGGCTGTGCTTTACAACCGACGGCCAGGCTTAATGCAAGAAGTCCGGCCAAAAAATGTAAGCGCGACAAATGGTTTGTCCTCTCATGCAAGGATATCCCAGCCAAGCCCTTGCCGAGCACAGGAATAGACCGTTGCCATGGTACTGATTAATGGACGCGAGAGCCTGCAAAAGGCAAGCTGATGCGCTCTCAGTAAACGGGCGGCACTGTCGGATCGTGGAAGACCGTTTTTGACCGACTGATATCGCCGACAGACCCGAAATTGGCGAGCGTAAAGCTGTAGAGATATTGGGTTTCGTCGCGCACCGATCCGAGTGAAAAGCGCCGATATCCCAGGCTTAGACCGCAGCAATTCCAGTTGTAGACGGTCTGAACACCGGCGTATTGCAGTGCGTGATTGACGAAGTCATACCCTCCATTTGCCGCCAGATTGAAACCCGCTGCGTTCGGCTTCCCAATTTCGAGGAAGGGTTGCAATTGCTGGCTCTGGACGAGGGATGCGGCGCTTCCACTCTCAATGCCCGCGTAGAGAAGAGAGTGGCCCAGCCCTACGGTTGTTCGTCCCCAACTGTAGCCGGCGAAGACATTATCGGCGTCGAGGCGTCCACGCTTCGGGTCGTAATCCAGGTCCCACTCGATGCGCAGATTATTGACCGCTTCAAAGCGCAGGCGAGACACAAGTGGGGAGAGATTTCGTGGGTTCGTCAGGAACGCGATACCGGTCAAATCGAGTGTTGTGACGAAGACATTTCTGCTATCGGGAATGATCGCTCCGCCGAGTGTCGGATTCAGAAAGTACTTCTGGGTGATCTCCCAGCTTGCCCATTCGCGAGGCTGCGCGGGGCAAGGCGTCGCTGTTTCGCTGTCCGCGGTCGCGCAAGGCTGGGGATTGGTCGATTTCATGTAAAAACGTTGCGTCAAGTTGTAGCCAATTTCGTTGGTGTCGGTGGCGATGTCGGTGGGGTCGATCAGTGGAACATTTCGCGCTTTGACGCCGATTCCACCGACGAAACTGTACATGAGCTCTGGCTCGATGACGTGCCGCAGTACGCGATCTCCGATTGTGAAGTCGCGCTCTAGTGCGGGCGGCCTTACGTCCACCGATGCTTCAAAGTCGCTGCGGCTCAGCGCGTCATGGCTCACGGTGGGAGTGCCGCCATTTGCTCCCGTGAGGTCCGGATTCTGACTTCCGGTATAGAAGGTTTCGCGGAGTGCGACTTCGGGAATCACGCTCCAGCCGCCGCCCACCAACGGCAACGACAGGCGAGGATAAAGATCGAACCTGCCCAAGTTGCGGATGTGAAAGCCAGACTCAGAGCGTCCCAGATAGCTGAGCGACGAACCCATTCTCCAGTAGAACGGTGATGCGTGTAGAGGTTCGTCCAAGACGTCGAAGCGCACGCTAGGAAGGTGCAGAATACGCACCTCGTCGCCTTCGGTGGAACTAGCGAAGTTCTGCAGGCGTTCCAGATAGGCCGAAGGTACAAACCCGTTGTGGGATTGTGTCAGCGAGACTGTGCTGTGGACCTCCGAATCCACAGCCTGCAGGTAGTTGTCGTTAAACACCAGTTTGTAGACATAACTTGAAAGATATTCGGCGCTGACCGCCGCACGGGTCACAGGGGTGAAATCGTAGCGGCCTGCAGCGAGGATGTCGGTACCGCCCTGGTTGACGAGAATGGTCTGGCCTGCCTGCGGGCCCGAAGTCTGCAACTGTTCGACGCCGCGATCGATCAAAGCATTCCACCTGACCGTGAAGTGGTCCAACCCGGGTCCCTTGTAACGAAAATCGCCGTTTGGGGCCCATCCGCGCTTGCTGTAGTACTCCGTGCCCACGACCATATCCATGCTGCGATTCAGCACAATGTAAACCTGTTCGCCCAGCGTTAATCCGCGGATTGAGGAATTGCTGACAACCGGGATCAGGAACCCGCTTTCGCGCCCTGTCTCCTCCACCGGATGACGCAGGTATGGCAGGTAGAACATTGGAATTCCAAGGAATTTGAAGAGCGCGTTCGTAGTTGTCGCCCTATTGTTCGCGACGTTGATGGAACGCGCAATCAACTGCCAGTCCGGCTTGGGCAGACGGCAGTTCGTCATCATTCCATCGACAATCTTGTAGCTTCCCTCGCCCGTTTGCAGCAGGACCCGGCCCGAGAACAGAAACGGATTAGTGGTGGAATAAACCACGGTGCGTCCCGCGCGCCTGACTCCCATGGAACCTCTGACGTCAAAGAAGCGTGCGGTGTGCATGTCGAGTCGCATGTCGCCGTGCGAGGCGTTAATGATTACATCGCTCGGACCACCGGTCATCTGCAGGTGCCCTTCGGCTTCCAGTTCTGAAGTGGAGCGGTGATAAACGATCTTGTCGGCTCGGATAATGTAGTCGCGGTAATAGATGACCACACCGCCGCTCAGGGTCACGGTAGATCCGTCTCTTGACCAGGTTTGAAGGTCGGCGTCCCAGCGCAACGGCACCCCGGCGGGCGGTGACGGCTCCGGTTTCGCAATGGGAATCGCTTCCTGCCCCGGGTCATCAGGGAGCAGGGGTGCCGCTGATTCCTGATGACCGCTCGCACCGCTGCCTGGACTCTGCGCAGGGGGTAACGCATTAGTCAACGTCTGTCCGACAAGTTGCAGGTGACACAGGGTCATCACCGTGATAAACACGAAATTACAAAGATGCATCCGAGGACCAAGGCAAGCATAGCAAATGCGAGCCATGGTGATTCGCATTCGGCGGCTTCTCAGTAATTGGACGTTAAAGAAACATCAATCGCGCGATTCCATTCGGGAGATGCGCATTCAACAGGGCTAGTGCACTGGCCCAGGGAAGATATCGAAGGGAACTCAGAGTTTTGAGCACACTGGCTAGCTCGCCAACCCCAGTTCCGTCCTGGAAGCAGGAAGTTAATCGTCGCCTTGCAGAGCACAAGAATCGCAAGGGCATGGCGGTTCTGGAGCAGGATGATCCTGACGATGGACATGTCTCGGCGAACAGCCGGGCTGCCGCGGCGGCAGCACGCGTTGCCGCGCGCTATGCCAAGGCGCCAAGCTTTAGCGAGATGCAAGCCGCGGAAGCACGCGGCGCTCTGCGCGCAGCCGAGGCCGCGACACGTGCAGCGCTGGAGGCGCAGGCTGCCGCACAGGCTGTGCTCGATCACATCCAGAACAACGCAGGGCAGGATGCCGAAGTTGAATACGATTCCCACTTCGTTGGAACTGAAATGCGGGAGCGGGAGTTGCAGAACTCCGCAGTAACGCCGCGGACCGAAGCGGCAGGTGTCGGTGATCTGGAGATTCGCTGGGAGCCCGACATGCCGGCGCGGCTGGCACGGCAGGAGACTCGCCCGGCAAGGACCCACTCTTCGAATGCGCCTTTTGATACGCCAGCGTTTTATGACAGTGGTCCGATTTATGAAACGGTCGAGGCGGCGCAGCCCATTGCGGCGAATTTGATCGAGTTTCCGCGCGAGATCGTTGCCACGCGCCGGATGCGTCCGCGAATCACCGAAGCGAGCCTGGAATCCTCCGAGCCGCAGCAACTCAGCATCTTCGAGGTCGATCCGAACACTGTCTCGACGGAGCCGATGGCTGCTGCGACGACAACAGCAGCAGAGCCCATGTGGATCGGGACGAGCTGGCAGCAGATTGAACTCGACGAGCAGCCACAACCTCTGCCTGACTACTATGCGTTACAGCCAGACTCCCCAAGGCTCTACCAGGCGCCTTTCGGACGGCGGATGATGGCGGCGATGGTGGATACAGCGTTGATCCTGAGCCTGGTTTGGGGGATGGCATATCTGGTTGCTTCGCGGTTCGATCACCTGCCGAGCATTCGTGTTTCCGAAGTCTGCGGCGTGATCTTGACGCTGGGATTTGCCACGCTCTACGAGTGGTTTTTCCTTACATTTGCCAAGGTGACTCCGGGGATGCGATACGCCCAGCTATCGCTCTGCACCTTTGACGAGCAGGTTCCGACGTCCGCGCAGGTGAAGGAACGGATGAAGGCGATGCTGATCTCCGTGCTTCCGGTGGGCCTGGGTATGGTCTGGTCGATCTTCGACGAAGACCAGATGAGCTGGCACGACCGGCTCTCGAAGACCTACCTCAGGCTGAGCTGATCGGGCAGGCGACAGGTCCAGCACTCAACAGCTTCTGATCAAGCGCTCCTTACCTTAAGAGATGCCCCAGTTTTGTGGCAGGGGGTTTCCCCCCATACTCTGGGAGCAAAGTCCCTTCTTTCAGCAGGATAGGGATGCTGATGGCTGCAAGATCCTCCTGTGAATGAACTTAACCGTAGAGTCCTCTCATCAAAGGAGTTACGGGCGCTTTCGGATTTGAGCCTTCCCGTTTTCTGAACCAGATTTCCGCCGCGGAATTGACTGCAAGTCCATTGTGCGCCTTTGATGGGAAATGATCTGCAAAACATGATCGGGCGCTATACCGTTAGATTCGAATGGTTTATGTCATAGAGATGGGATGCCGGGCATTGACATCCCGCAGGGTGCACGACACGCGCCGCTCGGGACGGATTAGTCCAAAACGCAACCACAACGAAGTCCTAAGTGCCGGTTTGCAAGTCTTGTTGGAGTTTTTCGCTGCCAGCATGCACCGCCGGCCTGGCGACCTCCGGGTCCCTGTAGAACCAGAACGGCATGAAGGCGTACACGAGAGCGAGAAAGTCGATGGCGCAGACATACCAGATCGCCGGGATGTCGAGCGTCAAGCAGACCGCAATTGCCAATACCTGATTCAAGAACGCAACCTTTGCGAAGCGGCGGAAGTTGACGACCGATTTAACCGGATGGCTGGTGACTGCGCCGATCGCGGGTGCGGAGAGGTCTTTCAATGCAGGGGAGGCGTCAGGGTAGTCGGACTGTTGTGATTTCCAGTGCTCGAGATTTGTGTGAAGATCACGAGCCTGCCGCGAAATGTGCCATAACGAGCAGGGCTCCATCGGCAAGAGGTTCCAGGTCTGAACTGGAGAGGCGGCATCCGGCTGCCAGTCAAAGTAGATTCTTGGATCAGGAAACCACCCTGGCGTGCCAGAACCAAGATGGATCGCCAGCAGTTGTTCCGGTCCTAGCGCAAAGCGAGCCTGATCGCCGACGTAGCAGAGCTTGTCTTTAGCGAAGAGCAGGTATCCTGTATCCCAGGTGTAGCCCAACGCGTATATGCGCAGGGTGGGATGAGGACTGAGGTCGACTAAGACGGCACGATCGTCAACCAGGATTCCCTCGTCCTCAAGGTGTGCGCGGAAGTCTCGCCGCAAGCGCTTACGGCCCCATACTCCTTGCCATTCAGCGACGACCATGTGTAACACGAGGCATGCGACTCCGCACAGGATGTAAGCGCCAGCTTTGTGTTGCGTGCGAGTGTGAACGACCGTCCAGGTCACAAGTGCGGGTGGCGCGATGTAGAGGAACCGCAAAATCCATACCTTGAATGCGAGTTGGCCAGAATTGCGGGCTGCCGTCACAACGGGATTGGGGGAGGCTGCTGTCGCTGCGGAGAACTGGTCGGTTAGTTCCGAAGCGTCCTCAGTGATGCGCTCCGATTCGCGATTTGCGGAATCCACGAGAAGTTGCTGCAGGCGTTCGGGCGATACCTGGCCCACCCGCGCGACGCGCTGCACCCGCTTCAACGTGGAGGGATGCGTGAGCAAGGAACCAGTGGCCCGATCCCATTGGACCGGCGAAAGATTTAAGCGACCGAGTTTGAGAAGGGATGTGATGACCGACTCTGGGTCGGCGGTGAGCTGCACGGCTCCGGTATCGGCCAGATGTTCCAGGTACTGGGAGTGCAGGAAGTAGAGAACCAAGGCGAAGGTGTAGAGGACAAGAATCAGTTCTGGAAACTGAAGGGTGTGGTCGAGGAAGTGAACCACTGCGGCTAGACCTGGTGCGGAACCTGTTCCCCCTGCGGTCTGGCGCAGTTGCAGGCTATGGCGCAAAGAGCCGATAAGGCTACTGAAGATTCCGTAGAGGATCTGCGGGGACAGAAACAATGCGACCAGCGCCACTGTTTTTCAAGTCGTGTGGTTTTTCTGGATGTGGGTAATTTCGTGTGCCGCAACGGCGCTCACTTCCCGCCGGTTCAGACGGTTCAAAAGATAATCCGTGAAGAAAACGTGATGATTTCGCGAGGCAAACGCATTCGCCATTTGCGATTTTCCTGCGGGCATTACGAATACCTGACGCACTTCGACGGCGGCCTTTTTGGCCAGAGCGAATACGTGATCGCGAAGTTCGCCGGTGGTCAAAGGCACCAGATGGGTTCCGGATATCTTTACGTTGAGCCAGCCGCAAGCCTTGTAGGTGACATAGACCCCGATGAACAGCGCCATCGAGACCTGTCCATTGACCGAGATCATCGCGATTGCCGCAAGGAAACACATCAGCGGCAGGAGATATGTGGCGAGCGAGAGCGATTGAGTGGCAATGAACTCAGCGCGGGTCCACGTATTGCCCCGTACCTGAACGTAGACCTTGTAGGAGATGAGAATACAGATCAAAAAAGCGACCCAGGGTGGCAGCATCATGATCGCAACCGAGATTGCCACAGCGCCGCCGGTATGCGCGGCCGTGTAATACGAGGTCAGGACTTCAAGGCCCTGGCGGATGGTCTGGCCCATCATCCAGATGAGAAGCAGAGAATTGCCGCACCAGGTGAGGACACGGAAATAGCTGAACCATGCGCTGGTTGGGTCGGTCTTCGCGTCACGAATTGCCGCTCGCCGCATCCAGAGGCAAATCAGAATCGGCGAGAGAAGAAAGACAGCGGGCAATATGGTAATGCGAATTGCGTCCCGCGTGCGCAATCCAAACGCAAGGTGAATGGAGGCAGGAGACGGAGCTCCCACATCGACCAGGTAGTAGGCGTGCGAATACGGATCGGCAGCGGCTGAATGCGGCGCATCGCCCGCGTCCGGCTCCCACGGGGGCTCGATCCCGGGCGTCTGCTCGAAGTATTTGGACTTAGGATAAGTGATTCTGAGCGAGAGCTTTTTAATTCCCTCGCGCCTTAGTTCTGATGCGATCGAGACGAGCGAAATGTCGGTGGAAAGCAGGAGTTTTGTGCGGGCCAATGCTGCGGGGCATTCGCCCCGCAAGGTGCTCTTGCGGTTCTGCTCGGCGTACTTTAGGTACTGTTCCTGCTCTTTTGCAGATCGCGATTTGAGGAATCTCGGGATTTCCGGATTTGGTGTAGGGTGAACCAGCGATCCGGCCGGGCAGCGCAGAGACTGTTCGAGCCGCGTCTCGATCTCACTCCAATTCTGCAAGTCTGCAAACGAATAGAAAGTGACGTTCGCATTTCCTCGCGCGTCGTACCTCATCGTGAGAGCGGCAGAAGTACTGTAGCCGTCCTCATCATCATCCTGATCGTCCGCGGACTGGGCCCAGAGATGCACAGAGGAAACGGCGAAGATTGAAAGGAGGAACGCGGCGCGAAGACAGAGGAGCGCGCGAGATCTACGCGTGAGACTCCACAGGTCCATCGATGGGCTCCCGGGTGGTTTTTCTGAGTAAAGCACACTTGAGGCAAAACTCAATGACCATTCGGAGGCAGGAACACTTTACATCGGATGGACGGTTGCTGCGGCTCCGAAGAATCTACCTAGTGTGGTGAGTCTGAATTCCTTAACAGAAACCAGATAAGCCCAGAAGGAGATTCTTCGCTCACCACCCCCAAACTGAATGACGTTTGGAGCCCCGTTCGCTCAGAATGACACCGCCACTTAGTGGAAGAATTTCCAGGACACCAGCTAGGACGCCAGCGCGCGAATGGCGCTGACGCCGGCTCCGAGCAGTGCTGTGGCGTCGTCGTTGGGGAGGATCTCGAGTGAGTAGCTCAGGAGCGGGCTCATCTTGACCATGGTTTCGAGATGGCGGCGCAACAAGGGGATGTCGAGGAAGCCTACGTTGTGACCGGTGAAGTAGAAGCGTCCCGGACCGGCAAGATGAATGAACGAAGCTGTTGCGGCAGCCAAGGCGGTGTGCCAGAGGTCGACGAATTCGCGGCAACGGGCATCACCCTTTTGGGCCTGCGCGAAGACCTCTTCGGGTTCGAGGTCGAGGAAGCGCATGCGCATGGCGCGATAGCCCATGATGCCTTCAAGATGGCCGACGCCGCCGCAACCGCAGAAGTGCTCCTTGGGATCGAGACTAACGGTGATGTGTCCGCCCTCCCAGACGCCTTCAACGTACGGCCAGCGGCCATAACCGATGCCGTTGCCGATGGTCCAGACGCGGGTGAGCTTGTTGAGTTGTCCGCGGGTGGCGGCGACACCGGCTGCGATGGCATCGGCATCGTTGGCGATGTGTACAGGCGCATTTACACCTTTGGCCCCTAGGACGCGGGTAAGTTCTTCGGCAAGGCGCATGCCCTTGATCTGCGTGAGATTCGGCGAATCTTCGACGACGCCGTGACGAATGACGCCGGGGACGGCCACGCCGATCGCATCGACGTTGCCCTTGCCGACTACGGACAGAATTTCGCCGGCGAGGATTTCCACGAACTCGCCCACTGGAAGTCCGTTGAGCGCGTCGACCTCGGCGGTGTCCTGGGGATAGCGAACGGTTTCACCTGCAAGGCGCATATCCTCCAGCCTGCCGGCAACAATATGTTCAGTTACGACAACGCCGATTGCGGTAGTCATTTCGCCCTCCGTAAGGACCGTCATGCCGTGACTTGCGCGAATTGATCGCTCGGTCAGCAACCGAGAAGCAGATCCTTCGCTCTGCTTACCCGGCAGTCGAATACATCGTCTGCGGGGCCCCGAGCCTGCTCGGCTCAGGATGACACTGCTAAAACTCGAACTCTCTGGGGAAGAAAAACGTCGTACTCCAAAACAAATCCGTTGCAACGATTTCTCGTGCGTTTTGAGTGATTGCGCATTTTGGATTATTCCACCTGGTAGCGGTGCAGGCGGCCGAGTCCGTTGAACGCTGCAGCCTTGTAGCACTCGGCGAGTGTCGGATAGTTGAAGACGGTTTCGACGAAGTAGTCGACGGTGCCGCCGAAGATCATGACTGCCTGGCCGATGTGCACGAGCTCGCTGGCGCCCTCGCCAATAATGTGCACGCCAAGAACCTTGCGCGTGTCGCGATGAAAGATCAACTTAAGGCGGCCAGTTGTGTCGCCGCGAATCTGGCCGCGCGCCGTTTCGCGGTAGAACGCCATGCCGACTTCGTAGGGCACATCCTCGTCGGTGAGCTGCTCTTCGGTTTTGCCGATGAAGCTGATTTCAGGAATGGTGTAGATGCCGTATGGATAGAAACTTGGGTTGGATGATGTTGCGTTGTCGTTGAAGGCGCGCGCGGCCGCGATGCGTCCCTGCTCCATTGAGACGGAAGCGAGGGAAGGGAAGCCGACGACATCGCCGGCGGCGTAAATGTGCTCGACTTTCGTCTGGTAGTTCTCGTCGACAGGGATGCGGCCGCGATTGTCTGCTTCGATACCGGCTGCGGCGAGGTTGAGATCGTCGATGGCGCCCTGCCGTCCGACGGCATAGAGCAACGCGTCGCCGGATACTTTTTTCTTGCTCTGCAGATTGGCGACGACCGTGCCGTCGGCGAGTTCCTCGACACTCTCCACTTCTTCGCCGAGGCGCATGGTTACGCGGCTGTCGCGGAGGTGGTAGCTAAGCGATTCGACAATCTCCTGGTCGGCGAATTCGAGCAGCTTGGCGCGTTTTTCAATCAACGTGACACGCACGCCGAGGGTCGAGAACATGCAGGTGTATTCGACGCCAATGACGCCGCCACCTACGACGATTAGGGATTTCGGCAGCGATGGAAGATCGAGGACCTGGTCGCTGTTGACAATGGTGCGGCCGTTGATGGGGACTTTGGGGAGTTGAGGCGGGCTTGGTGCCGACGGCGATGATGATGCGGTCGGCTTCGATGGTGGTGTCGCCCTGCAGGCCCTCTACGCGGACCTGGTGCGGGTCGACAAAGTGGGCGATGCCGTGGACGATGTCGATGCCATTGCGCGAGAGCTGCGCCTCAGTCACGTCAACTTCGGTTTTGATCACGGCCTGGACGCGAAAGGCGAGGTCGGCCATGGAGATCTTTTCTTTGACCCGGTAGTTCATTCCGTAGATGGATCGATAGTTATATCCGGAGAGGTGCAGAACAGCCTCGCGCATTGTCTTGGACGGAATGGTGCCGGTGTTGACGCAGACTCCGCCTACGACCGATCGCGATTCCACCACGGCGACGCGTTTCTTCATCTTGGAAGCAGCCACGGCGGCGCGCTGCCCCGAAGGCCCGGAACCGATAACGACAAGGTCGTATTTGGCGGCACTCATGCGCGTGTCTCCAGGGGTCGATCAGAGGTCGAAGCGCTCTTACTCAGTACGGCAGCGGATCGAGGCATTCCAAGCATGCACTCGTTACTGGACCTGGCGCGGAGCCTTTGGGCGATGCAAGGAAGATCCCGCTCCGTTCTTGATTGTCTCAACCCGATGAAGCTTTCATCAATCCAGATAAGGATTGTACCCGGTGGCCTTGATAGAGGTGTGAAGCTGCGCCTTCGATGCCAGCCGTGCCGAGAATATCAGAGCGAACGGCAGAGTCAGGCCTGGTTAATGTGCAAGGGAGTGCGAAGAGTCGGTCAAAAAAGAGGCCCCATTGGGGAATATGTCCCCTTTAGGGCCAATGGGCTGCACCAGGAAATAGCTCAGGCGTGTGCCGTCCGGGGTTCGTTGAGGAATGCGGCCTGACGACCGGGAGGCGGCGATTCGTTGTGGCCGCTTGATTGCTCAAAATTGAACTGGCGAATCATCCCGTCGAGCTCGCTTGCGAGGGAGGCCAGGTTCTTGAGCGCTTCGACGGCCTCTTCGGCTCCCTGGGCGCTTTCGATTGCGAGTTGAGAGATTTGACCGGCGGATTCCGAGATCTCGCTCGAGGCAGCGGTTTGTTCAGTGGCGGCCGAGGCGATCAACTGGATCTGGTTTTCCACCTCCCGGGATGCTTCGATGGTGGCTTCAAGGCTTTTGCGTGCGCGACCGGTTTCATTCATGCCATTCTCGACGGCGGCGCGGCTCTCCTGCATCACTTCCAATGTGCTGCGCGTTTCTTCCTGGATGCTGCGAATGGTGGTCGCGATTTCCTCGGTGGCGCCTTTGGTGCGTTCGGCAAGACGCCGGACTTCACCGGCGACCACAGCAAAACCTCTTCCGTGCTCGCCCGCGCGTGCTGCTTCGATGGCCGCGTTGAGAGCCAGCAGATTGGTTTGTTCACTGATCTCCTGGATTACGCTGACCACTTTGCCGATTTCCTCGGAGCGGTGAGCGAGGGATTTCATCTTCTCAGCAACGGCGCCGGTTGCGGCGGCGATCTTCTCCATGGTGGTTGCCGCGGCTTGCATCACGGCTCCGCCCTGATCGGCAGTTTCCGCGGAGATGCGGCTGGCTGACGCGGCGCTCTCGGCGTTGTGGCTGATTTCGGCGATGGTGGCCGTCATTTCTTGAGCGGCCGCGGCAATCTGGTTGGTTTTGCTCGATTGTGCATGAGCATTGCCGGCGCTTTGCACGGCGCGCGCGGTGATCTCAGTGCTCGCTGCCGAGAGTGTGTCCGCGCCGCGACCCACCTCCTGGAGCACAATGCGCATGGTTTCGGCACATTTGTTCATTGCTCCCCCGAGGCGGCCGATCTCGTCGGTGCCAGTCACTGGCACGCACGCCGTCAGGTCTTTAGCGGCAAGGCGCTCGAGCATGGCGGTGCCGTGCGCTATACGCGGTGCGATGGCGCGGTTCAGTACGGTACCAACGAGGATGCAGAGAGCGGCGATGAGAAGGGTTACAAATCCATTGACCCATGCTGCGTGGGTGCTTGCGGTGTATGCCGCCGTGGACTCTTCCGTGCCGTGCGTGGCGATTTTTTGGGAGATCGCGCGGAATGTGAGAAGGGAATAGAGCCCGAGCGCGAGGCACGGGACGCACACAAGCCCGAACGCGATAACGAACTTGCGTCCAACAGGAATGTTGCGAATGACGGACATGAGAGATGTTCCTTTCCCTTTGAGACCGAAGCTGATCAACCAGAGCCGGCAGCCGACACGCGACCGAAATCACGAATCAGTCAAGTTGGTCATCGGCGCAAGCAGCAGTAACTTGAAGGGTCGTGACAGGACGCGACAGCGACCTTGTTGCCCTCAAGGCTGGCGGTGAGTATGCTTGGGGCCGATCTAGTATGGATAATTCCGCAATAGAATTGAGAGCGCCGACTGTGTTCTCACGATTCGCCGTTCGCGTGTTGTCAGGGATATTCACACTGGCGCTGATGAACCCTGGCGCGCCGGCGCAAAGTTCGCTGCAGAATTCAACCAGCGCTCTGCCGGCGACGTCCTCAGTCCCCTTGCAACTGACCGCGGAACAGGATCGGCAGCGGCTTCTTGGATTGCTGGGGCTAAAGGAATCTGATTTGCGGCCGGCCCCAGTTCCGGATGCGCGATCGCCGAAGGCTACCAACTACGACGAAGCGAGGGCGAACATATTTCCCAATCTGCCCGATCCGCTCGTTTTCAAGAATGGGAGGGCGGTGAAGACCCCGGCGGACTGGTTCAAACGAAGACGGGAGATCCGGGAGGATTTTGATCGCGAGGTGCTGGGGCGAACGCCGCTCTCGCAGCCGGCGGTGAAATGGCTCGTGCTGAGCGCGGTTCACGAGAAGTGGGGTGGCGTCGATGTGATTACGAAGCGGCTCGCGGGACAGGTTAAGCCTCGGGTGAAGACACCGAATGGGTTCAGCATCGATTTGTTGTTGACAGTTCCGGCTCATGCTTCAGGTCCCGTACCAGTGATCATGGAACTTGCGTTTGCGAAGGATTTTGAGCTGGCGACGAGCGGATCGCTGGACAGCTGCGTTCCGACACCATGGGGAGTGGATGGCAGACTCGTAGTGCAGCGCGGATGGGGTTTCGCGATTCTGAATCCGGTTAGCTATCAGAAGGATGATGGATCCGGACTGACTGAAGGGATCATTGGATCAAGCAACGAGGGACAGCCGCGGAAGCTCGACGACTGGGGCGTGCTGAAGGCATGGGCCTGGGGCGCCGATGAGGCGCTCAAATATTTCAAAATGGACAAGGCGGTCGATTCGAAGCAGGTGGGGCTCGCGGGGCATTCGCGATTCGGCAAGGCAGTGCTGGTTGCGATGGCCTACAATCCGAACTTTGCCATCGGCTACATCAGTTCGTCGGGCGAGGGCGGCGCGAAGCTGTACCGGCACATTTATGGCGAGCAGATTCCGAATGTTGCCGGCGCTTCGCTGTATCACTGGTTTGACGGGAACTTTCTGCGCTATGCCGGGCCGCTGAATGCGGGTAATCTGCCGGTGGATAATCACGAACTGATTGCGCTTTGTGCGCCGCGGCCGTTATTTATCGGCGGAGGTGCGGATACAGGGGATGGCTATGCCAATCCCAAGGGCGACGCGTGGGCCGATCCCCGCGGGATGTTTCTGGCCGCGGTGGCCGCTGGACCGGTCTATCGGCTTGTGGGTGCGAAGGACCTGGGGACTACACAATTTCCACCGGTTGGCACTGCGCTGGCCATGGGCGATCTGGCGTTTCGACAGCACGATGGCGGACATACACCGGCCCCGAACTGGCCTTACTTTCTGGAGTTCGCGGGCCGGTATCTGCACGCGCCGGAAGAGCCGGCGCACTAGATCCAGCAGATCATTCAGCCCTGAAGAATGCCGCGGTCGCGAAGCACCTGCATGATGTCCTGATGGGTCATGTACATTACAATTTTGAATTCTTCTTCGCCGGTATCGATCAGAAACGTCGAATCGGCGAGTACCTGTTCGGCTTCTCCCGAATTCGCGCGAGCAAAATCAAAACGCCATGTAGTTTTCGCAAGGATGTACCGCGCGTCAAGCCGCGTCTCCTGAAGACTTACCAATACCGCGGGCTTGCAGCCGAGTCGATCGAAGAGCAGCTTTCGCCTCGGCAATGCCGCTGCGAAGTCGTCGACGCGAACGCAGCGAGTTCCGTTTGGGTCGGCAGAGATAAAGGGATCGGCAAATTGCGACACCTGCTCGGGAATGCTCTCCCTGCTGCTTCTCTGCACAAACAACTGGATGAAACGGGCAATGGCCGATTCTGACTGGATCATGAGGGTCTCCTTTGTGCGCGGCCTCTAGTAAGTTTCCGTGGGTGGAGGCACTTTAGCATTATATCAGATTTTGCCATATAAGTCAAGTATCAACAATGGTTTAGCCGCGGGACTTTGAAGCGGAGAGACATCCTAGCGCGCCGAGATTTGATCTTTGATCCACAAAACATAGTCTGTGCCGGGCGGTGTTCCGCCGAGGGCGCGCAATCGGGACGCACATTGAGCGCGATGTCCCTGGGTATGCATGCAAATCTGCAGAATCGCCTGCATGACTGAGACGTCGATCCCCAGTCGAGACGAACGGGTTTGCAACATTCGTTCGAGGTCTGACTCACTCGCTTTCGAAAGCCACTCGGATTCGAGATGCTCGGTTACTTTGAATCGCTCGATGACGCCTGCGAGATTGGCGGGAATCTGCATCTCATCTTCGCGCACGAAGGGGAGCCCGAGGATAGTGAAGAACCAGAACCGGTTGGAAAAGAGGATATGGTGAAGCATCCTGCGGAGATCCTCATCCTCAGCAGCCGCCGGATCTTGCTCAATTGCGTCCAACAGGCTGGCATTGGCCCACCATTTGTGCCGGATCAACTCATCGATCATCGAGAGCATGTTCTCACTCCATAACAGAGCCGACGCGCGTTGTTCAATCGTGCCCGACTCGCGGTGTGATCCAGCATTGCAGCAGAACCAGGTCGAGAAAGCGGTCGAACTTGTAGCCGACTTCGCGAAGATGCCCGACGCGCTCGAAGCCGAAGCGATCGAGAAAGCGGAGAGATGCAGCGTTTTCAGAATCCACTCCGGCGATCATGGAGTGCTTGCCTGCCTCCTGTGCATGCACGATGAGGGCCTTGAGCAGAAGCGAGCCGACGCCTTGTCCACGAAGGCTGGACGCAATGTGAACGGTGCCCTCGACGGTGTATCTGATCTGCCCCGAGTACATCGAGCCGGAGACATCGACAATCAGAATGGTCTTTCCAGGCAGTTTCTCCTGGGTAGCAAGACACTTCAGCGTCGGTAGCCGGGCCAGGATCGAAAATCGCCGTAGCTGCCGAATCCGCACACGTGCTCGCCGTCGGTTGCCACGAGCAACGGGGTAGTGCTGTTCCAGGCGTGAGCGCCACCAGGCGATGCGATCGGCAACGCTGGCGGGACGGTCGTTGTAAATGGCGGTCGAGTGAGTCAAGACGTCGTTGTAGATTGCAGTGATCTCTTCGAAATCCGGCTGGAAAGCATCGCGAATTTGCATACTCTCCTTTCGCAGTTGACTGGGACGGCTACCCGGAACCAGAATAGCTGTTCCAGCATTAAGGTCTGACCAGAATGGAACAGGCGGAAAAGCTCAGGATCTTGCGCGAGTTGCAGGCCGGTCGCGAGGCGCTGGGTGAGGCTGTCGCTGGCGTTGATGACGGAATGGCCACGCGCAAGCCTTCGCACGAAGCCTGGTCGATTCTGGATTGCGTCGAGCATATGGTGGAGTCGGAGCGTTACCTATTGACGCGCCTGCACGCAGCTGAACACACCGATCAGCCATTCGAAAAATCGCGTCGCGAAGGCAAGATTGCGATGCTTGCTGCGGATCGGAGTCGCCGGATTGAAGCGCCAGAACAAGCGCATCCGAAGGGACAGTTCGCAACCTTGGGTGAAGCATTGGCCGCGTTCGATGCGACGCGGGCCGAGGTGGAGCGCTGGGTGGAGAACTGCACCGGCGATCCGCGCTGCATGATGACGGACCATCCGCTGATCGTCGGGCCTGTGACGTGTGCTGAGACGCTGATCATGATTGCGGCGCATCCCGCGCGACACGCGAAGCAGATTGCTGAGATCCGGGCACGCCTGGAAGCGCGCTCCGAGCACTAGGCTGGCTCCGTTTGAATTTCAATCTGCACGGTACCGATCCGCACACTGAAGGGTCTCCAGCGGCGGGTCCGTATCGCTGGGGTAGATTGACTCACTGGCAGCACAGCCGTAGGCTGAATTCTATGGAATTCAAAGTTAGCGAGCTGGAGCGGGAGCCGATCGAATTTGATCTGGCGCTGCCGCCCGGTAAGGTTGATTTGGGGGATGAGGCCAAACAGGACGGCAATCTGGCCACTTCGGGCCTGGCCGAGGTTATCCACGAACATCGCGGGCCGAAAGATATCGTCGCAGATATCCGTCTGCGCGGGAAGTTTGCGGGCAAGTTCGAGGTGCCCTGTGCCCGGTGTGTGGAACCTGTGGAAATTCCGCTAGCCGCGGAGTTTGACCTGATCTTCCGGCCGGCGGGCGCAGACTCCGAGGCCACCGAGCGGTCGATAACAGCGCCGGAGACGGAAATCGGTTATTATCAGAGAGACAGTCTTTTGCTTGAGGATGTGCTGCGCGAGCAGGTGCTATTGTCCCTGCCGGTCAGGACGCTGTGCAAGCCTGACTGTAAAGGACTTTGCCCGCGCTGCGGCCAGAACCGCAATAGCCAGGATTGTTCCTGCGATGAGGGTCCAACTGACCCCCGCTGGGAGGCGCTTTCCGGGCTACGCAGCCAGATAAAGTCCTCAAAACATTAATGTTCAGGTGTTCCGCCCGTGCCGAGAGGCAGTCTGGATCTGTGTGGTCCAGGATGAGCGAGAACGCGAAAGGAATTGCACCATGCCGAATCCGAAAAGGCGCCACTCTACGCGCCGCACCGCCAATCGCCGTGCCCACGACTTTCTCACCTCGACCGGCTTGTCGGAGTGCCCGAATTGCCACGAGAAGAAGCTTCCCCATCGCGCCTGCGCCAAGTGCGGTGAGTACAAGGGTCGTGCTGTGCTTGAGACCAAGGAAGCTGCAAAGTAAACCGGCGTTCGCAACTGAACCTGCCCGGAATATGCAATGATGCAAGTGTTTAAGACTGCGGGGTCGTCCCAAGGGAACGGCCCCGTCAGTATTTCCGGCAATTACGCATCATCAGCCGAATCCCGGTGACGCAAGTATGCTCGTCGACATCGTTCTTGACGCAGTCGGTTCCGATAAGGCGCCTGAGCCCGAGATCAAGGGCGCGATCATGGCTTGCCGCGAACTGCCTGTTCGTGTGCACCTCGTAGGGCCATCCTCCGAGCTTCGCGACCTGCTGGACGAGCACCTCGAAAACGAGGAGCTGCCCATCGTCATTCACCATGCGTCGGAACGAATCGGCATGGAGGAAAAGGCGGCGGCTGCGGTCCGCACCAAGCGCGACAGCTCGATGCGTGTGGGATTGAAACTGGTGCGCGAGGGTAAGGCCAAGGGCTTTGTAACGGCAGGCAATACTGGCGCTGCGATGGCCACGGCGAAGATGGTGTTGGGGGCGCTGCCGGGAGTTGACCGTCCGGCGCTGGCTACGCCGATGCCCAGTTCTACAGGCAATCCGTGCGTACTACTCGATGTAGGCGCCAACGTGGATTGCAAGGCATACAACCTGGAACAATTTGCCGTCATGGGCGAGATGTACGCACGCAGCGTGCTGAAGATCGCGCATCCACGCGTCGGGCTGCTCTCGATCGGCGAGGAAGAGAGCAAGGGGAACGATCTTACCCGCGAGGCTTTCCCACTGCTTAAAGCGCTGCCGATCAAGTTTATCGGCAACGTGGAAGGTCGCGACATTTTCAGCGGGCAGGCCGACGTGATTGTCTGCGACGGGTTTGTGGGCAACGTGGCGCTGAAGACGAGCGAAGGCGTGGGGCGGTTTGTGCGTGAAGTGCTGCGCGAGTCGTTGACACGCACGGTGACGGCGAAGGTGGGTGCCCTGTTGTCCCGGCAGGCATTCAACGACTTTCGGCGGCGACTGGATTATCGCGAGTACGGCGGGGCACAGCTGCTGGGCGTGCGCGGCGTCTGCGTGATCGGGCATGGGTCTTCAAATGATCGCGCTATCTTCAACGGCATTCGTGTGGCGTATGAATTCGCACATGCGGGCACGAACGAGCGCATCGAGCAGGAATTCATGCGCAGGCCGAATCGGCGTCCGGGAGATGCAGATAAAGACGCTCCTGACGCTACGATTCACTAGTGCGTGCCAATGCCAGGCGAATCGAAGAAGCCAAATCTCGACAATCTGAAGCAGTGGGCCGATGACCTGGCCTGCCCGGTGTGCTACGCGCAGCTGCGTTTTGAAAAGGCGACGGTGGTGTGCAGCGGGTGTGGCAGCAGCTATCCGGTTGTTGACGGAATTCCGGTGCTGATTCCCCGGCGGGCGACGCTGCCGTCCACAAGCTAGAAGAGTGACGATTGGCTACCGGGGTACGTACTTTCCCACCCATGCCGCGATGAGACTGCGTCATGGATGGGGCACCCCGGTCTTGCTTTCCCACCATGCCGCGATTCCACCACACTGACAAAAACCTGTCGGTGAGGCCCCAGGAAACTGTGTGATGGATGAGGTGGCCCAAGTGCGGCGGAGCGATGGGCAACTGATTGGTTGCAGATCAGGAAACAACATCACGCGTTCGCGGATTCCCAGATATCGCCGGGGCGGAGGGCTCGGGCATTTAGGTTGGCGGGGCAACGATCACGCATCGCGCTCTCTAGCAGCTTGGCTGGCTCGTCCCATGGCTCGTCGGTGAGTTGGAAAGTGGCCCAGTGGACGCCGAGGAGATGGCGTGCGCCGAGGTCGATGGCGATCTGCAACGCTTCAGCTGGGTCGGTGTGTTGGGTCTTCATGAACCAGCGGGGTTCGTAGGCACCGATGGGGAGAATGGCGACGAGAGGACTACCGCAGCGGTTGCGAATCTCGGCGAAGATCTTTCCGTCCTGCCAGGCGGTATCGCCGGCGCAATAGACGAGGCCTGCAGGCGTTTTGAGAATAAAGCCGCCCCAGAGCGCGAACCGACGATCGCCGAGATTGCGAGCGGACCAGTGATAGGCGGGGACGATAGTGGCGCGCACTTGATCCGACAGGCTGAAACTTTGCCACCAGTCTCCAGTTTGGACATTCACGCTTGGCGCATCTCTGCGAATGACAGTGTCGTTGCCGAGAGGAGAAATCACAGCCGGCTTGTGAGTTTGCCAGAGCGCGCCGATGGTCGCGGTGTCCATGTGGTCGTAGTGGTTATGGGTGACCAGGACGGCATGGATTTTGGGAAGATCTTCGAGAGCCACTGCGGGCGGATTGCGGCGTCGCGGGCCGGTCCAGTTGAACGGACTGGCGCGGTCCGACCATACGGGATCGACGAGGATGTTGATGCCGGCAACCTGGATCAGTGTCGAGGCGTGGCCAATGGCGGTGATGCGGAGGCCTTCGACACTGGAGTCGGGTTTAAGCCCCGAGCGCGCTGGCACAGATTGCGGCCACGATGACGGTTTGGCGAACAGCTTCCAGCGAAGAAGGTCGATCAGGCTTTTGTCGGTGGAGGACAGCCCGGCGTGGTGGAATTGCTTGCCGTCGAAGTGATCGGTGACCGGACCAGTGTAGTAGCGGTTTCCCAAACAAGCTCCCAGAGAAACAGTGATGACTGCTGTCTTCGGCGCAGCAACTAGGTTGTCAGAGCTTCGGTCTGCTTACTCATTTGGGCGGTGCGCTCGAGTTTATCCCAGTTGAAAGGTTTGCCGTCGATGGCGCGCTTGAGGGTTTTGGCGAGCACGATGGAGAAGACCTGGCGGTAGGCGAAGCGCTGCAGCCAGATGTGGAAGAGTAGCCAGCCATCGCCCTTGTTGGCTGGATGGCGGCGCTCGAGGCTGAAGGCGATGGTGGAGGTCACGAAGTCGATGAGGAGGAAGGCGCCGAAGTAGGCGAGCAGTTTTTCGAGGCTTGCAGCGGATGCTGCTTCCGGATGGTAGTGTCTGTCGGCGAGGTAATGCACGATGCCTGCCAGGAACATGATGTCGATGAAGGGCGAAACGAGCGGCAGGAGCATCTGGAAGATGAGGATGTTGGGCAGCGCGAAAAGGCCCATCGCCTTGTTGCGGATGAAGGCCATGCGATGTTTCCAGACCGCCTGCAGAATTCCAAAGGACCACCGGAAGCGCTGGCGCATGAGCCCGCGCGCATCGATGGGAGCCTCAGTGAATGCGAGCGCGCGATCTTCGTAGACAACCTTGTATTTCTGCTCCAGTAGATTCATCGTCAAGTCAGCGTCTTCGGCGACAGTGTTAATCGGGTAGCCGCCGGCTGCTTTAGCACCTGCAGTGCGCCATGCGCCGATGGCTCCGGGGACGACGGTGACTACGTTGAAAAGATTGAGAGCGCGCCGTTCAAAGTTCTGGCTGGTGATGTATTCGAGGGCCTGCCAACGGGTCCAGAGGTTGACGCGGTTGCCGACCTTGGCGTTTCCAGCGACGGCGCCGACACGTTCATCTTCAAAGTGTGGAATGAGTTTTGAAATCGCGTCCATGGCGATAACAGTGTCTGCGTCGATGCCTACGTAGAAATCTTCGTCAATGCTCTCGAGTGCGTAGTTAAGGGCTGCGGCTTTTCCCCCGTTAGGCTTAGTAAGTACCTGAACGCGGCCGGCCGCGATGTCCTTCGCGTAGGCCTCGCGGGCCACTTCGAAGGTGCGATCTGATGATCCGTCGTCGATGACGATGACGTGCAAATTTGCGTAGTCGGAATTGAGAACTGAGCGGATAGTGCGGACGATGACCTTTTCTTCGTTGTAGGCAGGGATGAGGACGGCGACGCGCGGATTGAACCCGGGTGAAGCTTCCCGATGCGGCCGACGAAGACGGTCGATGATGGCAAAGATACCGACGATGATCAGGCGCGCACTCATCAGGACGTCGCCAACGAAGAAAACGAGGACGATAAAGCGGCCGATGATGGAGAGCGCGGAGAAGGCGATGGAATCGGGGATGGCGCGGAGGTATTGCCGCCAGGTAAGCGGTGGCATGACCTGTGCGGTTGTCATTCCCATCAGGGATGAGACTGGAACGAAGGTGTAGCCTCTCGCGCGCAGGGTGTCGATGAGGAGGGGGAGCGTGGCAATGGTGACAGAGCGATCGCCGCCGCCATCGTGCATGAGGATAACGGAGCCGCGGAACTGCGGCTTGGTCTTCATGGTGTTCAACTGGTCGAGCACGAATTGGATGATCTCGTCGGGCGTCTTGCGCTGGCGCTCATCCCAGTCGTTGGTGTCGATCTTGTTGCCGACAACGGTGAATCCGAGTTGCTGGACGCGCACGATGGGGGCAGCCTGGTCATCGGTCTCGGGCTCCTCGTCGATGTCGTAGGGCGGACGGAAGTACAGCGGCTGCACGCCGAGTTTGCTGGCGAACAGGCGTTCAGTGAGCTTTACTTCGAGGTCGAGCCGGTTGTTATCGATTTCACTGATGTCGGGATGAAAAAAAGTGTGGTTGCCGATCTCATGACCCTCTCGCTGCACGCGCTGCATGAGGCCGATGTTCTCCTGGGCCTCTGCGCCGATCATCATGAAGGTTCCCTTGACATTCTTCTCTTTAAGGATGTCAAGGATCTTGGGCGTCCACTTGGGATCGGGGCCATCGTCGAAGGAGATCGCGACCTGGTTCGGATGATAGCCGTAGTACTCGACGGTGTAGGTGTGGGGAAAAACATCCAGGTGCTCATCGATGATGAGTTTCTTGCGCGGGTCCGGCTCATCCGTATCAATGGTCACGGCGCGCCTGCCTGTCTGCGGCAATCCGGTGACACGTAAAATATCGCCGGATCCTTCAGTGTCGACGTCGTGTCCGGGCTGCAGCGTACCAAGTGCGTCGAGCGAGGCGGGGTTGGTCGGTTTGTCCCACACATTCCACATGGCGCGATCTTCTGAGCCGAGACGCCATAATGCGAAGGTCTGAAGACCGAGACCGCGCGCGGCGCGCATTTCGTTGAGCAGCGTGACACCATCAAGAAACCACACAACATGACGCGTGTGAGTGTCTTCGTCGATGTACTCATAGTGGGGATTGAGTGAGTTGTAGTCGAGGTCGAGGTCGGCGTCGGCGTCGCTGGCGCGCTGCCATACATCGGAGACGTGATCCATGACCTCTGTATCAACGACGCGGGGTTTGCGCAGCTTGGGATCGCGAGATTTGGGATCGGGAATCGACATCTCCCAGTCGTAGCCGTAGTTGCCGACAGCGCAGATGAGTTTGTTGAGAGGGACTGCCTTGGATTTGAGGACCCGCTCTAGATTAGCGACGAACCAATCCTGGCTGGCGATGGGGCCGGGCTGCGAATCCACTTCGTGCTCATCGTAGTTCATCAGCACCACGCCGTCGGAGTTAGCGGAGATGACTTTCAGATCGTCGGCGGGGGTAGAGGCGGCCACGTTGATGTAGAGGCGAAGGTTGCGCGCGTGCAGATCGGAGTAGAGCTCCTGAATGAGTGTGAGATAGGCGGGGCGGGCATCGTCATTGAGATTCTCGATGTCGAACGAAAGGCCGTGATAGCCGGGGAATGCGGTTAAGAGGCGGAGGATCTCCTGCCGGATTTGGTTACGCTTAGCAGGGTCCTTGATCACGTCGCCCATGGCGGGATCGAAGCTTTGCGTATGCGCATTGAAGTTGTTGAGATGGGGAAAGATTTCAGTGTCTTCACGCGCTCCCTGGATGACGCGCTTGACCCTGTTGTTTTCGTCGGGATCGTGAATCACGTCACCCTGGAAGATGGGGAACTCATGACCGTCGGAGGTGGTTCCCTGGAGGTCGGTCGAAGGAGCATCGAAGTGCAGCCACTGCGGGAATAGCAAGTCGATCTGGTGGATGTGCTCTTTGAGGGACGAAAAGCTGGCTGCGTCTTCCGGGATGTAGTAGGCGGCGCGCAATCCTTCGCCGGTGTTGAAAGGGATTTCGGAGGGTTTGCGATCGGTCTTGCGGCGCGCGGGACGAGCCGGCCTCTGGCCGCGTGTTACGGGCGCCCGGTTTTGCAATGCCCTGTAGGTGTGCTTCTGGGTCGGAAGCAGAAGTTCGGGCAGCGGCTGTCCGCGGAGTACATTGAAGATAAAGCCCGCGAGTACTAGCGTGGTGATGACCGCAGTAATGTCGAGAATGCGGCGCAGGCGCTTCCATCGGGTTCGTTGAGGATCGAAAAATATCTGTTTATCGGGCATCGCCGTTTTTACGGTATACAGTACGAATCGTATGGAAGCTGAACCTCTGAGTCAATCGATGCGGCTGGTAGCCGGAGAGAACCGCGCGCGGACTGCTCTGTGGGTATTGCCGGCTCTTTTTGCCGGGGGATTGCTGCGTGTTTGGATGCTCAGGCACTTCTACGAGGTCACCGGGGACGCCCTGATCTACGGGGGCATTGCCAAAAACCTTCTGTTGTCGGGCCGTTACGCGCTGACGGTTGGCACCGGTGAGACATATCCGACGCTGATTCGGCTGCCCGGCTATCCATTGTTTCTGGCGGCATGCTTCAAGTTGTTCGGGATGGAGAACTACGCTTCGGCAGCGTGGGTACAGATTGTGTTGGACCTCGTGGGTTGCCTGCTGTTGGCAGATTTTGCGCGGCGCGTGGCTCCTGCGCGGTTAAGCCGGGGCGCGGCGCATTCCACATTGTGGTTGGCGGCGCTTTGTCCCTTTACAGCAGTGTACGCGGCGAATCCCCTGACGGAGGCACCGACGCTGTTTGTGATTGCGCTGGCGATGTGGTGCGCAGCGAAATTCCAAGAACGGCCAGGGTGGCCCGCGGCGCTCGGGTTCACGTTTGCGGTGACGTATGCTGCGCTGTTGCGGCCGGATGGGGCGCTGGTGGCGTTGGCATTTGCACCGCCGCTGCTGTTAACGCTGATTCGGCAGAAAGAAAACCTGAAAGTCCAAGGTGGCATCGTGAAGATGGTTGCGGTGTGCGTGCTGCTGGCGGCAATGCCGTTTGCAGCATGGACATGGCGCAACTGGAGCACGTTCCGCGTGATCGAGCCGCTGGCGCCGCGTTATGCGACGGATCCAGGGGAATCGACCCAAGCGGGGTGGATCAGCTGGGTAAAGACGTGGACCCTGGATTTTGTTTCGACTTACGAGGTGTACTGGAACGTTCCCGGGGACACGCTTGATATTTCGAAGCTGCCGGCGCGGGCATTCGATTCGCCGGAGCAGTATGCGGAGACCGCGGCCCTGGCGAATGACTACAACAACAGCGGCGAGAGTCTCACGCCGGAGATCGATGCGCGCTTTGCGAAACTTGCGGCGGAAAGATATACGGCACACCCGCTGCGTTCACATGTGTTGCTGCCGGTGGGGCGAGTTGTGGACATGTGGCTGCGGCCGCGGGTGGAGAATCTGCCGATCGATCTGGACTGGTGGGTGTACAAGCATCATCATGTCGAGACGCGGTTCAGCTGGTTCTACGCAGGGTTGAATGCGTTTTATGTTCTGCTAGGGGTTGCGGGACTCTTTTTGCGCCCGCGGATGTGGCGGTGGATGCTGGCGTACATGGTGCTTCGCAGCGCATTGCTGCTGACGGTGGAAGCACCCGAGGCGCGGTATACGCTCGAGTGCTTTCCGATGCTGTTTGTACTGGGCGGGATTGCGCTCTATCGGTCGATGAATTGGGTTTTACTGTCGGTCTTGAACGTGAAGGCGTCGGAGGGCAGAGGCTGATTCACTCGTATGTTGGAGTAAGTACAGGTGCGTGACTGGCCCTGACCTTCATCGAAGAACTGCTTCAAGCTGACGCCGCGGGTTGGATCGATCCAGATCGTTATCTTTGGAAAGAGCTTGAGGACGTCGGGGTCCTTCGCGACGAGCTCAAGCTTCTCAGTCTTTACGCCGCTCACAGTTTCCTCGCCAGCGTATTTCACATTGAATTTCTGTTCGAGATCTTTTCCGCTGGCACCGAAGCCAAGCAAGAGATAGCTTTCGTATTTTTCGGCCTTTTTGGAGCGTGTGACCTGGTTGAGTAGCTTTTCATAGAGCTGGAATTCTCCGCCGCCAACGACGATGACCTTGGGAACCGGCTTTCCGTTCTCCTCGGCGATGTGAATGCCCATACGCATCGCGCCGTTCTTTCGATCGTAATAAACCGTGCCCTTCTGTACATCGGTGTTGGGTACCGGATCGGTCTGCGTCGAGTCGAATTCGAAGTCTGCCGTCGTGGAATGGAAATTTGCCGAGGCGGCATCAAGCTTTGCCAGCACGGTCTTCAGGTCCTGTGCCGCGATCTTCGGGGTGACCGGCGCGAAAAAGAGCGCAAGCGATGCGGCGACCAAGGTTTTCTTACGAAAGGGCATAGACTTCCTCTTCCTGTTGAACGGTTAGATGCGGATCGGGATGGGCGTTTAACGCCGGGCCCAGATCTTCCATACCGTGTTGCCCTGCACGTCCGGCGCGGTCTCCCAGCGGATGACCGAGACGGCATCGCCGGTGACGGGTTCGATGGCTTTGCGGAGAACCTTGCGTACGTCGCTGACGGAGGCCGACGGCGGAACGTTCACATCCGATGCAGCCACGGTCACGATGATGCCGCGGCCGCCATCCCCGATTACCTGGATGGGATGGGACGGGCCGGCCGCACGCGAAGGCTTGTCGCCAAAGTCCCACAGATGCGGAGTGACGAAGATGAAGAGCAGGATCAGCGTGACCAGGACGTCGTAGTGGACGTTGCCGCGAGGGTAGGTCCAATAGAAGTAGCTTTTGAGGAGCTTGTTCATTTCTGCTCCTGGGGGGTGATGTACTCAAGGCCCCCCATGTAAGGGCGCAGCGCTTCAGGGACTGCAACGGAGCCATCGGCCTGTTGGTAGTTTTCGAGAATGGCGAGCCAGGTTCGGCCCACAGCCAGGCCGCTGCCGTTGAGCGTATGCACGAATTCGTTCTTCCCCTTCGCAGAGGGCTTGAAGCGGATGTTGGCGCGGCGGGCCTGGAAGCCTTCGAAGTTGGAGCAGGAGGAGATTTCGCGATAGAGCTGTTGGCCGGGGAGCCAGACTTCGAGGTCGAAGGTCTTGGCGGAACTGAAGCCGGTGTCGGCAGTGCAGAGCAGGACGCGGCGATAGGGAAGCTTGAGGGCCTCGAGAATTTCTTCGGCGTCGCGAGTCAGCTTTTCATGTTCCGCGTCGGACTCTTCGGGGCGCGTGAACTTCACCAGCTCAACCTTTTGAAACTGGTGCTGGCGAATGATGCCGCGCGTGTCCTTGCCTGCGGCCCCAGCTTCGGCGCGGAAGCAGGGTGTGTAGGCCGTGAGGCAGATGGGCAAACGGTCTTCGTCGAGGATTTCGTCGCGGTAGAGATTGGTGACCGGAACCTCAGCGGTGGGGATCAGCCAGTGGTCGTTGTCTTTGAACTCACCGCGAGCCACGGCTTCGGCGTCCGCGTCAGAACAGCGGAAGAGGTCTTCGGCGAACTTGGGCAGTTGGCCAGTGCCGAACAGACTCTTGGAGTTAACCATGAAGGGCGGCAGGACTTCGGCATAGCCGTGCTTCTGCGTGTGAATATCGAGCATGAAGCTGATGAGAGCGCGTTCGAGGCGTGCTCCCGCACCCATGTAGACGGCGAAGCGCGCTCCGCTGAGCTTGGCGGCGCGCTCGAGGTCAAGGATACCGAGCTGTTCGCCGAGCTCCCAGTGTGGCTTGGGCGTGAAATTAAAATTCGGCTTCTGCCCCCAGGTCTTGACGGTGACGTTGTCTTCTTCGGACTTGCCGGTGGGGACTTCGTCGCGAGTGAGGTTAGGAATGCCGGCGAGGGAGAGGCGCATCTGCTCATCGAGCGCGGTGGCTGTCTTGTCGAGCTCTTCGAGGCGATCTTTCAAGGCGCGCGTCTCGTCCATCACGGCGGTAGCGTCTTTGCCTTCGCGCTTGAGGGTGGCGACCTGCTGCGAGAGTTCGTTGCGGCGGGCCTTGAGTTGCTCTGAAGCGGTGATGGCCTCGCGCCGGCTTTGATCCAGTTTGCGGAAATCTCCAAGCAGCGCGGCAGGGTCGGCGCCACGGGCGCGCAGTTTTTCTTCGACAACTTCCAGGTTGCCCCGGACAAATCCCAGATCGAGCATGACTCTTACCAGTTTACTTGATGAGCCAGCCGCCAGATGCCCTTCTCATCGCACTGCGGCAGTGCGGTCTTCTTCTTGCGGTGACGGGCCGGCGTCGATCTGATCCTGCCAGCCGGGGAGGCGTTGGTCGCCGGTGATGAGTCTGGCGCTGCGAGTGAACATGAAATAGTTCCAGATCCATTGGGAAATGACTGCAAGGCGGTTGCGGTAGCCGATGAGAAAGAAGATATGTACCACCATCCAGGTAACCCAGGCGGGAAAGCCGCTGAGGTGCGCTTTGAACGGCCACTTCACGTCGGCAACGGCAGCCATGCGACCGACGGTGGCCATGTCACCCTTGTCGAAGTAGCGGAAGGCGGGGCGAGGCTGTTGTGCGAGATCGGCGGCGATGGCTTTGCCCACATAATCGCCCATCTGCATTGCAGGTTGAGCGACACCGGGGATCTGGTGACCATCCTGTTCGAAATGGGCGAGGTCGCCGAGGACGAAGACTTCAGGCAGGCCGGGGGGATTGAGATTGTTGTCGACAAGGACACAGCCTCGCTTGTCGACAGGGGCGCCGAGCATTTTGCCGAGGGGTGAGGCCTGCACGCCGGCGGCCCACAAGATCACCGCGCCCTCGATGCGCTGGTTATTGGCCTCGACCCAGCCGGGCCCTACGTTGGTGACATTGCTCCCGGTGTGGACTTCGACGCCGAGGTCAAAGAGTTCGCGTTCGGCCTTGGCCGAGAGATCTGGAGGGTATGCGGCCAGGAGCCGGGGGCCGTTGTCGAGGAGTAGCACCCGCGCCTTGGTGGGGTCGATGTGGCGGAAATCGTGGCGCATGTATAACTTGGCGATATCGCTGATGGCTCCAGCTAGTTCGACACCGGTGGGACCGCCCCCGATAACGACGAAGTTGAGCGGGGGATGCCAGCCGTGCTCCAGCATTTGGCGCTCCGCGAGTTCGAAGGCTAAAAGCACGCGGCGGCGGATTTCGATGGCGTCTTCAATGCTTTTAAGACCGGGAGCAAAAGGCGCCCACTGGTTTTTGCCGAAGTAGGAGTGAGTGGCGCCAGTGGCGATGACGAGATAGTCGTAAGCAAACTGCATGCCCGATGCAAGACCGACGCGTCGCGCCTGCACGTCGATGCCAACTACTTCATCCATCAGTACTTCGGTATTGGTCTGGCGGCGAAGGATGCCGCGGATAGGTTGGGCGATGTCGGCCGGGGAGAGGACGGCCAGTGCCACCTGGTAGAGCAGCGGCTGAAAGGTGAAGTGATTGCGGCGGTCGATGACAGTTACATCCACAGGCAGTTTCCGTAGCGCCTTGGCAGCGTGCAGGCCACCAAATCCAGCACCCACGATGACAACGCGCGGAAGGCCGCCGCCCTTGTCCGACGTGAGCGGCTTCGTCAGTTCGCTCATTGCACCTCGCTTTACCCTATGTGATGCCCAAGGGGGCCCCCAGGTCACGAGCGCAGCGACGACGTTCGGATTGAACTGGTCATCGTCGAGGCAATGCGCATGGAAAAGGCCCGCGTTCGGAATGGGAGCTCCAGTACCTAGCCGCTGATCGTTGCCAGTGGCCTCGCTGATTATTGGCAGTTGAGGATGCAAGTCCGTTTCAGGAGGCTGGATCGAAGGAAGATTGAAACACGTGCGTGCAGAACTTGTGAGAAATGACCAGATTCGAGCAATGTGACACGCTCGTAACTATAACCGAGGCGCCTATGGTTACCTAAGTTCATTGTAAAGTTACTTTTCTGGCTACAATAAACCAGCGATCCAAGCAGCATTTTGAGGGATTGAGGGGGCACTATCAGCGCGCGTCTAAGATTGGGAGATTTGCTCGTCCGGGCCAAGCTCGTGAGCGAGATGGACATAGCAAAGGCGTTGGAACGCCTTTCTTTGTGTGGGGGCCGTCTCGGCGATAACCTCATTGCCAATGGAGCGATTTCGAAGGAGACCCTGGAGAGGTTTCTGCACCGCACGCCGCGAGAGCCCGAGAACATTAAGGCAACGGGGATCGATGAGAGCGATTTGCTGAGCCTGATGCTGAAATTGATCTATGTGGGCCGGCTGCAGACCGTACGGCAGTTTGCCGACGCGATCAAGTTACCCTACGGCATCGTTCTCGAACTGGTCCGCATGTCGGTAGACAGGCTTTTCCTGCAAACCCTTGGCTCGCGCAACTCCGACAGCCTGATCGATCTCGCCTATACCTTTACGGAACAGGGTCGCCGGTTCGTGATCGACGCAATGAACCGGCAGCACTATACGGGCCCGGCGCCGGTGACGCTTGATGAGTTCACGGACCAGGTGAACTTGCAGAAGCTGACAAATGAACTGGTAACGCCGGAGAAGATCACGGCTGCGACCATTGGATTGCAGTTTGACGATCACATTATCGAGCAGGCGGGGCCGGCGCTGAATTCAGGGCGCGCAATGCTGCTCTACGGGCCGCCAGGAAACGGCAAGACAACCGTAGCGCAGCGTTTCGCTTCCGTTTTCTGCGATGTGATTTACGTTCCCTATTCCGTGATGGTCGAGGGACAGATTATCCGGGTTCACGATCCAAGCATCCACTTGCCCCTGGCGACCGTAGACATCGAAGACGACGAGTCCGAATTCACGGTTACCAGAGCGCAGACTTATGATGCGCGCTGGGTGCCGTGCCAGCGGCCGTTTGTAATCACCGGCGGCGAACTGACGCTGGAGATGCTCGATCTGCGCTATGACACAACGGGACACTATTACGAAGCTCCGTTGCACGTGAAAGCGCTGGGGGGATGCTTCTTGATCGACGACTTCGGACGGCAGATTGTGAGTCCGACGACCCTGCTGAATCGCTGGATCGTGCCGCTGGAGGGCAAGGTCGACTACTTGAAGCTGCACACAGGAAAAACGTTCTCGATTCCGTTTGAGGAACTTGTGATCTTCTCGACTAACCTCGAGCCCGAGGATCTGATGGATCCGGCGTTTTTACGTCGCTTGCCTTACAAAATCGAGGTTGGTGCGCCCTCGACTGAAAACTACAAGAAGATATTTGAATCGGAGTGCAAGAAGCAATCAATCGAATTCTCCGACGAGATTTTCGATGTCATTGTGCACAAGGTGACGGTGGATAAAGGGCTGGAACTTGCGGCCTATCATCCGCGATTCATCGTGGACCAGGTGATCGCGACATGCCGCTTCATGCGGGAGGTTCCGCACTTTGAGCCGCGCTTCATCGATTACGCTGTTGACAATCTGCGCGTGCGCCAGAGCACTTCGAAGAAGGTCACACAGGCGCGAATGTGAGCACATGACCGAGTGGTAGTTCCGCGTGGAAGCGGAACTGCCCGGTCAAATCTCCGGATAGAAATCAAAGAAGGCGTCGAGGCTCTGCTTGAGCTGCGCCTCGATCTCTTCGCGTGAGCCCTCGAGCACGTGCATGGTGACATGCGCTTCGTGGCCGTTGGCGAGCTTGAGCGTTGCGTCGTTGATCTCGGTTACTTCGCCCTCGGGCAACAGCCGCATTCCGTAGACAAGAGTCAGATTTGCCATGTGAATCATCTTAACTATTGCCGTTTGATTGGTGGAGGAAGATTCGGTGGCCACTTGGTTGGAGAGGCGCAGGCAGTTTCGACGCGGATTTCCGATGCGGGCAGAATGGGCTGCGCCGTCTACAATTTACTGGGAAACTTCATGACAGAGACACGTGACACCGTAATTCTTGGTTCCGGCTGCGCCGGATTGACCGCCGCTATCTACAGCGCGCGCGCCAACTTGAAACCGCTTGTATTGGAAGGGCACGAGCCGGGAGGCCAGCTCTCCATCACCTCGCTCGTGGAGAATTTTCCGGGGTGGCCGGATGGCATTCAGGGGCCTGAGCTGATCGACAACATGAAGAAGCAGGCAGCTCGGTTTGGAGCAGATTTCAAGCTTGCGCACCTGGAGCGCGTGGAACTCGGCGTGCATCCGTTCCGGCTGCACACGTCGGCAGGTGAAGTTTTGGCGCGTACGCTGATTATCGCCTCAGGCGCGAGCGCACGTTGGCTGGGATTGCCGAGTGAGCAGGCGCTGATTGGGCATGGAGTTTCGAGCTGCGCAACCTGCGATGGATTCTTTTTCCGCGGCAAACCGATTGCAGTCGTGGGCGGCGGCGACTCGGCCATGGAGGAGGCGCTGTTCCTGACGCGCTTTGCGCCGAAGGTGACGCTCCTGCATCGGCGGCCTGCGTTCCGTGCATCGAAGATCATGTTGGAGCGCGCGATGGCGCATCCCAACATTGAGTTCCGCACCAACACCGTGGTGGATGAAGTGCTGGGTGTCGACGAGAAGGAAGTGAAGGGGCTGCGCTTGCGCGATGTGACCACGGGAGCGACAAGTGTTCTGCACGTGGATGGCATGTTCCTCGGAATCGGGCACGAGCCGAATGCGAAGATGTTTGCCGGCCAGATCGATCTGGACGACGAGGGCTACGTGCTGACACAGGGCAACGTGATTACTACGCGCCATGGAATTCCAGTGCCGGGCGTGTACGCGTGCGGTGATGTGCAGGACCGGCGTTATCGCCAGGCGATTACGGCCGCCGGAACAGGCTGCATGGCTGCGCTCGAGGCAGAGAAATATCTGGAAGAACACGGGCACTGATGTTGTCGCGAGAGGGAGCTGTGGTGTCGACAATCTTCCCAGGCCGTTTCACTGCGAAGTTTGATGGGTCGCTTGTTGTCTTCATCATCGGGATCGACCATGTGCCAGTTAGCGGTCGGCTGGAAAGCGCGCGTCAGCCTGTCGGCAACGCAGAATGAGTCTGCTCGCGGAGAACCTGGAAAAGCTTGAATCGGAGATTGCGGATGCCTGCCGGAAGGCGGGGCGACCGAGGGAAGACGTCGAGTTGATGGCGGTCTCGAAGACCTATCCTGCGGAAACGATTGCGGAGGCCACGTCGCTGGGGCTAACTCTGTTTGGCGAGAACCGTGTTCAGGAGTTCGCGAACAAGGCATTGTGTGCAGCAGCTCTTCGGACCGAGTTGAGAAATCCTGCCGTCCGCGTTCATCTGATCGGGCATCTGCAATCGAATAAGGCGGGAAAGGCGGTTGAGCTTTTCGACGCGGTGGATTCGGTTGACTCTTTGCGGCTGGCCCAGCGGCTGAATGACGCTGCGGGGAAATTAGGCAAGCGGCTGCCGGTTTTGCTTGAGGTAAAGCTGAGCCCTGAAGAAACCAAGGAAGGCCTGGAGCCGGAGTCGTCGGATGCAGCACAACTGCTGGAAGTTCTTCCGGAACTATCGCGTCTGGAAGCGCGGGGGCTCATGACGATTGCGCCGTGGGGTGCGGAGGAGCAGGTTACTCGTGCATGTTTCCGCAGTTTGCGCGAGTTGCGCGATCGCTGGGCTGCGGCGCATCCTCGCCTGAACTTTGATGTGCTCTCGATGGGGATGAGTGGAGATTTTTCGCTGGCGATTGCGGAGGGCGCGACGCGGATTCGCGTGGGAACGGCGCTGTTCGGGAAACGCGCTCCTTATAAGGGACCGCCCGAATGAGTATGGCAATGCTGCGCGAAGTGGCGGGCGGCGTCACACTCGCTGTTCGGGCGCAGCCCGGCGCGAAAAAGACGGCAATCATCGGCGTCTACGGCGACGGTGATGCAGCGCAGTTGAAGATTGCGGTGCAGGCTCCGCCGGTAGAAGGCCGCGCAAACGAGGCGCTGCTTGCGTTTCTTGCCGGGATTCTAGGCATCCCAAAGAGATCGGTCGAGCTTGCGAGTGGGGAACTCTCGCGCAGCAAAGTGTTTTTGATCCGCGGAATCGGCACCGACCGTGTCAGGGCGGTTTTGGCTCATCCGGCAAAATAGGGAGATGCGAAGCGGCGTCATCGGGTTCGCGCTTTTCCACCCATTCGACAAAGGACGTCGAATGGATGGGCATCCTCTTTCCCTGGCAGATCAAAGTATCCGTTTGATATGCAACCGAGAGGTTGCTCTTCTGTATATCAGCGGCGAGGGATGTCGCAGGCGGTGGCGAGGGCTTCTTCGGGTTCGGGGCGGACCCGGAAGTCGGCGTGGGCTTCGGCGAATGCAACCTTTCCATCTTTAGAGATTACGTAGATGGCGGGCAGGGGTAGCCGCCAGCTCTTGTCGCCGTTGACGTAGGGGATGTTGACGAGGATGGAGAGGTAGTAGTCGCGGTGGTATTCGGGGATGGTGTAGACGAGGCCGAACTTCTCAGCGACTGCATTGCCGGGATCGCTAAGCACTGGGAAAGGCAGGCCGTGCTGGTTTGCCATGAAGTCGCTCTGTCGCTCGATTTGCGGGCCGATGGCGACCATGAGCGCGCCGCGCTCGCGAAGCTGGCCATAGAGATCGCGCCAGGTTTCCAGTTCGGTCACGCAATAAGGACACCAGCGGCCGCGGAAGAACTTGATGACCAGCGGGCCAAGGGCGAGCAGATCGCGCGAGCGGACGAGCTTGCCGTTGGAATCCTTGAGAGCGAACTCGGGCGCCTGTGTGCCGACGGGAAGGATTCTCTCCTCGATGCCAGTTGCGAAAAGTTCCTCGACGGCTCGCTCGCCGACGGCGAGGCGTTCGGGCTGCACGAGGTTGCGGGTGTTGGCAGTAATTTCGTCGAGTTGGTCTTGCAGGGTGGTCATGGTTTCTTCAAGGTGCGGTCGTGCTGATAATGCCAAAAGCAACTGCAGATCCTTCGACTCGCTGCGCTTGCTCAGGATGACATTGCTGTTGTTGAGTGGCTCGCTTGGCACTGCAAAAGCGAAAAGCTAAAAGCAGGTCCTTCGCTTCGCTTACCTCTCAGATGATGAATCATCTGAGAGGGCCCCAAGCTGCTCCGCTCAGGATGACACTTCTTTGGCCCGTATGCGTTTGCGATTGATCGAACTCAGTATGTTTATCTTCCGAATTTTTGTTTGCCCATCAGACTTGACATGCCGCCGCGCATCATTTGTTTGGCCAAGCCGCCTTTGCCCATCTGCTTAAACATTTTGCTCATCTGCGCGTATTGGCGAAGAAGCTGATTTACATCCTGCACGCTGGTTCCGGAGCCGGCGGCGATGCGCTTGCGGCGAGATCCCGAGATGATTTCATGGTTGCGGCGCTCGAAGGTGGTCATGGAACTAATGATGGCTTCGAGGCGGACGAACTGCTTTTCGTCGACCTGGCCCGCGGCTTGCTGGAGTCCGGCGAAGGGGCCGACCGAGGGCAGCATTTTGAGAATCGATTCCATCGAGCCGAGCTTCTTGATCTGCTTCAACTGATCGCGGAAGTCTTCGAGCGTGAAGCCGTCGCCGAGGAGCGCTTTCTTCGCAAACTCTTCGGACTTCTTTCTATCGAGCGTGGACTCCGCCTTCTCGATGAGCGAAAGCATGTCGCCCATACCGAGGATGCGGCCGACGATGCGGTCGGGATGAAATGGTTCGAAGGCGTCCGCTTTTTCACCGGTGCCGATGAACTTGATGGGCTGGCCAGTGACGTGGCGAATGGAGATGGCCGCGCCGCCGCGGGAGTCGCCGTCCATCTTCGTGAGGATGACGCCGGTGAGGCCGAGGCGCTTATGAAAGTCCTGTGCCGAGTTGACGGCGTCCTGACCGGTCATGGCGTCGGCGACGAACAAGATTTCGGATGGGTTGAGGAGTTTTTTGAGCTGCTCCATCTCGGTCATCAGCTCTTCGTCGACGTGGAGGCGGCCGGCGGTGTCAACGATAAGGGTGTCGCAGGCGAGTATGCGGGCTTCGCGGCGAGCTTCGGTGGCGAGGCGCTCGACGAGTTTGGAGCCCGCGGTTTCATCGTTGATCTTGCCTTCGTAGAGCCGGGCTTCGATGGACTTGGCGACGATTTTGAGTTGCTCGCGCGCGGCCGGGCGGTAGACGTCAACCGAAACGAGCATGGGGCGGTGGCCACCCTTTTTGAGCCAGGCTGCGAGCTTGCCGCTGGTGGTGGTTTTACCGGAGCCCTGCAGGCCAGCCATGAGGATGACAGTGGGAGGCTGCGAGGCAAACTTGAAGCGGGCGGTATCGCGGCCCAGGAGTTCGACCAGTTCATCGCGGACAATCTTGATGACCTGCTCGGAGGGCGAAAGAGCGGTAAGCACTTCACTGCCAACGGCTTTGACGCGGATGTGGTCGATGAGCTCGTTCACGACGTTCAGGTTGACGTCGGCTTCGAGCATGGCGATGCGGATCTCGCGCAGCGCCTCCTGGATGTTCTCTTCGGTGAGCGTGCCCTGTCCGCGGAGATTCTTGAAGGCTCGTTGCAGCTTTTCTGTAAGGTTCTCAAACATAGGTCAGATACAAGTGTATCGAAAAGAGGGGGAAGGGCGGGGTTCGCGGGGTTAGGGCTCGCTGTGCGAGCGTTGGCGGCGCTGACGCGCCTGTTAGCGAGTCAGCAAGTCAGCGGGTTCCCACTGCTTATTGCATCTTCGCGGAGGAGCCAGGAGATAATCGGCCCCCAGTACTCTTGCTTCGGTTTGTAGAAAGGTTCGTTGTGGGAGCGGGCGGGCAGAACAAGAAAATCGGCACGGCTGCCGCAACAGGAGAGGAGCTCCTGTCCCATTTGCATGGAAAAGAGCCGATCTCGATCGCCTTGCACGATCAGAACGGGCAGAGATGTGTCGCGCAGAGCGTCTGCGGCAGACCAGATCGGTGGCACCAGAGGGGATATGAATCTGGGGATCCATGCGGCGCGCGCGGCGTTGCGAAAAGAAGAGAAGCCGGCGCAAAGTACGATGCGATCAGCGGTTACACGATTGATGATGGCGGGGGCGACTCCAGTTCCGAGCGAGAATCCGAGGACAGAAATGGGGACATTGGGCGCTAGACTCCGAAGAAGTTCGAAGGCGGAAATGGCGTCCTTCTCGCATTGGGTCCAGTCAATGAAGCCGGTGCTTCGGCCATAGCCGGAGTAATCGAAGACGAGCGAGGCGATGTTGTTCTCGGCGAATATCTGCTGAATGGGAAACCATTGCGAGACGATTTCGCCGATGCCGTGACAGATAAGCACCGCTGCTTGCGGAGGGGCGCTGGAGGGTCTGACAAATACCGCGTCAACCTGGTTTTTCCCGCTGGGGATTGTATGTTGTGTTACTGAAATCCCGGCACACTCTGGCCGGCTGCGAGGGACTCTGCCGAGAAGGCGGTCTCTTACCTGAACTACACGGCTGGCACACGTGAGCGTGGCTGTGAACAAGAATCGGTGCAGCTGCAATGGGCCCTCTTCAGCGAGACGTCTTCCAGGCGGATGATTCGTGCTTTCCCACCCATTCGACGGAAAACTGTCGAATGGACGGGGCACCCATGTTTGTGAGACGACGAGCACTCGGAATGGATGCGCCCCTGTTCGCGCGAAGACGAGGAACTAATCGGCAGGCGCAATCAGGTATTGTTCGAGTTTGCCGTCGGGGTAGGTGTAGGTGGTGAGCCTCAGGCGCTTGTTCGGGTAGGTGATAGTAAATCCGCGGAAAGTCATGCCGCCACGCAGCGCTTCACCGGTCTGGTGGAAAGTGAGCGGCTCGCCCAGCGGACCGAGGCTCGATTGAAAGTCCGAAATCGCCTCGGGCGTGAAGTAATCGTTCAGGTTCGGAGCCAGCAGGGAGCGATCGATGCGGCCCTTCTGAAGGCCACGGTAGATATCGAGTGCTTGTTTCTCGGAGTCGCTGGGCAGGAATCCTGCGACCACGGGCACTGCAAGCCGGGCGATGGTGGAGGCCGCTCCCACCGCATCCTGATTGGTGAGAACAGAGACGGCGGCGCCGTCGTCCACGAGCACGTTATTGTCTGAAACGAAGCCGGAGACTTCGCCACTGTGCTCGATGTTGCGATGACCGTTCAGGTCGAGCACTTCAACGCCGAGGCCGTAATGGGTATCCTTGCCGTCTTTCAGCTTTACTGAGGTGAACATCTGTTTGTAGCTTTCAGGCTTGAGGATGGTTTGGGCGATGAGGCTTTGATTCCACAGTGCGAGGTCATGGGCGGTCATGGCCAGTTCGCCTGCGGCAAACATCCAGCCGCGTCCCTCCTTGGGTGCAACGCGGAGCGGGCCGAGGGCGTGGCGATAGTAGGCAGTCGCGTCGGCCTGGGTGAGCTTGGTTTCATCGGAGTTCCACACGGATTTCATGCCGAGCGGATGAAAGATATGCTCGCCGAGGAAGTCCATGAGCTTCTGTCCACTGACTTTTTCGACGATCGCACCGGCGATGACGTAATTGGTGTTGGAGTATTGCCATTGCGTGCCGGGATCGAAATCGAGCGGCTTTTTGGCCCAGGTGTCGAGGATCTGCTGCGCGCTCTCGGGATGCAGCATAGGCGTCATCACGTAGTCCTCGGGCCAGTAGTCCTGGTAGCCGGAGGTGTGGGAGAGGATCTGTCGGATGGTGACTTCGTCGCCGCGGGTGAGGCCAGGAATGTATTTGCCGACCGCATCATCGAGAGAGAGTTTGCCTTGCTCCTGCAGGAGGAGAATAGCCGCCGCCGTGAACTGTTTGGAGATGGAGCCGATGGAGTAGCGCATGTCGGCGGTCGCGGGAGTGGGCGGATCGAGACGCGCGTTGCCGTAGGCATTTGCGTAAACCAGTTTGCCGCCTTTGACGATGGCGACGGATGCAGAAGGGACGCCGGTCTGTTTGAGGACGTCATTCGCGATTTCGTCGATGCGTGTTTTCAGAGCGGGGTCGAGGGTGTCGACGGCCTGCGCATGAAGGTCGAGCGCGACCAGGGAAAGTGAGGTAACCAAAGCGATGGCGGAGACAAGTCGGCGGGCAATCATGATCGGCTGCGTGGAACTCCTTCCGTTCGAATAGTAACAATCGCAGCCATGCGTCTACGTTTTGGTTTCAGCCTCTTCGACGCTGGCCGCCAGGGTGAGAACTTTTTCCAACCGTGTGATGTGGAACATGCTGAGGACGCGGGGTGTGACGCCGGCGAGCGTAAGCCGGACCTGTTTGTCGCGGCAATAGACCTCGTGGTTGATGATTTCGCTCATGCCCGCGGAATCCATGAAGGGAACTCCGCTGAGATCGAGGATGGTGTGGCGCGGCGGCTCGGTACCGCGGAATAAGGCGCGAAGAGGAAGGACGCTGTTCTGGGTCAAGGCCCCGGTGAGCCGGAGGATCACCGTTCCCGGTTGGCTGCCCGGAATGGGCTCGATCTTCAGGGGGGTCTCGGTGGCCATCGTTGGATAAGTGTATGGAAGGGGGGCGGTTTTGTCGTCAGAAAACGGAGAATGCGATCTCTGGCACGATTACGCCAATTTGACGGAAGATCAGACGAGCTTGACGCGCAAACTCGTCATGTGAAGAATCCGGAGTCTCGCAGGTGCTCTGCGCGGCCTCCGAGGTACGTCCCAAGACAAGGGATCAGCGGCTCGATGCGATAGGCTGAGTCTCGAAGGTTTGAAAATCTACAGCCATGTTGTTGTGAGGTACGGATGCAGCGCTTGATTGAGGGTCACAAGAAGTTTCTGGCCGAAGTGTTTCCCCACAAACGCGACCAGTTTCACCTGCTGGCGGAATCGCAGGCGCCGGAGTGTCTCTTCATCACATGTTCCGACTCACGCGTGCTGCCGGATCTGATTCTCGGAACTGGGCCGGGTGATTTGTTCATTACGCGCAATGCGGGGAACGTGGTCCCGGTGACGGGAAACGATGTGGATGGATGCACCGCCACGATCGAATATGCAGTCGAGGTGCTGAAGGTGAAGCACGCGATTCTTTGCGGCCACTCGGACTGTGGGGCGATGAAGGCTGCACTGGATCGGCGGGGACTTGAAAAGCTGCCCAAGGCGAGCCGCTGGTTACAGCACGTGGAGGCAGCGTTCAGCCACCGGCAGCCTCTGAATCCAGAGGATGGCGCGCATGCGGAACTCTGTTCGCTGATTCGCGGGAACGTAGTGGCGCAGCTCTTGAATCTGCGCGCGCAGCCGGCAGTTGCGCGGGCGGTGAGGGAGGAGCGGCTCCAGGTTCACGGATGGTACTACGAAATTCTCTCGGGTCGGATTGAGCGCTTCGACGAGGATGCTCGACGGTTTGTGACGCTGGGTAGCTGATCCTGGAAAGTGTCTCCGGGCCTCAAGAACGCTGCGGAAGAACGCCCCCGGGCCGAAGCAGCGTCCCTCAGCGGCTGAAGCCCGTACCCTTCAAAACGAAAAGCGGTGTGCGAGTTTTTCCGCCCCTAACAGCCTTCATTGTCAAAAGCTTATTTCAGCGGCCGGAAGGCTGCTGCTCCTTCCAGTAAAAGGCGTGCCCTGCTGGGCACATCGAGTGAGGAGCAGTTGGGCAGCTACTTTTTTGTGTCTCGCGCGGCCTTGATGAACTCGTGGGATTTTTCGATGTGGGCGGCCTGGGTGTTGAGCACCTGGCGCACGGGCAGCGGCAAAAAGGCTTCCGTCGCCTTGGAATACGCCTCTATGGCTTCGTCCTCGCCCTCTTCGGCGGTCGAGAGCAGCGTGTGGTCGCCGCCGCCAAGGGCCGATTTCAAATCGCCCCACGCACGGCGAACGGTTCCGGCGGCGGTGCCGCTCTCTTTTATGTCGTGCATGCCTTCCTGATGGAGGATGGATTCGAGCACACCGCGAAACTGGGCGCGAGTGAGTGATTCGGCGAGGAAGTATTCCTTCAGCGCCTCGTCCTTGATTTCTTCGCCGATTTTCTTGAAGCCTTCCTGGCCGTCGATTAGGGCGTGGATGACGGAGAGCAGCGCGGATTCAGTTTCTTTCAGGTCTTTCGAGGGGGACGACATAAGGAGTTCTCCTGTAAATAGAAGTGAAAACGCGAGCAGGGTCCAGCGGCTGTCATTGCGATTCTCCTTCGCCGCCAGCGAGGTGGGGGAAATCGCGAAAACCCCGACGCCCCTGCCCCGGTAATGGACCAGACCCACACCCGCAGAGGTCAGGTTGATCCAGCTACTAAGATGCGGAATTTCGAGGTGGAGAAGATGGCGGCGACGAATCAGTGTGCGCCCGGCGGCGGAGCAGCATGCTTTGGCGGTTTGCCGAAGAGCCAGACGGCGCCGGAGCAGAAGAAGGCGAGCAGAGCAGTCCAGCGAAAGACATCGACGTAGGCCATCAAGGCGGATTGCTGCTGGAGCATTCCGTACATCAGGCCCAGCGATCCCGGACGCGCGGAGGGCTGGCCGATCTGGTGGCCGAGATACCCGGCGATCATGCGCGATTTCTGCTGGAGGACGGCACTTGATGGCGAGAGGTTGGCGCCGATCTCGGTCTGATGCAACGCGGCGCGGCGAATGATGGCTGTGGTTGCCATCGCAATCCCGATTGACCCGCCGATGTTACGCAGCATGTTGAATAGGCCGGTGGCGTTGCCCATCTCTTCGCGTGAGAGAGTGGCTGTGGACATGGTGGCCAGCGGCACAAACACGAAGCTGAGCGCAAATCCGGTAAATAAAATGGGAAGCAGAAGCGTGTACGGGCCGATGTCGAGATTGACCGTGCCGAAGATCAACGAGCAGACGCCGAATCCGATGAAGCCTGCGCTGAGCAGTTTGCGATTGTCGATGCGGGAGCCGAGAAAACCGATCACGGGGGAGCCAATGAACGATCCAATGCCGCGCGGACCGACGACGAGGCCGGCGGTGAAGGCTGTGTAGCCGAGGATCTCCTGGTAATAAAGAGGCAGGATGGCGATGGTGATGTAGATGCACATTCCCAGCAGCGCAATCAGAAAACAGCCGGTGCGGAAGTTGCGGTTCTTGAGCACGTGCAGGTCGACCAAGCCGCGCGGATTAGACCACGAGCGCCAGATCCATCCGATGAAGCCGAAGATGAGGGCAGCCACGGCCCAGCGCACCCAGAGGGCTCCGAACCAGTCGTCTTCCTGGCCTTTGTCGAGGACAACCTGAAGGCAGCCAGTCCACACAATGAGCAAACCGAAGCCGATGTTGTCGAAGGCGCCAACCTTGGCGTTCTTGATGTAGGGCGGGTCGTGCACGAAGCGAACGATCATGAAGACGGCGAGGATGCCGACGGGAATGTTGATGTAGAAGGCATAGCGCCAGCTGAAGGTGTCGGTAAGCCAGCCGCCCAGGGTAGGGCCAAGTACAGGAGCGACAACGATTCCGAGGCCGTAAGCGGCCATGGACATAGATCGCTTCTCGGGTGGAAAGCTTTCGAGGAGGATGGACTGAGATAGCGGCTGCAATGCCCCACCGCCGGCACCCTGCAGAATGCGTGCCAGCAGGATGATGGAAAGAGATGGCGCGGCGCCGCAGAAGAAGGAAGCGATGGTGAAGATGATTACGCAGATGAGCAGGAAGCGCTTGCGTCCCCATCGTCGGGCGAACCAGTTGGAAGCGGGCAGGATGACGGCATTGGCGACGAGGTAGCTGGTGAGCACCCAGGTGGCTTCAGAGTTCGTGGCGGAGAGGCTGCCGGCGATGTAGGGCAGCGCTACCGACGCGATGGCGGTGTCGAGCACCTCCATGAACGTCGGCAGCATCACCGAGGCCGTGACGAGCCAGGGGTTGACGCCTTGCGTGAGCGGAAAACGAGCTTGGGCCTCTGCGGTGGTCATCGCAACCGGGAACAGTCGAGACTAAATGATCAGACCATCGGCTGGTTGTGACACCGGTCAGGGCGATTGCTGTGATAGAGATTTTGCGTTGGGCAGGAGGTCACTCGCCCAGAACCGTCTCTGAACGGTCGACCAGATCTTGATCAAGCGAGCGGTCGGGGGACTGCCGCTGGATATATGCGGCTTTGATCTTTTCGTATTTTGTCTGCAACTTATCGAGTTCAAGGTCGCTCAAATTCTCGATATCAATCATCTGGTCGCGTGTCTTGTCGATAGTGCGAATAAGCTCGTTGAGTTTCAAGTTAATCGCTCGCGCGTCCCGGTTCTGTGTGTTCTGGATCAAAAAGACCATTAGAAACGTGACGATGGTCGTGCCTGTGTTTATGACCAACTGCCAGGTGTCAGAGAAGTGGAAAATAGGGCCAACGGCCGCCCAGATGACAATGACGATGCCCGCTCCCGCAAAGGCCCACTTCGATCCCAGCCATCCTGAAGCGGAAGCGGCGAACTTTCCAAAAGCATCATTTGTCGTGCGAGTTTGCACTTCGAGGAGCGGCTTCGCTATTGACTTTCCTTCTCTCAATGCGGCCGCAATCGAAGCTTAGCCGGGGTCATGGCCTTCGCCAGGTAGCGGCCCACACTGGGTTTGCGGGGAGTGTAGGTGACGGAAGGCCAATGTCTCTCGGGAGCCCAATTCCCATTTGCTGCCGAGACTCCGACGCTCTGACCGCAGATCTCACAGGGGTACACCCCCCAATCAGCTCTGTCCCCGCCAGTGCGGAGCAATAGCTGCGTCTGTTCACTAAGTTTCCCCTTGCACGGCTTGGTCAATATCGGCATAGTCCTCTTCTCATGGCCTCCGGTTGTGAGGCTCAGGGTGGTCCATTGGCTGCTCAACAGGGGCGGCTCGTTGCAGGCCGGGTAAATACTCTTCGTCAATGCCTTAAACACATTAGATGCGATAAGACATCGCCGGGGTTTTGCGTCCGTCGATTCCACGCCTCTGGACCGCGAGTTTGCTGAGCAGTAGCAATTTTAGTGTGGAGCGGCGACATGTCCTGAATTTGCCTTCAGACTCAATTGGCTGGATCGGCGATTCCGCCTAAGCCGGCATCGAGGCACGGCCTCTAGATTGACTCTGCCTGAGAGGTGGTTGCTTCGAGGCTTGGGACCTGAAGTGGAACCCGTCGGCAACCAGGAATCTCGGTCCCGGCCCTACTTTTGTGGTGTGGAGATCGCCGAGGCCGTCTGGGCCCCGTGGTGATGGTGGAATACCTTGCCAATTCCCCGACCTGTGCCCTCGGCGATCTTTCCCGTGCCCTTAGCCGCGCCCACGCCGACGTCTTTGCCCGCGACGGCTCCGCCTTTGGCCACGTCGCCAGCGGCGTCGACTGGATGAAGCGTGACAAGGTCCCCCGCACCTTTCCCGACGCCCTTAGTTGCCGCTCCAGTGCCCTTGGCGGTTCCTTTGCCGATGTCTCCGGCACCGTTCCCGACATCGCCAAAGGGGCTGCTTTGATGAGACTGCTGCTTGGAGGTAGGCTTCGATGAATTGGCAGGCTGCGGTGAGGGTTGGGCCTGAGTGTTCTGGCTGGAGGCCTTCTGGCCGCAGATGGCAAATGCGAGTGCGAGGATCGCGATGAATGGTTTTGGGAGGGCAGTTCGCACGGGTCAAAACCTCCGCTAATTGGATTCGACGCCTCGGCGCTAGATTCCGTCAAAGACGGAGAGAATCGGTAAAAAACGAGTGCTGAAGTTGCGAGCCCCGTCCCCGGGTGATTATGGGCTCTGGTTAATATCGCCCGGCAAACGGGGTCGCGGGGCATCAAGACGTTAAGTTCCAAATCGGGTTTTAGGTAGTTTCTTAGGGAAAAACTATTATGGGGTTAATATCAATAAAAGTTGACACTAATTCACTCATAGTGCATCTTATCTAGTGACAACGAAATACTCTTTTACCTGAGGCAGGAACAAAAACATGGCAAAAATCATTGGAATCGACCTCGGCACGACCAACTCTTGCGTCGCCGTTCTCGAGGGCGGCGAGCCCAAAGTCATTGCAAATGAAGAGGGTTCACGCACAACGCCGTCCGTCGTCGGCTTTTCGAAGAGCGGCGAGCGGCTGGTGGGGCAGGTGGCCAAAAGGCAGGCCATCACAAATCCCGAAAACACAATTTTCTCGATCAAGCGGTTTATGGGCCGCCGCTATGACGAAGTGACCGACGAGATGAAGATGGTGCCCTACAAGGTCGTCAAGCAGGGCGACCACATCGCCGTCGTGGCGCAGGGCAAGGAATACACCCCGCCCGAGATCTCGGCGATGATTCTGCAGAAGCTGAAGAAGAGCGCAGAAGCTTACCTGGGCGAGACGGTAACGGAGGCTGTGATTACGGTTCCAGCGTACTTCAACGATGCGCAGCGCCAGGCCACCAAGGACGCGGGCAAGATTGCGGGCCTGGACGTGAAGCGCATTGTGAACGAGCCGACCGCGGCCGCGCTGGCCTACGGGCTAGACAAGAAGAAGGACGAGACCATCGCGGTGTATGACTTCGGCGGCGGTACGTTCGATATTTCGATCCTGGAAGTAGGCGAAGGCGTCATCGAGGTGAAGTCGACCAACGGCGACACGCACCTGGGCGGCGACAACCTCGACCAGCGCATCGTGGAGTGGCTGATTGCGGAGTTCAAGCAGGAAGAGGGGCTCGACCTGAGTTCAAAGGGCAACGAGATGGCACTGCAGCGCCTGAAGGACGCGGCGGAAAAGGCCAAGATCGAGCTTTCGACGACGGTGGAGACCGAGATCAACCTGCCGTTTATTACGGCAGACGCGACGGGACCGAAGCACCTGGTGCGCAAGCTGACGCGCGCCAAGCTGGAGCAGATGGTTTCTGATCTGCTGGATCGCTCGCTCGAGCCCTGCAAGAAGGCAATGGCCGATGCGAACGTGAAGCCAAGCGATATCGACGAAGTCGTTCTCGTCGGCGGCCAGACGCGCATGCCGAAGATCCAGGAAATGGTGAAGGAACTCTTTGGCAGGGAGCCGCATCGTGGCGTGAATCCCGACGAAGTGGTCGCGGTAGGCGCTGCGGTGCAGGCCGGCGTGCTGGCAGGCGAAGTGAAGGACCTGCTGCTGCTCGACGTGACACCGCTGACGCTGGCGATCGAAACGTTGGGCGGCGTGGCGACGCCGATGATTCCGCGCAACACGACGATTCCGACGAAGAAGACGGAGACCTTCTCGACGGCTGCGGATTCGCAGACCGAAGTTGAGGTTCACGTACTGCAGGGCGAGCGCCCGATGGCTGCGCAAAACCGCACGCTGGGCAAGTTCAAGCTGGCCGGGATTCCTCCGGCGCCGCGCGGCGTGCCGCAGATCGAGGTCACGTTTGACATCGACGCCAACGGCATTCTGAACGTGAACGCGAAGGACAACGCGACGGGCAAGGACACGCGCATCACGATCACTTCAAGCTCGGGCCTTTCGCAAGGATGAGGTCGAGCGGATGGCGAAGGATGCCGAGGCGCACGCAGCCGAGGACAAGGAAAAGCGCGACGAGATCGAGGCACGCAACTCGCTCGACGCACTGGTCTACAACATCGAGAAGATGTTGAAGGAGTCCGGCGAGAAGGTGCAGGCTGCGGATAAGACTGAAGTGGAGTCGGCGCTGGCCGATGCCAAGAAGACGCTGGAAGGCACGCCGAGCGTCGCGGATATGCGCGCTGCAAACGAGAAGCTGACCCAGGCCAGCCACAAGCTTGCCGAGGTGCTGTACAAGGCCAACGCAGCTTCCGCTGGCCAGGGCGCTCCGACGGCGCAGGCAGACGGCACGCCGGGAACTGAGCAGAAGAAGGACGAAGGCGTGATCGACGCCGAGTACGTGGACGTCGAGGACAAAAAGTAGGGACTGGCCGTCCAGGCAATCCCGCCCTTCGGGCGGCCAGACAGTTCCAGGGGTGGGCGTTGGTGCCCACCCCGAGTTTTGTGGGGCCGGATTTGGGACGGCCTTTTTCAAAATCTGCCGACAGGCAGTCTGGTGGCACGGGAAGATGGTTTGAGTCACCAACGCAACGTGTACGCTAGGTGAGACAAGAAAACTGGCATGGCCACAACACAGAACAAAGATTATTACGCGACGCTAGGCGTCAAGAAGACGGCGACGCCGGAAGAGATTCGCAAGGCATTCCGCAAAGCTGCGCGCAAATATCATCCTGACGTGAATCCCAACGATAAGAAGGCGGAGGAGAAGTTCAAGGAGATCTCGGAAGCCAACGACGTGCTGAGCGACGAGAAGAAGCGCAAGGTATACGACCAGCTTGGCTTCTACTCCGACCAGATCGACCCGGCGCAGGCGGAGGCCTATGCGCGGCAGCAGCGTGAGGCGGAGCGTCCCGGTGGATTTCGGCGGATTCGACTTCTCAGGATTTCAGGGTGGCGGGCATGCCGGGACCGCAGGCGGGTGCGGGTTCGTCAACCTGGGGCAGCTTCAAAGACATTTTCTCGGGAATTTTTTCGGGGCAGCAGCAGCAACACAGCAGCGGCCGCGCGGGCCGCAGCCGGGCACGGATCTCGAATACCAGGCGACGATGGATTTCTGGTCGGCGATTCGCGGGGGGCAGGCGCGCATCCAGGTGCATCGGCAGGAGATCTGTCCCGACGTGCCATGGAATGGCGCAGACCGGCGGTCCGATGCCGTGTCCGGAGTGCAACGGCACCGGCCAGGTGACGCAGATGGGCGGGCGGATGAAGTTCAATATTCCCTGCCCGCGCTGCGGACGGGACGGGTCGCGTTACGAACGATTGCCCGACCTGCCACGGCGAAGGCACGGTAAGCCGGACCGAGACGGTGGAGTTCCGCATCAAGCCGGGAACGCGCGATGGGCAGCGGATTCGGCTGCAGGGAAGGGAAATGCCGGCCTGAACGGCGGCGCGCCCGGCGATCTTTACGTGATTGTGCGGACGGGCACGAATCCGGTGTTTACGCGTGTGGGCGACGACATTCATCTGACTGTTCCGGTGACGATCGCGGAGGCGTCGCTGGGCGCGAAGGTGGATGTGCCGACGATTGATGGACGCGCGCAGTTGAAGATTCCGCCGGGCACGCAGAGCGGGCAGAAGCTGCGCATGCGCGAGCGCGGCGTGGAAAGCGCGTCGCATCCGGGACAGCGCGGCGACCAGATCGTGACCATCGAGGTGGTCGTGCCGCACGCTGCAGGACGAGCGCAGCCGCGAGATCATGCGCGAGTTGGCCAAGTTGAACAGCCAGGACCCGCGCGTTGCGTTGTTTGAGAAGCTGTGAAGAGCAGGGACCAGGGACTAGGGACCAGGGACTAGAACTGGCTGCACAAATGGAATTTTGAGAGGGCACGGCTTTAGCCGTGCCGCCATAGGCGCTTAAGGCGGGCTTAGCCTGAGGGATACACCAGGCGGGTCTAGCATGATTTGTGCACGAGACTAGAGACACGGTAATCTGATTCGAGAAATCTCATGGCAGCAAAACGAAAATCCAAAGGCGCGTACATGATCTCGGCGGTGGCCGAGATGTACGAGATTCATCCGCAGACGCTGCGCCTCTACGAGCGCGAGGGGTTGCTGAAGCCCTCGCGCACCGAGGGCAACACGCGGCTGTATACGGATGAGGACCTGGAGCGGCTGGAGTTCATCCTGAACCTGGCGCGCGATCTGGGCGTGAATATTGCGGGCATCGCGATCATTCTGCAGATGCGCGAGCGCATGGAAGAGATGAACCGGCAGATGCAGAGCTTTGTGGAGTACGTGCGCTCGGAGATGCTGACGCGGTTCCAGCAGGCTGCGCCCAGCGCTCGGGGGCGATTGTGCCGATGCGGAAGCCGACGGTGGTCACGCGGCCGACGAAGAAAGAAACATAGAGGATTTCGCTTCCTGAAGGCCGCCCTTGAAATGGAGCGCCGAATTTGACTGCTGACGCTCTTCCGAGTCGATGGAACTGAGGCCGGATGTTTGAACGCTACACAGAATCTGCTCGTCGCGCCGTCTTTTTCGCCCGATATGAGGCCTGTGTCGCTTCTGCTCAAGAAATAAGCACGATCGACCTGTTGCGCGGGATTGTGCGCGAATCCAAGCCGGAAGCTCAAGGAATCGAATGGATTCGAGTCGTCAATAAGGATCAGCTATGCAGCGCTCTTTGGAAACCCGAATCCGGGAAACGGCAAGGGGAATCCCCATCGGCGGAAATCAAATTGAGCGGCAATGCTAAGCTTGCTCTCGCCTATGCCGCGGAGGTTGCACGCGACAATCCGCGTGGGACGATTGATGCATCGACGCTGCTGCTCGGAATTCTCTCCTTTCAGAATGAAGCGTCTCAACTGCTCGAGCAGCTTGGACTGAACCTTGAATCCGCGAGGAGTGAAGTACGCCAACTTCACAAGAAATACCCTCCAAAGCTGCCGAGTTGGTATGCATTGGGTTGGGGAACTTTACGCAGGCACCGAATGGCGTGGCTGAAGATTCTCATTTTCCTCATCGTCATGTTCGTTGGTGTTGCATTGGTGAATTGGCTGAATCGCTGACCCAACCTCAGCAGGCGATGCCGGTTATCCTTGATTCTGCATGTGGTACGTCCTCCTAGGAATCGCCGTCTTCGGCCTCATCACTTCTACGGTCTTTGCCGGCATGGTGCTGACGGCGGTGCCGGGCTATCTGCGCGAGCGGCAAGCCGCCGAGGCTGAGCTCCGCAATCGGCCCGGGTTCACTCCACCGCTCACACTGCTGAAGCCGTTGGCAGGCGCTGAGCCCGATCTGGAAATGCATCTGGCGAGTTTTTCGAGCAGGATTATCCCGAGTTTGAAATTCTTTTCTGCGCACGCGAGGCTGAACAATGCCGGGCTGGAAATCGCACGGCGGGTTGCGGCGAGGTTTCCGCACGTTCCTGCCAAGTTCTTTTCAACGGGCGAGCCGCCTTACATCAACGCCAAGGTCGCTTCGATGGAGCTGATGGAGAAATCCGCGGCGCACGAAATCCTGGTGATCAGCGACAGCGACGTGCGCGTAACGCCGGACTATCTGCGCGCCGTGGCATTGCCATTTGCCGACCAGAAGGTTGGCGGCATGTGCTGCCCGTATCGCGGCATTGCGGCGGGCGGCGGCCTGTGGGCGCGGCTTGAGGCCGTAGGCATGAGCGTGGAGATGACGTCCGGCGTGCTGGTGGCGCGCATGATGGAAGGGATGCAGTTTGTCCTGGGACCGACGATGGCGTTTCGTCGTGATGTGATCCGGCGCATGGGCGGGTTCAAAGTGACCGCGGACTATTGCGCGGATGATTTCGTTCTGGGCAACGAGACATTCAAGCTGGGGCAAACGGTGGTGTTGAGCCATCATGCGATCGATCACATCGTCATCAACCTGAGCCTGATGGCGTCGCTCAAGCACCAGGTGCGCTGGATGAAGTCGACGCGGTTCTCACGGCCGAAGGGGCATTTTGGCACAGCGCTCACGTTCGGCACGCCGTTCGGGTTGTTGGGGCTTGCAGCCGGTGTGTTGCTGGGACATGCGGGTTGGGGAGTTGCTCTGCTGGCCTGGGCCTTGGCGACGCGACTGGCATTGTCGGTTTCCGTGGGACGCATGGTGGTGCGCGATCCAAGCTGGTTCAATTTGCTGGTGCTGTATCCGGTGCGCGACCTGATGGGGTTCTTCTTCTGGGCAGCGAGCTATATGGGCAGCCGGATTCTATGGCGCGGACGCGTATTTCAACTGCTGCCTGGCGGAAAGATGAGAGCGGCGGAATAGGGTGAATTAAGCCAGTTGCTTCCGAATCGCCCACAATCCAACCGCAGCGAACTCAGATTCTTCTACGTTCTAGAATCAATTGGAGGAATAGCACATGACGTTCGAAGGCATTGTGTCAGGTTCGGGTTGCTGTTCTCGCTGCCTTTGCCGCTATGAGCTGCTGTGCAGCACTCGGGCAAAAAGAGAGCGCGAACGGAACGAGTGCTCAGGAGGCTCCCAACAACGATTCACTTGCAGTGTGGGTTGAAATGCAAAAGGAGCAGATTCCGATAGGTCAGGAGCCGCGGGCAGTCCTGACCTTGAAAAACATGGGTGATCGTGCGGTGACCATCCATGAGCACATGTACCGGGTCCATGTTGACGGAAAAGACGGCGAAGCGCCAACGACACTCGTTCAACGAAGCATCACGGGCAGACTCCGCCCCGGTGAGGCAGCCTTGCGCGGTGACGAAATGGCAGGCCCTTACACAGTTGGACCTGATGAATCTCTTGTTCGGAAATTCCTGCTGAGCTACTTATACGATCTAAGCGTTCCGGGCAAGTACACCGTCTACGGAGAGGTCATGGACCCGTCATCTCACCGATGGGTGCGCACCAAACCCGCGACCTTCGAAATGACAGAGAAGCCGCGACCCTGAACTTCTGCTTCTTCCGGGTGGATCACCGCCCAACCAGAAACAACTCAGCGTGCGGACTACTTCAACGGACGGTCCGTCCACAGCGCCTTATCGGCGATGGACTGCACGTGGTAGAGGCGGCCTGAGAGTAACTGCTCGGCTTTTGGCTGGTTGGTGTCTTGCGCGAACAACCACTTGCGTTCGCCCGTTCCCCACATCTTTGAGAGCTGATCGTCGCTGAGGAAGATCTTTGGCGCATCGGGATAGCACGAACCCCACAGGAGTGACGAGCCGTCGCCATGCGGCGAGCATGGCTCCATGACGATGTATGCGGGCTTCTGAAGGAACTTGTGGGTGTAGAAGATGACGGATGAGGCATCGGACTGATCGCCGTAAATGATGAACGAATCGGCGGGCGAACCTTTGCTGACGATGGTGTCGGCCAGTTGCTTGGAACTCAGCATTGGTTCGAAGCGTGCGAACGCGATGTGTGCGGCGATCAGAAAGACCGCGGAGGTAAGCGCGATGCTGACGGTGGCGGCCAAATGCTTGCGTCGCACACGCAATGTCCATCCCAGTGCAGGACCGATCAGCAGCGCGATCGCAGCAATCGCAGCCGGCAGACGCAGCGCCGCGAAAGATGGACCGGTCAGGTCAAAGAAATGCGACATGGAGAGCGTGTAACCGCCGACATCGCGATGGGCCAGCAGCGTTCCAATGTCGGAGACGAACGGCAGATTGCGCGATTCCCACAAGCCCCAGCCAAGGGTCACGGCGGCAAGCACGCCTGCGACTGAAAACACCGTTTGCGCGCCGCTAAGCCACTTCTGCGAGAGCAGAGGCTTCTCGCCTTCAGGTCCTCGGCCTTCCTCGATACCGGCCAGCACCCCCGCGATCAGAATCAGGAGGGGCGTCCATGCGGGAAACGTGTAGTACTCCTGGTTCGTCGAGATGGCGAAGAACAGCAGGGTGAATCCAGAGAACAGGGCGAGCAGCCAGGTGGAACGTACGCGAAACTTGAGGCGCGCAACGTAGCTGGCCACATCTTCGCGAGCCGCGTTATCGAGATAGAAGTCTACCGTCTGGCCGGAATCGCGACGGAGGTGCTGCATCCACGCATGCCGCGTTCTCCAGGCAACGACGAGCAGCGCGGGAAGGAACAGGCTCCAGGGAAAGAGCCAGACGAGGTGCGCCAGCCAGTACCAGGCGAATGGCATCTTGTTGTAGTCGTGCGGGAAGCGGTCGCCGAGGAAGCGCAGGAATGCTCGTTGACGAAGTAGAAGTACCAGAAGCCATGCACGTTTCCGGGCGTGGGATGATTGCCGATGGGATGTCCCTGATCGGGATTCGCGAGGCCGCAGAGGATGTGCCACGGCGCGGCGATCGGCGAGGAACAGCAGCACGCCGGTGAAGGGCTTAAGTTCGCGCCAGCGGCGCCATTGTCCACTCAGCAGCAACAGCGGGATCGCGGCTGCTGCGAAGAATACCGGGGCAATCAAGCCCTTGGTCAGCGTGGCAAGCGCCAGGGCAGCCCACATGCCGTAAAAGCGGACCGGACTGCGGCTCTCGAGCCCGGTGATGAAACTCCAAAGCGCGTAGAGCAGCAGGAAACTCAGCAGCGCCTCGGGGATGGCGAAGCGCGTGAAGAGGAAAGGTCCGATGGAAGTCAGCACGCCCAAAGCGGCGTACAATCCCGCTCGCCGGCCCCAACCGCGCGACCCCCACAGCCATGCCAGCCATGCGAGACCGAGAATGGCGAGCGCATTGGGCAGGTGGGTGGCAAAAACATTCTGGCCGAAGATCCAGTAAGCCGCCGCGTCGAGCCAGTAGGGCAGCGGAGGCTTTTCGAGGTAGCGGATGCCGTTGAGCTTCATGGTGATCCAGTCGCCGCTCTGATCCATGTGCTGTGCCACCTGCGCGTGCGAGGCATCGACGTCGTCGAGCAGCGGCGGCGTGAAAAGAGAGGCAAATTGCACGGCCAGGAAAATCGCGCCCAAAAGCGTCCAGGCAGCCAGTTTTGAGGGTCCCTGCACGGGCTGATTTGATAAATTTTGAGCGTTTTCCATTGAGTAGGTTCGTGAGAATCAAGGATAACAGTGGACGGCGCAAGCACATCTCATTGACCGAAACGAAGGATCGTTGTCAATCCGGGCCGGTTTCGCGGAATAGAATGTGAAGGCCAGATGAATTTCAGCATGCGACCGGAGAAGGTTGTGACAAGCACGATGCATGACCGCCTTGCCGAGTGGGGCCACTTGCTCGAAAACTGCGGCGACAAACCCTCGCGCAAAGGCGTTCATGCTCTGCGTGTAGTTACGCTTCGACTGCAAGCCGAATTTGAGCGCGATCTTGAAGACCTGCCGCGTGCAAGCCACCAGGCGCAGGCGATGCTTCAGTTCGGCAAGCTGGCTGAGAAACTTCGCCGCGCTCTTGGGCCTGTTCGCGAACTCGACGTGTGGATCGGCAAGCTGCGCGACCTTCGCGCATCGCTCAGTCACGGCGGGGAGTATGTGCCCCGGACAACTCAGCAAAATGTCCGCGGGATCGAGCGGCTTGAAGAACGGTTAAAGCGCAAGCGGCGTTCGGCGGAAAAGAAACTGGTCGCAGAGATCGAGAAGCGCGGGCGGCGTCTCGTCAAGGCAGGGGAAGAGATTGAGACGGCGCTGTCGGGTTGTCTCTTCGGCGAGGAGTCGGGGATTGCTGAGGAACTTGCAGCGCGGTTCCGTACCGTGAGGGCGGAATTTCCCACGCTTGACGAAGCAAATCTGCACGAGTTCCGCAAACGCATCAAGATGGTGCGCTATCTGGCGGAGATGCGCGGCTCTTCCGATCCTGCAATCGGGCAGATCGCTACGCAGATAAAAAAACTGCAGTCAGCCATCGGCGAGTGGCACGACTGGCAGGCGCTTGCACAGGTGGTGCATAGCGGACACCATGCCAAAAGCAAGGACCTGGCCGAATTGCTGCAGGCTATCGCAAGGGAATCCTTCGAAACGGCGCTTTCGACGGCGAACAGCGTGACAGCGCGCATGCAGGGGGCTGACTTGGAGCAGATTGAGCCCTCGAGTCTCCAACACCGCAGTCCTCCAGCGCGAAGTGAGGATGGCTGGGCCGCTGTTGAGGACCGAAAACTAGCCTGACCTGCAGGTGGTTGATGGAACCCAACAAAGCATAAGTGCGTAACTAAACCTGTGAAACGGGTACGCACGATCTCCATCTTTGTCGGTTCCGGTATCGTGGCGTGGCTCGTGCTCTGCGCAGTCATTGGAGTTGTCGCGGTTGAGGGTGCGATGCATCCCGTGCGACTTTCATTGAGCGCAGAGAATGACCAGCAAGCTGCGACAATCGCCAGGGCGGATCATGCGGTTCTCGACGACGTGGATATCACGGTGCGTGATGGAGCAGTGTTGCGTGCATGGAGTGTGCGTCCTCTGGATTGGAATGGCGACGCAGTAATTTTGCTTCACGGACAGGGCGACAATCGTTCAGGGATGTTGGGGCCAGCCCAAATGCTTTTGCGTCATGGCTTCGCAGTTTTGCTGCCCGACGCGCGTGCTCACGGGATGAGTGGTGGCCAGGTAGTCACATACGGAGTTCTCGAGGCCGAAGACGTTCGCCGATGGTTCGAATGGTTAAAACAATCGGAATCCCCGCATTGCATCGATGGCATCGGTGACTCCATGGGAGGAGCCGAACTGCTTCGATCTCTCGATGCAGAACACGGATTCTGCGCAGTTGTTGCAGAGAGTGCGTTCTCGTCATTTCGTGAAGCTGCGTACGACCGCCTCGGGCACCAATTTTCGACCGGGCCGTGGCTGGGGCGGACGCTACTCCGCCCCGCACTGATCGTAGGTATGGCGTACGCTCGACTTCGGTACGAAGTCGACTTCAGGCGGGCAGACCCGGCAGGCAGTGTTGCTGCTTCACATGTTCCGGTGCTTCTGATTCACGGTCTGGCCGACATGAATCTTCCGCCGCGCCATTCCGAGATGATTAAGGCTGCCAACCCCACGGCGGTGTTGTGGGAGCCTGTAGGAGCAGGTCATTGCGGCGCATCGAATGCTGCACCGGCAGAGTACGAGCGGCGCGTGGTTAGCTGGTTCGCGGGCCACTCACTGCACTAATAGCGTGCTTCAACCAGCACCTAGCCTATGGACAGGCAAGAGCACAGCGCAGTTGTGTTGAGTCCGTCCGTCTGCTACTTTGTCGTGGATGCCGCCGCGTGTACCCGAACAGCTGAGCAAGAGCATAGAGGCGCTTTACCGCTCTGAATCGGGCAGGATTCTGGCGACCCTGGTGCGCCTGCTCGGCGATCTCGATCTCGCCGAAGAGGCAATGCATGAGGCTTTCGCCGCTGCTTTGGACACATGGCCGCAGGCTGGCATACCGGACAAACCACGCCCCTGGCTCATTTCAACCGCACGCTTTAAGGCCATTGATGGGATCCGCAGGCGGGCGCGCTTCGACGCCGCACAAAATGACATCGCGCTCTACCTCAAGGCGGAGATCAAGGACGCGCGCGTCAACGAAGCACCTCATGAAGATGAGGAGATCGAGGACGACCGCCTCCGTCTCATCTTTACCTGCTGCCATCCCGCTCTGCCTCCGGAACAACAGGTCGCGCTCACTCTTCGCGAAGTCTGCGGCCTGACCACCGAGGAGATTGCACGGGCATTTCTGGTTACGCCGGCAACGCTCGCGCAGCGCATTGTGCGCGCAAAGGCAAAGATTCGAGAGACACCGATTCCGTACGAGGTGCCGACGCCGCAGGAATTGCCGGAGCGACTCGGCGCTGTGCTTCAGGTCATCTATCTCGTCTTTAACGAGGGCTACTCGGCTGCGGCGGGAGCGGAGGTAACGCGGGCCGAGCTAACCGGCGAAGCGATTCGATTGGGACGACTGCTGACCGGGCTTCATCCGAGCCCGGAGCCAGAGCCGGAGGTACCAAACTCGGAGATTCTGGGCCTGCTTGCCCTGATGTTGCTCCAGGAATCCCGTCGCGCCGCAAGAACGTCTCCGACGGGAGAGCTGATTTTGCTGGAGAATCAAGACCGCTCGCTCTGGAACCGGGAGCAGATCGCGGAGGGAGGGTCATTGCTGGAGAAAGCCCTGGACTCCCGCCGCTTCGGTGCTTACACGCTGCAGGCTGCGATCGCGGCCGTTCATGCGGAGGCGGAATCAACCGCTGCGACCGACTGGCGGCAGATTGTCGCGATTTACGACCAATTGATGCGAATTCAGCCTTCGCCGGTAGTCCATCTCAATCGCGCCGTGGCCATTGCCATGCGCGATGGCCCAGAGGCCGGTCTCACGCATATCGACGCGGTCTTGGAACATGGCGAATTGGCAAATTACTACCTGGCGCATTCAGCCCGCGCGGACATGTACCGCAGGCTTGGCAGGACCGCTGAGGCCCGGTCCTCTTATGAGAAAGCTCTGGCGCTGACCCAACAGGAACCCGAGCGGCAATTCCTGCAGGAGCGGATTCGGCAGCTGAAATAAAAACTGGGATGGCTGTCGATTTTCCGTGGGCCGCGGCCCAGACGATCCGACCAACAGTAAAGTCGGGGCTTCTTAGAAATCCCGAAAGGGAATCTTGGACGGCTGCACGTTGACGTGCATTTTATGTCTTCTGAAAAATGCCTCAACCGCGTGTACTGAGAGACACTCATTGGGCGTCGGGCCAATGACAATCTCAGCGATGAAGTCCAAACGCCGCTTTGTGTTCAGCTGGATCGGTGGATCGCCCTTCGGTATCGATATTCGATAAATGGGACAAGGGTTGATCGACTTGGTCGGAATTTCAAATCGGAGACCTCGAAGAAAGTGTGAGCAAGCAGGCGGTATTCGGCTTCAGCCCTGAAGGACTCGTGCTTTCGTGTGCTTGCCCGCATGCGGGCGAACCCGGCGAAAAGGCCCCCTCTAAAGCGCTTCGTCGGGAGGCGAGCGCCGCTGTGTAGCTCCTTGACTGCTTGGTTCGCCGCTCCTGCTATTTCAGCTATCTCCGAGTCGATGTCGGATTCAGGCGAGCTGGGACCCATGTACTTCACCTTGCGAAATTCCGCATTCTCACTTTTCGGATTCTCGGTTGTTCGTATCGGCTTGACGCTAAAGGTGGCCTGCTTCAGCCAGTTGGCCCGAAAGCCGATCGCCACGCCGTTCCCGTTCGGGCAGTAGGAGCGCCACTGGGGTAAGGAATTCCGTTCCGTGGAGAATGAGGCGACAAATAGTGTAATTTCGACGTGCCCGTATGGGCTGTTTAGGAATTCGAGGACGTCCTTACTCAGTTGGTATTTCGTCAACAGTTCGGGCAGTCGGTGGCGGACCAGTTCAAGGAAGTGATCCTCCTCCGAGGAATCGATGAGGTAGCCAATGCTCGTAGCCCAGATTTTCCGCGACTCCACGATCTTCGTCATAGTGTCCACGGTGGTGTAGTGGTAGACAACCTCTGGTGGGTCCGGTGCGACCGGAACAGGCAGCAGTTCTTCTTCGCATGTTGCGAAGATCGTACAGACTGCGGCAGGTGCCCATTCACCGATCCAGCCACCCGCTTGAGCTTCGCAAATAGGGAAGTCTGTGCCAATTCATCGCAGCTTAATAAGGCCGAGCGACGAACGGGGCACAACTCCCGATACCAGGATGAACGGTCCATCTGCTTATCTGAAATAAAAATTGGGATAGCTGTCGATTTTCCGTCTCCCCAACGACTATAGGACAAAAGAACGATGAGCTACGGCTCCTGAGTGAACAGGAAACGAGTCATCGGAAACAAGCCACCGAAACCAAGGAGAAAAAGTCATGCCACAGTATCTGGTTTGTAACTACATGCCCGACGACTTCGACCCGTCGGTCGTAACCGAAGAAATGATGGAACAGATTCACGCGCTCAACCGCGAAATGATTGCTGCCGGCGTGAGGAAGTTCGCCTGCGGCATTGCCCCGCCCGCCAGCGCAAAGACACTGCGGACCCAATCCGACGGCAAGGTGCTCGTCACCGATGGGCCGTACACCGAGACCAAGGAGCACATGGGCGGATTCTGGATTCTGGAATGCGCCAATATCGACGAGGCGCTGGCATGGGCGAAGAAGGGCGCCATCTTCTGCGATGTGCCCGGCGAGGTGCGCGAGCTTCTTTTCTTCCCGGCTCCGGAACAAGCAACGGAATAGTCTCACCCGCTGCGACTTCGGAAGATGCACCGCGACTCTGGCATGAACGAGCCAGCGCAAGGCTCTGCGCTGGCTCCCACCCGGAAGGAAGAGGAGAAGAACCGTGAAGTATCTCTGTTTTGGCTACTACGACAAAGGTAAATTCGACGGCATGACGGAGAGCGAACGAAATGCCATGTTCGATGCATGCTTTGAATATGACGACCATCTTCGCGCCAACGGACACTGGGGTGGTGGCGAAGCGCTTCAGGGGCCGGAGACCGCTCTGACCCTGTATTGGAAGAACGGCAAAGTCGCAACCACCGACGGTCCCTATGCGGAAACGAAGGAACAACTCGGCGGCATTCTCGTGCTGGAGGCACGGGACCTGAATCATGCTGTACAGCTCATGGCGCAGCATCCCGCGATGACGTATGGCAACATTTGGGAGATTCGGCCGGCAGGGGACATGAGCGAAATCATGAAGGCAAGCGAACAGCGGCGGAAGCGCGCCGCACGATAAATGCAGCTTCGGCTCGGAGCGAAACGTCAGCAGAAGAATCGGAGAGGATAGAGCGCAGATGTCAAAAGTTCGTGTCGCGGGATTTGGTGTTTCGTTGGACGGTTTCGGCGCTGGGATCGAGCAGAGCCTGAGCGATCCGCTCGGCAAGCGGGGAACCGAGATCTTTCAGTGGTTCTTTCACACGCGGAGCTTCCGCGCAATGCACGGGCAAGAGGGCGGATCTGTCGGGGATATCGACGATGAATTTGCCCACCGGGCGATGGACAACTTTGGCGCCTTCATTCTCGGTCGCAACATGTTCGGTCCCGTGCGCGGTCCGTGGCCGGACAATTCATGGAAGGGGTGGTGGGGTGAGAACCCACCGTACCATGCGCCAACCTTCGTTCTGACACACTACGACCGTGAGCCGCTGGTCATGGAAGGCGGGACGACGTTCTACTTCGTCACCGGGGGAATCGAAGAGGCGTTGAGACTCGCGAAACAAGCAGCGGGCGACAAGGATGTCAAGATCGGAGGAGGTGTCTCGACAGTCCGGGAATATCTGAAGGCTGGACTGATCGACTCCCTGCATCTTGCGTCGGTGCCTGTTCTGCTCGGCCAAGGTGAACCGCTGTTTCACGGTCTGGATCTGCGAGCGCTTGGGTTCTCCGTGACCGATCGCAAAGCTTCGGAATACGCGACTCATCTCACGTTGGAGCGATTCTGAGTGCAGAGCTGCGAACGAAGGCTGAACTCCGATGAGGGTGCAACTCTGTCGCTGCATACTGCGAGAGCGATGAGGAGCGAAACGGCGTTGCGGTGTAGTCGTGTATCTTGGCCGAAGATACTGATTTCGACCTTGTGGGGTCCATTCCTCTCTCATGCCCACGTTTGCGGCCATTGATATCGGTTCCAACTCCTGCAGGCTGAAGATCGCCAAGGTCGTTGCGCACCAGCTTCGCACTCTGCACGAGGATCGCGAAGTGACGCGGCTGGGAGCGAGCGTCTTCGCTTCGGGGCTGGTATCGCCGGAGGCGATGGCGGCTACGCTGCGCGCGCTTAAACGATTTCAGCGGGCGGTGCAGTCGCACGGCGCGGACCAGATTCGCGTGGTTGCAACTTCGGCGATGCGGGATGCCCGCAATGCGGCGGCGTTTCATGCGTGGGTGAAGGCCGAGACCGGCTGGAATATGGAGGTAATCTCGGGCCTCGAAGAAGGCCGGCTGATTCATCACGGCATCGTAAGCGGAGAGCCGGGCACAAGCGGCAAAGTGCTGCTGATCGATCTCGGTGGCGGAAGCTGCGAGATCACGCTTTCTGAGCACAAGCGCATCAAGGACACGATCAGCGTTCCGCTTGGCGCCGTGCGGCTGACGGAGGAGTTTCTTTCTGTTGATCCCGCACCACCTGAAGAACTGGCGCGGATGCGCAGGCTGATTGCGCGCGAGTTGCGGCGGGCACATCGGCGGATTCAGCCGGGCAGGGTGCCGCTTGTGATTGCTACTTCGGGAACGGCGGCGGCTTTATCGGAAGCCTGCGCGGCCGCCTTGGCGAAAGGAGGCAAATCCGCAAAGTGGGTTAAGCGGTCAACTCGCAATACCGGCTCGGGTGCGATCGCTCCAACGGCGATGGTGCGCAAGCTGGCCGCGAGGGTTGCGCGGATGACGTTGCCGGAACGCGAGGCCGTGCCGGGGATCGGTCCGCGGCGCGCGGAGATCATCGTTGCCGGAGCACAGGTGTTTGCCGAGTTGCTTGAGAGCTTCAGTCTGCCGGGTTTTCGATACTCGCCGCTGGGGCTTCGCGACGGAATCCTGTTGCAGATGCTGGCGGCGCAGGACGATCGCGCGGCCGCACATCGGCAGTTCGAGATTGAGCGCTGGGAGTCAGTAGTTGCTACGGCTCAACGCTACGGAGTGGATATGCGGCACGCCGAACCTGTGCGCGCGCACGTAGTGCAGCTGTTTCGCGACCTCAAATCTCTGCATCAACTGCCGACGGAATACGAGGACTGGCTGGCCGCAGCCGCCGTTTTGCGCGACACCGGTAAGTTCATTAACCACCAGGGGCATCACCGGCACACGCAATACATCATCTCTATGTCGGAGATGTATGGGTACACGCAGGTGCAGCGCACGATTGTTTCAGCGATTGCGCGTTACCTGGGCAAGAGCCGGCCGCAGCCCGATGACCGCGCTCTGCGCAATATTCCGGCGGATGAGCACAAGCATGTGCAGCGCGCGGTGGTGCTGCTGCGACTGGCGGTCGCGCTGAACCAGGATCGGGCCAGCGACGTGCTCGACGTGGTGGCGCGCGTTTATCCGAAGCGCGTTTATCTGGAGTTGGAGCCGGGACGGACCGGTGCGGAACTGGAGCTGTGGTCGCTTCGCAAAGAAGCCGATTATTTCCGCGAGGTCTTCGGGCGCGAACTTTTCGCTACGCTCGCGTAGATCCAGCGTGCCATGCGCGGATCGATGAGCCACTGCATCAGGGGCGGGTGTTTTTCCATGTCGATGCGCGCGACGGAGGCTTTGCGCATGCGTACGCCGGCGCCGCCGTTGCCGGTGATCAGGCGGCCAAGAAATTGGAAGAGATTCGGGTTGTGTCCGACCACGAGCACGTCCTGGCGGTCAGCGTACTTTTCGAGCAGCTTCTGGAAATCGGCGTAGGTGGCGTTGAAGTCGAGCGCTGAACTCACTTCGACCTTGCCCTCATAGCCCAGCTCATTGCCCACAAACTGCGCGGTCTGGAGCGCGCGCTTCAGCGGACTGGAGACGATGACGTCGGGCTGGACTTTGAGCGCTCCCAGGATGCGGCCCATGATCATGCACTGCTCCTTGCCGTCGGCGATCAGGCCGCGTTTGGCGTCGAGTTTCGCGCTCTCGCGGGGAACTCCGGCATTGGCGTGCCGCATGAGATAGAGGTTCATCGTGGGGGATGGGCGTACCCGAGGTGAGTTTAGCCACTTCCTTTGAACATCGATTTTAACACGGCTGTAACATCCGAATTGCCGAGCGGACGGAAGCTCCAAGATGGGAAATGGACGGAAAGACGGCGTCGATTTCTGTTGAATAGCCCTCCTGTAGCCGAGTTCTGTGAATAGCCTTCCCGTAGTCGAGGCGAAGACGAATCGATGATGTCAGGGGCTGCGTTTCTGGGAATGGAATAAGGGCCTATCTGTGCATATTTTCGCCTTTTATTCGCCTTATACTGATGTGCATGGGAGGCGAACGTTCTTCGACGACTCGTATGCGCCTGGCCGGAAAGCTCTGTGCACGTTGCCGCAACCTGATTCCGGATGAGCCTCCGACGCCGGGTGAGAGGCTATGCGCCAGGTGCCGGTCGCCCGAGATTCATCGGATCTACATGTATTACATGTTCCGGAGCAGCTGGATGTGCCAGTTTTTGGAAGAAGATTTGAAGACGCCGCTGCCCCGGCGGCTGTATTTTCGAAGCCCTGAGAAGATACGCATGATCGTGGAGAAGGTCGGCAACTTCGCCGATCTCCAGAACAGGCAGTCTCTCGATTACGGACTGGAGATCGGACGAGGGGGAGTATGGCTGCAACTTACACAGGAACAATACAACCGTCTCAAGGTTCCACGTTGACTTAGGATCTTTGGACGTGCCCGAAATTCAGAGCGGTTGTGGGACCGGACGAGGCTGCCACAGTTCGCTCACCAGGAGGCCACCGAGCCGCTTCCGTTGCTTTGCCAGGATGAAGCCGGCTCGTTGGAGTGCTTTGCGATATGCGGGCAAGCGACGGATGGTGAGGCCGGTAAGAAACCCGAATGCAACATAGAGGGCGGTCACAAGCGGCCCGGCGATGAGGCGTCCATACCAGTTGTCAGGTATAGCGAATTCCGAGACCACCCACGACGCGTCGGGCGTCATTGTTGCCCGGAGTCGGATTGCCAGGTCTTCTACCTCTGCGCTGGTGAGGCAGTCGAGGAAGAAGTGGGTTACGACGAGGTCGAAGTTGCGGGACGCGAGATTGAGTTGGCGTGCGTCGTTCAATTGGACGTGTACGCGGTCGACGTTGCGGCCGGCGTGCTGCATCAGCTGGCGCAGCATTGACTCGCTGCTGTCCACGGCCTCGACAGTGATTTGCGGATTTTCCTCGAGTAATCGTGCTGTGAATCGTCCGTCGCCGTCGCCGATGATCAGTGCTGCCCGGCTGCTTTTCATTTCGGCGAGGAACGCGAACCGGCAATGCGAGAGGACTGGTCCGAAACTGCACCACTCGAGCCAACGGTAGATGTGCGCGAGCCGGCTGAAGTCAGCAGCTTTGGTCGGTGGAGCCGCATCAGGCTCTTTCAAACGCAGCGTTGCGCTTCTCATCCGCGACGCGCTCCGAGAATGAGCAGGACGAGTGGCGTCAGCAGGACGAGGTCGGCAAGAGCACGCAGAGTAAGAGGAGAGATTCTGTTTCGCCTGCGATCCAAGAGCGAGAGCAGAAGTGCGCTGGCTCCGGCACAACCAACAAGAGCTGATACGCGCGCGTCGGTGAGGGCCAAAGCGGCTGATGCGGTAAGACAAGCAATGCCGAGAACAGTGGTCCGCAGTGACACGCAGGTTGGCCTGTCAGGCGATTCCCAGCTCTCGATTGCGAAGCAATTGACCCAGGCCACCGCCGCGAAAACGGCAACGCAGGTAATGAACGGCCAACCTACGGTATGAAGACGCGAGAGCGTCGGCGCCGCGCAACCCGCTGTGAACAGCAGTCCTACGAGCAACTCCTTCGAGGCCAGTTTTCGCAGCCAGCGTGGAAGGCGCGCCGGCGAATGCACACCGGAGAAGTACATGAGCGCCGCAGCGGCCAAAACAGCATTGCGATCGCGGGCTGCAACAGGCATGCGCCCCATGACGAGAGCGGCTGCAATGCCGGCGGTTGCGCAAGCGAGGGGAACAAGCAAGTGTCGGTGACGCCAATGGAAGTAGTGTCGCTCATGCAATAGGTCGAGTTCTTCTGAAGTGATTGCGCGATGTGCGTCGAGCAGGCGATCGCCCACGTATACGGTCCAGGTTCCACATGCGAGAAGTAACGGAATCCAGGCGTCGAGATGCACGCCAGCCACCCACGCAAACGCGAGTGCCCACGTTACCGCAACCGTGGGCGCATCGAGGCTTGCCAGATGCCACAGGTGCAGCGTTTGCGGTGGTCGCCACGTGAAGGCTGATGAGCGTTCGCAGGTGTCTTGGCATCGCGTTTGCGGGTTGGCCAGGGGAAGAGCCACTGATGTGATTGTAAAAGGAGTGAGCGCAGTTCAGGTATGTTGCGGATTTCGGTCCTGGCGCGCAATGCGAGCGCGAACGTTCCATAGAACTTCAGGCCAGCAGGGTTTCGCTTACCAAGGTATGGAGTTTTTCGTTCACGTCATCGGCACTCACGAAGAAGGGAGCGCGGAGGCAGGTCAGGACGAGTTCCTGTCTTTCTTCGGAGTAGTTCCACTCGACCTCTACGCCCATTTTGCTGGCGCGCCCGCTGTTACCGCTCATCGGAACTCCGGCGTCATTCGCTTTCTCCATCAACATTGCGTACTGTGCGCGAGTGATCCCGGAAAATACCTGCGGTGTGTATGCTGCCACAACATTCTCCCTGCTTTAAGCGTGCCACAAAGTCACACTGCCAGCCGCACTTTTCTATTCGTCTTCAGACTGTAGCAGGATGACCCGAAATTGCCTGCAAACATCGGGAAAGAGAATTCGTTGTCGATCGAATAACTTAGGAAGAGATTGCCGGCTGTTGCTATTGACGTACGCGTGCAAAGGTGGAGAATGACGGAGCGGTCGCGGTCGGAACCTATTCTTCGAAGCCGGGCTCTTCAAGCCAATTGCGGCTCTCGAGCATGGCGATGCGCTTCCGAAGTGCTTGCTTGAACTCGACCAGAGGAGATTCGCCTGAGGCCTGGTCATCCAGATCCTCGACGTAGTCGATATTGGCCCGGAGAGTTTGAGCAAGAAAGATTGTGGTGAATACCTGCATAGTTGTTCTCTACGATGGTCCCACAACTTTGGTTCACTACAATTATTTAGTTGGTGATATTCGTCACGGGATGTGCGATTCGAGAGCAGACACCTATCCTCCTGCGCCGTGCCGACTAATCCGATCACAGCGATGCGTTGGGCGAACGACTCGACAACGGAGCACGTCGACTGATGTTGCAGCTTGAACTAGCAAAGCTGCAGGAATTCAAGAATGCTTCAGTCGCCGGTGGCCTCGGCAGTTTCTGCTGCCAGGCTCGTGATGGCTCCGCTGATGCACTTCTTTAGCTCTGATACAGTTTTGCCATCTTTGCCGGGGTAGATTGTGTGCTCCAGAAGATACAACGTGCTTTTAAGTATTTCTATAACGTTCAACGGAATCTCGTAGGGCATAATCTTTCCACCATATTTAGATTTTCCACCATGTCTAAATCTCGAAAAAATCAATCTAATACTGCGTTAGATGCGAGGTGGTGCGCCTGGGTTTACAGTGCGGGACTCCCGCCATAGCGGTGCGCGATGGCGTTTATGTCATCTGTGCGACGTATACGGCGGCGCGCTGCTTTTCTTGCAAGTTCAGCAAGACCGGAACAAAGAGAGGCAATTCGCGAGACCGGTGGGACGCAGGAGGATGGACGAAATTGTTCAGTCAGCGATATTGGCGTTCTCGATGGCTCCATTCTTCATTGCCCAATCATGGAAGCCTTCCGGGGCGTTCTTGACGCCGGCGATGTTTGCGGATTTGACGGCGGCAATGTGCTGCCATGCGATGGATTGCAGGTCGGCGTTGCGCAGATCTGCAGATGTGAGGTCAACGCCGTCGAATTTGGCGCCTGTAAGATCACTCGCTACGAGATCGCTGTCTGTCATGTTGGCATTGGATAGGATGGCGTGTTCGAGGTTGCTGCCTCGGAAATTCGCCGAATGAAGATCGGCGTAGGTGAGGTCTGCGAAGGGAAGTACGCAGCCGCGGAGATCAGCCGCACTAAGGTCGGCTCGCAAAAGATCTGCACGTTCGAGGTGGATGCCCTGGAGGAACGCTGCTGAGGCATTGACGCCAACGAGCGGAATCTTGTCGGCATTCAGTTCCTGGAGCGCCTCGATGCGTCCACCGCTGCCGCCTTTGCCTTGGGCGGTGTTGATGACCTGCCAGGCCTGGTAGTGACGCTGCTTGATGCGATCGCCGGATTCGCTGAAGTAGAAGATGACGCCGACCAGTACCGAGAGCCTGCCAAGGTACTCGAGGACTTCAAGGAAACTCCATCGGCTCAGGCCATAGGCGGCCCACTCAAACATCCACTCGAAGGCCCGCAGGGGAATCATCCAGCGATGTTTCAGTTTGCTCTGGATGGCCTCCCACCTGGCTGGACGTCTTGTCATTCTTCGCGCGTTCATTCGTTCCTTCAATCGGCGGCGCGGGACTTGCTTCGAGTAGTCGCGCGACCCTAGTCGGCGGCGTGGGCGGGTTCGTTGGAGGTTTTCTTCGGGCGCCTGGCGGGCGGGGTGAGGGGTTTGCCTTTGGGGATGGCGGTGAGATCGGACTTACCCTCCGCGACCTTCATAAGAAAGTCCTGAGCGGAGAAGACGGGTTCGCCCTTGAGCATCTGGGAGGCGCGTTTGTAGGTGCCGTCGGACTGCTGGAGGCGAGCCTTGATGGTGTCGGCCAGGTAGGCGGGCAGAATTTCGTCGTGGATGCGTGCCTTGACGGCGGGATCGCGAACGGGGAAGGCAACCTCGCAACGTTCGAAGAGATTGCGGGGCATCCAGTCGGCCGAGCCGAGGTAGATTTCGTCGTCGCCACCGTTGGCAAAGTGGAAGATGCGGGAGTGCTCAAGGAAGCGGCCCACGACGGAGCGCACACGAATGCGACTGGAGAGGCCTTTGATTCCGGGGCGGAGGATCGAGAGGCCGCGGATGATGAGGTCGATCTCAACGCCGGCATTGGAGGCGTCGTAAAGGGCTTCAATGACGCTTGGCTCGAGGAGCGCGTTCATCTTGGCGACAATGTGCGCGGGGCGGCCGGCGCGGGCGTGTTCAGTTTCGCGTCGGATAAGGCCGAGGAAGCTCTCTGCCATGGTGAGTGGAGCTACCAGGAGCGGACGGTAGTCGTCGATTTCGGCGTGCGCGGTGAGGTAGTTGAAGACCATGTGCACGCGCTCGGTGATCTGCGGATCGCAGGTAAGCAGGCTCAGGTCGGTGTAGAAGCGCGCGGTAATGGGGTTGTAGTTTCCGGTGCCGAGGTGGCAGTAGCGGCGCGTGACGCCGTCTTCATCTCGTCGGACGAGGAGAGCCAGCTTGCAGTGCGTCTTGAGGCCTACGACGCCGTGGAAGACCTGCACGCCGGCGTCTTCCATGCTGCGCGCCCAGCGGATGTTGGAGGCTTCGTCGAAGCGAGCCATGAGCTCGACGACGAGGGTTGCTTCCTTGGTGGCGGCAGCTTCAATGAGCGCAGAGAAGACGGGCGAGTCCTGGCTGGTGCGATAGAGCGTCTGCTTCATGCTGACGACAGCGGGATCTTCCGCGCCCTGCTGGATGAAGTCGACTACCGAATCGTAGGAGTCGTAGGGATGGTGGAGAAGTGACGTCGTGCTGGCGCAGCTCGTCGAAGATGTTGGTTGACTTGCGGCTGAGATGAAGCGCCTTAGGTGTGAAGGGCGGGAACTTGAGGTCGGGGCGCTGGATGTCGCTGTAGAAAAACATGAGGCGCGAGAGATTGACGGGGCCATCGCCGCGAAAGACCTGGTCTTCATCTAGTTCGAAGTTGACGCGGAGGCGCTCGACGATTTCAGGGTCGGCGCCGGTTTCGATTTCGAGGCGCACGGCATCGCCTTTGCGGCGGTTGTGGAGCTCGACGCGGATGGTCTCGAGCAGGGAGCGCGCTTCTTCCTCTTCGAAGTAGAGGTTGGAGTTTCGAGTAACGCGGAATGCGGTGCGGGATTGCACTTCGTAGCCGCGGTACATGCCGCCGAGGTTCTGCGCGATCAGATCCTGCAGAAGGAGGTAGTCGAACTTGCCGTCGATGGCAGGGAGGCGGACGAAGCGGGGTAGAGCGCGGGGAACGGTGACGACACCGAGGACTTGCGGGCCGGAGCTTTTGCGCTTGCGCCGGAGGAGCAGAGCAAGGCAAAGCGCCTTGTTCAACACGCGCGGGAAGGGGTGCGCAGGATCGATGGCGATGGGGGTAAGAAGCGGGTCGACCTCGCGCTGGAAGTAGGCCTGGGCATAGGCCCGAGCTTCTTCGTCGAGCTCGTCCCACTCCATTAGGCGGATGCCTTGTTTGCGCAACTCGGGAAGGAGCAAATCGTTCCAGCAGCGATACTGGGCCTCGACGAAAGTGTGGATTTCGGCGGTGAGGGAGGCCAGGGACTCGTCGGGACGGAGGCCGTCGTAGCCCTGCTCGCGATAGCCGTCTTCGATGCGCTGCATGAGACCGGCCTGGCGGATTTCCACATACTCGTCGAGATTGGAGCCGGTGATGGCCAGAAACTTGACCCGTTCGAGGAGCGGATTGGAGGGGTCTTCGGCTTCTTCGAGGACACGGCGATTGAACTGCATCCAGGAGTGATCGCGTCCGGTGAAGAGCTTTTGTTTCTGCTTGGTTCTGGCCATGGGTTTGAGTCGAGCCGTGTTGGCAAGTCTACAGCGTTTTGCAGGGAAACAGGAACTGGTGGGGTCTGAGTCTGTCTTTGAGTCAATAGTTACAGGAGGAAGCGGGCTGGGAGATTAAAGGGGTGCAAAAAGGAGTAAGGAAGACGTGACTGGGAAGTCATGGCGCGGATTGACCCGAGACAGGCGACGGGTGGAGGATAGAGGTTCGGCAATTTCCGCATTCTTCCCCAAAAATGAGGAGCTCTCTCGATGAATGTCAAAGACAGTTTGATTCCCCAGAAACCGATTCCGGATGGAGCCGATGAGTTTTCAAAGAAGGTACAGGGGTTGCTGGACGGTCGGCCGAAGGACGAGGCCACGGTAAGCAGGGCTTTGGAGGGCATGGACGACGATGCTGGACGTGATTGCTGCCGGGCTTTACAGCATGGCGTCGATGCTGGTGGGCGAGGGAGAAGAGAGCATCGGGTTGGTGGAGACGGCGGTGGCGCGGACTGAGGTTTCGGCGGGCAGCGATGTGATGGAGGCTCGGCAGAGCAGCCGGAGGGCGCTTTGTACGGCGGCGATCGAGCTGATTGCCAAACGGAATCCAGGGAGCCTCGCGGCGCCGGAGGGTCTGGAACATGCCGTGACCTGCATCGAAGACGACGATCTGGAGGCGGCCGGCATTTCGCGACAGGAACTGGAACACATGCTGGCAGGGCCGAATCGCGAAAACGTGAGGAACTGGATCGAAAGCCTGGCAACGCAGACGCGCGTGGTCTTTGTGCTGCGGGCGGTGGCTGGTTTCACGGCGGATGAGACCGCGGCGATGCTGGCCGGGCATGGCGGCAAGGGTGCCGAGGGATGGAATGCGGATGCGGTACGGGAGATCTTTCGCCAGGGGCTATGTTCGTTGGCTTCGCAGCTGATTCACGCAACGACGGCGAGATAAAGGCAGGGAGCAGGGAGTTCGGACCAGGGAATAGAAGCGGGACCAGCGGACAATGGGAAAAGGGACGGAAATTAGCCGGTGGTGTGTTGGGGAATACACTCCGCAAGAATTTTTGTTCGGTACACTAGATAAAGAACCTGCCTGCCCGGATCGGGCATCTATTGGAGTGCAAACAGCTTTCCGGCAGATTCTAATTGCCAGGATTTCAAAGACTATCGATGTCCTCAGACGACTGTAGGAAGTATCCGAAATATTTTTGTGCCTGTGCAGCATTGGCGCTGACGGTGGTGGCCATAGCAGTTCCGCGGGCGTTCGCGCAGCAGTTGCCGGCGCAGATACCGGGACAAAGCACCGGGCCGACAGCGGGGAATTATCAGGGAAGCGTGACCGCCGGCCAGGCAACGAGTCAGCCGCTTGATTTGTCGCTGGACGACGCGATTCAGCGGGGTCTGAAAAACAACCTTGGGATGATTCTGAGCGGGACGCAGACGGCATCGGCGCGAGCACAGAAGCTGAGTGAGTTGCAGCCATTGCTGCCGGATGTGGAGTTCAACGCGCACGAGGCTGTGCAGCAGGTTGATCTGGCGGCCGAGGGCTTGCGGATTCCGGGATTCCCGACGATTATCGGGCCGTTCGGCTATACGGACCTGCGCGGATACGTAACTTGGTCGCTGGTGGATGTGAAGTCACTGCGGACGTATATGGCGGCGAAGCATCAGTTCAAAGGAGCCGAGCTTTCGGAGCAGGATGCCCGCGACATGGTGGTTCTGACGGTGGGCAACGCATACATGCTGGTGCTGGCCGATCAGGGGCTTGTCGAGAGTTTCGTGGCGCAGGTGGCGACATCAAAGATTTCGCTGGACCAGGCCAATGCAAACCACGATGCGGGGACGTCGCCGAAACTGGATGTGTTGCGGGCGCAGGTTGATTACCAGTCGCTGCAGCAGCAGTTGATTGTGGCGCAGAACAGCCTGGATAAAGACAAACTGTTGCTTGCGCGAGCGATCGGGTTGCCGCTGGAACAGAAGTTCAATATGGCAGACAAGGCTCCCTATGCTGCCTTCGATAAGGTCGACGTGGATGCGACGATCAAGCAGGCGCAAGCCAACCGCAAGGACCTGGCTGCGATGGTGGAGCAGACCGTGGCGGCCGAGGAGCAGCGGAAAGCGGCCACGGCAGATCGGTATCCCACTGTGGTATTCAACGGGGACTACGGCGTCATCGGAGTCAACCTTGGAACCTCGCACGGCACAGGCGATGCGGCTGGCACATTGAGCGTGCCGTTGTTCAGGGAATACGGGCTGCGCGGCGAGGCACAGGTTGCGCAGTCACAGCTGGACACGCAGAAGGCGCAGACGAGCGATTTGAATGCGCAGGTGGATGCGGATGTTCGCGACGCGCTACTGGATATCGAAGCGGCGCAAAAGCAGGTTGAGGTTGCGCGATCGAGCGTGGACCTGGCGAACGAAGCCTTGAGCGAGGCGCAACAGCGCTATGCCAACGGCGTGAGCGACAACCTGGCGGTGAGCCAGGCGCAACAGTCGGTGGCGCAGGCCAATGATCAATATGTGTCCAGCCTCTATCGGAATAACGTGGCCAAGCTAAGTTTGGCGCGCGCGTTGGGAGCGGGGCAGGACTACAGGAAATATTTGGGAGGGAAGTAAACGTGGCGGAAACAACCACAACGACAGTGCAGGCACCTCGGGATGAGAGCACCGAGGTGACGCAGCCTCCCTCTCGCCGCAAGGGAATCATCATCGCGGTGGTCGCAGTGCTGGCTCTTGCCGGGCTTGGTTTCTGGTGGCGCTCGACCTACTACGAAGACACGGACGATGCGCAGATTAATGGACACCTGATCCAGATGAGTGCACGCATCGCCGGGCAGGTGATCAACGTTGACGTTAACGAAAACCAGCAGGTGAAGAAAGGTGACCCGATCGCCGAGCTCGATCCGCGGGACTATGAGGTCGCGGTGGAGAATGCGAAGGCGGCGCTGGCCAGCGCACAGGCTGCGGCCGCGGCGGCGAATGTGAATGTGCCGATCACGTCGATCAACACGGGGAGCAATCTGACTTCAGCGGGTGCGGATGTAACGGCGGCTACGGCTTCGATTTCACAGGCGCAATCCCAGTTGGCAGCCGCGCATGCGCAGGTGATCCAGGCAGAGGCGAACAGTCTGAAAGCGCAGCAGGACCTGGAGCGCTACAAGCCGCTGGTCGAGAAGGATGTCATCAGCAAGCAGCAGTACGATGCGGCGGTGGCGTCAGCGGATGCCGCGAAGGCTACGGTTGACAGCGCGCACGCGAACGAGAGGGCTGCGGCGGATGGGGTGCGGGTTGCCAGCGAGAAGGCAATGCAGGCGCAGGCGCAGTTGAAGTATGCGCAGACCGGGCCGCAGCAGGTGGCGGCGCAGTCAGCGCGTGCCAAGCAAGCCCTGGCGCAGGTGGCACAGGCGCAAGCGCAGCTGGACCAGGCAAATCTGAACCTGAGCTATACGAAGATCGTGGCGCCGGCGGCGGGCATCATCACCCGCAAGAGCGTGGAAATCAACCAAAACGTGTCGACGGGGCAGAATCTTCTAACACTGGTTTCGCTGGAAGACTTGTGGGTGACAGCGAACTTCAAGGAGACACAGCTGAAGCACATGTCTGCGGGCCAGCATGTGGAGATCAGCGTGGACGCGACGGGCAAGAGCTACAACGGACACGTGACGCAGATTGGCGGCGCGACCGGCTCGGTGCTGTCGTTGTTTCCGCCGGAGAATGCGACGGGAAACTACGTGAAGGTAGTGCAGCGCTTGCCGGTGAGGATCGACTTCGACGATCTGGCAAAGGAAGATCCGAATCACGCGCTGCGGCCGGGTTTGTCGGTTGAGCCCAAGGTGCGGGTGAAGCCGTAGGGAAGTTATCAGTTGTCAGTGATCGGTTTGTTTCGTGGTTTGGCCGGCTCTTCGAGGGATCGGAGAGCTGGTTTTGTTTTGAGGCAGACTCTTGTCTTGCTGCTCCTGGGGAACGGCCGCATAAGCTGAGGAATGTTTCGAACGAAACTTCCGTATTGCGAAACTTCCGTATTCGCGGTAATCGTCACGCTTCGAATTCCTCTAGCGCTGTCATCCTGACGCGCAGCGGAAGGATCTGCGGTTGCCTTTCGTTACTTCCGCATAGGTGATTCAGGCGTTGACCGGCAATGTGTCGATACAATCTGAGCATGCCTGAGAACACGAGCTGCTCCTATAGGGAGCCTCTCAACCGTGAACTCACTCAGCATGAACGCGACTTAATTCGCTGGCTGATCGAGCACAGCTTTGTTAAGGACGCAAATCGTCTGTTGCCGCAAGTTGACAAACTAAGCGTCGTTTCGAAGTGCAACTGTGGCTGCCCAACGATTGATTTCGCTCTGGACGGGGAGCCTGTCAGCCCGAAAGGCGAACAGTGCATCAGCGACTGGGACGCCGAGGTCGATGGGATGCCTGTATATGTGCAGCTTTGGCGGAGCAATGATCGAATCACTTGATTGCCGGTTTTTGTAATCTGTATCCTGGTGTGACATTGTCTATTATAGAAGAAGGGGCTAAAACAATTTCTGAAAGAGTTGAAGATGGTTCTATAGATGCTGGTGTTGTTATTCTTCCTATTGATACAGAAAAATTCGATAGTATTCCAATTGTTTCAGATGAAAATGTCCTCATCCTCCACAGAAACCATCCGCTGGCATATATGGAGACTATCCACTACGGAGACTTAAAGGATGAGAACTTTGTAATGCTTAATGAAACGTTCATGCTTCACCATCGTATTATTTCTGCTTGCAGAGAAAATGGGTTTGAGCCGAAAATAACCATTAAAAGCAGCCAGTGGGATTTTATTGCTGAATTGGTGGCCTTGAATCAAGGAATCTCAATCTTGCCTCGGCCAATAATAGATAAATTCAATAGTGATATGATTTTGCAAATTCCAATTAGCCATCCATCGGTAAAGTGGGAGGTATCTATTATTCTCAAGAAAAATAAGTATATTTCGTTTGCATTAAGGCGATTTATTGAATATATACAAAAAAACATTTCTCCGTAACTATTTTAATTTTAGCTTTAGGTTTTAGTAAAAAATTAGTAACAAAACAGATTTATTTGCAGTTAAAAATGACAAATATGTGTTTGCTATCATAAGCAATGTCCCAAAATATTTCCACTATCAATATTGTAAAAAAAATAGTTTGATTAGCGGTACAAAGGGTTTAAGGTATCAGTGCTTTTAGTTTGTGAAAATTAAAGCAATAAGTTATAGGTCCTATAATTTCTATGTATTATCTTTATGTGAAGTCTGGAATTACATTATTGATGTAGGCAGTTTACAACAAAAACAAAAGCGAGACATAAAAAGGGAGACACACAGATGAAATGGATGGATGGAAAAATTGCAATCGTGACCGGAGGTGACCAGGGATCGGCTGTGTGGTATGTGAAACATACTAGAGAAGGCGTAGATTAGATAATATTACTCATGTTGAACTAAATGTAACAAACAGAGAGCAGATTTCAGCATTAAAAAAACCATAGAATAAATCCTGTAGAACATTAGCAAGCCGTGGACTTGCAATTTTTTTCCCAAAGTATGTGAAGTAATGAGCAATTGATAAAAACGATTGGAAAGGTGATAGAGATGGCAGTATCACAAGAAATATTAGTCGGAAAAAATGCATCGGAATTAAACATTGGCGATCAAGCCTATATGACCAAAACCATTTCAGAAAGCGATGTATATTTGTTTGCGGGCATCACTGGTGATTTAAATCCAGCTCATGTAAACGAGGAATATGCGAAAAATACACCATTTAAATCACGCATTGCACATGGAATGCTTGGTGCCGGCCTTATTTCAGCGGTGTTAGGAATGAAGCTTCCTGGGGCAGGAACCATTTATCTGGGACAGGAACTATCATTTAAAAAACCGGTCCTAATAGGAGATACTATTACAGCTGAAGCAGAAGTAGTAAACATGGTTGATAAAGGAAAATTCTTTATTTGTGAAATCAAGACAACCTGCTATAACCAACAAGGAGAAGCTGTAATAGAGGGCATGGCAAAGGTCATTCCGCCCAAATAGAACGCATTGTACATCAATATATGTCCAATATTATTCCTAAACTGAGGATTTGCTAAAAAATACATTAAGAAATATGGAGGAGATAAATATGACTACTTTAACAGCATTACCAAAGGTAACGATTGAACCATTATTAAAAGGAAACATTGCTCGTGCAGCTCATCCGTATGGGCTGTGAGGCTTCCATTAAAGAACAAATTACTTATGTAAAGCGAAATGGAAAATTTGATGGTCCAAAAAAAGCGCTTATTCTTGGCGCATCATCAAGCTATGGTTTAGCTTCACGGATTTCCTTAGCCTTTGGGTCACAAGCTGACACAATAGGAGTGTCCTTTGAGCGAGGAATAACCTCCCCTGAACAAACAGGAACTGCCGGATGGTGGAATAATATCTTCTTTAAACAGGAAGCAGAAAAAGAATGTTTAATTGCTAAAAACTTTATCGGAGATGCATTCTCTACAAAAATGAAAGAACAGGTAATCCAATATATCAAAGACGTATTTGGCCAGATTGATATTCTTGTATATAGCCTTGCTTCGCCAAAACGAATCGATCCCGTAACTGGAACGGTTTATACATCTTGTATTAAATCCATTGGTGAAGAAGTAAGGGATTACAGCATTAATCTTGAAAAACAGGAAATATTTGAACAGGTAGTAGAACCAGCAACGGAGCGAGAAATTGCAGATACGGTAAAAGTAATGGGCGGTGAAGACTGGGAGCTATGGATCAATGCTTTGTTAGAAGAGGGCTTGCTTGCTGAAGGCTTTAAAACAGTTTTATATTCATACCTTGGCCCTGATATTACAAGACCATTTTACAGTGGTGGAACTTTAGGCCAAGCGAAGACACATGCTGCTGAAACCTCTAAGAAAATGGATAAAATCCTTAAAGAAAAAGTAAACGGAGAATCGGTCATTTGTGTAAGTAAAGCTGTTACAACCAAAGCAAGTGCAGTTATCCCAATTTTACCAGTGTATGTAAGTGCTCTTTACAAGGTTATGTTGGAAAAAGGGCTTCATGAAACACCCATTATGCATAAACAACGGTTTTTTAAAGATATGCTCTATGGCAATAAGCGGGAATACGATGGAAATGGCTTTCTTCGCCCAGATTCATGGGAATTACGAGAAGATGTTCAGATGCAAGTACAGGCAATTGTTAATCAAGTAACACCTGAAAACTTCCGTGAAATTACAGCCGTTGAGGTCTTCACGAAGGAATTTATGCAATTAAACGGCTTCTCTTATGAAGGTGTAGATTATAGCGCAGAAATTGATCTGGAAGAACTTCGCCAATTGCATCCTTAATTTTTTCATAATGGAGAGGAGAAACCACGATGGGAAAATCTAAGCTAATCAGCTCAAAAGAAGCGGCAAAACTCATTTTTGATGGTGCTATTTTAGGTGTAGGAGGTTTTATTGGAATAGGGGTGGCAGAAGAAATCCATCAAGAAGTGGAAAAGCGATTCCTTGAAACGGGTAAGCCAGAAAATCTGACACTTTTGTATGCGGCCGGAATAGGTGAGGTAGAAGAGGATTGAACCACTATGCACATGAAGGACTTGTAAAAAAATTATTGGTGGTAATTGGTGGTCATTGGGGACTTGCACCAAAGCTTCAGCCGCTTGTTGCAGCCAATAAAATTTAGGCATATAACCTGCCACAGCAAAAGTGGGTTGAATATACTGAAGGAATTGAGAAATATGGCTTGGAACCCTGCTATGAAATCCATCAAGATGCATTTGATTATAAAGGCTACGTTCATATTAAAATACCAAAAAGCGAGGATTGGTTATATCCGTTTATCGACTTCATTTATGAAGCTTGGGGGCTTGAAAATTTAGGAATCCGGGAAGATGAACAAAGTACTTATATTACGATCAGAGCAGGGGAAAGTGAGCTTAAAAGTCCTCTTTTATTTAATTTAAACTATCTTATCCCTTTCATAGAAGATGGAACGATTGAGATAGCTGAAGGTTTGTTTATCGTTAGAAGCGCTTATCGTAAAACCAATTTAGAGTTGCCAATTAAATTGTTGGATACCTTTAAACAATTGGCGGATAAAGAGAATATTACTATGAGCCAGTGGGTGGAGCAGGCGATTAGGCAAGCTATTATAACCAGTAAGCTCCCCATTTAAATTAGATCAAACGATTAATTGACACGTGTGTTCGCAACCCCTTTCAATTTTCATATAAAATTGTGTATTTAGGCATGAAAGATTGTAAGAAATACGGTCTTAAAGTCGTTCTTCGTGCACCACAGTTCCCAAAAACGTTAATTTTTGCGTTTCTAAGGTTCTCGAGACTTTAGCCTTGAGGTCTTTTTTATTGTTGAAATTTGTATTGGTCATTTCCAAATATTTTTTCTCTTTTTCAATAATGTTATAGCATATTCGAACATGTTTTACCCTCTTCTAGGACATTTTAAAAACAGAGGAGGGAATACCATGTCACGAAAAAATAGAAATAAAATCCTGATCCATGAGGCTCACGAGGGACTGACCAGTTAAAAGCAAAAGTAGCTGGAACGAATAATCCTGAACAAGCCAAATTTGAAGCAGCTGGGGAGGTAGGAGTACCGCTTAATGAGGGATATAACGGAAATCTTACTTCTGTCCAAGCAGGTAAAGTTGGTGGTAGATTAGGCGGCTCTATGGTAAAGGAACTTATAAAGATGGCTCAAGAAAACCTAAGTAAGAAATAGTGACCAATAGAAAGATTCGAACTACAACCCAAATAAGGATACTAAATAAAAAGTGTTCCTTATTTGGGTTTTTTCAATGTCCTTTTACTGTGATCTCTATTCGTAATTAGATTGGTATTACTACAGATTGGAATCTACTAAGGGGAAAGTAATGATACCTTACATTAGTAAATTAATAGAAATGTTTACCTAATGGTGCAAACGCAGGTAAGTATGTTTTCGATCTTTATGTGTTGCCATACCTTTGTAAGATAACTAATAAAGGCAAAGAAGATAAACAGTTTCCGTTTCATAATAGAAAAAGCCGAACCCACTGGGGTGTAGTTTAATTAAAAACAAAAATTCTTTAGGAAGAGGGTGGAAAAAATTAGACAGGTTATAGCACAATAGCATTAAAATTTAGGAAATAAAGGTAAGATATAGTAATATAATCCCATTAATGTATAATATTATTATATGAAGAAGGTAGAGAGGATAAATATATGGTGGTATCTATTGCATTAGATGTTCGGCGAATGGACGTTACTTTACATTCCTACAACTAAAGAATATGAAATCGAACGTGAGTATATCATTAAGAATATAGAGGACAAATTCTCCACTGAAAATAAAGCAATTTTACTTGAGGGTGAGCATAATAGTGGAAAAACTACACTACTTTGCTCAGTTTACTAGAAAACATAAAAATAATTGTATTTCATTTTTCATTGGTGATGATTATTGGATGTCCAACGCTAATTTCTATCAGAATTATGTAATCAAATGGCAACTTTAAGTAGTGACGGTTTAAAGAACAGATATCAAAGTATAAAATTGATGAATTGCGATAATGACCATTACTACTATTATTCTAGAAATCAATCCAACTATCCTATACTGACCTATGTAAGCCTTTTCAAATTAAAAGAATAATATTTATAGGTTAAATAGATTAGTGCTTTATTTGAAAGGAGAGGATTGTTTTGAATTTATATCAACTATTCTCGTTTTCAACAGCTCGCTATCCTGACAAACTGGCGCTTGTCGAAGATAATAAAAAATGGAGCTATTCACGACTGTTAGATGAAGTAGATAGAGTGGCTTCATCCTTGCATAGACTCGGCTTGAAGCATGGTGATCGCGTTATGGTCCTATTAAAAAATAGAATCGAAACTGTAGTAGTGTTTTGGGCTGTTCAAAAACTAGGTGCCATTTTTGCGCCAATCAATCTTCGAGCATCTACAGAAGAAATTCTTTACTGTGTAAATGATTTGGAAACAAGATTCATTATTTTTGAAGATGCTAGTAAATATCTCATATTAAACCAAAGGTTTAGCGAT
>CAVTMQ010000006.1:0-197717 GCA_963735895.1 uncultured Acidobacteriaceae bacterium
AGCACACTAGAGGTTGGCTCTCTTCCCGGAACTGATCATCCATTCGGATTGCCAGCCGTCGAAAGCATTCTAGGCAGCTGAAAATCGTCGCTGGCGAGTCGTGGGCGATTCGGAACTTTCACGATTCTCCGCCATGCGCTAGAGCTTCCGCCTTTTTTTGGCAAGCACCCGCCCTTTATCCGCACCTTTGCCACCGGCTCAGAGCGGTTCACCTCAAGCGATGTCAATACCCCGCCTCCGCAGAATCCGCCCCATCTACCTCGTTCCTTTGCGGAACACTGACGACTTTACGTGAAAACGCGCGTTTTTTTAAAGCGCAACCGTATGGTTGCACATTGTTCAAGGCCTCACAGTTGGACAAAACATCCCAACTGGAAAATGCCTTGTAACTTGCCTTCGAGCGGTCCTACATCGCCCAGCCGTCCTGCACTGCGAAAAAGCAGTGGATTGTCGGCAGCCGAAGGCGAAGCGCATAGAATGATTCTTTGCTCCAGAGAGAACTCAGGAACAGCCCTAAGCTAGAGGCTAGAAGCTAGAGGCTCAGATCATGAAAGACGCGATTCACGTTTCGAAAGAGAATTATTTGAAGGCGATCCTGGAGGCTGAGGCCGAGGGGCACGCAGGTGATTCCGGCGACGCTGGCGCATTGGCTGGAGGTTTCGGCGCCGGCGGTGACGATGGCGCTGAAGCGGCTGAAGCGGGATGGGTATGTGGAGGTGGGCGGGGACGAGGCATCGTGCGTCTGACCGAGACCGGGCGCGAGACGGCGTACCGGACGGCGCTGCGGCATCACCTGATCGAGCGGATGCTGAGCGAGGTGTTCGGCATGGAGTGGTACGAGATTCACGACGAGGCGGAGCGGCTGGAACATGCGGTTTCGCCGGCATTCGAGGCGAAACTGAAGGAGAAGCTGGGCGAGGGCGGGGCGTGTCCGCATGGGAATGCGGTGCTGCCGGTTCGAGCCCGGCGGAGCGAAAGAAACGCGGCGAGGTGCCGCTTTCAGAGGCGCGCGCAGGGAGAGCGGTACAGGGTGACGAGCCTGCAGGAGCGGGATTCCCAGCTGCTTCTGTTTCTGCATCGTATGGGTATAGGGCCGAACCAGAGCTTGCGGGTTCTTAGCCAGAACTACGACCAAACTGTTTCGATTGAGTTGGATACTGGGAATTCTATTCTCGGTCGGCCTGCTGCGGAGGCGGTGTGGCTGAAGCTGGATGCGTCGTAAGTAATTAGAAATAATAAATTGATATTAACTACAGTTAACTACTGTGGCATACTCAGAGGGTAGTGCTACGGTTGTTCCCCCTATTTCGCTTCTATGGCCACTGAAATTCCAAACTCCATAGGGCTCCAAGAGCCTTCATTACCCGAGGTGCATGCCAGCGTGCACATCTCGCTGTCGCCGGTGTATTGGAGGCGACTGCTGGGATTTCTGGGGCCAGGGTTCCTGATTTCGGTGGGCTACATGGACCCGGGAAACTGGGCGACGGACATTGCGGGTGGGTCGCGGTTCGGCTACACGCTGCTGTTCGTGATCATGCTGTCGAACCTGATGGCGATCCTGCTGCAGAGCCTGAGCGCTGAAGCTGGGTGTGGCGACGGAGCGGGACCTGGCGCAGTTTGCCATGAGAGCTATGGGCGCAAGGCGAGTTTTGTGCTGTGGGTTGGCGCGGAGATTGCGATTGCGGCGTGCGATCTGGCGGAGGTGATCGGGTCAGCGATCGCGCTGCAACTGCTGTTTCACATTCCGCTGTTTTATGGCGTGCTGATCACCGGGCTGGATGTGCTGCTGATCTTGCTGTTGCAGAAGTGGGGATTCCGGTATATCGAGGCACTGGTGATCGCGCTGATCGGGACAATCCTGGCGATGTTCAGCGTGCAGGTGCTTTTATCGCGGCCGGAATACTTGCCGTTGCTGCAAGCAATTTGCTGATTCCGTCGGCGTCGATTGTCACGAATCCCGACGATGCTCTATATCGCAATCGGAATCCTGGGTGCGACGGTGATGCCGCACAATCTCTATCTGCATTCGTCGATTGTGCAGAGCCGGCGGTACAAGCGGACGCCGGAGGGCAAGCGCGAGGCGATCCACATGGCGAATGTGGATTCGGCGTTGGCGCTGACGGTGGCGCTGTTTGTGAATGCTGCGATTCTGATTGTCGCGGCCGCGGTCTTTTATCGCAGCGGACATTTTGAGGTAGCGGCGATTGAAGACGCGTACAAATTGCTGAGTCCGCTGGTGGGCGCGGGGTTTGCAAGCACGCTGTTTGCGGTGGCGCTGCTGGCATCGGGACAGAACTCGTCAATCACAGGAACGCTGGCAGGGCAGATTGTGATGGAGGGATTCATTCACCTGAAGGTCTCGCCTTGGCTGCGCAGGCTGATTACGCGCAGCCTTGCGATTATTCCAACGATCATCGTTGTGGCCGTGAATGGCGAGCGGGGGACGGAGAAGCTGCTGATCCTAAGCCAGGTGATCTTGTCGATGCAATTGAGTTTTGCAGTTGTTCCGCTCGTGATTTTCACCGGCGACCGCGCGAAGATGGGCGAGTTTGTGAATGCGAAGTGGCTCAAGGTGCTGGCGTGGAGCACCGCTGTAGTGATTGCCGGGCTGAATGCCTGGCTGCTGGTGCAGACGGTGAGAGGGTGAAAGAACAGGGACCAGGAGACAGGGTTCAGGGGTAGAAGCAATAGGCGGGTTGAGACGCGTGAGATTCAGGAACCGGGTGGGCTGATACGGCATAGATGAGGTATTGCTTCGGCGGTGCGAGTGAAAGAGGCTTGGCATGCGGAAGACGTTGGAAGCGATCTGTCTGGGAATATTGGCTGTTCTCTACTGGATCACGTATGCGGCACTGCATGGAGTCGAACATTTGCCGGATCGGATTCCGACGCACTTTGACATTTCCGGTCAGCCAAATGCGTGGGGCTCGCCGGGATTCTTGTGGTTCCTTCCTATGGTTGGCGCTGGGTTGTACTTGTTGCTGACGGCATTGGGAAGCATTCGATTCCGTAGGTACAACCTTCCAGTCCCCGTAACAGACGCGAATCTATCGTTTATCCAGGAGCAAACCCGCATGATGGTGGCATGGATCAAGTGCGAGACGCTTTGCCTCTTTGCCTATCTGCAGTGGTCGATCATCCAGAGCGCGCGCAGCAATGAATTTCGCCTTTCGCCCCTGATGATTCCGGTGTTCTTGGTGGTGATCTTCTCGACGGTGGGGTGGCGCCTGACAATGATGATTCGCGGAGCGAGAGCGCGTGCGGAATCCTCCGATTCACTGAAATCGACGCAGAATTTTCGGTAGGCAGCGCCGGCCCTGCCGCTTCTCAGGAAATGATGTATTCGTCTCTTGCGATCAAGCTCGGCGCTTGCGGTTCGATCTGGCCAGCTTCAGCTCGTCGGCGTTCGGACGCTAAATCTCAGACGCCCCGCGGAGACGTCAGACGCGAGCGGCTAGAAGATCCAGACGCTGGCCAGCAGGGTTACCATCGCAGCGACCGTCATGACCTGGTAAGCCAAGTCTTCCTTGCGGCGAGGTCTTGCGAAGACTGCACTGGGGGAGGGTTCCATACCTGTTGCCTTTCCACTTCTCACGACGGGAGCGAAGTCGTCGCAATGACCATGACTGCGTTATCACCTATTTAGATTCAGATCGATCGATTTGTGAATCAACCAAAAGTGCCAAGAGACCGGTTACCCGGGTCACTTGAATGGCATTGTGAACACGTTGTGCCGATTTGGGAAGATGTGAGTTTTGCCAGTTGCCGGACTGTAAGGGCACTCGCGCAGACCCTCCGTCGGGATTTCAAGACGATTCGCGGAACAGAACGCAGCTGTGGCCCTCCGATGGCATGAGTCCGATCGGCAGCCTTAATTGAGATTTCTATTTCTGTCGGAGCTAGGCTTCGGCCATCGTGGGGTCGATGATGCTTTTGACTTCGGCGATGGAGTTGGCGGGGAAACCGCCCTGCGTGGCGTGTTCGCGAACGAGTTGTTCGTTCGGTGCGATGTAGATGCAATAGATCTTGTCGCCGGTAACGTAGCTGTGAAGCCACTGAATTTCAGGTCCGAGTTTGCGCAGCACTCCGCAGGATGTCTGGGAAATGGCTTGCAGTTGGTCGGGGGACATTTTGCCAGCGCCGGGGACCTCGCGCTCGATGACGTACTTGGGCATAGAACCTCCGTGTGGATCGGAAAGAGACCGGTCTCGCCGACTCGAAATCGTGCGTACCGGTTGTGACAGTGTATTCGGTCAAGCGGCAGATTTGGAATCTCTTGTTGAGGATGAAGAGCGGAACTACCAAGGTGTAGAATCCGCTCGTGAGCACTGGACCTCAACTTGTTCCCCCCACGGAGCCGCGCGAGCGGAACTGGATGCCGCTGGCAATCGCGGCTGGAGCGGTTTTGATTGTGGCGGCAATCGTTGTGTTCATGATGGAGCGAGGACGGGGCGCGGCGACGGTTACTCCGATTTCGGCAGCCCTGGATCCTTATGCAGCGAGCCTGCAGATCACGAACGTGGTGATGAGCGAAAGCGGCAACCTGGCTGGCGGCAAGGTGACGTACATTGACGGCCACGTCACGAACAGTGGAACGAAAACCGTTTTGGGCGTCTCGGCACAGGTGCTGTTTCGGAATGCCGCGAATGAAGTAGCGCAAAACGAGACCCAGGCGCTGAAATGGATCAGGACGCGCGATCCGTATGTGGACCTGGAGCCGGCGTCGGCGGCACCGCTGAAGCCTGGAGAGAGCCAGGATTTCCGGATGATCTTCGACACGGTTACGCCGGACTGGAACGGAGCGTATCCGGAGATTCGGATCGTTCACGTGGACGTAAAGTAGCCGCGATTCGGGATTTACCCGGTAAGAGTTACCGCTGGTTGTAAAAATTACTTTCCTGGCCCCCAAGACAGAAGGGGCTTAAATTGATCAGGGGTCTCCCAGGCCAGATTTAACTTGCACATATTAAAAGAATTGCCATGTTCTCCACAGGGCAATTGCTCTTTGGCATCTCCCATGCACTAGAGGAAGTCGAGTGGCATGACCTGCTCACCCGCGTTTTGTGTCGCGGAATTGCACATCAGGGGTTAGACAAAATGAAAAATCAAATTACAGCTAAAGTTCTGTTCCCCAGCCAGGTAGCAATTCTGGCCTTGGCTTCGGCGATCGCGATTCCCGCGATGGCCCAGCAGACGCAGCAGCCTGACAGTTCCCAGAGTGCTCCGGCGGCCGCGCAGCAAACACCGACCTCGACTCCTCCCGCGGCAACAATGAATACGCCCACGGAAGAAAAAGAGGGATTCTGGGGCCGGGTCAATCCAATGGCCCGCAAGAAGTGGGTGAAGAAGCGGCTCGATCCGATCAACGACCGGCTCACCGAACTCGACCAGGTGAACGCGAAGAATGCCTCGGACATCAAGGACGTTGATTCGCGCGCTCAGGCAGGCATCAAGAAGGCGCAGGACTCGGCCGATGCGGCGAACCAGGCAGCGTCACAAGCCGGCGACGAGGCAAAGAAGGCAAACGACACTGCTGTTGCAGCGTCTGGACACGTGGACGGCCTGAATACGACCGTGAGCGGCCTGGATACGTACAAGCCGGTCAGCGACGTCGAAGTGCCGTTCCATGGTGGCAGCCCGGTGTTGTCGAAGGATGCAAAGGCACAGCTTGATGACATGGCGAAGAACCTGCAAGGTCATCAGGGCTACATCATCGAAATCGAAGCTCGTTCGCCTGCTGCAGGGGCAGCTGGTATCGCGAGCTCGCAGCGCGAGGCAGAGGCGGTGAAGCGCTACCTCGTAACTGAACATGAAGTTCCCGTCTACCGTATGCACTCTGTGGCTCTGGGCAATGCCCCGATCGCAGAACCGACCACGGATGTTGCCAGCAACAATGCTCCGGCAGATCAGACTGCGCCGAAGCCTGCTGCAGCCCACCACGAGCGGGTGCCCAGCACTGTGCATATCAAGTTGATGGAAAACAGTTTGGCGGCCCAGGGCACCACATCTCCCCATGGTATGGCGTCCTCGACCGGTGCGGAGCAGCAGTAATGCTGACGTAGCCACCCCCTGAGGCTCCTTCCGCGCCGACGGCTACCCCGCCGTTGGCCGCCAATAGACCTCTCGCAACACGAGAGAACCAAGGCAACTTGGCCCCCGTTAATGACGGGGGCCGATTTTTTTGTAGGCGCAGAGCCTTCTCGATGATGCAGTCGAAAGTGAGAAGCAGATCGCTCCGCTTGCCCAATCACGCAGTACCTGCGTCATGGAGCCCGCAGCGTGCCTGGCTCAGGATGACGCTCAAGTAAACCGCGGGCGATGGCGTTAGGATGGTTGCGATGAAGGTTCTGAGTGCAGAAGAGATGCAGGCGTGCGATCGCGTGACGACGGAGCGCTACGGCCTGCCGTCGATTGAGCTGATGCGCGCGGCGTCTGCGGCGGTGGACGTGTTTGCGCGGGAGGTGTTTCCACGGGCGCGGCGGGTAACGGTGCTGTGCGGCAGGGGGAACAACGGCGGCGATGGAATGATGGTGGCGCGGCTGCTGGCGAAGGCAGGGCTTGAGGTGACGACGCTGCTGCTGGGATCTCAGTACGAGCTGAAAGGCGACGCGGCGACGGCGTGGCGTGAGTTGAGCGTCTCTCCGAATCGATATTTGTATGAAGTGAATTCGGCGGCGGAGCTGAGAGCACACAACGCTGCGCTCGAAGCGGATCTGATCATCGATGCGGTGCTGGGAACTGGATTCAAGCCACCGATGAAGGGAATGGCACTGGCGGCGATGGAATGGGCCAGCGCGAGTGCAGCGCCGTTTCTCTCAGTGGATGTGCCGTCGGGCTGGTCTGCCGATGCAACGAGCAGCGAGGTCGAGGAAAAGACATTTCCGTCGGATGCGGTGATCACATTTACGGCTCCGAAATTGGCGCATGTGTTTGGTGAAATGACGCGGCGATGGGATCAGCCGGTTGTGGTGGCGCCGATCGGGTCGCCGGAGGAGGCGATCGTTTCTGAGCAGGGGCTCACTTGGGCCGGAGGTTCCCATGTGCTGGTGGAGCAGCCGCGTGGCGCGGATTCGAACAAAGGGAAGTTCGGACATGTGCTGGTGATTGGCGGGTCGGTGGGGAAGTCAGGCGCGCCGGCGATGGCGGCGATGGCGGCGATGCGGGCTGGCGCGGGGTTGGTGACGGCGGCTGTGCCGGCTCCGATTGTGGCGCAGGTGTCGAGCTTTGCGCCAGAGTTGATGACGCAGCCGATGTTGGCGAGCCCTGCGGGTGAGCTGGCGAGCAAGGGAATCACCGCACAACAGTTTCAAAAATTGATTGATCGCAAGACGGTGATTGCGGTTGGTCCGGGATTGGGTGAGGGACCTGGAACGGAGATTCTGCTGGAGGCGGTACTGTCGGACACAGAGTTGCCGGTGGTGATCGATGCGGACGGGTTGAACACGCTGGCTGCGAATTCGTTCCTGATGGAGAAGATGACCGCGGCTGCAAAGGCAGGGCGGACGGTGGTGTTGACGCCGCATCCGGGCGAGATGGCACGGCTGGCAAAAAAGAGCGTGGCAGAGATTCAGGCAGACAGGCTGCAGATCGCGCGAAGTTTTGTTCGCGAGACCGGAGTGACGCTGGTGCTGAAGGGATCGCGCACGCTGATCGCGCATCCGGACGGGCGCGTGGCGGTGAATACATCAGGCAATCCTGGAATGGCGAAGGGTGGCAGCGGGGACATGCTGACGGGCGTGATTGCGGCGATGCTGGCGCAGTTCAAGGACGATGTTGCTCGCGCTGTGGAGGCGGCTGTTTATTTACATGGGTTTGCTGCGGATCTGGCCGTACGCGATTCGGATGAGCACACGCTGCTGGCGACTGACAGCCTGAAATATTACGCTCGGGCGTTTCGGTTTCGGCCTTTCCGCTTTTCGAAAGGCGCCCCAAGAGGGTATGTTTGGTTGCAGGGGCTGCCCGCCACGAATATGTCGGGCGTGCGCTCCGCAGAGGCTGCACTATGAGCAAGGAAGCCCCAGTTGCCGAAGGACGGATTCACGAATTCGTAACACACAGCGGCGCCGACACGGTGGAAGTGGGGCGCAAGCTGGCGAGCCTGCTCGTGCCGCCGCAACTGCTGATTCTTCGCGGCGACCTGGGCACCGGGCAAGACCACGTTGGTGAAGGGCATCGCGCAGGCACTGGACGCCGCTGAGCCCGACGAGGTGACAAGTCCGACATTTACGCTTCTGCATGAGTATGACGGCACGCGCGAAGGGAAGCCGGTAAAGCTCTTCCACCTGGATGTGTACAGGCTGGAAGGCGAAAGGCAGCTGGAGACGCTGGGGCTGGATGAACTGCTGACTCCGGATGCGCTGGTGCTGGTGGAGTGGGGCGAGAAGTTCAAGAGCATCCGCAAGAAGGCGACGGGCGAGATCGCGATCGCATCGGCGGGTGGCGACGCGCGGAAGATTTCGGTGATGCTGAAGGAATAACGGCGGCCCAGGACGCAAGCGATAGAAGGACCGGTGCAATCCACAAGGAGATGGAATTATGCGGCTGACCTTTGTGAGCTGGAGCCTTGCGGTGGCAATTTTCTCAACGATGGCGTTGGGGCAACAAGCGACATCAGGGACGACCGCGAAACCTGCGCAATCGGGTGCGGTGAACTCGTCGACTGCACAGAAGAATGCCAAGGTCGGACAGACTGCGACCACACATCATCGGTCCACGAAGAGCAAGCACTTGAAGGCCTCGACCCGTCGGGGTGCGAAGCGGCGTGCGTATCGGCCGGAGTACACGCAGAACTCCGTCGAGGTGATGAACGGCGCGTCTACACAGAAGGTTGTTTTTCAGAACGATGAGGCAGCGAGCAAAGCGCCGAAGAACGCGCCGGCACCGCTGAAGGTCGAGGTTGTAAACGGGACCGCGACCGACACGCAGTATTTTTTTGCCGGGAATAAACAGGCGCAGATGGGTACGGATGAAAAGCAGCCTGTGGTCGTCGCAATCGAATCGAGCGACACGCGGTTTGCCGGAGGGAACAAGCATCCTGTGGTGACCGGCATTACGGCGGTGGAAGCCGGTGACGCAAAGAGCGCGAGCGGCGGACAGAAGGTAACGACTGGAGTTTCTCCTCGGCCGAAGCGGCCGGAATACCAGCCTGACACGCCTTAGGGTCTGGGTCTTTTTTTGATGAAAACAGAGGTTCGAGACGCGTGCTGTGGTTCATGCGCGACCGATGCAGTGTTGCCGCAAAAAGTGGCGTGGCTGCAGGGGATAACGCTGGCGTGGATGGCGCTGGAGTGCGGCGTGTCGCTGTGGGCGGCAGCGCATTCGCATAGCGTGGCGTTGTTGGCTTTCGGATCGGACAGCTTGGTGGAAATGCTGTCGGCCACGGTGGTGCTGCTGCAATTCCTTCCGCGATTCTCACTGAGGAAGATGTATGCGGATCGCGCAGCGGCGGTGTTGCTGTTTGCGCTGGCGGTGCTGGTCGTGTGCATTGCATGGTTGGCGCGCGGCAGGCCGATGGAGACGAGTCGTGTTGGAATCGGCGTGACTGCGTTGGCGCTGGTGGTGATGCCGGTGCTGGCGTGGATGAAGCGGAGGCAGGCGCGGCGGATGAACAATCGCGCGCTGGCGGCGGATGCCACGCAATCTGCGACGTGCGCTTACCTGGCGGGCGTGACGCTGGCAGGGCTGGCGATTTATGCGGTGTGGCAGATTCGTTGGGTAGACACGGTTGCTGCACTGGTTGCTGTTCCTTTGTTGATTGTCGAGGGAGGGCGCGCTTGGCGCGGCGAGGGCTGCGGCTGCAGCTAAGCCGATTCGCGATATTTTGGAAGGGCTACCGGGAAGTCGGGGCTGTAAGATGTTGGCTATCCTGCAGTAGATTCCCGGAGGGTCCTGATGCGTGCATTGCGCCTGCCTTTGTGCTGCCTTGCTGTTTTCCTGATTGCAATTGGAGTGGTTGTTGAACCGGCCGGAGCACGCGCGGCCACGAAGCCGCATATCTTTCAACATCCCGCGTTGAGCAGGGATCTGATTGCGTTTGGATATGCGGGCGACTTGTGGACCGTGCCGCGGGCGGGCGGCGTTGCGACGCGGCTGACAACAGGCGTGGGCATCGAGACGGATCCGGTATTCTCGCCCGACGGGAGCACGATCGCTTTTACGGGCGACTACGACGGCAACACCGATGTGTTCACGATTCCGGCGACGGGCGGCGTGCCGTTTCGGGTGACGTATCATCCGGCGGCAGATTTTGCAGTGGCGTGGACGCCGGACGGGAAGAGCATTGTGTTTCGGTCGACGCGAATTTCGAAGAGCCGCTATACACAGCTTTACGAAGTCCCTGCCAAGGGCGGGATCGCAAAGGCGCTGCCGCTGCCGATGGCATACCAGGGGCAGTTCTCGCCGGACGGCAAGGAGATTGCGTATTCGCCGCTGCCGCCAGCGTACGGATTCGATTACACCGCATACGTGTCATGGGGCAACTATCACGGCGGGCGCGCGAGCACGATCTGGATCACGACGCTGCCGGGGCTGGACTCGGTGCGAGATTCCGCATGAGGTGGCGTCGGATTTTTCGCCGGTGTATGCGGGAGGGAAGGTTTATTTTCTCTCTTCAGCCGCAAGGGAAAAGCCACGATTTACAGGTACGATCCGGCGACGAAGACGGTGACGCAGGCGCTTGCGAATGATGGGCCGGATATCCGCTCGCTGCACGGAGAAGGCGACACGCTGGTGTACGACCAGCTGGGCGAGATTTATCTCTACGACACGAAGGCGGGGACAAGCAAGCTGGTGCCGATCGAGATTGATGCGGATTTGCCGGAGGTGCGGGCGCGAATCGAAAGCGTGGGAGACGAGCTGGAGAATGCGGCGATTTCGCCGACAGGTTTGCGTGCGGTGATTGAGGCGCATGGCGACATCTTTACGGTGGCGGCGAAGCACGGGCCGACGCGCGACATTACGAATACGCCGGGAGCGATGGAGCGCGAGCCGGCGTGGTCGCCGGATGGACAGTCGATTGCGTACTTCTCGGATGAGTCGGGACTGTATGCGTTGCATGTGGCGCCGCAGACGGGTGATGCAGTGGCGGGAGCGGCGGCGGTGAAGAAGTTTGCGCTGGCGCCGGAGCCTGCTTATTACTTTGGCACGAAGTGGTCGCCGGATTCGAAGAAGATTGCGTTCCACGACAATCGCCTGAACACGTACATGGTGGACACGACGACGGGCAAGCTGACCGTGGTGAACGACAAGAACGTGTATGGCGGCTTTTCAAGCAGCACGCTATGAATTTGCGTGGTCGCCCGACTCGAAGTGGATTGCGTATCCGCGATCGATGGCGAATCATCTGCACGCGATCTATTTGTACTCAGTGGATTCGGGCCAGTCGACGCAGGTGACCAGCGAGATGGGGGATTCGCGTGAGCCGGCGTTCGATCGCGAGGGGAAGTATCTCTACTTCATCACGAGCACGAATGAGGGCGCGACCTCAGACGGGCTCGACATGACCAGCGATCTTTACCAGGTGACGTCGAACATTTACGCATTGACGCTGGCGGCGGATACAGGCATCGCCGATTGCGCCGGAGCTGGAGGACGAGAAGGCGCCCGGCGGAGGAGAAGGCGGAGAGGCAAGAAGAGCGACGACAAGGGCAGCGATGCGAAGGAAGCCACCGGCGACGAGAAGGCGTCATGCGAAGCCCGCGCCGAAGCCGGTGAAGGTGGACCTGGACGGAATTGAGAAGCGCATTGTGGCGATGCCGCTGCCGGCCAGGTGTGTACACGGGATTGCGAGGCAGGGCTGAAGGGGAGTATTTATTTCACTGAGATGCGCCGAGCTTTCCGAGGCCGATTTGCGGATCGCGGCGCTACGCTGAGCCGCTGGACGCCGGAAGAGCGCAAGACGGAGAAGCTGGCCGAGCATGTGGAGGACTTTCGAGCTTTCGGCGAATGGCGAAAAGATGCTGCTGGCTCTCGGACATCCGCGGCCTGAGGGTGGACGAGGTCCGGGCGGTGGCCGACAGCCGACGTGGGTGATTGTGCCGGCGAATGCTCCGGTGAAGGCGGGCGAGGGTGCGTTGTCGTTCGGCGATGTGAAGATGCGCGTGGAGCCGCATGCGGAGTGGGCGCAGATGTATCACGAGGTGTGGCGGATCGAGCGCGCGTTTTTCTACGATCCGAATTTCCACGGAACGAACACGGTGGCGGACGAGAAGAAGTTTGAGCCGTACGTGGAGTCGATCGCTTCGCGCGCGGATTTGAACTACATCTTCCAGGAGATGCTGAGCGCATTTTCCGTGGGCCACTTGCGCGGCAACGGCGGGCAGATTCCGGATGCGAAGAAGGTGCCGGGCGGGCTGCTGGGCGCGGACTACGAGATCAAGAACAACCGCTACTGCATCGCGAAGATTTATACCGGCGGGGATTTCAATCCGCGCGAGAAGGCGCCGCTGGCGCAGCCGGGACTGAACGTGAAGGTGGGCGATTGCATTCTCGATATCAACGGGCAGGAACTGACGGCGGAGGTGGATATCCAGGAGCCGCTGGAGGGGACGGCGGGCAAGGTGGTCAGCCTGCGGATCGCCGACGCGGATGGCAAGAACGCCGCGCGATATTTCGGTCACTCCGATTCGCGAGCGAGGCGGCGCTGCGCAATGTCGACTGGATCGAAGGCAACCAGAAGAAGGTGGATCAGCTTTCCGGCGGCAAGCTGGCGTATGTCTATCTGCCCGACACGGGCGAGGGCGGATTTACGAATTTCAATCGCTACTACTTTGCGCAGACTGACAAGCAGGGAGCGGTGATCGACGAGCGCTTCAACGCGGGCGGCCAGGTGGCCGACTACTTCATTGAAGTGCTGGGGCGGCACATCGAGTCGTACTGGGCGCCGCGCTACGGGAAGATCGAGCACACGCCGAACGCGGCGTCTACGGGCCGAAGGTGATGATCGCGAATGAATTTTCGGGCTCGGGCGGCGATGCGTTGCCGTGGCTGTTCAAGCAGGCGAAGCTGGGTCCGCTGGTGGGCAAGCGGACCTGGGGCGGGCTGGTGGGCATTGGGCCGATTCCGGTGCTGATGGATGGCGGACACGTGACTTCGCCGAGCGTGGCGTTCTTCTCGCCGAAGGGTCGAGTGGGACGTGGAGAATCACGGCGTCGATCCCGATTACGTGGTGGAGCAGGATCCCGAAGGCGGTGAGCGAGGGGCACGATCCGCAGTTGGAGAAGGCGGTTTCGCTGGCGCTGGAGGAGTTGGAGAAGCATCCGCAGCCGGAAGTGCACAAGCCGGCTTATCCGAATTACCACAAGTAGGTGAGGTCGGCGTTTCTGGTTTCCCACTCATGGGACTGAAAGACGTCCCATGGATGGGGCACCCAATGTCCGTGATTCAACCGATCCAAAGCAGAGAAACTTAGGTCTCAAAAGCGAGACCTCCACCCCACGGACGAGGACCTGTCCGTGGGGGCCCGGACCTGGGCACCCGGATTTTCTACATGTTGAGAATTCCATTCGACGAAGTGCAGAGCCGGATTGCAGAAGTTTTGCGCGGGCTGTGGTTCAACGGCGAGCGTGCGGAGTTGTGTGCGCGGCTGTTTGCGGAGACTACCTGCGATGGGGTGTATTCGCATGGCGTAAACCGCTTCGCGCGGTTTGTGGCGACGGTGCGGAATGGGAGCGTCGATCCGGCTGCGGAGCCGCGACGTGGTGGCGCAGTTTGGCGCGATGGAGCGGTGGGATGGGCAGCAAGGGCCGGGAATCTGAATGCGTAGGCGACGATGGCGCGGGCTGTTTCGGCTGAGCCGCGAACACGGGATTGGCTGCGTGGCGATGGCGCAATACGAATCACTGGATGCGCGGCGGAACGTATGGATGGCAGGCGGCGGAGGCGGGCGTGATCGGCATGTGCTGGACGAACACGATGCCGAATGTGCCACCGTGGGGCGGCGTTGAGCCTGCGATCGGGAACAATCCGCTGGTGATTGCGGTGCCGCGCGCGAAGGGTCACGTGGTGCTGGACATGGCGATGTCACAGTTTTCGTATGGAGCGCTGGAGAGCTATCGCAAGCGCGGGGAGTTGCTGCCGGTGGAGGGCGGATTCGATGCGGAGGGAAAGCTGACGCGCGATCCAGCGGCGATTGAGAAGTCGCAGCGGCTGTTGCCGGTGGGATTACTGGAAGGGATCGGGGCTGGCAGTTGTTTTGGATATGGTGGCGGCGATGACGTCGCTGGGCAATGCCACGCATGCGATTGCGAACAATCCGCTGCGGGAGACAGGGTTGTCGCAGATGTTTGTGGCGATCGATCCGCGAGGCGCTGGGAGATGACGGCGCGGATGGAGCAGATTGCCGATGAAGTGGTGGAGTCGCTGCATAGCTCGCGCCCGGCGGAGGTGGGAAAGCCGGTGCGGTATCCCGGAGAGAACACTTTGCGTTTGCGGGAGGAGAATCGCAGACTCGGGTTGCCGGTGGAGGAAGCGGTGTGGGAGGAGATTTTGAGAATGTAAGCCGTGAATCTTCTGGTCACCGACCTCATCATGCCAGGAATAGCTTGGATCGAACTCGCTTTGAATGACTGTTAGGGTCCAGTTTATTTTGGTGGTTGCATGATTTGTTCATAGACGCGCTCTAGAGGTTCAGGAGAAACGCTGATCTTCCCTCTATAAGGATTATCTAGAACCGCGATTAGAAAAATCAGCAGAGCCAACAAGCCTGAAAACAGTATCGTCATCCAGAAGTGCATGGCGAAACTTTCCGCGTGCAGGAACCAGGTAACCGCGATGCAAATTCCAGCTCCGACGATTACCAGGGTCCACAGAGGTCCGGGCATTTCGCTGGTGACACTGTTGAGCCGGGCTCTTCGGCTTTCCGTGAGGTCGTTGAAGTCTTTATAGGCTTCCTCGGCCACAATTTTCTGTCTCTCGTCCTGAGGTTCGTAGGACATAAAGTGTCGCTGAAAGTCGTTCAACACGGGGCTCGCATTATTGGGAACGATTCCGCGCCGTTGCATCGGCCACCCTACGTCGATAACCCGGCGTGTATATGTACGCAGATCCTGCTCCAGGATGGTGCGTTCAGGTTCGGGGTACGCACCGATGTCGCGGTAAAGAGCGCCAAGGGCGGTTGCCTCATGGTCGACCTTTTCCTGCACGTCGGAATAAGTAGCCCAGGCTCCAATGGCTAGCAGACCAGCACAAACTGCATACAAGACGGTGACACCCGCCATGTAGAAACCGACTATGTGGTTGTAGGCGTGGTGCTCCTTGCTGTCAAGGCGTCGCACCCACCCGCGAGTGAGGTAAAGGCCGGCCAAACCAAAGGCTACAAACGCGACCACGGTGAGAATGCCAGAGAGCCATGTCGGAATATCATATAGCCAGTAAATTTTCATCGAAGCAATCCCTTGAGAACTGCGATCCACGCAATCCTTTCGAGGAATCGTATGTTATCCCGCTGGCCGAAACTCATCAAGGTGGACCTACGATTTCAGCAGCCTGAAGGCTACTGCTCCCTCCGAATTCCCAACCTCCGAGCGTGGATGCCTGTAGGAGTTTTCAGGGCAGATGTTTCCACCGCGGTTGGGATGACGAGCGGCGACCATCGTGTATTTGCATGCGGGCTGAAGCGCCTGAGTTTTCGAAGCTCACACGGTTCAAAAGCAGATCCTTCGCTCGCCTGCCCCACAAACGCGAGCGTTTGCGGGGTCCCAGAGCCGCTACGCTCAGGATGACATATGGCCGAGTTGGCGGCTCAGAATGGCGTTGGAAGCCCTTGATTGACACGTGGCTGAGTCGGCGACTTAGGCCGGGATTAGAAGCCCATGATGTTGTAGCCGCAGTCGACGTAGAGGACTTCGCCGGTGATGGCGCTGGAGAGGTCGCTGGCTAGGAACAGGGCTGCGCCGCCGACTTCGAGCTGATCGACGTTGCGATGGAGCGGGGCGCGGTCGGCGTGGGAGCGCATCATTTCGCCGAGGTCGCCGACGCCGCGGGCGGCCAGGGTCTTGATGGGGCCGGCGGAGATGGCGTTGACGCGGATGTTTTTGGGGCCGAGGTTCCAGGCAAGATAGCGGACCGTGCACTCGAGGCCGGCCTTGGCGACGGCCATCACGTTGTAGTTGGGGACGACTTTTTCGGCGGCGTAGATAGCTGAGGGTCATGATGCTGCCGCCTTCGGTCATGAGCGGGGCGGCGGCGCGGGTGACGGCGATGAGCGAGTAGACGCTGACGTCCATGGCGATGCGGAAGCCTTCGCGGCTGGTGTTGATGAATTCGCCGCGCAGGTCGTCGGCGGGGGCAAAGGCACGGCGTGGACGAGGATGTCGAGCTTGCCGTATTTCTCCTTGAGGGCGGCAAAGAGGGTGTCGATTTCGCTGTCGATGGAGACGTCGCACTGGAAGCCGGAGGCGCCGGGGAGCTCGTCGATGAGGCCCTCGGCTTCGAGCTTCATGCGCTCGTTCTGATAGCAGATGGCCAGGGTTGCTCCGGCTGCGTGGAGTTTTTGGGCGATGCCCCAGGCGATGGAACGCTTGTTGGCCAGCCCGAAGACCACGGCCGTCTTACCTGCCAGATCGATCATGCTTGTTTCGTTCCTCCGTCGCGCTTCTTTCCTGGATTCCGTGCTGCCGATGTCGCGAAAAACAGATCCTTCGCTCACCACCCCCGAACTGAAACGCGTTCGGGGCCCCGTTCGCTCAGGATGACACCCAGCTAGAAAAAATCGAGACAAAAATACCTGATTCAGGATATCAAGCTAAAGCGACTGACTTAGCCGCCCAGGTCGACGAGCTGGACGTTGCCACGGGGCGGCCGAGGAAGCGGGAGCCAAGGCGCTCGAATTTTTCGACGGAGTCGGTGGCGAAGCAGTGGATCTCTGTTGCCGGTTGGCGTCGGTGGGGCCGTGGGATTTCGCGCGAGCCGTTGAAGAGGCGGGCGGCGGTCTTCGGCGGCGGATTCGGCGGAGTCGATGACGCTCATGCCGGCAGGGACGGCTTGCTCGATGAGGGGCTTGCAGGAGGGGGTAGTGGGTGCAGCCGAGGACCAGCGTGTCGGGATTGAGGCCCGTGCTGCTGCTGCGTCGTGTGAGTTCGTCGAGATAGATGCGGATGACTCCTGCGGTGACGGGGTGGTTGGTCCAGCCTTCTTCGACCAGGGGGACAAGCAGCGGGCAGGCTTTCTCGAGGGCGCGCAGGCCTGGGCGGGCAGGCGGCGGCGTAGGCGTGGCTCTGCACGGTGGCGTCGGTGGCGATGACGAGGACGTCGCCGGTTCTGGAGGCGGCGCGGGCGGCTGTCGGCGCCGGGCTCGATGACGCCGAGGACGGGGACCGGGGGACGGCGTCCTGGATGGCGTCGAGGGCCAGGGCGCTGGCGGTGTTGCAGGCGATGACGAGGAATTCGGCGCCTTGCTCTCGACCAGGAATGGGCGCTTTCGGGCGGCGTAGCGGGCGATGGTGCGGCGGGATTTGGAGCCGTAGGGGAGGCGGGCCGTGTCGCCGAGGAAGGCGAAGCGGGCGCTGGGGAGCGCGGGCGATGAGGGCGCGCAGGACGGTGAGGCCGCCGAAGCCGGAATCGAAGACGCCGATGGTCGGTGGGGCTGGAGAAGCTTCGGTCACGGATCTGTTTCCTTCTGTCGGGACGTGGCTTCGGCGGCGAGGTAGGTGCGGGTGAGGTCGGCGTGGCCGGCGAGGGTGGGGCGCTGCTGGCCGTCGACGAGGAAGCGGACCTGGGTGACGCGGGGCAGGTTGGCGTGGAGGGTGGCGCAGATGGAGAGGACGGTGAGCGATTCGGTCTCAAGGCCGGAGGGGTGGCTGGCGGCAAAGGTGCCGGTGAGGTTGACGACGGCCAGTTGCGCGCCAGGGCTGGAGGATTTGCTGCCGGGCACGGGCATGAGGAAGACCTGAGCGACGGAAGCGGCGCCGCCGGGGACAGGATGGGTGGAGTCGGGGGCGGCGTAGAGGTCGAGCAGCTTGCCGAGGACGGCGCGGGCGCGGGCGCCGGGGTCGGCGGGCAGCGGCAGGGAGTGCACTGGGTGATAAGGGAGTTATCGGTGTCGTTGGCGACGACGAGGGTGGCCTGCTCGGCGGGGGCGACTTCGGGGGCTTGGGTGGGCGCTGTGGTCTCGCCCGCGAGCAGCCGCTGGTGGGCGCGTTCGCGCAAGCTGCCAGAGCACCATGCCCATGACGAGGGAAGCGACAAGCAGGACGACGAAGAGGAATGTCTGGTAGCGGGGAATCACGGTGGCGGCCTCCGTGCGCCTGGCATCGGTTCGCCATTCGAGCAGGGCCGCTGCGAGCGAAGCGGCGACGCGAGCCTGGTAGTCGGGATCGTCAGGCTCGGCGGTGATTTTATTGTCGGCATCGCGCTCGGGGGCGATTTCGATGGCGACAGCGGGGCAGGTCATGCTCTCGATGCCGGGCAGCGGTGCGCCGAGGGTGACGTTGAAACCAGCGTGCTGAGCGCGGAGTTCACGATCCGGCCAGGGCCAGGCTGCGCGTGACCCAGGCGGCCTGGGCGGTTTTCCAGGCACGAAGCGCGTAGGCTGGCGGGTGCGAGCGAGGAGGCGAAGAGGTGAATGCCGGAGCCGCTCTCGCTGGCGTGCAGGCTGAGGCAGGCCGCGTTGGCGTGGTTGGCGAGCTCTGCGCGCCTGTCGGGTCGACGGAGGTGTCGGACTCACGGGTGGTGACGACCTGGATGCCGCGCGCGGCGAGCAGGGAACGGAGGCGGACGCTCAGGGCGAGGGTGGCAGACTTTTCGGGTTGGCCGCTGTCGAGTGGCCACCGGGGTCGTCGCCGCCGTGGGCTGCGTCGAGGACGACGACGAAGCGGGGGGCGGGGAGCGGCGGTGCAGGGGCTCGGTGTGCCGACGCAGGAAAGCGAGAAAGCCAGGCCACAGACAAGGTTCATCGCGATTTGTGAATTCAACCCAGGTCTCAAACTCGAGACCTGGGGCACACACTTCGGTGGCTTGTTACTCCAACGCATAGATGGTCAGGCCGCTGAGGAGTTTGGGGAAGAAGTCGGTGGATTTCTGGGGCATGACGTAGCCGGCAAAAGCGACTTCGCGGAGTTGCTCCATGGTGACGGGGTTGGTGAGGAAGGTGATGTCGGCTTCGCCGCGGCGCACCTGGTCAACGGCTTCGGCGGCGTCGCGGAGGTAGCGGAGGTTGGTCTGCTCGCGCACCTTTTCGGCGTCCAGGCCGAGGAGCTTGTCGAGGATGATGGTGTGCAGATGGCTCAGGTCGAGCTGGCGCTGGTTCTCGGGCAGGTCGGCAAGTGCGGCTGCAGCGGCATCGGGTTTTGAGCGCAGAAGAAAGCGCCCGGCGCTGGTGACGGCGACGAAGGCAGTGCCGGGTTGCTGGCGCAGCGCAGTCGATGTAGCTGGCTGCCGGGGATCGGGCAGCTTTTCGACGGTGAAGAACTGCTCGGCGGCGTGGGCAAAGGCAGCAGGATCGAAGCCGCGCAGGCTGTGGACGACGCGGTGCGTGGGCAGGATGACCAGGCCGTCGGAGTCCATGTTGACGAAGGTCATCATGACGGCGGCTTCGGGGTAGGCCGGCTGCGGAAGGCTGTTGGCGTTGTGTTCAGCTCTCGCGGGAAGCCGGAGGTGCGTGCTCCTTGGAGTAGTTCAGCGCGGTTTCGTAGCGATGGTGGCCGTCGGCGATGATGAGCTTCTTGTCGGCCATGGTGGTGGTGAGCAGGCGGATGGCGGCTGGGTCGCTGACGCGCCAGACGCGGTGCAGGACGCCGTATTCGTCGGTGACTTCGGCTTCGGCGGGGCCTGCGTCATCGTAGAGAATCTTCTCGACGCTGCCGGCGGGGTCGGAGTAGAGCATGAAGATCTGGCCGAAGTGGGCGCGGGTGGCCTTGAGCAGGTTGAGGCGATCGCTCTTGGGCTTGGAGAGGGTTTGCTCGTGGCGGAAGACGACCTGGTCGGCGTATTCGTGAAGACTTGCCGAGGGCGATGAAGCCGCGGCGTTCCTTGAGTTCATCCGTTCCGGGAACGCGGAAACGCTGGGAGTAGGCGAAGATGCAGGGATCCTTTTCCTGGACGAGGATGGCCTGCTCGCGCCATGCCTTGAAATCGCGCGCGGCGCGGGTATAGACATTTTCGCCCTGCTCGGCATCAAACAGTTCAGGCAGTCCGAGAATGATGCGGACCAGGTTGTAGGGGCTGCGCTGGTAATAAGCCTGCTGCATGGCCGGTGAGATCTTGTCGTAGGGCTGGGTGACGACGTCTTCCAGCCGAACAGCGGAGGGATTGTAGCGCCAGGCGCGAAATGGATAGATACTCGCCATGCGGAAGGTCTTGCTCCCAGGAGATAAGGACAAGATTTGGGCGGCCGGTTCGACCGGGAAAGTCCCGCCAGAACTGTCGCTTAGACTCGATTGTATCCCAGTGCGGATCACCGATTTAGGTCGAGCAGCGTCAAAGAAAACGAGGGGCTTCCCAGGAAGAACGCGAGGCATCGGCCAAGCGTGCTAAACTCGCCATCATTCCCACAAACGAGCCCGGGAACGAGCGCATGAAACCACTCCTCAAATCGGCTCGAGTCGACACACGGATCATTCCGCAGACCATGGCTGGCGGGGATTTGCGTTTTAGCGCTGGCGGTTTTTGGAGTTGCGTCGCTCGAAGGCGCAGGACAATCCGCTGGACAAAGTGCATGTGCCGCCGCCCACCTCTGGCGCTCCGGCGGCGGGCGCACCGGCAGGAGTCGACGCGCCGGTTGCCACCAGCAGCCGGGAAGGCAAAGCCGGGTCGTTGCTCCGGATGAACGTGGACATGGTGCTGGTGCCGATCACGGTGACGGATCCGATGAACCGTCTGGTGACGGGGCTTGAACAGGAAGATTTCCAGGTTTACGAGAACAATGGCGAGCAGAAGATTCGGAGCTTTGCAGCCGAAGACGCGCCGGTGTCGATCGGCATCATCTTTGATCTGTCGGGTTCGATGACCTCAAAGCTGATCCGGGCGCGCGAATCGATCCTGCAATTCATCAAGACGGCCAATCCCGAGGACGAGTTTTTTGTAATCGGATTCAACGACCGGCCGGAGCTGATTGAGGACTTCACGAATTCGGTGGAAGACATCCAGGCGCGGCTGGCGACGGTGCGCAGCGGGACATCGAACGGCGCTGCTGGACGCGATTTATTACGGCGTGACCAAGATGAAAGAGGCCAAGCACGAGCGGAAGGCGCTGCTGGTGGTATCGGACGGCGGAGATAATCGTTCGCGATATACGGAGGGCGAGGTTCGCGCCCAGGTCCGCGAGTCGGATGTGGAGATCTATTCGATCGGGATCTTCGATCCGTATGCCGCTACACCAGAGGAACGCACGGGGCCGATGCTGCTGAATGAACTGTGCGAAGAGACGGGCGGACGGCTGTTCCGGGTGGACGATGTCTCGGAGATGGGCGATATCGCGGAGAAGATTTCCACCGAGTTGCGCAATCAATATGTGATCGGCTACACGCCCAAGAACATCTGCTCGCGACGGCAAGTGGCGTAAAGTGAAGGTGAAGCTGAATCCACCCTCGGGTTTGCCTCCGCTCACGGTCCATGCTCGAACCGGATACTATGCGCCTTTGCAATAGCGGTTTTCTTTCAGCATTCCTCTTGTTTTCGACTCTCACGCTGGGCGCTCAACAGGCGCCCAAGCCGACGGCACCTGCCGTCCCGCCCCAGGCTCCTCCGCTAACCGTGGACCGCGATCCGGTACGCTCACCTGATGGCGAGCAGCCAACCAGCGTGACGGGGGAACCCCTTCACAAAGAGGGGGGCGAAGGCTATGTCCTGCATACCAATGTGGAGGAAGTGGTTCTGAATGCCACGGTGCTGGAAGGCAGCCAACTGGTTCAGACTTTAAAAAGAGAGAACTTTCAGGTCTTTGAAGACGGCGTAAAGCAGAACATCATCAGCTTTCAGCACACCGATCTTCCAGTTTCGATCGGGCTGGTGGTGGACAATTCCGGATCGATGTCAAAGAAGCGTCCCGCAGTGAACAAGGCTGCGCTGGACCTGGTGGAAGCCTCGAATCCGGAAGATGAAGCGTTTGTCGTAAATTTCTCGGACGAGGCCTACATTGATCAGGAATTTACCTCGAACGTGAACAAGCTTCGCGATGGCTTGAGCCACATCGAGTCGCGGGGCGGGACCGCGCTGTATGACGCGGTGGTTGCGTCTGCTGACAAGCTAGTGGCGGATGCCAAGCGGCCCAAGCAGGTGCTGGTTCTGATCACGGATGGAGAGGACAACGCTTCGACGCTGACGCTGGATCAGACGATCCGGCGGGTGCAGGAGCTCTCCGGACCTGTGATCTATACGATCGGGCTGCTGTTTGGCGACGAGATGAGCCACGCTGAAGTGCGGCATGCGCGGCGTGCGCTGGACTTGCTGTCGAACGAGACGGGCGGAATTGCTTTCTTTCCCAAGTCGATGGAGCAGGTAGACGAGATTGCTGCGGAAGTGGCGCGCGACATCCGTAGCCAGTACACCATCGGCTATCACTCTTCGAAGCCGACGAGCGAACCGGGATTCCGCCGCGTGAATGTGACAGCGGAGGCGCAGGGAATGGGCAGAATGACAGTGCGCACGCGGACGGGATACTTCCCGGCAACACGGGTTGCGAAGAAGCCTGCGCAGAGGAAATAGCTGAGGCCGTTGCGCTAAACTGAATTGCCATGGCAGTCTTAAGCCCTTCCACCTCTCCCTTCCGCGTCGCATCCGATATCACTCAACTTGTTGGCAATACGCCGATGCTGCAACTTGGCAGAATTGTGCCGAGTTCGTCGGCTGCGGTGTTTGCAAAGCTCGAATTCCTGAATCCAGGCGGCAGCATCAAGGACCGCGCCGCGCTGGGCATGATTCTCGATGCCGAGGCAAGGGGACTGCTGCGCAGGGGTTCCACGATCGTGGAGGCCACGGCGGGAAATACCGGCGTGGGACTGGCACTAATCGGTGTGAATCGCGGCTACCAGGTAAAACTGTTTGTTCCTGAGGGATTCGCGGAGGAGAAGTGCATCCTTATGCGCGGATTTGGCGCAGAGGTAGTTCGCACACCGGAAGCCGATGGAATGGCAGGGGCGATTCGCGAGGCGAACAGAACGGCGGATGGAATTCCGGGTGCGTTTATGGCCGGGCAGTTTACAAACCAAGCGAATCCGCAGTTTCACCACGACACGACGGGCGTTGAGATCTGGGAGCAGATGGAAGGGCATGTGGATGGATTTGTTGCCGGCGTGGGAACGGGGGGAACGTTCTCAGGTGTTGCGCGACTCCTGAAGGAGAAGAATCCGGCTGTTGTCACGGTGGCGGTGGAGACCGAGGGTTCGATCCTGCAGGGCGGGGCGCCCGGGAAACATCGCGTGGAAGGTATCGGCGTTCACTTCATTCCGGAGACATTTCATCGCGATGTGTGCGACCGGGTGATGATGGTGAGCGACGACGATGCATTTGCGATGGTGAAGCGGCTCGCGGCAGAAGAGGGTCTGGTGGGCGGGTCGAGCGCGGGCGCGGCGGTATATGCAGCGGCTGTGTTGGCGCGGGAACTGGGCCCAGGAAAGCGCGTGACTACGATCATCCCGGATTCAGCGGAGCGATATTTGTCGAAGAAGATATTTGAAGGCGGAGTGTAAAAGTCCGCGAATCCACAGTGCTCTCAAGCAATTGATGCACGGTTACGTGCGCGTTTCCTCGCGGATACCGCCCTTTGAGTAGGCTTGCACGGAGCTGCTCGACTCGACACAGCCCTCATGGCCGCAAGTGCAGACGATTTCACTCCTATCTCCAATTCCTTCACAATGAGCGCTGCAGAACTTTTCTTTTCCCTGTGGAATGCAATTACAGGCTGCGTTTGCGCATTTCTTTACGGTGGCCATGGGTTTCCTCCTCGCGCCGACACGCCCCCTGCGAAGCCGCCTGAGGGCATAGGAGACTTTGATGCGGGATCTCGGATAAGGGATGGCATGACAATCACCGTTGGCGCTCCCGGCCGTCCAGGGCTGCCGCGATAAGCTAGAAAGCAGGAGCTAAGTAGCTAAAGCACATCATGTCAGAGCAAAAATACGCCACTCTTGCCGTACACGCTGGGCAACATCCTGATCCGCTGACCGGCGCTGTCAACGTTCCCGTCTATCTCTCTTCCACCTTTGAGCTGACCGGCATCGGCACCGACAGGGGCTATGACTATTCGCGTGCCGGAAACCCGACGCGCGACCGGCTGGAGACGGCGCTGGCAGCGCTCGAGGGCGGCTGCTGCGGTCATGCATTTGCCAGCGGGATGGCGGCAATCTATGCGCTGGTGGCGACGCTGCGTGCGGGCGACCACGTGATTGTTTCGGCCAACGTGTATGGCGGGACGGCGCGACTTTTCAACCTGATCGTGCAGCACTACGGGATCGAGATTCAGTATGTGGATACGGCGGATCTGGATGCGGTGACGGCTGCTATCAAGGCGAATACGAAGCTGATTCACATTGAGACGCCGACCAATCCGCTGATGGTGCTTACAGATATTGCAGCGGTGAGCGAGATTGCGCACGCGCGCGGCGTGGAGGTAAGCGTGGACAACACGTTCATGTCGCCGGCGCTGCAGAGTCCGCTGAAGCTGGGTGCGGATGTCGTGATGCATTCGACGACGAAGTTTTTGAACGGGCATTCGGATGGATTGGGTGGAGCGTTGATTGGGTCGAAGCCGGAGCACAAGGATAGGTTTCTGCTGGTGCAGAAGGCGGCGGGTGGGATCATGTCGCCGTTTGAAAGCTACCTGGTGCTGCGCGGCATCAAGACGCTGCCATTGCGTATGAAGCAGCACGAGGAGAATGGGCGCGCAGTAGCGGAGTTTCTGTCAACGCAGCCAAAGCTGAAACGACTGGCGTATCCGGGGCTGAAGAGCCATTCGCAACATGAGCTCGCGAAGAAGCAGCAGCGGGGATTCGGGTCGATGCTGAGCTTTGATCTGGGATCTCGGGATGCGGCAGGGAGATTTCTAGGAGCGGTGAAGCTATTTTTGAATGCCGAATCGCTGGGCGGAGTGGAGTCGCTTGCTTCGCATTCGGCGACGACGACACATGCGGCGCTGAGTGATGCGGAGCGCGCGAAGGTGGGGATTACCGAAGGGCTGGTGCGGCTGTCGGTGGGGATTGAAGACAAGGAAGACTTGATTGCGGATCTGGACCAGGCGCTAAAGGCAGTGTGAAAGACAGCTACTAGCTTCTAGCCGGTGTCCCATGTCTGGAGAGGCGTGGCGACACAAAGACGAGACGTGGGCGCCGGCCGCCCAAGCTACTAATCGAAGAATCGTCCGTGGAAAACGAGCGGGGACCGCGGCGCTGGGATTACAGCGCCGCGAGAGCATCGGCCTGGGATGGGAAGAGGCCGGCGTACTTGGTGATGCCTACCATGGTGAAGACCTTGGTGAAGTGCGGCGAGAGGCCGAAGGCGTAAACCTTCTGGCCAGAGTTTGCGGCCTCAATGAGCATCTGGATGACGAGGGCGATGCCGCTGGAGTTGATGTAATCCACCTTGGTGAAATCGAGCAGCACGAGCTTGGCGGTCTCCTTGGGCAGCGACTGGTAGCTACCGAGCACCGCCTCTTTCGATGTGCTGGCAATGTCGCCCTCAAATCGGAGGGCGGTGACGTTGTGTCCTGCTGGGGAAGTCAACTGGTCTACGCGCGCTTTGGTTTCACTCTGCACGATCTCGTGTCTCCGTGTTAATCGGTTAATCCGCTACTGCATCCAGACGAATGACCAGCCTGACATAGCTGCTCTTGCCATTCGAACCTTTGACCCATTCGGCCTCGTCGACCAGCGCCTGGATGAGGAACATGCCCATGCCGCGGGGATCCTCTTCACCATGAATCTTCTTGTCGATGTCCGGCTTGGGGGGAACGGTCTTCAGTCCCTTGCCGTCATCTATTACTTTTACCTCAAGAGCGTTAATGCCCGCTGAAAGCACTACGCCGACGGAGAGATCGTCGTTCAATTTATTGCCATGTTCGATGGCGTTGATGCAGGCCTCAGCGACGGCCGTTTTTAAATCCTCAACGCGATCTTCGCGGAAACCCATCAGCTTGGCCACGGCGGCTGCGGTGCTCATAGCCACTTTCTCATAGCCGAGCTGCGATGGCAGCCGCACCTCCACGCTTGTGGACTTCACCTTGCTCATGACGGGATCTCCGTACCTTCAGCGCACCGGCACAGCGCTAATGCGGTCATGTCATCACTTTGCGGGCCGCCGTCGGCAAAGTTGTCAATTGTTGCCCACAATGCATCGAGAATAACATCGGCACGTTCGCCGGGGCACTTACAAAATTCGTCCATAAGTCTTTCCGGGCCAAACTCTTCCTCGCCCCGGAACACCTCCGTGAGGCCGTCAGTGTAGAACAGCAGCCTTGTCCCTGGTGTAAACACGGATTCCTCGCTGGAGTAGCGCATGCCCGGCAGGAGGCCGAGGGGTGTGCCCGCAGCTTCGAACTGGCGTAAAGTGCCATCGGCAAATCTGAGGAAACCCGGGTTGTGGCCGGCATTGACCACTTCGATCTTGCCCAGCTCGGGATGGAGACGCAGGAAGATAGCGGTAACATACCGGCGGCGAGCCTCTTCGCCCTCCCGCCAATGGTGCTCGTTCATGCGCGTTGCCAACTCACCGAGGGGTGGCCCGGTGATGGCCATGGCGCGGAAAGCAGCGCGAAAGCTGGTGGACATCATGGCCGAAGCCAAGCCTTTGCCGGCCACGTCGGCGACTGCGATCAGGAGGCTGCCGTCGGGCTGTTCGACGAGATCGAGGTAGTCGCCGCCGACTTCGTAGCAGGTGACAGAGCGGAAGGCTAAAGAGTAACCGGCGATGTCGGGAAGCGATTGGGGCAACAGGGAACGCTGGATGTTACGGGCAGCGTCGAGGTCCTGTTGCACGCGTGCCCACTGCAGGTTGCGCTCGTGATTGCGGGCATTTTCAAGGGCTACACCGGCCTGCAGAACCAGGCCCTCGATGAAGTCGGCTTCGTAGATGGTCAGCTCGCGGCTGTCGGGCGGGGCGACGACCAGCTCGGCCATGCGTTTGCCCTCGCGGTCCTGCAGCAAGTAGATGGGGAGTGCGCGGGTGTGCGCGGTGTCGGCGGAAAGATCGGGGATCTCGCCGTAACTGAGGCCGGTGCCGGGGAAGGCTGCACCCGCCATTTCGAGCTCGCGCACAACAATGCGCAGGACGGCGCCGAGCACCGCTTCTTCGCGGATGGTGGAGTGGACCTGGCGTGACGCCTCGAGGAGCGCCTGCAGGCGCGCAACCTGCTGCTGCAGATCGATGGTCTGGTCGTTGCCGGGCAAATGGATGCCTGTTGCCATGGACTCTACCTTACACTTGCGGGGAATCTCAATGTAACACGGAGAACGGTGGGGCCGTCGATAGCTTTCTTGCGATAGGTTTTACTGGCCGAACGGCATCGACAAATGCGAATCAGGAAGCAGAATCGGCTGCGGAGCGGATGTCGCGGGCTTCGAGAATCCGCTCGGCATATCCGCGTCGGGCCACGTTGAGCATGGCTCTCCCGATCTGTCTTGTGGAGAGGACCTGGTTGGGGAATGCGCGGCGGAGTAAGGGGAATAGCGGTCCGAGCACTGCATAGAATCTGCGATACAGTGGCGTCTTGGACTGGATGCCATCCATCGGCTCGATGAAGCCCGGCCGGAACATATAGGCCTGCAGGGGAAGCTTGAGAAGTGCATTTTCAGTGCGGCCTTTGACGCGGGCCCACATGACGCGGCCTTTCTCAGAGCTGTCGGTGCCTGAGCCTGATACGAAGACGAAGGCCCTGCCGGGATTGAGTCGGGAGAGCAACTCGGCTGCAGCCATTGTGTAGCCGTAGCTGATGCGCGCGTAGTCGGCTTCTTTCATTCCGGCCGACGCGATCCCGAGGCAGAAGAAGCAGGCGTCGAAGCCGGTGAGGCTTTCTTCCATTCCCGCGTAATCGAGCAAGTCATCGTGAAGGATTTCCTGGAGCTTGCGGTCGTGGATACCGGTGGAACTGCGGCCCAGACTCACGACGAGTTGTAATTCGGGGTCGCGTAGACACTCGAGGAGCACGCCGCGACCGACCATTCCTGTTGCGCCAAAGATGAGCACCTTGATCTGCTTTAACCCCTATCTCTTGCATCAGCATAGCTGCTGGGGCTCTGCCCTGTTTTTTGTGCGGAAGCGAAACAACGTATCCGCTTCCCGTGAATCAAAAGGAGAAAGAGTGGATACCTATAATGAATAAATTCAGCACCGCTTGAGCATTTAACTGTATTGTCCGCAAGCCTCACTGGTGGAATAGTTTACGCGCAAGACCACCATGACAGTGTTAACCATCACTACGTCGAGCACAATGATTGGAAGAAAGGCCAGCATATCCGGCACGAAGACTGGGATCGTGGCGACCAGGTTGATTATCGCCAATATCACTCAGTGCCCCGCCCCATGGATATGAGTGGCGGCCGATTGATGGCAACTACGTGCTCGTCAACACCGGGAATTTCGAGATCCGCACTGTAGTCGTCGCCCACTAGAACGATGCCATCGGAATCAAACGAGGCCGCCGGTACGTTTGAAACCTGGCGGCCTTGGTTATTTAGGAGCTGACAGTCGTCAATTTGGCTCTTATCGCCTGAGTGGCTGCGCAATATGATTACTTATTTGCCAAAAGTAATATGTTTCTGGCTACAAATCAGGAGGCTTGTAACTCGCTTCGGTAACTTATCGTAATTAGTCCCTAAGTGGAATTTCCAAGGAGCGCTAAGTTCATTTATTTCAATGATAGACACTCTGGCATCCCCCTGAGCCGGAGTCACAATGCAGTCGATGGCGGTAAAGAGGAGCACCATGCAGATACTGCGCGACGAAAGCGGCTACATACTTGTCCTCAGGGGATTACAGGTTTTGCCGGGCGGAAGGAGTGCGGCCGAGCAGAGAGCATTTTCCGAGCTCGGTGAAACAGCAACTACGACCAGGATCCCGAGTTGCTCGGTTCCGCATTGCTGCTTCTACTGCTCCTGGTGCGGACAGCCGATCTTGTTGCCAAATGATCGAATCGGAGCTCCGTTCGGCAACCCGGATGCCCGGAAGATCGAGGCGCGATCAATCGCTACGGTGTGTCACGACTGCAATCATGTCGGTAGCTACTCGATGTTTCGATCCTGCCGGGGATTCGACACGCGCCACAAGATCACGCACGCGCCCATCAGCGGCGAGACGGTGTTGTTGTATTGGCTTCAGTGCGTTGAGAGCACATGCTCTGCGCGGGTTCCGCTGTTTGCAAGGCTCGAAAGCAACGGGACGGCGGGAGAGCCTGAAGCAGCGGAGTGGTTATGGGATGAATTGACATGTGCTCTGGGTCATCGGATCAATCCCGTTCCAGTGGATCCGCGATACTATCTTCCTCTGCGAACGCCCGCGGGAAATCACTGACCGCGGGTGCGTGATGATGGAGAATCCTTCCGCAAAAGACGGGGTTTCAGTTTCGCGTTGAACGAACATTGTGAGAGAATCCAGCCATTCGCGGCGCCCCGCTCCGAAATCATCTCAAGGAAAACCGAATGCCAGAGATCGCGGCCGTCCCTCTTTTGACCCTCGAAGTTGAACGCAATGGCGATGTGGCTACCGTGAAGTGTCAGGGCAAGCTGGTGCTGGGGGTGTGCGATTTCCTCACCTGCAAGGTGCGCGAGCTAATTCCAGATACGAAGCGCATTGTGCTGGACCTGACCGACCTGAAGCAGATGGACAGCATGGGGCTGGGCACGATTGTGCGGCTTTATGTGACGGCGAAATCGGGTGGCGGTTGTCTTGTGCTGATCAATATGGGACCACGGATTCGACAACTGCTGGGCATTACGAATCTGTTATCGGTTCTCACGGACATGTGCGAGCAGGGTGTGACGATCCGGTTCTAATTCACGCAGTGCATCCGAAGACCGGCTCGGCGCCCAGCCGCTGATTTATCCTTCGGGGTGATGCCCCTGCAGCGTAAGACTCTCTCAATCGCCATGATCGCCATGAACGAGGAGGCCAATCTTCCTCGCACGCTGGAAAGCGTGAAGTGGGCGGATGAGATCGTCGTGGTGGATTCGGGGTCGCGCGATCAGACGGTCGAGATCGCGAAGTCGCTTGGGGCGAAGACCACCTTTCACGCGTTTGGCGGGCACGGCGAGCAGAAGAATGTCGCGTTGGATTTATGCGCGAGCGACTGGGTTCTGCTGCTGGATGCCGACGAGGTGCTGACGCCGGAGTTGCAGCTTGAGATTCGCGAACTGCTGGCGAACGAGCCGAAGTTCGATGCGTATTGGATTCCGAGGCTGAATTTGTATTTTGGGAAGTGGATCCGGCATGGAGGATTTTATCCAGACCACAAGCTGCGGTTGTTCAAGCGCGGAGCGGCACGGCTGAGCGAAGGCGTAGGGCCGCACTCGACGCCGCAATTCGGAGGAGCAACGGGCAAATTACGCGGCGACATGCTGCACTATGCCTATCCCACGTTGGGCATCTATCTCGAACACATGAACCGCTATAGCTCGGAGATCGCGCATCTGCTGCACCAGCGCGGCAAGGATAGCCGAGGGCTTCTTTCGTTTTTATCAAATGCGGTGCTGAACCCGGCGGCGACGTTTTTCTATAACTACTTTTTTCGGCTTGGATTTCTGGATGGACGTGAAGGGCTGATTCTGCACATCAACCACTCGGTATACATCCACTGGAAGTACATCAAGGCCTGGCGGCTGGGACAGGGGAAAGAGTAGTCGCCAGCTGTCAGTCATCAGTTTTCAGTTCACGTGAGAACTGATAACCGCAAACTGGCCGCTTGTTTAGATGTGGCAGCTGGCCTGGCCGCGCTTTTCGAGATACTTCTGGTGGTATTCTTCAGCGCGCCAGAAGGTCTGTGCCGGCTCGACCTTGGTGACGATTCGCTTCGGGGCAAATCGGCCACTGGCGTTCAACTGCTCAATCTTGGCTTTGGCCTGCGCTTCCTGCTCGGGGGAGTGGAAAAAGATGGCGGAGCGATATTGTGTGCCCCAGTCAGGTCCCTGGCGGTTCATCGTGGTGGGATCGTGCAGGTTGAAGAATGCGTCCAAAATCTGCTCGTAGCTGATCTTTCCGGGGTCGAAGTCCAGCTCAACCACTTCGGCATGGCCGGTTTGATCGGTGCAGACGTCTTTGTATGTTGGCTTTTCGAGCGATCCGCCCTCGTAGCCGACAGCGGTGGCCGTGACGCCGGGAATGGCGGCGAAGGCAGCTTCCACTCCCCAGAAACATCCAGCTCCAAATGTTGCTTTTTCGATGCTCATACATATGAGATGCGCGAGCCGCAGTATTTGTTTCGAGCCCCATTGCAATGGAATTCAGACTTTTAATCGTGGGAGATGACAACTTTGGCACTCGCTTCCCCGGGCAAGACTGCGTAAGCCAGGGATGGAGAAGATGTGCCCGCAACGCGGACAGCGCCACAGCATGAAGCGAAGATAGAGCACCAGGAAAAGAAGGATAGCGCCGATCAGGGGAAGAGGGCTGGTATCACCTTGAGGGCCGGCGATGGTGATGAGAAAGGCCAACGCGAAGACTGCTATTCCTGCCCACGCAAGTGCCCATCTGCGGTCGTAGGCTTCCCAGGCATCACGGTACTTGATATTCGGGCGAATCTTCTTCATGGGATCACGCCCTCCCTTGGGTGCCGTTCAGTTGGGGCTCACTTTTCTACGTGCGATTTGAGGCGTGCGAGCGTCTGATCCCATTGCCTGGAGACGGAGGTCAAGTAATCCTGGAGGCCGTCGAGGGGCTCGGGATCGAACTGGAAGAGGCGCTCGCGGCCGGCGTGAGAGCTGCGAACGATTCCGGCACGCTCGAGGACGCCGAGGTGCTTGGTAATGGCCTGGCGGCTAAGCTTTGAGTCTTCAGCAAGCTGCGAGATGGAGCAGTGTTCGCCAGAGCAAAGCCGGGCGACGAGCGCCAAGCGGGTTTTGTCGCCGAGCGCGGCAAAGACGCGTGCCCGGGCCTTCGGTTTGGCGGCAATGCGTTTACGGATTTTGTGTGACATGGCTCTCGATATTCTTCATCTGTTCGGTCCAGCCACCGTCGTTCCTGCGGAATGCCTCGGGGCGCCAGTCGGCGGGAATGCTGTCGAAGCCGGACTCAGTGAGTACGAGCAGTGTACCTCCCTGAATCGGCTCGAGCCGGAATTCGACGAGGGTGCGTGGTGCGTTGGAGTAGTCCGCGGGTTTGCCGGTCTTTTCGAAGGATTGGACGTGGGGCCAGTAGAAGGAGAAGTGGCGTTCGGGTTCCATCTTTTCAATGCGCACTTCCCAGGTGATGTGTTCGTAGCCCGGATAGGTGATCTGCCCGCGGGATACCTGGCCGGGGACGAAGGGGCTATCCAGTTTTACTTTGAACCATTGGCCGAATTCGCAATGATCGGTGAGGGCGCGCCAGACGCGCGAGACCGGGGCGTTGAGTTCTATGCGCTTCTCGATTTTATCGGACTGCATAAGCAACCTCAGGGTTGCATAATAGGCTCATTTTATCGGATATGCAACTTAATGGTTGCGTATTAAATGCGAGCGAGATAAAGGTCGGTGATTTAAGCAAGTCAGCGGCGCTTTGCGCGCACCAGCGAGTTAGCAGGTCAGCGAATCCGACACTTCGTCTACGATCTGCGATTCAGTCTGGGGCGGTGCTGGTCAGGTTGTAAATCAGGCCGTAGAGGTCGCGCATGTAGCATCGCGGGAACTCCGGCTCGTCTTTCACCACAGTGCAGCCTTTTGCCAGGAGACGCCGCTTGGCGGCCTCAACACTATCCACCGTCACTTCGAGAACGGGGCCGAGCAGCGGGCCTTGCTCGATGAAGAGATTGATGTGGCGGCCTTGCAGGCAGACCATGTTTGTCTCTTCGCCGGTGACTTCGAAGGCAAGGTTGTTGACGTAGAAGGCTGCGGCGCTCTTGGGGTCGGGCGCCTGAATCAAAATGTCACGACTGAATGAGTTGGCCATTCGGGCTTCCTTACCGCCGCAAAGATTGGCGCCGGCGAATCAGACCTGGTTAGGTCGGCACCAATTTAGCATGCGATACGGAGATACTGCTCCTTGCGTGCAGTATCTCCGCATCAGCTTCGCTTCTTTCCTTCGGATCGCTTTCCCGGAGGCTTGCCGTTTGGCCTGGGGCCGGTCGGCTTTCGCCCGCCAGCGGTTTTGCCTTTGTATCCTGAGCCCGATTTGGAGCCGAAGTTCGATTTTGAGCGGGTTCCCGAAGAAGGTTTGCCTGTCCCACCCGGCTTGGACTTCCAGGCGGGCTTTCCTGCCGAGGATGGACCGGCGCGTTTGTTGCTGGGCCTCGCTCCGCCTGCGCGTGGTTTGCCTGTGCTGGTTGTGAAGGGCCGGGAGCGGTTGGATTCGCTACGAGGGGGCCTGCCGCCGCCGAACGAACCTGCGCCGGTGTGGCCGCGACCACCAGCGGGACGGTCTCCGGCGGACCGCTCAAACTGCGGACGATCGGATCTTGGCCGGTCGGTTTTGGGGCGGTCAAATTTGGGGCGGTCAAAGTTTGGCCGATCAGGACGAGGGTTTGGCCGATCAGAGAGAGGCCGGTCGTAGCTTGCGCGGGCACCGCTGGGGCGACCAGCGCCGGACCGTCCGCCGCTGGGCCGTCCACCGCCGGCACCGCGATACGATGGGCGATCGGAGCTTGGTCTCGTTCCGGACCCTGGACGCGATTCGGGCCGCGTTGAAGGTCGCCGAACTGGACTCTCAGTCGATCCCTGGTCTGGGCCAACGGGTTCAATCCGAAGACGCGAGGGCTTGGAAGGCTTAAAGTCTTCGTCTGTTCCTTGCGCATCGCGGCGCGGTCCTGCATGAGACTTGAATGGCGGACGGCTATCGTCGGGCTTCTTCCATGGCTTTTTGTCGAAGGGGCGGCCACCTTCTGAGCGGCTATGGGAGGCAAATCCTGCGGGTGGCCGATGTTCACGCGTCGGCCCGGGTCCGACCCGTTCCGGTCCCTGTCCAGAGCGAGCGGGGCCTTGCCCAAACCGCGCCGATGGACGTGAGGGGCGGTCATCTTTTTTCCAGGCTGGCCGGTTCGAACCGAATTGCGGCGGGCCAGATCTCTGTGGTCCGGAGTCGGCACGGCTTTTCGCGAGATGCTCTGGCCGGCGTCGAAAACCTTCGCTGCCTTGGCGCTCGGGGCGCACGGGCCGGCCCACTCCAAATTGCTTTTTGGGCGGGAATTCTCGACGAGGAGGAAATACTGGTGGTTCGGCTGTGGCCGGTGCGGCCGGCGGAAGGCTGTGTCTCGGTCTCTGTGTTGGCAATTGCGCGAGCGAGGCTTTGCGGAGGCGGTTGTCCCCGGCTTTCGGTTTGCGTAGTTTGCCGTCAGCGGCCTTGCGCAGATTTTCTAGCTCTTCGGGACCGAGTTCACGCATCTTGCCGGGTTCAATGTCGAGAACGAGGGGGCCGTAACCGACGCGGCGGATCTTTTCGACGTGGTGACCGATCTCCTCGAACATCTTGCGCAGTTCGCGGTTGCGGCCCTCGATGATGATGACTTCGTACCACGGGTTATCGCCTTGGCGGACCTTACGAATCTCAGCGGGAGCGGTCTGCACGCGGCCTGAGCCGGGTTTTCCGCGTTCGATGCCAACGCCTTCGCGGAGTTGGTCCAAATCTTCCTCAGTGGGCTCGCCGCTCACTTTTACCAGGTATGTTTTTTCAACTCCGGCCGCAGCGCGGGTGAGCTTGTTGGCCAGGTCGCCGTCATTGGTCACGAGCAGTAGACCTTCGCTGAGGTAGTCCAGGCGGCCGACGGGGTATAGGCGCTCACGCGACTTTGCGAAGAACTGCATCACGGTCGGACGGCCCTCGGGGTCGCTCACGGTGGTGACGAAGCCCTTGGGCTTGTTGAGCATGTAGTAGCGTAGGCGTTCGGAGCCCTGCAGCAGTTTTCCGTCGACGCGGATATGATCGCGGCCGGCGTCGGCCTTGGTGCCGAGTTCGGTGACGATTTTGCCGTTGACCTGAACGCGGCCCTGCGTGATGAGTTCTTCAGCGTGGCGGCGGCTGGCGACTCCGGCCTGAGCGAGAATTTTCTGCAGGCGTTCGAGCTTGGCTGGTGGTTTAGGCTCGGCGATGGACTCGATCTCGTCGTCTGTCTCAGGCGTGTTCACTCCGGTAGCATCGGCGCCTTCGGTGAGAGCTTGTGGTGCGCCGTTGCTCGCTTGCTCAAAGGTGTCGCTGGCGGCAGCTTCCTGGGCTTGAGCGGCCTCAATTGCATCGTTTTTGGGGCCGTCGGGCTCGTTGGGGTCGGGGCGCACATCGTCGCTCATGGGATATCTCGGTTCTGCCTGCTTCGTTTCCGGTCAGGCTCGGCAGGCGCGGGCTTGTGCGGAGAAAGGCCGACTATCCAGCCGGTTCTGTTTCCTCGTTGGATTCGTTCTCGGCCGCCGGGGTCTGTGTGACATCAACTGCTGCAGTCGCTGGCGAATCGTTGTCTGGCTCTTCCGGCGCATTTTCGTCCAGTTGGGGTTCGTCACCGCCTTCGGCCTCGTAGGCAGCGGTTGCGACGTCAGCCTCATCGACCGTTGAAGGCTCGGTTTCCTCAAGCTCGCTGGCCATCTTCTCGAATTCATCCATCGAGGGCAGTTCGGCGACATCCTTGAGACCGAAGCGCATCAGGAATTCCCTGGTGGTCTTGTAGAGGATGGGACGGCCGATGACCTGCTTGCGGCCGGCTGTTGTGATGAGTTTGCGTGCCAGCAGCGATCCGAAGACTCCTGATGAGTCAACGCCGCGAATCTCGTTGACTTCGGGCGCGGTTACAGGTTGCTTATAGGCAATAACGGCTAGCGTTTCGAGGGCGGGCAGGGAGAGCTTCAACGCCGGCTTCAGGCTCTTGATGAACATGCGAACGGCGTCGTGGCACTCGGGCTTGGTAGCCATGCGGTAGCCACCAGCAATTTCGCGGATCTCGACGCCGCGATCGTCGGCGGCATAGGAGACGATGATTTCGTCGACCAACTGACGCAGTACAGCCTTGATTTCGCGGTCGCGTTGGCGAGCCGCACGCTTGGCTTCAGCTTGCGGGTCAAGGGGGGCCGATTCGGCCGGCGGAGTCTCAGAGGATTCGACCTTTTCGGGATCCGACGATGTCGAGTCGACCGGCTCCGTGGGGGGCGTCTCGGTTTGTTTTTCGAGGTCGACAGTCGGCTCAGACGCGGGTTCAGCTTCGGGAAGCACGGCAAATCCCGGCTGGTCCAGCAACTGGCCGTCTTCGGTGCGTAGCTCGAGATACTCCAACCCCTCTGCAATCATCGGTTGAGATGGGTCGACTTGTGACGAGTCGGCGGCCGCGTCAGCGGTTTTCTGGGCGGCTTCTTCGGCCGCCTTCCATTCCAGCGCTTCGGCGCCAAACAGGGTGGCGAGCTGGGTTAGAGTGACCGGCTCTTCGGCGGCGTAAATAACGGCTTCCAGCTTGGATTTCAGGCTCATGCAGCAATCAGTACCTTCTGTATGGTACTGGACGGAAGGGGCGGATGCGTCCACAGTTGCAGAAGGATAGGGATTGTTGAAAAAGAGAGGGCGTTCGGGAGTACCGAACGCCCTTCGCTCATAACAAAACCGAGGCAACTCTAAGGAGGAACTCTACGCGATCTGACGGAAGAGCCAGAACAAGGTGCCGGAGAGAAGCGCCGCGGCGGGAAGCGTGAAAACCCAGGCCGCAGCGATGTTGCGCAGCGTGGACATTTGCAGGCCGCTGCGATTGGCAGCCATTGTCCCGGCCACGCCCGAACTCAGCACGTGTGTGGTACTGACAGGAAGGCCGAAGTTATCCGCGGCGAAGATGGTGGCCATCGCGACCAACTCGGCAGTGGCGCCCTGCGCGTAGGTGAGATGTTCCTTGCCGATCTTCTCGCCGACTGTCACCACAATCCGTTTCCAGCCGACCATCGTACCCATTCCCAGGGCTAATGCGACCGCAACCTTCACCCAGGTGGGAATGAACTTGGTGGCCTTGTCGACCTTGCCCTTATAGGCCGTCATGACGGCGTTCTCGGCAGCGGTAAAGGCCGGCTTGTGACTCTTCTGCATGAGGCGGATGGCTTCGCTAGCGACATACATGTCGTTGCGCACGTTGGCCTGCTGGCTTGCAGGGACGGCTTTGAACTCCTTGTACAAGCCGACTTCATGGCTGAGATCTTCCACCAGTTCGCGCAGCGCGAGAATCGTATCGGGCTGCAGCTGCTTGGTGCGGATGTAGTCGGTGACCGTTGTCCGCGCGTCGGCGCCGAGTATGCCGGTCTTGTCTACATGCGCGTCGAGGATCTTGCCCGCACTGTCGGACGCCGCAATGAATTGCTGCACATCGGCGGGCGTGACGGCGTGGTTCAACGCGTAGGCGGTCGGCACCGTTCCGATCAAGATCAACATGATCAGTCCCATGCCCTTTTGCCCGTCGTTGGAGCCGTGGAAAAAGCTGACGCCTGTGCAAGTGAGCACGAGCAGGGCGCGTATGGGCCATGGCGGAGGGGTGTTCCCTTTGGGCGCCTCATAGAGCCCCGGGTACTTGATGGTCGCCTTGGCAAGCAAGAACAACAAGGCCGCTGCGCCAAAGCCGACGATCGGCGAGATGAGCAGGACCTTGAACACCTTGGTCGCCTGCTCCCAATCGACACCTGAAGTTCCGGTGTGCAGACTCATCAACTGGTTGGTCAGGCCGACGCCAATAATGGAACCGACCATGGTGTGAGAGCTGGATGCGGGAAGCCCGAACCACCAGGTACTTAGATTCCAGATGATGGCGGCTATGAGCAATGCGAAGACCATGGCGAAGCCGGCGCCAGAGCTCACCTGAAGAATGAGTTCGACTGGCAATAGGGTAATGACCGTGAATGCAACGGTGCCACTGGAGGTGAGCACGCCGGCAAGGTTGCACATTCCTGACCACACTACGGCTATGTTTGGTTCGAGCGAGTGGGTATAGATGACTGTCGCCACAGCGTTTGCGGTATCGTGGAAGCCGTTTACGAACTCAAACCCAAGCGCGATCAGCAGGGCGATGACCAACAGCACATAAGGCCAGGCGCTGCTCATAGTCACGCCGCTGAAATCCTGAGAGATGTGGGTGGCGATGAACCAGACTCCGATGATGAGGGCAATCAGAACGACGGCTCCGCTGATCATGGCGTGAGACGGATGCATCTTTTTGTCGAGCAATGCAGCCGCGGGGGGCCGGGCTGCGACAGCGGTTGCCGATTCAGACATGAATGGACTCCAGGTTGCGCTTCGGATTTTGGTCTTGGCGCAGGGGAACAGAATTCGCCAGACGCAGCAAGGAATATCCGAGCCATGTCAATGCGAGATGAACTGGAGATGAATTTGCGACGGTGGCGAAACTGGCCGAGGGCAAGATGATACGGCCGCACCGAAGCGCGGCCGTAATCAAACTTCCTGATTCAAGTTAGGAGATGTGACGGAAGACCCAGTAGAGCGAGCCTGAGAGGAATGCGGCCGCCGGGAGCGTGAACACCCAGCCCGCGGCGATGTTACGAATGGTGGAGAAGCGCAGGCCATTTCCGTTCGCTGACATGGTTCCGGCCACACCGGAACTGAGGATATGTGTGGTGCTCACCGGGAGGCCGAATTTATCGGCCGCGAAGATGGTTCCCATAGCGACGAGACCGGCGCTCGCACCCTGCGCGTAAGTCAGGTGATCCTTGCCTATACGCTCGCCCACGGTAACAACGACGCGCTTCCAGCCAACCATAGTGCCGAGACCGAGCGCGAGAGCCACTGCAACTTTGACCCACGAAGGGATGAACTTGGTAGCGTGATCTACCTTTTCCTTGTAGCTGCTGAGAGCCGCCTTCTCATCCGCGTTGAATGCCGGATTGTTGGCCTTCACCATCAGGCGGAGCGCTTCACTGGCCACATACATGTCGTTGCGGACATTCGCCTGATCCTGCGGCGGAACGGCCTTGAATTCCTTGTAGAGCAAAACTTCGTGATCGAGGTCTTCGACAAGTTCGCGCAACGCGAGAATGGTGTCGGGCTGCAACTGCTTGGTGCGGATGTAGTCGGTTACCGTCGCACGCGCATCAGGACCGAGAATGCCTTTCGAGTCGACATGGCGATCGAGAATACGACCGGCGCGTTCCGACGAGGCAATGAAGTCCTGCATCTGCATCGGGCTTACTGCGTGATTGAGCGCGTAGGCGGTGGGCACGGTGCCGATGAGGATGAGCATGATGAGGCCCATACCTTTTTGTCCGTCATTCGATCCGTGGAAGAAGCTTACGCCGGTGCAGGTGAGCACCATCAGCGCGCGAATGGGAAGCGGCGGCGGCGTGCTGTCCTTGGGGGCCTCGTAGAGCTCGGGAAATTTTGCGACCTGCTTGGCGAGCAGGATGAGCATGCCGGCGAAAACGAATCCGATGACGGGCGAGATCAACAGGGCCTTCAACACCTTCATGGCCTGTTCCCAGTCGACGCCCGATGTGCCGGTATGGGGCATCAATAGCTGGTTGGCGATTCCGACGCCGATGATGGAGCCGACCATGGTATGCGAACTGGAGGCGGGAAGGCCGAGCCACCACGTGCCGAGGTTCCAGAGGATAGCGGCGATAAGCAGCGCGAAGACCATGGCGAAGCCGGCGCCAGAACTTACCTGGAGAATCAGTTCGACGGGCAGGAGGGTGATGACGGCGAATGCTACTGTTCCCGAGGAGAGAAGCACTCCGGCGAGGTTGCAGATGCCCGACCACACGACGGCAATATTCGGCTCGAGCGAGTGGGTGTAGATGACGGTGGCGACGGCGTTGGCCGTGTCGTGAAATCCGTTGACGAATTCAAAGCCGAGCGCAATCAGCAGCGCGAGCGCGAGCAGACCGTAGGGTGCGTAGCTGGTGATGGACGCAGCGTCGAGATCGCGGGCCACGTGGAAAACGATGTAGACGACGCCGGCTGCGAGCGCCACCAGAAACGCCAGGATGCCCTTCTTACTCGGCTTGCTCTTCAGCTTGCGGTCGAGGAGTGAACCTCCGGGTAAAGCAGACGCCGTCGTTGCAGCCATCAGATCTCCCCGGCTGCGACAAACGATTTCCGGCGCAGCGCGGAGCATGCAAACGCGGAATCGGCTAAAAATGCTTGTTTCAAATAGGAATGGAACGATCGGAGATCGCAGCAGGAGGGACGATCAAAGAAGAATTGCATAAAACCCCAACAACTGCATTCGTGCCGCAGTTGTTTGTTGTGCGGCGCCTTCAGGAGGAGCCGCACTATTGATTCTACACGAGATAGCGGTACGGGGAGGGCGAAACGTGGGAAGAATAGCTATGTGGAATGAGTCATAAATCTATTGTCATCAGGGATTTAAATGGTTTTGATAATTTGTGAAATGCGAAGCCGTTTTTCAGGTGTTTTGCACCGCTTTTTTGCCAATTAGTCGGGTGCACCGCATCCCAACCGAGGAAGTGGAAAAGCGTGCCGATGAGCGTATGAAAATATGCAACCAAAAGGTTGCGCACACTTTATGGCCTTTGGTAATGCAACCAATCGGTGGCGTTTCGCGAAAGTAAGAAATTCGATATAACACGAGGATCCGAAAGACCAGGAGTTCTGAGATCACTCCGCTCATAGTTGCGTGTTGCGTGCGAACCATTCGGAGAGTTGGTCTTCAGATATATCACCCGCGGCGAGCCCTACGAACGTCAAGTAGGCATCTTCCTGGCTTGCGATCATTTCGAGACCGTTGATTTCGCAGAAGGTAAACGAGACAACTAGAGCGGTCCGCTTGTTCCCATCCATGAAAGGGTGGTTTGCCGAAATGCCGAAGGCGTACGCTGCCGCCAGTCGATGCAACGAAGGACGCGAGTCAGCGTAGTTCCAGATGTTCCTTGGTCGTGCCAGCGCCGACTCGAGCAGGCCGGGCTCTCGAACGCCTTCGGAGCCTCCATGGGAGGTGAGTTCGGCATCGTGCGCCATGACCGCGTCGGCCATTTCCATCCAGATTGGCTCTTCCATTACTTAGCCAATTTTCGCAGCGTGTCGCGGTACTTCTTCATTACCTTTTCGGTGGCTTCGACCTTGCGATGGAACAGCTCGTCGTAGGGCGTCAGATGTGCGCCGTAAGGAGTTTCGGAAAGACACACGGTGTCGCCCTTCTCAAGCTTCAACCGAACAAGCGTCTCTTTCGGCAGAATGATTCCGACAGAGTTTCCAATCGAGATAATTTTGGCTGTAGTTGGCATACGCTCATTTACCAGTGAGTCATATTATAACAAATGTTATAACCAAGATCCATCCCTTAGCGCCATTCGTCGGTGGCGTTGGCGAGGCCCTCGTTGACCACGGAGTCGAAGCCGGTGCTCTTCTTGATGAAGATCTCGGAGAAGGCACGGTCCTGGCGGAGGAGGATGGCCTGGAGGCGGACCAATTCAAGAAGCGCAAGGAACATCGCGACTAGAGCGCGCTGGGACTTGCTGTGGCTCAGTAACTTGCGAAGAGCCAGCGGACGGTCTTCCATCGAGAGACGGCGTGTGAGGAACTGGATCATCTGGCCGACGGTGACGGAGTCGTCCTGCACGTTGAAGGTGGGGCGCTTGCGTGCGCGCTCGAGAATGTCGCGGAAGATGCGTACAAGATCGACGGTGTCGGCGGCGATCTCGGGCTCGGCAGCGGCATCGTCTTTAAATTCGCGCAGGCCGGGATTGGTCCACGTTGCGGCCTCGAGCATCTGCTTCTGCTGGAGCATCTGGGCGGCGTTCTTGAAGCGCTCGTGCTCGAGAAGGCGTTCGACAAGTTCGCGGCGGGGATCGTCGGCGGCATCGTCGGGACCGGCGGGCGGGCGCGGCAGCAGCATCTTGCTCTTGATGTGGATGAGCAGGGATGCAGTGTAGATGAAGTCGCCGGCTACATCCATGTCGGTGGACTTGAGTTGATCGACGTAGGCGAGGAACTGTGCGGTGATCTTCGCAATCGGGATGTCGTAGATATCGATGTCCTGCTTGCGGATCAGGTCGAGGAGCAGGTCGAGCGGGCCGTCGTAGACCAGGCCAACGGTGACCGAGAATGGCGACTGCTCGCCCTCTTGTTCCTGCTTCTTCGGCTTTGCCGGCGCTGGTTTGGCCGGCTTGGCTTCGGGGACGGGCTTGGAAGTAAGGACCAGCGGGGGAGCGGTGTTGATGCCGGGCTCCTGTGAGGGCGGATCACCGTGCGGCTGCTCGGGCTGGGGCGCATCGGGCTCCGGATCGGGACCTGGTTCAGGATCGTTGACGGGACCGCGATGGCCGGGCTCCGGGTCCTCGACCGGTTTTGGCGCCTGGGTCGGCTCCTTGATGGGGTCATTCGCTGGATCGGTGGTGAGTTCGATCTCCGGATTGTTTTTGGCTTCGCTCAAATGGATTATCTGCTTCAATTTACTCAAGAGGGTCGTAGTTGCTCTGTAACTCAGTGATGTCTTTGGCCGTTTTGCCGGCGATGCTCAAGAGAAAGCGACCTTCTGTTCTTAGAACCGTGACAGATATCTTTTCGTTTTTGCCAACTGACTTTTTGGCGAATGCAAAATCGAAAGAGAAAATCTTCTGGGGAATAGGGAAGTCGTGAAGTGTTTTGTCTTTGTTGTGCCAGCAGAGCAAAATCCAGACTTCGTAGGACCGCGCGGGAACTCGAAACTCCCACTTGTCATTCTGCGCAATATCGCGAGAAGTCGTTACAAAAACGCGTTTCTTATGGGGTGTGAGAAGAGGTTCTTCTAATTCGCGGTCGAGCGTGGAGAATACCCGATTGCTTTCGTGCACAAGGTGAACCTCGCGAGGCAAAAGGTTGTTCTGCCAATAGTTGCGAATTTGTTTTGCTCGCTGATCATCTGGTAGATTCCACCAGTCGGCATGCTTGCTCAGGTCGCGCAAATCGCGGCCGGCGTCAGAGGGTCTCACAAAGTAGCGTCGCACAGACCCCAGATCATGCGAAACATCGAAAATCGTGCGCACTGGAAGCATCGTTTGCTCGGCACGGGCGGCTGCTTTTGCCGATTGAGCTCGCAGCATCTCCCACGTCTTCTCTATTTGTCCCTCCAGCCTCATTCGCTTTTCGTGGATCGGCTGAGTTATGGCGCAGACCGAGTCCGCGGCGTCAACTTTACAAAACTCGCACCGTATGGTCGCAGTTCGGCAACCATATTGCGTTGAAGCGATGATTTCTGGCGTGCTGAATACCTTGTGCAGGGAACCCACCGGACAAAGATCAGGGTCACCTGGATCAGTTTGCCGAATCCGCTGCCCATTTGTCGACATCTCGACCACTTTCTTGGCGACTAACGCAGGGGGTTCCGAAATCCCAATCGTATTCGCCATAGCTTTTCGACATCTTGCGGCCATCGGTGCCGGGAATTTTCGGGGATGGTGTGAGCAGTGCATCCGGTTCAGGGAAGACCTGTGGCTTGTACAAGTAGTTGAAGCGGCGGGCAACTTCCCTCGTCAACTCAACGTGGGCCAGCTGGTCCTGACCAACCGGGACGAAGTTCGGCTGGTAGATGCAGAATGTCCGCCGCCTTGAGCAGTGGGTAGCCGAGAAAGCCATAGGTGTCAGGTCCTTGCCGGAAAGATTCTCCTGCTGCTCCTTATAAGAAGGCACGCGCTCCAGCCAACCAAGCGGAGTGATCATCGAGAAGAGCAAGTGCAGCTCGGCATGTTGGGGCACATGGCTCTGGATGAAAGAGTCGGACTTTCCGGGATCGAGTCCGGCCGCAAGATAATCAAGCGCTACATCGAGGGTGTTCGGCTTGATGCTGGCATGGATCGGCGTAGTCCGTCGTAAGCGCGTGCCAGTCTGCGATGAAGAAGTAGCACTCGTACTGGCCGCTGTCCTGGAGCTTGACCCAGTTGGCGAGTGCTCCCATGTAGTTGCCCAGATGCAGCTTGCCGGTGGGGCGCATGCCGCTTAAGACGCGCGGGCGGGAGGATGAATTTGCGGTTTCAGTCATTCTATTTTTTCGAGTCCGGATAAGGCCGGGATTGGTCAGCCCAAGTTCGACCAGAATGTCAAAGTGAGGCTCGTTCCATTGTAGCGGGAGCAAGCGCCGCCGAAGGAACCCGCGCTTCTACCCTTTGGCCAGCACGAGACCGACGATCCCAAACGCAGGAACCAGGAGCAGGCGCATGATGTAGCCGCCTACAAAAATCATGAGCAGCCAGCTCACCCAGAAGGGAATGCGATCGTACGTTTGCACGGCGTTGTAGGGCAGCACATTGCGGAGCAGTTGGCTTCCGTCGAGTGGTGGAATCGGCAGCAGGTTGAAAAAGAGAAGCGCGAGGTTGATCTGGACTGCGGCAATGCCGAGCAAAACGACTGCCTGAACGGATGAATTGATCCCCGGCACGAGCATCCCGCTCGCCGTGTAGTTCACGATCTGGCGCCCGCCAGGAACCGCATGGATGACGACCAGAAGCACGATCGTCGCGATCACAGCCAGCAACAGGTTGGACAGCGGACCGGCCAGCGTGACCATATTCTCGTCGCGGCGGATTTTGGCGAAGTTGCGGCTGATGACCGGGGTTGGTTTCGCCCAGCCGATCAGGATTCCGCTGAAGAGGGTGAAGCCGATGAACGGACCGAAGATGATGATGGCAGGGATGATGAGCGTGCCGACCACGTCGATGTGATAGATCGGGTTCAAGGTCACGCGGCCCTGCATTCGTGCGGTCTGGTCGCCGAGCCGCGAGGCCATCCAGGCGTGCGAACACTCGTGCACACTCAATGAGAAGATGAGAAGGACAAACTCGAAGACTGCAATTGCAAATTCGGCAGACTGCACCAGACGCTCCCTGCATTTGGAAAGCTCAGGTTAGCATGGTGCGGCGCGCTAGCGTTTCAATACGCCTACACCTTGTATGCCGGGTAGTGACCGACGACTTCGCCAGCGCCGATGTGGGTGCCACCCATGATGATTTCGTGGCTGCCGATGCGGGCGCCGTCGCCGATGGTGGTTGGCAAGAGCTTCACCTCATCGGTGCCCTCATTCGCATAACTGTGGGAAAAGATGCGCACGAAGGAGCCGATCACGGCGTTTTTGCCGATCGTGATGCCGCCGCGGTCATGCAGCAACACTCCCTGGTGGATGATCGCGCCGTCTCCGATGGAGAGTTTGTAGCCATAGGTGAGGTCAACACCGTGATGAATCTTGACTCCGGAACCCATGTGTTCGAAGATGTGGCGGCCCAGCATGCAGCGAAAGCGCATGTCCAAGCCAAAGATTGAGGCCGATCGGGGAGCGGTCGAACATCTTCCAGAACCAGAGCAGCGGCTTGCGGACGGAGAATTCCGCCTCGTCGATGTCGCCGAAGTACTCGGCCTCGACCGTGACGTTCTCCGGGTCAAGCGACATGCTGAGCACGTTGCCGGGTAATTCGCTGGAGAGCGTGACGTTGGGTTTGCCGCCGTGGGGCCGGCCCAGATAAAGCTGGTAGAGCTGGTCGCGGACGATTTCAGCGCGGCGCTCGGGGGAGCGATGGCGGTAGAACTCCTCGTCGAGGAAGCGGATCCAACGCCGAAAGACTTCTTCGGCCTCGGGCGTGGGGTGGGGCTGATTGTTGGCGACTGGCTGGGGCTTGGGATTGGTAGCCATACGTTATGGACGATAAACCAAGGGGGTGGGATGCGGCGAGGGCAATGTCGCGGCGGTCACTCGCGGCGGGAACAGCGCGCGTTATCCTAAGAAGTCCGATGCCGCTCGCTCTGGGAAGAGACCGAGCCGGTGCGACGGAGTAGTTTCCCACCCATTTCGCAAAAAACATGCGAAATGGATGGGCACCCAAGAGAGTTGAGCCATGCCCGAAGAAACCGCTCCTGCCGTTACTGCTGCTGAAACGCCAAAGACCGTAGCGTCTGTGGCTACGATCGCGACCCTGGGTAAATTCGAAGGCCAGTCTGTCATATTTGAAGGGCTGGCTCTACAACTCCCGCGAATCGGGAAAGCTGCTGTTCCCCATCTTTCGCGACGGGACAGGAACGGTGCAGGGTGTGGCGCACGTGAAGAGCGTGCCGCCTGCGGTGTTCGAGGCACTGAAGGGATTGACGCAGGAGTCATCGGTAATCGTGACCGGCAAGGTGCGCGCGGACAAGCGTGCGCCCGGTGGGTTTGAACTGGATGTCGAGGATATCGAGGTGATTCAGCGCGTGCCGGAGTCGGATCCTTACCCGATCACGCTGAAGGAGCACGGCGTCGATTTTCTGATGGAGCATCGCCATTTGTGGGTGCGGTCGCCGCGGCAATCAGCCATTCTGCGCATTCGGGCGGAGATCATGCGTGCGGCTGCGGAGTATTTCGACAACAACGGCTTCATCCGGACCGATCCGCCGATCCTGACGCCGGCGGCTTGCGAGGGCACGTCGACACTGTTTCCAGTGGACTACTTTGGCGATCCAGCGTTCCTTACACAGTCTGGCCAGCTTTATATCGAATCGACGGCATTGGCGCTAGGGAAGGTGTACAGCTTCGGGCCAACGTTCCGCGCGGAGAAATCAAAAACGCGGCGGCATCTGACGGAGTTCTGGATGGTGGAGCCGGAGGTTGCATACTGCGATCTCGACGGTTTGATGGAACTGGCGGAGAACTACCTCTCACACATCGTGCAGAGCGTGGTGAAGAATCGTGCACCGGAGCTGCAGGTGATCGGGCGCGATCCCGAGAAGCTGAAAAACATTGTGCCGCCGTTTCCGCGCTTGCGCTATGACGAAGCGGCCAAGATGCTGAACGAGGCGCATGCGAAGGGATTGCTTGAGCAGCCATTTGAATATGGCAATGATTTCGGCTCGCCGGATGAGACGTGGCTTAGTTCGCAGTTCGATCGACCGGTGATGGTGCATCGTTATCCCGCGGCAGTGAAGGCCTTTTACATGGAGCCCGACCCAAAGGACGCGAATTTCGCGCTGTGCGTCGATGTGCTGGCGCCCGAGGGATACGGAGAGGTGATTGGCGGATCCCAGCGCGTTTCGAGCTACGAACTGCTGAAGAGCCGCATCGAGCACCACCAGCTGCCGATGGAAGCGTTCCAGTGGTATCTCGACCTGCGTCGATACGGATCGGTCCCGCATGCGGGATTCGGCATGGGTATCGAGCGCGTGGTGGCGTGGGTGTGCGCGCTCGATCATGTGCGGGAGACGATTCCATTTGCGCGAACGCTGCACCGGATTTATCCCTAAGCACGTCGATGACGATCAAAGAAAACCGCGACGCCCTGGAGCGTCGCGGTTTTTGTTTGAGACGTACTGCAAATTAGAACGTGAAGCGGACGGCCATCTGCAACTGGCGAATGTTGAAGGCGAAGTTGCTGTTGTCAGTGCTGGTGATCCCACCGAACGGTGTGGACGTGTACTGCACCAGGTTGTTGGTGTGGGTGGTGGTGTTCTCCGAGATGGTGTACGCGGTGGCACCCACGCCGGTCACGTTCTGATGATTGGTAAGGTTGAAGGCCTCGGCCAGGAACTCGAGGTTGTAATGTTCACGTACGACGACCTTCTTGGATGCGCGGAGATCGACGAACCAGGTCTTGGGGTACTGATAGTCGTTGCGATTGAATCCGGGGACCCGGTTAGCTCCGCCGGTGCCGTTGAACGAACTGGTGCTGATGATCGACTGTTGCGTGGTCGATCCGGTGGGGTACAGCTTCGCGGACGATCCGCTGATACCGACCGAGTAGGGCAGACCGCTCTGTGTCTGGAAGTCCGGCGCGAGTTCGAAGTCGTTCAGCAGGTAGCCAAGCGGCCCGTTAACGTGCCACGGTGAATCCGCAACGGCGTAAATGGTGAGGCGATTCGGCACGTTCTGGTTGGAGTTGCCGTAGTCAAGGCCGATGTTGTTGGGATCGAGCAGCGCGGTCGCGCTGGCGCCGGTGGTGTTGTTTTCACCGAAGTCCAGTGCATGCGACCAGGTGTAGTTGGCGTTGAACGAGACGTGGTTTGACATGCGATGCTTGAACTGCGCCACTAGCGCTTCATAGTTCGAGGTGATGCCGCTGAAGATATCGGTGATGGAGCTGAAGTTGGGGTTGGGACGGTGGTTCGCATTGGTCGTATTGAAGTAGGCGTTTGCGGTCACAGTGCTTCCCACAGCCAACGGTCCAGGGCCTGCAACGGTAAGCGTTACGGGCGTCGGCGCGGGAAGGTTGGTATCGACGAAGTCGGGTAGACGGCGTCCCCACGATCCGAGCCACGAAAGGTTGAAGACATCGTTCTTGTTGAGTTGTTGCTCGAGCGTGAGGTCGGCCTGGTGAATCTCAGGAATCTTGAAGTTCGGGTCGACATAGTAGGAGGTCGCGTTGCCGCTGGATCCCTGGAGGCAGCTTGCATAGGAGCCCGACGGGATGATCTGCGGGAAACTGCGGAGCGCAGGTGGTACCGGGATTCAGGGAGGGGTTGACCTGCCCAGCGGAGACGCCGGTGCCGATCAGCGCCTGATAGAGCGTGGAGTTGATGGCGCGGGCATAGAACATGCCGTAGCCGCCGCGGAGGATGGTCTTGCCTCCGCCGTATACGTCATAAGCAAAGCCGACGCGCGGGCCAAAGTTGTCCTTGTGGTCGGGCAGGCTGACGGTCTGCAGCAGCAACGAGTTCGGCAACTGCTGGCTGGGGAAATCCTCGTACTCCCAACGCACGCCCATGGTCAGGCTCAGGCGGGGGCTCACCTTCCACTCGTCCTGTACAAAGAGCGCGTAGTCGCCGGTGGTGAAATCGAGTCCTGCGGCGCCTACGCCCTGGTTGAAGTAGGTGTAGTTTTCGGCGGTCTTGCCGGCCACTGGATTCTGTGACAGATAGAGGTCAGAGAGGTAGTTGCCGAGCGGGGTATTGCCGCTGTAAGTGAATCCGCCGTACTGGTTGTAGAGGTTCGAGATCAGGTCGTCGGTGTGGACGTAGTCTTCGCCGAACTTGAAGGTGTGGTTGCCGCGGACCCAGACGACGGTGTCGGCGATTTGCTACCGGCGCTCGTCGGGCAGCGCGGCACGATTGAGGAACTGCGGTGTGCCGAACTGGAAGAAGCCGCTGAGATAGACATTGGGCGGCAGACCCTGCGGATTCACGTAGCCGGAGGGCGTGTTGATCAGGTTGGTCTGCTCGTAGGACGGTCGGGGTCTGATTGAATTCGAACTCGAAATCGCGGCCATACATGAAGCGTGCTTCATTGCTCCAGTTGTTGCTGAGGAAGCTGTCGAGCTTGCCGACGATCCAGTTGTCGCGGACGTAGTCGTTGCCAAAGCTGGACATGCCATAGGCGACGGCGGGGCTGGTCTGGATTCCTGCGGGTGAAGACCAGCGCATCTGGTTGGCTTCAACGGATACGTGGTTCTTCTGGTTTACCTGCCAGTCGATCTTGGGGAAATAGATGACTTGCTCGCCGATGCGGGGAACGGTGCCAAGCATCGATGTCAGGCCGGCGATGCCGTTGTCATAGACAGTCGTCGCGGCCGAGGTCGTGAGGCCTGTGTTCTTGACCATCTGGGCAATCTGCGCCTGCGCGTAGCTGCCGGTGATGTTGTAGAAGTTTGCATTGGCGCTGGTTCCAGTGATGGTGGCGGCTGCAGGGAAGTCGTGATAGAAGCGGTCTGCAGCAAGGAAGAAGAAGAGCTTGTCGCGCAGGATCGGGCCGCCGACGCCGAAACCATATTGGCGGCGCAGATCGGTCGGCTTGAAGGGAACGACCGAATAGGTGACGGGACTCGTCGACACCTGAACGGGATGTGTGACGTAGGTGTTTTGAGCAGCCCAAGCACTGTCGCGATCGTAGTAGTAGCCCTCGCCGTGCAAGGCGTTTGAACCGCTCTTGGTGATGGAGTTGACGATGCCACCGGCGGAGCGGCCGTACTCTACGGAGTAGTTCGACGTGTTGACCTGGAACTCCTGTACGGCGGCCTTGATGGTCGAGTAGCCAGCGCGCGTACGACCGCGCTCTTCAGAGAAGTATGCCTGGTTGTCGTCGGTTCCGTCGATGGTGACGTTGTTGAGCAGCGTGCTCTGGCCGCGGAAGCTGAGCAGGCCGTAGCCGTTGCTGTCGTTCACGACGCCGGGAGTGAGCAGCGCGAAAGCCGACCAGCGGTAGTTGTTTTCGGGCAGGTCGTGCAGCGGTACCTGGTCGACGACGCCGGCAAAATCGGGCGTGGTGGTATTCACGAGAGGCGCATCGCCGGTGACTTCGACGGTCTGGGCCGAACTGCCAACCTTGAGGTGAGCTTCAACGTCGGTAAGCGATCCGACTTGCACAACAACGCTCTTGGCATCGTAGGTGTCGAAGCCCGACGCGGTGATCGTGACTTGATAGGCGGCCGGTTGCAGGTGAATGACGCGGAAGTAGCCGGAAGCATCGGTAACGGCCTTTTGCTCGGCGTTGGTGCCGGTGTTGCGCACGGTGACCGAGGCGTTGGGTACGGCCGCGCCGGTGCTGTCGAGCACGCTACCGCCCACTGCGCCGTCGACGGCGGACTGGGCCCGCGCCGAAGCGGCAAAACTAAGCAGAGACAGAAGAACCGCAAAGATGGCACAGCGGTTCAAGATGGAACTGGTCATATTTCCTCCAAGAAAGATTCGTTCAATTCGCGATCGAGAGCTGCCATGTGTGCGCCGGCACTTTGTCTCATGCTCGATCGGATCTGCTCCCCGGATTCTCCCTGAACTCGGCGAAACTCAACCGCGAAAAGATGGTCCTGCTCATGGGACTGGAGGTGTCAGATCTATATCAAGTATCCCAGAGAAGTGTGAATGGGGTGTGAGCGAGCGTCATTCTACGTACCGCAGTCCGGTGTCGAATCGGCTTGGCGTGATTCGGATCACAGATGACTAGTGCTCAGCCACTTCTAGGTGAATGCGCATCCTTCGCCTTGCACGCGCATCCCTGATACGAGGAGAAGAGATTGATGACCCTTACCACCAGTGAAGTCCACAGGATGAAGCATGCGCAGCCCTCGACGGAAGGGGTGCTGCCCGTCATTTTGGAGCGCTGGAGCCCCCGCGCCTTTGTCGATCGCGACATAACTCCGCTTGACTTGAGGACTATTTTTGAGGCTGCCCGCTGGGCCCCGTCCTCGTTCAATGAGCAGCCGTGGCGTTTCATTGTGGGGCGTCGTAACTCCGAGACCTACAAGAAGATCGCCGACACGCTGGTTCCCGCTAATCAAGCCTGGGCGCTCAATGCTCCTGTGTTGATCCTGGAAGTTGCCAAGACCCGGTTCAGCCACAACGACTCGCCGAATAACTACGGTATTCACGATCTCGGAGCGGCAGACGGCTTCATCACATTGCAAGCTGCTTCCATGGGAATCGCTACCCACCAGATGGCGGGTTTCGATCAAGCAAAGGCCCGCGCAACCTTTGCGATTCCAGAAGCTTACGCCATCGGGTCCGTGATGGCTCTGGGCTATCAGGGCGATCCTTCGACCCTTGGTGAGCAGCATCGGGCGCAGGAGCAATCACCGCGCAGCCGCAAACCGTTGAGCGAAATTGTCTGGTCGGCGTGGGACCGTCCGGCGGATCTCGGCTAGATGCTGTGGGCTTGAGCAACGTCCCAATTCAGTTAATACCTTCGTGCCTTTGCCGCTGAGCTTTCCCTCGTAGAGTGGAAGAAGGGAGCCCGGTGTGGCAATTGCATCGTCAACTCGCCAGACAGGCCGTCGCGCACCCAGTCGCCGGCCCCGTCGTCGCTATAAGCCAATCGAGCTAGGCCAGAAGCCCTGGATCCTGCGCGCGTCACTGGCGACTTTTTCGCTTGTCGTCATCTGGGCCGGCTGGGCCTTAATTGAGCGCAGGCTTGCGCCCACTGGAAACACCAGCCGTGATCACTTCGACGCCATTCTTGTGCTCGGCACACCGGCCGATGCGGATGGCAATCCCACGCCGAAGCAACAGGCGCGCGTCACGGAAGCGGTGCGTGAGTACGAGCGCGGCGTCGCACCCCGCATCCTCTTTACCGGTGGCGCGGCGCATAACCAGTTTGTGGAGGCGGACGTGATGGCCGGCACCGCCGCAGCACGAGGCATTCCGCCTTCAGCCATCTTTGTTGAGACCAAGGCCATGGACACGATCCAGAACGCGTGCAACTCGGCCCGTATTATGCAGGCGCACGGATGGCACTCGGCCGAAATCGTGACTGGCGGTTACCAGTTGCCGCGTGCGGGCATGATCTTCGCCAACTCGCCCCTCGATTGGCGACTGCATGCTGCCCCGCCGCTGCAACCGGGAGCATCGGTCTCAGGGACAGATTCGGCGATCGAGATCCTGAAGACGATGCGTTACCTGATCTACGCTAGCTGGGCGGAGCGTTGCGAGTCTTGAGCAATTGAAGGAAAGTCGCTAGCCAAGCCTTCTGCCCGACGTCTAACAGCCAGTTCCGATCATTGTCCCTCCAAGGTATGGTCCTGTAAGCTTTGTGTTGATGCGTCTTCCAGTAAAGTTTTCATTGTGTTCGGCGGTCCTTGTCCTCGGTCTGCTTGCCTCCACTTCGCGCGCCTACGCCCAGGTGCAGACAACTGCTCAAAGCACCTCAACGCAACCCACCGGCAACGGCACTTACATCGTCGTGGACCCGCTGGCCAATGTGAAGTACGACAACAAGTACGACGTTTCGCTGGGAATGGCGTACGACCATATGAAGGCTGGCCCGAACCTGCTGCAGGGATCAAACCTGGGCGGCCTGAACCTGTCAGGCTCCTACTGGTTCAGTCGGCACTGGGGTGTGGAAGGCAGTGGCCGCAGCTATTGGGGCACCAGCGGCGCGGCGCCAAATGCCTTCGTTAGCAGCGCTGGCCAGACGGAGAACATCCAGGGTCCTTTTGTAGCGCAGTACTTCTTCGTGGCCGGGCCAGAATGGCTTGGACCACACAACAAGCATGGCGCGCTGATTGCCCACGCGATGTTTGGCGGAGTCTACGGGAATTTCGAACAGGATCTGCGCGGACAATCTCCCGCAATTGTCGGCTTTTATAACGACCAGGTTGCCCCGGCCGCAATCATTGGCGGGCATATCGATTTGAACCGTTCTCCACAGTGGGTTTTCCGCGTCACCCCGGACGCGGTCATCACCCGCTACAGCATCAATTACGGGACAATGATCACACAGACCGATGTGAATTTTGCGATCTCCGTCGGCGTGATGTACCGCTTCAAAGCGAAGCGCAGATAACTAAGCTGAATAGATGAAGGCTGCCTGAAGCGCTTCCAGGCCGAGCTTTCCGAGGGCGCCGATGTTGCGGTGGTTCTGAATCCTGTTATTTTTTCTGCTGCTAATGGTGTGTAACGCGGGAACGCTGCAGGTCTTATCTCCGTGTGGTATTCTTCGCCGTTCAGAGGCGGGATTGAGAAAACCTTCTCTGAAACATGCCGTACCGGATAACGGCACATTGGTTTCGCGCTGAGCAACGCTCCGGAAAGACAACGCGACAAGGCAGGCTCATACGGACATGAAAGACACTTTGGGTGTTTTGCTTGCAGGGGGAGCTGGCGAACGGCTCTTTCCGCTTACCCGCGACCGCGCCAAACCAGCCGTGCCCTTTGGCGGGCACTACCGAATCATCGACGTTACGCTTTCGAACTGCATCAACTCGGGCTTGCGCAGGGTTTTCATCCTCACTCAGTACAAGGCCCTATCGCTGAACCGGCATATCCGCGAAGGCTGGACAGGCATTGTGGCGCAGGAGCTCGGCGAGTTCTTCGAACTTCTGCCACCCATGCAGCGCACCGGCACCAACTGGTACATGGGAACGGCTGACGCGGTGTATCAAAACATTTACTCCATCGGTAGCGAGCAGCCGAAACACATGATCATCCTGAGCGGCGACCATATCTACAAGATGGACTACAGCCGCATGCTCGAGTACCACAGGGAGGCGAAGGCCGAGGTTACTCTCGCCACCCTTCCGGTCGGTTCCGACGAAGTCGCGCGCTTCGGCGTGGTCGATGTGGGAGCGAACGGCGAGATTCAGGGATTCCTTGAGAAGCCCGCATCAACCACTTTTCGTTCGCCATTCAACCCGGACAAGGTCGAGGCTTCGATGGGCGTTTATATCTTCAACACCGAGATCCTGTTGAAGGCGCTCATCGCCGACGCCGAAGATCCCAATTCGAAGCACGACTTCGGGCACAACATCCTGCCGAACTTGCTGGGCAAGAGAAAAATGATGGCCTATAGCTTCGTCGACGAGAATAAGCAGACGGCGCTCTACTGGCGTGATGTGGGCACGCTCGACTCCTATTACGAAGCCAACATGGACCTCTGCTCCGTCTCCCCGGTCTTTAACCTCTACGACAAGAGCTGGCCGATCCGCACGCGGGTGCGCCAGTATCCGCCGGCGAAGTTCGTCTTTGGCGAGCCGGGCCGCACCGGTATGGCCATGAACTCCGTGATCACCGCCGGTGTGATCATCTCGGGAGCTTCGGTTTCGAATTCCGTGCTGTCGCAGGATGTGCGCGTCAACTCGTACTCTGAGGTCGACTCGAGCATCATCTTCTCGCACGTCAACATTGGGCGGCACTGCCGCATTCGCCGCGCCATTATCGATCGCGATGTGCACATTCCGGAGGGTACGGTCATCGGCTACGATCCCGTGGAAGACAAGCGTCGCTATTTCGTTACGCCGTCGGGATTGACGATTGTGACGCGCGATGCTTCGCTCTTCGAGAACCCGGTCGAGCCGGAATTTGGCGATCGATACTAGCTAAGCGCAATTGCAACGACGAAAAGCGGCCTGCTGGGCCGCTTTTCTTTGCTCCCGGCTTAGCGCTTGCGCGGTATTTGGAAATCGTGACGGAGAAGCGGCTGCAACTCGGTCCAGGGAATAATCAAGGGCGGTGGTGTACAGGCATAACAGGCAACGGCATACGCCTGAAAGACGAGGGTGATTCCCTTTTCGTCGATCTGCCAGTTTTCGGGGTCGGATGCGATCGCGTGGACCCGTTCCGCAATGGTGCCGGGCGCAGAAAAGGCTGTGTAGTCCTTGCCGAGATCAGGATCGAGCGTCTTGTGCAGATACGCATCGCAAAGCGTATACAGTTTCGTATTCCACTCTGATCCTTCGCGAAAAATGTCTTCCGTTCGGATTCTCCGCTGTTCCTTCAGCATCCAGTTGAACTGCATCGTGTCCGTGCTGGGGTGAGCGCCGTGGCCATCCCAGAAGTTCGTGATCGTTGAGGTCACAAGCTGCGTTCCAACATAGTCGACGGACACGGAGACATCCACGTCGGACCCATCTACCGCCTTCCATTCTTTTGGAGCTGGACCGGTGGTGTCGACGTTGGACTGCTCGACAATTTTGTGCGTTGCGGTTTCGATGCCCATGTTCCACGCCGCCCATTCAGGCGCGTCTGAGATAGCGCTGGGCCAGGACGCTTCCAGCGAGCCGGCACTTCCGGGACCGTTGTTGTCGAGGGCCTCTGGATCGTCGCCAGACGTTTTTCGATAGACGTGGTGCCAAACGAAGGTAACGCCATCGTCCTTGTAGATCATGTGCTTGAGAGCGTCTGTGCGGGACTGTTCCTCACTAAGAAGGCAGTTCTCGAGATATGCGTTCTCAGGGCAATGGGTGGCCATTTTTCTTATCCAGACGAGTTGAGATTGGCGAATCTCCATCGCTGTTTCAGGTGGAACGATGCGAAGAATCTCCTTGTACTCAGCGGCCATTGCGCCGTCCGCAACACTGAGCTTCGGCGACGCGCAGATGGCCCTCTCCTGCGGCGTTTTGGCCTTGGCGCAGTTGAAGCTGGCGGCGTGGGCCACAATGGTTGCGAGGAAGATGCAGATGGCGATTCTGCTCAAGACGGAACCCTCGGTAGAAGCGATAGCAAGATGGTAACGCCGACGCGTCATGAAGATCGATCGGTCCCCGGTTGCACTCATCATCTTGAGCAACCGCAAGGCAATCTCGGCAATTCGGTTCGCCGCAGGTCGGGTACGCTGCTCCGTCTGGCGGAATCTTGATCAAGTCCCCATTGACGATAGCCAGCAAAACGTTCGCGCATGAAAAGGGCCGCTCCTGTCCTCACGGGAGCGGCCTCAGTTTTGATGCGACAGCGTGCTTCAGAATTGGTCTATTTGCGCTCGCCCGGCGCGAAGCCAAACGTGACCGACACCATGAAGCTCCGACCTGAGATGAAAGTAGGGTTGTCACTCCCGCTGATGGCTGTGGTCTGGTTGAACGGATCGACGTAGCTTGTCCCGGAGATTTTGTTGGCGGTTGGAGTTCCGGCGAGGGTGAGAGCCGTGATGTCGTGCTGGTCGAGCAGGTTGTTGGCGCTTAACCGGAACTTGGTCTGGTCAAAGATCGAGTGGTTTCGCACCGTGTAGTTGACGTAGGCATTGGTTGTGTTGAACGCACTGACGTTGGCTTGGTTGTGATACGCGCCCGCGTCTACGCGCTGGTCGCCCACGCGCTTGTTGAAGAAACCCAGGTCCATCCCGCGGCTCTGGTATGTGACGCCCAGCATCTCCGTATCGGACGGAGTTTGCTGCACCCACAGACCACTCGGAGCACTGACGTAAAAGGGCGAAGCGGCAGTGCCCGCGTTAACTTTGCCCTCATAGTAGGCGTTGGCTCCGGTCGCATTCACATATAGATTGAGTCCGTGCGTCAGCACCGCGGTGGTCTCGAACTCGATTCCTTCTGTGACCGAACTCGGTTGCAGGTAGTTGACCGTCTCTGTTGTCGTGGGGTCAATCACGCTGCTGTAGCTATTCTGGAACCGCACGCGATACGCGTCAGCATCGAATGAGAATCGATCCAGCTTCATCACCGTCCCGATTTGGTAGGTGGTGGATTTCTGCTGTTTAGGCGGTGTCAGCAGTCCGGGCGTCGGAACGGCAGCGCTCGGTGTGTGGTTGTAATCGTAGACTTTGCTTGGCGGAACGATGCTGCCGGTTGAGCCCTGTGCGTATACCGACCAGTTGGAACGAATGCGATAGTTGAAATCGAGCGAAGGCAGCCAGGCTGTAAACGTACCGGTATCCGTTGCAGTTGTCGGGCAGCCACTGCTCTGTCCGAGGGGGCAAAGGTTTCCCACGGTCTTGCCGTCATCGGCGTGATGCAGCACGTCGAAGTTGTACGCGGCGAACTTCGTTCCCGCGGTGATGTTGAACTTTGGCGTCGCGTGGTACTCAAATTCCGCATACGGCTGATACGAGTTGGTCCAGAACTGCTCATCAAAGTTTCCCAGAGCCTGGTCCGTCCAGTGGTTCAACGGATCGGTCGGATACTGGTGACGATTCGTGCGCGCCCACTCATACCACATACCCGCGCGGAAAACTCCTAAGTGCGAGGTTTGTGCCAACACCGACGTCTCACCGTATTTGCGATAGCTGTTGTATTTGTCGACAGCGCATGGAAGGGCCGCGATGCCTTTCTTGACTACTTGTACATCGCAGGGAGCGATCGTCACGCCGTTGTAGGTCTTTGAGCCGTTGACCGTGGAGGCCTCGGTGATCGGAGTGGCGTTTGTGAAGAGCTCTGCATTGTCGTAGTTGTAGGTGTAGGGTTTCACTTCCATGGACCAGCCGTGAGCGAGCTCGCTCTTCAGTCCCACGTATTCGAAGTCCGTGGGCACGTGGTAGTTGTTGTACTGGTAATCGAGCCAGTTCACCGGGTCGGCGTTGTTGGTCATCATGAACTTGAAGCCCGCGCCGATGTAGGCGGAGTTGGCGCCGGTGCAGGTGTAGTTTGTCCCCACACCGAGCGTCTGGCAGCGGGTTGGATTCAACCCATAGGTGTTGGCATCGAGCCAGATCACACCGCTGAACCCGGTGAGAACGGTCTTGGGCGAGAAGGCGTACTGGTAGAGAATTGAGCCGGCGTTGCGAGTGTTGAAATTGAACGTCTGATATCCGTCAGAAGTCATGTGGTGAACGTCGATGAACAGATTGGATTTTTTGGCCCCCCCAAAGAAGCCGAAGCTGCCGGAGTTGTAGGCGCCATCGAAGAGCTTCGTATTCCAGGTGCCATAGGAAGCGGTACCGCGAATGTCCTGCTCATTGCCGATGGGCTTTGAAAGCAAATGAATCGATCCGCCGAACGGGGTAGGCCCGATGGTGGAAGCCGATCCGGGGCTGCGGTCGAAGTCCACGCCACCGATCCACTGCGACGGGAAGAACGCCCACGAGTGATGAGTAGGAGTGTTCGTGTCGTAGAAAGGGATGCCGTCGAAGTCGATGTCGTAATCGCCGTCAGGAAAGCCACGAAAATAAGTCGAGCTTTGGCCGAGTCCCACGCCGTCGCTGCTGGTGGTGAACGTGCCGGGAACGACCTGCACAATTTCGCCGAAGTCGGCGATGGGCGATGTGAAGTTCTCGACATATGTATTGGAGATGAGTGACTGCGCCGAGCGCTGCTCAACGAATCCTCCGCTGGGCGCCGTTTCTGCCGCGACGGAGTCGACGCCAGCGTTTACTGTGATCTGCTCAGCAACCGAGGCGATGCTCAGGGTCAGCGGATCGATTTGCTGGGACTGGCCTGCTGCATACGTAACGCCGCCTTTTGTTGCGGGAGAAAAGCCGGAGGCAGTCGCTTCCACAACGTAGGTCCCGGCAGGAAGGCCATCGAATGAATAAGAGCCACTGGCATCGGCCCGGGTGGTTTTCGAAATGCCTGCGCCCTTGACCGTGACTAAGGCGTTGGCAACGGCTTTTCCTTGCCCGTCAATCACTGTTCCGCTGAGCTTTGCACTTGTGCCCTGCGCATGCGTCAAAGTGCCGAATAACAATACAAGAAACGACAGAGCGAATTGCAACAGACGTTTGCGTCCGCTCGATGAAGAGTGCATCACAATATTCCTCCAAAGTTGAAACTGACTGAGTGATTTGAGGCAAGACTCGAAAGTGTTGCTTCCCCGGGAAGGAAAAGCAACCTGCAGCACGGATGGGAATTGTCTAAACCGTAACAATCAAATGTGACAATTTGATTGCGGCATTATTGCACTGTGGTTACAGGATCGGATTTGTGAAACCGAATCTCGTCACTTCTCTTGCATCCCGAGACTCCAAATCTTCAGTGCATAATGGTTGCGATGAAATTGTTTCGACTTGGATCGTGTTTCTCTTGTTGCCTCGCCTTTTGGTTCATCGCGGTGCTCGCTCACTATGCGAGTCACGCAGATGCACAGATCGCTTCTGTTTCTCAGCAAGTTTTGCCGTGCAGCCAGGCTGACGGCGCACTCGGCGTCCGATGGATCGTGAACGCCGGGACATTGCATCACGCGGTCTCAGCGATTCCAATGGAGCAACAACAGAGATACTTCGGAACTCCATGCACGTTTATGGTCGGGAAGCTGATGACCCAGCCGTATTCTCAGTGGAACTCGATCGGAACCATCTCCATTCGAAGCGCAGCTGCGCTGGAGAACTGCTGCGATGAGGGCGTCGGCGCGGTGATGTATGACCCGGAGAAGTGGCAATTCACGCCGGAGGAGGAACGGCGAAACCCCGGCGAGTACGCCTGCAAAATTGCAGCAGTCGTGCATGCGCAGCATCGCTTGCTGATCGTCGCGCCGGCCGCTGACCTTGTCGGGGGAGGGCCGGATCGCTTCGATCGGTTTTTGCGCGCGAAGATTGCAGGAAGCGTCGCGAAGTGCGCAGACGTACACGAGATCCAGGCACAGGGTGCAGAACTCGACCTGCACGAATTCCAGTCGTATGTGCGAAAGGCGTCGGAGCAGGCGCGGGCCGCGAACCCCGGCATCGTGTTACTGGCCGGGATCAGCACCAATCCCACGGGAAAATCTGTGACAGCGAACGAACTCTTCGCGTGCGTGAAGGCTGTTTCGGATGTGGTCAGCGGGTTTTGGTTGAATATACCGGCGGGCGGCGAGGCCTGCCCAACCTGCGGCGAACCCAAGCCCGAGGTCGCAGAGGAATTGCTGAACATGATGAGCGAGATGAAGAAATAGCGAGGGAACTGCCCACCCATCAGCGCTGTTACCCATATGGATGGCCGTGCACGTCTTGCCTCCGGGGGAGCGGAGACAGGCAAGATTCTACGTGATGTTGGTGGTCAGGGTCTGGCTGACGTCGCTAAAAACACTGCCGATGCCGCTTGCCACGTAACTCATGGACGATACACATCCCAACGCAATCATGGTGAAAGTGAGAGAATACTCGACCAGGTCCTGGCCTTCTTCGCGGTGCATCAGACTATGGATCGTAGAGTAGATCTTGAACATCAACTCGTTCATTTCCTGACCCCCATCTCGATTTCTGGATTTGTCTCACGCTACTGTTTTGGATCTCCGCAAGCAATGGCGAGAGAGGAACCATTTGAAGTCAAAAAGGTAATGGAAGTTTTGTGACCATTTGGGGAGTGTTAACCACATCGGGACGCGCGGAAAAGACGATAAATGTAGCAGACAAGGATCGCAGGCTGTGCTTCATGGCGTCAAAATCGCTTAAGTAAATCGATAATCACCGAGCGTGTCCGCCTGGAGTAAAATGGCGATTATCATGAATTCCCGACCGAATCCTGAGCTCGTGACCGAACTTCGCTACGCGCTTGACGTAATGGAAGAGTACTCGCACCTGGGCCTTGATAACGAAGCCGCCGGCAGGCTCCGCGGCATCCTGCTTCGCCGAATCACAGACGCGGAAACCGCACTCTCGGGCCGCCCTGCGGTCCCCGTCCGCTTTTCTGTCTCAGATAAGGTCTCTGCGTAGCAAGATTTGGTGAGCCTTGACTCGCTGGATCGGCGTTTGTTAGGGGCTAGGGCAGCTACATTTTTCAGCTGCTGCCCCCTGCGCAACTTTCAGCTGCCTTCTTGCACAATACAGAGAGTTTGCGAGGAGGCCTCGTTCGTTTCGCTAGGATTTATTTTCATAACGCGACATCCAGGAACCCTTTGTTTTCATGTGCATACGGCAGGAATGGAACCGCGTGGTTGATACAGTCTGCTGTCCTGGCGTTACGGGCTGCTAGCCTGCCGTGCCCTCACCCACCGCACGCATGAGCCCGTTATCCTTCCGCTACGCGGGAAAATCACGGTTCCTTGAGATAATTGGCGTGATTCTCGGGGAAAATTGCAACCCGGCGTCCTTTCTGCGGGCTTTGAAGGCACAATTGCCGAGGCGGGAACCGCGCAACAAAATGATGCGTATAGGCCTCCATGGCTTGTGCGGGTACATTAAGCTGGAGCGTGGCGGGGCTGGTGGCGCCAAAGGCGCCTATACGGCGCAGGCTGGAGCCTCGGGATGCCGGTGCGCCGCGGAAGCCGGTGAGCCACGGTCAGGAAGCCAAACCAATGACGCCGGACGCCCGCTTGATAAGCGGGGAGGTGAGACCGCTGGAGATCGACTGGTCCGAAATCGTCCGCCGCTGCATGGACGGGGATTCTGGAGCATGGGCCGAACTAGTTCGTACGCATCATCGCCGTGTCTACGGGCTCTGCTATCGTTTTACGAACAATTCCGCTGATGCTGAAGACCTTACGCAGGATGTCTTTTTAAAGATCTATTCCAATTTAGCCAGTTTCGACACCGCCAGGGGCAGTCTGCAGGTGTGGATCACGACCATGACCCGTAACCTGCTGGTCGACAATTTCCGTCGTACAAGAAACCAGCGTTCGACAGACTCACTCGATGCAGGGTGGGACGAAACAGACGAGTTGCGGCCGATTGACCGGCTGCCAGGCTAGCGGCGCGTCTCCACATGAGAAGGCGGCGCAAAAAGAGCTGGCCAAGATGGTGCAGGGGGCGCTGGCCAAGGTGTCGGTGGAGCTTCGCGAAGCGGTCATATTAAGGGATTTACAGGATATGGATTACAAAGAAATTGCCCAGGTGCTGGGCATACCGGAGGGGACGGTTAAATCCCGCATCAGCAGAGGCCGTGCGGAACTTGCACGCCTGCTGGAACGTAATAAGCGGGAGGTGATGTGATGGCAGACCGCGGAAACATTCCGAACTCTCCAGCTTGCGGGCTTTGGGAAACTCTCCTGGCCGACGCACTGGATGGGCTGTTGCGGCCGGAGGATGAGGCAACCTTCTCTTCGCACATGGCTGTTTGCCCGTCATGCACTGCACTGTTTGAAGAAGCCCGGCGTGGCCGGGAATGGCTGGAGTTCTTAAGCCCGGAACCAGAGGTCCCGGAGGGTCTGCTGGATAAGATCCTGGCGCAGACCGGTCCGGGACATACTTCGGACTACAAGCTGGCGACAGCGGGCAATGTTATACCGATGGCGATTCCGGCGTGGCAGCGGCCCGGAATGATGGGGCGGGTTCGCCGCTTTGCGGAGCCGCGGTTGCTGATGACGGCGGCGATGGCATTCTTCTCGATTGCGCTGACGCTAAACATGACGGGCGTCAAACTGGCAAACATGCGGCTTTCGAATCTGCGGCCGACTGCGGTGCGTTCGTTCATGGAACGCCGGTTGACGATGGCGTCGACGCCGATTATTCGCTACTACGATCACCTGCGGCTGGTGTACGAAGTTCAGTCGCGGATGCAGGAGATACGCCGCAACGCGCAAACCAGGAGCAACAACAGCAGCAAAAACAGACTCAGCCGGCGACGCCGGGGGAGTCAAAACAAAACCCTAATCGGAAAGACGGCGGGTCCCGCGTCGATCCACCCCAGCAATCCGGGGCGCCATCGTTGAGGGACTTGGACTATCTTGAAACTTCCGTTACGCTTCACGAACAGTCCATCACCCAAGCGACACAGAGCTGTAGCTTGGGACCCGGGCCCGCGAATCCTGGCGGCTCTGCACTCCAGCAACTTGGATTTGTTGCCGGAGAACCCGAGTTCGAATTGGCAATACGGGAAGGGAGCACAGTATGGACTGCGTAAATCATCAAGGAGTGGGTGCGACGGCCTATTGCCAGAACTGCGGCAAGGCGCTCTGCGCGGCCTGTGCGCGTAATGCGGGCAATGGACAGATTCTTTGCGAGCCTTGCTTCGCGGCCTGGCAGAACATGCAGCAGCCGTTTGTGGCGCCCGGTGCAGGCGGCCCGAATCCGTCGGTCGCGGCGGTGCTGGGAATTATTCCCGGCGTGGGCGCGATGTACAACGGTCAGTACTTCAAGGGGCTGATCCACGTGGTGATTTTTGTCGTGATCATCAGCATCACGACCCACTACGGATTGTTTGGATTGTTTATTCCGGCGTGGATTCTGTACCAGTCGTTTGAAGCGTTCCACACGGCGAAGGCGATTCGTGACGGGCAGCCGATCCCCGATCCACTGGGTCTGAACGAGGTTGGCAACTGGCTGAACCTGGGCGGACCGCAGCATCGGCCAGGCATGCCGGTGAATCCAGGTGTCCCCGGAGCGGGGCCTGCGACGACCAATCAGGGTGCGAGTGGGTATCAGCAGGTTCCTTATGCAGCAATATCAGGCGTCGTATACACCGCCGCCGCCAGCAGGATTTGTCGATCCAGCCATTCCGCCTGTGCCTCCGGTGCCACCGGTTTTCTGGCGCCGCAAGGAGCCGATTGGCGCTCTGATCCTGATCGGATTCGGATTGTTATTGCTGCTGAATCAGATGGGCTTTCTGGCCGAGCATGTGCTCAAGTTTTTGTGGCCGCTCATCTTTATCGCGCTTGGCGTATGGCTGATTGTCCGTCGCTTTGAAGATACGAAAGGGGGCCAGCAATGAACCGCTATATCCTGATTCGCCGATTGAGAGGGCCAGCGATTCTGCTGCTTCTGGGGACAATCCTGCTGATGCATCAAGCGGGCATGGTCGAGTTCTGGAGCCTGTTCTTTCCGCTGCTGCTGATTTTGATTGGAGTGCTGAAATTGGCCGAGCGCGCGGCCCTGGCCGCAGCGGGCGATGAGACGCCGTATCCGGGTTCTCCGTATCCGTATAGTGCAGCGGTGAGTCCAGCGGCCAGCAGGAGTCGCGCAGCCGCAGCCCGGTACTTCCATCGTTCCCGCAACGCAGGATTACGGGAAAGGATCCCGAGGGAGGGCAGTCATGAGCAGCATGCCTCCGAATATTCCGCCTGGCGGTTATGATCCGCGCACGCAATGGCGGGTGTATCGCGAGCAGCAAAGAGCTGCATGGCGCGCCCAGCGCGATGCGTGGAAAGCGCAGCAATATGCGTACAAAGCGAAGTATCACCATGCGTACGGGCCGCGCGTTCCTTCCGTTGTCGGGCCGCTGATCCTGGTGGCGATCGGCATTGTGTGGCTGCTGATCTACGCCGGCCGCATCGCTCCGGAGAATTTCTGGACCTGGTATGGCAAAGTGGTGGCCGCTGATGTTGATTGCGGCGGGTCTCGCGATGCTGGCCGAGTGGGCGCTGGATTTGCGGCGCGAAGCTCCGGTGCGGCGCGGGACAGGCTTTGTGGGCATCCTGATTCTGCTGGCGGTGATTGGATTCTTCGCATCGGGAACGACACGCGGATTCTGGGCGCCCTGGGGTAACAATTGGGGCGACCATGATGACAACAACTTTTTCAACATGTTCGGCCTGCCCGAGCACGATCTGGATCAGCAGGTTCTGAACGTGCAGATTCCTTCCGATGCCGCAGTGCAGATCGAGAATCCGCGCGGCGATGTGAGTGTGACGGCGGGCGACTCGCCGAACATCGAAGTGCAGGCGCACGAAGTGGCCTATGCCGGCTCGGACGAAGAGGCGAAAAAGATCTTCGACGCGGAGCAGGCGCATGTGACGGTGAGCGGCAGCGCGGTGCTGGTAAAGTCGGACAGCAACAACAACGGCCGGCTGAACCTGACGATCACTGTGCCGAAGAGCGCGCATGTTTCTGTGCACTCGGGCCATGGCGATGTGACGGCGGCGAACCTGGAAGGCGGGTCAATATCAACTCCAGCCACGGGGATGTTCACCTGAGTGTGATCAAGGGATCGGTGCAGGTGCACTTCTCAACAGACAAGGGCGACTTCTCTGCGCACCAGATCGATGGCGACCTGACGGCGGAGGGGAACTGCAACGATCTCACGCTGTCGGAGATCAAGGGCAAAGTCACGATCAATGGGGAACTCTTCGGCGACGTGCACATGGAGAATGTGAATGGACCGATCCATGTGCATACTTCGGTGACGGACATGGATGTGGCCGACTCTTCCGGGCGACCTGACGCTGAATCCCGATAACCTGCGCGTAACGCAGGCGAAGGGTCAGGTGCGTGTCAAGACGCACTCGAAGGATGTGGACCTGAGCCAGGTGTACGGCGACAGCTACGTTGAAGATCGCGACGGACGGATCGCCATAGAGACGGCTGGCAACTTCTCAGTGGAGGCGAGAAATCTGAAGGGCGATGTGGAACTGACTCTGCCGCCGAATGCGGCGGCCTCAGTAACCGGAAGCACGCGCAATGGCGATATCGTTACCGATTTTCCGCTGGCGGTGAGTGGGGACGAAAGCAAGTCGGTGAGCGGCAAGATCGGAGCGGGTGGGCCGAAGGTGACGCTAACCGCCGAGAACGGCGACATTCACATCAAACGCGGGGACGAGGTTCCGGGACCACCGCCAACGGTCGCTGGTCCGGCTGCGCCAAGCGCGCCGCATTTGAAAGCGCCGAAAGCCCCGCCGGCGCCGCCGGTAACGCAGTAAGACAGGGATCAGGGAATAGGAAACCGACTATTGGCGGCGGGACGTAGGCGCGGAGTGCGAACTCCGCGCCTATTCTGTTCTCAGAGCTTGCATGGGGTCGAGGCGGGATGCGCGCCAGGCCGGAACGAGGCAGGCGATAGCCGCGACCGTGAGCAGGGTTGCTGCAACGGCTGCGAAGACTGCGGGATCGAACGGCTCGGTCTTGTAGAGCATCGATCGGATGAGGCGAACTGCAGCGACGCTTGCAGCAAGACCGAAGACTAGTCCAAAGCAAGCGGGCCGCAAACCATCGACAAGGGCCAGTCGGAGAACCTGTTCGCGTTGAGCGCCGAGCGCGATGCGAATGCCGATTTCTGTCATGCGCTGCGTAACTAGATATGAAAGGACGCCGTAGAGACCGACAGATGCCAACAGCAGCGACAGCACCGCGAAAGACAATACCAGCGTTGCGCTGAAACTCGCGTTGCCAATAGATTCTCCGATCACCTGGTCCAAGGTGAGTACATCGGAGACCGGCAGTTCCGGATCGAGCGCGGCGAATTGCTTCTGGATCGGGATCGACATGGCCAGCGGATCAGAGTCGGTGCGCACGGCCAGGGAGAAACCAAAGCTGTTCTCGAAATTTCCCGAAAAGAGTGGGAAGTACATGGTCGCTTTAGTCGGCTGGCCGACCTGCCAGAGCGTGTCGCCCACCACGCCCACGATCTCGTATCGGTGCCTTGTCCCTCGCAGAAACAAGGAGGTGCCTGCCGAGGGGATTCTCGCCGGGGAAGTATTGCTTCGCGAGCTGGTGGCTGATGATGACCTGGTTGGCGTGGTCGTCGCGATCCTGGTTGGTGAAGAAGCGCCCCTGCAGCAGCGGAATCTCCAAAGCGGTGAAATAGCCGGGATCGGCGACGCCGGTTGAGCGCATCGGGCAATTCTGCACCGGGCTTGATGGGCGGATGCTCGGGAATCGTGAAGACATCGTCGCCGCCCCAGCTGTTGCCAGGCAATGTGGACCCTAACGCCACCGCGCGCATGCCGGGCATGGTGCGCAGACGCGCGAGCAGCGCTTCATTGAAGGCATTGATTTTTTCCGGTTTGTCGTATTTCTGGTCGGGAAGGGTGTAGCTCATGGTGAGCACGTTGTCGGTTGCGCAGCCCAGATCGGTAGTTCGAAGACGAACAAAACTCTTCAGAAGCAGACCCGCGCCAATGAGAAGCACTACCGTGACCCCGATTTCGACCGTGAGCAGTGTTTTGCGCAACGCGGTGCGCGAGAGGCTGCCGCCGGTGGTGCGCGACGATGCCTGAAGCGTGGCAAAGACGGCCTTGCCGGTGGAAGTGACGGCCGGCAGCAGGCCCGCTAACAGCGCGGCGGCGAAGACCATGGCGCAGGCAAAACCGAGTACCACGCCGTCGACGTGAATGCCCTGCGCGGAGGGAAGGTCCTTCCACGCATGCGCGAGCCACTTTGTAGCCGTCAGGGATAGCAGCACTCCAGCAACGCCGCCAGCGAAGCAAATCATCAGGCTTTCCGTGAGCTGCTCGCGAACGAGGGTCCACCGCTGCGCGCCAAGAGCGCCTCGGATAGCAACTTCCTTTTGACGCGCCGCGCCACGTGCCACTAGGAGGTTGGCGACGTTGAGGCAGCCGATGAAAAGCATGCATGCAACGGCGCACATGAGGAGGAGGAGCGGCTTCTTCACATCCTTCGCGAGGTCGTCGATCATGGCTCGCGGCGCAACATCTTCGGCGACCGGCGCGTTGAGGTACTGCAGATGTTCGCGATATTGTACGGCCCCTACCTGGCTGACGGCATTGGCGAGGCTGATTTCAGGACGCAGGCGAGCGATGACGTGGCTCTGATGCCAGTCGTGATGGCGCAGCGATTCAGGTGTAGCCACGGCCTGATATGGAACCCAAACCTGGACCGTGGCATAAGGATAAGCGAAATCTTTCGGCAGGACTCCGATAACCGTGAAGGGCTTGCCGTCGAGATGGATTTGACGCCCGACGATGGAGCGATCGCCAGAGAACCGGCGCTCGAAGGTGCTCCAAGTGAGCATGACGACGTTGGAGTCTGGATGGTCTTCGGATTCGGTAAAGGTGCGCCCGAACGCCGGCTGGACGCCCAGGAGCGGAAACAAGTTCCAGGTGCCGGCGGCGGCAGTCGACCACCTCAGGCAATTCACCTCGCTCGCCGGTCAGGTTGAACTGCCACCAGCGCCACGCGGCCATGTCCTGAAAGCCGTGGGTCTGCGCGCGCCAGTCGTAGTAGTCGGCGGGCGAAACAAAGTTGTAGTTGAACCCGTCCTGGTTTGCCCAGTGCGCCGCGGAAATGTTCGTAGACCATGACTAGCCGGCCGGGATCGCGGAAAGGGAGCGGCTTGAGCAGGACCGACCGCACGATGGTGAAAAGTGATGTGGCGGCGCCGATGCACAGGGCGATGACGAGGATCGCCATCAAGGAGAAAGTCGGGGTGCGGCGCAGGGTGCGCGCGCTGTAGCGCAAATCGCGGGCAAGGGATTCCAGACCGTTCCAACTCCAGGTAGCGCGGGATTGTTCGCGGAGCAATGCTGGATTGCCGAAGGTGCGGAGGGCCGCGTGGCGAGCCTCTTCTGGGCTCATGCCGGCGGCGATATTTTCGGCGATCTGGTGTTCGAGGTGGAAGCTGAGTTCGTCGTCGAGGCGCGTGGCGGCACGTTTGCGGCCGAAGAGCATCAGGATCCGCATTCGAAGTTGATCAAACCAGCGCATGGATTCCTTCCTTGGTGGATGGGAAGTAGATTGCTCAGGCCTCGCTCACGACCAGGTTGATGGCGGCGGAAAGCCGGTTCCAGTTGGCGGTTTCCTTTTCGAGCTGCGTGCGGCCCGCGGCAGTGAGCGAATAGAACTTGGCCTGGCGTCCGGTTTCGCTTTCGGCCCACTTGGCCTTGATCCAACCCTGCTGCTCGAGCCGGTGCAGGGCCGGGTAGAGCGAGCCCTGCTGGACCTGGAGGACTTCGCCTGAAAGTTGTTGAATGCGCTTGGCGATAGCCCAGCCATGCATTTGCTCAGGCAAAAGGGTTTTGAGGATGAGAAGGTCGAGGGTGCCCTGGACGAGATCGCTCGGTTTGCCCATACCTAGATTATCTACAACATTGATTGTAGATAGTCAAGGTATTGCCGGCATTATGCAACCGAAGATGCTTTCGATGAGTCTATTCCCTTGCGGGGTAAATGCTCTTTCGTTGTATGCTCCTGTGGCAGGGGAGTTGGTCATGATGCATGCGCCGATCCGGGTGATCACAGTTGAGCGGGAGTACGGGTCGCGGGGCGGCGAGTTTGCCCACGATCTCGCCGAGCGGTTGGGCTGGCGGCTGCTGGATTCGGAACTGGTGAGTGCTGCGGCAAGACGCGCGGGCGTTACGCCGGAGCTGGCCGCGAAGTTAGACGATCGCCTCGATCCCTGGTATTACCGCTACGGCAAAGTGTTCTGGCACGATACGGCATACCAGATGACCGGCCTCTCGGAGGAGCAGGTATTTGATTCCGAGCGCATGCTGACGCTGATTCGCGAAGAGATTACGGCGGCGGCGAAGCACGGTAACTGCGTGTTGGTGGGTCGCGGTGCGGCCTGCGCGCTGGCCTGTCAGCCGGGATGCTTCCACATTTTTGTGTACGCCACGATGAAGGCGAAGCGCGACTGGTTTACGCAGGCATTTCCCAAGCAGGCGCAGAACGCGGAGCAGGCACTGGCTGCATATGACAAGCGGCGCGCCGCGGTGATTCGCAAGTTCTATCAGCAGGAGTGGTGTTCGCGCGGGCTTTACCACATGCTGCTGAACTCGGCGATGGGGATTGAAGCGATGATTTCCGCGGTGAGCGGAGCGGCGGAACTGGAAATCGGGCATCCTGTGGCTGCGTCGAGTTCGATTGGGCCTACCGGGGCCCCCTGCTAGAGGGCCCTCGAGAGCACTGACACAAGACGTGGAAAAGCAGATCCTTCGCGCAGCTTACCCGTTCGCGCTGCTCGCGCGAACGGGTCCCAAGCATGCTGCGCTCAGGATGACACGAGAACGATAGCCGTGCCCTCGCACAGCGGCGCTCACGCACTTGTTCTATGTCGCGACGCGCGGAACGCGTTCACCGATGCGCGTGAATATCTCCCATGGGATGGTGCCTGCAGTTTTTGCGTGATCGAAGGCGGAGATGGTTTCGTCTCCTTGGTGACCGACAATGACGACATCGTCGCCGGCGGCTACATCCGGAATGTCGGTGACGTCAATGACAGACTGATCCATGCTGATGCGCCCGACGACGGGCGCACGCTGGCCGCGGACAAGAAGACTAAAGTGATTGCCGAGCTTGCGATCGAGGCCGTCGGCGTATCCAACCGCAACGAGCGCGAGACGCATAGGCTCGGTGGCGACGAATGTGCCGTTGTATCCGACGACGGCTCCGGGCTCGACAGTTCGCAGGCTGACTACCTGCGATTTCCAACTGAGCACGGGTTGCAGTTTGCTGCGAGCGTGGCCGAGGGAGATGGGTTCCGCAGGCGAGAAGGCGGGATCGTACTCAGGGACCAGTCCATAGAGGGCGAGGCCCGGGCGCATCATGGCTTTCATTTTGTGGCGTGCAGCGAGCGTGGAGATCTTGTGAGCCTGTCCGGCGAGAAGAGCGGCCGTATTGCCGATGTTGAGGATGCCAGCGTGAAGGCCAGCGGCGCGGATGTGGCTGAGGATGGCTTCCATGCGGTCGAGCTGATCGTCGGTGACTCTTTCGTCGGCTTCATCAGCGGCGAAGAGATGGGTCATCACGCCTTCGAGACGCAATGGCGATTCACTGTGGAAGCGTGCGAGAAGAGGCGCAAGCGATTCAAGATCAGTTCCCTGTCTGCTCATGCCGGTGTCGATTTCAAGATGAACCGCGATGGAGCGAACGTCTGCAGCGCTGGCGGCAGCTTCGAGTTCATCAAACTGCCGGAGATCCCAAACGACTGGCGTGAGTTTGTGGCGGACGACGTCTTGTGCCTGACCGGGAAAGACGCTGCCGATTACGAGGACACGCGCATCGGGGCAAACGCTGCGCGCTTCGATTCCCTCTTCAACGCTGGTGACACCAAGCCATTGAGCTCCGGCACGAACGACAGCGGGAGCGCAGAGCTTGAGCGAATGTCCATAAGCATTTGCCTTGACAATGGCGAGTAGATCAACCTGCGGGCCAGCGAGGCTTGCAAGAAGACGGTAGTTATCTTCGAGAGAGCGAGTACAGATTTCGACCCAGCAGGGACGCGTTTGCATCAGATTATCCAATTTTATCCAATGACCAGTCTAGGCCATCGATGTGGTTCGGCGAGCCTTGTGAGATTGACGATGCGGATTCGTTATTCGGCGAATTGCGCAAGTTGGGACGGCGATGGCGGCGCGGTGAACAGGCTGACGATGATGAGCGCTGCGACGGCAACGAAGAGAGCGGGGAAGATGGCATCGCGGTCGGAAAGGATGTGCGGGAAGAGAGCCTTTGACTGCGGGCAGATCCCAGGCAAGCGTGACCACAGTGCCGCCGGCGATGGCGGCGACTGCTCCCCAGGCGGTGACGCGCTTGGAATAGAACGCAGCCAGAACAACGGGAGTGAGAGCGGCAGAGTAGATGGTATAGGCCCAGAGCATCTTCTGCAGAATGCTTTCGGCGTAAACCGCTTGATACAGAGCCCAGCAGCCGAGCAGCACAACGGCGAGACGCGAGATGATGAGTACGCGCTTGTTTGAAGCGCCGGGCGCGATGTAGCGAACGAAGACGTCGTTAACAAGATTGGTGGCGGGCGAGAAGAGATAGTTTGAAGCTGTGGAGATGACCTTGGCGAAGACAGCGCCGAGAAGGATCGCGCCAAGAACGGCGGGCAGTCCATGACGCGCGGTGTAAGGGATGATTTCGCGCGGATGCAGTGCGACTTCGCCGATGGGATAGAGTGCGCGGCCGAAGACGGCGATGGCAACGATGAGCGTTTCGAGGATTACGGTGCCGATGATCCAGCCGACAACTGAGATGCGTGCGTCCTTCTCGCTCTTTGCAGAGAAGAATTTCTGGTACATCACTTGATTACCCAACATCAGCAACATGGTGGGAACGAGGAACTCGAGTGCACGCACGAGACCCATGGCAACGGGTTGTTCAGCGCCGGTAGCTGAAAGCCGATAGTTGCCGAGCACTTCGAAGTACTGCGGCGGCAGCACGGAATGCAGACCTGCCCAGCCGCCTGCGTGAAGAAATAGATACGGTGCGGCGATGACGCAGATAGCAGTCACCAGGGAGCCGATCGCCACATCCATGTACGCCACGGAAGACATGCCGGCCAGGGCGGTGGTGACGATGACGAAGAATGCGATGAGATAGGTGCCGAGTTGCGAGGAAACCGTGTCGGGGAAAATCAGGTGCAGCACGTCGCCGCCGCCTTTGAATTGATAGCTGGTGATTCCGACGTAGGCAAAGAGGATCGCAAAAGTGCCGAGCACGCGGGCGGTCTGGTTGTAGCGAGCTTCGAGCAGATCGGGGAGCGTGAACTGGGCGAATTTGCGTGCACGCGGAGCGATGAAATAGATCAGCAGCAGACCGAGCCACCCTCCGGCCGGCTGCCATAGTGCGGCAAAGCCGTTCTTGTAGGCATTTTCTGCGCCGGCAAAGAGTGAGCCTGCACCGATCCAGGAAGTGAGGAGCGTGAGTACCAGGACAAAGGCGGGAAGCGAGCGACCGGCAACCAGGTAATCGGCCTTGGTTTTGACGCGCGTCGTACGATAAAGCGCCACGGCAAGAAGGACTGTCGCAATGATGACCAGAACGGCTACGTAAAGTTGGGACATCCAGCGGCTCCTTCAGGGCGCCTTTTGGCTCTCCTAACTGGCGGGTCAGCCGGGATCGCTGCCCCGGAGGAAGTCAGGGAGCAGAAACACCGGATTCAACGCGAGCTGTCTGCCATGTTTCCAGGGGCTGCGAGAAGTGTATCGGATGGAGTGAGGCCGGGTCCCGCGGCGAGCGGGCAGGTGTCTCAGTTTGAAACCCGATTAAGATACCGCCTGCGGGCGCCGTTATTTGACCCCCCGGGCAGGGCATTGTTAGACTGAGGATGCGGGGTGGAGCAGCCCGGTAGCTCGTTGGGCTCATAACCCAAAGGTCGCTGGTTCAAATCCAGCCCCCGCAACCAAAGCCATCATATTGATTTTCAAAGGGAACCGGTCCAATCGGTTCCCTTTCGCTTTGTGCAAACGAGTCCATAACATCCCATGACAATGGGATACGGAAACGAGTCGTCGCGAGTCGGACCGAGTTCATACGGCCTCCTTCAACACCATCCGAACGACTTTGCCGTGGGCTTCCCGTTTCGAATCCATTTGGGCATTGCCGTATATGTTCATCGCTGTGCTCACCTGAGCGTGCCGCATCAGTTTTTGCCGCACACCGATGGGTGCTCCTGTGGCATCAAGGAATGAACGATACGTGTGGCGGAACGAATGCCAGCCAAGATTCAAAACCCCAGCTTTGTTTCCGGCTGGAATTAAATAATCCTTCTGCACTTCGCTTGCCCAGAATGGTTTCAGAGAACACGGGTTTTGGAGCATTCGCACTTCGAGGGTCTACTCGATCCTTGCATCTTGGTAATTGGCGAAAGGCGGCGGAATCATGTTTTACTTAACCTTCTCCTCAAAGGACCTCCAATGCTGCGTCAATTCAGGGCTTTCTTTGTTTGCCTCCTTTTGTCTTCCTTGGTTCAAGTTGCCTTAGGCTCCAATGTCGGAGCAAAGACCCGTTCCTTTCCAATTGTCTTCGAAGCAAATCGCGGACAGGCTCCGGCGCGCTATCCATATGTCTTCCATCGCGATGGAGTGGAGGCACTGTTCTCACCGGGCGGAGTTGACTTCGTTCTTGCCGACGCAAAACATTTTGGCGGCAGGGTGCGCATGTCGTTTGTGGAGGGGCACGCTGAACCGAGTGTCGTGTATTCGCTAAGCGCACACGCCAACTATTTTGTCGGGAGCGATCCCACGCGGTGGCTGCGCAACGTTCCACTGTATCCTGAACTTGATTACAAGAACCTTTATCCCGGCGTGTCACTGAGTTTTTACGGAAACGGTGAAGAACTTGAGCATGACTTCATCGTAAAAGCCGGAAGCGATCCTTCTCAGATTGCGTTCCGATTTGACACCGATTCGAACGTCTCCATGGCGCCAAATGGGGATCTGGTGGTGGGCTCTCAAGAAGGCTCGCTGCGTGTCCGGAGGCCGGTTGCTTACCAACTCCAGAGCGGGGTGCGGCAACCTGTAGAAGCCGAAATGCAGCTCGGCGACGATGGAACAGTTCGATTCAAGCTTGGCAACTACGATCGAAGCAGCGACCTGGTCATCGATCCGGTGTACGTCTTCTCAAGCTACCTGGGGGGAACCGGGGGAGACATCGCAACGGGTGTGGCCACGGATTCTGCCGGAAACATTCTGGTGACTGGTTACACCAGTTCGACTGACTTTCCCACGTCGCACCCGGAACAAGGCGCGCTTGGGGGCTGTGATCAATTTGCGGGCTGTCAAAATGCGTTCATTACCAAGTTCGATCCCACCGGCAAGACGTTGATCTACTCGACCTATTTGGGAGGATCGGTGCAGGATCGCGCCGACGCCATTGCAGTGGATTCCGTGGGAAACGCGCTTGTTGCGGGCATCGCGACCTCTGCAGACTTCCCTCATGCGGGTGCGATCGTGTCACCAACTTGCGCGATCACGAGTGAATGCTACTTCCTGGCGTCGCTCTCGCCGGATGGTTCAAAGCTTAACTATTCGGGCGCAGTCGGTGGGCACGCCAATTCAGGTTCCACAGGCTTGACGGACGGAGATGTCGTCGTACTTGCGGTAGACGGCGCAGGGAATGCCTATCTGGCCGGAGTGACCTCGGATCCCCAGTTTGCAGTCACGCCGGGAACTCTTGCGTCTTCGTTCGCGGGATACCCCGATGCTGAGATGTTTGTTCTGAAGACGGACCCAACGGGAAAACTAGTCTATTCGACTCCGGTGCCGGGGAACGCACCGAATAACCCCGCATCGAACAATAATTCTTTCGGTCCGACCGGAATGAAAGTTGACGCATCGGGAAATGCGAGCATTGTTGGTGCGGCCGGCCTCGGCTTGCCCACGACTGCCGGAGTTGTCGCGGCGCAATTTCCAAATGCGTACGTCAACGTATCCGACCCCGAAGCCGGATTTGTACTGCAGCTGAATTCGACGGCATCGGCAATCAACATTGCAAGCTATCTACCGGGGACCGATATCGCGGGGTGCACTGACCGTGGACTCCAGTGGAAACATGTGGATTGCCGGAACCACCCATGAAACCACTCTTCCAGTGAGCACCAACGCGTATCAAAAGGTTCCGACTGCTAGCAGTCTTGGGGGGATGACATCTGGCTACATTCTCGAGATAAGTGCAGGGGCTACGGCGGTCCTGGGAGGGAGGTATCTGGATGGAACAGGATCGGGCACCTACGAGTCAAGTTCGTTTGGCGGGATTGCGCTCGACAGCCACTCGAATGTTTTTGTCGTCGGGCTGACCGGTTCGACCGACTTCCCGCTCGTGAATCCATTCGCGACTGAATTCGGGACGCTGACCTTCGTTGATGACATGATCCTCGCCGAAATGAGCCCCGACTTAAGCACGCTTGAATTCGGCAGCTATCTTAATCCTGGCGATCAAGGCTATAGCGGATCGAATTATGCCGGCATCGCGATCGACAATGCAGACCATCTGGTCGTTGCGGGCACCACGTTTTCAACAGATTTTCCCACGACTGCGGGAAGTTTCGAGCCACAGTTACCACCGGCCGCCAGCCCATCTACGACCCCGATGCACACATTTGTGACCAAGATCGACCTCAGCACGCCTGCGCCTTCGGTCTGTCTCGATCAGTTCAACATCGCCTTCGGCAATGTCAACGCGAATCAATCGTCTTTGCAGACGCTGCATGTGACCAACTGCGGCAACGCTGCCTTGAATATCCAGTCCATCAATTCCTCGGATGCCGCGGTTGTTGGAGCGCAGAGTTGTGGTTCCGTTGCACCGGGCTCGACTTGTCCGGTCACACTCACATTCACGCCGATCAGCAGCGACGCGACCAGCGGCACCATCACTCTGGTGGACAACGCCGTCACTGTTCCGCAAACCATCGCATTCACCGGGCAGGGAATCGCACCGAAAGCTGTTCCTCAAAGCAATCCATTTTCGCTGGGACACATCCTTGTGGGGACCGTGGGACCGGTGTGACATCGCTGATTATCGCGAACCAGGGACAAGCGCCACTCAATGTCAGCCAAGTCACCGTAAACGGGCCGGGCTTCTCAATTACCGCCAATACTTGCGGGGTGGTGTCGGCATATTACGGGAGTTGCTTTCTCAACCTGGTATTTGCGCCAACGACGGCGGGCGCCAGCAATGGCAGCGTGGTCATTTCTTCGAATGATCCAGTCAATCCGCAGCTGACGGTTGCACTCACGGGAGTAGGAGACGGCACCTATGGCGTGCCAAACATCGGATCGATCGGGACGGGCACGATCCTGATCGGCAGTGGGCCTACGACGGTCTCAGTGACTGGCAGCAATTTCTATCCCCAGTCCGTGGCGGAGTTGAATGGAACAGCGCTGTCAACGACATTTATTGACAATAATGATCTGCAGGCGGCGATTCCGGCCTCGTTAATAACATCGCTCGGCGAATTGCCTTTCTCGGTGATGAATCCGGCTCCGGGGGGTGGATTCAGCAATGCTGTAACCATCACGCCCTATCAGACTTTGCCCATTTATCCTGCATTTCTGACGTCGGTGCCTGCGACCGGCTTGCTCTATGCCGCAATCAATGCGAATGCAACCATCAGCCCGAACACGGTGATTCCGGTCGACCCGAAAATGGGGACGCCAGGAACACCGATTGCTGTGGGCAACAATCCGACACTCCTGGCACCCTCGAGTGATGGATCGTATCTCTACGTTGCAAACCAAATTGACCAAACGGTGCAGCGAATCAACCTTACAACAAACGCGGTTGAGCGCACCTTCGCCTACACACCGAATATTTACTGCTCTATCTGCACCAATATCCCGGCGACAGATCTGCAAGCTGTACCGGGAAGCCCACAGGAAGTGTTGATGTCGCAGGGAAGCTGGTTAACTTTGTACAACGATGCAGGGAGTGTGAATTACGTTCCGAACGACGGCATCTGTTGTAGGGCCGACCCCGATTTCGGCAGCATTGCGCTAGCCGGTAATCCACTAACCATTTACGGCCTTCCCTTCACTTACGGGGACGACTATTTTCAGGTAGCAAATCTGACGAGTTCGGGCCTGCAATATACACGCACTCCTGCGGTGAACCTCGGCGGCAATAACACGACTGGCAACCAAGCGGTCTCCGATGGCACATTGCTGTATACGAGCGCAGGCCAAATCTGGGATCCGTCGACGAGAAGCGAAGTTGGCACCTTTCCGGTGAACACCTTCAATTCAAACTCCTATCCCAACTCCCGAAACCTCACCCTGGACTCATCGCTTGGTGCAATCTACATTGTGGGTGATGAAGCCGTTAACAACACTGACGAGGTCGTGATCTCCGCTTACGACATGAAATCGCATTCGTTGTTCGCCAGTCTCCAGTTTCAATCGGTTAATGCGCCAATTGAAAACGACCTGGTGCGCTGGGGAACCGATGGCCTCGCGTTCGTCGGACCGGGATCTGGTTCGACGGTGGCCCAAATTTATCTCGTGCGATCCAGCATCGTGTCTCCAAAATCCGCGAATCCCACCCCGGTTCTTAATACGATTGCACCGGCAACGATTGGCGCTGGTGGCCCAGATTTTGCACTCACAGTCAATGGAACAGGGTTCGTTGTGAATTCAGTCATCGATTGGAATGGAAGCCCGCTGACTACAACCTATGTAAGCAACCAGCAGCTCACCGCAACAGTTGCGGCCGCCACGATCGCTCAGCCGGGGAGTGCACAAGTCGCCGTCTTTAGTCCGGCTCCAGGCGGCGGCAGTTCGGTTGCGCTGGGGTTCGTCATTGTTGACGCTCCGTTCGCGGTTCTGTCGGAATCGCAACTGACATTTGTCAATCGGGCCCAAGGAATCGCGAGTGCAGCACAGACCGTTACCTTGACCAATTCCGGAACCGCCGCACTGACCATTACATCGATCTCGGCCAGTGGCGACTTTAATGCAACATCCGGTTGCGGAGGCTCGGTAGCAGTGAATTCATCGTGCACGGTCTCTGTTATCTTCACGCCTTCCGCCGCTGGAAATCGCACGGGGACGCTCACCATCACAGACAACGCCGTGAATAGCCCGCAGACCGTGAGCCTCACCGGGACCGGAGTGGCGGACATTGCAATTGCTGCCGGGCAAGGAGGTTCCACATCCGCGACTGTCCCCGGCGGTGGAACAGCAACCTACAACCTGGCCGTATCGGCCGGCTCCGGATTTGGTGGCGCAGTGAGTTTGAGCTGTACCGGAGCGCCGCTCTATGCCACGTGCACAATCACACCAAGCAGCTTAAATCTCGCGTCAGGCGGAACGGGTACGTTTGTCGTTAACGTAACCACGAGCTCCACACAAACGGCAAGCGCAAGGCAGGATGCGACCATTGCCCTGGCCGGAACGGGATTTCTATCGCTGTTGTCTCTGCTGTTCCTGAGGCGCGCCCACCGACGTTCGACGTTGAGCGTCGTAGTCCTGATTTCAGCGACCGGCTTGATCGGCTTTGGGATCATAAGCTGCGGAGGTGGTGGAGGAAGTGGAGGTGGACCGAAGACCGTCACAAATACTACGCCTCCTGGCACGTACACAATCACATTGTCGGCATCTGCCTCTGGTGACGCTGCCAGCCAGAGTCTGACATTGGTGGTGCAATAGGCAACTGAATGAGGAATGATTGGAGCGCAACCACGCGTAAGAGCGAAAATGTCGAGTTCCGGGTGAATGACCGCCATCCATGTAAGTCTTTGTCAACCGAAAAGCACGAGTTTTCTTACGCGCGCTGGAGAGCGCGTTGTTGGTCTGATCGGGATCGATGGCTGCGCACGTTTGCCTCTCGGCTGATGGTTCCTGCTCTCAAGCAGAACCGGACATCCATTTGCGGTCTGAGACTCCGAAGAGTCCGCACCGAAGATTAAGTTTTTGTTCTCTGGCAGTCCCGAAACAATCCGAAGAGAGCCTCGGGAGTCGCCTCCGTCGCCCAGGCGGTCACCTGCGGGACCTGGCAGCCTGCGCATCGATCCTGATGTTTTTCCTTATGAGGAAAGGTTTTTACGCTGCCGCGGTTCGCTTGAACTCGCCGGCAGGCATCATCTGGGCGATCTCGGACCAGAGAACCCGCCATCAACAAGAGGAAACTACCGGCTTACTGGCATAACAGATGTCGTCGCGCGACTACCGATTGGCAGGCCCGTCGATAGGGGATTTCCGAATTACGATTACCCGTTGCCATCTCAAGCGCCTTTTGCCCCGAACTATCTTAAATATGTCAGGTCGCGCGAGAGTCTCGGGGAATCTACAGAGCGAATCGAACTTGGGAGTGCTAGTCAGATTCACCTGAATCGCCATCCCGAACTCTATCCAGGCTTCGCGATCAGGAATCTTGCCGCGAACGGGGAAGTGTGGACCGGCGTTGGCAGCCACACGCAGGTGCTTCCCCAATCTGAAGACTCTCGAGAAAATGGACTACCCGACCAAAAATATGTGCTCAATCGCAATGCGATTGAGCTACGGTAAATTCGACTATTTCACCGGCGGCGATCTCACATCAGATACGGAAGAAAGTGGCAAGCTATGGCAAGACATAGAGACACCAGTTGCGAGAGCGGCGGGTCCAGTTGAGGTAGCAGTAGCAGATCATCACGCCTATTTTGACGCTGTGGGACCACACTTCGCACGGGCACTTCGTCCCGAGGTGTTTGTTATTCCATCTTGGTACGTAGCCCATCCATCTGACCTGCCATCTAGGCGGATGCTCAGGCACCGACTCTACCCAGGTGATCGCGATATTTATGCCACATGCATCATGGAGGCAAACCGGATGGTGAACAATCAATGGATTCCGAAACTCAGGAGCCAGGACGGAAACATCATTGTCAGGGTTGCGGTGGTGGGAGAGGAGTTTCGGGTCATCGCGACCGACGACACGGACGATTCGGATCGGATCAAACTCGTAGCTGGCCCATATCGCTGCAAATGAAAAAGGCTCAGCATCACCTTCGCCTTGTACGCGCTCATGCACAGTAGGCTTCTGGATACCGAACGACGCCATTTCAAATGGCGGCAAATCGCCAATGCATATCCCGATACGACGTGCTCTCCAATTCGGCCGGTGAAGAATCGGTCCTTCGCGCAATAGCTGATCGTCGTTCTAACGTTCACCAGCCCAACCCAAAAATCGCCGCGTGGCTCAGCGCCGCGCAATAGGAGTCCGTCTTTTCATTCAGGAAATGAATTACGAAAGGTACTAGAGCGCGAAGAAAATCTCTTGCTGGCCTCTTATCGGTCATATATACGAATACGAGTACCCTACATTCATTCGTTAGCAGTGATCCGTTGCTCTTCCCCGTTTCCAGACAGCACGAATGTATCGGTAGGGATGATCATTCGTTTGGAATCAACAACAGGAATGAAAATCTGACAACCGTCAGACTCAATAAATCAACAGTCGTGTGCCGGGACTGTTGCCACGGAGACGGCGCGCCTGCCGTTCCAACCGAATCTGGCAGGAAAGATTGTCACGATGCGAGTGCTCGTTACGAGTGCAAGGACATCCCTGTGCCGTGAGGTTCAACGCGGGAGAAACCGCATGCCGGCCGCTGAGGTGCAGAGCGCAACGCAACAAGAGAAACAAACGAGGAAACTATGGGATCGATAGAATTGCAGTTTCGAATCAAGCGGGTGGCCGCGGCGGCAGTTGCGTTTCTTGCTCTGGCGGCATACCAAGCTCATGCAACCCAAGCCCCGGTGGCTGGCGATTCGTATGTGAACAGCGCCTATCCCACGACAAACTACGGCGCCCTGACCAATCTGTACGTTGGCGGCGGCGGCACGGCGTTCATCCAGTTTGATCTCTCTTCGCTGCCGTCGGGTACAACGTCCAGCCAGATCAGCAAAGCCACGTTGCGTGTGTTCGTCAACCGTGTTAATACCTCCGGGGCGGTGACGGTGCAATCTGTGACAGGCTCATGGTCCGAGTCTGGGATCACCTACGCGACGATGCCCACGCTTGGATCGACGGTGTCTTCGTTTACTCCGGCAGCAGCCGATCAGTTCATTGCTGTCGATGTCACCTCGCTGGTGCAGGGTTGGGTGACGAGCCCGTCGACCAACTTCGGTCTCGCGCTCAGTTCAGCGACAGGCAATTTGGTGTTGGATTCGAAAGAGAGTCAGCAGACGAGTCATTCGGCCGAGTTGGATATTACGGTGATCGACCAGGGTCCGGCGGGCCCGATTGGCCCGCAAGGTCCGCAAGGAATTCAAGGGTCGGTCGGTCCGATCGGCGCGCAAGGCTCTCAGGGGATTCAGGGTCTGACCGGCATCCCCGGACCGGCCGGAGCAACGGGTGCGACCGGACCTGCGGGACCAATCGGTCCAGTCGGCCCCATCGGTGCTGTCGGTCCCACTGGCGCAACTGGCGCTACAGGAGCGACGGGGCCAGCCGGACCGCCGGTAAGCTTCCAAGGCACATGGAGCAGTAGTACCACCTATTCAGTTGGTGCAGCGGTTAGTTTGAACGGAACAAGCTATATCGCCTTGCAGAGCAATCTCAATGTCAATCCGGCTACGGATGTAGCTGGGCCGGGCACCACTTGGGCGGTGTTGGCGTTGAAGGGAGCAACAGGCGCGACTGGAGCGGCAGGACCCACAGGCGCGACAGGGTCGATAGGACCTGCAGGTCCGACGGGTGCCCAAGGCACCCAGGGGTTGATGGGCAATACCGGACCCGCGGGACCTGCTGGACCAACCGGACCCGCTGGCCCGGCGGCTGGCTCGGGCCTGACAGTCAAGGATGCGAACGGCAATGCTCTCGGAACACTCGTCGGAGCCGGCTACGGAACGTCCATTACGGTTTACAAATCCGGGTATCTAATCAGCATCAACGTCGATGGGACCTTCACACCCTCACAAATCTGGTGGTCCAACGGCAATAGTTGCTCGGGAACAGGCTATTTGAACGATGGAGAGAGCGGAGCGGGCGGGGTACAGGCCTACGCAAAGACTGTGGTCTGGTCCTCGGCCACGAACAGTTGGTATGTAACCAGCGGAACCGCGACCAAAGATGTGGTTACCTCAGAGTCGGGAGCCGGCACGACCTCCGCACAGATTACGGATCCTCCTTACGCACCTTACACGACGTATTTTTCTCCGGATTTCAGCATCGAGAATTCGGGAAACACCGACGGTTCCTACTCCTGTTCAATCCACCAGGCCTACACCTACAACGGATCGACATATTACCTGGTGACTCCATCGCATCCCGAGTCCGGTGGTTATGGGCTTGGCTACAGCGGCTGGATTCTCTCGACGTTTGATCCGCAAACCACGCTCGGCTGGCCGGCTTTCTCCACTTGTTCAGCGACGGTCTATCCGGAATACAACGGCTCAAATGGGACTTCCGGTTCACAGTCAACAACGAATGTGGATTGTCTCGCCGGGCCCTTGCAGCTTCCGTAGCGGGAATAGCGTGTGCTGCGGTTTGCGCACGGACTCATGACGAGTGCCCTCAGTATGTGGCGTCGAAGCAAAACTGAGGACGCTGGTTCGAGGCTCGACTAAGACCAATGAATCGGCGCGCAAGACAGCGGTCAGGTTTAGGTACCGGTCCATGCAAGGCCCAGGACGATGAAAGCAATGAGTGAGCGACCGAACCGTATCGAGGAAATCATGAATCCATTCCACAACGCCAATCCATCGCTTTGCCACCCGCAATGGCGAGGCGAGATGGCAGCACTGGCCGCAGGCGCGGCGCTGCTTTTGGCCCCAGCCTTTGTTCATGCCCAGAACGCTAAACAATTGGCGGCGCTGGCGCGGCTTAACTCCGCCGGTCGTGTCCACGCAGAAAATGCCCAGCCGAACGGCGTTGAGGCCATTAGTGCTCCATTGCTCCAGCCGTATCAAATCGCCTTCGACTCCGCCGGCAATCTCTATATCGCAGACTCAGGCGATGAACTTATCCGCGAGATCAGCGTCGATGGAGTGGTCAATACGGTCGCAGGAAATGGAAGCCAGGGCTTCGGCGGCGACAATGGTCCGACCACGCAGGCCCAGCTCGATACACCCACGGGCCTGGTCGTCGATGTGGCTGGCAACCTCTACATCGCCGACTCGAACAATAACCGAATCCGCGAGGTAACCGGCGGTAACATCGCGACGATTGCCGGCACCGGCCTATCAGGCTACAGCGGTGACGGGGGCGCCGCGACGGCAGCTACGCTTGACTCGCCCGCCGCGCTGGCTATCGACTCCAACGGCAACCTGTTCATAGCCGACTCAAACAACGAATGTATCCGAGAGATTTCGGGCGGCATCATCACCACCGTTGCAGGAGACGGCGTTCAGGGCTTCGGAGGCGACAACGGGCCAGCCACGTCTGCCATGCTCGACACACCTGCAGGCATTGCATTCGACGCTGCCGGCAATCTCTACATTGGCGACACCAACAATCAGCGCGTGCGTATGGTCGCCGCTGGAACGGGCATCATCACGACGATCGCTGGAACCGGAATAGCAGGATTCAACTCCGACGGTGCCGCGTTGTCTACCCAACTGGCCAACCCCGGCGGTCTCGCTTTGAATGCTTCGGGAATTTTGTATATCGCCGACGCCAATAACAACCGCATCCGGAGTTTGAACGGCGGCCAGATTGTCACCGTTGCCGGCGTGGGCGTCCAGGGCTACTCCGGCGACACCGGGCCAGCCACATCTGCCGCGCTCAACACTCCTGAAACGGTCGCGGTCGGCAGCTCCGGGGTTCTCTTTTCTGACACCGAGAATAACGTGGTGCGCCTGATCGACAGCGGCAACGTGAATACGGTAGGCGGCAACGCTCCCACCGGTTCCGAGTCACTGCAGATTGCAGGCGCGCTCAGCTCGATATACGGCACGGGCTCGCTGACCGCAAATTTCTCCAACAACGGCCAGACCGGGACAGGCCAAGTTACGTTCTATGATGGCGAAGGCGCCAACCCGTTACTAATCGGCCACGCAGCACTCACCGGGAATACGGCCGTTGTCAACACGAGTACGTTGGCCGCCGGAACACACTATATGGTCGCCAACTACGCCGGCGATTCGAAGAATAGTGCGATCAGCAGTGGAGTGTTCGTTTACGTAATCACGCCTGCGCCCCTGACCGCAGTAGCCAATGGAGCGAGTCTCCTTTACGGACAGGCAATTCCCGCGTTGAGCGGTACACTCACCGGCGTGTTGGCGCAGGACGCAGGCAACACAACCGCGAATTACACTACGACGGCAACCGCGACCTCCGCACCCGGCCTGTATCCGATCTCTGTAGCTCTAACCGGCTCGGCGGCAGCCAATTACACCGTGTCACTGGGAGCCGGCTCGGGATCGGTAACCATCACGCCAGCCCCGTCCACCACAACCCTGACAGCCAGCAGCGGTTCGCCGATCCTGGGCACCTCGCTCACATTGACTGCGACGGTCGCCTCCACAACTACCGGGACACCCACCGGCACAGTGAACTTCTACAACGGAACCACGTTGTTGAATTCCGCTCCGGTTGCGCTGAGCGACGGTATCGCAACCCTCGCGCTTACCAGTCTTCCGGTTGGCTCGCAGAGTATCACCGCGACATTTAGTGGCAGCACCGACTTCATCTCCAGCACTTCGAATCCGGTCATAGAGCTTGTGCTCACGCCGGACTTCACCATCGCATCCACGCCGTCCAGCCAATCGGTGCTGCCGCTGCGATCGGTCAATTACAGCCTGTCGGTAACGCCGGTGAATTCAACATTCGTCTATCCGGTTACCTTTACCGCAAGCGGATTGCCGCCCGGCGTCACTGCTTCCTTTAACCCCTCCACAATTGCGGCAGGTTCTGGTGCAAGTATGACGACGTTGACGTTGACGGCCGGCAGCCAAGCCATGATGCACAAGAAACGGGAGCCCTTCGGTATCCCGGGATCGACAGCACTGGCGCTGCTGATCCTGGTCTTCGGCAAGCGAGGCCGCAGAGCAGCCTCCAGCCTGTCGCGTGCGAGCGGACTGCTCATTGCGCTCATCGCGTTGGCGGCTGTGACCACTCTTTCAGCCTGCGGCGGTGGCGGTTTCTTCGGCCACTCGACAAAGGCCTACACCGTGATCGTTACCGCAACCAGCGGGCCAAATACGCACACAACCTCTGTCAACGTCACGGTGCAATAGGAGAATCATGAAAAGGACCGCGATCAGCCTCCTCGCCTTGCTCAGCCTTGCGCTTGCCTGCGGCGCACAGGCGCAGATTAATCCCGGAACTGCCAATCTTCGTTTCAGCGCACAGGTGTCCAACGCCCCTCCGGGCACCTGCGGTTGTTTCGGACTTGAGGGCGTTGCGGGCGATGCGGCTTGGAACCTATTTTCACTTGGAACTAGCCGCGGCGTCGGGTTGGGCGTTGCGGGCGACCTGGGAGTCGTGCACACGGGCCAGCTGAACGGCGCCAACTATGGCCTCACGCTCACGACGTTTACCGCTGGTCCCCGCTTGCGCTTGCCCGGCAAGCGGCTGCATACCTTCGGACAGGCTCTCTTCGGCGTCGCTCACGGCTCGGGTTCGCAGTTTCCCAGCGGCGATACTCTCGTGAGCAGCGCCAACTCCTTCGCCCTGGACCTCGGTGGAGGCGCGGACTATTCCATCAGCGAGAAACTTTCCTTGCGCGCTGTCCAAATCGATTACTTGCGCACTAGTCTTCCCAACATCCTCTCAGACTGGCAGAACAATCTCCGGATCGGAGTGGGAGTTACCGTGCGATTTGGCTCTTTGGCAAAGCGCTGATTGCCTGCGCATACCGGCAGAGGCATTCACTGCGAGTGGCAGCTTTTGGCATCTTTCGAACGCAGTCGCAGACCGGGTTGACCATCCGCCTGCGCTCCTTTAGTGCGCGTGATTCCTTTCTTACTTAGCGATTCCGCTAAATAGAACCGTTTTCCAACTAGCGAAAAGCAAAAACATTGAAAAACGCACTTCAACTCGAGGACAGTTCAGCGCAGCCGAAGCATGCACGAATGAGAACGCTCGGCAGGAAATTTGCGAAAGGCCTTTGGCCGAACTCGCGGTAGTAGTCAGAGGCAGCCCTCGACGGACGAACGGTTCTTAACTGGGGACGGAAAAGCTAGTCGTTCAGACTCGCTCGCGGAGATGAGAATGTACGATTCTCAGGAACACGTCTTTACTTCCGAATTTGACGAACTATGTATCGTCATCTCGTTAGATATGGGTATTACCTCCGCAAATATGCGGGTGACCATTTCCGGATTGCCCACATTCGCCCGGAACGGGAATAATGGTGACAAGATCGACGATTGAATCCGGCTCTTATCGCCTGCTGACGCTCAGTCTGCGGCTGGCGTTGACTCAACCGGGAACGAGGGCTCTCTGGAGACACTAAAACTTGTTTGGACATAGCAATCGCCGCTCGATACACTGGCAGCCTACACTCTCGAATCCTAAAAGGATCATGGCTAATTCCCACTTCAAGGCCTCTCCACTTTCGCTTACAGGTTTTGTCTGGAAGAATCTATGGCGCCGACGGCTGAGGACGCTGCTGACACTTTGCGGAATTGGGATGGCAATTGGCGCATTCGTTGGTCTCGTCGGCTTTTCGAGTGCATTTGAAAACGAGTGGCTTCGAATCTACTCGAGTAGTGGTACCGACATCGCAGTGATTCAACAGACTTTTTTGAACACCTCATTGAATGAATCTGCTGGAGTAACCCTGAAGTCCTTGCCATCGGTGGCGCAGGTGACGCCCATCATATTTAACCTGATGGACCTGACGACTGATGTGAATGCCCTGGCATACGGCTGGAAAGCCGATTCGTATGAATTTGACTCACTGCAGATCCTCTCAGGACGGCGCTTTCGCGACAGCCATCCCGAAGTCATGCTGGGCGATCTGCTGGCCGACGATCTGAAGAAAAAGGTGGGCGACACGCTGGAGATTCAAAGCTCGCCGTTCACGGTGTGCGCAATCTACCATGGCGGCTCTGGATTGCAGGCGGATGCAGTCATTATGCCTCTAGACCAGTTGCAAGAGCTGAGCAGCCTGCAGGGGAAAGTCTCGACTTTTGATGTTCGGTTGCGTCCGGCACCTGCTGGAGAATCCCAGGAGCATTATGTAAAACGGGCGCAGGCCCAGATCGAAGCTGCTCTGCCGGGACTGCGCGCGGTTCCCGCAGCCGAGCGCGCCTACAACAATCAGTTTGTCCAACTGGCGCACGCTTCTGCCTGGGGCACTTCTTCGATCGCACTGCTGATCGGCATCCTTGGGATTGCCAACACCATGGCCATGTCGGTCTACGAACGTACAAGGGAAATCGGCATTTTGCGGGCGCTCGGTTGGAATCGGGAGCAGGTGTTGATTCTCATCCAGCTTGAAGCGGCTATTCTTGGACTGAGCGGCGGTTTTTTGGGAATCGCCTTCGGATGGTGCGCCCTGCACCTGCTGGCGGCCCTGCCTCAAACCGCAGGCATCGTCTCGACGTCTCTCCCTGTGCTCCTTCTGGCCGAGGCGCTTGGCATCGCCGTTCTGGCGGGGCTGATAGCGGGGGCCCTGCCCGCGTGGCGTGCTGCGCAACTCTCTCCGGTGGAGGCACTGCGGTATGACTAGCTCCATACTCGAAGCGTGCAGCGTATGCAAGAGCTACGACGATGGGAGAATTGAGGCCCTGCATGGTGTGGACCTATCGATCGCGGAAGGCGAGTATATGGCCATTACCGGACCAAGCGGAAGCGGCAAATCAACGTTGCTACACATGCTAGGTGGACTGGACAGCCCAACGAGCGGTGAAGTTCATTTCAGGAATGCTGAGCTAGGCAAGTCAATTAAACTGGACACCTACCGGTCCCGGAACGTTGGATTCATTTTTCAGGCATTTCACCTGATGCCGACCCTGCGTGCGATTGAAAATGTCCAGGTACCGATGCTCGGAAGTAAACGCAAAGGGTTGAATTGCGCCAAGCGCGCTTATGAATTGCTGAAAGAGATGGGGATGGATCACTGCATGAACCAGTATCCCAACCAACTCTCGGCAGGCGAACGACAGCGCGTGGCGATTGCGCGCGCCCTTGCTAACGAGCCGGAGATTCTGCTGGCTGACGAACCGACAGGAAATCTTGACAGCGTAAACACCGCTCGCACCATGGAAATCCTCACCGGCATTCAAAAGCAGCGTGGGATGACTTTGATTGTGGTGACACACGAAAACGAAGTTGCGCACGCAGCTGCCCGGCAGATTCGCATCCGCGATGGAAAGGTGGAGGCATGAAGCCCAGGACTCCTCTGCACGCGCGACGTTGTTGGCCGCAGGCGACAGCGCTGACTAGGCTCGGCTTGATTCCACTTTGACTGGAAGAGTCTCAGTTCCACACATTTCACGGTTTCTCAGGACCGAACGATGCACCACCTACTTTTGGCTCTCGCTGTGGCGGCAGTTCCGGCTTTAGCGGGATTCCTCTACCAATGGCTCGGTTCGCACTATGACCGGCTTCGCTTCGGGCGAGCGGGACGTTGGATCGATATCGGCAAAGGCCGCAGGCACTATCTGTTGGAGAAGGGCTCGGGCGAAGCCACGGTTCTGTTTGAATCGGGCATTGCCGCCACCAACCTGAACTGGTGCCACATTCAGGAAAGAGTTTCGCGGTTTGCCAGCACAGCCAGCTACGATCGCGGCGGGCTCGGCTGGAGCAGCCCATGCCAGAGTGCGCGTACTCCCGGGAACATCGCCGTGGAGTTGCACGAACTGCTCAGCGGAGCAGAGATCAAGCCGCCTTACATCCTGGTGGGGCATTCGTTTGGCGGGCTTGTCATGCGAAGGTTTGCGCAGTTGTATCCGGACGAGGTGACAAGCATCGTTCTAGTGGACCCGATGCGCTGCGAAGAATGGCCGCCGCTGAACCCGACCAAGCAAGCCATGATCGACCAAGTCTCGAAACTTTCAGCGTATGCAATTCCGATTGCGCATTTTGGATTGGCCCGCCTTGCTGTGACCTCACTGCTTTGCCGCTCGGGGAGAATGGCTGAAAAGCTCGCTGGGATCGGCGGCGACCGCGGTATGCATGTGCTGGGACGGATCAGGGGCGAAGTGGGAAAGATGCCTCAGGAGGTCTGGCCCATGGTTGCCGCCCATTGGTCGCGTCCCGGCTATTACGCCGGCATGCGCAGCCACGTGGAAGCAGTGCCGGACTCTGTGCGCGAAATGCAAAACGCGGAACCGATTCGCGGGATTCCCGTGCTGCTTTTGACACCGGGAAATTCATCCCCGCTCTCAGAAGACTGTTTGCGGCAGATTGGTGATAACGTGCAGCAGGTGATTGCGCCCGCAAGTGCGCACTGGATTCATCTCGATGAACCGCAACTGGTGATCGACTCGATCCGGGGGATGACGATGTCGGCGGTTCGAGAAGCACTTGTTGCCGTAAGTTAAGCGGCGCTCTGCACGTCTGTCAGTGAATCTCATGAGAATATCGCCCGCGTAATTCGCGTCGCAGCACCTTGCCGTTGTGGTTCTCCGGCAGGCCGCCTGATTCGAGAATCCAGATGTGACGCGGCGCCTTAAAGGCGGCAGAATCTGCCTGCACCAGGTCAGCAAGTCGCTTTCGCTTGCCTAAGAGTCCGGATGAACCCTGCAGCGGGAATCTCTCCCTGCTCGGCGTGAGGCAGGCCGAAGGCGCGGCATGGAACACCGCTGGATGAGTCATTACCGCTTACTCCAGTTTGCGGACGTTAAACCGATTTGCCACCCGACTTGATCACATCTTTCATGCGCCCACCAATCGGATCAAGCCGAGACGGTTTCGCGTGGCCAAGTCGCCCGCGCGCAGCCATCCGTCGGCGGTAAGCGGGCCCTGGCCATCGCCTGCGTCTACTCACTGGCTAGTTTTAGGGGACTAACGAGGCGGATCGGGCCAGGGGCTAAATCGAACGGAGTTTCAGCACTTGTTCGATGAGATCCGCCGCGCGTTCAGGTCCGTCTATCCGCTGGATGGTTCTCTGCAAGACCTGGGCCGCCTCACGGTATCTGGCGTCTTGAAGCACCAGCATGACTGCTTTACGAAGCCTGGCCGCGTTCAGCCTGTGCCGTGGAACCACCACGCATGCTCCGCGGGCCTTGACCCGCGCCGCCACTCCGGGTTGGTCGTTGGCAAGGGGCACGGCCACCAGCGGCACTCCCTCGCAAAGCGACTCAAGGACCGTGTTGAGGCCGGCATGCGTGATCACCAGCACTGCCCGCTTCAGAATCTCCAGTTGGGGAGCAAAGCTCACTACCAGCGGATTGCCGGCCAGCTTCCCCAGCCTTGCCGGATCGAGTCCGCCACCCAGCGAAATCAATAATTGTGAGTCGAGTCCGGCACAGGCCTCCGCGATCGTTCTGAAGATGGCTTCCGAACCGTTCTGAAGAGTGCCCATCGATGCGTAAATGAGCGGGCGGCCATCGAGGCGCTCCCAGGGGAACGTCGACCGCCGGGCGCTGTTCGAGAGTGTACGAACGGCCCGGTATAGTGAAGCCCCGCTGGTCTTCTCGCCGACGAATTCGAACTCCAGTGCTTCGGGCAACTGGGTGATTTGTGCCAGCGGCGACAGCGCTTCTTCGGAGCGTCTGAAAGGCTTCAGTCCCCATGCACTACGCTGCTGGTTCACGTCTCTGAAGATAGGAGTCGCGATCCGCAGATAGCAAAAGAATTGCAAGGCGGTTCCGCAAACGGCTGAGCCGATCCTGTCCCGCCGCCCAACCGAACCAGAAGGGTGGAAACCGGTCATCCTGCACCAGGGGAGGAATCAAGGCGATGGAGATCCACGGCAGGCCCAAATAGTCTGCCACGTTTCCAGCAAAATCCGCCTCGTCGACCAGCAGCGCTTCCACGTTGGCCGTCCGCACCGCCTTCGGCCCGTCGCGCAGTACCATCCGCGCCGAATTCCTCACTCGCTCCAACGTAAATCGAAGAGCGGCGAATCCCTTTAACCGGGCCAAGTGCTCGTCCAGCTTTTGAAGGGTGCCGGGCGGATAGTCTTCCATGCCAATCCTACAAAACTCAATGCCCCCGGCACGCACGCGCGCCTCGGTGTCCGCAATCCCGAAGATCACTACCTCATGGCCTCTCAGTTGCAGGGTGCGCGCCAGCGCGGTCATCGGATTGAGATGACCGGTTCCCGGAAAACAAAATGCTCCCAATCTCGCCATTGCCCTCTTCAATTCATTGATTTCAACCGCAAGTAGAAACTGCTGCCGTAGCGGGTGTTCAAATTCCGTTCTGGAGGCCGATTCCAATCTGGGAGAGGCTGTATGCAATGATATTGCAATCACGGTCAGATCATCTCAACAGCTGACTCCCATCCAAAGTTCAAGGCATCGCTTATGCGCCGTTCTTTCCGCTCGGAAGATTCACTCCGTTGCGATCATCTGTGCTGGAGTTAACAGCTGCGTCACTGCTGGCCGCACCCAAGCAAGCCGCACCCGCGCTGGGTTCGGCCGATGCTCTCAATTTCAGCAGTCGCCTTCTGGTCCTCATGGGTTGGTCGGCCGTAGCCAAGAGAGCGTCAGCGACTGTCCGGCATTCTCAGCAAGGAAGAAGTCGCACGGCTGATCAACTCCAGCGGGAACCTTTTCCCGCGCACGCTGCTGATGGTTCTCTACGGCACGGGCATGCGGAGAACAACTGATCGCGAAGCTGGGCAAGAAGGACTGGTACGTCTATGCCAAGCCGCCCTTCGGCGGACCGGAACGAGTCCTCGCTTATCTCGGCCGTTACACTCACCGCATGGCGATATCGAACCACCGCATCACCGCCTTCGATGGTGAAGAAGTCCGCTTCCGCTGGCGCGATTATGGGCACGGCGAAATTCAGCGTCTCATGCCCCTCGGTGCCGTCGAGTTCCTGCGCCGCTTCTTCCTGCATGTCCTGCCCAGGAGCTTCGTGCGCATCCGCCACTATGGCCTGCTGTCGAACCGTTTTCGAAAACAGCTGCTGCCCCTGGCGCGCACCCTGCTCGCCGCCCAGGGCCGTGAGCCGTTACCTCTGCCGCCGCCGTCCGACTGCGATCTCTGGCACTGTCCACGTTGCGGCGCACCGATGCGCGTCGTTGAGCGCTTCACCGCCGCAGAACTCTATTTCGCAGGCTTGGATTCTCATGACCGTTGCCGCCAATCCGCTCTGCCGGCTTGCTCCACGCACGCGTTTGGAATCGTGCGTCCACTCGATCCATCAAGGATCCAAAGCCGCTCCAGCGGGCTTGCCTAAGCTTCGGATCCAAGCCCGTCTATGCAGCTGCTCAACTTCTCCGAACGCCCGCAGCGACGATGAAGGAACAAAAACTATTTGCTAAAACAGAAAACAGCATTCAATATCCATAATCCCAGTCTCGATCACCGCGTCCGCTAAGTACACCCCCGCCTTCCTTCTAGTCTCCTTATCGAAAATGCCTCGGGGCTTCTTCCGTCCACCAACAGTCCTGCCCCAAGGCATTTCCGATCAAGGCTAACGACTATACAGACAACTGACTCTTCTTGTTTGTCGAGGAGTGACTCGGCGATCAAGCGCGAAGCGAGAAGCGCCTGTCCATAATGTTTCACGGAAGTGGTTGACTAGAACATATCCCAAAGGCGACATTCACGAAAATACCGCTTGCACGCTGAATTGTTCTGGATCGATCCCGCCCCGAATGCCGGCGCGGACCATTGAAGATTCCATATTTATTCGTCGTACTTTAAGGACTTGTTCACACTCGCAGCAGAGAGTGTTGATTGCGTGGCTGACCCAATCTGAAGACCCACGCTCCCAAACTCAAATTCGAGAGGTCTGTTTCCATGCTCAAGAAAGCATTGGCACTGGGCGCCGTCGCCGGAGTGCTTACAACCGTAGGATTCGCTCAGGAAAACCGTACTCCCACCGGCATTCCCCACCTCGATCATGTTTTTTTGATCATGATGGAAAACCATGGCTATCAGCAGGTCTTCGACAATCCGAATGAACCTTACCTGAACAGCCAGATCGCAAGCGGAAAGGTCAATCTTGCAACCAACTATTTCGCCGTCGGACATCCGAGTCTGACAAATTATTTAGAAATTGTAGGAGGGTCCAATTTCGGGATCCGCAGCGACAACTCCCCGGATTGGGGAAACGCGTCATGCACGCCGAACATTGCGTCGAAGATAGTGAACGCTGACAACGGCGGCGGTAATGCACCCGTTCCAGTGGACACCGGCAACGTCTGTCCGATCTCCGGCGCCGGCACTGACGCTGCAACGCCAGCGGTCGACACCTGGAATGAAGTAGCAGGTCCTTTCGTTGCCTTGGCCGATCTCGATGGCGTCAAGTCGGTCCCGGCTGCGCCCACTGTCGGGAAAACAATTGCAGACCAGCTCGACGACGCCGGCATGGGATGGAAATCCTACCAAGAAAGCCTACCGCTTGGTTCGGTCTATGGCGTGAATTACAGCAACGGGACATCGACAAACCTGACGGATTTTTCGAAGTTGGCGCCGCTCACTTCGTCCAGCGTTGTGCAACTCTACGCCGTGAAGCACAATCCGTTCGCCTACTTCGCGAGCATCCAGGAAGGCAATGATCGCGACAGCAGCCTGGCCAACGCGGTCGGTTTCGACGGACCGACCGGGCTTTATGCCGATCTCAAGAGCGGCAAGGTCCCGGAGCTTGCCTTCATCGTGCCCAACCAATGCGATGACCAGCACGGCAGAAGCAACAGCGATGCGTTCTGCGCTTTCGACTACGGGCAGAACGATAGCGGGTATACGTATGGGACGCAGGTTGGACTGAATCCTGGGCTCATACAGCAGGGCGACACAACGATCGAGCGGCTGGTTCAGGCCATCCACGCGTCTCCAGCGTGGCAGTCGAAGCGCAGCGCCATCGTGATCGTCTGGGATGAGAATGACTACAGCGGGAGCACTACTCAGCTCACCGGGCTATTTCCGTCGCAGAACCAGAACCGTGTGGTTCTCACCGTTCAGACGAACTATGGTTCCCACGGTGTGCAGAGCGGAACCTACTACACCAGCTATTCGCTGCTAAAGTCCATGGAAGCGGGTTTCGGCCTGCATTGCCTCAACCACGCCTGCGACTCGAACGTCAGCGTCATGTCAGACCTGTTTGCGGGTGGTAACGACAGCAATTAGCTTATCAGCGAGTTGCACTCCGATAACCGTGAAATACGAACAATGAACGCGGAACGCAGGCTTTCAGCCTGTGTTCCGCAACCTCGCCGAAATCCCTCGGATCGTCGCTGCTGTTGCACGCTTCACCTTCGGCCTATCCCCCTCTCGCTGCAACGTATCCACCTGGATCAAGCGCATTGGACCCACATGCAGACACTCTGCTGTTGGATCGAAAGATCGAATGCGCCAACATCCGATTCTTTACTCTGGCGTAGCATCTTCGCCGGCAGGTCTGTCATCACGCAGATGACCGGGTTTGGTCGCGCTGCTACCGGCAAGAGCACAGGCATGGGTCCAGAAGGCCGCTGTGGAACTGGTGGGGGAGCGGACCGACGCGATGGAATGGTGCCGTTCGAGGACCGTCCGAGACGCTTGTCGCGGCCAGAACTTCGGGGTGGACACGCAAACCAGGCTCAGTCCCGGCTCAGACTGCCTCAGCCGTGGCGGAACAGCTGTGGTATGCAAAGCTTCCACCTCCTGTTCAACAGGGTCTGGCGCTTCTCTCGCATCTGACCCAAAATGGGCAGCCGATTAAGTGATCAGAGCACATTGAGGTTACGCACCAACCTCTTTGCGAGGGGAATCGTTTCGAAACTAGCTTGGCAGCTTCGGAACGAAGGGCTTTTCTCAATCAGACACCTGAGGCAGTATCAACATGCCCTCGAGGTGCGCAGTTCGTTTTCCACGTATCCTCAATCCGGAAATCCTGTTTGAAATTTTCGCCGTCTAACCCGCGAGTGGCATCGCCGTCAACATGGGATCATCTCCCCGAACTACTATCTGATCACGGTGGGCCAAATGCCGTCGATCCAAGTCATCGAATTGCAATCTGACGATCACATGAATACAACTTGGCGATGATGCTCTCGAAACACTTGCGGCATATGGTTCGGTGAGCAAACGCGCAAAGCGTTTCCCCGGAGGTAGGAATACTGTGTCTACGGATCGCCGAACATTCTTACAGCTTTTGACTACGAGTGCGCTCTCTGCAGCTTTTCCATCCAGCATTGCTCGCGCTCTTGAGATTCCCGCCAACAACCGCACAGGCAGCCTCGCCGATGTCGAGCACATCGTGATCCTGATGCAGGAGAATCGCGCTTTTGATCACTACTTCGGCACGCTGCGTGGCGTGCGCGGGTATGGAGATCCACGCGCCGTCAAGCTTCCCAATGGCGATCCTGTGTGGAAGCAGCCCACCAGTTCGGGCGGATACGTGATGCCGTTTCATCCCGGGGCGCCGAGCCTCGGTCTGCAGTTCCTGGAAGACCTGGCGCACGACTGGGACACAACACACAATGCCTTGAACGGGGGCAAGTACGACCAGTGGGTGCCGCAGAAGGGCACAACGTCGATGGCGCACCTGGTCCGAAGCGACATTCCCTTCCATTACGCGCTGGCCGATGCATTCACGATCTGCGACGCATACCACTGCTCATTTCTGGGTGCGACCGATCCCAACCGCTACCACATGTGGACGGGCTGGGTCGGCAACGACGGAAGCGACGGCGGTCCGGTGCTCGATAATGCTGAGGCCGGCTATGGCTGGAGCACTTATCCCGAGCGACTGGTCAACGCGGGCATTTCATGGAAGATCTACCAGGACCAGGGTGCGGGGCTGACGGCGGCGGAGTATTGGGGCTGGGGCTCTGACGCATATATCGGGAACTATGGCGACAACTCGCTTCTCTATTTTCACCAGTATCAGAACTCGCTGCCGGGCAGTCCGCTGTTTGTAGCTGCGCTTACCGGGACCGACATCTCCGCCGGCGGCACGCTCTTCGATGAATTTCGGGCCGACATCGCGGCCGGAAAGTTGCCGCAGGTTTCGTGGATCGTTGCACCCGAGGCGTATACGGAGCATCCCAACTGGCCGGCAAATTACGGCGCATGGTATATCTCGCAGTTCCTGGATGCGTTGACTGCGAATCCTGAGGTGTGGAGCAAGACGGCGTTCTTTCTCTGCTATGACGAGAACGACGGCTTCTTCGATCACGTGGTGCCGCCAACGGTTCCGGCTTCAAGGGCGCAGGGGCTTTCGACCGTCGATACGATCAATGAGTATTTCGAAGGAAACTCGGAGTATCCCGCGGGTTCAATCGGTTTTGGAATGCGCGTGCCCATGATTGTGATCTCTCCGTGGAGCAAGGGCGGATACGTCAGCTCAGAGTTTTTCGATCACACTTCGCTGATTCGATTTATAGAGCAGCGGTTTGGGCCGAACAATCCCGAGTTGGTCGAGCCGAACATTACGCCGTGGCGCCGAGCCGTCTCCGGTGATCTGACGTCGGCGTTCAATTTCAAAACGCCAAATGACGCGAAGGTGACGCTGCCCAGTACCATCGCGTACATCCCGCCGGATGCGAACCGTCATCCGGACTACGTTCCCACGCCGCCCACGGACCAGGCGCTTCCAGTGCAGGAATCCGGCACACGGCCAGCGCGGCCAGTGCCGTATGAATTGCACGTGCATGGAACCGCCAACTTCGTCGATGGGTCTTTCGAGATTCACTTTGGCAACGCGGGGAAGACGGCAGTTTACCAGGTTCGGTCCCGTAACAGCACGCTCGGGCCGTGGAACTACACGGTCGGCGAGGGCGCATCGCTTTCGGATGTCTGGCCGATCGCCGCAAACAGCCTCAGTACCTACGATCTTTCAGTCAACGGCCCCAACGGATTTTTGCGTGCATTTCAGGGTAGCGTTTCAGGCGAAGACAAGGCCAACGTGCACGTCCGGACGAGCTACAAGCCGCAGAGCAATGGAATCGCGTTGCAGCTGACGAATCGCGGGTCTTTCGCTGTCGACATTCGGATCACCGACATCTATACGGGTTCGGTGCATATGGTTCATCTGAAAGCAGGCGAAACGGCAAGCAAATATTCCGAACAGCACCAGACGTACGGCTGGTACGACTTTGTTATCGAAGTCGAATCAGATTCGACGTTCGTTTACCAGTTGGCAGGCCATGTCGAGACCGGGGAAGAGAGCCGCACCGATCCAGCAATCGCCGCGGCGTAACGCCACTGCAGTGAAAAGGCCATCCGCTAAAACGGATGGCCTTTTTGATTCCTCGCAATGCTATCGAGTCTTACCTAGCGCTGAACTCGTCTCTCCCGATTTTAAGTGTCCGGGTAGGGCGTTTTGCGTCAAGTTGGCTTGAAGGAACCTTCAAAGCACGAATTCTCAGATTCCATTGTTAAGAGAGCGCCACTCAGAGGAGTGGCGAATCGGCAGCCGGTCGCGAGCCTCACGGGACTCCTCTATCGTCTGACATTCGACAAACAGCGAAATGGTGTGCTGGGCCACGTCGGCCTGGCGCATCTCTTCGTAAGCTCCGTAAATCGGCTGTGTATTAGTCACACGGGGAATGATTGGAGCGAATAACTTTCTGTAGTCCCGGAGAGCATTCATCGCATCCTGGATGAGGTCGGGTTCGATCCTGACGATTAGCGAGGTCTCGCCCTGCCGCTGCTGTGAGGCGAGCGCATTGAGGATCGCGTTGATCGGGTTCTTGGGTTTCATAGTATTTCCTTTCCTGTGTGCCGGGCGGCCGTTTCCAATTTGCAATTTCAGGATCATGTTGTGATCCGTTCTCATGCGAAGACGGAGCACGCCTCGCACTTCCCGTTCACAATTAAAATGTTGAAAATTGCTTTAGGCTCGGAAGGAATTACGCCTTGGCATCTGCGAAAACAAGATCAAAGGCGCCCGGAGCTCAGTTTTCGCAATGTTCACTATATCCCCATGGGGTTCAGCCGATCATCCATGTCTCCGAACTCAAGTAAACACGCGCGCAATTTCCCGCAGGCGTTCAGATGGCTGCGACGCCATTCGCGCAGCCCGGCACCTTGAGGTTCAGCTACAATTCGAGGCTGGATATTCGGTTGGCAAGTGAAGAACCCACGCGCGTGGCGAGAATGAATTCCACAACGAAGCGAATGAATCTTGAAGCAGCCTCCTGCCCTGGGTCTGACCCTCCCAAATCGCATCAGCCCCGTGCGGTACCGGCAATGCGCCGGCTTCATCGGCGAAGCGTGCGGGGCGCTGCGAATATCAACCGCACAGGCCAAGTATTGAAGTGTGCCTGGGTTGTACTAGGCCTGGTGCTTCCATGCTTCGCCCAGGTCCAGCAGAGCAGCATCCGCTTCAGGGACATCTCGCATGAGTCTGGCATCAATACGATTCCCCACGGTTCCGCTGACAGGCGATACCTGGTCGAGATGATGGGCGGAGGCATCGCCCTCTTCGATTGCGACAACGACGGCATGTTAGACATCCTCACGGTGAACGACTCCAGCGTCGATCATTACTTGCAAGGCGGTGACCTGATGGTGACCCTCTATCGCCAAGACTCGGCGTTGCATTTCACCGACATCACCGTTCAGGCGGGACTCACCACGCGCGGCTGGGGCATGGGGGTGGCTATCGGCGATTTCGATAACGACGGGCTTCAGGATATCTATGTCACCGGATACGGCCACAATGTGCTCTATCACAATCTAGGCGGCTGCAAGTTTGAAGACATAACCGAAAAGGCACATGTAGCCGGCGGTGGTTTCAGCGCGGCAGCGGCCTGGGCCGATTACGATCGCGACGGCCACATTGATCTGTTTGTCTCTCGCTATGTGAACTCCGATCTTCACCACCTTCCCCAACCGGGTTCGAGAGCGTTCGACTACCAGGGTGTTCCGATGGAAGTGCCCCGACTGGACGGACAGACGAATTTTCTGTTTCGCAATCGCGGCGATGGCGCCTTCGAGGACGTCTCCGCAAAGGCGGGCGTGGACAATACTGAGAAGCGACTTGGCATGGGAGTTGTCTGGGGCGACTACGACAACGACGGATGGCCCGATCTTTTTGTGGCCGACGACATGGGCCCCAACTATCTGTATCGCAACCGGCACGACGGAACATTTGTGGACGTTGGTCTCTGGTCCGGAACCGCAGTCGACGACCAGGGCAAATCCCTCAGCAACATGGCCGCGGACTTTGGCGACGTCTACCACGACGGGAACCTGGCGCTGCTCGTTACCCGTTATATGCACCAGCCTATGAGCCTGTACCGCAACTTGAATCGCCAGGAATTTGCCGATGCCACCAGGGCCTCGCACCTCAGCAGCAGTCCAGGCGCGTTTGTGCGCTGGGGAAGCGGCTTCGCCGATTTCGATAACGATGGTTGGCCTGACGTCTTCGTGGCCAACGGAAACTTCAGCCCGCTTACAGATGTACTTCCCCACGAGCCCCGATTTCGTGAGCCGCTGCAGGTCTTTCGCAACACCGGAAACGGCATCTACGCCGATGTCTCCGATCAGTCTGGGCTCAACGACGGACCGTTGCAATCGCGCCGGGGCACAGCCTTCGGCGACATCAACAGCGACGGAAACGTTGATGTGGTGGTCTACAACGAGGGCGCACCGCCTTCTGTTTACCTCAACGAGACCAGGAATTCGAATCATCGGGTTCTTTTTCGCTTAGTGGGCACAAAGAGCAACAAGGCCGCAATCGGCGCCCGCGTCATCGTTACCACGCCCTCAATGGAACAGATTGATGAAGTTCGCGGCGGAGGCAGCTACTTGTCGAGCAACGATCAGCGCCTCCATTTCGGACTGGGCGGCGAGCGTGTCATGCAGCGCGTCCAGATTTTTTGGCCGAGCGGACTCAGGGAAGAGTTGAAAGACCTTCCCGCTGACGCCATCTACACTCTGGTTGAAGGCCAGGGAATCAAACAGACCGTCCGGCTTTCGTTGCCAGACAAGTAAGCGTTCGTCGGGCTTCCGCGGAAGCTCGGATTTGAAAGCCCAACAGCGCCAGGCCCGCGATATCCCGATTTCAGCCGCCTGCTCAACTTATGGATTTGCTTGAATGGCAGTGATCGCCTGGTCGAGCTGGCGTGCCTTGGCATTGGTCGGGTCGAGTTCCAGAACTCGCGCCAGTGCCTGCTTTGCCTCTTCCCACTTGGACTCCCCTGCCAGCGCCGCCGCTAAATTTATCCATGCCTGCAGATATGAGGGAGATGCATGCACCGCAGCCCGGAAGTAGCTCTCTGCCTTGGCATCCTCGCCGCTCTTCGTCTCCAGATAGCCCATCTGGTTCTGGGCCTCGGCTAGATTGGGGTCCAGCTCAATCGCGCGCTGCAGGGCGGCCCTTTCACCCGCGAGATCGTTGGCCTTTTCCAGCGCCTTGGCAAGCTTGTAGGTCGGCAGTGCTTCATTAGGATCATTAGCGACAGCGTCCTGGTAAAGGCTCACTGCCTGCGCCGCGTCCCCGGAAGCCATTGCCTTGTCACCGGCCTCGATCTTACCCACAGCCAGCGTGCGATCGGCCTCGGCTTTCCTCGCAGCTTGATAGACGCGCAGCCTTTCTTGCGCCTGATCGGCCAAGCCTAGCGACTGCAGAACCCTGGCCAGTTCGTATTGCACTGCAGGCTCTGTATCGCCCAACTCGATCGCCTTCTCCAGCCGTTCCCTCGCGGCGGAGAAATCCTTGAGTTCCGAGAGCACGTTGCCCAGCGCTTCCTGCGACTGAAAATAGCCGGAATTCAGAGCCACTGATTGCTCAAGATGAGCCCGCGCTTCCCGGAGTTCTCCCGCTCGCATTTCCAACTGCGCATTCAGATAGAGCACTTCCCAGTTCCGCGGCGCCGTCAGCAAAAGCTTATGTCCCAGTGCTGGCGCCCTCTCCGATTTGCTCGTAATAAGAACACGCAGATAGAGGATCTGCACGTTCAATTCCCCAGGGTGCTTGGCCAGCGCGGCGGAGAGCACTGTATCTGCTTCCTCCGATCTGCCGAGCAGCATGAGAACCAGCGCCAGTTCATTTGCCAAAGGCAGGGAGTTCGGCGCCGCGTCTAACCCTGCGTGCAGCACGCTGGCTGCTTCACTTAGCTGCAGCGTTTTGGCATAGGCCATTCCCAGGTTCAGATTTTGCATCGCTGTGCGCTGTTCCGGATGACTGGATTGTCCCAGCAGGGCAATCGTAGCCGCATATTCCTTATCGTTCAGTAGATCGCGCGAGAGTCCATCCAGCGCCGTGGCCGAACCCGGATCGATGGCCAGTGCGGCACGCCACTCCCCCTCGGCATTTGCGGTCTGATTGATTTGATCCAGCGCCTCGCCTAGCACCAGATGCGGGCGCACGTCTTGCGGGTCTAGACGCGCTGCCTGCCGTAATGGGCCAATTGCTTCGTCAATTTGGCCGGCAGAGTAGAGGCTGAGGCCCCACATGTAGGTGAGAGAAGCGGAATCAGGTCGCAGTTTGACCGCCGAGGCAAACGCTTTGGCCGCGCACTGGAATTGCTTCTGACCGCCAAACCACTCTCCCAGCCTGGTGAAGTTCTCCGCCGTGGGTTGTCGCTCGAGATTCGCCTTCATCGGGGTTGGTACTGTACAGGAGGCATTGGCGGTCATTTCCGTGGATACGGTTAGCAGAAGCCCCATCAGGGTCACCGACAACGGGCAACGGGGCTTTACCGGGATCAGTGTGGAAAGCATTTTGGACGGATCCATATTCAATTCACAGCAACTCAAGTAGTCTCGGCACAGCCCGCAAGCAAGTACTCCAATCAAGCAGGGTGCAGTGTATACCAATAGCGAAGGACTCGCATGCCCTAAAGTAGGACCGAATAGGCGGCACAAAGCCTGTTGCCGTCAATGGAGAGCAATGAAACTATGCCACAAGTCTTCTGAATTCCGACTTGAAAGAGCCAGTGGATAAATATCTTCTCAATCCTACTTTTGGCAGATGCAGACCGTTATTGTGTAAGCGTAGTGTTCCTCTCGACTTCAAAAGCCCCATCTGAATCGCTTTGGCTGGACTGCCCGGCAAATAGATTGGAGCTTTGAAGCAGTATGCTCCGGCGGGCGGAAAAGGATGAAAACGATTTCATCCAATCCAATCCATTCTGGGCGAGACAGTTAGCTAACTTTTGGAGGTGGTTGTGCAATACATCAATGCGAAGCATATACGATTTCTATTGCCGGTCTTCCTGGTTGGAATCCTTGCCTTTGGGGTCCAGGCCCGCGGCCAAGGCACCAGCGCAAGCTTGACTGGACATGTCAGCGATCAGTTAGGGGCGGCGATTCCCGGAGCCACGGTTTCCATTACCAACACCGGCACCGGCCTAACCGAGACGGTGAAATCGGATGCGGTTGGGGAATACCTGCTAAGACCGTTGCCCTTAGGCACGTATTCGCTTGTGATTGAAGCCACGGGTTTTGCCCGTTACTCGCAGACAGGCATTGTGCTCACCGCAAATCTCGCGGCCACCCAGGATGTTCACCTTAAAGTGAGCGGTGGCACGACTGAGGTCGTAAGCGTGACCGCCGACGCCGAGCTGATCAACACCACTTCCGCGGAGCTGGGAACTACCGTGGGCGAGACTGCTATCGCAGAGCTTCCGTTGAACGGCCGCGATCCTTCTTCGCTCGTTCTTCTGGCGCCGGGCACATCAAACGTGATCCAGCGTGGCGGCGAAGGCATCCAGTCCGGTTTCTCGTTCTCAACGGAAACCGGCGCATCGTCGAGCGGGGGACGTCAGGGCAGCACCTTCTATATGCTCGACGGCGTCTCGAACATGGACAATTACAACGATCTCACTGCTCCGTTTCCGAACGCCGATGCAACTGCAGAATTTCGCGTAATCACCAACAACTTCAGCGCCATCTATGGATTCTCTCCTGGCGCAGTAGTCAGCATCGCCACGAAGAGCGGCACCAACGCCTTTCACGGTGGCGCATTCTGGTTTGTGAGAAACAACGATCTCAATGCAGCAAACTGGTTCAGCGCGCAGATTGATCCTCTGAAGCGCAACCAGTTCGGCGCCTTCGCCGGCGGGCCGATCATGAAGAATAAGCTCTTCTTTTTCGGCAACTACCAGGGAACGCGCCTGGTAGAAGCTGCGGCGACCAATACCACCTACACGCCCACCGCCGCCATGTTGAATGGCGACTTCAGCGCCTTCGCCGCCACTCCGGGCGTAACCAACCTTGCCGGGCCGTTCCACACCGTCGGTGGCGTTGCCAACCAACTGGATACCAGCGTGGCGTCGCTTGATGCCGCGGCCGTAGGTGTGACCAACGATGGCCTGCCTGGCCGCACTGCCAGCTCAAACCAGAGCGCCACCGGTCAGATGAACTATGTTGCCGCGGCCGTCAAAAACAACTTTGACGAATTTACCGGAAAACTCGACTACGACGTTTCGAAATCGCAACGCCTAACCTTGCGTTCCCTCATCAATACGATGACTGAGCCCTCGGGAGATACACCAGGCAACATTCTTTCCGTGCTCAATCTAAGTAACTGGAGCTACGACTTCCAGGAAAGAATGGAATATTACAACGAACTGTTGGAGCACACCTGGACCATTAATCCCACCACCGTCAACACGGTCTCCGTCTTCTGGAACGAGATGAGCGCTCACAATTCAGCGCCCACGGATGACAACAAAGGAAAACCCATGTGCTGGTCGCGCTACATCAATGTAAGCGAACTGCCGCAGCAATGCTGGATGGAAGGCTTTGCCGTGAGCGGCGGAGTCGGAGGTTTTAACGGCGGCTGGACCGAACCCTCGCAGGAAGTGCGCAATACCTACGGCCTTGCCGACACCTTCATCAAAACCCTTAGCCGGCATACGCTTTCATCAGGTGTTGACCTGCAGCACCAGTTTGCAGAGGAATACACCCAGTATCCCACCCAGCCCATAGTTACCTTCAACGGAAGCTACACCGGCCAGGGACTTGCGGATTTCCTGCTCGGTTACATGCACTCCTTCGAACAGGGAGCAGGCGAGATTGCGGACGTAGCAGGCTGGCAGTTCGGTCCGTTCTTCCAGGATGACTGGCGCATTCAGCCCAATCTCACTATCAACCTCGGCCTGCGCTGGGATCCGAACTTCGCTCCCACCTCAGCCGGCGGACGCGGCGCTGCATTCGTCGCCGGACAGCAGAGCGTGATGTTCCCCAATGCTCCGAAGGGATTGATCTTCCCCGGAGATGCGGGACTCAACGCTGCTCTGATGCCCAATTCTTACGGTTACTGGGAGCCTCGTGTGGGCATCGCCTACCAGCCCACATTCCTGCCGCACACTGTATTTCATGCCGGATTCGGGATGTTTACCGGCCCGCTTGAGTATTCCTCCTACAATCACGCAGCCGACATCGCCCCGTTCAGCCCCACATTTGCTTTGTACGGGGGGAACTGCACAAGCGGTTGCACGGCAGGCGCTGACGCACCGATTACCGGCGCGATGAGCTTGGACAATCCGTGGTCTCAAAACACGGCGACCAATTACGTCAGTCCATTTCCGCCCTTTGCATCCGTCGGATATAAGCCCCCTGCCAATGCGCCCATCGCGGCGGGAGCCAAACTGGGCCAATCGTTCTCTCGCAACTTCAAGATGGGCATAACGGAAAGCTGGAACGTTTCGGTGGAACAGCAATTGAATCCGGCAACGGTACTTCGCCTGGCGTATGTTGGGAGCGAGTCCTATCACCAGTCGGATGCCATTGACAAAAACGCTGCGACCAGCAACGTTCTACCCTACCCGAATTTCAGTAACCTCTACGAACTCGACAGCAATGGCACTGCCAGCTACAACTCCCTGCAGGCGACCGTTGATCACCACATGGCGCATGGCCTGCAAATGCAGTCCAGCTTCACATATTCGAAGACGATCGATGTGGCCAGTTCGGGCAACATTTCGTTCGGCAGCCCGTACCTCCCGAATCCATTCGATCTGCGGTGGAATCGCGGTGTCTCGTCGTTGAGTGTTCCCTTTAACTGGGTGACCAACTTCATTTATCAGGGACCAACCTTCAAGAACAACAGCAAACTGCTGCAAGAAACGATCGGTGGATGGGAACTGAGCAGCATTGTTACCTGGCAATCGGGCAACCCCTTCAGCATCGGGTCGGGCGACAACAACAACTCCGGCTCGGAGCAATACCTTGATCTCGCCGATCGCGTCTCGGGTCAGTCGCTCAAGGTGCACCAAGGATCCAGGTCCCAATGGTTAAACAACTACTTCAACACCGCGGCGTTCACCAACAATGCCGTGGGAACCTTCGGCGACAGCGGCAAGAACCTCATGTTTGGCCCGCACTACTTCGGCGCCGACTCCGCGATCATGAAGAGCTGGGGCCTGGCGGAGCACATGAACCTGCAGTTCCGCTGGGAAGCCTTCAACGTTCTCAATCACCCCACCTTCGGTAACCCTTCGGGTGACTACGGAAACACTGTCACTTGGGGCAACTTTGGAAAGATCGGAACGATCGGAAATATTCCACCGCGCGTAATGCAGGGCGCTCTTAAGTTGACCTTCTAGCATTGAAACGGGGAGGCTTTGGGCGATCCTTGGCCTCCCTGCTGCGCTGGTGTCCGAGTCGAGCTGGAACAGAAAGAATCAGGCTGGTGGGGTCAGACCGGGGACTCCCTGCAATACTCCGACTGGGCAGCCGGATCGCAATGCTTCGGTTGCCCCACTACTCACTTCGCCCCATTGCCAGACCGTATCGGTGTTTCAGGATGCAAGCTGGTTTGTGGACCACGAACCGGTTGTCCTTGAGGACCGTTCGATTCTGCCATCGGCAAACGGGTGCGATCTCTGCAGTTGTGTGTTGCGACAGGTATTCGTTATGTCCTCATTCTCGTTGAACGTCCCAAAGTCTCTTTCGGCATCGATGTTGTCGGGCGTCCTGCTCTTCATGTTGGCAACGCTCATCGCATCTGCTCAGGTCGATAAGACCCATGTGATCCGCATCGATGCATCTAAACCGGTTTCTGAACCGACAACAGCGCACTACAATCTCGGTTCCGCAGTTTCGCCCGAGGGCCATAAGCTCGGACTAAACAGCCGGTATCTAACTCGCGACGGCGAGCCCTGGCTGCCGGTGATGGGCGAATTCCACTACTCTCGCTATCCTCGAGCTCAGTGGGAAGAAGAGCTGCTCAAGATGAAGTCGGCCGGCGTAAATATCGTCGCCACTTACGTGATCTGGATTCACCACGAGGAAATCGAAGGCCAGTTTGACTGGAGTGGCCAGCGCGATCTGCGTGCCTTTGCGGTGCTTTGTGCCAAGCATGGTCTGCTGCTTGAACCGCGCATCGGTCCCTGGGCCCATGCCGAGGCGCGCAATGGAGGACTGCCTGACTGGGTGGTGAAAAGAGGACCGACGCGCATCAACAACCCGATATATCTGGCCGAGGCCGGACGTTGGTATGCCGAAATCGGCCGCCAACTCGAGGGGTTGATGTGGAAGGACGGCGGTCCAGTCGTAGCGATTCAACTGGAGAATGAGTACTCGGCGCGCGGCCCCGGAGCCGGCGAGGAGCACATTCTCACGCTGAAGCGAATGGCCATCGACGCTGGCCTTGATGTTCCCTATTACTTCGTTACCGGCTGGGACAATGCGGTGGTACCGGAGCCCGCAGTGATCCCCGTCTATGGCGGCGGATATCCTGATGCTCCGTGGGATCGTTCGATCACGAAACTGCCTCCTTCCGAGGTGTATGCGTTTCGTTTTCAGAGCCGAGTTTCGGCGAACATGGGTGCGATCGGGGCAGTCGGCGAGACAGAGGTTCATCAGTCGCCTCCGGCGGAAGTCCCATACCTGACGGCGGAGATCGGCGGCGGCATTGAAGACACCTATCATCGTCGTCCGGTGATTCAACCAGATGACATCGGCGCAATGTTTCCGGTAATGCTCGGCTCGGGTGTCAATCTGTACGGCACTTATATGTTTCACGGCGGGGAGAATCCCGAGGGCAAGCTGACCACGCTCGAGGAATCCCAGGCAACCGGCTATCCAAACGATCTGCCGATCAAGTCGTATGACTTTCAGGCTCCGCTCGGAGCATATGGCCAGGAACGCACTTCGCTCGGCAAAATGAAGGTCTATCAATATTTTCTGAACAGCTTCGGCGGCCTTCTGGCTCCAATGTCCGTACGTGCTCCTGAACAGCAGCCCCAAAACCCGGCTGATATGACCGTGCCGCGTGTCTCTGTTCGTTCATCGGGTAAGAGGGGTTTTCTGTTCTGTAACAACTATGTCCGTAACTATTCCATGCCCGAATGGCCGGCTGCGCAGTTTGAAGTTCGCTTGCCATCCGGCGTTCTGCGTGTCCCTCGCGAGCCCATCACAATTCCGAGTGGTGCCTATTTCATTTGGCCTTTCAATTTGAAAATGGGTGACGCGGAACTGCTCTACAGCACGGCGCAGCTTTTCACACGGCTCGACGACCGCACCGCTTCAATCTATTACTTTGCAGCAGTGCGCGGCATTGTGCCGGAGTTTGCCTTCATGGCAGCGGGACTGCAGGTGCGCACATCGAGCGGCGTAGTGCGCACCGAAAACGGCGTGACCTATCTGAGCGGAATCGAGCCAGGAGTAGACTCGTCGATTGACCTCATAACAAAAGAGGGAATGCGCACGCACATGGTGATTCTGAGCGCCGATGAGGCCGAACACGCCTGGAGAGTGAGGCTGGACGAAGACGAGCGGTTGCTGATCACAGATGCCGACCTCGTGGTGGGAGGCGACCGAGCTCTGCGAATGCTATCGCGCGAACATAACAACTTTTCGTTTGTGCTGACACCCCCTCCAGCTAATGCTCCCGAAGCCAACGTGCCGCTCCGTGTGGTAGCGGCAAGTGCGCGGAGCATCCGCTTCTCGGGGGCTGTGCCCGAACGCAATCCGATGGCGAAAGTGCAACAACTGCGGCAGGCCGGCGAAGTCCCACCGGTGCGAGTTGGGCCGTCGAGCGGGAAGATAAACGGTGTCGCGCAAGCGCCAATAGAAAGCGACCTGGCCCAGGCTGGTGATTGGTCGATCTCCATTCCTGCCGACGCTCTGAATGGAATCAGCGAACTCATTCTCAATATTCGCTACACAGGAGACGTGGCGCGTCTTTACACAGGCGACAAGCTTCTGGATGACGATTTCTTCAACGGTCTCGACTGGAATGTCGGGCTGCAGCGTTTCCTGGACGCAAAACAGGCGGCGACGCTGAAGCTCAGGATCCTGCCACTTCGACAGGACGCCCCGGTGTATTTTGAAACGCCACATAAGGCGGGGTTTGACGGAACCGGACAGGCTGCCCGAGTGGAGAGCATTCGGCTGGTTCCAGTGTACGAATTGTCTCTATATTCTTCTGTGCATGCTGATCACGCGCCGGCAGGGTCCCCAGCTCATCCGTCTGCGAATAGCTCGCATGCTTTCCAATGATGGCTGGAGAGTTGGACCTCCGAGCAGTACGATGGATACTTCGAACACGGGACTGGCAACTTCGACGCAACGCTTCTCGCCGTCTGCCTTGCCTCCATTTGGTACGTGAATGCACTTTCAAGATTTTGGGCCAATCTGTCTCTCGAGTATGTATGCCGCGCGAATTTCGGCTGTCCCGGAATACACGGCGGATACGTACGCATTGCGGAAGCGACTGACGCTTGAGCCTAAGTGCATTGCACGCTCGGTGTTCGTGCTTTTGATTGCTTTACTTACTCTCCATTCGGGAGTTTCGCAACCCAGCCCGAAACCCGGAAGCGGCGGTGAGCGAAACTACACCGCTCATTCCTGGCTGCCGCAAAACGGTCTGCCGGGTGAAACCGTGCAGGCCTTTGCCCAGACGCCCGATGGCTATCTCTGGGTGGGAACAAGCGAGGGCCTGGCGCGCTTCGACGGGGAACGATTCACACTCTTTGCTCGAGAGAATACCCCGGCACTTCGCGAGAACTCTATCTTTTGCCTGCTGGCCGCGAGGAACGGGACGCTCTGGATTGGGACGGAAGGCGGGGGCCTCGTGGAGATGCGCGATGGTCATTTCCGTCTCTATTCCAATGCTGACGGACTGACCGACGGTTTCGTACGCGGTCTCTTTGAAGACCGCGGAGGGATCTTGTGGGTGGCCACTGACAATGGGCTCTTCCGCAAACAGGGCCAGCGATTGGAGCGCGTCGACAACCGCCCTGGAATGCCGGCCAACGCTTTTCATGGAGTTCTCGAAGACCGCCGCGGACGCATCTGGGCGGGTGCCCCCCATCTATACGCCATCATCAATGGGGAGCCGAGGGAGTTCACCCTTGACGGGACAGATAGCCAGAACCGCGTCAAGTCCATCCTTGAAACAGATGACGGTTCCATCTGGATCGGAACCGTCAGTGGCTTACACAGGCTCCGTCCCGGTGCTGAGCGCTTTGAGCGAGTCAGCGGTGTCTGGGGAACCATTCGCACCCTCTGCGCGGTCGGCTCTGGTGAATTATGGGCCGGAGCGATAGGGCAGGGAATCTTCCGGATCCACTACAACGCAAGAAGCAGCTCCGCATTGCACATGGATGCTCCCTCGCCTCAGGTGAGTAATACGATTCTGAGCATCGTTGCCGACGACATTGGAAATATCTGGGTGGGCACGCAGGTTGGCATGGTGCGCCTTAGCCGAACGCCGGTGGAGGTGCTTTCGTTGCCTCAGGCAGCAGACTCCGACTTCGGAACGGTCTCGCTCGACGTCGACGGAAGTCTCTGGGCCGCTTCAAATCAACTAGTCCACGTAGAAGACGGACAGGCTAAACCATTTCGTTTTCCCGGGCTTGGCGATGCCAGGGCCAGAAATCTGTTGCGCACACGAGACGGATCCCTTTGGATCGGCACAGACGGCAGTGGTTTGTTTCGCTTCTCTGCTGGCAGCACCGCCCACTACACAATGCTTCAGGGCCTGCCCAACAATTTCATCCGCTGCATGATCGAGGCTCGTGACGGCTCACTTTGGATTGGTATGGATGAAGGGGCCAGCCGATTTGATGGTCGATCGTTTCATAACTTCACGACGAAAAACGGTTTGGTCTACTTCAGTACCCGCTCCATTCTGGAAGACCGAAACAGTGACATCTGGGTAGGAACAGAACGCGGTGTCACCCACTTGCATAGGGGCCAGCCAGTCGATGACGCCGTCACGGAAGGCCTGAAGGCGGAGAAGGTGTGGGCGCTGCACGAAGACAGTGATGGCGGCTTGTGGTTCGGCACACGCACGAACGGCCTCTATCGTTACCGGGACAACCTTCTAACTCACTACACCACTGACAATGGTCTGGCCGGCAACAGTATCTACTCGATCCTCGAAGATACCAGTCATCATCTCTGGCTCAGCGGTCCGTTTGGCGTGATGTTGGTAAATCGCAACGAATTGGATGCACAAGCCCGCAATCCGCACCAGGTTCTCTCCATGCGGTTTTACCGCGGCGATGCGGGAGACAAGCCAACGCTTTTCTACGGCGGCACGCAGCCCGCAGGCGTCATTGTTCATGGCGAAGATGCCTGGTTCCCCACCAACCGCGGCCTGTGGCGGATTCGACCTGCAGAGTTCGACATTCCATCTCTCACACATCTTCTAATCAGTGCGGTAACAGTCGATGGCAAAGCGGCGGCGAGCGGGGCTTCGGTTGTGTTGCCGGCGGGCGCCTCGCGCTTGGAAGTTGCCTACGAACCCATTCTTCTGAGTTCGCAGGAGAATCTCCTGTTTCACTACCGTCTGGTCGGATTCGATAAGGACTGGACGTTGGCAGGCGCCACACAGCGCTCCGCCACGTATACCAATTTGCCTTCAGGCAAGTACACTTTCCAGGTCGAAGCGTGGCAAAGGGAACATCCGGATGCGCGGGTGCAGGTTGCATTGCAGCTCGTGAAGAAGCCGTACTTCTACAGCACTCCGTGGTTTATAGGGTTCTGCTTGTTGATCGCGGGCCTTGTCGCGATCGGTGCATATCAGATGCGCATCCGCCAGGTACACGGCCGCTTTGAGGCTGTACTGGCCGAGCGTACTCGCCTGGCCCGCGAGATGCATGACACTCTCATTCAGGGCTGCGCCAGTGTCTCGGCAATGCTCGAAGCAGCGCTCGGTTCCGCGCCTGAAGATCAGGACTCGCGCGAGCATCTCATCGAATATGCCAGTACGCAGATTCGTGCGACTATGGACGAAGCACGTCAGGCTGTGTGGAATCTGCGTGGAAGCGAAGCGGCGCCCGAGAGCTTGGCTGCGAGCCTGCGCGAGATGAGCCAACGCGTCAGCCGCGAGTATGGTGTCGCCGCAGAGTGTCATGTAAACGGAACGCCATTCCCCGTGGGTCGACAGGCTGCCCACGAACTGATGATGGTGGCGCGTGAAGGTTTCTATAACGCTGTGCTTCACGGTGAGCCGAGCAGGATCGACACGAGCCTTCATTTCACTCCCCAGGAGCTGTCACTCGAAATTGCTGACGATGGCCACGGATTTGACGTTGCTTCTCGTCCCACGGAGGGCCATTACGGATTACAGGGTCTGCGCGAGCGTGTCAGCCGGATCGAAGGCAAGGTAGCGATAGAGAGCCTCCCAGGCCAGGGGACAACGGTGCGGGTTCGAATACCGCGGCAAGGCCTGAATCGGTGAAAACTCTGCGGACCGGGCGCCGGAATGAACGCTGACTCACCTCTGAGAGATGAGTCAGCGACACCTGTTTTGCCAGCAATCTATAATGTCACTGCCGTGCCTCCCATTCGGATTCTGATTGTCGACGACCACCCAATCTTGCGTGTCGGTATCGCAGCACTGATTGCCTCGTCCAAGGAGATGGAATGTGTCGGTCAGGTTGGCAGCGGAGAAGAAGCCATCGAACAACACGCTCGACTTCAGCCGGACATCACCCTCATGGATCTGCGGCTCCCGGGCATTGGCGGAGTTGAGACGATACGACGCATTCGCAGCGTCGCGCCGAAAGCGCGCTTTATTGTGCTCACCACCTATGAAGGAGATGAAGACATTCACCAGGCAATGGAAGCAGGAGCCAGCGGATACCTGGTAAAGGGTCTACCTCAAGAAGTGCTGGTGAACGCAGTGCGTCGTGTCCATGCTGGGGCGCGCTATCTTCCGCCACCCATGTCGCGAGCACTAGCCGAGCGCACTCCTGACTCCAGTCTCAGCGCGCGAGAACGGGAGGTCCTTGTGCTGGTAGCGAAGGGGCAATCGAACAAGGAAATAGCGTCCGCGCTCGGTATTTCAGAAGGGACGGTCAAGTGCCACGTCAGCGTCATCCTCGTCCGCCTGAACGCGAGCGACAGAACGCAAGCGGTTGTCAATGCCCTACGGCGCGGCTTGATTCACCTCTGAGAGTTATTCTTTCGCCACGTACGTGCTGCTTCGGTCAAACAGCATCGAGGCTGCGTAGGTGGCGGCCTTGGCATCGTCCGGATGGGTCTCCGCGTAAATCACTAACGCATCGCAACGCTGTTTAGAGGAGTCAGCCACAGCCGTGCAGGACATGCCAAGCAACTCCGCATACAGACCATTGTTCGGGTCGCCATGCAGCAGGTCGGCAAGAGACCGGAAATGCTTCGGAATACTTTGCGTCGCCGAACGTATGCCGCACATAACGCACGTCTAGTGCTCGAGTCAAATCTATTATTTTGTTTGGTTTATCCGTATATTAAAGAGGATGGGTTGTAAGGTGGCGGAGAGAGGGGGATTCGAACCCCCGATAGAGCTTTTGACCCTATAACGGTTTAGCAAACCGCCGCCTTCAGCCACTCGGCCATCTCTCCGACTTGTAGAATCGCTTTGTCCTGAGTGCTCTACCGGATAATCGTCGTTCATTCGAGCGACATCAGTTGCATTCGGGACGCAATTTCACAGCATATTCACTTCTCAACATCCGCTGCGACGAGGTTTCGCAGTCCCTCACCGAATGCCATTATATATGACCGAGTCCTTCTTCGACGGGACCATTCACAGTATGCTCCCGGTCTGCTCAGATGCTGGATATCAGCCAGCCGATCCATCGAGCGGTGATTGATTTACGCGGCTTGGAGTTCGAGGAGAATGCCGGCGCCGCGTGGTTCGAAGTTCATAGCGGAGGCTTTGCCGTTGTTTTCGCGGAGGATGCTGGCGCACATGCTGAGGCCGAGGGTGGTGGAGTCGTCGCCGGCGGGTTCGGGGATGAAGAGATCGAAGGCGCGGGCGGGCACGAGGAATCTTGCGCCGGAGTGAGCGACGAGGATCTGCACCTGGTTGTTTTCCGCGACGGCTTCGAGGCGGACGGTTTTCTCGGTGGTGGTGTCGAGTTTTTCAACAGCGTCCATGGCGTACTGGAGGCAGTAGAGGACAGCCTGACGGACCTGCTGGGCGTTGCCGAGGACGCGGGGTAGAGCAGGTGCGATGTGGACGCGGAAATCGATGGAGCGCTGGACGAATTCGGAGCGGTGAAGCTGCTCGAGGTCGTTGAGGAGCTCGGTGACGGAGATGGCGGCGATTTGGTCGCCCTGGGGGCGGGAGATACGCGCGAGACTCTCGAGGGTGAGGCGCATGTGGCGCGCTTCGCTGAGGATAGCCTCTATTGCTTTGTGGGCCTGGGGGCTGAGGTCCTCGGTTTCGTCGAGAAGCGAAGCATAGCCGAGGATGACGGTGAGAGGGTTGTTGAGCTGCCGGGTGACGTTGCCAGCAAGCTGGCCGAGGCCGACGAACTTTTCGGCTTCGACGAGTTTCTCGAGCATCATGGTCTGGCTTCGAACCGATTGCAGGCGGGAGGCGAGGACCTCGAGGGGGAGCAGATCGACGGCGCTGACGGGCTTAGCGGGGTCGTCAATGCCGGTGAGAAAGATTGCGCCTTCGGTGGATGCACGTCCGCGCATCGGGATGGCTTGCACGGTGGTGACCTTGAGGCGGGCGAGGTCGTCGCCGGGAACCAGGAATGGGCTTAGATCGAGGCTCAAGGCGGGGCTGTGCTCGGCGGCCGCGGGACCGGAGCCGACATCAAGGAATCCGGCGACAGGGATGCGGGTGACGAGAGCCTCAAGGGCGTTGAGAGTCGCATCGTCGAAATCCGTCAGCGCCGGCGAGGTGGTAATGGCCGGAGCTTTGCAGGAGGACGAGCGCGGCCTGTTTGAATCGGCTGTTGGAGACGATGGATTGGCAGATGAGCGTGGCCTGGCGGTCGAAGTCATCGACGCGGCGGCGGGCCAGGTTGAGGCGCGTGTAGGCTTCAAGCTCCTCGCGGGCATGGCGCTCGCGGATCTGACCGGTTTGATTGATGGCGAGCTGGTCTTCGAGGGCCAGGAGGATCATGCCGATGGCGGCGACGACCTTGGACATGACGATGGCGCGAACAGCCCAAAGGGTGGGCTCGCCATGATGGATGAACGGGAGGGTCTCGCCGATATTGAGCGACCAGGCCAGGAAGCCGAGGCCGGCAAGGACGGTCCCGGGCGAGATGCGGCGAAAGACATAGAAGACGAGAAGGGCGGTGACGCCGTGGATGGCGCATTCAACGTAGACGAGGGGCCAATCGCCCCCAACGCGGACACAGATCCAGAGACCGGCGGCGCCGAGGATGATGCAGAGGGCGAGGGCAATGCCACGAGGAATACCGCGGTAGGAGATGGCCCAGGCGCATCCGGCGAATAGTGAGAGTCCGCCGAGGGCGGGAAAGATCAGGAACGGGTATCCGTTGGGGGTCTTGCCGTCGTAGACGCCGTAGATGAGGAAGGCGTAAACGATGAGGGGAATAATGAAAGGGACGGCATAAAGGATGCGGAAGCGCCCGATACGGAAGCCGAGAGGGGCGAGAGAGAGCGAGGAAGAGGCCAGAACTGATGAGGATGGAGGCCTGACCGATCGAGGCGATCCAGGGGTGTGCGACGGTGTCGGTGTAATTCCACCAGCCCAGGTTGTAGTACTGCAACATGCGGATTGCGGCGAAGAAAAAGCCGAGAAACCAGAGGAGGGTGCGGGTGTCGCGGAAGCGGAGATAGAGCTGGAAAAATGCCGGCAGCAGAAGCACCGTAAGGACGAGCGCGGGAAGGTGGTAGCTGTCGGGCATGGAAGTGCGAGAATCTCCACTGACAACCGCGTAGCAAAGGGCAGCGTCACCCCAAGGACGCGGCGTCAGAATCAAATGTTCCCCGGGGGCGGGTCCCGATCGCTAATGAGTGAGCTTAACCCATTGATGCCGCGAGGTAAATGGCGAGTTAAGGGAACCCTCGGAAACCCTCCCGAAGAACGGGTTCATGTGGCGCCAGATACGCGCAACGACAGCTTTACCAATGGACGATTTTGCAGCCACCTAGGCCGGTTGTATATACGTCTAATGTGGTAGCTGGAAGAATGCGGAGCGGCCCGCGACGGGGCCTGATGGTTGTGAACGATGTGCAGAGGAGACGTGCAGCGGTGAGGAATCGATGGTGGTTGGCGCTGGCAGGCGCTGCGTTGCTGGGGTTGGCGGCGGGCGCGCAGGAGAAGGACACCTTTACGCCCATGCCGCTGGATGCGGGATTCGGGAAGCTGGACATTTCTGACCCTGCAACGCCGGCCGAGGAGATTATCAAGAAGTTTGCCGCCAAGGAGAGCGAGTTCCAGGAGGCGCTGAATCACTACACCTATCGCCGCATGGCGCGGGTGCAGACGGTCGACGACGACACCAACAAGGTGGACGGCGAGTGGTACCAGGTGGACGACGTGACCTTTGACCCGACGGGACGGCGCATGGAGAAGATGGTATTTGCGCCGGAGAGCTCGCTGCAGCGGGTGATGATGTCGCCGTCGGACTTGCAGGACATTCAGCAGGGCTATCCGTTTGTGCTGACGACCGAGGAGATTGCGCAGTACAACGTGAAGTACGTGGGGCGGCAGAAGGTGGACGAGGTGGACTGCTACGTCTTCGACGTGGGGCCGAAGCAGATTGAGAAGAACAAGCGGTATTTTCTGGGGCGCATCTGGGTGGATGCGACCGACCTGCAGATCGTGGTGACCAACGGCCGGATGGTTCCGGACGACACGCGCAAGGGGAAAGAGGATCTGCATCCGCCATTCATGACGTGGCGGCAGCAGGTCGATGGGCACTACTGGTTCCCGGTGTATACGAAGGGCGAAGGCGTGCTGCATTTCACGGCGGGAGCGGCTACATGAGCCAGGACGTGCACATTCGCGACACCATCAAGTACACCGACTACAAGCGGTTCGGATCGACCATCAAGATCATCTACGACGGGCAGGACATTACGAAGAACGGGCCGCAACAGGGACAGACGAACAACGGGCAGCAGCAAGGACAACCTGCAACGCCGGCGCAATCAAAACCACAGCAGGGGAAGCCGCAAAACTAGTTGAAAGTTCTCCGTCCGTAGTTCTGAGTTTGCAGTTCTCCTAGAAACGGAGGGAGAGGCAGCTCAGGCCGCCGTCCATCTTTTGAAACTCTGACATGTTGAGGGCCAGCGGGCTGAAGCCGCGCGCGATCAGTTCATCGTAGAGGTGTTGGAACCCTTCGGCGATCAGCACGCGGTAGTTTACCCGTACGCAGTTGGCGGCGTAGCTCTCGGCTGCAGGGACGCGAAGCAGATTGAAGCCGCCAAACTGAGGGTTTGCCGCCATCTCCTCCATCACCACGAGGGTGTTGTCGCCGATGTAGCTGATGCCGCTCTTGAGGTGGAGGATCGTGGTCATGGAGCGGATATCGACAGTAGAGGCGGTGTACCCGAGCGCATTGAGATGCGAGGAGAGTTGACGCGCGCCTTCTTCGTTGGTGCGTAGCGAAAGGCCAATGAAGAAGTGGTCTTCGGCTTCACAGATGTCGCCACCATCGACGGTCCCTGGCGGGTCAATCGCCAAAATTCGGGAATAGAAACGCTCGACAACGGGACGAATGGCTGCGACTTCGCCCTCGCGGCTCGAGGCGCCGGGGCGGGTAAGGATGGCGGCGTGCGGCGTGAGGATGGCGGTATCTTCGACGAACGTGGAGTCGGGGTGGCGGAGGTCGGGCTCGAGGATGGTGAGTTCGAGACCGCACGCGCGCAGGGCATCGCAATAATGCGCGTGCTGATGCAGGACTTCATCGAAGTGGGGAGTTCCGAGATCGACAGTGGTGAGGCCGTCGGCGAAATTGCTGCCAGGGAGGCGAACGATGGCGCGGGTGAACAAGCGCAAACTCCCGTTGCATGAATTGGGATGCCGGTGCCTCAGTATATCGTCTGCGCTAGTGGAACGTGCGCCTGAAATCAGCTGAACCAAGCGACCGGCATTGTCACCGTAGTCGATGGCGGGTAGGAAGTATTCTTCTTCCAGTTTCAGGGCAACTGTCGGCGGCCGCTGTGCGCCGCCTCGATATTCGCGAAGTCTTCTGATTGGTCTTAAAAGGCTGTGATGTGTTGCGGTCGCCTGGGAGAAATCTGTGACACTTTCAATTTCCGGTTTGCTGGATATTTGGTTTACTTCGGTTCTCTCTTTCGAATTCAAGCACTTAATCAATCCCTGCCGCGCCGCTCTGGTTGCGATTTTGTTTCCTGCGATGCTGTTTGTCCCCGGCGGCAGGGCTGCGGCACAGGTTACGACGGGATCAGCGACGGCGCGGGATCTGATTCAGCGGCCAATTGACGACGCTCAACGAACGGTATTGAGCGGGAATCGGCATCCGCTGGCGCGAGCCGAGTTTGATCACGGGGTGGCTCCAGCGAGTTTTGCCGATGCGGCGAATGTTGCTGGCGCTGAAGCGGAGCGACGAGCAGGAATCGGCTCTGAAGGTGCTGCTTGCTGGCCAGCAGGCGAAGGGGTCACCGCAGTTTCACCAGTGGCTGACACCGGAAGATTTTGGCAGGCAGTTTGGGCCTTCAGACAGCGACATCGCGAAGGTGACGGCATGGCTGAATGCGCATGGATTCCAGGTTGCGGACCTTGCCAAAGGCCGAACTGCGATTGAGTTTTCAGGCACGGCCGGGCAAGTACAGGAAGCGTTCGCGACTTCGATTCATCGCTACGAGGTGAACGGGGAGCAGCATTGGGCTAATGCGAACGAGCCGTCGATCCCATCGGCGCTGACACCGGTGGTGAAGGGCGTGCTGACACTGCACAATTTTCCACGGCACGCGAATGCGGTGATACACGGACAGCCGGTGAAGCCTGGCCCGGGAGCCGCGTCGTCGCCTTATTTCACGTTCGCCTCGGGGCAAAGCACCTTTTACGGGTTAGGACCGACGGATTTTGCGACGATCTACGATGTATTGCCGTTGTGGAAGGCGGGAATTGACGGAACCGGCCAAACGATTGCAATTGTGGGCGAGACGAACATCGTTTATCTACTACATCGAGATCACGGATCTCTCTCCGTCATTCAATGGATCCACCTTGACGTATATCGCGTGGTCGGGGCAGCTGTTTCATCTGGTCGCGGTTGCGTATAGCGACAGCGTGCTGAGTGCGCCGACGGGGACTGTCTCGATTCTGCAAGATGGCAATGCACCCTCCGGAACTCTGACATCGTATCCGCTGAATGGCAGCTATATTGGAGGATTCAGCGGCGTGGGATTTGCGTATCTCGAGGGCGATCTGGCGACGAGTATCGACACGCCGGGGAGTTACAACTTCACGGCGACGTATCTCGGCGATGCCAACTACCTTGGGTCGCAGACTTCGTTTCCGGTGAATGTGACGGTGCAGGATACGACGTTCAATATCAGCGGAACGATTGCGAATGTGACGGTGACGGCGGGCCAGACGGCAACTGCGACCGTGAACTTTGCGGGTGTCGATAACTTTGGCGGACTGATCACTGTAGCCTGCAAGCTTCCGGCAGCGATGACGGCGGCAACTTGCTCGGGAGCTTCAGCCGCGTTGACGAATGTTTCAACGACGAGTTCGACGATCACGATTACGACAGAGGCGGCACATCAACTGGCTGCAAATGAAAAGCCTCGCCTCGGTGGAGTCGCGCTCGCACTGGCCGGCGGGATCTTTCTACTTGCCTTTGGGGGTAAACGGCGCGGGAGCCTGGCGGCCCTGGTGTTGTTGGTTTGCGCGGGCACATTTGTGAGCTGCGGTGGCGGTGGCAGCAGCAGTAGCGGCGGAGGCGGATCGACTGACCCGGGAACGCCGGCGGGCGCGTACACCGTGAACGTGACGACGACCTCGCAGAACATTACGCGTACGGCGACGTTCACCGTGACGGTGCAGTAAGAAGTGATGTCCCAGACGTTATTGGAATAATTCTGAAAGTCAAAGCAGATTCTTCGCTCACCACCCCCGAACTGAAATACGCTCGGGGGCCCGTTCGCTCAGAATGACACCGCCAACTTTTGTTGTGAGCTTGAGGGAGCGGATCCTAATAGAACAGGTACTTGCGCCAGCGGTCGTCGCCGCGACCGAGCATGCGCATAATCTGGCGGCTGGTGTGGAGCGAGAAGGGACGCGGCTCGCGGAGCAGGATCATGTCGTCGATCTCCACCAGCATGCGGTTGCCTTTGCGCCGATTGCAGGAGTGGCAGCACGCAACCAGGTTTTCCCAGGTGGAGTTGCCGCCGCGCGAACGCGGGACGACGTGATCGAGGGTGAGCTCGCCGGAGGGCAGCACGACGCCGCAGTACTGGCACTGGTTACGATCGCGGAGCAGGATGTTCTTGCGTGATAGGGCGCGGGTTTGATGCGGGATCCGCCGGTATTCAAGCAGGCGAATGACGGAGGGCATAGCGATGAGGCTGCGCTGCGCGTGGAGGGTGAGGCCGTGTTCCTCTTCAGTGCGGGCGATGCCCTTGAGCACGAGCACGAGGGCGCGCCGCGCTCCGCAGATGTTAATAGGCTCGTAGGACGCGTTGAGTACGAGCACCGGCATCTGCAGAATATGGTTGGCGTGGATAGCTGCGTGGGTGCCCGACTCGGCAGCATAAGCGGCAGCGCGGGCAGCAGATTTTTGCTTGCGTGCATGAATCATGGCTTTTCCCAGCGACATCTCTTTCCCTCTTCATGAAAGTTGGCGAGTAGATGGTGACGAAAGCATGCTTGCGAGCTTGGAATCATTGGCCGGCTCAATGCCGGGTTGGGCGCTAGTTATTCCGAATGAACGGTTCTGCGCGTTGTGGTCGAAGCGGCGCGCACGGGCGAGCGTTGCGACACACACGCTTGCAGCGCCAGCCCTTAGGAGGGACTGCGACGCGGCGCGGGCGGTAGCGCCAGTGGTGAGAATGTCATCGACAAGCAGAATGTTTTTGCCCGCGACAGCAGATGGATCGGAGACCTTGAAGGCGCCTCGGACGTTGAGTCGGCGTTGGCGCGGCGTGAGCCCGGCCTGGCTCTCGGTGGAACGCAAACGCATGAGCGTGGTGGGCGCAAGCGATAGATGCCACGCCGGATGCGACTCGCGGAGGGCGTCGATGGCGCAAGCGGCGAGGGCACGGGCCTGGTTGAATCCGCGTTGCTTATGCTTGGTGCGGTGCAGCGGCACGGGAATGACGAGCAGGCCTGCAGGAGCATCAGGGGCGAGTTGCGCAATGGCCACCGCGAGCATCGCTCCCAGGCGGCGGGCGGCGGAATGGATGCGGTCGTATTTGAGCGCATGGATGGCGGCGCGCATCCGGCCGTCGTAAGCGCCGAAGGAGACAGCACGCGCAAACGAAGGTGGCGCGAGGCGGCAGGCGCGGCAAAGTTCGCTGGAGGCTATGCCCTCGACCAACGGCTGATCGAGTGAGTCGCCACAACGTTCGCAGACAGAGCCTCGGTGGGCGGGAATTTCAGTCCAGCAGGCATCACAAATTGGAACGGAAGAGAGTTGCGGCAGCGGGGAGCCGCAGAGAGTACAGGGGGCGGGTAGAAGGGTAGAACCAATCGCGTCCAGAGGACTTCGGAGGACGCGCGCAATGGCGCGCCAACGGGATGTCTCCGATAGTGAACCGTCGATCGTCAGTGAACCGTAGTTCCTGCGGAAGACGCACCTCACTTGAGCCGGGGCCGGGTCGGGTGAGAACCGCCCACAATGGCGTTACCTATATCTATAGCTTTTATATGGATCTTTAGCAAGTAAGATGCCAGATTCAGCACGAGACACGTGGATAATTTCGCGCTGCTTTCAATCTTTCGCGGGGATTGAACGCAAACTTGCAGAAAGAGATAACACGTGAAGAGGGAGTTTGGGGCGGCAAGCCTCTCAACCTGCCGCCACGTTGATTCAAGCTGCGCAATGGGCAGCGGGGATTTTCGGCTTATTCGCGCTCGCGAACACTTTCGCGATCGAGATCGTCGTCCATATCGCGGTCAGTTTCGATGTTCTCTCTTGTTGGGTTGTCGACTGTATCGCGAACTTTGCCGACGACCTTCTCAGCCTTACCCTTTACCTGCTGGGCAGCGCCCTCGACCTCGGTCTTGGTATCTCCGGTCCATTCACCAACCTGGCGCTTGACGCGGCCTGCCGCGTCATCGATTTTGCCTTTAATGCTGTCGCTATTCATGAGAATCCACCTCCGTGGGGTTCGTTGAGTAAGCAGAACTCATCGACTCGCAGGATTCGTCGACCGTGCATTGCTGCGGGATCCACGCCTTTGCGATCGTGCATAACCGTCGATGAGAGCGGATGTTGTCTACGGGGCTCAAGAAATGGCGCGCAATCAAAATACGCGCCTCTTGTCTAAATCCTTATTTGTCCTTAAAAACCACGTCTATAGTGCGGCTCTACGTCCAGATATCAGTTGGATGACCAGTACCACCAGCGCTAGCACCAGCAGAATGTGAATGAATCCGCCCAAAGTGTAGCTGCTGACCAGACCAAGCAACCACAAGACCAGGAGAACCACAAATATTGTCCAGAGCATTTCGTACCTCCTGAAACTCTACGTATATCTACGACACAAACTTGGACGCGGGGCTGAACGCGGCAGGTTGTTTGCGAAGCGCAGAAACAGCAAGTAAAAATGCAGTGCAACCGCTTACGCGGCGATCGCATCGGAGCGTCGAAATCATTGCATCCATGAGCCCTACGCGAGCATGTAGAGCGTGGGGAACGGCGCATGCATCATAGGATGTGAGGTTGCGCGTACGGAAGAGGCTGGTTGGCACGCGGACCGATTATCGATAACTCGAAACGGCGCTGAGGCGCTGAATAAATTAGCGAACGAAGGAGAGACAATGCTGCTGATTATTCTTCTAATCATCCTGATAATTGGATTTGGTTATGGCGGCTATCGTGTTGGCCCAGGCTGGGGCTACTATGGCGGTGGCGGGATCGGCCTGATTTTGACGATCGTGCTGATACTGCTGCTACTGCGCGTGTTCTGATTCGCGACCCTTTGGAACGTCGCGGCCAGGCCCATCCCACGGTCCGGAAGCGAAGTCAATCCATTCGAAAGACATGGCCTCGATGCGGTACACTTCAACCGTCGAGGGGGTCGTGTCTTTTGCGCGTTCGCTTTCTGGTTGGTTGTGGATTGATTCTATTGATCGCGAACAGTATTACGAGTTCCCAGGCATCCTCAAGTCCTCCACAACAAAGCCAAAAACCGGGCATGAGCAGCGGTATCGCTTCGGGCGTGCAGTCTGCGCCGCAGTATGACGCCCAGAAGCGGCCAATCACGGCGGGCGGATTTGTGGACACAGGCACGGTGGTGTTTCAGGATGTCACTAAGGCTGCCGGCTTGTCCGGCTGGGTCCACAAGATGGGCGTGCTGCAAAAGCAGTTCATCGTTGAGACGAATGGCTCGGGCGTCTGCCTTATCGACTACAACAATGATGGCTGGCTGGATATCTACCTGGTGAACGGGTCGACCTTCGACGCTCTCGACGGGAAAGAGCCGACGCCGCATGCTGCGCTGTTCCGCAATAATCATGACGGCACATTCACCGATGTATCCAAGGAAGCCGGTGTGCAGAACGACCGGTGGGGATATGGCTGCTCGGTTGCGGATTACGACAACGATGGCTGGCCGGACCTCTATGTCGGCAACTATGGAGAGAATCGGCTGTACCACAACAACCATGACGGCACCTTCACCGATAAGGCGAAGGAGGCTGGCGTAGCGCTGGGCAACTGGTCTCCGGGGTCGACGTGGGGCGACTATGACGGCGACGGTAAGCTGGACCTCTACGTCACGGGGTATGTCCACTTCGACCGCAACAACCTGCCAATTTCCGGCACCAAGGCCGTGAACTACGCGTCGTGCCTGTATCGCGGGGTAAACGTGAACTGCGGCCCGCGCGGGTTGCCCGGTGAGCCGGACCATCTGTTTCACAACGATGGCAACGGGAAGTTCACCGATGTGACGGTGAAGGCGGGCGTTGAAGATAAGGACAAATACTTCGGCTTCGCTGCGATTTTTGTAGACATCAATAACGACGGCAAACCGGACCTCGTGGTGGGGAACGACTCGGAGCCGAACTTCCTCTACATCAATAAAGGCGATGGGACGTTCGACGATCAGAGCTACGTATCGGGATTTGCGCTGAACAAGGATGGCCGCGAGATTGCGTCGATGGGGATTGCCGCGGGTGACTACGAGAACAACGGGCTGATTGATTTCTTCGTGACCGACTTCGGTGACGACTACAAGGTGCTCTACCACAACGACGGCGACGCCAGCTTTACCGATGTGAGCTACAAAGCGGGCGTGGCACAGACGACGATTCCGTTTGTGGGCTGGGGCGACGGGTTCCTTGATTTCGATAATGACGGATGGCTCGACCTGTTCGAAACGAATGGGCACGTATATCCCGAGGTGGATCAGCACGACTGGGGCACGACGTTTGCCGAGCGGCCGCTGCTGTTTCACAACGTTCCAGACGGAACGGGCAAAGGGCGGAAGTTTGAATATGTTCCCGCGGTAAAGGGCTCAGGGCTCGCAGTGGTGGTGCCGGGACGCGGTGCGGCGTTCGGCGATGTGTTCAATGACGGCAAGATCGACGTCGTGATCAATCCGGTAGACGGGCCGCCGGTGCTGCTGCGCAATGTGAATCCGGATCACCATCACTGGGTGGAGATAGGGCTGGTGGGCGGAACAAATCCGGCAAATGGCAAGTCGAGTCCGCGCGACGCGACCTGCGCGACCGTGTACCTGCAGGCGAACGGGATGCGTCAGCGTCGGGATGTGCTCTCGAGCGGGAGCTACATCTCTGCGAATGACCGGCGGCTGCACTTCGGACTTAGCGATGCGGCGGATGCGGGAACGGCTGAGATTCACTGGCCTTCGGGCGCGAAGGAGACCGTGAAGATTCCGGCGGTGGATCGCATTTACACGATCGAAGAAGGCAAGGGGATTACAGGCGCGCTGTGCAGCGGCAAGCCGTGCGCCGATCCAAAGGCGCCGAACGCAGGGGCAGATCCGGCGACGACAAAGGTGCTGTCCAACGCAACGACCGCGAAGCAGGATGCGAAGTCGACAAACCCGACTCCTCAAAAGAAGTAGGAATATGCAAGAACTTCGCAGCTTTGTTGCCGCGGTCGCAATTGCGCTTGTGACCTTTTTTCAAGTTGCCGGCGTTGCGCAGCAGACCGCGACGAAGCAGGATCAAAAGCCGAAACCGGTACAGCCAGGGCAACAACAGGGCGGGATGGGCGGCATCTCGTCGGCGGGATCGTTTGCGCCGGTGTACGACGCGGAGAAGCGGCCGATCACAGCGGGTGGCTTTGTCGCGAATGGCACGGTAGTGTTTGAAGACGCCACCAAGGCCGCGGGGCTGAGCGGCTGGCAGCACGTGATGGGCACGAAGACCAAAAAATACATCCTGGAGACGGATGGTTCGGGCGTGGGGCTGATCGACTACGACAACGACGGCTGGCTCGATATCTACATGGTGAACGGGTCAACCTACGATGCGCTGACGGGCAAACGGACGCCGCCGCACGCTGCGCTGTTTCACAACAATCACGACGGCACATTTACCGATGTGGCTGCGAAGGCGGGCGTGACCAACGATCGCTGGGGATTCGGCGTGGCGATCGCGGATTATGACAACGATGGCTGGCCGGATATTTTTGTCTGCAACTTCGGGAAGAACCGGCTCTACCACAACAACCATGACGGCACGTTTACCGATGTGGCGGAGAAGGCAGGCGTCACGCTGGGCAACTGGTCAGACGGAGCGACATGGGGCGACTACGATGGCGACGGGCGGCTGGATCTGTTTGTCTCGGGCTACGTGCACTACGACCTGAATCATCAGCCTGACCCGAACAACGGCGATGTCCCTTTCGGTGATTGCCAGCTCCATGGCCTTCCGGTGATGTGTGGGCCGCGCGGATTGCCGGGCGAGGCGGATCACTTGTTTCACAACAACGGCGATGGGACCTTTACGGACGTGAGCGTGAAAGCCGGCGTCGCGGACCCGGGACACTATTACGGATTCACGGCGATCTTTGTGGATGTGAACAACGACGGAAAGCCGGACCTGCTGGTGGCGAATGATTCGAATCCAAATTATCTGTATTTCAACAAGGGTGACGGAACGTTCGAGGATCGCAGCTATGTTTCGGGGTTTGCGCTGAACAACGACGGGCGTGAGATTGCCTCAATGGGGCTGGCGGTCGGCGACTACATGAACAACGGGCTAGTCGATCTGCTGGTGACAGATTTTTCGGACGATTACAAGACGCTGTATCACAACGACGGCGACGCAAGCTTTACCGAGGTCGGGAGCGAGGCGGGAATCGCGCAGATTCCGGTACCGTTTGTGGGCTGGGGCGACGGGTTCCTCGATTTCGATAATGACGGCTGGAAAGACATCATGATGATCAACGGCCACGTGTATCCGCAGGTGGATGAGCACGACTGGGGAACGACATTTGCCGAGCGGGCGCTGCTGTTTCGGAATCTGCACAACGGCAAGTTTGAGTATGTTCCGGCGGTGAAGGGGTCGGGGCTGGCGACCCTGACCTCAGGACGCGGCGCGGCGTTTGGCGATCTTTTCAACAACGGAAAGATCGACGTAGTGATCAGCCCTATCGATGGGCCGCCGGTGCTATTGAAGAACGTGAATCCCGATCATCATCACTGGGTGGAATTGAAATTGGTGGGCGGAGACAAGAGTCCGCGGGATGCCGTGGGAGCGACGGTGTATCTAACGGCGAACGGGATACGGCAGCGCGAGGACGTGATGAGTGGCGGAAGCTACATCTCGTCCAACGATCAGCGGCCACACTTCGGGCTGGGGGATGCAATGGATGCGGGGACGGCGGAGATACATTGGCCATCGGGTGCGAAGGAAATGGTGAAGCTGCCGGGAGTGGATCGGATCTTTACGATCACGGAAGGGAAAGGGATCACGGGCGTGATTTGTGAGAAGCAGCCGTGTGGGACGAAGGCAGTGCACGCGGTGATGGCTCACAAACCGTAGAGGTGCCCCGTGGGCTGAAGCTCCCTCTGTTGTTGCTGCTTTGACGTACGGGCTGAAAGCCCCTTTCTCCAGAATTCATCCTGCAAACCTTGACCATGGGATTATGGATTCGTGCTTTCCCAATCTATGACGGGATGAGACTGTGTCCTGAACGGGGCACCGATCTCGTATGGATCGATGCATCTTAAAAAACGAACCCCGCGCTCGTTGCGAGGTGGAATTTTGAATCGTAGTCCTGAGACGGCATCGCCGGGTGGATTCCGCCGCTTGCTTGATTGAATCCACCCGGCGCGCGTCCGGTTGGGATTGCCGGAGAATCCGGCAGCCGGTGATTTCGGTCTAAAAGACTCCTGCCAGAAAGCTCTCTGCGTGATGCTCCCTGACGTATTTGACGCCGCTCTCGGCGAGCACGGCTGGCGACAGCGTGATGACCGGGCAGTGGGAGTGGGCCAGCACCTTGTACACCACGCCGTGACGCGCAATGGCAGCGAAGGCCGATGCGCCGTGTGCGCCGAGGACGATGAGATCAGCTTGCTGGGCGCGGCTCTGGTAGAGCAGCTCCTCGGTCGGGTCGCCGGGTACGACGATGGTCTGGATGGAAATCTGCTCACGTAGTTCTGTGGGAATCAGGCAGAGGAGGTCGGATTCGATCTCTTCGATGCTGTGGCCGGCAAGCACCTCGGCGCGGTCCTGCGGACGGATGACGTGCTGCAGAATTAGTCGCGCATTGTGGTGAGCGGCCAGTTCGGCTGCGAAGGTCGCGACCACGAAGCTGCTCTCGATGAAGCTGACGGCAGACAGAATGGTGCGGGTGGCGAAGTTGCGGTAGGCGCCGTCGACGACTTCCGGGCCAATGACGAAGACGGGGACGCTGGCGGTGCGCAGGACCGCTTCGGCCACGGAGCCGACGAGAATCTTGCCGATCGGGCCGGGAGAATGGGTGCCCATCACGATGCGGTCGATCTGGCGTTCCCGAAGAAATGCGAGAATCTGGTCGGCGGCGAGGCCGGGGCGGACTACAACTTCGCACTTGACGCCCGACTGGCGAGCTCGCTGGGCCAGCGGATCGAGATGCTTAACTTCGGCGCGGGCCGCTGCAGCGTAGTCATAATAACGAATGCCGGAGGTTTCGGATGCGGCTACAACAAGCGTGTCATACACATGAAACAGAACGAGATCAGCGGCGAATTCCTGGGCTTGTGCGAGTGCGAAGTTGAAGGCGCGCTCGTTCGAGGGAATCTCAGAAGCAAAGAGGATGGTGGAGGGTTTGCTCCAACCCGGCTTGATGGCCATGGGGAACCTCCTTCGAGTGCTTAAAGATATTAGGCTGCTTCCATTGCGCGCTCAGTGCCGCAGGCCACACCGAAGAGTGAGTTACATCACAGGTTGAATCTGCAACTGCTATGGCTCGGCTGCTTAGATCCTCAACCCGGCAAGACGAGCGTACAGCGTGGGAGGATCACCCTGTTGAGTTGGATTCTGGACCCATTGCAATAATTTGTCCATCGGGAAAAGGCTTACCAAGATTAAATTTCCGATCTATCTCGATCTATTTGGTGATCTGAATCACTGATTGACCTATGCAAGGGGTGCTCTTCTGTATGCGACATGAGGCGTTCTTCCGCGCCGAGGAGGTTGAGGTCGTATGCAACAACAACCCATGCATCACATACCCGCTCGTGGCGGGTTGAACTACGACGAGGCGCCGTTCCTGGCGATCTGGGAAGTCACACAGTCCTGTGATCTGGCGTGTAAACATTGCCGCGCGGCCGCACAACCGATTGCGCACCCGGATCAACTGAGCACCGCCGAAGGCAAGGCGCTGATCGACCAGATCGCGGACATGCGTGTACCGATTTTTGTGTTTACGGGCGGCGATCCACTAAAGCGGCCGGATCTTTACGAACTGATCCGATATTCGGCAGAGAAGGGAGTGAAGGTGGCGGTGACGCCGAGCGCCACTCCGCTGCTGACGCGCGAAGCGATCTTCAAGATGAAAGAGGCCGGGGTGGTCCGGCTGGGGATTTCGCTGGATGGGTCGTCGCCGGAGATTCACGACAAATTCCGGGGATTGCCGGGGGCATGGGCGCGGACAATCCAGGCGGTGGAGTGGGCCGGGGAGGCCGGGCTGCCAATCCAGGTGCACACAACGATCAGCCAGCATAACGCGAACGACCTCGATAATTTGTGCGCGCTGTTTGAAACGCTGGACATCGTGATGTGGAACGTGTTCTTCCTGGTTCCGGTGGGACGCGGGCAGCTAGGTGACCTGCTGAGCGGCGAAGAGTTTGAACAGGTTTTCGGAAAGATTTACGAGCTTTCGAACCGGGTGAGCTTCCAGATCAAGACGACGGAGGCGATGCACTACCGCCGGTACCTGCTGCAGCATAACCTGCAGGAACGGAAGATGGGGCACGGGGCAGGTCATTCGCAGGGAGTGGCACGTGAATATGAGCCCGGCGCGCCTGAAGCCGATGCGAAGACTCGCACTTCAAACTGGATGACGCGGCGCGTGAACGACGGCAAGGGATTCCTATTCGTGTCACACGTGGGGAATGTGTACCCGAGTGGGTTCCTGCCGATTCATGCAGGGAACATTCGTGAGACTCCGCTGGCCGAGATTTACCAGAATTCGCCAATCTTCAAGGCACTGCGCGATACGGGAAGACTGGAAGGTAAGTGCGGCGCTTGCGAATACAAGGAAATCTGCGGTGGGTCGCGGGCACGGGCATATGCGGTCACAGGTGATCCGCTGGCGCAGGAGCCATGCTGTATCTATCAGCCGAAGAATTGGGTTCCGACAGATACACCAACGAAATGCCAGCCGGAGTTTGTAGGGCCGCTAGTGTCGCTATAAATATTTACAATTATGGGTGGGTGGTCAGGCCGGGACGACGAGTTCCGGCCTGACTTTTTGACTCGGGATCCGACAGTTCCGCGGATGGGCCTCCCGAAGAAATCAATGTAATTTGTACATCCCAGCCGATGAGCGCTTAGTTGTGTGATTTAAATCACTTGCCGCGCAAGTCTCGAGCGCGATGCTGGAAATGGGAGCCGCGGTGGATTACACACTCCGGTTTCCGCGGCCCAGTGTGGTATCAAGGGACTGAGGTCACGCATGCGGGTTGCGATCATTGGAGGCGGAATCGCGGGGCTGGCAGCCGCCTTTGAGTTGGAGAAGGCGCGCGGCGCGGGTGCGGAGGTCGAGTACACGCTGTTTGAGTCGCGGGAACGCCTGGGTGGATCGCTTGCATCTGAGATCGTGAATGGGGTGGTACTGGAACGGGGGCCCGACTCGTTTCTGAGCGAGAAGCCGGCCGGGGCCGAGCTTTGCCGCGAACTGGGACTCGCGGACCAGCTGACGCCGTCGAATGACGCGAATCGCAAGACGTACATCGTGGTGAAGAATCGGCTGGTTCCATTGCCCGATGGACTGATGTTTTTGATTCCGACGAAGCTGGTGCCGACGGCGCTTTCGGGGCTGTTCAGTCCTGCGACGAAGATCCGAATGGCGCTGGAGCTGTTGCATCCGCCGCGGCCGAGCGGGCATGACGAGTCTGTGGCAGCGCTGGTGGAACGTCACTTTGGCCAGGAGGCGGTGGATCGGCTGGCAGATCCGCTGCTTTCGGGAATTTATGGCGGCGATGCGACGCAGTTGAGCGCGCGAACGGTGTTGCCGAAGCTTGTCGAGATGGAGACACAGTACGGATCACTGACGCGCGGGATGCTTGCGGCGCACAAACAGATGCGCGCGAAGATGGCGGCGGCGCTGGCGGCAAATGCCAACGGGGCCGGCGGAACGAAGGGCCAAAGCGCGTCTCGACAGAATGCGGGTCCGCGATCGATCTTCACAACGCTGAAGGGCGGGCTACAACAGCTGGTGGATGCGCTGGAATCGCGACTAAATCCGAAGTGGGTGCGGAAATCAACGTCGGTGAATTCGCTGGAACGCATCGATGATGGCTGGCGGATTCGGTGTGCTGATGCGGTTGAGAATTACGATGCAGTGATTGTGGCGTCGCCGGCCTGGGTTGCGGGCGGGCTGTTGGCTGCGACCGATGCGGCGCTGGGCGACGATCTGAGTGCCATTCCGTACTCTTCTTCGATCACGGTGAATTTGGTATTTGACGAGGCGCAGCTGGGACCGCTGCCGGATGGATTTGGCTTCCTCGTGCCGGCGGTGGAAGGACGCGCGATGCTGGCATGCACCTTCGTTCATCGCAAGTTTGCAGGGCGGACGCCGATGGGTAAGGCGGTACTGCGGGCGTTTCTGGGCGGCGCAAAGAACGAAGCGCTGCTCGACCAGAGCGATGAAGTGCTGGTGGCGACGGTACGGCGCGAACTGAGCGAAATTCTCGGTGCACGCGTGACGGGGCCGCATATTCCGGCGGAGGCAACACAGGTTTCACGCTGGCGTCGAGCGATGGCGCAGTACGCAGTCGGCCACCAGGAACGGATGAACAGGGTGAAAGAGCGCGTGGCGAACTTGCCGGGACTGCGGCTGGCCGGGAATGCGTATGACGGGATCGGAATTCCGGATTGCATTCGGACAGGGCGGAACGCGGCGAGAGAACTGATGGCGGCGAAGCAACTGCCGGTTTCCAGCCGCTAGTTCCTCATTCTGGTTTTTGTCTTGCACCTTGCGCTGACCTGCAACTTATTGGTTGCGCTTCTGAAAAGCAACTGCAGATCCCTCGACTTCGCTCAGGATGGCCCTGACGGGTGGATGCTTGTGCTTTCCCCACCACCCATGCCGCGACCGAACTGCGTCATGGATGGTACACTCCAGCGCTCTCTTGCAAAGCAGATCCTTCGCGTCGCTCACCTCACAAATGATGAATCATCCGCACCTTCGGTGAGAGACGAGGGTTTCTTAGTGGCCCATGGGGGCGGCTGCCAACTTCTTGGGGCGAGTCATCAGGAACGGGAGTGGGACGAGAACGGCGGTGACAGCGACCATTACCCAGATGACATCGACATAGGCCAGCAGGCGGGCCTGGACCTGGGCCATGCCGTAGATCTGCGCGCCCGCGTGATAGATGGCGTCGGGTGCGGCTGAACCCAACTGCATCCATGCTCCGGCGAGACCGGACCGCATCTGGTCATACGCTGGATTTCCGGCTGCAGCTTTGGGCACGAGCATGGCGAGATGCTTCTGGCTCTGGCGGGCCAGCAGCGTTGTGATGAAGCTGATGCCGACGCTGCCGCCGAGATTGCGCATGAGGGCCGTCAGTCCGCTGACCTCGTTGTACTTCTCCTGCGGAATTCCTGCATAGCAAAGCGTGTTAATGGGGATGAAGAGAAAGGGCAGTCCGAGCGCAATGAAAACGCGCCAGCTGACGGCCTGACCGAAACTGATGTTCGGGTTAATGGTCGACATGCGCCAGAGACCGAATGTGGTGATGACGAAGCCGACAGAGACGAGCTTGCGCGGGTCGAATTTGGGCGCAAGGGCGCCGGCGACAGGGAAGAGAAACATGAGGACGAGTCCCCCGGAAGACACGGCCATGCCGGCCTGGCGGGCGGAGTATCCCATGATCTCCTGCAGGAATTGCGGGATCAGAACTGTCGACGAGTAAAGAGCGACGCCGACCATAAACATGACGAGTTGGGTCATGCCCACGTTGCGGCGAGCGAAGAGGCGCAGGTCGAGGACGGGATGATCGATTGAGAGCTGCCGCCAGATGAAAAGAGCGAGCCCGATGACCGCCGTGAAGAGGAGCGTGGTGATGAAGCTAGAGCCGAACCAGTCGTCTTCCTGGCCTTTGTCGAGCATGATCTGAAGGGCCCCGATGGAAACAACGAGCAGGCCGAGACCCCAGTAGTCGATACCCACGCGGCGCTTGCGGACTTCGGCGAGGTAGGGTGGATCTTCGACGAGGCGGTTGCTGAGATAGAGCGATATGATACCGACCGGGATGTTGAGGAAAAAGATCCAGCGCCAGGAGTAGTTGTCGACGATCCAGCCCCCGACAGTGGGGCCGAGGACGGGCGCCATGACGACGGCGACTCCGTAGACGGCAAAGGCCATGCTGCGCTTTTGTGGCGGAAAGGTGTCGGCAAGAATGGATTGCTCGCTGGGCTGCAGGCCGCCACCGGCCGCCCCCTGGAGCACGCGGAACATGACGAGCATGGGGAGGCTGGCGGCGAGGCCGCACATCAGCGAGGTCAGCGTGAACAGGAAGACGCAGCTCATGTAGAAGCGCTTGCGGCCGACGCGGTTGGCGATCCAGCCGCTGATGGGCAACACCATGGCATTGGCGACCAGGTAGCTGGTGAGAACCCAGGTGGCTTCTTCGGGGCTGGCGGAGAGCGATCCTCCGATATGGGGCATGGCCACGTTGGCGATGGAGGAGTCGAGCGCCTCCATGAAGGTGGCGAGGGTAACGGTGATGGCGATGGCCCATGGATTGGCGCGGGGTCGCCACGTCTCATGAAATGTGGTTGTCGCCGCGGCGGCCACGCCTCGTCCTTTCGGGGTTGAAGAAGCTTCGTTTGTGCCACCGGGAGCAGCCGTGTGGAACGGGGGAGTGCTGATAACAGATTAACGGAATCGGGGCACGGAGAGGACGAACGGCAGTGTGTAATCCTGAGAAGGAGATGACGGAGAGTCAATCAGTTGCGCAATGCGGCCCCGGAACGGGTCTGCTGGTTCTAGGGGTGGACACTTGTGGACCATCAGGGACTGTGGCGCTGGCGCGGATTGACTGTGGCATCCCACCTTTGCTTCGCAAGGAAGGGGCACCCGAGGGCGAAAATGCCACCATTCTGGGCCAGAAAGAGCTTGCGGGACGCACATATTCGGCAACTTTGGTGGCCGCGGTTAGTGATTTGCTGACGGAAAAGGGCGTGAAACTCGCGAATCTAGGTGCAATTGTTGTAGTGCATGGACCGGGGAGTTTCACGGGGGTTCGCGTCGGTCTCAGCGCGGTGAAAGGACTGGCTGAGCCGGGGCAGAATCCGGTGGTTGCGGTGTCGCGGCTGGCGGTGCTGGCGGCGAAGGCTAGCGCGGATTCGGCTGCGCTGGATGCGCATCGGCGTGAGGTGTTCTTGCGGCTGATGGGTCCAGATGGAAGTGCGCAGGAGTTGCTGGCGGGAGCGGAAGAGCTGGCAGAATTGCGGCCAGCGCTTGTGGCGGTTTGCGACGACGTGGCGGCAGCGCTTCTGGAATCGGCGTGGAAAGGCGCCGAGCTGGTTCAGAGTGAGGCGCCCACGGCGGCGGACGCTATCCAGCTGTGCGTGCCGCGGATTCTCGCGGGGGATTTTGCGGATCTGGCGTCACTTGATGGGCATTATCTGCGAAGGTCGGATGCCGAGATCTTTGGAGATGCTCCCAAAGCGGCCGTGAAACTGAGGAGGGAAATCAATGTTCGGCCGATGGCAGCTGCGGACCTGGATAGGGTGATGGAGATGGCCGCGTGCACGGATCATGCGCCGTTGTGGTCGCGGCAGGCCTATGAGACGGCGCTGAATCCGGACGCCCAGCCGGGGCGAGTCGCGCTGATCGCTGAGGATAAGCGATCAGGAGCGATCGCGGGCTTTGCGATATCGAGGATTACTCCGCCGGAGGCAGAACTGGAGAGCATCGTGACAGCTGTGCCCCATCAGCGGCGCGGCGTTGCTCGGACGTTGTTCTCAGCGCTACAGCGGCATTTGCGCGGCCACGGAGCGAGCGCGGTAGTGCTGGAAGTGCGCTCAGGAAATCGGGCAGCGCAGGGGTTCTATCGGTTCCTGGGATTTGCGGAAGAAGGCCGGCGGCCGGGCTATTATGCTGACCCGGCTGAGGATGCCGTACTGATGCGTCTCCGGCTCCGTTGAGCCCTCGGACGGACCGTGGATGCCACGTTTCCAGACACGGTTGTGATTCCGGTCACGGAGGGTGGGTGAGGGTTAAGAATTCCACAGACCTGTTTCATTTTCTTGTTTCTTCCCGCTTGCCCATTGCGCGCGGGAGGACTATATGTATTGGGTTATACGAACAGATGGAGGTGCTTGATGGATGAAATAAATGACGCCACGCTGAGCGAAGAAATTGGTCGTCTGCAGTCCGAACATCGTCGCTACGCTCAGCGGTTGGAAGAATTACTTCAGAAGCCTTATCTCTCTACGGATGAGGAACTCGAAGAAGTACGGCTGAAAAAGCTGAAGCTTCATGCGAAAGACCTGATCTACGCTCTCGAGCATCGGTCTCCGGCAATCGCGTAGAGTTTTCGGCCGTTTGGGCCAGTGACGATGATTCGAAGGGCTTAGTTGCGCGCCCGCGCAACGCCGGGCCGCGCGAAGGACGGGAGTCTGCCGCCAATCCCCCAGTGTCGAATTCAACCGTATAATCGTTAGGACAATGGTTCGTGACGGTTACATCTACGGTTTGAGTCTGCTGGCGGTGGCGGGAGTGCTGGGGTGGGCTACCGGCACTTGGGTTTGGAGCATCGTGCCCGTTCTGCTAGCCGCGTTTTTTCTCTGGTTTTTCCGCGATCCACAACGAACAGTCCCCAAAGGTGCCGGGCTGGTGGTTTCGCCTGCAGATGGGCTGGTTACCGAGACCGTGCGCATTGAGACCCCCGAAGGGACTCGCCAGCGCGTCAGCATCTTTCTGAATGTCTTCGATGTGCATGTGAATCGGTCGCCGATTGCAGGCGAGGTGACTACGGTTCGCTATCAGAGGGGGAAGTTTCTGAATGCGATGAACCAGGAGTGCGCCGAGCGCAACGAACAGAATATTGTCACGGTGCGCGGCGAGGGCATTGAGATCGTCTTCAAGCAGATTGCCGGCTTGATTGCGCGGCGAATCGTCTTCAATCATCGCGAGGGCGACCGGGTGGAGCGCGGGCAGCGCGTGGGACTGATCAAGTTTGGCTCGCGGACCGATATTATTTTGCCCGCCGAGGTGGAGATTCGTGTAAAGACCGGTGAGCGCGTTAAGGGCGGTTCTTCGATCATTGCTGAGATGCCGGAGTCTGAGCTTGCGGTTGGCGTGACGACGCAGCGGAAGACGGCAAGCGCAAGCGTTCAGCCAGAGTTTGAAGAAGGAGAAGACGCTTGAACTCCTCAGATGCCGCGCTCGCCAGAGCAAGAAACCGGGCACGACTGCGGCGGGGCATGTTTATCCTCCCGTCACTGTTCACCGCGATGAACATCGGCGCGGGCTATTTTGCCATCACCCAGACCATCGAAGCCGCCAGCAGCAATGCGTTGGCGAACGGCGCGGAGATGCACCTGGACTGGGCGGCAATCGCCATCTTGCTGGCCATTCCCTTCGATTCGCTCGACGGGCGCATAGCGCGGATGACCAACACGGCGAGCGATTTTGGGCGAGAGTTGGATTCGCTGGCGGATGTGATTACGTTTGGCGTTGCGCCGAGCCTGCTGGCGTTTGTGTGGGGCTTTCATTTCTTGCCGTACACGATCAATCCCCAGCTGAGGCAGCACCTGGTCCAGGCTGGAGCGTTTCTTTGCTTTCTGTTTCTGATTGGCGGCGCGTCGCGGTTGGCGCGATTCAACATCAGCCACGATCCGCAGCCGAGGAATCCGGGGAGGCCTGATCGAAAGTATTTTGTTGGAATGCCGATTCCAGCGGCCGCTGGGCTTTTGGCTGCGACGGTGCACTTCTTCTATGGAATTCCCGTGCAGGCATGGTGGATTGCGATTCCGTGGCTGTTGCTTGTCGGTCTGGTCGGATTCTTGATGGTGAGCACCTGGCGCTTCTGGTCAGGCAAGGAGATCGATCTCAGCCGCAGTCACCCTTTCCGTTTGATTTTTGTAATGGCCATCGTGCTCTACATCATGATCCGTTTTTCGCAGGTCGTGCTGTTTGCAATTGCGCTGATTTACATGTTCTCCGGCATCTGGGCGCGGACGGCGTATGGTTGGTCACGTCGGCGGCGACGCGGACAGAGCGCCAGTCTTCAGGGTCTGCCTGAGGGCTCGAACCCCGATCCGGATCCGCTGCATCACTCCTAAGTTCAAACGATAAGAAGGAAGCCTGTGTACAAGATTGCCATCGTTGGAGCCGCGACTTTGCTGGGTAAAGAGCTGAAGGATGCTCTCACGGAGTCATCACTCGCGGCGGCTGATTTTGCGCTTTTTGATGAAGATGAGGGGCTCGGCCAACTCGATCAGCTTGGCGACGAGGTCACGTTCGTGAAGGCGATCACCGCTGACGCCTTTGAGCACGTGGATTTCACATTGTTTTGCGGCTCCGAGACGCTGACGCGGAGATTCTGGCGCGAGGCGCTCCGTGCGGGCTCGACGGTGCTGGATCTCACGGGCGCACTTGACCAGGAGACGGGAGTGCTGGTGCGCTCGCCCTGGGTAGGAGCGCAGGATGTCGCTGCGGATCTGTTTACGCCTGCGGTGGTACCGGCGCATCCGGCAGCATTGGCGCTGGCACTTCTGATGGAGCGGTTGCAGCAGGCAGCGCCGGTGCGGGGAGCTTCGGCGACAGTGCTGCTGCCGGCGAGTGAGTTCGGCCGCGCGGCGATGGATGAGCTTCACCAGCAGACTGTGAACCTGCTGAGCTTCCAGACGATCCCTCGGGCTACGTTTGATGCGCAATCGGCATACAACCTGCTGAGCGGGTTCGGCGAGACCGCCAAGGTGAGCATAACGGCAATCGACGGCAGAATCCGCCGGCAATACAGCGCCCTGGCGGGGAGACGGCTGCCGGCATTGGCCATGCAGACGATCAGTGCGCCGGTCTTCCACGGTCACGGGTTTTCTATCTTTGCGGAGTTGGAACGGCCGGTGGATTTGTCGACGCTGGAAGATGCTTTGAGCGGCGATCACGTTGACTTGGTGCTCGAGGAAACGGATTCGCCATCGAACCTGGCTGCGACCGGACAGAACGATGTGCTGGTGCGTTTGCGACTGGAGCCGGGGCCGCGCAATGCAAATGAATCTTCGCGCGTGTGGTTGTGGGCTGCTTCAGACAATCTCCGGCTGTATGCACAGAATGCGGTGGAGTGTGCGCTGGACCTGCGCCGGCTACGGCCGCAGGGAACGGTGCAGTAACGCCGAGAAGGTGACCTATACGCCCTGCAGCGGGCGGTGACGCGTCCACAACTGTTCGATATAGGTGTCGGTCATTCCGGCGATGTAGTCGGCCACCGTACGGGCTAGGCCCTCGGTCGGAATCTGGACCTGGTGGTCAGGGGGCAGCAGGGTTGGATCAGCCATCAGAACAGAGAACAACTCCTGGACCACGCGGGCGGCACGTTCGTGTTCTTCTTCCATCCCAGGGGAGTTGTAAAAGTTGGTGTAGAGATAGCTCTTGGCAGCGGCGCGTTCTGCCTCCATTGCAGCGCTGAGAGCAGCGATCCTTTGAGGCGCGCTGCGAATGTCTTCGAGCGTGACTGCGCCCGAAGCTGTCACACGACTCCGCACTTCTTCGATCAGATCCGAGACCAATGCATTCAGCATGCGATTGAGGGTTTCGTAGACTGTCTGCTTCGACGGCGCAGAGGGGTATTGCTCGATCACCTCGTCATGGAATCGGCGGAAGAGAGGAACGTGATCGCAAACGTCTTTGACGTTGAGAATGCCGGAGTCGAGCCCGTCGTCGAAGTCCGCGGTCAGGTAGGCGATCTCGTCGGCGAGGTCGATGAGTTGCGCTTCGAGCGGCGGGCGGAGGTCGAGGAAGTACTCGGCAAGTTCTGGATGGGTGGCGCTGGTGTAGTCGCGGGAGTGCTTGATGATGCCTTCGCGCACACCGAGAGTAAGGTTGAGGCCGCGCCAGGCTGGATAGCGTTCTTCGAACCACGTGACGATGCGGAGGGCGTGGAGATTGTGGTCGAAACCAAGGCCATATTGCCGCAATGCGGTGTCGAGTGCTTTTTCGCCGGCGTGGCCGAAAGGGGGATGACCAATGTCGTGGGCGAGGGCGAGGGCTTCGGCGAGCTCGCGGTTCAGGCCCAGGGCTGCGGCAAGCGTGCGCGAGATCTGTGCGACCTCGAGCGTGTGAGTGAGGCGGCTGCGGAAATGGTCAGCGGGGAGGTCGTGGGCGAGACGAGAGAAGACCTGGGTTTTTCCAGCCAGTCGGCGAAAGGCGCGGGCGTGGAGAATGCGTGCGGTGTCGCGTGCGAAGGGAGAACGATAGGGATGAGGCGGCTCGGAATGAGCGCGGGCAGCGAGATCGCCACTTCCGTCTACTGCGATACGGCCGGGTAGCTGATAATCCAGTTTGGCTTGTGAACTCATCCAGTTTCGATCTTGGTCTGGTTATATCGCACGAGAGCGGGCGCGCGCACGTTAAGTCGGGTTGAGGACGATGAACTGAGCGGTTTTCAAGAGGAAACTCCGATGGACGTGTTGTGAGTCACCACTTTGAACCATGCGCGGTGCTATAGAATCCTACCTGCGACAGGATTGGACAAGGGCCGGGTTTCGGGAGTACTATCCTGCCGATTTTCTAATCTGCGCGGGCAGGTGTCGTAATTTCGCGCGTTCCGAACTTCTTCACATTCGGCAGGAGGCAAGATGAAGACAATGAAATGTGTTGTATTGGCCCTCGTGGCCCTTGGAGTTGCATTTACGACAGGCTGCGAAAGGCATTCAAACAAAGAAGTTTTCTACATGATTTCGTCGAATATGGCCTTGCCATACTGGCAGACGGCTGCGAAGGGGTTCAACAAGGCTGCCGCAGAGTACAAGGTTACAGCGAAAGTCGTAGGTCCTGAGAACTACGATCCGCAGGCGGAACTGGCTGAGTTGCAGAAGGCAGTTGCGGCAAAGCCGGCCGGCATTCTGATTTCGGTGGCGGATGTTTCGGTGCTGGGGCCGGCCATTGATTCGGCAATCGGCGCGGGGGTTCCGGTGATCACCATTGACTCCGATGCGGTCGGGAGCAAAAGGCTGTTCTTTATCGGCACCAACAATCTCGAAGCCGGAAGAATGGGCGGTCATCGCGTGATTGAACAACTGGGAGGCTCCGGCAACGTGGTTTTCTTCACGATCTCAGGGCAGCCGAACATGGAAGAGCGCCTGAAGGGATTCAAAGATGTGCTGGATACCAGGCCAAACATTCACATCGTGGACGTAATCGACATCAAGAGCGATGCGCGTACGGCATTTGACAAGACGCAGGAATTGATGACGCTGACGGGCCCGAAGAAGATCAATGCATTTGTCTGCCTGGAGTCCGCGTCGGGCAAAATGGTGTCGGATGCGATCAAACGGACCAGCGCGACTGACAGAGTGCTGGTGGCGTGGGACGTAAATCAAGACACGCTGGACGGAATCAAGGGCGGGACAATCAACGCGACGGTTGCGCAGAAGCCCTTCACGATGGGATACGTCGGCTTGAGGTCGCTGGATGAAATCTTCCACGCGCCGCCGCCTTCATTGACGACGGACTATAGCCAGGATGCGTTTTCTCCATTTCCGGTGTTCATTGATACAGGCACGTCGCTCGTAGACAAGCGCAATGTCGACGCATACATTGCCTCGGCGCAGGCACACCAGTAACAAGCATTTGGGGCAACGGATCACTGCGAGGGTCCTGTAAAAGCAGGTTTTTTCGTGCGGCAGCTTCACGACAAAAGAAGCTGCCGCTTTTCTCTTTGTGAAAGCAAATCGCAGCCTGGGGAATTGGCTGCAACGTAAACATAACGATAAATCGATTCAAAGAAATTCTCTCGAAGCCCCTTTCACAGCCCTTGACGTTGTGCAGAATTGGGTCCAACATAGGCAACAAATGGATTGTTATGCGTGGTCCTGCGGGTTGCTGATGGGACGACGCCAGCAGCGAACATGATGATTTCACCGGGCTCGATACGCTGATTCCTCGGCAGGAATGCGAGACGGACGATGGTGGTCAAAGCTCAATTAAGAGGCAGTGAAATCACGGGATTGCGTATAGGCGCCAGGAATGTGCGCCGATATTTTCCGAGAGGCGTTCGCATGATCGAGCTGCAGTTGGATCATCTTCAGATTCAATGTGGTCTCGCGCCGGAGTTTTGGCACGGAGAGCCGGAGATTCGCGACGCGCGGCTGTGCGAATGGCTGGATTTTAAAGTTGTCCGCGGCATGGGCGAACGGAAGTCAGATTGGCAATGACTCCGGCTGGCAGGAACACCTTCAGGCTGCGGCCGTCCACTCTAAAGCGAAACGAGATGAGCAGCATGGAACTGCAGAAGACAGCCTGAATTGCGAGCTTTCAGCATGATTTTTGGCGGTTTTAACCGCTTTTCAGTTGCCAGATCACCTATAGAGCGAGTGGTAGCGAAGAATTTCCACTATGAAGGTTTGGTTTCTATGAAGAGGCATCTGGAAAATGAGGCAATCGAGGCACTCCAACAGACATTGGGACAGATTTCGGTTGTCAAAATGAAGGAGATAAAAATCGAATCGCACCGGCATCGCAGCGACAAGACAATCATTGCCGATGTCGAGATCTATGGTCACGCACACAGACTGGTTTGCAAAGTAGTGGGTAGCTGCGAACAAGACGATCTGCAACGGACATTCCTGGAGCTGAGAAGGCTGCATGCGCGATTTCCGGGGGAGACAACGCCGGTTCTGATCGCTCCCCTTCTCACGGAGGAAGCACAAACTCTTTGCAGAGAAAGCAACACGGGATTTCTCGATCTTGAAGGGAATGCGCGACTTTATCTCGACGAAGTTTTTATCGTGAAGCGCTCGTTGCCGCTCCTTAAAACGCTTCCGCCCCCGGCTGAATCATTGCCCACCAGTGAAACGGCCCGCTTTGCGAGAACCGCATAGGCGCGTGCCGGGCTTCCTCAGCCAACGGCGGCAAACATTAAGGGCGGCCCAGTGAGGGGTCGCCCTTAATGCTGTCTGGCAATCTGTCTTGCAAACGCTACTCGGGTTTGTTCTGGCCGGCGGTGTTGTCCTGCTTGGCAAGCCTGACGCGGGCAGTTTCGAGCTTCTTCTGAACCTTGGCAACCTCGGCCGGCTCCACATCTGGAGGCGCGGATTTGGAGTACTCGTTGAGGGAAAGCTCCCACTGTGCGGCTGCAAGGCGAATGCGGCCGGTCTTCTCGTAGAGATCGCCGAGATGATCATGCACCGTTGGATCGGTCTGGTCGCGTTCAACCGCCTGGCGCAGATTTTCTTCGGCCAACTCATATTGACCGAGCTTGTAATATGCCCAGCCGAGCGAATCAAGGTAAGCGCCGTTCATCGGCTCTAGTTCGACCGCCTTGCGGACCATTTTCAACGCTTCGGGTAGCCGGGTGCCTTTGTCGGCCAGCATATAGCCGAGGTAGTTCAGGACCATGGCGTTGTTGGGGTCGAGTTCGAGCGCCTGATGGAAGTATTGTTCAGCGGGTTCATAGTGTTTTTGCCGTTCAGCCAAACCACCCTTCAGGAAGAGAAGGTAGATGTTGTCTTCCTTTTTCGTGGCAATGGCGGATGCCTTGTTCAGGGCCTCTTCGGCTTCCTTCCATTTGTGGATGCGGGTATAAATCTGGCCCAGGGCAATCCACACCTTCTGGTCGTCAGGACTGTTCTTGAGCAGGCCCTTGGCCATCGCGATGCCTTCATCTTCTTTACCCTGGTCGACCAACTCACCGGCGAGCATTAACTTCAGATCCTGGTCGGTGGGATTGGCTTCGACGGCCTTGCGAGAAACCGCAATCGCCTTATCGAACATTTTGGCGTCACGATAGACATCGACCTGGTTCTGATAGCCGCGCAGCGCATTGTCGCCGCCGAGTTCGATCATTTTCTGATAGGCAGCGATGGCTTCATCGACCTTGTTTTGCTCGTGGTAGATAGCACCGAGGCGCTCCAAAAAAATGGCGCGGTTATTTTTCTCGTCGGCAGTGTATGCGCCGTTGGCATGTGAGGTCAGATCGACCATGTGTTCGTAGACTTGCGCGGACTCGTCGTAGCGGCCGAGGACATCGAGCAGCAGTCCTTCGTTGTAGCCCGCCTCGAGCGAATCGGGATCCTTTTTAACTGCCTTCTTTACGGTTGTGAGCGCCTCATCGTATTTGCCCTGCCGACGGAGGATCTCGCTGATGTGAACGAGAGTGCTTGAATCCTCCGGGTCGGCGTCCGCCATTTGCCGATATGCTTTGAGAGCTTCGTCGAGCTGATTATCGTTGAGAAGCGCCTGGGCCAGGGCTCCCATGGTGTGTGCATCCTCAGGATCAAGATCGGCGGCGCGCTTGTAGGCATCAATTGCGTCCTTGGGACGCTTCATCTGGTCGTAAACCGCACCGAGCGCAAATTCCATCTTGGGAGAGCGCTCGGAGACTGGGACTGCCTCGATGACTTTTGCCGCATGTGCGAGGTCGCCGTTCTCAGCGTAGAGGCGCGAGAGATTGAGCACGACTTCTTCTGAATCGGGATCGAGATCCTGGGCCGCCTTGAACTGTTCTTCCGCTTTTTCGTTCTGATGTTTGACGGTGTAGAGCTGGCCCAGCACCATGCGGTCTTCCACGCTCTTGGGATCGAGCGTGATGATCTTCTGAAACTCGGCGATGGCCTGATCGAGCGTGTTGCCGCTGGGAGACGCGGAAGAGACCGCGTTCTGCGCTTCGCTCAACCGGCGCAGATAGAGGCGGCCAAGCAGACGATGCGCGTCAATGTCGTTGGGCGAGGTCTTGAGCAGGCCACGCGCAGTGGCTTCGGCTTCGCGTACCTGACCAGTGCGGAAGTACAAGTCTGCCAGCTCATCATTCAGTTGCGAGGAGTTAGGATCGGCGCTGAGTGCAGTTTTGTACTCCTCCACGGCGTGCCGCATATACTCAGGCCGGCCTGAAGCGATCGCTTCTTCCTCGTAAATGTGCGCGAGGGCGGAGTGGTAGTAGGATTGGGCGCGGTCAGGTTCTGAAGCCGACGTTGCAGCTGGAGCAGGTTTCTGGTCGGCATTTGCGGTGGATGCGCTCGCGGGAGCCGATTGCGCAGGCGTCGCGGGAGTGGTCGGGGTCTGCGCAGAAACGATGGTCGCCGCAACGAGAGATGCGGCAAGAGGCAGCCACTGAAATGGCGATAATGTTTTTATTTTCATATCCTCGGGGATCCAATGTGACTCGTCAGGGAGAGAAGCTATTCCACCCCATTCGGCCGGGTTAAGAGCTTGGATGCCGACCGTATGCCGGCGGAGCCCGCCTACTGTTAAAGACGATTTTACTCGCGAATAGTCGCAGCAAACCATCCGTTTCAATGGTTTTCGACACCCGGGTAAACTGACAGGTGGTTGGCAGGAGGGGCTTGTCTGCTGGCGTCTTCATCCACTTGATTCGAGGAGCCCGCCACTCTCGCGTAGCGCCTTCAGTTGGCGTTGCAATATCACTGTTTGCCGCTCCATGCGCTCAAGTTGTCGCTCGCCGGGATGATTGTCAGACAAAACGAGCGCCTTTGAGGAATCTGGACCCAACTCGGGCCAGGGTGAGGGGTCGGCTGGCCTCTGGTTTTCGAATTGATTTTCAAGCCAGAGGAGCCGTTGCTGGAGGAGCAGAAGTCTGCTTTGCACGGAGCGGGATTGCTTCCACTCCGATTCGCCACGCAATGTGGTGAGTGTGGTGACGCTTTGCGCGAAGCGCCGCAGATAGGTGACGAAGGCAGTCGCAAAGTGGGTAAACGGCAAGCGTCGTGGCCAGGACTCGGCGAGCAGTCGCTCGAGTGACTCTTCGGTGTCGTTGTGGGCGAGGCCAGCTCCGCGTCGGGCGCTCGCAAGGTGACGGATGGAGACGGAATCACTTCTCCATGCCTGGGCAAGTTGTTCGAGATAACCGCGATCGGCGGTGAGACTGGCGCGGAGGAAGGCCGGCGCACGTTCGCGCTCATAGATAGGGAAGAGAAACTTCATGGCGAGGATGGATATGGTCGCGCCCATGAATGTGTTGACGATGCGGACGAGGGCAAGTTGCCAGTCGCCGGAATAAGGGAGCCATGCGAGCACGAAGGCCGGCGTTAGAAAGAATGCGAAGGCTGCATAGCTGACGGGCATGACAGCGATAGACAGCAGGGCCAGCGGAAACAGCACGGCGGCGATGGCCAGTTGCGAGTGAAGAACAATGGCGAGCAGCGCCGCGAGAACGCCCCCACCGATTGTGCCGCCGACGCGCTCGAGGCCGCGGCGAAGCGTTCCCGAGACATGAGGCTGCAATACGATAAGCGACGTAAGCAGAAGCCAGTAGCCGTGATCGATGTGCAGCAGAAGAATCACCCCGACATCGGTCCCGCATACAACGCTTACGCGCACGGCGTGCCGTAACGTTAATGAGCTAAAGGTGAAATTGGCGGCGAGCTGATCGAGGTTTGGCCGCTGTCGAGACTGCTTGAGGCGCTGGTGGACGTGCTCCGGATGCCCGGTCGTCAAGACGGGGTCGCTGGAGTTTTCGGGAGACAGGCCGAGCCGGAGCAGGGATGCGGTTTCGATGGAGGACTCGAGAACCGAGGCCGATTCTGCCACCTGGGCGAGCAGAAAATGATCATTGGGATCGGAGGAGTCGAGGCAGTCGGCAAGATAGTGCGGCAATCTCTCCATTTCGCGCCACTTGGCGCGCGCGTGTGCAACGGTCAAGCTGCGGCGGCGCATGAGTAGTGACGCGATCCATGATTCGGCAGAGCGAAGATCGACGAGGCAGGAGATCCCACGCAGAAAGCAGGCAGAATTCCCTATCGTCACTGTTTGCGCCTCAAGGTGTTCTGCAAGCGCGACGGTGCGAGCGATGAGCAGGTCAGCGTGTTCAAGCAGGACGACAAGTTGGCGCGCGCCTGCCGAATCGGCCTGACGCTCGGCACGAACGTTGGCGATGGCCTGCCAGCCATGCTCCACGGCGCGGCGAATCCGGTATTGATGATGCTGTGCGAGGCGATGCCAGAGGGATGGCGTCGGCCTGCGACGACTGGTCTCTTCGCGCGTGGTGAGGTCGTACACGGAACCCAGGAAGGAAGCGAGTTCGTTGTAGCATTCGGCGACCGCGAGCCGTGCAGGTCGATAGGCGTCGAGCGGCCAGAGAAGAAGTGAAAGCACGGCTGCCCAGATGCCACCGATGAAGAGAGAAGCCCCCAACCGAGAGCGGCCTGCCAGCCCACCGGCGCTGCGCCGACTCCGCAAACGTAAATGACTTGGACGAGCAGGCCTGCAGATGTGAACGGCTGACCGAGAGCGGCGAGATAGCTCCAGAAGAAACAAAACAGCGCGGTGACGGGGAGCGCCCAGACCAGGCTTCTGCCGGCAACGCAGCCGAGAAAGAGCCCCGCAGCGCCGCCGAAGGAGAGTGTGGCAAGACTGGCGAGGCGCGTGCGGTAGGGACCGCCGGTGTCGGCCAGGATCGCTTCGAATCCGCCGAGCGCGGCCCAACCCAGGACACTGGAGCCGACAAGATCGCCAATGACCAGAGGCGTGCATAGGGCCACGGCGGCGCGCAGGCCGCGGAACCAGTCCATCCGACCGGCGAGCGAGACGAGATTCGCCCGCACGCTGCTTGAGGTCTCGTTGAAGGCCGTCATGGTTCGAACCTTCGGTGCGGAATCAATGGCGGAAGTGCCGGATTCCGGTGAAGACCATGGCGAGACCAAGGCGATCAGCGGCGGCAATCACGTCATCGTCCTTGACGGATCCTCCGGGCTGGATGACAGCGGTAGCGCCGGCGGCGGCAACGGCTTCGAGTCCGTCGGGGAACGGGAAGAAAGCGTCGGAAGCGGCGACAGTGCCTTTGAGTGGAAGCACAGCTTTCTGCGCGCCAAAGCGGGCGGCGTCGACGCGGCTCATCTGGCCGGCGCCCATGCCGACGGTCTGGCCGTCGCGTGCATAGACGACGGCGTTTGACTTGACGTGCTTGCAAACGCGCCAGACGAAGACGAGGCTGCGAAGTTCTTCGGCAGTCGGCGGACGCCAGGTGACGACTTTGAGCTCGTCCTGGGTGACGCGACCGGTGTCGGCATCCTGCAGCAGCAATCCGCCGGATACGTGCTTGACGACCGGGCGAGGTGGCGCGTTGCGGACTTCAACGAGGCGCAGGCTCTTCTTAGCGGCGAAGCGTTCGCGTGCTTCTGGTGTGAAAGCAGGCGCGGCGATGGCTTCAACGAAGAGCTTGGCGATTTCTGCCGCGGCATCGCCATCGACGGTGCGATTGATGCCGATGACCCCGCCGAATGCGGACACGGGATCGCTGGCGAGCGCTTTCTGGTAGGCCTCGAGGATGGTGGGTCCGGTTGCGGCGCCGCACGGGTTGGTGTGCTTGACGATGATGACGGCGGGCTCGTCAAACTCCTGCGCGAGTTCCCAGCATGCGTCGAGATCGACGAGGTTGTTGAAGCTGAGTTCCTTGCCCTGGAGCTGAGTTGCACCGGCGACGCCCAGCCCGGAGCCATCGGCGTAAAGTGCCGCGCGCTGATGGGGGTTTTCGCCGTAGCGCAGTGACTGGGCTAATGGCATGTTGATGCGGAGCGTTGATGGAAGCACCTGCGGTGCGGCTGACTGCGCCTCCGGCGCGATGGGCTGAATGGGATCGGGGGCCGCGGCGATCCGATCGAGGGTGTTGGCGATGGCGGTGTCGTATGCGACCGTAGTCGCGAATGCCTGTTTCGCGAGGCGCCACCGAGTTTCGCGCGTAAGTGAGGCGCCGTGGGCGCTTTTCATCTCTTCGACGAGATCGGGGTAATCCGCGGGGCGGGTGACAATGGCGACGTCTTCGAAATTCTTGGCGGCGGAGCGGACCATGGACGGGCCGCCGATGTCGATGTTTTCGATGAGGTGACCGAAGGCGACTCCGGGCTGTGCGGCGGTCTTCTCGAAGGCGTAGAGGTTTACGACAACCATGTCGATGGGCTGAATGCCGTGAGCGGCTACGGCGGCTTCGTGCTCGGCGTTGCCGCGGATGTAGAGCAGACCTCCGTGAACGAGGGGGTGCAGCGTCTTTACGCGTCCGTCGAGCATTTCGGGAAAACCGGTGAGGTCGCTGATGTCTTTCACGGTCAGGCCGGCGTCGCGAAGCGCGCGCGCGGTGCCACCGGTGGAGATGAGTTCTACACCGAAGCCGTCAAGCGTTTTTGCAAGCTCAACGAGCCCGGTTTTGTCGGTCACGCTGAGCAGCGCACGGCGAATGGTCTTTGTCGTACCTGTTGATGTACTCACAGATTTGCTCCTTGCCATTATCTTCAGATCCATTCGCACTGCCAGAGCGGTGGCGGATGCGAAGACCAAAGAACAGACTACATCGAAAGGCTTAGCGGAATCTGTGCGGCGATTGTGCCGGTTGAAACGACGGCCACTGTGCGTAACTCAATGCTGAAGATGCAGTAGAGTGGTGATATGAGCAGCGCTCTTCCGCCATCGGCTGGACACGGATCATTCCGCGAGGGGGCCGACGCGGAAGCGGAGATTCTTCGTCCTGTTGTGGGCTACGTTCCGACTCCGCAGCCGGTGGTGCGAAGGCGGCGATCGTTCTGGGCCACGGCTCCGGCGACCTACGTGCTGGTAGGAATCAATTGCGCCGTGTTCTTTGCGATGCTGCTCCACGGGGTAAGTGCTGTCAGCCCTACTGCAGACCAATTGATGTTCTGGGGAGCGAACAATGCCGGCGCCGTGTTGAATAGCGGCCAATGGTGGCGCATTGTCACCGCGATGTTCGTACATGGGGGTATGATTCACCTCGCAACGAACATGTGGTGCTTGTGGAATCTCGGCTTGCTCGCCGAGCCGCTGATCGGATGGATCGGCGTGACCAGTGCTTATGTCCTGACGGGAGCTGCCGGTAATCTGCTTTCGACGTTTTATAGCTGGTATAGCTATCCAGACGCGCGGTTTACGCCGGGCGGGATCGGATTTCCGCCTGGTGTCGGAGCCTCGGGAGCAGTCTTCGGCATCGCTGGGGCGTTGATCATTCTGCTCAAGTCCAAACGGCTGCCGGTGCCTCCTGACGAACTCAAGAGATTGCGGAAATCGGTTATCTACTTTGCTGCGATCAACCTGGTGATCGGGTTCTCAGTCAACGTTGGAACGCAGTACATGGGCTCCGGGCTGCGTATCGACAACATGGCTCATCTGGGTGGCTTCAGTTGCGGGCTGCTGTTTGCGGCGCCGCTTGTGCCGCGTCTTGGGTCGACCAAGAGCCTGTTTGAAACACGTCTGCGGATTGCGCTGACGCTGGTTGCAGGACTACTGGTGCTCTTCAGTTTTTATCTGGCACAACTGCCTGGCTGATAGATCCTTGGAGCGGCACTTGAGAGCAGGCCCTGCTAACGGACGCGCATTGGGGCGGAGCGATCTTTAATTTGGGGAACGACGTTTAGCGAGGGGGCTGGTGCGTCATTGGCGATGATGCCAAAAGCCCCGCTTGGGACGGAAACTCGGGAAATCAGCGCACTGCTGTCGAGGCGAACTTTTTCACCATGGCGAGCAGCAGTTTGCGGTCACTCTCGTTGAGGTTGGTGGAGTAGCGGCGAATCTGGGTAAGAAAACGCAGCTCCTCGTCGCTGAGATGTTGCGTGTTCACGGCGCCACCCAAGGAGTCTTCTGCGAAGAACTGGGCGATGGGCAGATCGAGTGCAAGGGCAATTTTAGAGAGCGTGTCGAGCGAGGGAACGGTGTGCCCGTTTTCCACACGCGAGAGGTAACAGCGCAATAGCCCGGTCTTCTTTTCGATGTCGCCCTGGGAGAGCCCCTTCTGCAACCGGTGAGCACGGATCGTGGTGCCGATCTTCATCACGCCAAAGCCTTTCCCGCTTCCCGTGTAAGGAGACATCCACGGTAGCTACCACTGAGTTATTGGCGTAAGAGTAAACATGGCATCCGGGGTAACGCAAGCAGATTTCTAAAGACAAGACACCGAGAGTAACCATGGTGTAAACCAACTAGTAAACACCCCTTCAGGGTTAGCGCCGGTTGTTGCTTTTTTCCTCTCTTCTCTCCTTTTTGTCATCCCTTGTACAAGGGAGGCAGTCGATCCGGTGATTTCGACGATTTTTGTCAGTCCTGAAACGGAATGCGGCAATACTGAATTTCGGACGGTCCGGATTGCTGGATGCCGTAAACTCGATGGGCCTGACGCTCGTCTGTTTGAGTACGGGTTTGAGTTTGGGAGCATGGATGGAGCGAGGGGCAATACGAAGGATGGTCGCTGTGGCGACGTGTGTGGCCGCAAGCCTGAGCGCAGTGGCGCAGACGGCGGCTCCGGCGCAAGCTCCAGCGCAATGCCCGCTCCTGCCGCTTCGCCCGCCACGACCGGAATTGAAGCGCGGCCGGCTGGTCAGCCAGAGATCGCCGGGGGCAAACTCCACGGGCATGTTAAGAGCGGCGCGGTTCCGCTGCCTGGTGTCACGGTTACGGCCCAGAACACGCTCACCGGCAAGCGCTATTCGACGACAACGGACGTGACCGGCGCGTGGTCGCTGACGATCCCGCAGAATGGGCGGTACGTGATCCGCACCCAATTTGCGGCGTTTGCGCAGGGCGCGCAGGAGTCGGTGCTGAATGCGTCGAACCACGATCAGGCAGTGGACTTCCAACTGATGCTGGCATCGCGCGCTGCACAACAACAGCAAAGGGAAGATGCGCAGGCGGGACAGGCAACGCAGGCGGTTCGGCAAATGGCTGCTAACGGTGCGCAGGCATTGAATCTCGTAAGCGCGCTCACCGGTGACACCGAGACGCAAGCGGGGTCGGCCGGCGCGAGCGGAGCGGCATTGCCGTCGATCGCGGGAAACTCGGACTTCAGCGATCAATCGGTTGCTATCACGGGCCAGTCGGGGTCGGTGAGTCCGCTGGCGGGTGTGGACATGGATCGGCTGCGCGATGCGATGGAGACGATGCGCGCTCAAGGTGGCACGAATATTAACGGTCCGCCCGGTGGAGGTTTGTTCGGTGGCGGCGGCGGTGGATTTGCGGGCGGATTCGGGCCGGGTGGCGGGTTTGGCGGAGGATTTGGCGGAGGCGGTCGGGGAGGCTTTGGCGGCGGGCGCGGAAACTTCCGGGGATTCAATCCGGGGCAGCCGCACGGCGCAATCTTCTGGGTGGGCAGCAACTCGGCGTTGAATGCGGAGCCTTTCAGTCTGCAAGGCCAGCCACAGGAGCAACCGGCTTCCGGCACCAACCGCTTTGGGCTGACGTTCATGAGCGCGCCCTATATTCCAGGACTGACGAAGCCAAGCGGCAAAGACACGGTGTTTCTAACCCTGTCGGGGTCACGCAGCTCGAGTCCGCTGGACGAGTATGCGACGGTGCCGACGGATGCTGAACGCGCGGGAGATTTTTCGGCTGCCGGGCTGCCGACGATTTTCGATCCGACCACGATGCAGCAGTTTTCGGCGAATGGTGTCTTGAATGCGATTCCCTCGACGCGAATCTCGGAGCAAGCCAAGGCGCTGCTGCCGTATTTTCCCGAGCCGAATATTCCGAATTCGATTCAGAACTATCATCTGCTCTCGACGGCGCAGTCGAATTCGACACAAGCGGGCGTTCGTTATATGCGAGGCATCGGCGCGAACGCATCGCCGTTTGGACTTGGCGGGCGAGGAGGCGGAGGAGGCGGCGGACGCCGCGCGCAGCAGAGCCAGGGCCTACGGCAAAGTGTGAACGCCAATTTCAACTGGAGCCACTCGGCTTCAGACAATGTGAATCTGTTTCCGGAATTGGGCGGCAAGACCTCGACTAGCTCGTATTCGTTGCAGGCCGGTTACACGGTGGGGTATCACAAATTCACGAGCATCTCAAACGCGAATTGGAATCGGTCAGACAGCAATGTGACCAATTTCTTTACGAACGGGCCCGACATCGAGACGCAGATTGGAATTCTCGGGCCGAACGGTACTCCGCTGAATTCGACCCCGCTGAATTTTGGATTGCCGAATATTGTATTGAGCAGTATTTCGGGCCTCAACGAGCAGCAGCCGAGGGTTGCGATCGCGCAAACGATCTCGCTGTCTGAGACGTTCAGCTGGATCCATGGCAAGCACAACCTGCGCTTCGGCGGCGACTATCGTCGCGTGCATAACGATTTTCTATCGAGCTCAAATGCGACGGGGAGTTTTACATTCACCGGGCTGTTCACGCAAGCTCCAACGAGCTCGACGACTCAAGCCCCAACGAGCCCTGCGAATACTGGTTCCTCGTTTGCCGATTTTCTGCTGGGACTGCCACAACAGACCGCTCTGAATGCGGCGGTGAACAAGACCTATCTACGCGACAACGTGGTTGACGCCTTTGCGATGGACGATTGGCGCTGGCTGCCGAGTTTTACTGTGAATTACGGCTTGCGGTACGAGTTCTTCGCGCCCTATACGGAGAAGTACGGGCACCTGGCTGAAGTTCTGACCAATCCGGAGCAAGGGTTTACGAGCCAGACCCAAGTGTTGTCGGGGCAGGGCGGGCTGCCGGAATCGCTGGTGTACCCCTTCCGCAAGGCATTCGCTCCGCGCGTGGGAATTGCGTGGAGGGTGCCGATGATCAAACAAATGGTGGTACGCGCGGGATTTGGGATGAACTACACGGTCGGCTCGTACGCGACATTTGCGACCAAGATGGCACATCAGCCGCCATTCGTGAATCAGCAGACGAACCAGGACATCACTTCGAATGGAACACCGACTTCGGCCTGCGTGCAAACCGGCACTTGTCTGACGCTTGCGCAAGGGTTTGCTGAACCGGCCGGCATAGGGAACTACGCGCTCGATCCGCACTTCCATTTGCCCTACGTGCAGACCTGGAATCTCGACATCCAGAAGACGCTGCGCTGGGGCATCGTGATGAATGTCGGCTACAACGGATCGAAGGGCAATCATCTGGATATCGTTACGGCCCCGCGGGCACTTGCCAGCAGCCCCAATACCAATCCGACAAACTTGATCTTCAGCTACGAACAGGCGGCAGCCTTCTACAAGTTCAATGCAGGCACACTCCGCTTGAACAAGCGGCTTTCGAACGGAATTGCGATGGGCGCGAATTACCAGTACTCGCACGCGATCGACAACGCGGGCATCGTGGGTGGCGTCGGCGGAGTCGGCGCGCAGAACTGGACCGACCTACAGGATGAGGAAGGGAACTCCAGTATCGACGTCCGGCATAAAGTGACCGGGACTTATCTGTATGAATTGCCCTTCGGTCAGGACAAACGCTGGCTGACAACGGGCGCGGGATCACACATTCTGGAGGGATTCTCGGTCTCGGGAAGCTTTACGTTTGCGAGTGGTACGCCGCTGACGCCCATTTTTCCGGCGTCGATTCTCAGTGTGAGCTGTGGGACGTCAGGTACTTACCGGCCTGATCTTACAGGAGCGCCATTGAACCTGAGCACGGGACGACAGTGGTTCAATCCTGCGGCCTTTGTCGAGCCTCCTAATCCAGTGGAAAATCCGTATCCGTGCGGCGTGTTCGGGAATTCGCCGCGGAACTTCATCATGGGGCCAGGGACGGTGCAGAACAATATGGCGCTGTCGAAGACGATGCAGATGGGGGAGACGCGCAGCCTTGAGATTCGCGCAACGATTAATAATGTTTTCAATACGGTGCAGTATTCCGGTATTGATACCAACGTTCAGTCGCCTGCGTTCGGGCAGGTGACGTCCGCGGGATCGATGCGGTCGTTCCAATTCACGTCGAGGTTCAGATTCTGATGGCGAATTGGACGCAAAAGGCGATTGCGGTGGTCGTGGCGTTCACGCTCGTGCTGCCGAGTGTGCAGCTTGCCCCCGCCCAGAACTCCAATGGCGCGCAACAAAACAACTATGTTTTCAAAGCCAATGCTGAGCTCGTACTGACCAACGTTGTGGTGCGCGACGCGAAGACCGGCGAGTTTGTGCGTGGACTCAAGCAGAGCGAATTCACCGTTTTGGAAAACGGAAAACCGCAGCAGATCTCGTCGTTTGATTTCCAGAGCGTCGATATGGCCAAGCCTCTCAATGAGGCGACCATCAGCGGGCTTGCGGCCGGTGTAAATGGCCCCGGTACGAAGGCTGCCGTGGTCGCAAAGCCAGAAGATTTGTCGAATCATCGATTGATCGTGATGTTCTTCGATCTGACGTCGATGCAGCCGGAGGATCTGGATCGCTGCGTGAAAGCGGCGCGGGATTTCTTGACCAACAAGATGCAACCGGCGGACCTGGTTGCGCTGGTTTCGCTGGACCAGACGCTCAAGGTGGACCAGGATTTTACCTCGGACAAGGCGGCACTTGCGAATGAGGTTGGAATTTACAACGGTACCGAGGGGCAGGGATTTGCGGAGGGCGCCACCGCGAATTCAAACCAGGTGGAGGATACAACGGGTTACACGCCGGATGAGAGCGAGTACAACGATCTCAATACGGATCGCGAATTGTTCGCGCTGCGTGCAATTTCGAAGTCGCTCGAGAAGGTTGGACAGAAGAAATCACTGTTGTATTTCTCAGGCGGCATCTCACGCGACGGTATCGAGAATCAGGCGTCGCTGCGTGCAGCCGTCAATTCGGCGGTTCGCGCGAATCTTTCGATCTACAGCGTGGACACGCGTGGACTCCAAGCCGTTTCGCCGCTGGGGGATGCGTCGACGGGAAGCGTTCGCGGGTCCGGCGGGTTCAATGGCGGCGCCCTGATGAACAACATGCAGGGCAACTTCGCCTCGCAGGAGGTAATGGCGACGCTGAGTTCCGATACCGGCGGGAAGGCGTTCTTCGATTCGAATGACTTTGCCCCGGCATTCGCGCAGGTACAGCGCGATACCTCGGCCTACTATGCAATTGGATTCCATTCGACCAATCCCGCGCGCGATGGGAAGTATCGAAAATTGACCATCAAGATTAACCGGCCCGGCGTGAAGCTGGAGTACCGGCCTGGTTACTATGCGCCGGCGGACTTCAAGCATTCCGGGCGCGAAGACCGGGAGCGCGAGTTGGAAGAACAACTGGCAAGCGATCTGCCGGCGACCGATATGGCCGTGTATCTGGATGCGATGTACTTCCGGCTGGATGAGAATCGATTCTATGTGCCGGTTTCACTGATCGTGCCCGGTTCGCAGATTCCATTTGTGAAGGGCGGCGACAAGGACAAAGCCACGCTCGACATCATTGGCGAGGTAATTGACGAGGTGAAGCGACCTATCGGGAGCGCTCGCGAAACCGTGAAGCTGAATCTCGATCCGTCGTTGCAGGCGCGACAAAAGAACATCCAGTACACGACAAGCTTCAACCTGCCTCCAGGCAAATATCGACTGAAGTTTGTTGTCAGGGAAAACCAGACTGGGCGCATGGGCTCGTTCGAGGCGGAGATCACGCTTCCAGATATGAAGAAGCAGCCGATGAAGCTGAGTTCCATCGTGCTGGCTTCGCTGCGGCAGCCGAGCAAGAAGACTTCGCCACTTGTACGGGACGGCGAGGAGTATGTGCCAAACATCAGTCACGTTTTCCGGCAGGACCAGCACCTCTACCTTCTTTACGAAGTGTATGGACCGGCGCGGGAAAAACCGGCGGAGGGGCAACCCAAAGGCAGCAAGGCTGGAATCAATTTGCTCAGCAGCCTTGAGCTGATGCAGGGCGCAACGAAAGTCTATGAGACGCCCCTGGTGCAGGCAAAAGCCATAAACGTGGAAGGCCGGGATGCGGTAGCCGTGGAGTTGGATGTGCCGCTAGCGGGTTTGAAGCCGGGGTCGTACGTATGCCAGCTCAATGTGATTGATGATGCCGGCGGCAGCTTTGCGTTTCCGCGGTTTGCTGTTCTGGTGCGCGAGCCTGCTGCGGCGCCAACCCCCACGGTGCCGGCCGCTACCACTTCGAGTTCAGGCTCGACCGGGCAAGAGTAGACTCAAATCCTGCAACAGCACTGCTCCGCCGATCCGCGTATTCTGATGCGGAGAGGTGAAATGTTAAGCGGCAGAACAGGGCGAGTTGCAGTGATTACCGGAGCCACGGGAGGCGTGGGCGCAGCAGTCGCGAGGGCTCTCTCCCGGGCAGGATATTCTCTGGTCCTGACCGCGCCTTCCATGGAGAAGCTCAGCACCCTGGCTTCACAACTCAAAGGACCCTGCACCGTAATCGAAGGCAGCCTTGGCGACGAGTCGCTGCCCGAAACGCTGCTGTACGCCGCCTTGGACAGATTCGGCAGATGCGATGTCTGTTTCAACAACGGAGCGCTCTTCGAAGCGGGGATTATCGAGACGGTCGATATCGAACGGCTCAGCAGCATGGTACGCGTCAATGTCGAGGGCTCGTTTCGTGTGGCCTACGTTTTTGTGAAGCACTTTGTTTCCGAGGGGTCCGGGCACCTGGTGAATGTGTCGAGTTCCCTGGGCAGCAGCTCACGGCCAACTGCTTATGCGGCTACGCAGCGAGCGATTGAGGTGCTCTCGGATGCATTGGCAGCGGAGTTGGGCGACGGCGAGATTCTCGTCTCCTGTATTCAACCGGGTCTGGTGAAGACCGGTCTTCATCATCGCTGGGAGATCGCGCCGGAGAGCGCGTCCGGCTCAGCGGATCCGTTGGAGCCTGAGGATTTTGCTCGCATGGTGCTCTTCATCCTGGAGCAGTCGGCTGGCGGCCGAGAGGCGGAGGAGAGTGTCGAGCTTTCTGAAGCTGCTGTCGATATGGAATCGCCAGACAGGCCGCAGGACGAAGCTCAGGGAGAGTTGTCGGGCGACGGTCATGACGCCGAATCTGCCGAAGCGGAACTGGACGATTCTGCTGAAGAAGGATTTGTCCAGGACGAAATCTGATCGTCAGATCATGCAGGCGGATTGCGATCGCGATCGGTACCGCGATAGGGGCAGTGCCGGCAACCGGATCCGCAGCAGGTGCCGCGCTTCAGCAGATAAGCGGCGGTGAAGACCATGTAGGGGCCGTCGAAGTAGTAGTCTTCCGGATCGAGTTGAGGCGCAGGAGTTGGAGGCGCAGGGGTGTCGTTCCCATCCATTTTCGCATTGTCTCAAACTTCGTCGCGAGCGGTGAAGGCTGGCTTGGCATCTTGGCCGATGGGCTCACATTTAGGATTGAATCATGACATTGACCGCGCAAGATCGCGCCCGCCGCATCAAGATAATTCTCTTTGACGTGGACGGCGTACTGACCGATGGCACCATCTGGCTTGTTCCCGCTCCGAACCCCGCGTCGAGTAGTGCAGATACGCAGTCGCACCTTTCAAAGCACGCGGGGCAGGTTGGCTTTGGCGTGCATTCGACAACCATGATGGAGGCGAAGGGCTACAACGCACACGACGGCACGGCGATTTCGCTGGCGCGCCTGGGCGGAATGAAGTGCGGCGTAATCACGAAGCGCATCAGCGAGACAGTGGCAACGCGCTCGCGTGACCTGAAACTGGAATTTGTGTACATGGGACAGGCCTTCAAGATGCAGGCGGTGCGCGAGATCATGGCGAAGGAAGGCGTGACGCTCGAAGAGATTGCCTACGTGGGAGATGATGTTATCGACCTGCCCGTAATGCGCGAGTGCGGATTTGCTGTGGCCGTGGCCAATGCGCGGCAACAGGTCAAGGACGAGGCGCACTACATTACGCCAAATGCGGGAGGCTACGGCGCTGGGCGCGACGCGGTTGAGTTTATTCTCGACGCCAAGGGGCTGCTGCAGAAGGTCATCGATGAGTACATCGACGAGCGCAATCCGATCTCGCCATCAATGGACATCGGCAAGGGCTCGGACTAGCAGGAGTGTAGCGCAGTCATTTTGTCGACGAGAATACCTGCTCGATCAAAATAGTTCGCAGCGTCTGGCGGAGGTCGGTCTTTGCGTCCGGCTCGGTATTCGACTGCGGGTGCGACTCTGGCGTGGACGGCGGAGTGCCCGTATCGGTCGTATTCACTGCGAGAATGCTGGCGCAGAGATCTGCCGGGTCAATTAACAACTCCGATGAAAAGCCACCCTGGTCTCCGTCGTGATAGATGTAGCGATGGCCGCCGGTCTCAACGACGAAGAATCCGAGGCCCATCTTTGGCTGCGATCCGTGCGGCCCCGCGGTGTACGCGGTTGCGGCCTGTCCGGGCTCGGAGGCCGGGAGCACGCCGGTCCAAGCTTCCTCAATCGAACTACGCTTCAGCACAATTTCATACACCGAATTGCCGGGATCTCCGATCAGAAAGCGCAGGTATTTTTCCATATCGGTGATCGGCGCCTTCAGACCACTGTTCGAAGTCGTGATGCCGGTGTCGAAGTTGAAGGGCTGCGGCGTGAGTTTTGTGCCTGCGCGGAGATAGCTGGCGGCGACGTGCGGCTCGAGGAAATATGGCGCAACATCGAAATAGCTCTTCGTCATGCCGAGCGGCTTCAGGATGTTCTTGTCGATGTAGACTTCGAAGTCGTCGCCGCTGAGACGCTCGATGATCTGGCCGAGGAAGACATAGCCGAGGTTCGAATAGCTCCAGCGCGTGCCGGGCGCGAAGGCAACATGCGTGTAGGGAAGCATCGCTGCGACTTGCGACCACCTAGTCGGCTCGAATGGTTGCCAGTCGCAATTTGATGAGTCATCACAGTCCCAGGGCCATGTAGGATTACGAAATCCCGCGCTGTGCGTAAGCAGATGCCGAATGGTGATGGAATCAATGCTTCCGAATTGATCGTGAACCTGACGCAACTCAGGTACATAGCGGACGGCAGGATCATCCAGCGAGAGCTTGCCTCGATCGCGCAGCTGCAGAATTGCAATGGCCGTCATGGTTTTGGTGATGGAAGCCCAGTTATATGCGGTTGCGTCGTCGACCCGCTGATGCGTGTCGGAGCGAGCCTCGCCGAATGCGATCGTCTGTGCTGGGCCCCGTCCGCGAATAAGCGCGAACCCGCCACCTACTACACCATGCTGCTGCAGAACCGACTCGAACTGAGGACGGAATGCGTCGAGAGGGGAATGAGGAGCTACTGCCTGGGCGCTGCCTGTTGCTGCAAACAACAGGAAGGCGATCGCCGCAGCGAATGCGGGGAAAACTGGATGTCGGATCGGCATGGGGCAATCATAATATGGCGTCACCTAAGCGGCCTTGTCCAAGACACGATTAGATTACGGGCTGTGGCGGAACAATTTCGCAGGCATTTCTGAGAGCCTGCAACGAATCGCCATTGCAAAACGCGGCTGTGCCGCCGCTCATCGAAGTTGAGATTGCGCCAGAAAGATTTCCAAGAGCCAAGGCGCGGTCTATGCCCCAGCCACGAATCCATGCGTGAAGAAAACCTGCATTAAAGCTGTCGCCTGCTCCCACGGCGTCGATCATCTTTGCGTTCCCGGCCGGCGCGTGCCATTCATCGTGAGCGGTGAAGGCAGAAGCACCTTTTGCGCCGCGCTTGATGATGAGAAGAGGCACCACATTACGCAAAACTGGGATTGCGCGTTCGAGGGTTGGCTCGCCGGCGATGAGGCACGCTTCGCGCTCGTTGGGCATCAGCACATCTACAAGCTCCAGCGCTTCGAGGATGCTGCGATTCCATGTATGCGCCGGGTCATCGTTCGGATCGAGCGAGATGGTGAGGCCGACTGCTTTGAGCTTTCGAAAGAGCTCGGGTATTCGAGGCGTCAGCGCTCGTTGCAGATAATACGACGACATGTGGAAGTGGCGTGAATTGGAGAGATATCCGAAGTCGAGGTGATCGAATGCGAGCTGGAAAGTGGCGCCCGCATAGGTGAACATGTGGCGCAGCACTTTGTGCTGCAGATGTACAGTGACACCTGTTCGTGAATCCTGGAGCGGTACGGAACTGGACAGGTCAACCCCCGCCCGGTGCAGTTCTGCCTGGCAGAGGCTGCCAAAATCGTCGCCCGGAACGGTGGTCACAAATCCAACCTTGTTGCCGAGAGAGGCCAAATTGTGCGCGGTGATCGCACCCGATCCGCCAACGCGGATCGCCATTCCATTGGCCAGCAGCTCATCTTCACAGGGGAGCTCTTCGGGAAGTCCGTAGAGCAAGAGATCGAGATTTGTATCGCCGACGAGAGTGACGTCGAAGCGGCGCTGCGCCCGGTCTTGCGGATTGGGTATGGGATCGGTCATGCGGTTTCTCCGGGAAGGACCGTAAAGCGGCGGCGTGCTATCCAGAGCAGAATGCCGGCGACGGCCCAGCATGTGCCGACGGTTTTTGCCTTCGGACTGAGATTCCACCACAACACTGCGCAGGTTGCCATGCCGGCCAACGAAACGAGCATAGGCATTGTCTGCGACCAGCGGCCGTGGCGCCACCCACGGAGAAGCGAGGCGAGGTTGACTCCGATGAAGGCCAGCAGCGCACCGTAGTTGAGGAGCTCAGCGCCTAGGTCGTAGTTGAGGATGAGGGCCCCGGCAAGGCAGACGGCTCCAATCAGCAGAACATTGTTTCTGGGGATGCGATTCTTCAGGCTTACAGCGCCGAAAAAGCGTCTCGGGATTGCGCCGTCCTGTCCCATGGCGTAGAGCAGTCGCCCCGCACCGAGTTGCGAGGCCATGCCCGAGCCCATGTTGGCCAGCAGGAGCGAGGCATTCACAATGGCCAGCAGAATCGGTCCACCCATGCGGCCCGAGACGTGAACATACGCAGTGGTTATGTCGGGGAAAGCCGCGCCGCGCGGCCACACAAGCTGTGCGAAGTAGACTTCGATGCTGGCGAGGATCCCCGTGATAAGGCAGGTGAGCACGATGGCGCGGGGAACGTTGCGGGCAGGGTCCTTTGCCTCGTCTGTGAGCGTCGATATGCCGTCGAAACCGATGTAGGTAAGCACAGCGATGGATGTGCCATGCAGCAGCGCACTTGAATTGAAGCTGGCGCGATTGTAGAGCGGATCGAGAAAGAGGCCGACTGTGGGATGCGCGATATGAAGAACCCAGCGAATGGAAGCAATGAGCACGAGGACGATGACGACGCCGAGCGCCGCAGCCATTCCGGCGTTGATGCGCGCCGAGGTCTCGACGCCGTTGCAATTCAGAACAGTAAAGAGAAGCGCGAAGAAGATTGCCCATGCGATGTAAGGAACTTCAGGAACGAAGTTCATGGCTGCTCTACTGCACCAGATGACGCAGATCAGCGGGTTGATAACGTAATCGAGGACGAGACACCAGCCGGTGATGTAGCCGAGACTGGGGTGAATCTCCTTACCGACATAGAGAAAAGCGGAGCCGCCATGCGGGTATACGCGGGCCATGCGCCCATAGCTGACGGACGTGAACAGCATGGCGATCATGGCCAGCAGAATTACCGCAACCACGTGGCCGCGCGACTCCTGGTAGAGGACGCCGAAGACCGGCATCGGCGCCGTCGGCTGGATCAGAATGATTCCGTAGAGCACCAGATCCCGGAAACGCAGGGTGCGTCTGAGTCCTATCGTTTCGGATTGTGTGCCCGAGGTGGCCGCCATTCAGTTCCTTAGCGTGCTGCGACTGCTGTTGTTGGCGTGAGCGTGATGTGCGCAACATTCCAGCCATCAACCTGGACTGTAGGCACTGCATTTTCGCCTTCCGGCAATTGTGCAGTCAGCGTGGTGGATTCTCCCGGTTTCAGCTCGATCCAATTGTCGGACCAGAATACGGGCGCAATCAGTCCGCCGGAGTTTGTGCGGATTGCGGCACGCACCTGGAATGCGAGCGCGTTGGACTGGTTCGCTAGATGCACGTGGATTTCGCGGCCGTGGGCAGTGTTCACGATATCCGCATGTGCGGCAACCTGTGCAGCGGGCAGATGAGCGAGCGCGGTCAGATCTTCATGTCGTGCGGCGGGCGTGTGGGTGTAGTCAGTGTTTTCCCAATCGAACGCGGTGAGTGTTCCCGGCACCCAGTAGAAGTTGTGGCTCACTACATGGCCGGTTGAATCAGTGAGCGACAGATCGATGAAGAAGATTCGTTCTGCGCTGGAAAAGAGGTTTGCGGGAATAGTGAATACGCGCTGAGCGCTGTCGGCGTTTGAATCTAATGTGGACTGGGCAGAGTAGAGTTCATTCCACGCGAGGCCGTAGACATGGACATTGGCGCGAAGATTCGCCGCATCCGCATAGGTGCTGTTGACGACGTCGATGGAGTGATCGTCGTAGGCATATTGAATATGCAGCGGCTCACAGGCCTTCTTGGTACCGAAGTATCCGCCTCCCGCATCGAGGTAGTAGTCGTAAAGATGCCAGATCATCGACGGCCAGGCATTGTTCAGCATCCACTGGACGACGCCTGTTGAGGTGTACTTGTTTTTGCTGTACGCCTCGAACATCGCGCGCTCTGAGTCGTACTCCATGGTTTGCGCGATGCGCTCATAGTCGGCAGCGGAATTGGGTTTGGCGTAGACGGCTTCCATGGCGGAGTTGAAGACCTTCAGGTTCACAAATTCGCCACCACCGTAGTGGAGACTCCAGTTGGCGGTGGGTGGCCATGTGTCGGGGTCGGACAGAAAAAGCTTGCGGCTTGCGAGGGACGGAATGGCTGGCCCGGGACTGGTCTCGGTGTTGTAACCGATGGCGCCGCCGAACTTGAGGGCGGTGTACCAGTAACTTGGCGCGACGTAGTCGTACGGGCCGCTCATCTTTACGCCGCTCTCGCCGCTCACGGCTGTCGGCGCTTGGGTAGCAGAAGAGAGGATCGGATTGGGCCAGTGTGTTTCTGACTCGACTTGCAGGTATGCCTTCTCGACATCGGCGGGCGGAGGATTATCACTGCCGTTGAGCCAGACAAGCAGGCTGGCATGATGTCGCAGGCGGAGCATCTGCGAGCGGAGGGAGGATGTAGCAATCGTAAGATCTTCGGGCTTCCAGTCTTTCCAGTGCTCCCAGTGATCGCAGCAGCACCAACCAAGCATCACGAGGATGCCGCGTTCGTCGGTAAGACGGAAGAAATCGTCGGTTTCGAGTTTTCCCTCGAGGCGGATGGTGTTGAGGTTCATGTCCTGAACAAGCTGCAACTGATCGCGAAGTCGTTTGTCATCCGTGCGCAGCAGCATATCCTGCGACCAACCTGCACCACGGATTAGAATAGGTTTTCCATTCACGCGGAAGAGGCGGCTGCCGTTGGTGGTAAGCTCCGACGTGATTTCGCGAACGCCGAAGTTCACGCTTTGCTCGTCGGACGTGCGGCCCTCGGCATTGAAGCTGACAGTGAGGGGTTCGAGGTGAGGGTCGCCCATCTGGCGCGGCCACCATGGCTTTGGATTCTGCAAGCGAAGGGCAGGAAACTGCTCCGGGCTGAAGACAACCGTCTGATCCTCGTGGGCGGCTAATTCAACGGGTTTTTCGAAGTGCACTCCGGCGGCAGTTCCCGTGATCACTCCCTTAACCGCGTTGCCGGTCGCGTTGTGCAGTTCTGCGTAGACGGTCAAATCTGCCGTTTTGAGCGAGCCATCCGCAAAGTGGGTGATGACCATGGGTGAGCGCACAGTGACCGGGCCCGTTTCGACGATGTCCACTGCTCCCCAGAGGCCCATGTCCTTGTCGGGGGGACAGGGATTCCAATCGACCCAGTTGATGCCGAGATCCTTTTCAGTTGGTGCAGAGGTCTTGACGGCGAGGATATTGGTTTTGCTCGGAACGACGAAGTCGGTGACATCGAAATCGTAGGTGCGATAGGCGCCAGCTACCGCGGAAGAATCGGCGATCCTGTGGCCGTTGAGCCAGACTTCACCCCGGTAGTTGATGCCGCCGAAGTGCAGCCAGAGGCGATTGTCTTTCGCGGCGAGCGCCGGCGCGGTGAATTCTTTGCGGTACCACCAGCCGCAGGCATAGGGACTGTCGGCGGCCATGGGCAGATTGGAGAAGTTTTGGCCGACGGGATAGCTCGTGCCGGGGATTTGCCGGAGGTTGTCGCCAAAGTACGGATCAGGAAAAACGCCAGCCTTGACCTGCGCGGCAAGCACCGTGCTCGGCACCGAAGTCTGAAGCCAGCCCTCGGGTCTGTATTGCGCAGTCGAGATCGCTTCGCCCGCGGCAGTTGTTTTGCATGCCGACTGCAGTTGCCAGTTATCGTGCAGAGGCGTTGATTTTTCCGCAGTCAACAATGCGGGCAAAAGGAAAAAGACAAAGAGAAAAATAGAAGCTTTCCGATTCATGGGCACCTGGCAATTCCTTGCAAGAGGGCGATCTCGTTCTTGGTTTTGTCGTCGATCAGATTGATTCAATCGTTTGAATAAAGGAATATCTCTCGCGACCACTAGATTGTCAAGCGCGATTTTGCGGAGCTGATTCTGCGCGGCGCGGGAGTTTGTTGGGCGGTCGACATGCGGACCACAAGTTCAGGCGGCGCTTTGTACAGCTTCACCGGTTTTTCCGCGATTTGATCGCGGGAGTCGATTGCCTGCAAGGTCCATTCCGCGGCAAGCAGGCCCATCTCTTTCAGCGGCTGGCGTATTGTCGTGATGCCTGGGGTGGATACAGCTGCGGGCAGAACGTCATCGAATCCGACCACGGAACAGTCTTCAGGGACTTTCAGACCGGCGTCGGTCAATCCACGCACAATTCCGAGAGCGGTGAGATCGTCGAATGCGAGCACCGCGGTAAATGGGCTTCCCAATGCCAGCATTTCCTTCGAGAAGCGCAGTCCTCCTTCAAAACCCGAGGTCGAATCCGTCAGGTTTGGCAGTTGAAAGACCAGCCGGTGGTCGATTTGAATGCCGGCTTCAGCCGCAGCGCGTTGCACGCCTGCCCAACGTGGCTCGGTATCGAAGAGTTCCTCAGGGCCGCGGACGATGGCGATGCGGCGATGACCGAGTTCGATCAGATGACGCAGGGCAAGCGCGCCGCCGGCTTCATTATTCACGAGCAGAGAACTGACCTTCCTGTCGGTGAGGTCGCGGCCGACAATCACGATCGGGACCTGATTCTTTTCGATGTCTTCCAGAAGATTTGTCTCCTGGAATATCCAGCTGGCGATAACGATCACGCCCTCGGCTCGCCGTTCGAGGATCATCTTGAGGTAGCTGTCGAAGAGCCTTCGCTGGGTCTGCGCGTCGACCAACAGCGGGAGGTAGTCGGCAGGCTGAAGCCCAGCTTGGATTCCGTGAACGATGGGAATGCAAAAGGGGTCGGAGAGATCGTAGGCGAGAACGGCGATTGTCTGGCTGCGGCGCCGGCGCAATGAGCGGGCGTAGGCGTCAGGGTGATAGCCAAGCTCGCGCGCCATAGTGCGGATCTGCTCGCGCGTGGAGGCGGCTACATTCTGCGACAACGGAGCTTCGCTGAGCACGATAGAGACGGTGGAAACTGAGTATCCGCAGGCTTTTGCGATATCCAGGAGCGTCACGTGGCCGGACTTGCGTTGCACTTGTCTTGCCTCCCTGCATGGGGATCACGTTGGGAATTCAGCGCCATTTTGCCACAGCGACCCGATAAATCGACTCTCGATACCTGAGCGGGACGCCGTTAATCCCTGCTTAATACTTTCTGCTTGACATGCAGAAGAAACGATTCTACATTCTGCTGTCAAGAGATTCAAACGTTTGAATTGGGCGTTTTGCCCCGGGGGTAGCCATGGATAAGCAGTGTGCGCGAGCCGCCTATGTGCGGTCTTTTTTCCTTGTTTGCGTGCTAATTGGGTTTGCTTCGGCGGCTTTTGCCCAGGCTGGCAGAGGATCGATCAGCGGACTGGTGACGGACCCCTCAGGCGCAATCATTCCCGATGCAAGGGTCTCTGCACAGAGCCACGCAACCGGGCTGAAGCTTTCCACCGTGTCCACTGCCGCGGGCTTGTATTCCTTCGTATCGCTCGCCCCCGGCAACTACCAGATAACGGCCAGCGCAAAGGGATTCGATACGCTCGTCGAAAAGAATATTACGGTCTCCGTCGACCAGGTTTCGACAGTCAACCTTGCGCTGAAGATCGGCAGTGTAAGCGAGGTGGTGACGGTGAACGCGGCCACGGCGTTGGTGGAGTCGAGTAACTCGACGGTCGGCCAACTGATTTCAGCCGACACCATTGACAGGGTTCCGCTGCTTACGCGCAACGTCTTCGACCTGGTGCAACTCAGTGCAGGTGTTACCCCGGCAAATGGCTCGCCAAATTCCTCCAGCTCTCAGCAGATCTCCAGCATCACGAGCGGTCGCCCGGGAGTGGATGTTTCTTCCTACACCATCAACGGCGCCATCATCGGTTCGGTTTACTACATGGTTGACGGTAGTCCGCTGGGAATCGCCGAGAACAATGCCGGCGCCATCATTCCGGCGCTCGATATTCCGGAAGACGGAGTGCAAGAGACCCGCGTCGAGACCCAGAACACGCCTGCTTCGTATCAGAGTGGAGGTGCGGGCGTTATCAGCATCGTTTCAAAGTCCGGCACCGACCAGTTTCACGGCGACCTGTTTGGTGTGTTCAGGCCCAATGTGATGGCGGCGAACGAGTACTTTAACAAGCAGACGCAGCTAGCCGGCGATTCGCCAAATGAAGCCCCCGCGTTCCATCGCTATCAGGAAGGCGGAGCCATTGGCGGCCCCATCAAACGGGACAAGCTCTTTTTTTTCGCCGACTATGAAGCGACGCAGCAGGAGCAGTTCGATGGTTCGAATATTTTTACCGTACCGACTAGTGCAGAACGAACCGGCGACTTCTCAGCGGACAATTTTCAAATCTACGATCCTCTGCTACCAGACAACGGGGATGGTACACGTCAGCAGTTCCCGAACAACGTGATCACCAACCCCAATCCGATTGCGCTGAAGTTTCTTTCTGAATTTCCGAAGTGCAATTATCCGAGTACCAACACATGCGATACGGATACGACCGGTGCGTTGAACAACTTGCGCGTTCCCGGTCTTGATCCCATGACTGCACAGAAGTTCGATATCCGCGTGGATTGGACCCAGAGTGAAAAGCAGCGGATTTTCGCCCGATTCTCCTTCGATCGTCTCTTCTCGTCGCTGGTCAATGCGTTCGACAATATGTGGGATTTGAACTACGCGCAGAATGTGACCAACGGACGGAACTTCATTCTTGCTGACGATCTCACAATCAATTCTTCGACTGCTTTGCAGCTGCGATATTCTTTCACGCGCCACTATGAGAATCAAGGCGGCGATCCGCGCCAGGACGGGTTCGACATCACTACACTTGGTTTCCCAGCCTCGCTGGCGGCGGAGCAGGTGTACAAGACCCTGCCTTACGTCAACTTCTGGGATGCAGGAGGCGGCATTGGCGGCACGGCTAATTGGAATACGTTCCAATATGCCAGCGAAAACAATGACGTGAGCGCTACGATTACCAAGCTCATGGGGAAGCACGAGATCAGCGCCGGATTCGAGTTCATGAAGCGATTCTTGAACGTCGGCCAGCCGCCAGCTTCCTCGGGTTCTTACGGCTTCGACCTTTCGGCGACTGACCAGACTGTCTCCAACGGAGGTGGCGGCAGTGACTTTGCGTCCTTCCTGATCGGCATGGGATCCACACCGGGAAGTGAAGGCTACGATTTCACCAAAGATCTGTTTGTTGCCGAGTCCAATCCGTACTACGCGTCATTCGTCGAAGACACGTTTCGTCCCACTAGGTCATTCACTGTCACTGCCGGGCTTCGCTGGGATATCTTTGCAGGTCGAAATGAGCGGCACAATCGTCTGGAATACTTTGATCCGACCGCGGCGAATACCGTCAACGGTGTTTCCTATACGGGTGCCGAGGTCTATGTCGACAGCAAGAACCGCTCGCCGTTTGAAACCAACTTCAAAAATTTCGGACCACGTCTGGGTTTCTCATGGCAGCCCGTTGATAAATTCGTAGTGCGCGGCGGTGCCGGTTTCTACTACGGCCCCAGTGCACAGATGGTTGGCAGCGCATCACTCGACAGTGATGGTTTTTCTTCTGTGACGAACTGGGATGCTACCTGCTACAACGCAGACGGCAACACCGTTTATAACGGCACATCAGCCTGTGCGGGTGCATCTCCCGGCGATCCTTCTCCGAGCGACACCGGAATCTATTCACTGAGCAATCCATTTCCGCAAGGTGTGGTTCCCACCTTCAGCAGCCCGCCAGCGGGGCTCGCAAACAATCTGGGAACTTCGCTTGCCACGATGCTCCATTCCCAAAACACTGTTACGACTTACAACTACAATTTTGGCTTGGAATACCAGCTTCCTCATGAGATCGTCGTAAGCGCCGGATATGTGGGTAGCCGTGGACTTTTCCTGCCGCTTGGCGGGGTTGATCTCAATCAGCTGGATCTAGGAACGATTGCGAGTAATGGTGCTTCTCTTTGCGTCGATCCTTCAAATCCGGCTTGCGAGATGGTTTCAAACAACTGGGCGGCGATCCAGCCATCAACGAACTCCAATGTTGGTTCTGCCACTGTTCCATTGTGGGTCTCGCTCCAGGAATTCCCGCAATTCGGTAATGGAAGCTACGGCGGAGGAAACGGCGTCAACGTGGCCGGTTATCCCGGTGGCGACTCTGATTACAACTCCCTTCAGGCAAAATTACAAAAGAGATTGACGCACCACTTCACCGCGCTCGCGAGCTTTACCTGGGCAAAGCTGATGACCGACGACGGCAATCCTCCGTTGGGCTTCGTCGGCTCGCATGGGGGAGCTGCGCAGGATTGGAAAAACCTCAGTTTCGAGCACTCCGTGAGCCCGCAGGACGTCAAGTATCAATTCACAGGAGAGGCATCCTATGATCTGCCGATAGGCAGGGGGAGGGCCGTCAACCTGAACGGAGTTGGAGATGCCATCCTTGGCGGTTGGACCGGCAATATCATTGCGTACCTGAGCACCGGCATACCAGTCGCTTCGCCCGTTTCAGGGGTGTCGCCGTCCTACTTCAACCAGCGGGCGGATATGGTGTGCGATCCCAGCAAAGGAGCTCCTCACACGGCAACGGCGTGGTTCAACGCTTCCTGTTTTACGATGCCGGGTGTGCCGGTGGGGTCCACGGACACTACCACAGCCAATCCGCTGGTCGCCGGAACTGCGCCTGCCTATCTCGACCACGTTCGCACCATGGGAGCGCAAGACTTCGATCTGTCACTCTACAAGAGCTTCTCTCTGGGCGGCGAACGGGCTCTCCGCTTTGAAATCTCCTCCTACAACATTACGAACAAGGCGCAACTGGGAATGCCGGGTGTGCCGAGTATCTTCGCTGTGGCGACGCAGCCCGATGTTGCAGGAGTCTTCGGCCAGATTACCAACACCGTGAACAGCCCGCGCCAGTTCCAGTTCGGGGGGCGATTCACCTTCTAGAGTCGCTGCTTTTCGATCAATCGAATCTGCTTGGAAGGCCAGTCGCAGCAAATGCGACTGGCCTTTCTGCAATTCCGGCCTTCTATCCCAAAACGATTGCGGGCTTCTCGCCGCGCGTGTCGACTTCGTTGATCTCGGTGACAATCGTGCGAGTTTCGCCCGGCATCAAAGCGACGTAATTGTCGGAATAGATAGCCGGCAGGATGCGATCGCCCGTTTTTTCCCGGACCGCTTTTACGCGCACCATCAAGGCAGGCGTGGCGCCGGTGTTCTGCAACTTTGTCGACAGTTCCCAGCGATCCCCTTTTCGCTCAGAGGTGGTAGTTGCGTCCAGCTTCGCAACGGGCAACTGGCGGATGGCGCGAAAATCGTTCTGCTGCAGACCGCGCATGTAGAAGTTCGAAGAGATCGTTTCTGAACCGCGTGTAAGCGCCAGGCGCAGGAAGTGAACGGGCGACAATCCCCGAGGATATTTCATGTTGATGCAGGTGGTCGTCGAGTCTTCGGCGCTGTCCAGGGAAGCTGTTTTCACGTCCATCCGCTTGCCATCCATGTTGAGAATCTCAACCGACGCTTGCAGTCCAGTGATCTTGCCGGCGCTGTAGTTCACAACCTCGATGGCCTCTTCAGCGGAGTTCCACTGGATGTGCAGAGGCTCCGATCCTTTCTTGCATCCGTAGTAGGCGGCGGTTGGTTCGAAGAAGTAGTCGTATGTCTGCCACACAAACGAAGGCCAGCATGAGTGGCTCATCCAAAGCAGCACACCCATGCGGTAGCGGCTTTGTGCTTCAAACATGGCGCGGTACGTATCGTAGTTCACGAACTGGGCCAGCTTGATCCACTCTTCGGCACTGGTTGCGCCACCATAGCTGTTCTCAATGATGGCGCGGAAGCCGGCGCCGCCCATTGCGCCCTGCAGGCAGAAGTCGTGCAGGCCCCAATCAAGCCCTTGCGGCCAAATCGCCTTCTCGGGCATCATCAGGCGCACGCTGTCGAGTGATGGGATATTGGGTGCGCCGATTTCGCTATGCAACTGTTTATCTGCTGCCTTGAAGTAAAACTGCGCCGGATTCGCCCAGTAGGGCCCGTGTCCGCTGACCACCTGGTCGGCAGAGCTTGGGATGTAATGAAGTTGTGGATGCAAATCGGCGAGGATTTTGCGAATCCCCTGCTCGAGTGGCGGAGGAGGAAATCCCTCATTGCGGCCGCAATAGAGACCAACGGAGGGATGATTTCTGATGCGCAGCACGAGGTCCTTCACGTTCTTAAGGAACAGATCATTGTCGTTTGGTTCTGGGCCATCCCACGGATTAGCCAGCCAGAAGTCCTGCCACACGACGATTCCGTGACGATCGCAGGCTTCGTAAAATGCTTCATCGCCGATCTGGCCGACCCAGTTGCGAATCATGGTGAAGTTCATCTCGCGGTGGTAGCGGACGGCGACGTCGAACTCGCGGGCACGATAGCGAAGCATCGACTCACCGAATCCCCAGTTGCCGCCGCGAGCAACGAACCTGCGACCATTGATCCAGATGCGAAGTGCGCCGCCATCTTCGCTGTAGGTCATTTGGCGAATGCCTGCCTCGAAGGCCTTTTTGTCGATAGACTTTCCGCCGGCTTCGACTGAAAGCTGAACATCATAGAGGTAGGGATCGCCATAACCAACAGGCCACCACAGCTTGGGGTCTTTCAAGTGGAGTGCAGGACTTGTCGACGGATCGAGCGTGACGGTCTTTCGCTCTCCCGGAGCGAGCTGCACACGCTGCTGCACTCGGATATCGCCGAGCTGGCAGCGCAGAAGGCCCGTGAACGGATGAGCCTGGTGATTGATGAGGTCCGCTTGAATCGTCACGTCGGCGGACGTTGTGTCCGGAAGCGGGAGCTTCGCGGTAACGAAGGAATTTTCGATCGTGACCGCATCAGTGATTGTTAGAGATACGTCGCCCCAGATGCCGATGTCGCGCCCGCGCATGGTTGGAATCCAATCCCACCCGATGGTTGAGTGATACGTGGGATTGTCAGCACCGAGGCCGCCGCCGTTCTTGGCGCAGACCTCAAACGTCTTTTGCTTGGCGCTGCCAGGGGTCGCATTCTTTTCAATGCGCACCGCGAGAGCGTTCACTTTGCCGGGCAGGATTTTCTGCGAGACATCAAACTGGCCGCGCATAAAGCCGCCTTCGATTCGACCAAGCTTTTCGCCGTTCAGAAATGCTTCAGCCTTCCAGTTGATGCCGTCGAAGTTGAGCCAGGCGAATTGCTGCGGAGCTTTCGATGGTGCGGTGAACTCTGTCCGGTACCAGAAATCGGAGTAGAAATAGGAATCTGAAATGTGAAGTTGATTCTGTCCAAAGTTCGGATCAGGAATCGCTTGGAGATTCGCGTAGGAAGTCAGCGCCGTTCCCGGCACAGTAGCTACGAGCCAATCCGCATCGTGGAAGCCGGGTTTTGAGAGCGACTCGCCTGCATCAGCGACGAGGTTCGACCTCTGAATGCGCCACGACCCGCCGGCAAGAAGCTGCTTGCGATCCGGACCGAATTGGGGTGCCGGCTTGGGCTTCGCGATAAACCCACCACGGCCGAAAATCTCAATCTCGCTCAGGATGTAGCCGTAGGGTGAGCTGGGGCGCGTCATCAGTACGCGCACATAGCGGCCAGTCGCGGGTTGCGGGAGCTTGAAATCATCGATTGTGCCCGACATGCCAGACAGTGATTGCAGATCGTGCCAGTTTTCCGCGTCGTCTGAAACCTGCACGGAGCCTTCCATTGCGCGCGCGATCCAGTAGAGTTTTACGTGGTCGAATTCGCAACGCGAGCCCAAGTCGACATAAACCCATTCGTCGCCTGATCCCGCGCTCATCCACGCGCTGGTGAAGCTGTATGGACCCCCAACCTCGACGCGCTGATCACCCTTGTAGAAAGCAACCTGCCCGAGCTTCCACACAGTATCGAAGACCGACATGCGATTGTTTCCGGCGCCCGCGGCGCATTCGATCCGATAAAAGCGGCTGCGGCTGGCCGAATTGAGCGCGATGAAGGGCGTGAAGAAATGATTTGGAGGGCAGAAATCCGGCGGATATCCCGCAGCGGATGCAGGCTTAGGCGCTGACGTAGTGCCTGCAACTTCCCAGACGCGGCCATCTTCAGAAACAGACACTGTGAACGTGAGCGAGGCAGGCGATGCCTGAAACGGAGACACGACGAAGAGCTGGATTCGGTCAATCTCCGGCGCTGCAGTGCCTCCGGCAAGCTGAATGTCCACCTGGGCGCGCGCTCCGCGAAGCTCCATCGTGTTCATGGGCGCGTGGTCGACAATCACCTCGCGATCTTCCTTTGCGACCGGACCCTGTGTCGCATCGGAGACGACGATCCATTCAGGCAATTGGTCTGTCTTGATGCCATCGGTCACGAGCTGGGCAGTGAGGTTGTAGTCGTAGCTGCTGGAGTGATAAGCAGGCCGCAGAAGAGCAAGATTGCGGTAGCTGGCTGTGTCAGGAATGAGGATAGGACCGAAGTCCGCACCTGGTTCGCCGGGGTACACGCCGATGCCACGCGTATATTCCAGGGCGCCTGCTGATTGGTCTGCTCGTGCGGGCAAGTCTAATGTTCCTGTTCCCATACTCCCGATCGGTTCAGCAAAGGCGGAAATGCGATCCATTGCAACTACCGTACCCGCAATTGCCGTCGTCTTCAGAAAATCTCTTCTCGATGTCGTCATCTGTTCTCCGTAAATCTTTCCAATTCTTGTGGGGGCCAGTGTTAACCGGACATGGTACAGAGAAGTCTTCTTGCGCTCTTGTGCCGTGGACCCGGTTGCCCTTGACCCTCTCCAGTCAAAGCAATCGTTTCAACGCCGATGTATTGGCAGGTTTTGGCTCGACAATCATGTTAGCTGTCCACCCCGGGGCCATCATCATGCCGTCAGCCTCCGGCGAGAGTCTGGCTCACCCTTTTGATTTGGGAGTGGTGGGGATTCTTTTAGTGGAGGGGAGGGGAACTGGTCCTGATCAAGCCGTCTGCTTCCTTTGCATTGTCGTGTAACATTAGCAAAATAAAAAACTTATCAACAGTTAGGAAAAGTAAAAACTGGTTCGAATCGATCAGGTGGATGCACCGCAGAATCCTGAGTGTCGCATTGGAACCAAGCGAGACAATTCATATTTTCCGCTAATGAAGAATCCGGTCAGATGCCCAATCGCCGCTTGTTCCACCAATTCCCTGGTCTGGTCCAGCTCTGGTATGCGTTGTTTCCACCTCTTGCCCAAATGCTCAGTCGGCCAACCGTTCTGCAATCACCAGCATCAATCAGAGCGGGCTTCTCTTATTTTGACGTCTCTTTGGAAGTTCCATCGGAATAAGTCCGCTTTACGCTGTTTTGACCTGATGTCAGCCGTCCGGCGTCTGTACCGAGTGCCGCAGAGCAAATCATGCCGAACCTGTTTAAGCTCGCTTCCGATGCGTTTCGGCATTATTGCTGACGATCTCGATCAGCGGTTGCAGGGTCAAGTCGCCTTGCATCCGCCAACCACCATAAAGGAGCTTGCCGTGATTGAAGCAAAGACCTGCCGTCAGTTATCGAAATCGAAGTGGCTCCCCAGCGTGCTGGTCGCCTTAATGTGTGCCCTGGTGCCGCTGCTGGCACGAGCGGATGAACCAAGTGAAAGAGTGACACGAGCTGCTCAGGTGTTTAAGGAGCTCGCCAACGCTCCCAATGGTCTCCCCATCAACGTGCTGAACAAGGCAGACTGCGTCATTATTCTGCCCTCGGTCAAGAAGGCCGGGTTCATTGTTGGAGCCCAATATGGCAAGGGAGTGATGAGCTGTCGAAGCGGTCAGAACTTCGACGGTCCGTGGGGACCTCCGATCATGATGCAGTCCAGCGGCGGAAGCTTCGGCCTGCAGGCTGGCGGACAGGCAACCGACTTTGTGATTCTTGTGATGAATGACGACGGCGCACGATCGGTGATGAAGGGGAGAGCAAAGTTAGGCGCTGAAACCAGCATCGCAGCCGGTCCCGTAGGACGGAATGCGGAAGCCGCAACGAGCGCTACCATGCAGGCACAGATGCTTTCCTACTCCCGTGCGCAGGGTGTTTTCGCCGGAGTCTCGCTCTCCGGAACCTCGTTGGGCCCGGATGACGGCGATAACGAGAAGATCTACGGGAAGAAAATCTCCGGACCAGAGATCTTTTCGGGGAGCGTCCAGCCACCTCCATCCGCTGCAGACCTGCTTGCAGAGCTGGAAAAAGCATCGCCAAAGAACCTCGCCAAAGGAAAGTAATTCACGGTCGAGTGGGATGGACGTCCTCCGCGAGGAGCTGTAACTCCGAGCCACTCGACACGGCCGTGTTCCTCGCGCTTCGTATAGTTTGCGATTCGCATTCCGTACAATGTGCGCTCACGTTTGTTCGATGACGTCTCTTCAAGCGCGTCGGCGTGCAAGCCATGCGCACGACAAGGCCCTCGCCAACATCCGATTCCCAGGTCGCAGGAGCCGCGCGATGAACGGTGAGCTTTCCAACGGCCTTGCTGCCCTCGGAACATCGGGAAATCGGATCATCAACTCGGCCACCGGCGAGCCAATCATGTTGCGCGGCGTCAATCGTTCCGGGTTGGAATACGCCGGACCAGACGAACAAGGCTTCTTGTCTGGAGCTTCGTTGTCCAGATTTGAAATCGAGTTCATCGTCAGAGAGTGGCGATGCAATATCATCCGTCTTCCGTTCAATCAGGATTTTGTTCTCCGAGGGCGGCTGGGACGTTCTGGCGAGGAATATCAACAGGCAATCGATCAGGTAATCTACTGGGCTTCGCTATTTGGCGCGTACACGTTGCTCGATCTGCAGTGGCTCGATGCGGATCGTGTCTATGGCGGCAATCGCAATTTCGTCGCTCCGCTGCCGAATATCGAATCACTCGAATTGTGGACTACGCTTGCTCGGCGGTACCAAGACGAACCTGCTGTTCTCTATGACTTGTTCAACGAGCCCCACGACCGCCTGGACGACGATCCCTTTCCTCTTAACAAGGAAGACGGTACGACGTATGCGCTGGATCAGATGACCGTGACCATGAAGGAGTGGCAGCCCTGGGCGCTCAAGCTCATCCAGGCAGTTCGGAACGAGAGCCCGGATGCCCTTGTGTTCGTGGGTGGGACGAACTGGGCCTATGATCTGCATGGAATGCCGATGGACGTGGAGAATCTTGTGTACTCGACCCACGTCTACCCGAACAAAGGAAGAAATTGGCCGGAAGCTTTCGGCAATCTGTCGCAATCAAAGCCTGTCTTCGTTGGAGAGTTTGGAGGCAGCGATACTCCGGGTGATCTTGAATTCGTTCGAGCCCTGATGCGCTACACGCAGGAACTTGAGATCGGCTGGACTGCCTGGAGCTGGTCGAACGAGCCTTTCCTCGTCACCCGTTACATCCCGACAGCCTTTGGCGAAACGGTAAGGCAAGGACTCTCTGGTGCTTGACTTGCTAGCGGATCTTCAGCTCTGTCGAATCGGAGAGATAAGGTACGTCCAGACTCATCGATCAGCCACAGTCAGCTCAATACCTTCCTGGGCACCGCGTCTGTGTGGATGAACCGGCAGATGGGCATCCGTGAGCAGTGGAAGGGTCAGGTGGAAGGTCGTTCCCTCGCCGAGATGGCTGGACACCTTGAGCTCTGCATTGTGCATTTCGGCTATCCATTTCGCGATGGCTAACCCCAGCCCGCTTCCTTCGATCTGGCTGCGCGATGGATCGGCGCGGTAAAAACGATCGAATATCCGCGGCAGGTCAGTTTCAGCGATACCTGCGCCATTGTCTCTGATTACAACTGCGGCTCGTCCATCGTTCGCGGTCAAAGCCACGTCAATTCGCCCTGAGCTTTGCGTGTATTTGAGGGCATTGTCGAGAAGAATCCAGGTCAGCCTCCGCAGCGCAGAGAAGTCACCGAGAACCATCACGGTAAGACCTGTTCCCAGGGAATCAAAGAAGGCGAGGTGGCGTTCATGAGCGAGCGGCCGAGCCATATCGCAAGCTTCCTGCACGGCATCGGCGAGATTGAGAGGCTCCATCACCATTCCGCCGCGATCTGCGTCAGCGCGGGCTAGCGTGAGCATTTCCTCGAGCAGGATTGCGGCCTTGGCGGTCTCTTCAACGATATCTTCAAATGCCTTACGGCTGGCTTTGTCGGCTTTCGGGTTGCGCAGCGCCACCTCCGCGACCGTTCGAACGAACGATAGCGGGCCGCGCAATTCGTGGGAGGCGTCTCCGGTGAATTGCTTGATCTGATTTACGGCTGAATCCAGGCGCACAAGCATCGCGTTGAATGTATCGGCGAGTCGATCCAATTCATCCCCGTTGTGTGATGCGGGCAAACGCTCAGCCAGGTTGCGAATGCTAATGGATCGGGCAGTCGCCGTAATCTGGTCCACCGGTCGCAATGCTCTCCGGCTCAGCCAATATCCGCCCGCGGACGAAATCAACAACAGCACCGGGACCGACGCGATCAGGCCCTCCCAGAATCTATTCAGAACTAACAGGTTTCCGCTCGCCGGGGCTGCAGAGGCGAGGACCAGTTTGTCGCCACCTAGAGTGAATTTTTGTTCCAGCACCCAATAAGGCTGGCCGCCAGAATCAATCTGCGCGAACAATTCATGAGAACCCGCCGGAAAAGTGGGCCAGCCAAATGCCCTTGCGGCGGATGACGGGGATGGGAGCGCCCGTGAACCATCTTGTCTGAAAATCTCGGAAAGTCCGTTTCCTGTAGCATGCGCAAAGTCCTTGAACTCCTGATCCCGGTCCGCAGGATCTTCGTCCTTGGTCTGCTTCAGTAAATCCTGCAATCGTTCGAGCCGGCGGGCGAGCGTGGAATACCGTTCTTCGGTAAGAGTTCGCTTGAGGTTGAGCCACATGGCGGCGCCAAAGGCAAGCGCTCCAAGCAGGAAGATGCTTGCAAACCACGCTGTAAGCCTGAGCGAAATCGACGCTCGTTTCATTGAGCCCCACCGGCGCGCAACGAATAACCCACTCCTCGGATCGTATGGAGCAATTCGGGTTCACCCGCTTGCGTAATCTTGGATCGAAGCGCGCGAATGAAAACATACAAGCTGTCGTAGCTGACTTCGGCTTCGTTGCTCCAACCTTCACTTATGAGCACGGCATGAGGAACGACGGAACGTGCTCTCCTGATGAGCACGGAAAGCAGCGCGCCTTCAGTCCGCGTCAAAGAAGCGACACGATCGCCCCGCTGCAACTCATATTGGTGCGGCTTGAACACCAGATCCTCAAAGCACAATTCCTGTGGCGATGGCGTTGGAACGCGGCGCGACGCGGCTCTGAGTTTTGCCAGCAGCACATCGAGCGCAAAAGGCTTTGTAAGGTAGTCGTCGGCACCAGCATCCAGGCCGGACACCATATCCTGCATCGAATCGCGGGCGGAGACGATGATCGTCTGCGTTGAGATGTGTGCTTGTCTCAGCTTGCCGATTACGGTAATGCCGTCCATGCGCGGTAACATTACATCCAGCAGAATCAGATCGAATCCCCGCGTCATGCCCAGGCGCAGAGCCTCTTCTCCGTCATAGGCAAGCTTCACCTTATAGCCTTCGCGCTCAAGTGCCATCGCGAGATGCCCCGCAAGGCTGCGCTTGTCTTCGACGATTAAGACGTGCATGGGAAGGGTCCTGCAGACCATGCTATTGGCGGATTGTCAATTCTCCGTGAATACCGTTCTGGATGGCTCATTCCTTAGATTGAGTTAAGACTGGCTCGCCATAATGACTGCAAAGCTGACCCACATGCTGCACACATAAACGAGTTAGGAGAATCATGATGTCCGTCTTATTAAGAAAATGGATCCCTCGCACTATCGGATTATTAATATCTGTGGCGCTTTTCTCGTCATGGACCAGTGCGCAAACCGTTAGGCCCATCATTGCAGGAAGCTTTGCGGATAGCTCCTTTGCTGCTCTCTCGGCACCGCACACGGCGCCAATTTCGGTCGACGACGCGGAAAGCGGTCAGGGCCAGCCCAGCGGAAATGGGCGGGTCAGCGGCACCGTAAAGGACACGGCTGGGGCGGTGCTCCAGGGTGCTCAGGTAGTTCTCCAACCGGTTGGAATCATAGTGATTTCGAATTCACAGGGTGACTATGTGATTTCGAATGTTAAGCCTGGTACATATACGCTTTCGATTTCTTATGTCGGTTTCGCAACGTCAGTTGCCACGATCACTATTTCCGCCGGAAAAACGTCGACGCAGGATGCAACATTGAGTGTCGGCGTGTCCAGCCAGCAGGTTGAGGTGAATGCAAACCTGGAGGGCGATGCGGTGGAAGTTAACGAACAGCGCACTTCCGAGAACATCCTGAACGTTGAATCCGACACACAAATTCAAAGCCTGCCGAATGCCAATGTCGCGGATGCTATCGGGCGCATGCCAGGCGTGACGCTGCAACGAAACGAGGGTGAGGGGCAGTATGTGCAGATCAGAGGCACAGAGCCGAGATTAAGCAACACCACAATCGATGGAGTCGTTGTTCCCGGACCTGACCCAGAGGTTCGGCAGGTCGATCTCGACACCATTCCCGCCGACCTCGTGGGTGCCGTTGCAATCAATAAAACATTGTCCGCAAACCAGGACGGCGACGCTATCGGAGGGTCAGTGGATCTTCAGATCAAGCAGGCGACTTCAGATAAGCCCTCGCTCATGATCGAAGGCATGGATGGATACACCCCTATTGATAACGGTCGGAAAGCATTCACGATCGACTCGTCTGCCGGCTTCCGCTTCGGTCCCAGCACTCCCCAGGGGAAGAAATTCGGTCTGATGCTGGGCTACAGCTATGACTACAATGGCCGCGGCATCGACGATGTTGAGCCGGTGCCCGATCTGGACGACAGCGGAAACATTACATTCGACAAACTCTACGTGCAGCAATATCTCTACGACCGCACCCGCTACGGCACTGCAGGCAGCCTGGACTATAAGCCAAACGCCGGCTCTGATCTTTATGCACACGGATTATTTTCGAACTTCAGAGACTTTGGCCAGAAATACGCATACCAGCTGAAAGCCGGAAAGAAGGACGCATATCACACAAGCGTCCGAAGGCCGAATCTGCAGATTGCCGATCTGGCCCTTGGTGGCAATCAGGTATTCGATCATTCGTTTCTCAAGTATCAAATCGCGGTGTCCCACTCCCGCTTCGGAGGGGCAGCAGGTAATCCAGGGGCAGCGTTCGGCGGTTCGGCCGGGAAAGACTGTTCTTACGTGCCCGGTCCCAGTGAATTTCGGCCCCGGTACACCTGTGATGTAGCCGGTAATCCCATCTTCGATCCGACAAAGTACTCCCTTGAAACAATCGATCTGACTTCCGGACAAGCAACCCAACTCAATCTGCAGGCAGGTGCTTCCGCCGGAATTAACTATCATGCCGGCTCGCATTTCTCCACCTTTGAATTCGGCGCCCAAATCCGCAATGAGCACAAGGGACAGGACGCATACTCGCCTGAATACGATTCAAACAACGGTCCCTCAATGACGCCGTATCTTGGCTCATTTACGAATAATCATTTCTATGGCGGAAGTTATCATCTGGGGCCAGTTACCAATTTCGACTTGCTTACTGGCGATCTGGCCGCTAACCCAAGTGCATACACGTTGGATGAGGGAACTACACATCTTCAATCCGATGCAGCGAATTACAACCTTCAGGAGAGAGTCACAGCCGGCTACCTCATGAATACGATTCAATTAGGGCGTTTCCACCTGCAGACCGGTTTGCGCATTGAGGCTACCAACACTTCCAACACGGGCTATCTTGTCGTGAACGACGCGAATGGGAACTATATCTCGACAACTCCTCAATATGGCTCCGGCTCTTACATCAGTCCCTTGCCGAGCGTCCAGTTGCGATACTCCATCGATAGCAATTCTGACGTTCGCGCAGTCTACGGACACGGGATTTCACGGCCTGATCCGTACCAGTTGGTGCCCTATATTACTGAGGACCAATCGACCACTCCGTACACGATTAACATCGGAAACACCGCACTCGTCGCGGAATATGCAAACGACTACGACATCCTGTATGAGAGGTATTTGCCCTCTGTCGGCGTCATCGAGGCCGGATACTTTTACAAGCAGATATCGAAACCGATCTATGGGCAGCAATCCATCATCCCGGCTGCCGGGTCGCCCTTGTCACAGGCATATGCCGGCGATCTGGTGTTTCAGGAAGTCAATGGGGATCACGCCTACGTCCAGGGAATTGAGCTCGCATACCAACAACGCCTCAACTACCTCCCAGGCATCTTGACTGGCGCACGGATCAATGCCAATTTCACGTATACAAATTCAACGAACTACAACCTCACCGGTCGCACCGACAATCCGGCTCTCGTCGGTCAGGCCCCGTATTCATGGAACATTGGTCCAGCCTACGCTACCAAGCGCGCGCTCGTTACATTTGGAATCTCGCACAATGGCGCGAATATCTATGCGTATCAATACCAAAGCACTGGGCCCGGCGCTGTGCCTTTCGGAGTGACTGGGCCGAACGGCGACAACTACTTCTATGCTCACACACAGGTGGACGCTAAAGCTTCCTACTATCTGGGCAAAGGGTTTACAGCGATGGCCCTCGGCGAGAACATGAATAATGCCGTTTTCGGCTTCTATAATGGCAGCCCTCAGTACATGGTTCAGCGCGAGTACTACAAGCCTACGTATTCTGGTGGCATCCGTTGGACACAGCATCACGAGTAATTCTCAAAAAGCATATCCGGGCCGTCCGTTGCGGCGGCCCGCTACTTGCATACCCCCTACTGCTCACATATAAAAGGAGCACCTTGAGATCCGCTGTTCGGCTTGCCTGGTTTCTAACAATCTGTCTTAGCGGGATGCCGATCGGATTGACGGCACAGACCGCTTCCGTAACTACTGCTGATCAAAACGCGAACTTGAAGTTTGTCGTCTACTTGAGCCGCCACGGCGTCCGCTCCCCAACGGGAAAACCTGCGCAGTACAACTCCTATTCCACGGGTTTATGGCCGACGTGGGATGTGCCTCCCGGGAATCTGACGGCTCATGGCTTCCGCCTGATGCAACTCTTCGGAGCATACGACCGGATTCAGCTTGCAAGTGAGGGCCTCCTGAGCCCGCAGGGGTGCGACGATGCGAATCGTGTCGTGATCTATTCAGACTCAGACCAGCGCACTCGGGAAACGGGAAAGGCTCTTGAGTTGGGACTTTTTCCTGGGTGCAGCGCCCCGGTGGTTCAGGGTTTGCCGGAGCACACTCCTGATCCGCTGTTTCATTCTTTCGCCGCAGGCACAACCACAGTACATTCGCAACTCGCTGTTGCGGCAATCGCCGGTCGGATCGGTGGGGACCCCAACAATCTCACGTCGATCTATCATGCGCGTCTCAATGATCTCGACGCCATCCTTGCTCGGTGTGGCGCGCATGCTGACTCAGCACAGAAGCGAATCTCGATTTTTGAGGTCCCCACAGTTTTGACGGCGGGCAAGGGGGACCATCCATTTGAACTTCGCGGGCCATTAAACACGGCCTCGACCCTCGCTGAGAATATCCTGCTCGAATACACCCAGGGCTTCGACAACGCCAGTGTGGGATGGGGTTGCGTGGACGGCGACCATCTCCGCTCTCTCCTTGAACTGCATACCGCGGCATCTGACTTCACGCAGCGCACACCCCTGATCGCGCAGTTAGAGGCTTCCAATCTTCTGGATCACATTCGGCGGGCAATTCAACAGGCAGCGGGAGGAAAAGCAATTGCGGGCGCAATCAGCCGGCCAACGGACCGCGCGCTCTTCCTGGTCGGGCACGACACCAATCTCTCAAACGTCGCTGGGTTGCTGAATCTGACTTGGATCGCGGATGGACGGCGCGATGATACGCCTCCCGGAGCTTCTCTGGTATTCGAGCTTTGGCACTCGCGAGAAAAGAATGCCGATTTCGTGCGCGTTTTTTACACTTCCCAAACGCTCGAGCAAATGCGATCTGAAACAGCTCTCACTCTGAACAACCCCCCAGTGCGCGTTCCAGTCTTTATCCCTGGGTGCAGCGGGGAGGATCTCTCCTGCTCGCTGCCGTCGTTCATTCAAATCGTCAGTCGCGCGATCGATCCCACCAGCGTCTTGCCGTAGTTTTGGAGATCTGTTGACGAAGCTTGCAGCGAGGTGACTCACGGGGAGAACCACGATCGCATTCAGGATTCCTTCATAGAAGTTCGTTGCGCACGAGTTTGCAAAGCATTCGGCCCGTCGAAGAGATCGCCGCAATCGCGCGAAGGATCGCGTTGATGAGTCTGCGGGAACGGATCGAGTCGGAAGGCTATCCATCGGAACTTGCCTCGCTGGCCGGAACATTGAATGAAATGCTGGAGCAACTTGAGGAGTCTTTGGAGCGCACCTCAGGGTTCACTGCCGACATTGCACACGATTTGCGCACTCCGGTCGACAAGATCCGCCCCGAAAGAAACGATCGAATGCCGTGGAACTCGCGTCACGCTGCGCATGCCGGTCCTTTGCAATGCGATGACAAAGAACCGGCAAGCGGCCATCTGTCTCAAGTCATAGAGCTGGGTCTCCGGATGTTGATCGACCGTGCTCACCCTCATATAAAGAACGGCGCGTTTCACCGGCGCCGCCCCTTCGGAGAAGACTTCGCGACGTAGCTCTTGATGAAGTCCATAATCACGTCGGTCATGTTAAGCCCCTGGCCGGCGGTCGTCGCCTTGAAGCGGTTGTGTAATTCGGTAGGGATATTCAAGTTCACTCTTTTCAACTCCTGTTCCTTTGGCTTGCTGATCTTGCTCACCCCCTTCCTCAGGAGGTGAGCTTATCCTGTTATGAGTACCGTTGCATAATCTCGCCGGGAAGGTCCGGGCCGCCCTCCCAGGCCGCCGCATAGAGGATCACCAGGGACGCCACCATAAAACGGCTCTTCCTCAAGCCCTTCGCCATCGCACAGATCTGTTGCCAGGTCTCCGGCACCCTGCCGACCTCGATCGCATCCCACCGCTCGACCGTCATGCCGGCCCGCCGGGCGGTCTCCTCCAGGGACAGCCCCTTCTCCTCACGGACGATCTGGATATCCTGACCGAACAGGAAACCCCATGCTCTGCGGCTGAACCTGTCGAAGTCGGGGATGGGAAAAGATGTCGAAACAACCATACTCATATGAGTTACTCCTTCTGTGGCAGCCCGTCAAGAGGGGGCCGCCAACACCTTGAGTCTGTACTCATCCGAGCGTCCATCCAAAGCCCCGTCTCGACTCTTCGGTAAATACACCGAAGAGATGTTCTTCGAAGGAGACCAGAGTGCATGGAATCCCATGCGCTACCTGCCTACTCCCTTCCACACCAAGTTCGCCCAGGAACGCACTGCTCTGTCGCAGTACATCCAGCAGGAAGCCATCGGTACTCGCATGCGCCGGTGGGACCGGCCCATTCATGACTTCCTGGCCCCTTACTTCCGCGGCGCGATCGCGCGCGTCACCGGCGGGGACGTCATCCCCGGAGAGGTCCGGCACCGCCGGGATCTGGATACGCTGACGGATATGCTCAGATGACTAGGTCCCTTCCCGGCGCCGCACACATATTTTTCGCGCGCGCCAGGGAGGGACCGGACCTCCGGCCCGGCCCCACGGATCCCGGTCATCTGACCTATGGCCGGTCACGGTTGTCTCATCCTTGTATATAGGGCGATTCTCGAGAGGATCTACTTTGCCGATGGATGCCGGTCAACTACGTCTTGAACGTGTAGAGCCGGTCAGGCTCTCGCTCCATCGCCGCCTGGATTGCCGGCGCCAAACGCCGGGCTGTCTCAATCGGATCGGCAGTAAGCTGGTCTGGCGTGGTCGTGTACGGAAATAGACAGTCGCCCACGTTGCACAGAATGACCAGCGCGTCACGTTCGGCGCCGGCGTCGTTCTGAACGCGGGTCCAAGTGATAGCGTGGTTTGCTTGGGAGGAGCCCGCGGGCAGAAGGCGCTCTAGTTCCTGGAGCAGGGCAAGCATGTAGTCGGTCGGGTTCATCGGCGGCTCGATGGCGATGGTACACCAATCTGCCTCAGAGTGGTGGGCTCAAAACAAGTGGACCCTGTTCAGACACCTTGTTCCAACGCCGGCTTCCAGGAACATGACTTTGGCTGGCAGGCGATTCCATGATAGAGCCCCCTGGTCGACGTCGGATGAGAGAGAGCTACACCGTCCGCATCGTCCGGAATGGCTCTTCCTGGTCGTAACCAGGGGAAAGTACTTTCGATTAGCGCCCCGCCCTCCGCCCCCAAAGGGTGTGGTCGGGAAATATACATCTCCGGGGGTGGGGAAGCACTTCCCCAATTGAGCAACGTGGGTTACTGAACACCTTTTCGAGGTTTGCCGCCCGACCCAGTATAGGGTCTCTCCGTAAAGATTCCGTAAAGGGCGAGTTGTTTACCAGTCCGACGCTCATCACGGGCCCAAATTGGTGCAAAGACGCCTCCGAGGCCATTTGCTTCACTGAAATGAGCGCTCCTGAAGTCTCGCTGAGGTCGACGAGAATCAACTTTGCTCCGCGGACGACGACTTTGTCACTGCGCACCGCCTCTATTTCTGATAAGTGTTGCGCAGCTTCAGAAAACCAAGTGCGCAACACCCGAAATTGCTGCTCGAGGGATGCGCGACCTGCGAACGCAACTGCGCTTGAACGGGTTGCAAGCGTACCTAGGGCCAGTTGCGCGGGAAGAGGGCTCTCGCCCATGAAACCAACACTCAGCATCGAAGCTTCCGTCGCTCTGGCGGAACTCCGGAAGAAATGGCCCGAACTGACCAAGGACGTGGACAAGGCAAAGGCTCTTCATTCAGTCCGCAACCTGAATGTCAGCACCCACGACCTTGCAAAGGCGCTTGGCTGCAGCGCAACGCTGGTCCGCAACCTCCTTCAGGCGGCAAAGGCACCGGTGGCGGATAGGATCCTGGCGCGCAAGGGAGAGATCAGTACCCGCGAACTGGTTCGGCGGTCGAAACAAGTCGAGAAGCAAACCAAGGCAAAGGATCTCGAAGCACTGGACAAGAAGCGAACAAAACTAGCTCAGAAGGGCGCCAGGGTCATCAACACGTGGCTGCGTACAAACGTCGGCTATGATGCGGTTCGGGAAGGGATCGTCGATGAGACGAGGTCTATCCTCGTCAAGAACAAGCTGAGCGGCACTCTCCCAAAGGCTGCACCGCCGGCGCCAGGAACACCGGTTGATATCATCATCGAACGAACGCGGCCGTCTCGGTCCGTCAATCCCGATGCTGAATCTCCAGGTTGGTACGCCGACTGGCTGGCGCGGTGGGCCTTCTTTGCCTTCCCGGATGAGGTGGTCCGCGATCGCGCGCTCAACATCGCCCTCGACGTGGAGATCAGGATGTAGTGATCTTGGAGACCCTACATCCTTCCCAACTCGCGCGCACCCGCCCGGTCTAGCTGCCACTCCACCCAGTACGGACACCGGCCATCCGCTTCGCTCCACCGCTGGGTGACGCTTCGCTCGACGCGCACCAGCCTCCCGTACGGAAATTCGACTTCACAGTCTTGCTTCAACGCCGCGATCATCCGCTCCAGAATTACGTTTACGATCTCTGTTGCTTTACGACGGGAGAGACCGGCCTCGTTAATCAGCTTCGATACAAGGTATGCACGGCCGCCGAGGTTTTTCTCCTTCTCCGTCATCGATGGTCAACCCTTCTCCGCTTCCACCATCAACGACCAACACAATCACGCGATGTGCCCGAAATCACAGGGTTCTTCTCACTCGTCATTGGCAACGCGATACTGCGGTATTTATGAGAAAGTATCCAGCGTTTCTTGCCTTAAGACATGCCCAAGAGTGCGTCGCCCTGTGCGCGACAGTTGAGACTTGGGTCAGCTTTAGACAGGGCGTTTATCCCAAATTGAGAAGGGCGCTTTCAGCCCTTTCAGAAGTCAGGTTATTTCCGCTTTCGCGTGCTTTTCGGAGGAACGAGCTTGGAGACAAGCTTTTCGAGTTCCGCCAGTCGACTCTTCAACTCCGCCACATTCTCCGACTCAGGCTGTTTCGCATTCGGCTGCTCGGGTTCCGGAGGCTTCCCAGCGATGGTAGAGCGCGGTCCTTTGTCTGGTTTTTCTTCGGTACTCGTACGGATGTTCTGCATGAAGTCAAAAGGGATTATGGGATTAGGCATCGCTCGATAGGCGTTTTGATAAACCTCGAGCATCGCCTTCATATACTCCAATGCACTCTCCTGGCTTGCTCGCCCAGACGTGACTACCATTTGTCGTAGCAGGTCGAGTGGAAAATTGGATTCTGGCGTCTTGGCATCCTCGACGATGATCTGTGTCAGGATGAGTCGCGTGATGTCTTCGCCTGAGGAAGCATCGAGGACCTTGACATCGTTCCCCTGCTGAAGGAGTTGCGCCACTTCTTCGAGGTTCACGTAGCGGCTATTCGTGGTGTCATAGAGGCGCCGGTTCTCATACTTCTTAATCACGACGGTCTTTTGCGCCATAATTTCCCAATTCTACCCCTTGACAGCTGCGCAGAAGCAGCGCAGCATAGAGTCGTGCTGCAGTGCAGCATAACGCGCAGCGCGAAAGCGCGGGATGGAGAACGATATGGAGACGAGAGAAGGGAACGGACCGGTAACGGCAGCCGAAGGGATGAAGGTCGATGTGATTGAGTCGATCAGCGAGCTTTACACCAAGGGCATTGAGCGTCTGGCCGCGGTTCAGAAGAATGGGCTGGAACTTGCAGTAAAGCACAATGCGGAAGTGGCTAGCGTGTGGAAGAAGTTCACGCTCCCGATGCCGGGTGCGTTGATGCTGGATCTGGCTACTACGGCGTTTGAGCGGTTTGCAGAGACCCAGAAGGGCGCGATCGACCTTTTGGTGGAGCAACCCCACGCTTTCTCCAAGCTGATTAAGGAGCGGAAGGTGAAGGCGACGGACCCAATAGAGGAAGGTAAGAAGACCGCCAAGGAAGCGATCGAACACTCCATCGCAGCCCAGAAGACGGCGTTGGAATATACGACCAAGCAGGCGAAGGCTGCCTTTGAGACCGCGAAGCAGCAACTGAACTATGCCGGCACACCTGCAGGAACCGCGGCGGAATCGATGGAGCGTGGAATGGACATCGTACTCGAAGCGCAGAAGGAGTTGCTCGACCTGGTGGCGCACTAATCCATCAGACAGGAGCCCTTGAACTGGGGCGAAAGGGAGCGACGTGGCCCTGAGAATGAGCAGCTGGCAGGCGCAGACCTTCGCCCCTGTTTCAGGTATATGCTTTGTATGCACGAAAGCCGGGGGTTGGACATGGCTGCAGAAAAGGAAGCGACAGCCGCCGATCCGTTCGAGGCCTTCCGCAAGATGAGGGAAACCTATCTTGAAGGCATGTCGAAGGTGATGATCGATGCGGTGAACACCGAGGAATATGCGCAAGCGAGCGGTGCCCTACTCAACAACTATCTGACCTTGTCTGCACCGTTCCGCGAGGCACTTGATAAGGCCATGATTATGGCGCTGGAGCAGTTCTCGCTGCCCTCGCGCCAGCAGGTGACTGCCTTAGCGGAGCGTTTTACCAATCTTGAGATGCGACTCGATGATCTGGATGCGAAGCTTGACCAGATCGTCGAGTTGTCGTCTGTCGCGCCGAAGGCGACTGCAGACATACCCCACGAGGGAAAGCGCGCCAAGGCGGCAGACGGAAAGTCGCGCCAGACGACGAACGGAAAACGATAGAGGTCGATATGGCAGAAGCTGCGGAATTGTCCAGCGACTGGACTGTCCTGGATCAGAAGCTCAAGACCCTCAACAGGCTGATGACCACCAAGGCGCTAATCGGGCAGACACCCGCAGAACCAATCTGGAGACTTAACAAGGCCACGCTGTACCGGTACATTCCTGTCGTTCCAGCCGAGGAGCGATATCCGATACCCTTGATCCTCATTTTCGCCCTGATGAATCGTCCCACGATCATGGATCTGCGCCCTGGCCACAGCTTCGTGGAATACATGGTTAGCAAAGGCTATGACGTTTATCTGCTGGATTGGGGAGTTCCCGGGCCGGAAGACCAGAAACTGAAGTTCGATGACTACACGCTCGATTACATACCGCGAGCGATTCGTAAGATGAAGACGGTATCTGGCGCAAAAGAGTTCAGCATGTTGGGCTGGTGCATTGGTGCGCTCCTCACTACGATTTACGCAGCTCTGCGACCGGATGATGGATTGCGCAACCTGCTGTTGTTGACCGCTCCGCTGGATTTCTCAGACCGGCAGAGGCTGACGTTTGCGCGTTGGACCGACGAAAAATACTTCGATGTTGATAAAGTTCTCGCAGCTTTCGGCAACATGCCGGGCGAGATGATTGACTATGGCGCCAAAGCATTGAAGCCCGTCGAAAACTACATTACAAACTACTGCAAGCTGTGGGACAGCCTGGATGATCCTCGCGTCGTGGAAGCATGGCACTCGAGCCTTTATCCAGCAGCGGGTCGCGCCTGCCGCCGACGCCCCTCGACAGGCTGTGGGAGAGAAAGAGGGCACCGAGCTCGTCGAGACTCTCACAAGCCTGCGCCGGGTTCCCGCGGCTGGGTGCCCCGGGCCGCGCGACGGCTGTCACCGTCGCCTGCCGAATCCTCGACAAATTTGCCGTCGAACCGGCGCCGGCTCAATGGGTCGCAGGCCCTCAAGCCGGTTCACGATCTGCTCACGGCCAGTCTGGCAGACACCGAACAGATGCCGCGATACACGGCCTTGATCGAGGTCGAGCCGGTTGTGGGTCTGGATGCCGGGCCGGTCGCTCACGCCGTTCGAAGAGCAAACCCTGGGCGACTGGAAGGCCGCGATTCATGTGCCCGTCGTCCGGTGCCTTGGCGCCACGCGATGCCGCAACCCGGATGGCGGCCGTCGCCTGCCTGGGCAGCCTGCCCATCGATAGCGCCGCCGCCGCCGGCGGTCGCCTATGTCGACGACCCCGCGAGCGCCGACGTCCGCAAGCAAACGCTCTCTTCGTTCTCGCAGCGCAGCCGCTTCTGACCGATGAAATGCTCTTCAAGCGGCTGCACGACGAGGACCCGACCATCCGCGAGATGGCCAGCCTGATCCTGAAAACCCGAGGGCTGTCTCAGGAACAGATCGGCCTGGGTGGCTTGATCTACAGTCCCAAGCCCGAGCAGCGCGTCTCGGTGATTCCGCTGCTGAAGGACCGGACGGACGTCGACCCGGTCATCTGGCTGATCCAGCTCTCGCGCGACCCCGTGGAGATGGTGCGGATGAGCGTCGATCGAGGCGCTGGCCAAGCACAAGTCGCCGTCCGTCCAGCGGCGGCTGGCCGAGATGGCCCGCACCGACGGCTCGGAAGCCGTGCGTCAGGCGGCCGAGCAAGGTCGTCCCGTCGCTGCGAGGAGACGACGGCCGCATTGCCCCCCCTGCCCGGCTCGTCGAGCCTGAATCCCAAGGCGAACTGACGACAGGTCAGGCTTTCGAGCCTGACGTGGCCTCGGCCTACGTCCGGCGTCGCGGCCGCGGACGCTCTCGGGAAACATGCCGGCCTGGTCGAGCGAGCCGTCCGGCAAGAACGGCATCGGCAGGTAGTCGGTCTCGCGCGCAGGTGCGGATGGGCACGGACCTCGTCTTCCAGCGGGGACGAGACCCAGAGGCTCTTGAGCTCGAGCGTGTTGGGGATGACGACGACCCGCGCCTCGGCCGGGTCGATGCGCCAGCACGTATCGAGAGCGGCCTCGATGACGTCGCGGTCGGTCGGCAGGGTGAGCGGAATCCGCGATCGTTGCAGGCAACACGAGGTCAGCGTATTGATCCGGAACGATTGCGGGTCCATCTTGGAGACCAGCCGCTCGGTCGTCAGGTCGGCGAAGCCCACGCCGACGATGTTGCCGTGGCTTTCGTCCGAGACGTCGAGCACCACCAGCCGGGTCACGACCGGCCGGTCGAAATCGGGCTGGGTCTCGACGAAGAGCCGGCCGATGACGTTGGGGTCCATGCCCGCGCCCGAGTAGTTCTTCCCCAGCTCGCCGACGACCAGGAGGTCGATCTGGTCGAACGGGCAGCCGGCCCATCAAGCCGCGGGCACGTTCGAGCAAGACCGGCTCGACTTCGAAGATCGTCTCGGGCTCGAGAGCGACGATTTCGGCCGGCACGTCCTCGGCGTTTTCGACGATGGCCACGCCCAGGGCGAACGGCGTGTTCTTGACCAGGAACCGCCCCACCGCCGGCAAGACCTCGCGCAGGCCGCGAACGCCCAGCTTGTGAACCTGGCTGGCCCCATCGCGCTTGCCCAGGCCGATCACCAGCATCTTGAGCACGCCCGACTCGTGCGTCGCGTGGAAGTCGGTGTGCGGCTTGACCCGGTTGGCCAGGACGATGCCGTCGGCCTGATAGGCGTTCTTGTCGAAATAGATCGGCAGACCGACGGGATTGGTGCCCAGAACGACCGTATCCATGTCGGTCTTGACCGGCGACACCCATGGCCTGGGCGGTCACGCCGTAACCGGCCAGGAGCTCGCGCTGGCCTTCGGCGGTCGCGCCGCCGTGGCTCCCCATCGCGGCGACGATGAATGGCTGGTAACCCATCTCGCGCAGCGTATCGACGATGGTCCGGGCCACCAGGTCGATGGCGTGAACTCCGCGGCTGCCGATCCCGACGGCGATCGTTCCGCCGGGTTTGACCCGCTCGCGCAGGCGGCTCTCGCAGGATCAAGCGGCGGATCGTTCCCGGCACGTCGTCGATGCCGCGGCTGGGGGATCGACTGCCGGACACGCGCCAGCGGGGGATAGACCATGGAGATTTTGACACCTTCGACACAGGTCCGGTCGCCCAGGAGTTCGACCGGAGCTTAATTGACAGTTGGATCGAAGTGTCATTGTACCAAACTCACCAGCCGTAAAGCGTGCTTGGGCCCAGTGCCGGCGCGTAGACGCCGACTGGCGGAGGCGAGGCGACGGTAGACCGACGTAGCCCGTCGGAGATGGAACGGCGAAATGTCCGATACGAGAACGAGCCGAGGCGACCGAGTAATAGGGGAAAGCCGCCGCCCCGTAGACATAGCCTGGAGCGACGAAGCCAGGCCGCCACAAGCCCACGCCGTACCGGCCGGGCAGGATGCCGTAAGGGGGGTAGTTCGTCCCGTACGATGGCCCCGGGTAGGCCGAGAAGACCGAGTATGTTTGCGGCATTCCGTAGCTCGCAAACCCTAGCTCATGCCGTAGAGACCCGGCGCACCCAGGTAATCGCTCACCCGGTAAGATCCGACGTACGGCCCTCCGACCACGGCCTGCGCTCGAGCCTCTCGCTGCGCCGAGCCCGCCAATGTCACCGCCGCAACCATCGCGACGATCGGCAGAAACCTTGACCAGCATCGCATAGCCGTTTCCCCTCTTGAGTAAGAGAGCACTCTCGGTATTCGTCTTGATCGAATGCAAGCCGTCTCGCTGGCAAGTCAGTCGGTGACCCAGCCCTTCCACCCGTTTTGATAGGCCGACGTGCCGTACGGACCATGTCCGTAGCCATAGCCATAGCTGTCGCGCGTTACAGGCGAGTAAAGAATAGCACCGTCGGCGCCGGTCCATCCCAAAGAACCCGTGGTGAGTTGGTAGCGCGGCTGCGCAACAGCGCGACGGGACGAGGTTCGAGACGTCCGTGTCGATACGACCGGCCGTGCGGGCACGACGACGGGCGGTGCCGACGCCACGTACGGAACGCTATGCCACATCCCGTATTGATCCATGACAGCCGCACCATTGGCAAATGGCTGGGCGTATTCAAACCCAAACCCCCCGTAAGACTGATTCAACCGGTACTCCGCTGGCCCGAGTCGTAGCGGTGTTGTGACCTGAGCCTGAGTCGATGGCACCAGTCCTGCCAAGACGACGAACGCCAAAGACAATCCGAGGTTGCGAATCATGGGTGCCGTCTCCTGGTTGAAAGCTCAATGGTGCAGGTGTCTTTCCTCACTATTCTATGCCCAATTACGGCTCCTGGGCAGGGAAAGGACACAGAGAAATCAATTTTCTTTTTTTGGGTGTCCAAAAAAATGTTTTTATATTTCTGATACTCGTCTTGGAGAAAACCGAAAGAGGAGATATAAAGTATAGGCCCACCTCGTTTAGCGTGGGCCGGGGATTTTGTTGCTGGCAGTCGGTTTGGTTTGTTGCATGAGAGAAGTCACCGTGCCCGGCCGAAAACAGCGGCAGGTTGGGATCGTGAGGTCGACGATGGCCCTGGCCGAGGAAACAGCCGCGGAACGTCGGTCGCTCGAGGAAGTGCACGGGTCGGTCGAGGTCCCCGCTGGCTCGGGGCGGGCTCAGCGGCTGCGCCGGCTTTTTGCCTTTCTCGGCCCGGCCTATCTGGTCAGTGTCGGCTACATGGACCCGGGGAACTGGGCGACGGACCTGGAAGGCGGGCGCCGGTTTGGCTATGCGCTGATCTGGGTCCTGCTTGATGTCGAACCTGATGGCCGTGCTCTTGCAGACCTGGCGGCGCGGCTGGGGGTGGTCACGGGGCACGACCTGGCCCAGGCCTGCCGCGCCGAGTACTCGCGCGGGCTCAACGCCGTGCTCTGGGTCCTGGCCGAGGTGGCCATCGCCGCGACCGACCTGGCCGAGATTCTGGGAACGATCATCGCCCTCAAGCTGCTTTTCGGTCTCCCGCTCTTGTGGGGCTGCTTGATCACCGCGTTCGACACCTTCGTGCTCCTCTACTTGCAACGCTGGGGCATGCGGCAGATGGAGGCCGTCATCCTGGCGCTGGTCGCGACGATCGGCGGCTGCTTTCTGATCCAGATCTTCCTGGCCAGGCCGGACATGGGCGGGGTCTTGTCCGGGTCTGCGGCCCAGCTTGCCGCCCGGGGCCTTGTTCGTGGCGATCGGCATCCTGGGCGCGACGGTCATGCCGCACAACCTTTACTTGCACTCGGCGCTGGTGCAGACCCGTCGGATCGGCGGCGACGCCCGGAGCAAGTCAGGTCGGCCTGCCGCTACTACTTGATCGACGCGGCGATCGCCTTCAACGCTGGCGTTTTTCGTCAACGCGGCGATTCTGGTCCTGAGCGCGGCGGTTTTTCACCGGCACGGATTGGGCGTCGCCACCATCGAAGAAGCGTTCAAGCTGCTTGCCGTCATTCCTCGGTCAGGGAGCGCCGATCTTGTTCGCCATCGCGCTCTTGTGCGCCGGCCAGAGCTCGACCCTTGACCGGCACGCTGGCCGGCCAGATCGTGATGGAAGGATACCTCCACCTGCGCCTGGCGCCGTGGCTGCGCCGATTGATCACCCGTCTGCATCGCCCTTGTCCCGGCCGTGGTGGTCATTTCGCTGGCGGGCGAACAGGCGACCCAGCGCCTCTTGATCCTCAGCCAGGTGATCCTCAGCTTGCAACTTTCGTTCGCGGTGATTCCGCTGATCCACTTCACGTCCGAATCGCAAGAACATGGGGCCATTTCGCCACCCCGTGGTGGGGACAGGTACTCGCCTGGAGCGCGGCCGCGGTCATCGTGGCCTTGAATGGCAAACTGGTCCTCGACCAGGTGGGCGAATGGGTGAGCTGGGCGGCTCGTGTCGACGATGTCGATCGGTCCGCTGCCCGTTAAGCTGGCTCGTGCCGGGCGTCCTCTACAGTGTCGTGGGCGGTGCCGCGCTTGCTTCTGCTCTGGGTGACGCTCAAGCCGATCGTGCTTGCGTCGCCGCCGTGGCTGCCCCAGCCCAGCGTGAAGCTCGACTGGGTCGAGGCGCTTCGGCCGCGGCGGCTGGGAAAGATCGGTGTGGCACTCGAGCACGACCAGGCCGACGCCGAGATCCTCAACCGGGCGTTGGGCCTGGCCCAACCAGAGCGGTCAGAGCGAGCTGGTCTTGCTCCACGTCGTCGATACGCCGATCACCCGAGTGCTGGGTTCCGAGACGGCCGACCGCGAATCGGGGGCCGACGAGCGTTATCTGTCCGACTGATCGCGGCGCTCAAGGACCGCGGGTTCAAGGCCCGCGCGGTCTTGCTGCACGGCCCCGATCCCGCGGGCGAGATTGTCGGCTACCTCCGCAAGGACCCGGTCGACCTTCTGGTCGTCGGCTCGCACGGCCACGGCATGGTCCGCGACCTGCTTCTGGGCCAGACCGTCGACAAGGTTCGGCACAGCCTGGGCGTGCCGATGCTGATCGCCCGGCCGGATCGGGCGGTCGTCCGAGAAGCCCCGACCCGACGACGAGCAAAAAGCCGTCGTCGAGAGCTCTTTTTAGAGCTGACGGCGAATCGCGTCGGCATCAGCCGCGATCGCGAACTGAGGTGATTGACCCCCGGCATTCGGGTGCTCCTATAATCGGTTTTCGGGCAGCACATTCAGGTCGCTCGTGGCAACTCAGACTGACGCGTGCGGGTCGTGATCACGCGATGGCCATCACGTACTACAAGCGGTTCCGCATGGAGATCGACCTGGACGCGGCGGTCGCGATCTCGTCATTGCCGCGCGGGTTTCGTCTGGGTGCCGTGGGACGAGTCGCTCATGGATCAACACGCCGAAGTAAAGTATCGCAGTTTCATCGGCGAGGTCGACGCGTTTGTGTTCCCTTGTCTGGGCGATCGTCACGGTTGCCGGCGTTTGATGTGCGAGATCCGGCGCAAGCCGGGCTTCCTCCCGGGTGCGACCTGGCTGATCGCCTGCTCCGACGGCTATGTTGGAACCGTCCAGGGGGTGATGGATTCGGGCCCGATCGGGGCCATTCAGAACGTCGGCGTGCTGCGGACGTACCGCGGCCTGGGGCTGGGCCGGGCGCTCGTCGGCGCGCACGCTGGCGGGTTTCCGCCAGGCCGGCTTGCGGCAGGCTTATCTCGAGGTTACCGCCGAAAATACACCGGCGGTTCAGCTTTATCGCAACGTCGGGTTTCATCGGGCCAAGACGCTCTATAAAGCGGTCGATGGCTGAAAGACGGTTCCGGGAATGCGACGGCTCGCGGCTAAACTCTCTTCAAGAATGACGGAATATTAAGTTACACTAAGGAGATAAAGTGGCTGGCAAGCCGGAACGGATTTCGGCCGCGACGACGCGGATGCCCGCTTGTGCAACCGCATACGACGACTTAGGGAAGCTTGAAAAGAGAGTTCGAGGTGCCCTTGTCCGCCGCATCTTCATCCACGATCGAACAGCACACATTTCCCAACGGCCTGGTGCTGGTGGCCGAGAAGATGCCGGGCGTGCAGTCGGCGGCGTTCACGTTGCTCTTGCCCGCGGGAGCGGCCTACGAGGGGGCCGTCGGGGCTGAATCTGAGCGGCGGAGCGGCGACGATGGCCGCCGAATGGATCTCGCGCGGGGCCGGCCCGCGCGATAGCCGGGAACTCTTGACCGCGCTCGACAACCTGGGAGTAAGCCACGCCGAAAGCGCCCAGACGCTGCACACATCGCTCGCGGTGGCGACCCTGGCGCGCAACCTCGAGCCGGCGCTGGAAATTTTCGCCGACATGGTGCTTCGCCCTCATCTCGACGACGAAGAGGTCGAGCCGATCCGGGCCCTCTGTCTGCAAAACCTGCGCAGCCTGGAGGACGACCCTGGCACCAAGGTCATCTACGAACTGCGTCGCCGCCATTTTCCCGATCCCTGGGGACGTCCCTCGCCCGGGACCGCCGAGGGGGTGGCCGCGCTTACCCCCGACCAACTGCGGCGTTTCTTGACGGAGACGTATCGGCCCAACGGGGCGATTCTGGGTGTCGCCGGGCGCGATCGATTGGCCCCAACTGCGGGACGCCGTCGGCCGGTTGTTCGAGGGCTGGAAGCCGCGGCTCGAGCCCAATGGTCCGCGAGCGTGCCGGCGGGCCGTCCCGCGATCATATCTTGCGTGAGACCCAGCAAATCCAGATCGCCCTGGCTTATCCGGCAGCGACCGTGCCGAGCCCCGAATATTACCGCGCACGCGCGGCCGCCGCGATCCTGGGCGGCTATTCCTCGGCCCGGCTATTCACCGAAGTCCGCGAGAAACGTGGCCTGTGCTACTCGGTCTACGCCTCGTACGAAGGCCAGCTCGAGCGAGCGGCCATTCTTTGCTACGCGGGCACTTCGGCCGAGCGAGCGCAGCAAACCCTCGATGTGATGCTGGCCGAAATCGACCGCCTGGGCCGCGATGGCGTGGCCCTCGACGAGCTCGACACCATGCGCGCGGGCCTGAAGAGCTCGCTGATCATGGCGCAAGAATCGAGCATGAGCCGTTCGGGCTCTCTGGCGTCGGACTGGTACTTTCTGGGCAGGGTGCGGCCGATCGAAGAGATCGCCGCCGAGCTGGACGCCTTGACCCCGGAGTCCGTCTCCGAGTATGCCGCCCGGTTCGAGAATCCCAGCGACATGACGATCCTCACGCTGGGCCCGGCCGCGCTCGAGCTGCCCCCGTAAAGCCGATCGATCGGACGATCTGCGTTCGCACCATTCGCGCTCGCTGCTCGATCCTCTCACTGGTTGACTCCCATGCAATTTCAACACACGACGCTGGACAACGGCCTCGAGGTGATCGCCGAGCTCAACGACCGGGCACACTCGGTCGCCGCGGGCTTCTTCGTCAAGACGGGCAGCCGCGACGAGTCGAGCGAGCTGGCCGGTGTCTCGCATTTTCTCGAACACATGACTTTCAAGGGGACTGCGACGGCGCGACGCCGTGGCCGTCAACCGCGACTTCGACAAGGTCGGCGCCAAGCACAACGCCCAGACCTCGGAAGAAGACACGTTCTATCACGTGACGTGCCTCCCCGAATATCTGCCCGGCCGCCTTCGACGTCCTGTCCGACATCCTCCGTCCCACCCTGCGCAGCGAAGATTTCGAGACCGAGAAGCAGGTGATCATCGAAGAGATCCGGATGTACCTGGACAATCCGATGTCGGTGGCTTACGAGGCCGCCAAGGCCGCGCACTTCGGCAAGCATCCGCTGGGCAACAGCATTCTCGGCACCGTCGAGTCGATCACCGCCCTGCGGGCTGACCAGATGCGCGAATACTTCGCGCGGCGATACAGCCCGTCCAACATCGTGCTCGCGTTCGCGGGCAAGGCGGACTGGGGCGCCCTGGTCGAGCTCGCCCGCTCGCGTTGCGGAGGCTGGCGGGGAGGCGAGGCTCATCGCCAGGCAGTCCCGATGCACGGCGCCGGCTCGTTCCAGGCCATCCTCCGTGCCGACGACCAGCAGCAGACGGTCGTGGCCGTGGGCAACGGCCCCCCGCTCGAGAGCCCCGACCGTTACGCCGCCCACCTCCTGGCCACCGTCCTGGGCGACCACACCGGCTCGCGGCTGTACTGGGCGCTGATCGATCCCGGCCTCGCCGACGGCGCCGAGCTCTCGTACCAGGACTACAACCAGGCCGGTGCGTTCTTCTCGTTTCTAGCTGCGAGCCCTCGTCGACCCAGGCAAACCTCGACGCGATCGCCCAGGTTTACCGCGACGCGATTGCCCACGGGCGTGACCGAGGACGAGCTCAATCAGGCCAAGAACAAGGTCCTCGCCCGGTCGGTCCTCCGCAGCGAGCGCCCGATGGGCCGACTCGCCTCCCTCGGGTTTCACTGGATGTACCGGCACGCCTACCTCTCCATCGAAGATGAGCTGCAAGCGTTCAACAAGGTCACGCTCGACGACCTGCGACGACTGCTGGCGGACTGGCCGCTCTGGCCGCTGACGATCGTCTCGGTCGGCCCGACCACGGAACTCCACGCGCCGAAATAACCGCGATGCGGATCACTTCACACGTAGAAATAACCGCGATGCGGATCGTCAGCCTGCTCCCGTCGCTCACCGAACTCGTCTGGTACCTCGGTCGGGGTGCAAACCTGGTCGGCGTCACCCACGAATGCGATTTCCCGCCAGGCGTTGAAAAGCTTCCTCATCTGACCCGCAGCCGGATACCGTCGGCCGCCGCCAGCGCCGAGATCGACCGGCTGGTGTCGGAACGGGCGGGCAGTCTGTACGACCTCGACGAAGAACTGCTCGCCACTCTCAACCCCGACCTGATCCTCACCCAGGAGCAGTGCGACGTCTGCGCGGTCAACGAAGCGACCGTGAGACGGGCGGCGCTGGCGCTCCCGGGTCATCCCGCCGTCGAGAGCGTCAATCCGACAACGCTGGGCGAAGTCCTGGCGATGTTTCGGCGTATCGGTGCACTGCTGGACGCGGACAAGCCCGCCAAGTACATGGTCGCGGGGTTCGAAAAGACCACCCGCGAGATCGGCGCCTACCGGAACAAGTCTCGACCAGAAGCTCCCCCGCGCGTGCTCTTGCTCGAGTGGCTTGACCCTCCCTTTTGCTCCGGCCACTGGAACCCCGAGATCATTGAACGCGCGGGCGGGCTCGAAGTGCTCGGTCAATCCGGCGAGAAATCGCGCCGGTGCACGTGGGACGAGGTCGCGTCGAGTGAGCCCGATCTGATCATCCTCGCACTGTGTGGCTTCCCTCTCGTGCGGGCGGTCGAAGAACTCGTCGCGGTCAACGATCGCCCCGAATGGCGCGATATGGCGGCCGTTCGCAACGGCCGTGTCGCGGTCGTTGACGGGTCGTCTTATTTCTCGCGGCCGGGCCCGCGACTCGAGACCAGCCTGCGCATCGCCGCCGCGGCCATTGACCCGAAGCGCTGCCTCGACCTCGCCCCGCCCGAGACCCACGGCTGGCGGTTCTGGCCCACGACGAGCTGAACAGGGAGGACGGAATGTCATTCGTCCCAGGCAATCCTGGGGTGTGCTTCGCGCGGTTT
>CAVTMQ010000007.1:0-279197 GCA_963735895.1 uncultured Acidobacteriaceae bacterium
GGCGAGTAACCGCCAACCCGGAAATTCAACCCGGAAATTCACCACCATTTAGTGACCGTCCGTCTCGACTTCAGCGACGATGACGCCCTTCTCGCCTCAAACAGCCGCAGTCAAAATTCTCCGGCCCCTCAGGCCTTGGACCTATTCGATGCCACCGCGGCGCGAATCAGCGCCTTGAGAGCCTTCTCGTTCACCTTGTCGCCTTCGTGGAAATCGATGGCGCGCCGCAAATTTCCTTCGAGACATGAATTGAAGAGACCTGCGGGGTCATCCAGAAATGCACCCTTGGCGAATGTCATCTTGACGACGCTCTTGTGGGTTTCGCCGGTGCAGATCATCCCATCGTGCGACCAAACGGGCACCCCCCAAGGGTTCGAAGGCTTCTTCCACTTGCACTCCTCCACGACCTCAGGATCGGCCTGTTTGATCAGATCGCGCAGGTGCGCTAGCATTTCTCCGCGCCAGTCGGCCAGCTCCTCGATTCTCACGTCAACCTCTCTCGAACCTGATTCGCGCGATGCAGACTCGACTGGATGGGAGCCACTCTTTTTCATCATGAGTACCTGCTTTCCGTGAGACTCTTTTCCTGCCCTTCCTGGCTGCTTTCTCTGCCCTGTTTTCTGGAATCGTACACGAGGCAGACCTGAGGTCGTCGAAAAGTGGAAGTCATGGGGGCTCCCGTCTAAACGGGTGGGCCGGGTCTCGGGACGTTAGCTCTGCCAAAACAACGGGTGCCCCATCTCCCGCTTTTGGGACATGGGATACCACCCAACCTGTCCGGATCTCAAGCCCTGCAAGTATTCGGAGCGGCCTACAATGCATGCATGGACTCCCGCCTGCCGACGATTCGCAGCGCTCGCGAAGCTCTTGCCAATGGACGCGTCCAACCGGCAGAGCTGGCCGAGCACGCTCTCCAGCGCGCGAATCAAAATGCAGGCAAGAACACATATTTGTGGCGGAATCCCGAATGGACCATGGAAGAAGCCGCACGCGCCGCTGCAATGCCCCGCACCTCCGGCGGCCGATCCGGCGATGGCCGGTGCAGTCTTTGGGGCGTGCCCGTTTCGGTGAAGGACTGCTTCGACCTTGCCGGCGCGCGGACCAGTTTCGGTGTGAAGTTCTATCGCGACCTCAACGGAATCGCACTGCACGATTCGTGGCTCGTAGAGCAGTTGCGCAAGGCCGGTGCGGTCATCATCGGCAAAACGCATCTGCATCCGCTGGCCTACGGCATCACCGGCGAAAATCCCGAATTCGGCGACTGCGCGCAGCCCGGCAATCCCGGCGCATTGACAGGGGGCTCGTCGAGCGGCGCGGCGGCCAGCGTGCTTGAGGGCTCTGCTCTGGCGGCGATCGGCACCGATACCGGGGGCTCCGTGCGCGCACCGGCGGCACTTTGCGGCCTGGCTGGATATCGCTCTTCCATCGGCCGCGGAGATTGGCGCGGAGGCGCTCATCTTGCCCAGTCATTCGACACCATGGGCTGGCTCTTTCGCGACCTCGAAGACGCGCCATTGCTGGCGGAGATCTTTGTCCCCGGCACCACAGGCGCGATACGCGAGTTCAAGAAGTGTGCCGTCGTTCACGACGAGTTCCTGCAAGACTGCGAGCCGGCGATCGTCGAAGGCCTTCGCTCGGTCGAGTGTGAATTGCGCGCGCTGGGACTCGAAAGCGCAAAGGTGGATGTGAGCTGGTGGGCGAGTGCGTTCGAGATCTTTGCGCCGATTCAGGCGTGGGAGGCTGCGCACATTCATGCCGGCCACTTCGACATGATTCAACCCGCGATTCGCGAACGGCTTGAGTGGGGCGCACGCATCACCGATGCCGAGATCGCAATCCTGCGCGAACGCCATGCCGAATTCCGTGGGCATGTCGACGAATTGTTGCAGGAACACGAATTGCTTCTGCTACCGGCTTCACCCGTCGCGCGCCTCAGCATCGGCGCCGACAACACCCAGGCTCGTAGCCGTATCCTGCGCTACACCACACCGTTCAGCCTGGCCGGAGTTCCTGTCGTCACCATTCCTTGCTCCGTTGGCGGCATGCAACTTGCCGCCGCCCGGGAGCACGACGAGAGCCTGCTCGATCTCTCCGCCCGAATCGGTCTTCGGCGCCAACATCGTTGATGGAAGCCAGGCCTCAAGTCTTGTATTTATTTCCCGTGCCCGGAAATCTCTTATTTCAAGCTCTTATAGTCTTTGTCGCTCACAGGCTCTAACCACATTGTCTTTCTCTTTTGAGTCGGTGTTAGCGCTATGTAAGCAAAGCTGCTGTTCGGTAATGCACCGTGCCAATGCTCCACGCCGGGGGCGCATTTTATGGCATCTCCCTTGTGAACGATTCGCACCGGCTTTCCACGTTCCTGGTAATAGCCAGTGCCTTCAGTGATTAGCAGAACTTGACCGCCAGGATGAATGTGCCAATCCAGCTTTGCACCGGGGCCATAAACTGCTTGAGCTATGCTGGGATCGAAGGTACTGTCTCCAACATTGAGCTCACTGAGCCAAGTATCCCCGGTTTGATTCTTGGCGTTGGACAGCTCACCTTTTGGAAAAACTCGGTCGACGGTTTGTGCCTGGGACTGGAAGACGAACAGAAGGCTCACTCCGAAAGCGATGACCAAAAGTTTTGTTCGCATTTTTAATACCTCCGTTTGTGCGCATACTCCCTGCGTGCTGCCAATGCTGATGTATGTCGTCGGGTCCTACTTGATAGAGACATCAGAGTCCGGTCATCTTCAACATAGGTTCAGGAAGCCGCGCTCCTTCAAGCTTCAGACTGGAGGATGCTTCGTCGATCTCCGTGAGATCGGCCTCGGTCAATTCGACATTCACCGCACCGAGGTTTTCTTCAAGCCGATGCATCTTGGTAGTTCCCGGAATAGGCACGATCCACGACTTCTGCGCCAGCAGCCACGCGAGTGCTACTTGTGCGGGCGTTGCGCCCTTGCGCGCTGCAACGCTCTTCACCAGCTCGACCAAAGCCATGTTGGCCTTACGCGCTTCGGGCGAGAAACGCGGCACGATGTTCCTGAAGTCGGTGGGATCGAACTTCGTGTTCTCGTCGATCTTGCCCGTGAGAAAACCGGCGCCCAGTGGACTAAACGGCACGAAGCCGATTCCAAGCTCCTCCAGTGTTGGCAGAAGCTCAGCTTCAGGGCCGCGATAGAAAAGCGAGTACTCGCTCTGTACCGCAGTGACCGGCTGGACTGCATGTGCGCGGCGAATGGTCGAAACCGCTGCTTCCGACATGCCGAAATGTTTGACCTTGCCTTCAGCGATCAACTCCTTGACCGCACCTGCGACATCCTCGATCGGCACGTCAGGATCAACGCGGTGCTGATAGAAGAGATCGATGTGATCGGTCTGCAGACGTTTGAGGCTAGCGTCGGCCACCGCCTTGATATGCTCGGGCCGGCTATTGGTTCCACCGGTGCGCTTGCCGGTCTCAAGATCTATGTCGAAACCAAACTTTGTGGCAATCACCACTTTGTCGCGAATGGGCTGGAGCGCTTCGCCAACCAGCTCTTCGTTCGCGAACGGCCCATAGGCTTCGGCGGTATCGAACATCGTCACGCCACGGTCATGGGCGCTGCGAATCAACCTGATCATCTCGCTCTTGTCGGCTGCTGGGCCGTAGCCCGAGCTCATGCTCATGCAGCCGAGGCCGAGAGCGGATACTTCCACTCCGGAGTTTCCCAATTTTCGCTTTTGCATGATTTCTCTCCATTTGGAGTTTAGGCAGAACCGAACGCGAGCTGTTATCCCGATTCTGCCGATCTTTTGCCTGATTCTCTTGAGGGCCAGCCTTTGCGCTGGCTGCCAAAGAGCGCAACCGCTATTCTTGTGACGAAGAGGGTAAACGGAATGAATTCGAATGGCAGGCACTCCATCGCTCCTCCAGGGGCAAGGTCGATATCCGATTTGAGAACGGAGTTGGCGAAGAAGATTGCCTGGTTCATCGGTCCTTCAGAGAAACGGATCACAGAAGTGCCCGGCCTGGCACTCGTGCGCAGGACTGCACCCACAGCACCCTGCACGGGAACGTACACGCCGAGCGTAATTGTCGTTGCTCAAGGCAGCAAACGCGTCGATCTCGGCCAGACGACGTTCATCTATGACCAGTCACGATTCCTTTTGACTTCGATCGATCTCCCAATCGTCAGCCAAGTGGTTGATGCAAGCGAAACGAAGCCTCTTCTCGCCCTCGCACTTGGGCTGGAGATGACGGCAGTTCGCGAACTTCTAAGCCGGGAAGAAGTCCATGTTCGTGAGGTGCCACCCGACACCGCCGCCATGGTGACCGGTGAGATCACGGTGGAATTGCTAAGCGCATGCTGCAGGTTGATTGACCTGCTAGGCAATCCGCAGGATATTCCAGTTCTGAGTGGCCTCATTCAGCGCGAGATCATTTACCGACTTCTGTGCGGACCCGAGGGCGCTCGACTTCGAGCGATTGCAACATCAGGAGATCAAAGCCATCGGACAGCGAGAGCGATCTCCTGGATCAGAGACAACTATGCTAAATCGGTACGCGTGGACGATCTGGCCCAGATTGCTGGGATGGGCGTATCCACATTGCACCACCATTTCCGTCTTCTGACCCATATGAGCCCGCTTCAGTATCAGAAGCAGTTACGGTTGCAGGCAGCGCGTGGACGAATGCTACTCGATGGTCTTGACGCTTCAACTGTGGCCTTTGAGGTTGGATATGAAAGTGTCAGCCAGTTCAATCGCGAATACAGCCGCTTCTTCGGCCAGCCGCCGATGCGCGACATCAAAAAGCTGAGAGATGAGAAAGTTGTTGAGATGAGTGCCGCCTGATGGCGAATCATCAGAATACGTAAGCGAGTCGACGTGAGTGCTGGGGTCAAAGAATTAGCTTCGTTGCGTCGTTTCCAACCCGGCGATTATCGTTCGACATCACACGCGAATTACTTCATCATTTCCATTTGTATTTTTCCATCCAATAACCAGAAGTTTCAATCTATCTAAAACAACCATATGTAAGAACCCAATCTACGAAAAAACTAGTTGAAATCTCTACCGAACCGTTTCAATATTCCTCCCACTGGATTTTCGGTTCCCACACTAATATTTCGCATCATCTCGCATTGATGATTTACCAGCCAACTGAATGATGGCGATCGGCGCGTTCTCTGTGTTGTTGTGGCTTTTTCCCTTCAGGAGATGACGCATGAATACTGGCAAGAACCTGCAAAAGCACTCTCCACTCGTCTTCGTTGCTCTGGTCTTGACTACGGTACCTCCCTCATCGATCGGGCAGGTGGCTGAGCCTGGTTCCATCAAAAACTCGCCCGCATCCGGGCCGAGCAGCCCTGCGAATGTACCAGACGGCTTCGTAATTACACCCTTCGGGTATTTCGATCCGTCCTGTGTGCAGAGCCTCTTGAAGGGAGAAAAACTGTTATCGGACGGCCGTCTCCAGCGTGAGGATGGAACAACGGCGGAAACTGTTGCGGTTTGCAATTATCCGCATTACAACCGCAGCGGGATCCGCATCAGCTCAACAACCGGGACGGCAACTCCACGTGAGAAAAACAGCGTCGTTACCAACATTTCTCCTGAAATTAACGGTTGGATTGAGGACGAAAGCATTACGACTGGCTCACCGACAGAAGCCTACGGCGCAATGTTCGCAACATGGAAGGTTCCCCCTCAGCCATCTGCCAACGATGGGCAAGTCTTGTATTTCTTCCCTGGATTCGAGGATATAAATGACTCTCAAACCAGCATCCTTCAACCCGTATTGCAGTGGTATCAGGACCAATGGTCCCTCGCAAGCTGGAACTGCTGCATCAACGGAGTTGTAACGAACAGCCCAAGCGTGAATGTTTCTCCCGGCGACGAGATTTATGGTTCGATTACCAGTAGCTGCCTTCCGGGGACGCTTTCCTGCGCGACGTGGAACGTCCTGAGCCTTGATTTGTCGACCGGCGAAAGCACCACGCTCGGCGACACTCCCAGCGAAGGACAGATATTCAACTGGGCCTTTGGCGGCGTTCTTGAACCCTACTATGTCATCTCTTGCGACGACTATCCTGCAGATCGGCATATCACCTTCGAGAACATAACGGTCTTCGATCAGAACTTGCATCCTGTCCATGCGAAATTCAGCGGATCTTCGAACTCCACGGAGACGCCGCAATGCAACTATGGCGTGAAAGGGACGAAGGATACAGTGCGGCTGGACTACTAGACGTGGAGACCGATGGGGGAAGTGGGCTGGTCTTCTTCGGGGACGCCACTCAGGCTTTTGAATGACAGCGCGGGGAAGACGCGATCTTCTAGCAATTGCCGTGGCCACCGCCTGCAGTTTCGGTATCTGCTGGATTATGGGCCGGAGCTTCGAAACCATCACCCAGGGCAAGTGGGCGGGAGTCGATTCATCATTTCCACTTCTCAGGCAATGCCCGCTGCTCTCCTGTTCATGCCTGCGTTGTTCTTTGCCGGAAAGAGGACGCCGAGGGTACGGCTTTCTGGCCGCAGCGCCCACGATGCAACCGTGAAACCAGTGAGGATGAGCGGCGCGATGACGTGAAAGCCGTAGGCGCCGTAGCCGCCCACCGCAGCGCAGGACACAGCCGCGCCAGTCAGGTCAAAAAAGATCCCGGCATACGCCCATTCCTTCAGGCGCGGAAAACGCGGCATGAGGATCGCGATGGCTCCAAGCACCTTCCAGACTCCCAGGATGGCGAAGAAGTACATTGGGTAGCCAAGCGCGGACACGACGCCGTGCGGGTTGGCCAGATATTGCATGATCTGCCCGACACCGCCGCTTCCGATAGGCATGGCTACGAGGATGGTCATCATCCAATACACGACAGACTTTGTTTTCATGGTCATTGCAACCCTCCAACAGTATGTTCCAGGTTGTTAATGAACTTGTTCCAGCCGTATTTTGCACCCTTGTAGTTGGCGCCTTCTTCCGAAGGGAATCCGGATTGCTCCATGCGCAGGAGTGTGCCGCCCTCGGTCGGCGTCAATGTCCAGGTGACAAAGGTCTCCAATCCCATCGATGCCCAGCCATACGAGAGCCGTAGATTCGGCTCGACCTCCAGGACTTGAGAGTCGATGATCCCGTTCCAGCCCGGCACAGGCGTGGCGCGGAACTGGAACCGATGGCCCACTACCGGCTGGAAATCATTCGTCATCAGCCACTCAGCTATCAAGGGACCTTGCGTGAGCGCTCGCCAGATTTTTTCCGGAGGATGCGGCATCTCCCGTTCGATGACGAGAGAACGTGTCGCGGCGATATCGGTCATTGGTCCATCCTTTCGAGGAGTTTCTCGAGTTGGTCAAATCGTTCGCGCCAGAAGGCGCCATATTGGGTCATCCAGTCCACCAGGGGTGCCAGCGCCTGCGGCTGGGCGCTGTAATGGGTTTCGCGACCCTCGCGGCGATGCCGCACCAGCTTTGCTCTCTTCAACACCGTCAGATGTTTGGAGACCGCCGGTTGTGAAACTCCAGCACGATAGGTCAGGGCGTGCACGGTCTGCTCCCCATCATGAGATAGGTGCTCGAAGATCGCCCGGCGCGTCGGGTCCGAGAGAGCCTTGAAAAGATTGTCCGCTACGGCTTGCATCACAGATCGCCCCCTCATAGTCATGGGTCGTGTTAGCAGTCTGACTTATCAGGCAATTTCCAGGCGATTTACCAATCCAAGTGCGTTATCTGAATAAGATTCCCGCACGTATCGTCAAGCACCGCGATGGTCGATCCCGTCGTCTTGGTCGGCTCCTTGGTGAACGTCGCGCCGTGTTGCTTCAGCCTCTCGTACTCCATCTGGACGTCGCCCACGAAGAAGTTAGCGGCGGGTATCCCGTGCCGAAAAATCTCGTTTTGATAGGTTTTCGCAGCCGGGTTGTAGCCATTATTGGACTCCAGAACCAGTTGCACGCCTTCCGGCTCTTCCGGGGAGACCACTGTGAGCCACCTGTAATTCCCTGCGGAGAAATCCATCTTCTTCACAAAGCCAAGAACCTCGGTGTAGAACTTCAGTGCCTTGTCCTGATCGTCCACGAAGATGCCCGTTAGCTTGATTTGCATGGTTTTTATCCTTTCCGCTCTGAGGTTTTTGCCGCGCTACGCGATACATTGCGCGGGCGGCCAGCCGTTAGCTTGAACATCGCCCTGCGCATACCGGCCGAAGGGGCTTTGAAAAGTTGTCCCCTACGGCTCGGATTTCGAAAGCATAACCAAACGGTTATGAATTGTCAAGAGACATGAAACTCAAAAACTTCAATTGCATCCTTGGGAACAGATGTTTTGCGGGATCGGAACATCTGCTTCGGCCATGTGGGAACTCCCACCTTTCTCATCCTTTGGCGCTCGGGTGTGACTCGGCCTTTGTTTTGGAAAGTAGATCTGGGCAAATCTCTTCACTAAGAGCGGATAGGTGGCTCGGCGATATGCCGCGCGTGCAAATCGTGTCCGAATAGGTCCAAGGGGCGTCCTGTTGGTTAGCATTATGGGTTTCATCGTATTGTTTCCGTTCTTCGGATTCAGAGAGGTGGCCGGGGTGATCGGCCACAAGGAATGCGTGCTCTGATTCTGGAACGCGGGCGGAGCGATCCGATGCAGCCGCGACCAGGGCGATCATAGCCTCACGCGACTCGGTCCTGAATTCTGTTTGGTTTGGATTTCTGGCCAAGACACCAAGCCGATTTCACAGGACTGCAATTATCGAAGTGACCTTCCTGCTGGTACCATGCCAGCCATGAATAAACTTGCGCCTTTCCTCTGGTTCAATGACAACGCCGAAGAAGCCGCTGAGTTTTACCTGGGCATCTTCCCGCACGCGCGCAAGCTCGATGAGTTGCGCTCCAAGGGCGTTGGTCCCTGGCCCGTCGGTAAAATTGCCACGATCACGATCGAGCTTGAGGGTCAGGAGATGGTCTTTCTCAACGGCGGCCCCTCATACCAGCTCAACCCCGCCTTCTCGTTCTTCGTCCGTTGTGACTCTCAGGAAGAGATCGACAGCTATTGGGATAAGTTGATCGAAGGCGGCAAACCCATGGCCTGCGGCTGGCTCACAGACCGCTTCGGCCTGTGCTGGCAGATTGTGCCGCGCAATATTCAGCAATTGATCAGTCACCCAAAAGCCATGGAAGCCATGATGGGGATGATCAAGATGGACTTGCCTGCTCTTGAAGCCGCCGCGAGAGGGAACTGAGAACCTACTCCCGTCATTCTCAGGCAAAAAAAGGCGATCGCCGAAGCGATCGCCTGCGTTCAAATGGAATCGAGTTAGAAGTCGACGTGCAGAGACATCTGAATCTGGCGCGGGCTGCCGATGGTGTGGGTTACGATGCCGAGGCCGGATGGGAAGCTGTAGAGCGATTGGCATGATCCGCTTCCTGAGCAGTCGCTGGGCAACACCGGCTCACCCGCGGTTGGGAAGGCGTTGTAGTACGCGTTTTGCGAAACTTGGTTGCCCGGGATGTCGAAGCTCGTGGTGTTGGTGAGGTTGTACACATCAAATGTGTACTTGAGGCTGTAACGTTCGGTCAGTTTGGTTTCCTTCACCAGTGAGGCGTCGGCGCGCTTCTGGAAAGATTGGCGGAAGATGTTGCGTTGACCGGAAGTGAATCCTGTTTCGTAAGGATCGGAAGTGGGAATAGCGCCGCCGAGCCCACCGGCAGGAAGCAGGGGAAGCGTGAAGCAGGAGGCCTTCAGCGCCGCTCCAGCCTGGCCGAGCACCGGAGTCCATGCACCGGAGTGGCCGCTCTTCGCCGACTTCGCAGTGCAGCCATTGGCGAGGGGCACGATCGGATTGGTGATGCCGTCGGCCGTGGAGTAATAGATGCTGCCGATGGCGCCGGAGAAGTCGATGACGCTGTAGGGCTGGCCGCTCTGCAGAACCGCCAATCCTACCAGCGACCATCCATCGACAAATCTTCCCAGCACCGTGTGCGTGTTGGCGATTCCTGGAATCTGGTAGATGTAGTTGAGACTGGTGACGTGAGTGCGGTCGTAGTCTGACGAACCGTAGCCACTGCGCAGGTTCACCGGATTGTTGCCGTTGTAGAAGAGGCCGAGGCCGCTCTGCTCGTCGAGCGAGTGCGACCAGGTGTAAGAGATTCCCATTTCGAATCCATGGCTCATGCGCTTTTCAACGTGCGCCTGGAGCGCATTGTAGGCATCGACGCCCCCGGCAACGTATGAGATGGATTCAGCCGCATAGCCGATGTAGGGCACGCGCAGGTCGACGTTGCCACCTTCGTAGTTTGCCTGGTAGCCGGTGCCATCGGGCAACGAGGCGCCGAGCACGTTATAGCCGTAGCTGTAGTTCTGCTGGTAGGCACCGCCCCCCAGCGTGGGACTGGTGGCCGAGGCGATCTTCGGCTGATTGAAGGGCACCGGAATGACCTGGTGGCGGCCCAGATTGCCGACGTACCCCAGTTCAATGGCGAGATCGTTGCGGGGCTGCCACTGCACATCGAGCGTGTAGTTGAAGGTGTAGGGTAGCTTGTTCGAGCGGTTGTAGACGCCAAGCGAAATCGGCTGTCCGTTGTTGATCACGCCAGGAGCACCATCACCGTAGTTCTCGATGCTGTAGGCGTTCGGCAGGTAGTTAGCAAGATCCGATGCCTTGGGGTTGGAAGGCGCGGGGTGTTGCAGCGTGGTTCCGTACGGATTCTCGAGATTGCCTTCCGCATCGGTGGGCGCGCCTGTCGGGGGACCATAGCCGCCGTTGCCGCCGCAGGTAGGGATGTAATAGGAGCCGTAATCGCCGTAGAGCGACTGCGACGTTGTGGGGCAGGAAGAGACGTTGACGAACGGCAGTTGCTGGTTCGCGCCGAAGGGTCCGCCAGTCACTGTGCCAATGGCGTATCCGGGCGACAGATAGCTGAAGAGTTCGCCGCGGTCGTAGTACATGCCGGCCCCGGCGCGGACTACGAGTTTGCTGTGAAACATGGGAGGTTGCCATGCAGCCCCGACACGAGGAGCAATGCCCCACTGGCGGCCGGTCAAAGTCGTTGCACTGACTCCCTTAGTGCCGTTGGCATTGTTTCCGGCGATGATGAGGCCCGTGTTGTCGATGGAGTCGTTGGCGGCGTTGTAGCTGTAAGCGCTGGGATCGAAGTTGAAGATGCGGCCATATTTCTCGGTGAGGCCGCCGTCCCAGTCATAGCGCACACCAGCGGTAAGAGAGAGCGTCGGGGTGAGCTGAAATTTGTCCTGCAGATAGCTGCCGAGCTGATTGGCGCGGTAGTAGCGGCTGGCATTGCCCTGCAGGAATGAGGTGACATAGAAGCCGGTGGCCGAGCTGCCGGGAGTTACGAAGCCCTGCACAAACTGGCTGAAGTCGTCGGCCGCGATGGTACCAGTGCCGGTGCGCTTGTCGATGGTGTTGAGCTGGGTGTAGGTGTAGCTCGCGCCGAAGCTGACCGTGTGCTTGCCAAGCATCCAGATCGCATTGCCTGAGGGAGCAAACCTGTTCTGGAACATGCCGGTGTTGGAAGACTGGCTCTCAGCATTAGGACCGACGTTGAGGTAGACCGAACTGACGCCGGAGGGCTGGTATTGCCCGAGGATGTTGTAGATGGAGATGCCGGGAAAATAATTCGAACCGAACATGTTGATCGCGCCGGTACCCGCTGAGCCGCCGGGGATGGAGCCGGGACCAAACGCCTGCTGATTGTCCGCCCAGTTTTTCTCGCGGAGCAAGCCAAAAGTCTCAGTGGTGCTGAGGTTCGGCTTGACGAGGTAGCTGTTGGTGATGGAGGCGACCTGCGCACCGGAGTCGAGGTGTTCGGCAAATCCGGGGACACTCGAATACGAATAGGGAGAAAGCGTCGGATCGTGCTGGTAGAAGTACTTGAGGCTGAGCGTATCTTTCTTTGTCGCGTTGTAGTCGACGTCGGCGACGGCGAGGTCCGCGGTGAATCGGCCAGTTCCGGGGATAAACGCGTTATCAAGATGATTGATGGTGGGAGGAATGCCGCCAAGAGCGTCGTTCGGGATAAGCCATTTGCCGGGCTCCCCGGGAAGTGCGGGTGAATTGAACAGGACGAGAGCGTTGTGGTCGATGCTGGCGGCGGTGATGTTCGGGTTGCCGATATTTTCGCCAAAGGAGTTGTTGCTCAGGTCTGCGAGGGCGCTCGCGGACCGGTCGTCGCTGAGGCCGACGGGTACATCCATGAACGAATCGCCGATCTCCTGGTCTGACACGTGCAGGTGCTGGTAGGAGAGAAATCCGAAGAGCTTGTCTTTGACGATTGCGCCGCCGAGCGCGCCACCGAGGATGTAGCGATGCAACTCGGGAACCTTGTCATTCGCGGGAACGCTGGGATCCTGGTTGAAGAAGAAGGGCGCGGCGTTGATCCAGTTGCTGCCGCGATGTCCGTAGAGGGAGCCATGATAGTTGTTGGTGCCGGAGGCGGTGCTCAGATCGATGTGCGCTCCGGATGTGGAGCCCTGGGTTGCGTCGTACATCGATGCGTTGACGCGGACTTCAGCGATGGTCTCTGGCGCGGGGGTGGGGATAGCGTTTCCAATGGACAGGTAAACGGAAGCCGCAGAAGGAATTTCGCCGCCTCCGCCGCCGGGGCTCGTCTGGACGCCGGTGCTGTTGATGACGCGGGAGGATGTCACCTGGCTGGTGCTCTTGCCGTTGAAGAGATTGCTGGCGTCGACGCCGTTCAAGAGAAAGCTGTTCGACGTGTCGCGCTGGCCGTTCGCCCAGATAGGCGCATTGCCGAGGCCGGAGTTCGCGCCGGTTCCCCCGCCGAATTCTGCGCTGACGCCGCTCGACTGAGTAGCCAATCCTGTAAAGCTGCCTGTGGCCAGCGGCACGGATTCAATCTCAGTTTTGTCGAGGACGTAACCGACGGTGGTGTCGACGGCATTCATTAGCGGCGAGGCTTCCACTTCCACAGTGGTCGTCGTCTGGCCGACCTTGAGCGCCGCATTTACCGTCGCGGTCCGATTGGCCTGCACGGTGATGTGCTGCGTCTTCTGCAGATCGTAGCCATCGGCCTTGTACGTGAGCGTGTAAATCCCGATGGGCAGGTTCACCAGCGCGTAGCTTCCGGATCCATTGGTGGTGGTGGTGCGCGTGAGCGACGTGGACTCGTCCACTACAGTGATCGACACGTTGGGAATAACGCCGCCGGAGGCATCGGTTACTTCGCCGGTGATGCCGCCAAGCGTCTGCTGCGCCGCCACCGGGATTGAACTCAATGCAGCGAAAGCAACGAAAGCAACGAAAGCGAATAGACGGAAAAAGAGGGATGAAACAAAACGCGTGGAGTATCTCAATTTGCTGGCCTCGGAATAGGGTCTTCCCAGAGTCTTTTCAAACGGAAAAGTTCTGAAAGGATGAAGATGAGTTCAGAGCTACCGAATCACCCAAAGAGATATGGGTGCATCCTCGATGGGATACACCTCTGCTGGTTAGATTTGCACTAGATTTGGAATTCTCAGCGTGAAGTCAGAATAGCAATATTTGCATAAAATTCATCTAAGGATTCCTGTGATCCAGATCGCTAAAGCCGACAATATTGGGCACTTCCGGCATGTTTACGCTGTGTTTTCCTACGATCTGCTCGCTTTTCCACACTTCGATGGCTCGAAGGATTGATTTATTCGCAATCGATCACTCGAGAGACAGTCGATTTCCCGCTAGACAAGGGATGCAGAGGCTAGGATTGTGCATGGCAAAATCAACCTCCCTTTTCGTTGTGCAGTAGACCGTGTGAAGGATCAGTAACCTTAGCAATTCAGAGGTTCCACCAATGTTTACGCGCTCCGCGAAATTGTTGCTGCTGGCGGGCATTGCCTTCTACTACACGCTGGTCGTGTTCAACAATCTCACCGATTTCGGCTCGAATTACGAGTTCATCCGGCACGTGCTCTCGATGGATACGACGATCCCGGACAATCACGGGATGTGGCGGGCGATGACATCGCCCAGCGTTCAGCTTGCTTTCTACTGGATGATCATTGTCTGGGAACTCATCACCATGACGCTTGCATGGTGGGGAGTCGTGGGTCTGACCCGCGCTTTGCGGCAGCCCGCCGATGCCTTCAATGCGGGCAAACGCATATCGGTGCTGGCCCTGACGATTTCGCTGCTGATGTGGCTCGTCGCTTTCCTGGATGTGGGCGGGGAGTGGTTCCTGATGTGGCAATCGCACGTTTGGAATGGTCAGGAAGAAGCATTCCGCATGTTCGTGATCGTCGGATTCATTCTTCTAATGCTTCTGCAGCCCGACACCGACAATCAGCCGTAGCGTTCTATGCGTTGACCACCGCAGGCTTGCGCCGCACCGCATACCAGGCGAGACCCGCAGCGATATAGACAAGGTAGATGTAGGGAAGTCGCGCATGCGCGATGTCGGCGGTCGAGCGCAGATCGAAAACCGCGATCAGGACAACTACGAGAACCGCAGCCACGCTGGCCGCCACTACGATGTTCGAATGCTGCCCGCGAGCTCGCCGCGCAAATGGGAGAGCCGCCGCGACTAATGCGTATGCAGTGAGGAAGCCGAAGACCGAGAGCGATCCCAGCAGATCGTAAACGTCGGATCCGCTTACGCCACGCATCGACATTACCGCAGTTGGAAGAAAGACCACGCAGGTGGAAAGCACAACTGCTGCGACTGGAGTGCGATGACGCAGGCTGGTCTTTTCGAATACTGCAGGAAGCAATCTTTCGCGTGCCATCCGCAGCAGCACCCGTGATGCCGCCGTGACGCAGGCGAGCACGCAGGCGACCATGCTGACGAGCGCACCAAGGTCAATTCCAGTTCCCAATAGAGACACGCCGGCCTTATCGGCAAGAAGATGCAGGGGGCTGATGGTCTCGCTGAGTTTGCCCGATTCGCCCCGGAATCCGAGCACTTCGGAGTACGAACAAAGCACAAAGAAGACTCCGGCCAGGACAGCGCATTGAATCACGGCACGTGGAATCGTCCGCAGCGGATTGCGCGCCTCGCTGCCCAACGTGGTCGCGCTCTCGAATCCGACGAAGCTGAACATGGAGAGCACCAGCGCGGGGCCCAGGGCTGAAAACGAGACGCCGCGCAGGCGAAATTGGTCCATGTCGAGATGAAATCCGAATCGGACCGGCATGACCGTGAGAATGATGCAGATGAGGCTGATGGAACAGATTTCGATCCACAGCATCAATTCGGCGGAGAGCTTTACGTCGCGATAGGCAACGAAGCCCGCGGCCGCGCAAACTACCACGAGAGTGAGCAGAATTGGTGGTGTCCAATGAAGGAATTGCTGCGAGAGCACGTTGGTGTAGTAAAGAGCGCCTCCGGCGACCGACGCGGCCGTCGCCAGATAGGCGAGCAGCAGACCCCAGGCGGCTGCTACTCCGAAGACGGGCGGCAACGTTTCTGCGGTATAGGTGTAGAGCGATCCCGGTGAAGCGGAGAGCCGTGCAAATCGACTGACGCAGAAGCCCACCAGCAGGGTTGCACCGGTGGCCAGCAGATAGACGAGCCAGGTTGCGTTGCCCGCGATGGCGAAGACGAGCGGAATGGTAAGTGACGGCGAAGTGGAAGGCGCCGTTGCGGAGACGGACTGGGCCAGTGTTTCCAGCGGCCCCAAAACACCCGCGTGGAGTCCGTAGTTTTCTTTCTGGCTGTGCTCCGCATACACTACGGCCGTCGCGCTTTTCTGGTCGCTCACCGTTCAGCCTTTCGCTGCAGATTTGTTCGCCCGATGGAGTTAGTCTTGCCTGTGGGTTGTGCCTGAGTCAAGCAGCGGAGCGTAGACTCATGCCGATGTCTGTCGCTGCCATCATCGTTGCCGCCGGTTCGAGCAGCCGCCTCGGCCAGCCCAAGCAACTGGTCAGGATTGGTGAAGAATCGATGCTGCAACACGCGATGCGATGCGCACAGGAAGCGGGCGCATCGCCAGTGTTCGTGGTACTAGGCGCACATCGCGAGTTGATTCAAAATGCGATCGATTTCGGTGCGGCGAATGTTGTTGTGAACGACGATTGGGAAGAGGGCATTGCGAGTTCAATCCGCGCCGGCGTGAAAACTGTGCAGGCTGAAGCGCCAACCGCGGAAGGCGTCCTGCTGATGAGTTGCGATCAGCCACGGGTAACGGCCATGCATCTCCATCGACTGATCCAAATGTCCTACGCGCAATGGGAGCCGACAGCAATTGCGTCAACATATGAGGGAACGCGCGGCATTCCGGCAATTTTTCCGAGGCAGGCTTTTGGTAATCTACTTGCACTTCGCGGCGATACGGGGGCGCGCGTGTTGCTGGCACAGCCACCCTGGCATGTCATTTCGATCCCGCTCGATGGCGGAGACATCGACATCGACCGGCCGGAAGACTTGAGCCAGCTCGACTGACTGTCAGCGCTCGATTGTCGCTTCGATGTACCCGTGCGGCTCGTCGATGGGGACGAAGATGTGGTTGGGGTTGTCCTGTCCAAACGGGCTGAGGTCGGCGAGCAGATGGTGCAGGTTCGGCATGGTGAGATGGATTCGCGCAATCTCCGGGGCTCGGCAAGCGCTGCCTTGCCTATGTCGAAAAGCGTGTGTTGCACGCTCATGCTGTCGTGTGCGGCGAATTCCTTCAATAGCGCGGCGATGATTCTTGCCCGCACTTCGGAGAATTTCTGCGTGGCCGAAACATAGTCCCACTTGATCGTCGCCCGCGTTCCGAAGATGCGGTCCGTTGCAGGCTTCAGCGTTGTCAGCCGGTCCTTGATGTAGCCGGTAAAGGCGGATTTAGTTGTCTTGAGAATCGTCAAGCCGTCCACGCCGGATGTGATCGCCCAGCCGCCATCGCGCTCACGCTCCGCTTGCACAGTCTGTGACTCGGGACCACCCAGCTTGAATGTCGTCGCATCGGGGTGTCCTTCGATTGAAATGCGTTCCCAGCACTTCTCATGGATCTCGATGGCTGCCTTCGAAACCTGGGGGTTGTTGCGGAGAAGATAGTCTCCCAACTCCATTGCGAACTCTTCGATGGTTGCTGCGCTCGAACCGCGCGCGAGCGAGTAGACGGTGTTCTTCATCGTGTCAGTCGGTAGGAGTTTGCTGTTGTCCGCCTCGGTGAAGCTGCTTTCGAAATCTCCATGCAACAGCACACCAACCGTCCACTCGTTGAAGTCGTGCAGGTCGCTTGATCCGCTTGGTCCGCTTGCCCGCGTGATACGCGACAGGCGAACGCGAGACTTTCCGTAGCGATTCTCACCCAGTCTGGCCATCCGTCAGCTTCCTCGGTAGGTTGTGTAGCTGTTGTCGCTCAGGAGAAGCGGAAGATGATAGTGCGCATCATCGCCGCATTTAAATGTGATCGTGATCTCGGGATAAATGGTGGTGCGGGCCTGGTGGGAGAGATATTCGCCGGTCTCGAACGTGAGGCGATAGAGACCGCCGGCGACTTCCGGCGCGAGATTCTGACAGCGTCCGTCTTTGTCGGTCTCTCCGTGCGCGACCGCTGTCCAATGGTTGCCTTCATGCTTCTCCAATTGCACGGCGATGCTGGCAGCGGGTTTGCCGAGGACGGTATCGAGGACGTGGGTCGTGATCTTGCTCATGACAGCAACCACTTTCCGAGGCGCAACTGCATGATTTGCCGCTGCTGTTCGGCGGCTTCTTTCAATTCTGCCATGCGGTCGTTAGCCAGACGAAGTTCAAGGATGGCGAGCATCTCGTCTGCACTCTTTCCCGTGGCGCATACGATGAAGGTGAAGCCGAAGCGATGCTCATAGAGTGCGTTGCCCTCGGCAAGCTTGCGCAGCACGTCGTTCGAGCCGCTACTCGCGCCTGCCTGCTCCTGCTGCGACCAGACAGTGGATCGTTCCGATGCGGAGGCTGGTTTGCGCTCGCCGATGCGGGGATGGCATGCGAAGGCTTTGAGCCAGTCGGATTCGCTCATGGTCGCCCAAATGCTGTCAGCCATTTCACTCAGCGCGGCGACGTTCGCAATGGGACGGAGCGCAACCATCTGAGTTGCCCATCGTTGCGCGCCGCAGCAGGTCAGCATTGCTTCCGCAGCTGCACTCTCATCGGCTTGGTTCCACTCGTCGAGCACAGAATTCCTCACGCCACGGGCTCCCGATTCAGAGTGATCAGAAATTCTTCGAGAAGGTTGGCGCCGACTGCCTTTCGATATTGTGCGGTTGAGCGGATATCGTCGATCGGTTGTGCTTCGGCCAGCAAGGATTGACGAGCCAAGTCGATCACGTCGGCGGTCGGCGCTTTGCCTGCCAGCATTGATTCCGTCTTGCAACAGCCGTGCAGGAAAGGGCGCAAGGCTTGCAGCCGCTATTCGGATTTCCTCGATTGCGCCATCCTTCATCAACGCCGTCCCGCCGAGAGCGACCTTGGAGATGGCCATGGCGCGTCGCGTTCCTACTTTGCGCAGATACTGCCGATGATGCGCGAATCGCCTCGGCAGGTGGACAGCGTACAACAATTCGTCGGCGGTCATCGCGTTCTCTTTGTAACCAGTGTGGAATTCGCAATAGGGCATGCGTCGTCTTGCCGCGTACGGAGATCAATTCGACCTCCGCTTCATAAACCAGTAGGGCAGGCGAAGAGTCGGCTGCTGGTGAGCCATTGACGAGGTTGCCGCCCAGCGTCGCGCGCGCTTGGTTGGCGATGGAACCGATCCAGCTTGCGGATTTGTCGAGCAGTGGAAACTCCGACGCGACAATCGGGTTGCTGCGCAGATCGCTGAAGGTTGTCCCCGCGCCAACGAGCGCAAGGTGACCGGGCTGGCTGTCGATGAAGCGAAGCTCAGAGATTCCCCAGAGGTTGACAAGTTTGGTCGCGGTGAGTCGGCCCGCGGCAAACGCAACCATCAACTCGGTGCCGCCGGCGATCGGAGTCCACTGGCCCGGTGCAGCGGCGAGCAGATCGAGCACGGCGGGCAGCGATGCCGGGCGCGACGAGCTCGTGCGCGGCTGCGTTACCGCGCATGGTTTTCCTCTGCTGGCTGGCTTGGGCTGCTGAGAGGACGGACTCAAAGATGCGCATAAAACCGGTGCAGCGGCAGAGATTGCCGGCGAGGCCTTCGCGAATCTCAGCGATCGTTGGCTGCGGATTGTGTGCGAGCAGATGCTTGGCTGCCATCAGCATGCCTGGCGTGCAAATGCCGCATTGTGCGCCGCCGCAACTGAGAAAAGCCTGCTGCAAGGGATGGAGAACGCCATTGTGCGCGAGTCCTTCGACGGTCTCGATGCTTGAGCCGTCGGCCTGCAGCACGGGGACAAGGCAACTATTCACGAGCTCGCCATTCATGCGCACGGAGCACGAACCGCATTCGCCTTCGCCGCATCCCTCTTTCGTACCGGTGAGGTGCAGATCTTCGCGCAGCACGTCGAGAAGGCGCTTCATGGGAGGGACCTCGACGGTGCGGTTTTCGCCGTTGACGTTCAAGTGAATTGTCGTCTCCGCGCTCATGCGGTTGCGGGCTCCTCGATCTTGTGCGCAGCGTTCAATTTCACAAAAAGATCCTCGGGCAAAAGCGGAATTGCGTTAAAGCTGATGCCAATTGCGTCTCGGATGGCGTTGAGAATCGCGGGGCGGGACCGTCGTGGGGCAATTCGCCGATGCCCTTCGCGCCAAAGCCACCATGCTGGAATGGAATCTCTTCCCAGAAGACATGGATGGGCGGAACGTCTTCGGCGGTGGGCATGATGTAGTTGGTCATCTGGTTGTTGGCCATGCGGCCATTTTGCAGAACGACTTTTTCGTAGAGCGCGTAGCCGATGGCCTGGGCAATGCCACCTTCGATCTGGCGCCGTAGCCAGCACAGGATGGATGACACGGCCCGCTTCCTGCGCAGACCAGAACTCCTCGACTTCGGCTGAAGAGGTGACGGTGTCGACGGCAACCTGTGCGACATGAACGGCCCATCCATATGCTGGATAGGCTTCGCCGCGATACTTCTGGTCGTCCCAGAAAATGCCGGGCGGCGCTTCGTAACGGCAGAGCGAGACGACATCGCCGTTCTTGGCGCGCAACTGATCGCAGGCGGTGAAGAAGTCGTCGCGGCAAAACTGCTCGGGCAGACCGGCTTGTTCGCGCAGCATGGAGATCAGTTGCGCGGACGCGCGCTCAATGAGGCGACCGATGACCATCGCTGTGCGCGAGGCGACGGTCGGTCCGCTGTTGGGAACGATGCCGGTATCTGGCGGAGCCATCATGACATCGTCGTAGTCCACGCCCAGAGTTTCGGCGGCAACTTGGGTGAGCACGGTGTTGGTGCCCTGGCCGAACTCCGTGCTCGAAACCAGCACGCGGACTTTGCCTTCGGTCGTGACGTCGATGCCCGCGAGCGAATTGAGATAGCGTTCGCCGGAGCCAGTGAAGCCGGAACCATGATAGAAAGCGGCGATGCCCATGCCGCGCTTGACGACGCTGTCTGGATTTTCTTCTGTGAATTGAACGCGCTTGTTGTAGTAGTCGCTTTCGGCCAGCGCGCGGTCGAGCAGCTTGTCGAGGATTACGGGCTCGCGCATCAATTGTTCGGTTGCAGTGGTTTCGCCCTCGTGAATGAAGTTGCGGCGTCGCAGTTCGATGGGATCGATGCTGATGGCAGCGGCGATTTCGTCCATGTGGCGCTCGACGGCGAAGATCGTCTGCGGCGCGCCGAATCCGCGAAATGCGCCGTAGGGAACGGTGTTGGTGGCCCAGGCATGGGATCGAATGCGGACGTTGGGGCAGACGTAGGGACCGGGCGAATGGAGCGTCGCGCGTGAAAGCACCGTAGACGAAAGCGTGGAGTAGGCGCCGCCATCCGTGGCTATATCGATGTCCATCGCAAGAAGCTTGCCGTTGGCGTCGAGTGCGGTGCGGTGCCGGACGCGCGAGGGATGGCGCTTGGTGGTCGCGGCGAGATCTTCCATGCGGTCGTAGACCATCTTTACTGGATGTCCGCACTTCATTGCGAGCAGAGCCGCATGTGATGCGAGGACGGAAGGGATAGTCTTCTTTGCCGCCGAAAGCGCCGCCGGTTTCGGTCTGGATGACGCGAACCTTCTCGGGCGGCAGATCGAAATACCGCGAGCAGCGATTTGTGCACGTAGAAGGGGCACTGCAGCGAGCCCCAGACCGTGATGCCGGTGTGGGCGCTGTACTCCGCGATCACGCCGTTGTTCTCGATGTAGAGGTGCTCCTGCGCGCCGGTGCGGTACTCGCCTTCAACGATGTGCGCGGCCTGGGCCCAAACGGAATCGACATCGCCCTTTTCGAGCAGGAAAGACTTTGAAGCAGTTGTCCGCGCCCCAGATGACGATTTCCTGCTTCTCGCTTTCTTCAATGGTGAAGACCGGCGGCATCAAATCGTATTCGATGTGAACGGCGTTTACGGCTTCGCGAACCTTGTGCTTGTCAGGGTGGGCGATGCAGCAGGATGGCTTCTTCGCAGTGATTCACCTGGCCGTCGGCGAGGCAGGGCTGATCGGCGACGATCATGTGAATGCGATTTTCGCCAGGAATATCTGCAGCGCGTGACGACGGTAAATTCGTTCCAGTCAATCTTGCGATCGAAGCCGATGGAGCGGATGAGCGCGCGCGGCACGGTGCTGCGGACGGTGGCGCCGATACCACATGCCTTCGCGCTGAATGTCGTCGACGTAGCGGGCAGTCCCCGCAGCTTGTCCACACCTTCCTTGCGGGGGACGGAGGTGCCGACGATGCGGTTTTTCGCGGGCGTGCTCATGATTGGGGAAGTGCGAAACGCCGTACGGGTTGACGCATAGCATACAACGGCGCGGCCAAATTGGAAAGCCAGCGCGCTACGAGCGAGCAAAGTCGGCCAGCGTGCGAGCGAGCACGTGAACGCCGCTGCCAATCCACTCGGGCGAAGCATATTCATCGGGCCGGTGGCTGACGCCGCCGCGGCAGGGAATGAAGAGCATGGCGACGGGAGCGATGCGCGCCATGAAGAGCGAATCATGATAGGCGCGGCTGACCATGCGCTTGTAACTTTTGCCTGCCGCCTTTGCAGCCTGCTCCATCGCGTCGAGGATTGCGGGGTCGCAGGTTGCCGGTGGATCGGCGTTTACCATCTCGGTGTTGATGGAGACTCCGCGACGCTCTGCCACTTCTTCGCATGCGGTCTTCAGCTTCTCGATCACCGCATCGCGCCGCGCTAGCATCGATGTCGCGAATGTCGGTTTCGAGTCGAACGCGCGAGGGAATGCTGTTGACGGCGCCGGGGAAAACTTCGCAAACGCCTACTGTTCCCACGGTGTCGATGGCGCCGGTTGATTTGGCAGCGCCTTCGAGCGCAAGGACGAGAACGGCGGCTGCGGCGAGCGCGTCCTTGCGGCCGGGCATCAGCTTGCCGCCGGCGTGGCCGCCTTCGCCCTCGATGAGGATGCGCATGCTGGCCGGCGCGGCGATGTGCGTGACGAGGCCAACGTCAATGCCTTCCTGCTCGAGCAATGGGCCTTGTTCGATGTGCAATTCGACGAACTGGTGGAAGCGGCCGCAGGAAAGTGCTACCGATTCGAGGGAGCCAGTGAATCCGGCTTGACTGCGCAACTCTTCGAGGCCGCGGCCTTCCTTGTCGCGCAGGGCGATGGCCTGCGTCCGGCGAGAGCACGCCGGCCATCATGCGGCTGCCGAGGCATCCGATGCCAAAGCGGGTCGGCTCTTCGGCGGTGAAGATGACGAGTTCAATGGAGCGGCGCGGCTTGAAGCCGAGCTGCTGCAGAACGCGAATCGCTTCGAGGCCGCCGAGCACGCCGACGCAGCCGTCGTAGAGGCCCGGCGTTGGGAATCGCGTCAATGTGCGACCCGGTTGCGATGGGAGCGAGATCGGGCTCGGTGCCTTGCCAGCGCGCGAAGGTGTTGCCAATGGCGTCTTCGTGCACCTCGAGCCCGGCTTCGCGGCAGAGACCTTTGACGTAAGCGCGGGCGCGCAAGTCGGCTTCGCTGAAGACGACGCGCGTGACGACCGGCGGTTCGGCTTCGGAGATTTGCGCGAGCGCATTGAGTTCCGGAATGAGCCGGTCGATTGTGAGCGTGGGGCGGAGTTCCATGGTCACGCTCCCAGCGGGTGGCGGCGCCAGTCTTTGTAGATCAGGTATTTCGCCGGTATCTTGCCGAGTGCGCCGAACCATTGCGGGCAGTATGGCGCCATCCAGATGAAGTCGCCGGCCTCGACGGGATACCAGGAATCGCCGAGCCGGTAGATGCCGCCGCCCTCGAGCATGAGCAGGCCGTGCTCCATGACGTGAATCTCCACCATGCTGAGCGCCGCGCCGGGATCATAGGTCATGGTGTTCACCGCGAAGTCGTAAGCATCGGCATCGGGCATGAAGAGAGCGAACCTGCAGCGCATCATCGCCCATCAACGCGACTTCGCTGACCGACGATTCGTTGCCGACGACAACTGCAGGCGCGGGCAGGTTCGGCAACGGGTCGTACGGCTTTTCGATTACTGCGGCTTTCGCGGCGGACAATGCCGTCACCGAATGCGGAGTGCCGGTTGGCAGGTAGGCGTACCCGGCAGGCCCGAGGAGATGCTTCTTTCCGCCGATCGTCAAGCCAGTTCGCCCTCGAGCACATAGATGAATCGCTGCGCCGGCGCGGGCCCGAGCGTACCTCCGGCCGAGAACTCTGCTGTCATCTGGCGTGAAGTTTGCGCCCAGTTGCGGACCGGCGTGCACGATGAAATCCACTCCGCATCGCGCCGGGCAGCGGAATGCGGACGAACGTGTCCGGAGTTTGCAGCAGGTGGTCCGGCTTAAGGCTGCTTCGGGTTGCTCCCAGATGTTGCAATGGTGACCTCGCTTGCGTTTTTCGATTCTAGCGAACCTCGGCTGCGAGCCGCTGAAGGAAATTCTCGCCCACGTGAAGCGCGGCTTCCACATCTTCTTCGCGAACCGCCTCGTCGGGGTGATGGCTGAGGCCGCCGGGACTGCGCAGGAAGAGCATCGCCGTCGGCATGCGGCCAGCCATGATCATGGCGTCGTGGCCCGCTCCGCTTGGCATCGCTTTGCCGGGGAAGCCCGCAGCTTCGATTGCGTCTAGCCATGAATGCGGTGAGGCGCTCGTCCATCGGCACGGAAGGCTCGTCCATCTTCTTTGTCCATTGGAGAGTCAGTCCGCGACGCGTCGAGATGGACTCTGCCTGCACAAGCAGTTCGTCGACTGCGGCTTTGCGCTGGCTGTCGTGCACGTGGCGAACGTCGAGACTCAAGTCAACGGAGCCTGGGAATCACGTTGCCAGCATTGGGCCGCACGTTCAGCTTGCCGACGGTTGCGACAAGGCCTTCGGTGCTACGGGCAAGCGCCTCGACGTTTGTAATCCATTCCGCGGCGGCGGCGAGGGCATCGCGGCGCAGATGCATGGGAGTGGTGCCGGCGTGGTTGGCATGGCCGATGAACTCGAGATCGAGGCGCGTCTGGCCCACGATGCTAGTGACGGCTGCGAGGCTAAGGTCTTCGGCTTCGAGCAACGGGCCTTGCTCGATGTGAATTTCGACAAAGCCCACTGCGTGCTGGTCCGCGATGGCAGCTTCGAGATTGTTGGGATCGAGGCCGAAGTCTTCGATTGCCTGCCGGATCGAGATTCCATTGGCATCGTTGAGCGCGAGCAATGACGGATCAAATCGCCCTGCGACGGCGCGGCTGCCGATAAAGGGAAAGCCGAAGCGGACGCCTTCTTCCTCAGAGAACGCGATGACTTCGAGGGCCAGGGGCAAGTGCGAGCCGGGCTGCGGACTCAACCAGTTCAAGCGCGAGTACAACGCCGAGCACGCCATCGAATGCGCCGGCGTCGGGCACGGTGTCGATGTGGGAGCCGAGGATAAGCCGCTTGCCGGATGCGCCGGCTGGAGTCCAGAGGCCGCGCAGGTTGCCCGCGGCATCGACATGCACGGACATACCGAGGGTTTCCATGCGGGCGCGCAGATGCTGATGAACCTGGTGTACTGGCGGAGTGAGAAAGCGGCGGGTGATGCGGCCGGGCTCTTCGCTCATGGTGGCGATGGTGCGGCATTCGTCGATGGCTTGCCTTGCGCGATCGCTCATGTGCGGACCAACTCTCTGCCGCGGGTGGTGTTTTCGAATCGGCCAGAGTGGAAGATGCGTTCACCGCGCAGCCAGGTCTCCTGAACGCGACCGCGCAGCTTTGCGCCAAGGTAGGGCGAGATCTTGTGGCGGAAACGTGCAGATCGCTTTCAGTAACGGTCCAGGCGGCGTCGGGATCGAAGATGGCGATGTCGGCATCTGCGCCGGGGGCGAGAGTTCCTTTCTGGCCGAGGAAACCGGCGAGACGCGCTGGTCCGGCGGACATCCATTTGGCAATTCGCAACGCGGCGTCGTTCGCGTTGTATCCGCGCTGATGCATTGCGGTCCACATGACAGGGAGAGCCAGGCCGAGGCTGGCAATTCCGCCCCAGGCGAGATCCCAGCGGCCTTCTTCGCGGCGTTTCATCGCGGGCGGGCAGGGCGAGTGGTCGGTCGCGACGAGATCGATGAGGCCAGCTTCGAGCGCGGTCCAGAGTTCTTCGCGATTGGCTGAGCAGCGAATGGGAGGCGCGCATTTGAACTCCGTTGCAGCCGTCCGGAATCTCTTCGGCGGCAAACCAGAGATATTGTACGCAGGTTTCGACCGTGATCGGCACGCCGCGGTTGCGCGCGTCTGCGAGGAAATCGCAAAGCTTTCGCGCTGGCGAGATGCACGACGTGGATGGGCGTTTGGAATTCCTCGGCGAGCCGGATCAGCAGGCGGATGGCTTCGACCTCAGCGTCGTCGGGACGCGAGGCGAGATAGGTGGAGTATTTGCGCCAATCCGCGCCGTTCCGCGTTGAGTGCAGTCGGTTGCGGCTTCGAACGGGGCTGGCGACTTCGGCGTGGACCAGAAGCGGCAAACTCGCTCCACGAGTTTGTCGAGGGCCAGCCGCAGGTCGCACTCATTCACCCAGGCGAAGCCGTCGATGCCGGAGTGGATCATGAAGCACTTGAATCCGGGAACTCCGGACTTGACAAGCGCCGGCAACTCCTCGGCATTTCCGTGGACGACGCCCCCCCATGCGGCCCAGTCGACCCATACGTTGCCCTCGCCGCAGCGCGCTTGGCCTCAAGCGCTGCGACGTTGATCGTTTCGGGCACGCAGTTGAGGGGCATGTCGACCAGCGTTGTCACTCCGCCTGCGGCTGCGGCCCGGGTGGCTGTGCCGAAGCCCTCCCAATCACGGCCAGGATCGTTGATGTGTACATGCGAGTCCACGAGTCCGGGCAAAAGAAGCAGATCGCCAAAGTCCTGGTGTTGCTCGGCACCGGTAGTCATCGTTCCAGGGGCGAACTGCCGCGATCTTCTCGCCGTCCGATAATCAACGTCGCGGGCGCGAGCCCGTCCGCCGTCAGGACGCGGGTCGATCGTAAAGCCTGTGCCATACTGTGTTTACTTTACCTTTGGGATCGCCGAAGGCAAGCCGATATGAGTCACTGAGCCTAATCTGGAGTTTCTGCGCCACGCCATCACGCTCGCGACGGAGAACGTAACCTCGGGCCGCGGCGGGCCGTTTGCGGCGTTGATTGCGCGCGATGGGAAAGTGATTGCCGAAGGCGTGAACATGGTGACGGCGACGAACGATCCCACGGCACACGGCGAGGTGACTGCCATCCGCGCAGCATGCAGAGCGCTGAACACTTTCACGCTGGCCGGATGCGAACTTTACACCAGTTGCGAGCCCTGCCCCATGTGCCTGGCGGCTTCGCATTGGGCGCGGCTCGAGGCGGTGTTTTTCGGCGCCGGTGCGGAAGACGCGGCCAAAGCCGGATTCGATGATGCATATCTTTATACGGAGTTTCGCAAGCCTCCCGCCGATCGGTCGCTCCCGGCCAGGCAGTACCTTCGCGATGAGGCATGGGAGAGCTTTGCGGCCTGGATGGTCTCGCCGAACAAGATCCCGTACTAGGCCTCTTTGCCCATCCCATTTAAAAACTCCCTTCATAATCCAGCTTGATCTCGTAAACACACTTGGAGCGAAGTGCTTTAAATCCAATCGCAAGCTCTTGCCCAAGCCGCTTCCATGCGATAACGTCTAATACTCATCTCCTTCACGACGGGAGTCGCCGCCGAATGCCGCGTGTAGTTCGATGTTCCATCATCCAGGCTTCCAACGCCGTTGCCGCCACTGAGCCGCTTGCGACGCAGAAGAAAGCGATGATTGAGAAGCACTTGGGTCTCATCCGCAGGGCAGCCAGTGACGGTGCCCAGATCGTCTGCCTGCAGGAAATCTTCAGCGGCCCCTACTTCTGTGCCGAGCAGTCGACCAAGTGGTACGAGACCACCGAACCGGTGCCGGACGGGCCAACTGTAAAGCTGATGCAGCAGCTTGCCAAGGAACTGCACATCGCCATGGTGGTGCCGGTCTACGAGGTGGAGCAGGAAGGAATCTTCTATAACACCGCCGCCGTCCTCCAGAACGACGGCACCTACCTGGGCAAATACCGCAAGACTCACATTCCGCATGTGGCGCCTGGGTTCTGGGAGAAGTTCTATTTCCGGCCTGGGAATCTGGGCTACCCGGTGTTTGACCTGGGATTCGCAAAGATTGGCATCTATATCTGCTACGACCGGCATTTCCCCGAGGGCGCTCGCTGCCTGGGGCTGAACGGGGCGGAGATCGTCTTTAACCCATCGGCAACGGTGGCCGGGCTGAGCGAGTATCTCTGGAAACTCGAGCAGCCTGCCCATGCAGCCGCCAACGGCTATTTCATCGCGGCCATCAATCGCGTGGGTACCGAGGCTCCGTGGAATATCGGCGAGTTTTACGGCTCCAGCTACTTCGCCAATCCTCGGGGTCAGATCATCGCCCAGGCCTCACGAGATAAAGATGAGGTGCTGACCACCGACCTCGAATCTCGATGAAATTGCAGAAGTACGGCGAACCTGGCAGTTTTTCCGCGATCGCCGGCCCGACATGTACGGCCCACTGGTCGCCTCTTAGCAGAACCTGGCGACGAAAACCCTCGTCAATCCATAGACGGACAGCAGAGAATAACCAATGCAAGGCAGCGGAGAGTTGCCAGAGAAAGACAGCAGAGAATAAGAGAGTTTCCCCGAGGTCTTCATGAGTACCGCAACGTTACCCGATGATCTTCTCCTGCGCGAGAGGTTCGGCGACATCAAGCCGCCGCTGGAGCCCCAGGCCGCAGTGATTGAAGCCAATCGTTGCCTGAACTGTTTTGACGCGCCCTGTACCGGCGCCTGCCCCACGCACATCGACGTGCCCGGATTCATCAAGCGCATTAGCACCGGAAACCTGCGCGGTTCGGCACTGCGGATCCTGGATGCGAACATTCTTGGTGCCAGCTGTGCGAAGGCGTGTCCGGTAGAGGTGCTGTGCGAAGGCGCATGCGTGATGCATCGCTACAATCACGCGCCCATCCAGATTGCCCGGCTGCAGCGTTATGCGATGGACTCCTTCGAGGCTACAGGCGAAGAACTGCTGACCGCCCCGCGTGGATCGCGCAATGTCCAGGTTGCCTGCATCGGCGGTGGACCGGCGTCGCTGGCCTGTGCAGCGGAGTTGTGCCGGCATGGTGCTTCGGCCACCATCCTTGAACGCAAGGATCTGCTCGGCGGCCTCAATACCTACGGAGTCGCCGAGTACAAACTGCGTGCTGCCGACAGCCTGCGCGAGGCGGAGATGATTCGCCGGATGGGTGTGGAGTTCCGCACTGGCTCCCCAATCGATACCGCTGAGGCAATCGAGGAACTCGAGTCGGAGTTCGACTTTATTTTCGTAGGCGTTGGCCTCGGCGCGATGCAGCAGATGAATATTCCAGGCGAGGACCAGAAGGGCGTGTTGAACGCCCTGGAATTCATTGCGTCCTACAAGACCGGTCGTCTACGCGAACTTACCGGCACCGTGGTGGTCGTCGGCGCCGGGAATACGGCGATCGATGCCGCCAATGCAGCGCGTCGGCTGGGTGCGGAGACGGTGTACCTGCTCTACCGGCGCGGCGAGCGCGACATGTCAGCCTTTGATTTTGAATACGAGCATGCGAAGCAGGAGGGCGTGCAGTTCCTCTGGCGCCGGCAGCCCTTCGCTGTCCGCGCCAATGAGCGTGGCCGCCTGCTGCTCGATACTGTGCAGGTCAGCGAAGTTGACAAGTCATTACTCCCGATTCCGGATTCGCACTACACCATTGAATGCGACTACGTAATTCCGGCGATTGGGCAATCACCCTTTGCGCAACTTGTACAGGAACTTCGCCGCATCGAACTGCGCGGCGGCATCATCGTGACCGATCCGGAGACCGGGCAGACTGGCAATTCGCGGTACTTCGCAGGCGGCGACTGTGCGAATGGCGGCAGAGAAGTGGTCGACGCAGTTGCTGACGGCAAGCGTGCCGCGCGCGCCATCCTGAAGATTGCGGAGGCGGCCTATGCCTGATATTCGCGTACATCGCTTCGCTGGGAGCATCGACGCCCCGAATCCCTTCTGGCTTGCTTCTGCTCCGCCCACGAATTGCGGTGAGCAGATTATGCGCGCGTTTGATGCCGGTTGGGGCGGAGCGGTATGGAAGACCATCGGTGAGCCCGTGACGAACGTCTGCTCGCGCTACTCGGCGACCGATTGGCAGGGCCAGCGCATGATGGGCCTCAATAATATCGAGCTCATCAGCGATCGCAGCGTCGAAGAGAACCTTCGTGAGATGGCCCAGGTGAAGAGGAGCTATCCCTATCACGCGATCATCGCGTCGCTGATGGTGGCTTCGAATCGCGAGGCCTGGCACGAGATTGTGCAGCGCGCCGAAGATGCCGGGGCCGATGGACTGGAGCTGAATTTCGGTTGCCCCCATGGCATGAGCGAGCGCGGCATGGGCTCGGCGGTTGGGCAGGTTCCCGAATACACCGAGATGATCACCACGTGGGTGAAGGAGAGGGCGCGGACGCCGGTGCTGGTGAAGCTGACGCCCAACGTCTCCGACATTCGCGAGATTGCACGCGCGGCCAAGCGCGGTGGCGCCGATGGGCTGTCGGCCATCAACACCATCAATTCGATTACCGGCATCGATCTCGATACCTTCGTGCCACGGCCGAATGTGGACGGCAAAAGCTCCCATGGTGGCTATTGCGGTCCGGCGGTGAAACCGATCGCGCTGAACATGGTGCAGCAGATCATGGCGGACCCTGAAGCCGCGCTCCCGCTTTCGGGCATCGGCGGTATCTCCACGTGGCGCGATGCGGTGGAGTTTATGCTGCTGGGTTGCGGCACCGTACAGGTCTGCACGGCAGTCATGCACTACGGCTATCGCGTCGTCGAAGACATGGCCGAAGGCCTTGAGAACTGGATGCGGTCGAAGGGCTTTGCCACGATCGAAGATTTTCGCGGGCTTTCTGTTTCGCGCGTCACCGAGTGGAAGCATCTGAATCTCAACTACAAGATCGTCGCCCACATCGCTGAGCAGAAATGCATTGGCTGCGACCTCTGCCACATCGCCTGCTGGGACGGCGCGCATCAGTGCATCCACCTCGACCGCGCGTCGGGTCCGGTGAATGGGCAGGTCGAGTTGCACGATGGTCCGCCTACTGTGGAGTGGCGCACGCGCAATTCGATCGCCATCACGCCGGTCACGCGCAAAGAGCGTGCTGACGCAGCGGCGGATCATGGTCCCTATCCCACGCCGCTGGCTAAGATTCCCCGCGTGGACGAGACGGAATGCGTAGGCTGCAATCTCTGCGCCCTGGTCTGCCCGGTGGAGGACTGCATCACGATGGTTCGCGTTGATACCGGTCTTACTGCGGAGACATGGGATCAGCGCACCCATGGCGCGGACTACGCCGTGGAACCGCAGCGGTCATAGTTTCGCGCACGAGTTTGGTGATGCCGTGTTAGGTACAACCAGGACCGTGTCATCCTGAGTTCCCAAGTACGGCTGTCATCCAAAATACGGCTGTCGTCCTGAGTGGTTTAGGTACAACCATAAAGGTGTCATCCTGAGCGGTTAGGTACAACCAGGAACGTGTCATCCTGAGCGGAGCGGCTTTCTTCAGCGAAGCGAAGGATCTGCTGTTGTGCTTGTTATGTATCGCCGTGCCGAACAGCCGGGTGCCCCATCCTTGCGGAAGCAAGGGTGGGAAAGCATGAACCTCAACGAACATTTGCTCTACCGAGTGACCCTTATGCCTTCGGTTCTCATTCAAAACGGAACCATCGTCAACGCCGACTCAACCGTCAAAGCCGACCTGCTGATCGACGGCACGGTCATCAAGGAAGTTCGCGCCGGAATTCCGGCGAGTGCGGCAGACAAAGCCGTTGACGCTTCCGGCCTGTTGGTCCTCCCCGGCGGCATCGACGCGCACACCCACCTGGACATGCCATTTGGCGGGACCAATTCTGCCGACGACTTCGAGACGGGCACGCGCGCAGCAGCTATCGGCGGGACAACGACGATTGTCGATTTCGCCATCCAGGCTCGTGGAACGAAGATGCGCACTGCGCTCGACACGTGGTGGAAAAAGGCCGAGGGCAAAGCCTGCATCGACTACGGCCTTCACATGATCGTGACTGATCTCGGCGACGCGGGACTTGAAGACATGGACGACATGGTGCGCGAGGGCGTCGCCAGCTTCAAGCTCTTCATGGCCTATCCCAACGTGCTGATGGTCGACGACGCAACGATCTTCAAAGCCATGCGCCAGACGGCGAAGAACGGCGCGTTGATCTGCATGCACGCCGAAAACGGCTCGGTAATCGATGTAATCGTCCAGCAGGCGCTGGCCGACGGGAAGACCGCGCCGATCTATCACGCGCTGACGCGGCCCACAGCGGCTGAGGCCGAGGCAGTGCATCGCGCGATTGCGATGGCGGAGATGGCCGGCGTTCCGGTGTACATCGTGCACCTCTCCAGCGAAGACGCACTCAACCAGGTGCGCGAAGCGCGCGACCGCGGCCTGCCCGCCTTTGCTGAAACCTGTCCGCAGTATCTGCTGCTTTCGCTTGAAGACAATATGCTCAACGACGATATGACGGACAAGGGCTGGGACGGCGCGAAGTATGTCTTCACCCCGCCGCTCCGCGAGAAGCGGAACCAGCCAAAGCTATGGGAGGGCCTTCGCAAAGACAACCTGCAGGTCGTCTCCACCGATCATTGCCCTTTCTGTTTCGAAGATCAGAAGGCGCTGGGCAAAGATGACTTCACCAAGATTCCCAATGGCGGCCCCGGCATCGAGAACCGGTTGCAACTGCTGCACCACCACGGCGTAGGGCAGGGTAACTTCTCCATCAACCGCTTCGTCGAACTCGTCTCCACCGCACCCGCGCGCATCTTCGGCATGTATCCGAAAAAGGGCGTGCTGGCTGCGGGCAGCGATGCAGACCTCGTCCTCTGGGACCCCGCCGCCGACCATACCATCTCCGCCGCGACGCATCACATGCGCGTCGACTACTCGATGTTTGAGGGATTCAAGGTGAAGGGCAATGCTCGCGATGTCTACTCCCGCGGCGAACTGATCGTGTCGAAGGGCCAGTTCATCGGCAGGCCGGGGCGCGGAGAATATCTACGGCGCGAAGCTCGCGGCGGGGCCTGGAAGTAACTCATGCCCCGGCAATGAATCATCGAGGTCACACTTTCTGACCGCACGATCCGGACCCGGCCGATATTATGACCGAGATGCGAAAAGTCATTCTCGTCGCGCGAAATTCTCCCGTCGCTGTGGCAACCGTCGGCGAACTTGGAAAGTTCGAAATCTGGAACCCCGATACTGGCGAGCAGTTAACCGAGTTTGACAGCGTCTACGACAGCTGTGGCCGACTCGCGATCAGCTCCAATGGGGAGAGAGTCATAGCGGCTAACTGGAGAAAGGGCAAGAAGGGTGGGATAGCTTGTTATGACGCTGCATCAGGCAGCGAGCTCTGGCACAGAACCGACATCGGGCAAATCCAACACATGGAATTCTCTCCGAAGGGAGATCGAGTCTGGTGTGAAGTTGATTGCCGGCCCGTTCATTGTCTGGACTCTCAGTCCGGGTCAAATCTGAAGATCCTGCGTGCAGTTAACGATGTGGTGGAAAGTCCGTATACCGACCACACCGTCCTTGTTAAACGCGAGGATCTTGTCGTTGAAACTCCTCTGAGCCGCCGAACTGTACCGCTTCTTGGTTGGTGTAGGGGTGTCGCATTCACTCCAAATGCGGTATGCGTATCTGAACTTATGAGGACTGATAACCCAAACATTCATGTTGGTCACATCCGGTGTCTTGACCTCAAAAGTGGAAGTGAACGGTGGCACTACCGGTGTCCAGAAGCCTGCTTCATCCAGCTAATTTCCTATCAAGATGATTGTTCTGTTTACTGTGTTCAATCCGGCAACGACGGTCATCGCTGGATTGTGGACTTGATTCGGCTGACCTCCCAGGATGGTTCTTGCACCAGTATCTGTCGATTGACTCCTCCGCCCCCGTATTTCGGCGGTTTCGGTAATGGCATTTTGGTGACGCCGCACGGCGAAGTAGTCTCACTTCTGACGGGTGATATTCTCCGTATTCTCGCTTTCGACGACAAACCTACAGATAAGGCCGTGTGACCGGCTGTTCAGAAATTTGGAATTCTTCGACCGCCTATCCGCGGGGTGGATTGATGCTGCTTTTGCGCATCAACATGTTCTTTATCGCGTTCTCATCGGCGTTCCTGTATATCTATCTGCACCCGGAGGCCGTTTGAGCACTTTCGACCCCACTTTATCCAACCGCGACCTGGCGCCGACGACGCCGGAGCAGCGCACATGGACCACCTACAGCTACATCGCGCTGTGGTTCTCCATGTCGATGGAGATCACGACATACCAGCTTGCCTCTTCGCTGATCGCCAAGGGCATGGACTGGAAGCAGGCCGTCGGCACGGTGCTGCTGGGAAATCTGATCGTGCTTGTGCCCATGCTGCTCAACGCCCACGCCGGCGCCCGCTACGGCATTCCATTCCCGGTCTTCATTCGCGCCCCCTTCGGCGTTCGTGGCGCGAATCTGCCTGCCATTTTGCGCGCGATTGTGGCGTGCGGGTGGTTCGGCATCCAATCCTGGATCGGCGGCACCGCGATTCACTCGATGCTTGCCGTCATCTGGCCCGCAGTCGCCGCCTCGGCCTTCGCGAAGTGGGCATGCTTTCTCCTCTTCTGGCTGCTGAACATGGTGATCGTGTGGCGTGGTGTCGAGTCGATTCGCCACCTGCAAGCCTTCGGCGCGCCCTTCATGTTCATCATGGCTGCGGCGCTGCTGATCTGGGTGCGGATCAAGGCTGGTAGTTTTGGCTCGATGCTTTCGACGCCGAGCCAGTTTCATTCCACAAGCGAGTTTCTTGCAGTCTTCTTCCCTTCGCTTACCGCGATGGTCGGCTACTGGGCTACGCTCGCACTCAATATTCCGGACTTCACGCGCTACTCGAAATCGCAGCACGCGCAGGCCTACGGGCAGGCATTCGGGTTGCCGGTGGCGATGACGCTTTACACGTTTGTCGGCATCTCGGTGACGTCGGCGTCGGCGGTTCTTTTCGGCCGGCCGATCTGGAATCCCATTGAGTTGATCGGCGCCTTTCATCAGCCAATGGTCGCGTTCATTGCGCTGATCGCGATTCTGATCGCCACGCTGAACGTGAACATCGGCGCCAACGTCGTCTCGCCTTCGAACGATTTCTCGAATCTCTATCCGAGGCTCATCAGCTTTCGAACCGGAGGGCTCATCACTGGATTTCTGGGCCTCGCGATGTGTCCTTGGAAATTACTGGCCACGCCAGACGCGTACATCTTCGGCTGGCTCGTCGGCTACTCCGGGCTGCTGGGGCCGGTCGCAGGCATCATGGTCTCCGACTACTTCCTCATTCGCAAAACCGAACTCGACGTCAACTCGCTCTACCACTCCGAAGGCGCGTACCACTACAGCAAGGGAATCAACCCGCGCGCGATTGCGGCGCTGGTGATCGGGGTTGCCCTTGCGCTGGTTGGCCTCGCCGTCAAGCCTCTGCACTTCCTCTATGACTACGCGTGGTTCGTCGGCTTCTTTTCAGCAGGCGCGATCTACGTCGCGCTCATGCGGATTTCAGTGCCGGCCGCGATTACAGTACTTGACCCAGCCGGAAATCCTGCCGACACTAACTAATGTCTCGCCCGCGAAGCCCGCTGTAATCGCCAGAGAGTGATTCAGGATAGAAAATGTTGACTGTGTCATTCTGATCGAGCGGGGCCTCGAACATTTTAGGGGTCCCCAAAGAGCGGCGGGCACTCTCTGGGTGGCCCTTTGGGGCAGGTTCGGGGGTGGTGAGTGAAGAATCTGCTTTTGTGACTCTCCGCATGAACTGCTTCTAAAGCGCCAGGCTAAAAGAGGATCCGTGCTTCGGTGATCAGGTTGTGATCGTAGGTGTGGAAGCCCGAGGTGGCTATCTGCATACCGCCATCGATGATGAAAAACGGACGCGTCGGCTTCCAGGCCTTTTGCCGCACAACGTAGAACGCGGCGGGAGTGACGAAGTTCTGCATCTTCCTATCGTGACTGCCCGCGAAATAAAAAGTCGAGTTGTTTTCTGCCTCGAACCAGACATGTGGAGTCGCATGTGCCTGCGCCAAAGCGTTCCACGTGAGGGATCTCCCCTGGAGGTAGATTTTGCCGGTAGGCAGGGTGCCGCCGAGAGATGAAATCACGTCGAATCGACGCCGGAAGGCGAGCCCGGCGGTGATAGCCGGGCTGTACGAGTCTGTGGCCGCGCCGTTCTTGTAGCTGCCGGTTGCGAAAGAGTGACCGAGGACCGCGGCGATGTCGAAGTTGCCGCTCTCCGCATCCCTTGACGCGATGCGAAACTTTGCCAGTCCCGAGGTATCTCCGAATCCGTCGTCCGCGGTGCTGTTGTGCTGAATGTAAGGGGGCGGAACAAAATCAAATTCAAAACGATTGCCGGCGATGATCCCGGCGCCTCGTCCATTGCCGTAGTTCACGGTCTCCGCTCCTGCAGCGGTGTACTCGTGAGAGACGGAGAGACGAGCATATTGGAGGAGGCGAGGATCGGGCGCTACCAGCGGAGTTATAAACGCGGGCTGGAGAGAAGCCATCGCACTGTTGTGCTCACTGAATGATCGCTGCGCATGCAGGCGAGCGGCCGACACAAAAGGCCGATCAGCAGCACCACCGAAATGACGCGATTGCTCGCATGTCCTTACCTTTGTTTTTACAAAGATCGAGCGACTAACTCTGTGATCAATCGCACCCAGGGTGGAATGTCCAGCCGGAATTCGCACATGGAACGGGCCCCTGCTTTGCTCTTTATCGGAGCGCGCAGGCGCGAACTTGAATTCGTGGCGGCGTCGCTCGGTTTTTTGACGTTACTGCAACAAGGGTTACTCCGATGCGGGCCGAGGTGACTTTCGCGATGACCTGGCCGCTGACTTCGCGATAAGATGGAGACAGCTAATGATTCAAACCACTCCAGCGGCTGCCAGCCAGGCTTCCCGCTCCATGCGGGAGTCGAACTTGCGGGTGCAGGAAACCTCCCCGATCATCCAGGTTCACAACCTCGAGAAAACCTACCGGACGGCCCGCGGCTCGCTCACTTTATTCCAAGGGCTTGAGTTAACCGATCAACCCCGGCGAACTCGTTGCCATCATGGTCAATCCGGTGCAGGAAAGAGCACACTTTTGCACATTCTGGGTGCCCTTGATGCGCCGACTGCGGGCACTGTACACTGCGCTTCAACCAACGTGGCAACTCTCAGCGCTCGGAAGGCTTCGGCTTTTCGCAATCGCGAGATTGGCTACGTCTGGCAGTTTCATTACCTGTTGCCGGAGTTTTCAGCGGTTGAGAATGTGGCTATGCCGCTGATGGCCCGCGGAATTAACCGTCGACTGGCGCTAGATACTGCATCTAATTGGCTTAAGGAGGTCGATTTGCAGGACCGCAGCGAACACCGGCCAGGAGAGCTCTCAGGCGGAGAGCAACAGCGCGTGGCGCTTGCCCGGGCTTTGGTTGGGAATCCGCGGTTGTTGCTGGCCGACGAGCCTACCGGCGATCTGGATGAAACCACGGCCGGACGCGTTTTTGATCTACTGGAACGATTGCACGTAACTCACGGGCTCACCTCGATTGTGGTGACCCACAACCTGGATCTGGCCGCGCGGTGTACGCGGACTCTGCGCCTGGAGGGCGGGCGCCTTCACGCAACGGGAAAAACTCCTGCGGGAGAAGCTCCTACAGCGGGAATTCACCCCGGCAGAGGAGTAAGGAAAAGCACCTTTCCGGGTGGTTTTTGAGTCTGATTGTATAGGTGGACCTGGAATTGCAGTTCCGGGTTCACGAGCGGTGGGTGGGCTGCTTGCGGAAGAAGAACTCCGGAGCGACCGGCAAAGGTCGAGGGATTCCGGTCCATCCAAAAGAGCTGTTCGGGGCATTTTTAGAGATTTTCCGGGCCACCGGCGGCGTAAGTGAGAAGAAGGGCGCGGCAAGTTGGGCTGAAGCCGATAGCGCGGTTCCCAGGCGACAAGTCGTCGGGTGCCGAAAAATCGGACGGCTACTTCACCGAAAGCCCGCTGCAAGAGGGGGAACACTATGTTCGAACGCTATACGGAGAAGGCACGACGAGTGATCTTCTTCGCGCGGTATGAGGCCAGCCAGTTTGGCTCGCCCTATATCGAGACCGAGCACCTTCTGCTGGGCCTTTTGCGCGAGGACAAGGCGTTAACCAATCGCTTTTTGCGTTCGCACGCCTCGGTGGAGTCGATTCGCAAGCAGATTGAAGCGCACACTACGATTCGTGAGAAGGTGTCGACCAGTGTCGACCTGCCGCTCTCGAATGAGTGCAAGCGCGTTTTGGCATACGCTGCGGAAGAAGCCGAGCGACTCGGCCATAAGCATATTGGCACAGAGCATCTGCTGCTCGGGCTGCTGCGCGAGGAGAAGTGCTTCGCGTCGGAGATCCTGCAGGAGCGCGGCCTAAAGCTGGCGCAGATTCGCGACGAGCTGGCCCGCGTCACGCAGGAAAAGGCACCGGCGCAGGCGCGTCAGCGCGAATCGAGCCTGCTGGCCGAGTTCAGCCGCGACCTCACGCAGGCCGCCATGGACGGACAGCTTGATCCGCTCGTAGGTCGTGATGGCGAGCTGGAGCGTGTGGTTCAGATTCTGTGCCGCCGCACCAAGAACAATCCAGTGCTGATCGGCGAGCCCGGCGTCGGCAAGACAGCCATTGTTGAGGGCCTCGCCCAGCGCATCGCCGACGGAGAAGTGCCGAGCTTCCTCGCCGACAAGCGCGTGCTTGCTCTCGACCTCTCGCTCATCGTGGCCGGCACCAAATACCGCGGCCAGTTTGAAGAGCGCCTCAAGACCATCATGAAAGAGTTGATGGAGAATCAGAACTCCATCATCTTCATCGACGAGTTGCACACGCTGGTAGGCGCTGGTTCCGCTGAGGGTTCGCTCGATGCGGCAAACATCCTGAAGCCTGCCCTGTCCCGCGGCGAAATTCAGTGCATCGGCGCAACTACGCCGGCTGAATATCGCAAGTCCATCGAGAAAGACCGTTCGCTGGAACGCCGCTTCCAGGCCGTCAAGGTTCCGCCGCCGAACGAAGCGGATGCCATCAAGATCATCAACGGCATCAAGGATCGCTACGAAAAGTTCCATGCCGTCAGCTACACCGATGCGGCTATCGAGTTCGCCGTGTCGCATTCCAACCGCTATATTCCGGACCGCTTCCTGCCCGACAAGGCCATCGACCTTATCGACGAAGCCGGCGCGCGCGTAAAGCTGCGCCAGACCTCGCTGCCTGAGGAGATCACCGAAGTCCAGAAGCGCATCAAGTTCATCGTCCACCGAATGGACTCCGCCATCGCGAACCACGAGTTCGAGAAGGCCCGTTTCTACTCCGACGAAGAACGCAAGGAGCGTGAAAACCTGCGCGCTCTTCGCGACAAATATCACCTCGACGACTCCGCTGCCGGAATCGTTGGCCGCGAAGACATTGAAGACGTAGTCAGTCGCTGGACGGGCGTTCCCGTTACCAGCATCAAGGAAGAAGAGACGCAGAAGCTGCTGCGCGTGGAAGAAGAGCTCCACAAGCGCATCATCTCGCAGGAGAAAGCAATCTCCGCACTGGCCCGCGCCATTCGCCGGTCCAGGGCTGGATTGAAATCTCCCGCGCGTCCCATCGGAAGCTTCCTGTTCCTCGGGCCCACCGGCGTCGGCAAGACGGAAGTGGCGCGTACGCTGGCCAACTTCCTCTTCGGATCGGACAAGGCGCTCATCCGCTTCGATATGTCGGAGTTCATGGAAAAGCACTCGGTGTCGAAGCTGATCGGTTCGCCTCCGGGATACGTGGGCTACGAAGAGGGCGGCCAGCTGACCGAACGCGTCAAGCGGTCTCCGTACTCCGTCGTCCTGCTCGACGAAATCGAGAAGGCGCATCCGGATGTATTCAACATCCTGTTGCAGGTGTTTGAAGACGGCCAGTTGACCGATGGACTCGGCAACACGGTCGACTTCAAGAACACCATCCTGATCATGACGTCGAACATCGGCGCCCGGCACCTGCAGAAGAAGCAGGGACTCGGCTTCCAGAGCGACCGCGAAGACCTGGTCAACGACAAGGTTGAGGAACTGGTGAAGCAGGAAGTCAAGAAGACCTTCAATCCGGAATTTCTCAATCGTCTGGACGAGGTCATCCTTTTCCTGTCGCTCTCTGACGCCGACCTGATCCAGATCGTCGAACTGCTCGTGCAGCAGCTCAACAACAACCTGGCGCAGAAGGCCATCACCATCTCGGTCACCGAGGAAGCCAAGAAGTGGATTCTCGACAAGACTCTCGGCGATCGCAGCTATGGAGCGCGTCCGTTGCGTCGTGCCCTGCAGCGCTACGTTGAGGATCCTCTGTCCGAGGCTCTCATCGCCGGACAAATCCAGACGCGGCCTGCCTTCCTTGAGGTCTACCTCGAAAACAATCAACTCTTCTACCGTCCGGTAAGCTCGGACGAGACCGCAACCGAGGAGAAGCCGGCAGGCATCCTGCTCTATAGCGCGTAAACAACAACGAAGTGCGAACCAATGAAGACCCTCGGCCGAGTGCCGGGGGTCTTCATTTGGCTCTGGATTGAAGAACTCGACACGGAAGTCAGTCAGTGAGCGATGCACCAGCAGCCTTGGCTTCCTCGGGAGTCAAAAAACGCACGGTGCAAGCGTAATTCTTATCGCACGTGACCCTCGCGCGACGCACGATGCGCTCGGGGCCGTTATCGGGGAGACTGGCCGAGGCGTTCTGGCGAATCGCGATGTCCGTAAATTGGGCACTACTCGCGCATGCCGCGCTGCACGGCGATACGATTATTCCCTCTGGTTGTATCTTCGTCCTGCCGCAGAACATGGGCTCCTTGCAACCGGAATTGCCGAAAATCTATACTTGAATCAATCGCGTGAGAATTTGTTCCCCATTTCTTTGCCTTGGTTTGATCGCACTCGCACTCGCTCCCTCCTCGGTCAGGGCGCAGGACGGGTTAGGTAGGGCCTTGTCGGAGGCCGGGAAAACTCGTAATCTGCTGAGCAACTCCCTCGGACAGAAGTTTGTTGCAGCCGATTTTGACAACGACCAGAGGCCTGACGGCGCGGTTCTGCTGGACGCAGGTCAGCTCGAGGGCCGGGAGCTATTTCGCATCCGGCTCTACATTGCAGCCAGCCAGGATCGTGAGCTGACCTTCCAGTCGAATGAAAAGGCCCTGGCGATTTCCGCGCCCGACGTCAACCAGGATGGATTGCCCGATCTGGTCGTCGAACAGGTTTTCACGCACAAACGCCTTCAGGTCTGGCTCAACGACGGCCACGGGAGATTCCGCCAGGTGCGCGTTGAAGATTTCCCACCCTCCGGCGAGGCGCCGTGCCGATTGAAGAATCCAACCGGTGAACCCTGCGGCCTGGTGCTGGCGCTACCTTCTCGTTCCGGGAACGATCATGCGGCCTTAATCCTGCAGGTCTTGCGATTCGACTCCTCGTCTTCGCTTTGGCGGATACAGTCTACCAACCGTCAAACTCAATTCGGCTCTCTGGCCTTTCATTCTCCCCGCTCGCCCCCTGCCTTCCTACCCGCCTGACAAACTGAGCCGCTAAGAATCCGAGACTTACCGCACAGGAGAGAACATGTTAGTGTCCTCGCGGAAAACTCATCTCGACTTCGTTTCAGTGTCTGTCCCCTATCGAGCGGCTGCTCGCCAAATTCATTCGTCAACACTGAAGTGCGCAATCAAAACCTGAGGAAACACATGAAGCAACGATTCCCCACTACGTCTGCTGCTGGGGTCGCGATCCTGCTCCTGTCGACAATCACCACTTGCCGAGCCCAGCAGAGCCTTACCTGGGAGCAAGTGAAGTCGAAGTTCGAAGCTGCTAACCCTTCGCTGAAGGCGAATGCCCTGACTGTTGACGAGTCCCGCGCCCAGGAGATTACTGCATATTTGCGACCCAACCCACAGCTGACGCTCTCCACTGACGGTACACAGATTGTCCCGCACGACGGCGTATGGAAGCCCTTGGCCGGCACTGACGTCGTGCCAAACCTCAGCTACCTGCATGAACGCGACCACAAACGCGAACTGCGCCAGGATAGCGCGAAGGAGGGCACGCGGATCGCGCAATCCGATTACGATGATGCAAAGCGCAATCTTGAATTCACATTGCGCGGAGCCTTCGTAAACACGCTTCAATCCAAAGCCCTGCTCGATCTTGCCAAGACCGAACTGGAGTACTACGACCACATCATTGAAATCAGCCGCGACCGTCTTCACGCAGGCGATATAGCGCAGATCGATTTCGATCGCATTGAGTTGCAGCGCGTGCAGTATGAGTCGGCCCTGCAGAGTGCCATTGTGAATCTAAGGACTGCAAAGATTCAGCTTCTTCAGCTACTCAACGATCGCACCCCGGTAGAGCAATTTGACGTGACAGGCAACTTCGACTTTTCCGACACATTAAAGCCGCTTGAAGAATTCCGCCAGGACGCTCTCAACACTCGCCCTGATCTTCAGGCAGCGTTGCAGACGATCCAGCAGTCTGAGACGAACCACAAGCTGGCCGTCGCCAACGGCTCTACCGATCCGACGTTCGCTGGCTGGTACACCTACAATTCATCGAACAATAATCCAAACGGCATTCAGACTCTGGGCGCAAGCGTCAGCATCCCGCTCAGGATCTTCGATCGCAACCAGGGCGAAAAACAGCGCACACTGCTCGACATCGATCGCAGCCGCCAGGAAAGCGAAGCGGCTCGAGCCCAAGTCTTCAGCGATGTGGACTCAGCGTACGTCCAGGTGCAAAGCAATATCGAGCTCCTCAAGCCATACAAGGCAAAGTACACGGCACAGGCAACACGAGTGCGCGATGCAGTCACGTACGCCTACCAGCATGGTAGCGCTTCGCTCATGGACTTCCTGAATGCGCAGAGCGATTACAGGACTGTGCAGCAGGCTTATCTGGAATTGATCGGCTCATATTTGACCGCCGCAGCACAGCTCAATCTTGCTATCGGACACGAGGTAATTCAATGATGACGCACTTCTCAAAACGACTTGCCTGCCTCAAATCCGTGAAGGTGATTGGCGCGATCCTTGTCCTGACACTGGCAGGTTGTAAATCCAAAGACGACGGCAGCGCCGCACCCCCGCCGGCAAAAGTGGTCGAAGTCTCGAACATGAGCCTCATCACGATTCCAGCAGCCGATGCGGCCAAATTCCCAATCGTGACGGCCGGAAAAATCGAAGCGCCTGCCGAACTGACCGCAACGGGAACTGTCTTTCCCGACGTATCCCGCGAAGTCCCGGTCATCTCGCTTGCCAATGGACGCGTCGTAGACATCAAGACGCGCCTCGATGACAACGTGAAAAAGGGCCAACTGCTCTTCAGCGTGCAGAGCCCGGACGTGACCACTGCCTTCGATAACTATCTGAAGGCGGTCAACGATGAGCAACTGGCTAACAAGGCCTATCTCCGCGCCGAGGATCTGTTCAAGCATGGCGTGATTTCGCAGGCGATGCTCGAGCAGGCAGAGGACGCAGAGAAGGATGCCAAGGCGGACCTGGAGGCGGCCGATGCTCAATTGAAGATCTACGGGCTCGACAAGGCTCACCCGAGCAGCGTGGTCCACGTGTATGCGCCAATATCCGGCGTTATCGTCGGCCAGAACATTACCAATGCAGCAGCAGCCGGAGTAACACTCTCCGGATCTGCAACCGCATTCACGATCGCCGACATCACGACAGTCTGGATCCTCTGCGACGTCTACGAAAATGACATCCCCAAGCTGCAGCTCGGCCAGGAAGCAAGGATCAAGATCGACGCATACCCTGACCGCGTTCTCAAAGGGCGCATCAACGACATCGGGCCGGTGCTGGACCCGTCGCTTCGGACGGCGAAGGTCCGCATCGAAGTGCAGAACCCCGGCATTCTCAAACTCGGAATGTTTGTTTCCGCGACATTCTCAAGCCTCAAGAAGCAGACTTTCACCGTGGTTCCTGCCGACGCAGTCCTTCACCTGCACGATCGCGAGTGGGTGTATGTTCCGGCGGGCGACAATCAGTTCAAGCGCACCGAAGTTCGCACCGGAAACATGCTCGAGGGCAATCGGCAGCAGATTTTGTCCGGCATCGAGCCCGGCACGCAGGTTGTGACTAACGCGTTGCTACTCGAAACAGCGGGGACACAATAATGCTGCGTGCCCTTGTCGATTTCGCACTCCGAAATCGTTGGATGGTGCTGGGTGGAACCTTCGTCCTGATGATATGGGGCGTGATCTCGTTTCGAAATCTCCCCATCGAAGCCTATCCCGACGTCGCCAACAACTATGTCCAAATTATTACGCAGTGGCCGGGCCGCAGCGCTGAAGAGATTGAACGGCAAGTGACCGTGCCGGTAGAGATTCAGATGGCTGGCATCCCGCACCTCACCCATCTGCGATCGACAACACTGGCAGGGCTCTCGAGCCTGATGCTCATCTTCGACGACAATTCAACCAGCGATATGAATCGCGAGCACGTCCTGGAACGTCTCAGCCAGGTCAACCTCCCGGCGAATCTTGTGCCGCAGATGGGAACGGACTGGAGCCCGGTCGGCCAAATCTATTGGTACACCCTTGAGAGCACAAACCCTTCGTATGACGTGATGGAAAGGAAGTCGCTCCAAGACTGGACGCTTGAGAAATCGTTCAAAAGCGTTGACGGCGTTGTTGACGTTTCGAGCTTCGGCGGCCCAACGAAGGAGTACCAGATTCAGCTCGACCCGCAGAAGCTGGTTGCCTACGGGCTTTCAATGAGCCAGGTAGAGCAGCAGATCTCCGCTAACAATACCAATGGCGGCGGCAGCTTTATTGAAGAAGGCGCGCAGCAGATCAACGTGCAATCTCTTGGCCTGTACAACACCGTGCAGGACATTGAGAATACCGTCATCAAAGCCAATAACGGCACCCCAATCCATATTAAGGATATTGCCACAGTCACGCAGGGACCGAAGATTCGTCTCGGCCAGATCGGTCGTGCCACGCATCGGCCTGACGGCACCATCGTCGATAATCCCGATACGGTTGAAGGGATCGTGCTGTTACAGAAAGGCGATGACTCCGATCCCATCCTGCAGGGCATTCACGAGGAAGTGAAAAAACTAAATGGAGACAAAGATCACCCGAGCATTCTTCCGCCCGGTGTAAAGGTTGTGCCTTTCCTCGATCGCTCTGACCTCGTGAAGTTCACGGTTGACACGGTCGAACGCAACCTCACCGAAGGGATGATTCTCGTCTCAATCATCCTGTTCCTCTTTCTTGGAAACGTCCGCGGCGCGATCATTGTCGCTCTCACCATTCCATTCGCCTTGCTGTTTGCTTCCATCTGCCTCGATCTCAGCCATATTCCGGCCAATCTGCTGTCTCTGGGAGCATTGGATTTCGGTATGGTCGTCGACGGTTCGGTGGTGATGATTGAAAACATCGTCCGCCACCTTGCCAATCCCGACGACATGCGAACACCGGCGCAGAAGATTCGCGATGCTGCGCACGAAGTGCAGCGACCCGTTTTCTTCGCTCGCGGCATCATCATCACTTCGTATCTGCCCATCTTCACATTGCAGGCGGTTGAGGGTCGGCTCTTCAAGCCAATGGCATGGACCGTCAGCTTTGCACTGATTGGCGCGCTTGTTTTTGCAATTATTATTGCGCCAGTGATGGCAGGTCTCGTCTTCCGCAAGGGCGCCAAGGAGTGGAGAAACCCTTTGATGCAATGGCTGATCGTTCGCTACCGATCGTCTGTGCGCTCGGCCATTGTGCATCGTCACATCACGGTAGGCATCTCGGCGGTTCTTTTCCTCATTTCGGTCTACCTCATCTTTGGCGGACCGATAGGCTCGGAATTTCTGCCTCACCTCGACGAAGGTTCACTCTGGGTCCGTGGAACGCTGCCACCGAGTACAGGGCCCACCGCGAGCATCGACTTCATGAAGAGGGCGCGATTGGTCATGGCGTCATTTCCTGAGGTTACGCAGGTCGTAAGCCAGACCGGCCGCCCCGATGACGGCACCGATACCGCGGGATTCTTCAATACTGAATACTTCGTCGATCTCAAACCAAAAGACCAATGGCGTCCCGTCTTCCGCCAGGACAAAGAAGCACTCATCAAAGCGATGGATGACGAACTCGAGAAGTTTCCTGGCGTGATCTGGAACTTCTCGCAGCCAATCTCCGACAATATGGAAGAGGCTGTCTCCGGCGTGAAAGGCGAACTCGCCGTCAAACTATATGGAGATGATTTACGCACGCTCGAAAGCACTGCCAATATGATCCAGGCCCAAATGGCAACGGTGAAAGGAGTGGCTGACCTTGGGATCTTTAGAATCGTGGGTCAGCCAAACCTGAACTTCTCAGTGGACCGCGCAGCGGCAGCGCGATGGGGAATCAACGTTGCCGATGTCCAGGACGCAATCCAGACCGCGGTCGGCTCCAATGCCTTGACACAGGTTCAGCAGGGTGAAGCGCGATACGATGTTACGCTGCGCTATCAGCAGCAATATCGCGATACAAGAGCGGCAATTGAAAACATTCGCTTGCTCTCGCCTGCGGGAGAACGTGTTTCTCTCGCTCAGCTCACCAAGGTTTCCACCGACGACGGCGCTGAGGCAATTAACCGCGAAGGCGGCCAGCGCTACATTGCTATCAAGTTTTCTGTGGCCGGGCGCGACCTCGGCTCTACCGTCGAAGAGGCCATCGCCAAAGTGGAACATAACGTAAAACTGCCAACGGGCTACCACCTCGAATGGGCTGGCGAGTATGCGAGCCAGAGGCGCGCAAATAAACGCATGGCACTCGTCATTCCAATTACGATCCTCGCCATATTCCTGATCCTCTACGCCATGTTCCGTTCGTACAAGTGGTCGATGCTTGTTCTCATTTCGGTAATGATGGCTTCCATCGGCGGCCCGCTTGCTCTGCTTCTCACGGGCACAAATTTTTCGGTTTCATCGGCAGTCGGATTTCTTGCACTCTTTGGCGTGTCAGTTGAAACCGGCGTTATCATGATCGAGTTCATTAACCAGGTCCGTGCAACGCGACCCAGGTCAGAAATGACGAGTTATGAACACATCGTCGAATCCGCAGTCGAGGGATCAGTGCAGCGCCTGCGCCCCATTATGATGACGATGCTCGTGGCGACGCTTGGCTTGCTGCCGGCAGCCATGTCGCATGCCATCGGCTCCGACTCGCAACGCCCGTTCGCCATCGTCATCGTAGGCGGACTCATCGCGAACCTGATCATCGGCGTGTTCCTGATGCCGGCTCTCTACGTCTGGATGGCCCGCGACGACGATACGCTTCCCGTGGCTGAGCTGGATGAGTTCAATGCCATGCGGTGATGCAGCCGATTCGCATCTCATTCCCTGTCTGAAGTGTCCGTACTGCGATTGAGCCGCGCTCAATCGCAGTACAATTGCGCTAGCCGGATATTCCTACAAAAACAACCGGCGAAAGCTGGTAACTGTGGCCCACGAGCGCATTGTGTATCCAATTCGAGACGGTTCGCCGATTAAATTTCGCCGCTCGTTCTTTTGGATTCTTCTGGTCGTTCTTCTAATCCTCTTTGGCACGCGAACTGCGGTCTCCTATTACGTAGATTCGCTCTGGTTCTCGTCTCTCGGATACGCGGAAATCTTTTGGAGAACACTCACATTCAAGTGGATCGCATTTGCTCTTCCATTTGCTCTCACGTTTCTGATCCTGTACGGATGGTTCGCAGCGCTCCGGCACGCCTCCCGCGAAGAATTGCGCTCTGCGGGGACCATCGTTCTCGGCAGCCGCACCTTCGAGCTTCCCGTCGACCCGGTGTTGCGCGTTGGCGCCTTTATCGCATCGGCGTTTGTTGCGTTGTTGGCCGGTGCCAGTTTTATGAGCGAATGGATGCGTTTCGCTCTTTACTGGTTTGCCGGTTCCGGCAACAGCGGACCGCGCGACCCCGTCTTTGGCAAAAGCCTGAGTTTCTACTTCTTCACTTTGCCGGCGCTTCAGTTTGTTGCCGGGTGGCTGCTGATGATTGCGATACTCGCTTGCGCGATCGCTGGACTCTTCATCTTGTTAACGAGCGGCTCGCAGCTTTTCGCGGAGCGCACCTACGGCACATCCCCGCTGCCGGTGCGCGCACTCTCAGCCTCAGTCGCGTTTCTTCTTATTGTCGTGGCAATCCGAACCTGGCTCGGCCGCTTCGATCGAATTCTCGATGGCCACACAATATTCGGCGGAGTTACCTACACCGATGACCACTTGATCCTTGGCGGCCTGCTCGTGATTTGCGCTGCCCTGACCCTGGGTGCCGCGATTGCCGCGAGCAACGTATTTTTCCGGCCTCGCATGAGTCGACTTATCGCCGCTCCAGTGCCGGCAGTGCTCTGCTTCCTCATCGTCCAGGTCTGCGCCTGGTATATGAGCAGCTTTATCGTAAAGCCGAACGAGCTGGTCCGCGAGCAGCCCTACATAAGTCACAACATCCAATTCACGCGCCAGGCTTTCAATCTCGATCAAGTGGCGCAACACGAGTTTCCAGCGGAAGTCACTGTAGAAGCCGCCGACGCGGCGAATAACCAAGCCACACTCCAGAACATCCGGCTCTGGGACTGGCACGCGCTCCAGGATACGCTGCGCCAAATTCAGGAGATTCGCACCTATTACGATTTCCCCGACATCGACATCGATCGTTACCAGATCAACGGCGAAAAACGCCAGGTCATGCTCGCAGCCCGCGAGTTGAACATCGAAAAGCTGCCGGAAAGCAGTCGCAACTGGATCAACGAGAAACTCATCTACACGCATGGATACGGCATCACCATGAATCCGGTCAACGGGTTCACGCCGGAAGGCCTGCCTACGTTGATGCTGAGCAATATGCCGATCCAGAGCACCGTGCCATCGATCCAGGTGACACGCCCGGAGATCTACTTCGGCCAGCTCACAAATACCGATGTGTATGTCAAGACTCACCAGAAGGAATTTGACTATCCGCAGGGCGAGACCAACAGCATGACCTCGTACCAGGGAACCGGCGGCATCGAACTCGGATCATTCTTTCGACGCCTCCTGATTGCATTCGATCGCGACGATCTCACCAAGCTGCCTTTCAGCGACGACATCGATGCGCAGAGCCGTTTGCTGATGCGCCGGAATGTCATGGACCGCGTCAAAACTCTTGCACCCTTCCTTACATTCGATTCTGATCCATACATCGTAATCGGCGATGATGGCAGGCTCTCGTGGATGCTCGACGCGTTCACTACCTCAGACGGCTATCCCTACTCGACCCACTACGCGCTCGGCAACGACGAGATCAATTACATGCGGAACAGCGTCAAGGTGGTGATCGACGCGTATAACGGAGCGACGACGTTCTATGTCTTCGATCCGAACGATCCCATCATCACTGCTTACCGCAATATCTTTCCGCAGTTGTTCAAAGATGCCGCGACCATGCCAACCGACCTTCGCAGACACGTGCGCTACCCCGAGTTGTTGCTGCGCCTGCAGGCCGCCGCCTACGGTCTTTATCACATGACGGATCCAGTCGTGTTCTATAACCGCGAAGATTTGTGGACCGTCGCCTCCGAAGTCGGCATGACATCGTCCGGCGATCAGGCGACGCAACCGATGGACCCGAACTTCGTCCTGATGAAGCTTCCGGGCGAGTCGTCGATTGAATTTGTCGAGATCCTCCCCTTCACGCCTTCGAATCGTAACAACCTCATTGGCTGGATCGCAGGACGCAGCGATGGAGAACACTATGGCGCCTCCGTCGTCTACGACTTCCCCAAAACCCGCCTGGTCGACGGACCACTGCAGGTGGAAGCGCGCATCGATCAAAACGCGCAACTCTCCGGCCAACTCACGTTATGGAACCAGCAAGGATCGCATGTCCGCCGCGGCACCTTGCTCGTCATCCCGTGCGGCAAGGCACTCATCTACGCGGAACCAATCTACCTGCAGGCCGAGCGCAGTCCCATGCCGGAGTTGCGTCTCGTCGTGCTTGCGCTTCAGGACCGCCTCGCCTACGGCTCCACATTTGAGGCTGCGCTGCGTTCTCTCTTCGGCGGAGAAGCCTCAAGCCTCTCCTCAGAATCAACGGCCAGCACTCAACCTTCGAAGGCTTCGACTGCAACGAGCCCATCGGGACAATCCGATGATCTCAATGCGCTAATTCAGAGCGCCGCCAGAGATCTCGAAGACTATCAGCGCCTGACCGCGCAGGGTAAGCTAGGCGAAGCTGGACAAAAACTGGAGCAGTTGAAGAGTAAGCTCGACGCGCTGAACAGCAAGCGCCGGTAGACAGATTTCTGAGACGGCCTGACAACTCAGGCCAAGCATCCGGTCATCTGCCGATCACGCACTGGCCGTAGCCCTACTCACGAAATATGTTGACGGTTGAAATCAGCGGATGATAGAAATTACCGTGCGCAATCGATTGCGCGCGGATACTCCTTGGGATGGATCTATGTTATGGGGAAAGTCTTCCGCTACTTTCCCATCCCAAATCAGACTGAGCGAAAAGGAGGACCTCGGTGAATCACGATACGTCAACGCCTTTCATGACACGCCGTCAGGTCCTGCAATCGCTGACCGTGGCCGGCGGATGTGCGCTCGTGTCTTCAAAGCTTCTGGCCGCCAGATTCTGGCAGCCCAGGAGCGGCGACGAAGCGTTCCTCGACGACCTCGAACGCCAGGGTTGTCTCTTCTTTTGGGAGCAGGCAAGCGAGAAAACCGGCCAGGTCCTCGATCGCGCGCGCAACGATCTCGGCGGCCGTCGCGATCCGCGCCGCATGGCTAGCATCGCCGCCACTGGTTTTGGACTCACCGCCCTCTGCATCGCCGACAAGCGCGGCTACCTGCCGCATGCACAGATTGTGGAGCGCGTCCGAACCGCCCTCGATTGGCACCTGAACAAGTTCCCCGAAGTGCACGGATTCTACTATCACTTCAGCGACATCGAAACTGGTGAGCGCGTAAAAGGCGTCGAGCTCTCGTCGATTGACACTTCCCTTCTGCTCTGCGGCGTGCTCAGCGCGCGCGCATACTTCGACGACCTGAAAATCAAGTCGCTCGCCACGCAGATCTACGAGCGCGTCAACTGGCCATGGATGCTGAACGGCGGAAAGACCTTTTCCATGGGATGGCATCCCGAGTCCGGCTTCCTCAGCGCACGCTGGGCACACTTTTGCGAGCTCATGATGATCTATCTGCTGGCGATCGGCTCGCCCACGCACCCAGTTGGCGGCGAGTACTGGAACAACTGGACTCGCCCCGTCATTCACTACAAAGGATTCACGTACATCAGCGGCAACGACCCGCTCTTCACCCATCAGTACTCACACGCCTGGTTCGATTTCCGTAACAAGCGCGACAATTTCGCCAACTACTTCGAAAATTCGATAACCGCAACGCGGGCCCACAAGGCGTTCTGTCTCTCCTATCCCAAGTGGTACAACGAGGATTACTGGGGTGTATCCGCATCGGACTATCAGGGCGGTTATACGGCCTGGGGAGGCCCGCCGCCGCAAGGCCCGCTCGATGGAACTGTGGTTCCCTGCGCAACGGCCGGCTCGCTTGCCTTTGTTCCCGAAGATTGCCTTCACGTTCAGCGTGCCATGAGGGACAAGTGGGGCAAACGGGCATGGGGCCGCTACGGATTTGTTGACGCGTTTCATGCTGCTGCAAACTGGTATGACACCGACGTCCTCGGAATCGATCAGGGAATCTCGGTGCTAATGGCGGAGAACCATCGTACGGGCCTGGTTTGGAATACATTTATGCGCAATCCCGAAGCAACGGCTGCCATGCAGCGTGCCGGATTTCACGCTACCGCGTGATCGCGTAGAGAATTACGGGAGCAAGACAACGTGGCAAGAGCACCCATCAAGCCAATCACGCTCAAAGAACTCGCAGCCATGCTCGAGCTGTCGCAGTCCACCGTCTCCCGCACCATCAACGGTGAGGCGACAGCACATCGCATCGCCGAAGAGACCCAGCAGCGCATACTGCATGCTGCGGCTCTCAACGGCTACGTCGCCAACACCATGGCGCGTGGCCTTCGGCAGAAGCGTACCTACACCATCGGTGTCATTGTTCCCGAGATCAGCGAGGGCTACTCAACCACCGTCATCAGCGGCATCGAAGATGAGTTGCTCAAGGATGGTTTCTTCTACATCGTCGTGAGCCATCGCCATCGCGAAGATCTGCTTGAGGGATACCCGCGCATGATGCTGGCGCGCTCCGTTGAAGGCATTATCGCCGTCGACTCGCCCATGAATGAAGATCTGCCTGTGCCACTTGTTTCGATTTCCGGCCACGATCGCCGCGAAGGCGTCATCAACATCGAGCTCGATCACGACAAGGCTGCAGATCTCGCGCTTGCGCATCTAAAGTCGCTCGGCCACAAACAGATTGCCTTCATCAAGGGTCAGGCCTTCAGTTCAGATACCGTTCTGCGCTGGCAGGCAATCGAACAGGCGGCCCGTAGTCTGCAGATCGAGATAGACGACCGCCTCGTTGTTCAATTGCAAAGCCCCGAGCCTGGCCCCGGCCCCGGCCAGGAAGTGACCCGTCACCTTTTGCAGACCAAGTACCCATTCACCGCTATCTTCGCCTTCAACGATGTGAGTGCCATCGGCGCGATCTCTGCACTGCGCGAAGCAGGCCTGCGCGTCCCGAAAGATATCTCGGTGCTCGGCTTTGACGACATCATGGCCGCCTCGATGCACCATCCGCCGTTGACCACCATTCATCAGCCATTGCGCAGCATGGGCCAGGTTGCTGCCAGCACCCTGTTGGCTCTGATCCGCAACGAAATCCCTCATCCGCGTCCCGAAACGATCACCGTCTATCCCAGGCTTGTCGTCCGCGAGTCCACGGGACACTGCACCCCGCAGTCGGAGCCGGTGGGTGATGCGTGTGAGATGCTATCAGAACAAGCGAGTGACTAATTGAACCGGCGGCTTATTTGCGAGTTACCGTCGCGCGCGTTGCGCCCGTCGAGATTCCGCCGTCCACCAGCAGGGTTTGTCCCGTGATGTAACGGCTCGCCTCCGAGGCGAGAAACACAACTGCTCCGTCCAGATCATGCGGAAGCCCCGGACGCTTCACCGGAATGCGATCGGTAAGATACGCAACCCACTCCGGATCTTCGTAGAGCACCTTGTTCTGATCCGTCTTGAACCAGCCAGGCGCAAGACAGTTCACTGTGATGCCATGCTGCCCCCAGTCGTCTGCCAGACTCATGGTGAGCTGGCGGATGCCGCCGCGACTCGCGCAGTAGGGCGCCAGTCCCGCGAATCCAAAGACGCTGGTGACCGACCCGATGTTGATGATGCGCCCATAATTGTGCTCGATCATCTTGCGTGCAACAGCCTGTGCAACAAAGAAGCTCCCACGCAGATTTGTATCGAGCACCAGGTTCCAGTCGTCCCAGGTAACATCGAGCGCCGGCTTGCGTACGTTGCAACCTGCATTATTGACCAGGATATGAATCTGCCCAAACGCAGCTTCGGCTTCGATCACCATGCGCTCGATACTGACATGATCGCGCACGTCCAGTTCGAGCGAAGCGCAACGTCGTCCAAGACCCCGAATCTCCGCTTCAAATTCACGCAGCGAATCTCGGTGCCGGCTCGTCAACACTAGGTCAGCGCCCGCCTTGGCCAGCGCACTCGCAAAGTACTGCCCCAGCCCTCGACTGGTTCCTGTCACAATGGCAACCTGTCCCGTGAGATCAAAGAGCGAATCAGTCATAGTGCAGCCTCAATGTGCGCCCTTTCAATTCGCTTCTTCGATGGGAGACAGAACCACCTTCATCAGGTTTGGCTCCTGCGCACGCAGGCGATCAAACCATCGCGGCCCTTCTTCCAGCGGTGCAACCGCCGTAATCATCGGGCGGACATGGATGCGCCCGTTGGAAATCAAGTCGATCGCCTGAAGGTATTCCCCCGCCGATGCAGCCGTTCCCTGAATCTTGATCTGCCGGGAAACGACCTTCTGCAGCGGTAGCGTAACCTCGGGCTCGATATTCCCAATCAGCGTGACGGTGCCGCCTTTGCGCACGCTGTCAATGGATTCCGCCACCGTCTTCGCACGCCCCACCGCATCGAACACCGCATCCGCGCCCACCCCGCCGGTTCGCGCCAGCACGGCTTTGGCGATTTCTTCACCGGTCCCGCGCAGTGCCTCATCAGCGCCGAGTAGTTCGCCGAGCGTCAGGCGCGTCTCGTCGATATCGGCAATCATCACGCGACCCACCCCCGTTGCGCGCAGTGCCTGCATGGTGAGCAGGCCGATCATTCCCGCCCCAACCACCAGGGCCGTATCGCCCTTCTTCACTCCGCTCACCTTCACCGCATGAAGCGCGACCGAAGTAGCCTCAAGCATCGCCGCTTCAGGAAACGACATCTTGCTTGGCAGCCGATATAGGATGCGCTCTGGAACCGCGATGTATTCGGCGAAGGCGCCATCCCGGCGATACTCGCCACACGAAACGCCGATCACCTGCCTGCATTCGCAGAGGTTGACATCGCCGCGACGGCAGTAAACACATTGCCCGCAGTAAACAGTGGAGTCGAAGGTCACGCGATCGTCCACCTTGTAGGCGTTGACGCCTGCACCAACGGCCACAATCACCCCGGCGGCCTCATGCCCCATCACCAGAGGCGGAATGCGACGCCCCGAAGATCCGTCGTACCCATGCACATCGCTGCCACAAATGCCGCACGCCGCTACGCGCACCAGCACCTCGCGTTCGCCCGGCTCTGGCCGCGGCAGTTCCGCAATTGCAAACTTCCCGTACTCTTCCAGCAATAACGATCTCATCGGCGGCTCAGATCAACTTTCGCTTGAGCTGATGCAGAAATGGCGCTGCACCTTTTACGATTCTATTCGCATCTGTATCCCGCAGTGCCCGTGGGAATCACGTCTCAATCTTTATTCAAATCTCCAACAACCGCAGAAACACGAAGGCCCTCCCCGCAGGGAAGGCCCGCATGCCGAACCGAACCTTAAGCTGGATCTAGTTGACCGTCCACGAAGCTCACGATAAAAGTTGGCTGTGTCCTTCTGAGCGAACGGGCCCCCGAACGTGTTTCAGTTCGGGGGTGGTGAACGAAGAATTTGCTTTTTTGCACTTCAGGCTTATGCCAATAACTTCCGGGACACCACACTAGTTGACTGTTACGGTGAACGTCGTAGTTTCCTTCGTCTTGGCCGGATCGCTTCCGGTTCCCGTCACGGTGAAGGTATAACTTCCGGCCGTGGTTCCGGGATTTCCGCCTCCACCACCACTGCTTGAGCCACCACCGCCGCAGGCCGCAAGGCTCCCCAGCGTTGCCAGCAGAACGAATGCACCAAGCGTGGCGCGCCATCCGCGACGTCGAGCTGGAATTCCGAAGAACACCAGCAGCGCCAGCACGATTCCACTTTCTGTTTCAGCCCATCCGCCAACGCGTGGCCTCTTCATGGCTGACGTCGTTGCCGCCGTCGTCGATACGGTCACCGATCCCGTTCCGCCCGCAGTTCCGGCAGTCGCGGTAATCGAGCCACCACCGCTCGCCGGAGCGCAGGTTGGTAGATCCGAAGCGCCTGCCGGACTCGCGGTGAGTGCGCAGGTCAGAGTGACTGTGCCGGTATAGGCTGTGGTTGAGTTCAGAGTGATCGTCGAAGTGGCGCTGCTGCCAGGGCTGACAGCCGCCGGAGCCGTTGCCACCAGCGCGTAGACTGACGCAGTAACCGTCACGCTGGCAGAACCTGAGCCGGTTGCGTACGTGGCGTCGCCGCTGTAATTGACAGTCAAGTTATCCATCCCGGCGCTCAGGCTGTTTGCCGGAATAGCAAACGTGTAGCTCCCTGCAACCAGCGTCTGCGACGACGACGTGTAACCTCCACCGGAAAGCGTTACCGTCCCGGTTGGCGTGGCGCCTGTGCCCGTGACTGCTGCCGTCACGTTCAGAGTTTGCCCCACATCAATGCTGTTAGACGCCGCAGTAACCGTCACCGTCGCCGTTGCCGTTCCTGTCGTCGTCGAACCGGACCCGGAGAACGCATTCACAACGTTAGCCACATTCAGCGAGCCGAGTCCCGTAGCCTCGTCATAACCAGATCCTGCTGCAAAACCGGTCAGCACTCCATAGGTATTGCCGGTAGCCGCAAGCGTGCAGTTGAGCGAACCCGCCGCGCACGGCATCGCATTGGTTCCCGTATCGATGTCGTTGAAGTAGCAACCGCCCGAGGCAGTCACACTCTCGGCGGTGCAACTCGCGTAAGTCTGCTTGCCGGCCAGCACATAGAGTTCTGCGTTCGGACTGCCCTGCGCCGAGCCTGCTTTTTGATTGATAAGCGCCATCACGCCGGCCATTGCCGGGCTTGCAGCCGAGGTACCACCGATTTCCCCGACCGCCGGCTCGGTCGCGGTCGTTGGTGAGCTCACACATGTTCCCCAGTCCGAAACGCAAATGAGGTAGGCGCTCCCCAGAAATCCATTGCCCGCAAAGAACGAAACATCGGGAACGTCGCGTTTGCCGTCCGTCGGGATGCCGGTCACGCCAGTTTGCCACGTCGGCTTGGCATACCCGCCCGAACAACTCGTTGGATCAGGGTTGGTGGTCGTCGATATCGTGCTATTCGTTGTGCAATTGCTCGCACCCCCCCCGCCGCCAACCACATTCACAAGATCCAGGGCCTGCTGCTCGGGATTTGTTGTGATGCTTTCGACTGCAAGGTCGTAGCAAATCTGGCTTGCCGAGAGGTTTTGGTTAAGTGCCGTGTTGATTTCCGCAATGACGATGGGATTGGTGCAGGTATCATTCCAGGGAACTTCCGGGACGTAACCTGCGGCGGTCGATCCATTTGTGGTGTTATTCGTGGTGTTCCAATACGGTGCGGCAGTCGAACCCCAATTGAAATCGGTTCCGCCAACCGCCGTGTCGTACTGGCTCGATGCGATTCCACTCACCGAGAGTCCATCCTGGGCCCCGTAAGGACCATTCGCAGGAGCAATATCCTGATCGCACGATGGCGACCCGGAGTCCCCGGTAGCCACAAACACCGAAATTCTTGCAGCTGCGGCGGTTTGCCAGAGGTCGTTGTACGCGGCGTTTCCGCTCGTCCCTTCAAACAACTCACACTGACCGTAGCTGACATTGATGATCTGCGCGATCTGGTTCGTAATGATGTACTGTGCGGATTCGAAAATCGCGTCATTCGTGTTCGTCTGTTGCGTCACCACCAGGTCAACCGTCGCCTTTGGTCGCAACTGCGCCCGACCACTCCACGTCCAACGCGTTTTCGATCTGGTCGTCGAGCGTGCAGGGTGCTGTGGGCGAGGTCGAAGTGCAGAAACCGGGGTCAGTGCCGTTCATGATGAGATTGAAGGCCCCGCCTTTGAGTCCGAATGTGTTACGAAATGCAGTTACATCTGTTGCTCTCACGTCGCTTCTTCCCGCGATCGCAATCGTCTGCCCCGTGCCGTCAATGGGCGAACTCGCATTCCACAAGGGGAGCACGTTATAGATGGTTGCGAAATCATAGGGAGCCACATCCTCGATAAGGCACGAACTGGTTCCGCAAGTCGTGAAACCAAAGTCGGGACGCACTCCACCGATCGCCACATCACTTGTGGGAGCATGCTCCCACTTTCCTGTCTCCTTGTTCAGCGTAGCCTTGCCGCCCGTCCGGTGTAGTGGCTTCGGAATAAAGTTATGCAGCGCCTTCGGCCCCAGAACCACCGGCTCGAGAGCCATCGGAATCTGCGGATCGCTCATGTTCGAGATGTGCGGCTCGCCCTTGACCACCAGGTTATGAATCTCCGTGTGGAACGTCCCTTCCACCTGGGAAGCGCTGCCGCTGAACCGGATTGTCATCCGATCCTTCGAAACCGCTTCGACCGCCAGCCCATGGCTCGACAGCCATGAAGACACAGTCGCAATGTCGGCCATCGCTGGTCCGAACTTCTCGCCCACTTCCTCGGGCTCAAGCCAATGGTGATAATTCGGCGAGGTCGCGTCATACTGGCTGGCTACAAAAGCGTCGAAGGCGGCCTGCTGCTCCGGGCTGCGGCGCAATACCAGAACCAGGCCGGACATGCTCATTCCCGGGCTCACCTGGCCGTGGTCATTTTGCGCGTTCGCCGCCGGTGGCGTGTTGCCCTTGAGCATAATCAGTTGATTTTCGTTGAATTTCTCGACGATCAGCGGTTTCGACGCGACATTCTGCGCAATCGAAAACACTCCAGAGAGAAACACCAGGGCAAAACAGACAAGAGCCAACCTATGCAGGGGGCGCATATTCCTGACCGGGAACCTTTCTCGGGGAATGTCCCCGAAGAGGCAAAGCGTTGTAGACGAGACCGGAGCAGTTGCGTGGGATTGCAAGTGCCTGGGCGAAAAGGTGGTCCTACTGATTGGCTCGAATTGTACCCTTAATCCCGCGCGAAGCAATATCACTAATTCGTGCTCTTCAGTGGTTACTTTTCTGGGACAAACATGCTTATGGTGAGGCATTTCCACTCAACACAGTGCAAACCGCGGTTCGCTAAGATCCAAAGGACCGCCGACTTACAGGTCGTCCGTAATTCCATTTCCCCATCAACCCCTCCGGGGGATGTCGTAGAATGAGGCCGCCTCCGGAATACGCTTTCATTCGCCGGGAATCCTCTCGGCCGCAGGGCGCATTCGGGAAATCCGAACGCGTTTTCAGGGATGGATCGAGATGAAGCCTTTTCTTCGTACCCGTGTTCTTTGCTTTGTTCTTCCGGCGGCTGTGGCAAGCTGTTTAGTCATGGCAAGTCACGCTCAGGCCGGCACCGAGATCGGCGGACAGAAAATCGTCACCGTCACCCGCAAGCCCGTAAGCACCACCAAGCCCGAGTTCACCAGCATCACCGTCATGCCCGGTCGCGGCATGGAAGTCCTCCAGATCACGGCCAATTTTCCCGGCCGCGGAAATGTGGATGTGCTGGCTTCTCCCGACGTCGCCGCCGCCAAAAAGATGCTCGATCAGGATGACGACGCCAATGGCGATCTTGGCTACAGGCTCGGGTCGGTGTTCCTCGTGCCTTATCCAAATCGCATTCGCGGTAAGCTCTCCGCAGACGGCAAGACCCTCACCACCCAGTGGCAGGGCCACACCATCACGCTGCCGGCAAACAACATCGGCAAGAATCCCGGCGCTGAGCGTCACGCCATGCACGGCCTCATTCTGAAAGCCAAAACGGATGACGTGGCCGAAAAGACGATCCCCGGAGGCATGGAAGTCACGGGTGTAATTCATGCCGGCGACTTCGGTGGCCACTGGCTTTCAAAAACCGACCTGGACTTCACCATCACCCTGACCGCCGACGCCGTCGATGCTGTAGTCGTGGCGAAGAATGTCGGCAACGAAGCCGAACCGATCGCGATAGGCTGGCATCCCTACTTCAACATTCCTTCCGGTGACCGCACCCAGGTTCGGCTCCACGTTCCCGCATCCATGCTGGCGACCGTCGATAACTACGACAACGTCTTTCCCACCGGCAAGCTCGTGCCCGTCACCGGACAATATGACTTGCGCGCTCCCGGCGGCAAGGCACTCGACAAGAACTTCTACGATGACAACTGGAGCCACCTCGAATGGAAAAACGGCGTGGTCACCGTCAGCATCATCGATCCGGCTGCGAAATACGGAGTGAAGATCGAAGGCGTCTCGCCCGAAATCAAAACCATCCAGGCCTACGCACCCCCGGGAAAGAACTTCGTCGCCGTCGAACATCAGTTCAACTTCGCCGATCCCTTCGGCAAGGAATGGGGCTCCATGGACACCGGCATGGTCACGCTGAAGCCGGGCCAGAGCACCAAGTGGCATGTACGCCTCAGGGTCTTCGTGCCGTAATCGTCACCGCATTTCCTCGTACAACGGCCCGGGTCGCTACCAGAGATCCGGGCCGACGAGTTTCTGCCCGTCGAATACGCTGGGTGCCCCATCCTTGCGATGCCTTTGTTTTTTGCGGTCGCAAGGGTGGGAAACCACGAACCTAAGCGCCGGAACTGCGGCAGGGGCGACTCTATCAGAAGCTATGAGAGCAATTGACACTTAATCGACAAAGGTCTGTCCAACTCGACGCGACTGCAGGAAATAAGGAACCCAGATTGACGCTGCAATGAAACGCTGAAAGACTCCGGTCCACGTAACCGATGAGTAGAAGTGCATAGTCCAGAGGTGGTTGCAGAGTGCGACGACGAATGCCGCGACAAGATACGTGATCATCGTCCGCGGAAACGATCTCCTGGTTTTATAGAACAGAAAATTCAGTCCAATCAGCGCTATCAAGAAGGTCGCGTTCGTGGCGGCCTGGAAGAGAATCAGGAACGCAAGCCCGGGCCGAGCTGCAAGAAGCGGCTGATACGTAACTCCGTACAGAAAGTTCAAGTTTGAATAGATTCCCGCCAGGTCAAACAACGGCGCAAGCGCGAGTGCGATAACCTGCAGGATCAGCCAACCCCCGATGCCCTTCAAGTCCGAGTCGGTCGCAAGCGTGGGTGCGAACGAAATGCTCGACGAAGCGGTCGCCGCAGAGGGCCAGGTCGCAACTGCTGATTCAAATACAGTTGAATGCCATGACTCCGCGTTCTGCGCTGTGCCATCGCATAATGCACAGATGATCGCACTCTCGGAGATGTCCGATCCACATTGAGTACAGAGATTCGCCATTCGGTTCGTTGAGGTGTTCTTTTATCATCAACGACCCTTCAAAACCTGACAAGTGGAAATAAGAATCGGATTGTGCTAGTCCCCCAGCTTGTTCAGCTTCACGCTGCGCCCCGTCCGCGCCGACTCCCGTGCCGCATCCAGAATCTGCATCACGATCACGTTGGTATCAAGCGCGCTCAAATCGCCCTTGGGCACAATCTGACCGCGCAGCACTGCCGAAAGATATGCAAGCGAATCGCGCTCGCGGTCGGGCAACGGCGGAGCCGTCGTGGTGTGCTCTTCCGCATCATGCTCGTGCCGGATGCGAATCTTGTCAGCAGCAACCGTGATGGCGTAGCCCGTGGCACCGTAGACTTCCATGTCTTTGCGCCCGAACGGCCAGTTCCACGATCCCATGATCACGGCCTGCGCATGCGGATACTGAAGCACAATGGTGGAGTCGTCATCGACCTTCGGGTAAAGCTGCGGCTTGTCGTGATTGACCACGGCCGTCACGGTCTGCGGTGTTTCACCCTGCATCAGCCACGTCATCAGATCCACGCCATAGCAGCCAAAATCGTAGAGTGCGCCGGCGCCGTTCTGCTCTGGATCGGTGAGCCAATTCAGAAACTCCGGCGGCACACCAATCTCCTTCGGCCCCTGGTGCCCATCGTGCACAACCACGCGCCGTATCTCGCCAATGCGCCTTTCGCGGACTTCGTCGTAAGCCGCCCTGTTGCTCGGGTACCAGGTGGTCTCATAGTTCACCAGCACGTGAATCTTGTGTTCGCGCGCGACGCGCCGGATCGCCAGCGCATCATCCAGCGAAATCGTCAGCGGCTTCTCCACCATCGCCGAGACGCCATATTGCGCTGCAATCTCGATCGCATGCCGATGCTCGCCGATCGACGTATACACCAGCACTGCCTGCGGTCGTGTCCGCTCGATCATGTTGGCCTCGCTCTTGTAGAAGAGCGTGTCTGGCAGCGAATACTTCTTCCCGTACTTCTGCCATAGAGTCGTGTCGGCATCGGCAATGCCCACTAATTGCACATCCGTGTGCTTCGGCAGTTGACCCAGAAATCCCTCCACATGTCCATGCTCGAGGCCCACAATGGCCACCTTTAACGGTTGAGCTTCTTCGGCCCGTACGCTGCACGATGAAGCAACGAGTGCCACGATGAAAATCGAGGTGAAGGTAAGTGAACGGCGAGACGTTAGAGTACGCATCGAGATTGGGTTCCCCCTGCGGCCCTGATTCTACAGGCCTGCCTCTCGACACCCCCGCAGAATGACGCAGCGAGCGGAACGTTTGAGATAACACATATCGAAACATGTAAACCAGCTACCCTCGAAACCCGTCAATCTGGCATGGGGACGGCAGCGATTCGCTTTCGATGCCCTTGTTGCGGGTACAGGACTCTGGAGGCGCCAACCACCTGGCCCTCTGTCCAGTGTGCTGGTGGGAGGACGACGGACAGGAGGACGCTGACGCTTCCGAGGTCCGAAACACAGTAAACGGCGATTTGAGCCTCAGCGAGGCCCGGATGTACTATTCCCAGTGCGGCGCCGCCCACCCCCGTTTCCTCCCCTACGTCCGGCAACCAGAGGTCTCTGAGCAGTAACGTGTCTTCTGCGGTGCGCCAGGCAACCCTTCCGACCTGGCCGGTTTGACCCCCCCGCAAACCCTCTTACCATGAAGCAAGGTAATTCCCCGCCACACGACGCTGTTACCCACCGGCGACAGCCCGCTGTAGCAGCACCATTTGGCGCCTGTCGCGCCTGGAAGGCAAAACGTTGAGCACCGCCGACACTCTCGAAACACCCCCACCATCGGGTACACCCGAGGACGGCCAGGGCCACGAAGGCCACGATCACGATCACAACCACGAGCACGAACATCAGCACGGTCCGGTACTGAATCCGGAGTGCACCCGCGAACTGGTGCTGGATGTTCCCGCGGAAGAGGTTTCCAAGGCCTTCCGCACCGTGACCCGCAACTATCAGAAGTACGCCAAGATTCCCGGTTTTCGCCCCGGAAAGGTGCCCGAGTCCGTGGTCCGCCGCCGCTTTGCCACCGAGATCCGCAAAGAAGTCATCGACAGCCTGCTCCCCGAGCGCTTCAACAAGGCGTCCGCGAACTGGGCATCCGGCCCGTAGGCCAGCCGCAGGTGACCGAACTCACCGTCGAAGACGGCCAGCCGCTGCACGTAAAGGCGGTCTTCGAGTATCTGCCCGACTTCTCCATCGAAGGCTACGAACATGTCGTCGTCGACAAGCCCTCCGTGGAAGTCACCGATGAAGAGTTCGCCCACGAGATGACGCAGCTGCGCGATTCGCGCGCCACCGTTGAGCCCGTCGAAGAAGACCGCGCCATGGTCGACGGCGACTGGGCCCAGATCTCCTACACCGGCAAGATGACCGACGATGCTGAGGCAGCTCCAATCACAGGCGAGGACGCTCTGGTTGAGATCGGCGGCAAGGACACGGTTGAGGCCTTCACGCATGTCCTCCGCGGCGCCAGGCCCGGCCAGGAACTCAAGGCCGAGGTCATCTATCCCGCCGACTACCCCGAGGCCAAGCTGCACGGCAAGACCGTAGCCTACGAAGTCGCCGTCAAGGCAATCAAGAAGCGGACCCTTCCCGAACTGAACGACGAGTTCGCCAAGGAACTGGGCAACTACGAAAGTTTGGACGATCTTGCAGAACCGTGTCCGCGAGCACATGGCCAACCGCAAGCGCCGCAGCGTTGAAGGCGAAACCAAGGACCGGCTGTTTGCCGCGCTGATCGAGAGATATCCGTTTCCTGTTCCGGAAAGCCATGTGCAGGACCAGATTGATGCCCGCCTGGAGCGCGGCTTGCGCGCTCTGGCCGCCCAGGGCATGGACACCGAACAGATGCGCAAGCTGGATTTCGGCCGTCTGCGCGGCGCCCAGCGTGATAGCGCCGTCGCCGAGGTCAAAGCCCTTCATCCTGCTGGATCGCATCGCTGAAAAAGAAAATGTTACGGTCAGCGACGAAGAATTGGACAAGCGAATTGCAGTTGGCTGCACTTCAGTCGCGCGAACCGTATGAAACCCTCCGCCAGCGTTTGACTGAGGACGGCGGGCTAGCTAGAATCCGTGAACAACTGAAGCGCGAAAAGACCGCGAGTTTGCTGTACGAAAGATTGCCTGCGTAGCAGTTGAGTTCGGCCAAACCGCCGTGCGGACCGGGGCACCATACGGGACTTCGCGGCCATCAAATGGACGGGGACAATTACCCCGAGGGATAGAAACTCGAATGGCATTGGTTCCCATGGTGGTTGAGCAGACGAGTCGGGGCGAGCGCGCCTACGACATCTACTCCCGTCTGCTTCGCGACAACATCATTTTTCTCGGCACGCCCATCGACGACCAGGTGGCCAATCTCATCGTTGCTCAGATGCTGTTTCTCTCCGGCGAAGACCCAGAGAAGGACGTCCAGCTCTACATCAACTCTCCCGGCGGCTCCATCACCGCGGGTCTGGCCATTTACGACACCATGCAGTTCATCAAGAACAACGTGGTGACATACTGCATCGGCCAGGCGGCCAGCATGGGCGCATTCCTGCTGCTTGCCGGGCACCAAGGGCAAGCGGTTTGCACTGCCCAACTCGCGCATTCTCATCCATCAGCCGTCGATGGGCGGGCTGAGCGGCCAGGCCACGGACATCGACATTCATGCGCGCGAGATTCTGCGCATCCGCGAGATCACCAACAACCTGATGGCAAAGCACACCGGCCAGCCGCTCGACCGCATCGAGCGCGACGTGGAACGCGACTTCATCATGAACTCGCAGCAGGCCAAGGAATACGGCATCATCGACGAAATCATCGACCGGCCCCGCACGTAGCGGCCGGCCGCAACTGCAAGCGGAATTCAATTTCTGCGAGTCCAAAGGGAGCAGGAACAATGAAAACGCGCACGGGACCTGAAGAAGCGCTGCGCTGCTCGTTCTGCCACAAGTCGCAGGACGCCGTAGCCAAGTTGATCTCGTCGCCCAGCGACTATCCTCGCGCATACATCTGCGACGAGTGCGTCGCGGTCTGCAACTCGATCCTCGAGGACGACCGCGGCGAGCCGCACATCCCGCCACCGCCGCCGGCCACCTGCCCAAGCCGCAGGAAGTGAAAAGCTTCCTCGACGACTACGTCATCGGCCAGGACCAGACCAAGAAGAAGCTCGCCGTTGCGGTCTACAACCACTACAAGCGCATCCAGATGAACCGCATGCGCAACAACGAAGTCGAGCTGGCCAAGTCGAACATCCTGCTCATCGGCCCCACCGGCTCCGGCAAAACTCTGCTGGCGCACACGCTGGCCAAGATGCTCGACGTGCCCTTCGCCATCGTGGACGCGACCACGCTCACTGAGGCCGGCTACGTCGGCGAGGATGTCGAGAACATCATCCTCAAGCTGCTGCAGGCCGCCGACGGCGATGTGACCCGCGCCCAGCAGGGCATCATCTACATCGACGAAATCGACAAGATCGGCCGCAAGGACGAGAACCCCTCCATCACCCGCGATGTCTCCGGCGAAGGCGTGCAGCAGGCCTTGCTCAAGATTCTCGAAGGCACCGTGGCCAACGTTCCGCCGCAGGGCGGACGCAAGCATCCGCACCAGGAATTCACCGCCGTCGACACCACCAACATCCTCTTCATCTGCGGCGGAGCATTCGTCGGCCTGGAGCGCGTAGTGGGCCGCCGCGTCGGCAAGAAGGCGCTGGGCTTCAAGGCAGTCGATGCCGAGGCCGATGCAGCAACCACGCGCTCGCATCGCGACACCGAATTGCTGCGCAAGACCGAGCCGCAGGACCTGATCAAGTACGGCCTGATTCCGGAGTTCGTCGGCCGGCTGCCCGTGATGGGCATCCTGGACGAGCTGGACGAAGCGGCGCTGGTCGAAATCCTCACCAAGCCGCGCAACGCCATCCTCAAGCAGTATCAGCGCCTGCTTGAGTACGAGAATGTCCGCCTGCACTTCACGCAGGAGGCCATCGGTGCGCCGTGGCCCGCGAGGCGTTGGCACGCAAGGTGGGCGCGCGCGGACTGCGCATGATTCTCGAAGAGCTGATGCTCGACCTGATGTATCACCTGCCCAACAACAAGCGCGTGCGCGACCTCGAAATCACCAGCGACATGGTCGAGCGCCGCGATCTGTCGCTGTGCCTGCTTGAAAAGGCCGGATAGTCTCGCGCACAATCTCTTTTCGTATACTCAAAGGTCACATCACTACCGCGGATGTGACCTTGGTGTTTGTGGCGCTCGGTTTCTCCTCTCCCGCACGATTCCGCTGTACAATCCCAACAGGAGCCGCCAACCTTCCCTGCAGTCCGGAGCTGCTGTTCGCGCGTCTAATACCCAAGGTGTTCCTATGACCGCATCCCGAGAAAAGACCGAGCCGCGCAAGCTTCCCATGATGCCCATCCGGGACATGGTGATCTTCCCCTACATGATGACGCCTTTCGTGGTCGGCCGCCTCTCCAGCGTGCGCGCCCTTGAAGAAGCGCTCAACGGCGACCGCAAGATTTTTCTCGCCACCCAGCACGACGCCTCCATCGACGAGCCCAAGGCCAAGGAGATTTACCAGGTCGGCTGCCATCTGCAACATCGTGCAGAGCGTAAAGATGCCCGACGGCAACATCAAGGTTCTGGTCGAAGGCGTGGAGCGCGCCAAGTCGACCGAAGTGAACGACCGCGATGGCTTCTTTGTCGCCACGGTGCGCACCGGCAAAACCGATTTCGAGATGACGCCCGCCGTCGAGCAACTGATGCAGCGCGTCACCACGCTTCTTCGAGCAGTACGTCAAGCTGCAGCAGTCGCTCAACTACGAAACCATCATCGCCACCGTGCGCATGGACGAGCCCGCCAAGCTCTCCGACACCATCGCCGCCAACCTGCAACTCGGCATTGAGGAGAAGCAGGAGCTGCTGGGCATCTTCGATCCAGCTGCGCGCCTCGCCCGCATCGCCGACGTGCTCGACATCGAAATCGAGAAGCTCGACCTCGACCGCAACATCCAGTCGCGCGTAAAGCGGCAGATGGAGCGCGCGCAGAAAGAGTACTACCTCAACGAGAAGATCAAGGCCATCCAGAAAGAACTGGGCCGCGGCGAGAAGAGCGAGTTCGACGAACTGCGCAAGAAGATTGAAGCCGCCGGCATGCCCAAGGAAGTTCTCGAAAAGGCCATCCAGGAACTCAAGAAGCTCGAAGCCATGCCGCCCATGTCGGCCGAGTCCACCGTAAGCCGCAACTACATCGACTGGCTGCTCGCCGTGCCGTGGAAGAAGCGATCGAAAGAAACACGCTCCATCGACTTCGCGGAAAAAGTGCTCAACGAAGACCACTACGGCCTGGAGAAGATCAAGGAACGCATCCTCGAATTCCTCGCCGTTCGCCAGCTCGTCAAAAATCCCAAGGGCTCCATCCTCTGTTTCGTCGGCCCTCCGGGCGTCGGCAAGACTTCGCTCGGCATGTCGATCGCAAAGGCCACAGGCCGCAAATTTGTGCGGCTTTCGCTCGGCGGCGTGCGCGACGAGGCTGAGATTCGCGGCCATCGCCGTACCTACATCGGCGCGCTGCCCGGCCAGATCATCCAGCACATGAAGCGCGCCGGCACCAAGAATCCTGTCTTCCTGCTCGACGAAGTCGACAAGATGGCCTCGGACTTCCGCGGCGATCCGGCATCGGCGCTGCTTGAAGTGCTAGATCCCGAGCAGAACACGACCTTCCAGGATCACTACCTCGACGTGGATTACGATCTCTCGCAGGTGCTGTTCGTTGCCACCGCCAACGTGCTGCACACCATCCCTGCTCGCTCTGCAGGACCGCATGGAAGTGCTCCGCCTGCAGGGCTACACAGAGCAGGAGAAGCTTGAAATTGCCAAGCCAATACCTGGTGAAGAAACAGCGCGAACAAACCGGCCTGAGCGACAAGAATGTCTCCTTCACCGATGATGCGATCCTCGAAATCATTCGCAGCTACACCCGTGAAGCTGGTGTTCGCAATCTCGAGCGTGAAATCGGCAACGTATGCCGCAAGGTTGCCCGCCGCGTGGTCAAGAAGGGCGCGAAGCATAAGGAAGAAGTTACTGGCACGAGCATCAGCGAGTTTCTCGGCGTGGCGCGCTTCCGCGACTCCGAGGTACACGAGAAGAGCGAAGTGGGCCTTGTGACCGGGCTTGCATGGACCGAGGTGGGCGGCAGCATCCTCACCACCGAAGTTACAGGTACTCGACGGCAAGGGCAAGCTCACCATCACCGGGCAACTCGGCGACGTCATGCAGGAGTCAGCACAGGCAGCGCTGGCCTACATCCGCGGTCGTGCGCAGGCCCTCGGACTCAGCCGCGAGTTCTATCGCAACGTCGACCTGCACCTACACGTTCCTGAAGGCGCCATTCCCAAAGATGGCCCGTCGGCAGGCATCACCATGGCCACGGCCCTCGCAAGCGCACTGGCGAAGATTCCGGTCCGGCGCGACATTGCCATGACCGGTGAGATTACGCTCCGAGGCAAGGTGCTTCCCATCGGCGGTTTGAAAGAAAAACTGCTCGCGGCCCTTCGCGCAGGAATCTTCGAGACCATCCTGCCCAAGGCCAACGAGAAAGACGTTGCCGAATTACCTGACAATATCAAGAACTCCATGAAGCTGCACTTTGTCGACACCATGGACGAGGTGCTGGCGCTGGCACTCGAAAGCCCGCTGCCCACTCCTGTTCCTGATGCGGCCGAGGTACTGGCGGTCCCGCCGACCCCCGATGTCGTAAGTGGTCAGGTCGCGCGGCAGTAGGGCGAGAAGAGGCATCAGAAAAAGAGGGAAGGCAAACGCCTTCCCTCTTTTTCTGCCAGCACGTGTGCGGCACTGCCGCGGGTGTCATAACCTCGATCCTGTATCCTCAAGAGAACGCGGACTCGCACTCTCGGGCGTCGAGCGATTGAGATTTGAAAGCTATTGATGCGCTACACCACACAATTCATGCTCTCCGCGCTCGCTGCAGAGCAGTTCCCTGGCACAACAGTGCCTGAAATCGCTTTCCTCGGACGCTCAAACGTAGGCAAATCGAGTCTTCTGAACGCGCTGGTGGGCGAGAAGGCCGCCAAAGTTTCGCAGACACCGGGACGAACGCGCGCCATCAATTTTTTCCTGCTCTGCGACGACAAAAATCGCGCCAGGCTGGTCTTCGCCGACCTTCCCGGTTACGGCTACGCCAAAATCTCGAAGTCCATCTCGGCTGAATGGCCAAAGTTCATTGACCCTTATCTCGCCGAACGCGAAACGTTGAAGCTGTGCGTCTGCCTCGTTGACTCCAATATCCCCCCCCAGCCGAACGACGGAAAGCTCGTCGACTGGCTGCGCCATGTGGGCCGCGGTTTCATCGTCGTAGCTACAAAAACAGATCGGCTCAGCGGCAACGCGCGCACCCGGAATCTCCTGGCCATCAAGAACGCATTCGATCTGGACGAGGTGCTTGCGGTGTCCGCGAAAACCGGCGCCGGCCTAAAAGATCTCTGGACCCGAATTGAATCCGCCGATTCCGAAGAGGCAAGCTAATCAGCTGCAGTGGGCGACAGCCGAAAGACTTTTGTCTCGCCATCGATTAGAAGGCTCGCCGCAACTTCTATTTCTATCTCACCAGCGCGCACCTTCGCCGTAAACGCAGCGATGATCTTCTCCGCCGATTCCGGATCGCAATAGAGTGTCCGCTGCGCCTGGGCCATCCGCCCGCAATAGCGCGGAGACAAACGGATCCAGCGCTGCGCTCGCCAATCCGACGCAAGACAATCGAGCGCAATTTCATCGAGCTTGGCCATCCATCGCGCTGGCGCGTGTGCCACCTGCCACGTCACGACAGCCCGGCTCGAAGCAGGCTCGGCACACCGAATCTCGCGTGATCCAACGCCAAAGTGCGGCATGCTGCGCCCTTCGCAGGGCACGCCTGCAAACACCAGGTCCGGCAGCACTCCGCGCTCGATCATTTCGCGCTCGACAGTAGAAGGCGCCTCACTCACACAAACGGCTACCGTCGCGCGTTTGCGAATCTCGTTTTTGAGAACGCGGAGGGCCTCGTCCAGCGAGGTAACAACAAAATCGACGACGCCATCACGAATGACCAGCTTTTGCGCGGTTGGTTCTGCGGTCGCTGCCAGCGTTGCACAGCCCGAAACATTTCCGGCAATCACCATGGCACGGCCATGCGAATCGAGCTCGCCCGCGTAAAGAAGGTTGCCGCCAAGCGTAGGTACCTTCTCCCGATCGCGGCTATTCACACTCGTCGCGCCGCCGGACATTAGAGCGCGGTAGAGGGCACAAGCGTCAAGCTGCAACTTGTCTGAAGTTGCAGAGGCGGGATCAGAAGCCAAAGGCGTCTCCACATGCCGGCAGTTCGGCGCGAGCTATCGGGTCAATCCTTCATCTGTTCGATCATGCTCTTCTCGCGCACAAACAGGATCAGTTCACCCGGTACAGCCGTGGTTTTGAACTTTTCGTTGACCTTGGGTTTAGCGCATCCATTTTCAGTGACCGTTCCCTTTGCCATGATCTGCGGCACAAGATACCAGACATCGCCAAAGGCATTCTTCGCCTTATCGCAGTTGACGTAGAGGTCCATGGAATCGTTGTACGCAAGGTGAAGCGCTATATCATGTGTGTTGGCAGGAATGGTCAGTTCGGCGGTCCCGTCTTCATTGGCTTTCACCCAGTCAGGATGCAGCATGGTCAGGTGGTCGACGCGCACCTGGAAGCCTGTCGGCACGAGAGGCTTCCCCGTCTTTCCATCGAAGACCTTGATATTGATCGTTTTCGTGAGTTCTTGGGCCCGAAGCACAGCACCAAGCGTTACGAGCCACATCAGAAGCAAAGTCCCAATCGTTCTCCGAGCCATTCTTATCCTCTCGCGGTTACCACGTAGAGTAAGCCTGCCCGTCTGATCCTGTCTCTTGCGAACCGGAGTGCACGTCATCGATGCCTGGATCGGTCTGGTCGAGCGAGTGCAGCGAGTCGCTCACATCCGTGGTCCAGCTGTCGCGTGACTTCGTCATTGGATCTTCAGGGATGACCTTGAGGTACCCCTCCTGCACAAGGTCATCAAGCGATTGAGGCGCTTTCTGCTTATCCATAGTGTAGGAGTCGATTGCAGAACGCATGACGCGCAAGTCTTCCTTGAGCACAGCTTCCTGCGCAGACTTGATCGCAGCCTTGAAACTCGGAATCGCAAGCGTCGTCAGGATGCCGATGATCATCATCACGATCATCAACTCCATCAACGTAAAGCCTGATTCCCGTTTTCCTCTGCTGCGCATCTGTACCTCTATTCTCCTACACTTCTCGTACTTCGATCGCGGCCAGTCAGTGCCGCACAGGTTACCCTCGAGAGCATCGTCGCGGAAGTTCTTTGTTCCCAGCGACTCAAGTTCACGGGACCAAAGCCAATCTACCAGTCAGAGTATTTTGTGCCGTCCAGGGCCGTACCCGTGGACTTCGAATACACGTCGAATACGCTTTGCCCTCCATACGAGTCCGACTTCGGATCATCCTGCATGGAGTGCAATCCCCACTCCGCCTTTCCCGTCATCGGATCCACAGGAATGCGGCGAAGGAACTTCACCTTTTTTCCCTGAATATCGACGCCGTTGACCAGCGTCTCAAGGTCCGGCGGATAGTTTTGGCTGTCCACCTTGGTCTGGATCGCGCCCTTGTCGGCAGCGTCTTTGTAGTGGTCGATCGCGTCGCGCATCTCCCACAGGTCGCGACGCAGTTCGCGCTCGTTATCCCGTTTGACTTTAAAGCGGGCAATCGGGATAGCCGCCGACGCCAGGATCGACAGGATCGCCACCGTCACGATCAATTCGACCAGCGTCAGGCCGCGCTCCGAATGTTTCCGGATTGGCCGCTTAGCCTTCATCCGTTCGATGCTCCTACTGCACAACGATCGTCGCTTGAGAGGTTTGTGCCTGCAACGGCTTGCCCATACTGTTCATTGCACCAGCGCGAGTAATGCTGATGTCGCTCTGGCCTTTGGCCGTCGCCTGAAATGTAAGGACGCAGACCACCCCCGCTCCGCTCACGCCGGGTGCGCCAGGCGGTCGCGAGACATTCAGGATGAGGTTGCCCGGCCCGTCATCGCGATGGGCCATGGAGACAATCTGTCCGTCGCGATTCAAGAGGTCGCCATCACCCACGTTGACCAGGGTCATCTTCGACGGATCGTATTGAATCTGCAAGGGAACAGATGAGACATCCGTTCCTCCTGTCAATACAACTGGAACCTGGAACGTTGTGCCGCTTATCACCGTTCCAGGAGAGTTCAGCATCAGATTGACTTTCCCACTGGGCGACTGGGCGGCAGGCGAACCGGGTGGCGGGCTGGCAGCGGTCGCTGCACGGTTAGCTTCGGCTGCTGCTCCATTGGCAGCGGCGTCAGCTCGCATCTGCGCAAGGGCCGCCGGCGCTGCTGCCTCTGCACTCGGCCCGGGCAGAGCCCCGGTTAGCGGACGATTTGCTGGCGGCGCTATCACAGGCGGTTGCAGGGTCGCACCCGACGTGTGTCGCAATTCAACGGACTGCGTTCCAGGACCTGTATCGATGCTCCTCAGGTTCGCCGGAGAGAGTTCCTGCGTCCGGACCACATGCGGCACGACGAGAAAGACGATTTCGTCGTCCATAGTGATTTTGTCCCGCGAGCCGAAAAGATATCGCAGAATGGGAATCGAGCTCAGCCCCGGAATGCCACTCCAGTTGTCCTGGATCTGCTGCTCCTGGATGCCTCCCAGGATGTTGGCTTCGCCTTCGCGCAGGCGGATGGTCTGCTCAGCTACGCGCTGGCTGATAATCGGTTCAGTGACGCCGCTGATGGTCACTGAGCCGCTCTGCGCGGTGACTTCGATTTTGATCTTGAGCGTCACATCGCGATCGAAGTGAACCGTTGGCGTGACCTCGATGTTGACGCCCACGTCCTGGTACTGGAACTGCGTGTTGACCAGCGAGCTGACCAGCGCCGTTGCGGCCCCGGTCTGGTACGAACCGGTCGCAATCGGAATACGCGAGCCGATCTTCATCGTGGCCTTCTGCTGATCCGCGGCGCGAATGCGCGGGTTCTGCAGAATCTTGGTGTTGTTGTCGGTGAGCAGCGCATTGGCAGTGGCCGCCCCGATGGTGACTGCAAAATCGTTGGAGTTCAAGTGCGCAAGGTTATAAAGCGTTGGGGTGGTTGATGTGCTCGTCGGCGTGCAATTTGTGCTGCCCGTCGGGCAGGTAGTCGTAGAAGTGCTCGATGTGGGCGATATCAGTTGAACACTCGCGCTCGATGGCCATGTAATGCCGAGGTTGCGCTCCCAGTTCTTGCTTACCTCAAGTACCGCAATGTCGACGACGACTTCAGGCCTGGACTTGTCGAGATCGTTGACGAGTTTCTGAGCAAGCAGCAGTTCATCAGGCGTCGCCTTCATCACAATCGCGTTCTGACTCGCCACGCCATAAACTTTCGCATTCGGCAGTACGTTGCGCAGTGCGGTTTGCACATCGTTCAGATCGTTCTGCTGCCAGGCATTTGAGAGGTAAAACGTCTGCACCGCCTGCTCATCCAGCTCAGCGCGCTTGGATCGCGTGTTCGCTGCGACAAAGATGGTGTTCTGCGTGATGGGCCGCCAGAAAGTTCCCGAAAGCGTGCCCACGATGCGCAGCGCGTCGAGTAGCGAAACATTATTCAAATCGACCTGGATGCGCTTGGAAATGTAGTCCGGATCGAAGAGAACATTGATGCCCGCAGCTTTTCCGATGGCCTGATACACAACCTTCGAATCTTCTGACATGTGCAGAGAAAGAGGCTCGTTCGACATCGGCTTAAGTTCAGCCGGCGCGCTGATGGAGTCGATCTCATCTGCCGTCTGCGCACTCATGGGAGAGCTGGCTTCGATCGCGGGCGGCTGCTGACCGTGCCGCGCGCGGATCTTGCCAATCTCCTGTTGAGCAGCTTCGTTGCTGGGATCGATTTCGTTGGCGCGCAGCAATTCAACCAGCGCTCCCTGCTCATCGCCAGCGGCAAGCAGGTTCCGGCCCTTCGTCACGTGCATTGCGGCGTCAGTAAAGCGGACCCGGTAGTAGGCCGTTCGATACACCTCGTTCTTCGGTGCCATCGAATAGGCCTTCTGGAAGTTCTGATAGGCCGTGTCAATGTCGTCACGCGCTTCAGCACTCTGGCCCCGCTTGTAATATGTGTTCGCGGACTGGGCCAGCACACATGTGGATCCCACCCCAAGAAGAGCGAACATACCGGTGACGAGAATCCAGAATCGGACTTTCGAAAGAACGGACACGGAGGGCGCCGGGGATTGAACGCGGCTTTTCATCGGACTCCCAAGCATCTGTGAGGACTGGCCTTGTGCATCCCACCCACCTGGGCAGACCATGGCCCTGTCGACGCTAGCATTCACACAATTTCCGATATCGGTGCTACCTACCAAAACGCTGCCTCATTCTAGCAAAGCCCCATTGCAATATGGGGGTTAGCGTTACGATGCTACGATGAAAGTTTAAGGGACCTTCCCCGATGGCACGCCAAACCAGCCACACTATCGTACCGCCCGACCGCTCCGGCCCTCCGAAACAGGCTCGGCCGCGGGACCCTGTGGCTTCGGGAGAGCGGGACGCCGCCCACAACCGGGTCGCCAGCCACAATTACTTTTTGCTGGAGAAATTCGAGGCCGGCATCGCCCTGCGAGGGACGGAGGTCAAGTCCATTCGCGAAGGAAAGGCGAATCTCAAGGATTCGTACGGCCTCATCAAGGACGATGAAGCCTTCCTGCTGAACTTGCATATCGGCCCCTATTCGCACGGAAATATCGCCAACCACGACGAAACCCGTACACGAAAGCTGCTGATGCACAAGGACGAAGTTCGGCGGCTGATGGCAAAGACGCAGATCAAAGGTCATACGCTCATTCCGACCCGGCTCTACTTTAGGAACGGAAGGGTCAAGTGCGAACTGGCCGTCGCCAAAGGCAAACAGGACTGGGACAAGCGCGAGACCGAACGACGCCGCGAAGCCGACCGCGAAGCTCGCTCCGCCATCAACGCCAGCAAACACCGCATGGGACGGTAGGCGCCTTAACGCGACTACGACCATGTCATTCTGAGCTCACGGGGCAAACGTTTTTCTTCAGATTGGGGATGGGAAGCGAAGAATCTGCTGTTCCAGCCACCGAAAATGCGCTTGTCATGTTGAGCGCGCCCTGAGCGTAGTGAAGGGGTAGTCGAAACATCTGCGGTTGTTCTTCTGGGGCCTTCCAGCCAGAAAAGTTGCTTTACTTCCGAGCGGCGGTAATACGACCGTAACGGGAGGTTGCGCCAATGCAAACTTAGAATTGAGACTTGGGTACGCACTTGTAATTGAATCAATTGCCAGTCCAACCTCGGTCCAGTGCCGAGATATCCGAGCCTAAATCGTGGCCACCGTGCTGGCGCAGCAGATCCGCCACATCCTTGTGGCCCCTTGATTCAGCCCAGTGCAAAGGCGTAACGCCCCTTTCGGTCTCGGCGTTGACGTTGGCTCCGCTGGCAAGCAGCAACTCCGCCACGTCCTCATGCCCACTGACCGCCGTCCAGTGCAAGGGAGTCTCGCCATAATTGTTATTGGCATTAATATCGGCCTTGTCGGCTATCAGCAATTCGACGATGTCCTTGAAGCCCTTATAGGCCGCACAGTGCAACGGTGTATAGCCCAGCATATCCTTGGCATTAACATCGGCGTTGTTGGCCAGCAGCAGCTCTACTAAGTCTTTCTCGCCTTTATCGGCAGCCAGATACAGAGGCGTCGCACCCCCGTCGTTCTTGGCATTCACGTCGGCCTTGTTGGCCAGCAGTAACACCACCACGTCCTTGTGATCGTAAAATGCAGCCGTGTTTAAAGGCGTCCATCCCGTGTCGCTTTTGGCATTGACGTCGGCTTTTTTTAACAGCAACAACTCCGCCACATCGTTGTAGCCCGTATACGACGCCTCGTGCAACGGTGTCCATCCTCTAGCTGTCTTGGCATCGACGCCAAACTTATCGGGCAGAAGCCACCGCGACAGCCTTTGCCACGGCGACGTTCCCTTGTGGGATTTAGCATTCACGTCAGCCCCGTTGGCCAACAGTAACTCTGCCACGTCTTTGTGGTCATTGACGATCGCCGAACGCAGGGGCGTATTGCCGTATTGGTCTCTGGCATTGACATCTGCCTTGTTTGCCAACAACAACTTCGCGAGGTCTTTGTGGCCATTCCAAGCTGCCCAGTGCAATGGCGTATTGCCATCCTTGGTCTTGGCATTGATATTGGCCTTGTTGGCGAGCAGGAACCGCGCCACATCTTCATGGCCATTCGCCGAGGCCCAGTGCAAAGCCGTTGCGTCGATGTTGTTATGGCTAAAAACCAGATCGGGATGGTCTTTGAGCAACGATTGGACCTTCGCCAGGTTGCCATTTGCTGCTGCGGCACGAAACTCGCCGCCTGCGGCATCATTCTTTTGGCATGAGGATGCGAGGCCAATCAAGGCTAAAAAGAGCAGTGCTACATCGGCGCGACGACAGACCCGGCATTGGTTGAGTAGGGCAAAGATAGAGCCCATCTTTCGGAGTCCTAAAAGTCCCGACAATTATATCCATGTAGAGGGTTGAATTGTTCCGGTCGAATTATGGCCCACTCGCAACTTTGGCAAGTCTTCGCCTCCGAGAAAGCCACATGCGGGACCGGCCATTATCGCTCGAAAACCGGTGCCTGATTTCTCGCCACTTCGCAGTGAAATAATGGTCAGGTATGCGCACAGACCTCTCCTTCTCCCCCCTCGCCCAGATCGAAACCGAACTGCTCGCCGTCACCGCCGTCGACACACAGACCGCCAAAGGCCCCGACGCCAAGCCCGCAGCCGGTTCTGCTGACCAGCGACGAAGCCGTCAGAGCCGCCGCCGCCGCCGTGCTGTCCAGCGGCGAATACAAGGCCGGCACCAACGAAACCGTACTGCTCCACGCCCCCGCCGGACTGAAGGCCAAGCGCCTGCTCATCGTCGGCCTCGGCAAGCAGGCCAAGGCCACCGTCCAAGCCGTGCGCAACGCCGCCGGAACCGCCGTCCGCTTCACCAAGCCGCGCGCGCATTCGCGAGCTGGTCTTCGCCCTGCCTGAAGCGCCGACATCGGGCTGCCTCCACGCAACCTGCGCGCGGGCCGCAGTCGAGGGCGCCTTCGTCGGCGACTTCGATCCCGACACCTATCGCAGCGACCGCAAGGACCTGAGCGTGCAGTCGTTCACCCTCGCCGCTCCAGCTCGCGCCGACCAGGCCGCCGTCCGAGACCGCCTTCCCCGAGGGCGTGATCATCGGCGAGAGCCAGAACTTCACCCGCACCCTGGTCAACGAGCCCGGCAACAAGCTCACGCCGACCGATCTTCGGCCAGCGCGCCGCGGCAGATGGCCATCCGAAGTCGGCCTCAAGTGCGAAGTCCACTCCACCGAGAAGCTGCACGAGCTGAAGATGGGCGCATTCTGGAGCGTGTCCCAGGGCTCCGCGGAGCCGCCCGGCGCTGATCGTCATGCGCTATGAACCCGAAGGCGTGACCGACGGCCCCGTACTCGGCCTCGTGGGCAAAGGCATCACCTTCGACACCGGCGGCATCTCCATCAAGCCCGCCGACAACATGGAGAAGATGAAGTACGACATGGCCGGCGGCGCGGCCATGATCGGCGCCATGCGCGCCATCGCTCTGCTCAAGCCGAAGGTGCGCGTCATCGCCATTGTCTGCGCCGCCGAGAATATGCCCGACGGCAAGGCGCAAAAGCCCGGCGACGTGCAGACTGCCATGTCCGGCAAGACCATCGAGATCATCAACACCGACGCCGAGGGCCGTCTGGTGCTGGCCGATGGCCTCACCTACGCGCGACAGCCTCGGCGCAACCCACCTGATCGACGCCGCCACGCTCACCGGCGCCATCGTGCGTGGCGCTGGGCATGATCAACGCCGGCGCGTTCTCCAACGACGACGACACCTACGCGAAATTCCAGGCGGCGCTCGCAACGTCACGGCGAGAAGTTCTGGCGCATGCCGCTGGGCGACGAGTACGCCGACATGATCAAGAGCGACATCGGCGACATCAAGAACACCGGCGGCCGCTACGGCGGCGCCATCACCGCGGCCGAGTTCCTGCACGTCTTCGCCGAAGACACGCCGTGGATTCACCTCGACATCGCCGGCCTGGCCTGGATCGACGACAACAAGCCGTACATCGCCAAGGGCCCCAGCGGCGTCGCGGTCCGGTCGATCCTGGAGTGGGTGCGAAGCTACGAAAGCTAGCTTCCAGCTACTCGCGATAACACCGTAGGCTACTTTGAAATCGTGCCAACAAGATTGAGGTCGATCGCGACATCATTATCCGCTTTCCAAAACATAAAGCTTGGATTCTTTAGTCCCCATTGGACGTAAGGCACCACAAAATGAGCCTTGGCAGTTGCGCTGGCGCCATCAAGATGTACCAGCATGGGGATGGTGATTTCGTGAGGCGTGCCCAGCAGCGTGAAGATTCCGGTTACCTGGATGGTCGAGTCGCCTGAAGAAGCGATGGCGCCGGTATAGGTCTTCGGCTCAAAGGAAACAGTTGCGTACTGTTCGACCTTCAGGATGTCCTTGTTCATCTTCTTGTCGCGACTGTCATTGCCGGTCTTGCCGCTGCCGGCGAGGACGACTACCGAACCCGACATCTTCGGAGCGCTGCGGTCAAACTCAATCGATCCGGATTGGACGTGAAAGGTGCCGTTGACGAGCTCGTGGGTTGTTTTGAGCGTCATCTTGACCTCGCTGGCATCGGGATTGACGACGAAGGTCTGATGCTGGGCGAGCGCGGCTGGAGCGAGCATGACGGCGAGGGCGAAGACTGCGAAGGATTTCATTGCATCTCTCCTGAATCTGGCTGGTGAGAGGTGGGCGACAGGAATGCCGGCATCGAGAGAGGTGTCGTGTTGAGGCTTTTGGCACGGCTGTTTTAGCTGGCGACTGCATGCGACGGCAACTAGCGGCATGCTGGGCGACGCGAGTCAGCTTTGCCGTCACGCGCATCACGCCTGGCCAGACCCTGAGGCAAAACGGTAATACAGCGCGTGCGAGTGCGTTGTTCAAGCCATCGGCGGCAAACTCGGCAAGGCGCATCTGCGCCAGCAGTGCGGACCGCAGTTTAGCCTGGAAGAGCGGCGCCGGCTCGGCTGCAAGATAGGCAGCGGCAGCACAACGCGCAGTATGCAGCGCGATGGATATGCCGTCGCCGGTGAACGACGGGATGACGGCTGCCTGATCGCCGATGCAGTAGAGCCCATTCTCCGTCGTGCGGCGGATGTAACCATACGGGATATGGGTGATGGCGATCGGCTTGGCGAGCAGCGGCTCAGCGCCGGCAAGCCTCATCGCGAGGTGTGGACAGTCCTGCTGCATCTTCGCGAGGAAGTTCTCCCAGCGATTGCCCACACGCGCAAGATACCGCTGTTGCACCACGCAGCAGAGGTTTGCAATGCCGCCTTCAACCGGCTGGATGCCACCATAGCCTCCGGGATAGAGCATCAGCTCGGAGGCGCGCGCGAGCTCAGCGGCCTGCGCGGGCGCCAGCCGAAAATACATTTTGAAGGCGACCCATCGCTGCGGATCCTTCGGGCGCGCGTAGCCGCGGAGATCGTGCTTGCCTGTGGCAAGAAAGACCGTTGGAGCTTCACAGGTGGTGCCGTCGTCGAGCGTAGCTTGCCAGAGGTTGCCTGTCGTGCGACCGAGCGCCTGCACACTGCGACCGCGCTCTACGCGGACTCCTGCGGCGATGGCTTCGGCGATGAGCGCTGTATCAAGCGCCTTGCGCGTGAGCGAGGCTGCGGGAAAAGGCAAGGGAGCCTCCGCGGCGCGCCTCGCAGCGGCGAGGCGAACGTAGTCGATGGGCACGGCTCCAAGCGAGGCCACGTCGATGCCAAGCGCGTGCAGGTCCTCAAGGGCCTCACCGCTCAGGAACTCTCCGCAGACCTTATGGCGCGGAGTGGGCTCGCGTTCGATCAGGGTGACGCTTCGTCCCTTGCGGGCGAGCGCGATGGAAGCGGCACAGCCTGCTACTCCGCCACCGAGGATGAGGACTTCATCTTGTAATGGAATTTGATTCAGATTGGACGTTCTAACTGGAATCTCCTTTTCGGATCCAGATGGCTGGAATTGTACCGCTCCGAATCGGTATTGCATGACCAACACTGCACTTGGTTTAGTGATTCAATCTTAAAACCACAGGACTCGCTTATGTGTTTGACTCGGCGGAACATGGCAAGTAAGCGATGGCCTGTTTTGCCCGATTTCCAGCTCAACCAGTTTCAAGCATGCGCATCACGCGCGGCGCGTGGTAAGCTCGCGCCAGTTGAGGCCAAGATCGACAAGAAGCAGCGACGCCAGTGTGAATGCGATGACGCCAACGGCTGCGAAGGCGTCGCCAAGATGGCTCCAGTAGCGGGGCCAGAGATTGAGCACACGGCTGGAGACAAAGGTAAACGTGACGGCATAGGAACGGGCCATCCACTGGCGATGCTGGATGATTTGGCGGTTACGCGCGGTGATGAGGGCGGCGGTGGTGCAGACGACCCAGGCAGCAGCCTGCATGGAGGTTCCGGGCAAGCCGGGACGGCCGGCGGCGAGGGCTATTCCGGTGAACGCACCAACAAAAACGGAGAAGACGTAGATCCGGCCGAGCACGCGATGGAATTTCAGGTGACGCTGTCGAAGGCGCGACGAGAACTGCAAAGGGCCGGCCAGGAGAGCGATGACGCCGGAGAGAGTATGGGGGATGAGGAGATGGCGGTCGGCAATCACCTGCAGACGGTAGGCGTGGTACATGGGATAATCGGCGACGAGAAAAACTTCTGAAGTGATGAAGACAAAGAGCGCAGTGAGACCGAGAAGGACCCAGAGAACGGTTTTGAATCTAGAACGGCTGGAGCTGGGTGTCAGCAGGATGGAAGATGCCATTAATCGCCTCTTGAACAGATAGACGCACCGCGGGATGCGACGCGGGCGGGGGGTGGGAGAAACTTCACGTTGATAGTTGATAGCGTCTCATAGCCAGCGACCATCAGGCACGATCTTCTGCGGCTAGTTTCAACAAGAGAATCCGGAGCTGAAGTGTCACTGTAAACTATTGATAAAATTATATATATATCAATTGAGACATTGAACGATGACACTCGATGATATGGGGCGGTAAACGACGAAAAAACGGCAATAGCCGCTCTTACACTCCCACGATGTTCCCGTCGTCATCCACGTCAATCGACATCGCGCGCGGATGGCTCGGCAGTCCCGGCATCAGCATCATGTTGCCCGAGACGGCCACCACAAACCCCGCGCCGGCTGACAGGGACACATCATGGACGTTCAGCGTCCATCCAGTCGGCGCGCCCATCCGCTTTGGATCGTCGGTGAGTGAATATTGCGTCTTGGCGATGCAAACAGGAAGCCGTCCGAATCCCCAAGTTGCATAGCGTTCAAGTTTTGCGCGCGCCGTTTCGCTGAAGGTCACTCCATCTGCGCCGTAGACCTGGATAGCGACCTTCAAGATCTTTACGTCGAGCGCGTCTTCCAGCGCATAGACCGGCTGGATCTCCGGCGCTGGATTTGTCTCGATTGCGGAGACGACCTTGTGCGCCAGGTCGACTGCTCCTTCCCCGCCCTTTGTGAACGCCTCAACCATCGCGCACGGCACTCCCAGCAGCGAGCACTCAGTCGCAATCATCTCCAGGTCCTCAGGCGAATCGGCCGGAAACCGATTGATGGCGATGACGATGGGAACGCCATAGCCACGTAGTGTTTGGAGATGGTGCGACAAGTTCGAAAAGCCCGATTCGAGCTTCCCTTCGCCCTGCGCGCGCAGGCTTTGCACCGTTACCACCAGAACTGCAGCCGCAGGTTGAATCCCGGATGCGCGCATCACGATGTCGAAGTATTTCTCCGCGCCAAGATCCGCCGCGAATCCGCACTCGTTCACAACGTAGTCGGCCAGCCGCACACCCATCTGGTGTGCAAGGATGCTCGACGTACCGTGCGCGATGTTGCCGAACGGTCCAGTATGCACAAGTGCCGGAGTGCCTTCTGTGGTCTGCACGAGGTTTGGCTTGATGGCGTCGTCCAACAGCGCCAGCATGGCGCCCGAAGCTCCCAGGTCCGCGGCCGTGACGGGCCGCCCGGAACGCGAAGGTCCGACAACAATCGCATCGATCCGGCGACGCAGATCAGCGCGGCTCGATGCCAGCGCCATGATGGCCATAATCTCGGAGGCCGCCGTAATCACAAAGCCCGTCCCACGATTGGCCCCGTCACCCTTGCCGCCCACACTCACAGTGACATGGCGTAACGCCCGGTCATTCATATCCAGCGCGCGCGGCCAGGTGATCTCTCCGGGAGCGAGATCGAGCGCGTTCCCGAAGAACAGGTGCGAGTCAATCATTGCGGCCAGCAAATTGTGCGCAGCTGTAATGGCGTGAAAGTCGCCGTGAAAATGCAGGTTGATCTTCTGGCTCGGTCCTACTTGCGACAGGCCCCCGCCTGCCGCGCCACCCTTCATCCCAAACACCGGCCCAAGCGACGGCTCACGCGACGTAAGGATGGATTTGCGCCCGATGCGCTCGAGCCCCTGCGCCAGGCCGATTGAAACCACGGTCTTGCCTTCGCCGGAAGTGGTCGGCGTCGTAGCGGTCACGATAATCAGCTTGCCGCGAACCGGAAATGCCGGATTTTCGAGCAAATTGAGCTTAAGCTTCGCGCCAAATGCGCCAATGGGCTCGTATTCGGCCGGCAAGAGCGAGAGTTTCCGGGCAATCTCTTCAATGGGAAGGAGCATGTGTGTTTGCAAAATAGCGTTATTCATAGCCTGTCGCGACTCCCTGACCGTCGAGCAATATACTCCCGTCGCCCAGAGGCCTGTTTGTGATGCAGGCTACATCAGTAATTACTGGGGTACTACATGGCCTCCGGACTCTCAATACCCAGCCAGTCGAGGACAGTGATCAGCTCTCGCAACGTGACGGCCGCCGTCGCAAGTAGAAACATCCGCCGCTCAGGATCTAACTCCGTGAGAATGTGGTGTTTGTGGTAGAAGTTGTTGAATTCCTGGGCAAGCTGGAAGGCGTGCTTGGCCAGGTAAGCCGGCTCAGAAGTCGCAATGCACTGATCGAGCACCGCCGAGCGTCGGCCCGCCTGCAGCCACAGCGGCCAGATATCCTCGCCGGTTTCTCCCATCAGAAACGCGCCCGGATCGGAGCCTGCAAATTCTCGCAGCACGGCTTCCGGCGTAATCGAGCCTTTGCGGAAGATATTGCGTGCACGGACAACTGCGTACTGGATATACGGGCCAGTCTCGCCTTCAAAACTCAGCGCGTCCTTGAAGTCAAAAGCGATGACGGAATTGCGCGTGAACTTGAGCATGAAGTAGCGCAGCGCCCCGATGGCAATCTGCTCCGCGATCACCTGGCGTTCTTGCTCGTCGCGCGATGTCTGGCGAGTATCCACTTCAAACCGCGTTGCGGCGATCAGTTTGTCAATCAAGTCGTCGGCCTTGACGCCGAAACCCTTGCGCCCGCTGACCTCGATATACGGACGCTCGCGATCTTCTTCCGCAACTTCATAGCCAAGTTCAGCCGCGCAGCGCGGCGTGAGTGCAACCATCTCGTAGCCGAAGTGCGTGTAGTGGTCGGCCTGCTCGCTATATCCCATGCCGCGCAGCGCCTGGATCACATTCGCCTGCGGGTCGGCCTGACGCGAATCGATCACGTTGTAAATGGCCTGCGCCCCGCCGAAGTGCGGATGAGGTTCTTCACCTTTTTCCGCCGAGATCCAGCATTCGTGGTCCGGATAGGTGAAGAATTTGCGATACCCAAAATCACGACCCAAGAGACCAAACTTCCAAAGGTGATACGCAATGTCCTTGCCGACGTAAGTAACCGTCCCATTGGAGCGCACAATGACCTTGGCGTCCTCGTCTATTTCTTTCGCGCCCTCTCCATCTTCCTCGGCCAGTGAACCGGTACGCGACATCACCCAGCAGCCCTTATTCTTTCCCTCCGTCTCGAAATACAGCACGCCCTTCTGCTTCAGCTGCTCAAAAGCCAGCGCCCAGAAGTTCGAAATGCAGAATCTCGCTCTCTCGCGGCAGGAAGTCGTACTCAATGCCGAGCCGCAGCATGGTCTCAAGGTGCCGCTTCAGCACGGCCGTCGAAATCAGGTCCGCAACCGCCGCCGTCTCGTTGCCACCCTGCTCGATCTCGTGCAGTGTCGCATAACGCAACTTCTTGCGCGCTTCATTCTCTTCGGGGGTGCCGCTTGTGTACCACTGCGATGTACGCGCGTAAAGGTCCCAGCAGTAGAAGTCGACGCGCTCGAAGTGCAGTTCGAGTTTTTCAATCAGCGCACGCACTTCAGCCAGTGATTTCTTCTCCAGGTGTAGAAAGCCAACCACCACGTCGGCGACCTGCACGCCGGTGTTGTCGATGTAGTTCTGTACCGCGACCTGCTGCCCCGCTGCACGCAGTAAACGCACAAAGGTGTCGCCCAGAATCGCGTTGCGCAAGTGGCCGATGTGCGCGGCCTTGTTGGGATTGATACTGGTGTGCTCGACAAGCGCATGTATCGCGGATTTGGCTGGTTCGGAGTCCTCACCGCTCGTCATCATCCGCACAGCGACAACGCGATCCAGCCGCGCGTTGATGTACCCAGCGCCGGCAATTTCAAAGGAGGCAAACCCCCGTGGGGTGCCCAACTCAGCAACGATCTCTTGCGCAATTACCTTTGGCGCCTTGCGCAGTTTGCGGGCCAGTTCAAAGGCGATGGGTGTCGCCAGCTCGCCGAAACGCAGATCGGGCGGAGTCTCAAGAGGAATGTTTTTGATCGGTGATGTCGTACTTGGCCTTGAGCACTTCGCGCAGATGCGACTCAAGCCGGTTCTTCATTTCCTGGTACACGGGCAACGCCTTTGAAATACCTGATTTTTCAAGGCGATTCTAACAGAGCTGAGAAGCGTTCGCGTTGACGCACCCTATTCGGCAACCTAAGATGGAAGAGGAACATAGACGAAATCTTTGTGTCTCCCGACAGAGGCGCACAGCGAAAGCAAACACCCGCCGATGACCAGCCAGAACTCCTGTCCAGCACGTTTTTACCTGACCACGCCCATTTATTACGTCAATGCGCGTCCGCACTTGGGCCACGCCTATTCGACCATCGTGTGCGACGCAATCGCCCGGCGCAAACGGGCAATGGGCATCGATACCTGGTTCCTCACCGGCACCGACGAGCACGGTCAGAAAATTGAGCGCTCCGCCAAGCTGGCCGGCCTTTCGCCACGGGATTTCGCAGACAAAATCTCTGGCGAGTTCCGTTCGCTCTGGGACCGCCTCGGCCTGACATACGACGATTTCATCCGCACCACCGAGCCTCGCCACATGCGGGGAGTTCAAAAGCTCTTCGCCACGCTGCGCGATCGCGGATTTATCTACAAAGGGTCGTATACGGGCCAATACTGCGTCTCCGACGAGGCATGGGTCGACGTACCCCCGGGCGCTCCCTGTCCGGATTGCGGGCGAATCACGGAAACGGTCAGCGAAGAAAACTACTTCTTTAAGCTCTCGGCATTCGAACGCAAACTGCTGGAGTTCTACGAGGCAGAACCCCGGCTTTATGCAGCCCGAATCGACGGCGCGCGAGGTCATCTCTTTCGTGCGCGGTGGACTTGCCGATGTTTCCATCAGCCGTACTGCGCTCAAATGGGGCATACCTGTTCCGGGCGACGAAGATCACGTAATTTATGTCTGGTTCGACGCGCTGGCTAACTACATCACCGCCCTCGGGTATGGCTCGGATGACGAGCAAAAGTTCGAAAAATTCTGGCCCGCCGACATTCATCTCATCGGCAAGGAGATCAGTCGCTTCCATTGCGTTTACTGGCCGGCATTCCTGATGGCTGCCGGAATTCCGGTCCCACGCTCCGTGAAGGCCAACGGCTGGCTGCTCTTTGATCAGGGCAAAATGTCGAAGTCGCGCGGCAACATCGTGCGCGCCGATACCGTGCGCGAAGTGCTGGGCACCGATGCTCTGCGCTACTTCCTGCTGCGCGAAATTCCCTTCGGCCAGGACGGCAACTTCAGTTTCGACGCACTCGTTCAGCGCTACAACGGCGACCTCGCCAACGGCTACGGCAACCTCGTCAGCCGAGTCGTGAACATGGTGCACAAATACTTCGGCGGAGTCATACCGGAAGCCGGCGCAGAGACGCAGAATGAGACTGCTCTGCGGGAAAGCTCGACGCGCACAATTGCCGAGTTTGCTCCGGCATTCGATCAACTGAATTTCTCTGAGGCGTTGAAATCCCTCTGGGCCCTCGTTGCGGAAACCGACGGCTACCTCACCGCCAACGCTCCATGGAAACGCCCTGCCGACCGCTCAGAAGCCGATCACGTAGCGCTGCAGGCTCGTGTCCTAGCAACGGCCGCCGAGTCTATCCGCGTAATTACTGCGCTCGTCTATCCAATCCTGCCCGATGCGGCATCCAAGGTGTGGCAGCAGCTGGGTCAAGGCGAAATCGCCGACGCTGCTAAACAAGCCTTTCTTACGAACCTCGCATGGGGCGGATTGAAGCCCGGTACACAGTTCGGCGAGCCCGCGCCACTCTTTCCCCGCAAAGACAAGGATGCAATCACGCATATGCAGAATCTCGAAGACGATAACAACAAAAACGCGGTAGAAGCAGCGAGCAATCGGGAGAATGCGTCGAAGGCAGCTCCGGAAGCTCCCACGTCCGCGCTAGGTGTCAATCCTCACCCCGGTCCGCAACCACCGGCAAATTCGGTGAAAGCCGCTCCCGCTGCCACGTCTGTACAGTCACCGGCAAGCACCGAGGACGCGCCGGCAAGCTCTGCAACTACGCCTGCCACCATGGCACCCAGCGATCCCACCCAGCCAATTGCTACAGCGCAGGTCCACGCGGTGCCCGCCGAGCTTACCAGCAGCCGCCTCGCCTCAACGCCCGCGCAGGCTCCCCCCGAAAAGCCGCTGAATCAGAACACGCAGGCCACTCCAGCTCAACCAGAACACATCACCATCGACGACTTCGCCAAGGTTGACCTTCGCGTAGCCCAGGTGCTCGTCGCCGAGCGCGTTCCAAAAGCCGACAAGCTCCTGCGCCTCGAAGTGGACCTTGGCTACGAAAAACGCCAGATCCTCGCCGGAATCGCACAGTACTACGAGCCGGAAAAGCTCATCGGTCGCAAAATCGTCATCGTCGCCAACCTCGCGCCCCGCAAGATGCGCGGCCTTGAGTCGAATGGCATGCTGCTAGCCGCGTCGTTGCCCCCGGATGGTGCTCCAGTCCTGGCGGGTTTCCTGGAAGACGTGCCACTCGGAGCACGGCTAAAGTAGAGAGTTGAGTAAAACACTTGGAGTGCAGGTGCGTTGAACAGACCGCCTGAACTCGCGGAGACCGCCGCTTGCTGATCGATTCCCACGCGCACCTCGACAGTCCCCGCTATTCAGACGACCGCGAAGCGATGCTGCGTCGCGCTGCCGACGCGGGTGTCGGCGCAGTGTTGTCCATCGGGATAGGCGAAGGACCCGCAGAGATGCAGCAGGCCCTTGAAATCTGCCGCGAGTTCAATGGCAAGCCTGGCATGCCGCGGCTGTACGCAAGCGCGGGAATCTATCCGCACAACGCTGCGGAGGCCGACGAAGCAGCGCAAGCCAAGCTCGACAACCTTCTCGCACAGCCCGAGGTCATCGCCTGCGGAGAAATCGGCCTCGACTACTACCACGACGGCGCGGCCCATCCGGTTCAACGCGAAGGACTTATCTGCCAGCTGAAGATTGCCGCCGCGCGCAAGCGCCCCATCCTCATTCACTGCCGGCCGAAAGACGGGGAAGCGGATGCGTGGGACGATCTTTTTGAAGTCCTCGACGAACACTGGGCATCAACCGGCCTCGGCGGCGTAATGCACTGTTTCGGCGGGGTTTGGGAGCAGGCGCGGCGTTCGCTCAATCTGGGCTTTCTTATTTCCTTCGCGGGCAATCTGACCTATCCCAAAGCGCTGCCCTTGCGCGACGTGGCGACACGCGTGCCGATAGACGGGATCCTCGTCGAAACCGACGCCCCATGGCTGGCGCCAGCCACGTTGCGAGGGAAGCGCAACGAGCCGGCCTTTGTGACGCAGACCGCCGAGACTCTAGCCGAAATTCACCACCTCTCCGCCGACGAGATTGCCGCGGCAACCACCAAAAACTTTGCCCGGTTGTTCAGCCTTAGGCTCTGACGTGGGAAACTGATATTGTTGCACTTGCCCATTGAACTGCGGGATAACAGCAACCCAGGCATTTGAGGAACGGAATCATGGCCCAGGAAAATTCATTCGACATCGTCAGCAAGGTCGACATCCAGGAAGTGCGGAACGCCATTGACCAGGCGATGAAAGAAATTCGCCAGCGCTTCGATCTGAAAGACAGTCACTCCGAAATCAACCTCGAAGGCAACGATGCGATTCAGATGGCATCTTCGAACGAGTACAAGCTGGAGGCCATCAAGGAAATCCTCGGGCAAAAGCTTGTGAAGCGCGGCGTGTCGCTCAAGAATCTCACTTACGGCAAGGTCGAACCGGCGATGGGGCAAAGCGTGCGCCAGAAGATCAGCCTTCAGCAGGGAATCCCCACTGAAAAAGCCAAAGAGATTGTTCGTATTGTCAAGGATTCAAAAAAGAAGGTGCAGGCAAGCATTCAAGGCGATACTGTGAGAATATCGGGCAAAGACCGGGACGATCTTCAAGCCATCATTGCAGCCCTGCGGGGCAAAGACCTCGGCGTCGAACTGACTTTCACGAACTACCGCACGAACTGAGACGGCGAGACTCGGAGACCATTGAGCACCCTGGCGATAGCAACGGCGAAAGAGGTTTTCGAACTGCTGCGAGAAGACCTCGTAGCGATCGAGCAGGAGCTGGGCCGCGATGCAGCCTCCAGCGTCAGCACCATCACCGAAATCGCCGAGTACCTGCGCGAAGGCGGCGGGAAACGCATTCGTCCATCGCTGCTGCTCCTTGCGGCGCATTTGCTGGACTACTCAGGACCGAGTGCAATCCGCCTCGGCGTCGTTGTCGAGATGGTGCACACTGCGACGCTGGTCCACGATGACATCATCGACGGTGCATCAATACGCCGCGGACGCCCATCGCCCAATACCACGTGGGGTAATGAAAAATGCGTGCTCGCCGGCGACTGGCTCTACATGCAGGCCTTCAAGGTTGCCCTCGAAGAGAAAAACCTCCGCGTCCTCGATTTGCTTATCTCGTTGACTCAGCAGATGGTCGAGGGCGAATTGCTGCAAATTCAAAAGCTCGGCAAGGCCGTCTCTGAAGCCGAGTATTACGACCTGATATTTCGCAAGACCGCTTGCCTCTTCTCGACCTCGATGCGTCTCGGCGCAGTGTTGGCCGGCTCGACGGAAGCGCAGGAAGAAAAACTCGCAGCTTACGGACGCGCCGTCGGCCTGTCATTCCAGATTGTCGACGACGTTCTTGATCTCACTGCGACTGAAGAGGTGCTTGGCAAGCCGGTCGCAAGCGATCTGCGCGAAGGCAAGACCACGCTCGCCGTCATTCACGCCTACGATCACGGCACGGCGCGTGAGCGGCAGACGATCCAGCGCGTGCTCGACGATCGCAGTTTTGAATATGTAAGTCGCGAACAGATTCGCGAGATTCTGCACCGCAATGGTTCTGTCGAATACGCAATGGCCGCAGCCGATCGCTACGCTGAACAGTCGCGCCAGGCGCTCGCTTCCCTGCCCGACTCTGATTTCAAGCGCGCACTGCTCTGGGTTCCGGATTTCGTCGTTGCGCGCGACAAGTAGATCGGTGGGCATTCCCCGCATCACAATTCAAGCCACTCAATCCACGGAGGGTGAGCCTTGTCAAAAAAAGCAAAGGAAATCTGGAAGCAGGTCGACCAATACTTCACGGATGCGTTGATTGCTCCCGGCGACGGATTCGACACTGCGCTTGAGGAAAATCGAAAGGCAGCTCTGCCGACAATCGACGTAACTCCCCTTCAAGGTAAATTCCTCGAGCTACTAGTCCGCGCAACCGGTGCGCGCCGCGTTCTCGAGATCGGCACACTTGGCGGATACAGCACGCTCTGGCTCGCACGCGCGCTTCCGCCTGATGGACTCGTCGTGACCCTGGAACTGGAACCGCATCACGCTGAAGTCGCAAAAAGGAATCTTGAAGCTGCCGGTCTCGCGGACCGCGTCGAACTCCGCATCGGCCCGGCCGCAGAAACTCTTGCAGGTCTTGCAAAGGAACACGCCGCACCCTTCGACTTCATCTTCATCGACGCCGACAAGTCCGGTTATCCCGAATATCTGCAATGGTCCATGAAGCTTTCGCGGCCCGGCACGCTCATCGTCGCCGACAACGTTGTGCGCGACGGCAAAGTAATCGACCCGGAAAGCCCCGATCCAAATATTCAGGGCGTTCGACGCTTCACGGAGCTTGCCGCAGCCGAGCCTCGACTGAGCACAACAGTGCTTCAAACCGTTGGCAGCAAGGGCTACGATGGATTTGCCATAGCCGTCGTTCTGCATTGAACGCTGCGTCACATCGCAAATCGCAATTCAATTCCTTCCCTGTGCGATATCGGACATTCTGCAATTATTTGCGCTAAATCGCTTCTGTCGCGTGTATCCTCAGCACGTCCATCTAAATTTGCTGGATCGCATCTTCACCCTGCGCACCAGCACGAACAAGGAAGTTCTGCAATGATGATGACTCCTGTTTCGTCCCGTCTTCGCCGTTTGACTCTGTTTGCCTCCCGTTCCCTCGCATTCATTGCTCTCACCCTGCTCACATGCGCAGGCCATTTGAACTCCGTTCACGCGCAAGCCCCTCCCTCGACCACTCCGACCCCTCCCGCGCCTGCCCAGGCTGCGCCGGTTTCGCCGCACGATCTCGCCGACACGTGGCAAGGAACTCTGCATGGCGGTCGGGATCTGCGCACCATTGTCAAAATCACGAAGGATGATAAAGGCGCTTACAAGGGCACCTTCTACAGCATCGACCAAGGTGCGCCAAGGCTTCAATCTTGATTCGGTGACGCTCACGGGCCAGGACGTCAAACTCACTCTCAAGCTCTTCGGTCTCACCTACGAGGGAAAGCTGAGTTCCGACGGAAAAACCATCGACGGAAGCTCCAGTCAGGGAGGTGGTTCGACTCCCCCTGGTGCTCACGCGCGCCACACCGGAAACTGCCTGGGAGATCCCCAAGCCGCAACCGCCGCCAAAACCGATGGCCGCCGATGCCGATCCGAGTTTTGAAGTGGCCACCATCAAGCCCAACAACACCGGCGCGACGAGCATGCAAGGGCTGGCAATTCGTGGACGGAAATTTGCCACGCGCGCATCCTCGCTCGCCGACCTGATCTCTTTCGCTTACGAGGTGCAAGCCAAGCAGATCGTGAATGCACCCGACTGGCTACGACAAGGACCGCTACGACATCGCCGCGGTCCCGGAGCAGGAGGGCGTCCCGAATCCCGAGCAACTGAGGATCATGATTCGGAAACTGCTCACCGAACGCTTCAGGCTCAACTTCCATCATGACGAGCGCGAGATGTCGGCATACGTGCTGACGGTTGGCAAGGATGGCCCCAAGCTGAAGCCGACGCAGACTCAATGGCAATTTGCCCGGCATCTTCATTGGGCCCGGTACCGGTGGGATCACGCTAAACATGATCAATGCGGCCATTCCCGACTTCACCGGATTCCTGCAAATCCTGGTCCTCGACCGACCGGTAGTGGACAGGACAGGAATCAAGGGCCGATTCGATTACCAGTGCACGTTCACGCCGGACGATTCGCAATTTGGCGGACATCCGCCGCCAATGCCGGGTCACGGCAACAATAACGGCTCAACCGACACGGCTGCGGCCGTGGCTCCGAGCCTCTATGACGCGGTGCAGCAGGAACTTGGACTGAAGCTCTCGGCGGAGAAAACATCCGTAGTCGTCATCGCGATCGACCACGTTGAGAAACCTTCTGCAAACTAAGCGGCAGGTGGAGATAGGCGGCTAAACTGCGATCTTGATGATAGTCGCAAACGAAAGGGAGACTTCCTTCGTCTTACAGGTGGCCCTCCCCCCTCCCCCGCAGTCCAAGAATCAGATGTTGTAAGAGGATGCCGATCCATTCCCGAGAATTTCACCATGAGTAGACCGGTGAGACGACAGCCGAAGTTTCTGAGCATCGCCCTGCCGCTTGCGGTGCTTTGTCTTCTGTGCCCAAATCCATTTCACGGCCAGTCATCCCCTACCTCGACTGCCGCTTCGGAGAAGCGCTCGCTTTCACAGTCCCAACCCCCGGCATTGGGAACAGCCGCAAATCCCGACTTGCCAAAGTTTGAGGTAGCCACCATCAAGCCTGCCGCTCCCTCCGATAACAGCATGCTGATGTTCACGCCCGACGGCATCTCCATCCACGGAATTCCGATGAAGATGCTGCTCCGCGAATCCTTCGGCGTTGAGGATGACCGCATCCTCGGCGAGCCGAACTGGGTGAAGAACCGCTTTGACATTGAGGCAAAGGTCGACGCAGATGACGCACCCAAACTGAAAAACATGAAGTTCGATCAGCGCAGGGCGATGGTGTTGCCTCTGCTCGAGGATCGATTCAACCTGAAGTATCACCACGAAACGCGCGAACTGCCGATGTACGCGCTGGTCGTTGCGAAGAGTGGGTTGAAGATGAAGGCGTCTGCGGCGGACGATCCGCCCAAGGAAGATAGTGCAGCAAAGCCGGACGATAGCGATGCAAAGGACAAGCCCCGCATGGGCCGTCACAGCCTGATGATGAATGGCCGCGGTCACCTCGAGTCGACGGGGACAACCACCGAGACGCTTTCTCATGTCCTCGCACGAGCAGTTGGGCCGCACCGTGGTGAACAAGACCAACCTGACTGGAAACTACGACTACACGCTCCAGTGGACACCGGACGATGTGGGCACGCCGATGGGTGGCGACGCTGGTCCCGGAAAAGGCGACATCTCCCCCGACGCTGGAGGACCAACTCTGTTTACAGCACTTGAGGAACAGCTTGGATTGAAACTCGAATCCACAAAGGGCACAGTAGACGTAATCGTGATCGATCACATCGATCTGCCGTCGCAAAATTGACTTGTTGCCGGAGAACGAGCGGATGACCCAGTGGCGCCGGTTCACACGATTCTTGATTGCTTTGCTGCTGTGCCTCTGCGCGTCGGCGCTTGCCCGTGCCTCTGTATATTTTGGCGAGATCACATTTGGCGGTCTCCCGGTTCCCGGCGTCACCATTACCGCGACCCAGGGTTCGAAGACCTTCAGCGTCACGTCCGACGAAGGTGGCGTCTTCCACTTCGACGACCTTCCCGACGGCCAGTGGAAGATCGAAATCGCGATGCAATGCTTCCAGACCATTGATGCGGATGTGTCGATTGCGCCGAATATGTCCGCCGCTAAATATGAACTGAAGCTTTTGTCCGCCGATCAATTGAAAGCGCTGGCAACGGCGCCCCCGCCGCATTCTGCGACACCGCAGCCCACTTTGCAGACCGCGACCGAAAAGCCGGAGAGCGGAGCAGGGCAACAAGCGCCGGCAGAGATGCCAAAGCCACCCGAGGATGCGAATCAGCAAAGCTCCGATGGCTTCCTTGTCAATGGAAGCGTCAACAACGCCGCTACTTCACAGTTCTCGCTGAATCAGGCTTTCGGCAATCGTCGCTTCAATACCAAAAGCCTCTACAACGGCGGCTTCGGCGTCATTCTCGACAACTCAGCGCTCAACGCACGGCCATATTCGCTCAGCGGATTTGCGACGCCCAAACCGGTCTACGACCGCATCACTCTTGGCTTCACGCTGGGTGGGCCGTTAAAAATACCGCATTTGCTTCCCCGCGGTCCAAACTTCTTTGTCGGTTATCAGTGGACCCGCAACAATACCGCACAAACCAATCCCGGGCTGGTCCCGACGCTGGAGGAGAGGGCCGGAATCATCGACGGGACAACTTTTCCGGTAAGTCCACAGGCGGCAGCCCTGCTGCAACTTTATCCATTGCCCAACCTGACAGGCAATCCCTCATACAATTTCCAGATTCCGGTACTGAACAGCAGCCACCAGGACAGCCTCCAGTCGCGCCTCGATAAAACGCTCGGCAAGCGCGACCAGCTCTACGGAAATTTCAACTTTCAGAGCATCCGCGCCGATGGAGTCAATCTCTTCAGCTTTGTCGACACCACCGACACGCTCGGCCTCAACACCAACATCAACTGGTCTCACCGTTTGAATCAGCATCTCTTTCTCTACGCCGGATATCACTTCAGCCGTCTGCGCACGCAGGTGAGTCCCGAATTTGAGAACAAGCAGAACATTTCGGGAGAAGCTGGCATCACTGGCACCGACCAGGACCCCGCCAATTGGGGTCCACCCGCTCTGAGTTTTTCCAGCGGAATCGCCACACTCTCCGATGCGCAGAGTGCCTTCAATCGCAATCGCACTGATGGCTACTCGGCGTCTGTCGGCTTCTATCACGGCCATCACAACATCACGGCTGGCGGGGACCTCCGCAAGCAGCAATTCAACGACTACTTCCAGCAGGACCCGCGCGGAAGTTTCACGTTTACCGGCGCAGCTACCGGATCGGACTTTGCCGATTTCCTCATCGGCGTCCCCGATACCAGCTCAATCGCATTTGGCAACGCAGACAAATATTTCCGGCAAACCGTCTACGACGCGTACGCCACCGACGATTGGCGCGTGTTGCCGATTCTCACCATCAATGCCGGCATGCGCTGGGAGTACGGTGCACCGATGACGGAATTGAAAGATCGGCTGGTGAACCTCGACGTAGCTTCCGGCTTCACCCAGGTCGCCCCGGTGCTCGCTTCAGATCCCGTTGGACCACTGACCGGCCAGACCTATCCGAACTCGCTCGTTCGCCCAGACTGGCTTGGCATCGAGCCGCGCGTCGGCCTCTCGTGGCGGCCGATCCCCGCTTCCACCATCGTCATCCGAGCAGGCTACGGCGTCTATCACGACACATCGGTCTACCTCTCACCGATGCTTCAACTCGCACAGCAGGCTCCGCTCTCGAAAAGCGTGAAACAGCAGAACTCATCGGCTTGCCCGCTTACTCTCGCTAATGCCTTCACGCCGTGCGGCACCACCACGCCAGATACTTTCGCCATCGATCCCAACTTCCGCGTCGGCTATGCGCAAACCTGGCAGGTTTCGATACAACGCGACTTGCCCTGGGCCCTCCAGATGACTGCAACCTACCTGGGCGTGAAGGGCACTCATGGCGTGCAGGAATTCCTGCCCAACAGCTATCCCCTCGGTGCCGCAGATCCCTGCCCTGATTGCCCTGCTGGTTTTGTCTACGAAACATCAGGCGGAAATTCGACGCGCCAATCCGGCCAGGTCCAGTTGCGCCGCCGATTGCGCGCCGGTTTTGCCGCTTCCCTGCTCTACACCTACTCCAAATCGATTGACGATGACGCGATGCTCGGCGGCCAGGGACATCAATCGAGCGCGTCGAAGACTGACTTCTCATCCGGCTCCTCTGCGTCATCGTCGGGAAGTGTGCAGATTGCGCAGGACTGGCTCGATCTGAAAGCCGAGCGATCACTATCCTCCTTCGATCAGCGGCACCTCCTCAATCTGCAGGCGCAGTACACCACTGGCCAGGGACTCGAAGGCGGAACGCTTCTGGGCGGTTGGCGCGGCCGTGCGCTGAAGGAGTGGACGCTACTGACACAGTTGAATGTCGGCAGCGGCTTGCCTGAAACACCGATTCTCCCAGAAGCGGTTCCCGGCACAGGTTGGATCGGCCCGCTTCGCCCCAGTCTCACCGGCGCATCGTTGTATGGCGGCCAGAATGGCGCACACGTGAATGCTGCGGCCTTTGCTGCACCTGCGGCGGGCGCGTGGGGCACAGCCGGCAGAAACTCCATCACCGGGCCGAGCCAGTTCAGCCTCGACGGCGCTATGCAGCGCACCTTTCGCCCCAGCAAGCATTTCTACCTCGACGCCCGCATCGATGCAACGAACGTGATGAATCATGCCGTCTTCAACAGCTGGGTCACAACGTTGGAGAGCGCCCAGTTCGGCCTGCCACAATCGGCCAATCCGATGCGCAGCCTGCAGGCCACGATGCGGGTGAGGTTCTAATGATGCGCAAACTCGCAGCCCTGCTTATCGCATCCATCTTCGCTGCCTCGTCGACCGCGCAGCAGATCGGCCAAAATCGCTCTTCCGACTCACAGGACAACTACACCATGTCTGTGAAGGTGCAGCTCGTCGTCGAGGCTGTCGTCGTCAAAGACAAGCAGGGCAATCCAATTCATGGCTTGACGGCGAAAGACTTTTCCGTGACCGAAGACAACGTGCCGCAGACCATCAAGTTTTGCGAGCACCAGGATCTCGTCGGAGACTGCCAAGCCTCTTCCCGCATCGAAGCGCAGCGAAGAGGAACTGAAGATCTACAAGCGTCTGGCGCACGAAACAGATTGCACCTGAGACTACCGACAACGAACGCTACAAGAATCGCCGCCTGCTGGCGCTCTATTTCGACATGTCGGCCATGCGGCCCGCCGGACCAGATGCGCGCTCTGCAGGCGGCCGAACAGTTCATCCGCACGCAAATGACCTCCGTCGACCTCGTTTCGATCATGCGCTACAACACCGGTTCGGTCGACATTCTGCAGGACTTCACCCAGGATCGCGATCGCCTGCTCAGCATTCTCGAAACCATGATCGTCGGCGAAGGCCAGGACTCAGCCGAAGAAGTAGATGACGCGAGCGCTGCCGACACCGGCGCCGCCTTCGGCCAGGACGACAGCGAGTTCAACATCTTCAATACCGACCGCCAGCTTTCCGCATTGCAGACAGCGGCGCAAATGCTGGGCCAGCTCAACGAGAAGAAGTCGCTGATTTACTTTGCCGGCGGCATGCGGCTCAACGGCGTCGACAACCAGGCGCAAATGCATGCCACCGTCGATGCGGCAATCAAGGCCGGCGTCACATTCTGGCCCATCGATGCACGCGGCCTTGTTGCCCAGGCGCCCGCTCGGCGACGCAACACAAGGCTCGCAGGGCAATTCCGGCATGTACACCGGCGCCGCGGCCAACGCCGTCACCGCCAACTTCCAATATTCGCAGGACACGCTCTATTCGCTGGCCGCCGACACCGGCGGCAAGGCATTGCTCGACACCAACGATCTCGATCGCGGCATTCTGCAGGCGCAGGATGCGATCTCGGACTACTACATCATCGGCTACTACACCACAAACCCCGCGCGTAACGGCCGCTTCCGCCGCGTGAAGATCACCCTCAGCCAGAACTCTCGAAGCCAAGCTCGATTATCGCCAGGGCTATTACGCCGACAAGGAATTCAGCAAATTCACTGCCGTCGACAAGGAGCGCCAGCTTGAAGATGCGCTGATGCTCGAGGATCCCGTGACCGAGCTCTCCATCGCCATGGAGATCGATCACTTCCAGCTCAATCGCGCCGAGTATTTCGTTCCCATCGTCGATCAAGATTCCTGGCCGCGAACTGGCATTGGCCAAGCGCGGCGGCGCCGAACACACGCTCATCGACTTCGTCGGCGAGATCAAGGACATGGTCGGCGGCACCACGGTGTCGAACGTGCGCGACTTCGTGAACATCAAGCTCTCCGATGCCACGGCCGCCGAACTCGCGCATCGTCCCATCGAATACGATACTGGATTTACGCTGCTGCCCGGGCAAATACATGATCAAGTTCCTCGCGCGCGACGACGAAACGGGCCGCATCGGAACCTACCAGACCACGTTCGTGATTCCAAACCTGAACAAGGAAGACAAACGCGTTCCCATCAGCTCCGTCGTACTGAGCAGCCAGCGCGTCGAACTGAAAGACGCCATCTACGACGCCGCCAAGGCCAAGGACCGAGCCAAGGACGACGCCGTCAATCCTCTGGTGCAGGATGGCAAGAAGCTCGTTCCCAGCGTGACCCGCGTCTTCAGCCAGAATCGCGATATCTACGTTTACCTGCAGGCATACAAGCCGCCCGCCGCCGTACCTTCAGGAACCGCTGCGACCGTGACGCAGTCGGGCACGCGCCCTTTAGTGGCCTTCGTAACGCTGTACACAAATGGAGCCGAAGCGTTCAAAACGCAGCCCGTCGCCGTTACCCCTAATGCTGCAACACGGCTCGGTATAACGCCTCTGAACTTCGACGTGAGCGCCGCCAATCTCAAGCCCGGTCAGTACGAATGCCAGGTCACAGTCCTCGACCCTTCAACCGGAAAGTCTGCCTTCTGGCGCGCACCAATCGTAATCTCGCAATAGACTCGGGCTGTCAGCATTTCTCTCGTTTCCGTCATGATGCGTGATCTGTGACCAAAGTCGCTGCCTTTTTTCGCGATGCCCTTAATGTGGGCACAAGAGAGAACTTGTATGGCCACGCAACCCGTCCAGCCGCTGCAATCTCCAGCCCGGAAAAAGCCTCTGATTCGTCGTTTCGCGCCCGACCACTCACAACGCACGCGTCACATCGTACAAGGTCTGTTCCTGCTCTTGAATGGCTGGCTTGGCCTGCAGTTCTACTGTGGACACGATATTTTGAGCACGGTGGCGCAGGCTTGAGTGTTCCGCGTCCGGCGGGCGTCGAAGGCTGGCTCCCCATTGCCGGCCTCATGAACACGAAATACTTTGTGCTTACAGGCCATGTGCCGGCAGATCCATCCCGCCGCCATGTTCCTCTTCATAGGCTTCATGCTGATGAGCCTGCTGCTGAAGAAGGCCTTCTGTTCCTGGCTGTGCCCTGTAGGCACATTCTCAGAATTCCTCTGGAAGCTTGGCCGCAGCATCTTCGGTCGCAACCTGCGTCTGCCACGCTGGTTCGATATTCGCTTTGCGTGGCCTGAAATACATTCTGCTGGGCCTCTTCGTCGCCGTCATCGGGTTCATGTCTGCCACCGCGCTTGAGGACTTCATGTCGACACCCTACGGCCTCGTCGCCGACGTGAAGATGCTGAACTTCTTCCGCGACATTGGAATCACAGCGGCCGTGGTCATCGGTTTGCTGGTGCTGCTCTCGATGCTGGTGCAGAATTTCTGGTGCCGCTATCTATGCCCTTACGGCGCGCTCATGGGGTTCGCTTCCTTCTGAGCCCAGTCAAGATTCGTCGCGATCAGGAAGCCTGCATCGACTGCGGCAAATGTGCAAAGGCATGTCCTGCTGGCCTCGCCGTCGACAAGCTGGTGCAGATTCGCAGCGTGGAATGCACGGCATGCATGGCGTGCGTGGCGGCTTGCTCAGCGCAGGATGCACTGCAATTCGCGCTTCCACCGCGCCGCGCTGATGCATCCGCAGAACGCTGGCGCCGCCGTGTGCTCACGCCGCTTAGCCATGTGCGGAGTGCTGGCGTACATCTTCTTCGGCCTGGTTCTCTTCGCTCGCGCTACAAATCACTGGCAAACCAACCTGCCACAATCCGTATACATGCAATTGATTCCTCGTGCCAACCAACTGACGCACCCCGGCATGTAAACGTGCCCTGCTCTTAATCGAAGCGGAAAGCGGATCGCCGGTCGGATGAGAGGGATTAGAATGCTCTGCAATGAATCCGCGCGTCGAAAAGATACGCCAGCTTCTCAGTGAACTGGAAGTGGAGACTGCGAGTACGCCGAGAGGCGACGCAGGTTTCTCCGCGCTGGAACTGCCCGACATCATCGGCGAGATCGTCGACGACCTGCAGCCGATCCTGACAGCCTATGACGCGGCCTTCTACTGGTTCCTTTTCCGGCATTCCATCGCGAAAGACGGCAATCCGCAGATTCGCGTAAGCCGCAGCAGCCTGCGCCGCGCCGTGGTCAAATCGTCCTACACCAATGCCGCCGAAAACAACATCTCCATCGGCAAAGTGCAGGACACGCTACATGCACTTGAACAAATCGGTGCAATTCAGAAAATGGGCGAACCGAATCGCCAGGGAACTCTCTACCGCGTCCTGATCCCCGATGAAATCGAAGCCTGCCGCAGATTTCGCGCTGAACGCCTCGCCGAAGAACTGGCATTGTTCCCCTTGTCGAACAAAGTGCTCACGAAAAGCGCATGCAGGTTTTCGAGCGAGACGGATACACGTGCCGCAAATGTCAAAAGCAGCTCACGCGATTCACCGCGACCACTGATTACGTGGTGTCGCCCGCAGATGGGGGCGATGAAAGCGCTGAAAACCTGATCACGACCTGCGCTGAATGCAACTCGCGCGCGCGAAACGCAGGCGTCGTAAGCAATCCAAACGCGTCTGAATCGAAGAGCCTTGTGCGAGACTAGGCGCCGCGAAGAAGCGTGGCTATGCTCGGGCATCAGCTTCCGCAGCGCCGCCGCGTAATGTTCCGGCAGTGCCTTCCGCTTCAACTGGTCGTCGCAAACCACGTGCACAGTCTCGCCTTCCGCCAGCAGCGCTGGTTCTTGCGCCATCAGCTCCCTTTGCGCAGAATGCGATAGGCAAACTTCAGCACCGAACCCCGCAGCATCGCGGGATGCGTCTCAATCAAAATCTCGTCATCATAACGAGCCGGAGAACGGTACCGGCAGGTAGCCTCCACGACCGGCAGAATGCACTCGTGCTCTTTCTCCAATTGGCTGTAAGCAAGGCCAAGCGAGCGTAGCAGTTCCACGCGTCCCAATTCAAACCAGACCAGGTAATTGGCATAGTAGACAATGCCCATCTGGTCGGTTTCGGCATAGCGAACGCGCACCTGGTGGGTTATCACTGGCATTTTTCTTCCAAGTCTTCAGTTCACAGTTATCAGTTTTCGGTCCCCACCGCAAAATCCTAACTGAGAACTGTGAACTTAGAACTGACAACTGTCTTTAGGGTTTGAGGTGTGAAAAAACCTGGAGCTTGCTGAAGTCGTTGAACATGACAAAGGCAAAGAACGCCACCAGCACGACAAAGGCAGCCTGGTAGATCCGCTCTTTCACAATCATGCTGATGTCGCGGCGCATAATGCTCTCGATCATCAGCAGCAGAATCAGGCCACCGTCGAGGATCGGGAATGGCAACAAATTCAAAATGCCGAGATTCAAACTGATCCCCGCGGCCAAATCAAACTTCGCCAGCCAGTAGCGTTCCTTCACAGCCTGCCCGGCCGCTACGGCGATCCCCACTGGACCGGAAAGCTGCTTGACCGAAACCTGGTGTGTCAACACCTTCTTCAGCACGTTGACGATAAGCAATGAGCTCTCCGCGCAAAAGTCGCGCGCCTCAGCAACCGCGCTCGAGAAACTCATCGGCTCAGTCCGAACAGGAACGTCCTCCGGGCCAGCCGGAAGAAATCCCAACCTCCACCCGCCATCTTGGACATAGGGGTGAATCACGATCGGCGGCAGCGTGACGCCTTTGCGCTCGATCGTCACCGCCATCGGCTTGCCCTTCCCGGTCTGCATGTAATCCACCAGCGGCAACACGGTGTGGAATTGGTGGCCATCGACGGCTACGATCTTGTCGCCCGACTGCAAACCCGCGTGTTGCGCGGGCGAGTCTGGACTTACCTGGTCGATCTGAATGGGACTCTGGGTGTACTGCACAAAAATTCCGGCCTTGCTCAGGTCATCGTGCTGCGCGTCTACGCTGCCGGGCAGGCTGAGCGACGTCTGCACCGCCGCGCCGCTGCGATCAACAGTAACCGGAACGGTCTTGCTCGCGTTGTCCCCGACAAGGTCGTGGAACTTCTGATAGTCAGGGTTCGCGGTATTGGCCAATGCGGTGACCACGTCGCCGGGTTTCAGGCCCGCCTGGTCGGCTGCCGAGCCGGGCGTGACCCACTCGATTTTTGTGGTCCGGATGTCGGGAACTTCATTGATGAAGGTAAAGTAGACCACCATCAGCACAAATGCGAGAAGGAAATTAAAGACCGGCCCAGCGACCCCAATGAGCATGCGTTGCCAGCGGGGATGGTTCATGAACGAGCCCGGATCGTACGCCGGCGCATCCGCAGCGTGACCAACGTCCGGGTAGTTGGTTCCAGGAAGGCCTTTAACGGGCACGTTAGGATAAACGGCCTCGCCGGGATTCTCGCCCGTCATCTTCACGAATCCGCCCAGCGGCAGCAGGCAGACCTTGTAGTCGGTGTCGCCATACTTGATGCCGAACAGGCGCGGGCCAAATCCAACCGAGAAGGCTTCAACACGCACTCCGCAGAGCTTGGCGACCAGAAAGTGGCCAAATTCGTGGACCACCACCATGACGCCGACAAGGACGATAAAGGCTACTGCGGAAACAAAAAAATCATGCATAAACGAGATGATTCAGAACCTCACACATTGCGCGGCGCACACCGGCTGGTCGTCGGACTCAGCAAACCAGCTCGTGAGCCCTTAGACGCGCTTCCCGGTCCGATGCCAGCACCTCGGCAATGGTTGCGGGGTGCGACTCAGGCGTGGACGCAAGCACTCTTTCAATTGTAAATGGAATGCCGTTAAAAGGGATCCTGCGTTCCAGGAAGGCCTCAACCGCCACCTCATCCGCCGCATTGAGAGCGATGCAATGCGCTCCGCCTTTCTCGGCCGCCTCATACGCCAGCCGCAGGCACGGAAAGCGCTCAAAATCCGGCTCCTCAAACTCAAGATGCCGCAAGCGCAGCCAGGTCAAACGTCAAGGTTGAAGCCGGGCGCTCCGGATACGCCAGCGCGTACAGAATCGGCAACCTCATATCCGTCACCGAGATCTGCGCCAGGATCGATCCGTCCACGTACTCCACCAGCGAGTGCACCGTCGATTGCGGATGCACCGTCACCCGAACCTTATCCGGTGGCACATCGAACAGCCGGCAGGCCTCAATGATCTCCAGCCCCTTGTTCAGCATCGTGGCAGAGTCGATCGTGATCCGCCGCCCCATCACCCACGTAGGGTGCTTCAGAGCCTGCTCCGGCGTGATACCCGCAAAATCGGCCAGCGGTGTCTTCCGGAACGGGCCGCCTGACGCCGTCAGCCAGATCGTCTTCACCTCGGCATGTGCGCCCACTCGCAGGCACTGGTGAACCGCGTTGTGTTCGCTGTCGATGGGCAGAATCGGCACATTGCGCTCGCGGGCCGCCGCAGTCAGAATCTCTCCAGCGGCAACCATGCACTCCTTGTTGGCCAGACCCACAGGTTTTCCGGCCAGGATCGCCGCATGCGTTGCCTCAAGTCCCGCAACGCCCACTATGGCCGACACCACAAAGTCCGCTTCCGGATGCGTGGAGCAGGCCACTGTTCCTGCCGTGCCATGCACAACTTCGATGCCTGCAACTCCGGCCTGGCTCAGTCGCCTGCACAACTCCGCACCGAGTTCTTCGGTCGCCATCGAAACGACCTTTGGCCGCCAGCGCACCGTCTGAGCGAATGCCTCGTCGACATTGCGTCCAACCGCCAGCGTCACCACCTGGTAGCGCTCTGGAAACTGCTCAACAATGGAGAGGGTGCTTTGGCCGATCGAGCCGGTAGAACCGAGAATGGCAAGTCGTTTCAACGTTCTGCTAAGTCCATTTACAACAGTAATAAACGAGTCAAATATCACGCACTTTAGAATCGCAGGCGGATAACCTGAGCGTACCACAGCACTGGGGCCGCGAGCAGCAATGCGTCGATGCGGTCGAGGACACCACCGTGCCCAGGAAGCAGGGTTCCAGAGTCCTTCACTCCCGCCGAGCGTTTCAGCGCAGACTCCGCCAGATCGCCAACCTGCGCGGCCACATTCACCACCACCGCGAGCATCAGCCAATACCACCAGGCCTCATCGGCAAACGACAGCTTCACCGAGTTCCATTGCTCCAGGTAAGAACTCAGCCCAAGCAGGATGCCGGCCACCGCAACCGCCCCGACCACCGAGCCGATCGCTCCTGCCCACGTCTTGTTGGGGCTAAGGTTCGGCGCCAGCTTGCGCTCCCCCAGCATCCGCCCCGCATACATCGCCGCCGTATCGCCGGCCCACACCGTCAAAAACAAAAACGCCAGCAGTGACGGGCCATTGGTGGCCTCTCGCAACATCGGCAGCGGGATCAGCGTGAGCCCAAGATAAAACAGCGCAAACACTGAACATGTCGCATCGGCGAGCGCTCGCTCCACCGGAGAAGCAAATGTGCAGTACACGAGGAGAACGATGCAGAGCAATCCAAACAGCGTAAGCGTCTCATCCGGCCATTGATAGTTCCCGGCAAAAAGAGCCGCGATGGCTACAAGGACGGCAATCCTCGGCGGTTTGGCTCCACGATGCTCCGTGAGCGCAAGAAACTCCCACGCCGCCAGCATCGCAACAGCGGCAACCACGAGCGTAATCAGCCACATGGGACCGAAAAACACCAGCGCCAGCACCAGCGGCGCCAGAATAAGTGCGGTAAGAACTCGTTTCATTCCAGCGTAGAGAATACACCGCCGGGGCGTAGCGACGAGAACCGACGATGCAATGATCGCCAGGCGACCATTGGCGCCTCGGAGTCTGAACTGACAGCTGAATCAGTGTTGAAACAAGAGTCGCGCCCGTGTGATGTAGGCTTCAGCCCGCTACGATCTTGATCTGTTCCGGATCTTCCTCGACCTCGCCGACGCTCTCGCTCAGTCCGCCATAACGGCGCTCGCGCCGCTGGAATGCTGCAATCGCCTCCAGCAAGTTGATCCCGCGAAAGTCCGGCCACAGCCGTTCCGTCACGAAGATCTCGGTATAAGCGATCTGCCATAGCAGGAAGTTCGAGATCCGCATCTCGCCCGAGGTTCGGATCAACAAATCCGGGTCGGGCATGTGCGCGGTGTATAGATGCCGGTGCAGATCCTCTTCGCTGATGCGATCGGGACTGAGATTCTTCTGCTGTATCTCTCGGGCCAGCGAGCGGCAGGCATCCACCAGCTCGGACCGGCCTCCGTAATTCAACGCCAGCGTCAGAGTCGTGCCGGTGTTGCGCGCCGTCGTCTCCTGGGCCCACTGCATCTTGTCCTGCACTTCGCGGGGAAGCTCATGCACACGCCCGATGTACCGGATGCGCACATTGTTATCCATCATGCGCTGGACGTTGCTCTCGAGATAGCTCTTCAGCAGGCGCATCAAGAAATTGACTTCGGCCTTTGGCCTGCGCAGATTGTTTTCGAGCGAAAAGGCGTAGAGCGTCAGCCATGGCAGCCCGATGCGCGAGGCCGTCTCCGTCACCAATTGGACACTTTTCGCGCCCTGCTGATGGCCCAGAAATCGCTTCAACGATCGATGACCGGCCCAGCGGCCATTGCCGTCCATGATGATTGCCACGTGCTCCGGGAGCCGCTCAGGCTTGAGCGTGTTGTAGATCGCACGCTCTTCTGAGGTCAGCTCATCGATCCGCAGCATGCCAGTTGGATGCAAGGAAATTGCCTCGATGATTTCTTTTACGCTTCTCCGTCGATGCCCGTTCCACATTCGCAAGATTCGTCTGGAGCCAGGTCACGAGCCTAATGCGACAAAAAGGACGCTGCATCAACGTCAGCCAATAAAAAAGCCCCGGCAGCCGGGGAATATTGGCGGCACTTTCGAGCCTAGCACAATCGCATGGAGACATAACATCAGGCGCGGATGAATCGATTGTCATCTTCGCGGCGGGAGTTGGGCGAACGGCATGAGACACCGTTCGCCCGCTCCAGGAGACGAAGAGACGGAGTGACGAAAGAGATCGCTTACTACCGGCCTAGGCCGTGCGTCGCCGGCCCGCAGCCATATCGCGCACCGAGCCGTACAGCAGCGTCCGGTGCAGCGAGTCGAGATGCGGCAGCATCGCCGCAATCTCAGCGAGGAACGGATCCGACAGGATTGCCGAAACCTCTTCCTCCCGCCGGCTGCGTGAATCGCGCACCAGCTGGCGCAAGTCCACTTCCAGCGCATTTGCCAGACGCTCCAGCGAACCAAGCGTCGGAATCGCCTTCCCGTTCTCGATCTTTGAGATGTAGGTGCGCGGCACCTGCATCCGGCTGGCAAGCTGGCGCTGGCTCAGATGGCGAGCCCTGCGAATCTCGCGCACCTGCCCCGCTACCTGCAGGCCGGCCTCGGCAGAGGTGGCCACCTGTGGCGTCGAAACCAGTTGTGGGGTTAGGGGCGCCGGCTCCTCGATATCGAGGGGCTTGTGGCATTTTCTGCAAAGTGAGTTGGTCGTTCTGTACTGCACCAAGCTGCAGAAATCGCACCGCACGACTTCGCGTGTCTCCACGCTGATAAGAGTGGTAGCCATTGAGTAATGCGCGGAGTGCCAGAGCGGGTACCCCGGGGTGTTTTGCACCGCGATAAGTGCTACTTTCCGTCGAGTGAACCATAATTGTCAAGTAGAAACTTAGGGTCAACCCGAAGAATCACCCATGAAACCCCTGAAACCCCGAAAAAACGCGAACCAAGGTGTGCAACACGTAGAATTCTGAGATGACTTTGACTGAGACTAGCGAGAAGAAATTCGGCCGCGAAGAGGCCTGGAAGTTGCTCACCGAGTGGACCCAAAGTGAAAGCCTTCGCAAACATGCCGTCGCAGTAGAGATCTGCGTGACGGCCTGCGGAGAGGCCGAAGCCGACCGCCTCGGCCTTTCCGAAGACGCACGCGCCAGCTTCATCGAGCTCTACACCACCACCGGCCTTCTTCACGACTACGACTACGAGCGCCACCCCACCGCGGAAGAGCACCCCTTCGTTGGCGTCCGCGAGCTCGAGCGCCAGGGTTGGCCTGTCGAGCTCCGCATCGCCATCTTGGGCCACGCACAATACTCCGGCGTTCCCCGCGTCACGCATTTAGACAAGGCGCTCTTCGCCTGCGACGAACTCGCCGGCTTCTTGACCGCGTGCGCTCTCGTCAAGCCCACCAAGGCCATCGCCGACGTCGAAGTCCCCGGCGTGCGCAAGAAAATGAAAGACAAAGCATTCGCCCGCGGCGTCAACCGCGAAGACGTGATCCAGGGCGCCGCCGAACTAGGCGTTGACCTCGATGCGCACATCGCCTTTTGCCTTGAAGCAATGAAGGGGCGGGCCCGCGAGCTTGGGCTGTAATGGGAACAGGAATGTCATCCGGAACGCTTACGAAGGCTGTCCTCATTCACTTCTCCGGGCCCGATGCACCCGGGGTCACCGCCAGACTTACGCGCATCCTCGCGGATTACAACATAAGCATCCTCGACATCGGGCAGGCCGTTGTCCACGAGTCTCTTGTCCTCGGAATACTTGTCGAGGTGCCCGCAGCCCGCGAATCCGCCCAGCTCAGGTCGGCGGTCAAAACAGCGCTGTTGAACGAGGCGCACGAGCTGGGCCTGCAAGCGCACTTCACAGCGATCTCCCAGGATCGGATCAAACACTGGGAACGCAGCCTGCACCACCACCATTTCATCGTCACGATCCTTGGGCGAACCATCGCCGCCGAGCAGCTTGCGCGCGTGAGCGCCATCATCGCCGCTCACGGAATGAATGTCGATCGCATCGACCGCCTCTCCGGTGAGCTTGTTCCCATCGACGAGCAGGCAAACGCATGCGTGGAACTGGCCGTTAGCGGCGAATCTTCCCGCGAACTGCCCATGCGCGCCGAATTCCTCGCTATTGCACAGCCTCTCTCCATCGACATCGCCTTCCAGCGCGAGAGCATCTTTCGCCGCAACCGGCGCATATTCGCCTTTGACATGGATTCGACGCTCATCCAGGGCGAAGTGATCGACGAACTGGCAAGGATGGCCAGCGTCGGCGATCGCGTCAGCAGCATTACCGAGTCCACCATGCGCGGAGAAATCGGATTCGACGAAAGCTTTACACGTCGAGTCGCCCTCCTTAAGGGACTCCCCGCGGAGCGTGTAAACACGCTAGTGGACACGATACCGCTCGCCGACGGCGCCGAGCGCCTTATCCGCACCCTGCGCCTGCTCGGCTATAGAACCGCAATCCTTTCCGGCGGCTTCACTTTCTTCGCAAATGCCCTGCAGCAGCGACTCGGTATTGACTACGTTCATGCCAACGAACTCGAGGTTCGTGAAGGATTCGTAACCGGCAGAGTCATTCCGCCCATCGTCAACGGAGCACGTAAAGCAACTCTCCTCGCTGAAATCGCCGACCGCGAAGGTGTTTCGCTCGAGCAGGTGGTGGCTGTTGGCGACGGAGCTAACGACATTCCCATGCTCAACCTCGCGGGCATGGGCATCGCCTACCGCGCCAAACCCGTCGTGCGGCAGAAGGCAGACCACTCCATCTCCTGCCTCGGCCTCGACGGTCTGCTCTATCTCCTGGGTGTTCGCGATCGCGATCTGAAGCCTCATGAGCCAACAATCGCCGCGCTCTGAGACAGCAGAAAGTGTGCAGGCTGAATACTGAAGAGTAACCTAGGAGTTTGCGGTGATCGTACCGAAGCGAAATGTGACGGCGCTCTCGTCGCAAGATAATCCGAAAATTGCCTTCCCGATATCGACCACTAGGCTCGATCCACGGCCGCCAAACCCGAGTTAGGGACCAATGCGTACTAACCAACGCGGCTTCCTGCAGGAGAAGGCTCGTCCGCAGAAGAATAGAATCACATATGTCATTTCCAAACTAATTCGGAGGTCAATCGATGACTCGAACCGGACAGTGCCCGCTCTGCGGAAGAGATTCAGATCTATTCTTGCAGCTCCACTTCAATAGAAAGCTAAAATTGCCTACCGACGTCGAGATCAGGCACTGTGATCTAGACAATTTCCTCTTCGTTGCGAGCGGAGATCAGAGCGATTACGGCGAATATTACCGATCTTTGGCCAACGATTCATACCACTCCGAGCTAGTGTAGTGTCTCAAGCAGATCGTCTTTTATTGAGTGCGGTCTGGGCGCGAGTGACCTTTTCGAGGATGTCGTTTGCCTTGGCGGTCCATATGAAGGGCTTTGGGTTCTTGTTGTGGGCGTCGATGTAGTCGCCGATGGCGGTGATGAGTTGTTCCAGATCCTGGAAGACGCCGCGCCGGATGCGGTTGTGGGCGAGGTCGCGGAAGAAACGCTCGATCATGTTGAGCCATGAGGCCGAAGTTGGCGTGAAGCGAACATGGAAGCGTTTGTGGGTTTGCAGCCAGCGTTGAACGCGCGCATGCTTGTGGGTCGCATAGTTATCGCAGATCAGATAAATTTGCTTGTTGGCCGGGATCGTCTGATCGATCATGCGCAGAAACTTCAGCCATTCCTGATGGCGGTGCTTCTCCTGGCACAGGCCGAATACTTCGCCGTTGGCGGTGTTTAATGCGGCGAACAACGTGGTCGTGCCGTTGCGTTTGTAATCGTGGGTCATGGTGGCGCCGCGGCCCTTCTTCATCGGCAGCCCGGGCTGAGTGCGATCCAGTGCCTGTATCTGGCTCTTCTCATCCACACACAACACCAGCGCATGCTCTGGCGGATTGAGATATAACCCGACGATGGCTTCCAGTTTATCGGCGAAGTTCGGATCGTTGCTGACCTTGAAGCTTTCCACGCGATGTGGCTTCAGACCGCTGGCCCGCCAGATGCGCGACACCGAAGCTTTGGAAATGCCCATCTCCCGCGCCATGGTGCGCGTGGACCAGTGCGTCGCATTGGCCGGAGTGCTCTGGGTGGTCTTTTCGATCAAGCAAGCCCTGGAGATCGACTCCGAGCGACCGGGCCGAGGCGCATCTTTCAAAAGACCTTCGATGCCCTGTTCGATAAACCGCCCCCGCCAAAGTGCCGCCATGCGGGGAGCAACATCCAGCGCCATTGCAATCTGTTTGTTCTGGAGCCCTTCGGACGCAAGCAAAACGATGCGGCTGCGCAGCACCACGCGTGCCTGTGTGGAGCGCCCGCGCGACTGCCGCTCCAACTTCCGCCGCACCTCTTCACTAAGAACAATGGGCTCCGCTACACGCATATCCAAGTCTCCTCATCATAAGAGAAGGCTCGATCCATAAATGATTCTATTAATGAGACACTACACTAGCGGGCACAGACCTCCATTCCCCGATTTCCATGCTTCAACTATCTCAGCTCGTCAAGTTGTTGGGAAATTTCTTTGACCAGCCCCAAAAGGTACTTGATTTTGGCTGTGGGGAAGCATCCCTCCTCGTAGAACTCGCAGGTGAATTTAGCTCTTCAACTTTTTGGGGATTCGATCCATCACCTGGCGCGCAGATCGGATCAGAAAAGGCCAGAAAATTGGGCCTGAAAAACTTGATAATCACAGATCATCTCGAAGCGGATGCACACAGAGAATCATATGATCTCGTAATCGCATCGCATGTCATCGAGCACTTGATCGAATTCGATACGCTTCACTCCTTAAGCGATCTGATGGCGGAAGATGGATTGCTTTATGTCGAAGTTCCAGATTCTCTTCGATATGAGTTCTATCAGCGCCAGGAATTTCTCTACTATTTCGATCGAGTGCACGTAAACCATTTCACCCCGCATGCCTTGGTTTGCCTCTGCTCGGCTTTTGGATTCGGCTATATCGGCCACATTCAGTACGAGTTCCCGTATCCGGACGGACGGCGCTATCCGGCGCTGGGAATGCTCTTCAGGAAAGGAGCTAAGCAATTTGATATGCCGTCGCCCAGCATTCTGGAAGCGGCAAACTGCTACTTGGCAAATGAGCGGCTGAGAGCAGAAGACACGGCTAGGAAGTTCGCCGAACTGGACGGAGTTCTCGTATGGGGGGCAGGGGACAATTTCTTTCGGTCTATTGAGAACGGCGGTCCTCTCTCTGGCCTTTCGAACATGGTTGTGCTGGACCGTCGCCCTCAGAACATTGTGATTGGGAATCAAAAATGGACCACAGAAGATCCCGAACAAGGCATTCGACGTTATCCATGGCCAGTGGTCATTACCGTGTCAGCGGGTAGACAATCGATCCGCGAGCAGGTGGAACGGATCGACTCGTCCAGAGCGACCTTCTACGTGTAGCCAGTTCCGGTGGTACGGTGGGCCACTCGGAAGTGGCCTACATAGTAGTCACTTTCTCACCAACTTGTCAGCACCGATTTCTGCGCTACGCCAGCGGGTTCTTCGCCCGCAACTCCGCCACAATCTCCGCCGCCGCCTGCCGCGCCCGATCTCCCTGGTCCGGAGGAAAGCTGATAGCTCCCACGCGCGCGTGTCCCCCGCCGCCGTAGCGCTCGCACACCTGCGCCAGGTTCACCATCTTCGCCGGGTCGGCCTTGGTCCACGGATTCGAGCCCACCGACACCTTCGTCCGGAAGCTCGACTTCGAAAGGCCAATCGAGTACGTCGCCTTCGGATGCAGATAGTAGGGGATGAACTTGTTGTAGCCCTCCACCGGCCGGTCGGTGATGTCGAAGAAGATTGTTCCATCCACCTCTTCGCTGCGGCTGCGGATCAGCTCGATGCCTTCCTTGTGCCGCTCCAGCAGCGGCGGCAGCAGCGAAGCCACAAATGGCTGCGCCAGCACCTCACTCAGCGGCATCTCGGTGAGCAGCGGAATCAGCTTCGGAATAAATTCCGGGTCTTGCGTGGATTCAATGATCAGTGTCAGCTTCATCGCCGGTGCAGCCATCTCCACCGCAGCCTCGGGGCTCTCATACAGCGCGCCGTCCACGATGTTTGCCCAGTGAATCAGGTCTGCCACGGGCTCCGTATTGAATCCAAACTTCGTCGACGCGATATGCGCCAGGAAGCTGGTGCATGAGGTGTAGTCGGGATCAAAAAACTTCCGCGATCCGCACACCGGATCCTTCTGGCATGCAAGAAAATTCTCATGATCCTGCGGAGTCAGAAACGCCGAGAGATGGTGATCGAACCACCAGGTGATCCTGGGCGACGCCGAATATTTGAAGTCGACAATCGCATTCTCATCGCCAGTAAATTCGCTCTCGTCAAAGAGCGCACCGGCGCGATGCACCAGGCCGTGGTAGTCGTACGCAGCGTCTTTGGCAATGCATTCACGATGAAATCGCGTGAACAGCGATGCGGAGCAGGCTCCGTCGAAACATTTGTCGTGATAGAAGACTTTAACCCGCAACCGCCACAACTCCTTGAGCCAGAATCCGGTAAAGCCGGAAGATTAAGCATCATGCGACGGGCCGATTGTGTCAAGGAGCGGGCACACAGAAGAACAGACAAGGATTTGACTTGAACCCAGTTGCCTGCCCATCCGGGGGGGGACTCCAGTAGAATTCTTGCCACGCACAATCGCCACAATTCGCAAGGAGTATTCATGGATCCGGAAACCCAGCAGACCCCGCCGGCGCTCGAACCAACTCAACCGGGCGCGCCAGACTCTACGCCAGAATCCATGGCCCTTGGCTTCCCCGGTGAAGAGCCCGGCCAGGATCCCGCAAAGGCCTACCGCGGCCTGAAATGGATCTTCGTTGGCCCTCAGGGCCTGCGCGCCGGATGGTCCATCCTGATCGTCGTGTCCCTGTTAATTCTCCTCGGCCGGATCTTGTCCTACATGATCGCCAAATTGCACCTGGTTACCAAGGGTGCTGCGTTCGGTCCGCGGCAGGCCTTCTTCGGCGAACTCTTCCAGGTCATCCTTCTCACCCTCTGCGTAGCAATCGTTGCCGCTATCGAGCATCGCCATCTCCTCGACTACAATCTCCGCGGCCCGCGTCGCGTCGGGCATTTCTTCACCGGACTTGTCGTCGGATTCGCCGCCTTGTCAGCCCTCGTGGGAGCGATGGCGTGGGGCGGATGGCTACACTTTGGTCCCGTCGTGCTTCAGGGCCCGCAGATCTTCAAATACGCTGCCATCTGGGGCGCGACGTTCCTCCTGGTCGGCTGATTTGAAGAAGGCTCGATGCGCTGCTACCTCCAATACACACTCACCCGCGGCATCAACTTCTGGTGGGCTGCCGGGCCGATCGCTCTCATGTGCGGATTCTTGATTTTCCGCATCAAGGGCAACGGCGCCTGGGGTGTCTACATCATCGCGCTGCTCGGGCTTTTTCCCTGCCTATGGCTTCATTTGAAAAAGGCTCCCAGCGCCGGCTTCTGGCAAGCTGCATGGCTCACATCGACCCTCTTCGGCTTCGGCCACACCGGCAACAACGGCGAAAACTGGATCGGCATCTTCGCCGCCGCATTCATCGGCTTCGTTTTCTGCGTCAGCGTGTGGCTCACCGGCTCGGCGTGGTGGGCCATCGGCTGCCACGCCGCGTGGGACTGGGCAGAAACTTACTTCTACGGCACTGCGGACAGCGGTATGGTCGCTCCCGGCCACCTTCTCAGCACAACCACCACGGGCAATCCCCTGTGGAGCGGCGGCACCGACGGCCCCGAAGGCAGCTTGTTGATTATTCCAATCGTGCTGCTCATCCTTGCGTGGCTGCTCGTCATCTATCGAAGACCCCAGCCTTTGCAAATCTCCGCACCCGCCGTCAAGGAGCAACTGGCGAGCTGAAAGAAGAACGCATGCGGCTCTGGCTCAATCGAACTGGCGAAGTCTCCCTGCGCGAACAACTGATCACGCAGGTGGTGCTCGGCATTCTCTGCCATGAACTCGCGCCCGGCCAGCGTCTTCCCAGCACGCGCGACCTCTCCCGGCGCTTCGGCATTCACGCCAACACCGCCAGCGCCGCTTACCGCGAGCTTGAAAGCGACGGTTGGGTCGAACTGCGCCACGGCAGCGGCGTCTTCGTCCGCACCACGCGCCCCGAGTCCCCGCTAAGCCCCGAGATGGCACTCGACCAGATGATCGGTGACCTTGCTGCGAAAGCCCGCAAACTCGGCGCCTCCCATGGTTTGCTCAAAGCCCGTCTCCGCCGATGGCTCGCCTTCGAACCACCCGCGCGCTGGCTCGTCATCGAACCCGACCCGGAGTTGCGCGCCATCGTCATAACCGAAATGGAGCAGGCCCTTTCGCTTCCCGTCATCGGTTGCTCACCTGAAGAATGCTGCACGCCCGGCATGCTCGATGCCTCCATGGCCGCCGTGCTGCCCAGCAAGGCCGTTGCCGTGCGGAGGCTGCTTCCACCCGGCAACGAACTCACCACCCTCCAGGTTTATCCGGTGACGGCGGAGTTGCAATCCCACCTGCAGCGTTACATGCCGGAGCACTCTACCGATCTGGTCGGTATCGCCTCACGCTGGGCCGACTTCCAGCGCATCGCACAAACCATGCTCATCGCCGCTGGATTAGCGCCGGAGTGCCTGCTCGTCCGCGATGCCACCAAGCCCGGCTGGAAGCGCGGTCTCGAAGCCGCATCCGGCGTCGTCTGCGACGCCGCCCTCGAACACGATCTTCCCGCCGGATGCCATGCCATCGTCTTCCGCCTCCTCGGCGAGCCTTCTCTCGCCGACCTCCGCAACCGCGAAGAGGCCGCCATGACCGCCTCCAGCCGTTAGCACACTTTCGATTCTGTCCTCATCACGCGCCTGCTCCCGCCAGACCTCCCCTAACATCGCTGGTCATGAAACACCTTGCGATTCTCCTCTTCTCGTTTGGCTTCGTCGCCTGTGCCGCGGGTCAGGCATTGCCCGATAACCCCGCGCCCGTGCCCATACCCGATCCCGCATGGAGCCGTTTGCAGGCTCTCGTCTACGGCCAACCCATCGTCGTCGACAACACCAATAGCCCGCCCGTCCATTGCCTCTTCGCCGGCGTGACCGACGCCTATCTTTTTTGCAATCCTCCCGGCAATCCACCGGGCGAAGGCTTCCGCATCGATCATGCCAACGTGCTGGGTGTGGATCTAGACCTGCCGCGCCTGGCGCCGACCCGGGCGAGTCGCCCCGAGCGCAACTACCACCCCGCATGGATCTCCAGCATGATCGCGGGCGGCATCATCGTTGGCATCATTGCTTCACAAAACACCGATGCAGAAAAGGCAACCGAAGACGGCTTCATCGGAGCAGGGATCGTCGGCCTCATCGGCGCGCCACTTGCATTCCTGCCGCATCCGCAAATTGCGCCTCCAGGGTCGGCCTATCCGCCATACGTCTTCGGAGCGAAGCTTAGGCTTCCGTTCCATTCGCACATTCGCAATTAGTCGCTGTGCACTAAAACTCGTAACTCGCCTCGAGGTACCATCATGAAGCGCGCAACCCTTCAATCAGCGCTGTGTTTAGTCCTTTCGCCGCTTCTTGTCGCGCAGCAAGCAGTTCCAACACCCGCATCGCCACACGCCCCCTCTATCACCATCCCAAAAGACACAAAGATCGAGTTGATTGCGATGGAGAGCATCTCATCGGAGACGGCGATCAAAGGCTCGACCGTCCGATTCGAGGTGGCCAATGACATCAGCGTCAATGGATTGATAGTGCTCTGGGCGGGCACGCCGGTCACTGGTAAGGTCACCAAGGTCAGGCGCGGCACAGCTTACCGTCAATGGGCGGTCCTGAAGATCCGAGTGAATGCGGTGACACTCACAAATGGGCCCACATTAAGGCTGACTCGATCTCGTCCGCGAAACCGGCATAGCATTGCCCCCAAAGACATCGCGACCTGTGCTGCTCTATTCCCTTTGTGTATCTTGGCGGCCTTTGGTGCAACGGAGGACGGCAACGAGAAACCTAGCGCCCACAGTGATGAACAGTCTGTGCTGTTGGCTTGCAGTGTTTGGGAGTTCTGGACTGTAAAACCGATAACCATTCCAGCCCAATCGACGGGTGGCAGGAGTTCCACCTCGACGTCGAGTGTTGCATGTGTGCAGACTCAAACAATCGCACCGGGTGGCTTCGTCGAGATTGACTGATCTTCTATTCTAGTCGAAGCCCGAATTTAGCCTCGCGTTGATCCCTCAGCATCCAGCGTTATCCTGTTGTTGACCCCCATGTCGGAATCCCGCGCAGCCAATCCATCTTTTGCAGCCTATCGAGCGTCAAAGCCGCGCCGTCGCAAGCGCCGCTGGCCCCGGGTGCTTCTTTTCACCGCTATATGGCTGGTGGCGATTCTCGTGGTGCTCACCGGCATTGGAATCCTCTGGCTCCGTTCCGCCACGAAGGCCGCGCTTCCTCAACTCGACGGCGACATCCATCTCGCATCGCAAGGCTTGTCCGCGCTCTCCGCTCCGGTCACCGTCCGCCGGGATCAGCACGGCGTTCCCCACATCGACGCGGCTACGCAAGAGGACATGCTCGTCGCGCAGGGTTACGTCACCGCGCAGGATCGGCTCTGGCAGATGGATGCCTACCGCCGCAGTGCCAACGGAGAACTCGCTGAAGTGATGGGCCCGTCACTGTTGCGGCACGACAAGGCGCAGCGCATGTTCCAGTTCCGCAACACAGCGCGACGTATCTACGCCAGCATGCCACCAGAAGAGCGCGCTCGCTACGAAGCCTATGCACGCGGCGTAAACCTCTACATCGCGCAGCATCAGGATTCGCTGCCGCCCGAGTTCCGTCTACTCCACTACAAGCCGCAACCGTGGACCGGCGCCGACTCCGTCAGCATCGGCATGATGATGGTCGACATGCTCGACACCCACTGGCACACCAAGCTGGCCCGCGAGCGCATTGCCGCCAAACTGCAGAATCCCAAACTGGAGTCTGATCTGTACCCCGTCGGCTCATGGCGCGACCATCCGCCCACCGGAGAATTGCTAGACCTGAGCCAGCCCCATCCCGAGCCGCCTTCCACCAGCAGCGACGAAGACGACGAGCGCACGCAGACCCTTGCCCTGCCTCCTGCCAATTTCCCTGCACCACAGGGTGCCCCATCCGAACTGATTGCCCTATCAATGATGGGTGCCCCATCCATGCGCGGCATCCGGGGTCCCCGCGAACAGGTCTTGGTTCGTGGGGTGGTGGCGCATGGGTGGGAAAGCACGGACTTCACCGTTTCTAATCTGACCAGCGTCTTCCAACGCTCGTGCCGCGATTGCACGCCCGGCTCCAACAACTGGGTCATCGCCGGCAAGCACACCGCCAGCGGAAAACCACTGCTCTCGAACGACATGCATCTGGGCCTGAACGAACCGAACATCTGGTACATGGCCGACCTGCGCGCCCCGGGCTTCCATGCCGCCGGCGTCACGCTGCCCGGCGTGCCTTTTGTGGTCGCGGGACATAACGAGCACGTCGCATGGGGATTCACCGCGCTCTACGCCGATGTGCAGGACCTCTATGTCGAAAAGCTCCAGGGCAACAACTACGAAGGCAACGATGCGCAGTGGCATCCACTCGTCGTCGATCGCGAAGTAATCCACGTGCGAGGCCGAAAAGACGCTAACTACGATGTCCGCCTCACCGAGCACGGCCCGCTGCTTGATCCGATCTTCACCAAGGACTCAAGAGCCATCTCCCTCAAGTGGACGCTCTACGACACCACGTTGAATTCGATTCCGCTCTATTTCATGAACACCGCGTCAAATTGGACTGAATTCTCAGCAGCGCTCTCGCAATGGTGCTGGCCCACGCAGAATGTCGTCTACTCCGACGATCAGGGCCACATCGCCTATCACGCCGTCGGCAAAGTGCCCATTCGGCCCGCAGGAATCGCGAGCGTACCGATCGCCGACCCGGCGCACGAGTGGCAGGGCTACATCCCCTTCGATGACATGCCCAACGCCTTCGATCCGCCCTCCGGCTTTCTCGCCACCGCCAACTCCCGCGTAACTTCTGACAAGTCGAAGTACCCACTCACCGACGAGTGGGCCGACCCCTATCGCGCCGAGCGCATCTACAAGCTTCTGCAAGGTCACGACCAGCTCAAGTCCGCCGACATGCTCAATGTCCAGACCGATATCTACAGCGAGATGGACCAGGAGATGGGTCATCGCCTTTCCTACGCCATCGATCACACCGCCAATGCCGATGACCAGCTCCGCAAGGCCGCCGACCTCATGCGCAGTTGGGATGGTCGCCTCACCACTGACTCAGCCGCAGCCTCGCTTGTGACGCAGACTCGCTACACGCTGCGCGCCATGTTGCTCGAAGCCAAGCTCGGTAAAGCAGACGCCGAAAACTACGAATGGTCCGAGTCCAATTTCGCTGAAGAAGAGATCGTGATGCACGCCAGCCCTGACTGGCTCCCGCCCGGCTACAAGGACTGGGACGCGTTCCTCACCGATGCCGTGCGCCGCGCTATCAAAGACGGCAAGGCTCCGACCGACATCACCAAGTGGACCTACGGATCCTGGCATGTCGTCGACATCGAACATCCACTCTCGGAGTTCTTGCCCATCGTCAGCCGCATCGCGGGCACTGGCCCGTGGCCGCTCAGCGGCGACACCACCACTGTAAAGCAGGTTGGCCGCGCCTTCGGTCCCTCGCAGCGTTTCACCATGGACTGGAGCAACATCGACGGCTCAACCGAAGACATCGTCCTCGGTGAAAGCGGCAATCCCTACAGCTCCTGGTACCGCGATCAGTGGAGTGACTACTACAACGGCCGAACCTTCGCGCTCCCCTTCACTCCCGCTGCCGTCTCCGCCAACACGCAGCACACCCTTCGCCTGCTGCCATGAAAGATCAGGGAATAGGGAATAGGGAACAGGGAATAGAAACCGCTCCGGGTACTGAAAACCGGGTGCCCCATCCTCACGCGGGCTTTTTCGCGAGAGGGTGGGAAAGCAGGATCCTCGGACCCGCCATCATCTGCTTCGCCGCCCTCATCGCCACATCCCCCGACCTCATCCGCGGCAACTCCTGCGGTCACGACTTCGACTTCCATCTCGCCTCGTGGCTTGACGCGGCATCAAGCTGGCGTCACGGCCTCTTCTATCCGCATTGGGCGCCAAGCCCCAACTATGGCGCAGGCGAGCCGCGCTTCGTCTTCTATCCGCCGCTCACCTGGATGCTCGGCGCAGCATTCGGCCTGATCTTTCCCTGGAAGGGCGTTGAACTCGCCATCCTCTGTTCCTTCCTCGCCGCAACCGGACTCGCCACCCGCATGTTGGCCCGCCAGGCAATGCCCGACGGCCCCGCAACCCTCGCAGGATGCGCCGCGCTCTTCTCGGGCTACTCCATGTTTACCGCCTACGAGCGATCAGCCTTCGGAGAACTCGCCGGAGGTTTCTTGATCCCGTTGCTCCTGCTGCTCGTCTTTCGCGACCGCGATCCGCAGGGGTCCGTCTGGCGTCGCGCATTCGACGGATCCGCCGCGCTGCTGGCCCTCGTCATCGCCGGCGCGTGGCTCTCCAACGCACCACTCGGCGTCATGGCCAGCTATCTTCTTGCCGCTGTGGCACTCATCGTCGCATTGCCCGATCGCTCGTGGGCTCCGATCGTCCGCGCTTCAGTGGCATTCACGCTCGGCCTTGGCCTCTCTGCCATCTATCTTGTTCCCGCCGCCGTAGAGCAGCGCTGGGTGCAGATCCGCCAAGCCACCGACGACCCCGGCCTTGCGATTGAGAACAGTTTTCTCTTCGGCCGCCATGCCGACCCCAATCTCGAACTGCACGATGTCGAACTCTGGCGCGTCTCCGCTATCGCCGTCGCCATGATCGGCCTGGCACTCATCTGTGTCTTCATCGCGTGGCGCCGTGGCCTGCTTCGCCGGCGATCCTGGTGGATTCCGCTAGCTCTCATCCCAGTTGCGGTCCTGCTCTTGCAGCTCCCCATTTCGCTGCCGATCTGGAACACCCTGCCCAAGCTGCGTTTCCTCCAATTTCCCTGGCGCTGGCTGGTCGTACTCGAAGCGCCACTCGGCATCTTTTTTGCCGCTGCCATCTGGCCGGCGAGGCGCTGGTTGCGCGTCACGGTCATCGCTGCGACAGCCGCAATCTTTCTGTCCATTACCACCGTCTCGGCACTCGTCTTCCACCAGTCCTGCGACGCAGAAGACAGGGTCGTCGGCATGTTGGGGGCGTTCCGCAGCGGCCAGGGCTTCCAGGGCACCGACGAGTACGCACCCCCCGGCGCAGACGACACGGTGATTGCCGTCGGTCTTCCGGATGCCTGCCTCACCACCAATCCCGCAGTCGCGCTCGCCATAGCGGACGACGGGAACACCCCCGAATGGGATCCGGCAAACGGCCATTGCGACGCAACCTACCAGTGGATTCGGCACAAAGGTCAGCTTGCGCCGGAACATTTCCACCTCACAGCGAACACGCCGCACGCAGGCTACCTGGTGCTGCATCTGCGCAACTATGCCGCCTGGAAGGTTGGCGTCAACGGCGAGACCGTCGCCTTGGGCGCGAGCCCGCTCTATGCTTCGCTTCCCCATCGTGACGACGGCCTCATGGCGGTGCCGGTTCCGGAGGGCCCAGTCCGAGTGGACGTTGACTGGACCATAACCGGCGATGTCATTATGGGACGCCTGTTGAGTCTCATATCATTCGGCTGCATCACAGTCCTCTGCTTAATCGAGCGAAAGTTGGTCTCCGCCCGTCGAGTCAACGCCGAACCTCGGGTATCATAAAAAGGAATGCACGCTGACGTTAAATCGCTGATCCAGGAAGGTGCAGAGCTCACCGATCGCGCGCTCGAGGCGCTCATCCCTGCGCTCGACACTGTCCCCTCGTCGATTCACGGCGCCATGCGCCACTCTGTATTTCGCCGGCGGCAAACGGCTGCGCCCCGTTCTCGCCATGCAGGCCGCCGTCACTATCGCAGGTTCCCTGCCCCGCGGCATTGAACGCCTCGGCGCGGCCCTTGAGATGCTGCACACCTACTCGCTCATCCACGACGACCTGCCCGCCCTCGATAATGACGACCTGCGTCGCGGCAAGCCTACCTGCCACGTAGCATTCGGCGAAGCCATCGCCATCCTCGCCGGCGACGCGCTGCAAACCCGCGCCTTCGAAATCCTTGCCGGCCTCGACACGCCTCCAGCCGCTACCGTCCAGATCATCGGCCTCATCGCCAACGCCGTCGGTACCGTCGACGGCATGATCGGCGGCCAGGTGCTCGACATCGAAAGCGAACATCTCAAGCCGACGCCGGAACTCGTCGAAGCTATCCATCGCGCCAAGACCGGCGCCCTCATCCGCGTCAGCGTTGTCACGGGCGGCGTCTACGCGGGAGCCACCGCCGACGATGTTGCGCGCCTCGACACCTTCGGCCGCAAAGCTGGATTGGCTTTCCAGATCGTCGACGACATTCTCGATATGACCGTCGATTCCGCGCATCTGGGCAAGACCGCGGGCAAAGACCAGGCCACAGAGAAGGCCACCTGGCCCGCCGTATATGGAATCGAGCAGAGCCAGCGAGACGCCGCCACCCTCATCGAAGAAGCCTTCGCCGCGCTAGAACCCTACGGCAGCCGCGCCGACGGCCTGAAGTCCGTGGCCCGCTATCTGGTCGAGCGCAAGAACTAGAGAATTCTCAACAATAGAATTTTTGCTTCATTTTGGGTGCCCCATCCATGCGAAGCATGGGTGGGAGAGCACAGAAGCCCATTCAGCACGACTAAGCTAGCAGCTAGAGGCTAGAAGCAAGCAGCTAACCATGCTCTCCGAATCCGAAATTCTCGCCGCTCTCCGCGACTGCTTCGATCCCGAAGTCAAGCTGAACCTCGTCGACCTCGGCCTCATCTACTCCATCGAAGCCGGCCCTGATCCCGACTCCGCGCCCGCATGGCCGCGCCAGTGGGTCAAGGTCACCATGACCCTCACCACGCAGCAATGCCCCGCCTCAGGCCTGATCTTCGAGCAGGTACACAACCGTCTCGCTGACCATCCCTGACATCAGCAAAGTCGAAGTGAATCTGGTTTGGGAGCCCAAGTGGACGCCGCACCGCATCAGCGAAGCGGGCCGGAAGCAACTTGGAATCTAATCGAGAAGCAGCGTCGAGAACGCCGCTTCAGCCAGTCGTCGCGAAGACGCCTACTTCGAGATCGCCCGCCGCAGCGCCGAGCTCTTCTCGGTGATCCTCTCCACCGTTTCCTCCACCTGTTCCATCATCCGCTGAGCTCGGTCGATATAGCCTGGCATGGCCTTCCACCATTGGCTCACCGTCTCCTGGTGGTCAAGCATCGCCAGCGCCGTCCCCGAAGCAGCCATCAGAATGCCCGCTCGTTTTTGCCTGGCAAGCAGCAGAAGTCCGCCCGCAAAAAGCGATCCGCACGCGGCAGCCTTACCCAATCCACAGATTCCTTTCGCGGCATCTCGGTGATCCTTTGAGGTTGCTTATCGGTTGGAACAGTCGCGAGGCTCATGGAAACTTCCTCCTTCGTGTTCACATCTGCGCCCATTTTAGGCAGCGGGGTCAGGGGACTTTTACACAGCACCCGCGCGACCCGAGGGACGATCCTTAAAGCTGTTCCAGCCGGGTTGCCGCTGTCAATCCAAATCGAAGTCGCGCAGCGGCTTTCCTTCTGGCGCGTCCTTTGCCTTGCGCAATGCCTCGGCAAATTTCTTGTCGAACAAGTCTTCCTTGTTCTTTTCCGCGTCAATCGACTGCCGGAAGATCGATTCTTTCCGCTCATCGTGCTCGCGCATGGCCTTGGCCGCGGTTTCGAGATCTTCAAACATCCGCTTGCGCGGCGCCGAGGTGTGACTGATGACCAGCCCGGTGGCCGAATCGACCACAATCATCGCCCCGCAGTCGGGGCATGCAACCTGGAAAGTATCTGCCTTCGTTTCGCCCATAACAGGCCAATTGTAGGCGCTCCGGCTGGATCAGGAAAGCCTGCATCCCGAACCGTGGGCGCCGCACATTTCCGCCTCGATTTCTGAAATCCAGACTCGCTCCGGGGTACCATTCTCATCATGCTGTGCCCGCCCGATAGACGCAGCACCTTGTGCAAACGCGGAAACCTCTCTCCGCGGTAAGGAGATTCATGAAAGGCATATTTCTCACCAGGCTCTCGATTCTTGCTGTCGTAGCCCTGACGCTCACTCCCCTTTTCTCCCGCCCAGGCCAAGCTAGCCGGCGACTGGCAAGGCACCTTCGAAGAAAATGGCGTCACCTTCCGCCTCATCTGGCACGTTACTGCCGCTCCTGACGGAACCCTCACCTCGACGATCGACGACATCGATGAGAGCATATACGGCATAAAAACCAGGACGACCACCGTCAAAGGTTCCAGCGTCAAGATTGAAATTGACGACGTAATCAGTCCCAACGGGCAGGACATCAACCTCAAAGGCTCCTTCGACGGCACCCTTAATCAAGAAGCAAACGAAGTGACCGGCACATGGACGCAGATCGCTCCGCCCCAGGATCCGATACAGATCACCTTCAAGCACGGGGCGGTAAAACCTGCCGCGTCTCCTGCTGCACCCGCACCTGCCGCTGCAACTGAACCCGCCATCGCCGGCGATTGAGTGCGACCGCCGGCTGAGTTCGGCATCACTTATTGGTTCAACCCAGGTCCTCGAACACGCAAAATGATTCGCCGATACGACGTAAGCCGCGGCGAGCCATCGTCCGTCACCGCCAGGATCACGTGCGCCACCCCATCGCCCTTGCACGGAATCAGCGGCAGCCACAACGGCCGGCATGCCGCATCCGCCCGCGCCGTCACTCGCGCTGTCTCGGCACCCGACAATGTCAAAGCCGCCAGGTTCCCGTCCGTAATCCCTGCCTCTCCGTACTGAAACCAATGAAAGTGCAACGGCTGCCCATCCGGATCGCTGCTTTGGCCTGCATCGAGCGTGATCGCCTGTCCGACCTGCACGTCCATCTCCAGCGGAGCGGTCCCGCCCTGCCCATTCACCACAGCCACCGGATTATGGTTCGCATGCGCATAGTCCGCGACAGTCCACGTCATCCGTGCGGCAAAGTCATTTTGAAATGCCTCCCGCCAGCGCCAAATCGTCGCCTGGTCACTCACATGCTCCTTGCCATCCACGCCCGTCACCGTGTCGCGCGAATCGACTCGCGCAAAGTCGTCGCCGCCCTGTGTCCAGATTGCGCGCGTCTCTCCATAAGGTTGCCGATAGACGTAGCGGCCGCCCCATCCGCCCCAATCCGGACGCCGGTATGCGTTCAGCCCATTGTCGATCAGACCCAGAAACGACGGCGTGTCCCCCTCCATGATGAACATGAACTTCGGATACTTCTTTCCGAGCGGCCCTTTGCTGCGGATGTTCGCATCGAGCCACTCATTCTTCACGGTTGTAGAGTCCGCGCCATCGCCATTGCGGTAATACAGGTCGCCGCTGATCCCCGTCCATGTCGCACTCGCATATTCCCCGCTCGTCGGCGTCGACGGTGACACAACATAAAACAAGGCCGGATATTGACGCCTCATTGCGGGCCCCGCATCATCCTGATCGGAAATCGAATAAACGCGGAGCTTCGCAATCAGCCTCGCGCTCTCGACCTGTGGATGCGCCGCCGCGAGATCCAGGAGCGCCTGCGCAAGCGTGTTGGCCCCGCCCCAGATACAGATCCACAGCGGCCTTGGATCATCGCGTTCGAGCGCCTTTACGATTGACCGCGACCCCTCCGAAGATTTGCCCTGCCCGACAGCCGCCATCCCATACGCAGTCTGTCCTGTAAACACGCGCCGATCCAACTCGCTCGTCTCCGGCCACCCCTTCGCGTGGAGCATCAGGTTCGTCCGCACCTGTCCATACGCCGCGATCAGCTGGTGCATCGTCTCTGCATGCGTCTTGGTTTTCTGCCATGTCGAAGTCGTGGCAATCATCGCCTCAACGTCAAATTCATTCGAGTACAGCAGGAACCGCACAAACGACATCTGGTCGTCCGGCTCATTTCCTATATCACTGATGACCACGACCCGCGGCTTGCCCCTAAAGTCGTCGACGTGAGTGCTCGGAAGCGTCTGAGCGGCCAGCAACAACGACGATGCCATGGCAAAGATCGCCGGCAGAGATGTTCTGAAGAACGTACACATAGCTCTCGTGCCCCCTTTAAAAAAATGCGAGAAACACCATTCTCAAGCATGCAGCCTACCCGGCGCTGGAGATAGAGATCGGCGACTCGATCGATTCCGTCACAAATGCACTACAGCCCACAACCTTTCCGCAATCTCCGTGTCCCCTGCTACAGTGAGTCCGCGAAGACCCTTCGCAGTGGGACCGATAGAATCTCGCGAGACCGACAGAATCTCAAGGATGTGCGCGATCATGAACTACCTTCGACCAGCGATTACTGCGGCCGCTCTTGCTCTCGCCTGCATCAGTTCGGCACAGACCAACAGCTCAAATCCTGCACATCTCCCCTCCGCCGAATCGGTCATGAATCGCGTCGCCGTCAACCAGGACACGGCTGAGGCTGAGCGCGCCCACTACGTTTACGTGCAGCACGCCAAAATGACCTCCCGCCGCGGCAACACCGTCATGTGCGAGGAGCTCACCGACTACCGATTCACGCCGTCAACCGACAGCTCCCATGAAGAACTGCTCAAGGTCGATGGCCGGTTCCTGAAAGAACACAGATACGTCAGCTACACCGCGCTGCTTCCCCGCGACGAAGACAAGCCCAAGGACTCTGACAAGGATAAGGACAAGGATAAGGACAAGTCCGAAAAGAAAAGAGAAGAAGGAAAAAGATAAAGACCCCGCCTTCGACCCCAACAGCAACGAGACCATCGATCGCGACATTGTCGAAAACATCCGATGGAACCTCATCCACGACACGTCGAAGGACGGATACAACGCCCACCTCTTCCCGCTCACCTCAAAAAACCAGCTCGACTACTCGTTTCGCATGATCGGCCGGGAGCGACTGAATGACCGGGACGTCTACCACATCGCATTTCGTCCGAAGAAGAAGGACGATTTTGGCTGGAGCGGTGACGCCTACATCGATACCACCGCGTACCAGCCAGTGCTTGTTACGACCGCTATGGCACGCAAGATCCCGTTCGCGGTGCGCACGCTGCTTGGAACCAACTTCCCGGGCCTTGGTTTCAGCATTACCTATTCACCGCAGCCGGATGGCGTGTGGTTCCCGATCACGTTCTCGACCGAATTCAAAATTCACGTCCTCTATTTCTTTCACCGCGAGGTCATCCTCAACGCGCAGAATCGCGACTTCGAAAAGACCCACGTAACCTCGCGCATCGTCGGTGAAGCAACGCCTGTAGAGCCAAATCAACCATGACGCCAGCCCAAACGCACGAAGGCCCTGCTCTCTAGAGCAGGGCCTTATCTTGGTAGACTCGCGGGTCAGAAATAATCGTAGTGTACATGCGCGTACATGCAAACTGTACACATGGTACACTATTCCTATGGAAGTTCCCATCTCCCAGTTTCGCCGCAATATCTTTTCCATCGTGGAGAAAGCGCTCGAAGGAAAAGAAATCCTCGTAAGTCACAAGGGGCGCCGCGTGCGTATTGTGCCCGAACATGCTCCGTCCAAGCTGAGTAATATCACAGTCCTGAACATCCTGAATCCCCCAGACCTTGACCTGCTCGATCCAAAGCTCAAGAGGAAGATGCTGGATGAAATGCAGAAGGGCTGGGCGAAGGATTGGGAGAAGTTGTGATTACCTACCTCGATACGCATGTTGTATTGTGGCTGGCGGCCGGCAAATTGAAGAACCTGAGTCCAAAAACTCTCAAGCGTATTGACGATTCCGATCTGCTCTTTTCGCCCATGGTCCTCCTTGAATTGGAGTACTTGTACGAACTTGGCCGCTGCAAGTTGCGCAGCCGAGACATTCTCGCCAAGCTTGAGCATGAGATCGGCCTGGCAGAATCCGATCTCTCGTTCGCCGATGTCGTTTCCGCAGCTGCCGATGAAAAATGGACGCGCGATCCATTCGATCGGATGATCGTGGCCCAGGCACGAACACACGGTCTTGCTCCCCTGATCTCAGCTGATGAACAAATTGCAGAGCATTATCCACGGACCGTCTGGTAGCGAACCGTCAGAAGCACGAAGGCCCTGCTCATCGAGCAGGGTCTTCTTCTTTCTGCGCTCAGCAGATGCAGAATCTTTAGTACTTCTCCTGCGCCGTAGCCAGTTTCGCTTCGGCCTCGGCGATCCGGTGCAGCGCATCGGCATACTTCTCTTCGCTCTCGCCGGCTTCGTTCCATTCCTTCTGCGCCGCGCTCCAGTTGCTGCTCGGCACGCGGCACATCGATCTCCTCAGGCTTCAGCGCATCGTTCGCCAGAATCGTCACCCGATCCGGCAGCACTTCAACAAATCCCCAAGACACGTTGTAGATCTGTTCGCTCCAGCCGAGTCCGAATCATGGGCCGCCGTGCAGCCGCACGTCGCCCGCGCCCAGCTCGGCCAGCAGCGGCGCGTGCCCGTAGAGCACTTCCATGTAGCCGTTCTTCGCCGGCAGCTCGACCGCGTCCGCCGTGGTGTCAAACAGAATGCGCTCCGGCGTCACCAGCCGAACCCGCAGCGAATTGGATTCGTCTGCCATAAGTCAGTCTCTCAGTTCACAGTCTTCAGTTCTCAGTTGAAGAAGTCGGCAGCAAGTCGAAATAAAGTGACGACTGACAACTGATCACTGAGCAACTGTCGTCTTACGCCGTTGCCTTCAGCTTCTCTGCTGTCTCCAGCACTTCCTCGATCGCGCCCTTCATGTAGAACGCCTGCTCCGGAATATCGTCGTACTTGCCTTCGATGATTTCCTTGAAGCTGCGCACCGTGTCCGCAATCTTCACATACGCGCCGGGAATACCGGTGAACTGCTCGGCCACGTGGAACGGCTGCGACAGGAACTTCTGCACCTTGCGCGCGCGTGCCACGGTGAGCTTGTCCTCTTCCGAAAGCTCATCGATACCCAGAATCGCGATGATGTCCTGCAGATCCTTGTAGCGCTGCAGAATCTTCTTCACGCCCTGCGCCACGTCGTAGTGATCATCACCCACAATGCGCGCCGACAAAATGCGCGACGTCGAAGCCAGCGGATCGACCGCCGGATAAATGCCCAGTTCCGACAGCGGCCGGCTCAACACCGTGGTCGCATCCAGGTGAGCAAACGTCGTCGCCGGCGCCGGATCGGTCAAGTCATCGGCCGGCACATACACAGCCTGCACCGACGTTACCGAGCCCTTGCTGGTCGAAGTAATGCGCTCCTGCAACTCGCCCATTTCGGTCGCCAGGTTCGGCTGGTATCCCACGGCTGAAGGCATGCGGCCCAGCAGCGTCGAAACTTCAGATCCCGCCTGCGTAAACCGGAAAATGTTGTCGATGAAGAGCAGCGTATCGGAGCCTTCAACGTCGCGGAAGTACTCGGCGACGGTCAACGCGCTCAAGGCCACGCGCAAGCGCGCTCCGGGCGGCTCGGTCATCTGGCCGTAAACCAGCGCGCACTTTGACTCCTGCCACTTGCCCGGCTTGATCACGCCCGACTCGGTCATTTCGAGCCACAGATCGTTGCCCTCGCGCGTACGCTCGCCTACGCCGGCAAACACCGAGAAGCCGCCGTGGTTCTTGGCCACGTTGTTGATCAGTTCCATGATGACGACGGTCTTGCCCACGCCCGCGCCGCCAAACAGGCCGATCTTGCCGCCCTTCAAAAACGGCTGGATCAGGTCGATGACTTTGATGCCGGTCTCGAACATCTCCTCGTGCGTCGACTGCTCGTCAAACAGCGGTGCCGGGCGGTGAATGGGCATCCGCGTTTTTGCGCCGATGGGGCCCAGTTCGTCGACCGGCTCGCCGATCACGTTGAGCACGCGTCCCAGCGTCTCCTTGCCCACCGGCATGCTGATGGGACCGCCAAGATCGATGGCCTTCATGCCGCGGACCATGCCCTCGGTGCCTTCCATTGCCACCGTGCGCACGCGTCCCTCGCCCAGGTGCTGCTGCACTTCAAGGATCACGGAAATCGGCGAAGGCACGTCGAAGCCATCGCTCGTCACGCGCAGCGCCTGGTAAATCGGCGGCATCGTCGCTTCTTCAAACTGCACGTCCACCGCGGGACCAGAAATCTGAATTACCTTGCCAATGTTTTCTGCCATAAACTCTGCCTTCTCAATTCCCAAAGCTTGGGGTGCCCCATCCAAGGCGCGTTTTGTGCGGCTTGGGTGGGATTCTGAACCTAAACAGCCGCTGCGCCGCTCACAATCTCGATAATTTCCTTGGTGATCGCCGCCTGCCGCACGCGGTTCATCTCCAGCGTGTAGGCGTCGATCATGTCCGATGCATTGTTGGTCGCCGAATCCATCGCCGTCATGCGCGCCGCATGCTCCGCAGCCACCGACTCCGACATCGCGTGATACAGCATCGCCGAAATGTACTGCGGCAGCAGCCCGTTGAACAGCTCTTCGGGCGACTGCTCATAGATGTAGTCCACATTCGCCGTGCCGAACTTCTTCGCTTCCTCGTCGGCCTCTTCGGTGCTCGCCTCTTCCAGAGTGATGCCCGCGCTCAACGCGGCATGTGCCGCCCGCTCGCGCTCTTCCGGTGTCGGTTCAACGGCGCCTTCGATCTGCGGAGCCGCCGATCTGGAGAATCGGCAGAAGCCGCTCGACCACAAGCCGCTGCGCAATCACGGACTTGAATTCGTTGTAGACGATGTAGGCCGCGTCAATCTCCTCGTGCACATAACGCGAGATGATGTTCTGCGCCAGCTCAAACACGCGGCTCGCTTCGAGCTTCAGCAGCATTCCCGGATGATCGCCCGTGATCTCGACGTTGCCCTTGCGCTCATTGCGGACCTCGCGCTCGTTGCCGTTCTCATCGGTCTCCTCGCTGTAAGTTGCAACGGATAGCGTCGGCGCAACAGGTCGCGCCCCTTGCGGCCGATCGCCTCGATGTCGATTTCCTTGTCCGTATTGCCGTCGATGAACTGAAACGCCGTCTTGGTAATGTTGGCGTTGAACGCGCCCGCAAATCCCTTGTCGCCGCTGATCACGACGATCAGCACGCGCTTCTCAGGCCGCGTGGCAAACAGCGGATGCCGCAAGTTGCCCGGTCTCTTCGTCAAAGATGTCCACGCGCCGCGTCAGCGACTCCAGCACGCTGGTGATCATCTTCGCGTAGGGCCGCGCCGCCAGCGCCCGCTCCTGCGCGCGACGCAGCTTCGCCGCCGAGACCATCTTCATGGCCTTGGTGATCTGCCGCGTGTTTTTCACGCTGCGTATGCGTCGCCGTAGATCCAGTACGTTTGCCATTTTTTTCAGTTCTCAGTTCACAGTTCTTAGTTCACAGTAATTCCGATTTACGCCTCGTGAGTTCCTCGTCCCCAACTTTAAACTAAGAACTACGAACTATGAACTGCCTTACGCTTTAGCTGCCGGCCAACTCCGCTACGAAGTTCGCCTTGTACTCCTTCAGCGCCGCATGCAGCCGGTTGCGCAGATCGTCATCCAGCGACTTCTTCTTGGTCAGGTCATCCATCAGCGCCGACTGCGCCGAATCAAAATACTGGGTAAAGTCCGTTCTCAAACGCTCGAATGTCCTTCACCTCGATGTCGTCCAGATAGCCCTGGGTACCCGAGAACAGAATCACTACCTGCTGCTGCCAGGTCAGCGGATGGAACTGCGGCTGCTTCAGCAACTCCGTCAAGCGCTGGCCGCGGTTCAGCTGCTTCTGCGTCAGCGGATCGAGATCCGAACCGAACTGCGCAAACGCCGCCAGTTCGCGATACTGCGCCAGGTCCAGCTTCAGCGTCGAACCAACCTGCTTCACCGCCTTGATGGCTGCCGAGAATCCCACGCGCGAAACCGAGAGTCCCACGTTCACGGCCGGACGCACGCCCGAGTTGAACAGGTCGGTTTCCAGAAAGATCTGGCCGTCGGTAATCGAAATCACGTTGGTCGGAATGTATGCCGAAACGTCGCCGGCCTGCGTCTCAATTACCGGCAGCGCCGTCAGCGAACCGCCGCCCCTTTCGTTACTCATCTTCGACGAGCGCTCCAGCAAACGCGAGTGGAGATAAAACACGTCGCCCGGATACGCTTCGCGGCCCGGTGGACGCCGCAGCAGCAGCGAAATCTCGCGGTACGCCATCGCATGCTTCGAAAGATCGTCGTACATCACCAGCGCGTGCTTGCCGTTGTCACGGAAGTATTCGCCGATCGCCGTCGCCGCATAGGGCGCGAGGTAAAGCATCGGCGCGGGCTCTGACGCGGAAGCAGCCACAATCACTGTGTGCCCCATTGCGCCGGCTTCCGTAAGCGTCTGGACAACCTGCGCGATGGAAGAGCGTTTCTGCCCGATCGCGCAGTAGATGCAGATCAGATCGTTCTTCGCGTTGTTGATGATCGTGTCCAGCAGCACGGCTGTCTTGCCGGTCTGGCGGTCGCCGATGATCAGCTCGCGCTGTCCGCGGCCAATCGGAATCATGGCGTCAATCGCCTTCAGACCCGTCGCCATCGGCTCGCGCACCGGCTGCCGGTCGATAATGCCCGGCGCCAGTCGCTCAACAGGCAGCGACTCGGTGGATGCGATCGGTCCCTTGTCGTCGATCGGCACACCCAGCGCATTCACCACGCGGCCGATCATGCCGTGGCCGACCGGTACACTCAAGATCTTTCCGGTGCGCTTTACCTCTTCGCCTTCGCGGAGCTCCGTGTAGTCTCCCAGCACCACCGAGCCCACCTGGTCTTCTTCGAGCGAGAGTGCCAGCCCGGCAATGCCGTGCGGGAATGCGAGCAGTTCGCCCGCCATCACCTTGTCGAGCCCGTGAATGCGGGCGATGCCGTCGCCCAGCGAAGTGATCGTGCCAACCTCGTCCACCTGGACTTTGGAGTCGTAGTTCGCGATCTGCTCGCGAAGTAGTTGCGTAATCTCGTCTGCCTTGATCTGAGCCATTTGCAAGTTCCTTGCAGGTCTCAGTTTTCAGTTCACAGTTCTCAGTCTACCGATCGTCGGATGCTGACGATCCGAAATCCGTGCCGAAACTCTTTCTTACTGATCACTAAAAACTGATTCCTTGGTTCCGATTCGTTTATCAAACCAGAATCTGACCACTGAACACTGATCACTGACCGGCTCAACCGATCAGCTCTTCCTTCAATCTCTCCAGCCGCCCGCGAACCGATCCGTCATACACCGTCGATCCGATCCGCACCACCGTTCCGCCGATGAGCGATTCGTCCAACTTGAATGTCGGCTCAATGCGCGATCCCGCCAGCTTGCCCACGCCCGCAATCAGTTCCGCGCGCTCCTGTTGGTTCAACTCCCGTGCCGTCACAATCTCCGCCTGGCGAATCCCCAGCCGCTCCTGCATCTCCGCGCGCCACGCCGTCGCGACTTCATGCACCTCGCCAATGCGGTCATTGTTGATCAGCACTGCCAGCAGGTTGCGCAATTCCTTCTGCAATCCCATCTTTGCGTTCAGCTTGTCCAGAATGGCGACTTTCTGCGTTGCCGGAACCGCCGGATTGATGAAGAACTCGCGCAATTCCCTGCTGCCGTCCCATGTCGCCAGAAAATCCTGAAACTGCCGATCCAGCGCCGCCGCATCCAGCCTGGCTGAAGCCACGACGTCGGCAAACGCACGTGCATACCGTGAAGCAAATGCCGCGGCCATCAGTTCTTCCCTCCGCTATGCATTCCGTCACGACCCGCATCGTTCACAAACTCGGCAATCAGCTCCCGATCCGTCTCCGGCGTCAGCACCAGCTTCTTCACCGCCTGGTCGATCGCCAAGTCTGCTGCGAAGTGCCGCAGCGAGCGCTTGGCCTGTGCCGCCGCAACGCCAATCTCCTGTTCCGCAGAGGCCACAATCCGCGCGCTCTCTTCTTCCAGCATCGCCTTGCCTCGTTGCTCATCCTGCGCGATCTGCTGCTCCACCTCGGCGCGAAACTTCGCTATTTCCTGGTCCAAGCTCGCGAGCTTCGCCTCTACCGCGCTCAGCCGTGTGTTCGCGTCCTCCGTCGTCTTGCGTGCCGCATCAATATCGGCCCGGATCTTTTCCGATCGCTTGCGCATCATCTTCGGCATGATCCGAACCAGCGGAATCAAGATTCCCAGAACCACCACGCTGAAGTTGAAAATCTCGAACGTCCGCGCCGCCGTCTCCACGTCCATGTGCAACAGCCGTGCCAGCCACTGAACGACCGACGCGTGCCGGTACTGGTCGTTCTCCTGCTCCTCGGTCTTGGCAGCTTCTGTTTTTGGCGGGTTCTGTGTTTCCTGCCTCGCCGATTCGACAGCCGGTTGCGCTGGAGGCTCAGCATTCTGCTGGCTGGCTATGGCGCGAAGTGGCGAAACCATCGTCAGGCTCAGCACACCCAAAAGAACAAGTCCCAAAATCCGGCTGGAAATTCGTGTTTGATGCAGATTCTGATTCAACGGGTACTCCCGGCAGCCAGCGGAAGCACCGCTTGTACCACCTGATTGGCCAGTTCCCCCGCCGCTCCCTGGATTACTTGCCTGGCACGTTCCGCCTCGGCATCCATCTCCACCTTCGCAGCGCTTACCTTGGCTCCAGAGGCCTTCCTGGCGGCATCCAGTGCGGCTTCGCGCTCGGCATTCCGACGCTTCGCCCTCTGCTCCCGCATTTTGAAGATCTCGGCCCGCGCATGCCGCAGCTTGTCGGCATACTCTGCTGCCTTGGCTTCTGCCTGGGCGATTGCCTTGTGGGCGTTCTCCACTGCGCCTTCAGTCCGGGCACGGCGCTCCGCAAGTGTGCGATTCAGCGGACCTTGCACCAGGATTTGGTAGGCCGCCACGAGCACGATAAAGAGCAGAATCGTGGGGATGGCGCCAAGCAGAAGCGCACCGAGTTGTTGAACAATTTCATCCATGTTTGTATTCGGTTAACTCAGGCAGACGGGCATTTCCTTCGCGGGTTTCGCATTTTCCTGATGGTGCATCGCAACCAGATACAGCTGAGTTGGCGCGACCCCCAGGGGGCGACAACCTTGCGGGATTTTAGTTACAGAACAGAATCAGGAAAATGCCTTAGAACACCTTTTTGTATCAGGGGCAAACCCCCACGGTCAACGCCGTACGGCGCTATGTGAGAGGGTCTTGTGACAGCTGTCACGAATCGGGAGTTCGGACCAAAAAAGAACTTGATTTCCGGTACAACAGGCCTAAACTAAACATACCACCTAGACCCGGTTCAGGGTCCAGCGGGCAGTCGGTTCCGGGAATCCTTCCACTCCCGAAGCCGACGCGCCCGCCTCTAATTTTTTGGGGTCTTTTTCGAACCAATTTCCGCCCAATCCTTCACGCATCCTCATCCCCCTGTCCCATTTCCCGTCTACCTCCCTGAACGGTACTTCCCGGCAAACCCTTTGGCCCGGGAAAACATCCGAGGAACCGAACCGCTGGCCTGCAAATCCGCGCTGGTTCCTCACCCAGAATCGGAGGATTCAAAACTCTATGCAAACCAAGTTCGCAACCCTGGCTCTAAGCGGCCTGCTCGCCCTCGGCGTCACCGGCGCCGCCTTCGCTCAGGACAACCCTCCCCCACCACCTCCCGATCAGGGTCAAGCCGGACCACCCCAAGGCGGCCGCGGCATGCGCATGGACCCCAACCGGCAGCTCGAGCGCCTCACGCGCGAATTGAACCTCACTACAGATCAGCAGAACCAGATCAAACCCCTGCTGGTCGATCGTCAGCAGAAGATGCAGGCGCTCATGCAGAACGAATCGCTCTCGCAGGATGACCGCCGTGCGCAGGCGCATACCATCGCGATGGGCACCAATAACAGCATCAAGGCGCTGCTCACCGACGAACAGAAGCAGAAATTCGAAGCCATGCAGCAAAACATGCGGCATAACGGCCCGGGCGGCGGCCCTCCCCCTCCCCCTCCCGGCAACTCAAGTCCTCAACCCCAGAACTAGGCCAAACAAAAGCGCCGGGACTCTCAAGTCCCGGCGCTTTCCTTTGCAATCAGCAGATCTACCGCATCGCCAGAACCGCTGATCCGGCCCGCGCGCAGCGCAAATCAGCTTACTTTGTCGCCTTGTCGATGAACGCCGCCAAATCATCCTTCAACTGGTGCAGTGCATCGACATTCAGGTAGATCATGTGCCCCGAAGGATAATACCCAAACTGCACATTCCCCCGTAGTTCCGGCTCCAGGTCCATGTGATCGAGGTCGTACTCGGTCGCGAAGAACGGCGTTGCCAAATCAAAATATCCATTCGCCGAGAACACTTTCAGGTGCGGATTCTTCCGGATAGCCGCGCCCAGATCTCCGGCGACGTAGGGCTGCAATTGCTGGCCTCCAAATCCCGGCCCGGCACCCGCAGGTCTGTGCTTCCAGTCCCACTGCCCGATGTCGCCCGCGCTCGGCCGATATGTATCGTTGCTCTCGTACTTCAACTCGCGCTCCAGGTAATCGTGGATCGCCGCGACAAACGCTCCCGAAATCCCAGTGTCTGAAGGATCGTAGCTCGGATTCTCACCGGCCGCGTCAATGTCCTCGCCCTCGAACCGCATGTCATACCGACCCAGCGTCTTGCGATCGCCGCGCAACACTTCTTTGCGGAACCGCGTCGGCGATACGCGCAGGTTCGCCTCCTTGATGTAGTCCACACTCAGACCAGTCAGCCGACTCATCTCCCTGGCGACAGAGTCGAGTTGCGCCGCCGGCAGATTGTGTCCCTGGTACAACGCTGCTGCATACGGCCCCGCCGCAAACTCCCGTGCCTGCTGCACCCACGCCGCTACGTCCGGCGTCTTGTTCTGCACCTTGTTGAAGTACCACGCCGCCGCCGCATAACTCGGCAAATTCGAAATGTAGATGGTGTCGTACCCCGGCGACCGAATCGCGTAATTCAAAATCGACGAGATCAGCACGATCCCGTTCAATTGAATCCCATCGCTCCCCAGCAAATCCGACAAGCCCGCAGACCGCGTCGTTCCATACGATTCGCCAATCAGAAACTTTGGCGAATTCCACCGCTGGTTCACCGAGATATACCGGGCAATAAAGCGGTCAAACGCCTTCAAATCCTGATCGACGCCTGCAAAATCCTTCGCCTGCGCCTTGCCCACCGCGCGCGAATAACCCGTCAGCGGAGCGTCGATGAACACCATGTCCGTCTTGTCGAGCAGCGAATACTGGTTCGGCACCAGTTTGAACGGCGGACCCGCCGTGGCATTCGGGCTGTCTGTCTGGATGCGAACCGGCGAGAACGAGCCCATATGCAACCAGAGGGTTGCCGATCCCGGACCGCCGTTATAAAGGAAACTTACCGGCCGCGTCGTCGGCTCCGCGCCATCCAGCGTATAGGCCACGTAGAAAATGCTGCCATAAGGTTTGTCGTCCTCATCACGAATCAGCAGAGTGCCTGCCGTCGCTGTGTATTTCAACGACTTGCCATTCAGCATCAGTTCGTGATGCGTCACCGAACTCTTCTCCGGCGGAATCGGCGTTTCCTTGGGAGCTTCCTTCTGCTCCTCGCCGCCCTGATGCGCCGGCTGTTGGGCCTGTTGTTGGGCTGCTGGACGCTCCTGAGCCAGCGCACGCGACTGCAACGACTGGCTACTTAAAACACAAAGCAAGGCTGCCGCGGCAACCCAGTTGAAAGCAAATCGACGCACTGCGATCATGAGCGGAAAGTCCTCCAGAAAAAGAGTTGAACAACATCCGCAGCCACAGTGGATAGGGCATGCGGTGTTACGGCGGCTCTGCAATTGCGACGGAGCCAATCAAATACGTGGATTTTAAAGCGACGTTCAACACAGCCCGGAAGACGCAGTCATTTTTCACTTTATCTGCGCCGCAGACGCGTCCGACGTCAAGAGTCCCTGCGCCCGCAGCCATGTCTCCAGCAAGTCCGGCCACTGGTCCAGCGACGCGTCGCCTTTGCCTAGTCCCGTCCCGTGGGGACCCTTCGCGAAGATGTGTCCTTCCGCCGGAACTCCTGCCTTGATCAGCGCCTCATAAAACCGCAACCCCTGCTCCACGGGCACGGTCTGATCATCTGCCGTGTGGTACCAGAAGGTCGGGGGCGTTTTAGAAGTGACGAAGAGGTCGGGGGAGTAAGAGGTACGGAGTAACTCGCATTGGTCCATCACGTTGAAAAGCTTGCAATAGCTCAGGTGCGAAGTATCGCTCGAGATGGCCCCTATCCAGGGATAGCCGAGCACCAGAAAATCCGGCCGGCTCGACACCCGGTCAATCGGATCTTGTGCATCAGCCGATCCATCGACCGCCTGCGTCGCCGCCAGTGCCGCCAGATGGCCTCCCGCCGAAAACCCAATCATCACAATGCGATTCGGATCGATGTGATAATCGCTGGCACGCGCCCGCACCATCTGCACCGCCCGCCGCGCATCGAGCAACGGCACCGGAAGCAGATATCCGTTCGAACTCAACCGATAGCTCAGCACAAACGCCCGGAATCCCCGCGACGTGAACCAGTCCGCTACCTGCCGGCCTTCCAGGTTCGCCGCCAGATGTGCATAGGACCCGCCGGGAAGCACCACCACCGCCGACCCGTTGTCGTGCCCGTGCTGCGGATCAAAAATCGTCAGCGTCGGGGTGTCTTCGCAAGCCGTTCCCTTGGCCTGAGGAGCTTCGCCGGGCCACATTCGAATCGTCCGGATCCCCAGAAACGCATTGTTATCACCGGGCAACGCACAAGGTTCCTTCTGCGCCTGCGCCGCATACACCATCACGCACAGGACCGCCGTCACAAACAACTGCCTCATCGCCCGTCTCCGATCATTTCGGGGAAATTATACAAAGTGGCTCCTCTGTCGTCCGATTCGATCTCCAGCTGCAAACGGAGTGCCTTTGGGGCAACATTACCCATGTACTTTCGGCATCGCTCCCGACCATCGAGCAAAGTGGCAAACTCATGCAGTGGTGTCCTGCTCACAATGCGAAGGGCTCTTGGAGAGCCGGAGCATCGACAAGCCAGGGGAGTACCTCGAATTCGCCCGCCGGCTGCTTACTGCAGTTGACGGTGGCAGGATGACCCTCGCGGCAAGCACCTGCCCTTTGCAAGACCTCTTCAACCGGGAGTGGCCCGCCGACGTCGTCGAACACAACTTCAGGTGTAACGCCTGCGGCCGCTCCTTCCAGCTCTTCGCCGATACCTTCCACGGTCACGCCGGCTGGGGGTTGACCGGCCCGCCTACCAAAGAGCCTACCCCCGAACAAAGTACAGGCGCGCCGGTCACGGTTTTGCATTGTCAGTGGTGAATTGTCGGCTGCAGTTCGCGGCTTCCTGATAGACAGGACTGGCACTCGCGTCAAAACCAGACAGCCTTGTGCCCCGGACAGGGATCGCCAGCCAGCCCCGTCAGTGTCTCCCCCAGATCAAACCCGTAGCGAGCGAAGTAGTACGCCGCCCCATGCACGCGCTCTTGCAGAACGCCGCCTGGATTCAACGCCCGCTCAATCGCTTCCGCGTGCCTGCGCAGCGAGCCCTCGCGTTGCAACTCGAAGTTCGCCGCCAGACGCCGCAGCCGGTTCATCTGGTAGCGCATCTTGCTCGCTGCCGTATCCGCCGACCGCCCCAACCCCGCATCCATCGCCTTCATGTACTCAAGCAGCGGCTCCAACTCCGCATCCAGCGCCGACCCCGCCGCCGCCAGCTTGCGCTTGCCCTCCACCGGCATCGCCCGCGCCGCCAGCAGTTGCGCAAGCGAATCCGCTGTCTCGCTGAAAACTCGTTCCAGCCCCAGCTCATGCTTGCGAAGAAGTTCCCCAATCGCAGGCTCGATGAGCGTTGCCGAAAGCCTCGGCTCCGCGGCAGTCGTCCGCGCCGGCCCAAGAATGCGCTCGTATAGCACCGCTGACTGTGCAAAGTATGCGATCTCCGCTGGTCCTCCCACAATCAGAGAGGTTCCGAGCAGAAAATCCTGAAACACCGGCCGCAGCAGCGCCGCCGGTGAAATCCGCTCCGGCTCGGCCGACAAAATGCCCACCAGATCTGCCCTCGTAAACTTCTCGCGCCCCGCCTGCCAAAGCCCATTCGGCTCAGCAGCATTTGGCCCTGTCCGCTTCAGTGCAATCCGTGCCCCGCTGCGCTCATCGATCAAGAACAGCAAACTTGACTGCGGCGCGACCGCAACCTGCGCATGATATCCCGCAGCCTCAAGCGCCTTGTTCCGCTCCAGCAACGCCGCGTGCAGTTCATCCGCGCGTTCGATCGCCGCCCGCAGAACCGGGGCGCCCAGCCGATGCACTTCGCTCCCGGCCGCATCCAGCACCAGCAACCCCTGCGCGGCAAAGGCCTTCGCGTAGAACTCCGCAAACGCCTGCCCGAATGTCCGCCCAGGCTTGTACGCAGCCACCAGCACATCCATCGCATCGGACGCGCCCAGCAACTCCCACGCCTGCTCCATCAGTGGCTCGATCGTCTCGTCAAGCACAACGCCGCCCACCGGCACCGGATTGGCCGGCGTCTTCGCGTAGACCAGCTTCTTCAGTTCTTTTCGTGACGGGAAGGTGACGTGATTGATCTCGGCGAAATCGTGGTCTTCCGTCGCCAGCCAGAAGATCGCCACGTGCGGATGGCCCGCTGCAGTCGCCTGCCGTGCACGTGCCAGCGCCGTCGCTGCTTTGAAAGGGGTGAACAGCGGCCCGCCCAGCAACCCTACCTGCTGCCCGGTCAAGATCGTCCCTGCGCCGGCCCTGAGTGCCTGCAATGCCTGAGCCGTTGCAGCCGAGGTATTTTGCGTGGCCAGCAGCTCAACGACTTCGTTCCAATGGTCCGGCACCAGACATCGCTTCTGCCATCCCGTCTCGCGCGGCACAGAAGGGTAGAACGGCCGCACTCGCGGATCCCCTGCACAGAAGTCCAGAAACAGCCGGCTCAGGCCGGGAGCGACATCAATGGGATAACAGTCTGAACTCGGCAACGTGTACCTTCCGACGGATTTCGCTTTGCTGACTCCGGTCCGCTTGGGTTCGGACAGAAATTTGGCTGTGTTAAGGATGCCACGGCACCCTCATGCGATGCACAACTACCGCCCGTTCCAATCGGATGCCTTTACCCCCTGCTTCCTGTTTGGCAAAACTCTCCGTAAAATGTCCGCCATCCTTTACGCAGAGAGGCTGCCGTTTGCCATTGATTGATTCCGTCTTTGCAATGCGCTTCTATGGATTCTTGGCATCTGAGCCGCAGCCGGCCGGGCATTTGCTCAAAAACTTCCGCATTGATCATGGAGCCATGCGCGAGAGCGTGGAGATCTATCCGAGGACCGGGCGCCGGGTAATGAAGTCGCAGGAATTTGTTGTTGCGAGCCACAGATGGGAAGATCAAGTGCTGGCAGGCAGCGGAGTTGATCGGCATCAGCGAGCGACAGATGCGTCGCTGGCGGAAGCGGCTTGAGGCGGCAAGGCCCGAAGGGATTGCTGGACCGGCGACGGCATAAGCCGAGCAGCAGACGGGTGCCGAAGGCGCAGGCCGAAGAGTCTGATCGACACGCAACTCGTTTCCGATATTTTCGTGCTCCGTGTGTGCTATCCTCCCCGCGTGTCAGTCACTTCCTCGCCCCAATTGAAAGCCAACCAGCGGCACAGCGCACTCGTCCGCATAAGCCACTGGATCACCGTCATTTCGTTCCTTGCCCTACTCATCACCGGCGGCGAAATCGTCATCTCGCACCCGCGCTTCTACTGGGGCGAAACCGGCAACTCCGGGACTCAACCACTTTTCAAAATCCCCATACCCGCCTCGAGAGATACGGTTCCCTCCGGCTACAACTACGTAATGCCCGATCAAAATGGCTGGAGCCGCTACCTCCACTTCGAGGCCGCATGGGTTCTGGTGCTCACCGGACTCGTCTACGTCGTGGCAAGCCTGCTCAACAGCCACTTCCGCAAGAATCTGCTCCCCTCGCCCGCCGATCGCAATTGGGGTGCATTCCGTGCGGTGTTCGCGAAATATCTGCGCCGCGCACCGCCCGACCCAGCAGAGAGTCAAACGTACAACGTCGTCCAACGCACCGCATATCTCGTCGTCATTTTCATCCTGTTTCCACTGGTCATCTGGACCGGCCTCGCGCTCTCACCTGCCTTCGACTCCGCAGTGCCCGCGGCCGTCAATCTTCTCGGAGGCCGGCAGTCTGCGCGTACCCTCCACTTCTTCATCTCGGGATTCCTAGTCTTCTTCCTCATCGTCCACGTAACGATGATTGCCCTGGCCGGCTTCTGGAGTCGCATGCGGGCCATGATCACCGGACGAGCCAACGTCTCCTCGGAGCACCCATGAGCAACATCTCTCGCCGCAAGCTCATCACCACAGGCGTTGCTGCAACCGCAGGCGTGGCGGGTCTGGCCGCTGCTTCCCAGATCGCTCGCCACTACGGCCTCATCCCGCCCGACAGCGGTGGAATCTACGGTCCCGGCGAATCGCTGACCTACGCCGCACAGCGGATTCTCACCAGGCATTCCCTGGCCCGCGAATTCCCTCGCAGCATGGTCTCCGAAAAACCCTTCCGCAACGAAACCGCGCCTCCCAGCGATGCGTTCAAGCGCCATCAGGCCGTGGGCTTCTCCGACTGGAAGTTGACTGTCGACGGTATGGTTGCGCATCCCACGTCGTTTTCGCTCGCCGACCTCAAGGCTCTTCCCGTTCACAACCAGATCACCGAAGTTGCATGCGAAGAAGGCTGGTCGTACATCGCGGAGTGGATCGGAACACCGCTAGTCAACGTGCTCGACACGGTCGGCGTCCTGCCCCAGGCGCGCTATGTCGTCTATTTCTCCATCGAAAAGGACTGGTGGGAAAGCATCGACATGGCCGACGCCACACATCCCCAGACATTTCTCACGATGGGTATGAACGACGGCGATCTCCCCGTGGGATTTGGCGGTCCTCTGCGCCTGCGCGTACCTCGCCAACTCGGCTACAAGAGCGTGAAATACATTACCCGCATCACGGCCACCGACTCGCTGAAGAGATTCGGTAAGGGCCTGGGCTCTGCGTCTCCCGAAGCCGGATACGCATGGTACGCCGGCATCTGAACGATTTGAAGGCCAGCCACCCGATTTCTCCTGTCATTCTGAGCGCTGCATGCTTTGGGGCCCCGCAGACGATAAATCGTCTGCGGGGTGAGCAGCGCGAAGAATCTGATTTTGCAACGATGAGCTCCCGATAATCGCCGCGTTCGCCAGCTCCGGATTCTCAAAGCCGGGGCGAGCAATTCGCCCTACTTCTGGAGCGAATAAATCACGCTGATCGTCGTCTCCACTTCGATTGGATCTCCGTTCAAGAGAAATGGCCTGTATTTCCACTGCCGCACCGCATCCAGCGAGGACTGCTGAAGTTCGTTCGGCCCCGACACAACATTCAGCTTCTCCACGTCTCCGGTTTTACCGACTACCGCATCCAGAACCACCGTCCCTTGAATGCCGGCCTTCTTGGCCTCCGGAGGATACTTTGGATTCACCTTGCTGATGATGTTTTCCGCCATCGTCTTCGGCGGAATGGAGCGAGGTTTCTTCGTCGCCTGCTTATCCATCGTTGCCTGCGAGTCCACGCCGAGCCGCAACGCAACTGCCGACGCAGCCGTGGCGACTCCCAGCACAGCGCAGACAACCACCGACATGCACACGCGCAAACGGCCCGTCCGTTTCTTCTTCTCCGTAAGTTTCATAAGTCTCCTTTCGAGCGTGTTGGCATCGAACACTCCGATGGCGTGAGGAACGCTGACCGGCCTCCCTTGCAACAGCAGAGCCGCCAGCCGCAATAGCGATTGCGCATAATTCTGCCTGCCTGAAATTCCCGCAGCCATCTCGTCACACACCATTTCCCGCGTCTCCATCATGCGTTGCCGCGTGTACCAAAGGCAGGGGTGATAACTCATGGGGAGGGCCATGATCTCGTACAGCAGATTCTTCAGAAAGTCATTGCGCCGTACGTGCGCGAATTCGTGTGCGATCGCCGTGTCGAGATCCGCATTTGGCAGACGCGCGACCAACCCCGCCGGCAGCACAACGCGTCTCCGCGTCATGCCCAACGTCACCGGTGCGAAAACCTTATCCGAGCAGACAATCGCGATTGGACGCGCGATGTCGAACTGCTCCAACCAGCGCTTGCACGATACCGCTGCCTCGCCGCTCAGCATCAGCGGCTCCGCCCCACGCATCAGCGCCGAAAGGCGCATACACCTCCACGCAAACCGCGCGATGAAGTAGGTCGTCAGCAAGCCATACGCAACGGAGAGCACCGTCATCACGGCCGGCGGAAGCCGCAATGCTGCAAATCCCGTACCTGCGGCCATCTGCACCGAAACATGCGCATCGCCAATCGCGCCGCCATTCGCGTGCCACGGCCATGCGAAGTAAAAACTCTGCCAGGGAAGAATCGAAACCGCCGGAATCACACCCTCCAGCACCAGCGCCCCCACCCATACGGGATGTTCCGCCGCCGGACCGGCACCACGCAGCATGCACGTCGCAATCCACGCCGCGGCAAACAGCAGCGGCGCCTGCCACAGCGAATTCAAGAGATACGCCAGGAGAAAGTTTTCAAAGCCGCTCATCCGCATCTCCCTTGCCCTTGCTGAATTGCTCGGTCAACTTCGCCAGCCGCTTCGCATCAATCTGCCGGCTCCTCAACAGGCTCATCACCAGCTCTTCACTCGACCCGCCAAACATGCGATCGATCAGGTCGCCAAGGCTTTGCCCGATCGCTTTCTCTTCGCTCACTTTTGCCGAGTACACAAACGCCCGCCCCTCAAGTTCGCGATTCAGCTTGCCCTTCCGCTCCAGGATGTTGAGAACCGTCTGCACCGTGGTGTAGGCCAGGGGAGGCCGCAACTCGCCCTGTACGGCGCTCACGGTGCTGCTGCCACGCTTCCAGATCACCTGCATGATCCTCAACTCGAGCCTCGTCAGCCCGGCTTTCTTTGCAACCATCTCCGCACGACCTCCTATATTCATAGGAGTCTAGGCCCGATCTGCCAGCCTGTCAACTATATTCTTAGGACTTGCCGGCGGTTTGATCAGATCAGGGTTGACCCCTCCCAGCCGCGGGTATTACAGTCTCCTTACCCCGCAATATCCCCAAGCGCAAGACCGCAGCATCGTTGCAGAAATCTCTGTTCAATGAGGTGCCCGTCGCATGCGTAGACTCTTTGCCTGTCTTTTGATCCTGTCCATGAATGCCTATGCCGTGGACCCGACGCATCCTGAATCCCTGCGCGGCTATACCGCCGTGCACTCCTCTGCCGAAGTGCAATGGGAGCAGAAGTTCCGCGCCATTCCTGAACCCGATCGCATTCGCGAGAACATGCGTCGTCTCTCCGCGCGGCCACATCACGTGGGTTCTCCTTACGACAAGGACAATGCCGAGTGGCTGCTGGCCCAGCTCAAGTCCTACGGCCTCGATGCCAAGATCGAGCAGTTCGAAGCGCTCTTCCCCACGCCCAAATCCCGCAAGCTCGAACTCCTCGGGCCCGCCAGATTCACCGCCAAGCTCGAAGAGCCCGCGCTGGCCGTTGATCCCACCTCCAACCAGAAAGATGAGCAGCTTCCAACCTACAACGCCTACTCAAGAGACGGCGATGTCACTGCGCCCCTCGTCTACGTCAACTACGGCGCGCCCTCCGATTACGAGCAGCTCGATGCCATGGGCGTCTCCGTGAAGGGAGCAATTGTGATCGCCCGCTATGGGGAGACCTGGCGAGGCATCAAGCCCAAGGTCGCCGCCGAACATGGCGCAGTCGGCTGCATCATCTACTCTGACCCCAAAGACGACGGCTACGCCCGCGGCGACTCCTACCCTGACGGCCCCATGCGGCCCGCCGAAGGTGCGCAGCGTGGCAGCGTCATGGACATGCCCGTCTACCCCGGCGATCCGCAGACCCCCGGCGTCGGAGCGAAGCCTGGCGTAAAGCTCATCCCGCTCGACCAGGTGCAGACCATTACGAAGATCCCGGTGCTGCCCATCTCCTATGCCGACGCACAGCCGTTTCTGAAGTCCCTTGAAGGCCAGACCGTTCCCGAGAGCTGGCGCGGCGGTCTACCCTTCACCTACAAGACGGGCCCCAGCAAAGCGCAGGCTCATCTTGCCGTCGCCTTCAACTGGGATCGCAAGCCTCTGTATGACGTCGTCGCCACCATTCCTGGAGCAACTTTCCCCGACGAGTGGGTCATTCGCGGTAATCATCACGACGCCTGGGTCAACGGCGCCGAAGACCCCCTCAGCGGCGCCAGCCCCGAACTTGAAGAAGCGCGCGCCCTCGGCGAACTGCTCAAGCAAGGTTGGAAACCCGCCCGCACCATCATTTATTGCTTCTGGGACGGCGAAGAGCCGGCGCTCCTCGGTTCAACTGAGTGGGCTGAGTATCACGCCGACGAATTGAAGCAGCACGCCGTCGCCTACTTCAACTCCGACGGGAACGGCCGCGGCTTCTTCCATGCCGGCGGATCGCACTCGCTCGAAAACTTCATCAACAGCGTCGCCAAAGACGTCGATGACCCCGAAACAAAGATGTCCGTCTGGAAGCGTGCACGCCTCGCCGCCCGGCTGCGCGGCACACCCGAGTCGCGCGCCGAAGCCAAGTCCCGGCTCGACTCACGCATCTCCGCCCTCGGCTCCGGCTCTGACTACACCGTCTTCATCGACCACCTCGGCGTTCCCAGCGCCAACCTCGCTTACGGCGGCGAAGACGAAGGCGGCGGCCAGTATCACTCCATCTACGACGACTTCTACTACTACACACATTTTCAGGACACTGAATTCGTCTACGAACGAGCACTCGCGCAGACCGCCGGCACCATGATGATGCGCATGGCCGACGCCGACGTTCTCCCCTATCAGTTCACCGATCAGGCCGACACCATCCACACTTACGTCACCGAGGTCAAGAAACTCGCCGACACCATGCGCACCCAGATCAAGGATCGCAATGCCGACCTCGCCGACGGCGTTTACAAGGCTGCCGCAGATCCGAAGAAGACCAGCGTTCCGCCTCCGGTCGACGTCGTCCCTCCCTACTTCAACTTCGCCCCGCTCGATCAGGCTTCCGACGATCTCACCGCCGCGGCCGCAGATTACGAGAAAGCCTTCACCGCCCACGCCGAGAGCGCCGACCCCAAAGTCAACACACTTCTCATCGCAACAGAGCACGCTCTCACTGACCCTGCGGGCCTGCCCAATCGACCATGGTTTGAAAACATGATCTACGCGCCCGGATTCTTCACCGGCTACGGCGTCAAAACCCTGCCCGCTGTCCGCGAAGCCATCGAGCAAAAGCAGTGGACCGCCGTCGACCCCCAGATCGCAAGAACCGCCGCAGCCATCGAGCGCGAAGTCGGCAAACTCAAAGCCGCGACAACCGCCCTCAACGGAGAATGATCGGAACCTACCCACACCGGAGAGCCCTCACTTCAACAGTGCGGCCTCTCCCGGCCCCCAACAAGGCCAGACGAGAAGTACTTCCGTATTGGCTACATTCCAGGCAGAACTCAAGACGTCATGGTCTGCGGAGAGGAGACGGAAATGCATCCTTAGCAGGAGCAACTCGTCTCCATCTATGAAAGCGTCGGCGGAGTCAAGAGAAAAAAGGATCTCCCTCCGCCAGAGACGTAGAGGGCAGTCAAGGGCGCCCGGAGGGCGTTCATCTTGATCCTTGACGGCCCTCTACGTCCCACAGAATCGACATGGGAACGAAGCGGAACGAAGTTTAGTGAAGCTTCGTTCCTTAGATGACATTCTTCGTTCTTGTCCCAGAACACTTGCATAGTCGCCTCGACCAAGGCTCGCTTGTAATCCTTCGAGTGAACTCAGTTCGACCCAGCCATCTATTCGATCGATCTTCCGACCATGATTACTTTTTCGAACTCCCTTCTAAAAGGGAGCGGGGTGCCCAATCACTCGGGCGATGTTCTACTTCACACCATAGGCGGTCCCGGGCTGCCCCACGTGCGAACCGAATTGCGATGACATCTCGTAGTCCCGTCCGTTGCGCCACATCCAGTACAAACGGACGGCAAGTTTGCGCGCCAGTGCCACCACGGCGATCTGGCGTCCCCGACGCATGGTCAGGTGCAGGAACTCGCGTCGCCATTCGGCGTTGCTGCGGACAGCAGCTTGCGCCGCCTCCAGCAGAAGAAAACGTAAAAGCGAGCTCCCCTGTTTGCTGATGTGTCCCAGCCGCTGCCGGCTGGCACTGGAGTCTTCGCAGGGGATCAGTCCCAGATAGCTGCCGATCTGCTTGCCGCAACGAAAACGTTCCGGTGACCCGATGATCAGAACGTAGGCCAGCGCAGTCAGTGGACCAACACCTGGATGCGTCATGAGTCGTTGCGCCTCCGGATGCTGTTCTACCTGCTTCTCGATCGCAGCCGTTAATGCCGCGATACGAGGAGTCAACCCGTCGAGCAACTCGAGCAGATCCTCACGGCGCCTGGTCGCCCACGGCATCAACTGAAATGATTCCAGCTGCGCTCTTCCCGTTTTGCTCCACAGTCCTCTTTTACGCCGTACCCCTTCGTTCAGAGCCACGGCCTGGAGTTGATTCATGACTCGCGTTCGCATTTGCACCAGCCGGTGACGATGCCACAGCAACTGCCGCAAATCACGATTCTCCACATCCGGCAACCATACCCGCGGAAAACGATTCTCCACCAGCAGCGTACGCAGAAGCCGAGCATCTTCACGGTCGTTCTTTTGCTTGCGCACCCGCTTGGCCTTGATCTCTGCCGCATCGCCAACCCAGAGCTCGTGTCCCAACTCCGCAAGCAGACGTTCAAACCAGCGCGAGTGTCCCGTGGCTTCGATCCCCACGCGCACCTTCACTCCTTGCTCCTTCAGCTTCCGGTAGAACCTCTCTGCTTCTCCATTGCTGTGCATCAGCGGCTGTTCACCACACTCACCGCTTTCGGTATCTACCCAGGCTATCTGCTGAAAACTCGGGTGATAATCACAACCTACTATCAACATGTTCGGCTCCTTTCTCCCGAGCCTTGGTCGTCAGCAACTGATGAAAAGTGTAAGCCGGAACGAAGCAGACTTATAATGGCCCCACGCGTCCGGCTCCTTCCTCCTCGAGCCCTTGGTCAGTCAGCAACTGCCAACTGCGCTCGGCCCGCGAAGGAGCCGACGCTTTTATGAAATCACACGTACTTTACCGTTTGGTAAAGTACGGATTGGCCACCACCCACTCGGAATTGGCCACGCGACAAGAGATAATCAGGCTTGAGCAATACTGACGAGCCAATTCTATGATCGACTCAGAGTTTTACCTTCATTTCACAGAAGGGTTTGAACACGAAGACCCTCGATTCTGTGTGTCACAAGGGAAGGTTGAACTTGGCAATTCGGGCGAGTTCGGCCTCCTTGTGTCCGTGAGTCCACCGCTGAGCGGAAGTCGATACACCAGTTATGACCAACGCATCGATTTGATCGTCGTCAGTGCAATGTTGGGTCGAACTTTCCCAGTGACCGAGTGGCCCTTCCATGTTCGCGTGTTTGTGCCGATTTTCCCGCACCCTGAAATGCAAAAGCGGTTTGAAAAGGATGATCTGAACCTGATTTCTTTCGGAATGCTCCAGCCGAGCAGCTGAGGTCAATTCGGGATAGCGGTCGCAGTAGGGACGATCATCGCTGATCGCCCCCTGCGCAGATCCGTACGAGCGCGTCTACGCATACGGCTCTTATGAAGGATGAGTGGCGTTAGCGAACCCAGACCGCGGTTTGCGTCACGCACACCGTCCAAACGCTGGGAGATGCATATTCCTGCTCAGAGTCAGGAGCATGTACGCCTGAATGATGTTCTCCTCCAGCTGCACCCTTCCCTCCCCACCCTCCGCAGCAGCTTGCGCCGCCTTGTTCGGATGGTTCACAGGTGTCGGGTCGGAGGTGGCGCATCAGGTTTCGATGCTGGCCACCGTCCGCCGCCCAAACCGTGCATGCAGTTTTCCCGCACACGGCTTTCACGAAGACTCAACGAGTCGAGGTCGCAAGGAAGGTATTAACCCGACCAGATTCACCAGCCCATACTCACCGAAGAGCGTAGCGGTCGGCAGTTGTTTCCAACCACAGTTACGCCAGCGCTTGAATCGATGCGACCAGATGCGTCGCACGATCCATCGGTCGAGTTGGTTGAAGAGCTTTCGAACGTGGGCACGTTTGTAGTACTCGCCCCAACCTCTCAAGAGCGGGTTCAGCGCTTCGATCAACTGCTCGGTCGCCAGAGGCACACGTCGCTTCGTGCGCTGCCGCACCTCCTCTTTGAAACGCCGGATCGATTTCTCGCGTGGGTAGGCATAGAGCCCACCCGAGCGTGCCCGGCTGCGGATCTTAGTCGCAGGAAGAAAAAGTCTCTTCCCGCGCTTGATCTTGTAGCCGAGGAACTCGAAGCCGTACTGAACATGAACGACCCGCGTCTTTTGCGGATGCAGATCCACGCCCAGTTGTTTCAGAATGCGGCCAGCAGCGTCGATTGCAGCTCGCGCCTCTGCCGCGGACTTGCAGGTGACTACCCAATCGTCCGCGTACCTCGTCAGCTGATATCCCTTGTGTCGCATCTCCCGATCAAACGGCGTCAGGAGGATGTTGCTGAGCAAGGGTGAAGCTACCCCGCCTTGAGGAGTCCCGCGCTCTGTCGGAAAGAGTCGCCCTTTCCCGTAGCTTCCCGCCTTGAGCATTGCCTCGATGAGGCGCAACACACGGCCGTCCGCTACTTGTTGGGCCACAAGGGTCAGCAGTTTCTCATGATCCACCGACCCAAAGAAGTCCTTCAGGTCCGCATCCACGATCCACTCGCTGCCGCTGTCGATCTCCTTCCAGACTTTGCGCAAGGCGTCCTTCGTCGATCGGCCTCGCCGGTATCCGTAGTTGGCTTCGTCGAATACCGGCTCGAAGATCGGCTGCATCCGATTGAGCAGCGCTTGCTGGCACACCCGATCATAGATCGTCGGAATGCCCAACCCGCGAAACTCTCCCGGCTTGCCCATCTTTGGGATTTGCACCAGCCTCACGGGTTGCGGCTGATAGAGCCCCTCCTTCAGTTCGCTTTGTAACCGGTCCAGGTTCTTGTCCAGTTGCTCGGCGAAGACCTCCAGTGTTTGTCCATCGACTCCTCCGCTGCCCCGGTTGGCTTTCACTCTCTCCCAAGCCATCTCCAGGTTCTTCCGCGTGTATACCTTGTCGATTAATGAATGGACCTTCTTTGCTCCTGCCGGGTTGATCCAGTCCACCAGTCTCCTCGGACGCGGATGTACGGGTTTTTCACTCATGGAACTGATCCTCCTCCACGCCCTTACTCACTGGTCTTCTCTTTCTTCCCAGCCATCTTCGTCGGCTGCCTTCCCCGACCCATTTCTGTCGCCGGTTGCCCGGTCACATGGCTTTCACCACGCTTCTGGTACTTTTCAGCCGTCCGACTACTGACAGCGCATCGCTCGCCATTTCGCTCTCGCTTATAGGTCCGCTTACTCCGGCGCCACCCGGAGACACTGTCAGTCCTCCTGAGGTCACACACTGTTCTTCCGTACCGTGCCGTCCGCAAACACCTTGGTGCGGTGGGTGAATGAGACCGCCTTCGCCTCCATAGTGCAGGCTCGACCTTGTCCCACCTTTGGCCGACCGGTTCATCGGCGGGGCAGCCCCCATCGATTACGGCCCGATACTTCTCCTCATGCCCTTCGGATTCCACCTCGCGATGGACACCCTGCCCTCCGCAGTTCCAACTTCGCTCTGCGGCCAGCGAGTCGTTACTCCCGCTTTTGGATATGGCGCCCCTCATCTGAGCACCAGAGGGACTTCAACCCTCCTGAACAATGCGCTGCTCAGCGCACACTACGGCGCAGTCCGACTTCTCCAGCACGTACACGTCCGTCGTATGGCTTTGGGCCTTCACGGACCGGCCTTCGCGTGATGCCAAAGGCGCACTGGAGATCTCCCGGTTCTCGTCCATGTTGTTTTCTCAGCGTGCACGGGCTCTAACGACTACGCAGGACCGGACAACTGCTCGCGCGTAACGCAGCTACCGTATTGCCTTCCTCCCACTCACCAGAGAGTCGGCATCCTGATCTAGCGGTTTTTCGAAGCTCAATCACCCGGCCCACCGATGCCTCGATCTACGCTTCGCCACACACCTCGCGATGTGCCACGCAAGACTAGAGGTCAGGATGGATTCGCTATTTCCTTTCCTGCAGGGACTTGCACCCCTACAACATGTCGGTTTATCCCGGCGCACGATCTATGACCGCTAACCCGGAAATACTAAGACGAGCGGGTCTCCCCGGATCAACCTGGGGAGTCGGGATGTCAACCCCTGACTCCCGATCCTTCAGCCTAACTAATGTAAATTCAGCGAAATAAATCGTTCCTCATTTCGCATAATATTTCCCCTCCCGGGCGCAAAATGGAATGTAGGTCCAAAAATATCCTGACGGGAAGAGCCCGCAACCGTTGAATTCGCGTGCAATCGCATCCCGCCCCCAAAGTTCACTGTTCAGTGTTTCTCGCCCGTAACCCCTATGCCAGAAATAATCTACGGCTAAGTATAATTAGCAGAGTAATTTGCGCCGATATCCCACTCTCAATTTCATGAAAACAAGTAATTTGCTCACAGAGACCGGGTAATAGGGGGTAAACCGCAACCAATTGGTTGCGTATCCCGTTCCCATGCCTCATTCAGTGGTTTTGCCACATATACTGCTCGTGTCCGTACAAGGAGATTCAGCTCGCATGCCCAAGAAGAAATCCCCGGCCAAACCCAAGATTTCCAAAATCAAAAAATCCGGCAAACAGCCCGCAGAGGAACGCGAAAAACTCCTCAGCTCCAAGGTCGTCTTTGAGGGGCCGCTCTTCCGCGTCCTCCACGACAAGCTCCTTGAGCCCGGTGGCAAGCCCTCCGAACGCGACGTTATCCGCCACAATGGCAGCGTCGTCATCCTCGCTGTCGACAAATCCAAAAGCAAGCGCGATCCCTGGATCGTGATGGAGCACCAGTATCGCCACGCGGCGCAGCAGTATCTATGGGAACTGCCCGCCGGCAAACTTGAGCCCGGCGAAGATCCGCTCGTCGGAGCACAGCGCGAACTCGAAGAAGAAACCGGCTATCGCGCCAAAAAGTGGAAGCCGCTGGTCGAGTACTACGGCAGTCCCGGCTTCCTTGGCGAATCAATGAAGGTGTTTCTCGCGGAGGGCCTTGTGGCCGGCGATGCCCATCCCGAAGACGATGAAGACATCGAGTTCCGCCTCGTCAAGCTCTCAGAGATTGTCGAAATGATCGAAAAAGGCGGCATCAAGGATGGCAAAACGCTATGCAGTGTCCTTCTTTACGCCCGTCGGATTGCGAAAAAACGAAAGTAGTAAAGGTTTCGTAAGTATCTTCACTCAATCGATTCAATGTCTTCCACGCAGGCCGGCGCGCAATTTGCCCGCCTGTCTCATTTTGTGGATTCTTCTGGTCACTTTCAATAAACCTTTGGCCGCTGATGAGCGTCATAGTCGGTAAGGTGGGCGTTCCCCAGTTACATTCGCTCATCAACCTATCAAGTGGCAAGAAAGGCAAAACCCTGTGGCTCAGTACAAAGGCAAGGTGAAGTGGTTTAACAACGCCAAGGGCTACGGATTCATCGGACGTGATGACGGGCCAGATGTTTTCGTTCACTACTCGGCAATCCAGCTGGATGGCTATAAAACTCTGAAAGAGGGCGATGACGTTGAATTCGACATCGTCCAGGGTCAGAAAGGACCTCAGGCGGATGCAGTTATCCGCATGAGAGACGCAGCCACCCACAACGCAGCTTAGTCGTTCGGAAACTCTGTAGCGTTCCTTCAGCCGTCCCGAGACGGTACAGGAAGATATCGCTCCGAACCCAGCTCCTGATCAATCAACCGGAATAACCGAATGCAGTTCTTTGCCCATTCGCTATCGCTTGAATTTCTTTTAGCTTAATCGGACTTCCGTCCGGCCCCAGATCACCACAAAGGCCTCGCACCGAATGGTCGAGGCCTGCTGTGTTTAAGAGGTGTGCCAACCGCACCTCCAAGTCAAATTATCGCCCCGAGAGATCCGTCGAGAAGACAATCCGAAGGCTCCGCACCCGCTCAAGACAACCGCGTCATCTGCTCCTTTGGGGCGAAGACCCTTCAACGGTTGGATAGCGGAACTCATGGAAGACTGGACACTTGTTCGCCAGCCGATGGACACTTGACGTTGTTGGATGGAGCCGCGATGGCTGCGGGAATTCCAGCCTCCAGCCAACTCCTTCTTCCGGAGACCGCTCCCATGGACAACGTCACCATGGCCCACCTCTTCAGCGAGACGGCCGATCTGATGGAGATCGACGGCGCTGACAGTTTTCGCGTCCGCAGCTATCGCAACGCCGCCGACGCCATTGGGCAGACGACCGTTGACCTGGTCGTCGCCTCGTCCGATACTGCCCAGCTCCTTGCCATCCCCGGCATCGGCAAGAGCATGGCCGCCAATATCCAGGCAATCGTCTCCACCGGCACGCTGCCCCTGCGTGATGAACTCCTCGCCAAGTACGGCGCTGGACTGCTCGATTTACTCAAACTTCCCGGTATGGGTCCCAAAACCGTCGCCCTGCTACGGGATGCAGGCAAGATCGGGAGCATCGACCAACTCGCCGAAGCCATTGACGCCGGCCGCCTCAAGGGACTGCCCCGCATGGGCGAGAAACAAATCGAGAAGATCCGCAAAGGCATCGAAGACTACCGCCGGTCCTCTGGCCGCTTCCGCATTGACGAAGCCGAAGATGCCGCCGATCGCCTCACAACCTATCTGCTCGCCTTCAACGGCATCGAGCGGGTTACCCCCGCCGGGTCCCTGCGCCGCGGCCGCGAAACCGCCGGCGATCTTGACCTGCTGGTGACCGGCCCGGCCTGCGCTCCTCAAAAGACCGAAGCTGCAGTCGAATACGTCGCTGCCTACCCCGGCATCCACGACATCATCGCCAAGGGCGAGAACAAGGTCAGCTTTCACACGGCCAATGGCCTCCAGGTCGACGTTCGCCTGCTTCCCTCAGAGTCCTACGGCGCGGCGCTGCAGTACTTCACCGGCTCCAAGGCCCACAACGTCTCCCTCCGGCAGCGCGCTCTCAAAATGGGCTACACCCTCAGCGAATGGGCGCTGGCCCGGCTCGACGACGAATCCACCGTCGCCGCCGCAACCGAGGAGGAGATTTACGCCGCCCTCCAGATGGACTGGATGCCTCCGGAGATGCGCGAAAACCTTGGTGAAATCGAAGCCGCTGCCAAACGCGCCCTTCCTCGTCTCATCGAGGCTTCGGACATCAAGGGCGACGTGCACATGCACACCACCGCCAGCGATGGCCGCAACTCAATCGCCGAGATGGCCGAAGCCGCCATCGACCGCGGCCTCCAGTACATCGCTATCACTGACCACTCCAAGAACCTGGCCATGATCAACGGCCTCGACGAGAAGCGCGCGCTCGAACACATCGCGCGCATCCGCGAAGTCGACAAGCAGATGGAGGGGCGCATCCGCGTCTTTACCGGCATCGAGGTCGACATCCTTGCCGACGGAGCCCTCGACCTCGACGACGAAGTGCTCGCCCAAATGGACGTCGTCATCGCCAGCGTTCACACCCGCCTCGAGCAGTCGCGCGACGAAATGACCGCCCGCCTCCTGCGCGCCGTGGAGAACCCCAACACCCGCATTCTGGGCCATCCCACCGGTCGCCAACTCCTGCGCCGCGAACCCTACCAGCTCGACACTGGCGCGGTCCTCCGCCGCTGCGCAGAGTTGGGCGTCGCCGTGGAACACAACGCCGCTCCCGAACGCCTCGACCTGAGCGACCGCGACCTGCGCCACGCCAGGGAGTGCGGCTGCAAAATCGTCATCAACACCGACGCTCACGTCACGCGTCTCGTCGGCGAGTGGAAGTATGGCATCCGCCAGCTCCGCCGCGCATGGCTCACCCCGGCCGACGTGCTCAACACTTTGCCGTCTGCCGAGTTCATCTCTGCCCTGCGTACGCGCATCTAACTGGGATGCAACGCAACCATTCCAAGACGCACAGCGCAGCAGGACTGTAGATTGTTTCAATCTGAAAGGGCTAAGATAGGGGCGCCATGAGTCTGCTTCAACAAGAATCAAAGGATATGTCGCGCTGGCGAGTCCTACACGAGAGGGACCAGCCACGTTGTCATCGCGTCCGTTGCCGCCGCCGTGCTGGTCACGATCGCAGTCGCCATCTACGTGATTGCGGGCCAGAAACCGCCTGCCGCAACCGGCGAGATCCTCGATGTCTGGGCGCACCCCATGCACACCGAGACGTCGGGATTGGATGCCAACGGCGCAGCAATCCCCAAGGAAGAGATCGACCAGGTTTTGCTCTTTACACGCGTGCGCCTGCACAACCAGAGCAAGGAACCGATCTTTCTACATCAGATTGTCGCCAATGCCACGCTGGCTGACGGCATCCACTCCAGCTATGCCGCCACCCCGACTGATTACGATCGCGTCTTCAAGGCCTATCCGCAACTCATGCAGTGGCACACAACTCCCATATCGCCCGATCTCACGATCCAGCCGGGCGAGACGAAAGAAGGCACATTCGCTTGCTCATTCCGCATGACCAAGGCCGACTGGGACGCGCGCAAGAGCCTGGACTACACCTTCAACTTCCAGTACCTGCCTTCGCTCACGCTGGCGCCCAAGGGCCCCGTTACTGAACATTAGGCGGAGCTGGCGCACTCTTCGGCGTCGACAGATAACCTGAAACCGTGTTCTTCGATCCGATCGAGTTCACTACGATCTCATACAGAGCCGGGTCCTTTCCGCTATAAAACTGCAGCGGTTCGTCCACGTTCCTGTCCTTCTTTTCGTAGCTGCTGTCGTCGGCATACACCACCACCGTGAAGCGGCTCTTCTTGGTGTCGGCTTTCTTCAATTCCAGGCTTACCGTGCCCACGGGCTTCTTTTGGCCCTTGGTCAGGGTGAACTCGTAGTAGTTGCGGTCGCCCTTGTGCTTCAGCAATTCCAGTTCCGTGCCGTTGCGCGCAATCAGGCTGGTGTGATTGCTCAAGTCGCCCTTCATCGATGTGAGCTGGCTGACCGCCGTTGCCAGGTCGCTCTGCGTCTTGGTCAGATCGGTCTTCACACCGCCCACGTCGGTCTTTACGCCCGACACGTCGCTGGAAACCGCGCTCACCTGCTGTGCTGTCTGTTTCTGCGCGGTCTCCAAGCCGCGCGCTGTCGGCCTGCTCGCGTCGAATGATGTCCTGGGCGCGCTGGTCCAACTGCTTCTGCGTCATCCCGACGCTCTTGCCAGTTCGTCGGTCGCCACGCGCAGGCGCGCATTGGTCTCGCGCAACTGCGCATCCAGCTTGGCATTCTGCTGCTTGGCTTCGGACAGCGCCGCTTCCTGGTGCGCGATGCGGCTGCTCAGCGTATAACTCCAGATCAGCCCGCCCAGAGCGGCCAATACTGCGATGGCAATCGCACCGAGCAATGCGCCGCTGTACGAAGGCGTTGTCTCCACAATCGTGGTTCTATCGTCGCTCATGCTTCCCTTCTCCTCCGGAGCGGTCCTCCTGGACCCGCTCCACAATCTTTCTGCGAAGACCTTATTCTTCTTAGACTCCGTTTGCCGGCCACTCGCAATCAAGGCGAAAATGCCAGCAACTCCGCACGCCCACAAACTTTCAAGCGCCGCACCATAGGCGACTGCAGACTACAGAGACTATAGAAGAATCCGCCCGGTTATGGGGAGAATGATGCGCCACCATAGCGCCATAGCAGACCAAAGTGTGACACTGCTCGGAGTCCCGCCCGTGACAACCCACGAATCACTCGTTTATAAAGGGCATTACCGCTCTTTTCGCCAGGCTCCGCTTGCAGTCCGCGTGAACGCGAAAAAGCGCATCGATTACAGCCACCCAAGAAGAGGGGAGTTCCAAAGGTTATGTCCACTGCTGTCGCTGGAAAGGGTCTTGAAGGAATTGTTGCCGCCAACTCCGGAATTTGCTTCATTGACGGAGAAGCGGGCGTACTGGCCTACCGCGGCATCGACATCCACGAGCTGGCCGAGCACTCCACCTTCGAAGAGACCACCTACCTGCTCTGGAACGGCCGCCTGCCCAGCGAACTCGAACTGCGCGAATTCTCCTCGCAACTGGCCCTTGCCCGCTCCCTCGACCAGCGCATCGTCGACATGCTGCGCACATTTCCCACCTCCGCCACGCCGATGGAAGTGCTGCGAACTGCGGTTTCGGCGCTCAGCTTCTACGACGCCGACGAAAAGGACAACTCGCACGACGCCAACGTGCGCAAAGCCTACAACCTGACCGCGCAGATCGCCATGATCGTGGCGATCTACGACCGCATTCGCAAGGGCCTCGAAATCGTTCCTCCCGACCGCTCCCTCTCCCACGCCGGCAACTTCCTGTGGATGCTGAACGGCGTCAAGCCCTCCGAGACCGCGACCCGCACCCTCGACATCGCCCTTATCCTGCACGCCGATCACGAGCTGAACGCCTCCACCTTCGCCGCCCGCGTCATCGCCGCGACGCTCTCTGACATTCACTCCGCCATCACCGGCGCCATCGGCGCGCTCAAAGGCCCGCTGCACGGCGGCGCCAACGAAGGCGTGATGCGCCTGCTGCACACCATCGACAAGGCCGGCGCCGATCCCGTCGAGTACGTGAAAGAACATGCTCGCCGCCAAGCAGAAGATCTCCGGCTTCGGCCACCGCGTCTACAAGACTGAAGACCCGCGCGCCACTCACCTGCGCCGCATGAGCGAGCAACTCGGCAAAGACTCCGGCCAGCCCAAGTGGTTTGAGATGTCGCGCGCCATCGAGCTCTACATCAACAAGGACAAGAAGCTCAACGCCAACGTCGACTTCTACTCCGCCTCGACCTACGCGACGCTGGGCATCGACATCGATCTCTACACGCCGATCTTCGCCATCAGCCGCATCGCCGGCTGGGCTGCGCACGTCATCGAGCAGCTCGACGACAACCGCCTCATCCGCCCCCGCGCCGAATACATCGGCCCCGTGTATCCCAGCCCCTGGATACCCGGTGGCTGAGCGCCCGTAGACGCCCAGATGGCTCAAGAGCCTTGATCTCCTGAGTAACGGAGCACGGACAACAAACCGGCATCCATACCCCAGATGCCATCCCCTATGTTTTGGTGTGGCCGGTGTGCTAATCTTCTTGCTCTCGAAGACTTTCCGTTACCTGAAAAGCGCAGATTGCAGTGTCGCTTCGGAACGATCGCTCACCAAAAGCAGTCCCCCGCCGCCTTTTTGAATTGAGATCGCGGTCGAGCAGGGTCTTAATTCCAGCATTGTGAAAGGAAACCATCATGATTCTTGGCATGAGTTTGAGGACATTTACATATCTCCACGTCTATATAAGCCTGATTGCGATCGGTGCGGGATTCATCGTTGTTTACGCCATGATCGCGTCGAAGCGCGTGCCCTGTTGACCGGTCGATCTTTCTGTTCACGACTGCATTGACCAGCCTGACGGGATTTCTATTTCCCTTCAAGGGTGTCACTCCTGGCATTGTCGTCGGAATCCTTTCGCTCATCGTGTTGGTTCTTGCGGTCATCGCTAGAAGGCGCGCACTGCCAGCGGCACCTGGCGCGGCACGTACGTGATTTCCTCCATCCTCGCCCTCTACTTCAATTTCTTTGTATTGATCGTGCAGTCGTTTGAGAAAATCCCTGCTCTGCATGCGTTGGCGCCAACGCAATCGGAGATTGCCCTTCAAGCTCGCACAGCTCGTGACGCTCATCGTGATCATCGCGCTCACAACGATGGCTTTCAAAAGATACCGGCCCGCATAGGATCTTAGGCAGAGTAATCGGCCTCAATCAGGTGGTCTTCGTGGCTCGCGACGGAGAGGTGGTTCCTGTTCGTAGAGGTTTAGTGAGGCTTAAGGAGTCCGCCGAGAGCATTCGAGAGTGGGTCGGTGCTGTTTTGGGATGGCTTGGCCGCGCCTTTCTTGGGAGCAGTAGTGGCGCTGTGCATGATTCCACCCATGTTGGGCGTGAAGGTGGGGTTGGAGGTTGTTCCTCCGATGGCAACGGGTACTCCATTGCGGAGAGCAGCGCCGGCGTAGTTTCCTACGACTTTGCCGGCTGCGCCGCCTGGAATCATCCCCATCAATTGACCGGCGATACCTCCTGCGCCTGCCGCAGCCCCACCCTTGCCGCTGGCTGCGCCGAGCACGCCAGTGAGTTTGAGGATGGTGTTGTAGTCGAGTGCCCCGGCCGCACTGATGGTCCCCGCGCCAGTAGCCGATCCGATGGAGGGGACGACGACTGAGACGTTGTCGGTGCGGACATTTCCTCCATTGATTGTGACGTTCGCACTGAGCGACTGGATAGCTGTGCCGGATCCGGACTTGATTCCAGCGAGTGAGCTGAGAGGCCCCAGCTTCGAACCGAGGTCAAAGCCGGCAAGGTTGGTGTTGTCGATGCGGACGGGACCGCTAATGATGGGAGCCGCGGCGGAGCCCGTGACGTTCAGATTGGTGGTGAGGGTTCCACCCTGGAGGCGCGAGCCGGATGGTAGATGGACGCCGACGGAGGGCAGGAACGCCTGAAGCTCGTCGATCGATGCAGCCTTGGTATTGACCGCGAGGTTCAGGGTAGTGGTGGCGCCGCTGGTCTGGTAGGTGCCTGCGACGTTGACGATCGCTTTGCCGATGGTGATGAGTGCGCTCTGCAACTGGCCAGAGAGGGCTTGCACATTCTGCAAGGCCGTGAGCTGAACTTGGACAGGTTTCGCGGAGGGTGAGCCGTTCTTAGCGACCCGGAGGCCGTGGATGTTGGCAGACGCGTTCGCGTTGAGATTCTTGCCGTCGGAAACGGCCTTGAGATCGAGGTCTGCGATACCGCTGATTCCTGCCTCGGGTGCAACGACACCGCTGGTGGCGAGGTCGAGGTGGGAGATTGCGATGTGTGCGTTGAGGGGCGTCGCAATGGCGCTCGCCTGATTGACCGGTCCTGCAGTGCCGTCCCCTGTGAGAGAACCTCCACCCGGGATCTGCGCGCTTAGCTTGAACGGCGAGGCGGCAGTGGGGGAGACATTGGTGAGCTCGGCGTTGAGCTGCTCGTAGACGGAAGCGATGGCTTGCCCAGGCGAGGTGATGGTGATGGTGCCGTCCTTGATCTGCAGGTGGTCGGCCGTGAGTGTGCTGAGCATGTTGTTGCTGTTGGGCGCGGGCGGCGGAGGCGCAGCGGTGGTGGGCTTATTTTCGCGGATCAGTGTGAGTTTGGGCGAGTCGACTTCGAGGTTGTGAACGTGGAGCTGCCGGCCGTTCCAGTTTGCCTGCAGGTCGATGGCTTCGATGGAACCGGTCAACCCGGATGTGGACTCGACGAACCCTGCGGCGAGTGGGTCGATGTGCCTGGCCTCGAGGTGGGCGTCGAAAGGAGTGAGCGATGCGTCCTGCGGATTGATGGGGCCGGCGTTGCCCTTGAGCGAGACGGTGCCGTCGCCGGGGAGGTGGGCCGAGGCGGTGAAGGGAAAGGATTTCTGGAAGGAGAAGTCCTTTGCTTCGAGAGTGAGCTGATCGTAGTTGCGGCGCGGAGTGGCGGCCATGCCGGGAGCAGGCACAGTGCCCACGGTCAACTGTCCGTTGCTGATGGTCACGTGGCCGACGGTGAGGTTAGGGATGAGCGTGCTGGATTCCTTGTTGGCAGCTGTATTCTGCTGCGCATGGCCGATGCTGGAGTAGTTCCAGGTGCCGTTGGCGGCACGCAGAAGAGTGATTTTCGGCGAGTCGATTGCGAAACCGGTAATGTGGATCTCCCGGCTGAAGATGAGGGGGAACATCTTAATGCCGATTCTTACGTTGGAGGTCTGGAGGAAGGGCTGAGTGCTGAAGGCGGGGTCGTCGGCGATGGCAGCGTTCTGGTCAACCAGGCTGCCAGAGAGAACGGAAAGCTCGAGTTTGCCGAGAGTGACTTTGCGGCCAAGTGATGTGGTGAGCGCCGTTTCAATTCGGGTGCGGAATGCGTCGGCATTGAGGAAGAGCGGGATCGCAAGGGCGATGAGCAGGATGAGGGCGACGATACTGCCGAGTACGATCAGGATGGGGCGGCGGGGGAGTGCCATAGAACCTCATGGACGTGCCGTAAGTCGTAGATTAGTCCAAATGGCAATGAGAGACGAGGGGTTGTATTTGCCGATAGAAATAAACGCCTTGACCTATTCCAAGCTCTCGGATTGCGCATTTTGCCAGTTCTCAAAATGAGAGGCAGGGCCTAGGCTCTGTGCCGTAGGTTTCCGCCGTAAAGGTTCACAGCGGCCAGGAGTTCAATCATGCGCCTTTTTGATAACCTTCATCGAACAGTGCTTCCAATTCCGGACCAACCGCGCACCGGCCCGATCACCTACGATGCCAAGGATCCGGACACGAAGTTTCCGCCGATCACACAGTTGCGGCCGCCCGTTGGCGCCCCGAACGTTCTGATCATCTTGCTCGATGACGCTGGCTTTGGCTCTTCCAGCGCTTTCGGCGGCCCCTGTCAAACCCCAACCGCAGAGATGCTGGCGTCTGAAGGTCTGAAGTACAACCGCTTCCACACGACCGCGCTTTGCTCGCCCACGCGGCAGGCGATGCTGACAGGTCGTAACCATCACACCGTCGGCATGGGCGGCATCACCGAAATTGCCACCGGATCTCCCGGATATACCTCGATTTTGCCGAACACGTGCGCGCCACTCGCCAAGACGCTCAAACTGAATGGCTACGCCACGGCCCAGTTCGGCAAGTGTCATGAAATTCCGGTGTGGGAGACAAGCCCAGCCGGTCCTTTTGATGCGTGGCCGACAGGCGGCGGTGGATTCGAATACTTCTACGGGTTCATCGGCGGCGAAACCAACCAATATTATCCGGGGCTCTATGAGGGCACCATTCCGGTTGAGCCGAAGAAGACGCCTGAAGAGGGATACCACTTCATGGAAGACATGACGGACAAGGCGATCAACTGGATCGGGCAACAAAGGGTGCTCATCCCGGACAAGCCCTTCTTCGTATACTTCGCCCCCGGAGCTGTTCATGCTCCGCACCACGTTCCGAAGGAGTGGGCCGACAAATACAAAGGGAAGTTCGACCAGGGCTGGGACAAACTCCGTGAAGAGATCTTCGCCCGTCAGAAAAAGCTGGGCGTCATTCCGAAAGATTGCCAACTAACGCCGAGGCACAAGGAGATCCCTGCATGGGACGAAATGCCGGCGGCACTCAAACCCGTGCTCATCCGGGAGATGGAAGTTTACGCCGGCTTCCTGGAATATACCGATCACCACATTGGCCGCCTCGTGGATTCACTCAAGAAGCTGCACCTGCTCGACGACACGGTGATCTACTACATCATCGGCGACAATGGTGCGTCCGCAGAGGGCACGCTGAATGGCACATACAACGAGCTGATGAGCCTCAACGGCGCGGCCGCACTGGAGACCCCCGAGTTCCTGATGGCAAGGCTGGACAAGCTGGGAGGACCGGAATCTTACAACCACTATGCCGTGGGTTGGGCGCATGCAACGAACACGCCCTACCAGTGGACCAAGCAGGTTGCTTCGCATTGGGGTGGGACGCGCAATGGCACAATTGTGCACTGGCCAAAGGGAATTAACGGGAGGGGCGAACTCCGCACGCAGTTCCATCACGTCATCGACGTTGCCCCGACCATTCTTGAACTGGCGGGGCTACCGCAGCCGCTGTCCGTCGATGGGGTCCAGCAGCACCCGATGGAGGGCGTCAGCATGGCCTACTCATTCAACAATGCCAACGCAGCCGAACGCCACGAAACGCAGTACTTTGAAATGGCCGGCAACCGCGGCATCTACAACAAGGGCTGGACCGCGGTTACGCGACACAGCACGCCGTGGCTACTTGGAGGCGAGAAACTCCCCGCATTCGACGACGACAATTGGGAGCTCTACGACACTAATAAAGACTGGAGCCAGGCGAACAACCTGGCGCAGCAGATGCCGGAGAAGCTGCATGAACTGCAGCGCCTGTGGCTGATCGAAGCGGCGCGATACAACGTGCTACCCCTCGATGACAGGCGAGTAGAACGGCTTAACTCAGATTTGGCGGGGCGGCCAGTGCTGATCAAGGGAAAATCCCAAGTTCTATTTGGCAATATGGGACGCCTGACTGAAAACTGCGTCCTCAACATCAAGAACAAATCCCACTCCGTGACTGCCGAGATTGTCGTACCCACGACGGGGGCTGAAGGGGTCATTGTCGCCCAGGGCGGCAATGCTGGCGGCTGGAGCCTTTACGCCAAGAACGGCAAGCTCAAATACTGCTACAACCTCTTCGGTATCCAGTGCTTCTACGCTGAATCCAACAGCGCGCTGCCTCCGGGTCCACACCAGGTACGCATGGAATTTGCATATGACGGTGGTGGCCTGGCCAAGGGTGGCACGGCATCGTTGTTCGTGGATGGCAAGAAAGTTGGCGAGGGCAAGGTCGCTGCGACTCAACCCATGCTCTTCTCTGCTGATGATGGTTGCGACGTAGGGGTGGACACGGGAGCTCCTGTTTCACCGGACTACGGGTCGCGAGGGAATGAGTTCACAGGAACGGTGAAGGGCGTGCAAATCGCGATTGCCGAGGATGCTGAGAGCGTGGATCACCTCGTGAATCCCGAGGAAGCTATTCGATTGGCGATGGCGCTGCAGTAAAACCCCGGCGACTACCCGGCGACTCGACCTGACTTGAATAGGCCAACTTGTTTATCGCTGCAAGTGTGCACTTGCGATTTTGTTTTCCTCCCAGAGGGAACAGGATTTGGCGAACTTCCAGGTGAGGATAGTGTTCCCCGCCCCGAACGGCGATTTAATGGTTGATCGACCCTCCTGACGTGGATCCCAAAATCTGAAACAACCCCATTCGCAACGTTGACAGTTATATCGGACTAAATTAGTCTTATTTAAATTAAGACTGAATCTGTCGTATATCCGCTCCTTTTCAATGTGTCCCCTTCTGGAGGTTGTACGTGTTGTTCGCAAGTTCCTTATCGTTCTCTCGAATTTTGCCGGAGGCTGCTGTTCACCGACATATCAGGGTCCTTTCGCTGCTGGCATTGGCGGGACTCCTGATCTTCTGCTCGCCAAGAGCTCGAGCGCAGCAGGAGCCGCCTTATTTCGTCACCTATTCCTCAGTTCTCGAAGAACCGGGCAATCTCGAGATCGAGAATCAGAACATCGCAGCTTCGCCCAAAAATGCGAACGCGTTCTTCGCTCCTACGGTGGAGTTCGAGTACGGCGTCACCGCCTGGTGGACGGCCGAAGCCTATCTTCAAGGCCAGACCACCAGGAACGACTCAGCGATATTCACGGGGTTCCGTTTTGAAAATCGTTTTCGGCCATTGCCCCGCGAGTATTGGATCAATCCAGTGTTTTACGTGGAATACGAGGACGTAAACGCCGCCGATAAGAGCTTTCTCGAAATCACGGGCAACACGAGCATCACCACACTGCAGGTCAGCAACGCCGCTTTACGGAAAGAAGTCGAGCGCTCAATCGAAACCAAGCTCATCCTCTCGAGCAACGCCAGGGGCTGGAATTTCTCCGAAAACTTCATCGCGGAAAAAGCTGTGAACGAATCTGAGCCCTGGGAATTCGGCTACGCGCTCGCCGCCGCTCATCCATTGGCACTCGCCGGTAGTGGCAGGCCCTGCATTTTCTGCCGCCAGAACTTCAACGCCGGCGCAGAACTCTTCGGGGGTCTCGGAACCACCGATTCCTTCGGATTGAAACAAACCCAGCAATATGCCGGGCCGACTCTCGCATTGAATGCGCCGCACGGCTTGACGTTCAAGTTCTCGCCCGAATTCGGATTGAATGACAACTCCGCCACGGTTCTCTGGCGCTTTGGCGCTTCTTATGAAATTCAGCAATTCCGTGACTGGTTCCGGAGGTCGAAATGAGAGCCTGGCTCCTACTGATCGCCGCATTCCTGCTGCTGCCCTTGGCCTGCCTCGCCACGGCCAACGGCTCATGGCTCAAAAGAGTGCCGCAGGCAGATCGAGTGCGGACGAATCCATATGCCGCCGATCCGAATGCGATTGCCGCTGGCCGAAACATGTTCCTCAATAACTGCGCCAAGTGTCACGGCAAAAACGCGGAAGGAAAAGCAAACCGGCCCAGCCTGAAAAGCAAGCGCATTCAAACAGCGACCGACGGCGAACTTGCGTGGCTCCTCAAGAATGGCGAAGTCTTCAAGGGCATGCCCGGATGGGGCGCCCTGCCTGAACCTGAGCGCTGGCAAATCATTTCTTATGTCCGCAGCCTCAACACTCGCGCTACAGGAGTTCAAGAATGACCATTTCTCCCAGGCGAGTGGCTGCACTCTGCGCCCTGCTCTCCATTTCATCGGCTCTTGTTTTCCTGATCCAGGGATGCGGATCGGGCCTGGCTCCCAATGCACCGACGGAATCGGACTCAACCCCACCTGCCGACTCCATTGGCGAGGCCCTCTTCCTCGATACGCGCTTCGGCCAGTTTTTTGCCGCCAACATGACCGGCGTAAACGCCCCCCTGCCTGCCGGCGATCCAGTCGTCAACCAGGTGCAGACATTGAACGGTCCACTCCCCGGTCCATTCGCAGGACAAGCGATCAACTGCCGCTTCTGCCACTTCGTCACGGAGTTCGAGGGAGTGCCCCACGCGGGCAACCGAACCTATTCCGACTTCACCACGCACAGCCCAATGCCGCGGATGCAGGCAAATGGCTTCGACCACACCCCGCGCAATTCCATGCAGATGGTTGACTCCTTCACTTCGCGTTCCGGACCGCTCTTCCTCCACTTCGACGGCGAGTTTGCCTCCGGTGAAGACCTGGTGGTCGGCACGCTAACCGGCCGCAACTTTGGCTGGTCTCCGTCCCAATACAACCAGGCCATCGCGCATATCGCGCAGGTCATCCGCGAAGATGACGGCAGCAGCCAGCTCGCCGCGGACCGCCTCAACAGCCTCAGCTACGCAGTCCTCTTCAAAGGAACAGACCCGAGGATTCCGTCCGATCTGCTGCTTCCCGCTTCGCAGCGGCTCGATGTATCCACCGCCAGGGACACCCAGGTCGCGGGCGAGGTCGCCATCTGCATCGCACAGTACATGAAAGACCTGCTGTTCCAGCGCGATTCGTTCGGACGGTACATCGGCTCGCCCTACGACAACTTTCTTCGCGTGAACCATCTTCCTCAGCAGCCGCTCGCGGGTGAGACCAAGGCTTCGTATAACCAGCGCCTCTATCAGCAAACCCTTGCGCTGAACAATCCCATTTTCATCATCCCCAACGACGGCTCGTTCAAATACCACTCGCAGCCCTATCAATTCGGCGCTCTCGAGTTGCAGGGGCTCAAGATATTCCTCGCCTCGGCCTCAGCCGGAGCCGTGAATGCCCACGCGGGCAACTGCGCCTCCTGCCACCAGGCTCCCGACTTCTCTGACTTTGTGTTTCACAACAACGGAGTCTCGCAGGAGGAGTACGACGGCGCCCATGGATCAGGCACATTTCTGAATCTATTCATTCCTGCCAATACCCAGCGACTCGCCAGCTTCGACACATATATGCCGGTGTCTCCCGCGCATCCCAACGCCAGCGAGGCATTCCGCCATCCCGCCGACCCCAACAATCCTTCCTATGCAGACCTGGGATTGTGGAATGTCTACCTGAATCCTGACATGCCCAATCCGCAGGCAAATCTCAGCTCATTCGTCTGCGCCGCTGGCAAGGACTGCACGGTAGATCAGAGACTCGCCTCCACCATCGCTCAATTCAAGACCCCGGTGTTGCGCGATCTTGAAGACTCCGCGCCCTACTTCCACAATGGAAGCGCCCCCAAGTTCGACGATGTGATCAACCACTATATCCAGATGTCGCAACTTGCCCGCGCCGGCGCCATGCGGAACGCACCAGCCGAGTTCGCAAACATGTCCATAAGCCAGGACGATCTCGCCGCGCTTGTTGCATTTCTGCAGTCGCTTACTGAAGACTACGATGACGCTTAGAGAGCGTGGATTCGGATGTCTTCCTGGTTGTCTATGCGGAGCGGCTTGCGAGCTGCTCCCAGCCGCCGTGGCATACCGGAGTTGCTAACTCATCTGAATTACTATTCCCTGTTCTTCCAACATACGTAGAGACCCCACGCGGCCAGGGTCGACGCGTCGCGGATGGTGCCGTCGAACATCATCTGCTCAAATTCTTCGAGTGTCTTGGTGTGGATGACGAGGTCGTGCTCTTCGTCGTCGGGTTCGCGCTGCTGCATCGTCAAACCGGTTGCGAGAAAGACGTGCTGCTTCTGCCGCGAAAACCCGTAGGCTATCCAGAGAAAGCCCAGATACGTCATCTCCGCGGCGTGCAGGCCCGTCTCTTCCTTCAGCTCGCCTCGCGCCAGTTCCTCCGGATCGACGTTATCTGTCTCCCAGCCGCCCTGGGGCAGTTCGAGCGCGCGCTCCTGGATGGTGTAGCGGAACTGCTCGACAAGCCAGACGCGGCCATCTTCAATCGGCAAGATGATGGCGCAGTCGTCCTTGTCGACGACACTGTAGACGCCTTCTTTGCCATTCGAACGCAGGATGCGATCTTCGCGGAGCCGCAGCCACTGGTTGCGATAGACCTCGCGGCTCGCGAGCGTGGTGATGGATTTGTCCTGCTCACCGCTGACCGGGTTCAACGTGCCTCCTCGTGTCCGAAGCATCCTTGGGCAAATTGTCGTCGCGCAAGCGATATTTTCGCAAGCGGCCGACGAGAGACGCAGGCCCGCTGACAACGAGGCGCACGAGATTGCCTTCGTATTTGCGCGAGTGCACGACCATGCCGCCTTCAATCGCTGCGAGGGCGGCGCCATCGCTCTGAGGAACACGCAATTCTGTTTCGATCGTGGGATCGGAGAACAAGGCCTTGTCGATGGCCGCAAGCAGAGCGTCCACGCCCTCGCCTGTCTGCGCCGAAACCATCACCTCGACCTGGTGGCGCTCGTGGCGCGGTTGCTCACGCGCGGCGAGGCCCTCGCGCTGATGAGCGTCGAGCAAGTCGATCTTGTTGAGCACCTCGATGCGCGGCTTGCTGAGCGCTTCCAGTTCGCCGAGCACTTTCTCGACCTGCGCCTTCTGCTCCGCGCCGTAGGTCGAAGAGGCGTCGCGCACGTGCAGCAGAATCTCGGCCTGCTCCACTTCTTCGAGAGTCGCGCGGAAGCTGGTGACCAGCGTATGCGGCAGGTTGCGGATGAATCCGACCGTATCGCTCAGGAGAATGCGCCGCCGGCTCGGTAACTCGATGGCCCGCAGCTTGGGATCGAGCGTGGCAAACATGCGTGACGACTGGAGCACCTGCGCGCCCGTGAGCTGATTGAACAGTGTGCTCTTGCCCGCATTCGTGTATCCCACCAGCGCGACCGTGGGAACCGGGACAGCCTCGCGCCTCTGCCTCTGCTGGCGGCGAACGCGCTTGACCGCGTCGAGATCGAGCTTGACCTGATCGATGCGGCGCTGAATCTTGCGGCGGTCGGTTTCGAGCTGCGTTTCGCCGGGTCCGCGGGTGCCAATGCCGCCGCCAAGCTGGGACATGGCTTTGCCGCGCCCGGTGAGCCGGGGCAGCATGTACTCGAGCTGGGCGAGTTCGACCTGGAACTGGCCTTCACGCGTTCGCGCATGCCGGGCAAAAATGTCGAGTATGAGCTGGGTGCGATCGAGCACGCGGCACGGCAAGGCCGCTTCAAGGTTGCGCAGTTGCGTAGGACTCAGGTCGTGATCGAAGAGAACGAGGTCGGCGTTCGTGGATGCGGCGACGCCGGCAATCTCTTCCACCTTGCCCGCGCCGATCAGCGTGGCCGGATCGAGCCGTGCGCGACGCTGCATCAGCTCCGCTGCGATTTCGCCGCCAGCGCTGCGTACCAGCTCGCGAAACTCCGCCAGCGACTCGTCGGCATCGAGACCGGGCGAATCCACGGCAGTCTCACGCGCTCGGTCATCGGCCTGATCGTCCGGTTCGCCGGAGGATTCGATTTGAGTGTTTTCGGCCTTATCTTCGAGCGAGCGCGAAGCTGCTCTGCGCGCGCCTTCAAGTGCAGCGCGCGTCGGGCGCGGGCGGACCGTCAGGTCCACGCCGACCAGAACCGCACGTTCAGCCTTGTCTCTCCAACGGCCGGTATGGGTCGTCGAAGAGACACGGTCTTGATGACGGCCCCTGGCACCGCCTTCAACTGCCAACTGACGGCACTCCCTGTCTTATCGCTGCTCCGCGTTTGCCGCCGGAGGCGCAGGTGGAGGCACTGCGGCCGGTCCCATGCCTGTAAGGCCAGGACGATGCTCCGCGTGCATCACGCTCCGGTTGCTAACCACGGTTGAAATGGCGTGTTTGAAAATGAGTTGCTCCTGACTGTTGTTCTCCAGTAGCACGGAGTACTTGTCAAAGGAGCGGATTTTTCCCGTCAGCTTGACGCCGCTGACCAGATAAATCGTAATGGGGGTCTTGTCTTTGCGAACGGTGTTCAGGAAGGTATCCTGAATGTTCTGTGCCGGCTTGTTCTCCATATGCCGATCTCCTGCTTCTTTTCTAGGATGGTTGGATGCAAACGCGATGCGCCCTTGTGATAAGACAAATCCACGGGGACGGCGCCGGAAGCCCCGGAACCGCCAAATCCCGTAATGTGACCACAATATAGCGGTTTACGAACCTTTTCAACTCTCCCAGTCCGAATTTAAATGCGCGGACCTTGCTTGGGAGTCAGTGTGGGACAAGGATGCCGCGCCGGCTGCTACCATGTTTTCGTGCCAAACGCCCCGGATTCCGCTGCTATATCGGTGCCTATGCTGGATTTAAAGCGCCAGTATGAGCCGCTTCAGCAGGAACTGCTCGGGGCTCTCCAGCATGTCCTGGAGACTCAACAATTCATTCTTGGCGAGCACGTTGCAGCTTTTGAAAAGGCGGCCGCCGAGCATCTGGGCATAAAACATGCCATCGGCTGCTCTTCGGGGACGGACGCTTTATGGCTGGCGCTGGCCGCGGCGGGAATTGGCCCGGGCGACGCCGTTATTACCACGCCGTTCAGCTTCTTTGCCTCGGTCAGCGCGATTCTGCGTGCCGGAGCACAGCCGATTCTGGCGGATATCGATCCGATTACGTTCAATTTGGATCCAAAAACCGCCGAGATCGCCCTCAAATCTCCGCAGCAGACGCCCATTCGCGCTGTACTGCCGGTGCATCTCTACGGGCAATGTGCAGACTGGGACGGGTTCTCACAGCTGGGCAGACAATACGGACTGAAGTTGATCGAGGACGCCGCGCAGGCCTGGGGTGCGGCGTGGAAGGGCGCAAAGGCAGGCGAGCTGGGGGATGCTGCGGCCTTCAGTTTCTATCCCACGAAGAACCTCAGCGCAGCTGGCGATGCGGGCATGGTGACGACGAATTCCGATGATCTTGCTGAGATGGCGCGGACCCTGCGCCAGCATGGCATGCGCCGCCGCTATTATCACGACGAAGTAGGCTGGAATACGCGACTCGATGGCTTTCAGGGCGCGGTGCTGCTGGTCAAGCTCAAGTACATTGCGCGATGGAATGAGGCACGGCGAGCGATCGCAAAGCGCTATCGTGCTCTGTTCCACACAAAGGGCATGGCTGAATCCGGAACCTGGCCTCGTCATGGACTCGTGCTCCCGCAGGAAGTCCCTGGCGCTCACCATGTCTGGCATCAGTACGTGATTCGCACGGCGCGCCGCGACGCCCTGCGCGAGTTTCTGGCATCGCGCAAGATCGGCTCGGAGATTTACTATCCCGTGCCGCTGCACATGCAGGCTGCACTGAAGCATCTCGGCTACCACGAAGGAGACTTCCCCGAAGCCGAGCGCGCCGCACGCGAAGTGCTGGCTCTGCCCATCTTCCCTGAGTTGCGCGAAGAGGAGCAGCAGACGGTGGTCAACGCAATCGCGGAGTTTCTGAGTTGATCGCTGAGCACGGGGATCTCGAAGCGAACCACTGAATAAAGACTGATCACTAGTTTAGAATCCCCCTAGCATGAAGTGCCCCTACTGCGGATATCTGCAAGATCGCGTGGTTGACTCGCGCGAGAGCAAAGAAGCCGACTCGATTCGGCGTCGGCGCGAGTGCGAGAAGTGTGTTCGACGCTTCACCACCTACGAACGCATCGATGAGATTCCCTACATGGTTGTGAAGAAGGACGGGCGGCGCGAGCGCTTCGACCGCCAGAAGGTGCTGAGTGGCCTGCTGCGCGCGTGCGAGAAACGGCCGGTCTCATCAACTCAGTTGGAAACAGTGGTGGATGCCACTGAAAGCTACCTGATGGATGCGCCTGAGCGCGAACGAACCACGAGCGAGATCGGCGAACTGATCATGCAGCATCTGAAGGGGCTCGACACGGTGGCGTATATCCGGTTTGCTTCGGTGTATCGGGACTTCAAGGATGTGCGCGAGTTCAAGGAAGAGCTGGAAGGTTTGCTGGAGAGCCATCGGACAGGAAAGGGCAAGAAATGACAAGTAACTTACGGATTCCGATTCTGAGCGCTTGTCCTATGACGAGATGAAGAAACATCTTCGCAGCATTCTTGGGCTGACAGGAAAGGCGCTCGCTATTTATCTTGCGGCAGAAGCTATTCTTTGGGTTCTCGCCATCGTCGGCGCACTTGGATTTGGCATTTACAAAGCCACCCACCATCACTAATCCAAATGGGGACAATGAGACATCATGGCTGAAAAGAAAACACACAAAGTTACATTGATTCCTGGCGACGGGATTGGCCCTGAAGTTACGCAGGCCGTCGTGCGCATTCTTGAAGCTACCGGCGTGAAGTGGGAGTGGGAGCGGTTTGCCGCGGGGGCCGAGGCCTTTGAAATCTTCGGCGAATACATCCCCGCCGATCTCAGCGACTCCATTACACGCAATAAGGTGGCCTTGAAGGGGCCTGTAACCACGCCGATTGGCGGGGGTTTTAAGAGCATCAACGTCACGCTGCGCAAGCAATTCGATCTGTTTGCGAATTTCCGGCCGATCAAGAATCTGCCCGGGCTTGACTCGAAGTGGCCCGGCGTCGACCTGATCATCGTTCGCGAAAACACCGAGGGCGAGTACGTCGGACTGGAACATGAAGTCGTTCCCGGCGTTGTCGAGAGCATCAAGGTGATCACGGAGAAGGGCTCAACGCGCATCGCCAAGTTTGCATTTGAATACGCGCGCAAGCATGGGCGCAAGAAGATCCACTCCATCCACAAGGCCAACATCATGAAGTTGTCGGATGGGCTGTTTTTGCGTTGCGCGCGCAAGGTGTCCGAGGGATTTCCTGAAATCTTTTACGGCGAGCACATCATCGACAACACCTGCATGCAGTTAGTGATGAATCCGTATCAGTACGACACGCTGCTGCTCGAGAATCTCTACGGCGATATCGTCAGCGATCTCTGTGCGGCGTTTGTGGGAGGACTTGGCCTTGTGCCCGGTGCGAATCTCGGCGCAGAATGCGCGATCTTTGAGGCGGTACATGGATCGGCTCCCGACATCGCCGGCAAGGACCTCGCCAACCCGACGGCGCTGCTGCAGTCAGCGATACTGATGCTGCACCATCTCGACGAAACGGAAGCGGCAAACAAGCTGCAGAAGGCGCTTGAGACCGTTTATGCCGAACGCAAATGCCTCACGCGCGACGTGGGCGGTACCTGCGGCACGACGCAGTTTGCGGATGCGGTATTGGCGGCAATGGAGACCGACACGAGCCTCTGATAGCCTTCACGGGCCAGATATTCCGGGCGAATTTCCGGCGAAAATCGAAAGAAATGGCGCTTGGGTATTGACTCGGGCGGAACTGCTTACACATTTGATTACAGGTTCATTACCTCTAGGTGGCAGTTGTATCGCTCTGATTTGGCAAGACTTTGTACTTATCCAGTCCGAAACCGATCTGGCTTTGCGCGTAGTGTTGCAAAATTACCACACTGCGATTTTGTATTTAGCGTCTAATCTTACGGTTACGCCCCCTGCACGTCGGTAGATTCATTGCTTTGGAGTTTTTTGATTGGGACAGACCGCGCATCTGGAACAGACGATTGTCGCGCCCCTGGAATTCACAGGCGTAGGACTGCACTCCGGTGCCCCTGTGACGATGCGGCTATTGCCCGCGCCCGCCGGTTCCGGCATCGTTTTCCGCCGAACAGACCTCGACAACTTTGAGATTCCCGCCACGGGCCGCAACGTGGCGAAGGTGAGTTACGCGACGAGCTTGATGCGGCAGGGCGTGCTGATTTCGACTACCGAGCATCTGCTTGAGCGCGCTGATTGGCATGGGCGTGGACAACGTGATTGTGGAGATCGACAACCTGGAATTGCCGATTCTGGATGGAAGCGCGCTGCCTTACGTTGAGGCGATCCGCGAGGCTGGGATCAGGACGCAGCGCCGAAAGCGCGAGTCGATCAGGGTGCTGCGGCCGGTCGAGGTGCGCGAGGGCGACAAGTTTATCGGGGTGTATCCGGGACGGGATATCGCATCCAGTACAGGATCGACTTCCCTGCGCCGATCGGGCGGCAGGAGACGAGCATCGACCTGGCGGCCGAGACATACGGCACCTTCATTGCACCGGCGCGAACCTTTGGCTACAAGGCCGACGAAGCGAAACTGCGCGATATGGGACTGATTCGCGGCGCGAGTCCGGAGAACGCGATTATGCTCGGGCCGAAGGGACCCGAAAACGGACCGCTGCGCTTCAGCGATGAGTATGTGCGGCACAAGGTGCTGGACCTGATCGGCGACCTGGCGCTGGCGGGGCGGCGGATCGAAGGATAAGTAGTGGCGGAGCGCGCGGGACACGCAATGCACACTGCGCTCGTATCGAGGCTGATGAAGGATCGCTCAGCGTGGGAGCTGGCATATGTGCCGGCTGCGGCGGCAGAGCCTGAGGATGAGTCGGTTAGGGTTGCGCGATGCGGCGCCCGGCGTTGATGGGCGCGTAGATTCGACGACTCGCTCGAGTCGTGTCTCGATTCAGGTTTCGAAAACCAAAACAGATCCTTCGCGCAGCTTACCCCACGGACTCACGTCCGCGTGGCCCCAAGCTTGCTGCACTCAGGATGACACATCGCGAGAATACCCTTGCGATCTCGGGACGCTTTACGCAAACAATATGCACATCGGCGTGGGGCAGGCGACGGTCTTGCCTTCGTTGGCGAGCTTGCCGGTCGCGAGGTCGCGCGGGAAGACGGCGAGATTGCTTGAGTTCTGATTGGCGACGAGCATCCAATGCTCGGTCGGATCCAGGGTGAAGTTGCGCGGAGTTTTGCCTCCTGTCCCCGTTCGCTCCATCGGCGTCAGAGCCCCGGTCGAGGGATCCGCTTTGAAGCTGTAGAGAAAATCAGTGCCGCGATTGGCGAAGTAAACAAACCTGCCATCCTTCGAAATCACCGTGTCGCATCCCGTGTTTCCCTGTGGCGCATCCTTCGGATTCAGTAGCGGCGCATTCGGCGGAAGAAGATTCACGGTGGTGACGCGCGTCAGGCTGCCATTGGCTTTGTCCCACTTCAGAACGTCAACCGAAGAAGCCATCTCGTTCATGCAATATGCCGTGTGGCCGTTGGGATGGAAGTGAAGGGTGCGTGGACCTGCGCCGGGTGCGGAGTGATAGGCGCCTGCGCTCTTGAGGACAGCGGTCTCTGTGTCGAAGGCGTAGATGTGGATCAGTCGCCGCCGAGGTCGTTGATGTAGGCGAAGCGATTGTCGGGCGAGAAGGAGGCGAAGTGTGCGTGGGCGGCCTCCTGGCGGTCGGGGTTGGGGCCGTGCACCGTGTAGTGCTCGCTCCAGACCAGCGGACTGAGCTTGCCGTCGGTGACTCTGAAGCTGGCGGCGCTGCCGCCGCCGTAGTCGGCTGCAAGCAGTACCCGGCCGGTGTGATCGATGGCGCAGTGGCAGGTGCCTTTGCTGGCGGAGTTCTGGGCTGAGAGCTGCTCGAGTTTTCCGTCGAGGACGCGGAAGCTGGCGACTTTGCCCGTGGGCTTGCCATTAAAGCTGTCGACCTCGCAAGCCGCGAAGAGATACTTACGATCAGGAGAGAAGCATATCCAGTCGACGGTACTGACGTTGGCCGCAACGCCGGCAGCTGTGAGCTCCCCCGAGCGGGATTCCAGTCGAAAGAGCGGATGCCTTCGGGTGTTCCAGAGGCAACGAAGACGCGTTGGGCCCGCGATGCAGAGAAGCCCTTGGTTGCGGCAGCGGCGAGAGTGGCGGCGGAGGCAGACATTAGAAAATCACGACGAGAAAGATTTCGCATGCAGATGCGATTGTCGCCGATGGAGCCCTACGGCGGCAAAGCATGAGGGATTCTCGACCTTGCGATGACGCCGCCCGGAACGACGCGAGAAAACGCAGGCGCATTTGGTTGGATGCGCTGCGCAACGAGTGCAACGTCGCTTGCTATTCAGCGCTCGAGTCTGAAGATCACGTTCACGGTCGTTTCGACTTCGACGGGTTGATCGTTGAGCAGATACGGCCGATAGCGCCAGTTCTTGACGGCTTCGATCGCGGCCTGCTGGAGCATCTGCGGCCCGCTGACGGCCTGGAGGTTTTCGATCGTGCCGGACTTGGAGATCGTTGCCTGCAGAACGACGGTTCCCTGCACACCCACACTTTTGGCAATGATGGGATATTGCGGAATGCTCTTGTAGATCAGAAAGCCTTCAACAAACTTCGACGGCAGGCGGATGCTTGAGGGAGCCGGCGGATGGACAACCGTGACTGGGCGGCCAACTCCGAACGGGCTGCCGTCGCCGCCGGGAGTTCCAGTGCCGGAATCGAGGGCGATATTTGGGCCGGTGAAGGGCTGCTCCGGACCGGTGGGAATTCTGATGGTTGTTGGAATCCTCGGAGGTGCCGTGATGCGGCCGTTTTCAAGTTCTGCAAAGTCATGCGGTGCAACAGCCCGCACGTGCGCAGGCGGTGGCGTTTCAGGCTGAGGCGCGGCTGGCGCGACAAGAAGAGACGGCATCATGTGGCTCGGCAGAGCGTTGGGATAGATGAGCGGAACGAGAACCAGCGCGACGAGGATTGAACCATTGAGAGCGCACGCGGCGAACATCCAGCGGCGGCTGCGAGTCTTGATTCTGCCTGTCGATTCGAACGTGGAGTCTTCAAACATGGCGTGCCTCCCAGGGTGAATTCAGCCGCGCCGGTGGGAGGCGAAGAGCGTTTGAGCGCAGGCGGCCTCAGCCGCTCAATCGCCCTGGTTGGCGCGGCGCGCAGCGTTCAAGGCCCACCGTTCATCCCCATCGGAACCACTGTGCTGATGTAGACACCGCGCGTCTCTGGAATGTTCCTGAATGTTGTTCATCGGCTCCAGTAGTTTTCATCGAGACGGTGTGCATCCCGAAAAACAAAAGCAGATCTTTCGCGACGCTTACCCCATCGCGCGACTGCACGATGGGGGCCCCAAGCGTGCTTCGCTCAGGATGACACGGATGTTGTGGCGAGCGGTCGTGTGCGACTCAGCGAAAGCTATGCGCCAACTCGGACCCGGTACGAGCAGGTATTTTCCGTAAGCGAAACTGATTCTCCATATGTCCGCAGGTGCGCTAAACTCCAAAGGATTCACCGCTGGAAGAGAATCGGAGCTCCAATGAAACTGCTTCGCTTGTTGTTGCTTGTTTTCGCCGCAATCGGGATGTCATGTGCCAGAGCGCAGGAGGCGCCGCAACCAGCAAGTGCAGCCGCAACCGGCAAAACGCCAGACCCGGCAGCGACACTCGCCTACATTCACGATGCATGGTCCACGCTGACGCGGTCTATGACTGAGTGCCACTCGCTGGTGGACATCAAGGTAACGGCTCATCCGATTCTGTATATGCCGGCGGAGGTGCCGGCGCCGCCCGAGGTTTCCGCGTTGAGCGAGAAGTGCAACGTGAAGGTGGCGACGCTGCCGCGGCGTATCGAGAAGCTGGGCGATGTGCGGCCGGAAGAGCTTCCGGCGGCGGGGTTGCTCTATTTGCCCTATCCCTACGTGGTGCCGGGCGGACGATTCAACGAGATGTATGGGTGGGACAGCTACTTCATTCTGCTTGGGCTGGAAGCCGATCATCGCGAAGCGCTGGCCAAGGGAATGGTGGACAACTTCCTGTTTGAGATCGAGCACTACGGTGCGGTGCTGAATGCCAATCGCACGTACTATCTGACGCGTTCGCAGCCGCCGTTTCTCACATCGATGATTCGCGCGGTGTATGAGAATCCGGCAAGCTTTGCGGCCACGCCTGCGGGGCGCACCGAGGCGCATGCGTGGCTGGAGCATGCGTACACGCTGGCGGAGAAAGATTACTCGACGTGGACGCGGCCGGAGCATAAGGCGGGAATGACGGGGCTGGCGCGCTACTTCGACTACGGCACGGGGCCGGTGCCGGAGATGGCCGACGACAGCACTTACTATGCCGATGTGATCCGCTGGCTGGTGGCGCATCCGAAGGCCGAGCGGCGAAGAAGCCGGTGCGCTTTACCTGGTGAAGGGCACGGAGCATCCCGATGCGGCGGAGGCCGCGCGGCTGAAGCAGACAAGCTGCGATGTGAAGACGAGCGTGGTGTGCATGCGCGCGTATGCGGACGGATACCGGTTGAGCAAGGATTTTTATGTGGGCGACCGGGCGATGCGCGAGTCGGGATTCGATCCCAGCTTTCGCTTCGGGCCGTTCGACGGAGCGACGCACCACTATGCGCCGGTGTGCCTGAACAGCCTGCTCTATCGCTATGAGCGCGACATGTCGCACATTGCGCAGCTGCTTGGAAAGGGCGACAGAAGCGGCGCGCTGGGGAAAGAAAGCGCAGGTGCGGAATGCGGCGATTCATCGCTATTTGTGGCGGCCGAAGCAAGGCGTGTTTGCGGACTACGATTTTGTGAAACACAAGTCGTCGGACTACGCGTACATCTCGTCGCTGTATCCGCTGTGGGCGGGCGTGGCAACGCGCGAAGAGGCGAAGCAGGTTGTGGCAAAGCTGAGCCTGTTTGAGCGGCCGGGCGGATTGTCGATGAGCAATACAGACTCCGGGCATGCAGTGGGACGAGCCGTTCGGATGGGCTCCGACGAACTGGGTGGGCGTTGCGGGGCTGGAGGCTGCTGGGTTTCGCGCCGATGCGAAGCGGTTGGCGGCGAAGTGGAATGCGACGGTCGACCAGGGATTTGCGGACGACGGCACGATTCGCGAGAAGTACAACGTGGTGTCGGGCAATGCGAACGTGCAGGTGAGCGCGGGATACAAGACGAACGTGATCGGATTCGGCTGGACGAATGCGGTGTATCTGAAGATGCGAGAAGTGCGTGAGCCGGCCAGGATGCGGGCAGGCCGCAGATTAGGACTTCGCGAATGAGAAGGGGCGCTTCCGAGATCGGAAGCGCCCCTTTTGTTTTGCGCTGACAGTTGAGGCTATTCGGGCAGGTCTTTGGTACCGTTGATATGGAAGTTCCTGGTCAGTGTTTGCGCGGCGTACCGGGCTGGCCGCCGCCGACGGAGAGGGTGTAGTCGCCTTCGGCATCATGGGTTCGCCGGCTGCGGTGACCATGCTGAGGTCGCGATTCTTCAGCTCGAAGTGAACCTTTTGCGATGCGCCCGCGGTCGAGATGAACGCGCTGGAATCCGCGCAGTGCGCGCAGCGGCGCGCCGGGAACCTTGGGGAACTTGAGATAGAGCTGGGCAACTTCGTCGCCTTCGCGGCTTGCCGGTGTTGGTGACTGTGACGTCGGCCGAGACTGGATCGCCCGCAGCGACAGTTGGCGTGGGAACGCTGAGATCGCTGTAGGAGAACTTGGTGTAGCTCAGGCCGTAGCCGAAGGGATAGAGCGGCGTGCCGTTGAAGTAGCGATAGGTGCGGCCCTTCATCGCGTAGTCTTCAAAGGGCGGAAGCTGATCAACACCCTTGTAGAAGGTGACGGGCAGGCGGCCGGCGGGATTGTTCTTGCCGTGAGAGGTTTCGGCAACAGCCGTGCCGCCCTCTTCGCCGGGGTACCAGGCGTCGAGGATTGCGTTGGCGTGTTCGTTTGCCCAATTCACGGCGAGGGCGCTGCCGTTGGTGAGAACGACGACGAGGGGCTTGCCGGTAGCAGCCACCGCTTTAAGCAAGTCTTCTTCGGGTTTGGGAAGATCGATGCTGGTGCGGTCGCCGCCTTTGAAGCCGGGTATGCTGACCTGCATCTCTTCGCCTTCAAGTTCGCTGGTGATGCCGAGAACAGCGATGACGACATCGGCGTTTTTAGCTGCTTCGGCAGCCTCGGGCTTGGGACTAAAATCAATCTTCGACCAAACGAGTTGCGCAATGGGCTTGCCATTTTCATTGGGCGAGTAATCAACCTTGAGCGCGGCGGCCTTGCCTGCTTCGAGGTGAACTGTGCCGAGCCTGGGGTCATAAGGATCGCCGCCATAGGAAGAAGTCACGTTTTTGCCGTCGACCTGCACGCGGCAGAAACCGCTGGTCTTCAGGCCAAGGTTGTAGTCGCCGGTTTCGGGCGCAGTGATGGAGCCCTCATATCGAATGACCAGCGGGCGCACACCGGCGGCCTCGGGCGGGATTGGCTCTGCCCCGGCATCGATGGTCGATTCAATGCGCGTGGCAACGGGCTTCATCGCCTCCGGGTTGTTGATGTTGCTCATGTCGAGCTTGGCGAAACTGACCTTGATGCCGGGCTTGCCATCGACGCTAAGAGCAGAGGCGGGAACTGGTTCCGCATTGTTGCCAAGGAACTGCGTTCCGGAAACATAGGTGATGGTGGCGCCGGAAAACTCCTTGAGCAGCCCGTCGAGGATAGAGACGGTATACGTCGGGGAGCCGTTGTAGTTGCCGAGAAGGACCTTGGTTTGATTGGCAAGCGGGCCGACGACAGCGATCTTGATGCCGCTGGTTTTGAGTGGCAGGATGCCGTCGTTCTTGAGCAGGACCATGGATTCGTTGGCGAGCTCATGGGCGAGCTGGCGATTCGCCGGGCTGTTCAGCTGGTTCTCGTCGATCTTCGAGTAGGGAACGATCTCCGGCGGATCAAACATGCCGAGCCTCATGCGCGCAGTGTAGAGGCGCACCAGCGCGGTATCGATTTCACTCTCCTTAAGGAAGCCCTGCTTGACGGCGTCGCGATAGGCTTTGTAATCGCTGTCGTCCTTGACCAGGAATCCTCCATCGGCGCACTCGTTGTCCATGCCGCGCTGGAGGCTGATGGCAGAGGCCTCAGGCTGCGTGGGCTTGTAGTGATGGTTCCGGTAGATGTCGACGACGGCGCCGCAGTCGGATACCACGTAGCCCTGGAAGTCCCATTTGCCGCGAAGCTGATCCTGCAGGAGAAACTCATTTGCGCAACCGGGCTGGCCGTTGATGCTGTTGTAAGCGCACATGACGGAGCCGGCTTTGGCTTCGGTGACCGTGGCGCGGAAAGCGGGCAGATAGGTGTCGAGCTCATCGTGCTTGCTTACCGTGACGTCGGCAGTGTGGCGTGTGGACTCGGGACCGCTGTGGACGGCATAGTGCTTGGGCGTGGAAATCGTCTTGTAGTACTTCGGATCATCGCCCTGCATGCCGGTGACGAAGGCAACGCCCATGCGCGCGGTGAGGAACGGATCTTCGCCGTAGGTTTCCTGGCCGCGGCCCCAGCGCGGATCGCGGAAGATGTTGATGTTGGGCGACCAGAAGTCAAGACCCTGGAAGAACATGCTGGCGCGGTGTTCGCGAACCGCCTGCGTGTGCTTGATGCGCCCTTCGGTGCTGATGACCTCGGCCATGTTGTGGATGGCAGGCACGTCGAAGGTGGCGGCCAGCCCGATGGGCTCAGGAAACTCCGTGGTGCCGTTATTGATGACGCCGTGCAGCGCCTCGCTCCACCAGTCGTAAGCGGGAACATTGAGCCTTGGAATTGCGCGAGACTGATTGACGAGTTGGCTGACCTTTTCGTCCAGCGTCATGCGATGAACGATGTCGGCCGCGCGCTGCTCGGGAGGAAGGCTGGGATTGAGGTAGGCGGGCTTCTGATTGTCCTGCGCACATGCAGTGAAGAAGGCGGAACACACGGCAAGACCTGCAGCAAACGATCGAATTCGGGATAGGTTCATGAAGTTCCTCACGGCAGAATGGATCGCTGGAAGCACTTTGGCGACAAAGAAAGCGTTATCCACCCACCGGAAGCCAACGGTAAAGTGCGGGACGGGGTCTGGTCAAGACGTAAAGATGCGGAAATCTTCCTAAGAAAATCGGTTTTCTTAGAGCAAACTCCAGAGGCGTAACCTTTCAGTGATATTGCACGTAAGAGGAAGTGAGAAAGGGAAATTGCAGATGCGGGACGACGGAAGCAGCGTCCTCGACAGGTTTCGGCAAGGCGATGTGGACGCCTTCGAGACGCTTTTCCGAACGCATCAGCGGTCTGTTTTCGGCTGGGTGCTTCGCATCGTCCGCGACGCGGGTGCGGCAGAGGATGTCACGGTCGAGGCCTTCTGGCGGATGCACCGCGCGCATGCGCGCTTCGACCCGGCGCGGGGATTTGAGCCGTGGGCGCGGCGCGTGGCAACACATGCAGCACTGGATTGGCTGCGCAGGCGAAAACCAGAGAGCAGCGTACCGTCGGAGATGTGGGAGAGTGTGCCGGCGCCGGGCGCGACCGATGCGGCTGTTACGGCGGAGATTCGACAGAAAACTGCCGCAGCGTTTGGACGGTTACCGGCAAAGTTGCGGATTGCGGCCGTGTTGGCAGTCGTGGAAGGGCGAGCGCACAAGGAAGTTGCCGACGCATTGGGAATCACAGTCGCGGCAGTGAAGCTTCGAGTGTTTCGCGCGCTTTGGTTGTTGAGAAAAGATTTGCAGGAACAGGGGATTACACCATGACGAAGGACAGGAATCAGGGAACAGGGGTCAGGGATCAAGAAGGGATAAAGCAGATGCTGCGGGAAGCATTGCCACCGCTTGGAGCGGATGCAGAACCCGATCGCGATTTGTGGCCGGCGATGTTGCGTCGGATGGACGAGCAGAACTCGCGTGGCGCCGTTCCAGTTCCTTGGTTCGACTGGGCGCTCGCGGGCGGACTGGTGGCATTTGCGGCGATCGCTCCGCGCACCATTCCGGTGATCCTCTATTACCTGTAAAACCAAGCGGGGATAGGCCCGCGGGAAGTGAGGTTTCCGATGAAAACGCACCCGTATCTCAGGGCATTTCTGGCGGGCATCCTGGTGCCAACGCTGGTTCTTCCGCTATTGCTGATTGCGTTTGTCATTCTTCGGCTGGGAATGAGAATTTCGTTCCCGATTGAGCGTGGACTGGTGTTTCCGATGGCGCTGGTGCCCGGCCTCTGGGGCGTATGGAGCATGCTGTGGCAGTGGTCGCGCGAGCGCACGCATCTGCCTCTTGGATTGCATGGAGCATTTTTGCCGTTGTTGATGATGCCGGTCGGTGCTTTCATAGCTACACAGGCGGGGGTGCTGAGCCTAGGCGCATCGTCTGCAACGTGGTTCAACACGATTTCGATTCCGTATGCGCTGATTGCCTGTTTCCTGGCAGCCGCAATCGCGGCATATTACCTGGCATGGAAGTACATTGTGGGGTTTGCGAACCGGGTGCTGGGAATCGCGTAAATGCAGCCGCTAGCTCTTAGCTGGCCGTGGTGAAATGCATTTTCTTCAGCGAAATTGCAATCCGTTCGGGGGCTACGCCGTTGGCGCGAAGAAATCCTGCAGGCCGGCGCGCTGGGCGTGAGCGACCATGGTGGATTGAATTTCAAGGGCGAGGGCGAGGGCGTTGCGGCCCTGGCGTGCGGTGACAAGCGGTTCCCGGCGAGTGCGGACCGATTCGAGGAACGACTGGATTTCGAGGCGTAGCGGTTCGCCGGGCGTGACCGGCGGCTTGAGGAAGGACAGCCCGGGGTTGGGGCTGGCGGCGACACCGGCATTGCTTGCGGCTGCCAACTGCGCCATCACAGCGGGGTCGACCCGGCCTCCGGCGATGGCGGCCGCGATTTCGGGCGTGATGCTGGCGTCGAGGCGAATGGCGAGCAAGTCTTGCCGGGCGTAATCGATGGAAACGTAACTGCGCGGCTGGAAGAAGCGCAGCTTGCGGACGCGTTCGGTGGAGACGCGCGATGCGGTAAAGTTGGCCACGCAGCCGGACTCAAATTCGACGCGAACGTTGGCAATGTCGACCTTGGGCGAGAGGATGGGGAGCCCGACGGCGCGCACTTCGCGCACGGACGAATTGGCCATCGTCAGCACAATATCGAGATCGTGAATCATCAAGTCGAGCACGACATCGACGTCGAGCGAGCGCGGCGTGAAGATCGAGAGCCGATGCGCCTCAAAAAACATGGGCCGGCGAAGGTGCGGCTGCACGGCGAGGACTGCGGGGTTGAAACGTTCCAGATGGCCTGGCTGCAAGATGCGGTTGTACTTCTCAGCAAGGACAAGCAGTTCGTCGGCTTGAGCAAGCGTGGCGGCGATGGGTTTCTCGACGAGCAGGTCGAGACCGCCCTCAAGCAGCACTGACGCAACCGCGTGATGGTGCTGGGTGGGGACAGCAACTGTGGCAGCGTCCACCTGTAGATTCGCCGCGAGCAGATCTTCAATCGAAGCGAAGACGGGGATGGCATACTTCGCTACCACTTCAGAGGCGCGCGCTGCGTCAGGTTCCACGGCAGCGACAAGAGCGACGCCCTGATCGGCTATTTCAAGTTCGCGATAGACACGAAGGTGATTGCGGCCGAAGGCGCCGGCTCCGATGACGGCAACGCGCAAATTGCCTTCTCTTGCTATTTCTATGCCCCTTTGCCTTCGACTGCCTTGAGACAGCGGGTGTAGAGCTCAAGCAACTGGGTCACGTGTTCTTCCGGTTTGGGCGCTGAGGCGCCGCTAAAGCCGGTAGAGCCCGCAGCGGGACGGCCCACGCCCGTGGTTCCAGCGACGAATTTGAGCAGATCGAGAGCGATGTCTTCATTGCGGCGGGCGCCGAGACCCGCGGTATTAAGGGCATCCATGAGGATAAGTCTCCGAAAAGAGATGCTACCAGATGAGCCGCCTGCGCGCAGCCTTGAAACCCTCACTCGGCTGGCCGAGCAAGAGCTTCTTCGCTTAGCGCCCGCTGGCGCGCTCGATCAGTGCTTGGAGGACGGATTCGAGCCGCGTGGTGCCTTTGCGCGAGCTTGCCGCGCCGCGCTCAAACTCAATCCAGCCTTCGTTGAAGCCGTCGAGCATACGGATGCGTGGCGTGGAGTTCTGCATGCCCTGCGAGAGGAAGAGCGCCTCCCACGTTTCGCGCGGGACAACCTGCGCACGGACCGGGTGGCCAAGAAGGCGCGAGAATTCGCCGGCGATATCGTGCGGTGTGATTCGTACAGGGCCTTCGAGTTCAACAACGCGTTTGCCAGTCCACGACTCCTGTAGAAGCTCAGCGGCAAGTTTACCGATATCTGCCGTGGCAACCATGGGCACGGCACGGTCGAGCGGCTGAAGGAAGCTGGGAATCACGCCTTCACTTTGCGCGGATGCAACATCCCATATGAAGTTTTCAATGAACCATGCCGGGCGGAGAAACGTGATTGGCACGGAAAGTTCGCGAAGCGCGTTTTCAATGATGGTGTGTTGCGCGAGGAGGTTGGTTTCTTTGGCGTCCGCTTCGATGGTGGAGAGGTAGACAACTTTGCCCGGCTTCGCCGCTGCGATGGCCAACTTGAGCGCGAATGCTACGGCATGAGCTTCAGGGAAATCTGGCTTGGGATCGAAGACCGGCGGGACGAGCACAAACACGCCTTCGGTGCCTCGGAAGGCTTCGGTCAACGCTTTGGCATCGAAGATATCGGCAATGGCCACTGTGCAGCCACGCCGGGCCCACCGCTCGCCTTTGCCTTCATCGCGAACAATGGCGCGGACGCTCCGACCCGAGTCCAACAATCTGCTGGCAACCACGCTGCCCACGTTTCCAGTAATACCAGTGACTCCGAACATTCAATTCTCCAAGGACTTCAATTCTGATCTGGATATGAGATGCTGCACCCTCCGCGCGCGATACTCTGAATTGAAGACGCGAGCAAACAATGGACCTCGCGGAGTTTAAGCATGAGCCGCGTTGAGAGCTGGTTTCGCAATCCGATTTTTCTTCTCTGCCTTGCTGCCGGACTCATTGCGTTTGTGGTGCAGTCGGGCGAGCTGGGAAGTGCCGACACCATGCACCGGCTGCAATCGGCGCACGCGTTCTGGACATCGGAACCGCCGGTGTTTCCGAGCGAGTATCCCGAGTTTGGGGTACATGGGCGGAATGGCACAATCCAAAGCTGGTATGGCATCGGCCAGTCGCTGCTGATGCTGCCTGCGGACATTTTGGGCACCTACATTGAGAAGCTGCACGTCTTCGATCGCTACGGCGAGACTGATCCTAGTGTGCGCGACATTGTGGTGACCTACTTGACGCAGATGTTCGTGACGGTGCTGACTGCGCTCGTATGCTTCAAACTCTTGCGGCAATTCTCGTTCAGCGTGAACCAGTCGGTGGCCGGAGTGCTGGCCTTCCTACTGGCGACGACGCACCTGCACTACTCGCAGAACATGATGGAGAACAACTACATCTGCCTGCTCACTCTGGCTGGCTTTGCGTTCCAGTATGAATGGCTGCAGACGGGGAGCAGGCGCGCGCTGCTGATCGGCACTGGGGCGTTCGGGCTGAACCTGCTGACGCGGTTGACGACCGGAATGGACCTGCTGGCGGGAGTGTTCTTCGTAGTACTGGTGTTGTGGTTCGATGGCGTGCGCGGGCATTCAATGTTTGAACGGTTCCGCTCTTATGCGCTGGTTGCGTTCCCGGTGTTCTGCTTCTTTGGGCTCCTCGACAGGCTGTATCAGTTCTACCGATTCGGATCGTTCACGAACACTTACGTGAGCCTGGTGGCGAAGGAAGCGATCGCACGCGATCCGAGCCTGCCGTCGAATTATCCGTGGACGGCGCCGTGGCACGTGGGATTTTTCGGTGCACTGTTTGCGCCGGAGAAGTCGATCTTCCTGTTTGATCCGTTGATCATCCTGGCACTGATTCTATTGGTGCTTCACTGGCGAAGGCTTACGCCGGCCGTGCGGGCCTATGGCATTGCGACTTGCCTGATGTTGCTGGCCTACCTCAGCTTTTATGCGCGGTATTTCGCGTGGGCTGGAGATTTCGCGTGGGGTGATCGATATGTTTCGACAGCGGTGCAATTGGTGGCGCTAATGGCAATTCCCCTGCTGCTTAGGTATCGACACGAAGCGGGAAAGCTGATCTGGACAGCGGGGATCGTGCTGTTATGCGGGAGCTTTGTGATTCAGGTTGCTTCGCTGATGTTCTGGATGTCGCTGGAAATCTACCAGGAGGAAACGCTCGGCCATCCTACTTTCGTGATCGCATTGCGGGCGAAGAATATCGTCGCCTTCGCGCTTGGCAAGATGGACGCATGGGGTCTCAACAACGTTCCCATGACGCAGGATCCTTGGGACTACGCGCACATTACGTGCTGGAATTTCCTGCCGTTTGTCCTGCGGCGTGTAGGCGAAGCTCCTGCGTGGGTCGTGCGCATTGCGTTTGTGGTGTGGTATGCGGGCCTTGCAGCGCTGGCTGCGACTCTCGTGCGACTTCGATTCGTCATGCGGCGTTTGCAAGCGAGTTAGCACCCCGAGACGGCGAATGGCCTCGGCAACGGGCGTTAGTCTAATCGGATGAGGACGGCGTACATTGCGCTGGGAGCGAACCTGCCAAGTTGGGCTGGACCGCCTGCAGCTACGCTTTGCGCGGCCGCAAAACGGCTGGAAGAAATCGGCCAGCTTACCGCCAGGTCATCGTTATTCAGCACTGAGCCTGTGGGGTTCGCAGATCAGCCCCGATTTGTGAATGCCGTTGTGACGTTGAAAACGGACTTGGATCCGCACACGCTACTGAAAGAATTGTTGGCCATCGAAAGGGCTTTTGGGCGGGACCGCCTAAATGAAATTCAGAATGGTCCCCGATCGCTTGACTTGGATATCCTGCTCATGGACGATCTTGAAATTCATGAGGCGGGACTGGAACTTCCCCATCCAAGGTTGAGCGAGCGTGCTTTTGTCCTTGTTCCGCTGCATGAGATTGCTCCAGACTTGAGAATCGCCGGTCGCGGAAAGACCGTAGCGGAATTGCTGCAGGCGCTGCATCAAAGCCAGACAGGGGAAGCCAATGCTGTGGTGCGGATGGAGAGCGATCAATGGCGTGCTGCGGCGCAATCGTAGAGCCGCGTTGGCGCTTGCCGTTCTTCTGGCTACCTCAGTTCTCTGCGCGCAACAGCCCGTCGCCCTCACGCTGACGGTTGTCGACAAGTCGAACGCTGCAATTACCGGCGCAAGCGTACAGGAAGCCGGCGGACCGCTGCTGGGCCGCACCGATACCAATGGTCAGCTTACCATTCACTGTCGTATTCCCTGCCGTCTCCGTATCGAGGCACAGGGGTTTGCCGGGAAGTTCGTTGAACTGAGCGCGAGCACAACCATCCAGCTTGATGCAGCCGGTGGCAGCCAACAAGTCACGGTTACGGCCTACCGTGCGCCGCTGGGAACGCTGGAGAGCCCGGTGACAACGCGGGTTTTGTCGGAATTCGCGTTGAGCACAACCGCATCGGCGACGATGGACGGACAGATGCGTCAGTTGCCCGGCGTGGAGTTGTTCCGGCGATCGAGTTCGCTGGTGGCCAATCCTACGTCGCAGGGCATCAGCCTGCGAGGACTGGGCTCGACTTCAGCAAGCCGAACGCTGGTGACCGAAGACGATGTTCCATTAAATGATCCGGTGGGTGGCTGGATCCACTGGGAAGAAGAGCCGGAATTGGCGGTCGATCGCATCGAAGTGGTGCGCGGCGGCGCCAGCGATCTGTATGGGTCGAGCGCGATCGGGGGCGTGGTCAACGTGGTGGCGGCGCGGCCTACAGGCACATTGGGCGAGGTCCGTTCGAGCTACGGCGGTCTGGGTACGTATGACACCAGCGGCCTGCTCGAGACGACGCTTGGCGCGTGGGGATTGCTCGCGTCCGGCGGCGTCATCGGCACAGACGGCTTCATCCAGGAGGCTCCCTACCAGCGTGGACCGGTGGATACGGCTTCTAACATGCATGGGCAAAATGGCCTGATCGATGCAGAGCACAACCGCGGACCGCTGCGCTTGTTTGTGCGCGGAAGCGGATTCAACGAAGCCCGCGCAAATGGAACGCCATTTCAGCAGAATGGGACGCGGCTGTGGCGCTATGCGACAGGCGCGGACTGGCAGGGCGCACGCAACGCTACGGCGACGCTCCGCGTGTATGGATCAACGGAGCACTATCGACAGACTTTCTCCAGCATTTCGAATGCGCCGACTGCTGCGAATCCGGCTTGCTCCTTTCGTTGCGGGGAGACGCCGACGCGCTTCTCGCTGATACCGGACAACGAGCTTGGTGCGGCGGCGCACTGGAACCAGCCGATCGGCGCGGAGTTGCTGGTGATCGCCGGAGCGAATGTACACGACGCGCGCGTCTGGGACCGCGAACAGACCTTTGGCACGACGCCGACGTTAACCAATCTGCACGATCACCAGCGCGACTCCGCCGGCTATGCGGAAGCGATGTGGACGCACAAGGCATGGTTGGTAACTGCATCGAGCGGGCTGGACTGGTTCCAGAATTACGACGTGCATCTGGTGGCGTGGAATGGCTCGACGTGGGTACCGGCCGCAACCCAGCCCCCATCACGCGACGAGCTAATCTTCGACCCGCGCATGGGGATTTCGCGCAAACTCGGCAGTCATTGGGCACTGTCCGCATCGGGTTTCCGCGCTTTTCGCGCGCCGACGCCGAGCGAGCTCTACCGCTCGACGCAGGTCGGCAATAAGCTCACGCTGCCCAATCCGTCGCTGCTGAGCGAGCGCGCAACGGGATGGGAGACTGGCGTCGCGAGTGAGTGGCGCTGGGGAACCATCCGCACGACCTATTTTGACACCGAGGTCAACCGGCCCATTGTTGCCGTAACGACGAATCCAAACTCGTCGCCGATCCTGCTGCTGCGTCAGAACCTCGGGCAGATTGAAAGCCGTGGGGTGGGAATCGATGCTGAAGTGGCTCCGAAGCGCTGGCTCGTCCTGGACGGCGGCTATCAATACGCGCACGCGGTCGTGTCGCGCGGAACGCAGGATCTGGGCAACTGGATTCCCGAGGTGGCACGGAATATGGCGACGCTGAATCTGCGCGCGTTTCGGCCGCATCTAGGCACATTGAGTTTGCAGAGCAGATTGAGCGGACGCCAGTTCGACGATGATGCGAACCTTTTTCTGCTGCATAGCTATTTCCGCCTCGATGCGTATGGTTCGCACAACTTCGGACCGCACCTCGAAGTCTTCGCGGCCGGCGAGAACCTCTTCGATCGTAGTATCGAAGTCTCAAAGACGCCGACAACGACGCTGGCAACGCCGCGTGTGGCGCGTGCAGGTTTGCAAGTGACGTTTGGCGGCGCGAACTAGTTACGTGCTGGTCTTCAGCAATTCTTAAGGAATCAACCACTTCTCAACAAATCTTTACACAACGAATTTGCAGACGTGGTGTTTCAGCGAGTGTGAGTGGCCAGGAACGATTTAAGTCACCGCCGTCACAGAAGGAGAAACACCATGAGACTCTTCAAGCTCGTACTTGTGGCGGCACTGACTGCAGCGCCCGCCATGGCATTTGCCCAAACACCTGCGCCAGAACAGCCGAAGAACCCGATTGTGAAGCGCGAGATCAACCAGCAGCGACGCATTGGAAACGGCATCCACAACGGCCGTCTCACTCCGCGGCAGGGCGCGCGCCTTGAACGGCAGCAGATGCGGATTCATCGCCAGGTACGTGCGATGCGCGCGCGTCAAAACGGGCGCCTGACCATGCGAGAGCGCCGCATGATCCATCGCCGGCAAAATGTGGCATCGCGCGGGATCTTCCGCGCGAAACACATGCATCGCCGCATCGGGTGATGCAGAACAGCTGCGGGGATTTCGCGATGAACTCCCCGCAGCACTGTCGCGCACCGCTCACCAGCTAGAATGACGAAGTGAGTCTCGCATTCAACCTGCTCAACACGACTGAAAACGGCGGCCGACGCGGACAAATGCATCTGCCGCATCAGGCGGTGGAGACGCCGGTGTTCATGCCAGTAGGCACGGCAGGCAGTGTAAAGGCCGTGCCGCAGGAGACGGTTGAGGCGCTTGACGCGCAGATTATCCTCGGCAACACCTATCACCTCTACCTACGGCCCGGACATGAGGCGATCCGGCGCATGGGCGGACTGCATCGCTTCATCAGCTGGCCGCGCGCCATGCTGACCGATTCTGGCGGATTCCAGGTCTACAGCCTTGCCCAACTGCGCAAAGTCACCGACGAGGGAGTGCGCTTCCGGTCGCATCTGGATGGGAGCAGCCACTTCTTCACCCCGGAGCACTCGATGGATGTGCAGATTGCGCTCGGCGCGGATATCTGCATGGCCTTCGATGAGTGCACCGAATATCCCGCGGACCGTTCGCGCGTCGAAGAAAGCCTGCGCCCGACGATGGCGTGGGCGCAACGCTCGCTGGATCACTTTCGGGCGCATCAGGATGAAGTGCCTTGGCGCGATGACTTCGGCGGGCAGACACAGAAACTCTTCGGCATTGTGCAGGGTGGTATGTACCACGACCTGCGCCGTGAGAGCGCAGAGCGACTTGTGGAGATGGATTTCGACGGCTACGCTATCGGCGGGCTCAGCGTCGGCGAGCCGCGCGAACTCACCCTCGAAGTCATTAGCGAAGTGCTGCCGTTGTTGCCGAAGAACAAGCCGCGCTACGTCATGGGCGTCGGCTATCCCGACGAGATCGAGCTGTACGCGCGCATGGGTGTGGACATGATGGACTGCGTTCTGCCAACCCGCGCGGCTCGCCACGGGTTATTGTTCACGAGCCAGGGACGTGTAAACATAAAGAACAAGCAGTATTCGGAAGACCATGGCCCTGCCGATCCGGAGTGCGACTGCATGGTGTGCCGGCGCTACTCTCGCGCGTACCTGCGGCATCTTATTCAGTGCGGAGAGCCGCTGTCAGGCACGCTGAATACGATCCACAATCTTGCGTACTACCTGGGAATCATGAAGCGCGTGCGCGCGGAGCTTGCGGCAGACCCGGTCAGGCGTTGATTGCAGAGCCGAGCAACTGCTTGAGCGCCTGCACGTATTCTGCAAGTGCCTGGCGTCCGTTCTCGGTGATACGGTAAAGCGTCTGCGGTTTGCGCAGCACAAATTTCTTTTCAACCGCGATATAACCGGCCACTTCGAGCTTTAGTAATTGCGCGCCGAGGTTGCCGTCGGTCGAGCCGGTCTTCGCTCGTAACCACGTGAACTCAGCCTCTTCCACGCCGACAAGCAGCGAGAGCAGCGCCAGACGAAGCTTGCCGTGAATCACGGGATTGAGTTCCGGCAGCTCAGGCATGGGCCGTGCTCCGCATCCTGCGGACGCGCGCCTCTGCAACCATGCCGTAAATGCCGAAGACGATCTGGCAGAAAAAAATAGCTGCGAAGCCTACGATTCCCACCTGCTTGTCGCTGCCAAAGCATGAGGCCACCGATGCGACCCACCACACCACGGCGCATCCAAACTGCATCTTCCAGCGCAGAATCATCGCGGAGGTTCCATTGGCCATTCCCAGCATGCCGCATGCTACTGCGATGAAGACATGCCAATCGGTCAGCCTTCCGCTGCTGCCGAGCGAGAAAAACAGAAGAAACATGGAGATGCCGAGAGCCATCCACACCGCTCCGACAGCGCGGCCCATGGTGGTTTCAGGCCGGCTGGAGGCTCTCATCGAAACCACAATAACGGTGACGATGACGGCCGCAACCATGGTGACTGGCCAAGCGAGATTGCTGTGGCCCAGCGTGGCCCACGCAATGGCCACGTAGTAGGCAATTCCCCAAAGCAAAAACGTCCAGCCCCAGCTTTCGGTAGTGCGACGGCCCTCGGTCATCATGCTCTCGATGAGAGCCAGCCTGTCTCTCAGGTCCTTGTTGCTTGTTTCTTCCAGCATGGGAATCTCCTTTGCTTGCGTTGCTCAGCGCGCGCCGCACAATCCTCAACAAGAGTTACTCTATATTATAGAGCGCTCTGCGTAAAGGATAATTTCGGATTGCTTTGGAGCCTTGCAGGATCAGCTATTTACCGAGTTGCATCACGAAGAAGTTAGCCATGATGTGGTTGGCTTCCGAGTTGCATCACGAAGAAGTTAGCCATGATGTGGTTGGCTTCAATGGCTTCGGGCAGTCGCGGGTCGTACCAGAAGGCGTGGGGCAGAGCGTCGAAGACCACGAGGTGCGCCTCGACTCCGGCGTTCAGATAGGCACGATGCAGGTTGACGGTGCCGCTCAGCAGCAGGTCGCGTCCGCTGGTGACGAAGAGCGTCGGCGGCAGGCCGTGCAGGTCGCCATAGATGGGCGAAAGAATCGGGTCTTTAGGATCGGTGGAAGCCACATAAAACGGATCGTGCGCGTCCGGTTCGGGCGGATCGAGATGGCCCGAAAGGCCGCGCAGGGCGTACATTGCCTGAGAATCGCCAGCGCGTGCAAAGTCGCCCATGCCGCTGAAGATGCCGAGGGCCGCGGGCATGGGCAGGCCAAGCTGCTTGATCTTCGCTGCGACTTCGGCGGTGAGGATGGCGCCGGCGGAGGTTCCGTAGATGACGATGTGCTGAGGCTTGTAGGTCTTCAGCAGTTCCTTGTAGACGGCGATTGAGTCGTCGACGGCGGCGGGAAATTTGATCTCGGGGGCGAGGCGGTAGAGAACGGCGACGACCTTGATGCCGCTGTAGCTGGCGATGGGGATGGATTCGGTGTAGGAGCCGGAGTCGGAGTTGAAGCCGCCGCCGTGCAAGTTGAGCAGCACCTTGTCCTTGTTTTTGTCCGGAACACCATCAGGGGTGACGATGCGGACAGGCACGCCGGCGATTTTGTCTTCGACGATGGTGTTGGGGCAGAGCTTCGTCCACTCGACGCGGGCGCGGGCCGTGTAGGCGTCGGTCCCTTTGCGCCGCGCTTCGAGGGGTTGCGGAGGACCTTGATCAGGCTCGGCGCGGCTGATGGACTTCTGCGCTTCGGGGCTGATGGTCTGCGGCACAGGGACCACCCGCGTGACGTGGGCAGTGCCATTGGCATCGATGTAACTGGTGTCGCGGTTCGGTGCCTCGACAGCAGTGGTGGGAGGAGTGGGCTGCTGCGCGAGAAGCAGGGACGACGAAAACAGGAGAACCATTCCAGCAAAAGGCGAGATCGTCAACATTGAATCGTTGCCTCCGAAGAAGTTCAAGTATGGCGCAGCGCAAAGTGGTTCGAACGGTCCACAATAGCAGACGCGTGGGAATGTGCCCGACAATTGTCCGATCTCTGTGGAATTTCAACGCCGAAATCGGGGGATCGCTGGAGGAATTCATCATGATTGCGAGAATCTGGCATGGATACACGAAGCCCGAACACGCCGATGCCTACGAGGCGAAGCTCAAGCCGGAACTGCTACCGGGAATCGGCAAGATTCCTGGATACCGAGGTGGCATTGTGTTGCGCAGGGAGTTGGGCGACGAGATCGAGTTCATCACCATCATGGTGTGGGAATCGACGGAAGCGCTGAAGGCCGTGGCCGGGCCGAATTATGCGGTAGCGATCATCCCCGAGGACCGGCTGCGATATCTTTCGCGGTACGACAAGCAATCAGCGCATTACGAGATTCGATCCCTGCAGGGACTGGCTGGGCTTGCAGGATGAAGACATACAAATTCCTGCTGCCGTCTTTACGCCTGGTGCGTTACATTGAATTCCCATGACAGCTATCGCTTCCCCCGTAATTCACAACCTGGTCGGCGGCAAGTGGGTGACCTCCACGAGTCTTGCCGGAATTGAACTTCTGAATCCTGCAACCGGCGAGCCGCTGGGATATTCGCCCGCCGGTTCGGCCGCCGAGGTGGACGCAGCGGTCCTGGCCGCGCACACCGCATTCGCATCGTGGCGCAGCGTGCCTGCGGTCGATCGTGTGCAATACCTGTTCAAGTTGAAGGCGCTGCTTGAACAGCACCTGGATGAGCTTGCCAGCCTGATTACCATCGAGAACGGCAAAACCCTGGCCGAGTCGAAGGCCGAACTGCGACGCGGTATCGAGAACGTCGAGGTCGCCTGCGGAATCCCGGTGCTGATGCAGGGCTACTCGCTCGAAGATGTGGCGCCGGGCATCGACGAGATCATGGTGCGTCAGCCGCTGGGTGTTTGCGCGGTGATTACCCCGTTCAATTTTCCGCTGATGATTCCCCTATGGTTTTTGCCCTATGCGATTGCGACTGGAAACACGGTGGTGCTGAAGCCAAGCGACCGGGTTCCCTTCTCCGCCGCGCGGCTTCTGGAACTCATCCAGGAGACGGGACTGCCCGATGGCGTGGTGAACCTGGTAAACGGCGGCAAGGCAGCGGTGGATGCGCTGCTGGATCATCCGCTGGTGCGAGCAGTGAGCTTTGTGGGCTCGACGCCGGTGGCGCGGCACGTCTACGCGCGCGGCTCGGCCAGCGGCAAGCGCGTGCAATGCCAGGGCGGCGCAAAAAACCACGTGGTGGTGCTTCCCGATGCCGACCAGGAGACCACGACAAAGATCATTGCCGATTCGGCGTTTGGCTGCGCAGGACAGCGGTGCCTCGCCGTAAGCGTAACGGTGACGGTGGGTGAGGCGAAGGACTGGTTCCGCGATTCGATTGCGGCGGCAGCCAGTTCGTTGAAAGTGGGAAACGGGCTCGATCCGGCGAGCCAGATGGGGCCGGTGATTACGCAGGCAAGCCGCGAGCGGGTCGTCGGTCTCATCGGGCAGGGCGCGGAGCAAGGCGCACAGACCATTGTGGACGGGCGCGGCACGCGCGTAAATGGCGGGGCGGGATCGTTTGTGGGGGCTACGGTGCTCGACGGGTTGCCTGCGACGAGTCCGCTGATGGAGACAGAGATATTCGGGCCGGTGCTTTCTGTCGTCCACGCGGACACTGTGGAAGAGGCTGTAGCGATGATCGAGCGCTCAGCCTACGGAAACGCCAGCTCGATCTTCACTTCGTCGGGTGCCGCGGCGCGCAAATTCCGGACCTCCGTTTCGACAGGGAACGTGGGCATCAATATTGGCGTGCCTGCGCCGATGGCGTACTTTCCGTTCTCGGGATGGAAGGGCAGTTTCTTCGGCGTGATGCACGCGCAGGGGCGCGATGCCATCGAGTTCTTCACCGACAAAAAAGTCATCGTAGAGCGATGGCCGAAAGAGTGGTCGCGGAAATTCTGAAGTCGCCTCGATGTGGTGTCGAAGAAGGGGAACGTCTCGCGGCGCTCCCCTTTTTGTCTCCAGCGCGGTCAAGTCAATTATGAAGGCGGAAGAATCAGAAGCTTCGATTGCAATAGCAGGTGCGTGAGGCTATCGAGCGCATCTCTGTATTTGTAAGAGATAGTGCGAGCACTAACACCGAGCATGTCCGCGGTTTCAGCCTGTGTGTACTCCTGGAGAACGATGCGGCTGAGAATCGCCTGATCGACGGGCCCCAGCTTTCTGAGACAGCGTTCGATATCGAGCACGAAGATGACGGCATCTTCGAAGGTCTTTACTTTGCGGCTCGAAACCCAGCCTCGCCCGATCGATTCGCCCAGAATGGCCGGAGCGCGACCCACAAGCATGGATGCGTAGAGATAGCGCCGAAGCATCTTCTCGGTATGTTTGCGATAGAAGGCCAGGCTGATGCCGGGAGTCGATCCGATGTCCTCTTGCACCGGATCGGTTGCGGCGGCGGTTTCCGAGCATGGCTCGACACAGCTGACTGTTCGACATTGCTGGACCACGCTTTCTGTGGCCCAGATAACCGGCAGTTGGAGGGCTGCACTCAATTGGCACCTCCAGCTTCAGCGGCAACAGCCCAGATGTTCAACAACCGTTTTCTTACGGGCCGTCCACGCCGTTTTCGCGATTGCGGGCTTGGAAATTTCTCCAGTTTCGCTCTACATCGATTGCAATAAGCCGTTCCTTGATTCAGAGCACGGTACCAAAGACAACCACATCCTTCGCAAATCTTCAGTTGCACGCACAATTCCATGACCGATTCCCCAGATAATTGCTTTCTCCCGCTCGTTCAGTTGATTTTCTGTGTGGCGAGGTGAAAGGAGCGAGGCAGCTGCGCCCGGAGTTCTTCTGCCCCGGTGTGCCGTTGCCGCCTGTGCTCGTGCTGTAAAAGTCATCATGTTGAGCGCGCAGATTCTGGAATCAGCTCGACAGGCAGTTCTGAGACGCATGTTGGCGTCTGCTTGGAATTCAGGAGAGACGGCCTTCCTCACGGTCGGCCGGCTGGCTCATCGGTTACCGAAGAAGAGGGGAGCGTACAACCCTCGTTCGATTGCGCGGAGTGAACCGTTTCGTCGAGAATTTCCACAACCTGTGCGAGCTGGAGTAAACCAAATGTAGAGAGACGTATCCTTTGCGTCAACGCCGCCAGGGATAATTCTTCATTCGCTCTGTTGGATGAGTGAGCGAACCCAGAGAATGAAGCCGAAACGACGCAAATCGGTTTGCTTAAAGAAAACGGCAACCGATCGTCTCCATGACCGGTGGCGGACTTTTCACAGATGAATTTTTCCCAGATGCACGAACGCCTTCGTGTGGAGTTACTGCGCAGGATTGAACGCGGAACTCTGAGCGTGTCCCTTCTGTCGCGGCAGACCGGGTTCGGAAAGTCGCATTTGTCCAACTTTCTTCACTGCCGACGACAGCTTTCGCTCGAGGGACTCGATCGCATGCTGGCCATGCAGCACATGGCTTGCGATGACCTGCTGCACCTCGGCGCAAACGTCGGTCAAATCAGGGATGCGGAAGAAGCCTGCACGGTTCCGGTTGTCTCCCACAGCTCTGCGCTCTTTGAGCCGTACATCCGGCCGAGCGCGATGCAGATGATGCTGCATCTGCCCGCGGGAGCGCTTCGATCGCTGAAATCGAGAGCCGCGTCGTCTCGCCGGTCGTGGCAGCGCTTCGTAGGCATCCGCATTGCGCATTCCGACGCGCTACCCATGGATCCGCTGCTGTTCCCGGATGGACTGGCGGTGATCGACCGCCACCACAACATGCTGGCGTCTTTGCGCGCCGGGCGGCCCAATCTCTATGCCATCCGCAACGGCTCGCATTTGATGCTCCGCTATGCGGATTTTGCGGCGACGCGACTGGTGCTGCGGCCGTTGAATCTGGGCTTCCCAATTGATCTCATCGAGATTGGCCCTGAATCTTCGCCAAGCGAATTCATCGCGGGACGGGTAGTGCTGACGATCAATAAGTTGTGATCGATTCAACGGTTGCAGAGTGTTGACGGAGAATTTTCTGACCAGCGGCCCCCGATCATTCTGAGGTGGAAATCTGTTTACAGTTCGCTGCTGGACTCTTCTCTCACCACCGAATGCCGAATGTCAGCGGGATGATATTCGTGGCCACGTTGTGATAGTTGGCGTGGTGATATCTAAATTCGGCATAGAACTTGGCATGGCTTTCACCGAGGCGATAAGCGAGCCCGCCGCCGATATTCTCTCCAAACGCGTTTGCGCTCGTGCTTCCCGTAACAATATTCACTGTGCCAATACCGCAGCCGTACCACCACGACCAATAGGGATCACAAACCACCGCAGCGCCCGGCGTCGTTGTCTCACCCGAGCGGTGGTACCACCCGATACCTCCGATTGCATAAGCTCCCAGTCTGCGCCCGAGCGGCACTTTAACCATCGGGTCGAAGGTCACCGCATACTGGCGGGCCGATGCCCCCGGAGTCTGAAGGGCTTGCTCTGTCGTCGAGTTAACTGGCAGATCCTGCCACATGAATTCGCCGTTCGTGCTCACCCACCTGTTGACGTTATAGCCCCCTCCCACAACAAAGTTGGCTCCGTCATTGATGAAGGCGCTCAGATCGCTCTGAGGAAACCCGATGCCGCCTCCGATATTGAAGTTCCATCTTCCATCCTGCGCCCACACCATACACGCTGAACACAGAGCCGGCAGCATCATCGCGATAAGCTGTAGAAATTTGGGGAATCGATGCCGTGCAACAATTCTCGTTTCCATGCGTGCAATCCTCCACAGAAAAAATCTGATCGTGCACGTACGTGGAATTTGAGTTTTGGCGTGCTGTGAAGAAGACGGGGAGGCCGAGCCGAAAAGGACCCAGTCCGTGACTTCTGGATCGGTGATGGTGCCTGTGAGGCTACCCTTGGGTCACCAGACCATACCGCGACTTGAGAGAACCATCCTACTCCCGATCAGACAAAACGGACACTGGGAGAAGTACTAGGGTCGCAGGCGTTTGGCTCCGCCGGTGCGCGCAGATACTCTCACAACTCTTGAAATTTGCCCGTTATCTTGCTGTTCCGCCACGGCTGTTGATAATCAAACGTCGTGCGTGGCGTCAGGATTTTCGAAACGCGTAAACCGCGAGATGAAGTTGAGATGGACAGTGCCGGTAGGGCCGTTGCGCTGCTTGGCGAGGATGATCTCGGACTTGGCGCGGTCGGACTCGGACATCTCTTCGTCGCGGTTGTAGTAGGCCTCGCGATGGATGAAGGCAACCACGTCGGCGTCCTGCTCGATGGAGCCCGACTCGCGAAGATCGCTGAGCATGGGGCGCTTGTCGTCACCGCGGCGCTCGCTGGCACGGGAGAGCTGCGAGAGCGCGACTACCGGCACATCCAGCTCCTTGGCGAGTGCTTTGAGGCCGCGCGAGATGGCCGAGACTTCCTGGGTGCGGTTTTCGTAGCGTCTTGCCTCCGGCTGAAGGCAGCGTGGCCGACATCAGCTGCAGGTAATCGACCACGACCAGGTCGAGGCCGCCTGGCGGTCTGCTTGAGGCGCCGCGCCTTGGCGCGCATTTCGGCCAGCGAGATGCCGGCGCGTGTCGTCGATGAAGAGCCGGGACTCGACCAGCTGCTTCGAGAGCCTTCTGCAGCTTCGGCGTGATCTTCGCGGCCCAGGAAGCCGGTTTGCAGCTTCCGCTGGTCTACCCAGGCCTGGGAGGCAAGCATGCGGCGCAGCAGCGACTCCTTGCTCATTTCGAGACTGAAGACGGCGACGATGGCCTTGCTGGTTGATGGCCGCATTCTGCGCGATGTTGATGGCGAAGGCGGTCTTGCCCATGGAGGGGCGCGCGGCGATGATGATCAGCTCGCCCTTCTGCAGGCCGCTGGTCATGCGGTCGAGCTCGGTGAAATCGGTGGCCAGGCCGGTGACCTCGCGGCTCTGCTTGTAGAGGTTGTCGATGCGAGCCGAAGGAGTGCTGCGACGATCTGGTCGAGCGCTTCGAGGCCGCTGGACGATGCCCTTCTCGCTGACTTCGAGCAGCTGCGATTCGGCGGCGCCGAGGACTTCAAGCGCGGTCTCGCTCTGGTCGGCGGCGCGGGCGATGGCGGCCGAGCAGATGAGCATGAGCTTGCGCAGCAGGCTCTTGTCCTTGACGATGCGGATGTACTCTTCGATGACCGGCCGGCAGCGGCAAACCCTCGGTGAGCGACGCCAGGTAGGCCACGCCGCCGACCGACTCGATCTCCTTGGAGCGGGCCAGCTCGTTGGCCAGCGTGACGATGTCGACGGCGCGCTGCGCGTTCATCAGCTCGCTCATGCGCAGGAAGATGCGCCGGTGCGAGTCGAGCGAAAAGTCGTCGGCCTCGAGGCGTTCGGCGGCCTCGGAGTGGGCGGCATTGTCCAGCAGGATGGCGCCGAGAATGGTCTTTTCGGCGTCGATGTTCGCGGGCAGCCCGGCGTCGAGCGAGCTGATGTCAGGCAGAGTGGCCATCAAAGGAGATCTCGGTCAGTGGTATTCAGTCTGAAAAGCGCTGAATAGAAGTCTAGTCTGCACCGGAAATGTGCATAACAATGCAGAAACTGCAAAAAGCGGACATCGCCTGCAAATGCAGCCAGTTAAAGAAGACCGGTATTGGGGAAAACTACCGTTCCGGTTTCCATCGTAGGATTGGCTTGCGCGCCGCCGTGACCTCGTCGAGCCGTGAGACGCGCGTAGAGTGCGGTGCGGACTTGACCAATTCCGGCGTTTCTTCGACTTCCTTCGCAATCGAGCGCATCGCCTGGATGAAGAGATCGAGTTCTTCGAGCGACTCGCTCTCGGTGGGCTCGATCATCAGCGCGCCGTGCACGATGAGGGGGAAGCTGACCGTGTAGGGATGGAATCCGTAGTCGATGAGGCGCTTGGCGATGTCGCCGGTCTTCACGCCCTTGGCTGCCTGCCGTTTGTCGCTGAAAACGACTTCGTGCATCGACGGCGTCTTGTAAGGAAGGTCATAGAGGTCTTCGAGATTCTTGCGGATGTAGTTGGCGTTGAGCACCGCGTCTTCGGTGGTCTGGCGCAGGCCGTCGGGACCGTTGGCGAGGATGTAGGCCAGGGCGCGGATGAACATGCCGGTGTTGCCGTAGAAGGCACGAACGCGGCCGACTGAATGCGGCCGGTTGTAGTCCCAGTGAAGAGAACCAGAGGCTGATTGGGTTTCGTGGTTTCCCACCTTTTCGCCTAAAAGCTGGCGAAAGGATGGGGCACTCATGTTTTGTGGGGAATCCTGCGAAGGCTTGCGGACGAGAACCGGAGTCGGAAGGAACGACTCCAGGAATTTCTTGCAGGCTACCGGGCCCGAGCCGGGACCGCCGCCGCCGTGCGGTGTCGAGAACGTCTTGTGCAGGTTCAGGTGCATGACGTCGACGCCGAAGTCGCCGGGGCGCACCTTGCCGACCAGCGCGTTCATGTTGGCGCCATCCATATAGAGCAGCGCGCCCTTGGCGTGAAGAATGTCGGCGATCTTGTGGATCTCGTTTTCAAAGACGCCGAGCGTCGAGGGATTGGTGAGCATGAGCGCGGCGGTGTCTTCGTCGACCTGGCGCGTGAGGGCTTCAAGATCGATGCCGCCATCGGCGTTGGACTTGAGGTTCTCAACCTGGTAGCCGCAGATGGCCGCAGTGGCAGGGTTGGTGCCATGCGCCGAGTCAGGAATGATGATCTTGCGACGCGCGTTGCCCTGCGACTCATGCCATGCGCGAACGAGCAGAATGCCGGTGAATTCGCCATGCGCGCCGGCCGCGGGCTGCAGCGTGATGGTGTCCATGCCGGTGATTTCGATGAGGCAGCGCTGGAGAAGGTCGATGATTTCAAGCGCGCCCTGCGCCAGCGATTCGGGACGATAGGGATGCGCTTCGGCAAGGCCTTCGATGCGCGCGACGAACTCGTTGACGCGCGGGTTGTACTTCATCGTGCACGAGCCAAGTGGGTACATGCCGAGGTCGATGGCGTAGTTCCAGGTGGAGAGGCGCGTGAAGTGGCGGATGATCTCGATCTCGCTGAGTTCGGGGAGCTGGCCCGGAGTTTTGCGGTGGGCGTCGCCTAGCAGCGCTGCGGCATCGACTTCAGGGACGTCGAGCGGGGGCAGTTTGTAGGCTTTTTTCCCCGGCGAGGACTTTTCGAAGACGAGACCTTCGTTCTGCGTCTGGTGGGGACGAACTTTGCCTAAGGCAGTCATGAATGAACCTCGTTGAAATCAGCCTGAAGTGCAGGGGCTTCAGTGTGAAGGGTCCGGGCTTCAGCCCGTACGTCTTGGATTTGATTAAGAACTTCGGGCTTAAGCCTCTGAGGGAACTCCGGACTGGGAAATCCGATGAAGGGAAAGGCCCCAGCATCTTCAACAAGCCTTGCCTCTACTGGATTCCGGCGAATATATCCAAGGTGGTTCTTCCAATCTTCCTCATCGCGAATTCGATGATCAGAAAGGCCGGGCTGCCAGATATCGGATTTCCAAGCAAACTCTCTTTTCGCGCGGAAGGAAAAGCCGCCCTTGATGAGCTGTATCGCTCTCTCCAAACTGCCTTTTGGCGTGATGAGCAGGTGTAGATGGTCGGGCATGATCACATAGGCGTGCAATGAGTAGCCGTTATCGCAGTAGTGCAAGATCGTCTCCCTGAGGAGATTTGCCCAGCGCTCATGACGGAAGAACGGCTGGCGCTGCGCTGTCTGCGTCGAGACAAAGCAGGCCGAACTCTGATTCCGCAACGGTTCTCGAAGTGGACGCATTACATTCCCTCAGGGGCTGAAGCCCGGAAACTAAAATGGCGAATTGAATGTACGGGCTAAAGCCCGTACCCTTCAAACACCCGACTTTCGACCGGATTTCGCAACTCCTTTTCACTCGCGGCACGACTGAAGTCGTGCCCAGTTACAAAGCTCAACCCATCAGACACAGGAAGCATCGAGCCTTGGCGGTAAGAGTCTCCCAGCGGTTCTCGTGGAACCAACCTCATTGTCTATGCCTCCACCGGCGCTGCGGCCAGCACTTTTGCGGCCTGGTCGATGGTTTCGCGTGCCACAACTTCTGTCGCGCACCAGAGGGTTGCATTCTTCAGCTCCGGATACCAGCGGCTTAAGTCGATGCCGCCGACGATCTTCTCGTCGAGGAGCCGTTGGCTCCATTGCGCCGGAGGCTCCTGGGTTTGGAGAACGAATTCGTGGAAGCGCGGAGCACCCTCGAACAACAACTTTGCTCCGGGTTGCGCGCTGAGCGTCTTTGCGGCGTACGCGGCCTTGGCGAGGTTATGTTCGGCGAGTTCGCGGATTCCTTCTTTGCCATAAACGGTGAGGAAGATGGTCGCCATCAGAGCGACGAGCGCCTGGTTGGTGCAGATATTCGAAGTCGCCTTCTCGCGGCGGATGTGCTGCTCGCGCGTAGAGAGTGTCAAGACGAACCCACGGTTCCCGTTGCTGTCGACGGTCTGGCCGGCGAGGCGGCCGGGCATCTGACGCAGGTATTGTTCCTTGGCCGCGATCACACCGCAGAACGGGCCGCCATAGCTGAGCGCGACGCCGAAAGACTGCGCCTCCATGCTGACGATGTCGGCCTCAATGGGCGGGCGGACGATGCCGAGTGAAACCGCTTCGGCGATCGAGACGATGAGCAACGCGCCTTTCTCGTGCGCGATCTCAGCGATGGCGGGAATGTCTTCGACGACACCGAAGAAGTTGGGGCTCTGGACGAGGACCGCGGCTGTTTCCTCGGTGACTTCAGCTGCAAGCGCGGCAAGATCCACGCGGCCTGTTTCAGCGACATAGCCAATCTGTGATGTCGGCAGATCGCGGAATCGCAGGTAGGTGTGCAGGACTTCGCGATACTCCGGATGCACGGTTGACGCGACCAGGGCCTTGTGACGACCGGTGATGCGCATCGCCATCAGCACGGCCTCTGCTGCGCCCGTGGAGCCGTCATACATGCTGGCGTTGGCCACGTCCATGCCGGTGAGTTCGGCAATCATGGTCTGGAACTCGAAGATCGCCTGCAGCGTGCCCTGCGTGATCTCGGCCTGGTAAGGCGTGTAACTGGTCAGGAATTCGCCGCGCTGGACGAGAGAGTCGATGATGACCGGGCGATAGTGCCGATAGCAGCCGGCGCCCAGAAAGCTGGCGTAGTCGGTCGCGTTCTTCTGGCCGGCGGCCTTAAAGTAGTTGATGATCTCGCTCTCGGCCTGCTGGCGCGGTACATTGAGATCGCGCGCGAGCCGGTACTCGGCCGGGATGATGGCGAAGAGATCGTCGATGGCCTTGGCGCCGATGGCCTTGAGCATCTGCTCGCGTTCGGCATCAGATTTTGGTAGGTAGCGCATGGATGGTCCCTCCGGGACCAGTGGTCAGTTGTCAGTGATCAGTTGTCAGTCAGGGGCGCATGTCGCCAGATTCCCCGATTCGATTCTTAACTGATGACTGAGAGCTAACAACGGTGAACTGGGGCTTATACCCCGGTTTCTTCTGAGACGAATTTTTCATAGGATGCGGCGTCGAGGAGCTTTTCGAAGTCCGATGGATCGGAAAGCTCGACCTTGATGATCCAGGTCTCGTGCGGCGCTTCGTTAATCTTGTCGGGAGAGGTCTTCAGTTCCTCGTTCACCGCAGTCACGGTGCCGGTGACAGGCGAATAAAGATCGCTGACAGCCTTCACGCTCTCTACGGAGCCGAACGATGCGTTGGCGTTGATAGAGTCGCCGACCTTGGGCACGTCGACGTAGACGATGTCGCCGAGTGAGTTCTGCGCATAATCTGTAATGCCGACAGTGCCGATTTTACCCTCGAGCGAGATCCACTCATGCTCGCGGGTATAGCGGTAGTTCGTGGGATAAGCCATAGAAGGACATGCTCCTTTCGGAAGACAACGAAAGTTTAGTGTACGACTTGAGGATGGCACGCGGTGAATGAGGAAAAGCGTGCATTTGCGCGATCCAAACGGCATCCCGCAGATTAGCTGTCTATTTGGCTGGTCCAAATCCCGGGTAGGGCTCGAGGGGGATAACGGCCGCTATTTCGAGCATTCCGGCTTTGAAGATGGGGAGGCTTTCGCAGGCTTGCCGCACTTCGGCCTCGCTGGCCGCTTCCCAAAGGATGGTTGCGCCCGGGACGTCGCCCCTACGCCAGACCTGGCGAAGGATGCCGGAAGCATAGAGTTCCTTCACGCGGTTGCCCTCCGCTGCGGTCAGTTCTGCGGTAAAAGCTTCGGGTGGAAACGCATCAATGCGGCGGCGCGAAAGCGTCAGAAATTGCATAGATCAATTTTACGGGAAACGGGAAAACGGGAAGGCAGCAGGATAGGTCAGGCGGCACTGGTTTCGAGGTCGGCCGTGAGGCGGCGGAAGTCGAACAGCATTTTGGCGCGCCAGATCACGATCATGCCGAAGGCGAGGATGAAGAAGATGCCGGCGGTCTGCTGCGTGGTCAGAATGGTGTCGAAGTAGCCGCGAGCGAAGATGCGAATGGCAGCAAGCACCAGGATGACGGCAAGAAAGGCGCTTGAGCGCTTCATCCTCACCGTCTGCCCTTGCAATTCCAGGCGAGTGGTCAGCAGAAGAGGCCATGCGAGAATAACGGCGCCCGTGAGGAATGCGATCGCGGCCCATGACCATGGGACCCGGAAAGCAGAATCCACAAACATCGAGAACCCGGTGGCCATGCCGAGCGGAGGGATGATGATTTTTCTCAGGGAAACCGCAGTCCGAGCCTCGCGCAGTCGCCACATGATGACCACAATCGCCCCCGCGCCCGCGGCGAGAAATGAACCGGCAGCTTTCGCCAAAAATGGGGGAAAGGGGGGAAGCGCAACCATGAGGCTATTTTATTGGATTTGAGGATTCCGCGCGATGGACTGCTTGATCAGGCTTCATTCGAGAGCGGTCCCATTCCTATTTCGCAAAAAACCTGCCGTGGCCGCCGTTGGCCCATGGGTCATAGTGCCGGGCAAACTCAGCGCGGCGCTGGACGGAGGGGTGGCTGTAGGACCAGAACTCGATAAATGCGTTCGGGTTGGGGTCGTCGAGCCAGGCTTCGCCCAGATGGTTGAAGGATGAGACGGCTGTCTTCTGCGGATCGGCCACCAATGCCGTGGATCGCCTCCTGACCGTAGATGTCGGCCTCGTGCTCAAAGTGGCGACTGACGGTGTTGGCGAGCGGAGTGAGCACGAATCCGGCAATTGAAAGCGCAAAGAAGAGCGTCAGGAATCCGGCGCGACTGGCGACGGCATGGACGTTCCACCGTTCGCCGAAGCGGCGCACCATCCCCTCAGCCAGGCCCGCGCATGCCCAGAAGACGAAGAACAATCCCACCATCAATCCCGCGAGCATCTTCGGAATGTGGTTGAGCACGTAGTGGCCGCTCTCGTGGCCGAAGATGAACATGATTTCGTCGTCGGGCATGCGGTCGGTTGTGGTATCCCACATGACAAAGCGCTTGCTGGAGCCGACGCCGGTGACGTAGGCATTGATGCCGTTGCTCTTTTCGCTGGCCTTCATCAGAAACATGCGGTCGGGCGGGATGTTGGTGCCGGTACGCCCGACCACTTCCTCGAGCTTTCCGACCAGGCCGGCGTGAGTCTTCTCAAGCGGCTCGAACTTGTTGAACAGGGGGTCGATGACGAGGGGCGAGATAAACACCGATGCCAGGATCAGCGGCAAGGAGAGCAGCCAAAGCCAGATCCAGTAGCGGCGGGGCGATTTGCGGACGATCCAGTTGAAGAACAGAGCAATGGGCACGCCGATGACAATCGAAACGGCCAGGCCTTTGCCCTGATCTCCGAACCAACTCGGCCAGCCCTGCACACTGATGCCGTACCGCAGGCTGGCCGTTTGGCCAATGGCGTCGAGCGGCAGATTGGCCAGGGCAAGGAGGACGATGAGGATGGCGAAGAAGGCCAGTCCCTGCAGCCAGCGCGGCTTCATCGTTTCACGAGTCCATCCGTCTAACCGCACAGCCGTACGGGAAGCCAGCAGGAACCAGAGCACGATGAGGCCCCAGAGCGAACCGCCGATGTCCAGGGCGACGCGGATCTTGTTGAGAGCGATGGCCTGGGCCAGTTTGTCCGGCGGAAGAGAGTAAGCCTGCTCGGAGTGCGGTTGGGGTCGAGCGGCAACGGGGCCTGGCTGGTTCTGGGGAGCTGGACTCGGCTGGCAGTCGGCCGAAACAACCATGATCAGGAGCAGAACGACAAGAGCACTTGCGCGAAGCAGGCACCGGACAATTGCCATCAGATTTCCCTTCAGAGACGCACGAGTTTGAGACAATCAAGTTTACTGATGTTTTCCGCTGACACGTACCAACGAAGACCAAAAATCCTGTTACTCAAGGGACCACCAATGGCAAGCCCGGCGAAAGCCTGTCTGCTCGTCGCAACACTCTTCAGCTTCGCGCTTGCCGCAGTTGGCGCGTCTGCGCAACGAAAAGCGTCAACGGTCCATGCCACAGTCAACGATGCCGCTCCCGGCTCCTCGGTTCTGCTTGACACCATGACCGGCGAGTTGCAGCGCGCCTTCAGTTCGCTGGGCAAGCCGGTACCGAATCAGAAGGATGCCGAAAAGCTGCTGCCGCCGTACTTTCTCAGCTACTCGGTGGCGGACGCCACGTCTGTTTCGATTCGCGCGCAATACGGCGCTCTAGCCGACAGCAGCAGCAATCACGTGCGCGTGGCCGATGTGCAGGTGCGCATCGGCGATCCCAAGCTCGACAACACCCACGGCAACCATCGCGCCTCTGCCGTCAACAGCCTGCCTTTGCCGCTGGGGGACGATCATGTTGCCCTCGCGCGAACGCTGTGGCTGGCTACCAATGCGGGCTACGGCAGTGCGCTTGAAAACTATCTTCGCGTGAAGACGGAAGCCCAGGTCCGCGCGAAGGAGGAAGACACATCGCCCGACTTCAGCCAGGAGTCGCCTCAGGTGTCGATCTCGAAACCCGCACCGCCGGTCGTTCTGGACCGCGCCGCGTGGGAACAGAGGACAAGGTCGCTGAGCGGCGTCTTTCGCGACTATCCCGATGTATATCAGAACCTTGTGATGCTCACAGTGCAGAACGAGACTGACTACTATGCATCCTCGGAAGGCTCACGCGTGGTGGCGCCGCACATGCAGGCCCGCGTGGTGGTGTTTGCGGTAACACGCGCCGATGACGGCATGGACCTGTTCCGTGCACAGACCTTCGAAGCGGAAACAGTCGACGGCCTGCCATCGCAGGCAAGCATGGAAGCCGCCGTGCGCGAACTGGGTAAGAGTCTTGAAGCATTGCGCAAAGCTCCCGTGACGCAGCCGTTTGATGGCCCGGCCATTCTTTCGGGTCGCGCATCCGCAGTCTTTTTCCATGAGGTGCTGGGACACCGGCTCGAGGGCCAACGCCAGCGCGGCGACGAAGAAGGTCAGACATTTACCAAGGAATTGAACAAGGAAGTGCTGCCGACCTTTCTTTCGGTGGCCGATGATCCAACAGTGACGACTTTCGGGAACACCTGGCTCAGTGGCAGCTACACCTACGACGACGAGGGCGAGAAGGCGCGGCGCGTGGACCTGATCCAGAACGGTGTGCTGAAGACGTTCCTGATGTCGCGTCTGCCGATTGCGAGCTTCGCAGCTTCGAACGGACACGGGCGTGCGCAGACCGGGCGTATGCCGACGGGGCGCCAGGGCAACCTGATTGTGACTTCCACGAAGACCGTGCCGGAAGCCGAATTAAAAAAGCAGTTGATCGAAGAAGCGAAGAAGCAGGGCAAGCCTTACGGCCTCTACTTTGAAGACATCTCCTCGGGATTCGCCAGTTACGCAGCGCAGCGCGCCGCAGGCTTTTCAGGTGATTCCGCTGGTCGTGTATCGCGTGCATGTCGATGGGCGACCGGATGAGCTCGTTCGCGGCGTCAGCATTGTGGGCACTCCACTGGCCGCGATGAAGCGCATCGTCGCCACCGGAGACAAGCCCGAAGTGTTCAACGGCGAGTGCGGTGCGGAGTCGGGCACAGTGCCGGTGAGCGCCGTCGCTCCGGCGATGCTGGTAAGCGAGATTGAAACGCAGCGCCAGCAGCAAGGCACGCAACGCCCGCCGATACTGCCGATTCCCGGCGCACCCGCAGCAGCATCGACGAAGGAGGCACAATGAAGCCCGCTCGCCGCATCGGAAATCTCTTCGCAGCGGGACTTCTCTCTGCCGCCCTCTTCGTTCCGCAGGTCGCCACAGCGCAGGTCACACGCGCCGATGCGGAAAAGGATCCTGTGTTGAAGGCTATGCTCGACGAACTCGACCGCAGCATGGCGCACCTGCAATTGCCCGGTTTCGAGAAGCCGTACTTCATCGAGTACCGCATTGAAGACGTGCAGGACTTTGAGACGCGCGCCAGCTACGGCGCAGGCGAAGGCACGCAGCGGGGTCACGCGCGTATCGCGCGCATCAGCGTCCGCGTGGGCGATTACAAGACGGACAACTCCGGCCCGCGCGGCGACGGCGCGCTGCAGCTTACCGCCATCGACGACGATCCGATCGCGCTGCGCTCCTCGCTGTGGAGCGGAACGGACCAGGCGTACAAATCGGCATTGGCAGCTTACGCGCAAAAGCAAGCCGAACTTAAACAGGTGCAAACGCCTCCGCAGGCGGATGACTTCAGCAAGGAGAAGCCGATCATTTCACTGGCCGACCCGATCAAGCTCTCACTGGACGAGAAGGCCTGGCAGGATCGCGTGGCGCGCGACAGCGGCATTTATCGCACGGATCCGGTTGTACAGCGCGGCACAGCACGATATTCAATACTCGAACGCCTCGTTCCATGCGCGCGTGACAACGACGTGGATCGTGTCGAGTGAGGGCGCGATTGTGCGCAAATCGATCGAGCAGCTACGCCGAGTCCTTTGGCGTAGGCACGCAGGCCGACGATGGCATGCGTCTCGATCGCTCCTACGGGACCAGCGGTGTTGCGTTGAGCGATCTCGACAGCGCCGATGAATTCAAGAAGCACGTGGTTACGCTGATCAGTTCCTTGAGTGACCTGCGCAAGGCTCCGCTGGTGGAAGAGGAGTATCACGGGCCGGTGCTGCTGAGCGCCGATGCCAGCGCGGACACGCTGCACTCGCTCCTTGCCTCCGGAGTAACTGCGACGCGGCCGAAGCTGGGGACAGAGGCGCGCACCAACGGGCCATTTGCTTCGAGCTATCACGCGCGCATTCTTCCCGAGTTCCTCACCGTCATCGATGATCCCGCACTAAAGACCTGGGACGGCAAGGATCTTGTGGGTTCCTACTCGGTCGACGACGAAGCGGTCCCGGCGCAGACAGTAAAGCTGGTCGCGGACGGCCACCTGGAAAACTACCTTATCGGGCGGACGCCGGTACGCGACTTTCCCGAGTCGAACGGCCACGCGCGCGCAGGCGTTACGGGGCCACCGCGCCCGGTGATCGGAGTCCTGAAGGTTACAGCGCTGCAGGGTCTGACCGATGAAGAGCTGAACAGCAAGCTGTTGGGAATCGCCAAGGATCGTGGACTCAAGAGCGTGTATTACGTTGAGACTCTCGGAACAGAAGCGACGCCTCGCCTGCTTTATCGCGTGGACCTCGACGGCAAGCGCACCCTCGTACGCGGAGCCGTGCTCGACGATCTCGATCAGCGAGCGCTGCGCTCAGGAGTTGAAGCTGCGGGCAAGAGCCTCTGGGTGGCCAACTACGCCACTGAGATTCCGGAGACCGTGCTTGCGCCGGCACTGCTCTTCAGCGATGTCACAGTAAAGCGCGCCAACGAGACTAACGACAAGCTGCCCTACTATCCGCCGCCAGAGTAGGCTCAGCTCACCGCGCACTTATGAAAGTGTCATTCTGAGCGTCGCAAGCCTGGGGCCCCGCGGACGAGAATCGTCCGTGGGGTGAGCGGAGCGAAGAATCTGCTTTTGCTTTCAGCTAAGAGCCGACGGCTAAAAGCTACTTCAAACCTTCTTCTTCCAGCCGCCGACGATCGCGCCCATCAGGGTCATGCCGAAAAACCAATAGCCGGCGTTGACGAGAAACAGGCTGATGGGCCGCACCTCGAAGATGTACTCCGTCGCCAGGGTTGTCAGCTCGAATCCAGCCCACAGCAGGGCCCCGACCTTGATGCCGCGCAGCGCGGTCTGCTTCCCTGTCAACTGCGTTACGCACGAAATTGCCGTAGCCATGATTGAGGCCATCACCAGCGCGGTGCCGTACTGGATTGCTGGATTTATGCCGGTGTTCTCCAACCACTGCCGGTTCCGGCCAATCCCGTTGATCCACGTATCCATAAAAGCCGAGTACCACCCGGCCTCCAGCAGAAAGCAGGCAATTGCCGCCACCAGATTTGCAAGGTAGTTCTGGCGAACTCGCTCTATCTTCAACTCAGGGACACCGACTGCCATAAGGACCTCCTATGAAGCCCGTGGGCTCACATTATGTCGTAAACTCCACTGTCCGCAACGACAAATGACGACGAGCCGGACTTTGGCCGAAATCACTTGTAACTCCCGAGCGTTCTATTCGATGCGTCCCTATAATCTGCCCTGCACGGTGCCGATACTCCCATTGCTTGAGCTTTGTTCGCGCCGAAATCTGACCACCGCGCCCAAAGTTTGAGCGGGAAAGGCAAGTTTCGACCTCCTCCATGATTTCTCTCAAGAAATATCTCGACATGGACGCGTTAGCTCTCTCTGTGCCGCAGGATCATCTCGATATCGAGGCCATGGAGTGCTACTGCGCCGTTCTCTCAAGCATAGGCAAGAACGCGATTCGAATTGTTCCAGGGCTCGGCGCCGATCTCGAAGCGAACCTGCGGGGACTCGGGTGCCGTCTTTCTGTGACTCCGACAGCAGCACTTCTTAAGCAAACAGAGACTCAGGTTGAGACCCTGCTGGAGGAATGGGGAGAGCGCACATCTGAACATCTCAAAGGGAAAACCGATGAGGTTAAGCAACTCCTCATCGCGTTGGCACAGGCTGCTGAGTCCGTCGGCACCAGGGATCAGGGCTATTCCCAACAATTCAGGGAATTGACTGGGCGGCTTGAACGCATCGCTGACCTCAATGACCTTACGGAGATTCGATCCTCTCTTGTCAAACGAGTCACCGAGTTGAAAGACAGCGTCAATCAAATGGCACAGGAGAGTGGGGAGTTGGTCGCTCGCCTGAAGGCCGAGGTGTCAGTTTACGAAACCAGGCTCAAAACCGCGGAGCACCTGGCCTTTCGCGATGAACTGACCTTGGTTGCAAATCGTCGCAGTGTTGAAGAGCGCGTTCGCCTGAACATCAACAATGGGCAGACATTTTGCGTGGCAATGGTCGACCTCAACCGCTTCAAGAGTGTCAATGACAAATATGGGCACCTTGCTGGCGACGACTTGCTTAAGCATTCGCGAAGGAACTGCAGTTGAATGTTAGGTCTGGTGACCTGGTTGGGCGTTGGGGTGGAGACGAGTTTGTGGTAATTCTCTCCTGCAACGCGTTCGGCGCGCAGATGCATATCGACCGCATTCAACACTGGGTGTTTGGCAAGTACAAAATCCAAAGCGGGCCGGACTCGAAGCCGTTCGAAATCCAAATTGATGCATCCCTCGGTGTCGCGGAGTGGCATCCCGCGGAAACCATCCAGCAAGTTCTCGAGAATGCAGACAAGGCCATGTACAAGGAAAAGAATTTGTCGCGCAAGAAGAAGGCGTAAGCTCAATCAACGTACGGTGGCGTACCATGAAGTGAATAGGAGACCACTGAATGCAGCAGTTGTTGAATCTGTCTGGTTGGCCCCCCCAGGGAGGCGCTGGACCGTTTGATACCCGCAAAGAGGCCTTTGCGCGTTCCCCGGAATCGGTGACGCTAAGGAGAGTCGACAGGATCGTGGGCTCTCGTATCGACTTGACCTGCATGTTCGGAAAGGAAGTAGTGACCTTTCGATTCCACGCTTCAAGCAGGGGAATGGCCGAGAATGTTGCCGAAGTTCTCAGGCACAACTCGGGTCAAAGCTTGCGTGATCTGGGTATGCTCTATATTGCCGACAGCGAATAGCGACCACCAATCTACTTCCCACTAATCGAATCTTGGGCAAAAGCTCGGCCTCGCTTCCAGCCTGCCCGCCATCCTTTATTGATTTTTGGAAGTCGACCTGTTCGGCCACCTACTGGTGTTTTGACAGCTTGAGCCGGAAGCTAGGAGTGTGTCGGAGATAGATTCGTTCTGTGGCTGGTTTCGAGATCAGCGTCGTCGGCTCGGTTTACGATTCTGAGTATGGGCAAGAGCTTTCTTCCTGACGATGTGAACCAGTCGTTACTATTCCCTCCCTCGCTGCACGACTGGCTTCCGGAAAATCATCTGGCGCGATTTCTGGTGGACGTGGTTTCGGCGCTTGATCTGAGCGCGATTTATGCCTCGTATGAAGCTGGGGATGGGCGTGGCAAGTCGGCGTACGCCCCTGCGATGATGGTGCGGGTGTTGCTTTATGGCTACGCGACCGGGGTGTACAGTTCGCGCAAGATGGAGGCCAAGACCTACGACGACGTGGCATTCCGCTACTTGTCTGCGGACGCACATCCGGATCACGATACGTTATCGGAGTTTCGCAATCGTCATCTGGAGGCGTTGGCGGGGTTGTTCACGCAGGCCTTGCTGCTGTGCGAGAAGGCGGGTCTGGTGAAGCTGGGTCATGTGTCGATCGACGGGACCAAAATCAAGGCCAACGCGAGCAAGCACAAGGCGATGAGTTATGCGCGGATGGGGGAGACCGAGCAGCGGCTGAAGGCGGAGATCGAAGCGTTGTTGAAGCAGGCCGAGGATGTGGACGCGGCCGAGGATGCGCAGTACGGCAAGGGCAAGCGCGGAGACGAGTTGCCGGAAGAGTTGGCACGGCGCGAAAGTCGCTTGAAGAAGATCGCGCAGGCCAAAGCGGAACTGGAGCAAGAGGCGCGTCAGAAGGCCGAGCGGGAGCGCGCCGAAGCGGAAGCCAAGCTTGCCGAGCGGCGCGACGAGGAAGCGCGGACGGGCAAGAAGAAGCGTGGCCGCGAGCCCAGTGTTCCAGATCCGGAGCAGGCTCAACCGGAAGCCAAGGCGCAACGCAACTTCACCGATCCTGAGAGCCGGATCATGCCGGACGGAGCCAACAAGGGCAGCTTTCTGCAGGGCTATAACGCGCAGGCGGCGGTGGATGCGAAGGCGCAGGTGATCGTGGCCGCCGAGGTCACGCAAGAGACCAATGACAACCGGCAATTGCTGCCAGTGTTAGGCCAGGTAAAACTGAACCTGGGCCGTTCGCCGGAGGCAGCCAGCGCCGATGCGGGGTACTGGAGCGAAGCCAACGCGACGGATGAAAGCGTGGCCGGAATCGATCTGCATATCGCTACCGGACGCGACAAACACGAACAGAATATCGATGCAACCAGCGAGCCGCCGCCGATCCATGCCACGGCGAAGGAGGCAATGCGGCACAAACTGCGTACCGAGGCCGGGCGCTCCATTTACAAAATGCGCAAGGCAATCGTGGAGCCAGTCTTCGGCCAGATCAAGGAGCAACGAGGCTTCCGGCGCTTCAGCCTGCGCGGTCTGGACAACGTACGCCGCGAATGGAAACTGGTGTGTCTGGCGTCCAATCTGCTGAAGTTGTTCGGCTCCGGATGGACGCCACAGCCCGCATAATCAGCGAACAAAAACCCTTTCCATGGCGGAGGGCCGTGGAAAGATCCCAACTCCCGTCAAAACCGGATCGTAACGAACTGCCCGCTGCCCACTAACCGATGCCCGCCCAATCGTCGGCAATGGGAAGACCTGCGGGATGAATCGCTATCCCCGACACACTCCTAGAGGCTATCTATTTAGTCCAGCCTGTTAATCGAGTCTGGTCAGGTAGGCCACGCCTTCATCGGGCTGCAACCGGCGTGCCATCGCTTCGGCCTGCTCGCGGTCATCTCCAGAGGGCCGGATGCGCACCCAGTAACTGCGTTCCCCGGCAAACTCGATCACCCTTGATCCCGCAAACTCGTTCAGCAGCTTTTCCTTGAACTTGATTGCCTTGCGCTCGCTCAGGAATGGCCCGATCTGCACGCACCAGCGGCCGCCGACGTCCATCGGCTTGGGGGTCTCGTACACGTCGATGCGTACACGAGCGGTGCCGGGGCGATAGATGCCGATGGATTTTGCCGAGGCCATCGTCAGATCAATGATCTTATCGGGGACAAAGGGACCACGGTCGCTGATGCGCATGGCCGAAGCCTGGCGGGTGGTGAGATTCGTAACCACGATCAAGGACCCCATGGGCAGCGTGCGATGCGCGGCGGTGAGCGCCTCATCGCTGAAGACCTGCCCGTTGGCGGACTTGCGACCTTTATATGGAGCGGTGTACCAGCTGGCCTCGCCCTCCTCGCTGTAAATCGGACGATGGCTGAGAATGAAGTCCTTATCCTCGGCGCTCACACCCCCTTCGGGAACGGGAGTAACGGCGATGCGACCGATTCCTGCCGGTGCTGACGCAGGATTCGATGGAGACGTGTAGACCGGTGGAGCGGTTGCGGACGGCAGCGGAGACGGCGGGTTCTTGTGGCCGCACGCAGCCATTGCAAATGCGGCAATTAACAGGCCCGTGAGGCATGCAACGCGACGCGCTCTTGCAAGATCCCAACCCGCCATCAGGCCCGCGGGCCTTGTTGTTGCTGCGATTTGTCCATGCGATCCGCGAGACTGCGCAGAGTGTCCGACATCTTGCGCATGGCCACAATCGACTCGGCACGGACCTGCGGAATGACCGCGTCGTTGACATACGCGATGGCATGACGCAATTCCATCTCGATCAGTTCCATCGCTTCTTCAATGCGGTGGCCAACACCCGGGCCCGGCGGAGGTGGAGGAGGATAAGAACTCATTTCAGCAAACCTCACTTTCTAGTCTCGATGGCGCGATACCTCGCGTCAATGCCGTGGACGGCGCGCTCGGCGTATGCCGTGCCAGATAAAACAACAGGGCGCGAAGAGCGCTCCAACTCCAAACGGCAACGCTTTCGGTGCCCAAAAGTTACTTTTCCTGAACATTTTGCGTCCGACATACTAAGTCGATCGGGCATAGTAGGACGATCGAGATCTTTCAGAGAAAGACGGACTTTTGAGCCGTTCGGGTCTCTGTGGTTTACGAATCAGCATGGGAAAAGTTCCATCCAGCGAGGTCCAGCTCATTGGGGTACGAGGGGAAACGTCAATTCAGGTGCCGGGCAGACCGCTCTTGTCGAAGCACCGGCAGCCACACTTTCCTGCTTCTACGGTTCATGGTCTTTTCGCTGTTGATGGTGTCTGCGAGGGATACGGTTTGCGGACAGACGCAGACGGTGAGCCCGGCGACTCCCCTGCCGGATGCACCGTTGCCGATTATCAAGCATGAGAATGCGAAGGGCGGGCCCTGCCGGGTGATTCCCAAGAGCGAAACAGGTGGCATTGCGCTGACTGAAACCGGATCCGCTTTTATCGCCGCGCTGGCCGGTTTTCCGGCTGCGGAAGTTCCGGCGCAGCCAGCGGACCGTACTAAGTCGAATGAACCGATCCAATCCCCGATCCGGCCCTATGATTTGCCACCCTGTCAGCCAATGCCACTCGTCAACTTCTACCAGCGATTCATGAACGGACCGGAGGTCAAGCCACTTACTCCCCGGGAGAAAGCCCGGCTCGCGACCAGAAACGTTCTTGACCCGTTCAACGCCATCACCATCCTGGGCAATGCGGCCATCACCATTGGTTTCAACTCTCACACCGTCTACGGACCGGGCATGCACGGATTCGGCCAACTAGTCGGCGTCAGCTACACCCAGGACATGACGGGCGAGTTCGTGGGCACGTTCCTGATTCCTTCGATAGTTCACCAGGATCCGCACTACCACCGCATGCCTCATGCCACGATCAAGCGCCGAATCCTGCATGCTGTTGTCCAGGTGGGCTGGACGCAGGGCGATAACGGCAAGGGGATGCCCAACTACGCCAACATCCTCGGATTCCCCATCGACGCGGAGATCAGCAATCTCTACGTTCCCGGCGAGGAGACGGATCTGCCCTCGACAGCCAGGCGGGTGGCGCTCGGCTGGGCACTGGCCCCCACCGACAATTTCATCACCGAATTCCTGCCCGATCTGGCCAGGCGCATCCACGTGCGTGTCATTTTCGTCCAGCAGATCATCAACCAGGTCGCCCGCACGGAGCCTGAGGGCAGCCCGTAGAAGGGCGAATCACCCCTGTAAGCCATTGCACACGCAAGCTTTTGTTTGGTCCACAATGCCGGCCTTATGATTCCGTTCGGACCGCCTCCATCCCCGTTCAGCCGCCCATTTCCCCATTCGCTGCACCTGCGTTGGATTGACGAGCCCCTCTTATTACCCTTGTACTGAGTTTTCAGGTTCCGGTAGTCATCTGAGCCGGACCTCACCATTGCCAGCGCATTCTTTCTTAAGGAGATCGCACCAAAATGTCAAAAGCGATGAAGTACGCCGAGAAAGCCGCCGTATACGGGGCCAAGGGCGCGTGGGTGGTCTATGAGCGGTTGAACCGCATCAGCCCCAACCCGTCGTTTACACCGAAATGGAGCGAAAAACCACTCCTGAAGAGCTACCAGAAAGAGAAGCCCCCGTTAGGCTGGCCTCGTACGACAGATTCACTCTGTCCCAAGTGCGTCCCTGAGATCCGCAAGCAGATCCTCGACGGCAAGCTGCCCCACGAAGTCCTTCTCAATGAGAAGGTTGGCGAAATCAAGGCGCAGATTATCGAGCGCGACGGCAAGATCCTGATGGTGAAGGACTGCCCCAAGCACGGGCACTTTGAAGACGTCATGTCCATCGATCCCGCCTTCTTCAAGCACCTCGAAGAGAGCTTCCCCGGTCGCGACATCCGCTCTCATGGCGCCACCGCTGACAAGCTGCACAACCACGGCACGTCCACTGTGACTCATGGACGCGGCTCGGTGCTCACCATCGACCTCACAAACCGCTGCAACATGATGTGCGATCCGTGCTTCATGGATGCTAACCAGGTTGGATTCGTCCACGAACTCACCTGGGACGAAATCAAGACCATGCTCGACAACGCCGTAAACATGAAGCCCCGGCGCCAGATGAGCGTTCAGTTCTCCGGTGGCGAGCCCACGTTGTCACCCTACTTCCTTGACGCTGTCGCCTACTCGCGTAAGGTTGGCTACAACTCGGTGCAGGCTGCTTCGAACGGCATTGAATTCGCGAAGAGCAAAGAGCTCTGCCGCGCCGCTGCCGAAGCCGGTCTTCGCTACGTTTACCTTCAGTTCGACGGCATCGGCAACGCTGCCAACTCGCACCGCAAGGTTGGCAATCTCTTCGATGTAAAGCTGCAGGCCATCAACAATCTGCACGAAGCCGGCGTAGATATCGTCCCGGTTACGACCATCATCAACGGCATTAACAACGAGCAGGTTGGCCGCATCATCGAGTTCGCGCTCGACAATCCCAAGAAGATCAGCTTCCTTTCGTTCCAGCCGGTCAGTTTTACCGGCCGCGACGAGGACATCAGCGAAGAGCGCCGTCTCGCACAGCGCTACACTCTTTCGCACATGGCCCACGACGTCAAGAACCAGGTTGGTCTCGGCGTTCCCGAGCGCGACTGGTTCCCGATCAGTTTCATGTCCACCTTCTCTGACTGGGCCGATCTGGTGCACGGCCCGACAGCCGAGTGGGGCCAGCTCTCCTGCGGATGCCACCCCAACTGCGGCATCGGCATGGCGCTGATGATCGACAAGGAAACCAAGGAAGCGGCGCCCGTCACAGCCTTCCTTCACATGGACCAGGTTGCCAAGGACCTCGCCAAGGTTAACGATGCGGCCCGCGGCAAGTGGCTGTCGGTTATCGGATTCGGACTCGCGCTGCTGCGCAACTACGATCCGTTCCAGGCGCCCACTCACTTCCGGATCACGGACATGCTGAAGAAGATGGACAAGACCTTCAACGCCACCGGCAAGGATTACGGCAGCGTCAAGGGCGACCGCACCATGAAGGACATCGAGAAGCGCCGCTCTGACCGGTGGAACTTCCTCTTCATCGCCGGCATGTGGTTCCAGGATCTGTTCAACTACGACTTCCGCCGCACCGAGCAATGCATCATTCCCTACGCCACGCAGGAAGGCGAAATCAGCTTCTGCGCGTACAACACTGGCGTGGGCTGGCGCAACATCATCGAGAAGATGCACATGACGGCCACGCTGACCAAGTGGTACGAAGAGCACGGCCGTCACGAAATCTTCGCCGGTGGCAAGAAAGTCGGCATGACTTACGTAGGCCACGAGCTCAAGCTCAACATGGAGCACGTGAACTCCGAGGCCAACCATACACTGGACGAACTCGGCATCGCCAAGAACGCACGCGAAGAACGTATTCGCGCCCGCGATACCAAAATCAAATCCGACGCGGAGAACGCGAAGATGGCCCAGCTATATCGCGAACACGTGCTCGGCGAAAAACCGGTCGAAGGTCTCGTAAGCCTCGACTCCATCAGGCCCGCTTCAAACAACGCAGCCTCACCCATCAACCGGCAGAAGGAAACCGAACCCGTCGCCGGAGACTGATTGAATTTCCTGAAGGGTAGTACTCAACCTTGGTTCTCAACCAGAAAGGCCGTCCCGCTTGGGACGGCCTTTCTGCGTCTGCTGATTCCTTTCAGAGTTGAACTGTCATCCTGAACACAGCGCCTTGGGGCCCCATGAACCGAACCTGTTCATGGGGTCAGCGAAGTGAAGGATCTGTTTTCCCTGTTTGCCGATTTGTCCTGACATCAATATCGTATCTTTGCGTTGCACTCACAGATCGGGCGTTTGGCAGATGAGAAGTCGCTGCGCCTCCCGCGATCGAAGGAATAATCGAGAGCGTGTCCTTGGCGGATACTTCCGAGCGCTCCTTTTGAGGCAGATACCGCACGTCCTCGTCGTTCAGATAGAGATTTACAAATGCCCGCAGCTTGCCTTCGCCGGTAAACAGATGCTTCCGCAGCTCCGGATATGTTTGCGTGAGCACGTCGAGAGCATCGGAGACGGTCCCGGCGGTGATTTCAATTGCATCTTTGCCTTCTGCGTACGTCCGCAGCGGCGTCGGAATATAAATCGTCATTCGATTCGGTCCTTAAGGCTTTCTCTTCTGCATTTCCTCGAAATTCCGCGAGGACTCTGGCGGGGCTAGCGTTAGTGTTCAATTTCGATCGGCTGATCCTCAAATCGCTTTTCCTCTTCATTCCGACCGGCGAGGAGGAAAGAATTGGTTACCGTCGACTTGCCCTTCGCCACGGTTGTGATCACGTAAGAACACCCGAGCCAGTGCGCTTCAGCAAAGTCGGTTTCGGACCACCGCGCGGGATGGTCGGGATGCGAGTGGTAAAAACCGACAATCTCCAGTCCCTTGCCCCTCGCGCTCCGCTGGATTCGAACCAGTTCAATGGGAGCAATATGGTATCGGTTATATGCCGAATCCGTGCGCGTATTGCCTGCTCGGATTGCCTCCGTGACGCTCCAGCCATTCGCGTTGGGCCGCCCCAGCAGCGCTCCGCAACACTCATGCGGATAGGTTTCTTCTCCGTGAGCGCGCAACGCATCGTACACAGCCTGCGTGACGATCAGCGCGCTCATGCCTCCTCCCAGAAGCGTTCGCTCATGTATTTCTCGGCTGAATCCGGCAGTACCGTCACGATGGACGCACGCCGGCCGGCCACGGCCTCTTCTCTGGCGATCTGTTCGCACGCTACGACAGCTGCACCGGCAGAAACGCCCACAAGCATGCCGGCTTCACGCGCGAGCCGCTTGACCATCGTATATGCGGCTTCTGTCTCGATCTCTATGTTGCGATCCGCCAAGCCGAGGTCGTAGATAGCCGGAACGAGCGCCGTGGCCATGTGCTTTAACCCCTCCAGGCCATGAAAGGGCGAATCGGGCTGCATGCTGACGGCTTGAATGGCAGGATTCAGTTCCTTGAGCCGCCGCGTTGTTCCAACGAACGTGCCACTGGTGCCAAGGCCCGCCACGAAGTGCGTGATGGATCCTCCAGTCTGGCGCCAGATCTCCGGCGCGGTCGTGTCGTAATGGGCTCTCCAGTTCTCAGGATTTGAATACTGGTCCATGTAGCAATAACGTTCCGGATCGCTTGCGGCCATCTCCCGTGCGCGGCGAATGGCTCCATCGGAGCCTTGATCCGGATCTGTCCACTCCACCTGCGCGCCGTAGGCCTTCAGAATCCGCTTGCGCTCCGGCGATACGTTCGAGGGCATCGCCAGCACAACTGGGAATCCGAGGGCCGCTCCTAGCATTGCGAAGGCAATCCCGGTATTGCCACTCGTCGCATCCAGCAGAATCCTGCCGTCGTGGAGCGAGCCATCTGCGAGCGCTTTGCGTACCATCGCGGACGCCGCCCGGTCCTTCACGCTGCCGCCCGGATTCACCCACTCTGCCTTCGCCAGCAAGGTCACACCGGGCAGTCCACGTACAACGCCGTCGAGCCGTATCAGCGGCGTGTTGCCGATGCGGTCCAACAGCGCTGAGCCATAGCGCGGTTCCACCTGGCTCAGCCATTCCGACTTTGCGATCAAAGCACTTCGCGGCACGACATTTACTCCGGCACGGCGATGGGGATGGGCTTGATCGAGCTCGCCCCAAAATCAAAACCCACCCGCGGATCGATGCGGGTGGGTCATGAGAAACGCCTCAACTAGTTCAGTTCTCTCAGACACGACCCCGCGTGCTGCAAAGCCGACAACAGCAGATGACGCGGGTTGGAGAGAATTTCGTCATAGTTTCGCGATGGTCTGCGAATCCTGCTAACCATAGGCAGGCTAGTGCTTTCTGTCTCGCCATGTCAACAATGACTGACGTAAATATGTGATCCTGCGTTCGTTATCGTTTCACGAGGAACCCCGAAGCAAGCGCTCGAAGCGGGACACTGCTGACAATTCGTGCGAGCACCGTCAATTTATCGTCCGTCCACAGACCTCGGCGCTATGATGTTGGCTCGGAGTTGGATCATGTCTCGATACGCCTACCACTGCCAGGACTGCGACAAGGAATTCACCCAGCAACTCCATATTTCGGACGTCGAGAAAGTCGAGATCAAGTGTCCACACTGCGGCAGCAAGCGGGTCGGCCAATTGGTTTCAAGCTTCTCCGCAGTGACCTCGAAGAAGAGCTGAACGCGCGACAGGTTCCCTGCGAATAGCAGCGTAATTGAAGGCCCCCGGTCGTGTGTCATCGGGTGCTTCCGCTGCTCCGCCGGAGCTCGCTGCTCTTCGCCAGAGCGGGTGCGGGCTGTTATGCTCGGCGGGAAATGAGAATTCAGCAGGTTGTCTTCCCCATACTGGCCGCTTCATTCGGCCTCTGCTCGGTTGCGCAAAATCTACCGTCGCTTTCGCCCGAAGAAAAAGCCATCGTGGCCTACGTCGATGCAAACGAACTGGCCTCCAATGACATGCTGGAGAAGCTCGTCAACATCAACAGCGGCACGCACAACCTGGAGGGCGTGCGGGCCGTTGCCGAGTTCATGCAGTCACAGCTCAGCGATCTCGGCTTCAAGGTGCAGTGGATTCCAATGGAGCAGGTGCAGCGCGCCGGCGTGCTGGTCGCCGAACATCCATGCCCCGAACCGGGAAAATGCGGCAAGCGCATGCTGTTGATCGGCCACATGGACACGGTGTTTGAAAAGTCCAGCCCCTTCCAGAGCTACAGCGTGCAGGGCAACATCGGCACCGGCCCCGGCGTGAACGATATGAAGGGCGGCCTCGTCGACATGCTCTTCGCGTTGAAGGCCATGCAGGCGGCTGGCGTGCTGAAGCAGGCGGAGATCACGATCGTGCTCAGCGGCGATGAAGAAGCGCACGGCGAACCGGCCAGCATCTCCCGCCGCGACATGATTGCGGCTGCAAAACACAGCGATGTGGCGCTCGAATTCGAGGGGACGCCGCGGATGGAAGGCGTCTTCTACGGCAGTGTCAGCCGCCGCAGTTCCATTACCTGGCACATCAACACGACCGGCGAGACAGGCCACTCCTCAGGCATCTTCTCTACGCGCATGGGGTTTGGCGCCATCTATGAGCTCACGCGGATTCTCGATGCATTCCGCATGCAATTGCCGGAAGATAACCTCACCTACAACGTGGGCATGATCGTCGGTGGAACGAGCCTGCACGTCGACGAAGCCGGCAACAACGCCACCGCCACGGGCAAGGACAACGTTGTCGCCCCAGTGGCATACGCGAGCGGCGACATCCGCACCATCTCGAACCAGCAGACTGCGCGCGTGGAGAAGAAGATGCAAACCATCGTCTCGCAGCATCTTCCCAGAACCACAGCGACGATTACTTTTGGCGAAGGCTATCCGGCCATGCCGCCCACGGCGCAGAGCCGCGCACTGCTCGGCATTCTCAACCAGGCAAATGCGAGCCTGGGATTTAAGGAAATGCCCGAACTCGATCCGATGAAACGCGGTGCGGGAGATATATCTTTTGTCGCCGACATTATTCCGGGGCTGGCGGGCATTGGCGCGACGGGCGAGGGTGCGCATGCGCCAGGCGAAACGATCGACTTATCGACGCAGCCAATCAACACCAAGCGTGACGCGCTGCTGATGTACCGCCTGAGCCAAATCGACGAGGATGCAGACCTGACCAAAGTCGCAACGAAATAGCTCGCTGCAAAGACATTGCCACTCTGCCAACAGCTCGTTGCCTTCCCACCCTTGCTGCGCAAGGATGGGGCACCCGGCTCCATCATTGCGAAGCGGCGGTGGAAACCCACAAACCGCGCCAAGTCTAGGGTGTCATCCTGAGCGTAGCGGCTTTGGGACCCCACGTTCGCGTGCGAACGCGGGGTAGGCGAGCGAAGGATCTGCTTTTGAATGCGCCGCAGCCGTGAAGCACAAAAACGAATACGGCGCGGCAGAAAAGCCGCGCCGTATTCGCGTCTCATCTGACAACTACTCCTTCGGTCCGCCATGCGGATAATCCACCCGCACCGTCAGAATTTCGTACGGATGAATCGGCGCCTTCACGACATCGCCGGTCACACTCAAGCGGCGAACCCTCCGGCGTCTCCATCAGGTTGGTCACCGTCGCGCCCGTCGCGCCCGGCGGCACATGGAACTCAACCGTCGAATCCTTCCCTGCCCACTCATACACGCGGAAGATCAAGGCCATTCGCATCTTCGGCCTTCTTCACCGCCGTCAGCACCACGTTCTCCGGCGTGACCGAGGCAAACGAGTGACTCGGCCGGCAGCGTGCCCGCATGCGCCGTCGTCACCACCGCTGTCAGCGGGTAGTTGTATTCCAAGCCGTGGCGCACCGTCATGCGCGTCCTTCCACGTGCCCGCATGCGGATAGAGCGCGTAGTGGAAGTGATGATGCCCCATGTCCGCATCCGGGTCAGGCCATTTGGGCGAGCGCAGCAGCGTCAGCCGCAGCGTGTTCCCCACAGCGTCATAGCCAAATTCGGCGTCGTTGATCAGGCTGAGGCCATGCTTGCCGTCGCCCAGATCAGCCCACTGCTGTGCCGGCACCTCAAACTGCGCCTTCTCCCACGAGTTGTTCCGCGTAGTCGGCCGCTCGATGGTGCCGTAGGGAATCTCGTAGGTAGCAAACGGCCCCGAAGCCGCCAGCGGAAACGCCGCCTTCAGCAAAATGTGCGACTCATGCCAGTCGATGTCGTTTTCAATGTCGACTTGATCGCCGTCTGCCGAGAGCCCGATCGTCTGCACGAACTTCGAGTTCTGCCAGATGGCTCGTGACGCGAATCGTCGGCTCCGCCTTCTTCGACATCTCAACAGCGTCCGGATGCTCAATCGTCATCGGCGCAACATCCAACGTCCCCGGATCGATGTTCCACGCATCGTAGTCCTTCGGATTGTCCTTGAAGAACTGCAACTGGTTGCCGCACGCCTCCGAAGCCAGCGATTCGAAGTTGGTCTTTTTCTCAAACAGGCTCGTAATGCACCCGGTGTTCCTGTCCACCGTCACGCGCAGCGTCTCGTTCTCGAGTGTGAACGAATCGCCTGATTCTTTCGCAGTTACCGCATGCTCATCGCGTTCAGAACTTCCGCTTACCACCGATCCAAATCAGCTTGTAGCCCAGAGCCGGCACGTGCAGCACGTGCAGCTTCACATCGGCGAAGTCCGTCTTGTCGTCCGGCACCACCTCCACAACCTGTGCGCCTGTCGCGCTGACCGCAGTCTTGCCGGTCTGTACATGCACGATTACCTCACCTGATCGCGCCCAGCCCAGCGGGTTGTAGATCACCACCGGCACACCTGCACCCGCCGTATTGATGCGTTCGTCCACGGTGTTCAGCGACGTCGGACGAAATCTCATTCGTCGACCACCGCACCACGTCGTAGTCCTTCTGCGCGTCCTTATAGATGACGCCGATCCCCGACCCCGCCGCCAGATCATGGAACTGGTTGAACAGAACCTTCTTCCAGTCTTCTGTCAGTTCGGCTGCCGGATAATTCTGCCCATCCAGCCAGGCCAGCGACGACCACTTCTCCGCATTCAGCACTTCCTCTGAGCTCTCCCGCATATTCCGCTTGTGATTGGCCTGCGTCGTCATCACCCCGCGGTGATACTCGAAATACATCTCGCTCTTCCACGTCGGAATCGAAATCTTGCCCGGCACCGCCGGCGGCGGCGTGTATCCCTTCGCAATCGACTGGTAATTCCACACCGGGCTATCCGGCGCAATCTTCCCATCTTTGGGATCTTCAGCGTTCTGCAGGTTTACCTGATCGAAGTAACGTCTGCGCTGTCCCGAACACGCATCTGCGGCACCACCTTCGCCGGCATCGACGGATCCGCCCAATGCACGCCCTGGTCCAGAATCGCCCGCGTCGGCCCGCCGCCGTGGTCGCCAATCCCGTACAGATCCATCATGTCCGTCATGCCCGTCGCCCGCTGCCGCGCCTGCACCATATCCGCGGCCAGCCGCACCGGGTTCAGGTTGTCATTCGCATAGTCGTGCGGAAAATACGCCAGCACCTTCGACCCATCCGGCGACTCCCACCAGAACAGCTTGAACGGCAGCTGATTAGTGTCGTTCCACGTCATCTTCTGCGTCACGAAATAATCCACGCCGCTCTTCTTGTAGATCTGCGGCAAGCTGCCACGTATACCCGAACGAATCCGGATTCCAGCCGATTCGCACATCCACGCCGTAAGCCTGCTTGTACCAGCGCTTGCCCACCAGCAGTTGCCGCACCAGCGATCTCGCCATCCGGCATATTCAGATCGGGCTCCACCCACATGCCGCCCACAATCTCCCAGCGCCCTTCCTCAATGCGCTTCTTGATCTCCGCATTCAGGTCGGGATACTTGTCCGCCATCCACTCGTTATAGGCCGCGGCACTCTGCGTGTAGGTGTACTGCGGATACTCATACATCAGCTGCAGCGCCGTGCCGAACGTCCGCTTCACCACATCCACCGTCTCGGTCCACGGCCACAGCCATGCCGCATCGATGTGCGAGTTGCCCGTCAAGTGCCACGTCGCCGTCTGCATCAGCGGCAACAGTGCTTCGAGTTTGCTGTGCGCAGTTTTCAAGCTCTCGTCAAAAGTCTTTTGATCTTTTGCTTCAAGCGCCTTGATATCGATGGCAGCGATCGCGCTATTCAGAGTGGCCATCTGTGAAGCATCATTTGGCGCGAGCGAAGGAACCAGGATCGCCGCGGTCAGAAACTCCGTGCGCAGATCGTCCGGGTTCGGGCGATTGTCAGGAAACTCGATTCGTCAGCGTGGCGCCCCTGATCGACTTCGTATCCACCGTGTGCAGCAGCTTCACCGCCACCGTGACCTTATCGCCCGGCTTCGCATTGTCAAACAGTACGACGGGCTCAAGATCGTCGCCGAGAGCCACACGCCGGCCGTTGAAGTAGAGAATCTCCGGCATCGGCCCATTGGCATCGGCATGAAACTGAAACCAGACGCGCGACCCGGTCAGGTCGTACCCGTTGAGCGTGTCGGGAACAATGTAGGTCGTGCGAAACCACACCGCATCGTTCGGCGCTCTGCCGGGCACGGCAAACGTCTGCCAGCTCGAGTCGTCAAGGCTCACGTCCTCGCCATGCGCCAGATCGCCCCCGTGCATCTTCCATACGCCGCCCGGAAGCTCGCGCAGCATGGTCAGCCGCGTGATCACATTGCGCGACTCGGGCGGCAAGTTCGATGCAACCCGGGCAATCTCCGCGGAAACCTTCGCGGCCTCAACCGCTGTCTGCGCTTGAGTACGGGTGGCAAGGAGTGTAACGGCGGAAGCGAAGGCAAGGACAGCGACGCTGGACACAAAAAGTCGACGGGCAAACAGAATGGCAGAAAACATGGCGATTGGCTCCCGGTGAAATCTTAAGCCATGGCGCCGGGTCGCCTTCTCTTTGCCGTTCCCCGTAATGGCCTGATCCCTGATCCCTGACCACTGATCCCTGATCCCACTGACCACTGACCACTGACCACTGACCACTGACCACTGACCACTGCGCGCCTTCGGCGCGCTACACCAAGGTCCCCAGCGACAGGTCTTGGTCGCTGGGGTGGCCTACACCCACCCGCCATCAATGATGTAGCTCTGGTTGGTGATCGCACTCGAATCATCCGCCGCCAGAAAAAGCACCAACCGCGCAACGTCCTCCGGCAGAATGTCCCTCTTAAGCGCCTGCGATGCCATGATCTCGGCCTTGTACTCCGGCGTGTAGACCTGCTGCTTCTGTTTCTCCGTCGCGATCGCGCCCGGCAGCACAGCATTGACGCGGATCCCGGACGGCCCAAGTTCGTGGGCAAGTGTGCGCGTCAGCCCGACGATAGCCGCTTTGGCCGCGATGTAGACCGGCACGCCTGTCGACGGAATCATCCAGGAGATCGACGACACGTTGATGATGCTGCCCCGTCCCGCAGCCTTCATCGCCGGCAACACCGCTTGTATGCAGAAGAAATGCGGGCGCAGATTCACCGCGATTGATGCGTCCCAGAATTCCGGCGTCACGCCGTCGATGTTGTGTCGTTGGTCATTGGCCGCATTGTTCACCAGCACATCGACGGTGCCAAGTGCAAAAATCGCGTTTCGGAAGCTCTCCTGCAATTCCGGAATGTCGGTAAGGTCGCAGCGAAAATACTTCGACTCCGGAACTCCCTCCGCCTTGAGCCGCTCGATCAGCCCCTCCGCCGCCTCATCCTGCACATCGAAGAAGGCGACCCGGGCCCCCTGCCGCGCGAATTCAGCCACAATCGCGGCTCCAATCCCAGTGGCTCCCCCCGTAACAACGACAGCGCGATCGCGAAGAGTCGGGTAGCTGGCGTAGGCCGGAGCAGCGGGATGTGAATTCGTATCAGACATTAGCCTTGAATTTGAATCACTTTCCAACGCAGCAAGTATATGACCGAAGGCTGAAGAAAACTTCAGGATCTGGCTGGGTTTCCGCTTGGCGCCGCATCCGCAAATGTTATTGCTTCCCTCACTCGGCTTGGACTGGATATAGTGCGAGAATTGGGCTCCCCGCATTTTGAGGTCACAGAATGGCACGATGCGTCGGCATGTCGTTATTAGCGGCAGGTGTATGGGTGTGCGGCACGCTGGCCGCAGCTCAACCCGCAACGCCACCGGTTCCACTCGCGGATCCGCAGCCTGCAGTCCACGTCACCCTCGGCCAGGCAGCCCTGCCGCTGAACGGACCGTGGAAGTTCACCGTTGGCGACTCACCGATCGACTCGCAAACCGGCAAGCCGCTCTGGGCTAATCCGGGCTTCGACGACTCCAAATGGGAAACGGTTGACCTCACACCGAATGGAGCTTTCGATCCGCTCAGCGGGCTGTCGGGTTATGTACCCGGTTGGTCTGTCCGGGGTCATCCCGGCTATTGGGGTTATGCGTGGTATCGCATTCGCGTTGTGGTGCAGGCGCGCCCCGGTCAACAGTTGGCTCTGGCAGGTCCTGCCAATGTGGATGACGTGTATCAGGTCTTCGCCAACGGCTTGTTGTTAGGACAATTCGGGAACTTCTCAAGAGCGACGCCGATCGCGTACTACACCCAGCCGATGAAGTTTTCCTTGCCAAGCCGCGGCAAGCGAGACGGCGAGAGCGACTCGGACCTTTCAACCCAGGTTCTGGCGTTCCGCGTATTCATGATGCCCTCGACCCTGACGGAAGTGGCGGATGTGGGAGGCTTCCACTCTGCTCCCGTGCTGGGCGACGCTTCAACTGTCACTGCCGGTTACCAGATCAGTTGGTTGGAACTGGTTCGCGGGTACGCAGTTTCGTCCATGCAGATACCGCTGTTTGCCGTAATGGCCGTGCTGGCATTCACTCTGATTCTGTTTGACCGCACCGACAAGGTCTATCTCTGGATTGGTGCGCTGTTCCTGCTGCAAGCGATGTCCAGCGCGCTGTCGACTGCAAGTTCTTGGACGCAGACTGTCAGTATCCTTGCCGGTCAATTGCTCAACGACGGCCTGATGACGTCCGTCATTTACGCAGGATGGGCAATGGTGTGGTGGGTGTGGTTCGGAAGGCAAAGGCCGGCTTGGACTCCACGGGCGGCGGTGGTGCTGGCCTCTCTCTACCTGATCACCATAGTCGTTGGGCAGGAAATGATTGTCGGACTGGTCCCCCACGGCGTGGCCGGCGCTTTTCTGAAGGCATCCGTGCTAGTTCGGCTGCTTTTCCTGGCGCTGCAGTTATGGATCGTCTTCCAGGGCATTCGCCGTCAGGGGCTCGAAGGGTGGATGGTGTTGCCGGCAGTCATGCTCTGGGGCGTCGGAACCTTTGCCGCAGAACTGGTCGTCCTTCACGTTCGCATACGCTGGTCATTCCTGGGCTGGAGCATTCGCCTGAACCAGGTCTCGAATCTGCTGCTCTTGCTCGTTGTTGGTTTGTTGCTGCTGCGTCGGCTCTTGAAATCGATTCATGATCAGCGACTGATGGCGCTGGACGTGAAGCAGGCCCAGGAACTGCAGCAGGTTATCCTGCCTGAGTCGCGAACCGCGCTCCCCGGATTGATTGTTGAGAGCGAATACCGGCCTGCGCGCGAGGTCGGCGGTGACTTCTTCCAGATCATTCCCCATAAGATCGACGGCAGCCTGCTGATTGTGGCTGGAGACGTGACCGGAAAAGGGCTCAAGGCGGGAATGCTCGTGGCCTTGCTGGTGGGGGCCATCCGCAGCACCGTGGATTGGAGCACCGATCCAATGGTGATACTGAAAGCTCTGAATCAGCGCCTCATGGGACGCAACGATGCCCAGGCTACGTGTCTCGCGCTTAGGATTTCGAGTAATGGTGCGGTGACGCTGGCCAACGCCGGTCATATGGCGCCCTATCTCAGCGGAGAACCGATCGCGATGGAAGGCACTCTGCCGCTGGGTATGGTGGAAGACGCAGAAATCTCTGTCATGCATTTTCAATTGAAGCCGGACGACAAGCTGGTTCTGATGTCGGATGGCATTGCAGAGGCCACCGACGCCGATGGCCACTTATTCGGCTTCGAGCGCGTACACGAATTGTTGCGCGTCGCGACCAGCGCCGCCGAGGTTGCAAATGCAGCGCAGTCCCACGGCCAGGAAGACGACATCAGCGTCATCTCCGTCACTCGGACTTCGGTGAAAGAGCTTGCGATGGCCTAAACGCATTTGGGCAACGAATCCGTGACGCCCGGATCACGTCAGAACAAGATCTCGGTGCCTAACAGGCAGAGTCGTAGTCCTTTCGAGGCAAATAAGATCGGTCGGCTTCGGTCTGTTCACTTCCGTCTGAGCAATCCCACGCACTGGTACACGCTGATACCCCGTCTCGCATGGCGGGTGCATACTGATGTATAGGTGTATAGGCCGTTTTCACGGGCAGCTCCCCCTTGGGTTACTCGCGCAATACCGTTCTGGCAATTGAACTTAATCAAGGGAATTGGATCGGAGCCGCAGCTGGATCGCGGTCAACAGAACCAATGAAACCAGGCATTTGCAGCTGCCGACTCGCAGGGCAGGCAAGCCTGGATATGATTCATCCGCAGGTTGCGGGACCGTTGCGGCCTTTCGATGGGCTTAGCCCGAAAGCGTTCGGCGACTGGCCCCTCACCGCGCGGAGCATTGAGGCATCATCAGGACGCACGGAGGGGACATCATGACGGAAGCCGCTCGCTATCCCGGCATTCGCGTTACAGCCAACGGAAACCAGCTTGTCTCGTACCACACCGAGACACGCATCGCCGACGCCGGCGTTTTCTATCCCATTACGCCTTCCACCGAAGGCGGCGAGCTCTTCCAGCAGGCCTATGCTGAGGGCAACCTGAACGTCTTCGGCCACAACACCATCGCCATTGAGACCGAAGGCGAGCACGCGGCCCAGGGCGGCGCCATCGCCCACTCCGTCTGCGGCAAGCGCGTGGTCAACTTCACCTCCGGCCAGGGCGTTGTCTACGGCGTGGAGCAGTACTACCACGCTCCCGGCAAGGGCTCGACGATGGTGCTCGAAGTAGGCGCCCGCGCGCTGACCAAGCATGCCCTCAACGTGCACTGCGGCCACGACGACATCTACGGCGCGCTCGACACCGGCTGGATCATGGTCTTCGGCAAAGACGCCCAGCAGGCCGCCGACCAGGCGCTGATCCTCCGCCGCGTCACCGAGCTTTCGCTCACGCCGGGCATGAACATCATGGACGGCTTCCTGACCAGCCACCTGGAGCGCACCTTCTACAAGCATGAGTCCGAGCTGATCCGCGAATACCTCGGCGCACCGGAAGACATCATCGACTGCCCGACTGAGGCGCAGCGCGTTCTCTTTGGACCCACCCGCCGCCGCGTTCCCAAGATGATGGACCTGACCAATCCCGTCCTCCTCGGCCCGGTGCAGAACCAGGAACACTACATGAACGGCGTCGTCGCCCGGCGCAACAACTTTGCCGAGCCGATTCTGCACTTCCTCGAAGACGCCTATAAGGACTTCGGCGAGCTGACTGGCCGCCATTACGGGCTCATTTCGCAGTACAAGTGCGACGACACCGACACCGTCTTCGTCTCGCTCGGCTCGGCCGCCGAAAACATCGAAGCCGCCGTCGACTACCTCCGCGAGACGCAAGGCGTCAAAGTCGGCTCCATCCACGTCAATGTCATTCGCCCCTTCCCTGAGGCAGCCATCGTTGCCGCGCTCAAGGGCAAGAAGAACGTCATCATCCTCGAGCGGACCGACGAAGCACTCTGCCGGCGACAATCCGCTCGGCCGCGACATCCGCACCGCGCTTTCGAAGGCAGTCCAGTATGAAGGCCATCCGGCCACCGAAGGCCTGCCCGCAATCTCGCCCAGCGAAGTGCCGCAGATCTATTGGCGGCAGCTACGGCCTCGGCTCGCGCGACTTCCGTCCCGAGCACATCATCGGCGCATACGAATTCGCCACTGCCGGCCGCGCCCGCAAAGACGGCAAGACTGCAGCCGACGGCGTCAGCTTCTTCGTCCTCGGCATCGACCACCCCTATGCGGTCATCGGCGACGAAATGCCCTCGCTGCTGCCCGAAGGCGCGGTAGCCGTCCGCTTCCACTCCATCGGCGGATGGGGCGCCATCACCACCGGCAAAAACCTCGGCGCCATCCTCGGCGACCTCAACGACCTGCTCTACGAGCGCGACGGCCTGGTAGACGACAAGGGCAATCCCAAGGAAGTCATCCACGTCAGCGCCAATCCCAAGTACGGATCGGAAAAGAAGGGCGCGCCCACCAGCTACTTCATGGTCGCCGCCAAGGATCGCATTCGCGTCAACTGCGATCTGCGCCACGTAACCGTCGTTCTGTGCTGCGACCCCAAGGCCTTCACCCACACCAATCCGCTCGACGGAATCCAGCCCGGCGGCGCCCTGATCTGGGAGTCCGATGCCGAAGGCGAGCGCGCCTGGGAGAACCTTCCCCTCTGGGCGCGCAAGCAGATCATCGAGAAGAACATTCGCGTCTTCACCCTGCCCGGCTTCGAAATCGCCCGCAAGGCCACCGACCGCGCCGACCTTCAACTCCGCATGCAGGGCAACGCCTTCCTCGGCGCATTCTTCGCCGTCAGCCCGCATGCTGCAGGAGTTCGGCATCACGCAGGAGCAGTACCGCGACGTCGTCGACAAGCAGTACGTCAAGAAGTTCGGCAAGCTCGGCGAAGCCGTCGTCAACTCCAACATGGAAGTCATGACCCAGGGCTTCGAGCAGGTGAAGGAGATCGCCATCGGCGAGCTTGCCGCGGCCGACCAGCTTCAGCCTGCGCGGCGAGGCGCTGCTGCCGATTCTTGAGATGGCCACCGTTGGCGGCGACAACTGCGCGACAGGCGGCTGCCGCTCCACACCGCCTCCCGCCGGACAGGGCGCGCGCCCACCGATCGCCAGCATCGCCAACTTCGACGCCGAGTTCCGCTCGAGCTTCGGCTACGACCAGCCCGCCACGCCGCTCGCCGCCATGGGCGTCATCGCCGCCGCCACCGGCGACACCGCCTCCAAGTACGTCGCCCGCCGCGAAACCCCGCTCTACATTCCCGAGAACTGCACCCAGTGCATGGAGTGCATCTCCGTCTGCCCGGACACCGCGCTGCCCAACACCTCGCAGGACCTGAGCACGCTGCTCACCACGGCCGTCTCCTACTACGTGGCCGATCCTGCCGAGCGCACGCAAGATGATGCGCGACACTGCCGGAGATCGAAAAGCAGACGCGCCAGCGCATGGTCGCCGAAATCAAGACCGGCACGCCGCTGCCCACCATCCTTCGCGAAGTCACCGAACAGCGTCGACGGCTTCTCGCACCGAAGCGAAGGCCGCAGTTCTATCGACATCATCGACAAGGTGCCGATGGCCTATCAGAAGGTCAACGCCATCTTCTCCTCGCCCGAGCGCAAGGCCCCCGGCACCGGCGGCATCTTCTCCATCTTCGTCAGCGATCTCTGCAAAGGCTGCGCGGCCTGCGTCACCGCTTGCGGCGATCACAAGGCGCTCAAGATGGTGCAGGAAACCGAAGAAGTCAACGCCGAGCACGAAACCGGCACCGCCTTCCTCGACCTGCTGCCCGACACTTCGCAGAAATACCTCGGCCTCTACAACGACGCCAACCCGGCCGACTCGAAGACCGCGACGCTGCGCAACATGCTCATGGTGCGCCGCAACTACGACGCGCTGGTCTCCGGCGACGGCGCCTGCGCCGGCTGCGGCGAAAAGAGCGTCCTGCGCTCCATCGCCGCGGTCACCGAGGCGTACATGCGGCCCGTCTTCCACGCCAAGAGCGATCGTCTTCGTGGCCAAGGCCGGCGATCTCGAAAAGAACGGCGTTGCCCGCCTCGCAGCCCTCAAGGCTGGCAATCCTGAAGAGTACGCAACTCCTCCGCCAGGCCATCACTCATCTGATTCTCGGCCTCGGCGGCGAAGACGTGAAGACACCAAGGCCCGCATCGCCGCGCACGAAGACGGCGAACGGCCCCATCACCGACGCCCAGCTGGTCGAAGCCATCGCCGCGGTTCTGCTCACCGAAGCCTTCAACCACAAGAGCCTGCAGCCCATCGACGGACGCCTCGCCAACGGCATGTCCGTGATGGCCATGGCCGCGCACACCGGTTGCAACACCGTCTACGGGTCCACATCGCCCGAACAACCCGCATCCCTATCCGTGGATGAACTCGCTCTTCCAGGACGGCATCACCATCGGCTGGCTCATGGGCGAGAGCTTCATCGTCGACCACGCCCGCCGCTCCGTCATCCCCGAGCGCCTCGCCGACGTCCTCCTCACCCGCGAAGGCAAGGGTATCATCGGCGCGCGAGTACTACGAGTTCACCCACTTCACCGATGCGCTGATGACCGATCAGGAAATCGTCGAGCTGCCCAAGGTCTGGGTAGTCGGCGGCGACGGCGGCATGGGCGACATCGGCTATCAGAACATGTCCAAGGTGATCCTGCAGAACCGGCCCAACATCAAGGCCCTCATGCTCGACACGCAGGTCTACTCCAACACCGGCGGACAGAATTCCGACTCCACGCCCGATGCTGGGCGGCAACGACATGAACGTCTTCGGCTCAGCCACGCAGGGCAAGAACACTGAGAAGAAGACCGTCGCCGAAACCTTCCTCGCCGGCCACGGATCGCCCTTCGTCGCGCAGGTCTCGATGGCCAACGCGCCGAAGCTCTACCGCGCGATTCTGGATGGTCTGGAATATCGCGGCACCATGTTCCTGCAGTGCTTCACCACCTGCCAGCCCGAGCACGGCGTCGCCGACGACATGGCGCTCTTCCAGGCGCAGCGCGTGCGCGACTCGCGCGGCGTTCCGGAGTTCGTCTTCAACCCGCGCCTCGGCGAAACCTATCAGGAAGCGCTCGACGTCAAGGGCAACCCGAGCATGGATCTCGACTGGTACGAGACCAAGCTCGAAGTCCACCGGCGAAACCATGCGCTACACCGTGGCTCACTGGTGCACGACCGAAGCCCGCTTCCGCAACCACCTGAAGAAGATCAAGCCCGAGGCGGCCGAGAAGCTCATCCACCTCGACAACATGCTGGTGCGCATCACGCAGCAGGATGTGGTCTACCGCCGCTACCTCGAACCCGGCGCACCGCTCCTTCATTCCCGACTTCGGCGTCTACATCAAATACGAGGAGAACGGAAAGATCGAGTACCGCGCGCTCTCCCGCCAGCTCGTCATGTTCTGCGTAGAACGCCGCAAGTCATGGCGCATGCTGCAGTCCAAAGCCGGCGTCATCAACAAGGAGTACATCGCTCAGAAGGCGCTGCTAGCCGAAGTGGACGCCGGCAAGATCTCCAAGGACGAGTTCTTCGCCCACGCCCACGAAATGCTGGCCGAAAAGCTGGGAACCGCAGCTCCGGCTCTGGCCAAGGCATAACACCAGCGGTTTGTATCAAGGCACGACTCGGGGGCACCCTCCGGGTCGCGTGCCGCAACAAGTCACCAATTTTTGAAGGGTACGGGCCTCAGCCCGTACCTCAATCCCCACAATCAATCCTGAAGAGACAGAACGCGGACCGCAAGGTCCGCGTTCTGCTTTGTGTATGCCAAAGACTTAAGCGTGTCATCCTGAGCGGAGCGCCTTGGGGCCCCACTCACGTCCACGTGAGTGGGGTAAGCGGAGCGAAGGACCTGCTTTTGTTTGGATAGTGGGCACTACACTCTGTCGCATCTAATAAAAATAGATGCGGCACGAACGATGTTTTTTCGAAGCAACGTTCGGTGACACTCAGTCGAGCCGATATACTTTCCCTGAAAACAAATGTTTACTGTCACCTCCGACGGTTCCGTGTTGGACCGCGATGGCCGAATAATCTTCTTTAGCCTGGAAAGATTTATCTCGGACATTGCAAATGGCGATTGTTGCTTCATCTGCGGAGCGCAACGTGACGCCGTCCCCTTTAACGATGAACATGTCGTTCCCGACTGGATTCTTAGACGATTCGAGTTACATGAACGGCGGATCGAGGTGACAAATCAAATCCTTCTCCGCTACGGTGGCCTAACTGTGCCCTGCTGCGTAGACTGCAATTCGGAGATGGGCGATTTATTTGAAAAGCCAATGAGCGCGTTGTTCGGCGCTGGATTCAACGCAGTCTCAGAAGAACTAAAAGAGCACGGCCCCTGGGCTCTGTTTTGCTGGATGGCGCTGATCTTTCTGAAAGCTCACTTGAAAAACAAATACCTCAATTACCATCTCGATCGTCGCAAAGGCGACCTCAAGATTGGAGAACTGCATTCGTGGGAGGAACTCCACCATCTTCACTGTGTCGCAAGATCTTTTTACTCTCGCGCAAGAATGGCTCCTGAGGTTCTCGGCAGTTTGGTAGTCTTACCTGCAAAGGTAAAACCACACTTCGAAGGATTTGACTTCATCGATTTGACAGCTGCGCAAACGATGCTTTTAGTTATGGGTGACATCGCGATTATCGCTGTGTTCAATGACTCGCAATCTGCATTGACTATCGAGTCTGAAGTCAATCTCCCCAAAATAGGCGGCCCCTTGTCTCCCGTACAACTCCGAGAACTCGCGGCCAGATTTGCATCTGTCAACTTAAAGGTCGAACCGAGAGCACGCTTCGCTTCTGAAATCGACGCATTTTCGGAAGAGTACGCGATTACGGCAGAACGCCCGGATCAAGTTCATTGTCCAGCTTGGGACAATGATCTTCTGGGACGGATCATGTATGCACTGACAAAGGATTTTCTTCAGATTATCCGTAATGGCGAGGAAATTGGGGGCTTCGTTAAGTCCGGACAATATACTTTTCTAACGACACCAAGCGGCACCTTCGACTTCGATAGCATGGAACTTGAGCCGCCCTCCAGTTCGGATTCTAAGAAGCTCTAGAATGGCAACCGGGGTATTCCAAATCTCTCTTTTGAGACTTGGGACGAAACAATAAATCTCCGCCCCCTACGAAGCAATCTCCTCCGCCATCTCCGTCACCGGGAAACTCACCACGCTCCCCACTCGCCTTCCAGACCTTCCGGCTCCATGCTCCATGGCCTGCTCCCTGCGCACTTCAGCCGGGTGCCCCAGGTCTCGATTCTGAGACCTGGGATTCCCTCGACCCGACATCCATGTCAAGCTCCCTTCGCCTCAAATTCTTCCCAACCCCTTCAATCCACAACGAAAAAAGTTCTTCGCCTTTTGCAGGTAATTTACCTCACCCGGAGCAGAATGGAACTTGATGGACCCCATGCACAAGTGTGAGACACGCCCCAGCGAGCCCCTGTAAGTCCTTTGCCAGGAATAATCTGCAGCTAACTATCGTGGACAGAATAATTTGGAGCCGCACCCTCTCTGTAAAGGCAATAACACTCTTGACACACATGTGTTTTAAGCGTACCATTTCTACATGGACGTTCCCGAGACACTTCAGCAGGCAATCGCTTACTTCTCCAATCCTCAACAGGCGTTTGAGGCTGCGGTAGAGTTTCGCTGGCCGGGTGGCAATATCACCTGCCCGCGCTGCGAACAGGCGAAGTTCTCTTTCATCAAGACCCGCCGGATCTGGTTCTGCTACGTCTGCAAAAAGCAGTTCACGGTGAAGGTTGGGACGGTGATGGAGGATAGCCCGCTCGGACTCGATAAGTGGATGTGCGCGATCTGGATGCTGGCGAACTGCAAGAACGGAATCTCCAGCTATGAACTGGCGAAGAATCTCGGCATCCGTCAGCAGTCGGCATGGTTCATGCTTCACCGAATCCGTGAGGCGATGAAGCAGGACACGTCGCACAAGTTTGGCTTTGGCGGCCCCGTAGAGAGCGATGAAGCGTACATTGGCCCAAACCCCGCGAAGATGCACAAGAGCCGCAAGGCGAAGGTACAGGCGCGGGATGGACACAAGGGTGGATATGTAGGCAAGACCGCCGTTCACGGAATGCTTGACCGGGAACTTCGGCAGGTGCGCGCTAAGGTCATGCCCAACGTTCGCCGTGAGGATTTGCAGAACGCGATCCTCAACAACGTGACCCCGTTCGCGAGGGTCTACACCGATGAATTCTCGGCCTACGACGGATTGAGCAAGAACTTCGTTCATAAGGTCATCAATCACTCTCACGAGTATGTGAACGGCAAAGTTCCACACTCAGGGAATCGAGAACTTCTGGAGCCTATTGAAGAGAACTCTTCGCGGAACCTATGTTGCGGTTGAGCCATTTCATCTTGACCACTACATCGACGAGCAGGTGTTCCGATTCAACAATCGTGCGACTAAGAACAATAAACTTACAGATGCAGACCGCTTCGCGCTTCTCATGATGCAGGTTGCTGGAAAGCGCCTAACCTATGCCCAACTGACGGGCAAGGATTCAAACGAGCCACACCACCCGGAGGCAGGGACGGGGCAAGAGGAACAACCCTTCTAGCCCTGTTTCTTGCCAGCAGGTTTCGCCTTCGGCGGTTTCTTCGGAGCCGCAGTTGTCTTTGTCTTTTGAAGGACAGCCGTTGCAAGTCTCTTAAAGTTATCGGCGGCCTTCGGACCTTCGTTGTACTCACGCTTCATTGGTTTGGCTCCTCTCATGGCTGCTTAGGAGTATCTGTGTTACTTTGCGCTGGCTCTATATGAATGGCATCCCTTTTATTGCCTATAAATTCTGAACCTTTTGAGACAACACAACCGTTGCCCTCAACGTGAATAGCATCGCGTTGCGCATTTGCGAAAACTGAATTTGTAGCATTGATAATAGGCATCCCCGGCGGGCAATCTGGTGCGCTTTTCTGGGATAGTTTCGGAGTTTTCTTGTGCTTTGAGGGAGACGCTGGCGTAGCTTGCTCCTGCGGTTGCAGCAATGGAGCGGCGGGAGCCGGGTTGGATGGTGGAACATAGGTTTGCTGTTGTGGAGCAGGCGTGGCCTGAGTTTTTGGCCAAGCACGCCAGCCCTGAATAATTGGAATAGCAATAATACCCAGAAGGATCGCGCCACTTATAGACGATGAAACTGGATTCGTTCGAATATGCGAAATCGTCCATTTCTCTACGGGAGCTAAGGAATAAAGCCAGAGAAGAAGCGCAATTACCGCTAATGCTACCCCCCACCAGGGAGGCACTAAAGGGGATGCTATATTGCATGCGAGTGCAAACATTACGGCAGCACCCCGCTTACGACCATCCCTATTTTTAGGCACTCTCCGTACTCGCTTTCTTCGGCGTTCGGCCATGACTCATTGTCCCATGCCTTGCAAATAACCCCTCGTGATTGCAATGGCTTGGAGACATTAGACGCCCGACGCAACATGTGCGTCAAGCGTTTTATTGCCTCTGTAAACCATTGAAAACAGTAGACTTCGCTAAAGAGACGTAAGGGGGTAATCGGCAACCGAACGGTTGCATATCTCCGCCAGCTCTCGTCCTCCCCACGCGAAGGCCTTCCCCGCAACAAATAGAAACGCGGACCTCGCGGTCCGCGTTCAGAGCATTACAACGACGATCAGACTTACCGGGAAAATTTCACAAACTTCCGCCCTGCATAGAGCCGGAAGCCACCGGATGGATCCGCCATAATCTGTAGCGGCATCGGCCGCTTAAGAGCCTCGTCGGTCGTCGAGCTCACCGAAAGGACATCGTGCGCGCCAACATCGGTGACCACGAACTTGTCCGCGACAAACCCCACGCCGTACACACCTGCGGGCAGGTTCCGGCTGCCAAATTTGAGCGGAACCTCGGTGATGAAGTACGCCTGGTATTTCGAAGCCACGTCGCTGGAGTAACCGCTGGTATCGACCATCGTGGTGAGCAGGTAATAGCCGTCAGCGAACTTGATGCCGGTGGAGTTCCGCAACTGCGTCGGCGCGGTCTGAGCCTTGTAATAGACGCTCGCCGGAAGAAGTTTTTGCGTGTCGGCGGGTTTGAGAACGGTGTCGCCGCCCTGGGCCAGCGACCGCATCGGCGAGGCCATCATGGCCAAAGCCAGCGCGGAAGCGCCCGCGAATTTCATCATCGTTTGAAAACGCATGGTGGAGTCTCCCCTGAAAGTGAAATCGTCCGGAGTATACAGCATGGTCGTACGGGCAGCCATCAACCCCCAGGTTGAAGTCGCTCAAAGGGATGCGGCGAGCGCTGCCCACGAAGCGCCAGGTCAGCGCATCCAACCTCACAGGTATAATCGCACTGTGTCGACGATGTCGGACATAACGCTCGATCCCACACAGGCAGCGGACAGGCTGCGTGCGCTCGAAGATCGGCTGCGGTCGCTTGGCAGCGTGATGGTCGCCTATTCCGGCGGTGTGGACTCGGCCTTTCTGGCGGCGACTGCGCATCGGGTTCTGGGTGACAAGATGCTGGCGGTGCTGGCTGACTCGCCCAGCCTGGCACGCCGCGATATGGAGCAGGCCAGGGCCTTCGCCGAGGCTCACGGTATTCCGCTACGGGTGATTCAAACCGAAGAACTGGATAAGCCCGAGTACCAGCGCAACGACGCGAACCGCTGCTTCCACTGCAAAACGGAGCTGTTTGAAGGCATGAAGAAGCTGGGCGCGGAACTCGCCTTTGCGCAAATCGCCTACGGTATGAACGCCGATGATCGCCGCGACTATCGCCCTGGCCAGCGTGCCGCCGAGGAGCATGAGGTGCTGGCGCCGCTTGCCGAGGTCGGCCTGACGAAACAGGAGATACGCGCGCTCGCAAGAGACGCCGGCTACACGCTGTGGGATCGCCCAGCCGCACCCTGTCTGTCGTCGCGCGTGGAGTACGGTCGCACGGTGACTCGCGAGGTTCTGGAGCAAGTGGAGCGCGGCGAAGAGAGCCTGCGCCAATTGGGATTTCGCGAGTTTCGCGTCCGCCATCACGGTGAGTTGGCACGCGTTGAGATTGCGCGGGCGGAGTTGGCCAAAGCGCTTACCGTCGAGATGATCGACAGGATCTCCGATGAGTTGCGAAAGGCGGGCTTTCAGTACGTAACGCTCGATTGTGCGGGTTTTCGATCCGGGTCTTTGAACGCGGTGCTGCCTGCTGATGTGCTGATGCGGCGCGGCGCGTAGGTACAATTTCAGTTCATGCGAATCGGATATTTGGAGTGCTTCTCCGGCATCAGCGGCGACATGCTGCTTGGCGCGCTCGTGGATGCGGGCGTGCCGTTTGCCTTGCTTGAAGAGACAACCGCTGCACTCAACGTAGGTGCGCGTCTCGAGATGCGCAAGGTAAGCCGCGGCGGGCTGGCAGGCACCAAGATCGACGTGATCGTGGCAGACGATGATGCAGGCGCGCACGATCATGCGCATGGCGAAGGAGACCACGTTCACGAGCATGGTCATGAGGGTTCGGCGCTCTCACACTCGCATACCCATGACCATGAATCGGGTCATGCACATTCTCACGAACACCGGCATGCGGACGGCACGGTGCACACGCATGACCACGCTCACGAACACGCTCATCAGCAGCATCGATCGCTTTCCACGATTATCCGGATTATTGATCATGCGCCGGTTGCTGACGCCGTGAAGTCGCGAGCCAGCCGCGCGTTTCAGCTTCTGGGCGAGGCAGAGGCGCGCATTCATTCCATGCCCGTCGAGAAGGTTCACTTCCACGAAGTCGGCGCGGTCGACACGATTGTCGACATTGTCTGCTCGGCCGTGGGATGCGCACATCTCGGCGTCGATCGTTGGCTGGCATCACCGCTGAACGTGGGCAGCGGCACGGTTCAGTGTGCTCACGGAACTTTGCCAGTGCCGGCGCCGGCAACACTGGCGTTGCTGGGCGATGCGCCGGTGTATGCTTCCGGGCCGCCGATGGAGCGTGTGACGCCGACTGGCGCAGCGATCCTTCGCATGCTCGATGTGGAATATGCGCCGCTTCCAGCCATGCGCATCTCGTCATCGGGCTACGGAGCCGGTGGCCGCGACGCACCCGGCCAGCCCAATCTGCTGCGGCTTCTGGTGGGCAAAGAAGCTTCCCAGGATTCCGTTACTGAGCAGATTGCGATCCTGGAAACCGTAATCGATGACTCCAGCCCGCAACTGATTGCCTATGTCAGCGAACTCCTGCTTGAAGCGGGAGCCTGGGATGTGTATCGCGTTCCCGTCCAGATGAAGAAGGGGCGCACCGGGTTGCAGTTGACCGTGCTGTGCCATCCGAATAAGGTGCCCACGTTGCGCGACCTCGTGTTTCGCGAGACTACAACCATCGGCATGCATTGGCGCATTGAGAACAAGGTCTCGCTGGCGCGGGAGTTCAAGGAAGTGCAGACCGAGTGGGGTCCGGTGCGCATGAAGATCGCACGCTGGCCTTCAGGCGAGATTGCGAATGCGGCGCCCGAGTACGAAGATTGCCGGCAACTCGCCGCCGCGCATTCCGTGCCGCTGAAAGATGTTTCAGAACAAGCCCGGCGGATGTTTGCTGCCCGAATCGAAGAGGAACGCTAGTGGATCGATCGCAAATTGAGGCGCTGCTCAACGAAGTGCAGGCAAATCGCACCACCGTAGCTGACGCGCTGAATCGGTTGAAGGATCTCCCGTTTGAAGATCTGGGATTTGCCAAGCTGGATCATCATCGCGCTCTGCGCACCGGAATGCCGGAAGTGATCTTTGCCGCCGGAAAGACGTCCGACCAGGTTTCGCGGATCTTCTCGCATATGGCTAAGGCGGGCGGCAACGTGCTGGCCACGCGTGCATCGCGTGAGTCCTTCGAGGCTGTGAGCAGCGTTGAACCGCGCGCGACGTTTCATGAAACCGCTCGCGCCATCACGCTTGAACAGACCAAGGCTCCCGCCGGCAGGGGAACGATCTGCGTCGTCTGCGCCGGCACGAGTGACCTGCCGGTCGCCGAGGAAGCCGCTATCACCACGCGCCTGATGGGAAACACCACCGAATTGATTGCGGATGTGGGCGTCGCCGGAATCCACCGTTTGCTGGCACAGAAACAATCGCTACAAACAGCACGGGTGCTCATTGTCTGCGCGGGCATGGAAGGCGCATTGCCGACCGTGGTTGCAGGCCTGGTGAATGCGCCTGTGCTTGCGGTGCCGACCAGCGTGGGCTATGGCGCTTCATTTGGAGGTGTTGCGGCACTGCTCGGCATGCTGAACACCTGCTCGCCAAACGTGTCTGTAGTCAACATCGATAATGGGTTCGGTGCGGCCTGCATCGCGTCGCTTATCAATCGCATGGATTGAAGACCATCAGGATCGGTACGACTGCAACAGGAGTAGACTTATCGGAGACCTGAAAATGAGATTTGGTTGGCTCGAATCGAAAGCAATCTCAATCCTATTCTTCTTTTCGGCTCTCATATTCTTAAGTCTCTGTACGTTTGTATTCTTGATCGCAATCCCAGGGGTTCGACAATTCCTAAATAACTCTTCATCGGTTAACGGCCCTGCCGCAATCTCATTTTTTGCACTATCTGCTCTGGCAATTCCGTCCATGATTGTTCTCTTCTTTGGGATGGCAATCTTCTTTGTGTTTGTCTACGATTCTTCGATCGGCACAAAAGTGCTTTGGTTTGTCTTGTTTCTGGGGACGGGACCGATCGGATCAACTCTGTATTACTTCTCCGTATATCGGATTCATATTAAGAAGAAGAGTGCAGGTGCGCCTGATCAGCGAGGCGTAAGCGCGTGACCGACGAGGAAACTAGGCTGAGAACAGCCCTCACGGGTTAAAGCCCACCTCTTGTTACGGTCTTTGGGGCAAGACTAAAGTCCTGCCCCTTCACAAAGCAAATTCCTATCGCGGAATCCCCTTCCGCACTTCTTTAGCACGACATAGCCGCGCGACGTCAGGCATCTCCATCTGCCATGATCGTAGCCCGAGCCACGGCTATTCATCTTTGTTTGGCTGATGGGACCGCAGTTTGAGGCGCTCAAAGTGATGACAATCACTGTCTGACAAAACCCCAAGCGCGAATGATTCTTATGTAGCTCGTTCGCCTGCCCAGCGTGGGACCCGCTGGCGCGGACGCCCGTCGGCGCAGTCGCTCGCAGGCGCGTAGGGGAAGTTCTTGGCTCATTCCAAATTGCCGCAGTTGCGCAGGATCTCGCAGATCTTTTTTCTGCTGCTGTTTCTTGCGCTCCTCGTCTTTACGTCGATGCGGCCTGCTGCGGCAAGCTCCGGCGACATCCACATGCGGGCGCCGGTACGTATGTTCTTCGTGCTCGATCCGTTGGTCGCGATTACCAATGCTCTCGCCACGCATGCCCTGTATCGCGGCCTCCTGTGGAGCCTGCTGATTCTGCTGCCGACTCTCTTTCTGGGGAGATTCTTTTGCGGCTGGATCTGCCCCATGGGAACGCTGCAGCATTTTGTCGGCAACATGCGTTCCGAGGCCAAGCGAGGCAGGCAGCGGATTGAGTCGAACCGCTACAAGCGGTGGCAGACCGTTAAATATGTAGTGCTGATTGCGGGCCTCGTGGCTGCCTTCTTCGGTTCCATGCTGATCGGCACGCTCGATCCATTCAGCCTGCTGGTTCGCTCCATCGGATTGGCACTGCTGCCGGCATTCAACTTCGCCACGCGCGCCCTTCTCGTGCCCATGGAGCACAGCCACGTGACCGCAATCAGAACTACGGGCGAATCGCTGCATACCATCCTCCAGGCAACAGTTTTGGATTTTCGCCAGGCCCACTTCGCACAGGGGCTGGTGTTGGGCATTCTGTTTCTCGTAATTCTGTGGGCCAGCATGCGGGTTACGCGCTTCTGGTGCCGCGCGATATGCCCACTGGGCGCGCTACTTGGAGCAGTGTCGCGCTGGTCGATTCTGGGACTGCACAAGGACGCTTCGAGCTGCGACAAGTGTAATCGCTGCCTGCTGAACTGCCAGGGCGGCGACGACCCCATCGGCGGGGTGCCATGGCGCAAGTCGGAATGCCTGATGTGCATGAACTGCGCGGACAGTTGCCCGCATGGAGCTCTGCAGTTTCGCTTTTTCCGCAAAGAACATGAAGTTGCTTCGCCGGACCTCGGCCGCCGCCGGGCTCTGACGGGTCTTGCTGCCGGAGCAGCCTCCGTTCCGCTGATGCGCGCCAATACCGGACTTGGTAAGAGCCGTCACGACCGACTGCTGCGTCCACCCGGCGCCGTTAATGAATCAGACTTCCTTTCGCGCTGCATCCGCTGCGGCGAATGCATGAAGGTGTGCCCCAACAATTCGCTCCATCCTACGTTTACGGAGGCCGGTCTCGAAGGGCTATGGACGCCCACACTGGTTCCGCGTACTGGCTACTGCGAGCCGAGTTGTGTTCTGTGTTCTGAAGTTTGCCCGACCGGCGCCATCTGGCAGATCACACCGAAGGACAAGGGCTGGGTCGTGGGTGTGGGCGGCAAACAAGAGCAACCGTTCCGCCTTGGAACTGCCTTCTACGACCGCGGACGCTGTTTGCCGTGGGCGCTTGCAACCGACTGCATCGTTTGCGAAGAGTGGTGCCCGGTTTCGCCGAAGGCTATTTACGTGGAAGAAGCCGAGGTAGTCGACTCGGCCGGGAGGACGAAGACGGTTAAGCAGCCGCGCGTCGATCCGAGCCGTTGCGTTGGCTGCGGCGCATGTGAGTATGCCTGTCCGCTGCAGGAACGGCCGGCGGTCTACGTCACCAGCATTGGCGAGAGCCGCTCGCCCAGCAGCCAGATTCTGCTGAACAGAAGTTAGAAGGGGCTGAATAAACATGAAGCATTGGAATTCGTTTCTGGTTGGAGCCTTGGTCGTTGCCTTGCCGGCATTGTTTGGAGTTTCGGGATGCAAGAAGAAGAATGCAGATGCATTCCCTGCATCGGGCGCTGTTACGGGTTGGGAAAAATCAAGCGAAACGCGGACCTTTGAACCCAAGGACCTGTGGCAATACATCGATGGGGACTCCGAGCAATTCATTCAGGCCGGCGTGGTTTCGACTGCCACTTCCGATTACAAGTACCAAGGGCAGCTTGAAGCCGTGGTCGATATATACACCATGGGCGGACCCGATGGCGCGCAGACGATCCTGGAACGCGGCCAGACGAAAGACGTGCAAACCGTTCCGCTGGGCGATGAGGGTCTGCAGTACGCGCAAAGCCTGAGTTTCCGCAAAGGCCGGTATCTTGTGCGCATCGTGGCTTACGAATCTTCTGCATCCACTCCGCAGGCGCTGATGGCGTTGGCGCATGGGGTTGAGGCAAACCTGTAAATCGATGCGGCCGTTAGCGGGCCGCAGTCGCGAATGAAAGGAACGCAATGAAGAGCCGACGCGAATTTCTGAAAGGCGCACTCACGGGAGCAGCGATCCTGAGTGCAAAAAACAGCCTTGGTTTGAGCGGGGCGCTGGATCAGCAAGCTGAAAGTGGCAAATCAAAAGTGGTAATCGCGCGCGAGGCCGCGCTTCACGGTCCCGATGGAAAGCTCGATGAGAAGCGAGTTGGAGAGCTGCTGGACCGCGCGATCTCGACCTACACCGGGCGCAAGCGGCCTGTAGATGCATGGAAGCACATCGTGCTCGAGGGCGGCGGCAAAGACAAGGTGATCGGACTCAAAACCAATGGTCTCGGCGGTAAGGGCATTTCCACCCACGCGGTGCTGGTATTCGCTATCGCTGAGCGCCTGCAACAGGCCGGAGTAAAGCCAGGAAACATTCTTGTCTGGGATCGGAGTGCCCGCGACCTCGAAGCGTGCGGGCTGACGATCAATACTGATCCCAGTCGCGTTCGCTGCTTTGGTTCCGACGTCTCAGGATTTGAGGACGTCGTGGAGAATTGGGGGTCTTCGCATGCACGGTTCTCGCGCATCCTTACGCGCGAATGTGCAATGGTGATCAATCTGCCGATCCTCAAGGACCACAGCATGGCTGGCGTGACGTTTGCCATGAAGAACATGTACGGCGTGGTCGAGCGCCCGCAAGATCTGCATGCGGGCGGCTGCAATCCCGGTGTTGCCGATCTCAACGCATTTCCGGTAATACAGCGCAAGGTCAAGCTGACGATCGGCGATGCAATGACCTCTGTCTACGAGGGCGGCCCGGGATTCAGGCCTGAGCATCTGTGGCAGCCGAATGCGCTGATCGTCGGCGAGGACCGCGTGGCCATCGACCAGATTGCCTGGGGAATCCTGGAGAAGAAGCGCGCCGCGGTTGGCCTGAAGACGTTCGATGCAGTCGGTCGTCCGCCGCGCTACATCGCTACCGCTGCCGATGCGGCGCATGCATTGGGCGTCAACGATCCGCAGCGTATCAAGCTCATCGAGATCTGATTGCGAGAGCATCCCATGGACAACGAAAGTGAAAGCAATCTGAAGCAGAGCGATCACGTCGGCCCGGACAGTGCCCACGGAATGACGCGGCGCGAAGCCCTGCTGCAGTTGTTGCGTGTTGGCGGCATCGCAGCCGGTGCTGCGGGAGCTGGAATCTGGCTCAGTGAGCGCAGCCGGCGCCCGGTAGCCGCGTCAGCCGAGCAGGCGCGCAAAGATCATCGTATCGCCGCTGATCAGCAATGGCCGCAACTCACCGTAGCACAATACGCGATGGACGGACGCGGTCCGCAGCCCGGAGAACCGCGCGCGCTTGCGCAGAAGGCTCTCGAAAATCTTGGCGGCATAGGCAGATTCATTTCGCGCCAGGATGTTGTCGTCATCAAACCCAACATCGCATGGGATCGCACACCGGAGCAGGCCGCCAACACCAACCCGGAGCTCGTTGCCGAAGTTGTGCGCCAGTGCTGGCAGGCCGGCGCCAAGCGCGTCATGGTGACAGATGTGAGTTGCAACGAGGCGCAGCGCTGCTTCCATCGTTCCGGTATTGAAGCCGCGGCACGGGCGGCGGGTGCAGAGGTAATCCTGCCCGACCCGGAGAAGTTTCGCGAAGTGGACATGGGCGGAGTCGTGCTCAAAAGCTGGCCGGTTTTCACACCGTTCCTCGAAGCCGACAAGGTTCTCAATCTGCCGATCGCCAAGCACCACGAGCTTACCGGCGCCACACTCAGCATGAAGAACTGGTACGGAATCCTCGGTGGCCAGCGCAACCGGCTCCACCAACAGATTCATCAGAGCCTCGCCGATCTTGCAGCATTCATGCTGCCCACGCTCACCATCATGGACTGCTATCGCATCCTGCTGCGCAACGGCCCCACCGGCGGCAATCTCGAGGATGTCGCGCTAAAGAAAACTGTCGTAGCTGGAACGGATCCCGTGGCGCTTGATGCTTACGTCGCAAAAGCCTACTGGAACCTCGACGCCGAGCATCTGCCCTATTTGCAGATGGCAGCGAATCGGGGCCTGGGAATCGTGGAGTTTGAAAAGCTGGCCGTCAAGACAAGCCAGTTGAGTTAGATCAACTGCCGAGCGCTCGCGGCGAACCGCGCACTCGCAACGAGGGAGAAAGTAACTATGAAGATGTTCCGTTTGGCCTTATATGAAGTGCTTGCATTATCTCTCCTGCCGGCTCTTGCACAGCAACCAGCCTCGCAGATGGGCAGGATTCACGGGCATGTCACCGATTACACAGGCCAGTCGCAGCCATCCGGTCTGATCTGTCTCTCGAATGATAACGGCGTGACTGTTGCCTATACGTTTCCGGTTGACTCACATGGGAATTACGCGGGTCAGGCTCCTGCCGGCATATATTTTCTTGTCTATCGCATGGCGGATACGCCACCCAGCCTGTGGATCGATGCCTTTAACAACATAACCATCACAGTCGGCAAAGACCTGGAACAGAACGATGATATGAGCCGGCCGGAGTTCATCGCCGAATTACCCGACGAACAGCAGAAGGAACTGGAGCAGTTGAAGAAACAGAGCGCGGTTGCCCAGAGCCAGGAGCAGATCGTAAAGACGGTCAACAGCGATTTGAATGTTGCAGCGCAGGATCTGAAAGACGCCGACGCCGCTCGGAGCACGGCTTTCAGAGATCTTGGCAAAACGGCCGAAACCGCAGAAATCGACGCCAAAGCTGCCACAATCAAGAGTGCCAAATGCGCCGAGGTCCAATCCCTGATGCTCAAGGACCTGCAGTCTATCAAGGAGTCGGGACTGAGCGCAGACGAAACAACATTGTGGGAGAATCTGGGCCGTGCGCAAGCCGGTTTGAAGAAGTACGACGAGGCTGAGAAATCGTACAAACACGTTCTCGAAATCCAGATGGCGAGTAGAAGCCCGAAGCCTGCCGTGCAGGCACTTGCGAACGCAGGTCTGGGTGAAGTCTACGCGCGCACCGGCAAAGCATCAGAGGCGGCCAATGCCTTTGACCTGGCGTGTCAATTCGACGCGGCACACGCCGGCACGTTCCTGAGGGATGAAGCTCTCGTCTTCATGCAGGGAGGCAACGCGGAGGCCCAAATCACTGCCGCAGAAAAGGCCATCAAGGCAGATCCGGGGGATGCCCTTCCCTACCTCATCAAGGCCAATGGGCTCGTGAAGAAATCGGGCATCGATTTGACGGCGAAACATTTTGATCTACCGGCGGGCTGCGCGGAGGCTTATCAGAAGTACTTGAGCCTGGCTCCAAATGGCCCTTACGCCTCCGAGGCGCAAGGGATGCTCCGTCGCGCAGAAAAGGGAACAAAGGCTGCGAAGTGATGCAGCTCAGCGGTGCGCGTTAGAATTCCTCACGGGGGATGCTGATGTCGATTACCCGGCCCCAATCGCGCCGCACGTTTCTCAAGTCCGGCGCAGCCGTCGCCGCGGCTGCGCTGGTTCGCCCGCGCTCTGGATTCGCCGGCACAGACAATGCGTTGCAGATTACGCCGCCGCTCAGCCAGTTTGGCTATGGCGACGTCGAGTTGCTCTCCGGACCGGTCCGAGAACAATTCGACCGGAACCACAAGTTCTATCTTGCGCTCGACGAAGATTCGCTGCTGAAGCCCTTTCGCCAGCGCGCAGGATTGCCGGCGCCCGGCGACGACATGGGCGGCTGGTACAGTTGGGCGCCGCTGAGCGATCTGGACAAGCCCGGCAACAACGGCTTCGCGCCTGGGCACAGCTTCGGACAGTATCTATCCGGCCTGGCGCGCGATTATGCGGCTACCGGCGACAAGGCCACGCAGGAGAAGGTCCATCGTCTCGTCGACGGATTCGCGCCCGCGATCACGCCGCACTTCTGGGATGAGAATCGCTTCCCTGCTTATACCTACGACAAGATTTCCGTCGGCATGATCGACGCGCACGAGTTTGCCGGCTCAACGCAGGCATTCAAAGCCCTCGATGTAGCGCTCGACTCCGTAATGAGGTATCTGCCACCCGGACCGCTTTCACGCGCCGAGCAAAATGCACGACCTCATACGGATGTGTCTTTCTGTTGGGACGAGCCGTACACGCTTCCTGAGAACTTCTTTCTGGCGTGGCAGCGTGGTGCGAGCAATCGCTACAAGGAGATGGGCAAGCACTTCCTCGCCGACAGCTGGTATTGGGATCCGCTGGCGGCCGGCGAGAATGTGCTCCCGGGAAAGCACGCCTACAGCCATGTGAATGCGATGAGCAGCGCGATGCAGGCGTACTTCGTGCTGGGCGACGAAAAGTACCTGCGTGCAGCTCGCAATGGATTTGATTTTGTGCGAGCGCAGAGCTTCGCGACTGGCGGCTGGGGTCCAGATGAAGAGTTTCGCGCTCCTGGCAGTGGCGAGATAGGCGAAAGCCTGGCCAAAACGCACTACAGCTTTGAGACGCCGTGCGGCTCCTACGCCCACTTTAAAATCACACGCTACCTGCTGCGAACTACAAAGGACAGCCGCTACGGCGACAGCATGGAGCGCGTGCTCTACAACTGCATCCTCGGTGCCAAGCCAATCAAGGAAGATGGGCACGGCTTCTACTACTCCGACTACAACAACAACGGATCGAAGTTCTACCACCCGTACAAGTGGCACTGCTGCACGGGAACGTTCTCGCAAGTCACGGCGGACTACGGCATCAGTTCTTATCTCCGCGATGACGAAGGCGTCTACGTGAACCTCTTCGTGCCATCGCGCGCTACATGGAAACGCGGCAGCGATCACGTGGTTCTGACGCAGCATACCGAGTACCCGTATCGACCAACGACACAAATCGAAGTTGCTCCGGACAAGGCCACGGCATTTGCGGTCTTCGTGCGAATTCCGGAGTGGGCGGGGCCGAAAACCACGATCGCAGTGAACGGGAAGTATGCCGCCACCAGTCCGCATCCAGGACAGTTCGCTCGCATTCAACGCACGTGGAAAAAGGGCGATCGGATCGAAGTCGAATTCGACATGCCAACGACGCTTCAGGCCGTCGATCCACAACACCCGCAGCTGGTGGCCGCGGTGCATGGACCTCTGGCTCTGTTTGCTGTTGGAGAAGTTCCGGCGACGATCCACCGACAGGAATTGGCCGCGGCAGCGCAGGTCGCGGCCGGTTCAACCGAGTGGCAGGTCAAGACATCTTCCGGTACGATCACGATGTGGCCGTTTACGGCGATCAACGATGAACACTATCGGCTGTACTTGAACGTCTGAGCGCGATTGCGCAATCAGTCAAGACGATCCGTCGAGCAATTCCAATTGACACCTCTCGCGCGGTGGCTGAGACTTGCAGCACGGAATCCAATCTTTTCCCCGGCGGTCTCTAACATGCAGAAAATGCAATGCGCAGCGGTCCTGTGCCTCGCTTTGCCGCTTGGCCTTTCGTGCGCGGCCCAGAAACCATCTCCGCTTTCGCCGTACATCAAGGAAGATGCGCCCGTACTGGTGCTGGACCGTGTGCGCGTTATCGACGGCACTGGCGCCGCGCCGCAGGAGGATATGCGCATCGACATTGCGGGGGGAAAAATTACTGCAGTTCAGAATGCTAAGTTGCGTACTGCATATCCGCCGAATGCAAAAGTGCTCGACCTTACCGGAAAGACGATAATCCCAGGGCTGATCGGCATGCACGAGCATCTGTTCTACCCCTTGCCGGATCGGCCCGCGGATGGACTCGGCTTGTATGGAGAGGCAGCGGACAGCGCACCACGACTCTATCTGGCTGGGGGCGTCACCACAGCGCGTACTGGCGGAAGTCTGGAACCATATACGGATCTCGAGCTCAAACGGGCTATCGATGCTGGAAAAATTCCGGGGCCGAAATTCGACATTACCGGACCGTACCTAGAGGGCAAAGGGACCTTCGCCATCCAGATGCATCAACTCAGCGGCGCAGATGACGCAGCGCGACTGGTGGACTACTGGGCTCAGGAAGGCGCGACTTCATTCAAAGCTTATAACTACCTCACGGCCGATGAATTGAAAGCGGCGATCGAACACGCACATGCGCACGGGCTCAAGATCACTGGACATCTCTGCTCCATTGGATTCCGACAGGCTGCAGCTCTTGGCATCGACAACCTGGAACACGGGCTCACGGTGGACACTGAATTCTTTCCCGGCAAGAAGCCCGACGAGTGCCCCGGGTTTCGCGCGAACATGAACTATATCGTTAACAATCTTGACGTCGACGGGCCGGCGGTTCACGAAATGATCAGCGATCTTGTCGGGCGCCACGTGGCCATTACTTCGACGCTGGCTGTCATGGAGACATTCGCTGGGGATCGTCCTCCGATGGAGCGTGAGAGAGCTGCTTTGAAGACGATGACCACGGAAGCCGCCAGAGAATACCTCACCGTGCGTTCAACCATGGCCGAACAAAAGGCGGGACAAATCCTGCTCCACAAGGAGATGCAGTTTGAGCGCGAGTTTGTGGCAGCAGGCGGACTGCTGATGGCTGGCTGCGATCCCACCAGCTACGGCGGCGTCGTACCCGGCTTTGGCGACCAGCGCAATCTCGAGTTACTCGTCGAGGCAGGATTCACTCCCGTGGAAGCAATCCGGATCGCTTCCTTGAACGGCGCGAAATTCATGGGCAAGGACGGAGATATCGGATCAATTGCGACCGGCAAAGCCGCGGACCTCGTGGTGCTCGGCGCAAACCCCGCGGAAAAAATCGAGAATGTCGAAAAGGTGGAGATGGTTTTCAAAGACGGCGTTGGCTACGATTCCGCGGCACTGATCCGTTCCGTCAGCGGAACCGTGGGATTACGCTAATGAAGCCGCAAGACAAGGCAACGCACCAATAAACGGAATGGCCGGAGCAATCAGCTCCGGCCATTCAAATTTTGGCTACCATGATTGTCAAGCTGCATAACTGCCTTTGCTACGGCCGATCATAGAAGCGGAAGAACAGCGACGGCTTAGCGCAGGGTTCAGCCCTTGCAACCAGTTCTGTCTGCTGCTTGTCGTTGATCGGCGTGAAATCCCGCGCCAGTTGGACATTCTCCTCAAGCTGCGGGATCGTGTCGCATCCGATGATCACTGTGCTCACCGGCCGCGACAGCGTGTAGTTCATGGCTTCGCGCATCGTAAGCGTGCCGGGCTTGTCGGTCTGGATGGTCATACCTTCCCATGAGTGCTTCTGCTGCTCGATCGGCGGTGGCGTCCAAGTGGAGAGGATGCGGCCGCGACCAGGAATCTTCATGCCGATAATGCCCATCTGCTTTTCGACCGCGAGGGGCAGCAGCGCCTCATTGAAGCTGTAGTGGTGCGGATCGGCGGCGTTCATTGCCATCAGGATGCAATCGAAATCGTGGCGGTGAATGCACTCGATCAGCGCGTCGGGGCGGTAGTGGCCGGTAATGCCGAGATAGCGCACGACTTTCTGCTGTTGCATGTCGAGCAACGCCTCCATGGCGCCACCCTTGGCAAATATCTGATCAACGTCGTACATCGTGCCGACATCGTGCAACTGCCAGAGATCGACGTGATCGGTCTGCAACAACTGCAGCGACTTCTCGATCATCCGCATCGAGCCTTCGCGCGTCCGTTCCTTGGTCTTGGTCGCGAGAAACGCCTCGTTACGACGCTTCGCCATCACCTTGCCCACGTACTGTTCGCTCCAACGGTCGGGACCACCGTAGATCGAAGATGTGTCGAGGTAGTTCACGCCCAGATCGAGCGCGCGATCGACGATGGGCACCGCGATGTCAAAATTGTTCGGCTTCTCGAGTGCGGCCTGCCCACCCAACGAGAAGATGCCAACTTTGTAGCCGGTCTTGCCGAGGTTGCGTGTGGGCATAGCTGCCGGCGTGCGCGGATTCGAAGGCAGGCCCGGCAGAGTCTTGTTCGGCGTGACGGCAAATGCGGATGGCGTAAGCAACGCAGCGGTGGCTGCGCCGCCAATCTTCAAAAAGTCGCGACGGCCCTTATTGCGGGGCGATGCTGAGTTCTTTTCGCTCATTGAGTTGCTCCTGATCGATCAAGATGCGGGCGAAACCATGATAAACCTGCCGCACACTTCCTGCTTCAACCGCAAATATTTGACTGGCTGGAGTCGAGCGCCGGATTCATTTGATCTGACGCAAGATGCTTTCAACGGAAGACTTAGGCATTGGCAAGTTTGGATCAGTAAACTCCCCGGATTTGCTAATCTATCGATCAGGGAGCTCATTCATGAACATTACTTCCCCGTTTGTTGTCGTTTCGGTAATCGCGGCTGTCTTCTTCGCCTGCATCCTATGGGCAACCGGCGGCACCGCCGATGGCAAGACCGAAGATGGTCATGCGGCGCACTGATCGCGCATTTATCGCCTTGTTAATAGACCACTGGACTGAACGTTTCCATTGGATCGGTTATATCCAGCCCTGTGTTGAACATGTCTGGAGATCAAAAGGGCCGCTGCGTTGAGATGCAGCGGCCCTTTTGATTTTGTGCCTTACCTTAGTCGTGCTTCTTGTCGTCCTTCTTATCGTCTTTCTTCTGATTCTTGTTGTTCTGCTTCTGATCGCTGGGCTGCGGTTTGTTTTGTGGCTGAGGAGCAACCTGATGACTCGGAGGAGGCGGAGCCGGCCTCTCCTGCGGCTGATACGCCGGCCTTTGCGGAGGCACGACCTCCCGTTCCTGCCGTGGCGGAACGGACCGATCCTGTTGCACATTCGGTGGCGGGGGCACCGGCCTGCCGGTCGGCTGCACTGGTTGCTGGCCCGACTGCTGTTGGTAGGAATTGCCCTGCGTTACCGTGAGCTGATTTCCCCCAAGGCGAATCGGAACCTGGTGGGCCGGCGCCGCCACAATGGTGCGTCCCGGCAACGGCTGGATTCGCGGCTCAGTTCTCACTGGCGGAGCAACCGGGGCCGCGCCGGGCCTTGCAGCGATCTGCTTGCCTTGTTGATTAATCAGGAGTGGCCTTTGGGTCGACACAGGAACCGGATGAGCCACCGGCCGCGTCACGATCGCCCGCGGCGAGGGGGCTACGTTTGGCTGCTGGAGCGGCCGTGCCTGCTGCATCTCGCGCGAATCGACCCGCACCGCAACGGTGCGCATCGAGCGGCCTGAAGCGAAGTCATCCTGCCGCATCGCCGACGCGCCGCGAGCCTGGTTGATATAGGTAATGTTGGTCACGTTGACGATGTTAACGTAGGTGTTCTGCACGTGAACCCGCGGCGCCTCGCGAATGTTCGTGATATTCACCTGGTCGATGTAGCGCGGACTGCACCGGTACCACGGTCTGTACGCCTCGCCGGGACCGAGCGGGAACCAGACAGAGAGACCGACTCCACCGCCGAAGTGGACGCCTCCGGCGAATACGACCAGCGCTGGCGACCAGACTGGCCGAACATTGACGGGTCCGGGTACCCAGCCCCAACGGCCGTTGTAGCTCACCCAGCGGCCATAGTGGAACGGCGCATATCCCCACGATTCGTCTTCGACCCAGACCCAGCCCCAGGGATCGCGATTAATCCAGTGTCCGTAGTGATAGGGCTGCCAGTCTCCGGGCACGTCGCGCGGAAACCAGACCGCACCATACTCCGTTGCAGGCTGCCAGTCGCCATTGGCGTCAAGGTCGGCTGCCCCTGGAATATCCGGACTGACGTACTGGAAGGAAACTACGCGCGCCAATTGCTGATCGCGCTGCTGGCTCCAGGAATCCAGATCGTCAGGACCGTTCGGTTGCAGCCATTGCGGATAGACGGGATTCGAACCGGCAAGCTCGAGCGATTGACCGTAGTTGAGCTCCTGGCGAAAATCGCCGGCAGCCGTAATGTCCGCGAATTGTCCCATATTGGTGAACACGGTTGCGCCGTCGTTCTGTAGAACATCCACGCGCAAGTCACCAGAATTCCCAAATTCCGCATTGCCGTTGGGCGTGCTGATATCCAGCAACTGCCGTGGCCAAAGTCCAAAGCTATGCAGGCGAATCGACCCCTGCGCGATCCCGAAATTGATGTTGAAGGCGGAGTCGTCGACCAATGTGACATCAGAATTGGGTCCGATACGCACATAGGTCTGGCCGACTTGAATCTCCGCCCGTCCATCCGAATCGGTAAAGATTCGATCGCCCGGCCCGACGGGCAGATTCGGATACGCCTGGCCCCAGTCGTCGGAGGTGACCGGCTGGACGGAGACATTGCCTGAGATTGACGAGATACGCCCGGCCTCGGGCGGAGGGTCGTCCAGGGCAACCGCCGAAGAGACAACCACCAGCGCAGCAGCGCAAACGGCTGCAATCGCCAATCTTTGGGAGGAGTAGAGAGCAAACATCAAGTAAAGTCCTTTCGTTTCATGCTGCGCCGGTTTATCCGTCAGAGCTACGAAGCGAGTTCTCAGAGATATATCGTTTTTCTGCACACTACTCGCGACGAGCTCACGGCCAACCAGTCTTGTGGTTTCAAACTATTGAGAATACTAACCCCGGCCCCGGAAGAAAGTAGTACAAAGATGTTGGCGCGTGTTTGGCCAAAGGAGGAACCAGTGGGCACGCTGGACCGTATTACGCAGTGTGAGGGTGAATCGATGAATCGAAAGGCGATTTGTGTTTTGGCAGGAACAGCACTGATTGCAGGAATTGCGGGCTGCCGGGTCCACGTAGACAAGGATGCGAATGGTCAGGAAAAAAATGTCCAGGTCGACACGCCATTTGGCGGAGTTCATGTCAATACCGACCAGATCTCCGCGGCCGATCTGGGGCTGCCTGTCTATCCCGGCGCCGAGATTGTGAAAGATAAGGACCACGAGAAGTCCGCCGATGTAAACATGGGTTTTGGCGAGTGGACTCTGCGCGTGCGCGCCGTAAACTATGCCACTGTTGACTCCCAGGACAAGGTGACAGCGTTCTACAAGAAAGCTCTGGGTCGCTTCGGCGACGTGATCACGTGCCAGGGAAATTCTCCTGTAGGCACTCCGACCGCCACGTCAGAGGGGCTGACCTGCAATGACAGCGGCAACCATGGAAACGTGAAGGTTGACGACAAGGATTTTGGTGTTCACGGGGGACTCCAACTCAAAGCAGGGTCTAAGCGCCATCAGCACATCGTCGGATTCCAGGATGCGCTGAATGGGAAGACGCGATTCGCCCTGGTTGCTCTCGATTTGCCGGCTGGCGCCGACGGTGGCAAGACCGATTAGGCTCCTGAATCGGCTGCAGGTAGTGGTTCAAGGCTTCCCCACCATTATTTGCGGTCAACGGGGTGGTAGATGCCATAGAATTCGATCACAGATTCACACCCCATCCCATCGGAGCCCGAAAAGATGCGCATTCCGTTTGCCCGCCTTTCCCCGGCGGCGCTGCTGGCAGTTGCCGCGGTTTTGTATGCAGCCGATAAACCAAAGCCGGCTGCAGCGCCGGCCCCCGTAGATCCTTACACTGAAGTCCAGCCATCCACCGAATCCCTGAACATGACCATGTATCAGCGGATTCGCGATGAAGGCCTGAACCACTCACACGTGATGGAATTTGCCTCCGCGCTGATGGACGGCATCGGCCCACGCCTCACCGGATCTCCCAACGTGAAGAAGGCCAACGAGTGGACGCGTGACACGCTGACAAAGATCGGCCTGGAAAATGCGCACCTCGAAGACTGGGGCGAGTTCGGACTCGGCTGGCAGCAGATGAACACCTGGGCGCGCATGGTTACGCCCGATACCGCGATATTGATTCTGCAGGCCACACCATGGTCCCCGGCCACACCGGGCCCGGTCACGGGCGACGTGGTCTTCGTGAATATCCAGAGTGACAAGGACTTTGATCAATACAAGGGAAAACTAGCGGGCAAAATCGTGTTGTATGGCGCGATGCGCGAAGTTCCGCCGGTCGACAAAGCCCTCTTTGACCGCAATACCGACAAGGAACTGGACGATATTGCCGAGTTTCCCGTCAACGCCAATGCCAGTGGCCTTCCGCCGGAGATGCAAGCGCGCTTGCGGAACTACATGGAGCGCATGCGCATGATCGACAAGGTCGCGCAGTTCTTCGCCGATGAGAAAGTGGCTGCAGTGATCGAACCCAGCCGCGACGGCAAAAACGGCGGCGGCAGCGGCGGCACATTCTTCGACGACAATGGCGCGACACTTGGCCGCACGCCCTACCTCGCCGATAAGCGTGTCAAGATTCCCGTAGCCGTTGCCGCCATTGAAAGCTACGGCCGTCTTTATCGGCTCACGCAGGCGCACGTCCCCGTGACTGTGGAGATCAATGTTGATACCAAGATCACCGGTGAGCATGAACACGCCTACGACACCGTTGCCGAGATTCCCGGCACCGATCCAAAACTGAAAGATCAGGTCGTCATGCTCGGAGGCCACCTGGACAGCTGGATTGCAGGAACCGGCGCAACCGACAACGGAGCGGGCACTGTGGTCGCCATGGAGGCGGTTCGGATCCTGGAAGCGCTCGGCGTCAAGCCGCGCCGCACCATCCGCATTGCCCTTTGGACCGGCGAAGAACAAGGGCTCTTTGGATCACGAGGCTATTGCAGACAGCACTTCGGTTCGGCCGCGCTCTCAACTGCGCCAGACCAGGTTGCATTGCCTGAGTACATGCGCCGTGCCACTGGGCCTCTCGAGCTCAAACCGGAGCAGAAGTTGATCTCGGCATACTTCAACGTCGACAACGGCTCCGGCAAGATTCGCGGCATCTATATGCAAGGGAATGCCGCGGTGGCTCCCATCTTTGCTCAATGGATCGCACCGCTCAAGGACCTCGGAGTTACCACATTGACGATGCGGAACACCGGCGGAACGGATCACCTAAGCTTCGATGCGGTCGGAATTCCGGGCTTCCAGTTCATTCAGGATGACCTCGATTACGAAAGCCGCACGCATCACTCCAACCAGGACGTGGTGGAGCGGCTGCAGCCGGCCGATCTGAAGCAGATCGCAACAGTCGAAGCGATCTTCGTCTACAACGCCGCGCAGCGTGACCAAATGATTCCGCGCAAGACGCTGCCGGACCCTGCTAGCGAGGAGAAGCGTCGTGCGCCGATCGAAGGTATCTTCCCCAGCTCCGCACCCCCGGCTGCCACAGAGAAGCAGTAATTTGAGTCGGTTCTAAGCGCAGGCTCGCCCGGCAAAAAGCCCGGCGGGCCTTTTTGGGGTAGAGGAATTGCTTTTGCGAGCGCGAGGAATTGCAGACAAGCTTTAAAAAGAGACATCCACCGTCCGGTGCTAGTTCGATGTCATCGTCAACCGCACCAACAGCCCCCGCTCCCGGATTCTGCTACACTTAACGGAGCGTACCAAGCGGGAAAACGCACCAGGCCGCGCCCGATGATACGCACCTGCACACCAAGTTCGGGGAGTGGCTCAGCCTGGTAGAGCACCTGGTTCGGGACCAGGGGGTCGGAGGTTCAAATCCTCTCTCCCCGACCATTCTTCGATTTTTTGACCCTTTTGCAGATCAGATCAAAGGGCTTTCTGTAAGTAGGATAAAGACTTACAGCATCAATAGAGCAGTTCAAAAGTACTTTTTTGAGCAATTCGGCCTGTTCGGCTGGTTTTCGCGTAAGATACAGAGAATGAGCGTTTTGCGCGAGTTCTAAAATCCTGCTGCATGTCTAATAAGCTGTTCCTCGGCACTCGGGCTCCTTCAGGCCCCGCAATCCGTGATTTGATCCGCAATTCTTCGGTCTCCCAATCGGCTTGTTTCCGCTGCCAGAATTCCTCTGAAATCTTCCCGTCAAGTTTGTCCGTGTAGGCCGCGTCCATCCGACGCGCGTAGCGTCTGTGAGTTCGCGTTCGAGCCGCGCACGTTCCTGCGCCGCTTGCGTCTACGTGCGTGCACGTGTATCGCGCTTCAGTGATGATTCGATGCTGCTTCGCAACCTCTGCCGGGATGTGCACGTCCTTCAGCACGTGCCCCAATCTTCTCTGCGATTTCCTGTTCGCGGAATCGGGGAAGGTCGCACGGGCCCCGGTGCCACCGTGCAACGGTAGTACACATACTTGTGCTTCTTTAGCTCTGCCGTGACCGTGCAATTGTCGTGTGCACACGTAAGCAGCCCACGAAATGCAATTTCGTGCTTTCCGTATTTCGGCTTGTTGTGCCCCCGTGCAAGATCGCGTTGGCACTTGCACGTACAATTCGGGGCTGATGAGAGCTGGGTGCGTGCCCTGGTACGTGTTGCCCGCCCCAATCGAAATTGTCCGATGTAAAATGGATTCGTCAGCATCTTGTGCAGGTTAGTTTTTGAGATGCACGTCCCATCACGTGTATCGCAATTCTTTGGAGAGCCCCAACAGTGAGTAGCGCCCCGTCGCGTAAAATTCAAACACGTGTTGCGCTATAGCGCCCTTTTCCGGGTGAATTTCGATGGTACGTGTCGCAATGGTTGTTGCGGTACCCGAAGGGGGCACGTCCGGGATACGTGCCCTGCGACGCCTTCTCGCTCATGCCCTTCTTGACCTCTTCCCGCAAGTTCTCTGAATAGTTGCGCGCCATAGCGAGACGAATGTCGTGCATGAACTTCACTTGGGACTTGGCATCCTTCGAAAGAGTCTCGCCTTCCTTCACGAAGTGGATGTCGAATATCCAGGTCTTCCAAGCGTGAGGGCGTCTCGATGAGTTGCGGTACAGCCTGTCTGTCTTTTCAACCAACAACATGCGGCAGGATCGATTGCGTTTGAAGTAACGTCACCATCTCCGCAAATTGTTTGCGACCCGCGGTCTTGGCGGACTCAACTTCAATGAATTCCCGCACAATTTCGATTCCCTCTTTCTGAGCGGCGGCACGTAGCAGTTTCACCTGGGCTTCGATGGAGTAGCCCTCTTCGCGCTGTTCACGGCTGGATACACGTGCATAGAGAACGGCTGTACATGGTGTCATTTCGTGCCTTTCGTTTGCTGGCTCTTCTGCTGCCTGTTTTGCCCACGGGCTTGCACGGCTTTGCGGGCTTGTTCGCTGCGCTGCTCGGCGGTCAGGTTTGCGGCGCGCTGCTGTCCGCCGATTCGCCCCTTCTTGCGGAAGAATTCCAGTGCGGCTTCGGGCAATTTCGAATGCGTGTTTCATACGTAGGGGATAAGTGTACGCTCCTTCACGACACCCTGTTCTGCAGTCGACGCAGTGTGCAATTTCTGAAGCGATTCGTGAAGCTCTTCGCCACTGTGGCTGATTGCCCTTGTCACGATGGATACTGTTTCGCGCTACACGCGCTTCGGGATGCGATTCCGCGTATCTGCTTCCGTGATTGACTACGACTTGCCGAGCAATTGCTCTGCTTCCGACCGTTCTCCTTAGCCATTCATATCACGGCTGGCAGTCCGATTACGCGTTGCAATGCCATCGACGGGTATTCAGGAATCCGTGCTACGGTGCACTCGCCAACTTTGCAGTCCCTGAAACGAGCTTTGTCCGGCCGCATATCCAAGTCACACTCGACTGTCGCGAATTGCCGCATCTACCGTTTCCGCCGATTTGGTAAAAGGATCGAAGTCCGGAACAGGATCATTTCCGAAGAGTCAATCTCACGCAGGGATCCGTCCGCCGCCAAACTGGCGCTCGATCCGTCGTGATGTCGCTCGTCTCGGAGATCCAAACCGTCTATGAGGGTTATTTGTCGGCGTCGAAGCTTCTGCTTCGATCAGTTTCGTAGCTGCATCCTGCGATTCGGCCTACTTGTCATAGAACCTCGACGATGTTCGGCCGTCTTCCCTGCAGTGATTGTCTGAATCGCCATGGCCTTCCTATCGCGCTCGTATTTCAGCAGTCCCCATCTCATCGCGACGACGCTTGAACTTGACGCGTACGTTAGTCAGGAACCACTCGACGGGGACTTCGTAAGGTCCGGCGCAAAGATCGATGCGCATCAGTTCCAGGTCGTCTATCGGTCCTTCGATGGTTCCTTCGATCTCCGCAACTAGCCCGCTGTAGGGTCTTTGTCCGGTGTCAAGCAGTTCGAACTTGTGCTCGCCCTCGTGAGGATCATTTTGGTCTCGTTTGAGCGAGTAAGTGCAGCATGGCATCGATTCCGAATGGTCCAGATCACGACACCCATTCATACCGACCGGACTCTTGATCCGTTGCACTGTTCTCGAAAGGACCGGCTCTCAAGCATGAATTCGGGCTCGGTGGAGTTGAGTCTGAGGCAATCGAACCTCGAGCTTGTCGATCACCGGCAACTCCAGTGACCGTAAGCCACGAACGCCTCCGCTCGTCAAATTGACGTGAGTTGCAGGCTATTAGACAGAGCCTGCAACTCAGGGCGGCTGTGCCGCCCTGGTGGACCCCTTCCGCCGATTGGCGAGCGCGCCAGAGCTGGCAGAGCATGGCCGGAGAATGCCGCAAGGCCGTATAGCGCGCCTCTGAGGCCGCTCCTGAAGATCTTGGAGAGGCGGAAGATCTAAGAAGGGCAGTGGAGCCTCCTGAGCAACTTGCAAGGGGATCACTGGAGTGATTGCTGGCCTCGGGTCGCACGCCAATGGTGGAGACAGAAAGGCGAGCGAGAAACCGTGGTCGAGGGCACGGCTACATGGTTGTGGATCCATGTGCCTCCCTGTCCCAGCGGTCCAGGGTCTGAAAGAACTCAATCAGGGCTCTGATTTGGGAATCGTTTGAGAGCGTACGTAAAGGAGAGACTCGGATTCACGGAATTCAGTACAAGGAGCCCAGCGCTTCGCGCCGGGGTTCGATACGGCGGGGCTCTGCCCCGCGCCCCGGCCAATTTTAGGCTGAGGCACACCGCGCTTCGCGGGGCTCTGTGAGTTTGGAGTCTATAGGCGATTGAAGTGAATTGGTGGGCGAGCCGCTGGCTTTCGGCCAGCCGTCGATGGAGGTGTAGGCCGTCTCAGCCCCGGATCGGATTGGCAAACCGACTTCCCGGATTTTGGTCGGACCGCACTCCGCTCGCCCATGAATGCGCCTTCCTCGTTGGCGCAATCGAAGAATAAGCCCGGTTTTCAAAAATGGCAGACTTGCGCTAACCTTAGGTATTGCAATTACATGGCAGACAACAGGCGCGCGGTTCTAATTACCTGGCGGTGATAGTTGGACGAGAGTGATTTAGCTGGTTATGAAAAATGCGGGAACCTCTTGACAGGGTTTTTGGAAGAGAAGCAGGGGCGGGGACGCCCTCGGGAAATCGAAGATGACGAGCTACGGCGCTCGCTGATGGAGTTGCAATTTGTCCTTGAGCAGAACTGGGGGCTGATCGGCTGGGAGCTGCGCCACGCCAAAACACTTGGCGATATTCGTGCCGCCTTCAGTGCCATCAAAGGGTTCAACAGTCCCCATCTTGAATTGTTCCGACAATACCCGACGCAACGCACAACATCCGCTGCGCTTCGGCACATTCGCAAGGAAGTGGCGCATTCACAGAACACTTGCCGAGAGGCATACGCGGCGTACATGTCAAGTCGGGCGTCCGTCGAGCGCGCCGCGCAAGCTTCGGCTTCCGCAACAGACGATGCGACGCGGACAAGCCTTCAGCACCTGCAAGCTGATTTGGCAAAGAGTCATGAGGGCGCGAACGCCGCATGGGAAGAGAGCCAAGCGCGAAGCCGTGAACTCCGGTCAAAGCTAGATCAACAGGAAGCCTGGTTCGCACAGTCGCAACTCGGGAGTTTCATTCACAGTGCGAGGCGCGACTACACTCCGCTAAACGTTGCGATGGCAATGGCCGGAATGCCACAACTCTCGGCAAGGGTTTCCTGCGAGCGCTGCTCGGGTCTAAAGGGGACATTCGAGGCTGGACTCACATACCGAATGTTTCGGGCGGTGGAGACCGTCTTTGCCCATCCGCCAGTCGCCGCAATTGAAGGACCAGAGCAGATGCGCGCTTACTTGATTGATCCGCGAAGGAGAAAACAGATTCACGTCGGCGAGTTACGCAAGAATTGGTATTTCCTAAAGTGCGCCATTGAGTCGACAGGTGCCAACGCGTGCCCGGGAGGGGCACTCCCCTATCGTATCTTCGCAGAATATCAACGTAGATTTCACGTTCAGACCCAAAGCGATGTATTCTTCGCCCAAGGGAGTCGGCTTTGAGTGACCAATTCGTTGATTCCTCAAGCCGAAGTGTCGGCAAGTATTTACAGTCGGCAGAAATCTATCATGGACTGAAACGATTGCCTAAATCAAAACACCATACCGCAACCAGCAAACGTTGTTTGTGCTCTGGATGGCATGAGCGTGCCAGACTCTTCCCTTCTTCCGCGGAAGGGCAAGGGTATCGACTCTGTGAAGGAAACGATTCGTGGAAAGTGGCATGGTCATCTGGGTGGACCTTCAAACGGTGCCGGCGACGGTGGATATCTCAGCCCAAGTCGGTCTTCTTTGCCCAATCTACAAAATCCGCGGAGTTGACGAGGTAGCCGACGCAATTCGAGCCCTTGCGCCCCGTGCTGTTCTTTTCGAATACGACGATCCGAGCGCGGAACTCCTCGAACCGCTAAAAATATTGGCGTCGGATTTTCCGGTGCAACGATTCGTGATGATAACGGAAGAACATTCGGAGAGTCTGGCCGTTTGGGCATTGCGAGCACGAGTCTGGGACTATCTAGTCAAGCCAGTCGATCTTTCCTACTTGTTATCGCGCGTCGATGTTCTCCTGAATAGAGAAGCATGTACCACGTCTGTAAGGGAGTCCAAAGACTCTCGGTTTGAGCAAAACACGACACCGAATCGAGACAAGGGCACCAATGTCAACGACAGGTTCCGCGTTGGCAACAAGCATAGAGCTAGGCGATGCGAGAATCAGCTGACCCCGGCACTGGCTTTCGTTAAAACCAACTATGCCGAGAAGATTACGTTAGATGCAGTAGCGAGATTGTGCGGCCTGGGACGCTACCAGTTCAGCCGTACTTTCAAACAGGCGCATGGCACCACGTTTCGCGAGTTCGTGATCAATCTCCGCATTCAGAAGGCCGAACAGATCCTGAGTCTCGCCGAAGTTTCCATCACGGATGCTGCCTTTTCGGTGGGATTCAACGACCTTTCGCATTTTGCGCAGATGTTTCGCCGATACGTTGGAGTTCGGCCTTCCGACTATGTTCAGGGAGAAAAAAGGAAGCTAACCGAGATGCATATTTCGCGCGCATTGTCTTGCGATACCGAGCGCCACGCAAAACTATCGTAGTACGTTTGCAAAACAATCCTAGCGTTCGTTAAACAAGAGCGGTTACAACGGGTGCCAACACTAGGCACGCAGAGAAGAGCTGGACTAGGCGGCATGAACTGCCACTTCTCCTTGCAGCTGTTATCTGACCACTCGGAGGACAAGATTGAAAAGCCCCTTTCGTACCTTCCCACTACTCCTCGCGGCTCTGCTCGCGGCCTCTTCGGCTCAATTAACCAGCGGTCAATCCCCGACTCTACCAACGGTTCTTAGCGCTCTGGCTACTGCCTTTTCGGGAAGTAAGCCGATCCACCAAGTGCAGATTTCTGGCCAGGCAACATGGTACGCAGGGAGCCTAGAAGATTCTGGCGCTGTAGATCTCGTCGCGAACGTAGACGGAAGTTCGATGATGCAACTCGATCTCCAAGAGTCAGGACAACGGATCGAGAGTGTGTCTGGTGGTGGTCAAAATGCTGCGTGTGCTTGGTCGATTGCGGGGGGAAGCCCGCATACGGTAGAGGCGGGCAATTGTTGGAGGCCGTCGATCTGGTTCCTGCCGTCGATAACGCTACAACCGTCGTTACTCTCAAGCGATATTCAGCTCGCGATTTTAGGCAAAAACCAAGTCGGCTCGGAACAAGGCAGCTACTATCATCTGCAAGCGAAGTTGTCGCTTACTGGGATCGACGCGTCTCTTGCCGACGACCTGACCGAGCGAGGACAAACTGACATTGGATTAGACCCTAGTTCCTTCTTGCCTTCGGTCCTTTCGTACGCAGTGCATCCCGATAACGGCGAATCAACGTCTATCCCAATCGAAGTTCGGTTCTCGGACTATCACGCTGTCGATGGTGTGCAAATCCCATTTCGAATTCAGCGCTACGTTAACGGATCACTCCAACTTGACATCGCCGTTTCATCGGCACAGATCAGTTAAATCTCACGCAAGAGGAGAAGACCATGCTTGCACCGAGGTTGCGTAGGGTATTTCTGTTCGTATTTTGTGTCGCTATCGCTTTTGTCTCACCCGTTCAGAGCCAAGTGGCAAGCGGCTCCTATCCTTTCGGGACCTTCGATAACCTTGGAGTAGACTCTGTAAACGTTGGAAATCTGAATGTTCATTTGAGCATTCCGATTCTGAACAAGGCCGGTAGAGGTCTCCCCTTTTACTACAATCTGACGTTCGATAATTCGGTCTGGTATCCCTCGTCGGTGACTGGTTCGTACGTCTGGACCCCGGTGCAGAACAACGGCTGGCGCGCGGATTCGGAGCTCACGACTGGTTACGTCAGCTACAGTGCATCGACGACGATTGGGCGCGTCAGGGGCTCGGGGGGACTCTTTTATACCTGTCCAACGACAACTTATGCGGGTTTCGCCTATCACGATACCTTCGGGGTGCGCCATCCATTTGTGGGCATTACATTAAATACAACTCAACAACCTGCGGGGTGTAATCCCCCTCCGACGCAACCGACACTGACGGCGGTTGCCACGGACGGGTCCGGCTACACACTGAATGTCACCAATTACCATTATTCGCTTTTGACAACCCCGGTTGGACAACAGATTTCACCTCCGGTGGTTTCACCGTCCGGTGCGGGCACGGTTGAGGATTCCAATGGGAACGAGATCACGACTGATGGAAACGGGAACTTCACCGACACCACCGGAAATACGGTACTCACCGTGGCGGGTGGTGCCCCAAGCTCCCAGACTTTTACGTACCATGACACCCTTGGAAACCCGCAGACGGTTGCGGTAAATTACTCTCAGCTTACGGTTCAAACAGCATTCGGGTGCAGCGGAATCGGGGAATACGGACCAACTGCCACGTATTTGGTCAGCTCGATCGTGCTTCCGGACGGAAGTACGTATAGCTTCCAATATGAGAAAACGCCGAATGGCTCTGGAAATGTCACTGGAAGGCTCCTCACCGTAACCCTTCCACAAGGAGGCGTCATTACATATGGCTACTCTCAAGGAAGCCAGGGAATCACTTGCGCAGACGGAAGCACCTCAGGATTGACTCGCTCTGTGAACAGTGATTCAGGATCGGCCGCTTCCACTTGGTCCTATGCGCGCTCGGCTCCAAACGGAACGGGAACCACGCATACGGAAGTCGTCGACGGTTTAGGAAATCACAAGGCATACGATTTTGTTTCAGGATCAAATCAGCCGTCCCAGGTAACCGCGGCTTACTACGAAACCAATCGAAGTATTTATCAGGGAGCTGAGAGCGGGACGGCCTTGCTTGCGCGGCAGACCTGCTACAACGGAGCGACGAGTCCCTGCACATCCACGCAACTAGCCCTTCCCATAAGCCAGCTCGATACGTATGAGACGCTGAACGGCATTCAGATGCACGGATCTACCACGAAATACGGTTCGTCTGGCGGAGCAACGGAGTTGGATTCATACGACTTCGGAGGCGCCAGCACGAGAGGCCCCCTTCTGCGAAAAGAGGTTTGGGTTTATGGTGCATTGCTGCCCGGAATACCGACGACCGACACAGTCTATGATGGCAGTGGAAACAAGGCTGGATACACGATTTACAACTACGACGAAAGCGCCCCCACCTCAAGTTCGGGTGTTCCTCAGCACGTTGCCGTTAGCGGTCCTCGGGGAAACCTTACGAGTGAGTATATTTACCCCAGTTCAGCGACTTCCTACACTCTGCGAAACACATTTGAGGACACTGGTTCAATATTGACAAGTGCAGGACCAACCGGAACTTCGACAATTTCCTACGACAACACCTTTGTCTATAACACCGGCTTCGCTCCGCCCACTCCTTCCAGCGGAGTCTCTCTTCCTTACCTGGTTGGTTTTGATACGACGCATTCAGGCCTATCAACAAGTTTCACCGACCCAAACGGAAATCAGACAGGTTACAAATACGCCGATCCGCGCTTGCGTGTTACAGAATTCGATTACCCTGACGGCGGAAAGAGAACGTATGGATATCAGCCGACCCAGACCAGCATCTACCAGTATCAAAACTCGAGCGTATACACCGACACTGAAATCGAACAAGACGGTTACGGACGGTCGAGCAGGGCGGCATTGAGCAATGGGCAGTCAAGTAACCCGTGGTACCAGCAAGATACTTGCTACGACGCAAATGGGAATTTGTCTTTTCAGTCGTATGCCTATCAAGGAAATGGGTGGAGCACAGGAAAGCTCTGTTCCGGATCGGGCGACAGTTACACCTATGACGTTCTCGGTAGAGTGCTGACGCTCACCCATGGAGACGGAACCAGAATTACCACTTCTTATTCGGGACGCGCGTCACACAGGACCGATGAGAACGGAGTGAGCCGCATTAGCCAGATTGATGGCCTTGGGCGAACCACCGTAGTGTGCGAGATCTCGTCAAACAATAGCATGCCCGGGTCTGGACAACCGACGAGCTGCGGAACAGACATCACCGGCACAGGCTTCACCACAACCTACTCCTACGCACTCGCAACGGGCACTACGACCGTCACCCAGGGTGCTCAGACTCGCACATTTCAGAATGATTGGCTGGGACGCCCGGTCTCAGTGACAGAGCCGGAATCAGGAACAACAACGTATGGTTACACCTTTAACGCAACGGGATTGCAAGTCACTCGTACAAGGCCAAAGGCGAATCAAACAAGCCCGTCCGCTCAGACCACGACAACCACGCAGTACGATTCAATTGGACGAGTTGTGAGCATCGCTTATGGCGACGGTACGCCGACGAAAACCTTTGTATACGATACGAGCGCGGGTCCGGGCTTCAGTGATCTCGCCCAGGCCAACTTGAAGGGGCGTCTTTCAGTCGCATCCGTGCCAACCGCCGGGACCGCTTATAGCTATGATGCGGTCGGAAGGCCTATCTATCTGGATGAGTGTCTGCCTTCCGGATGCGGAACGGCGAGCTATAATCATCAGCTTCATTACACCTACGACTGGGCTGGGAATCTGACCAGCTCCGCAGACTGGGGAGGTGTCGTAACGACTTACTCGCTTTCTCCGGCGAACGAGTTGTGGTCGATGACGAGTTCCCTGAATGCCCAGGTAGACCCGCCGAACCTGATTTCGAACGTACAGAATGGGCCCAACGGACCCGTGAGCTACAACCTGGGGAATGGTCTATCCAATCTGAACGCCTATGACTCACTCGGGCGGTTGGAAGGCGGCTGGGTATGTAACGCTGCAAACCTCTCGATCGGGTGCACAGGAGGCACCCAGTACTACGGTTACTGGATCAATTGGAGTGGAGTTCAAGCAACCCTGACCGTCGACTCCATTCTCAATCAGACGTCCAACAACAGCTACGACGAATTCAACCGGCTGTCTTCCCGCACATTGTCGGGGACCCAAGCAACGTCCTCCTACGTTTATGACCGATATGGAAATCGGTGGCAGCAGAACTCCAGTCCAAGTGGCCCTTCTCCGCAGTACAGTTTCAATGCTTCTAATAACCAGATAAGTACCTACTCGTACGACGCTGCAGGCAACATGACCAACGATGGTTTCCATACCTATACGTATGACGCCGAAGGCAACATCACGGCGGTTGATGGGGGCGCTACAGCGCAGTACGTTGATAACGCCTTCAATCAGAGGGTGCGAACGGTAGTGGGCAGCGCGGCGACCGAGTTCGTTTTCAACGTTGCCGGCAAGCGCGTGTCGAGTTGGAACGGGACCACGCGGGGCTGGGAACAAGGGCAATATTATTGGGGAGGAAGCGGAAGGCCGGTAGCCTTCTACGAGAACGGAGTCACGCATTTTCAGCATCAGGACTGGCTGGGGACAGAGCGGATTCGGACCACGTACAATGGCGCCGTGGAAGGCACTTTCACATCCCTGCCCTTCGGTGATGCACAAGCCACCGCAAGTGGATCTGATTTGGATCCTTACCATTTCGGTTCGTTAGACTCGGACGCCGAGACGGGTACAGATCACGCTCAGTTCCGGCAATATAGCAGCACCCAGGGCCGATGGTTGAGCCCTGATCCGTACTCGGGAAGCTACGACTTCACAATCCACAGAGCTTCAACCGTTATGCATATGTGATGAACAACCCGTTGGCGTATACCGACCCGATTGGCCTTTACTCTTATACCTGTATCACAACCCCTGATGAGGGAGAGGGTTACGCTGGCGACGATGGACCCGTTGGCGTAGTCGGCGGTTCAACGTAATGTGAAATTTGGGGGGACGGCTGGAGGAGGTGGAACTGGCGGAGGACAGGCAGGCGGTGGCGGCGGGGGCGGTGCCCCAAATAACGGGGAGTGCGACAACGCGTGTCAACTGGCTCATGCATTTAATAAGACGGGCGTGTATTCGTTGACTAGCGTGTGCTTTGTCCCTGGGTTCTATGCGGCATCGGCTGCTGGCGCAACAGGAGCCGTTGCCGTGGCAAATGCTCCAGAAGTTTACGCTGCTACAGCCGGGGATTATGCGTCATGGTATAGTCGGGCTGTTTCGTGGCTCAGCCGCATGGTGGGAAAGACCCCGACCGGCGCTGGCACAGCAATAGCCGCAGCACCGGGGGCTTTGTCGCAGTTCTGCAGCAGTCATTGAAATGGAATGGGGCGTCTTCGGGAGTTCACTGAGCATTCGAAGACGCCCTATTGGGGGTAACTAGGATGATGTTTGACCGTAAATCGGTGGCGTGTCCTGCATGCTCCGTCGCAATTGAGCTATCGCGATCCGTGTTTCTTCTTGATTTTCGGTGTCCGCATTGCGGCGCGGAACTGAAAGTATCGCCGCTGTACACGCGACTGGTTGTTCTGTTGGGTGTTTTGCTGGGGTATGCACTTGCGTGGGTAGCAACGATGCGCGGGCCACGATCTTGTTTTATGGACATTCCGTCGTATTTTTATCTGCTCTGTTTGCCCGTCACATTTCTAATTTTGCCGTTTGTGTGTCGGATTGCTCCGTTTCTGATACGCCCCACCCTAGTCGCACGGCATCCTTTTGAAAGTCACTTGACAACGATGAATCTCTCGTCTGATCCGAAGCACGATCATCGGGAATGAGTTGAGCAATTCATGTTCCCTGGTAGGTGTTCGATGTCGCAGGCCGTCTCTTCGGGGGCGGCCTTGCTGCTTCTGAGGCTCCATCCGGCATCCTCGGCACATCCAGCAGAAGGGCGCGGTGCTTTGCACCGGGAGGATAGGGACACGCGACCTCCTGCGGAGCGTGTCGCGCGGCGGCGGCTCCGGGCCAGGGCGGGGCTGGTTGGCGGGTGGCCCCGGTCCCTCGCCTTTGGGGACCGGGGTTGATGTACGATGAGGAGCGCATGACTATGACGTCATCCGCCGCTTGTGCATCTGATGCGTGTTTTGCCCCAAATAACGGGCTTCCAAAACCAACGCTGATAAAGGCTACGATTCCCGGCACGAACTACTGCGGACCGGGAGGCAGTGGTACGCCGACAAATCAAGTAGATTCGGCGTGCGCGGCGCACGATCTCTGTTATCAAAATTCCGGGGTTTCATTCGTGAACAATCTGGGCTGGCCCAAGACTGCTCAACAAACGGCAGCTATTCAGGCTTGCGATGCCAATCTCTGTGGGAGACTTAGCAGCATGTCTTGGCCCTCATCGGCTGAGGCGGGTCAGGCTACCCTTGTTTCCACGTTCTTTGGTTGCAGCGGCGGATATAGCCTGAGGTAGCGGCGCGGGCGCGGAGGAGATCAGATGAAATACCTCAAGATTGCGGGCGTTGCGTGGGGCCTTTTCTACTTCGGGTTTGGCGCAGTCAAGAGCTTCACGATGAACAGCAACGATACTTGGGCGTCGGTGGCCCTGCTCTTCGGACTTTTTCTGTTTCCGTTACCGATTGCAGTGATGGCCATCTGGTGGCCCAAGCTCGCAGCAAAGGCGCTGTTTGTATGTGTCGCAGTCAACGTGGTTGCCGTGGCTGCCGTTATCGCCGCGCGACATACCTATCCTCTTTCGGACATAGGCCAGTTCATCGTTTTTATCGTGCTGTACGATCTCCCGCATCTCTTCTTCGGCGTGAGCTATATCCGTTTCGGACGGGCATCGAAGATCGCGGGTGGCCCCGGTCCCTCGCCTTTGGGGACCGGGGTTGATGTACGATGAGGAGCGCATGACTATGACGTCATCCGCCGCTTGTGCATCTGATGCGTGTTTTGCCCCAAATAACGGGCTTCCAAAACCAACGCTGATAAAGGCTACGATTCCCGGCACGAACTACTGCGGACCGGAGGCTTCGTTGCTGACGCTGTCGGCGGAAATGCATTTAGCGGGGCAACTGATCTGATTCAGAGCTTTGCTACGGGAGAGGGAGGCGGACACAGTGTCTTCTACAACATGGCGCAGGGAGTTGTTGCGGGACCGACACAAGGCTTCGGCTCTCTATTTGGAAAGGCCATTGAAGGTACCCCGTTGGCATCTGGACCGATGGATGCCGCGATGGGAGCCGTGCTTGGCGAATATGCCAGCGGAGTCGGAGAGTTAAAGCTCGCTTACGATACTGGGTCCTACGCTATGGGCTTATTTCAGTGTGCAACAGGGATCATTCACTAGTGGGGAGGATGGGGAAACTATGCGGCCGGGAGCTTTGCCAATTCCGCAGTTGATCCTGCTTGATTTAGTTGCACCACCGATCATAGCAGGAATTTGGTGGGTGATGTCCCGAGGTTGGGCCGGGACAGTCCAGGGGGGATCCACGAGCGCAAAAACAAAGGAGAGACAAGCCAAGGAGTTTTGGGTTGTGCTGCTTCTACTCTATCTCATGGCCTTTGGAGTCACAATATACGCATGGTTGACATAGCTGTTTCGTCCTGTTGTTGCCCCAAGTAGTCCGCCGAAGTCTCCTGCGCGTCTCCAATGTGAAGCGAATGCTGTGCATCAATTTGTTGATGGAGTAACGGCAGAAAACGCAGCGATACCTGGCAATTTGAAGACTGCCGCTGGAGAAGGTTTCGTTGGGGGCTTAGTGGGCGGCTGCATTGCTGGAGCTGTGCTTACCTCGCCGGGTGGACCCACGGCATTTGCCGGATGTGTCTCGGTTGCCGTTCCCGCTGCGCTCTGGGGTGCATTTACCGCACCGATAGTTAGCTTCGGGCATTCGGTACTCACCGAGTTGGGAATGAAGGCTGCCTACGACAATCAGATCAACAATGTTTGCTCGCAGCTGTAGAAGGCCAAGAATCTCAATGGGGGCAAGTCGATGACGACACTCAAAGGTATGGTTGATTGGTATAGAGGAAATCAGACGCGAACATCTCAGGCCATCTTTCGGACTGGCAGGATACGCACAGTTTGGATCGGTGGCGTGCTGATCTTCGGCGGCACGATGTTTCTTGTTACAACCGTGTCCGATTTCATCTTTAGGCCGCACAAGCTTAATGGCATTTGGCAAGTGGGTTGGCTGGTCCTGTCTCTGCTACTGTGGGGGCTCATCGGCTATGTTTTTGGTCTGTTTCTATGGCGACGAGCAATGTGGCGACGCCCCAAATAACGTTGGAGTTTATAAGAATCCATGAGCGTTTGCTGGCCGTGCTCAGCCACCAAGTGCTCGACCTGCCCCCATTTCCGCGCGGTGATCTTACAACTTAGGCGGGTGGCCACGGTCCCGGTGACATTCCGGCCAACGATGAGGGTGCCCCCGGTCCCTCGCCTTTGGGGACCGGGGATGGGGAAAATGGTTGACCTTCTTTCCTAAATCCGCAAAAGAACCGAGTATGAAATTCTATTTGGGGACGGGGGAAGGATGTCGAAGAGCAAGCACACGGAGGCGCGGGTTCTCTCAAGCCGGTTTCTGGCCGCTCAGCAGAAAAGTCCTAAAATCGTCCACTAGCGCCGACCATCATAACTTAAATATAATCATGCATTTACAAGCTCCTTCATGGGAGCTATCATTTTGCTAGGTCACCCAAAAAGTCACCCATAAGAAAGGGGTGACCCGAATTCCTCGTCTAAAGGCTCCTTCAATCGACTCCAGAGCTTTCCCCTTGTTTGTCTCGAACCCACAATTGTCGCAGACCCCAGCGATCCACCAAGGTTCATTGTGGCGTTGTAGCGTTGATGGAGCCACCGCTTTCCACAATTGAGGAAATCCACAAAGGCGAGTCGCACCCAATCCGCGCTCAGTTCAGGCGCTACCTGGAGTGTTCGCGCTGGTGGCTCAAAGCCCAGGTCTCTGCAAGTACGCTTAACCCAGTCAATGACGTTGTGACGGTCCCACAAGGCCCTGTCATACGGTCCCAGATCAGTTCCCTTGATGCGGCGATAGAGTGCGCGGCGTAGATCGACAGAGAATGGCACGATGCGTTGTTTCCTGCCCTTGCCGTCGAGTGTCACTAGTAAGTTATCGAAGTCGATGTTATTGACAGACAGGGCCAAAGCCTCGGAGATACGACATCCGGTGTCAAGCAGGAACAACATGAGCGTATGCAATCTGCGGTCATACTCGCCCTGCGGCCTCTACTTCACCAGCAGCTTCACTTGCGCCTCTGTGAACGTTGGCACCACGTTCTGCGGTGCTTTCAGTTTCTTGAGGTGGGGATGACTGCAACCGGCACCGCACGACCTCTCCGTTCCGCTGTCCCAGCCGGGGATCTCTTGAGCGTGGGCGCGAATCCAATCCGTTGTGAGCAGAAGTATGCCCGCGAGTTGCTCGTCAGACAGCAGAAGCGCAGACGCAGGGGGAGTCGTCTCCAGGGAAAAACCATCGAGTTGTGTTGCCATGTCTCCTCGTGACTAGGGGCCGACTATGCCGGCCGCCAGAGCGAAGGGATTCACCTCCGCCTCTTAGTCGCGTGGACAGTGTTCGCGACGTGCAGGATGAAGATCAAGACTGCTTCTTTCGTGACAAGCGCGAGGAAACTTCCTCCCCCACGCTATTGTCGGTCAAACCAGATGCCAGTTCATCCGGGAGAACTGTGCTCCGAAAGCTCGCTTTCTCCACTCACAAATTTCACGAGCGTCCGTGTGGAACTCGATCTGCCCCTTTCTCAAATGGACAGCATTCAGCCCCGTAGGTCCAGTGAGTCGTTCACGCGCTCGGTTCGCTACCACCCGGAGCTTCCTTCTCACTCTGACAAGCACAGCCAAAACGCCTTTCAGTTACGCGACATCCTCGATCTGCTCGCGAAATCGTCAATGCTGCCCCGATTACCTGTAGATCGCAGGCGACCCGGAGTATGTTCGATTAATTAGTTCGCGTTCACGATTAACCCAGCGTTGGCGATATAATTCGGCCTCGCCAACCCACCTGAATTACTTTTCCGTCTTCGACTAGTACCGGAACAGTTCGTCCCGCCGTTGTTGAGTACCACATGCGCGCGTGCGCTCGGGATCGGCTTCAACGTCGTACTCGCGAAAGTCGCGTCGCGTCCATTCCAGCCATTCGCGAAGTTCCCGCGTATACGGACACTGCGCTGAGCCGTAAAGTTCAAGAGCCGCCATCGTTCAACGCCTCCAGGGTTTCCAGCATAACATGATAGGCAGAGGCCTGCACTTCCTGAATGCGGGGAATGTAATCGCTGCGGACGATGATCGGGAAGTCGGCGATTTTGCGCGCGCAATCTCCCCCCCGTCGTTGCCGAGCAGTGCCGCTGTCAGGATGTGGCGCTTGCGCGCCTCTTCCACCGCCATGACGATGTTGCGCGAGCCGCCGCTGGTTGAGATTCCGATCGCAACATCCTCGGGCCGCGCATGAGCAATCAGTTGCCGCAAAAAGATCACTTCGGTTCCGACGTCGTTGGCCAGCGCGGTCAAAATGGCGGGCTCCATCGAAAACGAAATCGCCGCAATGCTGCGATGGCCTGCCGGCGGCATCACGCAATCCAGCGCCCAGTCGTTCGCGTCGGTTGCAGAACCGCCGTTGCCGAAAATCATGAGCTTGCCGCCGTGCGCCAGGCGCTCGTGCATGGCAATTGCAGCGGCGCACAATACTTCCGCTTGTTCCTCGCCAGGCGCGCACGCAACACGAGTCGTCGTGCGCCTTTGTGCAGGATCGAAGCCGCGACGTCGTCGACAAGCGACGAGTTTCCTGCCTGGCCTCCCAGAAAGGGATAAAGGAACTCACTTTGCCCGACATCCTGGCCGAATTCACGATGCTCGAGGAAGACGTGTACCGTCTCCCACAGGGTGTGGTAGAAGAACTCGACCAGTTCCTGGTGAATAAACGGATGACGGATCGCGGTCTGCAGAGCGAATGAACCGTAGGGCCCGGTAGCGCAAAGTCATGGCTCCGCGCGAATATGCCCAATCGAGCGCCGCCCACACCTCCGTGTCCCCTTCCGGTGGCCCGAAGCCCATCACAATATCGTCAGGGCGCAGGATCGCTTGGAGCCACGGCCGCGGCTGCGCAGACAGGTCGAGAGCGGGAAGCGCCCGTTTGCCCACAATGACCGGGTGGACAAACTCGACTGAAACATGCTGCGCATCGGTGGTACGGCCCGCGCCCGAAGGCCAGCAGCCGGCCTCCGCTCAGAAAACGCTGGGACATATCCCGGCAAGCTTCGGCCAGTTTGCGAGCCTCCTCGACGAAGAACTCTTCGATAAGTTGGTTGCGTTCGAGCAGCGCTCCGCAACCTGTCTTGCCAGATTCACCGCGGTGATCATTCGCGACCTCTAGCAGATCCGGGGCAGTGGATCGCCGACGAGCATGTCGACAATGCGCGTGCCGCCATAGCGCGTGTTGACGACGACGGTGTTGGCCGGCTCCTCGCGAATCTCGCCAATGATGCGGGCTTCGTCGCCCCATCGTAAGTTGGACGGCATTGAGAGCGATGTCGGCGAATTCGGGCGAGACGATGGCAACGAACTGGCCTTCGTTCGCGATGTGCAGCGGATCGAGGCCAAGCAGTTCGCAGGCCCCGCGAACTTCGTCGCGCATCGGGATATCTCTTCGTTCAGTTCGACCGAGAGCCCGCAATCGCGCGCAAGCTCGTTGAGTGCAGTGGCCAGACCGCCGCGGGTCGGATCGCGCATCCAGCGAATGCCGGGGCCGCCTCGGCGGCCATGGCCTCAATCATCGGCAGCACTGAGCGCGTGTCGGAGTAAGCGGCTTCGAAATCGAGATCCGCTCGGGCCAGCAGGATGGTGATGCCGTGATCGCCAATGGGACCGGAAAGCAAGACCTTATCGCCTGCGCGAACCGTGCGCGCGTCAACGTGGACGCCGGGGATAGGGCTGCCGATCCCGGCGGTGGTGATGTACATTCCATCGGCTTTGCCGCGCTCCACGACCTTGGTGTCGCCGCCGACCATGGTGACGCCGGCGCGCTTGAGGGCCTCAGACATGGCGCGAACTTCGGCTTCGAGGACTGAACCGGCGAGTCCTTCTTCAAGCACGAACGTCACGACCATCGAGTCGGCTTTGGCGCCGGAAACAGCGAGATCGTTGACGGTCCCATTCACGGCGAGTTCGCCGATGGAGCCGCCGGGAAACGCAGAGGGTGAACGACGAAGCTGTCGGTGGTGAACGCGACGGGGCTCCGCCGATTTCACGTGAGCGGCGTCGGCTAGCTGTTCGGGTGATCCGGAGGAAAAGCAACGGAGCGAAGAGGCCTTCGACGAGTCTGCGGCTGGCTTTGCCGCCGGCGCCGTGCGACATTTCGATCTGCGGATCTTTGAAGCTGACCAGCGGCTGGCGGACTTCTGCGCTTGACGCTCGTTGGTGGTGCCGTTCAGGCTACCGCGCTGATCGTTGTTACCAGCGACTTCCGGTGTTCGTAGTTGTAATACGCTGCGCATGAGCCCTCCGATGAAACCATCAGCGCGCCGATGGGATGTTCAGGCGTGCACTCCTTGCCGAACAATTTGCATTGCGCGGGTTTCAAGACGCCTTTCAGCACTTCGCCGCATTGTGCCGACTTTGGGATCCGCGACTCGCGTCTCCGGCACGGGGTAGCGTCTTTCCGCGTCCCATGGGGAGTACGTTTCGCGAATGCGAAGGCCGATTGAGAGATGAATCCGAGTCCGCGCCATTCGAAATAGGGCCGAAGCTCGAAGACTTCTGCCATAGCTTTCAAGGCGGCGCGATTGCCTTCCCATGGACGACCCGCTTGTACTGGTTCTCGACTTTGGCCTCGCCCGCTGCAAGCTGCCTCAAGCAGCATCACAATGGATTGCAGCAGATCCAGCGGTTCAAAGCCCGAGGTGACGACGGGTTTGCCTTCGATTCTTGCGATCCATTCGTAAGGCCGGCAGCCGATCACGGTGGAAACGTGTCCCGGGCCGATAAATCCATCGAGACGCATGTCGGGTGAATCGAGAATGGCACGAATCGCCGGCACGATCGTGACGTGATTGCAGAAGACCGAGAAATTGTCGGAGCCCTGCTTTTTGGCGGACATCAACGTCAGCGCAGTTGAGGGCGCGGTGGTTTCAAATCCAATGGCGAAGAACATCACTTCCTTGTCGGGATTCTTTTTGCAGCGATTGCAGTGCATCTGCCGGCGAGTAGACGATGCGGACGTCGGTGCCGCGAGCTTTATGTTCCAGCGGACTGCCATGGGCTCCGGGCACGCGCATCATGTCGCCGAAGGCGGCGAAGATTCGATCGGGCTCCTTGCAATGGTCAGCCCGTCATCGATGCGGCCCATGGGAAGCACGCAAACAGGGCAGCCGGGGCCGTGAATCAGCTCGATGTTCTCCGGGAGGATGTCCTTCAGGCCAAAGCGATAGATCGCGTGCGTGTGGCCGCCGCAGACTTCCATGATGCGGTAGTGCCGCGCTGGGTCGGCCAGGCGGCGAATCTCTTCCGCGGCTTTGGTGATGAGTTCGGGATCGCGGAATTCGTCTACATAGCGCATCGTTAATCTCCGTGGCCGAAGAGCTTTGACTAATTGGGCCGCGATCCCGACTCGGTCGCGCCGGTATTCACTCCTTTCGTCCAGCCCGTATCCGCGAACCTCCTCCATGGCCTGGTCCATTTCGCCAAGCATCGAAAGCAGGCGCATCTGTTCGGCGGCATCGGATTCGCTGATCTTCGACATGGCGAATCCAACGTGAATAAGGACCCAGTCGCCCTTCACCGGCATGTCTTCCGCCAAAAGGCCAAGCTGAACCTTGCGGCGAACGCCTGCGACTTCGACCACGCCGACCTCGTTTTGCCCCTCTACGAGCTCAACGATTTTTCCCGGTATGGCCAGGCACATGGGGTCTGTTCCTCTCCAAAAAGCCAACATTAGCGCGTGAGGCGAATACGGGTCATTCCTGTTTTCGTGCGACCATTTCGAAGGAGAATTTCAGTTCATCTTTGACTTTGAGTGCGCCGCCGGCCACGGAGACGGGCTTGACGCCGTAGTCGGACTGATTCAAAGTGAATTCACCGGAGGCGCGCATCATTTCATCAAACACTGCGATACGCGCGGACACGGTTGGTTGCGCGTGACTCCATGGAAGCTCAGAGTGCCATTGAGCGCGGCGGAATAGAGAGCGCCTTCGTCGCGAAATGGTAGCAGTCGGAGCCTCATACACGATTTCGGGGTACCTGGCCGATCGAGAACCTGCTCGTCCATGATCTTCTCGATTTCGCGGCGATCCTTGTCGCTGATATCGTCGAGCACGGCGAGCGAGTTGGCCTTCATGGAAAGCCGGAAGCCGCTGGCCTGAGCGGCTTCGGCGCTAAAGTCGACCTCGCCGCTGAAGTTGCGAATACCGATGTGGGATTGTGGCCCATCGCGGACAAAATGCCGGTTGCAAAGGCCTGCACTGTGAACCGGCTGGCCCTCGCATCGAAAACGTAATGGAGAAGCGTGGCTTTGGCTGTTTCCATTTATCCGATCGTGATCGCGCCTGCCCGGTCCGGGGCCGACGCATGGGCTCCGATTTGTTACATGGCGCGAAGCTTGAAGTAGCGCTCCACGTCGGGAAGAACGGTCGTGGCGAGGTTTCCGACGCCGAACTGTGACACGTATCGGCGAATGGCTGGGTTGGAGAGAATCAGCCCCGCTCCAAATACCATCAGGGCGACTCCGCCCAGCATGTAGAGGGTGTCCTTATCGCTGCCGGTTCCGTTTGCGGTTGACTCAATCAGATCCGTTGCCATTTCAGCTCTCCTTTTCCGCCTTGATATTTCTCAAACGCTTGTCCATCGAGAAGGCACCTGACCAGCGCTTCTGTAGTGTTAACAGCTTCTTCCACCGCTGCTTCAACCGGCTCGCTGAGACCCATGTGGCCTTCGTCTCCGCCGAGGTGACGCCGGTTCGCAGCCGACCAGGAGCACACGATCAGATCCATTCATGGCGTCGCCATGCGGAGCACATTCAGCGGATGCATGCTGTGCGGCTCGACCGGGCGTGTGGCCGCGGCAATATCGCCTGGTGTCCGGCTCAACTACGGATACAGTTCCCGGTGGGTGGCCATGGGGGAAGGCGTCGATGAGGATGGTGGTTTCGTAGCGATCCTGCAGGGCATAGGCCAGGTCGAGGCCGCGAATCCCGAAGTCGACGACGCGGGCCTCGGCGGGTAATTCCCGGCTCATAAGGCGGCGCACGACTTCCACGCCAAAAGC
>CAVTMQ010000008.1:0-374293 GCA_963735895.1 uncultured Acidobacteriaceae bacterium
GAGGGTTTTAAAACGCCATGCAGCGGGAAAATTGCAGGACGCAGATCAGAGGCAAATCATCACTGACCCTTGAAAAATATAACACATCGCGAGGCACTCTTCCAAAGCGGCGGAGGCGGATGCCTGTGCATCACTCAGCTCAGGCATCCGAGCCAAACTCGCTCACACGGGTCCGCGGCATCTGCAGTCTCTCTCTGTTTTCTGATTCAGATTTGTATCGAGGGAGAATTGCCTAAAAAGTGAACGCGACGCCGGCGCCAACGCTGCGCTGATCCTGCGCGAACACCACCGTTCCGCTATTGAGCAGATAAGGCCGGTATCCTTCCGCGAGCAGGTTGTTCACGTCCAGGAGCGCCTCGACATTCAGTCCTTCATGGTGCGAACAGATCGGCTGGCGCAGGTGCAGATTCAAGTACGGCTCGATTGCACCCACCGAATATGGTGCGATCGATGTGACCGTGTCGGCAGGCTGCCAGCGATAACTTGCGTGCCAGCGCGTTCCCGTTCCCTCCATCGTTCCTGAAAGAGAGATCGCATACATCTGCGCGTGCCGCGGCTTTGCGGCGCTGAATAGCTGGTTCAGCGCTGTCGGATGCACGAGTCGCCGGCATGACGAGGGCATCTCCATTAGCATAGCTCACACGAATAAGATTGCCGCCCGCCAGGCGATGCTCGACCGCCGCCATCACCCCAGCGCTGGAGTAGTTCTGCCCGGCTCCGCGCATCAGGCCGCTTATGGGATCGCTCAGCACGCCATGGCTGAAATCGACCCGACCGCTCGCTTCGATCACTGGATTCGTAATGTGATCCGAATACACAAGGAAGGAAACACCGGAAGCGTCGGTCCTCCGCTCCCAGCCGATTTCCTGATGCATACCGTGTTCCAAGGCCAACTGGCCATCGCGCATTGAAAGCTGCGGAAGATAGAACGCCGCCTGCGACTCAACTTGGTTGGGAGCCGAGGGGGCAGTCGCCATCCGATAGCTCACGGTTGAATTCCCGCCGCGCCAGGCCACGGTTGCAAACGGCAGAGCTGCCAAAACCGTGTTAGGCGAATTCTCACTGAAGCGGGCCATCACCTGCTGAGCACCGGCATCGATTTCAAATTCGTCGCCGAGGTTGATGGTCTCGCTGCTGCGCATGTGCGGCTTCGTCCAAGCCCTCGCCGCCCGATCCCATCGATTACGGGACGAATTGAAATTGCGGCCATCGACTCGACGGATCCGGCAAATCCCAGGTCCTGTCGGAAGCCGAGCATCGACTCCATGCCTGCATCGGTGTCGGGGGCAAAGTCCACACGCGCCAGCAATTCACGGCTGTCCGACGGCGTATCTCTCCACGCTGGCCGTAAAGCGCTCGCCGCTCTCGCCAAAGGTGCCGTCCTGCCCCGTGGCCATCAGCCGCGCTTTCAGTTTCGGCCGGCGCACCGGGACGATCCGAAACCACCACCAGCGGTCCATCCTCAAGCCAACGCAGCAGCGGACGATTTGCCGCCGAACGCAGCGTCCACTCCCAGTCATCTTTCGGAGCGTTAGCTGCCCGCGGTTCCGCGGGCAGCCACTGCATCACCTCGTACAGGCGTATTCAGCGTCAGGTTGACAACGGTACTGGTCGCGCACCCGCACGTTTTCCCTGAGCGAAGGCAGAAACGATGTGCCCATCGCCTTAACGGCGTATTTGCCGGGCAGGACACCGTTGAAGGTATAGGCGCCTTTGCTGTCCGTGTAGACAGCAGCAATGACACTCATGTCGGACCGCAACAACTGCACCACGGCCCCAATCTGAGGCGCTCCGCTGGAGTCGCGCACAACTCCGGAAACCGATCCCGGGGTGATTGCGAGCAGTGGCATCGACGCCACTGCGAACAGCGCGATCATGGAGACGAGATGGAGCCTGCGCATCATCACTCGAATGGGTGACCCGGCGGCGTCCTGGCTAATGTCCTGGGAATCAAATGCCCGCAGGTTTCCCGATCTCGCGCCGGTTAACCGAATATGCGGAGCCCGCTTACTATTCCACGACAAAAGGTGCCGATTGCGCAATCTCTTGTTTCGAGATTTCGTCATTTATTTTGATCGTCACCTTATATTTGCCCGGTTGCAGGCCAGCCACAGGCAGGGTCTTTTCCACCGTCAACTGGTCACTGTGTTCGCCAAAGTCTTTGGAATCTTGCTCTTTCTCAAAGACAACCGCGTTCGTTGCCGAATCAATGATCTGGTACGTTACCTTCGCCTCGTTGCTTTTGGTCTGGTCGTTGATGCCCAGATTGTAGACCTGCATCCAGAAATTCAGGTCCTGGTTGCGCTTGTAACTCACTGGCGTGGCCGGATTCGGGGTCACGCGCGGACAGATATGGGTGTTTCCGATCACGCAGCTGCCTTGGCCGATATCGTGCGAGCTAACCGGATAGATCTGGTCCGCCAGAATCAGGGACGAAGTGCCGAGCTTTTCGTCGTGATACGCAGGCACTTCCAGACTTCTTCCGTAAATACCGAGGTGATCAGGGTTGTTCACGTCCTTGATGGCGATATCGAGCCGGTAGAGGCCCGGAAGCAGCGGTACAGCCTTCCAATAGATCGACTTGCGGTCGAGGGACTTCTCCAGAAGTTCGGCGGGCTGCTCGACTTCCACTGTGTCTTCAAAGGTCTGCACAGTCTTGTGCGTGAGCGTGGTCACCTTGCCCAGGATGTTCACGACACCCTTGGCGACCCCGTCCTTGGTCACGAACGTGATGTCGCGGTTCTTGATCTGAATCGTCACCGGCACCAGTACGGTGCTTGATGTGACCTTTACGAAGTCGGTGCGCACATCGAAGGGAAAGACCGGCCCGGTGAGCAGCTTGTGCTCGCTCATGGCACTTTCCAGATCCGTGAACTTGATCGGAGGCGGCGCGAACAGCTTTGCGGCCAATTCGATGCGATCGAATTCCTTGGATTGATTCTGGCTCGACATGGGACCCGCGCCCAGATTTTCGAAGCCGCCTTTGAAGCGGTCGGCCTTCTTGGCCATGCCCATCTCTTCCCACTGCGTCAGGCCCGCGCCCGGGACTTTGGACAGGGCATCCTTCTCGCTGCGGTCGATGGTGAAGTGGTAGTCGCCGCACTGGCAGGTGTCCACAAACTCCATATCGATGTTTTCGCCAATGCCTTCGAGATAGCGGTAATGCCACACCTCAAACGGGAAGGTCGACGTCTCGCCGCCGCCCTCATCCTGGGCCGCTGGTAGGAGCCGCCCGAAGGATGCGAATCGACCGAATCCGGCGGGCCGAAAGCAATGTAGATGTGCCCGCGATCGGTCTTCCATCCCGGCTTGCCCGCCGCGTAATGGTCGTTGGCATACTCAATGCGCCGGTAGTGCTCTTCGCGGAATTCGTTGTCGGGGGAGTCGGGATTGGGGTTGCGGCGCAGCCAGAACTGCTCGATGAACGCCTCGCGCTCCTCATCGTTGCTCAGGTTCTTGAAGGCCTTCCGTTCTTCGTCGGTAATGATGTAGGCCACATCCTGGTCGAGCCAGGTCTTGTAGGCGCCCTTCAATTCCTGCCGGACTTCCTTTTGCGCCTTGAATTTTTCCTCGTCGGAGCGCTGGCGCTTCAAGGGATCGGGTTCCTGGTCCTGGCCGGAGGCCGGTGCCGGGTCTGCAACGACGGGTCTGCGGTCTGTTGGGCGTGGATCCCGGAGGCGGGAACGAAGGTGAGGCCGCAACCGAGTGCGACAAAAAGGAACGAACGGCCGTTGAAGATCATTGCGTCGGAGAACTCCCTACCAATCCCTTATTCTACGGGTCCCCAAAGGTGCGCGGCAAGGCGTGATGCTGCTGGCGCTGCCCCTTGGACGCCTGGGTAACCAATAGGTCACCTGGTATTTCCCTTTCTGGGGGACCCGAAGCACCGCAAATTCTGAGACAAATGCCCCGTTATCGGCGTCTGATAGGCAGATCGCAATCTTCCTTCAACTTTGCTGAGCAGTCCGGCATAGACCGGCGATTAACCCTACAGGCGCTCCGCGACCTTGCATTCTCACCTCGCGCCCATCGTACGGTGCATGTTAAGGATTCATGACTCTGATGAATTCGGCGCTATTCGGGAACCGGGCGAGAAGGTTTTGCGTAAAATGAGTCTGGAGCTTCCTGGAGTCATGAACGCCCATGAAAAAGATAATTCTGATCGTTTCTGCCGTTATTGTAGCCATCGCCCTTGTTGCCGTCTTCGTTGTCAAGCAGCAGTCGGGCTACACCAAGGTTCTGACTGCGAAGATTCACCGCCAGGATCTTGCCACGGTTGTCAGCGGCACCGGCCAGATCAAGCCCAAGACCTACGTCAACCTGGCGCAACCGCCATGGGACGGATCACCCATCTCTTATGTTAAAGAGGGTGATCACGTAAAAAAGGGCCAGCTCGTCGCCACCGTTGAAAACGTTGCGCAGGAAGCCCAGGTTGCAGGACAGCAGGCGGCCATTTCTTCGGCTCGCAAACGGACATTGCCTCCTACGTAGCGGCGGAAAAGACCGGTGAAGCCAACGTCGAGCACGCGAAAGCCGACCTCGAGCAAAAAAAGCTCGATTGGGATCGCGCGCAGGGCCTCTATAAGGCCGGCATCATGGCCAAGCAGGACTACGACGCCAAGAAGGCCGCCTACGACACCGACGTTGCCTCCGTGGCGCAGGCAGTCGCCGGGGTCAACCAGGCCAAGGCCAACACCGCCTCGGCTCGCGGACACCTCGATACCGCTGTAGCCACCCTGCGCGCCAACAAGAACGCGCTCGACCTCACGCAGGCCATCGCACCTTTTGACGGCATCGTGACCAACGAGCCGGTCCGCGAAGGCGAGACCGTGGTTGAAGGCATTCAGAACACCGAAGGCTCGACCTTCATGACCATCGCCGACATGAGCATCGTTACCGCCGAGGTCAAGGTCGACGAAACTGACATCGTCAACATCAAGATCGGCCAGCCCGCCGAGGTCAGCGTCGACGCCATTCCCGGCAAGACCTTCAAGGGACACGTCACCCTGGTCGGCGATCAGGCGCTGCTTCGCTCTACCGGCGTGGCCACGTCGCAGTCCACCACCGGCACCGAAGAAGCCAAGGACTTCAAGGTCGTGGTCACCCTCGATACGCCGACAGATGAACTGACGGCCCGGCCTCTCGACCACCGCCAAGATCACCACAGCGGCGAAGTCGAACGTGCTCTCACTGCCCATACAGGCTCTGACCATGTACACGCCGCCGCCACCAGCCAACAAGCGGAAACGTGGAGGCAGCGTCCACTTCGTCGACCGCGAAGGCAGCTCCCCAGTGCAGGGCGTCTACGTCGTCGAAAAGGATGCGCACGGCAAGCAGCGCGCCAAGTTCGTCCCCGTCACGACCGGCATCACCGGAGCAACGGACATCGAAGTTCTCAGCGGGCTGCAGGACGGCCAGGAGATCGTCATCGGTCCCTACAAGACCCTGCGCACTCATGAAGAATGGCGCGCTTTTGAAACGCGATACGCAAGCTCCAACAACGCCGGCGTCTAACTCTTGAAGCACTGGAACAATCCAATCGGTAACGCGGAAAGATTTTCCCGCAAGGTGCGGTGAACACAAGCAGGCAAAGGATAAGGTTCAGATGGCTCTGAACAGCGTCATCTCCGAGGTGGAAATGCAGCAATCCACTGGACCGAACGGCGACATGATCGTTGTCGAAGACCTGTGGCGCACCTACGACATGGGCTCGGAACAGCAGGTGCAGGCCTGCGCGGCGTCAACCTTCGCATCAAGCACAACGAGTACGTCGCCATCATGGGCCCGTCGGGCTCCGGCAAGTCAACGCTGATGAACCTGATCGGCTGCCTCGACACGCCCTCCAAGGGCAAATACTGGCTCAACGGCCAACTCGTCAGCGAACTCGACGACGACGAACTCGCGCGCATCCGCAACAAGGAAATCGGATTCGTCTTCCAGACCTTCAACCTGCTCTCCCGCGCCATCGTCGCTGCACAACGTCGAACTGCCGCTCATCTACAACGGGACACCCGCGGCCGCGCGCATCGAACGCGCCAAGGAGTCGCTGACCAATGTCGGTCTGGAATCGCGCATGAACCACAAGCCCAACGAGCTCTCCGGCGGCCAGCGCCAGCGCGTCGCCATCGCCCGCGCCCTCGTCAACAGCCCCTCCATCATCCTGGCCGACGAGCCCACCGGCAACCTCGACTCCAAAACCGGCGTCGAGATCATGGCGCTCTTCGACACCTTGCACGCCAAGGGCAACACCATCGTGCTCGTCACCCACGAGCCGGACATCGCCGACTACGCGCATCGCGTCGTCCACATTCGCGACGGCCAGATCTTCTCCGACGAGCCCTCCAAGCGCTTCCGCAAATAGCTCGCATTGTGATTGATCGAAGCGGCCCAGTGAGAGGGTGCCATATTCCGGGGGTGAAGGCCCTGGAGAATGCTCATCTCGCAAAGCATCCTCATCCCTCAGAGACGACGTGGCCCCTCACGTTCCTCTTCTTGCCGCCGATGAACCGAACGTGAGCCCGTGCAGCTCCGGGCCGCCAAGGCAGGGCGCGCAGATGTCCATGCAGAATCTTTACAACGGCAGCAACCGCAGCCTCACGCCTTGATCTCACGACATCCGGACTTCGTCTGGCCGCGTTTACTAGCAATCAGCACTGCGGGGCGCAAGCTTGTTCAGCGGGCCGAAATGGTCGCACCGCATCTGCAATTCGCTACCATCGAAGGGGAGTCCGGCGTCGGCAAACAAACCCTTGCGCGACTGCTGCACGACCGATCCCCCCTTGCCGGTTCCAGCTTCAGCCATTGCGATGCCCGCGAGTGGCTGCTCTCAGCGAAATTGATCCGCAGTTCCTTGCCGGGTTCACTTATCTCGATCGCGTTGATCTGCTCGCCGCTCCCGGCCAGGGGCTGCTTCTGCGTGTTCTCAAGGCCTTGCAGAATCGCCCGGCAGGAGCATTCGCTCTTGTGGCCTCGTCGGAAACTTCGCTCTCGTCAGATGGCAAGAGAGGGACACTTTCTCCCCGACCTCGCCTTTCGCCTCTCCGCGGTTCGCTTCGCTATCCCGCCTCTGCGTGAGCGCCGCGAAGACATCGCGCCGCTGGCGGCTTCTTCCTCGAGTGGATCGGCGCAGCGCTATCGCCTCCCGCAACTCCGTCTCGCACCCGGCGCCATTGCCCGCCTGTTGCAACACGACTGGCCCGCCAACGCGCGCGAACTCTCCAGCGTCCTGGAATCCGCGGTCCTCAACTCGCCGGATGGCGTCATTCGCGCGGAAGACCTGCCTATCGTCGCGACTCCGCTTACCCACGCCACGCCCCGCTGCGCCATCGTCGCAAGTCCTCAACCTCGATGCCGTCATTCACAACCACATTCGCCTGGTGCTCGAACTCAATCACGGCAACAAACTCAAAACCGCGCGGCAACTCGGCATCAGCCGCTCCACTCTCTACCGCATGCTCGACGCCGATTCTCCCGCTTCCCGCTGATCGTTCGATCGCACATCTCTCCGCTGGACGCGACGCTGCCCCCGTGCTCTACACTCATCCCAATGCCCCTTTTCCCAATTTCAGCCGAAGGACCCGCCCACTTGAAACGACTCGCTGCCTGCGCTCTCGCCGCATTGCTTTTCGCCCCCGTTTTTCTCCGCGCACAACTCGCGCCCACTGCGAAGCGCCCACCACGCCTGAAGATCGCACCAAAGCGCTGCACGGCCTCTTCCATGATTACTGGGAAGAAAATCTCAAGCGGCAGCCTGAATTCGCCTCCACCATCGGCGACAAGCGCTACAACGACCAGGTCTCCGACTACTCCGTGAAGGCCAGTCAACGAATGGCTCGCCAGGCTGAGCAGGAATTCCTTATGAAGCTCGCGGCCATCGATCCCGACCGGGCTCTCCGACCAGGACAAGATCAGCCGCGAACTCCTCATGCGCCGCCTCGCCGACGACCAGGAGGCCGCGGAATTCAAGGAGTGGGAGATGCCCGTCAACCAGATGGGCGGCATCTATGCCACCTATCCGCAGCTCGTGGCCGCAGCTCAGCTTCACCACCGTCAAGGACTACGACGACTGGATCGCCCGCCTGCACGCGCATCCCCAAGGCCTTCGACCAGGTCACCGCCAACATGTCCATCGGCATCGACGACCAGCGCGTCCCGCCCAAATATCTGCTCGAAAAGACTCTCGACCAGGTCAAGCAGCTGGCCAATCAAAAGCCTGAGGACTCGCCGCTCGCGCTGCCACTCAAGAAGTTTCCCGCATCCATCTCCGCCGCCGAGCAGGCGCGCATCAAGACCGAGATGCTCGCCGCAATTACGCAAGGAAGTTCTGCCGGCGTACTCGCGCTTCGCCCGCTTCCTTGAGGTCAGCCTACATCCCCGCCGGCCGCAGGATCCCGGCATCTCGTCACTCCCCGACGGCGCAAAGTACTACCAGTTCCTCATCCGGCGCACCACCACCACCGATCTCACCGCCGATCAGATTCACCAGATCGGCCTCGATGAAGTGAAGAAGGACGAGGCCGAGATGCTCGCCATCGCGCAGAAACTCGGCTTCCCGGATCTGAAGAGCTTTCCAGCGCCAGCCTCAAAGCCAATCCCAAACTGCATCCCGCCTCGGCCGAGGCGCTGCTCGATGCCGTATCGCGGCTATCTCGGCCCGATGCAGGCCAAGCTCCCGCAGCTGTTCGGCCACCTGCCCAAAACGCCGTTTGAAGTGGCCCCCGTCCCCGACTACCTCGAGAAGACCTCGGCTCCTGCCTATTACGAGGCAGGCACGCCCGATGGCAGCCGCCCCGGACGCCTGCGCATCAACACCTACAACGCCACCGACCGCGGAATCTCTACCAGGTTGAAGACCATGAGCCTATCACGAAGGCCTGCCCGGCCATCACCTGCAGATCTCCATCGCGCGGGAACTTCAGGGCGTCCCCGAATTCCGCAAGTACGGCGGCTACACCGCATACAGTGAAGGCTGGGGACTCTACGCCGAGCGCCTCGGCAAAGGATGTCGGCTTCTATCAGGACCCCTACTCCGACTACGGCCGCCTGGAAGGCGACATCTGGCGCGCCATCCGCCTCGTCGTCGACACCGGCGTCCACTCCGCAGCACTGGACCCGCCAGCAGATGGTCGACTACTTCCACGACCACTCCGCTATCGACGAAACCAGCGTTCAGTCTGAGGTCGATCGCTACATCGCGTGGCCCAGCCAGGCCCTCGCCTACAAGATCGGCCAGTTGAAAATCCTCGAACTCCGCGACCGCGCCAAGAAAGCACTCGGCGACAAGTTCGACATCCGCGCCTTCCACGACCAGGTCATCGACTCCGGCGCCCTGCCGCTCGACGTCCTCGACGAGCGGATCACGGCGTGGATCGCCAGTCAGAAATCTGTTGGGAAGTGAGCTATCTTCGGCTTACTTCCGAGTGATTTCATAAAAGCGTTGGCTCCTTCGCGAGCCTGAGCGCAGTTGGCAGTTGCTGACTGACCAAGGGCTCGAGGAGGAAGGAGCCGGACGCGTGGGGCCATTATAAGTCTGCTTCGTTGCGTCTTACACTTTCATCAGTTGCTGACGACCAAGGCTCGGGAGAAAGGAGCCGAACATGTTGATAGTTGGTTGTGATTATCACCCGAGTTTTCAGCAGATCGCCTGGGTAGATACCGAAAGCGGTGAGTGTGGTGAACAGCCGTTGATGCACAGCAATGGAGAAGCAGAGAGGTTCTACCGGAAGCTGAAGGAGCAAGGAGTGAAGGTGTGCGTGGGGATCGAAGCCACGGGACACTCGCGCTGGTTTGAACGTCTGCTTGCGGAGTTGGGACACGAGCTCTGGGTTGGCGATGCGGCAGAGATCAAGGCCAAGCGGGTGCGCAAGCAAAAGAACGATCGTGAAGACGCCCGGCTTCTGCGCACGCTGCTGGTGGAGAATCGCTTTCCGCGGGTATGGTTGCCGGATGTGGACAATCGCGATTTGCGGCAGCTGCTGTGGCATCGTCACCGGCTGGTGCAAATGCGAACACGAGTGATGAACCAACTTCAGGCCGTGGCTCTGAACGAGGGAGTACGGCGCAAGAGAGGGCTGTGGAGTCAGGCAGGACGAGCGCAGCTGGAGTCATTTCAACTGCTGCCGTGGGCAACCAGGCGCCGTGAGGATCTGCTCGAGTTGCTCGACGGGTTGACTCCTCGTATCGCGACATTAACGGCTGCGATCGAAAAGCAGGTAGAACAGCATCCCGAGGCGCAACGACTCATGACGCATCCGGGTGTTGGTCCCCTGACGGCGCTGGCCTATGTTCTGATCATCGGGTCACCGGAACGTTTTCGTTGCGGCAAGCAGATCGGCAGCTACTTGGGACTGATCCCCTGCGAAGACTCAAGTGCCAGCCGGCAACGGCTGGGACATATCAGCAAACAGGGCAACTCGCTTCTGCGTTTTCTTCTGCTGGAAGCGGCGCAAGCCGCCACTCGCTGTAATCCAGCTTGGCGACGCGAGTTCCTGCATCTGACCATGCGTCGGGGACGCCAGATCGCCACGGTGGCACTGGCACGCAAACTTGCCGTCCGCTTGTACTGGATGTGGCGCAACGGGCGGGATTACGAGATGTCATTCGAATTCGGTTCGCACGTGGGGCAGCCCGGTGTGGGCTATGGTGTGAAGTAGAACATCGTCCGAGTGATTGGGCACCCCGCTCCCTTATTGAAAGGGAGTTCGAATAAGTAATCATGGTCGGAAGATTGATCGAATAGATGGCTGGGTCGAACTGAGTTCACTCAAAAGGTTACTGGCGAGCTTTGGTCGAGGTGACGATGCAAGTGCTCTGGGAAAACAGAAAGAGACTGTGTCCTCCAAGGAACGAAGCTTCACTGAACTTCGTTTCGCTTCGTTCCCATATCGATTCTGTGGGACGTAGAGGGCCGTCAAGGATCAAGATGAACGCCCTTCGGGCGCCCTTGACTGCCCTCTACGTCTCTAACAGGAGGGAGTTCGTTTTTTCTGTTGACTCCGCCGACGCTTTCATAGATGGGCCACAATCCTCCCAGAATTCCGACTCACGTCGAGGTCGGAAGATATAATCCGTTAGCGATGTCAGCCTTTAGCGCGGATGAAATGAATGATCAGCGACTGGATTGGACCATACTCCGCGATGGTGGAATTGCTCTCTATTGGCGTTCTGAAATCCTCGCTGACGACGTGAAATGGCTCGAATCCAATGGGTACCGAATAGTCTCCTTTGAGGCCGGTGACTGGCTATCCGAAGTCCAATTGCACGACGCTCTCAAAGCTGATCTGTCATTTCCCGATTACTACGGAAAGAATCTGGACGCACTCAACGAGTGCATCTGGGATGATCTCGTGGTTCCCGATAATGGTGGACTAGCCTTGGTCCTGAACCACTACGATCACTTCGCGAAGACGGTTATTGGCCGTCGGCCGAGCGGGGAAACCACCGCCAGAGTCGTGCTCGACACCTTCGCCACAGCAGTACGGTTCCACATGCTGTTCGGGAGACGCCTGCTAATTCTCGTTCAATCTGATGACCCTGGCATACAGTTTGGCCTCCTCGGTGGGATGTCAGCTTCATGGAATCGGCGAGAGTGGCTCAGCAAGAATCGCGGGCTTTGAAGGTCTCTTCATCTTCAGGCAAGAGTGATTCTCGGGCGAGTGACCGCCGACTCGGAAGTATTTCGACTTCGGATTCTGCCACTGCACCTTGGATTCAATATACCTATGTACAAAATAGGTATATTGAGCCTAATATCCCTCCATGGCCAGAAACTCCGACGATCGCGATCTCTTCCCCGGTGCACTTGAAATCATGATTCTCAAGTCGCTTCGGCTTAAACCGATGCATGGCTACGCATTGGTCAAACACATCAAGCAGGTCTCCGACAATCTCCTACAGGTGGAAGAGGGCTCCCTGTATCCCGCTCTTCAGCGCATGCTTCGCGAGGGCCTGCTCGCCTCAGAAGAAGGGATCTCCGCAAAAGGCAGGCCGACTCGCATCTATAGCGTGACGGAAGCGGGCCTCCAACACCTCGAAAAAGAAGTCCTCAGCTTTGAAAAGATGTTCGCTGGAATCACGCGTGTCCTCGCATTCGACAAGGCCTAAGGAGATCCACGATGAAGACCCTTCCCCGGCTCTTCGGTCGCAGTCGCCGCTACAACGACATCGACGTCTCCATCAGCGAACATATTCAGGAGCGCGCCGACGAACTTGAAGAAGAAGGCATGCAGCGCAAACAGGCCGAGCAGACCGCGCGCCGAGAATTCGGCAACGTCGCCCTCGTTCAGCAGCGCAGCCGCGAACAGTGGCAGTGGCGCGCGCTTGAATCTCTTCTCGCCGACCTCAAGTTCACTCTCCGCCGCCTGCGCAAGTCGCCCGGATTCGCGGTCACTGTCCTGCTGACGCTGGCCATCGGCATCGGCGCCAACACCGCCGTCTTCAGTGTCGTAGATGGTGTGCTTCTGAAGCCGCTTCCCTACCCTGATTCCAATCGGTTAGTCGCCCTATGGCTTGATGCTCCGGGCGCCGCGGGGCTCTCCAATTTCGAGGCCGGTCTCCGGCTCTCTCCGTCCTTGTATTTCACCTTTGCCGAGCACAATCACGCATTCCAGTCGCTCGGCGTTTGGGTCCCGAGCACTGCGAATGTCACCGGCATCGCACAACCCGAGCAGGCTCGCACGCTGGAGATCAGTGACGGCATCCTGCAGAGCCTCGATATTCCTCCGGCGGTCGGCCGCTGGTTTTCAGCGCAGGATCAGGACCCCAAAGGCGCCAAGACGGTGATGCTCAGCTACGGCTACTGGCAGAGACGTTTCGGAGGCGATCGCGGCGTGGTCGGCCGCAGCATCCAGCTCGACTCGCAAACGCGCGAGATTGTCGGTGTGATGCCGCGCGGCTTCCGTGTCGTCGATCGAGACTTCGATCTCCTCGTTCCGACAGCCTTTGATCGGGGAACGCTCAAGCTCGCCGGATTCGGCTACAACGGAATCGGCCGCCTCAAGCCCGGAGTGTCCCTTGCACAGGCCAATGCAGACGTCAGCCGTTTGATCGAAACATGGATGCATTCTTATTCCAATGGGCCTGGCACCAATCCCTTCTTCTATCGGAATTGGAAGATTAACCCGCAATTTCGTCCGCTCAAACAGCAGATTGTCGGCCAGGTTTCCCAGGTTCTCTGGGTCGTGATGGCCACGGTCGGCATGGTTATGTTGATCGCCTGCGTCAACATTGCCAATTTGCTCCTCGTCCGCGCGGAATCACGCCAGCATGAACTTTCAATTCGTGCGGCACTCGGAGCGGGCCGCGCCCGTATCGTGCGTGAACTTCTTTTTGAGAGTGTCACCCTCGGCCTCATCGGCGGCGCGTTCGCGCTCGTGGCAGCGTATGGCGCCCTGCACCTGCTGATCGCCTTTGGACCCGCTGATCTACCTCGGCTGAGTGAGATCGTCCTCGACGGACGATCCATCGCCTTCACGTTCGCGCTATCAGTGTTCTCGGGATTCCTTTTCGGCTCGGTTCCCGCCTATAAGTACGCGCGTACAAGCGCTGCCGCCGCGCTTTCCGGCGCCAGTCGTACTGTCAGCGCCAGCCGCGACCGTCGGCGTTCGCGCAGCGTTCTGGTTGTGGCTCAGGTCGCCATGGCGATGGTGCTTCTCATTAGCGCGCTTCTGATGATCCGCACATTCGCTGCATTGCGCAACGTCGATCCGGGGTTCAGCGACCCCGCCCATCTCGAGGCCATGCGCATTTATATCCCGGACTTACTCGTCACCGATCCGGTCCAGGTGACACGGATGCAGAATGAGATTGTCGACAAGACCGCGGCAATTCCCGGCGTCACCGCGGTTGGCTTCAGCGGCGGACTGCCGATAGAGGGCATCGATCCCAATTGGGACGAGCTGGGCGTCGAAGGTAAGCACTACGACGGTGGAGAGCCTCCGCTGCGTCTGTTCAATTATGTGTCCCCCGGATACTTTCAGACTCTCGGAACTCGGATCGTCGCAGGTCGCGACTTCACATGGAGCGACATCTACAAGTTCAACCAGTACGTCATGGTTTCTGAGAATTTCGCGCGCGAAAACTGGGGCTCGGCTCCGGCCGCCGTCGGCAAGCGTGTCCGCCAGTTCTCCTCAATGCCCTGGCAGGTGGTCATTGGCGTAGTTCAGGATGTCCGCCACAACGGCGTGGATGAAAAGGCGCCGGCCATCATCTATTGGCCCGCCATGATCAACAGTCCATACACGCCGAAACCAACCATCGACCCACCGCGTGCGGTCTCTTACGCCATTCGCAGTACTCGCGCTGGAAACGAGTCTCTGGTTGCAGATATCCAGCAAGCGGTATGGTCGATCGACGGAAATCTTCCGGTTGCCAACGCGGGAACCATGCAGGATATCTACGCAAAATCCATGGAGCGCACCTCGTTCACGCTCACAATGCTCGCCATTGCCGGCGCCATGGCGCTTGCTCTCGGCATCATCGGCATCTACGGAGTGATCTCCTACGCCGTCTCGCAGCGAACTCGCGAAATTGGAATTCGCCTCGCGCTCGGTGCGCAGAAGAATGAGCTCAAGTGGATGTTCGTTCGCTCCGCGCTCACACTCACTGTCGTCGGAGTCGCAATCGGCGTCGCCGCTGCCGCAGCGCTTACGCAATCCATGAAGTCGCTGCTGTTTGGAATCAGCCCGCTCGATCCGATTACTTATCTCACGGTGCCGCTCGTCCTTGCCGTAGCGGCTATCCTTGCCAGCTATTTGCCCGCCAGACGCGCAGCTTCCATTAACCCTGTTGAAGCACTCAGGGTTGAGTGAGTTTGTGGGTCAGAACTTTTAGCATTGAGCGACGGGTCCACCACGTACCCAACCGACGGAGTCCAACTCACAGCGTCAGTTGACTTGTCGCCGTTCGAGTGGACCTCGAACCGGATCATATCCCCTGCGGCAACCTGAATATTGTCCATTTGGGTGGGATATCCCATCTGGTCGGTGGCCGCGACCAACTGCCTTCCGCCCGCGCTCGGCCAGATCTGGGTCACGTTCCTTCCCGACACCAAATTGATCGATGCGGACACGCCGGTTCTCCCCTGCTCATCCGCCTTCAGAACCCGCCCTCTGATGCTGATCGTCCCGGGATGGGGAGCAACCCACACGCGGGCCACTCCACTTGCCTCGCAATTCCCTGTACAACTTCCCGGCGCCATGTTGAACGCACTCACATATTGAGTTGGGCTCGTCTCCCACGCTCCGGTGACGTCGGCGGCGGCGTAGCGTGGCATCTCCGTCCAGTTCAAATCAGGCGCCTCATACATGTAACGCCACTGGTTCTTTCCCTGCGTCGCCGAGAACTGCTCCGCCGCGAAGTTGGCCGCCAGTGTAGTGGGAACGTTATTTACATCTGCGACCGAGCCAATGTTCTTGCCGGCGAAAAATTTACCGTGCGGCTCGAAGAAAAAGTTGTTGCGGACTTTCCCCGCGGGCGTTCCGAAGCCGCTGCCGTTGTTGTCTTCCCACACTGAAGTCGCTCCCGGCTGGTGCGAGTGCGCGTTCTGTGTAAACGTATTTCCATCGAAATCGAGATCGCTTGAATGGTCGCCACCATGAATGTTCAATATCTCGACGGCGGGACCGGCATTCCCAGCGAACAGGTTTGCCTGCAGGTTGACATGGTCCTCCGACCACTCAAAGTCGATTCCCGTCTCATCCGGGCTATCCGTCGCAGGCACCCCGAAAATAATGTTATTGACGAACTTTACCTGGCTCACACGTCCCAGAATCACGGCTGCAGTTCCCGTCGGAGTGTGACAGCCGGCTTCATTGAGTAACACCGAGTTCATCACTGTCACATTTGTCATTCCGAGCAGGCGCAGGGAGTCACTGCACCCCAGCCCCGCGGCCAGGTATTCCTTTGCGGCATTGCCGTTATCGCCTGAAAGAATGAGCCCTTTTAGCTGCACATCCTGGAAAGCATTGTGACCATCCTGATGGTCGCTGGTACTGGCCTCGGCATCAAAAGCCACGCTGTCGAGGTTGTTCCTTCCCCTCACGCCGCTTACGGTCACACCCTTCAACACATATTGCGAACTGGTGTAGGTCAAATTGGACGCGAGGTTGAACAAGATCCCCGACGACAGGTCGATATTCAAGCTGGACGCAAACGGATCGAGCACGCCGCGTTGCACCGGATAATCCGTCGAGTGCCTGCCCCAGATTCCCTTGTTGTCATGGGCATCAATATTGCTGATCGTGATCCCGTTATTCGAAAGCTGCGTGTAGTGCAAGAGAATTCCGACGCTTGCCCGGCCCACTTCGAGGTCACTGATCTTCCAGTGATTCGCATCCATCAGGAGCACGCAAATATCGGTGGTCGCCTGGTTGCGCAAAATCTTCGGTTTTGGGCCCGTCCCATACGCGTCCAACGTGATCGGTTGCCTCGCCGTGCCACGCCCTGTGAGGGACAATTCCTCGTTCCACGAGCTGCCTCGAGCTAGCAGAATCTGATCCCCGGGAAGAAAGGTCTTGCTCTTGTTCGCCGGCGCAAACGAGCACCACGGCTGCGCCATGCTATGCGGACCGACGTCGCTACAGTTTGAGCCAGCTTGATTGTTGATGTAATAGGCTGTCCCGGCTGCGTTTGCCTGCGCGCTGAAGCCAATGAGACACAAAGCGAAACAGAAAATGACAAGGAACCAGGAACGTCGCGCAGCCAAGCCGCGTTTCGCAACCGGCGAAGTCAATCGAATAGTTGGAGATGCGGGGAGATTCTTCTCGGCGAACTCTTCAGAAGAGAAGTCCAGCAGGCACACGAATCCCGAACGCAATAAAAGCGACAAAAACACCCCAAAATCAGCGTCATCGCGTTCGGCTTATCAGGCGATAAAACATGCCCCTGCGGTCTCCGCTTACGGAGCCACAAGTTCAGCTGAAGCGTTCTAGCTGTGGATTGATTACTTAAATTCTACACAACAAGACTGTGGATTTCCACGTAATATGCCCACCAACTAGGGAGCGTTACGAATTCGCCGAAGCAGAATAGCCTTGCCTTTTGTTTCGTGGAACGGTGACAATCCGAGGGTCGCTGCGTCGCAGCGCTAAGAAGTAACAACTTAGCTGTGTTTCGCGATTTTTTGCTCATTTTCTATGCATCTTGTCCTGTTCTGATCGGGGGAGACTCGATGTCCACCAATCCCACTCAAATCTGGAAGGGTTCGACCTTCACTATCGAGCGCAAGCGAGACCTCGCCGCTGGTAGTGTGATCTTCCGGTTTTCCGGACCTTTCACCGCCCGCGACATGTATTCGTCTCTCACCCCGGCTGCCTTGCGGAACATCTTCGAGTCAGACCCGCCGCATCATGTGCCGTCGGTCAACATCTTCGATCTGACGGATGTTCCGTACATGGACTCCTGCGGCTTGGGCCTCCTGGTGGGACATTTTGTCCGCTGCCAGAGCAAAGGCATCCAGCTCATCGCCGCAGGTGTGAAGCCCCGCGTCATGGAGCTCTTCAAAACCACCAAGGTTGAACATCTCTTTCCCATCATCGCAACGGTGGATGAGGCCTCAGGTAAACGGCGAGGCAAGCCTTAGCAATGCGCTCCTAAGCCGTCATCTGCACTCCGGCATATCTGTCTCGGACGGAAGTTGCATTCTTCGCTGCCCATACGGCTGCTATAACTGAGCACGAATCAGGAACAATCAAACTGACTTGATCGCGTTTACCGATCATTACCCGAAAGATGCAGATTGAAGCCACAACCTATCCTGTTCAAGAGCCGAACCAAAACCTTCTTCACAGGGCCTACTTCATAGAGCAAATCTGCCTTGTCCTGGCTATTCAGATTGTGCTCATCAACCTGCTGTCGCATGCCTTCACTGCAGTTGATGGTTTGCTGCCGGCAGGATTGTTGCATATGCGAGTTGTGTCAGCGGTTGCAATCCTGTATGCAACGGTGGCTTTGTTCTTCACTGAAGCTGGCCGGTCGCGGAAGGTTCAGCACATAGGCAACACTCTTGCCGGCTTGACGACGTTGATCGCGGCCGCGACTTTTTGGGCGCCTGCCTCTCAAGTGTTCTCGCGTTTCGACAGCGCTCTCAATGGCAGTCCGCTTCCCCAGTCACAGGGTTCAATACACGCCTCAGCGTTGGCATTCCTGCTGTTGGGGATTGTGATTCTTCTCATCCGATCTCGCGACCGTTTTCTGGGCCGGATCGCCGATACTTCTGCATCCCTTCTGGTGCTCATCGTGCTCGTCGTCATATCCGAGTCGTTTTTTGCAATGGCGCAGATCCCGGGATCATCCACAGCAGGCCTTCCGTCATTTCCCACTCTTGTCTGCCTCACCCTTTTGACCCTGGTGGTGGTTTTCCGCCGGGCAGAGTATGGTGTCTTTGCGGTATTCCTGGGAGACGGGATCGGGGGACGAATAGCGCGAATCCTGGCCCCTATTCTGCTTGTCATGCCTTTCCTGCGTGAGCTTGGCAGGGCGCGCATGATGAACGCGCAACTGGTTCCTGCACACTATCCGACAGCCGTCCTCACATCGCTGGCGACAATCATCGCTCTTGTCTTACTTCTGTTTCTGGCGCGGCTCATCAACCGCATGCAAAATGAGATCCATGACCTGACTCTGCGCGATGAGTTAACGGGACTTTACAACTTCAGAGGATTCAATCTGTTCGCGGAACAGGCATTTCTACTTGCTCGCCGCGCCAAAGTTCCCTTCGGCGTCCTTTTCATCGCCATGGACAATTTGAAGCTCATCAACGACGAGTTGGGACACAGCGCCGGCTCTGTTTCCCTGATCGAGACGGCGAAGATTCTAACCGCAAATTTTCGCGAAACCGATGTCATCGGGCGCCTCGGCGGAGACGAATTCGTTGTAGCGGGACAGTTCGATTCCGAGGAGATATCGGCGGCTATCGATCGCCTCCGTTCAGCCGCAGCTGCGAAAACTCACGTGGCCGGAAGCCGGTTTTTTCTCAGCCTCAGCATGGGCTACGCCGCAACCGATCACAGCACCGAAGAATCCTTGAAGCACGTGGTGGCCAGGGCAGATAAGGCAATGTACAAAGAAAAGCGCGCGAAGAAGAGATTGGCGCTCGCCTGATCCCTCCGGTTAAAGACAACTGAACATCCGCCTCTTGCTCGATTGCAGCGATGAATGTCATTCTCAAAAGATGAGTCGAGGAATTCTGCTTGGTGCAGTTGCCAGTCTGATGCTGATCTGCTCTCTTCCTGTTGCGGCACAGGACAAAGGCTATTGGCGCGCGGTGAGTTCCAACGCGAACGGCATCACCGGCGACCTGTCGATCTCCGATGCGAAGATCGCAATCAACTTTATCGGCTTCCCGCTCGCGCAGATTCGTCGATTGCAGCCGGCTGAATCCAGTGCGGTCTTCAATACGGACCCCGGTGAAGGTGGAGTCGGGTACCTCTATCGCTTGAATGTGCCGGCCGACAAGCGCTTCCTCCACCACAACACGCTCTGTGGATCCGACGACACCCAATGGCTGGCGACTTATGTGAACGGTCGCACTCTGCATGTGGCATTCTTCTCCGGATCAGACATGCCTGTCCTCACAGCTGACGCTCTCGCCAACTCAACAGACGTCTGCGGCACGTTCACCTACTCGCGGTGAGTCATAGCAGCAAGCGAGAGCCAGCACGATCATCAAGTCTCTGAACTCTGTCTCCCTTGAACTCCCGCCAGCATTTATCCTTGAGATGAACCACCACTCTGACTGAAGAGGAACAACATGGCGGAGATAGCCGTTGAGTCCACCGCAGTTCCCGCGCAACTGCCCGATCTGCACGTAGCTGTACTCGGCGCGGGCAAAATGGGCGGAATTCTGCTGCAGGCATTTCTCAAGCAGAATCTTTTTGCCGCGGACCAGATTCACGCGACCGTCGCCCACGCTGAGAAGGCCATCGCTCGCGCCGCGCAATGGGGCGTCGACGTCAGTACGGACAACCTCGCGGCAGCGCGCCAGGCCGACCTGATCCTCATCGGTGTCAAGCCTTTCCAAGTGCCGGACCTGATCGCTGAAATCAAGACCGCGCTCACGCCCGGCAAGACACTCATCTCGTTTGCCGCATCGGTGAAAACTCGCGCCATTGAAGACGCTGCCGGCATCGAGATTCCAGTGATCCGCGCCATGCCCAACACGCCATCCGCTCTCGGCGCGGGCGTTGCCGGACTCTGCCGTGGCCGCTTTGTCAAACCCGAGCAGATGGACCTGGCGCAGCGCATCTTTGAAACCGTGGGCCGCTCCGTCATCGTCGACGAGAAGCACATGGACGCCGTCACCGGCCTCTCCGCCTCCGGCCCCGCCTACATCTACATCATCATCGAGGCCCTCGCCGAAGCTGGCGTCAAGGTCGGGCTGCCCCGCGACATCGCGACTCAGCTCGCCGCGCAGACTGTGTATGGCGCGGGGAAGATGGTGCTCGAAACCGGCTACCATCCGGCGTTGCTGAAGGACGAAGTCACCACCCCCGCCGGTTGCACCGTCGATGGAATCCTCGAACTGGAGGAAGGCGGCCTGCGCGTTACGCTGATCAAGGCCGTAATGCGCGCGACCGAAAGAGCAAAACAATTGGCGGCCGGGTAAGGAAAACTTGCGAGGAGGCACGATGAACATTTCAGAAGCTGCCAGGAGAATGTGTCGAGCAGGATTGGTCCTGATTCTTGTTTGCGCGTTCACGGTGTATCTGAGACTGTGGGTAACAGCTGCCCTTCCGCTCCCGAACGGCGTTCAATTGACCTTGCTGGTTGTGATTCCGGGTACTGTTCTCTGGCTGGCTGGCTGGATTTTGCAAGGCTTCTCCACGAATGCCACGATGCTGAAGCGTTGACTCACTGACCAGCTAATCTTCGACCTTGCCCATCCAACGCCCATCCTGGCTGCCGTCTTACATCCCCGAACTTCAGGGACTGCGCGGCATCGCCGTTCTCTCCGTCCTTCTGTACCATTGCCATCCGCGCTTTGTCGGCACCTGGTTCTATGGCGCATCGTTGTGGGGCTGGACGGGCGTCAATCTCTTCTTTGTGCTTTCGGGCTTTCTCATCACCTCGATCCTGCTTGAGGCACGCGGCAAGCCGCACTACTTCCGCAACTTTTACGGACGGCGCGCTCTCCGCATCTGGCCGGTGTATGTATTGGTCCTGGTCGTCTGCTATCTGAATGCTCCATGGTTCATCGGCCCCACCGTTTGGGACGCGATCGGGACCGCTCCGTGGTGGGCGTACCTACTGTTCCTGCAGAATCTCTTCCATCTCACATTGCCGCCTCCCATCGGACCAACATGGTCGCTGGCCATCGAGGAGCAGTACTACTTCCTGTGGGCGCCGGTCGTGCGTTTACTCCGTGCACCGTGGATGCTGGCCTCGCTGCTCATCGGTGCGCTGATGGCCTCTCCGCTCTTCCGCGAGACCCACTTCGCCTGGATGACACCGACGCATACGCTCACGCACATTGATGGCATCGCCATGGGCAGCCTGCTCGCGCTCGGTCTGTACACGCTGCCGCTCAGCCGCCGCGTATGGCTCGCAATCGGACTCGCTGCAATGCCTATCGGATTTATCGCCGCCGCCACGATCGCCGGTGGCACGGCATTCCTCGATACAGCACTGACCACGCTTTTCGCCGGGGCGGTCTTGTCTTCGATTGCGTCCACTGGAGCACGCAACCCCGTCAATGCGATCCTCAGTCGCGGCCCGCTGGCCTACTATGGCCGCATCAGCTACGGCCTCTACATGACACACATCATGGTCTTCGTCTATTTCGGCTGGTTCGATGCCCGCATGGACCGCTACGGCACGGCGGGAAACCTGGCCGTCGTCGCATTCCGTCTCGTCGCCTGCACACTCGCCGCCACACTGCTCTGGTACGGGTTCGAATCGAGAATTCTGCGCCTCAAGCGCCACTTCGCAAACGCTCCCGCACGAAAGTCAGCGGTCGCTGCACAGAGCCCGAGATGAGGGCTCCGCATCTTGAAGTTGAACAGTCCCACTTTGTGAGGCGGCATCTCAGCAGATTGTGACTTCAATCACCCACGGCGTTAACACTTCGCTGCTAGGCTGAACGTGAACGGAAATCTTGTTCTCGAGGTGCCCATGACCAGCGCGACGACCGAAATCAACCGGGCCGAAGCAAGAAGCGAAGGCCCTCTCAGCCCCGAAATCCTCAGCAAGATGGACGCCTACTGGCGCGCCGCCAACTACCTCTCTGTGGGCCAGATCTATCTGAAAGACAACCCACTGCTTGAACGGCCGCTAACGCTGGACGACGTCAAACCGCGTCTGCTCGGCCACTGGGGCACCACACCCGGCCTCAACTTTCTTTATGTGCATTGGAACCGGATCATTCGCGATCGGCACCTGGACATGATTTACGTCATCGGTCCAGGCCACGGCGGCCCGGGGCTTGTGGCGAACACCTATCTCGAGGGGTCCTACTCTGAGATTTACCCCCACATCGAGCAAAATCGCGACGGCATTAAGCGGCTCTTCCGCCAATTCAGCTGGCCTTATGGAATCCCCAGCCACGTCGCACCGGAGACGCCGGGCTCAATCCACGAGGGCGGCGAGTTGGGCTACTCGCTGGTGCACGCGTACGGCGCGGCCTTCGACAATCCGAACCTGATCGTCGCATGCGTGGTTGGCGACGGCGAGGCCGAGACGGGGCCGCTGGCAACAAGCTGGCACTCCAACAAATTCCTTAATCCAGCGACCGATGGCGCGGTGCTGCCGATTCTCCACCTGAACGGCTACAAGATCGCAAATCCGACCGTGTTGGCACGCATTCCTCATGCGGAACTTGAGGATCTGATGCGCGGCTATGGATATGAGCCCTTCACGCTGGAGGGGCACGATCCGGCAACGATGCACCAGAAAGCGGCTGCGGTCTTCGACAAGATTTTCGATCGGATCGCCGAAATCCAGAAAGTGGCGCGCGAAGGCGGATCGACCGACCGGCCCGCGTGGCCGATGCTGATCATGCGCACGCCCAAGGGCTGGACAGGACCCAAAGAGGTGGACGGCAAGCCGGTTGAAGGCACATGGCGCGCGCACCAGGTTCCATTTGCTGAATTGCGCGAAAAGCCGGATCACCTGCGCTTGCTTGAGGACTGGATGCGCAGCTACAAGCCCGAAGAACTCTTCGACGAGAAGGGCGCATTCCGCGAAGACCTCGCCGATGTCGCGCCAAAGGGCCGTTTGCGCATGGGCATGAATGCTCATGCCAATGGAGGCCTGCTGTGGCAGCCACTCACCGTGCCGAATTTCCGCAGCTTTGCGGTGAAGGTTGACACCCCAGGAGCGACGACCGCCGAAGCTACGCGCGTGCTGGGCAAGATGCTGCATGCCGTGATGGAGGCCAACAAGGACTCGAAAAACTTCCGCGTCTTCGGGCCGGACGAAACTGCGTCAAACCGCTTGCAAGATGTCATCATCGGAACCGGCAAAACCTGGGAGGCCGAGACTTTGCCGGTGGACGAAGATCTTTCACGTACCGGCCGGGTGATGGAGATCCTGAGCGAACACATGTGCCAGGGTTGGCTTGAGGGCTACCTGCTTACAGGCCGTCATGGATTCTTTAACTGCTACGAAGCGTTCATCCACATCATCGATTCGATGGTGAATCAGCATGCGAAGTGGCTGAAGGTAACACGGCAGATTCCGTGGCGCAAACCGATTGCGTCGCTCAACTACCTACTGAGTTCGCTGGTATGGCGACAGGATCACAACGGCTTTTCGCATCAGGACCCCGGGTTCATCGATCACCTGGTAAACAAGAAAGCCGATGTGGTGCGCATCTACCTGCCGCCGGACGCGAATACCCTGCTCTCCGTAGCCGACCACTGCCTGCGCAGTAAGAATTACATCAACCTGATCGTTGCCGGAAAGCAGCCCGCTCCGCAGTGGCTGACGATGGACGAAGCCGTGGCGCACTGCACGACCGGGCTGGGGGTCTGGAAGTGGGCCTCCAACGACAACGGCAATCCCGATGTCGTAATAGCGAGCTGTGGCGATGTGCCAACAATGGAAGCGCTCGCGGCGGTTATGCTGCTTCGCACGCAGGCGCCAGATTTGCGCGTTCGCTTTGTGAATGTAGTCGACCTGATGACGCTGCAGCCGGCTTCCGAGCATCCTCACGGATTGTCAGACGAAGAATACGACGCTGTCTTCCCTCCGAAGGTGCCGACTATTTTTGCATTCCACGGTTATCCGTGGGGCATACACCGGCTCACATACCGCCGGCACAATCACGACAACCTGCACGTGCGCGGCTACAAGGAAGAAGGCACAACCACGACGCCGTTTGACATGTGCGTGCTGAACAATATCGATCGCTTCCAGCTTGCACTCGACGCAATCACGCGTGTGAAACGGCTTGCCTCGAAGGTGGACGATGCTCGGCAGTGGTATTCCGAGGCGATCCAGCGGCACCGGCTATATGTCTCGGAGAATGGTGAAGATCTGCCGGAAATTCAGTGCTGGAAATGGGAGCCGGGTCAGTCTAGCTAGCTTTGATTTAAAGAAGTTCAAATTACGAGTAAGAGGGTCTTTTCATGTCGTCTTTGCCTGTTTTGGTTTTAAACAGCGGTTCGTCCTCTATCAAGTTTGCAATGTATGAAGCCGGAGATGGCCAGCGCACGAAGATTTTTGAAGGCGCGGTCGACGGGATCGGCACGGATAACGGGAAATTCTGGATCAAGGATGCCGCAGACAAAAAGCTGGTAGACCAGACGCCGCCGCTGCCGAACCGCTCTGTTGCATTTTCTCTTGTCGAAAAGGCGCTTCACTCCGGGCAGTTCCCTGTTCCCAAGGCCATCGGGCATCGCACCGTATGTGGCGGGCCGAAGATACGCGACAATCAGCGTATAACTCCGGAACTGATTGACGAGATCGAGAGCTACGCCGCGCTCGCACCGCTGCATACGCCGATCGCGGTCTACATCATGCGCGAGGCATTGCGGCTGTTCCCGGGCATTCCCAATTTCGCAATACTTGACACGTATTTCCATCGCACCATGCCCGAGGTCGTTACACGCATGCCCATTCCCGACGAATACGCGGAGATGGGAGTGCGGCGCTATGGCTATCACGGCATCTCGTACGAGTCGATCATTTATCAGTTGCAACCGAACATTCCTGAGAAGCTGATCGTTGCGCACCTTGGCAACGGCGCATCGATCACGGCGATTCGCAACGGAGAGAGCCTCGATACGTCGATGGGTCTCACGCCCACTGGCGGAATCATCAGTGGCTCGCGCACTGGCGACATCGATCCCGGCGTTGTGATCTTCATCTTGAAGAAAATCGCAGAGACGACTCCCGACGCAACCGCTGCAGCTGACAAGCTCGAGACCGTGGTCAGCAAGAAGTCCGGCCTGCTCGGCGTGAGCGGGCTCTCGAATGACATGCGCGATCTGCGCGATGCCATCAAAGGCGGTAATGAAAAGGCGCGCCTTGCGGTGGACAAATTTACGTGGACCATCGCCAAATGGATCGGCAGCTATTATGCCGAACTCGGCGGGCTCGACATGCTGGTCTTCACTGGCGGCATCGGCGAAAACGATATCGCATCCCGCGCCGAAATCTGCGCAGGGTTAAGAGCGTTAGGCATCGTTGTCGATCCCGTCAAGAATGATGTGCGTGGCGAAGCGGTGATCTCGGCTGACAACTCCCGCGTGAAGGTGCGCGTAATTCCACCCGCCGAGGATCTTATGATCGTGAATCACGTGGTGCGGCTTCTTGGGCAATAAAGGGTGCTGGCCGAAGCAGAACCCAAGGCGCTAAACGCGAAGGGCGCAGCTGTTCTAAACTGTAAAGTTGGAAGCGGTTTCTACGTTCATGCATACTGTCGCCACTTCGATCAGCCTCAAACGACTGCCCTCACCCGCTCTGCAGCGCTTTGCCTGGGGAGTGCTCGCGTACTTTATCGCAGTGATTCTGTGGGGTTCACTGGTCCGCGCAACAGGCGCGGGCGCAGGCTGCGGCAATCACTGGCCTTTGTGCAACGGAACCGTGCTGCAGCACTCCGCGAGTGTGAACACGATGATCGAGTTTACGCATCGCATCACCAGTGGGTTGTCGTTCTTCTGCGCGGTCGGGTTGTTGGTCTGGACTTTTGCGGCAACGGCTCGCGGGCATCTGGCTCGCGCGGCGGCGGTGGCCTCGGTCGTATTTACGCTGGTTGAGGCAGTTCTCGGCGCGTTGCTCGTCAAGCTTGGGTTGACAGCCATGAGCCAGTCACCACTGCGGCCGTGGTACCTGGCTCTTCACCTGACGAACACGCTTCTGCTGCTGGCGGCGTTGACACTCACTGCGCATTTGTTGAGCCGAAAACACGGATATCTCCGAAGCACTGTCAGGATAGTGGCGCCATTCGGTACGACGGTTGGCATTATTGTCGTCCTGATCGTAGGCGTTACTGGATCGCTGGCAGCATTAGGTGACACTTTATTCCCGGCTACTTCGCTCGGCTCCGCGCTGGCACAGGATTTTTCAGCGACGAGTGGTTGGCTGGTGCGCTGGCGCTGGACGCATCCGACGATTGCGTTTCTCGCGAGCATTTTTCTGATCTGGATCCTGGTGCGCGCTGCACAGCGCACTACTCATTGGGACAATCGCGGACTCTCAGCGCTGGTCCTTGTGCTGCTGGCAGCTCAATATGTCCTGGGCGTACTCGACGTCGTGATGCTGGCGCCCGTGTGGCTGCAGATCGCGCACCTGCTCGGCGCCGATGTACTCTGGGCCGCGCTGGTGGTGCTTACCGCGCGACTAACGCTGCAACCGGCAGAAGCAGAGACCGCAGGACGTAGGGACTAAGGGACGGAGAGCGAACTGCTGGACCGATCGAGGTACTTATAGTCCCTACGTCTCTTGTCCCTTGCTTATTTCACCAACACTCCCGCCGCCGGATAGACCTTCCCATTAACCTCAGCGGTGATCACCGGCAATTCGGGCGTAGCTGTGAGCCACTCGATCTTGCCGTCGTGCAGAATCACCGTATCTTCGGCTTTGCCGCCGCGGATGCTCGGGTTCCACGCGAAGGCCTGGTTGTTGACGACAGTCTCTTTGCCTTCGGGCGTGGCAACCCACTCGCGCTCGCCATAGCCCGTTGGTCCGCCCTGGTGATGAAATCGCTCTTCGCCGGGGAAGCCTTCGGCTGTGTATGCGGCCTGCGCTGCGCGGAACAGTTCTGCCGACGTTGCCCCGACGCGCGTGGCGTCAAGCAAAGCGGCATTCACTTGAGCCGCCGATTTGAAGCGAGCGTCGAGTTCGGCAGGCAATTCGCCGAAGTGCACGAAACGGGTGATGGAGATCGCCAGGCCCCACTTGCGCGAGCAGAGGTTGAGCATTCCGTATTTTTTCAGCCGTGCTCCCCGCGCGACCGCGTGCTTGTATTTGTAGATTCGATCGTCTACGGCGAAGAGATAGACCGACGGCAAGATTCCGCGTCGCAAAAGATTGGCGGCAGTGAGAGCTTCGAGATCGTATTCGCTCAGGCCGGGTTCGACCTCCTGCAGCGCCTCGATGGTTGCGTCCGCTGTTTGCGTGCCAAGCCAGCGATAGCGCGCTATTTCGCTCTCGCTCAGCGAAGCGCGCAGGGGATACAGATTCACCGAGACTGTGCCGGCCAACGGCGTGTCCGACCCGAGCGGGCCGCCAGCAAGCTTTTGAGCTGCGGCTGCGGTTTCGTCGGCGTACCACGGGAAAAGCACCGGCTCAAAGTCGAGCGCGCCAAATTCCTCATCGTGCAGTCGCGGCGCTTCATTCTCGGTGGTGAAGTAGTAGCGCTTCCCTTCTGCCGTGACCAGCAGCGAAGCAACACCCGTCTCGCACGGCGTGAGCACGCGGAGTTCGACTGCACCGCCCGTCAGCCACGCCACATTCTCATTGCGCCGGATCAGAACGCCCGCGAGCTTGTTGCTCGCGCAGCCAGTCGACAAGCTTTTCGTGTTTCGCATCCAGTTCCGCATTCCACGCAGCTTCCGCTACAACCGTCGTGCCGTTTACCACCAGGCTCTTGTTAATCCGCTTGGTCATGATTGCTGTCTCCATAAACTTCCTCCTCAAACGAAGTCGGGCGTCGACACAGGAGTCAACGCCCGTCTCTCGATAGCAAATGAATCAGTCCTCAAGACTCGGGTGATAGTGGCTTTCCCATCCGAGATAACGAGCAGCCTCGTGCACTGACTTCGATACATCGCTGAAGTTTGCGGCAACGTGGTGTTCGAATCCTTCGCGGCAGATGTATTTCAGCAGCTTCTGCAACTGCGGAATCTCCGCCACGCCCGCGCCGCCGAAGGTCTCCAGCGGATCGTCGGTGAAGCGGCCTGCGCCGGTGTATCCGCGAACGATGCCGCGGCGATCGTCGGTGGAGTAGCGCGCAAAACTCATGGCGCCCGCCTTCACGCGGCCAACGCAGGTGCCGAAGGTATTCAGCTTGCCTACCGTGCCGGCGATGATCTCCTGGTAGTCCATCTTGACGTCCTTGAAGAAGTGCTTGGGCAGGTTGGAGCAGTGGAAGCAGACGCACTTGTCGGGATGGCTGCCGTAGTTGTTGTTCCAGTCCAGCAGCGCCGAGGGCGTCCCGCTGGCCAGCGCCATCATGTACATGCTCAGCGTGCCGGGCACGTCCACTTCGCAGGCCGATGGAATCAGATCGTTCGACATCATGCTCATGATGGTGCAGGGCACGACGCCGAAGAATTCTTCCATCGAGGTCCAGCATTGCACGGCGCTGATGGTTACGTGGGTCTGCTTCATCCAGCCGTCGATAACCGCGCCGAGCTTCGCCATCTTCATCAGCGATTCTTCGGGAATGCCGGATGTGGTCACATACTTCTTGATCGCGGCCAGCTTGCCCTGCGCGGCATCGTCGTTGTCCTTCATGCGATTGATGCGGCCGAAGATTTCCGACAGATCGATCGTCTCGATCGTGATGCCGCTGGTTTCAAAGATGCGCTCGGAGTAGCGGACCGTGTTGAATGCGGTGGGACGCGCGCCGATGGCGCCGATGCGGAGATTCTTGAGGCCCTTCACGATGCGGCAGACTGCGGAGAACCATTCGAGATCGGCCTTGAACTCCGCCGACGTGAGAGCCTCAGTGTGCAGCGTGGTGAGCGAGTAGTTGATGCCGTACTGCATCATGTTGTTGCACGCGCGACATTTTGCCGCAGAAGCTGTCGCGCCGCGTGGCGATGGTCATCGCGTCGGAGCGGTCTGGCGTGGCCTGCACCAGCACCGGAACCTTCAGACCCGACAGGCGGATCGCATCGACGATGCCGCGCTCTTCGCCGAAGTTGGGCAGCGTGATGATGATGCCGTCAATCTCTTCGGCGTGCTTTTTGAACAGCTCAGCGCAATGCTGCGCCTCGGTGTACGTTTCTACCGCTCCGTATTTTGATTGTTCCGGACCGAGGACGATTGCGGTGGCACCGGCGGCCTCGAGTACCGAGATGATTTCTTCACGCCCGGTCTTGGCCAGGTGATCCGGGAAAAAACCCCGGTTGCCGACAATAACTCCAAATGTCATCTTTCTTTGTGCTGCCATGATTCAAGCTCCTTGAATTGCCGCACTAACCGTTGCGGCCCGGGCGAAAGCGCAGGCTGTAAAAAAGGCCGACGAGCAACATCGAACCGCCCCACCAAACCGGAGCGTGCAGGTTGGCCAGCACCACGTTGGCAAGTTGATGGGTGACCAGCTCATACAGTCCGTAGCCGAAGATCATGGCTCCGTAAACCGTGAGCAGGACGCCGATGAAAAACCAGATTGAAATGTGGCCAGAATGCATGCGCGCCTCCTTACCAGAAGTAGATGTTGAGGGCCAGGAACAAGACGATGGCGATGACCAGTCCAGAAGTACTCGTTCTTGTAGAACGGCACCGGCTCTTCCACCGGCAGTGTGGTCGCGCCATAGACCAGCGCCGTTCAGTTCTGCAAGCGTCTTGGGCTTTGTGACCAGGCTGACGATCACGTTGACGAGGATGGCGACAATCACCGACCAGAGGGCGCGATACATGTTCTCGGCCATGTCCTTCGCGTCGGGCGAGATTGCGACAAAGCGCAGCGCCGATGGATCGGCTTTCACCCATGCCCAAAGCCCAATCGAGGTGAGCGTACCCATCAGCAGGCCCCAGAAGCCGCCTGCCTTTGTGGCGCGCTTCCAGAACATGCCCACCAGCACCACGCCGAGCAGCGGCGAGATGAAGAAGCTGAAGAGCGCCTGCACGTAATCCATGATGCCGGCCGCGCTCATCACCAGGTAGGCGGTGCCGATGGAGACAATCACGCCGAGAATCGTGGCCCAGCGCCCGACTGTGACGTAGATGCTCATCGGGCGCGTTCTTCTTGATGAGCGGCTGATAGATGTCGTAGGTCCACACGGCGGAGAAGGCGCTCACGTTGCCCGCCATGCCGCTCATGAATCCGGCGATCAGAGCGGTGATGCCGAGGCCCAGCAGGCCGGGCGCCATGTAGCGCACCATCATCAGCGGCAGCACCTCGTTGTAGCTGTGCAGGCCAGAGCCCGGAGTGACAAGATTCTCTCCCACAAGGTGCATCAGGCTGCCATCGGGATTCTGCAGCACCACCAGGCCGAGCAGGCCGGGCAGAATGACGATGAACGGAACCGCCATCTTGAAGAACGAGCCGATAATCGGGGCCATGCGCGCCGAGCGCAGGTTGTGTGGCGGCGAGCACGCGCTGGACGACGAGGAAGTCCGTGGTCCAGTAGCCGAAGCTGATGGCGAATCCGAGGCCGAAGACGATGCCGGTCCAGTGGATGCCCATGGGGTTATCGGTAAAGTGGCCCATGCTGCGCCACATGTGCGTGTAGTCGCCGGGAGCCGTTGCGCCCAATGGCGATGTTGTGCGCGAGCTTGGCCTTGAATCCGTTCCAGCCGCCGGCCTCGACCAGTCCGAGGATCGGGACCAGCAGCGCGCCGCCCCAGATGAGCATGAACTGCAGGACTTCGTTGAAGATCGCCGAGCGCAAGCCGCCGAGCGCGACATACGCCGCCACCGCCAGCGACGAAACGATGATGGAGAAGTTCAGATTCCAGCCGAGAACAACCTTCATCACTTCGGCCATGGCGAACATGTTCACGCCGCTCATCAGCACGGTCATGAACGCGAAGGAGAAGGCGGCGACGGTGCTGGCGCCCTGTCCGTAGCGGAGCTTCAGATAGCCGGGCACGGAGTGCGTTTTGCAGACGTAGTAGAAGGGCATCATCACCATGCCGAGGAAGAGCATGGCGGGGATGGCGCCGATCCAGTACCAGTGCGCGGCGAGGATGCCGTATTGATAAGCCGAACCGGCCCAGCCCATCAGTTCCAGCGAACCCAGGTTGGCCGAAACGAAGCTCAGGCCTGCGATCCACGCGGTCATCTCGCGGCCGGCCATGAAGAACTCTTCGCTGGTGTTGGCCTGGCCCTTCAGGTAGAAGCCGATCCAGATCACCATCACGAAGTAGATCGCGATGATGGCAATGTCGAGCAGGCTCAGATGTGCCAGCGAGGGTGCGGAAAGGGCGAGCAGCGCCGTGGGTGCATGAGGAAATACAGCGGCGGTTAAACCTGGAACCAAAGCGAGCATTCAGTCACCTGCAATCGGGTGAATACATCCGTAGTTGATGTGGACGTCCGCCCATAAGTAAATGGGTTTACTCCAAGGGTTGTCAAGCTTTCAAACAAATAATCAGGGATCGGGTTCGCAGTGCGCCGAAGCCGGCTGGAATTTCGCGTCATCTTAAAGGGATACGTTTTCCGGCACGGAGTCTACCACACGGAACCCTGGACGTAATACGGCGTCTACGTGACGAACGGGAAGCATCAGGATTCAATGGGCGAGGCCAATATTTCCTGCTTGTTTTTACAGCGCGGGAACGATAACTTGGGACATGGGATTATATTTCCCCTTCCCCAATCCTTCTGTCTTCCGGCCTTTTGTTCCGCCGCGCCTCATGCGGTTGTCCGTCCAATTCCATCCTCAACCTAAGGAGTCTTGCCGATGTACCCGACCGTCGATCCTATAGCTCCTGCGGGAGTCGCCCCTACCGGAATTTCGCGCCGCAGCTTCTTCCGTTTCGCAGCCGGAGCCTCCGCGCTGGCCAGCCTGCCCATCCTTACCGAGGCGCATCTCGCATACGCCGACCGCCCCAAATTCGCCGACCCCAACAAGGGCATCCACATCGACGCCAACGAGAACCCCATGGGGCCCTCTGAAGCCGCTCGCCAGGCGATGATCGCCATCGTTCCGCGCGGCGGGCGCTACCTGTTTACCGGTGAAGAGGAGCTCGCTGAGATCTTCGCCAAGCAAGAAGGTCTGAGCGCCGAATCTGTGGTTCCCTTTGCCGGCTCGAGCGAGCCCCTGCATTACACGGTCCTGGCGTTCACCAGCAAGGACCGCCCCCTTGTCGTCGCTGACCCCGGCTACGAAGCGCCGATGTGGGCAGCCAAGGTGAGTGGCGCGCCCATCTTCAAGGTGCCGCTGGCCGATCCCAAGGGCGAAGCCAAGCATGACGTCAAGGCGATGCTCGCCGCCACGTCGAATCCCGGCGTGATCTACATCTGCAACCCCAACAACCCGACCGGAACTTGTACGCCACGTAGCGACATCGAATACGTCGTTGCCAACGCGCCGAAAGACACGGTGATCCTCATTGACGAGGCTTACATCCACCTCTGCGATGCGCCACGCTCGCTCGACTTTGTGAAGGAAGGCAAGAACGTCATCGTCCTGCGCACCTTCTCGAAGCTGTACGGGATGGCCGGCATCCGCATGGGATTCGCCATAGGCCGTCCCGATCTGCTGGCGAAGATCACGCCGTTTGGCGGAATGAACGCGCTGCCCATCACAGCGATTGCCGCGGCCAAGGCCAGCCTGCTCGATGCGGATCTTGTTCCTACGCGCAAGAAGATCATCGCCGACACGCGCCTTCAGACCATCGCATGGCTTAAGAGCGAGGGCTATAGCTGCACTCCGTCGGAAAGCAACTGCTTCATGCTCGATGTACGCAAACCCGGGAAGCAAGTGCAGGCGGCACTGGCAGCGAAGGACATGTACGTGGGTCGCATCTGGCCCGCATGGCCCAACAGCGTACGCATCACCGTCGGCACGCCCGACGAGATGATGGCCTTCCGCAAGGACTTCACCGCGGTGATGAGCGGCAGCACGGCAGGGCTCGTTCCGCCGGAGATGCCGCGTCGGCTTGCGAAAGCGCCGTTCACTCACATGTCGTAGCGGCAGTCAATAGCGAGCAAAGAAAAGCCCCGTTTTCGGACGGGGCTTTTTGGCGTTGGATTGTTTGACCGATTGCCTGAAGCTTTCTGGTTACACAGTTTCGTAGCGCAAAATGGAATACCGATCGCTCAAGAGCGACCGGTATTCCATTTCAAACGGCTTGTGTAGGCTGGCCTCTCCCTAGAACAGAATCTTCATGGCCAACTGCACGTTGAAGGGTTCTCCCGGTCCGATGCCCGGTGAGAAGTTGCCAGAACCGATTGTGGATCCCGTTCTGCCGAAGCTTCCGCCACCGAAGTAATCGTTGCAGAGCTGCGTGCAGGCAGGGCTGGCGAGATTTACGCGGTTGAAGAGGTTGAACATCTCAGCGCGGAATTGCACGTTCACCGGGAAGTCGTTAATCGGGAACTTTGTATTCTTCAAGACCGAGAGATCGATATCTTCATAACCCGGTCCGTAGATGCTGTTGCGGGCTTCAGTTCCCCAGGTGTTCGCGGCGGGCTCAACATATGCATTCGGGTTGAACCACTGGACAAATTTGTTGCCATCGACGGTTTGAATGCTATGGCTCACTCCCGCAAACGGGTTGGATACGCGGTTGACGCGCTGAGTGTATTCGTTGGTCCCGCTCGTGTCATCACCGTTGTACACCGTGATCGGCTGGCCACCGTTGAAGGCAAATGCCGTGTTGAGTTCCCATCCTCCAGTCAGCAACTTCATCGTTGGCGCCGACGGAATCGAGTAGTTCACGTAGCCCTTGAAGCCATTCCGCGTATCGAAGTCCGAGTTGCCGTAGTCCCCTTTGAAGTTGTAGCTGTCTTGCGGAAGGGCCCCACGATATGCCGTGACTTCGTCGAGGCCGTGACTCCACGTATACGAGGCCTGCGCAACCGCGCCATGCCAACTCGACGTGCGGAACACAGCCTGCAGACGAGTTGTAATTTGACGTCCCGATGCTCTCGATCTGATTGATGTCGGAGTAGAAGTTTCCTCCGAAGGCAGTTCCGTCTCCCGCGTAGGCGCCGGACGCGCCACCGAGATGGGGTTGGTTGATATTCAGAAGGCTCAGGAGCTTGCGGCCCTCGCTGCCGACGTACCCGAGTTGGAAGAATGCTTTTCCGACTTGGCGCTCAATCTGCAGGTTGAAGTTGACGTTGTACGGCGAGCGGAAATTCTTGTCGACACTGAAAACGCCACAAGGATTCACAGTGCACGAGAGAGTCTGCGTGGGAATGATTTCCTGACCAGGCACAATCAGGACCGGGCTTCCCGTGCTTGCCGCAGTTGTGAGGGTGAATACCGGATTGCTATCCGCCGGGATTGCCTTCGAGTCCGTTCGGTGCCGAGTTTCCGGGACGATTATCCAGGAACGGATTGGCGTTCGGCGTGTCAAAGAAAATTCCAGCGCCGCCGCGGATCACGGTCGCTTGTGACGACGGTAGCTTGTAGCTGAAGCCAATACGCGGGCTGAAACTGGTGTGGTCGGGCTCATAGATGCTGCTGATGTCCGCACCCTGGAACGCGATGCCACTCAAAGTAAGTCCTGGCCTGAAGACCGAGAGATCCTTCTTGCTATCGTGCATCGGCTGCATGTAGTCGTAACGCAGGCCGAAGTTGAAGTTCAGATTGGTGGTGGCTTGAAAGCTGTCCTGCGCGAAGGCGGTATACCCGTTTGAAAACACCAGGCGCTCAGGGTTTCCTACGGCGATGGATCCCTTCGTCAGATAGCCAGCCAGGAAGTCTGCAAGTGATGCCACATCCTGATCGTCTGTATTCCACGCTGTGGAACCGTCGCCGTTCGGCCCTTGGCCGCCAAGGAATTGGTAGTTGCCGATGGCATGACGGTGATAGAACTCGTCCACCTGGGCGCGGCGGAATTCGCCGCCCACGCGCAACTGATGCTTGCCCTTGACGATGTTGAGCGCTTCGTCGATGACTCCGGTAATATCCTGGCGGCCCTCCGGAGGCGTGTTGCCCGTGGGTTCAAAATCATTGCCGATCTGGATATTAGGCGCATTCGGAAACGGAGCACCGGTGATGAAACCAGCCTGTGCCACACTCGCAAAATTTGAGTTGGCATCGGAAAAGGTTTGATGGAAATAGTTCACTCCAGCGGTGACACTATTGCTGATCGCAGGCGAGATCACCCAATTGTGGCCAGCCGAAAAGTTATAGACGTGGATGGGTCCGATCTCAAAGAAGTAGGGATTGATGTCGGTCGTCCCCACCGGGGCTGTCTGATTGCCCTGGCCCATGAAAGCACGAGCGTAGATGCTGTGCTTTGAGTTGAAGGTGTGATCGATCTTGGCTACGCCGTTGTAGCTGTATCCGAATTCCGGGCGCTGCTGACTGGAAGAAACCCGGGGTTGTGCCGGCGAGGAGGTCGGAAGGCCACAATATTGCGAGCAGTTTCTGCGTAGCCGGATCAACCGGAACGCCCGCGTCGCTCAGCAACTGCATCGCCGCGGCCTGGTAATAAGCATTCGGCTCAAGTCCCGAGTTGCCGGTCGCGATGTTGAACTTCTGCTTCTCAAAGTTCGCGAACCAGAAGGTGTGATCTCTCCAGAATGGACCGCCCAGCGAAGCACCCCATTGCACATTTTCGAGCGGCAAATCGCCCAGCGTATTGAATGGGTTGCTCTCAGCGAGTGCCTGGTTGCGTTCGTAATAGTAGATCGAGCCGTGCGGAGTGTTTGTTCCGGATTTGGTAACGAGGTTAACGCTTCCGCCTGGATTTCTGCCCACTTCCGCGGAAGACTGAGTCTGCAGACTGAACTCTTCGATGGAGTCGATTGGCAATGTGACGCCCGCGATATTTTCAACGCCACCCTGATTTACGGCAGGTATGTTGTGCCACCAGTCGTTATTGTCTGTGCCATCGATCTGCCAATTCACCTGATTTCCGCGCGTGCCGTTCACTGAGCCGAAGCCGCCCAACGCGTATCCGGCAAAGCCCGGCGCCAAGCCGATCATCTGCGTAAAGTCACGCCCATTCAGAGGAATGTCCTGAACGGTGGTCTCGGGAATGTCGGTCGTCTGGGTGGCCGAAGTAGTATCGAGCGCGAGGCCCGATGCCGATACCTCGACCGTTTCGCCAGTCGCCTGCACAGAAAGCTTCACTGGCAGTGTGTAGATGACGCCTGCCGTTACCGGCACGTTTTTGACCACCGTTTCTTTAAAGCCAGAGACGGAGATCTTGATGGTGTAGGCGCCGAGCGGCATGTCCTGAAAACTGTACTCACCGGCGCTGGAGGAAATGGTCTTGTGCAGAACGCCGGTCGCGGAATCCGTAGCTTCTACCGTCGCGCCTGGAACAACCGCGCCCGACTGATCCGTCACGGTCCCATTAATTCCGCCTCGGAATGTCTGCGCCAGACTACTCAAGGGAAATGCGATCACCGCGGCGACCGCGATGAGAATTGAGGCAAATACACTTCGGGTAAGTCGATGAAGCATTGCGCTTAACCTCCAGAAATTGAGTGAAATTGTGTAACTGCGCGCCCTTGAAAAAGTGCTACCGCCTGGACGGCGGACTGGGCGTCAAAATTCCCGCATGGGCCCTGATTGTTTTTTGGGATGCTTAGAAGGGTGGAATGTGTGGGGCTGGTATTCCATTCCCTACGATAGTTTGCAAACAAATAAAGAAGCAATAAGGATTCCGCTAAATCAATTCGGGTAATTCTTTCTTTCAACGCGTCCTTTAGCGTGCAATTGCGCTCTTCTCCGACTGGCCCAAGCGGGTCTATCGCTCATGGCGAAGGCCGACTCCCGCGTGACCAGGCTGCACAGCTTCATGTGATTTGACTCACTGCAATCCGTGCGCTCGGGCACATCTCGCCGACGTTTTCGGTGCCACGCTTTTCGCGTATAAGGTGCCTACCATGTCGGACGCCGGACTAAGCCGATGGGCTCAACCGTCCGTTCTCCTCGTTGCGACGGATCTCAGCGATCTCGACCTGCTTATCCCGTTTGCGATTCAGCAGGCGCACCGGTCGAGCGCCCGCCTGATTCTTTTCCACGTGCTTGGCGCAGGGGCCGGTTTTACTTCCGATCCAGTTGGCATGCCTTATTTCGATCCGGGCGGCGCTATTGATTTCGCCATCAAAACGCTTGAGCCCTGGAGAACGAAGGTGCGGGCGCAGGACGCGGCGTGTGACGCTGTTGTTCGCGAAGGGAATCCCGCCCAGCAGATCATCGCGGCCGCTCGCCAGTTCAATGTGCATCGTATTTTTCTCGGGACCCGGAGCCGGAGCAAAGTCAGCAAGCTGCTTCTTGGTTCCGTGGCAGAACAAGTGCTGCGCTCGGTAAACCTCCCGGTCATCACCGTGGGACCCGAGGCTCATCTCGAGGTGGCAGGCGACGCCCGGCAAAGGGTTGTCTTGCACGCCACCACGTTAAGAGAGACCTCAAGCCCGAGCGCAGCACTTGCATGCCAGATCGCCGCGAACCGGAAGGCGAAACTTATCCTGTTGCATGTATTGCCTCCGATCGACGAGATGCAACGAGATCGCCTGCCAACCGGATTGGATTCGACGGCGCTGCGTGAGCTGCGCATTCTCGCGACAGAGATTACCGCTACAGACTCCTGTTGCGTCGAGGTAGAGGCTCGCGTTGCGCACGGACATCCCGCGATCGAGATTCTGGCTGCATCGGCGGAACTCGATGCCGACCTCATTGTTCTGGGTTCGACACATCGTTCGGTCTTCCACAACCTGACCCACGATCGCACCGTCTATCGCGTGCTGGCCCACGCCCGTTGTCCCGTGCTCACACTGCGCGATGTGGAAGAAGAACCGGTTCCAATTCCGCAAGAGCACGACAAGATTTCTCTTTAAGAAAATCAATAACTCAACGCTTCGTGCGAACGCTCACCGTCAGCAACTTCGAGAACAATTGTCATCCTAAGCCTGGGATATGCAATCTTCTATTGAGCCGAACCAGCCGCTGTTTTGCGCTTCGTCGAGCTGCTGCTGGAGATACGCCCACAGCGCAGGGCATCCTGCCTGAACCGCGGGGCCATTGCGCTTAAGGACCTGCTCGTAGCGGATGCCGTTTTCGCGCCAGCTCTGACCATTGTTGGCAAGATTGAGGATGATCGGGATAGAACGATCCATCGCGTGCGCAAACTGCGCCTCGGGAGTCTCGGCCGCCTCGAACTCGTCCCATAGCTCCAGAAATGGACCACCGGCTTGGCTTCGCAGGATTGAGCTGATGCGCTTCACGGCGGCGTGTTCCGCCGCCTTGCGTTGTTCCAGGCCCTCGGTCGCATAGGCGATGGTGTCGCCTGTATCGATTTCACCGATGTCATGCAACAGAAGCATGCTGACAACACGCTCGATTTTGATAGGCCTCTCCGCGAAGCGGGACAGCACCATTGCGAGCACGGCTATCTGCCAGCTGTGCTCTGCAGAGTTCTCAAAGCGCGCAAGCCCGAGCGGCCGTGTCTTGCGCTCCACGCCTTTCAGTTTGTCCAGTTCGCGAATGAAATCGATGACGGGCTGTAATGATTCTTCCTGAGACATAAAGACGGCTCCTCTCACTGTTGAGAAGGTACTCAGGGAAGAAGTTTACGCGGTGAGACGTTCGAGTTGGTCAGGCTTGGAGATCGTAAGGCTGGCGCCCTTGATGACGATCCACTGGTCGCGGCGAAACTGATTCAGCAGGCGCGTGACCGTCTCGCGTGAAGTGCCGGCCATGTTGGCGATCTCTTCATGCGTCAGGGCCATCGTAAACCGGATCTCCGGTTTGCCATTGGAAGCGGCTTTACCCCAATCAAGCAACAGACGCGCAAGCCGTCCCGCAGCGGAACCGGAAAGAGCCAGCCGCTTGGCATCGTGGAAGACGGTCAGATATTCGCCCGACAGCGATTGCGCTGCGTGCATGCTCGCGATTCCATGCCGGCCGAGAAAGTCGATGAACTCCTGCTTGCGGATCGTTTTCACCTGGCAGGGCTCGATGGCTTCGGCCGTCACTTCATGAGGAACGTTGGCCAGGACCGCGCTCAGCCCCATCACGTCACCGGGAGCCGCAATCTTGAGGATCATTGTCTTGCCGTCGCGTGAGGTCGACGAAATCTTCACCTGCCCAAAGCAGATGATGAAGACGTTCCGCGCCGCATCGCCCTCGGTAAACAGCTTTGCACCCCGCGCGTGGCTCATCATGATTCCGATGTTGTCGAAATCCTGCAAAGCCTCGGGTGTGAGATTGCAAAACATCCGCAGATGGCGGTGCTCGCAATTAAGACAATCTTCCGGGGGGTGATGAGAGTGAAGTCCAGCCATACCTATTCCGCGATTTATCCAGAGTATATCTTAGTTCTTCTGGATAAAGATGGATAGGGACTCCGAAGGAGGAGTCTTTAAAGGCAAAATCCCGGAATCCAGATCTCCGATTCTCTCAACTTCCCTGATGTTCAGGCTTGCGCTGATCCGGCCGGTCTGCGCCGGATTCCCGCCAGCCTTGTCGCGAAGCACAACCCGTATGCTCTTGAAACTTCACGAGCTAACTCCTCCAAGAGCTGCATCCTGAGGGGAGGATACAATTCGAACCCACGCTGCAACGCTTCCTTGGGCAATCGCATAGCTGTCCCTTTGGACTGCGCCACAAGTGTATATGTGTGACGTACATCACCTAACATTGCAGCCAATTCCACTATTTCCCCGGCACGGACGGTTCCAAGCTTAAGCCGCGTATCCAGCCGCGACGCCTTGCGCAGCATATAACCCGAAACCACAACGTAAAGCCCCCGGCAAATGTCGTTCTGTTGAAAGATGACATCTCCTGCATCGAACTCGATGCACTCCGCCGACGCATTCAGCATATTTCCAACCGCCGGCGGACAGGCCAACAGTTCTGCAATCGGATGTGCAGCAGCGCCGTCGTGCTGTTCGGGGATACCTGCTGACTGCATGGTTCTGTCTCCTCTTGCCTCTTTCCCGTGCATGATCCAGCTGCGAGCCTGATCAGCTGCGGTTCTCGCTTCCGCGTTGTCGCGGTCTCGCCGGCTTTCCCGGAACTCAGAGTTACCAAATCCCATATGCGGCAGCTCGTCTCAGGACAAGCTGCAAGTTCGATGGGTTCATTGAGCGGTCGATGTAAGTTGCTTCTGCCGCTTCGTCGGATTGAACAGTGCACTCATCTGCCCACTCGCGTCCTCAGCAGGGCGCACTCGTACATGTTTCCGATTCCCGCTCCACTGAGGCCATCGCGGGCGGCACGCAGAGCACGGGTACGCGCGACCGGGCCAGCAGGGTGAACGCCGTGCCATGCGGTCCCGGGGTTTCGCTGGTTCGCTTCACTCCAATCACCAGCACACTTGGTTGATACTGTCCGATTGCATCGACAATCGCGTCACTGGGCTTGCCGTCCTTGACGATGCAGCGCAGAGGAAAACGTCCCGCGCTTTCGATCCCGAACTCCTTGACCGTGGTCGCCATGGGATTGAGAAACGCAACGGCCTCCTCGGGCCTGCGCGCATGAACGACGATCAATGTCCTGTGGAAGATCTCGGCAAGCGAACAGGCTGTTTCCGCAGCCTCTGCAGTAGCCTCATTCCGTTCCATCGCGAGCATCACGGGGCCGCCCGGCACAGGGCGATAGGCACCAGCGTTGTAGTCAGCGGCGACTGCGAGAACTGGACACGGAGCCAGACGCACCAGTTGCTCGGCCACCGCTCCTACGAGAATTGGTCCTGCGCCCTGCTTGCCTTCCGTGCCAATCACGATCAGACCGGCTCCATATTGGCGCGCGACATCCGCGAGCATCTGTGCGACTTCACCCTGGCGAATCTCCGAATGGCTGTGGATGCCTTCCCGAATCAGATCGGAGGTCATTTGATCGAGGGTGGCGCGGGCCTGCTCGGTGAGACTGCTGAGAACCTTTCCGGGAACCGCCACGACCGAGGCGTAATCCAACGGATCGAGCCCGTGAGCCAGCACGATGCGGGCCCCGTAAGCCACGGCCAGTTTGCGCGCATACTCCAACGCGGCATCTGCCCTACCGTCCAGGTCCGTTGCCACGACGATGGTCTTTAAACCAGATGCGAAACTCATAACATCCTTCTCTTGCGCCAGGGTTGCCGGTGGCGCGGGGTGCGCCGGGCCGATTCGGGCCTGATGGTTACTGAGTCTGCTCTCGCGCGAAGGGTGGAGCAGTGACCGTATTCACTTCTTCCTGTGACTGTGGTCACAAATCAAAGGAAATGTGGAACTTACCCCAGAGATAATCCGGTATTCCCTTCGTCTTGCAGGCGGTCCAGCCGGTATACACGCGGGAGCCGGATACGGTAGGCTTCTCCCCGTCATGAAAAACCTCAGGAAAGCCTCAACTCAAACGTTTGTTCGCGTTCGCATTGTGAACCTGACTCTTGTCCTCTTTGCATGCCTGCTTTGCATCTCCGGCTCTGCGCTAGCTCAGGCTCCCTCGCCAAATTCACCCGCAATCGAGGCCCGGGCTAAGGCTCTGCTGGCAAAACTCACCCTGGAACAGAAAATCCAGCTCATCGGCGGCGTCGACGGAATGTTCACCAATGCGATTCCTGCTATCGGGCTTCCGCGTTTCAAGATGTCAGACGCTTCAGTCGGCGTGCGCACCTGGGGACCGACGACGGCCTATGCCGGCGGCGCAGCCCTGGCAGCCACCTGGGTTGGTGACTTTGCCAAGGATCTGGGCGAAAGCCTGGGCCGGGACGCACGCGCCCGTGGCGTCAACTTCCTGCTCGGCCCCGGCGTCAACATCGCCCGCTCGCCAGTGAGCGGCCGTAACTTCGAGTACCTGTCAGAAGATCCCTACCTGAACGGCGCGCTTGTTGTTCCCTATATCGAGGGCGTGCAGTCGCAGGGAGTGAGCACCACCGTAAAGCACTATGCGCTGAACAACCAGGAATACAACCGGCACAACGTGGATGTAACAGCCGACGAGCGCACCATGCGCGAGATCTACCTGCCGGCCTTTGAAGCCGCCGTGACCAAGGGACACGCAGACGCTGTAATGGACTCCTACAACCTGATTAACGGAACGCACGCCACGCAAAACGATTTTTTGAATCTGAAAGTGCTCAAGGGCGAGTGGGGATTTCAAGGCGTGCTGATGTCAGACTGGGACGCGACTTATGATGGCGTAGCCGCCGCGAATAACGGCCTCGATCTCGAAATGCCATCACCCCGCTTCATGAATGAGCAAACTTTGTTGGCCGCTGTGAAGAACGGCACTGTGAAAGAGTCGACAATCGACGAAAAGGTGCTCAGGCTGTTTCGCGTGGCGTTGCGCTACGGCTGGCTCGATCGCCCTCAATTGGATCCCGCCGATTCAACCTACTCCATCGCCGGTCGGGAGGTTGCGCTCAAAGGTGCGCTGAAGAGCATCACGCTCCTCAAGAACGACGCCCACACTCTACCCCTCGATGCAGCGAAGATCAAAACCATCGCCATCATTGGTCCCAGCGCATGGCCGGCAGTCACAGGTGGCGGCGGATCGTCCGAAGCGCAGGCGTTTGAGCCGGTCAGCATCCTTACGGGTATTGCGAAGCTGGTTGGCCCGGACACGCACGTGCTTTACACCCGCGGCCTGCCGGAGATGAACGACATCTTCTGGCAGACGCATTGGGAGCCGGCCTTGAAAGAAGTCACATTCCCGAGCAAGAACTTCACTGGCTCTCCGGAAAATGTCTCCGTGCGAAACATCAACAACTACAAGCAGGAATGGTGGGGCCCGGCGGATAAGACTCCGCGCAGCATCCGCTACTCCGGCTCATTCAAGGCTCTCAAGTCCGGCAAATACCTGATGCTCGCTGCTGCTTCAGGCGACGATCACTTCACTGTAAGCGTCGACGGCAAGCAAATCATTCAGCAGGCGCAGATCGAAGGGCAGCACCCCGAATCTGCATCCATCAATTTGAACGCCGGACAGACCATCAACGTCGTCGCCGACTACCTGCCGGGATTCGTCGGCAACCGTTTCGGACTCGGCATCGTGAACGAAACGGACATGATTTCAGCAGAAGTAAAGCAATACGCATCGGTCGCGGATGTCGTTGTCGTCGCGGTTGGATTCAATCCTTCCACCGAAAGCGAAGGCCTCGATCGCACCTTCAACCTGCCCTGGGGTCAGGATGCGCTGATCGAAGCCGCCATAGCAGCCAATCCTCATACGGTGGTAACGTTCATCGGCGGTGGCGCATTCGATACGCACCGCTGGCTCGACAAGGTTCCGGCTCTGGTCCACGCATGGTATCCCGGCCAGGAGGGCGGAACGGCCATTGCGGAGGTCCTCTTCGGCAAGCACAATCCCGAGGGCAAGCTCCCCATCAGCTTCGACCTCAGTTGGGACGAAGATCCCTCCTACGCGCATTACTACCCGATCAAAGGTGCGGACACCAAGCTGCATGTCGTCGAGAACAACCACCCACCCGTAGATCTCGACATTCCGCACGTGAAGTACGACGACAAGCTCATGGTTGGCTACCGCTATTGGACCACTACCGGCGAGCATCCGCTCTTCCCGTTTGGATTCGGGCTAAGCTACACGACGTTCAGCTTCTCGAATCTCAAGGTGCCTGCGTCCGCAACCTCGGGCTCAACGGTGCCGGTGAATTTCGACGTGACTAACGCAGGGTCCACGCAGGGTGCCGAAGTCGCCGAGCTTTACGTATCTGACCCGTCAGCAAAAGCCAAGCGGCCCGAGCGTGAGCTGAAGGGCTTTGAAAAAATCCACCTTGCTCCCGGCGAAACAAAACACGTAACACTCTCGCTTGACGCCCGCGCCTTCAGCTACTGGGATGAGACGAAGCATAACTGGACAATCGATCCCGGCAAGTTCGTCATTCTTGTCGGCGATTCGAGCGAGAGCACGCCGTTGCACGCGGACATGACAATCAACTAACGCACCGCAGAAGCAGAGAGGCCTGCCGATGATCGCGGCAGGCCTTTCTGTTTGCGGAACCGAATCTAGTGTTGATCCTTGTCGTCGTCATCGTTCACAGGCTGGCTCAGCCACGGAGTAAACAGGATATTCGGACCGCTGGTTGTTGAGCATCCCCATCCGCCGGGCCCTTTCGCGCATCCCCAGTAGTTTTCACTGGCATCGCTTCCACCCTTGCAGCTTGGATCGTCGAGCGTACAGACGTTGGCCACGCCAACTTTTCCGCCGCGCAGATCGTTCAAATGAATATTGACCCAGGTCGGCGTGTTGACTGCAACGTCAATGTCCTCGTCGGTGATGACGTTGTGCGAAATGATGGTGCCGTTAACAGGAGTCCCGCCTCCGCCGCTATTGATATTGATGCCAACGCGTCCGCCTGTCGCCGTGTCGTCCACATCCGCGAGATTCTTGGCGATGTAGTTGTTGGTGATCACGTTGCCATCCATGTTGTCTGCCGGCAATCCGAAGTTCGGTCCAACGTGAGTATGCAGCGCGACACCGCCGATTCCGTTGCCGATGAGCTTGTTGTGACTGATCACGTGCTGCGAGGAGCGGCCTTGCCCGATTCCATCAGAGAATATCCCCACTCCGGCGCCCCCAACCTGCACGCCGTTGTTCTCGACGTCGTTGTCTTCGACGATGATGTGGTAATCACCGTGATGCTTCGACCCGATCGCTCCAAACGGCGGATGCGACGCAAGCACGATGCCGCATTCGCCCGGATTATCGTTCACGCTGTTCTGGATGATCAGAATGTCGTGGCTCGCTGCAGTCTCGTCGCTCACCAGGATGCCATCATCATTTTTCGTGATCGTATTTCCAGAAATGGTCGAATTCCAAACGCCGATAAGGTGCAATCCCCCACCACAATCGCCGGTCTCGTCCGTTTCGAATGCCGGCTGTCCCGGACAAGCACCCGGCTCTCCGGTAAATGCCGCGGTGGCCTTTGTATTGTTGACGATTTTGCTATCGCGAAGGACCACGTCCGAAGCGCTCACCACAAGAACGCCTTCCCAATTTGCATTCTCAACGGTGAATCCGGCGATATTGATATGACCGAGCCCCGCATTGTCGAATCCGTCGACAAAGATGCCGTTGGCAAGGCCAGTCGCGTCGATGATTGAAACGCCCGCGCCTGCTCCGATCAACGAGAGCGGCATTCCGATCACAACGTCTTCCTTGTACGTTCCAGGACCAACGTTGATCACATCCCATGCAGAGGCATGAGCAACAGCTGCTGAAATCGTGGAGTAGCATCCGTGCGAACCTGACGGGTTCACACACAACGTGGCGGCTGAGGCGCTCTGAGAGGAACTTGCAATCAGAACAGCACAACACAGAAAGAGCGGGGCCCAAAAGCGCGCATGAAACATGGGGACCTCCTGAGGTCAGTTCCGTTGGGAAATCAATTCTGACCGCAGGCAATATGACCGTCAAGCGAAAATACTGACAATTTCGGCATTCCGCGAATTGATCGCGAGAAGACGCTTGGCACGACAATAAATTGCAACGAAGACGTGCCCGCTCCGCACCTCTGCATTTCGCAAAGCAGAAGGTCACCGCTGAATTATTTTCCCGCAGGAGAAAGCGGAGCGGGCAATCCCACTTCGCTCGCCGGCGGCAGCGTGTGCGTACTCCACCAACGCTGGATGACGTTCTGCCATGCATTGCCGCGGCCTACCCACATCTGGGTGGCGCGATCGTAGCGGGCCATGTTGTTCGCCAACCAATACGGGCGATTGTCGCGCAGCCATGCATCGTTGAAGAGCAGGCCAATTTGCGAGTAGCCATCGCGAATATCCTCCAGGCGCCCGTTGTTTGAACCGATCATGTGCAACGCCTCCGACACTTCGCTCCAATGGCTCTTGTCGCTTGCAAGCGACTGCGCCTTTGCGTAGAGTGATGCGATTTCTTCCGCTGCGAGAAATTTGTATCCGATGAAGTCGATGCGCCGCGCACCGAGTTCGAGGGCGTCAAGCGCTTCGGGATTATCCAGCTTTCCAGCCGCACGCGCCTGGGCAAGCAGCGTGATCGCTCGCTCTGCGTGCAGGCGAAGCTCTGGTGCAACCGGAACTAGTTTCGCAGCAACCTGCTGGCCTTCGGGCGAGAACGGGTCGACCCAGAAGTAGGAATCCTGCACATCGTACAGTCCCGCCTTCCTCAGCGTTGCGTGCGCCGCCATCAACTCCTGCTGCGCCTGGCTGATCTTGCCTGTCGGATCGTTATGAAATGCCTGACCGTAAGAGGCGATGAAGTTGGCTTCCGGACTTTCCCCTGGCTGCCACGCAGCTGCTGCGCCGAACAAAACGCCAAACCAGTTTTCATCGAAGATGCCTTCGCCATCGTCATTCCAGACCGTGTTCAGCATTCCCGTCGCGCCGAGTTTCTGTCCGTCGCGCACAAAGCCGCGAATATTCCCAAGGGCTTCGTTGTTGTTCGGATAAACGCGGTTCCAGTTGTTCACTCCTGGCGCGACCCAGGTTTCAAGTCCCGACTTAATAAAAGGTTCCAGGTTCTTGGTGAAGTCGGGCTGCGCATCGTAGTGCCACGAAACCGCGATCATGTCCTTGGGCAGCGTTCCCACCAGTTCCGGCGAATTCTCCGCGATATCGCCCCAGAAGAGCAGCCGCTTGTGGTTCGGCTCGAGTTGCTGGTGAATCTGCGTGAGGAAATTGAGATAGACTGCCCCGAGTCCCTTTTGCGTCACCTCGTCGCGCGTGCGCCCCAGGCCGAGTTCAAATGTTTCGTCGGCGCCGATGTGCGCGTATGGCCCCGGAAAAACCTTCGCCAGTTCGCCGAACCACTCGCCGATCTGTGGCAGCGTTCGCGCATCGCCCGGAGCCAGCACTGCGCCATGCGGCGTTTCGCCGAGCGGCGAATACTGCTCGAACTTAAGCACATGATGCAGATGGCCGAAGGCCTCCTGCTCGGGAATGATCGTGATGTGATACTTTGCCGCGTACTCCACGAGTTCCCTGCCCTCTTCCGGAGTCATCGCTCCGCCGGGAAACGCCGCGACCGGCGTGCTGGCATAGGCAAACGTGTGCTCGAAGTATGGCGAAAAGATGTTGTACTTGTAAGCCGCCAGCGTTCGGATCTCGCGCTTGAGGAAGTCCATATTGGGCAGCGGTCCGCGCGACCAGTCGTCGCTGAGCCCGCGATGCGCCATCGCGGGCCAGTCGCGAATCGTGGGAACAAGCAGGACCGCATCTTTGCCCGAGCCGCGAATGAGTTGCTTGACGGTCTGCGCGCCATAGAAGATGCCCGCGCCCGTCTCTGCAATCACGGTGAGACCCCGTGGAGTTGGTTCAATCTTGTAGGCCTCTTCCGGCTTCTCGAATCCGTCCTTCGCATGTTCTGCCGTAACTCGCTCGAAGCGAACCGTCGTTGCCTTCTCTTTCCCGACAACAATGCCCCGGTCCTTCAAGGACTCTTCGAGATCCTTTGCAGCGAATTGGTCTTCAGAAGTTTTGCCGGAGACGATGTGCAGACCGGCCGACCCAATCAAAATTGACTTGACCGCCGAACATTCACGCGGCGCTGGCACCAGGCGCAAATCCGCACAAGAGGGCGCAGCGCCCGTCTGAGCAATCGCGCCGGAACCGGCGCACACGAAGAGTAATGAAACCAAGCAGGAATTGAGACGCATCAGGCCCTCACCGCAAAGCAATTTGCAGCAAGGCTATAGCATCCCCACCCTACGTGTATAGCCGGGAATTGTCATTTGGATGTCAAATGATCAAAAAATCGCCTGTCCAACGCCGAAACGCTCGCCTTCAAAAGAACAGGCACCCGCTTGAACTCAAAGTATTTTGCAGGCCGAGGAAGGGCCCGAGGGTGCCCCATTCATTCCGTAGTTTCATCGCGGAATGAGTGGGAAAGCGCGGACCAGCGCAGAGCAACATTAAGCGGAGCACGCGTCCGTACGAAGTTCGTCTATCACAGTGTCTTTAGCGCCGGATACAGTTTCCGCCACTCTGCATACCCCGCCTTGTATGCGGCGAGATCCGCCGGATCGGGCTCGATGCGTTGCGCCACTTCAATCGCCTGCCCGCACGCTGCATCGAGACTGGCCCAGTGACCCGTACCCACCCCGGCCATCAACGCACAACCAAACGCGCCACCTTCTTCTGCCGTGAGCACTTCGACAGCCTGCCCGTAAACACCGGCTTGAATCTTGCGCCACAGCGGGCCGCGCGCACCTCCGCCGCCCAGCCTGACTGCACTTAAAGGAACTCCCAGGTCCTGGAACAGCGAGAAGCTGTCCTGCAACGAATACGCTACGCCTTCGAGCACAGCGCGCGTGAAATGCGCAGCCGTGTGAATGGTAGAAATACCCGCGAACGCCGCGCGCACCTGCGGATCGAGATGCGGCGTGCGCTCTCCCAGCAGATACGGCGCCCACATCAGCCCTTCGCTTCCTGCCGGAATCTTCTCCGCTGCCGCCGTCATGCTGTCATAATTCTGACCAGCAAAGAATGTCTGTTTCAGCCAATTCAGGCTCAACCCCGCCGATTGCGTCACGCCCATCACGTGCCACACACCCGGCACAGCATGACAGAACGTGTGCATGCGTCCCTTTGGATCCTTCGTAGGTTGCGCCGTCGCCGCAAACACTACGCCCGACGTGCCGATCGTCGCCGACACAGACCCCGGCTGCAGAATGCCCATGCCCACCGCGCCCGCGCCCTGGTCGCCAGCACCGGCAACGACCGGCGTGCCCGCCTTCAGCCCCGTCAGCCCAGCTGCCGTCTCACTGATTCGCGCGCAAACCTCGGGCGATTCATACACCTTCGGCAACCAGCTCTCGGGAATCCCCGCCGCCTCGGCAACTTCCTTCGACCAGCGCCGATGTGTCACATCCAGCAGCAGAGTGCCGCTGGCCTCCTGCACGTCGATCGCAAACTCTCCGGTGAGCCTGTAGCGCACATAATCTTTCGGGCACATGATGTGGCGAATCTTTGCGAAAATCTCCGGCTCGTGTTTCTTCACCCACAGCAGCTTGGTCAGCGTGAAATTCGGCAGCGCAGGATTGCAGGTGAGTTCAATCAGCTTCTCGTAACCGATTTTCTCCGTCAGCCAGTCGCACTCGGGTTGCGTGCGCGTGTCGCACCAGATCAGCGACGGCCGCAACACCGCGCCATTCTCGTCCAGCATCACCGCGCCATGCATCTGCCCGGTCAGGCCGATTCCGGCGATGGGCTGATGCGGCTCCGGCGCGGCAGCCAGCGCCAGCTTGATGGCTTCCTGTGCAGCGCGCCACCAGTCCTCAGGATCCTGTTCGGCCCATCCGGGATGCGGCGTGCGGAAGGGAGCATGCTCGCTCGAAGCTCCGCTGATCAGCCTGCCATTTGCATCAACAACAACTGCCCGCGTACCGCCCGTACCCACATCCATTCCCAGGAACCACATCGGCTTGCACTCCTCGTGTAAATCGGTTTTCTCCGCGCACGCAGCATACCAGCTTTGATGAGTGCCGGGAAGCTCTGCACCTTGGCCAGAACAGCACTAACCGTGGAGACGTGGTCTCTTCCATGCAGGGTTGTCATCTTGAGCGGAGCGCAGCGCAGTCGAAAGATCTGCGGTTGCCTTTGTTAGTGCCACCCCGAACATTCGCGTGGGAAAACCGTTCCGAATTGCCAACAAGACGCTCGGTGCAAGATATTTGGCATGAAAACAGTAAAAGACCACGAGATAATCCGTGTTGAGGCAGACCCATGGAGAATCGTCGTACCAGTTTAGTAACCATTGCCAACTGCGTTGCCGCTCTCGCCGCCTTGATTCTCCTTGCCGGGTGGTTGGACCGCTGGTTCTGGCAGCGTGTTCCGCGCTTGCTCGGCACATCGAGCAAGATACTCGGTCTGATTGTGCTGGTAGCGTGGCTCATGGCTCAGGGTTATGAGCGATTCCTGAAACGAGGACACGAGAAAATCGACATTCTGAGGCTGCAAACGAAGAGTGAAAAAGCCGATCGGATGTGACTCTCAGGGGATCTCGGACGAATGATCGCCTAACCGGAAGTCAGCAGTTTTTGTGGCTGGAAAGCCCGGAAGAACAACCGCAGATGTTTCGACTCCGCTTCGCTACGCTCAACATGACAAGCGCTTTGCCATTGTTGGTGAATACCAGCCTATGCGGACGTCACACCTCAGGATTTACAGCAATCCCGTTCTCGTTTCTCACCATCTTTGCCCATTCCCCGCTCAACTCATCGTCATGTAAACTCGTCTCACTCGCAACGCCCGACTTCCCCGCCGCAAGCAGACCTTCTCGTTCACTGCCAGCCGGTTCCTCCCAAGGGCGAATCGAGAACCTCCGAACGAAAGAGACACCATGACTACGTCCGCACCCTCACCCGATCACATTCTGCAAACCGGTATGGCTTTCTGGGCTTCGAAAACTCTGCTCAGCGCCGTCGAGATGGAAGTCTTTACCGAGCTCTCCAAAGGCCCCGAAAGCCTGGAATCGCTGACCGGCCGCCTGGGATTGCACCCTCGCTCCTCCCGGGACTTTCTGGATGCACTGGTCGCATTAGGTTTTCTCGAGCGACAGAATGGCAATTACGCGAATACGCCCTCGAGCGACGTCTTTCTCGACAAGCGCAAACCCTCTTACATCGGCGGCATCCTCGAGATGGCGAACAAGCGTCTCTTTCACCACTGGGGGCACCTGACCACAGCCTTGCGCACAGGTCAAAACCAGAATGAGGCCACAGGCGACACTGAGACATTCGGCGGCCCTCTACGCCGATCCCACCCGGCTCAAGGGATTTCTGCGCGCCATGACCGGCATAAGCCGCGGCGCCAATATGACCATCGCCGCAAAATTTCCCTGGCAGCGAATTACAAATCCGCAGCCGACTGCGGCACCGCGCAAGGGCGATCTCATCGTGCAGGTGGCGCTCAAGAATCCGCATCTCTCGTGCACTGGATTCGACTTGCCCGAAGTCGCTCCCATCTTCGAGGAATATGTGGAAGGCCACGCGCTTTCCTCACGCGTGAAGTTCAAGGCCGGAAGCTTCTTTACCGATCCTCTGCCAAACGTCGACGTCATCATGATGGGACACATCCTGCACGACTGGAACCTCGAAGAGAAGAAGATGCTGATTCGCAAGGCATACGAGGCTCTGCCACCAGATGGCGCCTATATCGTTTACGACTCTCTGATTGATGACGATCGTTCGAAGAATGCCTTCGGCCTGCTGGCGAGCCTGAATATGCTGATCGAAACCCCCGGCGGCTTCGATTACACCGGCGCCGACTGCGTTGGCTGGATGAAGGAAGCTGGATTCCGCGAAACCCGCGTCGAGCATCTCGTCGGCCCCGATTCCATGGTCGTCGGCATCAAGTAGCCCAAAGCGGCGGGACCAGCCGATTTGTTCCGCCCCTCTCGCCGCTTCGTCACATTCTGCGAACTTTTCCCTTGGTCTTCACGTAGTTCTGGTTACGGCCGAATAGCTCGTCGTGGCTGCGCGTAATCCCCGTACGACGAATCCAAGGATGAGGAAGGTTTGCCAATGGAGTTTTTTACCGATCAGCTCAAGCAAGTCTTCAGAAGATTCGGCACGTGCTCCCCTCTTCACAACGATCACGCTGATAACGCTGGCCGTTGGCATTGGGGCAAACACGGTTGTCTTCAGCGTGGTTGAAGGCGTTCTATTAAAGCCACTGGCCTATCCCCAGGCAGATCGGCTTGTCGGTATCTGGCACTCGGCTCCGGAAATCGGCTTTCAAGGCGACCTGAACATGGCGCCCTTCATTTACTTCATTGATCGGGAACAGAGCACGACGCTTGAAGATGTCGGCATGTACAACGGAGACTCCTTATCTGTTACCGGCGCGGGGGAGCCAGAGCACGTATCCGGAATGGATGTGACGGATGGAACTCTGCCGCTGCTGGGCGTAAGACCGGTTCTGGGACGGCTCTTCACGCGCAGTGATGACGCGGCTAGCGCGCCCAAGACCATCATTCTTTCTTATAACTACTGGCAGAAGAAATTCGGCGGTAACAATTCTGCCGTGGGGCGAACACTCGATGTTGATGGCACCTCTCGCGAGATCATTGGGGTGCTGCCACGAGATTTCCAGTTCCTCGACAATTACAACGCCGCACTGTTCTTGCCCATGCAGTTGGACCGCAGCAAAGTGAAGCTTGGAAACTTCAGCTTTCGCGGAGTCGCCCGGCTCAGACCCGGCGTTACCTTGAAGCAGGCCGATACGGATATGAATCGCCTGCTGCCGATTGCAATTCACAGTTTCCCTGCGCCCGATGGATTCAGTACCGCTATCTTTGAAAAGGTCAAGATCAGCGCAAACCTCCACACTCTCAAAAAGGATGTCGTCGGCGATGTAGGAAATGTCCTTTGGGTCTTGATGGGTTCAATTGTGGCAGTGCTGCTGGTCGCATGCGCCAACGTAGCCAACCTTCTGCTGGTGCGTGTTGAAGGTCGCCGACAGGAATTGGCGATCCGTTCTGCTCTCGGCGCCGGGCGCTCTAACATCACGCTGGGGCTATTGTTCGAAAGTGCGGTTCTGGGAGTCACTGGCGGCGCAATCGGACTCGCTCTGGCCTTCGCGGCGCTCCGCGTGCTGGTGGCGGCTGCTCCCACCGGGCTGCCGCGTCTGCACGAGATCGGCATCAATTTTCCTGTGCTGCTTTTTGCGGCCGGGACTGCGCTCTTTGTGAGCGTCGTCATAGGCATGCTCCCGGTAATCAAATACTCAGGAGTGCAGATCAACACCGGCTTGCGTGAAGGCGGACGCGCACTGAGCCAGAGCCGCGAACGGCATCGCGCGCGCAAAGTGCTGGTGATTGTGCAGGTGGCGCTCGCGCTCGTCCTGCTGATTTGCTCCGGACTGATGATCCGCACGTTTCAGGCGCTGGCCAACGTTTCGCCTGGATTCGCCGATCCGGGAACCTTGCAGAAGTTCCGCATCTACATCCCTGAGTCGAGCGTGCCTGAGAATCAGAAGGTGAATGTGGTTCATATCGAGCAGGCGATTGCCGATAAACTGGCTGCGATTCCCAACGTTTCCTCCGTGGCTTTTTCCTCGCACATCCCAATGGACGGAAACAGTTCGAACGATGTGCTCTTCGCGCAAGACCGCACATACCGCGATAACGAGATACCGCCAATTCGGCGCTTCGTCAACATTTCTCCCGGATTCTTCTCTACGATGGGCACTCCGCTGATCGCGGGGAGAGATCTGACGTGGGCTGAGACCTACCAGAAACGGCCGGTTGCCCTCGTGTCGGAAAACCTGGCCCGCGAATACTGGGGCGAACCCGCCAATGCGCTGGGCAAGCGCATTCGTGTCGGAAACACCGACGACTGGCGCGAGATCATCGGCGTCGCAAAGAATGTCTATTACGACGGAGTCAGCCAGAAGGCGCCGACAACCGTGTATTGGCCCGTCTATATGGCCAAATTCGAGGGGGAGCCGGAGACGGTGCGGGGAGCCGTATCGTTTGTCATTCGCTCGCCACGCGCGGGTTCGTCCGCATTCATGAGCCAGGTGCAACAGGCAGTATGGTCGATTAATGGCGATCTGCCTTTGGCCGACCCGGCAACAGTTGGCGAACTCTACACCAAGTCGATGGCTCGCACATCGTTCACGCTCATCATGCTCTGCGTCGCAGGCGGCATGGCATTGCTGCTCGGCATCGTCGGCATCTATGGAGTGATTTCTTACGCAGTTTCACAGCGCACGCGCGAGATCGGGATTCGCATGGCGCTCGGCGCTCAGCGCGATGCACTCACCGGAATGTTTGTGCGGCAGGGGTTGATCCTGGCTGCCATTGGCGCGGCTTTCGGCGTTGGAGCAGCCTTCGCCACCATGCGCTTCATGGCTTCGATTCTGTTCAAGGTCAGTCCCATGGATCCGTTGACCTATTCACTGGCAACCGCGGCTGTCATCGCGATCGCGTGGCTGGCCTGCTACCTGCCCTCGCGCCGCGCCGCGCAGGTCAATCCCGTCAATGCCTTGCGGGCGGAGTAGCTTGGGACAACTCAAATCTGGGTGCCCCATCCATGACGCAGTTTCATCGCGGCATGGGTGGGAAGCCGCTTCACTCCTCTTCACGTCAAACCCGCCGCACCGAAAAAACCCTTCCTCAATTGATGTGTCATCCTGAGCCCCGCACGCTTGGGGCCCCATGAAATGGGGTAAGCGGGGCGAAGGACCTGCTTCTCCCATCGCACCGCCCCGGCAAAGCCTGGGTGACCACGGTCCCGCATTGCGCAACACAGCTTCGTAGTGTGACCTTCCGCACACCTCATTTTCCATGGCCGCGTAAGAATGAATGCGTCAGGCCAACGGGTTAATTCCCGCTCCGGCCGTGGAGAATGAACATCATGAGCGATCTCGCCCCCCTCGCCGAAGCGGTTGTCGTCGATCCGCTGGTTGGCCATCCCGCCGACTATCACGTCTTTCACAAGTTTCTGGATCGCTGCAAATCGCTTCCGGCCATCACCACCGCGGTTTGCTGGCCGCTCTCGGATGTCGCTCTGAGCGGCGCGGTTGAAGCTGCCCTCGAAGGCCTCATCAAGCCCACGCTGATCGGCGATGAAGCCGCGATGCGCGCGCTCGCCGCAAAGATCGGCGTCGACATCTCGCCTTACCCAATCCTTGACGCGGACAGCGAGGTAAAAGCCGCCGAGCTCAGCGTAAGCATGTGCCGCAGCGGCAACGCCCAGGCCATGATGAAGGGCAGCCTCCACACCGACGAGTTGATGAAGGTCGCCATGCAGCGCGACACCGGCCTCCGCACTTCTCGCCGCATCACCCACGTCTTCGTGATGGATACACCGGCCTACGCGCGCACCCTGCTCATCACCGACGCCGCCATCAATATCAAGCCGGAGTTCGAAGACAAGATTCACATCGTGCAGAACGCCATCGATCTGGCCCACGCACTCGGCATTCCGGAACCCAAGGTTGCGCTGCTCTCTGCTGTTGAGACTGTCAATCCCAAGATTCCTTCCACCATGGAAGCGGCCGCATTGTGCAAGATGGCCGATCGCGGCCAGATCACCGGCGGCATCCTCGACGGACCGCTGGCCTTCGATACTGCCGTCAGCGCTCACGCCGCGGAGATCAAGCATCTCAACTCGCCTGTCACCGGCCAGGCCGACATTCTCGTCGTGCCCGATCTCGAGAGCGGCAACATGCTTGCCAAGCAGCTCGAGTACCTCGGCGGCGCGCAGCTTGCCGGAATCGTCCTTGGCGCACGTGTACCGGTAATCCTGACCAGCCGGGCTGACTCGGCAGAGACGCGTCTCACCAGCTGCGCCGTTGCATGCCTGTTGCACTACGCAACGCATCCGGTCGAGATCGCGTAATCCATTCACAGTCCATCGAGGGCGCCATTTCCAAGCGGAATGGCGCCCTTCTTGCGTTCATTTAAGCTCTTGGAAAATTCAGATCGCATCTCAGCCCGGGCAATCGCCGTGCTCTCTCGGCGCAAACGGCCACTGCCCCAGGCTTCTCGCCCGCACCATATAAATCACGGTTCCGCTCACTGCGATTCCCGCCGCCACCGCCAGCCCGCCCAGCGCGTTGCTGCGGTTCACCAGGATGAACACGAACCCCGCCATCGCAGCCAGCGGCGGCAGCGGATACAGCGGAATCCTGAACGGCCGCTCCAGTTCCGGCCGCTGCACCCGCAGCAGCATCACGCCTACCTGCTGCAGAAAGAACTGCAGCAGGATCCGCGTCATCACCAGCATCGTGATCACCTGCTGCAAGCTGAAGAAGCAGAACGCTGACGCCACCAGCCCCAGCGCCACCAGCGACCGGTGCGGAATCCCGTGCTTCGGATGCACGGCGGCGAGAAAGCGGAAGTAGTTGCCGCTCGCGCGCCGCCGCGTACGGCACGCGCGAGTAGCCCAGCAGCAGCGAGAACACCGATGCAAACGCCGTCCACACGATCAGCGCCGCCATCAGTATAGCCGGCCCACTGCCCAAACGCCGATCGCGCGATCTCGGCCGACCAGTTGCACGCGCACGACCGCACTCTCCGTTCGCGTGCATCGCGGCATCGCGCATCGATGGCAGCGCCGCCAGGTTCATCGCGACATAAAACGCCGCAACAAACAGCACCGACAGCAGAATCGCGCGCGGAATGGTCCGCTCCGGCTGCCGCACCTCGCTGCCCAGAAACGTGATGTTGTAGTAGCCCCAGTAGTCGTAAGTCGCAATCAGCGTCGCCTGCGCCAGCCCGCCAATCGCCACCGCAGCCGACGTGCGCCGGCGACGCCGGCATGTGCCATCCGCCCGATCGCCGCCGCATGCGCAAACCCGGAGGCAATCACGCCCGCCATCGCCGCCATCACGCCCGCAAACAGCACCCACGCCAGCCGCGTTACCGAACTCAGATTCCGATAGAGCAGCGCCGTCACCAGCAGGCATGCCGCGGCCGCCGCAAAGTTCGCGTAATGCAGCGCGGGCAGCGCCGCAATCGGCGCCGCCTCCAGCCCCGGCCAGAACCACGCCAGAAAACTCGACAGCCCGATGCAGCCCGAGGCGATCGACAGCGGCGCAGAAAAACTCAGTTGCCAGACATAGAGAAAGCTCAGCCAGTTGCCCGCGCGCTCCGGCCCGTAGATCTCGCGCAGAAATGCATACGAACCGCCGGCGCGCGGAAACGCCGCGCCCAGCTCCGCCCACACCAGCCCGTCGGCCACGGCGATCGCCGCGCCCAGCAGCCACGCCCACACCGACAGCCGGTAGCCCGCCGCGGCAATCACCAGCGGCAGCGTGATGAACGGCCCCACGCCGATCATCTCCAGCATGTTGAACAGCACGGCCGACGCGCAGGCCGATGCGGCGTTCAAGATGTGCGTGTGTTTGCGCGGAGATGGAGGTGGACACGAAAGGGATCATGCGGCTGCTTGCGCTCCCCGGATTGTACACTGACGAGAACTATGTTCTTTTCCCAGAGAGCTCATCGCACAGCAGTGTCGGCGCTGCCCTCGCAGGCCTCGATCTGCAGCGCTCTTCCTTGCACTCGCATCGCCGCGCAACTGCCCGCGCACCCGCGCCGCGGCGCAGTTGCCTGCGTCGCGAGCCGCACCTCGTCGCGCTCCCGCTGCCTGAGGACCGCGGCGAGGCGACGCTCGAGCAGACTCTAAAGCGCCTCGGCACCACCGCCAGCGTGATGATGATCGTGGCCCACCCCGACGACGAAGACGGCGCCCTGCTCACCTATCTCTCGCGCGGCCTGGGCGTGCGCGCCACGCTGTTCACGCTCACCCGCGGCGAAGGCGGCCAGAACGCCATGTCCGGCGACAGCGACGACGCGCTGGGCCTCATCCGCACCAACGAACTGCTCAAGGCCGACGAGTACTACGGCGCAAAACAGCTCTGGGGCACCGAGGTCGACTTCGGCTTCTCCAAGACGCAGGAAGAATCCTTCGCAGCAAGTGGGGCCACGACCGCGTTCTCTACGACGCCGTGCTCGCCGTCCGCCGCGAGCGCCCGCAGGTCATCGTCTCCACCTTTGTCGGCGGCATCACCGACGGCCACGGCCAGCACCAGGTCTCCGGCGAAATCGCGCAGGAGGTCTTCAAGGCCGCCGGCGACCCGAAGGTCTTTCCCGAGCAGCTCAAGCCGTTCGAAGGACGGCCTCGGCCTGCAGCCCTGGCAGCCGCTGGCCGTCTACTCCATGACGCCCTTCGCGCCCGTCACCGACAAGGGCATGTTCGACTACGCCACCGGCAAGTGGGCCCCGGCAAAGTTCAAAAACTACGTCACCGGCGAATGGATCACCGGCGTTCCTTCGACCGATGTCACGCATTCCCGTCGGCACTCTGGATCTCACTCTGGGCCGCAGCTACGTGCAGATTGCGCGCGAAGGCTGGGGCGAGCAGAAGTCGCAGAACGGCGGCGCCAATCCCAGCCCTGAGCGGCCCCGCCACTGCCAGCTATCACCTGTGGGCGGTTGCGCCAGCAGCCGCGCCGCAAGCACAGAACAAACTCCGCGATGACGATCTCTTTCACAACAGCAAGGTCAACATCGACACCAGCATCGCCGGCCTGGCCCGCCTGGTGAAGCCGCCTGCGCCCGAATGGCTGGTCTCAGAGCCTTCGCGAGATCGACGCGCTCTTCGAATCAACTCGAGTCGAAGTGCCCCTGCAACTCAGGACTGTCCACCGCTCAGTTGCTCGCCCGCATCTATCGCCAGACACTCGAACTTCGCGACGAAGGTCGTTGCCGAGCAATCTCGATGCACAGGCAAAGCCGGCCTCCTTTTCGAACTCGACGCCAAGATCGACCAGTTTCAATCCGCACTGGCCGATGCTTCTCGGCCTCGACCTCGTTGCCTTCCGCACCAACGAAGCTCACGCGCAAAGCTGCCGGCTTCCGCGGCGACGCAGCCGACGAAACTTCCGCCAGCGTCTCTCCCGGCGAAGAGTTCCGCGTCCACGTTCATGCCTCGCAAGCCACAAACGCAACACGTCTCGAAAAGTCTGGCTCGAGAGCCGAACCGGCGACGAATGGAAGAGCAGATCGACCGGTGCGCAGTCGATCCATCCGCGCCCGTCACCGATCCCGTCTTCACGGTTCACGCCGCCGACAACGCCGCGCCCACCGCGCCCTTCTTCACGCGCCCCAACATCGAGCAGCCCTACTACGACATCGCCAATCCAGAGTGGCGCGAGCGTTCCTTCGCTCCCTATCCGCTCGACGCATGGGCTGAGTTCACCTTCGACGGCCTGCCCATCCGCATCGGCGAAGTGGTGCAGACGCTCCAGCGCGTCACTGGGCCCGGCGGCATTCTACGAGCCGCTCGTCGTCACGCCCGCCATCGGCGTCAGCGTCGAGCCCGAGGCGCGCATCCTGCCGCTCGACGGCAGCGCACTGCCTGTTCGCGTCACGGTCCACACCCAGGCCGCGGCCGAAGGCACGGTCGACGCTCAAACTGCCCGACGGCTGGCGCTCCGAACCGCCCAGGCGCAGTTCCATCGCAAGACCGCGGGAGATACCGAGCCCATTCTCTTCTCCGTCACGCCTGCCGCCGCACAAACTGGCGCCTACTCCATCAAGGCCATCGCGCAGTCCGGCGGGCACACCTACGATTCCGGCTGGCACAGCGTCGGCTACCCCGGCCTGCGTCCTTACAACCAATACACGCCTGCTGCACTTGCAGACCCGCAAGGTCGACGTGAAGCTTGCGCCGGGCCTGCGCGTCGGCTACGTCATGGGCACCGGCGACTCGTTCCCGAAGCGATGGAGGGCATGGGCGTCACCCCGCACCTGCTCTCCAGCTGCCGAGCTGATCTCCGGCGATCTCGTCTGCATGGAACGTCATCGTCATCGGCATTCGCGCCTACTCCGTGCGTCCCGAACTCGCCAGCGTCCAGCCGCGCCTCGAAGAGTTCGTCCGCAACGGCGGAACACTCGATCGTCCAGTATCAGAGCGGCAACTTCCCCGCCCCGCTGCCGCTCTCCATGGGCGGCCGTCTGCCCGAGCGCGTGGTCGACGAGCAGCTCCCGGTCAAGCTGCTCGATCCCTCCAATCCCCTGCTGACCTTGCCCAACACGATCACCACCGCCGACTTTGACGGATGGGTCGAGGAGCGCGGCCACTCCTTCCTCGATTCCTGGGACCCGGGTTACACCGCGCTCACTGAAACCGCCGACCCCGGCCAGGATCCGCAGCGCGGCGGCCTGCTGGTGGCCCATCCCGGCAAAGGAACTTATATATATGTCGCCTACGCGCTCTATCGCCAGTTACCCGAGTTAGTGCCCGGAGCTTATCGCATCCTGGCCAACCTTGCTCAGTGCCGGCAAAGAACAAAGCGGCGCGCACTAAATCACGTCGGAGCGAGATTGCCGCCCCGTCACGTCCACCGAGCATGCGACAGCTAACTTCATTCATTTACGCCTCGATATATGAACAGATTGTTAATTCATTGATCCTGTAACAAAGACTAGACGACTGCCACTTACCTTGTTAAAAATATGTGAATTAGTCAAATATTCATAAAAATCTGCGAGTGTGAGATACAGACGAAACGAGCGACAGCTATGCCAGTACTTTTCTGCAATTCTTGCGTGCCCGTTCGTCTGCTTGCACTTCACATCGATCTCACGATGACTTCATCTTCAGTGCTTGTGCGGTGATCCACCAAAGGGTGCCAGCGGACAAACGGGCGCCCATACGATTCAACCTGATCTGAGAGGAAAAAGAGGCCCAATGAAATCCCAAATGAAAATGGCTGCCGCAGCAATTCTGGCAGCCAGTCTCGTTGGCTCCATACGCCTACGCCGGTGATCCCCCCGCGCCCGCGAAGAAACACGTAACCAAGAAAGCAGCCTCCCAAACCCACCGTCGAGGACCAGATCAACGCTCTGCGCCAGGAATTCCAGGGCCAGATCGACGGCCTGAAAACCGATCTGGCGACCAAGGATGCGCAATTGAAGCAGGCGCAGCAGGCCGCCGCCGACGCCCAGGCAGCTGCAGCAAAGGCGAGGCGGACGCCGACGCTCAGCAACAGGCCAACACTGAAAATGCAGCCGCGGTCTCTACGCTGCAGGCAACGGTCACCGACCTGAAGACCAGTCAACGCCACTGGTCGTTTCCAGCCTCACCGACGAGACAGCTGCAATCAAGAAAGCGATCACAAGCCCTGAAGCGATTCACTACAAGGGCATCACGATGTCGCCCGCGGCAGCTTCCTGGCGGCTGAAACAGTGTGGCGCCAGGGCGCCACCGGCGGCGGTCTCAACACCCCATTCACCGGCGTTCCGCTGCGACCACTCCGACGCCGCGCAGCTGAGCGAGTTCCAGGGGTCCGGTCGTCAGTCGCGTGTGGCTCTGAAGGCCGTCGGCAAGCTCGACAACATGACCATGACCGGCTACTACGAAACGGACTGGCTGAGCGCCGGCGTCACCTCCAACAACAACCAGTCCAACAGCTACACCATGCGTCAGCGGCAATTGTGGGCTGATGCAAAGTTGACAGACGGCTGGGACTTTTCCGGCGGCCAGGGCTGGTCGCTGGCGACGGAAACCACCCAGGGTCTGACGCGCGGCACAGAGATTCTGCCCGCCACCATCGACCCCCAGTACATGGCCGGCTTCGTATGGACGCGCCAGTACAGCTTCCGCGTGAGCAAGGACATCGGCAAGAAGGTCTTCCTCGGCGTCTCGGCCGAAAACGCGGAAACGCTGAACCCGGCGGGCAGAACCTGCCCACCAACCTGCTTCGGTCACCACGGTTGGAAACGGCGGCGGCCTGTTTGACAACCAAACGCTAACTACTCCTTCAACCTGACTCCGGACTTCGTTGCCAAGATGGCGATCGAGCCGGGCTGGGGCCACTGGGAGCTCTTCGGCATCGGCCGTTACTTCCGCGACCGCATCTATCCCACTACCGGAACGCCGTTTAACAGCACGGCCTGGGGCGGCGGCTTCGGTGGCGGCTTCCGCGGACCTCTGGTGGGCAAAAAGGTCACCATCGGCCTGAAGGGCCTGTACGGCGAGGGCGTCGGCCGCTACGGTTCCTCGACCATCGCCGACATCACCCTCCGTCCCAACGCAACCATCTCACCCCTGCACGGCTTCTCCGCCATCAGCACGTTGGAGATGAACCCCACCAAGCGTTTGAATCTTTACTTCAACTACGGCGGCGACTACATCGGCCGCGACATAGCATGTGTCAATTCCACTGGCGCTCCTGTGTCCTGCACGACGCCTGGCGCCAAGGAGGTTGGCTACGGCACGTATACCGTGAACATGTCAGGCTGCAATACCGAGAATGCATCGACCGCAGCCAATGCCAGCGCTAACCCCGGCACCCCAACCAACTGCGGAGCCAATACCAAGGACGTGCAGGAGTTCTCGGCGGGCTGGTGGTACAACATCTACGCCGGTCCGAAAGGCCGTCTTCGCCAGGGCTTCCAGTATGCCCTGTTCATGCGGAACCTCTGGTCTGGCACCGGTGGCCCCCTAAACCCCAACGGCGGCGCTTCCGGTACCGACAACATGTGGTGGACCTCGTTCCGCTACTACCTCCCGTAAACCAGCGACCTCTCTCCGCGAAACAAAAGGGGCAGTCCTCAATTGGACTGCCCCTTATTCTTTCTCGCCGTGGCTTCGGCTCGTATTGTTATTCGATCTTTGCCTCGCCCGTCGAAAGAAACGCGACCCCGTCGATGCTTTGTCCTGACGCCAGCACGTCCCGCAGCTTCTCAGGGTTCGCGCCACTCTGCTCCGTAGCTGATTGAATCAGCCGTATCGCTGCCAGAGGCGTCGTCGCAGACGGCAACCGGAAAATCCACGGCACGTTGGTTGACGTCAGCATCCTGTCCTCGCTAAGCGCGACCACTGGCACAAACGCCTTCAGCGCGAGTTGCTCCGCCAGATGCGCAGCGTCCCTATCCAGCGCAAGGATCGCCAGCGCGTGCTCGTCCATCAGCGCGTGCACCAACTGCGTCGATGCCGCACCCCAGTTCTGATCGCTCGCGACAGGAAGCAGCGTCCATGGCCTGCCCGGCCCAATCACTCCACGAAGCTGCGCCTGCATCTCCGCCGATCGCGCCACCGCGTCGGCATGAGGTCCGAACAGCACAACCTTGAGCGAACCATCCGGCACATTCGGCCTGTGCGGCCCCGAGTAAGTCACGCCATCCTCGCCAACCCGCGCATACGGTGCGTTCGATTGTCCCGGCGACCTCATGCCGTCCATCCGCGCAAGCGGAGTTGGCCGCACCGCAGGTGCCATGGTTGCCACGCGATACGAAATCGTCCGGTCGTGCACGGTGCCGAGATACAAATACGCCACATTCTTCTGGTTCGGATCGAAGATCATGTGTCCGGTCACGCCGTCATATTCTTCAATGTCCGCAAGTGCATCATGAATTCGCGCGCGATTCAGCCCCGCCTTACAGATCGAACCCAGCAGCGCGTTCATCGCGTCATAAGCCAGCGAAGCAAACTGCTCCGGCTTCTCGTGGAACCGCGTCTCAAACCGCGAGTTGAAATCGAGCCACTTCGGATCATTGCGGGTTGGGTCATAGGGAAATACCGCCTCAAATCCCTCTGCCGCATCGCCGGCCTGCGCAAGCAACTCCGGTCCCAAGGTCCGGTAGGACCCAAACACACGCTGCTTCATTCCAAGCGCCTTCATCTGTTTCAAAATGTTGGCCGCCGGAATCTCATCCGCCCACAACACAATCGCATCCGCGCGCGACGACTGAATGATCTTCAGCTCCCGCGTAAAATCCTTATCGCCAGGCAGAAACTTCTGCTCAATCACCACTGGATGCCCAAGCCGCCGCGAAGCATCGCGAAACTTCAGCACTCCAAAGCGGCCATAGCGGCTGTTCACGCGCAGCAGCGCTACGCGCTTCAATCCAAGTTCGGTAAAGATCCGTCGCGCCAGCGTCAATCCCTGCACACGATCATCCTGCAAGTCCGTGAAATACCATGGAACATACGTCTCCGGAATCGTTGGATCCGTCGACGCCGAGTTGACGATCGGAATCTCCGCTTTCAGTGCAACCCGCAAGGCGATGTGCGTGGACTCGGAACTGACGGAGCCAAACATCGCCCAGTCCTCATCGTCGTACACCATCTTCACGACTTCGTTCGACGCCGATCCCCAGATCGACGGATCCGTCGCACGGTCTTCCCCATAGACCGCCTTCGCCTGCCAATTGTCGTAGTCGTTATGCAGCATCAGCTTGAACGGCTTGCCGCCGTACCCGCCGCGCGCATTCGCCTCTTCCACTGCCAGTTGCGCGCCGTGCAGCATTCGCAATCCAAAAACCTGCTCCGGACTGTGCTCGATCGGGCCGAAGAAACCGATACGCACTTCGGTCAGATTCTTCGGCTCCGGAATGTCACGCCCTGCGCCGGTATAGATATTCGGATGGGTGTAATTCAGATCGTATGGCTTCGCGAACTTCTGATAAGGGCTCAGGTCTTCCGGCTCGCCCGCATACGGCTCAACGACACGGTCCTTCGGCGGACCCGGCGGATGCGCTCCGCATTCACAGGTGCTACTCTTCGCCGCTTCCTGTCCCGCCAAACCCGCCGTTGTGCCGGCGGCCAACGCACAGGCCGCCACCATCAACCATGCCTTACTCATCGCACCGCTCCTTACTTCGCCGTCTTCTCGGTACGGAACATCGCGATTGCTTCAATCTCAATCAGCAACTCCGGCCGGCATAGATGCGCCTGGATTCCCGTCGAAGCGGGCAGCGGATCAAGCCCCTGCTCCTTAAAGAAAGCGGTGCGCTCTTCGTTGAACGCGTCGTAATCGCGATCGATATCGCGCAGGTAGCAGCTGGTGCGCACAATGTCGTGCCAGGTGCAGCCTTCGCTCTCCAGCAGGCCGGTAATGTTGTCCAGTGTCCGCTTCATCTGCGCGCGGAAGTCGCCGATATGTACGCTGACGCCGTTCTCGTCGATCGATGCCGTGCCAGAAATCAGCAAGATCGTCAGTCCATTCAAATCGATCCGCATGCCGCGCGAAAAGGAACTCGGCTTGGCATAGGCATAGGCTTCGTTGAGCACGCCATGGTTTGTCATGGCACGCTTTTGGATCGGTGCGTGTGCGATAGTCTCCAAAATTTCTGATAAAGCAATCATGTCTTTATGGCTCCTTATGGCTGATGAATCCCGTGACTTAAACCCTTGGCAGTGGCAACCCAGATGTCGCTGCCCTGAAAATCAATTCCCAAAACATAGTTGTGCGCTGGCGCCGTGCTCACAGCGACGGACGAAACCTCCCCTTTTGCATCGCGAACGGTCATCTCCGGCTTCCCTGTAGTAAGAGACGGACGGTAGACAGCCCAGTTGACGCCGTCGTAGTAGGCAAGCCCCTTATCGGTGCCAAACCACGCACGTTTGGCGTCCACGCCTTTCACGACATTTGTAAAGTTCGAGGGAAGCCCGCTGTCTTTAGTCAAAAAATTATGCCAGTAGCGGCCGTCGTACCGGCTGTCGCCGAAGTACGTAGCCACCCAAAGAATATTATGCACATAACTCACCGAAGTCGTAATCTCGTGGATTAACCCCTGATCCTTGAACAGCACCATCTCCGTCTCGCCGTCAGGATCTTCGTACTTATCCCAGATCTTCTTCTGCTGGTCGTACTCGAGCACCCCGCTGCCCCAAACCGCGTAATATACCTTGGTCGGAGTGGCTGCAACGCCATAAACCCAGATCTCGATCATCGGCGTGTTGCGTTCGTTGAAGAGCGACCACTGCCCGGTATGGAGATCGAGCTTGCAGCCGCCCGCGGCCGTCGCCACCCACACGTTCTCGCCTTCGACCGAAACGCCATACACCACATCATTACTCAGCCCCGAATTAAGCTGCGTGAACGTATCGATGCGCCCGCCGGAGATGCGGCTCAACCCGCCCATTGTCCCGGCCCATACATCGCCCGTACGTTTGTCGAGCGCCAGCGACAATACCGCGCGATGCGCCAGCCCGTCCTTCGTCGTGAATGTTTTCCACTGGTGATTCTCGTATAGCCCGAGCCCGTTCTCCGTACCAGCCCATATCCGATCGCCATCCACAAGCACGCTGAACACGTGATCATCCGGCAGCCCATTCGCCGTCGTGAAATTCTCAAACCGGAAGTGTGGCATTGCAGGCACCGCCGTATTCGCAACAGAGCTCGCAGCTTTGTGAACTGTTGGAGCGGCAACTTTCGCCTGCGCCGCGGCTCTGCCCGGCATTCCCAGCAGCATCACCATCGTTGCGATTGTCAGAATTGCTTTCATCGCGTCCTCAGGTATTCGATCAGATCGTTGAGCTCATCTTTGGTCAGGTCGTTGGTCCGGCCGTGCTTGTCCTGCGGATTGAAAACCGTCCAGATCTGCTCCAGCGTTGCCGCAGAACCGTCGTGCAGATACGGAGCTGTGATGGCGATATTCGTTAACTGCGGCGTATCCAGCAGACCAGAGTTGTCGGTGGTCTTCTTTGTGCCGACGTCAAAGGACTTTTGATTCGTCCCTTTCTCTCCGCTGTGGCAGTACACGCAGCGATTCGTCTCCGGGATCCTATTGCCGAACTTGTCCTTCTCGCGCACGAACAATGCCCGACCCCGCTCCTGCGCTGCCGTCAACTCACCGCCTGGCAACCGCCACCGATTCGGCCGCGCGGGCAAACTGCGCACGTACACCACCAGGTCCGTCAGCGTCAGATCGTCGTAATTCTCAGCACGCCAGAAATACTTCTCTGTCCGCGGTCCACACTCCGTCGGCAGATTCGGATTCCCGCCATTCCACTTGAATGGCTCTGTATCCTTCACCGCTTCAATTGGCCGATTGTCAACAATATCGCGGCCAAACCCGTCCGGCTCCAGGTCCCACTGCAGTCCATCAAAGGTCGAATCGATGTGGCAGTTTGCGCAGCCGATCTGACCCTGAAAGGAATAGCGCGCGGTGTAAAACGTCTGCTCTCCGTGACGCAGAACCGACATCTGCTTCGGTCCGGCAAGAGCAATCGTGGATGCCACTCGATCAGTCTTCGTATCAATCACGCTAATCGTGTCTTCCAGGCGATTCGCCACCAGCAGCTTCGACCCATCTTTCGTCAGCGCCTCGCCGCGCGGATCATGGCCCACCGCAATCCGCCCCGCCACATAGTTCGCACTCGCCGACATATCCTGCGCGTTCGACCCTGGATGCGCGCGCGCGTACCTGATCAGCCGTGGAACATCGACGACTGTGACCATCTCCGACCCGCCGCAGGTGATGAACATCCGCGACTTGTCCGGCGTGATCGCAATCCCAAAAGGCCGCACGGCGTACCGCTCCAACTCATCCAGCGGAACCTCCACTGGCTTGCCTACATCCGCACCAAACAGCGTTAGTGTGTCCGCGAACGCCCCGCCATGCTCCAGATGCGCCAGCGGCACCAGGTTCTTCGGGTGCATCGTTGTTGCGATGCCCAGTCGTCCATCCGCCGAGAACGCCACATGAAAGCTATGCGCGACATAAGGCAGAGCGATACGATCAACGACGACGGCGCGCGCTGAATCAATCACCGTGATCTCCGACGCCGGCGGCGTTCGATGTGCCGTTGCATTCGGATACACATGCGTTACATAGAGCCGACTTGCATCCGGCGAAGCCGTAATGTAACTTGCACCACGCCCCGCCGCCAGCCGCTTCTCTTCCACGCCGGTATTTGCATCCAGCACAGCAACGTCGTTGGAGATACGATTCGCCACAAACAGGTGCTTGCCCGCACGATCCTCCGCCACACTCGAAGGCTCTGCGCCCACCGGCCACGTTGCCACAACCTCCAGCGTCTTCGTGTCGATTACTGAAATCGTGTCATCCCATGAGTCAGCCACAAACAACCGATCGCCCTTCGGCGAAAGCGAGAATCCCCGCGGCACACGGCCGACCTCGATTGTCTTGACTGGCGCGAAGCTCTTCGCATCCAACACTTGTACTTGCGCGCTCTCCTGGCACAGCACGAAGAGCCGCGTTCCATCCGGCGAGAAAAGCATCTCCACCGGCGACGCATACTCCAGTCGTTCCCCGGTTCGTCCGTTCGCCACAGATGCGCGAGCAGTCTGCCCGCTCCACACACACAAACCCAGCGCCATCGCACACACGACGGCCAGTGCGCTCACCGCACCACCACCCGCTGCGTTGTGCCCGCGCCGATTCACTTCGGCTCCTCCACCGTCAGCACGCGATCCACTCCCTGCTTTTCAAGTGTCTGTTCGCGTCCACTCGGCCACTTCACGACAACCTTGTCGATTGCCGTAGCCGCGCCGAGACCGAAATGTAGCCGCCCATCGTCCTGCGAGAGATATCCGGATCCGGCAACCCGCTCCGCCGTCCAGCGCCGGTCGCCCGCGTCCACCTCAACCCGAGCCCCAATGCCATCGCGATTGCTCTTCGTCCCGACAAGTTTCAGCGCAACCCAGTGACCCGTATTCGTTGAGACATTGTGAACCAGCGTCCCCTTAGAGCCGAGGTTCACGAGGAACGCATCGACCTTGCCATCGTTGTCGTAGTCCGCAAAACACGCGCCACGCGCCACCGTGCGTTCACTCAGCACCGATCCGGCCCCCTCCGAAACATCCGCGAACCGCCCTTTGCCAAGCCCGCGAAATAGCGTGTGCTCCTGCGGGATCAGGTGAATCAGCCCACCATGGAAAATCAGAATGTCCGGATAGCCATCGTTATCGAAGTCGTAGACGCCCGACCCCCAGCTCACGTACTGCGCGTTCGTCTGTGACACTCCATTCGAAGCACCGATATCTTCAAATCCTTGTTTGCCACTATTACGGAGCAGTCGGTTGTAGTGCCCGTCGGTTACCCACAGATCCAGAACGCCGCGCCCTTCGAGATCAGTAAACACGGGCCCCATCGACGAAGTCGATTCACCGTTCTGCCCGAACGCTGTGCCAGTATCGTTGGCAACTTCCTCGAATGTGCCGTCATGCTTATTGCGGAAGAGAAAATTTTCTGTGCGGTCATTGGCAACGTAGATGTCGTCCCATCCGTCGTTGTCGAAGTCGGCCGCTGTCACACCCATCGTCCGCCCCACAAACGCAGCGATTCCCGATTTCTCCGAAACATCCGTAAATGTCCCGTTGCAGTTGTTGTGGAAGAGCTTGTTCGTCTCGCCTTCGTAGTCCAGCGGCCCCGGATAGTTATCGGCAGCGTAAAACGCTCGATACTTCGGGTCGAACTTCACATAGCGTCCAACAAACAGATCGACGCAACCATCCTTGTCGTAGTCCAGCCACGTTGAACTGATTGCCCACCCGTCTACCTTGATCCCCGCCTTCGCCGTCACATCCGTGAAATGTCCGTTGCCGTCGTTGTGGTACAGAATCGTCTTACCGAATCCCGTTACAAGCAGATCAACGAATCCATCGTTGTCGTAGTCGGCTGCCGTGACCGCTACCGCATACATATCCGGATCGAGCCCGGACTGCTCCGTCACATCCGTAAAGTGCCCGTCTCCGTCATTGCGATAGAGATGGTTGTGCGGCGGAGGCACCGGCTTGTCCTTCAGCGGATAAGGATGCATCGAATCGTCGAGAGGCCTTCCGTTTACCACGTACAGCGAAGGCCGGCCTGAATTGTTGTAGTCAATCCACACGCATCCGGCGCCTGTGCCTTCCAACAGCGACCCAAGCTTGGCTGAACCAAGGCTATGCGTGAAATTGATCCCCGCCTTCGCGCTTGCGTCCTCAAAGCGAATCGTCGACTTCGTTCCGGCGCTCGTCTGCGCATTAGCTGCCGCCGAGGCGGCCGGAGGCGTGCTGGTCGTCTGCGCCACGGCAATGGAGGCCGTGCTCAATAAGAAAAGAAAAGTGCGGTATGACACCTCAGTTGCCTCCCCGCTGCAAGCTCTGGGTCGCTCCGGTCAGATCCACAGGCGTCGTCGTGTGCAGCAGAACCTCGGGCACGCGATTCTCCGCTGCGTGCTCCGGCCCCGCGTGGCATCCCACGCAAATCCGCTGCTCTCCGCGCCGTATCCAGAACCATCCATGCTCTTGCCGCAAAACCGAGCCCTTCGCATCCAGCAATACAAACCGAATTGCGCGATCCGCCGGCGCCTTCACAAAAAACGATCCGTCCGACTCCACCTGGGCCGTTCCCATCGCCACCGCATGTCCGTCCGCATCCTGCGCTTCCAGTCGAACAGTCGCAGGCACACCCCTCAGCGCGCCGTCACGCGAGACCCGCGCATCCAGCGCCAGCAAATTCGCATAATCCCAGTCGTGCAGCCCCGACGGATGCCGCCGCGGGCGTTCCCGCGCAGCCACCACCACCGGCTCAACGAGGTCCTCGCCGCTCTTCGCCAGCACCGTCCGCATCGTCGCAGTTCCCGGCTTCCAGAGCTTCAGGGCAAATTTCGCATTCGCCGAATCGCGCGCACTTACCAGCCAGTCGCCGGCCGCCGTCTCCGCAATCGCTCCTGCGTACTCACCACGCGGCGCCGCAACCCGCTCTTCATGCGCCAGTGGAGACGTAAACCGCGCGAGCGAGGCACCGTGTGTAAACACAACATCGCCTGACCTGAGTTGCTTGCCACCCCACCGCGCGCCAGCAGCATTCGCCGGATGATCGCAGCGATAAGACTCCACGCCGGACCCATCTGAATAAACCAGGAACATCTCCGGCATCGATCCATCGCCGAGCGGGAATCCCGCTTCGAACAAAACCCGCCCATCCGCCAGCACATCCGCGGGCACCGCGTTCGCACCGACGTACGTCAGCGGAAAACTCGCCCGCGCCCCCTTGCCCTCAATCTCCTCGAGCGCCTTCGACTCCATCAGACGCGCCGACTGCAATTGAAATCCCTGCGACGTGCGAAGCGCATAAACGAATCGCCATCCCGGCAGATACAGCGGACGGATCGCGTCGGCCGAACCTGATGTAACCTGTCGCAGCTTGCGATCGCTGAGCGTCAATTCCCAAATCTGCCACGGATCGCCAGCCGCCTTCTTCCCGGCAAACAGCACACTGTCACCATCGAACGAAACACTCGCGTCCGCGCTCGCCGCAAACTCCGGCACCAGCGACTCCGCCTTGCCGTCGTGAATCAGCAGCAACTGCGCGCCTTTCGGGAAACGCTCCCCTGCTCGCTGCGCTGCCAGCGGCTCATATACTGGCGCTGCAGTCACGATCACGTCAGACCCAATAGATTGTGAGATAGGCGGTGCGAACCCACACGTCGCAATCAGCAATATGCTGCAGATCGTAGCCCCGGCCACTCTGAAACCAACCTTCATCCAACTGTCTCCAGGGTCCGGGCAGGCACCGCCGCTCCGCGTAGCGCAATATACGGTTCGATCGACGCCATCATCTCGTCAAACTCCGCAAAGTTCAGCGACTGCTCGCCATCGCTCCAAGCCTTCTCCGGCGTCGGGTGCACCTCGACGATCAGCCCGTCTGCGCCGGCAGCCACACCAATCCGTGCCAGCGATGGAACCAGTTCGCGAAGCCCGCATGCATGGCTCGGATCTGCAATCACCGGCAGATGCGAAATCTGCTTCAGCAGCGCGATCGCCGCCACGTCAAATGTGTTGCGCAGCGTTGAATCAAATGTACGGATGCCGCGCTCGCACAGAATCACATTGGGATTGCCATTATCCAGCACAATCTGCGCCGACTTCATCAGATCGCCGACCGTGGCCATCATCCCGCGCTTCAGCAGGATCGGCTTGCCTGACCGCGCCGCCGCTTCGAGCAGCGTGTAGTTCTCCATGCTCCGCGAGCCGATCTGCAGAATGTCCGCATACTCAGCCACCAGCGGCACATCTTCTTCGCTCATCACTTCCGTAACGATCGCAAGACCGGTTTCCGTGCGAGCCTTTGCGAGCATCTTTAGCCCAGCGAGACCGTGACCCTGGAATGCATAAGGGGAACTGCGCGGTTTGAAAGCGCCGCCACGAAGAATTTGCGCGCCACCCCGCCGCACATGATGAGCTGTAGAGAGAAGCTGCTGCTCGGTCTCAACCGAACATGGGCCGGCCATGATGATGAAGTCGCCGCCACCAATTTCGAGGTCCAACACCCGCACAACTGTCTGCTGGTGTTTGTCGCTCTTCAATACATCACTAGCCTCGGAAAATCGCTCCTGCCAACTTGCGCGCACCCGCTGCGCTCCAATCCGGGGAAGCGTCAGAGTACCGCTCCCGGCACACTGTCGCCTCAATCCAAAGGTTGAGGTGCAGAATCAGCAACTTACCGCACCCACCACACTGGTTGTAAATGTGAGCAGGATCACTTGTCTGTGACGGATAAACTTGACTGCATTGGACGATGAGGGCCTGATCGCTTCACTGGATCACACAGGTTCTCCAGTTTCCTGTGATTAGCCACCAAATACATCGCAGCGAATTTGATCGAGAAAAGTGAGAATCTGGACGCTGCATAGCCAAAAGAAGGGGCGAAGCTAGCTGCCACAAGCCATCGGCGGAGGCGAAAAACCAAACGCCCGATCCAAAATCCCCGCTACGCCCAGAGCCACCTCATCCTCAAATGGTCGCGCCGTGATCTGCACCCCAATCGGCAACCCCTCTGGCGAACGACCCACCGTCACCACAGCCGCCGGCGCCCCGAGCGTGTTGAACCACTGCGTGTACCGCACGGCGTCGAGATACGCCACCGTCTGCCCGTCGATCGTCCAATTGCGCTCGCCATGCCGCCACGCCGGCGCGCTTGCCACCGGGCACAGCAGCACAGGATACTCCCGCATCTCCTCCAGCGTCTTCGACCGCAGCAAATCCATCTCCGCCCAGGCGTTCAACAACTCAGTCGAAGTGAGCGGTCCAGTCTTCTCCGCAATTTCAAGAAACTCGCGGAAAATCGGACTCAGTTTTTCACGTCCGCCACGAACCTCAGGCTCATAGAACATCGCGCCGCACTGCACAAAAAACGTCCACCAGAGCTTGCGCAACGGCTCCAGCGTCCGCAGCCGGAAAGGCTCTACGCAAAACCCTGCGTCACGCAATGCCGCCGCCGCCGCACGCACCGCTGCACGCGTCTCCGCAGTCACCGGCGTCAGTCCATCATCTTCAAAAAAACCAATCCGCATTCCGCGAAGCTCTGACTCTTTTACCTCGCGCAGTGTCACCGGGGGGCTTGCGGGATCAGCGTCATCCTGTCCGCTCAGCGTGCGAAACATCAGTTCCACATCCGCCATGGTTCGTGCCATCGGCCCAATCGCACCCAGTGTCGAAAACGGACCCACGCACGGCGGCAGGTGTCCACGTCCTGGAATGCGACCTGGCGTCGGTTTCAGTGAACAAATTCCTGTAAAGTGTGCAGGCACCCGCACCGAACCCCCGCTGTCGGAACCAAGCCCCGCCGCCGACATGCCGGCTGCAATCGCCGCCGACTCGCCGCCGCTAGATCCGCCCGGCGTGCGCTCCTGGTCCCAAGGATTCCGCGTCTGCCCATGCAGCAGATTCGCCGTCTCGTACGCCATCAGAAATTCAGGACAATTCGTCGTCCCCAGTATCAGCGCCCCAGCAGCGCGAAGCCGCGCCACCACGACCGCATCTTCGCGCGGAATTTCTCCCCGATGATTCAGGCTCCCGATCTCGCATTTGTAACCGGCCGTCGCGATTGACGACTTCACCGTCACTGGAAGTCCATGCAGCGGCCCGCGCGCATTGGCAGGTGCGACGTCCATCGCCCGCGCTTGCTCCCGCACCGGCCCAGCATCGAAATCCGCAAAGGCATTCAGCTGCGGATTCAGCCGCTCGATCTGCCGGATATGCGCCTCGGCAAGTTCCAACACCGAAATCTCCCGCGCTCGCAGCATCTCCAACTGCCGCACAGCCGGTTCAAGAACCAGTTCACTCATCGTACGTACTCACAGGAATAGCCAACAAAGCTCTCACCCTGAGCGAAGCCGAAGGATCTGCGGCTGGAAAAATCAGCCACCCGCACGAAAACCTGGGTGCCCCATCCAAGCTCCGCTTGGGTGGGAAAGCACGATCTCGACCAGCGAATGCGGATCACGGCGTGGCTGCTTGCTTCGGCAAAGCCACCGCATCATCCGCAGGCGTAGACGGCATCAACCGATAATCAAACCGATACGACCGTACGGGCTCCCCCGAATCAAACCGATCGTTCCACTTCAACTGATAATCGATGGCACCAGCATCATCCGGGAACTTCTCGCCGGCCGGATACGGATATGTGCTCATCTTGTGGAATGGAAGTTGCGCCACCGTGAACGGCATCGCATCCCACCAGTCCATGTCCTTCACATACCCATTCGCGTAGAAGAAGTAGTCGCGCTTCCATCCCGCTGGCAGCGTCGGCAGTCTGGTCACGTCAAACTCCGTAGCAATCTCCTCGCCGCTGCCGAAGATTGCGTAGCGGTCATCCACGCCCTTCACCAGCTCCGTCACATCCCCCAGGTGCGTGTAGTTCCCGCGCTGATGCTGGAACGGCCCCGTCAAACTCACACGATCGTAGTCATAGTCGAGATCGCCCGGGCTCTTGCCGTCGATCTGCGTCGGGTACCCGCGGAACCGCTCCGTCGCCAACGCGAGCGGCACCTCAGTTGTGCGGTTCTGTGCCTCCGCATTGTTGTCGATCAGCACCTGATCCCAGTAAATCTCCAGATTGCTCACCAGCCGAATCTTCCGCGTTCCCGTGGGAAGTTTCCCCGTCAGATCCACGACAATCGTCCGCTCCAGTCCCGCCGGGAACCCTGCCTCACCCGGAATCGTCACCCAGGAACCATCTGGCTTCTGCGCCTCCACATAAGGCGAGATAGGCTTGATTCCTGCCTGCCACGCCGCATACAGCGACGTTGCGCTGAAGTAGTTCACGTACCCGGTCATCAAGAGCTTTAGCGGAGCGCTCGTATTCAATTCGCCCAAATCCAGCGTCAACGAATGCAGGTTGGCAAACCCGTCATACGGTGTCGCCGTAAAACCACTGGCGAATTTGTGATCGCGCCGGCTCAACACGTTGAGTACGTCGCGCCCCTCGCCATCCCACGCACCCACTGGCAGTCGCGCGCCCTTCGATGCGATCACGCGCCCCGAGGCAAACGGCGGATCATCGAGGAACCGCTCATCCGGATTCACCTCCACATCCTGAGGATGATCCACCGCGACCAGCCGCAACTGGTCGATGTAATTCACCTCTTCCATTGGCTCAATAAACCGCAGGCTCAGCTTCCCATCCACACTCGCCAGCCGATCGCCATCCACCTTGATCCACTCGCCCGAGTTCGGAATATTCTTCCGCGTCGGCGTAAACCAGTGCCCCACCACCGCCGCTCCAATCACATCGGTGACGAGTTTGTATTTGTACCCGTCCCACGCAAATAGCACCGGGCACGAACTCCCGCGCCGATCCGCCTCTTTCATCGCAATTACCTGCGTATGCGGCAGGTCTATCTCGTCCTGCAGGATTCCCGTCGGCCACAAGATGCGCAGCAGGTCAATGTGGTCCGCCTCGCCCAATCCAACGAGCAACTGCGGCGGAGCCTGCGTCGCCAAGCCCGACGCACCCGCCAGCTCCCACTTCTGCCACTGTCCATCGGCGAAAATCTCCACCTTCGAGCCGATCGCTGTCTTGTTGTCCGCATACCCGCTCAGGTCGAGCCGCACAAAGTGATTCTTGTTTGCTCCCACGTTGCGCAGCAGCACCGGCGCAGCATTCTCCTGCGTCACAATCAGGTCGGAAGCACCATCCCCATCCACATCCGCAGCAATCAATCCCCGCGGATCTTTCAGGTGCAGCGAATCCAGTCCGAGACGAGAAGAAACATCCTCAAAGCTCCCATCGCCCCTGTTGCGAAATACCTTTACACGCGGACCGGCAGCGGTCTCGACAATCGCCGCCAGGTCAACCCATCCATCGTTGTCGATATCGACCGCCGTAACACCCCATCCTCGCGTCGCCCCCTTCAGCGGCAACGGAACACGCTCAAACCGCCGGCCCACACCCTGCGGCCCGGCCACGTTGCGCCACAGCGTCAACCCTGGCGCCCCAGCATGCGTAACGGCAATATCCATCCACCCGTCCTTGTTGAAATCAAGAACGGCGATGCCCTCTGTCGCCGGAAGCTTCTCGCCCTCATACAGAACTTGCTGCGGGTATTTTCCCTCACGCGGATTCACAAACAGCACCGGCGCTGGCCCGTCGCCAGTCACCGCTAGATCGACTGCGCGATCGTTATTGAAATCCGTCAGGATCGCGCTCGCTGTCTTTCCCGACCCACCCAATCCCGTTTCCGCTGTCCACTCCGTAAACGTCTTGTTCCCGTTATTCCGCCACAACACATTCGCCACATCGCCGTCCTTCAAAGGCGCGCCCGTTAAAAACAAATCAAGGTCTCCATCATGGTCGTAATCCACAAACGTGATCCCCGTCGGCTTGTTCCGCGCCGCCAGCCCGGCCTCCACCGTCACATCCTGAAATTTGCCCTTGCCCAAATTGCGGAAGAGCCGCACGCCATCATTCAGCGCCACCGCCAGATCGTTCAGATTGTCGCCATCGTAGTCACCCACCGCGCACGCCGCAGCGTGTCCCCCAACCTTTAGACCAGCAGCCACCGCATCCACATCTTCAAATCCCCCGTCGCTCCTCCGATGCAGCACCCGAATCGCCTGCGCTCCCGATTCCATCAGCACTAAATCCATCTGCCCCGATCCGGTCACGTCCAGCATGCAAGCCCCGCCTGTCTCAGTCTCTGAAAACCTGGGTGCCCCATCCATGACGCGCTTTTGCGTCATGGGTGGGATCGCACGAACCATCGTCTCCGCCACCAGCTTCACCGGGATCATCGTCCGCTGCCGCGCCTGTGGCTCTTCCACCGGCGTCACCGTCGAATAGCGTCCCTGCTCGCCATATGCCAACCCGATCGCCGCCGAGACCTTCGTGCTCGTCATGTGCTGAAACAGCTTGAAGTGCTCCTTCGCCGCATCCTTGTCGCCCAGCGCCTGCAGTGCCCGCGCCAATGCAAACTCCGACGAAGCATGCAGAGGCTGAATGGCCAACGCCTGCTTCAGCACCTCAACAGCCTTGTCGAACTGCTTCATCTCCCGGTAGCACACACCCTCGAAGTAGTACGAATCCACGTCCCGCGGATCCAGCTTCACTGCCTGCTGAAAGCTTCTCAACGCTTCATCGAGTTCGTTGTCCGCATGCTGAGCAAGACCAAGGTTGTACCACGCCTGGGGATTACTTGGATCGATTGCAATCGCCGCCTGCAAGGCTCTCTTGGCGTCGTCAATCTTCTGCAGCGTCAGCAGCGCAATGCCGTCATTGATTGCCGCCTGCGCCAGCTTCGGATCCTTCTTGAACGCCTCGGCGAATGCCTGCTCGGCCTTTTCGGTAAACTGCTGTCCCATCAGCGCGACGCCGCGGTTGTTCAGTCGCACCGCATCAGCATCGAAGCGCGTCTGCGCGCCCGCCATTGTCAAGGCTACGAATGAAAAGACCGCCAGGAACCCGCAAGATTGCATCCACTTTATGCTCAAATCACACTCCATCACGGCCAGCCACAAAATGTTCCGACCTCGACATGTCACATAACCATCCAGTGTATGCGAGTGTTGCAGCCACGCGCAGCAACCCAGGCGGCCAGCCTTGCATCTCGCCAGCGTCCCTCGACAGTTCCTCATGCGGCACGAGGGCGTCATCTCAATTGGCACCAGAGCCACAATGACCCAATCGCTATACTGACGAATGTGAGCCAATCCTGCGAAACCATCGACTGGCGCAACTTTCTGGATCGCCCTCCGCTTCCCGCGCCGTCGCCGGTCGTGGTTTCATCGCTTGTCGAGCGTCCCATTCTCATCACCGGCGCTGGCGGCTCCATCGGCTCCGCGCTTGCGCTCCGTCTCGCGTTCGCTGGTGCCCGCACCATTCTCCTCGAATCCTCTGAAAGCGGCCTCTACGATCTTCAGCAGGACTTCGCAACCGCTGGCGTCACTGATAATTCGGCCTTCTATCTCGGCAACGTCGCGGACCGTGCACTCATCGAGGAGATACTGTCGATTCACGAGCCTCGCCTCGTCTTCCACACAGCTGCCTTCAAACACGTTCCCCTCATCGAAGGGCAGCCCCTGGCGGCCATCGCCAACAACATCTTTGCCACCGAAACGCTCATCACCGCGACCCTCGCTCACAGCGCTCGCGTCATTCTGCTTTCCACCGACAAGGCCGTCAATCCCGCATCCATGATGGGCGCGACCAAGCGAGTCGCCGAACAACTCGTCCTCACCGCTGGTGGAACCGTCCTCCGCCTCGGCAATGTCCTCGCCTCCAGCGGCAGCGTCACCGAAGTCTTTGCCCGCGAAATCGCCGCAGGTTTTCCGCTCACCGTCACCGATCCTGCCGCGCGCCGCTTCTTCCTCACTATCGCCGAAGCCGTTGATCTGCTCCTCGCCGCGGCCGCTGAGCCGAGGTCGCCCGCTCTTCTCGCTCCACAACTTCCGGCGCCGCACTTCATCGCCGACCTTGCGCGATTCATGGCTTACTCGCTCCCGCCAAACCGCGAGGTCACGATCGAATTCACTCGCCTTCGCGCTGGCGATAAGGAATTCGAGCAATTCTGGTCCGCGAACGAAACGCCGCATCCCGCAAATGCAAATGGCCTCGTCTACATCGACTCGCCGTTAGTCGCGCGAGACCAACTCCAGAGTCTGCTCGCCATCTTGCGGGAAGCCGTTCAAGCACGCGATCTCTCCGCTGTGATCCCCGCCCTTCGTGTCCTCGTACCCGGCTACACCCCGAGCGATGCCGTTCACACGCCGATCCACCGGGCACTTGCAGGCTTTCGATGAGTAAGCCACGGAAATCCAGAAGAAAAATCGCTGTCGTTACCACGTCGCGTGCCGATTACAGCCACCTCTACTGGCCCCTTCGTGAACTCGCTGCGGACGCTGCCGTGGAACTCGGCGTCATCGCTCTGGGCCCACATCTCTCTCCCGAATTCGGCAACACCATCGCCGAAATCGAACGCGAAGGCTTCCCAATCAAGGCACGGATCGAGTGCCTCCTCAGTTCCGACACCGATACCGGCATGGCCAAAACCATCGGCGTCGCCATCCTCTCGTTAGCTGACACTCTCACTTCATGGCGTCCCGACCTCATGCTTCTCATTGCTGATCGCTACGAGATGATGGCCCCGGCCAGCGTCGCCGTCGCCCTGCGAATTCCGATCGCCCACATCGAAGGCGGCGAAGTCAGCCAGGGCGCCATCGACGATCAGGTCCGTAACGCCCTCACGAAGCTTTCTCACATCCACTTCACATCCACTGAAACGGCCCAGCGTCGCGTCATCGCCATGGGCGAAGAACCCTGGCGTGTTCATCACGCCGGAGCTCCCTCGCTCGATCATCTACGCCGTTCAGAACTCCTCGACCGAACTAAACTCGAATCCCGCCTCGGCCTCGCACTTCAACCGCATACCATTCTCGCCGCGTGGCACCCCGTCACCATTCTGCGCGATACCAACGCAGAAGCCGATGCCCTCTTCGCAGCATTCGCTCAAGCCCCCGGCCAGATCATCTTCGTATACCCCAACGCCGACGCCGGAAGTCATGAACTTATCGAACGCACCCGCGCTCTTGTCTCTTCACGCCCCGAGACGCACGTATTCGTCAATCTCGACGCGGTCACTTACTGGAGTCTCCTCGGGCAGGTTGATGCAATGATCGGCAACTCCTCCAGCGGCATCATGGAGGCGGCATCTTTTGCGCTCCCAGTCGTCAACGTTGGCATGCGCCAGCAAGGCCGCGAGCGCGCTCGCAACATCCTCGACGTCCCGGCCGATACAGCAGCAATTACCGCCGCACTCAAGCGCGCTATCGATCCTGCTTTTCGCAAAAAACTCAGCGGTATGACCAATCCCTACGGCACTGGCAACGCCGCCAAGACCATCGCCAAAGTCCTGACCTCTGTTCCCCTCGAGAACTTGCTCATCAAACAACCCGCGCCGCTGACCGTTCCGGACTCACGCTCCCGTGACTTGCTAACCGGTGCGAAGCACCGCTGACCCGCTAACTGGAAACCACGAACGTGATTCCAAACATCCCGCTCAGCGCGCCCGACATCACCGAAGCCGAAATCGCCGCCGTCACCGCTGTCCTGCGCACACCGCACCTCAGCCTCGGCCCGGAACTCGCCGCGTTCGAAACCGCCTTCGCCGAATACCACTCCGTCCCACACGCCGTCGCCGTCAGCAGCGGCACCGCCGGTCTGCACATGGCACTGCTCACTCTGGGCATCGGTGAAGGTGACGAAGTCATCGTTCCCTCCTTCGCCTTCATCGCCGTCGCCAATGCAGTCCTCCATGTTCGCGCCACGCCCGTATTCGCGGACATCGACCCCACTACTCTCAACCTCACGCCTGCTACCGTCGAGCGCGCTCTCACCCCGCGAACCCGCGCCGTCCTCGTCGTTCACACCTTCGGAATCCCCGCCGACATGCAGGCTCTCCGCGATCTCGCCACCCGCCACAATCTCGCGATCATCGAGGACGCCTGCGAAGCCATCGGCGCAGAATTCCATCAACGCCGCGTTGGCAGCTTCGGCGATCTCGCCGTCTTCGGCTTCTATCCCAACAAGCAAATCACCACCGGCGAAGGCGGCGCCGTCCTTGCCCACACTCGAGCCCACGCCGACCATCTCCGCAGCCTCCGCAATCAAGGCAGAAATCCGAATCCCTCAGCGACAGAGGAAACTCCTCCGGCCTCTGACTGGCTTCATCACCCTGACATCGGGTTCAACTACCGCCTCTCCGATATTGCCTGCGCCCTCGGCCGCGTCCAACTCAGCCGCATCGACGAGATCCTCTCGCTCCGCCGCACCGCCGCCGAACGTTACCACGCTCTCCTTGCCGGTATTCCAGGCCTGGAATTGCCCCCGCTCACATTGCCGGGGCGCACCATCAGCTGGTTCGTCTTCGCCGTCCGCCTGCCAGAATCAGCTGACCGGCCCCAGATCCAGTCCTTCCTCGCGCAACAAGGCATCGCCACTGCCACCTACTTCGCCCCCATCCACCAGCAACCCGCCTGGCGCAACCGCATCGACCGGGCCTCACTTAACCTCCCGATTACTGATTCCATTGGCGCGTGCACCCTTGCTCTTCCCTTTTTCACCCGCATCTCGGTCATCGAGCAGGAGCGGGTTGCCTCAGCCCTCCGCGATGCTCTGGCCTCTCAAAATAGGTAGTTACGCGCCGACCTAACTCTGTCGTCCTCTTCTCCCCTCCAGCGCTCTGTCAATTGTCGAGAAATTCTTTTCCCATACACAACCTCTTCCTCGATTGGGCGCATCTTTGTTCAGTGAGGGCGTGCGTATAGGGCTCGGACGCTTTGGAAATAATCTTCTCTCACGCTCATAACAGGCATTAGTCATCGACCGTCATGCGGATGGGCGAGTTATCGGCGAGTTGGCACCGCCTTTCTTTGCCCAGACCGGTTCTCAGTAAACACTCGTTCCCGATGAGGGACTGGCGCGACAGGATCGATCAAGAACAACAGCACCTTCCTCTCTCATCGAGTTACTCTCACCCGATATCAAAAGCAGGTTTCATATGGTTGTCAAAACGCAAAGCAAAGGTCACGGAGTTACCGGTTTGCACGTCGGAACGGATAACGTCCGCCGTTATTTCCCAAAAGGCACGCAAAACATCGAGCTCAAGCTCGGGCATCTCAGTATCCAATGCGGTCTCAAGCCCGACTTCTGGCAAGGCCAACCCGAAATCTACGATCCTCGGCTTTGCGCCTGGCTCGAATCGAAAAACCTCCACGGCACGGCCAACCGCGAGGTTCCACTGGCGATGATCCCGGCTGGGAACAACTCCTTCCAGTTGCAACCTCTGTCCCTGGCGCCTCACGCCGCCAAAACCAAAATGCCACCGACCTCCGCTGCGTAGATTGCAGATTTACTGCCTATCTCCTCGCAAACGGCGCCACCCCCTTTGGCGCCGTTCTTCTTTTGAGCCACTTCCTGGGTGCCAATCCTTGCGAAGTTCTCGCGCGGGCGAGAGAGCACGAACCCGGAAGGCCATCGTTTGTGCCCCATCATGACGCAGTTTTATCGCGGCATCGTGGGATCCCGACGATGTGCACCATAATTAATCAATCCCTCCACCGCTTGTTAAACTCATTACAAAATGAACCTCACTCAGCTTGAACAGGCCATCGAGCGCCACTTCGCCGCCGGTGCCGCTGCCGTCGGTGATCCAACCGCGATGGAGACCTTTCTCCACCTCCGCGACGCCCTCGAGCACGGCGAACTCCGATCCGCCTCACCCGATTCCACCGCCCCAACTGGCTGGCGCGTCAATGCCTGGGTCAAGAAGGGTATCCTTCTCGGCTTCCGCATCGGCACACTCAAGGACTTCCCCGCCGGCGCCCTCTCCTTCGTGGACAAGCACACCTATCCCGTCCGCCACTTCACCGCCGACGATGGCATTCGCGTTGTCCTCGGCGGCTCGTCCATCCGTGCCGGAGCCTACCTCGCTCGCGGAGTCGTCTGCGTCCCCCCAAGCTACATCAATACAGGATCCTGGGTTGATGAAGGCACCATGGTCGACTCCCACGCCCTCGTCGGCTCCTGCGCCCAGATTGGCAAGCGCGTCCACCTCAGCGCCGCCGCCCAGATCGGCGGAGTGCTTGAACCCATCAACGCCAGCCCCGTCATCGTCGAAGACGACGTCCTCGTCGGCGGTAACTGCGGAGTCTACGAAGGCACCATCGTCCGTGCTGGCGCCGTTCTCGCCCCCGGCACCATCCTGACCCGCGGCACACCCGTCTTCGATCTCGTCAACGGCGTCACAATTCGCGCCACCACTGACACGCCTCTCATCATCCCGCCCAATGCGGTTGTGGTTCCCGGATCCCGGCCCGTCGCCAAAAGCAAGTGCCATCCCAACGCTGAGGCCTGGGGCCTATCGCTCTACGCTCCCGTCATCGTGAAATACCGCGACGAAAAAACCGACCTCAGCACCACCCTCGAAGACCTGCTGCGCTGACCACCATGATCGACAGCCGTGGATCAATTCGATGGGGCGTAATCGGCCCCGGCCGCGCAACTGCTCGCTTTGCTCAGGGACTCACCGCCGTCCCCGACGCGAACCTAACCGCTGTCTGGGGCCGCAACCCCGATCGCTCCCGCACTTACGCCAACAGATTCTCTATCCATGGAATCCCGTCCACTCTGGATGCCTTGCTCTCCTCAGACATCGACGCCGTCTATGTTGCCACTCATCCCGACTCCCACGCCGAACTATGTCTGAAGACCCTCGCCGCTGGAAAGCACGTTCTCTGCGAAAAGCCGGCCACCCTCAATGTTCACCAGCTCAAGCAGGTCCTCGCCGCCGCTCGATCACACGACCGCCTCTTCATGGAAGCCATGAAGCCACCTCTCTTCCCGCTCTATCAGGGTCTGCGCGAGCATCTGCAAAACGATCCCATCGGCCCCATAGGCTTCGTTCGCGCGGGCCACTGCGACTCATCTACCACGCCTGACTATCCACTCCATTTTGCCGAACTGGGCGGCGGAGGCATCATGGGCATCGGCCCTTACGAAGCCTTTCTCGCCCTCGACTGGCTCGGCCCTCTTAAGCGCGTACAGACCATGGGCCGCCTCAACCCCGCAGGCGTCGACAACTTCGCAATCTTCCAAACTGAGCACGAACGCGGCATGGCCCAACTCCACACCGGCCTCGACTTGCTCAGCCGTGGCGATGCTCTGCTCTGCGGCCCGGGCGGCTACGTCCTCATCCACGCCAACTGGTGGAATCCTACTCACGCCTCCATCCACCATGTCGACGGCCGCATTGTCGAGCTACACGAGGCCTACACGGCGGGCGGATTTAATTATGAGACGTCCCACTTCTGCGATCTCATCCGCCAGGGACTGCGCGAAAGCCCCGCCATTCCCCACGAGCTTTCCCTCGGCATGGCCGCTCTTCTCGAGGAAGCCCGCCTCTCCCTCGGAGTCCATTTTCCCGGCGAAACCTCCGCCGATCACTCGTGAACTTGCAACTCGCTGGGTGCCCCATCCATGCGAAGCATGGGTGCGAAAGCACGACAAATAGCTGCGGTCTCTGAAGATGATTCTCCTAATACCGCAACCCCAGCCTCATCGGAAAATCATCTTCTCCTTCCTCCAGTTCCGTCTGCGCGCTGTGGATTCGCACTGTTTCGCGATGCCGATAACGAAACCACAAATGAATCACGACAATCGCGATCGCCGCCAGCCCGAAGTGCTGCCACCCTTGTTCAATCCATTGTTCTGAAATCAATGACACCGCCGTCACCGCGGGAAAAAATGTGAAGAACTTCAAAAGCGTAAATGCAATGTTCGGCTTCTCCGCGGCAGCTTCCCCCGTGAACGGCACGATCATCACATTCGCGAAAAATGCATCGGAGAGAATGACGCAGATCCCTGCCCCCACCAAAATCTGAGCGGCGGTAGACTGCACGCTCATCAACTCCGCCGGCGCTACCAGCCTCACCACACTCACCGCTCCTTCGGTGATCGCCAGCGCACATAGCAACGCCCAGAGTTTCGCCGACGCCAGCTCATCCATTGCCGCAACGAAATGAACTGGCCTGCCATGTGTGAAGCGAAAGATCCAGCTTCCCCGCTGATTCCCCGGCGAAGCAAACGCCGTGCGCAACCCGGTCGTCACCCAGAACGCCACAATCCCCACCGCCACGCGAATTCCATCTGCCGAAGCCTCCGCGCGCAACTGCCCGTTGACCGCGCTCAGCCGAAGCACGGTTGCAATCAGCACCGACAGCCCCACTCCGCCGTAGAGCACAAGATATATCCGATACCGCGGAACCCGGAACAATGTCTGGTTGATGAAGTGAAATACCGCACGCTGGATCGGCCTTCGCACCACACCCGCATGCAGCACTCCATTCAATGGCAAGAGCAACCCGTTTCGCCTCGAATGCGGCGGCGCTCCTTCCATCAGGAACTTTACCCGTCGCATGTAAGCCAGCGGATAGGCCACCACCGCAATCGCAGCCACCGCGAAGAGTGCTGCAAAACCAATCTCCGACAGTTCCCGAAAAATCGGCAATGCAGAAGTACCATCCAGCAGCGTCTGGTACATCCCCAGAAACCAGAAAGGAGGAAACCACAATACTGCACTATTGTTTGATCGCAATAGCGCCGGCGTCACCCCGGACAAAACCGGAAACAGCAGAAGCAGCATCACCAGCACCGCAACCGCCGAGCCCTGCAGCAGCAGCGAAATCCTGCGAAACAGGCGCTCGCCCAGCATTGCCAGCAGCGTGCTCTGCAACGCAACAACAAACGCCGCCGCAAACAGCCCACCCGCCGCGACCGACGCCACATGTCCCGCAAGAAAGCCGGCAATATGCGGAGAATCTGCCACCACGGGTAGCATCAACGACCCAAGGAAGTTCGCATCAAACAAGAAACCGACGACGAAAATGCCGATGGCCGCTACACGCGCAATGAACACTCGGCGCTGCGCCACTGGCAATGTGCCCAGCACAAACACGTCAATCAAATCCGGAAAAAACAAATCCCACTCAAACACCGTGACCAGTCCCATGACCACAAACGAATACATCACGAAAAAGAAATGATGATTCAACTGCACCCAGTACGGCGGTGGACCGTCGGCAGTGCTTCCTGGCGGCCAACCTGGAAACGGATGATACAGAGGCCACAGATACAGAGCCACTACGAATCCCGGCAACCCCGCCGCAAACGCGAGTTGTACCAGCCGCGTTTTCCCGTCTCCATCCGCAGATGCCGTTTCGTGATTGAAGAAGCGCTCAAGAAAATGCCTCATTAACAGCACAAACTGGCTGCGCTCCGGTTCGCGCACCGGCCCCATCGCCGCCTGCACATTCAGCGAAAGAACGGCCGGCGCACTATCCTGCGACACAAGCAGCTTCTGAAAGTCACCTCGCATGAACAATCTGCATGATCTCTACAATTTTTTCTGCTACGCCTTTTGTGTCCTGCTGCTCGACAAGCTGCGCAAACACGCTTTCGAGATCCGGCAGGCTCATCAGCGTCTTCAACTCGGAGAGCGCTGCGTCAGCCAGCACACGTCCCTTCGCAATCACAATCACCCGGCTGCAAACCTGCTCCACCGTCTCCAGCACGTGCGAAATATAAAGAACGGCCTTCCTCTCCTTCGCCAGCATCTCCAGCAGATCCTTGAACAGCCGTGACGACGCCACGTCCAGCCCCGAAAGCGGCTCATCAAAAATAAGCAACTTCGGATCGTGCAGCAGCGCGGCGGCTATCAGCACCCTCTGCCGCATGCCCTTCGAATACGACGAAATCGGCGAGTATTGCCACGACTCCAGGTGCAGAAGTTTCAGCAACCCCGTCGCCTTCGCCTCGATCAGCGCCTCGCCCATTCCACGCAGCCGGCCCACAAGTTGCAGATATTCGAGTCCTGAGAGATATGCATAAAGCTGAGCCTCCTCCGGCACATAGCCCAGCGAAGCGCGATAACCGACCATGTCGTCGCGAATGTTCCGGCCCTCAAACAGCACCTTGCCGTCATCCGGCCGAAGCATCCCCGTTATGATCTTCACAGTGGTCGATTTGCCCGCGCCGTTGGGCCCGAGAAAACCGACAATTTCTCCGGGCGCGACTTTGAAGCTCACATCCTCAACTGCCGGAATCGTTCGATAACTGCGAAATAGATGCTGAACTTCAAGCAAGATCGGCCTCCTGCTAGTACCCTATGTAGCATTCAGCATAATCAAATAAATTCCATTGTCAAGTAGATTGCTACATAGGTAGAATGCTGCGCATGGCTGCCGAGGCAAAACTCTCGCATACCGCCGCGATGATTCTGCAGGCGATCTCAGCCGGCTACGTGTACGGATTCAGCATCATGGAGATGACGGGTCTCCCCAGCGGAACCGTCTACCCCGCCATGCGCCGGCTGGAACGCGACGAACTCATCCGCTCCCAGTGGGAACGCCAGTCCATCGCCGACGCCGAACAGCGCCCCCCGCGCAAGTACTACAAGATCACCGCCGCCGGCAAAGTGACGCTCGAGGCTTCCCGCAAGCGCTACCCGCTGCTCGACCGCCTCATCTCGACCGAGGAGGCCGACAAGGTATGAAACAGTCATCCGATCTGGTCATCTCCCTGTTCGACGCGGCTCTCTTGCGTACCGCATCGCTCCTCGTGCCCTCCATCCATCGTGAAGATTGGCGCCGTGAATGGTCCGCCGAGCTTTGGCACGTCCGCCACTCCTATGTCAGCATCGACGACACCTTCTCATGGGAATCGCAGCGCGAAATAACCGCCTTCTGTCTCGGCGCCTTCCCTGACGCGTTGTGTATGCGCAGCCAACCCGCCAAAGGAAACGCTGCGGCTCACATTCACGGATCTGCAGCGCATACGCTCCTGTGGCTATCCGCTGCACTCGCCCTCTGTTTCGTGATCTCCCTCCTGCTCCCCGGCGTCGAGGCAGAAAACGAAGCCGGGCGTTACCAGATCAAGCCCAACGTGCTCCTCATCAACGAAGCCGCTGCCGACACAATCCCCAACATCTCTGCTGCCCTTTATCAGAATTGGAAAACGACGCGGCAAAGATTCTTCCAGGAACTCGCCTTCTACCGCGTCTCGCGCGAAACAGCAGAAGCTGGCTCTGCCCCGATGCCCTGGTCCGTCGCGCACTCCACCGGAAACCTGTTCCAGCTTCTTGGCCTGCCCATCAACCACGCCGAGCGCGCCGATGATTCAGATAGCAGATTGCCTAAAGTCATCCTCAGCTACGACACATGGATGCGCTCCTTCGCTGGCGACGCACACATCGCCGGACACGTTCTGCGCATCGGCCACAACCGCGTCAGAATTGCCGGCGTGGCTCCCGCTGGTGGCTGGCAGCTTCCCGGAGCACCCGATGCATGGCTCCTCGAATCCGACACTCAAATCGCCTCCGCTTCCCCATTTAGAACCAACGGGTACCTCTTCGCTCAGCTCTCTGCCCGCGGTCAGGCCGCGATGTCCGGCCCCGGCATCTCGATCAGCGCACGTAACCAGGATGGCACCGAAATCGATCTGTACGGCGCCTCCATCGTGGCCCCCGTCGAAGGCCCTTGGGGCATCTACGAATTTGCAATCTTCCTGGCACTCATCGCGCTCCCCGCAGTAACTTCCGTCTCTCTCGGAGACTCGCACGTCAGCTCTCATCGCCCGTCGATGAAGCAACGTTTCAACCGAGTCCTGTTTCTTTGCGCAAAATTCCTGCTCATCGCAGCCATCGGTTTCGCCGCTTCACTCGATCTTGCGTACGGAGGCACGATCGGCTATTCGCCGCTGGCCGAGTGCATGCAACTCCTCTGGTGCTTCACAATCTGTCTCTTCGGATTCCGCTGGGCGGTCGCCGACCAGCGCAAAAGGTGCCCGGTCTGCCTGCGCCGCGTCTCCAACCCCGCCACCGTGGGCCTCGCCTCGCGCACCTTCCTCGGCTGGAACGGCACCGAGATGATCTGCATGGGAGGACACGCCCTGCTCCACGTTCCATCGCTGCCCACCAGCTGGTTCAGCGGCCAACGATGGCTCTACCTCGACAACTCCTGGGATTTCCTCTTCGCCGACTCCTGCACATATTGAAAGACCCGCCTCTCAATAACCTCATCCTCTGCGACCCTGAACGGAGTGAAGGGGAGTCGAAGGATCTGCAGTTGACTCTTCTCAACGGTCCTCCAAAATTGGGTGCCCCAGGTTTCGAATGCTATCTAAGTCATAGAATGAATGGCATGACAAACATGCTTAAGTTTTTGTGCTAGACCATTAACGGCAACTTTGACATTAAAAAAACGGAGACTATGAGCGAATCCTCGTTTGCTTCCTCGCAGACCAAGGTATATCGGTTCAATTTGGTCTACCGGTGGTTCCACTTTGCTGTCGGAGCCGCAGCGGCCGTGGGAGCCGTGTTGTGCCGTGACTTCTTGGTTCTTGCAATAGTGCTGGCCCTGTTCGCTGTGTTTATGATTGCTCGGCCTCTTGTGATGGCAGTGACTGTGGATCGGCTTTCGGTCACATTCAAAGCAATGTTCTCCGAGAATTCAATCGAGCGTTCGTCGATTACAGCCGTTGAATCTAAACACACTGGGAAAACCCCGATTCTGATTCTGTGGGGGGATATCGACGAGAAAGAGTGCCTGGTAATTCCGGATATGTTTAGCTTCGACGATGGGTGGGATACCTGGCTAAGTACCTACAGAGACTTGAGTGACAATAAGCCGCTCGGTCTGTTCTGAATTCATTCTTGCTTGCAAGACAGCCAGCAAATAGTGAGCGGATTGGCCGTTCTTTTCGTTGAGCCTGTATCACCGGCTAACGGGACATCAGGCGTTGGTTAGCATTCCGCACCTCTCCGGATGGATCAATCCGGGATGGGCTGACCGAAAAGCCTGCGACCTGAGAAGCCTGCAGAAGGCGCGATCCGAGGACTTTGTGCTAGATTGTGCTACTATCTTGAAGATCTTGGGAGTTTTGGAGATTCTGGGCATCGTAGAACCTGTAACTTACGCGTTTTCAACACGTCCCATTGTCGGTGCCCCATCCATGCGCTGAATTTGCGCATGGGTGGGAAAGCACGAACTCCACGTAGTCGATGCTGGGCGAGCGCCACGAGTCGGCCAACATCCACAGATGCTCAACTCAGAACTTCGAATTCCCATCGCCCAACCCCTCGTCAATCGCCTGCAGCAACTTCCCGTCAGGATCCCCGAAATACTCCCAGAACATCACGCCGCCCAGCTTGTGTTCCCGAACGTATTTGCATTTGACGCCCAGGGACTCCGGATCCTCATACGACACAAAAATGTGCTTCTCGGCGTTGTACAGATAAGGCGCCTTCGCTGCATCATCCCAGTAACGTGTAAACCCTGCACCTGTAACTAGCATGTTCGTCGTGATCGCGCTGTACGGCGCATACGCTCCCGGAACCACCTTGCCTACCTGAAACAAGCCATGGTTCTGTTCCGGCACTTCGCCCCACTCCCGACCGTAAAACGGCACGCCGAGCAGAATCTTCTCCGCCGGGACTCCCGCCTTCTCATACGCCCGAACCGTCTCGTCCGACGAGGCTTTCTTCGGGTCCGTCGGATCGGCATATAGCGGTGCATGGTGCCCCGTCGTCGGATCAGAACCTGCCTCGTAGTAGTCATAGGTCATCAGGTTCACGGTGTCCACATACCTTTGCACCTTTCGCATTTCAGTGTGAGCAATCACGTCATCACCCGCGCCCATCGCGATCGTCAGATACAGCCGCTGTCCTGTCTTCCTGGTCCTGGCGTCAAAGCGCTCCCGCAGTTCCCTCACCAGCGCCGTAAAATTCTCCTTGTCCTCAGCGCAAAATGGATGTCCCGCACCCGGCAGCCCCGGATACTCCCAGTCAATATCCAGCCCGTCGAGATCGTATTGCGTCAGAAACACCATCACGCTCTCTTCAAACACGCGCCGGCTCTCTGCTGTTAGCGCCATCTCTGAGAAGTTTGTCGACCACAACCATCCGCCGACCGACACCAGAACCGTGAGCCGCGGATTCGAGTTCCGCAGCGCCGTCAATTGCGCGAAATTCTGCGCATCCGCCGGCGCGCCCAGCACCATGCGCCCGCCTTGAATGTTGGCAAAAGCATAGTTGATCCGCGTCAGATATTTCGCATCAACCTGACCGGGCGTAAGCGCTGCGCCGCGGGTGAACACGTATCCGGTCACTTCTAGTTGTTGAGGGGTTTTCGCGGCACAAAAGCCAAGGGAGGACGACGCAGCTGCAATGCAGATCAGCAAACTGAAGAATCGAAGCATAGGGTTAGCCCACAATCAAGCTATCAGAGCGCTCGATTCCAGATTACCCGCGGATGCGAGGATTGAACCTGTACTATGGCCTTGCGCCCATCGGCTTCTCATGGATCAGCATCCACGATGTGCCAAACTTGTCGCGCAACTGCGCAAACCGCGACGCGAAAAACGTCTCCTGCAAGGGCATGAATACTTCTCCGCCATCGGCCAGCAGGGAGAACAGCCGCTCTGCATCCGCATCACTCGCCAGGTTCAGCGCAAGATACGCACTGCGCATCGGCTTCCAGCGATCCGGCGGCACATCGCTCGCCATGATCAGCGTTTCGCCGATCGTAATGGTCGCGTGCAGTACCGCATTCTCCATGCCGGGAATCACCTTGCTGGGATCCGGCATGTCGCCGTGCTTCATCATCATCCCGATCTTGCCGCCCAGGTGCTCCTCATAAAACTTGAACGCCTCAGCACAATTGCCGCCGTAGTTCAGATACGTATTCAGTCTCATCGCGTTGACGCTCCAGAAGACAATCCCTTATTACGTTAGAGCCTGCGTCGAAACCGGGCGCAGCCCTTCAACCGTGCCACAACAGGATACGCGCTTACTCACCCGCAGCGGGGTAATAGCCGCAGTCGGCGTCGCCGACTCTTCGGCCCTCGGGATCGTCAGGCCGAATACCTTCGCCGGAACCCCCTTCGACACCAGCGCATCCAAGTAACCACGCAGGTGTTAGCATCGAACCTGACAGATGCAAACAAACAAGCTAAAAATCATCCCCCTTGGCGGCCTCGGCGAATTCGGAATGAATTGCATCGCGATCCGCTGGGAAGACGACATCATCGTCATCGATGCCGGCCTCATGTTCCCGGAAATCGAACTGCTCGGTGTCGATATTGTCGTGCCCGATATCACCTACCTCACGGAAAACAGGGAACACGTCCGCGCCATCATCCTCACCCACGGCCACGAGGACCACATCGGCGGACTCCCCTGGATCCTCAGCGAGCTCAAGGTCCCCGTCTATGCCACAGAGTTCACGCTGGCCTACGTTGAGGGCAAGCTCGAAGAGCACCAGCTGCTGGACGAAACTACACTCATCGAGATCACACCGAAAGAGAAGTTCTCCATCGGCCCCTTCACCATCGAGCCGATCCGCGTTACCCACTCGCTGGTCGACTGCGTGGCCCTCGCCATCGATACCCCTGTCGGCGTCATCATCCATACCGGCGACTTCAAAATCGATCTAGCGCCCCTCGACGACAAGGCCTTCGACCTGCATACCTTCGCCGAATACGGCAAGCGCGGCGTCCTCGTACTCCTGCAGGACTCAACGAATGTCGAGCGCTCCGGCTACACCCCCAGCGAACGCGCCGTCATTCCCCGCCTGCATGAAATCTTTTCGCAGACCAGGAAAAAGCTCTTCTTCAGCTGCTTCTCGTCGTCCATCTACCGCATTCGTATCGCTCTCGAACTAGCCCGCAAGCACGGTCGCAAAGCCGTCGTCCTCGGCCGCTCCATGATGGAGAGCACCGAAATCGCGCAGGACCTCGGCTACATCGAAGTCCCGCCCGGCCTCGTCATCAACCCCGGCCAGATGCGCGACTATCCGCCCGACCAGCTCATGATCCTCATCAGTGGTACGCAAGGCGAGCCAATGAGCGCCCTTAGCCGCGCCGCTGTCGACAACCACAAGCACGCCCACATCGACGCTGGCGACACCGTGGTGCTTAGTTCCCGCATCATCCCCGGCAACGAAAAAAGCATCTTTCGCGTCATCGACCATCTCAGCCGACGCGAAGCCAACGTCATCTTCGACGACGGCTCCCACGGTCTCATCCATGTCAGCGGACACGGCTGTCAGGAAGAATTGCGTCTCCTTATCAATCTCGTCCGACCCAAGTTCTTCATCCCCATTCACGGCGACTACCGCAACCTCCGCCGCCACGCCCAGCTCGCCATGGAGACCGGCGCCGTGGAGCATGCCTTAGTCATCGAAGACGGCGACGTGCTCGAACTCGACCAGGCCGACGCGCGCAAGAAAGACAAAGTCACGGCCGGCCGCATCCTCATCGATTCCGGTTCCACCATCGACGTCGTCGAAGACCTCGTCATCCGCGATCGTCGCATTCTTTCTGAAGACGGCATCGTTCTCGCTGTGCTCGCCATCAACAAGAGGATGGGAAAAATGGAGCGCGAGCCTGAAATCGTGATGCGCGGCTTCGGCGGCGCCGACATCACCGAAGAAGCCCGCGAAGTGGTCCTGAAGACCATCGACAGCCTCAGCGGCGAGCAGAAAACCGACTACGGCATGGTCAAGGAAAAGGTCCGCGTAGAGCTGAAACGCCTGATCCAGAAAACCACCGGCCGCCGCCCCATGATCATGCCCATCATCCTCGAAATCTGACTGCCGGTACTGTCATTCCAGATTTGCGCTAGTACGCCCATTTCGAATTTACTCTAGCGCTGTCATCCTGACGCGAAGGGAAGGATCCGCGGTTGCCTTTCGTTACTTCCGCCTCGGCGGCGATACGCCCACGACGGAGGGACACGACTGTTCGGTCAGAAACCGGCCTTCGGTTCTCATCTAAAGCTTCTGCCTCAGAGCGGGGTAATCCATTCCGTAGTCTTGCTGCAGCTTCCATTCGTTTTCATCCAGAAGCTTTCTTTTCAAGGCAGGGTCGTCAACTACAAAGAAATACGGCCAATCAACACCGTGCTCGTTGGGGTGGTGGGTAAGCCCTAAAACTTCTGCTTTGTCGTTTACGACTTCAGCGAAGTAACGTCCAGATAAATCGAACGACTTTCCGCGTACCACTTCCAATTTCCGCCATTTTTTGTCATATAGGATGACCTTTATGTCAACACCTCGAAGCGTTGGTTCCATCGCCTCCTCTTGGACTAGAACGTCAGCGCGTGTGAGGCCGGGCGGGAGCGTAATCCACTTTGGCAGTCTCGAATCGCTCGTTAGTTCCCAGATTGATTGGATACATCCGCTTATCGCGCAAGAACCAGCAAATAATGCAATGACAAACAGGTACTTTTTGGCGCGTTGAAAAGTGGCGGCATTCACGTTGGTCATCATAGTTCAACTTGCAATCGGTGGGAGCAACGGGTGTGACACTTCTGCGGCTGTCCCAAGGCCCGCTGGCCCGTTCTGAGCGTATTGTGGCCGATGGAGAAGTTTCCAAGGCCACGGATCATCGCTCCATGCCGCGGCGCCCGGGGAAAAAAGAAAAACCGCCAAAGGTTAGCATGGGCGGTCATTGAGCGGGATCGCCTTGCACCATCACTTGATCACGAAGCCCGCTGTCGACCATTTCTGTTCGTTTCAGGACGCGGACCCGTGTCGAAGCCGTGATGAATTGAGATCAATTAATTCCGCAAATTTGCCTTGTCGGACCTTAGGAACCATCTAAAGACGGTAAAGACGCCGATAAGTACGACAGCAATGGCGATTCCGGCACCAAGCATGGTCTGATGTGTTACGGCCAATCCAACCAGGAAAATCCCGAAAAACACGGTGATCACTCCAGCGATCCAGGGAGCCATTTGCTGCACGACAGGCCAACGTGCAATTGGCTTCATGTGAGCTACCTCTACATATTGCGAAACTAAAAGGTCCCCGTTCTACGCCGAGCACGCCGCAGTTTACGCCGACTCCCTCGCGCCCCGGTCGGGTCGTGTCCCATTCGGAAGTTTCAAACTCTTACCACGCCAGCGTCCCAGCTCCCCGTTAAGGTCGGCGCGATTGCGCAAGGTGCACCGTCAACCTACCTTTCTTCGACCGTCCACCAAGTTGCTGATTCCGCTTGGAAAATTCCTGTCGCCGATTTGCAGGTAATTAAACTGCAAATCGCTATCCTTCGATACAGGGAATTGGATGCAGGAAACTTCGGCCAGTCCCTGCCCGAGCGTTTAGCCTTAACTCCTTCTACAAGAGTAATCTACAACTAAGCTTAATGGTTGGAATAATTTGCAGCGTCACCCCGTCGGTAAGCCTCTGAAACGAAGAAATTTACAGCCAGATACCGGGTAATAGGGGTATCCCGCAACCGGATGGTTGCATAAGAGCTTGAGGAACCGTCGAGGATGAATGCGAAACGGCTTCAATCCATCGACAAGCTGAACAGTCGTTCGCCCCTCCCCTCCGGTGCAACCAGTTGTTTCTGTACATCCAGCACCGCTGAATCTGCAATCCAAGGCAGCAGGAGGAGTTTCATGCGAGCCCATATTCCCCTCATTCTCTGCGTTCTTTGTGCCCCCTTCCAGATCGCCACAATTCAGGCCCAACAAGACCCTCCGGATGCGCCTTCGGCAAAATCGGCCCAGACGCAAGGCAACGACCACGTTATCGAAGGAACCGTGATTTCCATGACGCAGCATACTCTCGTCGTTCAATCGGACGACCACCAGTATCATCTGTTTACCTATGCGGCCGGCACCGTCCACAAAGGAACCGTCAAGCCCGGTATCCGCGTTCGCGTTAACGGTGGTGCTCCGGACGCGGACGGCACGCAAGTGGCCGAAAGCATCGCTGTAATCCTCCCCGGCGGTGAGGCTGCCAACAGCGGAGCAGCGCCACCCCCTCCCCAGGTGAACAACGTGTCGAAGCAGATTGAGAGCGAAGCCCGCCGTTGGCATGTCGGCGGAAAAATTGGAACTGGCCTCAGCCCCGAGCTGTTTATGTTTGGCCCCCAGGCTCAGTTCGGTCCGTTCTTCAGCCCGCACCTGTTGTTCCGGCCCAACGTCGAATTCGGTTTCGGAGAGTTGACGGACATGTATGCGATCAACGCGGAAGCGGCCTACCGCTTCAACACGACATTTCACGGTAAATGGAGTCCGTACTTCGGCATGGGTCCATCGTTCAACTTCATTAGTCAAAGCGCCAGCAGCGGTAATGTCAGTTTCAGCAATTTCAACTACAAAACCGGCTTTAACATCCTCGCGGGTGCACAAAAAAACAAAATGTTTGTCGAGATGAAGACAGCCCTGTGGTCCGCGCAAGCTCCAGTCTTTCGCCTGTTCGTCGGCTACAACTTCTAGCGCTTGTCAACACGGACCGTTTCTGACGATGAGAGGACGAAGCAGAGAAATGCGTGGAACAAGCAATCCAGCTTCTATGGATCGACAAGAAATGAACCTGGAAGCTGGAGCGGCTCACGGCGGCTCTTCAATCCATTGACAAGCTCAGGTGGTGCCGAACGTCGGCGCCGCGAATCCAGAAGATGACATCGGTAGCGATGTTGGCGGCGTGATCTGCAATGCGCTCAAGGCTTCGCGAAACCATCAGCCCATTCATCGCCTGCTGCGTATACACCGGCTGCTCCTGAATCATCTTCAACAGATCGGCCTGAGCGCGGCGGTTCATGCGATCAATTTCGTCGTCCATCTCGCGCACCGCGTCTGCAAGGCGCGCATCGCCTTCGAGCAGTGAAAGGATTGCTGTCCGGATCATGCGTCCTGCCACTTCGCCCATGGCCGCAAAGTCCACAGGCAGTTCCACCTGCTCAGTCTTCATAATGTCGCGCGTGCGCCGCGAAATGCCCATCGACTGATCGCCAATGCGCTCCAGGTCGCCATTGATCTTGATGACTGCCAGGATGAAGCGCAGGTCGATCGCCATCGGCTGCTCTTTGGCGAGCAGTTCATACGCCATCTCGTCCAGTTCGCGCTGCGCGGAGTCAATCGCCGTCTCGTTTTGCTTGACGAATTGGCAGAGGTTCTGGTCCCGGAGAAGATAGGCGTCGACCGCGGACTCGACCGCCTGTTGCGCAAGGGCAGCCATCGCAAGCAGCTTGTCCTTGAGCTCAGCAAGCTGAATCTGAAAGTGAATACGCGGCACGGGCGATTTTTCTCCTATCGACCATTGTGCACCAGGCAATGTTACGGGGTGACAAATTTCCCCCAAGGCATCACATTTGACACGGTTTGCGTATCAAAGGTCACGATCCGAACAGGCGCGCAAGGCGCTGGTCTGGTGATCTACGCTATCAGAATGAGTGATTCGAGTTCGACAAGCAAGTCCATAATCAGCTTCGATCCCTCCGGGCACCCACAGCGGCAGATCTACAAGCTGATGACCGGCATCATCGTGCCGCGCCCAATCGCGCTGGTCTCCACCGTCGACGCCGCTGGCAACGTCAATCTGGCCCCATTCAGCTTTTTCGCGGGCGTAGGTTCCGCACCACCGACCGTGCTCTTCTGCCCCGCACTTCGACCCGCCGGAACGGAAAAGGCCGGTCAGCGAAAAGACACGCTGCGCAACGTGGAAGAGACGCGCGAGTTCGTCATTAATGTGGTGAGCGCGGAGATCGCATCGCAGACTAACATAACCGCAGCGGAGGTCGGTCCTGAGGTAGACGAATTTAAGCTGTCCGGCCTGACGCCGTTGGCGAGTGAAGTGGTAAAGGCGCCCCGCGTGGCCGAGTCTCCCGCGCAAATGGAGTGCCGCCTCATGCAGGTGATCTACACCGGAGACAAGCCCGCCAGCGGGGTCGTCGTACTGGGTGAGGTTGTCCGGTTCCACGTTCGCGAGGATCTGGTCGAAGACTTCCGCGTCGATCCGGCGGGACTGGATGCGGTGGGCCGCATGGCCGGCAACACCTGGGTTCGCACTCACGATCGTATCGAACTGGTCCGGCCGAAATAGCAGAACGAGCGAGCGGTTCTAGCCACTATACTGATCGCCGGGACCGAAGGATCGATCGACGAAAACCGCGAACGAGGCCAGCATCATGCACGTCTGTGAACCGATAGCCCCTGCCGCGAACACCAACAGCCGCTCCCGCTTCCTGTTGCAAATCTTTCTGCTTCTCGTTCTCCTTCTCATGGCGCCATTCGTCGGCGGATGCCGAAGCACTGATCCGCAGCCATCAACCGAAGCGGGCATCGCGGGCAGCTCGACGCTGACGTTATCCAGCGCCAGCCTGCGGGACGGCAAATTTCCCTCGGAGTTCACCTGTGATGGCGCTGACAACTCTCCGCCGCTCGGATGGACCGAGCCATCGGCAGCAGCCAAAAGCCTGGTTCTAACTGTGACCGATCCCGATGCTCCCTCGGGCACTTTCACTCATTGGGTGCTCTACAACCTGCCCGCCAACAGCAACGGGCTCCCGATCAATGTGCCGAAGCAGGATCAGCTTTCCGACGGCTCTCGGCAGGGGCGCAACGACTTCGGCAAAATCGGCTACGGAGGTCCCTGCGGGCCACACGGCTCCACTCACCGCTACTTCTTCGACCTCTTCGCGCTCGACACCAAACTGGATCTGCCCGCCGGCGCAACGCGTGCGCAGGTTGAAGACGCCATCAACATCCACGTACTCGCTCGCGGCAAACTCATGGCTCGCTACAGCCGCTGACTCGCTCAATCCGCTGCCATGTCCTTCCCTTTGACTTCGTGGCCCAGCGAAGCCAGCAAAGCCAGCGCCAACGCGACGATCACAACCGTAATTGTGAGCACGTTTGGAAAGCCGCCCCACCGCTCCGCAGCCAGCGCCTGCGCCTTCGCATTCCACGACGTAACGAGTCCGCCGAGTTGGTACGCCAGTCCTGGCGCTGTCGCTCGCACCGGCGCAGGCGTCAGTTCGGCGAGGTACGCCGGCACCACTCCCCATGCGCCCTGCACCATGAACTGCATCACAACCGCGCCGATCGCCAGCGTTACAGCGGAGTGTCCGTAGGCCCACGCCGGAATCGCGAGCAGCGATAGCAGCGCTGCGGCAATAATCGCGCGCTTGCGTCCCCACTTCTCAGAGAGCGTGCCAAAGAAGATACCGCCGGCAATCTGCGCAAATCCGTAGATCACACCAATCGTCCCGACCACCCGTGGCGAGAGTCCGATCTGCACTTCGAGAAAGGTCGGATACACATCCTGCGTGCCGTGCGAGAACGACATGAACGCCGTCATCAGAATCACAAGAAAAAGAAATGTCGGCAGAAACGACTTCAGGCTCGCAAGTTTCTTTGCATAAGAGGTGCGTTCCAAGTTGGCCCGGCGTTTGCGCTCGGACGCCAGCCACACAGGCGACTCCTGTACGCGTGCCTGCACATAGAAGACAAGCAACGCGGGCGAGGCTCCGAGCATGAATAGTCCGCGCCAACCGATGCTGTGAAACAGCAGCGCAAATGCACCCGAAGCGAGAATCGATCCGAAGGCGTAGCCCTCCTGCAGAACTCCTGAGAAGCCGCCGCGCCCCTCCGTCGGCAACGTTTCGAAAGCCAGCGCCGCGCCAACACCCCACTCGCCTCCCATAGCGATGCCGAAGAACGCCCGCAACACCAGCAGCACGCCCAGCGAAGGCGCAAACGCGCAGGCAAGCTCGATCACCGAGAAGGTGAGGATGTTGAACATCAGGACAGGCCGCCGTCCGTAGCGGTCGGCCAGGATCCCAAACAGCAGCGCACCCACGGGCCGAAATGCCTGCGTAAGAAAGACCGCGCCAAGCACAGCCGATGGCCTGGCGCCGAATTCCGAAGAAATGGCATTGACGCAGAAGATCAGCAGAAAAAAGTCGAGGCTGTCCAGCGTCCAGCCGAGGAACGAAGCTACGAATGTATGGCGCTGCGATGGGCTCAGACGCTGAAAGTCGCGGACAAAGGACATTAGCGGGAGGATACAACAGCCAGGGTCAGAGATCAGAGGGCGGTGACACTGGATTCACTCTGGGACTGCCGGTGTTATTCAGTCGCGCAGAAACACGTTCAGCAGCGTTTTGTGCACTTTGATGTTGTTGTCGTACTCAATAAAGCCCAGCTTCCGAAAGCGATTCATGAACGTGTTGACCCGCGGGCGTGTGCTCCCGATCATGCTCGCCAGCGCCTCCTGCGAAATCTGCGGAATCATGCTTTCGTCCTCCTCCGTCTTGCCATACTCTGCAAGCAGCAGGAGCAGCCGGGCCAGCCGCTTCTCCGCGCGATTAAAGAGCTGATCCACCAGATCTGCCTGGGCTTTCATCGTGCAGGAGAGAAGGAACGAAGAGAACTGATAGGAGAAGTCGCGGTTCTCTTGCATCAACCGCAGGAACTCTGGCCGCGCAATCCGGATCACCACACATTCTGTCAGAGCCGTTGCCGTGGTGACGCGCCGCCCTGGCTCAGCAGCCATTGCTTTTTCACCGAAAAAGTCGCCGGCCAGGACCAGCCGGATGGTTGCTTCTTTGCCGCCTGCCGAAACCACTGAAATCTTTGCCCGCCCCTTCTTCAGATAAAAAACACAATCCGCGGGGTCCCCCTGGGAGAAGAACGTGGCCCCTCTTTCCATGCTGAGGGTCTTGCGCCCGGAGGAGACCCTGGCAAGGAAGGAATCGATGTCGAATTCAGGCTGGCGGGAAGGCTCCATCGCGGCTGGTTCAGCACCAATACTAGGGAGAATCCCGCTCCCATAGCAAGAGAGGTTACCCGCAGGAGGAAAACTCTGCCACCTGTTCCAAAAGGAACAGCAAAGCGGCAATTACTTATTCGAGTATTTAAACAGCGCTATTCTCCCCCATTTGCAGCTGCCCGTCGCTCGGAGTGCGCTATGCGAAGGAAGGCCGCAAAGCTCCGAAATCCGGAGAGAGTGGATGCGCCTTGAAGAGCTGTTTTTGAAGGAGTACTGCCTTGGATAGAAGAACGAGATTCTCGATTCCTGTTATGTTGCTTGCTTCGCTTGTTGCCATGGCAGGCTGCAAGCACAAGATTCAACCACCTGTCGCCACCGCTCCGCCGCCAGCCCCGGCGCCCACCGCAAACATTAAAGCTTCTCCCACTGCGGTCACCGCAGGCGAGCAGGTCGTACTCACCTGGAACACCACCAACACAACCAGCGCGTCGATCGAGGGCCTCGGCGACGTAGCCACTTCGGGAACGAAAACCGTGACGCCCAGCGCTTCGACCACCTATCACTTGGTGGCACGGGGCAACGGAGGCACGGCAGACGCGTATGGCCGCGTCACTGTGACCCAGCCCCTGGCTGCGGCGGCTCCCGCGCCTGGCATGTCTGATGAGCAGATGTTCCGGGCAAGCGTGAAAGACGTGTTCTTCGACTACGACAAGTACAGCGTCCGCACAGGCGACGAAGCGATTCTCTCGCAGGATGCGGCGTTTCTGAAGAGTCATCCCGCGATGAAAGTCGTCATCGGCGGATACTGCGACGAGCGCGGGTCGGACGAATACAATGTTGGGCTCGGAGAGAACAGAGCTGACTCAGCGGAGAAGATACTGATCAACTCCGGGGTGAATAAGGGCCAGATCCGCGTGATCAGCTACGGCAAAGAGAAGCCCTTCTGTGCCCAAGAAACCGAGTCCTGCTGGCAGGACAATCGTCGCGCAGGCTTCGCGCTGGATCGTTAAAAGGGGGGAAATATTCAAGCTCCGCGAACTGCGCTGTTCGGGCGCGGCTCGCGGAGCATTTTGTTTCCCTCCGACCAAATTTGCTCGCCGGGACTACAAGAACCGCAAATCGCCATAAATAATCGCCGTCTACGGCAGATTGAATACCTTCAGAAACTCGCTGAGAGACGTATCGTCAGCTCCACGGTTTGACTTCATTCTCGTGTTTCCGGATTCCACTGGGGCGAACGCAAAACCTACGCCGTCCGGCCCCCACCGAATTACCTTCGCGAATACGGCAATGGAGTCTCCGAGTTTCTCACCGTCTTTGGCCGTTCTCTGCAGCGTCATCAGAATCAATGTTCCGGGGTACGGCCGCTCGTCAGTAAGAAGATAAAACCCTGATTTGCTCAGGTTCCCGAGATGGTACGCCTGTGGTGTCCCCCCGCTCCAGTGATAGGCAATCAGACCGGGCAAAGGAACCCGGTTGGATCGATGGCCGCTCTTAGACTTAGAAGAAAACCAGCGCCAAATCCGGGTGCCCAGCGACTCTTTCTCTTCATGATCGTCATCAACCTCAATCGCATCCGGTTGCTGCACGATGGGGCGCTGCGGTATGCGGTGAATGCCTGTAGTCGATGGAGAACGAACGCCAATCCCCTGTCCTTGTGTGCCGAAGTCTTCGCCGGTTGCGTCGGAGAGTGCTGTAAGCATGCCACCGAGCTCTTTGGTACCGCAGATTTCAAGCTTGTCTCCCGGATTGATCTGAGCAACAAAGGCGCTGTGTGGAGGCAAAAGCAGTGCGCTCGTGGGCTCAACCTCCAAAACCGTGTATTTGGGATTGGGATACGAATCAACTTCGTGCATGACTCGGCATTCTTCGTCGAGATAAACCAGATCGAAGTATTTGGCTCCCTGCGAAGCCGGAATGCCGCGATATGGCTTCAACCACAGGCCGGCATCCGTTCCCCGCACAAGGTAGTCGAAAAGCCTCTTCAATGGCTCAGCGGTCGTGTCGAAAATCGAGACTTCCAGACTGAGAAAGCTCTCCCCGGATCGGTTGTACACGCGAAATTTTTCGGATCTGCGGTCTCGACCGCCGAAAGAAGAAGCCGAGGATTGCAAGTGAGATTGGGGATTCGATCCCTCACCTACGGTATCTGCCATAAATTCACCTGGTGCTCCCGGCACGAATCGAGCATGGTTCAAATCGATCATAAGGGAGACAGGTTACGTTACCGGCCTGTCTTGTTGTATATAAAGGTACTTTTGGAACCACGATATTTGTGCTGAGCTCGAATCGGGTGGCCCGTCTGTAGTGTGGCGCGAATCCTGCATATAGATTTCCGTTCGTTGGCATCCGCGAACTACACCAAAAGACATAAGCAAGATGACACCTAAGTAATCACTTACAAAAGTACCGTGGCTAGCACCTAAGGAACATTTTAGTAACGATCACTTACAGATAAGCTCGTTTTACGCTGGCCATCTAGACATCTGGACGCAGCCGTTTCTTTCCCGAACCTGATGGCCATTCAAAGTAAGGGGTCTACCATGAACGATTCAAACCGCTCACATGGGGAATTGTTGCCTGTCAAGCCTTCCCAACACCAGGCATCTGATAAGTGCGCACCGACGCAGTCGCGCAAGCGCAGATGGATCACTCGCGGCGAACAAGGCAGCGCGATGGTTGAGATGGCGCTGGTTATGCCGGTGATGCTCATAATGCTGACCGGCATCTTCTCGTTTTCGGTGGTCTTGTACCAGAAGCTTCAACTCGCCGAAGCGGTAAGCAACGCGGGCCGCGTGATGGCCCTTGAACGCGATGACACAGATCCTTGTGCAACCACAGCGGCGGCGCTCTACGCGGCTGCGCCCGCGCTTGCGCAGTCGAATTTGACGCTCACCTTCACACTTGGCGGCACAAACTCCGGCGGCACCATCACAGGCGGCACACCCTACGGCGGAACGAAAGGCAGTGCTCCGACATGCACAGCCGCAGGCAGCGGCGGGTCCGCAACTACAACATTGCAATCGGGTTGGCCCGCACAGATTCTGGCTACGTATCCATGCACCTTCACTGTCTACAACAATAATCTGGGCAGTTGCACCGTCTCCACGCAAATCTCGGAGGTGATTCAATGAGCCGCAAGATCCGCTCAAGGATTGCTCGCTTCTATAGCGACGAAAACGGACAGATTCTCCCCTGGATGGTGTTGATGAGCATCCTGGTTCTTGGCGCCGCCGGCATCACTATCGATCTGGGACGTGCTTTCGTGAGCTATCGCATGCTGCAGGCCTCGACGGATGCTGCAGCGCTGGCGGGTGCGTACGCGATGAGTACGTCGGGTGCAACGACAGCGAGTGTGACCAGCGTGGTGGACTCCTACAACTCGACTTCCGGCACGGGCGCCAACGCCAGCGCCAGCCTGGTGAATGCGACAATGGCAGCGCCGACATTCAGCTGCGTGATCGGTTCCCCCTATGTCACAGTTCCGTGCGGCGCCAATGCGCTGGGTGACAACGTCATCCAGGTTACGCAGACGGCACAAGTCCCGCTGTTTTTCATTGGGATGCTGAAACTATTCCATCTCACCCCCGCCAATGCCCTCACCTTGAGCTCGACCGCGACGGCGGCCGTCCAGAGCGGGCAGAATGTGCCTCTGAACCTGGCTGTCATTATCGACACGACGAGTTCGATGAATAGTCAGGACAACGATGCGAGCTGCATGAATAAACAGATTATTTGTGCGCTTGCAGGAGTACAGACTCTGTTGGGTTCTCTTTCGCCCTGCACGATAGGAAGCACCTTGACAACGTGCAACGGAGCATATGATCAGGTGAGCCTGTTCACTTTCCCAAACATTCAGGCAAACAACACCAGCAAAGATACCACCTGCCCCACCAGCAATCCAACGATCCCGTCGTATTCTTATGTCCCGATACCCTCAACAACGAACACTACCTGGACTCCCCCTAGCCCTACCAGCAGCTCGCTCCCAACCTATCAGGTCACCGGATACTCAGACAATTACAGCGCCAATAACCAACAGAACGGCGGCCTGGCAACCGGCACGACTCTTGCGATCGCAGCCGGAGCGAACACGGCATCGAACTGCAAGGGACTGCAAGCCCCTGGCGGAGATGGAACTTACATTGCCGGCGCCATGTACGCCGCGATAACTTCTCTCCAGGCTCAGGCGTATGCACGCCCTACCGCGCAGAACGCGTTGGTTCTGCTCACGGATGGCGGCGCGGACTCAGGCAAGTTCGGTTCGGGCTTCTCGAGTTCATCCTCAACGTATCCTTCCAAAGTGCAACAATGCGAACAAACCGTTGCCGCCGGTCAATACGCGACTGGTCTGGGAATCACGGTGTATACAGTTTCGTACGGTGCGTCGTCGAACCAATCCGATTGCGGGAGCGACACCAACCCGCACATCACGCCATGCGCGGAACTGCAGGCAACGGCCAGCAATCCCTCCGATTTCTATTCGGACGCCAATTCAACTGAGAACCCTGGTGCTTGCACGTCCGCAGATAACCCCAATTTGAATCTGCAGGGAATCTTCACTTCCATCGCACACCGGTTTACGGCGGCCCGCCTGGTGCCCAATACGGTTGGCTGACGAAAGCAAATCTGGCAAACAATTCGCAGAATCAGCGGCCTCGAGAATCTCTTCTCGGGGCCGTTCGCTTTGTCGGAGTGAAGAACGCTTCATCAGGATGCTGTCGTTAATGAGAATCACTGCGGCGGCGTTCCTGATGCTCCTTGAGCTTGCCGAAACGCGCGCGTTCGACACACGAGAATCCGAAATGTTGCGCATATTTATTTCGCACTGCACTCCGCAACATCCTCGCACGCCTGTGTTTGTACTCGACATGAACGGCGCGGCAGGAAGCAGCAAGAGCCAAGCTTCCAGGGCCGGACAGCCGAAATGGATTCAGTAAGGAAGGAACGGAGGAGTTATGAAAAACCTTGGCAAATTGATGCTGGGAGCAGCGATGGTGGTTGGAGGGTTGAGCCTTGGAGCGACATCAGCCCAGGCAGCCGAGTTTAGGGTTGTTGTGCGCGGGCCGGTGGCCTATGTTCCTCCGTGCCCGGGTCCGGGATACTCATGGGTTGCCGGCTATTACAACAACGGCTACTGGGTCGCCGGACGTTGGAACCACGTTGGCGTGGGCTTCGCCCCGGGTCCCGGTCGCATCTACGTTGATCGCGACCATGATCGCGCCTACGCGTACCGCGACGACCACAGGGGATGGGACCGCGATGGTAGCCACTTCCGCCGCTAAGCGCTGATTCACATATTGAACTCTCTAAACTGTCCGACTTGCCCGACGGCCTCCCTCTCTGGGAGGCCGCAGTTTTCTGCACCGCTGCCAGCGCTCTCAATCCGCGATCACGCTTTCCTTGTGTTCCTTAAGGACTGCGTTCCGGCATCTCTTCAGGAATTACTTGGCCCCGAAAATGATTCGCGTTTGGAACGCCCGAGAAAGCGTCGAATTCCAACGATGACGGCGACAGGAGCAGCCCACAGCATGGCAAATGCCACGACATTCGCTACAACCTCAATCAGCAGCAACATTGCCACCTGCAACGTGGTCATCTGACTGACGCGCGCACCAGAAATCGAATACGGAAACAGCAAGGGAAGAACCCCGGTCGTGCTTCGATGCAATAGTCCGCGCGCCTCGAGGACGACGGCATTCGCGGCGCCGATAATCGCACCGATCGTTGCCGCAACCAGCACGGGATGAGATAGCAACACGCGCTTTCCTGTCCTCAGCATCGCCTTATTCTAAAGGTCTCGTCCGCACGCTATTGCCCTTCCAAAAAGGATCAGTTCCAAAGCCTCAATCCAACTGTTGAAGGCCGGCTCAAACCCAAACGCGTCCCCTTGCGCAAATTCATCGGGAAAAACGGCCGGCTAAGTATCTCAATCCAAGCCAAAAGGGAAAGCTGGGAAAAGACCGCAACTTATTCCCCCTTCAGTTGTTCAAATGTACAGCAGCCGGTACAAGTTAAGCGCTGGACCGGCGGGTGCTGAGGACGGGGTCCTGAGGCAAAACCGAGGGCAGCCAGCACATGGAGGGATGTTATGAAGGGCTTAAAGTTAATCCTGTTTGCAATGCTTCTGGCGCTGCCTCTTGCAGTCTCTGCTAACGCTCAGGTTTCGGTAGGTGTGGGGGTGGGTGTTGGTCCGGCAGTGGTTGCACCGCCGGTGGCATATGGTCCTCCCACGTGCGATTGGGGCTACTACTCCTATTACCCGTACGCGTGCGCGCCTTATGGCTATTACGGACCGAGCTGGTTTAGCGGCGGCATCTTCATCGGTGCGGGTCCATGGTACGGATGGGGCTGGCGGCATGGATGGGGCTATGGCGGCTGGGGCTATCGTGGCGGATACGGCTATCGCGGCGTATACGGATATCACGGCGGATACGCGGCCGGCTATCGCGGTGGATATGCCGATGGCTATGCAGGTAGAGGCGCAGTTGCTCCGCGCGCCTTCAATGGCGGCGGTGGATACCGCGGCGGTTATGCAGGTGGCGGTCATGTCGCAGCCGGTGGTTGGCGGTTGTCCACGGTGGCGGTGGTGGCGGCTTCCACGGCGGCGGAGGCGGCGGCTTCCACGGTGGTGGCGGCGGACACCGCTAAGACTTAATTGCCCTATATACACTTCAGACCCGGTTGCTTCGGCAGCCGGGTCTTTGTTTTGCTCGCCCACCGCGCCTATCAGAATTTCAGCAATTCTCAAGGTTCGAAAGCAGCTGCGGATGGCATGAAGCTACTTGCTCGTTTCGGTTGCACGAGCCGCGAACAGCGGTCAACTTGATGCATTATCAAACATCCTTTTGGGAACCACTCCTGATTCTTAAGCCTCTTTGAACCAGCGCGCTGTCTCAGGCCGGAAGAGCAGCCATGCAATCGCGGTGCAGAGCGCTGCGTGGATCAGGAGTTCCCGCAACGGATGAAAAATGCTGATCGCGACATGGAAGACGACCCAGGCAAGGGCCAGCCAGCGTGCCCAATTCTGCCGCAGCAGCAAACCCACTCCGCTGAGCACTGCCAGAAGTTCCGTCAGCTCGATCGCAATGGCATCGCTGTGTCCCGCCGCCAGCTCGTGAAAATGGTAGACAAATCCTGCGACTCCCACCAGCAGGTAGACGCCCGCAACAATCAGTACCAGAGTCGGCGGCTTCTTCATCGCAATCAGTATCCACGATCAGCCCGAAACTTAAAAATGCCAAAGGCTGATTGTCGGAACGCGCACAATGCCGCGGGCAATGTGAAGGGCCATTTTTGTGCCATTCACTGACAGCGCGCCTAGAATGGTGTGGAGAGGAAGTCCCTTGCCAGCTTACGAGTATCTTTGTGAGGAATGCGCCTGCCAGTTCGAGAAACGCCAGAAGATGTCGGACGCTGCAATCGAACACTGCCCGGAGTGTGGCGGACATGTGAAGCGGCTGATCAGCGGAGGTGCCGGCGCCATCACCAGGGGCGCAAGCCGGCCACCTGCACCTCCATGCGCCTCAGGAGCTTGCCGCGGGGGCGGCGGCTGCGGTCAAGGCGGTTTCTGCGAGAATTGACGGCCGAACGAAGCAGCCATCCTGTCCGGCTCTTCGACCGCCTGTTTCCACGAATCGAATCCTGGTCTGGCTCGACGTCAGCAGTCGCACCAATCATATTTACGGTGCGAAAAGTGCAGCCAGACTGCTCGCCGACGATTAAGCGAAAGCCAGTGCAGAATCGATCTGCTGCTTCATGGGGATGATTTCAGAATAGGCAGCAGCGGACTGCGCTTCAGACGCCGTTTGGCCTTCTGCGAGCAAGGGTTTCAGCGCGTTGATGGCCGAATCGATCTGCTCCATACGATTGCGCAGCCGCTTGACCTCTTCGAACAGCCCGTCCAACTCAACTGTTGCCGCGTCCATCGCTGAGCGATAGGTACTTGCATAAGCCTGATGGTTCATAACAGCCTCCATTTCAAGAAGTCTAGCCCGGGTTGAGTCGCTCAGGACATTGCACAACCGTGTGTCGAATGAACACTTTCGTGCTAGAGGCTGGTTCGAAAAGGGGATTCGATACCTATTCTGCGACCGCGTCAAAGCCGTTTGCACTCTTCCCTTTCCTCGCAGTCAACATCTGTGAGTCGCTTTCTTGCGCCGCAAACGAGTCATGCACTCCGGAGTCAAGCGTCCCAGGCCGCAAGGACAGTGAACAGGCCCAGCTTTACGTCGGCTTTGGAACAATAACTGACCTTAAATCTGCGAAACTGGAAGACAGTGGATCCTTCAACCAAGTTGCCAAGCCCGTCGTCGCTGCGCGTCCTCATTGCTGGTGGGGGCACGGGCGGTCATATCATTCCAGCTCTGGCCGTGGCCCATGAACTGGTCACGCGGCATCAGGCCGAGGTCTTGTTTGTCGGCACGCCACGCGGAATGGAATCGCGCCTCGTTCCCGCTGCTGGCTTTCAACTGCGGCTGATCGAAGTGGGACCGCTGAAGAATGTTTCGCTGGCTACGCGGATGCGCACCTTGCTGGATATTCCGCGCAGCCTGTTCGCTTGCCGGCGGCTTATCCGTGAATTCAATCCTGATGTTGTCTTCGGTGTTGGAGGATATGCTTCCGGCCCGGGAATGGCGGCGGCATTGATGCTGCATGTGCCAACCATGGCGTTTGAGCCCAATGCCATGCCGGGACTGGCCAATCGCCTTGTGGGTAAACGCGTGCAGGCGGCTGCGGTAAACTTTCCGGCGGCAGCGATTTTCTTTCACAATGCCGAGGTGACAGGCATCCCGGTGCGGCCGGATTTCTTCAAGCTTCCGCCGACCACCGGCGAAGCGCCGCATCTGCTGGTCTTTGGCGGATCGCAGGGCGCGCGGCTCTTCAACAACACCCTGCCCGCGATCGCGCAAGCCATGCTCGCAGCCGTGCCGGGACTGACGATTCTGCACCAGGCCGGCACGCGCCATGCAGAAGCGACCGAGGCCGCCTACAAAGCGAGCGGAGCAGATCCTGCACGCTGGCAGGTGAGCGGATTTCTGGACGACATGCCCACCCGGTTTGCGCAGGCCAACCTGGTCATGGCGCGCAGCGGAGCCTCGACGGTCGCCGAACTCGCGGCCGCGGGCAAGCCGGCGCTGCTGGTTCCCTTTGCCGCCGCAGCCGACGATCACCAGACGCGCAACGCCGAAGAGATGGTCAAGGCCGGAGCCGCCGTCATGCTGAAGGAGCCCGACCTTACTGATCACGGGAAGGTACTCGACTGCCTCGTCCAGCTGCTTGGGTCGCACGAGAGGCTAGCGTCGATGTCAGCCGCAGCGCTGACGCAGTCCCACCCCCAGGCCGCGGAAGACATCGCCAACCGGCTGGTGTCGCTTCGAACCATTCGAACTGTAAACAATTGACATGATTACACCTATTACATAGAGCGCTAGCGCAATTGACATGGATTCTGTGTCAGCACCTCGCGCGTTGGCTTGAGGCAGCGAAGCCCGCTCATCCCTATCCGCTCAGCGACGTGACCTTAATCACATTCTTCAAACTGCTCTAGCCCCTCTAATATCTCCAGCGTTGTATCGGGGATCACTCACGATACACAGCAAGTAAAGATCCCCAACGGAAGCCGACAACTCACAACGCCGCGCAGTACGGCCTCTTGAGCTTTTGCAGTAAGTGAGAACGACTATGCCTGCCGAGAAAGTCATGATCGTGGACGATGAGCGCCTGGTGCGCTGGTCGTTGCGCCAGAAATGCGAAGAATGGGGCTACAGCGTCATCGAAGCCGAGACCGGTGAGCAGGCCCTGCGGCTGGCTCAGCGCGAATCTCCCGACCTGGCTCTCCTTGATGTGCGCCTGCCCGATCTTACGGGCATCGAAGTTCTCGATCAGTTGAAGAAAAATGGCGACGCTCGCGCCGTCATCATGATCACCGCCGATCCGCAGCTAGACGACGTAAAGGCTTCTATCAAACTCGGCGCGTACGATTTCGTAGGTAAGCCCATCGACTTCGATGCCCTGCGCGACGTCATGGAAAGCGCGATTCAAGCCACCGGTATCCGCAACGGCGATCAACAGGCCTCCCGCGCGAAGAGTCGCCCCGGGGTGGGTTACGACAGCGTCGTAAGCGTCTCGCCCAAAATGACCGAGCTAATGAATTTCGTCAAGAAGGTCGCCTCCTGCGAAGCGTCCACGATTCTCATCCAGGGCGAGAGCGGCACCGGCAAAGACCTCATCGCGAAAACCATCCATTACGAAAGCAGCCGCCACGAAAAGCCCTTCGTCGCCATCAACTGCTCCGCCATTCCGGAAACACTGATGGAAGCGGAACTCTTCGGCCACGAGAAAGGCGCCTTCACCGATGCCAAGCAGATGAAGAAAGGTCTCTTCGAAGCTGCCGACGGCGGCACGCTCTTTCTCGATGAAATCGGCGAGCTCTCTCCGCTGCTCCAGGCCAAGCTGCTGCGCGTTCTCGAAGATCAGGTCATCCGCCGCGTCGGCGGCATCCGCGATGCTCAAGTCGATGTGCGCGTCATCGCCGCCTCCAATCGCGATCTCGAAAAAGCGGTGCGTGAAGGCCAATTCCGGCAGGATCTGTACTATCGGCTCGCCATCATCGCGATCTTCATTCCTCCCCTGCGCGATCGCAAGGAAGACATTCTTCCGCTCGTCGACTTCTTCATCGAACGCTACAATCGCCGCTTCCGTAAGGCGATTCGCGGCATCACCGACGAAACGCGCCACCTGATCCTCAGCCACAACTGGCCGGGAAATGTGCGCGAACTCAAGAACACCATCGAGCGCGGAATGATTCTCGAAGATGAATTCTTTCTGCGCTCAATGTATCTGCCCTTCTCCGTGGGAGAGTCCGGCGGTCGCACTCTTTTCGAACGAACCTCGCCCGCCGACGGCGGACGCAAGCTCGCCAACGGACGTGCGCTGCCACGCCTCTATATTCCCGAAGGCGGAACATCGCTCGAAGAGCTGGAGCACTCCATGGTCGAGCTGGCGATGAGCCAGGCCAATGGCAACCAAACCAATGCCGCCAAGCTGCTCGACATCAGCCGCGATGCCCTGCGCTACAAGCTGAAAAAATTCAGCATGGCCCAAGTGGAAGAAGAAGTCTGACGCATCTCGCCCAGCATCGAGACAATCGCGCTCAAGCCCCGTCGCAATCTAGTCGATAAACGGAACAAAGCCAAGAGAGGCCTTGTTCCATGAAGCGGATTCTTCTCGTCGTCCTCCTGTTGTTGGTATTTGTGAGTGTGGCAACGGCGCAGATCACGCAGCCGTCGACTGACATTCTCGGCGCTCACCTCAACTACGGACGCGGCTGCGCTGCTTGTCACTCGCCGCACAGCGGTGCGGCAGGCAATGGAAATTCCGGCAGTGCCAACACGGGCAACTCAATCCTCTGGGGAGAAGATGTTACCGGTCTCTATGGCAAGACCATCACAACGGGCGGAGGCAAATACGTCGAAGTCCTGCCCGCAAGCATGTCCGCTACGACTCCCGACGTTTCCGGCATGCTGACCTGCCTGGGTTGCCACGACGGCAACTTCGCCCCTGCCTCCATGATGAAGAACAAAGTATACGAGAACCTTCCGGCGACCTACGGGAACCGCAACACCATTCCGACGCTGATGGCGAGTGCGGGCGGCGGAAGCTACATCAGCGATCACCCGATGGGACTGAACGCCACCATTGATTGCGGAGGAACATCAGGTTGGGATTGCACCGAGGTGAACGGCGCCATCAACATGAGAGGCTCCGCTTCCAGCCGTTTTGTCACCAGTTACGGCTTCTTCGTACAGCCCGGCGTCTACAACAACAAAGCTGTCGTCGTCTGCACCACTTGCCACAACCCGCACTCGATGAACGTAGTGACTGTCGGCCGCAACTCGAACTCCGGGCTGCCAGCTGGAAATTATGCAACCATGTTCTTCCTGCGCGCCCCTTACAATCCGAATGACACAAACCCGATGTCAAACCAGACGGCCCAATTCTGCCGTCAGTGTCATGCAGACAAGTCCAACGAGATGAATGGGAGTACTGCCGGCACTACGTTCTAGTGCGCGCGGCTTACTTTCTTAGGACGGGTGATTTGCGCAAAGTCGCCGCGGAAACGCTGCCGTCGGCATTGTGCGCAACCTGGTGGCAAACAAGCGTGCACGTATTGGTCGCGCGAGAGTATGACACAGGCAATGTTCCGTTGGGTGCCACCACGTTCACATCAAAGTTCACCAGGCGCTCGCCGCTGATGGTGCCGCTGGTAGCGCCTATGCCATGTGCCGTATGGCAAGTGGAACAGCTGACTCCGGTGTTGATGTGATCTGCGTGATAATTCCAACTCGTGTTCTTTACGATCTGGTTGGCTACGTCGTGACACTTGGCGCACAAAGCGTAGGGCCCGTTCACGCTGAGATCGGGATTGGGAAATAGATTCGAAATCGCCTGACCTGGTATCGCCGCCGTGCTGAATTCATAACGCCGTTCCAGGATGTGCGTCCAGCGCGAGCCATGCGGACCGTTCGCACCGGTTCCACCAAACTCACGATTGTCGTCGCTGTTGTGACAATCCGTGCACAGAATCTGCGTCCCCATCGTGCGGCCCGGCGTAATTCCATCGAGGTTCAGCATGTTCGCCAGCAGGCTGGGCTGCGCAAGTGCGCTGCTCCGTGCGTGGGTCACAGGATGGCTCGAGGTCGCCGCAACCGCGAACTGCGGAACCAGGTTGAGCGGATCGCCGGCCGAAACCGCTCGCACCGCAAAGTATCCATAAATAGGCAGAACCTGTTTGCCAGAGCTGGTTCCATGGCAGCGCAGGCAGCTCTCATATTGATTCACTGCGGGTGTAAGCACCGTGGTTCCGTCGCTCGCGCTGACGCCCGCGATGTCCTTTTGCGAGATTCGAATCAGCGGCGCGGGAGGAAACACTCCGACCGGCTCAGATCCATGTGCGTTGTGGCAGTCCACGCAGGTTGCATGGCGATTGTTGTTCAGCAGAGCGCTTTCAGTCGCGTCATGCGGATTCGTCGAGGCGGGGAAAGGATGTCCCACCTTTGGCGTTGCGTATTCTGCAAATACGTTCGCGTACGGCGCAATCGGCGAGACATTCGCGCCGCCGTTGTGGCAGGAAATACAATCCTGTTCATTCTGGCCGCGCAGCAACCGCGCGGGTCCACTTGCATTGTGCGGCGCGTGGCACGAGATGCACGCATCGGCAGCCACGGTGGAATAGCTTCCCAGTAGAGCCTGCGGAGAGATCTTGCTTGTGGAAAGCGCGTGCGCGCTTGTAGACCAATCGGCCAGCGGATTCACCTGGCCGCCCATTGTCCGGTTGGGATCGTGGCAAGCCAGGCAGAGCTGGCCATTCGAGCTGTCTTTCACCAGAAAGTTAAGCGATACCGGATCCTTGGCCTGTACATGCGGATTGTGGCACGACGTGCACTCGACGTTGCCCTTGATCAATTTCACCGCACCGGTTGCTTCGGCAGTCGTTCCGTTCGCAACCAGCGACGCAGCCAGATCGATATTGTCCTGCAAGGGGAGCGCGAGGCTGAACGGGTGCGATGACTGCAAGTTGCTGCCGAACACGTCCGTCGCGTTCATCGAACCCCGCGTCGTCACTTGTCCATACGCCACAGTAGCCCCCACCGCCACGGTACCGTCGTGGCAGCTGAGACATTGATTGCTGACGGACCCCAGCATCGGCTGTGTCACATTGTTCTTCTCGGTGCTGCTGCCGTAGGTTGTGTAAGTCTGCGTGGTGAGCTTCTGGTTCCAGAGGCCGGTATTCAGTCCGGAATGTGGAGCGTGGCAGTATGCGCAGGAGTCAGGCCGAGCTCCCGTAATCGGGGATTGGCTTCCGGGTCCGAGACTGTGCACGCCCAGTGCGTCACCAGTAATTTGCGCAGACAAAACTGTCGAGGTCATCAGAATCGCCAGCGTGGCCAGCAAAACTCGGGTTCTCACTTCACGCTCCCCGGAACCTGATTTTTGAGGCCGACATACTGAAATTCCTGAACCCGTCGGTTGAACGAATCCACCACAAATACCTTGTCGTCATGATCGATGAACAGCCCTGACGGCAACTGAAACTCTCCCGCGTGCGTGCCCTTGGCGCCGAAGTAGTAAAGCAGTTCGCCCTGCCGGTTGAACACCTGCACCACGCCCCATAGGGCGTCCACAACATAGAGATCGCCTTCCGAGTCGATGCTTATCGCTTTTGGCCGAAACATGGCGCCGGTGGTGTCGCCGATCTTCCCGACGGCGTATTGGAACTTGCCGGCGCGGTCAAACACCTGAACGCGAAAGTTCATGGCGTCGACTACCAACAGGTACGGTCCGCTCAATCGCAGTTCGGTCGGTAGATTGAATTCCCCATCGCCCTGGCCGGTTTTGCCGATGGTCTGGAGGATGTTGCCTTGCATGTCGAGCACGAAGACCTGGTCGCGAAGAGTGTCCGTTACATAAATTCGCTGTTCCCTCGAGTCTACGGCAATTCCGGTGGGCCGCTTGAAATATCCTTCCCCGCCTTTCAAGCTGCCGATGGCGCGCACAAACTTCCCGCTTGGCTCGAAAACAAAAATCTTGCCCGCATCTGAGTCGGTTACATAGATATTGTCCTGGGCATCGACAGCGACGCATTGCGGCGTTGTCATCGCGTCTTTGCTCTTTTCCTTGCGCTCGATGAACTTGTACTTGCGCTGTGCGAAATCGAAGATGTGTACACCCGATGCACCAGGGTCGGTCACGATGATGCGGCCACGCGAATCGGCGGTAATGCCATAAGGGCGCACAAGGAAGCGGTAATCGGGAGCGCCCGCCACGACGTCAACCAGCTTGTTCCAAAAACCGCGGTTCGGCTTCACTTCGGATTCTGATTTGAAATTGCGCTCCCAGGTCAGCTTGCGGCCGCCGTCGAGCGACATCTCCCAGAGTTCCGGAGTCGCTGGAACCTTCGATTTGGCCGCCGCCCAAATCGCGGACGGCAACAGCGCCGCACAAGCCACCAACACGGCTGCGTTCCGGCGTCGCCAGCACCCTTGGGTTAGAAGAAATTGAACCAACGTGAAATCCCCATATAGTACGACGAGACCACCTCTGGCTGAGTACCGGTGATGCTGAATCCCTGCTCCAGACGGGCGTAGCCGCTAATGAAATTCAATTTGCGAACCTGGTATTGGATAAGGGCATTGTATTGGCTGTTGTCATTATCTGACGGAATACCATCGCTGACTGTGTCGCTCGTCGCTTTGCCATAGGTCGCTGCGATCATCAGCTTTTTCCTCGGCGAACTCGACATACCGAATGAATAGCTTTTCCCGCCGAACAAACTCACCAGGCTGGAAGGCAGGATCGGCGATGGCACCGGAACGCCGACAAGGCCGGCGCCTGTTGCCAGCGCCTGGCCATCCGATTTGGAGTAGCTACCGGTAGCCGTAAGCATGGCGCCGTACCCGAAGGAGCCGTTATAAGTCTGGCTGCTGCTCGAGGTGCCGGCCTGATCGCTCAGCGCCGTGCGCGAACCTCCACCACCGGCACTCAGGTTGAACAATCCAAAGTTCCTGCTGATGCTGCCGGAGTAGTTGTAGTACGAATTCATGTAGGTGATGAGGAGTGTCTGCACGTTCTGCGCGTAGCTGAACGATTCGTTTACGCGCCATCCTAGAAACCGGTTGGAGTAGTTCTCGGTTGCTGAAAAGCCTATCGTGTCCTGTCCATTCTGATCTGCGGAGTTGGCAGACACATTCACCGAGGTATTGATGGTCCCATCGAAAAGAGAATGAGTATAAGTAGCGCCACCGCCGTACGATTTTACCCCGTAGTCCACGCCTAAAAAGCTCTGCGTACGGCGCTCAAAAAATCCTGAAGTCTGCAAATTCGAAGCAGGCGAATATGTGCCCACCGCCATCAGGTCCAGTGAATTGGAGGACTGATTTGAACTCAGTCCCGGAACTACGCCTCCTGCGGCGATGACCGATTGAATAATCTGTCCAGTCAGATTGTCAGAGTAATTCGCCGTAGCAGTAATCGAAAGTCTATTGGTCGGATGTACGCTGGCATTCGCGTTCACTGTGTCAATCGCTCCCGTCGAACTGGTTCCCAGGTAGTCGCTATTCCATGTGGACCGGTTTATTCCTGTCGAGAACGATCCGCTTAGTGGAAGCAAATGCGACAGATTGCCTCCGTAAGCGGAGTTGTCTGTGGTTATCTCTAGATTCGTGCCGGTTACGATCGGCGGAATCACCGAGTGTGACGCTCCAGTGGCGTAGTAGGCGCCCATGTTGAAGCCAGCCCATCGATAGCCTGAATGAAGATTCAGCGAATGAAACGAATTCTCGCCAGAATCGTTTGCCCCATAGACCGAATAATTGCTGGTTCCGCTCTGGAACCCTGCCGAGAAGCTGGGCGCATCGGGTAGATTCTCGCTCCAGTTGATGCCGAATGTGTCGCTGTTTCCGTGGGTCACATAGTCGGCGAGTCCCGGAACGGCGTAATTTCCATCGGTGTTGTAAGCCTTGGACCACGTGATGGAGCCGGGAAATTTGCTGCCGGCGAAGATACCCACGCTCAGATTCAGCCCGCTGGCATCGGAGATCGACTGAAAATTGGAATTGGCTCGCGACTGATTCAGATAAGGTGAGAAGTTATAGGAGAGAAAATTCGGGCTGTGAAACGATCCAGTGAGAGTAGCAGCGCCCCCCAGCGTCCAGCCATGAGAAGACCCGGTCATGTTCCCGTAATTCGCGGTGTATCCCGAAGAGAGAGTGCCTGTCCCGCGGGTGCTGGTCTCGCCAAACTGAATCTGCGAGGCCACAGGGATCGCCGGAAGCAGAAGCCCTGCAGTTATCAGCCACGCGAATCGAATAAACCGAACCACTCAACGCCACCCTTTAAGTTCTCTGGTGTCGGATTCCACTTTCACGATCCCCACCAAGTTTTCTCAGATCAGTGCTTGTTCCCCGCCCGATTTGAAGCCAGGCTCGGTTTCGCCCCTTTACAACTCGTCGATCTTCGCGTTCTGCCGAAGTTTCTGGTCCAAAGCAGAACGGAGGTGGTTTCTCTTCGTCTCGTGCAGCTCCTTTTGGAGTTGCGCTTTTACATCCTCAAATTTCGTTTCCCCAGGGGGCGTATGCGCTTGCAAGCGCACGATGGTATAGGCCTGCTCCAACTGGATCAGGCCGCTCATATCGTTCGGGTGCATCGCCAGAAGAACCTTCACCACCTGGGGCGCCAGTTGATCGACAGGAAGCGGTTTATGCTGGCCCATCATTACGCGGTAGTCGTCATCAGAGATCTTCTCCGCCAACAAACCAAATTCCTCGGACTGTCTTCGTCGCTTTCGCTTGTTTCAGTGCGCTCTCTGCGCGCGCACGCACTTCGCTCAACTGCGAGGCGGTTGCGTTGGGTGGAGGCAAGATGGAAATTGTCTGAAAAGTAAACGACTCGGGATAATGAAAGCGGACTGGGTTTTTGTCATAATATGCCCTGACTTCAGCCGGTGAAATCACGCTCCTGTCCTCGACTTCAGTTTTCAGAAAGGCTTCAATCAACAGCGAGCGACGGATCTTATCCTGCAGCAATTGCTGGGAGCCATTGAAATCAGTTTGCAGGAATGCGCTGTACTCCTCGGGCGTAGCGAACTGCTTACGAAAATCCGCCGCTGCCCGCTGTAGCTTCGCCGCCGGAACCGACATCTTCCGTCGCTCCGCCTCCTGATACGCCAGCTCTTCGAAAATGATCATCTTCAGGGCGCCATCGCGAACCTGCTTTTCAAACTCTTTGGGAATCCCGTTATGCTGCTTGGCATACGGAAAGATCGCGTACTCCTCGCGAATCAGATCGGCGTCTGTGAGAATCGCGCTGTTCACGCGCGCGACAGGCTTGCCGGAGGCCAATTGTGCGGGGCTTGCCACACTCTGCGCTGGAGGATTCGCGAATTTGGTGGGCGTATGTGACGATACCTGGGCTCCTGCCACACTGATGCCGAGTAGAAGAAAACTGAGGAGAATGGATTTGGACTTCATTTAATTGACCCCCGTTTAAAAGGAAGGGGAGGGAAAGTGCTGCCCCTCCCCTCATGCATAAAGAAATCTAGAAAGTAGTTACCGCGGTGCCGTTGTTCATTTCGTTCGACTCGCCACCGTGGCACTGGCGGCAGAACTGCGCCGTCTGGTTGCTGCCGGCGGTGCCGCTGCCAGGGTTATAAGGTGCGCGAATGAAGAACATTGTCGCGTACGTTCCTGGCGTGAGACCTGAGTTCTTGGCGGTCACGTTTACCACGTTCATCAGGTGCTGGTTGTGGCAGGTCGTGCACATCACAACTGGTGTGTTGTTGTAGTAGCCCGGGCTGACGAAGAAGCCGTAGTTCGCCACGAACTTGGTTGAGGCTGCCCCGGTCATCTGAACCGCACCTGTGGCGCTGATGGTGCAATCCCAGTTGTACTGTCCTCCGCAACCCATCACGGCGGTCAGACCTACCGGGTGGTCGTTGAGGTAATTGCCCTGGGAGGTACCGTCATTCCCGAGCAGCGTCGGGATGAAGTTCTGGGTCCCGTAAGTCGCCGGCAGCGTCTCATAGACTCTGTTCTTCATCATGGCGCCCTGTGCATAGTTGCCGTCATGGCAGCTAAGGCAGGTGAGCAGTCCGGCAGACATCGGGTGTCGTGGCCGCCATGCTCGTCGGCAGGCTCTCTACATAGCCGCCGCCGCCGGATGTGATGGTTTTGCCGTACAGGCTCCCGACATCCTCGCCCCAGAGAGCGACAGTGCCCGAAGTCGGATCGGCAGTTTTGGCGTTTCCGTTTCCGTAGGCGCCGCTGTGTGGTGCGTGACAGGCCGCGCAGCCGCGACCATAGTTGAGATGGGCGCCGAGGACGTCAGTCGACGGCTGGTAACCGGGTCCCTGTGCCACCGCGAATCCTGCGGCTGCCAGAAACATCGAAGCAATTAGAAGATTTTTCTTCATTATGTGGAGCCTCCTAGTGCGCACTCCTATGACTTGCCTGAACCATCGCATCGACTTTTGAGGTTCCTGTTCCGAGTTCAGTCATCCTTCAGAATGTGCACGCCTCATGCCGTTGCTTTAGCCCCTGTCCGAAATTCGGACACCTCGCGTAATTCGTTGTCGCGGAGGGTGTTGCGCTGTTCTCCAGAGGAAATGATGAGGGATCTGCGCGAAATCCCCCTCCTGTCGATGGGCGTTCTCCCACAGTGCGTTGGTGAAATGCCCCAAGCTGTTCGTGACAGCCGTCACAATCTGGTGAATCAAAACGTCTTGCAGGGTGATCCGCCTTCGAACATCCGCTGCGCATCGCGCATCGTTGTGTGATTCGGATCACGTCGCGATGTGATTTAACTTGCTCTACTGGTCGGTGGCGCGTGGTTCCCGTGTATCGGCAGTCCACCAACGCGTTTGGGCATTCGTTCGGCGGCAAACGTGCTTGCAGATTATTTGCGGCGTTGTTCTTGTCAGCGAATAGGCTGCCGCATCTTGGAGTTCTTTTCGCTATGGGAGTTCAAGGCATGACAGACGAACCAACCACGGCACTCCCGGCGGCGCCAACCTTGTGCGCTGCCCAGGTCTATTCCATGGCGGCGCTTTGCCTGGCAGTCGGCCTTGGCATCGGCTACCTGATGCGCGGTTCGCAGCTGGCTGTGATCCCTCCGCAGAGCACTGCTCATGCCGTGTCCCAAACCGCCCCCGCAGTCGTGAAACCCGCCGGACATCGTCCCAGCCTCGACGAGATGAGACAGATGGCCGACAAGCAGGCAGCGCCGCTGCTCGAAAAATTGAAGAGCAATCCAAATGACAGCTCGCTGCTGGTTCAGGTGGGCGGCATTTATCACACCACGCATCAGTTCAAGGAAGCGTCTGAATACTACAGCCGGGCACTCGACTCCGATCCGAAAAATGTTGCCGTTCGCACCAAGCTGGCTTCGAGCCTCTATCGCAACGGTGATATCGATGGTGCGATCGCGCAGTTGAATAAGGCTCTGACCTACGACCCGAAGGACGCGAATGCACTCTTCGACATGGGCATGATCAGGCTGCAGGGCAAGGGGGATCCCAAGGGTGCGCTGGCTGCGTGGCAGCACCTTCTCAAGACAAATCCGCAATTGAGCCCGGATCGTAAAGCCACAGTGCTGAAACTCATGGCAGATGTCATGACGATGATGGGCGATCAACACGGAATTGAGGGAGCACGGAACAGCGATGGACACTAATATTTCTCGTCATGAACAGTGGACCGCGCAGCGAGCGTTGATCCTGATGGCGGTATGTCTGATGGCCGGAGTCGCCGGTGGATGGGCCCTCCGCGGAGCGCGTCGCACTGCGGAAACTGATTCCGCAAAAATCGCGAATGCTCCCCAACCCGCAACGACGAGCGCATCTGCTGCGCAGACGCCGAACCCCACTCAACTGAAATCGATGGCCGATAACCAGGCCGGACCGATGATCCTGAGACTCAAAACAGATCCGAAGAACACAGACCTGCTCATCAACATTGGCAACTTCTATTACGACGCGCAGCAATATCCCGTTGCCATCGACTACTACGGGCGTGCGCTGCAGATCATGCCATCCGACGCGGCCGTACGCACCGACATGGCGACTGCCTACTGGTACCTCGGAAACGCCGACTCGGCGATCGCGGAGTTCAATAAGGCGCTCACCTACGCGCCGACCAGTCCAAGCACTCTCTTTAATCGCGGCCTCGTCAAGTGGCAGGGCAAGCATGACAGCGCCGGCGCTATCGCCGATTGGAAGAAGCTTCTGGCCACGAACCCTAACTACGAGGCTAGAGACAAAGTCCAGCAGATGTTATCCGACGTTGAAAGGCAAACTACGACAAAGGCGGCCCCGAAGGTCTGAGCAGCTGGAATGGCCGAAAAGGCTGACTTCCGCGATCGGAAAGAACTCATCCATGCAAAAAAGTAGTGGCATGCGATCAGTAAAGTGAAGGTTCGCCGGGTGGCCGCGTCTTCCAGCGCCGATGTATCCAGAGCCACTGATCGGGATAGCGGCGAATCCACGACTCGAGCACATCATTACATTGTTGGGTTGCCGCAAGAACATCGGCTTCATTGTCGCCCGATCGCGTGAAGTGCAGCTGCCGGTCGAAGTGGAGAATGTATTTCTTCTCCGCAGCCTCCCATAGCATGAACCCCGGCACCACAGCGGCGCCCGTTTTGAGCGCCACGCGCGCGAGGCCCGAGGCGGTGCACGCCGTAATGCCGAAGAACTTCACAAACTCGCCCTGCGGCGGAGTCATGTTGGTGTCCATCAGTATGCCGACAGCTCCACCCTCGTGCATCGCCGTCAGCAGGCCACGCGCAAAGTCATCCTTGTGGAGCACGCGATTGCCATACATACAGCGGATGCTGTTGACGAATTCATCGAGTCTGCGATTGTCGAGGCGGCGGATGACCATGCCCATCGGGTGCCCCATCAGCGAGTGGTAGAAACTTGAAAGCTCCCACGCTCCGAAGTGTCCGGTGAGCACCAGCACTCCTCTGCCCAGCGCTTCGGCGGCGAGATAGTGCTCGAGGCCATCGGTATGAATCCAGTCTTGCGTGTTCTCGCGTGTGTAGTAGGGCATCTGGCAGAACTCGACGAGTTGGCGGCCCAGATGACCATAGACGGAGCGAAGAATGCTTTCGCGCTCTTCGGCTGGGAGATCAGGCAACGCCAGCGCAAGGTTGCGCACGCCCACGCGCCGCAGACGGCCCATGGCGCGATACGCCAGCCAGGCAAGAACACCCGCGAGCATGCGTGCCAGCCAGCGCGGCACCCAGCCCAATACGCGCGCCGCCGCAACCACCAGCCAGTATTCGAGGATTTGCTGCATCGTTTGAGGCAAACACAAGTTTAGGGCATTGGGATGGGTTTTGTTAGAAGGCCATTGTCCGGCACAATCGAAAAACAGAAGAGCGGCCCCGGAGAGGCCGCCCCTCGTTTTCAAAATGCTGTGCTATTTGCTCTGGCTTGCCTGTGAAAAATAGTGCGCCACGGTGCGCACAAACTCCACAGCGCCCGCGGGTACCCCGACGTTGCCCTTCAGCACGCTGTCAAAGCTCTGCGGCGCGCCGTAGTAGATCTCCGTATCTTCTTTGTTCTGCGACACGCCGGTGCCGTCGAGGCTGATGCCCGCGAACAGCCCCTTGTTGCGCGAATAGCTCAGCAACTCCGCGTTCATCTTCCAGTCGGTCGCCGCCTGTCCCGCGCGTCCCACAGGACCAGCAGCCGCAGAGGCATCGCCACCAATCTTGAATTTGTTTTTCAGCAGGTCCTGGAATCCGCGATCGTTCACTGCCACAAGGACCAGGTCGGTGGATTGCCCGCCGATCTGAAATCCCCATGAGCCGCCCGCCATGCGAATGAAAACCGGAGCGCTCCAACCGTGGCCCGTACGACATGTGACCACGCCTTGTCCATATTGAGCACCAAACACAAACGCGCCCTTGATCATGCCCGGAACCACGCCAACGCAGGTTGCCGATTGCAGAATATTCAGCGGAATCGTATGATCCTTTGCCTGCATGACCTGATCAAGCACCGTCTTGGCCGCCTCAACGCGGTCCTGCAGGTCCGTCTTGGACGAAGCCGCATTGGCCGCTCCAGTGGTAAGTAAACAAAGACAGAGGGAAGCAATAATTCTCTTCATGCTGGGGAGTCCTTTCCTTTTTCCGAAACACTTGATCGCGCAGCTAAATTGGCTGCTGTTATTTACTGACAGCGCAAAGAATCTAATGTCGCGCACAAAGCGGCGACTGTCTTGTGCAAGGAACATCGATGTGCAACAGTGTTCCGATTCAGCCTACAGCATAGCCGCGGACGCACGATGCACAGACAGCAGAAATCCTGCGAAGTCCGCGCCTCGCAAGATAAGACCGCTATTGAGTCTTCTTTGGCCTTCGCCAAGAGAAGACCACTTGCGCTGCAATGATTTGTCGAGGGTACAATTCGACGATTTGGGTTCCTCGGGAAGTGCGCGCAAACAAAAAAGAGGAGTTCACAGGCCTCATGGTCACATGGAGCCTGGGAACTCCTTTCCCCAGATCTGCGTTGTTTCTGGAACCATTATTAGTAATGTCCCGAAACGGCACAAGAGTACTAAGGTTTTACATTCTTAGTAATCAGATCTCAAGTAATTAGCTGGTTACCAGTAGAAGTCTCCATTTTGATTAGGCGCTGACGGCCTCCGCGATATGCATCGGTGCCGGCGCTGGCTTGTAGGACCCATGGAGAGCCCGCATGGAGAGCTCAATCCGGTTTTCCGCGCCGATTTTGCGCATGAGTTTTCCAACGTGCGCCTTCACGGTGCGCTCTTCAATGCCGAGTTCCTCGGCGATCTCGCGATTGGAGCGGGCCAGGAGTAAAAGTTGCAGAACCTGTTCCTCGCGCGCAGTGAGATGCGGCCGCGGGTTGGTGACACTCGAATCCTCACCCGACAGAAGGCGGTCAATCAGCTTCGACAGCAACTTGCGCGGAGCCCAGATGGAACCGGAAATCACGACGTCGAGCGCCTCGCGCACCAGACGTGGACCTGCGCCGGTATCAAGATAGGCGCGGGCGCCGGCGATGATCGTGTCCATCATGACCTGCTCATTGCTGTCGGGACCAATGACCACCATGCGCAGGGACGGCCGCTTGCGGCGGATACCTTCGAGAACGCCAAGTTTCTTGGAAGAACTGCTCCAGTCGATCAAAATGTACTCGATGGATTCGTTTTCAAGATGCTCCTCCAGAGTCCCCACAATGGGAAGAAGTGGCGTTTCTCCAGGCTTTGCATGGTTTTCAAAAATACTGGTGAGGCCTTCGAGCCGCATCGGTTCGTTGGCGACGACACCGATTCGGATTGGTTCCAAGCTATACATCACAGACATCGAGCCTCTCCTTGCCCGGGTTCAACCAGCGACGGATTTAGGGCCTTCCCGAACCTGGCGCGCCGTTCACAGACGCGCGCCCCAAGGTCCGGAGATATTGCATACCCCGTCTTTTGTTTCACTTCGCCAGGCGGCTGTTACCGATGGCATCGCGCACTGATTACCTTGAAATAACAGTATCCGGCAAAGTGGTTGTTTCGCCTAGGGCTTAGCATCTCGGAAATGAAAGGTCCCCCTCTCTAAAGTCACAAGGGACCGGCTTGGGACGGTCCAAGGCGGATCTTTCGTGCCCGAACGTGAGCGGGATCACATGTTTCGGATGAGACTTTCCCTCCTTTACTCGTCACTTTGTATAAAAATCCTTGGCCGCAGTGTTCCACAAATGAGCCAAACGCTGTACCATCAGTCCGGTAGGGCGTGGTACATTCAAAAACAGTCGCGCCAGCGAGGTGATCGCTTTGATTAAACAAGACATCGTGCACCATGTAATCGAGCGCACAGGCCTGCCCCGCACAAAGGCCGAAGCGGCGGTCGATACTGTGTTTGAAGGCTTGAAAGAAGCCTTAGCCGCAGGGGAGCGCATTGAGCTGCGCGGTTTTGGCGTGTTCAGCGTGCGCGCCCGCAAGACAGGAATCGGACGCAATCCCCGCACGGGCACCGAGGTCAGCATCACGCCCGGCAAAGCCGTCCGCTTCAAACCCGGTAAAGAACTGCATACATTGGACTCTGGCACCGCTCCCAGCGCCTGATTTGCAATCCGGTCGGAACGACAGATGACCGTCTCGCGCCTGGCAGACGCAGCGGCCGTCTGAACCTCGATTGCCATTCAAATAGCTTCAATTCGCCAATTTTATCGCCACAATTTTCCTGATTGCAGGCAGATCGCCGGCGCGATGCACGAGGAGACGCACTCCATTTCCTTCGGGATAGTGCGGCGCTGCGGCCAGCGCGTCCGCAACGGCTTTGGGCAGATGGGCGACTTTCGCAGCCTGCAATGCTTTGTCGCTCAATACAAACGACACCATGAAGCAGCCGATTCCTGGGCCTAGATAGACGATATTGCGGCTCTTCTGCTTCAGGCGCAGGCTCCAGCCATACTTGTTAACGCAGATCCCCTTCCATTCCTGTCCCGCAACTCCCTCTTCCTTCGCCATCCACTCGATGAATTCACTCCAGAGCTTCGCCGTTGGCCCGAGAGCCGCAACGATCTCATCCTCGCCGGGCTGCTTCGGCTTTCCAAGAAATGCGTTGGTATACTCCATCTCGCCACCTCGATGCGCGCCGGAATTCTAGCTCTACTTGGTCGCGCCGGCTGTGATTAAGCGGTCGGAGGAAACTTCGCTCACGTTCTTTTCCTGTTTGCGATCTCGCTGGGAACATCGTTGGGGCCTGTATGACCCCGGTGACAATGCCGCTCTGTCACATCAACCGCTGGGCATCGACATCGACAATAATGCTCCGCCGCGGAATTCCTGATTCATCCGCGTGAGCCAGCGCCCCGCGCAGCGCAGCGTTCAACGCCTTGCGCGACCCAGCCTTCAGAATCAGATGAAACCGGTACACATTCTTGATGCGCGCGATAGGCGCGGTGCAGGGCCCCAGCACCCGCACACCCTCCGGAGAGGCCTTCTGAAACCACTTGCCGATCTCCGCTGACCAACCCGCGGCTTCCTCCAGCTTCTCCGATTGCACAAGTACGTTCGCCAGCACGCCAAACGGCGGATAATGCATCCATCGCCGGTACTTCAACTCGCGCTCCGCAAACCCCGCATAATCATGCGTGCTGGCCGCAACGATCGCGTAGTGATCCGGATAATACGTCTGCACCACGACGCGCCCCGGCAACTCGCCGCGTCCAGCGCGTCCACTGACTTGCGTCATCAGTTGAAATACGCGCTCGGCGGCGCGAAAGTCCGGCATCGACAGCGCGTGATCGCAGCCCACCACGCCCACCAGCGTTACCCCATGAATATCGTGTCCCTTCGCGATCATCTGTGTGCCGACGAGAAGGTTGATCTCGCCCGAGTGCAACCGCGCCAGCAGATGTTCCAGATCGTGCCGCCCGCGTACCGTGTCGCGATCCATGCGTCCGATGCGGGCGCCCGGAAAAATCTCCGCCAGCCGCTCCTCGCCCTGCTGCGATCCCGCGCCAAGGTAGTAGAGGTGCTCGCTCTCGCAGTTCGGACACTTCGCCGGAACGATCCGCTTGTATCCGCAGTAGTGGCATTCCAGGCGCTGGCCCGCACGCGCAATCGCATCTTCGCTACTGGGCTTGTGGTGCGTAAGTGCGATGGCGCAGTTCTGGCACTCCAGCTTCTGCCCGCAGGCTCGGCAGATAACTGCGAAAGAATAGCCGCGGCGGTTCAGCAGAATGATGGTCTGCTCGCCGCGATCGAGTGCCTGCCGTGTCTGCTCCACCAGCGAGCGCGAGAAGAGCTGCTCCTGCCCGGTCTCCTGAAACTCGCGCCGCATGTCGATCAGCTCAACTTCGGGCAGCGGCCGGTTCTTTACGCGATCGTTCATCTCGATGCGCGTGTACTTGCCCTGCACCGAGTTCTGCCAACTCTCGAGTGACGGCGTCGCGGAACCCAGCACCACCACGGCACCTGCCAGCTTCGCGCGCATTACCGCGACGTCGCGTGCGTTATAGCGCGGTGTCTCTTCCTGCTTGTAGCTCTGGTCGTGTTCCTCATCTACAAGGATCAAGCCCAGGTTTGGCGCGGGCGCGAAAATCGCAGACCGTGTCCCCACCACAATCAGCGCTTCGCCGCGATGGATGCGTCGCCACTGCTCGGTACGCTCTTCCGGCGTAAGCGCGGAGTGCAACAACGCCACACGCTGCCCGAATGCCGCGTCAAGCAGCCCCGCCATCTGCGGAGTCAACCCGATCTCCGGGACCAGCAGAATCGCCGATTGCCCGCAATCAAGCGTCCGCTGCATTGCCCGCAGGTACACCGCAGTCTTCCCCGATCCAGTCACTCCGTGCAGTAAGAAAGAATGAAATCCTCCGAGATTCGAGACAATCGAGGCCAGCGCCTCCATTTGCGACTCGTTCAGGTTAAGCGGCTGCGCGGGCGCTTCAATGCCGCCCAGTCGAAAGGCCGCCGCCCGCTCCTCAATGCGCACCAGTTCGCGCCGCACCAGTGTTTGAAGCGTGGAGTAGGGTAGTTCGCGGCGGCGCAAGTGTGCCAGAGGCAGTTCGCCGCCGTTTGCGGCCAGCTCAGCGAGAATGGCCTGCTGAAGTTTCGTCAGGTTCGGCAGACGCGTGTCGGGCACAAGCACTGCAAAACGCTCGGTGCGGCGTGCGTCGCGCTCCGTGGCCGTCGTTTCACGTGCGATCCATTTCTTGCGCAGCATTCCGGCCAGCACCGGTAGACTCGCGTCTGTTGCCGTGCGCAGCGTCGACACCTTCACCGACTCCCCGGGGGCGAGCCTCTCCAGCACGCGTCGCTCCATGCCGTGCTTGTCCGTTGAAGCCTCTTCCTTGCGGCCCCGCCTCCGGGATGCTGGAGAACGAAGAATTTGCCCGTCCCCATCGATGCTGCCCGCCAGCATGTCGCGCCCGAGATCGGTAATGCGGTAGTAGACGAATCGCCTGACTTCGGCCATCAGCGGCAACATGCCGCGCAGCACCTCGCCCAGCGGAGCCAGGTAATACCCGGCGATCCATTCGGCAAGCGCCAGCAGATGCTCACTGAGGAGCGGCTCGTCGTCGAGCACCGCTTCCACATACTTTGCTTCAAAATCCGTCGGGGCCGCGGCATCAGTCGTCGTCACCACGCCGATCAGCTTCTCGTTGCGAAAAGGCGCGATCACGCGAGCTCCGCGTGCCACCAGTTCGCCTTCTTGCAGGGCGTAGGTGAAGGTGCGATCGAGCGGCACCGGCAGCGCGACTTCGCAATAAGCAGGCATCGGGAGCAACTCCCAGTTTAGCGGCCTGCCCACCCCGCATTCTGTGCGTAACTGGGCTCGAATCGAGAGCCTCGGGCGCATCCCGATCGCTGTCGCGGGTCCCCGTGCACTGAGCACTGTTCACTGTCCACCGTCTTCAGTACAATTCCTGCTGATGACCGCCCAAACTATCAAGCCCTCCAAAACCGCCAGCAACGCTTCGCCCAAAACCAAAACCTCCAACCCCATCACCATGTGCATCGATATCGGCGGCTCGGGCCTGAAAGCGATGCTGGTCGATGCCGAGGGCCATCCGGTCAGCGAGCGCCAGCGCGTAGTGACGCCCGCTGTGGCCACGCCCAGGGCCGTGCTCAAGGGCCTGGACCAGTTGCGCAAAGCGCTGCCCACTTTCGATCGTGTCTCGGTGGGGTTTCCCGGCGTGATCAAGAAAGGCGTCACGTATACAGCGGCCAATCTGCATCCCGCATGGTATGGTTTTCCGCTCGCGAAAGAGCTCGAGACGCGCTGGAAGAAGCCGGCTCGCGCGGCCAATGACGCCGCCGTGCAGGGCTACGGAGTCGTCAAAGGCGACGGCGTTGAGCTGGTCATTACGCTCGGCACCGGCCTGGGTTCTTCGCTATTCACGGATGGGCATCTATGCCCGGGGCTCGAACTCGCGCATCATCCGTGGAAGAGAGACCGCGAGTACGAGGACTACCTCGGCCGCCGCGGCCTCGACAAGTTCGGCAAGAAGCGCTGGAATAAGTTGGTGCAGGAAGCGATCGAGCAGACCGCCCAGCTTTTCAATTGGGACCACCTCTACCTGGGCGGTGGCAACGCCAAAAAAATCGACTTCAAGCTCGGCAAGAACGTTGAAGCCGTTTCGAACGAAGCGGGCCTTCTCGGCGGCGTGGCCCTCTGGCGCGACTGGTAGCAGCGGCGGTTCGGAGTTTGAGGCGCTGAACTCCCGGTCATCCGCCCTTTTGACCACGCTGTCTAAAGCACAAGGGGAAAAAGACCCACGGCATAATGCCGTGGGTCTTTGATCGTCTGAGCGAGTTGTAGACTCGCTATTCCCGGTGAAGATTCCAGCGAAGTCCCGCCGCGTACGTCGGATGGTAGTACTCGCGCTGCACCACGTACTGCGGACTACCGTTGAAGAATCCGAACACCTCGTTATTCAGATTCAATCCGTAGGCATATACCTGGAAGCCACCGGGCAGGTTGTAGCTGGCCTGCGTGTCAAGCTGGTAATGCGCGTAGAGGTAGTTGTCACCCGACGGTCCCTTTACGCCTACCGAGTCAGCGCCATCCTGCCACTGGTATTGGTAGATCATCGCGGCATCATAGGTCATGCCGATGCGCATCGAGAACCGCTTCGTGTCGTAGGTTGGGCTGAAGTTCCAGGTGTTGGGTGCATCGCGCAGCAGTGCGGGCTGGTCGCTGCGGCCCGGCAGATCGCGCGCCACTGAACCGGTGTGGCTGTAGTTGGCTGATACTCCCAACCCTCCCATTACGCCGGGCAGGTAGGCCAAGCGCTGTTGGAAGCCGATCTCAAACCCTTGCACGTAGGCGCTGCCGGCATTGATTGGCTGCGTTACCAGCACATTGGTTCCGGCTGGAACATGTGGGAAGGTTGCCGTCGAGTAGAACTGCTCGTAGGCAATCGGCTCGGTAAGATCCTTGTAGAAGTACCCTGCCTGCAACAAACCTGTGTGGCTGAAGGTGCGTTCGTAAAGAATGTCGTAGTTGTTCGCCTGCTCAGCCTTCAGGTTGGGATTGCCAATGCTGATGGTCACAGGCGTCTGATTCAGCGTCGGCTGGCTCACCGCAGCCGAGATATCTTGCGGATCTGGGCGCGCCACACCTCGCCCGTAGACCAGGCGCAGATCAGAGTTCTTGTCGAGCGCAAATCGCAGCGAGGCGCTTGGCAGGATGTTGGTGTAATCTCCGCCTGCTTTGTACGTGAGTGTGTTCGCGGTTTCGTCGAAGCTGGTCGTATCTACATGCGTGGCTTCGATGCGCAAACCGGCAACCAGGCGAACTCGGCTCGCCAGCTCGATCGTATTCATTACGTAGCCGGCGGGAATGCGTTCGATGAGATCGAAGTTATTCGAATTCGGCATCGAGTCCGAGTTAAATGCGAGTTGGCCCTTATTCGATTCCACCCACCCCCGCAGCTTACCCCAGTCTGTGACCGCCGGATATTTTCCGCCGTACGTTCCGTCGTAATACACCGGATCATTGAAGGTGCTGTTCCACTCGGGATGCGCCGAATTGGCTACAGGAACCGGATTGCCACTGTCGTCGTTCGGTACCGTGTACCACGTGTTATAGGTGTTGTCGAACTTGTGCGCATTGCGGATTTTCGCGCCAAATTCGAGAGTTCCGTAGCGCGAACCAAGATGATACTGCCGTCCATAAGAGCCTGATGCTTCAAGATTCAACTGGGCGCTTAATCCACTCGTCGGATAGTCGAATTCCACAAAGCCGTAATTGTCTTTGTCGAAGGCGTTATCGGTTGCGGCTATGCCGCTCCCGATACAGCCGGTCCAACCGGGACGATTTACGCTCACGCCCGGTGCGCTGGTGCACTGCGCATTGGGGTCGCCCATCCACTGATAGCTGGCGCCCCCGCTGCCGCTCAACGAGCGAGAGCGTGCAACTGATGCGTTCCAAATGACAGTGTTCGAACCAAACAGGTGCTTGCCTTCGAGATTCAGGCTGCCGATCGCCATATTCGGACGCCGCCAGTCCTGACTGTACTGCGGCGCCGCTCCGTCATTCATTGTGAAGACCCACTTGTTGCCCCAGTTGCGGAAGTTGGAATACAACCCGCGCAGCGAGATGCTCGAACCCTCGCCCAATTTGTAATCTACGCTGCCCGTGCCGCCCCAGCGGGTGCGGTTGTAGACGTAGTCGCGGAAGTCCATGCTATCGTAGTGCGGTGATGCGTCTCCAGGCGTGGGAACAGGCTCGATATCGTTAATGCCGCGCCCGTTATAGTCGTACGTACCGCCGATGAGGACACCCAGCTTCTTGTCTGCGCCGAACCGCCTTCCCATGGTCCCGCCCATTTGATCGACTGTGCGGCCTCCGATGATGTGTGTATAGCCACCCACACCATAAAGTGCGATCGTGGGTGTGTCGCTCGCGGTCTTGGTCACCAGGTTCACCGACCCGCCGATTCCGTCGGCATCGATGTTGGCCTGCAGGGTCTTGTTGATCTCCACAGAATCGACGAGATCCGACGCGATGGTGTCGAGTTTGATCTGGCGCACGCCCGACTCCGGTGATGGAATGCTAACGCCGTCTACCATCGTGTTGCTCAGCCGTGGCTCGGTTCCGCGGATTTGTACGTACTTGCCCTCGCCCTCATCGCGTTCGATGGAGACGGAAGCCATGCGGCCCAGCGCGTCGGCAATATTAGCGTTTGGCAATGAAACAATCACGTCTGCGGGCAGCACTTGCAGAATATTCTCGGCAGCCAGTGTGCGATTGATGGCCTCAGCCTCGCCTCGCGGTCGATCTGCCGTGACCTCAACCTGGTCGGCGGCGGACGCAACCTGCAGCTTCGCATCAACGTGAGCTGTTTGGCCGGCTGCCACAGTCAGGCTCCCGGTGTAGGGAGCGAACCCGACGTACGTGATCGTCACGGCATACGTGCCCGCGGGCACATCGGTTGCGGTGAACTCGCCCTGGCCGTTGGTCGTGATTGGCCTTAGCTGCGGTTGCATCTCGATCTTGGCTCCCTGCAGGACTGCACCCGCTGGATCCTTGACCACTCCGTCGATTACTCCCTTGCTCGTCTGGCTGAATCCAAGTGTCGCTGTCAGAGAACAAATCAGAAGTATCGAAAACAAACAAACTCGGCGCATGGCACTCCTTGCCCCTCAAAACAGCTCTTCAAAATGGGGACCTGAAGGCACACTAGGTTCAATAGCCTTAAGCGAGTCTTAAGGTAAGGGCCGATTCACTAGCGTTTCATCAACGATTGACCCTGCATTCGCAAAGTGCTTGTTTTTCGGCTTCCGGATGGCGGGACAAGAACCACCGACACCCCACGACGCCTGGGTCCGTCCGTGACCGTCCATTTCCGGACACAAGCTCCTGATTCTGAACGTCTCATCGGGCAGATTTAGCGCGCTTTCCTCTCTCAAACCCTTGTGTATGCACGAGTTAGCCAGAGCGCCATTTGGCTGCGAACGTGCTTCGCACTTTGACGACAGACTTCTTCGAGGACACGCATGCAGAGATTTGGTCTTGATCTGAGTTTTGCCCTCCGCCAGTTGCGCAAGTCGCTTGGCTTTACCGTCACCGCCATCGTGATGCTGGCATTCGCTATAGGTGCAACCACCGCGATCTTTTCCGTCGTCGAGAGCGTTCTGCTGCGGCCGCTGCCCTTCCCGGACTCCGATCGCCTGATGGTGCTTTCCGATCACTTGCAGGGAGTAGATGTCGGCGGGGGCGGGGACGAAGTTGGCGTGACAGTGCCTGATATCAGGGCCTACACGCGCGACACGCGTTCCTTCGCGGCGCTTGGCGGGTACCAGGGCGCAGCGTACGAACTCTGCGGCACCGGCGACCCCGCACAGGTCAATGCCTCGCGGCTGACGGCGGGTGTCTTCAGTGCTCTCGGTGTCGCTCCAGAACTTGGCCGCGTATTCACGACAGATGAGGTCGAGCATCAGCAACAGGTAGCGGTCCTGAGCGACGCAACGTGGCGCAATCGGTTCCATGCGGATCCGAACATCATCGGAACCAAGGTCCTGCTTGATCGCAAGCCATACATTGTCATCGGCGTGATGCCACGGGGATTTGAATTTCCCTTGATCCCCGGGCAGCTCAATCGGAGCGAATTGTGGGTTCCCATGAGCTTCACCCCACAGGAGCTTTCTGCCCCGGCTGCCGCCAATTGGAGCTACCAGATGATCGGGCGCCTCAAGCCCGGCCTTTCCCCCACTCAGGCTCAGAGCGACGCCGACCGCGTGGCGCAGGAAATCATGCGCGGATACCCCGCAATGATGGCCAATCTGCACATCAACGCCCTCGTGCGCCCGCTTCAAAACGATACTGTGCAGCAATCGCGCTCACTGCTGCGCACGCTATTTCTTGCGGTGGCCGTCGTACTGCTGATCGCTTGCTTCAATCTCGCCGGACTGATGCTGGTGCGCGCCATTCGTCGCCAGCGCGAAGTTGCGGTTCGTCTTGCGTTGGGAGCGCGTGCGTCCGCTCTGATCCGTCAGGCGGTACTTGAGAGCCTGGTACTCAGCGTCAGCGGAGGAGTGCTCGGATTGCTTCTCGCGTCCGTCGCGCTAAGGGTGGGCAAGAGCGTGCTGCCCGAAGATCTGCCACGCGTGAACGAGATCTCGCTCAGCTGGCAGGTTGTCGTCTTTGCTCTTGGGCTGGCGGTCATCACTGGACTCGTCTGCGCGCTCGCACCGGCATTCGCCGCACTCCGTACCAACGTGAACAGCAACCTGAAAGAAGGCGGTCGCACGGGAAGCGCCGGCGGTGGCCATGCGCGCCTGCGCTCCACGCTCGTGGTCGCGGAGATCGCCATCGCCCTTGTCCTGCTCACCGCATCGGGACTGCTGCTGCGCAGCTTTGACAAGATGCGCGCCGTGGATCTTGGCTTCTCTCCGCAACACGTGACGACGGCTGCTTATTCGCTGCCCCAGCTGCAATACTCCAAGCAGTCGCAGATCGACACCTTCAATCGCGAACTGATGCTCAAACTCAGCCAGCTTCCTGGTGTGCAGTCCGTCGGACTCACCAGCATGTTGCCTTCACAGGGCGTACATAACCGCCAGACGTTCGTCGTCGATGGATACGTGCCGCCGGCGGGCGCGGACATGAACCTCGCAACGGTAACGCAGGTCATTGGCAATTTTTTTCCCGCCATGGGGATTCGTCTTGTGCGAGGGCGGTTCTTCACCGAGGCTGACCACGCGGGCACCCAACTCGTCGTGATTGTCAACCACAAATTCGCGCAGCACTACTTGCCCAATCAGGACCCCATCGGCAAGCGTGTCCGCGTCGGCACACAGCAGATGCAGACGCCGTGGCTTACCGTAGTGGGCGAGATTTCTGACACGCAACTCCTCTCCCCCGACAATCCGGCGACCGAACAGTACTACATGCCCGTCGATCAGTCAGAAGAAGCCATCGGCGCGCTGGCCCAGCCGGGAGACCTGAACGGCAATGGCGGCTACATCGCCCTGCGCTCGGCCGTTCCACCTGAACAGATGGAGAATGCGCTTCGCTCTACAGTCCGCTCCATCGATCCGCTGCTCCCTCTTACGCAGGTGCAGACCATGGAACAGGTCGTTTCGGATTCCGAAGCGTCGCGCCGCTTCAACACTGTGCTGATCTCAAGCTTCGCTTTCGCAGCGGTCCTGCTGGCCATTCTCGGCATTTACAGTGTCATTGCTTTCTCCGTAGCCTCTCGCGTGCAGGAGATGGCGATCCGCATGACGCTTGGCTCACAACGATCCGCGATCGTTCGGCTGGTGATTGAGTCCGGCGCGAAACTCGCCGCTATCGGATGCGTCATCGGCCTCGCAGGCGCTGTCGCAGGATCGGGTCTTCTCAAATCTATGCTCTTCGGCGTGAGCCCCTTCGATCCGCTGGTGCTAACCCTTGCGGCAGTCGGCGTATTGCTGCTCGCCGTCGTTGCCTCGACGCTGCCGGCAATTCGCGCAGCATCCATCAACCCCATGCAAGCTCTGCGCGGCGAGTAACCGCAGCTCAGGCACAATTCCCGGGTGCCCCAGGTCTCGCTTCTGAGACTTGGAAATCCGTGAAGACTTCGAAGCCTCCCTACTCTGCGCGCAGTGCCCGGACCGGGTTGATGGTCGCCGCGCGGCGGGCGGGCACCAGGCTGGCGACCAGCGCGCATAGCGCGAGAGCCGCCACAGATCCGCCTAGCGCCATCGGGTCCCATCCCTTCACCTCATAGAGTTGAGACGCAATCAACCGCGCGCATCCAATCGATACCGGAATGCCGATTGCCAGCCCGATAAGAATCTGCACGAAGGCTCCGCGCAGCACCATGGCAACCACCTGCGCTCGATTCGCGCCCAGCGCAATGCGCAGGCCGATTTCGCCGGTACGACGCTCTACGCCATAGGCCGTCACTCCATACAGCCCCACCGCTGCCAGCACCAGCGCCAGGATGCCGAACAATCCAGTCAATTGCGATACAGTCCGCTCCTGGTCCATCCTGTCCGCAACCTGCTCCTCCATGGTGCGTATGCTCACCAGCGTCAGGTTCGAGTCAACCTCGGCAAAGGCGCGCCTCACCTGCGGCTCGAGGCCCTGCATGCTGCCGTGCATATCCAGCACCACGCCTTCAATCAGATGCGAACGATCTTCGATCATCTGCGCCATGGTGGCACTGTAGTGCCCACGTTGCGCGAGCGGAACGAAGAGCAGCGGCAGCCTCCAGTGCCCGCTGGGATCGGTGTAGTTTGCCGTCTTGACCACGCCCACGATTTCGTACATTCCGCTGTATTGCACATCATTCATGCCGAAATGCGCGCCAAGCGGCTCCTCTCCCGGCTTGAAGAACTTCTTCACGAAGGCTTCGTCCACCACGGCCACTCCCGGTGTCGACGCCGTATCTTGCTCCGTGATGCTGCGGCCGCGCACAATGTGCTGGCCCATCATCTCCAGATATCCGGGACTCACCCGATCCCATGAAGATACGTTATCCGCGTTCACGTCGATGGTGGCTTGCCCCTGGCGCGCAATCATGGCATCCCAGTTGTTTGTAAACGGCGTGTACATCGCGAGCGCCGCGTCATTAACGCCGGGGATCCGCTCTAAACGGGCCTGCAGAGCGCGATAGGTCGCGTCCAGCTTTTCCGGCGAGTATCCAGAGAACGGCGCATTCACGCGTAGGCTGACGCGATGGTTGGTTTCGAATCCGAAGTTCTGGTGCTCCATCTTCATCAGGCTGCGTGTTAAGAGGCCCGCACCCGTCAGCAGAACAACGGACAACGTTGCCTGCACCACTACGAAGCTCTTCTGCGGTAATGCCCTAGTGTCGCGCGTACTGCGTCCGGCACCGTGCAGCACTTCGGCAGGATTCGTGCGTGCCGCAAACCACGCCGGTGCAGTACCGAACAGCAGACCCGTGATCAGCGACATGCCAAATGCGAACCCCAGCACTGCGAACGAGGGCCTAGCGTTAATCGGCACGAAATGAGCCGAGTGAAACGCGAGTGTGACGATGAGCTTGACCCCAGCGAATGCAATGACGATGCCCGCAATGCCGCCCAGCACTGCCAGCAGCACGCTCTCAGTAAGGGACTGCCGCACCAGCCGCATCTTCGATGCCCCCATAGCCAGCCGGACCGCAGCCTGCGTGTCGCGTGCCGTGCCGCGTGCCAGTAACAGGTTCGCCAGGTTCGCACACGCAATCAGCAGCACCAGTCCGCAGACGACCATCAGGATGTGCAGGCTGCTCTCATAGCCTGCTTTCATCTCCGCAATGCCGCCGCCGGCGGGAATCACTTTCACCGTTTCGTTCGGCAACATAGCCTTTAACTGGTCAAGATACTGCGGATACTCCGCGCCGAGATCGCTCAACAGCCACGCTCGCGTCATGGTGGTAAACCGCGCCGCCATTCCGTCCGTCTTCGCACCAGGCTTCAACCGGCCGATGATTCGCAACCAGGCCAACGGCGTCTTGATCACCGTATTCTGTCCCGCGAGTACCGGTTCCTGCTGCAGCGGCACAAACAACTCTGGAGGGTCGCCGCGCAGCGTCTCGCCATAAAACCCCGGAGGCGTGATCCCGACAATCGTAAACGGATGTCCATCGAGCACAAACGTCGAACCCACCACCTTCGGATCCGATCCGTACTCCTGCTGCCAGACACGATGGCTCATCATCGCGGCCGGCGCTGCTGCCGCCTGATCGTCGGTCTGCGTCAGTGTGCGACCCGCGTAGGCCTTCAGGCCGAGCGTCGAGAAATAATTACCCGAAACATATTCACTGCGCAGAGGCTTCGCCGGTTCGTTGCTGTCAGCGCGGCGCACGCTGAAATCGGAGTGCCACGCCTCGAATGCCGCAGTCTGCTCAAACTCCGGCGAAGCCGCCGCGATCCGCTGGTACAAGGTGTACGGGAAGATGCCCCACTCTTTCTGCGGACCAATCTGCCCGCAGCAGTTCATTCCCGAACCCACACGATAGAGTCGCGATGGATCGGCTACCGGCAGCGATTTCAGCATCACGCTGTCAATCAGCGAGAAGATCGCCGTTGTCGCCCCGATTCCGAGCGCCAGGGTAAGCATTGCTGTGAGTGTGAAAACAGGCGACAAACGCATCTGCCGCAACGCATAGAGAACATCCTGACGCAGGGTACGCATCGCAACCCTCTCGTGACCTCGATGCGGGGAATTGCAATGAATATACGCCGACTCATCTACTCAGGTTCCGTATAGACCGATAAACACTCCACACGTAATCGCCATCACGCGTGAACGTCAAACACAGAGCCCTGGCTGGCTCCTCGATCGTGATCCGCATCACTTCGCGTCGCCAGTCAACTCCCACACCGCACCCGAGGCTCGCGCGCTGCTCGCCTGCCTTTACTCGTTGACGCGATTATGCCGGCTCCTTGCTTTCACCCGGTCCGCCTGCGAACCCGCCGCATCGCGCAGCCCAGCTCTGTCGCATTCTCTCGCGTTCCTCGGGAGTCATCTTCTCCCACTTTTCTCTTCGCCGGCGCAGTCCGCGATTGCCACCGCCGGAACCCCAGCTCCCGAATAGAATCCGGCACAGGAGGACGAGGCCAAGAGCCTGCCAGAAACCGATCATGTGCAGACCAAAAAGCGGCGGCAGCAGCCAGTTCCACAAGTACTTCACCAACTCGCCGAAGAGCCACACAAACAACACGATTGCCGGCGGAGCAATCAACGCAATCCAGATCTTTTTCATAACGTTCCTCATCTCTCCAGAAAATCCTCGTGAATGGCATGCAGTCTCTTGCGCAGGTGAAGCACCGCATATCGTTTCCGTGAAAGCAGCGTGTTCACGCTGACGCCACTCTCTGCCGCGAGTTCCTTGAAGCTGCGGCCTTCCAGCTCATGGGCGATGAAAACATCGCGCTGTTCGACCGGCAATTCAGCAAGCGCATGTCGCAGCTCGTCCAGCAGCAATCCGCGCAGGTACAGCGCCTCAGGCCCGGCATCGGGCGAGGGCAATAGGTCTTCCGCATCGAGCAGTCCGCCGTCTTCGTCTTCCAGCAGCGCATCGCCGAAAGCCTCTGGCCGCTTCTTGCGGAAGAGGTCGGTGATGCGATTGCGCGCAACTCGAAACAGCCAGCCCGTCACAAACTCGATCGGCATCAGCAGACGGTACGCTTCTACCAGTTCCGCCAAAACATCCTGCAAAAGGTCTTCGGCATCCGCTTCATTCGCGACCCGGCGGCGAATAAAGTTGCGCAGCCGGGGCCGCTCTTCGGCGATGACATCCGCGATTTGACGGTCTTGCTCGATCATCGCGATCATGCTCGATGGCCCATCCATCTACTTTGCTAGACGAATGGCAGCCGGGAATATTGTAGAGATGCACAAAGAGGATGTGGGTGATTCCCAATGGCGACAACCGAGTTGTTTTCCGTTGGGAAGAGATCAGGCTCCCCGCATCCCTGCAACCTTCCGGGCATTACCCGCTGCCAACGGGTGATGGCCACCTACCCTCTCGGCCCGCCATCCTTGTCCTGTTCCCCGCAGTTCCTTGAGAAAGCGAGACCCGGCATGTTCGGTTTGGTGATGATTTCAATACTCGTGCTGATTACAGTCGTCCCGCCATTCGCGGTGATGGCCGTGGCCAAAGCGAAGGCCCGCCGCAGGTAGCGCTCGCAAGTCGGAGTTTTTTAGTTGGAACCGGTGCCGGCAATTGGTCCGATCGCGAATCACGGTTACGAATTTCCCGCCTTCAGCCCAAGCTCGCGCATCGCAATTTGCAGGTCGGCCCAGGCTTCCTTCTTCTGCCGTGGATCGCGCAGCAGAAAAGCAGGGTGATAGGTCACAATCAGCTTGCTCCCCCGGAACGAATGCACGCGCCCACGGAGGCCTGCGAGGGGCTGTCGCTGGCCAAGCAGATACGTCGCCGCGGTGGCGCCCAGTGCCACAATCACCTCTGGCCGCACCACGTCGATCTGCCGGAAGAGAAACGGCGAGCAGGTATTCGCCTCCTCGGGCTCCGGCGTGCGGTTCTGCGGCGGACGGCATTTGACAACATTGGCGATATAGACCTCTTCGCGCTTCAATCCCATCGCCGCTATCATGTTGTTTAGCAGTTGCCCGGCGCGTCCCACAAACGGCAACCCCTGCGCATCTTCATCGGCTCCCGGTCCTTCCCCCACGAAAAGCAGCCGCGCGTTGGCATCGCCATCGGCAAACACGATTTGGTTGCGTCCCTTGTGCAGCGCGCAGCGAGTGCAGTCGCCGATTTCTTCGCGGATGAGGCGAAGAGCTGCGGCACGGTCGGCTGTCGGAACCTCGGGGGCAACAGGCGGAGGAGCTTGGAAAGACTTGCGAGGTGGAATGGGTTCGTTCTCCTGTGGTGTTGAGGTCTGTGTGATTCCATTTCGGGCCTCGGTAGCGAGACCCGGAGCAATCGCTTCCCCGGCGCCCCCCAATTCGCCTTCAGGCGCAACAGCGGACATCTGCGAAGCATCGACGGGGCGACGATAAAAATCAGTCAGGCCCAGTTCGCGATAGAAGCGCAGGCGCGCTTCCAGCGCTTCTCGGGTTGCGGGATCTAGCGCTGGCAATGCGGCCTACTCCACGATGATCTGGCGGCGTGCGGTGGTGGGTGTAACGGACTCGCTGAGAACCTTGTCCTGCAGCCTGCCTTCATCGACTTCAAAGACAAGCGGCCGCGGCCGGCGAAGCGCAACAATCTCGTCGAGAATACGGTCGGCGAGTTTGCGTTTTGTCATCTCGGGCAGCTCGATCGAGGTGGATTGAGTGAGAAAAGTTGCCGCGTTGCGATCGGAGTCAATGCCGATACCCTCGCCGGAAACATCGTTGACCACAATCGCGTCAGCGCCCTTGCGCAGTAGCTTGGCGCGTCCGTTCTCCATCGTGTTCTGTGTCTCGGCTGCAAAACCGACAATGAGTTGCCCCGGCCGGCGCTGCTTCGTCACCTCGGCGAGAATATCTTCAGTTGGCGCAAGCTCCAGCATCATCGGTCCCGAACGCTTCAGCTTCTGCTCGGAGACATTCACCGGCCGATAATCCGCAACCGCAGCCGACTTGATGATCATGGTGGCATCCACCATGCGCCCGAGCACAACGTGGCGCATCTCCTCTGCCGTGGTGATCCGCACAATCTCGCACCGTGCGGGCGGATGCAGCGCGGTTGGCCCGCTCACCAGGATCACCTTGGCCCCACGGCTTTGCGCCGCGTCTGCGAGCGCGTAACCCATCTTGCCGCTGGAGCGGTTGCCAATATACCGGACCGGGTCGAGCGCCTCGCGCGTTCCGCCTGCCGTCACCAGTACCGTCTCGCCGGCAAGGTCGTTGCGCCGCCCCATCGACTGGAAGACCACCTCCGCGATCGCTTCGGGCTCCGCCATGCGTCCTGCGCCGATCATGCCGCAGGCCAGGTCGCCCGTCCCCGGGTCAATCACACGCACGCCGCGTTGACGCAAAATGTCGATGTTGGCCTGCACCGCGGGATGCTGCCACATATTCACGTTCATCGCGGGTGCTACAAGCACAGGCGCAGGCGTGGCCAGATACAGGGTCGTCAGAAAATCGTTGGCAATGCCGTGCGCAAACTTGGCGAGAATATCGGCGGTAGCCGGCGCGACAACCAGCGCCTCAGTCCACTGCGCTTCGCCGATGTGTTCGATGGAAGACTCGTATGAGGCTTCGTTGCTGTCGGAGTCGCTCCAGAGGCTGCTGATCACCTTATGGCCGGTCAGCGCAGCAAAGGTAAGCGGCTGAACGAAACGGGTTGCCGCCTCGGTCATCACCACGTGCACTTCCATCCCACGCCGCTGCAGGGCACGCACCAGTTCCGCCGCTTTGTACGCAGCAATACCACCGGAGACGCCGACCGTTACTCGCATATCTTGGATTGTAGTCCGATTTGAATTCACGCGCGGGATCGGAACGCAAACCGCAAGCACAGCGCTTCACCCCAGGCGCACGGAGGGACCGTGCCGCTTGCCGTTAAGTACAAACGACTCCTGGACTAGAGGATCGGAATGCCGTTTTCAGCCACCAGCGGCTTTACAACGGGTTGCTCTTTTTTGACGTAAGAAATCTTGCCTGCATCGATCTCATCCTGCGCAATGCGGCACGCTTTCGTCGAGCGGCTGGGAACAAGCGCTGCGGAGCCGCTTTGGATCTGACGCGCACGACGGGCTGCCACGAGTACCTTGCGATAATTGGAATCGAAGCTGGTTTCAATCGTCATCGAGATCCTCTCCAAAGGGAAGTTGTTGCTGGCCAGAGCCGCCCTCGATCCCGAAGGCCTCCAGCACAGGTTTAAGCCGCTCCCGCGAGTTCGACTGTCGACAGGCTGCAGCGACCTCCAGCACCCTGCTCGAACGGTAAGCAATCGGCTCGGCATTGCGATAGTATCGCTCCGCTAACACAATAGCCTCAAGCTGCGCGACCGCCCGGTCAAGGATGTCGTTGATGAGAATATAGCTGTAATCGCGATAATTCTCAATTTCCTTGCTGGCTTCACTCAACCGCCGGTACAGTTCCGCTTCATTGACAACGCCTTCTGCGCGGCTTCGATTGCGCAAACGAGTGCGCAGCACCTTCGGCGTGGGCGGCAACACAAAGATGCTCACAGCTTCCGGCATCGTGGCCCGCACCTGCGCTGCCCCCTGAACGTCAATGTCGAGCAGCAGGTCATGCCCTTGGCGGCGTGCGTCTTCCAGTGACTGCCGCGCCGTGCCGTAGTAGTTGCCGAATACCTCGGCGTGTTCCAGAAACTTACCCTCGGCGATCATCCGCTCAAATTCTTCGCGGCTGGTGAAGTAGTACTCCCGCCCGTGCTCCTCTGATCCGCGCGGCGGCCGCGTCGTCCACGAGATGGAAAAGTCCACTCCGATGACCTGTTTGCGAAGTTCGCTTACGAGCGTGCTCTTGCCTGAGCCCGACGGCGCCGAAATGATGAATAGAATTCCTGCCACGTGCGATGTTCCCTTTCGTACTTATATCGACTTATATTTCTGAAGTTGCTATTCCGCGTTCTGAACCTGCTCGCGGGCTTTCTCAATATCGGCCTTCATGGCCAGGCCAAGTTCGGTGATCCGCGTACCCTTGCCTCCCACTCCCCCGGTCTTCGAGAGCAGTGTGTTTGCCTCGCGATTCATCTCCTGCAGCAGAAAGTCCAGCTTCTTGCCCACTTCGCCTCCTGCCGTCAGCAACTCGCGAAAATGGCCGATGTGCGTGACCATGCGCTCCAGTTCTTCCGAGATGTCGCTGTGATCCACGAGAACGGCAACTTCCTCAAGCAGCCGCTGCCGGTTGAATTCATTTCCCGTCGCCGCGATCAGGCGTTGTGTCAGTCGCTCCTGGTAGCGCTGTTCCACCTCCGTGCGCAACGCGGCTACGCCCTCGACAGCTTCTGCCAAACGCATGAGACTTGCACGCAGGATCGCCTCCAGCGATTCGCCTTCGCGCGCACGCATCACCTTCAACTCTTCAAGCAGTGGTCCGATCTCGCGTGCGGCACTCTCAGTCAGCGCTGCAATATCCTCTTCGGAGTTGTTGCGCGTTTCGGCCTGCAGTGCACCCGGCATGCGCAGGGCCACATTCAAATCGGGCTCGCCCTTCGTCCGAAACTCCGCGCGTGCCTGCGTGAACGCGTCGAGGTACCCGGCAACCAATTCGCGGTTATAGCCCGCCTTCTGTTGCACCGTGCGATCCACTGAGAGTGTCAGCTCCACGTGTCCGCGTACAAGGCTCTCTTTCAAAACACGGCGCAACTCCATCTCCAGAGCGTCGAACCCCGCGGGCAGGCGCAATTGGATATCGAGAAAACGATGATTCACGCTTTTTACGCTGAGCGTGTAGGCAAGTTGATCGTGAACGCGTACCTGGGTCCGGGCATATCCGGTCATCGAATAGATAGGCATGCTTACTTGTCCTCTGCCTCGGCCCAGAGTGTCGGCTGCATAAGCCGATCGAGGGCTCGTGATTCTGACTCAAGAGAATCTTCCTGCTCCGGCACATCCATGAATTGGAGTTGATAGAGTCTCTGGTATGTCGGTGAAGTTGTCAACAGCTCTTCATGCGAGCCGATGGCGGTGATGCGGCCGCGCTCGAGCACCGCTATCCGGTTGGCGCGCCGAATCGTGCCGAGTCGATGCGCAATCACCAGCACAGTACGGTTCTGCATCAGGTTCGACAGCGCGGCCTGCACCAGTGATTCACTCTCCGCGTCGAGCGCCGACGTCGCTTCATCGAGAATCAGAATCGGCGCATTCTTCAGAATGGCCCGCGCAATTGCCAGCCGCTGCTTCTCGCCGCCCGAAAGCCGGAAGCCCTTCTCGCCAATGACGGTCGCATAGCCCTGCGGCATGCGCATGATGAAGTCGTGCGCCAGTGCATTCTTGGCGGCCTGTTCTACCAATTCGTTCTTTGCATCGGGCTGGCCGTAGGCGATGTTGTTGCGAACGGTGTCGTTGAAGAGAATCGTTTCCTGCGTAACCTGTGCGACCTGTCGGCGCAGAGAACTCAACGTCATCTCACGAATGTCGCGTCCATCAATGAGGATGCGACCCGAGGTCACGTCGAAGAATCGCGGAATCAGATTAACCAGTGTCGACTTCCCTGCACCGCTGGGACCCACCAGCGCCAGCAACTCACCTGCTCGAACATCGAGGTCGACATTATGCAGAATCTGCTCCTCGCCCTTTTCCGTCGAGTACGAAAATCCGATGTTTTCAAACCGGATGGAATTTGAGAACTGAGGCATCGCCGCCGCGTGCGGCCGCTCCTTCACATCATCCTTGGCGTCGAAGAAGCCGAAGATCGAAGCTGAAGCGCCCATCGCCTGCTGGAAGCTGTTGTAGAAGTACGCAAACTTGCGCACCGGATCGTAAAGCTTGAACAGCAGAAAGATAAATGCGCCAAACAGCCCCATCGTCATGCGGCCGTGCTGAATCTCGTTGCGGCCGACGAGAAGAAACATCGCTATGGCAATGGCCCCGATCGTATCCATCAGCGGCGAACTGATGGACTGGATGCGGACGTTGCGCAGGTTCGCTCGCAACAGTCGCTTGGCGGCGCGCTTGAATCGAAGGATCTCCCAGATCTCCGTATTAAACGCCTTCACGATGCGATTGCCCGTGACGGTTTCGTGCAGGATGTTCTGAATCTCGGCCAGCTTGTCTTGGCCGGTGCGCGTGCGGGTGCGGACTTCCCTGCCGATCTTGCGCGCCGAGGTGATCACCACTGGAACGAACAACACCAGCGCCCAGCTCAGATGGCCGCCGAGGCGAATAACGAAAATGATTCCGACAAGGAAAGTAAAGAACTGCTGAAGAAACTCGCCGATCACGGAACTCAGCGCAAGCTGCACGCGATCCACGTCATTGATAAGCGTGGAAAGAATCGTTCCGGTGGCGTGCTTGTGAAAGAAGCTCGACGAGCGGCGCAGCGTGACCTCATACAGGTGATTCCGCAGGTCGGTGATCATCCCGTAGCCTGCATAGCTCACGAGGTAAGTACCGAGGTAGTCGCACACTCCCTTGGCGATCGTGGCGGCAATGATCGAAGTCGCCACCACCGTCCACGCATTGTGCATGTGCAGAAAATGCGGAACGAACGTCCGCAGGTCGAAGTGCATGCTGTTGGGAAGACCCAGAATGATAGGCCCGTCCGGGGTATCTGGCCGGAGCACCTGGTCAAAGACCGGCTGCAAGAGCAGAACCCGAAAAGTATCGAGCGCGCCGACAATAGCAAGGAGAACGACGCCCGTCGCCCATTGGAATGAGTAGGGTACACCGTAGCGAACGAGGCGGAGAAAACTCCTCATGCGGCTTGTTCCGCCCACCGGCAAAGATATCGCCCCGTAGATTGGCGTAGCCGGTTATGTTCTGGAGGAGTGCTCATCCAAACATTGTATCCGGGGTGCCACGGTCTTCGCTCCCTTACACAGACCGCCAAATTCAGTACGCGTGGAGCTCGTTGATAGCCTTCAGCACGGTGTCCGGCTGGGGCAAAATCGCATCTTCAAGCACCGGCTGATACGCAACAAACGTGTCCATCGCGCCAATGCGCTTCACCGGAGCATCCAGGTCGTCGAACAGCTCGTCAGCGATCCGCGCCGCGATCTCCGCGCCGTATCCCCAGCTCAGCATGTCCTCGTGCGCCACGATCACGCGGCTCGTCTTGCGGACCGACGTTGCAATGGCGTCCCAGTCATAGGGGCTGAGCGTGCGCAGATCGATCACTTCAACCTCAATGCCCTTCTCGCGGCTAGCAGTCTGCGCTGCCTGCAGCGCCCGAGGCACCAGTGCTCCGTAGGTCACCAGCGTAATATGCTGGCCCGGCCGGACAATCTTGGCCTTCCCAAACGGAATCGCAAACTCAGGTCCTGGATACGGCGCACGGCCATAGGACTCGCGATAAAGCCGCTTGTGCTCGAGGAAGAGCACCGGGTCGTCGCACCGGATCGAGGTGCGCAGCAGGCCGTTGGCATCGAGCGCATTCGATGGGAACACGACACGCAGGCCCGGGATATGCGTGAAAAAGCTCTCACCCGACTGAGAGTGATAGATCGCGCCCCCGGTCAGGTAGCCGCCGATCGGCACACGGATCACCGCCGGCGACGCCCAGGCACCGTTCGAACGCCACCGCATCAGCGCAAGTTCATTGTGAATCTGATGAACGGCCGGCCAGATGTAGTCAAAGAACTGAATCTCGACAACCGGCTTCATGCCGCGAACTGCATACCCCACGGCGCGTCCAACGATATTGGCCTCGGCCAGCGGCGAATTAAATACGCGCTCTGAGCCGAACGCAGTCTGCAGGCCTGACGTAAGCTTGAAAACCCCACCCTTGCCCTTAACTTCGGATAACGCCTCTTCGCGACTGGCGTCGGCCACATCTTCGCCGTAGACAATAATGCGCGGATCGCGTCGCATCTCATCGTGCAGGCAGGCGTTGATAAGGTCCGCCATGGTGCGCGGCGCACTCCCTTTGGCGCTTGCAGATTTCCCGGGACCCTCCCCCGCTGCCTGCACTGTCTCGGTCGCAAATGCCGTGCTTGTCGGATCCAGATCTTCAGAGTAGACGTGCAGTGGAATGCTGGCGACTTCCGGCAGCGGTGCCTGCAGGGCTCTCTCGGCTGCTTCGGCCGCCTCGCGCTCCGCCTCTTTCTCAAGTGCGTTGATCTGTTCCGCCGTCAGGATGCCCTCGCGCAGCAGGCGCATCTGCATCTTCGCAATCGGATCGCGCATGGCGTCGGCTTCGCGCTCGGCTGCGGAACGGTACAGCTTGTCATCGTCGGACTGCGAATGCGAATAAATGCGGATGCAGTGGCCGTGGACGAAGGCCGGTCCAAGTCCCGCGCGGCAGTGCTCCGCCGCTGCCTGGAATGCGCGCAGGCTTGCCTCCGCGTCGGTGCCGTCAATCTCAGCGAAATAGAAATTTGGAAAATTGGCAACGAGGCGCGAAATGTTGCCGCCCGGCGTATTCACTTCGACCGGGACACTGATGGCATAGCCGTTGTCTTCCACCATGAAGATGACGGGGAGCTTTCGATTCGATGCCGTGTTGAGCGCCTCCCAGAATTCCCCCTGCGAGGTCGACCCCTCCCCCACGCATGCCAGCACCACCTCGTCGCCGTGGAATTTCACATCGCGATAGGCCCGATAATCGCCCTCAACCCTGGCAGCGGCTTCGGGATGGCGGGTAAAGTAGCGGCCTGCTTCCGCGCATCCCACGGCATGCAGAATCTGCGTCGCCGTCGATGACGATGTGCTCACAATGTTCAGCGGCTCGCTGCTCCAGTGTGTCGGCATCTGGCGTCCGCCGCTCGCCGGATCATTCCCGGCGCCCACCGCCTGCAAAAACATGTCCGTCGGCGTCACACCGAGCGCAAGGCAGAGTGCGCGGTCGCGGTAATACGGAAAGAACCAGTCGTACCCGGGTTTGAGGGCCAGCGCTGCCCCCACCTGCAGGGCTTCATGGCCTGCAGCCGAAATCTGGAAAAAGGTCTTTTGCTGCTTCTTGAGGAAAATCTCGCGGTCGTCTATCCGGCGGGACAGATACATGAGCCGATATATGTTAATCAGCTCTTCTGAGCTCAGGCGGCCAGAGGCATCAGCCATGGTCGGCGCGTGAGCGCTGGAAACCGCAAGTCCCATTTGTCTCACTCCAAGGTTCGGGTTCTTTCAAGCTCTTCGAGTCTATCTATTTCTATACAAAGATTGTAGCAATGGTCACTGCTGCAAGGGGCCGCCTATTGTAATTCCTGACGGATGCAACTGCGGTCCAGCGCCAAATGATTGAGCCATCTTCGCTTTCACGTTGCGCGCTAATTTCTCGATTTCCCCGACTTTGTGCAGTTCTTCCGGGGTCAACTCTTCCGAGGGGTTAGATGCGATTTCCGCATCCAGCTGACGAGCCAGCTTTAGCAGCTTGTCGGTATCGGAAACCATGGACTTGTGGCGGTCGGCATTCATAGCATTGAGGCGCTTATCTCCCCATTGAGGGTCTGTTTCGGGGCCCATGCCAACGCCATTCTGGGGCCGGTTGCCGGGGGCATTCCCGAGCTGGCCGCCGGATGGTCCATATTGCGTCCAGCCAAGCAGTGTCGCGCCAAGAACCACCCCGGCAACCCCCACCTTCACCGAATTCCCGACCGACCTGACCATCATCGATTCAGGCCCCCTTCAATCAGCACTTACGGTCAGCTTCATCTTTTCCTTCACATCGTTTGCCAGGATCTCAATGACTTCAGCTTCACGCACCATCGTCGGCGTTAACGGACCGCTCCCCAGGTTGTCGGCCTTGGCTTTCAGATCCGTCGCAAGAATCAATAATTTGTTGGTTTCATCATCAATGATTCGTTTGCGCTCGGCATTCGCAAAATCAAATTTCTTCTTTTTTGCGTTCTTCTCGGTAAGATCGTTCAGTTCCTGGTTATTGAGAGTACGGTTTGGAATAGCAACACGCGTTGGAGGAAGCGGCACAGGTCCCTGCTGTCCGTTCCCCGCCCACGCAGGAAAGGGCGCGAGAGCGATGCACCCGGCTACGAACGCAAACCTCCACGCCTTCAGTGCCTCGGTGTGGCCAGCGTCTCGTCTTGATCGATCTTGACGGCACCTCAGAACCTGCACTTTGTCCTCGCCTCCTTTCAACACCCGACCGCTGCGCCCTCACTCATCGATTCGCCAATACCTGCCCCGTGACGGAGCGCATTCACTAACCTGGACCACTCTGCTTCATCTTGTCCTTGACCGTCTTCGCCAGCTTCTCGATCGCGTCAGCCTTGCGGATCACATTCAGCGACAAGGTGTCTTTGTTGGTCTTGTCTACTTCTGCCTTCAGGGCGACTGCCATCGCCAGCAGTTGCGTACTTTGATCCGAGATCTGCTTCTTTCGCTCGTTCTGAGCCGCCGCGGGCGTCTGCTGGCTCGACGGTTTCGCTGTTTCCGCGGACTGTGGCTTGGCATCGGTTGCGGCGCCGACCGGCGCTTGCGTAGCGCTACCCGTTCCCTCGGACACCGGCGCAGCCGGATGTTGCTCCTGGGCAAAACAGGTAAATACAGCGGCAAACACCAGTCCAACGCACGCACGACGCCGTCCGAAGCCGAGGAATCTGTCCAGTCCATCGACGTTCGACACCGCGTCGGCTTTCGTCGTATCGACAAAACGGCCAACTCGCATCGGACCCTCCAGTCTGAGGTGCAATCTATTATCTGCCGACTGCAATTCTGGCCTACCGGAAAAATGTCCGGAGCTTCGACGAGCCACGCAGATCGGTCAAGGGCGGGGAGCGATTTGCATCTTCTCTTTCACATCTCGCGCCAGTTTCTCAATCTTTTCAACCTTGTTAACGGCGTCGGACGAGAGCCTTCCATCTGGGCCAATATCCACTTCCGCCTTCAGAGCTAAAGCTAATGAGAGCAGTTTCGTGCTGTCATTCGCAATGTCTTTCTCCCGCTTCCTGTTGAATCCATCGGCATCGAACCTGAACGGGGCTCCAGCCACTCTGACCTGAGGGCAAACTCTTGCCATAATGCTCATGCGGTTCAAATTTGCTGGTCCAAGACCTCTCAGGGATATTGGGTTGGCACGCGAGCGGCCGGAGATAGCACCGCAAACAAGACATAGTGTCACCGAGAGGCAAAGGAGCCTCAGAGGTGAACACTGCGACAGAAAGGAGCGGGGAGAATTCCTGCCGAAACCGACAGAATGGGGAGGCTTCCGGTAAAACAACTGCATAAATGACCTCGGCCCGATCGCGGATTGAAGTCGGCGTGCATCTTTGCTTCCTAGGACCCGCGTGCTTGGCGGCGCACCGGGTTCTGCACAATATAGATACTGAATGGGGGAGTTTGTATGCTTGCAATTCTTTTGGCGGCACGGTTTGGATTGTTCAGCGATGGCCGCTTTATGGGCAAGGTTCTCGATGAATGGGTCAACGACGCGCAGGAGTTCATCCACGTGACCCTGCCGCGTCTGCTGGTCGCGGCCCTGATCGCCTTTGCGCTCTATCGGATCCTCCGTTTGGTCACCTCGCGCATGGTCCGGATTGCCGAGCAAACTTCGGCGCCAAAGAGCCGCATTGCCCAGGTTAAGACCATGGCCAGCGTGATCCGCGCCACGGGACTCACCATCATCGCCACAATTTTCGCAATGCAAGTCCTGTCCGCGTTAGGCGTCGACCTCGGCCCCTTGCTGGCTTCGGCTGGCATTGCTGGAGTCGCCATCGGCCTGGCCGCGCAGAACATTGTGCGCGACATGCTGAACGGCATTCTCATTCTGCTGGAAGGTCAGTTCAACGTGGGCGAATCCATCACCGTTGCAGGCGTCACGGGCGTAGTCGAGTCTATGACACTGCGCAAGACCACTTTGCGCGACAACGACGGTACGCTTTATGTCGTGCCGAATTCGCAAATCACAACCGTGGCGAATCGCAGCATCGACTATTCGCTGGCCACCGTCAACATCAGCGTGGATTTCTCCGCACACCCCGACGAGGTGACTGAGCTCTTGAAGAATGTTGCGATGGAGGTCCGCAACAGCGAAGAGTTCAAGGACGTGTTTATCGCTGATCCTCAAGTGCTCGGCGTGGATGCGCTAAAAGGGTCGGAACTCATCTTCCCCGTCGTCTTCAAAACACGCCCCACCCAGCAACTTGCACCGGTGCGCGAGTTCCGGCGACGTGTTCGGTTGGCACTGGAAGAACACCACATGCTACCGGGAGATCCCTATCGCGTGTATACCGGCAATTCGAATTCATCTTTTCATCCCAGCGCTTTAGCGGGAAGCGCGGAGCCGCCGGCACGGGATCCAACGACCGAAAAGCCGCGTGAGACGAATCCATTCGGCGCGGGATAACATTCCGCCGCCTTCTATCCGAGTGCCTGCAGCAAAGCCTCCGCGTCCGTGATCGGGGGCATGCACGTCTGTCCACGGCAAACGAGAGCCCAGGCTGACTCGCCCTCCCGCCTGGGAACCTGCAGCACTGTCTCAGCCAGCGCCTCTGGAAGCCCACCCGCCACCAGTTGTTGCGGCGACATGCGGAGCACCGTTTTGTTCACCGCAAAGCGAGCCATCGCCAGACTTTCAAACTCGTCCGCTTCAGGTCCGTCGCCCACCACGACAACTTGCACCGGGTAGAGCAGCAGCCGTTCGAGCGCGAGCCCGTAGCTGCCGGCATAGAGCCCGAAGTGCTCCACGATGCCGGCGAAGGATTCCAACGTATCCTCGGCAATCTCGCGATATTCCTTGCGACCGCTCAATGCCTCCAGGCGCAGCAACGCGGCGGCGGCCGTGGGATTGCCCGCGGGAGTCGGCGAATCCTGCAGCGGCTTACGTCGTGCACTCAGCGCCCCCAGCGTAAGATTGCCCGGCCCGACAGCCGTATCGAAAAATGCTCCAACCGTGCGGTCGTAGAACTTCGCGATCATCGCATCCGCCAGCTTCACTGCTGCCTCGTAGAAGCGCATCTCCCCGCTCGCGATCCATCCGTCAACACAGGCATGCACCGTCATGGCGTAATCGTCGAGAGTGCCGGCAACTCTCGCCTCGAACGTCTCGAGGTCACCCTCGCCGTAGGCAATTACGTGCTGTAGAGATTCCGCTCCATCCCAGGCTTCTGCGAGAAGCCGATTCAGCGTTTGCAGCGCGAATGCGCGAGGAGACTCTGCGCGCAGAACGCGAGCTGCCTCAAGATATGCGGTAACCGCCATCGCGTTCCAGCCGGTATACAACGTGCGATCGATAAAAGGCGTAGGCCGCCCGGCACGCGCTGCGAGCATCTTTGCCTGTGCCGATCCAATAAGTCGGCCTGCCTCTTCCGCCGATTTGCCGCACTGGGCCGCTACTTCTTCCACCGTGAACTTGCGATGCAGGACGTTCTTCGCCGGATTGTGGTGCATGTCGCCAAGTTCGCCGATGTCCCAGTAAAGTGAGGCCACCGAGAGCTCGTCTGCGTCCAGAACGGGGCGCGCTTCATCGAGCGTCCACGTAAAGTAGTCACCGTCGTCGTCAAGATTGATATCCGCGTCCTGCGACGCATAGAAGCCGCCGCGCTCTCGATCTGTCAACACTGCGTCCAGCCACGCAATAATCTCCTCGGCCGTCTTGCGGAAATCCGTCCGCACGAAGCTTTGGTAGCCGTGCGCATAATTGCGCAATAGCTCAGTGTTGTCGTAAAGCATCTTTTCAAAGTGGGGCACCACCCACCGCTCATCCACGGAGTAGCGGTGGAAACCTCCGGCGAGCTGGTCGTACACGCCGCCGCGCGCCATCTGCTCCAGTGTGACTGTAAAAGCCTGCCGCGCCTCTGCATTGCCGCGATTGAGCGCCGCCTCAAGCAGCAAATCCAGAATCGCAGGATGAGGAAACTTGGGCTGCGAACCGAAGCCTCCATTGCGCGCATCGAACTGCGCCACGGCCGATGCCGTTATTTTGTCGGTCAGCGCCAGGGTCAGGTCCCCACCCCGCGACGAAAAGCTCTCGTTGTGTTCGATGGCCGACATCACACTGGCAGCCGATTCCAGTGCTTCGTCGCGCCGCTCTCGCCAAACCTGCGCCATCGTCAATAACACCCGGCCAAAACCGGGCCTGCCATACCGATCATCGCGAGGAAAGTACGTTCCGCCAAAGTACGGCCTGCCATCCGGCGTAAGAAATGCCGTAAGGGGCCATCCCCCTTGTCCGCTGATGGCCGACACCGCCGCCTGGTAGCGCGTATCCACGTCCGGACGCTCGTCGCGGTCAACCTTCACAGCGACGAAGTGATCGTTGATGATGCGAGAGATCTCCGGATCCTCATAGGACTCGCGGTCCATCACGTGACACCAGTGGCACCAAACCGCACCAATATCCAGAAGAATCGGCCTGTTTTCGCTTTGCGCACGCGTAAATGCAGCCTCACTCCAGGCGTGCCAATGTACCGGTTGATGTCGCGCCGAACGCAGGTAAGACGAGGAAGCTGCTTCGAGCTGATTGGCGGCCGAAGACGTCGATGTGTGTTCCACGGGCATGGGCCTAGGATACGCGGACATGAGCTTGCCCTTCCAGTCTTCCGCCGATTATGATCGGCGCCGATACCCGGTGTTGCAGTCGCGGCAGATTTATCTAAAGGGCAGAAACAACAAGGACTGGCACAGGCGCATCTAACTGCGTCAATGGCAGACGCTGCCTTCAGAATCAAGACTGCCTTTACTATCAAGCACGGCCGATCCAACTCTCTTCCCTTTGCGGAAACTGCGTTGCTGATGGGATCTTGTGGGGTTTATGAAAGCGAGAGAGAACCCAATGCAGGGAGACGCGCCCCAGCCGAGCGGACACGCGGGCACAATTCAGCCCTCCGAGATGAGCCAGTTAATCAGTTCCTACGACTGGTCAACAACTCCGCTGGGACACGTGGCCGGCTGGCCAGACAGCCTCAAAGCAGCGGTGCGCATCCTGGTCACATCGCGCTTCCCAATGTGGATGGCCTGGGGACCCGATCTGACCATGCTCTACAACGACGCGTATGCCCGCGTCACCCTGGGAACAAAACATCCCTGGGCCCTCGGCAAGCCGGCGCCGGAAGTGTGGCACGAGATCTGGCCCGAAGTTGGACCGCGCATTGAGCGAGTCATGAAAACGGGAGAGGCTTCGTGGGATGAAACTCTTGGCCTCATCCTTGAGCGCAGCGGATATCGCGAAGAAACCTACCACACCTTCTCCTACAGCCCGCTTGCCGGACCAGGCGGCAAGATCGATGGCATGCTGTGCGTGGTAATGGAGGACACACAGCGCGTACGAGGGGAACGCCAGTTGGCGTCGCTCAGCACGCTTGCCGGCGCGCTCGTGAACGCCAACACGAGAAGAGATGTCTGTGACGCAATACGGCGCGGCTTGGCGGGCCAAAAGGATATCCCCTTCGCGCTGGTCTACAGCTTCGAAAAAAGTGGCTCCACTCTCTGCCTGGCTGCCCAGGCCGGTATTGAACCTGGACACACCGCCGCACCGCTCGAAATCGACACCGAATCCTTGAGCAGTCCATGGCCCGTCGACATTCTCTTCAATTCCAACCGAGCAATGACCATCGACCGGCTTGGAGACCTCTTTTCCGACCTGCCCGTCGGCATCTGGGATAAACCGCCCAATCTGGCGCGATTGGTCCCCATGTTCAAGAGCGGCCTGGACAAGGCTGCTGGCGTCTTCATCGCCGCGCTCAACCCCTACCGCCAGTTTGACGCGAGCTATGCCGACTTTCTCGATCTGGCTGCCGGCCAGATTGCCGCCAGCATCGCGAACGCCGAGGCCTATGAATCGGAAAAAAGACGCGCCGAAGAATTGGCCGATCTTGACCGCGCCAAGACCGCATTCTTCAGCAACGTGAGTCACGAACTGCGCACCCCGCTCACGCTCATCCTTGGCCCTGTTGAGGATGCCCTCTTGAGCCAGACGTCGCCGTCGCAAGAAGCGCTGGAGATGCTGCATCGGAACGCTCTCCGCCTGCTCAAGCTTGTGAACGGCCTACTCGACTTCGTGCGCATCGAGGTGGGACGCATGCGCGCGACCTACCAGCCAACGGATCTCTCGCTTCTCACGGCACAGCTGTCCAGCGCCTTTCGTTCCGCGGTGGAGCGCGCCGGGCTCTCGCTGATTGTCGACTGTCCGCCTTTGCCTGGGCCCGTATACGTCGACCGCGAGATGTGGGAGAAGATCGTACTGAACCTTCTCTCCAACGCTCTAAAGGCCACGTTCGAAGGTGCGATCCAGGTCTCGATCTCAGCCCAGGATTCTTGCGCGCAACTCACTGTGCGTGATACAGGCACCGGAATTCCGGACCGAGAGCTGTCTCATCTTTTTGAGCGCTTCAACCGAATCGAAGGAGCACGTCGCCGCAGTCACGAAGGAAGCGGAATCGGTCTCGCTCTTGTCCACGAACTCGTCGAAATGCATGGCGGCGCCATCTCTGTCGAGAGCAAACTAGACGAGGGCACCGTGTTCCACGTGCGCTTGCCCTTCGGGCACGACCATCTCACCCAGGACAACGTAGCTCGAAGTGCTGCCGGCCCGCTCGTAGTGCAGGGGTCGGCTGTGGCCTACGTGCAGGAGGCGCTGGGCTGGATGCCCGGGCACGATCAGGTCCAAAATCAGATCGCGGGTTCCGTCGCCGGTGATCAAGACGACGAGACGCAGCACGCCGCATCCGTAGACAAACCGGTTGTGCTTCTTGTGGACGATAACGCCGACATGCGCGAATATGTCCGTTCGCTGCTGGCAGGACGCTTTGAAGTCGTAGCCGCCACAAATGGAAAGCTTGCGCTGGAAGAGACGCGCCGCCGACCTCCCGCACTCGTCCTGACTGATGTGATGATGCCGGAGATGGATGGATTCGCGCTGCTCTCCGCGCTCCGTCAGGATCCTGCGACTGCCACCATCCCTGTCATCATGCTTTCTGCGCGCGCCGGTGAGGAGGCCCGCATCGAAGGCGTTGAAGCCGGAGCCGACGACTACCTCACCAAGCCCTTCACGGCGCGCGAACTCATTGCGCGTGTCGAAGCACAGTTGAAAATGGCGCGGATGCGCCGTGAAGCCGCGGAACAAAAGGCCGCGCTGACGATGGAAATCAACCGCGCGCGCCAATTTGCCGGAGAGGCGCTGGAACACGTCCCCGTAGCCTTTTGCATCATGGATCGCGAGTACCGCATCACCTATCTGAATGCAGCGGGGTTGAAGCTGGCTGCTCTTTCCGGCAAACCGCACGTGGGCGCCAGTCTTTGGGAGCTCTATCCAGAATCTGATCGGAAGCGAAACGGAAGCGAACATCCGCCATGCTATGGATGACCGCGTTGCCGTGGAATTCGAGCAGTTCTTTCCAGCTCCCGGCAACGAGACATGGTTTCAGTTCTACATTTATCCGCAGCCCAGTGAAGGCATCATTCTCTACTGCCGCAATACGACCAAAACACGCAAGGCCGAGCAGGCCCTGCGGCGGTCTGAACAATTGGCTGCCGCCGGTCGCCTGGCCGCAAGCATCGCACACGAAATCAACAATCCATTGGAGGCCGTCACCAACCTGCTCTTTCTAGCCAAGAACGATGTCGAGTCTCTCGTCGGGCTCAAGGCAACTGCTTGAGATTGCCGACAAGGAACTGCAGCGCCTTTCGCACATCACAGCGCGAAGCCTGAAGTTTTATCGTCAGCGCACAGCGCCGGCATCTGTCGCGCTGGATGAAGTCATCGATTCGGTGATCTACTTCCACGACCCCTCCATCCGCCTTCGCAACATCGCGATCGAACGCCGCTATCTTCTGCGCCCGCAGTTCTGTGCCAGCCGGGAGAGATTCAGCAGGTATTCACCAACCTCGTTTCGAATGCCCTCGATGCCCTGCCGGAAAAAGGGCGCCTCGTTGTTGCCGTACGATCCGCGCAGGATCACACCGGACGGCAAGGTGTCGTGGTCACCGTAGCCGACAACGGCTCAGGCATGGACCGCCACATGTTCGAACGCTTGTTTCACCCCTTTGTCACTACCAAGGGCGAAGCGGGAACGGGACTTGGACTCTGGGTCTCGAAAGGAATCCTCGACAAGCATGATGCGCGCGTTTCCGTCCGGTCCAGGTCCGGTTCCGGCACTGTCTTCCGGATCTTCTTCCCAGTTGCGGCCCAGGCGGATTCGTCAGCGTCCTGCTCAGTCCGCTTACTCCTTCGCCAGTTCCGCTTTGATTGCGGCAATCAGTTCCGGCGCATCCGGCAACGTATCCGGTGAGAAGCGTTTTACCACCTCGCCTTTGCGGCTCACCACGAATTTCTCGAAGTTCCAAAGCACCTCGGGATCCGCATTGGTTTCAATCCCATATCCCTTCAGCTTTTCGCGAAACGGAACCTCCGCCACGCTGATCGCCTTCGGTTGCGCAGTCGTCAGCACCTTGTAGATCGGATGCTTGTCGTTGCCCGCCACGCTGATCTTGCTGAACATGGGAAACTTCACGCCGAAATTCGTCGTGCAGAACGATTGAATCTCATCGTTCGTACCGGGCTCCTGGCTCTTGAAATTGTTTGCCGGAAATCCCGTCACCACGAGCCCTTGGCCGCGAAACTGCTCATACAGGCTCTCCAGCCCCTCATACTGCGGCGTCAGGCCGCACTTCGAAGCAACGTTTACCACCAGCAGAACTTTGCCTTTGAATTCGGCGAGTGACGCATCTTCGCCCGTAATCTTGTGTACGGGAATGTCATAGATAGCAGTGCTCATGATGAAGTCTCCTCAATGAAATGATTACGTTTTGATCATTTGGTTGGACGCGGCATTTGCGGAGTTTGATGCGGCAAATCAGGCCAGCAACTGCTTCGCGACCCGAATATACAACTCGATAGCTTCCAGCAGTTCTTTCTTCGCCAGCTTCTCATACGGCGTGTGTGCTACATGAATCGACCCCGGCCCCAGCAGCAGCGGCTCGCCCCAGTTCGAAAGCTGCGGAATATCAGTGGTGAATTTGGCGATCATGGTGGGCAGTCCCTCGACCGCACGCAGCCGTACGAATGGAATTTCCAGCGTGAAATCGACCTCAGCCCGATCGCCCGCCGCTTCTATCAGCGCCGCGCGCACCGGCTCCGAATCACCCACCAGCCGCACCAGCACCTGGGCTTCGGCCTTGTCGGCAATCACGTTGGGCGCGTGCCCGCCATGAATCTGCCCGATGTTGAGCGTACTCGGACCCACATCTTCAGTTACCGGCAGATCCAGCTTCAGCAGGCGCGCCAGCACCTCCACCAGTTTGTGCACCGCGCTGTCGCCAAGTTCAGGGTAGGCCGAGTGCGCCATCTTGCCCGACGCCTTGAACACCGCGCGCAGCGACCCCTTCGAAGCCAGCGCAAGACGATTGTCGGTTGGCTCGCCGTTGATGAGAAAGCGGCTTCCCTTCGGTGATTCATTCGCAACCTTGGCCCCGGCAGAGTCCCGCTCTTCGCCCGACACGAACAATAACCCGACCCGAAATCCCGCAGTCCGCAGCGCCTCTGCCGCAGCCACCTGCGCGGCAATAATGCCCTTGGCATCGGAAACCCCGCGTCCATACATAAACTCCGCATCCTCGCTGAATGGGATATACGGAGGCACAGTATCCATATGCGTTGAGAACACCAGATCCGGAGTCTGCTCCTGCGATTCCGGCATATACATTCCAGCGCTCGCCTTTTCCGGCGCTCTCCTCCGGCTGCGGCACAGGCGTCTTCTCCACTGCCCAGCCCCGAGCCGTAAGAAACTCCGCAAGAAAATCGCCCACCCGGCCTTCGTTGTAGGTCGTGGATTCAATTTCACATAACTCGCGGGTAAAGCGAACCGGATCGAGCGGCGATAACTCGTGCATAGTGAAGCCAGAATATCGCATTCAGCGATCGATCCCAGTCTGCGATCGAACCTCCGAATCGGAGCGCGCCGAACGCCACAACCCGAGGACAGCGTAAAATAGCCCTTGGAATGACCTCTTCCGTCGTATCGTCCAGATCCGAAAAGAGTTCCGAAAGATCTTCCCTGCGCACCGTCGATTTACGCGGTCCCACAGGCCGGCTGGAGGCACTGCTGAACGAAGGCGTGCCCGATTCGCCACTCGTAGGGCTTGTCTGCCATCCGCACCCGATGGGCGGCGGCACCATGCACAACAAGGTGGTCTACCACATCATGAAGGTGCTCAACGCGCCGGAGTGGGGCCTGCGTTGGCCGGTATTGCGCTTCAATTTCCGCGGCACGGGCCTTAGCGAGGGCCGGCACGATGGCCACGCCGAGTCTGCCGACGTCATCGCCGCACTCAACTGGCTCCAATCCGAATACAACTTGCCGGTCGTATTGGTCGGTTTCAGCTTTGGCGCCGCCATGGCGCTGACGGCATCTTGCGCATCGGATGCTGCAGGCACCGGTCGGTCAAATCTCCGCGCATTGGCTGCTCTCGGCCTTCCCACCCAGGGATTCGGGCACACATACAATTATCCGGTCCTCTCCGAATGCCCTCTGCCCAAGCTTTTTCTCAGCGGCGACCACGATTCATTTGCATCCAAACATGAATTGCAACAGGTGGTTGATTCCGCCGCCGATCCCAAAAGTCTGGTGCTCGTGTCCGGCGCGGACCACTTCTTTACCGGTCGCCTCGAGCTGATGCAGAAATTGCTCGCGGCTTGGCTGAAGGAGCAGGTGCAATGACGCAGGCCAGCGATACTGCCCTCGATTTTCTCCACGCCCGTGCCACCGAGTTTTTTTCCGGCGCGCTCGAGGCATGCAACATCGAGTCCGCCTTCGATCGCCGGATTCGCTTTGATGGCAACACCCTGACGCGGCTGATCCCCGACGGCAGCGGACCCGACATCATCAATCTCTCGCAATTTAAACGCGTCTTTGTCATTGCGGTGGGTAAGGCGGCCGGCCCCATGCTTGAAGTCCTGCTCAATCGCATGAAGCGCCGCAAAGGTCTGCGTGGCATCTGCTGTACCAAGTACCAACCGAAAAAGCGCAACTGGCGTTTCCGCTACTTCGAAGGCGGTCACCCTTTGCCGAACGAGGAGTCGTTCGCCGCTGCTCGTGCTGCTCTTGCCATGCTGAAAAAGGCGAAAAGGGACACGCTCGTCTTCTTCCTCATCTCTGGCGGTGGCTCCGCCATGTTCGACTTGCCCCTCGACCCGCAGATCGGGCTCGACGACGCCATCCTATTTCACGAAGCTCTGCTCGGTGCGGGCGCACCCATCAACGAAATCAACACGCTCCGCAAGCACTTCAGCGCAGTCAAGGGCGGCCGCCTCGCGATCGCCGCCTCAGAGGCTCTAAAGGTTTCATTTCTGCTTCCCGATGTGCCCTTGCGCACCCTCGATGCGCTTTCTTCCGGTCCAACTTCGCCCGATCATTCCACCGTCGATGAGGTTCGCGAGATCATCGACAAGTATGCTCTCGACACAAGGTTCTCTCCCTCGGTCCGCGCTTTCTTCGAACGAAACGACCTCCCGGAATCTCCAGGTAACAAGAGTTGGCGCCCACCGTTTCTGTCCAGGTTTCAACGCGGCGGAGATGCGAGCCAGGCCCGCCGCTTCACCGCGGCGGTCCACCTTACGGACGAAGACGAGGCTTTTCGCGACTCCGTTTTCGAAGTACTGCTGTCGAGCCACGATCTGGTCGAAAGCGCGCGGGCCCTCGCGCAAATGGCCGGTTACTTTGTCGCGATCGACAACTCCTGCGACGACTGGGACTACGCGGATGCCGCTCGGTATCTGCTCGATAGATTCCACGATTTGCGCGCGCTGCACCGTCGTTTCTGCCTCATCTCCGGAGGTGAGGTGACTGTCGCGCTCAATCGCACACCCGGCGCCGGCGGTCGTAATCAACAATTCGCTCTGGCCTGTGCGCTTGAGCTTGCCCATCATCCCGGCGAGATGCTCACCGTCCTGAGCGCCGGCTCCGACGGCATCGACGGCAATACCCACAGTGCCGGCGCCATTGCCGACCCCACCACCGTGGCGCGTGCCATTGCGTTTGGCTTCGACCCCGAAGAGTCCTTGCGCACCTTCAACGCCTGCCCGCTGTTTACGGCTCTGGGCGACACGGTGGTCACCGGACCCACAGGTCAAAATCTGCGCGACCTGCGTCTCCTCATCTCCGACAAGTCCTGAATCAGGACTTCCTCAACTCCTGTTCCGCCCCGCGCCAACATACGGCGCTATGATGGATGTTCCATTTGTATTCACCTTCGACATACGTAGGATCTGCTCGTGGCCAGAAAAGCAAGTCGCAAGAGCGCCGATAAAACGCCCGACATCCGGGCTGTAGCCGCGTTGGCCAAAGTCTCCATCGCCACCGTCTCGCGCACCATCAATGGTTCTCCCGTCGTAAGTGAGAAGCTCTCCAAGCGTGTGTGGCAAGCGATCGAACAGTTGAATTATTTCCCCAACACCCATGCGCGCACGCTGGTCTCCGGGCGCAGCCGACTCTTCGGCATCATTGTTGAGAACATCACAAACCCGTTCTTCCCTGAGCTCATCCAGAGCTTCGAAGAGATCGCGGTAGCTCACGGTTACGAAATCCTGGTCAGCTCCTCCAACAGCGACCCTGCCGTGCTGACCACCTGCGTGCGTCGCATGCTCGAGCGCAAGGTGGAAGGCGTCGCAGTCATGACTTTCGGCGAAGAAGAACCTGTTCTCAATCAGCTCTCATTTCACGATGTGCCCATGGTTCTTGCCGAATTCAAGCTCGCCGAGCCCAAAACAAGCACTATCGTCCTCGACTACACCAGCGGAATTCGCGCCGCCGTTGATCACCTCGCGGCCCTCGGCCATCGCAAGATCGGCTTCCTCGCCGGACCGCACAAACTGCACTCCGCTATTACCCGCCAGAACGACTTCCAGACTGCAATGCAGGAAAGCAAATTGCCCATCCAGAAGAAGTGGATCATCGAGTGCGATCACACCCTCAAGGGCGGCGTGGTTGGATTCGGCAAACTGCAGGCCCTCAGCGCCAAACCCACCGCAGTCATTTGCTCAAATGACATGACAGCCATCGGCGTTCTGCGCGCAGCCTACATGCAGGGCCTGCGCGTGCCGCAAGATCTCTCCGTCATCGGCCTCGACGATATCGATTTCGCCGAATTCACGCTTCCCCCGCTCACCACCATTCGCCTGTCGCGTGTCGACCTGGCAAAGGCGGCATTCGAGGCCCTCCGCCAGCATGGAGAGGAACCCGGGAAGGTGGGTCTGCGGCGTGAGTTCCTCGTCTCCACAAGCCTGGTCGTACGCGGATCGACTGCACCACCGCCCGCCGGCGCCTGAAATTTTTCTATTTTGATCTTCGGGACTAGTGTAGTGTCTCAAGCAGATCGTCTTTTATTGAGTGCGGTCTGGGCGCGAGTGACCTTTTCGAGGATGTCGTTTGCCTTGGCGGTCCATATGAAGGGCTTTGGGTTCTTGTTGTGGGCGTCGATGTAGTCGCCGATGGCGGTGATGAGTTGTTCCAGATCCTGGAAGACGCCGCGCCGGATGCGGTTGTGGGTGAGGTCGCGGAAGAAACGCTCGATCATGTTGAGCCATGAGGCCGAAGTTGGCGTGAAGCGAACATGGAAGCGTTTGTGGGTTTGCAGCCAGCGTTGAACGCGCGCATGCTTGTGGGTCGCATAGTTATCGCAGATCAGATAAATTTGCTTGTTGGCCGGGATCGTCTGATCGATCATGCGCAGAAACTTCAGCCATTCCTGATGGCGGTGCTTCTCCTGGCACAGGCCGAATACTTCGCCGTTGGCGGTGTTTAATGCGGCGAACAACGTGGTCGTGCCGTTGCGTTTGTAATCGTGGGTCATGGTGGCGCCGCGGCCCTTCTTCATCGGCAGCCCGGGCTGAGTGCGATCCAGTGCCTGTATCTGGCTCTTCTCATCCACACACAACACCAGCGCATGCTCTGGCGGATTGAGATATAACCCGACGATGGCTTCCAGTTTATCGGCGAAGTTCGGATCGTTGCTGACCTTGAAGCTTTCCACGCGATGTGGCTTCAGACCGCTGGCCCGCCAGATGCGCGACACCGAAGCTTTGGAAATGCCCATCTCCCGCGCCATGGTGCGCGTGGACCAGTGCGTCGCATTGGCCGGAGTGCTCTGGGTGGTCTTTTCGATCAAGCAAGCCCTGGAGATCGACTCCGAGCGACCGGGCCGAGGCGCATCTTTCAAAAGACCTTCGATGCCCTGTTCGATAAACCGCCCCCGCCAAAGTGCCGCCATGCGGGGAGCAACATCCAGCGCCATTGCAATCTGTTTGTTCTGGAGCCCTTCGGACGCAAGCAAAACGATGCGGCTGCGCAGCACCACGCGTGCCTGTGTGGAGCGCCCGCGCGACTGCCGCTCCAACTTCCGCCGCACCTCTTCACTAAGAACAATGGGCTCCGCTACACGCATATCCAAGTCTCCTCATCATAAGAGAAGGCTCGATCCATAAATGATTCTATTAATGAGACACTACACTAGTATCCGTCCCTGAAGTTCACGATCAAAGTTGGCCGTGTCATTCTGAGCGAACGGGACCCCGAACGCCTTTCAGTTCGGGGGTGGTGAGCGAAGAATCAGCTTCTTTGCACTTCCAGACTTATGCAAATAACTTATGGGACGCCACACTAGGCAGACTGCAGGATCCTCGCCTCATTGCGATCAGGCGCGCTCTCGCGCATCGCAGAAATCTCCGCGAACGTCTCGTCCGCCGCAACCCTGCGATGCAGATAAACATGCGGCTCCCCAAATCGAAGCTCAGCATGGAATCCCGCGGTGTTCAGTGTCTTCAGCAGATGCGGTCCGAACGTATCATCCCCATACCAGCAAAGTTCGCGCTCGGGCGTACCGTCGCTGATCACGTAGCGGATTGACGCAGCCGTGATTGGCGCACCAGCGACAATCCCCGGCTCAAAGAGCCGCGAATGAAATCGCAGCATCGAGCCATCCGTGCTGGTGCCCTCGGGAAAGAACAACACCGGAACCGGCAGTTTTAGACGCTCGCCGATCATGGCCGCAACGCTCTCGGCACTGGCTAGACTCGAACGATCGATGAACATCGTCCCGCCCACGCGGGCGGCCTTTCCGAAATACGGCCACTTGTCGATCTCTGCCTTGGCCACAAAAAAACACGGCATCGCCGCACTGAGGATGACGATATCCAGATAGCTCAGATGATTCGCGACCACAACTCCATGCGTTGGAATCTGCCCTTCGATATGGCAGTCGATATCCATGCTGCGCAGCACCCGCACGCAGGTGCCCTGCACCCAGCGCGCTCGCCGCTCGAGCGTACGAGGTCCGCCCATGCGCATAAACCAGAAGCGAACGATGCTTGTCACGAGAACGAAAACCAGCGCCACAGCACGCCGGATCATCCGTAAACTCATTGCGTCAGAGGCGCAAGAAAGCGATTCCGCGCAGCCGAGGAGAGCATCTTCAGATCGAGCAACGTAAGAAAATCGATCGTGCCAAACTCACGGTCCCACGCCGGCGGAGCACAAATGCGCGCCCCGATGGTCAGGTATGTCTTCAATAACTTGGGAACCTTGGTTGGCACGGCAGGATTCTGCGGACCGGACGATAGCTGTGTTTCCCCGACCTGCTGCTCGCTGGGACATTTGTATGCTGGGGTAGGCATCGTCTCGAACTCCGGCGTAACCCGATACCGCTCAAGCTCGCGATACATCTGCCAGCCCTCGGCGGGGTCCTTGGAATTCAATGAAGAGCAACCTACCAGGTAACGTAGCCCCATGTCGTTAGCATACTGCGCAATGCCGCGCCATAACAACGTAAGTACTTCGGGGGTGCGGTGCTCCCGATCGATGGATGCCCGGCCTAACTCGAGTATGTCGCGGCGCAATGGCTCATAAGGCGCAAACTCAAACTCCTGCGCCGAGTAGTAGCCCATGTTCATTGCGGCAGTACTTCCCGACTGCATTCGATAAGTTCCTACAACCCGCCCATCTGCCTTGTCTTCGACCAGCAAGTGCTCACAGAACACATCGAAATGATCCGTGTCGAGTCCCGTCTCGTAAGACCGCTCCAGCCCCTCACCCAGCTCAATATTGAAGACCTTGAATCGAAGTCTGCACGCAGCTTCGCGATCCTCAATGCCGTGCGCCAGTCGCAGCCTGTAGCGGCCAACCTCCGCATGAATACGCGGCCGTGCCGTCGAAACAGAACTGGTTGCGAGCAAAACTGATGGAGGAGCTTCCACCGGAGCGGTGGTCGGAGGTAAAAGTGCCAACGGAGCCTTCTGCCCTGCTTGCGCAATCACGGGAGTAGTATCCGGCAGGAATTGTAAGAGGAAGGTAAAGCTCTTGCAAACGCTTTGCGAATAATTTCGGTGACTTATTCATGAGTTAGTAACAAAAGAGCCCGCCGGCAGGCAGGCTCATAAGTCAATGTGTGATCTATCTCACCTACTCAAACTCACCCTCCGGCTATCGAAGGGATCACTAATACCTCATCGCCTTCTTGGAAACTGTATTTATCGTTCCCCAGGAACCGAATGTCTTCCTCGTTGACATAGAAGTTGATAAACCGGCGAATCTGCCCGTCCTCTCCCCGCAGATGCTGCCGCAGCGCGGGAAAGCGGCCCTCGATATCAATCACAAGTTCCGGAAGATTCGACGCCGTGCTCGATATCTCCCTCACGTTGTTGGTGTGCTTTTGAAATGCATTGGGTAACAGAACTCTAACCGACATGGCTTTCTCCTGCGAGGCTCAATCCCTGGCTCGCCACGTTACGCTCTTCCACAAAATTTTCAAAATCTGCCAGTCGCGGACGAATCGCTGCGCTCTGTTCGTACGCTTCACTCAGGCAATCGGTCGTCTTCAATCCGTTGCCGGTGATGCACGCGACCGTCAGCTCATCTGGCTGGATGCGCCCGTGCGCATACAACCGCGCCGTCACAGCCGTCGTCACGCCGCCGGCCGTCTCCGTAAAGATGCCTTCGGTCTCCGCCAATTCCTGGATCGCCGACACAATCTCGACATCCGACACATCCTCGGCCCAGCCACCCGTGCTGCGAATTACACGCGACGCATAGATGCCGTCCGCCGGATTGCCAATCGCCAGGGACCGCGCAATCGTATTCGGCCGCTGCGGTTCGATCACATCGGTCCCGGCCTTCACCGCCTTCGCAATCGGCGAGCATCCCGTTGCCTGCGCGCCAAAGAACCGTACCGGCTTCTCCTCCACCAGCCCAAGCTCGATCAGTTCATTGAACGCCTTCCGGATCTTCGTAATCAGCGAGCCGCCCGCCATCGGCACCACCACGTTGTCCGGCAACCGCCACCCAAGCTGCTCGGCAATCTCGAATCCCACCGTCTTCGATCCCTCAGCGTAATACGGCCGCAGATTCACATTCACAAATCCCCAGTTGTAGCGATCGGCGATCTGCGAGCACAGCCGATTCACGTGGTCGTAGTTCCCCTCGACACGCACCAGCGTCGCCCCATAAACCTGCGTATTGAGAATCTTCGCCGGCTCGAGATCGGCCGGAACCAGGATGAATGTCTTCAGTCCCAGCCGCGCCGCATGAGCCGCAACGGCGTTCGCCAGGTTCCCCGTCGACGAGCATCCAACCGTGTCGAAACCAAAATCCTGCGCGTTCGCCAGCGCCACCGCCACCACGCGATCCTTGAAGCTCAGCGTAGGCATGCAGACGGCGTCATTCTTGATGTACAGATTGTGCGCATTGAACTGTGCACCCAGCCGCGGCGCCTTCACCAGCGGCGTCAGCCCCGACGGCGTCTGCGGAACGTAGCTGTCCGCAACTGGCAGCAGCGCCCGATAGCGCCACATATTCAGCGGGCCCTGGGAAATTGTCTCGCGGGTAAAGCGGGTGCGGGCGTACTCGAAGTCATACGTCACTTCGAGCGGGGAAAAACACTCATCGCAGATCGAAAGCGGCTGATGACCATAGGTCTTGCCGCATTCCCGACATCGCAACCAATACGCAGTCGTCAAAGGTCCCTCGCTGTGCGCGAGTGACACGAGAAGCTCGAGCGCGTGACTAGCCCAAAAAGAGTGAACGTGAATTGACTCGAAACTGCCTGCGAAGCTGCTAAAGCAAAGGGTGCTGAAGCAACCCCCGAATCTCATGTTCCCCGTCTCCGGGCAAGAGTTGACACCATACTCCCGTTTTGCGCGGGCAGGTTGTCGTGGCGTCACAGGGCTCGTCCCTCAGCCACTCTGCATGAAACTCAGGCTTGCCCTTTGGGGGCAAACTTGAATGTTTAGTTTGTATCACAGCCCGGTTGAGGCCGCAACTCACGCAACAGCGAATGGAGTCCGAGCCCGTTTGAATGGATGAATTTGAGTCCGAAATGCGGCAGCGACCCGGAAAGCTGGAAGCTGGCTTTCAAAACTTCACGTTCGGCACCTGTTCCGACCCTGGACTCGCCTTGAAATACGCATCATTATTGTGGAATCCAGCCATTCCCGCCCAGATGCTGTTCGGAAACTGCCCGATGAACGTGTTGTAGTCCTGTATTGCCTGGTTATATCTCCGCCTCGCCACGCCAATCCGGTTCTCCGTCCCCGCCAGTTCATCCTGCAGCCGCATAAACTGGTCGCTCGACCGCAGCTGCGGATAATTCTCCGTCAGCAGCAGCAATCTCCCCAGCGCGCCATCCAGCTGACCGTTGGCCGCGATCTTCGCCTGCGGAGTCTGCGCATTCAGCATCCCCGCACGCGCGTTCGCAATCTCCGCATACACAGAATTCTCTTCCTTGGTGAATCCCTTCACCGTCTCCACCAGGTTTGGAATCAAATCCGCGCGCCGTTGCAGCTGCACATCCACCTCGGACCACGCCGACTTCACCGCCTGGTCCTTCGCGACCATCTGGTTCTTGGCACTCACGTAGCTGCCGCCCACCATCAGCAGCGCCAGCACAATCACGCCCACCACGCCCAACCCAACCAGCAATCCCTTGCTCATACCGTTTCCTTCTCCTCCGTCCCGACTCAGGGACTCACCTCAAACCACATTAGCCCACGTTGAATCCCGAAGCCTCACTCAAACACGAATCTGGGTGCCCCATCCATGAAGTGAGTCGCCAGCGACTCGCGGCATGGGTGGGAAAGCTAGGAACTGAACCATTCCGTGCCTCACCAGCTTCCGCCGGCTCCCCCGCCCCCAAAATCTCCCCCGCCAAATCCACCAAAGCCTCCACCACCACCGCCGCCACCACCACCAAATCCGCCCCCTCCGCCAAAACCACCGCCGCCGATGTAAAACCCGCCCCGGCCAATCCCAGTAGGGCGCACCCATGGGTGCCAAAAACCAAGAGCGGCCCCAATCGCATGCACAACCCGAAAAATAATCGAGATCACAAAGAAGCCCAGGAAAAGAAGGATGGGGATCGGCAAACCTCCGCCAGAAGATCTATGTCGCACTGGAGGCGGATTCGGCAGCTCATCGCTCAGCGTCACCTTTGCATCGGTCGCAATCACCTGCGCCAGCTGTCCCACCACCGAAAGGATTGCCCCGTCATAATCCTGCGCCCGCAAATTCGGAATCATTGACCGGCCAATGTCGCCGACCTTGGCGTCGTTCAGGATTCCCTCGAGCCCATATCCCACATCGATCCGGTACTTGCGATCGTCCACCGCCAGCAGCACCAGCACTCCCCGGTCGGACCCCTTCTTTCCCATCTTCCACTTGTCTTCGAGTTCGTTCGCCCAGTCCGCCGCATCCTCGCCGTCCAGGTTGCGCACCGTCACCACGGCCACCTGCGCATTCGCCTGCGAGTGGTCCAGCTCCGCGCAAATGCGGTCCAGCTTCGCTACCGTATCCGGCGACAGCACGCGCGCAAAATCATTGACGTAGTCATTGGGCTTGGGCAGGCTGCTGACCGATTCGGCCAACCCCGCCCGCATAGAAAGAAGAACGAGAACTGCCAGCATCAGCCGGCGCATCATCGAACCCGTGCGGTGAAAGCACTCCATCGCACTCAATTGTACGTTTCGTCCCACCCCAAAGTTCCTCTCCATCGCCAGCCGCACTCCTACCCCATGGTGCGCACCCAGCCTATCCCGTCCTCAGTGTGTGATTCTTTTGAAACCTCGCAGGGCATGTATCACGCGGCGTTCGCAATCCAGTTCTTCATGGTGTTCGCATCCACCAGCCCTGCCTGCTGGAATTTGAGTTCGCCGCGAACAAATACCGCGAAGTTCGGTATCCCCTGCACCCTGTAGCGCGCCGCGAGTTCCGGAAATCGCTCGGTATCCACCTTCAGCACGACGACCCGGCCCGCCAGTTCTCGCGCTGTTTGCGCCACGTGCGGCGCCGCCATCTTGCACGGCCCGCACCATGCAGCCCAGAAATCCACCAGCACAGGGACCTTGCTCTCGCGAACAATCTCATCGAATTCGCTCGGAGTGACCTCAATGGGTTCCGCCATCGCCAAAAGCGGTGCTTTGCACGCGCCGCATCTCCCCGTATCAGAAAGATGCTTCGCCGGGATCCGATTCGACTTTCCACACGCCGGACAACTTCTGACGATCGCCATCGCACCCTCCATCTTCCCAAACAGCAACCAATCTTGAGATGCAGTCGAGCAGTGCAACCTCGAGGTTCGTTGAGTGCCGTCAGAAGCCCGCTCCCCTAAGCCGCAGATTCCAAGGGTAGTATTGCCTAGTCTAACTTTGCAATTAATCACCTGCCACTGGAGCACAACAAGTTCGTGATGACGCAAATCCCCTATGGCCGGGTGCCCCAGGTCTCGCTTCTGAGACCTGGGATAGCAACGAACGCATCGCGCCATCCAAGACCTGCCTTTGATTTCTTTCAGTCGTCGAGCGGCAGGGAGAGTTTCGTTCCGATAAAACTGGGCGGTGTCATTCTGAACGAACGGGGCCCCGAACGTCTTCGGGGTCCCCGAAGAGCGTCTTTGCTCTTTGGGGCAGGTTCGGGGGTGGTGAGCGAAGAATCTGCTTCTCGCGCTTCCCCACGGGACTGGGCTTTCAGTCGTCGAGCGCCAGGGCGAGTTTCGTTCCGATAAAACTGGGCGGTGTCATTCTGAAGGCAATAATATACTTGACGAATCAGAACGTCAGGAAGATTATTGCAAGAGCGGGGGTTGGGCATGTGTAGCCTAGCCGCAGAGTTGGTGCGTTCTCTGTTCTGTGGACTCCCGCGACAGGAGAGGCGAATGGCTGTTTTCTTGGCGGCATCCGATGAAACCACCGGGGAGGGAATCTTCCATCAATGCGGCTACGTTGCACCCCTAACAATTTGGACCGATGTATTCGTTCCAGCATGGCAAAAAGAAGTGTTAGACGGACCACCCGAACTCGACGAGTTCCATATAACCGCCCTACGCAGCCCAGCATGGAGGGAAGAGCATTGCATAAGCGCAGGAGACGCAGAAGCGCGAATAGATGCAGCCGTCGCCCTAATAGGGCGAACTAAAGGCCTCTTTGCTGTGCGCTCGACCATTGAAGGTTCTCACTTCGATAGTCAGGCTTCCGGCTTGCAATTTCGATTGAATGATTCGCGCCGTGCCCCGGTAAATTTCGTGGTCGATTACCCATCGTTTCATGGATATGTCTATTTGGTCCTCACGGTCCTATCTCTCTATCCCAAGACCGAAAAAGTAGACTTTGTCATTGAAAAGAAACGCGAGGTATTTCCTGCCATGCACGACTTCCACGAAGGATTGGGTGAGTCATTTCGAAACATCGGATTGCCTCGTTTTGCCGAAATCATTGGAGAGTTGATACCTGGCGATAAGAAAAGAATTCCGCTTCAGGCCGCCGATCTTTTGTGCTGGCATACTCAGCGATTTGCTGCCAGCGTTCGTAACCCGACGATTACCTTCTCAGAGGTGGATAGCCAGCGATATGCCAAACTCATCCGTCTAGGTACAGGGCATACATGGGAGCGGGAAATGATTGAGGAACTATGCGATACGCTTTTCGAAGACTGGAGAAAGCTCAATGAAGTCGAAGGAATTTCAGAAGTTCGACAAGACGATGACGACGATTCTTCGCGCCGACCCAAAAGCGGTGAAAGTTGCGATGGCAGCGGAGAAGAAAGCTAACACAGAAAAGCGGAAGGCTAAAAAACCTTCCGCTTCGGGCCGCGCTTCAACCGCGAAGGACTAGTTACACGTCGTGCCGTCCTTGCCTGTGACTTCTGCATAGGTGAGGCGCTTGCCGACTGCTTGCATGAGAACACAAGCGAAACGGTCCTCATCGGTCAGTGGGTTTTCCTTCGTCGCACGGTTGTTAAAACGGAACACCTGTTCGGAGACATAGCGATCAAGATGGAATGGCTCGACAGCAACGTAAGTACCGCGAAGTCCGCGCTTCAGGAGACTCCAGAAGTTTTCGATGCCCTGAGTGTGGACGTTGCCGCGTACATACTCCATCGAGTGATTCACGACCTTGTGAATGAACTGTTTCTCAAGGCCGTCGTGTGCCGCGAACTCATCGGTATAGACACTGGCGAACGGAGTAACGTTTTCGAGGATCGCGTTCTGCAAAGTCTCACGCTTTACGTTGGTGAGCACGTTGGCGCGAACCTGACGAAGCTCCCGATCCAGCATTCCGTGGACGGCAGTCTTACCGACATATACATCACCGCGCATTCCCTGCCCACGCTGCGCCTGATAGCGAGCCTTGCGGTCCTTGTGCATCCGCTGAGGGTTCGGGCCAACGTAAGTCTCGTCGCTTTCTACGGGGCCACCAAAGCCAAACTTGTGCGAGGTGTCCTGCTTCATCGCTTCGCGAATCCGGTGGAGCATAAACCAAGCGGTTTTCTGGGTCACGCCAAGCGAACGGGAAAGTTCGTAGGAACTGATGCCGTTCTTGGCGTTGGTAATCAGCCACACTGCCGGAAGCCACTTTTCAAGTCCAAGCGGCGAGTCCTCAAAGATCGTCCCAACCTTCACCGAGAACTGGCGCTTGACGTGCGCGCTCTTGCACTGCCACTTGCCCTGAGATTTCAGGAAAGTAGGATCAGTGCGTCCGCAGTTTGGGCAAACAACGATGCCATCAGGCCAGCGCCTATCTACCATGTATTGCAGGCAGTTATCAGCGTTGCTGAAGTAGAGGATGGCGTCTTGAAGTGTCTTTGGGGCTTTCATGTTTATAAGTATGGCAAAGTTTACTTGATTCGTCAAGTATATTATTGCCTCCGCAAGCACATGAAAACAGGGAACTTGCCCGCAGAGACCGGGTAATAGGGGTATGTGCGCGAACCAGCAATAGAAAAGCCGCCCGAAGGCGGCTTTTGCCGTAGAGGACGCTGACGACTACCGTGTGCTCGTTGTGCTTATCACTTGCAGTGCGGCGTGAGCCTGCGTGCCCTTCTCGGCGAAATAATTGCGATCCCAGAGGTTCTTGTAGAACTCGCCGGTCAGTTCCGCAGCGCGCGGACCAAATGTCGGCCGTCCGCCTTCGAGGAAGAACACCGTCACCAGGCTCCCCTGCGGTGCCTCGGAGTACGAAACAAACCACCCGAACCGCGTTCCCTTATCGGAGCAGGTTCCCGTTTTGCCGAAGACCGGCAGTTCCTGGAAATTGGCGCGCAGCCTGCGCGCGGTACCGTATTCAACAGCGCCCGCCATACCGTCCTGCAGATCGGGCACATAGCGGGCGATATCGAGCGTCCGCTTCACCTTCGGCTGGAACGCAAGAACGTCCTCGGTCGACGTCGGGTGCTGCAGATAGTAGAGTGTTCCGCCGTTCGCGATCGCCGCGACGAAAGCACCCAGTTGCAGCGGCGTCATCGAAACGCCCTGCCCAAAGCTGCACATTCGGCTCACGCCGCCCTCGGAAGCGGGAATCGCTTCGCGTGGATATTCGCCGAGTTGCTCGCCCTCGATGTGGTAACCGGCGAGCTCGCCCAGACCGAACTGCGTGGCGTAGTGGCGCACGCGGTCAAAACCAAGCTCGCGGCCGAGCTCTTCGAAATAGAGGTTGTTGCTCTTGGCCAGCGCGTCTGTCATGTTCATGCGGAAGCCCGCCAGTTGTACCGGCGTATCGCGCGTGACCAGCCCTTCGCTCAGTGCCGCCAACGCAACCGAAAGCTTGATGGTGGAGCAGGGCTCTGCACCCGGCGAGAGCGCGAGCTTCTGGTTGACCATGGCCAGGATGCGTCCGTTCGAGGGATCAATCACCACGGCGGTGCCGTTCATATCGCCCAGCGCGTCGATCGCTGCCTGACGGACTAACGGATCTTCGCCGGCCGTGATGTCGTCGGCAAAGATGTCCCCCTTGGCAAAGGAACTGGCAGTGAAGCGCTCGCCATAATAGTGATGACGGCGGCTACGGGTGAGAACCGCGTGATGAAGCGTGGCGCTCGAAGCTGAAGTAGTATGCACGCGATGAGCCGCGGCAGTGGAAGTCCGGGAATGTGTGGTGTGCCTTACGGCCAGGTGCTTGCTCGCGGTCTTCGAGTGATGCACGTTATGTTGCACGTCGAGCGCGGCAGCTCCGACGCTTGTCCCGATAACCGCTAGCCCCAAGGCAAAAACACAAGACAGTCTCATCCCGGAAAAATTCCCCTCAACAATGGATTGCGTGCGATGCGCTTGCACAGCAGCGGCGCATTTCTTGCCGGCTTTCAAATCTTTATCCCACGCGCTTCGGTCGCAGGATGTGAGCAAGGTCACCCGTTAACTTCAATGTCGACCACCGCCCACACTTGCCCAGGGGAAAGACAACATTGTTGCAATGAATTCCTATTTTGGACCCTTAATCTTGAAACCTACTTTGAACTATACCGTTCTCTGGATTCAAAGCAATCCCCGATTTTGAGCCGCTTGCATCAGAACTTCATCCGGCGCATAAACGTCGGCACGTCCAGATCCCTTTCTTCCTCGCTCGTATTTGCAGATAAAGGACTTACGGGAGGCTGTGAAACATGCTCTTCGGTAATCGCTGGTGTACGAATGCCGTTACCAAAGTCTAAGGCATAGTCGCGCGGCAGCGGTGCAAAAGCGGGTTCCTCAGCAACCTCTGTACGGCTCGGCTTCGCCGCTGCCGCCACAAGCTCTGGCTCCGCATCGACGTCATCGACCGGCTCCTCGTCTTCTTCTTCACTCATAAACCGAAGAGGAGCAGGCGCGGGCGGGGCAGCAGGCGCTTTCTCGCGCATCCACGCGTCCGCCGCAACCACCGGAACCGACACAACCGGCAATTCTTCCACGTTCAACATCCGCGCCCGCCGCTCCGGCATCTGATCGCGGAAACCGGTCGCAATAACGGTGATTTTCACCTCGTCGCCCATCCGCTCGTCGAGCACCGCGCCGAAAATAATGTTGGCATCCTCGTGCGCCGAGCTTTGGATCAGCGATGAAGCTTCGTTGACCTCGGAGAGCTTGAGGTTGCTGGAGCCCGTAATGTTGATCAGGATGCCACGCGCTCCATCGATCGCCCCCGCATCGAGCAGCGGCGATGCCATTGCTGCTTGTGCGGCTTCAATCGCGCGCGTTTCCCCGGCGCGAACCGCCGTTCCCATCACCGCGTGACCCATTCCCGCCATCGTCGTCTTCACGTCAGCAAAGTCGCGGTTGATGATGCCCGGAATCGTGATGATGTCGGAAATGCCCTGCACGCCCTGCCGCAGAACGTCGTCGGCTATGCGGAAGCTCTCGAAAAACCCAGCATCCTTGGCAACCGCGAGCAGCTTCTCGTTGGGGATCACAATCATCGTGTCCACGCTCTCGATCAGCTCCTTCAATCCACGCTCGGCCTGTTGCAGACGACGCTTGCCTTCAAACGCAAACGGCCGCGTAATGACCGCAACGGTGAGGATCCCCATCTCGCTCGCCAGCGAAGCAATCACCGGAGCGGCACCGGTACCTGTGCCTCCGCCAAGGCCCGCAGTGACGAAGACCATGTCCGCGCCTTCGAGAGCTTCAATAATCTTTTCCGAATCTTCGAGCGCCGCACGTCTGCCAACGTCCGGATTTGCCCCCGCACCTAGACCGGCAGTCAGCCGCACGCCGAGCTGCAGCTTGATCGGAGCAAGCGAAAGCTTAAGAGCCTGCACATCGGTATTCGCCGCGATAAATTCGACGCCTTCCAGGCCAGCCTGGATCATGCGATTCACGGCATTTCCGCCGCCGCCACCGACACCAATAACCTTGATCCGCGCGCCCCGTTGCTCTTCGTCGTGAAACTGAATCCGTATCTCTGCGGGTTCCGTCTTCTGCTGATCCATAGCGACTGGCGCCTCCCCATCCGTCATTGACATGATCCTTGCCTTAAAAACTCGCTGCGAATATGGCCCGCAGCTTGGCGCGCAAACTGTTATTTTCTGCCGCGCGGGTTACGCGTGTCCGATGTGCATACAGTAGCATTCCGATGGCAGTGGAAAAGCTGGGATGAACAAGCTCGCCCGGCATGTTCGAGAGTCGCACCGGCATACCGGTCCGCGCCGGAACGCGAAGCTGGCTTTCGGTCACGTCCAGCATGCCCGGAAGCATCGCGCCACCGCCGGTTAAAACGCATCCGGCGCCAAGCGCCTCAAGCACGCCACCCTGGCGAAGACTCTCTTTCACAAAGTACAGGAGTTCACGAGCCCGTGGCTCCAGTATCTCCGCAAGCGTGCGCAATACGAGACGCTGCGGCTCCGGATTGTTGATTTCAATCTCCGCTTCAACAGGAACGGCCGTCACTACAGCGTGACCATACTGGCGCTTCAATTCTTCAGCTTGTGCGACGGGCATCTGCAATCCAACCGCGAGATCGTTGGTGAAGTGATTTCCGCCGATGGGTACCGAGGCAGTGTGCGCCACAGCGCCCTCGAAGAAGACAACCATGTCGCTGGAGTGCGCACCGATATCGAGCAGACATACGCCCAGTTCGCGCTCGTCGGCGGAAAGCGTCGACTCCGCTGCGGCGATCGACTCAAGCACCGCCTCTGAGACTTCGAGCCCCGCTCGATTGGCACAGGTGATCGTGCTCTGCAAAGCGCTGCCGGAACAGGTGGCGATATGTAGATCGACTTCGAGCCGCGCACCCACCATGCCCACGGGATCGAAGATGCCCGGCTGGTCGTCAAGAATGAACTGTCGCGGAAGCAGATGCAGTATTTCGCGATCCGGTGGCCGTTCCACCGCGCGGGCACGCTCCACGGCAGCGCGCACATCCTCACGCGTGATCTCGCGCATGCGGCTGCCCAGGTCGAGTCCGCCATTGGTGTTGAGCCCGCGAATGTGCGGTCCGCCCACACCCACCACGCACTGATCGATATTGGCGCGGGCTGTCCACTCTGCCAACTCATTCGCCTGCTTCACAACCTTTGCCGCCGGTCCGAGTTCGGAGATGAGTCCTTTGCGCATACCGATCGATTCGAGCAATCCGTGCCCGCGATAGCGGAGAGCTCCCTCGTTCACGTCGGCCGCCAGCACACGGGTCCATGCACTGCCTACGTCCAGCACAACGATCAGGTTGTCTTGCGTCTCGCTCATCGTTCTCTCACTGGCCTGTGGTGTTGCCGGACGGGTGTGGCTTTGTCGCCGGCTTCGCTATCCTTTTCGCCGCGTGCTTCGGATCAGGGTGCTTCTTCTTTGTGCTCTTGCCTCTGGGCGGCTTTGTCTTCGCTGTCGGTTTGGGGTGAGTGTGAGCTTTGGCAGTTTTCGCGGCATCGACGTGCTTCGCAACCGGCTTCGGCGCGTCGGCCTTGGCTTCCAGCCTCGCGGGATCGGGTTTGGGAGCGTCCACAGAGCCGTCAATAGCCTCGCTCGGATTCAGCTTCGCTGGTGCCGCGCTTGTGCCACCTGTCATCTGCAGAACAACTTGCTGCTCGTAGCGCAGGTCCACCTCGGCGAGTTTGGGATACTGCTGCCGCCACTCTGCGATGTGCACTTTGTAGCGCTGATAGCGTTCCAGGAAATGATCTGCGCCAAAATGCGCGAGTATGTCGGCTCCCTGCTCCGGCATCAACACACGCGCATCTTCGGGGTCAGACAAATCAATCTCGGATATCTGATCGGAAAGATGCTGCCCGTTCGAATCGAGCTCGCTCACGAGGTGCTGATAGACCTCCATGCGTACCCGGCGCGAGGCGATGGGGTCGCGGTCGTCGATTCCGGTGACCACCGGGAAAGAGTAGTGGTGCTGCGCCATCATGGCCGGGGGTTCGGTGAGCAGAACGCCATTGGCATCGACCAGACCAACCTGCGAGCCCTGACGAAGAAACGCGATCGGCTTGCGCTCCACTACCGAGATTCGAATCTGGTCCGGCAGCAGGCGCATGACCGTGGCATGCTCGATCCAGGGAATCTGCTCGAGTTGTTTGCGGCGCTCAGCGAGCGGCACAAAGAAGATGTTGCGTCCGATATCCTCGCCGAATACTGGCAGCATCTCTGCGCGGCTCACCTGACCCAGGCCTGTCGCCTGGATATTGCCGGTGCCCGCTATACGAAAACGGGAATCGTGTTCGAGGAAGTTTCGCAGTGCATAAGCGGAAACAGCGACGATCGAAAATACAGCTACCACACCGGTTCCAAGAAGAACGCGGCCTACTGTGCTCGCGGGTCGCCACCAGCGCCGAGCGGGTTCGTTGCTGAATTTGCGGGGCTTGCTGCGGCCGCGAGGATCTTCGTCGTCCTCGTCGTCCATTTGAGCAGGCATTCCGGGCAGGCTGCGTCCAGAGATCGGCACACTCGCCTGCGCGCGCCGGAAGCGCGGCTCTGCGGGGGCGTCGTCCTCCCACACAAGGGACCGGGTTTTGTTATCGCGTTGTGCCACGCTTGAGCCGTCGCAAAACCAGAGATGCCCTGCCCACAAAACCAGATTGCTTAGTCGACGCAACCATCAGGAAGCGGCGACCTTGCACTTAAACCAAAAAAGAGTGATGTTCCCTGGTTCTGCCATAGGTCGGGAGAGTCGCCAGGCTCAACTATAGCCGCGCCAGACTTGCTTTTTTCCGCATACACGGCAAGGGGAACCCGTAGCGTAACGGGCTTGGAGCACGCCATAGAATAAGCTACCGAGATGAGCAGTTTACAAATCCTGGGTCTGGGCGTTTTCTTTGCCGCGAGCGCTGTCTCCTCGCTGGCGCAAGCGCCTGCATATCGCTACATCCGTGCCGGAGAGAATGCCGATGTGGCGGCGCAGACGCGTCCCGGATTCGCTTTGATGGGTGGAGGTACGGATCTTGACGAGGCATTCCAGTTCCTGTGCGACCGCGCCGGCGGCGGGGATTTCCTCGTGCTTCGCGCCACCGGCGACGATGAATACAACCCCTATATCCGCGGACTTTGCCATCTCAACTCGGTGGCCACGCTTATCATTCCCAATCGCGAAGCGGCGGCAGATCCATTTGTCGCCGACGCGATTGAACATGCGAGCGCAATCTTCATCGCAGGCGGCGACCAGGCCAACTACATCAATTTCTGGATGAACACCCCGCTGCAGGCTGCGCTGAACGGGGCCATCCGTCGCGGCGTGCCGATTGGCGGGACCAGTGCGGGCCTCGCTGTGTTGGGCGAATACATCTACACCGCGCAGGGCGACAAGCCCGACGACCCGAATCTCGACGGCAAGACAGCACTGGTCGACCCTACAGTTCCCGCATCAGTCTTGCGCATGGCTTTCTTCGACATCCCGATCCTCAAAGGAATCATCACGGACACTCATTTCGCCCGTCGCGATCGCATGGGTCGCCTGCTTGTGTTTCTGGCTCGCCTCAATAAACCGGATGGAAAACAAATCTCTTCCCGCGAAGCGTCACGTACGATTCAGGCATCGGCGTGGAAGAGCGCGCGGCCGTGCTGGTTGAACCGGATGGCAGGCGCATGTTGTCGGGTATCGGGCGGCGCTATTTCATCGATGCTGAAGGTGCCTACGGCCCTGTTGCAGATCGGCAAGCCGCTCACCTATGGGCCATTCAAGTGCAGAAGGTGGCGCCCGGGTCGGAGCTTTTATCTCACAGTCTGGGCGGGCGATTCATCAGCTACAGGCTCTCCGTCGAAACCGGCAAGCTCCGCTCCACGCAAACCGCAAACGAAATCTACTGAGAGCGACCAAAGAAACGGTGCTCCCGAAGATGCACCGCTCGGAGTTTCTCTGCAATTACGACCAGTGCAGTGTCTGCACTGAATCTGCCGGCAAATCCACGCCCAGCGCCTGCGAACCCATCAGCAACTGCGCGCGGCTCTCCGCGCCCTTGTTTGCCAGCACCACCACGTAGCTGCCGTCAGGATTGCGGAATCCGCTGTGGGAAACATCTGAGCCTTTGCCCATGTCGCCTAACGCATTGGTCGCGAAGACGCGCGCACCACGCTTGATGTGCTTGGAATAATGCGCGAAGGCCCAATACTGTCCGCTGGTCGTGATTTTGTGTGAGGCGTTGTCGATGGTGATCACACCACCACAGGAGAATGGACCGATATCCGGTCGCCCTTTCTCGTCAAGAGCGACATTCCACGCAGTAATGGAGCGCGCCCAGTTGTTAAGAATGCCGTTGAACTCGTTCGCCCACCGTGTGTAGTCCGTTTGGTAATCCGGCTGATTGATGTCGGGACCACCCTCGGTCCAATAGGCGTTTTTCGCCGGAAAAGCCTCGTGCACACGCGTCATAGCAGTAGGCTCGCCAACATAGCCGTGCCATGCAATTCCATCTACCGCATCGTAGACCGAAGGATCGCTGAGTTCATCGATCGCCCGTCCCCAGAGGCTGTAGTTGTGATCCAGCAGCCAAATCTTCGCGTTCAATCCCGCTTTGCGGATCGCCGGCCCCAGGAAGCGTGCCGCGAATTCCATCTCCTGCTCCTGCGCCCACAGGCAGGCGGGCATGTGGCCCTCCTGCTCGGCATCGGACTCGTTCTGCACCGTAACAGCGTTGATGTCGACGCCTTCAGCTTTGTACGCCTCGAGGAACTTGACGAAGTAACGCGCGTAGGGATCAAAGCTAAGCTTGCGCATGGCACCGCCGATCATCGAATTGTTCGGCTTCATCCAACCCGGAGGGCTCCACGGCGAAGAAAACAGAAACATCTCCGGATTCGCCTTCCGCGCCTCGCGCAGCATTGGCAGGTAAAACTCCTTGTCGTGGTCGATCGAAAACTTCTTCAGTTCTGGATCCGGTTCGCTGCTCTCGTCGTAGGTGTAGGCCTTTGTCGCATAATCGCTGGACCCGATGCAGGTACGGCACACATTCAGCGCCATGGCATCCGCCGCAAAGAGATCGTGCATCACTGGCGCGCGTTCGGCCTCGCTCATCCGGCTCAGAACATACGCAGAAGCCTCGGTGATGGCCGCGCCAAAACCAAGGATCTCCTGCCTCGTCGCACTGGTATCGAGCTGAATCGCGTCTGCCGCGACTTGCCGGGGCTGCCCCCACTCAAGCGACCCAAGCGCCGCGTGACGCTGGTTGCGGAACGTACCCCACACACTCACCGTGCCCGTTGGCGTTGAACCGGCTGCAAAGGCGGGAGCCCGGCGGCTGATGGCAAGTGCCGCCGCGGCGGCACTTGCAGTCTTAAGAAATTTCCGGCGCGATCCGTAATGCATCTCATGCTCCTAAAGGAAGACAATTGATTGTCTGCGGAATGATACACAACCCAAGACCAGCTAGTGAACCGTTTGACTACGAACAGTGACCGTGGACACAATCGGTCCTCACGTACAGAAAATGTGGGGGCGAAAGCGTTGCGGTGTTTCTGCGGAAGTGAAACTTAAGATTTGGGATCAAGGGCTGCCAGAATCTGGGGACCGAGCTGGCTCACACTGCCTGCACCCAGCGTCATGATTACGTCTCCCTCGCGAGCTGCGCCGGTCACCGCATCTACTGCGGAAGAAAAGTCGGGTGCATAGTGTGCGACCGGCGAGGTAATCTTCGAGGTCAGCAATTCTGCGGTGATGCCGGAGAGCGGCTCCTCACTGGCTGCATAGATAGGCAGCACCACCACGGTATCCGCATCGCCGAAAGCTCCGCCGAATTCATCGAGCAGGTCGCGAGTGCGCGTATAGCGGTGAGGTTGAAAAACAACATGAACACGGCCCTTGGAATACTCGCGTGCAGCAGCAAGCGTGGCGCGGATTTCGGTGGGATGGTGTCCGTAGTCGTCGACAACCGTGACGCCGCGTGCCTGTCCGCGAATCTGAAAGCGGCGATCGACACCGCGAAAGCTGGAGATACCTTCAGCGATCTTGTCCGGCGCCAGTCCAAGCTGATGCGCAATGGCCACGGCGGCCGTCGCATTGAGCGCGTTGTGCCGGCCCGGAACGTGAAGCTCAAATGAACCGAGAACCTCCGTCGGCGTGTGGACCTCGAAGTGCGAGAAGCATCCGGGTCGTGCTTCTAGAAATTCGAGGCGGTAGTCAGCCTCGGGCGACGTTCCGTACGTAAAGACGCGTCTATGCACGCGCGGCAGAATCGCTGCAAGGGCCGTGTTGTCGATGCAAGCCGTAACAGCACCGTAGAACGGAACCTTGTCCATAAACGCGAGAAAGGCGTGTTCCACGTCGTCCATGTCGCGGTAGCAGTCCATGTGTTCGCGGTCGAGATTGGTCACCACCGCAAGAATCGGCGGCAGCTTCAGGAAAGATCTGTCGCTCTCGTCTGCCTCCGCGACTAGATACTGCGTGGTTCCGAGCTTCGCATTCGAACCGAGTGCGTCGACGCGACCGCCCACCACGACCGTGGGGTCGAGGCCGCCGGCAGCCAGCACAGAAGCCACCATCGTCGTCGTAGTCGTCTTGCCGTGCATGCCAGCAATGGCGATCCCGTACTTGAGACGCATCAACTCTGCCAGCATTTCGGCTCGCTGGATCACTGGAATCTTGCCGGCACGCGCTTCCACGACTTCAGGATTATTCGGCGAGACTGCGGAACTGGTGACAACGACGGTCGCGCCAGCAACATTGGAGGCCTGATGGCCTTCATAGATGGTTGCACCCAGCTGAGCCAGGCGATCGGTCACCGCGCCGCGACGCAGATCAGAGCCGGAGACACGAAAGCCCATATTCAGCAGGATCTCGGCGATACCGCTCATGCCGATTCCGCCGATACCAATGAAGTGCGCGTGCTGTGAGGTGACAAACATTGCGGGCGAAACTTCAGGTTAGCACTTGACGGAGCCTCATCAGTAGAGCAGATACTTCACGCGAAGCGATCTGAATTCATCGAGCTTCGCGCCCCAATCCTCGGCAATACGACGCGGATCTTCTCCGCGAGTTACGGCCTCAAGTGCGGCCAGGTTGACCATCAATGTATCCAGCCCGGCGATTTTGTAGGCATCGGGATAAAGCGTGTGCAGAGCCGCGGCAATCTCAAGGCCCATCTCGGGTGCGTCGAGAGCGTTGCGGTCGACGACAATGATGTTCACACCGCCGCACTGCTGGCCAGCATAAAGCGAACTGGCTGGCGTAAATCTTACCGGGACGAAACGCACTCCGCTCAGTTGTCGCGCATTTAGATAGCGCGCAAGATTGGCGGAAGCGATCCATGGAGCGCCGACAACTTCGAAGGGTGTATCCGTGCCGCGGCCCACGGAGATGTTGGTGGTCTCGATCATGCCGATACCGGGATACAGCGTCGCCGCGGTAAGGTTGCGCATGTTGGGTGAAGGATTCATCCACACCGCGCCTGTAGAGTCGAACCAATCGCCGCGTTGCCAACCCTGCATGGTCACGACGGTCAGGTTGGCGTGGATGCCGCGTTCGGCATTGAACATTTGCGCCAGTTCTCCCACGGTCATGCCGTGGCGGACAGGCGTCTGCCAGTAGCTTACGAAGGATTCGCGCCCCGCATCGGCCACCGGGCCCTGCACGAATGCGCCGTTGATGGGATTGGGGCGATCGAGAATAACCATCGGTTTGCCGGCTTTGGCGGCGGCCTCCAGAAAGTAGCCCATCGTCGTTTCGTAGGTGTAGAAGCGCACGCCGACGTCGGCGATGTCGTAGACGAGGACATCTAGCGAGGCGAGAACGGCAGGATCGGGGCGGCGCTGTACATCGCTCTCGCCGTACGCGCTATAGACAGGCGCACCGGTGCCAGCGTCGCGCGCATTGCCGACGTTGGTTGTATCGAGTTTGCCCTCAATCCCATGCTCAGGGCTGAAGATGGCGGCGAGTTGCAGGCCGGGTACATGTGCAAGCACGTCAGCCGTTCGCATTCCGTGCGTGTCAACGCCGGTCTGGTTGGTCACGAGACCGATGCGAACAGGATGGGCAGGATCAGGATGAAGTTCATGAAAATTGTCGGCCTCGAGCACGTCTATGCCCGATTTGACTTCGCCGTTGCGGTGCTCGAAGCGGCGCCCAGCCATCAGCGATTCGTTGTATCCCGTAATGCGGGCGATGCGAAGTTTCTGTTCCTCTGACGGCGTGAGTGCCAGTCCCTGCACAACTGCGGTGGCGACGCGGGCACGAAGCGAAACGGTGGAAGTGCCTCCGCGCGGATGGACCGCGTTGGCGAGGAGAATGATGTATGTGTCGGTCACGGAGTCCATCCAGAGCGACGTGCCGGTAAAGCCGGTGTGACCGAAAGAGCCGACAGGGAGAAACTCGCCGCGATTGCTTGAAAAAGGCGAGTCAATGTCCCATCCCAGACCGCGCAGGCTGGCGGCATTGGCCGGCTGCTGCGGCGTGGTCATCTTTTCGATACTCATGCGACTAAGCACGCGCGAACCGTGAAGCATTTCCTGGGCGAAGATGGCGAGGTCGTCCGCGGTAGAGAACAGGCCCGCGTGGCCGGCAACACCGCCCATGCGTCGCGCCGTGGGATCGTGGACCGTGCCGCGCAGCATTACGTCATGTTCGTCATATTGCGTTGGCGCGATACGGGGCTTCCACGCATCGGGTGGCAGAAAGCGCGTGTTCTTCATACCCAACGGTTGGAAGATGTTGCGTTCGGCGTAGTCGTTCAGAGCCATGCCAGAGACTTTTTCGACGAGGAACCCAAGCACCTCAAAGTTGATGTCACTGTAGACGAACTGGCTGCCGGGTGGATTCGCGGGGGTCTGCCGCATCGCCATGTTGAATGCGGCGTCGCGTCCCTGCCATGGAGCACTTAGATCAAGATCGGGGGCGAGACCGCTGAAATGCGTGAGCACTTCGCGTACCGTGATGTCCTGCTTGCCGTTCTGAGCGAATTCCGGCAGATATTTCGCGATCGGATCATTCAAACGCACACGTCCGTCCTGCACTAGCTTCATCACAGAAGTGGCCGTTGCAATGCATTTGGTGAGCGACGCCAGATCAAAGATCGTATCCGGCGTCATGGCCTCGCGCGTTGGCTCTAGCGAGCGCCATCCGAAGGCCTTGCGATAAACGACATGGCCATTGTGGCCGACGAGAAGCACTGCACCGGGGATCTCGTGATCGGCAACGGCCTTCTCCATGACCGGATCGAGCACCGCGTGAAGTCTTCTTGATTCCGCGGTGCTGTGCTCCTTCGCCGCAAAATGCTGCGCGAGTACCGATGGAGGTCTAATGAAAATGATTGCGACGGCAACGGCGGATGAATACCAAAAATGCTTGATTAGCGACACGGATACCCCGGGGGTTGAAGGTCAGTGCCAGTTATACAGCACCGGCAACTGCCCGGCACGGCACAGATGTTGCTGCCAAACCCATCAAAAATAATTGTTGCAACGAATAATGGGGTTGGCGCGTCCATTTAGAAGACGCTCCCGTTCCCCGCGCTTCCCTGGAGACAGCGCTGTCTTCGGCCCTGACGATTCCGCCGAAGATGTATCAGCGGCACTTAACCCCGACGGCATGACCTTGTATGGCTCGGGCAGAATTTCGAAAGGAAAGAAGATATGAAGCGGTTGGCAGTGACTCTCGGCATACTTGCAATGGCTCTTCCCTGGACGGCTGTAGCCCAGACTTCGACCTGGGTTCCCGACAAGGCGCATAGTGAGGTCGATTTCAGCATCCTGCACATGAGCCTTTCCAAGGTGCACGGGCGGTTCGGAAATCTCGGCGGTCAGATCGTGTGGAATGAAGCAGACATCACGAAGTCCACGGTGAACATGACCATTGATGTGGTGACGGTGGACACCGGTGTGGGCCCGCGCGATACCGACCTGAAGAGTTCCGGTGCATTTGACGTCGCAAATTTTCCAACCGCGACATTCGTGAGCACGAGTGTGGTGAAGACCAGCAACGGCCTCACGGTGAACGGCAACCTGACTCTGCACGGCGTAACCAAGCCGGTAGTGTTGCAGGTGCAGGGCCCGATAGGGCCGGTTCCCGGCATGGGCGGCAAAATGCACGCTGGCTTCTCAGCAACCACCACCATCAGCCGGACGGCATTTGGCATCGGAGCGAACTATCCATCGGCGGTTCTCGGTGACGATATTCCACTGAGCATCGAATTGGATGTGGTGAAGCAGTAGGGACGCAGTTCAGCGGTACGCATGCCTCTGTGGCGCACCGAGGCATGCGCAAAGGATAACGATGGCCGATTTGAAGAGCGAGATCGCCCAGGAACGTCCTTTTTCAAGCATCGAAGAAGAGGCGTTCCTGAACCTGATGCGGACCACGGACTGCCTGCACCGGGCCTTTCAACGCAGGACCCGTGACTGGGGTATCACCTCGACCCAGTACAACGTACTGCGGATTCTGCGCGGCGCTCAACCGCAAGGGCTGACCTGTGCTGCGATCGGAGATCGGATGATCACTGCCGAACCCGACATCACGCGGCTGCTTGCGCGACTGAAAGCCCTCAAGCTGATCAAGCAGCAGCGCGACAAACGCGACCGCCGCGTACTGTGGACACAGATCTCAGCCACGGGCCTCGAGCTTCTGGGCAAGATGGACCCGGAAATCACCCGAACCCCGAAAGAACTGCTGGGACACCTGGAACCTAAGGAACTCGGCGAACTCATTCGTCTTCTTGAAGTGGCGCGCAAGAATTGCCTGGATACCCAGTCGCCGGTGAGTTGCACGGGTGAACAATGCGATGTGACTGGAATTGCGAGCAAGTCCCGCTAAAAAGCTTCGGCGCTGCCGAGGCAGCGCCGGTGTGCAGACCTGGAACCCCGCGGGATCAGCGGGCAACAATCTTCTGTGCCACAACAACCTCGTCAGCGTCGGACTTGATGATCTTGTTGTGCAGGCAGTAGAGAGCAAGCTCGAGCCGATCGGAGACGCCTAGCTTGTCATAAATTTTGCGCAGGTAATTCTTGATGACCTGCTCGGTTGTGCCAAGTTGGAAGGCGATTTCCTTGTTGCGCTTGCCCTGTGTAATGCAAGTGATGATCGCTGTTTCCTTGGGTGAGAGCCGAGGCTGCGTCCGCGGGCTCACCAGTGCTGCAGCCTGTGCGCGATACGCATCGATCACCCAGTTCACAGCCTGGTTGTCGATCCAGGTTTCGCCGGTGGCGATGCGGCGAACGCAGCGAACCAGCAAATCGGGCGAGATAGACCGGGAGATAATGCCGCGAACGCCGCGGCGATAGAGCTCAACAGTCTGGCTTTCATCATTGCTGACCGCCTGCACGATCAGTTTCACATCCGGAGCAAGGCGAAGCACGTCGGGAACGGCATTAGGCACCCCTGTGAGCAGGCCACCTTCAATCAGAACCACATCGGCGGGGTGGCGCTCAAGCGCAGAGCGCAGATTATCGAGCGAATCGGCCTGAGCCACTACGCGGATATCGTCTTCGAGCGCGAAGATCTTGCGAATTCCCACCCGATAAATCGCCTGGGAGTCCGCAAGAATAATGCGGACGGTCCCCGGCTTCACGGGTGCGTCGAGAATTTCGCCATCAGGTGTTTCGTCGAGAAGTTCCATAGGAGGCTGCTACAGCTGTCAATTCAGGGCTGTTACTGCTCTACGAAATGATACTCATCGATAGTCGCAGCAGCCTGATAATGACTTTGGCTTATGGAGCAGCGTACCACACGTCCACGACAGTGAACTAACACATCTTGGGGAGTACCAAGCACACTTCCGGGCATCCGCAGATGGAAATCCAATTCCTCGCCAACGCTCAGCGGCCCGTTAAGTTCAAGCAGGACACCGTTGGCCGAAACGTTGCGCGTCACGGCCGGCTGGTCGTGGAGTTTGTCGTCAGACATTTCAACAGGCAAGGAAAGCGGAAAGCGCACCGCGCATCGGACTTCTTTTAGAAAGGTGCCGCGTCCGGTCTTGCTCATTTCCTCGGAAGGATTCGATTTGGAAGTTTCCATCATGCGATGTCCTTTTCCCCGTTTATATGTCCACTGCTGAATGTATACAACGTTTGCGGTAGAACCTAGAGCACGAAAGTTTAAAAGTAGTAATCGGTTAGGTAACTCTGTTTGAGGTGAAGCAGCAGCTTCCCCAGTGCGAGCAGAGAATACCAGAATATAGCGGCCGCAAGATTATTTATAGAAGGCTGCTGTTCCACCGACCCATTGCTGATTCCTATTATGGTCCACGCCCATCATCTTTCCACGTCCCAAGCGAACCAGCGACATGGCTGGCGTCAGAACCCCCGCGTCAGGCCACAGGTACAGGATGCGGATTTCTGCCTGGGTAAGCCCGAAAGGCGTTTCAATCGTGGGCTCGAATCGCATGCGCTGCTGCACCAGGTAGGCAGAGCGCTCCGCTGCGGGTATTGCCTCCAGGCGCGCGGGGGACGGCTCGAACTCTATTCCTTTTCCAGCAAAAGAGAAAAGAGGCTTGAGAAGCAGGTCCGCATGAACGTGGTCATCACTGGCGGCCAGGGCAACGCCGGCCTCGGTTAGGAGGTCACGGCCAGGGCCAGCGAGAAAGTCGTCGACGAACGCCGCGGGTGGCACGACTGGAAATCTCCCGGACCGCGACAGCCACGGAATCGAGAACTTACTGATCAGGAAATACCAGTTGGGATGCCCGGCCCACTCCACCTCCCATGGCCGCGAAACATCAAACGGCAGATGTATTTCGCGTGCGATGAGTTCGTCAGCGATGGCGCGATTGTAGATGCGATGAATGGGCGTAAGTCGGCCGCAAGTGTCACGATAGTGCAATTTGTCGCCAATCGGTTCGAGCGCAGCAATGTCGACCACCGCGATACCCAGGCGCTGCGATGTGACGTAAAAATCAGGAAATGTCTTTTGATGCAGCGGGTCAACTTCGGTGAGGACGACGTTTTCCGGGCTGTGATCACCAATTATGGTGCTACGAAGCAGATCCCAATAGGCTGACTCGTTGAGCCCGCCAAGAAAAACACCCAGCGCCTCAGGCAGATGGAACACTTCGCGATAAGCAGAGCAGAGTTCTGCCTGGTAGGCAAAAACCGATGGAAAGGCCTGAATCTCAACCAGCCGGGGCACGAGTTCACCGGAACTTGACCGCACCAGGGCGAAGTCAGCAGTGAGAAAGTTTGGATGCGGCGTCTCGTTGGCCACTTCGTAGCCTTGCGGGATCGCAGAGCGAGCCGCGGCAAGATATTTCGCGCTCCCGATGAGATGAAGAGCCAGGGCGGCTCCCTGTTCGGCCATGTTATCGAGAAGGGCCCTGGAGACGAAAATCGGTGTCTCTGCAACGCGAAATTGGATGGGACCGCCGCAGCGGTTTTCGAGTTGAGCCAACAATTGTGCATATGCGGCATCGCTGAACTCCGCATTGAACCGACTGCGCAACTCTGTAATCAAACAGTCTCCTGAAAACGATCGGATCGCCGGACAACCACTCTTGCAGCTAACTCAAAATGCCTCGACGCCCACCAACCAGGAAGATTCCTGTGGTGACTCGGCAGATTGTATCTGAAGCCCGGGTGCGGCCCTCGCAAGTAACAGTAACGTGACTATTTAGGGACGGCTACACCGATATTCCCATTATATGGGATGAGTAAACGTTATCTGGCAATTTATTTTCGATTCTTAGGTACTTTTGTTGTAACGGATTGCCCCGTTTGCGTTAGTCTTCTTTGCAGTTTCCGTTGTTCACATTGAGGTGTCTCCAAAATGTCTTCGTCATGGTTGAAAGTTTCATGCGTGGCCCTTGGTTCGGTTCTTGCTCTGTCCGCAATTAGCAGCGTTGCAGCGCTTTCTGCGAAAACCGGGCTTGCCTCCACATCGCCAATCACCATGTGTCCGCCGCCGACGGGCAATGTCGCGGCAGCTTCGCCAATCACCATGTGTCCGCCACCGACGGGCAATGTCGCAGCGGCTTCGCCAATCACCATGTGTCCGCCACCGACGGGCAATGTCGCGGCGGCTTCGCCAATCACCATGTGTCCGCCACCGACGGGCAATGTCGCGGCGGCTTCGCCAATCACCATGTGTCCGCCACCGACGGGCAATATCGCGGTCGCTTAAGCACGTGTTCTAACTCGAAGACGAGGGTGTGCGGAGAGTAACTAGCGCGCGTCATCTATTTTGAGTTCAAAAGCGCCAGGGCTGTTAAACTTCAACCAATCTTCTGTCGATAAACAAAGGGCAGAAGGCGGACTGTGACCCTGGATAACTTTCTCTTACTCCTCGGCCTTGTAGCAGAAGCGACCGTACTTGGCCTGCTTCTGCACCGTCGTATTTATAAGCAACTTCCCCTCTTCAGCACATACCTTGCATGGAGCCTGATCAACGATATTGGAATGCACTTCCTTGTACGGCGATATGCCGGTGTGGCAGTGCGTATTTACCTGGTCAGCACGATTATTGACGCCGTCTTCGTTTTCTGCGTACTCAGTGAAATATCAATGTCAGTGTTAAAGCCGGTGCGAGCTTCTCTTCCACGCTGGACACTCTTCGCTGTGGCTGGCCTGGTCGCATTCGTTTGCGCTGTCGTCTGGCCATTTGCAAGGCCCTCCGACTTCCACCAGGGACCGACTTTTCAGCTGGTCTTGCACATGCAGCTGACAACAGCTTTGGTGCGTGTCCTCTTTTTCCTCGCACTCGCAGCACTCAGCCAATTGCTTTCGCTCGGCTGGCGAGATCGCGAACTCCAGATTGCAACCGGATTCGGAATCTACTCCCTTGCAAGCCTTCTCGCTGCGTTGCTGCCGCGCAGTTTACCGGGCGGCTTCACACAGGTCCATCATCTCGATGAGTTGGTAGTCGTAAGCTATATTTGCGCGATGACGTACTGGATGGTGAGTTTTGCGCAGAAAGTGCCGGAGAGACGCCAGTTTACGCCGCAGATGCAGAACTTCTTGTTCGCACTTGCAGGCCATGCCCGGAGCACGCGCATGGCGATGACCTCCTCTCCATCCAAGGCTGATCGGGTCGGATAAGAACCTTACGACTGATTTCCGATCCCTGATATCCCTCAAATTTCACATTCTAAAAAGCTTCATCATGCGCCCTATTGGCCATCTGGCAACCCAAAAGTGTCATTTACTCCGGCCTTAGGTTACCTTAAGTTACTGATGTGACCATAATTCTGGGTTACCTATGTTCGGTGAAGACGCTCAGACTCGATGGAGAAATCTCCACAAAACGTGTCTTTTCTGATAGAAGTGTTAGGGACAGCGAAAAAGCGTCCGGCGGTAAACGGAATGTCGTAACTGTTACCAAAGACCGGACTGAGGGCTACTCATGATCTTTCCCTTGCTTCAACTCGGTGCAGTTGTCTTGGTTGCTCTGTATTTGGGTCGCTGGCGAATGGGTGTTCGTCGCCGCAATTCCCAGTCATGGGAGTCGCTACTCACTCGGCTTCGGCCGGACTGGAGCGCCCGCGAATTGAGCGATCAGTTCCTTTGGAAGGAAGGCCTGAATGCGTCGCCCGAGGATACCTGGACGCGCATGGAGGGTCCCCATGGCCTGTGGGTGATGTATCAAAATGCCAAGGTCATGCTGGAGATGGCAGACTATGCCACCCGGAACTGTGAGAATGTCGACCGGGTGCTGGTAGAGACGCTCCGTAGCGACGCTATGCAGATCAGGGTTTGCGTACTGATGGCCCTTGCACAATATGCATTCAGCCACGCAAGCGAAGGCGTTCGCGTCAATGCGTTCCGCGCCGCTTCAATGTACACCGGCATGGCCGCAAGAATGACGCAGCTGCTGCAGGAGAGCGCGGCGGTCCTAGTTCCCGACTTTGTAGCTGCAATGTAACGCGCACGGTTCCCTTCTTTCAAAAAGCCTCGGCAATTGCCGGGGCTTTTTCATTTGTGCAACAAATACGAGCATGTCGATCTGGCGTGCGGTCGCAATCTGCAGGGAAGTTTAAGCGGAGTTTGCAGCCAGAAAAGCGTTGATGCGCCGGTACTCTTCATCCGACAAGCGGAAGTGGAGTGCAGGTGCGAGGCCTTCAACCTGTAGCGGGCTGCGGCCGCCTACGATGGATGCGGTAATGGCGGGATGATGCAGCGTCCAGGCAACGGCGACGACGCCGGGTTCGACATTGTGCGGCTTGCCGATTTCGCGGAGGAGTTCTACGAGACGAAGATTGCGGCTGAGGCGCGGCTCATTGAACTCAGCGGCGCGACGGCGCCAATCATCCTGCGGCAAGTTGGCAACGCGTTCCGCACTCATCTTGCCGGTAAGAAGCCCGGAAACCATTGGTGAGTAATTGATGACGCCGATGTTGTTGGCCTGGGCGAAGGGCAGAACCTCTTCTTCAATAGCACGGCGCAGCATGGAATAGGGCGGCTGAAGGCTGGTGATTGGCGCAATCTTCTGCGCGCGCTTCATCTGATCGACATTGAAATTCGAAACTCCCGTGTAGCGGATCTTGCCCTGTTCATTGAATTTTGCGAGGGCCGCCCAGCCCTCTTCGATTTCGGTTTCGGGATTGGGCCAATGGATCTGATAGAGATCGATTGTGTCGCGGCCGAGGCGGCGAAGCGAGTTGTGCAGCTCTTCTTCAAGGGATTTGGCTTGGAGCGACCGGTAAATGGTGCGATCGTCGTTCCAGCGCATGGAGCACTTGGTGAAGACGTAGGGCTTGTGGCTCGATGTCTTCACTGCTTTCGCCACCACTTCTTCGGAGTGGCCTAGGCCATAGATGGCGGCGGTGTCGATCCAGTTGACGCCGAGATCGAGAGCGCGGTGGATAGCGGCAATGGATTCGTTATCGTCCTGGGGCCCCCAGGCGAACTCCCAGTTGCCGCCGCCGATTGCCCAGGCGCCGAACCCGATGGGGGTGAGGTGAAGGTCGGAGTTTCCCAGAGTGCGGAGAGCGGGAGTTGCGGAGGTGGTTGTGGTCATGACACTCGTTGGATGACGAGGTTCGCGCAGGGGTGCAAACAATTGAGGAGTTGGAGTTTGCGTTAACGACAGGGATTTGCGCGTTAAGCCATCTCTGGGACTGGGGGAATTAAGTCGTCAATGCGTGACTTTAAATCACTTCCTCAGAATTGCAGAGGTGGCAAGCTTTGTTTCGTCACATGAACAGGCATCCTCAAAACGAAGTGATCCGGGCGCTATGGACACAGTTGGAACATTTCGATCGCAGCCCGGACTTTGGTGATGGGGAAGCTGTTCAGGTGATCCGGCAGCACCTTCTCATGCGAATTCGCGAGGCGGAAGGCGCGATGCGGTGCGGCGCATGGCTTGAGCCGCGGCAGATTTTCCGCGCGGAGGCGGCATAAGATATCGGTTTTCACACATCACAAGACATCAAGTGAGCATCCAACCCCGCAATCTGCTGGTTGCGTTGCAGGAGACGCTGAAGAGACTCAAAGCCGAGCCGATGAAGGCGCAGAAGATTGCGGATTTGAAGCGCGTGATCGCCACCAGAATCGCTGAATAGAGCACAAAAAAGGCGTAAACAACGTCGAATTCTGACCGGTTTCGCATCTTTTCAGGTTGTTTTGGGCCCAGGTTGAACACAGAGGTTTCCCATGTTGATCATGACGACCATTTATTTCGCCAAGCCGGAGGGTCCAACCGAAGAACGCGAGCTGCAGATCGCTTGGGCCAAAGCCGCCGACCTGAAGGAAGCGGCTCGCGAGTGGATGAGCAGCTATGAGGGTAAAAACCGCGTGTTGCCGATCGATCAGAATAACCAGGGGGGCAGGAAAAGGCCCAGCGAAGGTTTTCTAATCTGATTGAAGCCTTCTGGGGCTAAAGCAGGTCCTCGATTTGAAAGAGGCTGCGGAAAATTCCTACCGTTACGTCTCGAATGTCGCACAAGTTCAGGGCTAGTGACCGCCACCCGATTGTTGCGGGGATGCCAGGATCGCGAGGTTTGACGGAGCAAATGCTCTCTCCGCGCTGGCTGTAGGCGATGAGCGGATCTCCACCGGGGCACGGCGGACCCCACTGGGACTTTCAATCAGGTTCAGATTCTGAAGTCCGGAAGCTGAGCATGAGGTGTGCCTCGAACATGATCGGAAACCACAGCAATAGACGAATTAATGCACAGTGATGGTGCATAGAACTTTACATCTATGCGGCGAATCGTTTGAGGTGTCCGGGCAGGGTATGGTTCACTGGATGAAGATTTCCAAATGCAGTCGCCGTACCCTTAGGAGAATCCGGCCCAAACATGCTCAAACTGCAGAGACTTCCCTTCACCGTTCTGGTCGCGTTTGCCCTTGCCCTCCCTTGTCTTAGAGCGCAGCAACCAACGACGCAGGCTCCCGTCGAGGATTACGTTCGTTCTCACTACACGAAGTATGAATTTCGCATTCCCATGCGAGATGGGAAGCGGCTGTTCACGGCCGTTTACGTGCCGAAGGATGAGGCGGGCGGGCCGTATCCGTTTCTCATGGATCGCACGCCATACAGCGTGGCGCCGTATGGCGAGGATCAGTATCCGAAGAACCTGGGGCCTTCAGAGGAATTTCAGAAGAGCGGATACATCTTTGTTTACCAGGATGTGCGCGGTCGGTGGATGAGCGAGGGCGATTTCATCGAGATGCGGCCGCACATCGATAACAAGAAGGGGCCGCAGGATGTGGATGATGCTTCGGACACCTACGACACGATCGAGTTTCTGCTGAAGCATGTGCCGAATAACAACGGCAAGATGGGGATCTGGGGGATTTCGTATCCGGGGTTTTATACGTCGGCATCGATGATCGATTCGCACCCGGCGCTGGTAGCGGCGAGCCCGCAGGCCCCCATGACGGATTTGTTCCTGGGCGATGACGGGTATCATGGCGGAGCGTTCATGCTGTCAGCGAATTTCGGATTCTATGGGCCGTTCTTTCATCCACAGAATGGACCGCAGACGCCGAAGCCGACGGTGCCGTTTGATTTCGGGACGCCGGACAGCTACCAGTTTTATTTGAAGGCCGGGAACACTGCCAATTTGGACAAGCTTTATCTGAAGGGGTCCAACTGGCTGTTCAACGACCAGGCGAAGCACACTACGTACGACGCGTATTGGCAACAGCGTGATTTGTCTCGGCACATGAAGAACGTGAAATGCGCAGTGCTCGTGGTGGGCGGATGGTACGACGCGGAGGATCTTAGCGGGCCTTACCGGACGTTTTATTCAACTTCGAAGTTGAATCCGGAGACGCAGACAACGCTGGTGGAAGGCCCGTGGGTGCACGGCGGATGGGCGCGCGGCGACGGATCGCGCCTGGGCGATGTGCAGTTCGGGGCAAAGACGAGCGAGTATTTTCGCGCTAACATTCAGTTCCCTTTCTTTGAGCATTATTTGAAGGGCAAGGGCGCAGCGCAGCCGAAGGCCGTGGTGTTTGAAACGGGAACGAATGTGTGGCGGCACTTCGATGAATGGCCGCCGAAGGCTGCGACGGCGAAGATGCTGTATTTTCGTGCGGGCGGAAAGCTGAGTTTTGATGCGCCGACGGAGGTGCAGAGCCGGGATGATTACGAGAGCGATCCGAATCACCCAGTGCCGTTTGTGGGTTACACGACGGATACAGTTCCGCAGCGGTACATGGTGGATGATCAGCGATTCGCGAGCGAGCGGCCGGACGTGCTGACGTATGTGAGCGAACCGCTGGAAGAGGATGTGACGATCGCGGGACCGATTTCGCCGAAGTTGAAGGTGGCGAGTTCGAGCACGGATTCAGATTTCGATGTGAAGCTGATTGATGTGTATCCGGACAACTATCCGGATGCGACGGAAGCGGGCGCTCCCAACAAGCGCGTTCTGGATGCTCCGCCGCTGCACATGGGTGGATACGAGCAGTTGCTGCGTGGCGAGCCGTTCCGGGCGAAGTTCCGCAATAGCTGGGAGAAGCCGGAGCCGCTGGTTCCGGAGAAGATGACAGATATCAACTTCACCATGCCGGATCTGTTTCACACGTTTCGGCGAGGGCACAGGATCATGGTGCAGGTGCAGAGCAGCTGGTTTCCGCTGACGGATCGCAATCCGCAGATATTTGGGGATATTCCGAATACTCCGCCGGAGCAGTTTACGAAGGCGACCGAGCAGGTGTTTCATCAGAAGGATGCGGCTTCGGGAGTTGAGGTGCTGGTGATGCCGAGGGACTAGGGGTCAGTGGTCAGGGAAGGCTAACATTCTGCAAATCGAAACATCAACAAGGCAATTATTTATTCACAACGTTCGTGAGGTGTTCGATGTTTGGTCGTACGTATCGTTCTGTTGCACTTCTGGCAGCGGCCGTTCTGACAGCTGCACCTGTGATCCGTGCCGAAGAGGGCATGTGGACCTTCGACAACCCGCCGCTGAAGCAGTTGGCGGCGAAGTACAACTTTCATCCGACGCAGGAGTGGCTGGATCATCTGCGGTTATCGAGCGTGCGGCTGAATGATGGCGGGTCGGGTTCGTTTGTGAGTCCGGATGGGCTGCTGCTGACGAATCACCACGTGGCACGCGGGCAGTTGCAGAAGAACTCGACAGCTGAGCATGATTATCTCGCGAATGGTTTCTATGCGGCGACGCCGGACCAGGAGATGAAGTCGCCGGACCTTGAGATTAACGTGCTGGTGGGAATGCGTGATGTGACAGCGCGGGTGCAGGGTGCGGCCAAGGGAATCACCGACGACGCGAAGGCGTTGAAGGCGCGGGACGCGGAGATTGCGGCAATCACCAAGGAGAGCAACGACAAGACCGGATTGCGCTCGGATGTGGTGTCGTTTTATAACGGCGGCGAGTACTGGCTCTATCAATACAAGGTGTACACGGATGTGAGGCTGGTGTTTGCGCCGGAGGAACAGGCGGCATTTTTCGGCGGCGATCCGGATAACTTTACTTATCCGCGATATGACCTGGACATGGCGCTGTTTCGGGTTTATGAGAATGGCAAGCCGCTGCACACAGACAACTATCTGAAGTGGAGCGCGAAGGGTGCGGCGCCGGGCGAGCTGATTTTCATCTCGGGACATCCGGGATCGACATCACGTCAGGATACGATGGCGCAACTGCTGGTGGAACGCGATGTAATTGAGCCGGCGGTGACGGAGTATCTGAAGCGGCGGATTGCCGCGGCCCAGGCGTATGCGGCGCAGGGACCGGAGCAGGCGCGGCAGGTAGGCACAACAATTTTTGGTTTGCAGAACAGCCTTAAGGTCTATATCGGCCGGACGGAAGCGCTGGCCGACAAGAATCTGATCGCGAAGAAACAGGCGGAGGAAGATGATTTCCGCAAGAAGGTTGCCGCGAATCCGGAATGGGAAAAGGAATACGGCGGAGCGTGGGAGACTATTGCGAAGGCTGAAGAGCAGCTGAAGCCGATGATCAAGTACCAGGTGTTCCGCCGGACGGACAGCAGACTGTTCTCGATTGCGCTGACGCTGGTGCAGTATGCGGCGGAGATGAAAAAACCGGACGGCGAGCGGTTGCCGCAGTTCCATGATGCAAATTTGCAGTCGCTCAAGTTTCAGATGCTGTCGCCGGCGCCGATTACGATAGCGACGGAAAAACTGTTCATGAAGACGGCATTGAGCCTTGCCGAAGAGAAACTGGGCAAGGACGATGCGTTTGTGCAGGCCGTATTGCAGGGCGGACCCGTGGACACGACAGTGGATGTACTGATCGACGGGACAAAGCTGGGCGATGTAGCGGCCCGCAAGGCGCTGATGGATGGGGGCGAGGCAGCAATTGCAGCGTCCACCGATCCGATGATTGTGGCGGCGCGGCGCGTGGATCCGGTTGTGCGCGAAACGCAGCGCAAGATGCGCGACACGATTGCGAGCGTGCTGACGCCGGCCGGTGAAAAACTGGGGAAGGCGCGATTCCTTGTTTACGGGAAGAATGCTTATCCCGATGCGACGTTCACACTGCGTTTGAGCTATGGAACGGTGGACGGGTATCCCTACAACGGAACGATTGCGCCGCCGTTTACGACGTATTACGGCTTGTACGATCGCGCGGACAGCTTCAGCGACAAGGCGCCCTTTAACCTGACGCCAAAGGAACAGGCGGGCATAACCAAGCTGAATATGGCGACGCCGCTGGATTTTGTTTCGACTGGCGACATTATCGGCGGGAATTCAGGTTCACCGGTGGTGAATCGCGAAGGCGAACTGGTGGGGCTGATCTTTGACGGGAACATCGAATCGCTGGCGGGTGATTTTGTGTATGACGGATCGAAGAACCGCGCGGTTGCAGTGCACTCGGCGGGGATGATTGAAGGTCTTCGCAAGCTGTATGGTGCCGATGCGCTGGCGGATGAGTTGGAGGGAAAAAAGTAGGACAGCTTCTAGCCTCAGTGGTGAGTCTGAAGTCCTCTAACGGAAACCAGGAAAGCCCAGAAGCAGATTCTTCGCTCACCACCCCCAAACTGAAAGACGTTTGGGGCCCCGTTCCGAGTGAATGACACCACCACTCAGGGGAAGAATTTCAGATTCAGGACACTAGCAGATTCAGGACACTAGCAACTGGCTCTGTTTGAAAAGAGAAGGGAGGCCTTGATGGCTTCCCTTCCCTTTTTTGCGGCTGAATTGATCAGGTCGTCAGGGATTTGCGGGCGGCAACGACTGGGGTTGGCGGAGGGTTGGGAGGATCACGGCCATCAAAAGGAGAGCGGCGGGGATGGTAAGCATTCCGGCGCCGAGGCTGCCCGTATGAGCGGAAGTGAAGCCGGCAATCCAGGGAAGTACGGAGCCACCGAAGCCGGCGGTGAAGAGTATCCAGCGGGAGTCGGCGGTTCGGCGAGCGCGGGCGAAGAAGCCGGCGAGAACGAGAGGGTAGGTGGGCGCCAGAGCCGCTCCGAGGAGGAACATGGCAACGCTGCGGGTGGCTACGGAGGGCGCGAGTTCGAGAAACAGCGCAGACAGGAGTCCGAGCGTAATGGCAATGCGGAGAACACGCATAGGCGCGGCGCTCAACAGGAGCAGAGACGAGAGGCCGCGAGAAGAAAGAAATCCCGCCCAATAGAAGGAGGTTGAAGCAGCGGCCAGGACGAGTCCGGCGCCGGACATGCGAAGGGAGTAGGTAGGCAACCATGCGGCGACGGTGTTTTCAATGCCGACCTGAAGGAACGCAGCGAAGGCGAAAACAGCGATGAGGTAGAACGCAGCGTTGCCGCGAGTGTCGGGAACAGTCCGCGTGGGTTCAGGTCCGTCTCTGAAGGACGAGCGCACACGCGAGAGCAGCGACGGCAGAGGCGATGGCGAAGAGGATGTACGCAGCGCGGTACGAATGATGCATAAGAACGCGCGCGGCAATGAGGGGAGCAGCAAGGGCTCCGATGCTCCACGTGAAGTTAAGGAATGTTAGCAGGGGCGCGCATCGCTCAGGGAAGTTCCGGCCGGTGAAAAGCGTGACGGCAGACATGGGCACGCCGACGCTGATGCCGAGGAGCAGGAACGCGGGCGCAAGAAGTGAGCGCGGACTGGCAGCGACCGCGAGGCAGGTACAGACCATGGCGGCGAAGCCGATGGTCATCAGGCGCGCATAGCTGCCGCGGCATAGAAGTGCTCCCAGCGAAGTGCCGGCGAAGTAGAGCAGGAAGAGAAGGCCGGAGGCGGAATCGCTGAGGTTGAAGCGAGCGGCGAGCGATGGAAGCAGGGCTCCACCGACGATGTGAAGGACGCCGGTGAGCGCAAAGACCGGATGAAGGACGGCGAGAGCCCAAAATGACGAGGTCTTGGGAGGAAACGGCATCAGTGGCTCAGACGCGCTTGATGTGGTTGCGTTTCGGATTGGGCGGACTGGTGGATTCGCGGATAACGAGTTCGGGGTGAATGGGAACGAAGTCAGGGAATTCGGCTTGTCCGCGAATGCGCTGGAGCAGGATGCGCGCAGCAGTGGTACCCATTTGATAGAGTGGCTGGCGGATCGTGGTGAGGCTCGGATTATGGAATGCGGCGCTCTGGATGTCGTCGAAGCCGATGATGGACACGTCAGAGGGAACCTGGAGGCCGTGGTTCATGAGGGCGCGGATGGCGCCGATTGCGGAAACGTCGTTGAAGCAGACAAGGGCCGTGAAGTCGGCGCCGCGCATGATGAGTTCGTTGGCGGGCTCGAAGCCAAGTTCAGGTGTGGAGACACGAAGTTGAGCTGCACCACGAGCTCCGGCGGAACGACTAGTTTCAGATCGCGCGCGACGGCCATGAGGCAATTCCAGCGATCGTCGGCGTCGGAGCTGTGGCTGCCGCCGCGCATGAATGCGATTTTGCGATGGCCGAGCTGGTAGAGATGGCGCAGGGCAAGTTCGGCGGCGCGCTTCTGGTCGAGGACAACATTGGTGACGCCTTCGATCTTGCGATGGCCGGCAACGACGACTGCGGGGAGAAGCCGAGGCTCTTTTCGAGAGCGGTGTCGATAAAGACAAAGCCCTCGACGGATCGATCGATAAAGAGGCGCGGGTATTCCTCGATGAGATCGGGTTTGCGACGGTGACTGGCGGTGAGGTAGAAGTAGCCTTCTTCGATGAGGTGCTCTTCGACACCGCTGAGGACCTGCATGGCGTAGCTGTCGCTGAGTTCGGGGACGAGGACACCGACCGTGAAGGTCTGACGCTTGCGCAGGGAGCGTGCGTAGAAGCTGGGTCGGTAGTCGAATTTGGCTGCAGCCTCAATCACCCGGTCGCGCGTGTCCTGCGGGATGGAGCGGACTCCGGGAGCGTTGTTCAGCACCAGCGAAATCGTTGCCGGCGAAAGGTTGAGGTACTCACCGAGGGTGCGCAGACTGATGGGCTGGCCGGGCTGTGGCGCCGCTCCTGGTTTGGATTGCTTGGGCATGCACTCCTGTTTTAACACCGTGGAGGCAGAGTGCGCTGTGTTTTCGTAGTGAGCATTTTGCGGGAAGTGGTGATGCGGCGAGACGAGAGGAAGGTGCATGGGCGAGAATGATTCCGCCAATAGAAATCTCGGAGGCACGTCATGAAACGCCGGATATTCACTTGTTCATTCGCCACGGTTCTTCTTTCAGGGGCGTTCGCCTTCTGCCAAACGCACACGCCTGTCGGTGTTTTTGACGGTCATGAGGACGTGGGTACCGTGCTGCATTCGGGCTCGACCAGCTACGACGCCGCGAAGCAGAGCTACACGGTGACGGGAAGCGGAGAGAACATGTGGTTCGGTATGGATGATTTTCAGTTTGCGTGGAAGCAGATGAGCGGAGACGTGGCGATTTCGGCGGACATCGCCTTTGTGGGTGAAAAGGGGAACAACCATCGCAAGGCGGTGTTGATGATCCGGCAGAACCTGGATGGAAATTCGCCGGCGGTGGACATCGCGCGCCATGGGGATGGTCTGACGTCGCTGCAGTTTCGCGATGCGGCGGGCGCGGATGACCATGAGGTGCAGTCGAATGTGACGGGGCCGAAGCGGGTGAGGCTGGAGAAGCGCGGCGATTATTTTTATGCGTTTGTTTCGGGGCCGGATGGAAAGCTGGAGCCGGCTGGTGCTTCTACGAAGCTGACGCTGAGTAGGCCGTTCTACGTGGGGATCGGGGTATCGGCGCACGACAAGGATGCGACGGAGACGGCGGTGTTTTCAAATTTAAAGATCGAGGCGCTTCAGCCGGGCGGCGAGAAGCCGGTGCTTTACAGCACGCTGGAGACGGTGGCGATTGCATCGACTGATCGACGTGTGGCGTATGTGGCACGGGCGCATTTTGAGGCGCCGAACTGGTCGCGGGATGGGTCTTACTTCCTGTTCAACCAGGATGGCGGAATCTATCGACTCGCGGTGACCGGCGGTGACCCGGCGAGGATCAATACTGGTCCGCAGGTAAAGTGCAACAACGATCATGGGATTTCGCCGGATGGGACAATGCTGGCAATCAGTGACTCGACGGAGACAGGAAAGTCGCTGGTCTATACGCTGCCGATCGCAGGTGGTATACCGACGAAGATCACGCCTGTTGGGCCGTCGTATTGGCATGGATGGTCGCCGGATGGAGAGACGCTGGCCTTTGTGGGGCAGCGCGGGGACAACTTCGACATCTACTCGGTACCGGTGAATGGAGGCGATGAGAAGCGCCTGACGACGGCGCCTGGGCTGGATGATGGGCCGGAATACTCGCCGGACGGGCAATGGATCTATTTCAACTCTGAACGGACGGGGCACATGCAGATCTGGCGGATGCATCCCGATGGAAGCGAACAGGAGCAGGTGGTCATGGACGAGACCAACGACTGGTTCCCGCACATTTCGCCGGATGGGAAGTGGATGACGTTCGTTGCGTTCGAAAAGGGCGTGACTGGGCATCCGCCGGACAAGGACGTGACGCTCAACGTGATGTCGCTAACGGACAAGAAGGTGAAGGTACTGGCGAAGCTGTTTGGCGGACAAGGGACCAATAACGTGCCGCCGTGGTCGCCGGACAGTTCGAAGGTGGCGTTTGTGAGCTATGAGTATCTGGCGCCCGGGGCGAGCGAGTGAGTTTGCATTCGTATTTGCCCACGACGAGCGGATTAAGACAACCGCAGATCCTTCGGCTTCGCTGCGCTCCGCTCAGGATGACATTCCTCGAATGAGCATGCGCGCGGCTGAAGCCAAGCCCATACTACCGCTTGCAAACCATCACAGGGGAGGTGACACCAGATGAATGCAAGAGAATGGCTGCAATCGAGCGGCATGAAGCTGGGCACGATCTTGACGATTGATCATCCCGCGATAGTGGAGATCGCGCGACTGGCAGGATTCGACTGGCTCTGGATCGATGGTGAGCATGGACGGTTCAACGAAGTGAGCGCGGCGACCGCGTGTGCCGTGAATTCGGGCGGCCCGCCGACCTTTGTGCGGCTACCCGACCGGTCAGCGACATCGATCAAGAGGTTTTTGGATATTGGGTGCGACGGGATCATTCTGCCACAGGTTTCGTCGGCGGCCGAGGTGGACGAGATCGCACGGGCTGCGCTCTATCCGCCGCGTGGCGAGAGAAGCGTGGGGATCGCACGGGCGCAGGGCTATGGAACGAGATTCGAGGAGTGCCTGCGAATTCAGGAATACGCAATCGTCGTGCAGATCGAATACTACGGCAGGCGTGAGGAACGCGGAGGAGATCATTGGACACGCGGCGGTGGATGCGGTGGTGATCGGGCCGTATGACCTGAGCGGATCATTGGGGATCCCGGGTAAGGTTGACGAGCCGCAGGTCGTCGAAAGCATCGCCAAAATTCAGGCAATTTGCAGTGAAGCTGAAAAGCCCTGCGGAATCTTTGCGGCGACGGCTGAAAAGGCGAGTGTGTACGCGGAATCAGGTTTTGATTTGATTGCCGTTGGAATGGATTGCAGCGTTCTGCTAGGTGGATATGAGGCGATGCGCGCGAGGATCGTCGGAGGACTGAAAAGGGATAGAGAAGTCCGGGAGGACCTTCGTTCGCAAAACTTAAGCTAAACTGGGAGAAAGCAGTTGGCCCCCTCTCGCGGAGGGATGGGTGAGCGGTTGATACCGGCGGTCTTGAAAACCGTTGTGCCTGAAAGGGTACCGGGGGTTCGAATCCCTCTCCCTCCGCCAATTACCAGTCTACATCGCTCTATATGACTCCCTACGCCTCCATCACCTGTTACCAATACATTTATTAATAATCATTTACGAGCAATTTTCCCTCCTCATCGCTCTCTGTGACTCCATCACCATCCGCACTCAAACGACGGTATCCGTGACGGTATTTCGGCATTGATGTGACGGTACCTTCTTGATTGACGGTATTCTTTCCTGATATTGTTTTTCTTAACTATAGTTTGGGAATCAGGGAGGGATCAGAACTGATGGCGAAAAAAAGGTTGAACAATACAGAGGTACGGGGCGCGAAGATCAAGGTTGAAGATGGACAGCTGAAGTCATACAAGCTGTTCGACAGTGGTGGTCTCCATCTATTCGTGTCAGAGACTGGCAGCAAGATTTGGCGGTACCAGTTTCGCCTGAATGGGAAGCAGGGACTCTACACAATCGGAAAGTACCCTATCGTTTCCTTGGCTGTGGCACGGGACAAACATCACGATGCACAGAGACTGGTAGCAGATGGAACGAACCCCAGCGCGGCGAAGCAGGACGCGAAGAAAGCAGCGTTGCAAGCCCGAGCGAACTCCTTCTCTCAGATTGCGGAGGAATGGCTTAAGTTGTTCCGTGCTGGCAAGAGTGAGCGGCATGTCTCCACTACGGAAGCCAGAATGAGGAATCACATTCTGCCTGCATTAGGTGCGAAACCTGTAAACGATTTGACCACCACCGATATCACAGGATTCGTATCGACGGTCCAATCGAACCATGGCCGCGAAACTGCTGACCGTTGTCTGATGGTCATAGGGCAGATTCTGCGTTATGCCAAGGCTCGCGGATACGCGAAGCAAAACGCCCATGCCGACATCAAGCCCAGCGACATTTTGGAAACACGTACGGTCGTGAACTTCGCTCGTATCGAGGAAAAAGATTTGCCGGGCCTGCTCCAAGCAATCGAGATATACCAAGGCTCGCCACTGGCTGAGGCTCGGCATGAAGTTGATGTCTTACACGTTGCTACGCACTGGCGAATTGATCACACTGCGCTGGTCAGATGTGGACATGGACGCGGCAACGATCTTCATTCCAGGTGATCGGATGAAAGGTGGTAGAGACCACATGGTGCCACTAAGCACGCAAGCACTGCACACTCTGCGCCTATTGAAGCAGGTCAGTGGCTCACATAAGAGCGGTTATGTGTTCCCCGGTACGCAAGGGGCTGCCACAATGTCAAACATGACGCTGCTCCAAATGTTCAAACGGATGGGGTACGGCAAGAAGATGACCGGTCATGGTTGGCGCGGTGTGGCGTCCACCATCTTGAATGAAAATGGATTCAACCGCGATTGGATCGAGATGGCTCTAGCTCATATTCAGCCAGGAGTCCGTGCTGCATACAACAAGGCCCTGTATCTGCCCCAGAGACGAGAAATGCTGCAGTGGTATTCCGACCATCTAACGAAGCTTGGCAATTGTCCATAGGTCTCAAACTTGAAGGAACTATGAAGCCCACCGTGGAAGTGACCGTGGTGGGCTTTCTTGTGCTCTCAGATCGCGACATCAGCAGCGGAGTGCAACTGTGCAGCTTGCCAAGCTTTAATCGACGCTTCCGTCCATACCGAGACCTTGGGCGCAATTTGGAACGACTTGGGGAATAGTCCCTTTGCTTGCAGTGCGTATATGTAGGACTTCGATAGTGTAGTCAATCTAGAGACATCACCTATACGAAGAAATTGATGTAGTGTGGTTGAATTCATGCTGCTACCCGTTTGCTGCTCTTGGTTGCATGGTGTTCTTGCTGACGCGTGATCCACGCCGCTGCAGCATCTGGTGTATCGAATCCGGGTGAGAGTATTCGGCGTCCATTTATCTGGAAACGTCCTTGGAAAAGATTGCGAACCCTGCGTACGCCGGGTGGGAGTGAAGAATTGGTCATGATGCTCCTGACCTTGCCCGCGTAAAACGTATCCCTTAGCTGAGCTGCTGTAATAGCGAGAGGGACGGCAGATGAGGAACGGAAAACGGGGCAGGTACACGCTGGAGTTCAAGCAGGAAGCAGTGCGGCTGGTGGAGTCGGGCCAGAGCATTGCCGAGGTGTCACGCAGCCTGGGAGTGGTGGAGCAGACCCTGTCCAACTGGGTGAAGGCGAAGCGGGATGGCAAGCTGAAGGAAGTCAGCGGCAAGGCTGGGGTGACGGCCGAACAGATGGAGATCAGCCGTCTGCGTGCGGAACTGGCGCGGGTGAAGATGGAGCGCGACATCCTGGGAAAAGCGACGGCATACTTTGCAAAGGGCCAGAAGTGAAGTATGCCTTCGTTGATCGTCATCGGCATATCTGGCCGATTTGCGTGCAGTGCCGGGTGCTCAAGGTGAGCGTGTCGGGTTTTCATCAGCACCGGGCACGGCGCCGGAAGATAGCGTCGCGCCGGCACTTGAGCGATGCGGCGCTGCTGGCGCACATCAGCGCGTTGTACGCGGAACATCGCGGCGCCTACGGCTGGCCGCGCATTTGGCGGGAGTTGCGGAAGCGCGGCACACGGGTGGGCAAGCAACGGGTGCAGCGGCTGATGCAGCAGCACGGCATTCGTGCCCGGGGCAAGCGGCGTTTCCGGGTTACGACCACCGACAGCCGGCATGACCTTCCGATCGCGCCGAACCTGCTGAACCGCAACTTCACCGCGCCTGCTCCCAACCGGGCGTGGACGGGCGACATCACGTATATCGGTACCGAGGAGGGCTGGTTGTTTCTGGCGGTGGTGATCGATCTGTTCAGCCGCAAGGTGGTGGGCTGGTCGATGCGTCCGGACATGCACCGCAGCCTGGTGATAGACGCGCTGGAGATGGGCGTCTAAGGCCAGTAGCAGACACCATGCTGTCCTCCGGGTTGTCATCTGGGTTGATTTCACCGGCCACCATCCGACGCATCCAGCCGTAGGCAAGATTTGCATTTTCGCTAAGTACCATCGTCATAAATTCTCCATTTCCTTTTATTGCTGTTGAGGTGTCCTTGAGGACACAGTTTTTCGTTTACGGCCCTGATGCCGACACGATTGAAGACACGAATGCGTCAACCTGTGGGCTGCTAGATGATCATTTGTTTGGGTACCGGACTGGCCGAAGCCGTCACTCGGTAGGAACCGTGGTGCAGTGATTGGTGCGTTCTATGTTGCCGAGCGCCCAAATGAAAATGACGCCCGAGATTCGCTGATCAAAGCTGCCTGATCTAGCGGACCCCTAGGAACTTGTTGAAATAGGTACCTGTTTGCGTCGGGGGTTGGCATCCATTCGTCTAACAGACATGCGTGGAGACGAGCGGGATCAGGACGGTATGTTCAGCTATATATCGTTGCAGCAGCGTGTGCCTCAGGATCATCCATTGCGGGCAGTTCGCAAGTTGACGGATGCGGTGCTGCGGACGTTGAGTCCGGAGTTCGATCTGTTGTATGCCGACTCCGGCCGTCCCTCGATTGCACCGGAGTACATTCTGCGGGCGCTGCTGTTGCAGGTGTTCTACTCCGTGCGTTCGGAGCGGTTGCTGGTCGAGCAGATCGACTATAACCTGCTGTTCCGCTGGTTTGTGGGCCTTGGCATGGACGACGCGGTATGGAACCATGCGGTGTTTTCCAAGAACCGCGATCGGTTGCTGACCTCGGATGTGGCGCAGCAGTTCTTCGCCGAGGTGAACAAGCAGGCGAAGAAGTTCATGTCCGACGAACACTTCACCGTAGACGGCACACTGATCCAGGCCTGGGCCTCGCAGAAGAGCTTTCGCTCCAAGGATGGCTCCGACGATGACGATGGTACGGACTTTCGCGGACAGAAGCGCAGCAACGATACGCATCAGTCAACCACCGATCCGGATGCGCGGTTGTACAAGAAGAGCTACGGCAAGGAGTCGAAGTTGAGTTATCTTGGCCATGCTCTGGTCGAGAACCGCAACGGTCTGATCGCCGCGGCGATGGTGACGCACGCCGACGGTTATGCCGAGCGCGATGCAGCACTGTTGATGCTTGCCGAGAAGCAGGAAGGCCGCTCACGCCGCATCACGGTGGGCGCCGACAAGGCCTACGACACGAAGGATTTCGTCAGCACGGTGCGGGAGTTGAACGTGACGCCGCACGTTACCAGGAACGACAAAGGCCGCACTAGCAACCTGGACCGCAGAACCACGCGCCAGCCCGGCTATGCCATCAGCCTGAGCCGCCGATGGCTGATCGAAAAGGGATTCGGATGGCTGAAGCAAACCGGCCCGCTGCGCCAGGTCAAGTTGCGAGGTCTGGAGAAAGTGGACTGGCTGTTCGTCTTCAGTTGCGCGGCGCACAACCTGATCCGGCTGCCGCGACTGATGGCTCAACCACCAGAAATGCTCCGGGAGAAGTGTGCCTGAGCAACGGTTGCGAGCCTCGGGGATGATTCCCTGAGGCTTGCAAACACCTATAAACACCGGCAAGAACTGTACTTCAAACAGATTTCGAACAGAAAGAAATGAAAATCGCCAGGAAAGACGCCGCAATTAGGCGAATTTCAACGAGTTCCTAGGCGTACATCGCCCCGAAGGACGGACTGCCGGTGATCTTGTTACTTCCTAAGAACATATGTTGTCCGCTGAACTGGAGACATTATAATGCGTCCTGGCTTCATCCATCGATTTTGAAGGTCTTCGGAGCTGGCAAAAATGCTAGATGGCTTATGGATTCTTCAGATTCAGCCTCCACCAGTCGCGAGTGGTGGGATCGTCGTCTTCGTGAACGGGAAGATATTTGGAGGTGACAGCGGTTTCACCTGGGTTGGAACGTACACAGGGGATGCTCGCTTGATAAAGGGACGCGTTCACGTCCACAACTTCGATCCAGACATCAAGAGCGTCCTAGGAGTTCCAGGCGATTACGACATGCACTTTTCCGGGAACGTTCAGGGTGACACCATCACGGGGACCGCAATGATTGCGAATCAGCCGCAACACACACTTGCTGTTCGGCTCAACAAACGTGCGGACCTATAGGATGCTGACGGTTTGTCCTCTAACGGACAACTCTCTCCAAAATCGATCTCGCCAGTTGCACGCTATCTGCAATCACTGAAGTCAATCGTGGTGACGGTCTTGAGATGTCATCTCGTGCCAACCTGACAGCAGCAATGATGGAAGCAGCGATGACCAGGGTGGATGCGAATCGATCCTGCTTCCTTCGCTCTTGCTCCTCTCCCGCAAATTCGAGTCAATGGGGAGGTAGCCATCGTTTCGGTACGGATGCTATTGACAGGCACGTACGATGGCTGCCCAGCGAACGGCGACTTTCGTTTTACGCGTGTTTGGGCGCTCTCGCCTCAGAGGATGTGGCGTGTTGTAGCCGCCCACGCAGGCATAGTGACAACGGGGTCAGAGGTCTAAATGGCACCGGGCGGTAAGGACTAGACTAGGATGCCCCTGCAATCGCGTTCAGTTGAGTTTTTGGGGTTGGGAGTGTGGTCTTGGTTTTTGTCCGTTCGCGATATGGCCTTAGCTCAAGTAGCTCTTCCACTACGTACGCGCCGGTCGTTCCGTCTGAGAACCTCACGATTAGCCCATCATCTCCATCTTGCTCCACGGTCAGTATCCGAATCGGCACATTCATGAGAGGGATTTGACATCTCTCCCGGGCAGCGAATCTGTCTAATTTTGCTCACATCTGCGAACCGAGAAATGCTAGGAATCCAAGCAGGCTTGGACCGCAAAATCCCGCGTCCAGTAGGTGACCTCGTTAACGACGAAATCTGATTGACCTTTGACCCGAATCGGTTCACACTCTCTAGAATTTAGTCCAACGTTCCCCCTCCCCACACGATGGACTGGTCTATGGACTGTGGCTGCGTTTGAAGAGCTAACGACATTGGAGGGGTTCGTCCGCTTCTATTTGGAGAAACCTCGAATGGCAGAATCTCTGAAATTCGCTCACCGTAAGAATCTGGACGGAACCGTGGACTCGATATGTCCGCGATGTGCCGCGACCGTGGCAGCGGTCTATGTCGAGGGCGAACTCCTCATGTACGAACAGCAACATGTCTGCGACCCAGCTTTGATGGAGCTATATCACGGCAGGAAGCCGCCGTCTTCTGAGACCGTTGAGGACTCCGAGAACTGGCAATTCGCAAAGCTTGGCAACGCAAAACTGTAAGCCGACTGAGCTTACGTTGTCCAACGTTGCGTTCGCCCGAAAAGACGTCAACGTGATTTCAGTCGCAGCCAAACAATCGAGTGCGAGTCGTCTGTCTCAGGCGGCCCATTCAATTCACTTGCTTCGTTGGCACGGGCGGATTCGATGGCTTCCAGTTCCGCTATGCGCAAAAGCAGGAAACGCTTTAACCCAGCGACAACGGGTTCGTCCGTTTGACACGGAAAGTCCTCGTCAAGCTTCTGCAACGTGGCACAAAGACCCTTGATGAGTTCGGAAGAAAGGTGCGGAGACATGAAATCGATTCGATGCAGGACTTAGACATCCAGGATGCCCTTCGGTCAAGGCAGGGGTCTCCACTATGTCGGATGGAGAACTGATTTCCTTTTGAAGAAGACCATAATCCAAAGATGGAAAAGAATGCAGTGGTCCCCCGCATCATCGAAGCCTTGAGGATGAGAGACAGCTAGTCATCACGTTTGAAGATGGAACGTACGCGAAGTACCCGGCCAGTCTCCTCTATTCCCTGCTTCCCAGCGCAGCCGAAATGAGCGGAGATTTGAGCGACCCCGAGTAGGTCGAAATCTGATTGACCTTTTCATCCAAACGGGTTCACACTCTCTGGAATTAGTTCCACATTCGCTCTCCCCCAATGGATAGGACGGTCTATGGAATTGGTTGACAGGGAGTTGAGGTGTTTCCAGTGCGGCATGATGTTTGTGTTTTCGGTGGGGGAACAGGCATTTTTCAAGGACAAGGGATTCGTGAACGATCCGAAACACTGCAAGCCATGTAAGGGCCTCCGTGGTAGAGCAGGTCGACGAACGGTCGAAACACAGATTAAATGCTCGGATTGTGGCTCAGATACAACCGTGCCGTTCAAACCGACTCAGAATAGACCAGTGCGTTGCAGAGCCTGCTTTGATCGCACAAGACGGGGCGCAGTCATAGAGCAGCCAGGATTGACACCGAACTAGGCTTCTGTGGGGCTACAATCCCCGTATGCCCCAGCTGCCAGAACTCCAAATGAGTTATGACGAGAACAGCGTTCCGGTCTCTGCCAAGTGTTCTAAGTGTGGCGAACAGATGCCGCAAAGCACGCCACGGATCACGAACCCAATCGACAATGTGGAGTGGTTCGCGGCTCAATTCCGTCTTCATGTGGAGCGAAGCCATTTGCACGCTGCGGCTGGCAATAGTGACGTCCTGGAGGACTCCCCTGGTGGTTCGTGACCTCTACTACCAATCTGCACACTACAATCTCAAGTACAAGACGGGCGCTCTGCTCAACCGTATCAGTGCTCGTGATGTGTGCGGAATTCGACCTCAAGACATCGAATGGATTTGGATAGTGGAGCAGAATCGGTATGCGACTGCGGAGGAGATTCGAGAGCTTTGCAAACGGGGCAGTCGTACAATTTGAATTTCCACCAGGGTTGAGATCGGCGCTAGACTTAGGGCATGGCAAAGTCTACGTGCTTACTTCCAGCGAGTGTTTTCGTGGCCGAATCCTTGGAAAATTATGCGGATTCGCTACCAGATGGGTCGGTACACGAAGTCATTATTCTGCGCGAAGCTGCTGCGATCTACCGAGGGTTCACGAAGTGTCGGATGATTTACGTCCAAGAAGGAAAAGAGGATTGAGACTGCACCACTGCCTGCAAGCCTGCTCTACAGCACGGTGACGCATCCAGCCTGACTGACGGTATCCATGACGGTATCTCGTTAGAAACTATACATAACTATTTTATTTTCAATATGTGTTGACGGACTCTCCCTCCGCCATAAACGTCTATACAATCAATAACTTCTTATATGGGTTTTGAGGACCTACATACGGCTCTGTCCTGATGTTCAGTGCTCGCGAGCCGCGCTCCAAAGCAACAAGCGTGACTTCTGAATAAGCCCGGCTGAGAAGGCCCCTAGCGTACGTCCAGTTCGAAACGGGAAACCGGACGGGAGCGAGAGGCAAACAGGAGAGGCCGGCGCGATCGTTGTCGATTTAGCGTAAGTTTATTGGCGGCCAGTTTCGTGCTGGTTCAGATCACCCGCGCTGTACCTGATCAACAATTCCGTCGTATTCCCTCTCGGCCGTGCCGCTTTCCGTCGATAGAAATTACGTGGCGTCAAAAGCGCTCGCGATGCAAGTCGGAGTTCGCCGTTCAGCGCAGGATGCCTCGATTCTGTGCGGGGTGGAGGACGAAAAATCAGAGCTTACTAATCGACCCCAGATCCAACTGGCTGCGGATATGCAGTATCAGTTGCGAGTTGCTCCTGCAGGGTTTTGGCACGGAGATGAGCGTGTCTCGCACGCGTTCCTATGGGTTCATTGGGATTGCGCGAGCGAAGGCGGCTCGTGGTCTCAGAAAGCGGACGTTCTAGTCATGGATTTGGAGATTCTGCACGATTATCTCGTTGAATCGAAGGATCTGCTGCAAGGGGCCCAGGAGCAGACTCTTCGCCTCGAAACGGAACCCGCAAACGATGAAGCCATCGCATCGATCTTTCGTGCATTCCACACCATCAAGGGCGGCGCGGGATTTCTGGAAGCCAGTCACCTGGTGGACTGGGCACACAACCTCGAAAATCTGCTGGATAAATTGCGCTCGCACAGCCTGCCGATCACATCGGCGCGAATCGACGCCATCCTGAAAGGCATTGACGTAATCGAGGCCATGTTCCAGCAGTTGGCAGAGGAGAAGCCGCCGGATCCCGGGCCCGCCGATCTCAGTCGTACGATTCAGGATCTCGCGGGCATTGGAAACGCGGATGCGGAGCATTGCGACGATCCGATTGCCTCGGTGACGGCTCCCGAAAAAGCTCCCGACAATGATGAAGCTGCCGCTCAGGCAGCGACCCCTTCAGCTCCCAGAGTTGCGGAAACGATCGAGAACTCCCTGCGCGTTGACGCGAACCGGTTGGACGCAGTGCTTAACCAGGTCGGTGAACTAGTGTTGCTGCGCAATCGGCTGACCTCCGCCGTGATGCAGCTCGGCAAGGAAAGCGAGAGCATGACCCGCATTGCCCGCGAAGTGGACCTGTCGGTGAGCGATCTGCAAGGCACAGTCATGCGCCTGCGCATGCAGCCCTGCAGACGGCTCTTTCAGCAACTGCCCCGGGTTGTGCGCGACATCTCCCGGCAATTGAGAAAGGAAGTTCGCCTCGAGATCGTCGGGGAAGACGTCGAGATCGACAAGACTGTTGTGGACGCGTTGTCCGGCCCGATGACCCACCTGGTCCGAAACAGTCTGGACCACGGGATCGAGATGCCTGAGGTGCGCACGGCCGCCAACAAGCCGGCCACCGCAGTGCTGCGCATTGCGGCACTTCATCTGGGCGACAGAGTCCGTATTGAGGTCTCAGACGATGGCAAGGGGATCGATCGTTGTGCGGTTACGCAGAAAGCGATCGAAAGGGGAATCATCACGCCGGAGCAGGCCGCCGGTTTGTCGGAACAGGAGGCCCTGGAGTTGATCTTCCGGCCAGGCTTCTCGACCAAAGAACAGGCTTCGGATCTATCCGGCCGCGGTGTAGGCATGGACGTGGTGAAGGAATCCACTACGCGATTGCGCGGGCGCCTGTCGATTGATACTCAACTCGGTCGGGGTACGCGAGTTGCGATGGAGTTCCCGCTATCTCTGGCGGTGCTGACGGTGCTGTACCTACGGGTGCGACAGGACATCTACGCATTGCCCATATCCGCGATCGACAGTCTGACAGACCTTGACGAGGGTCGCGTGCATCGGCTCGCCGGACGGGTGACCTACCGCGTAGACGGCACGGAGACGGTTCCTCTTGTGGACTTGGGCGCGATTCTTCAAAACAGGCCGCTGCGTCTGGGGACAGAGAGCGTGGAGGGCGTATTGACCGAGCGCGGTCTGTTCGTAGTTTCCGAGGTGCTGGGTAATGAGGATTCCGTGGTCAAGCCCATCGATTTTCTTACCGGACGCAATCTTTACCAGGGTGCCACGATCTCCGGGGGTGGCAACGTGGTGCTGATCCTGGATGCCGGAGCGCTGAGCGCGGCGAGTCCGGCTTCGGCCGAAGGAGTATTTTGATGGAGACCCAGTGCATCATGCGGATTATGGATGCCTCGTTCCGCACGCGACGCATGATCGAACTCTCGCTGCATGAGATCGACCGGCGGGCTCTGAATGCCATGGTTCTCGTGAAACGGCATGGGAACAAGCTTGCCAGTTACGGAGTCGTTGCGCAGGCATTTCGGGAGCAGGCTGTGCACCTGAAAGAGGCTGCAAGGCCATTGCAACAGTCGATAGCGCCGCTGGTTCGCGTTCACATGCGCATTCTGCAGCAGGGCCGCTACACCGAGTTATTTCGGCGCACGGCGCAGGTCAACGGAAATGCAGGCTTCAACAATTTCCTGCACCGGTCTGAAGGCAATTGGCAGCACAACATCGAAACGGAAGAGGCCGAGGGCGTGGTGATCCTGCGTCGGCTGGTGGAAACCGTCGCACGGCTGCAGGAAGGCATCGCCGAACAGGAATACGTGGTCACCAACGGACGCATCGAGGCCGCACTGTCGGAACAAAGCGGTGCGCCGCTGATGCGCGTGTCCCATGAAATGGGCCTTGCGGTCGCCAAGGTGCGAGACGCGATCTGGAAATATCGCGGCGAACTGGAGGAGGTACTGCATGAAAGCAGCGCCGGTATTTGAAGCAGGCAATCACCGCTGGTGGGTACTCTACGACCAGGATGAGCGCCGGGTTATCGACTCGAACATATACATCGTGGAATCCAACGGGCAGAGTGTCGTTCTCGACCCTGGCGGCTTTGAGATCTTTCCACAGGTCCTGGCCGCAGTGGCGGAGGTGGTACCGCCGACATCGGTCGCAAAGGCGTTTGTGTCCCATCAGGATCCGGATATAGCGTCGAGCCTGCCTCTCTGGAATGCCTGCAATGACCGGATTCAGTGGCACGTGCCAAGCCTCTGGGAAGGCTTCCTCCGGCATTACGGAGCGCTGAATGCCGAGTTCATCGGCATCCCCGACGAAGGGGGAAGCATGATGATTGGAAGCCAGAAGCTGGAGTTCGTGCCTGCTCATTATTTGCACGCCTCCGCCAATTTCCACGTCTACGATCCAGAGGCGAAGGTCTTCTTCTGTGGCGACGTCAGCGCGGCGCTCTTGCCGCCGGGGCACAGCATCTGGGTGGGTGGCCGCCAGGGCGGCGAATCCGCTAAAGCATTCGACGAACACATCCAGCATGCCAAGTTTTTCCATCAGCGCTGGATGCCCTCAGGCGCTGCCAAGAAGGACTGGATCGATCGTGTTCGCCAGCTCGACATCGATATTCTATGTCCGCAGCACGGGGCAATCTATGCAGGCGAAAACGTACAACGCTTCCTGAACTGGTTCGACGGGCTGACCGTTGGGACCGCAATTTATCGCTGAAGGAGATCTCATCATGGCCAGCACTGTCATCAGCAATCGTCAACACGCCGGCAAGGGTATCGGCACGAAAAAGGATGCCGGCAAATCCTCGCGAAGACCCGCGGGCCGGCGCAGGAGTTCGCCCGCGCCAGCTCTTCGCCGCCCTGCTCCCGCAGCGCAGCGGGCCGCCAAAGGGCAGAGAACTGCACCGGAGAGAGAGAAGCTCCTTGAGTACGCCCGAAGGCTTCTCGAACCCCTATCGAGTCTCGAGATGCTTTGCGAAGCGGACGAGAAGATGGAGAACGCCATCTTCTACATGAATCGCGCAGCCACTGAAGCGATGAACCTCAATCACAAGCGGCTGAATCCCCTGCTCCACGGAGCCGACGTGCGCAATGCGCAGGGACGCTCGATTCACCAGTTTCACAAGGACCCGGAACGAATTCGCAATATCTTCCGCGCTCTCACCACTGGCACTACGCGGGAACACTCCACCGAACTCGTCCTGGGCGGAGTTACCTTTGCTCTGAGCTTCACCCCGATTTCCAGCGCCGAGGGTAAGGTCCTGGCATTTCACGCGTCGTGGCGAAACATCAGCGACGCTAAGCTTGCTGAACAGGTGATCGGCAACATGAGCCGGTCGGCTTCGGAAAACGCGGATTCGCTGATGAACGTTGCAACGGAAACCGATCGCGCGATGAAGGCTGTGGGAGGCACGCTAAACGGCCTGGCGCAATCCGTCTCCGAGAGTCGCAAGTCCTCCCAGGGTCTCATCTCCCAGGTGGGCGCGATCGGGAGGATCGCGCAAACTATCCGCGAAATCGCATATCAGACGAACTTGCTCGCACTGAACGCCGCCATCGAGGCCGCCAGGGCGGGCGAACACGGACGTGGCTTCGCGGTCGTAGCCGACGAGGTGCGCAACCTGTCTAAGCGAGTGCAAAAAGCAACCGAAGAGGTACAAAGCAATATCACCGATATCGACGGCTCGGCTCGCTCCATCGAACGAACGAGTCACGCGGCCGAGCAGACGGCTCACGGCGCCGAATCGGTCACATTGTCTCTGGGCGAGCGGGTCCGCTCCCTGCACACGCTAGTGGCGCTGATGAACATCGATTCGGCCCAAAACGAAGTCAAGATTTACGCACGCAACATGCTAACGGAGATCGGTAGCAGAACCGCGCCTCAGACTGGCATGGAGCTGCCTGACCATCATCAGTGTGGGTTTGCCCGGTGGTACGAAGGAATCGGGCGGGAATCGTTCGGGCAGACGCCGGCGTTCCAGGAGGTCGACAGCCCCCATGCCGCGTTTTACTTGTCGGCGCGGGCTGTACGTACTGCGCTTCAGGCGAACGACCCGGAGGAGGCTCTTCGCCAGGGGGCAGAATTGTCTCGATACGAACAAGAGCTTCTAGATAAGCTCGAAGCTCTGAACGCCGCCATCAGCCAAAAGCAGAATTGAGGGTTCGTCATGAGTGACGTATTGCAGGAAGTGGATGAGCGGTCTAAGTTAGCCGGGACGAACAAATTCGAGTTGCTGATCTTTCGCCTCGGGAAAGACCGCAACTCCGGCACACGCGAAGTATTCGGCATCAATGTCTTCAAAGTGCGTGAGGCGTTGATCATGCCGGTGATTACGCCGATGCCAGGATCCCCCAAGCACGTTCTCGGGGTGGCGAACATCCGCGGGCAGATCATCCCCGTCATCGATCTGCCCTCGGTAGTGGGCTGCAAGCCATCGGCGCGCAATATCCTGCTTGTCACCGAGTACGAGCGTTCCGTACAGGGGTTCGCGGTCGAAGAGGTAGAGGAGATTGTGCGCCTCGAGTGGGGCAGGGTGGTATCGGCTGAGAAGTCAGCGGCGGGCGCACTGGTGACCAGCCTCGCTCGCCTCGACGAGCGCGAAGAAAATGCCCGCCTGGCGCTGATTCTCGACGTGGAATCGATTCTGCAAGAGGCGTTGCCGTCGCGGTTCAGAAGCGGGGAAGAGATCACGCATCTTCCGCCGATCCATCTGCCACATGGGTCAATTGTGTTGTACGCGGATGACTCGGGTGTGGCGCGCCGTCAAATCGAGACTGTGCTAACACGGCTCGGTGTGAATTTTATCGGCACCAAAACTGGTAGAGAGGCTTGGGATCGGCTGAAGGTTCTTGCGCAAGAAGCACGCTCAGCCGGAATCCCGATGCGCGAAAAGGTGGCGATGGTTCTCACGGATCTGGAGATGCCGGAGATGGACGGTTTCACGCTGACGCGCCAGATGAAGGAAGATGATGTGTTGCGGGCCGTTCCCGTAGTTATCCATTCGTCGCTATCGGGATCGGCCAACGAGTCGCATGCCAACCGGGTGGGGGCCGATGGCTATGTGGCCAAATTTATTCCCGATGAATTGGCGCGTGCAGTGGCAAAAGCCCTGGCTCCTCCGCCTCGCTAAACCGTCACGGCGCTGATACCTGCTCATGTACGCGGGTCCCGAATTCGGATCGAAGGGATTTGTCGCCTCCGATCTTAGCGCGCGATACTTCTTCCACTCTTGCACCAACGAGGGGCTTTTGCGAGCCGTGCAAATGAGGTCCACCCCGCAGCAACGGGGGGACGCAGGCCCTGGCAGGGCGCTGGAAAGTCTACTGCGACACCGGGCTACATTCCTCGCTGGTCTAAAGACCACCGGCACCGGCAACATGGAAGACTACCACTTCCCACGGATCCGCCAGCGACTCTATCGATTACTCAATGGCTGAGCTACACTGACACTCACTCTGGTAAGGATTGCGGGCAGCCCAGGAGTAGATGCTGAAATGATGTCCACGATTACGTCTGGCTCACGTCGTACGATCCGCTCTTTCGGGTCGTTTTTCGGTTCTGATCGCCGCGCCGATTTCGCTACAGCACTCGTCTTTCTTCCGTGGATTGTCGCAGTATTTGCTATGAGTGGACCTTGGGCTGCACTCGGACTGCTCTGTTATTCCTTCATCGCATATATTGCCGGCTACGGCATCCTCGGCATCGCAATACCGGCCTGTGACCCGATCCACGCCATTGTCTTTGCTCCCGCGATCGGGATTGTGTTCCTCTCTTCTCTTGCTGCACTCTGGCTCAGGTTGGGTCATCCGCTCATCTGGGTTCCGGCATTCTGGACGGTGCTCATAGTCATCGGACTCCCATTTGTATGGACTGACCGTAGCCGCTTTAAGGAAAAATCCGTCTCCTACGGAGCAAGCCTCGTTGCGCTCTCGATTCTTGTCTGCGCAGTTTTTTTCTATCCATCGGCCCGAAAAGACGCGGTCTTAAAATCGGATGGAGGATTCAACTGGATATATGTCGACACGCAATTTTTCTATTCGATTGCTGCAGATATTGAGAGTGGTGCCCAACCGCCAAGAATTCCCGGAGCAACCGCTCTAGAACTGCGCTATCACTTTGCCCCATACGCTCCTGCGGCAGTCATCTCTCGTTTTTCAGGGCTGAGCCTGGGCGATGCCTTCGCCCGCATCACACGCGGTGCATCTATCTGGGCACTCCTGCTCTCTTGCTTTGGACTGGGTGCCATCCTGTCGGTGAAAGCCACCGGACAAAAGTTCGGGGGAGTCATGTCCGTCGCCGGACTCTTCTTCTACGGATCGCTCTTTTCGCTCTTTACTGATGCCTACAATAGCTCCGGATACGTAACTGGGGCCGTGCTTTTTAAAATTCCTGAGGTCGATGTGCTCGCTGATGGCGGACCGTTCAGCCATCTCATCCTCGGTCATTCGGTGCTACATGGTCTGATCTGCATCACAGCGATCATGGGCCTTTGCCTCATAGAACAATCTCCTGCGATTTTGCAATCCCCGCGAAGGCTCGTTTTGCTTCTTCTACCAGCAATGGCTGTACCTATGAACTCCGTGGCAGCTCTCTATTGCGTCGGTACGGTAGGAATTCTCCTGTTTTGGAACAGCCTGGGACAACTGAGGTCCTGGATCCAGATCGCATTTATGGTTGCTCTCTTTTATGGCGCCTGGGCGATCATGGACTACCGTCACTCGCCCGACATTGCAGCATCCTCGATTGACCGACACCCTCAACTTCTGTGGTGGCCACTTGCCGTCGAATTCACCGCGGGCCTCGGCATTCGACTCCTGGGTTTTCGCTGGATATCGCACCCGCGAAAAAATCCATTTGCTGCGCTGGTTCTGATTGGTTCGTTTGGGCTCCTGCTCTTCTATGGGTTGCTCCAACTTGAAGGCAACGAGCGCTACGGAATCTACTATCTTCAAGCCATGTTCAGCATCTTCGCCTTTTCAAGGTTCACACCAGAATTCTGGCGTGCTGCCGAACGATCCCGGCTGGTCGCGGAATGGCTCAGCGTAGCGCGGGGGATTCTGGTCCTGGTGCTCTCATCCGGGGTCTTGATCGGAATCATCGCCTTGCTCTTGCGCCATCCTACTAACATCCCTCTCTTCCGATCGAAGCTCCTCATCTGCTTTGTTGTACTTTTGTCTCTGGCAGCAATATCAACCCTCCTGAGGCGAAGCCAATTACACAAAATCGGCCCCCTATTCCTGATGGCTACGCTGATGTTCGGTTTTCTCGCCTGGATTACGCCATGGCTCAACTTCGGTATGGGAAGAGCAAGACGAGATGTAAGTCTTACACCTGGCGAGGTTCGAGGTTTGATCAGATTGCGCGAGATCGCAACGCCGGGCGAGCTATTCGCCACGAATAAACATGCTGTAGACAGCCTCGTTTCCGTGCGCGAACGCTCTTACGGATATACGGCATTATCAGAGCGTCCAGTGGTCCTGGAGGGATACATGGATCACGGCGTGGCTTACATTCCGGGATTCTCGACGCTCTTGAGCAACAATGATCTGATGTTTACGACGACCGAACCAGGTGTATTACGCCAACTTGCCGAGAAGTATCATGTTCACTGGCTCGTCGCCCGTCCAGGTACTGACATTGCCTTGCCCCAGCCACGTCCCTCCTGGTTGCAGGAACAAAGCGAATCCGGCGATCTTCGAATCTACAAGATTGAATAGCCAGTCAAAAACCTTCTGAAAACCTGACTCGCCAGGAAGACCGCCGCAAGGTGTCAGAAGCTGTACGGGTCGCCTTCCTCGGTCACGGGTGCTCTCGCAACTTCGGGACGGCCAAAGGCGAGAATTCGATCCAGCAGCTTTGCTGAGCCAGTACCAGCGAAGCCCGCAACAACGACCGTGGCGAGGCAGGTGAGCACCGCGAGGCGAGGGCCGCCTTGGCTGAGAACCAATGCAACTGCGGTAAATGGCAAGTGATAACCTCCGCTGATTCCGCCTGCCGCTCCCGCTGCTCCTGCAAGGTCGCTCGGAACTTCAAGCGACGGTGCAAAAACTCGTCCTGCGAGATCGCCGATCGCCAGAAACGGCACAAACAGGCCGCCACATCCGCCCGCCGCTGCGGCCGCCGTGGTGGCTACTGCGCGGAGTACATCAACCACGAGCACAATAAGCGCCGAGGTCCCGGTCGCGCTCTCTACCCATGTGATTGCCCCGCCGCCTGGGCCTACGGCGGCTGACGGAGAGGCAATCATCGCGATCATGACCGCGGCCGTTGCCAAGGCTAGCCCGCCAAGTGCGAGGCGGACGACGGGGCTGGCCCGCCAAGCCTTCGCTCGATAGATGGCTGCCCCCGAGAGCGAGGTGATCGAGCCGGACAGCACCCCGATGAGCAGCGCCGTGATCATGGCTTGATAGAGGCTGTGCGGCGGTTCCTTGGGAACAACCAGGCGGATGAGGTTGACACCAAGGTAAATGTTGAGGAGCCATCCGACGAATCCGCCCACGAGTGCCGCCGTTATCCGCTCGACATTGAGCGGAGCCTTGTGGCGTCGACCAAGCTCAAGAATGTATGCGGTGCCTACAAGCGGAATCCCCATCAGCACCGCCACGCCAGCCGCACCGCCTCCCACGGCTGCAGGCCGAAGAAGACGGTGCCAGCGAGCACCAAGAGCTGCGCCCGTGGCGACCCCGAGATAGGCCGCAGGAGCCTCGGTCCCCATCGGCCCACCGAGGCCTACTGTGGCGCAGATAGAAAGAAGGCGAATCGGTACCAGGCGCCACGGAAAGCGTTCCTCGACGCCCGCGGATGCCACCATGTCGTCAGTGAGATGCGAGCGGGCGGCGCCCGCTGGAAAGCTTCTCCATTCGGCGCCCCACCGCGAACGCTGCGAGTTGTCGGCCTCGCTCAAGCCTAATCTGTAAAGCACCAGAACTGAGAGCGCCACTCCGAGCAGCGGCACGAGGACAATGACCCAGGTATGCTGTCTGGAAACTACTTCCAGCATCGCTTTGAGCACCTCTGTGAACCCAACCACCAGCAATGCTGCAATCGATCCGCCCAAAACTCCACCGAGCACGGAAACTGCAATGGTTGAAGGCAATGGTGAGCCTACGGCAGATTCTGTCAGTTCTCTCATAACATTAGTTCGAAGAAGCCCTGGTTGCCGAGCTCGAAGGTTGATGGTAACCAGCGGCTGTAAAGCGTGGTCGAATTCGGCGAGGCGTTATGCGGACCCGGTTTAGTGCTGTTGAGTGGCGGGCAAGCATAGCAAAGTGCGAACGCAAGCAGTGGGGTATGCGGAGCAGCTCAGCATTGGCTGAACGGTTCAATTCGGATCCGTTTCGGAACCGACTCTGACCGAATCCGGTGACCGGACGGCACCTGGCAATAGCCTATAGCCGTCGCGAGTACGAGTGTGATACTTCTGCAGTTCCTTGCCTACCAATTTCACCTTGATGGAGCGCCATCCTCGGTTGGGGTTAGCTTGGGGATAATAGCTCAACGTGTAGAGGTGGACCAGGTCCTCCTGGATGGAGGCGAAAGCGTTCTTCTCCTGTCGCCAATCTTTTGCAAAATAGGCCTTGCCGCCAGAAGCCTTGCTGACGCGCTCAAAAGCTGCGGCCGATTGTGGATCGTCCTGTGCCTTACGCGTGCTGAGAATATAAATGATTGTTCCTGTTGATTCAGCCAACTCCGATACATCTTCCGGAGGAACCGAGCTGGCGTTATCCGGTCCGTTGGAGAAGACTACGATAGCCTTTCGCCCCTTCAGCGGCGCTGCATCCTTCACCGTAAGCAAGAGACTGTTGTAGAGGGCGGCATCGTCGCCCGCCACTGAGCTGCGGACGCCGTTTATCACCTGAAACGGGTCGGAGGTGAGTCCTGTTGCCCGGAGAAGATTGCGGCTGTAGGAGTAGAAGGCGATCCTGCTTGATCCATCCATGGAGCGGATAAAGTCTGCGATTGCGTCCTGAGCAAACACGAAGCTCCGGTACATGTAATTGCTGGTATCGAAGAGAATGAACAAATTCGCCGTGGTTATTTTTGGAATCGCCAACTGCGACGAAGGATCAGCGTTGCTTGCTTGATTCGGTCGAGCCGTCTCCATCGCGCCGCGACCGGCCCGGCTCTCTTCAAAGGTGGAGATGTTTTGCGGAATGTTGTCCTCACTTACGGAGAAGTCCGAAGGGTGAAGACCGGTCACGTAGTTCCCATGATTGTCTGTTACGGCTATATTGAGCTGGACGAGAACGACGTTCATGCGAAGATGCATCGGGTCGTCCTGGGACGTTAGATGAGTTGAACCAACTCCCACGCAAAACAAACAGGAGAGAATTCCGAAGATCGCGAAAGGTTTCTTTGCCATGACAAATCCAGTCCAGAGTTCAGTATTTGAGAACTACCTTTGAGCAACCGTACTTGCGCCGATGACCGTGATCTTGCCTTTCCGAAATTCATCCCCGGTTTCCTGCATGGCCCGGAATAAAGCTGGCCAATCGTCGATACTGCTCGCAAAGAGGTTGACGACCATGCGACGGGTGAGGGCCGGGACAAGAAGATTAAGCATGACCGGCGAATAGCCCATCTCATCCGCCAGTCGTGCCCAATAGAGATTGTTGGACTCCCAGGATTGCGCAAGGAGCCGGCTGGCGTTCCCGCCGAACGCTGGAGGAGGTTTCATGCTGATAAGCACACGGGAATTGTTCGACAGCAAAACGGAATGTGGCACGCCAAAGTCCACCGAAAGGCGTTCAGGACTGACGTCGGCCGGATCTTCTCGAGAGAGATCGCTCAGTTCCCTGTTCGCTTGTCCCGAGTTCGAAAGCTGGTCCGGGTACCGCTTTCGGAACTCGACAGAAAGAAAGAAGGTTTCCGAAGGAAGAATTCTGGACGTAGCCGCAGAGGCTGTTTCCGGTCTTTCAAGAGCTGCCCTCACCCATTCCAGTCGATCCGGAGTCATTTGGTCCGCAAGGATCCCGATCACCTCGGATCGTAATTGAGGATTCGAAGCCGACGCAGCAAACAGCTCTTCCCCGGCTCGTTGATACAGAGCAGCAGCATGCAATTCGACCCGGCTCGACGTCCACCATCGCGGCAGGACAGCGTCCATGAGAAGGTCTGGGACAGTTTCATTCCAGATCAATGCCTGGACATTCTTGGGTGCAATCAGTTCGCCTTCGAGGGCAGCTAGAGCGTAGGGCAAGTCGACAAGCGAACCCACAAGATATGCACCGCCGCCAGCCGGTGCGCCGACACCAATCAGCATCGCATCGCCCCACAGCTCTCTGTTTCCCTGTACGGACATCGATGAGAAGTCATGGGAGCGTACCAAAAGCGGATTGGAATGCAGAACCGCGGCGCCGGGCGGCTCGTAGTAGGCGTAATTCAAGCCGACCAGCGTGTCTCTCAAGAATGGCGTGAGTCTGCCCCGGGCGGCCTCAAGCTGAGACGGTGTTCGTGCTGACTGAATGACCTTTGTAAGATCAGTTCGAATCTGCAATTCGGCATGACGGCTGATGTAGACAGAGGGAGACCATTCGGCTCGTTCGGTCCCTGTGAAGATGGGGCGTGGCATCTCAAACTCTCGCAAGTTTCCAGCAAGTGAGAGCAAACTGTCGCCGATATGGGCTCCGTGTGCCATCTGTGTCAGTCCGTCATAGAGACCCAGTAGCGTGTCGAGGGACACCAGGCGTTGGTCGTCCATGACGCCACGAATTCTTTCAGCGACTTCCTGGTGCACACGCCGGCCGTCCGAAGTTTCCTGAGTCGGGCCGGCGAGAAGATCGATAATCTCATCTTGTGAGAGGTCGGTTCTCCCTGTAGATGCAGCAAGAACTGCTTGCAAACCGGTCCGGGCTGCGTCGAACAATTGCACCGAGTTCGAAACAGCGATAAAAGGTTGAACCATACTTTGCCACGACGAATTCTGCTTTTCCGCCGGGATCTCGCCTTGCCGGGCGAGAATTTGCCAGATGCCGACCTCTGCTTGAAACGCGCCCAGCGCATTTGCACGCAGAGCTGAGTTCGAAATCGCGTCGATTCGGTCGGCCGCGTTTACAAATTGCCTTATAGCGGTGACATCCAGCGATGGAAACTCGGCGAAGATCGGGAACCAGCGGTTGTATTGGGAGAATTTGCGAGAGATCAGTTGCTGCGCTTCATTAGACAACCGTCGATCAGCGGGTCTTGCAGCATCCAGGGCATTCAACACGAGAAAGACCGCCATCGGGCCGCTATCGAATTCAGAACGCGAAGAAGCAACCAATGTTTCGAGCGTTCGCTCGGCGCTATCGCAACAATGGTTGAGGTTCATATGCTCGCGGCCATTGTTGTTCTTTTGCGAGAAGGCTCCGAGCCAAAACTCGTGCGTCCCCGGAATCTCGGGCTCACCCCTGGCATTCCAATTCAGCGAGGCAAGCAAGATCAGGAGACCGGCATTCCGCGGAAAGACCCCGTACGCAGCATCTTTATTCGCTGTGGATCGATAGGCCGAATACAGACGCTTGAGGCGAGAGCCTTCCGCGATATGCTCTTGTTGCGTTTCATTCAAGCGGGACACGACATCGAAATAGGCTGCCAGCCAGCCGTGGTCTCGTGTAAGCAAGGCAGGCACGAAGGCTCCTGGGGAGCCCGGACTCTCCCCCACCAGATCCTGCCATGCCTTTCCAGATCCGGCAGGCAATTCGATCTTTCCCGAGTGGATACGAATCTCGCCGCCGTACAACTCAAATTCCGGCGCGAGAGGTAGCAATTTCACGAGGCCGGGTGACTCCTTCAGCGCGACTCTCGTATCTTCGTCGCATTTCGCCAAGGCCCAATAGAGTCGATCCAAGGTTCGATCATGCAGCAGCAAGTCAAGCAGAGTCGAGCCCGGCTTTTTTGTCGAGGCGGCTAGTTCCGTCCAATCCTTTTCCGTATAAAAGATCGGAACCCGAGAATCTGGGAACTGATAATCAAAAGGTTCAGACTTCTGCAACGCCTGCTCAAGCGCGGTGAGAGGGAATCCTGAGTCAATCGTCAGGAATGCTCGCTCTGCATCCGCGGTCGCGAGAGAAAAATCTCTCTTCCCGCAGGTTCCCCGAGACTTGTAACCAAGAACATCGATAAGCCGGCTCGCATCCGCGCAACCTGCAATATGGATCATGCCGTTCGCGCCAGAGAAGGACCGCACCTGCCGTGCGTGGTGCACATACCGATCCAACAGACGGAGAAACTCCGTTTCACTTCGGCCTTCGTATCCGTACAAGGAAACACTGTGGGCCAGCATCGGCATCACTTCGTCTGGAGAAATCTGCTGGCTGATGCCGGCCATGCGGAGGAACGAGCGTAGGGGACCGGGAATCACAACGGTTTCGGCCGTGAGGGATCGGCGCGGCTCTCGGGCGGAACTTGCTTGATTCATGCCGGGAGATGGCGAACCATCATTTTGCAGTGCGCTGACGGAACTGAAGGCGCAGGATTGAAGAGAGATGATGAGAGCTACGCAGATGGACTGAAAAGGAAGAGGGAGTTTCATGGGATTACCCTTCAACCAGTCGGTACCCGACTCAAATGCGATGGCCATGAGAGAGCGGGAGCCCTTCGATGGCGAACGGGACGGCTGGTTATCTAACGATTGACCCAATGTCGTGACTTCAATGATTGAGACAGAACGATTTGCCGGGTCCAGATCTGCTGGCCATCGCATTGAAATCTCTTAAGAGCGCCCGGACCAAGGACTCATTCTTGCGCCGCTTTCCGGGAAGCGGGAGAACCGTTCGGTGAAATTGATCCGTTGAGCTCATTGATTAACTCCTGATGTGAAGGGCCTGCAAGATGGCCATTGCTGCGGGGAAAAGCCTAGGCTTCTCCCTGCTATTTTGGGAACTGGTAAAGCGCACAGGTCAGGCGTGGTTCGTGAAGATTCGACTCACTAACTGCCACCCGAGGCGATAAGACGATCTGCTTGTTCGGTAACACGAAGCGGATCAATCAGGAAGCGATGCGCCCTCACTCAGTATCGGTAAATTGCGGCCGCTCCCGTATCCGTGGGCATCCGCTCGGTTGGGACGACTACAACCTGGCCGCCCCTATCAAGAACCAACTGACCCAAATCATCGAGCAGATCATCGACATGTGGGTGGCTTAAGTCGGCGAACTCGACATGCCCCGTTTCCGTGTCGATGTGACCGGGGACTTCGCGTTCGGCTTCAATCAACAGCGTCGTAACGCGCCCGGATAGGGCGGCTAACGAGGCCTCCGCCAACTCGTCGCTCGCAAGACCGCTGGGTTTCGCCTGCCTGAATTCCTCAACCAATTGATTGAGGCGAGACAGATACTGTGGCTCAACAATGCGCCAGGCGCGTTCGCGGAGTTCATCGATCGACAAGGCATCGGGATTTATATTGATCCCCTCTTTCATCAGGAACGGATTCTGGCTGACTTTGCGGAAAACGCTGTGATGTTCAGTCAGCGCCGCCAACATCAGCGGCAGACCTGAAGGTCGCGAGTGGTGCTCCAAGATGGAACGGTCGATCGCACGGAAGAATTTTTCCATGTCCTTGTCAATCTCGTCGCTCTTCCCACCGTGGCCATGATGCATTGCCCCGCCGACACCACCATAGGAAGCCACTGTTTGATGAGGCTCTGTGAGTTTCTCGCCAAGCGCGTCCGTGATGGTGCGTGGAACGTCCGGCTCGAGATCTATTTCGTCAAGAGCGTCGCGGTTGCCCTCGAAGAGCTTGATCGCGCCTCGGCTCAAGCCAAGTACCTGATAGCGATCGGCCGACTGAAGTATGCGCAGCAGCGGCTTGGTGTGAAAGCTGTCCGCCGCAATAGCTAGCTCGTGGACCGGTCTCTGGAGCTTATAGATTCGAAACAGGTCGGGCGCACTCAGCACGGCGAGTCCATCCTGGGTGTGATTCCAGAAGTCGGGCTCGACAGCCAAAGCATCAAGCGGCTTTAGGAGTGGCTTGACCTCGCGCGTCGGGTATCTCTGCTCAAGCGATTGCTTCAGTTGTTTCACGAGGTTTCGATAGCGAATTGGATCTTGCCGGTTTTCAGGAAAGTGCCGGTGAGTCGGCTGGTAGAGCGAGAGACACGGGACCTCATCGGAAATCGGAAGCTTGACGGGTAATTCATTCGCGTGGAAAGTCATGTCGTTTTTCCTGACATCGATGTGCGCGGCGGATTATGTTACGGCACTTGTTCTTCCTTATGTAGCTTCACAAAGCGATACCTCCCCGTGAATTGAATGCGGGGAGCGTCGGCATGGGCCCCACTCTTTTCGTCCACCCACCCGTAGAGAAACTCGGCACCGAGATCAAAGCTGCCCACCGGGTTCCATATAAGGTTGGCTGACGAATAGGTAGCCTTGTGATAGGTGGTGAGCGGCTGGAAGTCGGTATTCTGCACCTGCACAAAGCTGAACGTTCCATTCGAGCGAAGAGACGGTTTCCAGTAATGCTGATAACTGCCATAGGTTGCAAAGATTGGCAGCGCCCGCAGTGACAGGTTCGTCTCGGATCTAGGTGCTGCATCCAGGTTCAGGCCTGCGGTGTCACCCACATACCGCGACATTCCGTAGCCGTAAGCAACTTGCGCGACAACGGTGTCAAGGCCGCGTACGCTCATTTCAGTTGTGGCATTCAGGCCCCATCCAAAAGCGGACTCACTACCCTCCCCATTTGGCAGCTTCACCTTCAGATTGCGAAGGTCAGCGGCCAACTGGATATGACCACGTTCCCATTCCTGTCTAAACCGAATTGTGCCGTCGGGAGTGGGGGTGACCGGCGATGCGGGCGAACCCTCGACCGAAAATGCAATATTGGACGATGGCGTCTCGAGGGAGACATACATGCTCGAGCCCTTGCCTAGCCCAAAGCTGTATCTAGCCTGCGGAACACGCACACTAATCCCGGCATTTGGTCCCTGGGTGTCGAGCGTATCCGGAAACGCATCCGGATCCATGAAGTTGCTGAACGTCTGGCCTACGAGAATGTTGTCTATCTGGGCGTAGAAATGGCGCAGCCGTGGTGCGGTTGCCCCGTTGGCACCAAAGAAATCTAGCTGCAGGAACGTTCGTGCTTGCTTCGAGTCGCCCACAGGAATGCGAAAGTCCGTCATAAAGCGGCTTCCACGGATGCTCGTATTGAAGCCGCTCGGACCCGATACATGTGGAATCGGAATCGACGAAGTGATAAAGGAATCGGGAAGATCCGAAACTGTCGGGTCATAGAGGAAGTCGGTCCTGATGGACCCGTCGAGTTTCAGCATGGTTTGTGTGCCTGGAAGATGAAAGAATCCCGGTTCATCGATTTCCAGCGGAGCGTTGTAGAGTCGCGGTGCATCTTCCTCGTCTTCCCCAAAGGTCCTATGACGCCTGGTCGCCTCGCCGGCTGCTTGTTCCTCCTGCTCCAGAGTCAGCTTAGGTTGGGGAGGAGGGGGAGGGGGTGGTGTGGTCTCAATCGATCCGGTGTGTGGAAGCTTCTCTCCGTGCAGCGCATCTAACTCGGACTGGATCTCGGTCATTTGGATTCGCAGCTGATCCATCCTGTCCTGCAGCTTACGGACCGCATCCTGCTGTGCGTCAGTCTCCTGTGCCGAGGTTTGTTTTCCGCCACAAAGCGGCAAAATCAAAAAAAGCGCTATCGCCATCCACATCTTTTGCATAGCCATTCTCCTTCTTCAGGCCGTTGGAGACATCGCGTGCGCTATTCCAAAAAATCTTGCGGTAGAGTGACATTGGGAAAAATGCTTTTGAGCCCGATCCGGCTCACTGCATACGTTGTTGAAAGTGCGGGCTTTCGTTTCTTCTCACCTGCAAGGTCGGTGAGTCGGTCCATGAATCCCGCGGCAACCCAAAAGCAACCTGCGCCGGAGCGTTGGATATTGGACAAATAGTGACAGACTCAACGAGAGACGATGCTGAGCGACGCCGATGGCATCTGGGATGCTAGTCAAGGTGTCGAGGTTGGTTCACATACGTTGCCACATAATGCCGCGTGGTAGCTGATTCTCCGGGAAAATCCGAAACGGAACTCGATCATCGGTCTCGCTTGAAGAACTGGCGGCACTGTACAGAATGCGACTCCGTCTACGCCAAAGGTTGCGCGCATAAAGCGAAGATTCCGGACAACCCTTCGGCGCTCTGCTTCAATCAAAGCGTCAGTTTGAGAACCGACCAGGTCCCTCACTCGCCATCCGGCCTTGTTCGCAGACATCCCTTGTTCGCCAACAGACTCGCTCGCCAACCAGCTGTTGTTCGCCAATGAGATCGTTAAGATCGTCAACGCGTCATTCCATTTCATCAACACGTGGAAGGAGTACGGATTGTGAGCACACTTGTAGCCGTTGTATTCAATGATGAGACGACCGCGTTCGAGATGCGCGCGGCGCTTATAAAAATGCAGAAGCAGTATCTGCTCGAACTGGAAGACGCCGTCGTTGTGACGCGAGACCTGCAGGGCAAGACCAAGTTAGATCAGGCCATGAGTTTGACGACTGCGGGCGCAGTGGGCGGCGGGTTTTGGGGCATGCTCATCGGCATGCTTTTTCTCAATCCGCTTCTTGGCGCTGCAATTGGAGCCGGCGCTGGCGCGCTCTCTGCGAAGTTCACGGACATCGGCCTCGACAACCAGATGATGAAAGACATGGGAAATTCGCTTAAGCCCGGTTCGTCGGCGCTTTTTGTGCTGCTCAGAAAAGTGAGTAGCGACAAGGTGCTTGAGGGTCTGAAGTCGTTCGCGGCCAAGGGAAAAGTGTTCCAGACGTCACTCAACAAAGACGATGAGAAAGCCTTGCGCGAGGCGCTGGAAATGGCGGCCTGAACCAACCTGTGAAGAACCTCGGCGGGAGCCGGAGGTTATCTTCGTCTTGGGCCGCGCAACGGTTACTGATGATCAGGAGGGTATAACCATGGCTGGTCATGCAAACGCACACCCCATCGCGGCACACAAGCCGACGAAGACGGGGATGGAAAAGCTGCTGGACACCGTTGAGCGGGTGGGTAACAAGGTCCCTCATCCAGCCGTGATCTTCATCCTGTTGATCGCCTTCATCATCGTGTTATCCCATCTCTTCTACCTGATGGGAGCCGGTGTTACCTACGAGTCGATCAATCCCGACACCCATCAGCCCGAAGAGATCACCACCAAGGTAGAGAGTCTGCTGACAGGGGCCGGAATCAGATTCATGTACGCCGATCTGATTAAGAATTTCATGAGCTTCACCGCCATCGGCGTCATCATTGTGGCGATGCTTGGCGTGGGCGTTGCCGAAACTGCCGGCCTGGTCAAAGCCCTGATCAATAAACTCGTGGAAGTCGCTCCCGCCAAGGCGTTGACCTACATCCTGGTGTTCATAGGAGTGTTATCGAGCATCGCTTCCGATGCCGGCTACTTGGTATTGATTCCCCTGGGGGCTGCGGCCTTTCTCAGCGTCGGCCGCAACCCGCTGGCCGGGCTGGCCTGCTCCTTTGCCGCGGTTGCCTCGGTGTTTAGCGCCAACATTCTGATCAAACCCCTGGATGGCATCCTGCAGGGGATCACGAATGACGCCATCCATCTCATGAATCCCAACCAATCCGTCACCCTGACCGCAAATTTCTGGTTTTCGTCGGCCTCGGTCATCGTGCTCACTCTGGTTGCAGGGTTCATGACCAACAAGTGGATTGAGCCCCGTCTTGGGCCCTATAAACCACCGAAAGAGATCGTGGATGAAGAAGGAGCCGGGGCCCCGGAAGTCGCCGTTGCTCCTGCAGATCAATCGAGGGGATTGAAGTACGCGACCTGGGCGTCCCTCGCGATTCTGGTCCTGTTCGGCCTGTTGGCGGTACCGTCGGGAGCGCCACTGCGCAATCCGGAAACCGGCGCTCTGATCGGAGACTCTCCGTTCATGAACGGCCTGATCGTCTTCATTGCACTGATATTTCTGGTGGCCGGCGCAGCCTATGGCATCGGCGCAAGAACCATGAAGGGCAGCGCAGATGTCATCAAGGCCATGGAGAAATCAACCATCGGACTGGGCGCTCTGATTTTCCTGCTATTTTTCATCAGCCAGTTCATTGCTCTGTTCACCTACAGCAACATGGCAACCGTGGCGGCGGTGAAGGTGGGGGATGTACTGGAGAGCATGGGGCTTGGCGCTCTTCCCTTGCTCATTGGGTTCGTTTTGGTCGTCACCCTCCTGAATCTGCTCATCACCGGGATCATTCCCAAGTGGGCCATTTTTGCGCCAGTCTTTGTGCCCCTCATGATGCGGCTCGGCCTCCATCCTGAAGCCGTGCTGGCGGCATATCGCGTGGGCGATTCGCCCACAAACGCCATCACGCCCATGATGGCCTACTTCCCTCTGATTGTTTCATTCGCCTGGAAATATCAGAAAAGTGCGGGCGTCGGTACGATCGTCGCCATGATGTTGCCGTACGTCGTGGTCATCCAAGTGATATGGATGATTCTCCTCGTGGTGTGGCAGATTCTGGGGCTTCCGTGGGGCTTTTAACAGAAGATTCTCAGACAACAAAAGCGGCGACGCTGAACCAAACTTCAGGAGCATGCAAATGGCATCGACAAATGGAATTCCCATCGATATCAACTTGGATAGCACGCCGCTTGAAAAGATTCGGACAGGCATTTTAGTTGTGGGCGCATTTGCTGATGGAACGTTCCCGCGTTCCTTGCAACTCGATCGCGATTCGATCGGGAAAATGTCCGGCGTGATCAAGAGCGGCGACCTCGATGAAAAACCTGGCTCTGCTCTGTTGTTATACGACCTTCCCGGCACACAGGCGGAGCGGGTGTTGCTCGTCAGCCTGGGTAAGCGCGGCGACTTCGGTGACAAAGCGTTCCGCGCTGCGCTTGGCGGCGCCGCCAACTTCCTGGCCCGCGGTGCGGCGAATGATGCAGCGGTAACGCTCGCCGACATCGATGTGCCGGGCCGATCCTCTGCCTGGCGTCTGCAAACGGCAAGCCGGGTCCTGGCCGATGCCGCCTATCGCTTCGACGTCCCCGGGGTAAATAACGAAAAGAAAATGAAACGCGGTGCTCGCAAAGTCACGCTGCTGACTGCACAGAAAGCCAATGACGAACTCAGCAACGCGGTGCGCCGCGGCCGCGCCATTGCGGAAGGCATGGCGCTCGCCAAGGATCTCGGCAATCTGCCTGGCAATATCTGCAACCCGCCCTTTCTGGCCGATACTGCACGTGCCCTTGGCAAGGAACTCAAGTTCGACGTCGACGTGCTTGAACGGGCGGACATGAAAAAGCTAGGTATGGGCGCGGCATTGTCGGTGGGACAAGCTTCGGCCCAACCCTGCAAGTTCATCGTCATGCACTACAAGGGGTCGAGAAGCAAGCCCGTTGTACTTATTGGCAAGGGAGTCACTTTCGACACCGGCGGTATCTCGCTGAAGCCCGGCGCCAACATGGACGAGATGAAGTACGACATGTGCGGCGCGGCCAGCGTGTTCGGCGCCATCAAGACAATCGCTCGCTTGAAATTGCCGATCAACCTGGTAGCCATCGTCCCGGCGGTGGAGAACATGCCCGGCGGCAATGCCACCCGCCCCGGCGATGTTGTCACCTCGATGTCCGGCCAGACTATCGAGATTCTCAATACCGACGCCGAAGGCCGCCTCGCCCTGGCCGACGCTCTCACCTACGCCGAGCGCTTCGACCCGGAGTGCGTGATTGACGTTGCGACGCTGACGGGCGCGTGTGTGATTGCATTGGGCAATGTCACCAGCGGTTTGTTCGCCAACGACGATGAACTCGCCGATCAATTGCTCCAGTCCAGCAGTGACACCGGGGATTACGCGTGGCGAATGCCGATGTTCGACGAGTATCAGGATCTGCTCAAGAGCAACTTCGCTGACATGAGCAACCTCGGTGGTCGCCCCGCAGGCAGCATCACTGCAGCCTGCTTCCTCAAGCGTTTCGCCGATCAATATAAATGGGCGCACTTTGATATTGCCGGCACCAATGCAGTATCGGGCGATGCCAAGGGCGCGACCGGCCGGCCGGTACCACTCCTGACCGAATTCTTGATTGCACGCGCCGAGAACAGAGCATGGGGCACAAGCCGGAACCGGGCAGCATAGCCAGCGAGATCCATATTGAACATACAAAGACAGATAGTGAGGAGGTAAACGCGTATGGCTGAGTCCAGCGAGAAAGCGCGCAAGTATTCCCGCGATCACGCAGAGAGATTTCGGCATGAGCTGCTTGAGTTTCTGCGATTCCCCAGCCTGAGCGGAGACCCGGCGCATGCTGACGATGTAAGGCGCACGGCAGATTGGCTGGCGGCGCATTTGCATGCCCTGGGTCTGCAAAACGCCAAAGCGTTGCCCACGTCGGGACATCCGGTTGTGTATGGCGAGTGGATGGGCGCCGGGCCTGACAAGCCGACCGTGCTGGTTTATGGACACTATGACGTCGTTCCGGCCGTACTGGAGGATGGCTGGGATTCGCCGCCGTTTGAGCCGGTAGAGAAGAGCGGCAAGATCTATGCTCGTGGCGCGACCGACGACAAGGGACAACTGTTCATCCACGTGAAAGCACTGGAATCGTACCTGGAAGCCAACGGCGGCGCCCCGGTCAATGTGAAATTGCTGATCGAAGGGGAAGAAGAGATCTCTTCTCCGAACCTGGCGCCCTTCATCAAGGCGAATCTGGACATGCTTAAGGCTGACGTATGCGTGATCAGCGACTCATCGATGCGCACAATGAACGAACCAGCTGTTACCCACAGTCTGCGCGGCATGACGTACCTTCAAATCGAAATCCAGGGCCCGAAGGACGATCTGCACAGCGGCTTCTGGGGAGGCGCAACGCACAACCCAGCCCTCGCTCTCGTCGAGATTCTTGGAAAACTGTACAACCCTGACAACACCGTCGCGGTGCCTGGCTTCTACGATGACGTGGTCCAGTTGACAGCGCAAGAACGCGAAATGATTGCGAAGAACCCGCTGACCGAACAGCAATTCAAGGATGCTACCGGCGTGCCGGCAACATGGGGTGACAGTAAATACACAATTCGCGAGCGCGTCTCAGCCCGTCCAACACTCGAAATCAACGGCTTGTGGAGCGGCTACTCCGGCCCCGGGCCCAAGACCATCATTCCGGCCAAAGCCGGCGCCAAGCTGAGTTCTCGTCTGGTAGCCAATCAGGACCCCGAGAAGATCTTCCAGCTCTTGAAGAAGCACATCGAGTCAATCGCGCCGCCCACCGTGAAAGTGAACGTGAGTCTGGTAACCAAGGGCAAGCCTGCGCTGATTCCTTTCGATCTGCCGGAGATGCAGGCGGCAGCACGCGCCTACCAAAAGGGATGGGGTAAAGCACCGGTCTTCACGCGTGGCGGCGGCAGCATCCCAATCGTGGCCGACATCTACGACATGATGAAGATTCCGGTGGTCATGATGGGCTACGGGTTGGACAGTGACGGCCTGCACGCAGCCAATGAACACTACAGTGTTGAGATGTTCCATCGCGGCATCGAAACGGCGATTGTCTATCTCAAGGAATTAGCGGAAATGGCCTCCAGAAGAAAAGCGTTGGATAAGACCGGGGCCCGAGCCGCATGAGCCACGATTCTCTCCGCTAGTGTCGAGCCCAACTGACGGGAGACCGTCGCGAGGCATCCATGAATTCGCTTCCGACTCGCAGGGCAAGTCCCACCCGTATCGAGCGCGACCTTCTAGGCGAACGTGAGGTGCCGGCATCGGCCTACTACGGCGTGCACACGTTGCGCGCGGTCGAGAATTTTGACATCAGCGGCACTCCGATCTCGATCTACCCGGACCTCGTAAACGCCTTGGCCTGCGTGAAAAAAGCTGCTGCACTGGCGAACCACGATCTCGGTTTGCTCGATACTGAACGGACCAACGCAATTGTCGCGGCCTGCGATGAGATCCGCGCAGGCGCATTGCACGATCAGTTCGTTGTCGACGTGATCCAAGGCGGCGCGGGTACGTCCACCAACATGAACGCCAACGAGGTAATCGCAAACCGCGCGCTCGAACTCATGGGCAGGGAACGCGGCAACTATGATGTGCTGCACCCCAACGAACACTTGAACCTGAGCCAGAGTACCAACGACGTCGTTCCAACAGCGCTGAAGATCGCAAGCTGGTTCGCCATCTATCGCCTCATTGACGCGATGGACGTGTTGCGCCTGGCCTTCGAAGCCAAGGCGGCTGAGTTCAAAGACCTTCTCAAGGTGGGGCGCACCCAGCTTCAAGATGCGGTTCCCATGACTCTAGGCCAGGAGTTCTCGGCCTATGCCGTTACGCTCGCGGAAGATATGGAGCGATTACGCGAAGTAACGCACCTGATCTGCGAGATCAACATGGGAGCGACGGCGATAGGTACCGGCATCACCGCGCACCCCGAATACGCAGAACTGGTGTGCAGACACCTGTCACAGATCACTGGCATACCCTTCGTTACTGCGCCGAATCTGGTCGAGGCAACACAGGACGCGGGCGTTTTCGTGCAAATGTCTGGAGTGCTCAAGCGCGTGGCGGTCAAGCTGTCGAAGATCTGCAACGACCTGCGGCTGCTGTCTTCTGGTCCTCGCGCCGGGCTGGGCGAAATCAATTTGCCTCCGATGCAGGCCGGGTCCAGCATCATGCCGGGCAAGGTGAACCCGGTCATCCCGGAGGTCGTCAATCAAATCGCGTTCGAGGTGATCGGCAACGATGTCACGGTCAGCTTCGCGGCTGAGGCTGGACAACTTGAACTCAACGCTTTCCTGCCCATCGTCGCGCATAGCATTTTCAAGAGCCTGACACACCTGCACAACGGATGCCTCACGCTTGCCAAGCGATGCGTGGGCGGCATTACGGCCAACCGCGACCGGCTTGAGGAACTCATGAATCGCTCCATCGTCCTCGTGACCGCGCTAAATCCATACATCGGTTACGCCAACGCAACCGAGATTGCGCAGGAAGCCTTGCGCACCGGACGGAGCGTTGCCGATCTGGTTCTCGAAAAGAAACTGGTCACCAGCGAAAAGCTCAGCGAGATCTTGCGCCCCGAATCGCTTACCCAGCCGGTTAAGCCGTTCAACACCTCAAGTGCCTCGAAACGGTCTGCCTGATCTCAGGCGGTTGGCACGAATCAGAAGGAGCACCGATGACAGCGCGGCAATCGACGAGCGCGAACCATGCTTCATACATCTCCACCGGCCATCTACCCTCTCCCGATCAGGTGAGGAGGCTACTAGTGGAGACACACGAGCGATTCAAGACAAATCTGGAAGGCGCCAACTCCAACGTCTATCCAGCCCTCGCCAGGGTGCCCAGTACCTTGTTCGGCCTATGCGTAGTTGCGACAAACGGCAATGTCTACGCCGTCGGCGACTCGGACTACGAGTTTGCGATCATGAGCGTCTCCAAGCCGTTCCTGTTCGCTCTTGTCTGCCAGTCGCTCGGCGCTGAAGAAGCCCGAAAGGATCTGGGAGTCAACAGCACCGGACTCCCATTCAATTCTCTCGCGGCCATCGAGCGCAGCCCCGACGGCCGCACCAACCCAATGGTTAATTCCGGAGCCATTGCGACAACAAGCATGGTGCCGGGCGCAACCCCCGAGGCCAGGTGGAAATTCATTCAAGACGGCCTCTCCAGTTTCGCCGGCCGGACTCTATCTCTCAACGCCGAGGTGTATGCCTCGGCAACGGAGACCAATAGCCGGAACCAGGCCATCGCCCAACTGCTCCAAAGCTTTGGCCGCATCAACCTGACTCCGGCCGAGACGGCCGACCTCTACACCAGGCAGTGCTCCCTGAACGTTTCCGCAAAGGACCTGGCGGTGATGGGCGCGACGTTGGCCGACGGTGGGGTGAATCCTCTAACGCGGAAGCAGGTTGTTGATGCCGCAAGTTGCCGTTACGCGTTGGCCGTGATGGCGACCGCCGGGCTTTACGAGACCTCCGGTGACTGGCTCTTCGATGTCGGCCTGCCGGGCAAGAGCGGGATCGGAGGCGGGATCGTCGCCGTGGCGCCGGGAAAGGGTGCACTGGGAACCTTCGCCCCACCCCTCGATGAAGCTGGCAATAGTGTCAGAGGGCAGCTGGCAGCCAAGTTTCTGGCAGAGGAGTTAGGCATGAACTTATTCTTGTCGCAACCGGAGCGGGAAAGCGTCCGCACCATCGAAAGCGCCGCCTGATACGCAGCGGTCGTCCTTCTCGGTATCGCCAAGGTCGTCCGTCGGTCTGCGGCGCTCTTGTTGATCGAGGCCAGCGCGTGGCTCGCGCAGGGATGATCAGAGTCGCAGCGAGTGAACAAGGTGGGTGCCGTTACGCGAGGGCTCCGGGAGGCTGAGCAGGAATGAAGTTCTTCAGTGACACGATTGCGGTAATCAAAGGCACTCTCCTGGATCTCGAAAGGAAGCACCTGCACCTTGCGGCGGCGGGTCTGGCCTATTACTTCCTGTTGTCCTTCCTCCCAGGATTGGTGCTGTTGACCGCAGTCGTTGCGTATCTTCCTGTGCAAAATGGAACGCAAGTGGCGACTTCTTTTCTGCGTAATGTCGTCCCGCAACTGCAAACACCTCTTATTGAGGATATGTTGACCACCGTTGGTTCGCATCGCGGCGGACTACTCTCATTCGGAATTGTCTCCTCACTCTGGCTAACTTCGAAGGGGGTCAAGGGAATCATCGCAGGGCTCGACATGGTGTACGAGGTGGAGAGGCCACGTCGGGTATGGACAAACAGGGTCCTTGCATTCGGCCTGGCTTTTGCGGTTGGAGTGCTGTTGCTTCTGGGCGTTGCCCTTACGCTAGCCGGACCAGTTGTGGAATCACTTCTCTCAAGGATGATCTCGGTCCAATCGATTTGGGTTAGAGTCTGGCCATACATTCAATGGTCGGTGGCGGCAGTATCCACATTCGCTGCTATCGAGCTTCTCTATCTCCTGGCGCCCAATGTCCCTCTAAAACAACGTGTCACTGTTCCGGGAGCGCTGGTTGCAGCCTCTATCTGGATGGCGCTTTCGTGGGGGATCGGTATCTTTTTCCAGTATTTTGGTGCGGCTAAGCTGGACAGGGTTTATGGAGCAATGGCGACTCCGATCGCGCTCGCGATCTGGCTCAACTGGGGCGCCCTCGGCATGCTCACAGGAGCAGAGATCAATTTATCTATTCAAACCATCCGACCAACGAAAAAAAAACCTCATCTTGAGCCGGTTAAGCCGAGCAGCGCGGCCTAGAAGACGGTTTTCTTCGATGGGGACGTACTTGGAGAGGCATCCTTCCCTCGCCCGCCGAACCCAAGTCTGAAGAACGCAGACCAATGCAGTTCTCAGGGGTTCCGCAAGCTATAATTGCGCATCACTTTCAAATCGGCAGTGCATCCTAAAGGTCATCGATTACCGGCCTTCAAGTCGTTCGAGCACTGAGGGTTGGCCCCAGAATGAATAACGAAGAGCTCATCCTGATTACTGGCGCGACCGGTTTTCTCGGAGTGCAGCTGGTGCAAAAGCTGCTGGATTGCTATCCAGCAGCCAGGCTTGCACTGCTCATTCGGGATCGGGCTGGTCAATCGGGCCAGCAGCGCGCCGACCTGATTGTTCCTCCAGCTCAGCGATCGCGCGTTCAGGTCCATTCCGCAGACGTCAGCCTCGCCAATTGCGGGCTCGACGCTGCCACGTACGAGCGTCTTTCGGCCGAAGCTACCCGCGTGATTCACTCCGCCGCGACTGTCCGATTCGATCACTCACTTGACGAGGCACGCCACATCAATGTCGAAGGCACGCGCCGGCTACTGGACTTCGCTGCTGGCGCCCGTCAGCTTCGGAGCTTTACCTATGTTGGAACTGCATACGTAGCAGGGGAGCGCTCCGGGCTCATCCGTGAAGGCGAACTGGCCGTCGGGCAAAGCTATCGCAACACCTACGAACAAACCAAAGCAGAAGCCGAGGCGCTGGTGCAGTCGCGTCTCAGTTCGATGCCCGGAGTGATTTTGCGTCCCAGTATCATCGTGGGTGACTCGCGAACTGGCGTGACGTCAAGCTTCAAAATGATGTATTGGCCGCTCAAAATCTATGCGCGTCGTCTCTGGCGCACCGTGCCGGGTTATCCGGACGCCGTTCTCGACATCGTACCTGTCGATTTCGTAGCGGCTGCGGTCGCTCGCATGGCTTTCGACGAAGCTGCTCTAGGGAACACCGTTCATCTGTGTGCTGGACCCCACGGCAGCGCAACGATTCAGCAGATCTCAAGCCGCGCTGCGGAGTTTTTCGACGCACCCGAGGCGCGTTATGTCGATCCCAAATTGTTCTTCGCCGCGATAAGACCGTTGCTGTTCGTGTCTTTATGGGGTCGCAAGCGCCGCGTGCTCGTTGATGGCCGCGCCTATCGCGACTACTTCACCATGCGCATGCAGTTCGATACCAGCAATGCCGAGCACCTGTTGGCGCCTGCCGGACTGTGCCCGCCACCGGTGCTGGACTACCTCGACCGCTTGTTCCGTTACTGCGTCGAAAGCGACTGGGGCCGCAAACAGGTTTCTATTCAATGAATGTTTTCCGCCGCATTCAGCTCTCCCGAGACCGGAACGTCACAGTTGCCAATCTGGTGGACGAGTTACTTCGACGAAATGGGGATTGCGAAGTTTCAGTCGGGAGCGACGGCAGCTTTCATCTGAAGGAACTCCACACTCACGTGTGCTTGATCGATGCTTTTCTCCGCCGTTCGATTAAGCTGCGTCCTGGTCAACCCGTTGCGATCTACCGAACCAATACGCGGGAATGCTTTCATTGGTTTCTCGCGATCATTCGGGCCGGTGGCATCGCCGTCCCGTTGAACCCGCTTCTGTCACTTGCTGAGGTGCGCCGTATTTTGGCGGAGAGCGGAACCGACATCCTTGTCACTGACAAAGCGGTTTTCGATCGCACCATCCAAAGCTGCGAAGCGCTGTCCGTGCGGATTTGGATTCAGGCGGACGATGAGCCGGATACACTCGATGGATTCGTTCGGGTAGGCGAGACTGGAGAGTCATTCGCACCGACCGCAATCGATCCTGGGGCGACTGCGGCGGTCTTTCATACCTCCGGAACCAGCGGATTTCCGAAAGGCGCGGCGCTCTCGAGCAATGCGCTGCTCGGGGCGCGCGCTTCGACGGTGCTGGCCGGATTGTTTCTGGGGCCCGAAGATGTTGCGCTCATCGCCCTGCCCTGGTCACACATCATGGCCGTGAGCATTGTCCTTTACGGACTGATGACGGGCGTTCGAGGCTGTTTTCTCGATCACTTTGATGTCGATCGTGCGCTGATGCTTGTGGAGAGTTTCGGCATTACGGCCTTTGTCGGTGTTCCTGCCATGTTCGCCCGACTCGTCAACAGCAATCCCGATCCTGCGCGACTCAGAAGTGTGCGCGTGTGGCTCTCGGCCAGCGACCACTTGCCGACCGAAGTTCGGTTGCGCCTGCGGCAATTCGGCGCCCTGTTCCGCTTACTGGGTAGGAGACGCGTACCGCCAGTGCTGCTGAATGGCTACGGAATGGTGGAACTGGGAGGTCTCGCCATGATGGGCATTGAGCTGTCACTATTGCCCGGCAGCGGAGATCTCTACTTTCCTGTGCCGCCTTTTCACATACGCATTGTTGACGAAAATGGTCAGCCCGCGCGTGCCGGTGTCACTGGAGAGTGCCAGATTCGCCGTCGAGGTCTTGCTCCGCACTATTGGAAGGACCGGGGAGACAATCACGCCTTGATCTCCGACGACGGCTGGCTGAGAACAGGTGATCTTGCAACGCGAAATCGCCTCGGCATGATCAGGCTGGTGGGGCGCATGAAGGACGTGATCAAGTCGGGTGGATATTCGGTGTATGTTCGCGAATTGGAAGAGGCGATGCTCGCACATCCGGGCGTGGCCCGCGCCGTAGGATTCGGTCTGCCCCACAAAGAGAAGGGCGAGATTCCGGCCGCGGCGGTCGAATTACAACCCGGAGCGAGAACCGACGAATCCGAGTTGTTGAGTTGGTGCCGGCAGAATCTTGCGGCTTACAAAGCACCCCGTCGTATCTGGATTTTCGAGCCTGGCGGCTTACCACAGAATCAGAATGGCAAGGTGCTGCGGCGCGCACTTCGCGAGCGGTTTTTAAACGAGGTGGATTGACCCACGGGTTATCCGTGTCGACACTCAACCCACTGCAATGACTTCTTGCGAAGATGCAGCATTAACCATTTGCTGTATGGAGTCGATCAGCAACTGAGGTTCGTCAAGATGAATCCAATGGGCGCTTTCAGACGCGATCACTTGATTCACGTTGTTGCCGATTCGCTTTAAGCAATCCTCTGAGAGCGGTGAAGATTTTCCGGGTGTCAGCAACAGCACTGGGATTCCGTGGATCGGCGCCGCATTCTGCATCTCCCTCACGGTTTCCGGCACGGCCTCAACATGACTTCGCATTCCGGCGTAGTAGGAAGGTCGCGACCAGTGAGCGGCAACGATGGGCCAGACTTCTTGCGGCATTTTGCTCACCTCGCCCCTGACTCGCCCCAGCACATGCCTGCCGCCGGTGCCTGCCGCACTCGCCAGCTGCTCCGCGATGAGGCCCGACCTGCACAAGAGAGACGTCACAGCCAGCCGAGCCAATCCCAATCGGGCAATCGGAATTGCATATCCAGATAGCTTCTTGCCGCGGTCAATTTCCGCTTGCCTCGTTGGATTCAACGGAGGCCATTCTTCGCAGCGCATTGGATCGACCAGGATGATGCTCGAGATTTCTTCGGGGTACAGGAGAGCGAACTTCCGCATAACCAGGCCGCCAAACGAGTGTCCCACCAATATGTAAGGTGGCTTGATGCCCGCTTCACTCAGCAATTCGTGCAGTTCCACAGCGATATTGCTCGGTGTGCGCGCGGTCCGGCACGGACTGCTCCAGCCCAAACCACCACGATCGTAAGAGGCAGTGCTGGCGAACCGCGAAACCTTCTCCTGGATGTGGAACCAGTTGAGATTGGTGGCTGCGATCCCCGATTCAAACAGAACGGTGGCCTCGCCAACCCCTTTTTCCAGCAGGTAGAGCCGCTGTCCGTTACCGATCTCCACCCACCTACCCGCGGTCGTGAAGCGCTTACGGTCATAGTGTGAACCGAGCCATTGATAAAGAAACCCCGCAGTAATCAGGGCCCAAGCCAATCCGGTAATCGAGAGAACGTAATACATACGCCATCCTAGAAGTGCGTAAGTTGTGCGGAGCTGAAGTCCTTTAAATCGAGGTGTGATTTTGCACTGCCGCGATCGATGATGAGAAGCGTCGAACCGGAGTGGCCGCGACTTTTGGCTTCCACCTGGTTTGCATACCAGGTGCCTTGCCTCTGGTGCAGTCCGAAGTAAGTGAATTCTTTGACCACGCCAATGCCTTTCATCGTTTTCTCAACGTGTACCGGGAAGCCGCTCTCCGGATCGAGCCAGCTTTTCGCTTCGGCATAATGAGTTCTGTCGGACTCACCTGGTTTGCTCAAAATCAAATCGCAATTGCGAGCGCCACACTTCGCTTTCCCTTGATCCACCTGCGATGCCCAGAAGTACGCAGCCTCGAGAAAATCCTCGTAGCTGAATCCTGCGCCTAGCGGACCCTCGCTCCATTTATCAAATGGCAAGATAGCTGGTTTCGCATCTCCTGGATGAGCAATCTGAATCGAGCTTTCGCCGCCCGGACGCATCTCGAGCAGCACATGAACCCGCGCATCGGCCGGTGAAACAACTTCAAGCAACACACGCAACATTCCCGGAAACCAGTGCGCCTTGATATCGATTCCATAGCTGGTACGCGTGCCCTTTTCGTCCACACGCACCATGTGCCCAACCATGCGATAATCGGCCGTCTCCACCTGCTTCTTCGCGAGGGACAAAGATGCTGGAGCATCCGCTCCTGCGGCGGCCAACGGCGGCAACACCATCAACGCGGCCAGCGTGAAAGCCCTGAATCTCATGCCTCGACCTTCCCGTCGCGAATCCGGATTTGACGGGCGGCCGAGTGCGCAATTTCGTCCTCGTGCGTCACAACAATCAACGTCATCCCTCTCTCTTTTTGAATCCCAGTAAGAATCTCCATGATGCGCGTCGAATTCACGCTGTCCAGGTTTCCCGTCGGCTCATCGGCTAGGAGTATCTCCGGCTCATTGGCCAGTGCACGCGCGATCGCCACGCGTTGCCGCTCGCCGGCCGAGAGCTGGCTGGGATAATGCTGCGACCGATGTTCGAGGCCCATTTCCTTCAGCAACGAATGAGCTCGTTCGGCCCGATCGAAGCCGTTTTGACTCGATCCCATCATCGGCAGCTGCACGTTCTCGATACTGCGCAGCGTTGGCATCAGGTGAAACGCCTGGAAGATGAATCCAACGTGCTTGGACCGGTAAGTATCGAGGTCGATCGCCGACCCCAGCTTTGAATTCTTGAACAGAACTTCGCCGCCCGTCGGACTGTCCAAGCCTCCCAGCAAATGCAGCAGCGTTGACTTGCCGCTGCCGCTGGGCCCAGTGATCGCCAGATACTCTCCTGCGTCGATCGACAAGTCCACGCCGCGCAGCGCCTCGATGCGCCCCTCGTCGTATTGCATGCTCAGGTTGCGCACTTCGAGAGCAGGACTATAACCGGTCTCATAAATGGCAACATGGTCGCTTTTTGGCAGTGTGGGACCCAACAACAAGGCGGGTCCCAGGTCCCGCGCGAGTTGATGAACTCGGTTTATGAGACCGGATCTAGTCATGCCGCAGCGCCTCCACCGGAGACAACCCCGCGCCTCGCCACGCCGGAACCGCACCTGCTATCAATCCGGCAAAAACCGCAATGCCCAGTGCCTCGGCCATAAGCGTCAGCGAGAACGACGTCGAGACAACGTTCGCGGTTTGCGGCAGTAGAGCCAGCAGGTGCAGAGCGCACCAGCCGAAGGCAACTCCAAGAATTCCTCCGCCGAGGCCAAGGAAAACCGCCTCAAGTTGGATGAGAACCAGGACCTGCTTTTTCTTCCATCCAAGCGCGCGCAGGACGCCAATTTCGCGGGTGCGCTCGAAGACCGACATGGCCATGGTGTTGGCAATTCCAAGGATGCCAATCAGTACGGCGATCGAAGAAGTACCCCAGGCTGAAGCGTGTGCCAATCGGACAAACTGATTGTTACTCGCGCGTTCCGCAGCCGGAACCGCGCGTGATCCAGGAATCGCAGCTTCAATTTGCGTCTCGGCAGCTTTCAGATATTTGTCAGGCGATTCTCCCGCGGGTACGGGGCGCAACCGAACATGAATTGTTGAGACTTTGCCCTGCAGGCTACTCAACTGCTGCAACTGGTCGAGCGGCATGACCACCGCGCCAGCTTCAAGACCAGACCCACCGTGGAAGACCGCCGTCACTGTAAACGGAGAGCCCTGAATCTCCAGTGTGTCGCCCGGCTTCTTGTTCAGGTTATCCGCCAGCAGATCACCAAGCATCACCTCCGGTTGACCATCCCGAAAGCGCTTTCCCGAGAGCAATTGGAGAGACTGAAATTCGTAGGACCCGGCCTTCCATCCGTAAACGAGTGAGTTCACTTCGGGCGTCAGGTCCATCACGTTGTAAATCATCGGCGCGATCTGCTCAACCTCGGGCAACGCCTTCAGCTTCTGCCCAGCAGACTCATCCAGAGAGGTGTTCAAAAAGGTCTGCTGAATCACTGCAATATCGGTGCCGCCGCTGGAGTAGATTTGCAGCCAGGCATGCTCGAATGTGTTCGAAAAGCCAACCAGGCCCACGAAGGCTCCGATTGCCATCCCAATGCCACAAAGCGTCAGCAGGGTTCTTAGCCGCCGACGCAACAGGTTCTTCCACACGAAGCCCGTAAGCGACAGTTGAGTGGCCATGAATCTGCTGTTACTCCTCGCAGTTCTGGATTTGAAGGAAGGGCTTCGCCAGTTTATCTAGCGCTTGTCCGGCGTGTCCATCAAAGATTTGGAGGGGATAGGATTTCGTCACACCGGAGGATCCTAAATGACAGAAAAATGACAGAATGATCATCTTGCGGCTCGGGAGGCCGGGGACCACACAGCTTCGCCAACAAGCTATCATCGGGATTGCAATCCAATTCGGTGGCTTCAGAGAATTGCCACCAAACAGGAGAATGCTTGATGCGCACCTCTCACTCAGATGCTCTTGTGGTTTATGGCGTGACAGGAGATCTCGCTCACAAGATGATCTTTCCTGCACTCTATGCGATGGCAAAACGTGGAACCCTTAGCGTTCCTGTTATCGGCGTTGCGTTCCCGAAGTGGACTCTGGAGCGTTTGCAGAAGCGGGTGACGCACAGCATCAAGCAATCGGGCGGAATCGATAACAAGCGGGCATTCCAGCAGCTTCTATCGTTGCTGAAATATGTAAGCGGGGACTATAACGACAGCGACACGTTCGCGAGGATCAAGGATGCGCTCGGGAAAGCGCGTCGCCCCGCACATTATCTCGCCATCCCGCCTTCCCTCTTCGCAACCGTAATCAAAAACCTGGGCACTTCGGGGTTGGCTGAGAATGCCCGCGTCATCGTCGAAAAGCCATTTGGCCGCGATCTCGAGTCAGCGCGCGCGCTGAACCGCGTGGCGCGGTCAGTTTTCCCTGAAGACTCGATCTTTCGCATCGATCACTTCCTGGGGAAGGAAGCGATCATGAACATCCTCTACTTCCGCTTCGCCAATTCCTTCCTTGAACCGATCTGGAACCGCAACTACATCTCCAGTGTACAAATCACCTTGTCAGAAAGCTTTGGGGTGGGAACGCGTGGCGCATTTTACGAGTCCGCAGGCTGCTTGCGAGATGTGATCCAAAATCATCTGTTTCAGATTGTGGCGTTGCTAGCCATGGAACCGCCTGCCGGCCGGCATTTCGCAGCGGTACAAACCGAGAAGGCAACCGTATTCAAGGCGATGCGTCCTTTGAAACCGGAGGACATGGTACGCGGTCAATACGCGGGCTACCGTCAGGAGAAGGACGTAGCGAAGAACTCCGATGTCGAGACGTATTGCGCCGTCCGGCTTTTTATCGACTCTTGGCGTTGGGATGGCGTGCCGTGGTACCTACGCTCGGGCAAGTATCTGCCCGAAACGGCGAGCGAGATCCTTGTAGAGCTGAAGCCACCGCCGCAGAAGCTCTTTGCAGACGCGGCCACCGCCACGGGCCAGGGAAACTATTTTCGCTTCCGGGCTTCTCCCGATGCAGCTATCGCACTGGCCGCTCGCGTCAAGCTTCCCGGGGAGGAGTTTATCGGTGAGCAGCGAGAGCTTTATTTGCTGGAACAACAGCCTGGAGAAGAAACGCCCTACGAGCGGCTGCTGGGTGATGCGATGAAAGGCGACGGGGGGCTGTTTACTCGTGAGGACGCGGTGGAAGCCGCATGGATGGTGGTCGATCGAGTGCTCAAGCACCATCCGCGTGTTCGACCTTACAAACGCGGCACCTGGGGACCGAAACAAGCGGATGCACTCATCGCAGGCGACGGCGGCTGGCACAACCCGAGCGGTGCGACTTTACCCGGATCGTAAACAACTCACTACCGAGACACGACAATAGAAATATTCCACGCGAAGTTATTCAGTCTTTGATAGATAAGAATGGTCCTTGACATTCCGGCGCGGCTTTGCGAACGTATCACACGTTGTCCCTCGGCCGGGCGGCGCCTGAACGCGGCGCTTGTATGGCGGTCTTCATGACAATGGCCGCATCGTCGAGCGGATCAATCTTGCCGGTGGTGATGTAGTGGTTCTCGATGGTTTCTGGAACGTTGCCTGGCTCGTAAGAGGTGAAAGTCTGGCTTCCGGACTCTCGCCTGAATCGCGTTATTATTCTTGCAATTTGGCCGAGAGAGTTTGCCGGCCAAGATTCCGGGAGTGACTTCTCAGGTAAGCGGTGGGGCCTCCTGTAACCGCATCCTCCAAGGTGTTCCCGTGAGACGATTTTCCCTTCCCTGTCTCGTTCTCTCTTTGACCGCTCCCTTACTGCTCTCCCAATCGGGTGCACGAGCGACACCCAATCCCAGCGCAGCACGAGGATTGACGGGATTGGCTTCCCAGCCTGGAGGGTTGCAACGGTTGCCTGGTCTCGTGCCGTGGATACCGCCGGAGTGGGCGGCACAATCAGAGCGGGGAAAGAGCTACAACGAAGATCTGACCTCGTCCATAGATCGTGGGTCGGTCGAACCGATTTTTCAAACCGCGCCATCGTTCACCTCCGGCGGAAATAACGCTCTTTCAATGGCGCTTGGGGATGTAAATGGGGACGGCAAACCCGATCTTGTGGTGGCGAACCAATGTGGCGGCGGCATTTGCACAACCAGTGTGATCGAGGTGTTTCTTGGAAACGGCGATGGTACTTTTAGAGCGCCAGTGAGCGTCAGCTCGGCCGGACTAGGCCCATCTTCGATCGTGATAGCCGATGTGAACAAGGACGGCAAGCCCGACCTGGTGGTAACGAATGAGTGCGCAGATAGCACCTGCACTGGTGGTGCTGTGAGCGTGCTGCTTGGCAATGGCGATGGCACCTTCAACACAGCGGTGAGCTTTAGCTCGGGAGGAGTGGTCGCCTCCTCGGTAGCGATCAGCGATCTGAATGGGGACGGCAAGCTGGACTTGGCTGTAGCGTACGAGTGTAACTTCTACGGTGGTGACTGCACCTCTGGTGCGGTCGCCATTCTTTTGGGAAATGGGAACGGCACTTTCTCACTGGCCGGGGTATATGGCACTGGCGCGATGGACGCTGCTTCGATAGCGGTAGCCGATATGAACGGGGACGGTAGGCCCGACCTGGTTGTGGCGACCTCATGCAACAGCGAGAACTGCACGAGTGGTACGGTAGGTGTCCTTTTGAATCAGGGAAATGGCGCCTTCCAGGCGGCCGTTGGTTATAGCACCGGTGAACAGGGCGTCGAAGCCGACTCCGTAGCCGTAGCTGATGTGAACAGCGATGGCAAGCCGGATCTGGTTGTCGGGAACGAATGTGACAATCAGAACTGCACAACAGGCACTGTGAGCGTTCTTTTGGGGAATGGGAACGGCACCTTTCAGAAAGCCGTGAGCTACGGCTCAGGTGGGACGGGGAACGTCCACGTGACAGCGGCGGACCTCAACGGGGATGGCAAGCCGGACCTGGAGGTGGTGAACGAGTGTGACGCTGACTCCGATTGCCTGAATGGAACAGTGGGTGTGCTGTTTGGGAATGGAGACGGGACCTTCCGGGCAGTGGTCAGCTATGGCTCTGCCGCGGAGTACGCCACTTCGATAGCGGTAGCCGACGTGAACGGGGACGGCAGGCCGGACCTGCTGGTGACGAGCAGCTGCTACGACAACGGATGTGCGAAGGGTGCAGTAAGCGTGCTTCTGGGCGAGGACGACGGCACATTCAAAGCGGCGCCGAACTATGGATCAGGCGGCGGAGATGCCAACTCGATAGCGGCAGCAGATTTGAGGAGGGTTGGCAAGCTCGATCTGGTGGTGGTATCCGCATGCATCAGTGAACCGAACTGCCCCGGCGGGGTCGTGGGTGTGCTTTTGGACGATGGAAACGGCGGGTTCAGGAAGGCCATGACATACGGGTCTGGCGGACTTGACCCATACAGCGTAGCTGTAGCCGATGTGAACGGCGATGGGCGGCCAGATCTGGTGGTAGCGAATGTCTATTCCGATTCTTCCGCGGCGGTAGGGAGCATCGGAGTGTTGCTTGGCAATGGAGATGGGACGTTCCGGCCAGCAATGAGTTTTAACTCGGGTGCAGAAAACGCCGACTCAGTAAGGATCGCTGATGTGAATGGAGACGGCATACCCGATCTGGTGGTGGCGAACGAATGCGGCAACAGTGACTGCACGAGCGGTGCTGTGAGCGTTTTGTTAGGCAACGGGAACGGAACTTTCCAGCCGGCGGTGAACTACAGCTCAGCGGGACGATATGCATCTTCAGTGGCAGTGGCGGATGTCAATCGAGACGGTAAGCCCGACCTGATTGTGTCGAACTGGTGTGTGAGCAGTGGTGATTGTGCGAACGGCACCGTAGGTGTGTTGTTGGGAAATGGAAATGGAACATTTCAGCCTGCTGTGATTTACGGGTCAGGAGGCCAGTATGCCCGCCCGGCGGTGGTCGCTGACCTCAACGGAGATGGAAAACCGGATCTCGTAGTCGCGAACGATGGCTCGATGAGTGTGTTATTGGGCAACGGCGATGGAACCTTCCAAACAGCTAAGGTGACGGCAACTCCCCCCGAGTTAGACACCGGGGATGGATCGCTGGCCGTTATGGATTTCAACGATGACGGGAAATTGGACGTAGCCTCCGGGGCTGCCGGTGTTTTGCTTCTCGGCAATGGCGACGGCACGTTCCAGCCTCCTTTGCCGCTTGGCATAGAAGGCAGAGGGCTCGTTGCCGGCAACTTTAGCCGCGACGGTAAGCCTGACCTGGCGGACACCGGTGTCACCGTGCTGCGGAACAATGTCTCAGACTTCCGGCAGGCGCATCTAGACCAGTGATGCGGTGATCTGACAAGGGCCGTGAATGAAAGAGCCGACCGCGTCCTGTGCACTTGCACTTTGAGTTGAGGTTCACAACCCCTGCCAACGATGGACCATCTGACCCTAAATGAGAGGCCTAGCTCGCTTGCTTGCGATCCGCACAATGGATACAGCAAAGGAGGCTGTGCGGACAACAGGCCACGGGCTGCGACCAGCGAGCATGCGCCCTGAAGATGCGGATATCCGCTCTTGAGTTGGAGCGGCGAAATGTCGCGCCTTTGACTCCGGGCAGGCCGAGCGGCCTATTTTTGTCATTGCGCAAGCGGCCAATAAGGAGAGGGGGCATATGACCACAACTCCTGTTCAATCGCCGTCGACACTGGAGCGCGCGGTCGATGAGATCGCGACGGTTAGAATCCCAACCGCTACAAACACCGCGGAAGGCCGCCGGTTGCTTGAGACCTTCGGCAAGCTTCTCTGGCGCCGCTGGGGGCCCTACGTCAGTGAACGCTCCTGGGGAACGGTTCGTGAGGACTACAGTCCAGATGGAGCGGCCTGGGATTTTCTCTCCCACGATGCGGCTCGGAGCAAGGCTTATCGCTGGGGCGAAGACGGGCTGGCAGCGATCTGCGACCGCTATCAGCTTCTGGTTTTCGGCCTGGCTCTGTGGAATGGAAGAGACCCGATTCTCAAGGAGCGAGCTTTTGGCCTCACTCCCAGCGAGGGCAATCACGGCGAGGACGTCAAGGATTACTACTTTTATCTCGACAGCACGCCGACCCACTCCTACATGAAGTACCTCTACAAGTATCCGCAAGCTGCGTATCCATATGAATGGCTGCTCCAGGAGAACCGGAATCGCAGCGGCAGAGGATTCGAATTCGAGCTTCTCGACACAGGCATCTTCGATGAGAACCGTTACTTCGACGTTTTTGTCGAATACGCGAAGGCATCTGCCGAAGATCTCTGCATCCGTATCGAAGCCGTAAACCGTGGGCCGGATCCTGCGCCGCTGCACCTGCTTCCGCACCTTTGGTTTCGCAACATCTGGGGATGGACCGAACATCGTGGCGCAAGGCCGGTCATTGCCGAAGGACCTGCGGGTGATGGAGCGGTCAGCCTCCTGGCCGATGACACAAATGCCGATCGCCTCATGAACTTGCCGTTCGATTATCAGCTCGGAAAGCGGCACCTCTATGCCGAGGGGGAGGGGCAGCCGCTTTTCACTGACAATGAAACGAACTCGGAACGGCTCTACGGTGTCGCGAGCTCGAATAAATACTTCAAAGACGCCTTTCATCGCGCGGTCGTGAATGGCGAGCACGACGCCATCAACCCGAATCGCAACGGCACAAAGGCCTGCCTCCACTACCAGTACAATGTACCCGCGGGCGGATCAGTTGTTCTCCGTCTGCGCCTCACGCCCGATCTGCTTAAGTCCCCGCTCCGCGATGTGGATCAGATCATTAACCAGCGGCGCGCGGAAGCCGATGAATTTTATGCTGCCATCCATCCGCCGAAGGCGACTGAGGATGAAAGACTCGTTCAGCGCCAGGGATTTGCCGGACTGCTGTGGTCGAAACAGGCGTACCTCTTTGATGTAAATGAGTGGTTTGACGGCGACAATCCCGACACACCCCCGCCCAGTTCGCGAGTGGCGATTCGAAACCGGCACTGGCGCCACCTCAACTCCATGCGCGTGCTGTCCATGCCGGACAAATGGGAGTATCCGTGGTTCGCCGCGTGGGATCTCGCGTTCCACACGGTTTCGTTTGCGTTGATCGATCCGGAGTTTGCAAAAGAGCAACTCTTTCTTATGTTGTTCGAGCAGTTCCAGCATCCCAGCGGTCAAATCCCGGCATACGAATGGGAGTTTTCCGACCTCAATCCGCCGGTCCACGCCTGGGCTGTCTGGCGCGTCTACAGCACAGACAAGGCACGTACAGGCTCCGGCGACCGCGAGTTTCTCGAAAAGTGCTTTCACAAGCTGTTGATCAACTTTGCGTGGTGGGTAAACAAGGTCGACAGCGCCGGAAATAACGTCTTCGAGGGCGGCTTCCTTGGACTCGACAACATCACCGTCATCGACCGCAGCGAGAAACTGCCGGGCGGCGCAGTCCTTGAGCAATCCGATGCCACTGGCTGGATGGGCATGTTCTGCCTCAACCTGATGCGGATCGCGCTGGAACTGGCAAAGGAAAACAAGGCCTACGAGAGTCTTGCCCTCAAGTTCTTCGAACACTACATCTACATCGGAGCCGCTATGAAGAATATGGGCGGCCGCAAGTATTCGCTCTGGGACGAAGACGATGGGTTCTTTTACGATGTGCTTCGATTCCCCGACGGAAGATTCAACAAGTTCCGGGTACGCTCCTTGGTTGGAATCGTCCCTCTTTATGCTGCCGAGACAATAAGGCTCGAAGCCATCGAGGACTTCCACGAATTCAAGACTAATTTCCTGTGGTTCGTGAACAATCGACGTCAGCTCACCGAGAGTTGCTGCCATTACATCGAACGAAAGAAACAATATGAACTCACAATCATGGACGAGCACCAGCTGCGCCGCCTGCTGGAAAGAGTCCTCAGTCCAGACGAATTTCTGTCTGACTACGGGATTCGCAGCCTTTCGAAGTATCACGGCGAGCATCCCTTCATCTTCGAAGACCGGGAGGTTCGCTACGACCCCGCTGAGTCTGACAACAAAATAAAGGGAGGCAATTCGAACTGGCGCGGGCCGATCTGGTTCCCAACAACATTTCTGATTATCGAGTCGTTGCGCACCCTGGGCACGGGGTATGGAGAAGATTTCAAGCTGGCGATTCCCGGCGATTCCCGCGGTGATCAGAACCTCTTGAACATCGCCGGCGAGATCGCAAATCGAATGATTCGGATCTTCACACGCAACCAGCGCGGAGAACGCCCGGTGTACGGAGGCACAACCAAGTTCCAAAAAGACCCGCACTGGAAGGATCTGATCCTTTTCTACGAGTTCTATCACGGAGATAACGGCGCCGGGTTGGGAGCATCACACCAGACAGGCTGGAGCGCGTTGGTGGCGGCTTTGATTGACGACTGGAGACGATGACAGGAATGGATGGGTGAGCATGCGGTTCTTTTCCCATTGGAGCATCCGCTATAAGCTGTTGTCTCTTCTTCTGTTGCTGGGGGTAACAACATTCGCGGTAACGGGAACAATCGCGTACCTCAAATACCTTGCCGCATTGAAACAGAATGTGATGAATCAGCTCACCGGCGTTGCGCGTTCCAAACGCTTCCAGGTCGAATCGTATTACCAGACCATCCATCATCACGCCGGAACCCTCAGCGATGATCGAATGTTCATTGATGCGATGAGGGAATTCGGCACCGCTTATCGGAAAATGGACGCGAATCCCGTTCCGGCAGCTGCCCTTGAAGCGGTGCGCGAGGATTATAAGACGAATTTCTTTCCCCAGATGCAGAAACTCAACATGGCCCGGAGCCATGTTGAGGATTACCTTCCTTTTTCGCCGGCGGCCATTCAGCTGCAGTACCTCTACATCGTGAAGAATCCTAACCCGCAGGGACATCGCGAAGATCTGGCAGACGCCCACGACGGCAGTGAATACAGCAGAGTCCATGCGAAATACCATACCGCCTTCCAGTCCATCGTCAAAAAGTTTGGCTACTACGATCTCTATCTCATCGACTACGACACCGGTCGCATCGTCTACGACGAGGCCAAGGACCGCGATTTTGCCACCAGCCTCAAGGACGGCCCCTACGCGGATAGCAATCTTGCCAGGGTTGTAAAGAAATGCATGGCGACAAACAACGTTGAGGATGTCTTCTTCTCAGACTTTGAGCCGTATGCGGCATCGATGGGTGAGCCTACCCAATACGTCGCGAGCCCCATCTGGGACGGAAACGAGCGTCTCGGCATTTTCGCGCTTCAGCTTTCCTCCGCCGCCATCGATGATGTGATGACCGGCAAACGAGGATGGGAGAGGGACGGTCTTGGTCAAACAGGCGAATCAGCGATTATCGGGCCAGATCACCTCATGCGCACGAATGCCCGCCAATACCTGCAGGATCCGGAGGGATTCCTCGCAAGACTAAAGGCCAAAGGCGGTTCGCAACAACTTCTTGATCGGATTCGCACCTACCGTTCCACCATTCTTCAAGTTCCGGTCAATTTTCCGTCCGTATCGGAGGCCCTGGCGGGCAAAGAAGGAACCGTGATCGAACTACATCCTGGAGGAGCGGGAAACTCCCTGGTCTCGTACATGCCGCTTCGGATCGAGGGCCTCCATTGGGCGATCATCGCGCGCATGACCCTGGCTGAAGCACTCAGGCCAATCAGCGAGATGAAGAGGCTCTTCGGCTGGTGGGGCTTTGGCTTATTGCTGCTAACAACGCTCGCGGCCTGGCTGATGACGCGCCAGATTCTTCGTCCCGTTAACGCCCTCGTGGGCGCAGCCGAAAAGGTCGCAGCCGGCGATCTAAATGCGCAGGTCGAATGGAAGTCAAAGGATGAACTTGGAGTTCTGTCGAACACCTTCAACTCAATGACCAAAAGCATTCGAGAGAAAACCGAGGTGATCGAGGAGAAGAACCGCGAAAATGAGGCGCTGCTGCTCAATATCCTTCCTGGTGAAATCGCCGCGCGCCTCAAGGAGGGCGAGAAGGAAATTGCCGACAGCTTTGCCGATGTTACCGTGCTCTTTGGCGATATCGTCGGATTCACCGCCCTCTCCAGCAGAACCTCAGCCGCTGAGATTGTGGAGATGCTCAATGGCCTGTTTTGCCGGTTCGACGAAGTAGCTCAGCAACTGCACATCGAAAAAATCAAGACGATTGGCGATTGTTACATGGCCGTCTGCGGATTGCCTAGTCCCGGCGCGGGTCACGCAGAACGAATGGCCCACATGGCTCTCCGCATGCTCGAGATAACTCGCCAATATGGCCAGGCGAGGGGGTTGAATCTGCAGTTGCGCATCGGGCTCAACTCCGGTCCTGTGGTGGCTGGAGTCATCGGCGTTACGAAATTCATCTACGATCTCTGGGGCGACACCGTAAACCTCGCCAGCCGCATGGAGTCCACAGGCGTTCCCGGAGAGATTCAAGTTACGCGAAGCACATATGAGTACTTGAAGGACAACTTCAAACTTGAAAGTCGCGGCCTTGTCCAAGTGAAAGGAAAGGGCGAGATTGAAACTTGGATACTACAGGCGGAATTGCACGTCGCCGAGGTTGTCGGATGAAAATCAGGATACTGGGATCGTCAGTAGAGGACACCCATCGGCGCCAATATGTCAGCACCTACCTCATCAACGGGACGGTCGCGATCGATGCGGGCAGCCTCGGATTTTACGGCACACCTCAGGATCAGGAAGCCATCAAGCATGTGTTCCTCACTCATTCCCATATCGACCACACCGCGAGTCTCCCCATCTTTGTCGAAAACGCATGGACTCCAGCCGAAGACTGCCCGCGAATCTACGGAATTCCTGAAACTCTCGATGCGGTGCAGAAGCACATCTTCAACGATGTCCTGTGGCCCGATTTCGTCGCCATCTCAAAGAGCATGGCCCCATTTCTAGCTCTTTGCCCCCTCAAGGATGAGGCTCCCGTAAAAGTCTGCGGCCTCAGCATCAGCCCGGTTCGCGTGAACCATTTGGTCCCGACAGTTGGATATGTGATCAAAGAAGGAGAGAGCACCGTCATCTTCGGAGGCGACTCTGGTCCGACGAACCGATTGTGGGAGATCGCGCGCCGCACCGAGGGCCTCCGTGCAGTCTTTATGGAGGCATGTTTCCCAAATCACTTGAGCGGATTGGCCAGCGCATCCCGGCATCTGACCCCCGAGGTATTTGCGCGCGAAGCTGCCAAGATCCCGGTGGGTGTCGTGATCATCGCCGTACATCTCAAGGTGCGTTATCACGATCAAGTGATCCGCGAATTGCAAGATCTTCGACTCTCCAACCTGGTAATTGGAGAGTGCGAAAAGGAATATGATTTTTGATCGCCTTCAGTGGCAGGCTCGCGCCGTTCTAAGGTCGAGGATCACTCGCAATCACGACTTACGAAATCCGTGTGGCTCCCAACATCGGGTGCTCCCCACGATTTTCTTTCCCGGTGACCGTGATCTGCCTCGATTTCCGATAGACGTTTGCAACTGCCAATGTCCAGAAAGGCACCAAATCGACTCCGGGCAGGAGTTTTGCAAAAAACGACGGCATGAATTCCCAGTGCCAGCCAAGAAGGCGAACCAGCACCGCGCCGACGCCCAAATCGAGAATGTCGTCAGCCGGTGATGCACCGCCCTCGACAAATAGAGGAAGGATGGCGATTTGAAGTGCGTCCGCAATAACCGCCAACGCCATTGCGACTCGAAAGCGCGAATTTGGTGAGATTGTGATGTCCTGAGTCATATGAACCCTCTGCTTCCATATTCGTGCGTGGTTCGCTCATTTTACGCAGCAAACACCATCATTACCAGCTTTCAGAGCGCTCCGCAGAACGCCCGGATTCGAGAGAATGTTTTAAGTCTTCCTGAGTCAACAGCTTACGAAATGAATCTGCTCATTTCGGGCTACAGCACAACGATTCAGGTGAAACCGACCCTGTAGATGAAGTGGAGTTCGCGCACTTCAGAAGGTCAGCCGAATACCTAGCTGTGCCGCGAAAGGAGTGCCAACAGTCGTACCTGGGCCGAAGAAATCTCCCAAGGCTCCCCCCGCAACACGCAGCTGATTTGGGCTGATGATGGGATGGAACGTCGAGCAAGATGCGTCAGCACATACGTCGGTGACATTGCCTGCCTGCACTTCGTTAGCGGGGACTGGAAGCGACGCAATGTTGGTTACGTAATTGGCGCCGGGGTTATTGCGATTGAGAAGATTGAAGAACTCGACGAAGGGCATGAGCGTGTCGTGATCGCCTAATTTGACGGGGCGCGCAACGCGCATGTCCGCCTGGATATACGGTGTGCCACGGAACTGGTCCAGCGTGGTTGGGGTGCCATTAATTGCGATGCGTCCTGAGTTGTCAGCAGTGGTGATGGTGAAGGGACGCGCGCTTTCGGCCTGGGCCAGCGTGCTGATTTCAATTCCCAAGGGGGCCCTCCAGGTTCCGGCAACAACAAACCGATGACGAACGTCTTCGCCGGATGGGCCGTAATCCCCGGGACCGAAGGGATCGAGCGGATTGCAGACGCCGTTGACGTAATCGAATAGCTCGCCGAGCACGCAGCCCCAGGTTTGCGCCTTGGAAAACGTGTAATTGGCGATAAGGCTGAGCCGCTGTGAAACACGGCCTTGTAAGTGGAGCATAAGTGCGTTGTAACTCGATCGATTATCCGAATGAAATACATTGACATTTGGTACAAAGCTGGCCTGATCGGGGCTTGAGGTCGGCAGTAATGGCGTAAACAGATTCAGGCCGCCGGTATAACTATAGGCACGGTAGCCATGGTTTCCTTGTTCATGGGTATAGTCTGCACTGAGTGACCAACCGGCGCGGAACGAATGTGCTACCCCTCCGGTGATGTGGATTGCGTACGGAGTTTTGTAATTCTGGTCAATCAAATTCCCGCTTCCGTCAAATGAGGAGCCAGAAATGCATCCGCTGTTTTCGGTGCCGCCAGGATTCGCAACAGGGTCCACGCACAGGCCCGGCGGAGTGTTGACGGACTGCAGCGCAGTGGCCCACCCGGTCTGCGCAAGATCATTGGCGTAGAGGCCGATGCCTGCGCGCACCACGGTGTTACCGCTGGCGCCGGGAGAGAATGCGATTCCGAGCCGGGGCCCAAGCTGCATGCGGTCGTCGTGCGGTGCGGCGTTGACGAGAGGGATGTCGAGCGCTTGAAGCGTGATGAATGCGGGATTGGATTGCTGGGTGCGACCTGAAGCCTCAAGAAGCCCGAACGAAGCGCTATAGCGGAAGCCGTAGTTTACTGTGAGACTCCTCGTCACACGCAGAGAGTCTTCGGCGTAGAGCGCAAGGCGCTGCACATTCTGTGAGAAGCCGCCTCCAAGGTTCGAGGTCGAGGCGCCGGCCTGCATATCCGTTGTGAATTCAGCAAGATTTGCGGAGTTAGCAACGTAGTAAGTCGGGTCTTGGGGAAACTGATAGAGCGTTTCGTTATTGCTCGGAAATGCACCGCCAAGAACTGGCTCATGGATAAAGTTGACGCCGAACCTGATTGCATGGCGCGGGAGCGCGTTGGTGACGTCGTAGCGGAGTTGATATTTCTCCTGGTCGCGCTGGGACGGAAAGAACGTAATTGGAGTGGCAAACTGATTGTCGCCGAAAGTTTCGAAACCGGAGACAGTCAGCGAAGTTGAACTGAAGGGAAACGCCAAAGCAAAGCCGAGATTCGAATTGCGTTGCTGCGTGAGATGCAGACTGCTCGCGCCAAGAACGAGTCTGCCGACCCACGTGGGACTGAAGATGACTTGGTTGCTTACGGCTAGATTGAGATAGTTGTTGTGCGTCAATAGGCCGGTAGAGGGCAGAGTTCCCTGCTCTACCAGATTGTTGTGTGTGGTGTAGCTATCGATCGAACTGCGAAGGAACCAAGAGGATTTCGGAGACTCCTGCCAATCGAAACGCGTGGAGCCGAAGGTGTCTCGAAATGGGATCGGCACATTCGGAGGAACAGAGATGGAAGGGACGCCGGGAATGAGGCCGTCAGCAGCGAGGGCGGCGAGGGCGGCGAATTGGGTGGTGTTCGCAGGACTGTAGGCGATGCTGGCATCTTCATGGATCTGCTCAAGGGCCGCGAAGAACCATAGCCTTTGCCGCCGCAGCGGGCCGCCTAGCGTACCAACATAGTTTTGGCGAGAAAAAGGCTGCTTGGGGTTGGGCGCGGGATTCTCAATCGGGAAGCGTGCGTTGAGAGCTGCGGCGCGCTCGTAAAAGGCGGCGTCTCCATGCCAATTTTCAGTGCCGCGTTTCGTAGTGATCACGACGGAGCCAGCGGTCGAGCCGCCGGTGTCGGCGTCTTGCTGAGCGGTGCGAATGGAGAATTCCTGGATGGAATCCGGGGAGAAATTCTGGAGAAAGCCGCCGATGTAATCGTCGGAGTTATCGGCGCCGTCGACCGACAACTCGTTGTTGAGACCGGAACTGCCGCCCGTCGACACTGCGGTGATGCGGGCTTTCGTGGGATCTGAGGGCTCAACAGGCTCGGTGCCCGGGGCGAGATAGGCGATGTTCGCGAAGCTTCGGTCGGGGAGCGGGAGAGACTCGAGATCGTTCGAACTGATCACGCTCTGGTGCACCTGGCTGGCGCGATCGACTGTTTGCGTGGCGATAGATGAACCTTGTGCAGTAACGCCTATCGTCTGCTGCACTGCGGAGGGCCGCATGGTGACGTTGATGTCGCGGAGACTGGCGACTTCGATGGAAACCTGAGTGGCGGCATCGGCGAAGCCACGTGCCTGTACAACGATGACGTATTTCCCGGGTGCTACGTCATCTACGCGGAAGTATCCCAGATCATCGCTACTCACACTCCGGTACACGGCATCGTCTTGCGAACGAACGACAATGGCCGCGGCGACGATTCTCGCGCCAGTCGCATCCTGCACCGTTCCACGGAAGGATCCTCCCGCGATCTGGCCAAGAACATAGCTAGACGGAAAGAGCAGCATGAGAAGGACAAACAGATACTTCATTAGCTTTGAATGCCTCAAGGTGGGGTTTCGCTTGGAGGTGCTTCATGGATTTTCGCATACGTCGGCATAACGAGACAGAGCAGTACAGTTCCTGAGGTAAGAGGAATGCATCGGCATGGGATTTCCTTTACAATCCCAATCAATCACATACTGATCGGCTTTCCCCGCGGTACAACAAAATCCTGAATGCACTGGAGCCTTACCATGGCCGCTGGCCGTTGCCGTTTTATTGCGCCTCTTTGTTTCGCATTTGTGCTACCTCTCGCAGCCCAACAGTATCCCGCGGAGATGCTCTCCGGGCTTCAATGGCGCGACGTGGGGCCAATGCGCGGCGGCCGCACGTACGCGGTTGCTGGAAATGCCGCGCAGCCTGACACCTTTTACATGGGTTCAGTGGGGGGCGGCGTTTGGAAGACTGAAAACTCCGGGCGCACCTGGTTTCCGATTGCGGACGATCGTGTGACTGGAATCCCGATTGGCTCCATCGGCGCGATCGCAGTAGCTCCTTCCAACCCCAACATTGTTTATGCGGGCACAGGCGAGCCGGACATTCGCAGCCAGCATTCATATGGCATCGGCCTCTTCAAATCGACGGATGCGGGGAAGACTTGGCATTCAATCGGTCTTGCAGAAACGCGCCAGATCGGAAAGATCGTCGTCGATCCAGCCGATCCCGACCGGGTCTATGTTGCGGCATTGGGGCATGCATACAAGGCGAATCCCGAGCGTGGCGTCTATCGCTCGACCGATGGAGGCGCGCATTGGCAGAAGATACTCAGCAACGCAAAGGACCCCGATGATGTGGGTGCCATCGATCTTGCACTCGATCCGCAAAACCCACGGACCATATACGCGTCGCTCTGGGCTACACGCCGGCCGCCGTGGGCGGTCTATGCACCGTCGAACATGCCCGGCGGAGGATTGTATAAGTCCACCGACGGCGGTGAGAGTTGGCATCAACTTGGCGGCGGACTTCCTGCTGACGATTATGTAGGCAAGATCGGCATTGCGGTTGCGCCAAGCAATCCGAACCGGCTTTACGCTGTGGTCGACGATCTGGGAACAGCCGTTGCACGCTCGATACGAGGCGGGCAGACTGCAGACAAGACACCCGCACCAAAGCCATCCTGTGGGATCTATGTATCTGACGATGCTGGCGCAACGTGGAAATTGGTGAACAGCGAACAGCGCCTGTGGGGACGAGGGTGGTACTTCGGCCAGATAAGCGTGGATCCAACCAATCCGGATCGCGCATATGACATCAACACCGCGACCTACATGACGCTCGACGCGGGCAAGACATGGGTTCCCGTAAAAGGTGCACCCGGCGGCGACGATTATCACCAGCTTTGGATCAATCCGAAGGACGGGAACCGCATGGTGCTTTCGAGCGACCAGGGCACCGTGGTTTCTGTCGACGGTGCCAAAACATGGAGCACTTGGTACAACCAGCCAACGGCACAGATATACCATATTGCCGCTGACAATCGCTTCCCATACTGGCTCTATGGTGCACAGCAGGACTCGGGCGCCGTGGGCGTGAGCACTTGGTCGCGCATGGGCACGCTCAGCTTCCGCAACTGGGAACCGATCTGTGAGGCAGGAGAGAGCAGCACTGTGGTGCCGGATCCCGATGACGGCAACCTGCTATATGGCAACGGCGATCAACGCTGCGACCAAGCACTGAATCTTCCGGCACCTGCCGGCGGCGAACTGCCGGCAGCCGACACTAGCGACCCCAACCGCAAAACATGGACATTGCCGCAGGTTTTTTCGTCTGCCGATAAAGCGCTCTACTACGCAAATCAATTTGTCTTCCGCACGCGCGATCGAGGCAGGACGTGGGCGAAGATCAGCCCGGATCTCACACGCTTGCATCCCGAGATGCCGAAGACGCTCGATCCCGTCACTGCCAAAGACATCGATGAGGTGATGACAGATCGCTTTGGCGTGGTCTACACAATCGGCCCATCGCCACTCGACGCAAAGACGGTTTGGGTCGGCACGGACGACGGCTTGATTCACATAACGCGCGACGACGGCGCGAACTGGAAGGATGTAACGCCTCCACCAATGGGGGCGTGGAGCAAGGTGTCGCAGATCGAGGCCGGTCATTTCGACATGGATACGGCGTATGCCTCTGTCGATCGCCATCGTCTCGCCGACGATCACCCCTACATCTACCGCACGCACGACGGCGGGAAGACCTGGACGAACGCAGTCGATGGAATTCCCGATGGCGCGTTTGTGAATTCGATCAAGGAGGATACAAAGCAGAGAGGACTGCTCTACGCGGCGACTGAATTGCGCGTCTATGTCTCTTTCGACGACGGCGACCACTGGCAGCCATTGCAACTGAATATGCCGGTCACCTCGGTCCGCGACATCATTGTGCATGGCGACGATCTGGCCGTCGCGACCTTTGGACGCGGATTCTGGGTGCTGGATCAGATGGCTGCATTGCGTCAGATTGCTGCGCGCGGCAAGGAGATCGAAACTGATCGCGCGTATCTATTTGTGCCTGGAGAGACATTTGCCATTCACCAGGGCGGCCAGAATGGAACCCCATTGCCCCACGAGGAGCCGCAGGAATTGAATCCGCCAGCCGGCGTGGTCGCCTATTACTGGTTGGAGTCCGCGCCGAGCGGTCCCCTCAAGCTTGAGCTTGTTGACGCAAACGGCAAGGTGGCCGCGTGTGTAGCCAGTGACACGCCAGTGAAGCCGGTTGATACTGAAGCGATCAACGTGCAGGCCTACTGGATGGAGCCGACGGCACCGCCTTCGGGAGAGCCTGGAATGCATCGTGTGGCGTTGAATATCGTCGCGCCACGTGGCTTCGGCTTTGGCGGACGGAGGATTACGTTGCCTCCTGCCGATGCCTGTCATCCAGCGGGAGCGCCGGGGCCTAAACCCGAGACGGCGCCAATGCGTCCAGGCCATGGAGCAGCAGGACTGCAGCCGGGTACCTACACCATTCGCCTTACAGTTGACGGCCAGACGTTAATGCAGCCCGTTACGGTCAAACCCGATCCCCGCCGGTTGCCCAAAGGAGCCGACGCCTCGCCAGACGACGATAACGATGACGAGTAGACAGAGGTGTAAGCGATAATTCAATAAGGGCAAACGTGAAGTCTTATCGGAAAAAGAAGATGCTCTTCGGGACAGCTGCTGGTGCGTTTGCGCTCGCATTGACGACGATGGCGCAAACCAATCCGGGGCAGGTTGCATTCTCTCTGGAACGAGAAGGAAAGCTGACAGAAGCTGAAGCGGCGTGGGACGCGCTGGCGAAGCAATATCCAACCAACCCCGAACCGCTGGCGCATATGGGCCTTATCGAGTCCCGCCAGGGGCATTACGCCGAGGCGATCAAGTACTACGACCGCGCGATGGCCCTGAATCCACGCATGCCCGGATTGCAGCTGAACCTGGGTCTTGCCTTTTTCAAGGCGGGTGACTACAAGCGCGCGATAGCGGAGTTGGACCCGTTGCTCAAGGCGCAACCGGATAATCAACAACTGTCCATTTTGATCGGGATGTCGCATTACGGGCTGGAACAATTCTCAGAGGCTTCCCCTTTGCTGAAGCAAGCTTCCGACCGCGATCCAACGAATCTGACGCTTCTGTTAACCCTGGCCCACAGTTGTCTGCTCTCACATCAGTATCCTTGCGTTCTGGATGCATACCATCGGCTAGTCGCGCTGAACGCGGAGTCATCCGAAGCCCATATGCTGGCCGGCGAGGCTCTGGACGAAATGAAGGATTCGGAGGGAGCGATAAGAGAGTTTCGCGCTGCAGTTGCGACAAATCCCAAAGAGCCAAATGTGCATTTCGGATTGGGATATCTACTGTGGACGAAGGGGCATGACCCGGAGGCGGCACAAGAGTTTGAGGCGGAGATCGCAAATGATCCACATCACCTACAGGCAATGCTTTACCTGGCCGATACCGAGATACGGATGAACAAGATGGACGATGCAAGGCCTCTGCTGGAGCAGATTCAGAAGACGGACCCGGATATCGCCATGCAGCACCTTGATCTCGGCATCGTGTACGCGGATGAGGGTCGGAAGCAGGATGCGACGACCGAGTTCGAGACGGCTATAAAGATTGCGCCTACGAACGTAAATGCGCATTACCGGCTCGCACGGCTGTACCGCTCCATGGGAATGACCGCCGAAGCAAAGGTCGAATTCGACAAGGCGAGCAGCCTGAACAAGGCGGAGGACGACAGGCTCCTGAAGATCATGTCGACCATACCGGCCGGGAAAAAATAGTTCCGCCGGGACCAAGTAATCGTCGGAGAAGTAGAGCATCCCGGCGCTTCATCTTAGCGCTTCGCTTCTCTTACAATCCAGTCATCAATTCCCTCGTATCTCAGAAGAAGCTCTTCCTGAGCAAAAAAGAAGGCCGGAGCGGAGGGCTCCGGCCTGTCAGGAGAGTGATGCAATCAGGGAACTAGAAGTTGAACTTCGCACCGAGCTGGATGCGACGCGGCGAATGACCCGCAGTTACCTGGCCAAAGCTACTATCGGCAAGCGCGCTGTCGACGCTCGAGAAGCTCTCGTGGTTGAAGGCGTTGAAGAACTCGCCGCGGAGCTGGAAGTTGTAGCGCTCCCGGAAAGTTACGTTCTTGATTGCTGCCAGATCCCAATTGTTGTAACCGGGGCCGAGCAGGCTTCCATTGCTTTCGCTGCCAAAGTGATCAACGGCGGGCGCAAACGAGGACTGGGAGAACCATGCGCCCACGGTCTTGCTTTTCTGCACCGTGGAGATCTGATCCGGACGCGGCGAGCTGATGCCAAGCCCTACGTTCAAGCCGTTCGGATCCCAGGGGTCGTGCGGCTGCGAGAGCGAGAACGACTGGCCTGAGAAGAACGACGTGATGCCGGAGACCTGCCAACCGCCGAGGGCCTTACCCTCAAGGCCTTGCTGGCCCTTGAAGAACGGCAGGTCATAGACGTAGTTGGCCGAGAAAGTCTGCGGCTGGTTGTAGGAGGACAGACCGTAGTCGAGCGAGAAGTCATGGCTGTTGGTCGCCATGTTGCTGCGGTCCGAGGAGTTGGTGGTGAGGTCCTTGGAGAAGGTGTAAGCCAGACCCACCTGAAGACCATGAGAGTGGTGGTTGAGGCTGACCTGCAGGGAGTTGTAGTTGTTGGAGAAGAATGGTGCGCGGGAAACGATAGCGGCGTAGCCCGTGAACGGACGGATGTAGTTGACGCTGGTGTTGGGCCCGAGACTTGAGTTGGAGTTCACGCCGAGGCGTGCGCCAACTGTGGGCTGGTTCTCGTCGTACTCTCCGAGCAGGTGACGCGCCTCATTTCCAACGTACGCCACTTCCAGAACGGTGCTGGGCAAGAGCTGATGCTGAATGCTCAGGTTGTAGTTGGCGTAGTTGGGAACCTTGAAGGTGGGATTGCCGGTCGCCGTGAGGCCGTTGGGGCCTAGAGGAACCGAGGTCGAGCCGCTCGTGATGTTGTCAAATGCACCGTTGACGATCGTGGTCTTCTGCGCGAACGGCGGATCCCCGAATGCGTTCTGCTCCCAGATGCCATCGAGCAGGCGATCATAAAAGATGCCGAAGCCGCCGCGGACAACTGTTTTGCCGTTGCCGAGGAGGTCATAGGCAAATCCTATGCGGGGGCCGAAATTGGCATTGTAGTTAGGGTTGACATACGCGCCAAACGGCGAGCACGAAGACATGGGCGCAATAGCCTGGGCCGCAGTGCACTCAGTTCCCTTGGGGAAGATCATGCCGTTGGTGTAGGTGGAGGGAATGAGCTGCCAGCCGTTAATGTACTGTCCAGCGACGAAATTACCGGAGTTGGGATCGATTTGCGGCGCCAACTGCGAACTGTAGAAATTCGGGTCGAAGTTAGACAGCGTGTTTCTGACATCGGTGACAGAGGGCAGGCGACTCCAGCGCACGCCGAAGTTAAGTGTGAGACGTTTCGCGACCTTCCAGTCGTCCTGGACGTAGGCCTCGATGTTGACGAAGTGCAGGTCGGGAATGATGTCCGGCAGCGTCTGGGTAAAGGATGCTGCGTTGCCGAGCAGGAAGTCACCCCAGGAGTTGAAGGTGAAGCTGGGCTCGCCGTTGACCGCGTTTTCCGTCTTGATCATCTGCTGGATCTCGAAGCCGGTGCGGAGGGTGTGCTTGCCGAGGTTGAAGGAGAGATTGTCGAAGTACGTGCGATCGAGGTTCCGCTCTTTCCACGGAGCCGAGCCGGCATTGAAACCAGTTACACCGGTGATGGATACCGCAGGTACCTTGCCGTAAGGGTCAGGCGACCACTGATTGGTCAGCGCGCCATTGATCGCGGACGAGGTGGCGAACTGGCCGCTGTTGATAGACGAGAAATAAGTGCCCTGCGACCAGACAAACTCGAATTCGTTGACGACGTTGGGGTTGATGGTCCAGGTGAGGTTGCCCACAACGTTCTTGCCGGGCGAGTTCACGAGGGTATTGACGAGGCCGGGATAGTTCGAGCCGGCCCAGAGGCCCTCCGGGTTATCGACGGGCATGTCGTCGTTAATGCCGCGCGCGTAGAAGTGAACCTTATCGTTGAAGTAGTGATCGACACGCACGATGTCGTCGCGGAAGTCGTTCTGTGTCGAGTCAGAGAAGCTGTAATTTCCGTTGGCGTTATTCGCCGGAAACTTGTCGAAGACATTCGTCAGGTAGACCTGCGAGTTCTTGCTGTAGCAGTTCTGCTGAACCGTGCCCGAGCCATTGCCTGTGGCAGGATCGATAGTCCAGCCGGTGATGCAGCCTGCCGGTCCATTCGGTTCCTGCGCGGGAACGATGACGCCGTTGACTGTGGTGCCCGGGATGGAAAAGAAGCCGGCCAGGTTGGCTGCGCTGGCCGCCGGCATGGAATCGCCACCGGGGGAGGAGAGTTTGCGCCATTCCTCTGACCAGAAGAAGAAGGTCTTCTTCTTGTCGGTGTTGTATGCCTTGGGAATGAAGACCGGTCCGCCGATGGTGAAACCATATACGTTGTGGTGATTGATGGGGTTCTTGTTGGGCTCGTTGTTCTCAGCCTGGGTGCGCTTGTTGAACCACTCGTTGGAGTCGAAGATGGTGTTACGGACAAACTCGTACGCGTCACCATGGAACGAGCTGGAGCCGGACTTGGTGGCTACCAGAACCTGGCCGCCGCCGGAGCGTCCATAGCCGGCGTCGTAGTTGCCGCGCTGGAGTGTGAACTCTTGGATGGCGTCGACGTTGGGAGCATTGATGACCGTGCCGTTGGAACCGGAGTCGTTGATGTCGGCGCCGTCAATGGTCCAGTTGTTGGCGGTGGTACGAGCGCCGTTAACAGACATGGCAGTGTTGCCGGCGCTGGTTTCGTCACCCATCTGGGTAACAACCCCGGGCTGAAGGGTGACAAGCTGCTGGAAGTTGCGGCCTGCGAGCTCAAGCCCCTCGATTTGTTCGCTGCTGAGGTTGCCGGCCTGGGCCGCGGATTCCGTGTCTACTGCGACGGCGGTTGCTTCAACCGTGACTGTGGTGGAGGCCGCGCCTGCCTTGAGCGGGACGTTGAGGCCGCGCGCTTCACCGACCTTGAGGATCACGTCCTTGGCTACGAAAGAGGTGAAACCGGCGGACGAGACGTTCAGCGTGTAGGTTCCGGCGGGCACGTTGGAGAAGACATAGTTGCCGGACTCATCCGACTGCACAGTCCGGACAGCATTGGTAGTGGTTAGCCTGATGGAGACGGTCGCTTTGGGGATCACTGCGCCTGTACTGTCCGTCACCGCCCCGCTCAGGGTTGCCGAAAGTTCTTGCGCCCTCGTAATCAGCGGACAAACAAAGAGTGCAAGCGCGAAGAGCCCAAGAAGAGCTCGCTTCAGATTCAGGCCCAAGCCGATAGTGGAGCGTCCAGGACCACGGTTGGAGCGCACCAATGAAAGACTTTGATTGAGAACCCGATTCAGGTCAATCATTGCCATCACACCTTTCCTTTGAGATCTCGTGGTGTCGATACGCAGACGCGTACGGACGGGTGAGTTCAAGAGCATTCAAACGAACCGCTCCTGAACGAATTCACCCTGGGATTCCCTGAAGAAGACCAGCGTCCGGAGCATTTCCGCTGGCGCAACTAGACACGCCGCGAAAGGCTCGGAGGCCTGGCTTATTGATGGGCATTTTGGTGCTTGCATACGCCTCCCAAGGTGCTGCAGAACGGACCGGCAATCCGAGCTTGAAGGATTCGCCGGTCCAGTTTGTCGCCGTTACCGTAACCGAGCGTTTTTCTTTCGAGAAATCCGGCGCGGGGACAAATTGGCATTTACTCGTTGGAGAGAAGATACGATGATCTGGAAGCAATTTCAACAACAAAATGATCGAATGCGGCATAAACAATCACGCATGTCAATTTATTGGCGGTAATTAATCGATTTTCCATTGACTTTTGATCGAACAGGGATTAGATGTTGGCAAGTACCGCTAACGACAATGCTGATTTCAAGGTAGCGCCCCGGAAATCTCAGATTCCAACGGTTGCCGATTAAGTACTTAATAATTATAGACATCTATGAACATCAGCTCCGAAGCGCTGCCAAATGAACTTCTGTGCGATTGTGGAAAATCCGACCTCTAATCTAAAACGCTCAAGAGCCAGAAAACCGCGAGTTGGTCCGACTCAACAAGAATCGGTGCACTCACGCTCGGACAACGCGAATCCCCTGCCGTTCAAATGGAGCAAGAACTTCAGGCGAGGCTCCGACGTTGGTGATGATGGTGTGAATCTCACTGGCTGGGCAGATGAATGCGGGGCTCACGTTGCCGAATTTGCTCGCATCCGTGACGACGATGACCTGCTTGGATTGCTTCAGCATCTTGCGGTATACAAGCGCCTCGTCGGCTTCCAATGTGGTGGCTCCTCGATCGGCGTCGAGCCCAGTCACACTCAAAAAGACTCTGTCCATGTAGACATCGTCGAGGAACTCAAGTGCTGCATTACCGGTGAGTGAAAAAGACCACGCCCAGGGAATAACGCCACCGGTCAGATAGGTGCGAACACCGGGCTGATTGCAGAGTTCCATGCCGATGTTGATCGCGTTGGTGATGACCTGGATCTTCTCCCGGTGACGAAGACTGCGACCGATGTGGGTCGTTGTCGTTCCTGCGGAGAGGCCAATGGTCTCGTTTGGCTGAACGAGTTCGGCAGCGGCGAGGCCGATCCTGCGTTTTTCGACGGCGAATCTCTGTTCGCGCGCGAGAAACGAGCTGTCGTAGCGGAACGGCTCGTAGAGCAGCGGTTCTACCAGAGTTGCGCCGCCGTGCGTGCGGCGAATCAGTCCCCGGTTTTCAAGGCGGGCGAGATCGCGGCGGATACTGGGAGCTGAGGAACCCGCGACGCCGAGGATTTCTTCAATGCTAGCTGTACCTACACGCAATAGAAACTTGATGATCTGTTCACAGCGTCCGTTCAAGGTGTCGGGCATAACGCGAACGATTCTACATGGCCGAGGGCTCGTTGGGCATCAATTTGCAGAAATCCTGTCAATTTCCCGATAAAACGGCTCTCTTTTTCCAAGTTGATGAATGAATTCGCAATGAACGATCATAGATGGATCGAGCGCCCTGCAGAAACCAACCTAATGAATGAGGAATATCCTGTGCGATTTGGTCCAACCCTGCAGTCAAAGTTCACCGAAAGTGATGCAGAAAACTTCTATCGCTCCGCTTCCCGGAATCTCAAAAGGCAGCGTCCACAAATTTGACATATCTTCGAGTCAGCCCTCAAGAGTCCTATAATGATCAATCACAGGTTAAATGCTCATTCGGGTGATTCAAATGGCTCTGTTATCTCTTTAAGGGGGTGAATGTGAAACTTTGCACTCGTTGGCGTCTGGCTCTCATTCTCAGCGTTTCTTTAGCCGCGTTCGCGGAGACCCCGGCGGTTCACGCCGAGAATCCGACATTGCTGCCCCTGATGCCGTTGCCGCTTCACGTCGTGCAGGGAGAGGGGCAGCTGAAGATTGATGGCGGCTTTTCCATCGCCCTCGAAGGCTATAAAGACGCACGGTTGGAGTCAGCTCGCAAACGATTTCTGAGCACCCTATCGCGCGAAACGGGAATTCCCTACCACGATGGGACCACCAGCGGCGAAGCAACGTTGGTGGTGAAGACCACTGGCGCGAGCGATGCCGTACCGAGTCTCGGCGAGGACGAGTCGTACCATCTGGAGGTTACGCCGGCGCACGCGTTGCTTACGGCGCCGAATCCGCTGGGCGCCATGCACGGGCTGCAGACTTTTCTGCAACTCGTATCGATTACACCGTCTGGATTCAGCGCACCGGTGGTGACGATCGACGATGAGCCGCGGTTTCCATGGCGCGGGTTGATGATCGACGCGGGCCGGCACTTTCAACCGCTATATGTAATCGAGCGCAACCTCGACGGCATGGAAGCAGTGAAGATGAATGTCTTCCACTGGCACCTGTCGGAGGACCAGGGGTTTCGCGCCGAAAGCAAGATCTATCCGCGGCTGACCGGCAAAGGATCGGATGGCCTTTACTACACCCAGGAACAGATGCGCGGGATAGTCGCATATGCGCGCGACCGCGGCATCCGCGTGGTTCCCGAGTTCGACATGCCGTGTCACACGACCGCTTGGTTCGCGGGGTATCCGGATCTGGCGAGCGGAAAGGGCCCCTACAAAATCGAGACACACTGGGGCGTATTTGATCCCGCAATGGATCCCACGAGGGAAAGTACCTTTGAATTCCTCGGCAAGTTCATTGGGGAGATGACTACGATCTTTCCGGATGCCTACTTCCACGTGGGTGGCGATGAATGCAACGGAAAAGAGTGGGATGCCAACCCGCGGATCAAGTCCTTTATGCGCGCCCACGGTTTGAAAGACAACGCGGCGCTGCAATCGTACTTCACGGCGCGAGTGCAGAAACTGGTCGCTGCGCACCATCGCATCATGGTGGGCTGGGACGAAGTATTGCAGCCCGACACTCCGAAGGATGTAGTAATCCATTCGTGGCGCGGACCGCAGAGTCTGGCTGCGGCAGCTCGTCAAGGTAATCGGGGAATCCTATCGAACGGCTATTACATCGATTTAAACCAGTCAGCAGCCGAACATTATCTTGCGGACCCGTTGGCAGGAGATGGGGCAAGCCTAACACCGGAAGAGAAGAAGCGCGTGTTGGGCGGCGAGGCCGCCATGTGGAGCGAATTCACGCCTCCCGAGATCATTGACAGCCGCATCTGGCCGCGGACCGCGGCGATTGCAGAACGGCTCTGGTCGCCCCAAGATGTGCGCGATTTGAACTCGATGTATGCACGCCTGGCGGTTGTTTCGGACAAGCTTGAGTTTTATGGATTGAAGCATCAGTCCTTCACCTTGCCGATGCTTCAGCGGATGAGCGGAGAGGCCCATCCAAAGTATTTGGCCGTGCTGGCCGGAGTTGTGCAGCCGCCAGTGGGATATCAGCGCGAGGAGTTGAAAGATTATGACTGGCATTCCCCGCTGAACCACCTCGTGGATGCCGTACCGCCCGAGAGCGACACCGCACGTAAGTTCAAGAATCTTGTGGGCGAGATCGTCGCTGGCAACGCATCTCCGGAGAGTTCCAAAAGGCGAAGGAGTGGCTGACTCTGTGGCGGGACAACGACGCAAAGTTGGAGCCTTCACTGAAAAAGTCCGATATCGCGGCTGAACTTGCGCCCCTATCGCAGTCTCTGTCGCAGGTTGCAGCGATCGGCCTGCGAGCGCTGGATGATCTCCAGAATCATCGTGTGGCAGATGCTGCGACAACGCAAAATGACACGCAGGTGCTAAAGGCGGCAGAGAAACCACAAGCTGTGCTGCGCGATATGGCGGTAGCGCCAGTGGAAACGCTGGTGCAGGCGGCCGCTGCGCAGAAGCCATAGACAGGCATCGGCAGCGAAACGGATCATACGCGCGGCACAAGCTGGCAGAAGCACTAACTGCGATTCAATGCTGCGGTGTGTCAGAAACTAGCGCATCGCCACGATTTCAACCTTGCCGCTGCGGCGCATGATATTGACGCTGACCGAGTCAGCATAACGTTCGCACGAGATGTCAACACTGCCGCTTCCGACCTCGAGGTTGCGAATGCGAATATGCTGCAGTTTCTCTGGCAATGCGGAGTGATGCAGATAAATCCTGGACTCACCCGCACGAATTTCCAGCCCAAGGCACGCCTGCAACACCATGAAGACAGAACCCGCGGCCCAGGCCTGCGGCGAACAAGCGACCGGGTAGAGCGTCGGACCTTTTCCCGGACGGCGGCCGAATCCGCATATCAGTTCGGGGAGTCGGCGGAACATCACTTCCGACGCAAGATCGAACAACCCGGTTGTTATTCGCAAGGCAAGCTCTTTGTCAGTTCTCCGCAGTGCGCCGAGAGCGATGAGGGCGTTGTCGTGCGGCCACACCGAACCGTTGTGGTACGACATTGGATTGTAACGACGTTCGCCGGTAACGATGGTGCGCACGCCCCAACCGGAGAAGAAGGCCGGTGAAAGTAGGCCATCGCTTATCGATTGGTATTGCGCATCGCTGGCGATTCCGGAGAACAAGCATTGGCCGGCATTGGAACTTCGTACGCGGCATTGCTTCTTCTCGCCATCCAGCGCCAGGGCAAACATGCCGAGTTCGTCTGACCAGAACATGGATTGAAATTTCGCGCGCAGTTCGTCAGCCTCCTTACGGAGCCGGTCGGCGAGATCGCCCTGCCCCAGTTCCGCTGCTACTGAGGCAATGCCATTCTTTGCCGCATACACATAGGCCTGCACCTCGCAGAGCGCAATGGGACCCACGGCAAGATGACCGTCGCTATAGAAGACCGAGTCGCCCGAGTCCTTCCAGCCCTGCTGTACCAGGCCGTGATCGGTCTGACGCGCGTATTCGACAAATCCGTCATGGTCCCGATCCCCATAGACATCGATCCATTCAAGAGCGGCGAGGATGTTCGGCCAGATTTCGTGCAGAAAATCGGCATCCGCGGTGCGCTCGTAATAGGCTGCCGCCAGCAGGATGAAGAGCGGCGTACCGTCGACAGTACCGTAGTAGCGGCCGAAGGGCACTTCGCCGAGACGAGCCATCTCGCCCTTGCGCATTTCGTGAAGAATCTTGCCCGGATCCGCATCGCGCTCGGCATCGTGACTCGTCGCCTGAGTTGCGGCCAGGTACGAAAGCACACCTTTTGCGATCGAAGGCGCAAGCCACAGCAGCTCGAGCGCGGTGATGATGCCGTCGCGACCGAAAACGGTGCTGAACCACGGCACACCCGCATACGGATAAAGCCCGTGCGGGGTTGGCGTCACCATCATGGCAAGGTCGGCGGATGAGCGGTGTATCCAGCTATTGAACTGTTCGTTGGAGGTATGAACGTCCACCCCTGCCAGCGGCCCGGTGCTGCGCTCGTGATTCATTGCCTGTAGCGCTTCGCGGTAACTGCGGATGGTTGTATAGCCGTTTCGTTCACGCTCGCACATGACATTGACGGTGAAACTCACCTCGCCATGCGGTTCGATGTGGAGCGGAATCAGGATGCCACCTTCGTGTGGCTCGGCAGAAGGAGCCGAACACACAACTCGCGTAGTGCGCCGCATATGATCGAGGCCGTCGTAGGCGAGCGTCACGGAAGACCTGCCGACTTCTTCTGGAAGTTTTTCCCCCCGACGTTTTCGCTTCTCGCCACGCACCTCGAAGATATCCGCGAAATCCGCCTCGAAATCGAAGGATACTTCGACATCGATTGCGTTGTCGCTGTAGTTGTTCAAGGCGATGTGGTCGTAACAAACCAATTCCGTAAGAAACTTCGAGCGATAGATGTGCACCGTGCCCCGGGGCAGGGATGCACCGGAATCCAATTGAATATCAGGATTCGTGAGGTCGATGCCGAAGAGAACATTATCTTCGCGGATCGTGGAACTCAACAGCAGGGGACGAAATCCGCAGAAAAGCATCTCGAGGCGCGACAGGTGGCGCGTTTCATTGTGGAAGATGCCCTGCTGGCCAAAGCCGACCGGCTGAATATCTCCGCTGCGATCGAAGACAGCGAATGTGTCGCCATTCAGGAGAACCCTGGTTCGATCGTCAGCGAGGGCAGACGAAGCTCGAATGTAGAATTGGCGATCGACCTCAATGATGTCGCGACTTTGTTCACGCGGTCCAGTTGTTGGCAACATCGATAGAAGACTCCTGGCTTAAGCAGTAAGTGTGAGTCCACGCTTTCCGCGAGCGGAACGCCTTTTTTCCCAAATGCAGTGCTCGTACGCCGTCAAGTATTCCTCACACATTCGCCGTGATGTGAAGCGCTCCAGAAATCGCTGGTGGCATGCCCGGCGATCGATCGACGGAATTCCTTTCACGGCCTCCATGGCTTCTTCGACGTTTTCCACGATGAATCCGGTCACACCTGGGTCAACAATTTCTGCAACCGATCCGCCGCGAAAAGCCACGACGGGAGTGCCACAGGCCATGGACTCGATCATGACCAGTCCGAATGGCTCTGGCCAGTCGATGGGAAATAGCAAAGCAGCCGCATTCCCAAGAAAATCAGCCTTTTCGCGTTCGCCGATCTCGCCCACAAATTCGACGTCGGAATTTGCCAGGAGATCGCTTATTTCTGCTTCGAAGTAGCTGCGATCGGCATCGTCAATCTTGGCTGCGATTCGCAGCGGCATCCCCGCACGACGCGCTATCTCTATGGCCCGATCGACTCTCTTTTCCGGTGAGATTCGGCCCAGAAAGGCAAGGTAATCTCCCGATGAGAAGCGTGGCTCATAGAGATCTTCCGGAATTCCATGGTGAACCGTAGTGAGCCAGCTCGCCCATGGCATTGGAGCGCGTTGGGCATCGGAGATGGAGACCAGGCTCATATCGTCGAATTCTCGAAAGAGGGGGTAAAGATCGGGAATATCGAGCCGGCCGTGAAGAGTGGTAACAGCAGGAATCTCGAGCCGTCGAATCTGCGAAAAAGGCAGATAGTCGAGGTGAAAGTGCACGACATCGAATTCGTCCGCTTCCTGGGCGACGGTTTCGACGAGGTTCAGATGATGAGCGAGCGGCGAGAGGAGTTTCCCACCGTCAAGTCGAAGTGCACGATCGCATACAGATCGCAGGCACGCCGAGGTCTGTGAGTCTCCGCTGGCATAAAGGGTTACTTCGTGTCCCAGCCTTACTAGCTCTTCCGTGATATAGGAAACCACTCGCTCTGTGCCCCCATAGAGCTTCGGGGGCACACTTTCGTATAAGGGCGCAACTTGCGCGATTTTCATAATGATTTGCTCCCCGGTCGGCTCTTACCATGCGGGTCATTCTGTCTCGGTTGGATGCAGCAAGCGCGATACAGCGTCGCCTGAAGCCGTCGGAAGCGCATGATAAGGAAGAATTATGATGCGATGTTTTGTCACCGATTCAGGGCGTGACTCCACACAAACGAAAGGAGATTCAACGAGATTTCGCGGTCGGAAAGTCGTTCCTGAACAAGCGATCGACCGAGCCTTGCGGCATTACGGTTGCAATTTCGCAAACATCCTGCGAGTATCTGTGTATGGATCTTCGGACCTGTTGTCGCCGCTGTATGACGCCTCGCGCGTGCACGGGTGACCTGACTCCGAAATAAGCCATTTTCAATTTCAAGGTTTCCTAGACGCCCGCGACCCAGCCCTAAGCTGCCGCGGGCTTTTTGTTTCCCGCGAATTCCCCTCGACGAGGACATATGACCGAAGCATTTGCTCAAGCAAAAGAGACGAAGGCCCAGCGCGCCGAACGGCTGAAGCGTGCCAAGAACCCCTGGGAAGCATTTGACGAGGTACGGGAATTTGCGCGTGCGGGACGCTCCAGCGTCATCCCCGAGTGGGCCGCCACGTACTTCAAGTGGTGGGGAATCTACACGCAGGGTGATGGAGTGGGCGCCACCGGTGGCAAAGGTGGCGAGGGTCTTGTCTCGGACTATTTCATGATGCGCATTGGCATCCCGAACGGCATTATTTCTTCGAGCCAGTTACGCTCGATCGGCGGCATCACGCGAAAGTACGCCCGCAACCTGGCCGACATTACCGTTCGCCAGAATATTCAGCTGCATTGGCTGACGATTGAGTCGCTGCCGGAAGTAGTGGATGCGCTCGACGCAATCGGCCTTTCGCCGAAGGGCGCCTGTGGCGATGTGGTGCGCAACGTGACCGGATGCCCGCTGGCGGGTGTGGCGCACGATGAGATCCTCGATGCCTCGCCAATCGCGCTTGAGATTGCGCATCTGCTGACGGCGAATTCGGAATTCTACAACCTGCCGCGGAAGTTCAAGATTTCCGTGCTGGGATGCCCGACGTGGTGCACCTATCCCGAGATCAACGACATTGCACTCACACCGGTGAAGCACAATGGTCGGATTGGATTCTCGGTGCGTGTGGGCGGCGGACTCTCCAATGAACCTCACCTCGCGGTTCGCCTCGATGCGTTTGTTCTTCCCGAGCAGGCTGTTTCTGTCGTGAAAGCCATCGCGGAAATCTTTCGGGATCAGCAAGTTTTGCGAGAGAGTCGCGAACGCGCGAGGCTCAAGTATCTCTTCATGAAAGAGGGATGGACCGCTGAACGATTCCTGACGGAACTTCAGTCACGGCTCGAATTTGCACTGCAGCCGGGTGTGGCTGAGGAGGTGCCCGACGAGACGCTTCGGGACCACGTAGGCATTCACCGGCAGCGGCAGCCAGGCCTGAGCTATGTGGGAGCATCCGTCCTGCGTGGCCGGCTGACAGGGGAGCAACTGGAAGCCGCGACCGATCTGGCGGACAAATATGGCAGCGGGGCCTTGCGCGCTACAGTCTCGCAAAACCTGCTCTTCATTGATGTGCCGAATGAGAAGGCGCCGGAACTTGTCCGCGAGCTTGGCGTGATCGGTCTGCATGTTGAGGGTTCGCCGTTCTGGCGTGGAGCCGTCGCATGCACGGGAACAGAGTTCTGCAAACTCGCCATCACGGAGACGAAGGGATTCACACGCTGGCTGGTGGACGAACTGGAGGAGCGGGTTCCGCAGTTTGATCAGCAGTTGCGATTGCATGTGACTGGCTGCCCGAACGGCTGCGGACAACACTGGATTGCGGATATCGGCATCGAGGGCAAGAAAATCAAGCACGAAGGCAAGCTGGTGGATGCTTATTACTTCTGCCTCGGGGGCTCGGTTGGACAGCATGCGGGAATTGCGCGGCCCGTTGGTTACCGCTCGCCGGCAATTCAGGTTCCTGAGGCAATAGCTCGCCTGCTGCGCGAATATCTCGCGACGCGCAATGGTGAGGAGAATCTGCGCGCTTGGTTCGCGCGGCATACGAACGACGAGCTTCGCAGCTTTCTTGCTGGAGAGGTTCTCGTGCCGGTCGAACGCGATCTACCCACGGGTCGCGTGCCCCACGCAGTTGCAGAGTGAGGACGCCATGAGTTTGTTGCCGATTTTTCTAAAACTCGATGGCCGTCCCGGACTGCTGGTGGGCGCCGGCAATGTGGCGCTGGAAAAGGTTCAAACCTTGCTGACTACTGGCATACGCCTCCGCGTGATTGCGCCGGAGGGTAAACCTGAGATCGAGCAAATTGCCAGCGAGGGCAAGCTCGAATGGATACAGCGGCGGTTCGTTCCGGCGGATCTCGACGGCACCTTTCTGGCGATCGCCGCGACAGATAACGTGGAAGTGAATGCGACCGTTTATCACGAAGCGGTCCAGCGCGGGATTCTCGTTAACAGCGTGGATGATCCGCCGCATTGCGACTTCTACTTCGGATCAGTTGTGCGGCGGGGAGATCTGCAGATTGCAATCTCCACCGCAGGCGAGAGCCCGGCTGTGGCCCAACTGCTTCGGCGCGAAATTGATGAGCTACTGGCCGAAGACCTCGGACTCTGGCTGAAGGATATTGGTCAGCTTCGACGCGAGATTCTGACTGCCTATCCACCGGGTGATGACCGCAAGGCGCTACTGCACCGGCTGGCTCAACGAGAGTTCTTCCAGTCGAGCGCGAACCATTCGCAGATTCCCACTGGTTCGCTAAACCAAGGCCAAAACGAAAAGGACAAAGGCAGAGTTTTTCTTGTTGGTGCCGGCCCTGGCGATCCGGAACTGCTGACGGTCAAAGCGCTGAGGCTGATTCAATCTGCCGATGTAATCCTGCATGACGACCTTGTTCCCCAATCCATTCTCGAACTTTCAGGGCCGGATTCAGAAGTGGTGAATGTAGGCAAGCGCTGCGGGACGAAGAGCATCACGCAGGAAGAGATCCATGCGCTGATGATTGCGCATGCCGGGGCAAGCCGGCGCGTGGTGCGGCTGAAGAGCGGCGACCCACTCATCTTTGGGCGTGCAGCTGAAGAAATGGCAGCGCTGAGTGAGGCGGGTGTGCCCTTCGAAGTCGTGCCCGGAATCACGGCTGCCTTCGCGGCCGCGGCGGCAATTCCCTGCTCGCTCACGGATCGAAATGCCGCGTCAAACGTGATCTTCTCGACTGGCCACCATGCGCAATCGCACAATCACGCACCCGTACCTGAACTTGAAGATTCGACGCGAGTGGTTTACATGCCGGGCCGGGATCTTGGGCTGCTCGCGCTGGAATGGCTGCGGGAAGGCCTGCCGGCTGATCTCCCGTGCGCAATTGTGTCTCATGCTGCGCAGCCGGAGCAGCAGGTTCAGCACACCACACTTGGGGAGTTGGGGAATGCGCGACCGACACTCTCGCCAAGCCTGCTGATTGCGGGCTGGGCGGTGCGTGACTCCGCGGACGATCGCATTCGCGAAACCGTCGGTCAATTCGTGACTGCCTGACTTCGAGTACATCGGCTCGATACGCGGTAAGCCACGCCACTCTCGACCTTTATACTGAGATGTTTGTTGAATCAATCAAACAGGGGGTCAAACCGCCTGTTGATCGGAGCGGCATTGCCTCAGGCAGAGATCGGGATAATAGGCGGCAGCGGGCTCTATTCGATGCCCGGATTTACCAACGTCCACGAAGAGCGCGTCGAAACGCCCTTTGGGGATCCTTCAGACCCTTTCGTGCTCGGCGAACTGGAAGGCCATCAAGTCGCCTTCCTTGCGCGCCACGGTCGCGGGCACCGGATTCTTCCATCGGAACTGAACTTCCGTGCCAATATTTACGCGTTCAAAAAGCTCGGAGTGGAGCGCATCCTGTCCGTCTCTGCCGTCGGTTCGCTCAAAGAAGAGCACAAACCTACTGATTTCGTGATTCCCGACCAGTTCATCGATCGCACGTTTCATCGCATCTCCACATTTTTTGGTGACGGCATTGTCGGCCACGTCGCATTCGGCGATCCTGTATGCTCAACTGTCGCCAACGCGGCCGAACAGGCCTGTAAGAGCGTGGGAGTCGTAGGCAAATTGGGCGGTACCTACGTGTGCATGGAGGGCCCGCAATTCTCCACCAAGGCTGAGTCGAATCTCTACCGGAGTTGGGGCGCCGATGTGATTGGCATGACCAACCTGCAGGAAGCCAAACTCGCGCGCGAGGCGGAGATATGCTACGCCACGGTAGCGATGGTCACTGATTACGACTGCTGGCGCGAGGGACATGATTCGGTCACCATCGAGGAGATTGTCGCCGTGCTGCATCAGAACGCGGAAAACGCATGCAAGGTTGTGAAGGCGTCCGTCGCTGCAATGCCTGGTGAACGGAACTGCACGTGTGCTTCAGCAGCGAAATTTGCGGTGCTCACGCAGCCCGATGCGATCCCACAGGCGGCGAAAGAAAGACTGAAACTGCTCTTCGGCAAATACCACGGTTGGTAGCGCCAAGATCTTCATCCAATAAATGAATCTAGAGAGGAAATGCATGGCTATTACTGTTGTGGGCAGCGTCGCATTTGACACCGTCGAGACTCCCGCCGGACGCAGAGAGCGCTGTCTCGCCGGGGCTGCAACCTACTTTTCGCTGTCTGCAAGTTTCTTCACCGATGTGCGCGTGATCGCAGTTGTCGGAGAAGACTTCGGCGCCGCCGAACAGGCGGTCTTCGATGCGCACAAGATCGATACGACCGGCATTCAGCATGCGCCGGGCAAGAGCTTCTTCTGGGAAGGCTCGTATCTCGAGAACCTGAATGAAGCGAAGACGCACAACACGGAGCTCAATGTCTTCGCCGGATTCGAGCCTAGGATTCCAGAGGCTTATCATGATTCGCAATTCCTCTTTCTCGCCAACATCGATCCGGTCCTTCAGCGGCGGGTGCGCGAGGCCATGCCGAACGCCAAGCTGGTTGGCGGCGACACCATGAATTACTGGATCAAGGACCACAAGCCCGCGCTTCTCGAGGTCCTCAAGGGCCTCGATGTGTTGCTGATCAACGACACGGAGACGCGCATGCTGACTGGCATCCACAGCATTGCGCTGGCGGCAGGCGAAATCTTCGAGATGGGACCGAAGATTCTAGTGGTAAAGCACGGCGAATATGGGGCGACCGCGTTCTTTGCACCGAAGAAAGCGGATGGGGCAGAGCGCGTTGCGCACCGTGCTTTTCATGTTCCGGCACTTCCACTGGAAGAGGTCGTAGACCCCACAGGCGCAGGAGACAGTTTTGCCGGAGGATTCTTTGGCTATCTCGCTTCGCAGAAGGAACTGACTCCGCAATCGTTCCGTTATGCGATGTTCTATGGAAGCGTGATGGGTTCGTTCGTGGTGGAGCGCTTCGGCACGGAGCGCTTGCAGCAACTGACGCGCGAGGAGATCGATCACCGCTTCAGACTGTTCCGCGAGTTGACTCACCTTGACTGAACAACCGATTCGCCGCCCCATCAGCCGAGATGAGTGGCTGGTGGTGGTGGCGTCTCTGGTGGCAGCGTCCGCTCTCGCAAACCTATGGAGTTGGCGTCACGACGCGATGCTGAATTATGGAGACGCCGTCGCGCACCTGCACATTGCGCGGCGGGTTTTTGATTCGCATCGGCCGGGATTGTCACAACTTGGTTCGGTGTGGCTGCCATTCCCGCATTTGATCCTGATTCCATTCGTTGCGGTCTACGCATGGTGGGCCAATGGTATTGCGGGAATGATTCCGTCGGCGCTGGCCTATATCATCGGGGGTGCCGGAATCTATCGTCTTGCACGTCATTGGCTCGCCCCATCGGCAGCGCTTGTGGCGCTCGCGTTTTTTGCCTTGAATCCGAATCTCCTTTATCTTCAGACCACGGCAATGACCGAGCCACTGTTCCTTTGCCAGATGGTCTGGCTCGCGGTTTGGCTGGTGGAGTGGCACTGTGCCCTGAACAATGATCCGCCGCGTGCTGCGCGACTGCTGCGATGCATCGCGCTGGTTCTGATTGCGGCTGTTTTCACGCGCTACGACGGCTGGATCCTGGCACTTCTCGCGTGGACTTCTGTCGGCATCGTGCAGCTTCGCAAGAGCACACTTCGATCCCGCACCTTTTGGATCGCAACTGCAGCCGTAATTGCCGCACCATTGCTTTGGTTCGCGTATAACGCCTTTTACTTTGGAGATTGGCTGTATTTCGCGCGGGGGCCCTACTCTGCGGCTGCGATCGAGCTACGTACCGCATCGCCCGGCTCAGGACCGCCGCATCCGGGCTGGCACAATCCATGGGTTTCGCTTCTCTTTTTTGTGAAGTGCGCCGAGATGGATGCCGCGCGCGAATCCTGGGGTAACTTCATGCTCGGGCTCACGCTGCTGGGCACCGCGTGGGGATGGCTTACCACGCATCGACGCGGCTTCAATTGGACATTACTGCTATGGCTGCCAGTTCCCTTCTACGCCTACTCGATCGCGTTCGGATCGGTACCAATCTTTCTTCCTGTCTGGTGGCCGCACTCCTGGTACAACACGCGTTATGGCGTGGAGATGCTGCCCGCATTCGCACTTGGACTCGGCTTTGTCGCGCAATTCGCAATTGCAGTCGCCAGGGAGTTCAAGCAGAGTGCGACGCGATTCGCTGCTGCGGCCCTCTACGCGATCGTACTCATCAACGCGTGGGCAGTGCTTCGTGATCATCCTTTGACCTACGTGGAGGGCACCAAGAACATCGAATCCCGTCGCAAGTTCGAGATGGAGATACCGCCGGTGCTGCGCTCTCTGCTGGCAAGTCGTCCGGGCGGGATTGTTCTGATGGACACTTCGGTGTATCCAGATCTGGTCGCGTTCACGGAAATCCCACTGCGGCAGACGATCAATGAGAGCGACAAGGAGTATTTCTCCAATGCGCTGGCTGCGCCCGCCGCGCACGCAGCCATTGTGCTCGCTTTCGACGGCGATGAGATCGACAGGGCGGTGAAGGCCCATCCTGCCGCGCTCACAATGATTCGACGTTTTGACGCTCCGGGACAAAACTCCGGTACGGTTTACGTCTCCGATACCCCGCTCGGCTCGAAAGCTGCAGAGCGGTGATAGCATCAGCCAAGGTGATAGCCATGTGTACGATATTGGCCAACGTTTCGGAGCCGTTCAACTTCAACTGGCTTCAACAGGTCGGAGTGTTGAATGGCGCTATCCCTCGTCTTCTCGCCGCATCTGCGCTGGGTGCATTAGTCGGGTTGGAGCGCGAGTACAAAGGCCGTTCGGCGGGTGTGCGCACCAACCTCCTCATCTGCCTGGGCGCGGCATTCTTCACGCTGCTCTCGGCGGTGCTAGCCGGAGATGGAAGTCCGAACAAGGGGCAGGTAGCCTCGAACATCGTGCAGGGCATTGGCTTCCTCGGCGCGGGTCTAATTCTTCATAACCGCAGCCGCATCAGTGGACTCACAACTGCTGCCAGCGTGTGGGTGGTCGCATCCATTGGTATGGCATGTGGCGCAGGACTTCTGGTCGCTGCGGCAGTCGCCACCGTCATCACAATTGTCGCGCTCGAATTGGTCGGCTTTCTCGAACGCAGCGCCAGCATCAAGATCTATTCGCTTATTTATGAAGCGCGCGGATCCAATCAGACCGCCATCCTTCGCTCCATTCTCGATGCCATGGACAAAGCGGGCGAGCGGCTGGCGGACTTTGCTGCGGACGCAATCGGCGATCTGCAGCGCGTCACCTTCACCATCACTGCAACCAAGAAGCAGCACGAGCGCTTGCGCGGAAGGCTTCTTTCAGAAGCCGCCATCAACTCGCTGCTCAACTTCCGCGACCCGGAGGAAGATTGATTCCCTTTGCAAAGGCGCACGCTTGCGGCAATGATTTTCTGATTGTGACAGAAGATGCAGCGGCCAGGCGCGATTGGGCTGATCTAAGCCGGCAGCTCTGCGCGCGGAACACCGGCGTGGGTGCAGACGGCGTGGAGTTCTTTGCCTGGACCGGCTCCAAGTCAGGACGCATTCGCTTGCATAATGCGGATGGTTCGATTGCAGAGATCAGCGGCAACGGAACCCGCTGCGTCGCGGCATGGATGAGCTCAATGATCGGCGCAAAGGCCGGAGATGAGTTGCGCATCGAGACGGACGCCGGCCTGCGGATTTGCCATATCAACGGCGTGCAGCCGGATGGCGGCTACTCTGTCGACGTCACTACGGGCATGGGAATTCCCAGCGCTGCGCGCAAAATGGTGAGGCTGGGCGACGGCCGTTCTGTCGAGGGCATAGCGGTTTCCACCGGGAATCCGCATTTTGTGATCGTTGTCGATAACTCAGACTTCTCGGTCGCCGGAACGGAGTGGCAGGAGATTGGATCGCAAATCTGCACGCACTCTGATTTTCTGCACCAGACCAACGTCGAATTTGTACGCATCGTGAGCCCGAACGAGATTGAGATTCGCATCTTCGAGCGCGGAGTCGGTCCAACCACATCTTCCGGAACCGGCACGTCTGCATCTGCGACTGCAGCCATTGCGTTTCATGGATGTCTGTCGCCCCTGCGCGTCGTGGCACCGGGCGGAACGCAGACTGTGAGATGGGACGGCCAGGGCAGCGAACTGGAACTTACAGGACCGGCGACCTTGATTGCGCGCGGTGAGGCGTGGTGCGGATGATTGCCCACTCAAAGCCACTGATGTCTCTGAGTCCGATCGAAGCGGGCGCGGGCATTAGCGTGATCTCGCCGGCTTCTTTCGCGATTCCTGAACGGGTCGATCAGGGTCTTGAGCGGCTTAGCCAGCTTGGCTATTCGCCGCGTCTTGGGTCAAACACGCAGACACGCGGTCCTCTGTTTTTCGCGGGTTCGCCCCGGCAGCGTCTGGAAGACTTGCACGCAGCATTCGCCAACCCCGAAGCGCAGGTCGTGGCAGCGGTGCGCGGCGGCTACGGATCGAACTACCTCCTCGATGAAATTGATCTCGAGCTCATCAGGCAGCATCCAAAGCCCCTGCTTGCCTACAGCGATATGACGGGAATACAACTTCACCTGCTGGATCAACTTGGACTTCCTGCATTTCACGGCCCGATGGTAGCTGCAGATTTTTATCTAGAAGACGGTGTGCATCTCGAAAGCTTGCAGTCGGCGCTCACCGGTCGTCCGTACTCTGTGGGGAGCGCAGAGGGCCTGCGCACCTTGAGACCCAGTACGGCGCGCGGCACGCTCTACGGCGGATGCCTCAGTATTCTAGTTTCGTTGATTGGGACCAAGTGGGAGCCTGCGACCGAGAACAAGCTGTTGTTTATCGAGGACGTAGGCGCGCGCCCCTACCAGGTTGACCGCATGCTTTGGCAGATGAGGCAAGCAGGCAAGCTGAATGGCGTGCGCGGTATCGTTTTCGGCGAGATGCTCGGCTGCACTTCACCGGGTGCGCCGGAAAATCTGCTGGAAGAGGCGATCCTCTCCGCGCTCGACGGCCTTGATATTCCGATCGCTTTCGGATTGCGCAGCGGCCACGTGTCGCGACAGAACGTCACCTTGATCTTCGGTATCGAAGCGGAATTGCGAGCTGGCGATAAAGCATATCTTGATCTCATGGAGCCGGCGGTGAGGCCATGACTTCATCGCGCAAGCATATTCACCTCAGCGGCATCTGCGGTACGGCCATGGCATCGCTTGCCGGGCTGCTTCAATTGCAAGGACACCGCATCACTGGTTCCGACAAAGCCGCGTATCCACCAATGAGCGACTTACTTCAATCGCTCGGTATTCCTGTGCTCGAACCATATTCGGAATCGAACCTTGATCCCGTGCCGGACATGGTTGTCATCGGCAACGCACTTTCGCGGGGCAATCCAGAGGTAGAGCGAGTGCTCGACGAGCGCATGCCGTTCACTTCGATGGCCGCCCTCGTACACGAGGAATTCCTTCAAGGCCGCGAATCTCTCGTTGTTGCGGGCACGCATGGCAAGACGACGACGACCAGTATGCTGTCGTGGATCTATCAGGTCGCGTCGCACGAGGACGCAGCACTCGAGCCGTCGTTTCTCATCGGCGGGGTGGCGGAGAACTTCGGCACCAGCTTCCAGCTTCGCCCAACACGCACTTTCATTATCGAAGGAGACGAATACGATACGGCCTTCTTCGACAAGGGACCGAAGTTTCTGCATTACTTTCCTGATGCTCTGATCCTTACGCACGTTGAGTTTGATCATGCCGACATCTACGCCGATCTCGAAGCGGTGAAGGTAGCATTCAAGCGGCTGGTCAACCTTGTGCCGCGACGCGGCTTGCTTGTTGCCTTTGACGGCAGCACCAACGTCACCGAGTGCATCGGTAAAGCATTCTGCCGCGTGGAACGCTATGGATTCAAACCGGAATCCGATTGGCAGATTCGCAACCTGCGTCACATGGATGGCAAGACACAATGGGAGGTATGGCGCAACGGCGAATTGTGGTCGGAATTGGCCATGCAGCTCGCAGGGGAACATAACGCATTGAACGCTACGGCAGCCGCAGCTTTGGCAGCGGGTCAGGGAATCAGCAAAGAGGTCATCCGCACTGCGCTCGGCGGCTTCAAGAGCGTCAAGCGCCGACTGGAAGTTCGGGATGTGATTCGAGGGATCACGATTATTGATGACTTCGCGCATCATCCCACGGCTATCCGCGAGACGTTGCGCGCATTACGTTCCGTTTATCCCGATTCGCGCCTCTGGGTCGTGCTGGAGCCGCGGTCGAATACGTTGCGGCGCAAGGTGCTCGAAAACGAGCTCGTTGAAAGTCTGCGCGTAGCCGATCGCGTGATTCTTGCAGGTGTATATCAGCAGCAGCGCATCCCGGACACGGAGCGACTGCATCCTGAAGATGTCGTTACTGCTTTGAACGCATCGGGAACACCGGCAGAACTGCACCCGGGTGCGACCGAAATTGTCGAGAGCCTCGCGCCAAATCTCAAGTCGGGCGACGTGGTCGCTATCCTGTCGAATGGCGGCTTCGACGGCATCTATGAAAAACTTCCTGCGCGGCTCAGAGCCCGTCAGAACTGATCGAGAGCCCGTCATGATCTACTCACTGCTATTGTTCATCACGTTTATTAGTCTTGGAATTCCTGCGGGGATCATTTTCATTCCCTGGTCGATGATTACGGGCAACGTGCTGCCGCTTTACAACGTGACCCAGATGATTGTCCGGGCCGGGTATTTCCTTGCGCGCATCCGCGTTGAGGTGTCCGGCCGCGAGTTGGTTCCGGCGAACACTGCGTGCATATTCATGGCGAATCACGTTTCGAATCTGGATCCGCCCGCGCTCATTCCAAATATTCCCGGGCGAACATCAGCGTTCCTGAAACGATCGCTGATGCATGTACCCCTGCTCGGCTGGGCATTTCGGCAAGGTGAGTTCATTCCCGTCGACCGCGACGGCCGAAGGGAAAGCGCGCAGGAAAGCATCGCTGCTGCGCGTCGTGCGCTCGCAAAGGGCGTGCACATTACCACGTTTGTCGAAGGAACGCGCTCGAAAGATGGGCGCTTGCTGCCATTCAAGAAAGGCCCGTTCTACCTGGCAAAGGAAACCGGTGCACCATGCATTCCGGTTTCTATATGGGGCACGGAGACAATGATGTCGAAGGGCAGCATGCGCATTCGTCCCGGAACGGCGCATATCACTTTTCACGCACCCATCCTTCCCGCCGACTATGAGACACGCGAAGATCTACTGACTGCAGTGCGCGCCGCGATCGCATCAGGCTTGCCGGAGTGGATGCGGGCTTAAGTTTCGGTCTACTGCACAATAGCGTTGTAGCCATCGCTAAGCAGCTTCTGCCGCATTGCATTCGCATCGTTTCGATTTCCGAATGGCCCGGTCTGCACGTGAATGAGACTGTCACCAACGTCGCGACGCGCGGTGACCGCGTAGCCGCGCTTGCGTAGTGCATTCACAAGCACCTCTGCATCTTCAGGATGCGAAACCGCGGCAATCTGTACCATCCATCCCTGTACCTGCGCCATTGCCGGCTGCACCTGGAGCGCGGGAGCGGGTTGCACACCGACGGCTTGACCGGAGAGTGCCGGCGTAACCTGCGCATCAAGAGCAGGCTTGACCTGGGGCTTGAGGTGAGTCAGGGCTTCCGCCGGCAACCGTGGAGATTGTTTGTGCGGGCTGGGTCGAGTTACCGGAGGAATCTCCGGAGACAGCGACCGCTGCCTGTGCCGGGGATGGAATCGACGCCTGCCCAGCGGCCCCGGGTTTCGAACTTGAGCCTGCAGGTGCCGGAGTGGACAAATCTGCAGACCGTACCACCGTTGCCGACTCTAACAAACCGCGATGTCCTACAAAATATCCCGAACCGAAGCAGACTGCGCACAATACGAGGAGTCCGAATCCGAGGGCGAGGAGGGTGCCCCCCCCGAGTGTGAGTTCGGTATCGCGGCCAGTCTCGACGGCTTCCAACTCGTCCTTACTGTAGTCTCGAATCATTCCACGCCCTCGGATTCATCAGAGTACTTTATCGTCCGTTCCAACTCGACTATGCGCCATCGCCCGCAGGCTTCTCCGCCAAGGGCTTCGAGGCCGTTGTCAGTTTGTTCAGCATCGAAAGGAGCTCCATGGGCAGCGGGAAGACGATCGTCGTATTCTTCTCAACACCGATTTCGGTGAGCGTTTGCAGATAACGCAACTGGAGCGTGATTGGCTGCGTCGCCAGTAAAGCCGCCGCATCCACCAGCTTCTGAGCGGCGTTGAACTCGCCTTCTGCGTGGATAATCTTGGAACGCTTCTCGCGCTCTGCTTCGGCCTGCTTCGCCATGGCGCGCAGCATCTGCTCCGGCAGGTCCACCTGCTTTACTTCGACCGAGATCACCTTCACGCCGAAAGGCTCTGTCCGCTGGTCGATGATTGTCTGGATCTTGAGATTCAATTTGTCGCGATGGCTGAGCAACTCGTCCAGTTCAACCTCGCCCAGCACTGAACGCAAGGTAGTCTGCGCGAATTGCGATGTCTGGTAGACATAGTTAGCTACCTTGATGGCAGCGCTGTTGGGGTCGACGACATACAGCGTTACCACTGCATTCACCTTCAATGTCACGTTGTCGCGCGTGATCACGTCCTGTGCCGGAACTTCCAGTACCTCCTGGCGCAGAGAGATACGCACTAACTGGTCGAAGGGCCTGAAAACCAGGATGATTCCAGGACCCTTGGGGACGGGAAGGGCGCGGCCCAACCGAAAAATGACGGCGCGTTCGTAGTCACGCAGAATCTTGATGGAATTGATGAGATACAGAGCAACGATGGCAATTGCGATCAGAATTGGAACAGATACGTCGGGCATAGAGCTTTCCCCCATTCAGCACGGATTGTACTCCCGCGTCGATTCAAGCCGCGGTGCGAGGCGTCGCCGCCGACTCAGCCGGAGCAACACGAAGCAGATACTGTTCGTGCCCTACCACCCGCAGTTTCGCACCTTTAGGGACCGACTCGCTGGCTACCGCGCGCCAGATCTCGCCTTCCACAAGTACGTGACCCTCAGGAGAGAGCGGCTCCATCGCCGACGCCTCGCTGCCGATCAGCGCATCGGCCCCCAGCCGTGCCTTCAGGCGTCGCGCACGCAGAGCCAATCGCACCAGGAACACCGTGATGCTTCCAAATCCCAGGCTCACCCCAATCGCAACCCAGGGATTAATGCGCAACTCAGGAATGGGCGAGGCGATCAGCGTCAGCGTTCCGAAAGTCAGACACATAATTCCGGCGACCGCAAGCACGCCATGACCGCCAAACTTCGCCTCCAGCAGCATCAAGGCAAACGCTGCCACCAACAGCAGAACGGCCGTGAAGCGAATGGGCAGCAGGTCGAGCGCGAAGATGCCGAGCAGGACCATCAACGTGCCAAGCGCTCCCGGCACGATGGTTCCGGGCGTGTTGAATTCGAGGTAGATCAGCAGTGCTCCGCCTACTAGCAGCAAGAGAGCGATGTTGGGATTCACGAGCCATCCCAGCAGATCTTCACGCACCGTCGGCTGTACGACTTCAATGATTGCGTTCTTCGTGTGTAGAGTCAGCTTGCTGCCGTCCATGCGCGTGATCTGGCGGCCATCGATGGAGTCGAGCAATTGTGCGTCATTCGCGGCAATTACATCGATGAGGTGTTGATTCAGCGCTTCTTCTGCTGTGTAGGAGTGCGACGACGCAACTGCGGCGATGGCTGCATCAGTGTTGCGATTGCGCTTTGCGACATACGAGCGCATAAAGGCTTCAGCATCGTTTTCGATCTTCTGGCTCAGTGTCTCGTCAGGCTTGCCGCCCTCGAAGACCACGTGGGCCGCGCCAGCATTCGTTCCCGGCGCCATGGCTGCGATGTCTGCCGCCTCGAGCAGAAAAAAACCCGCCGACCCGGCACGCGCACCTGCCGGGGAAACATAGATGATCACCGGCACACGCGAATTAAGGATCGAGCCCGCCATCGTGCGCATGGAATCGACAAGACCGCCCGGCGTATTCATCTCGATCAGCAGGGCCGAGGCGCCTTGGCTATTTGCGCGGGCGATGGCTCGATCGAGCAGACCGGCACTGACCGGTTGAATTGTCTCATCGAGAACCAGCTTTTCGACGACGGGTCGCTGGGCGCTTGCGACCTCGGCACACAAACAAACCAGCCCGATCGTTGCAATCAGGCTGAACACTTTGCGGAACTTGAATCCACGCGCTTGCTCGAGCATGGCTCGCTCCAGTCGTTACTGTTTCTTCTCGGTTCGTGCCTCGATCTCCCGGTTCAATTCTTTCGCGGTCGCACTGCCGGGATCGATCTTCAGCGCCTCTCCAACATCCCTGTTAGCGTCGTCCATGTGATTGGCTGCCATATCGAGGCGGCCCAAAACAAGGTAGGCATCCAAGGAAGGCGAAAGTTTCAGAGCCGCATTCGCCTCTTTCCGGGCTGCCCCGCTATCTCCTGTACGCTCACGCACGGCGGCGAGTCCCGCGTGCGCCTCAGCCAGGGAGCCGTCGCTTGCCTCGGCCGACTGATACAAACGCTCCGATTCAAGCAGAAGGCCGCGATTGAAATAGTCTTTAGCCCGTACGGTAAGTTTCAAGGCCCGGTCATGGGGCGAAAGCGCGGCCAGTCGGCTTGCTTCCACTTGGTCCATCATCAGCGCTGCTTGCTTGAATGCGCCCGCGTCGAAGGTACGCACAATGCGTTCCAGCGGCTCGGCGGCATCATCGGCGTTGGCGGAGCTGGGAGTCTTCCAAGCCGCAAGCAATTGCTGCGCTTCAGTGTCGCTTGGCCGCAGTTTGAGGCATTGATTCAGTTCATTGAGGGCATTTGCCTCAGAGCCATGATGCTTGAGGCTTACGGCAAGATTGAAGTGGTAGTCGGCATCGTTCGGATCGGCGGCAGCTGCCTGCACGAAGAGACCGGTGCCGTCGCGGTCCTGACGGCTGACTGAGACGCCCTCGTTGTTCAGCACCTCGGCCAGGGGCAGTTCACGGGCCACCCCGGCGAACGATTCCTGCGCCTGCGCATACGAGCCAAAGTAGAGCAGAGAGATACCGCGGTAGAATCCCGCTTCCAGCGCATCCGGATCGTTGGGGCTCACCTTGGCAAAGGCCGCCGCTGCTTCTTCATACTGCTGTGCACTGAAATCCTCGCGTCCAAGCGCCATCCACGCAGGACTGTAATTCGGGCTCAGGGCCACAGCCTGCCTCAGATGCCGCTCGCGCTCCTGCTGATCTGGCTCGGAGATTCCACGAATGTACTGTTCAAAGGAATCCAGCCGCAAACTGGCGCCAGCGGCAAGAAACGTGTCCTGCGCCACATTGAATCCGGGATCCATTGTCCGGGTGAGCCGCCATGCGAGCGAATCGAATATGGCGACAAGATCGTGCATCTCACCTCTCGCCATGACAACGTCGCTCATCCGCAGGTGCGGCACGTCCAGCACGCGCGCCTCGGCGACAATACCCGTAGCCTCCATCCGATAGCTGCCCACAATGATGGAGTCGACGTCGAGCGTCTGCGCCAGTTTAAGTGCGCTGGCCCGCGAGGGCTGAAACTGCTGAGGCAAGCCCAGGTGATCGAGCGCGTACATCCGGTCAGCTCGGTTCATGGGAGCAAAACCGGCAGAAGCAAACCGCGCATCCAGAATCTCGGGCGCAGCCTCGCGAATCCACTCGAGGTTCGGCTGCCCTGTTCCGTTGTCGAATGGGAGAACCAGCAGGATCCGGTTCTTGCCCGCGTTTGCCGCATCTGTCGAAGCCTGGGCATGCGCCAGGTTACTAGATGCCAAGGCCATCAGCAATGTCAATGCGGCCCATGCGCGCACCGGCTGCATCCTTCTGCGGAATAGAGGAAAGAAGAGCACGACAGCCCTGATTATAGGTGTTTTGCCTCTTCTCTCGCAGTGCTCGGAAGGTGTCACTGGTTCAGCGCACCGGTTCCGCCAACTGCGTTCGGGCTTCAAACTGCCGGTTAAATCGAATCAAGGCAATCCACTGGGCATGATCTTCACGCTGCCAGTTCAGCGTGCCATGCAGGCGCAGGGCGATTGCCTCGGGCGGCAAATCATGGTGCAAGCCGAAGTATTGCTGGTCGATGGCCTCGCTCTTCGGTCCCAGGCTAAGCAGCAATGAGGGAGGATCGTATTTCGTCGAGAAGACGAGGGCGGTGGAGTAGCCGCCAGGGTCGTCCGCAGCGCGATCGATCTGGCCCGCGGTGAAATCTTCGAGACGATAAACCTGATACGGCGTTTTCACGTAGCCCAGTTCCGGCTTGGTCAGCTCGTCGGTTACAGGCCATGCCGAAAGCACTGTCGACCCTGGGAAGCGCCTGTTGAGTTGGGCGATGCCCGCCATGTGCAGGCGAATCACGCGAGCATATTCGAGGTTGTCTTCCGGCGCAAAGCGATAAGGCGGGTTGATGAACAGGCCGGCGACAAACGCAGCCGCTGAAAGCAGCGCAAACGCCTGCCAGTACGGAACGCGGCGCGAGAAAGTTGATACCGCGACCAGCAAAACCAGCGGATACATCGGCAGCAGATAGCGCGTGAGCAGCGCGCCGCCCAGGACACTGAAGAGCACTGCATTCGCGAGGAGAATAAAGAAGATCCGCCATAGAACCGATTTGCTGATGCGGGGCCGTTCGTTGCCTGCTGCGTCGAGTCGCGGACTCAACATCAATGCGGCGATCGTCAACAGCGACGGCACAAACATGTTCATGTGCGCCGTGAGTTGCAGCAGCCGATGCCCGAATGCGGCGAAGAATCTTGTCGGTTCGAAGTTGGCCTGGGCGTTGTACTTCAGGAAGGCGGGGTTGCCAAAGATGAATCCCGTCTTGGCGTAATGCCAGGCGTACCAGCCGATGAGCGGCAAAGCACAACTCGCGAACCACGCCGCCTCTTTCCATCTGCGGTGTCTCTCCGGCTGTGCCGAGCGAAATCCCTCCAACACAGCGATTACGGCCAGTGTCATGGGAACCGCAATGGCCGTTTCTTTCGAGAGCACTCCGGCGGTGAACCACAGAGCGGCCACCCACGGCCGGCGATGGCCATCCGGCAACGCGTAGACGAGCCCCCAGAGGGTGAAGGCCGCCGCAAAGATGTCGGCCTGCGCCAGAGTGCTTTGCGCAAACCAGACTGGATAGAGCGCAGTCAGTGCGACCGTCCAAAAGGCCACCTGGCCTGAGCCCGCCACCCGCTGCGCCAGCCGCCAGACCGCAAGCAGCCCGATCGAAGCCACCAACAGGACGGCTTCCCGTGTTACTTCGGGGGAGAAGCCAGACAGTTTCCACCAGAGTGCCAGGTAGACGCTGGGGAGCGGCGGATGTGCATTTGACATCGTTGTGATGGGGATCAGGGATCCGGTCCGGAAGAAATCCCACGCGGCCGGGATGTAATAGCCGGCTTCATCCCAGTAGTAGGGCAGACGCAGCAGCGAAAAATGGCTTGCATACAACGCCGCAAAGATGACCGGAAACACCATCCAAAGCGGAAACGGCGCGTCCATGCGCGGCACGAGGATTCGTCTCAGGCGCAATTGAGTGTTCATGAACCTGTCTCTTTGGTGCTGCCGGTTCCCATCCACGCGAGTCCGATCGGCGGCCGCGCGGGGACCGTCTGCGTAACCCTCAGATGAAGCTAGTTGACTGGCCCCTGGGGAAAGTTCATGTTCTGCGGCTCAAGATTCAGCGTGCCAAAGGCCTGCTCATATTGCGATAGATTTTGTCCGAGGACATTCCACAGTGCTTTGGCTTGCTGCGGACTGAGGAAGATGGCCTGGTGGTTGCGAATCGTCACCTGGTCCGGGCTGTCACTGGAGGCGAGGCCGAAGACCAGCGAGAAGTCCCACACACTTACGCGTACCTGCACGCTGTTGGCGTAGGACTCGCGGTAGTCCGGAGTCTGAAGGACGTTCATCTGGGGCTGTTGCGGAGTCGGGCTCATAGTTTCTTCAGCTTACTCTGTCCGGGCGGCCCGATGGACAGACGAGCCTCTGGGAAAAAACCTATAGCTCGATATCGGGAGGGGATGGGAATCCCGGCAACCTCCCGCAGCTTCATGAACTTTTCATTGCCTCAAAGTAATTTCTCAGACGATCTAGAATGCCCCTATGGCCATCGGTAGACCGTCATTCAAGAAGCGCCTCGCGCAGTCCACCATCTCTGCCGCATCCTTTCTCCTTGCGACTGAGTCCACAGAAAACCTGCTGCTCGGTGTAGGTGCATACATATCTGCTATGCGGGGCGTGGGCTGGTCACCCAGTCTCGAAGACGAAGCTAGGTGTGCCGCTCATTGCCTTCGGCAAGGCAACGAATCTCTAATCATCGACGCTGGAGCCAACGTCGGCGACTGGCTCAAGGCTTTTCACCAGCTTGTTCCTCGCAACGCCCAGATCTACGCCTTCGAGCCACAACCTGCTGCGGCAGCGAGAATTCGAGAGCTTGCGATTGACAGATGCGAAGTTCTCGAGTTCGCTCTCGGGGAGCAGACCGAGACTCGCAGGTTTTTCACCTCTCAACAGTCGGACTCGATGGCATCCTTGTTCGAGCGGCACGATACGATTGCGCGCGGGCAACAGTACAACTCCTTCGATGTGCCTGTCATCCGGCTCGATGACTTCGTGGCCCAGCACAGCATCCGTCAAATCGATTTTATGAAGATGGATCTGGAAGGAGGTGAATTCCAGGCTCTTCGGGGTGCCACGGAGTGCATCAAATCCGGTATTCTCCGAGCATTTTCTTTCGAATTTGGCATATCGAACGTGAATTCGCGGGTCTTCTTCAGGGATATTTACGATTTTTTGGTCGCAAATGACTACGAAATCTCACGAGTCACCCCCGCACGCCGGCTCATTCCAATCGAAAACTACTCGGAAGATCACGAGTGCTTCGCCCGTACCACCACATTCGTGGCGCGGAAGCGTCAGCAAGCCTGACTTTCATCGGCGACAGTCCGCGAGAATGTAGCCGCTGATAGCCGTCTTAGACCCTTTTCTCGTAAGTTATTGGTGCGAAAGGAGGGACTCGAACCCTCATGGGTTTCCCCGCCAGATCCTAAGTCTGGTGCGTCTGCCAATTCCGCCACTTTCGCACTCAAGCCCAATCTAACACTGCCGACGAAATACATGAAGATTGGCCATCGCGATACATGAAGATTGGCCATCGCGCAGAGTGCGCTCGCGGCCTCGATTCGACGGGTCACTCAGGAGCGGCGTATGCTGCGCACGGAGCACCATGGCCCCGCGAATCTGGTAGAAGGGAGATGGCGAATGCGCCTGCTGGCAGTTGCAGCGATGGCAGGTATGCTCGCTTCTTCCACGTTCGGGCTTGCGGAACCGCCGGAAAAGCCACAGCAGATCCGTGGAGAAGGCTGCGTTGAGCCGGGGGTAGAGACGCGCTGCCTGGTGGTGAAGGACGTGCGGAATGGGACGCTGTTCGACCTGTTCGTAAAGGGTGTTCAGCCCGAGATCGGTTCGGGCATCGAGTTCGTCGGCGTACAACACCATGGAATAACTACCTGCGTGCAAGGGACGTCTGTAGATGTTCTGACCTGGGCGCACAAAGACTTGAAATGCACGCAAGGGACGGCTCCCAAGCCAAGAAAGTAGCTCGATTACATCTCAATGGGCGCACGGGTTTTACTCCACCCTGTAGAAGCATGCGCAGTTCATGCCTAGGATATTGTCGGTCTCGCCCGGGATGACGCGCTTCACGTAATCCGTGACGATCCCGACCGTTTCCGCATAGCACGCCGATAGCGTGCACACTGGCCAATCGGAGCCCATCATGATTCGGCCCTTGCCGAACGCTTCGCAGACTACGTCCAGATACGGCCGGAAATGCTCTGGCTTCCACTGCTTCCAGCGCGCCTCTGTCACCATTCCCGACAGCTTGCAGAAGACGTTGCCGAACCTTGCCAACTCACAAATGTCCCGATTCCACGGATCCATCAAACCATCCGCAATTCCGGGCTTGGCAATGTGATCCAGTACAAATCGCTGCTTCGGAAATTCCCGGACCAGTTTCACCGCGACGGGCAGGTGTCGCGGATGGAGGAGCAGGTCGTATGTCAGCCCGTGTTCGGCCAGTCGGGCGATGCCTCGCCGAAACTCAGGCCGCAGCATGAACTCGTCATCGGGCTCATCCTGCAGTATGTGGCGCACTCCGACAAATTTGAGGTTTGCGGTAAACTCTTCCAATTGCGCCGGTAATTCGGGGAACAGAGATCGACCCAGCCGACCACGCCCTTGATGAATTCGTTGTTGTCGGCGAGTTCCAGCAGCCAGCGCGTCTCATCCAAGTCCTGCCGCGCCTGCACGGCAATTGAACCGCTGAATCCGTCAGCGATCAGGTGCGGCATCAGATCCTTGGGCAGGAAATCGCGTTTCAAACCCTCGATCTTGTCGCTGATCCAGGCGTAATTGGCTGGGCTGTACTTCCAGAAGTGCTGGTGCGCGTCGATTCTCATTCTTTCGAGTCCGTGAAACGCCGTCTCCAGACGCAATGCTAACCCGTGCGGTCAGACAGGTATAGTGCTGATATGCTCCTCAATTTCCGGCGGAATGTGTCCGCCTCCATTTGCCTCTTCCCTTTCCTCGCGGTTGCGCAGTCTCCCAAGCCCTCCATTACGCTCGATGAGTACCTGAACACCACGGACATTGTCGGCACCAGCCTCGCACCCGATGCGTCAGCCGCCGTCATCGCAACGGAGTCGCCGGATTGGAAGGCCAGCGTCTATCGGCACGATCTGTGGCTGTGGACAGCCCAGGCCGGTTTGAAACCTCTCACGCATTCAGGCACGGATGAACAACCGCGCTGGAGCCCGGACGGAAAGTGGATCGCATTCGTTTCGGACCGTACGCCTGGCGGTTCCGCAGACAGCGATGCAGATGCCGAGGGTACAAAATGCAGCCGGATCTGGCTGATCTCCGCATCGGGTGGTGAGGCGCTGCCTCTCTACAGTGAGAAGCTCGACGTACATGCCTTCGCATGGTCGTCCGACAGTTCGGCGATCTACTTTTCAGCCAAGGCGCCTCTGACGCATGAGCAGGAAGACGCGCAGAAGGACGACTGGAAGGACGTGGTCCGGTGGCGCGAACAGTATCGCGGTGACGTTCTGCTTAAGCTAGCCGTCGCGCCGGCGCTGGCGCGCTCGATTGCTGTACCCCTGGCAACCGAAGCTCCCACTTCGGCCAAGGCCGATGCGGAGCCCTCGTCAAAGCTCGCCGCGGGTGCAGAGACGATTGCGAAGATGGATCTGGCAATCAGCGAGATTGCTCCTTCGCCAGATGGAAAGCGGGTCGCGTTTCTCACCGAACCGATTCACAAGCGCATTGAAAACCCGGCGGATTACGAAATCTTCCTCGTTGGATCGACAGGCGGCAACATGCACCAGGTCACGCACAATCAGGCCGTCGAGTCCAACATCCGCTGGTCGCCCGACAATCGCTGGATCCACTTTTCCGTAAATGCTGCCGCCGGTTCGCTCGAAGGCAAGTATCGCGATGTGCAGGGACGGCTTTACAGGCTCGATCCTGAATCGGGCAAGACGGAGCGGCTTGGCGCATCCTTCGACGGATCTCTCGATCAGTACACGCTGCTCGCGGACGGGCGCGAACTTGCGCTTGGTCTTAAGGGAATAGAGACGCAGGTCTACCTGATCGAAGGCGAGAAGGCGACCAAACTGCCGGGAGTCGCAGGCAGCTACGCAGGTTTGGAGTCAGCGCACGCCTCGAACGCGCTGCTTCTGCGACATTCCACGATGAATGATCCGACGCAGGTTTATCTCGCAGCAGATCCGCTGCAGACCGACAAGCTAAAAAAGCTCACCAGTTTCAATCCGGTATTCGGCGAGCGGGCACAACCTGAGTTCCAGCCCTATACATGGAAGTCCGATGACGGGCAGGCGGTTGAAGGTGTGCTGATCTTTCCCCCGGGCAAAAAGGGCGCGAAGCATCTGCGCATGTTCACGCTGATCCATGGCGGGCCTGCCGACGCCGATGGCAACCGGTTTGGCGCGGATTGGTACGACTGGGCAACATTTGCGGCTGACAATGGCTGGCTCGTTTTCCGGCCTAACTATCGAGGATCGACTGGTTATGGGGACGAATTCATGCTTGGAATCGAGCCTCATCTCGTGTCGAAGCCAGGACGCGACATCCTTGCCGGCGTGGATGCATTGGTGAAGGATGGCTACGCCGATCCGGATCATCTGGCCATTGGCGGCTACAGCTACGGCGGCTACATGACCAACTGGCTCATTACGCAGACCACTCGGTTCAAGTCTGCCGTGACCGGTGCTGGCGCTGTGGAACACGCGGCGAACTGGGGCAACGACGACGAGACCCGGGATGACGCGTGGTATCTCGGCGGGCGGCCGTGGGAGAATCCGGCGCTTTACCAGGACGAAGCGGCACTATTCCGTTTCGACAAGGTGAAGACGCCGACGCACCTGGTTCAAGGTGGCGCAGACATTCGCGTCAGCTACCTCGAAGGCGAGACAATGGAGCGTGCGCTCGATTCGCTGGGCATCCCGCACACGTTTCTGGTGTTTCCGGGTGAGGGCCATAGCCTCGACAAGAATCCCTGGCACGGCTACATCAAGCTGCGCGAGGAGCTAAAGTGGCTTGAAAAGTACGACAAACAATAGGAATCCCAAGTGGAGAAGGACGAAGCATCAGCTTTGGCACCCCGTGCGTCCAACGAATGTGCTGAAGCGATCCCCGTTTGTGGCGCATCCTAGTTACAGGAACCGATGAATCCAGCTGTCGAACAGGCCCGGCAAACCTCATTTCAGCAGACCCTGCTGAGTGCCCGCCGCACTATGCTGTTGAGCGAGATTCTGAAGCTGGCGCTCGACAGCTTCAGGGCCAGCAAGCTGCGCTTTGCTTTGACGGCGTTGGGCATGGTCATCGGAACGGCCTCGGTGATCCTGGTGGTGACCATCGGCCTCACGGGTCGGCAGTTCATCCTGAACGAGATTCAGAAGATCGGGACCAACGAGGTTGAGGTCGAGTACTCCGGCGGCGGCGCGGTCGGCGCTGAGAAGGTGCAGTACAACGACTTTCTGACCCGCGAGGACGAGAAGGCGGTGCTGGCACAAGTACCAAGCGTGGTTGCGTCTTCGCCGGTGCTGGAGTCGCACGACCGCATCAGCTTCGGCGGCGGAGTGGTGAAGGACACGCTGGTTCTGGGCGTGAGCCCGCAGTACAAGGACGTGCGCAACCTGGTTGTTTTGTCTGGACGGTTCTTCGACGAGCAGGATGAGACTGCGCACATGATGTGCGCGGTAGTAACGGTCCCGTTTGCACGTGACATGTTCGGCAGCACAGATGCGGCTCTCGGCAAGGAGTTTTCTATCCAGGGAATTCCGTTTACGATCGTCGGCATCTTCAAGGAGAGCGTGGACACGTTCGGCGAGACTGAGATTGCCGATGAAACCATCCTGATTCCCTTCTCTGTTGCGCGGTACTTTACCGGCACCGACGACGTGAAGCAACTCTACTTCACGATTCGCAGCATGGATGAAGTGCCGGACGCGACGCGCGAGATTCAGCGTGTGATTCAGTCGCGGCACAAATCCAACTCCGTATACAAGGCCTTCGACCTGCGCGAATTGCTGTCGATGGCTAATCGCATTGCGATTGCGTTGACCGTAGTGCTGGTGATGGTTGCGGCTGTAACACTTGCCGTGGGTGGCGTCGGCATCATGAACATCATGCTGGCCAACGTGCGCGCGCGTATTCGCGAGATCGGCATTCGCAAAGCGCTGGGTGCAACCTATCGCGAGATCAAGCTCCAGTTCCTGGCCGAAGCGGTGATTATCTCGCTAATTGGCGGACTTGTTGGCTGCTTTGTCGGACTTGCGGTTCCGCTATCGATTCGTGTCTTCTCCGATTACTCGCTGCCGATCTCAGTATGGTCGGTGGTGATTGCGCTGGCGGCCGCAACGATTGTGGGCGTGATCTTCGGTACTGTTCCAGCCACACGCGCAGCGCAGATGGATCCCGTTGAGGCGTTGAAGTATGAGTGATACGAAGAAGCCTGAACGGGATGCCGATCTCGACGGCGGAAACCCTTCGTCGGGCCTCAGCTTAACGCTTGCCTACAGTCTGCTCGCGGTTGCCATGGTTGCAGCAATCTGCATCGCCCTTTTCATCGTGCTGCCGTTTTATCACCGGCACTAAGAGTCCTTGGGCTCCGGATTCGTTCCGTTTCTACAAGCATTGTCTCAATCACAATCTGCAATGAGGTGCATTCTATGGTGAAGCAATCGGAAAAGGCGGTCATTTTCAAAGCACTGCACGAACGGAAGCAGCCGTTTGTGATCGGCAATCCGTGGGATGCCGGGTCGGCGCGCATTCTGACGAGTTTGAAATATGAGGCGCTGTCGACCACGAGTGCGGGGCTCGCCTTTTCGCTCGGGCGCAAGGACGGAACGGCGGCTGTGAGCCGGGCCGAAGCGCTGGCAAACGCGCAGTCGATCGTTGAAGCGACAAACCTGCCGGTTGCGGCCGATCTGGAGAATGGCTACGGACACGCGCCTGAAGATGCGGCGGAGACGATCCGGTTGGCGGCGGAAGTGGGGCTGGTTGGCGGATCGATCGAAGACGCCACGGGCGATGCGGCGAAGCCGATTTATGAATTCGATCATGCAGTGGAGCGGATTGCGGCAGCGGCTGAAGTTGCGAAGTCATTGCCGTTTCCTTTCATGCTGGTGGCGCGGGCGGAGAACTATCTGCATGGGCGGCCGGACCTGGACGAAACGATCAAGCGGTTGCAAGCGTTTGAGAAGGCCGGGGCCGCTGTGCTGTATGCGCCGGGGCTTACTCGGCCGGAGGATATTCGGACGGTTTGCGCTTCCGTCACAAAGCCGGTGAATGTGCTGATGGGGTTGAAAGGCGCGCCGCGGTTGACGGTACGGCAACTCGGCGAGTTGGGCGTGCGGCGGATTAGCATCGGTTCGGGGTTCAGCCGGGCGGCGTTGACGGCGTTTTTGCACGCGGCCCGTGAGGTGATCGACGATGGCACGTTCGGGTTTGCGGACGAGACCCTGTATATCTCCGATCTGACGGCGATGTTTGGATGAGAGGGTTTCTCGGTTCAGAAAATGTCCGCCATCTCCCCCAGTCCGCACCCCTTGAGACGGGGACCCACATACTCTGCGTGCCACTTGAGGCTTTGTATGCAGCTTTCATTTCTTCTCAACGGAGAAGAAGAGAAACACCGCTAGCCCAATCGCGGCCTTCGGGTCGTTTGGGTGCTTTCCTGTATTGTTTTCGTTCTCGTAGTAAGGGTTGAATTCAACATGTGAGCCCACGGGGAATATGCATCCGGCATAGAGAGACGTGGTGCTCCATTTCTTGTATTGGCTCTCGTAGAAGGGTTCGGCGGCAAGGTAGGGAATGAAGTGATAGGAGCGCGCAGAAAAAGTCCGCTCCACCGTCAATCTGTTCCGATAGCGCCAGGAGAAACTCCCGCTCTGCCAGTTGAGATCGGCGCGGTTGCGGTCGGAAATGTGAAGCCCTTTGCCGCCCGGGAGATTGATCGTCACAGCTGCCAGCATCCGATTTGTTGGCGGAGTGTCAGGCGCTGCGAGAAGTCGATACCCGGCCTCCAGGACCAGGAGTCTCGGCTTCGCATCATCCAGATCAAATGCAGTCACTTCCTTGAGTTCGATCAGGGGTTTCACGTATAGCTGCAGGCTTGGGCCTATTCCTGCCTGTGTCGGGTCACCGCCATCCCGATCGTCTTTGGCTTCAAAGTACAGACGGAATCTGGAATTCAGCTTGAGGTGGGCGTCGAGTTCCGGCAGGAATTGGACGCCCTCCTGAGATCCTTGTGCGTACGCGCTCGCATTCAACGGCAGGGACAGAAAGATAAGGAGCACGATCAGTCGCTGAATCGGCTCTTGCAGAGGTGACCAGCCGAGCAGCGCGAAGAACGAAACTTCGACTGTTGTGCTCAATGCAGTGCTCATCCGCACAGTAGATCCCGCGCCCTCGGTCGAAGAGCGTCTGCCCTTCGGCCGGGAACGGCGATCATGTCAAGCTATTGAGCCTCGTGAGCTTTCATCATCTCCTGGATTTGTTGCCTGACTGGATCCAGGTTGAAGGAGGATGGCTTTTGCGTCGGTGGATAGTCGATCGCCAGAACTCACGTGCGTAAAACTCGTTTGCATATCTTGAACCAACCCACGTCGTCACCCATGATCACGAGAATGTTCGGTGGCTTGACTGCGAGACGCTTAAGCCGCATATGCAGAGTGTGAGGGTCGTTCCCCGTCAGTCGCTGGGCCCCTTGGACGCCGCCTCTGCCTGAGCCATCCTTTTCGACATCTCCGCTTTGACTGCATCAAGATTGAAGCTCGCGCCCCGCTGCATCGGCGGATAATCGAGGAAGGTTTGGAGCTCCTTGGCAACTAGCTGCTGGACGAAGACGAAGCGCCAAAACTGGTACTTGAACCAATCGAAGTATTGCTGCGATCCTTCTTTGGCTCCGTCGTTGGACCAGCCGGTGCGCTCGAAGGGATCGAGACGGAGGTTGGTGATGTAAGGGACGTCGGGATGAGTCTTTTCACCGAGCCAGCCTTGGGGTTGGTCGATGAAGCGGAACTTGTAATCGTCAATGCGGATCGCGCCGACTGTGCTTTCCCCGAGATAGAAAATCTCGTGGCGCGCGGAAGGTCCTTTACCGGTGATGGCGGCCGTCTGATCGTAGCCATCCAGATGGTTCTTGTAGGTCCGGTCACCGACCTGCTTACCCTTCAGCAACTCTGCGGTGATGTTTGGATTGCCTGCTATGGAGACGAAGGTGGGCAACCAGTCGAGACCGGAGAAGATGCCGTTCTGAACAGAGTCTGCGGGAACATGACCGGGCCAGCGCAGGATACACGGCACGCGGAAGCCCCCCTCGAGGACTGTTCCCTTGGATTGGGCAAACGGCGTTTGGCCGCCGTCGGGCCAGGTGAAGACCTCGGCGCCGTTGTCTGTTGTGAACACGACGATGGTGTTGTCGTCCTCGCCGATATCCTTAATCTTCTGCATCACGAGACCGATGTCGTCGTCCAATTGCGCCATGCCGGCTTCTTGTTCCGACCAGCCATTTTCTGCGTTCCGCATCGCCTCATACTTCGGGGACAAGTGAGTGACGATGTGCATGCGGGTCGGGTTGAGCCAGACGAAAAACGGCTTGCCGTCCTTCTTGGCCTTGTCAATGAAACTGAGGGACATGTCGCGAATCTCGTCGTCCACGGTCTCCATGCGCTTGGGATAGAGCGTGCCTGCATCCTCGATCTTCTGCTTACCGATCGGACCCCAGCGCGGCATCTCCGTTTTGTCGTCTGTGTCTGTCGCCCAGCAATGAACCATGTTGCGAGGGCCAACCTGGTTCAACAGATTCTGCGGATAGTTGGGATGTGCCGGGTCTTCCATCGCATCGAGGTGATAGAGGTAACCGAAGAACTCATCGAAGCCGTGGACGCAGGGAAGATACTCGTTCCGGTCGCCCAGGTGATTCTTGCCGAACTGGCCCGTGGCGTAGCCCATCGACTTCAGCACTGTGGCGATGGTTACCGCTTCGGCGGGAATTCCGATTTTGGCGCCGGCCTGGCCGACCGTGGTCATTCCCGTGCGAATAGGCAGTTCGCCAGTGATGAAGTTCGCGCGGCCCGCTGTGCAGCTTGCTTCAGCGTAGTAGTCGGTGAATAACATGCCTTCCTTCGCGAGTTTGTCGAGATTCGGCGTCTTACCGGCCATCATGCCGCGATGGTAGGCGCCGATGTTGAACCAACCGATGTCATCTCCCATGATCACGAGAATGTTCGGCGGCTTGGTTGTGGCTGCGGCTTGTGCCCTCCGAGCGGCGTATGCAGTGGGTCCAGCGCCTGCCAGCATCAGGATCGAGAAGGCAAGCATCGCAATTGTCTCTTTTCGCTTCCATTCAACAAAATTCATCATCTCCTCCAGGCAATCGAGCGCGCTAACCTCGATAGTCTTGATTGCTAATCTGCCAGGGCGGGAACTGTCTTTGGCAGCCCTCCGCCGGGCGTCAAGAATCAGGTGGAAATCTGGGGTTGAACACCGTTACCATCCAATGCGAGCAGCTAGTCAGCTGCGCCTATGGTTTGCGCAATTTTCTTGATATCCATCAAAGGCAATGGGTTGTTCGGATGCTGTAGGTCCGGAGACGTGTCATTAGACGCCCCGCCGGGAAAGCGCTTCATGTTCGGAAAATCTACAATGGAATTGTCGAACTCCTTGATCGGCTGCCCGATCAAGGAGATAACCCACCCGTTGTCAAAGCCGGGATAGCGACCCGGCGAGGTGGTGGGGAGGCGCGTGCTAACCGCACCATTGAATAACATGTCGTATTTCTCGAATGGATCCATCGTCAGGTTGTACACGGAGCCGCAGCAGCCGAGATCCTGCTTGGCGCCGAGCCAGGTGTCCTTGGACGTGTACAGGTATTTCCAGGCGATCTTGAGATCCGGGTTCGTGGGATCGTCGCCGACGTCGGCACGAGCCCCGGCAAAGTCCTCGCCGTCGATATAAATCCACCCGTTGCGCGCGGAATGCTTTGACTTGCCCAGGATGTAGGCGCTGTTGTCAATGCTGTCGAAATAGATCGGCTTGCCGTCATTGTCCTTCCACGCGCCGTGAGGCGGCGGGGTGAGGCCGACCATCGCTGCCAAGGTTGCCCAGCAGTCGATGTGCGACATCATTTCGCCGTAGCGCGCGCCGGCCGGAATATGATTCGGCCACCACATGATGGCCGGCACGCGGAAACCGCCCTCAAACGGCGAGCCCTTTTCGCCTCGGAACGGCACTGTGCCGGCGTCCGGCCACGCGTCCTGCCATGCGCCGTTGTCAGCGGTGATGATGACGATGGTATTGGGCGCATCGGCGCGAATCTCCTCCATGACTTTGCCGATGTTAGAGTCGAGTTCCATCATGGCGTCTGAATAGTTGCCGAGGTGCGACTTGCCCTCAAACTCTTTTGCGGGAATGTTCGGGTTGTGCATCTTCATGAAATTCACGTCCATGAAAAACGGCTTGCCGCTGTGCGCGTGCGCCTTGATGTATTCGACCGCCGAGTTCGCCTGACGGACGTCGAATTCATGCAGGTAGTCGTAGTCGATACGCGCAACCCTGGTCGCGGGCTTGCCGGCGACGCCTTCCCATTCGTACAGGTTGACGATCTTTTGATACATCTCCCAGTAAGCGGCGTTATATTTCGGAAACCAGGGATGCGCGAAGTTCGCTGTGTAGTCGTAGGTGTAGACGCCCGGATAGTAAGCGGCAAACTCCTTCATTTCGTCGAAGCCGTGCTCAATGGGATAGAACTTGGGTTGATCTCCGAGATGCCATTTCCCCGAGAAATACGTTGCATAGCCGTTCTTCTGGAAGAATTCGGCGATGGTCGGCGTATTTTTCGTCAGGCCGTTCTCGTCGCCGGGCACGACGACGACCGAAAGCGCGGAGCGGATCGGGATGCGTCCAGTCATGAACGAGGCCCGGCCCGCAGTACAGCTCGCCTGACCGTACCAACTCGTGAAGAGCGCGCCTTCCGCTGCGACCTTGTCAATGTTCGGGGTTGGATGCCCGAGGGTCGCACCGCCGCCATAGGCTCCAAAGTCGTTCCAACCGGTGTCGTCGGTCATCAACATCACGATGTTTGGTCGTTCTGAGCCAGCTTGTGCGAGGGCCGACATCGACCCCGCGATCAGGAAACTTGAGATCGCGAGCACCCCAAAGATCAGCTGTTGTCTGCAACCGCTATTTTTCATTGTGTCCTCCGGTTGGTTCTGCGCCCAGAACCGGGCCGCTGAGAGCAGGCAAATCGTGATTCAAGGTCTTCGGTCACGCGAAGACTCCACTACTTGTAGCGAAGATTGAAGCCCACTATAGGCCCGTTCATGTGCACGTCGTACAGGAACCCGCCATTCTTGTAATCCACCGCGAGATACCGGTAGCCAACGAGCAACGAATACTTTTTCTTGAACTCCTTGGCCAACCCGACGTACGTCTGATAGGTCTCTTGCGAACCCGTCCCGAAACCTCCGGCGTCGCCCTTCAAAGTGGCATACCACCCTTTGTCCAGGTTGACGCGAAATCTGCCACCCAGCACTGGATCCACCCAATCCTGGGTCTGTCCCGCTGTAACCGCAGTCGCTCCACCCTGGTAGAGATTTACGGCGTTATTCAAATGCCAGATGCGCGCGCCAGCCAGTGCATCGACAGAAAACCGCTCCGTGTCCACCACGCGGCCGTAGACCTCCGGGTCGAGGAAGAATGACTTCTCATTTGTGGAGTAGCCACTGTACACGTTCTCGAAAGGCGTAGTTTTTTCGTCCGACGAAAGGCTGATGAAGACCAAGTCCGTAAGAACTCCGACATGCTTATGCCGCACATCAAGCACTGACATCAACGCGATGTTCAGCTGTGAAAACACATCGGAGACACTTTCGTGCACGGGAACGACATACCCTCCCAACCCCACATATCCTGAAAGGCCACTGAACCAGAGATAAAGCGGGACCCAATCCACATGCCAGTCGCTCAACTCAGGTGAAACAGGTGCGTGTCGCTTCTCTTCCGGTATTTCTCCCCACGAGTATTCGAGTCCGGCGGTCGGCCCTGTTGTTGTCAGGCGCAGACCGATCTGATTGCTCGCACCATGAATGCTCAACCGGCTTCCCATCTGGTAACCGCCGCGAAGCACTAGCCCGTGTGTGATGCCTACGCCGAGGCTCGCGCGTGCCGTGGCAAAACTGCCATAACCGAAGAAGTACATTCCGGTGGCCGCTCCCTCAAGAGAGAGGCGATTCGAGTTCGGCAATGGATACACGCGGAACACCGGACCGGCCGCGGGGAGCGGAGCCAGAACCGATTTGGAGGCAGTCTTGGCAACCGTCTGTCCGTTCAGCGTCGCCGTACCGTTGAGCGTGGTGCTGGTATCGAGCAGGTTGAAGTTCACTTGAAATCCGAGGTATCCCCAGTCACGCCGTATGATGTCGTACTGGTATCCCGGCGCAAAATTGAATGCCTTCATCTTCAATTGAAGCTGAGTACCGACGTCAAAGGTCTGTCCCTGAAAGTCGATCGTGCGGTTCGCCGTGACCGTCTTCGAGAATCTAACTGGAGAGGCAGTCAGTAAAAAGTGATGTTTCCGGTGAAATCGCCAGTCTATTTTGCCGGTAAACGTCGAATAGTCGCCGAAATGAAAGTCTTCATTAAAGTTGATGTAGTTGTTGCTGCTCCTTGCCCCAAAGTCGCCCTGCGGGTGAATAAACCACCAGTCTCCTTCCAAACGCCAGCGGTAATTGTCTTTGTCGTTCCCTTCGTTTGCCCAAACAGGTAATCTTGCTCCGGCTAAAAACACCGCGAGCGCAAGGACCAACTTTGTTCTCATCGTGACCTCCACCTCGATTTGCGTGCGCTTCGCGTAGGCCTACTTTGGCTGGGAAGATGGCCTTGTCCATGTTCTGCGTTCTTTGTGAGCTTTCAACCAGGGTCGATCGTCCTGGTTGCCCTCCGAGTCCAGAAGACTTTCCTGGTCGAGGGATCGTACATGTCAAGAACCAGCGAGAGTGAGTGCACTTTTACTTTGAAGCTCAGTTTCCGAAGGAATAAAGAGCACAACTACGTGAGGTCCCTTGTCCGTGGGGACCCTGTCGGAAACGGATTATGGCCCATGCGCGGTAGGCAAGGTAGTGGGAAAACTACCTTAATTCCAGTCCGTAGAATTACGGTCTTGCAGATCCGGCCGAGAAATGATTGGTCGCCGATCAGGCAAGCCACGTTAACCGAGTTTTCTGGTGTTCGTTTCCGTCCGGGGGCCCGTTTGAGTGGTGACTGGGAATGCCGTTCCAAGAAAGAACTTCCAAGGCACTAAGAACCGCGGCGCTGCGCTAACTCTTCTGTTCCACCTGGAGCTCGTTCGTCACACTGAACACGCCCGCAACCTGATTGGCACGCATCTCGGCCATCGCCAGATCCGACTCGGAGAGCACCACGCCGGTCAAAGTCACATTGCCGTTTTTCACGATAATGTGGATCGCGTGGAAGCCGGTCGGCGGATCGTTCGTGATCCCACCCGCTGCGCGCGCCACCGAGGGCATGCGGTTTCCCACGCCCCGATTGCCCGAATACTTCTGCAGGGGTGCAAAGCTGTAGATGCTCGCATACACAGCTGCGCGAATTCGATCATCCATGTTCGAAAGCGGGAGGACTTCGATCTCGTTCTTCAGATTCTTCACGCCTTCAATTCTCTTGACCGCATTCTCGATATCTGACTTGAGTACAGGGCGAGACGCATAACCACGGAGAATCACCGTGTCGGTGCCTTGAATGCCAAAGTTGATAGAGTCGAAAACGCCGTACCGCGGTTGCGAGACGATTTGGTGGCGAACTTCCTTGGCGATTTTCAAAACCGCTTGCTGTTGAGCATCGCTCATGGCTTGCTGTTGAGATAAGGCTGAAGGCGCAAGCAACACGAGACCGATAATGCTGGCGATAATCCAATTTGGCGCACAATGACTCACAAGTTCTCCTCTCTTGCGTGGATGTTCAAAAATGGATGGAGCGCCTGCCACCAGGCGCACTCGGAAATCGGATCGCGTTCAATCTCGACTGAGGAAGGGATGGGCGTACTATCGGACCGCGAACTGCAGGTTTGACGACGAAATCAGCTCCCAGGTTGTCCGCAAACGTCACGTCGAGGATGCTCGATCGCAGGATCAAGCTCCGCCAAGAAGGATCGAGTGTTTGTCCAGGCAAAAGCGCCGGGGCATGCTCGCTCTGGCTCTTTTGCCTGGTAGTTGCTCGTTCGCTTTTTACTGCCGCGCCACACCGGTTGATTCGCGCGCGATAAGCGTTGGCTTCACGGCAATATCCTGCCGCGACGCCAGCCTGCCACTGATGCGGCCGATAAGATGTTCGCCGGCAATCCTGCCAAATTCTTCAAGAGGCTGATGAATCGTGGTCAGGCGGGGAAGGGTGAATTCCGCAGCCTTGATGTCGTCGAAGCCGATGACCGACACATCTGTGGGAACGCGCAGGTTCGCATCCTGCAGCGCTCGGATCGCCCCAATCGCCGAAATATCGTTGAATGCGACGAGAGCGGTAAACAGCTTGCCGGTTGCCAGAAGCTGCTGCACGATGGGATAGCCTAGTTCAGGAGACGAGATGTCTCGATCGAGCGTGGTTACCAGCTCCGGCGAAATCGCGATCGCTAAGCTTGGCCGCCACCGCGACAAGGCCCTTCCAGCGTGCCTCGGAATCGGAGCTGAATGGCTGTCCGCGCATGAAGGCGATTTTGCGATGCCCCAGCGAATGCAGATGTGAGAGCGTCAGTTCAGCGGCGCGAAGATGGTCGAGTGCGACGTTGGTGATGCCCTGCATGCGGCGATGACCGGCCACCGCAACGAGTGGAATGGAAATGGGTTGATCCAGCAATGTATCCACCGCGATGATGCCCTGCGCTCCGCGGCCGATAAACATCCGCGTATACTCCGCGATCAGTTCCGGCTTATGGCGATGGTGTGCGGTGAAATAGAAGTATCCGGCGTTGATGAGGTAGTCGCCGATTCCGCTCATCACCTGCGTGTGATATCCGTCGCCCAATTCAGGAACAAGGATGCCGATTGTCTTGGATTGGCGGCTGCGAAGGGATCGAGCCAGAAGGTTGGGCTGATAACTCAATTCGCGCGCAGCTGCCTTGATCCTGTCGCGCGTTTTCTGCGGGATGGACCGCCCCGGCACATCGTTGAGAACGACCGAAACCGTCGCCGGATCCAGGCCCAGATGGGCTGCAAGCTGCTTCAGGCTAACCGGCGGCCGAGGCTGTTTGCTCTCTTTCCCGCTTCGTGACTCTTTCATACGTAGATTTCCGAATTCGCTGGCCGCACTCGAAGTGCCATTCTAATCGGGCACGACCGGAGCAGTTTGTGATGCAGAGAACAATCCCAAGTTTACTTACGGAATCGCGTTCGACGGAGTGCGACCTTTGCTGCGCGAAACCCGCACATCCCATGGACTCCGCCCCCGGGCGCTGTCGACGAAGAACAGAGGAAGAGATTCGATGCACTGGTCTCGTAGGTCAGAGCGGTTGGTCGGAGAAGGAACTGGCCCATCGTCATGGCTCCGCCGCTGATGTCGCCACCGAGCAGGTTCGCATTCATCCGCTCGAGGATTGCCGGCGTCGATACATGACGGGCCATAATACAATCGCAAAAGCCCGGCGCAAAGCGCTCAATCTGCGCCTCAATGCGCGCAGTCATATCCATCGTGGAACCGTTGGGGACGTGGCAGTAGGCCCAGAATGTGTGCTGCCCCTGCGGAGCGCGCGTTGGATCAAAAAGCGATGGCTGCGCCGCCAGCACAAAGGGCCGTTCGGGATGATGTCCCTTCATTACTGCACTCTCCGCATCGGCAATCTCATCAAACGAACCGCCAAGATGAACGGTGATGGCGCGCCTGCACTCTGCCGCCTGCCAAGGCACTGACTGGGAAAGCGCGTAGTCAATCTTGAAAACTCCCGGCCCGGGTTTGAATCGTTCCATCAACATGCGGAAACCCGGCGTAAGGCAATCGTCCGCGATGGCAACAAATTGTCGCGGCGAGGTATCAAACAGTGTCAACGCATCTCGTGCATTCCACTGATGGAACGCCTGCGCGTCGATGCGCCGCGAGGTGTGGACCTTGCCTCCGAGGCTTTGCAAATGCCCGATAAGCGCCTTGGTGATGGCTTGTGATCCCCCGTGGGGAACGGGCCAGCCAACCTTGTGTGCCGCCGCCCCCAGCACGAGGGCGATTGCCGAACTCAGCGTGTCGTCCAGGCTGAGAAAGGAGTGCGCCGCGAGCCCGGCAAACAAGGCGCGGATGCGCGGGTGCGTGAAGTGATGTGTCGCGATGCGCCGCGCCGACTGAAACGCAACCATGCCGAAGCGCGCCATGAGGAAAGGGTGGTGCGGCAGGTGCACAACCGGCCCCAGTGCTTCCTGTGTGAATTGATCCCAGTGATCAATCAGGGGCGTCACCAGGTTGCGCCATGCCCGTGCATCGAGGCCAAACTCCCTGTCCTGATCGGCGAGATCGTGCTCCAGCATCACGGCGGTGCCGTCGTCTAGGGGATGCGCCAGCGGAGCTTCGCCGTGTATCCAGCCGAGCCCATGCTCGCCCAGGGGAAGCGTCAAAAAGAACGGCGAACCCGCAGCCATGGGATACACGGCAGAGCCGAAGTCATGCTGGAATCCCGGCAGCGTTAGCGGCAGCGTACGCGCACCGCCCCCGGGTATCTCCTCTGCCTCGAAGACCTCGACATCGATGCCGGCTTGTGCCAGGACGATCGCGGCGGAGAGTCCGTTGGGGCCGGAGCCGATGACATACGCCCGCTTCATGCACTTATTCTTTCAGATTTAGTCTTAGTCGTGGACTGGCAGAATGTCTGGCCATTGAACAACGACGGTCCGTCCTTCGGGCGTCCTGGTAAGCAGCGGAGCGTACAACCCCATATACTGCCGGCGCCACCAGTTGCCTGTTACGTGCTTCTCTTCGCGCGAGGTGAACCAGTATTGCCACAGAACCGCACGCACGAAGCGGGGCGGCGCCTGCGAAAACGGATTGCTTTTGAAAAGTGCCACAACATCCTTGTCGTTCTCGAGCAAATGTTCCTCCGTGAGCGGCACAAGTTCGTCCTGACGCCAGTCTCCCAGAGACGCAAACCACAGGTTCCAGTCGAAGCGTGGTTGATAGGGCGCGTAGATGCCGGGCGCTTCGTTGAGTGCCTGCGGCTTGTAGCGGAAGGGATACGCGGTCCAGTTCTGGCCATCGTTGGAGCCCTGGAACTCGATCTCATATCGCCCGTTGGTCATCACGGCGAACAGCCCATATTGGTTGGCGATTCGAAATGGGTCGAGCGCGGCGATCGGCATGGTGGGCAGTGGAGAATCGCGAAACCGAATGCCGATCATCTCCGCTGTCGTGTTGTAAAAGATCCAGGTGAGCATGACGGCAGCGATAGCCAGACGAATGGCCTCGAGGTGATCGCGGAGTCTGCGCGGCACGTGGGCGTTGCGCTTTGGTGGCTCAATGATAAGCTCGGCTTGATCGTCCGACGCTTTCTGCAGTTCCGCTTCCTCCTTCGCATTCGGAGGGACTGCATGTGCAGACACCGCTCCCCGATATCGCGCCGGGACGAGCGGCAGCAGGAATCGATCATCCAGCAAAAGAAACCCCAGCGAAAGCACGAGGTAATTCAGGAACGTGTAGTTGGCCGTCAGGATGACGCCGATCTGCCACGGCGTGACGATGAAGAAACAGATGATGCGTACGCGTCTCGGGAAGAAGAGCATCCACACCAGCACGAGTTCCAGTACCAGCGTGCCCGCGGCACTGGCGGCATGAAACCAGTGCGGCAGATGCTCGACGTACCAGCCGATCCACGTAGGCAGGGGGCCATTCTGGTAGTACTGGTCCATCGCGGTCAGCGTGCGCCACTGCCGATCGCCGCTGACGAGCTTCACCATGCCCGATTCGAAATAGATGCGGAACCACTCCCACTGCAGCAGAAAAAGGCTGGCGCGCGACGGTAGCGTGCTTGCGCCGAGCCCCGGCAACAGGCCGCGCGGTGCAAAGAAGAGCGCAATGAATCCGGCTTCGAGCAGCATTCCATCGGATTGGTAATTCGCGAACTCACCGGCGGCCGACACAAACGAAAGAAAGCAGACGAAGCAGATGAAGAAGCTGAGCCGCGGCCACAGATTCACAAACGCCACGACTGATGCCGCGAGGCCTAGCCACATGACAACCATCAGTGCATGCGAACTTGCCGACAACCAGAACAGTGTCGGCGCAAACCAGAGCTTCGTTGACGGATACTGCTGGGCGACCGCGGCCAGATATTCCTGCACGGGAAGAATGCCCTGAGGCCCGATCAGACCCTTGATCTGAAACAGCAAAGAGAAGAACGCCGAAAAGTAAATCGCCGCCAACGCGCGCAGAAAGATCCACCGCGGCACCAGGCGGCCCGGGGCGCCATCGCGGGAGCCGAACAACCAATGTACGAATTTGCCAGGGCTGCGCTCCGGCATATGCGATCAAGGATAGCGACTGGCCGGACCTATGTCATGCAGTAGTCTTCGCGCGCCGGCGTAAAGACATCCAGAACGACCGAATCCTCCAGCGCCTCTGCCTCATGTTCGGCATTCGACGTCACGATGAAGTTATCGCCCGCCACAGCCTCGCACCATGCGTTCTCAACTCTGATTCGAATTCGGCCGCTGAGAACGTAGACCATCTGTTCGTGCGGATGACGATGTGCAGCACCTCGCCAGCCTTTGCGCATCTGGTGTCGTACCAGCATCATTGACGGGCTGTGCACAAGAACCTGGCGTCGCAATCCGGGCTCGGGATCGATCACCGGCACAGCAGGATCAGAGGGAAGAACCAGGCCACTGCCAACATCTGAATTAATCGTCACAATCTGGCTCCTATACACCCATCCGCGGCTTGTTTTTCGCACGAAATCTGCGTCCCAATGTTGGTTCAGATTCGCACTCAGCTTCGAAACCACTTCGAGAATGCCAGCAGAAATGCACCCGGGCCCTTCAGCGCCTCCCGCCGGGACCAATCGATTGTCTTCGTGCGAAACCCCTCATAAGGAAGTACTTGAACAGTTGCCAAGCTTGTTCCTCTGCCATGCAATTGATATCTCAGCACACCGTTCGAAATTTTCCCGCCGTCCCTGCCAGCGGGACGGAAGCGACCTATGTTCGTTGACACTCCCACTGCACGATTCGCAGAATACTCCCCGGCGCCTTCTGTCCATTTTGAAGTGCGCCAAAGAGCCGGCACAAGCTTTACGAGCCAGGTCACGACAAGGAGCAAATGATGAGCAATTTCCGGAGGTCGAAGCACGTAATTTCCAAAACCAGGAAAGGGTGCATGTTCGGATTGGCATGCCTCATCCTGCTCTCGCTTATGGCAATAACACCCTCGAAGGCGCAACAGATCACGGGTTCCATTGTCGGCACCGTGAACGATCAGCAGGGCGCGGTCGTTCCGCGAGCGACAATCAAAGCCACGAACGGTGCCACTGGATTCTCCCGCACCACCACGGCCAACGGTTACGGCGGGTACAGCATCGATTATCTTCCCGTCGGCACCTACACCCTCGAAGTAAATGCAGATGGCTTCAAACGGTTTGTTCAGAAGAACATCGTTCTCAGCGTTGATCAAACACTTACGATTCCCATAGCTCTGGCAATCGGCACCGAAACGCAGACCATCACCGTAACGGAAGCGCCGCCAGTGGTGAATACGACATCCGCGGAGTTGGGAAGAACCATCCTGCCTGACGAAATCATCGGTCTTCCGCTCGTGAACCGCAATGCATACGCAGAGCTATCGCTCACGCCCGGCGTGCAATCCAACAGCGCCAGCGCTCAAAGCAACCCCAGCGGCACGCCGAACTTTGTGATCGGCAACCCATCCACGCAAGTCGTGGTCAACGGCGGCATCGATGGCGGCACTCCTTTGGTCGCCTACTACCTCGATGGCGGCATCAACATGACAGGTCTGCGCAACTACGGCAACCCGTTGCCCAATCCGGACGCGTTGCAGGAGTTCCGTGTCGAGACAAACAATTTCGCGGCCCAGTACGGACGCATGTCCGGCGCAGTTGTCACTGCTGTGACTCGCTCTGGAACGAACCGGTGGCATGGTTCCTTGTTCGAGTTCAATCGCAACACCGATTTCAACGCATATCCCTGGAATGCGCCCAAGAACCCGCTGACCGGGCAATTCATCAATGCGCCCTACCACCGCAACCAGTTTGGCGGCACGGTTGGCGGCCCATTCAAGCAGGATAAGGCGTTCTTCTTCTTCAGCTATGCAGGCCTGCGGCAGGTTGTTGGACAGCTCCTCAGCGGCGCGATTGTGCCCACGGCGGCCGAGCGTCTCGGCGACTTTACTGCAGATTCTTTCAAGGTCTATATGCCCGGCACCTCGAAAACAACGAAGGTGCAGGTGGACGGAACCAACAGTTCGCCAAACTGCGCAACTCCAACGCCAAACTGCGTGCCAACAAGCTTGTTGGATCAAGCTGCGGGCAACATCATGACGAAATACATTCCGCTGCCCAACGCTCCGAACAACAACTACGTCGGCTTCTTTACCGGCCCGACGAACCAGGATGAATACCTCGGGAAGTACGACCAGGTGCTGTCAGACAAAGACCACGTCGCAGCCAGTTACTTCTACCTGAAAAGCACACAGAACGCTTACGGCGGCGGCAACATCCCTTTCACGATCAATCAGTCGTATGCCAAGCAGACTGTGGTGAACATCAGCGATATTCACACCTTCAGCGCTGAGACTGCCAATCAGGCCTGGTTCACATTCACAAGAGTTGCCGGCGGACGCGCCAACCTGCCAACCGTTGGCATGGACGATCTGGGATCGACCTTCACCACGCAAGGACCGAAGACGCTTCCGCAACTGGCAATTTCCGGATACATCAGTGCCGCCGGTGCCTTGGCCGGACCAGTCAGCGACACGAGTTTTTACTCGCTTCGTGACATGGTGAGCAAGGTCAAGGGCAAACACTCGCTCGATTTCGGCGGCGAAGCCTCGCTGGAAAAAGACGCGATCATCGGCAACCTGTACAACTTCGGCGTCTTCAACTTTGCCTCGTCCGCGCCAACGTCCACCGGGAATGCGCTGGCCGATTTTGTGACCGGCCAAGTGAGCACGATGGAACAGGACACTCCCTATCACTCGCTGATGAGCGGCTGGTACTATTCGCTCTTCTTGCAGGATACGTATCGGATTCTTCCGCGGCTGACGTTGAATCTGGGGTTGCGGTATGACCTGCAGTTGTCGCCGGTTGAGTCGCAGAACCTGACCGCCACCTTTGTCCCAGGCGTCCAGTCGACAAAAATCCCCTCGGCTCCTTTGGGGATGCTGTTCCCGGGAGACTCCGGCGTGCCGCGCGGTATCGCCGACAACCGGTTCCACCATGTCTCCCCGCGTGTCGGACTTGCGTGGGATCCATTTGGTGACGGCAAGACAGCGGTCCGCGCCGGTGCGGGCGTCTTCTACGGCAGCGTCAGCGGCAACGAATGGAATCAACCCGCCAACGCGCAACCGTTCGCAGTGCGGCAGACATTCAACTCCATCGCCTCGTTCTCCAATGTCTATGGACCCACGCTGGTTAATGGGACCGCATCTTCGTTTCCCAACGGAGACATCTTCCCCTACGTCTACAACCCGTCGAGCCCCCGCTTCATTACCGATGCCAGCATTGAGACGATCGCGCCGAACTATCAATGGCCGCTCGTCTACCAACTCAATGCCGCCGTGCAGCGCCAGTTGCCGAAGAACGTCAGCGCCACCGTGGCATATGTCGGCACGCTCTCGCACCATCTCCCCTTCATGATCGACGACAACTACGCCCCCTACGCGCCGGGAGCCAGCACATCGCAGGCCAGCATCGATGCGCGACGCCCCTACAACAACAACCACACGCTTGGGCAGATCACCTACGACGAATCCAACGAGACTGCGTCGTATCACTCGCTGCAGGTCTCGGCCAACCGACCACTCACGCATAACCTGATGCTGAGCGGATTCTACGTCTGGAGCCACTCTTTCCAGAGCGTAAACGAATCGGCGATCGGACAGGCAACCGCCCAGGATTTCGACAGTCTCTGGGAGGAGAGAGGTCCGACGGATAACGACCGCCGGCACGTAGGAAGCATCTCGGGCATTTGGAGCATCAACTACAACAACGGCTCCAACTCCGTTATGAAACAGCTCGCGAACGGATGGACGATCTCGCCGATCGTCTCTCTGCAAAGCGGCTCGCCGTTCACCATCACCACTGGCTCAAACAAGAACTTCGATAGCGCCAACGCCAACCGCCCCAACTTGGTTCCGGGAGTCAACGCATTCCTCGATCCGCACAGAAGCCGCTCAGCCGTTGCATCAGAGTGGTTCAATACGGCCGCCTTCATTGCGAACGGCCCTGGCGTTCCGGGCGGCATCGGACCCGGCGGCGCCGACGGCGATGCACCTCGTGATTATCTGCGTGGACCGGGATACCGCGACATCGATCTTGGCGTTCTTCGCGACATCCACTTCGGTGAGCGCTTCACATTCCAACTGCGTGGAGAGGCCACCAACGTCTTCAACCTCGTAAGCCTCAACAACCCGACTGCGTCTCTCTCCTCCGGGAACAACGGAAAGATCACCGCAGCGGCGAGTCCTCGACTCATCCAGGTTGGAGCGCGTCTGACGTTCTAAGGCGAGCTTCGTATACAGAAATCGCGGCATGCTTTGCTGCTCTGCCAGGGCAGGCGAGCATGCCGCATCAACAAGAACTATGCTGTGACTCGTTACACTAACTTGCAGCAACTGACCACGGATAAGTACATGAAGAAATCGCTTTTGATCGTTCTGGCTTTGGCATTCGCTTTCTTGCCACGCACTCCGGCCTCAGCTCAAGGCACACCGCCCGTTATTGATGAACGCGCAGCCGCCGGCGACCAACCGGACGATCCCGGACCCCTCGCCACTGACTTGTCCTCCAGCCTGAAGCGGCCTGACATTCTCAAGGCGATGAAGAAAGTTGCCGACTGGCAATTGCAACACTCTGAAGGCCGCTACAACATTCAATGGACGTTCGCCGCGCTCTACGACGGTATTCTTGCCGCATCGAAAACAACGGGCGACAATCGTTATCGCGATCGGGTTCTTCAGGTTGCGCGCGACAATCAGTGGGAACTCGGCCCGCGCTTCGCTCATGCCGACGATCAAGCCATCGGCCTGACCTATCTTGCTCTTTATGCCGAAGATCAGAAGCCGGAACAGATCGCTCCGACGCGCGATGGCATGGATAAGCTGCTGGCGCGCCCGGATGATCCACAAAAGAATCTCTGGTGGTGGTGCGACGCGCTCTACATGGCGCCGCCTGTTCTCGCGCAACTCTCCGTGGCCACCGGCGATCGCCGCTATCTTGACTTCATGAACCGTGAGTGGTGGATCACCTCCGGCGCGCTTTACGATCCGGCCGAGCATCTCTACTTCCGTGATGACCGGTTCCTGACCATGCACGAAGCAAACGGCCAAAAAGTCTTCTGGTCGCGTGGCAACGGGTGGGTTCTTGCCGGGTTGGCCCTCGTCCTCCAGCGCATGCCCGCTGATTATCCAGATCGCGCCAAGTACGAAAAGCAATTCAAAGATATGGCAGAGCGGATTGCTGCCCTTCAGCAGTCCGATGGCTTGTGGCGCGCAAGCCTGCTCGACCCCAACTCGTATCCTAATCCTGAGATTTCAGGCTCCGGTTTCTTCACTTACGCCATGGCATGGGGCATCCACAACAAGCTTCTCGATCGCAAAAAATATCTGCCTGTGGTGAAGAAGTCCTGGCGGGGAATGCTCACGCACGTATACGCCGATGGCAGACTCGGTTCTATTCAGCCCATCGGCGGTGAGCCGGGCAAATTCAAGCCCTCGTCCAGCTATGTGTACGGCGTTGGTCCTTTCCTGCTTGCAGGATCTGAGCTCTCACAGATTGCCGGGAAGTGATGTTCCGCCCGGTCTGGATCATTGATGACTCAACTCTCTCGCCGAGAATTCCTGTCGCTAAGTGCCGCCGTCGTTGCAGCGCCGCGATCGCTGTTTGGCGATGCAGACGATATTCTTCAGCACCCTCGCAAGACCGTCGAGGCCATCGAACGACAGCGCGTGCTCAGTGCGGCCGGGCGATATCTGCAGGAACAGCCGAGAACCATAGTCTCCGCACCCGCCGCACGCAGCGCCGGCAGCCTGCATGATTATTTCTCCGAGGCGGACTATTTCTGGCCCGATCCGAAGAATCCGAACGGCCCGTATATCAATCGCGACGGCGAATCCAATCCCGGAAACTTCAACGCCCATCGGCTGCTTCTGATTCGGCTCGGCATTCAGGTTCCCGCTCTTGCTGCGGCCTGGATGCTCACCAAGCGCCGCGACTTCGCTGACCACGCCGCTGCACATCTTCGTGCCTGGTTCATTGAGCCAACGACGCGCATGAATCCGAACCTGCAATACGCGCAAGCCGTGCACGGCGTCAGCACCGGGCGTAGCTACGGAATCATCGACACACTGCACCTCGTTGAAGTGGCGCAGTCCGCGATCGTCCTTCGCAACGGCGGGGCAGTTTCTGAGTTCGATTGGCAGGGCACGCGGAACTGGTTCGCAGAGTATCTCGCCTGGATGCAAGCCTCCGAGCCCGGGCGCAAAGAGCGCGATGCAAAGAACAATCACAGCTCCTGCTGGCTTCTGCAGGCGTCTGAATTCGCTCTGCTCACAGGCGACGAGGGCGTTCTCCGCGATTCCCGCGATCGTTTCAGGAGCACGACTATCCCCGCCCAGATCGCGGCGGATGGCAGCTTCCCGCTGGAACTCGCCCGCACCAAGCCCTATGGCTACTCACTCTTCAACCTCGATGCGCTTGGTATGCTCGCGCATGTCCTGTCGACCGGATCCGACAACCTGTGGGAGTATGCACTCGCAGACGGACGTGGTATTGCCGCCTGCTTTCGATTCATGGCTCCGTATATCGCGAACAAGCAATCGTGGCCCTACCGACACGACGTGCAATACTTCGACGATTTGCCCGTCCGCCAGCCAAGCCTGTTGTTTGCCGGCCTCGCCTACCGCAAAAGCAAATATCTCGACCTTTGGAAGCGTCTCGATCCAGATCCTCAAGTTCCTGAAGTCATTCGCAATCACCCTGTTCGGCAGCCTTTGTTATGGCTTTTATGATCGTTATTGCATGAAGGCAAGATGGAGAATCTCGCGTGACATTCCGCAGCAAATTCAACGGCGCTATACTGGATCGTTCCATCAGGCAATCTCGCGCTTTCCCCACTAGCGCGCCCACTGGAGGTCCCATGAAGGCGGAGTCCCTGAAGAGCAGTACCGCCCACGAACGGAAGCTGGCACACCGGTCCGCATCGTCTGCCGTTGCACCGAGATCAGTCTTGAAGCGGCCAAAGATGCTGCAGCCGTCGCCTGCTGCAAGCGCGGCGACTCAACCCGATCACAGTGATCCATATCAACTGCAGGGCCTCGATCGCGTTGTTGCAATTCTCGATCTGCTCGGTGCGAGCGACAACTCACTGAGCCTCGCCGAGATATGTCAGCGCATGGGTCTGCACAAGAGCACCGCACATCGCGCCCTCATGGCTCTTGAGCGCACCGGCATGATCGAACGCGCACCGGCAAGCCGCTATCGCCTTGGCTTGAAGCTCTATGACATGGGCAGCCGCGCCGTCGAGCAGATCGACTTGCGGTCGCGGGTCCATCCCCACCTGCGCAAACTTGCGTTGAGAGTCGGCGAGACCGTGCACCTGGGCGTACTGCACCAGACTCGCGTCGTTTACATCAACAAGATTGAACCAATCAATCGCCGTGTCTGCATCAGTTCACGCACAGGAACGTCGAATCCCGTTTACAGCACTTCCCTGGGCAAGGCCATCCTCGCTTACATGCCGCCCGAAGAAGTTGCAAAGACCGTTGCGAAGATCCAATTCATGAGCTTAACCTCGAAGACACTTACGTCGCCGGAAGAGCTTCTCGAAGCACTGGATCGCGTACGCCGTCGCGGATATGCGGTCGACGACGAGGAGATGGAGATCGGTACGCGTTGTGTGGGCGCACCAATTCTGGACACGTCAGGTCATCCGATCGCAGCGGTCAGCATCTCCGGCTCGACAACGCGGCTCGCCGCACATTGCGTTCCTGCAATCGCGCAACACGTACTCCTCTGCGCTCAGGAAATATCGTCTGCCCTGAACGGCAAGTCGGGCGCAGGACGCATGAGTCGGTAGTCACAGCGCTCCGAGTTGAAGACGAGGGTGCAGGAATTTGAAGAAGACGATCCGGATCGCAACCTGCTTTCCCTCGCGGGAATAAGCAGGCCGCGGTCCAGCCGATCTGGCCTCAAACCGCCGCTGGAACGTAGGGGAACGTCTTTGATGGCTTCGATGTCACCGATTCCTTGCCAATTCCAAGGCTGATGGGAGTGTTCGCCGCGATGGAGAACATGACATTAGGCGCGTTGTCCGTGAGGGAGCGGCCATTCCACTCGGTGAAGCCGAGAGAAGCCTGTGTGCCGACCTCGTACGGGAGCATGTTGGGGAACAACCGGTGCGCGATCTTTTCTCCATATCCTTGTGGGTCTTCAGACGTTCCGTATGCGGCTACCACGGCTGCCATCTTCTTGGAGAGAGCCTCTCCGTAGGTCGCGAAGTCGTCGGCCGGACGTCCGGCATTGAGACGATTGCCGAGATCTTCGTTATATTGCGCAAACAGCGGCGGGATCATGGGAAGGCCGATACGGTTGATCGAGCGCCATCCTCCGGCATCCGTGGCAAGCGAGGCGACCGCCCACACACCGATTCGGCGATGATCGCTTCCACCGGCGAGTAATTCGCTATCGGGCAGCTCCAACACAATCGCGTACACGGTCTGACCGGCAAATAAGTTCTTCGCCTGGCTCGGATTCCAGCCGGCCAGGTCCACAACTGTGCCGTCCTGGAACGCGTGACCCACCGCATGCAATACAGTTGGCTCAATCCAGAATGGGTCACCGGCGTGGCCGGCCCACGCGCGCACACCCGATGGTGTGGTAACCGGCTCGTCTGCTGCTCCCTGCGCGATGACCGTACCGGCTGCGTGCGGATCAACAGCTTCAGCCCCGCTAATGCGCCGCACGGTGTAGCGTTGCTTCCCATGTCCGTCGCGCTCATCAAATGTGAGGCGGTAGGTAACCTCTTCAACCGCATCGCCGTTGAGATCGACCTTGAACTCGTACATCCCTTCCGGATGGTAGCCAGGTACCTTGGGTTTTCCGAGAGAGTGGCAGACATTGATCACGAATACAGTGCCGACCTGGCCGCGGAAGACATAGAGATCGGTGATGTCAAGGCGAACGTCCTGCCGCGCGACTGGCGAGTCGAGATGGTGAGACATGCTTTCCCCCTCCTTAATCGCGAAATGCGGTTGGTGCCTGCTTTGGATCGACAGAGCCCGAGCAGCTCAGGGCAGACTGATTCCCGCCGCTACAATTACGCCGCCGATGAGTATTTGCCGACGCGATCTATCTGCGATCTCGTCTGGCCTTGGTTCGGAAGCTTTCACTTTTTCGATGAGTCGCATCTGCGCGCGTCTCCTTCGTTTGACGAGATTCGGTAAACGGATCGGAGCGCACAAAGAATGCCGCCGGCCCGTGGAGCGATTTCAGTTGATTGTAGGAGGAAATGAAAAGGAGCTGACCTGCCTCCATTTTCCGCACGTTGATAATACAACTCAGCCAGCCGCAGCCGTAGCGGTGGGAAAGTGAAAAACGGTAGTATCGTTTTTCAAGCGGACGGAGTCCGCGTCTTTTCCACGGCTTGTTTTTGCCGCGAACGCCGCCGGCGTTAGATAGTTCAGGCTGCTATGCGGCCGGCATTCGTTGTAGTCCTGCCGCCAGCCGGCGATTATGCGCCTGGCCTCGAACAGATTCTGGAACCAGTTGATACGCAGACACTCCTCGCGCAGCTTGCCGTTGAAGCTCTCAACATAGCCGTTCTGCGTTGGCCTTCCCGGCTGGACATGGATCAGGTTGATCCTCCGTTCCAGATTCCATGCCAGAAAGTGCCGACTGGTTAGCTCCGGGCCATTATCGCAGCGAATCGCCTGAGGCAGACCGCGTTGGGCGATGATTTCGTCGAGCACACGCGTCAGGCGCAGACCTGCGAAGCTCGTGTCCACTTCCATCGCCAGGCTCTCGCGCGTGTAGGCATCGATCACGTTGAGCACGCGGATCGTGCGGCCCGATGCCACCACATCATGCACGAAGTCGAGAGCCCACTCCTGGTTGGCAGCTGTGTAGACGCCCAGCGGAGCGCTTACCCGCACGCAATGTTTCCGCTTCTTCCGGCGCAAGGCAAGACCGGCATCGCGATAAATTCGATGAACGCGCTTGTGGTTGACGCTGCGCACCTTCGCGCCCCAGCAACACATGTAGGCGACGATACCCATAGCGCGGCTTCTCGCGGGCCAGTGCAACCAGACGCTCACGTAGATCTTCATCGTGATGGCATGGCTTGTAGCGATAGCTGGAGACTGGAACCAGCAACAGGCGGCAAGCGCGGCGCTCGGTAAAGGTGAACTTAGCTTGAACATGCTCGACGGCGGCCTTCATCGCGTCGAGCTCCAGCCGTTTTTTTCTATGACCGATTGCAGGGCTTCTTTGTCCAGGCTCAGATCGGCCACCAGCTTGCGCAATCGACCGTTTTCATCCCGCAACCGCTTGGCCTCCTGTGCCTCGCTTACGTCCATGCCACCATACTTCGCCTTCCAGGCATAGATCGTGTGCGTGCTGACGCCAACTTCCCGGGCCACATCCTCGGCCTTACGCCCGGCTTCCATCTGCTTCACCGCTGCGATCATCTGTGCTTCGCTGTGCTTGCTCCTCGACATACTCCGCCCCTCTCCAAATACGATTTCATATTCGGTTGTGTGCGGTTTCCGGGGAGCAGGTCAGAGCAGAGAGGCCCCTTAGTAAAAGTAAGTTAGAGTTCCTATGAACAACCCGAAGTCGAACCGCAGCTCATGCAGCGGTAGCAGCTTCCATTGCGAACCATGATGGCTCCGCAGGTGGAGCAACTCGGCGCATCGCCCATCTCGTACATGCTGCGCATTGCCTCGGATGCGTGGAACAAGCCGCGATCCTGCAACTTCGGTCCATGACTCGCTGAGGCTGAAGCTGCGATTGTCGACTGAGCTTCCGGCGGAATGCTGCCGCCCGGAGCCGAAGTGCTGCCCATGCCACCACCGAGGCGGCGCGACATTTCTTCAGCCAGCTTGGAGAGCTGCTTGTGCGCGGCCGGATCCTCTTCCAGATCGATGTCCGGCAGGATCGTTGGCGACTCCGGCAGCGGCGCAGCCTGCGGAGCGAGCCCCGCGAACAGCGTCAACTGCTCGCCCGAAAGAAAGCGCAGATTCAGCCAGCGGAAGATGTAGTCCATCAAGCTCTTCGCGTAGCCGATCTGCTCGTTGCCCGTCCAGCCCGAAGGCTCGAACCGGGTGTGCGCAAACTTCTCGCACAGCACGCGCAGCGGAACGCCGTGCTGCAGTGCCAGAGAGATCGACGTTGCAAATGCATCCATCAAGCCGGAGACTGTCGAACCTTCCTTGGCCATCTTGATGAAGATCTCGCCCGGCTGCCCGGTCGGATACAGACCCACCGTGATGTAGCCCTCATGACCCGCAATCGAGAACTTGTGGGTGATGGAAGCGCGCTCTGCCTGCAGGCGATGACGTACCGCACGCGGCGGTCCGTTCAGATCCTGCAGCACCGGCTCTTCCAACCCAAGTGCGGCGGTCATCTGCGGCACGTAGGTTGCCCTTGCAATCTCATCGAGAGCGCGCTGGAAGGCACTCGCCGCCGCTACTACCGACTTCGCCGTGACTTCGAGCCGCTCGCTGATCTTCGCCTCCAGCGTCTTCAGGTCGGCCTCGGCCGCCGGTTGCCCGGCTGCGAGCTGCGCCATCACACGCTGGCCCGCGGCTTCCACCGCCGAAGGTTCCTTCTTCGCATCCATGCTGGTATTCAACGGCTGCACGCCCTTCGAACCATCGCGATAGATCGCTACAGCTTTGATGCCCTGGCGCCAGCTCTCGGCATAAGCTTCGGCCACTTCTTCCACCGTAGCTTCATGCGGCAGGTTCACGGTCTTCGAAATTGCGCCCGACAGGAACGGTTGCGTCGCGGCCATCATCTTGATGTGGCCCATGTAGTTGATCGAGCGCGTGCCCTTGGCGGGCTTGAAGCTGCAATCGAACACACTTAGGTGTTCCGGCTTGATGCCCGGAGCGCCTTCAATGGTGCCGGTCGCATCGATGTAGCTCACGATTGCATCGACCTGGTCATTGTTGTAGCCCAGCTTGAACAGCGCCGCCGGAACTGTGTTGTTGACGATCTTGATCATGCCGCCGCCAACCAGCTTTTTGTACTTCACCAGCGCCAGATCAGGCTCAATGCCCGTGGTGTCGCAATCCATCATGAAACCGATGGTGCCCGTCGGCGCCAGCACAGTGGTCTGCGAGTTGCGATAGCCGTAGCGCTCGCCGTAGGAAAGCGCCATATCCCAGCACTCGCGGCTCGAATCGATCAACGCCTCAAGTTGCGGTACCATGAACGGTTCGCCGCTAATGCGCGACTTGCCGATGTTGTTGACCTCTGCGCGATGCATGCGGATCACGTTGAGGAAAGGCTCACGATTCACGTAGAAGCCCGGGCATGCTCCGCCCTGGCGCTCCACGCTTGCCGTGAGCGGCGTCGCCGACTTGAGCGGCGGGCAATTGGCCGCCAGCACCGCCGACTGCAAATACGCCTGACCGCACATGATGGCCGTCATCGCCGCTGCAAGGTCGCGTCCTGCCGCCGAATCATAGGGCAGTCCGAACGACATCAGCAGCGCGCCCAGGTTCGCATACCCCAAACCCAGCGGACGGTAGTCATGCGAATTGCGCGAGATCCATTCCGTCGGATATCCGGAGTTGTCGACCAGGATCTCCATCGCCGTAATGACAACCGAAATCGCATGCCGATATTCGGGAATGTTGAACGTGCCCGAGGGCGTCAAGAACTTCATCAGGTTGAAGCTCGCCAGGTTGCACGCCGAGTTGTCGAGGAACATGTACTCCGAGCAGGGATTCGACGCATTGATCGGCGCCGTGTTCTTGCTGGTGTGCCACTTGTTGATCGTGGTGTCGAACTGCAGGCCGGGATCGCCGCAAAGCCATGTGGCCTCGGCAATTTTGCGCATGATGTCGCGCGCCTTGTAGCTCTTGACCGGATTCGCACCTTTCACTGTCTTGGTCGTGAACTCGCTGTCGTTTTCATATGCGCGCATGAACTCGTCGGTCACGCGCACTGAGTTGTTGGCGTTCTGGAAGAAGATTGATGAAAAGGCCTCTGAATCCGGACCCGAACCGTCGTAACCGTTCCGGATCAGCGTGTGAGCCTTCTGCTCTTCCTTCGCCTTGCACTCGATGAAGTCGATGATGTCAGGATGCTCGACGTTCAGGATCGCCATCTTGGCCGCTCGGCGCGTCTTGCCGCCGCTCTTGATAACGCCCGCGAAACGCATCGAGACCGCGCATGAAGCTCAGCGGACCGCTGGCCGTTCCGCCGCCCGTCACGCCTTCGTGGCTTGACCGCAGCGAGCTGAAGTTAGTTCCCGTGCCCGAGCCGTACTTGAACAGCAGCGCCTCGGTCCGCGCCAAGTCCATGATGCCTTCCATCGAATCGTCAACGGCGTTAATGAAGCAGGCCGAGCACTGCGGATTCCTGTAACCCGTCGCCGCGTGCACCACGCCGCCCGTCATCGGGTCCCAATGCCAGTTTTGCCCTGCCGCAAACGGCTCCAGCCGGTCGCAGCCCACGTTGAACCAGACCGGCGAATTGAACGCCACCTTCTGCGTCAGCAGCATGTTGCGCCAGCTCATCGTGGAAGATGGCTGCGTCGTTGTCGCTGGCGAAGTAGCCGCCCGCAATACCCCAGTCGCGCACCGTCTCAGCTACGCGCGACACCAACTGCCGCACACCCGTCTCGCGCTCCGGCGAGCCAATCGTTCCATGCAGATACTTCGAGGCGACAATGTTCGTCGCCGTCATCGACCAGTCGACGGGCACTTCCACGTCCTTCTGCTCGAAGATCGTGTTGCCCTTGCTGTCGGCGATCAGAGCTGTGCGGCGCTCCCACTGCACGTCGTCATATGGGGATATCCCCTCGGTTGAGAAACGGCGTGAAAATGTCAGACCACCCTGGCTGTAGGGGGCTTGCAGGGCTGCAGCGGTCGTTTGAAGGTTGGCCTCGCTCATCGGTTCACTCTCTATCTGGCGATTTCTTTGAATACCTGTCCCTTGGTCTTAACGCAGCCAAAATTGGGGGGTTAAGTGGTGCAGTGAACGGAAAAACGGGGGCTTCTTCTGTACCGCGGGTTTTTCTGTCTTGTGCGGCCTGCAACCGGACTCAAGGTTACAGTCTGTTTACAGTCGCAGTTGCAAAAATAACGCTGTCTATGGTGTCTGTCAACCGCAAACCACAACATCTAGTATTTCGATGGTGATTCGAGCATCCGGTTGCTAAATGCCGCAAATCAGCCTGTGGAAAGCTCAGAAGGGCCCGTGAAACGCGGGCTATCCGGCGAGTCATTTGCCCAAAATCCAGTGCAGACGCGGTTCTCCGCGCTCAGTCCGTCCTGAAATACAAGCGTAGTGCGCCCATGAGGCCCTTACAAGGCGCATAAACAGTGCATTTAACCCGGTTTCCCTGTGCGAAATCGCTGAAAATGTGGAGAATGCGGACGTTACTCTTTTGGCTCCTCCCAGCAGCCACTTTCGACGGCTGATAGGCTGAATCCGTGCCCGAGATCCTGCAAGACCGACCCGCATGGAAACCCGTCCCGCTTCCCTCCCGCGTACCCCTTTACGGCAGGCACGTAATGCTGGAGCCACTGGATGCGGAGTTGCATACTGCCGACCTCTGGGAGGCCGTACAGGGACATGACGAGGTCTGGACGTACCTGGCGGATGGCCCCTTCGCCAACGAGGCTGAACTGCACCGCGCGCTTGAAGAAAAGCAAGCCGGGACAAGCGCCGTATTCTTCGCGCTCCTAACCGAGAAGAGCGGCCGCACGGAGGGCTACGCAAGCTACATGCGCATGGACTCCTGCCAACGGCGTCATCGAGGTCGGCAACATTCTGCTCGCACCCTCGCTGCAACGCACAATCGCCGCGACAGAGGCGATGTACCTGATGGCACGCCATATCTTCGAAGATCTTGGATACCGCCGCTACGAATGGAAGTGCAACGCGAACAACGCGCCCTCCCGCCGTGCCGCCCTGCGCCTTGGATTTACCTTTGAAGGCATCTTCCGCCAGCACATGATTGTGAAAGGCCAGAACCGCGACACGGCATGGTTCTCGATGCTGGATTCGGAGTGGCCCGCCCGCAAAGCCACCTTCGAAGCCTGGCTCGACCCGGCCAATTTCGACGCCGAAGGGCGGCAGCGTAAATCCCTTGCGCAACTCTCCGGTTGCGCTTCGTGATATGGATTTGTTCTGAATCAGAATGAAGGATTCTCTCTGTCATCTGAATACGAAGTGACAATCGGTTCGTAAACAACGAGTGAGGCCCGCTAACGTTCAGCGGACCTCACAAGGTGACGAGCAATCAGTCGTTAACTCTACGGAACGGTAGCGGTGGCGGTATTCGAAGGTGCGCTTTCCACTCCCGCACTATCGACACTTTCCACCATATAGACGTAGGTCTGGCCGCTTGTGACCGCAGAATCCGCGTAGCTTGTCGATCCAACCGGCGATGAATTGAGAAGCTGGTACGACGTCGTGCCACCCGGCGCTCGATAGACGTTGTAGCCTGCGACTGGATCAGACGTCGCAGCCGGCGCGTTCCAACTCAGATCGACTTGATGGGATATGGATGTACCGGTTCCGCTCAGCGCAAAAGTCGCAGTCGGATTGGAGGAAGAGTTGCTCGTGATCGTCAGTTGACCGGTAGCCGAACCGGCAGCGGTCGGAGAGAATTGCAAATTCAGATTCAGCGTCTGACCGGGATTCAGGGTGAGCGGAAAACTCGATCCGGACACCGAGAATCCATTGCCGGTTACAGTAGCCGAACTTACTGTGACCGGAGCCGTTCCGCTCGACGTCAAAGTCACCGTCTGCGTTGACTCGGTGTTCACGGTGACGGTGCCAAACGAGATGTTGGTTGCGTTGACTGTGAGCGTCGGAGCCTGCGTAGACGTAGACGAGGGGGTTAACCGGATTCTGTAGGTCACTTTGGTTGCCATTGCGCTACTTGCTTGCGCCGTGATCCAGACTGTACGAGCCGTTGATACAGAGGCTAATGTTGCACTGAAGGTGGCCGATGAAGCACCCGCATTTACATAGACAGTGCCTGGGATCGCCAGGGCCGAATCACTGCTATATAGGTTTACGGCGATCTGACTCTGCGTGGCGCCACTGAGGTTGACCGAGCATGTATCCGTTCCAGCGGAACTGAAAGAGTTGGTCTGGCAGGAAACATTGCTCAACTGTGGTTGTGAAGATGAAGTCGAAGCGGGAGTCAACTGGATTCCGTAGGAAACTTTGCTTCCCGTTCCACTACTTGCTTGCGCCGTGATCCAGACCGTACGCGCCGTTGACACAGAGGCTAACGTCGCACTGAATGTGGCCGATGAAGCACCCGCGTTTACATAGACAGTGCCTGGGATCGTCAGGGCCGGATCACTGCTATATAAGTTTACGGAGATCTGACTCTGCCCGGCGCCACTGAGATTGACCGAGCATGTATCCGTTCCAGCGGAACTGAAAGAACTGGTCTGGCAGGAAACATTGCTCAACTGTGGTTGTGAAGATGAAGTCGACGCGGGAGTCAACTGGATTCCGTAGGAAACCTTGCTTCCCATTGCACTGCTTGCCTCTGCGGTGATCCACACAGTAAGCGCCGATGATACCGAGGCTAAAGACGCGCTGAAGGTGGCGGATAATGCGCCGGCATTGACATAAACAGTGCCCGGAACCGTCAGGGCCGGATCACTGCTATAGAGGTATACGGGAGTCTGAGTCTGCGCAGCGCCGCTGAGATTAACCGAGCATGTATCCGTTCCAGCGGAGTTGAAGGAATTGCTTTGGCAGGTGATATTGCTCGCCGACTGAGCCTTTGCACCAGACACGCCCAATGCCAGGCAGCCCAAAACTGCTGTAGTAATGGCGATTTGACGAGACCGGTAAATCCGGTTTGAAACTACATTAGCCCAACGATTTTTGTGCGTTAAACCTGAATATGTCTTCACTACTCTAAGCTCCTATGTAGGCGCACACCTCTCCCGATCCTTGGAGAAGACTCAAAGGAAGTCGCGAGACAACAACTCTGGAGACCCTTCGAGCACAAGACTCAAGGGGAAGCACGGAGCAATAGGTGTCCGATTTAGTTAATTATTAGCATAAGAGTAACTTCTGAGTGCTTTCCTGTCCACTTATCAATTGGTTAAAAAGAACGTCCTTTTTTTGCAACAGCCTTCGCCATCGTCAACTACAATGCGTGTTTTATGGATTTTTCCGGCAGCAGTTTCGGATTTCTTCGGCACGTCTATGTTAACGACACAGTAAACAATGGAGATACACGGGGAATGATTCGACCTGAGCGGGTATTCGCCCGATCCTAGCCTCGGCAAAGCGCCTTTGAGCAAGGACTCAGTGACCGCTTGCCATTCGTCTTCGCAAATTGGATATCCAAGTTTGTTTGTCTTAATCTTCTTTCGCGTAATGATCATTCTAGTTTCTAATCGTGGTCTGGAAAAGCAGAATAGCCGGGCGCGAATCATGGAACCGTGGAGAAAGACACCGCGGCCCCGCGCATTGCACGCAGGGCCGCAGTTTGCTGATCATCCACCCATGGCATTAGGGCAGAGTTGTATTCCACTCGACCGGAACCGGTTACTATCCTTTGGACTCAATTCTCATTCCATAGAATGATTTGTGCACAAAGAACACCGACACCAGGAAAAACGCGACTGCCAGGATGTGTGTGAGCATCGGATTGTTCGAACTGAGCGTGACTGCCAGTTCGACAGCAAGCAATCCGAATAGGGTTGTGAACTTGATAATCGGGTTCATGGCCACGGACGACGTATCTTTGAACGGATCGCCGACGGTGTCTCCGATCACGGTTGCGTCGTGCAGAGGCGTCCCTTTCTGCTTCATGTCGACTTCAACGATTTTCTTCGCATTGTCCCACGCGCCCCCGGCATTTGCCATGAAGATGGCCTCATAGAGACCGAAGATCGCAATCGAGAACAGATAGCCGATAAACAAGAACGGTTCCATGAATGCGAACGCAAGCGTCGAGAAGAAGACGGCGAGAAAGATGTTGAACATTCCCTTCTGCGCGTACTTCGTGCAGATCTCGACCACCTTCTTGCTGTCGGTGACCGATGCCTTTTCTGCACCTTCGAGGTGGATGTTCGCTTTGATGAACTCGACTGCGCGGTAGGCTCCGGTGGAGACCGCCTGTGTCGAAGCGCCTGCGAACCAGAAGATTACAGCACCGCCGCAGATCAACCCGAGCATGAACGGCGCGTGCAGCAAAGAGAGTTTATTCACGTTATCGGTCAGTCCGTGGGTCAGGGCCATGATGATCGAGAAGGTCATCGTGGTTGCGCCGACCACAGCGGTGCCGATAAGCACCGGTTTAGCCGTAGCCTTGAAGGTATTGCCGGCACCATCATTGGCTTCCAGCAGATGTTTGGCGCGTTCGAACTTCGCGTCGATGCCGTAGTCCTTCTTCAACTCAGCTCCGATGCCCGGAACTTCTTCGATCAGCGACAACTCGTAGACCGATTGAGCATTGTCGGTTACTGGCCCGTAGGAGTCGACGGCAATTGTGACCGGCCCCATACCCAGGAAGCCGAAGGCGACGAGACCAAATGCGAAGACGGCTGGAGCCAGCATCATTCCCGCTGGATTATTCTGCAAATCCGGTATGCCCAAGCTGAAGTAATAACCAAGCGCCATAAGAGCTACCATGCTCAGACCCAGCCAGTAGGCCGAAAAATTGCCGGCTACGAATCCCGACAGGATTCCCAGGGAGGCTCCGCCTTCCTGCGCCGATTTAACGACTTCTTTGACGTGGGTGGATTTGGTCGAAGTGAAAACCTTAACCAATTCGGGTATCAGCGCGCCCGCCAAGGTTCCGCACGAAATGATGGAAGCCAGCTTCCACCATAGCGACCCATCCCCAAGAGTTGGAATCATCAGGTACGAAACGATGTAGGTGAGGATGATGGAAACGACTGACGTGATCCATACCAGCGACGTCAGCGGAGTCTCGAAGTCCATTTCGTCGGCATCTTTGTACTTCGCGCTGGCGATGGCGGTATTGAGGAAGTACGCGCCTGCGCTGGAGAGCAGCATTCCCACGCGCATCACGAAAATCCACACCAGCAGTTGGGCCTGGACGGTGGGATCCTTGACCGCCAGAAGGATGAAGGTGATCAGGGCCACGCCGGTGACGCCATAGGTTTCAAAGCCGTCGGCGCTGGGTCCAACCGAGTCGCCCGCATTATCGCCGGTACAGTCTGCGATGACACCCGGGTTGCGCGCATCGTCTTCCTTGATCTTAAAGACGATCTTCATAAGGTCTGCGCCGATATCGGCGATCTTGGTGAAGATGCCGCCCGCAATACGCAGCGCTGCGGCGCCAAGGCTCTCGCCGATGGCAAAGCCGATGAAGCATGGGCCCGCATAATCGCGCGGGACGAACAAAAGGATGAACAGCATGATGAGCAGTTCAACCGAGATCAGCAACATGCCGATGCTCATGCCGGCCTTTAGCGGAATGGCCATGATCGGATACGGTTTCCCGCGCAATCCGGCAAAGGCGGTGCGCGAGTTGGCAAAGGTGTTTACGCGGATTCCGAACCACGCCACGCCATAGCTGCCGGCGATGCCGACGAGCGAGAACAGCAGAATGATCGGCAGCGTAATCCAGATAGGTTTATTCGGCACCGGCGCCAGCCACCCGAAATAGAGCGAGATGATGACCGCGATGAAAACCCAGAGCAGCATAATGAACTTGCCCTGCGTGATCAGATAAGTCTTGCAGGTTTCGTAGATCAGCTCGGAGACTTCGAGCATGGTGCGATGGACCGGCGAGTTCTTCAACTGCACATAGATCGCCAGACCAAACAATAGACCGCCGACGCAGAAGAGCAGCCCGATCGTCAGGAGGGCATGTCCGTTCATGCCGAAAAAATGCTCGAAACTGACAGACCTCAAATCAGGCAATACCAAATTGGCCTCGCCTCCGCCCGCGTGTTCCGGCTGCGCATAGGCAAATGTGGGCAGCAACAGACCCAGCATCCCGGCCCCGATCTTGTAATGACGCCTCAGAATTGCCTCTGCGCGTTCCCTGATGGTGCCGGCGACCGTCTGCAAAACCGGTGTCCCCTGGCCTGAGCCAAATACCTGGCGTGCGAAGAAAAAGGCCACGAGCGAAAAGACGCTCACGGCCGGAAAGAAGTAGACCCAGTCCTGTGCTGTCACAAGTCCTCCGATGTGAATTTTGCTTGCCGATTTGCGGGGCAGTCCGCTGGTCGCGACCCAACGACCTTCGGTCCGCCTTCTCCGCGGGAAAATAGCCGCCCGCAAGAGTCCCGGCTCAAAGTCACCCGGAAGGCTATCATCCGCGTCAAACACTGTCGAGTGATTGCAGTCACAAGCATCCGATGTGCACCATTTGTGGGAAGGGCTGGTCTCGAATCGAATTCGGGAATGGGAATCCGCTAATCAAGCGGAATCGATATTTTGTCGCCGGGCAGCGGTGCCTGCAGGTTGCCGCCGTCGATCAGCCTTGCCTGCCCGTTGGGCAGCGGATGCAGTTTGAACAACACAAGCACATTCCGGTCCGGATCGTCGAACGCCTTGAAACTCGCTACCTGTTCCAGCGAGTAATGGGTGTGAATGTCCTCGAGCGTCCCCGGATCGACATCGTTCCATGTGGCCCACCAACCCGGCTTGTAAATCGCCAGCTTCGTTCCCACGTCAGGAAGAGTTGGCGTCTGCATGCTGAAGTCGTCGCACAGCGTCTGCACGTGCGTGATCAGCGAAATCTCGTCGCCACTGATCGATACCAGCAGCCGGTTTCCATTCGGATGCTGGTCGATGTACGTGGCAAGCTGCCGTGCGGCAGTCACAAATGTGTACTCGGGATGCGCCGCGAAACTCGCAGTCTGCATGCTATTCATTCCGACGGCGATTGCCACGACGGCAATCGCTCCCCAGCCTAACAGCCGACTTGGCCCTGCCTGCGCAACCAGTTTCTCCGCAGCCATGGCAACGATGATGAAACAGAACACGGCCACCAACGCAAAGTACCGGGGCTGCGGATGATTCTGATAGGTCATGAACAGGATGTAGCCGCCGGCAGCCAGGATCGCCGCGCCAAACACGGGATCAAACAGAAGCCCTCTCCTGCTGCCGGCCCCCTTCCGCGAAATCAGGGCAGTCGCCAGTGCGCCGCCAATCAACACTTCGCAAAGCGGAATCAAGATGTGGTCAACCCAGATCAATCCGCGCACCGACCACCAGAAGCTCAGGAGCGGCCAGTAAAACTCCGTCGGCTTCACATACTTATTGATGAAGAGCAGGTATTTGTAGTCGCCGAAGTAGCCAAGCCCCACCACCAGTGCCATCCACGCACCGAATGTCATCGCAAATGCGGCGAAGGCCGCGGCAGCGCAGCGCACCACGCGTGGCTGAATCCATGCCCGAAAACTCGAGCGCGCGCGATCCGGGCTGCCTTCTGCACGACGTTCAAGCGGATCCTGAAACGAGTTCCGGAACGCCACAAACATCGCCCAACCAAGTGCCGGCAATAGAAATATCGCTGTTGTTTTCGTCAGCATCATCAACGTGAACAGCACGCCGACAGCTGCCGATGCAATGACCGGCTTTTTCATGCGCGGCAGGCGCACCGACAGATTCAGAGCCGCCAGCAACAGAGTTGTCAGTATGGGTTCGAGGATCGCCAGCCGGCTGAAGGCATACATGAACGGGCTGGTCACCATCAGCGTCAGAGCGAGCAGCGCCATCCACTTCGGCCCGCGTGGGCGCAACAGCGTGTAGCACAACACCAGGTTGGCAAAGAAGAACGTCACCGCCAGCCCTCGCGCTGCTTCCACTGACACTCCTGTGAAGAAAAACAGAATCCACTCGAGAAACGGCCACACCGGAACGGCAGGCGCCGGGTTGAAATCCCCCGGCACGTACCAGTGGCCGAACAGGTGCGCGCGGATCGCCGCATTCCCGTACCAGCCCTCGTCGGTGTACTTGGCCCAGTCAATGTGCCAGGCAGTGTGATTGGGAAAATCAGCAGCAAGATTCAGCGCATGTAGCACCGCAAACGCGCCAATAAAGACGACCCAGACAGCATACAGCCAGCGCTTTGACACGATCGCCAATCTCACTCCGCGGATGCAGAAGATCACTCACTTCGTTGCAGGGATTTGAGAAAAGTATAGCGCGCGACGCTCAGCAGGTCTTCGAGCTTTGACCCGGCAGTGCAGATGCTCGGAATCGAAATTCTATTCGTATGCCAGCGCGTCGATCGGATCCTTGCGAGCTGCCATCCACGCGGGATACAGGGCCCCGCCTATCGCTCCGACGAAGGCGATCAAAATACCCCAGCCGATCCACGCGGCCGTAAGTTCGAATGCAAAGGTGGAGAACTTCACATGCAGGAGCGCCCTTACCCCGAATGTTGCGGCAATGCCTAGTAAAACACCTGCGATTGCCAGCAAAGCAGTCTCGCGAAGGACAACACTCACAATTGTGCCCTTCGACGATCCCAGCGATTTAAGGATGCCGATTTCGCGCGTGCGTTCGAGCACCGCGGTGTACATAGATTGGAAGATCACGAGGAAGCCAACGATAACAGCGATCGAGATCACCACGTCAAGTGCAAGATCAAATCCGGGAAAGCGCGAAGGAGTGTACTGCGAAACCAAGTCCTCCATGGTTTGCACTCTGTAATTTGCCAGCCCCTTTGTGTTGTGGATTTCGTCGATGATTAGATTGTTGTTTGCCGGATTATCACTCTTCAGATAAATGACTGAGGCTTTGCCTTCGGAGCCGATCAGACTACCGAGGGTGTCGATGGGAACCACCCTCCGGCCACCCTTCCCGTTTTCCACGATGCCGCAAACTCGAAATGTATGGTTCTTAATGGACATCGTGTCACCAACGCGATAACCCTTGCCCGAACGAGCGTAGATATCGTCGATGATCACGTCGTCAGGCGTTTGAAACGGCCCTCCTGACAGGAAAAAAAAGGGCCTCAGTGCGTTGTAGCTTTTGTAGTCGATCCCATAGAGAATTTCGACCGCACTCGACATGTTGAAATCCGTAATCACCGGCGCTGCCACAGTTACATGGGGCAAACCAGCGAGGAAGCCGGCGAGTTTGGCCGACATGGGCGCTCCTCCAACCCCGGCTATCATGCTGGCATTCGAGGGCATCACCACAACGTCTGCACCAATGCCGTTCGTGCGCTCCTTCTGGCTGTCCAACATACCCATAAAAATGGCGACGATGGACAGAATCATGACGACTTCAATGGCAATGGCCGTGATGCTGATGAGGGAGCGTAGCGGGCGGTGCAACAGATTGGCAATGACGAGCTTGTTCATGGGTGAAGCACGGCTCCAGAAGGGACAGGTAAATTGCTTAAGGCCTTCCTCCTAAGGGTATCAGCCGCCTCTTCCGCATTTTCGGGCTCATCTTTTCGCGCGATCCGCCGATAACCAAACCATAGTTTCTTCATCGTTTTGCACAGAAATCGAGTGACGCAAAGCATTTGAGGCCCCTCTAGCTCAATGATTAGAATGGGTGATACAGTTAATCCATACGTTCAATGACATAAGTAACTTGCCTGTGGAAATCCCTCGGGCTATGATGTCGGGACTGGTTACCAAATGAGTACTTTTGGGGAAGAGCTTCGAACGCAGCGGCTATCGCGAGGCATCGCACTCGAGCAGATCACCGCTGTCACCAAGATATGCCAACGCCACCTGGTTGCGCTGGAGCAGGATCGTTACCAGCAGCTTCCCGGCGGAATCCTCAGCAAAGGCATTGTTCGCGGATATGTCAGCGCCCTCGGCCTCGACACCCGCGACTGGACTGACCGCTTCCTCAAAGCGTCCTACGAAAAAGGCGCACCCATCGATCCCGCAGCAGACGGTTGGGCGACCTTTGCTTCCAATGTCGGCAAAGAACGCATGGAGCGCCGTGAAGCCATGGAGCAGCGGCTCCGCTGGCTTGGCGCCATCGCGCTCGTCGCTTTGGTCACCATGCTGGGCTTCCTCACTGTCCGCTACTACGGGGTGCACGCTGGCTGGTGGAGTTCAGTCATTCCCCTGCCCCAAAAGGCCAACGCCGTCATCTCGCACCTGGCCGCCTGGATGAAGCTGTAAAAACTCCCCAAAAGATTTCGTCTACACACCGGTCTGACTCTCTGCGCGCCCACGATAATGCTGCCGGACATTGCAGTGCGGACTTTTCCGTGAGGCGCTGAGCCTCCGGACTCATTCTTCGGTTGTTTGCATCGATTGTCTCAGAATGATTCCGAACAGCCCTTTCTTGTTGAAGCGCCTTAGATCGGGGCGAATCGGTTCCGCCTCGCAGATCATGGTTGGATGACCGGAAAAGCTCCGATTGAAGGACTGGAAACCCCAGTTTGCATCGATGTCATCCACCACGACTGCGCCGTTTTGACCCAAGACTGCCCAGGCTCGATCGAGTTCGAAACGGACGTTGCGCTCACTGTGGAGGCTGTCATGGATGAACAGATCAACCTGGCCAATCGAGGTCAACAATTCAGGAAGCCGCCTTCTGCTGGACCCGCGGATATAAGACCATCGATATCCGTAGCGGTCGCCGACAGCCGCGGCGACTTGCTTGCGCCAATCTCTCTCCATGGGTGGAAGATCGATACTCCAGAGGTGGCCATCTCCGTTTCTCTCAAGGGCCTCCAGAATAAAACGAGACGTAACGCCGTGGGCAACGCCGGTTTCGACGATCTTCTTGGGCTTCAGGTGACGAACAAGGCACCAGATAGCGCGCACGAGTCCAGCATCGCCATCGTTCCAACACTGAAAGCTTTCAGGGCCGGCTTGAATCCCCTTTGCTTCGATCTCCTTGATTACCGTGGGCCATAAAGCTGAAAATTCTGCGGCAGCGCTGCACGGTGTGTGAATGCCGAGGTATTCATGAAGCCGCTGTTCCCAACGGCTATCGTGCTCGTAAGGACATTGAGGTCTACGCGATTCGCGCCGCGCTAAAAAGGTATCCTGTACCGTCGTCCAGACTTCAATGGGGTTAGCAGTGAATTCTTCAAACGCAATTGCAGGATGTTTGAGGAAATAGCGTACGGGGATTCCAAGCATGGCTATCCTCCAAGGCCAGTCCCCTCTTGAGAAGGAGAAGCCCGCGCCAAATTGTGATGGTTGCGATGCTGAAACACTCGCTACGGTTTGATGTGGATTTTAGAGAGAAGGCCGTGGAGTGTCTTCGATCACCGCACGCATCCAGTAGTTTCCATCGCCGTCCACTTCGATGCCGTGGACTTCGCGCTCGAAGCCCGGGAACCGCTTACCAAATTGCTCCATCGCCAGGATGAGCTTGATCACCGGTGACTCGGAGCTGCCGAGGCGCTCACCGGGCATCGACATCGGGAATTCCCGGAGGGTACGGAACGAGCATGCAGGCAGCGATTCGCCCCGCCATCTCCTTGAAACGGATGCGCTCTGTTTCGTGGCGGACGAGCTTCTGGTAGGTCTGCGCAGGTGTGAGGACCGGATCGAAGTCCTCATCGCAGGCGGCGTTGACGAGGCCGGGAAGATCGAGTTCGATCATCGCTCCGTGCATCTCATCGGAGAGTTCTTTCAGACGAAACATTGCGATAACGATGAGGAAAGCGTTGAAGCAATTCCGGAAGCGCCTCTTCAAGCGACGCATCCGTGTCATAGAGACGCTTGAATTCGAAGAGGTTTTCCAGCAGGCTGCCCCATTTGCCCTTGGAAGTTCCGACCGAGAAGAGCACCAGGACTGTGTAGTCGCCGGTTCGGGCGATCTCGACGCGACGCGAGTCCAGAAATTCGGTAAGGACGGCCGCAGGGATGCCCCATTGGGACATCACCCCCTGTGCGTTGACTCCAGGTGTCAGAATCGTCACCTTAGTGGGGTCGAGCATGCAGTAGTCGTCCGGCGAGTCTTCGTTCTGGTATCCATGCCACTCATCACCCTGCTTCAGGGTCCAGCAACCTGGTTCGGTGGTCAGGAGCTCGTCCTCGGCGTCTTCAAACAGAATGCTTTCGCCGGTCGCAGGATCGATGACGCGCTCGGGCTGATAGATGCCAAAAAACCAGCCGTCGCCATTGTCAGATGTAGTGCGCAGACGATGGGCGATGGAGCTCATAGCCTGGCGGAAGCTGATGGCATCGGCCAGAGTCTCATCCATCAATGTCGGCCCGGCGGGATCATCCATCATGGCCGCCGCCACATCAAGCGAAGCGATCAGCGGGTAAAAGGGTGAGGTGGTGCCGTGCATCATAAACGCTTCGTTGAACTGGTCGAAGTCGAGCGGGGCGCGGTCAGAGAGCTTGACGTGGATCATGGAACCCATGGAAAACGCGGCCAACATCTTGTGCGTCGATTGCACAGAGAAGATGACGGGACGGTCTTTCATTTCTTCCGGCACACCCATCGCAAAACGCCGTCGATAGAGGGGATGGAACTTCGCGTAGGCGTACCACGCTTCGTCAAAGTGGACGCGGGGGACCGAGCCCGCAAGCTGTTCCACCACTTCATCGACGTTGTAGCAGAGCCCGTCGTAGGTGGAATTGGTGACCACGGCGTGCGTTGGTTGCTGTGAGCGGGCGCCGGCAGCGAATGGGCTGCGAGCGATGAGTTCCTGAACGGAGCTCGGAGAGAAACGCTTGAGCGGGACGAGGCCGATCATGCCGTACCCATTCCGCGTGGGCTTGAAATAAACCGGCCGCGCCCCCGTGACAGTCAGCGAGTGGCAGATCGACTTGTGGCAGTTGGCATCCGCCAGAACAATGTCGTCCTGCGCAATAACGCCGTGGCCGACAATTTGATTGGACGTGCTCGATCCGCCAAGCACGTAAAAGGTCCAGTCGGCGCCAAAAATCCGAGCCGCGTTGCGCTCCGACTCGCCCGGAGGTCCGACGTGGTCGAGCCATGAGCCCAGCGGCGCCGAAGAGATGCCCAGATCCGAGCGGAACAGGTTCTCGCCGAAAAAGCGATGAAACTCCTGGCCAACCGGATGCTTGAGAAAGGCTACGCCGCCCATATGGCCCGGTGCGTCCCACGAGTAGGCAGACTGATCGTTGTATTTCAGCAGTTCACGAAAGTAGGGCGGCAGCAGTTGATCGTGATAGCGCTCGATGGCGGTGTCGAGGCGCGAAGAAATAAAGGCTGGCGTGTCGCCGAAAAGATGGATGTACTCGTGAACTTGCTTGATGACTTCCAGGGGCAATTCCGATACCAGCGTGCGATCGGCGATGAGGAAAATCGGCACTTTTTTGTTGCGGTGCCGTACGCCGCGAATAATGTCGAGTGCGGCGCGCTCTTCGAACTGCGAGTCGCCTTCGAGGTCCCAGTCGAGAAGGACGGCGGAATAGCTGGGATCGGAGGTAACCAGCGAAAGACCATCCTCGGTCGAGGTGGTACGGACCACCGTATAGCCCTCCTCACCAATGGCATCAACGAGACGCTCCATCGCGCGATCAGAGACTGAATCTGTTCGACCAACCTCACTGGCAATCAACAACACCCAACGCTTTTCGCTCATCTGTCCTCTGATCTCCCGTTCTGTCCTCAAATATCCTAAGGCCTTCTGGTGAGAGATGTGTAAAGCGTGAAGATTCTCCCATTGACCCCGCACAATCCGCCTTTGACCGCCCGCTGGTCCCCGTTCACTGGCACCCTTTGCTCTGAGGGCTTTCCCCAATTACCATAGGGAGATGTGCCGGCTTGGCTTCGGTCTGCCGATGCGCGTTGTCTTCCGCTGACCGTTGCGAAAATCGCAACTGCCTATCGAGCGTCTTTAGCCACTTGCGGCAGGCAATCACCTTGAATCCCTTCAATGGGGAGGAATGCGAAGTTGAGCGATCGTTTTTTGTTTACCTCTGAATCGGTCACGGAAGGTCATCCCGACAAAATTGCCGACCAGGTTTCCGATGCCATCCTGGACGCCTGCCTCGAACAGGACCCCTACAGCCGTGTTGCTGCCGAAACGCTGACCGCAACCGGCCTCGTTGTCATCGCCGGTGAAATCACCACCAAGGCGTACGTCGACTTCCAGAGCCTTGTCCGCGGCGTCGTCGCTTCCATCGGCTACGACAACGCGCTGTACGGCTTCGACTCCAACACCTGCGCCGTCATCTCGTCCATCAACAAGCAGTCCGGCGACATTGCGCAGGGCGTCGACACCGGTGGCGCCGGCGACCAGGGCATGATGTTCGGCTACGCCTCCAACGAGACCCCCGAGCTGATGCCGGCTCCCATCTCGCTGGCCCACAAGCTCACACGTCAGCTCACCGCCGTGCGCAAGTCCGGCAAGCTGCCCTATCTGCGCCCCGACGGCAAGAGCCAGGTCACTGTCGAGTACGACGAGAACCACAAGCCCTCCCGCATCGACGCCGTCGTCATCTCTACACAGCATGCTGAGAGCGTCAGCAACGAAGAGCTCCACGCCGACATCCTCAAGTATGTGATCCAGGCTGTGCTTCCCGCCGAGTGGCTCGACGAGCACACCAAGTACCACATCAATCCCACTGGCCGCTTCGTCATCGGCGGGCCCATGGGCGACACCGGCCTCACCGGCCGCAAAATCATCGTCGACAGCTATGGCGGCGCGGGCCGCCACGGCGGCGGCGCCTTCAGTGGAAAAGACCCGACCAAGGTGGATCGCAGCGCAGCCTACGTCGCTCGCTACATCGCCAAGAACATTGTCGCCGCGGGTCTGGCCGAGCGCGCAGAAGTCCAACTCGCTTACGCCATCGGCGTAGCCGAACCCGTAAGCGTCCGCATCGACACTTTCGGCACCGGCAAAGTCGGCGAAGCCAAGCTCACTGAGTTGGTTCGCAAGAACTTCTCGCTGACACCCAAGGGCATTATCGAGAGTCTCAACCTGCGCCGCCCCATCTACCGGCAGACCGCAGCCTACGGCCACTTCGGCCGCACAGAACCCGAGTTCACCTGGGAAGCGACCGACAAGGCCGCCGCCCTCGCAGAGCAGGCGGGCGTCGCTGTCGCGGCTAAGTAAATCGAATAGCACCAAGAGCGATGGGATCCGTGAGCGCGGATCCCATTTCTTTTCCACGGCCCTCTTCTTTTCGCAGTCCCGCGGAATTCATTTTCTTTTTACCGGCGACCGTCCGGCCGGGGTTTCCTTGTTTTTCCGGAAGGTGTAGCCTCAATTCCGTACGTAAAAAACCGGAGGTTCCCCATGGCTAAATCCGTAAAGCCTATTCCTGACGGATATCACTCTGTTACGCCTTATCTGATCATTGGCAAAGGCAAGGCAGGCGAAGCGATCGCTTTCTACGTCCGTGCCTTCAACGCCAAGGAAATCATGCGAATGCCCGGGCCGGAGGGCGGCATTGCCCATGCCGAAATCCAACTCGGCGATTCGAGAATCATGCTGGCGGACGAAGCTCCCAAGATGGACGCTTATGGCCCGGATCATTTCAAAGGCTCGCCCATCACCCTGCACGTCTACGTTCCCGATGTGGACGCAATCACCAAACAGGCCACCGCCGCCGGCGCAACCGTGGTCCGGCCGCTCGCCGACCAGTTCTATGGCGACCGGACTGCCGGTCTCACGGATCCTTTTGGTCACCGGTGGTATCTCGCCTCCCACGTCCGCGACGTCTCCAAAGAGGAGATGGAGCAACATATGCACGCCTCGGCGTAAGCAGCAAAGAAGAAGCAGACAGCGAAGGGGCTCCGACAGGAGTCCCTTCGCATTTGCAAACGCCGGCTCTATACAACGGCTGGTAGAGGGTGCTTCCGCACAGAAAGATCGTGAGCAGGCAAGCGCTCGATGGTCACCACCGTGATGTCGTCCGTCTGGCCGAACTCGATCGCCGCTTCCGCAATCGCAGCGGCCAGCTTCGTCGAAATTGCCTTCGCGCGCTCAAACCCAAATAGCTCGCCGCTTTTGTTTTGCGCTTCTACAACACCGTCGGAATAGAAAGTAAGCCGGCTTCCGGGCCTCAGCTCAAAATGTTTGGCCTCAAATTCTCCGCCGTCTGCAATGCCAAGCGGCAGCGCACCCGTAAGTTCAACTTCCTTGCCGTCCAGATAGGGCGACAAATGACCGGCATTTGCGATCGTCACCGTGCCGTTTGGAGAGATAAGCGCAGCGACGGCGGTCGCGAATCCCCCCAAGCTGCGCCCGACAAGACGCACGTGCAGTCTGCGAAGCATGAGGACTGGATCGCTGCTATCTTCGGCCGCTGTCCGAATCGAGCCAACCAGCATGGATACCAGCATCGCCGCCGGCAACCCTTTGCCCGCCACGTCTCCGACTACTAGGAGCAGACCGTCGTCACCAGCCGGCAGCACCTGAAAGAAATCGCCTCCAACCTGCGTGGCCGGCTGATAAACCGATTCGACGATGTAGCCAGGAAAAGGCTCACTCTTCTCCGGCACGATGACCTGCTGGACCTCGCGCGCGGCAGCCATCTCTGCCTCCAGCAACGCCTTCTCTGTATGTACCCGGATATGGCGCCGGCTCTCGGTCACGAAGACGTACACAAACCCCGTATATCCCAGGCAAACGGTAATCATGATCGCCGTGCCATCAAACGCAAGCCGGTCTTGCACCCGTCTTGCCTCGGCGGCATTCATCTGCGTCTGCTGCGGCGCGTCAGGGAGCCAGCGACCCACCGCGCTCATCACCGCGAACTGCACAGCGAACACCAGTATGGTCCCGATCCACCATCGCGAGCGCAGCTTCACACCCGTCACCGCGTAGGCAATCGCGAAGAGTCCCGAAAGCACAACGATGAGCGCGAACTTGAGTGTTGGCTGCCGCCCGACGCTCACGATGTTGCTCACGAACCCCATCGTGGTGAACGTGAAAAACACGGCCAGCAGAGCAATGACGATGGATCTTCGCGGTGTGCTTCGCCACGGGTTCACGTCACTCATAGAATTTGCGCTTCCCCCCGATTGCGCAGGCACTGCCGATAATTCCGGCCCGGCCTTTTTTAGACAACGCGAGTTAAAGTCTACGCCAGGCACATGGGATTTCCCGAATCTAAGTCCCTCTCACCAGCAAGCAGCCATCCCCGGTGCTTTAAAATCCTTCGGTAGCGTTCTACGTCCTTCTATCGAGGAGAGGAAATGCGCCTTTTTCGTTTTGCCATCCTGACTTTGGGTCTTTCTGCAACCGCTGCAAGCGCGCAATCCGGGGCAAATTGGGATTATTACGGGAAAACCGGCCCTCTCGGCTGGGGCAAACTCGACCCAGCCTACCAGGCCTGCTCCAAGGGGCACGAACAATCTCCGATCGACATTCGTGGCGCGCACCTCAACAAAGCCCTGCAGCCCATCGAATTTCACTATATGGCCGGTTCGGTCACACTTGAAAACAACGGCCGCACCATCGTGGTTCACGTGAACCCGGGCAGCTACATCGTCGTTGGCGGCGTGCGATACGACCTGCAGCAATTCGAGTTTCACCACCCCAGCGAAACCGCGGTGAGCGGCAAGCTGACCGACCTCGGCGTCCAGCTCCTGCACAAGAGCGCCGACGGCAAGATGGTCATTATCGAGATACGCCTCGCGATGGATCGCGGCAATCCCAATGCTGTGCTGGCCATGCTGTGGCCGCATCTGCCCAAGAAGCCCGGCACAACCGAAAAAGTCACTGACATGGTCAACCCCGGCGGCTTCCTGCCCGCCGACCGCGGCTACTGGACCTACATGGGCTCGCTTTCGACTCCGCCGTGCACCGAGGGTGTGCGCTGGTTTGTCTATGAAGAACAGATCAGCCTGAGCCTCGATCAGTTGCGCGCCTTCACGATTCTCTTCCGCATGAACTCGCGCCCGCTGCAAGAAGCGCATGGCCGCCGTATCGAAGCCAACGAATAGCTACTCGGCGAGCGGGCTGAACGTCAGCACAATCCCCTGCTCGCCGGCGAGATTGCGCACCGTCACCCCGGTGACGTCCTCAATCAGGTAATTCGCGGCACTCAACGACTCCGCCTCGTGCGAAAACGTCGTCGCGATCACCGTGCATCCTGCTGCACGCCCAGCCAGCGTGCCGGCCTCCGCATCTTCAAACACCACGCACTCTTCCGGCGACAACCTCAGCAACGCCGCACCCGCGAGGTACGGCGCAGGATCAGGTTTACCCTGCGTGACGTCATCGGCGGTGACCAGCCGCGCGGGAACCGGAATCCCCGCCTGCGCAAGCCGCATCCGCGCCAGCCGCTCCGTCGCACTGGTCACCACCGTCCAGCGATTCACAGGGAGTGCCCTCAACATCTGCAGCACGCCGGGCAGGACGGCCAACCCCTCGCCATCGGCCAATTCGATATCTTCTATCAGCCGGAGTTCCGCTTCGCTGTCGAGATCGGGCCGCAGCATCGCCGCTGTCTCGATCGCCCGCCGACCATGCGCCGTTTTGCACGCAAACTCCGGATCGACGCCGCGCATCTCGGCCCACTTCGTCCAGCTGCGCTCAACTGATCCGATGGAAGAGATCAGGATGCCGTCCATGTCGAACAGAATGCCCTTGCAGCGGATCTCTACCGGCGAAGAGGCGGGTTTACGTGCCATATTTTGATTGTAACGACCTGTGTCGCGCGTCCAGCGGCACTCCTATTTCTTCGCTGCCGCCGCGCTCTTTGGCTGTATGAAGCTCACCTTGGGCGGCTCTCCAAACGTGACAGTCGCGTTCACCGTTCCTTTGCGCGCGCCCTGCTGCACCTGATTGTCTCTCAGCGTCATGCCATTTTTCGCAATCTCCGCATCGCCGCTCCAGAGATCGAAACGCGCCAGCACCGGCGGAGTGGCATCGGCAGGGCTGCCGCTGCGTCCGGTGACCGCACCCTTCTTCCACTCAAAATGCAGCGTGCCCTTGGCCGAACTCGCCAGATCCGCGCCCGCGTATCCGGCCAAATCCATCTTGCCGTCGCCATCAAAGCTCGCGCCCGTGCACTTGAGCTGAAGCAACTGACACAGGTCTGCTGCCCTCACTCTCTGGAACTGCCCTTCGAGCGAATACGCCGGCTTATCGCCGTTCTCCACCTTGCCCGCAACGTGGATCTGCCCGCCGAGCAATCCCGCATCAACGCTCGTGATTTCGGCTTCCGCCGCTGAAACCTTTACGTCGGCAGCAAAGTCTTCAAGCGTCACCGGTCCCAGCGCCAGCGAATCCGCCTTCACCGTTCCCTGGAACGCGGGCCAGGTGTGCGTCGACGAAGGCGTCAACCGCGCAATCACCGTCGACAACAGCGTCCCCTTTTTTTCCGAGCCCAGCAGGGTCGTCTGCAACTCCGCTGCATCCAGCTGCGCAAACTCCAGGTTCACCGTCGGCGTGCACGGTACTTCCGTCGCGCTGCAAACGGGAACCTCTATTCGCGCCGTTCCCTTCAGTGGCCCGTACGCAAATGCAACTGGATCCCACACGCTCGCGCCGCCGCCCAAGTGAAGCGTTGCCTGCGAAATCTCCACCGCCGTCGGCAGCGCATCCGTTTTCCAGTTCGCGTTGTGCAACGTCACAGTTCCCGTCAGCCGATCAGGCACAGCCTGACTCGTTGCCGCCGCTGCGACCTGAGCTGGCCCGCGCACCGCGCTCACATTCGCATTCTCCGACCGAGAGACGTCTGGAGCAGGCAACCACGGCCCCTCAATCGCCAAGTCCATCGTCACCGGATCGCCCGCAATCGCATCGAGCACCCCGGCCTCCTTTAATCCCGCTGCATGCGCAAACTGACGGACGCGCGCCGGTGTCCCCGCTCCGCGCGCCGTCACCTGGTATCCGCTCAGCGTCAACCGAGCCGTGAACGCCAGCGGCACGGGCGCTCCAGCAGGCACATTCGCCGTACCCGCCAGCATGCTTCCCCGCCCGTTCGCGGCCGCCGCTGGTTCGAACACGGCTTTCTGGATCTGGATCGGCTGGCTCAGGCTTCCCCCAGTCAACCGCAGCGCATCCAGGGAGATGCTTCCGCTCAGTGGTTCCAGTGTTGCGGTTGTCTGCTTGGCCGGCGCTTTCTTGCCGTGACGCCCGGCCTTTCCCGTCGCCTCCGGAACCTGCGTCGGGGCAGTCGCATCATAGGTGAGCTTGCCGCTCAGGGTTCCATCCGCTTCCAGTCCCGCTCCAAGCTCCTGCCGCACCGTTCGCAGAGCATCCAGAACTGCTTGCGCCGGAATTTTCTGCAACTCCAGCGAAAGTTTCGGCTGGCCACCGGTGGGCAGGTTGCCTTCCAGGCGCATCCGGCCATCGCCGAGCGGCGAATCGCACACCAGCTTCTCAATTGTGCGCGCCGAGTAGTGATACGCAAATCCGCAATTCGCGTCGAAGTCCATCGGCGCCGCCGGCGCAAACTCCTCGCGGTGCACACCAGTGGCACGCAACCGCGTGGTCACATTTGCCGAATCCGGCGTGCCGTCAAGCTTCATCTCTGCCCTCAGGTCTCCGCGCCATCCCGCGTCCGATCCGATCAGCAACCGGCTTAACTGCCCCAGTTGCGCATCGCGCCACTCCATCTCCACGTGCACCGGCATCAGGCGCAACTCCGTTGCGCGACGCATCTGCCCTTCCAACTGCACAATGCCCGTATCGCCCTGGTCGAGACTCACATCCGTGCGCACAGGCTGCCCCTTCAACCGCACACGCCAATCGCCCGGGTCTTCCTCCCAAAATGAAAGATCGGCGTTCACCAATGAATACGGCAGCTTTTCGAACCCTTGAACGATGTTGATGCGCGAGTTGGTGGCTTCAAGATAAGGCAGCGGAACCACCCTGCCCTGCTTCTCGCCATCCGCCTCTGACTGTGCCGCCGTGCGAAACAGCGTGTCCAGGTTCCATCGCCCCGCCGCCGTGCGCACCAGGTTCAGGCTCGCCTCATCGACGCTGATCCGGCTGATCTCTAGACGCCCGCGCCACAATGAAAACAACCGTATCGCCGCCGTCACCGAGTTGGCGTGCAACACCGGTTCGACACCATACGACGGATCCTCACCCACGGTTAGATCGGTGATTACAAATTCCGGGCGCGGTAGCAACCGCAACTCCACCGCAGACAAACGCACCGGCCGGCCCAGCGAATTCGACATTGCCTGCGCAATCCGGCTCTTGTACCGATTGATGCTGACCAGCGGAGGAATCACGATGGCGAAAATTAGAATCGCCAGCACCAGCGCAGCGATCCAAAGCTTCGATCGCCCGCGTTTCCGGCCTTGCACTGCTTCCGTCATGGTGTGATCAGTTATCAGTAGAGTTCCAAGTGGGCCGCCGACTTACTTAATGACAACTGTAAGCTGACAACTGACAACTGTGTTTTAGCGTACAAGGTGCAGCGTCCGCTTCCAGCGCGTGTCGGTAAAGAAGTGCAGCGCCACATGCCCCATCCACCCGATGGTGTTGCCGATCCCGGTCTCATCGAACTGATGTTCCGGAGTCTCGAACGACCAGTAGTTGAACAGCGGCCGCCCTATGATGTTTTCGCGCGGCACAAATCCCCAGAAGCGCGAGTCAAGGCTGTCGTGGCGATTGTCGCCCATCATAAAGTACTTCCCAGCCGGAACCACCAGGTCGCCATCCACAACGTGACTTGGGAATTCGTTGGCCCACGAATCCGGCGTGCCAGTGTTGGGATCGCCATTGCCCACCGGCGGTACAGAAGGGAATTCGTCGAGAAAGGGCGAAAAGTTCTCCGGAGTGGTCGGCTCAGCGTGCGGCTGCGGCTGAACTTCTCCGTTTATGTATACGACTCCATTGTGCAGATGGATGCGATCACCGGGCAGGCCGATCAATCGCTTCACAAGAAACAAGATCGTAGGCTTGCCGTCGGCATCGATCGTTCCTGGTTTAATGAAAACCACGATGTCGCCGTGCTTCGGCTCGCGATAGTGAACCAATGGCATCCACTTCGTCGGCGGCGCCAGCGTAACCCTGTCCACCACCAGGTGATCACCCACCAGCAGTGTCTTCTCCATCGACCCCGAGGGGATCACGAAATTCTGCGCGAGAAAGGTAAGAATGAACAGCCCCACGACAAGCACCGAGCAGATGCTTGCCGCCGCTTCAAAAGGCGTCTCTTCGTGAGGTTTCTGTTCGGGGGCGGACTCGATCTCGGACGGCGTCTTGGCTGGCGGCGTATTTTTGGTGGTCATTCTGTCGCTCTGTGCCTGGATGGCTGGCGGCTACTCTGCGGATTCCCGGAATGCTAATGAACTACGCGAAAAATGCGCTTCCAGCGCGCAAAAGCCGCTACGCGTGCCGAGAGTTCCCTATCGTGTCCGAGTCTATCATCCGCGGCCTGTTGCACATCGGTAGTCGATGGCTTGCGTAGAGAGAAATAGATTACCAATGGCCGTGCAATGATAGCCTGCCGCGGCACAAATCCCCAGAAACGCGAGTCCTTGCTGTGGTTGCGATTGTCGCCAAGCATGAAGTACTCGCCCGGCGGCACCACCAGTTCGCCGTTCTTCGTCAGGCTCTGCAATTGCCGCCACCACGTTGGATCGATATTGGGATCGGTGTAGACATGGGCGGGAAAATTATCCCGGAACGGATTCGGAGCCGCAGGTTCGAACGCGACATAAGGCTCATCGAGCATGACGCCATTCACGCTCACTCGTCCGTCTTCGATGCGAACGCGGTCTCCCGGCACACCTACAACGCGCTTTACCAGGTAGGGCGGATCAGGATGGTGGAACACCACAATGTCGCCGCGCTCCACATCGCGATACGGCATCACCCAGTGCTCCAGACTGTGCGCACTTCCCGATGGCGCAAAGATCTGCTTGTTCACCAGCAGAAAATCGCCGACCAGCAACGTGTGCTCCATGCTTTCTGAAGGGATAAGAAACGGCTGCAATACAAACGAGTCAGCAGGAACAGCGCCACGACCACCGTGCGCATCAAGCGAAGCCAGCGCCTCGGGCACAGTCGGCAAGTGGTGCCAGATGTGCGTTGAAGCGTGCGGAGGAGCGGCAGCAAGTTGAGCGGGGGAACTCATTCCGTCTCTTCTTCCTCCTCATACGCAGTTTCCACGTCGTCGTTCCACGTGGTCGCTGCGCTCGTGAGCCGCGCCAAAGCCCGGCGTGCCGCATCCTGCTCGGCATGCTTCTTCGTCGATCCCGTTCCGCGCGCCAGTGGCTTGCCCGGTTCGCCCTCTGCCGCTTCAGTCGCACCTCGACCGAGAAACCGCTTGCGATGATCTGGACCGCTCTCGCTTTTCACCTTGTAGACGGGAGCACCTGCCCCTTCCGCCTGTAACCGCTCCTGCAGAGCCGACTTATAGTTGCCCAAGGCCGCGCCGGAACGCAATTGCTCGGCCAGCCGCTCCACCGCGTCGCCCATGACATACCGACGCGCGAAAGCTCGTACCGGCTCCAGGCCGCCATCCAGAAAAAGCGCGCCGATCACCGCCTCCATGGTGTTTGAAAGCACGGTGCTCTTGCGCCGCAGTCCGCCGCGGTCCTCGCCGCGACTCAGGCGCAAGATGATTGCCAAGCGAAATCTCCTTCGCAACACTTGCGCCATGTGCTGGCGGCTCACAAGTTGCGCGCGTACTCGCGTCAGTTCGCCCTCCTGCCACTCCGGATGGCCAGAAACAATGCCTCTCCGACCACCAGTCCCAGGACGGCATCGCCCAGAAATTCAAGTCGTTCATTGTCCGCTGGCCGGCTGCTTCGCGTCGGCATCACCTTCTGGATCTGCTGATTGGCCAGTGATCGATGGGTCAGCGCGCACACCAGCAACTCAGGACTTCGCAAAGCCATGCCAAGTGCAGCTTCCAATTCAGTCAAAACTGCTTCCACTTGCTCCTCGTGGCTGCACCTTAGAGTAGGCTCTTCCCGATATCGCGGACGATCCCGCAACTCGGACGATCCTTCGCACACGGGGCCTTGGTCAAACCTCAAAACAGCTGCCCTCCAATTATTCCTTAGACGCACCAATCCCATCCAAGTGAAGCCGACCGCGAGCCACACACAATGATCCTATCTGCCAAACAACATTGGGTTTAGCCGAATAGGGCTTTCGGAAGGGTTCAGATGTTCTGCCGCAGCATCTCTCCCGCTAAATACTCCGACGCCCGCATCGATAGCGACAAAATCGTCATCGTCGGATTCTGCCATCCCGCGCTCGTGAACTGCGCCCCATCCACCACAAACAGATTCTTGTGATCGTGCGACTGGCTGAATTTGTTCAGCACACTCTTCTTCGGATCGTTCCCCATCCGGCACGTGCCCACCTCGTGAATGCTGTACCCCGGCGGATTGGGCTTGTCGTTCTTCGAGAGCACTTCAAACCCCGCCGCCTCCGCCAGCTCGCACGCCGTCTCCACTGCATCTTTCGCCATGTTGAATTCGTTGTCGGTAGTACTTCGTATCCACATGCAGAGCCGGAATCCCCCAGGCATCCTTGCGGTCTTTATCAATCCGCACATGATTCTCGTACCGTCCCAGCACCTCGCCCATGATCGTCATGTGAAATCCACTGCCGTAGTACTCGTCCATCTTGCGTTGCAGCTCCGCACCATACGCCGCGAAAGTTGCGCGCCGCCACCGCCCCCGTCGCTGCCGTAGTGTTGAAGGCGTAGCCGCGCAGAAATTTGTCGCTCTTCGTCTCGATATTCCGGAATCGCGGAACGATCGACGACGAGCCCATCACTCCGTTGCGGTTTCCGTTGCGCCGCGCCTCGGGAACCGAGCACACCACCCCGGCGCCATAAATCTGGTCCATCAGGTAGCGGCCCACCAGCCCGCTCGAATTCGCCAACTTCGAATTCAGCAGCAGGCGCGTGCTCTCCAGCGTTCCCGCCGCCAGCACCACCACGCGCGCCTTCACGCTCATCTCGCGATGGGTAAGCCGGTCCACAAAATTGCACCCGTTCGGCAGCCCCGTATTCTTAGTCGACCGTGATCTCCCGCACCACCGCGTTCGCAATCGACGTCAGCTTTCCCGTCTTCTCCGCATCCGGCAGCAGCAGATTCACCGAACTAGCCAGCCCGTCCCGCCCCTGCGCCGCGCGCTGCTTGCACACCGGAATGCCCGTCGGCTTGGCCACGTCAATAAACCGCTGCAAGCGCCGAGGTCCACGGCGCGTCGTCAAGAACGAAGTTTCCATTCGGCATCTGCGGCGGCCCATCCATCGCGCCCGTCACGCGAAAGATTCCCTCTACGCGCGAGTAGTAAGGCGCCAGGTCCGCATGGCTGATCGGCCAGTCCTCGCCGAAATCCATCATGCGACTTCGCCTTGAACTCGTAATCGCTCAAGCCGGAACGACTGCCGCGACCAGAACAGCGACCGCCCGCCAAATAGCCGCACCCGCACCCAGTTGTACGGTTGGTTCATCTTCAAACGTGTATGGAACTTCCTGCTCATCCACCCACACATTCGCATTGAACTCGTTCGACTGGAACACGTGCTCCAATCCGCCCCGGCGGACGAAATCCGCGATACGGCAACTTCGATACGCGGGCTTCTTCTCGGCATCGTGACTCACATCGGCCACCGGCCCCGCGTTCAGCATCAGGCAGCGAATCCCATACTCGGTCAGAATCTTCGCCGCCATTCCCCCGGCATGCCCCGACCCGATAATCAGCACATCATAAGTTTCATTCAGCATCGCCCTGGTGGTTACTCCTATTCCCTAATCCCTATTCCCTGCGTCCCTGGTTCTCACTGTCCACTGACCACTGATCACTGTCTTCACCTCGGATACGACGGCATCGGATTCCCCGCCTTCGGCACTGCCTGCACATGCGGTGGCACACCTGCGCAGTCTGCCTTCTCCAGCGAAACATCCGGCTCGATCGGCGACCAGTACAGTTCCACCGTTGTCCTTGGCTCCGCTCCCACCTCGGGCACCGCAAACCATGCCTTCGAATTCACCGTCGCCGTGCGGATATCATCATGCGCAATATTCACAAAGTCCGCGTGGTTCTCCTCCGGCGGATGATCGTTCATCCACGTCCGCAGCCATGGCTTCAGCAACTCATCCACCTGCGCGTCGCTCAGCTTCACAAAATCCACGTTGAACTTCTTCTTCGCCTCTGCGTCCAGCCAGTCCAACCCCTCGCTGTACACCTGCTTGCGCGTCTCAGGAGAATCGCCGATCAGAAAGTCGAGAAACATCGGCGTCTGCGCCTGCACCGCGCCTGGCTTCTCGCCCATCGGCGGCATCAGCACATCGCTCAATCGCGTCAGCGTGGCCATCCGCTGCGGCGTAAAGAAGCGCAACTCCGCCATGGCAACCTGGTCAGCTGCTTCTACCCGAGGAATGGGCGTCTTTGGATTAAGTCCCAGCTGCCACGGCACAGGCGCCGGCAGCGGTGGAGCAGGGTTGGCAGCTTGTTGACCTAACAGTAGCTTGGGTGCAGCACCGACAGCGATCAGGGCGCGCACAAAATCACGGCGCAGCATCGATCCTCCTGGGGAACTTCACCACGCTAAAGTGCCGGTCCTCACCTCGTCCAGAGCATTCTGGAAATGCCTCCCGAAACGATGCCAGGTATCGCAAAAACAGTGGGAGAACAGCAACCACCTTTGTTTACCAGAGGAACTGTCATCCTATGCGCTGCAAAGGATCTGCGGTTCCTTCTATGTTTCAATTCGATCCAGCGCTCCGTTTGTAATCGGCCGGTTCGTATTCGTACCAGCCACGGCTCAAATCCGTCCTCACATTGGAAGCCAAACTAAGCTAAAGCTGCATCAAACCAATAACGTGGCGATGACATTCGACGAATGTGCCTTGGGGCGTTCAAGCCGTCTTCGCGCGAGTTTGAAAGGAGCTGGTCATCGACAACATGGAGTACACTCCCGCATCAGATTCGAAACACCTTTCCAGACGGTGGTTTTTGAGATCTGCCCTCCTGGGCACGGCTGGGCTGGTGCTTTACGCAGGCGAATTTGAGCGCCACCGGCTGGAGGTTGTTCACCAGGACATCTCGATCAAGGGGCTTTCGCCTGCTTTCGACGGCGTGAAGATTGCGCAGCTGAGCGATATCCACCTGGATGAGTTCACTGAGCCATTTCTGCTGCGTGAAGCGATCGACTGGATCAACCGTGAACGACCAGACTATGTTTTTCTAACGGGGGATTATGTCACCGCGGACGTGCTTCCGAAGCGACTGTCGATTAGCGCAGCGCGGCACTGTGGAGAGCTCCTGAGCGGTCTGCAGTGCAGGGAGCGTTACGCCATTTTCGGCAATCACGATGCGCGCGTGGGCGAGCTGGAAGTCGGAAATGCGCTGAGCGCGCACAACATCGTGATCCTGCGAAATACGCATGTGCCGCTGGAACGGAAGGGCGGAAGGATCTGGCTGGCGGGAATCGATGATCCGGTCTGCGGGATGCCGGACCAGGGCGCTGCGATTCCTGAGTCGATCCGGCACATTCCCAACGAACCGGTGATTCTGATGTGTCACGCGCCTGATTACATCGACCGGCTGCGCGCGCATCCCACAGGTCAAGCGATATCGCTGGTGCTGAGTGGGCATACGCATGGTGGGCAGATCCGCCTGCCATTCGTGGGTCCGCTCCTTCTCCCGAGCTGGGGACGCAAGTATGTGGAGGGCTTGTTCACTGTGGGCTCGATGCAGTTGTATGTGAATCGCGGCATTGGCAGCGTGGGAGTACCTTTCCGCTTCGATTGCCGACCGGAGATCACGGTCTTCACGCTTCGGTGCGCATAACCGACGGGCGGCCAGGCACCAGACCCAAGTGCCCACCGGATATAGTCCCGGCTCCATCTTTCCGTGTCAATCCCGCCGCTGCCCCACCCCAGGGGGTCCTGTTCCTCTATTGTTCGCCGCCGGAATCTACTGCGGCTTCTGTGCTTTTGGATCAGGCCCAGGCTTCGTCGCTGGCGGGCTGCCGGAATCATCCGCATCTTCTTCGCAGCTGTGGCCCTTCACCGCATACGCCGTCTTCACACCGCGCTCGGCAGCGAGCCGCGTGTCCTGCTGCCCGTCGCGAGCAGCCAGCGCAGCCTGGTACTCCGTCACTGCCTGGTCGCGTTTGCAATCAAGATCAAGCATCCGTCCCAGGTAAATATGCGACCACGCCAGCAGGCGCGGCTCTTTGCTGGTCGCAACCGTCTTCTGGAAATCATCGATGGCCACATCGGGATGCCCCGTCATGATTGCGACGCGCGCCAGGATAAAGTTCGCGCGCGCCTCTTGCGACGCCGAATCAAGCGTGTCCGTGCGATCGGCCAAAACCTTGTGCGCCATCGCGCTCGCCGTGGCCACGTCACCCTGCGCAAGCTTGGCCTCAGCGAGATCCAGACCCGTCAGCACGCGAGGTTTGCTCCGTTGCAACACATCCTCATCGGCCTGCTTATCAAACTCCGTTTGCCGCGCGCGATGGACCTGCTGATCGATGTCCATGCCGTACACCATCTCGCCTATCGTGTCGCGGAGGCTGGCTGGATCTTTTTCGAACTGGATCAACTGCTCGAAGAAGTACTGCGTCAGCACGAACCCCTGCGCCATGTCGTGATGCACCGCGGCGACGCGCACCGCTTCCATCTTCTGCAGGACGAGTTGGCGCTCGTGTTCATAACGCGGCAGGTCAGAGCGCTCCACACCCGCGGGAACCTTGTACTCGGGAATTCCGGTGTCCATGGTGCGCGCCTCAATTGCCTTGATGAGGCACTCGACAACTAACGCCACCGTATCGGATCGGTAGCGGAATTCCAGGGGAGTATCGCGAACCTCCTTCAGAATTGGCTGCATCCGGTCGATCGCATTGGAGCGCGAAAAGAGGAGCGGCTCAATGATGTAGTGGAGGTAGGTATGCCGCACGTCGTTTATCGGAATCGTGCCGTTCACCGGCGACACCACCACGACATAATCGGTCCCGTAGACGCGTGCGTTCACAAGCTTCGGCGACAGCATCGGCTCGATCACCACCACAAAGCGCCGCCCTTCGTAGGTCGTAGCCGGCATCTTCAGATAGAGGTTGGTCGAAACGATCATCTTTGACAGGGGGTCGTGCAGCCGATCGTTCTCCTCGTCATAGGTGTGGTGCACTGCCAGCCAGATTCCGTGAAGATCGACCGCAGCAACAAAGTCGCGCAGCAGCGGAGCAATCTCCACCACCTGCGTGGAGTCGGGCGGCATCTCCGTCAGTTCGACAGTGGTCTCAAGCGCCGGCGGCGGGCTAAGATAAAGCGCCAGCGAGATGTACTGCGAGATATCGCGTTCCGACCCTGTCATCCGATGTTGGGCAATGTACAGGCAGACTTTGTCGCGCTTGGTCCGTGCGTCTTCGCTCTTCGCCAGAGCATCATTGACCTCATCCCGAACGCGTTTGCGCACCGGCGCGCTTTCCTCCAGTCCCTCGTTGTACCCGCAGGCGTTCAGCGCTGCGGCCATCACAAACACCGGCTCCGAACTCACCAGCGAGATTGTGGGACCGGCTGGGTCAACCAGCGAAGGAGCTTTCTCCTGAATCGGCTGCGACGACGAGCTCTGTCTGCTGGCCTGGGAATTGCCGCTGGGAGACTGCGCTCGGGCGGGAAAGGCCACGGAAACGGTCAGAAGAACTACGGCAGGAATGAGGATTGCGAGTCTGCGACGAGGGCTAAACGACATGAAAAAGGACCTTGCGAGAAGTCTACGGCATTGAGCTCGCGCTGTCGTGCTCGAGCGCTAGACCCACTGCTTAGACGTGCCTATTGTAAGAAAAGAAAGGCCCTCGCCCTTGGGGCAAAGGCCTCTTTGGTCCAGATTGCCGAAACTATCCGCGAACCGAAACGCCCGAAAACGATAGCACCGCCAAGCCGCGCACCGGCTGACCGAAGAAGCGTGCCGGCTCAAAATGGCTCCACAGCAGCAGGTTCACCACCTGCGTCCGGGTGGCCTCATCCACCGGCCCGGAGACAATGCGATAGTCGTACACTTCGCCCTGCCCGTTGATGTAGGCCTCGACAACCACCGGACCGCCCCCCTCCCGGATCTGGTCGTTACTGCTGACCGCGGAGGAGAGGTAAAGGAAGCGTGGAGAAGTGGCCATGCCCAGGGGCTCATCTTCCCCCCGTGCCACCTCGGGTCGCGTAAACATCCCCACCAGTACCGTTACGGTTCCCAGCAATAGGACTGCGCTGGCGAAACCCGCCGCCGCTTGCAGAAGAAAGGGCCCGACGGTGTTTTCCCAAGCCAGTTTCCACGCCTGCAGAACAGGTTTGCGACTGCGCGCCCGCTCCTGGCTGACAGCGACCCGAATACGCAACAGAAGATCTGGCGGCTGCGGAACCGGTCCCAGCGCGGCCAACGACATCTGCGTCTGCTTCAAGCCAGTCCACTCCACAGAACACTCCCTGCAGACCTCAAGATGGGCGGCGATTTCCTGCATCTCGTGACCGGTCAGCCGACCATCGACATATTCCGAAAACCTCGATTGGATGGAGTTGCAGCTGCTCATCGCGCCTCCCCTCCCAGGGAGATCTCAAGCCCGGATGCTGTTGCAGTTTTCCTGGCCGGGTGAGATTCCGCAAATATGGCCCGCAAAAGCGCTCGTCCGCGCACGAGCCTCGATTTCACCGTGCCAAGATTCACGCCTTGAATCTCGGCTACTTCTTCGTACACAAAACCCTCGATATCCCGGAGGATGAGCGTCGTGCGAAATGGCTCCGGAACCTGGCTCAACCCTGCTTCAATGCGCGCCTTGTTTTCGGCATGCATCGCCATGTCAAAGGGCGACTCAGCAGGATCGACCAGCATCTCCTTCAGCTTGATCGGTGCACCGGAACAGCTCTCGGTCATCTCCTGCTCGATGGGCATCTCCTGCTGCTTGTGCCGCATCCACCAACGCCGCTGGTTCGAAGCTTCATGCAGGGCGATCCGATAAATCCATGTACGCAACGACGACTCCCCGTGGAAGCGCCCCACCCCGCGGAAGACCTTGACGAAGACTTCCTGGGTCAGGTCCGCTGCGTCGGCGCGATCATGCACCATGCGAGCAAGAAGCGAGTAGATCGGCTGGTGATAACGCGCGATCAACCAGGCAAAAGCATCTTCAGAGCCTGCCTGAAGCTCCGCGATCAGTTCGGCTTCCTCTGATCTAAGTGAAAGCGCGCTCGCAATATTCCCCATGGTGAGATCCGCCTGCAATTCAGTTCCCCCCACGTTATCGCATCTGTGGCACCTTTGGCATCTGCGAACCATCCGCTCAATGCCGCCCGCGCCCTCTGCTTCCGCGGCATTCTGCCAACTCGAAAACCGTTGAGCAGCCAAACCGCAGCGTACGGGAACGAAGCACGAATGCCCCGTACGCCTATTCTCTTAGACACCGGCACCCCCCCAAAGTGTTCCCGATCACGGATGTATTTTGTTGTAGATGCCGGATTCCGGAGCGTTTAGATCGTAAATACGATCCTCTTCCCGCTTTCCTTGCGGTTCCACGCAGCCTCCACTTCGGCCAGCGGAACCGGCTCCGCCGCAACCCTGAGAGAACCAGCCGCGGCCAGCTTGAAAAGCGTCGGAATCGCATTCAGTACTCGATCGAGCGGCACGGCACCATATCCACTTCCCATCAGCTTCAAATCGATGCTGCGCAGCGTTGCCCCCGGCAGCGTGATGGCTTTGCCGGCACTCTCACCCACTTCCACCAGACGCGTTGAGCGGGCGGCCTTTGGGTCGAAGCCCTTGGCAAGCGCCTCCAGCAACAACTCCGTTGGGCGTCCCCAGAGGTAGTCGATCACTACATCGATTCCCTTTCCGGCCTCGACAGCGAAGGCTTCGCGAACGGCGTCGTCTGACTGTGTCAGAGAGATCACCCCGTCCAGATTCTCCGACGCCAGGACGTCGAGATTGCGCCCGGCTGCGACGACGCGCTTGGCGCCGAGATGTCGCGCAACCTGGATCGCCAACTGACCGGCCACACCCGTCGCACCGAGGATCAGGACCGATTCACCTTTGACCAGTCCTGCTCGATCGCTGATCGAGAGCCACGCCGACATGCCGGGATTGGCAATCGCCGCGGCCTGAACATCGTCGATATTGTCCGGCAAAGGGATGCACATCGCCCGGCGGACCACCGTCCACTCCGCCATCGACCCAAACGGCGCTCGCGAAAATCCGAAGAGGACGCGGATCCCATCCAATATTCCCACCCCGTCCAGGCCCGGAATCAGAGGTACCACTCCATCGCTGGAATAGTGCGATCCGCTTGCGCGTGCTTTCACAATCGGGTGCAGACCGGCGGCTCGAACACGAATAAGAACCTCGCCCTCGTCGGCCTTCGGCTCCGCGAAATCCCGATACCGAGGAGTTTGCCCCAGCACATCGACGACTGCAGCTTTCATCCTGTGACCCTCCAATGCAGTGCAGGCGACCGCCGGAGCATGCCCTCCGGCGTTCTGCCGTCATTGGCTTCAGATGATAACTGCTGGATTGGGAGGCGCTTGGGGTATCTTTCTGCGTTTGACGAATCCCCTCTAAGCAGAGACAATGGAGAAGTTGCATTCCCCGAGTGGGCCTGTGGCGCAGCTGGGAGCGCGCTTCCATGGCATGGAAGAGGTCATCGGTTCGATCCCGATCAGGTCCACCAAGTTTAAAATCAATCACTTACAGAACTTGCTTCGATGCGGAAACCATACAGTAATGGGGTCATTTTCCGCAAGACATTTCAGACCATTTAGCAAGACATTTCAGGCAGCGATTGACTGCGTAAAGACGCCGAAGTGCGCGGCAATCTGTTCCGGTGACTCGCCGCTGTGGAGTCGATAGCTCACAGCTTTATGCGACCGTGCCACAAGTCCTGCAAAGCCATTCACTGAGTAGTTCTGGCCATTGAAGCGAAGCCAGCGAGTTTGCGGCATAGTCGCCGCCCTACGGTTAGCTGCCTGTTCTTTGGCCGTTGACCATCGCATATTCCCCGGAACATACCCAAGCGAATTGTCGATGCGGTCAAGGGAGTGTTTGGTTGATGGCCGCTCTCCCAGTTTGTTGAGAACATACAGCGCGAACGGCATGAACGAGTCACGCCACGGGGCGAACATCGTCACTCCTCTTCCACCCCAATCCTTGAATCGTGGATGATTGGGGTTGCCAGTACGCTGCTTGACGTTTTCCCACACCTTGTAGAGATACGTTGTTTTGCCACTTTTTCTGTGGCCGTGTTTAAGGTTCAATTTCTGTTCTCCTGTGAAGCGAAGCCGGGACTGCGACGAGAAAAACACTGCACCCAACGCTGTCGGTATCTGGCGGCGCGGGTGCCTTGGGTTTTCAAAAGGTGTTTTCGTTGTGGGAACGTGGCACGTTTTGGACGGCGACCGACGGCGCTGGATGGCGTAATCGAAGGTCTACGATGTCCTCGGTACCACGATGAACACCGCGTCCTATCTCACTATCGCCAGTGTCTACGCTGCCTTCCCTAGCTTCTGCCCACAGATGGAGCAATAGGGGGAGAGGGTACGACCAGAATCACTCGATTCAACAATCGTAGGGCTGTTCTTCCTGCTCCTCGGCACGAATGCGCCGTCAGGTGTGCGGACGTTTTGAGTGCGCTCCCTCAGTTCAATCTGACTCTTGAGGCTCTGGAGGGACATCTGGAGGGTGATTGCTAACCGCTGGGCTGACCTCAGCGATGGCCGGTGTATGCCGTGCATCCATTCGGAAATCTGGCCCTTGGTAAATCCGGTCAGCTTGGACAATCTGTACTGCGAAAGACCACGCTCATTCATAAACTCTAGGAACTTTGTCACTGCAATATCTCCTGTGATGATGTGTGAGGGTTGAAGGTGGAGGGGGCAGGTTCGCTCTTGACTCCACCCAGCGGACGGCGGCGAAGGATGCCGAGTCTGCAAACTATGCAGCGCGTTCGCCGTTCCAGTTAATGCGCTTCTGCTTCACTTGGTTCTGACAACCGCATGATGTGGTGAGACCTTGGAGTAGTGCTACCTCAAATGCGTCAACCACCCCGCCACATTCACATTGGCAGCGCCACCGAGCACAGCCACATAGATGAGCAGGGGGAGAACTGCGGAGCACGCGAAGCCTACCGAAAAACCGACCACATAAATCTTCCATATCTTCATTCATTGTTTCCTCTCACTGACTCGTGCTATTAGGGAAAGGGGGAGCAGGGCGGAGTCCTGGCCCCGTCCCCCAACGTGGTCACTTGCCGGTAACGTCGAGCGCCTTCGCCACTTCACGAAGCTGCTTGTATCGGTAAGGAGAGGTCTTTGCGAAGTCCACTGCAAGCGCAGTATCTGTGTGCTTCCCGAACAGGGTGCGAAGTTGGACCATATCAACGCTGCTGGGTTCCACGCCGAGGCTGGCCACCTTCTGATCCCGGCTAAGTTGGAACCACGTTGCGCGGCCCATGGTATCTCTCACTCGCTCCATGGTGTCCACGGTGCGGTTGTCTGCCTTGGCAGTGCGATTCTCGCGGACTGCGCCGAGCTGTGCCTTCAGCAGCGCGTTCTCCTGCTTAGCCTGAAGGTAGAGCTGGTGGGAGGGGTTGTTGGCCAGTACAGCTTCCGACTCAATGGACTCTCGTGCGAAGCGGTAGGCGTCGTCCTTCGCCGCTTGCGGCACCTGTTCAAAGGTCAGGCCGTTCTTCTCTGCGGCTGCTTTGATGAGCTTGTTAGCGGCCTCTTGTATGGCGGTTTCTGTGGCTGTGGTGTTCGTGACTAAACTCATAGTGTCGATCCTCTTCAGTGGGCTACTTCCACTTGGTTAGGGCCGCATCCAGCCGCCTGGTGATGGCGTGGTAACGGCGGTGATGATCTGTGGTGGATTCTCCTCTTAGGTGGGTTTGCCAGCGACGGAGACAGGAAGAGGATGAAGACCCGTCTCCGCGCTGCAGTTGGCGTTCAGGCGCGAGAACTCAACCCGTGGCAAGCGGGGACTCTCACAATGTCCTTGCCCTAGGACCGCGTCTGTTCGCCTCATCGTTCGAGTGGATAAGACGTCCCCGTTCTGGCGAGTAAGGCATCAATCTGGTTTGCAGCGATGAAGGCGCGCAGGTTGCTCTGACTGATGATCCATCTCCGACCAATCCATGAGGCTTTCAGACCGATGCCCCGATAGCCATAGCCAATGTAGCGCCCGATGGTGCGAGGGGTCAGACGTAGGTATTCAGCGGCTTCTTGGACCGTGAAGAGACGCTCGGTGGTGGATGGGGCGGAGAGCACTGGGAGGGGCGTGTGGGAGGCGAACGGGTAGCGAGATTTGCGTGACATGCGGAGTCCTTTGAGGTAGCAGTGTGGGCACTATGTGCGGGAAAAAACAGACCCCCGTGTGATAACGGGGAGTGCGTCGTGAGAGGCTTCTGGGGCTATGCGGGGATGGCGGAGACCATCCAACCATCCCCTAGCACCGCTAAGCACGGCGCAGCTTTACGTCGTATTGGGAAGTGTCTCGATTACGAGAACGGTCCTCCACACCGGGGCGTACCAGTACAAGATCGGGAGCTCGTTCGCGGCATTCTCTGCTTGTTCTTTCTCGTGTGCTTCCAGAATTTCTGGGGAGTCATCCAGTTCTGCCCATGCCTCCAGATTGGACAGCGCCTTTTCACGTTCTCGGTGGCTCGTGTTCTTGGTCGTGAACTCGGCTAGGAGATTGGGCGCTCTTCCTACGAAGTACGCCCAATCTTCAGGGGTGATGTCCTTGTGCGGAGTGAATCCGGCTTCTTTTTCGACCTCACTTACAGCATGGACATTGTTGCAAGCGGCTGAACGATACTCAGGCATGTGCTCTATTCCAAATCCCTCCTTCTGCATAGCGATCGTTTTCCGTTTGTGCTCATCTAGACGCTTTCTCTTTTGCGTCCGACACTTCTCACCGAAAACGTACAGGTGTGAATGAAATCCGTGCTGGTTTCTCATCACTATCTTTCGGCGGAACTCCCGGAAGGTAATTTCCAAGGCTGAGGCGATGCGGCTTGCCGTTTCCGGCGACGGGAAGAGCTTTCCCGTTGTGTAAAACGTCATCTGCGATGAACTCATACCTGCGCGTTTGGCGATCTGGCTGAAGGGCAAAGCCGAATGCTCACGGATAGCCTGTTTGAACACCCCTCTGTATTCGTCTGGATTAACTACTGCCAACTCCTCGTTTGTCGTCATTGTGGTCTCCTTGGACATGAAAAAACCCGCAGAGATTCTGCGGGTGCTTAGTGGTTCGTTGTGGTTAACAGCCCTTTCAGAACAGGAGTTCGGAAGGGTTGGTGAATCTCAGGTGAACAAAACCCTCAGACCGTTGCGCCAACTGGTTAGATAAACAGTCTGGTGACTGTTCCATCAGTTGTATATTTACCTTTGACTGCAACTATGTTTATTGTGGACATTGTGCAAAGAGCCTATCCGCACGAAGTCACCCTCTCCAAGAATGCGGATCGACTGGCCCTTCCCTCTGAGCATTTCGGCCTTCATGTGCTTTGTAGCCTTATTGCGACCGCAACCCGGACAGTCGTCGAAAACGGGGTTATGTCCGAGTGATTTCATAAAAGCGTCGGCTCCTTCGCGGGCCGAGCGCAGTTGGCAGTTGCTGACTGACCAAGGGCTCGAGGAGGAAGGAGCCGGACGCGTGGGGCCATTATAAGTCTGCTTCGTTCCGGCTTACACTTTTCATCAGTTGCTGACGACCAAGGCTCGGGAGAAAGGAGCCGAACATGTTGATAGTTGGTTGTGATTATCACCCGAGTTTTCAGCAGATAGCCTGGGTAGATACCGAAAGCGGTGAGTGTGGTGAACAGCCGCTGATGCACAGCAATGGAGAAGCAGAGAGGTTCTACCGGAAGCTGAAGGAGCAAGGAGTGAAGGTGCGCGTGGGGATCGAAGCCACGGGACACTCGCGCTGGTTTGAACGTCTGCTTGCGGAGTTGGGACACGAGCTCTGGGTTGGCGATGCGGCAGAGATCAAGGCCAAGCGGGTGCGCAAGCAAAAGAACGACCGTGAAGATGCTCGGCTTCTGCGTACGCTGCTGGTGGAGAATCGTTTTCCGCGGGTATGGTTGCCGGATGTGGAGAATCGTGATTTGCGGCAGTTGCTGTGGCATCGTCACCGGCTGGTGCAAATGCGAACGCGAGTCATGAATCAACTCCAGGCCGTGGCTCTGAACGAAGGGGTACGGCGTAAAAGAGGACTGTGGAGCAAAACGGGAAGAGCGCAGCTGGAATCATTTCAGTTGATGCCGTGGGCGACCAGGCGCCGTGAGGATCTGCTCGAGTTGCTCGACGGGTTGACTCCTCGTATCGCGGCATTAACGGCTGCGATCGAGAAGCAGGTAGAACAGCATCCGGAGGCGCAACGACTCATGACGCATCCAGGTGTTGGTCCACTGACTGCGCTGGCCTACGTTCTGATCATCGGGTCACCGGAACGTTTTCGTTGCGGCAAGCAGATCGGCAGCTATCTGGGACTGATCCCCTGCGAAGACTCCAGTGCCAGCCGGCAGCGGCTGGGACACATCAGCAAACAGGGGAGCTCGCTTTTACGTTTTCTTCTGCTGGAGGCGGCGCAAGCTGCTGTCCGCAGCAACGCCGAATGGCGACGCGAGTTCCTGCACCTGACCATGCGTCGGGGACGCCAGATCGCCGTGGTGGCACTGGCGCGCAAACTTGCCGTCCGTTTGTACTGGATGTGGCGCAACGGACGGGACTACGAGATGTCATCGCAATTCGGTTCGCACGTGGGGCAGCCCGGGACCGCCTATGGTGTGAAGTAGAACATCGCCCGAGTGATTGGGCACCCCGCTCCCTTTTTAGAAGGGAGTTCGAAAAAGTAATCATGGTCGGAAGATCGATCGAATAGATGGCTGGGTCGAACTGAGTTCACTCGAAGGATTACAAGCGAGCCTTGGTCGAGGCGACTATGCAAGTGTTCTGGGACAAGAACGAAGAATGTCATCTAAGGAACGAAGCTTCACTAAACTTCGTTCCGCTTCGTTCCCATGTCGATTCTGTGGGACGTAGAGGGCCGTCAAGGATCAAGATGAACGCCCTCCGGGCGCCCTTGACTGCCCTCTACGTCTCTGGCGGAGGGAGATCCTTTTTTTCTCTTGACTCCGCCGACGCTTTCATAGATAGCCCACTACCCGCCCGGAACGAAACCACGCCCAATCTGGCTCACCGTTTCCTCTCACGAACGTCCTCTGGGTGAGGCCCGGTTGAACAGTTCTGGAGTCACCATGCGTACCCTTCCCATCGCATTGCTCCCGCTTCTCGTTATCGCTGCAATCGCCCAAGATCGGCCCGCGACGCTTGCTGGGGTCTATCGCGTCCACAAGTTGACTTTGGTATCCAGTGATCTTCCCAGAACAGAGCGAGGCCGCATCGTGCACGCCTTTCAAGGTGGTACATACAACGTTGACGAACTCTCAGAGCGCGTGCGCTTCAAACTCCGGGATAAAGGCTATGAACTGGTTGAAGTCGGCACCCCTCAAATCACCCGCGTCCGTCCCACGCAATCCGCGTGCGAGGCCGATGTCAGCTTCGCAGTGCGCACCGGCAATCAGTACCGCCTCGGCGGAATCACCTTCACCGGCGACTCAGTCTTTTCTACCGATCAACTCCGAGCCCAATTCCACGTAGACGACGGCGCGATCTTCAATACCACCGAAATCGCAAAGGGACTCGAAAACCTGAAGGAGCTATACGGCACCGAAGGGTATGCAAACTTCGGCGCAATCCCAACGCAGCAGTACGACAAATCCCGCCACACCATCAGCCTCGCCGTCGACATTGACCGAGGCTTCCCTGTCACCTTCGGCAAGCTCTTTTGGAAGGCATCGAACCCCGCGCTGGCGCTGCCCAAGAGCTTCTCGCCTCATGGAAGGAACTCGAAGGCAAACGCTACAACCCTCATCTCATAAAAGAATGGCTGACGCGAAACTCAGTCAGCTGGCCTGGCGCTTCCGCCGACCAGGCTTATATCTCCCTCATCTATGCAGGTTCCCCTTCTGTCTTTAACCTGCTGCTCCATTTCCAGTAGAGCTGAACCAGCAAAAAAGGTAGCACCCGAATTACTGCCTACTCGGAAGCTACTCTTCAGGCAACAACGCTTGACGACTCTACGACGACTCAGAACAACATAGGAAACTGGACTCCCTGAACTCGGTAAAAACTCGGGCGGAGCCCCCGCGTAAGCCCCGTCTGTTTCGACGCCCTGCCATGGTTTGACGGAGCGACTACGGGGTTATAGCTAACTACACATTGACGGTACGGGTACGATTGCGGACTATCGTTGATTCGTGGTTCGAGAGAAACAAAAAGCCCTGCGGGAACTCCGCAGGGCTTCGCGATGACACAGCAAGCACACTGGTGCTTACTGGATTTGTTAAGTATGCAATCGTTCAATCCCCAGGCTGGCCTAGCCCTGGGTGCATGTCTCTTCCGAGATGGGACGGCATTTGCTCTGCGCCGTCTCGCTATAGATGGATGAGGGTTCGTGGTGCCGTTTAATCACGCTGTCGTGCGCCACACCAACTTTTGCTGGCCATGAGCCAACCCCAAACCATCGCCTATTACGTTCTCCCCAGCGCGGTAGCTACACCCGTTTACAGTAACCGGAGATTAGACACCAACACATTGACTTCTGGCGGCCTGTCACTAGAAATACCTTCTTGCGCGGTTCGATTTCAGTGATGGCCGTCACGGTGTGATGTGACAACGCGGTGGCGGCGTTTGCACCGTCAATGCCAGCGGACAATTCGGGCATTGCGTCTAACACTTGACGACTTTGCAGATGCGGTAAAAACTTGCACGCAAGTACCGCGTAAGACCACGTATGCTTCGACGCCCTGCCATGGCATGCCTTCGAAACTACGAAGCTGAGACGGTTACTGTAGCAAGGTGGGACGCTGTGACCCGCATGAAGTCGCCTTCCCCCAGGATGCGAATCGGCTGGCCCTTACCTATGAGCATTTCAGCCTTCATGTGCTTTGAACTCTTCTCGTGCCCTGCCAGTTTGCGTAATGCGATGCGTTCGATCTGACCTTTCAACTTCGTTCCTCTGGGGCCGGGATCCGGCCGCGTTTCGTGGTGGCTCGCCACCGGGAGACCCGCACCCTAAATTGCGATCGCCAGTCTCCAGCGGAGCGAACCGTTGTCATCAGCACTGAATTTCCGCAATTCGACGCGTCAAGGTGGGATGGATACCGAGTCCCAATTGATCCAATTGCTCTTCATTCAATACTTCTCCTTCCTCGCTTCGCTCAGTTCAGGCTTGGTCGTCACGGGCCCAGAACGCGCGTAGTCTTGCGTTGAGGCGAGCGTGATCGACACACAAACGCAGAGCGTAGCCTCCGCGTCACAATTTTCCTGAGATCTGAATGCCGGTGCCCACGGTTGTTGACGAGCGGGAGGTCGATGGCCGGCGCCACCAGGAGGCCCTTTCGGGCGGAAGGTAAAACTACTTCGATCATATTTGACTCAAAAATCCTTGAAAGGATTCGGAAATCTTTTGATTTCTTTTATTTAGTTCGCGCAATTGGTGATTCAGATCACTCAAACAAGGAAGCCAGTTCCTCTCGATCGCCGATGATCGGACTCGCGACGAAGAATGGAGGTCGAACTCACGGAACAGACTGGCCTGCCGACCTAAATCAACGGATATCGAGCAGCGGCTCGAATTCCGAATCCCGATTCACCTAATTTTGGAGCAATGACTGTCCGGGTGGAATCGATTGATCTCCGTATTTTCGCCCGGAAAAACTCGCAGCAAGCCGACGTCGCACTGAGCTCTTTCAAAGCGCACACCTGAAAGCGCTTTACGGCCTTTTGGAACAGCCCCCCTTGCCTGTCGCAGGCACATCTGCACATCGGAACTGCCCAGCCACACGAAGAAAGAGATTCAGGCCACACAGATCAAAGCGGTAAACTTGCTCTTTCATGGTCCCAACGCCTGAGCAGCTAGCCCGCGAGAGCATAGATGGCATGCTTGTGTCTGCCGGATGGCTCATCGAAGACCGCGCCGATGCGAACATCGATGCCGGCCGCGGCGTTGCCATTCGCGAATTCGCCTCGGGGCATGGCTTTGGTGAGGCCGATTACCTTCTCTTCGTTGATGGTCAGGCCGCCGGAGTTAATCGCTGCCGAGATCGTTGAGGACTTGCAAGCTGCCCTAGATGAGTTCGCCTTGATTGTCGAGGACCTGCGCAAGAACTAGGAAGCTGTACAGGTTGGTCCGCTAAAGTGCGGCGCATTGGAATTTGGAGCGCCCGATTCCCGGGCACAAGCCGACATTTCGGCACCGGTCTGGCCTCAATGAGCGCATTGGAGATTTACCGCCCGTCGAGAAAGTCGTAGCGAGTCAATTGGCAAAAGATCACTTGTCCGAGATGACGTTTTACGTCCAGGTGAATTGGCACTAGCCGATTTAAAGGTACTAGTCGTATCGAGAAGTGACTCGGCAATTCACAACTCCTGAGAACCGGTTCCAGGGAGGGCGTGAGATCACAGAAGTAAACGGCGAAGGACCAATCAGCAAGCGGAGCGGGCTGGATTGTCAGGCAAACTCCGCGTAGGCTGCAGTTGTTAAGAATTCCTGGAATTCGCTGGTGGATAGTGATGTGAGCAATTCTGCCGCACGCTCAAACTTGGACGAGGCAAACCGTTCTGCTCCAAGTTTCTGTCTCGTTTGATTCAGAATGTTCCAGATGGCATAAGCGAGCATGTGTCGATCAACGTGTTTGCCATTGCTGAGGCGAGCGTTGTATCGGATCCACTGCCAGATTTGCGCGCGGGATATTTCGGCCGTCGCGGCGTCTTCCATCAAGTTGTAAATCGGTACGCATCCGTTGCCGCGAAGCCAGGACTCGATATACTGCAGTGCAACATCAACATTGCGAACGAATCCCTCCTCAGTAATTCGGCCGAGCGGGATCTCTACCAGATCATTTCCATTGATCCTGGACGTCGGCCTGTCGGGACGACGAATCTGGTTTTGTCCTTTCATATGCTCATCGAATATGGCCTTTGCAATCGGAACAAGTCCGGGATGCGCCACCCAGGTCCCGTCATGCCCCGCGCGCACTTCCCGCAGCTTGTCCTGGCGAACTCGCTCCATTGCTTGTTCGTTGGCATCCGCGTTATCGCGAATCGGGATCTGCGCCGCCATGCCTCCCATCGCGTGAATGCCGCGCTTGTGGCAGGTATGAATCAGCAATTCGACATACGAGCGAAGAAATGGCTGTTCCATCGTAATGCCGCCGCGCTCGGGAAGAGTGAACTTCGGATGGCACCTGAATTTCTTGATGAAGCTGAAGATGTAATCCCAGCGGCCGCAATTCAGACCTGCGGAGTGATCGCGGAGTTCATACAGAATCTCGTCCATCTCGAAGGCTGCAGAAATGGTTTCGATCAGTACGGTAGCGCGAATCGTTCCCTTTGGAATCCCGACGTATTCCTGCGCATAGAGGAAAACGTCATTCCACAAGCGCGCTTCATGGTAGCTTTCCATCTTTGGCAAATAGAAATAGGGAGCAGTGTTGCGATCGAGCAGGGTGCGAAAGTTGTGATGAAAGTACAGACCAAAATCGAAGAGAGAGGCAGATATCGGAGAGCCCTCAATCGGGAAATGCTTCTCGACCATGTGCCAGCCACGTGGCCGCACAAAGAGCACTGCGGGATTCTGCCCTAATGTGTAGAGCTTGCCATCGGGGGATTTGAACTCGATGGTTCGTAGGTTGGCATCGCGCAGATTTCTTTGACCCTCAAGGCAATTGCTCCAGGTGGGAGCGTTGGAATCCTCAAAATCGGCCATGAAGACATTCGCCCCTGCGTTCAGGGCGTTGATGACCATCTTTCTCTCCGCGGGTCCGGTAATCTCCACTCTGCGATCTACCAGGTCGTGCGGAATTGGAGCTACTGTCCACTCCGCCTCGCGAATGTGACGCGTCTCTCTGGGGAACCGCGGGAACTTCCCGGCATCATATTGGGCTTGACGCTTATCGCGTTCGCGGAGTAGATCGACTCTTCTGGTTTCAAACACCCGGTCCATGCAGCGCAGAAACTCCATTGCCTCGGGAGTGAGGATTTCGCATTCGGCCGTTTGGCTCTGAGCTGCGTTCTCGAACACCGGTACTGTAGCACTCATTGGATAGTTCCTCTCTCTGGGGTTGTTCTGGGTCTTGGTTTGAGGGGGGAGGGCTTCTTATTAATCGCCCGACACTGGTATGACGAAATCCGCATCGACTGACGTTACCTCTCGCGCCGGTTCAAACTGCTCCTCTTCCGTCGACCCGGGAAGCGCCCGAATGGACGAGCGACCTGCAGCGATGGTGTTTGCGACGTCATCGAAATAGCCGGTGCCAACGAATCTCTGGTGTTTTACTGCCCCGTATCCGACCCGTTCGGCGACTTCGAATTCGCGCTGCTGCAATTGTGAATAGGCAGTCATTCCGGTTCGCGCATATTCGTGGGCCAGTTCGAAGGCGGATAAATTCAGCGCATGAAACCCTGCCAGTGTCACGAATTGGAAACAGTAGCCCATCGCGGCGAGCTCATGCTGAAATTGAGAGATCTCCGATGGGTTCAGTTTGGCGTTCCAATGGAATGAGGGAGAGCAATTGTAGGCCAGAAGCTTTCCTGGATATTCCGAATGGATGGCGGCGGCGAATTGCTGTGCCTCTTTGAGATTGGGCTCAGATGTTTCGCACCACAACATGTCGGCATATGGGCGCGTAGGCGAGGCCTCGAGCAATTGCTGCATCCAAACCACCGCGGAAGCCAAAGAATCCATCGGACGTGCGCTGGCCTGTGAGAAATCTCGCATCCCTCAAATCGCAGTCGCTCGTGATCAGCTGAGCCGCATTGGCGTCCGTTCTTGCGATCAAGACGGTTGGCACGCCCAGCACATCGGCGGCCAGGCGAGCGGCGACCAGCTTGTGAATCGCTTCCTGGGTCGGTACCAGCACCTTGCCCCCCATGTGCCCGCATTTCTTGGCGGAGGAGAGCTGATCTTCAAAGTGGACCGCGGCCGCTCCAGATTCGATCATGGCCTTCATCAATTCGAATGCGTTTAGAACGCCGCCGAATCCTGCTTCCGCATCCGCGACGATCGGCAGCATCCAGTCAACGGGAGCCTGCCCCTCGGAATGTGCAATCTGGTCCGCACGGATGAGAGCGTTGTTGATCGAACAGACCACACTCGGCACACTGTTTGAGGGATAGAGGCTCTGGTCGGGATACATCTGGCAGCCGAGGTTTGCGTCTGCGGCCACTTGCCAACCGCTTAGATAAATTGCCTTCAAACCAGCCTTTGCCATTTCGACGGCTTGATTTCCTGTCAGCGCGCCAAGGGCTGCAACATATTTCTCCCGGTGAAGCATGCTCCAGAACTTTTCTGCGCCTGCCCGAGCGAGTGAATGTTCTACGTGAACAGTTCCGCGAAGTCGCCTGACGTCGCCGGGTTCGTAACTCCGAACTGTTCCGTCCCAACGAGGTGAGTTCCAGTTGATTTCGTGAAAAGCGCTGGTGCACATGTCCATCTCCTTGCCGCTGATTGTTTGAGTCGGCTCCGCACTGTGATGTGAGTAAATCGCAGCGTGACGTAAGACACAAGAGGAGGCAGTCCGAATCGGACGAGTGGACATACATGCCCGGATAGAGTCATAATCTTGCCGTTCTCGGCGGAAAAAGCTCGCGCTGTGCTTGTTCGCCGACCTATGCGACAGCACGCTGATGAAGTGCTTGCAGTCGGTGCATCGCGTCCCGCGCGTAGACCGAGTTGGGACCGCCGCGAAAGAAGTTGGCGTGTTATGACGATCGGGCCGCAGTTCGTGGAAGAGCTAAGCCAGGCTCTTAGCCTCAGGCGCGTGTCCGATGGAATGGCTATGCTCGATAAGGCGGAAGGCGCCTGGGCAGAACTTTCCCCAAGCCAGCCAAACGCTACGGAACTACTTCTCCTGATTGCCCAATGGGTAGATGTTGGCTACCGCGATCATCATCTCCTTGACGGTCTCCTGGTAAGATTTCCCACCGAATCTCGCCGCAAGTTACCCCTCGATGACTATCTTCGCTTGCGAATGGTTGAGGGCTTTCGCGCACTCTCTGCCGAAGAGGTGGATACCGCCGTTGAAATCCTCGACTTTGTGTTGCGAGCTGAGCCCGGAACGGCAGATGACCATCTCCTGACGGTAGCCCACTTCTGGAAAGGGCGGGCACACCGGAAGAAAGGCGAGTACGAACTGGCATCCAAGGAAATCGTCTGCGCGCGTGAGCAGGCGCAGAAGATTCATGAAGACGCGGTATTCACCTCAGTAATTCAGATCCACGAGAGTTGGCTTCTATTCCAGAAGGGCTTGAGAAAGGAGGCCTTGCGGTTGCTCAGCCATGCAGAGGTCACCCTCAAGAACACGGATCATTTTCTTGCACGGGGTAACATCGAGTCCGCAAGAGGCAGAATTGTTCGCCGCTCCGGTGAATACGCAAAAGCCCTTGAGCACTTCGAGCGGGCTGTCGATCTGTACTCCGCTGGAAATCCGGGCCATCGAAATCTCGCCCGAGCGCTGGTGAACTCCGCTTATGTGAAGCGATTGCTGGCATTGCAGCTTCGCAAAAGAATTGACGCGCGAGCACTTAAGCCAGATCAAGCGCGCGGTGAGCACCAAGCTTCGGTTGTGCCCGCCGCGATGGCCAGCACGCTTCGGTCCCGCTACCAGCAACTTTGTGACGAGGCAATCACGCAGTTGCGACAAGCGCGGAAGATCTATGCAACGCAAGGCTATGCTGGAGGAATTGGGGCAGTGACCGTCAATTCCGGGTATCTCCATCTCGACGGGGGAGACATCGACCTCGCCGCTCGAGAGGCGCTCGAAGCATATCGAATTGGGCATGAGAAAAACGACCAAATCCTCATGGCGCGCGCGCGTATTTTGCAGGCTGCAACAGAAAACGCCAAAATCGAAGAGCAACTTGGTGAAGAAGTGGATATTGCTCTTCACGCGAACCACGCAAAGCAGTTCAGTGACGAAGCGTTGACTCTGGCGAAACATACGCAGAATCTTCGGTTGCTGGCGGCTGCCTATATCGCTCGCGGTATGACGGAGGCGAACGACTTTTTTCAAGATTGGGAACTCGCCAGGCAATCGGTCGGCGAAGCGACAGATCTCATCGGGGTAGGTGAAAACGATCATCTCCAGGATGATTTGGCAGCCTTGAAAACGCGGATCATGCGCGCATCCGGCATCGACGATACTCTGCGCGGATGGTCCGAGGGGATGATCGGCGGCAAGACTTTCCAGCAAGTCACAGAAGAGTTCGCCGAGATAGTGATCCCCAAGGTGTGGCAACGGGAGGGCAGGAAGATATCACGCGTCGCCGATTGCCTTTCGATTTCACCGAAAAAAGTGCGCCGCATTCTTCGCAGGGCTGGACTTCTCAACAGCGCTAATTCTTCGAACCTTCGCTAGCAGAAGCGAAAACACCGAAGGCGGAATGCAATAGCAACCTTCCAAGGTGCCTCATCGATGGCTTCGACAGTTTCTCGCGCTGGAGCAATCGAGTCAGCACCTTCCGCGCAACGGCGCAATCGCTGTGGAAAACTAGCCGACAACCGTGACTGCTATCACAGTGCAAGAGATTTGTTCGTGGTGTTATATGTCCCTCGGGCCTCCCTCGATTCGGGAAAATTCCCACTCCCACCAGGAGGTGCTATGCCATATTCCGTTTCCCCCGACCTCGTTGGTCCCCCTCAGGTACAAGGCAAGCCAAACCTGAGTTCATATGATTCCAGCCAAGAGTGCAGCCTGGCACATTGGCTGGAGGTTCGCAGACTTGTGGAACTCGCAGAACGAGATAATCGCGAATTGCAGGGTTACGTGTTTGACGATTCGCTTCTCGTCCTCAAATAGCTGAACCTGGAGCGCCCCGCTAGAAGTGGAGCCCTCCTCCGCAGATAAGGACTTCTCCTGTCACGTAGTCCGATAGTGGACTGCAAAAAAACAGAACAGCGCCAGCGGCTTCTTCGGGTGTTCCCAGCCGACCCAGCGGGCATGCGCTTTTAACCGAATCGAGGAGGCTGGGTTGAACTCCAAGCCGAATCTCGTGACCGTGCATTTCCATCCTGGCGCCCGCGTCTGTCAGGGGCTGTACAAGGCGCGTTCCGATCAGGCCGAATCCAACTGCGTTTACGTTGACGTTATAGCGTCCCCATTCCTTTGCCAGTGTCTTCGTCAGGCCAATAATTCCGGCCTTGCCTGCCGAGTAACCGACCTGCCCGGGATTCCCGTCAGTGCCCGCGATGGAAGTGATGTTGACTACCTTGCGCATCACACGGCGGGACGAGGCGATTTCCTTCTTTGCAGATTCCCGTATAAAACCCGAAGCTGCGCGAAGGATCCGAAACGGCGTAAGGAGATGAATGTCGAGCATCGCCTGGAACTGCTCGTCACTCGTCTTCTGAATGACGTTATCCCAACTGTAGCCAGCGTTGTTGACAATGATATCGATCGAGTCAAATTCGGCGAGCGTAGCCTGCACAATCAGTTCGGGAATCGCGGGATCCGTGAGATCCCCGGTAACGCGGCTCACCCGGTCGGGCTTCGCCAGTTCCGCCTCCGATTCCAGAAGCATCTTCTCGTCAAGATCGTTGATCATTACCCGCGCCCCGGCATTGACCAAGCGCTTGGCAATGGCTCTCCCAATTCCCCGCCCTGCCCCGGTGACGAGCGCGGTCTTGCCTTCCAAAGTGAACGGGATCCCCGACACGATTTCAGCTTCAGTCTCAGTCCTTCCGAAGTTCATTTCGTTGCTCCTCATGGCCTCGCATTAGCTGCACTGCAGCATAATAGATGCTGCAGTGCACATATTGGAAGACATGAAGCGCAGAAAAATTGTCGCTTTGGTAACCAGAATGGGCACTCTGCCGCGCATTCGGGGCCCCGCTTGAGCCGCGAGAAGGCGAAAACGCCGACGCACCTTATTTCCCGGCGGCTTCCCCCACCCATAGCCCATGTAAGAAGTCCCGTCTTCACAGAGTTCGTCGACGAAGGCAGACGCGTGTCGTGGCGGCTTCAACTTTGGACAATCATCATCGCATTTCATGAACGGAAGGCTTTGTGCCATGAAAAATCAAAACCATCGAGACGTTGTAGTTCTTAGCGCGGTTCGCACCGCGTTGGGCAAGTTTGGAGGGTCGCTGAAAGACATTCCTCCTACCGAACTCGCCGGAAGTGTCGTGCAGGAAAGCGTGAAACGCTCCCGGCTCTCCAGCTCTGAAATAGGCAATCTTGTTTTTGGGCATGTGATTCATACCGATGCAAAGGACATGTATCTCTCGCGAGTGGCTGCTTTGCGCGGCGGACTGCCCATTGAGACGCCTGCTCTCACCCTCAACCGCATGTGCGGCAGCGGCCTCCAGGCCATCGTCACAGCCGCCGGGATGATCGCCCGTGGAGATTGCGAAGCCGCCGTTGGTGGTGGTGTCGAGTCTATGAGCCGCGCTCCCTATTGGTTGAGTTCCATGCGTTGGGGAGCGCGAATGAACGATGCTCCGGCAGTGGATGTCCTCGTCGCCGCGCTGACTGACCCATTCGACGAAGTCCATATGGGAATGACCGCCGAGAACGTCGCCCGCAAGTGGGGCATAACTCGCGAAGATCAAGACGCGCTGGCCGTCGAGAGCCACCGCCGCGCCAATTGCGCCATCCTCACGGCACGATTCAAGGGCCAGATAGTCCCGATAGAACTGAAGAGCCGTAAGGGCAGCACCTGGTTCGATACCGACGAGTCGCCACGGTCCGACGCAACGATGGAGAACCTCGCCAAGCTGAAGCCGGTTTTCGATGAGGACGGCACCATCACTGCTGGCAATGCGTCCAGCATCAGCGACGGCGCTGCCTCTGTTGTGCTGATGGAGGAGCAAGCGGCTCGTGAGCGGGGGCTCAAGCCGATGGCAAAGTTGATCGATTATGCCGTCACCGGCGTAGATCCATCCCTGATGGGCATTGGCCCTGTATCCGCCGTCAGAAAGCTCTACGAGCGCACTGGCCTCACCAACGACGATATGGATGTCATCGAGGCCAACGAGGCATTCGCGGCGCAGGTGCTGGCCGTTCGCAAGGAGCTGGATCTTCCACCGGAAAAGACAAATCCCAACGGCAGCGGCATCTCTCTCGGCCATCCCCTTGGGGCCACGGGTGCGATTGTCACAGTGAAAGCGATCCATGAATTGCACCGGATCGGCGGGAAATATGCGCTGGTGACCATGTGCATCGGTGGCGGCCAAGGCATCGCTGCCATCTTCCAGTCAATGAATTAAGCAGACGGAAAAGGAAGGAGTACGTCATGGCAACAGCAACTTTATCCGAAGTCATGATCCCCAGATCAAAAGCTCTAGCCGGTAGAGTCGCACTTATAACGGGAGCGTCGCGGGGCATCGGACGCGCCATCGCACTCGAACTTGCAAGTCGAGGAGCAACAGTAGCAGTCAATTGCCGTTCTAACCTCGTCCGGGCAGCCGAAGTCAGGGATGAGATCGAGAGCGCCGGAGGCACAAGCGAGATCTTCCAGGGTGATGTCTCAGAAGGGCTCGGAGCCAGAAGTCTGATCAAGGAAGTATTTGACGTTTACGAGAGAATCGACGTTCTTGTGAACAACGCTGGCATCACGCGTGACAAAAGCATTCGCAAAATGACGGACGGCGACTGGACCGAGGTCATTGATACCAATCTAAACAGTGCTTTTTATTGCACGAGCGCCGCGTTGCCATGCATGATCGAGAGGAACTTCGGCCGAATCATCAACGTCGCTTCCTTTGTTGGTCAGGCGGGAAACTTTGGACAAGCAAACTATGCCGCCAGCAAGGGAGGGCTCATCGCATTCACCAAGGTGCTCGCATTGGAACTGGCGAAATACAACATCACCGCAAATGTGATCGCCCCGGGGTTCACAGCGACCGACATGACGGAACGCATCCCTCTCGAAGTTATGGAGCAGATCAAGCAGCGAATCCCGATGCACCGCCTGGCACTGCCGGAGGAGATCGCCAAGGCCGCCGCATTCCTCATTTGCGATGGCGATTACATCACCGGACAACAGATCAACGTCAACGGCGGCATCTACATGTAAATATCCAGGTTCAGGATCATTGGGAGCGGGCTGCAAGCCACGAGTCGATGTGAGGCCAAGTTCGTTTGTTGGCTCCGCTCCCAGCCATGATGCCGATGTGACCGCCAGGAACGCGGTATATCTCTGTGTCGGTACTTCCGACTTTCGTCAGGATCGCCTCCGACTGACACGGAGGCGTAATGTGGTCGCCCTCGGCAATCACGTTAAGGAGGTTTGCCCGCAACCGCTTCAGATCGACAACCTCGCCCCGGATACTCAGTTCGCCTTTCATCAGTCGATTGTGGCGATAGAGATCCACAATGAGCTGGCGATAGGCGCCGCCCGCCATGGGAAAGACATCGGTGACCCAGGTATTCA
>CAVTMQ010000009.1:0-103971 GCA_963735895.1 uncultured Acidobacteriaceae bacterium
ATCTATCGCCTGGGACTTGCACTTTCGACTTGAACGTCCAGACAAATGCTTGCAGCGAGGCGACTCCTGGGTGTTTGGTCCAGAAGCACCTTACGAACGCGGCGGAGATGTGAACGATGTTGTGTTTCCATGCGGACAAACCATCGGCGCGGATGGAGACACCATAAACCTGTACTACGGCGTCGCCGACTCCAGCGTGGCTTTGGCCACGGGCAGCATCCAGTATCTTCTCACCTGGCTGGACGCGAATTCGAAGTCGACTCAGATAGCGAATCCTTAGCGCAAAGGATGTAAGAAAGGGGAAAGCAGAGTGAGTCACACAGGCTGGCGCCGGCCCACTTGGATGCCGGAACTTCTTTGGATTAGGTGCAAATGTCCGCGTTGCAACTCTGTTCAATTCAAACCAGCCGAGCTGCGCCCGTTCGATAGCCTGCTACAGGTGATGGGAATGCAGCCGGTACGGTGCATGTTCTGCTGGCGCCGCTATTACTGGGTCACGTTGCGCGGAGCCCCTGCGAGTTGAGTTCTCGCCAGCGAGGAATTTCTTCCTAAACCAAGAAAGCACCAACGATCTGCCGACTCAGTTCTTTGACTGTGTCTTGTGAATTGAATATGAATCTCTTCTCCCAGATTTCTTCGCAGCACGGAACGCCGCGGGTACATCAGTCGGCCCTGCCAAAGTGGCTTACCCATCTGGGAGCGCCCGGGCTGTTTTTCATTGCAGTGATCGATTCCTCTGTTATTCCCTTGCCGTTGCCGGGCAGCACCGACCTGCTATTGCTGTGGCTGGTGGCGCACAGCGGCAATCCATGGTTGCTAACCTCGATGGCCATCTCCGGCAGCCTCGTGGGCGGTTATACGACATGGGACGTAGGGCGCAGAGGGGGCGAGGACGCACTTCACCAGCATGTTCCAGCTCGGATTCTCAAGCGCGTGATAGCCTGGGTCAAACGTCACCCGATTCTCGCAGTGTTTCTTCCCGCCATGCTTCCGCCGCCCATTCCACTGTTGCCATTTGCGCTCGCATCCGGTGCGTTGGGTGTCTCACGCAATCGCTTCCTCATTGTCTACGGCACGGCTCGCACCTTGCGATACTCCCTGATTGCCTGGCTTGGCGTGGTTTATGGACGCCACGTGATCCAGATATGGTCGGGAACGCTCCAGAGGTGGTCCGCACCGCTACTTTGGGTGTTCGGAGGACTTTTGGTCGCCGGCGTTTGCTACGGGATATGGAAGATCCGTGGTCTGCGCAAATCTCCTATTGTGGCAAACCACACATCGCGAGCCAAAAGATCTCTTGCGGACTGAGTTGCAAGTGCCGCTATTAGTCGAATCAGGCAAAAGAAGAGCGGCCGGGCAAGGATGCCCGGCCTGCGAATGGACTCAACCTGCGTTCAATTCTTCTTGTCGGGCCGATCTTGCTTGTTTTGCTGCTTCGGCTGGGGTTGCCGAGCCTGCAATGACTGTTGCTGGGCTACGTGCTTATTCGACAACTGCTGCGTCTGTTGTTGGTGCTTCTGCTCTACTTGCTGTGTCCGGGAATCGCTGGCCTTCTGCTGAGTCAACCGTTGATGCTCCGAGTCCTGCTTCTGCTGAAGACTTTGGCGTTCCTGGTTCTGCCTGGCGATCAAGTTGTCCTGCTGCTGTTGGTATTTCTTGTCAGCCTTGGCATTCCCTGAGTTTATTGGCTCGGGGCGCGAGATAGGCGCAAGATCATTTGGATGGACGGCCTTTCGAGCCTGATTGTTTTCTGATTGCTTCGCTAGTGGCTCGACGCGTGGCTCGGCTGACGCACCGGCACCTTCCGGCCTTGATGGCTCAACTACCCGTGCGGGTTCTGCTGATTGACGTTGTTCACTGCTTCCGGCCTAATAACGGCTGCGACAGGCGGTTTACCGTGGTTTACCGATGCCCGGTATTCCGGGTTGGCTCGCGCAGTTTGTTCATGTTCAGTCTGAAGCGCCACGGGTGGAACATGTCTCTGTCTTCCCGCCGCTTCTTGTTCAGAGGTGGCTCGCGCCTCGATGCCGCCGTTTCCACCGTTGAAGCTGACGCGGCTTTCATTGTGGCTGCTGAAGTGACTGTCGTAGACGTTGCGGTTTCTCGCGACATCCACGTTATTGTCCGAACGGTTGTAGAAGAAGTGTCCGTGATCCCAACGCCCTCCTTCATAGCCATCGCCGGAGTATCCGAACCCGTAGTTGATGCCGCCATAGAACCCGACTTCGGATCCCCAGTAGCCTTCGTTAAATCGGTATCCACCGTCTCCCCAGGCCCAATAACCGGGCGTCCAAAGAAAGCCCTCTTCCGGGGCCATCACCCATTCACCGTCGACCCAGTAGTAATCGGAGACGCTATCGTCATAAGCCCAATAGCCGGGCGTCCACAGATAGCCATCTCCAGGGCAAATTGGCTGCTCGTAGACGGGCAGAGCAGGCGGGCCGATCGAGATGGACAGCCGAATCTGCCCGAACAGAGTGGCCGGTATGGCCAATGCAAGAAACGCCAGCAAAATGCGGATGGTACGCATACAGATCCTCTTGCCGATTCATCCTTCGATTACCCATGTGCGCGAAACCAACTCGGGCTGCGTGGATTAAAAAGGCGACGCATGACACGCCATGCCCAAGAATTCCATGGGATGCAGTGCCGAGTCTGTGTACTAATGCTCATGTGCCGCGGAATTGAAGTCGAATCTGTAGATGGCTGACCCTGCGGAGGAGAGAGCGGAGATCGGTGAACTACACAACAAACATCGCAACGCCCGCGACGAACATGGCAATGGTTGTGGCGGCGACAACAACCCATCCCAGGCGGGAACTCGGCTGGCCCTGCATCAGCTTCTTGTCGGCTGCCACGATCAGGATTGCGACCAGAAGGAAAGGCGCCAGCAATCCATTGATGACCGCCGTCCAGTAGAGTGCTTTTACCGGGTTGATGCCGATAAAGTCCAGCCCGACGCCTACTGCGGTAGAGCCAAGAATCAGAGCGTAAAACCAGCGCGCTTGTCTCAGTTTCTTGTTCAGGCCTTGTCGCCAACCCAGGGTCTCAGCAAACGCATATGCGGCAGATCCAGCCAGTGTGGGGATGGCGAGAAAGCCGACTCCGACGATACCCAGCGTGAACAGCGTCGCGGCAAAGTTGCCGGCAAACGGACGGAGGGCCTCAGCCGCTTGGCGAGAGGTTTCGATATTCGTGATACCGTGCCGATTAAGGGTGATGGCAGTCGTCAGAATGATGAAGAACATGACCATATTCGAGAAGAATGCACCAACACCCACATCAATATTTCTCAGATCAAGCTCCTCGGACGTGGCTCCTCTGCGCTTGGCGAGCGAACTTTGACCCGCCGACTTCTCCTCTTCAACTTCCTCGCTTGCCTGCCAGAAGAAGAGATAGGGGCTGATGGTGGTGCCGAGGATCGCGACCAGCGTTGCCCATTCATTTCTGGTGTGTGGCATCGATGGAACCAGGGTATCGCGCAGTACCTGACCCCAATCGGCTCCTACTACAAACGCAGTAACGGGGTAAGCAAAAAGCACAAGCACGAGCCACTTGAGCACGTTTGCGATCTGCTGATACCGAAGCCGGATCGTTGCCCAAGAAATGAGAATTGCAAAGGCGACAACAAACCAGTGCGAATTGATCCCCGACAGCATCGAAGCCGCATCGGCCATTCCCGCCAGGTCCGCGGCAATATTGATTGTGTTGGCGATCAAGAGGGCTACCACGACTACGAGCAATAGCCATCTGGGGAATCGTTGCTTGAGATTTCCGGCCAGACCCTGGCCCGTTACCTTGCCGATGCGTGCACACATGATTTGGACGGCGGCCATCAGCGGCCATGTTAAGAGCGCGGTCCAAAGGAGTTTGGTTCCGAGTTGCGCACCGGCAACAGAATATGTCGCAATACCCGAGGGATCATCGTCTGCGGCACCGGTGATGATGCCGGGCCCGAGCGACTTCAGCAACGTTCGAATCCAACGTAGTGCGGCGGATGTCGGCAGAAAGAGGGGCTCCACCTGGAAATAGAGGTGCGTGCCGACGCAGAGCTTCGCACCTGGGATAACAGTCCACTTCGACCCGGCAGACTGTTGCGCCTCTGGATTTCAGCTTAACTTACTGATTGGGATGATGATGGTGATGGTGATGGTGGCGATGATGGGGATGTACGACCACGACAACCTGCGCCTGCGCCGCATAAGGTAACGCCAGGCATGAAACAAGAACCAATCCAAGCCAAAAAGTTTTCATGTCTCATTATGGTTGTTTGAACGACTAGCAGTAGAGCTGTTTTGATCTACTCGTTTAAATGCCACCTCAAAAGCAAAACGGCGGAGCTGGTAAGCTCCGCCGCCTGATACAGCATCGGTTATTTGTGGTCGCCACCGTGGGCTTGTCCACCACCACCGTGGGCTTGACCGGCACCGCCGGGCGGCAGTGCCGCCGTGGGCTTGACTGCTGCCGCCACCATGAGGCGCCGATGCATGCGATGAGCCGTGTCCTGCACTCGGACGCGCTCCACCAGCACGGGGTGCCGCGTTCATGTGGGCTCCGCTTCGTGCGGCCTGGCCTCTGCCGGAACGCCCTCCATATACAACACGGCCGATACCACCGTGATAGTTTCCTCCACCGTCGCCGCTGAAGCGATGCCCGCCCCAACCGTGACTATAACCCCATCCGGCCCATGGACCCATGCCCACGAAGATACCGTTGTAGAAATAGCCCGATCCGTAATATCCCATTGGCGCGCAGCCGTAGGGTGCATATCCGTAATAGCCGTACGAGCAAACTGGTTGAACGCCGATGTTGATGGAAATCTGCGCTTGAGCTACTGGCATCAGAGCCAGGCCCGCGAGCAACGCTGTGGTTGAAATCAGAATCTTCATTCCGCGCATGTGTGCCCTCTCAGGGTTTCTGCGGTTCCTTTGGTTGCGTGGGATGCTCTGCTGCCGTTAAGAACTAACCAGCAACATCAGCCACCATAAAGATGTTGAAACCGTCCAGGGTGCGCCCTCACAATATCGGGGGCTCTTGCAAATCTATCTATCCTTACATTCTTTACCCTAGCCGCATTCATCGCACGAGTCTGAGCAATAGAGACCACGCACTTGAGGCTCCGAATTGCCATCGGCGCATGGGAATCAAAGCGCGGGGTTGTTCGCACTCGAAGATGGCGTTGCAACCTTCAACTCCGTCAGCTCAGTTAACACGGCTTGCCAGCGTACCGGATCCTTCCTGGTCTCGATCGGTAGAGAGAGATCGGCATAGAACGCGAGGATGTTATCGCGTAGTTCGGGTGACGTCCCATCGAACTTCTGCGCTGTCAGCTTTGCCAACAGGCTTGCGTAGGCCTCATCCGCGAGCGTGTATTCCGATGCACTGGTTTCCTTACCATCATCAAGGTCGCGGTTGGGCAGGACCAGGGTGCCCGCGCGAACCTGTTCGAGCATCGCGAGATAGTGATCGACCGTAGTGTCGATGCTCTTTATATACAAATCCTCTGTTTGCGGAGTTGGGTTATCGAACCCCATCCCCTTGAAGGGGCCAACCTTCGGGAAATACCGGAAGAGCACTGAGAGTGCCCTCGTGCCGAAGTCCCGGCTTTGTGTAGGTCTTTCCCCACTCTCGCTCGTAATCGGAGCGGGACAGGCGATAGAGGAACTTCTTTCTCGCGAAGTTAGGTGTCTCTCGCATCAGGTCTTTCTCGTGCGCCTGGAGCGCCACCTTGGTCATTTGCGGGATCAGCGTGCTGACTGAGTAGCGATAGGAACCAATCGCCAGGTCCTCATGCGCCAGCACTTCTTTCAGTTGCAGACCGTAAACGATCGCAAAGGCTCTCTCCAGCAATGGCTGCGCGACCTTGAACCCTATGAAATCGTGATACTGGTCCGATGCGTATCGATTTTTTGCCACCTGTACCGTGTCAAATCCAAACTCGATCTTCAAATGAGCTGTTCTGTCCTGCGCATAGCGAACCGACGCCCCATATTTCGCGCGTAACTTTGGATAGCGAAGTGCAACCGCTTCGTTGACTGCCGGGTGACCATCGATGTCTGCCGCATAGTGTGACAATGCTCCCAATGCGAAAGCGTACTCGTCAGCATTTTTGCTCTGACGCAGCAACTCCAGAACAAAATCCCCACTCCGGACGTAATGCACCAGATCACTGAACTCCCTGCTCCCGAAGGGATAGTAGCCCAGATCCTGGATGACTGAGCCTCCGTAGGCATACGCGTGGGCCTCTTTTATCTGGTCTTCGTTTAGATCCGGGAAGCGATGCAATAAAAGGGGGCGTATTTCTGATTTCCATGCAAGGTCTACGATCTCTTCGTGAGTCAGAACGGAGTAGCCATGCAAGGTTCTGCTGCACAAAAGCACGACGACTAGAAATGCAATTGTTCGAGCAAAGTGCGAATTCCATTTAACTGTCATATTTGATGGCCACTTTGTCATTCTGAGCAGCGGCTCGACCCTTCCTGGATCGTCGCACCGACTTTATCGCGAAACACCCAGAAATAGCACTCGGTCAGAAAGTCGCTAAGCATTTAGGAGGGCGAGAACCTCGTTGCTCAGCCCAGGATGAGGCGTCGCCGTGAAAGGTTCGGGCGTCCGGCGGTGCATTTGAGGCAGCGATCGCAAGATATTCAGGAGCGCGCCCACACCGCTGCCTTTTGGGTAGAAAGCATCCGCGAGAACGCCGTTCGGTACCTCATTGCCGGAAAAGGATCCGCTTGTGGCGATCACCTGGATTGCCGGGAATAAGCGCCTGACGTTAATCAGCAATTCGAATCCCGACATACCGGGCATCACGAGATCGGAAAGAAGAATATCGGGCTTCTGGCTGCGGATTTCGCGTAATGCGGAGTGCCCATCTTCAGCAGATCGCACAGAATACCCTAACGACTCAAGGACGAGCGACATCGATGTACGAATACAGTCTTTGTCGTCCACTACCAGAACGGACTTTCCATTGGGGAGCAAGACTCACCTCAGTACCAGACTTATTTGGGGACTGACGCGAGTGTGACATGGCGCAACTTCTCTGGCTGCTCACTTTTGATCACTACCCAACCCGCGCTATCTCGCGCGGCGCGCTTTCCGGCGATTGCTTGGAGCTATGGGCGAATCTTGCTTTTCTGCTTCATTGTTGGGCAACGGATCATGCAGAACGATGTTGAGTAGCGACTTGTGGACTCGGATGCGGCCGTTGTGTGCGCTGAGCAGCGCATTGTTCAGGAGGGTTGAAGTCCCTCTGGCGCCCAGATGAGGGGAGCCATATCCGAAAGCGGGAGTAACGACTCGCTGGCCGCAGCGCGGGTTTGGCACTGCGGAGGGCAGGGTGTCCATCGCGAGGTGGAATCCGAAGGGCATGAGGAGAAGTACCGGGCCGTAATCGATGGGGGCTGCCCCGCCGATGAACCGGTCGGCCAAAGGTGGGACAAGGTCGAGCCTGCACTATGGAGGCGAAGGCGTTCTCATTCACCCACCGCACCAAGGTGTTTGCGGACGGCACGGTACGGAAGAACAGTGTGTGACCTCAGGAGGACTGGCAGGGTCTCCGGGCGGCACCGGAGTAAGCGGACTTATAAGCGTGAGCGAAATGGCGAGCGATGCACTGTCAGTAGTCGGACGGCTGAAAAGTACCAGAAGCATGGCGAAAGCCATGTGACCGGGCAACCGGCGACAGAAATGGGTCGGGGAAGGCAGCCGACGAAGATGGCTGGGCGGAGAAAGAAGACCAGTGAGTAAGGGCGGGGAGGAGGATCAGTTCCATGAGTGAAAAACCCGTACATCCGCGCCCGAGGAGACTGGTGGACTGGATCAACCCGGCGGGAGCAAAGAAGGTCCATTCATTAATCGACAAGGTATACAAGCGGAAGAACCTGGAGATGGCCTGGGAGAGAGTAAAGGCCAACCGGGGCAGCGGAGGAGTCGATGGACAAACTCTGAAGGATTTCGCCGAGCAACTGGACCAGAATCTGGGCCGGTTACAAAGCGAACTGAAAGAGGGGCTCTATCAACCGCGGCCCGTGAGGCAGGTGCAAATCCCAAAGCTGGGCAAACCGGGGGAGTATCGCGGGCTCGGCATTCCGACGATCTACGATCGGGTGTGCCAGCAAGCCCTGCTCAACCGGATGCAGCCTATCTTCGAGCCGGTGTTCGATGAAGCCAACTACGGATACCGTCGAGGGCGATCAACGAAGGATGCCTTGCGCAAAGTATGGAAGGAGATCGACAGCGGCAGCGAGTGGATCGTGGATGCGGACCTGAAGGACTTCTTTGGGTCGGTGGACCACGAGAAACTTCTGACACTGGTGGCCCAGCGGATAGCCGACAGTCGAGTGCTGCGCCTCATCGAGGCGATGCTCAGGCAGGCAGCTATGGCAAAGGGCAACTCTTTCCGACAGAGCGCGGGACTCCTCAAGGCGGGGTAGCATCACCCTTGCTCAGCAACATACTCCTGACGCCGTTTGATCGGGAGATGCGGCACAAGGGATATCAGCTGACGAGGTACGCGGACGACTGGGTAGTCACCTGCAAGTCCGCGGCAGAGGCGCGAGCAGCCATTGATGCTGCTGGCCGCATCCTGAAACAACTGGGCGTGGAACTGCATCCGCAAAAGACGCGAATCGTTCATGTCCGGTACGGCTTCGAGTTCCTCGGCTACATGATCAAGCGTGGGAAGAGGCTCTATCTTCCTGCCGCTAAGATTCGTAGTCAGGTTCGCTCGGGTGGGCTGTATGCCTACCCGCGCGAGAAATCGATCCGGCGTTTCAAGGATGAGGTGCGGCAGCGCACGAGGCGGCGCGCATCTCTGGCGACCGAGCAACTGATCGAAGCGCTGAACCCGCTCTTGCGAGGTTGGGGCGAGTATTACAAGCGTGCCCACGTCCGAAAGCTCTTCAACCAACTTGACCGATGGATCGTGCGACGCATCTGGTCGCATCGATTCAGGCGCTGGCGCAACTGTGGTTGGAAGCAACTGCCGGAGTCGGTGCTCTATGGCCAGTTTGGGCTGGTAAATCTGATCGGATTGATTCCTTCTCTTGCGTCCTCGACTCGTTGAGTCTTCGTGAAAGCCGTGTGCGGGAAAACTGCATGCACGGTTTGAGCGGCGGACGGAGGCCAGCGCGCAAGCGCGCCTCCTCCGACCCGACAATCGATAAAACCAAGGTTGCGAAACCGGTTCATAAAGAAGCTGACGCGGGACCGAGTGGTTCCGACCATCTCCGCAAGTGTCTCCTGCGATATCTTTGGAATCATCGACTCGGGCTCGCCGGGCCTGCCAAATTCCGCCATCAAGAGGAGAATGCGTGCTAGCCGCTTTTCGCTGGAGTTGAAGAGCTGATCCACAAGATCAGCCTGTATCCGCATACTGCGCGCGAGCAGGAATTTCAAGAACAGGTCCGAGAAGTCATGCTCTTCATGCATCACGCGAACCATCTCTTCTCGCTTTATCTTGAGTGCTGTGCAAGCAGTAACAGCAACGGCTGTGGCCAACCGCAGTCCGGACAACGCGGCCAGAGACTCTTCTCCTACAAAGTCTCCGGCGGTCAGGAGAGTGATGGTGGCTTCCTTGCCCGCTGGCGAAACGACCAGGACCTTGGCTCGACCCTTCTGAAGGTAGAAGATGGAGTCCGCGGGTTCCCCCTGCGAAAAGAAAGGCTGTTTCGGAAGCAGTTGAACGATTTTGCGGCCCAAGCCTGCATTTGCCAGAAAAGTCGCTGCATCGAATGTGGGCTTTTCCAGTTCAACCATGGCGATGGCTCCTTCCGGATGCGATCTCCACAAATGAGTTTGATGCTGCGCCTAGTATGGCACCGGAGGAAGCGATCTGTTCAATTTTGCTCACTTCTTCGTGATCGATAGATCGTAGTTCACAAGTAGAGCGCTATTGCTCAGACAGATGCGCACAATCTCCCTACTGTGAGAAGTACCTCGTGCCCCTTATTGCGCGGAGAGCAAGCGCCGATGCGCACAGGTAGAAAATGGTGTTTTGAATGAAGAAAGCTATCACCTTAGTGGCATTACTCAGCCTGACCAGCATTGGCTGGGCGGGGACCGATCGCGAAGCGACGAACGACCGCTTGGATCATGCGGGCAGCGTACTGCACGAGATCATGGCCGCGCCGGATAAAGGCATCCCGGAAGAGGTTCTGGAACATGCAAAATGCGTCGCCGTCGTGCCCCACCTGCTCAAGGGCGGGTTTATTTTCGGCGCGGAAAACGGGCGCGGCGTAGCCACCTGCAGAACTGCAGACGGCTGGAGCGCGCCAATATTCTTTGCCATTACGGGTGGCAGCTGGGGTTTGCAGATCGGCGTCGAGGGTGTGGACCTGGTCATGATCATCCAGAATGAGCGTGGAATGAGGCAGTTGCTCTCCAGCAAGTTTGAATTGGGTGCTGACGCTTCCGCGGCAGCCGGACCCGTAGGCCGCCACGCTTCAGCCGACACCGACTGGAAAATGGATGCTGAGATCCTCACCTATTCACGTGCGAAGGGAGCTTTTGCCGGACTCACTTTGAACGGTGCTTCGATTCGTCATGACGAGGATTCCACGAGAGCCATTTACGGCGATGACATCTCCAATGCCCGAATCCTAAAGGGCGAAGTTGCCATGCCGGGCGCGGCTCACTCGTTCCTCGATGCCGTCAGGAACGCAAAGGCGCAGGCAGTTGCCTCGAACTAACAGCCGTCGTTTCTAAATGTGGTGCGGGCGTTCTCGGCCGATTCCCAGGTCCAGCGCGTCCGCACTTTTATATGCTCAGCCTGAAAGGCCGACTGCGATACGCTCACTGAGATAGGCGTGGAACGAACAACACCATTGTCTTTCCGCTGCCGGTAGAGCTGCACTCGCTGTTCAAAAGCTGCAGCCGCAAGTAGAGCCAGAGGGCTGACAATCCGCAGACCGCAGCGAACAGAAAGCCTTCAATCTGGGTTCAACAAAGCGTTGAGCTTCATGGATGAGAAGAGATTCAATGAGTCGCCTCCAAAAATGCGATATAGATGGTCGTTTATCTCTGTGTTCCGACAAGAGCGCACGTTCGTCCAGGACAGTAGAACAAGCTCCTAGATGCGGCTCTTCAGAGATCACCCCTGATGGCCAGACAAACAGAATTACTTTTCTCGAAGACTTTACTCTGGAACACTCTCTCCACGGTCTACGCATCGCGTCAATCGAAATCTCAGGCATTTTTTGAACTGCCGGGCCATTTCAGCAACCGTTGGTTCGGCGAACAATCGAAGGATGCTCCTACTGGTTTGCCCAATCTGCAGGGATCTGAAACGAGTATTTACGGACGCGTTCGACGAGTACCACGCGGCTCGTTCCCATGCGTGTTATCAGATCAGCACCTCCCCAAACAGAAGGCTTGCGGAACCGGTCCGGCGCCTTCGGAATCGGCATGCGACGATATTAAGACAGCCAATCCTCACGAGGATGGCCATTTGCTTGAAGCGCAAAACCAAGTAGAGACCTCCGGATCCTGCTGGTGGCCCTTTCGATCGGTGTGCCCGGCAACCACAGCCATTCGGACTGTCGTAATAAGCCTTGCTATGAGCGCTCTTTGCCGAAAGTGAGCAATATTGCTCAGACGTGTAGCTTCGGTACAAGCGATGATGAACAGAAAGTAATGGTGAATTGCGGTTGATTGGGGGAATGAAGCTGACCCCCAAAACCGTGTCGGGTCGTTTTGGATAGCCTGCCCATCATCTTGAAATCGACGTACACCTGCGGGACCTGCCTCGAGGGCTGACTAGTCCACACTCGCTCAAGCAGTCCTCAACGAGGCGCCCCTCTTGATCAGCGATCGCGATCCTAAGTTCAATTCTGCTTCATTCCTTGCGAATGCAGGTCTTGGCCGAACAATCATCGAACTGAAGCCAAAACAAACATTCTTTTGCCAGGGAGACGTTGCGGACTCTGTTTACTACCTACAGAAGGGCCGCGCGCGAGTCACCGTCGTTTCGCAGGGAGGCAAAGAAGCGACAATTACCCTTCTGTCTGCCAACGAGTTTGTCGGCGAGGAGTCTCTCGCCACTATAGTAGGGTTGCATCTGGCGACTGCGACTGCCGTGAACACCTGCACAGCACTCAAAATCAGTAGAAAAGAAATGATTCGCGTGATGCATGACGAGCCCGCATTCGCAGACATATTCCTCAAGTTCCTATTGGCTCGGAGTATGCGGACGCAGGCCGATCTTGTCGATCAACTGTTCAATTCCAGCGAAAAGCGCCTCGCGCGAATCCTCCTGTTGATGGCGGAATTCGGAAAGCCGGGTGAACCGGAAATCTTCATCCCGCCGGTCACGCAGGAAACGTTGGCGGACATGATCGGGACAACGCGTTCTCGGGTCAGCTTCTTTATGAATCGCTTTCGCAAGTTAGGGTTCATCAGCTATAACGGTCGCATTCAGGTCCACAAGGCGCTGCTCAATGTGGTCCTGCTCGACCAGTTGCCTGACCACAACGCGCAGAAACCTGACATTCTACCTGTCCCATGAGACGCCTCCGGATCGAGAGCCGCAGTTCGAGTTACGCTGCTGCGACCTTCTCGTTGGGCTGCTGAACCTGAATGAGCTCGTCGAAAATGGTGCGGTACTGAACCATTGCGGTTCGGAGTTCTTCCGTGCTCGCATCAGCACGGCCAGGCCGCACCGTAACAGCGTTCGCAAGCCGGTAGTTCTCCATCACGCGAGGATGGCTGACCGATAAATCGGCAGCGCGCTGGTCAAACCCGGCCGCTGGATAACCGCGGGCTTGAAGGATTGCGTTAATAAGGTCGCCGGCCTCAATGACGGCTGGCTTTGGATAGTCAACAAAGCGGCCTTGCACAATTTGCCATTCGGCAACAAAGCGCTCCCGCTCGGTGGCCCCGAGGTCTCGGATTTTCATAAATTTCACGCGCATTTCCCTGTCCGCCAGCTTCGCCTCCGCCTTCTTCGAATTGCCATAGGTCACGACAGCGCGGTCGTACTCCGATCCAAAACGATTGCGAAAACCAGACGTTCTGGTTTTACGGCGTTGAAGATAGAGGCCGATGATGGTGGCGCCGACGAGGAAAAGTGCAACCACGGCGACGGTCAGCTGGGTGTTCGTAAATTGAACATGCATTACGTTCTCCTCTGAGGGATACTCCGCGATGAGAGTGCATCAGACCTTCTCGGGGCGGGATAGAACCCAAAAAGTCCATCATGAGATGTTGAACATGCAAATTCTGGCCAGGATTGCTCACATTCTGGAGTCGATTTGGTCGGCATGACGCCGAAAAGGTTCTATCTGTGGATGGCAAAGTCCGAGCAGTTTTGAACATCTTTGGAGATCGCTGTGACTTAAAGTCGCGAAGTGTGACACGGCCGGGAGAAGTCTTTGAAGACGCCAACCAACTCGGCTAAAAACAATTGCCTCGTTGCGGAAAGCCTGCTTGCCGACATTACCCCGGGTGCGTTGGCCGTGGCCTTTCTTAGTGAACAGGTAATCTTCGCGCAAGGCGACAAGGAGGGCGCGGTCTTCTACATCCAGGAAGGCGCGGTAAGGCTCACAGTAACATCCAGGTTTGGAAAGCAGGCAACCCTGAGCGTCTTGAGCGCTGGGGCGTTCTTTGGAGATGGCGGACTGGCTGGACAGTCATTGCGGATGAAGTCTGCAACTGCAATGACGGATTGCAAACTTTTCCAAATCGATAATCAAGCCATGATGGAGGCCCTTCATAGCAAGAGCTCACTGTCTGATCTATTCGTGAGGCATTTGGTGGCGCGTAACATTCGATATCATCGGGCTCTGGTTGAACAGCTTTTCGATCCCAGCGATAAGAGACTGGCCCGAGTCCTGCTCTTGCATGCGCATTTCGGTGAGAAGGGCGCGCCCGAGATGGTGGTTGCAAAGATCAGTCAGAGGGATCTCGCAAAAATGGCGGATATAAGCCCGCACCACGTCGGCTCTCTGATGAAGGATTTCAGAAAAGCAGGCTTCGTTACCAATGGCAAGAGCGGATTGCAGATTCACGCCTCACTGGTTAGTGTCGTTCTTCGAAGTTAAACTCCGCGAGGAGTCGAACGAATGGAAATCCTTCTAGAAACTCGGCGATTGACCTGACGATATTAGGGTAATGGACTCATCGAGCCCCTCATCATCTGGCACCAATCCGAAAGAAGGTTGCTGCTATGCGGAGGCAGCGCGCAGGTATGTAGTCGCGCCGCTCCAGTAAGAATTTGAATTAGCTCATGCCAGCCAATCGGCATCGATCACTTGTCCGAGCAGCCGGTTATACGGCAACTTGCCAGAGGCATAGCCGATCCGACCGGGTGAATGAGTGACTTGGCCTGAAGTCGCCAGTGGGTAGTGGTGCAGTTTGCACCACTACCCGGCAGTGCGAAACCCGCGAGACCCGCTACTATGATCACTTATGCTGCGCTTTGTTTTCGCATTGTTCCTGACCTTTTTGGTATTTGCACCTGTCCGTGGGGAATGTGCACTACAGCACGATCATGAGTCGGAACGGATGGGAAAAGTCCAATTCGACACGTCATGCAGCCCTGAGGTGCACGCCGAATTCGATCTGGCGGTGGCAACTTTACATTCCTTTGGTTACCAGAAGGCAGCGAACTTATTTGCAGACGTCCTGAGCAAGGATCCCAAGTGCAGCATGGCAGAGTGGGGCATTGCGATGAGCCACTACCGCGAATTGTGGGATCCGCCGACAGAGGACGATCTGAGGATCGGCCTGGAAGCCGCTCAAAATGGTCTCTCGATGAGACCGAAGACGCAAAGGGAACGCGACTATTTGAGCGCAATTCAGGCTTTCTATCAAAATGCAGGCTCAGAAAGTCACATCGACCGCGCCAAACGGTATGAGATTGCGATGGAGTCGCTTCACACTCGGTATCCGCAGGACAGCGAAGCGGCCATCTTTTACGCCCTTTCTTTGATTGCTAATGCTCCCCTCAATGACAAGACTTACGAGAATCAAAAGAAGGCGACCCAGATTCTCGAACCTATCTTCCTGCAGCAGCCGGGACATCCCGGTCTCGCGCACTACATCATCCACGCCGACGATAATCCGGTGCTGGCTCAGCAGGCTTTGAATGCGGCGCAGCGCTATTCCCAGATTGCACCGGACTCGCCTCACGCCCTTCATATGCCCTCTCATATTTTTACTAGGCTTGGTTTATGGAACGAATCCATTGCCTCAAACCTTGCGTCGGCTGCTAGCGCGCGAAAACAAAGTCTAGCTGGCGACGAGCTGCACGCTCTGGATTACCTCCTGTATGCGTATCTGCAAAGCGGACGCGTAACGGAAGCCCGCAAACTAACCCAACAACTTCCTGTTGTCGAACCGGGCGATGCGGCCAGATATGCCGGGCTCTACGCGACATATGCTATACCAGCCCGGTATTGGATTGAGCGTAAGCAGTGGGGCGCTGCAGCGGCCCTTCCTTTGCTTTCGCTGACCTCTCCAGGGGATGCATATGCGTCGACTGAGGCGACTCTTTATTTCGCTCGTGCACTTGGCGCAGCCAGGTTCGGGGACATCAGGGCGGCGCAGGCTGCAATGCGCCCGCTGCTCTCCTTGCGCGACGCGCTCGCGAAGAGCGGCTCTGACGATGTGGATCAGGTGAATATTCAATTGAAGATTGTGACCTCATGGATCGAGTGGGCAAAAGGTGATCACAGTGCGGCGTTGCAAGAGATGAGAACTGCCGCAGCAATGGAGAATGCAACCGAAAAATCGCCCGTCAGTCCGGGGTCCATCGCTCCCGCGTCGGAGATGCTAGGCGACATGTTGCTTTTGGCAATGCAGCCGAAGCTCGCGTTGGCGGCCTATGAATCGGCTCTGAAATCCACTCCGGGACGCCTTAGAGCAGAATACGGCGCCGCCGTTTCCGCTCAGCAGGCAGGACTGCGACCTGCCGCGGAGTTGCATTACCGTAGGCTGCTCACTAATTGCAGGCACGCCGATTCAGATCTTCTGGAACTCGCGCAGGCAAATCACTTTTTCGGCAAAGACTAGCATCCGTTTCGATTCGGTCCCCACGAGAATCGGTCGCAAACACGAACATCGGCTGCAACCGCTGACAATTTCCGGCGCTCCAGCAGACTGAAGACAAAGCTCGTGATTTAGAGCGGCAAGCCGAAAGCGGGTCAGCTGATGCAATATCGCCAATGCGCTCGCCGACGGCGGAGACAAGACCAAAGCCATCGCCGTTCCGGTGCCCGCATCATCGCGCTATGTACCTCCAACGTCGCGATGAACGCCGCAGACGGCCGATCCAATTCAAGTGTCGGGGTGTTCATCCTGCTTCCCCCAAGCTGTACGCAGGCAACGTGGTCAGGCGTCTGTCCTCGACTGGGCCACCCACAGTGAAATGGTAGAAGCTCTGCCAATCGCGCAAAGAGATGCCAAACACCTCGTGAACCGGATCATCAAAGTAGCAGCCGATCCCGGTCGAACGAATACCCGCTTCTTCCGCCTCGAGGTACAGCACCTGGCCCACAAGGCCGGCCTCCCAGAAGAGATTTCGGTAGAAACTGGCGCCATAGACAACCAAACTGTCCATGTATTCGGCGATCATCCCAAGGCTGAAGGCCCCGTCCCCCGCAATGTCTTGACCGCAGGAGACGCTCGCGGCCAGAGCACGGCAGTCTCCCTCCTTCAGCAGGTAGAACGGAAGGCCATGCGGACACGACGGAGGGCGTTGCCACAGGAACTCAGGCCGCATAGCCTGCCGGAGTGTCTCGACCTTCTCCGGGTCCCGAGCGAGCACGTAGAGACCGGGAGGCACGCCGTTCACGCGGTGCACGAAGAGGCCCAGGTGGATGCGTGGGCGCCAGGGTAGGGCGTCCCACGGCATAGATCGACCGTCTTGGGTGGGTACAAGACGAGCCATCATCCGGAAGAAAGTCGCCGCTGGAATCGCTGTGGCCCCATCCATGCTCACCGCGCTCCTGCGACATCGAATGCCCGGGCGCTTTGGGAGTATCACCTTACCAGGATCCAATCCGTCCTCGACAATAGGTCTGTCTCAGTATTTGCAGAACAGATTGCAGCGTAACAAAAATCGCCGATCTTCTCAGTCGGCGCATCATCCGCCATAAGCGGCCAATCGGTTCCCATTTTCATTCAGGTGTGGCTAAGTTTCCTTATCTCGGCAAGGATCTTGAAGAGACGCTTAGGAACTCGTTGAAATTCGCCTAATTGCGGCGTCTTTCCTGGCGATTTTCATTTCTTTCTGTTCGAAATCTGTTTGAAGTACAGTTCTTGCCGGTGTTTATAGGTGTTTGCAAGCCTCAGGGAATCATCCCCGAGGCTCGCAACCGTTGCTCAGGCACACTTCTCCCGGAGCATTTCTGGTGGTTGAGCCATCAGTCGCGGCAGCCGGATCAGGTTGTGCGCCGCGCAACTGAAGACGAACAGCCAGTCCACTTTCTCCAGACCTCGCAACTTGACCTGGCGCAGCGGGCCGGTTTGCTTCAGCCATCCGAATCCCTTTTCGATCAGCCATCGGCGGCTCAGGCTGATGGCATAGCCGGGCTGGCGCGTGGTTCTGCGGTCCAGGTTGCTAGTGCGGCCTTTGTCGTTCCTGGTAACGTGCGGCGTCACGTTCAACTCCCGCACCGTGCTGACGAAATCCTTCGTGTCGTAGGCCTTGTCGGCGCCCACCGTGATGCGGCGTGAGCGGCCTTCCTGCTTCTCGGCAAGCATCAACAGTGCTGCATCGCGCTCGGCATAACCGTCGGCGTGCGTCACCATCGCCGCGGCGATCAGACCGTTGCGGTTCTCGACCAGAGCATGGCCAAGATAACTCAACTTCGACTCCTTGCCGTAGCTCTTCTTGTACAACCGCGCATCCGGATCGGTGGTTGACTGATGCGTATCGTTGCTGCGCTTCTGTCCGCGAAAGTCCGTACCATCGTCATCGTCGGAGCCATCCTTGGAGCGAAAGCTCTTCTGCGAGGCCCAGGCCTGGATCAGTGTGCCGTCTACGGTGAAGTGTTCGTCGGACATGAACTTCTTCGCCTGCTTGTTCACCTCGGCGAAGAACTGCTGCGCCACATCCGAGGTCAGCAACCGATCGCGGTTCTTGGAAAACACCGCATGGTTCCATACCGCGTCGTCCATGCCAAGGCCCACAAACCAGCGGAACAGCAGGTTATAGTCGATCTGCTCGACCAGCAACCGCTCCGAACGCACGGAGTAGAACACCTGCAACAGCAGCGCCCGCAGAATGTACTCCGGTGCAATCGAGGGACGGCCGGAGTCGGCATACAACAGATCGAACTCCGGACTCAACGTCCGCAGCACCGCATCCGTCAACTTGCGAACTGCCCGCAATGGATGATCCTGAGGCACACGCTGCTGCAACGATATATAGCTGAACATACCGTCCTGATCCCGCTCGTCTCCACGCATGTCTGTTAGACGAATGGATGCCAACCCCCGACGCAAACAGGTACCTATTTCAACAAGTTCTTAGAGAGCCGCAGGAGACGATTACGCGCTGGACCGTTTGGGAGAGAACGGCGGAACATTTCCATGACGTGCTGAGCGGCGATCAAGGCCTCGATGAGGCCATCGAGGCTTGCCCGTACGGGTGTGGCAGATGATTTAGGTTGCGGTGCCAGATGCCTGGGTTGGGAACGAGCCAACTGGAACTCGCGTTCGAGATCGGTGAGGGCGACATCGACGTAACGCATGGTCATACCCGGATCGACGTGGCCGAGTAATTTCATCAGGACGGGGAAGCTGACGCCGGAGCGAAGCATCTCCGTGGCGTAAGTGTGTCTGAACTGATGAGGGACGATGCGAGTCGAGAGTCCGAGGGAGTGGCAGACCTGATGCAGGTAATCGCGGAGCTGAACCAGGATTGCAACTTTGCTTCCGGGTCGCGCCAGGAGCCGCCCATCGGGAGGCAGCGGGTCGAGGGCGCGGAAGAAGCGCAAGCGGTGAACGAGGTCACAGCCGAAGGCATCGACGGGAACCATGCGCTCGGTTTTAAGTTTTCCGAGGGGGACATGAATCGCCCATTGGTTCGGCGCCGTGGAGCGCAGACAGTCATAGGAGAGATCGACGGATTCGCCGATGCGCATGCCGGTCGAGCGGAGCAGGAGGAAGACATTTCCGCCGAGATCGTTGCGGCGCGTGAACTCCTGCTGGAGGAGTTGATCCTGTTCGGGGGTGAGCGGTCGCGGCAGAGTGTGGGGCGAGCGTGGAATATCCTCGCGCAGCAGCAAGTGGGCCAGTTCAGCGCGATGGCTAGTGCGAGCCAGCTCATGGAAGATGGTGCGCAGGGCGAAGAGCCGGCCGATGCAGGTTGCGGTGCCCAGAGGTGGATTTTGAGCGCGCATGTGCGCCATCCATCCGAGGATATGAGGATCGCGGCGCAGTTGTTCGAGACGCGTAATCTTCGGGTGTTTCGTTCCGAGATAGACGAGGAAGCTGCGCACCACGATGTCGTAGTTGCGCTTGCTGGACGAAGTGAGTGCGGTGCACATCGACTCGACCGCGTGCGCGAAGACCGGCGCCAGGGGATGCTGAAGCGGTGGGCGGCGCCAGCGCATCACTCGATCCTCGGCTGAGGATGGATACACTGGGCTGCAGCGCGGGCGTACTGGAGATAGACATCCTGCGGAGAGACCTTCACGTAGTGCATGGTGGTCTCGATGTCGGCGTGGCCCATCAGCTGCATCAGTGCGGGCAGGCTGATGCCGGCGCGCACCATATCCGAGGCGAAGGTGTGTCGGAAGCGGTGCGGATTGGCCAGTTGGACGCCGGTGGTGCGGCGATGATGGCGGAACAGGGAGCGTAATCCCGCCGGTGTCATGCGTTGGCCGCGAGCGGGCCCTTTCAACACCACGAACAGTGCCGCCGAGCAGGGATCGGGGCGCTCCACGCGGAGATAGTGATCGAGCAGTTGCGTGGTTTCCGGCGCCAGGGGCAGCAAGCGCAGCTTGTTCCCCTTGCCGCGCACCCGAAGCTGCCCTTCGGAGAACAGCACATCATCACGGTTCAAGGCCATCACTTCGGCGGAGCGGAGCCCCTGCATCAGCATCAGGCCGACGATGGCCAGGTCGCGCGCGTTTCGAAAACTGGACCAGAAGCGCGCCACTTCATCGACCGAGAGAGGAACGATGTTGAGCCTGGGTTCCCGCACTCTGAGTCTGCTCAGATCGAACCTGGGGCGTCCCAGGCCCATCGGCCTGCGGTGCAGGAAGGGCTGATGGAAGCCGTGCGCGACCTGACATGGAGCATTAGGGAACTGATTACGGATAGCGCGATCGGCAGTGGCGGTGCGGTCGTTGATGGTGGAGGCTGAAGGCAGAGGTCGGAGGCTCGATTGGAAGCGTACGTAATCGAACAGAGTCGACTCAGTGAGGTCCGCGGCAGAGATTTCGCCCGTGTGATGGACGCTCTCCCACCAGCGCACGAAGTGCAGCAGGCTATGCGCGTAGCTGTAGAGGGACTTGTCTGCGAGGCGGCGGACATACTCGCGGTCGAGGTACCGATTGATCCACGCAACGCCCTTGCCGGTGGATTGCTCGACCACCTGAATCGGACTGTGTGCGCCCGTAGAAGTCTTCTTCGAGATGACGCGGAACTTCATGGCTGCGCGGCCTCCACGAGAGACTGGAATTGGTATAGCTCTCCTCCTTCAACGAAGAAGGAGTTGGGATCATGTCCCTCAGGCAGCAGAACGCGACGTGCCGAGATACCGTGCACGACAAGACGATGAGCCAGTTGCTCCGCGGCTTTCTGGCCGCTCTGGTTCTGATCGACATCGAAGGTGAGATAGACGGTGCGCTCGCCATCGCACAGCTGGTGGAACTGGTCGGCGTTGAGTTGCGTACCCAGCGAGCAGGTCACGTTGTGGCATCCCGCCTGCCGCAGTGCGGCATAGTCGAACAGCCCTTCGACCAGGATCACCTCGGAGCAGTTGCGAACCTTCTCCCATGCATACAGGCCGCCCTTGCTGCCGGGGAGGAAGCGATGGGCGAACGCAGAGCCGATGCTGCGACCGTAGAGGTTGACGATGTGCTCGCCCTGACGCAACGGAAACACGATGCGCTGATAGAGGGCGTCCGCACCGCGAGCGTTGATGAGGCCAAGCCTTCGCAACACATCGAACGAATGACCCTGCGCCGTCAGATACCGGCGCAGGGTTCCACCAGATGCATAGCCGATGCCGAGTTCCCGGAACAGTGCCGGATCATGCACTCCGCGCCGGTCGAGATAGTCGAGCGCCTCGGGGCAGCGATCCAGTTGCTGGTGATAGAACGCCGCGGCCTGCTCGAGCACAGCTCTGGAATCAGCTTCCGGAGTGATCTCCGGATCGAGGCTGGCCAGGCTCTGGCGGAAGGATAAGCCGCGCGATAACTGGACGAAACGGATCAGATCGCCGCCCTGCCCGCAGCCGTGACAGTAGAAGACATCTTTGCGCGCGTTCACATAGAACGACGGCTGACTCTCCTTGTGTAGCGGACAGAGACCGACATACTCGGAGCGGCCTGCGGGCCGCCCTGCCCAGTCATGCTGCCGCAGATACTCCAACAGCGGCAATCGCCGCTTGAGTGTTTCGACGTCTTCGCCCACAGCGCCTTTTTCGCCTCCGGAGCTCAGCGTAGGAGAACCACGCCGGAGTTCCCAGGCAAGGATGGTGGGGAAAGGATTTTTTCTCAGCGGCGCATTGGGCAGAGGACTTCCAGCACCGGAGTCAGCCAGGATAAGAACACTGATTCATCCTGAAGCGAGTGAGCGGATTCCAGCCACCGAGCCGCTCGCACAGCCGTCTTGCGGACAAAAGACGGCTGTGACTCGTCCACACCTTGTGACCAGCGGCGCACAGTAGAGGAATCGGGTACGCGGTCAGCATCCTTGAACTTCGGCGCCGCCTTCTCCCACGAACAGTGCTCCACAAAGCGACGCAGCAATGCCTGGCAGCGTGCCAACAGGCTGTAATGCGTATAGGGCAGAGAAAACACCGGGAGAAACGTGAAGGTCTTTCCGCATCGGATACAGCGGCCCCGGCGAATCCCGATCCAATCGTGATGCTCGTCGTGCGCCTGCTTGCGCCGTCGCCCATGGCCAACGATCGAATCCTGTTCGCAAACCGGGCATCGGCGTAAAATAATCTCGTCCGAGTCTTCGGCCCAGCAGGCAGCAAGCCGCTCCAGCGGGACCGACACTGGGACAAAGAGGATCGTAACCTCACACGGGTCCCGCTTCCCGCTGCGATCCGCCAAGATGCTTGGCAGGAAGCGGGGCTCCGCCTCCTGAAGAATATCCAACTGAAAGAAATATAACTTCTTACTGCAAGCCATAATCACGCGGCCCAGCTTATTGGCCGCTTATCTCCGCCAAGGCACTCATTCACAAATCAGATCAAGACAAGTTGCCAAATAGTCGTCTTTGCGTCCAGTTGGTTTCGCGGAAACGGGCCCGGGCTCTGCTTGCAGCGAAGCGGTCTTTCGGCCAGCAGATGGCCGCAGCCTCTCACTTATTCTTCACTGACCGCCTGGACGACCTTCTCGCAACAGGGTCTTTTGCTTGAGCTTCATCTTTAGATTGGATGGTATGCGCGTTGACGATTGCCCGGAGTAGCCCCGGGAAGCGTTTCTCGATCTCCGCGCAACGTGAAATGTTGTACATCTCCACACCGCGCCGTTCGCCACGGATCAGCCCCGCCTCTCTCAGTACTCTAAAGTGTTGCGAGAGCGTGGACTTCGGAATTGCCTTATTGCTAACGCTCAGAAACATCGAGCAGTTATGCGAACACTCCTGAGCTACGATATCTGCGAAGATCGCGACCCGCACCGGGTCGGACAGAGCATGGAGAATCCCCTCTACCGTGATGACGTCAGGCGATGGATGAAATAAAGGACGCACATCCATAAGATGTAGCCATTTCGCGTAAAAGGTTCAGTAGTTCACAAATTCAGAACTATTGAATCGTGTCCGATCTCGACCCCATCTACAGATCAGCACGAGGCGAGGGGCGGCACAAACGACAGCCCCAACAATTCCTTCAAAGGTTGAAACAGAAAAGGGGCAACAATATGGGCAAGCTCAATGGCAAAGTAGCAGTCATCACCGCCGCCACCTCCGGCATGGCGCTCGCCACAGCCAAACTCTTCGTCGAAGAGGGAGCATACGTCTTCATCACTGGACGCCGCCAGGACAAGCTCGATGAGGCCGTGAATCTCATCGGCAAAAACGTCACGGGGGTGCAAGGCGACGCCGCAAACCTTGCCGACCTCGATCGTCTCTATGACACGGTTAAGCGCGAGAAAGGTAAGATCGACATCCTGTTTGCCAGCGCCGGATTCGGTGAGTTCGCAAAGCTTGAAGAGGTCACCGAGGAGCACTTCGACAAGACCTTCGATCTCAACGTTCGCGGCACGCTCTTCACCGTGCAGAAAGCGCTTCCGCTCTTCAATGACAACGGCTCTATCTTTCTCAACGGCTCCATTGCCAGCATCAAGGGTTTTCCAACGTTTGGCGTCTACAGCGCCAGTAAGGCTGCGGTTCGCTCTTTCGCCCGTACCTGGCTGCTGGAGCTCAAGGATCGCGGAATCCGCGTAAACGTCCTTAGTCCCGGCACCATCGACACGCCGATCCTCGATCCCCTGGGAGACGACGCCAAGAAGTTCTTTAAATCCCAGATTCCACGCGGCGAGATGGGACGCCCGGAAGAGATCGCGGCGGTCGCTCTTTTTCTCGCCTCCAGCGATTCCAGCTTCGTCAACGGCGTCGAACTCTTCGTCGACGGTGGTACCGCTCAAGTCTAACTACAAGACTTAAATTTCCGCAGTCTAAGGATGGGGTTCGTCGCAGGAGCTTTTCCGCTTTCTGGGACGAGTCCCGTCTTGCCTTTACGCTCGCACCTTCACTCGTTAAGAGCATCAGCCCCATTAGGAATTCTGGCAAACAAAAACCTAGCAGGTGAGTGAGCGTCCGAGATCTGTAACGATAAGCGCTAGCGTTTACTGATTTCCGTGGGTAACTTTCCACGTGGACGTAAAGTCGCCTACTCGTCAACTTGAGCTTGGGTTGGATACCTCGCGCCGGATGGCAGACAAGTCTACGAGAAGCCGATTTTTCGGCCACTTGCCGAGAACAAGGATCGACTTGAATAGCGCAACGAGTGCATTGCCCTGAAACACCCCAGTTGCTTCAAGACTTCAATGAGTGAGTTGGACTGTGGGCGCCTACCAGGGGGCCAACGTCTAGACAGAGATTTGTGCTGTCCCGCCTTCGGGCAACTGACCGCACAATCTCCAGACCGCCCGCTCATTCAACGTCGGCGGGTTGCCCCGTCATAAACAACTGAAAATCGTGGTTGCTTCTAGGGGGTAGTGAAGTGGTTGACTGAGCTGTTCGCCCCATCACTCTCTCCGGTGGCCTGCATCGAACCAACTGTGTAGTAGTAGGTCGTCTCCGGCTTAAGGTCATCAAGGCGTACGCGAAAAATCGTCGATGAGTGATCCGCGTTCAACCTGATCGGAGATTTGGCGGTCTCGATCAGGTTATGTGGATCTGTACCATAGTGCACGATCCCGTAATGTACGGGGGAGCCACCGGGATTGTTCGTTGTCCAGTTGATAATCGTCAAATGCTCCTTAGCCAACTCGATCTTAGGCCCCTGGATGATCCGCACACGCGCTGCTTTTGGACTCGTTGGACTTACCTGGGCGGATAGGCTGCTGCTCAAAACCGAGATCGCCCATATCACGAGCACTCTGTTCATGTGCACACCTCAAAGAAATACTCGCGGACTGATGATCAAGGTGCGGCCGCCATCCGCGATAACCCGGTTCGCCTCATCCGTTCCCACCTGCGGTCTTGCAAAACGGGCAAGGAAAAGAGAATCCATTGGTCTCCGCATTCCCATCTTTCAGCATTTCGCGCTACGGAATAGGTGGGCTCGGGACAGGGGCAACGCCGCAGATAGCGGATGCACAGGGCGGTAGAGGCGGAGTCGGGATCAAGAAATCGTTGCCCTGGGTCGCAGCCGAACCACCCCTCATGCAGCCACCCGTGTACGTATCGCTGTTGATGTAGGGCCTCGTGAAGCCATCCGACAATGTTTGCAGAAATGCCACAATCTGATTCTCCTCCTCATCCGTCAGGCCAAGATTACCGCTGGTCATATCGATATTGTTCCGCACCTCTGGAATAGGCCAGCAGTCGACTTTTTCGGTCGTTCCCTTCGGGCAATGTCCGGAAGTGACTGGGTATGCATACTTGTCGCGCGTATTGTAGAAATGCACGACCTGCTTCAGGCTCTTGAAGTAGCCGTTGTGAAAGAATCCCTTCTGGAAGTAGGGCCCGGGGGCTTCGGTAGTGGGACATTGTGGCGGTGTCAACGCCACGTCCCGCACCGTAGACACCTGCATTTGGCCGTCAACGGTGGGCGCGTATTTTCTCCAGCTTGAGTTCGGGTTGGGGCCGGAACCGAACCCGCTTCTGAGGAAAGTCCCGAGCCCCAAATCTCTGTAGCCGAAGCCGTAGGGATTGGCAATCAACCCGTAGGAATCCGGCGTGGTCTGATAATAGAAAGCATTCCTAGGATTCAGGGGCGTGCCCTCGTTCGCTGAGCCGAAGCAGGTGAACAGAGGGTTCACCATGGCGGTCGAACTGGTGTCGATCTGACCTGATTTAAGCCTCGTTCCTCTTCCGTCGAGGTGGCATGAATTGCAATTGCCCTTGCCGTCGAAAAGCTTGAAACCCGCAATCTCGTCTGCTGTGAGCTTGTACTTGCCAGCCAGGAAGGCGTCGAATTTCGACGAGAAAGCGCTGACCTGCACGGACTGCTCGAATGCGTCAATGGACTGCGCCCAGCGGTCATAAACGGTGTTTGCGCGGGTTCGGTCCGCCGCACCCAGAGGGACCGGCGTGGTGTTCCCGCCAAACACTGCGGCCCCTCCAGGGGTTGTGCAGATCCGTGCAGTCTCTGGTGGAAAGTCGATGTCGAACGAGCCTTTGCCCCATACATCTTCAAAGAGAGGCCTGTACACGGCGTGCGAAAGCCGGAATGCGATGCAGGCAGTGTCAGGGAAGCCCATTTCCTGGGTATCGACGGGAGGACCCTGTGCCTGTTCGGCGTCGGGAATCCTTAACCTATATCCGGTCGCGCGTGAATCCCAGAAGTTTCCGCCAAAGAACAGGCCCTGTTCCTGGTTGTATTGGAGTACGGGGAAGAATGGTGCATATGGGTGTCGTTGCGGTGTTCGCTTGCCGACGCGAAAGTGAACCGTTCCCGGAAACGCGACGATTGTCAGGTTGACCGAGGGGATCGGTCCGCCAAAGCCGGCATATGGCATGTGGCACGACGCGCAAGCAAGATTTTTACCCGGCGAGATTTTGTTGTCGTAGAGCATTAGCTCGCCGAGCGTTTCTACTGCCTCAGTTCCCGTATCCTGAAGAACCGGTGGTTGACCCGCCAGAATCGGCTTCTTTAACGTGTGCCACCGTGCAAGCGCTCGTTCTTCGATGAGATCAACTTCCCGTTGAACCCGACCTGTCTCGGAACTCAAATCAGACGGTAGAATGCCAGGCGGATACGGGTTGTAGACCTGTGTGATGGGTGTAGGCACTGCTTCACTTTGTCCGCCGACAAAGTGAACCGAGATGAACATAGCGGCCGCGATCGTTGCAAAGGCGCCCAGTGCTATCAATCTTCTCTGTCTCATGAAGCCCCCTAAGCCGCTAGGGTTTCCTCAGCATTGGTAATTCCATCCGAAGCGGACACCTGGCATCCGTAAATGTACCCGAGGTGGCGTTGCTCAGCCGTTGGTGTAGCCGAGCCAGGACGGGTTCTTGATCGTACCGTCATAACGCGAAGTGGTCTTGAAGAGTTCGAGCTTTCCGGTCATGGCGGCTTCCTTTGTTTTCGCGAGAATCGCTGCGACCTGCTGGTGATCCATAGGCCTGAAGCTTTGCACAGCCTGGAACGCCTGGTCGAGGATTGCTGATGAGTCGATCCCGGTAATGACTACCGTTGCCGGGGAATTCAGCCCGAAGTGCAAGGCCTCCATCGGAGTCACCGTGTTGCTTTGAAGGATGTAGGGATCGCCAAAAGTCTTCATGGCAAGAATAGCGGTGCCGTGTTCCTGCGCCACCGGCACAACCTCATTCAGAAACGAACGGAAATGCGCATCCATCACGTTGATCGGCATCTGCACCGTGTCGAAGTGGAAAGAGTGCTTGTCGGCGGTCTCAAACATGCGCAGGTGCACGCTCGGATCCTTGTGACCTGTAAAGCCGATGTAGCGAATTTTGCCCGCTTGCTTTGCTTCCTGAACAGCCTCCATAGCCCCACCGGGGGCGAAGATTACATCCGGATCGTCGAGGCGAATGACCTCATGGAATTGCAGGAGATCAATCACATCCGTCTGCAGGCGTCCCATCGATTGCTCAATCTGTCTGGCAGCCGTGTTCTTATCCCTGCCATCGATCTTTGTCATCAGGAAGACTTTCTGCCTGTAGCCGTCGCGGAGCGCCTGGCCCATCCGGACCTCGCTGATTCCGCCGTTGTAGTCCCAGCAGTTATCCATAAAGGTGATACCGCGATCGATTGCGGTGCGAAGCAAGCGGACGCTCTCGTGCGGGTCTGGCTGTTTCCCAATGTGGTAACCGCCCATGCCGATCGCAGAAACACGTTCACCGGTGCGGCCAAGATCACGATAAATCATGTTCGGGGACTCAGGACGGCGGGTGGCGAGAGAAGACTGAGTGCTTTGTGCGCCCGCAGGCGCAACTGATCCTGCGGCAGCAACGGTGGCCGTCTTTAGGAAATCTCTGCGATCCACAAAAACCTCCATTCAAGAACCCCGCCGAGGTCGCTAACCCTGGGCTCTGGTTCCTTGACCAATGACAAACGGGGTGATAGCGGCGAGGTCCAGTTCGCCACTTGCGGGAATGTTGGAGGCAAGTACGGCTTGAGCGACAGAGGCCGCAGGCAAATCAGCACCAGACGTTCTCGCGGCATTCATGACTAGATCCATGTCTTTGCTCATCAGCCGCAGCGGGAATTCCGGAGAGTAGTCACCGTCCTTGATTTTCCGGAACTTCCCCTCCATCGCGGGAGCGACTACCGCGGTCTTCGAGAGGACATCGAGCAAAACGTTCCGATCGATCTGAAGATGCTCTCCTAGTGAAACTGCCTCTGCGATCGCCTCCATATCGAGGCCCAGGAGAAGGTTGACGACCAATTTCATTCGGACGCCTGAAGACCCAGGTCCGATCAAGAACCACTGCTTGGCAATCGACTCGAAAATAGGAACACTTTGCTCGAAGGTTGTTTTGTCACCACCGGCAAGCAGCGTGATCGTTCCTGCGTCGACCGCTGGTGTTGATCCGGAGATGGCCACATCGAGGAAGCTCACACCTCTTGTGCTAGCTTCCCGATGCAACTGGCGCGACAGTTCCGGCGAGATCGTGCTCAATTCGAGGATGACGGATCCCGGCGATGCCGTAGAGAAGACGCCACCCTTGTCGAGGTAGACGGACCACACAGCTGCGTCATTTGCTAAGGAAGAAAGAACGACATCTGAGTCAGCAACGAGATCCGCAACGGATGCAGCTATGGCTATCCCCTCCTTGTTTAGCTCGTCGGCCGGCTTTGGACTACGGTTCCATGCTTGAATCTTCCAGCCGCGTGAATGCAAGCGTCGTGTGAGCCGGCTTCCCATGAGGCCCAGACCGATGAAGCCAACCCGGGCTTTGAGTTTGTTGAGGCTTGATACTGGCATGTCGTTGACTCCTTGTTGTCTTGCTGTCGCTTCGCGGCGATCGACCTACCGCTAAGGGTGGCACGTGCCTTGCCATATCGGATCGATTCAGAATCAGCAGAGTTTGTTGCTCGCTGGATGATCGATGACGGATGGTTGTCACGTCTGGTCATAACCGTGCACGAGGTCGTTTCAGATCCGGGAGGTTAGCCGTCGAATCAAGTGGCCCCTAAACTGCCGCTCACAACATCAATGAGTGACTGGCAATAATGCGCTCATGGAGAGAACGGTAAGGAGTCAATTTGCAGCGATCACTTGACGCGTAGTTTCAATAGGTTACTGCCCGCCTCTGTTCTGTCACGGCAGAGTCTACATTCCACGTGGGCGAATAGTCGCCTACGCGTCCAGATGGTCTCCAACCCGTGCTCAGCTTGGAATTCACTTTTCCCGGTAGGCGGTTTTTCGTCCGCTTGAACCAAAGCCTTCTCCTAAAAACAAAGAAAGCGGCCCGATCAGGGCCGCATCTTGCTGACCCGCTAATCAGCTACTACTTGGCGCTTGCCGGCGGCACAATGCCGTTCATCCGTAGGTACTCCACCATCTGACCATAGTGATCATTTCCGTGGGCTGCTGCAAAAGCGGCAATCGTAGCCCGCGTGCTGAACCCGTCGACCGGCTTGATGGCGACAAATGCATTTTCTGTCTTGATGGTTGCAATCGCCTTGTGCGCGTAGACGAACGATGCTTCGAGTGCAGCCACCGCTTCGTCCTTCGTCGTAATGGAGCCGATTGCCTTCAAGTCGCGGTCAGGCTTAATGCCACTCCAGCCGAAAAAGAAGTAGTTCGCCTGCGCCAGGTGCGTCACCTGTGCCACAAAGGTGCGCACGGTATCGAACTGCGTTGTCTGGCCCGCAGCAAAGATGGCTTGCGCCGGCGCGAAACTGTACTTATCGGCTGGCATAGCCTTCGCCGCGCCCACTACCTGAAACTCCATCATGGAGAGCAAACCGTCCACCGCTTTCGCGGGGTCTTCCTTTGTACCCACCGGCGGCGACGGCGGGGGGCCACTCATCTGCGCCCGCATCTGCATACCACCACTCACTATCACAGCAACTGCAAGAATCAGAGCACGAATACGCATTGTCTGTCCTCGATCCGAGTTCGTTTGAAGAGCGACCCCAGCTTACCAGACCTTCCTGGCCGCCCTTCGAAAGCCGTGAAGCAGGTCTCCTACTGCATTGGATACAGTCAACCACCGCCTTTGTGGAAGTCACTTGGCCGAGTAGTCGCCTGTGCCATGTGGTTTTGGCGGGAACCGGCCCGGACCCTATCCGCCGAGAAGGCGGTTTTGCGTCCAGGCGGACTGGGTTTGTAAGTACTGGCCGACTTACGGTAGCTATCCTGCTCCGCAAGTCCGAATTGGCAACTATACGTCAAAGTGGATCGAGTTTCGCCTCCCTTGGATCGAAACTTCCGCATCGGGGCAAATCTACCGGAGCTCTAAAACTAGCCTCCGCGCCGGTCGATAAGAGAGTTTCGGCCTGCGTCGGTTTACAGGGCTAGTGTTTCTGCTCTATTCACATGCAATGGCAGCGAAATCTCGACAACCGTACCGCCTTCTACGCGGTCGTGGACTGTGAACCGGCTGTCCCCGTTTGGGTGCAGTCCTGCAATGCGCTCGGAGGTAATTGAAAGACCGTGGCCAGTTGAGGTTTTCATCGACCAACCAACGGGCAAGCCTACACCGTCGTCAAGCACATGAATCTCCAAGCGACCATCGACACCCTCGGCTTTCACTGTCACTGTCCCGCCAGCGGCGCGACACGATATACCGTGACGGATCGCGTTTTCAACGAGCGGCTGAATGAGGAACGACGGCACTTGGGCAAACTGGACTTCAGAGGCGATCTCCGTCCTGAACCTCAGTTTGTTGCCGAAGCGAATCCTCTGAATGGCAAGGTAGTGTTCGAGGGACCAAAGTTCTTCTGCAAGCGATACTTCAGGTTTGTCCTTCGATTCGAGGGATATCCGCAGCAGATCGCCGAGGTGCCCAATCATGCAGCGAGTAAGCTTGGGATCGCGCTCAAGGTGCGAGGAAATCGTATTCAGAGCGTTGAACAGGAAGTGGGGATCGAGTTGCATGCGCAGCGAGTTCAAACGCGATTCGGCGAAACTGTGCTCCAGTAATTCAACATGCAGCTCGCTCGAAATGTAGCGCTCGTAGTACCGATAGCCGAGTACCACGCCGACGATTAGACAGCAGATGAGCCAATTCCACAGAAGCCAGCCAAGGTTCCCGAGGGCGAAGAGTTGCGAAGTGCGCAGCGCACTCCATGGCACAACGGCCAAAAGGGCACGCATCGTCGTGAAGATGTAAAGATAGACCAATGTCAAGAGGGGGCTCGCAGCCAGATGTGCACCGACCCTACTGCCGAGTTGCTTTCCTGAGAACAGCAGTCGTCGGTCAAGCGCAAGAACCAGAGGAGCCAGGAAGCCCCAGGCCGAGAATTCCAACAGGTTCACGCGCAAAGAGTATTCGTAGTGTCCGCTGTTAAGGTCCGCCAGCGAGAATATCCAGCCGATGGCAGTCCAGACAAGTATCGAAACCAGAACGCACCAAACCAAGCTCCCGATCACCCGCCTGCTTACGCCCTGTTGCGGAGCTTGTTGGTCTCTGGGGATCCATTTGCCGGTTTGTGTGAGGTTCCACAGCCTTAATCTCTCCGAAAGGGTATTTCTCCGGCGGTCAATCACGGCAAGCTTTGAGATGCACGACGCTAACGTTCCAACACTCATCTTGACGCCGTCCTGAGTTTCGAAAGGGCCTGCGTTTCGAGAGGCGCGCGGTAACGCGCTTCGAAGTGGATCAGATATTCCGTGTTCCTCATACATCACGGAACGATTTCCCGTTAGAAAACGCGACTGTGATGAGCGATTGTTTGCTCATCAAAACACTTCCTGAAAGTTCTCTGACATGCATGAGCAACTCGGTCCCGGTTGCGAGTCAGTGCTCCATCGGCGGGCCCGGTGTCCCGTCCGACCAGTGGTGCACCACGACCATGAAAATCGTCACTCGCGCTTGCGGATCATTCGCCGCGATCACGGGTGAGCCCGGCAGATTTGCTCCCCAGCTCTTCGCCACGTCGCCTGCAGAGTAGAGCATCACGTGCGGGTACCAGCTGTGGGCCTGATCGTTGAGGTACTGTTCCTTCGACATCATGTAGCACATCGCTCCCGGCGCCAGCGCCGGCAATTTCCCGCTATCGAGGGCCGCCGTGATCGCCTGTGCGATCTCCGCCTTCGATTTGCCTGCCAGCACCAGTCGGGTCTTCATTAGATAGATCGGCGTAATGCTGCTGGCCGCCGTGGCATTGAAGCAATTGGGGGCGCGCATTTTCGGATTCCAGAATTCCTGATGATCCGTGTCATGGGCCCAGGATCGCTCGACATAACAGAGAAAGCCGTTCGTGCCTTGCACGGCGGTCGTGTATCCCTGCCGTTCCAGCACCATCACGGTGGCGCCGTCCGCGACTGGAAGCCGGCGCCGCGCTGCGCGCCAGCGCGATCTCCGCATCCTTTGGCATCAGGTACTCGTCCAGAGGAGCCATGGCTGGATAGGGATCCGCCTGCGCTCGCGCCTGTTGGATGCCTCCCGGCAGAACTGCCAGGGCCAGGAATACAAAAACGAAGATCGTTACGGAATTTCGCAAGCGATTCCCCCTCTCCAGAAAGCTTTGAATTGTGCCATCAACAAAGTTGGCCACCTAAAGGTCCAACTAAGCCGTGCTTTCCTTTTGCTGAAACAGCAACTCGATATACCGCCGCAGGTGATCGAGGCACTCCCCAGCCACCGCGGGCCCGCCCTTCGCCTTGGCCAAAATGAACGATCCCTGCAGCACCGCCTGCGTGTACAGCGCCAGACTCCGCGCCGTCCACTCGCCGGTCACCCCGTATTTCCGCATCGCTTCGGCGATATCCGGCTCCAGCGTTTCCGCGTGCCCGCTCATGCTCCGATCGCATGCCTCGCGGATCGCCGGGTGCGTGTCGTAAACCTCCTGTACCATCGTCCCCGCCAGGCAGGTAAAGCCGGCCAATTCCCCCGTCAGCAGCGCCTTACGGAAGTCCACATAGGCCAACAACCGTTCCAGCGCGTCGGCTCGCGCATGGTAGGGCGCGGAGGCAAACAGCGCGCCCGCACCTTCCGTCCAATAGTCAGCGGCAGCCAGAGCCAGCTCCTCCTTGCTGTCAAAATGGTGGAAGAAGCTTCCCTTCGTCAGCCCTGCCGCCTCGCAAACGTCCTCGACCGTCGTGGCCGTATATCCCTTTGTGCGAATCACTTGAAGGGCGACCTGCAGGAATCTGGTTTTCGATTCGTGTCTCGCTGTGGCTATCGTCATGTCGGGTACCATCTAGTTGGTATGAAACATACCGATTCGTTGGTACATTGTCAACTGAATCTTTGGCTGGTGGCACCGATTCCGGCGTCGTTTTCTGACATTCCACGTGGATGATAAGTCGCCGACTCGACAAGTGACCCTGGCTCAACCGTTGACTTCAGCGCAAATCAATCGTTGCAGAATCCCTTGTTTGGGCAGAGGTCCATACGGCAGAGGTCGCGGGCACAATAAAGGCGCAATAACGGTTACCATGCGTGCCTCGAAGCCCCCAAGAGGGGCCATCCATTGCGCTTATTTCTATAAGTTGCCGCCTTTCAGTGCCCTGCGCCAGAGGTCGGTGCTCAAAATTTCTCGGGCTTTCTGGCGAATCTATCCCGCAGGAAACTGTGCCCATTTTTGTGCCCACCCACGCTCAAACTAGGGCATAATCTGGGGTGTATCGATAGCAATTGACAAGAAGGAGGGCACCGCTAACATACACAACAATAGGAACTTATAGCAATCGGTATCTGCAGGGAAGAGCACGACGTGCACGGCTGTTAGCCGAAGGGTTGTACTTAGGCCCTCTCCGTGCCCTCCCAATGTCATTCATTGCAAACTGAAAGCCAGCTCTACAATCTTCCCATTTACCTTGAGCATTTCTGCCGATTGCGCGTCCCCATAAATGTTGATGGCGCGGCGAACGTCGGAGTGCCGCATCAGCTTTTGTTGCACACCAACGAGTGTTCTACCGCATCAATCCATGTCCGGTCGGAATGCCGGCGACGGGCGGTTATCTAACTCTCCCGCAGCGCCACGCTCGCAATTCAACGGGAACAATCACCTGGCAGGCCAGAAGGATGCCGCGATCACAGCGATGCCGGCGGATGACAAGGCTGTGTGGGGAACATCAATAGCGCCTTTCAGCAGCCCTTCTTGCACCGCTCCATGATCGCCTTATGCAGCCGGTCGCGCAGCCCGGCCGGCATCTCGTAAATCTCGTGCGATCGATAAATCTGGATCGTCTTTCGAGTAGTACTCAACGTGACTTCGCAATGCTCGCAACCGCGCAGGTGCTCTTGGAGATCGGCGCGCATTTCGGTTGTCACCGAATCGTCGATCAGGTCGTCGAGCATCGCCAGAAACTCAGTGCACGTCACTTTTGACTCCCTTTTCCTTGCGAACCTTTTTCCGCTTGAAATAGCGGCTGAGACGTTCGCGCAACTGTAGCCGGGCGCGCAGCAATCGAGATTTCACTGCCGGCACGCTCAGTCCCAGCGTCTCTGCCGTTTCCTCCGTAGAAAGACCGTCCACATCGCGCAGCACAAAAACCACCCTGAATCCCGGGGGCAGGCCCTGGATGGTTTTGCGAAGAATCTCCGCCAGCTCGGACTGGGTATAATTCTGCTCCGGATCGGGAGCCCAGTCGGCGAGGTCGCGGGGAACGCTGCCCTCTTCCGTGTCGATGTCCTCGTCGATCGAAACCATTTTGCCGGTGCGCCGCTTGCGCAGACGCATCAGACTTTCGTTTACTGCGATCCGGACCAGCCATGTGTAGAACTTCGAGTTTCCTTGGAATTGATCGAGCTTCTCGTACGCCTTCAGAAACGCGTCCTGCATAACGTCTTCAGCATCTTCACGATTCTGCGTAATGTGCTGCGCGATCCTGAAGACCTGGCGATCGTACTTGCGAACGAGTTCATCGTACGCCGAGATATCTCCGCTGCGAACCCTCTCTACAAGGGCTACATCGGGGTGCGGCTCGTTTTCTCCTGCTATCGATTGGATGGTCGCCATGGGGGTTGGTTGCGGGAATTCTTGGGGCAGGGAAGAACCCGCCGAATCCATACGTCTAAGTGTAAAGGACGGCGCTGCCCCAGCCAACGAGGGAATTTCGCCAGGAGGGACAGGAAACCAGCGATCTTCTTGGGAACGTTACGGTGCTGGTACTTCGCTGTTCACCAGAGCCATTTCCGGCTTACAGTGATTCTATGAACTCAGTTTCTTCTCCTCTTCCGGCGCATCTACCGGCTCGGGTGCTCACTGCGATTCTTTGCGCCTTGCTAGTGGTCGCTCCGGTCGAAGGGAAACGGTCAGAACCGCAGGCGGCCGGCTCCTCGGATGCGGCGACTTCGGCCAGCCATAAGGCGAAGAAGCCCGACGCCAGTTCGTCCTCCAAAAAACCTGCTGCCACAGGCAGCCACGCCACAACAGCGGCAAAGAAGCCCGGCTCGTCCAGCGCTCGAAGGACATCAACAACGACACATCGTTCAGCGACCACTCCCCGTGGCAAAAAGAAATACGTAAGCCCCGCCGAGCGCCGCCGTCGCGCTGCCCGTGCCCACAAGATCAAGCTGGCCTTCGTTGCATCGACCGAACTGCGCCCCATGGCTCAGCAACTCGCCACCCTACGCACTCCCGCCGCGTACGTCGGCGTCACGTCCTATGCTCACGCCCACGCAGGGGAGGCTGCGGCTGCCGCCTATCTCGCGCTCGGTCACGCTTATTTCCTCGATAAACGCTATACCGACGCAGTTGCGAGCCTCCATCAGGCAAGGGTGGCGGGCGAAGAATTGAATGATTATGCTGACTTTCTTGCCGCCAAGGCAAGCCACGAAGGCAATCAGGAAATCCAGGCTGAAGCGTTGTTGAAAGGCTTCAAGGAGAAGTATCCCGACAGCATCTTCGTTGACGAAGTCCCCGAGCTCGAAGCCAACGTTCTGCTCGATATGCACGATCCTGTCGGAGCCAAGCGGGTTCTCGATGCGGCAGCCAGCGATCCTGCGGCCGGCCGCGCCGGCTATCAGCTGGCGGCGGGTTTGGTTGCTGAGGCCCAGGATCGGAACCAGGATGCAATTCGCGTCTTCAAGGCGCTTCTGCTGGGCTTTCCGCTCTCGACTGAAGCTGCAATCGCGCGGACGAAGCTTACCTCTCTTGGTGCAGAAGATTCCCTGACCAGCGATGAGTTGCGCAGCCTCGGCGACGCGTATTACAAGGCCGGGCACTACGAGGAAGCCGCCGAGCAGTATCGTGCCCTGGCCCTCAAATTCAACCTCGATACGCAGGCCCGCAATGGCTTCGCTGTCGCTGCGGCTGCATGCGATCTGAAGCGGAAGCTTCTCACCCAGAGCGAGGCCGAAGCCCTGGCCGACACTCCTGACGAAAACGGCGCGCGCCGGCTCTACCTGCTCATGGAATTGGCTCGCAACCGCAACGATCTCGACGAACAGACCCGGATTGTTACCCGCATGGAATCGGATTTCCCGCAAAGCCAGTGGTTGGCCGAGGCTGTCTTTTCCAGCGGCAACATGTACTTGTTGCTGAAAGACTATTCGCGAGCTGCCGAATACTACGCCTACCTCGCTGACCACTTTCCATCGAACAAGAATGCCTCTGCGGCGCACTGGCGCGCTGGCTGGTTGAATTACCGCCTCGGAAACTTCAACGATGCCGAGCGCATCTTCGACGAGCAGATTCACAACTTCCCCGGTACTCCTGAGACAGCTTCCGCCCTCTACTGGCGCGGTCGGCTCTACGAGTCGCAAGATCACAACATTGCGCAGGCCGCCGCCAATTACCGAACGATTGTCCGCGTATACCAGCACTTCTTCTATGCGCAGATGGCGCGTGAACGACTTGCCGCTCTCGGCGCTACCGAGGCCGCCTCTGCTCCCGACCTCGACCAGATCAAGACACCTGAATTGCCAATGCTCGCCGACAGCTTCCCCGAGGACAGTCCACATCTTGCCAAGGCAAAACTGCTCGCCAACGCAGGCCTGAATGACTATATCCCTCGCGAGATCGCCGCCGATCCTGATTCGGGTTCGTGGAGCGCTCTGGCAGAAGCGCAGATCTATGCGTCCTTCGGCGAGTCGTATCGCGCCATGCGCGCGCTCAAGCGGGCATTGCCGGGCGCCGCCAGCGCATCCATCCAGTCGATTCCGCTCGCGTACTGGCACATTCTTTTTCCGGAACCCTATTGGACGATAATCAAAGCCGAGTCAGCCAAGAATGGCCTTGACCCTTATCTCGTCGCATCGCTCATCCGTCAGGAATCCGAATTCAATCCTTCGGCGATCTCGTATGCAAACGCCTGGGGACTCATGCAACTTCTTCCTTCGGTTGGACGCACTCTCGCCCGCGAGGAAAACATGACTCACTTCCAGACCTTTCAGTTGCTCGATCCCGAGACCAACATCCGCCTCGGCACGCGCTACCTCAAGCAGATGCTGGATCACTTCGGCGGAGTCCCGGAGTACGCCCTAGCCGCCTACAACGCAGGCGATAGCCGGGTTGAAGACTGGCAGGCCTCGGGTCCCTACAGCGGTATCGACGAGTTCGTTGAGTCGATCCCATTTACCCAGACGCGAGATTACGTGCAAAGCATTCTGCGCAACATCGAAATCTATCGTGAAATAGACTCCACTAGCGCGGACACAACAGCGAAGGCAGCAAGCGGCAGATGACAATCGCGCGCCCGGGAATCCGATTTGCAACTAACGTCAGCCGATTCTCGTTGACGCGAACCCAGCCGCCCGTAAACACTACACAACAACCGGAGCCAGCAGCCTCCGGCGAGCCGTTCTCATCCAGCTCTTGAACGGCGGACCACCCGCACCATCGGAACTTGCTTTGCCACGTAACACCTCTGGAGGGCAGCATGTCAACCGACCTGCAATTTCTTGAAGAGTGGATCCCCGAAAAGATGGACCCGGGAACGGTTTTCCTCCTCGAAAACCAGGCCAAGCTCGGCCATGCCCAGAACCCCTACGTCGCGGTCATGTCTTGCCCGCGCTGCGGAACCATGGGATTGATCACGCGCCGCCAGCTCTGCGAAAAAGAAGCGATGATCTGCGGCGGCGACACCTGCTCGGCGGAGTACCGGCTCGATAGCGAAAACATTCGCTTTCGACATCCGCAATAGCTCTCGAAGGCCACACAGGTCCACAAATCCTGACTCGATGGCGGCAACACCTGCCCTCCGCCGCTGCGTGGAGCCGCGCGCCTGCTTAGCGAATAATTGCGAACCCGCCTTGGGTTATAGGACTTTAGTCGAGCTGAAAGAAAGGTTGAGAGCGCCTTCAGCTACGCGCTCCAGCAAGCTCTGCGCGCTCCTGAGCCTTTTCGATTTACCATTGAGCTGAGACCCCATCCTCAGCCCGGATGGCGAAATTGGCAGACGCAGCGGACTTAAAATCCGCAGACCGCAAGGTCGTGGGGGTTCAAGTCCCCCTCCGGGCACCACAGAATCAATAACTGTTTTTGATCTCTCCATGCGTCCACTTCTGTTGCCCTTCGCAACATATGGGCAGCACGATTCTTGATATGGCAACTATTTGAGAATCCATCTATTGGCCTGCTGCGTCTTTCCAGCCGGGGACAACTGGAATGTGATAGCTTGTCATTCAGTTAAGTTCAATTCCTCCTGTTGGTTCTGTCAGTTTATTGCTCCCAGCTTAATTCTCTAGAGGACGGTACCATCGGGATGCGCATGGTTGCCCGGAAGCCGCGCTGGCGAGGAAGCGTTGCAGAACTCGGTCTCGCTAGAAGATCCCCTGCTCTTACACTCATGGTCTGCTTTTTTCTTCAAGCCTGCGGTACGAATTCGACGACCAAACTCATAAGCAGTTCTCTCACCGTAACGACGACTTCCCTGCCAAACGGAATAGTGGGAACCGTATACTCTGGGATTCTGAAGGGATCGGGTGGAACGACGCCCTATAGTTGGACACTGACCGCCGGAACACTGCCGGCAGGTCTCAGTCTCTCCTCAAGCGGCGTGATCAGCGGCACGCCGACCGCAGCGGCGAACGCAACATCGCTCACCTTCAAGGTCACGGACTCAAGCCAGCCAGCCCAGACGAATTCCGCAACGCTTTCTCTCACCATCAAATCTGCGGCGCCGACGATCACGACGACCTCCTTGCCGAACGGCAATGTGGGGGCGGCCTACAAATCGAGTCTGGCTGCGAGCGAGGGAACGCCCCCCTACACCTGGTCACTGACAGCCGGAACACTGCCCGCAGGTCTTAGCCTTTCCACGAGCGGCGCGATCAGCGGCACGCCGACAACCGCGACTGTGAACGCAGTCTTGCTCACCTTCAAGGTTACGGACTCAAGCCAGCCAGCCCAGACGAATTCCGCAACACTCTCCCTCACAATAGCAAGTGCCGTTTCGGTCTCCATCTCTCCGATGCGCGCGGGGTTAACAATTACGCAGACGTTGTCGCTGACCGGGAAGGCAAGCGATGGAGGGGCGGTGAACTGGAGCGCGGCAGGTTCGAGTTGTTCTGGGACAGCATGCGGGACATTTTCAGCGCAAAAGACGGCGAGCGGGTCGCCCGTCACCTATACCGCTCCGGGCACGGCGGGGCAGTACACCATCACGGCCACCAGCGTGAATGACTCTGTCGGGAACTCATCTGTGACCTTGGGAGTCACCGACCTTGCAGGAGTTGCGACGTACCACAACAACGTGGCTCGCAATGGTGTGAACTCGCAGGAGTACACGCTCGCGCCCAGCAACGTTACTGCCGGCACCTTCGGGAAACTGTTCAGCTGTACGGCCGATGGCGCGATCTACGGGCAGCCCCTATGGGTTCCGAATCTTACGATCGGCGGGGTAAAGCACAACGTTGTCGTCGTCGCCACGCAACACGACGGCCTCTATGCATTTGACGCGGACGCCAGCCCCTGCGTAACTCTCTGGCATGCGAACCTGATCGATACGTCCCATGGCGGAACGACAGGAGAGACATCCGTTCCATATACCCTCGTTGGTCAAAGCCAAGGCGACATTCAACCTGAAGTCGGTGTCACCGGCACACCTGTAATCGATCTCGGAACAGATTTGCTCTACGTGGTTTCCAAATCTGTCGATGCAACGAAGACCAATTTCTATCAACGCCTGCACGCGATCGATCTGCGTACGGGCAATGAGAATCTCTCCACCGGTCCAGTGGTCATTTCGGCCACGTTTCCTGCGATCGGTACTACACCAACATTTTCAGCGAAACAGGAAAACCAGCGAGCTGGCCTGGCCCTTATCGATGGTGTTGTCTATATAGCCTGGGGATCTCATGAGGACACGGACCCTTTTTACGGGTGGATGATCGGATACGATCCCGCAACTCTATCTCAGCGTTACGTTCTCAATACAGCGCCTAATACTGGCGAGACAAGTATCTGGATGGGGGGTGGCGCGCCGGCCGCGGACTCATCCGGCAACGTTTACGTCATTACTGCGAACGGGAATTTCGATGTGACAAATGCCACGGCGCCCAATAACGATTATGGCGATTCGTTCCTGAAACTCACTAGCAGCTTGACCGTCTTGCAGTATTTCACTCCCGCTGATCAGTCCACTGACAATTCGATAGATAACGACTTCGGATCAGGGGGAGCGGCAGTTGTTGTGGATCTTCCGGCAAACGGAACCCATCCGAACCATCTCGTGATCGGTGGTGGCAAAGATGGCTACCTCTGCCTGCTGAATCGGGATTCGCTTGGTGGATACAGTGCTACAAATGGCGGCGCGGTTCAGTTGCTGAATCTTGGGGCCGGCATCTATGGGACTCCCGCCTACTGGAACTGGTCGTTCTATCTGGCTGGAATGAGTGGCCACCTTCAGCAATACACGCTCAACTCGTCCACATATACAATCAATTCCTCGCCGACGTCTTCATCGGCTGCGATCTACGGATTTCCTGGTGCGACTCCTTCGATAACCACGAAGCCGGACAATTCCAATGCCATTCTGTGGGCCCTCGACAACACTCAATACTGCACATTAGAGTCACCCGGGTGTGGACCGGCCATACTCCACGCATACGACGCAACAAACCTTGCGACGGAATTCTGGAACAGCTCGCAGGGGACGGGGAACGCTGCCGGCTTTCCAGTAAAGTTCACTTTTCCAACTGTTGCGAATGGAAAGGTGTACATAGGAACGCGTGGCAACGACAGCCAACAGCCGGGGAATACTGCAACAATCCCGGGAGAATTGGACGTTTACGGCTTACTGCCGAACTGAAAAAATCAGCGGTGTCTCCCCTGCATGACTCGAGGTCAAGCCTCATGCGAACTGATCGAGGCTGAATCCCAGCTTGTAACTTTCGCCATGTGCCAGCAGGTCCTCCCATGTGACTTCGCGTTTCTGGTAGCCAGCCATGCGTCCCAGCATGCAACTGAGCGCGGTCTCCACGCCCGCGGCAATCTGGTTGTGAGCCGGGCCGGAGACGATGCTGGCGATGAAGGTGCGCTCCTTATCGCGATCGGCGAATTCAAGGTTGTCGAGGAAGGCGCCGTTGGCTGCGAATTTTCCGGAGCTGGGCGTCGTGGCAGCGGAGTCCTGATAGGTCCACGCATTCGGGCCCGTGATTGCGATGGCGCCGGAGTAAGGGCACGTCGCCGAACCGCTCGCGCCGAACAGCTTCAAGCCTGCGTCGAAAACGTTGTCCGTACCGAACTGCGTTGAAGCGAATGAGAAATGCACGTCGTTGGGATACGTAAAATCGACCTGGTAGTTGTCCCAGCAATCGCCGTAGTGCGTGAGAACGTTGCGGCCTCCGGTCGCCGTCGCCTTGAACGGATGCGCGCCAAGCATCCAGTTGCAGAGGTCGATGATGTGAATGTTCTGCTCGACGAGGATGTCGCCTGAGAGCGCGCGATCCCAGAGCCAGTTGCGCAGGCGGTATTCGTCCGGTCCTTCGCCCTCGCGCTTCTTCTCGGTCGATGCAGGCGCGTTGTAGTTGCCGGAGACTGTGACGCTTTTTCCTAGAGCGCCGGCCTTGATCTTCTCGGCCAGAGCCGCGATCGGCGGAGCGTTGCGGCATTGGAAGCCAACATCGACGCTTTGATTCGGCTTCACGCGTTTGGCGATTTCGAGAGCCTGCCTCGTCTGCGCGACGTCGATGCCCACGGGCTTTTCGCAATAGACATGCTTGCCGGAGGCGACAGCTGCCTCGAGATGCTGCACGTGAAAAAACGGCGGCGTCGAGATCTGGATCAGGTCGACGTCGGGCGAAGCAGCCAGCTGTTCGTAGGCGTGCGGACCCTTGAATAGCATCTTGGTTTCAACGGCCGGTTGCCCGAGGCTCGCATTCAGCTTGTTGAAGTGATCCTGCCCGGCGGCGAGGTTGTCCGCGAACAGATCGGCGAGGGCGACAACGCGGGCGGACGTGTTCTTCGCAAACGATGTTGCAACACTGGTACCGCGATTGCCGCATCCCAGCAGCCCATGCCGAACAGCAGAGTTCGCTTCGTATCCAAATACCGCGCGTGGATTGAGTACCAGCATGCCTGAAACCATCCCAGATCCGGTCTGCAGAAACTTCCGACGATTCATTTTTCCTCGCGTTCATCTTGTATCAGGCACAACTACTTGCCCGAGGGGTGTCATCCTGAGCCTAGCGGCTTTCTTCAGCGGAGCGAAGGATCCGCTTTGCATTTCCCGCCGCCGGCGCGCAACTTTGGTCGCGCCACGCTCTCTCAGGACCTCAAGAGCGAACCCCGGATCATGCGAGCACTTCATCCAGTATCCGCTGCAGGTACATCTTCTCGTTCTTTACGTCTTCAATTTGCTGTGGTCCCGAAGTCTCGCGCTCAATGGTGACAGCTCCCGTGTAGCCAAGTTTGTGCAGCTTGGTGAAGACCGTCTTAAAGTCCACGAGCCCCTGTCCGATCAGCACCTCTTCGCCAAGCTTGCTGGGGTCCGTCGGCCACTTGCCGTCCTTTGCGTGCACACTGCGTACATGCGTGCCGATGATATCGACGGCATCGACCGGATTCGCTTTGCCGTAGAGGATCAGGTTGGCCGTATCCAGTCCCACCGCGAGATTCGGAAGATTTACGTCACGAATCATCCGCGACATCGTAGTCGGCGTCTCCTGGCCTGTTTCCATGAGGAAGTATTGGCCGTTGGCGTGGCAGTGTTCGGCGACGGTGCGAATCGCAGCGACCGCCTGGGGATAGAGCGCATCGGTTGGATCCTCAGGAATGAATCCGCAATGTGTCTGCACCTGGCCGATGCCGAGCAGTTTTGCAAAGTCCGACACCTGCCGCAGCGCGTCGATTCGTGCAGCGCGCGTCTTCGGCGGAACGAGGCCGATAGTCGATGGACCCTGCATAAAGTTCCACTCAAGCGGCCCTGGCCCAACCACTTCGACTGTGGTGGCAACCAACTGATACTTTCCGAGCAGATCCGCGATCTCTTTCGCGGCATCGGCCGTGAACCTGTTGATGTATCCGTCCAGCGAAAGAAAGCAATTGCTTAAACCCATGTCGTGAACACGCTTGATGGTCGCCTCGGGTGCACCAAATGGGCTGACGAGCAAACCCAGCGCCATCGGCTTGAGCTTCGGCGGATCGGGCTCCGCAAGTGCGGGAATCGGATGAAGACCAGTTGTAATTGCGGCAGCAGCAGCGGTACCTAAAAACGTACGGCGGTCCATGGAGTTCCTTTCTCTGGAACAGCTTCGGAGGAAATCTCCCGTTTGGGTGTCGTTTGAAATCTAAGCGCTAACCCCGCGCCTCCGCAAGTGGGCACATGTGTGTGACTCAACGCGAAGTGTTGGATTGGTAGAAGTGAATCATCAATCATTGGCGAGTGAGGATTTGCGAGCGGGTTCAAAAGGCCGCGGATAAATCAGCGATCTTGAAAGGGCACGGCTTTACATACTTGCGGAAGAACTTGGGTTTTCGGATGACGGAAGGAGCGTGGGGTTTTCAACCCCACGAATAATTGTCCATAAATCGTTGGGCTTTAGCCCCGGCCTTCTCATGCCGACGCTGAATCGGACTTTCTCCGCAAGCTCTTCAGCTGTGCCGCATACGGCTCAAATTGCATGAGGGCTTCAGCCCTGGAGTGACGCACTTCCCCAGTGTGCGAACTCGTCGTATCCGATGCTCGGGTCAGCTGGTAGGCGCGTTCAGTTCCTGCAGGATGCGCCGTACAGCCTCATCCGCAGCTTTCACCAGATCCGGCGAAAGATCCAGCGCAATCGGCTGTTTGGGATCAATGGTGACGGCGTACAGCACCACTTCGCGCTCGCCGCTTTGCATGTAGAAGGCGTCCAGCAAATCCTTCACGCCAATATCGTGCGCGGTCAGCGTCGGGGGATAATCGCGGGAGAAGCGCGGCGTGGTGCGCGTAACGGTCCCGGGTGGGTTGCCGTCATCGGTGGCATCGATCAGGATGATGTGGCCCGCGTTTTGCAGCGGCTCCAGCAGAATAAATCCGCCGGTGCCGCCGTCCAGGCATTCCACATTTGCAGGGAGGGTATGTTTTTCCAGCGCCCGGACTACATGAACGCCGACGCCCTCGTCGCCCATGATCACGTTGCCGAGCCCCAGCACCAGAGTCTTTTTTGAGTCCGTACTCACCAGCACCTCGCGTCACCCAGTATCCCAAAATACTACGGCAGCCCCAGGCGTTGGTTTTTAAATCCCTAATCCGTGGTCCCTGATCCCTATTTCTTCGTCCCTGCGTCTTTCACTCGATCGAACTTCCATCCGCCTACGATCGAGGATATGGTCCCGCGCCCCTCAATGTAGTCGTGATAGAACGCCAGATACACGTGAACCACGATGAACACGACAAAGAACCACAGAAAAAGATGATGCCAGTAGCGGACGCTCATCTCGCCGCCCATGATCGGCACAATCCACGTGAACATCCGCGGTATAAACGAGTTGCTCATACTTGAGTAGAGAGCAAACCCGGTGATCGACTGCGCCACGAATGCGAGAAACGTGAAGAAGTAGATGAACCCAGCCAACGCGTTGTGTCCGGTTGAGATGGGCCCATGCAGCTTCGTCTCAAGTACATCTGCCTTGACGACGTCTACGATCTCCTGGCGCTGCGCCTTCGTCAGCGGGAAGAACGCGTTCCAGCGCGCGTACTTGTTGCCCACAAATCCCCAGTAGAGGCGCGCCAGGAAGTTGAAGACATATACATACGCACAGAGAAAATGGATAAAGCGGACCCAGCCGAACCAGTACTGCTGGTAAGCTTCGGCTGCATAGAACATGCGTTGAGGTGCCCCGATCAGGTAGCCCGTGATGCAGAGCAGCACCAGCGCAACAGCGTTGATCCAGTGGTATACGCGTACCGGCAGCTCCCATACATACACTCGCCGATACTCCGCCGGACGATTGCCATTTCCATAAACGGATTTGCCTGCGATTCCAGTCGTACTCATAGCGTCACTCGAAGGAGATCTGGTTGAGATGCCGTCCCTGCGGATCGTACAAGTGCACAGCGCAGGCAAGGCACGGGTCAAAGGAGTGAATCGTCCGGATGATCTCGACCGGCTCATCGAGCTTGGCCACCGGCGTACCGATCAGCGCAGCTTCAAAGGAAGAGTGCTGCTTCTTGGCATCGCGCGGTGACCCATTCCATGTGGTCGGAACCACAAGCTGGTAGTTCTCGATCTTGCCATCCTTGATCTTGATCCAGTGGGCTAGCGCACCGCGCGGAGCTTCGACGAGGCCTACACCCTCGGCTTCTTTCGGCCAGGTGCTTGGGTCCCACTTCTCGTTGTTGAAGGTCGACGTCTCGCGTGTCTTCACGCGCTCGATCAGTTGAGCGTAGAACTCCTTCAGCCATCCCACTTCCAACGCAGCAGACAGGCCGCGCGCAGCGGTGCGTCCAAGCGTAGAGAAAAGCGCATCCAGTGGAACATCCAGCTTACCCAGCGTCTGCCCAACCAGTTCCTTCACGTCGTCGTGACCGGAAGCGTAGGCAACGAGCAGGCGGGCCAGTGGACCAACCTCCATCGGGTTGTCCTTCCACCGCGGCGTCTTCAGGAACGAATATTTTTCGTATCCCTCCAGCGACTCGAACGGAGGCTGCGGGCCCGAGTACTTGATCTCGGTCTCGCCTTCCCATGGGTGCAGGCTCACCTGGTCTCCGCCCGCATAGGTGTACCATGACGAAGCGATATACTCCTTGATCTCCTGCGAGTCCTTGGGATTTACCGGATATACATGGCTCAGATCGCGGTTGAGTATGGCGCCGCGCGGATACTTGAACGACGCGGGTTCGTTGTAGCCCCTTGTCGGGTATTCTCCGTAGCTCAGATAGTTCTTTAGGCCGCCGCCCCACTGCGCCCAGTCCTTATAGAACGAAGCCACCGCGAGCAGATCGGGCACATACACTTGGTTGACGAATTCATCGGCCTTCGCAATCAGGCTGCCGACGAGGTTCAGGCGCTCTGTGTTGATCGCCGCCACTTCGTCTACATCGATCGAGCAGGGAACTCCGCCCACAAGATAATTCGGATGCGGATTCTTGCCGCCGAACACCGCATGGATCTTGACGACTTCCTTCTGCCACTCCAGCGCATCAAGGTAATGCGCAACTGCGATCAGGTTCACTTCCGGCGGAAGCTTGTATCCCGGATGGCCCCAGTAGCCGTTGGCAAAGATGCCCAGACCGGTGGCGTCGAATTGCTTGATCTTGTTCTGCACATCGGTGAAGTGAGCAGGCGTGTTCTTGTCATAGCTTGAGAACGACTGCGCAATCTCCGCAGCCTTCTTCGGATCGGCCTTGAGAGCGTTCACAATGTCGACCCAGTCCAGCGCATGCAGGTGGTAAAAGTGCACCACGTGGTCCTGCACATGCTGCGTTGCGGTCATGATGTTGCGAATCAGCTCTGCCGTCGGAGGCAGCGAAATGCCCAGCGCGTCTTCCACAGCTCGGCAGCTTGCCATGGCGTGAACCGTGGTGCATACGCCGCACACGCGTTCGGTAATGGCCCAGGCATCGCGCGGATCGCGGCCGATCAGAATCTTTTCCAGTCCGCGAATCATGGTGCCTGAGCTGAATGCGTCGGTAATGACGCCGTTTTCCACCACTGCCTCTACACGCAGGTGGCCTTCAATGCGAGTTACGGGATCTACGACTATGCGTGTCATGGCCGCTTAGGACTCCTTCTGGTCATCCGCATGTACTTCCGCGATGACTTCCTTTTTGCGAATATTTGTAATTACGGCATGTGCCGCGACACCTGCCAGCGTAGTTGCTGCGACAATCGTGCCGACGGTGTCCGCCGTGCTTTCGATGCCGAAGCCAGGGAAGGACGAAAGGTGCTGATACAGTGGACCGTTATCCCAGAAGCCTTCTTCGCTGCAGCCAATGCATGGGTGGCCAGACTGGATCGGATAGCTCGTGCCCTCGTTCCACTTCACCACCGAGCAGGCGTTGTAGGTCACCGGACCTTTGCAGCCCATCTTGTACAGGCAATATCCCTTGCGCGCGTTCTCGTCGTCGAATGACTCCACGAACAGTCCAGCATCGTAATTCGGCCGGCGATAGCAGGTATCGTGTACGCGGCGTCCGTAGAACTCCTTCGGCCTGCCAAGATTGTCGAGCGCCGGAAGCTGACCTAGCACCAGCACGTGCGTCACGATCGCCATCATCACGTCGGCAATTGGCGGGCATCCCGGCACGTTGATCACCGGCTTGTCTACCAGCTTGTGAATTGGCGTTGCGTTAGTCGGATTTGGCTTCGCAGCCTGAACGCAGCCGTTCGAAGCGCAACTGCCCCAGGCAACAATGGCTGCCGCGTCCTTGGCAACTTCCTGCAGAATCGATTGGGCTGTCTTGCCGCCGATCATGCAGTAGACGCCACCGTCCTTGGTCGGAACCGCGCCTTCGACGAGAACTATATATTTGCCTTTATTGTTTTTGATGGTGTCGTTCAGGCTCTTTTCCGCCTGGAACCCCGACGCCGCCATCAGCGTCTCTGAGTAATTCAGCGAGAGCACATCGAGCAGTGCGTCTGCCACGATCGGGTGCGAGGCCCGGATAAACGACTCGCTGCAACAGGTGCACTCCTGAAAATGCATCCAGACCACGGCCGGCTTTTCCTTCTTCTCAAACGCCGACACCACCTGGGCTACGCCGCTCTTCGCAAAACCGGCAGCCGCTGCGGCTGCCGTGCAAAATTGCAGGAATTGTCTGCGGCTGTACCCCTTCTTCTCCATCGACTGCCAAATCGTCTGCCCCATGCCCACCTCGCTTGCAGGCGTCACTCGCCTTGCAGGCACTGGAGTTTCGTAAGGGCCGATCATGTCGGCCAGATCACATTCCCAACTCCAGCGAATGATGGCACAGTACTTATCTCTAAACACGATCGGCTGTGAGCGTCGTCACAAGTGTTGCATATCACGTCTTTCGCATATCTCGCAATCGCGGGTGTGAGGTACATCACGTGTCGGCGGGACGAACAGAATTGCCGCCGAGGGCGCTCTGTGTCGCTCCGCACGGCTTTATCTCGGCCGCAAGGAATACAGACCGCGCATCCGCTATTTTCCTCGCGTTCTACATGGCATAATATCCACGCGTTCCAAAGGGATGCATTGTTGAGGGAGGAATTACCATGCGCTTTCGAAGTCTTCTGCTGATCGCCGGGCTCCTGGGATTCTCCGCTGCCATCCAGTCGGCTGCCGCCGCCACCAAATCCGCCCATGCCGACATCATGAACGCGCAGGGAACGAGGATCGGAACTGCAAGGATCACCGCCACCAGCCAGGGCGTAAAAATCGCGGTCACAGTCACCCAACTGAGCCCCGGCGAGCATGGCATTCACATTCACACCATCGGCAAATGCGAAGGTCCGGCTTTCACCTCAGCCGGAGGCCACTTCAACCCGACGGGCGCTCATCACGGCATACACAACACGCAGGATCCTCATCCGCATCTCGGCGATCTCATGAATCTCACCGTGGGCCACAACGGCAGCGCCCAGGCGACCTTCCTCGCCAACGGCGTCACTCTCGAGGAAGGCCCCAATTCGCTCTTCCATGAAGGCGGAACCTCGCTGGTCATCCACGCCAAAGCAGACGATCTCATGTCCGACCCCTCCGGCAACTCCGGCGATCGCATCGCCTGTGGCGTCATCGAGAAGTAGCGGCTGGTCCCTGCCCAGAACTGTCCAGAACCCAGTCTGAGACACGCCTGCTCGCGTCTTCGATGAGGAACCGGCGACTCGGTGCCAGCCCATGCGCCATCGGCTGGCCACGTATACAGGCAAACTTAACAGTTTAACTGTAGATATGCTATATTGCACGTGTGGGCAATCGAAAGTCTTCCGCTCAAACCGGGCTCGCTCGGTCGCTTGCTGCCGAGATGCGTACAGTATTCCGCAAGCTCAAGCTGCGTGTACGCGAGCATGGGGGCGGCAACGATCTGACGCCGTCACAGGCTTCCGTTCTTCTTCGACTCGAAAACGACGGTGCGGCCACGGTTTCAAGCCTGGCCCGAGCGGAAGGCATGCGACCGCAGTCCATGAGCGCTATCGTTGCGCCGCTGCAGAAGTCCGGCCTGATCAGTGGTGCACCTGACCCGAGCGACGGGCGCCAAACCCTGATGTCTCTCACGCCTAAATGCCTGAAGTGGCTTCAGGAGGGCAGGACCGCGAGACAGGACTGGCTCACCTCGATCATCTCCCAGAAGCTTTCTGTTCACGAGCAGGAGAAGCTTCAAGCAGCACTCGAACTGCTTAAGCGGCTGGCTGAGGATTGAACCGACTTCGTCCTGCCTTTACCGATCTCGGCCTGTCGTCTGAAAAAAGGAGCTTTGCATCATGAATTGGCTTTGGCTTGTGTCGTACTTCTTTGGGGGCGCTTTCGCCGCAAACGCGATCCCTCACTTTGTCTCCGGCTCCATGGGGCGGCCCTTTCAAAGCCCGTTTGCAAAACCGCCCGGCCAGGGACTCTCCTCTTCAACGGTCAACGTTGTCTGGGGATTCTTCAACGCGGTCGTCGCGTATCTGCTCGTCGCGCATGTCGGCGCTTTTGATCCGCGGACCACAAGGCACATCTTTGCGTTCGGCCTCGGCGCGCTGCTCATCAGCATCTTCTCGGCGCGTCACTTCGGCCAGTTTCATGGGGGCAACGCGCCGACGCGCCGATGAAGAACCCAGTGGCCGGCACCTTTCGCTCCCTCAGAAGCTTCAACTTCCGCTTGTGGACGGCTGGCGCTTTGGTCTCCAACATCGGGACCTGGATGCAGCGCGTTGCTCAGGACTGGCTCGTGCTGACGCAACTGACTCATCACGATGCGTCGGCGCTCGGTATCGTGATGGGCCTCCAGTTCGCGCCGCAACTTCTGCTCCTGCCCTGGACGGGATCGGCCGCGGACCGTCTCAATCAGCGCAAGCTCCTGATGCTCACACAGGCAACGATGGGCGTGCTTGCGCTCGTCCTGGGAGTTCTCACGATCGCGGGAGTCATCCAGCTTTGGCACGTGTACGTGTTGGCTTTTCTGTCCGGTTCTGCCGCTGCGCTCGATGCTCCGGTGAGACAGACGTTCGTGGCAGAGATGGTAGGCGACGCCGATCTCCCCAATGCCGTCGCGTTGAACTCAACCTCGATCAATGCTGCCCAGATGATCGGTCCTGCCATCGCCGGTTTACTCATTGCGGGGGTTGGCATCGGCTGGGCCTTCCTCCTGAACGGGCTCTCATTCGCGGCAGTTCTGATCTCCATGTCTTTCTTTCGCCTCCCAGAACTGCGTGCAAGCGCCAGGGCGCATCGCACTTCATCTGGATTTCTGGGAGGGCTTCGCTACGTGTGGAGAAGACCGGACCTCCGGGCGATCCTGGTCATGTTGTTTCTGATCGGCACCTTTGGCTTGAACTTTCCGATCTTCATCTCGACCATGGCCGTGAACGTCTTCCACTCCGACGCACGTGCGTTCGGACTGCTCTCCTCCATCATGGCCGTGGGCACTATCTCAGGATCCTTGTTTGCTGCTCGCCAGCACAAACCAAGCTTGGCGTCCCTTTTGGCGGGAGCTGGCGTCTTCGGGCTTGGCTGCACGCTGGCTGCATTGGCGCCCGGATACTGGGGTTTTGGAGCCGCTCTCGCGGTCATCGGCGCGGCTGGCCTGACCTTCACCAACGGCACGAACAGCATCATGCAACTCTCGACAGAACCAGCGATGCGGGGCAGAGTGATGGCCCTGCGGGTTGGCGTTGCACTTGGGGGAACGCCAATCGGCGCACCAATCGTTGGTTGGGTTGCCAACCACTTTGGCCCTCGCTGGGCGCTCGGCGTCGGCGCCGGCGCGGGCTTCACTGCAGCCCTCGTTGCAGCCTGCGTTCTCGCCCGCCAAAAGGAGCCACTGCTCGCTCAGTAATGAGTCCTGTGAAGACCGTCCATGTATGTTGCGGCCTTAAGCTCTGAATTCCTCAAGCTAACATACCTGTTCATAGCTGCAATATGAACCAGGTCGCCGCAACACTTCCACAACCTCCAGAACAGTCCCAAGTGGATGAAAGCGCGAGATGTACGATTGCACCCGATCCGGCTCCGGGTCTTGAACACCTACTGTTAGAACTGCCAGCTTCCCATCGAGCCTCAGAGGAAGATAATCCGGCAGGTTCGTGATCGAAAGGCTCACGCGAGTCAAATTTCAACCTTTCTCTTCTTGATCGAGAGTGCGCGTCGCTCAAAATGCGCCAGGAGGATCTGGAATGGAGCGTTCTGCTGCGTTCGCAGCACTGTCAGGAACGGGCATTTTGGTTGCGATCTCCTTTTGCCCAAGCTTCGCCTGCGCCCAGGCGATGGATTCTCCCGGACGCGATCAGAAAAATGATCCTCCGACGATCGATCAAGTGCTGAAAAAAGTGGATCAGTTGGTTCTGCAGAACGAACAGCTGGAACAGCATGATCAAGATCTTGAAAAGCAGAATCGCGAGCTGATGGATCAGATCTCGTCGATGCGCCGCATTCTCTCCGGTAGTTCCGATGCATCACAGGCTGCAAAAATAGGAGAGGCTGATGCGACAGCGCAGGCTCTCCGCAGTGCAGTTGCCGAAGAAACCCGGCCGGACGAGAGCTCAATACGAGGCACAGGAGCCTCAGACAACACCGGGCTGCGGAAGGCATCCCTCAGCTGGCTCAAGCGACCATGGGCCCCGGTGGGTGCACCTGCAACCCCCGCCGGTCTGGGACAGAGCGCAGAGGAACAACCGGAATGGGGCACATACACTCCGAACTTTGGTTTCAAAGTTGCGAGCACAGAGCATGGCGACATGAACCTCAGCATCTTCACCTATGCTCGTTACCTGAACCAGCGAGCTCTCGCGCCAACATACACAAATTATTTTGGGGTCACCAGCAACATCCAGCAGCGTCAGGACTTCCAGCTCAACAAAATGCAGGTCAAGTTCTTTGGCTGGATGATGGACAAGAGAATGCGCTACTTTCTCTACGCGTGGACCTCCAACGCGGGGATGGGACAAGGCGCGCAGGTGGTACTCGGCGGGAATCTGAACTACACCTTCAACAAATATGTCACCATCGGATCCGGGATATTCTCACTGCCTGGCGTCCGAACGCTCGAAGGCAACTTTCCTTATTGGCTTAGCGTAGACAGCCGCCTGATCGCCGACGAATTTATGAGGCCTTCGTATACGAGCGGCGTCAGAGCCAGCGGAATACTCCGAAAAGGGCTCATCTATCAAACGATGATCGGCAACAACCTTAGCCAGTTGGGCGTAAGCGCAGCCCAATTGCCCAATTATTTCAAAACCAATGCCACGGCTCTCGTCTGGATGCCGACGACAGGCGAATTCGGCACCGGATTTGGCGACTTTGAAAACCATCAGCAAATGGCAACGCGCCTGGCCGGTCATTTCTCTTACAGCAAGGAGAACAAGCAGAGTCAGCCGAACACTGAGGACCCGGAGAACACCCAGCTGCGACTCTCCGACGGCAGCATCATTTTTACGCCGGGCCTCTTCGGACCAGGAATCATCATCACAGATGCGGTTTACAAGATGTTCTCCGTCGATGGCGGCATCAAGTATCACGGCTATGCGCTTGAGGGGGAGTTCTACAATCACTGGCTCAGCAATTTCCAAGGACTCAACACGTCGAGCGTGAAGACCGACCGCGATGATGGCTACCAGCTTCAGGCTTCGGCAATGCTGCTGCCACAGACTCTCCAGGGCTATGTTGGCGGGTCAGAAGTGATTGGCCACTACGGGCGACCGTGGGACTTCCGTGCGGGCGTCAATTACTTCCCGTACAAGAACAGAGTTGTCCGGTGGAATACTGAGTTTCTTTACCTCTACAGGTCCCCGGTCGGATACACATCTGTTCCGTTCGCTCTTGGCGGCACAGGGCCGGTCTTCTATACAACGTTTGAGTTGGCGTTTTGAGCAGGGTGCCCCAGGTCTCGTTTCTGAGACCCCGAAAAGCTCAAATCTTCGCCAACAGAGATTACCCCAGATATGTTGCCTTCTCAGATGCAATGCTCCACACGCGACCTTCTTCCTAAAAGAGAGTCAAGCCCCCGTTGCTCCCCTCAGCGCTCGGTTTCGGATGTCCAACCCCCTCCGGCACTCCGGAGATCGCATCGCCTGCGGCTTGATCGAGAAGTAGCGGCGGCCCCCAGTCCAGAATTCGCCCGAGACGAGCCCCCAGATGCGCCAATGACGAATCGGCAAACGGGTACAAATTGAGTGTCACGACTGATGGGCGTTTATGAGGGTTCAACTCATCTCCTGCCCAAAAGCCGATAGCGCTCTATTACGGTCGTCCCTCTTTCACCACCTGTGCCGTATCGTCTCTTCTTCGTCAGGGGCGCGTCGGCGAGGGAGTCCCTTTTGCCGAGGCCGCGGAGCCAGGTGGTTCACGGAACGGTTCCACAGAAATGCGCTCGTAAAACACTTCCAGCACCGTCAGGTATTCTGTCCCGCCCGGCGCTTGGAGAACTACGCTGTCACCCGCTGCCGACTTCATCAGCGCGCGCCCCAGCGGTGACACCCAACTGATGTGGTTGCGGTTGAGATCGACCTCGTCGGTGCCTACGATGCACACCACTCGCTCCACTCCCGCGGCATTGGCATAGCGCACGGTCGCCCCGAAGAATGCCCTCGTCTCCGCCTGCCTCGATCTCGGAGCTTCCGGGTCCACCACTTCCGCGGCTTCGATTCGCTTCGTGAGAAAGCGAATCCGCCCATCGATCTGCCGCAGCCGCCGCTTGCCGTACTGATAGTCGGCGTTTTCACTGCGATCGCCATTGCCGGCAGCCCACGCCACCACCTCCGCCACGGCCGGGCGGTCCCTGGTGAGCAGAAACCGGTGCTCATCTTTGAGGCGCTCGAGCCCGCTCGGCGTTATGTAGTTCTTGACTGGCGTCGCCGGCTCGTCCGCTTGTGGTCTTCTCGTAAACCCTTTCCGCATTTCGTAGTCCTCACAACACGATTCCAGTGGATGCCCCCAGTGAATCCGGATGACGCCGGTGGAAAATACTGGAGGTCATTCATGCGAGTTCATCTGCCCTGAAAATTCAAAACCTGCACGAAACGAGGGTGCCCCCAGCCAAGCGAAGCTTGGGTGGGAAAGCACGATCTCAACTGATTTTCATGGTCTTGGGTGTCTCGGCGCGACATGTATGACCGCGGTTCTAAATCATTTTTTCATGTCTGCCGGCCCCTTAGCGATCCTATCCATCCTCTCGGACAAGTGCCGGCTAAGGCATGCCTGAGACATTCAGTACTGAACTGATAAGGTGCGTGCACAAAAGAGAAGTCAAGCCCCTATTGCTTCATTTCAGCGCTAGGTCGCTGATTCAAAACGAAGAATTCCCGACGACCTTTTGCAGGCAATTTCCAGCCTTCCACGCATATTCGTTTCGTACTCAAAGCCATGCCCTTGTTTGAACCGAGAAGAGCGGCCGGCAGCCTTCCGTAACTCCTTCCCCGAGAGGACTCTGCGGTTAAGTCCAATCCCAAGAAGACTTTGTAGCGACATCTTCTCCGTAACTTCATGAAAGCAAGGAACTTCTTTACAGAGTATGGGTGGGGGGTACCCACCACCTCACGTCCCATGAGCGGAAGTTGCGAGCGACGGATTCTCAGGGGCAATAGCCGCGGGGCAATAGCCGCCACCAGCTAGCTGACACTGACCACTGATCTCTGACCCCTGATCCCCGCTTCACTGTCCCGTACGGGCCTTGATCAGTTCATCCAGGTAGTCGGGTTTGCTGTCGTCGCGCACCAGGTGCGGATAGCGCAGACCATCGTGGTAGTTGATCGTAGCGGTCCGATAGTAGTCGTCGACCACCACCAGCAGCGTGACGGGCCTGGAGCCATCCTTCGCGTCCTTGATGGCTGCGCCAAGCAGTTCGGGAGTAAAGACGCGCCCATTCACGCCGACGACCTTCATTCCCGACGAAACGCCAGCTTCAAAAGCAGGACTGCCTACGATGGAATCCCCGACCATGCCATCCGCGCCAACCTGCAGCCCGATGGAGTAGACAAATCCGGGATTGCCGCGCCGCCCCTCGAGTTTCGCAGGCTGATCGGTATAGGTCACCTTCCACCCGCCATTTTCAATCCCGCCCGTCGGCGCCTTGGGTGAAGTTGAATCCAGTCGCGTGCGCAAAAACGTCGCCCAGTCGAATGGAGCGATCGCATTCAGATCGCTGACCAGCTGATCGAAGGTGTAGGTCTTCACCTCGGGCCCGTTGTTGGCACCGCCGTGAAAGGCATGGCAGAAATCATCGATCGATTTCGTCCCATGCGATTCGCGATGGATGATCGTCGCCACTTCGAGCCACAGAAGATCGCCTTCGTCGTAGTAGTCCGTTCCACGCCGCCAGTTCAGCCATCCGCGCGCGCCAAAGCCCATGCCGAACTCGGCATCCGCGGTGTCCCGCAAAGGCCGCCATGTGCGCCCCGGCCGCCCCGGCCCCAGCATTGCTGCGATGCTGGCCAGCCACTCGTGATACTGCTCCGGCGTAAACAATCCGCTTCGCGCCGCCAGCATCGGGCCAAGGTAGTCGGTGAGGCCCTCGTATCCCCAAAGCAGGTCGGTCTTCATCGGCTCCTGGTAATAGGGAACGGCGAGGTCCGCGGGCCGGCGAAATTTTCCATTCCACGAGTGCACAAATTCGTGCGCCAGCAGTCCGCCCAGCGCCATGCCTGAGCCCGGTCCAAGCAATACGTCTTCAGGCAGGCGGCTGTCGTTCGACTCATGATGTTCGAGACCGAAGTGCGCAACATGATCGCTGAGTCCAAGAATGAAATGGTAGTCGCGATAGTGCCGCGTGCCGAACAGCTTGCCCGACTCAGCGACCAGGTTGGTCATGGCCTTCTGGTCTTTCGCACTCATGTTCAGAGCGTCTTCGCTGTCGGCTACGATGTCCATCTGGTGATGGATCGGCTCGCCCGGGGGCGTGATGTCGATGTTGCGATAGTAGAGGCCCGTAGCAACCGGCGAGTCCACCAGCATGTCGAGCGAGATGGGCTTGAACGAGACTTCGTTTCCGCTCTGTCTCGCGACGGGAAGGGAACTGCCGAACTTCCAGCCTTCGGGCATGATCAGCTTCGCTTCGTACATCAGCTTCTCGGCCGGCGTTCCCTCCGGATACAGCGCAACTTCGTTCCATTCGAGAATCAGCAGCTTGTCGGTTGCCGATCCTCCATCGGGCTCGATGTAGTCGTAATTCGCTTCGAGTCGGCTCACGCCCGCGGGTACATCGACATGAAACGTGAACACGTCCAGCAGATCGCGTTGCCACGGAATGACCTTGCCGTCTGCTTCGAACTTGAGTCCGGTTAAACTGGCGATCGGCCCGTCCGGCCCGTGTTCCCCGGGAATCCACTTCGGGTAATACACCGTCAGTGGTCCGGGTTTGACGGGCATCACGAGGTGCGCATGCAGAATCTTGTTTTGTGTCTTGGTCGCATCCACGGTGAGTGAAATGTTCTGGGCGCTGAGACCAAGGGTTCCGGCAATGATTGCAATTGAGGCGAGAAGCGCAAGCGACTGCACGCGACGAATCTTCACAGGTATGCTCCTTGAAGGGAAGAGGGACTTCAACGGAATCATATCAACCGGATCGAAGGATCAAGCGTTCAATCGCAGGAAACTATCTTTGCGGGATGTCGAGCGCGCCGGTAAGACTGGAAATGCGCTCCACATGTTGGCTGCGGCACCAGGATACAAGCCCCTTCGCCAGCCTCTCGGTGGCGCGCGGATCGGCGTAGCTGGCCGTTCCCACCTGTACGGCAGTCGCGCCCGGCAAGCATGAACTCCACGGCATCTTCGGGAGTGACAATGCCGCCCAGGCCAATGATGGGAATCGTGACTGCACGCGCCGCTTCGTAGACCATGCGCAGCGCGATCGGCTTGATTGCGGGTCCGGAGAGGCCTCCCGTCACATTGGTCAGCCGAGGCTTGCGCGTTTCCACATCGATCGACATGGCAAGGAAGGTATTGACAAGGCTCACCGCATCTGCACCGGACGCGGCGCATACCCGGGCCATGCTGCCAATGGAGGTGACGTTGGGCGAGAGCTTGACGATCAATGGGCGCTTCGCGATGTTCTTGACCTCGTTTACCAGGTATTCGAGCGATCCGGCGTCGGAACCGAAGGCCATGCCGCCGGCGTGCACGTTGGGGCAGGAGACGTTCAGTTCATAGGCCGCGATGCCATCGGCGTCGTTGAGGCGCTCGATGACCGCCTTGTATTCAGCCACCGTGTAGCCGAACACGTTGACGATGACCTTGCAGGAAGGATAGCGGCTGAGGGGCGGAAGCTTTTTCTGAATGAATTCTGCGACGCCGATGTTCTGCAGTCCGATGGCATTCAGCATGCCAGCGGCGGTCTGAATAATGCGTGGCGCGGGATGCCCCTGCATCGGCTCAAGCGAGATGCCCTTGGTGACGAAGGCGCCGATCCGCTCCAGCGAAACGATCTCTTCAAATTCGATGCCGTAGCCGAAGGTGCCGCTGGCGGCGATGACCGGGCTGTTGAGCTCGATCCCAGCGAACTGCACTCTCATGTCGGGTTTCACGCGCGGATTTTTCCCTCAAAATAACAAGAATTATTGGATTCTTGCGTGGATCGACCGAAAGTCCTCGGCAGATGCTCAACCGGCCATTCTCGCCCTAAGGGCTCTGCCTGCAGGAGATGCCAGAGTGGTTGCCAGATCCACGGGAGCCACACTCTTAATGATACTCGCAGGGCGCAGAGGGACTTTGTAATGGACCGCCGGAGAGTGCCGACCCTTTCAAGCCTGCAGTCTCACGAAGAGAACACAAATCGCTCTACTCGTAGCGCAGCGCGACAGTCGGCTCAACGTGCGCGGCTCGAATTGCGGGAATCAGGATGGCGATGGCCGCTGTCGCTAGCAGAACCGAGGAAACAACGGCGAATGTCAGCAAATCCGATCCGCTGGTGCCGTACAAGACGCTGGCTGCAAACCGCCCGACGACCAGTGCGATGGCGAGACCAATCGCGAGACCTATCGCAGTCAGGGTGAGGCCCTGTCGCAGGACCATCCTCAAAACGCCGCGGGGCTTAGCACCGAGTGCCATGCGGATTCCGATTTCGCGCGTACGGCTGCGGACCGTGTAGCTCATCACACCGTACAGGCCGATAGCCGCTAGCGTAAGACCGACCACACCGAAGATCCCCAGTAGCAGTGCGGAGATGCGCGGCAACAGCAGCGATTTGTCCACATGCTCCCGCATGGTCTGGATGTTGAACACCGCCATGTTGGGATCGAGCGTGCCAATCTGCTCACGCACCGAGTGAACCATTGCGCCGGGTGCAACCGATGTCTTGACGATCAGCGTGGTCCCGAAGAAGCTGTTGGCTTTTTCGGGAGCAGCATTGAGAAACATAAAGATCGCATCCAGTGGTTTCTCGCCAATGGTGCGCAGCTTCGAATTCCGCGTAACGCCGACAACGGTGTATTGGTCCTTGTCCTGCCGGATCACGCGACCGAGCGGATCCTGGCCGGGAAACAGGTGAGACGCCATAGTCTCATTGATGATGACCGAATGCTGGTCGTCGGTCGACGGAGCAAAGTCTCGTCCTCGCAACAACGGTATTCCCATCGTCGTGAAATACCCGTTGCCAACGCTGTTGGTGTCGGCATTGATGTTCTGTTTAGGATGATCCTTTGCCGCATCCACGTCGTAGCTGTTGTTGGATGAACCGATACTCAGCGGTACCACGCCCACAAAACTCACGGATCGCACACCCGGCAGTGCTGACACCCTTTCCCGCACTTGACCTAGGAACTGCACTGTCTTGTCATGCGAATAGCTTTGCAGTTTCGGGTCCATCGTCATCATCAGCATATTGTCGGTCTTGAAACCTATGTCGATGGACGAGGCGTTGCCGAGACTCCGCAGAAACAGTCCCGCAGTGGCCAGCAGCACGAGCGAAAGCGCCACCTGGACTACCACCAGCGCATTGCGCAGGCGCGAACGTCCGGTGCCTCCTAGTACGGCCGGGCCGTCCTTCAACGCTCCCGCAAGGTCAGGCCGAGAAGCACGCAAAGCCGGAACCAGCCCGAACAGCAACGCAGTAATGATCGAAAGGCCCAGGGTGAACAGGGCTACGCGCATATCCACGTTGAAATCAAACACCACCGGGAAGGGCAGAGGAAGTTGGAAATTCGAGATAGCGCGTGCGGCGCCGGCAGCTAGCAGGAATCCAACGCCCGCGCCCGTCAGCGCCAGGATGAAGCTCTCGAACAATAGTTGCCTCATAAGTTGCCTGCGCCCAGCGCCCATCGCAAGGCGGATGGCAATCTCTTTTTGCCGCCCGATCGCGCGAGCAAGCAGCAGATTGGCCACGTTGGCGCACGCCACCAGCAGCACCAATCCCACCACCACCATCAACACAGCCATCAGCGTGAATGCGGGAGTAGCAGAACCGGCAATCAGCCCGCCCGCCGTTTGCAGCGTCAGGGTATCGTTCCGCTTTTCATCTTTGCGATAGATGTCGTCGAGCCGCTTCTTGATGACATTCAGCTCGACCTCCGCTTGCTTGCGGGTAACGCCGGGTTTAAGCCGTCCGTTAATCATCAGCCATTGATTGTCGCGCCTTGTTGTAATGCTCCCGTCGGTCACCAGGTCTGGCATGATCTCAGACGCGACGGCAAGCGGCACCCAGAACTCAGATACGATGCCGCGGTCCACTCCGTAGAAACCGGCAGGTGCTATTCCCACCACCGTGTAGTACCGGCCGTTAAGAGCAACATCGTGATTGAGAATATTCGCGTCGCCGCCAAATCTGCGCCGCCAGAGACTGTTGCTCAACACCACTACGTGGTTGTGACCGCCTGCCTGGTCATCGTCTGGACCAATCGTCCGGCCAAGTGTCATCGGCACGCCCAGGCTGGGAAAGAAGTTGCCCGTGACCGACTGGCCCCACACCCGCTCCGGCTCTCCCTTGCCGCCAATGCTTGCCGGAATCAGCGGGAAATGTCCCGCCACTCCGCCCTCGAAGATGTCGGCGCTTTGATCGCGGTAGTCGATGTAGTCGGGGTAGGAGTACGACTGGCCTTCAGAGAACATCACCATGCGTCCCGGATCTTTGACCGGCAACAGGCCCCACAGCAGTCCATTGGCAACGCTGAAGACGGTAGCATTGGCCGCAAAGCCCAACGCAATCGAAATGACGACGATGAGTGAAAAACCGGGCGCCCTCAGAAGGGTTCGCATCGCGTAGCGAAGATCCTGAAGCAGATTCTCCATAAGCGGCCTCAATCAAAACCTAATCCCAGATAGTCTTGTACGCAATTCTGGGTTGCGAAGTTCGATTGGAGTTTCGGGCAAAAAAGAAGGCGGCCCGCGAAGGCCGCCCTTTTGTATTTGGCATTTTCGGAACCTTAAGCCGTTACAGGCTCGGTCGCATTCACTTTCACCGGCGTGAGCCAGCCAAAGCGATCGGGCTTCAGTCCGTTGGCAATGGCGAAGAACTCATCGGCAATCTTCTTGGTGATTTCGCCCGTCTTGCCGTCGGCGACCAGGATGCGATCGATTGAACGAATCGGGCTTACCTCCGCTGCCGTGCCGGTGAAGAAGACTTCGTCGGCAATGTAGAGCATCTCGCGTGGGATGGGCTGTTCGGTGACGGCCAGGCCCAGGTGCCGGGCAATCGTCAACACGCTGTCGCGGGTAATGCCAGAGAGGGCCGAGTTCGCAAGTGGCGGGGTGTACAAAACGCCATTGCGCACCAGGAACACGTTTTCGCCAGATCCTTCGCTCACCAGGCCGTTGACATCGAGTGCGATGCCTTCGACGTAGCCGTTGATGTCGGCTTCCATGCGGATGAGCTGCGAATTCATGTAGTTTGCACCGGCCTTGGCCAGTGCGGGCATGGTGTTGGGAGCGAGGCGGTTCCAGCTCGAGATGCAGACGTCGGCGCCGCCGGTCCCGGCCACATATTTGCCCCAGGGGAAGTTGGCCATGTAGACCTCAATCGGCGAGCCTTTCGGACTTACGCCGATTTCTCCATAGCCGCGCAGCGCGATGGGCCGGATGTAGCATGGCGCGATCCCATTGGCCTCAATCACGATCCACCACCGCTGCGCAAAGCTCGTCCAGCGAGTAGGGAAGCTCCATTCGATAGATTTTGGCGGAGTCGAGGAGCCGCTGCATGTGCTCCGGCAGACGGAAAATGGCTGAGCCCTGCGGCTGGGCGTAGCAGCGGATTCCCTCGAAGACGCTGGAGCCGTAGTGAACCACGTGGCTCATCACGTGGATGGTGGCGTCCTCCCAGGGAATCAGGTTGCCGTTGTGCCAGATTTTCGAGGTCTTTTGAATGGGCATGGGGATGCGCGTGCTCCTTGGTCACGTCAATGCGCGATTACCACAAGCCTATCGCGATTTGGCGTTGTCTGTCACTGCGCGATGATATCCACCCGCGGGCGGTTTCCCTCTCGGTTATCGCGCGGTAGAAGAAGCCTCACGGATCGGAGCTCAAGACGCTTGCTCGAGGTGCCCTGCGTCTTGTGCTAATGTTCAGGCGTGACCGCTGTGAAAGGCGAAACCCGTCGCTGCGTCCCGCAAGGATCCCTCTCCCACGCATGTCGAAGACGAAGACGGATTTACCCTCCATCCATTCGACCAGGAGAATGGCGTCCAAACCAGCGGGCTCATTCCCGGGCGCTATCTGAAGACAGGCCACACGCACGACCGCCATTCCACAGCGTATTTCGGCGTGGCGCCTTCCGTATTTCATGCGACTTTTGAAGCGCTGGCGGCGGACCAGGCCAGCCGCCGCCGGTCGGAGGATTTACATTCGTCGATCTCGGCGCCGGCATGGGCCGCGCCATGCTGCTTGCTGCGGAATACCCGTTTCGCAAAGTCATCGGAATCGAATTGAATCCGATCCTGGCGGAGATAGCGCAAAGCAATCTGCAAACCTGGCAAGCGGCAGGCCGGGCGCATGCGCCGATCCAGACTCGTCTGTGGCGATGCTGTGGATGCACGGTTTCCCAACGGGCACTGCCTGATCTTTCTCTTCAACCCTTTTGGAGCAGCGGTGATGCGCCGCCTATTGAAGCGTCTTGCTGTTGTCTTTGCAGATCGCCCTGGCCAACTCGATCTCCTCTACGTCAATAACGAGCAGGAGTCGGCAATCGAGCGCCAACCCGGCTTTAAGCGGCTCTTTCTTGGCCAGGGGCGTCGCTCGCGTGCCGACGCAATTGCCGACCATCGCATCATGGCCAACCAGCCCGATGGCGAATACGCGGCAGCAAACTATGAGGACTGCTCCATCTGGCGATGGGCCGGCAAGACGTAACCCACAGAACGTGTTGACGAATCGACCCCGTAGGGTGGAACTTGATGCGTGGTGGGAAGTTCGGGAAAGCTGAGCGTCGCGGATCTGGAGAATCGCGGCCAACGCCCGAAGGAGTAAGAACTTGAAAGAGCCGCATCTGATCCTTGGAATCGGGGAATTGCTTTGGGATATGTTGCCGGAGGGACCTCGCCTGGGAGGGGCGCCGGCAAATTTCAGTGTCATGGCAGGCCGCCTCGGCAATCACGCTGCAATTCTGAGCCGTATCGGGCGCGATGATCTGGGCCGCGAGGCCGTTCATCGTCTCGACCCTCTGCCTGCGGATACCAGCTTCCTCCAAATCGACCGTACTCATGAAACTGGCCGGGTTACCGTCTCCTTCAACAACGGGCAGCCTGAATACACCATCCACCAGCCGGCGGCATGGGACTCGATGGAGCTTTCAGACGAGTGGGTAAGGCTGGCAGAGCGCGCCGACGCCATCTGTTTCGGGTCGCTTGCGCAGCGCAGCATCGAATCGCGCCAGACCATCCAGACGCTGGCCGCACAAACATCTTCGCGATGTATCCGCATCTTCGACGTGAATCTTCGCCCACCGTTTTATTCAAGCGAAGTGATTCAGGAATCACTCGAACTGGCATCGGTCGTGAAGATGAATGATGCTGAGGTTCCCATGGTTCTCTCGCTGCTGGGATTACCAGCTGAGGACGACGTCACCGCGGGAAATCTGCACCTCGGTGCAGCGCGGCTGCTGGCGGAGTTCCCGACGCTGCAGATGGTTGCAGTTACCCGGGGTGGTCATGGCAGCCTTCTGGTTACACGCGACGAATGGCACCGGCACGCAGGATTCCCCGTGAAAGTCGCCGATACCATCGGCGCAGGAGACGCTTTCACCGCCGCCCTGACGCACTATCTGCTACGCGGGGCGGAATTGCCGCTTCTGAACGAGGCGGGGAACCGCTGGGGTAGCTGGCTTGCGTCTCAATCCGGCGCTATGCCTCCGCTGCCTGACGCGACGAGGGCCGAGATCGGCGCAGCTATCGAGCAGTCAGCGTAGGTTGCCTTGTATAGGTAAATGCCTCCCTTATCAAACCAATCCGACCACTAATGTATCGACATTCCATCGACATTTGTCCGCCAATCTCATAGTGTTTGTAGGTGACATGTTTTCGGCTCAGAGGCCTGGTGGATGAGAAAACCCCGTAAACTGGCCAGCAAACTCGGTCCGCCACCGGACAGCGATCCAGCAAATCAACAGTCCAAGCATCGCCGCGTCTTCGATCATCTTCTTGCCAGCATTCAATCGGGGGAACTAAAGCCTGGAGATCGGCTTCCCAGCGAGGCAGAGTTGGGCAAGTTGTTTAACTCTTCGCGGATTACTGTGGCCAAAGCCGTGCACGACCTGCAACGGATGGGCCTGGTAACACGGCGGCCGGGGGCAGGCACACATGTAATGGCCGAGGATCGACCTAGCGGTCGAACCTTCGGGCTGCTGATTCCTGAACTGGGACTGACCGAGATTTTTGAGCCGATCTGTCATGGCATGATGCGTACACATTTCGCCCGCCCCGACGCGCTCCTATGGGGCAATTCCTCGGTTTCCGCGCAGGACAGCACAAAGGCAGCCGAGCAGATGGTGCAGTCGTTCATTTCTCAGAAGGTTGCCGGCGTATTTTTTGCGCCTCTCGAACTCACCGCCGATAAGGATGCCGCCAATCGCCGAATTGGGCGGGCGCTGGATCGCGCGCAGATCCCTTTCGTGCTGCTTGATCGCTGCTACCTGCCGTATCCGGAGCGATCGCCACACGATCTGGTCGGCGTGGACAATCGCCGCGCCGGTTATATAGCCACCTCACACCTGCTGGAACTTGGTGCGCGCCGACTGGTTTTCTTCGGCGAAGAGTTCGCGGCCAACACGGTTGACGCGCGCATTACCGGCTTCCACGAAGCCCTTCGGTTCCACGGGATTAAGCCGGATTGGGAACCGACATGGCGTGGCAGCCCGCTGGATGAAGGATTTGTTCGCCGGATGGTTAACGAAACACGGCCCGAGGGGATCGTCTGCGCCAACGACCTGACTGCAGCTCGTCTGATGCAGGTGCTCATCGGTCTGGGTATCCGCATTCCCGAAGACGTCCGGATCATCGGCATGGACGACGTGCGCTACGCGAGCCTGCTGCCTGTGCCGCTCACCACCATTCATCAGGACTGCGCGGGCATCGGAGCGGTGGCGATGGCTACGATGCTCGAACGACTCGAGCATCCCGAGCTTCCGATCCGCGACATCATGGTTCCGGTGCGACTGGTTGTCCGCCGCTCCTGCGGTTCGCATCTCGCAGTAAGTCACGCGCGTTCAGAAACCGGAGTTGCCGCAATCGCCCGACAGCCGGATGCGGATCGTCTCGCATGACTGAGCTTTTGACATAGATGCGGTCGGAATCTGTCTTTGGTGACTCAACGAAGGTTACACCCAGGTCAATTCTGCGGATGACGCATGAAGTTCGGAGCCAGTGAGCGGCTCGAGACCAACTAAACTGCCTACGTCAGGCGATTCGCCAGGTATAAGGACTCGCGGGATTCGTTAACAGGTCATTACGGATCGCGAATTTTCTGAGTCGAAGGTGCTATGAAGGTATTCTCGCTAGATCGAGCCGGCACCCTCCATCTGGCCAATTGCCAGCTACTTCTTGTGATTCTGTTTGGATTTTCGCTCGTGGCCGAGGCCCAACGCGTGCAGTCGCTCTCGCAGGCCAGAACTCTCTATATCGAAACATTCACTGGCGGAGCCGAATCCAGCAGGTTTCACGAAGACTTGGCGCGTCATCTCGCTAAGAGCCGTTTCAGGCTGGTGCAGTCGCCTAACGATGCCGACGCTGTCGTCAAAGGGCATGGCCAGATTTGGGTTCGTGGGTATATTGCGATTAATCCACGAACGCCCTCGACAGATAGGCAGGCCGTTTACGGGGGATATCTTTCGCTGGAAGTTATCGGCGCCAATAATCAGCCGCTTTGGTCGTGGCTCGAAACACCCAGCAAGCACGCATGGAACAATGTTGTCGACGATCTCGCCGGCCACGCAGCCAGGAAGCTGATCGAAACTTCGAATTCAGTCCCTACACCCGCAACATCTCCAGCTACGTCTGGCACTGTTGTTCAAGCTAGCCTCCAAGCGGCCGGCGCTAGCTTTCCTGCCCCGCTCTACCTCAAGTGGTTTGAGGATTTTGAGCAGCTTCATCCGGGTGTAAAGATTCATTATTCTTCGGTCGGTTCCCAATTGGGGGAGGAGAGACTTGCCGCTGGCGAGATCGATTTCGCCGGCTCGGATGTCGCGCCCACAGTTGCGAATAACGCGCGTTCTTCGGATCTGCGTCGTTTCGCCACTGTTCTCGGCGCAGTAGTTCCCATCTACAACATCAAAGGCGTGGCACAGGACCTTCGCTTCACTCCGGAGACGCTCGCGGACATCTACCTCGGACGGGTACGGCGCTGGAATGATCCTGAGATTCGGAATACCAACAAAGGGGTGAAACTGCCGGACGCCGAAATTGCGGTCGTACATCGCTCCGATGGCAGCGGCACTTCGTGGGTATGGAGCGACTTTCTCTCCAAAGTCAGCCCGGCCTGGTCTTCCGCAGTGGGCCGCGGCACGACCTTGCATTGGCCCGTCGGAATTGGCGCCGAGCGTAATGAAGGCGTGGCGGATGCCGTGAAAAACACCGCAAATTCCATCGGATATGTCGAGCTGACATTTGCCATCCAGCATCAACTCAGCTTCGGAGCCGTCCGCAACCGCACGGGGGAGTTCATCCACGCAGACTATGAGAGCGTTGCACAAGCCGCAAAAGCATCTGGCAATGGCAAAGCGCCTGCTTCGACAATTACCGACCCAAAGGGCAAAGGCGCATACCCGGTCGCCGCCTTCACCTGGTTTGTTCTGCCCGAACAGACCACAGACCCTGCGAAACGAACTGCGCTTACTGAGCTGCTCCGCTGGGCGCTGACCTCAGGCCAGAAAGACTGTGCGGCACTCGGCTACGTGCCCCTGCCGCGAGAAACCGCCGACCACCAGCTTGGTGTGTTGAAAAGCGCACCATAATCTGCGCGTTCGCTATTACTCTTCACTGCGGCGGGTTCTACCAGACCCGGCAGCGCGTCGCGTGGACCATCGGCTGTCCGGGCTTGCAACGGAACGCCCTTGCGAACTCTGGCATGTTGCCGACGACGTTGTTTACACGCTCCCACGGTACTGAGTGCGGATTGGTTGCGATCATGGTCTTTGCTGCCTCCGGACGGATCTGGTCGCACCATGCCGTGCCATAAGCGATGAAGAATCGCTGCAGGTTCGTCAGCCCATGGTTGTCTTTGTCGTCGAGGCTCTTGCCTTGCTGCTTCAGGTCCTCGCTCAAGGCTGACAGCGCCAGATAAAGACCGCCGTTGTCCGCCGTGTCCTCGCCCTGCGTGAGTCTTCCGTTTTGCACTGCTCCGGAGATTCCGGAAACCGGTCCCGTGTACTCCTTTGCAATGCACTCGCCGCGCTGGTCGTATTCCTTTGTGTCTTCGGGCGTCCACCAGTCGCGCAGATTGCCCTTCACGTCGAACTTGCGCCCCTGGTCGTCAAAGTCGTGCGTGAGTTCGTGCCCGATAATCGCGCCCTCAGCCCCATAGTTGATTACATCGTCCTGTGTCGGATCGAAGTAGGCGGGCTGCAGGATGCCGGCGGGGAAGTTGATTGTATTGGTCTGCGGATCTTCATACGCGTCCACGGTTGGCGGAGTCATCTGCCACTGCGTACGGTCGAGCGGATGCCCGATGAAGGCAAGTTGGCGCTTCAATTCAAATGCATTTGCGCGTTCCTGGTTGGCCGCGTAGCTGTCCCTCGTGATGGAAAGGGAACTGTAGTCAATCCACTTGTCGGGGTATCCGATCTTGTCGATCACCGCGGCGAGCTTCAAATGAGCTTGGCGCTTCGTGGAAGGTTGCATCCACGCGACCGAGTCGATATCCCGGCCCATTTCCGCTTCTATATCCTTGACCAGCTTTTGGGCACGGGCCTTGCTCTCGGGCGGGAAGACTTGCGCCACGTACACCTGGCCGAGCGCTTCGCCAAGATTTCGATCAACCGCATTAGCGCAGCGTCGCCATGTCGGAGGTTGTTCCTTCGCGCCCGTCAGGACACGTTGATACGCGAAATCGGCGTCGCGCCACCGATTGCCGAGCACGCTTGATGCACTGCGCAAAAGGTGCCACTGCAGATAGATCTTCCAGGAAGCGAGATCCTCCTGAGCTAACTGCTGGTTAAGTTCGCGAAAGAATTCCGGGGACGAAACCTCATAAAGCGGAACAGCCGGTGCGGCAATTGCGCTCATGTATGCGTCCCAATCAAAGTTGGGGACGAAAGCCTTGAGCTGCGCAGGAGTGTAGCGGTTGTTGACTTTGGCGGGATCGCGGCGGGTGATGTTATCCATCTGCGCCTTTGCCATTGCAGTCTCGATGCGCATGATGATATTTGCATCTTTTGCGGCGTTAGCTTGGCTCATCCCCCCAAGATTAAGCAGCGCTTCGATGAGCTTCACGTAGTCGGCGCGGACCGTTTTGCTCTGCTCGTCATCCTTGAGGTAGAAGTCGCGATTTGGCATCCCCAGGCCACCCTGATCGAGGCCGGCGATGACGCGATTCACGTCGTTATAGTCGGCTTGTTGCCCGAAGCCGAACAGTGCAGAAGGCGTCTGATTATCATTGCCTTCCCATGTTCGGTCAAACGAACTGTGCATCGCAGCCAGCACCGCCGCGATCTCGCGCTTGTCGCGCATTCCATCGATGCGCGCTAGCAGCGGCTGAATCGTCGGCAGATCATCCTTGCTCTCTTTCGCCTGATCGACGCAACTCGCGTAGAAGTCGCCAATCTTCTGTTCGTTGGCAGTCCTGGATGCGTTTGGTGCCTGGTTCTTTTCGAGGATGCCGCGCAGGATCTGGTTATTCCACTCCTCTAGCACTCCGCCGACGCCCCAGAAGACCTGGTCCGGCGGAATCGGATTTGCGGCATTCATTTTCGCGCACACATACTGGTAAAAATTGTCGCAGGGACTTATCGAGCTATCCATGTTTGTCACATCGACATGCTGCAACTGGACCGGTGACTGCGAAGTTTGTGCTGCGGCAAGACCGGACAACGCGACAACTATGACGGCTGCGTGAATCTTCATGTCTTCCTCCGGGTGCGCTTGGGCGGGAGCGTGCGGGACATTGAGTATCGAATCCGCTCAATTCTAACCTGTCTGTCTGAACACTTTCTCCGTTCAAGAAATCCTACTCGAAGGCAGATACCTCGCTGCGACACTACTTTTTATCCGTACCCGGCGCAGGTCGCGGTCGAGCGCGACGACATACGAGCCGACCGTCTCGTTACGGTGATTTACTGCCGACAGGTTGTGAATTCGAGGGGCGCATGCAGCGGCTGCTATGTTTCAAGCGGGTTTGATGGTGTTACGGTGTGATTTCGCACGATGCCGTAAATCACGATTTCAAAACAGAAGACGGCGATCCCCGTGATCGCTGCGATGGTCATGAAGTGCTGAGCGCCATGTACTCCGTTGGGGACGCCCAACGCGATAGCCCGAACCAGAGCAGCAAAAAGCGCAAAGAGAAACAGACTGGCGAGAGCGATTCTGTCGCCCTTCACGAGCTTCCGATCCGGTTTGGAACCGACGGGAGTGGCGTGACCATACCAGTGAATGTACCAAAGCAAAAGGACGATGATGCCGAGGACGGAACTGAAGTATTGCAGGATCGCGTACCAGGGACGACGACCGAACAGAGGAAGCGAAACATAAACGCTGAGAAAGGGAAGGTGGTGGGCAATCCAATTTCCGGAGTGGGTAAACGAATCCCAGAGGATGTGCGTGGCAATCCCCACGAGAATGGACAGAACGATCAAGGCAAAGCGCGAAAGGGAGTTGATGGGCACGGACCTGGGCCCGAGTTGGAGCCGTGCGCGCGCATTTGCGGGCAGGCAGGATGCGAGGGGCTCCTTTGCATAGCAATGAAAGAGCCAGAGAACGATCAGGCTGAGAGGCAGGTCGAGGACAAAGACGCCTGGAAGGCTGTGGCCGAAGCTGCCGTGATGAGCAAAAGGGATGAAGTACTCGAAATCGGGAGCAAAGCAGCCGATGACTAGCGCCGACATGACGAGACGGGTGCGTCGGAACGGGAGGGCTGCAGCAGCATGGGAAAGAGTAAAAGGCATTATGAGAATTATGAACGGTTCTGCGGGCCGATACCTGCTGCGCTGCCAGGCCATAGAGAACACCGAGCGGGTGCATGCCATCTTCGAGGCCGCCTTTCGCGAGCATGGGCTCCCGGAAGCCATCCGGACCGATAACGGCGCACCGTTCGCCAGTTCGGCTCTGGGCGGCTTGTCCCGCCTCGCGGTGTGGTGGATCAAGCTCGGCATCGCCCACGAACGCATCCAGGCTGGCCATCCGGAACAGAACGGCCGCCATGAACGCATGCACCGCACCCTCAAGCAGGACCTGCGCCCGGCCGAGGACTGGCGCGCACAGCAACGCGAACTAGACCGTTTCCGCCAGGACTTCAACCACCTCCGGCCACACGAAGCCCTGGACATGCAAACTCCGGCTGCTGTTTACCAGCCGTCTCTGAGGCCTTATCCGGCCCGGCGGCCCGAGATCGAATATCCCGACACCATGGAGGTGCGCACCATCAAGAGCCACGATCATTTCCGCTGGAAGAAGAAAGATATCTTCCTCACCGAGGTCTTGTGGGGAGAGCCCATAGGGCTGCTACCTATCAACAAGGAGATGAGGATGATCTACTTCGCCCACCCACCCCTGGCACGCCTTCATGACGCAACCGGTACACTGTTCCCGATCAAACAACGGGACAAAATCAAAAACCTGCCTAATAAGGAAAAACTGTCAGGTATGTGCCCGGTCTAAAATGTCAGACTTCTGCCCGGCCGTTCAGATTGATTGGCGAGGCAAGAACAAAAGCAGATCCTTCACTTCGCCTGCCCCGCGGACAGTTTCTGTCCATGGGGCCCCAATGCGCTCAGTTCAGGATGACAGATTTTAACTGCGCGAGATGACAATGAGCCGAGATGACCGGAGCCGGCGTCCTGGATGGGTGGCGGTTTTGGTGTTTGCAGCGAGTGGTTCACAGAGTGGGATGAATGGACATAAATCGAGTTTGGACGGGGTGATGGAGCGCACATCCTCTTAGCCAAAGCGGGGCCGAAACTGGTACGGTTGATGAGTAAGATCACGTATTCCTAGATGGCCTCAAGTCCTTATTTCTCTCTCGCAGTTTTGTTCGTTGCCGCGCTCGGGTTCGGGCTGGCTCCGCTGGGGCTCGCTTGGCTTTGGCAGAGGGTGTTTTCGCCGGCCAAACCAAACGTGATCAAGAATGCGATTTACGAGTGCGGGCTGGAGTCCAAGGGCGACGCGTGGGTGCAGTTCCGCTCGGCCTACTACCTCTACGCGATCATGTTTCTGATTTTCGATGTTGAAGCGGTGTTTTTGCTGCCGTTTGCGGTGGCGTTTACGGGATTAGGAGTGGCAGCGTGCGTGTCGATGATGGTGTTTGTGCTGCTGCTGGTTGAGGGATTGGCCTGGGCTTGGGCAAAGGGTGTGCTGACATGGGCTTAGATCGCTGAAGGCGATCTAGGCCCACGTCAACAGCGGACAGTGTTCAGTGAACAGTGGTCAGTTTCTGGCTCGCGAGCAGCCCAGTCACGAAGATCTAACGGTGCGGAACCGGCCCGGAATGGCACCCAGGAGTTTAGTAGTTGATATGACTGATCACTGGACACTGTTCACTGATCACTTTCGTGAAGCGGAGCGATTCATGGCTGTTGATGAGAATCTGAAGATCGAACTCGGCAAGCAGGGCATTGTCGTTACGACGATCCAGGAGCTCTACAACTGGGGGCGGCGGAGCTCGGTCTGGCCGATGCAGTTTGGGCTGGCGTGCTGCGCGATCGAGATGATTGCGACGACGATGGCGCGCTACGACATGGCGCGATTTGGTTCGGAGGTTTTCAGGCCGTCGCCACGGCAGGCGGACCTGATGATCATCTCGGGGACCGTTACCAAGAAGATGGCGCCGCAGGTGGTCAGGCTCTATAACCAGATGGCCGAGCCCCGTTACGTGATTGCCATGGGGGCATGCGCGATTTCTGGCGGCCCATTCAAGCAGGGATACAACGTACTGAAGGGGATTGACCGGTATATTCCGGTTGACGTGCACATTCCCGGTTGTCCGCCACGGCCAGAGGCGCTGATCCAGGCGCTGATGACGTTGCAGAAAAAGATTGATGCGCAGCCGTTGACCGGGGAGGGCCGGCCTCGACACTTGGACGCGGATGCGCAGGGAGAATTTCCGGTACCGGAGTTTGGCGAGCACGATCTGGAGCCGCCATCGAACCCCAGCGTGTGGACGGTGCCGAAGATAATCCAGTGATCAGTTGTCAGTGGTCAGGGTTCAGCTTGAAAAGCGGGTCCTTCGCTCCGCTCAGGATGACAGAGGTTGGGATTGAAGACGGTTGAGGAGATCAAGACGGCGATTGAGGCGGCGGTGCCGGGGGCGGCGGTGAAGGTGATGCCGAATGCCAGCCCCAGCGCGCAACAATCTCTGCTGATAGACGCCGAGCACGCTATTGCGATTGCGACGTTTTTGCGCGATGACGAGGAATTGTCGCTTGATTTTCTTTCGAACGTGACGGGTGTGGACTGGTTGGACAGGGAGATCGCCGAGAAAGTTAAAGTGACGCGTTATGTTTTGAAGCCCGTTGAGGGCGGGGAGCCGGGCCAGGTTCAGATGGTGGACGAGACAGTCGAGGAAACCCGCAAGCATGTAGAGCCTGGATACCTGGAAGCGGTGTATCACCTCTATTCGGTCGAGAAGAAACATGGGCCCGTGGTGTTGCGGATGCGGACGGCGAACCGGACGGACCAGGTGGAGTTGCCATCTTTCACGCCGGTATGGCGATCGGCGGAGTTTCAGGAGCGCGAGGTTTTCGATCTCTTCGGGATTGTCTTCACGGGGCACCCGGATCTGCGGCGGATCTTGATGTGGGACGAGTTCAAGGATCATCCGATGCGGCGCGATTATGTGGAGCCGGATGATTTCGACTATGAGCCGACACCGCACGATGAGGTACTGAAACGCGCGCAAGAGCACCAGGCGAAGGCCGCGGCAGGGGACGGCGAAGTCATGAGCTCTTCTTCGACCCACCTCGGCGTGACGGCGCGACTCGCGAGATCAGAGAAGCTCGACGGCTGGAATCGGCCGCCGGTGATTGAGACGGACGGCGAGGGCGAGTTGCTCGAACTTGCCATGGGGCCACATCACCCCTCGACGCATGGCGTGTTTCGAATGGACGTGGTGCTGGACGGCGAGCGCGTGATTCGGCTGAAGCCCGTGTTCGGATATCTGCACCGCAATCACGAGCAGCTTGCGCAGACCCAGACGTATCTGGCTTCGATGCCGTACACAGATCGGCTGGATTATTTCTGCTCACTCACAAATAACTGGGCGTATGCGCTGGCGGTGGAGAAACTGGTGGGGCAGGAGGTTCCGGAACGGGCGGAGTATCTGCGGGTGATTCTCGCGGAGCTGACGCGGATTCAGAATCATGCGTCAGCGATTGGATTTTTGCTGCAGGAAATGGGTGCGAGCGGCACTCCGCTGATGTATGCGTTTCGCGAGCGCGAGAAGATTCTGGATCTGTTTGAGAGCCTGACGGGTTCGCGCATGATGTGCAACTACATGCGCTTTGGCGGCTGCCGCGTGGACGCGTCGGAGGCCTGGCTGGACGGAGCCCGCAAGGTGGTGGCGGGACTGCCGTCGTTCATCGACGAGTTCGAACGCTTTCTGATGACGAACGAGATTCTGATGGCGCGTACCCAGGGAATCGGGGTTTTGAAGCCGGAGTTGGCCGTGAATGCCGGGATCAGCGGGCCGATGCTGCGCGGGTCAGGCGTGAACTACGACATTCGCAAGGTGGATCACTACGGGATTTATGACCGCTTCAAGTTCCGCGTGCCGCTTGGCGATCATGGGGATATCTACGATCGCTACATGGTGCGCATGCTCGAGATGCGGGAATCGATTTCGATTCTGGAGCAGGCGCTGAAGGAGTTGCCGGGCGGACCGGTGATGGATCCAAAGGCGAAGATCAGCGAATTTCAGGCCGAAGGCGGGCGAGGCGTACGGACGGATTGAAGCGCCGAAGGGCGAGCTGGGGTTTTATCTGATCAGCGATGGGGGGCCGAATCCGTACCGGTATCGCGTGCGGCCGCCGAGCCTGATCAACCTGACGGTGCTGGAAGATATGTGCCTGGGCAGCAATGTGGCGGACGTGGTGTTGATTTTTGGAAGTGTGGATATTGTGCTGGGTGAGGTAGACAGATAAGAGTTCTTAGTTCGCAGTTCACAGTTCCTGATTGTGCCGTAATGTTTGGAACTTTGAACTCAGAACTTAGAACTGGAGGCTTCAATTGCTGGGTGAGGGAATTCTGAAGGGACTGGCGGAGACGGCGAGGAATTTTGCCGGGAGCTATGTCTCGAAAGAACGGCTGACGACGGTGCAGTATCCGGAGGAGCGGGAGCCGCTGCCGGAGGCTGCGCGGAATTTTCCATTCCTGGTGTACGACGCCAAGAATCCCGCGGATCCCGATGACTGGGAGGAGGGGCTGAGGTGCGTGGCTTGCCAGATCTGCGAGAAGGAATGTCCGCCGAAGTGTATCTATATCGAGAAGAGCAAGGACAAGAAGCCGGACTATGTGGGCAAGCTGCAGATCTACCCGGCGAAGTTCGATATCGATATTTCGGTGTGCATGAGCTGCCAGATCTGCGTTGAGGTTTGCCCGTTTGAAGCGATCAAGATGGATAACGAGTTTGAGCTTGCGACGGACGACCGGTTTGGCGGGCTGTTGCTGGACCGACACGAACTGGCGAAATCGAACGAGTATTATCACCAGATTCATCCGACGGAAGCTGCGGAAGTGGATGCGCGGCTGGCCGAGGAGAAGGCCAAGGCTGAAGCGAAAGCCAAGGCTGCGGCGGAAGCGGCTGCCGCAAAGGCCGCTGCTGCGGCATCGGCCGGGGCAGCGAGCGCTGGGCCTGCTGCTGGATCAGCGAAACCTGCTGTGGCACCGCCAGCGAAGCCGAATGAAGGAGAGCCGAAAGCATGATCGACAGGCTCGACCAGATCTTTGTTCTGCTGAAGCACTGGATTCTTGGCTATCTGCCGGGCGGCTGGCAGACAGCCGTTGGCGTGCTTCTGAGCGTGGTCTGCATTATCGGTTTGTATCCGGCGCTGTTTGCGCTGGCGATGGTGCTGGAGCGCAAAGGGGCTGGGGCGCATGCAGAACCGGCTACGGGCCGAATCGCGTGGGGCCGTTCGGGATTCTGCAGCCGATCGCGGACGGCATCAAGTCGCTGACCAAGGAAGATATTGTGCCGACGAGCGCAGATGCGCGTGGTGCATTTTCTGGCGCCGGTGGTGCTGGTGGTCGCGGTGTTCATGGGGTTTGCGGTGCTGCCCATGGGCCGCAACATGGTGCTGGTGGATATGGACGCCGGCCTGCTGTTTTTCTTCGCGATGGGCGCGTCGACGGAGCTTTCGGTATTCATGGCGGGGTGGTCGAGCCGCAACAAGTATTCGCTGCTGGGCGCGATGCGCGCGGTGGCGCAGATGATCAGCTACGAGGTGCCGCTGTTGCTGTCGAGCGTGGTGATCGTGATGATGACCGGGTCGCTTTCACTGGTGAAGATCGTGGAGGCGCAGAACCACTACAGCTCGGATTTTCCGCACTGGTTCATCTTTACGCCGTGGGGATTTGCGGCGTTTGTGATGTTTGCGATTGCGGCGACGGCGGAGACGAATCGCTCGCCGTTCGATTTGCCGGAAGGCGAGTCGGAACTGGTGGCGGGGTATTTCACGGAATATTCGGGATTCAAATTTGCGCTGTTCTTCCTGGGCGAGTACGTGGAGATGTTTTCGATCGCCGGACTGGGGACGACACTGTTTCTGGGCGGATGGGCGGCGCCGTTGGCGTTGCTGCAGCTGGGTTCCGTCGTGGATATGGTTCTTCGGGAAACTGTTGGTGTCGATCTGCGTGTTCATCTGGCTGCGCGGAACGCTGCCGAGGCTGCGGCAGGATCAGCTGATGAACTTTGCATGGAAGTTTGTGCTGCCGATGTGCCTGGTGAATCTGTTTGTGGCGGCGACTGTGGCGGTTTATGGGCGAGGGCTGGCTGCGGTGGGTGGTTTGCTCGGCGATTGCTGGTGCTGTCTTACGTGGTGATGGGGAGCGCGGGGATGCGGAGGAAGCATTTCGGGCCGAGGAGTTATCGGTATGCGGAGTGAGGGTTCGGTGCTTTCCCGCCCATAACGCGATGAGACTGCGTTATGGATGGGGCACCCCAGCATTCTCCCATGTCTCAGAATCGAGACATTGGGCACCCAGATTGTTGGCATGCGGAGTAACTTTGAGTTGGTGACACGGTGGGATTTGTTGCTTTCCCACCCATAACCTGATGAGACTGCGTTATGGATGGGGCACCCAGCGGGAAAGGAGCGGCTGGCGGTGGGATTTGTTTTCTATCTGATATCGGCGCTGGCCGTGGGGGGGCGCTGGCGGCGGTGACTGCTGAAGAACCTGGTGCATTGCGCGCTGGCGCTGACGGTGGCTTTTCTGGGGCTGGCGTTCTTGTTTCTGCAGCTGGATGCGCAGTTCGCGGGGTTCGCGCAGATTCTGGTTTACATCGGCGCGGTGGCGATTCTTGTGGTGTTTGCGATTTTGCTGACGCGCGCGTCGGAACTGCCGAAGGAAGGCGTGTTCTCGAAGACCTGGCTGGTGGGGCTGGCGGTTGCGGCAGGCGTGTTTGCGGTGCTGGCTTGGGCGGTGCTGCAGGCCGGGCCGTGGTTGCCGAATGAGGCCGCTGCGCCGCAGGTGACGGTGAACGAAATTGGCGAGGCGCTGATGGGGCGGTACGTGTTGCCGCTGGAGATTGTGGCGCTGCTGCTGACGGCGGCGCTGATTGGCGCGGTGATTGTGGCCATGCACGAGAAAGAAGGGACCAAGTGATGGCGACCCCGCTGACCGGATATTTGCTGGTGGCCGCGCTGATCTTCGCGATCGGGCTGGCGGGCGCGCTGACGCGGCGCAACGCGATCCTGGTGCTGATCGGGATTGAGCTGATGCTGAACGCGGCGAATTTGAATTTGATTGCGTTCTGGCGTTACGGGCCGCATCCCGAGGCGCTGACGGGAATGATGTTTGCGATTTTCTCGATTGCGGTGGCCGCGGCCGAGGCTGCGGTGGGGTTGGGCCTGGTGATTTCGATTTATCGCCACGCGAAGACTACGGATCTGGACCAGATGAACAGGATGAAGGGGTGAGCCGAGTGATGCAAGAGGGATTGACCTTCACTCCTCAACTGGGGGCCAGTCGGAGTTGCGCAGTGGCTGTGGCTGGTTCCGGCGGTGCCGATGGTGGCTGCGGGCGTGATCGCGCTTTTGAAGCAGCCGATGCGGAAGTTGGCGTCGGGGCTGGCGATCGGGTCGCTGGGCGTTTCGCTGTTGTTGTCGCTTGCGGCTTTCGGACATGTCGTCGCAGGCTGGTCGCACGGAAATGCCGTTCGCGAAGTGGTGAACTTCACATGGATCCAAGTGGGTGACGGCGCCGGTGGACCTGGGATGGGTGCTCGATCCGCTGGCGGCGGTGATGCTGGTGATGGTCACGCTTTGTCGGGCTGCTGATCTTCATCTACTCGGCCGGCTACATGGAGCACGACGAGAACTTCACCCGGTTCTTCTGCTTCTTGAGCTTGTTTGCGGGCGCGATGCTGGGCGTGGTGATTTCGAACAGCATTCTGCTGCTCTTCATGTGCTGGGAACTCGTGGGGCTCACGTCGTATTTGCTGATCGGGTTCTGGTATCAGAAGCCTTCGGCAGCAGCGGCGGCGAAGAAGGCATTTCTGACGACGCGCGTTGGCGATGTGTTTTTTCTTCTTGGAATTGTCTGGTTGTTTGCGCAGACGGGCACGCTGCTGTTCTATGACCACGGCGCGGGATCGATGGAGCCGCTGGCGCTGGGTGGATTGCTGGTGCACCACTCCGCGTGGGGACTGACGGCAGCGGGTGCGATTGGGCTGCTGATTTTTGCGGGAGCGGCGGGCAAGAGCGGACAGATTCCGCTGCATGTGTGGCTGCCGGATGCGATGGAAGGTCCGACGCCGGTGTCGGCGCTGATTCATGCGGCGACGATGGTGGCGGCAGGTGTGTATCTGATTGCGCGCGTGTATCCGCTGATGGCTGGCAGGGATGCCGGCGGGTGGTACTACGACAGCGCTGACAGTAGTGACCTGGGTGGGCGCATCGACGGCGGTGTTTGCAGCGCTGATTGCGGTGGCGCAGAACGACATCAAGCGGATTCTGGCTTACTCGACTGTGTCGCAGCTGGGCTACATGATGGCGGGACTTGGTGTGGGCGGCGTGGCGGTGGGCATGTTCCACCTGATCACGCATGCATTCTTCAAGGCGCTGCTGTTCATGGGTGCGGGCTCGGTGATTCACGGCGCGCATGAGGAGCAGGACATTCGGAAGATGGGCGGGTTGCGGAAGCCCATGCCGGTCACGTTTGTCACATACGCGGATCGGCATGCTGGCGCTGTGCGGGTTTCCGCTGTTCTTCTCGGGGTTCTGGAGCAAGGACGGGATTCTGGAGGCGGCGCAGCACTGGAGCGTGGCGAAGGCCCCGTTTTACATGCTGGTGTTTGGCGCGCTGCTGACGGCGTTCTATATGACGCGGCAGGTCAGTTACGTGTTCTTTGGCACTTGGCGCGGACATGGGCATGCGCATGAGAGTCCGCGAGTGATGACGATGCCGCTGGCGATCCTGGCGTTCTTTGCGGTGGCGCTGGGAGCGATTGGAACGCCGGCGTGGCCATGGTTCAGGGCATTCCTGAAGGGCAATGCGGCTCCGTTTGACTGGGCGGGATTTGGCGAGCCGGGACTGATGGCGCTTGATGGTGACTTCATCCGTGGTGGTGCTTGCCGGTCTCGGGTTGGGCTGGTGGATCTACGGCGCGAAGTCGCCTGCGGCTGAAGAGCCGGATGCGCTGGAGAAGGCGATGCCGCCAGTGTGGGCGGTGCTGCGCGACAAGTTTTACATTGATGAGCTTTACGGCGCGACGGTGATTGCGTTCTACGCGTGGTGGGCGAAGGTGGCGGACTGGCTGGATCGGCGCGTCTGGGGCGGAATGGTGGCCGGGGTGGCGCTGGTTCTTCCGCGGATGGGCGCAATTGAATCGCTTCCTCGATGCGAATGTGGTGGACGGCGGCTTTGACAAGGGCTGCGAAGAGATTGCGACAGGCGGCGGATTGCTGGCGCGCGTGCAAAGCGGGCGGGTGCAGATATACCTGCGGCTGCTGGCGCTGGCGGTGGTGGTGCTGGCCGCGATACTGATCTGGAGCGGCCGCCCATGAACGGAATGGTGAACGGAATTCCCTGGCTGACGATGATCACCGTGCTGCCGGTAGTCGGTGCGGCGATTGCCTTGTTCTCCGGCAGGCATGCGCGCGGCGTGGCCAGGTAGTCGGCATCCTCGCTTTTGTGCTCTCTATGGTGATCTGGTTGCATCTGCCTGCGGATGGATCGATCGGCATGGTGGAGTCGAAGGCGTGGGCGCCATCGCTGGGGATTCAGTATCACCTGGGCGTGGACGGGCTGGGCGCGCTGATGCTGGTGCTTTCGGCACTAGTGACGCTGATGAGTGTGGATGCGGCGCATCGGGTGCATCACGAGCCGGGATTGTTTTTTGCACTGGTGCTGCTGCTGGAGCCGGGACTGTTCGGGTCGTTCACGGCGCTGAATTTCTTTCACTGGTTCTTGTTCTGGGAACTGAGCCTGATTCCGGCGTTCTTCCTGATCAAGCTGTGGGGCGGGCCGAAGCGCGGACCGGCGGCGACGCAGTTCTTCGTGTACACGATGGCGGGCAGCGTGGCGTTGCTGCTGGCTTTTCTTGCGGTGTTCCTGTCGACGGGATCGATGGAGTTTGGCGACCTGGCGCATGATGGCGTCAAATGGAACGCTTGGAGCAACAGGTCACAGCTCATCTGGGTGGCCGGTGATGATGTGGCTGGCCATCGGAGTGCTGGCGGGATTTGCGGTGAAGGTGCCGATGGCCCCGTTCCACACGTGGCTGCCTGCGGCCTACGCTGAAGCGCCTTCGCCGGTGACGATGCTGCTGACTGGCGCGATGTCGAAGATGGGCGTGTATGGTTTGCTGCGGATTGCGCTGCCGCTCTTCGGGCCGCAGATTGCGCAGATCCGGACGCCGCTGCTGGTGCTGGCGGTGATCACGGTGGTGATGGGAGCGTGGGCTGCGGCGGCACAGAAGGATTTGAAGCGCATCTTTGCCTACTCGTCGGTGAATCACCTTGGGTATTGCCTGCTGGGGATTTTTGCGATCGCGGTGCCGGGCGGTGCGAATGTCGCGGTGGGGACGAGCCAGGCGGCCGCGCTGAATGGCGTGATTCTGCAGATGTTCAACCATGGACTGACGGCGGCGGCACTGTTCTGGTTTATTGCGATGATCCAGTTCCGGAGCGGAGGGCTGCGCGGGATCGATGATTTTGGCGGATTGCGCAAGCCTGCGCCGGTGTTTGCGGGGTTGATGGGGATTGCGCTGTTTTCGTCGCTGGGTTTGCCGGGGCTGAATGGATTTGTGGGTGAGTTCCTGATCTTCCGCGGGGTGTTTCCGTTGTCGTGGGTGGCGGCGATGTGTTTCAGTACTCGGGTTGCTGGTGACGGCGGCGGTGATTCTGACGGTGATTCAGAAGGTGTTCACTGGGCCGGTGCCAGAGCATTGGGCGGCGTTCCCCGATCTGCATGGCGGTGAGCGGTTGGGGATGGCGCCGGTAATTGGATTGATGTTCTTGCTCGGTGTTGTGCCGCAGTTGATTGTAGGACGCGTGAATCCCACGGTTGAGTATCTGCTGGCGCACTGGAGATTTTGATGGTGCATGGTGTACGGAAATCGACGAAGGGGCTAAAGCCCGACTCAAGCTTGATGCCGGTTATGGCAGGAGTAGAGTCGTGCTCTGCCACTGAGCCCAAGCAGATCCTTCGCGTCGCTTACCCCACGTACGCGGGGCCCCAAGCGTGCTCCGCTCAGGATGACACGAAGATTGGCAAGGCAAAGATGGCACGGCTGAAGCCGAGCCCCTTCAAAGCCGCGCTTTTTAGGATTAGCTGAATGTTGGCTTGGACGATTTACATCTCGTTTGCCGGTGCGCTGGTGCTGGCGCTGCTGCCTAAGGGCAATGCTGCGCTGGCGCGGTGGTTTGCGCTAGCGGTGGCGGTGGCGGGACTTGCGATTGCGGTTGCCGGGTTTGCGGCTGGTGCGGGGCAGGGACGCGTGACGCTCGTGGATGTGCCCTGGGTGGCTTCGATGGGAATCCACTACACGCTGGCGGCGGACGGAATCAGCCGGGTGCTGGTGCTGCTGACCGGATTGGCGGCGGTTGCGGGCGTGCTGTTCAGTTGGAACATCGAGTTGCGGACGAATGAGTTTTTCGCCTTCTTTCTCGCGCTGATCGGCGGCGTGTATGGCGTGTTTCTAAGCTTCGATTTGTTCCTGCTGTTTGTGTTTTATGAGATCGCCATCGTACCGAAGTATTTTCTGATCGCGATCTGGGGTTCGACGCGGCGCGAATATGCGGCGATGAAGCTGGCGCTCTATTCGTTTGTCGGGTCGGCGATGGTGCTGATCGGGTTGCTGGCGGCTTATGCCACGTCGGGTAGCCATTCGACGGGACTGGTTGCGCTGGCGAATGCGAATCTGCCGGTGAGCTTCCAGATGTGGGTGTTTCCGCTGGTGTTTGTAGGGTTTGGGATTCTGGCAGGTTTGTGGCCGTTTCATACCTGGGCGCCGACTGGCCACGTGGCTGCGCCGACGGCTGCATCGATGCTGCTGGCGGGCGTGGTGATGAAGCTGGGCGCGTACGGATGCCTGCGCGTGGCGATTGGGCTGTTTCCGCATGGGATGGATCCGTGGGGATGGTCGTTCGCGGGGCTCGGGTCTTGGCGCGATGTGTTTGCTTTGCTCGCGGTGATCGGGATTGTGTATGGGGCGCTGGTTGCGCTGGCGCAGACAGACTTCAAGTTTGTGATCGGCTACTCCAGCGTGAGCCACATGGGATTTGTGTTGCTGGGCCTGATGACGCTGAAGCAGATTGGCGTGACGGGCGCGGTACTGCAGATGTTCTCGCACGGCGTGATTGCCGGACTGCTGTTCGCGATTGTGGGGCGGATTGTGTATGACCGAACGCACACGCGGCAACTTGCGGAGCTGGAGACGATGCACCTGGGCAAGCGGATGCCGTTTGCTGCTTGGGCGTTTGTGATTGCAGGCATGGCGTCGATGGGGCTGCCGGGATTTTCTGGATTTGTTGCGGAGCTGCAGGTGCTGGTGGGTTCGTGGATTGCGAAGCCGTGGTGGACGTTGGCAGCCGGTGTGGGAATTGTGGTGGGCGTGGCGTATACATGGCGTGCTCTGCAGAAGGCATTTTTCTCAGACAGGCTGCCGACAGCTGAGGAGCATCCGGCGACAGGGTGGCCGAAGTTTGAGGCGATTACCTGGCCGGAGATTGCGGGGACATGCTTGTTGGTGGCGGCAACTGTGGTTGTGGGTGTCTACCCGCGAATTCTGCTGGATTCGATTGAGCCTGCTGTGAAGGCGCTGCTCGCGGGAGGGATGCAATGAACTACGCAGACCCTTTTTCGCGTGACGCTGCCGGAGACGGCCCTGGAAATTGCGGCGTTGCTGGTGCTGGTGGTGGACCTTGGATTCCTGCGCAAGGCGAGCCTGCAGACACGCGTGATATCGGCAGTGTTGCTGGGCGTGCTGGGGTGCAGTGCAGCTGTGATGGCGATGCCGCTGCAGGCACTGGGTGGCTTGACGTATCCGGAGAGCACAGACTTGCTGCTGGCTTCTGGCGGATATACGGCGATCGCGCAGATGGGGATCCTGGGGCTAACGATTCTGACGCTGTTTCTGCTGGTCGGGTCAGATTTTACGCAGCATGTGGGCGAGTATGTGGCCGTGGTGCTGATGGCGGCGACGGGCGGATTGCTGATTGCGGCGGCGCAGGATTTGCTGGTGATCTTCGTCGGGCTGGAGTTGCTGAGCCTGGGGCTTTACATCCTGACCGCGTTTGCGAAGAAGTCGGGAAAGAGCGCCGAGGCGGCGATGAAGTACTACTTGTTCGGCGCGATGTCGGCTGCGTTTCTGCTGTTCGGTTTCAGCTATTTGTACGGACTGACGGGCTCGACCAACCTGCACGAAATCATGCGCGCGTTCTATTCGTCGAACGTCATCAATTCCTCTCCTCTCGTCTATGTCGCTCTGGTGATGATTGCGGCGGGGTTGGGATTCAAGGTGGCAGCGGTGCCGTTTCATCTATGGGCTCCGGATACGTATGAGGGTGCACCTGCGCCGGCAGCAGCGTTTATCGCGTCGGTGTCGAAGGTGGCCAGTTTCGCGTTGTTGATCGGAATCGGCACGGCAGCGGCCCACGTCTTCGACAACATGCACGGAGGCATTGTCACCTTCTCCAGCGGACCTGCGCCCAAGTGGATCGGGTTTCCAGGGCCATGGTCGCTCATCGTCGCTCTGATGGCTGTCGCCTCCATGGTATTCGGTAACCTGGCGGCACTGGCGCAGACGAGTGTGCGGCGGTTGCTGGCCTATTCTGCGATTGCGCATGCAGGATACATTTTGCTAGCGCTGGCGTACTTCTCGCATTCGACGTTGAGCGCCAATGCAATTCTGTACTACATCCTCACGTATGGGCTGACGACGGTTGGCGCGTTCGGTGCGGTCGCGGTGGTGGAACGCGTGGCGGGCAGCGATCGGATGGATGCGTTTCTGGGGCTGTCGAAGCGCAACGGGCTGCTGGCGGCGGTGCTGTTGGTGCTGTTCCTTTCGCTGGCGGGGATTCCGCCGCTGGTGGGCTTCTGGGCGAAGTTCAATTTGTTCGCCGCGGTCCTGAGAGTTTATCCGGCAGGACTCGGAATCGGACTTGTGGCGCTGGCTGTGGCGATGAGCGCGGTGTCGCTCTACTACTACCTGCAAGTGCTGAAGCGGGTGTTTGTGATGCCGGCGGTGGATGATACCCCGATAAAGGCGAACACAGTAACGATGAGCGTGCTGGTGTTCATCGCGCTTGCGGTGGTGGTGCTGGGGTGTCTGCCGGGGTTGCTGCAGAACTGGATGGGGACCTACTACGCGGGAATGTGAAGCGTTCTTTTTCACTTCGACATCTCTGAAAGCGTGGCTTTCGCAGCGGCGGGTGAATGTGGCAGTTTCTCGACCCTCTGAGGCTCCGTCTCCGAAGTCTTGCTTGTTAAGCATGACAATTCTCAAGAATTAAACTTTGCAGACTAAGCGACTTGGGAGTGCTTTGGGACGTCTCAGTAAATCAAGGAGAAGCTATGCATTTAAGTAAGTTCCTCGCGGTTTCGCGCCTCGCTGCGGTGAAGGCGCTCGCTTTGTCGGTGCTGGCAACCGCCATGGTTAGCTGGGCTCCGGCAGCGCCGGCACAGATTTCCGTGAATATTGGCGTTGCGCCGGTGTGCCCCTATGGATATTTCGACTATGCACCCTACGACTGCGCTCCGTATGGCTACTATGGGCCGGACTGGTTTGTGGGTGGGTTGTTTATCGGAGCGGGTCCGTGGTTCCACGGTCCACACGGATTTTACGGACATGTAGATAACCGCTATGACCCGCGGCACGGATACCATGGGCCGCTGCCGGAACGCGGGGCGCAGCCCTTCTACCACTTTCAAGGCAACGAGGCGCGTGATGGGCACGGAAATGTTGGCAAGGCCGGCCACGATGCGGCGAATGAACATGCGCTTCCTGGATACCACGGCAGTGGGCATCCAAGTGGGCATCCAAGTGGGGGACATCACTAGGCCTCTGCATTTTCAGAGATCCAGTGCAGAACCCAGGTCTCAAAATCGAGACCTGGGACGCCACATTTTCGACGATTGCGGGCTCAGCTGCGGAGGAAGTCCTTGGCTTTTTGAACGAGCACGTCGCGGCTGATATCGGAGATGGCGTTGGTGAGCGGGATCTGCTTGGGGCAGGCCTCGACGCAGTTCTGTGCGAAACCGCACTCCTGGATGCCGCCGTCGCCTGCGAGGGCGCGGAGCCGTTCTTCTGCGAATACCTTGCCGGTAGGGTGGTTGTTGAAGAGCTTGACCTGGGCGATAGTAGCGGCGCCGACGAAGTTCGTCTCTTCGTTAAATTGCGGACAGACTTCCATGCAGCAGGTGCAGGAGATGCAGTTGGAGAGCGGGTAATTCGCTTCCTGCTGCTGCGGGAAGACGCGAGGGCCAGAGCCGAGATCGTAAGTGCCGTCGACGGGGACCCAGGCTTTGACGCGCATGAGGTTTTCGAAGAGGACGGAACGGTCGACCTGGAGATCGCGAACGAGGGGAAACTTCGACAGCGGCGCGATCTTGATGGGCTGCTCGAGATTCTCAACGAGCGCGGAACAGGCCATGCGGGCTTTGCCGTTGATGAGCATGGCGCAGGAGCCGCAGATTTCCTCGAGGCAATTCGAGTCGTAGGTGATGGGCGTGGTGTCGCGTCCGTCGGCAGTGACGGGGTTGGCGGCGATTTCCATCATGGCGGAGATGACGTTCATTCCGGGACGCCATTCGAGTTCGAAGTTCTCCCATGTCGACGGTGCGTCGGGGCTGGCCTGGCGCTTGATTTCGAATTTGACGGTTTTGATTGCCATGGTTCCTCAGGGGTCCGGACCGACGGTTGGGTCGGTCCGGCTTGGTGCAATGCAAAAGCAGGTCCTTCGCTCCGCTTACCCCACCAGGTGGGGCCCCAAGCTGCTCCGCTCAGGATGACACTTGGTAGTTCATTGAGGCGGAATTCATGAGCTGAAGGCCCATGCTCCCTCCGTTCAAAACCTTTCGACAACAGCAATCATTTCGCGGCGTCGTAACGGCGCGGACGCGGTTTGATGTATTGAATGTCCACGTCTTCAAATTCGAGGCGCGGGCCTTCGGGTGAGCCGGTGAAACTGGCTTTGGTGGTCTTCAAAAACTTTTCGTCGTTGCGCTCGGGAAAGTCTGGCTTGTAGTGGGCACCACGCGATTCATCGCGGACAAGTGCTCCCTGAACCACGCAGCGGGAGAGCTCGAGCATGTTGTAAAGCTGTCGGGCGAAGGCGAAACTGGTGTTGGCCCACTGGCTCTTGTCGCTCAGGTTCACATTCTGGAAGCGGTCGAGGAGCTCGACGATCTTTTCGTCGGCCTGCTTGAGACCATTGTTGTAACGGATGACGGTGGCGTGCTCGGTCATGGTGACGCCGAGTTCGCGCCAGAGCTTGAAGGGATTCTCGGTGCCGGTGTTGGAGATGAGCTGCTTGTTCATCTCAGCCTGGCGGGCAAGTTCGGCTGCTGCTCCGCCATCGCCCTCGACGGCGGACAGATTTTTCGCGTAGTTGAGCGCGTTCGGTCCCGACATGAATCCGCCGAAGATGCAACTGACGAGGGAGTTGGCTCCGAGGCGATTGGCGCCGTGGTACTGGTATTCACATTCTCCGGCGGCGAAGAGGCCGGGGATGTTGGTCATCTGGTTGAAGTCGACCCAGAGACCACCCATGGTGTAGTGCATGCCGGGGAAGATCTTCATGGGGACTTCGCGGGGATCGTCGCCGACAAACTTCTCGTAGATTTCGAGAATACCTTCGAGCTTGCGGTTCAGAGTTTCGCGATCGATGTGGGTGAGATCGAGGTAGACCATCGGCTGGCCGTCGATGCCGAGACCGTATTCGTAGACAATCTTGTGAATCGCGCGGGTGGCGACGTCGCGGGGAACGAGGTTGCCGTATTTCGGATACCACTCTTCGAGGAAGTAGAAGCGCTCCGACTCGGGAATCTGCTTGATGGGGCGCTTGTCGCCGGGAGTGCGCGGAACCCAGACTCGACCGCCTTCGCCGCGAGCCGATTCAGACATGAGGCGGAGTTTGTCTTCACCGGGGATGGATGTCGGGTGCACCTGGATGAATTCGCCGTTCGCGTAGAAGGCGCCTTGCTGGAAGACAGCGGATTGCGCGGAGCCGGTGCAGACGACGGAGTTAGTGCTTTTGCCGAAGAGCGCGCCCACGCCACCGGTGGCCAGGATGACGGCGTCGGCGGGGAACGCGCGCAGTTCCATGGTGCGCAGATTCATCGCGGTGATGCCGCGGCAGACGCCCTTGGAGTCGAGGATGGAGGAAAGGAACTCCCAGCCTTCGTACTTTTTGACTTTGCCGTCGGACTCGTAGCGGCGGACCTGCTCGTCGAGCGCGTAGAGAAGCTGCTGACCGGTCGTAGCGCCGGCGAAGGCAGTGCGGTGATAGAGCGTGCCACCGAAGCGGCGGAAGTCGAGAAGACCTTCAGGGGTGCGGTTGAAGGGGACGCCCATGCGATCAAGCAGGTCGATGATAGCGGGAGCGGCTTCGCACATGGCTTTGACGGGTGTCTGGTTGGCGAGAAAGTCGCCGCCGTAGATGGTGTCGTCGAAGTGCTTGTCGGTAGTGTCGCCTTCGCCCTTGAGATTTTTGGCGGCGTTAATGCCACCCTGGGCGCAGACAGAGTGGGAGCGCTTTACGGGAACGATGGAGAACAGGTCGACGCTGCCGCCGGCCTCTGCAATTTTGATGACTGCTGCGAGCCCGGCCAAACCTCCGCCAACCACGATGATTCTGGGTGCTGCCATTGTTTATCGAATCCTTTCAAAGGGCCAGTTATCAGCTGTCAGCTATCAGCTTTCAGCAAAGGCCTAAAACGAAGATCTAGGAACCAGCTGGGATTGGCGGCGCGAAACGGAGCGGAGCCGCTACCCGGTTCCAAAAATTGATTTGGCCAATGGCCGTGGTCAGGAACGCAATTTCGCGCTCGGAAAAGTGTGCGGAGACGTGAGTGTGCGATTCGTCATCGATGTGATGATTGGCGAGGAGTGTTACGCGTTCGGTCCAGTCGAGCGCAGCGGCCTCACGCGCAGAGTAGATGCCGGCTTCACGCCAGGCGGCGAGGAGATCGAGCTTGGCTGCGGGAACGTTGAGCTTACGAGCGTCGTTGAGATGATATTGAACGCAGAAAGCGCAACCATTGAGTTGCGAAACGCGGATCTTGAGCATTTCGAGTAGATCGGGCTCGATGCCGGACTTGCGGAGGGCGTGGCTGATGGCCGCCATACCGGTTCCCATTTCAGGGACGATGTCCTGGAAGGCCCCGTAGTCGATGCGCGGGTTGGTGGATTCGGTGCTCGGCATTGATGCTTTGTCCGGGGCTGAAGCCCTTTTGTTTTGTGGCTGGATTCAGAGGCCTGAAGGCCTCTGCTCCCTCCGTGGTGCTACGGTGTTCTGTTCGGGCACGATTCAGGCCGTGCGTTGATTGGTAAAAGCAGATCCTTTGTGGCGCGACTGCCGATAGAAACTAAAAAAGCAACCGCAGATCCTTCGCTCCGCTTACCCCGCTGCGTGGGGCCCCAAGCTGCTCCGCTCAGGATGACACTCTCTTTGTGGCGCGACTGCTGATAGAAACTAAAAAGCAACCGCAGATCCTTCGCTCCGCTCAGGATGACACGGCATCGGTGGTTGACACGGTGTGTGTGAGCGTCTGGAGCACTGCAACGGGTGCGATTTCAGGCGCGTTCTGATACTTGGGGCTTACGAAGGCCCAGATGCTGGCGAGCCCCATCACGAGAAGAATGACGCCGAAGGCCGCACACGCGTAGCCGAAGCGCTTGCGGGCGACCTCGCCTGGAGTGATGCCCCACTTGGCCGCGAAGAGCCAGATGCCATAGGAAAAGTGCCAGCAGATGGCGATCATGGCGATGACGTAGACGGCGAGCATGAACGGATTGGCGAGTTCATGCTGCACCTTGGCGAAGGCGGCTCCGGGATTCTCAGGAAGGCTAATTCCCATGAAGCGCTGACGGAGAACGTGCTGACCGATATAGAGAATCGCGATCAGTCCGGTCCAGCGCTGCGCGACGTACATCCAGTTGCCGGCCCATGGGTAGTACACGACGTTCGACTTACCGCGGAACCAGATGTAGAGGCCGTAGAGTCCGTGATAGAGGATGGGCAGAAAGATGAAGACCCATTCGAGGACCCGGACCAGCGGAAGGGAATTGAGGAACTTGACCTGCGCTCCGTAGGCGATGGGTCCTTTGAGCGCCTCGAAGTTCGATAACAGGTGCTCCAGGAAGAAGGCGCCGATGGGGATGATCCCGAGGAGCGAATGGAGCTTGCGCCAGAGGTAGGATGTTCCCCGACCAGCGCGAAGCGGCTGCACGCCTGGGCGGAGCTTGGGCGCGGCAGGATTTTGGGCTGTTGCCATTGAGATGTGGCTCCTAAGTGCTTCGGGTCCTGATTCCGGAGCGGTGAGGTATCAGATTGAGGGACAACGTAAATAGAGCAATTACCAATGCATTATTCGTAACGCGGATAACGATCGTCAAGCGCTTGAGCAGGTTGGGCGTTCGAACCGGTTAAGCAGACGCCACAGGATGCGCATCGAGTTCCGACGACGTGCGAGCGTTTCTGCGTACCAGGCTTTCGCCCGACTCGACCTAAACGCGGAGTTGGGCGAGAAGCGCGGCAAGTGCGCGGCCGCGGTGGCTGATGGTGAGTTTCGTTTGGACATCGATTTCAGCCATGGTGCGGTCGAGCTGGGGCAGATAGAAGAGAGGATCGTAGCCGAAACCGCCGGTGCCGCGCGGGGCGTTGAGAATCATGCCATCTACTGTGCCATCGGCTGAGTTTGTCGGCTTGCCGTTACGAGCAGCGACCAGTACGCAATGATATCGAGCGGTGCGGCGAGGAGTCGGGACGGCATCGAGGCGCTGGAGCAGGACGATATTGTTCCAGACATCGGTGTTGTCGTTGGCATCAGGCGAGTCGACCAGTCCGGCGTCGGCGGCGAAGCGAGCCGAGCGTACCCCGGGAGCGCCCGAAAGGGCGTCGACTTCGAGGCCGGAGTCGTCGGCGAGAACGAGCTGATTGGGCAGGAATTGGGAGTAGTAGACGGCTTTGAGCGTCGCGTTTTCAGCAAAGGTATCGCCATCTTCCTCGGGCGGTTCGATGTCGGCGAGGTCGGGGAGAGGATCGATGGCGACGGCGTGCGTTTCGGCGGCGGTGCGGAAGTCGCGCAGTTTGCCCTGGCTGGTGGTGGCTACGTAGAGGCGAAGGGGCATCAATGAGAGTTTAAGCTACTGCGGTGACTGGCCTAGTGAAGGCATGCGAGCGGACTTACTTGCTTGCCCCTTTCGGAAAAGCGCTGCAAGTATGGACGCGCGGCAGCTTGGGCACGGCAGATACAGGCTTTTCAGGTATCGAACGAAGCTCAAAAAAGGAGTCTGACCTTCGTTCCCGCGTCCGGTCTACGGCGGTAAGCGGCGACGTCAAGGGCCAAGATAAGCGCCAAAGAACGAACGTCGTCATACTCAGGTGCCGGATTCGGATGTGGGAAGTATTGATATGCTCGCTTTGCATGTGAATTGCAGACGGCACAAGTCTCTATCCGAAGAGGGCGGTGATGATGTGGTTTACGGCGAAGGCGGCGCCGTAGGCGAGGACGAGCATATAGCCGAATTGGATGGCGGGCCACTTCCAGCTGTTGGTTTCGCGTCGAACCACAGCCATGGTGGAGGTGCACTGCATGGCGAAGGCAAAGAAGATCATCAGCGCCACTGCGCCGCCGAGGGTCATGTCGTGGTGCAGGGCGGTTTGCAAATGCATCGCCTGCGTTTCAGGATCGGCGCCGTAAAGGGTGCCCATGGTAGAGACCATGACTTCGCGCGCGAGCACGCTGGAGATGAGTCCGATGCCGACCTTCCAGTTAAAGCCGAGCGGAGCGATTGCGGGCTCGATGAAATGTCCCAGCTTGCCGATGACGCTGTCGGCGAGTTCGGGCGCCGTGTAGTGGCCGTTGTGCAAGGGCACCGGTGGAATATGCGCGAGCAGCCACAGAGCGAGCGTTACGCAGAGAATGACGGTGCCGGCCTGGCGCAGGAAGACGCGCGCGCGATCGACAAGCCGCATGGCCAGGGAACGAATCGTCGGCATGCGGTACTGCGGCAACTCGAGAATGAAGGGCGCTTCGCTGGACTTGAGGATCGAGCTCTTGAGCAAACGCGCTGTCGTCATCGCAGCGACGAATCCGGCTAGATAGAGGCCAAGCATCACGATGGTGCGCAGGCCTAGGAATCCGTGCAGGAAGGCGATGTTGGGAATGAATGCGGCGATCAGCAGCATGTAGACCGGCAGGCGCGCGGAGCAGGTCATGAACGGCGTGACAAGAATGGTCGCCAGGCGGTCGCGCCTGTTCTCAATGGTGCGCGTGGCCATGATGGCGGGAACGGCACATGCGTAGGCAGAGAGCAACGGGATGAAGGCCTTGCCGTTGAGACCGATGGTGCGCATTACGCGATCGGCGATGAGCGCAGCGCGGGCAAGGTAGCCGGAGTCTTCGAGCACTCCGATGAAAAGAAAGAGGAGCAGAATCTGGGGGAGGAAAACGAGAACCGATGAGATGCCCTTCCATGCGCCGTCGAGCAGAAGAGATTGCAGCCATCCTGCCGGAAGCAGCGGACGGACCAGCGAACCCATCTTTGCGAGCACGTCGCCGAAGCCGTCGCTGAGTGGTTGACCGATGGAGAAGACGACTTCGAAAACGCCGATGACGACGACGAGAAAGAGCAGCGGACCCCAGACGCGATGCAGCAGAACATTGTCCAGCTTGCGGCTGTTCTCTGTGGAGAGTGGAGCGCGATAGCCAGTGCGGCGGCTTACCTGCGCCGCCCATGTGTGCGTGCTGGCGGCATTGCCGAGCACGGGAAGCGAGAGGGGCTGCTGCGCAGCCTGCGGTGAGGCGTGCTGATTCAGGAACAGCGGCACGACTTCGAGTCCTGTGCCATGCACGGCACTGATCAGTGCAACCGGCGCGCCGAGTTCCTTGGCGAGTTTCAGCGGATCGATCTCGCCGCCGCGGGATTCCATCAGATCGCTCATATTGAGCAGAACAAGCGTGGGTAGCCCTAGCGCAAGCACGGGAGCGGCGAGCATCAACTGGCGCGTGAGGTGCAGGGAATCGAGTACGAGCAGCACGGCATCGGGTTTCGGCGTGCCGGGCATGCGGCCCTTGAGCACGTCGACTGAAACTCGCGCATCTTCGGAGTACGGAGTCAGCGAGTAGACGCCGGGCAGATCGATCAGCGTCAGGTCATCGCGGCCTACGCCTGACATCAGCCCCATGCGCTGTTCGACGGTGACGCCGGGATAGTTTGCAACTTTCTGGCGCAGACCGGTCAGGCGATTGAAAAGAGTTGATTTGCCGGAGTTGGGCGGCCCAATGAGGACGACGGTGCTGAGACTGCCGCAAGCAGGTGGAAGGGGAGTTTCAAATGCCGGAGTCTCGCAGCAGGCATTCATCTGGTTGCCCCGGCAAATTCGTGAATTTCCAGTGTGTTCTCTGGCTCTGAAGATTCTTCGATCTTCGCCAGTTCCGCGTCAATTTCGCTCTGCGAAGTCTCAGGTGCGCTGCGAACGCGAATGGCTTCTGCGGTTTCGTGGCGAAGGGCGATTTCCATGCCGTCGATGCCGTACACGGTGGGATCGCCAGCGGGGGCGCGGCGCAACGCAGTGACGAGCGCGTCGGGCACGAAGCCCATGTGCATCAGGTAGTTCTGAACGGAGTCGGGAAGATCGAGCGCGACCAGGGTCGCTGTCTCTCCGATGCGCAAATCCGTCAGCACGCTCACTTGTCGAACTCCCGCGGGTTGCCGAAAGGGCAGCACCCTAAACTACGACCATAATGGTCTGAGTTAAGTATACGACCAATTTTGTCGGAATCGCAAATGCTACTTGGGGTTGAAGCTTTTCCAGGGAATACCAATGGCGTGACCTCCACAGAGCAGGTTTGGGCATCTCGCCTTTATCTGCTTTATCGACCCCTTTTAGAACCTGCTTCATTGCTTGTTGAATTGTGACTATTCTTATCCGTGAAGCTGGCTCGAAGATGTGATTTAGGTCACTGGAAAAGTAGGAATCACCAGATGGTTGGCAGGAGGGCTAGGGCATGAATGCAAGCGAGTTCCGCGAAAGCACCAGGGAGCAGTTTCCACCAGAGGGTCTGACGGCGCCACTGGCGGCGCTGTGGTGGGATGCGAAGGGTGACTGGACGCAGGCGCATGGACTTGTGGACGAGCTCGAATCGAAGGAGGGCATGGCGGTCCATGCCTACCTGCACCGTAAGGAGGGTTCGGCGACGAATGCGGATTACTGGTATGAGCGTGCCGGCCGCAGCTTTCACCGCCCGGAACTCGAAGATGAGTGGGAAGCGCTTGTTACGAGCTCGCTGCCAAGGTAAAGAGTCTTGCGGACAGTTGTGCGTGCGGCTAGACTCCTTCGCATGACACGTTCAGTTTTCCCGGTCGTGAAATTCGCGAGTGCTCTGCTGCTCGCGTCTGCTGCCGTCGCCAGCCAGGCCCAGGATTGGGCGAAGGCTCGGCTTGATGCATCTCCCCGTCACCACGAGTATGTTGCGCTCAAGCACGACAACCGCACCGTCCAGGCATTTGTTGTCTACCCCGAGGTCAAGGACAAGGCGACTGTCGTCATTCTGATCCACGAGATATTCGGGCTTACCGACTGGGCTAAAGAGATGGCCGATGAACTCGCAGGGCAGGGGTTTATCGTTGTCGCGCCTGACTTGCTCTCGGGCCTCGGTCCCAATGGCGGCGGTACAAGTGAGTTTCCGAGCAGGGATGCAGCGGTCAAAGCCGTATCAGGACTCGATCCGAATGTCGTTAACGCTGACCTAGATGCGGCTGCGGATTATGCGAAGCATCTTCCAGCGGGAAACGGCAAGATCGTATCGGTTGGGTTCTGCTGGGGCGGTGGCAAATCGTTTGCGTTTGCGGCGCACCGCAAGGACCTTTCCGCCGCCTTCGTTTTCTACGGACCTGGGCCGGCTGACGTCACATCCATCACCGCTCCTGTATATGGGTTTTATGGCGGAAACGATGCTCGCATCGGCGCCACGATTCCGGATACTGTTGCGGCAATGAAGGCGGCTGGCAAACAGTTTGAGCCGGTTACATACGCTGGAGCCGGGCACGGTTTTATGCGCGCCGGAGAAGATCCTACCGACACCAATCCGGCGAATAAGGCTGCGCGTGAGCAGGGATTTGCTCGGCTTGTGAAGCTGCTGAAGGGTTTATAGGAACGGCAGTCTCATCAGCTGAAGGGCATGAACTTCTGGCCGATCCAGAAGTGGTTGATGCGATGCATGAGGAGGCCGGGCTTTCGGTTTGCGAGACGCGCCTGCGCTTCCTGCCAGGGTCCGACGTAGCGCAGGAAGGCAGGGAGCTTCCCGTAGATGCGCGGAATGCCGCGTTGCGCTCGTTGTGCGGAGACTTGCTCTGCGGGGCCGAATGCCAGAGCGAATTCATCACGGAAGCGAGGGGGGAGCCACTCGGTCGTGAGTGCCTGGTACCAGCGCGGAATCTGGATCCACGAGCCGGATCCTGTCATGATGTGTTGCGCCATAAAGCGAGACCGATCGCTTACGCCGAGCGCCGAGGATGCGCACATGTCCGCAACATACGTCTCGAAAGAATTCCAGTCAGTGGGAAGCGCCTCGGGTGGAAGTCCGAAGAGCCCAGCAAGAATCTTTGACTCTGCGTAATATGATGCAAGTTCGTCTGGATTGAGCGGGGGTAGAACGCACTGATAGGCGACGACGGCACTCTCAATCAACGTGGCGTAGACCCACAGCAGTGCCGGAACCTGCAGCGCTTCATAGCGGGAGTTTTGGGCGTATCCGGCGACGGCGGACGGAAGCTGGCCGGCGATCCTGGTGTGCATTTGGTAGAGCGAGCGCGCTGCGCGAAACGCCTGTGGCGCGGTGCCAAAGATCATGGTGAAGACGACACGAAAGGTTCCGTGAAAGCGCGCGATCGGCTTAGCAAGCAGCGAGGAATGCTGATCGAGTGCTGTGGCAACCCATGGATGCGCGAGCTGCAGCAGGGCGGCGCGACCAGCGGCGAGGAAGAGCGCCGACTCGCGATTGACGCGCCAAGTGATTGAGTCGGGACCGAAGATGCCTTGGCTCGGATTTGTTACGCGGCGCTCTGCAGCGGCAATGTACGACTCGAGGTTGTCGCGCGTGACCGCGGTCGCGGAACCTGTTGTGAAAGCAGAGGCCATCGCTCCGTTTAGATGATCGCTTGTTTCAGCCGGCTTGTCACAGAACTGCGGCAGCACTAAACCAGCCGCAGAAAGCCTTCGGTCGAGATTCGAGCACCGGGGAAGACCAGATCAAGATTGCTCGCCCCGATCGTCTTGCTCACGACCTCTCCGAGGACCTGCCGGTAATCGGTGGTCAGCGCGAGATCCCGGCCCTCGTTCAGCTGATCGTTATTGAGGCCCGGCCACTTTCCGTAAACCTTGCCGCCCTTCACGTTTCCGCCCAGCACGAACATCGCATTGGCGTGTCCGTGGTCTGTGCCGCCCGTCCCGTTTTCGCGTGCTGTTCGCCCGAACTCAGACATTGTGACCAGGGTGACGTTTTCTGCATCGTCTCCCATGTCGCGCCAGAAAGCCGCAATGCTGTCGGAGAAGTCGCGCAGCCGCCCGGAAAGCTGGCCGTCCACGCTGCCCTGATTCTGATGTGTGTCCCATCCGCCGATGTCGGTAAACGCAGCTTCAACGCCGAGGTTCGACTTCAACAGCTGCGCAATTTGCTTCATCCGATTACCAAACTCCGAGTTCGGATAGTCGGCCCCTGCCGCCGGCTGGTACTGCGCTGGATTGGCAGCGCGCAGCATCTTCACTGCTTCAAATGTCTCTTCGCCCGCGGCATGGAGGATGTGGTCGCCGCTCGCGCCGTACATAGCTTCAAACGCACTCGCCGCCGGTGACGGCGTCGGGCCCCGCCCAGCTACTGAAAAGTTGTTCAGGTTGTTCAGCGCGATCGCCGGGACTTTTCCTGCAAGCGTGCGCGGCACTTCCGGTCCGAGTGCCAGCGCGCGAAACGCGGTCTCCTGGAGGCGGTGATTTTCATCTTCAGCTTGCAGTGCGCGATTCAACCAGCCATCTTCCGTGCTCTTGATCCCCGGCGTTCCCGACTCCATGAAGTCCTGCGCGTCAAAGTGTGAGCGTGACATATCCGGCGAGCCCGCCGCATGAACAATCGCCAGATGCCCCGCGTCATAGAGCGGCTTGAAGTTTGCAAGCGAAGGATGCAGCCCGAAGAACCCGTCGAGATCGATCACCTGGTTCTGCGGAATCGCGATACTGGGCCGCATGGCGTAGTAGTTTTTCTCGCGATAGGGAACCACGACGTTCAGCCCGTCAGCCGCGCCACGCTGGAAGATCACGACCATCCGGCGCTTGGGAGCACTGGCTGTTTCCGCCAGCACAGAGCGCACAAGAAAGCCAGGAAGAGCCGTCGTTCCTGCAACAGCAAGCGCACCACGGTGAAGAAAGAATCGACGGCTGATTGGATTCATCTGCATTGAACTGCCTCCTCGCTAGCGCCGCTGAAACTCCGGAGAACCGAGCAGCAATCCGGCCAGCACCTGATCCTGTCTTTCGGCTTCCGTCACTGCACGCGCGCGATACTTCTGGCGCTCTGTTGTCGCTACCGGCAGAGGCGCCGCGCCGTTCTGATTTTGATTTTTTTGCTGTTCAAACTGCTGCAATACTGCCGCTCGCGTCGAATCGCTCACCCCGCCCGTGACCAGCAGCGCTTCAAGTCGCGACTCCTCCACCTGCGGATCAGGCGCGGTCGGGCTGGCCTCAATCATCGTCGTGTCGTTGTTCACGCTCTCCGTCGGATCCCACGCGATCGAAATCCCCGGCAGCCTGTTTGCTGCCAGCGATAACGCAAAATTCATGCGATTAACAAGCGCGTTGGTGCTCACCCATGTATCCGACCTCCAGCTGTATCCGTTTGGCGTCACGCATCCATAAAGCGGCATGCCCATCTCGCGCACCGCATTGGCAAGGGGCTGCATGTTCTCGATATCGGCATTGCCAGCCCGCGCCGCAGAAACGACAAATTCAATAGGTGTCTTCACCTTCGCGCGATACACATTGGAATCCCAGAATTCCTGCGAATGGAACAGCGTACTCATCACCGTGGCAATGTCTCCACCACTGCTCAGGAAAGTCTTCGCCATTCGATCTACCAGCGCCTGCGGAGGATCGTCGCTCACGAATCGCACCGCGAGCTTGCGCGAGATGAACTGCGCCGTTGCCGGTCGCGTCGCCAACATGTGCAACAGGTCGCGTCCTTCCTGCTCGCCGCGATCCTTGAACTTCTCGCCCATCACGACTTTTGTGCCCGGTTCATGCCGGTTCGGCTCAAACTGGAACCCGCCTCCGCGCTCCGGCCTCTCGACGGTCCACCCCGTCAGGATGCGCGCCACCTGCGTTACATCCGCCTGCGAGTAGCCGCCATTGACGCCCAGAGTGTGCAGTTCCATCAACTCGCGCGCATAGTTCTCGTTGAGGCCTTCGCGCTTCTTCTTGTTGTTATTCGGTCGCCGCTCGGCCCGTTCCGCCGCCTGCGAATCCGGTCCGATGCTGCTGGCGTTGTCGAGGTACAGCATCATCGCCGGACTGTGAGCAGTTGCCTCCAGCAGATCCTCAAACTTCCCCAGCGCCCGCGGACGGATCACATCGCGCTCAAAGCTCACCATGTAATACGGAGTCGCTTCGTTCTTGTGCAGAAATACGTTGAAGTGATTCAGCCAGAAATCCGTCATCACTTCCTGCAACTGCGCGTTCGAATAGATGTCGCGCGTCAGCCGCTGCGCGATGATCTCTTCGTTCACCAGTCGCTGTGGATTTTCAAGATCTGCGACCACTTCCTTCAAGTCGGGCGAAAGATCCTGCATCAAGGCATTGCGCTGCTGCGGTCTGAGCGACTTGAAAAACGCATCGAACAACTCCGGCTCCATCGCCACCAGGTGCTGTACCCGCTGCTGTGGAGCAAGATCGAGCACACGGCGAAACTCTCCGTCATCGAAAGGTATAGTGGAGGCGGCCTTTGCCGCACTCATCTGGTTCGCATCCATCACGCTTTGAGGTGGTGCGGCCGCTTGCATCAGTGCTTCAGCGACATCGCCATTTCCGCCACTGGCAGCCGCCATCTGTGGAGCCGCGTTTGCCGCCATCTGCGGTTTCGCCTGGTCATCGGCTTTCTTCTGCGCTTTCTCCTGTCTCTTTGCGGTTACGCGAAACATCTGATTCTCGTACACCGCGTGCAGCGCGCCGCGCTCAGGAACCGGCAGCTTGCCGTCCAGCGTCTGGCGGATGATTGCGTTGCTGGGCACCCGGAAGAGCAGTTCCTCGGGATTCCATTGCATGGCAGGGAATTCGGCCAGGCGGGACTTCAGGTCTGTTTCATCAATCGCCGCTGGATGCAGTTGCTGATCGAACCATTTCTCTAGCCCCATTGTGCGCACGGCATCGACATCGCCCGGTCTTGGCCCAAAGGTGAAGCGGCTCAGCGCGTGCAGAATCCGCGCATCGCCCTGCAGTTCAGTCGAGTGATACGCAGAGCGGCCAGACGAGTGTTTGGCGGTATTTGGTGCCGAATCCGAAACCAGCGATTGCGCCGGCAGAGCCGGACAGGCAAGACTGAGGCACAGAACTGCGGTCAGCGGTCCATGGAGAAACTGCATCTACGTCTCACCTCAGGGGATTTTCGCGACCTCATCGCCGCATAGGGCTACCTGATTAGCATGACTCCATTTTGACAGGGAAGTTGCGGTGAAACCATGCAATTGCGCCATTCGTAACCGGCGGAATGTCCGAAAGCTGTTGTCCCGCGGAATCTGCCTGAGTCGTATCGCCCTGCATAGCAACGTCTGATCGCTGTAACGGCCGCAGCAATACTCTCGCTCGATCACCGATGGAATTGTGTGATTCTAAAGAGCTACCAATGAATTCTGGGAGCAATTCTAGTGACCTAAATCACAGGGATGATGATCAAAGCCGCATACGCGTCCGGTTGCACTGCAACGGTGAAGTCCTTCAGATGCCGTCGCGGATGCATGCCTCCCGAGGGCAGGATCCCCAATCCGCAGGCCGAAAGGCGGTGGGATCAATTCCCCCTACGGGCGCCAACTAATCCTTCGACGGCATAAAAATCCTGCAGCATTCCCCGCTGTCCATTGCAACGCGCGAAGAGTTGCAGACCGAGACTTGTGGGGGTTATGTAGATTTCGTCACGCACCAATAAGGCCGGGGAATCGGAATCTGTCTTTTCAATCAAGTGAAGTTGAGACAAATGTTCCAGATCGCGTTCAATCTGATGTCCTCGCGACCCCGTTGTCAACGTGAGCTCTTCCTTCCTGCATGGCAGCGGCTGCGCGGATACCAGCCCGGATTCTCCCAAGACTTTCGTGGCTCTTGTGCACACGACAGTCAGGACGCGCACCGGATAAGTGGTTAGCTGGGAGAACAATTCAATAAAGACCGTACTCGATTTGTCTCTTCCATCGACTGAGCAGGACGTGGCGAGGAGGCCCCCCCAGAAATGCTTTAGCCAGTTTTCGTCGGTACATGATCCGTCCTCAAGAATCCGCACAACAAGGCCCGGCGAAGCATAACGCCTATCATCAACCGGTTCGAATGCCAGCAGGCTTTCCGCTTTGAGGGCAATCGCTACGGCGTTCGCCAGCTTGTGATTGCTCAATCTGCCGCGAAGCAATTCGCCAATCTCTTCGGATCCCTCCGGACAAATCCGGCCTAAGAATGCAACGGCTCCGGCCAGCCTGACAAGGCTCAGCATGTCTTTCGGCTTCGACTGCTCGATCAGGCACTCTCTCAAGCTTTCCCATTGGAGCGAATGCGGGTCCTCCTGCAAAACAAAAGCCAGGCCCACGCCATCTTCACCACACCGGGTGACCTTGGCTTGCACGTCGATCCGGCGTTCAGGATTGGTCTCCAGCGGGCCTTCCCGTTGCAGGGTCAGAAAGACCATCGTGCCGGGCTGCCAGCGTTCTTCCGTAATTATGTAAAGTCCGGTTGAGCTGATATCCCTGACATACTCCTGCGTCAGGTCAGAGCCGTTCCAGCGGTATGCAGCAAACTGATCCACAGGCCTTCGCTCTGCAAGTCGCCGCTCTGCCCTCTCGGAAACCGGATTTAAAAAACTCTCAAGCCAGCCCTGGCGCTCCCCCATGGAGCCCTCCGCTTCAATCAAAGATGTACCGATGCACCGCAATTCTATCCACTATGGACCGCACTCGAAATACTTCGATTGTTGCAGGCAAACCCAAAAGTACCGCGAGGACAGAATTAGCCTTCTGATCCGAGCAGGACCTCATCGCCTCTTACAGATCGGTCTGGAGAGATCTCGTAAGTCCTTTAAAGGGAAGAGCTTTGCTGCGCATTCGGCGCGATCTGATGCGCGCTGATGGCTTGCCGGGGACCGGCGACTGCTTAAGAGAGGGGAGGTTTCTCCGCATTATTCCCGATCACAGAAGCGCGTAAGGAGTAGCTAGGGATGAGCATTCTGAATTGTCGCTGGTATTTCTGGCGGAACCACTCCAATATGGTCGCTCGCAGAAAGACGTCGCGGCTCTGTTCTATCCTGAGTCCGAACATATTACGGTAGAGATTGTCCGCCCCCGGGGTTGAGACTCCGTCCGCATCAAATATCAGGCCCATCGCCTGGGCGTTTTCCATCGCGTTCATGACAAGAAGCTTGGTCGCATCCGGATGGGGCTTTGCCTCGGAGTTGTCCTTTGAAGCGCTGCGGTGGGTTGAAAGCCAGTAGTAGCAACGAGTCTTATCCCAAACATAGACAATCGCGGCATCGTAAAGGGCCGAACGGTCGTGATTCGGTGATTGACACCGCGAAACTCGCTTTGCTGCAATAGCGCGCGCCTGGCCCCGGGAAATGGCCTCGTCAATCAGGGCTGTCATCGTTTCAAGCGGTGAATAGCTCGTCTTCTCTCTGGCCTTCAAATTCGCTGCGAAGAACTGAACGAATTCCTTTGCGCTAACGTCCACGCATTCCAGTTCTTTGGCTGCTCTCTTGAAGTGACCCTTATGCTTGCTTTTTCGAGCATTTAACACGTCACCATCTGACGGATGGCGCAGATAAGTTATTTGAGTCGCGTGGTCGAAGCCTGATTGCTTGAAAGCGCTCCTCACTAGATCCGCATAACTCAATTCGGGATTGCAGACAAAACAGAAAGAGGCCCATCGCGGCAGTTGCTCGATCAATGAGCGGATCACTTCGGCCTGTTCTGTGCGGCTTAACCGTTGATCGACGATCGGTCCACCAAGGTGCGACCAGTGGGGATCCTGGCCCCGAAGAAGGCCTAGCCGGCCTCTCAATAAAACGAAGGGAAGTTGTCCGACAACAACGTCTCCGTGGATGACCGTCAGTTTGCGATATTCTGAAGCCCCGCGCGCAACATTAATCCACCAATTCTGATTGAAGATGGGGAGCCCGGATTGATCGATGCTTGCGACCTGCTCTGGCATGTAGTCGACTCCGCTCGTTCTATGGAGTTGTCCACTCGAGCTCATGAGCAATTGCCCCGTTGAAGAAGTAAACGGCTCATTGAATTTCGCCGTCTCAAAAATGACTGCGTTAGATGTGCAGGCCAACAAGTGAGTTGCGTTTCCGATGTACGTTCACTGTGCAAGACTCCGCGAAAATTGTTGGAGATCAGGACTGCGTTTACCGAGACTCTGCGTCACTTGGAGAAGCCTTGAATTCTGCAGAAGTTTAAAACGCCTAAACTTCATTGGAGAACAAGTGCCCACGAATACAAATGCGAACCAACTGATCGGCCACATTTCCAAGCGGAGAAGATTAGTCAGAACGTGAAGATTCTCATTCGCACGTTGCTTACTCACCGCCTGCAAACGAAAGTCTAAGGTCTATAGTAACCCGATAGAAACGTTCGTCATCATCGATCAGCGGTTTTCTATTGAAGACAAATAATTGTTCGTGATATCTCAGTGTAGGTTGGGCAGACCAGCGCCGCAGACGGACGTGTGTGTATCCAGCTTACTCGAGCCGAAAGGGGGTGCGTATGGACCGAGACAAGTTCACCATTTCAGTTGTCCCTGATTCCAGCAACCGTACGTTAAGCGGTCCGCAGATCGTCCCCGACCCCAGCGCGGAGTGGGATGCGAAGTGGCTTCGCCCTAAACTCGCTACTCTCCAACCCGTCGAGGAATCAAAACGGCCGTCGTCCCCCCAACAAATAGAGCCCACGAAACGACCGTCGCCTCCTCAACCGATCGAGCACCCGAAACGACCGTCTCCTTCGCAACAAACCGAATCCCGGAAACGACCGTCGCCCCACGCAGAGGCCGAACCCGAACAGCAGCGAGACCCGCTTGGAATTCGATTCCTTCGCTGGCTCTTTCCGGATATAAATCAGCGTCGGGCGAAACGGTTTCCAACCCCAGGTCTGGTTGCATACTACTGGACGGGCGGAGAGGCATACTCCTTTCACGTCGGCGATATGAGTGCCACTGGACTATTCCTGCTGACCAAGGAGCGCTGGGCTCCGGGCACACTGATTCAGATGACGCTTCACCAGCGGGACGGCAAGATAAAAACCGCCGACAGCTCGATCAGCGTCCTCTCCGAAGTCGTGCGCTGGGGCGAGAATGGAGCCGGTTTCAACTTCGTCCTTTCCGACTACGATGACGTCAGCAACTACGGAATCTCACCCGGCGAAATCGTCGACAGGAAGTCGGTCGAGCGGTTCCTCCAAAGGATCGGAGTTCCCCTGTACCGCTAGGGATCGGCAAGCGACAGCAAGTCCCGCGGATTCGCCGCTGCGCGACCTATTCGCAAGTTGTAAAGAGAAGAATGGTGCGCCCGGAGAGATTCGAACTCCCGACCTACTGATTCGTAGTCGTTTTGTCCCCTCAACTTACCAACTTGCATCCTGCGATAAGTCGTTTGTTAGCAGCATATTGCGTGATAGTGCCCAAAGCGAACTTATCAAGTCAACTTATAAAGGAGGTGGCAATCGATGGGTAACATCTTGGGGGAGTGGCGCAAATGTGGCGCAATCAAGAGCTTTGATCCAAGTCTGGCATCTGATTTCATTCCTGTGTTCTAATTGTTCTGTTCCCAGCTTATTTTGTGCAGTGCAACGACCGGCCTAGCGAATGGACCGGTCAGGATCTCTGTGCGTGGATTTTCATTAAGTTACTCTCTTTCATTTCGAGGCCAGAGTTCTCATGATACCCGTAACGCCCACTATTTGTTACAGCTCCGCGGTGCACGGCGCAATCGGCGGCGCAATCGTCGTCAAAAATGTTCGCCATTTGACCCTCAAATCTCAACCCATCGACTCGATGATCGCCAGACTCGATCTGCCTCTAGCCGCAAGAGTTGCCGATTTAGATGAAACGTCAGACGCGGCAGAATGGCTCAATCTGCCCGTGTGGCAGCTTCATTCCCAGGCGATGCTGCTGAATCGTATTGCCGTCGAACTTTCCAAGTTGCAGCCGATGGAGTTTACCAGCATACTCGCCGAGCAGAGGTCTGACCTGGGCAAGATGCGCGCGGCCTCGGTCATGGCTCTTTTCGAGGGCTGGCTGCTCTCCGCCAAGGCCTCGCATGTAAATGCTCTGGAATGCGTTCGCTCTTTCTTGCGCATTTTCTGCGCAACGGAAATGTTGATCGTCCGAGCTTCGTTGTTCTGACGGAGCTTGTCGTGTAATCTCGTAGAAACCATTGGGAAGATCATGGTAGACAACTATGGAAGAAACTCTGGATGTTCGAAGCGGTTTGCTTAGGATGCGGGACGAATGTCTGAAGAAGCTCGTTGACCTGGCTCGCGTCTCCAATCGGCGTGAGGCTGACCGGGCCTTCGAGCAGTTCCAGGTGCTTGAACGCGCTATCGCCGGCGCCGGTGATGAGACTAGCGATTATCGCTATGCAAAGCACAAGTCGGCGATCCTCGCCATCCTTGCCTATCTGGATGATGTCGAGAAGCCGGTCAGCCAGCGCGATCTGGTCGACGGTCTGCTGCGCGGCGGGTGGCGACGCGGCGATGACAAGGCTGAGACGAACCTGAAGCAGAGCATCGCTGCTTTCGCGACGGGCCTCGGGCGCAAGACCAAGCAGATCAAGATCGTCAACGGTCTGATCGGGCGGGGCGAGTGGGACGACTCCCGGTTCGTTGC
>CAVTMQ010000010.1:0-466156 GCA_963735895.1 uncultured Acidobacteriaceae bacterium
TGGCAGGTTCGATGCACTATTCGGCGATGCTTTCGCATTGCAGCAAGTGGCAAGCCTGGACCAGACTGGACGGCAGCGGTTGGGCTTAAATTCATTTCGAACTTGTATTCGTTGATAGCGTGGCGAGCCTTCGCTGGCCCTTTGGAAGGCGCGTCAGTGCTGTTTCTGCTCAGTGGAAATCCTTTGGGCGTCTGGATGTGGCGACCGAAGCGTGATGCATTTGCTCTTGGCGTGGCTTTGGCCGTGAGTCTGTTGCTCATCGCGGATCTTTGCGTGTACGCGGTGTGGAATAGTCGCGGTATTCATGCTCTTGTGTTAATGGGCCCCTTCGTAGCGATGCTCTGGGGAGTGAAAATAACCCTTTGAACGCGGGATCGGGGGCCGGTTGTACATAGTCTGGTGGTCCCAATGTGTTTCGTCGTGGGCGTGGGCATGACGGTGTCTATTTGGCGGATACAGAAGGACGCCTCATTGCGGGCAAAGGAAGACACATCATTCTTGGAGTCTGTGATTGGTGACAGTCAGCAGATGGTGGTGAGCCCGTTCTGGCTTTCGCTGGATTACGTGAACGAACACTACCCTCAACGCTGGGCTTTTATTCCGGCAAACTGTCCGACGATGCAATTGCTGGATGCAAAGGAGGGTATTGGGACGTTGATTGTGCCTGCACAGCCGGGGCCTGAAGCGGAGCATCGGTCTTGCGGAACCGGACTTAAGTTCGATGGGGAGAGGGTCTGGCGAGGAACACGGTATTGGGTCTTTCGAAAAGAGAGAAACGAGGCAAAACCCAGCTGCTCTTCGACCGGCTTAGATTGTGGCTAATTCCTGTCAGGCAGGGGATGGCCAGGTTTCACAGGCCATCATCGTTGCGTCGCATTCTCGCGTTCTGGTCGAGCGGGCGTTGATGGCACCCGTGCGTGAGCTGACCCCTAACTGGAGTGCGAAAATGGAAATGCCCGTGAAAACGGAAGTCACGATGGATCGCGTCGCAACCGATACAGTGTCGACAGTCGCTGTGCTGGCCTGCGCCTGGCCAGCATTGCTCCTCGCAACCGTTTGTCTCCTTCCCGTTCCTGAACAAGCCGTTTCTTATCGACGATCCGTGGTTTCTCACCATCGCGAAGCAGGTCGTCAAGCACCCGGCGCATCCCATGGATTTCGAAATCTGCTGGAACGACGGGCATGAATGCAGGAACGCCAATCAATTCGCGTCTGGAAATGCCCTGTTGGGACAAGTAGGGCAAGGTTATGTTCTCGACCGACAGTTTTGACCGGATCCCACGAGTGGACGGCCCACCTAACGCAGCTTGCGCTCGTCTGGATTGCGATCCTGGGGATGACTTCGCTGATCCTTCGGTTCGGGTGGGACCGGTGGCACGCGACCGTGGGCGCTTTGCTTCTGGTGGCCATCCCTCCTTTTCTCCCCATGGCCAGCACCGCAATGCCCGACATCCTGGCGACAGCTGTGGGGCTGGTGGCAATGGAACGACTTGCAGCTTGGAAGGCAGAGCGGAAGTGGAGCCAGGGCGCAGCAGCAGCTATCGCGCTGGGGCTCGCAGGATTTGCGCGATCGCACCTTGCACTTCTTCTACCTCTGGCGGCATTCTTCCTACTTGACAGCGCCAATCCTCGGGAGTTTGAGACAAATCCGGCAGAAATGGCGGCTCTGGATTCCGGTCTTCGCGGGGTGTGGTTTGCTGTTGGCGATCATCTTCGCCGTCCGTGAGCATAACCCGGCGATCAATCCCCCTTCCGTTGTTACAGGGACACAGAATATACGAAATAATCTCTATACTTTTTTGATGTATTTTGCATTTCCTCTCCCTCTAGCCGCTTGCTGGCTCGCGAACCGGTTGAGAGCCAGACGGCTCCGTATTGTGCTCATCTTATTCGCGTTGGCAGTCGTCCCCTGCCTTTTCCGTGGGAATCTTACGTTGATTCTCTTCTTCGTGGTTATTGGATTCGGGGCGCTGGCCGACTTGTTTCTCGAAGCTGCGAAAAGTCTCGATCGTATCGGCCTTTTTCTGATGCTCTGGATTCTGATTCCTCTTCCCATCGTCTACTACCTCATCTCCCGATGAAGTATCTCCTTCCCTGCATACCGGCCGTCATCTTGCTCTGCTTCCGGTTGTTGGACGGTGTTTCAGTGCAGTTTGCTCGTAGCCATAGCCCTCGTATTTGTGGTTGCAGGAACCGGCTACTCTCTTTTGATCCTGTATTCCGACGCAGAGTTTGCGAATTTCGGGCGCGACGCCCTGTATCGCTTGATCAGCCCGCACGTCGCAGCAGGCGAAAGGGTTTGGTACCCCGGACAATACTGGTCGTACTGGTACGCTCCTCTGGCTGGAGGGACGCTTACCTTCCCGGGTGGTCCTCAACCAAAGCCTGGAGATTTGTTGGTGGTGGACCATATGGCCGACGGAGATCATTCGCCTCTACAGCGCTTCCCGCATCGGACATTGGTGGAAGAGATATCCCACAAATATCGATTCGGAAGAACCGTGGGAGCTGGAATTGGAGGGCTTTACTCCGGTTTTTGGCTCTGGGGGTTGGGCAATCGTGTGGATGACCGGTATGAACTCTGGCGAATCGATTGAACTAGCTTCTCAGCTCGCCGAATTCTGAATCAGTCTCTCCGGCGAAATGTGCAACTCGGGATCAGCATATCCCCAGTTGCGGTTGCGGGCACGTGTTCGACTGCGTTGACGTCTCGCATACACCGAAAGATAAAAGACGCTAACCAACAGAAGAGCGAGGGGCGCGGGCCGCGCGAGGAACAGCGTCAGAAGCCTGCCGGACGGGCTGGTCACAGACACGCCGATGTTATGGGCGATGAGGCCGAGAATCTGTAATGAGCTGTCGCCCGTGAAGAGTACGCCTGCCGCGGTCACCAGGAGGGCGATCCATCGAACGAGGCCACGTTCGGCCCAGAGAATGGCAAAAGCGGGAAAAACGAGAAGCAACAGCCTCGTATCCTGCTGGCGGTGATAGGTGGGCAACATGGAGAGAGCCGCCACTGCGGCCAGCGCCAGCCAGGCATTCGCTGGAGTAAACCGTGATCGTATCGTAACGATTGACCACGAAAGCAGGAGCAATCCGCATACGAGATAGCTCGCGGGATTGTAGAACCGGGGATCGTCCCAGAACACGCTGAACACCGTCTGCAGGCTGATCAGTTGTGCTCCGTGGGTCCAGGCTATGACTCCGCGCGGCCCCGGATCTGAGTCGTCGCCGGTAGCCGAGTGTGCTGTCAGATTCGAACTCATCTCCTGCATCCAGTTCGGAGAGGCATGAGAAACCCAGAGAACGAACGGCAGGGCCAGGATGCCCGTCACCAGCAAGGTTTGCATCGCACGTTTGCGGTTGGCGCCCCCTGCCAGCAGGAAAAACAACCAGACCAGGCCGGCGTCATGAGGCTTGACCAGGAGACTGATGGCGAAGCAAAGGATGCCCGCAGGCACGAATCTGCCCTTGAGAAAGCACCAGACCGCTATCACGCAAAGACTGATCGCAATTCCTGCCGCATTGCCGACCTCGAGGAGCAATTCGCTGGTTAGCAGGAACACGCAGATCAGAAATCCGGAGATGACTGGCGCACGCGTCGATCCAATCTCCCACATGAGGAATGCGGCCAGAATGAAGCTCGATCCGGTAATGACCATCCAGACCACGTGAGCGGGGCCCCATGGCAGCAATGCGAAGGGCGCAGTCAGGATAAAGGCCGTTGGTGGGTATATATAAATAGACACCGCGCGTCGGATTTGAAATCGGTCGGAAAAATGTCCCGCCGTCTCGCCAACATAGATGCGTTCCAACTTCCTCGGATTGTAGGGGTCCCGATGCTCAATCAGGCGCGCGCGCCACAATAAACTGTGTCGAAATCTGTCATCGCAACGGCCGTGGTGCGCTCCCAAAACGTACCCAACGCGACGAACAGCGCACTACCAGTCAGGAACAGAAGGAGACCAAGGGTTCGCGGTCGTCTCATGGTCGTCCCCTAGCAGCGTCAAACGCGGCGTGCATATTCAGAGTAGCTCGGGTGGGTGACTTTCCTGCCCTTCGCATCGAATCGCGCGAGATGGATGAGGCCGAGCTTCTGCAAGGCAAATGTGATGGAGGTGCCGAGAACTCCAAGCCCATACTCGACGCTTCGCTTGAAGTTGATGGATGAAGCCTCTTCGAAATACTTGGTCGGGCACGAGATTTCGCCGATGTCGAAAACCAAACATGACTGCCTGGGCAATCATCTGGTTGTCGAAAACGAAGTCATCAGAATTCTCAAGAAGAGGGAGCGTCTCAAGCAATTCACGCGAGAATGCCCGGAATCCCGTGTGGTATTCCGAGAGCTTGACCCCAAGGAAGAGATTCTGGAATGCGGTGAGAAAACGGTTGGAGATGTACTTGTAGAGCGGCATTCCGCCCCGCAGCGCTCCTCCGCCAAGAATGCGCGACGCCAACACCATGTCGTATACACCGCTGGCAATCATACCTGCCATGGCCGGAACTAGCAATGGAGTGTATTGATAGTCAGGATGGACCATGACAACGACATCCGCTCCTGCAGCAAGCGCTTCACGGTAGCAGGTCTGCTGATTGCGGCCATAGCCGTAGTTGGCGTCGTGGATGAAGGTCTGAACACCTAATTGCTTGGAAAGCAACGCGGTCTGGTCTCTGCTGGAGTCGTCGACAAGGATCTTGATATCGACCAGATCGGATAATTCGCGCACGGTCATTTCCAGGGTCTTCTCGGCGTTGTACGCCGGCATTACCACCGCGATGCGTTTTCCGTCGATCATCGAATCATCCTCATCATCAGATCTATTGTCAGGCCTCCGCCGCAACATGTCTCAACGCAAACTCGCGGTTATCTGTTCAGACAACAGGTAAGGCGCCACCGTCGCCGGTTCAGTATCCATTCTCACGAGCCACACTTTCCTATCCTTGTAATGGTGCATCAGATCGAGATCGTTTGCAGCATCCATCTGCCGCGCCCAGATGACCTTGGACTTATCGATATCCGCGGAGTTATAGACCCACTGGTCCAGGCAATTTCGCTGAGGCCCATACCGGACAATGACTAGTTGTTTTCCCGGCAACTGTTCAAGCCGAGATTCAATCTGGGCCCGCTCGGTGCCATAGTAGTCAGGGCCATACCAATTGCGGCCCAATGGCTCGCTGGCCATTCGGAAATGGTGAGACCCAGATGCTCCGCGAAAAGAGGCGAACTGGCGCCAGTACCAGGCACAGAGAAAAGGTCAGCCGTACAAGTGCCGTCCGACAGGCTTGCCTTCGGCGCTCCAGACGCGAAGGTGGCGCATGGCCTGCAAGCCAATGGCATAGAAAGCTGCGGTAAACGGCGCCAGATAATGAGGGATCATAAAAATCTGAATCACCATACCGGCCATATACACAAAGACACTTAGCACCAGAAATCGAATCCGCCGATCCAGAAAGACCCTCCGAATCATGAAGAGGGGAGGAATCAGTGCGAAACCTCCAAAAAACAGCAGAGCTTCAGGCGGTTTGATACAAGAGGCTTTTATGAATCCAAAGCGAACTCGAATATCAGAAAAGGTCTTAAGTTCTACATCGTGGTAAAAGTTACGGATCGACTCATGTCTGTACACCGGCTCCGCTCTAAGCGGTTGCCACACATAGTAGGGGGCGATAGCGTAGGTTGAGCGATTAATGGTATAGGGCAGGGTTAACGGGTTCCCGAATGCCCGATAGTCGTAATATCCCAGCCAAGCCAAACATGAGACTATCAGCGCCAGCGGCAACGCGGCCCGACGGATCAGGTCTTTAGGCCTTGGCCTGTTCTTGCCAAACAACACCCAATGCCCCAAGGCGGCGGCAACGGGAAGGCAGAGGAGCATACCTTCGTAAGGGCGAGTAAGGATCAGCAGATCGATTCCGATGGCCATCATCAGACCGTAACGGAATCGCGAAGTCTTCATCAATCGTGGTAGAGCGCCCAAAACCAGCGCCCCGCCGGTGCAGCGATGAAGGCCCCCCCGGTGTAGGTGTTCATCCAATAGCTGAAAAGTCCCAGCCGCAGAACCGCGAGCATGCCTCCCAGGAGGGCCCAAAATGGCGGTAGCCATGCCTGCAGCATCCAGCATATCAGGCGCACATCAACGGCGCCCGAAAATCAAAACAGCCGAACCACGGATTTCCCAGCAGGACCTTTCCCGCCGCAAGCAACAACGCCTGACCGGGAAAGTACATCGACATGTAAGTTGGCTGCATGTCGATGTGAATGGACTCGAAATGAACCCACATTGCTGGAGTTGGGTTGCTCAGGCGTCCATGCGCAAAAGTATCCGCACCCAGCAGAAAGCTGAAATCATCAGGTACAAACGGAAGCGGGACAGGAAACCAAGGCAGAATTGCGATACGCAACGCCAGGGCGGACAGGCCAACCGACCAAAACCGCAAGGTGCCGCCTTTCGCGACAGTCCCCGTAAGGCACGTTCGATCCGCGAAAACCAAGGGCAAACAGTCGAGGCCAAGCGAAGGATGCTACGACAGCGATCGCTGTCAGGGAGCCTTCCAGAAACATCAGGGAAAGACTTCCGTCCTGAGGTGACGCTGGAGTCATAAGGCAAATCACGATGCCGGTTTTTTGTAGGAAACCATACTGTAGTAATTCGGTTTTTGTTTACGATGCCTGCAATTTTTCGGTGGGGTGCGCCGTGTCTCCGGAGGAATCGAAAAACGGCAAAAGAGTCCACATCCTTGATGTTCAGTTCTTCCAGGATCGCATTTGCTGGATACTGACGACTGGTATAGCCGCAGCCATGTGCAGCTTTTCCTGATGGCCCACAATCAACAGGATGCGAGAGCAATCATTCTTGCTCTCGCATCCTGTCTCAGGCATTCGGTTGTTGACAGCATATAGGTTTGGTCTCCGGACCGAGCCGGAGATCTCCCTAACTGAGACATCGGTGGTCAGAGTGGAGGCGATGGTCGAGAACGCGTGGTTCAGACCGGTCGCGAGATAGCCCATGCCGGTGATCGCACCAAAGGCGATCAGAGCGACAACGAGAGCATACTCAACCAAGTCCTGGCCTTCTTCGCACTCAATCAGCGCCTTGGCTGCTACGTACATCTTGATCATCAGATCGTTCATTCGTAATTCTCCATTTCCTGGGTTGGGGTTCCAGTCAATGACTGGTAGTGCATGGGTTGAAGCAAGTGTTGTGCATTAGGTTTAGCACTTGGTTTCATTAGAAGTCAATAAGATAGAAATGTGCATACCACGAAAGCTGTAACTATGGTGTACGTCTGGGGGGATGACACTCCTGCGCGAGTAACATAACACCAAAGTGTTATTCTTCGAATGACTCTAATGGTGTTACCGGAAGTTCAATTCCCTCCATTAAGTCGGAATCCTTCTGAAGCGTCCGACGGTCAAGACCGCATTTGCCAAAAGAGTGCTGAGGGCCGCAAGTACCAGGCCTGCAATGACGTCAACTCCATAGTGCCATCCCGTTGACATCGTAGACACCGTGATGAGACCCGCCAGGAGAATTGCGGGATAGCGAAGGAACCGAAAAGGCTGCAGGGCATGAGCGGAAACGACAGCCCAAAACACGTGAAATGAAGGGAAGCAGATAATTCCACCAAAAGAGTCTCCACTTGAAATCACGCCTGTACGCAAGGATTGAATGCTCGATTCGCAGGCTTGTTGCACGGAATTTGGCGCGAAATGCCAAGCCACCCAAGGGCCGATTGCCGGAAGCAGAAGCATGCAAGGGAGGGCCAAAACAAAACCGAAAGCATTCGTAAGAATGAATCGCTGCGAAGCTACTCTCCTGCCCATGCATGCAGGCAGAAAGATAGCACTCAGCAGGAGCGGATGCAGCCCCCAGTAGTAGCTGTACGGAAGCAGAAAGGACAAAAGCGGATGGCTTTCGGTGAATGCCATGATCGCGGGAATGCTTATCCACAAATGCTCATCGAGATGACGCCAGAGCATATCTCTGAGCGGAAACCCATGAGATACCATTGTCGGCGCGGCCTGGGTGACCAATGCAGCCACAACAAGAGTCCAGGGAAGCATTAGAGCGGAATCGCGCCTGTCCCATGATTTGCGCTCGTGGAAGTAGGCCGGAACCACGAGCAGGGGCGCAAGCAGCAAAACAGCTGCTTCCAACAGTTCGAGTCCGACCCTCATTGCCCCTCTGGGTGGCAAGATCAAACAAGATGCGAGAAGGACAGCGCAACAGCCGGCCAACGCCAAGTGCACGGCTGCCGACGGAGCGGGCGCCACCACCTCCGTCGAGCCGGCCGGTTTTGCGATTGCGATCAGGGACATGATTCTTATCAATTTTAACCAATTCGCATCGCCTACAGCGAGGTCCACCTGGAATGTTTGTTAACCCTGAGTGCTGCTCGTTCATGACGCGGCCAAATGGGTCGATCTCCCAGGAACTCTTAGCCGCCAATTCAACTGGAGACCGCCTGGCCGATATCGAGAAGGCGCGGGTCTTCCGGGGTATCCCAAACACCATGCCGGTCCAGACAACGGCGCTTATACAGCCATAAATAGAAGGACCCCAGTGCCAGAAGAACGATGGGAATTGGACGAGTGAAGAAAACCATCATCACCTTGAACGGGAGGCTGCCATCGGAAAGGTGCAAATCCTTGGTGAGGATCGCAAGCAGTCCTAGAGGAAGATCTGAGGTAATCAGGATCAGCCAGGGAATTCAGCACGAGCCCTATTCGGCCAAGCGGGCCGCCCTCAGCCAAGACCATCGCACAAGCGGGGAGCGTCAGGAGCAACAGCTTTGCGTCATAAGGTCGATGATAAACCGGCAGCATTGAGAGGGCAGCGATGGCCGCCAGTGCAAAATAGTCCTTCGACCGAGTTGGCTTGGCTCGCAGGGTGACGAATATCCAAACGATCAGAAGCGGTCCGCATATCAGATAGGTGACAGGGTTATAGAGACGTGGATCGTCGCGAAAGATGCTGAAAATGGTCTGTAGATCTATGATCATACCGCCGCCACCGGAGCCACTCATGGCGCTGGGGGCCAGGGTCGGTGATTCCGCCTCGGACCGACGTAGCGGAAAGATTGGCGAGCAGCTCCCTGACCCAGTGGGGTGAGACGTTCGAAATCCACATGAAGGCTGTCAAACCAAATCCCGCAATTACGGCAAAAGTTTGCAATGCGCGCTTTCGATACGTTCCGCCCGCCAAAAGAAAGTAGAGCCAGACCGCGCCCGTATCGTGGGGCTTTAGCGCCAGGCTCACGGCCATGGAAACAACGGCCAAACACGCAAATCTATCCTCCAAGAAACACCAGACAGCCAGCACACAAAGACCGATAGCGAATCCGGCCGGGTTGCCTCCCGCAAAGAGGATCCCGCAGTTCGCAAGCACAAAACAAATCAAATAGAAGGTGACACTCGGAGCAGGGTCCTGCGCAAGTGTCCACACCAGGAATGCGGAAAGCGTAAACGCCGCCACAGTAAGGCCCGTCCAGAGCAATGTGGGCTGCCGCACCACGGCAACAATGCCAATGGCGCGATACAGAGAAACGCAGTGGGAAAGTACACCTGAAGAGCGACTACTTGTCGAACCCTGTTCAGTTCCTCATGGCCTGAAGGAGGCTCTCCACCCTCCGCCAGATACACACTCATCAATTCGTTCTCGTTAAACGGATCGCGATGCTGAAGGAGACATCGCGTGCCCTGGTAGACAACCTTGAAATCGACAATAATGCCGCGCGCGGAGCGCTCCAGAGCGAAGCCCCAAAACGACCGAAAGCATGCTGCTCAACGAGAGTAAGAGAAAAATTGCCGCACGCGTCTTTGTCATGCTCTGGCTCTCCATCCTCTGACTGAGTGCTCCAACCGACTGAAGAGTGGGATCGCGTCGTTAGATCCCAGCTCCCGATATCCGGGCGCCGTCTCCGGGCACATGATATCAGCTAGAATCAACAGTTACTATCGCTTTCGCCGGGCTACAGTTGGTTGTACTGGAATTCAGGTGTTTGGATAATATTAAGCCAACGATCTCAAGACTTGAAAAGATTACGAGACCCACTCATGCCCGAGGTACGGTCCAATGATGATGTAGCGTCGTGCGTGGCAGTTGTGATGCCGGTTTTTAACGAGGCCGCAACTGTAGCGAAGGTTATCCAGGATGTCCTGGCTCAGCGGCCCGTGCGACAGCTCATCATTGTCGATGACTGTTCGACCGACGGCACCTTCGCCCAGTTGCAGCAGCTAGCCCAGCAGGACTGCAGAATCATGCTTGCTCAGCATGACGTGAACCGAGGCAAAGGAGCCGCATTGCGAACTGGGATCGCGCGGGCGACGTCGGAAATAGTGATCATCCAGGATGCAGATCTGGAATACGACCCTGCAGAATACTTTCGCTTACTCGCCCCAATTCTCTCCGGAAAGGCAGATGTAGTTTTCGGTTCACGCTTTCGTGGTGGAGAGAGCGCCCATCGTGTTTTGTACTTTTGGCATTCCGTTGGAAACAAGTTCCTCACAATGTGCTCCAACATGGCCACCGACTTGAACCTGTCGGATATGGAAACGTGCTACAAAGCGTTTCGACGCGAGATCGTCCAAAACATTAGAATTCAGGAGAATCGCTTCGGGGTCGAACCGGAGATCACAGCCAAACTGGCAAGGGCCAATCTGCGCATATACGAAGTTGGAATATCTTATAGCGGCCGTACGTATGCTGAAGGAAAGAAGATCGGCTGGCGCGATGGGTTTAGAGCTTTGTGGTGCATCTGGAAGTATAACTTTAGGAGCCAATGAACACTTCCGTCAATTCGATCGCCACCGGAGATTTTGAGTTCGCGAGTTTGAGCGCGGCGAACAATTATCGAGCTGCAATTCTGAATGATTTCAGAGCATTCTTACGTGGAAATGTGATCGAGGTCGGCGCGGGCATCGGTCAAATTACCGCTCAGCTCCGTGAATTTCCTGAAATAGGCAACCTGACCTCAATCGAACCGGGCGAGAGCTTCTGTTCTCAAATCCGCGCGCGCTTTCCCGACATGGATTTGGTCCAGGGAACGATATCCGATCTGCGGACAAAGAGAGACTGGAACGCGGTACTCAGTATCAATGTCCTGGAGCACATCGAGACCGACGAAAGTGAACTGGCAATCTACCATGGACTTTTGAGGGCTTCAAATGGCGCCCTTTGCCTTTTCGTTCCGGCACGGCCAGAAATATATGCGCCGATCGACAGGGATTTTGGGCATTACCGCCGCTACACGCGCCCTGAATTGAAACGAAAGCTTGAGCGGGCTGGATTCAGAATTCAGGAGCTACGCTACTACAATTTCATCGGGTATTTTGCCTGGTGGGCGAATTTCTGCTTGCTCAAAAAACGATCGTTCGATGTTCGCTCTGTCGAACTATTTGATCGCGTGATATTCCCGGCGGTTCACTGGACCGAATCGCGCGTTTTATCTCCCCCCTTCGGCCAGAGCCTCATCGCGATTGCAACAGCACGCTAGGCTTGGCTGCGGAGGACAGGCTCCGCACTCATCCGTTTCTGCGCCAGAATGTAAGTGAGCAGCCATCCCGTCGCAGTCCACCAGAGGAACATGTACCCGAATCCAAAATGTCCTGCGATGCCTGAGATGTAAACGGCGTATGCGAGATCCGTTAGCGCAAAGACGGCAAGGAACATCCGGCGGTCACCCCTTGCAAACGCAGCAATCAATGCCGGGAGCGCCAGGATCTCGTCGTAGGGGTAGCTGTAATAACTGCACGCGACGGAAACGAGCAGAACAACCAATCCGTGATGCTCCCAGTCCCAGTCGGAGCGGTGTTTTTGCCAATAAAAGGCAAGCCAGATCACGCCTGCCAATTGCGGGAGCAGCGCCAGAATGTGCAGCCCAGAGAGTGAGTAGAGCATCCCTCCGAGATTTGGAAAAGCCGCCGTTTCACCAACGACTAGCAGCATTTGTCTCCAGAACTGCGCAAAGATATCGGGATTCATCGCCAGAGCGGCGCTGCTGGCCACCGTCAATGCCAGGGTGCCTGAGATCAGAACAATCCATCGTCTATAGAGAACCGTCCACAGAGCCACAGAGAGAAGAAACAACAGCGCGATGTGAGGCTTTCCCATTACCAGGAGAAGAGAGGCACCCGCGAGCCGGTCTCGCCTCTTTCTTACCATGATGCAAAAGAGAACGGTACCAAGCAGAACCATAACTGTGATTTGACCGAGCATCAGCAGCACAACCGTGGGACCAAACATCAGGGAGAGAAGCGCGGGCACCAGGGATGGTCCCGGGCCACAACGATCCCAGACAACCTTTGCGCAGACCGCAATACCGAGGACGCTCATGAGCATCCAGATCGCGAAAGCGGAGTGATAGCCAAGCAGTCCCAAGGGCAGGAAGAGCACGATTGCCCATGGCGGGTTTCTCACGACCAGCGGTGCTGAGACCAGCCCAGCGCTTTTATCAAACGACTGCGTCTGCTGCATGGAATAGGGATTCTGCTGGAAGAGATGTGCGGCCGCCCAGTATGCGGCAAAATCCTGAACGGGCAATGCGTAAGCCGCCATCAATGACGCCGCAAACAAAATCACGAGACTGAAGGCGATCAGCAAAACCGCAAGAATTCTACGAAATCGCATCTGAATGTTCTACCTTTTGAAATTCATTGGCTTGATCGCCGTTTGATCTGGCTGCGCAAGAAAACCCATACCGCCCTTTTACCCGTAACTCTATTCAGAAGGTCGGCGTCCCTGCGAATTGCGACGCATCCACGATTTCGAGAAAGTCCCCGGCCTCTGTCAGCGAATCCTGAATTGTTCCCGCAGGGAGTTCAAGAATCGAATGGGCGGAGAGGCATGCTGAGAGGCGCCACGGAGGCACGCTGCTTCTGACCTTTCTAACGCGTTGTTTTCGGTCGATGTAAACGAGGTCGATCGGAAAACGCATGAAGAATGTGTGAACACTTTCACAGGGAACGATCCACATTCCCTCGCCAGGCGCAAGCCCCTTCCTACCAAGAAGCCCCTTGGTCCGTTTGGCTCCGCTGCCTGCAACATCCACACGATCCCCAAGCCGCGTATTTCTCGTCTTATTTCGAACCACCATTTTGGGATCCGGTGGAGGCGTCTTAGCGGCCATGCCTTCACTCCCCTCACCCAAATCTGTCCGCCTAGTTTGATTCATCTTTCAGCACATCCTCCTAAAGTGATAGACGTTGACCCTTCTTACTCACTTCTTGACGCGATCTGGGTGTTGCAGCCGGATACAGGGAACCCCAGCGAGCATTGCCCGCTGGGGTCCACGCATGCAAACAGCCTGCCTCAGGTAGTTTCAGACTGCTATTGCGGTGCGGCCTGAGTAGACCCTGTGCCTCCACTGCCTCCACCACCCACCCCCATCGAGCCCTCGACAACCAGCGGCGTCTCCGGCTTCATGCTCTCGACCAACTTCTCCACAGGGATTGTGGCCGGCGGAGGCGGCGGTGCGGTGCCCGGAGCCTTCGTATCCGGCGTATGCATCGGAATTGGAGAATTCGGAGGTATGAAGCCTTCCGGATACTTCAGCTCCGGAAGCGGCGTACCCGCATCGATCGGGTTCACAATCTCGGGAGTCACGATGACGATCAATTCCGTATTCGATTTGGTCCGTTGCATCGATTGAAAGAACCTACCCAAAATTGGAATGTCGCCAAGGAAAGGAATCTTTTCGAAGTTGTCCGTTTCGCGGTTATCAAGCAGACCGCCGATCACAAAGCTCTGTCCATCGGATAGTTCGACTTCTGTTTTGACCCGCCGGACCGTCAGGGCTGGAACGGTCGCGCCGCCAATATTCACTGCGTTTGCGTAGTCAAGAGCACTGACTTCTGGAGCCACCTGAAGCCTGATCGTGCCACGGTTGGTAATGGTCGGCAGGAATGTGAGCAGCACGCCATATTCTTTATATTGAATAGTGATGGGAGCTGCCGCCCCGCCCGTCGCTCCGGATTGCGCGACCGGATAAGGATACTGACCTCCGGCAAGGAAGCTCGCCTGGTGCCCGTTCTTGGCCATCACATTCGGCTCAGCAAGGACTTCGGCAAGGCCTTTTTGCTCGAGTGCCTGGATGGTCACACCGAGATTGATGCCAGGATAGAAGGCAAACAAGTTCAAGGGATTAACGCTGCTAAGCGATGGAGCCGCTCCGCCAACACCGGGCGTCACGGACGTCGCAGTATATTGATTCGTCGAGATCCCACCGATAGTGTTGCCGAATCCGGTACTAAAGATGTTGATACCGAGCTGCTTCTCTTTTGTACGGTCAATGCTGCAAAAACGAACCTTGAGAAGTATCTGAGGCTCTGAGGCCGGCACGTTGACATTGAGCAGGTTCACAACTTTTCCTGCCGTCGAGGCAATCATCACCGCGCGATCGGAGCTATTCAAGTTGCTGACAGTCCCGCGCAGGAAAATCACTCCGTTATCCTGGGAGACTCTGACGTTCTGGCCAGGAAGTTCTGCTCTCAATTCGCGTCGAACGCCGTCCAGCGTGTCGTTTGATGCGAACGAACTGGCCCTGACTGTAACGTTGAAGAACTGCCGCCCACCGCTTTGATCCCAGATGATGAGGCTCGTTTCTCCCGGCGCCTTGCCGCTAAGCAGGATCTGCGTCGGACTCACTGCTTGTGCCATCGCGTAGTCACCCAGCCCTACAACGATTCGCGTTACAGGGCGAGCCAGATCAAGTACGACCGATTTGCCTACTGCGAGCGACAAATCGTTTGTCGAGTCTTGACTCGTGGCTGCCGTTGGCAGGGCTCCCGGCGGGGGTGCCTGGGCCCACACGGCCGCTTGGGCACAAAATGCAAGTGCCGCAGCACTCATACTGGCGATGGCGATCCCAGTCTTCGCTTTCACTGTTTCCCCCCGGGCGCTGCAAATTTATCTTCGGTTTTGGTATTCCCGTTGATGACGGTGACCGTAAACGTATCCGGCGCTTTTGCTTTAGGAGCCGGCCGACTGGCCACTTTAGGTTTGCTTACCGGAGCATTCTGATCCAGAAACAGATTCGTCATCGCCGTTCCCTGCACCGGTGCCATCTTTGTATCAAGCGGATTCCGGAGCACCAACTGGATGCGGGTCTCGTTGCTGGCGAGAGCCAGTATTTGCGCTTGCTCGGGCGTCACGAGGAGGTTGACCACCTGCACCTGCTGCGGCTTGCCCTCGGCGTCTTTCTGAATATCGGTTCCGGCTGACAGAACTTCGATGTTCTGCAGTATGGTTCGAACCTGCGTGTTATTGCTCCCTCCTCCGCCAGTCGCGTTTGGAGGAACACCTGAGACGAGAACGTCGACGCGCATTCCCGGAAGCACGAAGCCGGCCACGCCAACAACCTGGTCGACTCTCACCGCGATCGCGCGCATGCCGTCCTTGATCGTTGCGGCCAAGCCGCCTCCAGAGCCCATAGGAGCAAGGCGATCATCCAGGATCGCTTCTCCGGCGTACAAGTTCGAAGTGACTCCACGGCCGATTGCGTTCTTGGCATCCAGAATCGCGCTCTTCGGCGGCGTCCCCATAATTTGAATGGTGGTCAAATCCGGGGCGCTCAGGACCGTGCCTATTTTGATGTCGGTTGCGGCTGCAACCACTCGCGTTGACGGTTGCGGTTTAGCTGCAGCAATGCGCATGCCGACCAACCGGTACACGAGCACGGAGCACAGTGCTGCCACTACGAATGCAGCAAGGAGGATGGTTACCAGTCTTCGGTTCATCAGAATCCTGTCTTCGCGTAGGGAAGTGACCCGATTTCTGTTCCTTTGCCCTCGAATGCCAGGCACAGAAACAGCGGCCTCTTCACACAGAGTTAGTGGTCGAAATGGTGAACTACCTGCATGTTTGAATGCCGCTAGAGTATAGCATTATGTGGCATTTCGAGTGCATCGAAATCAGCCCCTCCAAACCGAAGTACCTAGAAAGCCACTTAATGAAATCAATCACACGGCTTCGGCATGCAGTGTTGAATTCGTCAGGCATTTATAGGGTATCTCCTCATGGCTTGCGGGCCCTGTCAACGGTACCAAAGCGTATAGACTGCTCCAGAAAAAAATGCCCAAATCCTCGGTAAAGACAACCTGAGTCTCGACCTGACCAAAGTGATTCTCGTTACCTAAATGACCTTGTAGAGTTATGAATCAACGCGCATACTTGAACGCAGACACGGATCACACGACCTTACAGCTGTGACCATTCTGGGTGTAACTCTGTCACCCCTTGAGTTAGGGTGCCATGGGGAACAACCTGAAGCAGAAACAACAACTGTTCCCCAGTTGATGTACGAGCAGGCCCGCCCAACAAGAGAGGGGTTTACCCGGCGAATGAGGTCATCGCGCACGATCAGCCTATTCACTGTGCAACCGGAGCCCCGTCGTGGGCCTTCGGCAATCGTGGCTTCGGTCGTCTTTCATGGCTCGGCTATCTTCCTAGTGCTTTCCGCTTTTGTGTATTCTCCGCAATTCCGGCTGAATACGCCGAATGCCTACATGATGCAGCACGTCGATCTGAACATGCCGTATCCTCCAATTCCGAAAAACGGTGGAGGCGGAAGCATGTATCCGAAGTCTTCCTCCTCGGACGCCGAATCATCGGCTCATGAAAAGCTCGCGGCTCCAGCCTCAAGCCGCGTCCACTTCATGCACCGAAAACTCGCTCCTCAAACGTTGATTGATCCAGATGTAGATCCGGAAAAGATGCTGCCGAAGGAAACTCCGCTGCCCGCGATGTTGCTCTGGTCCGGACATCGACCCAAGGTGCAGGTTCTGACTCCGCCCAAACCGCAGCCTCCGTCCGTCACCCTCGACAAGCCGAAGCTGAACTTCCCCAACAAGGAGGTTCACATCTCGGAGCTAAATATCTCGCCGACGCCATTCCAGTCGAAGCTCCCAATGCCGATGCCCAGCAATTCGTCTCCCGTGGTACTGAAACGTGATCTTGAGGTTCAGCGCGTTCCCGAGACGAGTTCCGTTTCAACTATAGAGGCCACACCGGCTGCGATCCTTTCCGCCTCCGATCTCCACATGAACCAAGGCAGGGTTTCCATGCCCGGCGCAAACCAATCTGCCGAAGGCACAGAACAGGGCGGACTGGGAACCGGTAAGACGCCCAATTCCCTGCAGCAGGGCTCGGGAGACGCGGGTAACACGGGTACGGAAAAAGGTTCAGGGAAAGGGCAAAGCGCGAACGGTGGCAAATCGGCCGGCCCAGGCACCGGAGGCTCTCAAAAAGGTCCCGGTAATGGCACAGCTGGAAACGGCACGCAAGCGGGTACGGGGAGCGGTCAAGGCACCGGCCATAACGCTGGCGCAGGATCGAGTCCATCGAACGGAAGCGGTTCGGGAGACGGAGGTAACGGTTCGGTCACGCGCATCAAGCTTCCCAAGAACGGTCAATTCGGCGTCGTTGTTGTAGGATCGTCCCTCGATGAGCAGTATCCCGAAACCTCCGAGGTTTGGAAGGGACGTCTGGCCTATTCGGTCTATTTGCATGTCGGATTGGACAAGAGCTGGATCCTGCAGTACTCGCTTCCACGTGCCGCCGACTCAGCAAACGCGGGAAGCGCACGTCTCGAGGCCCCATGGCCTTACTACATCGTTCGTCCGAATCTGAATCCCGACGACGCCAGTTCTGATGCAGTCATGGTTCACGGTTTTGTCGATGAGTCCGGTCACTTCGAGAAGCTCTCCGTCGTCTTTCCGACGGATATGGGATATGCGCGTGAGCAGTTAGTTTTGACCGCTCTCCAGCAGTGGCAATTCAGGGCCGGTACCCACGACGGCCAGGTTGCCAAACTAGAAGTACTCCTGATCATTCCGGAAGTCAGCCAATAGAGAGGATTGACCGCCTCTTCGGGGCTCATCAATCGGTCTAGATTGTCCGCTATCGCCTACCGTCAACAAACGAGGACGAGTTCTCAAGGCCTCCGCGAACCCGCGAGGCAGCTCAGGACGGTGCCTGCACGCGCTGGATAAAGCGATGCAGCGCCTTCTTGCCCACACCGGTTTCGGGCAAAGACTCTCCGCTGTTCAAATCAACAGTGTTGGAAGGCACAAAGGAGAGACCGACTCCGTCCGTGCCCCAGCGAATGACCTTCGTGAGAACAGAAATAAAGTCATCGGGATCGTCGCCGTCTGTATTCGTCCGCTGCAGCGTCATCAGGATCATCGTTCCCGGGAACCATCGTTCATCGGTCAGCAGATACAAGCCGTTGGTACTGATATCCGCAATGTGAAAAGCCTGAGGAGCGCCGCCGGTCCAGTAATAAGCGACCAGGCCCGGCAAAGGATGGCGCTTGGAGCCACGGCGGTCAGTTGACAGCCAGCGAAGAAAGCGGATGAACCATGACACGCTCTGAACCGCATCCGCTTCGGCCACATCTTTCTCTGCCAGACGCTGCTGAGCGGCCTGCAGTTCCACGGCTTGATCGAACTCGGAAGATATATCTGCCACAGCCGCTGACGCGGATTTCGCTCCGATCGGCGCGGTTGCTACCGGTTTGAAAGCCGCTCCGTTTGATGACCGAGCAAGGCGTTCCTCCATTTCATCCGCTGCGCAGATGAACAGGGTATCGCCAGGTTGTGTCTGGGTAGAAAAAATCGTATGTCCCGCAAGCACCAAGGCACTTGCCGGCTGCTCGCGCGTTGGTTCAATCGCATGGTTCGGGAAAGATTCGATTGCCTGAATGACCCGGTTCTCATCGTCAAGGTAGATCAAGTCCACAGGCGTGAGGCCTTTTGTGGCGGGTACTCCTCGAAACGGTGTCAGCCACAGCCCCGCATCAGCTCTGATGGAGAAGTTCTCCATGAGAACTTTCAACTGCTTGGCCGCGGTATCCGCAATGGAAACGCCAAGGCTGAGAAAGCTCTCGCGGGTTTGGTTGTACACACAGTACTTACGGGTTTCCATGATCTGCGCCTCTTCAGAAAGCTGCCCAAAGGAAGGTTGGAACGAATGGAATGGATTCGATCCAGTCCTCAAATTGGCCAGTCAGGTGACGCAGCGAAAATCCTGCGTCAGTGTCGCCCCGATTAGATCCGCTCAATCGACAAACGGCATTCGATCGCACGAAGAGGAAAACAGGTTGAAGTCTATCATCAAAACCCAGCGGCGCAGACGAAACAACGCTAGCGTCACCGCCATACAACGGTGCTCTGCGAGGTAAAGGCGCCGGTCGGAAACGCGGAAAATCTACGCCCGCGTGTTCCACCGGCACCCTTGAACCAGACCGGGGTTACTTAACCCGTGTGCGACGGCGCTGAATCAGGATGACCAGCACGATAACAAAAAGCACCCCGGATGCAACCCGGATAATCGTGGTACTGTCCATATCGATTCTCTCCCTTCATGAGTTGGTTGAAGAACTAATGACCGAAAAACTGTTTGAATGAATCCGCCATTACCAGCACGGCCGGACCCAACACGACCAAAAACAACGACGGGAAAATAAACAATACCAGAGGGAAAAGAAGCTTGACTGAGAGCTTGGCCGCCTTCTCCTCAATTTCTTGAACTCGTTTTGTTCTCAACGTATCAGAATGGACGCGAAGAGTCTTGCCAATACTCGTTCCAAACTGCTCAGCCTGGACCAGCATGGAAACCAGGTTTCGAATCACGTCGACGTCCGTGCGATCAGCAAGGTGCTTCCACGCATCAGAGCGGGCACGTCCCGCGCGCTGTTCGAGAGCCACGATGCCCAACTCGTCACTCAGAGCTGGCTGCGACTTCACTAATTCCTGTGCACTACGCTGCGTTGCCTGATCGAGACTCAGTCCGGCCTCGACGCAGATGACAAGGAGATCCAGAACATCCGGAAGCCCCTTCTTCATTTCAGCCTGGCGCTTGGCGATCTTTCGTCCCAACCAGAAATCGGGCGCCAAAAAACCAATTCCGCCGGCCAGTGCAAATATGAAGAGCGGCGCCAGATGATATGCGCCCGTAGCCCAAGCAAGCAGAAGGAGCACCGTCGGCGTGATTACTTTGGCGCCATAGAACATCTTGACCGAGTTTTCGCCACGCATTCCTGCGCGGACTAATCTCTGCTGGACAACGCCAATCTCGGCCTGACTTCGCGGAAGTATCTTTTCGAATTGTTCGACCACGCCGCCGATCACATGGCGGGTCTCTTCAATCGTGGAGGAGATCGACTTCTTGTTGGCGCGCGGATAGAGCGCGGACGAAATGCGCTCCTGAATATTGTCGCGGTAGAAGATGAGCAACAGTGCGCTACCGATGAGGATGAACGCAACAAGGAACGAAATAATTGCAAATGTCATGTTGCCTCCTTAAACGTCCATGTTAACGATCTTGCGAATGATTAAACCGCCGATGACGATCATGATGCCCGCTGCGTAAAGAAGTTTAATTCCGAGTTCTTTCTTCCACAGATTGCTCATCAGGTCCGGATTGACCATATACAACAAACATCCCAGCACAACAGGCAGAAGCGTCAGGATCCAGCCGGTTAAACGACCCTGCGCCGTATGAGTCATCACCTGCCGTTTCAAACGGAATCGTTCGCGGATCACCTGGGAAGTCTTATCCAGCACTTCGGCGAGATTGCCGCCGCTTTCGCGCTGGATTAAAACGGCCGTCGTAACGATCTTCATGTCCTGCAGCGGAACACGGGTAACAAGATTGTCCAGGGCTGACTTCAATTCCAGACCGTAGTTCATCTCGTCAAAAGTCAGCCGGAATTCCCCACCGACGGGCTCGGCACACTCGCGCGATACCAGGCCCATGGCTGCATTCAAACTATGGCCCACGCGCAGCGCGCTCACGATCAGATCGAGCGCTTCCGGCAGCCCCTGCTCAAACTTGCTCATCCGCCTCTTGCGTTTTGCGTTGACATAGATGAGGGGCCCGGCTGCGCCCACCAGCCCGATCAAAAGACCAAAGAGAGCCGATCCCGTGCGCAGGTAAACCAAGTAAGCCGGCACAACGAAGCAACCGGCGCAGAGCAGGCTCAGGCCGCCCACCGTCCACTTCACATTGGCCTGATAGAGAAACCGCCGGATCCGCGGCGCAAGCTCAAGCTTCGAGAGGTAGCGATCAAGCCAGGGAATCGAACTCATCAACTCGTTCTTGCGAACGTCTACGATGAGGTCGGCCATCTCCGGCTTGCCCACTGCGATCGCAGATTCCAGCCTGGTCATGATCGCACGCGTTTGTTCCGTCGCTCCGGTCCCGCTGGCGGCCGCAATCAATACGACCACGCCGAAAACACCCAGGAACACGAGTATGACAATGAGTGTCATTTTTCCCTCCGCAATCGCACTTGCTCAGTTCACTTCCGTTACTTTCTCAAACAAGCTCGGCGGCAGGAAGATACCGGCAGTACGTAGCTGTTCGAGGAATTTTGGACGGATGCGACTGGGCACAAATGCGCCCTGCACTCTACCGTTTGGCCCGATGCCCTTTTTCTGGAAAGCGAAAATCTCCTGCATACTGATGACGTTCTCTTCCATACCGGTGATTTCGTGAATACTTACACATTTGCGTGATCCGTCGCTCAAGCGCGATGACTGAACGACAATCGTCAATGCCGACGCAATCTGCTGGCGAACCGTCTTTTCAGGAAGGTTCAGGTTGGTCATCGCTACCATTGATTCAAGGCGCGTCAGCGCATCGCGTGCGGTGTTGGCGTGGACAGTGGTCATCGAACCCTCGTGACCGGTGTTCATGGCCTGGAGCATGTCAAATGCCTCCTCGCCACGGCACTCACCGATGATGATTCTGTCGGGCCGCATACGAAGACAGTTGATGAGCAGTTGCCTCTGTCGAATCGCTCCCTGGCCTTCTACGTTTGGCGGCCGCGTCTCGAGACGGACAATATTCTCTTGGGCCAACTGAAGTTCGGCGGCGTCTTCGATCGTGATGACCCGCTCATTCTGCGGAATATATTGCGACAGGATGTTGAGGAACGTAGTTTTGCCGGCGCCGGTGCCACCCGAGATCAGAATGCTGAGTCGGGCTCGCACGGCAGCGGAAAGCAATTCCATCATCTCCGCAGAAATACTCTTCAATTGAACCAGCTGATTTGCCGCCAGAGGTCCGGTTCCAAAGCGGCGAATGGACATGGACGGTCCATCGAGCGCGAGAGGAGGAATGATCGCATTCACGCGGGATCCGTCAGGCAAGCGCGCGTCGACCATCGGGGAAGATTCATCCACGCGGCGCCCCACTCGCGAAACGATGCGGTCAATGATCTGCAGCAGGTGCCGGTCGTCCCGAAACGAGGCGTCGGCTCGCGTCAGCAGGCCGCCCTTTTCAATGAACACATGGTCCTTGTCGTTAACCATGATGTCCGAGATCTTCTGATCCTTGAGCAGAGGCTCCAGCGGGCCGAGACCGAAGACTTCGTCCAGCAGATCTGTCTGGATCTTCTCCTGCTCATCGAAACTCAGCGGCACCCGACGATCGCTGATAATCTCGCTGATAATGCTCGAGACAGCCTGCCGGGCCTGGCTGGAGTTAATGCGCGACAGCTTCTCCAGATCGAGCTTCGACAGCAGCGTGCGGTGCACTTCTGCTTTGAAGTTTTCCAGATTCATTGATTCCACGATGCGCCGTCCTTATTACAAATTCCGTCAAATAACGGGGGATTATTTGAAAAGGCTGAAGCCTTTCCGCTTCTCAGGCTTGGGGGGCATCCCACAAGCCGCTCGTGCCATGTCCTGGAGTACTCTTGCAATGTTTGAATCGTCCAGCGCCAGCGGGACTGCCTCATTTTGCATCCTGCGGACGTTGTAATAATCGCTGGGAATTTTCCAGGCGATCGGTTTGGTCAGCGCCTTCTCAATATGCTCCTCATCCACTCCCATGGAGCTCTTTACATATCGATTCAGCACAATTTCGAGTTTGGGAGTTCCAGCCTTGAAGAACTCCGATATCAGCCGATGCGAATTGCGCAGTTCGGGAATGCCCGCCTGCATGATCAGGTATGCCGTATCCGCCTGCTCAAACCAGGCGGCATCTGTCAGATCGAATCGAGAACCGGCATCGATTACAACATAGGCAAAATCCTGCCGGGCTACCGCTAACATTTTGTCGATAGCATCATTACTTGCCTGAACCTGAGGAAACCTGCCCGGAGCTGCCAGCACTGGAAGGCCGGAGTTGTGGGTCGTAAGCAGCTTGGAGAAAAAGTTCGTATCCATACGGTCCGCGTTCTGCAACGCGTCGGCCGTGGAGAACTGCGTGGTCAGCCCGAGGCTGAGGGCGGCGTCGCCCAGCGGCAGATCAAGGTCAATCAGAACCGTGCTCTGCTGGCACTCTTGTACCAGGGCCACGGCAAAGTTGCAGGCAACCGTGGTAACTCCGGACCCGCCCTTTCCGCCCAGAAATACCAGGATCTTCCCGCCCGTACGCTTCGCCGATTTGCCCCCCTGCCGCCGCGACGAGGCTCGCATTAATGCGTCGGAAAGTGCTCCGGGATCAATAGGATCTGATAGAAACTCGCGCGCTCCCGACCGCATCGACCGAACCATCAGATTCGGATCGACCCGCGAGGTATAGACCATCACCGTGGTCGCACTGCTTGCAGCGACAAACTCTACCAGTTCAAGTGCATATTCAACGTCAGATTCAAGGTCGATGATGACAGCATCAAAGGCCTTCTCGCCCAGCATCCTGGGCATTTCTTTCAGAGTCGGGGGATAAGAAGAGTACTCCCGCACAATCGCGGCATGCGAGTTATTGAGTGCGCTCGCAATCGTCCTTCTGCGCTGCTCACTGGGGCAGATCAGCGCGATGGATAGTACATTGCCGCCCAGCGGATCAGAGTCGTGCGTGTTATCAGTCACAAAGTCAAGGCTCCCAAATTCTTTCGCCAGAGTCACCAAGTTCGGGGTATGTCAGCATACTCTAGTCGTTTTTCAAGCTCCTTCTCAACGAGAAAAGAAGGAAATGAGAGTACCAATTGCAATTGCCGGAGCATAAGGCATCTTTCGCGCCTTTGGATTGGAAAGCTGAAGGTCGGCGGGCGTATGCATCCCCCGTTGCTTCCAGCCAAATAACAAGTCCCCTGCCCCTGTAAACATCTCTCCCAGAAAGCCCCCGATGACTGCCCAGACAAGAGCCATAACTCCGCCCGCGACGGCGATAAACACCAAGGCGAAAACCAACTGTTGCCACCAGATCCAGGCCCCAATCGCGGCACATAGCTTGACATCCCCCATCCCCATGCCGCCCATCATTGCCATCAATCCGTAAATCAGGCCGCCAAGAAGCATCCCTCCCAGGCTTTCCCAGAGGCCATGCCACCCCGCAACCCACGTCGAAACCACGAGCCCCGCCAACAAAAACGGAAAAACCAGCCAGTTTGGAATCCGCCGACTGCGAATGTCAGTAACGGTCGCCACAATAAGTACTGCAAGCGTCGGCCACCAGGCGTAGGGGTGTTGCATATTCTGCAAACTTCTTCCTCCTCTGCGCCCATCTAAGTGGCTAACTGCTAGTTAGTGCAATTCTGCCCCATTTTTGCGCATGTCAACTCGCGCTGTATTCAACGCCTTACGTTGGGGGTATCGAGGCAAGTGTACACGGAAGTACACCTTGGTAGTAACCCTGTGCAATAAAGGGTATACACGGGAGTAATGCCCATCGCCGCCGTTGTATAGGATTGAAAGCCTGATGATCTCATTCTTTCACTTCCGTCTTTCATCCGCATGATTCGGAATCGTCTGCGAGCGAGAAATTCGAGTCATTCCGACTCGTTTTTACGGCGAAAATGGCCGCTTCCCCTTCCCTGTTTGCATTCTGCATTCGAACTTCTCCGGCCTTCTGCTGGTTTAGCTTCGCGACGTTGTATCCTTCTCCTAATGTTCAGGCGACTCGCTTTTCTTCTTCTGATCCTTACAGTCGGAGTGTTGCCTGCTCTCATTCGAGCTCAGGCTGATCCTCAATCGACGCCCCAGTCTGTCCCCAGCGTCTCGAAAGCCGCCCAGACCACCCCCTCGAAGCCCGCTTCCACTCTCCATGGCACGTCACCGATTGACCCTGACCCGGCGCAGACATCCGCGGGCTCCCAGACACCCCAGATTGTTGTCACTCCCGCGCCCGCGCTGCCGGCGCCCTGGACCTGGCACGATCAAGTGCTTTGGGGAGCGCTCCTGGTGCTCGTCGTCCTGGGCTACATTGGCGTCCTTCTATCTCTGCGGATACTTAAAAACATCCAACGGCAGACCGAATTCGGCGTCTCCGCCGCGCAAGCCGCCTTGCAATGCGCGAATGCTGCGCTTGAAAGCTCTCAGGCGATCGTCGACTCCGGCCGACCCTGGATCGTCATTACCGTCGAGCCCTTCTTGACCGTCGAACACGGCTTCAAGGTGATGGCCACGAATCGCGGCCGCACCCCGGCCCGCATCCTGGCCAAGGCTGACTGCGTGAAGATTGCGCCGGATGAAACCAAACTGCCCGCCACGCCCGACTATGACAGCGGAAAGTCGGCCACGCCGTTTGAGCCCATCATCCTTCTTCCGGGCGAGTCAGCTGGAATCCGTCCCTTTCGTCGCGCCGATGTGCGCTCTTATTGCCCGTCCGATGAACAACTCAAGCGCCTGGAAAAGTGGGAGGACAAGCTCTTCGTTTACGGCCGCGTCATCTATCGCGATCTGATTTCTCCCCTGGATCAGCCAAATCATGAAACCGACTGGTGCTGCTGGTACGTATACGGAGACAAAGACGCGCTAGTGATTGCCGGCCCACCGGAATACAACAAGCACAATTAACGCTTGTTTGACTGAACTAAAGTCTTTTGCAATCTGTAAGGCATGGGAGTACCCGGCGAAACAGCGTTGACTACCCTTCGGCTGGACTGCCCCAGATCCCGCCAAAACCCAGGAGTATGAATGCCCGTCGTTGAACTCGCAGGAGTAACGAAAGCCTACGAGAGCAAGGTCGCGGTGCGCGATCTGAGCCTCTCAATTGATGCAGGTCAGATGTTCGGGCTGCTCGGCCCGAACGGAGCCGGCAAAACCAGTTCCATTCGCATGATGATGGGCATCACTCTGCCGGACTCCGGCACCATCAACCTCTTCGGCAAGCCTTTTGAGCGTACGAGCCTCGAGCGCGTCGGCTACCTGCCTGAAGAGCGCGGTCTCTACAAGAAGATGAAGGTGCTCGAGCAACTTGTCTTCTTCGGCGAATTGCATGGGCTCGCTGCCGCCGAAGCGCGCAAGCGAGCGACCGATTGGGCGAAACGACTGGACATCGACGAGGCCCTTCCCAAAAAGACCGAGGAACTGTCCAAAGGAATGCAGCAGAAGATCCAGTTCATCGGCTCCTTGCTCCACGATCCCGGACTGATCGTGATGGATGAACCATTCAGCGGCCTAGATCCGGTAAACGCCAAGCTGCTCGAGCAGACGTTGCTTGAACTCAAGGACGAAGGCAAGGCCATCGTCTTTTCCACGCATCGCATGGACCAGGTGGAAAAGCTCTGCGACTCTATCTGCCTTATCAATAAAGGCGAGGCGGTGCTCACGGGCCGCGTGCGCGAGATCAAGTCCCGCTACGAGCGCAATCACGTCATCGTCGAGTTCGAGGGCAGCGCCGACTTCCTCAACAGTTCAGAGATTGCCGAGGCCAGCAACTTCTCCGGGCATGCGGAGATCCGGCTCAAAGAACACGGCGACGCGCAAAAACTGCTGAGCGAAGCCTCAGCCGTAGCGCGAATCTATCGCTTTGAAATGGTTGAACCATCGCTCGAGGAAATCTTCATTCAGACAGTCGGAGGCAAGGTCGATGCGTAATATCTGGCTGGTGGCGAGACGCGAATACCTGGAGCAGGTGCGCGGACGCGCCTTCAAAATGACGACCTTCGGCGTGCCCGCCATCTTTGCCGCGCTGATCGGCGTTGGCTATCTTTCAAGCCTCGGCCTCGGCGCGGGCAAGCATCTGGCCGTTGCCTCAAGCGATCCCCTGCTCGCCGGCGAAATCAAGGCGACAGATCATCGGCGACAAGGATGCCAAGGCCAGGGTGGATGTGATTGCTCCCGCAACAGCGGCCGACCGCGCGACGCTCATCGACGAGGTACGGAATAAGAGCATTGACGGATTTTTGTGGATCGATACTCCCCAGGGTCAGGCACCGACCGCAACCTACACTTCGCAGTCGGCTGGCGATTTCATCACCGGCGGCCGGCTACACGACGCGGTTAACCACGCACTGCTCGATGCCAAACTGACCGTCGGCGGAATGCCTCATGACGTTGCCGACAAACTGGTCGATGGCGTGCATCTCCAGACATTTCAGGTGAAGAAGGATGGCAGCGTCATGAAGAGCAATGCCGCAGCCTCCTTCTACAAGGGCTACATCATGGCCATCCTGCTCTCGATGACAACCATGATCTACGGCATGAACGTAGCGCGTTCCATCATTCAGGAAAAGACATCGCGCATCTTCGAGGTGATGTTGGCCATTGCCAAGCCCACCGACATGCTTGCGGGCAAGCTGATTGGCGTCGGGGCTGTAGGCCTGACGCAGATAGGGATATGGTTGGTTGCGGGTGGCATCATGATCGGCACCCCCATTGCCGGGGCTGTGCTGTCGGGCGATTATGCGGTTCACATCTCCATCACTGAGGCAGTGCTCTTCCCGGTCTATTTCGTGCTGGGGTACCTGCTCTACAGCTCGTTGTTTGCAGGCCTGGCGGCAACCTGCGAAACCGAGCAGGAACTGCAGATGTACATGCCTCTGGCAGCCGCGCCCACATGGCTGAGCTTCTCGCTCATCATGCTCGTGATCAACGACTCCAACTCATTCTGGTCGGTTGCGGCGTCTCTCTTTCCGCCCACGGCGCCGGTCATCATGTTTCTGCGCATGGCCTCGCAGATTCCGCCGGCGTGGCAGTTTGCTGTTTCCATCGCTTTGCTGCTGCTGAGCATCTTGGTTGTGCTGTGGGTCTCGGCGAAGCTCTATCGCGTCGGCATCCTGATGTACGGCAAGCGAGCCACGCTCCCCGAGTTGGTGCGCTGGCTGCGATACAGCTGACGGCGCGTAGAATCGGGGAAGTGAACGCCCGAAACAGCTCCAGATTCACAATGGGCCAGCGGATCGTGCTGGCGGTCGTGCCGCGCGTGGTGTGGGCACTGCTGTGGCTCGTGGGGCTGACCTGGCGCTTTGAAGTCATTGCGGAAGACGGCGTGACCCCGGTTGTCTTCGGGCAGAAGGCGGGCCCGGAGATCTACTGCTTCTGGCACCAGTGCGTGCTGCCCTGCACCATGTACTTTCGCCGCTCTGGTGCGGTGATCCTCATCAGCCGCAGCTTCGACGGCGAACTGATTACCCGCATTCTGAGGATGTTTGGTTTCGACACGGTGCGCGGGTCGAGTTCGCGTGGCGCTCGCGAAGGGCTTTTGGGGCTGGTAGATGTGATCGAGACGGGACGCACGGCAATCTTCACGGCGGACGGGCCGCGGGGACCAATCTACGAAACCAAGATGGGGCCGATCAAGCTGGCGCAGGCAACAGGCGCGCCCATCGGAGCATTCCACCTTCAGCCAGAGCGCGCGTGGGTGATGAATTCTTGGGACCGCTTTCTCGTTCCCAAGCCGTTTACGCGCATCATGGTGAGCTGGGCGCAATGGACACATGTGCCGGCTGAAACTCGGCCCGAACAATTCGAGACTCGTCGCCAGGAGCTGAACGCTGCCATCGAGCGCGCCCGGCTGCGGGCTCTCGCGCACCTGGGGCAATCGGCGTCATGACAGATTTGCGCGTAGCCGATTTCGACTTTGAGCTTCCCGAGGAATTGATCGCGCAGGAGCCCCCGGCGGAGCGGGGACAAAGCCGCATGCTGGTGATGGATCGCGCGACCGGAGAGGTGCGAGACAGCCACTTCAGCGAATTCCCCTCCCTTCTGCGTGACGGCGATTTGCTGGTGCTGAATGACAGCCGCGTGATTCCGGCCCGTCTCTATGCGCGGCGAACACTGCGTCGCGAAAAAGAAAAGCCCACCGGCCGCATTGAAGTGATGCTGACCGAACCCGCCGGTGACAACCGCTGGCACGCACTGGTGCGGCCCGGGCGCAAGGTGGCCATCGGCGAGCGCCTGGTGTTTCCGGCGCCTGATGGCCAGATCGTCCTGGAGGCCGACGTGCTGGAGCGCGGACAGTTTGGCGATCGGCTGCTCGAATTTGCGCCTGTTGAGGACTTCTTCGGGATTTTGGACCGCATCGGCCACATGCCCTTGCCTCCTTACATCCATCGCGACGATGAGGCAACGGATCGCGAGCGCTACCAGACGGTGTTTTCGCGGGAGCGCGGGTCGGTTGCGGCGCCGACGGCCGGACTCCACTTCACGCCAGAGGTTCTGGACCGCATCGCTGCGCGAGGCGTCGAGATTGCACGCGTGACGCTTCATGTGGGGCTTGGCACCTTTGCGCCGTTGCGCGTGGAGCGCGTCGACGAAGTCCGGCTGCATCGGGAGCGTTACAGTATTTCGTCTGAGACGGCCGAGGCAGTGAACCGCGCGCGCATCGAGGGACGCCGCATCGTCGCCGTGGGCACGACCGTGGTTCGCACTCTCGAGGCCGCGGCGGCGCAGGCTGAAACAGCTCCGCTGACGGCTCATTCCGGAGAAACGGATATCTTCATTTCGCCGGGATTTGGATTTCGTCTTGTCGGGGCGCTGCTGACCAATTTTCATCTACCCCAGTCGAGCCTGCTGATGCTGGTCAGCGCCTTTGCGGGGCGGGAGCGCGTGCTTGCGGCATATCGATATGCTGTAGAAAACAGCTACCGGTTTTTTAGCTATGGCGATTGCATGTTTCTTGCCTAGGCTGCATCAAAGTTTATACACATTGGTGCTTATGCACGATTGACCGCTGGTATTCCCTTCTGTGATGCAACACTGTGCGTAAAAGCAGGGATCATCGCATGAAATACGATAGACTTACGCCGGTGTGGTTCCGCTGTGGCCAGACCGGCTGGGCGATAGCAAATGGCACAGCCGGCAATCTTCTGATCCCCACGCCGAAGGAAACTGCTTGTCCATGACAGATACAAGAAACGCGATTCTCGTAACCGGCGGCGCAGGGTTTATTGGCTCGAACTTTGTGCTGCGCTGGATTGAGACGGTGGGCACGCCGGTTGTGAATCTCGACCTGCTAACCTACGCCGGCAATCCAGCCAATCTTGCTGCGCTCGAAGACGACGGGCGCTACCAGCTTTCACGCATCGACATATGTGATGCAGAATCTGTGGCCGCCGCGATCAACGAACACCGTCCGCGAGCCATCGTCCACTTCGCAGCCGAGAGCCACGTCGACCGCTCGATTGTCGATCCAGGCGCTTTTATCCACACCAATGTGCAAGGCACTTATACGCTCCTGGAACAGACGCGGAGATATTGGTCCGCGCTGGACGATGCCGCGAAGGAATCCTTTCGCCTCCTGCATGTCTCGACGGATGAGGTTTACGGAACGCTTGGTCCGGAGGATCCTGCATTTTCAGAGACTACGCCCTACGCACCAAACAGTCCTTACGCTGCGTCGAAAGCTGCGTCAGATCATCTGGCGCGCGCCTACTTTCACACCTTCAAACTGCCGGTGCTTACAACCAACTGCTCGAATAATTACGGGCCTTTCCAGTTCCCGGAGAAGCTGATTCCTCTGATGATTCTGAATGCGCTGGAGGGGAAGGCGCTGCCCGTCTACGGAGATGGGCAGAATGTACGCGACTGGCTGTTTGTCGACGATCACTGCTCGGCCATCAGAGCAGTGCTGGAGTGCGGCAGGCCCGGCGAGACCTACAATGTGGGCGGCAACAGCGAGCGAAACAATCTGCACGTAGTCGAGACCATCTGCGACCTTGTCGATGAGTTGCGACCCGATGCGCCCATCGGCTCACGAAGGAAGTTGATCAAGTTCGTTGCGGACCGGCCAGGGCACGATCGGCGCTACGCCATCGATGCGCGCAAGATCGCGAATGAGCTGGGTTGGACACCTTCGGTCGATTTTGAACATGGCTTGCGCAACACTGTGGAGTGGTATCTCAACCACGCATCCTGGATCGAGAATGTGCGCAGCGGCGCCTATCTCACGTGGATCAAGCAGAACTACGAGGAGAGAATCGCACAATGAAAGGGATCATTCTCGCAGGAGGCTCAGGAACGCGGCTTTATCCGGTCACGCACGTGGTTTCGAAGCAACTTTTACCGGTGTATGACAAGCCAATGATTTACTACCCGCTGAGCACGCTGATGCTCGCGGGGCTGCGCGATATCCTCATCATCTCCACGCCGGAGGATACGCATCGGTTTGCAGAACTGCTGGGCGACGGCAAGCGCTGGGGCATCAACCTGAGTTACGCCGTACAGCCTAGCCCTGACGGCCTTGCGCAGGCCTTCACCATTGGTCGCGAATTCATCGGCAACGATACATGTTCGCTGATCCTCGGCGACAACATATTCTACGGACAATCCTTTTCCCGCGATCTGCAGCATGCGGCAACACTGAAGAACGGCGCACTGGTTTTCGCTTATCCCGTGCACGATCCGGAGCGTTATGGCGTGGTTGAATTTGATGGCGCGGGCAAAGCCATCAGCATCGAAGAGAAACCCAAACAACCAAAGTCGCGCTATGCTGTCACGGGCCTCTACTTCTACGACAACGACGTTGTGAAGCTGGCGGCCTCGCTCAAGCCCTCGGCACGCGGCGAGTTGGAGATCACCGATCTGAATCGAATCTATCTCGAAGCCGGCAAGCTCAAGGTTCAGGTGATGAGTCGCGGAATGGCGTGGCTCGATACGGGCACGCACGATTCGTTATTCGAGGCCGGACTTTACATTCAGACCATCGAGCGTCGTCAGGGATTAATGATTGCCTGCCCTGAAGAAATCGCATATCACTTCGGGTACATTACAGCCGACCAGCTTGAAGAGCTCGCGAAGCCCGTAGCAAAGAGTGGATACGGACAGTATCTTCTTGCGCTGCGCAATGAGCGGCAGATTCCCGCAGGAATAAGTGATTTATGAATATCGAAGAGACTTCCCTGCCAGGCGTGCTGCTGATAACGCCGAAGATTTACAGCGACAACCGCGGAGCTTTCTGGGAAACGTGGAATCACAATGCTTTCGAGTCTGCTGGCTTGCCCTCCACCTGGGTACAGGACAATTTTTCAGTCTCGAAAAAGAACGTTGTCCGCGGCATTCACTATCAAACCCTCAATCCACAGGGAAAACTGGTGCGCGCAACACATGGCGCCGTGCTCGACGTTGCAGTCGACTTGCGGAAAGGCTCCGCGTCTTTTGGTGAACACGTCGCGGTTGAGCTGAGCGGGGAGAACGGGCGGATGCTCTGGATCCCCGAGGGATTTGGACATGCATTTCTGGTGCTGAGCGACGTAGCCGGCTTCGCCTACAAGGTCACCGATTCCTACAATCCCAAGGGCGAGCGCACCATTGTGTGGAATGATGCGGACCTCGCGATTGCATGGCCCATAGTGCCGGAAGAAGCGATTGTTTCCGACAAGGATGCGAAGGGCGCGACCTTGGCGACCGCGGAGGTATTCGCTTGAGCATCTGGCCGCGAGTGCTGGTCACCGGCGCGAATGGACAGGTGGGTCGTGCACTGCTCGGAACCTTCGCTGGCTCCGCAGAGGTGATTGCCTGCAACCGGCGTTCGCTCGACCTCGCAAACTCCGACCAGATTCGCCAAAGGGTGCGCGAGATTGCTCCCGACATCATCATCAACGCCGGCGCTTATACGGCTGTCGATCGCGCGGAGAGCGAACGCGAACTCGCATTCGCAATTAACGGAACCGCCCCCGGCATACTGGCCGAAGAGGCTCAGCGCGCCAGTTCCCTGCTCATCCACTATTCGACCGATTACGTCTTCAACGGATCAAAAATAGGGCCGTGGGTCGAAGACGACCAGACCAATCCTCTGAGCGTCTACGGAGCCAGCAAGCTTGCCGGCGAAGATGCCATTCGCAAAGTGGACGGCCGGTATCTGATTTTCCGCACCAGTTGGGTCTATGCGCCGGAGGGCAAGAACTTCCTGCTGACGATGCTGCGGCTTGGCAGTGAACGCGAATCGCTAAATGTGGTCGATGACCAGGTGGGCGCTCCTACAACGGCTGCGGAACTGGCGCGCGCGACGCATGCGATTACTGCAGGCATCGTTGAGGGAAAATTTGACGCGGCCAGTGAGTGGGCCGGCATTTACCACATGACCTGCTCCGGCAGCGTCTCGTGGTGCGGTTTTGCACGCGCGATTTTCGAACGTGCATCCGCAGGTCTGGGCGACAAAGCACCATCCGTGCACCCGATCGCGACAAGCGATTATCCAACGCCCGCCGAGCGTCCGCACAATTCCGTTCTCTCGAATGAGAAGCTGAATGCTCGATTCGGCGTGCAGCTTGCGCCATGGCAGTCGGCACTCGATGAAGTTCTGGCGACGATCTCCACGCAGCCGAATGCCTGATTCCAACCACTGCAGTCCTGGGCATGCAGGCATTACGAATAGCTCACATTCCTCGGCCCACAGTACCACCGTGTATTCATCCCCTGGCCGTTCTGCTTCCCTGCCTGATTGCCGGACAGGTAACGTAGAGCAATGGACTCCACCTCCGCCACTGAGAGCCTGGCGCCTTCTGCAACTGCTTCCATCGAAGCAGCCAGCCCGTTGAAGCGCGCTTTCAATCGCATCTTTACCAGGCACCTGATGAACATCGCCATCCTCATGGCGCTGCCGGTGATTTTCACTGTATCCTTGAACCCCTCGCGCGAGTCTATGCGCGACCCTGACATCTGGTGGCACCTGGCCGATGCGCGGCAGTTGACCACAACCCATCACTTCATCCGTACAGAACCCAACTCGTTCACAGTTGGAGGGCAGCCGTGGGTGAACCCGGAGTGGCTCGCCGAACTTCCCTACTGGTTCAGCTACCAGGCCCTTCATCTGCGCGGAATCTACCTGGCTGAGTGGATTGTCATGTGCGCCAACCTCGTCTTCCTCTATTGGCGCGGATATCGGAAATCAGGCCATGCGGGCGCCGCATGGTGGGCAGCTGCTCTCGCGTTTCTGCTTATCTCGGTAAACTCCGGCCCTCGAACCATCTCTATCGCTTATCTCGCCATGTCGTCGGAGTTGGCGATTCTTGATGCTCATCGACGTGGAAACACCCGGACGCTCTGGCTGCTGCCGCCGCTTTTCTGCTTCTGGGTGAATCTGCATGGAAGCTGGCTCATTGGCTTGGCACTGTTCGTGCTTTACATCCTCTCCGGGGCGTTTGACTTCAAGAAGGGCGCCTTTGAGCAAGAGGCGTTTTCAGCCGCCGAACGCAATCGCCTGCTGATGGTACTGGGGCTCTGCCTCGTTGCACTCTTCGTGAATCCTTACGGTTGGCGTTTGGTCTGGAACCCTATCGACATGATGGCGAACCAGAAGTTGAATATCGCCAATGTCATGGAATGGAAGCCGCTGAATCTCAGCACAGTTGCTGGCTTTTCGGCTTTTGCGGCCATCTGTCTCATGGTGGTGGCCAACGCACTCAAAGGGCGTAAATGGTGCGTGTTCGAAATGGCGATCGTCTTCTTTGCCTGGTATGCGGCGCTCGATCACATGCGCTTTGCATTCATGGCCGCGGTTCTCACTACCCCGATTCTTGCGGTCGACCTTCGGCGCGGCTTCAATCTCGAATCCGACCAGAAGACGATTCCAGGCGCTAACGCATTCATGGTCACGGCTGCGGCGCTCGTCATCCTGTTTATCTTCCCCACCGAGAAAAACCTGAAAGAGAAGCTCGGCACGTTTTTCCCGATGCAATCGCTCGGAGAGATTCAGCCCTCGTGGCGTACCTTCAACGCTGACACGGTGGGCGGAATGATGGCTTTTCTCTCCAAGCCTGACTTTATCGACTCCCGGTTCGACATTTTCGAGCACCAGTGGCGTGCTCGCGGATTATCTGAAGACCATGTACCTCATCTCGCCGCTGGAGGTCTTTGATAAGTACCGCATTGACCACGTGCTGGTGACCGACACGATGCCGGTAGCCTACCTGCTGAAACACTCAGCCGGATGGACGATCGTGAAGCGCGAAAAAACGGGCGGCGATATCTACGTGACCTTCGCCCGCACCCCGGGGGCTCCGGCTGGGTCAACAACAGCAGGTGCGATTCAGCCAACCACCAGATAACGGATATGATTTTGTACATCCAAATTCAGAACGAGCAGAGAGACGACAATGCCGGTCTGAACCCTCTTTTCGGTTCTTGATTGCCGATCACTGCCCATCGTAACTTTTTATATTTCAGTGCAATGCAGCCGACGAAGTCTTTCAGTTCAAACCCGGTTAGCCTGCGGTCGAGAGCAAGCCTGCGGCTTCAACCGGTACATGTGACTAGCGTCACAGGTTGCGGCCTAAATCCATGGAATCATGGTCCCGATAGGTGCATTTGTGATTGCCACGCCCACACAAACTATCTGGAGCGCTTCAGTGAATTTCGATTCTTCCTCATTCATTGCCGAAAAGGAACTCATTGAAGCTTTGGAGAAACGCTCCTCAACGATCGTGTGTACGGAGCCGCGCCGCCTCTTCGCTCAAGGAGGCAATCCTGCAGGCCTGTATATTCTGCGGAAGGGCAGTGCAGCCTTGACGATGGAATCGCCCACCGGGGGAAGCCTGATGTCCATTACGCTTCATCCCGGGTCGCTGCTTGGCCTGCCTGCGCTTATCGGAAATGAGCCCTATACCTTGACCGCCAATGCCCAGAAGGACGCGGAACTTGGTTTTGTTACCCGCGAAGACTTCAACAGCCTCATGCTCAGCGACCCGTCGCTTGCCGTCAGGGTGTTGCGCGTTCTGGCCGCGGAAGTCCGTACGGCTCGTCACGCGATCTCGGAATTCTAGAAAACCGGCTTGCTTTAAGGCTCTGAGCCGTGATGACGACGTGGTATGCATATGCCCCGGATGCGTTAGCATCCTGAATGTGCCCGGCCTCGATAGTCCAGTCAAATTTGTGCGCGGCGTAGGTCCGCATGTATCGGAGATGCTCGCCGCCAAGGGCATCCAGACTGCCGAGGATTTGCTCTATCATCTTCCCTTTCGCTATGAGGACCGCCAGAATCCGCGCAGTCTCGATGAACTCAAGCCCGGCGAAACAGCCAGCGTGATCGCGGAGGTGCGAGGAGCCGCATTCTTGCGCACCCGCCGCATGCCGCTCTTCGAACTCACCGTGGGGCAGGGCCGGCACGCCCTCAAGTGCATCTGGTTTCACGCCGGCTATCTCGATGGCAAGTTCCATGCCGGGCAGACCGTGGCTCTCTACGGCAAGATCGAGCCCTCGCGCTCCACCAGCAACTTCAAGATGATCCAGCCGCAGTTCGAGATCCTGCCCGACTCGAGCGATGACGCCGAGACTCGCTTGTTGGAAGTCGGCCGCATCACGCCGGTGTACGAGTCGCTGGGTGGCGCGCGTCTGGCTTCACGCTGGCAGCGCAAGGTGATCTTCAACCTCCTCGACAGCATGCGCGGGAACGTGCCGGAGTGCCTGCCTGCGACGATGCTCGGTCGACTCGATCTGACGAACCGCGAAGCCGCGCTGCGTGAGGTGCACTTTCCCCGGGAAGGAACATCTCTGTCGCAATTGCAGTCCTGGGCGACACCGGCACATCGCCGCCTCATCTTTGAGGAATTGTTCTTCCTCGAGTTGGGTCTGGAGTTGAAACGCCGGCGCATGCGCGAGCGTGCCGGGATCGCGTTCGCGACCAACGACAAAGTCCGTGAAGCCATTCGCGAAGTGTTGCCCTTCCATCCCACCGCAGCGCAGAAGCGCACCCTTGGCGAGATCGTCACGGACATGCGCGCCCCAAACCCGATGCGGCGCCTGCTGCAGGGCGACGTGGGATCGGGCAAAACCATCGTGGCGCTGCAGGCCATGCTGGTCGCGATCGAGAATGGCTACCAGGCCGCACTGATGGCTCCCACCGAGATTCTCGCCACGCAACATTTTCTCGCCGCGCGCAAGCTGCTCGAGCGTTCGTCTCGACGGTATCGCATGGTCCTTCTTACCGGTTCGCTTGATGAGGATCGCAAGCGTACCAGTCGCGGCCTGATCAATCGCGGCGAAGCACAGTTGGTGATCGGCACGCACGCGCTGATCGAAGAAAAAGTCGAGTTCGACCGGCTCGGCCTCGTTGTTGTTGACGAGCAGCACCGCTTCGGTGTTCTGCAGCGCTTCAAGCTGATGAAGAAACCGAATCAGCCCGAACCCGATGTGCTGGTGATGACGGCCACTCCGATTCCACGAACCCTGGCGCTTTCGCTCTATGGCGATCTTGATGTCAGTATTCTCGACGAGCTTCCTCCCGGCCGTACCCCGATTGTCACGCGGCGCGTTCCCGAAGAGCGCTCAGACGATGTCTGGGATTTCGTGCGCAAGCAGGTAGCGCAAGGGCGACAGGCGTACATCGTCTATCCCGTGATCGAGGGGAGCAGCGACGACCAGCCGGAATTGGACTTCTCCCACGACGAGCCTGCTGCGGCGGTCTCAGAACCTGCTACGACCCCGGCGAAGACTGTCCGCAAAGGCAAAACGGCAAATCTCTTCCCGGACATCTCCGGCCAAAAACCTTCTCCAAAAGGCAAAGGAGCAGAGCTCAGATCCGCCGTGGCCATGCATGAAAAGCTGCGAACAGGGCCTCTTGCCGGACTGCGCGTCGGCCTGCTGCACGGCAGGCTCGATGCAGACGACAAGGAAATCATCATGCGGCGTTTTCAGCGCGGAGAGATCGACGTGCTGGTATCGACGACCGTTATCGAAGTAGGTGTGGATGTTCCCAACTCCACCGTCATGGTGGTCGAGCACGCCGAACGCTTTGGCCTCGCGCAGCTACACCAGCTTCGCGGGCGAGTAGGCCGCGGCGCGGCTAAAAGCTACTGCATCCTCATCACCGGGCCCCGCGTCTCTGAACAGGCTGAAGAGCGACTGAACGCAATGGTCCGAACACAGGATGGCTTCGAACTGGCGGAACTTGACCTTTCCATGCGCGGACCTGGGGAATTCTTCGGCACGCGTCAGGCCGGCTTGCCAGATTTTCGGGTCGCCAATCTGGTGCGTGACCGTGCATTGCTGGAACTGGCCAAGCTGGAGGCTGAACGATTTGCCACGGTAACACCAGGAGAAGGCACCGAAACCGAGAGGGCTCGCGTGTGGGCTCGTCTGCGGGAAGCCTGGCAGCGCCGCTACGGACTGGTCGAGGCCGGTTAGTTGATTTAGTGTGGCAGCAAGTCTGAATCGTCCCCCTCCCCAGCAATCGGAGACGTCTGAACTTCCAGATCGATGCTCACAATCTCATCACTGCAATCGTTCCTGACCATCCGCGTGCATTGGCACAGTTCCGTAAAACGGACATGCGCGCCCTGGCTGAGTTCGAGTCCCGCGGCGATCAGAACGCTGTAGATCTCCAGACAGGACTGCCGTTCGAATTCAAACAGGATGTCGACCAGGCCCGTATCGCTCGCGCTGCGGCTGAGCACCCATCCCCCGCAGCTCAGAATCGCTCCGGTAAGGGATTTCACGGCGCGACTCGGCTCTTCCCGTGAAATCGCCCTCATCTGTAAAGCCCATGGAATTGCATTCGGCTGCGCAACGTCGCGGAAGGTTGAGGCCTGTCTCATGCCGGCTATATCGACCGGCGGGAAAGGGAGGATTACGCTGTTCAATGGTGGGGCAGTCGCCTTGCCAGGAAGGTCAACAGCATCTCGCCGCTTCGTTATCCACCCCTCTTTCTGACGAACCTTTAGCCGCCGGATGTTAGGTTGGTACACAGCATGATCGTCGGCAGCGGCATTGACCTGGTTGAAATTGCGCGCATCCAGCAGTCGCTGGAGCGTTTTGGGCAGCGGTTTCTAGATCGCGTATTCACGCCTGCTGAACAGGCCTATTGCATGCGCAAGCGCAATGCTGCCGAGAGCCTGGCCGCGCGGTTTGCCGCCAAAGAAGCGGCCGCCAAAGCCCTCGGTACTGGAATCAGCCGAGGGGTAAACTGGCTGGAGATTGAGGTGGTGCGGGAGCCGGGTGGTCGCCCTAATCTGCGTTTCCACGGCCGGGCCGCCGAGATTGCCTCGCACCTCGGTGTCGCACACGCAGCACTCTCCATCACGCACACTGGAAGTCTGTCGATAGCCAATGTATTGCTGGAAAACCAGGGCTAAGCCGTCCCGGAAGCCAAAAAAATCTTACGGGAGGGAGCTTCGTTGCGGATTGCTCGTTCTAAAAGAACGGCTGCTCACCTGCTCTCGCGGGCTAAAATGATCGGTAACCCCTGCCCTTTCTGCTATTCTCAAGGCGATAAGGCGGGCAGGTCGGGCCAACTTTATCGAGGGGAAAGACGTGCCAAGCCGCAAAGAGGTTCAGTGGTCCCAGCTGAGAGTTGGCGCATTGGTCCTGGCGGCCATGGCTGTACTCGTGCTCGTCATTCTCCTCATGTCCTCCTCCGAAGGCGGCCTGTTCGCCAAGAAGCTCATCCTTCGCACCTATTTCGACAATGCCGGCGGACTGAAAGCCGGTGCCCCGGTTACTCTCGAGGGCGTCACCATCGGAAACATTGCGCGGATTCGCGTTGTACCCGAGCGCAGCCCCAAGCCGGTTGAAGTCACCATGCGGGTGGGCGGCAAATGGATTCAGGATCTGCACGTTGACTCGACAACCTCCATTGCCCAGGCTGGCGTCCTCGGCGACAGTTACCTTGACATCACCTCCGTCCACGCCAAGGGACCAGAGCCGGCAAACAATACCGAGCTTGTCTCCATTGAGGCCTCCAGCCTGCAGGGTGTCATCAGCGCAAGCCAGACCTCCATCGAAGAGGTCACCAAGCTGATGCGCAACTCCAACAAGCTGGTGGACACTCTGAACTCGAGACGCGGAACCCTCGGCGGGCTTATCAACGATCCGGCATTTTACGCCAAGCTCAATCGGATTGCGGACAACCTCGACAAGTTGACGGGAGCCATCAGCAATGGCCAGGGGACGCTCGGCAAACTGGTCAATGACGACACCCTTTATACTCATGCCGATTCCGTAATCGACCGCCTCGACAAGATCGCCGCTGGCATCCAGAACGGCCAGGGAACTGCTGGCAAGCTGGTCACCGACGACACGCTGTACAAGAACCTGAATTCCACCGTCACCAATGCCAACCAGCTTCTGGCAGACGTCAATTCGGGTAAGGGAGCGATCGGCAAGCTGGCCAAAGACCCCGAATTTGCCAAAAAGCTCGATGATACCGTCACGCACCTCGATAACATCCTGACCGGCGTCGATGAAGGCAAGGGCACCATTGGACAGCTGATGCAGAATCGCTCACTCTACGACCACACCGACCAGACGATGGATCAGGCGCAGCAATTGGTCAAGAGCATTCGCGATAATCCGAAAAAGTACCTCGTCATCCGCCTGAAGCTCTTCTAAATCCGCGACTAGCCGATCTAATATTTTTACGGAACTTCTGCTGCGATCGGCGCGTTTCTATATGCATCGGAGGTCGGAGTGCCCCCAAAAGCCCGAATTTCGGCAGTCGTCGTCTGCCTGCTCTCGCTGGCTGTCACTGTTTCAATTTTGCGGCATCCCAACGGGCCTGCACACGCGGCGACAGACACCGCCCCGGCATACGCCGCGAACGGCGATCTGTTGCCACCCAGGGACTACCGCGAGTGGATCTATCTGACCTCCGGCATCGACATGAGCTATTCGCCCAAAGCCATGGAGATGCAGGACCACTCCATGTTCGACAACGTTTTTGTGAATCCCGACGCCTATCGCAGCTTCGTGGCTACGGGAACGTGGCCCGACAAGACCGTCATGGTCCTCGAAGTGCGGGGAGCTAAGACCAAAGGATCAATCAACCAGCGGGGCCATTTCCAGGACACCGAGATCATGGGATTCGAAGTTCACGTCAAAGATGCCGCACGATTCCCCGGGAAGTGGGCATTCTTCGATTTCGATTCGCCGGAGAAGAACGGCACGCTGATTCCTCAGGGTGCGCCGTGTTATAGGTGCCACGCCGCGCACGCAGCCGTGGACACAACATTCGTGCAGTTCTACCCCACGCTTCTGCCGATCGCTAAAGCGAAAGGCACCCTGGCCACCGCGTTTCTGAAAGAGGAATCGGCGCCCGGCTCAAAGTAATCTGCAACCCTGAAGCCAGTTAACGATCAGACCCACCGCGAAAAATCTTCCAGAACTCGACGAAGCACTTTAGACGCACCAGCTGAAAGTAGTCGTGCGCGATCAGGTAAAACACCGTCGCGCCCGCCCACACCACGTGTAGCGCGTCGGCACCGAGCTGATCGCTGAAGGGCAGCGGCGCAGCTGACAGCACCATCGCCACCACGATCAGCGCCAGGTTCACGATTCCCATCACCATGCCGATCTCGAACAGCTCTGACGTGAACGCGCTCCCCAGCCTCGTTGTCATTCCAAGAGCTGAAACCGCGGAGCGGTCTTCCATGAGCATCAGCACAGGTGCAACCGAGACGATCCACCCCGCCAGCGCCCAGAGCGTGAAGAACCCGAGCGAAAGAAAAATGAGCCAGATGGAAAAACCAATCAGATCCGGTTCGCTCCCAACGGGAAAATGTGTTGCCGCCGCCCAGCCGACCGAGCGGAACCATCCCCAGCAGATGCCCCCGAACAAAATCAGCCACACGGTTTGGAGAGCCATCATCGCCAGCGGACGAAAGCGCACTCCGGGCTGCATAAGACGGAAGGCAAAGCTGCGCCCGAATCCCGAGATCACGATCCACGCCAGCGCCGCCAGCGGTATCAGCCAGCGCAGTTCGTGTGCAATCAGCGGATCATACTTCGTAACCGCACGGCTGAATGCCCCGGCCGCAAGCCACGGATTCGAAGGATCGATGCTGCTCAGCCCAGATTCCTCCGGCGTAAGCATCGTGAAAACATGCTGCAACCGCGACCAGCACGCCAGCAGAAACGGCACGCCGAAGAGCCACCGCCATCCCACTTCAACTGCTACGATGGCCGGACGCCTTAACATCCGGCCCATCTGATCGACCAGCGTTTGCGTGCCGCGAACCTGTGCCGCTCTGCGGTCTGCGATCACTTCTCCACCCATCACTTCACGACCAGGTTCACTGCACGGCCTGGCACAATGATGATCTTAATCACATTCTTGCCCGCAGTGCGCGCCTTCACTTTTTCTTCCGCCAATGCTACTGCCTCGATCACCGTCGCATCAGAACCAGCCGGCACGCGAATGACACTCACCAGCTTGCCATTGATCTGCACCGGAATCTCCACCTCGTCTTCCCTGGCGAGTCCCGGGTCGCTCTTCGGCCATGGCTGACGGAGTACGGCACCCTCGCCACCAAGCTCTTCCCACAGCTCAGCGGCCAGATACGGGGCAAACGGCGCCAGCAACAGCACCAGTGTCCTGAGAACCTCCTCAGTAATTTCAGGAGAGACAAAACCTGTCTCAAACGCAGCGCCAGCGAAACCATTCTCAATGGGCAGTTCATATGCGCTGTAGAGCAAATTGACGAACGTCATGATATGTGCAATTGACGTGTTGAAGTGCCACCGGCCGCTCATTTCTTCTGTAATCTTGGCAATCAACCGATGCAAAGCTCCAAGCAGCTTTCTTTCAGCCTCCGCTCGCTCTCCCAGCTGATTGGCAGCGCCCGGATGATAGCCGTGACGCTTCTTCCATTCCTGGACGTTGTAAAAAAAGCGCCACACGCGCGCCAGGAAGCGGCTCACGCCCGCCACGCCATCTTCCTGCCAGTCGAGGTCGCGATCCGGCGGCGCTGCAAACAGCGCGTACATGCGCGCAGAATCCGCGCCGTAGCGCGCCACCATGTCGTCCGGCGAGACCACGTTGCCCTTCGACTTCGACATCTTCGCGCCGTCCTTGATCACCATTCCCTGCGTGAAAAGGCGCCGCACCGGCTCGTCATTCGTGATCATGCCCAGGTCGCGCATCACCTTCGTCCAGAAGCGCGAATAAATCAGGTGGAGAATCGCGTGCTCCACCCCGCCGATGTATTGATCGATCTGAAACCAGTACTGCGCGGCAGCGGGATCGAAAGGCGCGGACGCATTCTTCGCGTCGATGTAGCGATAGAAGTACCAGCTCGAATCGACGAAGGTATCCATCGTGTCGGTTTCGCGCTTCGCCGGGCCTTTGCACTTCGGGCACGTGACGTTCACGAAATCAGGCACGCGCGCCAGCGGAGAGCCACCCTGTTGCGTGATCTCGATCCGCCCCGGCAGCAGCACCGGCAATTGATCGTCCGGCACTGGCACGATTCCGTCGCGCTCGCAATGAATCATCGGTATCGGTGTGCCCCAGTATCGCTGCCGGCTAACACCCCAGTCCTTCAAGCGGAACGTTATGGTCGCCGCTCCAAAGCTCTTCCGGGTGGCAATCTCCTGGAGTTGTTTCTGGGCCTGCGAAAAACTCAGCCCGTTGAACTCGCCTGAGTTCACAAGGACGCCGTCTTCCGACAGGTACGGCAACTCGGGCTCTTCCGCGTTTGGATCGGCTGGCGCAATCACGCGGCGAATCGGAATCGCATACTTCCTCGCAAATTCGAAGTCGCGCGCATCGTGCCCGGGCACGCTCATGATGGCGCCTGTCCCGTAATCGCTCAGCACATAATTCGCTACCCAGATCGGCACCAGCTCGCGGTTGTAGGGATTGATGGCGAATCTGCCGGTTGGAATACCGTGCTTTTCAATCGCGCCGATATCGCCGCTTTCCCGCGCTTTCTTCTGCTCCTCAAGCAGCTTCGCAACCTGCTCCCGCAAACCAGCGTCTTTCGCAGCCAGAGCCGTCACCAGCGTGTGCTCCGGGGCCAGTTGCAGGCTGGTCGCGCCAAAAATCGTGTCCACACGCGTCGTAAACACGCGAATGCGTGTCTCTCCTCTTCCCTGTGCCTTGTTCGCAATTCCCTCGTCGATTTCTTCCTGCAGAAAGAAATCAACCTCCGTGCCTTCGCTGCGGCCGATCCAGTTGCGCTGCATGGTACGTACTTTCTCCGGCCAGCCATCGAGCTTATCGAGTCCGTCGAGTAATTCCTGTGCGTACGCGGTAATGCGGAGGAACCACTGCACCAGGTCGCGCTGTTCCACGATCGTGTCTTCGTGCCGCCAGCAACGGCCGTCGATCACCTGCTCGTTGGCGAGCACCGTCGCGCATTCCGGGCACCAGTTCACCTTGCTCTTCTTGCGATACGCCAGGCCCTTCTCGTACATGCGCAGAAAGAACCACTGGTTCCATCTGTAGTAATCGGGCATGCAGGTTGTAACTTCGGTAGCCCAGTCGAAGCCCATGCCGAGGCGCTCGAACTGGCGCTTCATGGCGGCGATATTGCTCAGCGTCCACTCGCGCGGAGGAGTGTTGTTTTTGAGCGCCGCATTCTCCGCCGGCAGTCCGAACGCGTCCCACCCCATCGGATGCATCACGTTGTAGCCGCGCATCCACATGTGACGCGCCAGTGCGTCGCCGATGGAGTAGTTCCGCACGTGGCCCATGTGCAACTGCCCGCTCGGATAGGGCAGCATCTCGAGCACGTAGTACTTGGGTTTGCCGCACGAATGCGGCTCAGCCGCGTACATACCGGGGTCCGCGGCCCAGCGCGCCTGCCATTTTGTCTCAATTGTTGCCGGGTCGTAACGAAATTCTTTCTCTTCTGCCATCACTCTTCAGTGTAAACGGGCGGGCAGAAGAGCCTGCCTTACTGCTGACAGGGAACGTCGTGCATCTCCTCGGTCACGACTTCATAGCCCTCGGGCGGTTGGAAGAGAGAAAGGTCCGGTTCGCCTATCGTCAGGCTCACCGTTTCTCTTGTTCGTGTCCCCGATCTCGGATCGTTGTACACCTCGCGCAAAGCGAACGGGAGACCGGGTGCGCGCCATACTTCGCGCGTTGTTGTGATCGGCTTGTCGTTGCCGACCTTGTCCATCGGAATCACGGTGGTCACGCGTTCACCCTTTGCCTCGAGCCCCTGGATATTCGCGGTACCCAGATCCTCGCGCTGCTCCTCTTGTTTGGTCGCCATGCCGACCGACGTGACCAACTGGCTCTCCCCGCCCACGATCAGGCCCTGGCGCACAGTGCCAGGCGATGTGGTTGTCGCGCGGCTTCCGTAGTTGATTGTCATATGCCTGGAGTCCGATGCCCAGCAGCCGTATCTCTGATCCAACGGCGGCAGTCTTGTGATCGTCGCTTTCTTGTTCTGCGAGTTCCAGTTGGTTTCGGTGTTGTCCACCGGGTTATTGATGTTGCCGCTCGTCACTTCGATACCAGCAGCGGGAGGCTTGCGCGTTGTGACAAACAGATTCCGGTTCTGAGAGTCTCTGGCACGAATTTCCTTAGTCTCGGTTGTAATCGTCGTGCCGTCGGCCAGAGTCTGCACATTTACCGTCTTGAATTCTGCGGTGTAGACCGGAATCGGTTTCACGGGATGCGATGGCTGATTTGTCGACTTTGCGATCTGGCCGAAGGCGGGGATGGCCAGGACAGGGAAGAGGACTGCCGCTGTCACGCGGACCGTCTGTCTGCGCATAGAGAACCTCCGCAGAGAACACTTGGGCCTACATCATAATCCGATTTGACGGGAGCTTCGTTAAAGGTTTACATCAAACTTCGGCAACCAGGCTCTTCAGCACCTTCACATTCCGCTCTTCGTCGCCTGGCTCATCGTTCGGCGTCTCCGCAATAAATGCGCATTCCGCAAACCGCGGGTCGTTCAGCAGCCACCGGAATGGCTCGACGCCGATATTCCCCTGCCCGATATGTTCGTGTCGGTCCAGCTTCGACCCGCGCGCCGCCTTGGCATCGTTGCAGTGCCACACCCTCACGGCGTCCACGCCAAACGTGATATCGGCCTGCGTAATGGTATCGACGTAGCCTTCGGCGCTCACGATGTCGTAGCCGGAAACATGTGTGTGGCACGTGTCCAGGCAGACTCCCACCGGCGCGTGCGTTTTCAGCCTCTCGACCAGTTCCGCCACCTGCTCAAAGTTGCCGCCCAGCGAACACTCTGACCCGGCTGTGTTCTCAATCAGGATGTTGAAATCGGTCCCCTGCCAAGGCAGGCCATCGATCGCACGCGAAATTGACTCCGCCGCTAGCTTCAGCCCCTCATTTCGCGTCATCCCCTTCCACGAACCCGGATGCAGGACGAGGAATTCCGCCCCCAGCGTCAGAGCCCGCTCGATCTCCCCACGAAATGCCGCAACGCTCTTTTCCCGAATATCCGCCGTCTGGCTGCAGACATTCACCAGGTAGCTGGTGTGGATGACGAGCGGCCCCACGTCGTGTTTCGCCCGCAGCGCCCGCATCCTCTCAGCCTGCGCTGGATCGACCTTCGGCGAACGCCACATGCGCGGGCTCGAGGAAAAAATCTGAAACGTGTTCGCGCCAATCTCTTTGGCGCGCTCAACCGCATTGGAGGCGCCACCCGCCGTCCCCAGGTGAACTCCGATTCTCTTTGCCATTTCCCAATCCTAACCGTCAAAAAAGGTGCGACAGTCGAGCGGGGCGACGATCCTGGGGTGCCCCATCCAAGCGGCGTTCTTTGCGGCTTGGGTGGGAAAGCAACGAACTCTAGTTGTACCCTACGACAGCACCTTCATCGCATCAGGATCCCACCTCACTACAGCGCCCCGCTCGATGCTCAGATTGCTCAACAACGCAGCGCCTGCAGCGCGATATCCGAATACCGCATCCTCCACCGCCGGCTTGCGCGACCGCACCGATGCGAAGAAATTCCTGAAGTGGTCGTACTGGTCGCTATACCCCGGCGGCGCGACATATTTTTCGTAACCCACAGGCGTCTGGCCCTCAGGATGCCGCCGCGGATACTTCTTCGCGTAGTCCGTCTCGATCTGGGCCTGCATCGCCTTCGGGAACGTATCGATCGTAAGCCCTGGCTCCTTCTCGCGCGGAACGCGGTTCACCGCAAGCCACGTCCAGCCAATCTCCATCGTCCCTTCGTCGCCCGTGAAGATCAGGCTTTCGCTCTCGTCGCCGCCATCCACGAAATTCACGCGCAGGCTCAGGTTGAATCCCTCGCGATAATCGAATAGCCCCAGCACCACGTCGTCGGCATCGCGGCCATCCTTCCAATACCGAATCGCGCCCGTTGCCATGCCCTGTGTCGGGCCATTCGTGCCGGTGACGAAATTCGTGCCGCTGAACAGATGCACAAACAGGTCGCCAGCCACGCCGCTGCCATACGCCTTCCACTTGCGCCACTGGAAGAATTGCTCCGCGCTGAACGGAATCTTCGGGGCCGTGCCCAGAAACCGCGGCCAGTCGCACGTCTCCGGCGAAGCATCCGGCGGGATCGTATAGTTCCACGCGCCCATCGACGAGTTGCGATCCCAGTACGCCGTCACCATATTGAGCTTGCCGATCGCGCCTGAGGCCAGCACTTCCTTCGCCTTCGCATACAGGATCGAACTCACACGCTGGCTGCCAATCTGAATAATGCGATTGGTGGCGCGCGCCGTCTCGATCATCTCCGGCCCGTCACTGTAGAGATGAACCATCGGCTTCTCGCAGTACACGTCCTTGCCCGCCTTCATCGCATCCACCGACGCCTGCTTGTGCCAGTGATCCGGCGTGCCGATGATGACCGCGTCGATATCCTTGCGCGCGAGAATCTCTTTGTAGTCGCGTGTAGTGAAAATGTCGTCGCCCCAGATCTCCTTGCTGCGCGTCAGGCGTCCGTCATAGCAGTCGGCCACTGCCACAAGCTTCACGCCGGGCACCTGCACGGCAGAGCGAGTATCCCCCATGCCCTGGCCGCCCGCGCCGATCAGCGCAATCTGGATGTGATCAATCGCTGCAACAGGTCGCGCCGGTTCTTCCTGCGCCACCAGCGTATGAATCCCCTTGCCCGTCTCTGCGCTCAGACGCGCCGCCCCTGCCAACGACGCGGCTGAAGCCGCTCCCGCAACCTTTAGAAAATTTCTGCGATTCCAAATCTGCACAGTTCCCCCGAGCAGCGGACTTTTCCGCCGCATACAAAGATACACGGTCAGAAACGATCGCTCAGTTCATGAACCCTCCGAGGTGTCTTCCTGAGCGTAGCGGCCTTGGGGCCCTGCAAACGCTCGGGCGTTGGTGGGGTAGGCGAGCGAAGGGTCCGCTTTTCGCCAGACGATGACGCCTAATCGTCATCGTCCTTCCGCACCTTTGCCCTGCGCTGCGTCAGCATCGGCGGCACAGGCGCCGAGCCCATCGTGTCCTTCCAGAGGATAATGTTCAACTTCTGCGCGTCCGCACGATCCGCATGCCGGAAGTCCATCTTCATGCTCTCCTCCGCTCCCGTCGCTTTCTTCGGATTCGCAGCATAGATCAGGCCGTTGTCGCGATTCGAAAAATCCGCCGAATAGGGTGCCTGATCTCCCGGCCCTGTAAACAGAGTCGAGATCAGCGAGCTAAGCGCGTCGTTGTTATTCATCGGCGGCAACCCAAGCAGCGTCTCCATCGTGCGGATCACGCTCACTGTTGAGTAGAACCGGCTGTCCACAACCGGGTCGCCATCTTTTCCGTGCGGTGCGTACTTGCTGATAACCAGCGCGATGCTGCGGTGCGCATCCACGTGATCCGCACCGGCCTGCGCATCGTCCTCAAGGATGAAGAACGCCGTGTCATCCCAGAACGGCGAATGCGAAATCGCATCGATGGCGCGTCCTACTGCCAGGTCATTATCCGAAACGCTCGCCTTTGGAGTCGGCTTGAAGGGCACCGTCCCATTCGTGTGATCGTCGGGCAGCCGCAGTTGGATGAAGTTCGGCATGGTGTCTTTGCCGCGCTTTTTGTCTGTTTCCCACTGCTTCAGATGGCGCAAAAATACTTCGACGCGAATCTGATCGGGCACTGCAAGATTGAAGTCCGGCGCCTCCGCTGCAAAATGTCCAACCAGCTCCGGTTTCGTCGCGGTATTCGATTCAATCAGCGGAATCGGCCACGGCCACTTGTTCACGCCTCCGCCCCACTCGGCTGGCAATTCCTCGCCCGGCGCGATGGCCTTGCGCGGGCACAGCTGGCCCGGCAACACCGGCCCCTCCTGCGGGTTCGCCGATTTCTTCTGATCGCAGAAAACCGTCGAGATGTATTCGCCGAAGTGGTAATACGTCTTGCCATGCGATGCCAGGTTGCCCCACAGATATCCGCTGGCGGGCTCGTTCACGTCGGGAATCTTCTGCAGCAGCGGCAACCCGTCCGCGACTACCCCTTCAAAGTCATACGTGCGCTGCCCACCGCGATACGACTGCTGCCACGTTTTTTCGAGATAGTCCGTCCCGATCGCCGCATTGGACCACACATGGCCGTCGCCTGAGACCTCGCCGGAATCATAAAAATTGTCGAGAACGCCAAACTGCAACGCCAGCTTGTGCAGATTCGGCGTCACATCCTTGCCAAACATCGTCAGGCTCTTGTCGCCATTGCCTACCGGCTTTCCGTTCTGTTCCAGATCACCGAGGATCTGATCGTAGGTGCGATTCTCCTTGATGATGTAGATGACGTGCTTGATGCGATCATGCGAGCCGTTTGCAAACGTAATCTTCTCCGCCGCCGCTTTCATCCGGTTCGATGCGAGCACCGCCTGCGTGGACTGGGCGAGATCCTTTTCGATCTCCGCCTCGTTCAGCACCGCTAGGGAACCATATAGGAGAGTGCCGATATAGTTGCTCTTCTTCGGCATGCCATTTTCCTGCGTCGCGTTCGCAGGCGGATAGGGATTCGGCCCCGTCCCTTTACCCTTGTCTGTCGCGACAAACAGGCGCCCGCCACCCGATTCCGAAGGCAGGAATGCCATCGATATGGGCATCCACTCCGTAGGCACAAAGCCGTTCGGTTCGACCATGCCTGCGCGCGAAGCCTTCGCAGTCAGCTTCTGCGTGTTGATCACCGCGACCGCATCAGAAGCCATGTTGGCGACATAAAGCCGGCTCCCCGATGCATTCAGAGCGACGGCAACGGGCTCTGCGCCAAAATAACTTTGTCCCGGCAGCCGCGTATCGAAGTATCCCTTGACCGCGAACTTTCCTTCACCGACATTCACCGCTGCCACCGCATCGCGATTGGCCAGCGGAACATAAAGCGTCCTGCCATCGGGGCTCAGGGCGAAGGAGCACGGATGCGTACCGGGCTTGATCGCGCTTGACGGCTTCAGCAGCGCCAGCTTCCGACCCACCGTATTCTTCTCGAGGTCCAGTTCCGCGATCTCCGACGCATTCCACAGCGCGACAAACGCCCGCCGCCCATCCTTCGAAAGCTGCAACGCAATCGGATACGTCGACGGCACCGCATTGTTCTCGGTCAGATCGAAACGATGCTCGATTTGTCCGCTCGCCGGGTCGATAAGCACCACATCGTCCGTCAGATTCTCAGCAACCAGCAACTTCTCCGCGCCGGCGCGCTCCACCACCGCAATGGCTGCGGGAAACGGCACTCCCTTGTCTCCATCAACCTCGTCAATCAGTCTCGTTTTTTGCCCGGACGTGAGTTGGTCAAGCGGCAGGTGGATGAGCCGCTCCGGTTCAATCCTGCCATCGGCAAATCGATACACCACGATGCCGCTGCCCGTGTCGGGCATGCCGCGGAACGGCGGTCTATTGCCCAATGGATCATCCAGGGAGCCCATGCTCGCGTAGACGTGACGACCGTCGCGGCTGAAAACCAGCCCGGAAAACAGCGTCTGCCTTGCGCGCAAAGGTGTGCGGTCATCGGGAAAATCGCTCAACGCCCCGCTCTGTGTATCGTAGACCGCAAGCGATTGCAGGTACTTCGATTCATAGGTCCCGTAACCCGCGTTTACGGTCACCACATAGCGCCCGTCCGGCGAGATCGCCATCGACATCGGCAGGCTGTTCAGTCGCTGCGGATTGCCCGGAACCGGCTCTTTCAATTGCTTGCTCGTGGGCAAATCAATGCTCTGCGCCGTGTTGGTTTGCGCTCCAATCATCAACAACCCGCTGGCGACCAGAAACAAAAGTGTATTTCGCATGGCAAAACGATAACAAACCAGGGCTCGCTGCCACGTTACACGCCGATGACAACTGTCTATCTCATACCGCCTGCAGCCATGAGCGCACACCCCTGCATTCACCTGCAATAATGGGTTGCCATGCAAACGGTAGTCACTGCAGAAAAACTCTGGGACGGAACGACCCTCCACCCGCATCCCCTCATCCTCATCGAAGACGGCAAGATAGAATCCATCACAAACCGCGATTCCTCACAAATGCCGTCCGGTGCCCGCGTGCTCGACTTTCCCGGTGCCACGCTTGGTCCTGCATTTTTCGATGTACACATCCACGGCGCCGCCGGCCACGACGTAATGGAAGCAACGCCCCAGGCAATCGAAACGATGGGTAAGTTCCTCGCATCGCGCGGAACCGCCACATATCTTGCCACCACGGTCACCGCCTCGCTCGACGCGACCCTCTGCGCGCTCGACGGCCTCGCCAACGAAATCGCCAAGCTCCCACAACCCGGACGTGCACGTCCTCTGGGAATACACCTCGAAGGCCCGTTCCTCTCGCACGAGAAACGTGGCGTGCAACCTGCGGAACATCTCCTGGCCCCCAGTATCGCCACTTTCGATCGCCTGCTCGATGCAGCCCACGGCCATGTGCGCCTGATGACGCTTGCACCCGAACTCCCCGGCGCAGCGGAACTTGCCACACACGCCACGGAACGCGGCGTTCGCGTTTCGCTTGGACATTCCAATGCCACCGCTGCGGAAACACGCACGGGCATTGCCGCCGGAGCCGTGAGCGCGACCCACACATTCAACGCCATGCGCCCACTCGATCATCGTGAGCCCGGAATCCTCGGCACGGTTCTCACCAACGACGATCTCTATGCCGAGCTAATCTGCGACGGCATCCACACCGAGCCAGAGATCGTTCGCCTCTGGTGGAGAGCGAAAGGCCCCGAGCGCGCCATCCTCGTCACCGACGCGATGGCCGCAGCCGGAATGCCCGACGGCGAGTATCAACTCGGCGGATTTGCGGTGCAGGTCAAGGAGGGACGCGCAACTGCTCGCGGTGTTCTTGCCGGCAGCGTGCTCACGCTTGATCGCGCGCTCGCGAACTTCGTCAAATTCACCGGTGCCAGCATCGAGCAGGCTTTGCGACTGCTTTCTTCAAATCCTGCAGCGATGACTGGTCTGGCTCATCGCGCAGGTAGCCTTGCCTCCGGAAAATCCGCAAACCTCGTCGCCATCGATGCCAGCGGCAAGCTTGTCGGCTCGATCGTCGGGGGCGAGCTGGCAAACTGAGTTCGCAGCCGGCATCCGCGGTCCGGTCAGTTGTTGAATTTCCGGCTCCAGATCAACATTTCGCCAACTGCTGCGCGCGCCAGACCGCGCCTTCTATGCCGGCTACTTCCGTCTCGCCCACCAGCATCTCCGGCGCTGCGCCATGCAATCCCGCAAAGAATGCCGCGCGTACAAGTCGGGATTTCCCGATCACGCTGCCGATCCATGCTACCGGGACTTCGCCGGTAGGATTGTGTTTGCGCCTGAGCTTCGACCGAACAAGCAGCACGTTCTCCACCAGGTCCGTTGCGGCTTGCTGCAGAACGCCGAGCGCCACGGCATCGCCTTCTTCGGCAAGCTGGCTGATGGCAGGAGCAAGCGCCGCAAAGTCCGGGCCTGGCGTGCTGTCGCCAAGATTCACCAACTCTTCGACCGTTTTCGTTCCCCAGATTTTCCCCACCGTCTCCAGAATTCGCGTCGGCTGTTCGCGGTCCAGTGCATTCAGTCCCCGCCGCACCGCATGCAACCCGATCCAGTAGCCTGAGCCTTCGTCGCCCAGTCGCGAACTCCAGCCGCCCGCACTCTCGCGGCCACCATCCGACGCACGACCAATGCAGTTTGAGCCCGTCCCCGCAATCTGCAAAATTCCCGGGCCGCCTTTGAAGGCACCGTCGAGCGCGATTACCTCGTCGCCCACTACCTCAGAGCGCTCGACGTTGAAATCGTCAAACACCGCCGTGATCCATTCCTTCACCCCCGGCATCGTAGCGCTGGCCACGCCGGCCGAGGCCGCCTTCACGCCGTGCAATCCCGCTTGCGCAAACACGTCTTTCAGCAGAGCGCGCAGATTGGTCTCCGCCACCTCCGCGCCCACGCGCAGCCGCTTGATCGAGCCGTTCTCCGCAAACGCCAGCACCCGCTCCCCATCAACGATGGAGGCACGCGTCCTGGTTCCTCCGCCGTCGATTCCCAACACTGCGCTCATTGTTCCCTTGCTCCTATTTTGATTCGCCTGCGCTGGCGGTTTCTCCGCCGTTGTCCCGCAGCGTTCCCGCAAGCACATTCAGACTGCCATCGGTCTTCCCCACCTGCAATCCAAGCATGTGCGCGATCCACGGATACAGATTCACATTCCTGAACGGCGCTACCGTTTTTCCGGTGACAATATCCGGACCTGCTGCGAAGAAGCTCGCCTTCATCTCCGGAACTCTCCGTGGGTCGAATCCATGCATCCCCGGCTCCGGCGGATTGTCGGGCCTGTCGCCCTGCGGCTTGTGCGCCCGAATCGCAAACGGACCGGTCGCAACCACCACCGGGTCACCGGCGCGCGGATTCTGGTTGTAGTTGAGACCAGCCGGCACGTCCTTGCGTCGGTAGGCTTCAAACTGCGACGACGCATGCTTCAGCTTGTTGTAAGCGAGAACGCGATCCTCTTCAGTCTTTCCGTAAAGCAGCGGGCCCACAGTTTCGAAATCGCTCAGATCGGCAAACTCATCAAGATTGATCCAGCCGCCCTGCTCCTTCGCCATGCCGTGATCGCTCACCACTACCAGGTCGATGGGGAGCTTGGTCGCACCTAGCGCTTTTCTTAGCTTGCCGATCATCGCATCCATCTTCAGTACGGCAGCTTTCGTCTCTGGCGCATCCGGCCCAAACTCGTGTCCCTCATGATCCGGCTCCGAATAATAGATGGTGATGAAGTGAGGCCGCTCCGACGGCGGCATCTTCAGCAAAGCCACGGCATTGTCAATGCGCGCCTGCTCTACCTCGTCAGTGGCCTGCGTCTTATTATCGAAAATTGCATACCATGTGGGGCGATGCCCTGCGATCTCTGCCTCCGACCCTGGCCAGAACAAGCAAGCCGAGCGCATTCCCTGGCTCTCCGCCAGGCTCCACAACGGCACGCCGCTGTACCAGCTTCCGTCCTGCACGGCCTTTGCATCGGAGATCGCGTAGCGCGCGTGTTTCGTTTCGTCGTAGAAGCTGTTGGCAACCAGCCCATGATGTTCGGGATAAAGCCCCGTCACGATCGTGAAGTGGTTAGGAAACGTCAGCGACGGATAGCTCGGTGTCATCCCTTCCGGCGCCCAGACGCCTCTCCGCGCCAATGCCAGCAGGTTCACCGCGCCGTCATGCTTCGCATAGTCCCAACGAAACCCATCCAGAGAAACCAGCACAACGTAATGCGCTTTCTGCGCCGCTGCCGAGTTCTCGCCGTTGTCAACGTGCACCAGTGGCAGCGCAGGATTTCCGCCAGCGATCGGCTGCGCCTGCTGCGCAACCAGCGAGGTACCCAATCCCAGCGCCAGGCACAGCATCGCGAAAAGCTTCAGAGCCCTGAAATGCATTCTTGATCTCCCGCATCAGCTTATCGCACGCGCGCCGGAGAGAGCACTTTGCACTTACCCTGTCGAATTCCAGCGTGCGGGCGAGATGGATCATTTGATCGGAGAGTTCCAGTCCAGCTATGCTCGGAGCCAGCAGCGCGGCCATTCTACGAAAGGCCCGTTGCCGATAGGAAGTTTTTGCGTGTCGTTAAAGGGAAAAAGAGCACTGATCACCGGGTCGACCAGCGGCATCGGCCAGGGGATTGCCGAAGCTCTCGCTTGCGATGGCTGCGACGTCGTTCTGAACGGCTTTGGGACCGCATCGGACATCGAAACACTGACCCTGCGTTTGGCTGCGCAATACGGCGTTTCAGTCCGTCACATCGCCGCGGATGTTGCAAAGATGGAAGACTGCCGCTCCCTGGCCGCAAGAGCAAGCGAGGAGCTAGGCGGTATTGACATCCTCGTCAACAATGCCGGCATTCAGTATGTTGCCTCTGTCGAGCAATTTCCAGCGGAACAGTGGGACGCGATTCTTGCGACGAATCTGTCGGCGACGTTTCATCTTACAGCTGCCTTGTTACCCTCGATGCGCAGCGGCGGCTGGGGTCGGATTATCAACATTGCCTCGGTGCACGGTCTGGTCGGCTCGATCTTCAAGTCGGCCTATGTGGCAGCCAAGCACGGGCTCGTCGGTCTCACGAAAGTTGTCGCCCTTGAGACCGCGGGCAGTGGAGTGACTTGCAATTCAATTTGCCCGGGGTGGGTGTTGACTCCCATGGTGGAGCGTCAAATTGAAGACAAGATGCGAATCGAGTCTGTCAGCCGCGAAGAGGCGGAGCGGCAGCTTCTCGCCGCGAAGCAACCTTCTGGTCAATTCGCGACACCCGCCCAGATAGGCGCTCTCGTTATCTTCTTATGCTCGGAGTCTGCCGCAAATCTTACCGGCGCATCCTTGCCAGTGGATGGCGCGTGGACAGCCCAATGACGAAACGCTGATGGTTGATCCGAGCACCCGGGCGGCGTATCTTACCGCCATGTTGAAGAACCGCTCCGCCCCGGCCGACAGTGTGCTTCCTCACGTAACCTATACAGATCTCGCCAAGGCCATTGACTGGCTCACCTCAACTTTTTGCTTCATCGAGCATTTTCGCTATGGCAATCCGGTCCAGGGCGCTCAGTTGCATCTGGGAAACGCCTTCATCATGGTCAATTCCGCGCGCCCCGACTATTGATTGTTTTCCGCCCTTTTTGCTATGAGGTAAAAAGGTGATCTGTAAGTAGGATAAAGACTTACAGCGTCTATCGAGCAGTTCAAAAGTACTGATCGAAGCATTTCGCCCTTTTCTGACGTTTTCCGCGTAAGGTACAAAGAATGATCATTTTGCGCAAGTTCTAAAATTCTGTGCACATCTACAAGGCGATCCTCGAAATTAGGCTCCTTTAGACCCTGAATCTGCGTTGAAATGCGCGCCTCTTCAGCTTGCCATTCTGTCTGCTTGCACTGCCAAAATTCCTCTGTAATCTTGCCGTCCGTCTTCAGCGCGTCTTGCCCATCGCGCTTGCACAGCTTTATGCGCTTGATCACTTCGTTCTGACGCGCTGAGGTTTCCCTACTTGAGCCTTCGGGGAATCACTGCTAAGGTGCACCAATGTCGCCAGAGTCAAGTCGGGAGGGACTCGACATTGAGTCCACGGCTTACTATACTTGCTTCATCAAAATCGCCTTGTACAGGAATGGCTTTGGTTACCCAGACGAAACCTCTAGGACCGAAGTTGGGCCGTCTGGCTGAGTTTCGCTTGATCCCGCGCGTGGAAACCTCCCCCTGGGCAGTTTCCTTTGCGCAGACGGCAATTGGAAAAGCTACCATGCTTGCCGCATTCGGCTGCGGAGTGTGCGTATTTGTGCGCGAATGGGCTTCGTGGCTGACGCTAATTTCCATAATCTCGCTAGTAACTTTTATGCCATCGCGGCGGCGATTTCTTTTGGCCATCGCACCAATCCTCATCGTCATCATTCACACCTTTCGAGACTCTTTGAGGCTGGGCTTGACTTTAGGAGTGATTGCGGCCGGTGTTTTGCTTTACTGGTGTGTCACGCGCTGGCCCAAATCGCGATTCGGAAAGCGGCCCGTTCTATTCCTTCTTACCGGCTTCACCGCCATCATTCTCATCGCTTGTGCCGTTCCCCATAATTCACTTCCATATCTGGTTCTATGGAGCACGGTCGGCATCTTGGCAACCTATATCTGGTTCATCGCGTATGCGCTTATCGACAGGCACTCAGCGCCCGCCAAAGAACTGACCCTGCAACTGACAGCCTTTCGGCCGATTTGGGGATCAACGAACACGCCTTTTCCCAAAGGCGCGGCCTATCTACGTCGTATCGAAGCGCAAAGCCCTGAGCAACTCGCAGTTGTGCAACTAAAAGGGTTGAAGCTGCTCCTATGGGCAATAGTTTTAGGACTTTTCCAAGTCGCGTGGAAGTACCTCTTCCATGTCTATTTGCAGATTCCAACCGCGAGCCAAGCGTTGGCAATGAGCGTAAACGGAACTCCGGTTGCCTGGCACTCGCGATGGGAAAGCCAGATACTTGATCTTGTTGAAAGTGTGTTGGAAGTCTCTGTATTTGGTCACTGGGTGGTCGCCGCTTGCCGAATGGGAGGGTACAACGCGCTTCGGAACACCTATCGGCCATTCTCATCGAGAACAGTTGCTGAGTTCTTCAACCGTTTTTATTACTACTACAAGGAACTGATCGTCGACTTCTTCTTCTTTCCAGCCTTCTTCCGATATTGGAAGAGCAATCGACGCATGCGAACCATCTTTGCGACCTTCTCGGCGGCATGTTTTGGAAACGTGTTCTATCACTTCACGCGAGACTGGACGACGATCCGGGACTTAGGGATCTGGAAAGCGCTAGCGAATTACCAGGTATTCACATTCTACAGCTTCATCCTCGCGGCATTTCTGAGCTTTTCTCAATTAAGGAAACGCGGTCCGCGACCAACCGGCTTTGTCCGCGGTCACCTGCTGCCTATTCTCGGTGTATGCCTGTTCTTTAGCCTGATCAATGTATTTGGATGGAGTGAGGAGAAGTTTCCTCTAACTGAGCACCTGAAATATTTCGCCAGTTTGTTTTTTATTCATTTTTAGGGGGCCTTTATGAAGGAGAGAGTAGAAACACGGAAATTCGTCGAAGGACTTCTTGCCGGCTATGGCGATGACGGGCCCCTAGCTGATAGGGACTCGCTACTGGTTAGCGGGAGACTGCAGTCGATCGATGCGGTGGAAATTGTGATGTTTCTCGAGCAGAATTTCGGGATTGATTTCGCAAAGATCGGATTTGATCGCGATCGCATCGACAGCATTGATGCAATTGCGGATTTGATTAAGTCCTTCAATAACGGGGAGAAACGGAGCAAGTAACCATCCCGATGACCTCTCAGAGCTTTTGCGGCATTCCGCCGGATAGTTCGGCAGGGCAATTAAGTAAAGCAGACCCGATTGTTCGCGTTCTGCGATCCCACCCTGGAGTTCGCGAAGCATCGGTGTTGCAGACCGAATGTGCAGGCTGGATAGGGTTCGTCGTTGCCGAGGACAATTACCTCGACGATGTGATGAAACGAGCGGAGATGGGAGACCTGGCCCTTAAGAGGTGGCGAAAGTCGTTCGATCTGAGTCACTTCACAGAAAACATAAAGTCAAAGCCCATCGGACTCAATATCCAAGGATGGAACAGCAGCTATACGGGCCGTGAGCTTCCGGAAGTCGAGATGCTCGAGTGGGTTCAACTCACCATGTCGGAGATTCTGGGATTTGCGCCAAGAGCAGTCTATGAAATCGGGTGCGGGACCGGCATGTTGCTGTTGCGAGTTGCACCAAATTGCCAACGATATGTTGCGTCAGATTTTTCATCTGCGACTCTTGATCGGGTCAGGGCCCAGTTGAAATCAGCTCCCACGTTGGAGAAATCCGTTGAGTTGCTGGAGCGAATGGCAGACGATTTCAACGGTTTCGATCAAAGCTCAGTCGATACGGTGGTGCTCAACTCCGTTGCGCAGTTTTTTCCGAACTCTTCCTACCTCACCCGAGTGTTGGAAGGTGCGATTGAAATTGTGCGGCCTGGTGGCAGGGTTTTTGCCGGGGACATTCAGAGCCTGCCGTTGCGAGGCCTGTTTCTTAGTTCCGTTGAGCTCTTCCGAAGTGATGAAGATCAGACACCAACGGTCATAATAGATCGTATTCGGCGTCGAATACGCTTGGAACCTTGGCTCTTCGTTTCACCGGCGTATTTTCTCAACTTGACGAATAAGCATAAGAAGCTATCGCGGGTTGAGATTGAGTTGCGACCCGGCCATGCTGACAATGAGGTCACGCGATACCGATACAATGCGATCCTGTATGTTGGAGAGCCGTCTGAGCAGCGAAATGACTTTCCCTTTGAAGATTGGCGGGAACATCGGTGGAGCCTCAAGGAAATCCGAGAGCTGTTAGGAAAATCAACAAAGCCATTTGGAATTAAGTGCATTCCAAATGCCCGCGTGGAACTCGATACAGCTGCTTTGGATGAATTGTTGCGTGGCGACGATTCGGTAACGGCTGGAAACCTTAAGCGCAAACTTGAGCAGACCGTGACTCGCGGCATTCATCCTCAAGATATGGTTGATCTGGTCAAAAGCGTTGGGGGCCTTGAGATCAGGCTTAGCTGGGCCGGATGCCGCCGTGACGGGAGTTATGACGCTGCGTTTTTCAATGCCCATAGCTTGGGATCTTCCGCTTATCAATCAATCTGCTGGCCGCAACCAGAAGCGTCAGAATACTTGACCCTAACAAGCTGGCCGGGACAGGGCAAACTGAGATCTGACTTAATCGATCAGATCAGGGCCCTTTGCAAGAGCAGCCTGCCGTCGGAACTGGTTCCGGCGGAGTTTTACCTGGTGGACGCCCTGCCGCGCGAAGAGAATCACGCATCGGTTGCGCAGGCAATCGACAGACTCAACTCACTGTGATGATGCGGTGACTATGTGGCCGGAAATTCGTGGCGACAGTTCGTCGGCTTTTTACAGAGTAGACGCTCCGGACGACTCTGTCAGGTAAGCAATTAGCTGCTTACGGTCGACTTTTCCGTTGCTGTTGAGAGGTATCTTGGGCATGAGCTGAATTCGCGACGGCACCATATTGGCCGGAAGTCTCTCTTTGAGTGCGTTGCGAACTTCAGAAGCCTTCCCGTCGAAACCTCCGATGAAACCCACAATCCCGAGAGCCACACCATCTTGCATAGGCCAAGCCACTGCGGCCACAGATTCACACCCGGTTACCGCCCTTAGATGAGATTCAATTTCGCCAAGCTCCACACGTGCACCGCCAAGTACCTTCACCTGATGATCAATGCGTCCAAGATAGTGCAAGACTCCGTTGGTATCTCTCAATGCAAGATCGCCTGTCCGGTACCATCTCTCTCCTTCGATCTCGACAAAAGCACGACGCGTTCTTTCTTCGTCATCAAGGTAGCCAAGCGCGAGTTGCGCGCCGCCGAGTAGCAATTCGCCTTTCGACTCATTGGACAGGAGCTTTAGATTTTCGTCGGCGATGGCCGTCTTCACTCCGCGATAAGGCCATCCGATCGCAATAAAATCTCCTGTCAAATAGCAGTCCGGTGAATAGTCTTGCCCGATACCCATGACGGATATTTCTGTCGCGCCCCACAAATTGATGACCTTCGAATTTGGCGCTGCAGCCTGCCATGCTTCGGCGACCACTCGGGGAAGTGCCTCACCAGAGAACAGGGAACGATGGAGCGACGGGAAAGAATTCGGTTTGAGGAGACCCATCCGAGCCATTTGGGCCGCGATTGACGGCGCCGAGAACCAGATCGTAATCTCGTTCTCCTGAAGAAACTTGGTTGGTGCTAAAGAGACATTTACAGGGATTATGTGCAGTGCAGCACCGACCTGCCAAGCTGAGAACATGTCATAGACGGAAGCGTCGAAGCTGATGGGGCTAGTGCCAGCGACCCGATCCTCTTTGCGGACGGGATAATCGAGGCCCAGTGTCCATAACAAATGGTCGACTCCGCCGACCGTCACTATGACGGCTTTCGGAACTCCCGTGCTACCTGAGGTGTACATCATGTATCCGGGCTCACTCGCTGCCATGAACGCAGGCGCGCCAGGATCCTGAATAAGTTGCAACTCGTCGAAATCAGTAGCTCTCCCCTTCGAAGCGACGGGAAGATCGCGCTGATGAATGAGAACTCGTTGTGGACTGGCCGCCAATACAGCTTCGCTGATCCTCCTCGATCCGGCGCTGTCGGTGATCAGTACATCCAAGCCACTACGTTTCAGAATTCCAATTAGCGCAAGGTCCGGCAGAGCAATATCGATAGGAACATAAGCAGCCCCCACCCAGGCTGAGGCCAGGATTCCGATGTATGCCTCAGGGCCACGAGCCGCCAGAATGCCGACGCGCTTTGGCGCATGTCCACTCGTTTGCATCCAATGGACGATGCGCCCAACCTCCCTTAAAGTTTCTGTGTAAGTCAGCTTTCTGCCGTCGACACATAAGGCGATTCGATCAGGATATTGACGCGCGGTGTCACAGAATGGCTTTGCGAGATTGTAGTTCTTCCCTGGGTCAATATAAACGCTAGAGGAGGTGTCGTTCATTTTCGGAAGTATACAGATTTGAAGCGCGCTAGCGAAGTGTTGGCATCAAAGATCCCTATTAAAGTTGATTTTTCACTCTCTACTTTGGTCTTCAGGTAAGTCATCGCTCACGTCAAAATGTTGTCGTCAAGCATGCGGGCGAGGGCCTTGCGGTCGATCTTGCCGTTTGGATTGAGGGGGAAATCCTCGAGTTGAAAAAGCCGTCGCGGCACCATATAGTCCGGCACGCGTTTTTTCATTTCTTCACGCACATCCTCGCGCCTGATCCTCGAAGCACAATGAAACGCTACAATCCCTGTCGCGCGACCGTCGATGAGGGGCCACGCAACCGCGGCGACTAGATCGGTCCCAACAATTTCGCGCAGGTGAGCCTCGACTTCCTCGAGTTCGACACGATTCCCCAGTACCTTGACCTGGTTATCGATTCGTCCGAGGTGGTGAAACGCGCCCGATAGGTCCTGGTAAGCCAAGTCTCCGGTGCGATACCACCGTCGCCCATCCAAGGTGGGAAATCGAGCCGCCGTAAGTTCTGGATCCTGGAAGTAGCCCCGCGCCACCTGGCGTCCCGACACTACTAACTCCCCCTTCTCATCCGGAGGCAGGAAATTCAGGCTCGCATCAATAATTCCAGCCTGAATACCAGGGAAGGGCTTTCCGATTGCCAATGAACCGCGATTCCTTGTCACATTGGGTGGATCATCAAGTTTCTGTGCAATGCAGTCTACCGTGACCTCAGTCGGACCGTAAAAGTTCTCAACTACGCCGTGCGGAGCCGCGATCTTCCAGGCTTGCGCTGCACCAATGGGGAGCGCCTCTCCGGCGAAAATAGAATACCGTAATGATGGGAAAGCGCCTGGCTTTAGCATTTTCATCCGCTCCATAATGCAGGCGGTCGAGGGAACCGAAAACCAGATGGTGAGTTCGTGATCGCATATGAACTTGGCGGGAGCCATTAATTGAGATGCAGGGACGACGTAAAGTCCCGCGCCAGCTGCCCATGTTACGAACAAGTCGAGTATGGAATTGTCGAATGTGAGTTCAGCTACCTGTGACACACGATCTGTAGAACGGAATTCACATCTAGCCTGTACCACGCCTCGAAACTGCGCGACGCTCCCGGCCTCGATCATGACGCCCTTCGGTGTGCCCGTTGTGCCCGAAGTGAAGATGATGTAGGCCAGCGCATCTTCCGCAACATTTACCGGTTTTTGGGGCCCGTCATCGGGCAGCTGAGAGAGGCATTGAAAGCATTTTCCGGGGAACTCGATCGTGCTTTGCGAAGGTCTTGCGTTGGGGCCGAACAAAATCCGGTCAGGTGCAGATTCGAGGACCGTTGCCGAAAGCAGGTCCAATCCTGCCTGATCAGCGATAAGCGCATCAAGCTTTGCTTGCTGGAGAATGCGAATGATGCGGTCCTCAGGAGTGTGAGGGTTGATTGGCACGTAGGCCGCTCCGGACCAAAGCGTTCCTAAGACTCCTGCATATGCTTCCATGCTCCGAGATGCAAGAACTCCGATCCTCCCCGAACCTTCGCCAGTCGTTTGGCTGAGCCAACCCGCAACGCGCCGAGCTAAATAAGCGAGATCTTCGTAGGAGAACCGCGTGCCCCCCACAAAGAGAGCCAATGCCTGCGGGTTCTTGGTGGAGCTTTCATAAAATGGCAATGCCAGATTGAAGTTCATTTAGCTTTCGATTATTGCACCCCCCGGTTGCATGGCCTAGTTGTCGGAAGTCGAGTGGGCTACGTGGGCGAGACGAAAACGTCCAGAGCCGAATTGACTGGCTGCATGAGGAGAGAATTGGAGGAGCTGTACTTCGATATGAATTCCCGGGCTATCCTGAGAATGATCCGAGGTGAGTTCACTTCTTGGGGAATCACCGGCTCTTCATCTGTCCCGCTCGAAACGCCAAGAATCACTCGTGTAAGGAGGATTCAGCCATGCTTTGACCTTGGAGCGCTTAAGACGATTGGTACTAAGGAGAAAAGTTCTAAGATCGTCCACCAGCCCCGGCCAATCGAGTCCCGCCAAACTCGGCAGCGCAACACAGAGCCTCACCATCTTCATTGAGGATGTTGAGGCCCATTACGCGCACGCACGCGCCGGGGGAGCCGACATCGTCGAAGAACCCCACGAAACCGAATACGGTGAATTTCAATATGGAGTGGAAGATCTGGAGCGCCACCACTGGCTCTTCGCGCGGCACGCTCATGACGTAAGCCCCGATGCATGGGGCGCTTTCGTCAACACCCCGCTCGACTAGAGCGACCTCAAATGCGGCTCATCCTTGCGGTCGGAGTCGACTGCAAGGATGAGCGATCAAGGCTACCTGCTCGGCGCAGTTGCCGCCGGAGGCGTCGTCGGGGTTGACGGTGCCGCCGGTGTTGCGGTCGGCTGTTCCGTTGCTGGTGCTCCTGCGGGCTGGTCCTTCGCAAGTTTCCGGATGTAGACGACAAGGTTGCGCACTTCTTCGTTCTTGGCGCGCCCTTCATCCTCGGGAGGCATTTTCCCCTTCCCCTTGCGGATTGCCTCGAAGAGAGCCTGGTCCGACATCGTTGACAATGACTTCGGATCCGTCCAGTCCAGAAGTGTCAGTTGCATGTCCTTGGCAACATCAGTCTTGCCGTCACCGGTTGCCCCGTGACAAAGAGCGCAATCCATCTCGTACATCTTCTTTGTCTTGGCCAGGGATTCGGGACTCATCTTCTTGGCTGCAGGAGCCTGCGTTGCATCCTGCGGCGGACGGGCCGGAGCGGAGGCGGAAGCAAGCACGAGCAAGACAACCGCCGCGAAGAGCAAGAACGACTTAAGCATAATTGTCTCCTCAGTTGCAGGTGTCGGGGATTGGCAACGTGCAGCTGTTCAGTTTTTATTCGACGCCATTATAGGCGCATTTGAAAGTGAGTTGCATCACGTTGTTTCGCCCGGTGATTACGCGGGCAACAATGACCTCACTATCCTCAGCGCTGTTGGCTCCTCATTGTGGTATACGTTTCCACATGTTCCGATCCAGTTCGATCCTGATCGCCTATCTTGCTTTCATTTCATGCGCCCTCTGCCCCGCACAAGCGCCAGCCCCCACCCCTCCCATGGGCTGGAACAGTTGGGATGCCTACGGCCTCACCATCGACGAAGCCGACTACCGCGCCAACACCACCATCCTCGCCGGCATCCGCCAGTACGGCTGGCAATACTCCGTCATCGACGAGGGCTGGTACATGCAGGATCCCTTCGCCGGCACGCTCGAAGCGCGCAAATATCTATGGAACGAAAACGGCATCCTCATTCCCGATCCGGCCCGCTTCCCCTCCGCCGCCAATAATGCCGGATTCAAGCCACTCGCCGACTGGGTTCATGCACAGGGATTGAAGTTCGGCATTCACATCGTGCGCGGCATTCCGCGCCAGGTTGTCGCGCAGAATCTGCCCATCGCCGGCTCCAGCTTTCACGCCGTCGACGCAGCCGATCAGCAATCCCCCTGCCCGTGGGATCAAGGCAACTGGGGCGTCGCCGACAACGCGGCCGGCCAGGCCTACTACGACTCCATGCTCAAGCTCTACGCCGACTGGGGTCTGGATTACATCAAGGTCGACTGCATCAGCGACCATCCCTACCGCCCCACCGAAATCCGGCAGATCGCCGAAGCCATCCACAAAACTGGCCGCCCGATCGTGCTCAGCCTTTCGCCCGGCCCGACGCAGCTCGACAACGCCGCCGAAATCGCAAAGTACGCCCAGATGTGGCGCATCACCGACGATCACTGGGATGGCTGGACCTTCCCCCGCAGACCGCCATCCGAATATCCCTTCGGCCTCCGCGACGAATTCGACCGCATCGCTCAGTGGGCGCCTTACGTGAAGCCCGGCAACTGGCCCGACCCGGACATGCTCCCCGAAGGCTACCTCGGCCCGCATCCCGGCAAAGACCAACCGCGCCAATCCGAGCTACACCCACGATGAACAGCGCACCGAATTCACGCTCTGGGCCATCTCGCGCTCGCCGCTCATTCTGGGCGCTAACCTGACCAAGCTCGACGACTTCACCCGCTCCCTCGTCACCAACAAGGAAGTAACCGATCTCAATCAGCAAGCCGTCGATTCCAGACCGGGTTTACTTCTGAAGGCGCAATCGGGCGAACAACCCTTCATACAACGCTATTGGTACGCCAGCACCGACGGACTAGACCCAAAACAATACATCGCCATATTCAATCTCGCCGATCACACCACGTCGTCAAATCTGCCCTGGGGGTTTTTCTACCTCGCAGACAAGCCCCACGCTCTTTACGACGTGTGGAACCAACAACACATCCCGAGAGCAAAAACGCTTCACGTCGTCGTGCCCGCACACGGTTGCGCACTGTTCCGAGTCGAGTAGCAATTCCTCCGAGTACGCAAACCACAAATCCGGGTGCCCCATCCATGCCGCAGTTCATCGCGGCATGGGTGGGAAAGCAATGACCTCACCTCGCCAACGATCCAATCAATGCGAACTCACCGCAGCTCTCAACTTCGACTCCAACTCCGCCGCTCTCCCCTGCCCATGCCAGACAACATTTCCCTTCGCATCCAGAACCATCACCTGCGGCGACTGCCCATTTGAAACCGCAAAGTACTTCTCCCACGCCTTGTCGTCCTGCGTCAGCACCACCATCCGTTCCTGGTCAGCGCTGCTCATCCCCTTGCGCATGCCGCTCTTGATCATTCCGCGAAACAGTCCCGGCGCGCCCTCCAGCATGGCAATCTCGTAAACATCCACGCCCGCCAGTGCCGCATCACTGTGGATCGCCTTCATCCAGTCTCCGCACGCGATTCCACCATCGTGGCTGAACCCCGCCACCAGCACCACAGCATGTCCGCGCACGACATCCGCCAGCACGATCTTTTTCCCGCTAAGCGTCTCACCCGCAGTTGCAGGCATCGCCGGCGACTGCGCCTGCAACGAAGTCATGGCTGTAAACATCACAAACGCCGTGCAAACCGCCGTCCACCGCAACGACATGAGACCTCCAACTTTCAACAATGCGCGCGCCAACCCGCAGAAAATGAATGACCGCTTCAGGATACGCAACCATCGTTAGCGCTGTCCTCAACGGCATCACGGCCCCACCCCCACCCTGTTGTGCGAAACTGGATAGTCCCGCGCGAATACTTCATACCAGGACCTTCGCCCGGCAAGGTTAACTGATGCCCGTTCTTCGTTCCGCTTTTATCGCACTCTCCCACAATCGTTCTCTCCGCAAATTCGCCGAGCAATCAAGCATCGGTGGCAAGCTCAGCTCGCGTTTCGTTGCCGGTCTCGATATTGAAGACGCCCTCCGTGTCTGCGCCCAGGTCAATAAGCAGGGCATGCATGTCACGCTCGACTCCCTTGGCGAAAGCGTCTCCACAGCCGCCGAGGCCCACCGGGCCGCCGATGTCTACCACCAGCTTCTCGACCAGATCGCCGCCCGCAAGCTCGACGCCAACATCAGCGTCAAGCTCACCCAGATGGGCCTCACCCAGGATCCCGCGCTCGCCGAGGGCATCGCCATGAGCCTCGCCCAGCACGCGCAAGCCACCGGTAACTTCCTTCGCATCGACATGGAAGACTCGCCCCTCACCCAGGTCACGCTTGACATCGTGCGCCGCATCCACGCTCATCCCGAACTGCGTGGCTCCATCGGCATCGTGATCCAGTCGTACCTCTTCCGCTCGCAGGCTGACATCGAGCAACTCATCGCCGACGGCATTCGCGTCCGCCTTTGCAAGGGTGCCTACAAAGAGCCGCCCGAAGTCGCATTCCCCAAGAAATTCGACGTCGACGCCAATTACATCAAGCTCGCCAACATGCTTCTGCAGAGCCCTGTTTACCACGGCCTTGCCACCCACGACGAAGAGATGATCGCCTCGGCCCAGTCCTTTGCCACGCAGCGCAACATCGACCGCAGCCACTTCGAGTTTCAAATGCTTTTTGGAGTGCGCCGCGATCTGCAGCGCAAGCTGGTCGCCGAGGGCTACAACGTCCGCGTCTACATTCCCTTCGGCCGCGAGTGGTACCCCTACTTCATGCGCCGACTGGCCGAGCGCCCCGCCAACGTCTTCTTCATCGCCAAGCAACTATTCAGACAGTAGTCCGGTGGGCCGCTGTTCTTTTGGGGTGAAGGCGAGTATCTACGGGGTGATCTACGCAACTTGGACTATTTCTCAATAGGGCGCCCAAAGCACAGCACGTATCCATTGTTATCGGTGATTTCGAACGCTCTCAATCCGTCACCGGTATTTGCCAGGTCCCGATGCATTGGGACGTTGTTGCCGACGAACTCTGTGTACGGTGAGTCGGGATCGCTCGCATTGATGTAGGCGTCCCACCGAGCCCATTCGTGGCGCGTTCGATTTGGCAGCGGTTGGACGTCGGACGCGATGGCCTTGAACATCAGCATCACCTGGTCACGTCCGACGATGGCCCAGAAATCGCCGCCATGCCCGTCGCCTCCTCCCTTATACAAAACATGGAACCCCAGCCTTGACCGGTAAAACTCCAGCGTAGTGTCCAGATTGTCCACAATGAAGAACGGAGCAACACTGTTCAACATGCCACGATTCCTCCCCAGATCGAATGTATCGAATGGCTCTTTATCGGGCGGATCTGTCTTTGAAGTACCATGCCGCGCAGTTCCCGTCGAGGTTCTCTTCGCCGGCACAAGCCTACTGTGATGCCCCCGCTTTACCTCGGCTTCCCTTTCCGCGCTCTTATTCGCGCAATGCGCGTCTCTGCCGTCAAGGGCTCTTTGAAAAAGAATTCTGCATCCCGTTCCAGATCAACAACTTCTGCGCATTCAAGATTTGCAGTCTATTTCATTGATTTCGCTATTCTCGTATTCAAAGACACGCGTGAACTCTCGCCGAGCTATAACCAAATGCCGCGTCAGGTGCTGAGTCTTCACACCGCCTAAATACGGTGTAAATCTTCGGGGCAGTACCAAAAACATGCCGTAAGCTGTTTGCTGAGAGGACTCTGCAGCTAAGTGCAGTAGCAGGAAGACTTTACAGCTAAACCCCTCCCATAACCAACTGAATACAGGGACCTTGCTTACAGAGTATGGGAGGGGGCACCCGTCCGGTACGCACCGGGGAAACAGCTGACATTTTGAACCGGGGACATTCCTACACTGCGGCAAAGGGTTCGCACCCACGATTGCCTTGAAAATTTGCTTCATCACTTACTTCGTCGCGAAAATCTACCGCTTTGCTACCGCGCCAATCTCGTCCTTGTACACTTTGCCGCCCTTCATCACAACCGAGACATGCTCCAGCACCTCGATCCGGTCCAGCGGATTCTCCGTCACCGCGATCAGGTCCGCGTACTTGCCTGCCTCCAGCGTGCCCTCATCCTTGGCGCGATCGATCAGGTCCGCTGCGGAGGACGTGGCCGCGCGAATCGCACCTGCCGGCGTCATGCCGAATTTGACCATGTAATGAAACTGCTTCGCGTTGTCCCCGTGAGGATAGACACCTGCATCGGTGCCGAACGCGATCTTCACACCCGCAGTAACCGCCTTAGCAAAGTTTTCGCGCTGCAGACGCCCGACCATTTTCTCCTTGTCGACGTTTTCCTTCGGCAAGCCGAACTCTACCGCTTTGCCAAGAATGTAATCGTCGTTGTAGATATCGGCAACTAGGTATGTGCCGTGCGCCTTCATCATCTCAATGCCTTCAGCGTCAATCAGGCTGCCGTGCTCGATCGAGTCCACACCGGCGCGCACCGCATCCTTAATGCCCTCGGTTCCGTGAGCGTGCGCAGCTACTTTGCGTCCAGCTGCATGCCCAGTGTCGACCGCCATCTTCATCTCGTCGTAGGTCATCTGTTCTGCGCCCGGTTTATCACCCTGTGAAAGCACGCCACCGGTCGCCAGGATCTTGATCACGTCCACGCCGTATTTCACCTGCTCGCGAACAATGTGCCGCACAGCCTCAGGTCCGTCGGCAAGCTGGAAATCGCGCTCCGCTGGATACATCAGATTCTCCACGCCTGGCGCGAAACCGTTCATGTCGCCGTGTCCGCCCGTAATCGAAATCGGCGGACCACTCGCTACCACGCGCGGGCCCGGAAAATCGCCGGCGTCGATCGCCCTGCGCAGATCGACTGCGAAGAAGGGCTGCGAACCAACATCGCGAACACCCGTGAATCCCGCCATCAGCGTCTTGTTCGCATTCACCACGCCGTTGAAGCCGCCATCGAATGGTGTCTCTTTCACATCCCAGATGGGATCGTAGTGATCGGCACGTGCCTCAAGATGCGTGTGGCAATCGATCAGGCCGGGAAGCACCCAGTCCTTCGAGAGATCCACCACCGTGGCTCCTGTCGGAATTGAAATGTCGGCAGCGGGAGCGACCTTTCTGATCCTCTCGCCTTCGACGACGAGCACCACGTTGTCCCGCAGATTGTCGCTGGTTGCATCGAACAGATGTCCGGCCTTGACGTAAACGATTGCAGGCCCCGACTCAGACTTTGGTGCAGTCTGACACAGGACAGCAGGGATACCCGAAGCAACAAGGACGTAGACAGAAATAATGCGGCAAGCCTTCTGGAAGGGGAGCAAGCAGACCTCCTTGGAGTTGGGAATTGTTCTGACAATTATAGAGAGTGCAGTTGGCGCACCCCCAGAGCGCGACGGGCGCACGGCTACTCTGGTGTTTTCCTCTTGCGTTCTCCACGATGGCGCACCAGCCGCAGTTTTCTGCAGATCGGGCATTCCCACGGATAGTATCCAAATAACGGCCAGAACCACTGTTGCAGAAAACCGTACCGATGCATGCGCCGCAAGCGCGGCCTCCCGCAATCCGGACACGCCGGTGAACGCGAACTTGATTCGTTCCCGGAAGGGGTAGCAACCGACATCAACAGCCTTTCATTCGCAAACTCACGGCATTAGCTTGAGTAAAAAAGGGGTCTCGATGGGCCGAAACCCAGCGAGACCCCAGACCGGCGTTCAGTTCAAGCCTTCGGGGAATTCCCTTCCTCTCAATCGGGCCAGCCCACGCCTCGCAAGTCCGGCAATTGCACGCGCCAGAACGGGCGACGCATTCAGCGACTCCGGCCGCTCCAGGCGAATCCCAAGTTTCGCCGCAAAATCCTTAAACGCGATGTCCACGTCGTACAGAACTTCGACGTGGTCGCATAAGAACCCAATGGGTTGCAGCAGCAGAATTCTCACACCTTCGCCTGCAATCGCTGTGAGTGTCTCCTCCACCGTTGGTCCAATCCACGGACCGCCGCTTGCGCCCTGACTCTGGAAGGCAAACCACCACTTCGGAATCTCGGGGACGCGCTCGGCCACGAGCTCCGCCGTGCGCCTGGCCTCCTGCGCATAGGGATCTGCTCCCTCGCCCGGCCACAGTCGCGGTCCGGTGGCTTGTCCCTCTGCGACGTCGGGCGGCTGCAACCGTACGCGTTGGAACGCTATGAGCCGTGAACAGAACGGGAACGAACGCGCCAGTCTCCCGCTGCATTTGAGTTTCGGCAGCGCGCAGCCGCTCGGCAAATGCATCGGCAAGCAGCGGATCGTGCGCCCATCCCTCTGTGAAATCAATATTCAGCGGGCCAGCCTCGGCCTGCACCGCTCGCTTATAAAGCCCAACGCTGGTGCGCGAATTCTGCGGAGCCAGGCAGATCGACCGCAGCCTCTTCCACGCCATCCGCGCGCATTTTGCGGACGACATCGGGAATGTAGGGCTTCCAGTTCCGCATGCCTACATAGACCTGCGCATCAATGCCCTCCATCGCGAGTTCGGCTTCCACAAGCCTGCCCTGCTCCAGCGTGATCTCGGTCAGCGGACTGCGGCCGATCAGGGCATACCGGTGCTTGATCTCCTCGATCACATGCTCAGGGAGCGGTCGCCCGCTGACCACATTGCGCAGGTACTCGGGAATCTGCTCCGCTGTCTCCGGCGTGCCGTGTGCGAGTAGCAAGAACCGCTTGCTTAGGCATTCTGGTTCTCCAACCGGAATTCCCGCACCATGCGCACTACGGCCTGGACGTTTTCAACGGGTGTCTGCGGAACGATGCCATGGCCAAGATTGAAGATGTGGCCCCGCCGTCCTGCAGCGGCGCGCAAAATCTCCTTCACCCGCAGTTCGAGAACCTCGATCGGCGCGAACAGAGTGATGGGATCGAGATTCCCCTGCACCGCGTGCGCGTGGCCGACTTCGTGCCAGCCCACGTCGAGCGGCTGCCGCCAATCAAGCCCGATGACATCGGCGCCTGTCGCAGCCATCTGCGATAGCAGTCCCGCGGTTTCAACGCCAAAATAGATCACCGGGACGCCCATCTGCTGCACGGCGCGCACAAGCCGCTTCGAAGCCTCGAAGGCGTAATCGCGATAATCCTGCAACCCCAGCGAGCCAACCCAGCTGTCGAAGATCTGGATGACATCGGCGCCTGCCTGCACCTGCAGCCGGCAGTACTCCGTCAGCACGACCACCAGCTTATCCAGAAGGCTTCTCCATGAAAGGGTGTCGCTGTACATCATCTGCTTGGTGTAGACGTAGTTCCGGGAACCGCCGCCCTCGATCATGTAGCTGGCTAGTGTATACGGCGCTCCGCAGAAGCCAATGACGCCAAGCCGGTCGCTTGAAATGCGCCGCGACTTTCTCGATCGCACGCGCCACATAGGCCAAGTCGGCTGTGCGGTCCGTACGCAGGGCTTTTACATCTTCTGCCGTCCGAACAGGGTGATGTACAACTGGCCCCTCGCCTGCCTGAAATTCAAACGGAAGGCCCATGGGTTCGAGCGGCAGCAGCAAATCGGCAAAGATGATGGCCGCATCGACGCCCAGTTTTTCAGCCGCGGTAATGGTCACTTCGGCGGCAAGTTCCGGTTGTTTGCAGATCTCCACGAGCGTGTGATGCTTGCGGACGTCGCGATACTCCTGCATGTATCGCCCAGCCTGGCGCAAGAACCAGACCGGCGTGCGATCGACTGGCTTGCGCAGGCAGGCCCGCACAAACCGTGTGCCTTCGAGAATGGTCTCCTCACCGGCCCGATTATTTTCAGCAGTATCCATATGGGCTGATTCTACCGGGCACTGCCCGCGTTCCGCGCTATTCCTTTACCACAAATATCCGCTCGGGGCAGATCGCGAGGACGCCTGCATTGGTGTCGGCCAGCTGGAAGACATCTGCGTCTACTGCGACGCCGGTCAGTGTGCCAGCATCGTCGAGCTTCGGCGCCTCAAATCTCGAACGAAATTTCAGGGATTTATAACTGCAGCGTCGGCCACTTGCCGCCAACGCGCTTTACGTTGAACGTCCGTCCGTGTACTTCAAGGCGATATGTCCCATCGGGAGGATTTTGCGAGGCAGCCGTGATGCGCAAGCTGGTCCAAACGGCTACGCTGGGCTTTTCGTGGTCGAGCTTCGTCACCAGGGCTACGGTGCATTCGCTCTCAAACTCATTTCCCCGCAACACGCCTCTCAGCTGATCGGTTGTATGTTTCTCTTTTTTCCCTCTCTCCATACACTCCTCTGGGGTTTGAACCCAACGCCTTTAGGGGAACGAGCCGCTGCGGTTTCCCGGTTCCGGCTATCTTACTTCAATCAGCTCTAGTCTCGATATTTTCAATCACATTGCGCAAATGTAGTAAATAGCTAACGTCGACTCGCTGGCCTCGAGCCCGCTACGCGATGGTGATGGGATAGTCCAGGTTAAACGGGAAAATCAGCTCTGCTTCAGTCGCGACGGGCTTGCCATTCAAAGTAGCTGGCTGAAAACGCCAGGTTCTCACGGTTTCCAAGACGATCTTGTCCAATTTGTTGCCCAGCCCTTTGACCAGATTCTCGCTGACCACCTGGCCAAATGCGTCGACGCTCACGTCTACCACGATCTTCTGCTCGAGAGAAGGAAGAAGCGAGCGGTCGGTGACGGGTGGATGGGGCGAGAAGACCGGAAAGGCTGGATGAATGTCCTGGGCGTCACTTCCGTTTCCGTTAAGGGCGGTGGAGGATCCGTCGCCTTGATGCGGTGAAAGCGTCGAACCGCCACCTGACTTCATGAGCGGCGGAACTTGCATGGGAATATTGGTCTTTTTAGCTGGGTCAGCGTGCGGTGCAGGCTTGCGCACGTGCGCGGCGAATTGTGAAACGGGCAGTTCGATCCTGATGCGGTGGGAACCGCCGGCAAATGTCAGCTGCGCGACAGCCAGGGTTTTCACGGGCTCGACGATCCTGATTGTCGCGTGCGTGCCGAAGAAAAACACGGAAGCAAAGAAGGCACTATGCAGGGCTAGAGAGAGGATGAGAGCGCGGATGAGGAGCCTGGAGCGTTCGGCTGGAGATCGCATGGTGACCTCGCCTGCAGAGGGGACGTCCGTTGAATCGATTGTCGCACAGGTTCGCAACAACTAGCGTGGAGCAGATGATCGATCTCCGGTTTCCTGATGGACGTGACCGAGTTTGGACATGCCGAAGGACGGTGCCACGCCGTCAAGGAACTTGTAGAAAGAAATGCCGGGGCGTTCTGGCTGCCCAAGTGCAAGTTGCGCAGGCGGATTCTTATCGCCATGTCGAAATCAGGAAGATAGCCGCAGACAAGACTTTCATTCCCACTCCCAAGCTGAAATAAATTGATATACGCCCTGTGAAGTGAAGAAATCTCCGCAAATGTGCATCTTCTGTCCCGGGTCGAACTTCAAACACTCAGGCGTATTTGGAGGAGTCGTAAATTCAATTAGAAGTGTAGCCACAGATAGAAAGGGGCGAAGATGCTCATCGTTACCACTATTTATTGTGCGGAGTCAGAACCCCATAAACAGCCCGCGACGAAAAAAGTTATCGAGATGAGTGCGGCCAATCTGAAAGGCGCCGCGCGAAAGCTGCTGAACATCTACCAGGGAACGATTCGGGTGCAACCGGGCTCTGCTGACTGAGTCGTCGCTGCACGCCTCGTTGCCAGTGGTCAGTGGACGGTGATCAGCGGTCAGTATGACTTCTGGCGGGGCGTGCGGCACGAATGAATTCCTGCGCTGATTCGAATGTTGCGAGAAGCGACCTGCTGCCGGAGCGGCGCGTTACTTCTGCTTCCAGAGTTTTTCCCAGTTCCACATATCGGATGTGACGACTTTCGATAGCGGGTAGCCGAGCTGATGCGCGAGCATTGCAATCTGGCCGCGATGATGGGCCTCGTGGGCGAGCATGTAGCAGAGCATCTCGGGACCGACGGGCCAGGGCTTGGCCCAGCCGTCACGCACGAAGTGGGTGATGCGCGGTTTCCTGTCCCCTTCTCCGCTTTGTAGCGTTTGTAGCGCTTCGGCGAGCATCTCTTCACATCGCGCCGCGCTCCCGGCCAGTGCCTTGCGGGCCTGCTGCGGCGTGCACTGCGCTCGGTTGAGCTGCGCGGGAACCTTCAAATGCGGCGCGGTGAGCCTGATCCACTTGGTGCGGACATTGTGCATGTGGGTGAAGATCGCCGCAATGGTGCGGACGTTGCCGGGCGGCTTCGCTGTCCATGCGGTGGGGTCGAGATGCTCGATGAGGAGCTGGTTCAGGCGCTCGTTGGTCGCGAAGATGCGGACGGAGGCTTGGGCGGGCTGGGCGTGAGGCACGGGTTGACGCGTGGACATGGTTCGCCGGTCCTTGACCGATCTTACTTCCGGAATTGCAACCCCACCGCACTGGATTCGCGTTTTCCAACGCTAGAACCAAAGAGCAACACATAGGCTAACTGGACGCTCCAAGGAGACGATCGCGAAACCAATTTTCGAGTTCGTCCACTGTTACCATGTTTGCGAATTCTGATCGCACTGTCATTGCGTACAGTGAACTCAGACATATGTGCTGGATTGTCCTCAATTCCGAATCGCCAACTTCCGTTTCTCCGGTATGTACAACCCTTGAACGCAAGTCATACAGATTGCCCACGGCGCTCGCGATGGCTAGCCTACCCTGCATCTTATTGCTGATTAAGTGGGCGACTCGAGAGCTTAGTTGAAAGCCGATTTCAGATTTGTTCGAAGTTCCGAGAATCAGGCTCTCTAATGCGATTGCGAACAAGAGAAACGATAAGTGAGGTCGTTGTTCCACGCACGCCAAACCAGCGATCTCGTGCGCCCCAATCATCCTTTTGGCGAAGGAGCTTGAGCTGTCTTCTATCAGCCTGTTGCTAACTGACTCTCCTCCACGGAGCTTGAGGTATTCCTCACAATCATGGCGCGAGAGGATGACACCTCTGTTATTGACTTCTAGGTCTACCCACCGGGTTCTTCATTCAGTTGTTGTACTCGATTGAATGAAATCGAACGAGGCTGCTCAAGGCGATGGGTTAGACGTGTTCCCGATGGGTGGAATCTCCAACAGAGTGCATTCAGGATCAAGAGATGTTGTTCGAGGATTTCTCGTGCGCGTTCGTGCGCTGATCCTTCGTCCACGGCCCTTACTTGCATCCTCGCGAGTAGAACGTTTACGTCGGTATCTGCGTCAATGAGGCCTGGAATTGACACTCGACTCGACGCCTTATCCGTAATGAACTCGACTTTACCGAACCGCAATCCGTCACAATCAAGTCCCATCCCAAAGACCGAGAGGTCTGCTTGCCAAGTGAGCGGTTGCCTGTCAAGCGCGGCAATGAGATTGGAAGCTTGGGAACGCACCGCATCATCACGATTCTCAGGGTTCGCGGAAGCTACCTCCTGCAGACATTGATTTACGACGATTTCAATCGCGTCCTTGCTCCAGTTTGGGTCGACGATGACCTGCGCATTTATCTGTTCCATAGCGTCGAAGTATCTCGCCGCAATTTCTCCGTAAAGGACGAGGTTGCCGTGTATCGCGAGAGGCTCTGTGAGGATTATTGGGCCAGGTTTTCCGTCTTTGCTTGCGATCTGAAAACCCGGTGGTGGAAGCGATTTGGCCAGTTCGACAAATATCTGTTTGACTCTGTTTTTGTTGATCTTCATTTGGAGCTTCCTCTACGAGAATACGCTCCTTTCCGGTGCGAGCCTGTGCGGAATTGACAGCAGCAGATCCTTCACTCGCCTGCCCCTCAGACGCGTGCGTCTGCGGGGACCCCAGAGCCGCTACCTTCAGGATGACAGCGCGTTGGGTGGGTGAGTTGGTTACCTCAGGGGCTGAAGCCCCGCTTCTAACTGATCGCTTTTGGCACGAAGTCGTGGCCTTTCAAAACTGCCGGTGGGCGCGAGTCGGGTTACCACTCGCGCCCTGCGTGGGGAAGTCGGGTGGAGGACGGCTTTGCTATGCGGTTGCGGACATCTGGCCTCTTAGTTTTTGCAGGCGTTCGGCTTGCGCTATGAGGGCCAGTTTTGCGGGATCGTTGGCGGCGAGGCTGGCGGCGAGGAGAGACACGGCGAGGCCGGCCTGGTTGACATGCCTGGGGAGTGTCGGAGTGCCGCAGTATTCGTCGATGTCCGCTGCCATGGTGGCGCTTATACCGGCGGTGAAGTCTTCATTCCCTTTTACGTTGGCGACGACATGGGCCACGGCTGCCGCTTGCGCCAGGCGGCGGGTGAGAGATAGCAAGGCCGATTCCACCCCTGGTTCGTCATCGTGGTCGTCAATCAATACCGAGCTTTTGGCCAGGGCAGCGAAATCGCGCACATAGGGGGCGATCCACCAGGGGATTTCTTCGTCGCCCAAGCCTTCGACCATGCGACCAAAGCGCGTGTAACTGTTCACAAGCAGCATGCGGGCACCTTTCCCGAGGGAAATTTGAATTTCACGCGTGAGGGCGCGCGCGAGGACTTCTTGTGGTTTTACTGATTGTGATTGGACGGTGGGGATCGTTACAGGTTCGGGGGAAGATTCTCACCGGCCGGGTAGGATTTGCGGTTTCCCACCCTGGACACGCGTCGCAATTGCGACTCATGTCGAGGATGGGCACCTGTGATGTTTCAAGAGGTTGTCCATTCGATCAGGACCGGAGAAGCTGTTTGTGACGAGCAAGCAGTAACTCTGGAGACCGAATGGACTATCACAAGAATGCCCCATGGACGGCTGTGAGTCGAGGGCGGCTGGCGCGCCTGGTAATCGAAGATGGTGTGAGGCTGGTTTCGGCAGCAGCCCGGTTCAGCGTCAGTTCGAAAACCGTGTCCAAGTGGGTTGCACGTTATCGGCAGCTCGGGGATGCCGGATTGGTTGATCGCAGCTCGCGTCCTCACCTGAGCCCTCGACGGACAAGTTCTTTATTAGTGGAAAAGGTACTTGTTCTTCGTCGCGGACACATGCCCGGCTACGAGATCGCGGGACGAAACGGCAGAGAGTGGCGAGGGCGGCGAAGAGGACAGCGTGGGGAAGTCCGATGAGGTAAAGCGCAACGCAGACGATGGCACCAAAGACGATGTTGACCGCGACCTGGAGGGAGATGCGGCGGCTGGCGTCGCTCATGGCCTGGGTCATGCGAGAGAGGTTGCGATCGCCGGAGAGACGGATGAGGCGGTTGCGGAGGTCTTCGCGCTGCAGGAGGACGAAGAAGGTGAAGACGACGGCAAGAAGAGCGGTTGTGGCAGGCTCGACGATGCCGCCAAGCTGATCAAGGCGTCCGGTGGGGCGGCCTACTTCGCGGACCTCGACGGGGTGGTCGGGAGTTGTGCCGATGGGGTGGCGCTCAGCCTGTCCAGGCGACGGGAAAGCGGCGGTGGAGTTGGCGATGCCGAGTTCGTTGCTGATACGGTCGAGTTCTCGCTCGGCGCGGCTGAAGGCGGAGTCCCTGGGACTGTGGAGAGCTTTCATCTTCGACGCGATGTTGTCGCGGTAGATAGGCAAGTCGTTGGCGATAGCGACGAGCAGAGGAGTCCTGCAAATGCAAGGATGACGAGCAGAGCGGCAATGGGTCTCGGGCGGCGAAGGCGTTCAAGCAGGGCGACGACAGGGGCGAGGAGGAAGGCGAAGAGGATGGCAAATCCAAGAGGGAGCAGGAGGACTTTGGCGACATAGAGGACCGTAATGGCGAGAACAGCGATGGTGATGAACCAGAGCTGAGTAAGCATGCGAGGCGTTGCTGCGGCGTTCATCGGGTCTCCAAATTGCGCTCTTCAGTAAGATGCAGTTTTGTGACCGGGAACGTAGGGGACTTAGCATAGGAGCTATCGGCGACATGAGGCGTTGACGATGGGAGAATGCGAAGAATTTAAAGACGATTCGGTGAGGGATGCTCCGGTGCTGGGGTTTCTGCATCGGGCTGGTGCTAATGCAGATTGCCTGGTGCTGACGCATGGAGCAGGAGCAAACTGCCAGTCTCCGCTGCTGCGGGCGCTGGCAGAGGCGTTCTGTGCGACGGGCGTGACGGTGTTGCGATGCGATTTGCCGTTCCGGCAGGCGAGACCGCACGGGCCACCGATGCGAGGAAGCGCGGAGAAGGATCAGGAAGGTCTGCGCGCGGCGGTTTCGGCGATGCGGCGTGCATCGGCTGGGAGGATATTTCTGGGTGGGCACTCTTATGGGGGCAGGCAGGCGTCGATGCTGGCTGCGGCTACGCCGGCGCTAGTGGATCGACTGCTGTTGCTTTCGTATCCGCTGCATCCGCCGAAGCGGCCGGAGCAGATGCGGACGGCGCACTTCTATTCTCTGCAGACACCGGCACTGTTTGTGAGCGGCGAACGGGATGGATTCGGATCGAAGGCGGAGATGGAGGCGGGGCTGAAATTGATTCCGGCGCCGACGGAGTTGCTGATGGTGCAGGGAGCGGGGCACGAGTTGCTGACGCCGAAGAATCGAGCGGAGCTGCCGGGACGGGTGGTTGAGGCGTTTCTGGAGTTCTCGAAGGACTGAGTCGCGCTTGGGAGTTTCGTGCTTTCCACCCTTGCGCCAAAGAACAAAGAGGCCGCAAGGATGGGGCACCAGCGATTGTGTCGGTGATATCGAAGAAAAACCGCAGATCCCTCGGCTTCGCTCGGGATGACAGACCACGTTGAGGGAGGCTCAGTTATTGGCGGGTGACTTTGTAGCCTTGTTTTTCGAGCATGGCGGGAACGCCGTATTTGCCGACGAGGTGGCCGGCGCCGATGGCTACGAGGCTGACGCCGTCGCCCTTGAGCAGATCCTGAATCTGTGCGGTGAATGCCCGGTTACGCTTGACGACGAGGATCTGGAAGAGGTCAGGATACTTGTCGCGGAACTCGGCGTTGTTGAGCTTGTCGAGCGCATCGGTGTCACCGGCGGACCAGGCGGCGAGCATCTGCTTGAATTTGTCGACGGTGGAGTCGTAATCGTCGAGCTCAGAACTGAGGAAGTCGACTTGCGCCTTGTCGGGCATGTCGGCGAAGTAGCGCATCTGCTGCTCGGCGGTTTCGAAGCCTTTTACGGGTTTGTTGGCCTTGACGAATTCCGGCTTGAGCTCGATCTCGATGCCGGTATTGGGATCGTAGCCGGCTTGCATGAGAGGCACGAGGCTGAGCGTAAGGGCTGCAAGCCAGGGCCTGAAGGATTCAAGCATCGCTTCGCCACCGGGAAGTCCGGCGCTAGCTGCGGCCTTGTTGAGCTTGGCGAGCTGATCGGGAGTGAGCTTGGTAGACAGCGGGTGAGCCTTATCCATGCCCAGTTGCACGACGAGCGGCTGCATGGATGCGGCGTCGTCGACGTTGGGAATTTCGAGCCAGAGAGCCTGGCTTTGTTGGATGGCCGCGTCAATCTTCGGCGAGTGCCAAGAATCGCTTTTCTGCAGCGCATGAATGGTGCCGAAGAGATAGACCGTGGCGTGCGGTCCCTTGACAACCCAGATAGCGGGCTCGGCTCGCGCGAGTGAGGGGACGAAAAGCGCGACGAGAAACAGGACAAGTGAAATGAGCCTACGGTTCCGGGGCATCGGGGTCTCCTGCGAGAGTAATGCTGTGAGTATACGTGGGGCAAAAGCAGGAAAGCCTCAAAGCGTCACGGTTTCGGTTACCCATCGAAAGCACTCCGTTGGAGGAACTGGAACCTGTCGCCCTTGCGAACCTGCGGCTGCGAGCGCCACAGGCTCGCAAGGTGGTTCACGCTTCCTGGTAGCGCATGTTGTTGAGATCCTCGATGAGACCAGGCTTTGCTGTCGGACGCCATCCAAGCTGCATCTGCGTTTGCGCGCTTGAGGCCGGGATGTCACCACCCACGAAGAGTCCGAGCCAACCAAAATGCGCGGCTGCCTGCTCTGGGGACAGGGAGACGACCGGAATGTTCAAGCCTCGGCCGATGGCGTTCGCGATGTCTCGCAGTTGCACGCCCTCTTCAGCTACCGCGTGATAACGGGCTCCCGCGGTGCCCTTCTCGAGTGCCAGCCTGTAGACTGGGGCAGCGTCGAGAACGTGTACCGCAGGCCAACGGTTGAGCCCTTCGCCGACATAGGCAGAGACACCTTTCTCGCGGGCTATGGCAATGAGGTAGCTCACGAGGCCCTGCTTGACGCGATCGTGGACCTGCGGAAGACGAACCACCGAAGCGCGGACGCCTTGCGAACCGAGCGCATCGGTTGCCTCCTCTGAAGCTACGCGGGGGACCTTCGAACTTGGCCGATCCTGTTCACTTGCTGAGCGACCTGGAGCAGCGAGAGCAGTGCCGGAGGTAACGATAAGAGGACGCTTTGAGCCAGCGAGCGCGGAGCCGAGAGCTCCGACGGCGCGCCTGTCGATCTCGCAGTTTTCGGCGAGCTTTGAGAAGTCGTGAATGAAGGCTAGGTGGATTACACCGTCCGACATGGCTGCCGCACTGCGCAGGCTTTCCAGGTCTTCAAGATCGCCGCGATGCACCTGAGCTCCGGCGCCACGCAGAGAGTTGGCACCCGCATCGCTGCGAGCAAGACCGAGCACCTGATGGCCCGCGTTGATGAGTTCCGGAACAAGAGCAGAACCGATAAAGCCTGTGGCACCGGTTACGAAAACACGCATTTACGATTTCTCCTTTACTTCTGGACCGCATTTGCAGCCCGGATATTATCAAGATGGAGATTGGAGAAATACGATCCAACTCAAGAGTCCGAATTATCTTCGCGATCGTCCGGGATGGTTTATGGATCCGCTTTCCGATGTGCTTTCGCTGTTAAGACCGCGCAGTTACTCCTCCGGCGGCTTTGATGTGGGCGGAGAGTTGTCCATCCAGTTCCGCCAGCATGAAGGCATCAAGTGCTACGCGGTTGTCTCAGGCGAGTGCTGGCTGTCGGTGGAGGGCGTTCCCGACGCGGTGCGGCTCAAGCCAGCGGACTGCTTCCTGCTGCCGAGCGGCCGGCCCTTTCGCCTTGCCACTGACCTGACCTTGACGGCAATTGACGCCGCAACGCTCTTTGCAAATGCGCGGAGTGGCAGCATCCACTCATTCAACGGCGGCGGGGATTGCTTCATTGCGGGCGGACACTTCGCCTTCGCTGGCGACCATGCCGGATTCCTGTTGGGAGCGCTTCCGCCCATCGTGCATATTCGAAAGGAATCAGACAAGGCGGCGATGCGCTGGTCGCTGGAGCGCATGAGGGAGGAATTGGTCGATCCGCAGCCGGGCGGATTCCTGGTTGCACAACAGCTCGCCTACATGATGCTGGTTCAGGCTCTGCGCCTGTATCTGACCGAGGGGCCGAAAGGAGGCGTTGGGTGGCTCTTTGCCCTTGCGGATAAACAGATGAGCGCGGCAATTAGCGCTATGCATGATGATCCGGCGCATGGCTGGACATTGATGGAGCTGGCCCAGCATGCGTGCATGTCGCGATCGACGTTTGCCTTGAAATTCAAACAAGCGGTTGGGAACTCACCCATGGAGTATCTGACGCGCTGGCGCATGCTGCTGGCCGGCGACAAGTTGGAGCATTCCAGCGATCCCATCTCAGTCATAGCCACATCGCTCGGCTACGAATCTGAAAGCGCCTTCAGCACAGCGTTCAAGAGGATCATGGGCTGTTCGCCGCGTCAATACAGCCGTGGCGGGAGTCCGGCTACCCGTTCCGATCTACAGCGAGATGCAGACAGCGTTATTGTGTAGCGGGTGGACAGTGCCGAGGGGAAACGTTGGCATGCATGCCTTTGGCGACCTAAATCGAGCGACCATCAGGACGACTGATCTTGAATGATGGGTGGGGTTGCAGAATCGAAAAGCGACATCATGTTCTGGGTCTGGAGACCGAAGGCGTTTGCAACCGTGTTGCAGAATCTCAGCATGGCGGCGACATGCACGGCTTCAGCAATCTGCTCCTCGCGCCATCCCAAGGCTATAAGCGCGAGCACGTCAGAGCGCGTCGTCTTGAAAGAAGCGCTATTGACCTCTTCGAGATATTGAAGGAGACGGGTCTCAGGTTCTGAGAGACCGGCATCTTCGAGATTTCCCGTGGCCAAGCTCTGCGCAGTTTCCTGATTTGCTCCCTGAACTACAAGAAAGAATCCGTGACTGTCAGTGCAGTAAGGACAGGCGTTGAGCTGCGAGATCCATGTTGCGATGAGTTCCTTTTGCCTGCGGGAGAGATGGCCTTCGTTGAACAGCAGGGATGAAGAAATGTCGACCATCTGGCGGGTGAATGCCGGGTTGGTCCCAAAACATTTGAGAATGCCGGGCACATCCTGGCGCCCGGTCTGATCGCGAAAGTATTGATATGCCGAGGCAGTGTCGCCTTGTGCTTCATCTTCTTCGATGAGGTGTATTTTCGTCTCTGAAGTTGGCGGCGGATTTGTTCGTAACTTCGCGAGAAGTTCGTATTCCGGTCGATCCACGGTGTTCCCTCCACGAGATTGTAGACGCCAAAATGGCATGAGAAGCAGCCGACTAATCGATCAGCCGTTTCTCTGCCCGCACTTAGAAGCTGAATTTCGCCGCAAGCTGGAAGGCGCGCGGACCGCCCGAACCGAAGACACCACCGGCGGTCGAGACGGGCATTCCAAAGCTGGACGAATAGTTGGTATTGTTGGGATCGGGCGAGAGCGTATTGGCAAAGCCGGAGTAGTTGAGATTACTGACGCCGAGGATATTGGTTACGTTGAAGATGTTGAAGGCTTCGCCAAGCAGATTGACGCTGTACCGGTCGCCGAAACGAAAGGGGCGGTCGAGGCGGAAGTCGAGAGAATTGAAGCTGTCGTCAAAGTGCGCGCCTGGACTGACCTGGGGAAGGATCACATAGCTGTTCGCGCCGGCTTCATAGACTCCGCCGGTCGCATTGGTGCTGGCGATGAAGGCGTTGAGTTGCTGCGCATTGTGAAAGACACGGCCACCGGCGTTGCGTTGCAGAGTAGGCACGCGCTCACTGCCATCCGGGAGGAGAATGTCCATGGGAACGCCGGAAGCGATGGTCCAGATGGGCGCGAAGTGGAATTGAAGGGGCAGGTTGGCGAGGCCTGACATGACGAGGCGGTGGCGCTGATCGTTGGGGGGAGGGCCATATTCACGCTGCAGATTATTTGGGTCGATGGGTGAGTATTCAAACGGGATCTGATCGTCGTTGGCGTAGTTGAAGGCCTTGGCAAGGGTGTATGCGGCGTCAAACTCGCCATATTTTGAGAAGCGCTGACGAACGCTGACCCAGAGGGCGTCGTACTTGGTGTTGACGGCGGATTCGAGGTCGGTGACGTTGTCGGGCCCCTGCGTGTCGGGGTTGTAGACGGTACCAACGGGGCGGCCGATGATGAAGCGCGTGCCGAGATTGTGAACGCCGTCGACTTTGACGAGGAAGCCACGGCCGATTTGTTTTTCGACGCCGAGATTGAACTGCTGGACCATGGGGTTGCGCAGGCGGTTGTTGATGATGTCGATGCCGGTGGCGCCAGCGCCGGTGAACAGGAATCCGCTGAACGGACTCGATAGCACCTCAGGCGCTCCCGGGACGAATGTTCCGTCGGGATTGAGATAGATCGGAATGCCGTTCGGGTCGGTGACGACGTTGCCGGCGGTAACGTTGAGGGCGAGTGCGCGACCATCGAATCCCTTTTCCAGCGACATGATTTCGAGAGTGATGCGGTCGTAGTAGATTCCGTAGCCGCCGTGAATGCTGAGGTCCTGATTGACTGCGTAATTGAAGCCGACGCGTGGCCCCCAGTTGTTGAAGTCGCGATGGCGCGTGCCTTGATAGAACGACTGCACGATGGGGTTGCGCTGGCCGTACCAGCTGAGATTGTTGAGATTGGTGTCCATCTCCCAGCGGAGGCCTAGATTGAGGGTGAGCTTGGGAAGTGCTTTCCAATCATCTTGAGTGAATAGCGCAAAGTGGAAGTTGTCGTTGTTGGGCAGATCGAGCGCGCGTGTAGGTGTAGAACTGCGGAGAGCAACGGCAAAGAGGAGATCGTTGTCGTCGACCTTGCCGTCCCCATTGCGATCGAAGTCGGGAAAATCTTCTACGGTCTGGATATTACCCTGCTGAAAAACGCCGAGGTTGAAGTCGGCATCGATGGATTGGACTTCTCCGCCGAAGCTCAGCGTATGGTTGTGGCGCGACCAGCTGGCGACGTCATCGCCCTGAAGACGGAACTGCAGCGTTTGCTGAGGCACGCGGTAGGTGGCGCCATCATCAAGGTCAGGGTACGTAATCTGGGGTGCGCTGGACGTGGGAGCGGTGGTGTTGATGAAGTTGTTATCGGCGAAACTGAGCCGATTGATCACAGACGGGGTGAAAATATGGACCCAGTCGGCCGTGAGTCCCTGGAGATGATTGACGGCTGTTTGGCGATACGCTGCTGTGCCGAGGGAACGATCAAGCTCGCTCTGGCTGAGGTCATCTTCCAGTTCCAGTGACTCGCGGAAGCCGACGCGGTCGCGTTCGGATAGCTGCCAATCGAGCCGCTCGGTGGTAAGGAAATCATGCAATGGAGCGGTGGCAAAGACGCGATTGATGACCTCGTTTACGGTGTCGCGCTGGCCGACGAGATCGGCGCCGAGTTGCTGTCGGTCTTCCATAGCCACAAACCACCAGGCTTTGTCGCGGCGGAACGGGCCACCGGCGTCGCCAGCATACTGCTGGCGGTGAAACGTCGGAGAGAGACCGGGGATGGGTTGATACGTTGCGGGAAGTCCCTGGAGGGCTCGGTCGCGCTCGTAGATGGCGAGACCGCCATGCAGATTATTTGATCCTTGTTTCGTGACGACGTTGACGACAGTGGACCCGGAGCGGCCAAGTCCGGCGGAGAATCGGTTGCTGGCGATCTGGAATTCCTGGACCGCGTCCTCCGGGATGTTGACGAGCGAGCCACCAACAGCATCGTCGTTATTGTCGGCGCCATCGATGGTGACGTTGCCGCCGCGGCCAACCTGACCTGCGGAGGATACAACGACTGTGTTCTCCTTGGTGGGATCGAAGTTGGGCGCTGGAGCGTTCCCGGGAACAAGATACGCGAGCTCAAGATAGTTGCGGCCGTTGAGGGGCAGCGTATCGATCTGGCGAGCTCCGATGACGCCACCGAGGTCGGAGCTTGTGGTGTTGACCGCAGGTTGCGCATCAGAGGTAATTTCAATGTCGGTGCGACTGGCGGCGACTTCGAGGCGGGCCGGAATGTTCAAAACCTGCCCGACTTCAAGGTTGACCGTTTTGTACCAGGGTGCAAAGCCGGATGGAGCGGCGGCTGAGAGCTTGTAGTTTGCTGCTTCAAGTGTGGCGAAGGAGAATACGCCGTCGTTTTGAGTGATAAAAGTGCGGACAGTGCCCTGCGCGACGTTGGTGAGAGTAACCACGGCTTGCGCAACGGACTTACCGGCAGGGTCGCTGACCGTTCCGCCGATACTTCCGGTGGTTGATTGCTGGGCGGCGACTGGAAGAACCAGCAGACAGGAGAGAAGCAGCGATCCGAAGACCGCTTTGCAGAATCTGGATGCGAACACCATGACCTCCGAAATTGCGACTGCGTTGGCAATCAGCCTCCGGTATTGCGGGGGATTGAAATCTGGGGCTGAAGCTCAAGCGGACTCTACTGGACGCGATGGACCAGGAGCATCGCCTTAATGGAGGATTGAAGCATCAATCGAAAGGCGGAGGGCCGCCTGCGAAGAAGAGATCGGGAAGGCTGGTGTCGACGTCAGTCGGAGATGAGGAAGCGGCCTTCGCGCATGATTTGTTCCGTCGCCCGACTTGGGCCGTCTGGGGATTCGAGCCAGATGTTGAAGCCTAATCCGACGACATCGATATGGGTGCCGGAGCGCCAGGGGGCACCGGTGTGTTCGCCGTAAGGATTGCCGAAGGCGATGTGGATGCCGGGGAATTTTTCATCCTGAAGGATGTTGCCGATGACGCGGGAGACGCCGACGTTGGTGCCAATGGCGAATTCGCCGACGCGGTCGGAGTTTTCGTCGGTGTGGGTGTAGGCCCAGAAGTCCTGCTCGAGTTGTTTGTTGGTGCTGGTGCACGAGATGATGCGATTCTTTGCGATCTCGATGGTGAGCGGAGTGGAAGCGAGCAGCCCGTAGCGGGCGCAGAGCCAGTCGCCCACAACGCCGTCGACAACAAAAGTGCCGCTGACTTCGCCGGGAGAGGTGAAGCATTCGCCACCGGGGAGGTTGCCCCATTTTTCCGGAGAGATGATGCCGGAGGTTTTGAACCACTTGTAGGCGGGGTTCATGTCGGAGACGATGCTGGTGCCTGCGGCGGTGGTGGCGCGGATGCGGGTGGCGTGGCGGACGCGATCGAGGACCTGCTGCGAGATGCGATCGACATGGTCGTAGTCTGCGCGCATGCCGTCGCACATTATTTCGGGCGTGATGTTGACCATGTGGGCATGGCGCATGTGGCGTCGATTGACCACGTCGGTCATCTGCATGCGCGAGTGAAGCTCGTTAGGCTGCACCTGCACGGCGAAGATGGAGACGGCCGAAGTTTCCATGTCTTCGAGAATGGCGGCCGGCATGTCGCTGAGCGGACGCTGCGCCAGGTCCTCGAGAATGAAAGCGTTGAAGGAACAGCTGCGTTCGGCGAGCTGCGCCGCAATGGAGGCGGCGATGGGTTCGGTGACGCGGTCGGCGATGAGGGTGACCTTCTCGTCGGGCTGAATGCGCAGGCAGGTGAAGACGGCGGAGCGGGCGCCGGGAATGAATTCAGCAGGGTAGGCCTGCGACAACAGGTGCGAGGTGGTGGCGGTAAGGCTTGCGATGATGTGCTCCGTCGGTTGGGGATGCGCACAGGTAGGTGCGTATCTATTGAGGGTAGCAAAAATGGTGGGTGGGGACAGCTTCGGCGCAGGATTCAGAAGACGGAAGAGCGGCGGTCGTTTAAGATAGCGGACACGGCATTCCTGACCTGGCGTTGAGATTCCTACCCATCACAAGGAAAACAATGTGGTTCCCCAACGGACCGCATCGAGGCATTGAAGGAGGGCGAGTTGAAGATTCGTGGAATGAGGAGCGTTGCGGGAGTTGCAGGGACCTTTTTGTTGCTGCTGGTTGGCGGAACTGGCGCACGGCCAGCGATCGCACAGGGACCGGCGGCAGAGCAGCCGGATAAGTACGCATGGCTTGGAGACATCCACGGCGATAAGCCGATGGAGTGGGTGAAGGCTGAGGATGCACGGACGGCAGCAGTGCTGGAAAAACAGAAGCCTTTCGCGGAGCTCGATGAGGCAGCGCTGAAGGTGTTGGATTCGCCGGAGAAGCTGGCGTACCCAACGTTTCGTGGCGGGCTGGTGTACAACACGTGGCGCGACAAGGATCATGTGCGCGGGATTGTACGGCGGACAACGCTGGAGAGCTATCTGACGAACGATCCCAAATGGGAGACAGTGATCGACTACGACGCGCTGGGCAAGCAGGACAAGCAGAGCTGGGTGGGCAAGGGACTGGACTGCATGGAGCCCGAAGAAGAACGCTGCATGGTGGCGTTGTCGGTTGGCGGCGAAGATGCGATCACTCTGCGCGAATTCAATTTGAAGACCGGCAAGTTTGTCGAGGGCGGGTTTGTGATGTCGCGGGGCAAGCAACGGGTGGCATGGCTCGACAAGGATACGTTGTTGATCGGCCGCGACTGGGGCCCGGGGACGATGAGTGAGGCCGGGTATCCGATCACGATCAGGAAGTGGAAGCGCGGCACGCCACTGGAGAGCGCGGTGGAGGTGTACCGGGGCGAGACGAAGGACAACGGATACGGTGATAATCCGGCAGTGCTGGTGGATGGGCAAGGACATCGCGTCGCGGTAGTGGAGCGGAACAAGACAACCTTTGAGCACGAGTGGTACCTGCTGCTGCCGAGCGGACCAAAGAAGCTGGAGTTGCCGTTGAAGGCAGACCTGGAGGATTTGCAGGATAACCAGTTGCTGGTGTCGCTGGAAGAAGATTGGACGCCTGCAGGGCAGACGAAAAGCATTGCGCAGGGATCGGTGATTTCGCTGGACCTCGACGCCACGAAGGCTGATCCGGTGCACCTGAAACCAACGGTATTGTTTGCGCCAACGTCGCAGGAGTTTGCGCAGCAGGTGGCGACGACGAAGAATCACGTGCTGCTGACAACACTGGAACATGTGCAGGGACGCGCGTATGTCTACACGCATGGGAAGGATGGGACGTGGACCCGGGTGAAGCTGCCAGTGGCGGATAACCAGTCGATCGGGATTGTGGCGGCGAGCTCGCTGGACGATAAATTTTTCATGGCGCAGACCGGGTTCCTGACGCCATCTGGAGTGTTATTGGGGGACGCCGCAGATGCGTCGCTGAAGCCAGGCAAGACACAGAAGTCACTGTTCGATGCGTCGCACGACGTGGTGGAGCAGTTGGAAGCGACATCGAAAGACGGAACGAAGGTGCCCTACTTTGTCGTGCATCGGAAGGACATTCCGATGGACGGCAGCACGCCGACATTGCTGACGGCCTATGGGGGATTCCAGGTGTCGAATACGCCTTACTACGGCGCGGTTATGGGCAAGCTATGGCTGGAGCGCGGAGGGACGTTTGTGCTGGCGAATATTCGCGGCGGCGGAGAGTTTGGGCCGGCGTGGCACGAGGCAGGCCTGAAGACCCATCGGCAGAGGATCTATGACGATTTCTACGCCGTGGCCGCAGACCTCGTGTCCCGTAAGTTCACTTCGACGGAGCGGCTAGGCATTGAAGGCGGATCGAATGGCGGATTGCTGATGGGCGTGGAGTTCAACCAGCATCCGGAGATGTGGAAGGCGGTCGTAATCCAAGTTCCGCTCTTGGACATGCTGGGGTACGAGCACATGTCGGCGGGCGCGTCGTGGGTGGGCGAGTACGGGTCAGTGAGCGTGCCGGAAGAGCGGGCGTTTCTGGCGTCAATTTCGCCGTATAACCAGTTGAAGGCAGATGGGCGCTATCCGGAGCCGCTGATCTTTACGACGACGGCGGACGATCGGGTTGGTCCGGTACACGCGCGGAAGTTTGCGGCAAAGATGGAGGAGTATCACCTGCCGTTTTATTACGATGAGATCACGGAAGGTGGGCATGGCGCTGGGGCGGATAACCGGCAGGCGGCGCGGACAGAGGCGGAGGAGTACACGTATCTGACGATGAAGCTGATGGATTGATGCAGGGACGGGATGAGGCACGAGGTTCGTGCTTTCCCGCCCTTGACTTCGTCAAGGATGGGGCGCCCAGATTCGCAGTTTGTGGGAAGCGCTGGCTTACGGGCCGGCGCTTCTTGTTATTCAAAGTGCATTGTGCGTGGGCATTAGAGCGGAATCGCGCGGATGACGGCGAAGCGCATTCCCCGCTGGCGGGGACCTAGAATGTTGGAACGCGGTCCGGTGGCAGGGATGTGCGGACGCGGAGAGAACTGTCGAACAAACGAGGAGGTTCGCGATGGGATCAGCTGTGGCGGCGGTAGAACGGACGCATGAACAGAAACTGGACCTGCTGGCGGAAGTGGCAGTGCAGGTTGGATTGGGATTGAAAGAAGGACAGGAACTGGTGATGACGGCTTCGCTGGACGCGATCGCGCTGGCACGGCGTATCACGGAGCAGGCGTATCGCGCAGGCGCATCTCTCGTGACGACGCTCTATACCGATGACGAGTCCACGCTGATGCGCTATCACTATGCGCCGGATGCGGCCTTCGACAAGGCGGCGAATTGGCTCTACGACGGGATGGGCGCGGCATTCAAAAGCGGGGCGGCGCGACTGGCGATCGCTGGTGGAAATCCGTCACTGCTTTCGAATGAAGATCCGGACAAGGTTGGGCGTGCGAATCGCGCGGTGTCGCTGGCGTACCGTCCTGCGCTGGAGCTGATTACGCGGCACGAAATCAACTGGACGATCGTGTCGTGTGCAACGCCAGCCTGGGCTGCACAGATGTTTCCTGAAGATGCGCCGGATGTGGCGATGGCGAAACTATGGGATGCGATCTTTAAGACAACTCGAATCAATGTGGACGATCCGGTAAGCGATTGGAAGCGTCACGATGCGGGGCTGCACAAGCGTGCGGATTATCTGAATGAGAAGCGCTACGCGGCTCTGAAGTATCGCGGGCCGGGCACGGATTTCACGCTGGGACTGGCGGACGATCACTTCTGGATGGGCGGTGGAACGACGGCGGGCAACGGGATCTATTGCATTCCGAATATGCCGACCGAGGAAGTGTTCAGCATGCCGCACAAGGATCGCGCAGATGGAACGGTTACGGCGACGAAGCCACTATCGCACCAGGGGACGATGATCGAAGGAATTCATGTGCGTTTTGAAGGCGGCCGGATTGTGGAGGCGCATGCGTCCCGCGGCGAAGAGGTGCTGCGCAAGCTGATTGACACGGACGACGGCGCGCGGCGATTAGGCGAAGTGGCGCTGGTGCCGCACTCGTCGCCCATTGCGTCGAGTGGGCAGATCTTTCTAAATACGTTGTTCGATGAGAATGCGGCGTCGCATATTGCGCTGGGGCAGTCATACTCATCGACGGTGCGCGATGGCGACAAGCTGAGTAAACAAGAGCTTGCGGCGAAGGGCGCGAACGAGAGCCTGATCCACGTGGACTGGATGATCGGGTCGGACAAGCTTGACATCGACGGCTTGACCGCGACAGGCAAGCTGGAGCCGCTAATGCGCGGAGGCGAATGGGTGTAAGCACCCATTGACGAAGGCCCGTCAATGGAGACCCGAGTGTAAAGGTTCTGTTTTCCGGAGAACCCGCGGTGTGTCGGCACCAGGGATTTGGGACAGAGAATCTCGTAGGTCGGATGGGGAGATAAATGGGGAAGATCGGAATCATAGGCGCGGGCAGCGTGGGCGCGACGATTGCGTACGCAGCGCTGATTCGCGGGGTGGCGCGCGAGATCAGTCTTTTTGATATTGCGCGGTCTAAGGTGGAAGCGGAAGTGCTGGACCTGAACCACGGACTGCTGTTTGCGCCGCAGGCCAAGGTGGATGGCGGAGACGATGTCGAGGTTCTGCGCGGAGCGGACATCGTGGTGATGACCGCGGGTGCAAAGCAGAAGCCAGGACAGACGCGCATGGACCTGGCCGAAGCGAATGCGCAGATCTGCGCGAAGATTCTGCCGGAGGTGGTACGGGTTGCGCCGGATGCACTATTGCTGATGGTGACGAACCCAGTGGACGTGGTGACAGAGGTGGCGCTGAAGTTGACGGGATTGCCATGGCAGCGGGTGGTGGGATCGGGGACAGTGCTGGACAGTTCGCGGTTTCGCTATCTGGTGGCGAAGCACTGCGATGTCGCGGTGCAGAATGTGCATGCGTATATTGCGGGGGAGCACGGGGACTCGGAGATCCCGCTGTGGGCGAGTGCGACGATCGGGTCGATTCCGCTGAGCCAGTGGAGCGTGGAGGGTCACGGGCGGCTAACATCGGGAGACAAGGACGCCATCGTAAAGAATGTGAAGGAAGCAGCGTACCTGGTGATCCAGGGCAAGGGCGCGACGAATTACGCGGTGGGACTGGCGGTATGCAACATCCTTGAAGCGATTCTGTTTGATGAGCGACGCGTGCTGCCGGTGAGCGGATTGCTGCGTGGGTTCAGAGGCATGGAAGATGTGTGCCTGAGCCTGCCGCGCATTGTGGGGCGTAACGGGATTGAGGCACCGCTGCCGATTCCGATGACGGTGGACGAGGAGAGCGGACTGCGTGAGAGCGCCGATCGGATTCGCGCGGTAGTGCGGGGGCTGGGGTACTAGAACAGCATCCGAAGGACGTCAGGGATGGCTTCGTTTGAAAACAGAAGTGGGATATCTCGGCCAAGGCGTGTGTACCGGCTGAGCCCGTGGATACGGATGTTCGCGGCGGCATTTCTCGTGTTTAGTTTGCTTGGATTGTTTGGGTTGCTGTGGAGCCAGCACGCGGGAGTGCAAGGACGAAATCCAGCCCAGATGATGGAGTGGGCAGCGATTACGCTGTTTGCGGTGTGCTGGGCGATCTACATTTTTTTCGCGGTAATTGTGCTTTCGAGCGACACGATCGAAAAACGAACACCGCTGAAAACGGACAGCTTGCGTTTTGCGGAGATTCTGGGACGACGCGAGACGGTGCACCGGAACTTCGACGGCAGCTACATCCGGTATCTGCAGGTGATTCCGCGCGATCCGTTGATGCCGGTGATCAAGTTTCAGAAGTTCTACGTGTTCGATGCAGCGTTTTATGCGTGGTACGACGACCTGCCGGATCTGGATGCGATGGACGATGCGCACAAGAGAGGTGCGGAGTTCGAGCGGATGTGAGGAGAGTCGCGACTGACTGGGCCACAAGGGGGAATGATCCATGTTTGAGCGTTATACCGAGAAGGCAAGGCGAGTCATCTTCTTTGCGCGATATGAGGCGAGCCAGTTTGGATCGCCGTATATCGAGACCGAACACTTGCTGCTGGGGCTGTTGCGCGAGGACAAGGCGCTGACCAATAGGTTTCTGCATTCACACGGTACCGTTGAGTCGATTCGAAGGCAGATTGAAAAGCATACGACGATTCGCGAGAAGACCTCGACGAGCGTGGATCTGCCGCTGTCGGATGAGTGCAAACGCGTACTGGCCCATGCAGCGGAAGAAGCAGATCGATTAGGCCACAAGCACGTTGGAACAGAGCACCTTTTGCTGGGTCTGCTGCGCGAGGAGAACTGTTTCGCGCAAGGAATCTTGAAGGAGCGCGGAATTGAACTCGAATCAATCCGGGAGAGCCTTGCGAAGAACGCTTTGGAGTCGTCCGTCTCCCATGCAGCGGCGGCAAGAAGTGGCGTTATGGGGCAGAGTCTCGCTGGTCTCTATACCGATCTAACCCGGAAGGCGGCGGACGGAGAACTGGAGCCGGTCGTTGCCCGTGACCTGGAATTAGAAAGCGTGATCGAGGTGCTGTGCCGGAAAGAGCACCGGAATCCGATGTTGCTGGGCAAGCACGGCGCCGGAAAGACCGCCATCGTCGAGGCACTGGCACAGCGAATCGCGGAAGGAAATGTGCCCGCGGCACTGGCGGAGATGCGCGTGATGTCTCTATCAGCCGAGGCGCTCGCACTGTTGGCGCCAAGCCGGGAGAGGTTCGACGACCTGACGAAGCTTCTGGAGACGGTCGCGAAGTCCGCAAACCTGATCCTGTTTGTGGACGGGCTGCGAGGACCGGATGAAGCTACGAAGAAAATTCCTGGAGAGGGTCTTGTCGGCGTGTTGAAATTTGCCATGCAGGAGGCAGAGCTGCAGTGCATCGGGGCGACGACTGAAGAGGAATACAAAGCTGTCTGCGCGGCTAATCCCGCGCTCGACAAGGTTTTCAGTCCGCTCCATGTGAAACCTCTGGATGTCGAGGGTGTGATTACGGTGCTGCGTGCCCGTAAGGAAAGACTGGAGACATTTCACGAGGTTATGTTTGCGGACGATGTGCTGGAACTCGCAGTGCAGAAGGCTGACGGCTATTTGAAAGAGAAGCTGCTGCCGGGCAAGGCGCTTGAGCTCCTCGATGCTGCCGCTGCGGCAGTGAAGGTGCGGACGGACAAAACGCCGAGCGAGATCACCGACGCGAAGAAGAAAATCGCATTCATCGCACACAGGTTGGCAAATGTGATTGAGAACCATGAATTCGAGAAGGCCAGGTTCTACTCCGATGAAGAAAGGAAGGAACGACAGAATCTGCTGGCGCTGAGGAAGCGCTATGGGCTGGATGCGGCTTCGGCACTGGCGGTCAGTCGCGAGGACCTGGAGCAGATCATCGCGAAGTGGGCGGCGTATCCGTATTTGGCGTGAGACCACGCGGGAAAGAGAATTCGCCCTCTTGGAGTGGACGGCAGTTTTTGGAGAGCTCGTTATTGGGCGACTGCTCACCGTGCGGTGCGAAGTTGGAAGTGGTAGTCGCTGTAGTCGATGGTGATGACGGTCCTTCCGAAGAGCATGCTGCTGGATTCGGCGCGGGCGTGTGTGGCCATGGCGTAGCCGTGCATGTCTGCGTAGCGGCGCATCATCTTTGTGGTCCCTGCGAAAACCGATGGGTTCTTAGAGGCGATGCCTTCGACCTCGACTAGCGTGTGATTGCTGGCGTCGACCCAGAGAGTGCCGTCGATCATGTTGGGCGCCTTGTGTCGGGGCATGATGGCGAAAGCGAGACAGGGCCGTCCGTCGATGGTTTGCGTAACGCCGGACTTGAGGTGCATCTCGTAGTTTGCGGAGGTGAACCAGGATTGCGCGACTCTGGTGGGGTCATTGATGGCCTTTTCGTTGTCGAGAAGCGGCTGGAGGCCGAATTTCTGGACCAGAGATGAGCCGGATTGCGAAAGGATCTCGTAGTCTTTGCCGATTCCCTTCTTGTAGGTCATCTTCACGGTCATCTCGGCAGCAGGGTGCGCCTCGTCACCGCCGCGAAAGACCGAGTAATGCTCAACGTCGGTGAAGCTGAGGACGTTGTCAGAGCGGGCCCGGTTGGCGGCGTCGAGGTCGCGAATGATGGCGGTGGGGTCGGGCTGCGAAGAAGGCTGCGCAGCGGCGAAAAGCGTGGCCATCAATATCAGCACTGCGAGATTTCGAGCGGCTCGACAGTCCAAGGATTCACCTCAAGGTCGACGTATGCGTCGAAAATGCGCGCTGTTGAAATTATCGTGCTCTGCACCGGGATTCGCTCGAAGTGACTGCGACGCTTCGAAAAAGTGCTGAGCGAAAGCGCTGATGCGGCGTCCTGTAAGTAGAGGCGCGACGGTGCGGTGCGGTCTGCGTGCCTCAAAGCGAAACACTTGGAGAGGCTTGCGATGAGACGGAGTGCAGAGAATGCAGTTCGGCGGTTGCCGTGTGTCTTGGCGGTGGCTGGAACAGTTTTGGCAATGTTAGCTACTCGTAGCGCAGTCGCGCAGACGCAGAGTGCGGATCAGAAACCGACGGAAAGCTATGCGACGTTATATCTGACCAATTTGACGGAGAACCGCGAAGCGAACGACGCTGTGACGGATTTGCGGAATATGCTGCCGAAGGCAAAGATCTATCGCGTCGAATCTGCAAACGCGATTTCGATTTACGCCACAGCGGAGGACATTGCGAAGGCGCAAAAGATTCTGGCCGATATCGATCGGCCGCGGAAGACGTATCGGCTGACGTACACGATCAACGATGGCGGTACCCAGGGCGGCTCGCAGCATTTTGTGATGATTGTTGGATCGGGGAACAAGACGACGCTGAAGCAGGGGGCGCGGGTACCAATTGTGACGGGGACCTACGGAAATGGCTCGGATCAGAAGACGCAGGTGCAGTATATGGACGTGGGAATCAACCTGGATGCAACACTCGATGGACGTGGCGATGAAATGCGGCTGCACACGAAGATTGAGCAGACGAGCGTGGCCGAGGAGAAATCGAATGTGGGAATCCAGGATCCGGTGATTCACCAGTCGGTGCTAGAGGGCGAGTCGGCGATCGTGATGGGAAAGCCAGTGATGTTGGGTTCGGTGGATATGCCGAGGAGCGGAAAGCGCGTGGAGGTTTCTGTAGTGGCTGAGGCGGTGAAGTAGTTGGCGGTTCCTTTACTTCTGTGAGGTGAGGCAACCGCAGATCCTTCGACTCCCAATGGTCGCTCAGGATGACCACGCCTCAGATTGGCAACCGGATGGTTGCGCTTCTATAATCCGGCGCGGGTTTCGGCGGCCATGTAGTCAACCACCGCCTTCAGGTCGCCCTTGGATTCCTCGAAGACTTTGAGCTGGCGGTCGGCGCCGGTACCAGTCTGCATAATTTTGCGGATGCCGTCGATGGCTTCTCTGCTGCCGAGTTCGTCTACTTCCCTGTCGATGAGGACGAGGTACTCTTCGAGCAGATCGCGCTCGGGCACTTCCTGCTGGCGGCCGAAGTCGATGAGATGGCCGTCAAGGCCGTAGCGGACGGCGCGGAATTTGTTCTCCATCAGGAGTGGACGCGCATACTGGCGGAAATCCTGATTGGCTGCGTGGAGACGATAAAGGTAGGCTGCAGTGGCCTGGATGAGCGCGGCGATGGCGACGGTCTCTTCGGCGCGCAGAGGGATGTCGCAGGCACGAACTTCGACGGTGTTGAAGAAGGGATGCGGACGGATGTCCCACCAGATTTTCTTGGCATTGTCGATGCAGTTGGTGCGTACCAGCAGGCTAACGTAGTTTTCAAATTCGGAGTAGCTGGAGAAGGCATCGGGAATACCGGTGCGGGGGAAGTTCTCGAAAACCTTCGCGCGGTAACCCTTATAGCCGGTGTTGAGACCGAGCCAGAAGGGCGAGTTGGTGGCGAGCGCCATGATGTGTGGCAGAAAATAGCGCATCGAATTCATGATGCGGATGGCGGCTTCGCGATCTTCGATTCCGACGTGAACGTGGAGGCCGAAGATGAGGTTGGCGCGGGCGACGAGTTGGAGATCCTTGACGACCTGGTGGTAGCGCGGGTCGGGATAAATCTCCTGCGTACGCCAGTCAGCGAATGGATGTGTGGCGCCGGCGACGAGTTCGAGATGGTGCTCGCGGGCCAGCTTGATCATTTCGCGGCGTAGTTCGTAGATGTCTTCGCGGGCCTCGTCGATGTTGCGGCAGATGCGCGTTCCGACTTCCACTACCGAGGTGTGCATCTCCGCCTTGACCCGCTCCTGCAGGCGCATCTTGCCCTGCGCGAGCATCTCGGTCTGGATATGCGAGCGCAAGTCGCGCGTGAGCGGGTCGATGGTCTGATATTCCTCTTCAATGCCGAGCGAGAAGGAGGGGCGCATGGATGCTCCTAAGACAGCGTGTGGCAATTGTAAAGCCGCAGTTCAAAATTCTGAGTTCGTAGTTCGCAGCGGACGGGCATACAATCCTGCGCGTGAGTGAAATTTTGTTTCAGGATCGGCGGGAGGCTGGGCGAGTGCTTGCAGACCTTGTCGCTGAGCTACCCGACTTGAAGGATGGCGTGGTACTCGGGCTGGTGCGTGGCGGCGTGCCGGTGGCATATGAGGTGGCGCGCGCGTGCGGCCTGCCGCTGGACCTTCTGGCGGTGCGCAAGCTGGGCGTCCCTGGGCAGGAAGAGCTCGCGATGGGCGCGATCGCGAGTGGCGGAGGCGTGGTGCTGAATGACCACGTCGTACGTTCGTACCACGTGTCGGAGCAGAAACTCGAATACGTGATTGAGCGCGAGACGCAGGAGATGGTGCGGCGCGAGAAGCTCTATCGCGAGGGCCGACCGGCGGTGGAAATTGCTGGGCGGGCTGTCGTTCTTGTTGACGACGGGCTGGCGACCGGAGCAAGCATGCGGGCGGCGATTCGCGCGGTGAAGGAACGGGCGCGGCGGGTGATTGTGGCCGTTCCTGTTGGGGCGAGCAGCACGTGCGAGGAACTGGCGCATGAGGCGGACCAGGTGGTGTGCGCGCTGGTTCCGGAGCCGTTGGATGCGGTGAGTTTGTTCTACCGGGAGTTTGGGCCAACGAGTGACGAAGAGGTGAAGGAGTTGATACGAGCAGGGTTCAGAGATGAGAGATCAGGGGTCAGGACCGGACGAATCAGGTGCAGCAGGCTAGCTTCAGCTGCAAGACACAGCAAGTCAGCGACTTGGCGAAAACTCAATATTGGCGATCTTCTCCCGACGAGCGCATCCTTGCGGTTTGTCGGCCTTTTTAAACATTCGCTTTTTGTTCGCCTTTACTGTAGGATGAAATTGGGCGATGAATCTCTTTTCCCAACTTGCGGCGGAGCCGACGCATGAGGAGATCTACCCTGGCGCGGTGCTGATGCGAGGTCTGGCGCTGCCACAGGACGGCGAGTTCTTTTCTGCCGTGGATGGCGTTCTTGCGGCCGCCCCGCTTCACCACGCGACGACTCCCAGCGGACTGCCGATGTCGGTGATGGTGTCGGACTGCGGCACGCCGGAGGCATTTCGGCGGCGATGGGATCCGCAAAATCCGAGTGTGCGCCGTATGTGGCCACCAATGCCGCGCGTGCTTTCGGATTTTGCGGTTCGCTGTGCGGTGCGTTCGGGATTTCCGCTGTTCCGCCCGGACACTTGCCACGTCAATCGCTACCAAGCTGGCACGAAGCTTGGGATTCACCAGGATCGGCACGAGTTTGATTTGCATCAGCCGATTGTGTCGATCTCGCTGGGACTGGAGTGCATTTTTCTGCTCGGCGGTTTTCTGCGGACGGACAAGACGAAGCGCATTCTGCTGGAGCATGGCGACGTGATTGTGTGGGGCGGACCTTCGCGGATGCGCTTTCATGGCGTGCAGCCGCTGAAGCCCGGGCATCATTCGCTGACGGGACCGTACCGGTACAATCTGACGTTTCGGAAAGTGGCTTAGAACCAAAAACTGAGTGGTGAGAGAGACAAGGCTGGGAGACTTGGATGGTTCGGAAAGAGCTGCGATAGACTTGGCCCATGATTCGTCAGATTGCGCCTCTGTTCTTCACCACGGACATTCCGAGGACACTCGCCTATTACAAGGACAAGCTAGGCTTCGAATGTCGGGGGACGTGGCTGGATCCGCCGGTCTATGCCATCGTGGCGCGCGATAAGCGCGCGATTCATTTCCGCTGCGCCGAGCCGCCTGCAGCCAATCCGGACAAATATGTGGACGAACTGCTCGACGCGTATCTTTTAGTCGCGGATGCGGACGCGCTCTATGCGGAGTTCGCAGCCAAGGGCGTAGAGTTCAGTCGGGAACTTGGGAACACGCCTTGGCAATCCCGAGAGTTTGTGGTGAAGGATTGCGACGGCCGCCTGCTGGCCTTCGGTTCGAACTTATAACTGAGGCAGGCTACCCGGGCGAGAATTCCCCGAAGGCCGCGGGTTGGGTTCGTGGTTTCCCACCCATGTGCAAACAACGTGCGTGAATGGGCCCCTCGGCGCACGAGAGGAAACAACCGCAGATCCTTCGGCTCTCGTTGGTCGCTCAGGATGACAAGTCATCCTCAATGAAAAACTGCAAAGCTATTTCAGTCCGTAGCCTCGGAGGGTTTGGAGACCGCGGTTTTCGCCGCTTTCTTCGGCGCGGACTTTTTTGCAGGGGATCTCTTTGCAGTGGGCTTCGTTGCTGGCGCGCCGGCGGCTGCGCCGGAGAGGAATGTGGCCCAGCCGAGTTCCTTCGGCGCTTTCAGTGCGTCTTTTGCTTTGGCGATGACGAGATCGGCTACCTCGCGGACGATCCAGTCGAAGTTGGCCTGGCCTACGGAGTTGAGGTCGGCATCGGGGGCGGGGTTCATGAAGTCGATGGCGTAGGGGATGCCGTCTTCTACTGCGAATTCGACGGTGTTGAGGTCGTAGCCTAAAGCGCGGCAGAGGGTGAGTGCATCCTTTTCGACGCGGGCGAGAAGTTTCTTGTCGTACTCGGGCGGGTTCTGCACGTAGCGCTCTTGGTGGGGCTTGCGCGGGTCGTAGGGCATGATGCGGACCTTGCTCTGGCCGACGACGTAGCAGCGGAAGTACTCGTTGAACTCGACGGCTTTCTGATAGAGCATGCAAAGGTCGCGCGACTGATCGTAGGCAGCGAAAAACTCGGGGCGATTGTGGATGTGGTAGACGTCGCGCCAGCCTCCGCCGTCGACAGGCTTCATGAACCCGTGCTCGCCGACGTAGGTGAAGACCGATTCCCAGTTGAGTGGGTACTCGAGGTTGCGCATGGAGCGGTCGGTTGTACCTTCGGGGTGCTTCTTGTGGGGCAGGATGACGGTGGGCGGCACGGCGACACCGAGTTTGGCGGCGAGAGAGTAGTTGAAGAACTTGTCGTCGGCGGACCACCAGAAGGGGTTATTGATGATGGCGGTGCCGTTGAGTGCAGCGTGCTTGAGATAGGCGCGATAGAAGGGAATGTCGTGCGAAATGCGGTCGACGATGACAGCGTAGGGCGCGGGCTTGTCGAGGTGGACGGCGCCGGTTTCGACGAACTCGGCGTGAATGCCATCGACGTTGCGGGCGTTGATATGCTCCACCAGCGCGCCGGGGAAGCTGTTTTCCATGCCGAACAGGACGCCGATTTTCTTCATCCGTAGACCTCCGGGCGGGAAGCGGCAGGATGCCGCAAAGCCCGAAACAATGTGAACAGTGTACGGCAGTTGTTTGGGACTGCGGCACGGTGGGCGATGGTCGACCGAGTCCAGAGAAACCCGGTCAATGTTATTCATGCACGGAGTGCGCCAATTTACATTCCGTTCACGGTCGTTTCACGGACTCATGACAACGGCTCGCTAGGCTCGGCTCATCATGAGAAACATCTTCTGCAAGATCGCTCTTTGGGTGGGCCTATGCATTGCACTTTTTGGCGTGACAGCCAGAGCGCAATATGAGGATGGCAGCCTGACCGGCACCATTCACGACGCAACCGGCGCGGTGGTGAGCAATGCGTTTGTCATCGTGACCAACGTCAACACGGGCATTGCGATGAAAGTAACAACGAACGGCTCGGGCGATTACGAGGTACCGTCGCTGAGAGTGGGCACCTACGGCATCAGGGCGGAGGCGCCGGGGTTTGCGCCGGCGGAAGCCACAAATATATCGATCGCGGTGGGCGGACGCGCGCGCATCGATTTGACGTTGAAGGTTGGACAGGCGAACGCAACCACAGTCGAGGTAAGTGACGTTGCGCTTCAGGTGGAAACGGAGACGAGCGAACGCGGACAGACCATCTCGGGTTACCAGACGGAGGCGCTGCCGCTGGTGAGCCGCAACTTCTCTGACCTGCTGGCGCTGGTGACCGGTTCGCGGCAGGCGCCGACAGCCGCAACGACAAGCTCGATCAGCAGCCTGGTGCGCGAGGGCGCGTACAACGTCAATGGCCAGCGCAGCATGTTCAACAACTACTTGCTCGACGGCATGGACAATAACGCGTACGGCGAGAGCAACCAGGGATTCGACAATCAGATCATCGCGATTGCGCCCGACTCTGTTGCGCAGTTCAACGTGGTGACCAATAACGAGAGCGCGGAGTACGGACGGTCGTCGGGCGCAACCGTCAACGTGGCATCGGCAAGCGGTACAAATAGTTTTCACGCGACGCTGTATGAGTTCATTCGCAACACCGATCTGAATGCGGCGGGATTCTTCAAACCAAGCGTCGTGAGCAACACGGGAACAACCACGCCGTTCACGAAGCCTACGTTCAACCGCAATCAATTCGGAATGAACTTCGGCGGGCCAATTGTCTCGAACAAGCTGTTCTTCTTCCTTGATTACGAAGGGTTCCGGCAGACACTGCGGCCGCTGTACGTGCTAACGCTGCCCACGCAGAATCAGCTCAACGGGAATCTTGTGGTGCCGGTGAGGAATGCTGTTACGGGCGCAGTTTATCCGGCGGGCACCGCAATTCCGTCGGGGGCCATCAATCCGCTGTCGTCGCAGATTCTCGGCTACTTTCAGAAATTCGCGGCACAGCTGCCGCAGGCGGGCGTAGGTTCGACGGGTCTCAATTCGAATGACTATTCGGCGCAGATTCCCTTCACCGATAACTCGGACAAGGGCGATCTTCGCTTGGATTATCAGCAGAACCCGAGCAGTTCGTGGTTTCTGCGCGTAAGCGACCGCAAGGAAACCGGGGTGAATTATCCCACGATTCCGCTGCCGCTGGACGGGCAGACGAATGGGACGATCCGCGTGCTGGATCAGCAGGTGGCGCTGGGCTACACGCACACGTTTGGTAGCAACAAGATAATGGATGCGAGGCTGGGGCTTTCGAGGACGAAGGCCGGCAAGTACACGCTGTCGATCGGGCAGAACGACTTCACTATTCCCGGATTGCCGGCGAATTCGATTGTGGCAGGAGGCCTGCCGTCGGTGGGGATCAGCGGCTTTACGGGTTTCGGACGTCAGAGCACGAATCCGCAGTGGCAGAATCCGGCGCTGCTTGATCCGAAGGTAAACTTCACCTGGGTAAAGGGCAAGCACTCGCTCAAATTCGGATATGAGTACGAGCATATCTGGATGGCGGTGAACGACAACAATCCGCTGTATGGCTCGTTTACCTACGGAAGCGGATACAGCCTGTGTGATGCAGCCATCTCGCCGCTTTGCGCTAAGACAGCCAGCGGCGGCGCGGCTCCCACGTCGCCGGTGACGGATACCTACTGGGCTGACTTCCTGTTCGGCACGACGACTAGCTATCAGCTTGCCAACTATTTCGTGGTGCATCTGCGGCAGACGCTGGAGAGCGCATACGCGCAGGACGACTGGAAGGTCGCGCCGAACCTGACGCTGAACCTTGGCGTGCGCTGGGAGTATGGTTCGCCCTACTCTGAGTGGAAGAACAACATTTCGAACTTCGACCCAGCAACGCAGACGGTGCTGACCATCACGCCGGGGGCTGCGTCGGGCAACGGGATCACGCCCGTTAATCCTGGAGGGACGTACGGGAAGACTCTTGTCAATCCCGACCTGGCCGACTGGTCGCCGCGTGTTGGATTTGCGTACGGGATGTCGCCCAGGACGGTGGTGCGAGGCGGATTCGGCACCGGCTATGTCCACTACACGCGCGCCGGATCGGGAGACATCCTGGGCATCAACGCACCGCAGGCGCAGTTTGCGGCGGTGACGCAGATCAAGCCGAGCACGACGAATCATTGCAGTTCGCCGCTGCCGGCGCAGATCATCGCCACCGGTTCGACCACGCCGAGTTGTTATGTCACGGCTGACCAGGGATATCCTTCGGGACTGGTGACATCGTTCAACCCGGCGACGGATAACATTACGTGGATTCCGAAGAACACGCGCGATAGCTACGTGGAGAACTACTTCTTCGACGTGCAGCAACAATTGGCGAAGAATACGCTGCTCGATCTGGCTTACGTAGGCAACCACGGGCTGAAGTTGCAGGGATTCCTCAACGGAAACCAGAAGAATCCTTCGCTCGGATTTACACGGCCGTTTACGGGCTGGCCCAGCGATATCACCGAGGCGCTGAATGAATTCTACTCAAACTACAATGCACTGCAGGCCCGATATGAGCAGCGCTTTGTGGGTGGACTCACGCTGTTGAACTCGTTCACGTGGGAGCACTCGCTAGATAACGCTTCGGCGTCGCTCGAGGCCAATACGCCTTCTCCACAGGATGGCAACGACCTGAGAGCGGACTACGGGCAGTCCGACTACAACCTGCCGATCGCGAATGTGACAAGCCTGGTGTACGAGTTGCCATTCGGCCGCGGACGTCATTTCCTGGCGAACGCAAACGGACTGACGGACGCAGTGCTGGGCGGATGGCAGATCAGCGGCATCAACACCATGCAGGCCGGCACGCCGTTCAACATTACATATTCGCCAAACTCGGCGCAGCAGGTTTCGCTGCAGATTTCGGCAACGTACCGCGGAGCCAACGAATACCGTCCCGATCTTGTGCCGGGCAAGAAGGTGACGCAGGGACGCTCGTCGCGTGCTGCGAACACGGGATATGTGAATTACATCAACTTCTCCGCATTCGAGATGCCGCCGATCAAGGACGCTGCGGGGAACGTGCTGAGTCCGTTTGGCAATGCGCCGCGCAACCCAGGGCGCACGCCGGCGTTCTATGAGTCGGATCTTGACCTGAACAAGCGCTTCACTCTGCCGGGAGAACGCCTGAAGATGGAGTTCCGCACAGAGGTCTACAACCTGTTCAACCACACCAACCTGTATCTGCCGGGCACGATCAGCGGATCGCAGGGTACGACGTCTGCGACTGCGAACGTGGGCGGCTCAGTGCCAGTTTCGACGATTACCGGAAACCCGACAGGAGGCGGCCAGATTACGAGCACGTTTGAGCCGCGGATCTTCCAGTTTGGGTTGAAGGTCATTTACTGATTCGAAGGCGAATCGAATCAGGGTCAGGCTGAAGTCTCGGCCTGGCCCTTTCTATTTGCTGCCAAGTCTTTTCGTCTCATCGAAATAATTAGGAGTCGGTGAGCGAGATCACAGCCGAAGACGACGGACGGGCGTAGCGTGGATGCCGTCATCGGGACGGGGAGGCATCAGATGGACTACCGGGTGTTGACGGTTTCGCGGGAGTTTGGAAGCGGCGGTGGAAGGATCGCGCAGTCGATTGCGAAACGGTTGGGCTGGAAGTTGCTGGATGGTGCGCTGATTGACGAGATCGCCTGCGCGGCGCACGTGGATGCGGGCATCGTAAGCCGGTTTGACGAACACGTCGACGGCTGGCTGCGCAGGATGAACCGCCAGGCCATGCGGGGCGCAGCCCTGGCTGCAGGCGTGGCACTGGAGCAGGAGAAATGCTTTGACGAAGACGTGATGACCGACTTGACACGGCAGATTATCGAGCACGCGTACACGGCTGGCGACTGTGTGATCGTTGGCCGCGGGGCCCAGTGCATTCTGCAATCGAAGGCAGACGTGTTTCACGCGTTTGTGTATGCTCCGCTGCGCGTCCGGATTCATCGGCTGCGAACGCGGCTGGAACCGGGCGCAAACATCGAACATCGGACTCGCGATGTGGACGCTGAGCGAGCGCACTACTTGAGAATGCGATTCGGGAAGGAATGGAATAATCCGCACCTGTATCAACTGATGATTTCCTCGGGCGAAGATGAGGAGCAGACGGCGCGTGTGATTGAGTTTGCGATGAGAGGGAGCTTGTAAAACGAATCCGTTAGCTTTTAGCTATCGTGCTGATGAAAACGTAGTTGGCCGATGTAGGGCCTACCAGAGCTCATTAGGCTGCCAATGGCAGTGCCGGAGAGACTATCCTAATCAAGAGGGGCTCCGCCACGGTGGCCCGATCGAACGGTTCGCCGCGAGAGTGCGCCGTGGACCGGTTCGGAAGGATGATTGCGCGCGTTTCAGTGAGTCACCTGCAAGGGATCGGCGAGACTTCGCCTCGGACCCGTAAGCAGATTCGAGAAGAAGCCTCCTGCGAACCACCCCAGCGACATGGACCCGTCGCTGGGGACCCCGGCGCTCCACACGAGGAGGTAATGCATGGAACAGAGCAAGACTGACTCGACAATCGCAAACGACGTTCTGCACAATGATGAGCACAGTAAGCTCACGCAGGAAGAGATTGCGAAGGCAGTCGCCCACCACAATAAGCGCCACAAGGAAGATCACGGCCAGAACGCACAGGCGAAAGGCCAGCAGAATAAGAAGCAAGGCGCGGATAAACCGAAATAGCTAATTGCGATTTGTGCGACCATCCTTGTGCTTGGAGGATGAGGCACACACGAGAGGAGAGAAGCGGATCCTTCGCGCCGCTTACCCCACGAACGATGATTCGTTCGTGGGGCCCCAGGCTTGCAGCGCTCAGGATGACACATCGTAGTTACTGCTTTTCAATTCTTGGTGGTGACGTCCCAGTCATAGCTGAGGGCGTTGATCTGGGCTCGGAGGTTGTCTACGGCTGCGGCCTTTTGCTGCTCGAGGTCGGCGGTGTGTTTACGCGTGGACTGGAGCAAATCTTCGGCGCGATTCAGCTCCTTCACAAAGCGGCGCGCAGCATCGTTGCCTTTGAGCGCGGTGAGGTTTTCGCGGGCCCGGGCCTCATCAGCGGAGGCTGTCTCTTCCTGCTTCTTTGAGTCGGTGATGGCCTGATCGAGGTCGGCCAGTTTGGCCTGTGCATCGAGAATCGGTTTGAGTTGCGCCTCGGCGTCAGGAAACACGCTTGACCAGGTCGATGAGGTAGGCGTTGGTGTTCTGGCTGGGATCGATCATGACTGATGTGTACTCTGGTCCACGTTCGCGGACCTCGAGTTTCTCTGTTGCATGTGGTTTGACGGCTACCTTGAAACGGTAGAGATCGGGAGTGGTTTCGGCGGCCTTGACTCCTTCATCCAGAGACCAGCCGTTGGTGCGGCGCGGGTGTTCGAGCAGAACGACGCGATCGTCGTCGCCGGAGTTGGTGGCGGAGTACGTCATGGACATGACGTCCATATAGCGCTCGACGATGAGGCCTTTGCGGATCTGCAGATGATGGATGGTGCGCCGCGATTGCTGATCGGTGATCTTGACGCGCGTTGCCTGGTCAGCGGCGTATGAGAGCAGACGGCGCTCACCGGGATGGATCGGATCGAGTAGGCCTTCGCCGGCAAATTCGCCGCTTTCAAAGAAGGAGAAACTGCCCGCGTCGAGGGTGAGCTTCGACTTGTTTTCGAGCCAGACGGCGCGAAGGGGGCGCGGATCGCTGCGGCTCCAGAGGGTGACATGCTCGGCTGGCAGTTCCTGCTGAAGGATCGGCACCATGGCCGACTCGTTTTTGTGGATCGTGACGGGCTGGGTGAGGGAGTACTCGAAGAAATCGTCGAATGCGTTGGTGGAGACGTCGCCCTCGGCGATGGCGTCGGTGGCGCGATAGACGCCTCCGCCAGTATTTCCACCTGTGCCAGCACCGAAGACCGATCCGATGACGCCGCTTGAAGATCCGCTCAGCCCTGCGGCGCCGGCAACGCCGAATGAAGCAGGAGGAACCTGATTTTGAGCGACTATCTTCGCGGACCTTGGAACGCGTGTTGGTGCGACGAGTGCATTGTTCATCATCTCCGACTGAACTTCGACCGTTTCTGCAGCTTCGTGGGTCTGCGGCGTTGTCTGCGCTTCAGTGGAGATGGGAATCTCAGGGCGGCGAGAGTAGAGTGGCTGCGAGATGGGCTGGATGAAGCTTTGCGGGGCTCCGGCCACGAGCGAGAGCTGGACGTTGTCCCAGTCGGCGCCAACGGTGTTATCCACGACCGCCCAGCCCTGGACGATGGCGCTGCTGTTGGCTTCGCGCGGAAAGACCATGCGATAGGTAGCCTTCCAGACTGGCACTTCGCTAATGTAGCTGACGCGGAGCTGGCGCTGGCCCTGTCCGAGAGCATCGAGTGTGAGGTGGCGCAAGCCGGTGGAGTGCGTGGTCGACAGCAGTTGAAGATAGCGATCGAGTTCGCCCTGCAGGCTGGAATCGACGGGGCGCACACTCAACGTGGGCGTGAGTTCGATGACGCGGACTGCGCCGGACGAGGCGATCACTGTCAGGAAGAATCTGTCGATGGAGTGAACATTTTCATCGGAGCCGATCTTTTCCGTACGAGCTTCGATGGACATGAGACGGCCGGAGATCGGTCCACCAGGCGCACCGGTGACTTCGACCCTCTGTCCGCGCAGCGCGCTGAAGAGATCGGTTGATGTTGGGTCTTCATTCATTCCAAGAGATAGCGTCTTGAGTTGCTCGGCTAGCGGTGTTGTGGAGTTGTAGTTGACGCCAGCGATGCGTCCGCCGCCCTCATCGAGCACGGTGAGCGATTGCAGGACGTCGTTGAGCTGCGGCGATGTGAAGTCGATGGCGACGCGCTGATTGCCACTGACGGTTCCGGCATGTTCGAAGTAGCCGACGCCATTCTTGTAGAGGACGACCTTGCGCACCGGAAGGTCCTTAACCACCTGCGGTGGGGCCAACTGCGCCTTCGGCGCCATCTGAGGCGAAGCTGAGTGCGCCTGCGGCGCGGGAGGCTTAAATTTGGCAGAAGTGCCCGAATTGGATTGGGCAGGGAGAGTGAGAGTGAGGGCGGCAAGGCAAAGTGCGGTGACCCAGAGATGCATCGATCCTCCTAGGCTGCGCAGGCGCGCAGATGCTGCGCAGTTGCGCAGACGGGTACACAACGAAACTGAAACTGCAAGACGCTATTGCGTTGGACCCCGGGAAGCCGAAATAGGTTCCCACGAAGTGCGCAATCGTTCTGGAAACGTAGCGCCGGGAGATTTTGCAGGGAAAGTTGAGGGAGAAATGGAATTCGTGAATCACGGCGACCGTTGAGACGTCAATTGCGCGAGCACTACTCCGACCGTGCCATCTGTGAGATCGTGTGGCTGGTTGCGAGCGAGCACTTCTATAACATGACCAACCTCGGCCTGAACATCCACTCCGACATGCTGTGTGACATCGCGCGCAAACGCCAAGAAGCAATCTCCTAAGGGGGATTGCCACTCTGCTGTCTCGGCTACCGCTTTCGAGAGAAGTGTGAAGGAGAGATGCTTAGCTCGTGGCGATGCGCTTGAGCTGGGCGAGATGGTTGAGGTCGTGGCCGGCCATCGTCTCAACGATGGTCTGAAAGGTCATGGAGCCACGCTCGGGATGGGTGACGGGCTTGGCTGCTGAACCGGGCAGAGTTTTCCCGATGAGCTGAAGGTTCCATTTGCGAAGCGCGGAGAATGCTGCCAATGCATCTTTGGCATTGATGCCCTGATAAGTCGCTGCCCACTTTTCCTGGTCGAAAGGTTGCAGGACGTGGTCGTCCTCGGCGAGGGTCTGGCGCAGGCGAAAGCCGAAGGCGATTTCGCAGTCAGCCAGGTGGCAGACGATTTCGGCGGGAGACCACTTGCCGGGTGCTGGCGGCTCCGAAAGTCTTTCTGGAGCGATCATCTGGAGCTTGTTGGCGATTTCGTGTGACGTGTTGGAGAGAATCGTCTCAAGAGGGCGTCCGTCAAGAAACTTCGCGTATGGATTGGCTTCGCTCATGGGGGAAAATCCTGGAGTACAGTCCTTTGTTTTCAGTTGTCAGTCGTCAGTCGCCTATTACAGTTCTACGTGCGGCAGGTCCTGCAGGCAATTGACGAATCGGGTTCGAGCAGTTTGGGAGAGTTTGGTGGATTGAGAATCGGCCAGCCGTCGGGGGTGTGTTTCACTTCTTAACCCTAATCCCCGTTCCCTGTTCCCTGCTTTAAAGATATTCCTGAATCATCCCCCGCCAAGTGGGCCAATCATGGGAGTTATGGGTATCCCAAGTGTAGAGTTTGTGAGGGATTCCCTTGGAGCTCATGATGCGGTCGAGATTCTGGTTCTGGCCGAGGCACTGGTCGTCCCAGCCAGTGGCGAGGATGTAGGTGTTGCGGCGGTAGTGATCAAAAAACCAGGGATCAGCGAGATTGGGCAAATAGTGAGTGGGCAGGTTGAAGTAGCAATCCTGGTCGTAGTAGCCGTTGAGGAAGTTGGTTAAATCAAATGCGCCCGACATGGTGAGCAGTCCGGTAAAGATGTCGGGGTGGCGCAGGGCGATGTTGGTGGCGTGGTATCCGCCGAAGCTGCAGCCGAGCGAGACGAGGTGCGTGTCCCAGTTCTTCTTGCGGATGAGGGGCACGACTTCGTGGATGAGGTAGTCCTCGTATTGCACGTGGCGCGCGATACGCCAGCGTGGCGCAACACTGCGGTTGTACCAGCTCTCCATATCAACCGAGTCGACGCAGAAGAATTGCAGATCGCCCTTCTCCACGCGTTCGCCGACAGCCCCGATCATGCCGCGGTCTTCGAATTCGTAGAAGCGGCCGCCCGATGTGGGGAAGACAAGCACCGGCAGACCGGCGTGGCCGAAGACGAGCAGTTCCATATCGCGGCCAAGCCGGCTGGAATACCACTTGTGGTACTCACGGTTCATGAGGCGGATTGGCTCCTGGGTGGCGCGATTTGAGAAGCGCAGGTTTCCTGATACTGTAACAGCCACAGGCACATCTTTTTAGTAAGACGTCTGGCTGCACGCTCGGTTCAACTGAGCGGCGAGGGACTAAACGGATAAGGGGATTCACAGCGGATTGAACCTTGATTCACACACAAACGAGGACACAAACAAAGGCTTGCTGGCAGAGATCGAGGCTGCCACGCCGCATCCTCGATTGCGATTGCACAAGGGCTTTAAAAGCCAATATCTACCCGACGATCGCGATGTGATTGTTTATCTCCCGCCAGGATATGACGAAGAGCAGGAGCGGACCTATCCGGTGCTCTATCTGCACGACGGCCAGAACCTCTTCGATGGCCGGACTTCGTTTGTGAAGGGGCGCACCTGGATGGTGCGCGAACATGCCGATGAGGCGATCAGTGCGGGCGAGGTTGAGCCGATGGTGATTGTGGGCATCTACAACGCTGGCGACCGCCGGCTGGCCGAGTACACGCATGAGTACAACTGGCAGATGGGCGGCGGCGAAGCGGATAAATACGGAGATCTGCTGACGCGAGAGCTGATGCCGTGGATCGCGAGCCAGTATCGGGTGCGGCAGGATCGCGAAAGCACCGGGATGGGCGGCTCGTCGCTCGGCGCTCTGGTGACACTGTATCTGGGTCTCCGGCACGCGCAGCATTTTGGTAAGCTCGCGCTGCTGTCGCCGAGCGTGTGGTGGAATCACAAGAGCATTCTGGGCTACCTGAATGAGCACGCGCCGCAGTTGTGGGAGCGGCCGCGGGTGTGGCTCGACGTCGGCGATCGTGAGGGACTGCGCACGCTTCGCGATGTAGAGCATTTGGCGCGGAGGCTGAAGGCGAATGGCTGGCGTCCGGGAGAGTCGATGCACTTTGAAAAGGTGCATGGCGGAACACACGATGAGGCGAGCTGGGCAGGACGCGTCAGGCCGATGCTGAGGTATTTGTTTCCAGCCCGATAGCCGGATCAACTTTCCGGCGCAGCCACACACGACCCGAGATTTTCGCCGCAGCGAATTAGAGATCGCCGCCGATTGGTTGCGCCGGCTAGAGCAATTTGCTGTAGCGAGTCCAGCCTTTGTCGGGCTCGATCTTGATATGGACCTTGTGACTGTAGACGCGTGCCAGCAACTCGTTGTCGAATTTCCGCTGAAGGCTATCGGGATTGCGGGTGTAGAGAATGTACTCGCGGATGCCGGGAACGGTGGTGGTGGCGACAAAAATCGATTCGCGATTGGGCTCGAACACTTCGCGGATGTCGTTTTCGATCCGCTTGAGCGTTTCGGTTTCGCCGGGGTTGGGAAAGCCTTCCCGGGTGGTGTCGATCGTCGGCACAGAGATTGTCACTTGGTGTCCGTAGCCGGTAACGCCTTTGAACTTGCTGTAGCCGGTGTGGACGCACACAAACATCGGCTTTCCGATGGGATCGTGCCCTTTGCGTTGCGTCCAGGCATCGGGGACGGGCAATTTGTCAGGACTGAGGGGCTCTTTCGTGGAAAATGGCCACATGCCTTTTCTGGCTCCTGTGCAAAGATGTCTGAGTTCGGAATAAGTATGCCTTGAATGAACGACTTTAGACAGGAACCAACGTGGCATTCATCTGCAACCTTGGCAGTATGAGGACGCGGAAACGGCGCGTCGCGGTCGATGGGACAGCTTGCCTGAAAGGCCACTATCGGCGATACTTAGATGTTGTGTCTTTCACCCCGCGGACGTAGATCGATCCGAGGGAACCCCGGTGTACCCGAGCGGGAATTCCGGGTGGACAATGGCCGGGCGTTTCTGCCCTGGCCGGGAGACTCCCAAAAGACCGCAACAGAGCACCGGAATTGAAAGGAACTGTATCGCCGTGGTGATGATTCGTTTGGCGCGTTTCGGCGCCCCCAAGCAGCCCTATTATCGTGTCGTTGTGATCGAGAAGGACCGCGCCCGCAATGGCCGTTCGATCGAGGTCGTCGGCACCTACAATCCGCGCACCAGCCCAGCTTCAGTTGATCTGAAGCATGACCGCATCGCCTACTGGCGCGGAGTAGGCGCACAGCTTACTCCCATCGTGGCCAAGCTGGTCGAGAAGAACCCGGCCAAAGCAGCCGAACCTGCGGTCGCCTAAATTCCTTTTCACTGCATCTGAAGTGTGAGCGGGGTTTTTCAACCTCGCGCACATCTGAATACAGGTTACCGACTTCCCAAAGACAGGTTACTGACTTGAGATAGGGTGTGCTGATACTATCGGCGCACCGATCCAAGTCGCTTCTCCTTGGATGTTTACGGTCAGAGGCAAGTTCATGACCCAAGTTGACATGGTCGCAGTAGACGAACTGGTCCGCGAAATCGCGCGGGCCTTGGTAGACGAGCCGGAAGCCGTCGAAGTGCAGTCCGTACAACGGGACGAAAACACCGTTTTGCGGCTGAGGGTGGCACCGGCTGACGTCGGCAAGGTGATTGGGAAGCAGGGGCGAACAGCCCGCTCAGTACGCACGATTCTGGGGGCCGTCAGCATGAAGCTGCATCATCGCTACACGCTAGACATCCTGGAAGAGGACGACGAAGAGTAGGATGGCCAAATCCCCCGGGCCCGAACATCGCTTCGGACGCGCATGATCGCGCCAACGGGATGGGTGTGGCTTGCGCGCATCAAGCGCACACAGGGCCGCAAGGGCGAGGCCTTCGCCGAAATTCTCACTGATTTTCCTGAAAAATTTGCGGAGCGGCGTCGTCTGTGGCTGCTCGGTGGCGACAGTGCTGCGCCCAAAACGCCGGCTGACGCGAGTCCGCGCGAGGTGGAACTGCTGCACCACTGGCTGCACAAGGATGGCGTGGTGCTGCACTTTGCCGGCGTAGATTCGATTTCCGCGGCGGAGGAGCTTGCGGGATTCGTTGTAGCGATTCCGCTCGAAGAGCGCGCAGCGCTGGATGAGGACGAGGTCTACGTCGGCGACCTGATCGGGTGCGTGCTGGTGGATGTGGCAGGCGTTGAACCGGTCACCGTGGGTGAGATTGAGGACGTGGACCGGAGCGCGGGGCCGGTAGCACTGCTGGTTGTGCGCGGAGCGTCAGCCGACGAGATTCTAATTCCCTTTGCGAAGGATTATCTGCGACGCGTGGATGTGGAAGCGAAGCGCGTGGAGATGGCGCTGCCTGAGGGGCTCGCGGATCTGAATGATCCGAAGCGGAGCTAGCGTAGTTAGCGGCGCTTTGCGCCAGTTAGCGGAGTTAGAGAAGTCCCTTCCGCTGCACAAACCAGCCGATTTCTACTGAAACGCCAGCGGCTTCCACGCGCCGTTGTCTTTAAGCGCCAGTTGCAGCGGGCGGGGCGGTCCTTTCGGTGGCACCGTCACTTCGATCCAGAGTTCCTGGCCTCGTTTGAGCCACGTGGGATCGGTCGCATGTTCGGCGATATAGAAGTCGACTGGGTTGGTAAGGCGCATCTGATCACACGCCGCGCCGGGCCATGCGGCGACGGATTGGGTCGGCGTTGTCGTGTCCGACTCGGGAACACGAATCGCGATAAGCTTGTTGTCTTTGACGGCGATCTTTGCCTGGAACCAGACGGTATTGGCCGAACGGATCGAGAAGTTATTCCCGTTCGGGACGCCATTGAGGTTGCGCGGGAACTGGGCATCTTTGCCGGAGGGCAGCGTGCTGCCGCATCCGTCTACGGTAAGTTGCAGGCTGAGGTAGCGGCCGCGCATCACCATTTCAGGATCGTATGCGGCGGTACGTGTCCACACACGCGGACAGATGGCGCGTTGATAGAGATACTTGGCCGCAACCGTCGAGACGATGACCAATTGCAAAATGAGCAGAGCGACAGAAGCCTTTGCGATTTTCATCGTGCCTCCTCGAGTGCCGCAGGCGATTGGATCATGTGTGCGAGCAGGCCGCGGCGAGTTTTCTCCAGCGCCCATCCGCCGGCGATGAAAAGCACGCCAAGCCCGATGAGACCGAGCGACCGGCCCATCTTGTCGAAGAGATCGCTGAAGTAGAACCATGCGACAGTAGCGCCGAAGAAGACGATGCCGAGGTTCACGAGTCCGCGACTCGCCTCTCGCACTCCCCACCAGATGAGGAAAATGCAGAAGGCTGCGACGAGCGCGTGCGCGGCCAGACTGGGCTCGGTGCGCGTCCAGGAGCCGTGCGCATAACGCTCCATCCACATCCGTGTACACCACGGCAGCGCGATGACGAAGCCGATGGCGGCGAGTACGGGAGCGGTGCTTTTCCGCAAACCGAAAAGTGAGAAGAGAATTGGTATGGCGACGATATCGACCCATCCCCAGAAGCGCGTGTGGAACGGCGGATAGGGCTGCATGCCGTACCAGGAGCGCCAGCCGTCGAGCAGCAAGAACGTGCTGGTGACGGCGGCAATGCGCAGATACTGTGAAAAGTATGCCGCGAACGACGCGACGTTCCGTCCCAATGAAAAATGTGAGATAGAGGATGGCCCAGACGAAGAGGAATCGGCCGATGTAGATTTCCACGCCGATGTGGTTTTCGGCGGCATAGCTCCACTCACAGATGAGCCACGACGGAAAGAGCAGAAGCGCGAGCGTCTGCTGGGCCTGATCGCGCAACAGCATCCACCCGAGCATCGCAGCGATGGCCCACATGAGGATGGCGGCCGGCCAGTGCTCCTGGATATTGAAAATCTGACCGACCAGGGCGATGGCCGCGCCGGTGGCGATGGTGCCGACCGCGTGCAGCACCGTGGATGTCGCCTTGTATTTTTCGCGAGCGACGGCGCCGCTGAGATGAAAGATGGTGACCATCGCCATCACCAGCAGATAGCGCATGCCGGGGCCAAGCTGGTCCCAGTGGGCGGAAACGAAGAGGACAATGCCGCTGGCCAGCAAGATGCCGCCAAGAATCAGAGCAACTCTTCCCTGCCATGCGATTCCTGCAACCTGGGCCCCACTTTGGGGCTCGGCTTTGCGCGTCGTTGTTCTAATCGCGCCCTGCGCAGATTCCCAGGAGCGGATGCGGGCAGTGGTTTCGGCATCGAGAACGCCGGCCGATTGCCAGCGACTTAGCAACGATTCGTAGTCTGTCATGATCGTTGCGCTCCATTAGAGCACAGGGGGGAAACAGCCCGAATGGCTACTGCGGAATCGCTCGAAAGGACGCTCATGAGTTCCTCCAGGCAACGAACATGGCTTGAGATTAGCCATTGCAGAAATTTGAAAAGGGCCTTTCGATACACTTTCGTGAGTGTCACAAGAACTATGATCGTGAGTGACACCTATGCGGTTTGAGATCATCACGATATTTCCCGGGTTCTTTGCCGGCATCTTTGAGCACGGGATCGTGCGGCGGGCACAAGCTGAAGGGCTGGTGGGCGTCGGCCTGCACGATCTGCGCACGTTTACGCACGATCGGCATCGCACCGTGGACGACCGGCCCTTTGGCGGCGGCGAGGGGATGGTGCTGAAGCCGGAACCGCTTGCCGAAGCGCTGAAGTCGTTGGGGATTGAAGCGAAAGCCGCACGAAAAGAGGAGCAAGAGCGGATCCTTCGCTCGCCTGCCCCACAAACGCATGCGTTTGCGGGCCCCCACAGCCGCTCCGCTCAGGATGACACATCGAATGGTGGTGGGACTCGCGTGATCTTGCTGTCGGCACAGGGACGGCCGTTTACGCAAAGCGTGGCGCGAGAACTGGCACAACTCGATCGAGTAGTGCTGATTTGCGGCCGCTATGAGGGCGTGGACGAGCGCATCAACGAACTCTACTGCGACATGGAACTCTCGATCGGCGACTACGTGTTGAGCGGCGGAGAACTCGCGACTGCGGTTGTTGTCGATACGGTGATGCGGCTGGTGCCGGGAGTGCTGGGCAACGAGGCGTCGGGCGAGTTTGAGAGCTTTGGCGTGGCCGATGCGGAGATCAGCACGGACGAAGAGGGCGTGCCGCGATCGCAGCACGGTGCCGGCGGCCTGCTCGACTATCCGCACTACACCCGGCCGGCGGAATTCGGAGGGCTGCGCGCGCCCGATGTGCTGATGAACGGCGATCACCTGCAGATTCGCCGCTGGCGGCGCGAACAGCAATTGCGGAAGACCTGCAAGAACAGACCGGATCTATTGGATCACGCGGCTCTGAGCGACGACGACCGGCGGCTGCTTGATAAGATTCGCAGCGAAAACGGAGATTGAAGATTGTGAAAACGCTGCAGATTGCTGCGTTGGTCGAGCTCGGCGTTTGCTGGATCGCATGGTCACTCGCGTTCGTCAGGCCGCAGAAGCGTGCGGCTGGTGCGAAGAAGACGGAGCGCGCTCCCGTGTCGCGCTGGGGAATTGTACTGGTGATGCTGGGCTACGCGTGCATATGGGCGTTCGTGCGGCCGGTGGGATTCGAAAAATCCGCCGCTTCGCTGATTGCTTCAATGATCATGGGGCCGCCGTCGGTTGTGCTGGTATGGATGGCGGCTCGCCATCTGGACAAGCAATGGCGCTTTGAAGCAGCGTTGAGCGACAATCACAAGCTCATCACTACCGGACCGTATCGGTGGTTGAGGAATCCTATTTACGCATCGATGCTGGGCATGTTGTTGGCAACTGGATTCGCGAAGACCTGGTGGCCGCTGCTGGTTGCGGGCGTGGTCTTCTTCGTGATCGGAACCGAGATTCGCGTGCGCGCTGAAGAGAAGTTGCTGGCGGCGCGGTTTGGAGAGAAATTCGCGCGGTACAAGGCGAAGACTCCGGCTTATTTTCCATTCATTCGATGACGCCTTGAACGAGCACGGCCTTAGCGAAACGGCTGCGCTGGGGCGGGCTGCTCGGCGCTGACCTGACCGGCGATGATTTTGGCGACAAAGAAATTCTCTCCACAAGTCGGCGAGCCGGCAAGACGACGCATCATTGCCATCTGGCCGATGTGCGTGAACGCATCGGCGATCGGTCCCTGAAAAAGCGGTTCAGCGGCAGCGTGGAGGGGTTGATCCGACGCGAGGTAGTCGTCGAAGGCCTTGAGCGCGGCAAAGAAACGAGTTTTCTCCTCTGGCCAGGGGACTGGCGGAGAGTTGTGCCAGCGTTCACTTCCCTGTACCGTGCTCAGGGCCCAGTCAAAGAGGTCGCCCATGTGGGCGAGGATCTGGATGGGCTTGCGGCCACAGCCGTCGAAGGTGGCGAATGTATCGGGCGCGCCATTGAGCGCGCGGGCTGCACGATAGGCAAGGGCTGCGATGGTGTGTCGGAGAAGTTCGCGTTTGTTGTCCATACGGGGAAACTATACCGCGAAAGTTACGCCGTATCGCTCCGAAATGGCGAGGATCTGGGACATGTCCTGCGGGACGGAAAGAACAGAGACCTCCTCGAGATAGTTTTCAAATCCTCCGGGGCAGGCAACGATGAGGACCTTGCCTTCTGTCGTTTCGGCATTGCGAAAGGTATGAACGGAGCCGCGATTACCCTGGGCCACTTGCCCGGGAAGCAGCTTGCTCCATTGGGCCGGAAAATATCTCGAAGTCTCCCTTCAAGCACGAAGAAAGTCTCATCCTCGTTTTTATGTGAGTGTGGGGGCGGTCCGCCGCCAGAGGCGAGGTTTGGACAAGCATGGATGAGTGGCCGCCGGTCATTTAGGCAGTGGTAAGAATGTCGATGGAGTCGCCGAATACTTTGAAGCTCTTGACTGGGTTCAAGTTACCTCCGCTTTCAGTGGCGATGGAGAAGCCTGCCGCAAGATATCACGTCGGAAAGCCGGCCAACTAGGCGTGAGGCCCGTTTCTCTGTTAAAATCAAGGCTCTGAGTCCATCAGCAGGAAGAAGCTATGTCTATCCATCCAGTAATGCAGCGCCTGGCCGACAAGCTGAAGCGCACCGATCTCCCAAGTTTTGTTCCCGGCGACCAGGTTCGCGTGCAAGTCAAGATTAAAGAAGGCGATAAGGAACGTTTACAGGCCTTTGAGGGCCTCGTGATTGCCATCAACAAGGGACCGCAGGCCACCTTTACCGTCCGCAAGATGAGCTTTGGACAGGGCGTGGAGCGCATTTTCCCGTTCAACTCCAAGGTTGTCGATAAGGTCGAGAAGATTCGCAGCTACAGGGTTCGCCGTTCCAAACTGTTCTACATTCGCGGACTGCGCGGCAAGGCCGCCCGTCTGAAGGAAGTGGAACGCGCGACCGCCAAGGCGTAACGGGCTTCCCTTTCCAGGGCCACGAAAACCCCGGCTTCGGCCGGGGTTTTCGTTCATACCGGAACGTGAGGGGCCACGCAAGAATCTACGCGCGCTCGACGATTAGCGAGCGCCCGTCAGTCAGTCTTCCCGGGTTTCTTTGTTCAGGCGTTTGGCGTCGCCAGTCTCTTTGGTTTCATCCAGGCCCGTCGAGTCAGCGATGTCCACTGTTCCGAAGGAATCGTTCACGATGCCGTCGTCGGGGGGCGGGTTCATCTGCTGAAATCCGCCGGGCTGCGTATGCGTGGGCTTCACCTTCTCGGTCATTGGATCTCCCACGTAATTGGATGCGCGCTCAGCGCTCCCAAGCGGGTCTACCGGTCGAATACTGGACCCGTTTTCCGCAGGTGTCCACCGGTCGACACGGGCGGCACGTTCTTATACTGGGGTCATGGCGGCGTGCGGATGGAAACTGGAGAAGGCTGCGACCCAATGTGGGTTTCTGCGCATTGCCGGCTGTGACGAGGTGGGACGCGGGCCAATGTTCGGTCCGGTTGTTGCCGCAGCGGTCGTTCTTCCGCTCGGCTGCCGTCTCACTGGCCTGAATGATTCTAAGCAACTCTGTGAGAATAAGCGAAACGAACTTGATCTCGTGATCCGCGCGAAAGCGCTTGCATTTGCCATTGCCGCCGTCGACGTCGAGACCATCGACCGCATCAATATCCGGCGAGCCTCCCTGCTGGCGATGCGCACCGCCGTCGAACAGCTCGCGGTCCAGCCGGATTACCTGCTGATCGACGGATGCGACACCATCGACTGGGCGTGCCCGCAGCAGTCTGTGATTCATGGCGATGGAACAAGCTACTCGATTGCCGCCGCGAGCGTACTGGCCAAGGTGTATCGCGACCGGATGCTGGTGGAACTGGATGCCGTGTATCCGGGCTACGGCCTGGCAAAACACAAGGGGTACTGCTCACGCGAGCATATGGCCGCGCTTGATCGGCTCGGGCCAACGCCTCTACATCGGAAGAACTGGAGCCCGGTTGCGCAGATCATGCTGGCCTTCGAGGAAGGCCTGTCCGAATTGGTTCAATAAAACTGCCTTCAGGCCGCAACTGCCCGGCGCGCTCTGCGCTTTTGAATCAGTAACAGCACTGGCCGCGCGGCGAGCAGCACGAAGAGCGCAATGGTCAACCTCATCGGGCTCAAGACGCCGGGTTTTACCTGCCACCAGTAGTGAATGATTCCGCAGATCGCCGCGAAGTAGACAAGCTTGTGCAGACGGTTCCAGCGCTTGCCGCCGAGTTTGCGAATGGCCCACGTGGTTGACGTGGCCGCTAACGGAACAAGTAGTGAGTACGCAAGGAAGCCCGCGATGATGAAGCGTCGCTTGGTGATGTCGGTTTTGAAGACGCCCAGGTCGAAGTTCATGTAGAGCGCGATGTAGGTTGCGAGATGCAGCGACGCGTAAAAGAACGCGAAGAGACCGAGTAAGCGGCGAAACCTGATGAGCCACGAAAGGCGCGGTGAGAGCAGGCGCAGCGGCGTGATGCCCAGCGACAGAATCAGCATCAGCAGGGCGTTGTAGCCGGTAGTCAGCGTGATGGTCGACGTGGGATCGGGTCCAAGTGTGTTGGTAACGGCCTCATATACAAGCAGCGCAAAGGGCGAGAGGCAGGCGATCCAGGTCAGCGTCTTGAGCGCGATGAGTGTCTTGCGGTTCATCGGTATCCAGCGGTGTTTCTCACCGTTAGCGGAGTTAGCGGCGCGTTGCGCCTGTTGGCGGTGCTTTGCACCGTTAGAGTCGTTAGCCGGGCTGCGTAAGCTAAGTCCGCGAACCTGCGCGAAGCATGGCTAACACCGCTCAGCTAACGGGCGCGAAGCGCCGCTGACACTGCTAAAAATTCCTCTTCAAATTCATTCCGTTATACAGAGATGCCACCTGGTCTCCGTAGCCATTGAACATGAGCGTGGTGCGACGCTGTGCATAGAACGGCAGGCCGATGCGGCGCTCGGTTTTCTGGCTCCAGCGCGGGTGGTCGACGTTGGGGTTCACGTTGGAGTAGAAACCGTACTCGTTAGGTGCCTGTTCGTTCCACGTGGTCGGCGGCTCCTTGTCGAGGAAACGCACGGTTACGATAGACTTCGCTGACTTGAACCCGTACTTCCATGGCACCACGATGCGAATGGGCGCGCCATCCTGGTTGGGCAGCACGTCGCCGTAGAGACCGAAGGTAAGTAGCGTGAGCGGGTGCATGGCCTCGTCCATGCGCAGGCCTTCGGTATAGGGCCAATCGATGTTCGATTCAGACGCCCACTTTTCTACGTGTTTGTCGTAATACGAGAGGAACTGCACGTACTTCGCGCTGGGCAGCGGATCGCACTGATTGATGAACTCGGAGAGCGAGTAGCCAACCCACGGAATCACCATGCTCCACGCCTCAACGCAGCGATGGCGATAGACGCGGTCTTCGAGAGGACGCAGCTTGAGCAGGGCCTCGATGTCGAAGGTCTTCGGCTGTTTGACCTTACCGTCGACCTTCACGGTCCAGGGACGTGTTGGCAGGCGGCCAGCGTTTTCAGCCGGTTCATTCTTCTGCACGCCGAACTCGTAGAAGTTGTTGTAGTGCGTGATGTCCTGCAAGGTGGTGAGTTGTTCGCCGGTCGTAGAGAGTGGGCTCTTGACGGTCTGCAGCTTGGTATCGGCCAGGGCGCTCGCGTGAGGTGAGAACACGTCCGCTAGCCGGTCGGCACCGGCGATCGCTGCCGCCTGCTGCGGCGGAACCCGCAATGGCATTACGCAAAAAGCGCCGTCGGCTGAAGAACTGGTTATAGATCCCCTCAGACGTGATCTCCGACGAGGGGATGTCGGAGGGCTTGCGAATCAACATAGCTGACCTCGTACGGCAAACATTCAACAGCACTCATTAGACATGATTGACCGCACGCAGGTTACACAGAAGTCATCGGGCTGTTTCAAGTCATGAAAGTGGCGCGGATTATCGAGAATCGTCTAAGTCTGCGAGACCCAACCTCAGCCGCTTCCTGTCTATTTCGCTGTGCGGCGACGCGCGGCGGGACTCGCTTTCGTCAGAGACGGAAGGCTGCCGCGTGGAAACGATGTGGACTGGCGCACCACGAGCTTTGTAGGAATTTGCCACTCTTTCTGTTGTGCCTGGGGATGATCCGGCTCGATGCCGGCGCGCAGGGCTTGTACCGCGGCCGTGGCCAGTTGCTTGCACGACATCTGGATCGTGGTAAGCGGCGGCAGCATGAATTGCGCAAGGTGAATATCGTCGAAGCCGACGACCGAAACATCCAGGGGGACGGGATGCGTGGTGCGATGCAATCCATGCAGAACGCCAATCGCAGTCATGTCGTTCGAGCAAACGATGCCCGTGGGAAACTCCTTGAGCGCCAGCAGCCGTTCGCAGGCCCTGATTCCGCCCTCCATGGTGTGTGTGCCTTCGACCAAGTGCTCCGCGGGAACCTTAAGCCCGAGTTCGGCCATGGCAGCGAGAAATGCATCGCGCCGCGCCACCGCCGAACGCATTAACAGTGGACCGCTGACGAATGCGATCTGGCGATGTCCCAGTGCCGCGAGATGCTGCACGGCCTCGCGAATTCCCTCTCCATAATTGACCTTGAGAATGCGAATATTCGGGAGGTCTGGCCCGGCGTCCACGAACACAAGCGGGAAGGCGCGCTCGACAAGCCTTTGGATCAAACCTTCTTCGATGCCGAATGTCATGATGGCTACACCGTCGACGCTGCGCTGCAGCATGCGGCGGATGAGCGCCTCGGTGCGGGCCGTGTCGTGATTGGTAGAACCGATGAAGACCTCGTAGCCCTGCTCGACAGCGAGATTCTCAAACTCCTGCACCAGCTCGGGAAAAAATGGATTCGTGATCTCCGAGACCACAAGGCCAAGGATGTGGCTGCGTCCCGAGACAAGCGCGCGCGCCTGCGTGTTGGGTACGTAGCCAACTTCCCTAATGATGCCCCAAACGCGCTCTGCGAGCTCGGGAGCTACGGTTGAGATACCGTTTACTGTGCGTGAGACTGTAGCAATGGAGACACCGGCGCGGCGCGCCACATCACGAATGCTCGCGTTCGCAGGGTGAAGCCTATTCGGGTTCTTTCTTGGTCCGCCCACAGGTAAACCGATTTTAGAGGATTTTTCGCGTTACACGAGGAGAATCTGATGAGAAGTTGCGCTTGGAACATTGGGCAAAGCTGCTGAAATTATGGAGGCAAACCTCGCTCAGGTCAATTCTGTTTGCGCAACGTCTCTGACAGTTGACGTCGATCATAGGAAACGTTTTCACTAAGAGAGTCGGCCAAGCATCGACTATGGATCTGATTAAGGATGGCTCCGGCCACCGGCGGCTACTTCCATCGCGTGGCGCAGCAATAGGAGGATCGAGTCCAAGCTCTCTTCGGCACCACGTTTGCTGCCCGGCAGATTGACGATCAGCGTGTTGCCGCACAGCCCGGCAACACCGCGGGAAAGCCAAGAAAAGGGATTGCTCTCGGCGCCACGAACGCGCATGGCTTCACTCAGCCCGGGCGCCAGGCGGTCAAGTACACGCAGCGTAGCCTCGGGCGTGCGGTCGCGCTGGCTCATGCCGGTGCCGCCCGTGGTGAGAATCAGCGCTGCTCCCCGCGCGCTCCAACGTTTCAAGACCCCAACAATCTGCTCTTCATCGTCGGGCACGAGTGCGGATTCGATTTGCGCACCAGGCCAATGCTGGCACAGCAACGCGACAACGGCCGGGCCGGCCGTATCGGTCATCAGGCCCTGCGAGCAGCGGTCGGAAACGGTGAGTACGGAAAGAAGCATTGGGACGATTGTAGCTAGTTTTCAGGGAGCACCTTGATAGTGTGCAGCCAGATTCTCGCGGTGTCGGGCCAGGTGGTTACGGGCAACGCGGTGCGGCGCAGGCCGTATCCGTGGCCTCCTTCCGCGTAAATGTGTAGCTCCGCGGGTACCTTGGCGGCCTTGAGTTGCAGAAAGTAGACGGTCGCGTTCTCGACATGCACCGGATCATTTTCAGCCTGCACGATGAAGCTGGGCGGCGTCTTGTCCGTCGGGTTGATGTCTGCATTGGGCGCCATGTGTTGCGCCTCGTTGGCGAGATAGCCCGGGTAAATGATGAATGCAAAATCAGGACGGCAACTGAGCTGATCGGCGGCATCGACGGCGTCGTAGAGGCGCTTATCGAAATGGGTGCTGAGGGCGGCGGCTAAATGCGCGCCCGCGGAGAAACCGAGGACACCGACGCGATTGGGATCGATTTGCCATTCGCCTGCATGTTGACGGACAAGGCCGAGCGCGCGCTGCGCATCCTGCAAAGCCGCAGCAGATTTTGGATACGGGCCTGTGTTGGGCACGCGGTACTTCACCAGCACGCAGGTCACCTCGATGGAGTTGAGCCAGTCGCAAACCTCTCTGCCTTCAAGATCGATGGCGAGAATCTGGTATCCGCCGCCGGGAAAGACAACCACCGCTGGTCGCGAGGTGGTGGTGCCTTTTGGCGCGTAAACCGTCAGCGTCGGGATGGAGACGTTGCCCAGCCGGATCAGCGGGTGTCCTGCGATGAGATTGTCGGTGGCCTTGGTGGTGTCGACTTCCGCGGGCAGGTTCGCGGGGGCTCCGGGAGCGCCGTTGGGCCAAAGTGGAAGGGTGATGTGCCCGGACGCAGGCTGCCATGCTGGTTTTTGCGCGTCGGAGCGAACGGAGGACGCCGCCGCGATGACGCCGCAGAGAATGAGTGCGAATCGTTTCATGTTGAGACTCCGGATGAAAAAGTGCGCAGCGATGATTGCAGGCGGAGGGCGGGGATGCAAATAAGATGCCGCTTGTCAGTGGTTTCGGCGGGGCAACTGGAGTCAAGACCAGCTTCACGACTCGTAGCGATTCTACGGTTGAGCGCCTGAAGGAACGAGCAGGGTCAGCGTCTCGCGCGCTAGCTCGATGCGGGCGGGCAACGCGCCAAGGACTTCACCGTCCGCCTCTACAAAAACGCGCGAGTTGGACCCATTGAGGGCGCGGCATTCAACAGAATCGGCATCCAGCAACTCAATGGATCGCGAGAAAGTCTGGCGCCCGGCGACAGTGGCCAGTAGGAATCTGAGATACTGCAGGCGGCTGCGCGTTTTGAAGGCCACCAGGCTCAAATCCTTTTTGCGCAGAGTTGCGCCGGGAGCAAGCACCCCCAGAGCTCCGCCGAAAGAACGGATGCGGATCGCAAGTAGTTGCGAGACCTGCTCGACTCGCGGTGCACCGTTGCCATTGATGGAAAAGGACACGTCGAAAAGCGGAAACGGGTGCGAAGCCCAGATCTTGAACGCCTCAAGCATGTAGAGCGCATACCCGAAGCGGCGTTTGAGCGCCGGGTCCATGCTCGACATCAGCAGCGCGTCTGCACCGACACCCGCCGCGACCGTGAAGTATCGCCAGCCCTTGGAGCCATTGGCCTCCCGAAAGAAGATGCGTCCGACCGGAACTTCCATCGGCTTGGCATTAAGCAGGGCCCGCACGGCCTTAACCGGATCGCGTCCCAGTCCGAGATTCTGCGCCAGTGCATTGGCGGTTCCCAGCGGCACTACGCCAAGCGCGACCTTTGTGCCCACCAACGGCTGAAGCACTTCGTGCACTGTGCCATCGCCGCCGCAAGCAAGCACCGCGTCGTAACCCTGCCGTACCGCGGCGAGCGCGAGGGACTTTCCGCTACCAGGCGCGTGCGTTTCCAGGGCTTCGGCTTCAACACCGGATTTGCGAAGCACCGCCAGCGCATTCCGAATATAGGATGCGCGGCGTCCGGAGTGCTGTCCTGAGGCTGGGTTGTAGATTAGCGCGACACGGCGCATGTTTCCTTTCTGGCCTCGTGCAAGGTTCTCTCAATCGATAAATTCATTCTACAGAGGGCGCCTGAATTGCGGTCTTCCTGCTTAGATGCAAGAGATCAGGCGTGCGAGAGGGCGCCCCACGCCATTGCAGGAGTTTGCGCGCCCGACCTTCCGACGATTCTCGAACCGCAAATACCTGGGACGCATAGGTCAGTTAGAATGTCTCACCATAAATCCGGAAGACCTCTGCAAAAATCATCACGTTCGGGAGCAAGCAGGGTCAATTCCATTCGTTAACATCAAACGAGGACTCCACGCCGGAAAATCCCCGATTCCACTTCGCACGACCGGCGCGATGACTCCAATTCAGCAGTCGAGATGTCCGCACAAAGGAGAAGCATGAGACATTGCAGCCGCGTGTTTTTAATTGCCGTTTCGATGGCATTGATTGGAGCCTGCGCACATTCGCAGGTTGATCCGAAGCTTTACTCGGATATGAAGTGGCGGGAGATCGGGCCGATGCGAGCGGGGCGAACGCGGGCGCTGGCGGGGGTGCCGAGCGAGCCGGCGACGTTCTACCTGGGCGCAGTGAACGGCGGCGTGTGGAAGACGACGGACGCGGGCTCGACCTGGCATAGCGTTTGGGACGACCAGCCGAGCGGTTCGATCGGGTCGATTGCGGTCTCTTTAAGCGATCCAAACACGATCTACGTGGGCAGCGGCGAGGGTTTGCAGCGGCCGGATCTTATCGACGGGCGATGGAGTGTACAAGTCGACGGATGCGGGGAAGACCTGGACGCATCTGGAGGGGTTGCGTGACGGGCAGCAGATCGGGCAAGTGGCGATCGATCCGCGCGATGCGAATCGCGTGTTTGTCGCGGTCGAGGGGCATCCGTATGGACCGAATGAGGAGCGCGGGCTGTATCGCACGGTGGATGGGGGCAAGACCTTCAAGCGCGTCCTGTTTGTGAGCAACAAGACTGGCGCTTCGGAGGTGCAGATCGATCCGCAGAATCCGCAGATCGTGTTTGCGGGAATGTGGCAGCGGCAGGAAGCGCCGTGGGAGAACGGATCGTTTGGCGGCGCTGAAGGGGGCCTCTATCGCTCGACCGACGGCGGCGATACGTGGACGAAGCTCACGGGAAATGGACTGCCGGATGAAATTCTGCAGCTGCAAATGACGATCTCGCCGAGCAATCCGAAGCGCATTTATGCGGAGATTGGACCGGTGCACGGAGCGGTGGGACTGTTCCGGTCAGACGATGGGGGCGACCACTGGGTTCACGCGCCGGAAGACGATACGCGGCCCGAGGAGCGGATTGGCGGCGGCGATGTGCCGGTGCCGCTGGTCGATCCGAAGGATCCCGACACGGTGTACGTGGCGAGCATCGTGAGTTGGAAGTCGACCGATGCGGGCAAGACGTGGACGGCGCTGCGCGGGTCGCCGGGCGGCGACGATTATCAGAATGTCTGGATCAATCCGAACAACACGAAGATCATTGCGCTGGCGAGCGACCAGGGCGTGATGATTTCGCAGAACGGCGGCGAGAGCTGGACGGAGTGGTACAACCAGGCGACGGCGCAGATGTACCACGCGACGGCGGACAACGCGTTTCCGTATCGCGTGTGCGGCGGGCAGCAGGATTCGGGATCGGCGTGCGTGCCGAGCCGCAGCAACGACGGGCGGATCACGTTTCACGACTGGCATCCGGCGGGGATTGAGGAGTACGGATATGCCGCGCCCGATCCGCTGGATCCCGACATTGTGTATGGCGGCAAGGTGACGCGCTACGACCGGCGGACCGGACAGATCCAGAATGTGGAGCCGAAGCCGCTGCGGAGTTATCGCGCGCTGCGCACGGAGCCGCTGCAGTTTTCGCCCGTCGATCCGCACAAGCTGTACTTCGCGACCAACACGCTGTGGCTGACTGAGGATGGCGGCAAGAACTGGAAGCGAAGTGAGTCCCGATCTGTCGCGCGAGACGTGGGAGTTGCCGGCGGTGGTGGAAGACTACAAGGATTCGCCGGCGGCGAAGGCAACGCGGCGCGGCGTGATCTATGCGCTGGGGTTGTCGCCGCTGGATGGAAACCGAATGTGGGCGGGCACCGATGATGGGCTGATCTGGACGACGGATAGACGCGGGTGCGCACTGGACGAATGTGACTCCGCCGGCACTGAAGCCGTTCTGGAAAGTCTTCAACATGGATGCGGGACACTTCGACGCGCAGACGGCGTATGCGGCGGTGAACACGATGCGGCTGGACGATATGCGACCGCATCTGTTCCGCACGCACGATGGCGGCAAGACATGGACCGAGATCGACAACGGAATTCCGGACGGCGCGGCGACGAGCGCGATTCGCGAAGATCCCAAGCGCAAGGGACTGCTGTATGCGGGATCGGAGACGCAGGTCTATGTTTCGTTCGACGATGGCGATCACTGGCAGTCGCTGCGGCTGAACATGCCGGCAAGTTCCGTGCGCGATCTGGAGGTGAAGGGCGACGACCTGATCGCGGCGACGCATGGGCGCGGCTATCTTGATTCTTGATGACGTGACGCCGCTGCGGCAGATTGCGCCGGCGACTTGATCGAGCAGGACGCGCAGCTGTACGCGCCGCAGACGGCGCTGCGGATTCGCAACGATATGAATCCGCCCACGCCGTGGCCCGCGGATTTCCCGGCGACATAGAATCCGCCGGATGGAGCGATGATCGATTACTACCTCGGCGCAGAATGTGTCGGGCGTGGTGTCGCTGGAGATTGCGGACGGCAACGGACAGACGATTGCGCGCTTCAACAGCAACGATCCGGTGCCGGCGCCGGATCCGCGTTATCCCGATCCGCCGGTTTGGGCGCGGCCGCCGCGGGTGTTGTCCGCTGCGCCGGGGCATCATCGGTTCCTGTGGGACTTGCAATATCCGCAGGTGCCGGGGATGTCGACAGGGCCTGACGACGATCTGGCGACGCCGCACGATACGCCGCCAGTTTCAACCGCGCCGTGGGTGATGCCGGGTGAGTACACGGTGCGGTTGATCGCGGATGGAAAGACGTATGGACAGCGCCGCTGAAGGTGGTGATGGATCCGCGCGTGAAAACGCCGATGCCGGAGCTTGAGCAGCAGTTCACGCTGGCCAAGCAAATGTACGACGACCTGATGAAGACGACGGCGGCACTGCACGAGATCAGCGTGCTGCGGGAACAATTGAAGGCGCGCAGCGGCCAGCCGGTGGTGGGACAGGCAGGACCGTCGATCGGTTCGAAGCTGGACGCGATTGCAGGGCCGGAGCATGGAGGGCGCGGATTCGGACGTGGGCCTGCGGGACCCGCGACGCTGGCTTCAGTTCGGATGCAACTGGCGCGGCTGGAGCACTCGATTGAAGCTGCGGACGAGGCTCCTACGGCTGCACAGAGCGAGGCGATGGGTATCGCAGAGAAGCCGCTGGATGGGCTGATCGAGCAGTGGAAGCAAGTGAAGCAGTCGGATCTGAAGGCACTCAATGGCGAGTTGAAGAAACGACACCTCGCGTTGATCGATCTGGATACGCGTGAACTGGATCGGGGTCGCGAGGATGAGCTTGAGATGGGAGACGAGGAATAATCATCTCTGAGGCTTGCGGAAGAAGCAGAATGGCCACCCCGTCGGGTGGCCATTCTTTATAGATGAGTGCTTGTAGTTTAGTGGTGCTTGCCGCCACTGTGGCTACCGCTGGAGTGTCCTCCGCCGCCGGAATGGCCGCCGCTGTAGTGACTGCCTCCGCCGCCAAAGTGGCCACCGCCGCCACTGCTGAAGTGAGGTGCTTTGTAGCTTCCGCCTCCACCGCCCCAGGAACGACTTCCGCCGCTAAAACTGGGCGCATTGAGAGCTTTGTAACTTCCGCCGCCATAGTTATTGGAACTGTGGCCTCCGCCAAAAAGGTGGAAGCCGCCTCCAGACGGGTTGCGGGCGATGTTGGAGCCGCCGTAAGAACCAGAACTTCCGCCATAGCTGCCACCATTGCTATAGGACCGGTTGCTCGCTCCACTGCTGTAGCTGTTGCTGGGCGAGCGGTAGGGCTGGGCATAGCTGCCGCTGAAGCCGGGACGCATGCCGTAGTTCTGCAATGGCCGGCTGTAGACGCCAGATGAACCGGCGGACTCGCGACCATAGTTGTTGCCATAGGAGGGCTGCGCTCCGCCATATACGCCGGGACGTCCCTGGGCGTATTGCGACGCTCCACCGTATTGCTGCGGACGACCGATGGACTGAGGTTCGCGATTATAGGCTTGCTCACCATAGCCGCGAGCTCTCTGGCCATAGCCTCCGTAAGTGTTGCCGGAGGATTGGTAGCCGTTGCCGCGGCCGTAAGTATTGCCGTTGCCCTGATAGCCTCGGCCGAAGTTGCCTCCGTTGCTATTGGCGTTGAAGGCACGCGCGGTGGGATGGGCGCCGTTGGCGAAGTTGCTGCGATCGAGGCCAGAGCGGAAGGTATTGTGTTGCCAGCCACCGCGGTTTGCCCACCCGCCGTTTTGACGGAAGCCGGCCAGTTCTCCGTGGCCTCCCCAGTAGCGAGCACCACCGTGCGCAAAGCCCCAGTCGTGAACAGAGCCGCTGTGCGTGGACCAAACGTTGTTGCCGAAGAAGATCGCGTGCCCGAGCCAGTCAAGTCCCCAGCCGAGCCAACCGAACGGAGTGACGGCAAAGGCGTTCATCGCGATGCCGGGGCCGAATTGGAGGAAGGCATTGCCGACGAAGGAGCCTATGGCGCCAAGTATGTTGAATCCGGGATAGGGGTTTACGGGCTGGCCGTAGACGGCCCATGGATTGTATTGGGGGACGTAAACGACTTGAGGCGTGGGCGGTGCGATTTCGATGTTGCCCTGATCCTGAACGACCTCCTCTTGCGGGGTGGTCTGGAGATTGCCGGCGGCCTGGGCGCGCGAACGCATGACCTGGATGGTCTGCATTACATCCTGCGGCTGGTTGTAGTAGGCGTTGCCGAGATCGGTGGTCCACGCGAGGTTCTGCGCCAACTGGTCGAGGACCTGGGGAAAGGCCGTGAGGGCTTTGACGCTGGGGTCCCAGCTGGCCTGGCCGTTGGCCCCGGCGGCGATTTGCTCAGGTGGTGCGCCGCCCTGCATGTGGAGCCACTGGTCGGCGGCGGCGACTTGCGCGGGATACGTAGATGCCGCCAGGACCATCGAGACAAGGTTGTCGGGATAAAGGGCGATGGGGGCAACCATCTGTTCGAGGCGATCGGGGCTTAGGGCCTGGGCGGGCTGGTAGGGCGCGGCGAAGCCTTGGTTGGAATCGGCGTAGGATTGCTGCTGGCCGTAGCCCTGCTGTCCGTAGCCTTGTCCGTACGCGGGCAATTGTTGAGATTGGGGCTGGCCGTATTGCTGCTGTTGCGGGTACTGCGGCTGCCCGTATTGCGGTTGCTGATATTGGGGTTGTGCGTATTGGGGCTGCTGTGCGTATTGACCATCCTGTGGCGCGTATTGGCCCTGGGTGTTGCCGGGCTCATCAGGAGGCCAGTTGGGAATAGGAGAGGGCTGCTGCGCATTCGCGTGCATGCCGGCAAATGCAAGGGCCAGGAAGGCGACGGCTGCGACGGCTATGCCGGAAGCGGAGAATCGGGACACGGCCGCGGTATCAGAGATTTCCAATGTCTTTGAAGATAAGCCTGAGGCCGTTGTAAGAGAGAGTGGGCGCAAGGAACGCAAATCGAATTGGGGTTTCATCATCCCTCACTGGATCGTGCGACGCGCTGTTTCTGGGCTGTCAGCATTTGTCATCGCCGAATGCTCGTGTACCCCTGGTTGGTGTCGACGCGAATTAGACCAATCCAGGGGTACCTAACTTCGAACCCTGTGTGGATGGGTTAGTTTCGCGGATGTAACGGAATTGTTGGGATCGCGGGTTGCCGGCGCGGGAGCGTGGAGCCGAGGATTGACGGGAATGATTGAGTGCGGATACGTTCGAAGCTGGAGATAACCTCTTTATTTTCGCGACTAAGGAAACGATCTTGAAGGGATCTCTGAGCAGGTACTGCTAATGTCGGCGAAACCAAAGAAAAAACCTCTTTGAGGGCCCGAATCGACTCCAATCTTTGGCAATAGATTCCGATCAAGGACTAGAATTTACTCGTTATGGCTACTGTTATTCTCCCAACCGAAATTCAGCCGCGCTCTCCGAAGGGCTTGTTTCGCAACGAGCCTTTCACTGACTTCAAATCCCCCGAAAATGCCCGCAAGATGCAGGCGGCACTGGACCTGGTGGCCAGCCACCTTGGGCACGAGTACGACCTGATCATTGGCGGACACCGCCTGAGGACCGAAGGCAAGATCAAATCGCTTAATCCCGCGCGTCCTGCTCAGGTGGTGGGCGTTCACCAGAAGGCCGGAGCGGAGCACGCAGAGAAGGCGATGGCGGCGGCCCTCCGGGCTTTTGAGTCTTGGAGTAGAGTGTCGGTCGAGCAACGTGCATCGTTGCTGCTGAACGCTGCGGCAATCATTCGCGAGCGGCATTTTGAGTTCTGCGCATGGCTCACGTATGAAGTGGGCAAGAACTGGGCCGAGGCCGACGCGGATGTGGGCGAGACGATCGACTTCCTGGAGTTCTACAGCCGCGAGGCACTGCGGCTGGCGAAGGCGGAGACGCCAATCCAACTTCCAGGCGAACTCGATCAATTGATCTATATTCCGCTGGGCGTGGGCGCGGTGATTCCGCCTTGGAATTTTCCCTTCGCGATTATGGCGGGGATGACGGCGGCATCAATCGTTACGGGGAACACCGTGATTCTGAAGCCCTCGAGCGATTCGCCGACGATTGCGGCGAAGTTTGTCGAGGTGCTGGAAGAGGCGGGGATGCCGGGCGGCGTGGTGAATTTCTGCCCGGGCTCTGGCGCAAGTTTCGGTAACGCGATCGTGGAGCACCCGAAGACGCGGTTTATTGCGTTCACGGGTTCGCGCGATGTGGGCCTGGAGATTCACGAGCGTGCAGCGAAGCACCAGAAGGGGCAGATCTGGATCAAGCGCACGGTGCTGGAAATGGGAGGCAAGGATTCGATCCTCGTTTGCGCGGATTCGGATCTGGATGCTGCAGTCGATGGAGTAGTCGCGTCGGCCTTCGGATTCAGCGGGCAGAAGTGTTCGGCCTGCTCGCGCGCGATTGTCGAAGCTCCTGTCTATGACGTTTTTGTGGAGCGCGTGCGCGAGAAAGTGGCGAAGCTGACGGTCGGCGATCCAGCTGTGAATCCCAATATGGGGCCGGTGGTGAATAAAGCGGCATTAGATTCGATTCTTGGATACATCGAGACGGGCAAGAAAGAAGGCCGGCTTGTGTCAGGCGGCAAGGCTGTTGAGAATGCCGAAGGAGGATTCTTCCTCGAGCCGACGGTGCTTGCGGACATCGCTCCAGATGCGGTGATTGCGCAGGAGGAGATTTTTGGACCGGTGCTGGCGGTGATCAAAGTTGCCGATTTCGATGAGGGACTGAAGGTCGCGAATAACACCGAGTACGGACTCACTGGTGCGATTTATTCTGGTTCGCGTGAGACGCTGGAGACGGCGCGGCGCGAGTATCACGTTGGGAATTTGTATTTGAATCGCAAATGCACGGGCGCAATGGTGGGTGCACATCCTTTTGGCGGATTCAATATGAGCGGGACCGACTCGAAGGCGGGTGGGCCGGATTATTTGCTGCTGTTTACGCAGGCGAAGAGCGTGGCTGAGAAGCTGTGACGATTTGATATTTAGAAAAATCCCTCAGGAAATTTCGGCCTGAGGATTTTTGTTTTCAGTCTGAGCGTCGAATGCCGACGACAAAAGCAGGTCCTTCACTTCGCTCGCCCCACGAACGCTGCTCGTTCGCGGGGCCCCAAAACCGCCCCGTTCAGGAAGACACCGAGATCTAGTAGGCCGCTGATTTGATCAGCGGCCTTGGTGTTTGTCTCGGAGTCGGTTGATTAGGACTGGGCGAGGGCGGGAGACCCGGTGGACATTGGCGGGGCTTGCTGCATTTCGGCTTCGAGCTTGCTGCCGACTTCGGCGGCGGCTTGGGCGAGAACGCGATGGTGAATAGTGAAGAGCGCTAGTTCGAGGCGATCGCTGACACCGGTTTTGTCGTAGATAGAGCGCAGGTAGTTCTTGATGACCTGCTCGGTGGTTTTGAGGCGGAGGGCGATCTCGCGGTTCTTGCAGCCCTGGACGATGAGCGCGACGATGCGCATCTCCTTGGGTGTAAGACGATCGCGAACGCGAGTGCCGACCATATCCTCTTCAGGGGAGTCTGGAATCTGGAGCTGCGGCGGAGCCCAAGTGTCTCCGGCAGCGACGCGGCGGACGCACTCGACGAGCGCCTGGCCGGTGACGTTGCGGAAGACGACCCCTCGGAAGCCCTGTTGCAGATAGCTACTGGCGGCCTCGGTATTTTCAGCTATGACAATGCCGCGGCTGTTGGAGGCTTCGAGCAGCGTACGCAGGCGGGCCATATCCGGCCGCAGGGAAGCTGCGAAGACCACGATCGAACCAGGGAAGGTGGTAATTGCGTGCATCATCCGGTCAAGGTCGGTGCACTGGGCAATGATCCGCAGATCCTCGTCCATCGCTAGAACCTTGGCGGTTCCTGCCCGGAAGATTGCCTGAGAATCAGCGAGAATAACTTTGTTCATGATTTGCGCCTCTACGCCAGTGAAACAAAGTACTTTGGGCCGAAACCGGCTTCTCATCTGTCACGGGGCCGGTGCTGCCAAAACCACAAGCGGCATGGATTCTGCCATATTTCAATTATCGGCAAATGCCTAAAAACTGTCGGTGGATCCCCAAGTTCCCCAACCTAGGTGTAGTGAAAATCATACACATGCCTTTCGTCACCCCGATTGCTCAGAGGTACCTGCACCTAGGTAATGCCCTGAAAATTAGATTACAGCCCAATTGACCGAAACGTCACGGAGAATCCTTCGGAGTTTCTCGCACATCCTGTTTACCGATTTGGCACAAAATGGCGCTACTGCTTCGCAATATAACCCCGAATTGGAAATTTGTGGCAGCGTCGGGAGCGGTGGATTTGACCGGGATGGAGGCTGTTGTGGTGACGCAAAACACCGTAGACTGAGGTTATGGCGAGGCCGAATTTACTGGCAGTGGACGATGACGTAAGCGTTCTGGAAGCGGTGGTGCAGGACTTGCGGCGTCAGTATGGGGCGGAGTACCGGGTGATACGTGCGGCGAGCGGACAAGCGGCGCTGGACACCCTGAAACAACTAAACGCGCGCCAGGAGCCTGTGGCGCTGCTGCTGAGCGACCAGCGTATGCCGGGGATGACGGGAGTCGATTTCCTGGAGCGGGCGCGAGAGGTGTTTCCCGATGCAAAAAGAGTATTGCTGACAGCCTACGCGGATACGGAAGCAGCAATTCGTGCGATTAATACAGCGCGGATTCACTATTACCTGAACAAGCCCTGGGATCCGCCGGAAGAAAAGCTCTATCCGGTTTTGACCGATCTGCTGGAGGACTGGAAGGCCGGATATCGACCTCCGTTTGAGGGCATACGGGTGATCGGCAACCGCTGGGCACTGAAAGATCACAATCTACGCAGCTTTCTGTCGCGGAATCAGGTGCCCTACCGCTGGATTGACGCAGCAACCGGCGACGAAGCGCAGAAGCTGCTGGACGAGCGGCAATTGAAGGCGGAGCAACTGCCGGTGGTGCTGTTTCCGGACGGAAGCGCGCTGGTGGATGCCAATCCGGATGCGGTAGCGGCAAAAGTGGGGTTGAGTACCCATGCCACGTTGGAGTTCTACGACATGGTGGTGGTTGGCGCAGGTCCTGCGGGGCTTGCGGCCGCGGTGTACGGGGCCAGCGAAGGACTAAAGACGCTAGTTGTTGAGCCAGAGGCGCCAGGTGGACAGGCGGGTTCGAGTTCACGGATTGAGAACTACCTTGGCTTTCCTTCGGGGATCACGGGGGCGGACCTGGGCCGGCGGGCGCACACACAGGCGTCGCGATTCGGGGCGGAGTTTGTGACCCAGCGCGCTGTGGGGCTGCGGATTGACGGGCAGTATCGGTTTGTGCAGCTGGGGGATGGACGCGAAGTCTCTTCGCACGTGGTGCTGCTGGCGCCGGGCGTGCAGTACCGAAAGCTGGGGATTCCGGGCTCGGACCGGCTAACGGGGCGTGGAATCTACTACGGCGCCGCGCTGGTGGAAGCGACCTCATGCAAAGACGAGGATGTATTTGTGGTCGGAGGCGCCAATTCGGCTGGACAGGCGACGCTGCACTTCGCCAAGTTCGCCTGCAAGGTGACGATGCTGATCCGCGCAAAGGGGCTTTCGGCCACCATGTCGAAATACTTAATCGATGAGATTGAGCGCACATCCAATATTGTGGTGGAGACAGAAACCCAGGTAATAGCCGCGGAGGGCGAAGAGAGGCTTGAGGCCTTGCGTTTGCGCGGTCCGGAAGGCGAGTATTGCGTACAAGCCTCTTCGTTATTCGTGTTTATTGGTGCGGAGCCCGGTGTTGAGTGGCTGCCGGACACTGTTGTGCGAGACGAAAGGGGATTTGTGCTGGCCGGGCCGGATTTGCGGCAGGACGGAAAGATGTTGAATGGCTGGCATGAGCAGCGCGAGCCATTTCTGCTGGAAACCAGCGTTCCGGGCGTCTTTGTGGCAGGAGATGTACGGCACGGATCGGTGAAGCGCGTGGCGTCGGCAGTAGGCGAAGGTTCGATCGCAGTGCAGTTTGCGCATCAGTACCTGGCGGGCTTCTAAATGGGGATGGAAACGGCAAGATGAGCGCGGGCACACAATTCATGATCGTTGAGCCGGTTCCTTTGAAGGAAATCGCCGGAAAGCTGGGTCGTACTCGCCCCTTTGCGGATGTGCCCGCAGATGCATTGCAGAACATCAGCGTGGTGGATCGCGTGAAGGTGAAAGCTGGGGCGACCCTGATGGAGCCGGGCGAGGGGACGCTCTACTACTGGCTGGTGCTGGACGGCGAGTGCCGCGCCGATCGCGTGGAGCAGGATGGATCGTACAGCACTGTAGGAACAGCGCAAGCGGGCGAGGCCTTCGGAGAGACTCCGTTTCTCACAGGCAAGACACTCTCGATGTTTCTCGTGACAGCAGTGCGGGATTCGGAGCTGCTGCGGTTCACTGCCGATCAGTTCTGGGCATTGATGGCCTGCTGTCCCGAAGCGCGCAAGGTAGTGCTGGCGGATATGGCGTCTCGGCTGCAGATGTATCAGGCCGAGGCCTTGCACCGAGAAAAGCTGGTGTCGCTTGGAACGCTGGCAGCGGGCCTGATGCATGAGCTGCACAATCCCGGATCGGCTGCGAAGCGAGCGGCATCGCAACTGCGCGAGAACCTGTTGCGGCTGCAGGACCTGAGTTTGCGGTCGGCACAAAAACCCAAGACGCCGGAGCAGATGGAGTGCATGCACAGCCTGCTGCAACATGCGATGAAGAGCTGCCATGCACCGGCGTTAAGTTCGCTGGAACAGTCGGATGCTGAAGAGGCGCTGGCGGAGTGGCTGCAGGATGCGGGCGTTGAAAACGCATTCAGGATTGCACCCTCGCTGGTGGAGATTGGTTTTCAGCAGGATGAGTTGAAGTGTGCGCGGGAGTTCTTCGATGCGGGAAGCTTCTCGGATGCGCTGAACTGGCTGGAGGCGCTCGTGTCGAGTGTCTCGCTGGTGTGCGCGATTGAAGAGAGTATTTCGCGCGTTTCCGACTTGGCGATGGCGGTGAAGAAGTTTGCGTATGACGATCGCTCGCCAGTGAAAATGCTCGATGTACACGACAGCCTGCAGAGCACGATCACGATATTGGGGCACAAGCTGCGCGCCAAGCAGGTCGTGGTGGAGAAGAAGTTTGAGGCATCGCCATCGGTGATCGAGACGCGCGGGTCAGCATTGAGCCAGGTGTGGACGAACCTGATCGATAACGCCGCGGATGCATCGCCGGAGCAGGGTCAGATTGAGATTGCAACGTGGACAGAAGCTGCGAACGGCAAGGGCGGCGATCCGGGATGGCTTGCGGTAAGCATTACGGATCACGGACCGGGGATTCCGGCAGATGTGCTGCCGCGGATTTTCGAGGCGTTCTTTACGACCAAGCCGCAGGGATCGGGGACCGGGCTGGGCCTCGAGATTGTGCATCGGATCGTAACGCATAAGTTCGGGGGCAAGATTGATGTGGAGTCGCAGCCGGGCAACACCCGGTTCGTGGTGCGGCTGCCATTGAGCGGAACCTCTGCCGCGAATAACGGATCCGGGAAAACTACAAAGTAATTTCCCTTCTCTCTGGCGTTTCGCTGCGACGAATGATTCGTTCCGAAGCCGCGGAGACGAGCTCGTTTGGATGAGAATCGTCTAACAAAATCCTCACAATTATGAATCGATGCTGCCGCGAGAGTTGGCATGTGTCGCGAGTGTGCGTTTTCTTATCAAGGCACAGAATTCTTCGCCGATGAAGGGGTTGGAAGGACTCTGCGATGGCGGACCGCGTGGAACTGCTGGAGTCGGCTCTGGACAGCCTGACGGAGGGCGTGGCTCTTGCGGACCATGACGGCTGCGTGGCGTTGTGGAATCGAGCGGCGGAGACGATTACGGGGTATACAAGCGGAGAGATTGTGGGGGGCGGGGTGCGCGCGACGCTGGATGCGCTAGTAGCGGGAGGCGTGAAGCGCTGGGTCAGGCTGACCGATGCAGAGAAGGCGGCGGGGCGCGGATCGCTCGTGCAGATGCGGCACAAGGTGGGACATGAAGTGCCGGTGATGGCGCGGGTGCTGGTGCTGCGCGGCGAACTGGGCGCGCGGATCGGTACGGGGGTCGTGTTTCACCCGGCAGAGAGCATTGATGCGCTGCCGCATGGGGAACTCGGTGAGGATTCGAATGTCGGCAAGAGCCAGAGAGAAGTGGAAGATCGGCTGGCGGCGATGCATGAGGATTTCTTGCAAAGCGATATCCCGCTGGGTGTGCTGTGGGTGACGGTAGACCAGGCGCCCGGGTTGCGCCGGACGCACGGTACGCGGGCCTGCGAGGCAATGCTGGAAAAGGTGGAGCGAACGCTGGCGACCGGACTGAAGCCGGCCGAAGAGATCGGCCGATGGGGTGACGATGAGTTTTTGGTGCTGTCGCACGAGCGCAATGCGGCAATGCTGGCGGCACACGCACAAACCCTGGCAGGGCTCGCGCGCACGACGGAATTTCGCTGGTGGGGCGATCGGGTTTCGTTGACAGTGAGCATCGGGGCTGCGCAGGCGGAGAGCGACGAACCGCTGGCGGGGATGCTGCAGAGAGCGCAGGGCGCGATGTTCGAGAGCGTGCGCGCAGGAGGCAATCACATTATTGCAGCGCAGGGGAGACAAGCATGTTTGCCATCATAGGCATCGTTGTTGTGTTTGGCGCGGTGATTGGCGGGTTCCTGATGGAGAAGGGACATATTGGCGTGCTGGTGCAGCCCGCCGAGTTGCTGATTATTGCCGGTGCGTCGACGGGGACGCTGCTGGTGGCGAATCCCATGCACATTCTGAAGGGAATTCTCGCTGGGTTGAAGGGGGTTCTGAGCGGGTCGAAGCTGGACAAGCAGCGCTATTTGAATCTGCTGAAGATGATGTACATGTTTCTGAACAAGGTGCGCAAGGAAGGTTTGCTAAGCGTGGAGAACGACGTCGAGAAACCGAAGGAGAGCGCGATCTTCAAGCTCTTTCCCGATTTTCTTGCCGATCATCACGCGGAATCGTTTGTGTGCGACACGCTGCGGATGGCGATCACGGGCGGCGTGGATCCTTTCGACATGGACCAGATGATGGAACTCGATATGGAGGTGCATCACCACGAAGCCACACAGCCGGTTGCAGCGCTGACGACGATGGCGGATGCGCTGCCGGGGCTTGGGATTGTGGCGGCAGTGCTGGGCGTGGTGATTACGATGGGATCGCTGGGCGGACCTCCGGAAGAGATTGGCGAGAAGGTAGCGGCTGCGCTGGTTGGAACTTTTCTCGGCATTCTGCTGTGCTACGGGGTGGCGGGTCCACTGAGTTCGAACATGGCGAAGACGGCCGATGAGCATAACGACTATCTGCACGTGCTGCGGGTCCTGCTGCTGGCGTTTCTGAAGGGTTCGGCTCCGATGATTGCGATTGAGCTGGGACGGCGCGCGATTCCTGCTCGGGTGCGGCCGACGTTTGACGAGATGGAGAAGTTCTGCAAGAACCAGGGCGCAGCCCCGGCTGCAGAAGCAGCGGAGAAAGTTGCGTAGAGAGGCACTGACGTGACGGCAAAGACGCAACCGATTATCGTCATCAAGCGCAAGGGCGGGCATGGGGGCCATCATGGCGGCGCTTGGAAGGTGGCGTATGCGGATTTTGTGACGGCGATGATGTCGCTGTTTATCGTGCTGTGGCTGATGGGTTCGAGCGAGAAAGTTAAGAAGGCGGTGGCGGGATACTTCAACGATCCCAAGGGAACGGGCACGATGATGGGAACGACCATGACGGGCACAGGCGAGGCGGTGAAGGTGGCTGCCGCGGATGACATGCAGAAACTGAAAGAGAAGATCGAACAGCAGATCATGGCGAAAAAGGATTTGGAGAAGCTTTCGAAGCAGATCGAAATCACGATTTCGCCGGAAGGGTTGCGGATCGAGTTGATCGAGGACAAGAACGGCACGTTCTACCAGAGCGGCAGCGCGCGGCTGAGCGATAGCGGCCAGGAGTTGCTGGGACTGCTGGCGGCCGAGCTGAAGACGCTGCCCAATTCCCTGCTGATTGAAGGACACACGGATGCGGCGAAGTATTCCGACGATACGAGCTACGGCAACTGGGAGTTGTCGGCGGATCGGGCGAACTCGGCGCGAAGGATCATGCAGCAGGACGGCGTGCGCGGAGACCAGGTGACGCAGGTGCGCGGATACGCGGATCAGTTACTGCGGGTGAAGGCGAATCCTTTCGATCCGTCGAATCGCCGAATTTCGATACTGGTGAAGAACCTGGATGGGATGCCGCCGAAGATAGCGGGTGATGCGAAAGGAGCGGCTACGGCGGTGAAGGAACAGGGCGCGGCGAGGAAATAGGTTGTCGCAGATGAGTTCAATGCTTGATTCCCGTTGATACGCGAGCGCGCGGTGGTGGTGTAGTCTGGTGCCAAAGTTTGAAAGCATTTACCGCGGGAGTTGGCGATGGCAGTCGTAGCCGGGGTGGATTTCGGCACGTTAAGCGTGCGCGTGACATTGGTAGACAGTCAGTATGGGCCGGTTGGGACGGCGTCGGCTTCGTATCCGTTACACCGGCGTCGCGATGATCCGGATTTTGCGACGCAGTCCCATGCAGACCAGATGGCGGCGCTGGCTGCGGCAACGAAAGATGTGCTGGCGGCAAGCGGAATCAGCGGCGGCAACGTGGAAGCTATTGCGCTGGACACGACGGGATCGAGCGTGATCCCGGTGGGCCATGGGCTTGAGCCGCTGGATGAGTATTACCTGTGGTGCGATCATCGCGCGCATGCCGAGGCGGAGGAGATCACAACCAAGGCGCATGCGAAGGGACTCGAAGCAATTGAGTGGTGCGGCGGAGTTTATTCGCACGAGTGGGGATTCGCAAAGCTGCTGCATTGGCTGCGGCACAATCCGGGCAAGCGGGATTTGTTTGAGACGGCGCTCGAGCACTGCGACATGGTGGCAGCGACGCTGGGCGGCGTGAAGAGCGTGCGCGGACTAAAGCGCAGTGTTTGCGCGATGGGCCACAAATGGATGTGGAATCCCAAGTGGGGTGGGTTGCCGCCAGAGGAGTTTCTGGTTGCGGTCGATCCGCTGCTGGCGGGCGTGCGCGCGAAGATGGGCGGCGAGTATCTGACGAGCGACAAAGTTGCCGGGCATCTTTCGGCGGAGTGGGCGGAGAAGCTTGGATTGCGCGCTGGAATTCCGATCCCGGTGGGGGCGTTCGATGCCCATTGGGATGCAATTGGATCGCATATTCGCGAAGGCGATGTAGTGAACGTGGTAGGCACGTCGACGTGCATCATTGCGATGGCGCGCGATGCGCAACTGGTGCCGGGAGTCTGCGGAGTCGTGCCGGGGAGCGTGCATCCGAGCTACACGGGAATTGAAGCGGGACTTTCGGCTACGGGCGACATTTTTGAAGCGATTGCGCAGCGGGCACAGACGCGGGTGTATGAGTTGTCGAAGGGGCTGGAGTCGTTCAAGGCGGGGCAGACGGGACTGCTGCGAATGAGCTGGGACAACGGCGATCGCACGGTGCTGGTGAATCCGGAGCTGGGCGGAATGACGCTGGGATGGAACCTGGTGCACACGGCGCAGGACGAATTGTTTGCGGCGATTGAGGGAACGGCGTTTCATACGCGGATCATTCTGGAGCGGATGGCGGAGCATGGGGTGCGCGTGGATCGCGTGATCAATGCGGGCGGAATTCCGCAGAAGAACGACGTGTTGAACCAGGTGTACGCCAATGTGCTGAACAAGCCGGTGCTCGTACCGGCGGGGGTTCCGACGAGTTTGGGATCGGGGATTATGGCTCTGCTGGCTGCAGGAATTTACAAGACGATTGAAGAGGCGCAGAAAGCCGTCTGCCTGCCGTTCCGCACCGTTGAGCCGGATCGGCGCTCGGTTGAGGTTTACGAGCGGCTCTATGCGCTCTATAGAGATGTCTATTTTGCGCTGGGACAGAGGCATGCGCCGGCAATGCCGCTGGGCCGCGTTTTGCCGGAGCTGCGGGAGATTGCGGCGGAGGCTCGGCTGACAAACTGACGGGTTGCTCCCGCTGATGACTATGGGTTTGAAGGACTTGCGGGCCGGTCTTGCGCTTGCCATTAAGCGGGGTTTACCGTGAACAGAATCCCTGTTCAACGAGGAGCGCTGTGCCCTTTCTTCTGGTGCGTCGTTTTGTTTCCTGTCTTCTAGCTCTTGTCTTGCCCGGCGTAGCCGGCCTTGCCGTACATGCCCAACAGAATGCGCAGCCTTGGACCGCGCCGCATTTCTCTGTTTCAGCGAGAGATTTGTACCAGGCAGCGTCGGCAGTGAGCACGCCGGATGGCGCAAATGTGATGCTGTTTGATGACGACGAGAGTTTCAGTTTCGATGAAGCGGGCCGCCTGACGCACGTGGGCCACTTTGTCTACAAGGTGCTGACGGCCAAAGGCGCGGAGGGGTGGGACAGCCTTTCCGTGGGTTGGGACCCGTGGCACGAAATGCGTCCCGTGATTCGCGCGCGCGTGATTGAGCCGGACTACTCGGAACACAATCTCGATCTGAGTGCGATTACCGAGGAGCCGGCGCGCGGAGGCGACTACAAGACCTATGGCGATGGTAAGAAGCTGCGGGCTCCGCTGCCCGCGATAGCGCCAGGAGTGGTGGTGGAGGAGGAATACCTGGAGCGCGAGACGGAGCCGTTCTTCGCGCCGGGACGTGTTGGGCGTGTCTTTTTCGGACATGAAGAGGTGGCGGTATCGCATAGTAGCGCGGTGTTTGATGCGCCGTTGTCGTTGCCGCTGCGCATTGAAGCGCGCCTGCTGCCGGGTGTGACGCCGAAGCGCGTTGAGGCGAACGGGCGGGTGACGATTGCATACGAAATTGGATCGCTGGAGGGCATTGAAGCGCGCGATTCAAATCTGCCGCCGGATGTATATATCTTTCCGGAGATTGACTATTCGACGGGCGCTTCGTGGCAGGCGCTGGCAACCGAGTATTCGAAGATCGTGGACAGCAAAGCAAAAGCGGATGCGGTGCAGTCGATCGTCGATGGATTGATTGCGGGAAAATCTTCGTTGGCCGACAAGGAAGCGGCGATTCTCGATTATTTGGATCGTGAGGTTCGCTATACGGGGATCGAGTTTGGCGAGGCGGCGATCGTGCCGCACAATCCGGCGGAGACGCTGGAGCTGAAATATGGCGATTGCAAAGACAAGGCGACGCTGCTGGTGGCGATGCTGCGCGCGGCGGGAATCCCTTCGTATGTGGCGCTGCTGGATGCGGGCTCGCGGCTGGATGTTCCGGCGGACTTGCCGGGGATGGGATTGTTCGATCACGCGATCGTCTATGTGCCGGGAAGTTCCGATCACGACCACGGTGACGTGCACTTGTCGTCGGGGACTTCGGGTCTATGGATCGATGCGACGGATCAATACGCGCGGCTGGGGCAGTTGCCGATCAACGACCAGGGGAGACATGCGCTGATTGCACGGCCTGAAAGCACGTCATTGACGCTGACGCCTGAGTCGACATCGCGAGAGAATGTGCTGCTGGAGTTGCGGGAGATCCGCCTGAGCGAAAACGGTCCGGCGACGGTGATTGAGAAGACGATGCCGACCGGCGTGTTTGAGTCGCACTACCGCGCGTTCTATGCGGACAAGCCAGATAAAGACACGCGCGACGGGCTGACTGGATACGTGAAGGCGCAATATATCGCCGACAAACTAACGAGCGTCGAACGTACCGACCCCGGAGACTTGTCGAAGCAGTTTGAATTGACGCTGCAGTGCGACAAGGCAAAACGCGGATATACCGATCTGGACAATGCGGTTGCGGCGATTCGCATGGACGCTCTCTTTCAGCAGTTGCCGGAAGATCTGAAGCGCAAGGAAGACACGGAGAAGAAAAAAGACGACCAGGAAAAGCCGAAGCCTCCGCGCACCGCGGATTGGGAACTAGACCAGCCATTCACGGCGGAATGGAAGTACAGGATCGTCGCGCCAACGGGATTTGTTCCGAAGGAGTTGCCGAAGGACGACAGGATCGTGATGGGGCCGGCGGTGCTGACCGAGAAATTCTCGAAGGCAAAAGATGGCGTAGTGGAAACGGACCTGGTCTTCGATTCGGGAAAGCGGCGATACACGGTGGCCGAGGCGACGGAGGTACGCAATAAAGTTGCGGAACTTGTGGCGGGTCCTGCGGTCTTTGTGAATTTTGAGCCTGAGGGTGAAGCGCTTCTGCGCGACGGCAAAGTGAAGGAGGCGCTGGAGAGTTATCGCGGCCTGCTTGCGACGCATCCCAACGAACCGGTACATCACCTGCAGGTGGCGCGCGTGCTGCTGCAGGCGGGCATGGGCGAGGCGGCACGTGCCGAGGCGCGCGAGGCGGTGAAGCTCGATCCGAACTCGGCGCTGGCGGAACGAACGCTGGGAGACATTCTGAAGCATGACCTTGTTGGCCGCGAACTACGGCCGGGGACTGACTGGGCGGGCGCGGCCGAGGCTTACCGCGCGGCGACGAAGCTTGATCCAGACGATCACACGGCGCAAGGAAACCTCGCGATTCTGCTGGAGTATGACGCGGTGGGACGGCGCTACGGCGATCCGGCAAACCTGAAGCAGGCGGTAGCGGAGTACCAGAAGCTGGGGTCAGACAAGCTTGCGGAACTGGAGATTCCGAACAATCTACCGTATGCCATGTTCTACAGCGGCGATGCGCAGGGCGCGATTAAAGCCGCGCAGCAACTGAATCCGCAACCAGTGGCCTTGATTGCGGCGAGCCGCGCGGTCTTGCAGGGGAGCAAGGAAGGGCTGGCGGAGATCAACAAGCTCACGAATTCCGATGCAGCTTTCAAGGATGCAGCGCGCACCAGTGGCGAAATGCTGATGAACACACGGCATTATGCGCTGGCTGCCGATTTTCTGCAGGCAGGTGCGGGTGGCGACAACGCGGCGCAGACGATGGGGCTGGCCGGCATGCTTCGCGACGCGAAGCGGCACGAGGATTTGCAGTTTGCGAATACTCCGACGGACCTGGTGAAACATGTGTTTGTCCTGACCATGGATCCGAAGCTGACCGAAGCGAAGATGATGGCGCTGGCAAGTCGAAATGCGATTGTGACTATGAAGGCGACCGATCCGGATGAGATCAAGAAGAGTCTCGAGACCGCGAAAAAGCTGAACAGCCAGATGGCGCGGAAGGACAACTCGCTCGATGTGACAATCGACATTCTGCTGCAGGCATTCGATGCCAAGGGCGAAGGTGATGATGCGTCGGGGTATCGCGAAAAGGTTCAGATACCGGGAGGCCCGAACCTGACCTTGTTTGTGGTGAAGGAAAACGGGCAATACAAGCTGCTGGAAGACACAACGGAGAGGCCGAACTCGATTGCGCTGGAGATGCTGGATCGCATCAAGGCGGGGAATCTGCAGGGCGCGAAGGTGTTGCTGGACTGGATTCGCGAGGACCAGCACCTGGGCGGCGGAGACGATCCGCTGGGCGGCCCGGTGTTTCCGCGATTCTGGGTGAAGGGTGAAGCGGCGGATGCGCACAAGATGTCGCTGGCGGCGGCGGCGATCCTGGCCGGCACCAAGCCAACGGCAGCACAGGGAGTGAAACTGCTGGAAGATGCGCGCAAGAGCGCCACGACCAACCGCGAGAAGATGAACATCGAGCTTGCGCTGGCGGAAGGATATTCGCAACTCGATGACTATGCGAGGTTGCTGGAGGTTGCATCGGATCTGCTGAAAGAAGTGCCGGAATCCCGCAGCGCATTTCTGACGAACACGGAAGCGCTGATCGGACTGAAACGTTACGATGAGGCGCTGGCGCTTGCGGATGCGCGGCTGAAGCTGCTGGATGGCGACGCCGACGCGATGCAGGCGAAGATGCGGATCGAGGCGAGCCGAGGTAATTACGTTGCAGCGCGCGTGTGGATCCAGAAACTAGTCGGCCAGGGCAAGGGGGATGCGAGCCTGCTGAATTCGATGGCGTGGTTCGCGCTATATACGGGCAAGGTGGACCAGGCTGACGTGGCGACGGCGACCAAGGCCACGCAGATGGATCAGAATAGCCCTGCAATTCTGCATACGCTGGCGTGCGTGTATGCCGAGACGGGAAAGACGAAAGAGGCGCATGATCTCTTGCTGCGAGCCATGGACGAGCTGAACCTGGATGAGCCGGACGATGATTACTGGTATGCGTTCGGGCGCATTGCAGAGCAGTACGGCGAGCGCGATGTGGCAATTTCGGATTATCGCAAGCTGGAGAAGCCGAAGGACGCGATGCTGATTGCGACGTCAAGCTACCAGCTGGCGCAGAACCGGCTGAAAGCAATGAGTGCGGAGGGAACGGTGGCGGGCAGGTAGCCGGAAGCTGAAGACGGATCGCGACAGAAAGGAAAACGCCGGAAGAGCAGGAGCTCTTCCGGCGTTTTGTTATTGGGCTGAAGGTTAGAAGTCGAAGCGCAGGCTGAACTGCATGCGGCGCGGCACGCTAAGTTCTGAACTGGCCACCCCGAGGTTGCCGCCGGTAAGACCTGAACCGACGGAGGCTGGATCGAAGCGGACAGTATTAGTGACGTTGTAGACTTCCCATGCGAATTTGAGGTTTCCGAATTCGCGGATTGCCCAGCTCTTGCTGATTCCCGAGTCGACGTTGAAGAGACCGTCGCCGCGGAAGTTGTTGCGCTCGCCAGCTTCACCCGGATAGGGCAGGCGAACATTTCCACCATTGCATCCGCCACAGGAGACGCCGCTGTTGATGGCCGCCGGATTGGCGAAGAACTGCGGATTCCCGTTCTGGTCAATGTGACGCTTCATCTTAACCGGTCCGGTCGTGACGCCATAGCTCTCGATCTGCCAGTCGGTTGACCATCCGGGTTCGAAGAACGAGAATGGCAAGCCGCTGGACCAGCGTTCAATTCCCGACCACTGCCATCCACCAATCGCTGCGTTAACAAGGCCGTTCACGTGACTACCCCATGCCTGATTGCGACCGAAAGGAATTTGATAGACCCAGTCGGTAGTGATCAAGTGGCGTGCGTCAAAGTCTGAGGAACCGCGTGAAAGCTTGGGCTTCCAAGTGTTTGTAATTTCGCTGAATGCGCCGGTGTTTGAGCTGAAGCCGCCAAACTCAGTACTGCGCTCTGTATCTGAGCCCATATCTATGGAGTGAGACAGAGTGTAGCTGAAATCGACTGTTAGGCCGTGGGTCGTTGGATGCCGAAGAATGAATTGACCGGCGCTGTAGTAACTATTCCCAATCGTGGACAACGCATAGAGCGACGCGAACTGGTCTTGCCAGAACTTCGGCTGATAGTTGGCGCACTGCGCATCAGACAGATAAACGCAGAAGAAGTCCAGGTCGGCTAGTGCGCTGGTTGCGCCTAGCTGGGCACGATAGGGAGTCCATTCGTTGGTGTAGATCGCCTGGGTTGCGCTTTCATTGGGGCCATCCAGGTTTGCCATGAAGGGGAAGACATCTTCAAAATACTGAATTGGCTGAACGCTCGCCGAAGCATCGCCATTGTTCGCATCGACAAGTTTTGAAAGCTGTGTGCCAGCCGCGTAATAATCCCCGCCTCCCTGCGGATCAACGTAATCCACCGGTTCTGCGAGATCGAGCTGCTGCAGCAAGTGGTGTCCGAGGCGGCCTACGTAAGCCCCCTCAACGGCCCATCCATGCGACAGTTCATGCTGGATGGACAAATCGAAGGTCTCTGAGTAAGGGGTCTTGAGCTTGCTGTCGATGCCCCATTGAATGGAGAAATTGTTCTGCGGATAGAGGTAGGGAAACGAGATGGTCGACGCGCTTGATGCACCGGTACTGATATCGGGGAACGTCCGGTTGTCGATGAATCGCGGTGCTCCCGGGTGCTTGCAATTCGCAGCGCACTGGCCCTCGATCTGGTAGATGCCGGCGGGGTTGGAAATCGAGGAGCTCATACCGAAGGAACCGTTCTGATCAAAGATATTCACGAGAGACTGGCCGAAGTGGTCGTAGTAGATACCGGCTCCTGCTCGAATCGAGGTCTTGCCGTCGGGCGACCAGGCGATTGCCAGCCGAGGCGCGAAGTTTGCCTTCTGCTTGGGCCAATAGCCGGGCTTCTTGTAGAACTTTCCGGCCGGAGCAAAAGAGAGATCGGGCTCATATACCTGGCCTTTTTGAGCAGCCTCCTCGCGCTGTAGGTACCAGGCATGCGTGTCAATGGTGGGAGTGACCTCCTGACCTTGCGATTCGTATGGAGTCTGCAGGATGGTGTGGCGCACGCCCACCGTAATCGTGAGATTCGGTTTCATGCGCCATGCGTCCTGTAGATACCACTCGAACTCATTGGTGACAAAGTGGCGCTCAAGGGGAACACCATCAGCCAGAGCCGTACCTGACGTCGGGCTCGTGAGTTTGTAGTTGAACACGTCGGTGATCTGCGGAATGGTGCCCACGAGGTTGGCGAATGCGATCTCGTAGGAATTTGTGAACGAGGAGTCCACTTTAGACCCGTTCGCTGTGCAGGAGCTATCGAGCAGGCAGGGATCAGGCGCGCTGCCTCCCACCCAATATGGATTCGAGGTTGCGCTGTTGAACGAGTTGTCGTTGGAGGAGTGGTTCTGATGTACCAGACGCCAGTTGCCGCCAAGCTGAACCGTATGGTTTCCCTTCGTCAGTGTGAAGTTGTCGATGAGGTTGTTAACCGGCACGCTCGTGCTGGACGAGCGCGTCTCGGCGGTGGGTGAATTCAGAAAGCGAAAGTCAACGTAGTCGCCGGAGCCGATACCGCTGAAAGAGAATCCCTGACGGATATAGCCGAACCGGATGTCATTAATCATCCGCGAGTTGATGGTCCAGGTTTCTCCGGCGGTAATGCCCTTGCTGTCGTCCACCAAGGTTCTTGCCGCTGGCTGTCCGGGGAAATGTTCCGGGTAGGCGGTCGTGTCGTCCTGCAAGTTTCCGCGAACAAAGATACGGTGCTTGTCGGAAGGAATGTAGTCGAAGCGCGCGATGCTGGTGTTCAAGTGAATCGGGGCCGGGGAGGCGAACGAGTACGAGCCCGTGTTATATCCGTCACCAAGGGAGGTTCCGTTGGCGGCAGGCATCTTGTTTAGATAGGCCAAGACGTTCGGATTAGGCCCTGCCGGGTTGGGATAAGCGGAGGTATTACAAACCTGACAGCCACCATCGAGTGAGGTGACCTGGCTTGCATTGATGGTCGTTGTGTCGCCAGAAGGGTCGTTCACGTAGGTGATGCTGCCCTGCTGATAACTTGCCGTCGGCGAGGTGGTGGTCACCTGCTGACTTTCTGCAAGACGCGATGCTTCGAAGTTGCCAAAGAAGAAGATCCTATCTTTCTTGATCGGTCCACCAAGATCTCCGCCGAAGATGTTCCGGATGAGTTTGCCAGGGATATTCGGCTCCCCATTGGCGGTTTCCGCCTGCTTGTTGAACCAATCGTTTGCGACAGTAATGGTGGGACGGTTGTACTCGTAAGCGGCGCCATGAATCTTGTTGGTGCCAGATTTCGTGACCATGGAAATTTGCGCGCCGGAAGAACGCCCCGCATCGGCATTCGCATCGCCAGTGGTAACCCGGAACTCCTCGATGGAATCCTGGGTCTGGCGGAGAACGCCAGTGAAGGCAAGGCCGCCTACTTGGTCGTTATCGTCTACGCCGTCGAGGGTGACGTTGCCCTGGTCAGAACGACCACCGTTCACAGCGCCGCTACGGCTATCGCCTGCGCCATAGCCAGGAGGTGGGAGGTACAGGACTCCGGGCTGAAGCGAGAGCAGATCGGGCACATTGCGTGTCTCGCTTGGCAGAGCCTGAATTTCTGCGGTGTCGGCGGAACTGCCGAGAGAGGCGTCTGAAGTATTCAGCGTCTGAGCGATATCCGAGACGTCGACCGTGACTGTGCTGGCTTCCACGGAGAGTGCGAAGTCGATGGTCGCAGGCTGGTTGACGAGGAGCTCAGCGGACTTGGTCTGATTGCCGAAGCCCTTTGCCGTGGCGGCGATGGTGTACTTCGACGGCATGATCTGGGCAAAGCTGTAGGAACCTGAGCTATCGGCCACAGTGGAGAGCGTTTTGCCGTTCGCCTTGTCGGTGATGGTGACCCTGGCTCCTGGTACCAAGGCTCCGGAGGGATCCTTGATTGTGCCGCGAAGTGAGGTGGTTGCGAGCTGGCCGAATGAGAGGGTGACGGTGGAAAGGATACAAAGGAGTATCCATCCCGATAGGGATCGTTTCACGACTGTTCCTCCAAAAAGTTACGTACTTGATCGGTCGCGGGAAACGACCTGATCTCATTTCTTATCGACACGAACGGTACAAAGCCGCCCGCGGTGCCGGAGTCGTTCTAAAGTGCTCACTCTTGAGGGTTAAGAGTGGGCCGCGGAAAACAAGACAATGCTCTTGAAGCGTTTTATCAACGCCGGCAACGTCCGCCGGGTAAAGGGAATTTATACAAATCTAGTCTGTGACCCAATGAGGATTCAATAAAAAAACACAAAGAATTCATCTCGGAAGGGCGCTTTTGATGCTGCGAAAACCGGGATTCATCTCACTGCTGCTGCTGCTGCATTTGCTGCAAGTCAATGAGAGGCTGTGGGCGTTCGGGGGGCTCCTGGGCACGTTCGACCAGAACCGACCAATCTTCAGGGATGGGCATTTTGCGGTCGAGTGCCGGAGGCTGATCACTGGCTTCGACATGCACAGCGACATAAAGCTCGCTCGAAGTTTTGCCGCGGAAGATGCCGTGGGTGGGAGGGACGTCGGCGTAGTCGCGACCGACAGCGGTGCGGATGTGGCGATGGTGAGCGACGAGGTTGTTGGTGGGATCGAAGCCGACCCAACCGAGATGGGGCAGCAGCACGTCGACCCAGGCGTGGGTGGCATCGGGGGTGGAGCGGTCGTGGTCTTCGCGGCTGCGGTAGAGGTAGCCGGAGACATAGCGGGCCGGAATGCGGACGGTACGCAACAGGGCAATCATGGTGTGGGCGAAGTCCTGGCAGACGCCCTTTCCGCTGACGATGGCATCGTCGATCGGTGAGTCCACGCGCGTAGATCGGGGGACATATTCGAAGTAGTCGAAGAGGCGTTGATTGAGTTCCTGAACGAGCATCAGAGGATCGTCACGACGTGAGACTCCCATCTGCGATGCCAACAGGGTGAGTGCCGGGGTCTCGACGACAAATTGGCTAGGGAGCAGCATCTCCCAGTAATCGCCTGCTTCGATCATGGCGTCGAGGGCCTGCCACGCATCCGGTGAAAGAAATCCGGGGACGTCGGGCATAGGCTGCTGCTCTACTACGGATTCGGCGACAACGACGAGCTGGTTGTGCTCGCTGGGAATGTCGAAGTGGTGGACATTGTTGCCGAAGTGATCGCGGTAGGTGAAGACACGGCAACGCGGGCTCACAGATAGAGAGAAAGTAAGGCAGTGCTGGTTCGAGTCGGAGCGCGGATGCATGCGCGTTTCCATGATGCTCTCGCTGACGGATTGCGAGTAGCGATAGCGCGTGAGGTGCCGGATGGAATAGCAGTTCATGCAGTCGGATCCTGAGGTCAGATAGCCAGCGCCGATTGGATGGAGTACTGGATGTAGTAGCGATACATGAGTTCATGAATGCGCATGCATTGCTGGCGAATGGTGTGGAGGAATCCAGCGGCATCGCCGGAGAGAATTTCGCTGATGGAAGTAAAGCTAAGCATGGCGTGCAATTTGCCGATGCCTGCGGTGAGTTCGTCGGGAGGGCGTCGGCCGCCGGTGTGCTGGATGGATTGAATCGCCTGGCGAACGCCGTCGACTGAATAGCGGATGGCGTGCGGAAAGTCGCGATTGAGGAGGAGAAATTCGAGGATGCGGTCGGGTGTGAGGTCGGCGGTGTAGACCTGACAGTAGGCTTCGAAGGCCGTGCAGCAGCGGAGAAGGCCGACCTGCTCGAGGTATTGATAGCCGGAGTGTTCGCGCTCTGGCGGTGGATGCGAGAGACGGGGCTGGTAGACCTCGAGAAGCGTAGCGATGGCGTAAGCGCGCTCGAGATAGCGGCCGAGGCGGATGAAGTGCCAGCCCTGACCGTGAATCATGGTGGTGTCCGTGACACCTTTGAAGAGGTGGACGGCATCGATCAACGGATGACAGCACATCGTTGATATTGGAATGGAATTGGGATTCCGTATGTGGCGAATGCATCAGGTGATAGAGGCGGTTGAGGCGCTGCCACTGCTCGGTGGAGATTTCTTCGCGGATCTGGCGGGCGTTTTCGCGCGCGGAATCGATGCAAGAGGTGACGGACGCAGGATGGTGCTTGTCGAAGACGAGTGTCTGAGCATTGGAGACGGGATCACCGGTCCAGTCGAGGCCCGCCGGATTGCCGAGAGACGCTATGAGGCGCTGCCAGTGGGTTTCGGCGCTGGCGCCGCCGGAGTCGAGCATGAGACTCATGGCGACGTCGAGTTGGCGCACGGTGTTCTCAGCCCGCTCGAGGTAGCGGCTCATCCAATAGAGGCTGTCGGCAACACGCGAAAGCATTTTGGTACTCTCCCGAACAGTCTGATTAGGTGCTATTCCAGAACCCATGTGTCCTTGCTGCCTCCGCCTTGCGAGGAGTTGACGACGAGTGAGCCTTTTTCGAGGGCTACGCGGGTGAGTCCTCCAGGGACGATGTTGATCTTGTCGCCAAAGAGAATGTAGGGCCGCAGATCGACGTGACGTGGCTCAAGACGGTCGCCAATAAGGCAGGGAGCGCGAGAAAAATCGAGCGTGGGTTGCGCGATGTAGTTGCGCGGGTTGGACTGGATGCGCGATGCGAACTCTTCGCGCTGACGCGCGGTTGAGTGCGGACCAATGAGCATGCCGTAGCCGCCGCTTTCGCCGACAGCCTTAACGACAAGCTTGTCGAGATTGGCGAGTACGTGCTGGCGTTCCTTGTCTTCGGTGAGCAGGTAGGTTTCGACATTGTTGAGGATCGGGTCCTCGTCGAGGTAGTAGCGGATGATGCGGGGAACGTAGGCGTAGAGGGCCTTGTCGTCGGCGAGGCCGGTGCCAAATGCATTGGTCACAGTGACGTTGCCGGCGCGATAGGCGTTGAAAACGCCGGTGCATCCGAGGATGGAATCGCCGCGGAAGATAAGGGGATCGCTGAAGTCGTCATCAACGCGGCGATAGATGACGTCTACGCGCTTGAGGCCGTCGGTGGTGCGCATGTAGACGATGTTGTCGTGAGTGACAAGGTCGCGGCCTTCAACGAGATCGATGCCCATCTGGCGGGCAAGGTAGGTGTGCTCGAAATATGCAGAGTTGAAGACGCCGGGGGTGAGCAGGACAATGTTCGGCTCGGGTCGGCCTTCGGGGGCGAGTGAGCGCAGAGTAGCAAGCAGCAGTTGCGGATAGTGCTCGATGGGACGCACACCGTAGCTGTGGAAGAGCTCGGGGAAGGTGCGCTTCATGACGCGGCGGTTGGTGAGCATGTAGCTTACGCCGGAAGGGACACGGAGATTATCTTCGAGGACGACGAATTCGCCGCTGTTGAGGCGAAGCAGGTCGGAGCCGACGACGGAGATGTAGACGTTGCGAGGAACCTGGAGGCCGCGCATCTGGCGGCGGTAATGCCTGCAACTGTAAACAAGCTCACGCGGAACCACGTGGTCATTGAGAATCTTGGCTTCGGAGTAGACATCGCGCAGGAAAAGATTCAAGGCGGTGATGCGCTGGGTGAGGCCGCGCTCGATGCGATCCCACTCCTGCGAGGTGACGAGGCGTGGAAGGAGGTCGTAGGGGAAGATTCTCTCGGTGCCTTCGTCGCGACCGTAGACTGTGAACGTGATGCCCTGGGTGAGGAAGGACAGCTCAGCCGATTGCTTGCGGCGCTGCAATTCTTCCTGGGGAAGACGCGCCAAAGTCTCGGCCAGGGCACGATAGTGGAGGCGGACATCTCCGGTCGCTTCGCGCATTTCGTCGAACGCGTGATCGATGGGATAGTCGCCGTAGAGGGTTTCCACTTCCGCCATGGGCCCGGCACTCATGCTTCGGTTGATGTCCTTGCGCGAATTCAGGGGTTGAATGCGGCTGGCAGCGTCCTCCTGCTCAGAAAGCCTATTCCGTCTTTACCCTGTTCCTTAGCTGTATCACGGTGGGCATAAAGGCACAATCAGGGAAACCGGGCGCTTTTGTGATGCCCGCACTCTGGAGAGGGATTCGCGGCTCGGCGACGCGATTTGCCTCAGCGGGATAGCATCACATCATGAGCTATGACCTGATGGTCTTTGAGCCCGGGGCCGTTCCCGAGGGTCACGCTGCGTTTGTGGACTGGTACGAGCGGCAGACCAAGTGGAGAGAAGATCACGGCTATGACGATCCGGCACTCAGCTCAGATCATCTCCGTGCATGGTTCGAAGATATTATTCGGATCTTTCCGCCGATGAACGGGCCATATGCGATTCTGCGGCTGCCCGAGAACGAGGCATCGAGCACGGACTACGCCATCGGCGCAGATTTTATCTACGCATCTTTTGCATGGTCAAGAGCTGAGCCGGCGTATATGACGGTGGCGCGGCTCGCGGAAAAGCATCAGCTGGGATTATTCAACGCGAGTTCGTCGGGAGAAGAGGTGTGGCTTCCCAAAGACGGGCGAATGACGTTGGCGCATGACAAGGGTCCGTTGGGAATTGTGGGACAGATTATGAGAATGCTGAATAAGAGTAAGTGAGACGAGGGCGGTTGCCAACACTGGCACCCGCCCTTCGTGTTTCTCACTGCAATCGATCGATCTAGAACAGATTCCAGAGCGACTGGTTGTAGACGGCGTGGTGGAACTGCACTTCGCATCCTTTGACGATGGTGCCGAGTTCGCGCGGGCAGCGGTTGGCAGCGGCTTGTTTCAGTTCGGCGTAGCGGCCCTGCACATCGGAACCGAGGATCTCGGCGATCCAGCTTGAGGCTTTGAAGTCGTCGATGGCCTTGTAGATGTTGTCGGGCAGGTAGCGGCCGCCTTCGCGCAGGTTCTTGACCTTGGCGATTTCGCCATCGATGCCGGTCTTGAAGATGGCGTACATCGACAGGTAGGGATTGGCGTCCGGAGCTACGGCGCGAACTTCGGTGCGCATGGAGCGCGAGTTGCCGATGGGCACGCGAATCATGGCGCCGCGATCGATGGCCGATGCGCGAATCTGGTTGGGCGCCTCGAAGTGCGGGTCAAGCCGGCGATAGGCGTTCACGCTGGAGTTGAAGATGAGGCAGAGATCGAGCGCGCGGGTGAGGATGCGGTCAAGGAACTCCCAGCCGAAACTGGAGAGCTGCTCTTCGCCCTTTTCGTCCCAGAAGAGATTGGTCTTGCCCTTGGAGACCGAGACGTTGGTGTGCATGCCGCTGCCGTTGACGCCGGCGACGGGCTTGGGCAGGAAGCAGGCCGTGTAGCCGTAGTTGTTGGCGATCTGGCGGCAGAGCAGCTTGTAGAGCTGGATCTGGTCGGCGGCGGCAACGACTTCGCTGTATCCGAAGTTGATTTCGAACTGGCTGGGCGCGACTTCGGGGTGGTCCTTCTCGTTCTGGAAGCCCATGGCGCGCTGCACTTCGGCCGCCGTGTCGATGAACTGGCGCAGCGGATCGAGTGGCAGCGAATGGTAGTAGCCGCCGGTATAGACGAATTCGAACTTGCCGGTCTCGTGGTAGATTCTTTTCGGCGTCTTTGCCGGCGAAGAGGAAGCCTTCAATCTCGGTGGCGGCGTTCAGCGTGTACTGCTTTTCGGCGTAGAGCTTGTCGGCGTAAGTTCTTGAGCACGCCGCGCAGGTCGCCGGAGTAGGGGGTGCCGTCCTTGTCGATGACGATGCCGAAGACCAGCACCTTGCCGTTGCCGAAGACGTCGGCGGGCACCCAGTAGAAGGCGCTCCAGTCGATGCCGAGGCGCAGATCGCTCTCCTTTTGCGCGGTGAAGCCGCGGATGGAGGAGCCGTCGAAGGTGAGGTTTTCGTAGGCGCCGAGCAGGAACTTCTTGTCGTAGTCGAGCAGATGCAGGCGGCCTTCGAGGTCGGAGAAGAGCACGGTGACGGCCTTGATCCGCTTCTCGTCGGTCAGATATTTGAGCCGCTTTTCGCGAATCTCGTCGGTCGCGACACGGCTGACACGTTCTTTCTTGGCTTCAGGTTCAGTTCTTCCAGCTCCTCGTAGGGGAGCGCGAGGAAATTGCGATAGTCGGTGGACATGGGTCTCCTTCCGGCGGAAACAAAGTCAGCCCGGCGTGATGAAACCTGATTCTTCGGCGTGACTCATCGGTCTCCGGCTACGCCTGCACGCATTACGTGAAGCTCGCCGGAGACGGGGTGGGGCGCGTGGATGAATCCGATTGTGGCGCGCGAAGCTGTTTGTGAGCTTGTGGTTATAGGGTAACGCCGTCAACACCGAAACGCGTGGATTGAATCGGCGGATAGTGGCACAGGGCCTGTGGAAAGAGCGGTGTCAATTACGCCGCCATCATCGGGTTGGCAGGCTCGCTTGTCGCAAGGTTATGTTCGTACCGCCGCGGCGTGGGATAACCTGAATCTTTCAGGAGGCCTCGTAAGGATGCTCACGTTGAATCGTTGTGCTCGCTACTTCCCTGCTCTTTTGCTGTTCGCCTTGGCTGTTTCACTTGCAAATGCGCAGAAAGCGCCGATACAGATCACCGCTGATCTTGTCGGATGCGCCGCGCAAGCTATTTCATGCGGAGATGGATTTTCCGGTGGCGGCCGGACCGTTGACGCTGATTTCGCCGGAGTGGATTCCGGGACACCATATGCCTTCAGGTCCGGCGTCTTCGATTATCGGCGTGGTATTTACGGCGAATGGAAAGCCGCTGGCGTGGCGTCGGGACGATGTGAATCTTTTCGAGTTTCACATCACGGTGCCGAGCGGCGTGACGACGATTCATATGCACGTGGATTCGATTGTGACGCGGCGTGTTTCGCAGCGGATGGCGGCGCTGGAGTGGGAGAGCGCTGATGTTTTATCCGGCGCAGTGCCGGTGAAGGATATTCCGATTCAGCCTTCGGTGAAAGTGCCGGCGGGATGGGGGATCGGAACGGCACTGCACGCCGGTGAGCGGTGGGGCCGTATCCGGTTCCGCCGCCGGAAGCACGACGAAATTTGCGGCGACTACGGTGGAACAGCTGCAGGACTCGCCGATTTTGACGGGTTAGTATTTCCACGAGTATCCGCTGGCGCCGACGATCAAGCCGCAGCACTTATCTGGATGTGGTGGCGGATTCGCCGGAAGATGCGAATCTGCGTCCCGCCGTGCTGGCCGAAGTGGCCAATCTGGTGCGTGAGGCTGACGCGCTGTACGCGTCGCACCACTACAACGTGTATCACTTTCTGCTGACGCTTTCTGATGTCGCCGGCGGCGAGGGACTGGAGCATGGGCAGTCGTCAGACAACGGGGTGGGCGAGAAGGGATTTGCGGATGACGTGCACCAATTGCCTGAGTCGGATCTGCTGTCGCATGAGTTCACGCACTCGTGGAACGGCAAGTACCGGCGGCCCGTAGGACTGTATCAGCCGGACTTTTGCAACGCCGATGCAGGGCGCGATGCTTTGGGTTTACGAGGGCATGACGGAGTATTGGGGAACGTGCTGGCGGCGCGGTCGGGATTGAAGAATGCGCAGGCAGTACAAGCGACGTGCTGGCGATGACGGCGGCGGAGCTGGATTACACGCGGGGACGCGAGTGGCGGCCGACGGAGGATACGGCAGTCGCGAGCGAGCATTCTGCGCGGAGGAAATCCAGCGTGGTCGAACTGGCGGCGCGGGCAGGATTACTACTTCGAGGGCGAAGTTGCTGTGGCTGGACGCGGATACGCTAATCCGCAAGATGACTGACAACAAGAAGTCGCTGAATGACTTTGTGAAGATCTTCCTGGGCAAGGGCGGGAATACGGGTCCGCTGATTGTGACCTACACGTTCGATGAACTCGTTGCAGGATCTGAACCAGGTTGTGCCGTATGACTGGGCGACGTTCCTGCACGATCGCGTGGACAAGATCAATCCGCATGCCGATGTGGCGGGGATGGAGCAGGGTGGATACAAGCTTGTGTTTCAAGGACAAGCCGACGAAGTCAGAGCGGATGATGACGGCGGCAGAAGGACGCCGACGGCGGCGTGGATTGCTGGTACTCGATCGGTCTGCGGCTCGGGGACGGACGGGACCATTGCCGATGTGCTGTGGAACGGGCCTGCGGACAAGGCGGGGCTCGCGCCAGGCGAAAAGATCATGGCGGTGAATGGGCAAGGTCTACTCGGGCGATGCGCTGCGCGATGCGATTCGTGAGGCGAAAGGAATCCGGCGAAGCCGATCAAGGTGATCGTGCAGGCGGACTCCTTTGTGTCGACGATGCAAATTGATTATCACGACGGCGAGCGGTATCCAGCGCTGGAACGCGTGGATGGAACTCCAGCATATCTCGACGACATCATCAAGCCGCTGACCACGCCGGAGAAGGCGCCGGAGCAGAAGAAGGAAGACGCGGACTAGCAAAGTTGAGAACCTGCAGGCGATGGCGCTGACACGGAAACTCCTCGGCGGGCGGTCAATTCATACAAAGGAGGTTGATGTGACAAGCGCGAACGGCGACAGCCTGCTTGGGATCGTTCTCGACTCTTGGGATCGCAACAATCGCATTCTCGTGAACTTGTTGCGGGCTCTGCCGCAGGGCGGACTCGATGCCAGAGTGATGGCAGGAAGTCCTTCCGTTGCGGAGATGTTCACTCATATTCACTATGTACGGCTGGTCTTTCTCTCGGAGGATGCTCCCGAATTCGCCACTGAATTGCCGTCGCGAGAGTGGGCCAACGAAGGCAATCCCGACCGCATTGCTGAGGAACTCGACAGAAGCGCCAAAGCCGTGCGCGACGCTGTCGAAGTCTGCATTCAGCGTGGGCAGGAGATGAAGTTGCACTACGATCATCCGCTGCTTTACCTGCAGCATATGATCTGGCACGAGGGCTATCACCACGGCCAGATGAAGTTGGCTCTGAAGATGACCGGTCGCCCTTTGGATGACCAGAAGATCGGTCGGCTTACCTGGGGAATTTGGATGGACAAGGCGCGGGGAGCATAAGCAACTGCAAAGAGGTTAGGCACTATGAAGACGAAGTCGAAACTGGTGTTTGCCACATTGGTTGGTGTCTTGATCGGTGCAATCGGCGAAATTGTGATCCGAGGGGAGCAGGTGAAGACGCCACCTGGCTATGTGATCGCTGAAGCCGAGATCAAAGATCCCGCTGCCTTGCAGGATTATGGCAAGAAGATCGCAGAAACGTTGGCGCCTTTCAACCACCGATACATCGTTAGTACCAGCAAGATTCAGGCTCTGGAAGGTGACCCGCCTAAGAGCCGGGTCGTGGTAATCGAGTTCGACAGCGTGCAGCAGGCGCGCAAGTGGTACGACTCGCCAGCCTATGCGGCGATCAGGCCGATCAGGCAAAACGCAGCAAAGAGCCGCATATTCATCGTGGAAGGTCTCGTGGGCCAGTGATTCGATATGCGCGTTAATCTGCTGGCCGGTGAGCGGCGCTGATGGCCATTCGGCGCCTAGGAACTCGTTGAAATTCGCGTGATTGCGGTGTCTTTCCTAGCGATTTTCACTTCTTCCTGTTCGAAATCTGTTTGAAGTACAGTTCTTTCCGGTGTTGATAGGTGTTTGCGAGCCTCAGGGAATCATCCCCGAGGCTCGGAGCCGGTGCTTAGGCATAATTCTCCCGGAGTATTTTCGGTGTTTGAGCCATCAGTCGCGGCAGTCGGATCAGGTTGTGCGCCGCGCAACTGAAGACGAACAGCCAGTCCACTTTCTCCAGGCCGCGCAACTTTACCTGGCGCAGCGGGCCGGTTTGCTTCAGCCATCCAAACCCCTTTTCGATCAGCCATCGGCGGCTCAGGCTGATGGCATAGCCGGGCTGGCGCGTGGTTCTGCGATCCAGGTTGCTGGTGCGGCCTTTATCGTTCCTGGCAACGTGCGGCGTCACGTTCAGCTCCCGCACCGTGCTGACGAAATCCTTCGTGTCGTAAGCCTTGTCGGCGCCCACCGTGATGCGGCGGGAGCGGCCCTCTTGCTTTTCGGCAAGCATCAACAGTGCTGCGTCGCGCTCGGCATAACCATCGGCATGTGTCACCATCGCCGCGGCGATCAGACCGTTGCGGTTCTCCACCAGCGCATGCCCCAGATAACTCAGTTTCGATTCCTTGCCGTAACTCTTCTTGTACAGTCGCGCATCGGCATCGGTGGTCGATTCATGCGTCTTGTTCGATCGCTTCTGGCCGTGGAAGTTCGCGCCATCGCGGTCGTCGGAGCCGTCTTTCGAACGGAAGCTCTTCTGCGAGGCCCATGCCTGGATCAGCGTGCCATCCACCGTGAAGTGCTCGTCGCTCATAAAACGCCTGGCATGCTTGTTCACTTCGGCAAAGAAATGCTGCGCCACTTCGGAAGTCAGCAACCGGTCGCGATTCTTGGAAAACACTGCATGGTTCCACACCGCGTCGTCCATGCCAAGGCCCACAAACCAGCGGAAAAGCAGGTTGTAGTCGATCTGCTCGACCAGCAGCCGCTCGGAGCGCACCGAGTAGAACACCTGCAACAACAGCGCCCGCAGAATGTACTCCGGCGCAATCGATGGACGGCCGGAGTCGGCATACAACGCATCGAACTCCGGGCTCAACGTCCGCAACACCGAGTCCGTCAACTTGCGAATTGCCCGCAATGGATGATCCTGTGGAACACGCTGCTCCAACGATATGTAGCTGAACATCCCGTCCTGATCCCGCTCATCTCCACGCATGTCTGTTAGACGAATGGCTGCCAACCTCTGACCGCACAACAGGTACCTATTTCAACAAGTTCCTAGCACGGAACTTCGCGGCTGACAATGCGAAAAAAAAAGCAGCCACGGATTTTTCGACTACCCCTTCGCTAGCTCAGGGTGCGCTCAAGATGACAACCTATTGCGGTGCAATGGGCACGCGTATATCGCGGCATTAATGAGGCCGGCCGGGGAGGACGAAGTGTTCGTCGCAGCGAGGCTCGTAGAAATCGCCGGCCATGATGATGGGGCTGGAATAAGGTGCGGGCACGCCGTCGACGAGGCGTTGCGGATAGAGAGCCTTGGCTCCGCAGCTGCAGTACGCGACGAGCTCGGTGACGTTGCCGGCGTAGGTGCGTACGAGCCAGGAGAGCTGAAGCATCTCGCCGAAGGGCATGCCGCGGAAATCGAGTTCGAGGCCGGAGACGAGCACATCGTATCCCGACTGCAGCAGGCGCTTGGTGAAGAGAAAGAGGTCCGCGACGAACTGACCTTCGTCCATGGCAATACACTCGACTCGCCTGCCTATCTGCTGCTCTGTGGCGGCGAGAATGGGCAGGATGGACCACGGATCGGAGTTGGGAAACTCGATGGCAGCCATTTTTTCGCAGCCGTTGGGGTTGCGGCTTTCCACCACGCCGGCGGCGGACTTGGTGTCGGCGCTGGGTTTGAGTAGGAGAACACACTGCTTGGCGTATTGACGGCGGGTCTCGATGCGGCGCAGGAGCTCGGCGGTTTTGTTACTCCGCATGGGGCCGACGATCATTTCCAGTTTGCCTAGCATGACGACGTTCTCTCCGACGATGGGCCTCTTAATTCACCCGCATAAAGACGTCAGCCGAAGCGGGCGCGTTTAACGGTCTGGCGGAAGTCTTCGCCGGTCATCTGGACTTGCACGCACATTTCGGCAAGGCGGGAGCGCATGCGGTCTCCGATGCGATCGCCTAGCGTTTGCTCGCGGGCGGCGCGCTCAACGTCCGATTTGGCTCCGCTTCCGGCAGCGAGATCGGGGTAGTTGGTAGTGATGATGGTGGTCTGCCTGTCGTTGTAGCGCGTGTTGAGGATGAGGGCGACGGTGTCCCAGACCCACTCATTGGGTTTCTGCGCGCCGAGATCGTCGAGGACGAGCACTTCGGCGCCGAAGACGGGCTTGAGCAGTTCGAGTTCGGTGGTGTTGACCTGCGGGTTGTAGCTGTTCTGAATGTTCTTGAGCAGCTCGCGGTAGTCGCAGAAGAGGCCTTTGCAGCCCTTTTCCTGGATCAGGCGGCGAAGGACGCCGACGGCGAGATGCGTTTTGCCGACACCGATGGAGCCGGTAAAGAGCAGGCCTTTGCCGGCGGTATCAACGGGGTAGGCGTCGACGAATTTGCGCGCGGTGAGAAGGGCACGGCTCAATGATCGGTCGGCGCCGTTGAAGTCGGCGGTTCGTAGCCGTCGAGCGTGTACTGGCGGTAGCGCTCGGGGATGCGGGCTGCGGCGAGGCGGCGCTCTTCGCGGTCTGATTCCTGGCACTCGCAGGCGCGGGAGACCCAGAGGCCGCCGTCGGACATTACGCGGACCAGGCCGATGCCGTTGCAGATGGGACACTCGCTCATGGCTCTTCTCAGCCTAGCGCAACCGGCGCAGGCGCGTGGCGGTGGGAAAGCCGGATCGCTTGGTGGAAAAGGAGTTTCCTATGACACAGCTTTTTGAGGCTAAAGCCGACGTTCATCTGCTGCTCTTTTTGGCACGGTTGAAACCGTGCCCTTTCAAAGCTGGCTTATTCCGCAGCCCGTTTGGTCGCGCCTTTTCACGACGACGGTTCCTGAAAGTGCACCGGCCTAACTCCCGTGAGCGTTAAGATGGGATTTCATTTGCATTCAGTTCATCGGGAAGGGTGGATCGCTTTGAAGCGGATTTCTTTGTGTGGTGCTGTCGCCGTTTTTGCTGTCTGTTCAGGATTCTTTTCGATGGCGCTTGCTGGGCAGGAGCCGGGGAATGTGCCGGAGACGAAGGCTCCTGCGCCCACTGTGGTTGCGCCGAAGCATCCGGACAACGATTATTGGCGCAAACACGATCAGCAGTTGCTGACGGATTTTCCCTGGCTGGAGCGGTTCAAGGAGGCTGATTTGAAACTCGGACCACCGGCGGCTGGCGAAAAACGTGTCGTGTTCATGGGCGACTCGATCACGGAAGGATGGCACTTCGATTCTCCCGGCGGCGTGTTCGCCACAAAGCCGTATATCAATCGCGGGATCAGTGGACAGACTACGCCGCAGATGGTGCTGCGTTTCCACCAGGATGTGATTGCGCTGCACCCGAAGGCCGTTGTCATTCTTGCAGGGACCAACGACATCGCGGGCAACACGGGACCGATGACGCTGGAGGAGACGGAAAGCAATCTCGCTGCGATGGCGGAGATGGCAACGGCAAATCACATCAAGGTGGTGCTGTGCTCGATTCTGCCTGCATTTGACTATCCGTGGCAGCCGGGGCTGACGCCGGCACCGAAGATCGACGCCATCAATGCGTGGATCAAGGATTATGCGGCGCAGCATGGATATGTGTATGTCGACTATCACTCCGCGATGAAGGATGCGCGCGATGGATTGCCGACGAAGTTAAGTCAGGATGGGGTGCATCCGACGCAGGCGGGGTATGACGTTATGGCGCCGTTGGCGGAAGCGGGGATTGCGAAAGCGGTGAGCAGCAGGGGGCAATGAGCTAGCTGTCAGTTGTCTGCTGTCAATCGCCGGTTCTTGTTCGCTGTGGGCCTGGCGAGGCTCGTGCTTTCCCATCCTTGAATCAAAGAGCGATTCAAGGATGGGGCACCCCTAGAGGCGTGGATTGCGAAGGCGGTGGTCGTGGTGGACAACAGCCACTAACGGTGGCAGACTTCAGATTTCGAGAGGGGGTGTACCCCCGTACTCTGTAAAGAAAGTCCTTATTTTCCTTGACTTACAGAGGACTCGCGGCAGCAAAGTCCTCTCTAGAAAAGAACTTGCCCGCGAGTATTCTCCGCAAAGGACTTAGCGGCGTTTCCGGCACGCAACCTGATGGGCGACGCGTATTTGGAAATCTCACTATTTCCATTATGAAGAAATCGATGAAATAACCTGCAAAGTTTTCGAGGAAATTGCAGGTTTATTTTTGGAGCGGATTCAGTGTGGCCGAATCTTCCTCGAGGACCAAAGCCCTGTTCATGATGCGAGGCTCAACGTACGGGTTGAATCGTTTGCTCTAGCTGATGAATCCCAATACAATAGATACGGAAGATTGCAGGAAAGGTTTGTCTTTAGCGATGCCCAAGGAAAAGATTCATCCCAACTATGCCGCGGTGCGAGGTAATGTGCGCCTGCGGAAACAACTTTGAGACCCGTTCGACCCACAAGGGCGACATTCACGTGGAAATTTGCTCCAATTGCCACCCGTTCTTTACCGGCAAACAGCGCCTGGTGGACACGGCAGGCCGCGTGGAGCGGTTCCGCCGCAAGTACGCCAAGGCCGCCGAGACGTCTCCGGCGAAGTAAGGCTGGAGCACGGCTGCGAGATCGGGCCTCCGCCACGGCGGAGGCCCACGTATGTTTAAGAGACAGTTCGAGTTCGAGTTCAGCGGTTACTGCAGAATTGCTTTGACGAATCGAGCTAAGAACTGTGAAATATGAACTGAGAACTGCATTTATGGCTGGCAAGGGATTCACCGTAAAGAAGGACTGGGACAACCCCAGGGAGCATGCGATGCCCGCGGGGGTTCGCGTGCCGGCCGAGATGCGGATTGGTCCGGTGCTTGTTGCGCCGGCGACGGTGCTGGCCCCTATGGCAGGGGTCACAGACACCGTTTTCCGCCGATTTATACGACATGCGAGCCTGTTTTCGGCCGAAACTGGCGGGCAAAGCGATCGGAAACTCCCTGCCAGGTCTCAGAAGCGAGACCTGCGGAACCCAACTTATTGGAGATTGAAGCGGAAAGAGAGAAACATGGAGGGCCTGGTTCGTCCGAAATTGAGGCAGAAATGACGAACTCGCAGTCTGGCTGCGGTCTGCTGATGACGGAGTTTACTTCCGCGGATGGGCTTTCGCGGATGCGGGAGTCGAAACGCCGACGCTATCTGACGTTTTACGACGACGAGCATCCGATCGGGGCGCAGTTATTCGGCTCGAATGCAGAGACACTGGCCGAAGCTGCGCGGATTGTGCAGGATACGGGATTCGATACGGTCGATTTGAACCTGGGCTGCCCGGCGAAACGGGTAGTCGGGTGCAATGGCGGTTCGGGCTTGCTGCGGGATCTGCCGAAGATCGGGGAGATATTTCGAACCGTCCGGCAGGCGGTGACGATTCCCTTCACCGTGAAGTTCCGCATGGGCTGGAACGATGTCGGCAGATTGTGTGCGTTGAACTGGCGCGAATGGCGGAGGCCGAGGGGCTTGAACGCCGTGGCGCTGCATGCCCGTACCCGCGAGCAGGGCTACAGCGGTCAGGCGCGGTGGGAGTGGATTGCGGCGGTCAAGCAGGCGGTGGGGATTCCTGTGGTCGGCAACGGCGACATCCGCACCCCGAGGATGCGGCGGCCATGGTGGCGCAGACCGGATGCGACGCGGTGATGATCGGCCGGGCCGCTGCGGCTAACCCATGGATTTTCAGGCAGATTGCGCAGTATACAGCTACGGGTAGTCTATGACCAGCCGACATTTGCCGATCGCCATCACATGATCCGGGCGTATTTCGAAATGCTGCTGGCTGAGGCGGAAGCGACCAAGGATCTGCCTCGCGACGCACGGTTGGGTGAGACCGCGGGCAAAATGAAGCAGTTCGCCACCTGGTTCACGCACGGTGTACCGGGGGGCGGCCGCTTGCGCAAGGCAATCTACCAGGCGAAGACCGGAAAGGAAGTTCTGGAGCAGGTGAACTCCTTTTTTACCGCTCCACCTCCGGTGACCGACGTACCCGATGACAGCGATTTGGCAGCCTCTCCCGAGACCGCGCTGGTGTGCGATTGACGACATCACCGGCAGAATCATTCTGTTAGCGCTCGCGTATTAATTCCGGCCGATAGTAACCACATAAAATTACCTTTGCACCTTTGTCTTACAACAACTTAGACCAAAGTGGCATGTCTTCCACAAGGTATCTCGTGGCTATAGTTGGGTTACTGAAGAGCGAGCAATCGGGCTTCAAAGAATCAGATCTGGCCGTGGATCTATTGCTGAAGATTCTTCGTTGAAGAAATCTCCCGGTTTCCCCCTATTCCGAGTGTCGAGAAAGACGGGACCTTGAGGAATTGGAAACCCAAATCGAGCGGCAGATGGTGGCGCCGGATGTCCGGACTTGCGCTGCTATGCTGGATTTGTGTGCCATTGTCGGCCCAGCGATACAGCTTTCGCGAATACATCCAGGGGCTCGGCAACCCGAACATCACCTCAATTCAGCAGGACCGGGTCGGCTACCTCTGGATGGGAACGCAGAACGGGCTTTATCGCTATGACGGAGGCCAGTTCCAGCGCTATGGGGCGGCAGAGGGAATTCCCGATCGCATCATCGACAACGTTTTTATCGGTCGCGACGGAACACTCTGGGTGGGAACATCTGCGGGCGTCTACTTTGAACGCAAGGACGGAAAATTCTCCGAAGTTCGGCTTCCCTACCCATTGAATGAGTTCACACACCCGACGGGCACAACGTTCACCGCGATCAAACAAGACGAAGTGGTAACGGCCTCGAGCAGCCGGGGCGTGTTTTAAAGCGCCGTGGGACGGACAATTGGGTTGCTGAGCCGCTGAGCCTAAAGGGTGGATTTGTCTGGAGCGTGCTCTATGGGCCAGATGGTTCGTTGTGGTATGGCTGCGACAAGGATCTTTGCCGGCTGAATGACGGCCAGACCACGCAGATGGCACCAGGCTTGGGCTACCGGAAGAGCACGTGGCCGACAATGATGGTTGCGCGCAACGGGCACATCTGGTTGCGAAGCAATCTGCATGTTGTGGAGATGCTGCCCGATGGCAGCCGCGCATATCTACGGGATCTACCGGGAGAGCCAACGTCAGAGGCGTATTCGACACTTGCTGAAGATGGACAGGGTCGGATTCTGACTGCGCAAGGCTCTTCGCTTGCGTTGTGGGAGAAGGACCACTGGCGTCTGGTGACCGAACACAACGGCTTGTCGCCGTTTGAAGTCCAGGAACTGTTTGTCGATCGCGAGGGATCGATCTGGATGGGAGTGGTGGGCCATGGGCTGCTGCGCTGGGTGGGCGAAGACCGATGGGAGGCTTACACCCAGGCTGACGGGCTGAGTGACAACCTGGTGTGGGCTGTTGATCGCGATCACCAGGGAAGACTGTGGATCGGCACGGACTCGGGACTCGGATTGGATTCCTGCGGGCGGAAACGTCCCGAAAATCTGGCATTCCCCGGGCGTGCACGTGGCACGCGCCGGATCGCTGGAAGTGACCGCAGACGGAGCGATCTGGATGGGCAGCATGGCAGGAAGCCTGACCAGGATCGATCCCAATTCTCTGGCTGGGGAAACAACAGACAATGCCCGCAATATATGGGCTTCTGGCTGACGGACCGCACCGCCTGTGGATCGCGACGGTGAGCGGGATGTTCCAGCTTGGATCCGACGGGACTGGACCGTGCACCGCTTCCGGTGATCGATCCAGCATTTCCGAAGGTCGGGCTGCGCTTTCACCGATATGAGCCTGGATCAATCGGGTAATTTCTGGGTGACTTCGGACCAGGGGCATCTTCAAGCATGATGCGAGCGGCTGGCACGCGATAGATCCGGGCAAGTCGGGCGCGCGACCTGATCTCGATCGCGGTGGACTGGAACGGCGATATCTGGGCCGCCGGTCCATCGCAGGATTTGATGCGGCTGCACGTCAGCGGGTACAAGGTGGTGGAAGCGGATCACATTGGGCGGCCGCCGCTTATGTCAGAGGAGATCGTATCTCTGATCGTGGATCATCGCGGCTGGTTGTGGGTCGGTGAAGACGCGGGCGTGACGGTCTACGACGGGCATCGCTGGCGGAGCTTTACGCAGGATGACGGGCTGATCTGGAACGACACCGACAGCTTCGCGCTTGACTGAGGATCGGCGACGGAAGCATGTGGATCGGCACTTCGGGCGGATTGAGCCACCTGATCGCGCCGCAGGATGCACTGGCCGGATCGCCGCCGCCACCCGCAATTTCGCAAGTGATCCTGGGCACCGTGCCTGTCACGGACGGCGGCTCGGTGAAGTGGAACTCAAATCAGCTGACGATCTCGATGGCACTTCTGTCATTCAAGGATACGCAGGACATTGGTATTCGATATCGCCTGATCGGCGAGCAGGATTCAGGCTGGGAAGAAACGCGCGAGATGACGCTGCATTATCGGCATCTTGAGCCGGGCAATTATCGGTTTGAGGTGGCTGCAGTGAATGCGGCCGGCAGCACGGTTTCTCCGGTGGCATCGTTCTCATTCACGATCCTTCCGCTGTGGTGGCAGGACAAGTACATCAAGTGGGAGCTGGGCTGTGCTGGTCACTGGTGCTGGCCGTCTGGACCTGGCGGCGCCGGGTGGGTCAGCTGATGAGGCAGAAGCGTCAGCTGGAAGAAGCCGTCCAGGGCCGGACCAAGGATCTGGAGCGCGAGAAGACGGAACTGGTACGGACGCGCGAGCAGATGCGACATTTTGCGGAGCACGATGGCCTGACGGGGTTGTGGAATCATCGCATCATCGTCGAGCGGTTGCGCGGCGAAGTTGAACGTTCGCAACGCGACGGAACGCCGTCTCAGCATCATCCTGGTCGATCTGGATTACTTCAAGCGCATCAATGATGCAATGGGCCATATCGCGGGCGACCTCACGCTGCGCGAGACGGGAGGGATTTTCCAGCGCTCAGTGCGAAGCTATGACTGGGTGGGCCGCTACGGCGGCGAGGAATTCCTGCTCATTCTGCCCGGGTCGGATTTTGAAGCAGCGCGCAGTCGCGCGGAGAATCTGCGCACGATGCTGGAGGCTGTTGCGTGTCGGTGAGGACGAGAAGACCTTCTCGGTTACGGCGAGCTTTGGCGTTGCTGCGGGTTTCCCGACGAACTACGAGGAGATGATCCAGATCGCCGATGCAGCGCTCTATCGCGCCAAGAACGCTGGACGCAATTGCGTGATGGCTACGGAGATCAAGCCGACCGTGGTTTCGATCTCCGCAGCCGGATAAGACCAATCAGGCTATCGGCAGATGGATAACGGCTCGCGCCCCGGGGCCGTCTTCGCGATTGACAAGCCGGATCTCTCCGCCATGAGCGCGGGCGATCTGCTGCGCCAGTGCGAGTCCGACTCCGCTGCCCTTCGGCTTGGTGGTGTAGAAGGGCACAAAGAGATTCTCGGTGTTGGCAATGCCCAGGCCGCGGTCTTCGATGGCGACCACGAGATTCGACTCGGCGACGCGCCATCCAACGCGCACCGGCTTGGCGCCGTTGGCCAGCGATGCATCGACGGCGTTGGTGAGCAGGTTGATAAACATCTGTTCGAGCTGATCGGGATCGGCGTTGAGCATGACCGGCGGGCCGGGATCGAGCCGCACTGGATACGCGCTGCTCGAGCAGCGCAACCCGCTCCAGCAGCGGTCCAGCATGCACGGGCTTGAGCTGCGGCGGCGGCAACTGCGCGAGCAGCCGATAGGACTGCACGAAGCGATGCAGGGAGTCGGCGCGGCTCTCGACGACGCCGAGGCCGCGGCGGAAATCGCGCATCGTGGCTTCGTCTCCACCGATGTTTTCGGCGCGCGCCAGCAGGCTTCCGGCGATGGACTTGATGGGTGCGAGCGAATTAGAAAGCTCGTGGCCGAGAACGCGAATCAGGCGCTTCCACGCGATCTGCTCCTCTTCCTGCAGCGGCTGGCTCACGTCGGCAAGCAGCAGCAGGGTATGCGGCGCGCCGTCCTGGCGAAAGAGCGCCTTGCGCAGCAGCCAGCGCGTCGGCTTTGAGCCGAAGGAGTGAATCGTCTGGTCGGCGGAGGCGAGCAGGTTGTCGAGGCCCAGTTCGTGCGCAGTGTGGCCGAAGCATCGTGCCAGCGGACGACCGAGGAGCTGCGCGCCGGCGTTGTTGACCAGTTGCAAGAGGTCTTCGCGATCAAAGGCAAAGAGCGGCGCGTGCATGACCTCGAGAATGCGCGCCAGAAGCGCCGTTGCCTCAAGCGAGCGGACGCGCTGCTTCTGCAGCAGATCGGCAAGCGCGTTGATCTCACCAGCCAATTCGCCCAGTGCATCGGCGGAGCCTGCGCCGCGGGCGCGGAATGAGTAGTCGCCTTCGCGCAGGGACGAGACGACATTGGAGAGCGTCTGCAGCGGGCGCATCAGGCCCTCGATCAGCGAGGCCGCGATGAGCACGAGATAGATGAAAAGGCAGAACAGGAGCAGCAGAGCGGGGGCGGTTGTCACATGCTGCTGCCAGAGCAGGATTCCGACAAAGAGGAACGTGGGCAGCGCAAGCAGGAGACAAAAGAGCCACGCCCGGCGCATGGCCGAGCGGCATTCCGCTTTCTCACGTGCTTTTCATAAGCCATATTTTTCGATGCGGCGATAGAGCGCGGCGCGGCTGAGGCCGAGAGCTTCAGCCGCCTGCGAGATATTGCCGTCGCAGCGGCGAAGGACCTTGCGAATGAGCAGAGCCTCGACCTCGTCGATACTCATGTTCTCAAACGTCGGCGAGTGAAGACTTGGCGGCGGCGATGGCGAGGTTGGCGGGCTCGATTTCTTCGCCGCGGCACAGCAGCACGGCGCGCTCCACGGTGTGCTCGAGTTCGCGCACATTGCCGGGCCACGGATATTGCATCATCTGCTGCATGGCGGCGGGCGAGAAGCCGGTGACCTGCTTGCGATAGCGCGAGCGATTGCGGTTCAGAAAGTGCATGGCCAGCAGCGGAATGTCTTCGCGCCGGTCGCGCAATGCCGGCAGGTGAATCTCAACGGTGTTGATGCGGAAGAGCAGGTCTTCGCGGAAGTTGCCAGCCTTGGCCTCTTCATGCAGGTTCGCGTTGGTGGCGGACAAAATGCGCACGTCGACGCGCCGGGTTTGCGAAGAGCCCACGCGCTCCAGCTCGCCGGTTTCAAGCACGCGCAGAAGCTTGGCCTGCTGGCGCAGCGGGACGTTGGCGATTTCGTCGAGAAACAGCGTGCCGCCATTGGCCAGTTCGAAACGGCCGACACGATCGGTGCGGGCGTCGGTGAAAGCGCCTTTGACGTGGCCGAAGATCTCGCTTTCGAAGGTGCCTTCAGGCAATCCGCCGGCGTTGACGGCAACCAGCGCCATGCGCGAGCGCGGCGAAGCGGCATGAAGCAGCTTGGCGACAATCTCCTTGCCGGTGCCGTGTTCGCCGGTGATAAGACGTTGGCGTCGGATGGGCCCGACCTGAGCAATCAGTTCGAGCACGGGCTGCATGGACGGAGCCGCGGCGACAAACTCGGGCATGCCTTCGGCGCGCAGCAGGCGGTTTTCAAGCTCAAGCTGGCGCGCACGCCGCAGTGCCTGGTGCAGTTCGGCGTGTACGCGGATGAGCGAGATGAGCCGCTCGTTTTCCCACGGCTTCTGGATGAAGTCGCGAGCGCCGCGCTTGATGCATTCGACGGCGAGGTCGATGTTGCCCCACGCAGTCATGACGATGACGGGCAGGCGCGGGTCGATCTCCTGCAGACGCGCCAGCAGATCGAGGCCCTCCTGCCCGGAGGTGGTGTCGCGCGTGTAGTTGAGGTCGATGAGCAGTACGTCGTAGTCGGTCTGGCCCAGCGCCTCCAGCAGCAGCTGCGGCGAGCGCACGCAGTCCACGTGAATGCCCTGCGGCTGCAGCAGCAGCTCCACGGCCTCGAGGATGTGCGGTTGATCGTCGGCAACTAGAACCCGGATTCTTTCGTTCTTCGAGGGTCTGGCATTTTAGTGATGGTCCGCCTCCACTACGCCTGTCCTTGCATCTCGATCGAAATTCCGTATGTCCTCAAGCATCGAGCCCGGTGGCGCGCTGCAGCTCGAATGCGCGCCTTTTCGTATGCCGTTTCGGCCGTCACGAGCGCCGAGTCGCCACGGGCCAGATCGTGCTCGGCGGACAGCGTCTGCTGGTTCGAGCCTGCGCCGAGTTTCTGTTCCTTCTGCATGATATCCAGCGTCCTTTGCGCCAGGTCGCGCGCCTGCGAGCCGCGTCCACCCGGCTGGCGCCTTGCTCCACAGCATAGCTCGCATTGCGCACCTCGATCACGGATGCGCTTCTTCAGCTCTTCGAGATACACCTGCGACTGGCGGTATTCGAGCTCGGTGCGATACTGGTCGGCCTTGGCGATGCGATTGCGCAAGGGAATGTTGAGCTGAAATCCAACCTGATATTCAGGCGAGGAGTAGTTCAATGCATCCTCGAGTGCTCCGGCATATCCGCTGGGGGCGCTCACGGTTCCTCCGCTGGCCTCGAATTAGGGTTTGGCGTGCCACCCACACCGGTGCCGGAATAGAACCCATAGACATTGCAGCGAGGGCAACAGTGCGTTGCGCGCGGTCTTCCGGCTCAGTTCGCGGTTGCTCAGGTCAAGTGCAGATTCCTGCAGTTCAGTGCGGTTCTTGAGAGCGCGATCGGCAATCATCTCCTGCACCGGTCGGTGTCGGGTCTCAACTGGGCTGCCGATGTTGTCCGTGGGCACCACCGGCATCTCCTGAAGAATGGGATCGTCGAAGGAGCGGGTGATCGCGTTCTTCATGTAGAGTTCCTGCAGTTCGAGATTGGTGCGGGCGACGGTCAGGTCCTGCTGGCGGGTGGCCAAGTTCGCTTTCAGCTTTCAGAACATCCATCTCCGGAATAGCCTGCAGCGCAAGTTGCTTGCGGCTGGTGTCCAGGGTTTCCGTGGCAAATGCGACGGAGCGCTCCTGCACCTGCTCGTCATCATAGGCATTCACGAGATCCCAGTAGATGTCGCAAATCTGAGTAACGGTCGCGATGATCTGCGCTTTGAATGCAATGTCTCCAATCTTCTGGTTGGTCTTGGCAATGCGCAGATAGCGCAGGTTGGGGCCGGATCCGAAACCGGCCAGCAGTTGCTGGCTGAAGGTCACTATCACGTTCGAGTTCAAAGCTGGGATTGAGGGTATTGTAGGGGCTGTTGGATGTCTGGCGGTTGTTGAACCAGTCGGCTTCGAAGTAGGTGCCGGTTGGGAACGACTGAATGTAGCTGACGTTTCCGAGGTTCGTGTTGTAGTTTGTAAACGGGAACACCGTAAATCGAACGGTTCGTGAGCAGTTGCGTCGTGTGATCGATGTAGACCTTTGCCTGAGATGAGAGGATCGTAGCTGGAGACAGTGGTTCCCACGCCGAAGGTGGATTGCACGAGACCGCCAGCGCCAGCACCCGCGCCGCCCGCACCGGAGCTGGTACCGCCCGCGCCACTACCGGCCCCAGCGCCAGCTCGCCAGCGCCACCCGGGTGTTCCGGAAACAACGCCGGTGGTTACGCCGCGCACCGACTCCGCCGGCCTTGGTGCGCAGGATGTCCATCTGTGCGATGGGCAGGTTGTAGCGTGCGATGACGATGTCGAGGTTGTTCTCGAGCGCGAGGTCGATTGCGTCGCGCAGAGACAGGTATAGCTTGCCATCGCGAATAAGCGAATTGAGGCGCGGAGAATTGCGCCATACTCGGCGGCGGAACCGTCTTGCCTCGATAGGCGTCGAACGGGTTGTGCGAGGTATGCAGCATCTCGTTAAACGGAACCTGTTGCTGCGAAGCCTGCAGCGTTGTGGCAGGCCTGGGCGCGGTTCTGCGTCGGAGCTGTTCGCGGACTCCGACTGAAAAGCTGACGCCATGTTGACCTGAAGTAGAAAAATGGCCGTGCCTGCGACAATACGCGTGCGAATGGGAGTGCCCGGAGTCATCGTCAATTTGTTCACCTGTGGGTTCTTCACTGTGCGCCGACCTCCGATGGTAGAGGTCTGCAGGTTTTCGTCGCGGGTCATCCAGCCATCGCGCAATTCGATGATGCGCTTGCCATAGCGCGCGTTCTCTTCAGAGTGCGTAACCTGCACGATCGTAGTTCCGGCGCGGTTGAGTTCGCAGAACAGCTCCATGATTTCGCGCGCCTGCGTGGAGTGCAGGTTGCCGGTTGGCTCGTCGGCCAGCAGCAGCGCCGGCGCGTGCACAACGGCGCGCGCAATGCCCACCAGCTGCTGCTGCCCGCCGGAGAGCTGATTGGGGAACAGGTCCTTCTTGGCGACGATCTGGAAGCGATCGAGAATGTCGGCGACCATGCCCGGCGCGGTCCTTGGAGGGCAGGTTCTTGTAGGAGAGCGGGAGATCGATGTTCTCAGCCACCGTGAGATCGTCGAGCAGGTGGTAGCTCTGGAAGACCATGCCGATACGCTGGCGAGCAAGGTCGGCGCGCTGCTTGCGATTGAGCGAGTGCACCGGCGTTGTGCCGAACCAGTACTCGCCGAGCCAGCTGTCATCAAGAAGCGCCAGCACATTCAAGAGCGACGACTTCCCTGCCCCGGATGGTCCCATGACGGTGAGGAACTCGCCCTCGCGAATGGTGAGATCGATGCGGCGCAACACCCAGGTTTCGGCGTGACCGGTTTTATAACTGCGTTCGATATTCTTCAGTGTCAATCATGGTTATCTACTCCGATCTCAAAGCAAGAATTGGGTCGACTGCGGCTGCGCGGCGCGCTGGCAGCCATGCAGCGATAAACGCGGATGCGGCAAGGATCACGGTCACAGCAGCGAATGTGAGTGCGTCATGTGCTTGAACGCCGTAGATGTAGCTTCCGGCAAATCGAGCGGCGAACCAGGCCAGAGTACCGCCTAGCGTGAGGCCGATTGCGACCAGCACGACTGCGCGGCGCAGCACCAGGCCGAGAATGGTGGATTGCTGTGCGCCAAGCGCCATGCGAATGCCGATCTCACGGGTACGCTGTGCGACGGCGAACGATAGAAGTCCATAGAGGCCGACGGAGGCGATCATGAGGGCCAGTCCGGCGAAGGTTTCGAGCAGACGGGCGATCAGTGTCTGACTCCCGAAGGAATCTTCGACGGCTTGATGGATTGTTTTCACGTCGGTGGTTGTAGCGTCAGGCGCAACCTCGTGCAACACCTTATCGAATTGCGCGCGCAGAGCATCGGCGGGGACACCGGCGCGGATGGCCACCTGGATGAAGGCAGTGGCAATGCCGTAGAGAGGCGTCCCGGGCTCAGTCTGTGCCAGGCAGAAGTAAATTTCGGGCCGAGTTGCATCGATCACGTTGAGCTGCCTGGTGTCTGCGATCACACCAACGATGCGAATGTCGGCGAATTTGCCTTTCCCCATGGAGAGGATGTGGCCAACTGGATCCTGTCCGGGCAGGTATTTGTCGGCGAATGCCTTATTGACGACTGCGACCGTGGGTGATGTGGCGGTGTCGTCTTCGGTGAAGAAGCGGCCACGCACCATCGGAATTCCCAGTGCATCGACTAGCCCAGGAGACGCGATGCGTCCGTCGCCCTTCGGCTGCTGGTCGTATGGGACATCTTTGTGATCGAGTGAAGTAATGATGGTGACCTGCATCTCGGAACGCAGTGGTAATACCGAGCTGAGAGCAGCTACGCGAACTCCGGGGATGGCGCGTAGGCGTTCGAGGAGCGGCAGGTAAGAGGTTGTCACGACGCTGCCAGCGGCTGACGCGGACTCGGCCTCGTCAAAGTTACGTTCGCTCCCGTTGAGAATGATGCCACCGGTGAGGACGTTCTGCTGGGTAAAGCCGAGCGGCACCTGTCGAAGCGCGTGGATGGTGCGGAGGAACAGTCCTGCGCCAACGAGGAAGACAAGGGTGAGCGCTAATTGTGCGACGACCAGGACTTCACGCGTGCGGTTGGCGCTGGCTGATGCAGTTGTGGTGACTCCGTTGAGGCTTTCGCGTACATCATGGCGCATGGCTCTGAATGCTGGAAACAAGCCGCCGATGAGAGCCGTAAGGAGGGTAAGTCCCACGAGGCACAGCATCACCCGCCAGTCGACATGGATCGTCTGGGTGAGCGGCAACTTTCGCTCAATCTGGCGCCAAAGCAGCTTGATGGCGGATTGACCGAGCAACATCCCGACGGCCGCGCCCATGATGCTGAGGAGAAGGCCCTCGATGACGGTCTGCTGAAGCAGCCGGCGGCGGGTTGCCCCGAGAGCGGCGCGCACGGCATGTTCACGCGTCTGCGAAACCGCACGGGCAAGCATGAGGCTTGTAACGTTGAGGCACGCGAGCATCCAAATACCCAGGACAACGGCGTACAGGAGCCACAAAGGCTTGCGAGCGTCCTCTATTAGCGAATTTTGATAGCCCGTTACCTTGATGCTGGTCGGCAACTGATCGCCGGTGACTTCCTTTGCAATGACAGCTTGCGTGCGGCTGAGATCGGCCGCCAGTTGGGCTGCGGTCATGTCATCGGGAAGTCGCGCGTACAACGATCCGCCTATGCTGTCCTTGCCGGACATTGCGGAGCGGGCACCAGGTGTGATTTCCGCGGGAGACCATACCCCCATTTTGTCGGCGTCCCAGAAGAAGAACCCCTTGGGAAGAACGCCGATGATCGTGTAGGGCTCATGGCGGATGGCCAGGCTCTTGCCGATTACGTTGGGATCGGCATTAAAGACGTTGCGCCAAACATCATCTCCAATGAGCAACACGTGATTTTGCCCGGGATCATTCTCTTCTTTACGGAAACCACGTCCGAGGACTGGCTGCACGCCGAGCATTTCGAAAAGTCCTGTCGTAACGCCTCCGTGCGTGACCTGGTAACGGCCGCCGGGCCCAACGACGCTTGCAAAGGACGATTCACCATTCAGGACTGCACCGATTTTCATTCGCGGTCCGACGGCATCGCGCAGTTGCAGCATGTTTGCATAGGTCAGGTTGTAATAGGGCATCGGCCCGCCAAGTTCGACGGAGACGATTCGATCGGGATGCGAGTACGGAAGAGGACGCAGCAGGATTCCGTTCAATAACGTGAACACAGCGATGTTGGCGCCGAGGCCGAGAGCAAGAACTGCCACAACCGTGAGCGCAAAGCCGGGAGCGCGCCGCCATTGGCGAAATGTGTACCGCACATCCTGCATCGTCGATTGCAACATGAATTCCTTTCTGCGCTCTGCGCTATTCGGTGCGGAGTGCTTTCATGGGCTCGACCGCAGCAGCACGATGCGCTGGCAGCCAGCTCGCGAGAAGGGATGCCGCGAACAGAACCACCGCAACCGCAGCGACGGCACCGAAATCAAGCTTACCTACTCCATAGAGAGTGTTTTGCATTGCTCGTCCGACAAAATACGCGGCCACCAAGCCGATCGCCAGACCCGCCAATGCCAGCAGCATTGCCTCTTTGAGAACGAGCCGAACGACTCTGCCTCGACTCGCGCCGAGCGCCATGCGCAATCCGAGTTCGTGTTCGCGCTGGGCGACGGTGAAAGCCATTACGCCGTAGATTCCAATCGATGCGAGCAGCAGAGCTACTCCGGCAAAGGCAGCAAAGAGCGACATGGTAAATCGGTCGTCGGCAAGCATCAGGCTCTTGACTTCATCCAGTGTGCGCGGCTCGGCAATGGCAATCTGCGGGTCCACGGCGTGCACAGCGCTGGCGATGCTTCGAGTCATTGTTTCTGGATCTACTGCGGTTCGTACGCCGATCACCGCAGATGGCCACGGTATCTGCCAGAACGGAATCTCGATTTCTGGGAAATCCCGTCGGAAGCCACCGGCGCGCACATTGTGGAAAACGCCTACGATTTGCCACTGAATGTATGGGCCCAGTTTGGTAACTCCGGGAATCAACTCTTCTACATTGATTCGCTGCTGCAGCGGGTCCTTGTCCTTGAAGTATTTCCGCGCGAATTCTTCGTTCACTACGGCGACATGTACTGTGTTGGCTGTGTCCTGGTCGGTGAACCCGCGACCGCGTGTGATTTGGATTCCGTAGGTCTTGAAGTAGTCGGGCGTCACCATGCCGAAGGCTGCGCCCGGACGCTCAGAAGGATCAGCGACGTCAGGCTGTCCGGCGATAGTGAATGGCATGCCAAATCCGGGCCCCTCGAGCGGCAAGCCGACAGAGACAGCTGCGTCGAGAACACCGGGCACGGACTTGAGGCTCGTGAGCATCTGCTGGTAGTAAGCGATGATCAGTTTGGGATCTTTCGGGCGTGCATCGGGAACGGGAAGAGTGAATGTCTGCACGTGAACGGTGTTGACGCCAAGATCGACGCGGGTGAGATTCCAGAAGCTGTGGATGGCAAGGCCGGCGCCGGCGAGCAGCGCTAGCGCCAAAGCAAACTCGCCGACGACAAGAATCTTACGCATGCGCTGGCGGCTCGAACCTGTTCCGGACCTTCCGCCTTCCTTGAGAGTTTCGCCGGGATCGACGCGGGTGGCATACCATGCCGGCGCACAGCCAAAGAGCAGACCGGCGAGCGTTGTGGCTGCAAACGTGAACAGCAGGATCGGCAGATTGAGACTGAGATCGGCTTCAGAAGGAAGCGTGTTGCGCGGCATGGAGGCGACGAGCCAGCGCAGGACTGCGGCTCCGACGCCTACGCCAAGAACGCCACCGAGAGCATGCCAGAAGTAGATTCTCTGTGAGGAACTGCGCGAAGATGCCACTACGCGAGGCTCCTAGAGAGGTGCGAATCGCTATTTCCTTCTGTCTTGAGGTGCCCTTCGCAAGCAAGAGATTCGCGACATTGACGCACGCGATAAGGAGCACGAAACCTACAGCGCCAAGAAGCATCCACAGAGTCTGGACCCGCTCCTTGGGCAGAAAGTCATTTTTAAGGGGCTCAACAATGGCTCCCCAGCCCTTATTGCTTTTCGGAAATGCTTTGGCGATGTTCGCTGTTACCCCGTCCATATTGGATTGCGCCTGCTGAATTGTTACGCCGGGCTTGAGGCGGGCCATTGCGAGCAGCCAATGGAAATCGTGATTGAGTTGATCGGGTTTGAAGACGAGCGGCATGATCAGCCACTGATTTAGGCGATCCGCCTGTCCCGCTCCCATCACACCCACGACGGTGTAGGCAGTTCCATCGACCTGAATGGACTTGCCGATGATGTTGGGGTCGGAGCCGAGACGCTTCCAAAGTTTGTTCATTAAAACGACAACGTGGTCTCTTCCCGCGACACCCTCTTCCGGAAGGAAGTCGCGGCCATAACGAAAGGGCACGCCCATCATGCGATACATGCCGGGCGTGGTGAATTGGCCTTCAACGTACTCCGGCTGATCCTTTGTGGCAAGATTGAAGCTGCCTCCAGTGAACGCATTCACATCCTGAAACACCGTGTTCTGGCTCTTCCAGTCGAGAAAGTCCTGCGCAGCAATCGAATTGCGATCTCCCTGGATTTTTGACCACACCATCACGAGCTGATCAGGCTGGGGATAGGGCATGGGCGCCAGCAGGGTGGCATAGACAACGGTGAAAATGGCGGTATTCGCACCAATGCCGAGGGCGAGAGTAAGAATGGCCGTTGCCGTAAAGACGGGAGACTTGCGCAACTGGCGCATCGCGAATTGCAGGTTTCGAATCATCGATTGCATCAAGGTCTCCCCTCTTTCGGTGCTACTCGGTGCGCAGTGCCTGCATCGGTTTGACCGCTGCAGCGCGGCGCGCGGGCAAGGCGGCGGCCAGGGAAAGCATGAGTACGGTTACGATGACCGCACCAAAGAGCGTGAGCGGGTCGAAGGTAGAGATACCGAACAACTGGCTGCGGAAAAGTCGAGCCAGCGCGACGAGAGATGGAAGTGCAACGGCCGTGGCCACTGCTGCGATGACAGCCATCTCGCGGACGACGAGAAGGATGATGACGGATCGCGGCGAACCAAGAGCCAGTCGTACGCCGATCTCGCGGGTGCGCTGCTCGGTGGAGTAGGCGAGCACTCCGTAGAGTCCGACTGCAGCAAGGATCAACGCAAGGGCGGCAAAGCCGATCGCGAGAAAGGCCAGCGCGCGCTCATCGGAGGCGCTTCGATCGATCTGCGCTTCCATGGTGCGAAGTCCGTCAACGACCAGCGTTGAGTCAAGCTGGTGGATGGTTTGGCGAATCGCGCCTTCGAGGGTGGCCGGCGGAGGCGACGTCTGCACGTAGATCGTAACGCCGCCGGGATGCTTCTGCTGGAGGTAGGGCTGGTAAACCGCGGGGCCAAGCGGCGTACGGAGGTCGGTGTGCCGGATGTCGCCGACCACGCCAACAATGGTGATGTTAAAGTTCTCTTTGTCACTTGCGCCTTCCATCAACTGGCGGCCGATAGCATTTTGGGGCGTCCCGAAGAAGCGCTTGGCGAAGGCAAGGTTGATGACGGCGACTTCAGGCTGGCCCTTGGTATCGGCGGGTATGAATTCGCGGCCCACAAGAAGCGGCTGATGGATAGTGGCGAAGTAGCCAGGGGTGATGCGCGGCTGCTCGAAGTTCATGCGCTCGTCTTCTGCGGGCTTGTAACCCTGGACGGAGTAATTCGATGTTTCGGTATCACCGACCAATTCGGGATCGTTGTTGGCCGCAACGGAGACAACGCCGGGGATTCGACGAAGTGCGTCGATGGAGTTGGTGACGATTTGGACAGTGCGATCCTCGCCGTACCCTGAATTCGTGGGATTCAGGGAAAAGGCGACCAGGTTTGAAGTTTCGAATCCAAGGGTTTGGTGACGGAGATTATCGAGCGTGCGCAGGAACAGACCGGCTCCGCCGAGTAAGAGAACACTGAGCGCGATCTGCATGCCGACAGCAAGCTTGCGGAAGCGCTGCGAATCTTTGGAGAGTGTTCCGGTATTTTGGCGCAGGGCTCCGGCGAGATTGGGACGGAAGAAATGGAAGACCGGGGCAACGCTAAAGAAAAGCGTGGCCAGTACGGAGATTCCGAGAGTGAAGAGCAGAATCCGCGTGTCGACGGAAGCGGAGTATGGCTCTGTCCCTGGGTCGGAGCTGGTGAGGATGCGCACCAATAAGGTCGTAACCATTGGCGCGAGCAAAACTCCGGCAACCGCTCCGACTACGCCGAGGACGCCTCCCTCGATCATGAGTTGCGAGACGATCCGGCTGCGGCGCGCTCCGAGCGCGTAGCGCATGGACATTTCACGCGCGCGGTTGGCGGCGCGCAACAGCAGCAGCGTAGCCACATTGATGGCGCACAAGACCACGAGCAGGCAGGCCATGCTCATCAGAATGACGAGCGGCTTCTGAAGATCGATGCGGTCGGGATTGAATCCCCTGGAGTCGTCGAGCGACCTTGAATGTGGTGAGGTCGAGAAAGTTTTTCCGGAAGCTGTTCGGATTTTGATTTGTACAGAGTGAAGTTCATAGGCACGCAAGGAGTGCCACAGGGGCTTCATGCTCGCATCGGCTTGCTGGCGCGTGACGCCCGGCTTGAGACGCGCTACCAGCGTGAGCCAGACGGACTGATGATTCTTCAGGTCGTCGAGAGGCGCGCGCCACGGCATCGCGATGTCGTCCATGCTGGTGGGCACAAAGACGCTGGGGCGATAGCCGCCGATGGCGGAATCGAAGTTGGGCGGCGCAACACCGATGATGGTGAAGGAGTGGCCATTGATGAGGATGGTCTGGCCAACGACATCTCGTGACCCGCCAAGGTGAGTGCGCCAGTAGTTGTAGCTGAGCACGGTCACCGGATTCGAATCTTTTGCCGTGTCGTCCTGAGGGGTAAAGAGGCGTCCTGCGGCAGGCTTGAGTCCGAGAAGCTGAAAGTAGTTGCCCGAGACGACTTCGCCATCTTTGTTTTCGGCCTGGTTGTGCCAGGAGATGCCGACCTGGGCTTTATCCGCCGCGAGGATTCCCGTTGAAGACCTGGTTCTGATCGCGCAGATCCTTGTACATGGGGTAGGAGAAGTAGTTTGAGGTATCGCCCCCGAAACTGCTCATGGAGCCGCTGAAGGCGCCGGTCCACTCGAAGCGAACCAGTTCTTTGGGCCGCTCGACGGGAAGCATGCGCAGAAGAACCTGGTCGAACAATGTGAAACGGCCGCGTTGGCGCCGATGCCCAGCGCAAGGGTGACGACGACGGTGATGGTGAAGCCCGGCGACTTGCGCAACTGGCGCAGTGCGTAGCGTAGATCCTGCATGAGCGAATTCATTCTGACCTCTCCTTATTCAGTGCGCAGGGCCTGCATGGGATCGACGGAAGCTGCGCGGCGCGCGGGCATAAACACCGCAACTCCGGCACACAAGGCGAGCACAAGGGTCGCGCCCGCAAGAGACAGTGGATCGTAGGCGCCGACTCCGTAGAGTTCGCTGGCCATCAGATGGCCGGCCAGGAGCGCAGGCGGGAATGCCGAGCAGAAGACCGAATAGCACCTGGAACAGGGCGCCGCGCAAGACCATTGAGATTACGCTGGATCGGGTTGCGCCGAGTGCCATTCGAATGCCGATCTCGCCCGTGCGGCGAGCTACGAAATAAGACATGACGCCATAGAGGCCGACGGAGGCGAGGATCAAAGCGAGAAGTCCAAAGAGGCTGGTGAGCCGAGCGATGAGCCGATCCTCATTGAAGTTGCCAGCGACTTGTCCGTCGAGCGAGCGTGAGGTCGATGACGGTCAGATTTGGATCGATCTCGGCCAGGGTGTGGCGGATCAGAGCTTCGGCATTCGCCTGCGGACGGTTGAAGTTGATCACCATGGAATTGATCAGCATGGACTGCGTCTCACCGGTGACCAGGGGCGCCTCTTTGAAGCCCGTGAAATGCTGCGCAAGCGGACGCAGGAAGACGGGGCGCACCTGGTCACGCGGATTGTTGATCTTGAAGTCGCGGAAGACGCCAACAATTTCATAGCTGCCGGAGATATTGCGGAAAATCGATGCCAAAGTGCTGGCCGATAGGATCCTGTTTGGGGAAGAACCTTTTGACAAAGGTTTCGTTCACGACGGCAACGAAGCGGGGAATTGGCACGTGTCCTGGATCGGAGAGATCGCGGCCGCGCACGATCGGGACGCCGATGGCTATCAGGAAGTCGGGGCTGACGCGGTCCCATGTTGAGCCGCAGTTGTCGTTGGGCCCCGGCGCAGCGTGGCCTTGCTGGATGACGCATTCTCCCCAGTTGTCGCCTTCAAGCGGACTGTAGAGCGCCATGCCGACGTCGGCGACGCCGGGCAAGCGCCGCGAATCGCTCTTCGAGTTGGCGGTAGAGCCCGGGAAGCGCGATCGACGGTGTAGCCGGCGCCGGCCGGATCGAAGTGGAGCACGTAGCGATTGTTGGTGGCGATGCCGAAGTCCTGATGCTCGAGATTGACGAGCGATGCGGTCATGAGGATCGCGCCGGCAAGCAGGACGAGCGACAGGGCTGCCTGAAACACGACGAGCGACCATCTGCGGCAGCGATGAACGATCGCGGACTGGAGCGATTGATGCCGCGCAGAACTTCGGCTGGCTGCGCATGCGATGAGAGCCACGCAGGCGCGATGCCAAAGAGGATTCCCGTGATAAGCGAGACGAGAAAGGCAAAGCCGAGGATCGTCAACGATGGGCTTGCTTCGATGGGCATGTTGTGCGCATCGGGAAATGCAGAAGCCAGGATGGTACGTGTCCCTGCGTAGGCAACAGCTAGTCCGACGAGGCCACCGACGCAGCTGAGCAGCACACTTTCAGTAATGATCTGGCGAATGACGCGGCGGCGGCTCGCGCCCATGGCCATACGCACGGCGATGTCGGCGCGGCGTGCGGTGCCACGTGCCAGCAGCAGGTTGGCGATGTTTGCGCAGGCGATCAGCAAGCACGAAGGAGGAGAGGATCATGAGCATTTTCAGCCCTTGCCCGGTTTCCTGCTGCAGACTCTGGATGCCGCCGCCAGCCGGGGACAATGACAACATGCTGCTTGGGAATGACGGTGTTGCCGCCGTTGTCAGTGTAGACGGGCCGTGTGTAGAGCCAATCGCGCAGAGTACTGCGAGAGCTTTGCCTGCAATACGCCGATATTCGTTCCGGGCTTTACGCGACCGATGGCGTAGAGCCAGTTGGAGTCGGCGTGATGCAGGATGGGCTTGTCGCCGCGCATGTACGGCTCGGTGTTGATGGGCATCCAGAAGTCGGCTGGACGCATCTGTTACACGATCGCCGAAAAAGCCCGGTGGGGCGATGCCGACGACAGTGAATGGCTGGGCCTGGATGGAGATGGTGGAACCGACGATTGAGGGATCGCCGGCGAACTCCGTCTGCCAGGCTCGGTAGCTGATCACGAGTGCCGGCGCAGGAGTGGGAGTGTCGTCGGCTGTCGCTGAGCACGCGCCCCCCGTATGGCGCCGATGCCGAGCATGGAGAAGAAATTGCCGGAGACGAATTCGCCGCGCAGTTCCTTGGGAAGCGCGTTGCCGCGGCGCACGCTCCACTGCCAGTTGCCTGCCATGCACCGCGAGAGTTGCTCAAACTCTGGGGTCGGATTGCTTGAGATGAATGAAGAGATCGTAGGAGAAGATGTCGAAGTCGCCGTTGCTCGCTGACGAATCCGCCGTTGACGCAGCAATCGTCGGTGTCGCCGATGCGATAGAGCTGCTTGGGATCGGTCACGGGCAGGCGGCGCAAGCAGGATTCCCTGCACCAGCGTGAAGATCGCCGTATTGGCGCCGATGCCGAGAGCCAGCGTCACGATCGCCGTAAACGTAAAGCCGGGCGATTTGCGCAACTGGCGCAGTGCGTAGCGAAGGTCTTGCAGCGTATTATGCAGCGCTTGATTCATCGCGATTCAGCTCCGAGAGGTTTTGTGGGTCTGGATCGTGCCTTCTCTATTCGTTCCTGAGTGCCTGCATCGGCTGAATGGTGGCGGCGCGGCGCGCCGGCATAACTCCGGCAACAATAACCGTGAGCACCAGTGCAATGGCCGCGCTGCTGAAGCTCACGGGATCGAAGGGAGCGACGTTGAACAGCATCGATCGCAGCAATCGCACTGCGGCAATGGAGCCGAGGCCTCCGGCAGCGAGCCCGATGAGAATGACGGCTGCGCTTCCCTGGAGGACAAGACGGAAGATTCCGCCGCGCGATGAACCCAGGGCCATGCGCAACGCAAACTCGCGATTGCGTTCGATCACGGAGTAGGCCATCACCGCGTAGAGTCCCATCATGGCGACGAGCACACTGCAGATGGCGTAAACGCCGAGCAGTTCGGCGGGAATGCGCGACATCTTGATATTGTTCGCCCGTAACATCTTCGAGCGTGCGAACGTTCTCTAGCGGCAGAGATGGATCGAGATCGGCGACCACTTTACGCAACTGCGCCACAACTCCATCCGCGCTGGTGCGTGAATGGATGACGATGATCGCGTAGCCGTATCCCGACTTGCCTTGCAACAAGGGCAGAAAAACGACGGGGTTGGGGTCGGTGTTATCAGGACTATGGTAAGCGTAGTCGTGGACGATGCCAACGATCTGGCGCTGGACTTTGTCTACAACGATGCTGTTTCCGAGTGCGTTTCCTTTGGGCCAGTAGCGGTGCGCCATGGACTCATTGATGACTGCAACCTTGGGAGCAGTGTCGTTATCAGAGGTGGCGAAGTCGCGGCCCTGCTGAAGCTGAATTCCCACTGTGCGAAAGAAATCGGGGCCATCGAAGTCCGTTACTACCGATTTGTCTTCGCCTTTTGCGGGGACGTGCCCGGGAATGCTGAAGTCACGCGTGTTGCCGGATCCCCAGTCGCCCATGGGCAAGTGCGTTGTCAATGTCGCAGAGGCAACGCCCGGCGCGTTGCGCAGGCGATCGAGCGCATCGGTGAGGAAGATGCGTGCACGGTCGTCGCTGTAACCGGCTCTCGAAAGGTCAATGACCGCGGTGAGGGTATTGGCGCGATCGAATCCAACGGGGCGATTGAAGATGTTGAGCGAGGTGCGGACAAGCAGGCCGCAGCAAGCTAGAACGATGAAGCAGATGCCGAGCTGAACGCCAAGCAGGATGCGCTGACCGACTCTCTTGCGTGTTGATCCCGCCACTGATGTACTGCCTTCGTGCAGGGCTTCGCGCTGGGAAACGCGCAGGGACTGGCGAATGGGGTACATGCCGCAAATGAGCGTGACGGCAATCGCGATGACGGCGACGAAGACCGTGATGCGCCAGTCACTGTGCAGATTAAAGGCGAGTGGGAAACCGAAGTCGGGCATCAGGACGTAAATGGCACGAGAGATTCCGACGCTGGCAGCCCAACCGGCAAGCGCGCCTGCAAGTGCGAGGAGCCCTGTCTCGATGAAGACCTGAGACGCAATGCGGGAAGGCCTGGCGCCGAGCGCTGTGCGGATGGCGATTTCGCGGCGTCGACGTGCGGCATGCTGGCCGAGCAGAGAGGCAATATTGATGCAGACCAGCACCATCAACAGGCATGAGGCGCCAAGAGGCACAGGCAAGCACTTCGCCGATCACGCCAAAGAATCCGCGCTGAAAGTGCGCCGAGTCGTAGAGATTCAGATCCCAGCTGTTGAATTGATCGTTGTGCTGGGCGAGCGCGAAAGAGCGGGCAAGCGTGTGGAGTTCAGCCTTGGCGGCTGAGTCGGTGACATTGGGGCGCAGTCGGAGAACAACCTGCAATCCCGCATGAAGCAGCGGATCAGGAGGAGCGTCGGCAGAGAGATCGCGCAAAGCAGATAGCGGGACCCATGCAGCCTCTGCAACGCCGCCGAAGATGCCGGCAAATTCGCGAGGCGCTACGCCGATGACGGTGAAGACATGCCGGTTGATGTCAACGGTGCGACCGATAACGGAGGGGTCAGCGTTAAATCGGTCGCGCCATAAGCCATCAGACAAGACGATCGCATCCATCGAACCAAAAGCGTGATCGTCCGCATTAGGCTGGAAGAACGTGCCGACTTCCGGCTTTACTCCCAGCAATTGAAAGTAATTAGACGAGACGGTCCCGGCGGGGATCGCCTGGGGTTGCGTGTTGGGTAATGCGAGATTGAGCGTGGCGATGTCGAAGGCAGCGGCATCGCTGAAAGAGCGGCCCTGCTGACGCAGGTACTGCAGCTGACTGTAGTTGACGGAGTAGCCGTCGCCGCCAAGCACTGTGGCGGAGACGAAGCGCAGCGAGCGCGCATCCCGCACCTGTGGCCAGGGATTGAACAGCACTGCATTGGTCCAGGTGGCTACCGTGGTCAATGCGCCGATGCCCAATGCGAGCGTGAGCACCGCCGTGAGTGTGAAGCCAGGCGACATGCGGAGCTGGCGTACTGCGTAACGCAAGTCCTGGCCGAACACTTTAGGCCTCCACTTCTTCAGTAAGCTTCTTCAGCTCGTCTTCCGAAACAACCTTTCCGTCGAAGAGGTGCACTTCGCGCTCGGCGTGCTTGGCAAAACGTGGATCGTGCGTCACCATGCAGATCGTCGAGCCTTCGCGGTGCAGGTCGGCGAGCAGATGCATCACTGCTTCGCCATTCTTCGAGTCGAGGTTTCCGGTGGGCTCATCGGCCAGCAGGATCGATGGAGATCCGGCGAGTGCACGGGCTACAGCGACGCGCTGCTGTTGACCGCCGGAGAGTTGTGCGGGATAGTGCCGCATACGGTGCGCCATATTCACGCGCTCCAGGGCTTCCTTGACGCGCTTCTTGCGCTCGGCTGAAGGCATGCCGGCGCGATAGGTGAGTGGGAGTTCCACATTCTCTTCCACGGTGAGATCGCCGATGAGGTTAAAACTCTGGAAGATGAAACCGATCTCCTGGTTGCGAATGCGCGAGCGCTCGCCAAAGCTGAGGTTCTCAACTGGTTTGTTGTTCAGCAGGTATTTACCGCCAGTCGGCGTATCGAGCAGACCCAGGATGGACAGCAGCGTGGATTTGCCGCAACCCGAAGGGCCCGACATGGCCACGTATTCTCCACGCGAGATGGTGAGGTGAATGCCGGAGAGCGCGTGGGTCTCCACTTCATCGGTGTAGAAGACCTTGGTCAAGTCTTCAATGTCAATCAGCTTGTCGTTTGCCATCCAATCCCCCTCTTGAGTTCAGTTGTCAGTGGTCAGTTGTCAGTGGTCAGTGGCTGTGGTTCGATCTCGGACTCCAGTTCACTGTTCACTCGTCCCAAATTCCTATTCCAATCGAATGCGATCTACGTTGTCATAGCGCGACATGTCGGAAAGAATCACAGTATCGCCCTCTTTCAGACCGTCGAGAACCACGATACTGTTCACAGAAGCATGGCCCACCTTGACCGATACGCGTGTCGGCTCCCTTGTGATCCGGGTCTTCCTTGAACAGGCTCAAGGTCGAGTTTTCATTGCCCAGCGCGGGCCGACCCACGTAAAGCACATCGTTCAACTTTTCCAGATCGATGGTTCCATCCACGCTCAGTCCTTTGACTGCGCCCGGAGGAAGTTCCCCATCAAGTTGTACGTCAACGGTGCGTGTTCCGTTCAAAACAGCTGGATCAATGCGGGTGACATGACCGGGAACAACACCGTTATGAGTATCGACAGAGGCTGGTTGTCCGATCTGAATGTCGCGTGCCTGGGTCTCGGCAATCTGCAGCGCAGCCTTCAATTTGCCGAGTTGGACGACTTCAGCCAGAGACTGGCCTGCTGTGACGTGCGAGCCCACCCCCAGAGGAACAGGCAGCGGATCAACCTCGCCCCCGATGCCAGCGCGCACTTCGAGCGCGGCCGACTGTTTTTCGTAGAGGGCGAGCAGGGCCTTGGCCTGCTCGATCTTGGCCTGCGAGGATGCGAGCTGAACCTCGATGTTCTTCTCGTTCAATTCAAGTTGCTCCAGGCTGAGCTTGTGCTGCGCGGCCAACTGATCTGCGGTACCTTTCGACTTGTCGTAGGCAATGCCAGCGATTACGCCGAGCTTGTAGAGTTGCTCGTCCGTCTTGGCTTGCAACTGGTCCTGCGTGTTCTCGCTGTTGACCGCAGCGGCAGCGATCTTCTTATCCATCAGCGTGCTTTGCAGCGTCGCCTGAAGGCTCCTGTTGTCCGCCTCGGCAGCCTTGACTGCCAGCTTGGCATCGAGCAGCTTCTGCTCGACCTCGGGCGCCGACAGATCCATCAATACGGTGTCGGGCTTAACGATGGTGCCGGGAAGAACGCGGATGCGAACCACAGTCGCGTCGGTGAGTGCCGGAATCAATTCGATCGAGTCTTCTCGCGGAACCAGCGTTCCGGTCGAGCCGCGAACCTGGCGAACGATGTTTCCACGCTTCACGGTGTCCGGCCATACAGTTGACGCATCCACCGTGGGAGCCGCCGGCTTGAGCCGGGAAACCAGAACCACCGCAACCGTAAGAACCACCACCCCAATGCCGGCCCAAATGAAGAGGCGGCGCCGTTTTTGCTTCCTAATGTCTGGCCGTGCGATATCCATCACTCCCAGATAGGAGCACTTGCCGTGCCAAAGGCTAGCGGCAGCTAGATACTCGAATTAAACGGGTTAGAAGGCCTAACGCTCTGAAGCGATGAGAGTTGAAGTGACCGCTGACGGGGCGAACTGTCCGATATCGGACAGTTCGGGACTCTAACTTGAAGGGTTGGGCTCTGAGCCGCATCATGTTACGGCAATTCCACGGCAAGTGCAACAGCGCTACCGCCGCCAAGGCAGAGGGATGCAATTCCCCTCTTCGCTCCCCGGTCGGCCATGGCGTAGATAAGCTTTACAAGCACGGCAGCACCGCTGGCGCCGATGGGGTGACCCAACGCTACGGCCCCACCGTTAACGTTGACGCGCGCCTGATCTAGTCCCAACTCGCGAATGACGGCGAGCGCCTGCACGCTGAAGGCTTCGTTCAACTCAAATAGTTCAACAGAATCGAGCGGCCAGCCGGTCTTGGCTAAAACTTTGCGAACAGCATCGATGGGAGCGAGCGAGAACCACTCAGGTGCGCGGCCGGCATGGGCCTGAGCGCGAACAAAGACCATGGGCTTAAGGCCTAGTTCCCTCGCCCGTTCGACGCTGGTGACAACCACTGCTGCGGCGCCATCGCTAATGCCGGGTGCGTTGCCGGCGGTTACGGTTCCTCCCGGTTTGAAGGCTGGTTTCAAGCTTGCGAGGATCTCGACGGTGGTATCGGGGCGAATGGCTTCGTCGGCATCGAAAGCATGCGACGGCTCACCCCTCTTGGCAGGCGGCACTTCCACAGGAAGTATTTGAGCGCGGAAGCGGCCTTTGGCGGTGGCTTCGGCTGCTCGGCGGTGCGATTCGGCGGCAAAGGCATCCTGGTCTGCACGCGAGATGTTGTACTCCTCCGCGACCATCTCGGCAGCGGAGCCCATGTGGAACTGGTTGTAGACGTCCCAGAGGCCGTCGTGGATCATCGCGTCGACAAGCGTGCCGTCTCCCATGCGATAGCCGGTCCGGGCCTTGGGCAGCAGATAGGGCGCGTTCGACATCGACTCCATACCGCCGGCGACGACGATGTCGGAGTCGCCAGTTTGAATCGCCTGCGCCGCGAGCGAAACCGCGCGGAGACCGGATCCGCAGACCTGGTTTACCGTGAAGGCGCCCACTTCTGGCGGCAACCCGGCAAAGATGGCTGCCTGGCGCGCTGGGCTCTGGCCGACGCCAGCCTGGATGACGCAGCCCATGATGCAGTCATCGGGAATCGGGGGCTGATCGGCGTTTTTGGTGGCGGAGTTTTTCGCTGCTTCTTCAAGACCTGCCCGCCGCACGGCCTCTTTAACAACAAGCGCCCCCAACTTCGGCGCGGTATACGACCGTAAGGAGCCCTGAAATTTACCAATGGGCGTGCGGACGGCCGAGACGATCACGACCTCTACGACATATATGGCTCCGATTCATGAGATTGCGGCACCTATCTTACGACGCCAATGTTAGATGCGTCCCGCTTCGCGAAGTTCGCGAATCTCATTGTCATCGAAGACACGGGAGCGGATGAGGAAGCGCAGGCCCTCGGGGCTATCGAGCGAGAACATGCCGCCGCGGCCGGGCACTACGTCGAGAGTGAGATGAGTGTGCTTCCAGTATTCGAACTGGCTGCGGCTCATGTAGAAGGGCTCACCGTCGACTTCGCCAAGCTTGATGTCGGAGTCGCCGATGATGAACTCGCCGCGCGGGTAGCACATCGGGGAACTGCCATCGCAGCAGCCCCCCGACTGGTGAAACATCAGCGGTCCGTGTTTCTCGCGGAGGACGCGGATGAGGTGGATAGCCAGATCGGTGGCTTCAACCTGTTTGGGTGGTTCTGGCATAACTGCGTGCCTCGAGCGAGCGGATTGACGGTGCGGTGTAGTTGCACTGCATCCAGGAAAAACTGTGAAGGTTCGTGCTATCCCACCCATGCGGCGATGAGGCTGCCACATGGATGGGGCACCCGAGGGGTATCGTTCTGGGACACCCCGTTATTGTCTAGAAGAAGCCGAGCTTCTTCGGGCTGTAACTGACCAGCAGATTCTTGGTCTGTTGATAGTGGTCGAGCATCATGCTGTGGGTCTCACGTCCGATGCCGGATTGCTTGTATCCGCCGAAGGCTGCGTGCGCGGGATAGGCGTGGTAGCAATTGACCCATACGCGGCCTGCTTGGATACCGCGCCCCAGTCGATGGCACCGATTGACGTCGCGCGTCCACAGGCCTGCGCCGAGTCCGTAGAGCGTGTCGTTTGCAATTTCGAGCGCATCGGCTTCGGTCTTAAATGTCGTGACGGAGACGACCGGTCCGAATATCTCTTCCTGGAAGATGCGCATCTTGTTGTGGCCTTTAAATACGGTTGGCTGCACATAGAAGCCGGTGTCCAGCTCACCGCCGAGTTGCGCGCGCTCTCCGCCGGCCAGAACCTCTGCGCCTTCCTTCTTGCCGATATCGATGTAGCTGAGAATCTTTTCCATCTGCTCGGTCGATACCTGTGCGCCAATCATGGTGTCGCCCTCGAGCGGATTGGCCTGCTTGATGGCCGCCACGCGCTTGAGCGCCCGTTCCATGAACTTGTCATAGACGCTCTCCTGGATGAGAGCGCGGCTGGGGCAGGTACAGACTTCGCCCTGGTTAAGCGCAAACATCACGAAGCCTTCAACCGCCTTATCGAAGAAGTCGTCGTCTTCGTTGCAGACGTCGGCGAAAAAGATGTTGGGGGATTTGCCGCCGAGTTCCAGGGTGACGGGAATCAGGTTTTGGCTGGCGTATTGCATGATGAGCCGGCCAGTGGTGGTTTCACCGGTGAACGCCACCTTGGCGACCCGAGCGCTTGAGGCCAGAGGCTTGCCGGCTTCGAGGCCAAAGCCGTTGACGATGTTGAGCACGCCGGGAGGTAGGATGTCTGCGCAGAGCTCAGCCCAGACCAGAATGCTGGCCGGTGTCTGCTCGGCTGGCTTCAGCACGACACAATTGCCTGCAGCGATCGCAGGAGCGAGCTTCCAGGTGGCCATCAGGATTGGGAAGTTCCACGGAATGATTTGTGCAACCACTCCGAGGGGCTCATGGAAGTGGTAGGCAACGGTGTCGTGGTCGATCTCGGATATCGTGCCTTCCTGGGCGCGAATGCAGCCTGCAAAATAGCGCCAGTGGTCGATAGCAAGAGGAAGGTCGGCGTTTACTGTTTCGCGGATGGGCTTGCCGTTATCCCAGGTCTCGGCCAGCGCGAGGATGTCGAGGTTGTCTTCCATGCGCTGCGCAATCTTGTTCATCAGGATGGCGCGATGCGTGGGGCTGGTGTGGCCCCAGCTCTCGCGGGCGGCGTGCGCTGCGTCGAGAGCCCGTTCAATGTCCTGCGCGTTGGATCGCGGAATCTCGCAGAATGCTTTGCCAGTGATCGGCGTTACGTTCTCGAAATACTGGCCGGAAGCGGGCTCGACCCACTTGCCGCCAATGTAATTGCCATAGCGAGGGCGAAAGCTCACCTTGTCGCTGAGCTTGCCCGGAATCGGTTCGGTCATTGTCGCCATCGAATGTTCCTCCCACGGGGATAGGCCGCGTGAATTTGGCAGGGAAACGCGGAGCAGGAATCATACTCCCGCCACTACATGGATGGGCACCCCCGGAATGTAAACATTTGCCTAACAACGTGAGCCTCGAAATTGGGCAACGCCTACCTGAACGAGCCTCGACATTGAATGACGCCAACCTGAAAGTGAGGACTGGCGCGCTGGTCTGACGGTGATCCTGATCGAGAGCCTCGCGACGGTACCTGTCGATTGGGTGACGAAGGTCGCATGATCTCGCCTGAGATATCTCTTGGGATCGTCATGGGTCGAGACCTCTAATCCCTTTGCTAAACCCGGACTCTCGTTGCACTTTCGCTATGTTTTGCGGTCTCGCCGAGGGCATGGCGTCGGATACTCTTCACCTTATTCAAGCGCACTGGCGACGATACAGGTTACCGGAAGTTACTCGTAGCCTGTGACTTGAAGAGCAGGACAGGTAACTTCGATCCGGTCACCATGATGTGATGCCAAATACACATAGATGTCATTGAGACTGACACAACATGGGAATATGGTTTCGTTCACGGCAACCCAGTGGATGAGTCGACAAATTCCCTGAGAGTCTCAGTGATTGACCTCATAGGTATCAGACTTAAAGCAGACGAATCCTGGCTGTTATGGGCTTGCCGAAACAAATGGAGGTTATTCCATGACCGAATCGTTTGAGCTGTTCGGACAATTCCTCAGTCGGAAGTTTCGCGCACTTCGTGGCAAAGACAGCGAAGGCGGCGCTTTGGTTGAAATGGCCTTGGTGATGCCCATCTTGCTGTGCATGCTGACCGGCATCTTTTCCTTCTCAGCGGCCTTGTATCAAAAGCTGCAACTCGCCGAGGCCATGAGCAGTGCGGGACGTGTCCTGGCGGCAGACCGCGGGAACACCGACCCATGCTCAGACGCGGTCACCGCCCTTGACGCCGCATCCCCTGGCTTGTCATCGAGCAGTATCGGTATAACCATCGTCATCGATGGCATATCTTACGGCTCAAACACGTCAACTGTGTCTTGCCCGGGAGTCACGAGCAGCGGAGGGGCAACCACGGGCGCAGGCGGCGCAAACAATCCAAACATGCCCGCCGGAACAACGGCCACGATTCAAGCTACGTATCCCTGTTCGCTATCCATTTACAACGTGACGGGACTGAGCTGCGCTATCGGCTCCCAGATTGCCGAGGTAGTCCAATGAGAAAGAATGTCATTGAGGTCCTCCGCAATGAGAGTGGTCAGGTCCTTCCGTGGATGGTCCTCCTGATCACCTTGATCCTGGGCGCAACCGGGCTGACCATTGACCTCGGCCACGCCTACGTTTGTTACCGTCAATTGCAGGCCTCGACCGATGCAGCCGCACTAGCCGGCGCCTATGCGATGACAGCTTCCGGCGCCACGCAGGCTTCAGTCGAAAGCGAAGTCAATGCCTTCAGCTCCATTCAAAACACCCAGACCAATGGAGCCAATGCTAATGGGAATCTGCAGAATGCCGCAGCCCAAACCTCATTCAAGTGCGTAACCGACTCTGAGATGGTATCTGTGGGCTGCGTGGCATTCAACACATCCACGACGGGCACCCCCAGCGGCTACAACGTAATCCAAGTCACCCAACAAGCCACTGTACCGACCTACTTTATCGGAATGCTGGCCTTTTGGAGCAAGAATCCCCCAAACAGCCTCAGACTTAGCTCGGTTGCAACCGCGGCCATGCAGAGCGGTCCACCAGAGCAGGTGAATGTAGCAATCATCGTGGATACAACGGCGTCCATGAGCCAAACGGACACCGACCCGGCCTGCGGAAAACCGAGAATCACCTGCGCTTTGGCTGGAATCCAGACTATGCTCGAGAATCTGACACCTTGTGCTGCAGGGTACACAATCAAAAACTGCACTCCCTTTGATCGTGTGAGCTTGTTTACCTTCCCAGCTGTCGAGGCGAGCCAGGTGGTCTATGATACCGACTGCACCGGAAGAACCCCCGCAATTGAGTCCTACACTACCCCCGCGTCAGGCTCGTCGTGGACCGGCACAGGCGGCCTTTCATCTGCGACCACCACATATCAGATCACGGATTTCGCGTACAACTATAGCTCGACGAACGGGAAAGGTGGCGCGTTGCCCAGCACAAGCAGCTCACCTGTCGTCGCGGCCACAACGACCAAAGGCGGGTGCGGCATGCAGGCTCCCGGTGGCGCGGGTACATATTACGCGGGCGTGATCTATGAGGCCCAGTCCGCGCTCGCAAACGAGTCATCTATGTACGCCAACACCAAGAACATCATGGTGATCCTCAGCGACGGCGACGCTGGTTCCGGCACCTTTAACACCCGTACCAAGACCGATAGCAATAGCTGCAGCGTAGGCACATGCATTCTCAACTCCACTGGCGGAGCAGCTACCAATCTCGGTCCCGTCAACGGCAAGGCCTCCTACCCTTCGCTCTTGGATCAGTGCGCGCAGGCGGTCCAAGCGGCGCAGTATGCGACAAGCCAGGGCACCACGGTCTATACGGTCGCTTACGGGTCCGAGTTCTGGATGCCCCACCGACGTTGATAACGTGGGTCCAGGAGGCGGGAACTACAACCCCTGCTCAGCCATCGAGCACATGTCTTCCAACTGGCCGAGTGACACCTCGCATTTCTATTCAGATTCCAATGCATCCGGCGGCGGCGAGACAGCCGGCTATTGCCCGTCCGCCCAAGGGGGCGACTTGGCCACTATCTTCAAGAACCTCACCGCACAGTTCACTAAAGCTCGATTGGTCCCCAACAACATAAGTTGAACGGGAAGCACTTCTGCCGATGCGCGCCGGGGATCTTTAGATCCCCGGCGCGCTCAGTTTATTGTGTCCAATTTGAACTGGCTCGAAGACTCAGTTGGAAACGCCGGTGGACAAAATCTCGAACAGAGCGGATGCCTTTCGGCTTTGGAAATCCATCTGATCGGCCCTGAGAGGCTTGCTGAAGAGGAATCCCTGCACATCGTCGCAGTGCTGTTCGCGCAGGAATTGGAGCTGCCGCTCATTTTCAACGCCCTCGGCGGTCACCGAGAGGTTCAAGCATTTTGCCATCTGAATAATTGCGGCGGCGATGGCTTCCTCATTGCCGTTATGGTGCAGATCGCGGATGAAACTGCGATCAATCTTGAGCTTGCTGACGGGGAGTTGCTTGAGGTAGCTCAGGCTGGAATACCCGGTGCCGAAATCGTCAATCGCCAGGCGAACACCCAGCGTTTTCAACTGGCTGAGAACCTCAAAGCGCACATCCTGAGTGGCAAGAAGAAGACTCTCAGTGATTTCAATTTCAAGGTACTCGGGATCCAACCCTGTCTCTCTCAAAACCCTCTTCACCAGATCGCAAAAGCCTATCTGGCGGAATTGCACGGCCGACACATTCACTGCAACGGGGACTTTGTTGCCGACGTCATGCCAGCCGCGAGCGTGGCGGCAGGCTGTCCACAGGACCCACTCGCCTATGGGAACGATTGCTCCGTTCGCTTCGGCAACCGGGATGAATTTGTCGGGTGGAACCAGTCCAAGCTCCGGGTGCTTCCATCTGAGCAGAGCTTCCCAGCATGAGACAGCGCCGGTTTGCAGATTGAATTCGGGCTGGAAGACCACGTAGAGCTCTTCCCTTTCGATGGCGCCGCGGATGCTGTTGCCAAGCTGAAGGCGTTCGATGGCCTGAGCCGTCATTTCTTCTGAGAAGAAGCTGAATGTATTCCGCCCTCTGCTTTTGGACGCGTACATGGCCGCATCGGCATTCTTGATGAGCGTTTCCGCATCTTGACCATGGTCGGGATAGATGCTGATTCCAATGCTGCATGTGACGCTGAGTGAATTGCCGTTTAGATCGAACGGTGGAGTGAGTTCGCGCGAGACACGTTCTGCCACAATCGCGGCGTCGCCATGCACACCGATTGGCCCGAGAGCGATGAGGAATTCGTCGCCGCCCAATCGCGCTACGGTGTCCTCTTCACGAGCGCATGCCTGCAGCCGCTGGGCGATGGCCTGCAGCAACTCATCTCCGCGCGAGTGACCGAGACAATCGTTAATGATCTTGAAGTTGTCGATGTCCAGATGAAGCACTCCGAGCTTTTCGCGCCGGCGTTTTGCAGCGGCAATGGTCTTGGATAGTCTGTCCTGAACGAGGGCCCGATTCGGCAGCTGCGTAAGGGCGTCGAAGTAAGCCAGAAACTGAACTCTGTCTTCGGCGAGTTTTCGCTCCGTAATATCGACGAGAGATCCCTCGAACGCCTGACTCCCGGTGTCTTCCTCGCCGACAGCGCGGAGACTGCACAATGCCCATCCCTGCGTTCCATCGAGCCGTTCGAACGATTGCTCAGTTCCGACCGTGAAACTTGCGTCGGATACGCTTGCGTGGAATTTCTCGATGATCTGTTCCGCGCAGGAGCTGTTCGCGAGCAGTTCCTGGCGTCCAATGTATCCAAGAATGCGGGCGCACGCATCGTTGCAATCCAGAATTCTGCCGTCCGAGCCGGCAACATAGAGCCCGGTGAGATTGCGTTGGAAGATATTACGATATCGTTCTTCAAGCGCCATCTCGTTTTTTAGCTTCTCGGTAATGATCACCGTCTGCTTACGCACGCGCCGACGGAGAATGAAGACCCAACAAATGACCGCCAGGGTCGCGAAGATAAGGCCGGAGACAATGTTGGCGGCCCTCCTGGAGTTGAGCCACGGCGGGGCGGCAAGCACTCGGATGTCTTCCGGCGAACGTAGCACGATTTCAAATTCTGATGGATTGCCGTTCTCGTCGGCTTTAACAGCGCAGATCCCGGTCAGGGAGATCCGGCTTCCCTCTTCAATGCTTAAGGCAGGTACGCTCGAATGCGCAAAGCCTGCTTCGAATGTGACGTGGTCATCCGATTCAACCACCAGTTCCTTGCTATTCCCGCGTTGGCGATAGGAGATGAGGGTCCCGGTGATGTTGATGAGTTGTGCATCGTATGCACCCGCGAGCGCAGCTCTTCCACTGACAGGTGTAATGGTCGGCAGGAAGTGCTGTCCGGTAGGCCGGAATAGTGCGGACTTCAGGACAGGGCTGAAGCTGCCCGCTGCCGGGAACCCAATCGCTTCGACCCTGTCGCCTTCCTTGAATTGGATTCCATCCTCGCTCTCGGCGAAGAGACCGCCGGAGCCGTCCGTCATATAGATTCCTTGCGGCGGGAATGACACCGTCACCGTTCCGATGACCTTCACCCTGTGCTCGTCAGATAGATCGGCGGAATACCGCCGTACATCCGCAATGGGTATCGCCGGTGCGGCGAATGGATCCTTCGGCGGAGCCTCAAGAATCTCGAGGTTCTGGATCGAGGGCATGAGCAAATGAATCGAGACAAGTTGTTTGCGGCTGTTGAAGGCGGCACCGCAGACGCCATAGAAACGAACCTTGGCATCCACCAGTTCCATCGGAAATGGATTGCGATAGCCGGGGACTCTGACCTTAAATGAGCCGGTCGGGGTTGCGACATCGATGACCAGTACATTCCCGTCAGACTCCTGGATGAAGGAATGCACGACGCCATCCATCTGCACCCATTGGCTGTCGAAGGAACCTGTCGCAGCATCGTCAAAGGTGAGGGGTTGTGGTTTTGGCAGCGATGATTTGCCCACGACTGTCCAACGCGGATTTGCGACGTAAGGGCTGAATCCGAAGCTAACAGTGCCTCGAAGATCGACCAGTTGGCCAGGTGATGGCGGTGTAGCCGTGGTGTTTCGCAGATCGACCCAAGTTCCGCCGGTTGCATCCTGAACGAAAAGATTCGGCCCGACCATGTCGTAGTACGTCACAACGCCACGCAAATGAACATCGATAACGCCAGGCGCAGAGGTTTTCAAGTGGCGAATCTGGCGAACTGTGGTCAGTTCCGTAGGCTGCCGCGGAATCTCGCAGATCGCCGGGATTACAACGCAAGCCAGGATGCAGGCGACAAATCCCGACCGGAGGCACCGCAAGCGACAGAGGTCTGGCATCGACGCACGAGTGTTCATCGATGCTGTCCCGCGGTCAACGGCCAGCCTGGGCATGTCTACTCCTCAATCAATGCAATGTCCACTCAGAACCAGGTCCGCTGTCCTGAAGCTCGACATCCACGAATTGATCCAAAAGTGAGGTTAGGCTAGCACAGGTTTACTTGCGGGTAACTGCGTCTTATGTGGCTAATTGGTTACGTTTGGGTACCGCGCCGGGGGCGCAAGTCCTATTTTTACGCATACTTGCCCCATCGGTGAACGCCGCCGACATCCTTACAGGTTACTTGGCTGAGTCTGCGCGGCTCGGACATCACCAAAGCAGTTTTTCATCCTGGCTCGCCAGCCCCGGGTGGCATTCAACCCAGGAATTTGATTCCGACATTTTTTTGCAATTGCGTGAAACGGGACCGTGCAGGGTCGCACTATTTTTCGTAAGCCAAACCCGCCCGCCAACACACCCGTTACCGGCCACGCGCACAAGATTGAACCGCGGCCGGATTGGCACTCGATTGCTCAGCACGCAGCAAGAGTTGTTCTGGAATTGCACGATTGAGAGGAATGGATATGAACTCCCCTGCAGTGACACCCTTTGCTCCATCAACTCAACCCGCGCTGGAGTTGATTGCCCTGGCCCAGCTATCTCCCGAGGTGGCTCGACAAAAACTTCGGGCACTTCTACTTGGAAATCCAAACCACTTCGGAAAGGTTCCGCCGACCACGTTTAACGCAGTCCTCAAAATTCAGGAAGATACAACTTACGAATGCATCTCTCAGGTTGGATACAACCCTGAGTTCGAGGAGCTTTGTGCAAAGGTCGACATCAAGAAGCTTTTCGGTTACTCCAGCGATGTGCTGATCAACGGTTCTGAGGAGTTTGTGCGCTTTTATCTTTCTTACGATGGGGGAGCGAAGTGGCTCGACCAGGGAATGCGGTCCGTAAATGTCATTGATGCGCACATGCCGCGACCGCTCTCGTATGAGGTGACTCTGCCCTTGATCGCTGCCAGAGGACACGACGCGGCAAACAGCCGCTTGAAAGTGCGAGCCATCCTCTCGTGGAATTCGCCGCCACCTGTGGGAGCGCCGAACTGGACTCCCGTCTGGGGCAATATCCTCGACTCCGATATCCGAATTGAGGACTCACCGACCATTCTTTCGAGTACCTTGCACTCTGGAGGCAACGCTGAATCGCCGAATACCGCCATGCAAGCGATGAATTTACAAACGCCGATCTGTTCCGTCGAACCGAAAAGGCAGGGACATAATCAATTCCTCATCGGCTCTTCAACCGCGTCGGATCCGCAGCACCGTTTTCTGGCTTACGTGCTCGCGAAGGCGGCCAACTACGACTCGTCTGGATTTCAATATGCTGAAACCAGTGTGATCGATCCTTTCCATCGCACTGTTTCACGACCGGCGATTCCCGTTGCTGCTTCAGCGGAGCCGGTACTTGCCCCGGTTTCCTGATGTGCGGGTACAGCAGGCATCTTTGAGAGTCCTCTCCCCTAGAGGCAGACGGAGTTACTCAGATCGGGCTCTGTCTGCGCTCTTCCAATGGAGTTGCCGCACTTCGTCATTCACCTCGGGTGCCAGCGGGTTGAACTGGTGGAGAACAGCGTCCCGCCACAGCTGTCCGGGAAAGCCACACAGACTCCGGACCGGTAACTTAGGTTTCCCGTTCGCGAGCGCGCCAACCACGCCGTCATACTCCGCAAGTGACGCGAATGCTATACTTACGTCCTCTCGAGTTGGCGGAGAAAGCTTTGCAATTTCGTACATTCGATGCAGGTTACGTCGAAAACCTCTGTGCAGGGGACCGGGCAACACAGGAGCATTTCGTTGGCTATTTCACCGAGTTGCTCCACCTGAAACTTCGCTCGCGGCTTCAATCCCCGCAGGCTATTGAGGATGTGCGCCAAGAGACTTTTGCCCGGGTGCTTGCGACCCTGCGAAGAGAGAATGCGCTGCGTCAGCCGGAACGCTTTGGGGCTTTTGTAAACACGGTATGCAATAACGTTTTGCTGGAGCACTACCGATCGTCCGGCCGAGCCCAGTCGCTCGATGAAGAAGGCAGCCCAGAACCACACGCGACAGGCGCCGACGTTGTAAGTGTTATCGCTTCAACCCAATTGAATGCGAAAGTGCGGGAGATTCTGCTCGAATTACCTCTGCGCGATCGCTCCTTGCTCAAGGCGGTTTTTCTCGACGAACGCGATCGGGAGGAAGTTTGCCGCGAGTTCGGGGTCGACCGGGAGTATCTGCGCGTCCTTCTGCACCGTGCGAAGAAGGATTTCAAGGTGGAGTATCTCAAACGCATGAACCTGGGAATGAATCTGAAGCAAGCTGAAACGAACTGATGACCCGGCTCACCATCTTTTAGCACGGGTTCGTTGAAAGTCTGGAATGGTCACTTGAGGTACTGGCTCCATGGATCACAACCAAGCAATAAAACAAATGGCTGCGGAACGATACCTCCTCGATGAGCTGACGCCGGAACTTCGCGACGCTTTCGAGGAACACGCGTTTGATTGCCCCGAGTGCACGCTTGACCTGCGCGCAGGCGCGGCCTTTATCACCGCTGCAAGAATCGAGCTTCCTAAACTCGCTGAAGTCTCCGCGGAGTCACCACGACCGGACGCTGCCCAGCCACTGCGGAAGAAGATGGACTGGCAATCGTGGCTGAGACCAGCCTTCGCCATTCCCGCGTTTGCCGCATTGCTGGCGGTTGTTTCCTATCAGAATCTCGCCACGATTCCTGGCCTCCGAAAGGCGGCAAGCGAGCCGAGTGTGCTTCCTTCTACTGCCTTTCATGCTGGAACCCGGGGCGGCGCTCACACGCCGGTTGCTGCGGATCGCACACAGGGAGCGGTACTTTCGATTGAGCTTCCGCAGGAATCCGGCTATACGTCTTACGCCTTCGATTTGTACGATTCTCAGGGAAAGCAGCTATGGACGCGAAGTGTAGCTGCCTCCACGGCCGGATCAGGCGGAGACGGAACCATCTCGCTTGTCATTCCCGGCAAAGGGCTGGTGAAAGGCTCGTATACACTTGCAATCTCCGGTGCAGACGTACAGGGAACGCGAACTGAAATTGACAGGCGCGTGCTCGACGTACACTTTGACGACTAGAACCATCGACTCTGTTTTGCGAGAGAAAGAACGGCGATGTCTGACACACCCGAGCGGTATCACATTTATGACGCTGAAGCTGAGGCTTTATCTGGAAATCTAACCCTGCCACTCATCCAGGAAGTCAAGCCTCCCACTTTTGTGAAGCTCAACGAACGGGGCGGGTATGTCTCACAGCATGCCGAGAACTTCAGGCTTGGGGGCGCTGTTTCCTTTCGTTCCGCCTACACCCAGGTGGGCGGCAACCCCTCAACCAAGCCCGACCACGGTTGGAATACGTTGACCACATCCGTGATTGAAGGCTTGAATGTGCTGGATATCGTGACAGCCGACCGCATCGTCGCGCAGATCTCCACAGATCATCCGCCTGTCGGATATGTTCCGACCGTCACGTTTCTCGGCACGCGATACGAGAATCTGCGAATTGCCGGACACGCTGTCAAACTGGATCTTGATCTCAACATGCTTGGCGAGAAGCCGGAGAACGACGCTTCCTATATGATCGATCGAGACTTCATCAAGCGCATTGCTGCTCAACGGGACCACATCCAGAGCCTTAAGGATGTTCCGACCCGGATCTCCACACGTTACAATCGACTTCCATCAATATCTGACAAGCAAGGGAAGATCGAATGTTCGTTGGTGAACCAGTCGGAGGGAGGTTTTCCAGGGCGCTGCTTCGGAAATGCGATCGACGTGCCGCACTTTGGCATAATCTTCCTCGGGACCCTGACCCTGGAGCAGGCGGACTTCGACATCAAGACTGGCGCTCCCAAGAAGACGACAATCACGCTGAACATGATCGAAATGGTGATGGGCTGCGTGGGTGGCGGAACGCTGCTGGGTGGCGGAGGCAAGACGAATGGATCGACCGTGCCATAGTGCTGCTTGGTTTTCCCGACAAACGTCAATCTCAACATTCCCGGTTTTGCAGTTCTGCATACCCGGCAGACCGCGAGAAAGTCTGAGAACCGGGCGACATGGCTTGGCTTTGGAACAGACGGTGGTCAATTGCCTTGTGGGTGCTTGGACTATCTCTGCTGGGCCTCATCCATGATTCACGCATCGTCAGTGCTGAGGTCGAGTACGGCAGAGCAAAGCATCTCTTTCTGCGTGGTCGGCTCGAAGCGTGTCAACACGAGGCAGAGCGGGGATATGTAAGATTCAAGGACCGCAATTCTCAATGGGCCGTGCGATTCCGCCTTTTGGAAGCGGAGGCCATGGTGTGGCGTGGCATGTACCAGAATGGACTCGCAGTCCTTGCCACAGAACCCTCCACTCTCAGTTCTCAAGAGGACAAGGCCGAAAGGCTAACCCTGGAGGGCGTGGCCTACGCATATCTGCAGCGATTCTCTCTTGCGGATGAGAGGCTCCGTGAGGCTGAGAAGCTGTGCGATGCATCTCGTGGAGGCATCTGCGGCGACGCCCTTAGAGCCCGTGGAATCCTCGCCGTTCAACGGGCAGACTTCGCTGAGGCCCACCGCTATTTTCTTGAAAGCCTTGCTTTCGCCCGAGCGCATGGAGATCAATTATTGGAATCGACTGCGTACTCGAATCTGAGTGCGGTCTCGCTTCAAGAGAGTCACTATGACGAGGCAGTCGACTGGTCGAAGTCTGCCTATGTCACCGGACTGTCATTGGGAAATGAGAACCTGGCGCAAGTCGCTCTTGGCAACATGGGTTGGGCGTATTTCAAACTGGGCGATGCAGTGAGAGCACAGGAACTGTTTGTCGAGGCGGAACAGGGGGCTGCGCGACTCGGAAACCTGCGTAACGAAGTCGATTGGCTGAATACGGCCGGAGACGTTTATCAAGAAACTGGTGATTTCACGAAAGCGACTCGCTCATATGACCAAGCTCTTGCCCTTGCAAAGCAAATCAACAGCAACGAGGATATTGTCAACGCCCTTGAAGATCTTGCTCACGCTTCGATTGACGCCGGCAAACTTGACGGAGCGAACGGATACCTGCAGCAACTCGGCCCGCTGCTGAACGTCAACAACAATCGACTCGACGCGCTCGACGTGGCCTTTGCCCAAGCCAGAATTGCGGCGGCCAGTCACAACGACAAAAAGGCGGAAACCCTTTTTCGCGAGGTCGAAAAGGACCCGGCAAGCCAGACATCTATGCGGCTCGGCGCGGAGCACGAACTTGCTCGGCTCTACGAGTCGGAAGACAAAACCGACGAAGCTGCTCGGATGTATCGAACCTCGCTCGGGACTTTTGAATCAGCGCGAGGCGAACTTAAGAACGAGGAATCGAAGCTTCCCTTTCTCGCCAATGCCACGGGCATCTACGACGACTACATTCACTTTCTCGTGGCTCATCACAAGACGGACGAAGCGCTGGCTCTTGCGGACCGCAGTCGCGCTCGCACATTGGAACAGGGGCTTGGGGTGACATCCAACTCCCAGTCCGTCTCGAATGCGTTTTTGCATCCCGGTGAGATTTCGCGCAAAACCAATGCGACGCTCTTGTTCTACTGGCTCGGCCAACGCGAGTCCTATCTGTGGGCGATTACGCCAACGAAAACGAGCATGTTCACGCTGCGCGCGCGAGACCAGATCACGCCAGCAATTGAGCGATATCGCAAGGCATTGCTCGGTCTGAGTGACCCCGTCGAGACCGCGAATGGGGATGGCGCAGCCCTCTATCGGATGCTGGTTGCGCCGGCGCGCGACCTCATTCGGCCAGCGTCGACGGTGGTGATCCTGAACGACGGCGTCCTCAGTCAGCTCAACTTCGAAACGCTGATTGCGCCGGAGCCAAGCCCGCACTACTGGATTGAAGACGCAACCTTGATCTCCGCTCCATCACTGCGGCTGCTCGCCGCGGCAAAGACTTCGGAGCAATCCGGAAATAAGCTGCTGCTGGTGGGCGACGCCGTCTCACCCAACCGCGATTATCCCGACCTTCCGGAAGCCGCCGCCGAGATGAAGCAGATTGAGCAGCACTTCCCGCCGCGGAATGAAACGGTGTTTGCGCGCGAGCGGGCAACCGCGGGATCCTATCTCACCAGTGCGCCGCAGCAATTTGCTTATATTCACTTTGTCGCCCATGGCGTCGCCAGTCGAACTGACCCGCTTGACTCGGCGATTATCCTCTCCCGGTCAACTGGCGAGGAAGACTCGTTCAAGCTGCACGCTCGCGACATTATGGAGCACCCGATCCACGCGCGCCTCGTCACCATCTCTGCCTGCTACGGGAGCGGCACCCGGTCCTACGCTGGAGAGGGACTGGTGGGGCTGGCTTGGGCGTTCTTGCGCGCAGGTGCGCACAATGTTATCGGCGCGCTTTGGGAAGTGAGCGATGAATCCACTCCCCGCTTGATGGGATCGTTTTACCAGAGTCTGGAGGATGGCACTCCACCCGCTACCGCGCTGCGCAAGGCGAAGCTCGATCTACTTCACACGAAGGGTGAGTTTCGCAAACCGTTCTTCTGGGCTCCCCTTCAGCTCTACACCGGGCTCTAGGATGACCGCGTCAGGAGAATTCAGCGCCATCCTGTTTGGGCAACGGGCGGGATGGCTAGAAGGCAATCGCTTCAGAACGGCGGCGATCCAGAGTCCCCATCCTTACGCCGACCTCTTCCTTCCGAGATCTCGCACCTTCGCTTTCTCTGCAACCCGAGTTTCTATTTCACACGGGGAAAAGGCCTTCGCAAGAATTTTCTTTTGTAAATCCTGCTTGAATCGCGAACAATTTCATGTTAATTTGAACCAACTTTCCGCTGGATTTTCCTGGTTGCATCGAAATGCGGCTTCCCAACAAGGCGGCTACCCGCCGCTTTAGCGAATTGTGGTTGACTTCAAATCACCAACAGATGCTCGAAGACTTCTCCCCCAAAAGAAGTGGCATTTGCAGTTCTGACATTTTCCGGCGCATTCGGTATTAGCGCGCAGTAGATCAAGGCCGATCCTGAACGAGGTCTGTTCGGTTTACCCGTGTCAGGAATGCCAAGTGCTCGGACTCGTGTGGACATCCCACAATCCGTTTTTCAGATGAGTCGTTGGAAGTGGTGTCGAGGAATCCGGTTTCAAATCTTTTCACTTGAAGCTCTTGTTGTTGTTGACTCGGCCATCGATCGAGCTCGAAAGTAGCCAACAAATCACAGCCGGCAAGAAGCCCGGTCTCAGTTTTTTGCAGCTAAAACCTTCTCAATTTCCTGTTGGACTTTTTGACAGATCCCGTGTTCGCTGACGGGACAATCTCAATCACCTGGAGGAACGGTTTGATGACGCATTTGACGAAGCAACTTTACTCACGATGTTCATGGCGGGCGATCGCGCTCGCGATGCTGTTGTGCCTGAGCGTGTCGTTCGGGTTCGCCCAGGCTACCAACACCGGCACTGTGGTCGGCACGGTCACCGATCAAAGCGGCGCCGTAGTCCCGGAAGCAACCGTCACCCTCACCGATCCTTCAACGAACGACACCCGATCAACGGTCACAGGCCACACCGGCCAGTATGCCTTTGTCAACATTTCGCCGGGCTCTTACATCATTACCGCGAGCAAAGCCGGATTTGAACTCAACAAGATTCCGAATCAAACCGTGCAGGTAGGTACGCAAACCACGGCAAACTTCAAATTGCGTGTGGGCAGCGCACAGCAGACAGTTGAGGTGCAGGCAGCCGGGACCGATCTGCAAACCTTGAACGCAACGGTCGGCAGCACGGTCGAGCAGGAAGCGATCCAACAACTTCCCAGCCTTCTCCATGATGCAGGCACGTTTACGACATTGCAGGCGGGCATTAGCCCGGACGGCAGCGTGGCCGGCACGGTGGTCGACCAAAGCACGTTCTCGCTGGACGGCGGCAACAACTCCAACGACATGGACGGCAGCATGTCGGTCTACACTGGATCGTTTGCAGGCGACCCCACCGGCGTTGCAAACCAGAATCCGCAACGTCGCTGCGGGTCCGACCGGCGTGATGCCGACCCCGGCAGACAGCGTGGAAGAGTTCAAGGTCAACGCCACCAACCAGACCGCGGACTTTAACAACTCGGCTGGCGCACAGGTGGAAGTGGTGACCAAGCGCGGTACCAACAGGTGGCATGGCACCGGCTACGAGTACTACCTCGACAACAACTTCAGCGCGCAACACGTGGCAGAACAACGCGGAAGACAACGGCATTACACGCCCCACCGGATTATCACTACAGCAAGTTCGGTTTTGGGGCGGGCGGTCCGATCCTCCCATCGTTTATGGGTGGCAAGACCTATCTCTTCGCCCTTTACCAGGGATACCGCTACCCGAATTCCGAAATCTACACGCGCCCAGTACCCTCGCCGAACATGCGCAACGGTATCGTCACCTTCGGTGGCACGACCTACGACCTGGCCACCATCGATCCGCGCCACATCGGCATCAACCCAGTCGTCCAGCAGATGTGGAACAAGTATGAACCGGCTGGGACTACCCCGGCTGCCCCGACATTGCCGGGGCAACACTGCGATGGCGTAAACGAGTACGAATTCAAGGCCACCTTGAACCTGCCCAACAGAAGGATAACTTTCTTGTCGGCCGGCTCGACCACGACTTCAGCGACAGGTGGCACTTCATGACCAGCTATCGCTATTACAAGCTGACGCAGGCTTCCACCAGCCAGGTCGACATCGGAGGATTCTTCACGGGCGACAAGCTGGGTACGCCGGCTTCCGTCGCCAGCCGTCCGCAGCAGCCGTGGTACCTGGTGACAGGCCTCACGACCAACATCACCTCGAGCCTCACCAACGACTTTCACTACAGCTTCCTGCGCAACTACTGGTCGTGGTCCGACCAAAATGCCCCTGCGCAGATCGCAGGACTGGGCGGAGCACTGGAGCCGTTCGGTGAATCAGCCACCAATGTTCTTGCACCGTTTAACGTCAACACGCAGATCATCCGCACCCGCTTCTGGGACGGCCAGGACAACTTCTTCCGCGACGATCTCACTCTGCTGAAGGGCAACCACCTGCTTCAGTTCGGCGGCCAGTATCAGCACAACTTCAACTACCACCAGCGCTCCGACAATGGCGGCGGCATCAACTTCACCCCGACCTACCAGCTGGGCTCGAGCGGAGGAACGGGCGTTGGAAACCTCGAACTTTCGGCATTGCGGCCGCAGGCTACCCGACCGGATCTACGGCCAGCCGCGTAGCGGCGGCGGCTCTCGGCATCGTGACCGCGGCGCAGGTCGCCTACACCCGCCAGGGTCCCACGCTGGCCCTCAACCCGCCGTTGACCCACGCATTCGACAAGAGCACCATCCCCTACTACAACGTGTACTTCAGCGACACCTGGCACATGAAGCCCTCCTTTACTCTGACCTACGGCATGGGGTGGACCCTGGAAATGCCGCCGACCGAAGCGCAGCGGCAAGCAGACCGTGCTGGTGGACGCCGCCGACGAGCCGGTGAAGACCCTGGACTACCTGGCCCAGCGAAAGGCCGCCGCCTTGCAGGGCCAGGTCTACAACCCGGAACTCGGCTTTGCCCTTGTCGGCAACGTCGGCGACCGGGAGCAAGTATCCCTATAACCCGTTCTACGGCTCATTCAGCCCGCGCGTCGGCGTGGCCTGGAACCCGGGCTTCGACGGGGACGGTCTCGGAAGCAAGATCTTTGGTCATGAAGCGACGGTCATTCGCGGCGGATACGGCCGCGTCTACGGACGACTGAACGGCGTGGATCTGGTGCTGGTGCCGCTGCTCGGCGTCGGCCTGATCCAGCCGGTGCAGTGCACCCAGGCCCTCGCCACCGGACACATGCGGCCCCGGCTAACCCGACCGCGCCACAGCCTTCCGCATCGGCGTAGACGGCAACACAGCTCCTCTTGCCGGCAGCCAGCCCCCACCTTGCCGCAGCCGGTCTTATCCGGGATATAACAGTGCCGAAGGTTCGGCGGCGGAAGGCCTGGATCCAGACTTCCGGCCCAACGTCTCGATTCGTTCGATCTGACCGATCCAGCGCCAGATTAACCGTCAGAAGCACATTGGAAGTTGGCTATATCGGGCGCCTGATTCACCACGAATATCAGCCGGTCAACCTCAACGTTGTCCCGTACATGATGGTCGCAGGGCGGCCAGGAGTTCAAAACCGCCTACGCAGCTGTGGAGAACGAGCTGGGTTGCGCGACGTCAGTGGGTGCCTGCGGCGCAGCCGGCAGGCATGCCATACCAACGTCACCCCGTCAGCCGTTCTTTGAAACCGCTCTCGCAGGCACGGGCTACTGCACCGGATACGCGAGCTGCACGGCGGCTGTGGTTGCCAATGAGTTCGGCAACCTCACTGCCCAGGCAGTGTGGAGCCTCTGGTCGGATCTGGACAACGGCAGCTTCAACTTCCGCGCACGATGAGACCCACGATGATGAACAATGCGGGCATGCAGCGTCGAGCGGTCTTGCTCTCAACGCCAGCATCGGCTACGGAAACTACAACGGCGGCTTCATCACCCTGATCACCCAGAGCTGGCACGGGCTGCTGATGCATAACAACTTCACCTACAGCAAGGCCCTGGGCACCGGCGCCTTTGTCCAGGCGACCAGTGAATACACACCGAACGACGCCTTCGACCTGAGCAAGATGTATGGTGTGCAGGCGTTCAACCGCAAGTTCGTCTACAACTCCTACATGGTCTGGGAGGAGCCTTATTTCAAGGGCCAGCAGGGCATCCTCGGCCGCGTGGCCGGCGGGTGGTCCCTTGCCCCCATCTTCACCGCGGGCAATGGCGAGCCGGTCTATTGCAACACCCAGACCGATGGTCAATCGTTTGGCAGTGCCGATGCCAACAACTATTACTCAAACGAGCAATGTGTCTTCACCAGCAAGTACACCGGTGGCGTGCATTCGAACTACGGCATCAGCGGCGGGACTGACGCTTTTGGAAACTCCGTTGGTACCAGGTAGGCCGGTCCCGGCGGCCAAGCCGTCAACATGTTCAAGGATCCGGTGGCGGTATGGAACCAGGTTCGGGCTCCCATCCTGGGCATCGATTCCAAGAACCCTGGTGTTGGTCCGATCACCGGCACGCCCTACTGGAACGTCGATATGAGCGTGCAGAAGAGCCTCAAGGTCTACGAGAGTGTTTCTCTGCAGTTCTCTCGTGATCTTCACGAACGTCTTCAACCACGACGTCCTTGCCGATCCGGGTCTGGCACTTTCCAGCCCGGCCACCTGGGGCGTGCAAAATACGCAGGAACAACATTCCGCGCAAGATGGAGTTCGGCATGCGGGCTAGCTTCTAAATTGCGACTGAATTGAAAAGGGCCGGGAGCGAACCTCCCGGCCCTTCTTTATTTTTGCGACGACATTGCTTGAAACGAGCTGCCCTTTGCACAGACCGTTTCGCGGCCGGGAAGACCGCATGGCGGACGACTGAAAGCTCTTTTTCCGGTGACGTGCACAAAAACGCAGACAGCGACAGAAATAGGCAATAGATCGGCAGGATCAGGATACCGCTCGAATGCACCCGTTTCGTAGTCTTGGCTATGAGCGAATTGCTCGCCACTGCCAGGAAGTCGAGGTAATTTCATGTACAAGGCAAAAGCTTATTCCGTTGCCAGCGCGACATCGCCGTTTGCGTCCACGACCATTGCGCGGCGCGATCCCACCGAAGCACGACGTGCAGATCGAGATTCTGTTCTGCGGTATCTGCCACTCCGATCTCCACCAGGCCCGCAACGAATGGAGCGGAGTGATGCCCACCGTCTATCCCTGCGTTCCCGGGCACGAAATTGTCGGCCGCGTCACGAAGGTCGGTCCGGCAGTCACGAAATTCAAGCCGGGCGATCTTGCTGCAGTGGGCTGCCTGGTGGACTCCGACGGAACTTGCCCCGAGTGCAAGGCGGGATTCGAGCAGTTCTGCCCGAACATGATCCTCACGTACAACTTCCCCGACAAGCATACCGGCGGGGTCACGTACGGCGGGTACTCCGACAGCATTGTCGTCACGGAACGCTTCGTGCTGCGAGTTCCGTCGCATCTCGACCTTGCTGGAACCGCGCCCCTGCTGTGCGCCGGAATTACCACCTACTCGCCGATGCATCATTGGAGTGTAAGCAAAGGCAAGAAGGTTGGGGTTGTCGGCCTCGGAGGATTAGGCCATATGGGCGTCAAATTTGCACACGCGCTCGGAGCGCATACGGTTGTCTTTACAACCTCGCCCGGCAAAAAAGACGATGCTCTTCGCCTCGGAGCCGACGAAGTCGTCATTTCAAAAGACGCCAACGAAATGCAGAAGCATGCTGGCAGCTTTGATTTCATTCTCGACGCAGTTGCCGCCGACCACGATATCAACGCCTACATTAGCCTGCTTCGTCGCGACGGAAACATTACCATGGTCGGCGCGCCGGAAAAGCCATTGCCTGTCTCTGTTTTCGGGTTAATCCTCGGACGCCGCAGCCTCTCGGGCTCTCCGATCGGCGGCCTTCCGGAGACCCAGGAGATGCTGGACTTCTGCGGTAAGCACAATATCACCGCCGACGTCGAAGTGATCCCGATCCAGAAGGTCAACGAAGCCTATGAGCGGCTGGTGAAGGCGGATGTGAAGTACCGGTTCTCGATCGACATGGCTTCGCTGAAATCAGAATAATGGCTGACCGGGAACGCAGCGGGCGATGCGTACCTCCCTGGTCCGAACAGATTCGAAGAATCAACAGGAGCGACGGATGCAAAAACGAACGCTGGGTAAAAATAATCTTGAAGTTTCGGCCCTCGGTCTAGGTTGCATGGGGATGAGCTTTTCGTACAAACCGTTCCCGGAAAAGCGCGAGTCGATCGCGCTACTTCACGCGGCCGTCGAGCGTGGCGTCACCTTCTTCGACACAGCAGAGGTCTACGGCCCATTCACCAACGAAGAACTTGTGGGAGAGGGCCTCGCTCCCTTCCGCGGGAAAGTGGCGATCGCAACCAAGTTTGGATTCGATCTCAATCCAGATGGAAGCCACGGCCCGAAGGGCACCGACAGTAGCCCCGAACGCATCCGCCAGGTCGCAGAAGCCTCGCTCAAACGCCTCAAGATCGACGCCATTGACCTCTTTTATCAGCATCGTGTGGACACCAAGGTTCCCATCGAAGAGGTTGCCGGCGCCGTCAAGGACCTCATTCAGCAGGGCAAGGTCAAGCATTTTGGCATGTCGGAGGCCGGCGCGCAGACCATCCGCCGCGCCCACGCCGTGCAGCCGGTTGCAGCTCTGCAGAGTGAGTACTCTCTTTGGTACAGAGAACCCGAGAAGGAAATCATTCCCACACTTGAAGAACTTGGAATCGGCTTTGTCCCCTTCAGCCCTCTGGGCAAAGGATTCCTGACTGGAAAGATCGACGAGAACAGGACCTTCGATAAGACCGACATCCGCAGTAGCATCCCGCGCTTTACTCCAGAAGCCCGGAAAGCAAACCAGGCGTTAGTGGATTTGCTGGGTGAGATCGGCAAGCGCAAGAATGCTACGCCTGCGCAGATTGCACTCGCGTGGCTGCTGGCGCAGAAGCCATGGATCGTTCCGATCCCCGGCACGACGAAACTACATCGCCTCGAAGAGAACATTGGAGCAGTTGCAATCGAGCTTTCCGCTGATGATCTGCGACAAATCGAAGACGCTGCATCGAAGATCAAGGTCGAGGGCGCGCGTTATCCAGAGCACATTGAGAAGATGACAGGACTGTGAGGAGCAAGGCCTGAATTCTCATCGATCGAGGAGAGAACAGAGAATGGAGATCAAACGAATTGGTTCCCAGCCTTCCGGGAAAGGACCGGCAGATTGGTTCGCGGGCACGGTGCGCGTCGACCCGCTGTTTACCGCACCGGAACCCGCGCGGGTGGTTGGCGCAAGCGTCACGTTTGAGCCAGGAGCGCGAACCGCATGGCATACGCATCCACTAGGCCAGACTTTGGTTGTCATGTCGGGCTGCGGGCGGGCGCAGCACTGGGGTGGGCCCGTCGAGGAAATTCGACCCGGCGACGTGATCTGGTTCGCGCCCGGCGAGAAGCATTGGCACGGGGCCGCACCAACGACGGCAATGACCCATTTCGCCATTCAGGAGAAGCTCGATGGCAAAACCGTAGATTGGATGGAGCAAGTCAGTGACGAACAGTACCGGGGCTGATTCAGCCGCGTGAAACGGGGCGCTGAGTGAAGGCCGGCGATAGCAGAATTCCTTAGCGACCCTACTGCCTCAACCGAATCCATTGAATTCAACTGGTGGGCGAGGCGGGAATCGAACCCACAACCCCCGGCTTAGAAGGCCGGTGCTCTATCCGATTGAGCTACTCGCCCGCGTTTTTTACATTGTAACTTTGGACGATATGATCCGGATACGGGATTGATCCCGGTTCCCAAATCTCAATTCGGTTCCGGGGCGATTGCTGCAGCGAGAGCCGCCAGGCACTCGGCGAGCCGGCCACTCGCATCGCTTTCAAACCGGCCGCACGCGGTGAAATACGCTGTCACGCCCAAGTCATTCAGGTCCGGCTCGAAATGCGCTACCCGAACAACCAGATCAACACGGCAGCGCCGGAACTGCATCTCCCGCAATCGCGCGCACAAAGCCTTGCAATATCTCTCCGCCTCTATCGGGGAATTCCATTGCCTGTCGCCGCGCATCAAGATGTCCACATAGCAGGCAATGGCGTTCGTTGCCTCCTCGCCGACTGCGTCAAGTTCGTCGGGATCAATCGGACCGGGGTCGAACACGTCGGCTTTGCATGTCCAAACCGGAGAATTTATCGCGTTCAGCCTTGCGAGTGCGTCCGCGAGGCCGGGAAGCTGCCGTGCTTCTGCCAACTCAATCGCTCGCTGCGGTTCGATGCGCAGATCCACGAAGCCGGGCCAATGCGCCTCAATGACTGCAGCATCGCCGCCAATCTCAAACTCCCAATCAGCTTCCATTCGATCCGCTTGCCACTTTGGACTCGCGGGCAATCTGCATCAGGTAACGGACGACGCTGGACTCCGCCCAATGTATGTCGTCGCCGCGATCGCGCGATAAATATGCACAGTGACCGCCGTGCCGCGTCTCGACCAGCAGAACGTTGGAATTCGCGAGCAGAGCTGCTCGGGTTTCTGGCAACATGCGCACGAATGGGTCATCCTCCGCACGGATGATCAGTGCGGGAACCGCAATTTTGTCCACCACGCGCGCGCTTGCCGCCCTGTAGTAGTAATCATCGGCATCGCGAAAGCCGCAATAGCGAGCCACGATCTTGTTATCAAATTGACGCACTGAGCGAATCGGGCCAATGTCGCTTGTCGCGTAGATGTCGGGGTAAAGCGCAGCCTTGCGACGGTAGCGTCGCAACAGCCCGCGCAGAAAATGCCACTCGTACAGCCGATTTGCCGGCTCGTGCAAAGCATCCGAACCTGCTGCGAGATCAATAGCCGGACAAACGGTTGCAACCCCGCAAAGCGGCGCTGCCTTTCCCCATTCGCCCGCCAGCTTGAGCACCAGGTTCCCGCCCATCGAATAGCCAACGAGCGCTACGCACTCAAGTCCGTATTTCGCTGCATAGTGGAGCATCACTGCACCCACGTCGGACGACAAGCCGGAGTGATAGAGCGTCGGCGTTAGCCCATCGGTATCGCCGCAGTTACGCATGTTCATGCGAACGACGTTGCACCCGGCGGCCCACGCTCTCGCTGCGATGCCCTTGATGTATCGCGATTCCGACGAACCCTCGAGCCCATGCACCAGGATCACCGTCAGGCGTTCCGCGCGCACGACCGCGGGCTGCCAATCGCAAAAACACATCACGCGGCTGCCGTCTGCCGGGTCAACCAGCACCGCTTCGGACTCGGAAATGCATGGAAACACGGGCCGTGGCAGATAATTGCCGAGGATGGTCTGCAGGTGTCCATTCGATAGCCCGCGTCGCGGCTCGAAGGGCCGCAATCCGGCCTTCAACATGGCCGCTGCGTCTGCATGGATTTCATTTTGGAGGGATTCAGGGCTCACGGAAGCTCGAAAGTCCGACGACCCAAAGCTGAGGGGCGTGTGCGCTATTGGGGCGGCTAGTGGGGATCGAACCCACGACATCCTGAGCCACAGTCAGGCGTTCTGCCGCTGAACTATAGCCGCCATGTACGTCTTAGATTGTAGCATCGAATCAGTAGGCCCGAAGCCCGCTGTACAAGCCCCTTATGCCCAAGCTCGAAGCCAAATTGCCCCGGCTCAACACGCCTGATTCCTCATCAGCTAAAGGGGTTATAGCGCCCCCAGGGCGCTGGGTCCGCGGGACCTGGCTCTTTCGTGACGACACCTTGCACCGGCTTGAAGTTCTGCTCGACGAGGCTTTCCGCATTCCCTTTACGCGGATTCGGTTTGGCATCGATGGCATCATCGGCCTCGTCCCGGGCCTGGGAGCGGTCGCTGCGGGTCTGCTTTCGCTGGTCATCCCCATTGCCGCATGGATCCGCGGCGTTCCTTACGTCACCCTCTTGCGCATGACTGCAAATCTGGGCATCAGCGTCCTCGTCGGCTCAATCCCGATTGTAGGTGATGCATTCGGGATCGGGTGGAGGGCCAATCACCGCAACTACCAACTCCTGCACCGGTATCTCGGGGCGCCACGCCGGCAAACATGGAAAGACTGGGTGTTTCTGCTAACGCTTGCCTGGGCGATGGGGCTCATCTTTGCCGTTCCCATCGTGCTCATGATCTGGCTGCTCGCATGGCTCATCCATCAATGAATCAGGCGGTTCGACGGTGTAAGGCGCAAGCCGTTCCGCGATACAATCAAGGAACAACGTCGGGGCGTAGCGCAGTCTGGTAGCGCATCTGCTTTGGGAGCAGAGGGTCGGGGGTTCGAATCCCTCCGCCCCGACCAGTGAATAAGTGTATCGGCTCACTATACCGGGCTCCACTTAGACGCAGCTCGTTAGGCACACTTCCCAATAACTGATTCCGACCATCGATTTCGCATTTGGAACCGCGCTGGGGTGCTTTTTGCGTTTGTTGGCAATCGCCCGCCCCACGTCAGGAAGAAATTCCTTCACCACGCCGAATCCCATATTGCTGGCCGTGGTTATTCCGAAACTGACCGCTCCATCTCCCGCAGAGGACTGGCTCGGAGGCAGCCAAAAGCGTGAGAGGAAAGCGCCGGCTGCCACACCTCCCGACTGGGAGATTGACACATACAGCTTTCCATTATCGTGCCTCGCAAGTATTCCGCTCGCTACCGCGTACTTAGTGCGGGGCCAGAAACCTTTCTTACCGGAATTGAAATAGCGGTTGTCTTCATGGAATACGCTCGACAGACCGTATGTCACAGTGCGTTGAATTGAATACTGCCCCAGGATGTTCGCATATCGCTTTCCATACCCCGACGCTCCCTGCTCCCACTCTTCAGGTTTGTCATTCCATTGATCGATTCCCGCGGAGAATCCAGCCTTCACGTAACCGAGCGGGTTTACCATCGTTTTCACATAGAGATTGAACCGCTCTTTCTGGGATAGGGGACGGAAGTCTTTCGCCTTTGTCGTGCCGGCCATGTTCAGATAATTAAAGAGATAGTCGATCCCTTTGGCTGAACTGGATTTTTGCGAACCGCTGGACGAATTCTGATTCTGTGCACCGACGGGCGCTCCCAGGCTGAAAAACAAAATCGCAAGAACCCAAGTGTTTTTGTTCATCGCCAATGAGTCCAGGTGGTCGGGTATAAAGCTCATTCCAGTGGTATTTTCAGTGTGATGAAGCCATGCCTCTGCAAACTGAATGGCAATTTGATGTCATCCGGGCTGGCTCAAGTTTTCCAGGTTCTCAAATCGCGGAATCTAGACATATATAGGCTCGGTCGGAATATATAGGCTGGGTCAGAGTGCTTCGCCTGGAACGCGCGATCGCCGTCGCATACTTTGGCGAGAGATCTTTAAGAGGCTGCCGGTCAGGCGGATTCGAATCCCTCTGCCCGGACCAGAACAAGCCAAGAATGGTCTTTCTTCTACTGCGTGGAGATATTTGCCGCATAAAGAGGCTCCGAATCTGCACCAAGACCGGTTTACTTACCCAGCGCACCGACCACGGTCAGCGTCTCGATTTTTAAGGAAAATCCCCGGATATTCCTCTGACATGCGTCTCCGCCGGCGAGCCAGTCCAGCAAAAAGCTCGATCCGATGAATTGCGCGGCACGTTCCATGGGCTCCCCAGTCTGCTGGTGACTCTCCGCAGATTGAAAGGATTCTCCGAGCCATGTCAAAACACTCCCGGCACTTTCCGCTTTCGATGCGATCCTGTCAGGGCCAGTAATATCCCGCACCTCGGAGATAGTCGAACTCCGCCGTTAGCGCGAACGCAAGCAGGGCAACAGCTATCGCAAAGAAGGTGAGTCGGGGGAAGCGCTCAGGCAGAGGAGTTCGCACCTCGCAGACGCTCGCGAACAGGTGGCGCCCGGCCGACGAAGTCGATGGTCTCTGAATGGCTCCGTTGGAAAAGGACGGATCGATTGGTGATTCAGAGTCGTTGTTATGAACCGAGATCCATCCCGTGTTGCCGATCTCAATGTGGCTCCTTTTTCTTTCGCGGGTCGGCATAGTGTCCTCTTTTCGCGTGTTCTGGATGTGGTCTGAATTCAGCGTGATTGATACTTGAACCTTATGCCTTTAAAAATAGCTAAATAACTCCGCAAATAGCGTAGATTGACGTGTTTATGACCACACCTTAGAGACACAGAAAGCGGCGAATCGGTAATTGGCTTCCATTACCGGAAGGCAAAAAGTAAGTACTGAGGCGCGGGATTCCTGCTTCGCGGCGCTTGCTCTTTGCTTTCTCCGCGGGAAGCGTGCCAAGTGCCTTTAATGCTGATCTGAATGAATTTGCGAGCGGCAAATAACCAACCATCCCTGCGCAACATGGCATCCCTCACACAAGCAGTGGGGGCAGGACGCAGTCTCACCACGGGAGAGGCCATTTATGCCTGAGTACGTGGGAGGACGAAAAATACTCATCGTCGAAGACGAGAAAGTGGTTGCCGATACGCTAGGGACAATCCTGTCTTCTTACGGCTACGACATTCGCGTCGCCTATTCGGCAGAAGCAGCGATGCATACCGTCTCGCAGTGGCCGCCCAACCTCGCCATCCTCGATGTCATACTTCCTAAAATGAATGGGATCGAACTTGCCCTCATGCTAAAACAACGTTTCGCCAGCTGTCATGTCCTGCTGTTTTCAGGACAACCTTCCGTCGAGGGGCTGATGCAAAAGGCTCGCAACGAGGGGCACGAATTTGAAATTCTTGCCAAGCCGGTCCACCCAAGCGTGATGCTGGATGCGATCTCGAGCCTGCTTCGTCAGAACGATATCGGCGCTTCCGCTTGAAGGGCTCCCGCTACCCCTGAGCGCGCACCAGCAGGCAGGTGATGTTGTCGTGACCGCCCGCTTTTTTCGCTGCCTCCACCAAGTGCGTCGAAAGTGATTCAAGTGGCAGATCTGCACTGAGCAAATCCTGGATGGCTGAGTCAGGCAGTTCGCGCGTCAATCCGTCGGAGCAGAGCAGAAACAGATCGCCGGGTTCCGCTTCAAATTCAAAAACGTCCGGTGTCACTTGTGACTGCGTTCCGAGCGCGCGCGTGATGACATTCTTTAATGGGGAATGGAGAGCTTCGCGCGGTGTCATTCGACCGAGGCGAACCTGCTCCTCCACCAGTGAGTGGTCTTGGGTCAGTTGCTCTAAATGTCCCTGGCGCTGCCGGTAACATCGGCTGTCTCCAATGTTGAACACCCACACCTGACGCTCTCGAGTAGCCAACGCCACCAAGGTGGTACCCATGCCACTCAGGCGGTGATTCCGTTGCGCTCGCGAGAAGATGGCTTCATTGGCGGCGCAGAGGGCACGTTGCGCCGCATCGGGAAGCGGAACTCCATTGTCTGGATTGCGGTGGGTCAACAGGCGAAGGACTTCGTCCACAGCAATCGTACTGGCAATTTCACCCGCAGCTGCCCCTCCCATGCCGTCGCATACGAGATAAACACCCGCCTCGACGGAGAAGCCGTAGGCGTCTTCGTTTGAGGGGCGCTTACGCCCGCGGTCGGAGACCGCCGCAGCCATATACCGGACGACAGCCGTGGCCAAGAAAAACCTCCGCAGGCAAGTTTACACGTCCAAGCAGTCCCTGAATACCCGTATCCGCTCAATGCACCGCGCGCGGACCAGGCGCCGACGCGGGCAATTCATATACTCGGATGGCACCAGCATCGAGAATGGCTACTCTCCGCGCTGACGGGGAAATGGCCACATTTCCGCCCCCATCGAGAACCGGACTGGCGGGAGCGGTCAAATCCACCTTACCGGTAATGGCATCGTAGACTTCCACCAGCTGGCCGTTCACATCGTCAAAGCTGAGCGGTGCGAAGGAGTTCACTTCATGAGTTGACAAGAAGAGTTTCGCGGGCGAGACGGGTTCCGTTGGGCGCCATGATGAGGCGCGGCCAGATCTGGGTTGGCGGCTTGGCGGCATTCCACAGCCGCTTGCCATCAGTCGACATCGCCACCATCCAACGGCTGTTATCTGGATTGCAGGTAGTGATCAGCACTTCCGGATTTGAAACAAACTCAACCGAGGGAGCGCACATGGAGTCCAGACTTCCGATGACGCGATTGCCGCCTTTGAAATAGTCCATGCTCAGCACCCATTCATGGCCTTTGCTTCCGCGGAGCGTCTCGACGAACCCCTCGGAGTTGATGGGCAGATGCACGGTGGTCCGGGTACGGCTTACCAGCATTACCTGTCCCGTCGCCCGGCGCATGATGCGAAGAAGAATGTCCGGCTGCGCGTTCGACTTCACTTCATCCGACGTAATCCACGCAGATGCGGTCGAAGGACTTGGCACCTCGCCCGGCTCCGGTTTTGAGCCGACCGGCTCGCGCGAATTCGTAGCGACCAGATCCTGTCCAGGATCCATCTCCAGCCACAACAGCGGACCCTTGAACTGCAGGGAAGGCATCAATTCCAGCGATGCATCACCAAGTTGCAGAACATTCTGGTCCCGCAGAAGAAAATGTCCATTATTCAGCATCCACAAATAGCGGCCCCGGTCGTGCACGGTCCATAAAGCCTCGGCATTGACCGCTCCCGTGGGGAGAGTGAGCACAATCGCGCGGATCTGGCGCTCGCCATCTACTGCCGGATCTCCCTCACGACGAATCAAGCCCGGAGCGTGAAACGTAAACAGCAGGTGGTCTTCATCCAGAAAATCCAGGGAAACGAGACTCTCGCGCTGACCTTGGTAGATCGCGCCCGGGGCAAAGAAACCCAGCGGTTCGACCTGAATGGTAAATGCGGGGGGCTGCGATGCGGGCCGCTCCGGTTTCGTCTGAACAACCGGAGGAGCGTCCTTCGGATCCTTGTAGTGATGCCCAAAAAGCTGCGCCTGCGCTGCCGAAGTTGTTAAGACTGCAGCGATTGCCAACACCTGCCCCGGGTGCGAAAGAGCAGCGCACCTTGCAAACCCGAAAAAACGCTTCACCATCTAAATGTATTCTCGCCGATTCTCACGGCTTGATGAAACTCGGCTGTCAATTTCTTGCTTGCGTGATAACTCGCGTGAAGTCGCTTCGAATCACCGTCATGCTCGACACCCGACTCCGCGCAGCCTAGCCGAAACAATCCATCCGCAGCGCCACAAATGGCTGGCGATGGGAACATACAGAAACTCCCATTGAGCACAATCTGCGATGCAGTCGCGCACAACGGGAGTCTCCAAATCGCAATTCAGGCGTTATTTTCTGACGCCACCGCCGGTGGAAGGCGCCGAAGGAGCCGGACCAGAGGTTGATCGTGCGTTGCCCATTCCACCGCCGCTGCTCGCCCCGCCGTAAGAGGAACTGAAGGATCCCTGAGAAGAAGAGGCTGAATTTGACGGTGGCGGGCTTCCGCGATGAACCGAAACGACCATCGATTCCGACATTGTCATTGCGCCGTTTGGACGACCGGTTTGAGGAGCAGTCGCGTAAATAGTCGTCTTCGCGGTGCCGTGGCTTATCGATTCGCTTGAGAACTTCCCAAGATGCCCGAGCGTCCCCCGCGGCACACCCAATCCAGCCGAGTCCTTACGGAAAACGAAAGAAGAGGGCGATGCGATCTCCGACTGCGAGATCGGCTTTGTGTTCACCGCAACCATCGAAGGCGCGTGCGGAAGAGGCGGATGACCCGGCACATGCGGCGCATGAATGACTCCGCTACCGCCAGCCGTAGTACCAATGCTCGACGGGATGGCGGCTACGTTATTCAGACCGTACCACCCTCCGCCGCCCGGCATCCATCCCCATCCCACGTTATCGCAGTAGGCCCAGGAGCCAGAATGATATGGCGTCCACGCCCATGGATACGGAGACACCCACGAGTAGCCTGCGCCCGAATACCACGCCCACGTGCCGTTCGCGTAAGGATCCCACGCAGCACTCGCGAAGTACGGCCTCCACATTGAGCCGCATCCGCCTGCGTTCACAAAGCTGCCGTAATACGACATATCGCTCAGGCCGTAGGAATAAGGCGAGTTGAACGCGCTGAAGCTCGCAACGTTTGAGTGATACGAGACCGCATTGTGATCCCATTCATCGAAAGGGGTCGATGCGATGTTTTTAGCGATGGTCGGCTCAGTTGGATCAAACATCTGGAACGTCGCGGTCTTCTTCTTGGGAATGCTCACCGCTCCGCTCGCGCCATCGACATGAACTGCGCCATCCATCACGGCAAGTTTCGCCTCGGCGACCTCAAGTTCCAGCCGGACATGCGTCGCCGGATCAAGATTCAGCTTGCGGGCGCCGAATACCACGGTAAAGTCATTCGCGGGTCCCTTGCTGCCCTTCGGTTTCACGAGGCTGATGTACGCGGTTCCCTTGACGACATGCACTGAGGACATCGTCGCGCCACTTGCGTTGCGCTCGAGAACTGGAAACTCCACCAGCGAATTCGGCGCGAGCCTGAGCGAGCTGTTGTCTTCAAACTCGACCTCGGCGACTCCCACGCCTGTTCGGAGCTGGTTCTGCTCGACGATCGGCAGGTTGGCAATGGCCCGCTCGAAGCCACGGCCGTTACTGCGGTCGATTTCGACAGCGCCCTTCACCTGGCTGAGGCGGACGATGCGCACTTTGGAGCTGCCGGAATCTGTCTTCATTGCGTCATTCGCCTGCGCCAGCATCGCCGTAGCAAGCAGCAGAAGCGAAGAGAGGGTGATGGCCTTGAAAAGGAGGGTGTTTCTCATGTTCGCATCCTTTGTTGGTTGGCGAACGTTGATCGAAAAACGCCTTGGAGGGAGCACCGGCCAAGGCGCACCGTGCCAATGATCCTAGCACGAACTTGGACGACCTGACGACACTTGAAGTTGTGCGAGACAAAACAATTACCTTTCCGGAATGGCATCGCTTCATTGCGCCGAGACGACTCAATTGGATCCGCGAGACAATAATGGAGTGAAACGCTCCGGAACCGCCGATCTCCCTTTGCACGGCGGACGTGTCCCAGCGTGGCTCGCCGACCGCATGACTCAGCTTGGGACAGCGATCGTCGAGTGCGTCGTCCAAGCCTACGGGCCACATGAATTCCTGACGCGCATCAGCGACCCCTTCTGGTTCCAGGCGCTTGGCTGCGTGATGGGAATGGACTGGCACTCCTCCGGCATCACTACCTCCGTGATGGGCGCGCTGAAACGGGGGCTGAATCCGCGCTTCTCCGAACTCGGCATCGCTGTTTGCGGTGGTCGCGGCAAACACTCCAAACGCACGCCGGCTGAATTGTTGGATTTCGCCGGCCGCACAGGACTCAACGGCGAGGACCTTGCCCGTACCAGCCGCCTCACTGCCCGTATCGACAACAACGCTATCGCCGACGGCTTTCAGCTCTACCTGCATTCCTTCGTCGTTCATAAGTCCGGCGAATGGGCCGTTATCCAACAGGGCATGAACGAGGAGAACCACCTGGCCCGACGCTATCACTGGCACTCCCCTGCCGTGCGTGACTTCGTCTCGGATCCGCATACAGCGATCGTGGGCAAACCGCAGGGAACGATCCTCAACCTTGTCGACCACCGCGCGAGTCCCGCGCAACAGGCCTTGCTGACAATCGCCCACGATCCCGTGCAAACCTCGCTCGACGCGATTCGGAAACTATCCATGCCCACTCATCACGATGTTCGCCCGGCTAACGTTGATCTCAAGCGGCTAGGTGCCGTACTCGCGGTCGCGCATGAGCAGGAACTCCGCGATTTCGCATCCTTTCTGCTTGTCGAAGGCCTGGGCCCGCGCACTCTGCAATCGCTAGCTCTCGTCGCCGAGATCGTGCACGGTGCTCCCAGCCGATTCAACGATCCAGCAAGATTCTCATTCGCGCACGGTGGCAAGGATGGTCATCCGTTCCCTGTTCCGCTGAAAACCTACGATGAGTCGCTCGCCATATTGCGACGCGCTCTGGATGCGGCAAAGCTGGGACACACCGAGAAGCTCGACGGCTTCCGCCGGCTTGACCGACTTACGCGTAACGTCGAAACCAATCTGGAGCCGCTGGCCAACTTCACGGCGGCGATGGAGCACGAGCGGCGAACCTCTCCATCGCTCGGCGGCAGAACCGTTTTCGACGATGCTCCAAGGAAGCGAAATAAAACCGGTAAGAAACAACTGTCGCTCTTTTCGGAGTGAGCACCGACTCAAAGGCGTTCAGGCGCTTATCTACCGCTTCACGAGCCATACGAGAAGAAACACAACTACAGCAATTGCAAATGCCAACGCGCGGGCATTCCCTATGCGAATTCCCCACCTGCTGCTCATACACAAACCTCGCTACCAGAATTCCGATCTTGTTCTCTGACAGTAGTGAGACGGCCCTGTTGCTGCCTGTGCGACAGTAAAAGTAAGCATGGCCGAAACCACGACATTGAGCAAGCGAACCGCCTTTCTCGGCTATGGCGCATGCGCGGTGGCCGGTTGTCTGTGGGGCACGGGTTTCTACTTTGGCCGCCTTGCGCTGAATGAGATGAGCGTGGAGCACATGGTGCTCTATCGCTTCCTTTTCGCATGCGTGGGACTGCTGCCGGTGGCGTTGTTGAATCGTGTTCGTTTCACTGGCAGGGAGATTCGAATCATCCTTATTTCCTCAGCCTTCGGCATCCCCATCCAATTCCTCATCCAGTTCCACGGACTGGCGCGCACCACCGTCAGCCATGCATCTCTGATGGTTGGCGCCATGCCTGTTCTGCTCGGTGTTGCCGCTGCCATCTTCGCCGGCGAACGTCTCGATCGCTTCGGATGGGCCGCGCTGATCGCCTCCACCATCGGCGCCGCCTTGATCGTCCTCGGCGGACATCACGGGCCTGCAACGCAAGGCGAACCTACCTTGTTCGGGGACCTGCTGGTCGTCTTTTCGCTGTGCACCGCGCTCACCTGGATTCTGCTCAGCAAGAAATTGATGCAGTCGCACAGTCCGGTTGTCGTCACCGCCTACAGTATCCTCGCCGGAACCGCCATGCTGGTTCTGTGGATTCTCGGCCCGATGCTTCTCAATCCGTGGCGCGTGCACAAAGTCGCGGCTCCGCCGTTCGCGCACGTCAGTGCGACCGCGTGGATCGCATTAGCCATCAGCGGCCTGGCTTGCACCGCAACTACCACTTTCCTGTGGAATTGGGGCATCCATCATGTGCCCGCATCTCGTGCCGGCGTCTTTCTCAACATCGAACCCGCGCTCGGCTCTTACCTGGGCGTGAAGCTCCTCGGCGAACACCTCGGTCCTTACGCATGGTTTGGCGGGGCCCTGATCCTTGGCGCGGCCATCGTTTTGACTACCCGCGGCCATGAACCGCAACCCGACATGATCCTCGAATAGGCCAGAGACGGGAACACTTCACGCAGGGGTAATGCGCCCGGAAGTCACAGGCCGCTTGATTCCAAAGTCTCATGCCGGCACCACCATCGCGCCATTGAGAGTTTCTGCGGCAGGGCTAGACTTGGCTTTGGTCGTGGAGGAAGATGTGACCCAGTTGACGTGGAGCCACGAATGCATCGTCGGCGTACAAGCCATGGACGATCAGCACGGGATACTGATGGACAGCCTGAATGAACTGCGCCTCATGCTGCTCCGCGGAGCCGACCGCCGCGCCATCTGCCTGCAACTCGAGCGTCTGATCGACTTCACCCAGATGCATTTTCAGTGTGAAGAGCAGTTGCTTTCCCAGCAGGGCTTCCCGGGCGTCAACGATCACCAGGCTGCACACCGGCTTCTGCTGACAAAGCTCTATGGCGCCCTCGAACAGCTGACCCACGATGAATTCGACCACTTTAGCTCAGTGTTGGATTTCCTGCCCGGCTGGTACTTGCAGCACCTGGAGCAACTCGATCAGCCTTATGGCATTTGGCTGAATGAGCATGGCGTTTACTGATCACTTGTCCGTCTTTTCGGAATACGTCTCGGGAACCGCAGTGCCGCTTGACCTCCGAGCTCACCAGAGACCCGGAATCAGGCGAAATCGCGTGTGCGCTGTAAATCCTTGATAGCCGGAAAGCTCGCGCGTCAGAAAAGCATCTTCTTTTGCCGTTCGCCAGACAATCAGGAATGCCATCGTCCCTGCAATCACCATCGCCCAACCCGATCCCAGCATGAGCGCCATCGCGGGATACATCAGGATCATGCCGAGATACATCGGATGGCGAACGAAACGATACGGGCCGGCCATTACAACGCAGTGACCGCGCTCCGTCTGAATTCGGACGGTGGCCTCTGCGAATGGATTTGTCGCCATCGTCCAGGCCACAAGACCCATTGCGGCAAGAAAAAGTACTACGCCGGGAACGATTGCCCACTCCGATATCGGCAGCCAATGGAAGCGCCCGCCATCGAGACCGCCGACAAACGGCTGCAAAAGCGTCAGAGGAAAATAGATCGCAAGCGCGATTTTGTCGAACTTTGTCATCGGATGACGTCGCCACTCGCTGCGTGCCTCCATGAGCCCTTTGTTCAGCCTCTTCACGACGGTGCCTGCGACAATCACCCCTACCACATACACGCCCGCACAGATCCACCCCGGGATCCAGTTCAACCTCCCGGCCCCCAAAGAGCACAGCGCGATCCAGAGAACCATGACTGCCAACGGCTTTACAGCGCGAAGAACGGCGCTGGAGCGACCGGAGCGAGACTTTGCATCAGAGGAAACCTCAGAGGCCGCGGTTGTCATAGTGCCTCCTCACCTGACAGGAGCCAGATGAGACACATCTTGAGCAAGTAAAAATGCAATGGATGTGATTTCCGTTACCGTCGCTTGTGACGAGCGCAAGGCAGAAATGCGAAGAAAGGCAGTTGAAAGGGAACCTAGCCCTCGAACGACAACTGCGCCGATGCCCACGGTGAAGACCCCGCCTTCGGCTCCGACGCCAGGTCGTAGACCAGGCGCTCCAGCACCAACCGCTTGTCCGGCGGCGACGACCGCAACTCAAGATCTGCCCGTGCAATCAATCGCAGGGCTCGAGTCAATTCACGACGGCTTTTGTAGCGGCGCGCCTGACGAATCAGATCGTCCGCCGCAAAGGGCGGCATGCGAAAGCCCTGCCACAGAGCCTGCCAGATGGCACGGGAGTCGCGCACGTTCTTTTCCACAATAACCAGCATTTGCCGGAAGGTGCGCGCCAGCATGTAGAGATGCCCGATCGCCGCATCCTCGCCGGCATCCGAACTATTCAGTAACCCGTGCAAAAGTGCGAGGGCCCGCGCAGTGTTGCGCGAGCTGATGGCATCGGTCAATTCATAGAGCGAACGCTGTTTTGCAGCCAGCACCATTGTCTCCACATCGCCCAGCGTGATGCGTCCTCGGCCAACTGTGTAGAGCAGCAGCTTTTCGAGTTCCGATGCGATCAGCATCATGTCGGCGCCGAGTGCGTCCACAAGTTCGCGCGCTGCGTCGGGCTCGATTTTGGTATCCGCAGCCTGCGCAGTGTCGACAGCCCACCGCATCGCGTCTTCCTCGCTCACGCGCGCCAACTCGACCATGCCGCAGTGTTCGCCCAGGGTCTCGGTCAGCCGCTCGAAGCGATTCTTGTCGTCCATCTCCATGCGCCGGGTATCCGTGGGAATTCGCAGAAAATCAGCCACAAAAACCAGCAGTGCCTGCGGATTTGGCGACTTGAAGTAGCGATTCAGTGCGGCAAATTCGTCTTTTTTCGCTCCCCGCGTGTACAACTGGCGCACATTGCGCACAAAAATCACCTGAAAAGGCGCCATCAACGAAGGCGTTTGCGCGCGATCGAGTACGTCAAAAATCGGAGTGGAGCTCAAATCGAGATCGGACAGGCAGAAATCTTTCAGATCTGGCGGGACAAAAGCCTTCAGAATGGCCTCGCGGCAACGGTCCAGCAGGAAAATCTCATCACCGGCGAGCACATAGCCCGGCTTTAGCGATCCCTTGCCTGCCCCTGCGGCCTCTATCTCCCCAACGAAACGCCCAACGGCACTGAAGCCCGCACCCCAGCGAGAGCCGGTCATCGCACAAAGCTCCTGGTTGGCCGAGCAGCGAACATAGGTACAGATTAACAGGACGACAGGCGCTCGAACTCGCTATTCCCTACTCCCCGCTCTTCTCACATACCTTCGAGGACATCCGCCACCAGGGCCCGCGCGAATTCGCGCGACATCCGGTCCACGGCCGCTGGGCTCTCATCCAGAAATGTTGGCAAATCAGTAGTCGACTGATACTGTCCGCGGAAAACGTAGTTCTTGTTTTCGTAGAGCACCTTGCCGTCGCGGTCATTCAGCGTGACGGAGATGACCAGCGTAATGAGAAAGCTCGATGACTGCTGCGTGGTGGTGTTGTATGTAAGCGGGACCACGGTTTCCTTCAGGATGGTGCCATGCAGAACCACATCTGGATTGTCACCGACAGCCGGCGTGACGCGCATCCGGGAACGAGCCGCAAACTCGCGGATCACAGCGTCGGTCAGTGCGATCTCAGTGTGGTAAGCATCCGTGCGCGTGGCAAACATCGGCACCGAAAGGGTGCGCGCTTCCGGGGGAAGATGCGTAGCCGCGCCAACCGTGTGATACCCGCAGCTGGACACTACACCCAGAGCTACCGCAATTGCCAATCCAATAAGACCGCGAATCATGCTTGCACTATTGTAGCGTCGCAAATTGTCTACGCCTTCATACCCACGCTGTGGCCAGCATGCCAAGCCCCAGAGGCGATAGCTTCAGGCCGTCCGCACGATTCTGGAAGTAGAGTTCGTTGAGCCCGTCTGAGCCCACCTGCTCGATGCGATCGAATCCTGCCCCACGAATCTCTGCCTCGAGGTTTTCCGGCGTAAAGAATAGACGGAACGGCTCACCCGCCGCCGCGACCCGCTCAGACAGCCTTTCGAACGCAATGCGTCCGATGGGGCTCAGAGTCTCCGGCGCTACCGCGTAATCAAACGTGACGCCGCTTCCGGCGGGCATCTTGGCCACGACACTCATTGTTGCGCGAAATGCATCGAGCGAAAGATACGGCACCACGCCAAGCCAGCCGAAAAACGCAGGCTTGTGGAGGTCCAGTCCTGCCTCCGCCAGCCCATCCGCAAGTGTCTGGTGCTCAAAATCAAGCGCTACAAACACGAGATTCGACGGCAACGCGATCGCAGCCCGCTCCAGCATTGAGCGCTTCCACACCTGCGTGGCTGGAAAATCCACCTCGAAAACCTGCAACGCGGGAAAAGGATTGCGATAGGCAAAGGTATCCAGCCCGGCGCCGAGCACCACGTATTGCGTCACGCCGTTAGCGACAGCCTCCGCGAGCCTATCCTCGGTATAACGGCTGCGTGCAGCCATGAACCCGCGAAAGTCGCGGCCCACCGGGTGCATCGCGCGTTCCATGAGCCGTGGATGCCCCTCGCCAACCAGGCGCATCGCAATGGGGTCATCCAACACTGGAGGCTTGTCGATCAACTGGTGCGCCGCGCGTCGAATCGCCACACCGAGAGCAGTTTTGCTGGCCCGACCCGTCTCCATGAATTCAAGTCTAGATGAACGGCAGAGATGCCAGGCCGCATACCATTGTTGCTATGACCTGGATTGGATGGGCGCTTCTTTCCGCGTTCTTCGCCGCCGCCACAGCCTTGCTGGCCAAGGTAGGCGTCGCGCATGTCGACTCAAACCTAGCGACCGCGATACGCACGACCGTCGTACTGGTGTTTGCGTGGGCTATTGCACTGGCTCTCGGCAAGCACGGCGAGCTTCGCCTGCTCGACCGGCGGACATTGCTTTTTCTGGTGCTCTCTGGGATGGCCACGGGGCTGTCGTGGCTGTGCTATTTCCGCGCCTTGCAGCTTGGACCGGCATCGCGCGTGGCTCCGCTCGACAAGCTCAGCGTGCCATTGGTGATGGTGTTCGCGTGGCTGCTGCTGGGCGAAAAGCTGACCGTGCCCACGATCGCCGGTGGCTTGCTGATCACGGTCGGCGCTGTCGTAATGGTGCTGGGATAACCGCGTCGCCGAGCGCCTTCATATACTGGTTGTAGTAATTTACGCCAAAAACTGGAAGAGTTCATTTGGATTCAGGAAATCAAAAAGGGCCACAGATCGCGACACCGCCGCGCCGCATCGTTCTCACCGGCTTCATGGGCTCGGGCAAATCGACCGTCGGTCCGATTATCGCTGAGCGCCTGGGCTGGCAGTTCGTTGACGTCGACAACGTGATCGAAGCCGAAGCAGGCGCCGCCATCGCGGATATCTTCGCGCGCCACGGTGAGGGAGCCTTTCGCGACTGCGAACACGCAACAATCGCGAGACTGGCAATTGGCGAAGGCGTTGTGCTTGCTCTCGGCGGTGGCGCTATCGAACGTGAAGACACGCGGCAACTGCTCCTAAACTCTCCCGGCACGTTGCTTGCCCATCTTGAAGTGGAACTCAATACAACGCTAACCCGTTGCAGCGGAACCGAAAACACGCGCCCTGTTCTGGCCGACCAGGCCAACCTTGCGGCGCGCTATCAGCGCCGCCTGCCGCTCTATCGCATGGCGCACGTTTCAATCCATGCAGACACTCTTACGCCCGATCAGGTAGCAGAGGCTGTCCTGCATGTTGCGGGACTGCTTCGTCGGATCGACTGACCGCTTTTCCTTCTCTCAGGTTCCCGATGGCTCGGAACGACAATCTCTACAACGAACTCGCCTTCTACACCCTCGCGCATCCTGATCCCGCGTTCATCCATCAGCTCGTTGTCGACGCATATGCCGCGCAGAACGCAGACGAAACCACCAAGCCAATCGCGATCGTCTTCTCCCTTGTCGGCCTCTACCTGCATATCGAGAAAGGCTTCACCGGCAAACAGGTGCAGCGGGCGCACATGCAACTTGCAAAGTGGCCCAACACCTGGGCCAAGCCAACCTTTCCCGCAAATCGCGGTGCAATTCGTGTCGAGGATGTTCTTGCGGTTAAACCCGGGCCCGCGCGCGACGCGATGATCGAGCGCTGGTGCGCCTCGGTGTGGGAGTGCTGGCAGACCAGCCGGACCCAAATCATGGAAGTGGCACGCAAATACCTTGAAATAGCCTGATGGCCGCTCAGACCCGCATCCCTCGTTTGCTTGATATCATCAAGACAGGTGCCAGGGCTCTCCACGCCTTCACTGAGGTCACTTTTCACCCCATGACTCCCGTTTCCCAGGCTGCCGCCTCGCAGGATTTTGCCGAGCACGAAGCAGGTCTTCGCGAAGACACGGTCCCTGCTCATCCAGCGCACCAGATTCACGCCCCAAGCCCGGGCACAACGGCCACGCTGATCAACGATTTACGCGAACTCTTTAAAGTCCGCGTCACGGGAATGGTGCTCGTCACGGGCTGGGCGGGATTCTACCTGGGATCGATGCAGTCAGGAATCTCAAGCGTCCAACGCGGCCTGCTCGACACGCTAATCGGTATCGGCCTTGTCTCTGCCGGAGCCAGCGCACTGAACCAGGCGCTCGAGCGCACCAGCGATGCCAAGATGAAGCGCACGGCGGATCGGCCCATTGCTGCCGGCCGCATTTCGTTTGGCCAGGGTGTCGCGGCCGGCATCGGCGCCCTCGCGCTCGGCGGATGGTGGCTGCTGTTGCACACCAACCTGCTCACCGTCTCGCTGGCGTTGCTGACTGCATTTTCATACGTCGCGATCTACACGCCTCTCAAGCGCGTCACCTCGCTTGCCACTTTTATCGGAGCCTTTCCGGGAGCCATGGGTCCGATGCTTGGCTGGACAGCCGCGCGCGGCCGGATCGAGTGGCCTGCCGTCGCGCTCTTCGCCATTCTTTTCGTCTGGCAGTTTCCGCATTTCATGGCCATCGCCTGGCTCTACCGCGAAGACTACGCGCGGGCCGGCATCCGCATGCTTCCCGTGGTTCAGCCCGATGGCTGGTCCACCGTCGTCGAGGCGCTGTTCTACGCAGTGTTGATGATTCCGGTGAGCCTGGCGCCGTGGCGTCTCGGCATGGCCGGAGCGGTTTATGCATTTCCCGCGACGGCGCTCGGCCTTTTCTACCTCGCCTACACCATCCGTTTCACCCGCATCCTGCGCGCCACTTCCGAAACCGAAAGCCGCATGGTGGCCCGCGATCTGCTGAAGGTGAGCGTCATCTATCTGCCCCTGCTGCTGACCACCTTGATGGTCTGCGCGATCGCCAAACACTGAGGAAACAATGGGCGCCACGGCAACAACATCGCGACCCCGCGCCAATACACGGTCGGCCATCGCCGCCATCCTCGTAATCAGCGCCGCCGCATCGCTATTTCTCTTCTGGCTGATCTACGAGCATCCAGCCGCCGACGTCTCCAGCGCAAGACTCCCATTTCTACCCGCGCTCAATGCAGTCCTCAACGGCCTGAGCGCGACCGCACTCCTCGTCGGCTACACATTCATCCGCGCACGCAAGATCGCAGCGCACCGCGCATCGATGATTACGGCCTTCATGTTCTCCACGCTCTTCCTCATCAGCTACATCCTGCACCACTACCTCCACGGCGATGTTCGCTATCCCATCCATGCAGCTCTGCGTTCGGTCTACCTGCCGCTGCTCGCGAGCCACATCATTCTCGCGGTCATTGCGCTGCCGTTGGTGCTGGTCACATTCTTCTTCTCGCTCACCGGGCGCATTCCCCAACACCGTAAAGTTGCGCGCTGGACATTTCCGCTCTGGCTCTATGTCTCGGTCACTGGCGTGATCACCTACGTGATGCTGCGCCTCGCGCAGGGAACGTGAGCCGATGCCCGTGATCGAACGCAGCGCCACATCAGCAAAACGCACTTCATCCAACGACGGCACGCGCCAGCTTTTGCAGTGGGGTTCGTCGATGATGGGCGCGGGCGTGCTGGCTGCACTTTTGCTGCAGACGCTTCTGGGCGGATTCGGCCCCACGGGCGCCAGCACCAACACCGGCTGGTTCGCCCTGATCGTCGCTCTCATGTGCATCCCGTTCGGCGGACTGCTGCTGACGCTCGGCATCGCCAAGTGGCTCCGCAACCGCAGCCTTCGGCGTTCGGGGACGTGGCAGGGCTGAGGTTGTCTGGTATTCTTTCTGATTACGGAGCAAGCACATGGCAAAGTCGGTAAATAAAGTCATCCTTCTGGGTAATGTGGGCAAGGACCCCGAGATCCGCTCGACGGGCGGCGGCACCATGGTCGCAAACTTCACGCTCGCCACCAGCGACCGCCAGAAGGATGCCCAGGGCAACTACCAGGACCGCACCGAGTGGCACAACCTCGTCGCATTCACGCGCCTCGCGGAAATCGTACGCGATTACGTAAAGAAGGGTTCGAAGCTCTACGTCGAAGGCAAGATCCAGACACGTAGCTGGGACGACAAGGAGTCCGGCCAGAAGCGCTATCGCACCGAAATCATTGTCAACGATATTTCTCTGCTCTCAGGCCGCGAAGATGGTGGATCGAGTTCCAGCGGATACAGCCGCCAATCCGGCTCGTCAAGCAATGTGGACCAGCGCCCGCCTGCCGGCCAGGATGAGTACAGCCAAGCCGCCGAAATCTCGGACGACGACATACCCTTTTAGCAAATTGAGCCTTGATTTCTTCGATACGAGGAGTTAAGGCTTTTCTCTTCTGTCCGAGTGGCTGATCTCTGTTTGAATATCTGGCACTGACAGGTTTGGTTGAATTCCGAGGAGTTTGGATCCTGTAAAACCTCATCCCGTCCGCGTCTTGTTCTTGCGCAGCGCCGGCGCAAAATTCGGAGAGGATACTTTTGGGGTCCGCGATTTCACTTCCATTCTCTTCACTCGCTGGACCTGTGCCCGATTTTTCCGTTCACTTCGATAAGTGTCCCGATCGTCACCTGCGGCAGCGCGGCAGTTGCCAATATAATCATCAGCTACTTAGCTGAGGCCAACCATGCCAACTGTCGATCCCGCAGCCATCGAAGTGCTTCCCACATCTGACTCAGCACGCAGCGAGCGCGGCTTCTGGGCTCTGATCGCGACCCAGTTCCAGGGCGCATACAGCGACAACATCCTCCGCAACCTGCTGCTCGCCATGATCGTCGGCATGGGCCTGCGCAATGACGAGCGCGACACCTTCGTCTCCATCGTCACCTTTCTCTTCTCCATGCCGTTCGTGCTCTTCAGCATGACGGGCGGCTGGCTCGCTGACCGCTTCAGCAAGCGCCAAGTCACTATCTGGACCAAGGTCATGGAGATCGGCGCCATGACCGTCGCGACCGCCGGACTCGCCATGCACGCGCGCACGCTCACGCTGGTCGCACTGGGCCTGGTTGCCACGCAGGCCGCGCTGTTTGGCCCATCGAAGTACGGCCTGCTGCCGGAACTGCTCCCTGCTAAGCGCCTCTCATGGGGCAATGGCGTCATCGAACTCGGCACCTTCCTCGCCATCATCATCGGCACCGTTACCGGCGCCAGCATGGCCGAACACTTCCATGGCCACGAGGTCTACGCCGGCTACACGCTTCTGGGCCTCGCATGCATTGGACTCGCCACCAGCTTCGGCATCGATCACGTTCCGCCTGCCGCACCGGAGAAGAAATTCCGCCTCAACTTCGTCGGCGATCTCTGGCAGCAGATCAGGCTCATGCGCCGCGATCAGCCGCTCTTCCTCGCGGTTCTCGGCAATACCTATTTCTGGTTCCTCGGCTCGCTGCTCTTCTCGACGATCATCGTCTATGGACCCGATGTTCTGCACGTCGGGCAGACCAAGACCGGCTATCTCAACGCCGCGCTCGCCATCGGCATCGGTATCGGCAGCATGATCGCCGGCCTCCTCAGCGGCAACAAAATCGAATACGGCCTGATTCCGCTCGGCTCTATCGGCATGACGTTGCACCGGCACTTGCGCTCGGCACCATGCATGTCGGTCTCATCGGTTCAGCTCTTCTGCTTGCAGCGCTCGGGTTCTGGGCCGGATTCTTCGCTGTTCCCGTCAACGCGCTCATCCAGCACCGCCCGGCCGAGGAAAGACAAGGGCGGCATCATCGCCGCCGCAAACCTGCTCTCCTTCGTCGGCATCGCCCTCTCGTCCGGCGTCTACTACATATTCACCGAATTCATCCATCTCAATCCGCGCGGAAGTCATCGTCGCCGCCTCGTTCATCACCGCGGCCGGCACCGTCTACGTTCTCATCCTGCTGCCGGAGTGGTTCGGGCGCCTCATTCTCTTCTTCGTCACGCACACCATCTATCGTGTCAAGGTTCTTGGCCGCGACAACTTCCCCGAAAAGACCGGCGCCCTCCTCGTCTGCAACCACATGTCGTTTGTCGATGCGGCGCTGCTCATCGCCTCCACCGACCGTCCCATCCGCTTCCTGATGTACAAGGGCATCTACGACACCCGCATCATCAAGCCCTTCGCGCGAGATGATGAAGGCGATTCCCATCTCCAGCGAACAGCGCCCCCGCGAGATGATCCGCTCTCTGCGCACCGCCAGCGAAGCGCTGCGCCAGGACGAAATCGTCTGCATCTTCGCCGAAGGCCAGATCACGCGCACCGGCCAGATGCTCCCCTTCCGCCGCGGGCTCGAACGCATCATGAAAGGCGTCGAAGTCCCGATCATCCCCGTGAATCTCGACGGCGTCTGGGGCAGCATCTTCAGCTTTGAGCGCGGCCGCTTCCTGTGGAAGATGCCTCGCCGCATTCCCTACCCCGTCACCGTCAGCTTCGGCACGCCCATGCCGCCCACATCCACCGCCAATTGCAGTTCGCGCCGCCGTGCAGGAGCTCCAGGCCGAGGCCTTCCAGCGAGCGCAAGCGCCGCATGCGGACCCTTGATCGCGCCTTCGTCCGCACCGCGCGCCGCTTCCCGCTTCGCTTCATGATGGCCGACGGCAAAACGCCGAAGGTCACGTTTCTGCTCGGCGCTCACCAAGACCATTTACATCGCGCGCACGTCTGCGCCCTGCGATCGGCGAGCGGCAGATGGTCGGCTTGCTGCTGCCGCCATCTGTCGGCGGCGCACTCACCAACTACGCGCTCATGCTGCTGGGCCGCATCCCCGTCAACCTCAACTACACCGCATCGAGCGAAGTCATCGCTTCATGCGCCAAGCAATGCGAACGTCGAAGTTGTCATCACATCAAAGGCATTTGTCGAGCGCTTTCCCAAGCTCGAGATTCCCGGCCGAACCCTCTTTCTTGAAGACGCATTGGCAATCGCCGCGCGCTCACCGAGAAGCTTCTCGCTCTACTCGCTCGCATGCATCACGCCGCAATGCGCTCCTGTGCAAAGCCGATCGGCAGCTCGCGCGCCGGCAAGCGCAACGTCGACGATCTCGCCACCGTCATCTTTTCCAGCGGCAGCACCGGCGATCCCAAGGGCGTCATGCTCACGCACTACAACATCGCGCTCCAACATCCAGCAGGTCTCGCAGGTCTTCATGCTCGACGGCAGAGACAAGATCCTCGGCATCCTGCCCTTCTTCCACTCCTTCGGCTTCATGGCCGCGCTTTGGATGCCGGCCGCCAACGGCGTCGGCGTCGTCTATCACCCCAATCCGCTCGACACCAAGGTGATCGGTGAGCTGGTCGAGCAATACCGAGTCACTTTCCTCATCGCCACGCCAACATTTCTGCAGGCCTACATGCGGCGTTGCTCGCCTGAAAGCTTCGGCAGCCTGCAATACGTTCTCGTCGGCGCAGAAAAGCTCCCCGAGCGCGTCGCACTTGCATTTGAAGACACCTTCGGCATCCGTCCCCTCGAGGGCTACGGCTGCACTGAGTGCTCGCCCGTTGTTACCGTCAATGGCCGCGACTTCCGCGCTCCCGGATTTCGCCAGGTCGGCGCACGCCGCGGCAAGATCGGCCATCCGCTTCCCGGCGTCACGGTTAAAGTCGTCGATCTCGACACCGGTGCAGCCCGTCGCTCCAGGCACACCCGGCATGCTCCTCGTCAAGGGGCCGAATGTGATGAAGGGCTATCTCGGCAAGCCGGAAAAGACCGCCGAAGTTCTCCACGATGGCTGGTACACCACCGGCGACGTCGCCATCATGGAAGATGACGGGTTCCTCACGATTACCGATCGCCTCTCGCGTTTCAGCAAGATCGGTGGTGAGATGGTTCCCCACATCCGCATCGAAGACAAGCTGCAGGAACTGGCGGGCGTCACCGAGCAGGTCTTTGCCGTGACCGCGCTTCCCGACGAGAAGAAGGGCGAACGCATCGTCGTCATCTCAACGCTCGCGACAGAAAAGCTCGCACCGGTCATCGAGAAGTTCGCGCAATGCGATCTGCCCGCGCTGTGGAAGCCGCGCTCCAGCCAGTTCTTTCATGTGGACGCGCTTCCCATTCTCGGCACCGGAAAGATCGACCTGCGCGGCGTAAGAGCTCTGGCCGCGTCGATGGCTTGATGGATCTTGTGGCGACTTAGTCCGTTGTGTAGCGAATCTCCAGCTGCCGCATCCGATAGCAGGTGTATGTCAGCACCACCACAATCAATGCCAGAAGTCCCAACACCGCCACCCATGCCGACACGGGTTCGGTCTCAACGGTCAGCAGCGCAAACACGCCCTCTGCGGGAACGCTGACGGGCATGAGATGACGAAGATACGACGCCACGCTGAACTTCTGCAGCAGCGACGGCATGACGGGATTGATCGCTTCCCATCCAAGCAGCAACATCGCGCCGGGCATTGGATTCCGAAACATCAGGCTCAGCAGTAGAAAAAGCGAGCCGTACCCCAAGCATGCCAGAACAACGATCAGCAGATACGCCTCGATCTGCCCGAATCCCGGCCCATGCAGCATGAAGTCGCGCCCAGCTGCGCCATAGCCCACATACATCAGCACAAAGTCGGCAATCGTTGCAGCGCCGAACAGCACCACCGCGCTCACCGCTCCCGCAAAGAACTTCGACAGCAGGATGACTTCGCGGCGAACCGGCGACAGCAGGTAATAGTGGAGGCTTCGCTCGATCATTTCTCCGCGGATGAGGCGTGAGAAGATTCCCAGACATCCAAAGAAGATTCCCAGCCGCACGTAATAGAGCTGCATGACGCCGGCCAGCACCTCCGTGTCATCACTCAAGCTGAACCCGGGATGCGAATCGATGAGCAGGTGAATCAGGATAATGACCGTCGGAATGAAGGCAAGAAAATAAATCCACCACGCGCGGCGGGTAAAGAGATTCCGCCGGATCTCAATGCGCGTCAGCCGCCTTGCCTGGATCCACCACAGCGACCACGGCTGATGCCGGAGCATTGCGATCGCACTGCCAACACTCTGCTGCATCATGCGGCGCCTCCGTCCGAACCGATGAGGTACTGGTAAATGGCATTCGCGTTGTCATCGGCCGGAGCAACTGCTTCAATCTTGACCAGCCCTTCCGAAGCAATCTCGTTCAGCAAGCGGTAAAACTGGTCGATATCTCCAGTACGCAGAAAGACACCCCCTCCATCCGCGTGCAGACGCGCTTCCACACAGTGATTTACTGCAAACATCTTCGAGGCCAGCAGATCCGGACGATCGCAACGAATGAGAACCTGCATCGGCTTGTCGCGCACCTCGCGACGCACGTCGTGGATATTCCCTTGCGCAATCAGATAGCCGCCAGTAATCAACACCACGCGATCAGAGATGCGATCAACCTCGTCGAGAATGTGGCTAGAGATCACTACATGCATGCCCTGCCGGCCCAGTTCCTGAAACAGCGCCAGCGACTCTGCACGCGCCATCGGATCAAGCCCGTTGAGCGGCTCATCCAGCACCAGCACGCGCGGATGATGCGCGATGGCCTGCGCCAGCCTGATCTTCTGCCGCATGCCCTTGCTGTATCCAGCAATCCTGCGATGCGATGCTTCACCGTCGAGTTGAACACGCTGCAGCGCCTCGGCCGTCAGGGCAAATGCGTCCTCGTCGCTCATGCCGAAGAGCATCAGGCTGTCGAACACAAACTGGAATCCGGTCAACCCGCGTGGGAACGAATCGAACTGTGCGCAATAACCGACGTTGCAGAAAAACTCCGTCGCATTCGACGGCACCAAGCCCAGCACCGAAATCGTTCCGCGAGACGGCTGTACGAGGCCCGTCATCAGATTCATCAGCGTGGTCTTCCCTGACCCATTCGGCCCCACCAGCGTCGTGATGCCCGGCGTCAGGGTAAGCGAGACGCGATTCACGCCCAGCACCTCGCCATAGAACTTCGAAACATTCTCAAACCGGATTGTGTCCGTCACGGCGTTCATCCGCGCACCACCTCTCGCGCACGGATGCGCGCGTTCAGCACGGCGACACATCCCAGGCATGCCAGCAGGAGAACGGCCACCAACGCGGAAGTCGGCATCTCCAGCCGTCCATTCATGATTTCTGGAGCGCCGAGCATCCGCTGCCAGATCTCCGTCATCACGACTGGAACATTCAACAGCAAGCCCCACTTCGTCCGCAGAATCGCACTGGCGATGCCGCCGACACCAGCCGGCACAAACACCACCGCAAATATCGCGCCCGTGGCAATCACCCGCCACTTCACCCACGACGATACGGCTAGCCCGATCAATGAGAGCACCACGATCCACACGAGCGCGCCAGCGAATATACCGAACGCGAGTGACAAGTGCGCCATCGCCCACGGATCCTGCGACGCGTAGCACTGGTAGAGGAACAGCACCAGAACTGGAATCCACGTGACGTAGGAGAGCGATAAAGCCAGTGCAAGAAACTTGCCCAGCAAATAGCTGAACCGTGAAATGGGATGGCTCAGCAGAATCGGGAGCGCATTGTCGCTCAAATCAAACGACACGAGCCGCGGCGCAATCCACGCAGCAAGCACCAGCGCAAACCAGCATTGCGTCTCCAGCACTTTCAGGAAGAAGGCCTCGCCAATAGTCAGCGAGGGACCCCCACGCATAATCAGTGCCCGGGCAATTGGATTATCCGCGACATAGATAGTCACCAGTTCCACAAGGCACGGCAGGAGCGAAAGCACGAAGAGGCCGATGGTGATCTTCGACGACCATGCTTCATGCAGCGCGTAGCGCGCCAACACCAGCGGACGCGTGCCCAGCGGCGTCAGGCGCCCTTCGTACGGCCGGTAATCATGATTAAACACCGACATGGTCTACTCGGCCCCCTTCGTAGTCCATTGCCCGCAAAAAGATGTCTTCAAGCGAATCCCGCCGTTGCTGAATGCGCCGAATCTGTACGCCGTGCTCTGCTGCCGTTACGTAAAGATCTCGTGCGCTCAAGGCATCCGGCATCACCAGCTTCACCCTTCCACCAGCAAAGCTCGCACATTCGCATCCCAGCGCGCGCATCTTCTGTGTAAATGCCTCTGTGCTGCCCACCACCTCCATCTCAATAAAGTTACGGTGAGAGCGCCGTTCCTCCTCGATATTTGAGATCGCGGCAATCCGTCCCTTGTTCAAAATCAGCACCTCGTCGCATGTTTCATCGATATCGCGCAGCAGGTGCGACGAAATCAGGAGGTGTGTGCCGCCCTGCTTGCGAATGTCCTTGATGAGCTGGATCATGCGCTGACGCGCGGTGGGGTCGAGCCCGTTAGTCGGCTCATCGAGAATGAGCAGTTTAGGTCCGTGCGCGAGTCCCTGCGCCAGCTTAATCAGCTGCTTCATTCCCAGCGAATACGTGCTGATTTTGCGATAACGCACCTCGCCGAGTCCGACATAGAACAGGGCTTCATGTGCGCGTTCTAGTGCTTCTGCTCGAGGCAGGCCGGCGAGTTCCGCCATGTAGCGCACAAACCGCACGCCATTCATATTGCCGATGAACGAATCATTCTCCGGCATGTAGCCGACGCTCTGGCGAATCTTCATGCGATCCACGCGTGCATCCAGGCCAAGCACCCGGGCAACGCCGCTTGCAGGCTCGTGGAATCCAAGCAGCGTATTGATGAGCGTTGATTTACCCGCGCCATTTGGACCGAGAAGGCCGATGGCGTGACCGCGCATCTCTCCCGTCAGTCCATTGAGGACGGTGCGGCCGCCAAGCCGCACCTCCAGTCGATCAAGTTCAATCACGCCCATGTCTTCTCTTACGCGCAGTTGGCTACATTTGTTCCGGAGCGACTGCGTTTCCCTTGTTTTCGGAATGCAACAGTCTGCCCAGGGTAAGGAAATCGAACCCGAAGAGGTTGCTGTTGCTCGCTGCTTCGATCCCGGCGTCCTTGCCCCACGCGCAAATCGCTGTGGGATGAGAGTCAGATGCCAGCTTCTTGAGCGCGTCCGCAGACTCGCCGCTCATCTGCGAAAGCAATGGAGTCAAAACGGGTCCGAGGTTCTGATACGCCACAGCCGAATAGTTCTCATTCTGATCTACCGGCAGCAGCGCCTTGAAGCTGGCCGAATGCCCTAGCGAATCACCAGTGGAGTGCACTCGTAGCGCATCCATCAGCAAAGCGCGTGTCGGAGCGATGATCATATATCCGTTGGCGAACGTGTACTCCGCGACCGCAGCACCTGTTGACGCATCATGCACCGTATGGAAAGTCTGCGCGCCTGCCTGGCTTGAGTCAATCGTGATGTGGCGCGCGTTCGTTCCCTGCTGCACGTGGTTGTTCATCGCCTGCGCCAACCGCTCCAGCGTCGTCTCGAACCTCGCGGAGTCGCGCACTTCGATAATGGCTTTCCACGAAGGTGTAGGCAAAACCGGACCATCTAACGCGAACAGGAACTCGCCACCAAGATTCCCGGCAAGATCATTGCGGATATCGATGCCGAGTTCCGATTGCGCCTTGTTCCAGTTGTCCATACCGTTCTTGTCCGTCGACATCATGGCAACGATGTCGTCGACAATCGCTGTCGGATCCTTGGAAACACCCGCGACTGCAAGCGCCGCATTCGGCGAAACAAAATCGAGCGAACCCACCGGAGCAGGAGCGCCCAGCCATGAAGCCACGCGCTGACGGCCGCCGGAGAACTGCAGGTTCAGGTGATTCTCCGGTGTTCCATTCGACTCGCGGTGCTCTGCGATCAAATAGCGCACGCCGCTGATGCCCGACTCCTGCAGAAACGCATCGCCCTTCTTGCCGCTGTGGTCCGCAGCTCCTGCAAGCATCTGCTGTAGATTCGCAGCCAGAATGACACCGGCTCCGCGGTCGTAAGCAGCCTTGATCCGCTGTCCAAAATCGGAAGCAGCAAATCCGCTCGAACCGGAATTCAACTGCGCGTCAATTGTCTTCAGCGTATCGATGCTGTTGGAGAAGATAACTTGCTTCGCTCCCACGAGCGCAAACGCGCCATTCCCCTGCTTGCCGCCCGACGCACTATGAAGCGTGCTCTCATCCAGCACCGTCAGCGCGCCATGCGACTCGGCCACGAACTGTTGCTTCAGTAGATCGGCCAACCCGCTGCGCTGCACATCGGCAACAACCGCAAATCCCGCGCCCTTCTGCTGCTTCAGTGCCACAATCACCATCTCGTCGCCAAGATATTGGCTGAGATCGTGCACCTTGTTCACCAGCGTATCCAGTTCCGCCGTCTTGTCCTGCTTGACGTTCGTCCACCACTGCTGCAGCACTGGGCTCTGCTTGAGCTGATCCTCGAAGATGCCCTTCGCCTGGCTTACGAAATCACCGAGATTCGGAATGCTGACGTAGAGCTGCGTTTCCCCCGGCATCCGGTCCAGCAGATCGCTTCCATAACGCTGCGGTATCGGAATCTGTTCGATGCGATGCTGCAACGTCGAAAACTGCGCCAGCAGTTCGATATATTGATCGCGATTCGGACTCCACGCAACCTGCTCGCTCACCGGCTCCGGCGCAAGATTCTGCGAAGTTGTGAACTCATCACCCGCATTGATTGTCGACTCCACGCCGGCATGCGCTACTTCGACAGATCCCTGCAGAACGGCCACGCGCGATCCCTTGATTCCGGCATTTACTGAGAACACGGTGCCGGTCACCGCAACGCTGCAATCATCTGTCTTCACGTACAGATGACCCGAAGTGCGATGCGCAGCCTTCACGATCACCGCTCCATGATCGAGATCAACCGTTACGTTCCGTCCGCGCGCGCCCACACTCACCGCACTGCGCTCGTTCATCTCTACGATCGAACCATCGGCCAGCCGCAGCACTGCGTGCGATCCTCCCGATGTCCTCAGTTCATCGCCTTCCTTCAATTGCGAGCCCGGCGCAAGCAGTCGATCGCCCGAATCCGTAATCAGAGAGGCAGAACCATCGATCGACTGTACCTCGGCACGCACGCCTGGAGGAACCTGCCAGTAGGCTTTGTACACAAACAGTCCCGTCGCCGCCAGCGCCAGCGACGCTGCCATAGCCCACGTCATAGCCCAAGGCCGCACCGGCGTACGCGCCGGCATCACCTTCGGCGCCGACCAGTCCACCGCACCGGAACCCGAATGGAAACGGCGCAGGCACACGCCGCACTCGCGAAGATGCGCCTTCACCAGCAATGCTCGATTCTCGGAAAGCGTGCCTGCGCGATACGCATCCAGCAGCGGCCGCATCTCCTCGCAACTTTCAACAGCCGACTTATCTGCATACGCAATGCCCAGCCTTCGCGCCACCTTTTCAGCAGCAGCGGAGATTTGACCGGCTTCGGGCTCGGCCTCGCGCATCGACTTGATTGCCTTGTCCAGCACTTCGTCCTGGTTCTTCATCGGTTCCCCCATTCCATCTCTGTGAGCCGCTTCTTCAGCTTTGATCGCACCTGGTGCAGCGTGACCGCCACCACCGCCTGCGATGTGTGCATCAGCGCGGCAACTTCGCGATTGTCCAGCTCTTCCACATAGCGCAGCGTAAACATCTCCGCAGCACGCGGGCTAAGCTCTGCAAGTTCCACTCGCAGCCACTGGACCAGTTCGCTGCTTGCTGCTTCAGCCTCAGGCCGCGATCCGCGACCTTGAGAGGCCACGTCCGCAGCGAAATCCAGAGGTTCGCTTTTCGCGGCATTTCTACGCCGAAGCAAATCGAGCGCCCCGTTGATGGCAGCGCGATACAAGTAGCTCCCCGGGTTGCTGACCGCAAGCTCATCACCTGCTGCCAGCCGCAGAAACACACTTTGCGCCACATCCTCCGCGTCTGCCATGCTGCTCGTAATGCGGTAAGCAGCCATCAGAACGCGACGATGATGCATTGCGAACAGATCGGAAAGACGCTGTCGCGTTTCCACCGCCGGCATGGTTGGACTGGCGATTGCCACGGGCTGCCCTTTCTGATCCTTCATAGAGATGACGTTGAAACCAGCCGAATATTAATCCGGCTGACCAGAAATACGCCAGAATCCCCTGTCCAGTTCAGATTTCAGCAAAGTAAGTCGAATCGGAAAGCTGACAGCTCGGTCCTACTCGGTCTTCGCCAGCGTGGCAATCAGGTTTTCCCGATTGCGATTGGCGAGGGAATCGGCACTGCGCATCACGCGCATCCACGCCACCAGAGCCACTCCCGCCAGGACAAGAAGAAAGGGCGCGGCCAGCCATCCCTTATCGAAGTGGATGCAAAGCTCCAGTACAGCCGCACCGCATCCCATGACAATGGCCTGGATCAGCATGCTCACCAGGGCGCTTGCCTGGGATCCGCGTTGGCGCGAGATGCGTCCCAGATTCACGCGATACGGCATGGTCAGCGATAGCAAGTTGCCCGCTGCGAGATTCGTCGGGAGCGCAAACAAAACCCACGCCGTGGTCGCTGCAAGAACGGTCAAATCCGGTGAGCCCAGTCGAACCGTTGCCAGAATTCCCGCAAGAAATGCTACCAGGGCGTACAACATTCCATGCAGCAGGTTCTTCGCCAGCAGAACGGTCCGAATCGGAGTGGGCGAAAGAAACAGCATCTGGATGCCGGTCCCTTCAGCGCCGAGGTTGTTGAAGATCAACTGCGTAAATCCCAGCAGCGCGTAACAAACGCACAGCGGAAACGCCAACTGGAAGGGACGTCCGCCAAGTGCGCCGTTCCGAAACAGCGTGCTGATCACCAGAACCGTCAGAAGCGGCGCCCCCATCGCAAACAGCAATGGCATCGATCGCGGTATCGTGCGAAGCTCTTTCTCCATCACCGCGGCGATTGGGCCTGAACCGTCGATCAGCCAACGCCTGTCGCTCTCGTTCCTCTTTCTGGCGGCTGGCGCGTCGCTCAGTCTCTCTCCGCGAAACTCGGCGCGAAGGCGGACGCCCAGCAAAGCTCCTGTTGCCAGGATGTAGAGCCCGAGTACGCCCATCGATTCGAGCGCGAACGGCGTCTTCTGAATCGCGTTCTGGTAGATTCCTTCGGCAGCGAGACCCGGTGGCAGCCAAGGCCCCACTGCAATCGCAGACTTCGCCCACTCGGGAAGTTCGTTGATTTCTATGCCGGCCGATGGATGATTCCCACGATGTTTTCCGCTTCGATTTCTGTTCTGCTGATGAAGCGCCGGGTTCAAAAGTTGCAGACTCAACATCAGCAACAGAAAGATCGCGCTCACCACTTCACGGGATCTGCGCTTGGACAGCCAGCGATCCACCCAGGCCAACACAGTGCGCGCCAGCAGAATGTTGAAGAGCGCGTACGCCGCGAGTACAAGCGCCGTCCACAAAAACAAGCCGGGCCGCGCCAGCGTCACACCAACCAGGATCCCGAGACTGCAGATGCCGCCCAGAATCGTAGGAACATCAACGAGCCCGAACACAACGTGCAACAGATAGAACGAGCCAAAGCTCACTGGGAATCGCAACAGCCCGTTCAGATCAAACTGTTCCTGAAACGAAGCCAGCGCAATCGGCAATACCTGCCAGACCAGAAGCACCGTCCAGAACAATGCGGACAGAAGTTGCAGGTGCCCGCTCGATACCATCGAAAATGCACCCGCGCCAAGGCCGAAACCCAGCGAAAGTCCCATGATCGAGTAGACGATGAATGCAACCCCGCGCGCGCCAAACTCGAACGCACCCTGCACAGAACGCACACTGTTGGCTACCATTCGCCATCGCATTGCCACGAGCGCCGCATACTGCCGCCGTGCCATGCGGCCAAATGGTCTGTTCGGGCCGATCGAGCCGATCGCCGCGTTTTCAGCCCCCGCTACGCCAACCATGAAAGCTCCTGCGCCTGCTCCTGCCCGCTCGCTCCCACGATCGAGAGAAAGATTTCCTCCAGCGTCAGCCGCTGTTCGCGCTCCGCCCCGGGCAGTGTACTGGCTACACCTGCGCGCAACTCCTCGATCGACCCGTTTGCAACCAGCCGCCCCTGGTGGATGATGGCCACGTGGCTGCAGAGCCGCTCCACGATCTCCAGCACATGCGTGGTAAGAAAGATGGTTGCCCCGCGATTAATCATGCCCTGCAGCATGGTCTTCAGCATGCCTGCCGCAATCGCATCCACGCCCTCAAACGGCTCGTCGAGAAACAGCACCCGCGGCCCATGAATCACCGCCGCAGCAAGCGCCAGCTTCTTCTGCATGCCGTGCGAGAAATCCGTGACCAGCTTGCGTCGTTCGTCAGCCAATTGCATGAACTCCAGCAAGTTCTTCGGTACGGCGATTCACAGTCTCCCTCTCGAGGCCATACATGCGCCCGACAAACCTGAGATACTCAGGAGCCGTAAGCCGCCCGAGCAGCGCCATTCCTTCCGGGACAACACCAATCTGCCGCTTCAGGTCGAGCGCTCCGGCGCTGAATTGCCTGCCCATGATCTCAATCATGCCCGCCGTCGGCTCCAGCAGACCCGTCAGCATCTTGATCGTGGTGGACTTCCCCGCGCCGTTCGGTCCGAGAAATCCAAAGAACTGGCCGGTCGCCACTGTGAACGTCACGTCCTCCACCGCGGTCAGCGCGCCAAAGCATCGCGTGAGCCCGTGGGTCTGAATCGCCGCTGTTGTTTCCATGTGCGCCAAGGATAACAAGGTCCGCGCGTACGGCAAAGGCTACCCACGTAACCGCCTTTTACACTTTCGTCGCGTACTCTGCAGTCTTTTCCACAAACAGCGGATCATTATCGCGATCCGTCACATCCACAAGCGCCGCTAGTTTCGCGGCGACTTGCGGCTTCCAGCAACCCTGCGGCACGCGCCAGCTCCAGTTTCCATCGGGCACTGCCGGCGTGTTCATCCGCGCCTCGGGTCCGAACTCAAACAAGTCCTGTATCGGCACAATCGCAATTTCTGCGACGCTTCCTGCAGCTGCCCGAATCAGTGGCCACGTCGGCCGATCGTTCATCGGACCCAGGAGCGCCTCTACCGCCGTGCGTTCCCTCTTGCCCAACGTCGCCCACCATCCGGGTGTCGTGTCGTTGTCGTGCGTGCCGGTGTACGCCACCGTCCCGGGCACGAACTGGTGGGGCAGATGCATGTGTGCGCCCTTGTCGCCAAACCCAAACTGCAGCACGCGCATTCCCGGCATCGCCAGTTCCAGCCGCAGCGCTTCCACTTCCGGCGTTATCAACCCAAGATCTTCTGCCACCAGCGGCAACGGACCCAGTGCGGCTTCGAGCGCGCGGAACAGTTCCAATCCCGGCGCCTTCACCCATTCGCCGTTGATTGCCGTCTCTTCCTCTGCTGGAATCGACCAGTACGCCTCGAACCCGCGGAAATGATCGAGCCGGATCAGGTCATACAACTCGCGCGACCGGCGAATGCGATCAATCCACCAGTCAAATCCGCGCTCTGCCAGTACTTCCCACCGATACAGCGGATTTCCCCACCGCTGCCCCGTTGGCGAAAAATAATCCGGCGGCACTCCGGCAATGTTGATCGGCTTGCAGATCCTCATCAAGCTCAAAGATGTCCGGATGCGTCCACACATCCGCCGAATCCATGTTGACAAAGATCGCCACATCGCCAAGAATACGAATCCCGTGCTGTGCCGCGGCCGTGCGCAGATTCGTCCACTGCGTCGCGAACGCAAACTGCAGTGCCTGCTCCTGCGCCAGCTTGCGCCCGGCCTCGGCCGTCACCTTAGCCAATGCCTTCGGATCGCGCCGCCGAATCGCCTCGGGCCACTCCGTCCACGCACCAGTGTTAAATCGTCGGCGCAGTTCCGCATACATCGCGTAATCCGTCAGCCAGTTCGACTCCGCACTGCAGAAATCTTCGAAACGCTTCCATTGCGACGAGAGTTCTGGATCGTGTGCGCCGCGATCGAGAAAATTCCCCGCAGCCTCATACAGCAGCGGAAGCTTTCGCTGCTCCACCTGACCGAAATCCACGTTGCCGCTGCGACCCGCCAGGCCTTCGATGCGCCCTCTGTCGATCCAACCCCAGTCCACCAGGTACTCCAGGCTGATCAGGTATGGATTCCCCGCGAAAGCCGACGACCCCGCATACGGCGAATTCCCGTATCCCGTCGGAGAGAGCGGCAGCACCTGCCACACATGCTGTTTCGCGGCCGCCAGGAATTCGATGAATTCATACGCGGCAGGGCCGAGGTCGCCGATGCCTCCATTCGAAGGCAGAGAAATGATATGCAGTAAAACGCCGGACGAGCGTTGGAAATCCATGACAGTATTATCTCCGTTGCGCATGGCGGACACAGCCGCAGTAACAATACTTCACCCGCAAACACGAAGGCCCGCTTCTAACGAGCGGGCCTTCGATCAGGGTTCACTAATTTGAACTACTCGCCGGTAAGCGGGCTCTGCGACTTCGCGTTGATGCGTACGCGATTGTTCTTCTTGTATTCGGTAATGATGTTGTTGGCAAAGATCTCGAAGGCTTCCTGCCGCTTCTGCTCGAGAAGCTGATCGCGAACCTGGTCGAGGTTCTTCGCTATCTCGGCATCGCTCGGCTGCTGCTTGTCCACCAGTTTCGCAACCACTCCTGTGCGGCCCGCGTTGATAGGTCCGCTCACCGTGCCCGGCGTCATATCGAACAACTGCGGAGCGACCTGTCCCACAGCGCCCAGTTCCGGTACCTGCCCTGTCTGATCGACAAGGTCACTGGTCTTGAAGCTCGCACCCATCTCCTTGGCGGCCTTGGCAAGGTCGTTCTCGGCCTTCGCCTTTGCAGCCAGCTCTGCAGTCTTCTGCCCCATCAGCGCCGGTACCTGCTCGTTGCGGTAGTCATCGGCAACATGGCTCTTCCAGTCTGCAAACGTCGGCGCATGCGCGGGAATCACGCTCTTCACCTGGAAAATCGCATATCCCTCACCCGTGGGCGCAGACTGCGGTGGATCCGTCGGCTTCGCCTCAAACGCATGCGCAATCAGTTGCGTTCCATCCGGCAATGCCGGAATCACGCCGGACGCATTCACGGGCGGCGTGGTAACGATCTGCAGATGGTGCGCAGCCGCTGTCTTGTCCAGCCCGTTCTTGATCGCTTCCGAAGTCAGCGCGCGCGCAAAAGCATCCTGCGCGCCGGTCGACTTCTCGCGGAGCAGTGTCGCCTGGATCGTCGGAAGAACTTCCGACAGCGACTGCGTGTGCGCCGGCGTCCGCTCCTCCACCTGAACGATGTGATAACCGTACTGCGTCTTGATGATCTTCGTATCGCCGATCTTCTGCGTGAAGATCGCGTTGTCGAACTCCGGCACCATGTGGCCGCGCTGCGCAAATCCAAGCTCGCCGCCAGAATCCTTGCTGCCCGGATCGTCTGAGTACTTCTTCGCCAGATCGGCAAAGTTTGCGCCCTTCTGGATCTGGTTCAGAACATCCTGCGCCTTGGCCTTCGCCGCAGCATCGGTCTTCGCATCTGCGCCCTGAGGCACCTGGATCAGGATATGCCGCGACTTGGCCTGCTCCTGCACCGAGTATTCGTTCTTGTGTGCGTTGTAGTACGCCTCGATCTCCTGTTGCGTCGGCTGCTGCACGCCCCCGGGCACATCATTCGGCGTGAACGCGAAGTAGCTGATGATCCGCTCTTCCGGTACAGCATTCGCGTAGCGCGCCGCGTTCTTCTTGAAGAACGCTTCCAGCTCCGCATCCGTCGGGTTGATCGATTTGCGAATATCATCCGCAGAGATCACGGCGTATTCAAACTTGATCTTCGTGCCGCTCTTCAGGAACTGCTCGCGCGCTTCCTTCTCGCTCACAGTCAGCCCGGCCGTCACATATGCTCGCAGGCGCTGAATCGTGATGTCGTGGCGAACGCTCTCTTCGAAATCCGCAACCGACATATCGAATCGGCTGCTGATCAGCGCGGCGTACTGATCCGGCCCGATAAAGTTCCCATTCGGAAACAGCACCTGCCCCGCCTGCCCTTGGTGCAAAAACTGCTTTACATCATTGCTGTTCGCCGAGATGCCCAGCTTGGCCGCTTCGGCAAGCAGAATCTGCTGCTGCACCATCTGCTGACCAACCTGCTGCTCAAACAGGTTCACGATCATCGGATTCGACGCGTACTGCGGATTCCGCTGCTGCAGCTGCTGCCGCGCCTGCGCCGACACCTTCTCCTGGCTGATTGCCTCGCCACTCGACAAGAACTTGCTGTACCAGTGCGGATAGACCACGGCATACGTGCCTGCTGATACAGCACCTTGACCGGTTAAGCCGGGAATCAGGTAAACAACCATCGAAACCGATGCGGCGGCGATGATCACGACAAAAAGTGCCTTGACGACGCGATTGTCCTGCTGAAGAAAACGAATCATGGGTGGGTCTAAGCCTTCAACTCTCTACGCGCAAACTGGAGAGCCTGGCCGCCCCACCGCACCGATGGCGGCGTTCACGGGGCAAATCTCTCACAAAAAAGCGCAATTCTCGCACGTTGCGATGCACCTCCCATTATAGACGACCCCCGGCTCCGGCACACGCCTGGCAGCCACGCCCTTCTCCCAGTTTCGCCCGAGCCGCATTTGCCTTCGGCGCTTCTGGCCGAAGCTGTATTTGCCCGCCGCCACCAGGATCGACCCCATCGTCGCCCTGCGTTACGGATCCTCCCGGTTCCTCGAAGGCGGTCCTACAAAAGCAACGGGCACCCCCCTCCCAGAAGGATGCCCGCCGTCGTACATCTCTTAATTCCGTCTGACAAATCTCGCCGGTGTCTTACAGATTTCCCCTGTGTCTCACGGGTGTCTTACAAAGTCTTACCGCCAGTAGTAGTACCCGCCAGAGAAGTAATACGGCCGGTAATACACCGGGGCATACGCATAGGGGTATGGAGCATACGGATACCCATACGGCCCACGACGATACAGATTAGGTCCACCAGGATACAGCCCCTGTCCCAAGCGCGCCGCCTCTTGCTGCGTAACCGGCGCCACCGTCACCGGAGCTGCCAGGTGGAAGCTCACCAGCGCCTCCGCCGGAATCCAAACGCCCGGACCCGATGAAGCCGCCGATGCCACCGCGCCCGTGCCGCCGCCGGCCACTGCACCGATCGCTGCACCCTCACCACGGCCGATCGCGCCGCCGATGATCGCACCCATCAGCGCTCCGCCAATCGTGTTCTCAGCAGACCGCGCACCCTTGCTGGGTCCCTTCACCTTGAACATGTCCGACTGCAGCGGATAGCTCTGTCCCATCAGGTCGAGCGACGTCAGTTCCAGCGCCAGTTCATTGCTGCCGGTTAGTGCGCCAGTGTCTGGACGCTTTACCTCGGCAATCACGCCATGTACTGTGGTGCCGCGGGGAATTGCCAGCACTCCGCCGAACGTCACGTCCTGGATCACGGTGAACTGGATCGGCTCGCCGCCCTTGGCGCGCTTGTTGTTTACTGGCTCATTAGTCCGCACCTGGATCAGAGTTCCCTGCGGAACGGTGACCGGTCCCCGTGGCATCTGATATCTCGGCGGAGGCGGAGCCTGCGCGTAACCCGGCTGCTGCCCATAGCCCGGAGGAGGAGGGGCCTGCCCATAACCCGGAGGAGGAGGCGCCTGTCCGTACCCCGGCGGCTGCTGTCCATATGGAGGCTGCTGCTGTCCATAAGCAGGCCGCTGCTGCTGATTCTGGTCGCCCCAGTTCGGCGGAGGGGCCTGGTTGATACTCGGCGCATTCTGGGGGCCAGCATTCTGGCCGTAATTGGGATTCTGCCCGTTATCCTGGGAACCCTGAGCCGGGGCAGCCTGGGCGTCTGCCATGCCATTGCTTGGATCGTTCGCCGGCGCGCCCTGGGCATTGGCGTCATCCGCCGGATTGCCCACCTTCAGGTTGTTATGAACCTTCGTCACCCCGGGAACGGTCTTTGCAATCGACTCCGCCAGTTGTTTTGAGGAGTCACTCGACACGGTTCCCGAAAGTGTTACCTCGCTCTGAATGGTCGCTGCTGTGATCAGGTCGTTCTTCAGAGCCTGCGAAGCATCCAGCGCGTGTACCACGTCCATCTCGATCTGTCCGTCGCTGCGCGGCCCATTCGACGGCGCGGCGTCTTGGGCCAACGCCATCATTCCGGCCAAAGCAATCACTCCGACCGAAGAAAATAACCTGAATATACTTGACTTGTTCATTCTCGAATCTCCCGCATGCCTACGTGCGCCGATGCGCAGCTTTGGTGCCGATGTCCTTTATTTTGACGGTTAACTCACTCTACCGTCATCGTTACTAACCCGGGTCCCCAGCAAAAGTTCCGCGCTTCGGTAACTGACTTCCGAGGTCCAGATTTCGTCCGGAATTTCTAGATTCCCCACTCTAAGCCCTCGCCGCCGCCCGCTCCTCCGCCACCATCCTGCTGCTTAGGTCCTCGTTGTCCGGAAAGAATATCTGGAAGACCGTCCCCCCGGAAACGCCCCCCACCGCCTCTCGGCTGCGCAGGTGGACAATTCCATGATGCTTGAGGATGATCTCGTGACTCACCCAAAGCCCCAGGCCGGTGCCAGTTGCGCCCTTGGTCGTAAAGAAAGCCTCAAACAGCCGCTCGCGAACCTCCCCAATCATGCCGCTTCCGGTATCCGCGATGGTCATCCGCACCCCATCGCGCACCGGATGCACCCAGTCCCGCGAACGCCGCGCGCGTAGAATCAGGCGGCCACCGCCGGCCGTCGCGTCTATCGCGTTGCTCACCAGGTTTGAGATCACCTGCCGGATTTCGCCGGCGAAACAGTACACATCGAGACTCGGTTCGTACCGCCGCTCCAGCGTGATGCCCAGCGTGCTAAGCCTCGCGCCGTACATGTCCAGCACCGAATCCAGCAGTTCCTCCATCGTCGCGCGCGCCGGCAACGTCGATTGCCGGTAAAAGCGCAGCGTCTGCTGCGTGATCTCTGACATGCGATGCACTTCACGTTCGGCAATCGTCACGTAATTTAAAGCCGAGGAATCCAGCTGGCAAAACCTGCGCAACAGGTACAGCAGGTTCGTAATCGCTTCCAGCGGATTGTTGATCTCGTGCGCGATTGAAGCTGCAAGACGCCCGGTTGCCGCCAGCTTCTCTGTCCTGCGCAACGCGTCTTCACTGCGCTTGCGTTCGCTTACATCCATCACAATCGCACCCACCCACCGCACCGGGTTGGGAGTGGGTCGCACCGGATAGGCCGTCACCAGCCAGGTCCACGGGCCTCCGCGCTCGCCCCCTCCCGGCCCTTCAAGCTCCAGGTCGTGGACCGGCGATTCCGACTCGATCACGTGCCGTACCGCCTCCTCAAGCCGAGTGGCGATGCGCTCCGGCAACACTTCCGGCAGCGTGCGCCCCAGGTGACGGCTCAACGCAACTCCTGTCATCTCCGCGAACACCTGGTTCACGCGCACAATCCGGCATTGCCGATCGAAAAACACCAGCCCGATGGGCGCATTCGCCAGCATCGAATCCAGCAGCGACAACGTGTCGTTCAGGCCCGAACGCTGTTCTTCGAGTGATGCCACCATCCTGTTGAATGCCTGGATCAGATCGCCGAATTCGTTCTCCACCGTAACTGGCAGGGGAAATTTCGAACTTGTTCCTGGCCCTTCCATCAGCGCGCGCGTCCCGCCTTGCAGAATGCTCAACGGCCGCGAAATCGAGCGCGACATCAACAGCACCAGTAAACCCGACGCACCGATCCAGATCAGCCCAAATGAAAACGAGCTGCGCAGAACCGTGTCAAGTTGTTCTGTGTCCCACGAGCGATCCGTCTCGACCCACGCGTACCCGCGAACCTTGTCGCCATCGTAGATCGCCTTCACGCCCTCCCAGCGGTGATCGCCGAATGAAAACACGAGCGGCTCATGCTCGTGAACCCGCGCGATCTGAGCCTTCTCCGCCGGCTCCAGCGGCGCCTGCGTAACATCGCCGTTGCTGACGAACAACACGCTGCCGGCCCTATCTGTGATCTTGGCGCGTTCCACGCTCGGCGCTTCGCCCATCATGCGCAACGAAGGGAAGACCAAATCCGGGCGTCCCTGCCGATATGCCTCTTCTGCCTGGAGCGCAACCGAGGTCGACTGGTGGGCCAGCCGTTCCAGCGCTTGCCGGCGTATCTCGCGACCCTCCACGCTTACAAGGACTGCCGCAAACAGCGCCACAGAAAGCGCCTCAAGAAGCATCAGCCAAAGAATTAGCTGCCATCGGACGGTGCGGGGCCACCATCGCATCAATTGAACCTCAACAGGAATCTGCTTCCCCAAGTCTACCGGAAATCAGAAGTCCGCTGCCTTAACCTGCGCGCCAGCCTGTTTACTCAGTAGCGCCCGCGCAATCTGCACGCCATGAAATCTACCGTTCTCGATGAAGATTTCGTTGGTGCGCGAGCCCGCCACAATTACACCAGCAAGATAAATCCCATGCACGTTGCTTTCCAGCGTTTCGGGATCGCAGACCGGCAATTTGTCAGCCCCTTCGAACCGAACTCCCATGCTCTCGAGAAAGCTGAAGTCGGGATGATATCCGGTCATCGCGAATACAAAATCGTTCTTGATCGTCTCGGTCCCTTGCGGCGTCCGCAGCACGGCGGCGTCCAGCGTAATCTCAACCACATCCGTATTGAAGTACGCTTTAATCTCACCGTTCTTAATGCGATTCTCGATGTCCGGCTTGATCCAGTACTTGACGTGCCGATGCAATCCCTCATGCCGGTGAACCAGCGTTACGCGCGCACCGCTGCGCCACAGCTCCAGCGCCGCGATCGCCGCCGAATTCTTCCCGCCGATCACCACCACATCCGTATCGAAGTAGGGATGCGGATCGTTGTAGTAGTGAAAGACCTTGCTCAGCTTTTCGCCTGGAATGCACATCAGGTTTGGCAGATCGTAGTAACCCGTCGAGACGATCAGCTTGCGCGCCCGTAACATGCTCGGCCGCCCGAACCGATCCTCCGTGAATACGGTGAACCGGCCGTCCTCGCCCTCCACCCGCTCCACGCGCTCATACTGCCGCACGTCCAGCTTGTAGTGCGCAGCCACCAGCCGGTAATACTGCAGCGCCTCGTTGCGCGAAGGCTTCGGATTTGGACTCGGAAACGGGATGTTCCCGATCTCCAGCAACTCCGGCGTTGTGAAAAATGTCATGTGCGAGGGATAGTGAAACAGCGAGTTGCACACGCATCCCTTGTCCACCAGCACTACTGAGAATCCGGCCTTCTGCACCTCGATCGCGCAAGCCAGCCCCGTAGGCCCTGCTCCGATCACAAGAACATCAAACACCGCATCCGAAGCCTTCGCCCCCTCCCGCACCAGCATCGACGAGGGTTTTGCATCCGGAACAGAATCCGCAGGAAAGTCCGCCATGCATACAGCTTAGGGCATGGACCCAAAGATGATTGCGAGTTATAGCACATGCCCGGGTGCCCATCCATGGCAACCGCTTCCTCGTTGACATGGGTGGGAAACCACAGACCTCAACCAGATCCGAGAAGGAATCGGCACTAGCAACTTCTCGATCGGCGGTACGATACCTGTTGTGGCGACCAGCGTCCTCTATACCATCGGCCACTCCACCCACTCCATCGAAGAGTTCATCGCTCTCCTCAATGCCCACGGCATCGGTTATCTCGTCGACGTCCGCTCCATTCCCAAATCACGCCACGTTCCGCAATTCAACACCGATGCGCTCGCGGCCTCGCTCCGCTCCGCCAACATCGATTACACGCATCTGAAAGCACTCGGCGGGCGCCGCCACACACGCAAAAACTCCATCAACACCGGTTGGCGCAACGCATCCTTCCGCGGCTACGCGGACTACATGTCCACTCCGCAATTCGCCGAAGGCCTCGCCGCCCTCACCGAAATAGCCCGCACCACTCCGACCGCGATCATGTGCGCTGAAGCCGTCCCCTGGCGCTGCCACCGCTCACTTATCTCGGATGCCATGATCCTCGAAGGCTGGGAAGTCCGCCATATCCTCACCGCAGCACCCGCCGCCGAACACAAACTCACGCCCTTCCTCAAAGTCGTGAATGGACAACCCTCTTACCCCGACCCAAACGAATCTGGCTCGTTGTTCGATCACAATCAAATCGTTCGCTAACCCGCTAACTCGCTCATGCCGCGAAGCGCATGCTGACTCGCTGCTCCTTCTATCGACAACAAGCCATTCCACCGCACAAAACAAGTTGCCGCCTTCTCGCTCAGGCCATAATTGCGGAGGATCACCACTCTGTGGACGACTATCGCTCTCCCGGCAGCTTGAGCGACCCCGTAACGATAACCTCGCCCACGCGAAGTCGTTTCACGTCCAATTCTTGAATCTCAAGAGACCTGACGGCGGCGGACTTGATACGCAGGCGGCCAATCGCAAGTCGCCCGATTGCAAATGCGCCAATCGCCACAAATCCCACAGCGGCGGCCGTAGTTGCAAGACCGACTAGCGCCAGAGATTTGGTTTCCTTCGCACCTTTGGCTTCTTCAATCACCGTGTTGATTCCTCACTCCGGTCAGTCTACTCAATCGCTCCACTGCCAGCACCCCCGCGAATCCTTTACCCTATAGGGTTCGAGGAGCTTCGTTCATGACCGTTATCCGCCAGGAAGACTTTATCGCCAGCGTCGCCGGTGCGCTGCAATACATCAGCTACTACCACCCCACCGACTACATCACCAACCTGACCAAGGCCTACGAACGCGAGCAGTCCCACGCCGCCAAGGACGCCATTGCGCAGATCCTCATCAACAGCCGCATGTGTGCCGAGGGACATCGCCCCATCTGCCAGGACACCGGCATCGTCAACGTCTTCATCAAGATCGGCATGGATGTTCGATTTGAAGGCCCAAACGGGAGCGCACCCACCCTCGACATCCAGGAAATGGCAGACGAAGGCGTTCGCCGCGCCTACCTCGATCCCGACAACAAGCTCCGCGCCTCGCTCCTTGCCGATCCCGCCGGAGCCCGCAAGAACACTAAAGACAATACCCCCGCCGTCGTAAACGTCGAACTCGTCAAAGGCGACAAGGTCGACATCACCGTCATGGCCAAAGGTGGAGGCTCCGAGGCCAAAAGCAAATTCGTCATGCTCACCCCTTCCGATTCCGTTGTCGAATGGGTGCTCAAAACCGTTCCCACTATGGGCGCAGGCTGGTGCCCGCCCGGCATGCTTGGTATCGGTATCGGCGGCACCGCGGAAAAAGCCATGCTTCTTGCCAAACAATCATTAATGGAGCCCATCGATATTCAGGACCTCATCGCCCGCGGCCCGAAAACCACCGCCGAAAAGCTCCGCGTCGAACTCTACGACAAGGTGAATCGTCTCGGCATCGGCGCACAGGGTCTCGGCGGCCTCACCACGGTTCTCGATGTGAAGGTGCTCGACACCCCGTGCCACGCCGCCAATCTACCGGTAGCCATGATCCCCAACTGCGCCGCCACGCGCCACGCAAGCGTCGTCCTCGACGGCTCAGGCCCCGCCCACCTCGATCCGCCCAACCTTGAAGACTGGCCCCAGCTCACCTACGACGTCTCCAAAGCCACGCGTGTCAACCTCGACACCGTCACCCGTGCCGAAGCTGCCACGTGGAAGCCTGGCGAAGTGCTTCTCCTCAACGGCAAACTGCTCACCGGCCGCGACGCAGCTCACAAGCGCATGACTGACACGCTGAGCCGTGGCGAAGAACTCCCCGTCGATTTCCGCGACCGTTTCATTTATTATGTCGGCCCCGTCGATCCTGTCCGGGAAGAAGTGATCGGGCCCGCCGGACCCACCACCGCAACGCGTATGGACAAATTCACCCGCCAGATGCTCGCTGAGACAGGCCTGCTCGGCATGGTAGGCAAAGCTGAGCGCGGACCCACGGCGATCGAGGCCATCCAGGAATTCGGTGCCGTCTATCTCATGGCCGTCGGCGGAGCCGCCTACCTCGTCTCCAAAGCCATCATCCACTCGCGCCAATTGGCCTTTGAAGACCTCGGCATGGAAGGTATCTACGAATTCGAAGTTAAAGACATGCCCGTCACCGTCGCCGTCGACTCCAAAGGCACCAGCGTCCATCAAACCGGCCCCGCCGAGTGGCAGCAACGCATCGCCAACATCCCGATCCTGCAACCGTAGCCGCGCTAAACATTCAAGCCAACCATTTTCCACGGTGTCATCCTTGTATCTCTAACTAAGCGACAGTTTCGTTGAAACTGTTGAGTGGGGGAGTCGAGGCATCGACTCCCCCGCGGGCGGACGGCTCCCGTTCATCCTGCGGTCTTAACGACCGGCGCTCAGCACAGGCGACCGCTGCCCAAGTCACGTACGACCGAACAGTCGCACGATCTCAGTCGAACATACAAGGCAGGTTACCGTGACACGGATCATTTGTGGAGTGGATATTGGTTCATCTTCTTTAGCCGCGCGCATCGGACAGGACGGCGCCGCGGCCAGCTTCGCCAACTGCCCGGAAGGCATCGCAGAGTTGGCAGCCTTCTGTCAGACCCATCAAGTTGAACTGGTCGCCATGGAAGCCACCGGGGGCTACGAACAGCGGGCCTTTGCGCAACTCACCGAACACGGCCTGCCGGTGGCGGTAGTCAACCCGCGTGCCGTGCGCCAGTTCGCCCAGAGCATGGGTTGGCTGGAGAAAACCGACGCCATCGATGCCGGAATAATTGCCTGGTACGCCCAGACCAAGAAGTCTCAGCCGCTATGCCTGGCCCCGCCCACCCAGCTCGAGTTGCGTGCCCGCGTCACGCGTCTGCGCCAGCTCACCGAGGTTCGCACCGCGCAGCTGAACCAGCAACGTCTGGTCACCAATCCCGCGATACAGAACAGCTTCCGCGCCATACTCAAGTTCCTCGCCGGGCAGATCGAAGAACTCCAGCAGGCCATCGCTGCGCTGATCGAAGCCGACCCCTTGTGGCGCGAACTGAATCAGGCCTTCCGCACCATCAAGGGCGTCGCCGACCGCACCGTGGCCCGCATCATGGCCGAGATGCCGGAGATCGGCACGCTCTCCGACAAGACCATCTCCAAACTTGCAGGACTGGCGCCTCTGGCCAACGACTCAGGCAAACACCAGGGCAAACGCGCGGTGCGAGGAGGCCGCGCCTCAGTCCGCGACATCCTATTCCTGGTGGGCAGCGTGGTCGCTCGTTACGAGCCCGACTTCATCGCTTTCCAGCAGCGCCTGCGCGCCGCCGGCAAACCACCCAAAGTCGTCCGCATCGCCGTGGCCCACAAGTTGCTCGTGCGCCTCAACGCCAAAGCCCGCGAGGTTCGCCAACAGAGCGTGCCCTCACAACTGAGATGGTTAGCTAGCCAGCAGCCGTAGTCGAGGTTGTGGGAAAGAGGAAAACTGCAACATCGTTTTCCGCTTTTCCATCAACCCCGCCCTTGACAATCCAGACAGTCGCTGAGCCCCGCAAGCTTGGGGCCCCACGAAGTGGGGTAAGCGGCACGAAGGATCTGCTTCTCTTCTCTCCAAACCGACCCAGGCAAACGCGCGGGACATCCGGAGGTCATCATGCACCAAGTCATCCTTAAGCAGTTCGAAAGCCCTGACGAAGTCCGCACCTTCGACAAAGGGAAATTCGAACTCGTTCACCTCGGCGGCATGACCATCGGCCGCGCCACCTATGAGCCCGGCTGGAAATGGTCCGAACATGTCGGCCGTGCTCTCGGTAAAACGAGCTGCGATATCGAACACGTCGGCATGGTCGTCTCCGGCCGAGCAACCGCCGCGATGGATGATGGACGGATCTTCGAAATGAAACCCGGCGACATCTTCTATATAGAACCCGGCCACGACAGCTGGGTCATCGGCGATGAGCCCTACGTCTCCATTCATATGATGGGCGCCCCCGACTATGCCACCCGCAAACCCACCAAATAGCAACGGCCCACCAGTTCAACTGGTGAGCCGCCGCTTTCTATTCCCTATTCCCTGCTCTTACTGTCTCCCGAACCGATACACAAATCCATACGTGAACCCGAGATCATTCTGCAGCGTCGATCCAAACCCGGTCGCCATGTATTCGGGTGCCAGCCGCAGCGAAAGGTTCGGTGTAACGTTCACCTCGCCAATCACGCTCGCGTTGAACGCATAGGTCGTCCCATCCGGATACAACCCCAGCACCGCCGTTCCAAACCCGTTGGTATCGCTGGCGAAGTTGCTGATGGCCACGCCGCCCTTCACGCTGCCGGCGATCGAATACCTCGGCCTCAGCCTGAAGCGATACGTCGGACCGACGAGCACGTCGTAATGGCTGATCGAGGGCCGCGTCACCGAGGTCTCGTTTAACCCTACAAACGCCGTCCCATAGTTACCGCGGCCCTCAAACGTCAGCCCGAGCTTCTCGCTCCAGTAACGGCTGATCGCCGCATCCCATGAGTACATCGTTGCCCGCTGCAGGTCCGGCCCCGGAGTAAACCGTTGGTACCCGCCCCCGACAAACACCTCGTACAAATGAGCGTACGTATCGTGGATGGCCTGCGCCCGACGCGCTTCGCGCCGCGCCCGGATGCGCGCCTGGACCGTCGCGGGGCCTTGCTCGCTCTGCGTCGCTGCAGGGGCTTGCGGCTGCGTCTGATCTTGCGCCGGTGGATTGCTGCTGGAACCTGTGCTCTGCGCCAGAGCACCGAAAGAAACAAGCGAAATGACCGCCAGAAGACTTACAGAACGGCGAAAAGAAAACATCGGTCTTGACTTACCTCCACTACCGGGTCCCCTCGGACAGATTCTCGTCCGCGGGGTGGAACATGTTACGGAGCCGAGCGCACCCCTTCCGTTATTATCGCAAACCAGAGACACCTATCCCCAAGCCGGAAACAAATCCGACACGACCGTCCAGACCAACAACGCGCGGACAGGCCTTCGTCCGGAGGGTGAACCGACAATCTTCTCTAACTGGCTCTGCGCGGGGCTGTCATCCATTGGACGCTCGACGCAGGATTTTGCCGCGATTTCCGCTCTCATGCAATACGATGAGAAGCTGACGGAGGCCTCAACTTCTAATGCGATTCCTGCTTGGACTCATCTTCGGCATTGCCCTCGTGCCCCTCGCCGTCCTGGCTTTTCTCACCTACGGCAATGTGCCGGTGGCCGTCTCCGATCCTCCGATCCCCCACGAGCGCCAGGTCGTCCACATGCCGCTTGATGCGCGCATTCAAAAAGAAATGATAAGCACCCGCATGATTCCCGATCAGCCGAACCTCACCGCCGGCGCCCGCGTCTATGTCGAGCGCTGCGCCATTTGCCACGGCCTCCACAATAAGCCCGCGGCCATCGGCAGCCACATGTATCCCGACGCCCCACCCCTGCTCGAGCCGCACCACAACGATTCCAACGTCGTCGGCGTCAGCGACGACCCGGTCGGCGAAACCTACTGGAAGGTCGAGAACGGCATCCGTCTCACCGGCATGCCTTCATTCAAAACCCAGCTCTCCGACAATGAGATGTGGCAGGTAAGCGTCTTCCTCGCCAACGCCAACAAGCCCATGCCACCTGCGGTCCTCGATATTCTCAGCCGCGCCCCGGCTCCCCCCGCCGAAGCCCCCGTCCACCCCGCAGCCTCCGAATCCTCCACCGAGTAGTGACGCCGACGTGAACTGAATCTGTGGTGCCCCATCCATGACGCAGTATCCCGGGCCCTCACCGACAGGTCTTCGTCGGTGGGGTGCTTATCGCGGCATGGCTGGGAAAGCACGAACCCAAAACGAGTGTTGTCGTCCTGAATGTAGCGTCTTGGGGCCCCATGGACAGTGTCCATGGGGTAGGCGAAGTGAAGGATCTGCTTTTGTTTTCTTCGCACCAATCTGCAAGTGAGTGGGCAATCGAAAAGCACTACCTAGAAAACTCCTGGATCACTGAACCAAGGCCTCTCAGCCTCCCGCGAGCGATAATCTGGATGTGTCCTCGAAAGGTCACCCGATGAGTCTGCTTGATTCCCTGCGAAAGGGTTTTCGCTTCTTCCTCATGAGCTTCGGCATCTCCAGCTCACCCAAAAAGCCGGCCCCCAAGCCCAAACCCGGCCGATAATCCGATCCCACGCGCTTTTTCGAGTCACAGAGCGATCTCGCCGACTCTAATTAAAAGGTCCCGAAGGGCATTCAACCGTGAGATCAACGATGACCTGCGAACCGAAAAAGGGAGTCCTCCGAGCATTCTGGGATTGGTTTGTCCTCTTCAGCGGAATCTCCACCGCCTCAAACCTCTCGCGCACCCGCCCCGACCCCGTGCAGCGCCGCGGCCTCTTCCTCTTCCGCAAATCCAAACGCCGCTGATCCCGCGCTCTTCTGTTCCCTGGCCACCGACCACTGTAAACTGTCTCTATGTCGCTGACCCGCCAGCAAGCCCTCGACTACTTCAACTCCCCTGACCTCATCGGGCTGGGCTTCGAGGCCGACGCCGTCCGTCGCCGCCTGCACCCCGAAGGCGTGGTCACCTACATCATCGATCGCAACATCAACTACACCAATTTCTGCACCGAGTACTGCACCTTCTGCGCCTTCTACCGCCCGCTCCCCAAAGAAGGAAAAAACATTCCTCGCTCCGACGAGGGCTACATCCTCGACTTCGAAAAAATCTACGAGAAGATCGCCGAAACGCAGGAAATGGGTGGCACCGGCGTACTGATGCAGGGTGGCCTCCATCCCGACCTAAAAATTGACTGGTTCGAGAGCCTCTTCACCGGGATCAAGCAGCGCTTCCCGAAGATTTGGCTTCACTGCCTCAGCGCCTCTGAAATCCTCGCTATCGCCGAGTACAGCGACCTCGACCTGCGCACCACCATTGCCCGACTCCGCGATGCTGGCCTCGATTCCATCCCCGGCGGCGGCGCCGAAATCCTCGACGACGACGTGAGAAAACGAATAGCCCGCCTCAAGTGCCGCACCGCCGACTGGGTCGCCGTCCATCGCACCGCGCACCAAATTGGCATGCGCACCACCGCCACCATGATGTTCGGCGTCGGCGAAACCTTCGACCAGCGCATCAACCACTTCGAAGTCGTCCGCAAGCTGCAGGAAGAAACCGGTGGATTCACCGCATTCATCCCCTGGAGCTTCCAGCCCGGCAACACCGCACTGGGTGGTCGCGGCTGGGAAGAGGCCACCTCCGTCGAGTACCTCAAGGTCCTCGCCATCGCGCGCCTCCATCTCGACAACATCGAGAACGTGCAGGCCAGCTGGGTCACGCAGGGCCTCAAGGTCCTCGAACTAGGCCTCCATTTCGGCGGCAACGACGTAGGCTCCGTCATGCTTGAAGAGAACGTCGTCAAAGCAGCAGGCACCAGCAACTGCACGACCGAAGAGGAACTCCGCCGCATCATCCGCGACGCCGGCTTCAAGCCCGTCCAGCGCGACACCCTCTACCGCACGATGTTCCTCAATTAGATCTTCTTCGCGACGTCCATACACATCCATACAACAGACTGGGTGCCCCATCCATAACGCAGTTTCATCGCGCCATGGGTGGGAAAACGCGATAATTCCCAACCGCGGGGCCAGCAAGCCTTCCCGATCACATTCCAGTGCAGCACCGAAATGATATTCTTGCGCGTCGTCTGATAGTACGAGGAGGATGACTTGAAAAAGGGCATCATACTGGCGATCGCAGGATTGGTTCTCCTGGCGGGGTGCGGAAACCAACAGGACGAAGCGACTAAAGTTCCCGCTAAGCCCAAATGGCAGGGGGCTCGCTACCATCTCGCATTTGACACGCAAGCAGCTAAACCGAACCCGGCAGGCGTCACCATTCCGACCATCAAGTACATGGCGAATCCTGACTCGCTGGAGCAGAGAGTCAGCCTCGTGGTGCGATTCGACACTTCGGGAGTCAAGAAAGATGGGCCGGTTATGAACCAGATGGTGATGGCCCCGGTCGATATCCATGGCGCGGAAGGCACCCTTCCCACAGACTACATGGATGCGGCAGATAAAGGGCTGGCGACGTTTCTCAAGGCCTACGGCATCAAGGGAAAAGTAAAAATCACCGTGGCGCTCGCCAGGTCGTCGCTCTCCAGCAATCCCGGAGATGCTGAACTCAACGCAAAGCGCCTGTCAGATTGGCTACCGGTCGAGGTTGGGTTCAAGAATCTCCATCCTACCGGCTAGTTTCCCGCCCCTGAACCTCAAGAAAAAGAGTCGCGCTGTCATTCTGTCGAACGGGGAGTCTGAGGAATCTGCGGTTGTCGTTCCCTATAACCTGCTTGACCTTAGTTGAAAGTCACCGACTTCCACCATCGAGCATGTCTTTCCTAGGCGGATTCCTTGAGTCCCACCTCTGAGAACGGGAAATGACAACTCCGGATCCCGATCAGATCCGGGTGCCCCATTCATGCGCCGCATTTTGGCGCATGAGTGGGATACTGAGATCCACTCCTTCACCGCAATGAAACTCGTTTTCGCCATCGACACCAACTCCGATGCTGCCGAACTCGCCGAACTGCACACCGCAGCCGCCGAGAACCTTACCCGCCGCTTCGGCCATGGGTTCTGGTCATCGCCCCCGTCCGAGCGAGGCATTCTCGCGAACATGCGCCCGCCCAAATTCTCGCGACTCTTGATCGCTCGCACCAAGGGTCGCATCGTCGGCACGCTGCGAATCGCGACAAAGAAGCCTTGGGCCATCGACACTTCGTATTTCACCTCCGCAGCCAAACCCCTGTATCTGACCGGCATGGCCGTCCATCCGACCTTCAGCGCAAAGGAATCGGCCGTCTCCTGCTCAAAGAGGCAGAGGCCCATGCTTTAGAGTGGCCTGCCGATGCCATTCGCCTCGATGCATTCGACGCCCCAGCCGGAGCCGGCCCCTTTTATGCAAAATGCGGCTACCGCGAAGTCGCGCGCGTGGTCTACAAAAAGGACCCGTTGATCTACTTCGAACTGATCCTGTCCCACTGATCCCTGTTATCTGAACCCTGATCCCTGCTTGTAAAATCCCATCATGCGCCGTCTCACGATTGCCACCGCTTTCGCCGCCGCCCTGCTCGCCGCCACGCTCCGCGCCCAGGCTCCCACCCCGCAAACGGCACCACACGTCATAGTTTGCCCCGCGACCGCCTCCCTTGACGACCTCATCAAGGCCGTCGACGAAGCCGTCAGCGGCCCCGGCGACAAGGACCGCACCTGCTTCCGCTCGCTCTTCCTTCCGGAAGCCCGTCTCATTCCCATCCGTATCGCCGCCGATGGCACGGCTACGCCTCGCATCCTCACCGTCGACGACTGGATCAACGCGGTCGCCAAGCGTGGGAGCGCGGTCTTCTACGAGCGTCAGATCAAAGTGAACGCGGAGACATGGGACCACATGGCTCATCTTTGGAGCACGTACGAAACCCGCACCACACCCGACGGCACACCTCCCGAGGGCAAGGTGCTAGACCGCGGCATCAACAGCATCCAGGCCATCTTCGACGGCAAGCAGTGGCACGTGATCCAGATCATCTGGCAGGCTCAAACCCCCGCCAATCCCGTCCCGGAGAAGTACCTCCCATGACCATCGCCACTGACACCCTCGCCTCCCTCGATGCGATCCGCGCCGCCGCCGATCGCATCTCCGGCATCGCCGTCAAAACTCCTCTCGTGCGCGCGTACTTCCCGGACGTCGCCGGAAAAGTCTGGCTCAAGGCCGAAAGTCTCCAGCCCATCGGCAGCTTCAAACTGCGCGGAGCCTCCAACAAAATCCTCCAGCTCACGCCTGAAGAAATCTCCCGCGGCGTCATCACCTACTCCAGCGGCAACCACGCACAGGGCGTCGCCTACGCCGCCCGCGAAGTCGGCGCCAAGGCCGTCATCGTCATGCCGTCGAACGCCCCCGCCATCAAGCGCGCGGCCACCCTCGCCTACGGCGCAGAAATCGTCGACGTGGGTGTTGCCTCCAGCGAACGCCTCGCCAAGGCCGAAGATCTCGTGCGCGAGCACGGATACATTGTCGTTCCGCCGTACGACGACGAACAGATCATCACCGGCCAGGCCACATGCGGCCTCGAAATCATCGAACAACTTCCCGACGTCGATCTCGTCCTCGCGCCCGTCTCCGGCGGCGGCCTGCTCAGTGGCATCGCGACCGCCGTGAAGCGCCTGCGGCCACACGTAAAAGTCTTCGGCGTCGAGCCCGAACTCGCCGCCGACGCCACCGAAAGCTTCCGCACCGGCAAAGTCGTCATCTGGGGAGCTGAGCTCACCAGCCGCACCATCGCCGACGGCCTCCGCACCCAGAGCGTTGGCGTGCGCAACTTCGCTCACATCCAGGCATTCGTCGACGGCATCATCACCGTCACGGAAGGCGAAATCCGTGCTGCCATGCGTGCCATCGTCAACTCGGCGCGCATTGTCCCCGAGCCCAGTGGAGCCGTCTCCTCCGCCGCGCTCCTTTTCCACGCAGCCCAGCTTCCGCCGTACAAGAATGCCGTCGCCGTTGTCAGCGGCGGCAACGTCGATCCGATGCTCCTTGCCAGTGTGCTCACTGAATCCGGCATGTAACGTCGTTCGACTATGATCTTTCCTGTGACGAACTCAACATTCCGCGTAGCTCACACGGTTACGCTTTGCCTCATTCTCTGTGCGTTGCCCCTGTCCGCTCAGAAGAAGAAAGATAACCTGCAGAAGCCCATGGCCGGCCCCCGCGCTACGGCCCTGCGTGTCAGCTGGCTTTATGTCTCCGCCGATCTCGGCGCGCAAAAAGTGGGCCGCGTCCAGATCGGCCGCGAAATGGTCGTCGCTGAGAAAAGCAGTGACTGGCTGCGCGTCTTCGCCAACACCGACATCGAGGAAGAACATACCAGCGACGCCCCCATCTTCGATACCAACGACACCCCACCCCCCATCTCCGGGTGGATTCAGGCCAAGGGTATCGTCATCGACAACACGCCCAATGGCGATCAGATCCTCATGGGTGCAGCCGCCGATCAGGAGGCACTTGCCTCTGACCCGCGTGGTCCCGTGAATGCCGCCCGTACTGCGCACCTGCTCTACCGCCGCCTGGTTGAAATGTTCCCCAACTCGCCGCTAGCGGCAGAAGCTGCGTGGCGTGCCGCCGACATTCTCTGGCAGATCCAGAAGGCCGACTCATCCAGCCGCCCTTCCGCAAAGGAGCAAGCGCCCTATCTGCGCGACCAGATGGATGAAGACGGCCTGAAGAAGGTCATCAAGTTCTATCCCAATACGCGCCAAGCCGATTTCGCCGCCTACGAACTCCTCGACAACAAGCTCTGCGGCGACTGGCAAGGCCAGGAAAAATGCCCAGAAAAAGAATCCGAAATCTACGAGAAGTATGCGGCAGAGCATCCCGAAAGCCCGCGCACCCCGCAGGCGCTTTACCTGGCTGCCTACCGTCAAGCCGTTCTCACCGATATGTACGCCGCAGATAACAACGACAAGAAAAGCGACACCGCGCACAACAATGCCCGCGAACTCGCCGCTAAACTAAGAGATAAGTTTCCGCAGTCGGACTACACAGCGCGGGCTACGATGCTCGTGTTCAAATTGGATCAGAGAATCCCGGTCTACGGCATCGAAAAGGAATAAAGCGCGCCCTGACCAATCTGCTTTGCTATATCTGTCATCCATATCTGGAGGCTTTTTGAACGTCTATATTCAGTCAGTTCTTTTGGGCATTGTTGAGGGCCTTACCGAATTTCTTCCAGTCAGTTCTACCGCGCACCTTCGCATCGCCGAAGCTGCGATGCGCATCCCCCTCGACGACGCTTATTGGAAGATGTACACCATCGTCATCCAGGCCGGCGCAATTTTCGCTCTTCTTCTTCTTTATCTCGAACGCATCGTTGCATTCATCAAAAGCTTTCCTCGCGGCGAGAGCGGCGACCGCACCAGGTTCAATCACCCAATATCGCTCACTCTCATCGCCTTCGCCTTCACCTCGGCCATCGCGCTGCCATTGCATAAAATGAGCGAAAAACACCTCAGCAGCATCGCCGCCATGGCCTGGGCGCTGCTCATCGGCGGCATCGTCATGTGGGTTGTCGACGCACGCTCGTCCCGCTACGAGCCCAACACCGTGCACGTTGAAGAGATGAGTCTCGGCCAGGCCATATGGATCGGCATCTGCCAGTCCCTTTCCGCTATCTTCCCCGGCACATCGCGCTCCATGTCCACCATCGCTGCCGGCCAGATAGTCGGGCTGGACCGGCCTTCCGCACTCGAGTTCAGCTTCCTGCTCTCCATACCCACCATGATCGCCGCCACCGCATGGGATCTCCTCAAGTCGATTCACCCCGGTAAGTCAGCGTTGGCAGCCGGAGCCATACCCGTCGCCGAAGTTCACATGACCACCCAGTACTGGATCGTTCTCGCCATCGGCTTCATCGTCTCCTTCATCGTCGCCCTCGGCGTGGTCGAATGGTTCCTGATGTGGGTCCGCCGGCACGGCTTCACTGTCTTCGCCGTTTACCGCATCATCCTCGGCATCCTGCTTCTTGCCTTCGGGAGCAAGCTCCTCGGCAGCTAGCGTTCGTTTGGAAAACGGTTTTGGGTAATCCTCTCTGCTCTCAACTCCGGTACCTGGCCGTGAGATGTACTGGGACCCTGCCCTCTGACCCCTGATCCCTGTTCCCTACTCAGATTCCCCCCGCAGTGTTTTGGCCGGAAACCCCTCGTCGCGCCGGGATAATAAAGGCTGCTCTGGGATTTTTCGTCGCCTTGACGGCAAAGCCAGGGAATGCGATGTTATGTCCAACTTCGTTTCAGGTCGCCGCTAATGGATGATCGCGTCGACTTGAAACCAGAGGCTCCGGCTCGCATTGTTCCTGTCTTTGCATGCGGCTCCAGCGTCGATTGCGGTGGCCAGGGCGCGGAGGCGTCCCCTCAATGAAGCCGATTCCGATCATTCTGTCGCCGACGCGCAACCGGGCGTTCAACATGTTCCTCGGTCTGGTGCTGTCGCTCGCCTCTGTCCTCCTCTTCCTCGCCCTCGTGACGTACCATCCGTCTGATTCGTCCATCAACACTTCCTCGGGCGCGGACCCGGCCCACGCAATACACAATTGGATTGGCCTCTTCGGCGCCTACCTCAGCGACATCCTTTTCCAAGCCTTTGGGGTTACCATCTTCCTCTTCCCGCTCTGGATCGGCGGACTCGGCTGGAACTGGATCCGCTCGCGCTCCGGTGGCTCGGCCATCCTTCGCTGGATGGGCACCACGCTGGCTGTGATCTTCCTGCCCGCAGTCTTCGGACTCTTGCCATGGCATTGGCACTGGCAGCACGCCGTTCCCGTTGAAGGCGTGATGGGGCGTGTCATCTCCAGCATGCTCGTCGTCTACTTGAACACCCAGGGAGCGTGGCTCGTAGCTGCGGCCCTGGCAGGTGTCGGCGTCTACTTCGCCTCTGATATCAACTTCTGGACCCTCAAGACGCAGGTCGAAGATCGCTGGCTGAACCTCGTCGCCTGGCACGACCGCTACCGCAACTGGCGCGAAGAGCGCGCCGAACGCAAGCGCGAACTGGAGGAGCGGCTTGCCGAGCAGACACAGCCCGGTCCGGCGCAACGGCTCTTCTCCGGGGCGATTGACAATGTTCCCGAACCGGTGGTCGAGATGCCTGCACCGCGCCCGAGCCGTCTCGCCGCCCTCTTCGGCATGAAGAAGCGCGTACCGGAGCCCGATCCGGTCGACGAAATTCCCGCCTTCCAGCGCGCCGCCAGAACATCTGAAGAACCGATTGCGCCCCGTCGCGCCAGCATCTGGGAGCGCACGGTAGCCGAATCCGTTACGCCCGTCACCCCCGTGCTTGCAGCACCAGCGCCAACGGCAAGCGCTCAGCCCGCTCCAACTCCAGTTGCAGCCCCGCAAGCACCGAAAAGCAGTGTGGTCGAAATGCGCCCCGTTGCGGCCCCGACACCCGCACCAACACCTGCGCCTCCGCCCGCATCCGCGCCCAACACCATTGCCATCCACGAACGCGCCGACGCCGAAGAGCGCACGGTTACGGTGGCTCCCAAAAACGTCAGCGGATTCCGCCTGCCACCCAGCACCCTCCTCAACTCCGGCTCCGGCCCGCAGGTCGTGCGCGAAGACGATTTGCGCGACGAAGCCCGGGTCCTTGTCGAGAAATGCGCTGAATTCGATGTGCGCGGCTCTGTCGAGCGCATTAATCCCGGGCCCATGGTGACGACCTACGAGTTCAAGCCCGAAGCCGGCGTCAAATACAGCCGCGTGACCGGCCTTGCTGAAGACCTCTGCCTCGCGATGCGTGCCGAGAGCATCCTCATCGAGCGCATGGCCGGCAAAAGCACCGTCGGAATCCAGGTACCCAACCACGAGCGCGAAACCATCCACCTGCGCGACGTGCTTGAATCCGAGACATTCGCCAAGGCCAAGTCGCGCCTGACCCTCGCCATGGGCAAGGACATCAACGGCCGCATCGTTACTGCCGACCTAGCCTCAATGCCCCACGTGCTCATCGCCGGATCGACCGGATCGGGTAAATCGGTCGCAATTAACGCGATGATCATGAGCCTGCTCTATCGCACCACTCCCTCGCAGGTTCGCCTCATCCTCGTCGATCCCAAGCGCGTTGAACTCGGCATGTACGAGGGCATTCCTCATCTCTTTACACCAATCATCACCGAGCCAAAGCTGGCAGCCAACGCCTTGCGCAACGCCGTCCGCGAAATGGAACGGCGTCTCAAGCTGCTCGCCAGCCGCAGCGTGCGCAATATCGACCAGTACAACAAGCTCTTTGAAGGCGTCATGCCGTCTCTGTTCGATGACGGCCAGGAAGAGCAGCCGCTGCCCTACATCGTCATCATCATCGACGAGCTCGCCGACCTCATGATGCTTGACCGGTCCAACGTGGAAGAGTCCATCACACGTCTCGCCCAGATGGCGCGCGCCGTCGGCATTCACCTCGTTCTCGCCACCCAGCGACCCAGCGTCGACGTCATCACCGGCCTCATCAAGGCGAACATTCCCACCCGCATCAGCTTCCGCCTCGCCACCAAGGTCGACTCGCGCACCATCCTCGACACCAACGGCGCGGAAGCGCTGCTCGGCCGCGGCGATATGCTCTTTCTGCCCCCAGGCACCAGCCGCCTGCTGCGTTTGCACGCTCCATACGTCAGCGAGAAGGAAACAGCGGCAGTGGTTACCTTCTGGAAAGACCAGGGACAGGCCGAATACGTCGAAGGCTTCCTCGAGTCGCCTCGCGATGAGAAGCAGAGCATGGAAGGCTCCAGCAACGACGGAGACGACAACGATCCGATGTTCGACGACGCAGTACGTTTGGTTTTTGAATTTGGAAAAGCCTCTACGTCTCTCCTCCAGCGTCGCCTTAGAATTGGCTATGGCCGCGCCGCTCACCTCATCGATCTCATGGAGCGTGATGGCCTGGTCGGTCCCGCCGATGGCTCCCGCCCGCGTGAGTTGCTGAAAGCTCCAGGTTGGCTCCACGAAATCGGCGTCGCAGAAGAGTAAAGGCATCACCACCGCACAAGTTGAGGCGAATAACATGCTCGGCATAGGCGAGAAGCACGAACTACCTACGATCCTGTTGATTGACGACGACCTCGTCAGCCGAGAGGTAATCGCCACCATCCTCACGCTGCACGGTTACCTGGTGCACAGCGCGGAGGACGGAAACCAGGCCCTGCAGATTCTCGAAGCGGGCTCCGTCGTACCCGGCGTTGTGCTGCTGGATACGCAGTTACCGGGCCTGAGCGGGCCCGAATTGATCGCGAAGCTTCGGCAGCTCGGCCAGGACGAGATCATCCTCATCAGCGGCACAACCCCAGCCGACGACCTTATTGCAGCTGCGGATGGCTTTTTGCTGAAGCCGTTTGGTCCCGAGGATCTGCAGAAACTTCTCGGCCAGCACAATCCCAAGATCGACCAGCCGGAGACCACGGACGCTGAACTGGTGATTAATCCCACGACGCTCGCCCAGTTCCGGCAACTCATGACCGAGGCCACCGTCCGCGAGATTTACACGGCCGTCGTAACCGACCTCCACAAACGCCTCCCCGCGCTCGAAAAGGCCATCGCTGCCGGCAACAGGGACGAGGTCCGCCGCATCGGCCATGCCATCAAGGGGGGTTGCGGCATGGCTGGCGCCATGCAGGTTGCAAAGCTGGGCGCAATCCTTGAATCCAGGTGTGAGTCCGGGGTCGGGAGTGACCAATTGGATAACTGCAGGGATGCACTACAAGAGTTGTATTCGGCTACGCAAAGGCTGGAGCGTATGCTGGAAAAGGAATTTCCAGCTTAGTCCAGGCTTGCCTGTGCTCAGATTGCAGGGCTGGAAACATGTTGTTGAATGCGGGCCGCTTACGTTGCCTGCCTGTTAGTTCCGGCTTTTTCGGAGGTTTAGGGGTCTCGTGGAACAACAACCGATCCGCATCGTCTTGGCTGACGATCATCCTGTAGTCCGCATTGGTGTGCGCAACATGCTCACCGAGCGCGACGGCTTCGAAGTCGTAGGCGAAGCCGACGATGGCGATGAAGCCATCACCCAGACTCTGGAGCAAACCCCCGACATCCTCCTGCTCGATGTCCAGATGCCGCGCCTGCCCGGCCTTGAGGCCATGCGCGCCATCATGAACGGCTCGCCCACGGTCAAGATCATTCTCCTTACCTCGACCATCACCACTCAGCAGATCATCGAGGCGCTCCACATTGGTGCGCGCGGCATCGTCCTCAAAGACGCCCTTGCCGGCGGCCTGCATACGGCGATTCGCACGGTCTTCGCAGGCGACTACTGGATCGGCGGCAAGCGCGTCGTCAATCTCGTATCTGCCCTGCACGACCTCATGCGCCAGGCCCAGCCTCCGCAGCGCAAAACCTACGGCCTCACCCCGCGCGAACTCGACGTGGTCGGCTGTATCGTGGAGGGCTGCAGTAATCGGGACATTGCCAAGCAGTTCACGCTCAGTGAGGAGACGGTAAAACGCCACCTGTCAAACATCTTCGACAAAACCGGCGTCTCCACCCGCCTTGAACTGGCTTTATTCGCGATCGCACACCAACTCGTAGCGCCGCAGCAGTAGATCAGTTTCCTCGTTCCTCTGCCGCAGCAGTTCGCGTTCGTTCGCAGTGTCGTCCTGAGCGCAGCAAGCTTGGGGCCCCATGAGCGACGAAGTCGTGCAATGGGGTAAGCGGAGCGAAGGATCTCCTTTGTCTCTTGCTGAATCCCGCACAAATCTGGGTGCCCCACTCATGACGCAGTCTCACCGCGTCATGAGTGGGAATCCACGAATCTCATCTGCGTTCTTACCCCACCCTCACGGCTGCGCAAAGTAGCTGGTCGCCGTGTTCTCGCGCCGCAACAGTAGGTACAGACTTTCGCATTTCGGTAGCTAACTACCAGGCGAGAACTCGTCAAAGGGAAGAGTGGCCCACCACTTAGCCCCCCGAATCGGCACCCATTCCGCGACTCCAAAGCGCTGTCATCCTGAGCGAAGCGCAGCGAAGTCGAAGGATCTGCGGTTGCCGTTTTTGCGGAATTCAAAGTAACGATAAAAAACGGAGTTACTTCCGAATAGATCACAATCCACTCCGAACAACTCGAGATGCCCTTCGACGACGCCTTACGCGACATTGGGGTTATGATTCTGTTGCGTTCGAATTGGAGCAGGCGTGCGCATTGTCCACTACCTTCTTTGTTGGTATTTTTGGTTTCTCTTTGTCGTCACCGCATGCATTCTGGTTATCGTTGAGCCGAGTATGTTGCTGAAAGGCAGGGCGGGGACCGGTTCGCTGCACTTCACGATTCAGATAGCAATGACGGTTGCAATGATTGTGGCCACGCTTGTGTTCGCCAAAGCTTGGTGGGTGCTTTGGCACGAGCAACTTCCCGCGAGAGTGTGGTGCATCGCCGCAAGCGTCGTGAGTCTCGTAGCGCCTGCGATCTTCTTAACTCTCTACTTCCTCGGGGGTCGGCCCGCAGGTTTCTGGCAAAGGGTTGGCTTTTTCATGGCGCCCCTCACAATCGGAATCGGAGGCATCCTGTTTGGATTGACGAATACAGTGGAACCCCTTCCGCCCACCACACGCCCTCATCTGGGGCATGCAACCGTATCTTCAGTTCTCTTGCTTTACTTCGGTGTTGGCCTCGTGAGCGGCGTTGTCTGGGGTGGTCTTCAATTCATCAGACACAAGCATCTTCCGATGTCATACTTCACGGGGCTTGGCCTGTGCGGATTTCTCTCGTTGGCCACGTTTCTGAAACTGAAACAGGACTTGCGAAAGAGACGCACCGGGATCACGTCTGCAGTGACCAACTAGAGCGAACGTGGATGTATCACCGCCAACTCGGAAGTATCAAAAAACACCGGTGCTGGCCAAATCGCTCTCTGAATTTCCTTCCGCCCTCACACATCCAAAAACTGCTTCCCCAGCCGATCCAGAATCCCCTCCGTCCCATCGCACACGCCCGTGTGCACCGGCGACGGCTGAATGATTGTGCTCCGCGGCGAAATGATCCAATGAAAGCGCTCCCTCTGCGAGAGCTTCGCAATCGGTCCTGCCGCCGGATCCCCGTCACAAATCCGCCGCACTGCCTCCAGATGCTCCCGAGCCAGTTCCACGTCCGCATCCGGACACAGCGCCTTCAGACGTTCGGCATTCAGATGAATACGGGCAGCCAGGTACCGCTTTTCCAGGCAGAACGCCACCACGCCGGCGTTGATAAACTCCTGCCGCTCCACGCGCGGCACCACGCGCAAAATCGCGTAATCAAACGAGGCGGGAGTGGGCACCGATCGCCTCCTCTTCAAAAACTGCGGAAGCCTCAAGCCTCCGCGTAAAGAAATCCATGTAGCCCGCGCGCCTCTCCGACGCGCTCACATCGCCCGGAATCGCCTCGAACCACGCGTCCGGTACCAGTTCCACAATCTCGCGCAACACCGGTTCCGTCAGCCGTTCATGAGCAACCTTCGCCGCCTGCGTAATACCCTTCGCCCACGGCAGCAGAATGTGCTGCTCTATCTCCACAAACGGCGAGGCAATCTTCTTCTCCCGCGACGGCCAGTCGTGATGAAAGAAGAGCGCCGCCCCATGATCGATCGGGTAAAGTTTGCGATGCCACACCAGCAGATTCGCATTCCGCGGCGTGCGGTCGATATTCTGCGTGAACGCGTCAAACCAAACCAGCATTGAAGCCTCGTCCGCCGCAGCCGTATCCCGCGCCGCCGGATCGAACATCGTCGATCCCGGCAGATAATCGAGCGCGAGATTCATCCCAGTACTTGCCTTCAACAATTGCCGAATCTCATAATCCGGCTCGTTCCGCCCCAGCGCAGCGTCAATATCTATCAAGACGATCTCCGGAACCCGCAGTCCCAGCGTCCGCCCGATCTCACCCGCCAGTATCTCCGCAATCAGCGCCAGAATCCCCTGCCCCGCGCCTCGAAACTTCACGACGTACAAACCCAGGTCGTCGGCCTCTACAATCGCAGGCAGCGAGCCGCCCTCGCGAAGAGGTACAACATAACGCGTCGCTCTGACTGTTCGCAGCATCGAAAAACCAGTGTACCCGGCGACCCGAACCGCGCCGCATCACCAAACATCGAAGCGAGAGGGAATTCACACGCAATGAAGATCGGATTTTTAGGAACCGGCAAGATGGGCACGCCCATGGCTCTCCGCCTGCTCGCCGCCGGCCATGAACTGAGGGTATGGAACCGCACCGAGGGACGCATCGAACCACTGCTCCGGGAAGGCGCAATCGCCGCAGGCACCCCGGCCGAGGCCGAACTGGGCGCAGACGCCGTGATCACCATGCTCTTCGACGACACCGCAAACGAAGAAGTCCTCTTCGGCCCCAACGGCCTCATGGACGCGCTCGAACCCGGTGCGCTGCACATCTCTTGCAGCACCATCAGCGTGGCGTTCAGCGAGCGGCTCACCGCCGAGCACGCCCGTCGTGGTCACAGGTTTGTTGCCGCGCCGGTCTTTGGCCGGCCCAATGTGGCCGAGGCCGGCAAACTTTGGATTGTGATGGCAGGAGACGAAGCTGCTGTTGCAGCTGCCCGGCCTTTGCTCGAGCCGCTCTCCCGCGGCATCTCCGTCATCGGCACGGAACCACGCCAAGCCCACGCCGTCAAACTCGGCGGAAACTTCCTCATCAGCACCATGATTCAATCGCTCAGCGAAGCGTTCGTCTTCGCCGAATCGCAGGGCATCGCACCATCCGTCTTCCTCGAGGCCGTCAACAGCGCCCTCTTCCAGTCTCCGTTCTACGCTGCCTATGGCAACGTGATGCTCAACCCGCCCGAACACGCCGGAGCCAGCATCGATCTCGGCGCCAAGGACACGCGCCTCCTCCGCGAAGCCGCCGCCGGCCGCAACACCCGCCTCAGCCTCGCCGACAATCTCGCCGAAATCTTTGAACAAGCCAAGCAAGCCGGCCTCACCAATGAAGACTGGGCCGTCGGCCAATACCGCATCGCGCAGCGCCGCAGCGTCCTCAAACCCTGAAAACTTCACCGGTGTCATCCTTAGCAAAGCAGCTTGGGGCCCCGTGGACATGCATTGTCCATGGGGTATGCGAGTGAAGGATCTGCTTTAGCGTTATCCGTTAGTTCAAGACATGCTGATTTTCGTTCTCGTAACAGCCATCACGTTTCCCGACATACCAATTCGCTAGGATAGTGTCATGAGCCTTAAGGGAAAGATCGTCTTCATCACTGGAGCCAGCGCCGGAATCGGTGCAGCCACCGCTCTCGCCTTCGCCGCTGAAGGAGCCCGCCTTCTGCTCGCCGCCCGCCGCGCCGGGCGTCTCGCTGAAGTCGCCTCGCGCGCCATGGAGCGTGGCGCTCCGTCCGTGCACTCCATCGACCTCGATGTGCGCGATCACCGCGCCGTACAGAACGCCATCGATGGCCTGCCCGCCGAATGGTCCGAGATCGACATCCTTGTGAACAACGCCGGCCTCAGTCGCGGCCTCGACAAGCTCTACATGGGCAAAATCGAAGACTGGGACGAAATGATCGACACCAACGTCAAAGGCCTGCTCTACGTGACCCGCTCCGTCGTCCCCGGCATGGTCGTCCGCGGACGTGGCCACGTCATTAGCCTCGGCTCGACCGCCGGTGAACTAGCCTACCCCAATGGCGCCGTCTATTGCGGCACCAAAGCAGCAGAGCGCCTGATCAACGATGGCCTTCGCCAGGATGTATTGGGCACTCCGATTCGCGTCACTAGCGTCGATCCCGGCATGGTCGAAACCGACTTCAGCCTCGTCCGTTTCCGCGGCGACACCGAGCGCGCCTCCAAAGTCTACAAAGGCGTCAAACCCCTAACCCCGGAAGATATCGCCGACGTCATCGTCTGGGCCGCCGCCCGTCCCCCGCACGTCAACATCGCCAGAGTCCTGCTGACCCCAGTCCAGCAGGCAAACTCGATCCTCTTCCACCGCAACGAGTAGAACTACGCGACCAAACCACTTGAGATCAGGAGTGGGCGAAACCGCAAGGAAGCAGCGCCCGCAAGGGCGTTAGAACGAAACTTGCCACCTGAACGGAGCGAAGCCGGGTTCCCGACGGGTCTTTGTCCGCTGGGATGGGAAACGGAGTCGAATGATCCGCTTTGACGATCGTCAAAGACATGATGCGGCTTTTCGCGGCATGAGAGGGAAACTACTTCCCTTACTCCAGCGCCTTGATGAGCTGCTCGATCTCCGCGAGCGCCACAGCCAGCGCCTCCCGCCGCACCGGACTCGACGTCCGCTGCGAGAGCACATTCTCCCGTTGAAGATTCAGTGCCTGTCTCCGCCGTTCAATCGCTGCCCGCTTGTCAGCCGCAATCCGCCGTTCTGCTTCCGTCATCAAGGCCTCTCCAGCGCGCGCCGGTTTGCGATCGGCGGCTTCTGCCACCTGTTCTTCAACCGATTTACTTTCCCAACCGCGCGCCATATCTTCATTCTACGGGCCCTTGCAAATATTCGTACCGCGATGGCATGCTTTCAATGAATTTCGCAGCGACCATCACTGGAGATTTCCCCCAATGCGCGTCTGGCAGATTCCCTCTTTCGGCATTGATTCTCTTGAGCTTGTGGAGCGCCCCACCCCGCTGCCCGGCCCCGGTGAGGCACTTGTTAAAATTCAGGCGGTTTCCCTCAATTACCGCGACCTGATGATGGTCAAGGGCACCTACAACCCCAAACTCCGGCTTCCCCGCATCCCCTGCTCCGACGGCGCAGGCGAAGTCTCCGCCATTGGTGAAGGCGTCTCCGAGTGGAAGCCCGGTGACCGCGTCTGCGGCAGTTTTTTTCAGAACTGGCTCGACGGACCGCCCACACACGCCAAAGTCAAAGGTGCGCTCGGCGGCGACATCGACGGCACACTCGCCGAATACCTGCTCCTCAAGGAAGCCGGCCTCGTCCGCATCCCTGATCACCTCAGCTTCGAAGAAGCTGCCACGCTCCCCTGCGCCGCCGTCACCGCCTGGAACGCGCTCAACGCCACCAACCTCAACCCCAACTCCACCGTCCTTATCCAGGGCACCGGCGGAGTCTCCATCTTCGCGCTGCAATTCGCCCGGCTCAAAGGCCTCCGCGTCCTCGGAATCTCCTCAAGCGATGCCAAGCTGCAGCGCGCCTGCTCGCTCGGCCTCGATAAAGGACTCGACTACGGCGAAACCTCCGAGTGGGACCGCTGGGTCACAGAACAAACCAACGGCGAAGGCGTCGATCTCGTCGTCGAAGTCGGCGGAGTCGGCACGCTTCCGCGCTCGCTCCGCGCCGTCAAAATGGGCGGCATGATCGCCCAGATTGGAGTCCTCTCCGGCTCCCCCGCCGAACCCATTCCAATTCCGATGATTCTGCACAAGCAGGTCCGCATCCAGGGAATCTACGTCGGATCCCGCCACCACTTCGAAAAGATGAACCAGGCAATCGCCGCCGCAAAGCTTCGCCCCGTCTTCGAAAGCCGCCCATGGACCGAAGCCCGCGAAGCCTTCCGCGAAATGGAATCTGCCACCCACTTCGGCAAACTGGTGCTCAAAGTCTCATGAGTCTCAACTGAACCCCAGCACCGGGTGTGGCGCGTACGGCTCCTCCAGTGCGGCAATTTCTTCCTGCGTCAGCTTCAACGACAACGCCGCCACCGCGTCAGTCAGATGATGCGGCTTGGTCGCGCCTACAATTGGCGCAGTGATCACTGGCTTGCTCAGCAGCCACGCCAGCGCGATCTGCGCTCGCGACACTCCGCGTTTTCCCGCAATTTCGCCGAGGCGGTCGACAACTTTTTCATCGTCTTCCTCGCTGCGGGCGTACATCGAGTTGCCGAAGCGATCTGTCTCCGAGCGTTTGGTTGTCTCAGACTGCCACGCGCGGGTCAGCCGTCCCCGTGCCAGTGGGCTCCACGGAATCACCGCGATGCCTTCATCCTGACAAAGCCCCATCATCTCGCGTTCTTCCTCGCGATAAAGCAGGTTGTAGTGGTTCTGCATTGAGACAAATCGCGTCCACCCGTAGAGTTCCGCCAAGTACAACGCCTTGGCAAACTGCCAAGCATACATCGATGACGCTCCGATGTAGCGTACCTTGCCTGCCTTCACCACATCGTGCAGCGCTTCGAGCGTCTCCTCGACAGGCGTCTCGTAATCCCATCGGTGAATCTGGTAAAGGTCCACATAATCCGTGCCGAGCCGGCTAAGACTCTGATCGAGCTCAAACAGGATCGCCTTCCGCGACAGCCCACGTCCATTGGGCTCGTCGCGCATTACGCCGTGCACCTTTGTCGCAATCACCACCGCTTCGCGCCGCGTGTTGGCTTTCAGAAACTTCCCCACCACCCGCTCGCTGTCGCCGCTCGAATACACGTTAGCCGTATCGAAGAAATTGATTCCCAGATCCAGCGCCTGCCGCAAAAACGGCTGGCTCTCCTCCTCGTTCAGCGCCCACAGGTGGCGACCACCCTTCAACTCGCCTGGCGCAGGAGGCTTCCCATAGGTCATGCAGCCAAGGCAGATGCGCGAGACCTTCAGTCCGGTCTCGCCAAGATTCACGTATTCCATCGTTTCTCCCTGAAGGATATTCTCAACTCTTCATCAGATCGCCGCGCAGAATTATCCAATCGGCACACGCGGCGGCTCTTCCAGAATGTGCTCGTAGATCTCAAGGGTCTCACGATCGAAACAGACAAATCGCACCACCTCAACGTCGCTCGCATCGACATGCTCTCTCACTGTGTCGATCGCAATGCGGGCTGCGCGCTTCGGCGGGAACTGATAAATGCCGGTGCTGATCGCCGGAAACGCGATGCTCCGAACATGGTGCGCCTTCGCCAGCTCAAGACATCGCTGATAGCAGTTCGACAGCAGATCGTCTTCATCGTGTCCTCCGCCTTGCCAGACCGGACCCACGACGTGGAACACCCATTTGGCCGGCAAATGAAAGCCTGGCGTCGCCTTCCCATTGCCTGTCTCACAGCCGCCAAGCTTTCGGCACTCTGCCAGTAGCTCCGGCCCCGCCGCGCGATGGATCGCTCCGTCCACTCCGCCGCCACCCAGCAGAGAAGTGTTGGCCGCGTTGACAATCGCGTCAACTCTCATCGTTGTAATGTCGCCTTGCACGGCGATCAGTTCGGCCATTTCTTGGCTCCCGCCTTCCGCTTTGACGATACAGCAATGGTCTGGGATGTCCGACGCGAAGTGGATGCCTTGACCATTGCATCTCTTTCAAAACGAGACTTCAGCCGCAACACATCCAAACGTGCGTTAGCCGTGTTAGAGTACCTGCCCCGAGGAGGATTTGCGTATGCGCAACGTATCCTGGACCCTCATGTTGAATGTCTTTTTACTTTTACCCGCGACATCCATTGCCGTCGAACGCTTTGATGGAAACTGGATGACAAAGCTGACCTGCCCGCCAAAGGGGAATACGCTCGGGTACACCTGGGATTTTCCCGCCACAATTCAGAACAGCGATTTCCGGGCAGAACACGGCACCGCCGGAGGACCAGGCTACCTGATTCTCACCGGCAAGATCGCCGAGGACGGCAATGCCAAGCTCACTGCGAACGGTGTTGTCGCCTCCCGCCAATACGCTCGCGGCGTTTTCGCACACAAGGGCGAAGGCTACAGCTACGACGTGAAGGCCCAGTTCAAGGAAGCAGAAGGCACAGACACAAGGAATGAAGGACTGGGAATCGTGGGGCGTCCCTGCGTATTCGAATTCAAGAAGCAGACGAATACGCCGCCCGCAGTTCCTAGCCGATGAACGCTTTCTCTCATAGATCCAAAATAGCGGTAAGGTACCGTTTCTAAACCACTTCATATATCAACCAACCGCTCTCTCGCAGAATCTCACCGTGCGAAGCCGGACATCGCTCCACAAGTTACGATTCGATCAATATTTGAAGTTTGCGCGGCTCAGTTTCACCCAAAAAGGGCTAACCTTGAACGAGTGTTCCCGTCGAACCCCGACGGACTTCGTTTCAGTAAAGGAAAGCCGCGCCGAGTGCCGTTTGCTACACAAACCATGAAGCAGCAGCAACTTCCGGCCTCGCAACCGGTGCGTTCTCGCGTCGGGAAACGCGGCCTGAAGCTCCTAGCGGCTTTTCTGGCGAGTTCAGCAGCCCTGCTCGCCGGGTGCGGAGCTGGACCTGTGACTGCAACCTCAGCCAATGCTGCGTTCTCAGTCTCGCCTGGATCGGCAAACATCGACACCAACTGCACAGGCTGCAATGCCGTGAACGCGCACGCAGTTCCGGTCCACCAGTTTTCCGCCACTTTTATCGCCAGCGGAGCCGCGCCGGTCGACTGGACCGTGAGCGGCGGAGATCCCATTTCCGGTCCCGGAAAGATCAATGCGCAGGGCCAGTACACGCCGCCCGGCTATCTCAGTTCCGACCGGGCCCAGGTTATGGTAACGGCAACTCTCAAGTCCGACCCCGGCATCCGCGCGACGTCGCTGCTGACATTGACGCCGGGCTTCCTTCAGCCGCTCACTCCCGAGAATGCTGCCGTCGGACCGAATGGTTCCATCACGGTGACCGGCTACTTGGCCGAAGCCGGTGGAACCAACGAGATCCACTTTGCGCTGGCCAATACAGCGACGGGCGACAGCGGCGGCGAAGGCACTCTAAGCGCGACGAACTGCCAGCGCACTCCTCATGCGTTCACCACCTGCTCTGCCACCTATACCGCCCCTGCTGCGGTTTCTTCCACGGGCGTCACGTACGTAGTGGCAACAATCGCAGGCTCATCCGCGAGAATCGAGACTGCTGTCCTTCTGAATTCGCCGGGAGTGCTGAGCAATCCTGCAACTCACCAGGACGCAATCTCCGCACCCGCGCTTCTCGGCAGTTCCGGAGGCAACAACAACGACTTCGACGAGAAAGGCAACACGATCGTCGATTGCTGCAGCGGCACGCTCGGTGCGCTCGTTCAGGACGCGAGCGGCCGTCAGTACCTGCTCAGCAACAACCATGTTCTGGCGCGAAGTGATCACGCCACGGTCGGCGACACCATCGTCCAGCCTGGCCTGATTGACAACAACTGCACGCCCAACGGCGACGGCGCCGGAACAGTCCCGGTTGCCGCCCTCACCGCGTGGCTGCCGCTTCATTCGCCGCAAACCAACGTCGACGCCGCGATCGCACAGGTTGGATCCCATACCATCGATTCTGGCGGCGGCATCCTCGAACTCGGCGCTCGCCAGTCCGACGGATCGCTGGCCGCCGCACCTCCCGGCATCTCGTCCACCGGTGGCAAAGGCGAAAACGCAACCCTGCAGTTGCGCGTTGCGAAGAGTGGACGCACCACCGGCCTGACCTGCGGAAGGATCACCGCACTCGATCTCGATGTCTCCGTGGACTACTATCGCGATTGCGCGGAAACCAGGCCTTACCTTACAAAGACCTTCACCAACCAGATCGCCGTCAGCGGAAACCGATTTGGCGACGCAGGCGACTCGGGCGCACTCATCGTCGATACCGCCAATGCCGAGCCGGTTGGGCTGTTTTTTGCAGGCGGCATCGACGCTGCCGGCGTGAGTCACGGGATCGCCAACCCCTCATCCGATGTGCTGAACGAGCTGGCTACGCAGATGCCCGGGACTACCAGTTTCTCCTTCGTCGGCGGCGCCGATCATGAGGTCAGTTGCCTCAGCTACGGCGACACCACCTCTGTTTCGGCTCAGGCGCGTGCACTCAGCAGCGCAGAATCCTCACGCCAACAGGGGGCCCTTGCGGCGGCGAGGTCACTTATAAATCCATCGGTGGGAATTTTGGGAGTTGCCCCGGGGAAAAGCAGTGACGAGCCCGGCACCGCCGCGCTGATCGTTTACGTCGACGAGAATCTTGCTCCAGCCGTTCCCGCCGCAATTGAAGGCGTGCGCACTATCGTCATTCCGGCGACCGTCCAATCGGTAGCACTCGGTTCAGCGCCTTCATCGGCAACCGCCGCCGGGCTTCCTCCGCTCGTCGCCTCGGCGATGGTGCCGGCAATCTCGGCAAAGCGCCAGATCGCACGCAAGCTGATGCAGCAGAATCCCGGATTCTTCGCCGTCGGCGTAGGACAAAGCCTCGACAATCCTCGCGAAGCTGCTCTCGTGATTTACGTCGACCGCGAACACGTCCCAGCACAGCTTCCATCAACGATGAACGGCATCCGCACGCGATATGTATTCATGGATCGACTGCACGTGACGCGATCCTACGCGGCAAGCTTTCCTACGCCGCATCATTGCATGCCGCATTCCGCAGGCGAAGCATCAGACAGCGACGTCTTGTTCACGCCGCATGGACTCCACTTGCCCTGATAACACGGCGACTTCCTAAGCACCCGCTCAAACGCACCGTCTACGCATCCATTTCGCACAAACGCATGGGAAATACCGAACGGAAGGAATGCATCGGCGCGTCGCCGCAGGACGATGATCTCGATAAGAACGACACCTGTCATCGACAGTGGAGATGCACTGGAGTATTCATTTGCGACGCCTGGTTCATGCAAGAAAAAGGGCACTGGATCCTGGCGCCCTCTGCGTGCGATGAGGAAGTGGCTTTCGGCCGATCGCAGTCTCAACGTGATGATCGAAATCCGAAGTCATAGACCGCGCCGAATCGTGAATCCATTAGGATTCAGATCATTGGGCCCGAAGATCTGGTGCCAGAACTGGTAATCGTACCTGGCTCTTGCCGAAAAGCTGTTCCAGAAGCGCACATCACAGCCCACACCCGGCTGAAACACGGTACGCGTATCGTGGTTGTAGGTCGACCCCGGGCTTGGAAAATCGATGCTGCCGATTCCTATAAGATATTTCCCATACGGACGAAACCGTCCTCTGCGTCGGAATTGATACATCGGCCCGCCCAACGCAGTATCCATGCGATGACCCGGCAAGTAGGAAGGAGTGGCGTAGTTCAGATCGCGGCCTTCAAATTCAATTCCCAGCCCATCCAGAAGCGGCGGCAAATTAGGCACCCTCCAATCCACCCACAAGGTAATCCCGACCTGACGGGGATTCTGTATCCCCCAATCGTCAGAAAAATTCGACACACCCATGCCAATCGTGAATGGCTGATTTGCCTCCTGCGCCGAATATGTCACCTGGGCACGTGCGGGTAATGCCGCACCGATAAAGAATAAAGACAGCACCGGCACAACCATCGACTTCCATCGCATGTTGTTTCTCCTTCGCGGAATCTGCACTCTTCCGGTTTGTACCTGGGGAATGCAAACAACAATCTGTTCGGTTGGTAAGTCTACCGCGGGGTAGTATTGCAAGCCGTCACTCGGCGTTCACGTGCAACGGGGGCAGGAACCTCTAATGCAGCATATCGCCCGCCTCATCGTGAACGGCAATAGAAATGAGCGTAGCATCTCTGCTCTTGCATTGAGCCATCGTCTTTGAACGTATTAGACGCGTCTTGTTGGCCAAATGGTTAACGGCATAATTCAAAACTGGAAAAATCGAACTGAAATTGGGATAGCGCGTATCACGCCCCACCTTCACCGCCGCCCTGAGGATGCCGATCGCACCCAGTTGTTCCAGAATGTCTGCGTCTCGAAGCAGATGTCCTTCCACGGTTGTCGGTTCGTCCTTGGCTTGATGACAACCTGATGGCCTCTGCGACGCCGTCCAGTTTCTCGTGCGGAAAACCCCATCCAGTCAAAAGTTCTATGCTCATGCGGATAGTGTATGGAACGTGATCCCACTGCGAAAGTTGCGCAGGATCTTGCGGACGATGCCCCGATGAACACTCCAAGGTCATGCATCCATGCCGCGGCAAACAGGACGTCATCGTCATAATCCATGTCTTCGCCGATCGTGCTGGCGAGTGCGTAGAGCCTCGGCTGATGACCAAACTTGTCTTCGGGTTGCGCCTCGACGCGAATGTATTCAACGACGGATTTCCGCCAATCCGGCGGCGTCATGCGACCACCCTGGGCCAGCGCGGCGTGATGCGAATCAAATCCAGACCCTCCCATATCTTGAATCGCAAAGACGGGCGACGCGGCCGGAACCGCAACAACCTCGCGGACCCGAAGATCCAAGGTTCGCAGAAACTCGGACTCGTCAAGCGACCGCTTCCCTCCGCCGCAAAGAGGTAGGCCAGCCCGGCTTCGGTTCATCTTCGCGGTAGAGGCTGGCGCTCGACCGGCTCACCTCCACTGGGATCCGCTCCACGCAGAAATACTGGCTCTCGACAAGGATCGTGCGGTCTTCAATAATCCTGGGAGCAACCTTGCCGGCTTTCGTTTTGAGCCGCGCAGCCTCAAGCGATTTCTCGATGTGCAGTTCGCGGCCGCGGCCGTAGTCATACATCCGGTAGGTTAGATCGCAATTTTGCTGCGTCTCGAGCAACACCGAGCCCGGCCAGATCGCATGCACCGTGCCAGCATCCACATAAATCATGTCGCCGGCTCGCACCGAAAGCATCTTGAGATCTTTTTCCAATGTTCCACCCTCTATGCCGGCTTTTACCTCGTCCATCGTCACCCCGGCCTTGAGCCCGGCCGCGACCTGCGCACCGGCTTCAGCTGCCAGCGCATACCAGCACTCGGTCTTGCCCCGCGGCTCGCCGTACTTCTGTGCCAGTCGATCATCGGGATGCAACTGCACGCTCAGTTTCTCGCGAGCGAAAATCACCTTGATTAACAGGGGTGAATCGCTCGACAACGCCCCAGCGCCCATCATCGCCTGCGGCATGCTCTTTGAAAATCTCACCCAGCGTCTTGCCCGCATGCGGCCCTGTTGCGATTTCGCAATCATCTCCAGTAAGCCAAACCTCGCCGATCGGCTCTTCCTTTGCCACGCAGTCATACCAGGGACGCAGATCCCTCGATCCCCACACCCGGGAGACAAAGCGCGGCTCAATTCGGAATGGTGTCAATTCGACAAATACTGTGCTATCGTTCGAGGTCACTCGAATAAGTTGTTCCCTTCAGGAAAATCTGCAAGCTGCCCCGGGCCGAAATGCCGCCAAGGATAGAATTGCCTGATGCGGATTCTATCGTAAACCTTTTGCCACATTTATCTGTTAACTGCGCCGCGAACAGCGATTGCTCAACAGCCCTGCTTGGTGAAGTGCGAGCTCCGATACTTTAAGAACGCTGGGATCACGCGTCTTCGTGATTCGACTGGCAAAGCAATAATCCACAAGCTATCCTCGCTGCATGATCCTCACACCAATAATCGACAACATGTTTCACCTGCCTGTCCCTGTTCTCGAAAAATTGTTGCGTCCCGTTGTGGTCTATCTGGTACTCGTCCTGCTGCTGCGGATCTTCGGCAAGCGCGAGCTAGCGCAGTTGAATCCCTTCGACCTCGTGGTGCTGCTGTCGCTTTCCAATACTGTCCAGAACGCCATCATCGGCGACGACAACTCCGTCACCGGCGGCGTCATCGGCGCCTTCAGCCTGCTCGCCATCAACTGGCTAGTGGTCCGCGTTCTCTTCCGTTCTCCACGGCTCACGCGAGCCCTCGAAGGCCGCGCTGCTGTCCTCATCCGAGACGGCCACATTGATCGCAAGGCTCTCGAACGTGAATCGCTCTCCCGCGAGGAACTTGTCGAAGTCATCCACCGCCAGGGCTTCGAACATCTTCACGACGTCCATCGCTGCGAACTCGAACCCAACGGCTCGTTCTACGTCGAAGCCAAGGATCCCTCTATCGCCGACAAGCGCCACGAAGAATTGCTGGCGCGCCTCGAAGCGTTGAGCCAAGAGATCGCCGCCCTTCGCGCTCGCCCTGCAACAACCTAGGGTCCTGGTTTCGTACCCCACGACCCCTTCCCTCGTCCGCCGCGAAGTGGTCTTCCCCTGTCATCAAGCTGACTGGGCAGTAAGCGCAGCCCGCGCCTCTTCGATCTGCTCCTCGATCACGCGCTTCAGATTCGCAGGAGAATATGTCGGAGCCTTGATGAACTTGCCATCCTCGCGCTTGTGCACCTTCAGAACCGCCTGCCAGTTTCCGCCGTGCGCACCAGCATCTTCGGGATGAACCAGATCCTCACGGGAACCCCGCACCAGAACCGCGTCGCAAACGCTGCAGTGCGGCCATGCCTTGCTCATGTTGCTACGCTGCACCTCATCCCACGCGCTCTGAGCTCTCACTCCCGCAGCATTCAGCGCCCCATACGTCACCACAAGCTGGTCGATACATCCGTCGACGTACTCGGTAAAATCCGGCTTGATGTCATCATCGGCAACCACGCTGATCTCGTCGATCACCACCGTCTTCGCGCCATCTGATCCGGACACCGCCACCGTGCAACCGCAAGCCCTCACAAATTCAAGCGCCTCTTCAAACACCAGCCGCGCTCGCAGCAATCGCGTCGCCGCATCCGGAAGCTCAGGCGCCTCCTTGACCTCCTGCTCAAACTGCTTCATCAACAAAACAATGTCATCCTGCGGGCGATAAGCCATCTCCGTCATTCCATCCTCAATTCAAAATGCATCCTGGAAACTCGACCTTCATACCGGTCCAGCACATCTGCAACGATAACGGAAATCGCCCTGCCCCACAGCCAAGATTGAAGTGGAAATCTCATGCATCTCCGCCAATGCGAGGGAGTCAACGTCGCAGCAACAACGTTCGCTTCGAGGCCTGTCCCGGCCTGATCCCGGCCCACCCTCTCGGCCCCGTTTTCTTCTCAGAAACAACGACGGCCCAGACATTGCGCCTGAGCCGTCGCGGTGAACTGTGGGTATTCGAATATGGCCATCGCGGCGCCGCGATCGCCGAGTATTTTCACAACTACTGCTCCCAAGCCGCAATCACTCGATGGCGCTACCCGTCAGACAGGCTCCTTGGGTGGCAGAATCGTCACTCCATTGAAAAATCGCCATCATTCGCATCGCATCAGGGGATGCAAATCTACATGAAAGGATGCGCTGGCGTCCCATGCGGTCCAATTCTCGCCGCCCGGGTCGCCCGTGGTTCCGCGGCGCGTTGACTTACGCCACAGCCACCTCGCGCAATGTATCGTTGAAAGAGCCTTTCTGCATCTTTTGAACTGCCCTCCTTCCGCGTACGCCATCAATCTACCCCCTGCTTCACACGGCGTCAACATGAAGGGTCCAGCGCGGGATGTGATTGCGGTCGGATCACCCTCACCTCCGAAATGACCGGGCCTCGCGTCGAGGCCTTCATCTCCGCGCGGTGCCTCCAAGCCCATCGATCTGAAGGCCAAATTCCGCTCGCTTCTTTGCAAAAGTTGATTCAGTCGGTCAGAGCACGAATGGCGCGGAAGGCGCGCCCCGCCTGGACGGCCAGTCCTCACTCCCACTCGATGGTGCCGGGTGGCTTCGATGTGATGTCGTAGACCACGCGGTTAATGCCGCGCACTTCGTTCACGATGCGGCTGGAGATGCGCTTTAGCACCTCGTGCGGCAGCGGCGTCCAATCCGCGGTCATGCCGTCTTCGGAATGCACTGCGCGCACTGCGCAGGTATACGCATACGTCCGCTGGTCGCCCATGACGCCCACGCTCATCACCGGCAACAGCACCGCAAAGCTCTGCCAGATCCGCGAATAAAGCCCCGCGGCCTTGATCTCGCTGACCACAATCTCGTCAGCCTCCTGCAATAAAGCAACACGGTCCGGGGTCACTTCGCCGAGGATGCGCACGGCCAGCCCCGGTCCCGGAAACGGCTGCCGGCCGAGAATGTCTTCCGGCATACCCATGTCCCGCCCGATGCGTCGCACTTCATCTTTGAACAAATCCCGCAGCGGCTCGATCAGTTTCAGCTTCATCCCGAGCGGAAGCCCGCCGACATTATGGTGGCTCTTGATGGTCTGGCTCGGGCCCTTCACGCTGCTCGACTCAATCACGTCGGGATAGAGCGTGCCCTGCACCAGCCAGTCCACGCCGCCCGCTTTCTGCGCGATCCGATGCGCCTCGTCGTCGAACACTGCGATGAACTCCGCCCCAATCCGTTTTCGCTTGGTCTCGGGATCAGTCACGCCGGCCAACTGCTTCAGAAACCGCTCACTCGCATCCACGGCGACGACGTTCAACCCCAGCTTGTCGCGCATGTTCTTCTGCACATTTTCAAATTCGTTCTTGCGCAGCACACCGTTGTTTACAAAGATGCAGGTCAACTGGCAGCCGATCGCCTTGTGCACCAGCATCGCCGCAACCGACGAATCCACGCCGCCCGAAAGTCCGCAGATGACGTGCCCGTTGCCGACCTTCTCGCGAATGCCCGCGACCGTCGTCTCGATAAAGTGCGCCGGAGTCCAGTCGCCTTTCGCCCCGCAGATGTCGAAGACAAAATTCCTGATCAGTTGCGGACCAAGCGGCGTGTGATGCACCTCGGGATGAAACTGCACCGCCCACATCCGCCGCTCCTCGTTGGCAATTGCTGCCAGCGCATTCGACGTGACCGCAGTGCGTCGAAAACCCGGCGGCAACTCCAGCGCCTCATCTCCGTGGCTCATCCACACCTGGATCGCCCCCGGCAGCCCCGCAAACAGCGGAGTTGAACAGTCCTCAAGCGCGACTTCCGCGTGTCCGTACTCGCGTTTTGGGGCCGTCCGCACTTTGCCGCCCAGGTGATGCACGATGAAGTGCAGCCCGTAGCAAATGCCAAGCGTCGGCACGTTCATGTCGAGCAGCTTGGGGTCCGCGTTTGGTGCATCCGCGTCGTATACCGACGATGGTCCGCCCGACAGGATGATGCCGATCGGCTTGTATGCCTCAACCTCTGCGATGGGAACCGTGCAAGGCAGCACAACCGAGAAAACGTTCAGTTCGCGAATCCGCCGCGCAATCAGCTGCGTATACTGCGAGCCGAAATCCAGAATAACGATGGTTTGGGTGTCCACCTTCCAGTGTGTCAGGGGCACTGGCGCCGTGTAAAGACTTACAAACAATCCGATTCCGAGATAAACGCCGACAATTGCCACGATAGCAGCGGTTTTCCATTCAACTTTTCGCACCTTCTGCCGATAGGTCTTGCAGGAGTGCATGACTGTGGAATTGAGTATTGAGGCCGACGTTCGGCCCGCGCGCTACGCTACACGCCAGCCGGTGTTGGCTGTTGATGGAACTGTCATCGGATACAAACTCATCTTCCGGACCGATGTCGTCAGCCATTTCTCAGAACTTGGAATCGACAACTCGGGTTCAGCTGCAATCGAGATGTCCACCCTTCTGAGCCTCGATACACTCTGCGACCACCGCATGGCCTTCATTGATTGCAATCGCGACGTGCTGCTTCAGCACGGCCTTGCATTGCTCCCACCAGAAAAAGTGGTCGCCGAAATCGACTCCTCGGTCGCCATAGACGACGCGATTTACCAGGTTTGCTGCGACATGAAAAATGATGGATACCGCATCGCCCTGGGCGATTTTTCGCCAGGCGACCCACGCGAACCCATTGCCCACCTCGCCGACTTTGTTTTAGTTGACCTGCAGCGGACGCAATGGGATGACATCCCCCGCATCCTCGGAACTGATCGTTGGCGCCATTCCGGGCTCGTCGCGACGAGCGTGGAAACTCGCGACGAGATGGAATTCGCGCGCAAGGCAGGCTTCCAGTTTTTTCAGGGCAACTTTTTTCGCCAGCCGGAGTCGCTGCGGTCACGCACCGCGCTTACCAACCGCACGGTCTACTTGCGTCTCCTGCAAGCCGTCTCCCAGCCGGAATTGGATTGGAACAGCATCGAGGCACTCCTCAAAAGCGACGCCACCATCTACTACCGGTTCATGCGATTTGTTAACTCCGCCGGCCTTGGAATCCGCTGCGAGGTCCGCTCTGTGCGCCAGGCGCTTGGCTTGCTTGGAGACAACGAGATTCGTCGCTGGTGCCGTCTCGCCGGCATGTTTGAAATGTCGAAGGGACAACCCGGCGAACTGCTTCTCTCCGCGCTCACCCGAGCGCGCTTTGCAGAACTGCTCTGCAAACGAATCGAGCACGACAACGCCGACCTATTTCTCCTCGGGCTCCTGACGATGATGGATACGATCCTCGAGATCCCCATGGAAGCCATCGTTGACGGCCTCTCACTCGACCGCGCCTCGAGGATCTTCCTGCTGGAGCACGAGGGACCGCTTCGCCCGATTTTCGAGTTGGTTTTTGCTGTCGAATCCGGCATGTGGAACTCGGTTGTCGAATGGTGCGGACGACTCGGCGTAAAGGAAGACTACGCTGCTGAGTGTTATTCCAGCGCGATCGCCTGGGCTCAATCCATCATCGCTTCACTTTAAGCTCAGATATTCCAGCCAGAAGGCTGCTCGCGCCTCACCCTTAAGGCGAGCAGCCGTGCAGCGTCCATATCACTTCGCCCCACCGCCCTCGCCTTTGTAGACCACTCCTGCCTTCATCACAAACTTCACATCCTGCAGTACGCGCACATCGTCCAGGGGATTCTTCTCCACCCCGATGATGTCTGCCCACTTGCCGGGCTCCAGCGTTCCCGTCTTTGCCGTCCAGCCCATCAGATCGGCCGCATTTACTGTTGCCGTCTGCAGTGCCGCCAGCGGAGACATGCCAAGCTGATTCACGTAAACATCCAGCTCATGCGCGTTCAATCCATGCGGATACACTGCCGCATCCGTGCCCAGTGCAATCTTCACGCCCGACTCCATCGCGTGCTTGATGTTCTTCTTTGCCACCGCGCTCACATCCACCATCTTCTGGTGATAGAACGGCGGCAGATGTCCGTTTTCCAGCATCCAGTCTTCCAGGTAGAGCGTCGGCACCAGGTACGTTCCGCGCTTCTTCATCTCTGCAATGGACGCATCGTCGATGTAGCTTCCATGCTCGATCGAATCCACGCCGGCTTCCGTTGCCCAGAGAATCCCCTGTGCCCCATGCGCGTGAGCCGCCACCTTCCGTCCCAACCGGTGAGCATCCGCAACAATGGCCTGCATCTCCTCGAGCGTGAATTGCGAAGCCTGCGGATCGTCGCCCTTCGACAGCACTCCGCCCGTCGCGCAGATCTTGATCAGGTCTGCGCCATATTTAATGTTCTGCCGCACCTGGTGCTGCACCTGCGCGATGCCGTCTGCCACGCCGTCACCCACCACGTGATACTGGATCGGCAACAGATTTTCATCGCAGTGCCCGCCGGTAATTCCCAGCAATGGTCCGCTTACCAGCATGTGCGGACCCGGGACCTGCCCGGCGTTGATCGCGTCGCGCAGATCCACATCCACGAATCCGCTGGCGCCCACGTTGCGCACCGAGGTAAAGCCGGCCATCAGTGTCGTGCGCGCATTCACCACGCCGTTGATCGCCTCTTTTGCAGACGTCGATATCAATTCCCGATATGGATCAAAATCCGGGTTCATCGTCAGATGCGTGTGCACGTCGATCAGCCCCGGCATCACTGTCATGCCGCCCAGATTCACCACTACGTCGCCGGGGCCGGCGATCACTGAGGCCGTCGGCTCAATCGACTGGATGCTGTCTCCGGCCACGACAATCGTCTGGCCATCGGCATACTTTGCCTGTCTTCACATCCAGCACATGCCCGGCCCGCACCAGTGTCCGCGTGGCCGCTGTCTTCTCCTGTTGTTGAGCAAGTGCTGCTGTCGAAAGGGTTGCGCCGACCAGCGCGAGGCACAAATATACCGCCGGTCTCTGTCTCAGAATCATGCTGTCTTCTCCGTTTCGGGGAACTGTTAGCGGAGTGTAGCAAAACCGCTGGCACTGTCTATACAGTTTCTTCCCGCTATTTCCTGAATCCCCAGTCGCCCGCGTCTGATAATCTTTTCTGCGACGCAACGGCGCTCGATCCCGCTGCTCTTCTTCAGGCCTCCTCTTCACCTTCCGGTGCCGAACGAGCGCGGCCTGTCACTTCGACAATCCAGAGGAGAACCAATGAAGTTTTCTCAACTCGTTCCTGTGTTCCTGATTGCTACCGGAATTGCAGTTGGCCAATCCCCCGCCACTTCTTCCAGTGACGATTCCAAGCCGACTCCGCCACCCGCAGCCAGGAGCTTCGACCTTTCGGCGATCGACAAATCCGCCGATCCGTGCGATGACTTCTACCAATACGCATGCGGTAACTGGGTCAAGCAGAACCCCATTCCCGCCGACCAGGTCCGCTGGGCGCGCTCGTTCTCACTGCTCGGTGAGCGCAACCGCTACCTGCTCTGGCAGGAACTCGACGCGGCTTCGAAAGATCCTAAAACGCCACTTCAGAAGAAGTATGGCGACTTCTATGCCGCCTGCATGAATACTGACCTGATCGAGTCAAAAGGACTGGAGCCGATCAAACCTGCCCTTGACCGCGTTGCCGCACTCCATGACTCGAAAGGTCTCGCGACGCTGATCGGCGGTCTTGCCGAACACGGCGACCCCGCGCCGTTGTTCCGATTCGGCGTACAGGTGGATGAGAAGGATGCTTCAAAACAGATCGCCAGCGTAGGCCAGGCCGGCCTCTCGCTGCCCGATCGCGATTACTACCTCTCGGACGGCAAGCGCTTCCAAACCATCCGCCAGCAATATCGCGAGCACGTGATCAAAATGTTCACCCTCGCCGGCGATTCGCCCGAGCAGGCCGCAAAGGAAGCCGACGCGGTGCTCAAGATTGAAACCGCGCTGGCCAAGGCTTCTACCAGCCGGACCGCTTTGCGCGACCCGGAAAACCGCTACCACATCTACTCCGTCGCCGACTTCCAGAAACTTGCGCCGGATTTCGATTTCGCGGCCTACTTTAAAGACGTTCAGGTGCGTCCCTTCGACACGCTCAATGTCGCCACGCCAGACTTCTTCAAGCAGCTCAACGAACTCGTCGCTTCAGAACCAGTGGAGAGCTGGAAGTCTTACCTCCGCTGGCACACAATTCATGGCTCAGCCGGCAATCTTCCCAAAGCTTTCTACGACGAGAATTTCGACTTCTTCGGCAAGACGCTTGCCGGCCAGAAGGAACCGACACCTCGCTGGAAGCAATGCACCTCTGAAACCGATCGCGCGTTGGGTGAAGCCGTGGGACAGGACTGGGTAAAGGCGCACTTCCCGCCCAAAGCCAAGGCCAGCATGGACCAGCTCGTGGCCGCACTTGAGAAATCCCTCGCCGAAGACATCAAGACCCTTCCCTGGATGAGCGACGACACGAAGAAAGCCGCCGAAGCGAAGCTGGCTCTCTATCGCAACAAGATCGGCTATCCCGAGAAATGGCGCAACTACTCCGCGCTGGTAGTCAAACGCGACGACGCCATCGGCAACATGCATCGCGACGCGGTTTTCCAGCGTAACTACAACCTCAACAAGCTGGGTAAGCCCGTCGATGAGAAAGAGTGGGGCATGACGCCGCCGACGGTCAATGCCTACTACAACCCCTCGATGAACGACATTAACTTCCCAGCCGGAATCCTCCAGCCACCGTTTTTCGACCCGGACATCGATCCGGCCGTCAATTTCGGCGGTATCGGCGTGGTCATCGGCCACGAAATGACGCACGGTTTCGACGATGAAGGTTCGAAGTACGACGGCCACGGCAACCTGCGCGAGTGGCAGACTGAGGACGATCGCAAGAAGTTCGTCGAGCGCACCGACTGCGAAGTGGCCGAATATGGCGGCTTTGAAGCGGCTCCTGCCCACGGAGACGTGCCCGAAGCCAAACTCAATGGCAAGCTCACCCTCGGCGAAAACACCGCCGACAACGGCGGCCTGCGCATCGCCTACCTGGCGTTGCTCGACGTCCTGGCCAAGGAAGGCAAGACCATCAACGACAAGATTGACGGCTACACCGAGGGACAGCGCTATTTCCTCGGATTTGCCCAGGTCTGGTGCCAGAATCAGACCGAACAGGCCGCTCGCCAATCGGCCATGACCGATCCCCACTCACCGGGCCGCTGGCGCGTCAATGGCACGGTCCAGAACTTCGACGAGTTCGGCAAGGCGTTCGGCTGCCACAAGGGTCAGCCGATGTATCCCGAAAACTCCTGCCGCGTCTGGTAGAGAATTCATTAGCTTCGCAGCTGCGGCGATTCACGCCGCGGCTGCGGCGCGTTCAAGGCATTCCCACCGTGATCCAACAGGGACAGCCAGCGCGTATTCCCTTTCTTGACGGTGACCTCACGGCCTCTTCTGCGTCCAATGCCCATCAGTTATTCGCACCTGACAGGCACGAGGGCGATATGCTTTTTCACGCCGCATTACCCCGTTTTCTTCCCAGCACAACACCTCGTTTTGGGCTATCTTGCGCTGAAACTAGGCATAACAAGCCCTCGCCTTTTACAATGCATCAGGGACCCATCCCAAACCCAGCTCTGCTGCGGAATATGCACACTTGGCGGCACTCGCCGGACCAGGATGAAGGAATCGCATGAAGTTCAGGAAATTCGGCAAGGCACTTCTGATGACTGCCATCTCTGCTGGCGTGGTCTTCGGCATCTCGTCTTGCGTGCAAAGTTACACGGTCGGCTACCTCTACGTCACCGGGACTCAGACTGCCTCAACCACGGGTGCGGGCATCATCAGCGGCTTTAAGATCGACCACAATACCGGCAATCTCGTTTCGATATCCGGCCTGCCGATCAGCTCCGGCGGAGCCAACCCAGTCCGGGCCGTGCTACTGACCGGGGGACGCTTCGTGTATGTGCTGAATAGGGGTACGACAACGGACGGTGGGCCTTGCAGCGCCACGGATGTCTGCTCAAACGCCAATATCACCCAGTTTTCAATCGGCGGCAATGGTGTACTGTCTCCGCAGGGCACCTACTACACCCAGGGAAACAATCCCATCCGCATGGTCGCCGACTCCTCAGGGACACATATCATGGTCCTCGATCACGATGCTCCCAACGGTACCGGTTGCTCGCTGGTCTTTGGCCCGTCGGTGACGACTTGTGGCGACATTACCGCTTTTTCCGTTGATTCGACTACCGGACGCCTGAGCTACGTGCTTAACTCGCAGGTCACCGCGGCCAGTGGCTCACCGCTTCCCTACTTCCCGGTCCCCGCGAATCCGATCGACTTCACGCTTTCGTCGAGCTTTTTCCTTACCCTCAGCGGAACCCCGGCATCCGGCGACTCGGTCTTCCCCTACGCCTACAACGTCGCGAACGGCCAGCTGACCGTCAATCAGAACAGCTCGCAGCCTCTTGGCATCAGCTATGGAAATGCCATTGTTGTGGCCGGCGGTGTGACCTATGTGCTGGACAACGGCCCCAACACCAATACCCCCTCATCAAACGGGCAGATCTTTGCGTTCACTCTCGGGTCAAATGGAGCGCTGCAGGCCGAGGCCAACGGATACTATGCAGACCTCGCGCCCTACTCCAACCCGAATTACGTCATCACGACAAGCAACGGAAAATGGCTCTACGTGCTGAACGAGGGCGACAATTCGAACACCAACAACTCGCAGAGCGGCATCGCAGCATTCATTATCACTAACCCGTACCAACTCTCGCCAATTGCCGGGCAGGGGGCTGTCAACAGCACTCCTGGCAGCGGTGCCGGTCCACAGTGCATCCTTGAGGATCCGTCAAACCAGTTCATCTACACCGCCAACTTCAACAGTTCGACGGTTACTGGCCTCACGATTGACCAAAATGCCGGCGTTCTGGTCCCGCTAAGTCAGTCAACGAAGGCTAAGGACAGTTATGCCCTTCCCGGTCCCGCGACATGGTGTGTCGCCAGCGGGCGAACCAGCTAAGACCTTTGCGTTGATGTTTTTGGCTTGGGAACGACCAAACAGATCGTTCCCAAGCCAAGCGCAAAGGGCAGGACGCAGCCGATTCGATCACGGTCGCATAACGGATTTTGGCATCAGGCGATTCGGCACAAAGATTCGATATTGAAGATCACCGAGTTGGCTCCAACACGAAAGATGCGCATGAAGTTCAACAAACCGATTCAGTTGCTGGCAATCTCCGCGGCGAGCCTGCTGGCAGCCTCGTTCCTCTCCGCCTGCTCCACCCTCACGGTGGACTTCGTGTATGTGACCAGCGCCAAAGCGGCCGGCCCCAACAACTACGGAGAGGTCAACGTCTTCGAAATCAACTCCGAATCGGGCCGCATGCGCCAGATCGTCACGTCGCCCTTCCCATCGGGTGGACGCAATCCCGTGGCTGAGGCTGTTTCGCCTGACGAGGCAGATCTTTACGTCGTCAACCGCGACGACAACTCGATCGTTCAGTTTGCGATCGGCTCCGACGGCAAGCTCTATCCGCAGAACACAGTGAATACTCCCGGTATCTTTCCCCTGGCTGTCAGCGTTGCGGGGAATTTCCTCTACGTGCTTGATACCTACCAGCCGCTGCCGACCTGCAATCCGGCCTCGCCTTGCTCGGGATCCATAGGCGTGTTTCCCATTCTGAGCACCGCTCAAGCGGCCGCACTCACGCCACCCCAACCAGCAGACACCCTGGGAACACCTGTGGTGAACACCAGCATTAGCGCCAGCTATTGGCCTCTCTTGTTGTCGGGTGCAGCCGCATCTGATGTTTTCGTCCCCACGGCGATCACCGTCGCGTCCTCTGGTAGCGTCTACGCCGCGGGCTACGACTCCACCACGAACCTCGGCTATGTGTTTGGGTTTACGACCGGCTCCGACGGCACGCTCACCGCGATCCCCGGCTTCCCGGTTGCGATTGGCACGCGTCCCAGCGCAATTGCGAGCGATGCAACCGGCAGCTATCTCTACATCACCGACTCCACACAAAACGTGATCTACGGGTTCCAGATCAACGGCGGTGCTTTGACGGCGCTCACCGGCAGCCCGTTCGCCACCGGCGCCCAGCCAGGCGCCATCGTGCTCGATGCCACCGGCAAATATGCCATGGTCGCAAACACACAGGACTCCAATATCAGCGTCTACTCCGTGAGCGCCGGCAATCTCAGCCGCCTGGGGACGTACACGACCGGAACGCAGCCCGTGGCAATCGGCATCGACCCTTCACTGAATCAGTACGTGTATACAGCGAATTTTCTCGGCAACAACGTTTCAGGTTTTCAGTTGAACGCCACCGATGGTTCGCTCCTGAATTCGCAGTTTTCACCTTCAACGGCAAGTGCCAATCCAACGGCAGTCGCGGCTGTTACGCATGGCGGTACCAAAAAATAGTTCTGCAGCCTCCGGCAAAGGCGGCCGGTTTTGGGCCGCGAATGAAGCATTCGGTTCGAAGCAGCATCCCTTTCAGTGCTTTTACAATGACTGAAAGGAACCTCAACCAGCACTCTCTGGGCCTAACATGAGGGCCCGTGACGAAGGAAGCGCATGAAGTTCAGCAAATTGAGACAGCTCTTGCTGGTCTCTGCCATCGGCCTCGTTGTGGCCACGCTCTTTTCAGGTTGTCAGCTTGTGACGATCGACTACCTCTTTGTCGCCACCTCCGCAAGCTCGATCTCCGGCAGCAGCAGCAGCACTTGCCCGAACGGTGAGATCGAAACGTACGCCGTCGATTCGCAATCCGGTGCGATTCGTACCGGCGCTCCCCAGGTCTGCTCTGGCGGCACGACGCCTATCGCCCTCGCCATCTCTCCTGGCTATCAGAACCTCTACGTCGCCAACCAGGTGGACATGAACATCGTCCATTTTGCCGTCGCCAGCAACGGCGTTCTTACCAAGAAGGACAGTGTTTCGCTCGGCAGCGTACCCGTGGCCATGACCGTCAGCCCCGACGGCAACACGCTCTATGTGGTTTCCGGTACGACAACGGCAACTTTGTCCACCTTCGCGCTCTCTTCGGGCGCTCTGGGCACGTCACCTGCCAACCAGGCCAGCCTCACCATTCCGGGGTTCACATCGGATTCCGTTGTGCCGACCAACGTTACCGTCCTCGCGAACGGAAGCGCGGTTTACGCTACCGCTTATGACCTGTCCTCCTACAATCCGGGAGGCGTTACCACCAGCGCCGCAAGCCCCGGCTGGGTGTTCGGATTCACCACTGGCTCCGGCGGTGCGCTGACCCCGACTTCCGGTAGCCCGTACAGCGCGGGCGTCAAGCCCTCCGCCGTAACCGCCGATCCGACCAATCGCTTCGTTTATGTCACCGACTTTGCCTCGAATCAGATGATCGGCTATGGCATTTACACCGGCAATACCCTCAATTTCCTGCTGAATGGCCCTTACAAAACCGGCGGCCAACCGAGTTCGATCGCCATCGATCCCCGCGGAAAGTTCATCTATGTTTCCAACTCGCTCGACTCGACCGTAACCGCATACGTGATCGACCTGCCGACTGGCACGCCGTCCACTGCTGTGAACACGACTGGTATCTCAGACCAACAACACCGATACCCAGCCTGTTTCTGTCGCAGTAGATCCCGCGCTCGGCCGCTATGTATACACGGCAAACTACCTGGGCAATTCGGTCTCAGGTTTCAGGCTCGATCCGACCGCGGGCACGCTGAAGCAGACGCAGGCAACTCCCTATCCCACGGGCATCCATCCGACGGCCGTTGTTCTCGCGCCGCACGGCAACCACTCCACACAGACCGTGACTCCATAGCGCACAATTCTCGTGATAGCAAAGCAGAAGCCCAGCCAATCGGCTGGGCTTCTGCTTTTTGAGCATGCACTCCATTTTCGTGGAATCCGTTGCCTAATCGTTTTACTGGAGGCTAGCGCATCGCTATACTGGCTCCGCATCGCGCAGTCCAAAAATAAATCGCGCGAAAACTGCCAGGAGATCGCCTCGTGTCTCGTCGCCTTCAGATTCTTGCTCTTCGTGCTCGTCCTGCTTGCCTCGTTGCCCCGGTCTTTCGCTGCCGCAACCTGCGCCAGATCACGACCAGTTTCGCGTGGCCGTCTATATCCCCGTTTTTGTCGTCCAGAAGATGAAGGATCCCGCCTACCTTGAAAAATCGTGGGACGAACTCTCCAGCCAGGTAAAAGTCGACAAAGTCTACATCGAGACCTATCGCAGCGGAACCATCGCCGACGACGCCAATCTTGAGCAGGTAAAGGCCTTCTTCGCTTCTCACCACGTGCAGACAGCGGGGGGCATAGCCTACGTAGGCCGGGGAGATACCGCGGGTGCCGATGCACCCGATGACGCCGGTGGCCAGTTCGTCTCCATGTGCTACACCGACCCCAAACAGCGCGACTACGTGAAACACATCGCCGAAATCACCGCGCGCCACTTCGACGAAATCATCCTAGACGACTTCTTCTTCAATAACACCAAGTACGACTCCGACATCGCTGCGAAAGGCAACCAGACGTGGGACGCATTCCGCCTCAAGCTCATGGATAACGTCTCTCGCGAGCTCGTTCTAGGCCCCGCCCGCGCCGTCAATCCCAAAGTGAAAATCATCATCAAGTTCCCCAACTGGTACGAGCATTTCCAGGCCAACGGCTATGACCTTGACCAGCAACCGAAGCTCTTCGACGGCATCTACACGGGCACAGAAACCCGCGACCCCGAGGACAACGACCAGCATTTGCAGCAGTACGAGAGCTTCGAGATCATCCGTTACTTTGACAACATCGCACCGGGCCGCAACGGCGGAGGCTGGGTCGACGTCTACGACTCGCGCTACCTCGACCGCTATGCCGAGCAGCTATGGGACACCATGCTCGCCAAAACGCCGCAGATGATGCTCTTCCAATACAGCGATCTGCTGCGACCCGCAGAGATGGGCAGACCGCCAGGCTTGGAGCAGCTTGCCCACTACCTTCACGGCCGCGGGTCTCGACAAATGGCACTCCGACACCGGCTCCAACTCACCCATCACCTATGCAACTGCCGCCGGCTACGCCCTGTCGCAAGTCAATTCGGTTCTCGGCAAACTCGGCAAGCCGATCGGCATCGCCAGTTACAAGCCGTATCAGTCCACCGGCGAGGACTTCCTGCAAAACTACCTGGGCATGATCGGCATTCCCATCGACATGCGCCCCGATTTTCCGAGCGATGCACACACGGTGCTCCTCACAGAACAAGCCGGATTCGATCCCGACCTCATCAGCAAGATTCGGACCCACCTCGAACACGGCGGTAACGTCGTGATTACCACCGGACTCCTGCAGCGGCTTCAAGACAAGGGAATCAAACAAATCGCCGACATCCACACCACCGGCAACGTGCTCAGCGTAAATGCGTTTTGGGGAGGCTACGGGGCCGGAAGCGGCGCGGACCTCGGCAAGACCTCAGAGATTCTCGTTCCTGAAATTGCGTTTCTCACCAACGACGCATGGCCGATTGTGCGCGGCACCGCCAATGGCCGTGGTGCACCGCTGCTGCTGATGGATCGTTATTCCAAGGGAATTCTGTACGTGCTCACTATTCCCGAAAACGCCAACGACCTCTACTCGCTGCCACAGCCCGTCCTCACCGCACTCCGCCGCTACGTTCTATCTCGTTTCCCGGTCATCCTCGACGCTCCCAGCAAGGTTAGCCTCTTCGCATACGACAACAAAAGCTTTGTCATCGAGTCCTTCCTGGATGCACCCGCAGACATAACAGTTTCAATCCTCGACCAGGCATCGCACCTGCGCAACCTCGCAACCGGCGAGGAGATCGAAGGCAAGGTCGCCACCGCTTCCAGAGGTTCGCGTCGCGCCCCTCACGTCGAATTCCACATCACCATCCAGCCCCACAGCTTCCTCGCCTTCGCCGAGGAACAATAGCGCACGACTCAATGAGTGCAACGGCCTGTTAACCACTTGAGAAAAGCCATGCTTTACTAGCTCAATTTAGAACCGAGACCAAGTATGCTTCCCTCTGGGGTGAACGGGGCTGTCGCATCCTTACCTAAGTAGAGGTCCTATCTGTGAAGCAGAATTTCGCCGTAATTATCCTTGGTGGTACCGGACAAGTCGGCGGTGCAGTCGTTGCGGAACTGCTAGCCACTTCGGAATGCCGGGAAGTGGTGATGGTCATCAGAAAGCCCACTGCGCCGCGACCCCGAGTGCGCAACGTCGTTCTTGATACCGGCGCTGCGGACTTTGCCGAGCGTACTGCCGCCCTTGCCCGCGAAGTGTTAAGCCAAGGTTCCGCCAGCGCCGTCAGCTGCGTGGGTGTCGGTTCTGGATCGAGACGCTGGAGCGAAAAAGAATTGAAACGGCTTGAGGTCGGTGTCGTCGGTGCCTTTGCGCGCGGCTGTCATGACGCCGGAATCGCCCAGTTTTGCCTCCTCTCCGCGGCAGGAAGCACAACTCGCAGCAAGATTCGCTATGCGCGAGTAATGGGTATGAAGGAAGACACCGTACGAAACATCGGTTTTGCCCGCCTCGCCATATTTCGCCCCGGCATCATTGTCGGCAACGCTCATACCCCGGCCTGGGTCGGTTGGTTGGGAAGCCTCGTGCCTGGAGCGTTTGGCAATATTGACCAGCGAATTCTCGGTCGCTCGATCGCCGCAGAGATAGCTTTGCACAGTCAAGAGCCTGGTGAAGTTACCCGCGAAAATGCTGCAATGAAACAACTCGCTGCGCAGCTCAATGACGTGTCTTAGGAATTATTCGGCCAACCAAGCATGGGGGTTGGATGGCGACGATCCGCAACTAATAGGTTGCATATTAAGGAGATCGGTTGTCGATTAGCATTTCATTTGGTGAGCGAGCATGAGCCATGTTCCAGTACTCACCTCCACACATGCATCCACCTGCGCAGGATGCGCTGCGCCGGTTTCTCAACAAAATGCAACGCCGCGAGTGCCAGTGCGATCAGCAGCACATAGCTGATCCACGGATCGAACCGCGCCAGCCCCAGGTGATTGAGCACATGCGAATCGTGAATCATGTTCCACAGGTTGAAATGCAGGAGATAGAGACAGTAGCTCGCTTCACCCACAAACACTAGCGGCCGCAAGCCCAACAGCTTCGACAGAGGATTCACGCCTGCCAGCCCAAGGATGATGCAACCAAACAGTGGCATAAAAAAGCCGTCGTGCAGCAGCGGATAGGGAAGCCGATATGCCTGGGTGAGAATTACAAACGTGGCAGCAAATCCAAAGATCCCCACCGCCAGCCGCCGCCTTCCCATCCGCGGCACAATCTCATCCAGATTCGCCAGCATCACACCAAATACGAAGCTCGCCAGATGCGGTATCGGCGTGTACTTCAGCGCCTGCAGCCACTTTCCATAGCTGAAGCGATCCACATGCGCGAGGCCATCGGGATTAAATATCACGTATAACGTTCCCGGTACCATCCCGAGCATCCACACCATGCCCATCTTTGCCAGGTGCGGTCCCACCTGCTCCGGCTTCTTCCAGCGAGACATCCACGGAAAGAGTACGTAGTAGAACGACTCGGCCGACATCGTCCAAGCCGGAGTATTCAAAAACGTCGCGATCTCGGGAATCCACCCTTGCAGCAGAAGCGGCGAAAGCGCCATGCCTGACCAGAACATCGCATGCGTGTGCTCACCCCATTCGATCGGCACCATACGAAACGCCAGTATCAGGCTGAGTAGATAGATGGGATAGAGTCGCGTGAATCGCGCCTCATAAAACCGCACGTTGTTCAACTCGCCCGCGCGCGTCCTGGCGTTGTAGTTGTACCCCAGCACGAAGCCCGAGAGCAGGATGAAAAAGCTCACCGAAGCATAGCCGGCATTCACCACCGGCGCCATTGGACCAAACCAGTTTGGATTGGAAAAATGAAAGAGGACAATGTTGATAGCCGCAAAGCAGCGCAGGCCTGTGAGTGCATCAAGCCGCGCTGGCTTCTTCATTTCCACTTGCTGTTTAGACGCCAAATCGCCGCCAGCTGACGCAATTACCGAAGGCCCAGGTTCTTATGAGCCCGCCAACTTCTGACCACTGACAACCGGCCACTGTTTTTCAGGCCGTCACCAGTGACCCAACCTTTTCGCCCAGCACCACGCGCCGGATATTGCCCGGCTGGTTCATGTTGAAGATGATCATGGGCAGGTTGTTGTCCTTGCAGAGGCTCACGGCAGTCAGGTCCATCACCTTCAGCCCTTGTCTCAGGATCTCCATGTAGGTGATCTCGTCGTACTTCACCGCATCCTTCACCAGCACAGGATCCGCACTGTAGACGCCTTCGACTTTGGTCCCCTTCAGCAGCACATCGGCCTTGATCTCCATCGCCCGCAGGCTCGCCGCCGTGTCTGTTGAAAAGAAAGGATTCCCGATACCCGCAGCGAAGATCACCACGCGGCCCTTCTCCAGGTGTCGTACCGCCCTACGTCGGATGTACGGCTCTGCCACCTGGTTCATGAACACTGCGGTCATCACGCGGCACTGCACCCCGCGCTGTTCCAGCGAGTCCTGCAACGCAATCGCGTTCATCACCGTGGACAGCATGCCCATGTTGTCGGCCGCAACCCGATCCATCTCCTTCGCCTGCTGCGCCACACCGCGAAAGAAATTGCCACCTCCGACCACGATCCCGATCTCAACGCCCAACTGATGGACCTCGGCGATTTCTTCCGTGATCTCAGCCACTTTTCCAGCATCCAGGCCAAACCGGTTCGGCCCCGCCAATGCCTCTCCCGAAAGCTTCAAAATAATCCGCTTGTACATGCCTTTTCGAGTATCGCATACGCGAGGGACAGGTTGAGGGGATCCCCCTGTAGGTACAGCCCTCCGCCCGCGCAGACTGCGCCTTCACTTCATCACAACAACCGCAACATTCATCCGACTTGGGACGTCGCAAGTTAACTCACGCGACTCCTGAATCAAGCTCGTAACTTGACAGCCTCCTCCCACTGCGCTACTTTGCAATGTAAAGTGAGTGTGCGATGAGTTTTCCGATCCATCCCCTCGACAAGGCTCTCGGCGATATCACAAGCATCCGCCGCCAGGTGGCTCGCAGCACCGAATTCCGCGGCTACGGCGCTGCCACCCTCGCAGTGACCGGTTTGCTTGCCATCCTCGCCGCTACCGCTCAGGCCTTTTTGCTGCCAGATCCGGCGAGCCACATCGGCAACTACCTGCGTATCTGGATGACAACGGCAATTCTCTCCGCTGTACTCATCGGGATGCAGACGCTCACGCGCACCCGACGAATCCACTCCGGCATGGCGGACGAGATGATCCTCATGGCCGTTGAACAATTTCTGCCCTCCGTGGGCGCAGGCGCACTCATCTCGGTCGTCCTCGTCCGCTTCGTGCCAGGCTCGGTCTGGATGCTCCCCGGCTTTTGGCAAATTACATTCAGCCTCGGCGTCTTCGCGTCCTGCAGATTTCTCCCCAAGCCCATGACAGCCGCAGGTTGCTGGTACCTTCTCACGGGCCTCGCCTGCATCGGCCTCGGCGACACGCGCGCGCTCACTCCATGGACCATGGGCATCGCGTACGGCATCGGACAGTTGATTGTTGCAGCGGTGCTGCTCTGGGGCTCCAAAGAGGATCCGGATGAAATCTAAGGCCCCCAGTACTGAAGGACGCTTCGCTTACGAAGGCCTCGATCGCGTCATCCACGAACGCGCACGCCTCAGCGTGCTCACTTCGCTCATCACCAATCCAAAGGGCCTCGCCTTCAATGACCTCAAGCAACTCTGCGCCCTGACCGACGGCAACCTCAGCCGCCACCTAAGCGTTCTGGAGAACGCAAAGATGGTGGAGATCATCCGCGGCCACGATCGCAACCGCCCGCAAACCACTTGTCGTATCACCGCATCCGGCCGCAAGCGCTATCTTGAATACCTCGCGACCCTGGAACAGGTAGTGCGCGACGCAGCAGGAGCCAATCCCAATGCAGCAACCTCAACCTTGCTCCAGAATCTGACGCCCTCACGGGTCTGATTTTTTGTTCATTAACTTTGCAGCGCAAAGCTGGATGCAATCGATTAGAGACGTGTCATTCAATATGTGAGGGAACTTTACAGTGCAAAGCAAATCAGAATCCGGCCTTCACGTCGCCATCATTATGGACGGCAACGGCCGCTGGGCCACACACCGCGGACAACCGCGAGTTGCCGGTCACCGCGCCGGTGTTGCCGCAGTGCGACGCGTAGTCGAACATGCCTCCGACGTTGGCATCCGCACTCTTACCCTCTATGCATTTTCATCCGATAACTGGGCACGCCCGGCGCAGGAGGTGCAAAGCATCTTCTGGATCATCCGCGCATTTCTTCGTCTCGAATGCGACAGGCTGCGACAGCAAGGCGTGCATCTCGAAGTCATTGGCCGCCGCGATCGAATTCCCGCGCCACTGCTCCGCGAAATAGAACGCGCCGAGTCCGCCACCGCCGATGGACACATCCTGAAACTGCGCATTGCCATTGATTACTCTTCGCGTACCGCCATTGCCGACGCAGCGATCGCAGCCGTGACCGATCCGAATTCAAATCAACCGCTCACTTCCGACTACATGCGCACGATCATTGCTCATGCGCTTAAGGCCAACTGCGGCGACGTCGACCTCCTCATCCGCACCGGTGGCGAACAGCGACTCTCAGACTTTTTGCTCTGGGAATCTGCTTACGCCGAACTCGCCTTCACCGACCGCATGTGGCCCGACTTCGATGAATCTGATCTCGCTTCCGCAGTGAGCGATTTCAATCACCGCGAACGGCGATTCGGCGCCATCCCTGCGGCCTCCGCCAAGCCAATGTATGTTGTTTCGGGAAGCGCACAATGACTCCCTCGATGTCCCCCCACCCCACTGTTTCGAGCGCGCTTCGCGTCAAGTTCATCCTGCCAGCATTTGCCGCCGCTTTCGTTTTGTGCGATCTCCCGTCCAACGCTCTACGGAGCGGGCGAACGCGTCCACGCGACCAATCGGACAACGTCTGATCGTTTCAACGTCTTTTCGAACTAAGTCGCGAATTCCGTGAGACCCGGCGCATCTGCGCGCCCCCAATCTGCATCGAAGCAGTTAAGGTGGGCTGCCTTCCTAGTAAGACCGCCTAATTGAAGACGGCATCCTGAAGACTCGAGGTCGTTGTCTTATTATTCAGGACGGAAGCCGTCTAAAGGATCTTCAAGATATGGTGCCCGCATAAAAGCCCGTTACGTCGCGTTGTATTTAGCGGCGATGCTTGGTGGGCGAATCTAGGTGACAGACATCGATCGGGTGCCAGGATCCTGAAGATTCAGAAACTTCGGAGAATCGAAGCAGTAAGTCGCAGCTTCGGTCTCCGATGTTCAATTCACGCCAGAACTCAGGGCGAATTCCCTTTAGGGATTCTCCGCGATTGCGGCGCTCAAGAGATCGTTGCGACGCATGGCATTCGCCCTCTGCAGGTGTTCGTCGATCTTCCGATAAGCTCATCCGCGCCTTAGACGCCGGTGAGGGAGACTCTTCGCGAACCTTCTTTCGCGTTATTTTCCCGGCATTGCCGGACTTATGGAGGATTACGATGCAAACACCCAACACAGACTTGCTGTCACCCACGCTCGATTTCCTAACCCGGGCACGACACGATACCATCACACGCAAAATCAAGATTTTGCTTGCGATTCTGACTGTGTCACTCTTCGTGAGTCCCTGCCTTGCCCAAGTTGAAAGTGGAACCATCGCCGGCACGGTCACCGATGCATCCGGCGCTGTTATCCCCAACGCCGCAATCACGGTGACAAACGTCTCTACCAACGCCAAACGAGCCACGCAAACGTCGGGCACTGGAGCATACACGGTTGTCGGCCTGGAACCAGGCACATACGAGCTCTCAGTCACTTCCGGTCAATTCAAACCGTTTACCGCGAAGATCGAAGTCACTGTCGGGGGCCACGTGACTCTCGATGCTAAGCTCTCCGTCAACACCGCTGTCACTGAAGTAGAGGTGCAGGCCTCGGGCGGCAACACGGTGAACACGCAGACGCAGGAGCTTTCGCAGGTAGTCGACACGCAGCAACTGGCCCAACTGCCGAGCTTAACGCGCAATCCGTATGATTTTGTGGCACTGTCAGGCAATGTCAGCAGCGGCGATAACACGACAAACAGCATGAACAGTGGCCAGAACCTCACGAGCCGGGGCGTTGGGTACGCGATCAACGGCCAGAGGCAATCGGGCACGGAGATCCTCCTCGATGGCGTGGAGAATATCTCCATATTTGGTCTCGCCGTTGGTGAAGATATTCCCGTTGACTCGGTACAGGAGTACAGCGTCATCACAAATAACTTCGGAGCCGAATATGGACGGGCTTCGGGCGGCGTCGTCAATCTGACGACGAAGCCTGGGACAAATGGATTCCACGGCTCTGCCTGGGAATTCAACCGTCTATCGGCGTATACCTCCAACACATTTGCCAATACCGCGGCCAACACTTTTGCGGGCGCGATCGTCGCTCCCAAAGGTGGCTATACCCGTAACCAGTTTGGCTATTTTGTCGGCGGGCCCATCCTCAGGGACAAGCTGTTTTTCTCACAATCCACTGAGTGGACACGGGTTCGCAGCAATTCAAGCCAAACACAAGAGGTCTTTGATCCCGCTTTTATCGCCATGATGCCCGCGAATGCCCAGGCCTATTTCGCGGCCAATGGGCAGGGAGCTGCACCTGCATCCGGGAAAGTCACCACAGCGGGTGACCTCGCGGGTGCCGGGGTCAATGTCGGCCCGATCAACGGAGTCACTCCCGTAGATCCTTCGACCCCGGTATGGGACACCGTGAACTTTACCGCACCGTTCGATGCTGGTGGTGGTTTTCCGCAAAACACTTACGCGCTGGTTGGGCGTATCGACTTCTCAATGAGCGAGAAAACTCAGATGTTCTTCCGTGCCGGCAGAGAAAACATAGATGAGTTTATGGGTTCCACCTTTTACAGCGCTTACCCCCAGTACGATGTGGGTACAACCTTCCTGAACCAGAGTTACTTGTATTCACTCACTCACACGTTTACCCCCTCAATGGTCTTCAGCGGCAAAGCCAGCTACACACGATTCAACGAGAACGCCAGCTTTGATCAGAAGCAGATCGATGTTCCAATGCTGATGTTTCTTACACCGAGTGACCCCGTGACCGGGGTGTCCATCGCGATGCCCGGACTCGAGAACGCCAATATCCCGGGTGCAGGTGGGTTACCCGTCGGCGGTCCGCAGAACACGATCCAGCTTGAACCCGACCTATCCTGGGTCAAGGGGCGTCATTCCATGCGTTTCGGTGGCACCTGGACCTATATCCAGTTGAACTATGCATATGGCGCCTACATTCAGGCGGTTCAACAACTCGGCGCAGGCACCCAGGACAGCATGAATGACCTGTTGAACATCGCAGGAAATCCGGCCGGCAGCCAGTTGATTTCCTTCCAGGCCCGACTTGACCCACAAGGCGTGCTCCCCTGCCATGTAAACCCCGGTTTTTGGCAGAGCAACAACGCCGGATCGCCTTCCATGCCGGGAGATGCGATCGGGACCCCGGACTGCACGATCACTCCGCCGCTGACCAACCCCAGCGTCGCACGAAGCTACCGCTATAACGACTGGGCCGCCTATGCGCAGGACAGTTTCAAGATGACCCCCAAGTTTACGTTCAACTACGGCGTGCGCTATGAGCACTACGGGGTGCAGCACAACAACAATCAGAGCCTCGACTCGAACTTCTACTTTGGTCCAGGGAACGGGATCTATCAGCAGGTGAGAAGTGGCGGAGTCTTTCTCACCCAGCAGAGCCCGGTGGGGCAGTTCTGGGCTCCGCGCTGGGGAACGGTAGCGCCCCGGGTCGGATTTGCCTATGATTTCGGCGGAAACGGGCTCACAAGCCTGCGTGGAGGATATGGGATCAGCTATGAACGCAACTTCGGCAATGTGACCTATAACGCGAGCTTCAATCCACCAGCGAGCCAGGTGCTGAATTCCGTTTGCCAGCCTTCCACGCCCAACTGCTCGGTTCTGGTAACGAATAGCAGTCTTGGCCCGCTTGGCGAGCCTGGGCCGCAGAGCTATCTGCCTCCGGCCGAGCTGCGCATGCCCGATCCGAATATCCAGGTCGCGCAAACCCAGTTCTGGAGCCTGGCACTGCAACGGCAACTTGTTCCCGGCACAATTCTCGAACTTTCCTATAGCGGAGCCCGCGGCGTTCACCTCTATGATCTCGAGAACATCAACTTGATTGGTTCGGCCCAGGCCTACCTTGGTGACCCGCTGAGCTTCGCCAGTTCTCCTAACTGCGCGACGCCATGCCTCAATCGGCCGAACAATCAATACTCGAATATCAACATGCGCGGCAGCCTGGGTGCGAGCTCGTACAACGGTCTGAATGTCCGGCTCCAGGCGCTGAATCTCAGGAAGTCGGGTGTGGACGTGGTCGCGAACTACACGTACTCACATTCGTTGGACGACATCAGCTCGACTTTTAGCGACAGTCTCCAAGGCGGATCAGGCTATATTGGTTCGCTCGGCTATACCAATTTCCTGGATCCAGGGCTTGATTGGGGATCCTCTGACTTCGACATCCGGAATCGGCTGACGCTCTCACCCATATGGACCACTCCCTGGTTCAAAGGTCAACGGAACATTGAAGGGCAGGCGCTGGGAGGCTGGACACTGTCCGGCATCTACACGGTTCGCACCGGCATTCCATTCTCGGTGTACGACTACGACAACAATTACAACTTTTACCAGGTGCCCCGCCTGACACCAGCGACGCCGATCACGAATTACAAAGTGAGCAGCTCTCCACAGAATGCAGGGCAGCCAAACCTCTACAACGGGTTGTCAGTGCCGGTTCCTTCGAGTTTCGCGCCTCTCAACTCGACTCTCGGCATCTCGGACTTCGGACCATATCCCACCAACATGACGGGCCGGAATTCGTTCCGAGGACCTGGAGCGTGGAACTACGATATGGCTGTCGACAAACAATTCCCGCTGAGAGAGCGCATGAACTTGGAGTTCCGTGCAGAAGGGTTTGATCTACTCAATCACCACAACTTCTACACAAACACAACGAATCTTGCTTACTTCGGCCCGACAACGACGCCGATCGAGGTGAATTTGCTGAAAGGCGGCCTCGGAACGCTGGCCACCGGAGGAAATCACGATGAACGACGCTTCGGGCAATTCGCTTTGAAGCTCAACTTCTGAAGAGTCCGCAGTTCGTAGTCGTTCACGCTCGACAGTAAAAACGGGAGCCTTTGGCTCCCGTTTTTTATGGCTGACGAATTCCGAGGCTGGCAGAATCGGCATCGGGCACCTGAATTGAAACAGCCGTAAGCCGACGCCCAAAGAACAAAGGCCCGGAGCTTGCGCTCCGGGCCTTGCCACTTGCATCCACCCACCCCAAGGGATGAATCTTTCCGAATCTGCCGGATTACTCCGCAGCCGCTTCCACGGCCTTGGTCTGCGAAACGGTCCACTCCGGCGCACCCACCTTGAAGCGCGCGAAGCGCCGCACGGTAATGTTCTCGCCCAGCTTGCCGACCTTCTGCGCAATCAGTTCCTTGATGCTCACAGCCTGGTCCTTGATGAAGGGCTGATCGAGCAGGCAAACCTCTTCATAGAACTTCGCCATCTTGCCCTCGAGCATGCGCTCCACGATGTTCGCAGGCTTGCCGCTCGCGGCTGCTTGTGCGCGATAGATCTCCTTCTCGCGCTCCAAGTCTTCGGCACTGACATCTTCAGGCTTGATGTACCGCGGATCGCTCGCCGCGATGTGCATCGCGATATCTTTCAGCAATTCCTGAAAGTCATCAGTACGCGCCACAAAATCGCTCTCGCAGTTCACTTCCACCATCACGCCGATTTTGCCGCCGGCATGGATGTAGGTGCCTACCGCGCCCTCATTTGTCGAACGGGCGGCCTTCTTCTGTGCAGAGGCCATGCCGCGCTTGCGCAACACCACGAATGCCTCTTCGATGTTTCCCTTGGTCTCCTGAAGAGCCTTCAGGCAGTCGCCCATGGGCGCGCCGGACTTCTCGCGAAGATCCTTCACCAACTTTGCATCTATCTTGTCTGCCACAGTCATCTCGCTTCCTTCTCCTGACTACAATTCATATACGGTGCCACTCAGATCTTCGGCGCCAAGGCGCGGTTAGCCACACCGCAGGTATCAAAAGAAAAGCGTGGCAACCAGACTGCGCGGCCACGCTTGTCTCGGTCTGATTCAGAACTTACAGGGCGCGCTCGACCACTTCCTCTTCGTCGATCACCGCTTCTGCCGCCGGAGCCTTGCGGACACCGCCGCCAAGCGCCGCGTCAAAATCGACATCTTCAGTCGACGAAGCTTCGACCGCCGCGACAACCTCGCCTTCCGCCGCCGGAGCCTCTTCCGCGGCGAACGCCTTGTCGCCCACGAGATTCACGCCCTCAGCTGCCGAATCGGCAATCTTCGAGGTGAAGAGGCGAATTGCGCGCAGTGCGTCGTCGTTGCCCGGAATCACATAATCCACCACGGTGGGATCGCAGTTGGTATCCACCACCGCTACCACCGGGATGCCCAGCTTGCGCGCTTCCTTCACTGCGATCGCCTCGTTATTCGAGTCGACGATGAAGAGCGCGTCGGGCAGGCGCTTCATATTCTTAATGCCGGCCAAATTGGCTTGAAGATGCTTGCGCTCGCGCTCCAGCCGGATCACTTCCTTCTTGGTCAGCAGTTCGTAACGGCCGTCCGTGGCCATATCATCCAATTCCTGAAGGCGCTTCACCGACTTCTGCACCGTCACCCAGTTGGTCAGCAGTCCGCCCAGCCAGCGCTGGTTGATGTACGGCATGCCCGCGCGATTGGCCTCTTCGGCAACGGCGTCCTGCGCCTGGCGCTTGGTGCCGACGAAGAGAATCGTCTTGCCGCTCGCGCACAGCTCGGTGACAAACTTCGACGCGTCCTTGAACAATTTGAGCGTCTTTTGCAGGTCGATGATGTAAATCCCGTTGCGCTCGCCAAAGATGTATTCCTTCATCTTGGGATTCCAGCGCTTCGTTTGATGCCCGAAGTGAACACCAGCTTCGAGCAGCTCCTTCATTGTGATCGTGGCCATTGGCCTCCTTCGTGGATTGCATCCGGGCTAACCTTCGTCTGGCCCGGATTGAAACCCGCTCTCGCGGGGGATTTAAAACCAGGGATCAGTGGTCAGTTCTCAGTGATCAGATTATCTTTGCTTTTACTGATCACTGCTCACTGAACACTGTCCACTTCGAAGCGCTTAGCGCTTCAGAACTGGAACCGCTTGCGTGCGCCCTTCTGTCCGTACTTCTTGCGTTCCTTCTGGCGAGCATCGCGAGTCATCAGGCCTTCAGCCTTGAGCAGCTTGCGCAGCTCTGGATTGAAAAGAACCAGAGCGCGGGCAATGCCCATCTTGACTGCGTCAGCCTGCGAAGACACGCCGCCACTCGTAACCGTGGTCACGACGTCGAAGCTGGAGGCCAAGTCGGCTACCACCAGGGTCCTCTTGGCGGCAACACGCTGCTGCTCGGTCACGAAGTACACGTCGAACGCCTTGCCGTTTACCTTCCACTCACCGGTGCCCGGACGCAGAAAAACACGGGCAATCGCCGACTTGCGGCGCCCCGTCCCGTAATACTGAACCAAATCTGCCATTCAATCCTCTTAGCTCTTGTTCGCTCTTAGCCTTCAGCTTTCAGCCTTCAGCTAGTTTTCCAATTCCGATTCGTTCCTGCCTCTACCGTTGGCACCAGCAATTCAAAGCTGAAAGCTGACGGCTGACAGCTTAAAAGCTGCGCGATGAAACTTCCAAAGCCACCGGCTGCTGCGCAAAATGCGGATGCTTGTCGCCGCGATAAACCTTCAGCTTCGAACCCATTGCGCGGCCAAGCTTGCTCTTCGGCAGCATGCCCTTGATCGCCTCTTCCAGAATCTTCTCCGGTTTGCGGGCCAGCAGGCGAGAAAACTCCTCTTCACGCAGACCGCCGGGGAAACCGGTGTAGCGGCGATAGACCTTCTTCTGGCTCTTCAAGCCCGTCAGGCGAACCTTCTCGGCGTTGATCACGATCACGTGATCGCCCATGTCGATGTACGGCACATACTTCGGATTCAGCTTGCCACTCAGCACATCGGCTGCCTTGGTCGCCAGTCGGCCCAGGGTCTGGCCGCTGGCATCCACAACATACCACTTGCGGTCAATATCCTTGCCGCTCGGAACAAAGGTGCTCATCTCTCTCCTGCCCTCTATCGCTTCAAAAACTTCAGCGCAACGCGCCTTGTGCCCATGGCATCCGCGCATGGACTCTGATTTCCACCCACTTCCAAACAATCCTGTTCGGGTGAGGACTGCGGCGCTTGCCCTCAAAAAGGGCCCTGACTCTGCTGGACTTAGCTCGCTGTCCCAGCCGAAGGTGCCTGTTCCGGTCGAATCCGATTAAGGGGTTCAATCAGCCGGGTCCGGGCTAAACTTCTTCTCCTCAGCGACTTGACTCCGTCTCTGAGGGCCCCACTACAGACCCCAGGCGCAACACCGCACAAGACCCTTAGGATAACCGAATCAGTGGGCGGAGTCAACGAAATGCAGCAACGGATTTCCCGCTCTCATCACAGCGTGGAAGCGGCTCAAAAGATAGAATTGCGAATTTGCAACACCTGTTTGCGGCTAGGCGCCCCCGTCTATCAGGCCCGGTTCCCGGGCGTGATAGACCTTCATGACGTCGGGCGGCGGCATCAGCCAAAACCACCGCAACCAGACTAGCTGGCTGGCTACTGCGCCATCCGCTGCCGCGCGGCATCAAGCACAGTATCTTTCCCGGCAAGCAAGTCCTCGATTGTCGGCCCAATCTCCACATCCGGCCTGATACCGACGCCCTCCAACTGCGATCCGTCTGGAAAGCTGACGCGCTGGACCCCCACCATCACCATCATTCCGTGTCCCAAGTCAATCATGTCAGCGTTGCCGCTGCTGCCGCCGGTGGTCTCTCCCACGATCACCGCCCTGTGATTCAACCTGAAAGGCATGACAAAGTCTTCGCAGGCTGAGTAACAGCCAGCATCGGTCAAGATGGCAAGCTTCCCATGGAAGACGTCCTTGGCGGGCTGCGCCACCGGACTCGACCAGATAAGTGCCGGCCGCTCGAAAGCTTTGTACTCACCCCTTCCCTGCGAAGCCCTGAAACGAAAATAAGGCATGTTTACCGGCGTCGATTCAGTCCACCACTGCGAAGGCCGATCCATGAGGAATGACATCAGGTCCGTGGGCGTCGACCCGCCGGGTTCACCCCGCACGTCCACAATGATTGCTTCGGCGTTCCGGTACTCCTTCGCAAATTCAACAGCTCGCTTCTCGAAGTCCGGGCCCAGAAAGGTATGAATCCGGATATACGCCACCTTCCCCGGTTCCAGCCAGCGGCCTTCAGTCTCCAGAGACGCATCATGAAGGGTGCGGCGATCGATCGCCAATTTTTTCCCTCCCGCTAACGTGAGGACAAACTGCTCCGGAAATAAGTGCGCATAAGGTGTGACGATTGTCATGCGCGCAAACAGGAGGTGACGTCCTCCCTCCTCAGTCGAGGCTGAAACCACGCGACTGCAATCCTGAACAAACTTGTCGAAGGGCCGGCCGTCGATGCTTTCGATCACATCCCCCGCCCGCAGGCCGGGACTCATGCTCTCGGTAACCACCCACTGCCCATGGATCGATTGCGCGATGAATGGCAACACGCCGCCCTGTTTCGCCAGCATCATGTCGATAAACACGGTGTGGCTATTTTTCAGATTGGCAAGAAATTCCATACTCGCAAGGCTGAACGCCTTGCGATCTTCGCTGGCGATTGCCTTTTCAAGATAGGCGCGGTATCCAGCATCAACGTCCAGGTTCGGCGCGTTCTGCCAATGGGCGAAATTGTTAAGCGAAGCATAAACACGACTCGCCACGTAGACGCGTTCATTCAATGTGAGATTGGAGTCAGGTCCGTCGGCGGCGAAAGCAGGAATGCAAGTCAACATGCAACTGACGGCAGCAAGAGAAACAACTGCGGCGCATCGAATCGATCGGCTAATCACGTTTTGAGTCCTCTGCCCTTGAATACGCCAAACAAAGGGAAGAGTTCCTGTTATCACAAACATGCGTGACGTATAAACATCCGCATCAACACTGGAATCATTCAGTCATCCGACCCGGGCCAGCTCTTTTTGACAGCCAAACGCGGAACGCGGCTCGATTGGTTGATCGAGCCGCGTGATATCCGGTCTAAGCTGGAGGCTAGAAGCTGCTCTTTACGCCGCGCTCTCATCCAGTGAGCGCACTTTGAAGCGCTTCATCTGGATCGACAGCGTCCGCTCAATCTTGCGCAGATCGCCGCGTTCGGCCGGCCCGGCAAAAGTCGACGCCACGCCATGCGCCGATGCCCGGCCTGTGCGGCCCACGCGGTGAACAAAATCTTCCGCCAGCTTGGGCATGTCGAAGTTGATCACGTGCGCCACGTTGGCCACGTCGATGCCGCGAGCGGCAACGTCGGTAGCAACCAGCACCCGGTGATGGCCTTCGGAGAAGCTGCGCAGTGCCGGAATTCCGCTGCGACTGCGAGCGGTCGCCGTGAATCTGCGTCGCCGACCAGCCTGAACGGCTGAGCCTGCGCGCCACGCGATCCGCGCCGTGCTTGGTGCGCACAAACACCAGGAAGCTGCCCGTCCTCTGCATCCAGAAGATGTTCGAGCAACTCCTGCTTCTTGTCGGGATCCACTTCAAAGGTGCGCAGCTCCACATTCTCGGCCGGCTTGAGCACCGAGCCGATCTCGATGCGTACCGGGTTGTTGAGATACTTGCGCGCCACTTCCTTCACCGCGCCCTCAAGCGTGGCGGAGTAGCAAAGCGTCTGCCGCGACTGCCGGCAGCGTTGTCGGCAATGCGCGCGATGGCCGGCTGGAAGCCCATATCGAGCATGCGGTCGACTTCGTCGAGCACCAGCATCTTGACCTGGTCCAGGCGCACCAGCTTGCGCTTGAGGTAGTCCTCAAGCCGTGCCCGGCGTGGCCACGATCAGCCGCGCGCCGCGGCGAATGGCGTCCAGTTGCGGGCGTTCGTGCAGGCCGCCAACCACCAGGGCCACCGTCTGCTGCGAGCTTGTGCGAATGGCGCGAAAGCCGCCTCAACCTGCATGGCCAGCTCGCGCGTGGGCAGCAGAATCAGCGCCTGCGCCGCGTTCCGGTCCTGTGCTTTCTGCAGCATCTCCACGATCGGGATCAAGAAAGCCGAGCGTCTTGCCGGTTCCGGTCTGCGCCGTGGCCAGCACATCGCGGCCTTCGAGAGCCGGAGGAATGCAGCCGGCCTGCACCGGCGTGGGGGTTTCAAAATTGTTGGCGTTGAGCCGCGCCATGAGCGGCGGCCGAAAGTGTGAACTGCGAAAACTGAGTCGTCAAAATAGATTCATTTCCTGGGTCCCGGAGCCTCGCTTTCCCTGAGGCCTGCAATCGGAACCCGACCTTGAGGCGCACACACGAATCCTGTTCACATGCGCGCCTGCTCTTCAATTTATGCGTAAGGGAGAACCAAATACGTCCCGGGGACTGACCGTCAGACATTCAAAAAAACTTCCGAGGTCCGGAGCTGCCACACGCTACCTGTACGCCGTTGGACTCTCTGTCCTCGGGCACCACACTCGACAAACTGCTGAAAGCACACTGCTCCAGCCGGAGGTGGTTACGCTGTAGGGGCTTGGGGGAAATCTGTGCCAGGCTGAATTGCCCTAATAAGAAGGCAAACCGCCGCTCACGTCCAAATCACTGAGCGCAAAGCCAGTATAGCACGGAACTACCTTTCCCCGCTGTCCCTGCTGCGGCTGGCGCAGTAGCGATTGTGCACATGCTGAGATTGTCGTAGCGAGCCAACTGGAAAAGATCAGTTGCCAACAGGCCGGCGATAGATCGAGAACTGCCATCGCATCAACCCTGCCGGCTCGCACTCCTGCGCGGGCTGTGCGGTACGCACTTCAATTGATTGCACGAGGGAAGCCTATTCCCCAAACGATGCACCCAACGCCGCTGATGGGGAAGCATAAATTAGCGCAGGCGCCAGGGTTCGGAGATCAGCGAACAGAAATCAGGAATCGCAGAATTCACACTTGACATTGAGAGACAATCCACTACCATATGGTTGTGGATCGATTGGGTACAACATTTGCGGCTTTGTCTGATCCAACCCGGCGGGCGATGATCGAGCGACTCTCCCATGGGCCTGCCTCTGTGCATGGATTGACGGAACCGTTTGCCCTCTCGCAGCAGATGATTTCAAAACATATTGCTTACCTGGTGCGGGCGCGGATTGTGATCAAGACAAAGCGTGGACGAGAGAGTGTGTGCACGCTCAGGCCAGCGGCGATAAAGACAGTGAGCGATTGGACGGTTTCTTATCGCCGATTCTGGGAAGAGAGCTTCGACAAACTGGAAGTCGTTGTGAATCAAATGAAAAAGGCGGAGGTCAGAGATGACAAATAACACGGTTAACGAGACAGAGCGGATGGTTGTAACACGAGTTTTTGATGCCCCACGCGAGTTGGTTTGGAAGGCGTGGACAGACCCGAAGTACGTGATGCAGTGGTGGGGGCCGAAGGGTTTTACTGCGCCCGTTTGCAAGATGGATTTTCGCGTGGGCGGAAAATCCCTCTTCTGCATGAGAACGCCGGATGGGTACGAGGGCTGGAATGCGGTTGAATACCACGAGATTGTTCTGCACGAAAAGATCGTTTCGTTGATGTACTTTTCCGACTCGGAGGGAAACAAGATTGAGCCTGAGGAATTAGGAGTAGAACAGGCCATCGAGGGTGCGTACGATGTGACTCTCTTTGAGGATCTCGGAAACGGCCAGACGAAACTCACACACATTGGAAATGAATCCATGGAGAGCGCAAAGAACAGCGGTCAATTCGAGGGATGGAACGAGATACTCGAGAAAGTTGCCGCAGTTGTTGCGGAGCTAGCGCGGGCGAAATAAGAAGTTGAAGCTTTGATTCGCGAAACTCAATCGTGGAGGAAGAAATGAAAATACCGTTTCTCGCTATCGTCCTGCTGGCATGCGCATTTCCCGCGCATGCCCAGGACGCGATGAAGAAAGATGCAGGCGCCAAACCTGCCGATCCGGAATCGAAGGTCGTGCTCGATTCCTGGAATGAGATTGGCCGCAAGCTGACGGCGCTGGCCGAAGATTTTCCTGAGGACAAATATGACTTCAAGCCGACACCCGCGCAGCGGAGCTTCGCCGAGCAATTACTGCACGCGGCGGGTTCATGCTACTACTTCACGAATTCTGCGATGGGGCAGAAGCCTCCCGCGGCAGAAGATCCGAAGCGCGACCAATACAAGTCAAAGGCCGACATCGTTGCGTTCGTCAAGAAATCCTTCGCCGATGGCGCAACCGCCATCCAGGCGAAAGGCGAAAAAGGCCTGACGACGGAGGTTGTTTATTTCCCTGGGCAGAAAGCGCGCGTTCTCGACATAGCAAACGGCATCATCGAACATAGCGGTGAACACTACGGCCAGCTCGTTGTGTACTACCGCCTCGCAGGTCTTGTGCCGCCGGAGTCGCGGCCCAAGAAGTAAACCTCAAGAGGCGGCGGAGGCTTAGTTAGAACCTGCTTCTCGTCACTTGGCCGAATAGACGTTTTTCCGGCCAAGTGACCCTCTGTTCAGCTGTTACTTCTTTTGAGTTCTGGATGTGTGGGCGATCCGTCAACTCATCGGTAAATCCAGCACCTACCGCTCTTCCAGTCGCGACACCACTTGCCGCACTAGTTTCTCCAGTTCCGGATTCACCGGTGCACTTGCAGCATCCGGCGCAGGGAGCGGCTCCATGCGCGCATCCGGAAACCCGAGTTTCCGCTTCAGTGCCAGAATCTCCTGGATTTTGTCGTCAGGAATATGAGTCAGCGGCTTTCCAATCTGCTTCGCAATGACGCAGGTCTTGCAGTAGGACTCGAGAATCTCGGTCAGCCACTCGGCGTGCGTCACCGTATCCGACCAGCAGACGACCCCATGGTTCGCAAGCAGGATCGTATTGTGATTCTGAACGAACGGCAAGACCGTTTCGGCAAAGGCATGTGTGCCCGGCGTCTCGTAACTCGCCAACGCTGCCGGGCCGATGAAAATCTCGTATTCCGAAATCAGTCCGACCGGCGGTGCGGTCCCGGTCAGCGAAAATGCCGTCGCGTACGGAGGATGACAGTGCACCACTGCTCGCGCGCGGGGGTTAGCGCGATAGATCTCCAAATGCAGCAACAGCTCGCTGGTGCGCAGACGATCGCCGGCGACGATGTTGCCTTCCATGTCAGAGAGGCAGATATCCGCAGGCTCCAGGTCGCGTTTGCTCATCATCGTTGGTGTGCACAACACAAACTTCGTACCCATTCGGCAACTGATGTTTCCGCCGTTGCCGTCAACATACTGGCGCTCCCAAAGCTTTCGACCCACGCGGATGATCTCAGTCCGCAGTGCTTCTGCCTCAAAAGAACTCGACGCCGCAGACGGGGAGAAATCGTCAAGTTTGGGAACGCGAAGGGCCTCCATCACGGCCTCAACCACTTCCTTGACCTGTTCCGAAATCGGGTTCGTCAGGTACTCCATGCAGACCTCGCCGGACGCCTTTCGCGCGACAGATGCGATCCGTCCGCTCACCGCCCACATTTACGTATAGGTCCAAATGCCAGATTCTGGTCGTGACATGGATCACCGGGGAAGAGCCCACCGTGCCCCGTTCATCGCGTTTTTCGCGATGAGCGGGTTTTAGCCCGCTGCAACGAGTTTTCGTTGCAGCGCCTCCAGTGTCTGGCCCTTCGTCTCTGGATAGCTGAACAGCACGGTCAGGAACTGCACCACCGTCATCACCGAGAAGAAAACAAACGGCACGCTCTGCCCGAGGTGCGAGGCCACCCACGGAAAGCTCAGCGCGATGATAGTGTTCATCGTCCAGTGGCTGGCATTGCCAACGCCCTGCCCCTTGGAGCGAACCGCATTGGGAAACACCTCCCCGATATACACCCAGATAACCGCACCCTGCGACATGGCAAAGAAGGCGATATACCCAATCAGCAGCCACACCAGCATCCCCTGGTGCGCGTTGCTGCGATAGATCCACGCCACGCCTGCCAGGCAGCTCGCCGTTCCCGCCGCACCGATCAGCAACAGCGTCTTGCGTCCCGCCCTGTCGATCAGGCTCATCCCGATCATGGTGAAGATCAGGTTGGTGAACCCGATCGCAATAGCCTGTTGATCGCCCGACAACTGGCTGAATCCCGCTGCCTGGAAGATATCGTTCAGGTAATAGAGAATCGCGTTGATCCCGGCCAGCTGATTGAATGCTCCAATTGTGATCGCAAGGAAAAGCGGATAGCGGTATTTCCACTTGAAAACCGGCTCGTGCGCTGAAGCGTGTTCCTCGGCCAGCGCGGCTGCGAATGTCTGCCAACTCCGCTTCCGGATTTGGCTCTCCCATCATCTTCAGCACTGCCAGAGCTTCGTCAATCCGATCGCGCGAAGCCGACCACCGTGGACTGCGCGGAATTCCAAAGAGCAGCACCAGAAATCCCAGTGCGGGAATGGCCGCAACGCCGACCTGCCATCGCCACTCATTTGCGCCCAGGTGCAGCAGGCGAATCAGGTAGTTCGACGTATAGGCAACCAGGATGCCGAAGACTACATTGAACTGGAACGCGCCCACCAGCCGGCCGCGCCACTTGGCGGGGGCAAGCTCGGCGATATACACCGGCCCCAGCACCGACGAAGCCCCAATGCCCAGGCCACCAATAAACCGAAAGACCATCAGCGACGGCCAGTTCCATGCCAGCGCGCTTCCAACCGCCGACAGCACGTAGAGTATCGCCGTCAACCGCAGCGTCTCGCGCGAACCGAGTTTATGGCCCACAACTCCGGCACTGAATGAACCCACTACAGTTCCGATCAGCGCAATGGCGACGGTCCAGCCTTTGCCGTAGTCGCTCAAACCATACAGCTTCACGACAGCATCGATGATTCCGGAGATGACGACCGTATCGAAGCCGAAAAGCAGGCCGCCCAGCGCTCCCGTCAGAGTAGCCTTCATCAGGTTCAGGTTGGGTCGCATGTTCTGGCTGTCCTTGAATGCTCCCAACATCCTACAGACACGAACTCGGAGCAGCAAACTCTGAAGTCCTGGCCAAGCGGAATCGGTCTCTTTGCTTTAGAAGTTCATCCCTCGTGCGGGTTCCGCGGCGTGACAACCAGAGCGCGGCAGCGGTCCGTTCCGCCTGCGCTCCACCCAATTGACATATCGCTGTCAATATATGCGCAGTCTCCGGGTTCCAGCACTTCGTGCATTCCGCCTGAATCCAATTGCAGCTTTCCTTCGAGAACATAGACCACGCCGCACACAGACTGCCCGACCTCCGACAGGACTCCGGTGGTTCCCGAGGGATACTCAATCACGCGCGCCACAAGCTGTGCGTTGGGAGTTAGTGCGTGCAGCGGAATCTGCTTGATCGATTCCTGGCCTCTTCCGTTGCCGGTGAGATGCGCCTTTCGCGTAATTGCCAGGCTGTGCTTGGTGGTTTCTGCAAAAAAATAGCTCAAGCCGACCCCGTAAACGCGGCAGATATTTGCCAGCGTGGGCAGCGTCGGAATCATACGATCGGTTTCAAGCTTTGACAGGAGCGCAGTTGACAAGTTGGTTTCCACTGCCAGCCGTGAGAGCGTCAGATGCTTTTGCATACGCAGGTTGCGAAGCTTCATGCCGATGCCGTAGGGCTCAAGTGACCAGCGTGAGTAAGACGGTCCATTCCCCATTTCAACTACCTCAACCCCAGTCTTCCGCGAAACCGGCTTCCATCTCCTGAAGGATTTCTGAATGCTCTGCGGTGGCGCATTCGCCGCCAACCTTTTAGCATGGGTACTGCACCTTAGCAATGAGTACTGCACCGCGTAGCATTCGACAGAGGCAATCAAAGGTTTCAAATCCCTTCAAAAGGATCCCTCCCCATGAGCCTGCTTCCCTCTCTTTTTCTTCGCCGCGGCACGATCTCCGTTTTACCGCATCAATCGATTTATTCCGGCGCGCCGATCGCAATCCTGCTCTGCCTGCTCGCCTGTCCTTGCCACCTTCGGGCACAAGCGGCCGCTGCAGCACCCGATGTTCTCGTCCTCATCAATGGGGACACGCTGCACGGCAAGCTCGTCAATGAAGTAGCTGGAACAGTCACATTCCACTCCGATCCCCTTGGAGACATTTCACTAAGCTGGGACAAGATCAAGGAACTGCATACCAGCAGCAGCTTCGCCGTCCTCAAAAAGGACAAGGTATTCGGAAAGAAAAATGCGGCTTCCATCCCCACCGGCTCAATCGAGATGGCGAATCAGTCGCTGACGCTGCACCCAGAAAACGCCGCGGCGTCCGCGACGATTCCACTCGCCGATGCCCAGTACATCATGGATAAAGGCACCCTGGATAAGCAGCTCTATCATCACCCCGGTTTCTTCACCGGCTGGAACGGCGCCGCAACTGCGGGCGCCTCTGTCGTAGCAGCAACGCAGAACCAATACGCCTTCTCAGGCGCAATCGGCTTTGTACGCGTCGTGCCGACTGTAACCTGGCTCAGTCCGCGCAACCGCACATCCGTGGATTTCACCGGCTCCTTCGGAAAAATCACTGAGCCCGCCTATACGATCCCGGCAAACACCATCGTCGTCCCTGCGGTCGTCACGAAGTCCGCTCTTTACCATGCAGACGCAGAACGCGACGAATATTTCTCGCCACGTTTCTTCGCTCTTGTACAGACGGCCTTCGATCACAACTACGCTCAGAATCTGGATCTGCAACAGATCTACGGCGGCGGAGTTGGCTACACCGTACTGAAAACGCCACACCAAGAGGCGGATGTCAAGGCAACTATCCAGTATGCGAGGCAGGCATTCATCTCAGATTCGGCAGCCAACAAGAATCTGATCGGATCAACATTTTCCGCAGACTATGTGTTTCATAACAAGTTCTTGACCTACACCCAGAGCGTTGCCTACATTCCGGCGTACAACGATCCTCACGCGTACTCCGCAAATCAAGCCAACACCCTCGCGTTTCCTGCATACAAGAACTTCAGCTTATCGCTGGGAACCCTTGATAGCTATCTAAATGGGCCGCCCGCAACGCTGCCGCCAACCAAGCGCAACTCCTTCCAGTTCACGATGGGACTGACATACGTCATCAAGTCGAAGTACTAAGGCTTGGGATTACTTAGTCCCGAGTTTCATCTGACTGTGCGAAAGCAGTGTTCGCATTGATCAAATAAAGGGCTGTTATTTTTCTCCTTACGAACAAAAAAGGTAACTTCGCCAGGAGTTACTAAATCGCGAGCGAAAACCCTTTGCTGATCACATATCAATGTTGCAATTTAGATACATAATGTCTCTGTGATTCGAAGCAGCCGTCGCACCAAACGAGCAGAAATGGAGGAACTTTGATCTTAACCTTCCCCAAGGTTTCGACAGACTGACCGATATCGCCAAAGGAGGTTGCCTGCCTTTGAACGTGGGACGGGCCCGAAGGCAGATTGATCGAAACTCTGAGGAAGATGATGGTTCAGTTCCGTTCTCCCGATTTACCTGGTCGCGCATTTGCGTTTGGAAATCTTCAACTTGAATCCGACGGCACGCTGACTCGAGGCAATGAGGTTATTCATCTCCCGCCCAAGGAGTCGGCGGCTCTGCATCTTCTCCTTGCGCATGCTGGTCAGATCGTGACTCATCAGCAACTCAAGCAGGCGTTGTGGGGTGATGTTCACGTCACCGACGACAGCGTGCCGAAATGCATGTCCTCACTCCGCGAGTTGCTCGCCCCCGACGATTACATCCAGACAATCTACAAGCGCGGTTACCGACTTTCCGTTGAGGTGCGCAAGAGCGAACCGGAAGTGCAAGGGCGACGGCCGCGCCTCGCCATCATGCCCTTCTCCGTTGAGATGAATGCCCCGGCCTATCTCGGGTCATCCGTCGCCGAAGAAACCATCGCCCTGCTCACAACGGATAAGCTTGCGCCCGTACATGTGCTCGCAAGAGATTCTTCATTTTCTCTTGCCAGCCGTGGAATGACGGCACATCAAGTGGGTGAGGCACTGCAGGCTGACCTGGTCCTCACCGGCACACTTCGCACCACGCCTTCCCACTTTCGTCTTCGCGCGGAAATGATTCGAGTCGCTGACGGTACACAAATCTGGGTCGAAGACATGCTCGTTTCGCAGGCGAGGGCCTCGGGACTGGAATCGGAACTGGCCAACCGTTTGTATTTTCGTCTCAGCAATTACGATTCATTTCCATCTCGACGAAATCCTGGCGCGACAAGCAGGACAGAGCCTCTCGCCCAACGCGAAGCTTACGAGTTATTCCTACGCGGACACCATGATTGGCAAACCCTGCAGCGGCATCGCATGCAGGATGGCATTCAGCATCTGACGCGAGCAATCGAACTGGATCCGTCGCTATTTCCGGCCCAGATTGATCTCGCAAATGCGTGCGTCACCCAAATGTTTTGCGGCTTCGTCTCTCCGACACAGGCAGCTGAGCAGGTGCGGCACGCTGCCGAAGCCATTCCACTCTCCGTCGAAGGCGCGGAGGCAATTCTCCCGTCGCTGGGATGGGTCCGTTTTCACGTGGATCACGATCTGCCTGGAGCTTTGCGCGCTTTCGCAACCAGTGCCCACCTCCCTCATGAAACATCGATCACGCGGCTCCGCTCGCTATTTGCTCTCAGCCGCCGTCGCTTTCTTGAAGCCATTGAGCTTCTCAACGAAGCATTGCATGCCGATCCGTATTCTCCCTGGCTGAACGCTCGCCTCGCATGGGCCTATCATTTGTCGGGAGAAACGGCAAAAAGCATTGCGCAAGCAGAGCACGCTCTCGATATTTTCCCCGACCACGAAAGTTCGAATTTTTATGGAGCCATCATCCTCGCGTACAACGGTCTGACGGATCGCGCTATCGCTGTCTCTGAGGATCTGGTGAGGCGATCGCCGTATCTCGATCCCGCGACCGCCATTCATGGTTATGCCCTGGCCCAGGGCGGTCGAGTCGAAGAAGCACGTAACATCCTGGAACGGATGCAGTGGCTCTACCGCGAACGTTTCGTTTTGAGGTCCTTCACTGCAGCAATATTCGCATCGTTGGGAGACGGGGATGGCGCGATTGCAGAGCTCAATGCTGCTGCCGAGTCACGATGCCCGTGGTTCTTTCAGATGCTCGCGGATCCTCGCCTCGAATCGCTGCATGGGCATCCGGAATTCGCCAAACTGGAGAGAATTCTCGAGAAGATGGAGATCTCCGCAGAAAAGAAAAATACGCACGGCCTTTAGTCATCTAGAACGTCTGCTGCAGGCTCAAATAGACCAACCCGCTAGCCAATCGTGGCCCAGACCTTGTACATTTCTTCCGGCTGAACAATCGATTTGAGGCAGAAAAACCTGGCTACCAGTGAGGCTTTGTTGCCTCTGCCATAGTCCTGTCCGTCAGAAGAGAAAATCGATCTGCTCGGGCGCAGAAAACACCTGGTGCATCATCCATTGGAGGAAAGCCCCTTGCCACCTTGCCGCTGGCTTCTTATTTCGTCTTTGACCATTGCTGTCTTTGTTACAGGCTCGTCCGCACAGGAACCCGCTTACCGCAACACGAACCTCTCGCCGCAGGAACGGGCTCACGACCTCGTCGGACGAATGACTCTGGATGAAAAAGCATCGCAGCTTGAAGACTGGGCGACCGCCATTCCCCGGCTCGGCATTCCCGACTACCAGACATGGAACGAAGCTCTTCATGGCGTTGCGCGCGCCGGATACGCACCGTCTTTCCGCAAGCCATCGGCATGGCCGCCACATGGGATCCGACGAATGGTCCACAGCATGGGCAACGTCATTTCCTCTGAAGCCCGCGCCAAATACAACCAGGCCCAGCGCGAAGGCAACCACCGCATCTTCTACGGACTCACATTCTGGTCGCCCAACATCAATATCTTTCGCGATCCCCGCTGGGGCCGCGGCCAGGAAACCTACGGCGAAGACCCGTTCCTCACCGGGCGCATGGGCGTCGCCTTCGTCAACGGAGTGCAGGGCGACGATCTCCAGCATCTGCGCGCCGTTGCCACCAGCAAGCACTTCGCCGTGCACAGCGGCCCCGAGCAGTTGCGCCACGGCTTCAACGTCGATCCCAGCCCGCGCGATCTCGAAGAAACCTACCTGCCCGCTTTTCGCGCCACCGTCACCGAGGGCCACGTGCAATCCGTCATGTGCGCCTACAACTCCATCGATGAGTGGCCGGCCTGCACCAACAAGATGCTCCTCAAGGACCATCTTCGCGATGCCTGGGGCTTCAAGGGCTTCGTCGTCTCCGACTGCGGCGCCATTGTCGACGTGAACCAGGGCCACAAGAAGACCCCCGACATCGAGCACTCCGCCGTTCTTGCGTTGCAGGCCGGCACCGACCTCTCCTGCAGCATGTGGACTCCCGGCTTCAATACGCTGGCCGACGCAGTTCGCAAGGGACTTGTCTCAGAAGACCTGGTAACACAGTCCGCCGAACGCCTCTACACCGCGCGCATCCAACTCGGCATGTTCGATCCGCACGGGCTCCACGCTTGATCGCATTCCATTCTCCTCCGTGGCATCTGGCGCTAATCGCCAGACTTCGCTGAAGGCCGCCGAAGAGAGTATCGTCCTGCTTAAGAACAACGGCGCGCTGCCGCTCAAAGCACCAGGAAAAATCGCCGTCATCGGTCCCACTGCCGAATCCGCTTCCCTCCATTCTCGGAAACTACGTCGGCACGCCGCTCCATCCGGTCACGCCTCTCGATGGCATGCTGAGCCAGTTCAAGAGCACGCCCATCCTCTATGCGCAGGGATCGACACTCGCAGAAGGCGTCGGCGTGCCGGTGCCGCGCACCGCTTTCGGACTAAACAAAGGCCTGAAGACGGAATTCTTCGCGACGCCCGACTGGACGGGCCGCCCTGTCGCCACCGAGACCCAGCCTCTTGTCCAGGCCGACTGGGAGAACGCGCAACCGCGGCCCGAAGTCGAGACTCATGACTATTCCGTTCGTTGGAGCGGCAGCATCGCCGCGCCCGCACCCGGACACTACGTCTTCACGCTCGAGGTCGGCGACAGCTTCCCCTACTCGCCCGCTGAGAGCTATCGGCTCACGCTCGACGGCAAAGTGCTCGGCGAAGGCAGTCTTCGCGCCAAACTCGACCTGTCCACAATGGGCAATTTCCATGCACAGGCCGGCGCGTCTCCCACTGCTCCTCCGGTGATGAGCTTCGCCAAACCGACAAAGATCGAGTTCGACTTTACCGATACGAAGGAACACGATTTCAAGCTTGAATATTCCCACTCGGGCGATCAGTCCGGCGGCGGAATCACGCTTAAATGGCAAGCGCCCGCTCAGGCGCAAATCGACGAAGCTGTCGCCCGCGCCAAAGAGGCCGATGTCGTCGTGGCATTTGTCGGTCTCTCGCCGCAACTCGAAGGCGAAGAAATGCCCATCAAGATTCCCGGCTTCACTGGCGGTGATCGCACCAGCCTCGATCTGCCTGCTCCTCAACAGAAACTGCTCGAAGCCGTCGCCGCCACCGGCAAGCCGCTGATCGTTGTGCTGCAAAGTGGCAGCGCCGTCGCACTGAACTGGGCTAATGAACACGCAGCTGCAGTCCTCGAAGCTTGGTATCCCGGCGTCGAAGGCGGCGAGGCGATTGCCCGCACGCTGGCCGGACTCAACAACCCCGCCGGCCGCTTGCCCGTCACCTTCTACGCCTCGCTCGACGGACTGCCCGCCTTCACCGACTACACGCTGAAGGGCCGGACCTATCGCTACTTTCAAGGCAAGCCGCTCTGGGGATTTGGCTACGGACTGAGCTATTCGAAATTCACTTACGGCCCCGTCAAACTTTCGTCATCGAACCTCAAGGCCGGCGATCAGCTTGTAGCAACCGTCACCGTCACCAACACCGGCACAATGACGGGCGACGAGGTTGTCGAAGCGTACGTCAAGACGCCGCAGGAAGGTGGTCCGATCCATTCGCTCGTCGGCTTTGAGCGCGTAACCATCGGCCCCGGCGCGAGCAAGGAAGTCACTCTGAAGATTGACCCGCGCTGGCTCTCCGGCGTCGACGATCAGGGCAATCGCTCCATCCTCTCGGGCAATTACACCCTGACGCTTAGCGGCGCGCAGCCACAGGAGACTGAAGCAAAGTCGGAAGCTGGTTTCACAGTTACAGGAACGGCCCCGCTGCCGAAATAGCACTTCGCCATTGCGGGCAGGTCTCAGAAATCTGCCCGCACCTTCCAGTTACTCGGTGATCACCCGGTCCGCCCATTCCACCAACGAGACAAAGATCGTGGGATTGCCGAATTTGGCTCCCCACTGATCGAGGTCGGACTGCGCCACGCTTCGCGCTCGAGAGCAGGCTCCACACGCGTAAATCTGAACCTTTCGGTCGGCCACTTTTCTCATCGTCTCACCGAGCGGCGGCCAGCCAACCGGGACCACAGCTGCAGCGACCGACTGCCGCATGAGCGAGACGCCTTCGCCGAGCAAGAATATCTGGACCGTGTGTCCCGCTTCTGAAAGTGCCAGACCGTGAAGAAAGGGAAAGGCAGCCTTGGTCGGATCATCCGACCCCCAGGCACTTTTCATCATGACGTTCAACTGTTTGTGACCGGTGCTCTGCCCCCAACTCGAAGCAACGCCAACGAAGGGAAGCGCAAACATCTGACGGAGGAAGGTACGGCGTGCCATATTGACCCCCACGATTTGGAGCCGAAGTATAGCACTTATAACAATTTCTACAGTTGAATTTTCTGTGCGCTCCGCGTGATCTCGACGATCAGGGCAACAACTCCATCCTCGCAAGCTATTGCATCCTGACGCTTGGCAGTGCGCGATCCGAAGAGACCCAAACCGAATCCGAAGCGCTTTCACAGTTGGCGAATGGCCTGATTGCGAAACAGACAGCGGGGCACGAAAAGGCCCATTTGCACGACTTTTTGTGCATTAATCCGAGAATTTAGTTGCAGAAATTTGCTGAATTTATTGAGGTTACTCCTCGCCAGGCGAAGAGATGGAGCAAAACAGGGGGAGGGGGTGAGGCCCTGTCACGAGTTTTTCGCTTTTGGCTGTTCGCGATTTGCGCCGGATTGAGCTACCTGAGCGGCGTACAAGAGTCGCGTGGCTTCTTCGGGTTCAATGATTTTCAAGAGCATGGCGTGGGCTACGCAGGCGATGAAATCGCGGATATTCTCCCGGCCGGAGAGAGGCGGCAACGCCTTGCGGTAGACGTTCTGGGCAAGCTTAAGGGCTCGAGCGGTATACATCTTCTTTTCCTCCGCCTCATCGAGTGCTCGTATGTAGGACTCGTAGCAAAGCGCCACGGCAGAGTTTTGCGCAGGGGCGACGTGCTGATACAGATTTCCGGTTTTTTCTTCGCAGCTCATGCGTACATCTCCTGAATGCCCGCGCCATGTGCGAGCCCGATGCGATGTTGAACCTGGTAGGTCCATCCATCATCGATTGTGCGCGTTTACCGATAAATTATCTGCAAAACAGGAGGATGTTTTTGGCGCGAAGAATGAAGACGTTAGGAGAAATGTGGAAAAGAAGGGATTGACGGCTTCTGAACTCCACGTTGTCGGGTGGTGGCCCATCCGTCAGTGTCGAGTAGTAACTGACCGGCGGTAATTCGCCCTGATGGCTCGACGAGAGCATTGGCGATTTGCACTAGAGATTTATCACTAACTGAGAACCGGGATGGCAGGATCTTGATGCCGCTTCGCGTCAAACGCGCAACCGGGCCTCATTCAGCAGCGATCGAAGAGTCTGGAATCGAGCCTGCTAAGCATCTTGCGCAACTCTGCTACGTTTGCGTTGGTTGTTGTTTCCCCGATACATGCCATTTCATCGACCCGAGTGAATTCCGATATATCAAAGGAAGTCACGTCGGGCGCGATCACAAAGTCTGCCGGCTGCACTCCAACGGAATTCATGTTGTAGCCCTGGACCATGTTCTGTCGCATAATCACTTGAATCGTTGAAAAAAAACGACCGCTGAGCTTGGAGCGGATTCCTTCAAACTGTCTCTCCAGCTTTGCTGTCACAGTCGATGCGATGACAAAGTTGCATCCCTTGGCTACCAGCACGTCGGCAGGAACATTGTTGAGCAACCCGCCGTCCACCATCGCGTGGCCATCATCAATGATGGGAAGCGAAAGGGGAGGAAGATTGATGCTTGCCAGGATCCCGATCGTCGCATCGTCAACCTCGCGCACCACCCGATCTCCCTGGACGAGATCGGCGGAGACCGTAAGCATCGGAAGAATCAATTGCTCCATCCTGGCTCGACCCAGGTATTTCCGCAGCATGGAATCGAACTGGTGCCTTCTGTACTTGTAGAGCAAATACCAGTAGCCGCCACCGGGCAACTGTCGAAAGAACCACGATGGCTGCAAATCAGTCTTGAAGCAACGAGCAATATATCCGGTATCTAAGCCAGCTGCGTAGAGGGTGCCAGTCATCGCGCCCGCGCTCGTGCCTGACAGCATGTCGATGTAGATGCCGTGCTGCTCAAGCGCTTTGAGCACTCCAAGATGAGCCATGCCGCGAGCGGCGCCGCCTCCGAGTGCCAAACCGATCTGGATGCCTCGCAAATGATGAACGATGCGTTCGAATCCGTGCTGCAGTAAATTGCCTTGATTTGCTCCGGGAGGGTCAAACGAAAGTTTAAAGTCTCGTTTGGCGAGTTCACACAACTCCGGGACATAGGGAGGGATTGGGGAGTTGCTGCCGAGAACCCACACAATGCGAATCTTGTCTCGCCATCCGGGTACGCTCTTCTCGATCGCTTGGAGCAAAAGCACTGCTGCACGTTCTTCCTGCGGCCGAATACACCAAAGCGCTATGTCAACATAACTCAAGAATCGCTTCATTACCTCTGGTGAGCGATCAGCTCGAATGTCAAACAGAAGTCGCCTGTGCGATGCCCATTCGCTAATAAGGTCTTGTCGCTCCTCGACATCTCCCACAAGCAACTTAAAGGGAATGTCTTCATCCGGTTTCCATTGCTCGTCATCACTGAGAACACATGGAGACTCGCCCAACTCTCGGAGGCGATATGCCAATCGACGAGCAAGAGAACGGCTCGCCGTGGTGTGATGCACAATGCCCACGACCGATGGTTTCGGAAGCGAACGATCGACAGTCACGTATCGCTTGAATACGTTCGCTGCCGAACGAAACATGGCGATTTGAAAGTCTGCATGCTTCGCTGTCAATTGAAGCAAGTTCGACAGTGTCAGCCGAATTGCTGTCGAAGGTTCACTAGCCTGGACTTGCAAGTGAGAACGATCCGATAATCCGAGGGAAAATAACCCGATGACAGCCCCTCGAGCAAAAGTATCTTGCAGCATCTCCTTGCCCAGGAAATCGTAGAGCGTCGCCTGCATCCGGCCCGTTATGAGGAAGTACACGTGGGTAATCTCTGATTCGACCTTAATGAGCAGTTCCCCGGCGTGAAATTCGACCCAATCAGCCGTCGTCGTGATCGCCGTCAATGTGTCATCGCTGAGTTCTTTTGCCCATTCGAGCCGGCGAAGTTCTATGTGAAGTCGCTCTCTTGTCGGAGAAACTGGTCTTTCGTCGATGTAATCCATCCCGTCCTCCTCGAAGCGCAGAGTCGAGAGCGCCCGGAAGTTTATGGCAAAGAACGCTCAATAACTACCCACCTGACCGAGCCCGGTGGCCCAACATATTTGATGTCAACTTGCTACTTCGCGTGCAGCGCCACTGCCGCTCTCGGGTTTCCGAGTGACGCCGGGCCGCGATGTACCTATCCCATAGCGCCTGGATAAAGGGTTAGCCCGAAGTATTCTCGGCACGCGAGAACAATGCGCTCATTGAGCGAACAGCAGAGGGCTTTTCCGAGTTCCGGTCGGATTGTGGGTAATGCGTCGGTGGGCAATCCGTCAGCTATTTCTGAGTAATGTCGGAGTTTTCGGGTTGACCGCAATCGCGGCCCTCGGATATCGCTATATCTCGCAGACATCTTAATCAAAAGGCGTCGAACACCAAGCGCCCCGAGTGACCAACATCACACGATTCTCCCCCTCCCGGGTTCAATAATTTTTGAAGATGACGTGGCACGCCGCAGCGCGTACCGTTGTAGACGTCCAACCCCATCCATCTGCTGTGGAGGCAAATTGCTTTTAGGCATTCTCAAGGAAACGGCTCCCGGCGAGACCCGTGTCGCTCTGCTGCCGGAGAGCCTGAAATCGTTGCTGGCCCAGGGCATTACCGTCGTCGTTGAATCCGGAGCAGGTAAGGCGGCCGGCGCATCCGACGACGCCTACACCGCGGCCGGCGCCACCGTCACCGGCGATCGCCCTTCGATCCTTGCCGAGGCCGATCTGCTGCCCGTCGTCAACGCGCCCAGCGCCGCCGACCAGGCCCTGCTCAAGCCTGGCGCAGTCGTGATCGGTTTTCTGCGACCGCTCGATGCGCCCGCAGCGCTGGCCACGGCCATCGCTCTGCCCGTCACGCTGTTCAGCATGGAGCTGGTGCCGCGCATCAGCCGCGCGCAGTCGATGGACGCACTCTCCTCCATGGCTACCGTTGCGGGCTACAAGGCCGTCATCAACGCCGCGGAACTTCTGCCGCGCCTCTTTCCCATGCTGATGACCGCCGCCGGCACCATCCCGCCCGCGCGCGTCTTCGTGATCGGAGCGGGAGTCGCCGGTTTACAGGCCATCGCCACCGCCCGCCGCCTCGGCGCGGTCGTCGAAGCCTACGACGTACGCGCCGCCGCCGGCGAGCAGGTGCGCTCGCTGGGCGCGAAGTTCCTCGACGTGGACCTTGGTGGACATCAATACCGAAGGCGGCGGCGGCTACGCTGCCGAGCTGACGGAAGAAGCGCTGGACCGCGGCCGCGACCTGATCACCCGCACCGCCGCGCACTCCGACGTCGATCATCACCACCGCGCAGGTTCCCGGCCGGCCCGCTCCGCGCCTCATTCGCCGCGATGCCGTTGAGGCCATGCGCCCCGGCTCGGTGCTGGTGGATCTGGCCGCGCCCGCTGGCGGCAACTGCGAACTGACCATCCCGGGGCTAGACGCAGATCATCGGCGGCGTCACGCTGCTGGCGCCGCTGAACCTGCCCGCCGAAGTGTCCCGTCCATGCCAGCCAGCTCTATGCGCGCAACATCCTCAACTTCCTCGGCCTCATCGTAAAGAAGGGCGAGCTCAGCATCGATCTCGGCGACGAGGTCCTGGCCGGCGCCTGCGTCGCGCACAAAGGCAGCCCGGTCAATCCCCGCGTGGCGAAGCTGCTTGAAACAGCCAATCTGTCGGCTGATCGAAATCGCGTGTCCCGGGTTTCGCTTCTGAAAGCTGGAATTGCTAACTCCGCTAACTGGTGCGAAGCACCGCTAACTCCGCTGAATCTGGAACGACCATGAATCCCGCTGTCCTCATCGCTTCGATTTACGTCTTCGCTCTGGCCGCTTTTCTCGGCTACCAGGTCATCAGCCGCGTGCCGCCTTTGCTGCACACGCCGCTGATGTCGGCCACCAACGCCATCTCCGGCATCTCGCTCATCGGCTCGCTGGTGCTGGCCGGGGCAGCGCACTACCCGCTCGTTCGCGCACATTCTCGGATTCGTCGCGGTCACCACCGCCACCATTAACGTGGTGGGCGGATTCGGCATCACCGACCGCATGCTGAAGATGTTCGGCAAACGTAAAGAAACGAAGCCGGCGCGAAGTCGAGGGTGGCCAAATGACCCTGTCCACCTACTTCATGGAAGCCACCTACCTGATCGCTTCCATCCTCTTCGTCCTCTCGCTCAAGGGGATGTCGCATCCTGAAACCGCGCGCCGCGGCATGTTTCTGGCCGAAGGCGGCATGTTCGCCGCCATCATCGGCACGCTGATCGGCGCGCACATCGTCACCTGGGTGTGGATCATCGCCGGCCTCTCCGTCGGCTCCATCATCGGCGCGTGGATGGCCATCTGGGTCCCCATGACCGCCATGCCGCAGCGAACCGCGCTCTCCCACGCATTTGGAGCGCTGGCCGCGGCCCTGGTCGGCGTCGGCGAGTTTCTTGTTCACGCCGAATGATATGCCCAGTGTCACCCGCGGCGCACTGGGTTTTGAAGTCATGCTCGGCGCGCTCACCACCACCGGCTCGCTCATCGCCGCCGGCAAACTGCAGGGCGTCATCCACGGCAAGCCCATCCAGTTCAAGGGTCAGAACATCGTCAACCTGCTCATCTTCCTCGACCATGGCGACCAGTTTCTTCATCTTCTCGCTCATCCTGAAAAGACTGCGGTCTTCTACATCATGCTCGGCCTGGCATTCGTCTTCGGCGTCATGCTGGTCATCCCCATCGGCTCGGCAGACATGCCCGTGGTGATGTCGCTGCTGAATTCCTATGCCGGCCTCGCCGCGGCTGCCACCGGCTTCGTGCTCGGCAACAACGTGCTCATCATCGCCGGCACCCTGGACGGCTTTTCCGGCTTCATTCTCTCGGTGCTGATGTGCAAGGCAATGAACCGCTCCATCACCAACGTTCTGTTCGGCGGATTCGGCGCGGTGATCGCCGAGGCCAGCTCCGATGCGCGGCGGCGTGATGCGCGAGATCAGCCTCGACGACGCCGCCATGCAACTCGCCTTCGCCAACCGCGTCATCTTCGTTCCCGGCTACGGACTGGCCACTGCGCAGGCCCAGCACGCCGTCCGCGAGATCGGCCGAACTGCTCGAGGGCCGCGGCGTCACCGTCAAATACGCCATTCATCCCGTCGCGGGCCGCATGCCCGGACACATGAACGTGCTGCTGGCCGAAGCCAACGTGCCCTATTCCTCGCTCTACGAGATGGAGCAGATCAATCCCGAGTTTCCGTCGACCGACGTCGCCGTAGTCATCGGCGCCAACGATGTGGTCAACCCCGACGCGCGCGACAACCCCAAGTCCCTCATTGCCGGCATGCCGATTCTCGAAGTCGATCGCGCCAAAAGCGTGATCGTGCTCAAACGCGGACAGGGGCGCGGCTTCTCCGGCCTCGAGAACCCGCTCTTCTTCAAGCCCTGCACCTCGATGCTCTACGGCGACGCCAAGTCCAGCCTTGCCACCTGGCCCAGGCAGTGCAGCACGTGTAAGGGATTAGGGGTCAGAGATCAGGGGCCAGCGGCAGAGGACAGGGAATAGTCCATTCATGCTCTTTTGTTTCCGTCTGAACCCTGGACCCCGATCAAATAAATCGGCGGCAAGGGAACGCCCCCTGCCGCCACCGGTATTGACTAAAACCGCATTTGCTCTCTGCTTACACTTCCAATGACGGGAAATCTGTCCTACTGGTTTACAGTCGGCGCGGGAGAATTTTCTCCGGGGCCCCCGTCATCGAGCATTCCCTGCGGACCGGGGGTCGATGGAGGCGGCGGGGGCGCGCCCTGGCCTTTTCCACCACCGGGCCGGCGGTCACCATTTCCCCAATCGCGACGCATTCCCTGGCGATTCTGCCGGAACTCCTGCACCTGCTTCCACTGATCCGGTGTCAGCTTCGCACGCAGCTCAAACAGGAATCGCGCATTCGCCTTTTCCAACTCGGCGCGCGCCTGGGCCACCTTGTCGATCTGCGCCAGCACTGCCGATTCGTTCGGCTGATCGGCCTTCACAAGCGGATCCATCTCGATTTCAGCCTTTTCGACGTTGGCGCGCAAATCCACCAGCTTCTCGCGATGCTGCTGGAAGATCGCATCCATTGCCTTGCGCTGATCGTCGGTGAGCTTCAGCTTTTCGACAAGCTTGGGATTGTTCCACCACTGTCCCCGATCGCCTCGCATCGCCCTCTCCATCGGAGGCCGATGATCCCCAAATCCGGGACCGCCTGATCCAGGTCCACCCGATCCCGGCCCGCCGGGACCCTGCGCAACCGCCGCGCCCGCGGCAAAAATAGCCACAATCGCAATTCCAAACCGCACTCCGGTCAAAACTTTCATGTCTTTCTCCTTCGCTGAATTTCCTCGAACCAGCAAGTCTTTCAATTGCCTTGGCTATCGTCCTCGGTCATCAAGGATGCCAGCGGCTCCAGCGCGCTCGGAACCTCTCGCGCCACGTCGCTATCCACATTTGCCATCAAATCTTGTTCATTTTCCTTCGCAAGCTGGGTGGCGGCCATCTCACGCTGTTGCTGCTCTGCGACGCGTGCCGCCTCGGCCTTTGCCGCTTCCTGCTGCCGATGATTCTGGTAGACCCCGCCTGAAAGCGTCGTGACAAAGACCACGCACGCCAACGCCCACTTGGTCACCGCACTCCAGTTTGTCCCGGAAGGCGCCTGTACCTCGCGCGGACGGCTAATCATGGCGCTGCTCCACGAATTCACGCTCGCCTTGAAGTTGCCCAACGCCTCACGCAGCTCCGGCTCCAGTGTTTCCAGGCTCTCCGCCTGCGGTGTCAGCTTCGTGTTTTCATCTTTGTGATTCATTGCCTCGCTCCAAATTCCTTCCGAACTCTTGCGAGCGCTCGGGAAAGATGCGCCTTGACCGTTCCTTCACCCATGCCGGTCGCTGCGGCAATTTCTTTCAGCTCCAGCTCGTCTACAAATCGAAGCAGAAATACGGTGCGCTGCCGCTCGCTCAGGTTCTCCACCGAGCGCCAGATCTGCGCCACCTGCTCCCGTGCCAGCATGCGCTGTTCCACCGTCCGCTCGCCGCTCGGCAGCCAGTCGCTGGCTTCATCCAGATCCACCGCGTTAGTACGCGTATGCCGCCAGAACTGCATCCGCCGGTTGCGCCAGTGGTCCTTCTGCAGGTTGATGGCGATGCGCATCAACCATGTGAGCGCACTGGATTCGCCGCGAAAACCGGACCAGTTCCGATGCGCCTTCAGGAAGCAGTCCTGGGTCAACGTCTGGGCCAGATCCACATCGCGCGTCGATGCCAGCAGGAAGCGAAAAATCTGCGCTCTGTGGCTGCTGACAACACTCTCAAACTCCTGCGCGGCAATTTCTTCCGCCATGACCTTGATCATCGGTTCCAATGCTGTGCAGGCAGCCATCACTCTGGTAGACGCCCCTGTGAGACCCAAGTTTACAGCCGCCCTGCCATTTCTGATTTTGGTAAGTACTTTCTAGTCCTTTTGACGAACTGGCGCCCCGGAAAGCCTCTAAACAGTCTCCCTCGCGGCATTCCGCGAAAATAGCCAATTATGAAAGCCTTCTCAGCCGTTCCAGACCTGGCTTCCCGCGATGTTGACCGAGAGGTCACTTCTGGATTGGCCACTCTGGATTGGCCAACACACCCGGAACTCTAAAACTCAGACCTGCTTCGGGCTCAAAGAGCGTATTGGCCTTAAGTGGCTCCTGCACGGGGCATCGGAGCTCCGGTCAAACAGGACACGCTTTACTCATAGCGGAGGACTTCGGCGGGTGGGACGGCGATGGTGTGGCGGGCGGGCAACAGGCAGGCGAGGAGTGCGCCGAGAGCGAGGAGCGCGGCGGCTGCGAAGAGACCGCCGACGGCAAAGACATTTTCCATCCAGTGGGCAAGAACCACCCCAAGAAAGCTGTCCACGGCGAGTCCGAGGACGATGCCTGCGGCCACGCTGACCAGCGCGATGCGCGCGGCGACCCACAGGGCGTGCGCACGCGGAGCGCCGAGCGCCAGGCGGATACCGAACTCCGTGGTGCGCTGCGCAACACTATAAGCGACGACGCTGAAGATGCCGACCAGCGCGAGCCCGAGCGCCATGGCAGAGAAGACGCCAAACAAGACGGAGAAGAGCCGCTGGCGGCTATATTGCGCATCGCGCTCGATGGCCTCGCTGAGGGTGAACGTGCCGTTGGAGGCAGAGCCGCTGTTGGAAATCTGCTGGTCCGACTCGACCGATGCAATCGCGGCGCGGATGGAGTGCAGCGAGGTGAGCGGATCGCCCTCGGTGCGGACGAGGAACTGCGCCCAAGACCGCGTCGAAGCGGTGTACGGAATGTAAATGGCGGGGACGACCGGCTGATCCACGCCGTCGTCGCGCGCATCGCCGACGACGCCGATGATCTGGCGCCAGGCTGTGCTTTGCGCAGAGACCGCCTGGTTGCGCATATGAGCTGTCAGTCCGGGAATGCGCAGTTGGCGCCCCATAGCATGGGACGAGGAGAGATAGCGCGTCGAGAATGCGTGATTGACGACCGCGACGAAATCTCCGCGGCTGTTTTCATCCGCGTTCCATACGCGGCCTTCCAGCAGCGGGATGCGAAGCGCACCGAAATAACGCTGGTCCACCAGCATCACGCGCGCCTGCGGCTGCTCGCCATCGCCACTTCCGTCGACGATGAACGAGCTCTGAACATCGGCATCCGGCGGCGTGGCGTCGATGCCGACAGAGACGGTCGAGACACCGGGGACGGATGCGATTTTGTCCCGGATGTGCTCGATGTATGCGGTGCGCGCTTCACGCGACTGAATGCGGCCCCACTCGGCCGGGTTGTGGGCGTGCAGCGAGATACCGAGCTGCATGACATTGGCGGGATCGTAGCCGAGGGGCATCTGCGTGAGCCGCAGAAAGCCGCGGATCGCAGTGCCGGCGGTGGCCATAAGAAGAAGCGTGAGTGCGACCTGCGCCGCGATGAGAACGCTCCAGCGATGCCTGGCGGGAGCAGCGACGAGCCCGAATGCCGGCCGGGAAGCGCGCGAGCGGGATCATTTCGCGAGAGATGCAATGCGGGGCCGAGACCGAAAAAGATGCCGCACAGGAGCGCGAGCGCGACAGAGAACGCGAGGATGGGAGCGTTGATGTGGATGACGGATTCGGCTGGAAAGGAGTCCGGCGAAAGCACCAGCGGAAGCCTGGCTAGCCAGTACGACGCAGCTACGCCCAGGACCGCGCCTGTGCCGGAAATGACCAGAGCTTCGACAAGCAACTGACGGACGATGCGCCAGCGGCTGGTAGCGGCCCAGCTCGCGAACCATGGTCTCGATGCTGATACCACGAGTTCGACGAGTTAGGACTCGGACTCGAGCCTCGAACCGGGACTTTGCTTTCGGCGCGATTCTGCGCTTCGGCTGCCTCCCGTTTGTGAAGCTGAACCCAAGGAACTTCCGCTCCCACGGTCGTGCCACAGCACTTTTCTCCCGGTTCACCTTTAGCTTGAGCTTGCCTTCAAGGAGTCTAGTGAGCCCTCCCATCAGGCGTTGGCCTGCTCGACGGCTGCGGACATAGATGTTGCAATCGTCCGCGTACCGAGCGAATCGATGCCCTCTTCGCTCCAGCTCACGGTCGAGTTGATCGAGAACAAGATTCGATAGCAGAGGCGAAAGAGGTCCACCTTGCGGCGTACCTTCATCCGTCGGTCCTACGAGTCCGTTCTCCAACACACCCGCCTTGAGCCAGCTCCGAATCAGTCGCAGGAGACGCCTATCGTGCACGCGCCTCGCGATCTGCCCCATCAGTCGGTCGTGGTTAACTCGGTCAAAGAACTTTTCCAGATCGAGATCGACCACCCAGCGGTACCCCGCAGCAATATATTGCTGGGGCACGCGCCACTGCCTGATGCGCCGAGCGTTCGGGACGAAACCCATAGCTCGATTCAGAGAAGGTGTTATCCCAACTGCCTTGCAGAACCTGCATCACCGCCTGCTGGATCATGCGATCCAACACCGTAGGAACGCCAAGTTTTTCGCACTCCTCCGTCCGGCTTCGGGATTTCCACCCGACGTACCGGTTGCGGTTGATAAGTTCCACTCAATAGTTGTTCCCGGATTTCCAACCAGTGCTGCTTCAGGTAGCCCGGCAGCTCATCAACCGTCATTCCATCGACGCCCGGACTGCCTCCGTTTCTCTTCACACGCTTGAGCGCCTGCCAGAGATTTTCTCGCTGACAGATTCGCTCCATCCACTGCTCATCTGGAGCCAGGCTTTCTGCACTGCACTTCGCCACTGGTGCTTCGGTCCCTTCAGGGGACTGACTCTGAGCTTCACTCGTCGTCGCTTCCTCGAAGGCCAGCTGTAGCTGGTTATTCTGCCGCTTTGCACCTTTGAGTCGTGCCACGTACTTGCCTCTCCTATCGTTCAGGCCTTCGTCCGATGAACTAGACTGTCGGGTCGGAGGTGGCGCATCAAGATGCCCCGATGCTGGCCACCGTCCGCCGCTCAAACCGTGCATGCAGTTTTCCCGCACACGGCTTTCACGAAGACTCATGCTTTCGGGATGCTATCGAAGGTATTAGTTGAACAAGGTTCACCAGCCCATACTCGCCGTACAGCGTCGTTTCAGGAAGTTGTCGCCAACCACTGTTACGCCATCGCTTGCATCGGTGTGACCGGATTCGATGTACGATCCAGCCGTTGAGTCGGCCGAAGAGCTTTCGGACGTGGGCACGCTTGTAGTAATTGCCCCATCCCCGGATCACAGGGTTGAGGTTCGCGATCAGTTCCAAGGTATTCAGTGGCACGCGTCGCCGAGTTCGCTCACGCACTTGATCCATGAAGCGTCGGATAGACTTTTCCTTTGGGTACGCATATAGATCACCGTTGCGCACCCCGCTTTGGATCTGCTGAGACATCAGCCTGAGTGGCCGCTGACCCCGCTTGATCTTATAGCCGAGGAATTCAAATCCATGTCGAACATGTACGATCCGCGTCTTCTGCGGATGAAGTAACACGCCCAACTGCTCCAGTATCCGTTGCGCGGCTACTATCGCCGCTCGTGCCTCTGCCGCGGATTTGCAAGTGATCACCCAGTCATCCGCGTACCTCGTTACCTGATACCCCTTGCGACGCATTTCCCGATCAAACGGAGTCAGGAGTACGTTGCTCAAAACGGGTGAGACCACACCGCCTTGCGGGGTCCCACGCTCAGTGGGATAGAGTCGCCCTCTGCCATAACTTCCAGCCTTGAGCATTGCCTTAATCAGGCGCAGCACACGGCCATCGGCTATTTGTTGGGCTAGCAACGCGAGAAGTTTCTCATGATCGACAGACCCGAAGAAGTCCTTCAAGTCCCCTTCCACGATCCACTCCGATCCGCCTTGTATCTCTTTCCACACTTTGCGCATTGCGTCCTGCGTCGATCGCCCTCGCCGATATCCGAAGTTGGCTTCGTCGAATACCGGTTCGAAAATCGGCTCTATCCGATTGAGCAGCGCCTGTTGGCATACCCTGTCATAAATCGTTGGCACACCCAGCACGCGATACTCGCCCGGCTTACCCACTTTCGGGATCTGCACTTGTCGCACCGGTCGTGGCTGATAGGTGTCTCCTTTGAGTTCTATATGCAACTGGTCTAACTGTTGATTCAGTTCCACAGCGAACTCTTCCAGATTCTTCCCATCGACTCCCCCACTACCCCGGTTAGACCGTACTTTTTCCCAGGCCATCTCCAGGTTCTTCCGCTTGTATACCTTGTCCATTAATGAATGGACCTTCTTTGCACCCGTCGGGTTGATCCAGTCCGACAGTCTCCTCGGGCGGAAATGTACGGGTATTTCACTCATGGAACTGATCCACCTTTCCGCCCTTACTCACTGCCTTCCTCTCTCTTCCCAACTGCCTTCGCCGGCTGCCTTCCCCGACCCATTTCTGTCGCCGGTTGCCCGGTCACATGGCTTTCGCCATGCTTCAGGTACCATTCAGCCGTCCGACTACTGACAGCGCATCGCTCGCCATTTCGCTTTCGCTTATAGGTCTGCTTACTCTGGTGCCACCCAAAGACGCTGTCAGTCCTCCTGAGGTCACGCATTGTTCTTCCGTACCGTGCCGACCGCAAACACCTTGGTGCGGTGGGTGAATGAGAGCGCCTTCGCCCCTATAGTGCGGGCTCGACCTTGCCCCACCTTTGGCCGACCGGTTCATCGTCGGGGTAGCCCCCATCGATTACGGCCCGGTACTTCTCCTCATACCCTTCGGATCCCACCTCACGGTGGACACCCTGTCCTCCGGAGTAATGCACAGAGCGGCTTCAGGTTCACCTTGGCTGTATCAGGCTTTCGCTTTCGTGCCCGTTTAGGCTTCTCCATACCTTCTCTTATCTCCGGCCAGCGAGGCGCTTAACCCCGCCTTTGGATACAGCGCCCCTCATCTGAGCGCCGGAGGGACTTCAACCCTCCCGAACAATGCGCTGCTCAGCGCACACTATGCCCTTTGCTGACTTCTGCTGCACATTCAAGAAGAATCGCTTCTTCTCCAGTCGTGTTTCCACGACATGCAGCAGACCTCCCGTGGTAAGTTCGACCGCCTTCAGCGCACCACCGCCGGATTTACCGACACTCGCCTTGATGGATATGGGCTTTGCTGCTCATTGCCAACTCGCCCGCGAGTGCTGGCCTCGTATCCGGTTCTTGTCCATCGGCACACGCCTTTACTCCACGCTTCCTTCAGACCCCGCCTCGCGACGACGCCCTTGCGCTTCGCTAATCCTTCACCTCCACCAGGTTGGATAAGGGACTTGCACCCTCAAACTGTCGAACATGCACGGCACACGATGACGCCTGCCTGAGGGCAGGCGTGGAAATCGCAACGCGATTCCCACATCCGCAAACCATCTACTGCGGCTGACTGATATGACTTTTCCAAGTTCCCGCCAGGTTTGCTGACGATCCATGAGATGGCACAACGGTCGATCCCGGCGCTCTCGAAACCTGTACCCGTCAAAAGCCTTCCAAGGCCGCGTAACTAAATAGGACGAGGGCGCAGCGCATTCCATCCAGGCCAGGAGGTCATCCTCCAATCAAAGGCCGTATACATGTGCGCAGACCATTTCCGCCAACCTCATTCTTCGCTTGCAAAACGGCGGCGGACCATACATGACGGGTCGGGCCACCACTCAGGAATTGCGTGATCAGGCGGTTTGGGCGGCACGCATTTTTGCTATCCGGTCGTTGGACTGCCGTGTCAGGTGGGGAATGATGCCAAGCTGCCGCTCGATCAGCATGAGCTGTGCGCGATGATGCATTTCATGTTCCTTAACGCCTAACAGTTGCTCGAACCGGGACTTGGTGCCGCTGCCGTCCGCTACAGTAACCATTTCGTTCAGCATCTCCGGCGTCAGCGTCTCCAGCCACGTAGCGAAAGACTCACCGCGGCTGCGTAGCAACTCCAGGATTTCTGCTTTCGTCCTGGGTTTCGATTCCTCGTTTTTGGCGCGCGCCGCGAGCGCTAGAAAGTCGAAGCCGACCAAGGTCATCACGCGCTGCTTGCCGTGAACTTCCTCCCACATCTGTGGCGCGACAGCGATGTGCGTCAACATTTGGCCTACGGAACGGCACTCCGGAGCTGGAACATGGTTGTACTGCTCCTCGGGAATATCCTCGGCGATCTGAATCGTGTTTTGGCGTACGGCCCGAAACTGCCTGCCTAAATCTCTTCCGCCGTAAATGTTCATGCTTGTTCACCTCGCGGTTGTTTTGATGCAGACCTGCGAGACACGCCGCGTCCCGCCCGGGCGGTGGAAACTTCTACCCCTTCCCGGGGCCAATGCCGGTCGCGACTTCCCGGGAGTGATCACTGTTCACCACTTCCGCATCGATCAGGGATGCAACCTTCTCCCACAAGTGGGCGTCGTTCTCGATCTCATGATGCGGCTTGTTGAACGTACGTACAAACCATGGATAATTGCCGCAATTGACGGATGCGCGACTGTAGGCCATCTTGAAATTGCCGATGATCTTTGTCCGGGCGGGGTCTGAGGCGACGATCTTCGGGCGCCCCTGGAGCGGACCCTCAGACTGGTAGAAGTTGATTGCGCTTACCACGTTAGGGGAAATCTCTGTGGGTTTTTGACCGTGTTTGGTAATGATGTCCAACTGGACAGTAAGCAGAACAGGAATGCCGCGTCGCCCCAGATCTCGGGCAAACGCAGCGGTTTGGGACGCACCCCAACTATGGCCATAGATGATGATTCTCGCACTCCGTCTTTCGTCGCCCGACAGGAGGCCGTCATGATCCTGATCGAGCAGCCGCGTGACATACTCCAAAGCTCCTTGCTCATCGTGATTGGAAAAAACTTGGGCATGCAGTGCGGGGGCGTAATGCTCGCGCAGATAGGCAGCAAACAATACCTCGGGATGCTTCAAATCATCGGCTCTGGCAAAACCTCCGACGAACCCGATGACGATTGGGTCTCCTGGCGCCAAGGCCCCGTGAGCAATCGGCCCCTGCTGGCAGACCAGTCGCAATGCTGCAATTGCGGCGGCATCCGTCCACGTTTGGTGGCAGACAGATTTGAAAGATGGTTGCCCTGTTGAGGCTTTTGACGCTTTCTGGGGGGCGTTGTCGACCGAGAATGCCTGAGGATTCGCGGCCACATCCCCAAAGATCAACGCGGCGGCCAAAAGGAACATCAACCGGACTTCTCTTCGAATTTCCCGGCTAGCTGCATAGCTGCGGTATTTTCCCTGCATCACACATCCTCTCGCCTTATTTCAGGCGACTTACCGCACTCGGACGTTGTTCTTAAGCAACGGACCGCTTGGCGCCAATACACCCGCAACCCCAATCGCCCGTTTATTTGATGGGGAAACCGCACGACTGGCGCATTGTGATTGCTTCAGAGGACGGCATTTCGATGACGCAGTTGTAATGTGCTCGGATGGTAGCAGGGGTTGACGATCGTAGTCATCAGTCGGTGAAAGAATAGCTCGAAAATCTGTCCTGTCGCCACCTCGGTCAAGTGTTCGTGGATCTTCCGCCGGAACTCCCGCGGCCATCGACAAAACCACCGGCTGCTAAACTGTCGTTGATTCAACCGGCGAGGGTTTTCTTCAACCGTCTCCCTCCGCAACAGGAAGCAAGATGCTCCTCGAGTCGTTACGCCAGCAGGTTCTCGAAGCCAACCAGGAAATCGCCCGCCGTGGACTCGCGCCACACACTTTCGGCAATGCCAGCGGAATTGACCGCTCGGGCGCGCAGCCGCTTGTGGTGATCAAGCCCAGCGGCGTGGACTACGCGACCCTCACCACTGCGGATTTGGTGATTACCGACCTCGAAGGCAACATCATCGAAGGCCGCCTGCGTCACTCCAGCGATCTCGATACCCACACCCTGCTTTACCGCGAATTCCCCCAGATCGGTGGCATCGTCCACACGCATTCCGAATTCGCTACTTCCTGGGCCCAGGCCTGCCGACCCATCCCCTGCCTCGGGACGACTCATGCCGACTATTTTCACGGTGCCGTCCCTATCACTGAGCCCCTCACCGCGGAGGAAGTCTCCTCCGGCTACGTTCGCAATACCGGTGCGGTCATCGTTCGCCGGTTCCGCTCAGAAGACCTTGACCCCATCGCCGTCCCCGGGGTTCTGGTTGCCGGCCACGCACCCTTCACCTGGGGAAAGACCCCCGCCGAAGCCGTGGAACATGCTGACGTGCTCGAATACATCGCGCGTCTTGCCTTCCGTGCTGTCCTTCTCAACTCCGCGGTCGAGCCCATCCCCGGCCATGTCAGCGAACATCACTACCAGCGCAAGCACGGTCCGAAGGCCACTTACGGTCAACGTTGATTTCCTTCCGCAACTTCTCCAAGCCCTCTTCTGTCGCGAAAAGAGGGCGACGGCGGGCGCTTTTTCTGCCAAATTGGCGCCTGAGATCTGATACCGAAAACAATAGGTCAATTCCGGTGAACGTATGCCTCCTATTGTTTTCTGCATTTTTCGCCATAATCCACACGCGCTATTGTTGACGCTGTGAGCGCAAAAACGTCTGTATCTTGCGCGGCTTCTGTTGTTTGCCGGAACGGTACCGACGAATGAAAGTTGCAGCGCGCATGGCAAGCCGCGTGCTTTCAACCTAGTGAAGAACGACTCCCTCCGTATGGAAACGAGCCTTTTAAACCGATTGCAAGCGACGCTGCTAGCCCTGGCCACGGTTGGCCTTGTGCTGCTTGCCGTGTTGAATTTCAGGCAGGAGGGCCATTTCCCGCAGCCCGACGATGGGGTGTGGTGGGTTGAGGCGAGCGGCGGGCTACAGGCTAGCCGGGTCATCCCGGACAGTCCCGGGCAGCTGGCTGGTATCCACAAAGGGGACTTGCTCACGGCGGTCAACGAAGTGCCGGTAGCCCGAGTGCCGGATTTCGAGCGCGAACTCTACCGCACTGGCGCCTACGGAAAGGCCAATTACTCTATCATCCGCGATGGAGAAGCCCTGGATACCCCAGTTGTCGTATACCCGGAGGCGAAAGATCGCAGTTCCTATCTTGGCTTGCGACTCATCGGCCTGATCTATCTCGCCATCGGCATCTATGTCCTCTTCCGCCGCTGGACCGCGCCCCGCGCCACGCACTTCTATCTTTTCTGCCTCGTTTCCTTTGCCCTGAACGCCCTCAAATACACTGGCGCGTTAAACTCCTCGGGGAAATGGGATTTTACCGATCAGGTCGTTTTCTGGTTCAACATCGTCGCGCAAGCGCTTCAGCCCGCTCTCTTCCTCCACTTCGCCATCAGCTTCCCTGAAGAACGCCTGAAGGACGGCGGGCGTCGCTGGCTTCTCCCGATCCTCTACGCGCCCGGCATCGCGCTTTTGGGTCTCTGGATCACGGCCATCAACCGCTGGCAGGCCACTGGAATCCTGCTGCATCGCCTCGACCAGATCAACAATGGCTACATTGCCGCGTTCTACGTGTTGGCTGCGACTCTGTTTTCAATCAGCTATGCCCGGGCCAGCACGCCTCTGCTGCGTCAACAGCTGAAATGGCTATATCGCGGCTCTTGGCTGGCCGTCGGCCCTTTCACGCTTCTGTTTGCCATTCCTTTCATCCTCGACATTCGTGTCTGGACGATTCTGACCAAGTTGGCGGGCCTGTCTCTCGTCTTCCTTCCGCTGACCTTCTGCTGGGCCATCATCCGCTACCGGCTGATGGATACGGACCTGATCTTCAAACGCGGTGTAGCCTACACGCTGGCGACTGCAACCCTCGTCGGCGGCTACTTTGGCTTGATCGCGTTGAGCACCGTGATCGTCCATCAGCGGCTGCCCGAAGCCATTCGCGAGTGGGGCCTAATCGTCGCTATCATCGGCACGGCCGCGATCTTTGATCCCCTGAAACGTCGTATTCAGGGCTGGGTGGACAAGGTTTTTGACCGGCAGAAATATGACTACCGCAAGGCTCTCATCGAGTTCGGCCGCAGCTTAAATTCCGAGACGAACCTTGACGCGCTGCTCAATTCCATCGTCGAGCGCCTGCCGCGCACCCTCCTCGTCTCGCGCGTCGCCGTCTTCGTCTCGCAGCCAGCCGGAGGCATGCGCCTCGCCGCATCGCACGGCCTGCTCTCCGCCACCACCGAGCACAGACTGGCCCTCGGCTTCCTCGACTTTGACCGTGCCGCGATCGGTCATTCGCACGTCTTTCTCGAGAACGCCCAGCAGGCGCTGCACCTGCCGCCCGAGCAACAGCGCGCTGCCTCTCTGCTCGACCTGAACTACTACCTTCCTTGCCGCGTCCAGGATGGCTCGGCCACGCGCACGATCGCCGTCATCGGCCTGGGCCGTACCATCGGCGGCGACTTTCTCTCCAGCGAAGACGTCGAATTGCTCGAGTCGCTGGCCAGCTACATCGGCATCGCGCTGCAGAACGCCAGCCTCTACGCGCGCCTTGAAGACAAGATCAGCGAGTTTGAGCGGCTAAAGGAATTCAACGAAAATATCGTCGAATCCATCAATGTCGGTATTCTTGCGCTCGATCTCGAAGACCGCATCGAGAGCTGGAATGCGCAGATGGAGGCCATGTATGCCGTAAGCCGGTCAGAAGCGCTTGGCCAGAAGCTAAGCACGGTCTTCCCTGACGAATTCGTCTCGGCCCTTGAAGGCTTCCGCAACGAACCGGGCGTACACCACCTTTACAAGTTCCACCTGACCACCAAGGCCGGCGAACAACGCACGGTCAACATCGCCATCGCGCCGCTACTCTCGCGCGACTTCATCATCGTGGGCCGCATCGTCCTGGTCGACGACATCACGGAACGTGTCTCGCTCGAAAATCAGCTCGCGCAATCTGACAAGCTCAGCTCCATCGGCTTGCTCGCAGCCGGCGTTGCACACGAAATCAACACGCCACTTGCGGTCATTTCCTCGTATGCCCAGATGCTGTCCAAACAGATGCGGGGCGACATGCGACTCGGGCCGGTACTCGAGAAGATCACGCAGCAGAGCTTCCGCGCATCCGAGATTGCCAATGGTCTGCTGAATTTCTCGCGTACCTCCACCACGGAATTCCGCGAAACCAATCTCAACCAGGTCATTCGCGATACACTCTCGCTGCTGGAACACCAGTTCAAAACTGCGCAGGTCGTTGTCGACACCGACCTGACTGACAATCTGCCGGCCATCCACGGCAATCCCGGCAAACTGCAGCAGGTCTTTCTCAATCTCCTGCTGAATGCCAAGGAGTCAATGCCAGGCGGCGGGCGGTTGCGCATCGCGACGCTGGTCAATGGTCATGTCGAGGCGGTTGTCACTGATTCCGGTTCCGGCATAGCACCCGAGCATCTGAAGCGCATTTACGATCCTTTCTTCACGACCAAAACCACCCCCAGACCAGGCGAGAGGCGTGGCACAGGTCTTGGACTTTCCGTTTCCTACGGGATTATTCAGGAGCACGCAGGCAAGATTCATGTCGAGAGCGCCGTCGGCTCCGGCACAACCTTCCACCTTGAATTCCCACTGCTAAGGAAATCGGTACATGTCTGAGGTTGATCAGTCTTTGAATTTTACTTCTTCCGGTTCTGTCTTCTCGTCCGGTTCTGCGGCTGGAAACATTCTTGTCATCGACGACGAGGGCGGTATCCGCGAGTCGCTGGAAGTTCTGCTTTCTATCGAGGGCTACTCGGTCAAACTTGCCTCTGACGGCGAACAGGGCCTGCGCATGCTTGAGATGGGGAGCTTCGACCTTGTCCTGCTTGATCTCGCGCTCCCCGGTCAAAGCGGTCTCGACCTGCTTCCGCAAATCAAGGAACGGCAACCCGAGACGCCGGTCATCATGATCACGGCCTACGGCACCGTTGAGAATGTTGTCGAGGCCATTCGCGCGGGCGCGGAAAACTTCGTCCAGAAGCCGTGGGACAACGAAAAGCTGCTTGCTGACATTCGCTCCGCCGTCGCACGCTACAAGGCCGAGGAAGAGAACCTCCAGCTCAAGCGCACCCTCAAGCAGCGCTATAACTTCGCCAACATCGTCGGCAAAAGCGAGATCATGCTGCGTGTCTTCGATCTTGTAGCTCAAGTTGCGCCCAGCCGCTCCACCGTTCTCATCCAGGGCGAGAGCGGAACCGGCAAGGAGCTGATCGCGAAGGCCATTCACGCCAATTCACCGCGCCGCGACAAACCCTTTGTGCCTATCAACACCGGCGCGATGCCAAGCGAACTGCTTGAGTCCACGCTATTCGGACATGTGAAGGGCGCCTTCACTTCTGCAATCGCATCCAAGAAGGGCCTCTTCGAAGTTGCCAACGGTGGCACGCTCTTCCTTGATGAGATCGCCACCATGGGCATGGATACGCAGGCAAAGATTCTGCGCGTTCTGCAGGATCGCCGCTTCATGCACCTCGGCGGAATTCAGGAAATTCAGGTTGACGTCCGCATTATCGCTGCCACCAATATCGATCTGCGCCAGGCAGTGCGCGAAGGCAAGTTCCGCGAAGACCTCTTCTATCGCCTCAACGTCATCACTGTCGATCTTCCGCCGCTACGCTCGCGCCGCGAAGATATTCCGCTCCTCGTGAACCACTTCCTTGAGTTCTACGCAAACGAAAACGGACTCTCGCCGCGCAGACTCTCTGCCGACGCCCTACGCGCTCTCATTGATTACGAATGGCCGGGCAACGTTCGCGAACTCGAGAATTCGATCGAGCGGGGTGTCGTGCTTTCCTCCGGTCCATTGATCGGCTCAGAACTTCTGCCCGGGCACATCACAGGACGCAGCTTCCAGGACGCACTCCTCGAACACAATCCCAATGCCTCGCTCTTCGACATTCTCGAAGACATCGAGCGCCGCATCATCGTTGAGAAGCTGGAGCGCTGCAACTGGAATCAGACGGACGCTGCGGAGCAGTTCCACATCCCGCTCTCTACGCTGAATCAGAAGATCAAGCGCCTCAACATCGAGATCCGCAAACGCGGTCGCGAGTAGCGGCACTCACATACGTGGAGTTTTGAGCGGCGAGGCCGACGAATACGGTGGGCCTTAGGCCCGGAGACGGATCTCATCGACCTCTGGAAAGCACCGCGCCGTCTCTCCCGAGCCGTTCAGCGCCTTCTCCCACTCCCGCAAAAACCACCGCAATTCTTCAGGTGGCTGCAGCCACACTTCAGCGGCGGTGTCGCGCCACGTGCGCCGCATCAGTACGCTTAAATGTGGATTCTTCGATCGATTGATCGCGCAAAATGCGGATTCGTCCGTCAGGTCGTCTCCAAGGTAGGTCACTGGGCTGTCCGGCCCGGCCTGCTCGATTATTGATTCGACAGCGCCACCCTTGTCGCGGCCCACGCGCAGTTCCACGCCTGCCTCGAACTCAAGCAGCGACAATCCGCTCACCTGCGCCGCTGCGTCAAACAGTTCGCGTGTCTTCTGCTCAATGCGGTGCGCCTGTCGCTGAGGATGCCCACGCCAGTGCATCACGGCTGCATTGGGCTTGTCTTCAAATAGCCCACCAAACGCATCGCGCCGTAACTGCTCCCGCAACTCGTCAAGCTTCGCGAGCGCTTCCGGCGGCGCCTCCTGAAGTTCGCGTCTTCCATCCGCAAAAAGCCGCTCCGCACCATGCAGCCCCCAAACCTCAACAGGTTCCGGCAACTGCAGCATGGTGTTGACTTCGCCCGCGGGCCGGCCGGTGATCACCGTCAGCCTCGTGCGACCGTCCTTCTGAATTAGAGCGAGCAATTCGCGCACGCCTGCCCAGGGGCGCGCCTGGAATCGATCGATGCGAAAGTCAGCAAGCGTTCCGTCGTAGTCCAGCAACAGCAACGGGGCCTGGGTATATTGCAGCGAATAAAAGAAGTTCTCCAATTTTTCTGTTTCTATGCGGTTCAATACTCCTCGCCTTCTACGCCATCTTCTTACGGTAGGGATCTATGGAAATGACCGTGTCCCCCGCTCCAGCGTATGTCTCTGCGGCATCCGGATTCTCGAGGCGAACATCCCGTAAATCTCCCAGCACCATCGCTGCCCAGCGATAAATGTTATGTTCCATAACCTGCCTGCGCATCTCCTGCATCCGCAGCCTGCGTTCTTCGCGAGGCATCTCCAGGCCGCGATGAATAGCCTCGCCAACCTCTGCAATGTCGTAAGGATTGACGATGGTGGCGTCACGCAACTCGACTGCGGCACCAGTGAACTTACTCAGCACCAGCACGCCATCCTCGTCATCGCGCGCCGCCACAAATTCCTTCGCCACCAGGTTCATTCCATCGTGCAGAGAAGTCACCAGGCAGACGTCGGCAACGCGGTACCATCGGTTGACTTCCTCGTGGTTACACTGGCGATCAATCAACACCACAGGTTTCCATCGTGAGGTTTGGAAGCGGTGATTGATTCTCCGCACCTCGTCATCTACTCTCTTCTGTAAATCGGCATAACTCGAAATACGCGTTCTGCTTGGCGCGGCAATCTGAACCATCGTTAACCGCTCCCGGTACCATGGGTGCTCCTCGAGCAAATCTTCAATCGCCAGCAGCCGTTCGACAATGCCCTTGGTGTAGTCCAGCCGGTCTACGCCAACGGCAATCGTCTCCGCGCGAACGTTGAACTCGGAAAGCAGCTCACGCCGCTCTTCCGCGCGATCCTCTTCCATGTCTGAGCCGATCACACGCAGCGAACTCGGTATTCCTCCGCTGAACGCAACGCTAACCGGATAGGGCCTGATTGTTGTCGTGTGCCCGGCTCGCCGCGCGGTCATGTGCTCCCGGTCCGTTCGCGACTCAAGCACGCGGTCCACTGTCGAGAGGAAATTATTGCAATGCAGGGGGATGTGGAACCCGATCAGATCCGCTCCCAGCAGCCCGTCCAGCAGTTGCGCCTGCCATGGACAAATGCCGAACGCCTCAGGGTTCGGCCATGGAATATGCCAGAAGATGGCCACGCGCGCATCTGGCCGCACGGCCTTTATCAATCGGGGCAACAAAGCAAAGTGATAATCCTGCACGAACACCAGTGGTTCCGCGCTTCCCTTCATCTCTTCGAGCAATGCAGAGGCGAACCGCTCGTTGACGCGGCAGTACATCTCCCAGTCGGCTGCGCGAAAGATCGGACGCGTATGCGCGATATGGCACAACGGCCACAATCCCTCGTTTGCAAATCCGTCGTAGTAGCGCGACTCCTCTTCCTCCGATAGCCACACCCTTCGTAGCGTATATTTCGGATCCTCCGGGGGCACACGTAACCTGTCGAATTCATCCACATTCTCGCGATCGGCGTTCCCGCTGCCGCTGGCCACCCACACACCGTCACAAGCGCGCAGCACTGGCTCAATGGCAGTCACCAATCCGCTCGGCGGCACCACGCAGGTGGTTTTTCGGCCCTCGCGCACGTGCATATACGGTTCGCGATTCGAAACAACGAAGATTCTTCCGCTCGCCTTCGTCCTCATGTGAACGGCAAGCCGTTCCGGTGTCCAGGAATTCTCCCCGGCGTCACGCAATCTAGCCTCGGCCGCAGCCGCCGCACGCGCGGCTATCAGGCTCTCCGCCATCGTCTCCACTTCGCGAGCAAGTGGGCTAAAAATACTCAGTTCCACGGCGCCGGGTGAAAGACCCTTTTCAAAGTGCCCCATCCGCAGCCGCCGAAGCCGCTCGGCCACGCGCGTCAGAGGGCGCATCAGGAACCAGCGCACCATCAGGAACGTTACGGCAACGATCAGCACCACCGTGGCAAGGATCCACCAGAAACTCCTGCGCCAAACGTCGTAACCCTGGTCGCGGATATAACCGGCGTCGACGAGGATTACCAACGCACCGACCAGGCGTGTACCGTCGTGAAGCGGAAACACTTCCTGCAGCCATTGGATAGCCCCCGTACTACCAAAGGCGTTTAACTCGATTCCCTTTTTGAGCGACCGCTCAACCTGCGTGCGCGACAGGGACTGGACCGGCGTCTTCTTTGCCAATGTTTCAAACGGAGCATGGGCCAACGCCTGAAAAACAGCAGGAACCCCGGCAGAGGAAATCATCTGACCTTGAGGGTCGTAAATTCCTACGCCGAGGGCTCCCGTCTCCTCTTTCGCGTTCGCCACGAGGGTCGCGAGCCCGGCCGAATTCCTTTGCGCAAGGGCTTGCTCCATCTGGGGCTTGAGGCTCGAACCCATCCAGCCCGAACGCCATGCAAGCTCTTGACGCAGAACGTGCTTGCGCTCCAGCACCTCAAAATACGTCGATGCAACTGACAACACTGTCACGCCTGCAATGAGCGCAAGGATCAACCGCAAGCGAAACGAGTGCATGAGTCCTCCACTGTGATCTTTGGCGGGCACCTGCCTACTTAGATGCACAGTTGACGCCAACCGTCATGTACATTCGATCTAAACAAAACTACTAGTCTCCTCAGGAACTTACGGGTGTCGAACTGCTGACGCTGCGACTCCTGCCGAGACGGTCTTCATTTCTTTAGTCTGCCAACGCGCTCAAATGCGTGCGGCCACTGCAAACGGATGCGCTATTCTTTGCAGGAGGGTCAAGTAGCCCGTATCCTGCAACTTACGGTGTGACAATCTGATGGCATTCCAATCGCTCGAGAATACCGCCAAGAACATCGTGGGAACGGTGCAGGCTTATTCGCTATTTGCCTACCGTGGCGCTTCGAATCTTTTTCGCCCGCCTGTGTATTGGCCCGACTTCCTGGTGCAGTCTGACATTATAGGTTTCGGTTCGGCCTCTATTGTGCTTCTTTCCGGTTTCTTCACGGGGGGAGTGCTGGCCTTGCAGTCTGCAGCTACATTGTCTCAGTTCGGTGCCGCCGCCGTCACGGGAAGGTTTGTAAGTACTTCGATGATCCGCGAACTCGGCCCCGTTCTTACCGGCATCATGGTATCCGGCCGCAACGCCTCTTCCATGGCCAGTGAGCTGGGATCGATGGTGGTCACCGAGCAGATTGATGCCATGCGCGCGCTCGGTGTCGATCCCATGCGCAAGCTCGTTACTCCGCGTATCTTTGCCTGCGTCACCATGCTCTTCTTTCTGACCATCGTCGCCAACTTTTTTGGCATTCTGGGTGGCGCGGCTGTCACTGTCTTTATGAATCACCAGAACGGCACGCAGTACTTCTCGATGGCCTATGAGTATCTGCGCATTGGCGACATTATGCAGGGGCTCATCAAGCCGCTCTTTTCGGGATTCATCATCGCCAGCATCGGTTGCTTCTATGGCCTTCGAACGACCGGCGGAACCGAGGGCGTGGGCCGTTCCACGATCAAGGCCGTCGTCGTTTCTTCCGTACTCATCATTTTCGTTGATTTCCTCGTCACTCAGGTCATGCTGACCATCTTTGGCTGATGACAAACTCCGCGTCTTCCATCGCGCCCACGAAGAACAACGGCCCTGCGAACAGCGGAGCCGTCCTCGAATTTCGCAATGTTTCCATCGGATTCGATCATCCTGTGCTGCAGGATGTGAGCTTTTCGGTGGGCCCGGATGAGACGCGCATCCTCCTCGGTCCCGCCGGTGTCGGCAAAAGCGTTCTGCTCAAGCTCGCCAATGGACTTCTCAGTCCGGACGCCGGCTCCATCCACCTCTTTGGGGAAGATATCTCCGACATGCCCGAGCAGCAGCTCTTCCACCTGCGTACCCGCACCGGCATGGTCTTTCAGGAAGGCGCTCTTTTCGACTCGCTCACTGTGCGAGACAACGTCGCATACCAGTTGATCCAGGAGGAAGCCCCGGACGAGGAGATCAACTCCCGCGTGCGAGAGGCGCTGCGCTTTGTGGGTCTGGAACAGACCTTCAGCCTCTTCCCCGGAAGCCTCTCCGGAGGCATGCGCCGACGCGTCGCCATCGCCCGCGCACTCATCCACACTCCTCATCTCCTGCTCTACGACTCGCCGACCGGCGGCCTCGACCCCGTCACTTCCACGACGATCATCGAACTGATCGTGAAGCAGCGCGACGTATACCGCACCCCGTCGGTCCTCGTGACGCATCGCCTGCAGGATGCTTTCACCATGTGCAGCCACCGTTTCGAACCCTCGGAAGACCGCATGGTCCCGCTGCCCAAGGATCAGACTGACCCGAATACGACATTCCTCATGCTGAACGAAGGGCATCTGATCTTTGATGGATCGCTCCACCAACTCGTCTCAAGTCAGGACCCTTTCGTGCGTGAGTTCATCGAGTAGTCCTCCGAATCCCAGTAGCATTTCTCCACTTGACGATAAGCTCGATACAATGACGCAGAACTCTGAAGCGTGCAGAATCCTTTTGCCGTTCCACCAATTCGATGACGAGGAAATCACCTTCTCGGAGAAATATGACTCGCGGGCATTTTAGAATCTTTGCACTGCTGACATTCGTTCTTGTTGCGCTATCGCCGCGACCTGCTTCTGCGTATTCACTCCTCACCCATGAGCAACTCATCGACCTCGCGTGGAAAGACTCCATCGTTCCCCTGCTCCTGAGCCGCTATCCCAACCTCACACCCGCCGAACTCGATCACGCCCGAGCCTACGCCTACGGCGGCTGCGTCATCCAGGACATCGGCTACTACCCCCTCGGCGAAGCGTCATTCTCGAATCTCACCCACTACGTCCGCTCCGGCGATTTCGTCGTCAATCTCTTTCGCAATGCGCATGACGCCAACGAGCTGGCCTTTGCCATCGGCGCGCTTTCTCACTACATCGGCGACTCTGTCGGCCATGCTGAAGCCACAAATCTCGCTGTCCCTGTCGAATTCCCAAAGCTGAAGGCGAAATATGGATCCTCCGTCAACTACGCCGAAGGAAAGCATCAGCACGTTCAGACGGAATTTGCTTTCGACATCAACGAGATCGCGCATCATCGTGTCGCTCCCATCATGTTCCTGCGCCATATTGGACTTGCGGTATCAATGCGGCAATTGGCGCTGGCTTTCTATCAGACTTATGGCATTACGGAGAACTTTACCGGCACGCACCGGATCAGTGGTGACGAGTATCGTTTCGCCGTGCACACATTCATTCCGCGCGATCGCTTATGCTGTAACTCTCCTGCATCGCAGCCACGAACCGCCTGATTCCACTGCTCCCGACGTCGTCGAGCTTGAGAAGGAGGCTGCGGAAGTAGCGCAGGACAACAATTGGCAGAAATACCGCCGCAAACCCGGAATCGGGACCTACACGCTTGCAGGATTTCTGTTCATCCTGCCCAAGGTTGGCCCACTCTCACTCGTCAACGTAAAAGGTCCAACGCAACAAACGGAGGCGGACTACGCGCACAGCGTCGCGGTCTCTACGACGGCTCTGCGACAGACCCTGAGGCGTTTTACCCCGGTGGCTGCTCGCTACAAGGGTTCCGTCCCGCACCTGGGCAGCCTCGTCACACCCCAACGACACTTCGCACGAGATCCGCGACCCGCTCCATCCGCTGCCCAATCGCGATCTCGATACGGGCCATGTTGTGCGACCAGGCGGCTATTCTCTTACCGATTCCACCTATGCCAGCCTGCTGCACAAGATTGTGCAGAAACCCGCGCAACCGATTCCGCCCGGCATCAAGGAAGACATACAAACTTACTATTCGAATCTGGATCTGCCGATTACAACCAAAAAAGATCCAGACCGCTGGAAGCAGGTGCTCGCCGATCTGAACACTCTGGCGGCCATGCCTACAAGCAATGCGCCGGAGCCCTTCCCCACCTACGGTGACGACCAGGACGAGGACGAATAGCGCCGACGCCGCCTGGGATTTCTTTTGGTGTCACCCGAGCAAGCGAAGTGCGCCGCAGGATCTGCGGTTGCGTCCATCTCGCGCTCTGGCATGCCCCGGGCGTCATCTGCTAGCCTTGCAGGTTTGGGCAACACAGAATGGCAAGGTGCAATCATGGCTTTCAAATTTCAGGGCTTTGACTTTCTCCATCTCGATTCAAGCTTCAGCGAAGATGAACTGCTGGTCCGCCGTACCGCCCGCGATTTCGTCGAAGACAACCTGATCCCCATCATCGAGGAGTGCTTCCGAACCGAGCGCTTTCCGCGCGAACTCGTTCCCGATCATGGGCGAACTCGGCTTCTTCGGCGCCAACCTCGAGGGCTACGGCTGCGCCGGCATGTCCAACGTGGAGTATGGCCTGGTGATGCAGGAGCTCGAACGCGGCGACTCCGGCTTTCGCAGCTTTGTCAGCGTGCAGTCCGCGCTGTGCATGTACCCCATCTACACCTTCGGCTCCGAAGAGCAAAAGAACACCTGGCTGCCCGCCCTGGCCAGCGGCGAAAAGCTCGGCTGCTTCGGGCTCACCGAGCCCGGCTTCGGCTCAAATCCCGGCGGCATGACCACCACCGCGCGCAAGTCCGGCGATGAATACATTCTCAACGGCGAAAAGATGTGGATCACCTCCGGCAATCTCGCCGACGTCGCCATCATCTGGGCCAAGGTCGAAGACGAAGACGATCGCGTCCGCGGATTCCTGGTCGAGACAGACCGCCCCGGCTTCCGCGCCTACGAGGTTCACGGCAAGTGGAGCCTGCGCGCCTCCGTCACCAGCGGCCTTTCCTGCAGGACGTGCACGTGCCCTGCCGCCAATCTGCTGCCCGGCTCCGGCGGCCTCAAGAGCCCGCTGATGTGCCTCAACCAGGCGCGCTACGGCATCAGTTGGGGAGCCATCGGCGCGGCCATGTCTTGCTACGACACTGCGCTGCAATACGCGATAGACCCGAAAGCAGTTCCACAACCAGCCCATCGCCAGCCATCAGCTCATCCAGGAAAAGCTCGTCTGGATGCTGAGCGAAATCTCAAAGGCGCAGTTGCTCTCGCTGCAGGTTGGCCGACTCAAGGATGCGGGCACGGTCGGTCACCAGCACATCTCCATGGCCAAGCGCAACAACGTGTGGATGGCTCTCGAATGCGCTCGCATGGCCCGCGACATCCTCGGCGCGAACGGAATCACCGAAGACTACCCCATCATGCGCCACATGATGAATCTCGAATCCGTAAAAACCTACGAAGGCACGCACGACATCCACGCCCTGATCCTGGGCCAGCACATCACCGGGATCGCGGCGTATTGATTCTGTGCGCTATCGACAAGGCCGCCCCAATGCGGCATATTCAATAGCAATGTCCACCTTCGATTCGATTCGACGATTTGAGGCGTCGCTCCTCGCTTTCGCGGCCTGCCTCGTACTGCTCAACCAGCCGGCCGCCGCGCAGCGGCGAGTCTCAGCGCAGGCGCCTATCGTACTGCACGCTGCGCGCCTGCTCCAGGTCGACACCGGTGCGATCCTGCAGCCGGGCGAAGTGCTTGTCGAAGACCATCGCATTCGTGCCGTCGGAACGACCGTGGAGCACCCCGCCGGCGCGAAGGTCATCGATCTGGGTAACACCACATTGACTGCCCGGGATGATTGATGCGCATGTGCATCTATTTCTGCATCCCGGCGCTGAAGACCTCCAGACCGTCATAGAGTCCGTGCCATGGCGAACAATCCTCGCCGAGCAGGCTGCCAAAGACGATGTAATGGCCGGCTTCACCGCTGAGCGCGATATGGGGACCGAAGGCGCTGGATCCGCCGATACGGCCGTGCGCAACGCCATTAACCAGGGAATCATTCCCGGGCCGCGGCTTCGCATCAGTGGCAACGCCATCGACCTGCTGGGCGGCCACGAAGACGCCAATCGCTACAATCCCGCGCAGCACGTGCTCTCGAATGCCGACTACGCCAACTCCGCCGAGCAGATTGTCGAAGTCATGCGTGAGCAGCACAAGGAGGGCTCCGACTTCGCGAAGATCTACGAGACCGGCTCCGATCGCATGATTGATGGCGCGCTGCACACTCCTTACCAATACACTGCTGCCCAGCTGACCGCCGCGGTTGAAGAAGCGCATCGCCTTGGCACGTTTGTCGCAGTGCACGCCATGGGCGAACCCGGAACGCTCTATGCAGCGCAAGCCGGCGTGGCCTCGATCGATCACGCCACGCAATTGAGCGATGAGACCGTCCGCCTTATGAAGGAAAAGGGAATCTTTGCCGTGCCCACCTTCACCATCTTCGACTACTTCGCACACCACCGCGAATCGCAGGATCAGGCGGCAGCCGAAGCCGAGATGCTGGACTACAAGATTCGCGAGTTCAAGAAGCAGGTGGCTGCAGGCGTGTCGTTCGCCGTTGGCTCGGACGTTGGCCCGTTTCCGCATGGGACGCAGGCACGCGAACTTACGCTCATGGTTCAGTACGGAATGAAGCCACTCGCGGTGTTGCAGGCCGACATGATCAATGGCGCGAAACTACTCGGTTGGCAAGGCCAGATCGGCGAACTTAAGCCCGGTTACTACGCAGATATCATTGCGGTGCCCGGCAATCCGCTCGACGACATCTCGACGTGCGAGCACGTGAGCTTTGTGATGAAAAACGGTGTCATCTTGCGCCAGTAGCTTGCGCGACAAGTCAGGATGGCTGCTTTTCTTTGCGACGGCTTCGAATCTTCTTCATCGCTTCACCGAAGCGCCTTGGTTTCACGTCCGCCAGCGAATCCTCGACGCCTTTGCGATATCCGCCAAGGTAGATGGAATACAGAATGGCGAGCGAACACCCGATTCCCCACAGGAATCCAATGCAGAGTCCCAAGTAGGCCGTAACCGGTTAAATCAGACATCAGGGCCGCCTTTCCGATTGCTGCCCTACACCGCGACAGTAAAGCTATCCTCGCTGCGCGTTACGGCGTGATAGAGCGTGTCACGCTCCACAGGCACCCGTCCCGCTTCGGTGATCAGCCGGCATAGTTCCTTGCGGGTCATCCCCTGCGGGGTAGTCGCGCCGGCATCGTGGTAGATCTTCTCCTCGATCACGGTACCGTCCAGGTCATCGGCGCCAAAGCGCAGTGCAATCTGCGCGATCTTCGGCGTCATCATCTGCCAGTACGCCTTGATGTGCGGGAAATTATCCAGCAGCAGCCGGCTCACTGCGATCTGGCGAATGTCGGTCAGCCCGGTCGTGACCGGCAGGTGATCGAGCGGCGTGTTCTCCGGATGAAACGCCAGCGGAATGAAAGTCTGGAATCCGCCGGTCTCGTCCTGGAGCGCGCGCAGTTTCAGCAGATGATCGACGCGGTCTTCATCGTTTTCAATGTGTCCGTAGAGCATGGTCGCATTCGACTTGAAACCATGCTTGTGCGCGAGCCGCGCCGTCTCCAGCCATTCGTCGCCGTCAATCTTGTGATCGCAGATGATGGAGCGCACGCGCGTTGCAAAGATCTCCGCGCCGCCACCGGGCATGGAATCCACACCGGCTTCGCGCAGCTTGATCAGCGTCTGCTCAACCGTCAGCTTCGCCCGTCGCGCGAGATAAGCGACCTCCACCATCGTGAATGCCTTGATATGGACTTTGGGGAACCGCTCTTTCAGCCCGCGCACCAGATCCAGAAAGTACTCAAACGGCAGATCCGGATGCAGCCCGCCGACGATGTGAAACTCGGTAACGGCCTCGCTATAGCCCGAAGCGGCCGTCTGCTAGGCCTCTTCCAGGGCCATCGTGTAGCCGGCCGGGTCGCCCTTTTTGCGTCCGAACGCGCAAAGCTTGCAAGCCGCGACGCATACATTGGTCGGATTGATGTGGCGATTGACGTTGAAGTAGGTTATGTCCCCATGCATCCGTTCGCGCACGAAGTTGGCCAGCCAGCCCACTGCCAGCACGTCCTTTGACCGATAGAGAGCCAGTCCGTCTTCGGAGTCAAGACGCTCGCTGGCCTTGACCTTGGCTGCAATCGGCTCGAGCCTCGGGTCATAGGTACGAAAACCGGGAATCTGCATGTGTGGATCAGCCTCAGCGTGCATACTTCGATGATACAGAATCCGCAAGTTCCCGGAGTTTGATTAGGCTCCAAAAAACGAAGAGGTTGGCCGGGTGCCGGCCAACCTCTTCTTAGTTCAAACTGTGTCCCGGAGCGGGTCGTTTGCAGACCCGTTCCGAGGGTGAGGGTTACTTCTTCTTCGGCGCAGCCTTGTGAGCCGGCTTCTTCAGATCGAGAAGAGTCGCGGAATCGGCAGCATTAAACGGATAATGCATCGTGGATGTTTCGCTCGTTCCGTTGAGTCTGATGTCGACGCGGCGGTTCTGAGCCAGAACAATCACGTTCAGGTTGCGCAGAACCTTCTTCCTCTGTTCCTCAGTCAGGTCAGGATTGGCCTGGATCAGATTCTTGACTTCGTCCTTGGTGAGCTGATGCTCCTCGCCCACTGCCTGCGTATCAATACTCGCCTCGGGAACACCCTGTTCAACGAGGAAGGCCTTGACGCGAGCAACACGACGTTCGGAGAGCTTCTGGTTGAATTCCGCAGTACCACGCGGATCCGTGTGACCCGTCAAGGTTATACGTCCATCCGGCTTGACCTGCAAGTAGCTCTTGAAGTCGGTCGCGAGAGCAGTGAGAGTTGCCTGCTGGCTTTCAACCAGGCCTCCCTCAGGATGTCTTTCGGTCGGTTGAGCAGTCGGGAAGAACACACTGTGCAAAGTCAGCCTTGCAATAAGCTCGGGTGACGGTCCCGGCGGCGGAGGCGGCGGAGCTTCGATCGTTACGCTCGTGCTGCACGTAGCCGTGTGCCCCTTGTCATCGGACACCGTGCCCGTGATCTGCACTGGTCCCGGAGAAGCACCCGTTGATGAGTAAGTGGCTGTGGTTCCGCTTCCGCTGATGGTACCGGCTGAAGCCTGATAGCTGTAGCTGAGCGGACGGTTTTGCGGGCTGACAGCCTGCGCCGTCACGGTCGAGGAGTCACCCGGCTTGAGATCGGTCGGATTCGCGGAGCAGCTGATCGTCGGCGGCTCGAATTCCTTCACGGTAAACGTAGCAGTGCTGGAAGCGCTCTCCCACGGCTTCAGGCCCTCTTTACCAGGCTTTCCTTCTTTCACGCCGCAATTGACCGTGTAGGAGCCGGGGGCAAGGTTCGAAGTATCCACCCTCGCCGTCGTGTCAGTTCCAGTCACTCCCGGGCCAGACCAAGAATAGATCACGTGGTCCTTGGGGAGCAGATTGCCCGCTGTTGCCGTAACCGTAACCGGCTCGCCTGGAAAGACGGAGTTGGGTGCTGCGACACATGCAATTGTGACCGTTGGCGGAGGCGCCATCGTTCCGAAACTGAGAACGACACCCGTGCTCAAACGCGCCATATTGAAGTTTCCACGCACAACAGGAAACATGTTGACGTGTGAGTACTGGTAGTCAGCCTGGAAAATACGAATTGAAAAACGATGATCAAGCCAGGGTGTGTTGTAGTCGACGCCACCACCGGCGGTGAGTACGATTCCCGGCGAGGGGTTCGGGGAGTATGTGCTGCTGACGGCCTCCCCGCCGACCAGGGCATGGGCAAATGGCGTGATGTCCTCGGTCGGATAGCGGAAGATTATACCTGCCGAGCCGCCGTAGAATTGGTTGTGCACGACGCTGGTGAAGTTTCCGCCGTCCTTGTGGAAATCACCTTCAATCTGGACACCGACATAATTGGTGAAGTACCGAGCAAGGCTCACAATGGCACAGCAGCTGACCGATTTCGCAGTATCCAGTTGCGTGCCATTATTGATGATGTTTCCTTTGGGTGCCAGATAGCTGTATCCGGCAAAGAGGTCCCATTTCGATGGGGCTTGGGCCGATGGAGCCGTTGAAGCAGCCGCGGCCGGCTTGGCCGTATCCTGCGCTGGCAAGGCCATCGGTATCAGACTTGCACATGCTAAAGTCAACGCCAGGCGGGTGTATTTTGATACTCGCGAATACATGCGTTTCTCCTCCGCAATCAAAAACTGAAAAGCAACGTGGAAGTGGCGCCTCTTGCGGGCCATTTTCTGGTTAGAAAACGATTCGGTTCCCTACAAAGTCACTCTTCCAGAGACAAGGGCGCACCATGGATAAACGTAACATAGGTTGACCGGGCCAGAGTGTACTTTCTGAAGGGGTTGACCAACTGGTATCTCCCGATGGCCGGTTGCGAGAGACTGCAAACTACCAGGTCGGCTCGACGAAAAAACCAGGAAAAGAGTCGTCAGTTACTCTGCGTTCAGCGTCTTCAGAAGGCTGCGCGGTTCGCGCTGAATCTTCTCCTGAAGAAGCGTAATAGCGTACATAAGTTGCTCGGGTCGTGGCGGACAGCCGGGGACATATACGTCGACAGGGATCACCTGATTTACACCCTGCACAATGGCGTAGTTGTTAAATACCCCGCCTGAAGTTGCGCACGCTCCCATCGAAATAACCCATTTCGGCTCTGGCATCTGGTCGTAGAGGCGGCGAATGACAGGAGCCATTTTTTGCGCAACCCTGCCGGCGATAATCATCAGGTCGGACTGCCGCGGCGAGGGTCTGAAAACCTCAGCACCAAATCGCGCGATATCAAATCGAGATGCCCCCATCGACATCATCTCAATGGCGCAGCAGGCCAGTCCGAAGGTGACGGGCCACACAGAACTCTTGCGCACCCAATTGACTGCGAAATCCAGGGTGGTGAGGAACACACCTTCGGGCTGCTCAAAGCCATAGTTGACTTCCTGCAGTTTGGCGCGATTTTTGGCACTGCTCTCGAGCGCTCCAAAGAGATAGCGATCGCGTTCCTGAATAGTCCCCATTTCTATATCCTAACCCCTTTCACTCGCGCGGGCATAACATCAGCCGAGCCGTAAATCTTGCCAAATGCCGCCGTCGAGAGTATCGCGTACGACAAACCTGTTGGCTCGTGCCGCGGATTCTTACTGGCCGCACAGGTTCTTTATGTCGAAGCGTTATCGATGAATTATCCTGCAATGTTCACGGAAATCAAGCGAAAGCGGCGGGCGCGCAGGCCATCTCAACAGCGAGCATGTATTCCAGCTGCGTCAGTGTCTCCATGAACAGAAACGTGAACCCGTTTTCGGAGTAGGCATGCCCAGTATTCGTACCCATTTTCTTCCATCCGTCCTCCTGCTGCTTCCTTCTCTGCTTTCTGCGCAATCTGCCACAACCTCCGCCCCAGCAAGCCAGGCCGATCTCAAGTCTCTTCAGGATGCAATTCACGCCGCACAGATGAGCGCGGACAATGCGTGGATGCTGGTTTCGGCGGCGCTTGTCCTGCTGATGACCGGGCCCGGGCTGGCCTTGTTCTACGGCGGCCTGGTGCGACGCAAGAACATCCTCAGCACCATGATGCAGAGCTTCGCCATGATGGGACTGGTCACGATCCTGTGGGCCATCGTGGGATACTCGCTTGCCTTTGCCCACGGAACCAGCTTTATCGGTGGATTCGAGCACGTTTTTCTGCGCGGCGTGAGTCTTGCGCCCAATCCTGATTACGCGGCCACGATCCCCGAGCAGACCTACATGATCTATCAGCTCATGTTCGCCATCATCACGCCTGCCCTGATCACTGGCGCGTTTGCCGAGCGCATGAAATTCAGCGCAATGGCGGTGTTTCTTTCTCTCTGGTCGCTGATCGTCTATAGCCCGATGGCGCACATGGTGTGGGGCGTCGGGGGTCTGCTGAACGCAAACGGTGGACACATTCCTTCGCTTGATTTCGCGGGCGGCACCGTAGTCCACATCACCTCCGGCGTCTCCGCCCTGGTGACAGCAATCTACCTGGGCAAGCGCATCGGTTATCCCAACACCAACATGCCGCCGCACTCCATGGTGCTCAGCTTCATCGGGGCTTGCCTGCTGTGGGTTGGCTGGTTCGGATTCAATGCCGGCAGCGCCCTGGGGTCAGGTCCCCTGGCCACCAGCGCGTTCATCAATACCCACTTTGCGGCCGCTGCTGCCGCCCTCGGCTGGACCATCGCTGAATGGATCCACAACGGCAAACCCACAGCCCTCGGCGCCATCTCCGGAGCGGTCGCCGGACTCGTCGCCATCACTCCCGCATCGGGCTTTGTCCAGCCGTTTTCTGCTCTGTTCATCGGACTCCTTGCCGGCGTCTTCTGCTCGTTCATGGTGTTCAAAGTTAAAAGCTGGTTTAAATATGACGACTCCCTGGATGCTTTCGGCGTACATGGCGCCGGTGGAACTCTCGGCGCATTGCTCACAGGCCTCTTCGCGACCAAGGCCATCAATGCGGCCTTCGGACCCAATACGGCCACCGGCGCGATGGATGGCCACTGGGGTCAAGTGCTGAACCAGGCCGCTGGCGTTGCAATAGCCTGGACCCTTTCCGCGGTCGGCACGCTCATTCTGCTGTTCCTGGTCGATAAGACGATCGGACTTCGCGTCTCACCTGAGGACGAAAGCACCGGCCTTGACCTCTCCCAGCATGGGGAAGAAGGTTACGACCTGAATTCCTGATGAAAAGATCAGGCCGGTTGTAGGTCAGCCGTCCATCTGGCCTGATACGCTACCAGACGAGGCAATCAAGCATGCTCAAGATTGAAGCGATTATCCAGCCTTCCAAACTCGATGCCGTGAAAGACGCGCTGCTCGAGGTCGGGATTGAAGGCATGACGATTCTGGAGGCTCGCGGACATGGCCGCCAGAAGGGCCATACGGAGTTCTACCGCGGCCGCGAATACACGGTTGACCTTCTCCCCAAGGTGAAGATCGAGATGGTCGTTTTGGACGAAATGAAGGAAAAGGCGATCGAAGCCATCGGCTCTGCCGCCCGCACCGGACGGATCGGCGACGGCAAGATCTTCGTGAGCCGCGTCGAAGAAGCCATTCGCATCCGCAACGACGAGCGCGGCGAAACAGCGCTCTGATCCCGCCAGTTGTAACTCGCACTGCAGGTCAAACCACCTTGTCGGCCTGCAGTGTTTCCTTCTCTGGAAACTTCGCTACCCACCCAAGCGGCCTTCCATCATTCGGGCGCAATCAAGCCCATTTCTCCCACCCCTCTGCAAAATCGCTTATTCTGGTAGAACATCATTTAGGCGTCGGCGAAGCCCTTCAAACTAAGACTCATGAATCCAGTCGCTTTAGCGGTTGACGATCTACGGGATCAGTATCTCCGGGAGATGGCGCTTGTCCGCCAGACCTGTGAGCGTACCGGGGACGGAACCGCTGCGATCCGGCGCCGCTCGGCTGTGGTCGACCGCATCCTCATTGAAATGTGGAGACGGGCCTTTGCCGGACAGCCCGCGCAGAATGTTTCCCTGCTGGCGCTGGGCGGCTACGGACGCAAGGATTTGTTTCCCTACTCCGACATCGACGTGCTCTTTGCTTTCGCCGACGAGAAAACCGAAGAGCAGACCAGGGAAGGCGTTCGGGCGATTATCCAGGGTATGTGGGACATCGGCCTGCGTGCCAGTCCAAGCTCGCGGACGGTGAAGGAAGCCGGCAAATTCGATCCTGATAACCTTGAGTTCACTCTTGCCACGCTCGACCGCCGTTTCCTCGCCGGGCAGTTCCCGCTCTACCAGCAGTTGCACCAGACGGTCTTCCCGGGGCTGGTTCTCAGCGAGTGGAACACCATTACGCAGAAGCTCGGCGAGATTGCCCGCGCCCGCCACGCCAAATACAGCAATACCATCTTCCACCTCGAGCCGAACCTGAAGGATTGTCCCGGCGGCCTGCGCGACTACCACCTCGCTGTCTGGTTCGCCCTGCTCTTTCACCTCAAGGAGACGAAGGAATGGCCTCGCCAGCGCGGTGGCGTCTTCCAAAGCGCCCGCGGAGATGCCGAAGCCGCCTTCGATTTCCTTGCCGCAGCGCGATGTTTTCTTCATTTCCGCCACGGTCGGGACGACAACACGCTGGACTGGCAATCGCAGGATGAAGCCGCGGCCAACTCCATCGGTCTTGAGACGCGCGGCACCGCCGACCCGGCCTACTGGATGCGCACCTATTACCGGCATGCGCGCGTCATTTACCGCCGGGCCGCTCTGTTGATGGAGCATCTGCCGGCACCGGTCAGCTTTTACCGCCAGTTTCGCCGACGCCGGACGCCAATTGCGGGTACCGATTTCATCCTCGACCAGGGTCGCATCGACATCCTACCCGGCGCGCAGTTCAGCGATACCGCTGCGATCCTGCGCATCTTCTCCCTGATGGCAACACATGGCTATGCCCTCTCGCAGGCCGCTGAGGACCGCATCACTGACGCACTGCCGGCGCTCGCCATCCATATTCCCGAGGGGCCCTATCTGTGGAACGCGCTGCGCGAAGTGCTGCTAGGGCCGCACGCAGCGCACGCGCTGAGAACCATGCACGCGCTTGGCGTGCTGGAGATGCTGATTCCCGAGTTTCACGGCATCGATGCGCTGGTGATCCGCGACAGCTACCACCGCTACACCGTCGACGAGCACACGTTCCTTACCATCGACAACGTGCACAGCCTGCGCCAGCCTGCGCACGACTACGAACAGCGGCTGGCTCAATTGCTTCCGGAGATCGACCGCCTCGATCTCTTCCTGCTTTCACTACTGCTGCACGACACCGGCAAGGGCCGGCGCAGTGGCGAGCACACCGGGCAAAGCGTGGAACTGGCAGACAGCTTCATGGCGCGGCTCGACTTCGATACCGAAGAGCGCGACCAGGTGCTGAAGCTCATTCGTCTGCATCTGGAGATGTCGAACGCACTGCGCAGGGACATCTTCGACGCCGAGAATGTTCGCGCGTTCTCTGAAAAGATCGGCAGCCCGGCGCTCCTGAAGATGCTGACGCTGATGACCTACGCGGACATCAAGGCCGTGAATCCTGAAGCGCTGACGCCTTGGAAAGCCGAGAATCTGTGGCAGCTTTATATGGCGACCGCGAACTTTATGGACCGGAGCGTCGACGAGGTTCGCTACCACGCTGCGATTGATCCCACGCTGCTGAATCGAATTCGCTCCATGGTCCCGTCGAGCCAGTACGACGCGCTGCAGCAATTTCTTGAAGGGCTTCCGCAGCGGTACCTCCAGACCCGCCTTCCCGAGCACATCCGCAATCACTTTCAGCTCGCTGCCAACCTCGACAAGAATCCTGTCCAGCTCGACCTTCGCCCCCATCGCCAGCTCTTCGACCTCACTGTGATCGTCCGCGACCGGAGCCGGTTGTTCGCCGACGTGGCTGGCGCGCTCGCCGCTTGGGGAATGAACATTGTGAAAGCCGGCGCGTTTTCGAACGATGCCGGAGTCGTGGTTGATAGCTTCCAGTTCACTGACGTCTTCCGCACCATTGAACTGAATCCCAGCGAGAAAGACCGCTTCCTCGAATACCTTTACAATGTGGTCGCGCAGAAAGTGCCCGTGGAACAGATGCTGGAAGCGCGCCGCCACACCGGCAACTCCGGCAATGTGAAAGTCGAGGTCGCCACGCGGCTGCAATTTGACTCGGAATCTTCGACCCATTCCACGCTGCTGCAGGTAGTCGCACAGGATGTTCCGGGCCTGTTGCGCCAGATCGCGCTGACCCTCAGTACGCACAAATGCAACATTGAGGTCGCGCTTATCGACACTGAAGGCGAAACGGCGATTGACGTTTTCTATTTGACCCAAGGCGGAGCGAAGCTCAGCAACGAGACACAACATGCGCTTGCCGCCGACCTGACCGCGGCACTCGAATCGATGCGCACCCCGGCCGCCTAACTTCACCCTCGCCACTACATCAAGCCCAAGGCTCTCTACAGAATGAAGGGCACCAGGGCGGCGACGCGGCGAGAATACGTTTCGTAGGAAACGCCGAATTGGCCACGCATCCATCGCTCTTCAAGGCGAAGCTTGGCCCAGAGGGAGATGAAAATCAGGCCCAGGGCAAGAACTCCGCGGACCTGTGTGAGCGCGATTGCGGTGCCGAGAAACCCTGCGAGCAGGCCCGTATAGATTGGGTGGCGAGCCAGGGCATAAGGCCCGGTAACGATCAGTTCGTGGTCTTCCTTGATGGTGACGGAGCGGCTCCAGTTGCGCCCAAGGTGGCGGCGCGCCCAGACCGAGAACAGCAGGCCGGCCGCGGTAATCGCGGCTCCAATGAAGAACGTCCAGCGACTGGAAGGCCAAATGGACCAGTAAAGCAAGGCCAGCGGAATGCGGGGATAAAGAAGGAGGATCGTCGCGCTGAGAAATAGAACCATGCGCAGGATGCGGGATGCTGCAGGTTCGAGGCGCTGGGTCACTTTGACGTTCGCGGACATGACTTGCCAGTACGCGAGGTAACCGACCCATAAGGCTGGAAATAAGTAGGCATCGAGCAAGCGCATGAGTTTCCCCCAATATGCTGCCTGAGAGACGATACGCTTCAGAGCCGGGTTGGGTTCCCGAATTGGCGCGCAGGCAAACGCTCGCAGCTAAAATGTCTTTATGGCCGCACTCATTGACGCAATTGATATCAAGCGCAAGATGTACTTCGAATTGGAAAACACCCCCTATTACTGCCTCGACGTAGACGTTTCTACGCCTACCGCGCGCGGCGGACAGACGCTGGTTCGGCTTAAGATGCGTAACCTGCTTACGCGCGCAGTCTTCGACAAGACCTTCAAGGCCGGGGAGAAGTTCAAGGAGCCGGATCTGGAGACCGTCGAAGCCTCCTATCTTTACTCCGATGCGGACGCATCCTACTTCATGGACCAGGAGACGTTCGACCAGATCGCGCTGACGCCGGAGAAGCTTGGCGATGCTCTGCAGTTTCTCACCGAAGGCTTGATCATCAAGATCGATAAATTCAACGGCAAGCCCATTGGCCTTCAATTGCCCGAAAAAGTGGAACTGGCCGTTGCGTATACCGAGCCGGGTGCTCGCGGCAATACCGCAAGCGGCGCAGTAACAAAGCATGCCAGGCTTGAGACGGGCCTTGAAATCCGCGTACCATTCTTCGTGGAAGAAGGCGAAAAAGTGAAGGTCTACACCGAGACGCGCGAGTTTGCCGGCCGAGCATGAGGTTGATCTGCAGGATGTCTGGCGTCGTTTTCATCTCGGCAGTACTGGCAAATCTATAAACTACATCGGCATCTGATTCCCGACTCGTTTTTCGGGAGAACATCATGCCTGAGGCTCTTCGGCTTTCGCTTCTCGCCGTCGTAGCGTTCGTTGCAGCGCTACTGGCAGCCGTCACTGGCTTCGGCGGCGCGGCAGTGCTGCTGCCGATGCTGGTGTTCGTCTTCGGGGTGCGCGAAGCGATCCCGATCCTCACGGTTGCGCAACTGATTGGCAACGGAAGCCGCGTGTGGTTCAACCGGCACGAGCTGGACTCGCGCGTCGTGGCCTGGTTTGCACTGGGCGGCGTGCCGATGGCGCTGGTGGGCGGGTTTCTATTCGCGCATGCGCCGCTGGCCGCCCTTACTCGTGTTCTGGGTGCGTTTCTCATTCTCATCGTTGTGTTTCGGCACCTGCCAAAGCTCCCCGCATTCAAGCCGTCGCTGAGGTCGTTCGCGCTGATCGGCGGGGCATCGAGTTTCTTGTCGGCGCTGCTGGGGAGCGTGGGTCCGCTGATGGCTCCGTTCTTTCTTGCCTACGGGCTCGTGAAGGGCGCGTACATCGGGACAGAGGCGCTTTCGACGGTGGTAATGCACGTGGCGAAACTGATCGCATATCGCGAATCGGCGGTGCTGCCGTTGCACGCGATCGTCAGCGGCCTGGCGCTGGGGCCGATCATGGTGGCCGGGTCGTTTGCCGGCAAGCGCGTGGTGGACCGGCTGCCGGAGCGAGTATTTGTAGCGATCATCGATTTGACGCTGCTGGCGGCAGGGGTGATGTTCCTGGCCGGGTGGAGCAAGCTGTAGGCCGTCGTGGAATTTCGCACGCTCTGTGCACGTGATCTCTTCGTCGAAAGGCGGAATCAATCGTACGTTAACATCGCTGGCGCTGAGCGGCTTCTACCATAGGGGAAAGCTGGAATCTGGACCAGCGGTGGGTCAATGGAACCAATTCAGTCAGGCGCGGAGCTACTTCAAATAAGCCCGAACCAGGTCGATGAGGTCCTCGGCGAGTTCGGGGGCAATCTGCTCTTTCGCCCCATCGACGAGGTGGAAGCGGATATGGGTTTCAAGCACCTCGGCCATGAGACTGTTGACGCCTCCGCGGACCGCAGCCAGCAGCATGAGCTGGTCTCCACAATCCTGGTCGCCGGAGAGGGACCGCTCTACGGCGTCGAGCTGGCCGCGGAGTTTGCGGACGCGTTGCAGAAGCTTGATGGTTTCTCGCTCGTTTTGGGGCATGGGGTTGGCTCCTTGACAAATACCCACCCGGGGTATGGTATCTACTGAGTAGGGGGTGGCCAGGCTACCCCGATTCTACCCCTCCGCTCTTTGCGCATCTTCACGGAAAGGCTTGCAATGCTTCGTTTTCCTCCTCTGCGATTCACTCGAAATGCCTTGCTGGCCGGGTTTGCCCTCGGACTGGCGGCAGCGAGCGTTTGCGCGCAGGGGCCGGGAAGTACATCGGCGGACCATCTGCCCTCGGCGCCCGAGCCGCAGTTCATTGCCGGGGCGGATTTTCTGCAGCAGAAGGGTCTGAAGCCGGCTGGAGATCCGCCTGCTCCGGCGAATGCGCCGGAACCGGCTCCGGAAGCACCGTCGGTTACGGTGTTCCCACACCCCGAGGACGCGCGTTATTGGATCTCGGGGCAGGCGAACATCATCTTCCAGGGGCGAATTCCCTTTCATTCACTTTATGAAGGGCCAAATAGTTTTCGCAATTCGGCGGAATACAAAACCTCGATGGTGGGGACCCTGTATACGGCACTGCGGCGGAATCGCTCAGTCCGGTACAACACCGACTTCATCTTCGATCTGGAAGCGGCGGAAGGACGCGGCCTGAGCGAGGCACTCGGTCTGGCCGGTTTCACCAATCTCGACGTGGTGCGCAATCCCTACCTTGGGAAGGCGCCGTACATCGCACGCTACCAGATTCACCAGGTGATCGGGCTGACGGACAAGACGACCAGCCAGGAGGCGAACTTCTTTGCGCTGGCATCGACAGTGCCAACGCGGCGTCTGGAGTTTCGCATCGGCAAGATGACGCTTCCGGATTTCTTCGATGTGAATTCGGTGGGATCGGACAGCCATTTGCAGTTCATGAACTGGACGACCGATAACAACGGCGCGTGGGACTACGCAGCCGATACGCGCGGCTACACCGTGGGCGGCCTGGCAGAGTACGACGACCTCAACTGGAGTTTGCGCTACGGAATTTTCGCAATGCCCGTCGTCGCCAATGGCATCGATCTGGATTGGGCGTTCAGCCGGGCAAACGGACAGAACGGCGAGTATGAACTGCGCCACAGTTGGATCCCGCAACGCAAAGGCGAGACAAGGGTGCTCTATTACGCGAATCGCGGGCACATGGGGGTATATCGGGAAGCGGTGCAAGCGTACCTGGCGGGCATCGATTCGACCCCGACCATCACCGCGCATGAGCACTTCGGTGCACTAAAGTATGGCGTCGGCTATAACACCGAGCAGGAGTTGACGGCGAATCTCAGCGTCTTCGGGCGATTCGGTTGGAACGAGGGGCAGCATGAGTCGTTTTGTTACACCGAGGTGGACCAGACGGTATCGGCGGGCGCGGAATACTTCGGGAATCGCTGGCATAGGCCACTGGACAAGATGGCGATAGCGGTGGTCTCAAATGCGATCAAGCGCGACCACCAGAACTACCTGCGGCTCGGCGGGCTCGGCTTTCTGCTCGGCGACGGCAATCTGAATTACGGCCGGGAAAACATTGTCGAGAGCTATTACACGTGGCACGCGTGGAAGGGCATGTTCTATTCGCTTGACGTGCAGCACATCGACAACCCTGGATATAACCGCGATCGCGGGCCTGCGTGGGTGGGCTCGGTGCGGGCGCACGTCGACTTCTAGTGTGATGTCCAAGAAGTGATGGCATAGGTATGGAAGTGCAAAGAAGCAGATTCTTCGCTCACCACCCCCGAACTGAAAGACGTTCGGGGCCCCGTTCGCTGAGAATGACACCGCCAACTTTTATCGTGAACTTCAGGACGGGATACTGGCAGTGTCGCCTGCGTGCCGTGTGATTGAGACTGCGGCGCTGCTTGGGCTGCTGCCGCTTACAATGTTGGAGATTCCTAATCGAGGTGGGCATTGAACGCCACAGTTGACCACCCCACGAGCAAAGATCTGTTCGCGGGGGCCCCGGCAGTAGATCCCTGTGTGCTGGTGTATGACGTTGGAGGCAGCCATATTTCGGCGGCCGTTTGTTACAAGCAGGGCTTTCGGCTTGGTCCGGTAGTGCGGGCCAACCTGCCCAAAGAACAGACGAGCGAAGCGTTCGTCGAAGTACTGCATTCACTGGGCGTGAAGGCGGCCGAAGGCGTTGAAGGCGTGGCAGGAGCGGAACTCGCGATGCCGGGGCCATTCGACTACGAAAAAGGCATCAGCTGGATGAAACACAAAATGCCGTATCTCTACGGCGTGAACCTGAGCGATGCGCTGGCCACGCGATTCGGATGGAAGGCAAGCCAGGTGCGGTTTTTGAACGATGCTGCGGCTTACCTTCTGGGCGAGGTGGGCGCGGGCGCTGCGCGCGGCGTGAACCGCGTGGTTGTGTTTACTCTCGGAACCGGCGTTGGTTCAGGCTTTGCCGTGAATGGGCGCGTGGTGACCGAGGGCAAAGGCGTTCCGCCAGGTGGCGAGATCTGGAATGTGCCCTACGAGGGCGGTATCGTGGAGGATCAGATTTCGACACGCGCGCTGCAGCGAGCGTACAAGGAACGCAAGGGGCAGGAGCGCGAGGTGGCTTCGATCGCACACTATGCAACGGGCGGAGAGCCGGTGTCGATTGCAGTATTCGCGGAGTTCGGCAAGAATCTCGGCGTGGCTCTGAAGAGACTGCTGGCGGATTTCGCTCCGGACGTGGTGGTGTTGGGCGGCGGGATCTCGCGGTCGGCCCATTTATTTTTGCCGGCAACGAAGGCTGAGCTGGAAGGCGCGAAGTTCGAGGTGCGAATTGCTGAGCTTGGCGACAATGCTCCGCTAGCCGGTGCGGGCGTAGCGTGGTTCACGCAGGCCGGCGCGAGTCACGATCTGGCAGCGGGATGAGCTTTGGAAAGCAGCTAGCGCGGGCCCTGAGCGGCTTTAGCGAAATGGAAGATGCAGTTGACTTCGTGCGCGGCAGGGTCTGCCTTGACGTCGTAGGTGGTGATGACTGTTTGCATCCATTTCGTCATGGGCTTGTCTTTCTTTTGTGCCAGCGCCGCAAAGTTTGACACATAGCTCTCGTCAAAGACGTCGCCGGATGCCATCTTCCAGGCGAGCTTAAGTTTGGCGGCCATCGCGTCAGGGGCTCCGTCGAATTTGACCGAGGCCAGCCGGTACTGCAATCCCGGAGCGACTTCGAGGCTGTAATTCACGAGGTGAGCGGCCTCATTGAAGGACGGGTGTGAAGCGATGGAGCAATCGAGATAGCCTTTCGCGTGGTATGCATCGCGGATGGCGAGAAGAAATAGATCGAGCGGACGGCCAGAGCCAGCAGGGTATTTAGAGAGGATTTTCTGAACATCAGCCCGCGCGACCAGAGCGCTGGCCGGAAAGTCGATGGTTCCGAGTTTGTAGATCCCACCTTCTTTGATCTTCACCGTAAAGGGAATATCGACGGACTGACCGGAGACGACGGGAGGGTCGCCCTGGGCAACATCGACTTGCACGGCTGCGTAATCCTGGTCCTTGTAGAGGTCTTCAAAAGCGTGCTGAAGACCGATGGCTGTGTTCTCAGTGTCGAAGCTGTTTCCCATTTGGCCGCTGGCAAGGAGACTGGCCTTGGCTTCCATACCGGACGAGACGCCGGCAAGCTGGATGCGGCCGATATGCACTGCCGGCGAAACGACGGTGAAGTTCATCGCTGTGAGCTTTTGCGGGCCCAGGCCGCTGGTGAGAGCGGCCTTCACCGTTGCCTTAACGCCTTTGGCCGCCAGCATCTCTTCGAATGTCCGGCAGATTCCTTCGAGCATGGAGCCGTTGGCTGGCAAGAGGCCGCGGTAAAGCGGGAAGCGTTCGTGAAGCTTTTCGTCGAGTTCCTTTCCCGGCGCCAGAGGCACATTGTCCATGTGCACGGGGAAGAGCTGCTGGGAAGGTGTCAAATTGAAAAGCAGCATCTTGCTGTCCGAGGTAAACTTGATCACTTCGAAAAGACCCGTGTCATTGAGCTGCTTGGCGTGAGCTTTCACGTCGCGGGAGCTCAGACGCGCCTCCGGCATCAAGCCGGCGGCAGAGAGCAGTTCCTGTTGCGTGTATTGTGGCGCGCCTTGAAAGCGGATCGCCTTGAGCGGGATTTTTTTCTGCGCCGGCAAAGGAAGAGAGCAAAGCAGAAGCAAGCCTGCACAGGCAACCCCAGACTGTTTGGCCATGTTGCGCCAGGATTGGCGAAGTGAGGTCGACGGGGCGAGCAGGTTTTTTGGCAGACAAGAGCGAGACTCGGCCGCCGAGACCGTCTTAGATTCAATGCGCGAGATCTTGTGATTATCAGGCAAGAACCCTCTGTCAGCCTTGGGCTCAGAAATTGGAAAAATGTCTGTTCCACAATTCTAAGTGTCGATCTTGGCAGTTGCAGCCTAATCGACGCCGCATCGGCGCCGAATTCTAGTCGTTTCCGGATTGCCCGATGAAAAGACCAACGCCTTTCCTGTATTGAAGCCGTTCGAGATGTGACATGATTTCATCGGAGGTATCCTGTGAACAAAACGCGATGTTTTTTCTTTGCCGTGGTGGCGATTGCTCCACTGGCTCTGCTCGGGCAGGAGAAGCCGCAAATGCCGGCGGCCCCGCCCGCAAATCCGATTACCTTAAGCGAAAAAGGGATCTATTCGTTTGTGAGCAGCGCGGTAGTCAGAGCGGCTGAGAAGATGCCGGAAGAAAACTACTCCTTCAAGCCGACACCGGATGTTCGCAGTTTCGGCCAACTGGTCGGCCACGTGGCCGATGCCAATTACATGTTCTGCTCGCAGGCCTCGGGTGAAGCGAATCCGGCGAAAGGCATCGAGAAAACGAAGACTTCCAAGGCCGATCTTGTAGCCGCGATAAAAGGCGCGGTCGCATATTGCAACAGTGCTTTCGACGGCATGACGGATGCGAAGGGTAGTCAAATGGTGAAACTCTTCAACTTCAATCTGGCGAAGCTCACACTGCTGTCGCTGAACACAGCTCACACAGATGAGCACTATGGAAATATGGTGACTTATTTACGACTCAAAGGGATTGTGCCGCCGACCAGCGAAAACTCACCCGCACCAGCATCCGCACCGGCACCAAAGTGATCCCAATGTCGGGTCATCAACCGGCCGCCGGGAAGTAGCGCAGAAATAAGGTTACTTCCCAATCGGCTGGGGCTGTTTCTGGGGATCAGGGGGCAGCGTGTAGATCACTTCGCCGGACTTGGCGTAGTGGAGTTTTTCGCGGGCTTCGTGCTCGATGGCCTCGGGGCTGTTTTTGAGGCGGTCAACGTGATTGCGCAGGTGGGCATTCTCCTGCTGAAGGTCATCGATCTCGTGCTTGAGCTGCTTTTCCTGGCTGCGCTGCTGGTACCAGGTCGAGAGGCCATGACGGCCGTTGACCACGCTCCATGCTAGCGCGAGCGCCAGCATAACCGCGAAGACTGTGCCGGCAGAGCGCCAGCCCTGCTGCACCCATTGAATCGCGCGCTGACGAAATGGAAGCGGCTCTTCGGCCGCTTCCTTGTTTTCACTGAACAGATTTGGTTGCTGCATTCGGCCTCTACGGATCAACCTTGCACAAATTTTTCGGCCGCCGAGCGGAGCGCGACCATGTCCTTTTCATCGCGCACCTCGGTGTAGGCCCGCACCACGGGTTCGGTTCCCGAGAGGCGAAAACATGCCCACGAGCCATCGTCGAGAATCAGCTTGAGACCGTCGGTGCGCACGACACTCGTCACCTTGCGCCCGCCAAGCTCGGTGGGATCCTTCTTCAACTCTTCAGTGAACGCGGCCTTGCGCTCCGGGGTCAAGCGGAAGTTCTCGCGAACGGGATAGAAGGAACCAACCTTGGCAAACAGCTCTTTAAGCTGGCGGCCAAGACTCTTTTTGCGGGCAGCGACCATCTCCGTGACGAGCAGGCCGGCGATGATGCCGTCCTTCTCCGGCACGTGGCCGCGAATGGTGAGACCGGCAGATTCTTCGCCACCGATAGCAATCTTGTCGGCGATGATGAGTTCGCCAATGTACTTGAAGCCGACTGGCGTCTCATAAAGCGGCACCTTATGATACTCGGCGAGCGCATTGACGAGGTTGGTGGTAGCGACGCTTTTTGCGACGCCATTCTTCCAGCCGCGCGTTTCGACCAGGTAGTCGAAGAGCAGCGCGATGATGTAGTTGGGTTGGATAAAGGTGCCATCTTCGTCGACAATGCCGAAACGATCAGCGTCTCCGTCGGTCGCGATGCCGATCTTCGCACCGAACTCCTTCACCTTCTTCTTGCAATCGCCGAGCAGGTGATCGTCGGGCTCGGGTGCGTGTCCGCCGAAGAGCACGTCGCGATAGTCGTGGACGGTTTCAACTTCGACGCCGGCTTCGCGCAAGATGTGGCAACTGTAGCCGCGACCCGCTCCCCAGAACGGATCGAAGACGACCTTGATGTGGGAGTTGGCGATGGTCTTGAGGTCGACGAGTTCGCCGAGGCGATGCAGGAAGCCAGGCTTGACATCCGCCGTCTCAAAGCCCCCCTCTGGCGGATCGGCGTGGGGGATTTTACCTTCCGCATCGGCGTTGATCGCAGCTTCAATCTGCTTGGTCACTTCGGGCAGAGCGGGTGCGCCGTCGTGGGTAGAGAACTTGATGCCGTTGTACTCCGGGGGATTGTGCGAGGCGGTGAAGTTGATCGCCCCAGAGGTATTGAGGGCACGCACGGCATAGGCGATGGCTGGCGTGGGCGCGGCCTGGGGAATGACGATGGGCGTGATACCCGCACCGGCGAGGATTCTGGCGGCTTCGGCGACGAAGCTTTCGCCAAGGAAGCGGGGGTCGCGGCCGACCAGGACGCGGTGAGGTTCGGGCTGGGTTTTGACATATGCGGCAATGCCTGCAATGGCGAGGCGAATGTTGGCCAGCGTAAATTCGTCGGCAACGATGGCCCTCCAGCCGGAGGTGCCGAATTTGATGACGGAACTCATCGATCGATCTCCTGAAGCGGTCGTGGCTCCGCAGAATGTGTGAACCAGGATGCGCGAGCCGCAAGGAACATACTGCAACACCGGGGCGAAGTCGGCAAGTTGAAGGAACAAGGATCCCGAAAGGCGCTGCGCGGATTGTTAGGGCAAAATGGGTCGAATTTGATTCAGCAACAAAATTGTATGATCGCGAAGTCGACGGCATCACTTCGTACACTGGACGCGGGAGAACGAAATGCTCGAAGCGAACCCGCAGGCCAGGATTGTCCTTACCACCGAAAGCACCCTGGAAGAGGCCAACAAGCTCGGCCGCACGCTGGTGGAGGAGCGACTGGTGGCATGCGCCACGCTCCTGCCCGTGGTCCAGTCGATTTATCACTGGAAAGACCAATCCATTCCGCGCCCGAAACCATGGTGCATGCTTAAGACGAGCGCGGAGAAACTCGAGGCGCTCGAAGCACGCCTGCGCGAGCTGCACAGCTACCGTCTGCCGGAGTTCCTGGTGATCCCCGTCGAACAGGGCAGCCACCAGATACCTCGAATGGCTGTTCGGGACCACTGGCCGCGTAAGCAAGGGGCCGAAATAGTCGCTTATTGCGCCACGCCGGCCATCCGTAAGCGGCCGGCGATTTTCCGCGTATCTGGTATTCTGAGCTTCAGCCGTGATGCGTTGGTTAATCATCGCTCTTCTGGTTTCGGTAGTCGGACTGCTGATGGCGGCCGTAGGGGTGGCCCTCCATGTTCTGCGACAACGCGCCAAGCTGAAACACCAAATGCCTGAGGGTGACACCACCGTCGTGGGGGGACCCGAAGCATCCGACCCGGAGTCAGAAAGTTAAGGACAAACGTGGAAAACAGATCGGGCCATTGGCTTCAGAGATCGCGAATCCTGCTGTCTCGCGGGGACTGCGCACCGTTGGAATCGTCGTGGCGGGAAGCGCACTGGTGGCCTTATGCTCGCACATCTACGCTGCCGCTCGGGTTTACACCGGTTCCGCTGACGCTGCAGCCTTTTGCGGTGGTGTTGCTGGGAATGTTGCTGGCGCCCAGGTTGGCAGCCGCGACGCTCGGCGCATACTTGCTGGAGGGCGCGATGGGGCTGCCGGTGTTCGCGCCGGGATTAGCCTTTGGGGCGGGCATTGCGCATCTGCTGGGGCCGACAGGCGGATACCTGATGTCGTATCCGGCGGCGGCAGCGTTGATCGCGTTTCTGTGGCAACGCAGCGGGCGCGGATTTTCTGCCGCGCTGTTGAGTGCCGCAGCGGGAAATGCTGTGATTCTGCTGTGCGGTTTTGCATGGTTGGCAGTGTGGACGCGCGGGACCGGATCGTTTGGGGCGTTTGGATCATTTGGAGCACTGCGGACCGCATTCGTGCTCGCGGTGCTTCCCTTCCTGCCGGGCGATGCGCTCAAGGTAGTAGCCGCTGCGGCGATTGCCAGGGGACTGGAACGCGTACGCAGAAGCAGTTAAGCAAACTTGTTTGCCAGCCAGGATCGTTGTTTAGTTGAAAGGATTTTTGTCTCCGTGAGCACCAAGCATTCTGATTCAGCCGTAATGAATCCGACCCGGGAAATCTCCATCGCCCATAGCCCCGACTCGGATGACGCCTTCATGTTTTATGGCCTGGCAACGAACAAGATTCGCGTGCCGGGATATAAGTTCTCGCACACGCTGTGCGATATCGAAACGCTGAACCGCCGCGCCGAGAACGAGGCGTTCTACGACGTGACGGCCATCAGCTTTCACGCCTATCCCTACATCCAGGAAAACTACGCGCTGATGGGCTGCGGCGGCAGCGTGGGCGAGGGCTACGGGCCGATGATCATTTCGCTGAAGCCCATGTCGCAAGACGATCTGAAGCGGGTAAAGGTGGCCGTGCCGGGCACGATGACGACGGCCTACCTCGCGCTGAAGATCTTCAATCCGGAGATCGAGACGGAGGTCGTGCCGTTCGACCAGATCATTCCCGAGGTGCTGGCAGGCAAGTACGAGGCAGGGCTAATTATTCACGAGGGGCAGCTGACCTACGGCCGCAGCGGGCTTCACAAGATTATCGATCTCGGCGTGTGGTGGCGCGAGACGACAAAACTGGTGCTTCCTCTGGGCGGAAACGCCATTCGCCGCTCGCTGGGCGCGGAGTCGCACAAGATCATCTCGAAGGCGCTGCGCGACAGCATTCAGCACGGGCTGGATCATCGCGAGCAGGCGCTGGAGTACGCCATGCAGTTTGCGCGCGACCTCGACACCAGTCTGGCCAGCCGTTTTGTGAGCATGTACGTGAATGAACGGACCCTCGACTACGGTCCGGACGGACGCGAAGCCATTCGCAAGCTGCTGGAGATGGGCCACGAGCGCGGAATCATTCCGATTGCGCCGAAGGTGGATTTCGTCGACTAAGCGAAAGCCGAGACAAACTGGCTCGCAGGAAAAACAGATCCGGGGCAAATGCCTCGGATCTTCTCATTTGTCGCGCGATTTGTTGCGACGTCTTTGCGCTTCTACGTCGCCCAAGAACAGGCTATGACAATTTTCCTTGCACCAAGACAAAGGTACAACTCCCTAAACTTTGGGTCGTGTCGCCAGTCTCCACGCTGACGTTCGCCGAAAACGTCTGGGCAATCGTTGACCCAGTTATTGTTTTGAGTGCCGAAACCCAGAAGAAGCCTCCAAGGGTATCCCCTGGACCCACCATCACGCTATTCGGGTCAGGGCCTACCGCCCATTTTTCGGGGCTTGAGGACCTGGTGCCACTACTGTCAACAACGACCGAATAAAATCCGTAGTCGCTAGTCAGTTCAACTTGAACGTTGCATTTTGCTGAAGTCCAGTGGCTTGTAGCAGAAGCAAGAGCGGCCCCATTCAAGATTGCGTTCGGACCGGTTTGCGGGGACGGGTTGCTTCCAGTTCCGCTGCCGATTTTGCCACTTCCACCACCGCCGCACGCGAACAAGAACAATCCGAGTCCAAGTAGCCCTATAGAACGCAAGTGAGCTTTACGTGTCTCAAAACGAAGGTGAGTCATAAATTATTTCTCCTGCTTTTTGGAACCGCACGCGTAGTGGTGAGAAGAATTGTCGCGCGAGTCTGACGCGTCCTAATGTGAGGCGTGTCACAGCAACGAAAGATTGAATTCTGCCAAGAATAATAACCCAGTCCTGAAGATCGTCTAATTCCAGCCGATGAATCCCATGTCGTTGCGCAGTCGCGCAATAGGAGAGGACATCCATGCTTCTAAACCGAGACGAGCTGGTGAGTGTGCTTTTTCGTGAGACCGATCGAGCACAGCGCACGAACATGCCGCTCGCGTTAATTGCGATTGGGCTGGTTGGACGCGAGCGCCGACAAGCCGACTGGGGAACAAACCTCCACGATCAGGCCGAACCGGGGGTTGTCGAGCGAATCACGCAGCTTTTGCGTTGCTACGATTCAGTTGGCCGGATGGCGAATGGAGAATACATTCTGATTCTCCCCGGGTGCGGCGCTCGCAATGCGAAGACGCTGGCTGGGCGCCTTCGAGACGAGGTATTTGCGAAGCCGATCGAGGCAGACGGCGAGAAGGCGCGCTTGAACGCCTGCTACGGTGTCGTGGCGAGCGGGGGCCGATCGGCGCTCGTGGTTCTGCAAGAGGTGGAAAACGCATTGCGGCGTGCTCGTAAAGAAGGCCCCGACTCCATAGAGTGCATTTCAACAGAGGCCGATTTGGATCCTGGGGTTCCTTCTTCCCCTTCCGCAGGATGAATCGCTCTACTGGTAGCACCGTGGCGAATGGACGCATCAGCTTACGCAGGCTGGTGAAGCGGGGCGGACTCAAGGAATTCCTGGAAAACATCGTTCGACAACAGACGGCCCTGGGCGGTGAGCCGGACATTCTCTCCGTCGCATATGAGCAGACCGCGTTCTGTGAGTTGAGCGACGGCTTCGAGAGCGCGTGCAACCGGTTGGTTGCCAAACTCCTGGCGGAGAGCGGAAACCGAAACTCCCTCGTTTAAACGAAGGCCCAGAAACCATGCTTCTTCGTGCTGGCGATCGGGCGAGAGCCAAGCCGTCTCCGGCGGTTGCGGTCCTTCAAGATAGGCCTTCAGATCATCGGTTGTCGTGAAGCGCAGGACGTAGCCCGGTTGGCTGGGAGCGGATGAGCTTTGGGTTTCGCGAAGCATGGAGGAGGCGTCGAGGCCGAGGCCTAAATAGGGACGACGCTGCCAGTAGCGCAGGTTGTGCCGCGACTCGTGACCCGGCAGGGCGAAGTTTGAGATCTCGTATTGTTGGAGACCTGCGCCGGCAAGGGTCTCGATTGCCGCCTCGTACATGCGGGCGATGGTGTCGTCGGTAGGAACCAGTTCGGCGTGGTAGCGCGCTCCGCCGGCGATCAGTTCCCGGCCGAGGCGCGATTCGTCGTCGACTTCGAGCATGTAGACGCTAGCGTGGGGGACGCCGATTTCGAGAAGCACCGCAACGGACTCCCGCCAGGAGGCGAATGTCTGCCCAGCGAGACCGGCGATAAGGTCGAGGTTAAGGTTGGCGATACCGGCGGTGCGCAGGCGCCTGAGATCGTCGATGACAATGGCGCGGCTGTGCAGGCGGCCGCTCTGGTGGGCTTCGCGATCGATGAACGATTGCACACCGAGGCTGACGCGATTGACGCCGGCCCGAGCGAGCGCGGAGATGGTGGCGTCGGCAATCTGGCCGGGAGCGCACTCGACGGTGATCTCGGCATCGGGCTCAATGGTAAATTCGGCGCGAATGGCGGCAAAGAGGCTGGCGATCAGGTCAGGCTCGAGCAGGCTGGGCGTTCCGCCGCCGAGATAGATGGTGTCGACGCAGGAAGGAAGACCGGCGCCGAGGTCTTTGCTCCATTGGCGCGCGCCGTGCATCTCATCGATAAGGCGCTCGATATAGCGGGCATGTTCGCTGGCAGGGTAGACCCCTGATGCAAAATTGCAGTAGGTGCATTTGGAGCGGCAGAACGGAATCGAGATGTAGAGGCCGAGCTGGTTGCCCGCAGGTGCTGCCATATTCTGATTCTTTCATGCCTCCGGTATGCGGCAAAACCCTTCGCGGGGTTGCCGCCGCAGAGAAGAAGGAGACTCTTTTTTGAAAGCCTGGCCGGTTGTTGCAGTTGTCATTGTTCAATCAGTTATTTGCGTCGCCCATTGGTTCATCTATCGCACATGGATCGATTTCTGGTGGCCGATGAGTCCGCAGGCTTTGCTGGCATTGCGGATCGCGTTCGTGCTGCTTTCGCTCGTCTTCGTAGCCGCGTCTCTGCTGAGCTTTCGTTTTTCCAATTCATTCGTGAGGATCCTGTACACAGCTGCCGCCCTGTGGATGGGAGTGGCAAATTTCCTTTTGGTTGGTGCTGGGTTCGCCTGGCTGACGGATCTGATTTTGCGCTCTATCGTGCCGACAACAACGCGAATCGCGGATCGGCCCTATATTGCTGCGGCGTTGCTTGTGGCAGCAATTGCGACATCCATTTATGGGCTCGCGAATGCGCGAGCGATTCGCCTGCGGCGGGTCACCGTGCAATTACCGAATCTGCCGGCGTGCTGGCGAGGGCGGCAGGCGCTCCTCGTCAGCGACATGCACCTGGGGCACATCAACGGGCTCGGATTCGCGGGCAGGATTGTGGCCATGGCGCGGGACCTGAACCCTGCGATTATCTTTCTGGCCGGAGACCTGTTTGACGGCGTCAGGGTCAACGCAGCGCAGATGGCCGCGCCATTGCAGGAACTTAAACCGCCGCTGGGTATTTACTTCGTGGGCGGCAATCACGAGGAATTCGGCGGCGCGGCACATTTCGAAGAGGCACTGCGGTCCGGTGGAATTCATGTGCTCCACAACGAGTCTGCGGACGTAGAAGGATTGCGGGTTGTTGGAGTGGCGTATGGGCCTTCAACCTATCCTCTGCAGATGCGCTCATTCCTTGAAGGACTGCGGCTGAAAGGCGGACCGGCGAGCATTCTGCTCAACCATGTGCCGAATCGCCTGCCCGTTGCCGAGCATGCCGGGGTGAGCCTGCAGCTATCGGGGCACACGCATGGCGGCGGGCAGATGTTCCCCTTCAACTTCATCACCCGGCGCGCATTCGGCAAGTTTACCTACGGATTGCAGCGCTTCGGCGAGATGCAGGTGTACACGTCGAGCGGCGCGGGAACATGGGGACCGCCCATGCGCGTCGGTACGCATTCCGAGATCGTGTTGCTCACTTTCGCGTAGACGTGTTTTCATAATCCTTCCGCATCAAGAGACTGCTTGAGAATCGCGAAAGGCAACCGTTATGGCAGAGTTCAGAAAACGCTTTCTTTCTGTAATGGCTTCAGTGCTTCTGGTAGCGGGCCCGGCGGCCGCGCAGCAATCAGGCGTCGATGCGCGCATTGAAGCTCAGAAGACGCTCGAGTTTCCAACGGTGCTCTATGGCGCGGCTTACTACAACGAGTACATGCCCGGTGACCAAGGCGAACGGGACGCGCGACTCGTGAAAGACGTTGCGATGATGAAGGCCGCCGGCCTGAACGTGGTCCGCATGGGCGAATCAACGTGGAGCCTGTGGGAGCCGGAGGACGGCCACTTCGAGTACGCGTGGATGGATCACATCGTGGATGCCATGGGCAAGGCCGGCATCAAGGTGATTCTCGGCACGCCTACGTATTCGGTCCCGGCGTGGATGGCACATCAGCATCCGGAGATACTGGCCGATCGCATTACCGGCGGGAATTTCGGCGGACCCACCCAGCCAGCGCAGTATGGCATGCGGCAGAACATGGATACCGATTCGCCGGCGTATCGCTTCTATGCGGAGCGCCTGATCCGCCACATCGCTGCCCACTACAAGGACAATCCCACGGTAATCGGCTGGCAACTCGACAATGAAACGGCGAGCTACGAGGCGGCGAATCGCGATGTGTTCATCGGATTCCAACACTATCTCGAAAAGAAGTTTGTAACGCCGGAGGCGCTGAGCAAGGCGTGGTTCCTGAACTACTGGGGTGAAAACCTGCACGCGTGGGAAGACCTGCCCACACGGAATGGAGCGCAAAGCACCGGCTACAAGCTGGAGTGGTCGCGCTGGAGCCAGATGCGTGTGACGGATTTTCTGCACTGGCAGTCGGAGCTGGTACGCGATTGCGCCGGAGCGCCGCAGTTCATCACGACGGACTACGGCGGCATGATGAAACGCGACGTGAATGAGGAGGCGATTGCCGGGTCGCTGGACGTTGTGGCAGATAATATCTACCACGGATCGCAGGATCACTACGACGGCGCAGCGCAGTCAATTCAGGGCGACTTTTCGCGCTCGCTCAAGCATGCAAATTTCCTCGTAACGGAGACCAACGCGCAATCGACAGACTGGACTTCGGCCTATCAGTATCCGCCGTATGACGGCCAACTTCGCGAGGACGTGTACACACACCTTTCGAATGGCTCCAACATGGTGGAGTACTGGCATTGGGCTTCGATCGCCGCTAACCAGGAAACGTACTGGAAGGGTGTGCTGTCGCATGACCTCGAGCCCAACCGCGCTTACGCAGAGGTGTCCCGCACGGCGCATGAGTTGGAAAAGATCGGACCGCACCTTGTCGGACTGAAGATTCACAATGATGTTGCGATCTTGTGGAGTCGAGATTCCTATAACGCGATCGGCTTTATGCCGTTCACTTCTTCGGGCGGGCAATGGAGTTTTGGCGGGCCGACGGCGGACTACTCCTCGCTGGTACAGCAAATTCATCGTTCGCTCTACGACCTGAATGTGGGTACGGATTTTGTTTTTCCGGAGACAAAGGATTTCTCCGCATACAGGCTGCTGATTGTGCCCGCGCTTTACATCGCGGATGATGCGCTTCTGCAACGCATCTCAGACTACGTGAAGAACGGCGGGCACGTCGTGATGACATTCAAAAGCGGATTTGCGAACGAAAACTCCGCGGTCCGCTGGGTGCGCGCGCCGGGACCGCTGCGCGAGGCTGCTGGGTTCAGCTACCAGGAATTCTCGAATCTCGAGCATCCGCTGGAGCTGAAGGGCGATCCGTTTCACGTGGGTGACGTCAAGAATGGAAACCTGGTGAGCTACTGGGCAGAGTTTCTGATGCCGGAGCATGCAAAGGCCCTGGCTTATTACGATCATCCCTTTTTCGGTAAGTGGCCGGCGATCACTGAGAACAAATTTGGCGCAGGTTCGCTCCTTTATGAAGGAACTTACCTTTCCGGCGCGCTACAAACTGCGGTGTTGAAACAAGCAGTCGAAGAGGCCGGTCTTGCAGGACCGGATCAACAGTTGCCCGCGGCGGTGCATGTGACGCATGGTGTGAATCGCATGGACAAGCACCTGCACTATTACTTCAACTACTCCGCCGGCGAAGCGAAGGCAGCTTATGCATTCGGTGCGGGAACGAATCTGCTGGATGGGAAATCAGTATCTAAAGGCGAATCCCTGACGTTGGCACCCTGGGACCTGGCGATCATCGAGGAGAAATAGAACGCAGCGAGGCGAAAAAGCCCAATTTGCGCGTCTGAATCCTCCAGAATTCATTCGCTACGCGGAGGAGAGATGCACGCGGCAGCGCCGTATTTTAGCACCATTCCGGAGCATTGCAAACGGTTTGAGATATTATTACAAGTTAATTATTTTCAGCAACTTACGCGCTTTGCGATCCACGGTTTGAATCGTGAAAACGTACAACCTCGCGATGAAAACAAGGCATCCCATTGAAGGCCGGCGTTACGAACGCGTACGAGGTGCAGCGCGGCATACACAGGAGCAGTTCAAAATGGCGAATCAACAAGGCTCACAAGGACAAGGTTCCGGGAGCGGCAGTCGCAGCAACCAGGATCCCTCCCAGAAGAGCGGCACCGGGCAGCACACCCAACAAGGCAACCCGGGCAACCAGGGCAACAAGCCCAAGGATATGAATCAGCCAGGGAGCGGCGGTCAGCACTCTGGCGGCGGCCAGCACTCCGGCGGTTCCGGCAGCAATCGCTGAAACCTTGAAAGACAGACCTTGAAGGTCCCTACAATTCGAATCTAAAAGCGGGCCCACGTTCTCCGAAAGAGGCGTGGGCCCTTTGATGTGAATAGGTTGGCCAATTTCGGCCGCTTCCCACCGTTTCGCTACCACCCGCCCATTCCCACTCTCTCATTCCTCTCCAAACTGCTCGCATCGAAGCGTTTGCGAACCGTGTTGCAAACGTCACATTCTTGTGTCTCTCCATTGGCTATGATCGGTGAGTCAAAAACGACTGTGCGACCCTGATCCCCGATCGAAAGAGAGCTTCCCGTGAGCGAAAAATCACACTCCATCCCCGCTGCTGATCCGGACGAAAAACCATCGGTAATCCGCACGCGCCTGCACGGCATCGATCTGCTCTCCAACTCGCGGCTGAACAAGGGCACAGCCTTCACTGAGCAGGAACGCGATGCGTTCGGCCTTCACGGGCTGCTCCCACCACATATCGGCACGCTTGAGGATCAGCGCCTGAGGCGCAAGCGCGTCCTCGATTCGCGCGACACCCCGTTTGGCAAGTACAGCAACATGCGCGATCTGCAGGACAACGATGAGACGCTGTTCTACTCCATGATCGAGCACTACACCGAGGAGTTGCTGCCAATTGTGTACACGCCGGCCGTAGGCGAAGGCTGCCAGCGCTTCTCTGAAATCTGGCGAAGGCCTCGCGGGTTGTTCATCAGCTATCCCAACCGGCACAGAATCGATCAGATCCTTGCCGACAGGCGCTATGACGAAGTGCGCTGCATCGTGGTCAGCGACGGGGAGCGCATCCTCGGCCTTGGCGACCAGGGCGCGGGCGGCATGGGTATCCCCATCGGCAAAATGGCACTGTACACCGCGCTGGGCGGTATTCCGCCGGAGCATTGTCTGCCGATCCTGCTGGACGCGGGAACCGACAACGAAAAGCTGCTGCACGATCCGATCTACATCGGGTGGCAACACAACCGCGTGCGCGGGCAAGAGTACGACGACTTCGTCGAAGCGTTCGTGACCGCCGTGCAAAAACGCTGGCCGAAGATCCTGTTGCAGTGGGAAGACTTTGCGGGAACGAATGCAGCGCGGCTGCTGGAGCGCTATCGCGATCGGCTGTGCACATTCAACGACGACATCCAGGGCACTGCGGCGGTGACCACAGCGACGCTGCTGGCCGCGGTGAATGCCACCGGCGTGCCGCTGTCGCAGCAGACGATTGTGATGTTTGGCGCTGGTTCTGCTGGGATCGGCATCATCGATCTGCTGATTGCCGAGATGAAGGAAGAGGGCCTGAGCGAAGAGGAAGCGCGTGGTCGCATCTATGCGTTCAATCGCTATGGTCTGCTGGTGGAAGGTGCGCGCGGCATCAAGGAAAGCCAACTGCCGTTGGTGCACAAACGGGCCGACATCGCAGGATGGAAACTCACTGGCGGCGAGGACGTGACGCTGCTCGATGTTGTGCGCAATGCGAAGGTGACGGTGCTTGCCGGAGTTTCGGCGCAGGCCGGAGCGTTCACCGAAGAGATTGTGCGCGAGATGGGGCGTCACGCCGAGAGGCCGATCATCACTCCGCTTTCGAATCCGACGTCGCAGGCTGAGGCCACACCGGCAGATCTGCTTCGCTGGACCGACGGACGAGCTTTGGTGGGCACAGGCAGTCCGTTTCCGCCGGTCGAGATCAACGGAACGCCGGTACGCATTTCGCAGGTCAACAATTCCTTCATCTTTCCAGGGTTGGCGCTAGGGATCCTAGTGTCGCAGGCGCGTCGCGTCACAGATGGGATGATCATGGCCGCGGCCAAGGCGCTTGCCGGCTTGTCGCCATCACGAACTGACAGGAACGCGCCGCTGTTGCCGCCGATCGGCGAGTCGCGCAAAGTCGGCCTGGTGGTTTCAGAAGCGGTTGCGCGGCAGGCAATGGCAGAGGGCGTTGCGACGATTGATGACGCTGCTTCCCTGCCCGAACGCATCCGCGCGTACTCTTGGAATCCCCTCTATCTTCCCTACGAACGGATTGAACACGGCGGCCGTGCATCGGACCTTTGGTAGAGCCCCGGCTTGAGAAAAACGCTTGTCTTGGCCCTTTATTGATAGTATTGGGAGCGTTCAAGATAAACGTTTTACCAACGAGGGAACTATGATGCACACTCCGTTTCGCGCCGGAATGAAAATTCCGGCAACGCTGCTCTTGTGTTTTGCATGTTTGGTGGTGCCGAGCCTTGCGCAGCGTCCGCAACCGAAGCCAAGGCCAACCGGGCCATGGATGAACTCCAGTCTCTCTCCCGATGAGCGCGCCGACCTCGTGGTCAAGGAGATGACCGTCGACGAGAAGATTGCGCTGCTGCACGGCGTGGGCATGCCAACCGATGAGCCAGTGACTCCCGAGAATGCAGATTCAAATCGCGGCGTGGGATACGCGGTGGGTGTGCCGCGGCTGGGCATTCCCGGCATCGACATGAGCGATGCGGCCTATGGCGTGCGCTCGAGCGGGGTGAATGGACGCTACTCGACAGCGCTGCCTGCCAACGTGGCCGTGGCCGCAAGCTGGGACACCGAAGCCGCGTATGAATTTGGCGCACTGATCGGGCACGAGTTGCGCGCGCAGGGATTCAACATGTCGCTGGGCGGCGGTGTGAATCTGACACGCGATCCGCGGAACGGCCGCACGTTTGAGTATCTTGGCGAAGATCCAGTATTGGCCGGCACTCTGGTGGCGCGGTTGATCGAGGGCACGCAGTCCGCGAACGTGATCGGCGACATCAAGCACTATGCGCTGAATGACCAGGAGAGTGGGCGCAACTCTGTCAATGTCAACATCAGCAAGCGGGCCGCGCGGGAGAGTGATCTGCTGGCCTTCGAAATCGGCATAGAACAGGGCAAGCCGGCGGCGGTGATGTGCTCCTACAACCGCGTGAATGGCGACTTCGCTTGCGAGAACCAGTGGCTGCTGACCGATGTGTTGAGGAAGGATTGGAAGTTTCCGGGCTTTGTGGTGTCGGATTGGGGCGGAACGCATAGCGACGTGAAGGCGTCGGCCGCAGGCCTCGATAACGAGGAGCCAGGCAGATTCTTCTACGACAAACGATTCAAGGATGCCCTCGACGCGGGCAAGATTCCGCAAGCCGAGCTTGACGAACATGTGCACCGCATCCTGCGCTCGATGTTTGCTGCCGGTGTAATCGATCATCCGCGGCAACGCAGCGTTATCGATCCCTTCGCTGGATTCGAGACTTCGCGCAAGATCGAAGAAGGCGGCATCGTTCTGCTGAAGAACGATAAGGCCACGCTGCCATTGAACGCCGCGCGGTTGAAGACCATTGCGGTCATTGGCTCGCACTCGGATGTGGGCATGATCTCGGGCGGCGGCTCGGCACAGGTTGACCCGATCGGCGGAAACGCAATCAAGCCGCCGGGGCAGGGCGCAACGCATTGGATGGAAGAGATCTGGTTCCCGACGTCGCCGCTCAAAGCGATCCAGGCACGCGCTCCGCACGCGACGGTGAAGTACGATCCGGGCACCGATCCGGCCGCTGCTGCTGCCGCTGCGAAGGGCGCGGATGTGGCAATCGTGTTTGCGTACATGTGGGCGAGCGAGGGCATGGACCTGAAGAGCCTGACGCTGCCGCACGATCAGGACGCGATCATCTCCGCTGTTGCGGCGGCGAATCCACATACGATTGTGGTTTTGGAGACGGGCAATCCCGTCACGATGCCGTGGGTGGACAAGCCAGCGGCCATTCTGGAAGCGTGGTTCGCCGGCAGCGATGGTGCGAACGCTGTGGGCAACGTTCTTTTCGGCTCGGTGAACCCGAGCGGCAAGCTGCCGAACACGTTCCCGAAGAGCGAGGCTGATCTGCCGCATCCGACGATCACGATGCCGCCGCCGGAGTCTTCGCATTTCTCCGGACCCGCATCCCCAGAGAAGTGGGCCATGGGCCTTCCGCCGTTCCAGGTCACCTATGACGAGGGCGTAAAGGTTGGCTACAAGTGGTATGACGCGGAAAACAAGAAGCCGCTGTTCCCATTCGGCTACGGACTTTCGTACACGACCTACCGTTACTCGGGGCTGCAGGTCACGCCCGGCGACAAGGTGAAGGTGACCTTCACGCTGGCCAATGCCGGTGCGCGCGAAGGCTCGGAGATTGCGGAAGTCTACGCGGCTCTTCCTGCTGCCGCACAGGAGCCACCGAAGCGGCTTGTCGGCTTTGCGAAGGTGAAACTGAATCCCGGCCAGAAGCGCAACGTGACAGTCGAGATTGATCCGAAATATCTGTCGATCTTCGACGAGCAGAAAAATGACTGGTCGCTGCTGCCCGGGGACTACACCATTATGGTTGGTGGTTCGTCGGACAGCTTACCGTTGAAGGCAATGGTGAATCTGAAGTAGGAAATCAAGAAACAAACTGATAGCCGGCCGATTTGCGATGAGCAAATCCGCCGGCTTTTTGTGGTCAGGCCCCGCTCAACTGAAAGTTGCAACCTCGTTCGATTTGGATGACGTTCGGCCGACGGACTTCGTCACCAGCCATGTGCCGAGGTAAACGATGCCTTCATAGAATGCGAAGAAACCAAGCGTCATTATCACGGCAGTCACGATAATCCCAAATTCAGACCGTGGTACGGCGACTTGATGATCAAATCGACGTCCTTGGTCCGCTAGAAAAGAGTCGCGACCTGCTCGGAACCAACGCTCGTGGTCGAGATGGACCATCAGACCGCAGGTTGCACCGAGTCCTGACGCAACCAGAAACTTCACCATCAGCTTGAGATTCATGCAGAGAAGAATATCGCAAGCCTGCTAACTCGAAACATGAAACTTGGGCCGCAGGAAAAGTTCTTTTCTTGGACCGCGTGCTCTTTAGAAGTGTTTCTCGAGGATCACGAATTCCAGATCATTGCGAAGAGGCGCGCCGAAGCGGTTGTCGCCGTAGGGGAAGGGCTCGCTCTCGCCGGTTCGCTGATAACCACGTCGCTCATACCACGCGATGAGCGCATCGCGCACGTTGAGCACGCCCATGCGGATGGAGCGGGCTCCGCGCTGTCTTGCAAAATCTTCGGCGGCGCTCAACAATTCGCGACCCAGGTGCCGCTTCTGCAACGCAGGATCGACGGTGAATAGTCCCAGGTACCAAGCATCTTCGTCTACCGGTTCGAGCCACACGGTTCCAATGATGGCGCTGGCGCTGCTCTCAGGGTCGCGGTGAACCAGGAAATGCGCATGCGGATTGGCTGCGAGATCCTCTCTCAGCAGCGAGTCGGTTAAGCGTGTGCCCTCGATGATTCCGGATTCGATGTTCCAGCTTTCGACGTCTCCGCGTCCGCGGTAGGCCGCGTTGACCAGGTCGATGATCGCTGGAAAGTCAGCCTCGACTGCATGTTCAAGGAGCATGGTTGTTACTCCGCGTCGGGCGGCACTTGTTCGAGCAGGCGCTTCCATGTCTTCTGGTTGCGGCGGTAGGCCTTCTTCAAATCTTCGAGGATGCGCTCAAAATCCGCATTGGTGCGCAGATTGTTCCATCGCCGGGTTCTTCTGGAACCACGGATAGTTTTCGTTGCCAAGATAGATGGCGCGGCGCAGCCAGTGCAGAGCCTCGGTCGAGTCGCCGTCGACAGCAAAGTACGTAGCGAGACGATAAGCCATCTCGCTGTCAGCCTCGGCTGCGGCCAGCGTTTCGTCCTCCAGCAGCGCGGCGGCGCGGGCGCGCTCGCCCGCCTGCACATAGCACATGGCAAGTGTAGGCACGGCGATGCGCAGGGATTCGTCGTCGCGGATGACGCCTTCGAGAATGCTGATCGCCTCCGGCAGATTTCCCACGCGCATCTGCTGGTAGCCGGAAGACGTGCGCAGTAGCGGATGGCGCGGTTCAAGGGCCAGTCCCTTTTCCAGTTCGTCGCCCGCCAGCTCAATCTGGTTCTGGTAGTGATAGACGCGAGCACGGTGGTTGTAGAGGATGGCCGCGTTGGCCGGGTTCAGCTTGAGCGCGCGATTGAATTCAACCAGCGCCTCGTCGTACATGCCGTCGCCGCGCAATGCGATACCGGCCACCATGTGCACGTTCCAGTCGTTGGCGGCGCCGGCGAGCAGGTTCGCAATGCCGTGGCGCGCCGACTCTTTTTCGCCGCGCGAGAGCAGCATGTAGATGCGATACAGATTCGCCTCGGTTGCTGCTGGATCCAGCTTCAGCGCCTCGTCAAATGCGCGGCGCGCATGCATCACGTGAATCTGCCCGCCGAATCCATGGCGAACATATTGCAACTCGGCAATGCCCAGCCCGCTCCAGCCGGAGGCGAACTCCGGATCTTTCGTGGTAACGCTGGTGAAGAGCGCGTGGGCCTTGTCGAGATCGGACTTAGAGCCGGTGCGCACCATGAAAGAACTAAGCAGCGCGCGCGCCTGCAGATACTCCTCGCTCACCGGACCGGGCAGCGAGCCGTCGCGGAGCGCAGGCCGAGGCGCATCCATCTGATCAGCAGCGCCGAGACCGTGCAGCGCTGCAAAGACTTCGTTGGAAATCTCCGTCTGCACGGCGATCAGATCGAGCGAGGCAACGCGAATGGCGCCGCCGGAGCGCACGCTCTGCGAACCTACATCGAGCAGTTGCCAATTGAGATCGAATCCATTTTCGGAGCGCAGAAAATTCCCTGCCAGCACATAGGAAACGAGAAGACGCTGCCCGACGGAAAGCGGGTCCATCTGCGCGATGGGCAGCGACATCAGCGTGCTCGATGGCCGCACCACGAGGGCCGGGATGCGTGCCAGACGCGCGGCGATGGCATCGGCGAGCGCATAGCCGTAGAGCGGAGCCACCTCCGTCGCGCCGAGATTCGCAAAGGGCAGCACGACAAGCGAATTCTGCTTCGCGCGGTCGCCTGCTGATTCGCGGAACCGCTCGGCGAGCATCGAGAGAAAGCCGGTCGTACGCTTCTCGGCTTCGGCCTCGGTGGTCGGCAGATTCGCCGCGGCTTCGCCGGGAATGGCGCCGGTCTCAATCTGCAGCGCCTTCATGATGGTCTTCAGCGCCTCGCGCACCTCGGCGGCGGAGGCATAGCGGGTGGCCGGAGTCTTCTCAAGGCAAGTCGCAATCACGCTCTTCAGCTCCGTGGAGATGTCGGGAACGATCTCGCCAAGGTCCACTGGATCGGAAAATTGAATGGCGCGGATCGTCTGAAAGTCTTCTCCATCGGGGCGCGCGAACGGATGCCGGCCGCTGGCAAGCTCATAGAGAATGACGCCCAGCGCCCACACGTCCGACTGCACACTCGACTGGCCGGTGACGAATTGCTCCGGCGCCATGTAGCGGATGGTGCCGCCGCGCGCGGTGTACGTCGCGGCAACTGATGCATCTTTCGCAAGCGCTGGCTTCGACGGATCAAAGCTTGCGTCTTCAGGATGCAGACGGCGCGCCAGCCCGAAGTCGAGAATCTTTACCAGGCCGCCGTCAGTGAGCATCACGTTCTGCGGCTTCAGATCGCGATGGAAGATGCCCAGCGAATGCGCCGCCTGCAGGCCGTCGGCAATCTGAATACCCACCGAAAGCACGAGCTGCGGAGTGGCGGGACCGCGCGCGATGAGCTGATCGAGCGACTGGCCCGGCACGTACTGCATGACGATGTAGCCTTCGTCGCCGGCCTCGCCAACTTCATAGATGGCGCAGACATTGGGGTGCTCGATGGCCGACGCCAGCCGCGCCTCGCGCAGAACGGTCGTGCGCAACTGCTGCGCCGAGAGCAGTCCGGTGCGCAGAATCTTGAGCACCACGGGGCGCTGCAGCAGCGTGTCGTTGGCGAGATACACCACGCCGCTGCCGCCTGCGCCGAGGCGGCGAATGATCTCGTAGTGCTCGATGGTCTTTCGCTTCATCGCTGCTTTCAGTGTAGTTGCAGGGCGATGAGGACCGTATCAATTTCTCGGCGATGGATGTTCTGGACAGACGAGGATGTGGGCTAATTCTTAATATCGGAAACAGTCAGCAATGCTTCATTGGTTTCCCACCCTTGCTGCGCAAGGACGGGGCACCCGGCATTTTGCTGATCTTTTTTCCCTGGTCCCTAATCCCTGCTTCAATGTCCGCGCCGCACTTCGCCTTCTTCCTCGGGCGGTGGTGGCTCTTTTGCGAGGCGCTTCTGGCTGCGCTGGCCGAGGAGAAACATAGTCAGCCCGAACACCAGCAGCACCAAGCCCCACCAGAGATTCGCGTTGATGCCCAGGCTCTTTGCATAGAGGGCGCGTTGCCATTGGTCCTCAAGCCCCAAGAGGTGAGGATCACGCCGGTGAAAGTGAACATCAGTCCCATGGGAATGCGCAAATCGAGATTCATGATGCTCCCTTTCTCTCAGACAGAAGAAAATGTTCAGACGGCAACAGCGCCCAGCAGAACGGCAACGGCCAGCGCCTCGGGGCTCTTCCACCAGCGGTCATGCGTGCGCGGCGGCTTGGGCGTGAGCGAGTGCACCAGGCCCACCAGTTCCGACTCAGGCCGCGGCTTGGTAAACAGGCTCACCATCACGGTGACAATGAAGTTCGTGCTGAAGGCGAAGATGGCGCCCCAGAAGTTCTGCGCCATGTCGCTGGGATAGTGGTGCACCACGGTGATCCATCCGCCGTGGATGCCGGGGTGCGCCTCGATGGGCAGCGTCAGCCCGTGATGCAGCATCGCCGCGACGCGTGCCCGCGATCAGCCCGGCGAATGCGCCGTGGCCGGTGGTGCGCTTCCAGAACATGCCCAGCAGGAACGTCGCAAACAGCGGCGCATTCACAAAGCTGAACACCAGTTGCAGCGTGTCCATGATGTTGTTGAAGTTGATGGCCGCATACGCCGTCGCAATCGACAGCAGAATGCCGCCGACCGTAGCCCATCGCCCCACCGCCATGTAGTGCCGGTCGCTGCGCGCCTTTGTGAATGTAGGACTGGTAGAGATCGTAGGTGAAGACGGTGTTGAACGCCGTCACGTTGCCCGCCATGCCGCTCATGAAGCTGGCCAGCAGCGCCGTCAGCCCGAGCCCGAGAATGCCCGTCGGGAAATAGTGCAGCAGCATGTTCGGCGTGGCCATGTCGTAGTCGAGCAGCGGCTTGCCCGCTAGCGTCGAGCATCGCTTTGCCGGTCACCGGGTTGATCTTCGCGGGAACCAGTCCCCTGCCCTCGCTCTGCTCGCGTGTCGGAACCACTTGTGGTCTCGTGATAGATCACGCCGTTCTCGTTGCGAACAATGGTTGTGGTATGCGGCGTGGGCAGCCCGATGGCCAGCAGTCCCGGCAGAATCACCAGAAACGGAAACACCATCTTCGGCACGGCGGCGATCAGCGGAACGCGCCGCGCCGACTCCATGTTCTTCGAGGCCATCGCCGTCTGGATCACCAGGAAATCCGTGCACCAGTAGCCCGAGCCGAGCACGAATCCCAGCCCCATGCCGAGGCCGATGATCTCGATGCCCATGGGGTTCGTGCTGGAGTGCATCACGCCTTTCCACTCGTGCATCATGCGCGGATCGACGGCGGAGACCGCGGCCTTCAGCCCGCTCCATCCGCCAACGTTCTTCAGACCCAGCAGCACCAGCGGCAGGAATCCCGCGATGATCAGGAAGAACTGCAGCACCTCGTTGTAGATGGCGCTGGTGAGTCCGCCAAGAAAGATGTAGAGCAGCACGATCACCGCCGACATCACGATGGAGAAGGTGAAGATGCCTTCCGGCGCCCAGCCCAGCGACCGAAACAATCCATCGAACACATGCAGCGCCTGGATGAGCCGCGCCATGGCGTACATCGAGATGCCGGAGCTGAACACCGTCATCACAGCAAACGAGCAGGCATTCAGCGCGCGCGTCTTCTCGTCGAAGCGCATGCGCAGAAACTCGGGCACCGAGCGCGCCTTTGAACCGTAGTAGAACGGCATCATGAAGATGCCGACGAAGATCATCGCCGGAATCGCGCCGATGCCGTAAAAATGCGCCGTCTCCAGGCCGTACTTGGCGCCCGAAGCGCCCATGCCGATGACTTCCTGCGCGCCGAGGTTGGCGCTGATAAAGGCCAGACCGCAGATCCATGCCGGCAGCGCGCGCCCGGCCTGAAAGAAGTCCTTGCTGGTCTTCATGTAGCGCTTGAGGGCAAAGCCGATGCCCAGCACAAACACGAAATACAGCAGCATGATCAGCCAATCGACAAAGGTAAGTTGCAAGATGACTCCCTGAATTGCTCCAACGCTTGCCCAAACTCGCAGCGGTCCTCAGTCCTTTTGAAAAAGAGGAACGCCGGCTATGGTTCGAAGATACGCAAACCACTCTACTGACGACCGGTCGCCTCGTCCAGCGGAAAATGAAAACCTTTTCAGCGCTGCGTGCAGCACTCCTTTGGGAGGAGTGACAAGCTAAACTAGGAGAGCATGATTCCTACACTCGCCTGGACCCCGGAAGGCGTCCGCTTCATCGATCAAACCAAGCTCCCCCTCGAGGAGAGCTATGTGCTCGCCACGGATTATGAACAGGTGGCCGACGTCATCGTGACCATGGTTGTGCGCGGTGCGCCGGCCATCGGCGTTTCGGCAGCGTACGGCGTCGCCCTCGGGGCGATTCGCAGCAACGCGAAGACGGCGCAGGAGTTCGAGCCCGAGTTCGACAAGATTTGCGCGCGCCTTGCCGGAACGCGGCCGACGGCGGTGAATCTCTTCTGGGCCATCGACCGCATGAAGCGCGTGTTCGCGGCCCTGGCCGGTTCGGGCGTACATTTGGACGAGATCAAAGAGAAGCTCCTTGCCGAAGCGCACGCCATGTACGAAGAAGACATTGCCGCTTGCAAGGCGATGGGCGCCTTCGGCGGCGCACTTCTGCCGGAAGAAGGCGGCGTCCTCACGCATTGCAACGCCGGCGCGCTGGCTACCTGCGGCTACGGCACTGCGCTCGGCGTGATTCGCTCCGCTGTCGAGCAGGGCAAGCGCATTCACGTATATGCCGACGAGACGCGGCCGTTCTTGCAGGGCGCGCGGCTCACCGCGTGGGAACTGATGGCCGACGGCATCCCCACGACGGTCATCTGCGACAACATGGCCGCCAGCCTGATGCGGGCCGGCAAGATCAAGGCCGTGGTCGTCGGCGCGGACCGCATCGCCGCCAATGGCGACTTCGCCAACAAGATCGGCACCTACAACGTGGCCATCCTTGCCAGGGAACACGGCATCCCGTTCTATTGCGCTGCCCCGTGGTCCACCATCGACACGGCGACGGCGACCGGCGATGCGATTCCGATCGAGGAACGCGCAGCGAAGGAAGTCACGCATCACGGCGGCAAGCAGTTGACTCCCCATGGCGTGGGCATCTGCAATCCGGCGTTTGATGTGACTCCGGCAAAGTATGTCACGGCGATCATCACCGAGCGCGGCGTGTTGCGCGCGCCTTACGCCGAGTCGCTCAAGGAGATGGAACTGGTCGCAGGGTAGCCGTCAGGATTCGCCTCGTGGCCGAACTGCTCACGTCTTTGCAGCCGGCGGAGGAGTTTATGAGACCGGTTGTCGCGGTCTACAGTTGTAGAAGTCGTGTCTCCCCGCCTTACCATCTTCCGGTTGCGGCAAAAATCTCTCGTACGCGGAATTGTGCTCTCGCTTAGCGCATTTATCGCCAGCCTGCTGCTGGCGGGGTTTCCGCATATTGAAAGGCTCCATGGGTCGCGATGGCAGTTCGCATCTCTGATCGCGGCGGCATGGGGAATGGCGGAGACGGGTCGTTGCCTGCGTGCCAAGTGGAGTCTCTACCATGCCGGCGTATTGCTCCTGCTCTACTCTGACCTCATGATTCTCACGCTGATCGTGTTTCTGGTGGCCTATCCGTTGTAATTCGGGTTATGTCGATTCATTCGCTGTCACATGTCTTTTTTGATGAGGCTGTGTAAGATAGGCGAACACGTAGCAACGTCGGCGGCTAGAAGTTTTTGATTCCAGATGAGAAGGCCCAACGGTTAGCATGTGCGCAAGACTTTCTGGAGGAAGAGATGCTGAAGGGATTCCGTGATTTTGTTCTCCGTGGCAACGTTCTCGATCTGGCTGTAGGCGTCATTATTGGCGGCGCATTCGGTACGGTTGTGACGTCTCTCGTCAAGGATGTGTTCACGCCGTTCATCGGCGACCTCGTGGGTAAGGAGGACTTCAGCGCGATTGCCATCGACCACGTGATGATTGGCAACTTCCTGAATGCTGTCATCGCATTCCTCTTGGTTGCAGCGGCGGTTTACTTCTTTATTGTGGTTCCGTCCAATGCGCTCATGGCCCGTTTCCACAAGCCGGTACCTGATGTGCCACCAGCAACGAAAGCCTGCCCGGAGTGCCTCAGCGATATCCCGGCCGCGGCGAAACGCTGCTCGCATTGCACTCAGCTTGTTGCCTGATTCGTTGTTGCGCGTTGCCTAGTCCAGTTCCCGCAGCGGCTCCGAAAACGCAAAGAACCCCACAAAGGAAAGCAACGCCACGCCGGCCATCATCGCCAGCGCGTGGCCGGTGGGGATATGGCGTGAGAGTTCCCCGGCCACGAGCGCTCCTATCGGCGGCAGGCCTAGAAAGCTTGTGGCGTAGATGCTCATCATGCGGCCGCGCATCGCGTCAGACGACAGGTGCTGAATCGACACGTTAAAGCACGAGATCATCAGAATTCCGCAAAAGCCCTCGATAAATGCCAGCCCCTCTGAGAGGGCAAAGACGTGAGAGTAACTGAAGCCGATAATCGCCGCGAAGAAAACAATGCCGCAGCCCGAAAGCACGCGGCCACGGTGGCGAATCACGCCGGAGATGGCGATCGTCATTGCGCCCAGCACCGATCCCAGTCCGGAGCAAGCCAGTAGCCAGCCCAAACCTCTTTCGCCGGCATGCAGCTGCACTTTCGCGAAGTAGGGGATGAAGGTAATGAATGGGAACCCGAAGAAACTCGCGAATACCGTCATCCACACCAGGACATACATCTGCCGATTGCTGCGCAGGTAGGCAAAGCCGCCGTGCAGGCTGTTCCACATACTCTGGTGGTGAATCAGTTCTTCTTTGGGATAGTCGATTCGCACCAGTGCCCACAACACGGCGAGAAAACTGAAGCCATTCAGAAAGAAGTTGCCTGCCACGCCGAAGATCGCCATGGCATAACCACCAAGCGTTGGGCCCAGGATGCGCGACATGTTGAACTGCGCGGAGTTGAGCGCGATGGCGTTGGTGAGGTCCTCGCGCTTCACAAGCCGCGGCACCAGCGCCTGGTAGCTCGGCGCATTCATCGACATGGCCATGCCGTTGCCGAAGGCGATAGCCGCCACGCCCCACACACCGATGGCGTGAAAATACGTCAGCCCGGCCAGCAGAAATGCCAGCACCATCATGACGGTCTGCGTCACCAGCAGCAGACGCCGCTTGTCTACACGGTCGGCGATGACTCCGCCGAAGAGGGTGAAGAAGAGAAACGGAATCGACCCCGCAAATCCCACCACGCCGAGCCAGAAGGCGGAGTTGGTGAGCGTGAGCACCAGCCAGCCCTGGGCCACGTTCTGCATCCACGTTCCAATGTTGGAGGTGAAGTTGCCCGCCCAGAAGAGGCGGAAATTGGGATTGCGCAGTGCGCGAATGGCCTGCGGCAACTCCGTTGTTTCAGGTTCTGGAAGAGGTTGTACGATGGCCGAGGGCTCGTCGGAAGTAGCGGCCAGGTTTTCTTCATTCAGTTTTGGCCTGATATGCAGAGGTGGAGCTCCAAACCAATAGTGTAAGCTGTGGGAATTGTGCCGGAGCCGCGTGTCGCGTGCTTGGGCCGCTGCTTCTCACCCCACTTTCGCATCTCAAAGGTCTGTCTTGATGATGATTCGCCGGCTTCAGGTTGCTCTCGGCTTTCTGGCTACGGTTTTCGCTTTCCAAGCACAACTGAGCAGAGCACAAAGCTCGACTCCGGCCACAGCACCCGCAGAACCAACGCGGGTCTTCGGCTATACGGATTTCAGTAAAGAGGCAAGCGTCGAAGAGAAATTCCTCGCTGTGCCCGACGCGAAGCTGGCCGGCGAACATCTGAAGACCTTGACCGCCGAGCCGCACGTCGCTTCGAGCCCTGAAGACCACAAGACCGCCCGATATGTGGCGGAGAAGTTCCGTGCCGCTGGACTCGAGACCGAGATAGTTCCCTATCGCGTGCTGATGAATCAGCCCAAGGTCGTCAAGGTTGAGGCCTTCGATGCAGCGGGCAAGCAACTTATGTCCGGCCCAACGCCGGAGCATGTGGAAGGCGACCCGTTCGATAAGGACCCGCGCGTGGTGATGCCGTTCAACGGATCGTCAGGTTCGGGTGACGTGACCGGCGAAGTGGTCTACGCCAATTACGGCCGGCTCGAAGATTATGACGAGCTGGCGAAACAGAAGATCGACCTGCACGGAAAGATTGTCATCGTTCGCTACGGAGCGAACTTTCGCGGCGTGAAGGTCTACATTGCCGAGCAGCGCGGTGCCGCCGGCGTCATCATCTACTCTGACCCGCAGGACGACGGCTACTACAAGGGTGATCCCTACCCCAACGGTCCGTGGCGGCCGGAAACGGGGGTGCAGCGCGGCTCCGTGCAATATCTCTTCAAGTATCCCGGGGACCCGGAGACGCCCGGCATTCCATCAGTACCTGAACTGCCGGATTCACTGCGCGTGAATCCCGACGGCAACCAGCCGCATATCATTTCCATCCCGCTAAGCTATAAGGATGCAGCACCGATTCTCGAGGCGCTCAAGGGCCCCGGTGTTCCTCAGGGCTGGCAGGGTGCGCTTCCCTTCCGTTATCACATTGGGCCCGGTGGCGTGCACGTGCATCTCGTCTCGCAGCAGGACTACCAGCGCCGCACAATCTGGGATGTGATCGGCAGGGTCAAGGGTACCGACGATCCGGAAAACTGGGTTGTTGTTGGCAATCATCGCGATGCCTGGGTGTACGGCGCCGTCGATCCCAATAGCGGAACAGCCAGCATGCTCGAAGCGGTGCACGGCGTGGGCGTGCTGCTGAAAGGCGGCTGGAAGCCGAAGCGTTCGATCATCTTCTGCAGTTGGGACGCAGAGGAGGAAGGCCTGATCGGCTCGACCGAGTGGGTGGAGCAGCATGCACGGCAACTGAACAACGCGGTCGCTTACTTCAACGTCGACGTGGCCGTTTCCGGTCCGGATTTTTCAGCGTCCGCCGTTCCCTCGCTTAAGAACTTCATGCGCGATATCTCCAAGTCCGTACCCAGCCCGATGGGTGACACCGTCTTCCAGGAGTGGCGCGCAAATCGGCATGGCACGAACGAACACCGCGCCAGCAACGCGCCGGCTGCACAAGGTGAAGATGTGCGTGTGAGCGATCTCGGCTCGGGCTCGGACTTCACTCCGTTCCTGCAACACATCGGCGTGCCTTCCACCGACATCGGCTCTGGCGGCCCGTACGGCGTGTATCACTCCGTTTTCGACAACTATGCGTGGTTCGTGATGAACGCGGATCCGCACTTTGTCTACCTGCAGGAGATGGCGCGCGTGCTCGGCCTCGAAGCGGTACGCATGGCCGATACCGACGTGCTGCCCTATGACTACCAGGCTTACGCGCGCGAAGTGAATGCCTATCTAGAAGCAGCCAAGCGCAAGGCAGGTGACGACGGGCTGACCGGGATCGACTTCGTGCCGGCACTGGCAGTGGCAGAGCACTTTGCCAAAGCCGCCGACCATGCACATCAGCTGCAACTGAACCCGCCCGCCGATATCGCCAAGTTCAACACGGCCCTGCGCGCGACCGAGACGGCCTTGCTTTCACAGGCTGGCCTGCCAAACCGTCCCTGGTACATGCACACCATTTACGCCCCCGGCGAATACACTGGCTACGCGGCCGTTGTTATCCCGGGCGTAAACGAGGCTATCGACGCCAAGGACTCGAGCCGTGCTTCAGCACAGCTAATGGTGCTTGCACAATGTCTCGAACGGGCCGCGCAAACCCTTGACAGCACACACTAAATCGCATTCCGGGGCGTCATTTGGGGAGGTCGGAATGACGGGCAAAAATGTGATCCATATCACGCGTGTTGGCCCGAACCATTGACCCGCCCCCCCGGTCACCGTATCGTAAGAATCGAGCTATGAATAAGTCTTCCAATTCGGTCCGGATCGGCATCGCCGTCGCCATTATCCTCGGTACCATCGGCTGGCTGGCCTTTTCCGGTTACGGCGCGGGCAAGAGCTACTACGTCACCGTCGCCGAGCTCGGCAAGATGGGCGACAAGGCCTATAAAAGCAATCTCCGCGTGGAAGGCTTCGTTGTACCTGGCTCGATCGAGCAGAGCGGGCCGCATGTCACCTTTGTTCTCAACGAGTTTGAAAGCCACTCGCCCAAGGCCGCGACTGGCCGCCGACTTACGGTGATTTACAAGGGTTCCGAGCCCCCACCAGATACGTTCAAGGACGACGCGATGGGCATCGCTGAGGGCACGATCAGCCGCGACGGAGTCTTCCACGCCACAGCATTGCAGGCCAAATGCGCCAGCAAGTACGCCCCGGCAACGCCAAATGGCCAACCCGGTTCTGCTCCAACACAGCCCGCTCCGTCCACGTCCAACCCGCGCGCGAACGCGACGCCGGCTCCCCAACCGGGCAGCGCCCCCGCTGGAATCGCCACGAACTGATTCCATGACAGCGCAAGCCCCGGAAGCCACCAGTTCTACCCTTTGCGCCCACCTCGAAAACGTTTCTAAGCTTTTTGGCTCGTTTGCCGCGCTGCGCCAAGTCTCTGTCGACCTCGAACCCGGCAAATGCTATGTCCTGATTGGCGAAAACGGGGCCGGAAAGTCGACTCTTTTGCGCATTTTGGCCGGTCTTTTGCGGCCAACTGGCGGAAAAATCACGGTTTTTGGCGACAACGACCCGCACGACGCCCGCGAACGCATCGGCTATATGAGCCACGCGCCGATGCTTTACGACGAATTCACCGGGAAGGAGAATCTGCAGTACTTTGCAAGCCTTTACCCCGGCCGCCAATGTCTCGAACCGGCTGAAGCCTTGCGCCAGGTTGGCCTCGATCCCGATCTGTCGCGCCCTCTCGGGCAGTATTCACAGGGAATGCGGCAGCGGACTTCCCTCGCCCGCGTGCTGATGCCGGTGCCGGAATTGCTGCTCCTCGACGAGCCCTTCTCCAACATGGACGTTGAATCGACGCACCAGATGGTTGAGTTGCTGGCCGGCTTCCGCCAGAGCAATCGCACCATTGTCATCACCACGCACCAGCGCGAAAACGCCGCGCCCATTGCCGACTGGGTTCTGCGCCTAAAGGCAGGTCGGGTGGCAGATTTTGCCCCGGGGAATCCGACGCTATGAAGACCAACGGCGCGCGCTTTCTGGAATCGCTGGGCATTCCATTCGAACTCCGCGAATACGAAGTCGACCCGGAAGACTTGTCGGCCATTACCGTTGCCAAAAAGATCGGCATGCCGCCGGAGCAGGTGTTCAAAACGCTGCTGGTGACCGGTGGGCCAAATATCTACCGATTCGCGGTGGTCCCCGGCGACGCCGAACTTGACTTCAAGAAACTCGCGCGGGCCGCAGGGTTGCGCAAGGCCGAAATGGCTCCGCTCAAAGACGTGCAGCCACTCACCGGCTACATTCGCGGCGGCGTTACCCTCTTCGGCGCAAGAAAGCCGTACCCCGTCTATATCGACGAGACCGCAATCCTGTTCGACAAGATCAGCGTCTCGGCCGGTACGCGAGGCACGCAACTGATTCTCAGTCCCGAAGACTATCTGAAGGCCGCCCATGCACTCGACGTAGAAGTTCAGACCGCCGACATTATCAAGGACGGCCCAAGGCTGACCGCGGAGGACCACTCCGCATGACCGCACGGTCTCAACTCACCCCAAATTCGGACATACTTTCTGGACAAACCCCATCCGTCGGGGGTCGCATGAGCTCGACCCTCTGGACGCATCTCGCGAAAGACCTGCGCATCGAATGGCGCTCGAAAGACGCCATTAACTCGATGCTGTTCTTCGCGTTTCTTGTCGTGGTGCTCTTCTCCATGTCCTTCGATCCACGCGGCACCTTTGCTCAGGAGATTGCGGGCGGCGTTCTCAGCGTGGCCACCATGTTTGCGTCGGTCAGCGCACTGAATCAGGCATGGGCCCGCGAGATTCGCCACCAGGTGATGGATGCGCAGCGCATGGCACCCACATCGGGCGCCGAGCTGTTTCTTGCCAAGGTCCTGGCCAACTTCATCTTCGTCAGCATCGTGCAGATCGCGCTCGCGCCGGTCTTCCTGGTGATGTACAACCTGCACTCCGAGGGGCAGGCATGGTTGCTCATGCTGATTCTGCCGTTGGGCACGTGGGCGCTGGTTGCGAACGGAACGTTTTTCGCTGCGCTCGCCATTCGCAGCCGCAATCGCGAACTTCTGCTGCCGCTGATCCTATTTCCTATTTTTCTGCCGGCGTTGCTGGGGATGGTGCAGGCGACCACGACGGTCCTCACCGGTGACGGCGATCCCTGGCTGTGGATCAAGATGCTGACCGGCTACGACATCATCTTCACGACCATCAGCCTGCTGCTGTTCGACGTGGTGTTCCATGCGGAATAATTCTTCCACCAAACGATGGAGACTGCCGCTCGAATCGCGGCGTAAACTTAATTCGTTCGCCCAGGATTGTGTATGAAAAAAGTCTTACTCACCCTCTTTCCCTTGGTCACTGTCCTGCTCATGGTGCAGGGATATCACCAGGCCATCTACGTCGCACCGGATGACGCGATGCAGGGCTACGTCTTTCGCATCATCTACTACCACGTGCCTTCGGCTTCGGTGGCGTTTCTGTTCTTTGCCATCAGCCTTGTCGGCTCCATCGGTTATCTCGCCTTTCGGCGAAGCAACGCCAATCGCGCGCAGATCGCCGACGCATGGGCGCTGGCTGGCGCTGAAGTTGGCGTTGTGTTCTGCACCGTGGTGCTGACTACCGGCCCTCTGTGGGGACGCCGCGCCTGGGGCATCTGGTGGACGTGGGACGCACGACTGACGACGACGCTCGTGCTCTGGCTCATCTATGTCAGCTATCTGCTGTTGCGCCGCTTCGCTGCCGGTCCGCAGATGCAGACGCTCGCCGCTGTGCTCGGGATCTTCGGCGCGCTCGATGTACCCATCGTCTACATGTCCAACCGCTGGTGGCGCACCCAGCATCCCGCGCCCGTCTTCGGCGGAGACGAGGGCTCCGGCATGAAAGACCCAACCATGGTTCACGCGCTGCTCTGGAACATGTTGGCGTGGTTCTGCTGGGGAATGCTGGTGCTGTTCTTGCGTTACCAGGTGGAACGGCGCCATCAGCAGTACGCCGCGCTCGAGGCACAAGAAGCCCTCGAAGCCAACGTTTAGATTCGCCAAAAACTCAGTCCAAGACGAGGAAAACCATGGACGAACGTACCATTCTCGATCACCAATTCGTAGTTGCGGCCTATACCGTGACGTGGGTCATTCAACTCGGCTATCTCGCATATCTGGGCCTTAAGTGGCGCACAGAAAAGCGAAATGCTGAGCGCAAATCGCGTCAGGCGCGCTGAAACGCGTGCGCCAGGCCTTCCATTGCGCTGCTAAGCGCCCATACCCGGCCGGGGTCACAGAATCCCGCCGTTTGCCGTAAACTTACTGTGAGGATCCAGTGATGTTAGTCGTGATGAAGGCGCAGGCCACTGCGGAACAGATTCAGGCTGTCTGCGACCATATCGAAACCTTGGGCTACCGCGCGCACCCCATGCCCGGCGCGCAGCGCACCGCCATCGGAATCACCGGCAACCAGGGCGAAGTGGACCGCGGCAACATTGAAGAGCTGGCCGGGGTCGCCGAAGTCATCCGCGTCTCCAAGGCCTACAAGCTGGCAAGCCGCGACGTCAAAGAAGAAGACACCGTCATCCGCTTCCCCGGAACCGACGCCACCATCGGCGGACGTAACCTGGCCATCGTCGCCGGTCCTTGCTCCATCGAGAGCCGCGAGCAGGCCTTCGCCATCGCCGAGCAGGTTGCAGCCGCCGGCGCACAGTTCTTCCGCGGGGGAGCTTACAAGCCTCGCACCTCGCCCTACGCATTCCAGGGACTGGGCGTGGATGCGCTGAAGATCATGGCCGAGATTCGCGAGCGCTTCGGACTCCGCATCATCACCGAAGCCATCGACAACGAGACGCTGGAACTGGTCGCAGAGTGGGCAGACGTCGTCCAGATCGGCGCGCGCAATATGCAGAATTTCTCGCTGCTGAAACACGCCGGCCGGCTGCGCATGCCGGTTCTGCTGAAGCGCGGCTTGAGCGCGACTTTGGACGAGTTTTTGATGGCCGCCGAATACATCATGAGCGAGGGCAACTACGAAGTCATCCTGTGCGAGCGTGGCGTGCGCACCTTCGCCGACCACACCCGCAACACCCTCGACCTCAGCATCGTGCCTGCCGTGCAGCGCCTGAGCCATCTGCCCATCCTCGTTGATCCCAGCCATGGCACCGGCAAGCGTGACAAGGTTCTGCCCATGGCCCGCGCGGCCGTGGCCGTTGGAGCTGACGGAATTATGGTCGAGGTCCACAATCAGCCCGAGAAGGCGCTATCCGACGGACCGCAATCCATCTACCCCGATCAGTTCGCGCTCATGATGGACGAGATCGAACAGATCGCGCCGATCGTGCACCGCAGGCTGCCCCGCGGCATCCATATCGAAACCGCCGAAGCGGAATCGCATGTCGCCAAAACCAAATAATTCTGTGGCTACGAGTTGGGTGCCCCAGGTCTCGAATCTGAGACCTGGGAAAGCACTCCTATCGGCGACATTACTCGCGATGCTGTCCCTCACCGCCTGCCGTCCGCACGATTTCCCGCAATACGCCGCGAACTATCGCGAGTACGCCTACGTCACGAACGGAGGAAGCGGCACCGTCTCTGTCTACGACGTGGTGAATGTCCGCGTCGACCGGGAAATCCCCGTCGGACAGAATCCCACTGCCGTCGCCGCCAACCCTGCGCGCAACGAAGTCTACGTGGTTAACTCCGGCACGCCTGCGGGACAGGGCTCCGTCGCGGCGATCAACGCCGAGAACAACTCTGTCGCTGCAACGATTCCGGTCCATAAGTTGCCTGTCGCGATTGCGATTGATCCAGACGGCGATCTGGCTTACGTCGTCAATTCCGGCTCGAATAGTATTTCCGTCCTCGATCTGAAGGCGCACCGGGAGGTAGCGCAGATCGGCGTTGGCGAAGATCCCGCAGCAGCGCATGTTGCACCCGACGGCAAGACGCTTGTTGTCGCCAACCGCGCAGGCAACTCCGTCAGCATCGTCGACACCACCACGCGCACTGTCCGTACGGTTGTCGAAGGCTGCCCGGGTGCAAGTGATCTTGTCATCCTGCCCGATTCGTCAAAGACCTTTGCGGCTTGCTCCGGCGGACACCAGGTCATGGCAATCCAGCTTGCGCATGAAGCGCGGCCAGACGGACGCCCAGCAACAACCGATCGACTGGAATCGCTGCTCGACGTAGGCCGCGCGCCGGTGCAACTGGCGTTGAAGCCCGACGGCGGCGAAGTCTTCGTCTCCAACTCGCTCTCGAATTCGATCTCTGAGGTATACGCGAACACCGACGATGTAGCGGGCGCATATCTCATGGGCGCCGATCCGGTGCGCGGCCTGGTCTCCGCCGACAATGCCCTGCTCTACGTCGGCAATTTGCACTCAGAGGAAGTCACCGTCTACTCCATCGAAGACGGCAAGCGTGTTGCCGCGATCCATGTGGGCGACGGGCCGTTTGCACTTGCATTCTCTGCCGCCGGCCATCTGCTCTTCGTGGTCGATGCGCGTTCCGGCGACGTCGCCGTCGTCCGCACCGCTAATCGCCAGATGTTCACCATGCTGCCTGCCGGCCGCGGGCCGAATGCCATCGCGGTAAAAGCATTCAAGGTCTCCTAAGCAGAAGCGGAACACGAAAATGGCGCAGCCACTCTGCGGATGACTCGAAGACGACTCCCGCTCAGTGCTTGGCCTTCTTTTCCAGTGGCGGAATCGCGCTGAACTGTGCGCCGGCGAAGAGGATCAAGCCCGAGACATATGCCCAGAACAACAGGCCCACGGAGACGTAAAACGGCCCGTAGAGTGCCTTCAAATCAAGATGGGGCAAAACAGCCACGTATGCTTCCTTCGCAGCCAGCCAAACCACGCCCGTGATGATGGCTGTTCGAATCACACCTCGCGCTGGAATGCGCCGGTTGGGCAGCAGCCAATAGATCGAGAAGAAGAACAGAATCGACGCAACGCCGGTTGTGGCAGCCAACCATAGATAGCTGATTCCGTCGAAGACGAAGTTCTCAGTGTGGTGAAAGAAGAGCAAACCCAGGAGCTGGCGTTGCCAGGTGCTGAGCAGGACGCTTCCCATGGCCAGGAAAACCATCCAGATCGCCAGCCCGAATGCCACCAGCTGGTTGAGAAGGTAGTTGCGGCTCTTGGTCACGCCCCATGCCTGGTTTAGCGCCACTTCGAGCGGCAGGAAGATACCGGTACAGGAAACCAGGATCATCACCAGCGAAAGCGCCTGCACCCCGTGCCGGGCGGACATGGCGGCAACCGCCTCCAGACTGTACGTGAGAAATCCCTGGTTGCCCTGCTTGGCCGTGGTGGGCAAAAACTGTTCCACGATCTTGTTCACTACATTGACCATTTCCTGTGAATGAAAAACGGAAAGGGCAATCGTATACATCAGCACAATCAATGGGATGAAAGAAATAATGGCATTAGCAGCCACGCTGAAGGCATAGGTATGGACCTCGGCGTCGAGCAGATAATCCGCAATGGCCATGCCGCTTTTGCGCCATCTATACCACTTCGAGACAGCAACAGGCTGACTCTGATCGAAGCCTCCTGCAACCGGCAGCTGCTGCTCCGCTTCGCAGGTACCGACATTTGAGACACTCTCCAAAGCATTCTTCCCCAAGAACAGGGTACCGGACGGTCGCCCTGCCGACTGTGCGTCCACTCACGACGCTTGTGGCCTGCACTGTAATGTTTGTATCTTCATTTTTCCACACCTGCGAATAGGCATAGGTTACCTTGCGGTACGAAAGTAAACTTTCTCCTTGCTTTTGAGGAAAGTTCCTGCCATAAAAGGAGCACGGCGCGCCGGGAGGCACGCCGTTGCAAGTTCAGGAAGGCCATAGCATTGGAAGTTTTGGTGTTCGGGAAGCACAGCCCCAATTCTGGAATGATTTCGAGCTGCCTCAACGCGACCACTTGGGACGCGCAGGCGGCTCGTGCCGTCTCAGGATTGGGAAAGCCGGAGCTTCCGTGTCCTGCGAGTCAAAAAAACAGGAACGGCAAGTCACGGTTTCCCCGCTGTGTTCACCATGGAAGAAGGAGAAGGTGAATGAAGGAGCAGGGCGTAGTGAAGTGGTTTAACGGGGCCAAGGGATACGGTTTCATTCAACGGTCGAGCGGCGAGGATGTGTTCGTACACTTCTCGGCAATCCAGGAGAGCGGTTACAAGACGCTGAACGAGGGCGAACCAGTCGAGTTTGAGTGCCAGCAGGGACCCAAAGGACTGAGCGCAGCCAACGTCAGCCGCGTGGTCGGGTAGATCCGCTTCTCGCGACCTCCTTACGGGGTCACGTTGATTTGCTGTTTGCTTTGGTGGTCGTCGGTGCGGGGTTAAATCAAAATTCAGCTTGTGACGGCAGATCAGAAATGATCGCGTTCGATTGAATACTTTCAAGGTCGCCTCTCCCTGGTGGTCGAGTCGACTTGAGGATTTTCGCTTCAGCTTGACGTGTTTCTGATCTGCTTGAGCGCCCATCGTGCGGCGGATCGTAGACCTTCGTCTGCCGATTCGGCCCACTCCCTGAGGCGTGATGCAAAGCCCTGGTCTCTGCTATTGCCCATGGCGATGGCAGTGTTGCGTCGCATTCCCAGAAAACCTGCCCGGCGAACTGGCGAGCCATTGAAGACGCGCTCGAAGGATCTCTCGTCCAGCGAAGCCAGCCACTCGAGCGCAGGATTCACCAACTCCTGACGCGGATGGAGTTCCGCATCCACCGCGATCGGAGCCTTGCGATTCCATGGGCACACGTCCTGGCAGATGTCGCAGCCGAAGACCTGGCGTCCCATCCCCGCCATCTGTTCCGGCGCAATCGCTCCCTTGTGCTCGATGGTGAGATACGAGATGCACTTCGTCGCGTCCATCTGATAGGGCGCGATCAGCGCTCCCGTAGGGCATGCATCGAGACACCGCCTGCACGTCCCGCATCGATCCACGAGCTTCGCTCTTTTATCTTCTGGACTAGCTTCGAGGCTGGTCAGCAGCACCGCAAGAAATCCAAACGACCCCAGCTTCGGATGAATGAGGCAAGTGTTCTTCCCCGTCCATCCCAGCCCTGCTGCCGTTGCCAGCGCGCGTTCCACCACTGGTCCCGTATCGACGTAGGCGCGTGATTCGAATTCACCGAACTTCTCGTGAAGTTTTGCGTCGAGGCTCTTCAGCCGTTTCAGCAGCACCTTGTGATAATCGCTCGGCCGTCGCTCTCCACGCGCATCGATTTGGCTGCTCCACGCATAGCGCGCAATCCATCCGCTCCGTTGGTCGTGCGTCGCGGTTGAGAGTGGCGCCTCGCAATGATAATTTGCAAAGCACACGATGGCGGATCGCGCCCAGGGAAACGGCGTGGCTACGCGTGCCCGGACTAAATCTCCGCCGTCATTAACGCGCGATAAATATTGCATTGAGCCCGCATGGCCGTTCGCAATCCACTTCGTGAAACGGTTCGCATCGCGAGACTCTTCAGCATGTGGTAAAACGACAAGGCCAGCCTCGCTGAAACCACACTTCTTTGCAAGATTGCACGCCGCTTCCACATCGAGAAATGTAACCTCAGAATCCAACCCACACCCGCTTCATCAAATATAGGGAACTTCTCTACGCTCCTACTGCGTAGTGATAAACAGGATCACCTGAGCAAGTAAAGATCGCTTGCCGGGGAGCCCTGAGAAGACTGTTCGAATCTGGACGTCAAACGGGGATTTCGAACAGTCTTGATGGTTAGGCAAGCTCGAAGTATAGCTCGTATCCGACGTCGTTTCAGCGGGTTGCCACAAGCGCTGCTTTGGCGGCTCAGGTGCAAAGCAAGAGGACGAGAAGCCGATCCCCCGTTTCCTTCGGCTTTTCCTGCGGACGCCGCGGATGGGCGTTGCAAGGGAGGTTTTTATGACACGCAATTATCAAAACTTTATGGACAGAACGATCACCATTCAAGAAAATCTTCACGAACTGGTACGCGGTGAAGAACAACGGCTGGTGAGTGAATTGCAGCCCGTGGTGCGCGAGCAATCCGTCACGCTCGACATGCGGCATATCGAACGCATCGACGCCGCCGGCATTGCCGTGCTCATCTCGCTCTACGGAGAAGCGCATTTGTCCGGGCATGAATTCGCAATTGTGAATGCATCGCCTCGTGTAGTCGAGATCCTTGAACTAGTCGGTCTCGACCGCATTCTCATCTCCGGCGAACCCTCGCGGTGCCCTGATCAACCCTGCTACGAGATGCCGGCCGCGTAAACAAACGCGGCTGACGTCGCGATTTTTCTTGCGCTCGTTCGTTGGCGGTCATCGACCCATTTGAAATCCATCTGACAATAACTCATATCTTCTCGTTCGACTCCTCGATCGCAGGACACAAGTTCTAAACTCGCGATTGAGGCGCTTGCGTTTTAGATTGCAGACAGTCAAACCGTCAGCATCAATGCAGAATGGGTTTCCATGCATGCATCTCGGTGTATGAGTTCACTATTTGCCACCGCCGCGATTCTGTTCGCTAGCGGAACAGCGCTTGCGCAGGCGGTTGGCGGTGGGGTAGCGGGTTCTATCATCTGTGGAGAGCTGCCTTTTGCGCCCGTATCGTTCACCGCAAGCTGGAAGATCACGACTGTGCGGAAACGGGCACAAGGCCCCGTCATCACACATGTAAGCAAAATCAAAGCTGCGATGGACAACGTGGGCAGGACCTACAACGAAACGCATTGGTTGGTTCCAATCAGCGGCTCGCCGCGCACGCCAGGCCCTTTCTTTGTTTCTGTTTCGGATCCGCAGCGTCAAATCCTGATCAAATGGAATTCCGATTCCGGAGAAGCCGTCATTTTTCACGCTCCGGAACAATCGCAAGCGCGCCCCGAAATGGCGAAGCAGTTGGTTGCGCACGAGCCCGATTGCCAGCAAATGCCAACCCCTCCGCCTCCATCGGAAACCGGGGTGGAGCAACTTGGACCAAAGACGATTCACGGACTCGAGGCCACGGGCGCGCGTTTCGCCGAGATCATACCTGCACAGCCTGGAAGTAAAGAACCGGCGATCACCGTGATCCGCGAGTCATGGTCCTCGATTGATTATGGGGTTGAGGTACTTCGCATCGTGACATACCCGAATGGCGATTACGAAAAATCAGAGCTTGAGAGTTATGAAAATGGAGCGCCGGACCCCATGCTCTTTGAAATCCCTGAGGGCTATGCAGTGCGAGATGTCTATCAGGATGCTCCCCCACCAGTATCGAACCGCTGATGAATGGAGCACATATTTCTCACCGCACTGGTTTCCCACATTGCGGCGCAAGGTCCGCAATCCGAACCTGAGCCGCGTTGCTGACCGTGCGACGGAGATGCGGCCAAGCGCGCATCCCCTTGCTCCATGCGCGTCTGCGCACCACCACGAAAAATTTGAGCCGAAAATCCACGTAAGTCCATGTGCATGTTGAGGGTCTGTGATCACTGGCACAGGCAAGTGTATACTTGCCGCGCTATTTGTACTTGCGACTAAGGAATAGCCGTAAGGCACACTCCTGTGCCGGATGACCGCTCGCACTTGGTTTCCCAAACGCTCTTACAGCAACTGGCCAAGACCGCGTTCTCTCCTCCAGCATCGGTGTCGCCGCCGCGGATATTCACGGTGCAAATCTATATCGGAGGCTTTATTCCATGACGCAGGGCGTAGTGGATCAGCAGCTCGCCGAATCGGCGAGCCCGACCTCAACCACAACCAAGTATGTGTACTTCTTCGGTGACGGCAAAGCGGACGGCAACGGCCGCATGAAGGATGTTCTCGGCGGCAAGGGCGCAGGCCTCGCAGAGATGACCAACGCCGGATTGCCGGTCCCTCCCGGATTCACCATTCAGACTGAAGCCTGCCGCGAGTACATGCGCGGAAAGGTCAGCCCGCAGATCGATCTCGAGATGCACGAAGCGCTTGCCCGGCTCGAAAAGCTGCAGGGACAGAAGCTCGGCACCGGCGAGAATCCTCTGCTGGTTTCCGTCCGCTCGGGCGCGAAGTTCTCGATGCCCGGCATGATGGACACGATTCTGAACCTCGGCCTCAATGACAAGGCTGTCGAAGCGCTGGCCAAGCGGAGCGGCAATCCGCGCTTTGCGTATGACTCCTATCGCCGTCTCATCCAGATGTTCGGCGACGTGGTTCTCGACGTTCCCAAAAAGAAGTTCGAGCACATCTTCGATGCCATCAAGGAGCGCGAGAAGGTGAAGTTCGATTACGAGCTTCAACCCAAGGCGCTGCAGGACATTATCGCGGAGTATAAAAAGCTGGTTCGCAAAGAGACCGGCAAGGACTTTCCGCAGGGCCCGCTCGATCAACTCGTGCAGGCGCGCGACGCCGTTTTCCGGAGCTGGAACAACGATCGCGCCAAGACCTATCGCCGCATCAACCACATCGATGACTGGCTGGGCACAGCGGTCAACGTGCAGGCCATGGTCTTCGGCAACCTCGGCGAAAACTCCGGCACGGGCGTAGGCTTCACGCGCAATCCCGCCACCGGCGAGAAGATTTTCTTCGGCGAATACCTGATGAACGCGCAGGGCGAAGACGTGGTCTCGGGCGTACGCACACCGCTTTCGATCAGCGAACTCGAACGCGCCATGCCCAAGGTCTACGACCATCTCAAGGCCATCACCTGGAAGATGGAAAAGCACTATCGCGACATGCAGGATTTTGAGTTCACCATCCAGGATGGCAAGCTCTACATGCTGCAGACGCGCAATGGCAAGCGCACCGGCCTCGCCGCTGTTCGCGTTGCCATCGACATGGTGCGCGAAGGCTTGATCACGCAGGAAGAAGCCATCTTCCGCGTAGAGCCGAACCAGCTGTATGACTTCCTGGTTCCGCGTCTCGTGGAAAAGGGCGAGAAAATTGAAGTGCTCGCCACCGGCCTGCCGGCATCGCCCGGCGCGGCTGTCGGCCAGATCGTCTTCACCGCTGAAGATGCCGTGAAGTACCACCAAAACGGCGCCTATCGCACCATCATCCTTGTTCGCGGGGAAACCACTCCTGAAGATATTGCCGGCATGGAAGTCGCAGCCGGCATTCTGACCTCGCGCGGCGGCATGACCTCACACGCTGCGGTCGTTACCCGCGGCATGGGCAAGTGTTGCGTGGCCGGCGCCGGCGATTGCGTCGTTGACGAGAACGCCAAGGAACTTCGCGTCAAGGGCCACACCTACAAACAGGGCGATTGGATTTCGCTGGACGGCACGACCGGTCGCGTGATCGCAGGGCAGCTCAAAACCCTGCCCGCGCAGCCCGACGATCAAGACCTCGTGAAGTTCATGAGCTGGGTCGACCCGCTGCGTAAACTCAACATCCGCGCCAACGCCGATATTCCGCGCGACGCCAAGCAGGCACGCCTGTTCGGCGCCGAGGGCATCGGCCTCTGCCGCACTGAGCACATGTTCTTTGCGGAAGACCGCATCCAGCACATGCGCACCATGATTCTGGCCAACAACGAGAAGGACCGCCGCGACGCGCTCAAGAAGCTGTTGCCGATGCAGCGTGCTGACTTCGTCGGCCTCTTCAAGGCGATGGAATCGCTGCCGGTCACCATTCGCCTGCTCGATCCGCCGCTGCACGAGTTCCTGCCCAAGCGGGAAGAGCTGCTCGTCGAAATCCAGCACCTCGAAGACACCAAGCCCCGTTCGCCCAAGCTGAAGGAACTTCGTCCGCTGTTGGCACGCGTGGAAGAGTTGCACGAGATGAACCCGATGCTCGGACTGCGTGGATGCCGCCTTGGCATCACGTTCCCCGAGATCACCGAGATGCAGGCGCGTGCGATTCTCGAAGCCGCGGTTGCGGTCAAGATCAAGGGCGGCGATCCGCACGTCGAGATCATGATTCCGCTCATCGGCTCCCTCGAAGAGATGCGCCACCAGGCCACCATCGTGCGCCGCATTGCCGCAGACGTCTTCAAGGAGAAGGGTGAGACCGTCGACTATATGGTGGGAACCATGATCGAGTTGCCGCGTGCTGCTTTGACTGCCGATCAGATCGCCGAAGAGGCCGAATTCTTCAGCTTCGGCACCAACGACCTGACGCAGACCACCTACGGCATCTCGCGCGATGACATCAACAACTTCCTGCCTGCGTACCTCAAGGCCGGCATCTTCAAGCACGATCCGTTCGCCACCCTCGACCAGGCTGGCGTTGGCTCACTGGTGAAGATGGCGACCGCCAAGGGACGCAACACGCGCAACAACCTCAAAGTCGGTATCTGCGGCGAGCACGGCGGCGATCCTGAGTCCGTCAAGTTCTGCCACAAGATCGGCCTCAACTACGTCTCCTGCTCGCCCTTCCGCCTGCTCACAGCGCGTCTTGCCGCCGCCCAGGCAGCAGTGGAAGAAGCGACCGGAACGTCCCACACCAACAAATAATCAACGACTAGCCAGTGACAAAGGGGCGTCCGCTTCGGCGGGCGCCTCTTTCTGCATTTGGCAAGTATTTCCGGCACGCCGCGCGCATTTGCATCAAACTCAATAGACATGCTGATTCGCATAGGCTACGACATCCAATTCGATCTCCCTGTCTCCGCAGCCATGGTGACGTTGCTCCACGTTCATCCATCAAGAGACAAGGACCTTATTGAACCCGACGCGCTGCACATCGATCCCAAGGTCGAAGCCACCGAATACATCGACGCTTTCGGCAATCACTGCACGCGCTTCGTCGCCCCGCCGGGCCTGTTGCGGCTGCATAACTCCGCGCTCATCCAGGACTCCGGCCAGCCTGACGAACTGAACATCCGTGCTCGCGAAGTTCCCGTCGGCGATGTGCCCACGGAATTCCTCTGCTACCTGCTTAACAGCCGCTACTGCGAGGTCGACCGCTTCTCCAACATCGCCTATGAACTCTTCGGCCACATCACCCCGGGCTGGTCGCGCGTGCAGGCCATCTGCGACTGGGTGCACGGCAAGGTGACGTTCAGCTATCCCCACGCGCGCCCGACGAAGTCAGCCCTCGACGTCTACACTGAGCGCATCGGCGTCTGCCGCGACTTCCAGCATCTCGCCATCACCTTCTGCCGCGCCATGAACATTCCAGCGCGATACGCCACCGGCTATCTCGGTGACATAGCCTGGCCAGCTTCCGGGCCTATGGATTTCAGCGCATGGTTTGAGGTTTACCTCGAGAATCGCTGGTGGACCTTTGACGCGCGACACGCCACCCCGCGCATTGGCCGCGTGCTGATGGCCGTGGGCCGCGATGCCTCCGACGTAGCCATCACAACATCCTTCGGCCAGGCGAATCTCAGCCACTTCACTGTTATCAGTGACGAGGTGACTCAAATCGCGCTCGACGCACCGCTGCCCGCCTAGCCGACGTTGGAATCAGCTGCAGGCTAAGGCTGGGACCTGTTACCTGGTCCTTCAGAATTATTTCGAATCCTCGCCGCCCGGCGCGAAGTATCCTTCGCGCGTTGTCACATTCAGGTCGCCCTTGCTGGCTTTCAGCGCGACCTTATGGTATCCGCCGTCGTTGTCGACTTTGTCAGGCGTGTAGGTCAGCAGGTACTGGCTGCGCAGCTCCTCGGCAATCTGGTTGTAGATTGGGCCAAGGTCGTCCTTCTTTTTAGCTTCGTACGCGTGACCGCCGGTGCGTTCGGCAATCTGCGCCATGATCTTTTTGCCGTCAACCGCAGGCTTCTCTCCGCCGCGCCGCTGTCCGCCACCGCCGGGATAGCCGCCTCCGCCACCTGGATAGCCGCCGCCACCGCCGGGATAACCCATTCCTCCGTGATGACCGCCGCCGGGAAAGCCGAAATTCGAACTCCGCTCTTCCTCGCCCTTGAAGTAAATGGTGAAGACCTCCACGTTGGCGCGATCAGCCGCATCGATGGCGTCGTTCATCGTGTCTTTGCTGCCGCGATCAACGCCGTCTGAGAAGACCACCAGCGCCTTCCGGCCATCTTTGTGCTTCATCAGATCGTCCGAAGCGAGGAAGATGGCGTCGTAGAGCTGCGTACCGCCCCGGGTATGCGAGGGCCGCTCACGGTCATCGCCGGTCGTCTCCGGACCCTGCGAGTCGTCGCGCGAAGATTGCCGCGACGCGCTCATGTCGTCCAGTTCGTGGTGCAGCTTGTCGCGCGAGGTCGTGAAGTCCTCAAGCAGTTCAACCTGGTGGTCAAAGTGGATGAGGAACGCCTCGTCCGGATCCTTTGGGTGCGGTTGCGCAGGCAGCATTGCGTCAACGAACTCCCCTCCCGCCTTGCGTTCGTTTTCGAGGGCACCCGAAACGCTCCGGCTGGTGTCGATCAGCAGGCCCAGCTTATAGGGCAGGTTCGTCTCGTGCGTAAAGCTCTTGATCACCTGGGGCCGCCCGTCCTCGGTGAGGGTGAAATCGGCCTTGTCCAGCGTTGTCACCAGGGCGCCGTGCTTGTCGCGGACTGTTACCGGCAACAGCACCTCGCGAGCCTGTACCTTCAACGTGGCAACCGGCTTGTTGTCGGGCGCGGGCTGGGCAGGCGGGGCATTCGCAGCCTGCTGGGCCAGGGCCATCACGGGCAGGCAGGCCAGCGCGAGGGTCGAAACGGCGACTCGGGTAAACATCTGATTTCGCATCATGTTTCGCTTCATAGGGGATTCAGAGCACACTTTCAGTTACTTAGACGCCGCAACTCGCCGAGCGTTGACTGCAATGCCTTGTGAACGGGTATCCAAACGAGCAGGCCAAACCACCAAATCCATCCGCCAAAGGCGATCAACGCTGGCAACCTTGCTAATCCGTCGACTGCCGGGATGATTGCAACGCACGCCGCGATGAAGTTATTGGCAGTGATGAATGCTCCCGGCTCCGCCCACCAGCCATTTGACTGTCGAAGGGGAAAGCCGCCGATCAGGAGCCATTGGATCGCGATCATCAAGCATACCGCGACGTCGACGCGGCGCATTGCTTTGACGTTGTCCGGCGAGCTCAATCCGGCCACTTGTAGACCCAACATACCGGCAACCGACCATCTCGGTGGGCAAGCTTCTCGCCATTGGCTTAGTACGAAGGCCGGCAGATTTCCAAGCTGCACCGCGGAAACCTGGGGTGGAATGTGACCCCAAAAGACTGCATGGAGAAAATGAGACCGTCTGCTCATCCGCGCTTGAACGATCTTGGTTGGCGCCGCGGAGAACTCGCCGGAACTATCGACCCACGGCGTTTCCTCAATTGCGGAATGCTGCTCCCACTCCTTCACATATCGCGCGTCTTCGGCCGCCAGAAGACAGATCAGCGGCACGGCAGCCACGAGATTGACGCCAGCCAGCAAAAGTCCGCGCCGCCAGTTCATGCCAGCGAGCATACTCCGGCGGGTTCAGCGACACAACTCACGCCGGGCATTTGGAGAATGGCTTCGCATCCACATCAACAATCTCCGGAGTAATCTGTCATCGGGAGGTGAGCGATGCGAGCCGCAGTCTTCGACTCCAGATCAGCGAGGCCGGGCCACTGGCTGTCCATTGAGGACGTCCTACAACCCGAATCGCAACCCGGACACATCCTGCTGAAAGTGATTGCGTGCGGTGTCTGCCGAACCGATCTGCACATCGTTGAGGGCGATCTCCCGCCAATCCATCCGCGCATCATCCCCGGTCATCAGATCGTCGGCGAAGTCGTCGATGGCGCCACTGCAGAGCTGCCTCTGGGCTCCAAAGCAGGTGTCTCGTGGATCGGTGGTGTAGATGGGGATTGCTGGTATTGCCGTCACGCGATGGAGAACCTGTGCGATCATCCGCTGTTCACCGGCTACTCGGTTAATGGCGGCTATGCCGAGTACGCATCCGTCCGTGCCGACTTCGCCTTTCCACTGCCCGCGAAGATGAATGCCGCCCAGATCGCTCCCCTGCTATGCGCCGGCATCATTGGCTTTCGCAGCTTGCGCGTCGCCGGCGTCGAGCATGGCGAGCGTGTTGGCCTTTACGGATTCGGCAGCTCCGCATCACTCGCAATACGCATTCTCCAATCCTGGGGCTGCGAAGTTTATGTAGTCACGCGCGGCGAATTGCATCGCAAGGCCGCCGGGGCGCTCGGCGCAACCTGGGTCGGCGACGAGAACGCGCGGCCTCCGGTTCAACTCGATCGCGCCGTCACCTTCGCGCCCAGCGGCAAGGTGGTTGTGGCCGCTCTCTCCCATCTGCGCAAAGGCGGAGTAGTCGCCATCAACGCCATTCACCTCGACCAGATGCCCGCATTCGACTACGACAAGCTCCTCTGGGGCGAGCGCCAGTTGCGCAGCGTGACCAACATGACGCGGCAGGATGCCCGCGATCTTCTCACCCTTGCGCGCGATCTGAATATCACCCAGACCGTAACCGAGTTTCCCCTTGCCGAGGCTAATCAGGCACTCGAGGCCGTGAAGCACGAAACCGCCGAAGGTTCGCCTGTGATCGTCATCTAGCGTCAGTTCGTTGACCCGAAGTGCGGAATGTCGTCGTTCATCGAGAAGACATCCTTCAGATCGCTCTCGTATGGAAACACGTGAATCATCCACGTGAAGATCACTGGATAGAACGTGCCGCCTTCGGCCTTGCACGCATCCGCCGTATTGATGGAGCCGAACATGCCGAACTTCGGGTGTTTGCCCAGGTATTCCTTCACCCTGTTCGCCGGTGCCGCACAGAAGTTGGTGTGCTTGTGCCAGCGCACGATGCTGAGTGGGATGCGTGCATTCAGCTCATCTTCGCTCGCAGTCGGCGGAACGGTGAACATGACGCCTTCCAGTTTGTAGCGCTGCGTCGGCGTCTGAAAATAGAGCAGCGACGATGGCTTGGTCGGATCGAAGTGGTGTTCGGCCTCCAGGACGTTGGCTTCCTTGGTGAAGTGAAACTGCGGCTGATCCACTTTCGGATTCCCGATCACGTATCCGTCTTCGAGCGCCTTGCGATAGTCCCGGTAGCGCTCAATCGAGGCCTGGATCTGCACAACAAGTGCCTTCACCTTTTCTTCATCGCCAGGCTGCTTCGGCCGCAGCGGCGTGATGTACATGTGGCCCGCCATCGCCGCCATGCTGGGACCCATATTCTTCATATCGCCGCTCATATCCATGCCGGCCATGCTCCCCTTCGACGAGTCCTGCTGCCGTGCACGAACCGGAGCAGCCATCAGCGACGCGCCGAGCAGCACGAGCAACGCAGTGCATCGAAATGCGCTTGCCCGCGTGGATTCTTGCGTGAAGAGCGAGGTGAAACTGGTAAATGGGCGGTGTATATCCAGGAACTTCATGCGCGCATTTTAGCCACGCAGCAACAACCGTGCCCATTCGATGTTCCCGAACGGACAAGGGAGCGATCCAGCAGGTTTCAGAAGGGCTTTGTTAGAGAACAAACCAGAACCAGACTGCTGGATCCCTAATCTCAAACCCGGATTCAATAATCCGGTCTTCGGGAAGGCGCGACCACGAATATCAAGAAGAGCAGAAGATGCCAGGGATTTGAGAAGTTGGCGAAGCTGGTTGGGCTGTAGATGCGGCTGGCCAATCAGGTCAACACAGCCTCAAAACGCGACGTGGCTCATTTCTGTCTGGGTAACTTGAACCTGCTTTTTTCGAGCCTTTCGAACAATGACAATCCCGAATGCGGAGACAGCGATTTGAACGGCAATCATCGTGGGGATGATTGCGGCCTCAAACGCAGCGGCTCCATTCACCGAGTAATTCTGAAAATTGCCTTGAATTCCGGTCACCGAAAAAAGGAACGCAAGCGCTCCGCCCACGGCCCCGATCCAGAAGATCGTCGACAAAATTGCCAGCATCAGGTTCCTGAGATTCTTCGCGTTCATGCTCTGTTCCTTCATAGAAACTCTATGCCAAAAACGGCTTCTCGCAGCCGGCCCGTTGCTCGCGCCATGTTTCTTAGGTAATAGGCACGAAGAGGCGCTGGAAGCCGACGGAACTGCTCGGGAATTCACTAATCTTTAGCGCAGGCTGACCCCGGGCAAACGAAAAGCCCGCTGCAATAGCGGGCTTTAGCGGATCTTATCTGGTAGCGCTAACGGGAATCGAACCCGTGTTTTAAGATTGAGAATCTCACGTCCTAACCCCTAGACGATAGCGCCACACCTGGAGGGGCAGCCCTTCGGACCGCCTTCCTAATCTACCAAAAAATCAATGGTATGCCAAAGCTGGCTGGACCGAAAACCGCGTCAAATCCCTAGCTTCCGCACTTCCTCGTTGTAGTACTTGCGGTACAGAATCTCCCATTCCTGCGAGCCTTCAAGGATGATCTTCCGCTGCGATGCGATCTTCTGGCGTGCTGCCGAATCGATGCGCGCCTCTTCCGTCAGCAGGTCTTCAAGAGCCTTGCGCGCTTCCTGGCGAATCGTATTGCGATCCTCATTGAAGCCCACGGCGTCGATATCGGCAAGCGTGTCGGCCACGGTGTGAGCCAGCTTGTTGAGCTTGTCCCGGTTGATCCTCATAGCACCGCCTTGTACTTCTTGGCGAGCTCGGTTTTCACCTTCTTGAACATCTCGGCGTATTGCGCACCCGATTTGCGCATCTCGTCGGAATACGCGTCGAGAATCACGCGCACCTCTTCGTTGATGCGGTCCTCGAGCGCAAGCTCTTCGGTGAGGCCCTCCGTCACGCGCGCCTCTGTGCCCTTCAAGTCACTTGTGGTGATTAGCTTGGCATCGATGAGGTGCTTGACCGTACGGCGGGCGAGATACCCAATGTATTCGCGAGAAAAAATCATTTGTTAAATTCCAGAATACCGCATTGGACCGCCAGGTGTACACCAAGTGAGCAGTTGTCAGTTCAGAGTTCGCAGTTCTATGCACTCAGAGCTTGGTGGACGTTCAGAATGAAGCCGCCATTGACCAGGAACGAGCCAGAGTCGTGCAGTGCTCGGATCCAAATCCGTGACGGCAAGATCAGCTGCGGTGCGGACAGGTTTTCGTGTTGATGCAAGCATCAGCCAGCCGCAACCGCTCCACTGGCCGGCCGCTTACCAGGTGCTCCTGCACAATCTCGGCGGCATCTTCAGGCTTCACATTCCCGTACCACACTGCCTCCGGATACACGACTACCGTGGGCCCGTGCTCACACTGATCTAGGCATCCGGACTTGTTGATGCGAACTGTGTTTCCAAGACCCGCGGCTTTTGACAGTTGCTGCAACTGTGTGTGCAATTCCGCCTTTCCGTCGACTGTGCACGAGGGCCGCGGTGCGCCTTCAGGGCGGGCATTATGGCAAACAAAAACATGGTGCTCGAATAGGGGCAAACGTTTCCTCCTTCCCTTCAGATTACAGGTCCAGCCTCGCGCAATCTTTCCACATTTGCGCCCTGCCAACCGCCCCCCATCTGAGAGAATGATTGCTTGACTATGAGCACGGAAAACCTACTGTCTCTGAAAGACGATATGGTGGCCTTCATCGAGGGTCACGGTCTCGTCCGTCTTCCGGGTTACGTCACCGAAGACATCCCCTCCATCCTGTGGGAAGGCGAAGCCAATCCCGACGCGTGGAAAGACTTCGTGGAAATGGCGAAACGCGTCGGCGCACCCTTCGTCACGTTCAGCGAAATGAGCCTGGAACGCGAAGAACTCGATCACCTCATCGAAGAAGCCGGTGAAATGAACTTCCCCGACGAGGAAGCCTCCGAACTCGTCGAGGCGCAGTGGCTGCGCAAGTATGCCGGCATGGTCGGCTACATCCAGCTCGGCTTCATTTACCAGGGCATCGTTTTCCTGCACGAGACCACCACCGAGTGGTACGAGCGCTTCCAGTCGCTGCTTGAAGATGTCGAGAGCTTCAACGACATCATCATCGATGATCACGAACACGACGAAGAGGACGAGTAAGCGCGGTGGCCGCTCCGGTCGCGGTTCAGAATGGCATCGCGGTTCTAAGTGCTCCACGCCAGCGCTGGATTCTCGCCGACCCGCATCCGCAGGAGGCGGAGGCACTCGCACAATCGGCGCACATCCCTGTTGTCCTTGCGGAACTCCTCATCGCACGAGGAATTAACAACGCCAGCGAAGCCTTCGCTTTCCTCAATCCTGAAGTCGCTCAGTTGCATGATCCGCTCCTCATGCTCGGCATGAAGGCCGCCGTGGAACGCGCCGAGTCGGCAATCGCGCGCAAAGAACCCATCCTTCTCTACGGCGACTACGACGTCGACGGCACCACCGCCGTAGTGTTGCTCAAGACAGCGATCGAATTGCTCGGCGGCGTGGTCCACTTTCACGTGCCGCACCGCCTCCGGGAGGGTTACGGCTTGCAGTCCGCCGTGCTCGAAGCGGCATACGCTGAGGGCGTTCGCCTCGTCATCACTGTCGACACCGGCATGCGCGCCTTTGCCGAAGCCGAAACCGCGCGGCGCCTCGGACTCGACCTCATCATCACCGATCACCACCTCGCGCGGGTCGACGACGCCGTGCCCATTGCGCTGGCCATTCTCAATCCCAATCAGCACCAGTGCGGCTATCCTGAGAAATCGCTCTGCGGCGCGTCCATCGCACTCAAGCTCGCGCAAGCCTTGCTTGAGCGTCACAACGCCGAACGCACCCGCGACAAGCTGCTCCCCAGCTTCCTCAAGATGGCTGCGATCGCCACCATTGCCGACGCAGTCCCGCTGAAGGGCGAGAATCGCGTCATCGCTGCGCTTGGTCTGCGTGAACTCCGCCGCCCTGTCGGCGCTGGTCTGCGTGCGCTCTTCGCCGCGGCGCAACTTGATCCTGCGACCAAGCCTCTTTCTGGCTTCGATGTAGCCTTCCGCCTCGCCCCGCGCATCAACGCCGCCGGGCGCATGGACGTGGCCTCAGACATCATCGATCTCTTCTGTACCCGCGACACGGCCCGCGCAACCGAACTCGCCAACAAGCTCGAAAACCTCAATCGCGAACGCCGCGAAACAGAGGCCCGCGCACTCGCCGCAATTGAGAAGCGTCTCGCCACCGATGCTGAACTTGCCGCAGCACGCCTCGTCGTCGTCGATGGCGATGGCTGGCATCGCGGCGTCATTGGCATCCTCGCTTCGCGCGTGGTCGAACGAACCGCCAAGCCCGCGCTCGTCATCAGCGTCGAAGACGGCGTCGCGCACGGCTCCGGCCGCTCCGTCGATGGATTCCAGTTGCTGGAAGCTATTGAAACCTGCGCCGATCTCTTCACGCGCTTCGGTGGCCACGCCTTCGCGGTCGGATTTGCTCTGCCGGCTGCATCTCTTCCTGAACTCAAGCGCCGTCTGGCCGAGTGCGCTGCCGAGCGCCTCGCCGAGCGCGAACCGGAGCGCGTGCTCAAGATCCACGCCGAGCTGCCGCTCCATCAGATCACCGCGGTGATTGCGGGTTGGCTCCGCAAGCTTGAGCCCCTGGGCCACGGCAATCCCGAACCGATCTTCGTTGCGCGCGGCGTCCGTCTGCTCGCATCGCCCCGCATCATGAAGGATCGCCATCTTCGCCTCGAACTCGCACAGGAGGAAGGTGCTGCGGCCACCCGCGCCGTTGGATGGGATATGGCCGCGCGTTCTGCTGAACTCGGCCTCATTCAGGGCTCGCACATCGATGTCGCCTATCGCATTCGCGAGAATCTGCATCCCGACTTCGGCGGCCTAGAGATCGAAATCGCCGGAATCCAAACTCCAGTCGCCTGAGGCTCACTGCCACAACGCAAGAAAGCCCGCAGAGTTTTGCGGGCCTTCAAGGTTACGTTCGCCAACTACTCGACACCAGTTTAGCGGTGCTCTTTAGGCGACTTCTCCTCGTGCTGAGGCTGCGGCCGCGATTGCTCATGCTGCGGCGCAGGCCGCGACTCGTTCCGAGGCGGCTGATTATTGCCGTGCGACTGTTGCTGCTGGTACTGCGGTTGCCGCGAGGGCTGGTTCTGATACTGTGGCCGGTTCTGCGCAGCGTTTGAGTTACCGTGGTTGTTGTTGAATGAGTTTGGCTGTTGCGGTCTCACGTTGCTCGGCGCGCCATGATTTGTGTAACCCATGGGCCGTTCAGCCGCCAGCGTCTGCGGATGCCCGCCATTATTGTGGACATAGAAGCTCTTGTCGGAACGGGCAGCCTGCATATGCTGCTGCTGCACCGATGTCGCTGCCATGTGCTGCTCGCGCATCGCGCTCCGCTCTTCGGGCAACGGCTGATGATTGATGCCGCCCGGGCCTCCGCTGTAGGCGACGTGACGATCGTTCGCGATCGTGTTGCGCTCTACCACGGTGCGATCCACGTACGTGTTGTGGACGTAGACATTGTTCACGTGCACCACCGCGGTGTTATACACAAAGTCGTGTCCGCGCCAGATGCCGCCTGCAAATCCGATGCCGCCGTATCCGAATCCATAATTCACGCCGCCGTAGTAGCCGACGTGCGGTCCCCAGTAGCCGCCGTGGAATACATACAAGCCGCCGGACCAGCCCCAGTAGGGCGGAGTCCACAACGCGCCTGTGTACGGCGCCGGCACCCATGCACCGGGAACCCAGTAGTAGCCATCATCGCCGTAGGCCCAGTAGCCCGGCGTCCACATCCATCCCGGTTGAGGGCACGGTGGTTGAACGTAAACGGGCAGTACTGGCGGAGCAACGCCAACACTAATCAAAACGCCCGCCAAAGAAGATGCGGGAACCAGAGAAAGCAGAAGCGCTAAAAACATCCAGCGCGATTTGCGAAGTAAACCCATGGGAACCCTCCTGGGAATTCTTTAACCCGCTGTCAAGCGGCGTATCTCTCGCCGCCCAGCGGGATTTGTTGATCCTGCACGGCGTTCAGCCGCTCCTACCACCTCGATGATCCGGGAAGCAACAGCTTCTTCCCGCTGGCCCATCTGAAAGGCCAGACCATGGTGGATAAGCCTGCCGCATATTTAGACTACGCAAACATAAACCCCACTCGGCACGGAAAGTTGTACCCCCGCGCGGGCGTTTTGGTGGGTGGCGATTCAAGCAGATTGCAGAAGGCAGGCAACTTAGCAGCAAGCCCTTCGCGGCCGGACGAATCCAGTTAGTTAGTAGCGAAAACTCAATCCCGTCCCGAGAACCAGATTTGCCTTCAGATCGATCGGCACCACCACGTACGGCGGATTTGCCACGCCGGTCGCTACCGCAGTGTTTCCAATGACGCCCGCCACGTGTCCCAGGCCAATATCAAACGCAAAGTGCGGACTCTCCTTCTGCGTCACGCGCACCGCGTAATCCATCGTCGTCGGAATGTGCGCGCCGCTCCCTGGAGGGAACAGGATAGCGCCCAGATTCACCACCTGCGGTGGTTGCTGCGTAAATCCGACCGCCGGCACGGCAGCCAGATTGTGTCCGAGCGGAATCGGAATACCGAGTCCGCCGAAGAGCCGTCCCATAAACCGCGTAGACTGTCCGCCAAGCCCGAAGATTGAAGCGTTCGTCATCTTGAAGCCGAAGTTCAACAGAAACGGCACTGGCGGCTTCAGCCAGGTCTTCGTCGCTGCCACGTACACGTCCTCGTTCGTGTACGACCTCAGCGTGCCCGTCAGTTCCTGGTTCAGCGCGCCGCTCACAAACTTGTCCCCCGTACGCACTACGAATCCCGCTCCGATGCCCGGCGTCCATGCCCCGAACTGACCATCCTTGATGCCCACAACCTTCCCATTGAATACGTTCATCCCCGAGAAGTCCCAGAGGCTGCTGAAGGCCGGGCTATTGCCTTCGAAGTGCACGCTGCGTGTGTAGCCAAACTCCGCGCGATTTGCAATTCCCTCTTCAATCGAGAACGTGTGCACGTAGCCGATCACGCTGGAGGCATTCACAAAGTGGTATCCAACTGCCGGATGCGACCACAAATGGTCCTTGTCTGTGTACACCACGTAAGCCGTCGGCGTGATGAAGCCGCCGGTCTGACCTTCGAGCGTAAGGTTCTGCGCGTTCATACGCGCGGTCGCAAAAAGCGCAACCGCAATGGCCCCACCGGCGGCAAGTCTTTTCAATACAGAAGGCGTCAACATTCAATACTCCAATTGAGCGCAGTTTTTTGCACTCTTAGTCTTCACCAACCGGCGGGAGACACAGTCATGTGCGTGTGATGTCCGCGGGATTTTCTGTCGGCCGGACGCCCCGGCGACTGCTGTGGTTGTCGAAGGGGTCGGACCATGCCCGCTGCAACGATGCCCTGTCGCGCGACCAAAGAAAAAACCGTGCGGCATATCGGCCGCCCACAGAATTGCTCCGGCTTCAAATTGAGAATCACCTGTTTGTAACACAAATTCAACAACATCGTCACCCTGACCACCCCGCCGCGGTCCATTACCTACGGGTGGTAGACTCTCGGCATGCCGCGCGGATTGTTCATCACCATCGAGGGCCTCGACGGCTCGGGTAAGACCACGCAAATCAAGCGCTTGGCAGCCTGGATGCAAAAGCGCGGCCTCGACCCGGTCATTACCCGGCAGCCCGGCGGCACCGCTACCGGCGACCGCATCCGCGCACTGTTGCTCGACTCCGGCTCCACGCCACTTGCGCCCACGACCGAGATGGCCCTCATGTTCGCCGATCGCGCCCAGGCCATCGCCGAAGTGATCGAGCCTGCCCTCGCCGCTGGCCGCATTGCGCTCTGTGATCGCTTCACCGACTCCACCGAGGCCTACCAGGGCGGAGGCCGCCAGCTCGGCTCTGAGCGCGTGCTCGATCTTCATCGGCTTATATGCGGCGATCTTCAGCCAGATCTCACGCTGCTGCTTCTGCCCTCGCTCGAGTCAAGCCTCGCCCGCGCCCGCAACCGCAACGAGCGCACTACCGCGCAAACCGGCCAGGACGAAAATCGCTTCGAGCAGGAGCAGGGAGAATTCTTCAAGCGAGTCTGGGCGAAGTACCGCGAGATTGCCCGTCGCGAACCCAGCCGCGTGGTCCTCATCGAAGGCAACCTCAGCATCGATGAAGTCTACGAGCAGATCGTCGAAGCCGTCTCCGAGCGCCTGGTTGCCAACTCACCTGCTCGCTGATTCCGCATTTGCGCCCGCCTGGCTTCGCTCCATCGTTACAACTCAGGCCGTGTTGATTCCCATTCCATATCCCGTTCTTTAACGTACGCGTCATCCCTTCGCAACATCCCGCTGCTACGAATCTCCATGCGGCAGGTTGACGGTCCGGGTCATGCACGAGGCAACCCTGCATCCCCTTCCACCTCACGCCGTAATTCCCACGATTCGAGGTTTCCATGCAAAGCATCGCCCCACTTCGCCCTCTCGCAGGGCTCGCACTGATGGCTGCGCTCACAGGATCGAGCGCAATCGCCCAGAATGAATGGAACGACCGTGACAACCGCGAAATCAAACATGTATTCGTGATTGCGTTAGAGAACCATGACTGGACTCAGCCCGCTACCGTCTCCGGCGGCATTGAGCCCATCTTTCAAAACCCGAACGCACCGTTCATCAACAGCCTGGTGAATGGGACCGCGGTCGCATACATCAACGGCCGCAACGTGAATATCAGCGAGCACGTCGCCTACGCCACGGCCTATCACAACGTTCTCGCCACGCCCAGTGGCAGCAACCCGCACATCCATCCCTCCGAACCCAACTACCTTTGGGCTGAAGCGGGCACTAACTTCGGCATTCTCGACGACGACGATCCTTACAAGGACACGCCTCCCAACGTGCAGAACACCACCCAGCATCTCAGCGGCTTGCTGCAAAAGGTCGGACACACCTGGAAGTCGTACCAGGAAGACATCGACCTCGAGACCGTCAACGCCAAACTCATCAACCAGCCCCTGCCGGAAAACCAATGGACCGTCCCGCTGGTGAGCCTTTCCGGCGTCTTCGGCCCCGGCAACTTCCTGAACGCCTATAACGACTCCACCCAATACAACTACGCACCCAAGCACAACCCGATGGTCTTCTTCACCGATACCAACGGCGGCAACAACCTCACCACCTCGAATCCTCTGTCCAGCCGCTACGCACCAATGCAGCAGTTGGCCTTCGACCTCGCCGGCGATCGCGTGGCCGACTACAACTGGATCACGCCCGATCAGTACAACGAGCAGCACAGCGCCCTCACCGGCGGTTTCGCGGGCCTCACTGGCGATGCTTCGCAGATCAAGTCCGGCGACAACACCGTAAGCCGCCTCGTTCCCATGATCATGGCTTCGAAGGCTTACAAGGACGGCGGCGTCATCATCCTCTGGTGGGATGAGAGCGAGTCCGACGGCGAAGCCGGAGACAACGCCGACGACTTCAACCACACCATCGGCGAGATCGTCATCTCCGACCTCGCGCACGCCAACGAGAACGGCCTGCCCTACGCCAGTCCGCTCGACTACACCCACTCGTCCGACCTGCGCACAATGCAGGAAATCTTCCATGTGAAAGTAACCGGCGGATCTTCGCCGTATCTGGGCGACGCGGCCAACGCAACAGACCTTTCCGACCTGTTTGCGCCCGGCGTAATTCCCTCGCATCCGTAATCAACTCGCCATCTCTCCCCCTCGCAATCCTGCAACGGCGCAGAGTTTACCGATTCTGCGCCGTCCGCTTTTCCCGCCCTCTGTCAACGTCCGCAAAACAAATCCGTCCCCGCAAGCGCAGGGGCGGATTTTAGCCCGGAACCAAATGCGCAGTCTTAACGTAGACATTCACACCCCGGGCTACGAGCCAAACTGGCAACCGTGGCCTGAACTCAGGAGGTCCATGCAATGGACCTACATGCACATCCGTTGAGATTATGTTCCGAATTTCGCTTTGTCACAGCCGTCGCCATGGCGATTGGCTTGCTCACGGGCACGGCGCGCTCGCAAACATCGCAAGGTGCAAAGCCAATCTCCCATGAGACAGAGATGTCTGGCGGCATGGCCCACATGTCCGGACACATGTACATGACGACGCTGCGTCCAAGCCAGCCCGGCGATCAGGCGAAGGCCGACGCAATCGTAACCGCAGCGAAGGCGGCCATGGCTCCATACGAGGACTACCAGAAGGCACTGGCTGACGGATATCGCATCTTCCTTCCCAACATTCCCCAGCCCATGTATCACTTCACGAAAGCGGCGAATGGGATCGCGGCATGGAGCCATTTCGATGCGCTCAAGCCGACCTCATTGCTCTATCGCAAGACTCCCGACGGCGGCTACAAACTTATCGGCGTCATGTACACCGACCGTGTCGATGCCACCGAGGACGAGATCAACAGCCGCATTCCCCTCAGCATTGCGCGCTGGCATCAGCACATAAATTTCTGCAAGGCACCGGCGGGACAGAAGGCCGCATACTTCGGTCCCAACGCGAAATTCGGCCTGCTCGGCTCCATACACACGCAGGAAGCCTGCGATGCAGCCGGCGGAGTCTTTCTTCCCCACGTCTTCGGCTGGATGGTCCACGTGTATCCCTACGAAGCCGACCCGCACAAAGTCTGGTCCGTCGACGATCACGACGGCCACGACAACATGGACCACGAAGCCATGCCCGGCATGAAGATGGACTAGCGAATCGGTGCGCTCCACGCTACGTGATCACGCAAAAGCAGGTGTTCCATCCAAGCGGCGTTCTTTGCTGCTTGGGTGGGACACCACAAACCCAGATCATCTCTTCTTTAATCGACCTGATCTATTCAACGCAGGGCTGGCCAGCCAGTTCGCGAACTCCGGGCGCAAATTCCGCCGCTGCATCCAGAATGCGACGTTGACCGGTCCAATCAGCGCCGGAACTTCAATCAGCGGCCCGACCACTCCGACGAACCCCCGGCTAAACCGCCGGGTGCCCCATCCTTGCGCAGCAAGGGTGGGGAAGCTAGTAGCTGGAGGCCAGGCTTGACGCTCGCCATCACCCCCACGCCCCTAGCAGCCGCCGCACCAACACCAACTGCCCGATGTGGTACGCATTGTGGTCCGCCGCCAGCAGCGCCTCACGCAATACGGTCTCTCCATCCCCATGCACAATCTTCGAAAACAGGTCCGTCTTCGGGTCTTCGACCAGCGCAATCATCTCTTTCAAATCCTTCTTGAAAGCCCGCACGCTCTTGTCCCACGCCTTCTCGTCTGCCGGAGCCTTCTCCTTCGGCCAGTAGCCCTCAGGCCACTTCGGCGATTCGTGCTCCTCGCCCCGCGAGAATTCCAGGATGTCCCACTGCGCAATCCGCAGGTGCTCAAGCAGTTGCCATGGGCTGTGCTCCGCGCCGCTTGGCACCTTCCCCCGCAACTCCTCTGGCAATCCCTTCACAGCCTGCTCGAACGTGGCGTGCGCATGCCCGCCCTTCAAAAGTTCTACCAAGTGCTGCCGCAACGCCGCATCGTTCCTGTCAGTCATCAAACCCCTCCGCATCAACGGATTCCAGTCCATCGCAAAAGATTCCAAAATCCCGTCTAGCGGAAGGAATGCCCTGCACTTGTTGCAAACGGAACGTGCTCTTGCGACGGATCCTGAGACCCGGAATGAGGAATTCTGAACCTGGAACTCCGTCATTGCTATACTCGGCGAAGCAGTTATGAACGTATTTCGACAGCAGCGCGCCTGGTTCTGGATAGCGATCGCGGCCATCGTGATCGCCTTCGTCGCTCTGCTCGTCCCGCACGGCCATAGCACAGACGCGCCTGCATGGATGGCGCTTCTTCCCGCGTTCTTCGTCGGCCTGCTTGTCCCGTTCAGCCTGTTGCCGCTGCTGCCGGTCCTCTCCCACGGCCACACGCCTGAAGATCCATCGCTTGCTCCTTCCTTCCAGCGCCCTCCGCCTCCGCCTTTCCGACTCGCTTAGACCCTTATCTCAGGACCTTGCGGTTTGCGCCGCAGGTGTCCCGGTGATTACCCAAAGCGAATGTTTGCCCCACATCGGAGGGCACTTTTTATGGACGCTTTATATAGTGCAGTTGCCGCGCTAGCTATGGGCTCGCCATTTATGGCGATTCTGGGCCTTTTGGTTTACTACTACCTGTTCTGCGTGCCATCGCGTCGGAATCGAAAATCGAGAAAGCGCAGGTTCCCGTCTTCTCCGTCTTCGGACGGACTTGGGACCGTGGTTCTCGGTTTGACGCTGATTTACAGGCCGCGCATTCTCCACGCCGTCGAAGCCCAGCATCGCCAGGTCGAAGACGCGGATGAAGATGATAATGGCAATCCTGATTCACCTAAGAAGCACCTGATGCGCCAATTGCGGCGGATCCGCCGCGGCGAGGAAGTCGATGTTCTTTCTGTTCGCCTCCGATGAGCCAGGCAACGCCAAATGCCCACACTCCGCCGCCCACCGCCAACCCTGCGATTTGTGGCAAAATATGATACGGATGCTTAAAGTGTCTTGGACTCGCAACAAACGCGCCTGGATGTGGGTGGCAATTGCCGCCGTCGCATTCACGTCGATTGCCCGAGCTGAGGCAGGTCTGCAGAGTGCCAAAACCTACGCGCACCCGGTACTCGATTTCCTGGCCCGGAACCAGAGTCAGAACCTCGCCGCGCATTCCGGTGTCTTGCGGTTCGCAAATCCCGGTTCCGGGCGCCATGCCAATTCAAGGTTGCGTAATGCCGGTCCCGGCGCATTGATCGCGATGCTTCCGGTGTTGTTTATCGGACTGGTCTCGCCCCTCACTCCGCTTTCAGTCGCATCCATCCGATGCTTGGGCCGTGCGCCCGCAGTGCCTCTGCTCTCCGCGCTCTTTCAGCGGCCTCCGCCTCGGCTCGCCTGATTCTCTGCGCTGGCTCGAGCGATTGCCGCCACGCCCTCCTGATCGCCGCTCATCCCAATCGCTGCAATTCATGACATTTATACTGGAAGATTGGAGTTCTATGTTTTTCGATAAGGCACTCACGAAAGTATTTGGCACCGCCAACGAGCGGGTCATCAAGAAATTGCTTCCCATTGTTTCCCAGATCGGCGCCTTTGAGCCGGAGATGGAAAAGCTGTCGGATGAACAGCTTCGGGCCAAGACGACCGACTTCCGCGCCCGCATCGCCGCCAAGCTTCAAGGCATCACCGACGCCGAAGAAATCAAAACCGCCGAGCGCGCCGCGCTCGACGAGATTCTGCCCGAAGCCTTTGCCGTAGTCCGCGAAGCCGGCTGGCGCGCCGTCAAAATGCGCCACTTCGACGTCCAGCTCATCGGCGGCATGGTTCTGCACCAGGGCAAGATCAGCGAAATGAAGACCGGCGAAGGCAAAACCCTCGTCGCCACCCTCAGCTGCTATCTCAACGCACTCGCCGGCCACGGCGTCCATGTGGTCACCGTCAACGACTACCTGGCCAAGCGCGACGCCGAGTGGATGGGCAAGATCTACGAGTTCCTCGGCCTCACCGTCGGCGTCATCGTCCACGACCTCTCCGACGACGAGCGCCGCCCCGCCTACGCCGCCGACATCACCTACGGCACCAACAATGAATTCGGCTTCGACTACCTGCGCGACAACATGAAGTTCGAAATCAAGGATTGCGTGCAGCGCGGCCACTACTACGCCATCGTCGACGAAGTGGACTCCATCCTCATCGACGAAGCCCGCACCCCGCTCATCATCTCCGGCCCCACCGACCAGACCACCGACAAGTACGCGCGCGTTAACAAGATCATTCCCGCGCTTGAGCTGGGCGAAGAGATCGAGAGCCTCGAAGGCAAGACCTTCACCGGCGACTATGTGGTCGACGAGAAGCACAGGACCATCGGTGTGACAGACGAAGGCTGGGTCACCATTGAAAAAGCGCTCGGCATCGACAACATCGCCAGCGCCGAAAACTGGGAACTCAAGCACTACGTCGAAACCGCCATCAAGGCCCACTCGCTCTACAAGCGCGACGTGGAATACGTGGTCAAGGACGGCGAAGTCATCATCGTCGACACCTTCACCGGCCGACTCATGCCCGGCCGCCGCTGGAGCGATGGCCTGCACCAGTCCATCGAAGCCAAGGAGGGCGTCAACATCCGCAAGGAAGACCAGACCCTCGCCACCATCACCTTCCAGAACTATTTCCGCCTCTACAAGAAACTCAGCGGCATGACCGGCACGGCCGAAACTGAAGCCGCCGAATTCGAAAAGATCTATAAGCTCGAAATCGTCGTCATCCCCACCAACAAGCCGTTGCTTCGCAAAGAGAACGCCGACGTCGTTTACCGCACTGAAAAAGAGAAGTTCACAGCCGCCGCAGACGACATCGCCACGCTGTACGAAACGCAGCAGCCGGTTCTGGTCGGCACCGTGTCGATCGAAAAATCTGAGCGCCTCTCCGCGATCCTGCAGCGCAAGGGCATCCGCCACGTGGTGCTCAACGCCAAGCAGCACGAACGCGAAGCCGAATATGTTGCGCAGGCCGGACGCCTCGGCATGGTCACCATCGCCACCAACATGGCCGGCCGCGGTACCGACATTCTGCTCGGCGGCAATGCCGAGTTTCTCGCCCGCCAGGAACTGGTAAAGCAAGGCCGCGCCCGCGCCATCAGCGTCGCCGAAGGAGCCATCAGTCCCATGGCGCCTGCGGGCTTCCAGCGCTTTTACTACAACGGCCAGGAATTTGAAGTTGCAGACCCCGACTGGGCCGCAGCCTTCGCCGTGCACAACGACGCCGCGCAGAAAGAACACGAAGAAGTCATCGCCAAAGGCGGGCTTTTCATCCTCGGCACCGAGCGCCACGAGTCACGCCGCATCGACAACCAGCTTCGTGGCCGCGCCGGCCGCCAGGGCGATCCCGGCGCCTCGCGCTTCTATCTCTCCCTCGAAGACGACCTGATGCGCATCTTCGCCAAGCAGTGGGTAAGCACGCTGCTTGAGAAGCTCGGCATGGAAGAAGGCGTGCCCATCGAGTCGAAGATGATCTCGAATCGCATCGAGGCCGCCCAGAAAGCCGTTGAATCGCAGAACTTCGAATCGCGCAAACACCTGCTCGAGTACGACGATGTGATGAATAAGCAGCGCGAGGCCGTCTATGGACTGCGTCGCCAACTGCTCGAGGGCGTCGACCAGCGCGAGCTCATTCTGGATGATTATGTCGGCGGAATCCTCAGCGGAATCCTCGACGAATTCGCGCCCGAAGACAAGCATCCCGACCAGTGGAACATCAAGGGCATGGATGAGAAGCTCGTTGGTCAGTTCGGATTCAGCATGTCCGCTGCCGGAATCCGTCCGGAGGAGTTGGGACGCCACGAACTCGGCGACGCAATCTTCGAGAAGCTAAAGCAGCAGTACGAGCAGAAAGAGCACATCCTCAGCGCGCCCCAGATGCGCTATCACGAACGCATGGTAATGCTCAGCGTCATCGACGGCCTGTGGAAGGATCACCTGCTTTCAATGGACCACCTGAAGGAAGGCATTGGCCTGCGCGGCTATGCGCAGCAGGATCCGCTGGTGGCCTACAAGCGCGAGTCCTTCGACATGTTCGAAGCCATGATGGCCAAGTTCCAGGAAGACACCGTCCGCTTCCTCTTCCGCATGCAGATTCTCGGCCCCGACGGCCGTCCTATCGACGCACCACCGGAGCCGCGCAGAATCGTTCCGCCTGCACCGCCGGTGGCCAGCGCTGAGCAGTTAACTCTGAATGGCGATGGCCAGCCAACATTCCACGATGCCCCGTCGAGGGAGATTGCGATTCCCACGCGTGCCCCTTCCACAACCATCGACCAGTTGGAGAAGGAGTTCGCCCGCAAGAAGCAACGCGAACTCGAAGCTGCCACGCGCGCCGGAGGCGGAAACGGCAGCCAGACCGCCTCGCAGCGCCGCACAGGCGAAAAGGTTGGTCGTAACGATCCCTGCCCCTGCGGCTCAGGCAAGAAATACAAGAAATGCCACGGCGCCGAAGCCTAACGCTACTTTCGCTGAAGTGACCAACCTGGTAAAACAAAATGCGCGGACTCAACGGATGAGTCCGCGCATCATTGCTTAAGACTAAGTTGATTAGCGGAGGCTGCCTGTTGTGGCATTAACGGAAGTGCCAATGACGTCGCCGGAGACTACGAGTTCAACTCTGCGATTCTGCTGGCGACCTGTTGGGTTATCGTTCGTTGCTACTGGCTGAGTATTGCCATAGCCCTGAGCTGTAACCGCATTGGAATTGACCCCGGATTCGACGAGGTAATCACGGACCGAACTGGCGCGGTGTTCTGACAGCGCCTGATTCATGTCGTTGTTGCCAACGTTATCGGTGTAACCGCCAACCTGGACGTTGATGCCAGGGTAGGCAAGCAGGATGCCGGCAACCTTGGCGAGCTTCTCGCGGGCTCCGGGCTTCAAGGAGTATTGGCCTGTATCGAACAGAACGTCAGACATGTTGACGATGAGACCACGTGCGCTGTCGCGCGTCTGGAGAATGAGATTCAGCTGCGTTGCGAGGCGGGCACGCATTTCCGCTTTGTCGCTGTCGGCTTGCTGCGCGTGGCGATTGGCTTTGGCAGCGTCCTCCTGCGCGTCTGACACCGCTTGGGCTGAAGATGCCTGACTTGCTGCCATGTCCAGCTTGGTTTGTGCCGAGTCAGATTCCGCGCGGGTAGCTTCTAATTGCGCGCTTGCCTGGTCAGCTTTGGCCTTGTCTCGCTGGCGATTGGCGTCGTCGGCCTGCGCCTGGGTTTGGGCCTGTGCGTCTGCGGATGCCTGCTGACTTGCGGCCATCTCGATCTTGGTTTGTGCCGACTCGGATTGGGCGCGAGCGGCGTCGGATTGCGCATTGGCTGCGTCAGCCTGGGCTCGTTCAGAGCGGCGCGTTGCATCGTCGGTTTGCGCTTGCGAACTTGCCAATGCATTTGCTGAGTCCTGGCGCTCCTCGCGGTTGCGAGCCTCGTCCATCTTCTTTACAGCGATTGTGCGCGCATCTTCTGCGGTTTGAACCACTTCACGTGACACGGCAATCAACTGCCTTGTCTGATGATGCCGGTCGATCGCGTATTGATCGGCGCTGTCCATCAGCTTGAGGGCATGCCCGTAGCTCTCGTCGGCGTACTGTTCGGCTCCCTCTGATTTGGCGATGCGCATCGCGTTGCGTGCTTCGTAGAACTCGAGAGGCAAGCCGGCATTCAAAATAATCGGATCGAATTTGTATCCGGTGGGAAGATAGCCTCCACGTTCCATCAGTTCATACTTTGCGTGAACTTCTTCTGCTGTTCCGCGAGTGTCGGGGCGAACGACATTTTCAAGCACCACCGCATTGCTGGGCTGCTGAACGGCGTAATACGGTTCCGCAGTGACAATGAGAGCGAATGCCTGGAGGTCTGTGGTCACTTTGAGCTTGCTGCGGCTGTCGCCGCCAACGAGAACTTCGCCCAGATTGACGGGGCGACCCTCAGGCGAGATCGCCCACAGAACGTAGGTCAAATACTCGCTGCCAAAGCTGGTCGGCTTGTCGAGATTGGAGAATTCAACTTCAATCGCGATGGATCCGCGTTTGCTACTTACTTTGGCTTCACCTCTGGCCGAGGACATCAGGTCAGAGCCGGCAAAATCGAGCTTCGTGCTTCCGCCGCGGTGCTGGTAATTGACTGCCTCAATCGTGCGGCTGACCATCTTGACGCGGAATTCGGAAGTGCGGTCTTCACGGTGATCAGATGCCTGGGTTTGAGAATTGACCTGAGCCAGCCCAGCCACGCTAATTAGCCCCGTTAATGCTAACGACAATGCGATTTTCACTAATCTTCCTTGGGCAGTTGCCTGCCGTGTTGCTGTTTTGTTGCGGGTGAGAACAGATGCACCTGCGCGGGGCAGAGTGCACATCTCTTATGGGCCCCCGACGCGATAGTGCGAAAGTTGCTGCCACAGCCCGAAAGCTTTCAGAAGCCAGACAGCCACCACGATCACAACGACTGCGTTCAGGATCCCTTTGATGGTGTGTTGCATTGGAACAAAGCGGTTCACCAACCAAAGAAGAAAGCCCACCACGATGAGAATTCCTACAAGTTGAAGGAGGGGCACTATTGATCACCTATCGAGTTTCGACTCTCTCATGAGCGGGGATCGCAGTCTGTTCTGTTCTATACAACATCTCGTTTAGCCCATCAATCGAATCGCGAGCTTCAGGGTCCCATTCGGGGGAGGTGAGTATGTGGCTATCTCATGTTGTGCCCACCCTGGCAGCCTCTCTGCGCGCACCAGATGAACAATGTCCGGGCGAAGATTCTGCGAGGCCCGAGAATCCCCGTCTTCAAAATGACGAAGCGCGGCCTTAGCCGCGCTTCGTCATTCGCCTTCCGGTTTACCGCCAGTGCCCTTCCTCTAACTCCCAATGGTCGCCATGGTGGACCCACCTGTGCGCAACCCAAACCGCATGTTCACGGGGCGGGCGGTCCCAGCGGCCAGATGTCCATACATAGTGGTCGCCTTCGTAGCGGTGGTACCCGGAGATCCACACATAGCCCCGCCCTGGAGGCGGACCCCTGTGCTCGTGAACCGGCGCCGGCGGCCCGATGCGGACCACAACCTGCGCGAACGAAGCCGCGGGCAACATTGTGAGAGCTAGAAGTACTGCCAGTGCAATCTTCTTCATGATGAAAAGCCTCCAAGGAGTTTGAGTGTCCGGCGCGAAGCGGCGCAGCGAATGCTCCGAATGCGGCGACACGCTCATGCCACTGCTTTCTTATCCACAACCGTTGGTACCTGCACCAGTTCTTCAAATAGAGAACGGTAGTGAATCATCCCCGTTCTTAGATCTTCCGTAGTTGCCTGGTCTTTCCGAAGCCGCAATGCAATCTCGTGCGCAGACCGGTAGTTCTCCACCACTCTGGGATGATCAACAGAAATGTCGGCCGCACGTTGATCGAATGCGGTTACGGGGTAGCCGCGGGCTTCCATGACGGACGACACCAAGTCGTCAGCTTCTGTGACTGCTCCCTTTGGAGAATCGACAAAGCGAGACTGCACAGACTCCCATTTCTTCGAATAACGTTCGCGTTCCGCCGTATCAAGATCGCGGATCTTGAGCTTTTCAACCCGCTTCTCGCGATCCTCCAATTTTGATTCAGCTTTTCTTTCTGACCCATGTGTCAAAACCGCCCTGTCATACTCCGAGCCGAACTTTTGGCGCAGGCTTGCAGTGGTACGCCTGCGGTTTCGCACGTAAAGCCAAATCAGCACAGCGGCGGTCACAATCAGCACCGCAGCTAGAACAATCACTTTCGTATCGAGCAGATCCAGATTCATTGGTACCTCCACAGGGATAGGTTTATTCACAGGATTCGCCGCAGTCATAACATCGCGAATGACCATAATCAACCTTCAAGCAATGTAAAGCTGGTCAAAATTGACCTTTGCTTGAATCCAAATCTGCAGCCCCCCTTTGTCTCCAGGAACCGAAAGGAAGCCATTGTTCACATGGTGAGCAATCCAATACAGCGTAGCCGAGACAAATGAATGAAGCTGAGGGTCGGTTCCTCGGGGCAGGAATTGCCCATTTCCCTACTCGGGCCTGGCGCCGTTCAAAGGACGAATATGAAGAAAACGAAGTTACTCGCAATCTTGCTGGCCCTGTTTGCAATCGGGACGATGGTTGGCTGCTCCAGGTTCTCAACCAAGTCACCGGATGTTGCGGACAGCATTCGCAAATCGCTCGATCAAGCAGGGCTTAAGGACGTCTCCGTCAGTCAAGATCGTGACAAGGGTATCGTGACTCTCGGCGGACAAGTCGCCAGCAACGATCAAAAGGCACAAGCCGAATCCCTCGCAAAGTCCTTCGCGGGTGCTGAAGTTGTCGCGGATCAGGTTGCCGTGATTCCCGCGGGCGCAGAAAAAGAAGCAAAAGCTATGAACTCTGATTTGGACCAGGGCATCGAGAAGAATCTCGACGCCGCGCTGATCCAGAACAAAATGCATCAGGACGTGAAATACAGCGTGAAGAGCGGAGTAGTCACACTGAGTGGAGAAGTGAGCTCGCAAGAAAATCGCACATTCGCCGAAAAGGTGGCGACCGGAGTGCCGAATGTGCAACAGGTTGTGAACAATCTCCAGATCAAGAATCAGAAAGCCACTTCCGGGCAGTAGGACCATCTGAAGAGAGAGGGACAACTAAAATGCTCGTACTCATCATTGTTCTGGTGTTGGTGTTTGGCTTGGGCGGGGGATACTACGGTTACGGACGGTGGGGCACCGGCGGTGGTGCAGGCATAGGGCTTGGTACAGTGCTTGTGATTTTGCTGGTGTGCTTTATGTTGGGGCTTTTCAGGTAAAGCGATTAGCGACAAACGTCTTTGAGAATTCAAGATCCGCCAATCGCAGACTCGTTTGGGACTTCTTTACGGCGACGTCACCCCCCATTTTGCAGATTATTTCCACTCTCGGCGCAAAATGGAATCGTGATTGGACCCTCTACAGCGAAACCAGAATCGATGCTTCCCGAAGCCGCTGAACTGAAGTCGACGCAACTCCCAGGGAGCGTCGAACCCTGCACAAAACCCAACACGCCATGGGGATTCTGGCTTCGCTCTTAGCTCCGCCAAAGTGCGCATCACGCACACAAACTCCGCTAGCCATGCTGCTCGCCGCTAAGTCCAATTCGCAGAATAATCTACGGCTAAGTCCAATGCATAGAAATATTTAGCGCCACCTCCTGTCGGTAACCCGATGATTGCAGGATATTTACCCAAAGAGACCGGATAATAGGGGGTAGGCAGGTCACATCGGCTGTCTCGCTCAATGTCCGCTCAATGTTTGACCGATACAGCGTCAAACGTCAGATCATTCGCGTCGGAATGACGTTCCGTACGCCACAGTTCGAAGAGCCGCCCGTAACTGAGCGTCAGGTAGGCCGAGCGATCCACTCCAAGCCGCACCGCGGCCCGGTCGATCCATTCCGGCGATCCTTCCAGCTCCGCGTAGTCACCAATCGGCGTCTCGTCGATTACGCAATGGCCTTCGCCGTCGGTCCACTCGCCGCGCCACTTTTCATAACGGAAAGCAGCCACCAGCCCGATAGAAAGAAACACCTGCGCGAGCACGTCGCCGTCGGCAACCTCGGTCTCCGTCTCCACGCGGTGTTTGTGCGCATCTTCGCCCGGCCCCGCGTCGGGCAGGCGCTTATGCGTCACCGTCCACTTGCCCGCGTAGTTCCGGATGCGCAGAATCTCGGTCCGTGCCCGCATCTTCCGGTCAGGCGTGTCGTACAGAACGTTGCTCTCGAACGCCCGCGGCGTCTGCTCGCGAAAACCCGCCCTACGCAACCGCTCGGCTAGTTCGCCAACATTCGCAACGCGAAATTTGATCTCGGTTTCGATAGACATGTAAGCAGCGAGTATACGCAGGGAGGGCAGATTAGGAAATAAGGTGCCCGTTTTGACATGTTGCAGGGCCGCCGCTCCCTTTTGGTCGCGTCGACTTGATCGCATTCCCTCCGGCCACGGCGTTTCCCAATCTGCCATAGCGGTAAAGGCTTCAAACAGCGACAATAAGTACGTGAAGACTCTGCGCCTTTTGATTGACCCGGCCTGCATCGAAACGGACGAGGCACAATCGGCCATCGCTCAGGCCGCGCAGATCCTTCGCTCCGGCGGCCTCGTCGCCCTGCCCACCGAAACCGTCTACGGACTCGGAGCCAATGCCCTCGATCCCGCAGCTGTCGCGAGCATCTTCGAGGCCAAGCAGCGACCCTCCTGGGACCCGATCATCGTGCACATTGCGGGCCCGGTCCACGAGAACCCGATGCTCGAGCAACTCGTCACCAAGTTTCCTCCAGTGGTGCTCGGACTGATGCACGCCTTCTGGCCCGGCCCGCTGACCCTGCTCCTGCCCCGCTCCGCAGCCGTTCCCGATATCGTCACGGCCGGACGGCCCCTCGTCGGCATTCGCATGCCTGCGCATTCGGTGGCGTTCGAAGTAATTCGCCAGGCCGGTGTGCCCGTCGCCGCGCCCAGCGCCAATATCTTCAGCCATATCAGTCCCACCACTGCCGCGCACGTGCTCGATGATCTCGACGGCAAAATCGACGCTGTCATCGACGCCGGCCCCACCCGTCACGGCGTCGAATCCACTGTCCTCGATCCCACGCAGAGTCCCATGATGATTTACCGACCCGGCGCGATCACCGCCCAGCAGATTCGCGAAGTTGCCGGTCCCGTCATTAACTATGAGGAAAAAAACTCATCGCAGACAGCCGCGCGCGAGGCACTTCCTTCCCCAGGTGTCGGCTTGCGCCACTATGCGCCACGTGCGCGCTTAATTCTTGTGGAGAGCACGCTCGCGGAACTCCTCGCGCACCTGGCGCGCGCAGCCATCCCCTTGCAAGGAGATGGTCGCCTCGGCCTCATGCTCCCCGCTGAACTTGCGAGCGCCGTCCTGGCGACTCCGCTAAAAGACGCAACCGTCTTTCCCTGGGGTCATTGGGGCGCACCCGAGGAGCTGGCCGAGAAACTCTATACGGGGCTGCGCGCTCTCGATGCCGAAGGCTGTACGGTGATTCTATGTCCATTACCAGATGCCGCAGGAGTTGGTGAGGCAATCAGGGATCGCCTGCGCAAAGCTGCGCACTCCGCGAAGGTTTAGCGGCTGCCGAACATCTACTGCCCGGCTTCCCCAAGCTTGTACATGTACTTGATCGAAGATTTATAAATCAGCATCTTCGCCCGACCGCGGACCTTCAGGACCCCCCGGTCGTACCACTCGATCTGACCTTCAAGGCGCTCGCCGTCTTCCAGCACAATCACCATCGGAGTTTGCGACTGAATCTGCTTCTGCAAGTAGAATTGCTCCGCCTGCCGATGAGAAGCTTCCTCGTTGACCTCGTAGTTTGTAAATCGAAAGGAGGGCGCCGACATCGAACTCTGCTTTTTACGATGAGTCGGATAAAAAACTTCGGCTCGGCGCTGGCCTTCCGCGCCCGGCAGAATTGACTGAGTGTTCATGAAAAGGATCCTCCACGGCAACGGAACGCTTGATTGCACAGATGCAGAACAACGGCCTCAATTTGCTTGACAAGGGAAACGAAAAATTACGCTGTACACAAGAGCAGCTAAAGAGCTGCTCGAAACACAAACCCCAGCACAGCCCTGTTCCAGACTCTAAAGTGTGTCTTCGCTCTGAAAGCCTTTTGATTCTAACCTAAATGACGCCGCTGACAAGAACAGAGTTGCACATCCGATGTGGATCTCCGGAAAAACCACCGGTTATCGCTCTCGCAGGCTCACCGCCATTGCATCAATTGACAGGGACCGCAATAGATTGCGCCGCATCCCCTGCTCCACCTGCACAACCGCGCGGGAGGTTGCAGCGATCCAGTCGACTGTCATTCCCTGTGCCATGCGTTCCAGCTCAGGGGAAAGATCGAGATTGCGAATCAACCCCGCCGTTCCCGCAACCATCAGCAGCAGATCTTCCAGCAGACTACCCAGCGCACGCAGCAGGTTAATCGTCTTCTCCTGCCCATCGGCCCCGCCACGGTAGGTTTCCGTCGTGCGAAACAGAGTCGAGTAATCCGGTTCCCTGAGTGCCGTCCTCAGCATCAGCAACGCATCCTGGCGGCTCGCGAGATATGCATCGATATCCAGCGTAAGTGCGCGGCCCACGGCGCCCTCTGCCAGCCGCGCCGCCAGTGCTCTCTGCTGCGGCTTCAGCTCCGGTCGGCGCTCGGTCAGCAATTGCTCGATTTCTGCCACCGGCAGCGCTCCCAGCCGGTAGATAACGGCACGCGAGCGGATCGTCGGCAGCAGTTCATGCGGATTGTCAGTGAGCAGAATCAGCGACGTGCGCTCCGGCGGCTCCTCCAGCACCTTCAACAGGCTGTTCGCCGCCTCTTTCATAAAAGCCGAACTCGTAAAGATCGTGAAGGCCCGATGCGCATCTGCCGGAGGCCGATAAAAAGCCGCGTGAATCACCGCCCGCACCTGCCCCAGCTTGATGAGAAGCTGCGGAGGGTCGGGCGGCACGATCAGCAAGTCAGGATGGGTCTGGATCAGGATGCGGGTCTCGCGCTTATCCACATCGCGCATCTCCTCGCGCGCCGCAACAGCCTCCGCTACCCGCTCTTCGAGGTTTGCCGATTCGGCGATCCGCAGGCAATTTGCACAATGCCCACAAAAGTCAGGAAGCCCATCACTTTCCGTTGGTTCGAGGCAGTTCACGGCCTGCGCCAGCATCAGCGCAAGCGTGTACTTGCCCGCACCCCTCGGGCCGGCGAGAATCAGCGCCTGCGGGAAATGACCGCTTCGCAAACCTTCCCGCAAGTGCCGTACAGTCGCGGCATTGCCATGAAAACTCTGGAAACCCACCCTTCGAGTCTACGGCATCGCTCCGATCTGTTTTCTCAGTCTCTCGGCACTACCGTGGCCTGAATTCCGTTCTTCGGCCGCAGCGTGATCTTCGGCTGCAACTCAATCTTCTGTCCTGCAACAGGCCGCACGTGCCATCGTTGCGCAATCGTCGCCAGCGCAAGCACGGCTTCCATCCACGCAAACGATTCACCGATGCATTGCCGTCCGCCTCCGCCAAAGGGGAAATATGCAAACCGTGGCCGGCCTGCCTTCGCGGCCGCGGTAAATCGCTCCGGACAGAATCGCTCCGGCTCGGGAAACCACTTCGGGTCCCGCTGCACAATGTACTGGCTGAAGAAGACCATCGTACCTCCGCGAAGCCGGTAGGGCCCGATCGAAATGTCCTGCAGAACTTCCCGGCCCATCGCCCAGGCCGGCGGATAGAGCCTCATCGATTCTGACAACACCATGGCCGTGTATTCGAGTCGTGGGATGTCCTCGAACGTCGGCAGCCGCCGGCCCAGGACCGCGTCCAGTTCGGCGTGAAACTGAGCCTCGGCCTCAGGATTCTGACCCAGCAGCAACCACGTCCAAGCCAGCGCATTAGCCACTGTCTCAAACCCGGCCAGAAACAGCGTCAGAACCTGATCTCTGATCTGCTGGGAATCAAGTTCTCGTCCATCTCCACCGGCCTGATCATCCCGCGCTGCCAACAGCATTGAAAGCAGGTCCGCACGGCTGTTCAAGTCCTTCTCCGAGCGGCGCGCTTCCACCATTCCGTCCACGGCGGCATCTAGCCGCTTTTTCGCCGCTCGAAAACGCCGCATCTGCGGCAACGGCGTATCCAGCAGAAGCTCAGCCCGCGGCAGCGTGACCAGGAAGTGATAGAGATCCATCACGGTATTCACCTGGTCGTTGATCTCGTGAATCTCCGGTGTCACTTCGGTATCGAAGAGCGTGCGCGCCGTGATCTGGAGCGCCAAGCGCATCATCTCAGCAGCAATGTTCACTTCCACGCCAGGTGACCATTGGTCGCGAAATCCTGCAGCAAGCTCCACAATCTGCGTTGCGTACCGCTCGATGCGACGACGGTGAAAGGCGGGAGCGGCAATGCGGCGTCCCCTGTTGTGCGTCTCGCCGTCCGAGGTGATCATGCCCTCACCGAGGAGGATCTTCATGCGCTTCTGCGTCCGGTCCTTGCCGAAGAATGCCGCCTTGTCGATCAGCACTTCAGCGATATCGGCAGGATGGTTCAGCAACACAACATCATGCAGCAGGATGCGGTAGTGCGCCGCGCGCCCGAAGCGTTGCAGGTGTTCAAACAGCAGGATGGGATTCCTCGGATCAAAGAATCCGTGAAACCGATAGAACGGCAGATTAAAGCGCAAGCCCGGAGGATAGAGGTAAGTCCCCCTCCGCACCACCAAAGGAAGCTCGGGCGTATCCGGCGCGGCCGTGATGGATTGACATAGACCCACGGTTCGAGTCTAGTGCAGGTCCGGCATGGCGCAGCTTCGCTGCTTTGATCTTATGAAATCGCGAGCCCCAGAACGCCTGCGCGAATCCCGAGGTGAATGCGCTCAGGGATGGATCCCTGCCACGGCCAGCATGTTCAGGAACTGCCGCTGCGTGCGCATGTCGATGGCCACCGCTACCAGTTTCCCATCACGGTCGAACAGGAAGCTCTTGGGAATTCCTCCGTCGAGGTGGAACTGGTTTGCCACCTTCCAGCCCGGATCAAGCAGCACCGTCGGATGGAAGTTCATCGGCTCTATCGTCCTGGCAATCAAAAACGGATCTGAAGAAGGGACATCCTCGGGATCGATAGAGAGCACCACGAGTCCCTGCGATTGAAGGTGTGTATAAATTGCGTCAAGGTCGCCCATCTCAAGCCGGCATGGCAGACACCAGGTAGCCCAGAAGTTCACCAGCACAACCTTGCCCCGAAGCTGGGAGAACGTAACCTTCTTCCCATGGAGATCCTTCAGCGTGAAATCCACCTTCTCGATGTCTGCGTCGTTCTTGGCAAGCGCATCGGAGGCCTTGGCGAAGAGCGGGTCACTCAAGGTGGCCGTAGCATGCTCGTAGCGGACAAGCCTTGCCAGGTCGAAGTACGGTGCAGGCGGCCAATCTTTCTTCGCCGGGATTGGCGTCTCGGTCAGCGCCTGTGAAAGCATATCGGCAACAGCCTGGATCGTATCGGCTCCCTGATCGCCTTCGGTGGCTAAATGAGAGAGGTTGTCAGCGAGAGCCACCTTTGACTTTCCGGCTGGCAGCGCCTTGATGTCCGTGGCCAGCTTGATTGTGACGGTCGGCCGCTGTGCCGGCGACAAATCCCGAAGAGAATTCATCTGTTTTTAGATCGCGTCCTCCGGTCGCTTGGCAAAAAGCACCGGCGTGGGAAGAACGAGCAAGGCAACAAAGAACACACGATGATTCGGGATCATACGGTTTCGCTTACTGAGTGAATTGAGTTCATTCCAGCTATATTTTGATTGCGTCGAAATCATACCTGCAGATTGATTGCTCTTGCCGTGATTCCTCGTCGGCCTTGCAAGGCTCGGATTTTGCGCGAGCACAGTTGCGCGATAAGTCCTTTGTTGGGAGCAGTAGCGACCTTTCCACCGCTCTCCCTCGTACAATGGATCGGTAGGCCGATTTTTCGATCCATGTCGAAAGCCGCAGAGAAGCCCCAAGAAATCAACTCGAAAAAGCCCGATGAGAACAAGGCGGAGCTTCGCAAAGCCGACGAAGACCCAGTTGGCAAGGTTTATGATTCCCGCCTGATCAAGCGTCTCGGACATTACCTGCGCCCCTATTGGTGGCAGGCCGTCATCTCTTCGCTTTCCATCTCACTGAAATCGATGAGCGATGTCGCAGGCCCCTACCTCGTCATGGTTGGGATCGATCGCTACTTCCCCACCGACAAAGGCTCCTCGGGAACCACGTTGCTCAGCCATGAAGGCGGACCAACCAGCTTCCTCATCCGCCACCTGCCTACCGACCCCATGCAAGGCATTACCCGCCTGGCATTGATCTTCCTGGTCGCGCAGGTTTCCGCCTATCTCTTCGAGTTCATCCAGACCTACCTGATGCAGTGGACCGGCCAGAAGATCATGTTCGACCTGCGCCGTGACATCTTTCGCCACATGCAGAGCATGCACGTCGGCTTTTTTGACACCCACGCCGTCGGCCGTCTCGTTACCCGCATCACTTCAGACGTCGACGCCATCAACGAAATGTTCACCGGCGGCATTCTCGCCATCGTCGATGACTTCTTCACCCTGTCGATCATGGCCGTCGTCATGCTCACCATCAACTGGTGGCTGGCACTGCTGGCCTTCGCGGTCCTGCCGCTCATCCTCATCGTCACGCGCCTCTTCCGCGACAGCGTCCGTGAAAGCTACCGCCGTGTGCGCGCCGCCATCGCCCGCATCAACAGCTTTACCCAGGAACACATCAGCGGCATGGCCGTGGTACAGCTCTTCAACCGCGAAGAGCGCGCCTACAAGGACTTCGAAGCGGTCAACCGCCTGCACATGATCGCCTTCAAGGACACGATCTTCGCCTACGCGCTCTACTACCCGGCAGTCGAAATCCTCTCCTCCATCGCCATCGCGCTCGTCATCTGGCGCGGCGGATTTGGCGTCCTCTCGGGCTCGGTCACCATCGGCATGCTCGCCGCCTTCAACATGTACTCGCAGCGGTTCTGGCGACCAATCCAGGACCTCAGCGACAAATACAACATCCTGCAGGCCGCCATGGCTGCATGCGAGCGGATCTTCAAGCTGCTCGATACTGCGCCGGAGATCGTCAGCCCCGCCAACCCCCGCTCGGGCGACGGATCAAACCGAATCGAATTCCGTCACGTCTGGTTCACCTATCAGAAGCTCACACCGGAACTGAAGAGCCTCGTGGATCGCGTCGCCGAGTCGCCTGAGCGCGCAAAAGAACTGGCCGCATTCACCGACATCGAGTGGATTCTCAAAGACGTCTCCTTCACCATCGAACCCGGCCAGACCATCGCTATCGTCGGACACACCGGCGCAGGCAAGACCACGCTGACCAGCCTGATGATGCGCTTCTACGACGTCACTGCCGGATCGATCCGCCTCGATGGGGTCGACCTTCGCGAACTCGATCTCGCCGCGCTGCGCAGCCACTTTGCCGTTGTACTGCAGGACCCGTTTCTTTTTTCCGGCACCATCGCCGAAAACATTCGCTTCGGCAATGAAGCCATCACCGAAGCCACCCTGCGCCAGGCCGCTCGCGACGTCAACGTGCTCGACTTCATCGACTCGCTGCCCGCCCGATTCGACGAGCCCGTGCGCGAGCGCGGCAATTCCCTCTCTACCGGCCAGAAGCAGCTCATCAACTTTGCCCGCGCGCTCGCCTACAATCCGCACATCCTCATCCTCGACGAAGCCACCTCCAGCGTCGACACCGACACTGAACTTCGCATCCGCGGCGCACTCGAGCGCATGGTCGAGGGCCGCACCAGCGTGCTCATCGCGCATCGCCTCTCCACGATTCAGCGAGCAGACACCATTCTCGTCATGCACAAGGGCCAGCTTCGCGAGATGGGCACCCACCAGGAATTGCTCGCCAACCGCAGCCTCTACTGGAAGCTCTACCAGCTCCAGTACAAGGATCAGGAGTTGGCCCCGGTAGCGGCCGCCGCTGAATCCCGCCCGATCCGGCTGCCCGTGACCCCTCGGGCTGGTTAGAACCGGCTGCTCGCAGCACCTCTCAGAATCTGTCCTTCAAACTCCCCTAACTGCTGCCTCAGAAATCCGGTCTAATGGTTCGCATGGGCAAGGACGACCAAGCCACGATCCGGTCGGTTTTATCGGGGGATAAAGAGGCCTATGGAGCTCTCGTAGCGCGCCATAGCCGAACCCTCTTCCGGGTTGGCTTTCGCATCACCGGAAATGAGGCCGATGCCGAGGACGTGGTGCAGGAGGCCTTCCTGCGGGGATACCTAAAGCTGGAAAGCTTCGAATCGCGCGCCGATTTCGGCACCTGGATCTATCGCATCGCGGTGCATTGCGCGCTCGACAAGATTGAAAGTCGTCGGACGGATGAAACAACACGGGTGGCCGAAGAAACCGATCCGGAACAGCAGGCTCTGCAGGTTGCAGACCGCGGGGCGGGTCCTGACCGGTTGTTGCTCGGTCGCGAAATCAGCGCCATGCAGGAGATTGCAATGCGCAGCCTGACGCCAGTTGAGCGAACAGCGTTTGTATTGCGGCACATGGAAGAACGCACTTCTGAGGAGATCGCGATCACGTTGGGAATCGCGCCCAACGCGGCTAAGCAGGCAGTGTTTCGCGCGGTGCAGAAAATGAGGCGCCGCCTCGCGCCATTGAGGGTGAGGGTATGAAACATTTGAGTCAAGAGGAACTGGTCGAGTACTACTACGGCGAAGACCCCGACAACTCCGCCATCGACGAACATCTTCAGGGCTGCAGCGCGTGCGCGGCGATGTATGCCGAACTGCAGGTCGACATGACCGCTATCAAGGCCCTCGAACCGCCGGCCCGCGACGCAGCCTACGGCGATCGTGTGTGGAAGTCGCTCACCGGCTCGCTGCCGGCCTGGCCTCCACGCCGTCGAATCTGGTTGAATGGTGGGCTGCTGCGCGGTTTGGGCTATGCCGCGGCCTGCGCGCTTCTGCTTGCCGGCTCCTTCTATACTGGGCGCCTCTGGGAGCAGCGGGCTCATACCCGCATCGCTGCTGCACCTCCCGCTTCTTTGCCGCCGCAGCAGCACGTAGTCCTCGTCGTCCTCGGCGATCATCTTGACCGCTCCGAGCGGTTGCTCGTCGAGTTGAAACACGTCGACGCCAACAATACCGAGATGCTCCCGCCCTTGCGCGATGATGCGCGGAGCCTTCTGGCGGCGAATCATATCTGCCGCAAAAACGCCCAGCAGAGCGGCGACCCCGCACTGGAAAGCGCGTTGGGCCATCTCGACAGCCTCCTCAGTCAGCTAGCCAACCAGCCTGGCGGACTCAACGCCGCCGCAATTGAACGGCTGCAAAGCGAGATGAATGTCGAAGGCCTGCTCTTTGAAGTGCGCGTGCTGCGCACCAGAATTGCGGCCGGAAAACCTTTCGGAACCGATCACTCAAGGAAGGCCCAATATGAAGACTGAATTAGCCATCTTCGCGATCGTCGTTGCGGGAATCCTGTGCGTGGCGCCGGCCAGCGGAGCCCAGCCCACAACCGGTCAGTTATTTATGGCCAGCGACTCACTCGCGGGCCTCGTGTCCGATCCGGCTCTCAGCGATGCTCCCGACAGTTCCCTCTTCGTCGAGGGAACCCGCGCCATCAACGAGGGCCGCTGGTCCGATGCGGTGAAAATCTTCACCCAGGTCGCCGGGCAGAATGGCGTCCACGCTGACGGCGCCCTCTACTGGAAGGCATATGCCGAAAACAAGCAGGGCCAATCCGCGCAGGCGCTCTCCAGTTGCGGTCAGTTGCGTCAAGCCCACGCCGGCAGCAGTTGGATTGATGAGTGCGGCGCGCTCGAGATCGAGATCCGTGCCAAAAGCGGCCAGCCTGTCCAGCCCGGGGCCCACCAGGACGACGACCTCAAGCTGCTAGCCCTTAGCACCCTGATGCAAAAGAATGAAAAGAGCGCGCTGGCAGAAATCGATCAGATCCTCAACAGCGACGCCTCTGAAAAGCTCAAGCAGGGCGCGCTTTTCGTGATGGGCGAACACCACTCCGACACCATCTATCCCCAGATTGTCCGCATCAGCTACGTCGACGGTGACGTCCGCGTTACGCGCGGCGCTAAAACCTCCCACGGCAAAGGTGCAGTCTGGGAGAAGGCCACCGCCGGCCTGCCTCTCGAAACTGGTTACAACCTTGTCACCGGCGAAGGCCGCGCTGAAATCGAATTTGAGAATGCGTCCACGCTCTATCTCGGCGAAGATTCCGTGCTTGCCTTAAACGACCTGCACACCACCGCCGGCATCCCGCACACTGAAGTGGCGCTGCTCTCGGGCACCGTCACGATGCACATCCGCCCCTACGTCGCAGGCGAAGTGTTCATGATGCGGACGCCGACCGACACGATGATCACCCGCTACCCGCACGTCAGCAATATGCGCGTCAGCAGCTACACCGACGGCATTGCGCTCACCCCACTCGGTGGCGGCATCGTCGCCCTATCCGACTCGAACTCCCAGCCGTTGACACCCGGCCAGACCCTTTACTTCAGAGACAGCCGCCGCGTCATGGACGCCGGGCCTGTCAATTCCCCGGATTTCGCGGCCTGGGATCAGTGGGTCCAGACTCGTTATGCCGCCCGCACCGCGGCCGAGGCCGAAGCGTTGAAAGCTTCCGGGCTCAGCTCTCCCATTCCCGGATTGGCGGACATGCAGGGCAAAGGCACGTTCTTCCCGTGCGAGCCGTATGGAACTTGCTGGCGGCCTCCATCCCCCGCACCTCAACAGGCCGCCGAAACTGTCCTTCCTCAGTCAGGAACGCAAGCCGCCTCACAGACTGCACCTGGAACACCCGCCGCGCAGCCTGCACGCAGCATCGGCTTCATAGGCAAGCCCATGCCCAACGCCTCGCCTGCGGGAATTGAGGACCTGTTTCCTTGTGTGCCCAACGACGTCCGCTACATGATGGCCCGGAGCACCTACGCAGGGAATGCTCAGGCCATGTATGCCTTGGCGCAATTTCATCAGGATCCGTGGATGTGGGCCGTTTGCAATTCCGGCAGCTGGATCTACCGCCAGAATCGCTACCTGTGGGTGCCTGGGAGAAGGCATCACCATCCGCCCGTTCACTGGGTCAAGTTTGGCCATACTGTGGCCTTTGTCCCCATCCATCCTCGCGACGTCAAAGATCGGCTCCCCGTCAATCGCAAAAGCCCGGTCTTCGTGGTCGACACCAAGGGCGCTTTTCCCGTCGAAAAAATCGAGTTTGAGCCGACCAAGAAAGCCGTACTCCTCAACGAACCTCCCAAGAGCGTGCGCAACGGCTTCGAGTATCCCCTCGCGCGCGCCGAGGAGCCGCGCATTGAGGCTCACGCCATCAAGGATGTGCTCACGGCAAGGAATAACTTGGCCACCACACACGGCACCCCCATCACCTTCGACAACAGGTCGCAGAGATTCATGATGTCCTCGCAGGAGGTGCACGGCAGCCGGACCGTCACTGTCGTCGCTCCCATCAACAACCACAGCGGGAATCTCCAGTCACGCGTCGGCGGCTTTAGCGGCGGCTCTCGCGGGGGCAGCGGCAGCTCGACCAGCACCGGCGGCGGCTCCCGTGGCGGAGGAGGCTCCGCACCCAGCAGTGCCAGCTCTGCATCAAGCGGCGCCAGCTCATCCGCCAGCAGTCCCACCAGCAGCGCGCACCACTAGAGCAGACCCAACATCTGCAATTGCAAAAGGGCCGTCCGCCCGCGTGGAACGGCCCTTTGCTTTATTGCCTCGCAGTTACCGGGCCGCAGCCATCGACGGAAGCGTGTCGAGCAAACCCTTCCGTAGCCCTTCGCGATCTCGGCCAGCGGGATCGGCTGTAGTCGCCGGCCTGTTCCAGTTGCAGTACAAGGACCAGGAGAGCGGCGTAGACACAACTCCCAATCACGAACCGTCCATCGCACCCGCGGCATCAAAGATATCCTCTGGACTCATCCAACCGATCACTTAACGGACAGCTGGACGCAGATCTTTCTTTAAAATTGAAACTTCATGAGCTCTTCGCCCATCCCCAGCGACGCCACGCAAGCGCCAGTACCTTCTGACGCTGCCAAGGGCCTGCTGCCCTGGCTGGTTGCGGTTGCCTTCTTCATGGAGTCGCTCGACACGACCATCCTCAACACGGCCGTACCCGCGATCTCCGAGGCTCTTAGCGTGACGCCGCTCAGCATGAAGGCCGTGCTCGCCAGCTACACACTCAGCCTTGCGGTTTTCATTCCCATCAGCGGCTGGATGGCCGACAGGTTTGGAACGCGTCGCGTCTTTGCCTCCGCCATCGGCATCTTCACACTCGGCTCTCTTCTTTGCGGCCTTTCCACAAGCATCCATTGGCTGGTCGCATTCCGCGTCCTGCAGGGCGTGGGCGGCGCCATGATGGTCCCGGTAGGTCGCCTCACCCTGGTCAGAACATTCCCCAAATCCGACCTCGTGCGCATCATGAGCTTCGTTTCCATCCCGGCCCTCATCGCCCCCATGCTGGGACCGGTGGCCGGCGGGTTCATCGTCGACTACTTCCATTGGCGCGTCATCTTTTTCCTCAACATCCCGATCGGACTCGCCGGCCTCATCCTCGTTTACCTGCACCTGCCCAACTACGCTGAGGAGGACACGCCGCCGCTCGATATCGTCGGACTCATCCTCTTCGGCTCCGGCATTGCTCTGCTTTCCTACGTCCTTGAAGTCTTCGGCGAACATTCACTGAGCGCTGGCGAGATCATCGGTCTGCTGGCTCTCTCCATTTCCCTTCTCATCGGTTACTGGCTACATGCTCGAACACTGGAGTATCCGCTTCTTCGCCTGAGTCTCTTCAGCGTTCGTACCTTCCGGGCATCCGTAAACGGCAGCTATTTCACGCGTCTTGGTATTGGCGGCGTGCCGTTTCTGCTGCCTCTGCTCTACCAGACCGGCCTCGGCTTCAGCCCCATCCAATCCGGACTGCTCATCATGCCGCAGGCAATTGGTGCCATGAGCATCAAGGCGGTGATTCGCCGCCTGCTGTCCACGTTCGGTTATCGTGGTGTACTCATTTCCAACACCATCATCATCGGCATTCTTCTCATCGTTTTCTCCACCATTGGCCAGCACACACCCGTCTGGTTCATCCTGCTGCTGGCGTACTTCTACGGCGCATTCACGTCGCTCCAATACACCAGCATGAACACCCTCGTCTATGCCGACGTCTCCGAGCACGACACCAGCAGCGCCAGCACGATCGCCAGCACCATGCAACAGATGTCGATCAGCTTCGGAGTAGCCGCGGCCGGACTCACTACCGCGTTCTTCGTGCCCAGCGGCGCATCGAAAGTTCCTCACGAAATGATCCACGGCATACACCTTGCGTTCCGCGCGCTCGGCGCTCTCACCATTCTGTCCACTGTCGTCTTTGCAACCCTGAAGCGCGGAGACGGAGATGCTGTCAGCCAGCAGAAGATCATGCGCCAGCATCATCCCGACGGATAAGGAACGGCCGTCACATTCAGGACAAATGAAAAGGCCGATCTGCCTGGGCAGACCGGCCTTTCCTTGTTTCTGCTTCTTTAGCGAGCTGCCGCCATCGAGGGACGCGTGTCCAGCGATCCATTCGCATAGCCCTTCGCAATCTCGGTGATCGCCATCGGCTTGTAGTCGCCCGCGTGCCCGGCCTGGCCGAACTGCGTCATGCGCAATGCCACAACCTTCTTCATCGCTTCGCGTGCTGGCTTGAGATAGTCGCGCGGATCGAACTTCTCCGGCGTCTCCGCGAACACCTTGCGGATAGCGCCTGTGATCGCGAGGCGGTTGTCGGTGTCCACGTTGATCTTGCGCACGCCGTTGCGGATGCCCAGCTGAATCTCTTCAACCGGAACGCCCCAGGTCTCCTTCAGCTTGCCGCCATACTGGTTGATGACGTCCTGCAGATCCTTAGGAACGGACGAGCTGCCGTGCATCACCAGGTGCGTCTGCGGCAGGCGCTTGTGGATCGCGATCAGCACATCCATCTTCAGCACCGAGCCATCCGGCTTTTTGGTGAACTTGTAGGCGCCGTGGCTGGTGCCGATGGCGATTGCCAGCGCGTCAACGCCGGTGCGCTCCGCAAATTCCACAGCCTGGTCGGGGTCGGTGATGTGCTCAAGACCGGAGCCGCCGGCTCCGTGTCCGTCTTCCACGCCGCCCAGTACGCCGATCTCGCCTTCGACCGTGACACCGCGCTCGTGCGCGAATTCGACAACTTTGCGGGTCACTTCGACATTCTCTTCAAAGGTCGAAGGAGTCTTGCCGTCTTCCTTCAGCGATCCATCCATCATTACCGAGGTGTAGCCCAACTCGATTGCGCTCTTGCAGGTCTCAAAGCTGTTGCCGTGATCCTGGTGCATCGCGATCGGAATCTCGGGATTCAGTTCAGCGGCGGCCTGGATCAGGCGGAAGAGATAAAGGTCTTCGGCAAACTGGCGCGCGCCGCGGCTGGCCTGCACGATCACCGGCGACTTGGTTTCTTTCGCCGCCATCATGATCGCCTGAATCTGTTCCATGTCGTTAACGTTGAATGCGCCGACGCCGTATCCGCCCTTGGCGGCCTCGTCGAGAAGCTGCCGCATGGAGACTAAAGGCATAGCAATTCTCCTTGTTAAGAACTTTCCAGAATTTAGCCGCCGGCATGTTCATTCGGGCTTATCTTGCGGCGGGAACTGCAATCGTCCTTATGGTAGCAGAGGCGTGCAAGGCAAAAATGTGCCGTCGAACACATCCACGCAACTCATTTGTTGCGGGATACATGCTTCTGTAGCCCGCACGCCCTCGATATTGAAATTGAACGACTCACTCGCTTCACTGGCTTAACTCGCCGGATTTAGAACAGCCCGCTGTGCGGCGAAGATCTCCCTGAGTCCGCCTTCAGCCAGATCGATCAACCCATTCAGATCGCTGCGCGAGTAGCTCCCCTTCTCCGCCGTGGCCTGCGTCTCCACTAGGCCGCCATCCGCCGTCATCACGATGTTCATGTCGACCTCGGCTTGAGAATCTTCCTCGTAGCAAAGGTCGAGCAGCGGCGTGCCGCCGACGATCCCTACCGAAGTCGCAGCAACCAGTTGCTTCAGCGGTGACTGCTTCAGCGTTCCGGCCTTCACCAGCGCGTTCAACGCAATCGCCAGCGCAACAGCCGCGCCTGTAATCGCCGCGGTGCGCGTGCCCCCATCCGCCTGGATCACGTCGCAGTCGAGGATCACCGTGCGCTCGCCGAGCACCTGCATATCCACCACCGACCGCAAACTCCGGCCGATCAGCCGCTGAATCTCGTGCGTCCGCCCTCCGATCTTGCCCCGCTCGCTTTCACGGGGCGTGCGCGTCACTGTCGACCGGGGAAGCATGGCATACTCCGCCGTCACCCATCCACGACCCGAGTTCCGCAGCCACCCGGGCACTCCTTGCTCGATGGTGGCGTTGGTCAGCACCCGCGTGTTCCCCAGGGAGACCAATACGGAGCCTTCCGCAGTCTGCACGTAGCCCGGCGCGAGCGTTAAAGGACGAAGCTGGTTCGGTTTGCGATTACCGGGACGAAAAAAGCTGGCACTGCTTGGGTGGTTCATAGGCCGATTGTACGAGAACGGCCAGCGCACCACGGCGCTGACAGAACCCGTTTCGGGAAGGACCAATTCGGGAAAAAAGGAGGACGCTGCGACGCAAGTCGCTCAATCGACATCAGCTATGGCTGATTCCGCATTTGAACTGTCCCAATCCGGGAACAAGAACAGGACATGGCAGCGTGAAGGACGGCGAGGCCAGCTGCTGAAGTTGGGTGGGAAGATCGCCTACCTGGCATCTCTCCGCCTGATGCCATGGTCACGCCGTGTTCTACGGCGTTTTCCAACTCGCGGACATATCGGCGGGTAAGAACCAGGAAGCCGTGCCGTGTAAGGAGATCGTGCCGCTTGCCGTCAAAGAGCGCGATGCAATCTTCGACGCCATCCGCGTCACCAATGGCGACAAACTGGAAGCCGCCCGCCTGTTGGGGATTGGAAAGACCACGCTCTATCGCAAGCTGAAGGAATACGGAGCCTCCGGCGCTCGGCGACCCGATTAATCCCCGGTCAAGCGGCGAAATGCGAAGCCGGCCGACGCCGTTCGGGTCACGACGACGCGCCATATCAATTGCAAAATCGAATCAGCAGCATCACAGCAATCGATTGAGGAGTAACCATGAGCATTCTTATTGTCAGCGGGGTTGAGGGCGCACGCAATTGTGCCGAGGTCGTTGCGAAGCAGCTTGGCGACACAGTGGAAGTCGCGGAGGGCCGCAGGGCCGCCATCGGCGTCCTGCGTAAGAGAGAGTTCTCGGCGGTTGTTGTGGATGAAACGCTCGCGGAGTGCGATCCGGCCGCGGCTGACTCAATCTGGGAGCACGCGGGGACTGCCATTCCGCTGCAGATCAACTTCGCGCTCTCGGGGGCGGCCCGGATCATCCGCGAAATTCGTGCAGCGCTCAATCGGCGCGAAAGGGAACAAGCCATTGCATTGCTGGCCGCCCGTGAAGATATCGGAACCGAGCTGCGGAAAACCGTCACCGGACTGCTGCTGCAGTCGCAACTGGCCCTTTCGCAGAACGGTGTGCCAGCCGCTGTCGCCGAAAAACTACGCGTGGTTGCCGATCTTGCCGGCACGCTTCGCCAGCAGTAATCCGGTCCGCCGATCCAGGCAAAAACGGCTGCTCCTTCTTCCACCAATCCCTGAAGAAATGAAGCCGCGAGGACGTAGCTTCCCGCATTTCGGCGTATAGCTTAAGCTGAAAAGACCATGAAAGACACAGCCGTCCTCCTGATCGACTGCCCCGATCGCAAGGGCCTGGTGGCCCGCGTCGCCGGAATGCTCTACGAGCACGGAGCCAACATCCTGCACGCCGATCAGCATCAGGACCACGACCTCGGTTTGTTCTTCATGCGCGTTGAATGGGCTCTGAAGGACGCCGAATCCAAGGAAGGCGACGCCGGAAACGGGTCGCGCTTCGATCTTGATGGCTTCAAGGAGGCTTTTGCTCCGCTCGCCGCGGAGCTGGATATGCGCTGGCGGATCGAGTCGACGCACCAAAAGCCCCGGATCGCGCTGTTTTGTTCGCAATACCTGCACTGTGTTGCCGACCTTCTGCACCGGTGGCAATCGCGCGAACTCTATTGCGACATTCCGGTCATCGTCTCGAATCATCGCGAAGTGGAAAAGCTCGCCGCCTATTGCGGCATAGCGTTTGAGCATGTTCCAGTGAACGCGGCAACACGCGGTGAAACGGAAGAACGCCAAACCGCAATCCTCGAGCGGCACGAAGTCGAACTGGTTGTCTTGGCGCGCTACATGCAGATTCTCTCGCCGGCATTCGTTGCCCGGTATCCCGCGGCCATCATCAACGTGCACCATTCGTTCCTGCCCGCCTTCACCGGCGCAAGGCCATATCATGCGGCGCATGCTCGCGGGGTGAAGCTGATCGGCGCAACCAGCCATTACGTCACCGAGGTGCTGGATGACGGGCCGATCATCGAACAGGACGTAGCGCGAATCTCGCACCGCGACCAGGTAGAGGATTTGGTTGCGCGCGGGCGCGATCTCGAACGCCTTGTGCTTTCGCGCGCTGTGCGATGGCACCTCGACCGCCGGATCCTCTGCTATGGAAACAAGACGGTTGTTTTCGACTGATCCTGATCGCGTTAAACTCCCAAGTCTCAAAGACGAGACCTGGGGAACCTGCTATGTCTGGCTACTCCACCAGCGCGTCCGCAACGCCGAGATGACGGTCGAGCGCGTCGATACCGAAATCGAGCTCTTCCTTTGTGACGATCAGCGGCGGCGCAATGACGAAGTGGCTGACCCAGGCCTGCTGCACCACGCCATCGGCCATCATCTTCGCCGCAATCTGATCCACAACCAGTGGCTTGCCTTCCACCTTGTCACGCATGGTGTTGAAGGGCTGCTTGGTCTTGCGGTTCTTCACCAGTTCGACGGCAAAGAAGAGACCGAGCCCGCGAACATCGCCGATGGAGGGATGCTTCTCCTTGAGAGCTTCGAGCTTCTGGCGCACATAAGGTTCAAGCTCCGCTGCCCGATCGACGAGCTTGAGCCGCTGCATCTCCTCAATCGTCGTCACCGCTGGTCCGAGCGTGATGGGATGCGCCTCGTATGTATGGCCGTGCGAGAAATAATGATCCTCGAAGTAATCCGCGATTTTCTTCGTCGTCGCGCAGAGGCCAAGCGGCACATACGCCGAGGTGATGCCCTTCGCGGTGACGAGAATGTCGGGCTTGACGCCCCAGTGATCGACGGCAAACCACTTGCCGGTGCGGCCCCACCCCGCCATCACTTCGTCGTCAATCATCAGCACGCCGTGACGATCGCAGATTTCGCGCAGCCGCGGGAAGTATTCAGGCGGGGGAATAAGGACGCCGTTTGTCCCGACAACAGGCTCCAGAATGATGGCGGCGACGTCGCTTTCATTCTCGATCATGTGCTCGATGTAGTCGACGCACGCGACATTGCAGCCGGGATATGTGTGTTTGATGGGGCAGTCGTAGCAATTCGTCTCAGGCGAGAAGACAACTCCGCCTCCCTTGCCCGCCGGTTCCATCGCCCAGCGACGCGGATCGCCGGTGGCTGCAATCGAGCCCATCGTCGACCCGTGATAAGAGCGGTAGCGCGAGATGATCTTGTTCTTGCCGGTGTACATGCGGGCGATCTTGAACGCAGCCTCGTTGGCCTCGGTTCCGCTGGTGGCGAAGAAGAACTTTTCAAGTCCCGCCGGCAACACTTCGAGCAGCTTCGCGCTGAGCCTGGCGCGGGCTTCTGTTGCATATACGGGGCCGACGAAGGCCAGCTCGCGAGCCTGCCGGCCGATGGACTCGACGACCGCGGGATTCTTATGGCCGAGATTGACACACATCAACTGAGCGCTGAAGTCGAGGTAGCGCTTGCCCGCGCCGTCGGTGATCCAGCATCCTTCCGCATCGGCGATGTAGAGAGGCTTCCACGTCTTCTGAAACCGCCATGTGCCGTAGTTGGTCTGGCGCGTAAGGCTGCTGATCTCTTCTGCGCTAAGCTCGGGATGAGTTTGGTGAGTGATGATGTCGGCCATGCAGGACCTCTCGCGGGAATGTTCCACCTATGCTAAGGCATCGCGTCGGACATCGACACGAACAACACCGGCGGGCCCGACATGAGGCTCTCTGCTTTGCTCGGCGGCTGCGGAAGCACGTCGAAGTCGCCCCGCTGCTACGTTTCGTTGGTCCCATGTTCAAGGGATTACCCGCAGATTGTTCTCGACAAAGAGCTTAGGACGTTGCTGCCGGCCATCGCTTAAGCGAGAGTGTGGTCAGCGCATTCGCCAGCCGCATCTCGCGCGGCTCTCCTCAGCTTAAATGCGCCCACCACGACATCGCCGCGTTTCCCCTGCGGTGTCCAAGTCGGCCTGTGAGACGGGCGGCCACGCCAACTCCCATCCCGCCAGACCCAACACAAACCCCACAATTGCAAGGTAGCACTTCAAAGCCAGCGCACAGCACGCCAGCAAGGGTGCGAACACGATGATCGCACCAATCCTAAGAATCTTTCGCATTCAACCTCGGTGGGATTTTGCTTAAGAGAACACGCCGAAAGCAGCACGGTCAACCTGTCAAACCTGCCAGTCCACGGCCCAGTGCACGAGGTATCGTTTTCTTAGATTAGGCAAAGCAAAGAGGCTTCATCGCGGTCGCAGATACTTGCGGCCTGTCCCAATTAGAGCCAGCTAATGTCGCTCAGCATTAGCTGGCCGATAAACTTCCCAGTTATTCCCATGTCGAAACGTGATCTTCTAGCGATTGCAGTGGCCACCGCCTGCAGTTTCGGTATCTGCTGGATTATGGGCGGGAGCTTCGAAACCATCACCCACGGCAACTGGGCGGGAGTCGATGACGGACACCCCACCAACTACCTCGATACCAATCTGCATCCAGACCGGTAAGACAGGCATACCGGTCGAGCCTGAGTTGGTACCCGCCAGTTTGCTCATCCTGTGCGCCTTCCCCCGCGCTGTCATTGAATTGCAGGGCTCCTTGATGAGTAGGTGCGCGAGTTCAGCTCATAGTGAGTTCACTCTCTGATTCTGCCGTTTTTGGGCGGCTTACTGCCTAGTAGTTTCCGGATAGCCCAATGCAACCGGAGCGTCGCGCTTGAACTGCTTGCGTTAGCCATACTACTAGGGTTGCGCATAGTAGCTGCTATCCGTGCGAACATTCACGCCTGGCCGATCGACCTTCACGTCAATCGAATGAAACTCGTCCGCCGCAGCCGCCGGAGTCGAGTCGAAGCTCACCACATAGAAATCACTTGCCTCTTCAAGGCATGCCGCCATCGCATTCGCGAGGTTCTTTACCTTGGAAAACACCAGACCTCCGTCCTGTCGGGCGAGAGCCGGAAGCGCCATCGCTTCCTCCGTGACTTCGTCAGGCGTTATCGGGACGCTCACGGTCACGCTCATGACCGGTTTGAGGACATTCCGGGGAGTTTCAAAATCACCCCAGGAAACCGCATCAAGCGTAACCTGAGCTTCGCGCAGATTGGTATTGAGCTCGACAAGGACATCGCGATAGTTTCCCCGCTTGTTGACTACATGAGTTCCGAACTCGGCAACCATGGGCCAGCCCCTGCCAGGCCAGATGAGAATTGCGCGTCCCCGTGTATTCTCCTGTTCACCAACAAGCTTTCGCAACGCGTTCAGCGACTCTGTGAAATGCATATTCATGCAATCTGCTCGTTCTTCCGCGGAATTTCCGGGAGACTGGGAACTCATCACCTGCCCATCCATGCGGCTCCCCTCAGTGAAGTGCGCTTGATCGCACGCCGCTTCGCGAGGAAGTCGCGCAAACTCCGCAAGTTGCTTGGTAATTACCGATCGATCCGTGGAAGGCTGTGATTCGGTCTCTCCCGCACCAGTTGCGAAAACCAGCGTGATGGGGAATTGCAATGGTCCGTGGCCCTGCGAGAGGTATCTATCCAGATCCTTTTTCAGGTGCCCTATTCCCGATCCGCCATCGTTGATGGCATCGAGAACGACCACTACATGCACGTCGGCTGTGAAGGTCTTTCCATCCACTTCACGAAATCTGGCGACCTTCTGCGGCTTCTGGTTGTCGAGTACCGAGAAATCTTCCGCCTTCAGCCCCGGAACGAGCTTGCCCGACGAATCGGTCACCTGCACAATGAGCGAGATGCGATGCTCCGCCTCATAATTCTGTTCGCGTTCCGCTTTCGTCCTGGGAATAAGTTGAATTGGCGAGGTCGTGTCGGGGCTTTGCGCCCAGACGCCGAATGCATTCTGATTGCTGACTGCTGCAAAGAGAAGAATGCATAGAACTCCGGCACTGAACCGATGCGAACGCATATACGGTGCGCCTCCAAGGAACAAACTAGCACGCGTCCAACTAGCATTTCACGCCGCCGGGCAGCCGATTGGATTTCTGACGCCAACGGCAGGCGATAGGTTCCGAAACAATTCAGATGAAGCGTTCGAGACCATGAACCCTCCCTCACGTCAATTGAAGAGAGGTCGGCCAATGCGCGAATCAAGCGCAGCCGAATTCAGAGGTTCTGGTCGCAGTAGGGACGATCATCACTGATCGCCCCCTGCGCAGATCCGTACGAGCGCGTCTACGCATACGGCTCTTATGAAGGATGAGTGGCGTAGAAGCGAGCATCGGGATAGGGATGCAGGACGTGCGGGCGTGGTATCCATCGTTCGAAGATCGGAACCAACGTCTCCCACCGTTTGCGTGCCCGTTGACTGCGGCGTGCGAGTGCCTGGTACCACAGTCGATTAACGCGCTGCCGGAAGGTGCTCAGTTGTCCGAGATTTCCCGGTACTGCGTGGTAGCGGTAGTAGCCGCCGACGACGCTACGGAGCCATGCACCGGTCTTGGCGGGGCGATCATGCATGCGGCGATGAAGCTCACCCTTGATGGCCTTGAGCTTCGCTGCCATTCGCGTTTTCGCTGTGATGCGCCAGACGGCGAAGGTTCCGGTCTTGTGCCGTTGCCCACAGTAGTGGGTGAAGCCCAAGAAGTTGAACGTCTCCGGTTTTCTCTCGCCCCGCAGCCTTCGATCTCGGGCAGCGTAGCGCCCGAACTCGATCAGCCGGGTCTTCTCCGGATGGAGTTCCAGAGTGAACTTCGCCAGCCTTTCCTTGAACTCATTGAGGAAGCGCATGGCGTCGGCTTTTAGCTGGAAGCCCAGTGCAAGATCGTCGGCATAACGAACGGCGATGACGTCGCCCTTAGCCACTTTCCTGCGCCAGACATCTATCCACAGATCGAAGACATAGTGCAGATACACATTAGCGAGCAGCGGTGATATGACTGCTCCCTGCGGCGTACCCTGTTTGGTCTCCGACCATTGGCCGTCTTCCGACACTCCCGCCCTGAGCCATTTCTGGATCAGGCGGAGTATCCTTCGGTCGGCCACCCTGTGCTCAACGAACTTGACCATCCATTCGTGACTTATGTTGTCGAAAAAGCCACGGATGTCGGCATCGAGCACCCAGTTCACTTTCTTCCGTGACAGCCCTACAGCAAGAGCATCAAGCGCCTGATGCGGACTGCGTCCCGGACGGAACCCATAGGAGAAGCCCTTGAAGTCGACCTCATATATCTGATTGAGGATCGTCACCACAGCCTGCTGGATGATCTTGTCCTCCAGTGCTGCGATGCCCAGCGGGCGTTTCCGTCCGTCGGCCTTCGGTATATAGACTCGCCTCGAAGGTTGTGCCCGATACGCTCCACGGTGAACCCGGCCATGAAGATCAGTAAGTCGATCCTCTAGTCCGATTTCGTACTCCTGCCAGCTCACACCATCGACTCCCGGCGAAGCCTGACGCTTGAGAGCGTAGAAGCTGTCGCGCAGAAGATCGATGTCGAGATGGTGAAGTAAAGAGGTGAACTGTTCCTGTTTCCTTCCTTTTGCTGCTTTGCGCACACCGTCCAGTCGCCGGGACATGCCTTCCCTGCTCTGTGTCAGGAGCATGCGTGACTGATCGATGTTCTCCTTCATCTGCGCCCTTCCCTCCCCGACCTCCGCGGGAAGTTGCCCTCCCTTGTTCGGTCGGTTCACAGGTATTACGGCGCAGTCCGACTTCTCCTGCACGTGCATGTCCGTCGTGCGGCTGTTGGCCTTCACGGACCGGCCTTCGCATGATGCCAAAGGCGTGCTGGAGATCTCCCGGTTCTCGTCCATGTTGTTTTCTCAGCGTGCTCGGGCTCTAACGACTACGCAGGACCGGTTAGCTGCTCGCGCATATCGCAGCCACCGTATTGCCTTCCTCCTACTCACCAGGGAGTCGGCATCCTGATCCGCGGTTTTTCGAAGCTCAATCACCCGGCCCACCGATGCCTCGATCTACGCTTCGCCACACACCTCGCGATGTGTCACGCAAGACTAGAGGTCAGGATGGATTCGCTACTTCCTTTCCTGCAGGGACTTGCACCCCTACAACATGTCGGTTTATCCCGGCGCACGGAGGATCACCGCCCAACCGGACGTAACGTGAGCTAGATCACGCCTACTTCCGGATTGGCCACCGTACGCTAGGAGCCCGAGAAAACCTCAGTAACTCTCAGTTAGAGGCGACAATCCACGTGCGTGCCGCATCAGACTGCGACGCTGGAAACGACTTCATAGCACCCGGCAAAAGGAATCCGAACATTCGCATTGTCTGCCTGATCCATTCGACATCAGTAACGACTGCAACCCGCTCCCAGCGCGAGAGGTGTTCGATCCCAACCTTGAAATCTTCCCAGATAGCACCCGGATCGATACCGATGAAATCCCCAGCGGTCTCGTAGTAAAGCCGGACCTTGCCCTGACTCTTAAGCGCAGCAGTGACGGCTGGAATCAGAACAGAGTCGTAATCTGCTTTCGTGACGCGTCCCTTGCAAACGAACGCGACTACATTCTCAGGAAAGGTTTTCAACTGCTCAATCATTGGACACTCTCCGCACACATAGTAGCTCGGACGCTTGCACGCAGGTGAATTCCATCACCGGCTTCTCGATGTGGCGGGGGTCTTACCTGCGGTCTCACGGCAGCTCCGTCGGTTATTGAGTCCTTTCGCGAAAAGCACGGGCAGAGAAACTCTCTAACCACCGAGTTCCGGTCCGCAGTAGGGACGATCATCGCTGATCGCCCCCTGCGCAGATCCGTACGAGCGCGTCTACGCATACGGCTCTTATGAAGGATGAGTGGCGTAGAAGCGAGCATCGGGATAGGGATGCAGGACGTGCGGGCGTGGTATCCATCGTTCGA